>NZ_CAJNAT010000001.1 GCF_905220705.1 Paraburkholderia domus
AGATAAACCGGATTGGAAAGGCGTGCCGACAGATTCGGCGCGCGTTCGAGTTCGGTCTCGCGGGCCACGTCGTAGACGCGCGCGGTCAGGGTTTTCTTCAGGTAGTCGTGGCGCAGCGCCACGCTGTCAGCGGCTTCGGCCACCTGTTTGAGTTCGTGTAACGGCAAGGCAAGCTCCTGAACGGCAAGGGCAAATCAACAGAGAGGTCACCAGGAGGCAGGCAGAAAGCGGACATAAAAAACCCGCCTCGTGGGGCGGGTTTTTGTCACTGCGTGTCACTGCTATCAGACGCGCGCTAACCCACCATTCGATGAATGGTGCTAATAATCAGCGCAATACGGATGTCGAGGCAGTTCATGCGTTCGATCTTCGTTGACTTGACGGGCTTTGTCAATCCCTGCTCGTTACATCGGGCAGCGCCCGTCGGCTGCGAACTGCACGCCGCTGCTTACGACGCGCGTCATACAGACGGACTAATTGCGCATGCCGCTCTGCTTCCTGAAGGCGTCCAGAATGCGCCGCTCCAACGCGTTGTAATCGCGGCCGAAGTGATGATCGCCCGATGTGCGAATCACCTCAACACCGGTTTTGGTCAACGCCGGACACAAGGTGTCCTTCTCGTCCTCACCATAGAAGCACTGCACGATCGCGGGCGGCACACGCACCAATTCGGGCTGCACCTTCAATGCCTTATCGCTCGCCGGCATACCGAGCCAGCCGCCCACACGGATCTGGAAATCGACGTCGGGCGCGAAGCCTAACAGTGCAATCAGCGACACTTTCGCACGCAACGCTTCAGGCAGGCGGTTATAGGCGAACGGCATCACGTCGGCGCCGAACGAATAGCCGACGAGCGCAATGTGCTCCGCGTGCCAGCGCGCCGCGTAAGTCTGCATTACGCGCGCGAGATCGCGGCTCGTCTGCGCCGGGGTCTTTTCGCTCCAGAAATAGCGCAGGCTGTCGATGCCGATCACCGAGACGCCATCTTTCTGCAAGGCAAGAGAGATGGTCTTGTCGAGATCGCGCCAGCCACCGTCGCCGGAAATAACGATCGCCATCAACCCGTTCGGATGCGCCGCGGGCAACTCGATCAGCGGCAGATCGGAGACGTCGTCGTCGCTCGTCGACGCCGTCTGCAAGTGCTGCGTGACCATGGCAACGAGTCGCGTGCGATCGCCGTTGCCCGGCGCCGCCTTTTCGACGAAGCCCGGCACCTTGTCGCGGATGATCGTCGGGTCCGGCGGGCACGGTTGAAAGCGCGCATCCAGATTGCGCTCTGAATCCACCGAGACCGCACCGGCAACCGTATTCGACGGCGCCTGTTCGAGCACATGCATCGCAAGCGTCGCGCCCTGCCCCGTACCCGCGACGATCGGCGCGAAATAGCGGCTCGATTGCGATTGCCGTTCGAGTTGATGGCTCAAGGATTCAGCGTCGCCCACCAGTTGATGGCAGGCCTCTTTTTTCTCGCTCAGATTGGCCGCGTAGCGCGCCGTATCCACGCCAACGGTCAACGCACCGGACTTGGCGAGCGCATCGGCGGTTTGCTGATCGGCGGCACTCCATCCGCCGGCCGCGGAGTAAAGCACCACAAAGCCGCGCAAGGGGCCGGCCGGTTGCGTCACCGTGACGTCGCCATAGCGGCCGCCAGACACGGTAGTGGTCGCAGCAAACGTGGTCGCGCTGCAAACAACGAGGCTCGCCGCAGCGGCGAGCTTGAAAAACGGATGCAATGTCATGAACGCCGGCCTCCTGCCAGCAATGACAGGTCCGCGAGTGTGAAGAACACACCCACCGAACCCGACGCCGCGAGATAGCGCGGCTCCCAATGCGGCTGGAACTTGCTCTTGAAAGCGCGCAGTCCGCGGAAGTTATAGAAGCGGCCGCCGAAGCGCCACACGATGCCTGCCAGCCGATGCCAACGCGACGCGAGCGGTGTCGGCTGCATGCCGGAGAGCGGCGCGATACCGAGGCTGAGCGAGCGGAAACCCGCCTGCTTCAGATGCAGCGCCAGTTGGGTGAACAGATATTCCATCGCATACGGCGACGCGCTTTCCACGTGCCGCATCACGCCGACCGTCGCTTCGGTATTCATATCGGTCGTCATGAAAGTCACGAAAGCGGCTGGCTCGCCGTTCTGGCGCACCAGCATCACGGATTGCGCGGCGAGGTACTCGTCGGTAAACGCCGCCACCGAAAAACTCTTTTCGCGCGCGTCGCGGCTATCGAGCCAGCCGTCGGAGATTTCACGCAGCGTCTCGAGCGACGCAGGCACATCGGCCTGATCGATCACTTCGACGCTAAAGCCATCACGATCACCACGCTTGAGCGCATAGCGAAGATGCGCGCGGTGCGAGCCCTTCAGGTCGAAATCGTCGAGCACCACGTGGGCTTCTTCGCCGAGCTTCATCAGCGTGAGACCGGCGTCGAGGTAGAGCGGCAAGGCGTTGGCCCGCACCTGATAGAACGCCGCGCGGCCGCCATGCGCATGCGCGAGTGCGACGAACTTGCTGATCAGCCCGGCCCACTCCTCGCGCGGACCGACCGGATCGTGCAGCGCGGCCCACGTGCGGCCATTTTTCGCGTACATCAAAAAGGCTTCGCGCGATTCGGAAAAGAGGAAGCTCTTGTCGCCCATCAGCGCAAGACCGGCGTCGCTGCGCTCCTGGGCGCGCACGATCCGGGCCGCGTCGTGCAGATCTTGCGGAGCGGGCATGACGAAACGGCCCGCCGCGGGGCGCAGCAACTGCCAGAACGCGAACGTCGCGGCGAACAGACTGGCGGCGAGTGTCGCGCGCAACGCACGCGGTGCACGTTCGTCGAAAGCGAATTGCCACCACAGATCTTGCGTGTAGGGCACGTCGCGGAACGCAAACAGCATCACCCAGACGGCGAGCGCGAGTACCATCGCCACCGATACCAGCCAGCCCGCCGTAAAGCGCTCGGCGAACAGCGACGAATGACGGTTGAAGCGGCGGCGCGTGGACAGCAGGAGCGCGATCAGTATGCCGAGCACGCCCGCTTCCACGAACGCAAGACCTTTGGTCAGCGACAGCGCGAGGCTCAGCACCGCCAGCAGCAAGGTCATCCACCACGCGGCATCCAGACGCCGCAGCAAACCACGCGCGACGAACAACAGCAGCACGCCGAGCACGCTGCACAGCATCTGCGAGCTTTCGAGCACCCACAGCGGCAGCACGTCGCGCAGAATCCGGATGCGATGCCAGAACGCCGGCGTCGCGCTGGAAATCACCAGCATGCCGCCGACCACGAACGTCACGAGGCTCAGGAATAGCGGCGCGAGTTTATACGCGCCTGCCGCGTGCCGCAGCGGCAAACGGCTTTTTAGCGCGCGGCCTTCGAAGCCGGCGAGCAGCGCCGCCGAAACGATCAATGGGACGCCGAAGTAAATTGCGCGATAAGCGAGCAGTGCCGCGACCATCTGATGCGTTTGCACGCTGCCGTTCAGCGTGAACACCATCGCCGCTTCGAACACGCCGACACCGCCCGGCGTGTGGCCGATCATGCCGAGCAGCATGGCGGCGGCATAGACGGTGATGAAGGTCACGAAACTGACGTCCGCATGCGGCAGCAGTGCCCACAACGCGAGGCCTGCGGCCACCACGTCGAGTACGGCGAGGGCCACTTGCGCGAGCAGGTCGCGACGCGCCGGGATATCGAATGACAACCACTGCCAGCGCGTGCGGATCGGGCGCGTGTCGCGACGGCAGGCCGCAGCCGCGAGTGCGAGCACGACGAGCAACGCTGCACCGCCCCAACGCAGCGTGAGCGGCGGAAGATGCAGCATCGCCGCCAGCGGGTCGGCGAGCCACACCATGCCGAGCGCCGTCATCAGCACCAGCGCGAGCGCCAGCGAAACGCTCGTGAACACGGTCATGCGGCCGATCTGCGCGGGCGTAACGTTCGACACCGCGTAGACGCGCGCACGCACGGCGCCACCCGTCAAAGCGCCGAAGCCGGTTGCATTGCCGAGCGCGGAGCCCGCGGTCGCGCCGATCCACAGCGCCGAGCGCGGCACGGCGGCACCCAGGTAGCGCAAGCCGACTGCGTCGCGGCCGACCAGCGCGATATAGCTGAGCGCGGTCGCGCCGAGCGCCGCCGCCCACTCGCCTGCCGTCAGGTGACGCAACTGGTGCATGATCGAGCGATAGTCGACCGCTTGCGAGAGATGTTGCAAGACGACCAGCAACAGCCCGCAAATGACGAGTGCGAGCACGGGCGAGAGGATGCTCCGTTTGCCAAGCGCCTTCGATGCACGGTCGAACATCGTGCCTAGCCGGTCGAATTTATCGTTATATCGGTGGAATATGGTCAATGCGGGCCTTGCGTAGAGCTGTCGTGGCGACGGATCGTCTGCCACGGCGTCGCCTTACCACGGCGATTACAAATGGATAACGGCAAAGTGTTGAAAAGGTTGACAGCGTCAGCCAATGTCAGTCAATTCGTCGGGTTTTAACCTTGGCCGGCAATTGAAGCTGAACGCGCTTCGCGGCATGACAGAGCAATTTGTGCCAGTAAAACGGTCGATATTGCCGATTGGTTTGCCGTGCTGATGAGGACCGCTGCGCTCGACAAGAGGCAGGATTTTAAACGTTTATTGAAGATCGCGAGACGAAGATTCGACATCGTGCCAACGAGTAACGCACGGGCAATCCGTCCCCCGGTGAACGACACGGGCGCGGTGCGTACCGGCGATCCAGAGGCGGCGCTCCAGCGCCCTGAAGCGGTTTGATGCTCTAATCGATGACGATGCATCGATTCCGAAGCACGCTTCCTTCAGGACAGGAGACACGGATTGACGAACGAAAATCAACTCGAACGCTGGCTCGCACGCGAGCAGGAAGTTTTGGCGGCGCTTAACGCAGGCCCTGGCCCCGGTGTCGCAAGCCCCGAACAGGTGGCGGGCAAGACCGGACTGGAAGTCATGCAGGCAATGATGAACGCGGAACTGCCCTACGCCGCGATCGCACGCACGCTCGACTTTACGATCGTCGAAGTCAGAGCGGGACACGCGGTGTTTCAGGGCACCCCGCTCGCGCAGCATCTAAATCCGCTGGGGACCGTGCATGGGGGCTGGATCGCCACCCTGCTCGACTCCGCACTAGGCTGCTCGGTACACACGATGATGCCGCCGGGCCGCGGCTATACCACTGCCGAGCTCAGTGTGAATTACGTGAAAGCGGTGACACCGCGCGTGCAACGCGTGCGCGCCGAAGGCAAGGTGATTCATTGTGGACGGCAACTGGCGACGGCGGAAGCCCGCCTTGTCGGCCCCGACGGCACGCTCTATGCGCATGCCACGACGACCTGTCTGGTGTTCGAGATTCCGGACCGGTAACAATAGATACCGTCGGTTGCTCGCCACGCGGAAGCCCCGGAGACAATCCGGCTACACGTGCGGGCAGTCCGGCGGCTGGCGCCGCGCTTTGCCGCGAGCGTCCGTGCTGGCTCGAACGTTTACTGCGGGCGACGATGCGCTTCAGCGATTACGGCGCAGTTTTGCAGATGCAGGTTCAGCGCGTGCAGAGCCAGTGCGCGCAGCTTGCCCAGCCACGTGTTGTTAGTGGCGGCAGCAGTACGGGCGGTAGCGACGTTGGAAGCGGTGTTCATGGTGGACTCCTGTATAGGGTTTATACCTAGGCAATAACCCGATTATAGTCCACTCGTACCGCACCGCAACAAATATCAATAATGTCGCGGACATGTTGCACGACGGTCACATCCGCGATCCGCGCAATCTCAAAAAGGGGCAGCATCGAGCGCCGCGCTATTAACCATCCACACCGTACAGGTGCAATAATGACGCCTTTGCCTGCGACCGTCCGCCGCAGACCTCCCGCCCGTCATGACCGTCGTCCAGAAAGCCCTGATTGCGCCACTCATCGTCGCGTGTGCGATGTTCATGGAAAGCGTCGATGCGAATGTGATCGTCACCGCCTTGCCTGCCATGGCGCGCGACTTCGGGCGCGATCCGGTCACACTGAAAATCGCGGTGACGAGCTACGTGCTGGGTCTCGGCGTATTTATTCCGGTATGCGGCTGGCTCGCGGATCGCTTCGGCGCACGCACGATTTTCCGCACGGCAATCGGCATCTTCGTGACCGGCTCGCTCTTGTGCGCCGCGTCGAACTCGCTCGCCACCTTCACCCTCGCCCGCTTCGTGCAAGGCGTCGGCGGCGCGATGATGGTGCCGGTCGGGCGGATCATCATCTTCCGCGTGGTCCACAAGTCCGACTTCATCCGCGCGATGAACTATCTGAGCGTCCCCGCGCTGCTCGGACCGGCCGCCGGGCCGCTGCTCGGCGGCTTCATCACCACTTATCTGCACTGGCGGCTGATCTTCTTCATCAATGTACCGATCGGCATTCTCGGTATCTATCTGACCAACCGGCATATCGCCAACACGCGCGAACCGGATCCGGGACCGCTCGACTGGATCGGGTTTTTTCTGTCCGCGGCCGGCGCGGTGCTGCTTCTGCTCGGACTGTCGCTTGTCGGCGGCGAACTCATGTCGAATCAGAACGCCTTCGGCATGTGCGCGAGCGGCGCGGTTCTGCTGGTGGGCTACGTCGCGTACGCTCAGCGCGTCAAACTTCCGCTGCTCGATCTGCGCTTTTTCAAAGTACCGACGTTTCAGGCGAGCGTGCTCGGCGGGTCGCTGTTTCGCATCGGCCTCGGCGCACTGCCCTTTCTGCTGCCGCTGATGCTGCAGGAAGGACACGGCATGAGCGCATTCGAATCCGGCCTGATCACCTGCGCGTCGGCGTTCGGCGGCATGTTCATGCGCACATTCGCCTCGCGCGTGCTGCATCGCTTCGGCTTCCGTTCGGTGCTGGTGGTGAACGCGGCGCTGTCAGGGATATCAATCGCGGCGTGCGGACTCTTTTTTCCCGGCACGCCGACCTGGATCATCTGGTTCGTCGTGTTGCTCGGCGGCTTCTTCCCCGCGCTGCAATTTACGAGTCTCAACTCGCTGACCTACGCGGAAATCGCCAGCCGCGATGTGGGGCGCGCCACGAGTCTCGGCAGCGTCGTGCAGCAGATGTCGCTCGGCCTGGGCGTGACGGTGGGCGGTATCGTGCTGCAGATTTCGCGCGTGCTGCACGGACATCCGGGCATCATGTGGTCGGATTTCTGGCCCGCGTTTCTGGTAGTGGGCTTGTGCTCGTTCGCGTCGATTCCGGTCACCTTGCGCATGCCGCATCGCGCCGGTGAAGATATCTCGCGAGGCGGCCGAGGGTAAAAAGCCACCCGCTCAGGACTAGCCGGGACCGCGCGGCCGGCGCCGCGCTTGCGCCTGCTCGAGCAACGCTTCGAATAGCGCGAGTTCCACCGGCTTGACGAGGTGGGCATCAAAACCGGCCGCCCGAGTCTGCTCGCGATCGCTTGCGTGACCGAAGCCGGTCATGGTGGCGAACAACGTATCGGCCAAGGCGGGCATTTTGCGCAGCGCCGCGAGCGTTGCGTACCCGTCCATTTTGGGCATCGCAAGGTCGATTAACGCAAGGTGGGGCGCGAGGCGCGGCGCGACTTCGAGCGCCTGTGGACCGTCGTAGGCAATGCGGACTTCGTGGCCTTTGAGTTCAAGCAGCATGGCGAGGCTGTCGGCGGAGTCGCGATTATCGTCCACCAGCAGAATTCGCAACGGGGATACTGCGCCTCCTGCCGTACCGGCCTGATCTGCCTGTTCGCCGGAAGGCGCTGCGGTAAGCGGCAAACTGAACGTAAACGAACTGCCGCACCCCGCTCCCTCGCTGCTCGCGATGATGCTGCCGCCATGCATTTCGACCAGCGATCTGCACAACGTGAGGCCGATGCCCAAGCCTCCCTCGCCCGCGCTTTGGCTATCCTTTTCCTGCGCGAACAACTCGAAGATCGCATCCAGCGCACGCACCGGAATGCCGCGGCCATGGTCGCGCACCTCCAGCACGGCCATTTGGTGATCGATGCGCCCGAAGATCTCGATGCGGCTGCCGGTCGGCGAAAACTTCGACGCGTTGTGCAACAGGTTTTGCAGCACCTGCACGAGCCGCGTCGTGTCTCCGTCGACGATCAGCGGCTCGGCCGGCATGTGCGGCGCCACACTCTGCTCCCGCGAATCGGTAAACGGCCGCGCCGCTTCGATCGCGCGCGCCACCACTTCAGCCAGATCGACACGCGCAATGCGCAATTCGACCTTGTCCGACATGATGCGGCCGACGTCGAGCAAATCGTCGACGAGACGCGTGAGATGGGTGACCTGGCGGTCGATCAGATCGCGTGAGCGCGCCAGAGTAGGACTCAGACCCGCTTCCAGTTGCATCACGCCGACCGCGTTGCGCACCGGCGCGAGCGGATTGCGCAACTCATGGGCGAGCGTTGCGAGAAACTTGCGCATGCGCTCGCCGGAGCGCTCCAACTCTTCACGCTCACGGCGCTCGGTCAGATCGCGCGTGACCTTGGCGAACCCACGCAGCTGGTTCGATTCGTCATACACGGCGGTGATGTTGACGTTGGCCCAGAAGGTCGTGCCGTCCTTGCGCACGCGCCAGCCTTCGTCTTCGACACGGCCAACCTGCCGCGCGATCGCCAGTTCGCGTGCAGGCTTGCCGGCCGCCGCTTCTTCACGCGGATAGAACGTCGAGAAATGCCGGCCGATGATTTCGTCGCGCGAATAGCCTTTGATGCGCGCCGCGCCTGCGTTCCAGCTCACAATATAACCGTCCGGATCGAGCATGAAGATCGCGTAGTCTTTCACGTTATCGACCAGCAGACGGAAGCGCTCTTCGCTTTGCCGCAACGCTTCCAGATACTCGCGCTGCGCGGTCAGATCGCGGGTAATCTTGGCGAAACCGGTCAGCACACCCGCCTTGTTGCGCACCGCCGTGATGACCACGTTGCACCAGAAGGTCGTGCCGTCTTTGCGAACCCGCCAACCTTCGTCTTCAAAGCGGCCGGTTAACGCTGCCTGCTGCAACTCATAAGCTGGCCAGCCGCGCGCCACGGCTTCTGCACAATAGAAACGCGAGAAGTGCTCGCCGATGATCTCGTGCGCCGCGTAGCCCTTCAGCTTCTGCGCGCCGGCATTCCAGCTGACAATATGCCCGGTTGGATCCAGCAGGAAGATTGCGTAGTCTTCGATCGACTGGACCAGCGCCCAGTAATCGACCTCGACGGATGGCTTCGCACGAAGCGAGTGCGATACGTTGGCAGCCCCGTCGTCATCTGCGGAGCGGGCGTCGAGTTCGTTCATAGCCAGAAGGGTCAATGGGTCTGTTCAAACAGCATACACCGGCTCACTCGCCTGATTCGGCTGTTGTCCAACCTTACCGCGTCGGCACTTCGGTGGACCTTCACCCCGCCGCCCCGACCTTTTCCGCCAGCTTCGCGTCATAACTGGAATGAACGTGCACTCGCTTTTTCTCCGGATAGGCGTACGTATACGCCTTGCGCAGCGCCAGCGACGCCTCGTGAAAACCGGACAGGATCAGCTTCTGTTTGTTCGGATAGTTGGCGATGTCGCCGACGGCGAAGATGCCGGGCCGCGAACTTTCGTAGTTGGACGTATCCACATCGACGCGGCCACCGTGGATAGACAGATCCCATCGCGCGATCGGTCCAAGATCGGCGACCAATCCGTACAGCACGACGAGTTGCTCGGTGTCGAGCTGCGTTTCGCCTTCAATATGCCGAAGCGCGATCGATTTCAACGCATCGCCCTCGACGTTAAGCCCGGAAATCGCGCCGACGATGAAGTCCATCTCCCCCGCCTTCACCGCCCGCCGCATCGACTCGACACTCGAATCCGTCGCGCTGAAGCCGTTGCGACGATGCACCAGCGTCACGCGCCGCGCGACCTTGCGCAACGCCAGCGCCCAGTCGAGTGCGGAATCGCCGCCGCCGGCCACCACCACCGTCTTATCGGCGAAATCCGCGAGACGTTTCACACTGTAGTGCACGTGACGCGATTCCAGCGGCACGGCTTCGGCCAGCGCCAGCTTCTGCGGCACGAACGCACCGTTGCCTGCGGCAAGCAGAATTGCCGCCACGTCGAATAGCAGGCCGCGGTCGGTGCGCACGGTCCAGCGCCCGTCGTCGCGCTGCTCGACTGACTCGACCCGTTGCTCGAGGTGGATCGGCACATCGAACGGCTTGCATTGCACCATCAAACGCTCGACCAGCTCGCGTGCGGTACACGAGGGAATCGCGGGAATGTCGTAGATCGGCTTGTCCGGATAGAGCTCGATACACTGCCCGCCTACCTTGTCGAGTCCATCGACAATCTGGCATGACAGCCCGATCACACCCGCTTCGAAAGCGGCAAAGAGGCCCACAGGGCCGGCGCCGACAATCAGGACATCGGAGCGAATCGGTTGCGGAAGGTGGTCTGCGGTGGCCGTCATTCGGGATCTCTTCGGGTAGGTCGATGATCCACCATACAGAATCGCCGGAAGCCCGGCAACGATGCCATTACATGCCGTAAGGACGCTTGGGTTCAGCAGGCGCGGACTCGCGCGCTGCCGCATCGCGTGCGACTTTGAAGGCCGCGGTCAATTCGCTCAATTGCCGTGCCTGATCCGCCAGTGAGTTCGCTGTCGCCGCGCTTTCTTCGACCAGCGCGGCATTGTGCTGCGTGACCTCATCCATCTGCGTGACAGCGAGGCTCACCTGCCTGATGCCTTCGCTCTGCTCTTTCGAGGCGGCCGCAATCTCGCCGACGATCCGTGCCACGCGCTCGATTGCCGCTTCGATTTCCTGCATCGTGTCGCCCGCTTCATTGACGAGCCCGGCGCCGCTCTCGACGCGCGAAGTCGATTCCGCGATCAGCGTGCCGATTTCCTTCGCTGCGGCGGCCGAACGTTGCGCGAGACTGCGCACCTCGCCCGCCACCACGGCGAAGCCGCGTCCTTCTTCACCCGCGCGCGCGGCTTCGACGGCCGCGTTCAGCGCGAGGATATTGGTCTGAAACGCGATGCCTTCAATCGCGGTAATGATCCCGGTCATCTTCGACGACCCCGCGTGGATCACACGCATCGTCTCGACCATGCTACCGACCGAACTGCGTCCCCGCGCGGCCATCTCCGAAGCGCGCAGCGCCAGCTCGCTTGCATGGTGTGCGTTCTCGGCGTTCAGTTGCACGGTCGACGTGAGTTGTTCCATCGCGGCCGCCGTTTCCTCCAGCGACGCCGCCTGCTCCTCCGTGCGTTGCGACAGATCGAGATTGCCCGCAGCAATCTGTTGCGTCGACGAAGCGATCGAGTGCGAGCCGGCGCGGACAGTGGTAACGGTAGCGCCAAGCTTGTCCTGCATGGATGCAACACCGCGCAGCAGCGTCGCCATTTCGTCGTTCGAGCGGATTGGCACGTGCGTGGTCAATTCGCCGGCGGCGATGGCATCGAACTGGCGCAGCGCGTCGTTCAGCGGCCCCATGATCGCGCGACGCAACGTGCGCCAACTGACGAACGCCACCGTCAGACCCACCAGAACGCTGCCGATACACGCAACCAGCAGCGTGTGAAACAGCGTGGCTGAGCGCTCGCTCGCGTCGCTCGCCTGCTGGTTCAGATAGTCCTCCAGCGCGCTTTGACTCGTGTTCATTGCCGTGTAGAGACCAATCAGATGATTCGCGCGGTTTTCGTCCATCCAGGTTGCGTCGCCCGTGCGAATGGCATCGACCAGTTTGTCGATCGCGTCGCGCCGCACAGCGGTGCGCTTCGCGTCGAGATCGTCGGTGAGACGTTGCAGTTCAGGCGTTTTCGGCAGATCGCGAAAGCTGTTCCACCACTTGTCCGAATCGGCGAGCAGCATGCGGGCGCGGTCGAGTTGCGCGCTCAATTGCGGCGAATGGGGATTACTCATTGCCCAGTCGAGGCCGAAGCGTGCGCGGGACATTGCCGTGCCCGATTTACCGAGCGCCACGACCGACGCGAAATGCACCGTGTAAGCGTCGCGCTGCGCCTCGTTGCTCTCGTCCATCCCAAGGATGCCGAGCGCGCCGGTGGCAATCAGCAGCACGCCGAGAAACGCGATGGTGATCGCGATCCGTAGATTGATGGTCAGGTTTTTGGTCATCGTGGTTGTTGTCTCTTTTGTAGCGCTGGTCGGCCTGGCTCTTTGGCTCGTGACGTGGGGCCCCCGCGCACGCGTGAAAGGCGGCGTGTCCCGCGGCCTTTCACGTGGCTATTTCTTTCTGTTTTGACGATTTATGTTCCACATATGGACATAACAACCGCATATGGAAAGTATAGCGATTCGCCCTGACAGTAAAAAATTAAATTCGCGAGGCGCGGCAAGCGCGCAACAAACGCCTACGGCTTCACTCGCCAATCCACGACCCACGCAAATCGCTGTCGTGCAGTAATTGCAGCAACGTGCCCGCCGGACGGCTAAGCCGTTTGGCGGCCAGCGCGATAAATTCGACCGATGGCAGCGTCGGCAGACTGGCCGCGTTGAGCGGCAGCGCGAGGCCCCGCGCCGCCAGATACTGTGGACGAACCGTAATGCCGAGCCCGCCGCGCGCGGCCGCGATGCAGCCCGCGTGGCTGCTGCTCGTGCACACCACCTGCCAGCTAAAACCGGCCTCGGCGAGGGCATCGAGCACCACTGCGCGCGTCACGCTCGGCTCGGCGACCAGAATCAACGGCAACGGCTGACTGAGATCGACCCGCGTGCCGATGCGCGCCAGCCACTCCAACCGCCCCGTGAAAAGCGGCACACCGCGCCGGTCACCCAGACGGCGCTTGCCGACCAGCAGATCGATCGACCCGGCGTCCAGCAACTCATACAGCTTGCCGGTCATGCCGATCGTGATTTCCAGCTCGACATCGGGATGCGCGTCGCGAAAAGCCGCCAGCACCGTAGGCAGCGGCCCGAGCGCGACGTCGTCCGATGAACCGAGCCGCACGCGCCCTTTCAGGCGCGGTGCGCGAAACTGCGACTCGGCCCGTGCGAGTGCTTGCAGGATCACACTGGCGTGCGCGAGCATGGCCTCGCCGTCCGGGGTCATCGCGAGCGAATGGGTGTCGCGCACGAACAGGCGCCGCCCGACGCTCTGTTCGAGCCGACGGATATGTTCGCTGACGCTCGACTGCGTGAGATCGAGTTGCCGCCCTGCCTCGGTGAAGCTATGGCAGGCTGCGACGGTTGCGAAGGTCTTGAGCCAGATGGGATTGAGCATGGATCATTGTCGCCCTGGTTATCGGCAAAGTCGATAACAGTCAGCGCCGCTAGTGGGGTTCCCGATTGACGACGATGTCAATATGATGACCGAATCCCCCCAACGATTGGATTGCTCCGGGCGGCGGAGCCGCCGGTCTGTCCGCCCCACCGCCCTCGTAGCCCGATTGACCATGAACAAGGATTCCGCCCAGACCGCACTGCTCTGGATCGTCGCCGCCGGCTTTTTCATGCAGTCGCTCGACACGACGATCGTCAACACCGCGTTGCCGTCGATTGCGCACAGCCTGCACGTCGCGCCCCTCGCGATGCAGCCGATCGTGGTCGCCTATACGCTGACGATGGCGATGCTCACCCCCGCTTCGGGCTGGCTCGCCGACCGCTTCGGCACGCGGCGTGTCTATTTCGTGGCGATCCTCGTGTTCGTGCTCGGATCGATCTGCTGTGCGAGCGCGCATACGCTCGGCCAACTGGTCATGGCGCGGGTTCTGCAAGGGCTGGGTGGCTCGATGCTGCTGCCGATCGGCCGGCTCGCCGTCCTGCGCAGCGTCTCGAGCGAGCAATACGTGTCGGCGCTCGCGTTCATTTCGATTGCCGGCCAGTTGGGGCCGATCGCCGGTCCGACGCTCGGCGGCTGGTTCGTTGAGGCCATCACGTGGCACTGGATCTTTCTGATCAATGTGCCGATCGGTGCATTCGGTCTCTATGCGGTACAGCGGTTTTTGCCGGCGCATGGCGAAGCCGAGGCGCCGCCGTTCGACTTCGTCGGTTGTGGGCTGCTGTCGCTGTGCATGATCGCGTTTTCGCTGGCCGTCGACGCGCCGGTCGAGACGCACCGCGCGGCGGTGTCGGCGGGTCTCTTCGCGCTCGCTGTGGTCAGCGCGCTCGCCTACATTCCGCACGCGAGGCGCCGTAGCAATCCGCTCTTCAAACTCTCGCTCTTCAGCGAGCCGAATTTTAGCGTCGGCCTGATCGGCAACCTGGTGTGCCGCATCGGCTCGAGCGCCGTACCGTTCCTGGTGCCGTTGCTGCTGCAATTGCAGCTCGGCTACTCGCCGCTGCATTCCGGCCTGATGATGCTGCCCGCCGCACTGGCCGGCACCCTCACCAAACGCTGGATTGCGCCGCTCGTGCGCCGCTATGGCTATGACACGTTCCTGCTCGTCAACACGGTGATCGTGGGGTCGGCGATCGTTGCGTTCGCATTGATTACGCGTGGTACGCCGCTCATCGTCGAGATCGTGATTCTGGCTGTGTTCGGCGGCGCCAACTCCATGCAATTCGCGGCGATGAATAGCGTCACGCTCAAAGGCCTCTCGCATGAGGATGCCGGCAGCGGCAACAGCCTCTTTTCGATGGTGCAGATGCTGGCGATCGGACTGGGCGTCTCGATCGGCGGCGGGCTGGTGAATCTGTTCTCGGCGCAATGGGGATCGGCTGCGCTCGGGTTCCGCCTGAGCTTCATCTGCGTGGGCATCATCACGCTGGTGTCCGCATGGGTGTTTCGCCATCTCGACGAGGCGCCCGTCACGCGCGACGTGCGTGGCCAGGCGACCCAGGGCGCGGGGCGCTGAATAGCCTGTTTCAATCCGCAAAACGGATGCCGGAAAACCCCTCACACGCTTTGACCCGATCCGCTCGGACAGGCGGCGTTTCCCGATGCCTGCGCATGAATTCAAACGGTGTTTCGCGTTAGCATGTCACGCATTAATGCATAACAAAGGAATATCACATGCCATTTGACGAGCGCATGCTGAACGGCATGGGCGTGCTGACCGCGATCGTCGACTGCGGCAGTTTTGCGGCGGCAGGCGTTGCGCTCGATATGTCGCAATCCGGGGTCAGCCGTTCGGTTGCACGGCTCGAAACACGCCTTGGCATCCGCCTATTCGACCGCACCACCCGCTCGGTCACGCTGACGGACGAAGGCCGGCGCTTTTACGAACAGATCGTGCCGCTGCTCGGTGGACTCGAAGAAGCGGCGGCTTCGGCGGCTCAGGGTGCGACTGCGGTTCGCGGACGTTTGCGCGTGAACATGGACCCGTTCTTTTCGCGTCTCGTACTGGGGCCGAGGCTCGGCAGCTTCATCGATAAACACGCCGATCTGCAACTCGAGTTGATCACGCGTGACCAGTTAGGCGATATGGTCGCCGACGGTTTCGATCTGGCGATCCGTTTCGGCGACCCGCCGGTTTCAACGCTGATTGCACGTAAGCTGATCGACACGCGGATTCTGACCGTGGCTGCGCCGTCGTATCTGAGGAAACATGGACATCCGGCGAGCCCGGCCGAACTCGAAGGCGGCAAACACGTGTGCATCAAGTTCCGTGATCCCCTAACGGGTTACCCGTTCAGCTGGGAGTTTCATCGCGGACGCAAGAAGATCGTGATTACACCGCAAGGCAGCCTGACCGTGAACGACGTCGGCACCTTACATAGCGTGTGCGCCGCGGGCCAGGGTGTCGCGCAGATTCTCGCGCTCGGCGCCGAGTCGTTGCTCGCCACCGGCAAACTGGTCGAACTGTTTCCCGACTGGGGCGACGAGGTTTATCCGCTGTATGCGCTCTATCCTTCGCGGCATCATCCACCGGCGAAGGTACGGGCATTCTTCGAGTTCATCGTTTCGCTGACTGGCGGCTCGATACGCGAACCGGCCGCCTGAATCTCGGCTGGGTGAGCACGATAGCCTACCCAAAGCTAACGAGCGGCAACTACTGGGGCATCGGCGTGGCGGCGCATGGCAGGTCCGTTTGGACGCGCCGCGCTGTTTCAAGCAATCGTATACCGGTTTTGCGGACCGCCGACATACAGACCGCGAGCGAGCGCGAGGATTTGCTCGCGATGACGGTCAAAGGCCGCCAGCACTGCCGGTTCGTCAGAGCCGACGCTCGGGCTCAGATTCGAAATGACCGAATCGTTGACAGTGAAAGCAATTTCGCGGGCGTTGTCGTAGCCCCAGAAATTGACGCAGTGATGGAAGGCGTCGTAGCTGCGGCTTGGGTTCGGGAAGTTGAGGGACATGTCACGCTCCCGTGGTTTTTCCTTCTCCACGGTGCGCTGAATGTGGGGCGCGGTCAAGGTGTTGATTGTAAAAGGGCACTGCCCGAGCGCAACGATGAGGGACGCAATCAGTCTCCCGCCGACCGGCCGGGAAAGAAACCTGGCGAGGGCGAACCGTCAGTCAGTTGAAATATCAAGCGCTAGTCTGCGAGCGGCTTTGCTGCGTTTAGGCGGCAAAGCCGCATAATTTTTCCCTTCTAAACCCTTTCAGAAGGCAGACATTTTTTCCGAATTATTACCAATTATTTTTTTGGCGTGATGGACTATTTTTCTGCATGCAGCGATGTGTGCGCCACGCGAACCGGCTGCCGCCCCTTAACAGATAAAAAAGGCGACGCTCATGTCCAGTTCCTCACCCTCCTCTCACTCCCCCAAAGTTTCGATCTGTCTGCCCACCTGCAACCGTCCCGACCTGATCGCGGCGTGCATCGATTCCTGCCTTGTGCAGACCTATGGAAATCTGGAAATCGTAATCGGCGACGATTCGAAGGACGCCCGCACCCAGCAATTGATCACGGCGCGCTATGCGAACGAACCGCGCGTCCGCTATGCAAAAAACCAGCCACCGCTCGGCCAGGCGCGCAATGTCGCTAGCCTGTTCAAGCGCGCGAGCGGCGACAAGATCCTGCTGATTCATGACGACGACCTGCTCACCGCCGACGGCGTCGAAAAGCTCGTGTCGCTATGGGCACGTCATCCGGAACTGGAGGTGGCGTTCGCCGATCAGTACGAGGCCGATCACAGCGGTGCCATCGACTTCGACGCGAGTACGCGCCTGAACACTGCGTTTCGCCGCACGAAGGACGCTGAAGGCTTACAGGCGTTGCCGGGCAGATGCGGGCTGATCCAGATGTTCCCGAACAACGGTTGGATGGCCAACGCAGACCTTGTCAAACGGATTGGCTACAAGGATAACTACGGCATGTGCTGCGATTTCGTGTTCGGCACCGAACTCTGTCTCGCTGCACGCAAGGTGTTCTATCTGCACGAATACGTGTCGGTGTATCGGAAGACGGCGACCTCGATCTCGCATAGCACGCGCGGCACGACGGTTGCCGCGACCGTCAGTGCGTATGCGTTCGTCAAGGCGCTGAAATTGCCGCCGCAACTGGAACCGTCACGCAAGCTGGCGCTGCGCCGGCTCGCACCGATCGTCGTCTCGGTCCATGCGAAGAATCGTCAGGCGGTGCTCGGGTCGAAGATCGCGCTCACGCACCTCTTCGCATACAACTATGGTTTCAGCATGCGGCTCTATTACCACCTACTGATGCTCTCGCGTGCGGCCGTCGGCGTGCGGTAGCGCCCGTGACGCAGCCGTAACTTGATGCGAGCGCCCACGCCTTCGCCGCAACGGGTTCCATGAGCCCGATCGTTGGGCAACCATCGCTGCGGCTTTAAGGCTAGCCGGTTAGCCGGTTAGTCGCCGGACAATGCCTCCGCGGCGGTGGGTGCGAGCGGTCGCACGATGTGCTTGCGCTGTGTCAGCGCATAGGTGGCGACGCGGTCAAGCGCCGTGCACAACACGAGATAGATGAAGCCGACGAATAAAAAGATTTGCGCGGGATACACCATCAGCCGATTGCTGACCTGCGTCGCGACGAACGACAATTCGCCGACACCGACGATATACGCGAGCGAGGTGTCCTTCACCAGCGATACCCATTGATTCACGAACGAAGGCGCCATGATGCGCATCGCCTGCGGCAGCAACACGTAGCGCAGTGTTTGCATGCGCGTAAGGCCGAGCGATAGCCCGGCTTGCCACTGACCGTCGCCGACCGCGCGAATGCCCGCGTGCACCGAATGTGCGAGATACGCGCCGCCGATCAGCGAGAGCGCGCAAACGACCGTCGCGAGTCCGGGCACATCGACATGAAAGACCACCGGCAACAGGAAATACGTCCAGAAGATCAGCATCAACACCGGAATCGCGCGGAAAAAACCGATCACGAGTAGCAAGGGCACACGGGTGATGCGCCCTGCCATCGCCAGCGCAATGCCACCCGCGACACCGAGCACCGCCGACGCCAGCGAGGAACACAGTGCTAGCACGAGCGTAAGCGCCGCGCCGCCGAGCGGTCCTTGCGGGAATGCGCCGACCAGCAGATACGGCAGGTTATGGGCGAACAGCGTCCATGTCATGCTCAGCGCCTCGCGAATGATCGGTCACGCGCATGCGCGACCGTATGCGAGACAGCTTCGATCAACGCGACAGCGGCGATATACAACACGGTAGCCACACCAAAGGCTTCGAACGTTTTGAAGGTCTCCGTCTCGACCTGACGCGACGCGTACGACAGTTCGGCAAGACCGATCGCCATGGTCAGCGATGAATTTTTCACGAGATTCATGTATTGGCCGAAGAGCGGCGGCAGCGAAATGCGCACTGCTTGCGGCAAAACGACGTAACGGAACGCCTGCAATGGTGTGAGCCCAAGGGCCGCGGCCGCAGCATGCTGACCGGCCGGCACGCCGCGCAAACCTGCCTGGAACTCCTCGGCGATGAAAGCCGCCGTATAACACGTGAGCCCGACCCATCCGGCGAGAAATTCGAACGACGGCCAGCGCGACGCGTACGCCCCGATGTGCACGCTATGCGGCGTATTCAGCCATTGCATCAGTGCGTCAGGCATCAGCGTGGCCGCGCCGAAGTACCAGAAGAACAGTTGCACCAGCAACGGCGTGTTGCGAAACACAAGCACATAGGCCGCCGTTGCACGACGCAGCCAGTCGTGCCGGGCATGACGCGCGATCGCCAGCACGAAGCCGGACAAGGTGGCCGCGAGTGCCGCCGTCAACGCGAGACCGACGGTTACACCGAAACCTTGCCACAGCCACATCAGATACTTTGGAGCAAGCCACGCTTGCATCTTTGAACCTGCTTCTTTAAACCGGCTTCTTTCGAAAACACCGACGGGCACGTTGCCGACGTGCCCGTTTTTTCATGGTCCTGCAGCGACACGGAGATCAGGTCTTGTCGCCGATCCTGAAGATGCGCGCGAGCGGCGTCTTCGTTTGCGGACCGAACCAGCGGCTGTAGATCTTCGCGGCCGAGCCGTCGGCTTCCAGTCCCTTGAGCGTGTCGTTCACGAAGCCGACAAGGCGCGTCTCGCCCTTCGGGATGCCGACGCCCATGTAGTCGTTCGAAATCGTGAACGCCGGAATCTCATAGTTCTGCTTGTCCGGCACGTTGGCGAGCAGGCCGACCAGCTTCGGGCCGTCCTGCGTGATCGCCTGCACGTTGCCCGCGCGCAAAGCCGCAAACGCGAAAGGCGTGTCGTCATACGCGACGATCGTGGCTTGCGGGAATTTCTCGCGCAGCGTGATCTCGTTGGTGGTGCCCTTGTCGGCACCCACCCGCAGGCTGTTGATCTGATCCGCCGACTTCAGCACGCCCTTCTTCGCCAGGAACTGCTGACCCGATGAGAAATATGGAATGCTGAAGTCGACCTGTTTGGCACGCTCGTCGGTGATTGTGAAGTTGGCGAGCACCAGGTCCACTTTCTTCGAAGTCAGGAACGGAATCCGGTTGGCCGGATTGGTCGGTTGCAGTTCGAGTTTCACGCCGAGCTTGTCGGCGAGCGCTTTCGCGTAGTCGACGTCGAGACCGACGATGTGATTGCTGGTCGCGTCGACGTACCCGAACGGCGGGTTGCTGTCGAAGGTCGCGACGCGCAGTACGCCCGCCTTCCTGATGTCGTCGAGACGGTCAGCGTGGGCGAGTCCCGATACCGTCATCGAGAGTCCCGTCATTGTCATTAGCCAGGCAGCGAGTAATTTCGATTTCATTTTTATGGATCTCTTTGTTTGTGCGCGATGCTTGTGCAATATGCGTGCGATGTTTCAGAAACGGATGCGTGTCGGCGATATCAGTTGCAACCGTGAGGTGCCACCGATTGCCACGCATGGGCGCCACGTTAGCAGCGGCAGAGCGCGTACCGAACCAAGAAATGCGCCTGTATTAAGCGCGTTTTCTGCTAAGCATCCGCTCATTAGCAAACGCGTATTTGTCGCTTGGTCTTGCGCGTGCGGGTGATTAGGATGGACTTTGAACCGACATCAGCCCCGAGGTGATTCGCCATGTCCGAGAGTGCCTGTTTCAAGCCGCGCGTGATCGAGCCGGTCGTCGTCAATCAGCCGGAAGGATTGGGGCTTGCGGTGGAGTTGTGGCTTTCGCATCCCGTCGATGGGATCGCAGGGCACGCGCTGCAGATTCATTTACGCAGCGATGCGAAGATGGCGCAAGCCGAGGCGCTGCGCGACCTGCTTCATGTGCTGGGAACGGAGATCGTGGTGGCTTGAGCGAGCGCTTGGCGCCAGCCCTGCCATATTTGCTGATGCGATAAAAAAACGGCGGCCGGGTTGCCCCTGGCCGCCGTTCTCAAGCAGCGCTCAGACGCGCTGTTCGAGCGTGTTGCCCATGCTCAAGGCTCGTGACGCAGGTACCCCTCTTTCGAAGGATCGCGCATGCGCAGCGACACGATGCCGGCGATCGCGCACAGCACGGTCACATACCAATAGAACATCGACTCGTTACCCACCGACTTCAGCCACAGCGCGACGTATTCCGCGGAGCCGCCGAAGATCGCATTGGCCACCGCATACGACAGACCTACGCCGAGCGCGCGCACTTCCGGCGGGAACATTTCGGCCTTGATCAGACCGCTGATCGACGTATAGAAACTGACGATCGCCAGCGCCACCACTACGAGACCGAATGCCGCATACGGGCTCGTCACGTCTTTCAACGCGTGCAACAGCGGCACGGTGCCGATGGTCGCGAAGAAGCCGAAGAACAGCATCGAACGCCGGCGGCCGATACGGTCCGACAAAGCGCCAAACGCCGGCTGCATGATCATGTAGACAAACAGCGCCGCGGTCATCACGTTGCTGGCCGTCTTGGCATGCATGCCGGCAGTGTTGACCAGGTACTTCTGCATGTACGTGGTGAACGTGTAGAAAATCAGCGAGCCGCCGGCCGTGAAGCCGAGCACCGTCGCGAATGCACCTTTGTGCTGCCACAGGCCGCGTAGCGTGCCCGCTTCCTTGCGTTGACGCGTTTCAGCGGTGGTCGTTTCTTCGAGCGATTTACGCAGATATAGCGCGACCAGTGCCGCTAGCGCACCGATCACGAACGGCACGCGCCAGCCCCATGCTTTCAGTTCTTCGGTAGAGAGGGTTTGCTGCAGGACCACCAGCACCAGCAGCGCGCACAACTGGCCGCCGATCAGCGTGACGTACTGGAACGACGCGAAGAAACCGCGACGGCCCTTGAGTGCGACTTCACTCATATAAGTCGCGCTGGTGCCGTATTCACCGCCCACCGACAAGCCCTGGAACAGGCGCGCGACCAGCAGCAGCGCCGGCGCCAATGCGCCGATCTGCGCATACGTGGGGAGCACTGCGATCACGAGCGAGCCGCCGCACATCATGAACACGGACACCATCATCGCGGTCTTGCGGCCGTGCTTGTCGGCGAGCCGGCCGAAGAACCAGCCACCGATCGGGCGCATCAGGAAGCCCGCGGCGAAGACGCCGGCGGTATTGAGCAACTGCGTGGTGGTGTTGCCGTTCGGGAAGAAGGCCGGCGCGAAATACAGCGCGCAGAACGAGTACACGTAGAAGTCGAACCACTCGACTAGATTGCCCGATGAAGCGCCAACGATCGCGAAGATGCGGCGCCGGGTGTCGTGTGCGTCGTAAGCCGTGGCGGCGGTTTGGTCGGATAGGTCGGTCATGCTTTTGTCTTTCCTTGTCTTTAAACGGAGGAAGCGGTCGTGGCGCCGCCTTCACAACACGCGCTTCGAGGGGACGCTGGGGCGCCCATAGCGCGTGTGTCGCGAATTTTACAGAATTGCAAGGAGAAGATGGGAGTTTGTTAGGGGACTATGCCGCGAGGCTCGTTGCGAGCTCCTCGAAGCCGGCTTCGTGGGCGTCGAGCATCAGCGCTTCGACCTCCGGCAAGGTGCGGCGCACGAGTGCGCGCGCCGATCGAGGAAGGTCGGCGCAGGCGTCTTCGATGTCGCCGGTGCGATGTTCGCCGAGCATGGCCAGTAATACCGACGCCTGACGCACGTCCTTTTGTGACTTGACGAGCGTGTTCGTTCGCAGGCGCGACACGAGTAGTTTGTGGATTGCAAAGCGGGCCGCGTCAGGTACGCGTACAGGCACAGCACCATGCCGCGAGACGAGCGTTCCGGTCTGAGACCGGCCTAGCAGGTACGCTAGATAAGGCAAGCCCGTGGCATGCGCATTGAGCTCGGCCACAGGCACCGTGGGAAACGAGTCGTCATGCGAGGGAACCAGCAAATCGACGTGAAAGCGCGACTTTCCTGCTTCTGTAAACGATGTGGATGCCTCACCGCGTTTCATGGAAGGAACCGGCACGAAGTTAATGCCGGTCTCTTTGAGCATTGCGAGCAGTCCACCTTCGGGAAGGTTGACGAGTGCGAGCTGATGCCGGCGCGCGATATCGATATCCTCGGTCTCGTATGAGACGGCCTTGATGCCAAGCGTGTTGAGAATCACGGCGTAAGCGTGCGAGCCGACCAGCACGGCCCCGGCCTCGAATAGGCCGTAATTGTAAAGAACGCCGACGGTAGCATAAGTCTTATTGTCTGCCAGCTGAAAGCCCAACTTGCCGAGGTCGCGGATTCGCGAGATGAGATCCTTGCTCAGATCAATGCGGTGCTGCACGTCTTCTACACGGCGGTCCACCTCTGGATCACCCTTTGGACCGCCAAGGCTCTCCTCCTGTTTCTTACCTTCCGGCCCCATGTACTGACGGGCGTAGTAGATGACCCCGCCCCGTTTATGCTCGATAACCGTTCCGGGCGCTCCCATCAGGACCTTGTCCTGAGTTGCAGCGGCCTGTTCGATATTGGCGAACTGGGAGCAGTAGGCTTGTTCTTGCTGCTCGTAGAGAGGAAAAGGCGGCATAGGGTTTTTCAGTAGTTTTTTATATTTTACTGAAAAAAGTGACTTCATGGCTTTTCAGTATTTTTCCACAAATTACTGAAAAATAGATGCCAAGCGAACTGCCGGACTTTGAATGACAAAAGCCCCCGTTCGTCACAGACAAACAGGGGCTTCGAACAACTCAAAAAAACGAGCCTTCATGTGATAAGGCCGAACGGGCTCAAACTCTTATCACCGGAGGCACATACTTACACTCATACCGCTTCCGCACGGTGCCATTCTCATCGACGCTTTCCAGGAAAACATCGAACTGCCACAAGCGCGCCATGTGCTTGAGCACTTCATCGCTATCGCCGGACAGATGCCGGTTGTCACTCATGAAATGCCGCAGCGTCAAACTCCGGTCGCCACGCGTATTCACCGCCCACACCTGAATATTCGGCTCCCGATGGTGCATGTCGTACTGCCGCGACAACGCCTGACGCACGTACTGATAGCCACTGTCGTCATGAATCGCCGACACCTCGAGCGCATCGCGCATATCGTCATCCAACACCGAGAACAGACGCATCTCGCGGATCAGATGAGGCGACAGATACTGCGCCACGAAACTCTCGTCCTTAAAGTTGCGCATCGCATAGTGCATCGCCGGTAGCCACGGACTGCCAGCCAGTTCGGGGAACCACTTGCGGTCCTCCTCAGTCGGCGATTCACAGATCCGGCGGATATCGCTCATCATCGAAAAACCGAGCGCATACGGGTTGATGCCACTGTAGTAAGGCTTCGTGACCGGCGGCTGGTAGACCACATTGCTGTGCGAATGGAGAAACTCCATCATGAAGCCGTCTTCCAGCTTGCCCTGGGCGTACATCGTGTTGAGCAAGGTGTAGTGCCAGAACGTGGCCCAGCCTTCGTTCATGACCTGGGTTTGCCGTTGCGGATAGAAATACTGTCCAACCTTCCGCACGATACGGATCACTTCCCGCTCCCACGGCTCGAGAAACGGCGCGTTCTTCTCCGCGAAATACAACAGGTTTTCCTGCGGCTCAGGCGGATAACGCTCCTCGATTTCCTCCGGCAGCGGCGTATGCCGGGTCGGCAAGGTGCGCCACAGTTCGTTGACCTGCGATTGCAGATAAGCCTCGCGTTCGCGGCGCGCCGCAAACTCCTTTTCCAGTGAGAGTTTCTGCGGCCGCTTGTAACGGTCCACGCCGTAGTTCATCAACGCGTGGCACGAGTCGAGCAGCTCCTCCACCCGGTCGAGCCCGAAGCGTTCCTCGCACTCCGCGATGTAATTCTTCGCGTAGACGAGGTAATCGATGATCGCGTGCGCATCCGTCCACAGCTTGAACAGATAGTTGCCCTTGAAGAACGAGTTGTGCCCATAGGCCGCATGCGCGATGACGAGCGCCTGCATCGTCATCGTGTTCTCTTCCATCAGGTACGCGATGCAGGGGTTCGAATTGATGACGATCTCATACGCCAGCCCCATCTGCCCGCGACGGTAGCTCTTTTCGGTGGAGAGAAAGTGTTTGCCGAACGACCAGTGACGGTAGTTCACCGGCATGCCGACGGATGCGTAAGCGTCCATCATCTGTTCGGCGCTGATAAGTTCGAGCTGGATCGGATACACGTCGAGTTCATATTGCTCTGCAACACGAGCAATATGCGAGTCGTACTCTTCGATCAATTCGAAGGTCCAGTCGGACGGGCACGGCAAAGGCCGTCTATCGGCTACGTTCATACGGACTTCCCTTTGCCCCTCAGTGGGCGTTCCGGTGTGTCCCCGTGCTGCAGCGGCGTCGACTGCTCCGGCTGCGGCGGCTCCCGTATCGTCCGCCTTCGCCTCGGCATGCCCCGACTGTTGCTGCTGCGGCACGCCTTTCCCACGCTCCGGCTGATAGCCGCGCGCTTCGTTGTGCAGGTGTTTTGCCGTCATGAAGACGCCGCCTGCTTCTCAAACAACTCCCGAAACACCGGATAGATGTCAGCCGCGGTTTCGACCTTCTTCATCGCCATGTGCGGCTGGCTCAGCGCCAACTGTGCATATTCGAGCCACAAGTTCTGCTCTTCCGGCGTGACCTGGATATACGCAAAATAGCGCACCTTCTCCAGGATGTCATCCGAAAGTATCTTGCGGCACTTGGGTGAATCGTCGGTCCAATTGTCGCCGTCAGAAGCCTGAGCGCCGTAAATATTCCATTCAGTCGGCGAATAGCGCTCGTCCATCACCTTCTGCATCAACTCCAGCGCACTCGACACCACCGTGCCGCCGCTTTCCGTCGAATGAAAGAACGTGTCTTCGTCGACCTCTTCGGCACGGGTATGGTGACGAATGAACACCACCTCGATCTTTTCGTAGTTACGCTTGAGGAACAGATACAGCAGGATGAAAAAGCGTTTGGCGAGGTCCTTGCGCTGCTCGTCCATGGAACCGGACACATCCATCAGACAGAACATCACCGCCTGGCTCGACGGCGTAGGCTGCTTCACCCGGTTCACATAGCGCAGATCGAACGGATCGATAAACGGAATGCGCCAGATACGTCCGCGCAAATGGTGGATTTCTTCTTCGAGCAGTTTGATTTCGTCGCGACGGTCGTCCGGATCGGCCTTCATCACTTCGAGTTGCCGTTCCATCTCGTGCAACTGATTGACGAGCGGCGCACCGAGCGCGATGCGGCGGCCAAGCGCGCTGCGTAGTGAGCGGACCACGTCGATATTGTTCGGCGTGCCTTCGGCCGCCCAGCCGGCCCGGATGCTTTTCCACGTGGGCACCGCCATCAGATGGGTTTTGACGAGACGCGGGAGCTCGAGATCGTCGAAGAAATACTGCATGAATTCTTCGCGGCTAAGCTCGAACACGAAGTCGTCCTGACCCTCGCCCTCGTTGCTGGCCTGGTTGCCCCCGCCTCCGCCGCCGCCCCCTTGCGGGCGCTGGATCTTGTCGCCGCGGATGTAGTCCGAGTTGCCCGGATGCACCATTTCCCGCTTGCCGCCGGGACCATGCCGGAAAGACGGTTCCGCAATGTCCTTGCGCGGGATGGTGATGCTCTGGGTGTTCTGAATATCCTTGATGCTGCGATCGCGAACCGCTTCCGAGACGGCGCGACGAATATAGTTCTTAACGCGGCGCAGAAAGCGCTCGCGGTTTGCAATGCTCTTGTTCTTACCAGCTAACCTGCGGTCGATGATTTGATGAAGCACGCCCGGTCTCCAGCTGTAATTTCGGCTGCGCGAGACGCACGTTGCATAGGCATGTTTGCACACTCATCTCTGCAAACGCAACGCTATGTCCATGCAACTCGCGCCTCGCAAGGTGCCCGCGCGGCCGGACCGCGCGGGCGGCACGCAGTGCGTATCATGACGACTTGCGCACGCGCAGATACCAGTCACACAGCAAGCGCACCTGCTTCGGCGTATAGCCCTTCGTCACCATCCGGTTGACGAAGTCTTCGTGCTTGCGTTGCTCTTCCGCCGAACCCTTGGCGTTGAACGAGATCACCGGCAGCAGTTCCTCCGTGTTCGAGAACATCTTCTTTTCGATCACGACGCGCAGCTTCTCGTAGCTGATCCAGGCAGGATTTTTCCCCGCATTGGCAGCACGCGCACGCAGCACGAAGTTGACGATCTCGTTGCGGAAGTCCTTCGGGTTGCTAATGCCCGCAGGTTTCTCGATCTTCTCCAGTTCGGCATTCAATGCCGCGCGGTCGAAACTCTCGCCGGTGTCGTGGTCGCGGAACTCCTGATCCTGAATCCAGAAATCCGCATACGTCACGTAGCGATCGAAAATATTCTGACCGTACTCGGAATACGACTCCAGATACGCGGTCTGAATCTCCTTGCCGATGAACTCGGCATAGCGCGACGCCAGCACGTCCTTGATGAAGGACAGATACTTCTGCTCGGTTTCCGGTGGGAACTGCTCGCGCTCGATCTGCTGTTCGAGCACGTACATCAAGTGCACCGGATTCGCCGCGACTTCAGTCGAATCGAAGTTGAATACACGCGACAGGATCTTGAACGCGAAGCGGGTCGACACGCCGGTCATCCCTTCATCCACGCCCGCGAAGTCGCGGTACTCCTGATACGACTTGGCCTTCGGATCGGTGTCCTTGAGATTCTCGCCGTCGTACACCTGCATCTTCGAAAAGAGGCTGGAGTTTTCCGGCTCCTGCAAGCGCGTGAGCACCGACATCTGGGCCATCATCTTCAGCGTACCTGGCGCGCATATCGCATTGGCCAGCGACGAATTGCGCAGCAGCTTCTCGTAGATCTTGACCTCTTCGCCGTAGCGCAGGCAGTACGGCACCTTCACCACGAAGATCCGGTCGAGCAGTGCTTCGTTGTTGCGATTGTTGCGGAACGCCTTCCATTCCGACTCGTTCGAGTGGGCGAGGATCACGCCGTCGAACGGAATCGCACCGAACCCTTCCGTGCCCTTGAAGTTGCCTTCCTGAGTCGCGGTAAGCAGCGGGTGCAAGACCTTGATCGGCGCCTTGAACATTTCGACGAACTCGAGCAAGCCCTGATTCGCGAGGCACAGGCCACCGGAGTAGCTGTATGCGTCCGCATCGTCTTGTGCGTACTGTTCGAGCTTGCGGATGTCGACCTTGCCGACCAGCGACGAAATGTCCTGATTGTTTTCGTCACCCGGTTCGGTCTTGGCGATACCGATCTGACGAAGGATCGACGGATAGCGGCGCACCACGCGAAACTTGCGGATGTCGCCGTTGTATTCGTGCAGGCGCTTGACCGCCCACGGGCTAAGAATGTTTTTCAGGTAGCGGCGTGGAATACCGTACTGCTCTTCGAGGATCGGACCGTCCTCGTCGTAATCGAACAGACCGAGAGGCGACTCATTCACGGGCGAGCCCTTGATCGAGTAGAACGGCACGCGTTCCATGAGTTGCTTCAGACGTTCCGCGATCGACGATTTACCGCCGCCGACCGGCCCTAATAGATACAGAATCTGCTTTCTTTCTTCGAGCCCCTGGGCCGAGTGCCGGAAGTATGCGACCACCTGCTCGATCACATCTTCCATTCCGTAGAACTCACGGAATGCGGGGTATACCTTGATGACCTTGTTCGCGAAGATGCGCGACATGCGCGGATCGTTGCGAGTGTCGATCTGTTCTGGTTCACCGATTGCCGTCAACATGCGTTCGCCGGCCGTGGCGTACGCGGCGGGATTGTCTTTGCAGAGCGCGAGATACTCCTCGAGCGAGAGTTCATCTTCTCGCGTTTTCTCGAAGCGGGTCGCGAAACTGCTGTAGATATCCATGCTACCTCCTCGCCGAAGTCTAGACCGATGTCGTGCGCGGCGCGCTATTCGGAAACGACATCGCTCGAATTCATCCTAAACCCTTTTAAATTTTTTTTCACGAACTACGTTGCGAAAATCGCGCCGTACCCGCCTCCCGACATTCCTCACTTGGAAACACAGATTCGCTCACCTACAATTTTGCACTCGCATCACAGCGATTGTGCAGCGATTGCAGACCCACGTTGCTGCCTCTCCACTGCCGCCATGTTCTGGCCGCACCCTCTGTTCTTCATGCTCCGTTACACGAATCGTCTCGTTCATCGAACGATCTCACTGCTGCACCGGACAGCCTGTCTGCATGCGCACACTTTGTCGCATCAAGCGCGGACGTTATGCGTTTTCCTGTACCCCGGCACTTTTTTTATCAACGCGCGGCATCGCCCTTTGGTCTACAGCGGCACACGCTGTGTTACATGTTCGTTCACCGTGCGGACCTGGGGCACGGTTCACCGGTGCATCATCAAGCGGTTCGTCAACGCACCGGTCGTTTTGTTCCGTGCTATTTCGCCCAGGGTGCATTGGATCGCCACCCGGTGGATCGCCACCCGGTGGTTCGCCACCCGGTGGTTCGCCACCCGCTGGTTCGCCGCTCATGCCTGACCTTTTGTATTAACCGCGTCAGCGGCATGGTTAGCCGCACGCATAACTGGATCACGGCAGCGCAATGGACCGCTTCATAGGTGTATACGGCAAAGCGCCCAGTGCGGATGCGCAAATGTAAAACGGCCGCCCGTGGGCAGCCGTTTGCTTGAAGCTTCGTAATGGACCGTTACAGGTGGACGGTTACAACCGAACCGTTACAAGTACACGGTGACATGCTCAGGTCAGTTCAATCTCCACTTCCCCGAGACCGTCGATGTGGCCGCGTACGATGCCCGGTTTGTCCACATTGTGCGCACCGACATACGAACCGGTGGTGAGCGTCCATTCCGGCTCGATGGTGATGCCCATGGCCGCACAATGGTTGACGAACCACACAAGCAGTTCACGCGGATCGCCGGCCGGATTACCGGTGGCTTCCGGCACCAGCGAGTTGCCGTCGAAACTCAGCTCCAGTTCGGGCGATACGAAATCGAAGCTGCGCGCAAAGCCGGCATAGGCAACCGGATGACCCGTGATCAATGCACCGTTGTTCTGTGCGTCGGCCAGTTGCGCGAGCGGCGCGACATTGGGCCATCCGGCAAAACGGCTATCGACGATCTCGATGGTCGGCAGCACGACGCCGACCTTCGAGAGCACCTCGTCGCGCGCATAGGCCCGGCCGCGCGGTTCGATCGCCTCGGCAAAACGAAAGGCGATCTCCAGCTCCACCAGCACGCGGAAGAAGCCGGAATAGGCCACCCGCGCGGGCGACGGCAGCACCAGCGAAGCCGGAATCGGCGCGCCCGCGGCGGCCGCGCCCGGCGCTCTGGCACCGATCTTCCACGCTCCCGTCGAGTCGCCGAGGCCCGAGATGACAGCCTGCTGGATCGCATACGCGGTTGCCGCGTCGGGCGGCAGGCTGTCGGGTGGGGGCGCATCGATAGGGCGATGCTGCCGGCGGGCTTCGACGAGGCGGTGCGCGAGGTCGTATGGCGTCATGTCGGTCCTTTATGGCTGGCGCTTGAGCGGTAGGTTGCCGCGCTGAGTTGCAGCTGTTGAAGATAGCGGGCTCACGGTCCGCGCGCTGACTGCCTGATGCGGCGATGTGAGCGATGCAAGCCGTAGTCGCGCCCGTCAATGTACCGGATCATGGCGCTCGCCAGGGAATGGACAACGCTCGTGAACGTTACTTAGTCCGCAAACCATGAAAAAAGACCGCGGTTGCATACGCAATCGCGGTCTTTGTCGTCATGCGGCCGATCCGCATCCGCACGAGCGTGGCGCTGTCGGATGCATCACCGGGAACGAATGTTGCGTCGTGGTGGCCGGTGTCATGACCGGTCGCAGGCCCTGGCGTCGCGTTCAAAACGCGGCGCTGACGCTGCACGTCCGTGCAAGATGCTGTGCGCCCCGTCCAGCGCGGGTCGCACCTTTCCGATCAGAAGGTTTCCCAATCCTGATCGCTGCCCGTGCTTGCCGTTGCTTTGGCCGGCGTTCTCGTCGGCGCGGCGACAGCTGGCGCCGCCGCAGGTGCAGCAGGAGCCTTGGCGACCGTCGCGGGCTGCGCGCCGGCTTGTGACACTTTACGTGCAGCCATCGGGCGAACCGGTGCGGCCGCGCGCTTCGGTGCCGGGCTTACTGGCGCCTTGAAGCCGCTTTCTTCGAGCTGGAATACCGCGACCGCGGTACGCAGCTTGCCCGCCTGATCTTCGAGTGAAGACGCTGCCGCGGCCGCTTCTTCCACCAGCGCGGCATTTTGCTGCGTGACTTCGTCCATCTGCGTGACGGCGCGTGCCACCTGGTCGATGCCACTGCTTTGCTCTTCCGAGGCCGCCGCGATCTCACCCATGATGTCGGTCACGCGCTGCACCGCACCGATGATCTCGGTCATCGTACGGCCGGCTTCGTCGACCAGCGCCGAGCCTGACTGCACGCGCTCCACCGAGGTGTCGATCAGTTCCTTGATTTCCTTGGCCGCCGCCGACGAACGCTGCGCGAGGCTGCGCACTTCGCCTGCCACCACCGCGAACCCGCGCCCTTCTTCGCCGGCTCGCGCCGCTTCCACGGCCGCATTCAGGGCCAGGATGTTGGTCTGGAACGCAATCCCCTCGATGATCGAGATGATGTCGGCAATCTTCGCCGAGCTCTGATTGATGTCACCCATCGTGCCGACCACCTGGCTGACGACCGCACTGCCCTTGTTGGCGATCTCCGACGCATTGGCCGCGAGCGAACTCGCCTGGCGGGCGTTGTCGGCATTCTGCTTGACCGTGCCGGTCAGCTCTTCCATGCTCGACGCAGTTTCCTGCAGTGCCGACGCCTGCTCTTCCGTCCGCGAGGACAAATCGATATTGCCAGCCGCGATCTGGCGCGTGGCGGTCGCGATCGATTCACTTCCGCTGCGCACCGTACGCACCGTTTCGGTGAGACTGCGCTGCATCTTGGAGATGCCGTCGAGCAATTGCCCCATTTCGTCGCGCGAGGTGACCACGACCGGGCGGCGCAGATCGCCTGCGGAGATCGCGTCGAAATGACCGAGGGCGGCGTCGAGCGGGCGGCCAATCGCGCGGCTGAGCGTCAGGTAGGACATGACGGCGGCAAGCACGCCGACCAGCAGTGCACCGGCGCTCACCATGCGGAACACTTCGAAGCTGCTTTGCGCGGAATCGTAACCCTGCTTGGCCGATACGAACTGGAACTTGCGCAGCGCGTCGTCGGAGGTGGCGAGATCGTTGTACGTCGCCTGCAGGCGCTTGGCGTTGTCGACGACCTTAGTCTGGTCGTTGGCCGCAATAGTTGCCGAGAACTGGTCCAATTGCTGATGCAGCGCGTCACGTTTGGCGACAACGTCCTGCGCGAGGCGGTCTTCTTCAGCGTCGCGCGGCAGGTCCATATACTTTTTCCACCACGTGTCGGACGTGGCGCGCATCAAACGCGCACGCTCGATCACCGACGCCGCATCCGGCGTGCCGACCATGAACGCGGCCCGGTCGAGCGCCAGCCGCTCGCGCGCTGCATACAGCTCGGCGTTGCCGATGTCGACCGCGCTCGGCATGGCATTGGTGAAAGTGTCCTGGTAAGCGTCGTTCGAACGGCTCATGCCGAACAAACCGAAAACGCCAATGGCGACTAGCAACGCGGCGAGAAAAGCCATCGTGAGGCCAATCCGCGCCTTGATCGTGATGCCTTTGTTCAACATGCTTGTTCCTGTACTTAGCAAATGAGAGGCTGCGTGCGCAGCGCGGAGTAACGTGTGGCGTCTGCGTACATGGCGCTATTTGGTGCCGCGCTCTAATACTCTCGTTTACGGCATTCGATCTGCATACTTGAAGGATTTATATGGTAGGAAGAAAGACGTTGTAAGCAATTGGAAGGAATTACAAACCACTAACAGCGTGTGCCCATGCGAAGGTCATGCAGCATTTCTGGCGCACAGGGAATGGAATTTGAACGACCCCGGAGGTAACCCGAGGACGTAAAAGACAGGCTCAAGCGGAAGGATCGGCTGGCGGGAAGGCGCCGACGCGCTGAGGTGCGCTGCCACTCGACTTTGAGGAAGCGCAGAAGTTTGGACGTAGTACGGAAGGCCGGACGCGAAGCCTTTCGGCCCGCGCCCGGCAACGCGATGCGTGATATCAGGCGGCCAGATCGCACCGGGCCGCGCCGGCCCAGGTCGCGGTAGATTCGCGCACGATCAGGCGCGGCGACACGACACGCCGACGCCCCAGCGCGCGCGGGCTACCCGACGAAGTCCCGGCGATGCGCTCGATCAACGTCTGCGCAGCCATATCGCCGAGCGCGCGGACCGACTGCCCCACGGTCGAGAGCGACGGATAAGTGAATCGCCCCAGTTCGATATCGTCGAAACCGATGATCGAACAATCGCGCGGCACGCTGATGTTGCGCTCCGCCGCGGCGCGCAGGGCGCCGATGCCCATCATGTCGTTGCCGGCAAAAATCGCCGTCGGCTTCACGGTGTCGAACAGCTGTCCGGCCGCGCGATGTCCGCCCGTTCCCGAAAAATCGCTTTCGACAATCGCCCCGGCCGGAATCTCGATACCGCGCTCCGTCATCGCGCGGATGAAGCCGTGCACCCGCATGGCGCTCACCGCCGTCTTCACGGGCCCGGTGATGCAGCCGATCCGCACGTGCCCCAGTTCGAGCAAATGACGTGTTGCGAGATAGCCGCCCTTCTCGTGGTCGATCTGCACCAGATCCGCGTTCACGCCTTCGATATTACGGTCCACGACGACCAGCGGCTCGCGGGCATCGGCAAGCGTCTGCGCCAGCACCGCGTCGTCGCCGGCAGAGGCGACGATCAGTCCGTCGATCCGCTTTTCCTGCAGCACGCGCAGATAATTACGCTGCTTGGCCGGATCGTCGTCGGAATTGCAGAAGAACAGGCAGTAGCCGTTGCGCGAGCAACCATCCTCGATACCGCGTGCCAGCTCTGCGAAATACGGGTTCGAGCTGTTCGGCACCACCAGACCGATCGTCGCGGTCGCCCGCGCCTTGAGCGAGCGGGCCACCGCCGACGGTACATAGTGAAGCTCACGGATCGCGTGTTCGACCTTCGCGCGCACGTCGGCCGACACCGGCCGTGAGTTGTTCACCACGTGCGATACCGTCGTGAACGATACGCCCGCCACGGCCGCTACATCCTTGATCGTCGCCATATCCTGTTGCTCTCCTGCCTGTTGTTCCCGCCGGCCACGCCACCTGGCGACCCACCGGACGTCTTCATCGAAGACAGACCAAACCCATGAATACTTACGCCTTACCGCTTTACCTGCTTCGACTGCTTCGACTGCTCCCGACACGCCGGGTGCCGACAACCGGCGCCGCCATCATGCGCGTTTGCGGCGGCTGCGATAGGTATCCAGCACCACCGCCACCACGATCACCGCGATGATCAGCACGAAGGTCATGCCCACCGACATCACCACCAGATCGGGGATCTGATTGGCGATCGTGCTGAACATGTCATACGTCAGAAAGTGCGAGCTCAGCAGCGAGAACAGCACGATCATCGCCAGCAACGCACCGGCGAGGCCCAGGTAGTTCGAAAAGCCGAGCCGCGTGCCGGCCGGCTTGCCACTTGCCACTTGCCAGCGGCGCGGACGGGTCGGCCGGCGGCGTGACCGTCGCCCCTGTCTGCGCTGGGTCTGGCTTGCCACTCGATGCGTCCCGCACCGATTGATCGGTCATGACAGACTCCCAGCTTCATGGGTGCCGGGAGCATGCAACAGCGCTTCGCGGCTGCACTAGCCGGCGACAGCCACGTGTCATGCCGGCCCAATGCGCGGAATGCGCAAGCACTGCCGGCCCCGCACCCTCCCGCCGCGCAGCCACCGTCATGACGCTTACCTCTGGATTTAACGGCGGTGCGGCAGGTTTCTTGAGCGTTTATTGAATTGGCGCGGATTCGCGTGTTTTTTTCATGCATCCAGCATGAAACGGCTTGAGCGCGAGCCCGCGTGCCCTGGCGTGTAGCAGTGCTTCTTGCGGCGTGACTTTCGGTACGGACTGCCGGACGCTTACTTGGTCACCAGGTCGCAAGGCGTTTCCACCACGCCGGACAACTGCGACTGCTTCTTGTGCTCGCTGATTGCCTTCAGCGCGGTGTCGATGCCGAAAACGGCCTGCTTGGCGGCGTACTGATCGGCCGTGGCCAGGACGCGGCCGTCCTTGAGCATCGGCTTGATCGCGTTGATGTTGTCGTAGCCGACCACCAGCACCTTGCCTTGCTTGCCTGCCGCACGTATGGCCGAGACGGCGCCGATCGCCATGTTGTCGTTGCCGGCGAGAAGCGCCTTCAGGTTCGGATACTCATTGAGCATCGCCGACGCCACCGCGTTGCCCTTGTCGATTTCCCATTCGCCCGATTGCACCGACACGACCTTGGCGCCGACGGTCTGCATGGCATCCTTGAAGCCCGCGGTGCGCTGCTGCGCGTTGGTCGTGGTCGACACGCCTTCGATAATGCCGACTTCATCGCCCGCCTTCAATTTTTTGGCCAGGTAGTCACCGACCTTCTGCGCGCCCTTGCGGTTATCCGGACCGACGAACGGCACGTTCAGGTCTTTCGACTTGAGCACGTCCGGGTCGAGCCGGTTGTCGATGTTCACGACGATGATGCCCGCGTCGACGGCTTTCTTGACGACAGGCACCAGCGCCTTCGAGTCAGCCGGCGCCAGCACGATCGCATCGACCTTCGAGACGATCATCTGTTCGACGATCCGGATCTGGTTCGCGGTATCGGTTTCGTCCTTGATGCCGTTGGTGATCAGGTCGAACTGGGACGGATTATGTTTCTGGTAGTCCTTGGCACCGTTTTCCATGGTCAGGAAGAACTCGTTCGCGAGCGACTTCATCACCAGCGCGACCTTGGGCTTATGGGCGGCCGTGGTTTGCGCGTAAGCGGAGGAAAACGGCAAAGCGGCGGTGGCGGTGGCGAGAACGGCGGCCGCCAGCATGCGGCGGCGAATGCGATGGCTCATGCATATCTCCAGAGTTTGTCGGGCTCGCGCTCGAGCCGTATTTTTAGTCGCACGCAAACGTTTGGCGGGCCTATTCTCAGCGTGCCCTGTCGGGAATGTCAACGATTCGCGGTGTTGCGGTGCACCGGCACGCAGGAAGTGCGTCAATGCTGTGCGTTCGATGAATTCGACCCGGCGCGACGGGTAGGCGCACCGGCAAGCTGCGTTTCGGCAAGGGTTCCTCGCGTGGTCCATGCGTGGCAAATTTGCCGCCGGCTGCAAGCTTAGCGGCCGGCGGGCCGCCTATGCTGAACTTTTATTGCGCGTGGTGCAAGCGGGAACAACGCGCGGCGATGGCGTAACGGCCCGTTAAAGCCAGCCGGCCTTGCGGAAGCGCCAGTACAGGACCAGGTCCACGGTCAGCATCACGGCCAGACAGACTGGATAGCCGAACTTGTAATGCAGCTCGGGGATGCTCTGGAAGTTCATCCCGTAGATGCCCGCGATCATGGTCGGCACGGCGAACAACGCGGCGAACGAGCCGAGTCGCTTGGTGACCTCGCTTTCGGCAAGCGAGATCATGCCCAGATTGACCTGCACTGCGGTGACGACCATCTCACGCCGGCCGTCGATGGTTTTGACGATCCGCTGGAGGTGGTCGTAGACATCGCGAAAATAAGCCTGCATGCCTTCGCAGACGCTCGGAATCCGGCCGCCCGTCAATTTGCCGATCGCTTCCTGCAACGGCGTAATGTGGTGCTGCAAGATCACGAGGCGGCGTTTCAACGAGTACAGATCCTCGATGATCGCGCGCGACGCGGTCGAATTGTTGCGCTCGAAGATGCGGTCTTCGAGTGCTTCGATCTCGGCGCTCATTGCCTCGACGATCGGAAAATAGCGATCCACGATGTCGTCCGCCAGCGCGTACAGCACGAACGCCGAGCCCTCCTTGAGCAGGTGCGGCTCGCGTTCGCAGCGGGCGCGAACGTTCTGGAACCCGGCGCGCGTGCCGCGCCGCACCGACAGCACATAGTTGTGCCCCACGAACACGTCGACTTCGCCGACCAGCAGTTCGCCCTCTTCGTCCATTTCCACGGTATGCATGACGGCGAAGAGCGACTCGCCGTACTCCTCGATTTTCGGACGTTGATGGCCGTTTTGCGCATCTTCTATCGCAAGCTCGTGCAGGCCGAACTCGTGTTTCATCACGGCCAGTTCGTCTGGCTCCGGGTCTTTCAGCGCGACCCAGACGAAGCACTCGGGCCGCGCCACGTAGTCGCTGATGCTATCGATATCGATGTCAGCCAGCTTCCGGCCGTCCTGATAGGCGGCGCAATTGATTAGCATGTTGGATTACCTTCAAAGCGGAACAGACCGGCCGGCTTCGCACTGTGCGTGAGCCCGGCGGCGGATCTGCATGAGCGAATACGCGACAGCCGCCATGTTAAAGGCTATGCGTGAACGTCATGTATTCAATTGGTAAAGGGTGCTTGCAGTGGCGGTGGGCATTGTTCGGCGCGGTTCGCCGTTGCTCCGCGCAATCCGGCGCTGTCAGGCCCTGCCCTGGGCTATTGGGCAACTCTGCGTAAAGCGATGCTGTGATCTTCGCCGAAGGTGACCGACGCGCGGTTTGTATAACGCGTATCGGCCGTCACCGTGAAGCGCATTTCCACGACCGGATCGAATTGCGTGGAGACGCCAATGCGATGCACGCCCGGGCTCAGATAGAAGACCACGTGTTCACCGTTCATCAGATCGGTGACCTGCTCGCCGTCGATGTACACCAGGGCATCGCGGAACCGGACGATCACGTCGCGGGAACGTTCGCGCCGTACGTCGACCACGACGAGTCCGGGTGCGGGCTGCGTGTAACCGGGCTGGACAATGCGCGCTTGCGGCACCTCCTTGAACGGGACGGGTTCGGCAGGTGTCGAGGCGCACCCGGCGAGCGACGCGATAGCAAGCGCAAGCAGGGCGGCTTTGCAATGGAAGTGCTGGCGCATCGGCATGCTGGGTCTCCCGTGTTGTTGGTGGTGTTGCTCTTGTTATAGGCGCGTTGCGCCATCCTGGCCGAACGGTCAGACGCCGTGCCCCTCTTGCACACGACCGCGTTCTTCTTCATGATCGCTGCAAAGCGCTGCGCTGTGGGCGCTGCGCGCTGCGGATTTACCCTCAGATCCACCGCGTGCGTCCTGATCCGCCAGCATGTTTGCTTCTCTGTACCGGCTATGCGTAACGCTTCACCGCCTGCCTCGCCGGACCTACGATCAAGGAGACTGCAATGTGGTACTTCACCTGGATTCTCGGCATCGGCGTGGCGTTGGGCTTCGGCATCATCAATGTGATGTGGCTGGACGCGAGCGGCAAATTCGCGCGTGACCCGCAGCCCGCCAGTACCCCGCCTGCCACGCCCGAGGACACGCCTTCGTGACCCATCTGGTTTTCTTCTGCGGTCACGCAGGCACCGGCAAAACCACCCTGGCGAAGAAGCTGATCGGTCCGCTCATGCAGGCGAGCGCGTCGCCCTTCTGCCTGCTCGACAAAGATATGCTCTTCGGCGGTTACAGCGCGGCTGCAATGGGCATGCTGACCGGCGATCCGAACGACCGCGACAGCCCGCTTTTCCTGCAGCACCTGCGCGATCCCGAGTATCGCGGCCTGCTCGATACCGCCCGTGACAATCTCGAACTCGGCATCAGCGCGCTGGTCGTCGGGCCGCTGTCGCGTGAAGTGCGCGAACGGCGCCTCTTCGATCGCGTCTGGCTCGGCATCGGCGCGGACGTGACGCTGCGGGTGGTGTGGGTCGCCACATCGGAAGAGACGGCGCATCAGCGCATCGTCGCGCGCGGCAATCCGAACGATGCCTACAAACTTGCGCATTGGGACGAGTATCGGCAGCGCCGCTTCGTGCCGAGCGGCGACATTTGCGACGACCTGTTGATGTTCGACAACACCGCGCCAACCCGCGCGGATTACGAAGCGTTGCTCGCACGCATAGTAGGCGAGCCGCATGCGCCGTCTGCGATGCCGCCGCTGCCTGTGTAGCTAACTGCATCGCTGCCTGCATAGTGCCAGGCGTAGTAGCCGCCGCAGCTGGTTTAGCACGGGCGCCTGAAACGCAAAACGCCCCGCAATGCGGGGCGTTTCTGAGCTTTTCCAAGGCAGCCTTCTACGAGGCTTTCTTCATTGCTCGCGGCAGTCACTGCCGCATCGTCGCACGGCCCTCGGTTTTGAGCCTCAAGGCGACAGTCGCGGCTTACACCGTTGCCATCGCATTCAGCGACTGCCCTTCATACAACTGGCCAAAGCGGTTCGCGAGGAAGTCGCTCAGCGATACCTGCTCCTGACGCACGAAACCGCTTTGCGGCAGCTTCTTCTCGCGGAACAGATCGAGCACCGCGCACATCGCGCCAGCCGTAGTGATCTGGATCGCGCTCATCGGCACGCCGCACACCGTCTTCGCGAAAATCTTGCGGGTGAACACTTCCTGCACCAGTTGCCCATCGCGCATGCCGCTCACGGTGATGAACACCAGCACGACGTCTTGCGCGGTCGAGGGCACCGAACGGCGCATGATGGTCTTGAGCGTGTCGCGGTCGCTCGACAGACGCAGGTCTTCCAGCAGGAACTGCATCAGGTTGCGGTGACCCGGATAGCGCACCGACTTGTAGTCGAGCGATTCGACCCGGCCCGACAGCGTTTCGCATAGGGTTCCCAGGCCACCGGACGTGTTGAAGGCTTCGTATTCGGTACCATCGAGCGAGAAGTGTTCGAGGCCTTCCAGCGGCTGCACCCACTGCGTGCGGCTGTCGCGGATCGCTTCGCACGGCTGGCAGTACTCGTTGATCAGGCCGTCGACGCTCCACGTCAGGTTGTACTTCAGTGCGTTGGTCGGGAACTCCGGCAGCGCGCCGACGCGCATCTTGACGTCGCGAATTTCGGTGAAACGGTTCGCCAGTTCATGCGCGGCGATACCGATGAAGCCCGGCGCCAGACCGCACTGCGGCATGAAGGCGTGATCGGCGTCCTCGGCGATCGCGCGAATTGCACTGGTGGCGCGCACGTCTTCGGTCAGGTCGAAGTAATGAACGCCTGCGCCCTTGGCGGCCGAGGCCACGTTCACCGCCAGGTAATACGGCAGCGCATTGACGAGCACGTCGAAGCCCTGCATGGCGGCACGCAGCGCGGCGGCATCGGCGGAATCGACGCGGCGGGTCGGAATGCCCTGGGCGGCGAGCTTATCGAGCGCAGGCTGATCCCGGTCGAACGCGACGACGTCGTAGTCGCCGGTTTCACGCAACATGTGGGCGATAGTGTGACCGATCAAACCTGCGCCAACGATGGCTACTTTCATGCGCTTCTCCTTATTCTCTGTCTGCTGTCTCCAGCTTGGGAAGTGCGCTGCGCTTAGGCGCGGCGCCCGGCGGGCTGAACCCTTGAGACACAGTTTAGGGACAAGCAAAAACAGTTCATACGCGCAAAATGCTGCGCTATGACCATGAACTTCGACGTTGTGACGATACAATCAGTCGATATGTCGAAAACGTGTCGAAACGGCGTAAAAATCAGGTCCCGGGATCACACCATGCCGCGGTCGATCTTGCGCGCAAGAATGATCGACGTCGTGGTTCGCTCCACCCCTTCCAGGCCGCCGATCTCGTCGAGCAGATCGTTGAGGCGGTCGGGCGAATCGGCACGCAGCCACGCCACGTAGTCGAACTCGCCGCTCACCGCGCATAGCAGTTGCACCTCGGGCATCTTGCCGAGACGTTTCTGCACGGCAGGCCCGTACTTCGGCGCGATGATGATGCCGACGTACGCCTGGATGCTCGAGTCGAGTACGTCCTGACCGAGCCGCACGCTATAGCCGCCGATCACGTTGCTCCGTTCGAGCCGGGCTATCCGGGCGATCACGGTGGTACGCGCCACATCCAGTTGACGCGCAAGATTGGCGACGCTCTCACGGGCGTTGGCTTGCAGCAGCGCAACGAGGTTGCGGTCGAGGTCGTCGAGTTGGTCGAGGCGCGGAGGTCTCATCGAGGGCGAAAGAAGTTGGTCAGCAATGATGCGGATTATCGCGCGTCTTGGGCACCGGGCGGCAGGCAGAGGAACCCCGAAGGATCACACCCCGAACCGCTCGATCACGAAATCGATGAAGCTGGTGAGCTTGGGCGTGGCGCGACGATCGCGCGGGTAGACCAGATGAACGGGCGCACCCTCGGGCAGATAGTCTTCCAGTACCGACACCAGTTCACCGCTGGCGATCTCTCTCGCCAGCAGCGCCTCCGGCTGCAGCACCAGCCCAAAGCCGCGCAATGCGGCCACCTTGAGCGCCTGGCCGTTGTTCGCCCGGAACCGCCCGGCGCGCAGCTGGTTTTCGTCCGCGTTCTCGCCGCCTAGCCGCCACAAGCCTTCGCGGCCCCAATGCAGAAAGCCGAGGCACTCGTGCTGCGCGAGATCGGCCGGCGTGCGCGGCGTGCCGGCCCGCTCCAGATAGGCCGGCGATGCGCACGCGCGCATCCGGTAAGGCTTCAGCGGCCGCGCGACGAAACTGGAATCCGGCAGATGGCCGATTCGCACCGACGCATCGAAGCCCTCTTCCACCAGGTCGACTATACGATTCGACAGGTCCAGTTCGAGGCTCACCTCCGGCCATGCGCTCAGGTAGTCGGTCATCGCCGGGGCAAAGACTTCGACGCCGTACGTCAGCGGCACCGTCACCTTCAGCACCCCGCGCGGCGCCGCCGCCATTGCCTCGGCGAGCGACTCCGCCTCCTTGACGTCGGCCAGAATGCGCCTGCACTGCTCGTAATATTGGCGGCCGATTTCGGTCAGACTCTGGCGGCGCGTGGTGCGGGTCAGAAGCCGCGTCGCGAGCCGTGTTTCGAGCGAGCGAATGTGCTTGCCCACCATCGCCGACGAAATGTCGAAGCGCTCGGCGGCCGCCGTGAGACTGCCCGCCTCGACTACCGCGACAAAGATTTCCATGCTGACGAATTTGTCCACCCGCTATTTCCTGTTCGTTTCGGTTGTAAGCGTTTGTCGTACCGCAGCCGCATTGTAGGGATATCGTGATACAAATAGCGGCGACGGCGAAGTGGGCAGCCGGCCGCCTTGCGTTGCTATGCCGACGCGAGTTGGGCCGCTCGCCATGCTCGCCTTGTCCCAATTCGAACAGACATCAGGAGTTTCGATGAAAAAAGCACTCGTAATGTTGGCCACCGCAGTCGCCATGAGCGGCGCGTTCGCACAAACTCCCGCACCGGCTTCGGCACCAATGAGCGCGACGGCGCCCGGCGCCTCAGCGCCCGCCGCAAAAGCCGGCCACGAGCGCAATGTCGAAGACCGCATCGCCTACCTGCACACGAAGTTGAAGATCACATCGGCGCAGGAATCGCAATGGAATGCGTTCGCCGATGTCATGCGCAACAACGGCCAAACGATGGGGCAGTTGTTCCAGCAGCGCAGGGCCGACACGAACCTGTCGGCGCTCGACGACATGAAGCAATACGCGACGATCGCGCAAGCGCATGCGGACGGCATGAAGAAACTGGTCGATGCGTTCGATCCGCTGTATAGCAGCTTCTCGCCGGAGCAGAAGAAGCTGGCCGACGTGACGTTCCATCAGGGCGGCCCTGAAGGCGGCCATCATCATGGCAAGGGTGGCAAGAAGGCCCCGGCGCCGGCGAGCGATGCGACTGCGAATTAATCGCAGCGTAGATTGAGCGGTTGATTGCGCGTGGCGCGGGTTTCCGCGCCACGCGCCCAGTTCTTTTGCCTTTGGCGGCGGGATGTGTCCGCATGCCTACAGTGCTGTGTTTGCCTGAGCAGTTTGTCTGCACACCGCTTTCTGTCGATCTGCCCAACGCGCAGACAACCGGCCACGGCCGCCGCCAATGGCAAAAGAAACTGATCTTCAAATGCATCTGGCATGATGCGAGTACGCGGCGCCGAGACGCAGAGTCCTGGCGCGGCTGTCACTCTCTCAACACCGACTCGCTTCATGACCGAACTGAAAAATCTCGATCTGAGTAAAGATGCAAACGCCCGGCGCGTCGTCAAAAACGAAACCGTGAGCGTTGAATTCGCCGCCGTCGAAGGCGAACTGATGAGCCTGGAAGGCCCGAACCGCTATGCCCGCGACGACGCGTTGATCACCGGATCGACCGGCGACCGCTGGGTCGTCTCGCGCGAACGCTTCGACGCCAAGTATCTGCCGGAAGACCCTACCCTCGCTCACGGCGAACCGGGCGCATACCGCAACCGTCCGGCCGTCGTGCTGGCCAAACAGATGAATGAAGCGTTTTCGCTGGCCCGTTCAGCGAGTGGCGGCGACGTGCTGCACGGCGCGGCCGGTGACTGGATCATGCAGTACGCCCCCGGCGACTACGGCGTGGTGCAGGCCGCACGCTTCGCGAAGGTCTATCGGCTCGCGGCGCACTAACTCAAGCAAACTCGTCACCGAGATCCACCGTCACGTCGCGCGGTACGGCTTCGCCGTTCGCATACTGCTCTTCAAGCGAGCCGATGCTCGCTTCGACATACGCCCGCAGCACCGCAAAACTTCGGCCACGCAGCCGCGCCGGCAACGCTTGATAACGCGCCAACGCCGTCGGCGCGATCACCACGGTCATCACGATCCTGCGCGCGGCCGCACCGAAACGCATTGCAACCCAGTGAATCGCCAGATTCGGCGGCGTGCCGTCTTCGCCCGCACGCTGGATAAACTGCGTCTGCTCGGGAAACAGATCGCTGATAACGCGCGCCAATTCCTCGAACTCAGGATTCGCGCAGTCGTATTGGTAAACTTCGTCCATGGGGTGTGCCGAAAGGATGAATCTGAACGGTGCCCCGAAAGGGCACGCCGAAAATTAGAGCGTCACGGATGGCTTGTGTAGCAACCGGCTCACGCGACAACCGCCGGCCGACGGAACACTCGGAACAACAAGCCCGCGACGATCACCGCGCCCACCGCATACAGACCGTCCACGGCGGCAAGCGGCACGAGTTGCGCCTGGAACAATGCGGCCGGCACGTCGACCAGCGCGTGCAGCGCTATCGCGAGCGGCAGGATGCCGCGCCAGCCGGCCCGCAGGCCGCGCCACATCAGCACCGACAAGCCGATCTGGAACACCAGCGCGGCCACCCGTTCGAGCGCAAAAATGCCGGCCGTCTGCGGCGTCAAGCTGGCGAGGATCAGGTGAATGCGCATCACCGAGTCGGTCGGCAGATTGCTCAGGTAGCCGTCCAGCTCGCCGCGGTTTTCGAAGACGGCGAACAGGATCCATTGAATCTGCACCAGCACGCCGACCAGCCAGGCTTCAGCGCCGCCGTGGCCGAGGCCGTAGGTCAGCGCCGTGCCGTCACCCTTGCCCGTTGCGGACGCGGACTTCGCTGCCGCGCGTTTGAGCAGCAGGCGCATCCCGATGAAACGCCCCACTTCTTCGCAGATACCCGCGGCCAGTGCGCCGTACACCACAAAGGCCACCGGATTGGACAGGAAGGTGGCGGTCGCTTCGTTCCGATGCAGCACGTAGTCGTTCAGCGCGCGCTCGATCACCATCGCGAACAGCGCGAACACGGCGATGCCGGTGATCGCGTCGCGGGGGTTCAGCGCAAGCGGCCGGCGCAGACGGCGGTAGATCAGGAACGGTAAAGCGGCGACCAGCAGGGTCGCGACGGCGAGGCTCGAGAGGGTAAGCGGTGCAACAACCATGAGTTTCCTTGCGATGACCGGCGCGCACCCGCTGCGCGCCGCAGCCCGAATGATCGCAGATCAGCGCGAAGTTGACGCGCGGACGATCAATTCGCCAGGCAAGAGGCAATCGCGCGCGGTGGTTTGAACCCCTTCGATGCGCTCATGGAGGAATTCGACCGCGCGGTAGCCGATCTCGTAGGTCGGCTGGCGGATCGTGGTGATGCCGGTCAATTCGGCCCATTCGGGATCGTCGATCGACAGCAGCGCGACGCGCGCCTGCCAATCCGCGCCGTAGCGCGCTTTCAGATGGAGGGCGAGGCACAGCGCGACCGGCGCGTTAGCCGCGAATAAAGCGATGCGGCTGGGTTTGCGCGTGGCGCTAGATACCGTTTTGCCGGTGGCGCTATCTACGGTGTGATCTGTGGCTTTGCCGGCGGTGCTATCTACGGCGTTGCTAGATATGGTTGTGCCTGCTGCCTTATCTCCGGCATCACCTGTTGCGCTATCTCTGGCGTTGCCAGTGGAGTGCCCTGCGGGAACTGCGGCGTCGTCAGTGCCTGCGGCGGCATCGATTGCGCGGTCCAGTTCGGCAAGGGCACACTCGACGGCTGCCGGCTCCGCAAGGTTCAGCACCAGCGTATGCCCACGCGCGCCGCCCTTGCCACCTTCGCCTTTACCGCCAGCCCTGCCCTCATGGGCCTTGCTGCCCTCGAGGCCCTCGCCGCTCATCACCTCGCGAAACGCCGCCTCGCGCAGTTGCCGCGAACTGACTTGCTCGAAGGGCTGCACGACAAACCAGATATCGTCGAAACCGTTGTCGAGCAGATGCCGCGTGCCGAGCTCGGCGGCCGCCCGGTTGTCGAGCCCGACCATGTCGGCGACGAGCCCGTCCACCGAACGATCGACCAGTACCGCCGGAATCCCCCCGCCGCCCACCGGCCGCAGTGTTTCCTCGCGCACACCGAGCGCGTTGACGATCACGCCTTCCACGCGATACGTGGTCAGCAGTTGCAGATAGCGCCGCTCCATTTCGACTTCGTTGGCCGCATGGCAAATCAGCGGCATCAACCCGAGCGCGTGGCAAGCGGCTTCCACGCCTTGCAATACTTCAACGCTGTATGGATTGGTCAAGTCGGCGAGCAGCATGCCGATCAGGCGATTGCGGCCACGTTTGAGACCGCGCGCCATCTGGTTCGGCTGATAGTCGAGACGCTCGATGGCGGCCTCGATGCGCGCGCGCAATTCTGGCGACAGCACGCTCATCTCGCCATTCAGATAGCGCGAGATGCTGGTCTTGCCCGTGCCGGCTTCGCGCGCGACGTCGGTGATCGTCGCGCGGCGCGCGGCGGCAAGCGGCGTCGTGCTCATTTCTTCAACACTTCGCGGTTGACGATGTTGGTCGCGAGCGTCCCGTCGAGCGCGGCGACGAGGTTTTCGGCCGCATTGCGCGCCATCGCGTGGCGGGTCTCGTGCGTCGCCGAACCGATATGCGGCAGCGCAACCACGTTCGCCATTTTCAGCAGCGGCGAATCGGCCGGCAGCGGTTCGGTCTCGAACACGTCGAGACCCGCCCCGCGGATCGTGCCGTTTTGCAGCGCTTCGATCAGCGCCTGTTCATCGACCGTGGCGCCGCGCGATGCATTGATCAGAATCGCGCTCTTCTTCATCGATTTGAATTCGGCCGCACCGATCATGTGCTTCGTCTCGGGCGTCAAAGGCACCTGCAGACACACGAAGTCGGCCGTGGCGAGCAACTCTGCCAGCTCCACGCGCCGCGCGCCGTAAGCCTGCTCGGCCTGCGCATTCGCGCTGCGATTCGTGTACAGCACCTTCATGTTGAAACCGAGCGCCGCGCGCCGCGCAACCGCGCCGCCGATTCGTCCCAGCCCGACGATGCCGAGCGTCTTGCCCTGCACGTCGACGCCGAAATGGGCCGGTCCGATGCTTTGCTTCCACTGCCCCGCCTTCACCCATTCCGCGAGTTCGACGACGCGCCGCGCCGACGCGAGGATCAGCGAGAACACCGTATCCGCCGTGGACTCGGTCAGCACGTCCGGCGTGTGCGCGAGCACGATGCCACGGCGCGTGAGATCGGCAACGTCAAACTGGTCGAAGCCTACCGAGATGGTCGACAAAGCCTTCAGCCGGCTTGCACCTTCGAGCATCGCCGGCGTGATTTTCACGCTCGAACCGATGCCGCCGTCCGCGTCCTTCAATGCGGCGACGAACGTGTCGTGCTGCGCGGGGTCGACCTGCACGACTTCCGTATGCTGTTGCAGATACGCGAGCACATCCTCGGGCAGCGATTTCCAGGCGACGATCTTCTTCATCAACTTATTTTCCTTGCAACGGTGTAGCGAGCGTGGACGCCTGGTTCAATGGCTGCGCTTGCGGTTGTGGTTTGACGATCAGCGTCAGAATCACGGCCGCGATCAGCGCCACGCTCATGAACGCATAGGATGCCGCAGGCGAGCCGGTCGCGCCATTCAGGTAGCCGACCACGTACGAGCCGACGAACGAACCGAGCGCCCCCATGCTGTTGATCAGCGCCATCGCGCCGCCCGCGACGTTCTTCGGCAGCAGTTCCGGCACGATCGCAAAGAACGGCCCATACGGCGCATACATCGCACCGCCGGCGACCACCAGCAGCGCATACGAAATCCAGAAGTGCATGGAGCCGAGCGCGTACGACGCGGCGAACGCAACCGCGCCGACCAGCAGGAACGGCCACACGAACACTTTGCGGCGGTTGAGTTTATCCGATGCCCACGAAGCCGCAAGCATGGCGATCGTTGCGGCCAGATAGGGTAGCGCCGAGAGCCAGCCGGTTTCGACCATGCCGAGCGTCGAACCGTTCTTCAGGATCGACGGCAGCCACAGCACGAAACCGTACACGCCGATGCTCCAGCAAAAATACTGCGCACATAGCTTGATGACTGCGGGCGTGCGGAATGCTTCGCTGTAGTTGCGCATCGGCTTGATCGCGGCCTGTTCGGCGCGCAAGGTTTCGGCGAGGTCGTCCTTTTGCTGCTGCGTGAGCCACGACACCTGCTGCGGCTTGTCCTGCACGATGAACCACCAGCACACCGCCCAGATGATCGCGGGCGCGCCTTCAGCAATGAACATGTGGCGCCAGCCGAATGAGTGCACCAGATAGCCGGATACCACCGACATCCACAACACCGTCACCGGATTGCCGAGAATCAGGAAGGTATTGGCCCGCGAGCGCTCGCGCTTGGTGAACCAGTTGCTGATGAAAATCAGCATCGCTGGCATCACCGCGGCTTCGACTACGCCGAGCAGGAAGCGGATCACCATCAGCGAGGGAATATTGCTGACCATGCCGGTCAGCGCCGCGCATCCGCCCCACAGGATCAGGCTCCAGAACACGAGCTTTTTCACGCTGCGGCGTTCTGCGTAAATCGCGCCGGGAATCTGAAAGAAGAAATAGCCGAGGAAGAACAACGCGCCGATCAACGACGACAGCCCTTTGCTGATACCGAGGTCCTGATTGATGCCGGCGGCCGATGCGAAACCGAAGTTTGCGCGATCAAGATAAGCGAGGCTGTACGTGATGAATACGATCGGCATGATCGTCCACCAACGGCGAATCGCGAGCGATGAAGTCATGGGAGTCTCCTTTTGCGGCTTCCCGAAACAATGATGGGCGGGGTCATGAGGCGCGTCTCGAGCGCTCTTGCTGTTATCGAGCTAAGCAATGCTGCATGGATGAATGCGGCATTGCGCGTGGCTCACACGTACTCAAGCCGCGGTCGCGACGTGCGACACATCGGCGAATTCAAGCGCATCGAGTTCGGCGCGGCTCGGCAGGCCTTCGGAATCGCCGATCACCTGGATCGCCAACGCGCCGATCCGGTTGCCGCGCGCGACCGCTTGCGGCAGCGTCTTGCCTTCGAGCAATGCGCTCACCACGCCGACCGCGAAACCATCGCCCGCACCAACCGTGTCCACTACTTTCGCGACCGGTTGGCCCGCGATCACCGCCGCTTCGTCGGCAGTGCGGAAGTACGCGCCTTCTGCGCCGAGCTTGATGATCACGCCACGCGCGCCCTGGTCGAGATAAAACTTGGCGATGTCGTCCGGCTGCGTGTAGCCGGTCAGAATCTCACCTTCGCCGATGCCGGGCAGCACCCAGTCGGCCAGTGCGGCAAGCGCATTCAACCCTTCGACCATCGCGTCACGCGAGGGCCACAGCGTCGGACGCAGATTCGGATCGAACGAAATAGTCTTCCCGGCGCCACGCATTTCACGTGCCAGATGAAATGCAAGTTCGCGCGAGCTCGCCGAGATTGCCGGCGCCACGCCCGTCAAATGAAGGTGACGCGCGGGCAGCACGTAATCGGCCGCGTAGTCGGCCAACGACAGGTGGCTCGCCGCCGACCCTTTGCGGAAGTATTCAATTGCTGGATCGCTGCCGTCGTCGTTCTTCGATTTCAGCTGAAAACCGGTCGGGTAGCACTCGTCGGTGATGACGCAGCGCTGGTCGATACCTTCTTTCGTCAGCGTGTCGCGCACGAACTGGCCGAACGAGTCACTGCCGACGCGGCTCATCCAACCCACCTTGAAACCCAATCGCGACAGGCCGATTGCGACGTTCAGATCGGCGCCCGCGACGCGCCTCGTGAATTGCCCGACGCCGGCGAGCGGGCCGGTTTCGGTGGCCACGAACATGGCCATCGCTTCGCCGTAGGTGATGACGTCGAGTGCTGCGTTTGTGTTGCTCATGCTTCGCTCCTGCGTGTTCTGTTTGCTGCTTGTTGTTGGCTATGGCGCTCCCGCCTTCTACACACCGCTCACGCGGCGGCCAGCCACGCGACGTAGTGCGCCGCGTCCGCATCGATCCGGTTCGCGTCGAACGGAAATTCAATGCCGCGCGGCACGTGGCGCGGCAGCTTGTCGAGCACCGCGGCGAACTGCACGTCGTCAGCGGCCGGCGCGGCGGGAAAGCGTCGTGCGCCCTCGCCCACCGTCGTCTTGCAATGGATGTACTCGACGTGTGCAGCCAGCGGCCCGGCGGCATCGAGCGGCGCGACATCGCGCCATGCCCAGTTGCCGATGTCGAAGGTCATGCCGAGCAGGTCGGCGTGGCCTTCACGCTTCAAGGCGTCGAACAGGCCGATGAATTGCGTGAGCGAGCCGCCTTGCGCCAATTGACCGTTTTCGACGACGAGCCGCACCTCCGCGCAACGCAGGTAATCGGCAATCACCGCGGCCTTCGCCACGGAGCCAAACCCGCCGAGTTGCAACTTCACGAAACGCGCGCCCAGCGCAATCGCTTCTTCGATCGAGACGCGCAGTGCGTCGGCGTCGAGCTTGCCGTCCGTCGTGTAGAGCGACGCGGGCGTCGAGTAGACCGACCACAGCCCCAGTTCCGCAATCTGTTCGCCGAGCGCGCGCAACGCTTGCGGCGCGGCGTCGGCTTCGTCCGCGAACAGTTCGCGGCGAACTTCGAAGCCCGTGGCGCCGGCTGCCTTGCTCGCGCCGGCCCACTTCAAATGACCGTGCGTGCGCACCGCGTCCATCCCGAATGCGCTTGCGACGATCACCACATCCACTGCGTCAGTCATGTCGAATTTACTTAAACAGTCTCATAATCGGCATTTGGAACCGGTTCCAAACACGTTTCGAAAAAAAGCGCCGAGGCGCTTCCGATGCCCGAATAGTGCGCCGGGCGCGCCGTCATGCACCATAGTGGAAATCCCCAGGAAAACCTGATCAGGGTCCATCCGCGAGGCATAACGCGAGAAATTGCTCGACCACACGAGACGGCGCACTCGCATGAGGGACCAGAATCGACAGCCGCCGCGTCAGCGGCTCCGGGCTCAATGAGAACAGGCACAGCGCGCCGTCCTCGTGCCGCATCGACATCGCCGAGACGAACCCGACGCCCATTCCTGCCCGCACCGCCTCCTTGACGCCTTCGACCCCGGCAATCTCCAACGCCACGCGCATCGGCACGCCCGCCCGCGCAAAGGCCCGCTCGACAAGTTGGCGCACGCCCGAACCGGCTTCGCGCAAGACCAGCGGATGCGGGCCGAACGCCGCCAACTCCGCACGCCCGCCGTTGATGCCCACTTCGCCCGGTTTCGCCGCACCGGCCCCTCCGGCCAGTTCGCCCACCCCGCCTGACGCGGTGGCCCTGCTCCCGCCACCCGCCTGAGCCAGCGCCAGCGCCGCCGCGAGCGGATGCGTGCGCGGCATGATCGCGACAATCTCATCCTCGCGCCACGCATGCACCGCGGTGTCCGGCGGCAGATCCACGCCGACCGGCCCTTCGATCATCGCGATATCCACCGAGCCCAGTGCACCGACGATTTCCGTGGTGTTGCCATCGGCGGTGTGCAGCGTCACGTCGGGATAGCGGCGATGAAAGTCGGCGATCAGGTACGGCAGCAAATAGCTCGCCGGCGTAGTGCTTGCGCCGATGCGCAAGGTGCCCTGCTCGAGGCCGCGCAACGCGTCGCGGTATGCATGCGCCTGCCGCCACGTATCGCGCAGCCGGGTGGCATAGCTGGCGAGTTGCTCGCCGGCGGGCGTCAGGCGTATGCCGCGGCCGTCGCGCTGGTAAAGCGGTTCGCCGAATTCGTCCTGCAGTTGCCGCAATTGTCCAGACACGGCCGGCTGCGATAAATGCAGCGCCACTGCCGCCCGGCTGATGTTGTGATGCTCGGCGACGGCAGCGAATGTTATAAGTTGATCCGGGGTCATGGCGCTAGAAATATCCGCTAATCTGATACCTTACATTCTAAATCACGATTTTTCATATCGATATATCTAATTTAGGCTTAACCCTATCGGATCAGAACAGTCATAGGAAGGCGCTACGCCATGCCCACCGCTCATCTCACCGCTTCTGCCACTTCCGCCGGGTCGTCGGGATCATCGACCCGCGGCCAGCTCAACGGCATTCTGTTCGTAGCGCTGTTTGCCGCTGCGGTGACGCGCATCGCGGCGATCCCGGCCATCGCCGGCCTGGGTTTGAGCCCGCTGATCGTCGGCATCGTGGCGGGCGCCATTTACGGCAACGCGCTGCGCGACGGCATGCCCGAAAGCTGGGCGGCCGGCGTCAACTTCTCGGCGCGCAAGCTCCTGCGTATCGCTGTGGCGTTTTTCGGGTTGCGCGTGAGCCTGCAGGAAATCGCTCAGGTCGGCTTGCCCGGTCTCGCCGAATCGGTGCTGATCGTCGTGAGCACGCTGGTGATCGGCACGTGGGCCGGTATGAAGATCATGAAGCTCGATCGGGACACGGCACTGCTGACCGCTGCGGGCAGCGCGATCTGCGGCGCGGCTGCCGTGCTCGCATTCGAGTCGACGCTGCAATCGAAGCCGCACAAGAGCGCCATGGCAGTAGGCAGCGTGGTGCTGTTCGGCACCCTCTCGATGTTCCTCTACCCGGTGCTGTTCAAGGCGGGCTGGTTGCATCTCGACACGGTTGGCGCAGGCTTGTTCTTCGGCGGCACGATTCATGAAGTGGCGCAGGTGGTCGGCGCGGCGAGCAACGTGAGTCCGGAAGCGACTCACATCGCAACCATCGTCAAGATGACCCGCGTGATGCTGCTGGTGCCGGTGCTGCTGGTCGTCGGCATGTGGGTGAACCGCTCGGCGCGCAGCGCGGCCGCTACCGCAACGGCCGAAGACGGCAAGCAACACGCACCGCGCAAGCTGGCCATTCCCTGGTTTGCGCTCGGCTTCCTGGCCTTTGTCGTGATCAACTCGCTGCACGTCTTGCCCGAAAACGCGACCAGCACGCTGAATATGCTCGACACCTTCGCGCTCACCATGGCCATGACCGCGCTCGGTATCGAAACCCGCATCTCGCAGATCCGTCAGGCCGGACCTCGCGCATTGACCACCGGCTTCATCCTGTATGTGTGGTTGATTGCCGGCGGACTGGGTATCACATGGACCGTCCAGCACCTGCTCGGCTAAATCGCCCGCGCCTTCAGGACCAGCCCCGCCGCGCGCGGGGTTTTGTGCGTTCAGGAAACCCATCCGGCGCGCTTCTCGCGGCATACTGGTTGCTAACGTCACACGTTCACGCAAACCCGGTCATGCAACCGGAATGAGGACCGATCGATGAGCCTGGAGCTTTACTATTGGGACGGCCTGCAAGGCCGCGGCGAATTCGTGCGGCTGGCGCTGGAAGAAGCCGGCGCGGACTATGTGGAAGTGGCGCGCGGCGAGCCCTCGGATGGCCTGGGCACGAACGCGATGATGGCGATAATGAAGAGCCGCGACGAGCCCTATCCGCCGTTCGCGCCGCCGTTTCTGAAAGACGGCGATCTGGTGATCGCACAGACCGCTAACATCCTGTTCTACCTCGGCCCGAGGCTCAAGCTCGCGCCATCGGCTGAAAATCTGCGCTACGTCGCCAACGGGCTGCAACTGACGATCGCCGATATGGTGACCGAAGCGCACGACACGCATCATCCGCTCGCCAGTGCGCTGTATTACGAAGACCAGAAAGATGCCGCCAAAGTGCGCGCGCACGACTTCATCGACAACCGGATTCCGAAGTTCATGACGTACTTCGAGCGCGTGCTGAAACAGAACCCGGCCGGCGATACGTTCATGGTGGGCGACGCGCTCACTTACGTCGACTTGTCGATGTTCCAGCTGATCGACGGTCTGCTGTATGCGTTTCCGCGCGCGCTCAAGCGTTTCGGCGAACACTATCCGCGCCTCGCGGCGTTGCACGATGCGGTGATCGAGCGGCCGAACATCGCCGCTTATCTCCAGTCCGACCGGCGCATCGAGCATAACGAAGCCTGCATCTTCCGGCACTATCCGGAACTCGACAAGGCCGCGACTTGATCTGCGCCGCCCTACTTCGCGACCCTTCCTCATCGCGCCCGCTTCCATCAGCGGGCGCGATGCTGTTACCGTACGCGCATTCCATCCACCCATCACGCCCTCTCCTGCCGACGTGCTTTCATTCCTGCTGAAGCTGCGCACCCGCGCCCAAACCCTGTTCCGTCTTTCCGACGCCCATACGATGCTGGTCTGGTCGGTGGTGGTCGGCGTCGCGGGCGCGTTCGCGACGATTGCCTTTCGCGAAGGCATCGCGTTACTGCAACTGGCGGTGGTCGGCAAGTCCGGCAGTTTCGTCGAAATGGCGCGCGGCCTGCCGTGGACGGTACGCGTGTGGCTGCCCGCCGCGGGCGGCCTGATCGCCGGCTTCTTTCTGCTGATCGCGCAGCGTCACGTCGACAAGTCCAATCATGTCGACTACATGGAAGCCGTCGCCATCGGCGACGGCGTGGTGCCGGTCAAGCTGAGCTTCTGGCGCAGCGTGTCGTCGCTGTTCACGATTTCGAGCGGCGGCTCGATCGGCCGCGAAGGTCCGATGGTGCAACTGGCGGCGCTGGCTGCGTCGCTGATCGGCCGCTGGGTCCATTTCGATCCGCCGCGTCTGCGCCTGCTCGTAGCCTGCGGTGCGGCGGCAGGGATTACCTCCGCGTACAGTGCGCCGATTGCCGGCGCGTTTTTCGTCACTGAGATCGTGCTCGGCTCGATCGTGATGGAAAGTTTCGGTCCTGTGGTGGTTTCGGCGGTGGTCGCCAACATCACGATGCGCGAGTTCACCAGCTACAAGCCTCCATACGAAATGCCGGTGTTTCCGCCGGTGGCGGGTGCCGAAGTCCTTTTGTTCGTCGCGCTTGGGCTGCTATGCGGTGCGGCCGCGCCGCAATTTCTTCGGCTGATGGACTTCTCGAAAGCAAACTTTCGCAAGCTGCCCGTGCCGCTGCCCATCCGGCTGGCGTTGGGCGGTCTGGTAGTCGGCATTCTGTCGGTCTGGACGCCCGAGGTGTGGGGCAACGGCTACAGCGTGGTCAATTCCATTTTGCATTCGCCGTGGACGTGGAGCGCGCTCGTCCTCGTGCTGGTGTTCAAGATCGTCGCGACGTCGGCGACCGTAGGTTCAGGCGCAATCGGCGGGGTGTTCACGCCGACGCTCTTCGTCGGCGCGGTGGTCGGTTGCGTGTTCGGCCAAGGCATGCACGCGTTATGGCCGCACGGCACCTCGGCGCCGTTCGCCTACGCGATGGTCGGCATGGGCGCGTTTCTCGCCGGCGCCACGCAGGCGCCGCTGATGGCGATCCTGATGATCTTCGAAATGACGCTCAGCTATCAGGTGGTGCTGCCGCTGATGCTGTCGTGCGTGGTCGCGTATTTCGTGTCGCGCGCAATCGGCAAGAAGCCGATGTACGACATCACGCTGCACCGCAACCAGGAGGAGCAGGAGCGCACCCGCCTGCGCGCGACACAGATGCGCGAGCTGATCCGTCCCGCTGAAACCGTCGTGCCGCCGAACGCGACCGTGCATGACATGACACGCGTGTTCCTCGAATACCCGGTGAAGTATCTTTACGTGGCCAACGAGTCCGGCGCGTTTCTCGGCGTGGTCGCGCTCAAGGACATCACCTCCGATCTGCTCGACAAGCGCGACACCGCCGCGAAAACCGCCGCGGATTATCTGCAGCCGCATTTCGATGTACTCACCCCGGATATGCCGCTCGGCGTTGCGTTGCAGCACTTCATGGCATTTCAGGGCGAGCGGCTGCCGGTAGTCGAAAGCGCAGCGGATCCGAAGCTGGCCGGGGTGGTGTACAAGACCTCGCTGCTCGATGCCTACTTCCGCATGAATCCGACGCGCTAGACCGGGGTTCACGCATTGGGGCACCGGACGCTCAATCGCTGAGTCATTGGCCGGGCCCGCGCGGCATTGCGCGGCGCCTCACCAACACCGCCTTCCCGGCCCGTGCAAAGCGCAGAGGATTATCTACAATGGGGAAACCGCTGCAGCGATTGCGAGCAGCGTGCGTTACGCCAAGACGGGCGCACCGAGACGCCCGCCCTTCGATCGGAGCGAAGATGAGCGAACCGTCCCTCGATGCCGTACGCCGTGATCAGGCGGGCTGGATTTTTCTGCATATCGAAGGCGAGCCGTACGATCGCGGTGAGCAGCACGGCCAGTTGCTCGCCACTGAAATCCAGAATGCGATCCGTACCGCCCGCTACCTGGCGAAATGGGATACCGGCGAAGACTTCGATACCTTCGTCGACGCCGCCGTGTCCCAGTTCGCCAACAAACTCGATACTGAATTCGCCGACGAAATCCAGGGCATCGCCGACGGCGCGAAGCTGCCGTTCGCCGAAGTGCTGGCCTGGAACGGCTACATGGATCTGCTGCAAAGCTGGTGGCCAAGCCACGCGGCGGCCCAGAAACCGCAACTCGGCCTGAAACCGTGGCGCGGACGCCGCGGCCATCACTGCAGCGCGTTCATCGCCACCGGCAATGCCACACGGGACGGCCGCATCGTCATGGCGCACAACTCGTGGGACCGCTACGCCGCGGGCGACGCGTTCAACGTCGTGTTCGACATCGTGCCGGATCGCGGCAACCGCATCCTGATGCAGGGCCTGCCGGGCTGCATCTCCAGCCTGACCGATTTCTGGGTCACCGAGGCCGGCCTGATGGTCACCGAAACCACCATCTCCAACTTTGTCGGCTACAACGCGGCCGGTGCACCGGAGTTCTATCGCTCGCGGCGCGCGTCGCAATACGCCAACAACATCGGCGAATGGTGCGAGATGTTCGCGGTCGCCAATAACGGCGGCTATGCGAATAGCTGGCTGCTCGGGGACACCAAGACCGGCGAGATCGCGCGCTACGAACTGGGGCTGCACTATTCCGGTTTCGAGAGTACGAAAGACGGTTTCTATAGCGGTTACAACACCGCGACCGATCTGAAGATCCGCAACCAGGAATGCATCGGCGAAGGCGAAGACTATACGGACGTGCGCAAGAACGGCGCGCGCCGGTTGCGCTTCATGCAGCTCGAAGAAACGCATCACGGCAAGATCGACATCGAACTCGCGAAAGAGATGATCGCCGATCACCACGACGTTTATCTCGACCGCAACGACAACCCGTGCTCACGCACCATCTGCGGGCACCTGGAACTGGACGACGCCCGCTTCGGCGGTTCCGATCAAGGACCCTTCAATCCATGGGGCGCCAACGACGGCAAAGTGGTCGACAGTGAAATGGCCCGCAATATGGCGTTCACCGCCCGCTGGGGACATCCGTGCGGGCGCCCATTCGACGCCCAGGCGTTCATGAAGCGCCATCCGCAATGGAACTGGCTCAACGGCTATATGCGCGACCGGCCATCGTGGCCCTGGACGCGGTTCGACGTGCTGCGCTAGCCGAAGCGTTTATTGCGTCGCAACATAAATGCTGTACGACCGTTCGCGACTGCTCTGCCTTTTTCCTGCCATCATGTGAAACCTACAATGAGGTTTTGTCTCTTTTGCGCGCGCGCCGCAGCGGTTTGCCATCTAAGATGGTAGATGCACGCCGCCCGCATTGGGCAACGCCGCGTGTAGGTTGCGCCCTCCTTTCGACGCGGGGACGGCGCAGCGCTCGCTCAACTGTTAGCGCCGCATGAGCTTAGGAGGTCGGGCGATGAAAACCTCGACACTGTTGACCATGGTGACGCTGTCAGCCTCGTGTTTTGCCGCGCCAGTTCATACCGCGACGGAGAACATTGCCGCCAATAGCCTTGCCGAACGCGCCAACGCCGCACCCGTCGCCCCCGCGGCGCCGGATGTCGCTGTCACGGATGACAATCGTCCGCAACAATGGCAACACATCGCGCTGCCCAAGTCGCGGCATCTGGAGCGAAGCTTCACGGGCCAGAACGAGCACTTGCAAACCTGAAAACAGCCCAATAGGAGCGCTTGCATGACCGCATCGGCAATTCCCGGCGAATCGATCGATCTGCAGATCGCCGACGTTCTGCAAGAAGTCCGTTTCCCGACCTACAAGGACGCACTAGTCGACGCCGCGCGCGAAGCCGGCGCGAGCAACGAAGTGTTGTCGATGCTCGACGGTTTGCCGGAGCAGGATTACGCCGACGTGACGTCGGTCACGCGCCTGATCGGCGGCAATTACGGGCCGGGTCTGGGGGCATGAGCGGAAAGCCGGTGTTGGTGCCGGGTTCGCTTTCATCCGATCCGAAGCCCGCTGCCGACTGGATCCATCGCTCGCCCCAATCGGGCGGCGCGAGCGGCATCGAGCGAATCGAAGCCTTCTTTCATCATGCCGGCTATGCCATGCACCGGCACGACACCTATGCGATCGGCCGCACGCTGGCAGGCGTGCAGAGCTTCCGCTATCGCGGCAGCATGCGTAACAGCTTGCCGGGCGGCACGATGGTGCTGCATCCCGATGAACCGCATGACGGCCAGGCCGGCACCCACGACGGCTTTCACTACCGGATGATCTACGTCGACCCGGCGCTGTTCCAGCAGGCGCTCGGCGGCAAGCCGCTGCCATTCCTCGAAGGCGGCCTGTCGAACGATCCGCGTCTCTTTGCGGCCACCGAAAGCCTCTTGCGCGCAATGGACTGCGCAATCGATTCGCTCGAACAGGACGACGCGCTCTACGATCTGGCTATTGCGCTCGATGCCGTGGCAGGTGCGGCGGCAACGCGCCGTCCGGTGGACTACCTCGCGGCGGAGCGGGCCCGCGAGTATATGCTTGGCTCGCTCGATAGCGCAGTCACGCTCGACGAACTGGCGGCAGCCGCTGGCCGGGACCGCTGGAGTCTGTCGCGGGATTTTCGTGCGCTGTTCGGCACGAGTCCACACCGTTATCTGACCATGCGCCGCCTCGATCTCATGCGCCGCCTCGCGGTTCAGGGCGTGTCGCTCGCCGACGCGTCGGCAGCGGCCGGCTTCACCGACCAGAGCCATATGACACGGCACTTCAAGCGCGTGTGGGGCGTGGCGCCAGCACATTGGCTCAAGATGCTAGGGCCTTCGGCGCGCGGCACGCGTTAAGCGGCGACTCACCGGATATCCCGCGCCCTGGCAGCCGCGCGCACAAACGTACAAGACCCAATAGCGCCTTGCGCCCTACGCTCGTGCCTGACACCTACCACTCAGGAGGAGTACCCCAATGTCCGATCATCAAACGATTCAACGGCCGCACCGTGCGATCAACTTCGCTGAAAAACTGCAGCTCATCGGCGACCAATGGCAACCGCGCGTCGTCGCGGAAATGAACGACTACCAGTTCAAGCTGGTGCGCATTGAAGGCGACTTTGTCTGGCACGAACACGCCGACACGGACGAAACGTTCATCGTGCTCGACGGGCAGTTGCGCATCGACATGCGCGATGGATCCGTACTGCTCTCGGCAGGAGAAATGTTCGTGGTGCCCAAAGGCACGGAGCACAAACCGTATGCCGAACGCGAGGTCAAGCTGCTGCTGATCGAGCCGCGCGGCGTGAAGAACACCGGCGAAGAAAGCAACGAACGCACCGCGGCAAACGACGTGTGGATCTAGCTTGAATCACGTGCTTGCCGCACGTAATAAATATCTCATTCGCTTTCGGCGGTTTTAACGAAGCCATGGCGTACGTAAAAGCGATTCGAATCGCCGCCACGCAATGCGTCCGTCAAATCGGTGACGACGCCACGATTCGCGCGCGCGAAGCCTGGTGCTTCGGCCGCGCCGCGTCGCCCGGCAAGGCAGAGACCGGCAGGTCGTCGGCGTAAGCCGGCGAACCAGCAACGGCACGCCGCAGCATCCTGGCGCGTGGATCGCTCGCGTGCTCGTCGGCTCGCTGGAAATGCGCGACGAGGTGGTCGATAAAGGTACGCACTTTCGCCGGCAAATGAAGGCGGCTTGGATACGCAATCGTAATTTCGACTTGCGGCAGGTGATAATCGCCGAGCAACGGCACAAGGCGCCCGGACGCCAGATCGCGGCCGATCAGATAGCTCGGCAAAATCGCCACACCCATGCCGAGCAAGGCGAACTGCCGCAGCATCTCCGTGTTGTTCGCCGCAATCGCGTTGGTGGGCCTTACACGGACTTCACCCTGCGGTCCGGAGAACACCTTTTCGTCGCCGCCCTGCTCGGCTGGCCGGCTCAGGCACGGATGCGTCAGCAGATCCTCCGGGCGGGTCGGCGTACCGTGCTGCTCCAGATAGGCGGGCGTCGCGCAGACCGTCATATAGCCCGTGGTCAGACGCCGCGTGACGATGCTCGCGCTGCGCATCGGCCGCGCGACCATGATGCCGACGTCAAAACCCTCTTCCACCAGATCGACGTGACGATCCGCCAGCGTGACGTCAGGCTTCACATCCGGATAGCGCGCGGCGTACGTCTGCACCACCGGCGCCAGGCTATGCAGCCCGAACACCACCGGCGCGACGATGCGCAAGGTCCCGACCGGCTCGTGATTGCGCGCCACCACCATCTGCTCGACGCCTTCCAGGTCATCGAGAATGTGGCGCACACGTTCCAGATAGGTCGTGCCGGATTCGGTCAGAGAAAGACGGCGCGTCGTGCGATTGAGCAGCCGCGTGCCGAGGCGCGCTTCCAGATCCGCGACGTGACGCGTGACGACGGCAGTGGAAAGATCCAGCGCGCCAGCCGCGCGAACGAAACTACCAAGGTCGGCCACCTTGACGAATACGCGCATCGACTGCAATTGATTCATGGGACGACTCCTGCCTCGGTAACGCCGGGCCGGCGCAACGCTGCCGCCTGTGTCGACCCGCGCGACAAGGCGCGCGCGGATTTGCCCAACGATTCGATTGTATCGACCCGATCATGTCCCAACCCTGACCCGAACATGACAATCCGGTCAGGTTTCTGAGGCGCTCGCGACACTATTGCGAGGCTTATTGCGGATATTTGGTAGGTATAAACCCTTAGATGCTGGTAACATAGCGCCCGAAAGGAAATTAATCGCTATGCCACATCGTTTTCAGCTTTTCGAAAAAATCGCGTTTTCACTGGTTTGCTGGTCCGCCGCAGCCTGTTCGGCCTTCATCGCTTACGAAAGGTGTCCGGAGATCAAGGTCGTCCTGCACGTCGGTGAAGAAGCGCTGCGCTACAGCGGGCAGTATTCGTTCGCCTGCGCCACGCCGGTTGCGGACGCCTGCGCGCAGTTGCCGGCGAACTGATCCGCCGGCATTCGTATTACGCGTCGCGTCCGAACACCACGCGCGCGAAAAACCCCGCCAGTACCGTTTCGGCCATTTCCGCCGGCACGTTCTGCGGGTCGACCGTGTAGAAGAACTGCACGCCGTCGCACAACCCCATCAAGCCCATCGCCAGCGTCTCCGCCGGCAATAGCAGCGGCGTGCCGACCCGCGTCGAAAATTCGCGAATGTACGCGCTCAACTGTTCGAGTTTCTCGTGCATGAACGCGTTAAAGCGTATCCGGAAGCGGCCGTCGCGCACGGCCAGCAGCTTCGCCTCGACCCACAGCAGGAAACACTTGTTCTCGCGATGCAAGCTGCTGTAGTAGCGCAGCACGCGCTCTTCCATCTCCTCGCGCGACGCCGCGGTCTCGAAGATAGCGTGCAGCCCAGCCTGCATGGTCTCGTGGTCGCGCCGCAGTAGTTCGAGGAACAACTCGTTCTTGCTGCGGAAGTTCGAATAGAACGCGCCGCGTGTATACCCCGCCGCCCCGGCGATGTCTTCGACACTCGCCGCGACAAAGCCTTTCTTCATAAAAATCGCCTGCCCAGCGTCAAGCAGACGCTGACGCGTCTGGTCTTTGCTCTGCTCGCGTGTAAGTCGTTGCCGTTTCATGGGCGCAAGTCTAGCACTGAAAAGAATTCCAATTCACACCAACATTCAAATACACCTGTGTATTAGAATGCATTCAATCATTCTAAGTCAGATGCGTATGCCAATTGCATGATTCGGCCCCGCGTCTTCGCTGGCGGGCCGCTGCGGCTTGCCGTGTTCGTTCGCTGTCTCCAGTTGGGGTAATTGTGAAGCGTCCCGGTTCTCCCGCATCGCCTGCGATGCGCCAGCAGTCCCATCGGTATGCCCGTCCCGCGCGCCTGCGCCGCGCAGCATTCGCCCTCGCCCTCGCCGGTATCGTCACGCTAGCCGCGTGCTCGAAGAAAGAAGCAGCTGCGCCCGCGCCGCGTCCGGTGGTCGCCGTCGCCGTGCATGCGGACGGCAGCGCGACGGCTGCGGCATCGTTGCCCGGCGAAGTGCAGGCGCGCTATTCCACACCGCTATCGTTTCGCGTCGGCGGCAAGATCATCGAACGGCGCGTACGCCTGGGGGACGTCGTGAAGAACGGGCAGATCGTCGCCCGGCTCGATCCGGCGGATGCACAGAAGAATGCCGCCAGCGCGCAGGCTCAACTCGACGCCGCGCAACACAGTCTCGTGTATGCGAAGCAGCAACTCGATCGCGACCAGGCACAGGCGAAAGAAAACCTGATCGCGCCTGCGCAACTCGAACAGACCACCAATGCCTACGCTTCGGCCGCCGCGCAGCGCGACCAGGCCGCGCAGCAGGCGGCGCTGTCGAAAGACCAGTTGCAGTACACCACGCTCGTTGCGGATCACGCCGGCGTGATCACCGCCGAACAGGCCGACACCGGCCAGAATGTGTCCGCGGGTCAAGCCGTCTACAACCTCGCATGGAGCGGCGACATCGACGTGGTCTGCGACGTGCCGGAAAGCGCGTTAGCCGCGCTCTCGGTCGGGCAAACCGCGAAGGTCACGCTGGCCGCGCTGCCGGGCCGCAGCTTCAATGCGCGCGTGCGCGAACTGTCGCCCGCCGCCGATCCGCAAAGCCGCACTTACCGCGCCAAGCTGACGCTCGACAATCCCGGCCCGGATGTGCGCCTCGGCATGACCGCCGACATCGCGCTCTCAGCCCCCTCGCCCTCGGACTCATCGGCCAACTCATCTGCGGATCAGAGCGGTTCCTTCACCGTGCCCGCCACCGCGTTGTTCCACGACGGCACGCAGCCGGCCGTGTGGGTCGTGCGTGCCGCGGATAACGCGTTGGAACTGCGCCGCGTGACAGTCACGCGCTATAACGAGCGCACGATCGTGATCGGCCAGGGGCTCAAGGACGGTGAGCGCGTCGTACTGCAAGGCGTACACACCGTGACCGCCGGCGAAAAAGTCCACGTGATCCCGCCGCTGCATCCCGAGGACTTCGCTTCATGAGCACCACGCATGAAGAAGGACGCTTCAACCTGTCCGCTTGGGCGCTGCGCCATCAGGCGCTGGTCGTTTTCCTGATCGCGCTCGCTACCGCGTTCGGCATTCTCGCCTATACCCGCCTCGCGCAGTCCGAAGACCCGCCCTTCACGTTCCGCGTGATGGTGATTCGCACCTTCTGGCCCGGCGCGACCGCGCGCCAGGTGCAGGAACAGGTCACCGACCGCATCGGTCGGAAATTGCAGGAAACGCCCGCGATCGACTTCGTGCGCAGTTACTCACGCCCCGGCGAATCGCTGATGTTCTTCTCCATGAAAGACTCGGCGCCGGTCAAGGACGTGCCCGAAACCTGGTACCAGGTGCGCAAGAAAGTCGGCGATATCGCGACAAGCTTGCCGCCAGGCATTCAAGGCCCGTTCTTCAACGACGAATTCGGCGACGTCTACACCAACATCTACACGCTCGAAGGCGACGGCTTTTCCGCCGCGCAACTGCACGACTACGCGGACCAGTTGCGCACGGTGCTGCTGCGTGTGCCGGGCGTCGGCAAGGTCGATTATTTCGGCGATCCGGATCAGCACATCTACATCGAGATTGCCAACACGCAACTCACACGTCTCGGCATCTCGCCGCAGCAACTGGGCCAGGCCATCAATTCGCAGAACAGCGTCTCGCCGGCGGGCACGCTGACCACCACCGACGACCGAGTGTTCGTGCGCCCCACCGGTCAGTTCAAGGACGTCAACGCACTCGCCGACACGCTGATTCGCATCAACAACCGCTCGTTCCGTCTCGGCGACATCGCGACCATCAAGCGTGGCTACGACGATCCAGTCGCCACGCAAATGCGCGCCGGCGGCAAGGCGGTGCTCGGCATCGGCGTAACGATGCAGCCGGGCGGCGACGTGATTCGTCTGGGCAAAGCGCTCGATCAGGAGATGGTCAAGCTGCAGACTTACCTGCCCGCCGGTTTACACCTGGTCGAAGTGTCGAGCATGCCGAACGCGGTCGCGCGTTCTGTCGACGATTTTCTCGAAGCCGTCGCCGAAGCGATTGCAATCGTACTGGTGGTCAGCCTTCTGTCTCTCGGCGTGCGCACCGGCATGGTGGTCGTGATCTCGATACCTGTCGTGCTCGCCGTCACGGCGCTGTGCATGTATCTATTCGACATCGGGCTGCACAAAGTGTCGTTGGGCACGCTGGTGCTCGCTTTGGGGCTCCTGGTGGACGACGCCATCATCGCGGTCGAAATGATGTCGGTGAAGCTCGAGCAAGGCTGGAGCCGCACACGCGCCGCAGCCTATGCGTACACCAGTACGGCCTTTCCGATGCTGACCGGGACGCTCGTGACCGTCTCCGGCTTCCTGCCGATTGCTTTGGCGAAGTCGAGCACAGGCGAATACACGCGCTCGATCTTCGAGGTGTCGGCGATCGCGCTGATCGCGTCATGGCTCGCGGCCGTGGTGCTGATTCCGCTGCTCGGCTATCACATGCTGCCGGAGCGCAAACGTCAGGAACACGAAGCGGAAGATCACGAACACGACATCTACGACACCCGTTTCTATAAGCGGCTGCGTGGCTGGATCGGTTGGTGCATCGAGCGGCGTTTCGTCGTGCTGGCGATCACCGTCGTGTTGTTCATTCTGGCCATGGCAGGCTTCACGCTGGTGCCGCAGCAATTCTTCCCGAGCTCGGACCGTCCCGAGTTGCTGGTAGATGTGCGCTTGCCCGAAGGTGCGTCGTTCGAAGCGACGTTGCGACAAGCCGAGCGGTTGGAAAAAGCGCTGGTCGGCCGTCCGGAAATCGATCATGCGGTGAACTTCGTCGGTACCGGTGCGCCGCGTTTCTATCTGCCGCTCGACCAGCAATTGCCGCAGCCCAATTTCGCGCAGTTCGTGATCACGGCGAAATCCGTGAAAGATCGCGAGAAACTCGCACAGTGGCTCGAACCGGAATTGCGCAACAACTTTCCGGCGATCCGCACACGCCTGTCGCGCCTCGAGAATGGGCCGCCGGTCGGCTATCCCGTGCAGTTCCGCGTGAGCGGCGACGATATCGCCACCGTACGCTCGATCGCCGAGCGCGTCGCCGCGACCATGCGCGCCGACCGCGGCACCAGCAACGTCCAGTTCGACTGGGACGAGCCCGCCGAGCGCTCGGTGCGCTTCGAAGTCGATCAGAAGAAGGCACGCGAACTCGGCGTGAGCTCCGAAGACATTTCGAGCTTCCTCGCGATGACGCTCTCCGGCTACACCGTCACGCAGTATCGCGAGCGCGACAAGCTGATTAGCGTCGATCTGCGCGCGCCCAAAGCGGAACGCGTCGACCCCGCGAAACTCGTCACGCTGGCGATGCCGACGCCGAACGGCCCGGTGCCGCTCGGCACGCTCGGTCACCTGCGCAACGACCTCGAATACGGTGTGATCTGGGAACGCGACCGGCAACCCACCATCACGGTGCAGTCCGACGTCGCCCCCGGCGCGCAAGGGATCGATGTCACGCATGCCGTCGACAAGGCCCTCAGCCAGATTCGCAGCACGCTGCCGGTCGGCTACCGGATCGAAATCGGCGGGTCGGTCGAGGAAAGCGGCAAGGGGCAGACGTCGATCAACGCACAGATGCCGATCATGATCATCGCCGTGCTGGTGCTCCTGATGGTTCAGTTGCAAAGTTTCGCGCGCGTGCTGATGGTGGTGATGACCGCGCCGCTCGGCCTGATCGGCGTGGTTATCACGCTGCTGCTGTTCGGCCAGCCATTCGGCTTCGTTGCGATGCTCGGGGTGATCGCCATGTTCGGCATCATCATGCGCAACTCGGTGATTCTGGTCGATCAGATCGAGCAGGACATTGCTGCGGGGCATAAGCGCTTCGACGCGATCGTCGGCGCGACGGTGCGGCGCTTTCGGCCGATCACGCTCACCGCGGCAGCCGCCGTGCTCGCGCTGATTCCGCTGCTGCGCTCGAACTTCTTCGGCCCGATGGCCACTGCGCTGATGGGCGGCATTACGAGCGCGACCATTCTCACGCTGTTCTATCTGCCGGCCTTGTACGCCACATCGTTCAGAGTGCGCGACGACGAGCGCGAGCCGCAGACGCCGTCCGGCACGACGCATTCGGGGAATTGAGATCATGGCTACCTTTGCATTCCCTCGACACTTGCGCCTCACGCTTCTCAGCGCCGCCGCACTGGCGCTGGCCGCCTGCTCGTTCGGCCCGAACGGCGAGCCGCCCGCCATGCCGCAACCGGCCCACTACGGCGCCGAGGCGCAGCCGACGCAAACGGTGCCCGCGCAAGGCATCACCCAGCAATTCGTGGTCGGCGCGAAACCCGTGCCCGAATGGTGGAAGCTGTATCAATCGGAGGCGCTGAACGCGCTGGTCGACGAAGGCTTGCGCAACAGCCCGACGCTCGCCGCCACCGACAAGAGCCTTGCCGCCGCCCGCGAGCAACTGCGCGCACAGATCGGCAGTTCGATGCTGCCAACCATCGACGCGGGCGGCCAGGCCACCCGCAATCGCGCGCTAGCGATCCCCGAGGCGGGTCCGAATACGTTCCTGTACGACATCTTCGTCGGCCAATTGCAGGCGCACTACACGTTCGACCTGTTCGGCGCAGCGCGTCTAGCCGACGCCGCGCTTGCTGCTCGCGTGAACGTGCAGGCCTATCAGTTCGACGCTGCGCGCCGCGCGCTGGCCGCCAACATCGTGACGGCGGCGATCACGAGCGCCGCGCTGCATGCGCAGATCGAGACAACCGAACGGCTCGTGACGATTGCCAACGATCAGGCGCGCGACACGCAACGGCGCTACGCACTGGGCGCGGTCTCACACGCCGATCAGTTGAGCGCACAGCAAAGTGCGGCGAGCCTGTCCGCGAGTTTGCCGGGCTTGAAGCAACAATGGCTAACGACGCGTCATGCTTTGGCTGTACTGCTTGGCCGCACGCCGGACGCTGCCCCGGACGACCTCGATCTTGCGCAACTGCATGTGCCTGAACAGGTGCCGGTCGTGGTGCCATCCGAGCTGCTGCGCAGCCGGCCCGACATCCAGGCTGCGGACGCCGCCTTGAAAGCCGCGGCGGCCGATGTCGGCGTCGCGACGGCGCAGATGTTTCCGAGCCTCTCGCTGAGTGCGTCGATGGGACAAGGCGGCTTTAGCTGGCCGGTGGCGCTGTCCGGCGCGGGGGCGATATGGAGTATTGGCGCGTCATTGTCACAACCGTTGTTTCATGGCGGCGCACTGTTCGCGCAGCGCCGCGCGGCGGTCGACACGTATGACGCTACGGTTTCGCAGTACAAGCAGACCGTGCTGGCCGCGTTCCAGAACGTTGCCGATACGCTTGCAGCGCTGCAGCACGACTCGCAAGCGCTCGACGCGGCGAACGTCGCCGCGCGCTCGGCGCAGGGGATTTTCGACGAGACGGGCGGGCGCTACCGGCTGGGCGCGTTACCGATTGCGTCAACGCGTTCGAGCGAACAGCAGTTTCGCAATGCGCAGCTCGATGAGATCCGTTATACGAGTGCGCGGCTGACGGATACCGCGGCGTTGTTTCAGGCGATGGGCAATCCGCCGGTGGAGTCGGACCCGTCCGGGCGTTAGCTCTGCAGGAACGTCGATAAGGAACGTCCCGAGGTGAATAACAATTGCACCTGCTCCGGCGCGAGCGCCTTGTTCCACATAGCGAGGTCGTTGAAGGCCATCGTACCGGTAGCACGACCGTAGCGTGAGTAATAGTCGCCCCGTGCGTCCTCGTTAAGGCCGATGGTCGAGTGGACACCGACAAGCTTTCTCATGTCCATGCCGTCCAGACTCAACGTCGCTGTCTGCAAACCACGCGACGGGTCGCCCACGTACACGGTGGCAGTCCGCGCGATGGTGTCGAAGGCTATTGCTACGTAAACCCACGCGTTGATGGTGAAAGGAATATACCCATCGACACGCTTGCTGCCGTCCGCAACATTGAACTTCAACAAACCTGTGTTTTGCTGATCAATCACGAAGCCGGGATTCAGGGCCGCGCCCCAGTCCTTGTTGCACAGAATGGGCGCATGGTGCTGCACACCGTCAGATTTGAACCAGAACCCAATTGAGAATTGCGGGTGGGCGCTGACGTCATCGACGAGCTTCAAACGGTTCACCGCTCTCCTTACGTTATTCAGCGACGACACCTGCAACGCCTTGCCATCGAAATTGTCGTCGATCTGTACTTCGGTCGTCGTCGACAGGCTGCCGAACGGTCGCAGCGATACGCCCGGCGTAATCGCGTCAGCGAGGCCGTTATCGAATGAGAAGAAGTGAATCAGTCCACCGGCAAGCGTGGTGTCGCGCAACTCCGCTCGCCCATAGCCGGTTTGCGCGGGCGACGACACCGCACCGCTGCCCTGATCGGCGCCCGGCGTCGACATAGACGCAAGCGGCCGATCGCTATCGTGCGACGTTGCCCGGTCGTTAGCGGACGGCGTAGATTCGGGCTGAACCACGGTCGAAGCGGACACAGTCGGCGCCACGTCAGCTAGGCCGGCGCCCGCCTGGCCATACCAGTCGGCCTCTCTGAGCAAAAAAGCATCGTCAACAAAAGTCCGCGCATCAACCGGGTAAGGCGGGCTGAATGCCAACGCCGCCTCATACGACGGAAAATCTTTGTATTTGACGGTTGCCTCCGTATTCGCAAATCCTGTCTGGTAAATGCTGACCCACTCTTCCTCGACTTCGAGCAGAGGACCGGTAATGTCAAATTTAGCGAATTGGCCAGCAGTAGGGTCCAGCACAAACTTGACATTGGTAGCGTCCAGTATGAGCGTGAAGTGCCTCCCGTTCACCCATTCGATACCCCCCTCTTCCCAATAGTTAATAGCCCGGATATAGACCGATACCCTCGGGTCGCTAATAAAATCCCGAAGCTCCTCAATACGCTCAGCTTTTTCCTGCGGCATTCCCTTAACGTCAAAACTCTTTACGAATTCACTATTTTCTCGACCTTTTAAAAGATCCCACAACCTTCTTACTGCGCCCATCGAATTGTCGACTTGAGAATTTATAAAACCCGCGATGTTCCCGTTGTGCTCATAAGCAAGATTCAGAAGTGATCTGATATGATCAACCATCTCTCCGCGCGGCACGGTAGATTCATCAATGCGCCTGACTGGTTCAATTTTTCGAGCATCAAATTTTTCGTCAAAATCTTTAATTGTACAATCTGAATTCGCCAGCACCTTGAAGTCGGGTTTCTCTTTACGCGCTCCAATCGACATATCTTCGGAATAGGTCGAAACTTTTACTTTACCTCTGTCTTTCGTCAGCAGCGCATACGCGATTCCTACCCGAGGATCACGCGACACCGGATCAATTCTATTATAATCGAATTGATTTACGTTACTCTTCACTTTCGTCGTTCGGGTACTCGTGCCATCAGGCGCATATTTTCCAAAGTAGTTAATCGTGCTTTTATGATAATTTGACAGTATATCAACCAGCGCGTCGTTACCCCGAAGCGGTGCCCCGTGGTCGTCAGTCAATATCCCGTTATTGATCCGCAAACCGGTAAACGGCTTTCCCCCAAGGGAAAGATGAGCCTTATAAAAACTTGCTGCGCCATCGCGACTTGTTAGCCAGTCACTATCTCCCGCCTTTTGCCCGAAATGAAAAGCATAAAAGTAATCCGCATCCACGGCATAAATCATCGTGCAACCGCTCAATTCACCAGCCGAAATGATAATCGGATGTCCTTCCTGTATCTCTTCAAGCAAGATGCGGACTCCAACTGTTCCTGATTGACCGTTGGAAATCTCGATTATCTTGACATTGTCATCAAGCAAATTTTTATCTCCCCACAAACCCATAACGGGACCATTTCTGGATTTGGACGTGACGTGTCCACCTCCCCATACCTCAATAGCCCCGCGCAACCGTCCGTCGGCTTTATCGATTTCTGCCATCGAAAATTTTTGCGGCGACAATGCCGCTGTTTCTATGATCGAGTCACTTCGCACAAAGTCAAAATCAATACCCGGGCTATCAGGCATTTCGCCAAATAACAATCCCGAACCCATCAACGGCTGTACGTCCCCACGCTTTAGTCTTTCCATTTTTTTATTTTCTGGCACAGGGGACATAACCTTCCGTTGTGTCGGAGAACCATTATGTACAACCCAACGCCGGTCATCATCCAATCTAACTGGAACTGCATGATTTAATCGTTTTGGATGAGCGGGATCTATCACCCGCCAAGTACTGGCATAATTATCCCAGCGCACCTGATAGACTGCGCGATCGATCTCAATGTAATTAAAAGAGTTTTCTGATATGGAACTTCCTGAAACTGGCTTGCTGTAGATGCCGCTATCAAACGGACCGCCACCTTCAATCATTCCATCCAAAGTAATATCTTTTCTCTGCCACTTACTATTTATCGATCCAAATTCACCCGCATTCACCGGAGGCGGACCGAATACTGTGTCTGCTACATCATTCAACATGGCGCCATTTTTAAACTTCGGCAGCTTCGCCAATCCGTTGAAAACCGGACCGAATGCCGTTTTCAACGGAACCGGCTCGAGCAGGTCATATAATCCCCACCCGATAATACGGGCGCTCTCTCCAGCCGTCATCAAGCCTAAACGCGGCAATTCCCTTACGACTGTCATGATTAATGGCCCACCGGATAAGCCAGTCTTTCGCGCCGTCCATACCATTTTTGCAATCCGGTTAAGCATATCTCGGGTCAAACTCACCGCGGACAAAAACGTCGAGCCAAGCGCCGCAAAGACTGTGAGACTGTCGAATATAAGTTGACTCACATTTGGCGTATATTTTCTGTCGGTCTGACTGGAATAAATCTCTGCATAAAATGGCACGAACGATAACGCAAGCTGCTGCCAGAACGACGGCTTATACAAGACGCTTTTTGACGCCTCCGCAATTTCTTTAATATTTTTATGACTAAAATCCCTGACTGCAGAAAGCAACGGACCCTCAGTTATCTCAGACATTGACGACTTGTAAGAAAAAAGCACCAACGGCCTATCGTTTTCATTAGAAAAACTGTTCTCGCCCAAAAGAGGAACAATCAGCTTATCCCTTAAGTCGTGCCACCGTTCATAATTCCTTTCCTTGGTAATATTTTCGTCCGGATAATTCATATTGAAATCATAATCATACAGATCAAACCAGGCATTATTCCCCTCGTGCTGTCTGCGATAAGGATTGTCCCTTATAGATTTTAAATATACATTTTCACCCATCTCCCGGTTACCAATATATTTGGCAACCATCGCATTCGGCAAGCATGCAATCAGCAGCCAATCGTAATTCTCCAATCTGACAAATGCCAGTCCACCCGGAACTTCCGAGCCGCCCAACACATCCCAAAATTTTAATTTATAAAAATTTCTGAAATTCCCGTAGATTTGCGCGGCAGTCAAACCAGACGATATCATTAACGACGTCGATATCAAATCCGCCTCATGCTTGCTAAACAGGTCGACATAATTGGCAAACTGGTCCGTAAATTCCTGCTGCGTGTAAAAATTATCACTACTCTTGAAATCCCAGAGAGAGATATACCCTTCAGGCTTCTTTGCAATAGTTCCCAATGGGCCCATCGCCTTCTTGTCAGACAGAAATTTCACAAGAATCCGGTCAGAGTGTATCTCTCTGCAGTCGGCCGAAATTTTCAAATCCTTCATAATAGCGTAAATTACTGCCGCCACACTTATCAAATCCCGCCCAACACTCTCATCAGACTTACTTAAATCATAATAAGCGTCCAATGCAATTGGACCGGACACTCCTTTCAATGGAGTATCAGAATTTTCAGAATAGAATATGACTGCCTCTCTTTGAGCAGCAAGAATATCGCGATAATCACCGTGAAGAATTATTTTATTAATTTCAGATACATCTAACCTTGAGACTATCCTGATATAATTTTGGGTAAGCGAAAAGAATTCGTACAGGTACTTCGTTGCCACGTCGGATGCGTCCAACTCTTCCACATCCTTCTGAGTGTAGTTGGCTCGCTCGTCACCCAGCAATTTCATCCGCACGGAAGACTGCTTGAATAGTGAATAAAGATATGCAACGCGGCTTACCCGCGAACAGGAGGCAAAATCCTCAGCGGAGTTAGTCTTCGACCAGACGTCCAGAATATCCTGCCTGGCCAATGCGATTCCATGTCTGTAAGTAGTGAGCCTCTCTTCCTCGAGTCGCACGTCATTATTGTAATCCTCAAGATTCTGCTCAAGACTCCGGATTTCTTCTCTTTTAGCCTGTATTTTCTCTACTCCGCTAGCGATTCCAGCTTTATCGAGACCGTATTTTTTCTTGAGAGATTCTATTTCCGCATTAATGGCGTTTATTGCGTAGATTTGCTCCTCACCAAAAAAACTGGCCGAAACATGCCCGTCGATTATTTCATCCAGGCTGTCTTGCAGGGCTTTCATTTTGGTTTCCTGAGGCGCTAAACCTGCCAATATGAATCCATTTCTCTCTTCCAGATCCAGCATCTCAGTATCCAGCCGGGTGATCCGATTCTTAACGTCACGCCGAAATGACACATATCTACTGTTATCTTCTGTTGTTGATAATGCTTCCTCGAAGGCATCTTCGTCGACCCATCTCAAGGAAAGCGAGTTTCGGTATTCCTGGAACATGGGAATCTGAACTTCTGAATTATAATAACTCCACAAGGTTAGCCAGTCTTCCGAATTCTCATCACGTCCAGAAGAGCTCAGATGGGCAATCCGATTTTCCACCTCACTCTTCGCCAACATTATTTCCGCGATTAATTGAGATTTAAAATTTTTAAATTCTTTTGCAAACCACCCATCAAGTTGATCTCTTACATCGAACAGAAGCTCTGAATACTTGATTTCATCCTTTCCGGCCAAAACAGTTTGTATAATTTTTTTCAGCTGATAATTTGAATCATTACTGTACACCTTATAACTGAAGAGACCTTCGATTACGTGACCTTTCTTTAGCAAGCCTGCAACCCCCTGCCCCCTCCTGTCGTCGGCATTAAATTGGCGCCACTCCACGCCGTCAAACTTTACATCGATAATTTCGTTTTTTTGATTATGTATTTTACCGATTTTTCTGTCAGCCATAAAACTGAACCGCCACCATGAGCGGCCTACGTTTAGAAACAGATTTCCGTCTTCATCTTCATAAAGCCCATCCGAAAACCGCACGCCGCCCGGCTTCATGGCCAGACTGCCTGCCCCCCAGTTTTCAGCGACCCACGAGACCAGGTCAGGCGAAACCACTGCCGGTTTCGGTATATCGGCTTCGGGAAGCGCGCCGAAGCCCAGCCTTTTTCTATCTGTTTCAGTAAACCCCCAAATGAAGTCCGGTCTGGATCGTTGAAGTGACAAGCCGTCTCCAGTTGCCGCATTTTTTAACTCTCCGTCGTAGACCTCCTTGGGTTGGATTTCCCAATAATTTCCGCCCACGTAAAGGCAAACGCGCCCGTTTTTGTCCTTGTAAATATTCCGGTCAATTTCACGCCAGTCGTCCGCAGGATTAGTAACGATCGAATCACGCTCAAGCCAGTTTTCCCGCACCCACGAATCGAGCTCGCTGGTCACGGCACGGGTCTTCGAAGCCCCCGCATCATCTTCCGCAGACCTGCGATTCCGAACTCGTGCGGATTGCCCACCTTGGGTTTTTTTCGCCGCCTGCTGTTCAGATCTGTACAAAATCAGACCCCGCTCCTCCGCCGTCAAACCGGCATCGCCAGGCGGTTCTGAGTCGGGAACCGTCAGGAAATCAATTTCGCTCCGGGTCACTGTGACGATGAAATCGTCCGCCATATCTTCGAGTTCGACGCCGGACGGCGGGCGCTGATCGGCGCGCTCACCCATCGGTGTCGGAAACTCGTATGCGGATCCCAATGCCGCGGTCGGTTCAGAATTTTTCTGCGACGCGGTTTCCGTCGTCAGTTGCGTCGACACGGGGACTTGGCCTGTCGTGTTTACATCCGTATCGGAAACAGCATGCCCCGACGCATGCAAGGCCGAACTCACCAAGCTGTCCGCCGTGCCATATACCGCAGTGCGGCCTCCCTCACCCGCCATCGCCTCGTAGGCTTCCCCTTGTACGCTGGATGTCGCGTTGATCAGATGACTGACACCCTCCGGAATATCTTTGGCGCTGTGGCTTTGCGCAAGCCAGATCACCAGCCGATAGAGGCCGTACCCCGCCGCCGCCGCCGCCCCTAACGTGCCCACCACGGCACCTGCGAGCGGGCTCTTCCTTACCAGTGATTGCACACCGGCAGATGTCGCTATCACACTGGCATCTTCGTTGACCAGCAAAGCCGAGTTCTCCATCGCGGCCGCATCGCCCGAACCGAAGTGAATGATCGTGTGGCTGGCGACGAGCGCTCCCACGACAATGAGCGGCTTGCTCGCGGTGGCGTCGGTAGCGGTTGAACGCGTCGATGCTGGCGATGCGGATTCACCACCCGAAGTTTCTGCCGAAGTCCGCAAACGGGTCTGTTCAGATTTGGCAGCAGCAACTCGCGCCCGTTTCTCCTGCTTCTGAATTTTCTTCTCCGCGGCACTGAGGGGCATTCGGCCTGCCTGCGGATCATGCCCCTCAGCGTGCGGGTCATACACGTCAGTGGTGCTCGCCAGAGGCACCGCGTCGACAAGCGTCTGCAAAACCGCATAACCTTGTGCCGCGCGTTTGAGCACTGCAATCATGCCCAACATTCTCTTGCCCAGCGCGGACCGCGGGAACGCCATTTCCCTGCGATAGAAATAGAGGTATTGCGTGATCAGCGCAGCTATTCCCACCCACATGTATATCGTTTCATGCTGATGCTCATCATCCTCACTCATCACTTCGCTATCCACCCTTCCGAGTACGCCGTCGATATACCGCTTCGTTTCCTCAGCGAGGACAAACAGACACGTCTGCGGCGACAGCAACTGATAAGGGAGCATCAGGAGCGTTTGCATCAACCCGTCCAGCAGATCGCGCCGGATCAAGGCATTCACCAGACGATATGCGCTGACAGCGAAGGACGTGTAGACGCTCAGCAACGGGGAGAACGCGGCTAGCTGTTGATAGACGAATCTCGTCAGCGCGGAATAACCTAGCCATTCAGTGGCCTGATTGCCGACATGAAAGAGCGTGCGGGATAGTTCGGTCGAAGCCGCCCGCTCCGACGCAGACGCGTCTGGCGCACGCAGAAAATGCTCCGGTAGCCATTCGGCATTGTCGGGCGCGTCGACGAAAATATCCGCGCCCGCTTCGTCGACATCAGGCTGTGAGCCCGCTATTTCCCTGAACCGCTCCGGATTCCGCTCTACGTAGTCTTTGATTGCGTCGCGGAAATATTGCGCGGCCTCGTGCCTCGTCAAGGGCTCCCGTCCGTTGAATATCCTCTGCGCGGCTGTCTCATGCCTGTCATCCTGCAACGCCTCCCAGACGGCATAGAAGAAACAGTTGCCATCGCCCCTCACCAGCACATCCTTGCCGTTCACCACCGCGCTGTAGTGGTCATTTCTCAACCTGACGCGGATCGCGCTGCTGCCCTCAGGGCCGAATCGTTGTGTATAACCGCTTTCCAGTTCAACGTCTAACGCCAACCCTGAATCCGCCCAACTGGGGATTTGCGTCATCAAATACGGCACCACGTCGAATTCATCGAAGTTCCATGCGCCGCTTTGCCCAATGAGGTCGGCCGCTGAATTCGCCCCGGAAACGGTACGGCCTCGCCTTGCCGTTCTTTTGTTCTTCCGGATATTTTGCCGTTTGCGTGACCGCTCATTGTCGGCATACCTGTGCATAACCAACCTCGGATTTGAAGAAGTGATTCGGGTAGCAATATGCGCTGTTCAGCCGCGGCGGGTGAATTGCCACGGAGTCATCGGAACGTCTTCCGGGCATCTCCACGTGGCACCGGAAACGTCAGCGGTGCTGGAGCAATTCGGAATGGATCTGCGGGCGATCGCGACGGCCGAAGCTACTCAGCCAATGTCTGGCATGACCTCGCACTGAATATCACCGTCGTGCAAATGCGCGAAAACGAATTTCAATATAGCCAGCCCGGTCTCCACCAAAATGATGACTGGATGACAATTCCGTCACGCAGCGGCTATATCTAACCCGCGATGTTGCAGTCGGCCCACCAAGGCGGCGAGGCACGATCGACGCAAACCGTGCCCGCACAAGGCATCACTCAGCAATTCGTGGTCGGCGCGAAGCCCGTGTCCGAATGGTGGACGCTGTATCAATCGGAGGCGCTGAACGCGCTGGTCGACGAAGGTTTGCGCAACTGCATCTGCCTGAGCAGGTGTCAGTCGTGGTGCCATCCGAGCTACTGCGCACCCGGCCCGACATCCAGGCTGCGGACGCCGCCTTGCAGGCCGCGGCGGCCGATGTCGGCGTCGCGACGGCGCAGATGTTCCCGAGCCTCTCGCTGAGTGCGTCGATGGGACAAGGCGGCTTTAGCTGGCCGGTGGCGCTGTCCGGCGCGGGGGCGATATGGAGTATTGGCGCGTCATTGTCACAACCGCTGTTTCATGGCGGCGCACTGTTCGCGCAGCGCCGCGCGGCGGTCGACACGTATGACGCTACGGTTTCGCAGTACAAGCAGACCGTGCTGGCCGCGTTCCAGAACGTTGCCGATACACTCGCCGCGCTCGAGCACGACTCGCAAGCGCTCGACGCGGCGAACGTCGCCGCGCGTTCAGCGCAGGGGATTTTCGACGAGACGGGCGGGCGCTACCGGCTGGGCGCGTTACCGATTGCGTCAACGCGTTCGAGCGAACAGCAGTTTCGCAATGCGCAGCTCGATGAGATCCGTTATACGAGTGCGCGGCTGACGGATACCGCGGCGTTGTTTCAGGCGATGGGCAATCCGCCGGTGGAGTCGACGCCGTCTGCGGCAGCTACGGTGCCAGCGGCTTCCGCGGCGACCGTGGGCGCGTCCAACTAAACCTGGGATTCCGTACTGACGGATGCGGACTTATCCCCAGTTTATGTTGATGAGGCTGTTGAAAACTATCTGACAAGCGGGCTAACACGTTGAACGCGCGGGATTTTCTGGGTGCGGTGCGGAATGAACCAGGGGATGCTGAATATGCCATCTCGCCGCGGCGAAGGCCGTTGGGAGGCCTCACCAAACATCAACGTTATCCCCAGTTTATGTTGACAGGGTTGTTGATAACTATGGGGCTACGCGCGTAAGTGTTTGATGCAGATCGGTTTGTTGCGTGCGGTGCGGGTGGATGCAATGGTGATCGAGCACACGGTTCGAGAGGACGGGCGAATTGCGGACTGGCGCCTTATCCACAGATTTTGTTGAAAGGCCTGTTGATAACGCCTGGACATCCGGGGTAAGTGCTTGAGTGCGCAACGAAATCGAGCTTAGACATTTCGGGCGCTAGCCCGCACGGCGAGTGGCTGTTGGAGTATCGCTTCGGCGCGCGCAGCGCCGCCGGAAGTATGACTGCTGTGTCACGAACTTCGAATGTGCGAGAACACAGATTCCAGATGCACCACTACAGCAACTGTGCGGGGGACCCGCTTATGAGCTGGCGGTGTGAGCCGCTTTCTCTGCTTATCTTTCTTTGCGGCGGCAAAGAAAGTAAGTGCCGCCCCGCACAGGGGCAACACTAATAGACCACTAACAAATCAAGGAAAGGCCAACGCCATAGGCACGCAGACAAACAAGCGCCGCGCAGGCAAAAATCCCAACCAGTGCGCCACGCGCAAAAAAACATCAATAAACCCCCGCCTCCCCAACCGGCCGGTTCTTAAACCGCTTATGAACCCAGTAATATTGATCAGGAATCCGTCGCACTTGCGTCTCAAGAAACTCGGTAATCCGCCGCGCATCGACAGCGACATCATCCGAAGGAAAATCGCTTAGCGCATCAAAAATAGTCAATTTATAACCGCGATAATCCGGCAAGACTTCAGTCACAAACGGCACCACACGCGCATTCCCAGCGCGCGCCATTCGCGAAACAGAAGTCAGCGTGCAAGCCGGCACGCCAAAAAACGGCACAAACACCGAATCCCGCAGCCCAAAATCCATATCGGCGGCCAGCATCACCGGCTTACCCTCGCGCAGCACGCGCAAAGCCCTCCGCACGCTATCGCTGCGCGGAATCATCTCCGTGCCGAAACGCGCGCGCTGCCGCTTGGCCATCGCGTCGAGCAACAGGTTCGACATCGGCGTGTACAGCGACGCAACCGGATGCCGCGTCGAATACATCATGCAGCCCGCCTCGATACCGACAAAATGGAAGCCGACAAAAATCGTCGGCTGACCCTGCATGTCGGTAAGATCGATCGCGCTCTCCACTTCGACAAGGCGCGCCAAAGACTGCGCATTGCCGAACCACTGCGGCCCACGTTCAACATAACTGCGGATCACATGGCAGAAATGCGCGCGCGCGAGACGTTCGCGCGCCTCGTCACTCATGTCGGGAAAACACAGTTTCAGATTGGTATGCACGACGCGCCGGCGCGAGCTAGGAATCCGGTACAGCAAGGCACCGATGCCGGTGCCGATACGCGCGACAACGCCATACGGCAGGAAGGCAAACACGCGCAGCAGACCTGTCATCAGACAGATGAGTATTCGACTTTTCAAGAGGCAAAGGCCCGGTAGATGCTGGATGACAAACACGTCGGCCGCGGCAACCTTACAGTTGTCCACGGGCGAAGTGACATGCGCGCGTCAAACGGGTCTCGCGCGGCGCGGCTTTCGAAGATGGGCGCCTCACTCACAGCAAGACTCAGCAGTGCTGGAGGCCGAATCCGCTTAGGAATCGAACGTCCATATGGGACCCAATATAAAAGCACCGCAGACGTGATTAAAACACACTGCGGCGGGCGGGCACAAAATCTGCCCGGAGGGCCGCCCAAGTAGCGCTGATGAATCCGCCCGAAGCAGCCATTTCCCCTGCCCTTTCAAAAACTTGCGTGTGCGGCCGAGGCAGACCGCACACGCTCTCTACGCCCTAGTCGCCCCCCCCGAAGGAAGTCCCTTGGGAGATTCGGGGACATCAAGGCTTGTTTGTCTCGAACAGATCCATGATCTGCTTCTTTTCATTCGACGAGACGCTCGGCGGCGGCACTGCCGGCGGCGTCATACCCGCCGGCCCGACGCCGCCGACTGCGTCGCTCGCACCGGCCGTCGGATTCGCCGAATCCAGCCCGATGCTGGCCACGAAACCGTTGCCCGGCGTCATATCCGTATAGAACAGTTCGCCGTCGACCGAGGTCACGCCGTCCGGCTGCGCCGGCTCGGCTTCCGGCACGCCGCGCAACGCCCGCTGCATATACTCGACCCAGATCGGCAACGCGAGCTGTGCACCGAACTCGCGGCTGCCGAGGCTCTTCGGCTGGTCATAACCCATCCACGCCACCGCCACCAGCGATTGCTGATAACCGGCGAACCAGCCGTCTTTCGCGTCGTTGGTCGTACCCGTCTTGCCCTGCAGGTCCGAACGATGCAGCACGTTGGTGCCCGCGCCCGTGCCGGCCGTGGCCACCGAATGCAGCAGGCTGTTCATGATGTACGCGTTACGCGGTTCCAGCGTGCGCGGGGCATCGCGGCCAGCGGTCAGCGGCTGCGCTTTCGACAGCGGCTCGCCGCGTGCGTCCGTCACCTCGTTGATCAGATACGGATTGATACGGTAGCCGCCGTTCGCGAACACCGAATATGCGCCCGCCGATTGCAGCGGCGTGACGAGGCCCGCGCCGAGCGCCATCGGCAGATACGGCGGGGTCTTGTCGGCGTCGAAACCAAAACGCTGCGTGACAAAATCCTGGGCGTACTTGGTGCCGATGAACGACAGGATGCGGATCGACACCAGATTCTTCGACTTCTGCAGCGCGAGGCGCATCGGCATCGGACCGTCCGGCTGATCGTCGTCCTTCGGTTCCCATGCATCGCCGCCCGGCGTGCTCGGCGGGAAGTACAGCGGCGCGTCGTTGATGATCGTGGCCGGTCCGAGACCCTTGTCGAGCGCCGCCGAATAGATGAACGGCTTGAAGCTCGAACCCGGCTGACGCCACGCCTGCGTGATGTGGTTGAACTTGTTCTTGTTGAAGTCGAAGCCACCCACCAGCGCGCGAATTGCGCCGTCCTGCGGCGTCAGCGAAACCAGCGCGCCTTCCACTTGCGGAAGCTGCGTGATCTGCCAATTGCCCTTGTCGTCGGCGACGAGGCGCACGATCGAGCCCGGCTTGATCTTCGTGGCGGCCGCCGCGCGCGCGGAGAGCGCGCCGGCTGCAAAGCGCAGGCCGTCGCCGCTGATCGTCACTTCGGTGCCGTCGACCAGTTGCGCCTTCACCTGCTTCGGATTCGCGTCCGTCACCACGGCGGCGATGATTTCGCCGTTGTCGGGGTGATCGGTGAGCGCGTCGTCGATGGCCTGATCGCGGTCGTCGCCCGGTGCGGGCAGTTCCACGAAGCCTTCTGGTCCGCGGTAGCCATGGCGCCGCTCGTAATCCATCACGCCCTTGCGCACTGCCTGATAGGCTGCGTTCTGGTCGGCCGAGTCGATCGTGGTGGTGACGTTCAGGCCGCGCGTATAGGTTTCGTCCTTGTACTGCGCGTACATCATCTGGCGAACCATTTCGGCAATGTACTCAGCATGCACGCTGTATTCGTTGCCCGGATTCTTGGTGTGAATCTCTTCCTTGACGGCCTGATCGTACTGGTCCTGGCTGATGTATTTCAGCTCGAGCATGCGCTTCAGAATGTATTCCTGACGGACCTTCGCACGCTTCGGATTCACCACCGGGTTGTATGCGGACGGCGCCTTCGGCAAGCCTGCCAGCATCGCGGCTTCAGCCAGCGTGATGTCTTTCAGATCCTTACCGAAATACACGCGTGCGGCCGCTGCAAAACCGTACGAGCGCTCGCCCAGATAAATCTGGTTCATGTAGACCTCAAGGATCTGATCCTTGGTCAGCGCACGCTCGATCTTATACGCCAGCATCATTTCGTAAATCTTGCGCGTATAGGTCTTTTCGCTCGAGAGGAAGAAGTTGCGCGCCACCTGCATCGTGATCGTGCTTGCGCCCTGCGAGGCGCCGCCGTGCATCAGGTCGGAAACGCCCGCCCGCAAAATGCCGATGAAGTCGACGCCGCCGTGCTCGTAGAAGCGATAGTCTTCGATCGCGAGCACCGCCTTCTTCATCTGGTCCGGAATGTCCTGGAAGCGCACGATGCTACGCCGCTCTTCGCCGAACTCGCCGATCAGCACGTGATCCGCGGTGTACACCCGCAACGGCACTTTCGGACGATAGTCGGTTAGCGCATCGAGCGACGGCAGTTGCGGCCCCATCACCACGAGCGCGTAACCGACGATCAGTGCGCCCACCACGGCGATCGTCGCCAGCAGACTGACAAACCAGATGGTGATGGACGCACCGATCGAACGGCGGCCTGCCTCGCCGTCGCGCGAAGCGGCATTGCGTCCTGGCGTGCGGTGGTAGGCGTCCCGGTCATTACCTGCCGGAGAATTTGAAGAATGCGGTCGTTTGATGATTGGCATGACTGGAATAGTGGGCGCGTAACTGAACGCCTTTCTGCACACGCTCCTGGCGCGTGCATGGATCGTGGTCGTAGCGCGAAAACGCAGTTGCCCGCCGTGCCCTGCGCCAAACCGGCAGCGAACCCAAGGCTCACAGCGCCGGCAGACCAGGCGGAAAAACAAACGACAATAGCAAACGGACTGCATGAGGCGCAAAACACCGCGCGGCCCTATGCCCCCGGGCAGCCGCACGGCACGCCTGGGACATCGTCCGGCGCAACGTAACAGCGCATTTTAAAGAAATCAAGCGCCGTCCAAGACAGTTTTTTTGTAAGAATTCCCTTCGCATCGCGTCACGACGGTAGATCGCGGCAATCGCCCACGCGCCCGGCGCCGCCGGCCAGAGTTATCAACAGAAATTGTTGAAAGGCCTGTGGACAAGCCCGCCGGAAAAGCTACAACTCGTTGATGTCACGGGATTTTCATGTCGCGCCCGTTCCGCATTGCCGCAACTCGTCATATGATGGACTCGGCGCGGGAGTCGTCACCGACGCGCAAGACGGCGTACGCCAAATACACGCCTTGAATCGCCAATGCAAACAAGTATGCGAGCCGACCATGAACAAGCCCAGCGAACGCATCGTCGTATTCGTCACGACCGCGCAGAAACGCGCGATCGCCGCCACCGCCGAAAACCTGGGCATTAGCGTCAGCGAACTGATGCGGCGCGCGGTGTTGAGCTTCGGCGCGACCAGCGAACAGGTGAAAGCGGCCAGCATTGTCGACCGGCTGAATGCGCCGCGCGCGCCGGACGCGCTCGACGCGGCGCTGCAGCGTGTCGCGCGCGGCACGCGCCACGCACGGGCGGCGCTCCCGGCGGCCTTGCAAACCCGCGGCGACAACGAATCCGCTGCTCCGGCGGTAACCGCGGCCGCATCGCAAGCGAACGAATTGTTGGGCACACCTGCGGGCGCAAGCCCGGCACCATTGCTGCCAGCCGGTGTAATGGCCGCCCTCACCGCTACCGCCGAGGAAATAGAAGCCGCCGCGGCAGCCGAAGCCGTGGGGCGCGTTGCCGCGGCCAAGGCGGCGTCCATTGCGGACTCGGCGCAGGAACCGGGCGACGCAGAAGCGCAGCTGCGCAAAGTGCTCAAGCGCCCGCGCCTCGACGCCGCGCGGGACGCGGACGATCCACAAAGCGATCCGAGCACGGAAGGCGGCCGCTTCGCCTGAATCGAAAGAAGCAGGGGCTCGCAGCCCGGCCCGACGAGAATCGACGCGCTGCGGCTGAAGCACGGGCACGCCCTGCCCACATGCCAGCCTATTCACATTCGCGACACACGCCGCGCACAAAGTTCGCAATTGCGTCATCGCGCCCTTTAAGTGGGTTTTAAGAGAACGCGTGGTGTAATATCCGCGAACGGCTGAATGACCGGCCGCGCGTTTTAACCGCCGGGACGATTGAAATCCGGTTTCAAAACCGTAAATTTACGGCGCCGCTATTGCAATTGGCGGGTGTGCCCCGAACTCCGGTCCGAACGTTGCGCAGCTTCGCGCGCAGCGGCGTAAAGTAGTATTTGAAAGCGGTTAAAGCGCGTGGGTTTATTCAGCGCCGATTTCATTCTTTGGAGGTTTTCATGTCGCTTTTTGACAGCATTTCGCGCACGCTTAAAGGTCTCCTGAACGACGCAGCCGATTCCGTGCAAGACCCGTCGCGCGATTCGCGCCAGATCGTGCGCGAACTCGACGAGAGCATCGCTAAAGCCGAGAACTCGCTGATCGAGATTCAGGCGCAAGTCGCCACTCAGCAAAGCAAGCGCGATGTGGCCGCCGACAAGGCGAAGAAGTACGAAGACGGCGCGAAGCGCGCGCTGCAATCCGGCGACGAAGCACTCGCGCGCGAAGCCCTCGGCGCACAAGCCACGGCCGAAGCCGAGCGCGATGCGCTGGCCAAGGAACTGACCACGCTGGAGCCGTCGGTTGCGCAGTTGAAGAGCCAGATCGACGACATGCGCAGCCGTCGTAACGACCTGAATGCGCGTTCGAACATTCTGCAAGCCAAGCAGCAGATCGCTCAAGCCAAAGATGTTGCAGCTACGGCGTTGGGCGGTATCGGTGGCAAGAATCTCTCTGAAGATTTCCAGAAGCTGGAAGACAAGGTTGCTTTGTCGAATGCCCGTTCCGACGCGCGTCTGAATTCGGCCGACGTAAAGAGCGGTAAGGCGCTCGAGGACAAGCTCGCGGAGCTGAACCGTGGCCCATCGGTCGAAGATCGTCTCGAAGCATTGAAGAAGCAGATCAATACGCCGGCCCAGTGATTGCGTCAGCAGTAAATACCGGCTGCCGTTACCAAGGCCGCCGGAATCGACTGAAGGAGACGGGTGCATCGCACCCGGTCCGTAAATGAAAAAATTTCTCGCAAGCGCGTTCGCCTCGCTGATGTTCGTGTCGGCCATGGCGTTCGCTGTGCCGACGGTCCAGCAGATCGAATCCGCCATGTCGCAAGGCAACTGGCAGCAGGCCGATGCCGGTTTGAGCGAAGTGCTGCAGGCACATCCGAACAATGCTCGCGCGCACTACCTGTACGGCCAGGTACTCGATCGTGAAGGCCGTTCTGCCGACGCCCTCGCCCAGGTCCAACAGGCCAAGACGCTCGACCCGCAAATCCGCTTCACGGACCCGACCCGTTTCGCGCAAACCGAAGCGCGTATCCGTAAGAACGCAGAACGTGCCGGCGCCGCAGGCGGCAACACCACGAGCCGCGCGGCCAACCCGTTCGTGCAGCAAAATTCGCCCACCGTGCAGCAGCAGTCGGCGGTGGTGCCGCAAGCGCCGCAACGGCATGGCCCTGGCATCGGCATGTGGGTTGGCATCATTCTCCTGATCGGCGTGATCGCGCTGGTGTTGCGCTGGACATTGCGTCGCGCCCGCTCGCAAGACGATTCGCGCGCCGACGACGATCGTCGAGTACAACTCAAGCGCGCGACCGAGATGCTCAACGCCGTGCGCTCGTTGAAGCTCGACGTGAAGCTCTCCACCGTACAAGGTCATGAGGCGCTGGAGAAGGAAGTCGAGTCGACCGAAGACCAGTTGCGCGGTCTCGTCGAAACGCTGTCGAACAGCAAGAATCCGGTGCCGCCGTATCAGCTCGATGAACTGGAGCAGCGCATCGGCAGCATGCGCGCCCGCGCCGAGGGGCGGCCCGATCCTTATGCCGCGCCGGCCGCCGCCACGCAGCAGTCGCCGTATGCGCAGGAAGCCGAGCGTTTTGGCAACCCGCCGCAAGCGCCCTATCCGCAGCAAGGGCCGTATCAGCAGCAACCACCAGTCATCGTGCAACAAGGTGGTGGTGGTTTCGGCGGTGGCATGGGCGGTCTGCTGACCGGCGTGCTGCTCGGCGAGGCATTGAATTCCGGGCGTGAACGAGTCGTAGAGCGCGACGTGATTGTCGATGACGAAACGCGTCGCCGAGGCGGTGACGGCGGCAATGGCGGCGGCCTCGACTTCGGCCAGGGCTCGAACGACTGGAGCGACAACAGCGGCGGTGGCGTCGACATGGGCAGCAACGACGATTCCGGTGGCTGGAGCGATACCTGAGAAACACAGCGCGGCTTGAAACGCAGTCAATCAAGCTGCAATCAATCAAGCTGCACTGAAAACAGGCTCCCGCATGGAGCCTGTTTTTTTATGTCGGCACCCCTTTACGCCCTCACTGCGGCAGGCGCCCTCGCCAACTCATGTTGCGCGAGCAGCACCGAACCCGCAAACAGCCGGACGATGAAACGCTCCGCATAGGCGACCAGCGCTTCCCGGCGCGCGGCATCCCCGTCGATATACTCCGCCGACAGATGAAACAGCTGCAGCACGATCTGCGTGCAGACTTCGTCGACAGTGGTACGGGCGAGCGTCGGCATCAGGTCCAGTTGCACGACGTCGTCTGCCATTTCCGCCGACACCTCGTTGAGGTTCGCACGCACCGCTTCGCGCAACGCTGGCGATGTGCCGTGATACTCGGCCAGCGCGCTCAGAAACGCCTCGCGGTTCTCCAACGCAAACGCGAAAAACGCTACGCACGCGCGACGTGGCACGCTTTGCGGCTCGTCGTGCGCGGCAAGCCAGCGCTCGCGCCGGAGCATCGGCCGCAAGCGGCGGCTTACCGATTCGACTGCCTCGCGAGCCAGGTCGTCGAGCGTGGCGAAATGGCGATAGAACGTGTTGGGATTCAATCCCGCCTCGCGCGCCAGTTCGCGCAGGCCCAGGCTTGCAAAGCTGCGCCCGCCCGCCGTCAAACGCAACGCGGCTTCAATCAGTTTGCGCTTGCCCGGCGCAAGGTCCTGCCCGGCAACAGTGCCATGGTCGACGGCGGGCGCCGCTTCGGGTACGGGTTTCATGAGCTTTCAGTCTGAGCGCGGCTCGCGCGTTTAATAGTCGTACTCTAAACGATCTTGACGCGAAGTGTACAGTTGTCTACTCTGCGCGGTATGCTGGTGTAGACATATGTAGACACCCGAATTTTGCCTACTTCCGGAGACCCGCTGTGACACCTGCCTCATCCGCCAAACCCGCCGCGCCACGCATTGCCATTGTCGGAAGCGGGTTTGCGGGCATCGGCATGGCGATACGCCTTCAGCAGATGGGCATCACGTCGTTCACGGTTTACGAGGCGGCCGGCGATATTGGCGGCACGTGGCGCGACAACACCTATCCCGGCGCGGCCTGCGATGTGCCGTCGCACTTGTATTCGTTTTCGTTCGAGCCGAATCCGTCGTGGTCGCGCGCGTTCAGCGGCCAGGCGGAGATCCTCGCCTACCTCAAGCATTGTGCGCACAAGTACGGCGTCGATCGTTACGTGCGCTGCAATGCGAGCGTGGCTTCGGCGCGTTTCGACGAAGTACGGCAGATCTGGCGAGTCGAGATCGATTCGAACGGCGTGCGCGAAAGCATCGAGGCCGATGTGGTGATCGCCGCGAGCGGTCCGCTGTCGCGACCGGCCATGCCGCAGATCGCCGGCCTCGACCGCTTTGAAGGCAAGCTGTTTCATTCGGCGCGCTGGGACCATGACTATCCGCTCGAAGGCAAGCGCGTCGCGGTGATCGGCACCGGCGCCAGCGCGATCCAGTTCGTGCCGCAGATCCAGCCGCGTGTCGCGCAACTCGAACTGTTCCAGCGCACCGCGCCGTGGATCATGCCCAAGCCGAACAAGCCGGTCGGCCCACGCGCGCACTGGCTGTTCCGCCATCTGCCGTTCACGCAGCGCTTCGTGCGCAATGCGATCTACTGGCAACTCGAATCGCGCGCGATTGCGTTCGTCGTCAATCCAAAGCTGATGAAGTTGCCGATGAAGTTCGGCATGAGCTACCTCGAACGGCGCGTCAAGGACCCGGCGCTGCGCGCCAAACTGACGCCGAACTACCGGCTCGGTTGCAAGCGTGTGCTGCTGTCGAGCGATTATTATCCGGCGCTCAGCCAACCGAACGTCGACGTGGTGACGACCGGCATCCGCGAAATCGTCGCCGACGGTATTGTCACTGACGACGGCGTGCACCACCAGGCCGATGCGATCATCTGCGGCACGGGCTTCCAGGTAAACGACGTGGGCGCACCGTTCGACGTGACCGGCCTCGACGGCGCCGATCTCGGCGCGATGTGGCTGCGCGACGGGCCGGAGGCTTACCTCGGCACCAGCGTCGCCAACTTCCCGAACTTCTTCATGATTGTCGGTCCGAACACCGGGCTTGGTCACAACTCGCTGATCTACATGATCGAGTCGCAAGTGCAGTACATCGCCGATTGCCTGCGCGTTTTGCAGCGACGCAAGGCACGCACGATGACCCTGCGGCCCGACGTTCAGCGCGATTTCAACGAGCGTATTCAGAAAGAGATGCAGCACTCCGTGTGGGTCAGCGGCTGTCATAGCTGGTACCAGACGAAGAGCGGCAAGGTGACAGCGCTGTGGCCGGGCTTCACATTCAGCTTTCGCAAACGCACGCGGCGTGTGCGGCCACGCGACTATCGCTTCGCGCCGTAAAGCAGCAAGCAGCGGCTGAGGGGACGCTCGCGATGCGCACGTTGACGCGGATGCCAGGACGCAGAGGCAGAGACGATCTAACTCGAACTAAAGGGAGACAACAATCATGGCAAGCATCGAATCCGCGACGTCCGCATCGACAGCGCAACTGCCGCCCCGCTCGGTCGCCGCGCGCCTCGGCATCACCAGCGTGCCGCGCGCCGAATTGCAGCGGCGCTACACACAAAGCGGTTCGAAGTTCGTCAAGATCATGGGTGCCGACGTGCATTACGTCGATGAAGGCAGCGGCGACACGATCGTGATGATTCACGGTTTCGCGTCTTCGCTGCATACGTGGAATCGCGTTGCCGATGAACTCAAACGCGAGCATCGTGTGATCCGTCTCGATCTTCCGCCATTCGGCGTGACCGGCCCGCTGCGCTCGAGCGCCGGCGAAATCGAAACGATGAACCTGCCGACCTACCGGCGTTTCATCGACACCTTCATGCAGGCGCTCGGCATCTCGCGCGCGACACTGATCGGCAACTCACTCGGCGGCCTGATTTCGTGGGACTACGCGGTGCGCCATCGCGACGCCGTCGAACGCCTGGTATTGATCGACTCGGCCGGTTTTCCGATGAAGCTGCCGATTTACATCGGCCTCTTCAATAGCGCGCTGGTGCGAGTCAGTTCGCCGTGGTGGCTGCCTGAAGTCATTATCAAGAGCGCCGTGCGCAACGTATATGGCGATCCGCGCAAGCTCGATGCGGTGACACTGCGGCGTTACATCGAATTCTTCCACGGCGAAGGCACGCGCGCGGCGATCGGCAAGATGGTGCCGACGCTCGACTTCAAGGACGTCGACACCGATGTGCTGAAGACGCTGAAGGTGCCGTCGCTGGTGCTGTGGGGAGCGAAAGATCGCTGGATTCCGACTGCGCACGCGGCCGAATTTGCGAGCCGTATTCCAGGTGCGAAATCGGTGATGTACCCGGGACTCGGTCACATCCCGATGGAAGAGGCGCCCGAGCGCGTCATGACCGATCTGCGCGCGTTTCTCGGTACAAGCACGAGCACCGCGGCCGCGCCATTAACGGCAGGCACGGCGAGCGTCTCCCGCTGATTTATACCGACCCGGCTCGCGATGCCGTGCGGCACCACAAGCCAACGGCTATCACCCCTCGCCGCCCGGTACCGCGGTATTGAGCGCCAATGCGAGCGTGCCCACCAGGATAAGGCTCGATGCCCAGACTGCGTCCAGATTGAACCAGCTCCGTGACACGAACTTCAGTCCCAGGTAGCGGTAGACCAACCAGGCCAGGAGCCCACCGACCATGATCATGGCGGTGGCATGGACGCCGGAGACAAGCAGCGCCATGCCCAGATTGGCGTCGATCAGGGCCCGCGCGGCTTGATGCCCTTGATCCGAGTCGTAGGACCGGCAAAGGCCGAGGTAGATCGGTACCAGCATCAGTCCTGCGCCGTGCGCGATGGCAACGGCGAAGGACCAGAGCGCGAGCCGCGACGGTGGGATCCGCGCGAGTACGCGCGGATGGCGCCGCCGGATCAGAAGGAAGACACCAAAGCCGATGACCAGCACACTCGCGCCAATCTGGATCTCGCGCTGCCAGGCGAGCAGCGTCGCAAGCATGGCGAAGGGCACCATCACGACGAACATTGCCAGCACGTGCCCTGCTGCGAGATATAAGAGCGTGCAGAACAGCGCCCGCGCACGTCGGTCCATCAGCCCGCTCGAAACGGCGAGCGGCCATCCCATTGCCGGGTTGAGCCCGTGATAGAGACCGCTCGCCGCGACGGCTAACCAAAGGCCGGTCTGCGACCAGCCGCCCTCTATCAAATCCCCACCGACGGGTAGCAGAACGAATCGGTCGAGCAGTCGCCACCTTCAAGCCGGATCTGGTGGGCCCGGTATCCGTCGGGAAAGGCTACCCAGTAGTCGTCAGCCAGTGTAAGGCCGCCGGCGGGTTCAGCCCGAGCCATGACCTGTGCCGCTGGCACACCGTCCGGGTAGAACTGGTTGTCCCACGTCGAGTAGAGCGAGTTGGTCCAGTAGACCCGCTTTCCGTCGCGGCTGATCTCGACCATCTGCGGACCACCCGCAAAGGCTTTACCGTTTGGATGGGGCGTACGCCGTACGATTCCGCCGATGTGGACCGATCCCGTGAGCTTTGGTTTCCGGGGTTCCGTCACGTCGTACTGACGCATCTCGCCGGTTCCCCAACAGGCGACATACAGGAATTTGTCGTCGATGGAGAGATCGATATCGGTGACGAGCGGCGGCACCGCGCCGAATCCCTGAAGCAACGGCGGAAGCAGTTCTGCGGCTGCAGGCTCCGGCGGAATGGTCGCGGTCTTCTCGATGTGAAACTTCCCCCCTTCCCGCCACCAGGTCCAGATCGACCCTTCAAGGTTCGTCGTGTCGACCACGACGCCGATGAAACCGTATTCCCTACTCGGATCGTGCGCAGGCCGTACTTCGAGCGCCATCTGGTGGTTGGCGCCGAGATCGATCGTCTGCACGTTGCGCCGTGCCCGCAGATCCCAGAAGTGGATTCGGTGCCCATACTTGTTCGACAGAAGATCTTCGGGGACGATCCCGTTCTCGAATTGCGGCGGCAACGCCCACTCGCTCGACACCATGTAGTCGCGCGGCAGGTTCCACCAGAAATCGTAGTGTTTCTCCTGCAGCCCGCGATCGATTTCCCAGCGGCCGAGGACATCGAAAGTCTCGCAGTCCATGATGAAGATGCCGGGGGGGCCGTCGGTGCCATCCTTCCCGCCGCCACCGAGCGTGCTGACGTAGATTCCTTCAGGCCCGCAGTGGACGGTGTGGGGACGCGAGTAGCCTGTCTTGCGGAAGATTTCCTCAGGTTCGATGATCTTGTGGATGCGCGCCTGGGTCGGATGTGGCTTGGTGTCTACGATGTAGATGCGCGAGGAGCGCATCCCCGGAATGATCAGATAGCGCCTTTCCAGGAAGGCGTGGCCGGTCAGCGGCGACAGTGACGACGAGCAGGCATTCCATCCGAAGTGGTGAAATTCGTCCCCCTTGTTAGGCACCGGTACTGTGTGGACCACCTGGCTGTAAGTCGGCGATCCGGGCTTCACGTCGACCACAGCGAGCGCGTCGGGCTGCGAGAAATCCGGGCTGAGCAGCAACGTGTAGGCGAAGTCTTCCGCTGGCGCATCCATCGCGAGTTTCGGCGACGCGTGGAACGTAGGATCTGGGCGCATTCCCATGACGAGGCTCTCCTTGGTTATGGGGCTCGGAGCGCAAGACATCCGAGGGTTCACAAACCTTATCGGGCACTGTTTTCAGATGAGGAATTCTCGTCAGTCTGTCAACGTTGCAAGTAAAGGCGTGCCGTTCGCGGCGCGCCCGGAGACCGAAGAGAGTGCAATTCAGTCAAGATTATGCGCCTCTCCGAAGAGACCCTGCACGAGAGTGGCGACAGGTCGATATTGGCCGCCTGCTTCGGCCGACTCGCCTCCAAAGCTTCAGGGGCAAGCAGCCATTCATTGAGCAAGGTTCACGGCGATGTTCAGCCGCCGCCGAGCAAACGCAGCAGGCTCCAAAGGAATTTGCAGAGCATCACGATCAGCTCCCACAGGTGAAAGAGTTGCTGCCAGCCTGAAACGCGCGCGAAGGAGTCGATCATGGTCCGCTGGTGAGAGGGAGGGCTGCGAGAAATGGCCGGCACAGCCACTTGCGGGGCCGAGCCTGTCTCGGGGCTGGCGTCGCACACGTGCCGCGCACTGGGCTGTGTCTGCGCCCTGCCGAATCCCACATCATAACGACCACGGGATACCCCGTATCAAGTTGACTGAAAGTCTGCCGTAAACGCATCGAGAAGACGCGGCATCCGCACTGGGTGACCGCGCCAATTGACTGCGCCAACTGCGCCATCAAGGAGACGAGCATGACGCGTTTCAGCTTTCGCCGCAGCGGCCGTTCGCAAACGATCGTCGGCGATATTGCCGCCCAGGCCGGCAAATTGGGAATTGAAATCTGCGACGTATCGGGCCACGTTGAAGAAGTTGCCGCACGCGTGCAGCACCAGGCGCAGGTATGCCGCGCGCTGCGCGAGTCCGCCGCACAGACACTCGCGGGCAATCATCGCATTGCCACTGCCGCGCGCGAAATGCGCAGCGTGTCGACCGAAGCCGCGACCAGCGTGCTGGAATCGCAGCAGACACTGGAAGCGTCGCTGGCCGACATCCACGGGCTGGTCGAAGGCGTGACGGTGATCGAGAGCCAGATCGGCGCGTTGCGCAGCGCGTTGGCGCACGTCAGCCGCGTCTCCGAGGAGATTTCACTGATCGCCCGCCAGACGCACTTGCTGGCGCTGAACGCCGCCATCGAAGCCGCGCGCGCCGGCGACTCCGGCAAGAGTTTCGCGGTGGTGGCCGCCGAGGTGAAGAACCTGTCGGCGAAGACCGCGCAGGCGACGGGCCAGATCGAAACGACGCTGGCGCAACTCACTCAACAGACCGAGCAGTTGATCACCGAGGGTTCGGTGAACACGGCGCGCGCACACCGGGTACGCGAAGGCACGCGAAAGATCGGCGACGTCGTGCATGCGACGGGCGATGCGATTACGCAGCTCAACGACGAGGCTGGGCAGATCGCCGCGTTGACCGGCGAGATCGAAGCACAATGCAACGGGCTCGAGGCGCAGGTGCTGGAGATGGCGAGCGGCGTTGAAGATTCGAGCGAGAACTTCGTCCAGGCGAAGGACCGGCTGGGAAATCTGCTCAGCGTGTCCGAGACGTTGATCGAGTTGACGACCGCCACGGGGGTCGAGACTGCGGATACGCGGTTTATTGATGCGGTGCAGCAGGCCGCGGCTGCGGTGAGCAAGGTATTCGAAGCGGCGGTTGCTCGAGGCGAAGTGTCGATTGAGGATCTGTTCGATCAACGTTATATGCCCGTTGCGGGAAGCAATCCGGCTCAGTTCGTTACCCGGTTTACTGCTTTTACTGATCGGGTTTTGCCTGCTATTCAGGAGCCGTTACTCGGGCTTGATCCACGCGTGGCGTTTTGTGCTGCGGTCGATGTGCGCGGGTATCTGCCTACTCACAATCTGAAGTTTTCTTTGCCGCAGCGCGAGGATGTGGTGTGGAACATGGCTAATTGCCGGAATCGGCGGATGTTCGATGACCGTACCGGGGTTGCGGCGGCTTCGCATGTTAAGAAATTTTTGCTGCAGACGTATCGGCGCGATATGGGCGGTGGGCAGTTTGTTTTGATGAAGGATGCGTCGGCGCCTGTGTTTGTTGCCGGGCGGCATTGGGGTGGGGTTCGGATTGGGTATAAGGTTTGATGGTTTTTTTGCCTGCGCGGCGCTTGCTGTCTGCATGCCTATGGCGTTGGCCTTTCCTTGAATTCTTAGTGGTCTATTAGTGTTGCCCCTGTGCGGGGCGGGCACCTACTTTTCTTTGCATGCCGCAAAGAAAAGTAGGCAAAAGAAAGCGGCTCAAACCGCCAGCTCATAAGCGGGTCCCCTGGCTCGGAGGGGGTAGTGGTGCATCTGGAATCCGTGCCCTCGCACATTCAGCCCTGGCGACAAGGCAGTCATACTTCCGGCGGCGCTACGCGCGCCGACGGGCACTTCACAAAACCCGCTGCTACGTTTTCGCACTCGCGCTTTGCCCACGAGTTCAGGGATATTTCGGCGAGGCAAGGCCCATCGCTCCCGCCGCGCGTAACCGAAGCCCCGGGTTTCCCACGCTGACCCATCCGCGACGCACGCAGTGCGGAGTGGGCGCTGATGAATCCTTTGTCACTTACGCCAAATGTGCGAGGGCACCGATTCCAGATGCACCACTACCCTAACTGCGCGGGGGACCCGCTTAAAAATTGGCGGTGTGAGCTGCTTTCTCTTGCCTACTTCTCTTTGCAGCAGCAAAGAGAAGTAGGTGCCGCCCCGCACAGGGGCAACGCTAATAAACCACTAACAAAACAAGGAAAGGCCAACACCGCAGGCATACAGCCAAACAAAGCGCCACGCAAGAACAAACCCTATACCGCCATCACAGCCCTCTTCCTCTCCGCCCGCTGCATAAAATAATTAGCAGCAACAACCCCAACGGTAACAACAGCAATAAACAACGTAGCCAGCGCATTCATCTCCGGATTCAACCCAAGCCGCACACGAGAGAAAACAACCAGCGGCAACGTAGTCGACCCAGGCCCGGACAGAAACGCCGACAACACCAGATCGTCGATAGACAAAGTGAACGACAACAGCCACCCAGAAACAAGAGCCTGCGAAATCAACGGCAACGTAATGAAGAAAAACACCCTAAGCGGCGTAGCCCCAAGATCAAGCGCGGCTTCCTCAAGAGACGGATGCAACTCCTTCACACGTGACTGCACGATGATGGCCACATAAGAAATACACAGCATCACGTGCCCGATCCAGATCGTGAAAATGCCACGCCCAGCGGGCCACCCCAACCACTTGGCCATTTCGATGAACAACAGCAGCAACGAGATCCCCTGAATCACCTCGGGAATCACCAACGGCGCATTGATCATCCCCGTATAAAGCGTAAATCCACGAAACCGCCCCATCCGGGCCAAAACAAACCCAGCCCATGTGCCAATGATCACCGACGCGAAAGCCGTCAGCAACGCCACGCGCAACGACAACCACGCAGCCGCGATCAACTCGTCGTCCTGCAGCAATGCCGCGTACCAGCGCGTAGAAAACCGCGTCCAAACCGTGACCAGTTGCGATTCGTTGAACGAATACACAATCAGACTCACGATCGGAATGTAGAGAAACAGAAACCCAATCCCCAAGGCAATAAACTGCAAAATCCGGTTCGGCTTCATCAGCGTCGTTCCTCCATCGCCTTCGCCTGCGCGTACTGGAAAAACGCCATCGGCACCAATAACAACAACACCATCGCGCACGTCACGGCAGACGCCATCGGCCAATCGGCATTGTCGAAAAACTCATTCCACATCACACGGCCAATCATCAGCGTGTTCGCGCCACCCAGCAGTTCCGGAATCACGTACTCGCCTACCGCCGGAATGAACACCAGCAAACAACCGGCAATGATGCCGTTCTTCGAGAGCGGCAAGGTGATCTGCCAGAACGCCCGCCACGGCTTCGCGCCGAGATCATAGGCGGCTTCCAGCAACGTCATGTCCATCTTCACCAGATGTGCATACAGCGGCATGACGAGGAACGGCAGGTATGAATACACCATGCCGATATAAACCGCGGTGTTCGTGTGATACAACTCGATCGGTGTGTGGATCAGTCCCACGGACATCAGAAAGTTGTTCAGCAAGCCATTGTTCTTCAGGATGCCGATCCATGCGTACACGCGAATCAGAAACGACGTCCAGAACGGCAGCATCACAGCCATCATCAGCAGATTGCGGCTCGCCGGATTCGATCGCGCAATGTAGTACGCCATCGGATAGCCAATCAGCAAACACAGCAACGTCGATACCGCCGCGACCACCACCGAATTCACATAGGTCGCGAAATACAGGCTGTCGGTGAGCAGAAACGCATAGTGCGACAGGTCCAGAGCAACGTGAACCACACCATCCGTGTACGTGGTGAGTTCCGTATACGGCGGAATGCCGAGCTGCAAATCGGCAAAGCTGATCTTCACGACCAGCAGGAACGGCACGAGGAAAAACAGCAGCAGCCAGATGAACGGCCCGGCCACCACCGCGGTGCGGCCGGTCAGATTGAAACGGCGCACCGGCCACGATGCCAGAGAATTGATCGTGCGCTTCATGACGTCAGCACCACACCGGCCGACGCGCTCCAGCGCACATAAACTTCGTCGCCCCAGGTGGGCGGGTCGATTTCCGTCAGCGCGAGGCTGGTCACGTTGGCGATTACCGTTTTGCCGGCGTCGAGTTTCACGTGATACAGCGAATAGCCGCCCATGTAAGCGACATTCGTGACAACGCCCTTGCCCCAGTTGTATGCGCCTTCAGGCGGCTTGCGCGTGAGCGCGATGCGCTCGGGCCGCACCGAGATCGTCACAGGCATGCCGAGCGGCCCGGTAATGCCGTGGCTCACGTAGAGACGCACCGGCAGGTCGGGGGTTTCGATGAACACGTGATCGGGTTCGTCTTCAACGACGTTGCCGTCGAACAGATTGGTCGAGCCGATGAACTCGGCCGAAAAACGGCAATTCGGATATTCGTACACTTCGTGCGGCGTGCCGAGCTGGATGATCTCGCCTTCACTCATCACGGCAAGACGGTCCGCCATCGTCATCGCCTCTTCCTGATCGTGCGTCACCATCATGCAGGTCACGCCGACCTTGTCGAGAATGTTGACCAGTTCGATCTGCGTACGCTGACGGATCTGTTTGTCGAGCGCGGACATCGGCTCGTCGAGCAACAGGAGCTTCGGTCGCTTGACCAGCGAGCGCGCGAGCGCCACGCGCTGCTGCTGACCGCCGGAGAGCTGATGCGGCTTGCGCTTCGCAAAACGGCCCATCTGCACGAGATCGAGCGCGGTCTGCACGCGGTCTTTCAGTTCGGATTTCGGCACGCTTTCCTGCTTCAGTCCGAAGGCAACGTTGGCCTCGACGGTCATGTGCGGAAACAGCGCATACGACTGGAACATCATGTTGACCGGCCGGCGATAAGGCGGCAATTGCGCGAGGTCTTCGCCGTCGATCAGGATCTTGCCCGACGTGATCGATTCAAGGCCGGCCAGCATGCGCAACAAGGTCGATTTGCCACAGCCGGAACTGCCGAGCAGCGCAAACAGCTCGCCCTTTTTTACCGACAGGTTGACCTCTTTGACCGCTACGGTCTCGCCGAACTTTTTCACGATATCGACGATCTGGACGAAGTTCTCTGCTGCGTCGCCCGCTTCGGCGTTCAGACTCGGGAACGGCGCGGCGGCCCCCGCTAGCGCGCTCGACTGGTCACTACTCATCACAATGCTTTACTCCGGCGTTTGACGAACAAAGCCCCCGGTGGACACCGAGGGCTTCATGATGATACTTACCCGTTCACTCTAACGGCGAATCAGCGGCCGGACTTGAATTCAGTCCACAGTCGCGTTTGCAGCCGCTGGATTTCCGGCGGCAGCGGCTTCAACAGGAACAGTGTCTTGATGACTTCAGGCGACGGATACACGGCCGGGTCGTTCGCCACGTCCTTGTCCACATACTTGCGCGCTTCGAGGTTGGCGCTCGGATAGTAGACGGCGTTGGTGATCGCGGCGTGAACCTGCGGCGTTTCGATGTAGTTGATCCACTCGAGCGCGGCTTCCTTGTTCTTCGCGTCTTTCGGAATCGCCATTACGTCGAACCACACCGGGGCACCGCCCTTCGGAATGTAGTACTCGATCTTGTAGGCCTTCTTCGCCTCGATCGCGCGATGCTTGGCGATCACGACGTCACCCGACCAGCCGTACGCGAAGCACACGTCGCCGCCAACCAGATCGTTGATGTAGCCCGACGAGTTGAACTGCGTGATGTACGGACGGATCTTCTTCATCATTTCGAGCGCGGCGCGGTAGTCAGCCGGGTTCGTGCTCATCGGATCCTTGCCGATGTAATGCAGCGCGGCGGCAAACATCTGGTCCGGTGCGTCGAGCACGGACACGCCACAGGCCTTCAGCTTCGAAATGTTTTCCGGCTTGAAGAGCACGTCCCAGTTGTCGAGCGGCACATTCTTGCCGAGGATCTGCTGAGCCTTGGTGACGTTGTAGGCGAGACCGGTCGTGCCGTATGCCCAAGGCACCGTGTACTTGTTGCCCGGATCGGCGCCGGCCACGAGGGCCATCAGCGACGGGTCGAGGTATTTGAGGTTCGGCAGCTTCGACTTGTCGAGCGGCGCGAAGATGCCGGCAGCAATCTGCTTGCCGGCGTAATTGCTGGTCGGCACGACGATGTCGTAGCCCGAGTTGCCGGTGAGGAGCTTGGCTTGCAGCGTGTCGTCGCTGTCGTAGTTGTCGTATTTGACCTGGACACCAGTCTGTTTGGTGAAGTTCGGAATGGTGTCCTTGGCAATGTAATCGGACCAGTTATACACGTTCAGCTGCGTATCTTTCGCAGCGGCCGCCAACCACGGTGTCGCGCACAAGACCAGCGCTGCCACTTGCCCCACTACCCGTCTTTTCATCCCGTTCTCCGATCCTGACCGGCCCGAGCCGGCCGCCTTCGCCCACGCCGCGGCACACCGCACGCGGCTCCCCTGAAAAACCCGAAAACTACCATTAATTATTGCGCACACCAAAAAAAATGCTGGGCTGTCGCGCAAACGGTACAGCGTAAGCCGTGCCGCTACAAAATGGGCGCAATTTTAGCGGGTTATCGGCGCGTGTCTACCCGTAAAAAACACCAGTGGCAGCCTCGGTGTTATCTCGTTGTCAAGTTACGGCGGTCCCGCCACACCCATGTTCATCTCGGGGTAGCAGCCAGAGGCCACCATTCGCGAATTTTATGCAATACGGCTGACCTCGATGCGAGGTGTAACCACCCGTTGCGCCACGGTTTGCAATAGGGCTGGGAGACCGGCGCGAATCACGCGGACGCGCCTTGACCTCGCTGCGTCGAGTACCGGATCCTTCGCTTGCAAGCGAATGCAGTCTTAATGAAGTTATTCTGTAAGCATTCTCCGAGCATCTCGCCGTTTCGCGCGCTGAGGGGCGGAGTTCGATTTGGGACGAAGGCGGCAGTGGATACGGCCAACCGTGCATGCATCTGTGCCATGGTGAGCGCGACGCCAGGGCGCGATCGCCGCATCGGTTAACATAGCGGAACTCCGCTTCTCTGCTCCAAGGTTTCCGATGGCTTCGAATCTCCATGATCTTCCCGACAGCCCGTGCATCGGCGTCTGTTCCACGCTTTTCGACGAGGTCTGCAAAGGCTGCGGCCGCACCGCCACCGAAGTGTCCAACTGGGTGTTCCTGAGCGACGAGGAAAAGCGCGCCGTATGGGTACGCATTGAGCAGGATGGCACTGCGATGCGCTTCAAGAACGACAAGCTGTAGCCACCTCGCGCCGCGGCCGCCTGCATCGGCCTTACTGCCGGGGAACCCGCCTCTCGATCGGGATCGCCATGACGAAAAAACGCCGGAAAAATTCCGGCGTTTTTGCATGACAAGCGCGGCTTCTCAAGCGCGGAACTCAGAACCGCATACCAACGCCCAGACCGACCACCACCGGATCGATATTCAGCCGACCAAGCGACTGACCGCCGAGCGTTGCGTCGGTGTGCATCCAGATCTTCTTGATGTCCGCGTTGACGAACAGCGACTTGGTCACCTGTACGTCCACACCGGCCTGCAATGCGGGGCCGAAGCTGTGGTTGTTGATCGAAATCGGCTGACCGCCGGCGTTCAAGCCGTTGTTATAGAACAACGTGTAGTTCAGACCCGCACCGACGTACGGACGGATACGCCCCGCGTGGTTGAAGTGATATTGCAGCAGCAGCGTGGGCGGCAACACGTTCACGCCGCCGAGATTGCCGAGGCTCGACGTCAGCTGATGACGCGACGTGCCGAGAATCAGCTCGACGCCGAGGTAGTCGCGGATCATGTAAGTCAGATCCAGTTCCGGCACGATGGCGTTGTTGACGCCCACGTTGAGCGCTGACAGCGACTGATTGGTCTCCACGTTCGGCATGATGCTGATTGCGCGCAGACGCACCAGTACGTCACCAGCGTGAATGCCGTTCATCTGGTCATCGCCGGCAGCCTGAGCCTGTGGTGCCAGCGCGCCCGCGCATAGCAGGCACGACGCAACGGCGGCGGCCTTGATTCTGTTCCTGAGCGAGTACTTCATGTGCTTCCCCGAGTGTGTGTTTGCGTGCGGGGATTGTCGAAGGTCCCGCGAGGCTTCACGTTGACCCGTATCAACCCAGCGAGAACGCCCATCGCCCTGCGACAGCGGGTCGCGTCGCGCCGGTCAGCAGCAGTTCGATCAGGTCATGGACGCTGCGAATGGCCGTGCCGAACGGCAAGGCTTCGCGGCCGCGAAAGAACAGACCATTGGCCACGTCGCCGCGCAATGCAGCGGCGAGCCGCGTGTCGATGCAGAAGTGCCCGAATTTCTCGACACCGTCGCGCCAGCCGCAAACACTGAGGCATTCGAGGGCAGTGGGACAGACGTGTTTGAGCGCGCCGATCTTCTCGCGGATTTTCGTTTCGTGGCGCAGATAGCGCATCAGCCACGGCGTTTTCACGGCGCGCGCGGGCAGCCCCGTCACGCTGACAAATTCGACGATGTCCTCGGGCGTCGCCTCGGCCAGCACGCGCTTGAAGTTGGGATGCGCGTCGCCTTCTTCGGTGACGGCGAACGGCGTGCCGAGCTGCACACCGCTGGCACCGGCGGTCAGTAACTCGCGCACTGCTTCGTGACTATTGATGCCGCCCGCGACGATCAAGGGCACGTCCTTGCGACTCACTCCGAGCGACGTGAATACTGCATCGAGTTCCTCAAGTACACGCAGGAAATCAAAGCGCGGGTCGTGCAGGTCGGCGAGGTTGGTCACGCCGAGGTGACCACCTGCATGGGCGGGATGTTCGATCACAACGGCGTCGGGCAAACGGCCCTTTTTCATCCACTTCTTCAGCACCAGTGCGACGCCGCGGCTATCCGACAGGATTGGGATCAGCGCGATGTCGTGACCCTGGGTCATGTCCGGCAAATCGAGCGGCAGGCCCGCGCCCATGACAATCGCATCGGCACCGCTTTCGCAGGCAACGCGCACGTAATCTGCTTGCGCGTTGACTGCCTTCATCACGTTGACGGCGATCATACCGTGGCCGTCGCTGAGTACTTTGGCGGCGTGGATTTCACGGGCCAGCGCGGTGAGGTTCGCCCGTTCGAGCGTGGCCCGATCAGGGCTTTGCCGACAGAGTTCGATCAGATCGTGATGATGATGGCGCAGATCGATGCTGGCGATGGTGCCGAGCGCGCCCTCGCGCGCGACGCTGCCTGCCAGCCGGTGGGCCGAGATACCGACGCCCATGCCGCCTTGCACGATCGGAAGCAGTGAGCGGCCGCGGATAACTAGCGGTGGGAACGAGTGAGAGGTGAGCATTGACGACCCGATGGATAGACTATCGAAACGGTGATAATCGGTCGTCGGGCGCAGCTTACGTTGCTTTGGGTCAATGAGCCTGCTTGCCGGCCTGGTTTTGAGTCTGGTTGGTTGATGCTGGTCACTTCACGGTGAAATTGATGGTTCTTCCCGCAAGACGCTCGCCATGAAAAAAGCCCGCTTCGAAGAAGCGGGCTTTGCTTGACGCGACACCGTGAAGCGAGGAACGCTTACTGCACGCCCTGGCTCGTCAGGAACTCTTCATAGTTGCCGCCGAAGTCATTCAGCGTGCCGTCGGTCTTCACTTCGATGATCCGGTTCGCGAGGCCGCTCACGAACTCACGGTCGTGGGACACGAAAATCAGCGTGCCGTCGAACTTGTCGAGCGCGATTTGCAGCGATTCGATCGACTCCATGTCCATGTGGTTGGTCGGCTCGTCCATCAGCATCACGTTGTGACGGCCCAACATCAGCTTGCCCCAGATCATGCGGCCCTTTTCGCCACCGGACAGCACCTTGACCGATTTGCGGATGTCGTCAGCATTGAACAGCAGACGGCCGAGCGTGCCGCGCACCATCTGCTCGTCGTCGCCTTCCTGGCGGTAGCCGTCGATCCAGTCCATCAGCGTGACGTCGTCCGGAAACTCTTCATACGTATCCTGCGGCATGTAGCCGATGTTCGCGTTTTCAGCCCACTTCACCGTGCCGTGATCGAGCGCAAGCTTGCCCAGCAACGAGCGCAGCAGCGTGGTCTTGCCCGCGCCGTTCTCGCCGATGATCGCGATACGCTCGCCCGGCTGCACGCTAATGCTGAAGTCGTTGAAGATCGTGCGTTCGTACTTCTTCGCGATCTTCTCCGCCACTACGGCGATGTTATGCAGCTTCTTCTCGTACTCGAAGCGGATGAACGGGTTCTGCCGCGACGACGGCTTGAATTCCTCGATCTTGATCTTGTCGATCATCTTCAGACGGCTGGTCGCCTGACGCGCCTTCGACTTGTTCGCTGAGAAGCGGCGCACGAAGTCCTGCAGGTCGGCGACACGTTCCTTGGCCTTGGCGTTGGCGTTCTGCTGACGCTCGCGTGCCTGCGTGCTGGCCAGCATGTAGTCGTCGTAATTGCCCGGATAGACTTTCAGCGTGCCGAAGTCCATGTCGGCCATGTGCGTGCAGACCTGGTTCAAAAAGTGACGATCGTGCGAGATGATGATCATCGTCGAGTTGTACTGGTTGAGCACGTCTTCCAGCCAACGGATCGAGTTGATGTCCAGGTTGTTGGTCGGCTCGTCCAGCAGCAGCACGTCCGGCTTCGAGAACAGCGCCTGCGCGAGCAGCACGCGCAGTTTCCAGCCCGGCGCGACGTTGCTCATCGGGCCGTTGTGGTCTTCGATCGCGATGCCGATGCCGAGCAGCAGCTCGCCCGCGCGCGCTTCGGCGGTGTAGCCGTCGTACTCGGCGAACTTCGCTTCGAGTTCGGCGGCGTGCATGTAGTCGTCGTCAGTCGCGTCGGGGTTCGCGTAGATCGCGTCGCGCTCGGTCATGGCGGCCCACATTTCGGCGTGGCCCATCATCACGACGTCCAGCACGCGCACGTCTTCGTACGCGAACTGGTCCTGGCGCAGCTTGCCCAGGCGCACATTCGGTTCGAGCATCACGTTGCCGGAGCTCGGTTCCAGATCGCTGCCCAAGATCTTCATGAAGGTGGACTTGCCGCAACCGTTCGCACCAATCAGGCCATAGCGGTTCCCTCCCCCGAATTTGACCGAGATGTTCTCGAAGAGGGGCTTTGGCCCGAATTGCATGGTGATATTGGCGGTAGACAGCACGGCGCGTCCTTTGAATGTGATATCGGCGAACAACCCAATATTTTAGCAGGTTATCGCGAATTCAACCCACGCAAGCGCCGTGAACGCGCCTTTTGACGCCGCTTTCACGCTGCGCTCACGGTCGGTTCACGCACCGCTCATGCCTCCTGCGTGCCCACTAGGCGCCGCGCGGCGTCTGCAAAACGTCGATGAAAGCCGACAGATCGGCCTCGCCCAGCCCCATCGCCGCGCCGAGACGCAACAGTTGCTGGACCGTCGACGAAACCGGCATCGGCGTGCCGGTCTCGTACGCCGTCGCGGCAACCGTGTCGATATCCTTCTGGAACGTGCGGAATGCGCCGATCGGCGCGAGGCCGCTTTGCGTCATGCGCGGCACGAAAATCTGCAGCAGGACCGAATCGGCCCACCCGCCGGCGAGGCCTTCCGACAGTTTGGCGGCGTCGATGCCGCTGCGTTGCGCGAGGCTCACCGCCTCGGCGATCGCCGCAAGGGTCGCGGTGACAATGGTCTGATTGCAGAGCTTGGTGGTCTGTCCCGCACCCACGTTGCCCATGTGCGTGACGCGGGCCGAATACGCGCCAAGCAGCGGCGTGACCGCTTCGACGTCCGCCGCGGCGCCGCCCGCCATGATCGCCAGCGTGCCCGCCGTCGCACCCGCTACGCCACCGGATACGGGCGCGTCGATCCAGCCGACGCTTGTGGCGCCGTCGCCCTCAGGCTCTCGCTCACCTTGGCCCTCACCCGCGGCCGCGCTTGCCGCCGCTTCAGCAGCCGTCGCCGCACGCCGCGCGAACGCCCTCGTCGCCGCCGGTGGAATGCTCGAGTGATCGACGATCCAGCGCAGCCGTCGCGTTGCCGTGGCATCCGCACTCAGCAGCCCAACTGCACCGAACACCGTTTCTTCAACCGCCGCCGCATCTGCGAGGCACAGCAACACCACCTCGCACCGCGAGGCCAGCTCGCGCGGCGTATCGACCACCTTGGCGCCGTCCGCCGACAATGCTTCCGCCTTGGCCCGCGTGCGATTCCAGACATGCACGGCATGCCCCGCGCGCAACAGATGCCGGATCATCGGCGCGCCCATCAGACCGGGACCGCAAAAACCAATTTCCACTTTCAAGCCTCGTCAGGTTTCAGATTCAGATTGAGTTGCGCGGACATCATAACGGCCTCGCCTCGCCGCGGCATATCCGGCACGCGATGTGCGAGATGACTCGCTCATACGAGCGACGTCGGCCTCGATCCATTGCCTATACTTTTTTCACACCAACGAAGATCAAAGGAGGAAGTTCATGTCGGAACACGTCTACAAGCAAATCGAACTGACCGGCTCATCGACCAAATCGATCGACGACGCAATCAGCACCGCGATCACAAAAGCGTCGAAGACGCTGCGCAATTTGCACTGGTTCGAGGTAACAGAAACGCGGGGCCAGATCGAAAATGACAAGGTCGCCTACTGGCAGGTAACCATCAAGGTCGGCCTACGCATCGACTAGCGCTTCGCCTGAAACCTGTTCAACGCAAAACCCGAAGCAAAAAAAAGCTGCGTCCGTACTGGACGCAGCTCCTTAAAGCAGCGGTTGCTGAAACCGCCGCCTAGTCGCTCGCGACGACCACAAAAACGGATTACTTCGGCAGTGAGCCGTCCACGCCTTCCACGTACCAGTTGAGGCGTTGCAGTTCCGGATCGGTCAGCGTCTTGCCAGCCGGCACCTTCACCGCGCCGGACTGATCCTTGATCGGGCCCGTGAACACGTCCCACTTGCCGCCTGCCAGTTCATCGCGCTTCGCCGCGACCTGCTTCTGCGCGTCAGCCGAAATCACCGACGAATTCAGGTCTTCAAGATTGACAGCCTTCTGCGGAATGCCCCACCACACCGGATCGTTCTTCCACTTGCCGTCCAGCACCTGCTGAATAGCCGCGTTGTAATACACGCCCCAGTGCGCAACCACCGACCCGAGGTGCGCATCAGGACCAAACTTCTTCATGTCCGAATCCCAACCGAACGCATGCACGTGCTTTTCCGATGCAGTCGCGAGCGTCGCGCTCGAATCGGTGTTTTGCAGCAGCACGTCCGCACCCTGGCCGATCAGCGTTTCAGCGGCCTGCTTTTCCTTGCCCGGATCGAACCAGCTGTTGATCCAGATGACCTTGGTGTGAATCTTCGGATTCACCGAACGCGCGCCGAGCGTGTACGCGTTGATGTTGCGGACCACTTCAGGAATCGGCACCGATGCGACAAAGCCAAGCGTGTTGGTCTTCGTTACATAGCCCGCAGCGACGCCCGCCAGGTACGCGCCTTGATACATCCGTACGTCATAGGTGCCGAAGTTCGGCGCCTTCTTGTAGCCCGTTGCGTGCAGGAACACCGTGTCCGGAAAGTCCTTCGCGACCTTCAGTTCGAAGTCCTGATAGCCGAAGCTCGAACCGATGATGATCTTGTTGCCCTTGTTCGCCAGATCGCGGAACACGCGCTCGGAGTCGGCCGATTCCGGCACGTTTTCGATGCGGGTGATCTTGATCTTGTTGCCGAACTTCGCCTCGACTTCCTTCGAGCCCTGGTCGTGCGCATAGGTCCAGCCAGCATCGCCAGGATTACCGAGGTAGACGAACGCAACGCCCGGTGCGTCGGCCGCTTGCGCGGTTTGCGCGAGCGGCGCGGCAAGCGCCAGCGAGGCCGCGCCCCATGCGAATGCGGTCAGCAGATTTCTTCTCTTCATGTTTTCTCCTGTCGTGTTTATCGATTGATGTGAAACGTGTGGTCGGTCATATGAAGCGACAAGCGTGTCATCCCGCCGAAAAAAACGGCTTGCCGAGCGATGCCGGTGCATTCAGGCGAATCGTGTTCGGGTTGCGCGAAATCAGCACGAGCACGACGACGGTCGCGACATACGGCAGCATCGCGAGGAATTGCGTCGGCACCGGCACGCCGATAGCCTGAGCGTAAAACTGCAGGCCGGTCACGGCGCCAAACAGCAGCGCACCGATCAGCAAACGCCCCGGGCGCCACGTCGCGAACACCACCAGCGCGAGGGCGATCCAGCCGCGACCCGACGTGAGTTGCTCCTGCCACAAGTGCAGGTTGACGATCGAGTAATAACCGCCTGCGAGACCTGCCATGCCGCCGCCGAAGGCCACCGCGCCGTAACGCACGCCGATCACGGGAAAGCCGACCGAGTGCGCCACTTGCGGCGATTCGCCGACCGAGCGCAGCACGAGGCCCGCACGCGTACGATACAAAAACCACCAGATCACCGCGAACATCAGGAACGCGAGATAGTCGAGCGGCGTGAGGCTGAAGAGCGCAGGTCCGAGCACCGGAATCTTCGAGAGACCCGGAATGGTCCACGTGTCGATCGTGGCGCGCACGGCCGCCGACGTGTATGGCTTGCCGACATAAGCCGACAGCCCAATGCCGAAGATCGTCAGCGACAAGCCGGTGGCGACCTGGTTGGCGAGCATGGTCAGCGTGAGGAACGCGAACAGCAGCGACATCGCGAGACCCGCGCCGATCGCGGCGACCACGCCGAGCCACGGGTTGCCTGTGATAGCGGTGACCGCGTAGCCGCTCACGGCGCCCATCAGCATCATGCCTTCGACACCGAGGTTGAGAACGCCTGACTTCTCGGCGACGAGTTCGCCTGCGCCCGCGAACATCAGCGGAATCGCGGCGGTGACGGCGCTCGAGGTGAGCGCGCTGGCTTGTTGAATATCCATGGAGATCCGTCGGGAATATCAGTAGCGAAAGAGTGGACTTAAGCGGCGAGCGAACGGCGGCGCACGCGATAGTTCACGAACAGATCAGCACCCAGCAGGCAGAACAGCAATAACCCCTGGAACACGCCGGAGAGCGCCTGCGGCAATTGCATCGAGGTCTGCACCGCTTCGCCGCCGAGGTACAGCAACGCCATCAGGAGACTCGCGAGCACGATGCCGACCGGATGCAGTCGTCCGACGAACACGACGATGATCGCGGTGAAGCCGTAGCCCGGCGACCATGTCGCCTGCAACTGGCCGATCGGACCGGCAATCTCGCCCATGCCGGCGAGGCCCGCCAGACCGCCGCTGATCAGCAGCGATGTCCAGATGGTCTTCTTGTCTGAAAAGCCGGCGTAGCGCGCGGCGAGCGGCGCGAGACCGCCGACGTTCATCCGGTAGCCCGCAAAGCTCTTGCGCATGAACAGCCACACGCACGGAATCGCGATCAGCGTGACGAACACCGACGCGTTCAGACGCGTGCCGTGCAGCCATTTCCAGTGCCAGTCGCCGGAAAACGTCGGATACAACGCGTCGCCGCTGAACATCTCCGAGAGCGGGAAATTCATGCCCTGCGGATCGCGCCACGGGCCGCTCACCAGATAGATCAGCAACTGCGTGGCCACATACGTGAGCATCAGGCTGACGAGAATCTCGTTGGTGTTGAAGCGGCTTTTCAGCAGTGCCGGGATCGCGGCCCACGCCATGCCGCCGAGCACGCCGGCGATCATCATGGTCGGCAGAATCCACCAGCCGGTGGCCTGATCGAAATAGATCGCGACGCCGCTCGCGGCAATGCCGCCGAGCAGCATCTGCCCTTCAGCGCCGATGTTCCAGACGTTGGCGCGGTAACCGATCGCGAGACCGAGTCCGATCAGGCATAACGGCGAAGCCTTCAGCAGCAGTTCGGACCAGCCGTTCACGCTGGAGAGCGGTTCGATAAAAAACGCGTGCATGGCTTCGAGCGGATCACGGCCAACCAGGCTGAAGATCAGGAAGCCGATGGCGAGCGTGAGCAACGCGGCGATCAGCGGCACGGCAATTTGCATCGTACGCGAGGGCGTCGTGCGTGCTTCGAGTCGATACGGAAGAATCATGGGAGCGTGTGCTTATGTGAGTGCTTATGTCTGGTTCTGGTGCTAACGTCGATTAGCTGTCCGATCAGGCATCTGATCAGGCATGCGCCTGCTGTTCCGCCGACGGCGCCGCGCCCTCGCGGTCGCCGAACAGGCCCGCCATCCAGCGGCCGATTTCCTCGGCGTTAGTCGCCCCCGTGGCACGCACCGGCGAGAGTCTGCCGCCGGCAAGCACGGCGACGCGATCGCAGATGTCGAACAACTCCTCCAGCTCTTCGGAGATCACCAGAATCGCCACGCCGCGTGCGGACAGGTCGAGCAACTGCTGACGAATGAAAGCCGCCGCGCCGACGTCGACACCCCAGGTCGGCTGCGCGACCACCAACACCTTGGGCGCCTGCAAAATCTCGCGGCCCATGATGTATTTCTGCAGATTGCCGCCGGAAAGACTTTGCGCCAGCGCTTCCGAGCCGCCACAGCGGACGTCGAAGGCTTCGATGCAGCGTTTGGCGAAGGCGCGCATCGCGCCCGCCTTGATCCAGCCGGAGTTCACCATCTGCTGACGATGCGCCGTGAGCAGCGCGTTTTCCGACAGCGACATCGCCGGCACCGCGCCGCGGCCCAGACGCTCTTCCGGCACAAACCCGAAACCGAGCGCGCGCCGACCGCCCGCCCCCAGCCGCCCTGCCGCCTTGCCACAGATCGTGACCGCATCGGCACGCGCGCCGCGCTTTTCACCCGAGAGTGCCGACAGCAATTCGGCTTGCCCGTTGCCCGACACCCCCGCGATGCCGAAGATCTCGCCGGCATGCACGCCGAACGACACGTTATTGAGCGAGGTGCCGAACGGATCGTCGCTTTCCACTGACAACTGCTTCACATCGAGCAGCACGGCGCCCGGCGTGTGCTCACGGCGCGTGTAATCGGGCAGCGAATGGCCGACCATCAACTGCGCGAGCGAGGCATGCGTCTCTTCTTTCGGCGTCACGTGACCGGTCACGCGGCCGCCACGCATCACCGTCGCGGTGTCGCAGAGCTCCTGGATTTCGTCGAGCTTGTGACTGATGTAGAGGATGCTGCAACCTTCTGCCGCGAGACGCCGCAGCGTCGCGAAGAGCTTGCGAACCGCTTGCGGCGTGAGCACCGAAGTCGGTTCGTCCATGATGAGCAGACGCGGATTCTGGAGCAGGCAGCGCACAATTTCGACGCGTTGCCGCTCGCCCACCGTCAGGCTATGCACGTGACGTTGCGGGTCGATGTCGAGGCCGTAGGCGGCGGAGACTTCGCGGATACGCTTCGAAAGCGTCTTCAGATCGAAAGGTTCGTCGAGCGCGAGCGCGATGTTTTCGCCGACCGTGAGCGTCTCGAATAGCGAAAAATGCTGGAACACCATGCCGATGCCGAGCTTGCGCGCGGCCGCCGGGTTGGCGATCTCGACCGGCTGGCCTTCCCAGCGGATCTCACCGGCGTCCGGTCGTACCGCGCCGTAGATGATCTTCATCAGCGTGCTTTTGCCGGCGCCGTTTTCGCCGAGCACGGCATGGATTTCACCCGGCGCGACGATCAACGTGACGTCGTCGTTGGCACGTACGGCCGGATATTGTTTGGTGATGCCATGAAGCATCAACCGGGGCGCCGTCTGTTCCGGCCTGCTTGCCGGCTGCGCGGCGGCGCCGTCGCTATAAGAAGAGTCGCTCATGTGATTCCGTAGTACGTCAGAGACTGCCGGTTACGGCGCGTCCGCCTGCCCTGTCAGCAGGCGATCCGTCACCACAACCGGATGACAATACCTAATTCAACTCGGTCAGTCGAGCCGTCAAAATTCCCCGCAAACCCCCGCCGCAGCGTGCTCTGCGGGTATCCCACTCTTGACGTGGCCTTGAGTTCATATTAAAAGTCATATACACCCACGCCCGTTCGATCAGCCAGAACATATATTTCGGAGAAGTCATGAGTCAGCAACGCGAGGCGATCGATACGTATCTATTACGCGTCTTGCATACCCTGTTGATGGAACGCAGCGTCACGCGCGCGGCCGTCAAACTGAATCAATCGCAACCCGCTATCAGCGCGGCGCTGCGCCGTTTGCGCGACATCACCGGCGACCCGCTGCTGGTGCGCGGCAAATCCGGCATGGTGCCGACCGAGTACGGCCTGCGCCTGCTCGAGCCGGTGCAAAACGCATTGCGCGAGATCGAACGCATCAAGTTCCAGCAGCACAACTTCGATCCGGCGACCTCGATCCGTTGCTACCGGATCGGCTGCCCGGACTACCTGAACGTGCTGTTCGTGCCGACGGTGGTGGAACGCTTTCGTCAGGCCGCGCCGAACGCGACGCTTGAATTTCACTCGCTCGGACCGGCATTCGACTATGAACTCGCGCTCGAGGACGGCAAGCTCGACATCGTGGTCGGCAACTGGCCGGAACCGCCGGAGCAATTGCACCTGTCGAACCTGTTCGTCGATCAGATCGTCTGCCTGATGAGCAATGCGCATCCGTTCGCCAAACGCGGCGGGTTGACGCTCGACCAGTACCTGAATGCTCCGCATCTTGCGCCTACTCCTTACTCGGTGGGCCAACGCGGCGCGATTGACGTGCATCTCGCGCGCGAGCGGTTAAAGCGTCACGTGGTCGTCACGTTGCCGTACTTCAATCTGGCGCCTTACGTGCTGATCAAGTCCGATCTGATCTTCACGACAACGCGCCTCTTTGCTGACTACTACGCCAAGTTCCTGCCGCTGACCGTGGTACCCGCCCCGCTCGATTTCCCGCCGATGCAGTACTACCAGTTGTGGCACGAGCGCGTGCATTACTCTGACGAAGTACGCTGGCTGCGCAGTCTGGTTGCCGAGGCGACCAAGACGTTGATCGATAAGCCATAATTCGTTGCTCTGCGGTCTATCGGCATCCCGCCTTCGTGGATGCCGGTAGACCTGCTTCTTCTATTGCGCCCTTACTCCGGGCTCAGACTGCCGCTTCGTACAGCGTCTTCGCCAACCGGTTGTGCTGCTCGATGACCGGTCCGAGTTCCAGCGTCGTCAACTGACCATTCTTCACCACCACCTTGCCGCCGATCACGCTATGGCTCACCTGCGACGGCGCGCAGAACACCAGGGCCGCGACCGGATCGTGCAACGCGCCCGCAAACAGCGGCTGACGCAGATCGAAGGACACGAAATCCGCGGCCATGCCCGGCGCCAACGCGCCGATGTCGTCGCGATTCAGCACCTTCGCGCCGCCTAGCGTCGCAATCTCCAGCGCTTCACGCGCGGTCATCGCGTCCGGGCCGAAGCCGACACGCTGCAGCAGCAGCGCCTGACGCACTTCGGCGACCATTTGCGCACCGTCGTTCGACGCCGAACCATCGACGCCCAGGCCCACCGGCACCCCCGCAAGGCGCATCCGCTTGACCGGCGCAATACCCGACGCCAGCCGCATGTTCGAACACGGACAATGTGCGACGCCCGTACCCGTGCGGGCGAACAGTTCGATGCCCGCGTCGTCGAGTTGCACACAGTGCGCATGCCACACGTCGTGACCTACCCAGCCCAGGTCCTCCGCGTACTCCGCTGGCGTCATGCCGAATTTCTCACGGCTATACGCGATGTCGTTGACGTTCTCCGCCAGGTGCGTGTGCATCGAGACACCGTAGTGGCGCGCCATCACCGCCGATTCGCGCATCAGGTCGCGGCTCACCGAGAACGGTGAGCACGGGGCCACCACCACACGCAACATCGCGTAACGCCCTTCGTCGTTGTACGTCTCGATCAGCCGCTGCGTGTCCTTCAGGATGTCCGCTTCGCGCTCGACCACCGAATCCGGCGGCAAACCACCGTCCTTCTGCCCCACGCTCATGCTGCCGCGCGCTGCGTGAAAACGCATGCCGATCCGCTTCGCCGCGACGATGCTGTCGTCGAGGCGGCTGCCGTTCGGGTAGATATACAAGTGGTCGCTCGAGGTCGTACAACCGGACAGCAATAGCTCAGCCATCGCCGTCAACGTCGAGACTTCGATCATCTCCGGTGTGAGGTTCGCCCACACCTTATAGAGGTTGGTCAGCCAGCCGAACAGCTCGGCGTTCTGCGCGGCCGGAATCGCGCGCGTCAGGCTCTGATACATATGGTGGTGAGTGTTCACCAGCCCTGGAATCACCAGGTGGCCGCGCATGTCCAACACTTCGTCGGCCGTTTGCGGCAATTCCGCCGTCGGTCCGACCGCGACGATGCGGTTGTCCTCGATATACATGCCGCCGTCGCGCAGTTCGCGCCGGGCGCCGTCCATCGTGACCAGCACGTCCGCGTGCTTCACCAACATCGTCTTTTTCGGCTTGATAGCCGCCTGCTCCATCGTCATTCGTTTCTCCGCTTTATTGCTTCCGTGCAAAGCCGTTCGAACGCGATGTGACGGCACGCAAACCGTGCCGCCGCGTCCCGTCGAACGCCGTTGGCCCGGTTACCCAGCGTGCTTCCGCCGTCTTCGGGGTGTGCCGCGCTTCGCTACTGTTTGCTGCGGCGCACAGGTGTAACCTTCGACGGCCAAAATAATGCTGACAACTCGCGCCAGTGCGATACCCAACCTCACGCTGCCGATATAGTGGGCCCATTTTGGCGCCGGTACGATCCGCGTGTACGATTAAATGCACGGCAATAGTCGACGAATCGGCACGATACGGCTTTCAACAGGCTGTCTGTCATGCGCCAGGTATTATCTTTCCTATCTCGCGCGCGCTGAAGGGAACATCCTTTTTACAATGGCTGCCACGGCGCTCGCTTCAATTCGCCGACGGGTATGTAGCCACTGACGTGGAGCCTCGATCCGCCGCAACGTATTCTGGATCGGGCCGCCGCCGAAACCTCGCATCCACATAAGGAAAATTGCGAATGGGAAAGCTCACTACCCATGTGCTCGACACCGCGAACGGCCGTCCTGGCGCGGGCATCAAGGTCGAACTCTTTGCGCTCTCCGGCGACACTCGCCGCGCGCTTAAAACCACCACCACCAATGACGACGGCCGCTGCGACCAGCCGCTGCTCGAAGGCGACGCATTGGTCCCGGGCGAATACGAACTTGTGTTCGGCGCCGGCGACTACTTCGCCTCGATCGGCACGAAGGTGCCGGAGCCGCGGTTTGTCGATCGCGTCGTGTTGCGCTTCGGCGTGGCCGATGCCGGCGCGCACTATCACGTGCCGCTGCTGGTGTCGCCGTGGTCGTACAGCACTTATCGAGGCAGTTAAGTGGGCAACTGAGCTCACAGAGCGTTTTTCGATAGGCGTTGGAGGAGGACGAGGTTGAAGTCGCGTTGTATTTCCGAGCGCGCCCGATTGCACTGTGCGGATCCTTGGAGACACCCGCGAAGCGCAATCGAACGCGAGCGACTCGACCTGACGTTCCAATAAAAAACGGCGCGTGCGAACTGAGCGCACCGCGTCTTTCGCCCCGACGGGGCGGAGCCCCAAAAGAAGTCCCCTTGGGGGACACCCCGCACACTGTGCAGCGACGCAATGCATGCCGACGCCCCGTCAGCCGGGTCACCGAAGGCGCAATCAAGGCACAAGCGTCGCTGCGCGTGCAACGAATCAGAAGTGGAGGAGTTTCATGGAAGGCTTTATCACAGACTGGCTGAACCTGGCATTGCGCTGGTTTCACGTCATCGTCGCCATCGCCTGGATCGGCGAATCGTTCTATTTCGTCGCGCTCGACAACAGCCTGAAACCGCCTACGGACCCGAACCAGCGCAAGCGCGGCGTGTTCGGCGAACTGTGGCACGTGCACGGCGGCGGCTTCTACAACATGCAGAAGTACACCGTCGCGCCGCCGGAAATGCCGGACGACCTGCACTGGTCCAAGTGGCCCTCGTACACCACGTGGCTGTCGGGCGCGAGCCTCTTCACCGTGCTGTATCTGATGTCGCCGTCCACGTACCTGATCGACAAGAACGTACTCGACATGGGCCCGGTGGTCGCAGTTGCTTCGGCCCTCGGCTTCCTCGCCGCGGGCTGGATCGTCTATGACTCGCTGTGCCGCCTCCTCGGCAACAAGGACAAGGTGCTCGGCATCTGCGTCGGCGTTTATGTGGTGATCGCGGCGTACCTGGCGTGCCATATCTTTGCGGGCCGCGCGGCTTACCTGATCATGGGCGCGATGCTGGCGACGATCATGTCGGCGAACGTGTTCTTCGTGATCATCCCGGGCCAGCGCAAGATGGTTGCCGCGATGCTCAAGGGCGAAACGCCGAACCCGATCTACGGCAAGCGCGGCAAGCAACGTTCGGTGCACAACACGTACTTCACGCTGCCGGTGGTGTTCGCGATGCTGTCGAACCACTACGCGATGACGTACACGAATCAGTACAACTGGGTCGTGCTCCTGATGATCATGCTGGCCGGCGCGCTGATTCGCCAGTTCTTCGTGATGCGTCACCGTGGCCAGGTGCTGTGGTATCTGCCGCTGGTGGGTATCGTGCTGATGTTCGCCGCCCTTTTCTCGACAATGCCCAAGCCGATCGTGCCGCAAGCGCAGGCCGCGAACGTGCCGAAGGTCACGGTGGCTGAAATTGCGCCGGTGTTGCAACAGCGCTGCGCTGCGTGCCACTCCGCGCATCCGACGCTGATGGGCAGCGCCCCGGCTGGCGTGTTGCTGGATACCCCGGACGAGATCTCGCAGAATGCACAGCGGATCTATCAGCAGGCAGTGACGTTGAAGGCGATGCCGCTGGGCAACGTCACGCACATGACCGACGACGAGCGGATGAAGATCGCCGCATGGTTCGAAGGCGGTGCAGTGAAGTAATGAACTGGCCGGGCGTGTTGCCCGGCTGGGCAAAACAGCATGAAGCGGGCTTTTCGCGTGAGCGGGAAGCCCGCTTTTTTGTTGGCCAGTCGGTTAGGCTTGCTTGTCAGCAATGACAATTTAATTTGTAGCCCAAGAGACACAAATTGGACGAAAGTCGATGAAATGCAGCCTGACAGGCACAAAATCATAAAAACGTTTTGTGCCTTATGGGCTACAAGATAGCCTTAAACTCGCCAAGTTGACACCTAGGGGCTACAAATGACCAATCTCGCTGACGTATCGGACATGCTGAAGGCCGTTCGGCGCGAAAGCCACCGGTCGCAAGAGGAATTGGCCCTCCGCGCGGGCGTGGCTCGCACCACTGTCGCGCGTATGGAAACGCTAGCCAAAAACGATATGAGCGTGTCCGTGCTCGTGCGTCTGCTCGAAGCGGCCGGCTACGACCTCAAGTTCGTCGCGCACGGCCACGGGCGCACGCTCGAAGACATCCTGGCTGAACAACGCATGCCGGACGCGGACTCATGAGGCTCGACGTTCAGGTACTGGGCAAGCACGTCGCCACGCTGTTTCGCGAGCGCGACGACTACGTCCTCAAATACGATCGCGACACAACGGCGACCGATCGACGGCCGTAAAACCTGAGCGGCCGGCAAAACGCTCGAGCGCTTTTTCAACACCCGCACGGGGATCGCACCACGGCAATACGCGCAGATGGTCGAAGCGTTGTGCGATTCGGCGGTCGCCGTCGGCCGCGAGTTAATTGAAGCGGCGCGCAACGAACCGCGGTGGCACAACGTCGCGAAACACATGCTCCATGCCTGGGACGACGGCATGGCGTCGCTTCGATCGCCGAAGAAAAGCCTGCAATTCAAAGGACTCAAACCGGCAATCGAAGCCGCGGGGTTTTCAGCGCCGGAGCCTGCGGAACGTGCGCGCGAGGTGATCGGGCACTCACCGCTCTTAGGCAAGCGTAGCTGAAAGATCAGTTGGCCCCCGCCCTCGTCTTACGTAAAAGCAAAAAAGCCCACAGCATGTGAACTGTGGGCTTTCTTACAACCAACCTGCTCAAACTACTACGTTAAAGCAACGACCTCAAACGGTCACCGCGCTCAACGCATCTTCAGTGAGCCAAAGGGACTCGGCCAGATCCTGCTCGTTCAGGTTGAGTCCATCGCCGCCACGATCGACGACGATAAAGTCGCTCACGTCGCCCAATGCGATCAGCGGATGGTGCCAGACACCCTTCGCATAGTTCACACCTTGCCAGCCGCTCGTCACGAACGCACGAATCTGCTTCGGGTCCAGCTCGCCGGCCGGCGCCACGACCACCAGATACGGCTTGTCGTTCAGCGGCATGAAGGCCTGGCTGCCGAGCGGATGACGTTCGAGCATCTTCACCTCGAACGGCAACGTGCGCGGCTGCCCACGAAACAGGTTCACCAGCGTACGACCGCTCTCGTCGGTCACATCCACTTTCGCGAGATCGTGAAAGCGGATCGTGGTGCCGAGGTTGATCGGGATCTGCTTCGCGCCCTCGAGTTCGACCACGTCGCCGAATGCGGCGAACGCTTCCTTCGTCAACGGTTCGATGAGCAGCGTTTTCATGATGCGAGCGTGCCCCACAGACGCAGACGCGACACGCCGCCGTCCGGAATGATGTTGAAGCGCACGTGCGTGACCGGACCCAATGCAGCGATTTCGCTTTCGAAATAGTGCTGGTTGTCCATCTTCAGCTTCTGTTCGCCCAGCAGCACCGGCCAGAACATGGCTTGCGTGATCAGCGAGCTGTCCGTGCCGCCCGTGACGTATGCAGCCTGGATCGAGCAACGGTCCGGATAGTTGCCCTTGAAGTGAGCCGTATCGACTTCGATCTTCCTGATCACGCCCGGTTGCGCCAGCGCGACGATCGCCCAGTCATTGCCCGGTTCACGACGACGGCGCGTTTCCCAGCCGTCACCCATGTTCACGCCACGGCCCGGCATCAGAATCGTCGACGCTGCGCCGAAGTGCTGGTTGTTCGCCGCGACCAGATATGCGCCGTTTTCCATCGCGGCCAGATCGAACTGCTCGGTGCGGCTTGCGCCCGCCCAGTCGACTTGCGGCTGGCCATACACACGCAGACGCGCAATACCGCCGTCCGGGTAGATGTTCACGCGCAAGTGCGTGTAAGCGTTCGCGTCGCTGACTTCGTGATAGTGGTGGCTGTTGCCTTGCAGCGTGGTCGACGGGACGATTTCGGTCCATTGAGTCGACTGGTTCGGCACGCCGTCCACCACGCGCGCAGCTTCAACCGAAGCCGCCGGCGGGAAGTTGCCCGTGAAGTGACTGGTGTCGAGGTCGAGACCCTTGATCACGCCCGGACGTGCCAGCTTGACGACGCACCAGTCGTAGCCGGTGGCGCGCTTGCGGCGCGTTTCCCAGCCGTCCATCCACTTGCCGTTGTCGTCGTACTTGCCCGGAATGAAGACGGCCGGCTCCGGATTCAGCATGCGTTCCTTCGGTGCGAAGAAATCGTCGCTGGTCTCGAGCGCCTGTGCGCCCAGACGCGGGTCCGCAAGGTTCACATAGCGACGCGTGAATTCCGGTGCGTTGGGGTCGAGAATCGGGAGTGCCATCTTTGTCTTCCTTAATGTTTGTTAGTGCTGAAAAAACGTTTCTCTTCGAGGTCCGCGACGCTTAGCCAAGCTTACGCGTCGATCAGGTCGTCGAGCCGGAAACGTGCGATGCGGTAGATCTGATCGAGGCTGGCACGCAATTCGTCGGCGCGGCTGTTGTTCACGCGCGCCTCGAAGTTCGCGATGATGCCGTGGCGGTCGTAACCGCGCACCGCGAGGATGAACGGAAAGCCGAACTTCTCGCGATAGGCGCTGTTCAACGCCACCAGCTTGTCGAATTCTTCCTGCGTGCACCGGGCGAGACCCGCGCCGCTCTGCTCACGCGTCGATTCGGCCGTCAACTCGCCACGCACCGCAGCCTTGCCGGCTAGCTCCGGGTGGGCGTTGATCAATGCCAGTTGCTTCTCTTCGCCGGCAGTCTCGACGATGTTCGACATCTTGCTATGCAGTTCGTCGATGCTGGCAAACGGCCGTTGCTGCGCGGCGATTTCCGCGACCCACGGCGAGTGCTCAAAAATGCCCGACAACGCTGCGACGAACGCGTCGGTCGAGGTGCTGTTGAGTTGGTCCAGAGTGTATTGCATCGCCTTCATGCCGCTGCCCCGCGGTTGTTTTGTTGGTAAGGGTGATGTTCGCGCCAGTGACGCGCGATATCGACGCGACGCGTCACCCACACGCGATCGTGCTGCTCGATATGGTCGAGAAAACGTTGCAGTGCGCGGAAGCGCCCCGGGCGGCCGAGCAAACGGCAGTGCATGCCGATCGACAGCATCTTCGGAGCTTCGTCGCCTTCTTCATAGAGCACGTCGAATGCGTCGCGCAGGTACGTGAAGAAATGGTCAGCGGTGTTGAAGCCTTGCGGGCTTGCAAAACGCATATCGTTGGTGTCGAGCGTGTACGGCAGAATCAGTTGCGGGCTTTTTGCGCCGCCCGTCACTTCGACATCCATCCAGAACGGCAGATCGTCGCCGTAGTAATCCGAGTCGTACAGGAAACCGCCGTATTCGGCGACCAGACGATGTGTGTTCGGACTGTCACGGCCGGTGTACCAGCCGAGCGGCCGCTCGCCCGTGATTCGCTCGATCGCTTCCATGCCGAGGCGCATGTGCTCCGCCTCTTTTTCCGGCGACACGTCCTGGTAGTGAATCCAGCGATAGCCGTGACAGGCGATCTCATGACCGAGCTCCACGAAGGCGCGCCCGAGATCAGGATGCCGTTCGATTGCCATGCCGACGCCGAACACCGTGAGCGGCAGGTCGCGTTTTTCGAATTCGCGCAGAATGCGCCACACGCCTGCCCGCGAGCCGTATTCGTAGATCGACTCCATGCTCATGTGACGCGCCGGATAAGACGCCGCGCCAACGATTTCCGACAGAAACTGCTCCGAGCCCGGATCGCCGTGCAGCACGCAGTTTTCGCCGCCCTCTTCGTAGTTCAGGACGAATTGCACCGCGACGCGCGCTCGACCCGGCCAGTTCGCCTGCACCGGGTGGCGGCCGTAGCCGATCAGATCGCGTGGGTAGTTCGAGTCGAGTGGCATGGTTTGACGAAAGCGTGGTGACGGTACGTAAAATTCGCGAGGAACTCACGTGACATGCACGTGGGGTTTGCTTGGCGTGTGCATGTTGCTCACGCCGGCGCGGGCGAAAACGGCCCTAAAAAAGCGGCACCAGAAGCAGCAGAAAATAGCGTTCGGGCACCAGCGCCGAGTGGGACCAGTGTAGCGAAAACACCCGGGTGCGCCCATACACCCGGGCAGATAGTGCGTGTCAGACGGGAAGTATGTGCGGAGCCCGCTGCGCCGGGCTTTCTGTGGTGTTTACCCGCAGTAAACCGGCCGAATTTGCGCTTTCTGCCGTATTTGCGGCCGAATCGCGCCGCGGCCGCGGATTGGGGTCCGCATCAAGCGGACTGAAAGCTTCCAGCGCGCCGTCATAACGCTTGGCCAGTGGCCGCGCATAGTCGCCCCGTTTGGCTGTCGACAGCCGCAGCGCGACTAGCGACTCGGTCCATTTGACCGCCGCCGTCACGCCCTCGATCACCGGCGCGCCCAACGCATCTTCGATCTCCGCGCACAACTCGGCCATGCCGGCGCAACCGAGCACAATCGCGTCCGAGCCGTCCTCCTCCAGCGCGCGCCGGCATTCGTCGAGGATGATGCGGCGCGCCGCCGAGCCAGGCTTGTCCAGATCGAGCACGGCGACATCGGTGGCGCGCACGTTGCGGCAAAAACGCTTCATGCCGTAGCGCTCCGCGAGATGCCACGCCATCCCGCAGGTGCGCGCCAGCGTGGTCACCACCGAAAACCCCGGCGCCAGCACACTTGCTGCATGCATCGCCGCTTCGGCGATGCCGATCACCGGACCGCGCGCCAACTCGCGCGCCGCGTACAGACCGGGATCGCCGAAGCAGGCGATCACGTAACCGTCGCAGCCTTCACGCTCGCCGGCAATGACCTCGGCCAACAAGCCGGGCGTCGCGAGCGCTTCGTCGTAGTAGCCTTCAATCGACGGCGGCCCCATCGTCGGATTTACCGCTATCACCTCAGTACCGGGCGCGGCGACCTCGCGCGCGCAGCGGCCCATCGCGTCCGTCATACGCTGCGTTGTATTCGGATTGATCAGTTTGATACGCATATCGACTCCTGTTGCAGCACGTGCTCAGCGAGCGAGCACACGGTAGAACACGGCACCCAATCCAGCCCCGATGAACCATGAGAAATTAGCCAACCCGTCGAGCGTCGGCACCATCACGCAGATCACAGCGATAAGCGCAGCCGGCAACAATGCGGCCACGGCGCGGTAGTTGACACCGTTGGTATACCAGTACGAACCACTTGGGGCGACCGAATAGAGATCATCGAGCACGACCTTTTGACGCTTCACGAGAAAGTAGTCAACGATCAGGACGCCATACAAAGGTCCAATGAAACTGCCGAGTACATCGAGCGTGTAGTGAATCACCGCCGGATTGTTGAACAGGTTCCACGGCGTGATGAAGATCGACGCCACCGCCGCGAGCATGCCGCCCGCGCGCCAACTGATCAGACGCGGCGCGACGTTCGAGAAATCGAAGGCCGGCGACACGAAATTAGCGACGATGTTGATGCCGATAGTTGCAATCGTGAAGGTCAATGCACCGAGAATCACCGCGGTCGGATAGTCGATACGGCCCACCGTTTCGACTGGGTCCGTGATCAGTTGGCCAAACACCGGCAGCGTGGCCGCGGTCGTGACCACCGTCACCAGCGAGAAGGCGAGGAAGTTGACCGGCAGACCCCAGAAGTTGCCGCGCTGCACGCTGCGAAAGCTTTTGCCGTAACGCGAGAAGTCGCCAAAATTCAGCATCGGTCCGGAGAAGTACGACACCACCAGCGACGTCGCCGTAATCATCACCGGCACGACTTGCATGCCGTGATATTTTACGCCGCCCAGGTTGATGCCGATGTTTCGCCATCCTGCGCGATACACCATGTAGCCCGCGAGAATGAACATCACCACATAGACTGCCGGACCGGCGAAGTCGATGAACTTCTTGATGGTCTCCATGCCGTGCCAGAACACCAGCGCCTGTAATACCCAAAGCAGCATGAAGCCGGTCCAGCCAAGGGTCGAGAGGCCCATGAAGCCATGGTGATGAACGTCCGCATACGGCAACAGTTGCGGGACGAACTTCAGCACCACGATCACCAGCGCGCTCGAAGCCAGATAAGTTTGGATTCCATACCATGCCACTGCAATCAAGCCGCGAATCACGGCCGGGATATTCGCGCCGAGCACGCCGAACGTCGCGCGGCAGGCCACCGGATAGGGCACGCCGTTCGCCTGACTAGGCTTTGCAATCAGATTGCAGAGCGCGTTGACAATGGTAATGCCGACCAGCAGCGCGATCAGCACCTGCCAGCTCGTCAGGCCAAGTGCAAACAGGCTGCCTGCAAACACATAACCGCCGACGCTGTGTACGTCAGACATCCAGAACGCGAAGATGTTGTAAGCGCCCCAGGTTTGATGGCGCAGCGGCGCCAGATCCTCGTTGTACAGCCTCTCGCTGTAGCCTGCTGGTATCGACGATTCGCTGGGCGTGCCGGCGTCTGCGTAGGTGGGAATTGCGGGACTGCCGGGCGCTGCACTGAACTGAGCCATGATTCCTCCTTGGGATAGGGACCATCGATTGCGAATCGAAGGACTTAGCATCGGCCATGCCAATCGCCCTCTTCTCCTCGATCTGGAAACAGGAGGTTCGAGCCAACTGATTGACCGCGCCGCGGGCGTCTCCGTACTTGATGTACTTGTGGTTATCGCACCGCTGGCAGCCGCGGACTCCGGGCGGTGTGTTACTACTCCAAGGCTGTCATTCAGTGACGGCCACGCGTGCGCAAGCCGGCAGCGCTCACGCCGAGCCGCCTTGCAACGCTTGATTCGGTTCAGTTCAATTCAGTGCGGCGCGCACCAGCAACGAGCGCGCACCGGCCGCTCGCCTCAGCCTGGCGCGGACTTGGGTCTAGTTGCTTCCTTCGGTGCGCCGTTGAGTGCGCCAAACACTTCATGCAGATCGGCCGCGCCACGTACGGGGCGCTCCAGCATCTTCAACTCGACGCTTTGCAAATGGCGCGACATCAATGCCGCGGCCTCTTTTGCATCGCCGGCGTCGAGCGCGGCGAGAATCGCTTCGTGGTCTTCGAACGAGCAAGGGCTGCGTCCGAGCGACTCGTACAGTGCCGAAATCAACGTGGAGCGCGCCACCAGTCCGTTCAGGCAGTCGCACAGCACGGCGTTGCCGGTGAGCCCGGCCAACTCGGTATGGAACTCGCCCGAGAGGCGAATCCACGCCGGAAAATCACGTGTTTCGAACGCTTTGCGTTCGCGGCCGATCATGCTGCCGATGCTCTTCAAACGGCGCATGCCATGACCGCCGCAAATCTTTTCCACCACAGCCAGTTCGATGATCCGGCGCATTTCGAACACTTCATGCACTTCCTGCAGCGACGGGCTAGCGACGAACGCACCACGATTTGGCTCGAGATCGACGAGGTGGTCTGTTGCCAGTTGGGCGAGCGCCTGCCGGATCGGGCCGCGCTTCACGCCAAATACTTCGCATAACTGTGCTTCTGTCAGCTTGGCGCCAGGAGCGAGCCGATGCTCGAGGATCGCAGCGCGGATGCGCTCGGCGATCGCTTCGGGTTTCGAACTATTCGCGGCGGCGGAGTCTGTGTCGGACATGATGTGTGTCTCGGTATGTTTGTCATCATAGGACGGACATAAAGATTGTCAACAATTTTTGCTTTAAATTTTGACAATCCGAATGACGGGACCGGCCTGCGGGCTAGTAAACACGCCACGCAGGCCTTGTGCTACTTCACTACCAGTTTAATTAAAGTATGGGAGGGCCGTCTATTGGTGACGATTTTTGTCAACAAAGTAGAAGACCTTCACAACACCGTTCTGCGTGCGGCCATCTCGAATCAATGACCGTTAGTTGCGTTATGAATGTGAAAATAAAGCGGGCAAACGCCCGCTTCCCTGCCCCGCGCTGATTCAGGCCAGGTGTGGATAATCCGACACCGTCAGCCTGAACCCGTGCGCGTCGGAGACGAGGTGCGCGTCCGCGCCGACCGGCAGCGTCAACATGTTTGGAACATGGCCGAATTGCAGACCGGTGATAACCGGAATCCCGATCACCGACCTCACCTGCTCGATCATCGTGTGCAGGTCGTACCCATTGTCGTACTCGTACGATTTGCCACCGGAGAAATCGCCGAGCACAAGCGCCTGCTGCTGCGCGAGGATGCCCGACAGGTGCAACTGATAGAGCATCCGCTCGAGCCGGAACGGCTGCTCGTTGACATCTTCGACGAACAGAATGCCGCCCTGCACCGGCGGCATGTACGGCGTGCCAATCAGCGATGCCACCACCGCCAGATTGCCGCCCCACAACATGCCCGTCACGTCGGCAGTCTGCGCTTGCGGTACGTTGCTCGCCACCGTCATCGTCGGCGTGGTCAGCGCGGACCAGAAATGCTGCATGGTGAATTCGCTCAGATCTTCCGCGCCGAAGTCGCTGATCAACATCGGCCCGCCGAAAGTTTTCACACCGGCGCGCGCCAGTAAAGCGAGCTGTACCGCGGTGAAATCGCTATGACCGACCAGCGCGATGGGCTGATCGGTCAGCCGCCGCTGCAGCCCATCGTAGTCGAGTCCGTGCAGAATGCGCGCAGCGCCGTAGCCGCCACGCACGGCCAGCACAATATCGGGCAACGCACGTGAGGGATCGGCCAGCCGGTTGAGATCCGCTGCACGCTCGCCGTCAGTGCCGGCAAAGCGCTGGTAACGGCGCCTTGTCGCCTCCACACCCTCGACGCGATGGCCCTGCGCATGCAAGCGGTGCAACGCGCGATGCAGCGCCTCGGAATCGTGCGGATACCCCGAAGGTGCGATCAGTTCAATGGTGCGATGGACGGTCATTGGCAAGACCTGTTTAGACGTTATTGTTTTAGAGCGGCTCAGCCGACCCCGGTTCGCTGCCTGCTGCGGGGTCCGCTGCGATGTGTGCTTCGCTGCTCGCTCCCACGTGTGCGTCGAGCCGCGCTTCAACCTGTGCTTCGCCACGCGCTCCGGCGTGTCCATCGGGCTGTGCTTCGCCGCCTGCTACGACATGCGCTTCACCCCGTGCCGCCGCGCGTGCTTCACGGCTTGCGCGCCGCCGTTCGGCAAAGAACGATTTGAGCGCACCGCCGCATTCGGCCTCGAGCACGCCGCCGGTCACCGTGGTGTGGTGATTCAACTGCGGATTCGCGAATGCATCGACGACGCTGCCGCACGCTCCGGTTTTCGGATCGCGCGCCCCGAACACAACCCGCGCGATCCGGGCGTGCATGATTGCACCGGCGCACATCAGGCAGGGTTCCAGTGTCACATAGAGCTCGCAGCCAGGCAGACGGTAGTTTTCAACAGCTTGCGCGGCTGCGCGCAAGGCGATCATTTCCGCATGTGCCGACGGGTCGTGCGCACCGATCGGATGGTTAAACCCTTTGGCAATGACTTCGTCGCCCCGCACGAGCACAGCGCCAACCGGCACTTCGCCCGCTGCGCGTGCTTCTTCGGCGGCGGCCTGAGCGAGCGCCATAAAGCGGCGATCGCGCTCCGAGACAGGTGGTGTCCGAGATTCGTCTGGCGTGAGAGTTTCGATTAGTGGCGTGGTGGCAGCCATTGGCGTTGAATCACCTGCCAAGGGTGCTGGAGCGTCGTGACCAATGGATCTGGCCTGAGCAACCGACAATGTCGCGGCCTCGGACGATTTGCCGGATTCGACAGGCTCCTGGTCAGGCGCAGCGGAGCGGGTAAGCGGCTCGCTCACTGCGAACCCGCATCGGCCATATTGAGGTTGCCGACGCGCTCCGACAGCCGCTCGGCAATGCGCCGGCAGTATTCACGCGGCAGGACCAGCGGTCCGCCGCGCAGGGATTCAAGTGCCATATCAAGCGCCAGCATGCGCGCCTGGAGACGGCAGCGGGTGGCCGGATCGCTCACGGCGTTCAACTCCGCTTGCAGGTCGCGCAAGGCGCGTAGCTGCTCGACAGCCGGCGGCACGAAACCCGCATTTTTCAAAATCCGGTTGGCGACGCGCACTTCCTCAGGGACGAGTGCATCGTCCTCCAGAGGCAGCGGCGCACCCGCGCCCGGCAAATCATCGAACTCACCGCGCGCGGCTGCGGCGGCAATACGCTGTTCGACTAACGCATCAAGCAATCTCATCTGCAGTCCACTACGTTGCGGCCCAAGCATTCTATCAGGGAGCGCAAGACGATTCTGGCTGTCTGACCGACGGATCCCCCTGGTTTTCAGATTTTGCGTATTTGAGGGGCGCATGGCGTGGGCTAGGCTGAAAAGTTGCCGGCGCCGACGCTTCGTCTTCACAAAAAAACTTACGAACGTCTTTCGCCATGCGACGAAAAGCCGGCCTCCCGCACCTGCCCCACTCATGGAGTCCACTTACGCTATGCAATCCGGAATCACCGATCACAGCTCCGACGCTGCACGTCCCGCTTGTGTCACACGCATCGATCTGCGACTGAGCGCATTAACTGCGCGGCTTCGAAAATGCGCTTTCAGGCGATATCTAAGCGCGGCATTGGCGGCCGTTACGATGTCGGCCGCGTTGTCAGGCTGCGGCGTGTTCTGCGGAGGTGGGGGTGGAAGCGGCGGCGGTTTTGCCGGCGGTTGCGCGACCGGCGTGCGATTCTAGTCCGGCGCGCCTCAACGCATGTGCTTCGCGACGTCCGACGCGAGCCAGTACGTTCACCCGGCCGCCAACGGCCAGCGCGCCAGAACGACATGCCGGGTACGCCCGAGCAAGCTGTGCACCAGAGCAAACTCACGCACGTTCAAGCTGACGGCTTCGACAGGACGTGCCGCGATCCAGGGCATGCCGTAAGCGAGGGTCACGTGCGGGGTGTACGGCGTATTTGCCGAGATAGCGCGATCCTCAAATCCAGCGTGCTGCAATGCCGATGCAAGTGCGTCGTGAAGCGCGTGAAGTCTAGCGACACCTTCGCCTCCCCCCAACACCAGCGGTCCCGGCCGCGGCTTCAGCGCAAAACTGAGGGCATTGTCGAACTCGACGCTAAATGGCTCCATCCTGATTGACGCGGCCGCGTTCACGGCCGCATCCACCCGCGCCGGCGGCAAACCGCCCGCGAAATTCCCGAGGTGCAGCAACGTGACGTGCATGCGGTTGGCCGCAAGAGGCTTGCTCTTCGAGCGCGTCTCCCCGCAGAGCTGCTGCGCCAGCTTCGCGATACCGGCCGCCGTATTCGTATCGGGAAAGACCGCAAAGAACAAGCCGTCTGTCGGCGTTGGCGGTGCCTCGAGCCCGGGCAACCAGAGTTGTTCAGGCATGTCGTTCCTGACGGGTTGAAGCCGGCATGGGGTGAATCTCCGTTCAATAGTGCGCGTGCCCACGCCTCTGGAAAGCGTGGACACATCGATCGCGGACGTGGGCTTCGGAAGCGCTTGCATTCGCTGGCCGCCCAAATACCTATAACACTGTACATTCATACAGTATCAACTGCAAATGGGACGATCTAAAAGCGAAAAGTCCCGACTGATTCCAATGAGTTCGGCGCGGTAATCTTTCTGGCATCGGCTCGGACTCGGATACCGGCACAGGCACCAAAGCCACTGCAATCCAATCCAAAGCGCCTGCGGTGCCAAAACGCCGACAATAAAAAAGGGCGCCGCAGCGCCCTTTTCCATGTCGTTAGACCGGCAAACTCATTCCCACGCGATGACCTGACGCTTGCCGACGTTCCGTTTTGCCGGAACGTCGGCGGCGCCATCCGGGGCCACACGCGACGGTCACATAACGGATTGCCTGTCTTACATCGACGACGTCAGGTAGGGACTATCCTTGCCCGGCTCATAGGGCCGCGCCTTGATTTCCATGCGTGCAATGCCCTGCAGGTGAACCTCGTCCGGGCCGTCTGCGAACCGCAACGCACGGCCCCACGTCCAGCTATCGGCCAATGGCGTATCGGGACTCAGTCCCATCGCGCCAAACACCTGTATCGCCCGCTCGCACACGGCGGTATGAACATTCGGCACGAGCGCCTTGATCATCGAGATCTCCTTGCGCGCCTCCTTTGCCCCCACGCTGTCGATCATCCACGCGGCTTTCAGAACAAACAGCCTTGCCGTATCGATTTCGATCCGCGACTTCGCAATCGATTCAGCAACTGACCCGAGCTCATGCAGCTTCTTTCCAAATGCCGTGCGCGCCTGGGACCGTTCCACCATCAACTCGAGCGCCAGTTCCGCGGCACCGATCGAGCGCATGCAGTGATGAATCCGTCCCGGTCCGAGGCGCGCCTGCGCGAGCGCAAATCCGCTGCCCTCCTCGCCGAGCAGATTCGAACGGGGTACACGTACGCCTTTGAATTCGATCTCACAGTGTCCTTCAGGCGCCGCGTGATTGACCACCGTGATATTGCGGATCACCTTGACGCCGGGTGTATCGCGGGGCACAAGAATCATGCTTTGCTGGCGATGGCTCGGCGCGTCCAGGTCTGTCTTTCCCATCACAATGAAGAGTTCGCAATTCGGGTGTGCTGCGTTCGTGATGAACCACTTCCGGCCGTCGATGACATAGTCATCCCCGTCACGACGAATCGACGTCGTGATGTTGGTCGCGTCCGACGAGGCCACAGCCGGCTCCGTCATCGCAAACGCCGAGCGGATCTTGCCGTCGAGAAGGGGCTTGAGCCACTGCTCGCGCTGCGCCGGTGTGGCGAACATATGGAGCAACTCCATATTGCCCGTGTCCGGCGCATTGCAGTTGAACACTTCCGATGCCCACGACACCCGCCCCATGATTTCAGCGAGTGGCGCGTACTCGAGATTGGTCAGGCGGGTACCGGGTTCGTCATCACGCAGATGCGGAAGGAACAGGTTCCAGAGACCTTCTTCACGCGCCTGCTCTTTCAAGGTTTCCATAAAGGAAACTGGATACTGACCGGCACTCACTTCCTCGTGCCATTGCCGGATACGCGGAACGATGTGAGCGTCCATGAACGCACGCACCTGTGTGCGTAGCGCTTCGACTTTCGGGCTGTATGCGAAATCCATTTTTACTCTTCCATAATTCTGATTGATGTCGTCGACGTGTCGGCCAACTACGCGGCCAACAGCACGCTTCGACTCCTTGACTAGATCGTCAGTCCGCCGTCGACGACGACACACTCTCCATTGGTATAGCTCGCAGCGTCGGACACCAGGTAAAGCACGGTACCCGCCATCTCACGCGGTTCCGCATGGCGCCGCAGCGGGATGCGCGACATCCAGTTTTCATACGTGGCCGGATCCTGGAACAGTGCCCCCGCAAAGCGGGTTTTGGTCAGTCCGGGAAGCAGCGCATTCACCCGAATCCCCAACGGGCCGCATTCCTTCGCGAATGCCCGCGTCATGTTGACAACAGCGGCCTTGGTGATCGAGTAGATTCCCTGCATGTCGCCGGGTTGCAATGCATTGACCGAAGCCGTGTTGACGATCGCACCGCCGCCATGCTCCTTCATCAACTTGCCCGCCTCAACAGACATGAAGAAGTAACCGCGCAAGTTGACTTCCACCGTCTTTTCGAAGGACGCCAGATCGGTGTCGAGAATGTGGCCAAAATACGGATTTGCTGCCGCGTTATTGACGAGGATGTCCAGACGGCCATGCCGTGCACGAATGTGCTGGAAGATCGCAAGAATGTCCTCCAACCGCCCGACATGGCACGCTTGCGCTTCTGCGCTCCCGCCCGCTTCCTGGATCTCGCGTGCCACAGATTCGCAATCTTCCAGCTTGCGGCTCGACACGATCACGTGGGCACCCTGCTCGGCGAGTAGTTTGGCGATCTCCTCACCGATACCCCGGCTGGCGCCCGTAACCAGAGCAATTTTTCCATTCAGATCAAACAAATTAGTAGTCACAATCAGTCTCCCTATGTCTACGTTCCGTGTTTCCTGCCTGTCTTCAGGTCAGGTCAGCTCAATGCCCATCTTCGCAAGCGCCCCGGCCATCTCACCCACCTGTCGCGCCTTTTCATTCGATGCGTTGCCGCTCAAGGCTCGCTTCTTCACGCCCTGTGCGATAGCCGCGAGACGGAAGAAACTGAACGCCAGGTAGAAGTTCCAGTTCTCAATCGATGAAAGACCCCGGAGCTCGCAATACCGTTCGACAATCGACGCCTCGTCCGGCACCCCCAACGCCCGTCGATTCAAGCCCTCGAGTCCGGCGATATGACCATCGGGCGGGAGCCGCAAACACATGCAGAAGTACGCGATGTCAGCCAGGGGATTGCCGAGCGTGGATAGCTCCCAGTCAAGAACAGCGCGAACTTGCGGCGCGCCACGCATGAAAATGAGGTTGTCGATACGAAAATCGCCGTGCACGAGCGAAGGCTTTCCGGTTTCCGCCGGACAGTGGGCAGGCAACCACTCGATCAGCGACTCCATCGGCTCCAATGCATCGGTCTGCGCGGCGCGATATTGCCTGGTCCACAGGTCGATTTGACGCGCGAAATAGTCGCCCGGGCGGCCGTAGTCCGACAATCCGACTTCGTCGATATCCACGTCGTGGAGCGCCGCCATCGTGCCGAGCAGTGCTTCATAGATGGCACCGCGCTCCTCGACCGGTACTTCCGGCAGCGCCGGATTCCAGAAGATTTGCCCGTCTTCGTAGCTCATGACGTAAAACAGACTACCGATGACGTCACGGTCCTCGCAAAGGTGATAGGCACGAGCGACAGGGACCGGTGTTCGGCCAAGCGCCGACAGCACGCGATATTCACGATCAACGGCATGTGCGGACTTGAGCAGTGCGCCGGGAGGTTGACGTCTCAGCACGTAGCTACCGCTTTGCGCCTTCAAAAGAAACGTCGGATTGGATTGTCCGCCGGGAAATTTCTCGACGGACAACGGCCCTTGAAACCCGGGCACGTGCGCCGTCAGATAACGTGAGAGATCTTCAGTGTCGAATTGAAGGCTGGGGTGGTTCATATAGCAGGAATCCCGTTTGAGGTCAGCCGTAGGTCACAAATTCATGCCGCTCGGCACGTTCGAGATGAGGCACCGAATTGAAGCTGACTAGCGACATCGCTCCCTCGTTAAAGACATATTGGCAAACGCTGCTGTTTCGAATCTGCATGTTCAGTGCAATCGCGGTTGCATCGGGTGTCTGCAAAACCTGTTGTGCTGTTACCGCGATCGGACCACCCGAACTCACCACCAGAACGCGCCCGCCGCCAGCCCGCTGGATTTCGCTGCGCGCACGCTGGACACGTGCCTGGAACTGCTGCCACGTCTCTGGCACACGGCCCGGCAAGCGGTCATCGGCCCAAAGTTGCAGCACGTGCCGGAGCCCTTTGTAAAAGTCCTTCTTTGAACTGGCGGCCGACAAACCCAGCGGCATGCCCGCTTCGCCGAGGGCGGCGAACAATGCCTGGAAATCGTATTCGTTCAAACCCGCGTCTTGAGTGATCTCGGCTTGCGGGCCGCCCATTGCGGCGAGAATTGCATCGGCAGTTTGCCGATGCCGCTGCATCGTGCCGATGACAACGCGGTCGAACCGCAATCTCGCCTGCGCGAAGTACTCGCCGAGCCAACTTGATTGGGTACGACCGGAAGGTGATAGCTCGTCATAGTTTTCGGCGCCGAAGGACGCCTGACCATGCCGTACAAGATAGAGTTCTGCCATGCCGTCCTCGTTTCAACATGACTAGCAGATTACCCAGCGCCGCGGCATTCAGGAAATTTATTGTTGTGATAGCCGGCTATAACTTTTCGTGACACCGGGAGCGCATTCCCCCTATGCCCCCATAAGCCCCGGCTACTGGTTCATTTCCCGCATGAGACGGCCAACCTGCTCGCGCAGCCAACGATGAGCCGGGTCCCCGGTCACGCTTCGATGCCAGTAGCCATGAGACTCGAGATCCGGAACATCGAACGGCAGCGCCAGGATTCGCGCGCCATACCGCTGAAGGAGCACGAGCGGGGCCGTGAGGACAAGATCGGTTCGCATCGCGATCAAGGGGGCAACCAGATAGTGTTGAACCCGCGTCTGAATCGATCGCCTGAGGCCGAGCCTGTTCAGTTCCGCATCGACGAGACCCGGCCCCTGCGGGCGACTGGATACGTGGATATGACCGAACCTGAGGTAGTCATCGATCGTCAGCTTCTTCCTGGTAAACGGATGGTCGTGACGCAGCATGCATGCATACCGGTCGCGGCCCAGCGGCGCCTGTTCGAGCGATGGGTCGTCAATCAGCGGCGCGTCGATCGCAAGATTGATCGCACTGCTGGCTAGCGCTTCCGGAACGTCTTTACGTGTCGTGAAGTAGCTCTCGATGCGGATGCCGGGCGCCAGTCGCTGCAGCACCTCCTCCAGTGCGGGCAGAAGGAGCGCCTCCGTGAGGTCGGTCATGCTGAGCCGGAACGTACGCTCAGACGACGCAGGGTCAAAGCTCCCTCCCACGTGAGTACTCGAGTCAAGCAGCTGCAGCGCCTCGCGAACCTGGCCGATGATGTTTTCCGAAACAGCAGTCGGTATCATGCCGGCCGACGTGCTGACAAAAAGCTGATCGTCGAATGTTTTGCGCATCCGCGCCAACGCATTGCTGACCGCGGGCTGAGTGATGAAGAGCATCTCCGCTGCGCGCGTCAGGTTTCGCGTTCTATAGACGGCTTCGAAGACCACGAAGAGATTCAGATCAACCTTTGATAGACGCATTTTCGAATTCCCCGACGCCACTCGAACTGTATTTTCGACTCCTTTTGTTCACGCGCGTGCATCGGCGCATGGCGACGATCGGCGTGGTATCACGGAGCAACCCCAGCGAGTCTACTCCTGCCAGTGCGGGACAGCCAAACAGGGACATGCGGACGCTTCGTGCACGCTTATGTCCGCGATTGGACGCAACAGAACAAAACATGGTTCGTCGCAGAGCAGCTTCAAAAGCGCATGTTGTTCCCGATCCTGATGTTGATCGTTTCCGTCACGGCATTTAATCTCGTGTCGTCGCTCGTCATGAGCGTCACGCACAAGCAGGCAGACATCGCGATCCTGCGCACGCTCGGCGCTCAACCGGGATCAATCATGAAAATTTTTGTTGTCCAAGGTACGACGATCGGATTCGTCGGAACGATGACCGGCGTGTTCGTGGGCTGCCCAATTGCGTGGAGTATTCCGTGGTTCCTACCGGCCGTCGAACACATACTCAGCATTCAGCTTCTGACGCCGTCTGTCTATTTTCTCAGCGAACTCCCCTCGAAACTCGCGCGACCGACGTGATCGGAATCGACGTGATCGGCTTTCTGATGTCATCACTCGTGAGGATTTGCCCGAACTGGCGCAGTTCGAGGATTCGCCCGGCGGAAGCAATGTGCCATGAATGAGCGACGCAGATGCGGAGCAAAACGGCTCCACATTCCGGCATAGACCACGGTCGACGCCTCAAGCTCACCCATGTCAATTTATTCGAAGGATCTTTCCACTTTGCAGGTTCGCCTAGGCGTAGATCTGCTTGACTACGTCGCGTATGTAGACTGCGGTGGCCGGTGCGCCACGCGCCAATGCCAGCGAGATGCCTCCCCGACCATAGCGGCCGATTGTCAGCGTCTCTCACTGCCCATTGACGCGGTAGTCGTATCGAAACGAAATCGTGCCCGCCGAGAATACCGTGACATACATGTAGTCACGGTCGGCAACCTTGTACAGAGCGTTACCGGGCTTAAGGTTGCGAAGCGCGAATTCGGTGATCCTGACCGACCCTACCCGTCTTCTTTCCATCCAGGCGCCGCCAATAACCGGTGGCTCATATGGGCAAATCAGGGAACGAAATAAAAGTCGTTTCCTAGAACAGTTTTAAATAGAGCAAACCCCGAGCCAGGAGATCCCGAACCCGCGGTCCGCCATGACACCAACGTCCCTGGCGAAGGTTCGGTAATGGTAGAGGTACTCGTCGCAATCGCTATGGCCGCATTTATGAATGCGGCAAAATCGGGACTGCGTTTGTCCTTGGCTGCATTCGCAATGTCGAGCGCTACTTGGATTCGATGTTGCACATGGCTATCGTACTTTGGATAATTCTGAAAGCCAGCGAATTGGCCAGGCGCCCTTATAATGTCGCCAACCGTCGTTGCACCTTTTGCGCCGAATCGACCGGGGTTATCTAGGCGATTGAACAACACCAAGTCCATCAGTTGCATGCAAGTCGTGGCGTCTGAAAGCGTGAATGTGCTAAAGGACGGCCCGCGGCATTCGGCAAGCAGCAGACGAACCTCGGCGCCTTCATTGTCGTTCTTCGGCGGTAGCAGGATCATCGTAACCTCTCAGTAACTGAAGGCATGCTCAACCGCTCTGTTTTGGAGCGATTTTGTCGGGGGTCCCGTCTCGTTTCCTGAATCTTAGTTTCGTGCCGAATTGATCGCACTTGACGGTGAGTTTGTCGACCCATGCCTTCGTGACAAGGTATGTGCTTCCATGCAGGTCGCTATCCGATTTCACTACGTCCTTGTCAAGATCCACCATCCGTGGCGAAAGATCGAGTTCCGCGCCTCGGCCTTCCCATAGAATGATCTTCCTGCCTTGCTGCCACAAGATCCACGCTTGCTTTAAATTACCTGGGCCGGCAACTCCGAGAACACAGAAATCGTTCGCAGTCTTCGTATGATGCTGCAACAAGAAATGTGCAATAGCCTTCTCGTAATCCCGAAAATCCGTGTCGGACGCGAGGTCGAAGGTTCGATCGTAAATGACATCCTGGGCGTAACACTTCGCAGAAAGATCGAGGAGCAGCAGCCCAGACAGTAGGATAATCGCAGCAACCGACGCGGCGGACCTGTGCGAACGTACGTCAATTTTCGGATTACGGTAGTGCAGCACTATCATGGAAGCTTCCGATTTACGTCTGCAAAATTTTAATGCGACAAAACCGTTTTCCATTCAAAAACTCTCACGCGTCGATCAACGGATCAAACGTCGTGACTTTATGATATGACATCCAGCCTGACGGTACACGACAAAGACGGGATTACCTCACACTTTTTGAATTTCTGCGTAATTGAGCGACGTGTTTGCCCCGGAAGCGCGCGATATCCATCTCATTTCGTGAAGCCACGATCTTCCTGCTTTGGCGCGGGCTCTTCACGGTGCTGAAGGAGTCGACCATCACATCAGAGGCTAATAAAGGTATTCAGCAGGGATCAACTCATCCTCGTCGTACCCGTAACGATGCTCGTCCTTAGCATTGCAGGCGGGATTGAAGATGCTGATCAATTCCCCCTCGATTTCTCGCGCTACAACGCACCCTGCCCATCGTACGAACAAGGCGTTCGGAGTTTTTTGGTAGGTCGTGCAGAGACATTCCAGCCCAGCATGTTTGCTCGGCTTGCCGGTTTGCCGCGCGAATCTTCGGAAATACACGCCAAGGCGTAATCGAAGCGTTTGTCTGGCACCGTCCGCCTTTCCGACATATAGGACATTTGTCGCTGTCAGAGCCTGATCGTCGGTCGAAAAGACGTAGATGCCCGCCCCAAGTGGAATCAGTTCTCTACTGACAATGTTTGCAACGAAGTGAGTAACCGGGACGGGCGGGTCGCACCACCGCAAATCAGAGAACCAACGGGGCATCGATGTCATGTGCAGGCTCCTCAGCACCAAATATCCGGACCTACCAAATATAGTTCAGGATCCGGAAACCGTTCTATTCAGCGTTGCGAACATTGTGCAGGCGCATGAAGGCAGTCAGAACGCTCGGCGCAACTCTTGGACGCTCGGCCAATCAACACCCGAAATCCTTTGGGTAAGCGTTTCTCCTGCGATACCAGCGAGCGCGATGAATTCATCGCCGCACCATATAGCACACCGCAGCACACCCAAACGTTCAGCAACCCTCTTTACTGCGGGCCTCGCGCCACACTCTGCTCCAGTCTCCGCCGCACCTTCCCCACATCGATCCCACCCGCCCCCGGCGTATCGACGATCGGCATATACGCCGCAGGCGTATGCAGCAAATACGCCTGCATCTCGTCGATAACAATCCGGTCGCTCGGATCGTAACCGAGGTTTGCCAACTGCCGGGTCAATTCCGCGCGTTCTTCATAGCTCAATACCTGCCACCAGAACACACGGCACGCGTGCGCATACGCACTGTCGGAGAAATACTGCCAATGCCCTAATTCGTGACTGAGGATCGCTGCCCTGACCGTGGCGTCAATCATCTCTCCGCCCGGTGCCGGCCCCAGTCCTGGAATCGTGATCAGAAAATCCCGTGCGCTCACCGCTTTCCAGATGCCCTGCTCCTGGCGGATCAAACGCCATCGCACGAGGATCGTTTGCAACACGCGCTCGTCCTGGTTCAACACCACGCCCTGCTCGCGCGCCACTTCGAAAAAGTGCGTCAGCTCGACGGTGCTGAAATTGTTGCCCGCAGTCAGGCCCGCTGGGTCGGTACCAAAGCGCCGCGCATGCGCCGCAATGGCCGCCGCCGACACCACGCGATTGCGCGGCATATCGCGCCGTTCGAGCAAGGCAACCACACGCGCAAACATTGCCCCCTGTTGCGCGAGGCTTGCTGCCTGCATCACGTAGAGCCCGGGTCGGTCCGTAACGGTGAACAATTGCAAACGCGCGGACGCCAACGCGGCTTCGAGATGGCCAAGCGGCAAGCGTAGCGCGCCGGTATCGTTATCGACAGCGGGCTCCAGCGTCGCACTCGCGCTCGAGCCATCAGCAGCGCTCTTCCAGGCATTCACCTCCACGGCAACCGCAATCGCGGTTGCCGAAGCAAACAGCAGCGCCGCCATTGCCGCTCGGGCGCAACGCACGCGATAACGTGTCATCGGCACCAGCCCGAAAATCCACCTACTCCGTCACCGTGACGATCGTCACGCGACGGTTTTCCGGCGCCGCCGGATTGCGCTTGTTCAAGGGCTCCGAAGAACCTTTACCGAGCGACGACAGCCGCTCAGGAGCAATGCCGTCCTTCTGCGTCAGGTATTGGACCACCGCGGCTGCGCGATCTTCCGAGAGCTTCATGTTGGCATCGGGCGAGCCGCGCGGATCAGCGTGTCCCTCGACGCGAAACCGGTACGCCGCGAGCCGCTCCGACTGTAATGCACTGGCGACCTTGTCGAGCGCAGCCTGCGCGCTGTCGGTGAGCGTGGCCGAATTGCTGGCAAACGTGATGAGCATTTGCGCGGCGGGCTTTCTCGACGCAGCGGCGGGTCGCGGCGCGACCGACGGTTGCTTGTTCGACAGCACGAAGCCGCGTGTCACGACGTTGTCGTCAGGTTCGTTGGACTCGTTGGACTTGTCGGGCTCGAGCGCGCGTGTCACCGACTGCTCGTTGATGTCCTTCTCGTTCAGGACCGGTTCGGCTGCGCGTGTGGCCGTGCACAGCAACGCCACGAGGCAGAGCGCGGCAACCAGAACAGCGCTTTCTGAGCGTCGTCCGGAAGATGAATGTGTCAGGCGTGACATACGGCGATCTCCGCAGAATTCATATGCCGTAAGACCGCCAGCGCTCCGTCACGGAGCGTCGGCGAACACCGGCAGGAACCGGCATGACAGCCTCATCCTTTAAAGACGAATGACGGGCAGTCAATTTGAAACCCGGGCCAGCGTACAGCGCGTTGGTTCAACTTATTTCCAGGCACCTGCGTTCGACGTCAATTCGACAACCGAGTCCCATTCGTCCGCACCGAGGTCGAGGAGACTCGCGAACTGCAGGCCGCTCGTCGCGCCCGTGGAGATTCTCGCAGAAGCCGCCATGGCTGGCGATCCGTCGCTCCACCAGACACCCTGTCCCGTTACGGCGGCGTTTACGAGCAATGCTGCAAAGCCCTCGTCGGACGCGTCCCGCACTGCAAGACGCCATGGCGTCAACTCGTGATCGCCATTGCACAAATCCTCCGCGCGCAACGCCGCATCGAATTCATCGAGTGCGAATTCCGGCGCCAGTGTTGCCAGTGCCAGTTCCGCCAAGCGGTCATACCATGCTTGTGCGCCGGCCAGTTGCCGCTCGAGTTCGACGCCTTCGAATGCCTGAGCAATCGTGAACGGAAAGTAACGCCCCACACGGTCCACGCCTGGCATCAACACGCCCGCCCAGGCGCTCGGGCCATACACGTGCGGCCCCAACGCAAAACACCACACAGGCGCATTCAGATACAACGGCAGCCACTGTGCGCCGAAGCGCTGCCGCCCGAGCAACATGCCTTCCTGCAAGCCCTTATCCCAAGGCGTCACGAACTCCACCGGCAAGCGCCGCGATACGAAGTCGCCATGCGTGCGCACCTTCCCGAAAAAACCCGGCTTTGGAGACGGGGCTTCGCTCATAGCCGATCCGGGCAGCGGAACTGCTCGAGCATGCCGCGGCGAAACGGGTTCACGATACTGCTGGCCGCAAGTTCGAACTCCGCGCGCCGGCCATCCGATTCGAAATTCAGACGGAACCGGTCAGCCTGCGAGGTGGGCTGCAAATGCGCGTCGTCCAGCAGATGCAGCAGCGCCCACGGGCCGTCGGCACGCGCAGGCGTCGCGCTGCCCGGCGGCATGAACTCGACGTGCGCCTGGCCGGTCCCCTTCCCGCTCGGCCACTGGAACACCATGGATTGCGGTGTGCCCGGTTTGACGATCAGTTGCTGTCCGTCGATGTCGAGCGTGAATTGCGTAATCGCCGGATCGATGGTGAGCGGCTTCACCTCGAAGCGCACCGACACATCGCGGCCACCCGCACGGAAAAACGCGTCGCGGATCTGCGCGGCCCGCTGGAACTGCGCGAGTACGTCGACGGGTATGCCGAGCGTATCGGCGCCGCTGCGCCAGCGCCATTGTGGTCCCGACATATCGACCAGCGTCGTCAGGTTCTTCTGGAAGAAATCGTCGATCAGGCCGCCCGGCCCGAGCAGTCTGCCGAAATCATCGGGGGCGGCGTCACGCGTGGACCCGCGCACGAGCGGATAGCGACCGTCGAGTGCCTGCCGGCACAACTGCGCGACGTTCGCCTGCCACAACGCGTTGAGGCGCGCCCGCTCACCGCCGACCATCAGCGATCCCGCACCCGTCGCAACGGCCGTGGCCACTGTCGCTAGCGGTGGCGGCGCACCCTGGGCGACGAGCTTGAGCTTGTTCAACGCATCCCCTGGCGGAGCCGGCAAGCCCTGTCGGCGCGCGGCGTCCGCGGCCTCAAGGTAGGCCGCCGCATCCTTCAACGCCGCGAGTTGCACGTCCAACGGAACCGGGCCTGTGGCGCCCGGTTTGCCGGCGAGTTCATGCAGCGCCTGGAAATGCGCGTCGACGGGATTGAGCTCTGCCGGCGGCGGCGCTGCCGCGTCGTCCGGCTGGTTGCCAAGGGCGTTCTCGAGGCGCTTCTTGGCCGCATCGAGCTTGCCGCTCAACGCGGCAACGCCCTGCTCCGTCAGCGAAGCGCCGGTCTTCGCGGTACCGAGCGTGGTTTCCTGCGCCGCAGCCAACATCAGCGAGCGCAGCGGCGAATCGGGCGCCGCGAGCAGGTTCGCCACCCGTGCGCCTTTTTCCACGCCGTCGAACGGAACCACATCGATGTCATTGAGCAACGCATCCCATTGGCGGATGTACTCGTCATAGTAGAGGCGCGTAATACCCGCCCTCAGGTCCTCGACGCCATTCGGCGTCAGTACGGATTCCTCACGGCCCAACACCCAGTCGTCCTTCGCGACATCGATCACCGCCTCGTCACGCAACTGGCCGAACTTCTGATAGCCGGCCCGCGTGTAAGCCCCGGAGACGCCGCGCGTCAACGGTGCGCCGCTTTTGCGCACGAGCACCAGCGCGGCGTTTCGACCGGCCGCATTGGCGACGCTGAACTCCTGGGGCCGGGCCTGTTCGAGATTGCGGTTGACGCGGTTGAACAGGCGTTGCGTCAACGGCATCTTGGCGAGCGTCGCACGCGCCTGCGCGATCAGGTCCTTGTCCAGTGGCAGCGACGCATCGAAGCGCGCCGGCTGGAACAACGCTGCGAGATGGCCGTCGATATCGTTGCGCTGATCATCGCTGGCGTCGCGCAACGGACCGCGGCGCCAATCCACATCCGCCCACAGCCGCACGGAGTCGGCGTCGTAGTGCAGCGAGTCGCCGAGCATCAGGTACGCGCGCAAGACTTCATACTGGAAGTCTGGATTGTTCGCATCGCCGCGGCGCAGCTCTTCTTCCATTCGGCTGACCACGAGAGGCAACAAGGTTTGCCGCAGTAGCCGGCGATAGCTGGTCTGCGCTTCAAGGCCGAGCTTGTCGCCCTGATAGAGGCCGAGGCGCGACAACCACGGAACGCCTTTGTCGCGGTCCGCATAACCGCCGGGAATGTCGCGCGCGGCATTGAGCAGCGGTAGCAACGCAAGCGGGTTGTCAGTCTGCTGCGTGCTCTGCGCGAGCTTCTGCAACTCTCCAACATGCTGCTGAACATCGGCAATATAGGTGCTGTTGCGTTGATAGCTGACGAAGAACAGCAGCAGCGCCAACACCGTGACGATGCCGATCGCCACCAGAGCGGCACGCTGGAACCACGCGCGGCGCCGCTCCAGTTTCTGGTTCGTGCCCGCGAGCCCTGCTTCCTCGAAGATCACTTCGCGCAGTAACCGCGTGATGAAGTAAGCACGCCCGCTCGCCGGGTCAGGCACGACAACCTGTTGCTGCAATCCGAGCGCCGCGGCCACCGCGCTCATCACGCGGTCGATCGGCCGGCCTTCCTGGGTGCCGCTGGTGAAATAGACCCCGCGCAGCAACGCGGACTGGTCGAAACGGGACGTACTGAAGGTTTCGTTGAGAAACCCTTTCAGCACGGACTGCAGACCGGCGAACTGTTGCGGAAATCCATAGACGAGCGCGCGCCGGCGCGTGTCGGTCTCGCGCTGCATCCGGTTCAGCACGCGGGCTTGCAGCTGCTTTTCCAGCGCGTCGAATTCAGCGGGAAATGCAGCCAACGCGTCGTCAGGCGAGCCTTTTTCATTGAATGGAAAAGTCACGCCCCATACCTGCTCGCGCTCGTCGCGGCCGAGATCGTCGAAAAATTCGGCGAAGCCCGCGAGCAGATCGCATTTGGTCACGATCACATAGACCGGAAAACGCATGCCAAGCTGGCTGTACAGTTCCTTCAGCCGTTCGCGAACGGCATTCGCCTGCTGCGCGCGTTGCGTATCCGATAGTTGCAGCAGGTCGTGCGCCGACAGTGCGACGATCACGCCGTTCAGCGGCCGGCGCGGTCGATATTTGCGCAGCAGTTGCAGGAAACCGGCCCAGGCGGCCTGATCGGCCTCGGCGAAACTGTCCTGCGTGGTAAAGCGGCCTGCGGTATCGAGCAGCACCGCATCGTCGGTAAACCACCAGTCGCAATTGCGCGTGCCGCCCACGCCGCCGACCGACTGCTTGCCGAGCCGGTCGGCCAGCGGAAACTTGAGCCCCGAGTTCAACAGTGCGGTGGTCTTGCCCGTGCCGGGCGCGCCGACGAACATGTACCACGGCAACTGATACACGTACTGACTCCCGAAGCGACCCTTGACGCGTGCCTTGCGCAAGGTCGCCATGGCCGCTTCGAAACGCTGCTTCAAGGCGGCGACGTCAGCCTCGGATTCCTTTTTGCCGGGCGCCGGCTCGACCGGCCCCTCGGCAACCACGCGGGTGAACCTGACGTTGGCGAGGCGCATTGCGATCCAGCGCACGCCCCAGTAAAGCGCCCACAGCAACAACAGCACGACGATCACGGTCCACCGGCTGCTGGCGGTTTCGAGCGGCTCGTGGCCCGCGTACGCAATCAGCGGCCCCTCGACCCAGACGATCAGCGACAGTGCGAGCACGCCGAGCAACGACAGCACGATGGGCCGTCTCAGCCAGTTGAAGATTTTCATACGCGGCTCCCTTCCACGCGCGACGCACCGAGCGCAAAGACGCTCACGATGCCGCTCCCGGCGCCAGCACGGTGATATCGACGCGGCGGTTCTTCGCGCGATTCGCGCTGGTGTCATTGGGAGCGATCGGCTCGGCGTCGCCCCGCCCTTCGGCGCTGAAGCGGCCTGGCGTGCCGGCACGGGCCACGAGCATATCGCGCACTGCTTCGGCGCGCGCCTGCGACAGATGCCAGTTCGACGGGAAGCGCGCGGAGAAGACCCGCTGGTTGTCTGTGTGGCCCGCCACGACGACATTGCCCGGCACTTCCTTCAGCGCGTCGCCAATGCGTTGTACGAGGGGGACAAAACCCGGCGCCAGATCGGCACTGCCCGACTCAAACAGGCCGTCGCCGTTGATCGTGACAACGGTCCGATCGGGTAACTCGGCGACGCTCACGAGGCCGCGGGCGATTTCAGGCGCGAGGAACTGCGACAGCTTCGGCGCGAGCTTCGGCGCCGCTGCAAGTTTCGAGGCGAGCGCGGGCGCCGGCGCAACACGAATACCGTGAAGCGCTTCGAACACCCGATCGGACATGTCGTTGAGTCTGAAGCTCAACACCAGGTGAACGATCACGAGCACCATGCACGCGACAGCCGCCGCGACCCACAACGGAACGAGCTGCAACAAGGGCTTGCGCTCGACCTTGACCGGCAGCCAGTGCGGCGACAGATCGCGCTCCGCGGCGCCACGCTGCCCGCGAATCATCTGCTCGAGGCGCTCGCGGATCGTGTCGAGCTGCGTGCGGCCGCCGTCGATCAGACGGTAGCGTCCTTCGAAACCGAGTCCGAGAATCACATAGATCAATTCGAGCACGTCGGCATTGCCCGCCGGATTCTGCGCGAGGCGTTGCAGGATCAGAAAAAAACGCTCACCACCCGACGCCTCGTTATGGAACGTCACGAGCAGGCTGCGGCTGCCCCACAGGCCCGCGCCCCATGGCGTGCTGGAGATCGCCTCATCGAGAAAGGTGCACAGGCAGTAGCGCGAAGCGCCGAGCTTCTCGTCGTCGATGCCGTTGGCACGGCCTTGCACTTCGAAGTTGCGCACCATCTGCATCAGCTGGTTGCGCAACTCTTCGACATTCGGATGAGTGGGCAACTGGCGCAGCGGCAGCGCCAGTTCGATCAGCGGGTTGGCCGCGCGCAACAGCGGATTGAGACCGCCGCCAGCGGGCAGCATCGGCGCGGGCGTTGCCGCGGCCGCCATGAACGCCGCCCGCGCGCCGCCGGGCGTCGGGATCAGGATCGTCGCGCCGGGATCGTCGCTGGGGCCGCGCGGTTCGTCTGGAGTCACGATGAACATCCTCAATCAATGCATCAGCGGCGGATTGCCCAGAACTCCATCGTCAGCCCGGGGAAGTCGCCGGCGACATGCAGCGCCATACCGGCGGAACTCGAGAACTGCTTCCACAGGTCGTTGCCACGATCAAGTTCGAAGTAGGTAAAGCCGGCGTGGAACGGCAATTGCCGCGGCGCCACGGGCAACGCACGCAGGCCGACGCCAGGCAATTGCAGGTTGACCAGATCTCGAATGCGTTCGACCGGTCCGATCTTCACCTGCGGTGCGAAGCCGGTCAGGATGTGCTCGGCCGGCATCTGCGCGCGCACCGCGAGCACGAAGGTAGCCCCGGCGAACAGCGTTTTGTCCGGCACGATCGCCACGCGCAAGCCGAACTTGCGTTCTTCGAGCGGAATCGGCACCGCATGCGGATCCATCACCATGCTCAGCGACGCACGTATGTCGTCGATCACCGGCGCAAAGGTTTCTTTCAACCACTCATGGCGGTATACCGGGTACGCCTGCGGCCGCTTCGACGCCTGGCTGAAAGTCGCCAGTTCGCCGGCCAACTGCACTGCCACCCGGTAGAGTTCCTCGGGATGGAGCCCAGTCATCGTCGACAGATGTGAAGCGAGCGGCTCGTGACGGTTGATCAGTTGCAACAAGAGGAAATCCGCCACCTCCGCGACGCCCGTCACGCCCGGCTGCGCAAGGCGCGCGGCCAGCGCTTCGCCGCGCTGATGCAGAAGGCCCACCAGGTCGTCGACGAAAGCCCCAAGGCGGCGCGCCACCCGATAGTCGAGACACGGCGGGCTGTAGTCGTTCTCGAGCACGACCCGGTTGTCGGGCAGGCGTTCGAGCACGCGCGCCACGCCGAGCGTCGTGTAGGCATTCGCCACTTCGGGAGCGAGCGCGAGACGCACCCGCAGCTTGCCGATCTGCATCAACGCAGCGCCGGCATTCGGGTCATTGCTGTCGCTCACGTCGAGTTCGGCGATACGATGCCGCGCGAAGTTCTCCTCGCTCACCTCGTTGCCGGTTTCGGCCACACCTGGCCTGCGCACCGGCAACGCCAGTTGGACCAGCATGTTGCGCGTGCTTTCGGGAATGTCGAGTGGCTCGGGCAAGTCATCATCGGCGGGAAGATCGAATGGTGTGCCATCCGGCATTACGCCGGAGCACGACAGCAGCGCGAGCTTGCCGAGTTTGAGCAAGGGCTCGTCGATCTCCAACGCCGTAAAGCCCCAACTGTACGGGCGCAGGCCGGCGGCGCGCGTCTCCAGTTGCCTCTGCAGATAGCGGTCGTGCTGCTGCAGATGCTGGGGTTGAAGGAACATCCCCTCCGACCAGATGACTTTGCTGTTCCAGGACATGTTGTCTCGTTCAAAAGTATGTCAGGTGGGATTGGCCGGGTCCTTCGGCTGACGCTCGCGGGCCGCGTGCAATGCGTCGATCTGGGCCTCGTACGCGTCGTTGAACGCCCTGCCGAAGAGCTTCTGGAAGTCGTCGTCGGCTTCGCGCGTGATGGCGCCCTGTAACTCGACAAACAGATCCCACAGCTTCGCCTTGCGGTTCGACAGCACTTTTTCGAGTGCGCCGGGGTCTTTTAACTGCGCTTCGATCGAGCCGGGATTGAAGCGGCTGAGCACGTGGGCGAGCGCCGCGCGCATACCGGCGAGGACGGCGAGTTCGTGCGCCTCGATATCGTTGAAGGCACGCCTGAGTGCCTCGTCGGGCGGCAGATAGCCGGCATTGCGGCCGGTCAGCATCGGCGCCAGCGCGCTGTCGACGTCGGGGAAAAATTTGAGCGGGTTGTTGTCGCGCGCGACGATCATCGTCGTGTCGAGGCGCGCTTCGCGTTTGGTCATCGAGCGCGCTCGCAGCACGGCCATCGTGCCGCGCAGCGATTCACGCAGCATTTCGCCGATGAGGCGCGCGAATTCCGGCTCAGGCAAGTTCGGCGTGCGCGATGCATCGAGGCCGAGACCTTCCAGCAGGGCCTGGAACGTGGCGGCATTCGTGCTCGCCGGAACGGCTGCGTCCTGGCGCGCAGGAGTGGGCTGGGCGGCCTGGGCGGCCTGGGCAGCCTGGGCGGGCGATGGCATGGCCGCTTGCACGCCGCCAGGCAGCTCCGCGGCGAACGCCTGAGTTGGCGCAACGTCGGCGATCGGCAACGGCACAGAAGGTGATGGCGTGATCGGAGCAAGCGGCGGAGCGGGCTGTGGGGCAGACGCCGCCGCAGGCATGACAAGCCGCACGCTAGCGGTCTGTGGCGCTACAACCGGCACGACCACCGGCACAACCGGCGCAGATGGCGCAGATGGCGCCGCGAACAGGTCATCGAACGGGGTGGCCGCGGTGCCTGCCGAAAAGGTATCGAGCAATCCGGCGGGCAAGCCCGTCGGACCGCCTTGAGGCGCGGGTGCCGGGGGCGCCGAAGCGGGCCACGCCGCCTCCTCTTGCGTATGACGCGGCGTCGCCGCATACGATGCGCTGCCCGCCTGCGCTGGCGTTTCCCACTGCGCCAACGCATCGGCGAGCGGATCGTAGTCAGCCGGAATCCCTGCTGCCGGTGGCGCCGTCCTGCCGGGATCCTGCCGGGCCGGTTGCGGCACCGAAAACGCTTGCAACTCCGGCGACACGTGATCGCTCTCCGAGCCCGCAAAGCCCGGCCGCGACGATATTCGCGGCTGTTCGCCAAAGCCCGGCTGGCCAAGCGGATCGAGCGAACCAAGCCGCAACACGTCGCCTTGCGGATCGGCCGGCAACGGACCGCCGAGCACCTGCGCGGCGCTGAGCGGATCGTGGCCGCCCGTTAGACTGCGCAACCCCGCCGCCTGCTCGCCGATCGACACCTCGAGCAGATACGAGCCGATCAGGAGACGGTCGCCATCCGCGAGCCGGGCCTCGCGCGTGCCGCCTAGCGCGCGCTGATTCAACACGCTCGGATTGCTGCCGAGATCGCACAGTAAATAGTCGCCGCCGCGAAACTCGACGCGCGCATGGACGCGCGAAATCGCGCGCTGTTGATCGGGCAGCACCAGCGTGCAGTCGTTTGCCCGGCCAATCGTGCCGCCTGCGGGTCCGAACGCGATCGCAATCGGCTCGGCCAGCGTCTCGTCGTTGAATCGCACAACCCGCAGCGAAAGAATCGGATAGTTCACTTGGCTCCCCACAACCGGTCAGATCAATCAGCTCACGATTTGATTTTTTTGGTCCCGTCGTCGGCGTCTTTGGGTGCGCTCGGCGCGGTTGGCGACGAGCCGCTGCCGGAGCCCGCCGAGCCGCCGGAATTAAGCAGGATCGGCGTGCCTGACACCGCCACGCTCACCGGGCCCACCACCACGAAGGCGCCACCTGCCTTTAGCGTAATACTCGCGCCCGCTTCGAACACGATGTTCATGCCCGCCTTGATATGGATGTTCATGCCCGCGTCGATCGCATAGTCCATCCCGACTTTTTCCTGCAGCTTCTGCGCGACCTTGAGCGACGCGTTGCCGTCCACCTGGGCGTTCTGGTCGCCGGTCACGGCGTCATGGCGTGCGCCGGTGACTGCCACAAACTCGTTCCCGGTGACCTTCAGATGCCGATCGTTTCCCACGTTGCTCAGCATGTCGTTCTTCACCCAGGTTTCGTGATCCTTCTCTGCGTGGAAGAACAATTGCTCGTCGCCTTTGTCATCGTCAAAACGCATTTCGTTGAAACCGCCGCCACCTTTGGTCGAATTGCTCTTCAACGTCGACAGCGCCTGATTGGCCGGCAGATCGTACGGCGGCATGGTGTTGGCGTTGTAGACGCAGCCGGTCACGAGCGGCCGGTCCGGATTGCCCTCGACAAAATCGACGATCACCTCCTGGCCGATACGCGGCACGAAGAAGGTCCCCCAGCGTTTGCCGGCCCAACTCTGCGACACGCGCACCCAGCAGCGCTTCATGCGGGCGTCCGCATCGGCCGGCGGTGCGAACTGCTCCCAATGAAACTGCACCTTGATGCGGCCGTATTTGTCGGTGAGGATTTCTTCGCCGTCCGGGCCGACCACCACGGCGGTCTGCGGACCCGCCACGACCGGCTGCGGGGTCAACCGCTCCGTGCGGAAGTGGTTTTCCTTGCGCAATGCAGTGAACGCACAGTCGAAGAACGGTAGCGACGGATCGTGGCGAACCGTGGATGCATACACATCCGAATTGATTTCGTACGCCGCGCTGACCACCAGATAATCATGGTTCTGCGCGTCACAGGCATGCCCCTCGAGCTTGAACTGGCCGCCCGGCCAGATGCCGCGCGCGCTCGAGCGGCCCGAGATGCTGTCGTTGCGCGCCTGATGAATTTCGACGCCGACCTTCGCATAACGATCGCCATCGCCGGACTGAACGTGACCGCTCAGATGTTCCTGCATCGTGTACACCGGCGGGTCGTACACTTTCGGCCGCGTCGCACGCGACAGCAGGCCTTGCTGATTGCTCGACGAAGGTTTTTCGAAATCGTACTCGTTGACTTCGTACTTGCCGGTCTGCAATTCCGCACCCGAACTCCAGGCATAGATGCATTCCTTCTCGTTCGAAGGCTCGTGCCATGCGTCGTAGGAGATAGACGGATAGTGATCGATCGGCCCATGCACGTCGCTCGAATCGGTCAACACCAGCGTGTGCTTGCCCGCTTTGTGCTCGAAGTAGTAGTAAATGCCTTCATGCTCCATGAGCCGGCTAACGAAAGCGAAATCGGTTTCGCGGTATTGCGCGCAGTGCTGCATCGGCGGATAGCTCGCCTGGCATTTATTGCTGACGTCGATGTTGTAGTCCTGCAGCACGCGGGTGACGATATCCAGCACGCTCGTCTCATAGAAAAAGCGGCTATGCGAGGCGCGCGTCAGCAGCCACAGCCGCGGGCGCACCACGGCTTCATAGCGTGCCATCCGGTTGCGGGTGCCGTCACCCGGCGCAACGATCCGGAACACCGTGACGATACCGTTGAATTGGCGTTCGCCGTCGCCCGGCAGCGCAAGCGCGATCGAGATGTCATGGCCGAGCAGATCGGCCGCTTGCAAGTCGTTGCGCATGCTCAGTAGATCCAGTCGCCATTCGCTCAGGCGCCCCAACTCCTCCGTGCCGCTCAGATGCAGAAACAACAGATCCTTGCCGGCAGGTGCGCAACTGACGGTGGCGTGGCGGTTCGGGTCTTGTGTGGTCATGTCACGGAATCATCGTCTTGACAGTTGCCGGATTGATGATCGTGACCACGCCGCCCCAGTTGCACATGCAAGTCGATACGTTGTCGAGCGAAGGCTGGTTGCCGAGCAGCACGGTCGGCGCACCTGGCGTCCACGGCGTCATGGTCGCGGGAATGCACGGCATCGGCGTCAGCACGCCCAACGCCGCCGTCGTCGCTGCAGCGACCGTCGGATTGGCGGGCGAACTGCACACGCCGAACGGCATGATGTTGACGAGCGGAATGTGGTCCATGATGTTGGCCGCGGGCGGCCCTTCGCCCATCACGCGATTGACCGGCAGCACCACCAGAGACGAAGGCGCGGCGCCGAACGAACATTGCAGCGTTGCGCCCATGCTGACTTGTTGCGGCATATGAAGGCATCCACCATGCGAAGTACCAGAAAACCCACGCGAGCGTCCCGTCGAACCATCAATCGAACGTATAGAGAAATTCGCCGTCGCGCGCCCCGATCTGCACTTTCGTTACCGAGCTCCCATTCATCATCCGCGTCAGAAATTCCGTGCTGATACGCGGCAACAGCGTGTTGGTCAAAATCGCGTCGATCATGCGGCCGCCGCTTTCGAGTTCGGTGCAGCGGCTGCCGATCAGCTTCACGACGTCGTCGTCATAACTGAACGGAATCTTGTGTGACACGCGCATGCGCTTCTCGATCCGCCCGAGCTGCAAGCGGATGATCGCGCCAAGCATCTCGTCGGAGAGCGGGTAGTACGGAATCACCACGACGCGCCCAAGCAAGGCCGGCGGGAATACCTTCAGCAAGGGCTCGCGCAACGCTTTCGCGATGCCCTCCGGCTCCGGCATCAGTTCCGGGTCTTTGCACAGGCTCGTGATCAGGTCCGTACCGGCATTGGTGGTCAACAGGATCAGCGTGTTCTTGAAGTCGATCACGCGGCCCTCGCCGTCTTCCATCCAACCCTTGTCGAACACCTGGAAGAAAATTTCGTGGACGTCCGGATGGGCCTTCTCGACTTCGTCGAGCAGCACCACGCTGTACGGACGGCGGCGCACCGCTTCAGTCAGCACGCCGCCTTCGCCATAACCGACGTATCCGGGCGGCGCCCCCTTGAGCGACGACACCGTGTGCGCTTCCTGATACTCGCTCATGTTGATGGTGATGACGTTCTGCTCGCCGCCGTAAAGCACCTCGGCGAGCGCCAGCGCGGTCTCGGTCTTGCCGACACCCGAGGTGCCGGCAAGCATGAATACGCCGATCGGCTTGTTCGGATTGTCGAGACCGGCGCGTGAAGTCTGAATGCGCCGCGCGATCATCTCGGTGGCATGGGCCTGGCCGATGATGCGCCGGTTCAGGTTCTCCGCGAGTTTGAGCACGTTTTCGATTTCGTTGCGGACCATCCGGCCCACCGGGATGCCGGTCCAGTCCTGGACCACGGAAGCGACCGCCTGCTGGTCGACGGTCGGCAGAATCAGCGGATCTTCGCCTTGATGCTGTGCGAGTTGCGCCTGCAGGTCGCGCAGTTCGGCGAGTCGCGCATCGCGCACGGCGGCATCGCCGGCGGCCGTCTCCTGCGTAGCGCCTGGTTCGCCTGCTTCGCCTGCTTCGCTGGCGCCTTCAACCTTGCCGGTCTCGCCTCGCAGTTGTGCGCGCAGCGCGAGAATCCGTGTCACCAGTTCCTTTTCCGCCTGCCAGCGGATATCGAGCGTGGAGAGGCGCGCCTGTTCGGCCGCAAGCTTTTCCGACGCCGCGGCGTGACGCTCCTGCGTGTTGACGCCGACCGCGGTTTCGCGGCCAATGATCGCCAGCTCGGTTTCGAGCGCCGCAATCCGCTTGCGCGAATCGTCGACCGAAGCCGGCGTCGCGTGCTGGCTGACCGCCACGCGCGCGCAGGCGGTGTCGAGCAGACTGACCGCCTTGTCGGGCAACTGCCGCGCCGGAATATAGCGGTGCGAAAGCCGCACCGCGGCTTCGAGCGCTTCGTCGAGGACCTGCACCTTGTGATGCTGCTCCATCGTCGAGGTGACCCCACGCATCATCAGGATCGCTTTGGTTTCGTCCGGCTCGCTGACCTGCACCACCTGGAAGCGACGCGTGAGCGCCGGGTCTTTTTCAATGTGCTTCTTGTATTCGGCCCACGTCGTGGCGGCCACCGTACGCAGCGTGCCGCGCGCAAGCGCAGGTTTCAGCAGATTCGCCGCGTCGCCGGTGCCGGCCGCCCCGCCCGCGCCAACCAGCGTGTGCGCTTCGTCGATGAAAAGAATGATCGGCTTCTCGGAGGCCTGCACCTCCTCGATCACCTGCCGTAAGCGGTTCTCGAACTCGCCCTTCATGCTCGCACCCGCCTGCAACAGGCCGACGTCGAGCGTGCGCAACTGGACGTCGCGCAAGGACGGCGGCACGTCGCCCGCCACGATGCGCTGCGCGAAACCCTCGACGACCGCCGTCTTCCCGACACCCGCCTCGCCGGTCAGGATCGGATTGTTCTGGCGTCGGCGCATCAGGATGTCGACCACCTGGCGAATTTCCTCGTCGCGTCCGACGATCGGGTCGAGCTTGCCGTTGCGCGCCTGTTCGGTCAGATCCGTGGTGAAGCGCCGCAGCGCTTCCTGCTTGCCCATCGCGGCGGCCGGCACCGGACCGCCGGCATCGCCGGTTTCGCTTTGCGCGCCCGCCGGCTGAAAACCGTCACTCGCGCTCATGCCCGCTTCCGGCGACTCGCGCAGCAAGCTGTCAAAATCGTCGACGAGCGAATCGAGCTTGATGCGTTCGAACTGGCGCGAGATGCCGTACAACCCGTTACGCAGGGACGGTGTCTTCAACAGGCCCACCACCAGATGACCGGTGCGCACCTGCGCATCGCCGAACATCAGCGAGCCGAACACCCAGCCGCGTTCGACCGCTTCCTCGACTTGCGACGAGATATCGGTCACCGAACTCGAGCCGCGCGGCAAACGGTCGAGCGCGTCGGTCAGATCGCGCGCCAGCCCGGACGGTTCGAGTCCGTAATGTTTGACGATACGGTGCAGGTCGGAGTCCTGCAGTTGCAAGATCTGGTGAAACCAGTGCACCAGTTCGATATAAGGATTGCCGCGCAACTTGCAAAAGACATTCGCGCTCTCGATTGCACGGAATCCGAGCTTGTTCAGCTTGCCGAACAATGCTGCCCGTTTGATCTCGGCCATTTTGCTAGTCCCTCGATGGTGTCTGTGGCGGCGCCTCGGACGCCGACGCGCGGGCCGCAGCGGAAATCCGCGAACGGCCTTCCTGGTCGGTCGGATGCAGCAACAACTGGCGCTGGTCGCCGTGCGCCGCGCCGCGCAGCGTCCAGGTGGTGTAACCGAGCCGGGTGTGACGCCCGAGTTTCAGGCGTGGCACCTCCTCCTGCCTGAGTACCAGCCGAAGGTCCCAATCGAGCCCGTCGCGAGCGTAATTACGCACCCAGTCGACGAGGCGGTTCAGGCTCTCGCCGCCCGGCAGGAAACGCTCGTAGTCGGCGCGACTCAATGGCCCGATGACAATGCGGAATTTGTGCTGGCAGTCCCATACGCGCGCACCGAGCAGCGTCGACACGCCGAGCGCGGCGGAGCCGTCCGGTGCGCCCAGGCGCGACAGCGAACTGGCCGGCAACGTCATCCAATGCCCGACCCACTGCTCGATTTCAACCGGCAGATTGAAAAAACGCGCTAATACGAGCTTCAGACCGGCAGCCGGACGCGTCGGCCCGGCCAGCAAACCGGCGAAGTGCAGTTTGGCGAAATCGGGCACCGCGTCGCGCTCACGCAGCATCGCTTCGCCGAGCCCGAACAGACTGCCGACATAAAAGGAAAAGCGATCGCGCCCGGGACGGTCGAGGCTGACAGCCGGCTGCGCATTGGCCCATGCGCGGTAGAACAGCGTCACCATCCGGTGATGAAAAACGTCGAGAAACCGCGCGAAGGTCGGATCGTTCGCGTTGCGTACACGATCGCGCACGTACTCCGTGAGGTGAGTGGGCAGCGGACCGTGCGGCCCGAGCAGGCCGAAGAACTTGACCGCAAGCCGCGCGGCGTGACGGTCCCCGGCCGGTGTGAAGGCACCCAGCGAAGTGGGATGGAACACCAGTTCCGGCTCCTGCACGAAACGGATCGCGTCGTCGCGCGGCTGCAGCGATTCGCCCACGCGCGGCTTGTCCGGATAAGCATTTTCCAGCAGCCGAACGGCCTGGAAGAAGTCGAAGCGATAGGCTTCGTCCTCGAGCCGGCGCAACAGTGTCAGAGCGTCCGGCATTGTCCGACCCTCGCTGGCCAGCGCATGATCTCGCCGCGCGAGAGCGTCTTCACGACGGTCTCGGTGAACGAGTTGATCGACACATATTGCGCGAAATAATGGGCGAGCACGGCGCCGAGCAAAAACGCGCCGGCGCCTTCGAACGCTGCCTCATCGAGCGTCACCGTGACTTCGAGGCCGCGGCCGAACACGATCGGTCCGGCGCATGGCAAACGTCGTGTCACCGAACGTGAATCGATCGAGCGCACGCCTTCGATCAGGCGCTGGCTCGCGATATCGTCGGCGGGACAGTAGAGTCCGAGCAGATCGCGCATGGCGCGTGCGCCTTCCTGTGCGTCGTTGTCGAGCAGCGACGCGTAATTCAGTGACAGGTGGCTCAGCAGCCGCCACGCGACGGCCCCGTGCGCATACGACGGCAGCGGCCGGCTCGGGCCGCTCAGGCACCGCACGCTTTGGACCGGCGCTTCGACGTCGAGCGTGAAATCGGACGGCCCGACGCCGATCGGCATGATCAGCGGCAAATCGCGATTGGTGCACAACACCTGCAAGCCGAGTTGCCGCAGGTCGGCGCGAAACGGCGCATTCGCCGCGTCGACCAGTGCGACGAACATCTCGCTGCCAAGGTAGCTGGTGCGCGGCCCGCGCTCATGCTGACGCGAGGACGGCAGACGTTTTTCGCGGCGTACCTGGTAATAGGCGCCGGCGCGATAGGTCGCGCCGAGATCGCGCGCGTGATAGAAAGGTTCGAACTGCTGTTCGCCGCCCGCCCCCGCGCTATAGCCCGTCGCAGTTTCTATCTGATAGATCTCGAAGTCCATCGGCCGCGTGCGGTCAGCGACCACGTGATATTCGAACTGCTCGTCCGACAGCGGAATGCGATCGGTGCGCCGTGAAAACAGGTTGACCGCGGGCGTGCAATGCAGCGCGAAATTCGCGGCGTCGAGCGATTGTTCGAGTAGCGGATCGCTACGCTTGAGCAGCACGATCACTTCGACCTCGGTGTCAGTGCAACGGCGCAATGCCGCTTGCAAACCGTCGAGCGCCAGAAACATGAAGCGCTGCGGAAAGGCGAAATACTCCTGCAAGAGCCGGTAGCCCTGGAACGACTGCCGACTGATCGGCAGGAGCGCCTCGTCGTCGGCAAAGCCCACTGGCCGCAGCGCGCTTGCCGGCAACTGCACATGCCAGGCTGCCGGGCGTTTGACTGGCATGACGACGATACCGCTCACCGAACCCAGCAGACGTTCGTGGATGCGCGTGGGCATGCCGTCGGTACCGCGCAGATACAAGGTCAGCCGGTCGAGTTTCAACTGGTTGATTTTCAGACCGCCCGTGGCACGCAGGCGCAGTCTGAGGCCGGCCTTGATACCCGCTCCGGCCACCATGCTCGCCGGCAGTGCGCTATCCATGCCGCCGAGCGAGCCTGAATGCGTAAAGAATTTGGCCTCCGCGATTTCGAGCGGCCAGAGCGTCACTTCATGCGCGCTGCGGTATTCGCAACGCGTCGAGCCGTTCTTGTCGAGCGCGCTGCGCAGTGCGCTGCCGCGTGGAATCCGCACGCCCTCCGCGAGATTGGAACTGGTGAGATCGGGCTGGATTTGCACCACGGCCATTGACGGCGTTGGCGTGAGGTAATGCGGGTACACCAGTTCCGCGAGATGTTGGGTGAAGCGCGGATATTCATCGTCGATTTTCAACTGCACGCGCGCCGCAAGGAAACTGAATCCTTCGAGCAGACGTTCCACGTAGGGATCCGCGCACTCGAGGCTTTCCAATCCGAGCCGCCCCGCGATCTTCGGAAACTCGCGCGCGAACTCGCCCCCCATCTCCCGCAGATGCTGCAGTTCCTGGCTGTAGTATTTGATCAGGTCTGGATTCATGGCTTCAGCGCGGTCCGCCCTGGTCGAGCACCCTGATTTCGCCGACTTCCAGATCCAGTTCAGTCCTGAAGTAGAGCCGCTCCGGATACGGCTGTGCCCACAGATCGCCCTCTACCAGAAACGACACCGTGTTATGACGCCCGGTCGTCTCTTCGAGCTGCATCGAACTGACTCGCACGGTATCGCGCAGGATGCGCGGCTCGAACGCCCAGATTGCATCGCGCACCAGTCTCTCGAGCTGCAATGGATCGATCCCGGAGGCGGTCTTGCCGGCAATGTCCGGTAAGCCGAAATTGATCACCGAGGTTGCGACATAGGGATAGCCCGTCAGATCCTGCACCGACGCGAGGCCGTTCGCGTTCAGCAGCCAGCCGAGATCGCGCTGCACGCTCTGGCGCAGCGCACGCATCGACAGAACACGGCGCTCGCGCGCTTCCAGTTTCGCCTCCGGTTCGAGATCGGTCAGCCGGTCGAGCAGCGAAGGCTGCAGGCGGTCGCGGGCGGTCAGCTCAGCCATGGTTCGGCACGGCCGCGCCGTCCTCGTCAGGATGGGCGTCGCCGCTCATCAGTTCGATGGTCCGCACGTCCAGTAACGCGTAGTCGTTCGCATCCGTGGCGAACATGCGCTGTCCCACGGGACGCGCAGCCGTTGCGTCGTCACCGATCCATTCCGTCAGGTGCGCAAGCCACAGCGCACGATTCTCTTGCGCGAGCGTGCCCGGGTAGCGAGTGGGAATGAGGCCGGCGGCCTGGCCGTCGTTGGCCCATGTGAAGACGGCCGGCATCCAGACCCGGTCGCGCAGGTCGGATGGCGGTTCGATCTCGATGCGTTTGATTCGAAAAAACGGAATCCAGTAATAACGCCCGTTCAGCACGGTTTCGAGTGTGGGGCCGAGCCGGTTGTCCGCGTCTGCGAGCCACGCAAATGGCTCGCCGTTCAAGGTGCCGGCTGTGGCGGGCGCCTCGTCGAGCGCCTGCGCGCGCGCGGCGGCCGCCGCGCCGGTATCGCCCGCAGCATCGAGCCGCAACGCTTCGAGCAGTAATGCAAGCCAGCCGGTCGGCTCGCCGAAAATCAGCGGTCCGCGCTCGCCTTTGAAGACCGCCTCGCGCAGCGCCTCGCATTGCAGCGCTTCGCGGTAGGTTTGCACCATCGGCAGCGCGGCGGCGTCGAGCTCGCCCACTACGTTCAGTTGCGTCAGCGCGCGATCCCAGGCCCCCGTCACCGCGAGTAACTGGAACAGAAAGACGCGATAGGCGGCTTTCGACGGCTCTTTGCGAACCTGGGCTTGCAACTCCCGCAGGCACCCGTCGAGATCGCCTTCGCGCAAATGCTCTTCTGCGGTCATGCTGGTTCGCTCCGGTCAGGCTTACGTGATCCCACGCGCCGATGCACTGCAGCGGCGCGGCCGGTGCAGTGCGGTCGTCCTATGCCGCCAGCTGCTCAGGTTGGCGCGTTGGCGGGAATGTTCCATTTCACTTCGACCACGCCGCCCTCCTTCGCACCCTTGGCGTTTTGCGGCTGGTACTCGACATGGAACTTCTCGAAGTTGAGTGTCACGTTCTCGGTAAAGCGCTCTTCGCCACCGGACCCGCCCGTCGAATACGAACTGATCAGCACGCCCTCCAAGGTGATCTTGTAGTACTCGAGCGGATTGTCGCCCCCGGCCTTGCGCACGGTCAGCAGTGCCTTGTCGATATGGGTGCCCTTGGTGCACGCCGCCATGATCGGTGGACTCGCCTTATCGCTGTATTTGGTGAACGACAGGTCCTGCACCGACACCTTGCCGGCCCCGCCGCCCGTGCCCATGTGCATCGTGCCGCTCTGGCTCATGCCCCAGCTCCACGCCAGCACTTCGATATCTTCTTTATGGGTCTTGTCCTGCGACTCGCCCTTGATATCGCCCAACGTCATGAACATATCGATGGCCATGTCTTTCTCCGCTCAAAACAATTCGTCACTGAATAGGGATTTCCGTCATGCCGCCTTGGCTGACGGAAGCTTCGAAACCAGCCGTAGCGATACGGTCAGGCCTTCCAACTGGTAGTGCGGACGCAGGAAAAACTTCGACGTGTAATAGCCCGGATTGCCTTCTACCTCTTCAATCACGACTTCCGCTGCAGCGAGCGGGCGTCGTGCTTTGGACTCTTCCGTCGAGTGCGCCGGATCGCCATCGACGTATTGGAGGATCCAGTTCTGCAGCCAGCGCTGCATGTCGTCCTTCTCCTTGAAACTGCCGATCTTGTCGCGCACGATGCACTTCAGGTAATGCGCAAAGCGGCTGCAGGCGAACAGATAAGGCAGACGCGCGGCCAGATTCGCGTTCGCGGTAGCGTCCGGGTCTTCGTACTCCGCCGGCTTATGCAGCGACTGCGCGCCGATAAAGGCGGCGAAATCGGAGTTCTTCTTGTGGACGAGCGGCATGAAGCCGTTCTTCGCCAGTTCGGCTTCGCGGCGGTCGCTGATGGCGATTTCGGTCGGGCATTTCATGTCGACGCCGCCGTCGTCGGTCGGGAATGCATGCACCGGCAGATTCTCGACCGCGCCGCCCGACTCGATGCCGCGAATCCGCGAACACCAGCCATACATCTTGAATGAGCGGTTGATATTGGTCGCCATCGCATAGGCCGCATTGGCCCACGCGTATTTGCTGCTGTCCGCGCCGGCGGTGTCTTCCTCGAAATCGAATTCTTCGACCGGATTGGTTTTGGCGCCATACGGCGCGCGCGCGAGGAAACGCGGCATGGCGAGGCCGACGTAGCGCGAATCCTCTGACTCGCGCAGCGAACGCCACGCGGCATGTTCGGGCGTCTGAAAGATCTTCGTCAGATCGCGTGGATTGGCCAACTCCTGCCAGGAGTCCATCAGCATTACGGCAGGATCGGCGCCCGAGATGAACGGCGCATGCGCCGCAGCGGAAATTTTTGCCATTTGCGTCAACAGATCGACGTCGGGTCCGCTGTTGTCGAAATGATAATCGGCCACTAGTGCGCCATACGGCTCGCCGCCGAACTGGCCGTACTCCTCTTCATAGAGCTTCTTGAAGAACGGGCTTTGATCCCACGCGGTGCCTTTGTATTTCTTGAGCGTCTTGTACAGATCGCCCTTCGATACATTCATCACGCGGATTTTCAACGACTCGTCCGTCTCGGTGTTGTTCACCAGATAGTGCAAGCCGCGCCACGCGCTCTCGACCTTCTGGAACTCTTCCGAGTGGATGATCTGGTTGATCTGGGCGGTGAGCTTCGCGTCGATCTGCGCAATCAGCGATTCGATGGTTGCGAGCACATCGCCGGAGATCACGTTGGTGTCGCGCAGCGCCTGTTCGGCGAGCGTGCGTACCGCCGTCTCGACGGCTTCCTTCGCCTTGTCGCTCTTCGGTTTGAATTCCTTTTGCAGCAGGTTCGCGAAATCGCTCACTTCAAGCGCCGCTTCGCCTGGTTGCGCTTGCCCTTCGGTGCTGGGTTCGGCCATGGTCAGACTCCCCTGTAGATCACGCTCATTCCTGCGGCTTCGGTGCGGATGCCAACGACTGCAGCAACGCAGGGTCGTTCAGCAGTTTCGCGATCAGATCCTCGGCGCCGGTCTTGCCGTCCATATAGGTCAGCAGGTTTTGCAACTGGCCGCGTGCCTCCAGCAGCTTCGACAACGCGTCCACCTTGCGCGCGACCGCCGCAGGAGAAAAGTCGTCCATGCTCTCGAAGGTCATGTCGACCGCCAGGTTGCCCTCTCCCGTCAACATGTTCGGCACCTGCACGGCAACGCGCGGTTTCATCGACTTCAAACGCTCGTCGAAATTGTCGACGTCGATCTCGAGAAACTTTCGATCCGCCACCGGCGCCAGCGGATCCGCCGGCTGACCTGAGAGGTCGGCCAGCACACCCATGACAAAGGGCAGATTGACCTTTTTCTCCGAACCGTAGACCTCGACGTCGTACTCGATCTGAACTCGCGGCGCTCGATTGCGCGCGATGAATTTCTGGCTGCTTTCCTTGGCCACGACCATTCCCCTGGTTGACGCCGCACGGCCGCGAGCAGCGTGGCGCGTGACTGGCGTTGCTACAAGCAAAAAGCACATCCCCGCCTGACTGCCTACTCGTTATCGATCCCGCCGACCTGCCGTGCCTGGCCCATTCCTTCGGGCGCGAGGTCCTGCAGAATTTCCATGAAACTCTTGTCGACCAGCCGGCGCGCGCGCATCAGCAACAGTGGCACCGGGCTGGAAGGTTCGTGGCGCTCGTAGTACGCGCAGATCTTGTCGATCATCCGGATCACATCCTGACGATCCACGATGTCGCCGGACAGCGGCGCGCCCGCCGGCGCCGCGCTCGCGCGCTCGCCCGTGGCAGCGTCGCCGTCTGACGATGAGTTCGCAGCCTCGGCTGGGCCGCCCGTACCGCCGCTACCGCCGATACGCTCGCCGAGAAAGTCGGCTGCCCGCCGCAGCAGCCTCGCGAGCGGCGACAGGTCGATCGAACGCGCTGCGCCGACGCGTTCGGTCAACACCGTCTCGATGCGCGTTGCGCTATGCAGCGCATCGAGCAATGCCGCGTGCGCAGCGGCGGCATCTTCGTGCGCGTCGGCAATCACCGCCTCGATCGAGTTCAGCGACGGCGCCTCAGCGCCGTTGGCAAGCGGGACTTCTCCGGTCGCATATTCGATGTCGCGCAACGTGACGACACCATGCATGCGCGACGACGCGAGCGGTGCATCGCGAACGTCGACCAACATGCCGGACTGTTCAGTGAGCGCGACGAGCGCGTTGACGCGTGCGGTCGGATCGTTGTCGTCGTCGGGGTCGAGTTGCGGATAGACGTGGTCCCAGCGCTGTTCGAGCAGTCCTTCCACGAGCGCGAGGCCTTCGGCGAAACCGCCGAAACCCTTGCGGTTCAGTAGCGCGCGCGCCAGATGCACCGCGACACGCAGGTCGCGGCTCTTTGCGAGCAAATCGAGTGACAACGCTTCCGCGATTTTCCAGTCCGGCGGCGTGGCGGCGACCGTGGTTGCGCCGTACTGCACCTCCGGCTTGCCGTGTACGACCTGCTCCAGTTCAAGGAAGTCAGGGTCGTACTCGAGGTCGTCCCCGCACGGACTGGCAGCTGATATTTCGGCAAGCATTACGCCCGCAGCAAGCGTGGCCATGTCTTGAATCGGTCTCGGATGAGTAATATTTACGTGCCGTAAATGATCGGCACGGGTCGCCCTGCCAGCAATGAATCAGCGCTCCCAGAAATGCGTATCAACTCTAATTAGATTGTCTAAGCGCGGGTATTCCGGAGTTTTAGCGCACTGCGGACTTTTTTACCGACAATCCGATAGGAGAATAGCACGCAGCCCGGAAAATTAAAGCCAGACATCAATAAAAACGGAAATTCATTAATTAAACGAAACACTATATCCAATACGGATAATTTTGTAATTGTTTAAAACGTTAAATTTCGTATGACAATCAATAACCAGCAATCATCAGACTATTCAAGTCATCTTCTGACTACCCGAACAGCCCTATCCAATGGCCGATCCGGCGGATCGACGAACATATAAGTAAACGAATCAGACGCTCATTTTTTTAAAAAATCAAGCCTCGTTTGAAACAGGTAAACCCTGATATAAATTTGAGGGTTAGTACCGATATCAATGGAACGTGCGTATGAATTCATCTGCATGACATATTAAGTTTTATCTTGTAATAAAGAAAACAGGCCAATAGACTAACTTTGTTTCTGATGCCTCTGCGGGGTGCGTTGCGGATTTCATGGTATTGCCCGCGTTTGGCGCTGTCGCCTGCCTAATCGGGAGCGGCGGGCGAGTTCCAGAATCGTTGGCGACAGGATCCGCCGTACCACAAAAGCGGTAAAACTTGCAGCGTACGCATCAGGGCTTCGCCCCGGCAGCGGGGCTCACCACTTCGGGGTGAAGAGTGGCACATATCCAAGGCGCAGCTGCAGTAGACCATGCTGGGGAAAGCGCACTGCCCGACCTGTGGCAACGGCGCACATGCCTGAGCCATGACGAGATGGAATCGATCTATACGATCGTGCGCCACGCGCTGACGGGCTACCACCCGTCGGAACTGCAAGCGCTTGGCGAGGACAAGGAAGAACTCATCTCGCAGTTTCTCTATTTGAAGGTATTCCGTCTCGAGACCGCGCAGACGGCCGTGCAGAACTTCCCGCTGCACAGTGCGCCTTCAACCAGTCATGCAGTGTGCGCGTACTTTCGCCGCTATCTGATCGACTGTCTGCGCAGTGCAAGCCATCAGCGCAATGTGTCGCTCGATGAAGATGACGTGATGCTCGAAATCGACCGGCAAACGGCATTTCATCCGGATCCGATCGGCTCGGTACTGCTGCAATACGGACTGCACGAAGCCGAGGTGCGCGAATCCGCGTCGCGCTTCATCGCCGCGCTCGACGATGCCGACCGCATGCTGCTCGCAGGCAGCCTCGGCTGGCTGTCAAACGAAAAAGGCGGTTTGTCGCAGGTGGCGGCGCGTTACGGCATCGCGTCATATCACTACCGGGCGCGCAAGCTCGGCGTCACCTTGAAAAAAGGCTCGATACCCGCCGACTTCGCCCGCACGGAAATCGGCCAATGGATCGAGCAGCGCCTCGGCATCGATATCACGCCGGGCAATCGCATTGCCATCCTGCTGGTTTTGGGCATTCTGTCCGCCCAGTCGCACGCGCAGGAATGAGGTCGCGAGACCACGAGCACATGAGAGGTCAACGGTGCAACTTGCCACCGCAAGCCTGACTGACCAGGGCGGCCGGCCACGCAATGAAGATTCGTTCGGCGACTGGTCGAGCGAGCGGCTCTACTATTGCGTCGTCGCGGACGGCGCTGGCGGACACGGCGGCGGCGACACCGCCTCGCGCATCGTCGTCGATTCCGTACTGGCGGATTTGCGCTACCTGACTGTTGCGGAATTGCCGCCGACGGGCGAGCGGCTGGTGAGCGCGCTCGCACATGCCAACGAGAACATCGTCGAAGAACAGTTGCGCGGCGACGATAACGAGAAGGACATGCGCTCGACGGCCGTGCTGCTCGCTATCGATCGCGAATGCGGCACGGCCGCATGGGCTCATTGTGGCGACACCCGGCTCTACTGTTTCCGCCATGGCGAAATCAGCGTCCGGACTCGCGACCACAGCATGGTTCAGGAGATGGTCGACGCGCAGTTGCTCGCCGCGGAGGAGATGCGCCATCATCCGCGACGTAATGTGCTGTATGCCGCGCTGGGCACCCAGGATCAACTGGACATTGCGGGCGTGGACGGCACGTTCGCGCTGCGTGACGGCGACGCTTTTCTGATTTGCACCGATGGGCTGTGGGAGTATGCCGACGACGCCTGCATGGGCGAAGCGCTGGCCGAGGCTGCGACACCCGGCGCCTGGCTCGACGCGCTGGCGGTGAAAGTGCGCGCGAGCGCCAGTGCGAATCACGACAACTTCACGGCGCTCGCGGTGTGGGTCAGTGAAGATCCGGAGGCGACGGTGTTGCAGCTCGCGCAGGGTCCGGCGCCGGTATAGCGCCCGAAACCGTTTCGACGAGTCTCGCTATCGTGCCAATCTCGATCATCATTCCCTGCCTTCAGATGGCAGCGACGCTTGGACGCGCGCTGGAAAGCTGCCTCATTCAGCCAGAGGCCGCGCAGATCATCGTCGTCGACGACGGCTCGACCGATGCCTCGATCGAAATCGCGCAGCACTACAGGCGCGCCGACGCGCGCGTAGAAGTGCTGCGCATGCACGTGAACGGCGGCGTCGCCGCCGCGCGCAACTGGGCCGCCATGCATGCGTCTCAGGATCTGCTCGCCTTTATCGATGCCGACGACGAATACCTGCCCGCTGCGTTGCGCGCCGCAAGCGGATATCTGCAGGGTTGTCCGCAGGAGGCGTCCGTGCGGCTGGATGTCGAGTTTGCCGGCTTTCCGCAGGCCATCGTCGCGCACCCCGAGTTCGAAAAATACGCCGCGATCCTGAGCAACACCGTGCCGAGCAGCCTCGTCATCCGGCGCGCGGTGTACCGCGCGCTCGGCGGATTTCCGACAGACGAGTTCTTTCGTCGCGTCGGCGGAGAAGACGGCGCATTCTCATGGGCGTTGAGCAAGCTGTTCGGCAACCGGCGGCTGATCGATGCCAAACGTGTACGCCAACATTACCATCCAGCCATCCATGCTGAACGGTTCTTCAGGATTCACATGGGAATGGAGCAGCCTGTCCACGAGGAGGTCGTCGAAGCACTGCGGCTGTCGCAGCAGTTTGTTGCCGGAGCCGAGGCCGCGATCGCGCAACTGCGCGCGCTGCACTCGCCCGCCGGCACGGCAGCGCACGCCGCACCTGCACCCACTTGCCAACGCTAGAAGTCGCCACAGCCGTGCTGGCTGTTTATCAGCATGCAGCTGTTCAGGTTCGGCTGCGAACGTACCCGCTTCCATTCGACCGCGAGAATGTCCTGATTGTCGCCCGGCGGCGTGGTGCTGAAGAGCGGCTGGTTCGAGCCGATGCAAATGTTGGTGCCCTGCAGATTGTTTTCATAGACGAAGGTCTGCTCCTGACTGCTGAAGAACGACTGCAGACCGCTTTGCGCGATCGGATTCAATATCGGGATCACCGTCAGGGTGCCAGGCACTTCGTTCACGATATAACCGACGCCGGACGTAAAGTTGGGGTTGATCGGATATTGTCCGCCGGGTGAATTTGCATTGGCAGGGGATGTCACTGAGCCGCTCAACGCTCCCGCCGCGCTATCGCCGTTGACGAAGCCATTCGATGTGGCGGTAAAAGGCGGGTTAGGCGCTCCGGCGAAACGCGTCGCGCCGCCTGCGGTGACGGTCACCGTCGGCCTCGCGACATAGACGAAATGATTGCCGGTGGTGGGCACGCTGCCACCCCAACTACAGCCCGAGCCAAACAGGCAGCCGTAGAAATTGGGCTGCGCGGTGTTCGGCTGAACGCTGCCGCGCATCTCCCCGTTCCAGGTGCTCGCCCAGATTCGCCATGCGTTGCCGGCGCTGATCATGCCCGAGCCCGCATCGACGAAGACGCCGTTCTCCATCACCAGATCGACGGCGCCGCCCGCGCTGAGGTTCGTATTCGGACCCGCCGGCGACGGCGCGCTGCCGCCCAGCCCGATATTGCCCGTTGTCGCAGTCGCAACCAGGTTGCCGGTCAGGGTGGAGTTCGTGGCGTCGATCGTGTTCAACTGGCCCGCAGCGGAATTGAACGTCTGGCTCGTGAGCGGACCGATCACGAAACCGTGCGAGTTAGAGAAGTCGACATTGCCCGCGCCGGCCATCGCCAGCACGCCGACATCGTTTTGCGGATCCGTCAGCGTGAAGTTGCCGGGGCCGGCGAGGAGCAGCCCGGCGGCCTGTATGCCGCCCGGGTCCGTGACAGGGCCAGCCGAGAGCAGCATCAAGGTCTGTCCTGGTGTCGAGATACCGTACGGCAGCGCGATCCCCTGGCTGCCCGCGCCCGGATTGGACAGCGTGAGATTGTTCGCGAAGCTCGGGCGCGTCGGCACGCAGGGCGAGCCGCCCGACGCGCACTGTCCGTTGACCGTGATAAGCCCGGTTTGCGTGCTGGAACCCAGCACGATGTTCGGGATCGACGCAAAGGTCGCGAAGGTCTGCGGGCCGATGCTGAGACCACCGCCCGTGCCGAACAGCGTAATCGGCGTCGCGTTTTGCGCGGTGATCGCGAAGCTCGACGGATCGACCGACGCCGGCATGATCGACAGCACGCCGCCCGGCGACGACAGGGTGGATTGCGTGATGGCGAGGCTGCTCGCCGTGCCGTCGTTGAATGCACGTAACACGATCGAACCCGGACTCGTGGTCGAGATCGTGACGTTATTGACCGTGGAACCGCCAGATGGACCTGCCAGCGGAAACTCGTTCTGCGCACTGGCGGGTACGACAACGCCGATCGCTACGCCCGGATCGGACGTCGTGGTCGAACCGGCGATCCCGATGGTGGTCGCCGGCCCTGTCGCGCTGATCGTGCCATTGGCAATCAGCACGCCATAGTTTGGGCCGGTGCCAGCCGGGCCGGCCACCGCGCCGCGAATATCGATCGCGCCGCCGTTGGTCGACTTGATCGTCGACCCGTCGCCGATCAACACGCCGTCGACGAACGTACCGGTACCGCTGCCGAAGATGCTCAACGTGCCCGAGCCGGTCGTCACCGACACCGGGGCCGTCTGTACACAGTCGCATAGACTGTTTTCGAACAGCAGGCCCAAGACCGAAGCGCCTGGAAAAGCCGCTCCAATGCTTTGCCCGGACAATGCGATGTTGCCGCTCGCCGACTGGACCGATGACCCGTGCATGTCGAAACCGATGCTGCCATTCATGACCGACGGCACAGTCCCGGCGACGGTGATGTCGCCGCTGCCGGTGTTCAACGTTACGCCATAGAAATAGACGCCGTCCGCGAAGGAACCGGCGGCCCCGGTGACAGTGCCCGATATGCCGATCACGCCGGTTGTGTTGGAGATCGTCGTGCTGTTGACGCCCACGCCTTCGCCCCCGTTTCCCGCCACGCTGCCGCTAACCATGATCGCGCCGCCCGAACTGCTGAGCCCGGGCTGCAAAGCGGGGCCCGCGCCCACCGTGGCGCCGCCGGTCAGAAAGACGCCGGTCCCGAAGTCGCCGACGGCGCTGCCGGTCACGCTGAGTGCCCCGCTTGTGGTGCGGGCGGAACTGCCGGACAGGAGAACACCCGTGCCCTCATCTTCGCCATTCGAACTGCCTGTGCCATTGATGGTGAGCGCTCCAGTACCGGTTTGAATCAGGTTGTTGCCGACGACAAACACGCCGTCATTCCCCCCGCCGCCGGCGGAGGCCGTGCCCGTGATACCCAAAGTGCCGCTCGTCGTCGAGATCGTGCTGGTGGCGTTGATCGCCACCCCCGAGGCGTCCGGGCCCAGTGCGGTGCCCGTTAGTGAGATCGCGCCGCCCTCAGTGGTAATGGCCGAAGCGTTGATGATGACGCCCGCCGAGGACGTGGTCAGGTAGCCAATCGCGACGCCATTCACTGGGAATGTGCCGGTGACCGTCAGATTGCCGTTCGCCGTGTTGACGCTCGAGGTGTCGATCAGGACCGGGCTGGTCCCACCGCCGCCCAGGGTCACACTGCCGCCGTTGGTACTCAGCGTAATGCCCTGGAGCGAGACCAGACTGGCCGGGCTGGTCCCGCCTACGTTCGCATCGAATACGATGCTGAGCGGCCCCGAACTCGACGTGATATTACTGGTGACCAGAACCGATCCCGACGCGCTCAGCTTGAGCGTGGCGGGTAAGGTGCCGGTTGTGACAATCGGCGCGTTGACGTTGATATCGCCTGCGTTGTCATCCAGATCGAGCCCCGTCGATACCGTCACCGTCATGCCGTGGTTGAGCGGGTCGGTGATCGCCGTGTTCAGGATGTACGTGCCGGCCGTGAGCGGTCCGAACATCACCGTATTGGAATCGCCGGGTCCGGTTTCGCTTTGGGTCGGCCCGGTGGCGCCTTCCGGCAACACCGACACGATGAAGACCTCGAACGGATCGAGCAGCCACCTGCCGCCCTGGCCTTTCGCCGCCGACGCGTCGATCGTCGCTCCGGTCGTGTCGAGCGCGTGCCCGGAGGTTTCGATCAACCCGCCATTGCCGCCTTGCGCTCCCCCCTTCGCCGACAACGTGCCGTATATCCGGCTGGCTGTCTCGCTGTAGGCCACGACGTTGCCGCCATTCCCGTTGACAAGCGCATCCGCATGGATGCTAGCTGTGGGTGACATCCAGATCGCGTTGGCATTGCGAATGGTGGGGTCCGCGCCCGCCGCCCCGCCGCCGAAGTGCACCGTACCGCCGCCCACGGCGCCGCTCGCATCCACATACGCGCCGGCTAGCAGCGCCACGTCATGACCGGTCACGTCGATCCTGCCGCCCGTTTGCCCTGCGCCGCCGCTTGCGTCGAGCGTTCCGCTTACCAGCGTCACGCCGTTCGTGCCGCCGTCGAGCAGAATGTGTCCGTCGCGCTCGCTCAGGCTTTGCGCGCGCACGATGCCCTGCTGGTTGATGACCGTGCCGGCCAGCGCATCGGCAGTCTGCGCGCTCATGACCACGGTGCCGCCATCGGCGGCCAGCGTGCCGGTATTGCCGATCAGGGCGCTCGCCGCCCCCTGATTGATCTTCAGGGTCGTCAGGCCGTCGCCGGCAAAATCGACGGTGATGTCATTGCCGGCGCCCAGCGCGACGGTGCCAAGTTTGGCGCTCACGGTGCCGCTATTGCTGACGGCGCCGCCGAGCAACGCGATGGTGCCGCCCGCTCCGGCCGTGAGCGAACCGGCATTGCTGACCGGCGCCACGGACGTGCCGACAAAGTGAAAGTTGCCGGCGAGGAAGTCGGCGTTGGAGATATTGAGTGTCGACGCAACCATCGAGCCGACATTCACCGATGAACCCGGCGCAAAGATCACCCCCGCGGGATTGACGAGAAACACCTTGCCATTGGCCTGCAAGCGTCCCGCGATCACGCTGGGGTCGTTGCCCATCACGCGGTTGAGCAGCGCCGAAGAGGCCGACGGTTGGGCAATCCTGACGGCTTCGCCGGCGCCGATCGAAAACGTGTTCCAGTTGACGATCGCATTGGACGATGTCTGCGTGATATTCATCTGCCCCGCGCCCGGCGAGTTGACGTTCACCGTTCCGGCCACCACCTGCGCGCCGGTCGGGTTCGCCAGCAGGGACGGCATATACGACGCCGCGAACAACGCGGCGACCGCACCGGCGATCGCGCCTGCATGCCTCGGTCGCACACTGCATGGCTTGTTCATCGCACACCTCAGCACCGGGCGGATGCCGGCACGACCTACGATTCAGCAATCCCGTCGCCGGCGCTTCGCGCGTGGAAACAGGGGGTCAAATTCTGACTAGAACGTCTTCGTCAATTGCATATAAAAGCGCGGCACCTTGTCGTTGCCGGTGGTATCCGACCCGGTCGTGCGCCATGCGACCGTGCCCTGCAGCGAAAAGCCGCCCGGCGCCGCCCAGAATGCGCCGAGACCGACGCCGCTGCGCGTGATCATGTTTGGCCCCTGGTTCGGGCGCGAGTTGGCGTTGTACCAGCCCGTGCCGAAGTCGAAAAAGCTGAACACGGTCGCCCGCGAATCAATTGCAAAACGTCCTTCCAAGGTGGCGACGAAACCTTCGTCGACGAGCGCTTCGGACGGCGAATAAGCCCGCACCGCGTGCGGTCCGCCCAGCAGGAAGCGTGACGAACTGTCGAGCGTCGTGGCGGCCCATTGGCCGGATACGCCGGCGAATACGCTGAACCGGTCTGTGACCGCATTGAGGCGGTTGGCGAAGAACGTCGCGCGCAGTTCGTTGCCTTGCGTGTCACGCCCGAACGACGAGGCATCGAGTTGCTCGGCCGCCGCGTTGCGGAAATGAAGACTGCCGATCAGCAACTCCACGTCGGCGCTGTTGAAGCCTCCGCCGAAGAGCGCGTCACGGCTTTCGTAGCTCAGGCCGACGCTGCCCTCCACCATCGATCTGGGATTGTGCAGATCGACGACGCCGACGTTGTCGATCAGGTCGCGGTACTCGAAATTGACGCGGCCCAGCAGACTCTGATTGCGGGTCCGCACGAGGGGATGCGTGAGCGTGAAGTCGAGCACGGTCGCTTCGCCCTGCGCGTCGAGCGATGCGAACTCCTTGCCAAGCGCATAGTTCAGCCGCGACACGGCGACACCGATGCGCGTGCCCTGGGCGTTGATCGGCGCTTCATAGCCGACGCGCCCATATAAGGTGTCGCCCCGCTCGCTGGCCAGCAGCCGCAGATCGAGGTTATCGCCGATCATGAACGGCGAATTCAGACGGGCCAGTGTGCCAAGACGCCATGTTCCGCTGGAGTCCGCGCCATAGTTGTCGACGTCGACGGCAAAGGTCCAGCGTTTGGCCGGCGCGATGCTAATGGTCAGATCGACCGTGCCGGGTTCGTCGCCCGCTTCGATTGCCGAGGAGACGAGGATGCCCGGCAGGTCGGAGAGCAGCAGCATGGTCCGCTCGAGTTCGTGCTGCTGCAGCGGCGTGCCCACCGGAATCTGCGCGACACGTGCGCGCAGCAGGTCTTCGCGGATCGGCGTACCCGCCGCGATGTCGAGACGCACATGGCCGACACGCCCTTCGAGCACGCTCAATTCGACGTTGCCAGAACTCACGTCCTGCGGTGGGATGACCACCTGGGCGAGCACATAGCCGCGATCTCGATAGACCTTCGTGATGCGCGCGGCAATCGCTTCGAGATCGGCAAAGCCGATTTCCTTTCCGATCTTGTCCTGGACCGGCGCAAGCAGCACGTCTGCCGGAATCGTATCGTTGCCCTTGAGCGTGATGCCTTTCAGCAGAAATGTCGGGCCGGGCGCCGTCACCGGCGGGATCGCCTGCGGCACGGCGGGCAACGCCTGGCCGCCGCCGGGTGGCGCCGGACGCGTGTCGCGCGGCGCCGTCTGGTTCAGGATGCTGCCCGCATTTGGCAGCGTCTGGCCCCACGCGAGCGCACTACTGCAGGACACCGCCGCGGCAATCAGTCGGAGTCTGTTCATGGGTGTAGGTGTCGGTTCATTCTTATTGTTGACGCGCGATGGTCAGGCGCCAGCCACCCATCAGATCGAATGGCGCCCAGAAAAACGGATGCGCGAAGCGCGGATCGTGCAGAACCGCCAGTTGCGCAGTACGCATTGCATCGATCGCCTCATGGCCGTCCGCCAGCTGCGAGTAGAACGTGCGCATGGTCAGCGCGCTCGATTCGTCCGCGACCGGCCACATCGACACGATCAGACTGGTGGCGCCGGCGTAGAAGAACGCCCGTGTGAAGCCGAGAATCTCGTCGCCGCGCGCGATCCGTCCAAGACCGGTCTCGCAGGCCGACAGCGTAACGAGCGAGACATTGTTGAGCTTCAGGTTGTAGATGTCTTTAGCCAGCAACGAGTCCGGACCGTCGGCGGGCTGCGTCGCGGGCGCAAGCAGGATGCTCGAGTGCAGCGGGTCGATCGTGTCGGCCTGCGCGTGCGTCGCCACGTGCAACACACGGCCTGCCGGCGCGTTCTCGCGAAAGCTCAGGCGAGTGGCATCGCTTTGCAAAAACACCTCCTTGCGCGCAAAGAGCGGCGCGATCCCCCGCACTTCCGCCTCGGCGCCTGGCAACGCGAACGCAGGCGTAATGGCCGGATTGCCGAACGCAACCAGATTGCTCGCGATCTGCTGTTGGCGTTGCGCGAGTTGCACTGCGACACTCGCCGAAGGTTCAAGCGCGATGGCGTGACGTTCGATCAGAAAGCCGCCGGTGCTGTGCAGTGCCTGAAACGGCAAATAGTGCAACGCGCCGTGCGGCACGATGATCAGCCGCTCATTCGGACGCAGGCCGAGCGGCGCGATCAGCAGCGCATCGAGCTTGTCGCCGTAGGTCAGCGCGGCCGGACGCCGGCGCACGATCGCGTTGCGCAGGTCGGCAACGGCGGCATCAATGTCCGCGCGCGCGATCGGCAGCGTGTGCCCGGTGAGGCCATCGCTGCGCACCACCCAGACCACCAACTCCTTTTCAAGGCTGTGGAATTCGACAATCGCCTCGTTCGGTTTGAGCGCGCTGCGTGTGGCTGCAAGGCTCGGCACCTGTCCGTTCAATTGCTGATCGTCGACGCCGGCGTCGACCCGGTTGCGCACGACGTCGAGCAGCGCACGCGCCCGGCTGCGTTCGGACAGATTCCAGGCGCTCTCATAGTTGCCGGTTTCGAGTGTCAGCGCGATCGCCTCTTCGAACACTGTTTGCGTGTCACCGAACAGTCCCGTCTTGAACTCGTCGCTGCGAAAGCGCGCGCGGATTTTCTCGGAGTCGTCGACTGCGAGCAAGTAGGCTTCGCGCGCGTGCGGCTTGTCGCCGAGAGCGAGATTGGCGCGGCCGATCCCTTCGTGAGCCCACAGGCGATCGTAGTTCGCGTCGCTGGAGTTGCCGCTTTGGCTCAACAGCGCTTCGAACGCTCGTTTCGCCTCCTCGGGCTTGCCTTCGGCGAGCAGCAGGTTGCCTTCAATGCGCCGGTAGGCAGGCTCGAGTTCGGTGGTGGCCGGGGCCCCGGCGGCATCGAAGGTTTTGCGCGCGGCAACCGTGTCGCCCGCGGCGATCTGCGCGTTGATCACCGACATCAGCACCAGCGGCTTGTAGCGTGGCGACGCGGTAGCGAGCGCGTCGTTGTATGCGGCGAGCGCCTCCTGCGGTTTGCCCCGGCGCAAGGCGACGTCGCCGAGCACCTTGTTGGCGGGTGCGTAGACCTGCTCGGGCGCCTTGGGCGTCGAAGCCAGAGCGTCGCGGGCGTAGCGTTCGGCGTTGTCGAGATCGCCTGCATAGCTGTAGGCAATCGCGAGGTCGCGTTTGGACAAAGCCGCCAGATCGGCGTTATTGGTTTGCCCGGCGACCACCAGCGCGCGCGCCGCGGCATCGACGCTGTCACGGAAGTCACCGCGCTCCGCGGCCGCGACTGACATGCTGCAATAGTCGTAAGCAGGCAGCTTGACGTGGTCGCGCGATAGCAGGAGCCGTCCTTCGGAGGTCAGGGTGTTGATCGTTTCCGCGTCGCGTTCGCGTTCCGCGGCTTGGCGAAAACCGAACGATTCGGGCGCAAGCGCTGTGCCACTGGCGGGCTGCGCCGCGGCTGCGGACGCGCTGGCCGCCAGCGCACTGCCCGTCGCGCTCATCAGTAGGAGCGAGCCCATGACGAGCGCAGAGGTCAGCCGTAAGGAGTCGAGCCGTCGGGGCAATGCAAGGGCAGCGCGCCACGAGATAGCCCGCACGACGCTGTGTGCCATCCCGCTTGACAAGCCTTTGCGCTCGTTCACTTTAACTTCCTGCAAGAAGGTAAAAGGAAGCGGCTAGGACGGAATGCGCGCGCGGTCCACGGGCCGCACACAACGGTTTGCTACATCCGTGTAAACGAATCGGGCCGGCGGATTTTGAAACCGGTGCCCGAACGCGAACCCCCATTCGATCACGGGTGCGCCAGGCTGTTTTCAAAAAATAGCCGTGTCAATCGTCTTAAAGGTGGACGCGCCTGCGCGCGAGGGTGGCGCTCGCGTGTGCCGGGCTCTGCCGTCGAACCCTCCAGGGAGCCGAAGTCGATGAGCAGCCCCGACGACAAAACGGTGATCGTGCAGCGGTCGCCTGGACCAGACGACCGGCAGGCCGCCGCCGAAGCGGCGGACCCCGATCGCACCGTCGTCACCCGCCCGGCCGTAGTGGGCTCGAACGCGCAACATGCGCTGCCCGCCGGCACACGGCTCGGCGAGTTCGAGATCGTCGATCTGATTGGCGAGGGTGGCTTCGGTATCGTGTACCTCGCCTACGATACCCAGCTCGGACGAAACGTCGCGCTCAAGGAGTACATTCCCGCGGCGCTGGCCTCGCGCGTCGGCGCAGCCGAAGTGTCGGTCAGGTCCGAACGTCATGAAGAAACGTTTCGCGCAGGACTTAAAAGCTTCATCAACGAAGCACGCCTGCTCGCCCGCTTCGACCATCATTCGCTTGTCAAGGTGTACCGGTTCTGGGAAGCCAACGGCACGGCATACATGGTGATGCCCTATTACGAGGGCATGACGCTGCGCGACGGCTTGCGCCAGCTCTCCGCGCCACCCGATGAGGTATGGCTGCTCGCCCTGCTGACCCCGCTGATCGAAGCGCTGGCGGTGCTGCATGCGGCACAGTGTTATCACCGCGACATCGCGCCGGACAACATCATGCTGCTCAAGGGAAGCGGCCGCCCTGTGTTACTGGACTTCGGCGCCGCGCGGCGGGTGATCGGCGACATGACCCAGGCGCTGACGGTGATTCTGAAGCCCGGCTATGCGCCCGTCGAGCAATACGCCGAAGTGGCGGCCATGAAACAGGGGCCGTGGACGGACGTGTACGCGCTCGCCGCTGTCGTCTATTTCGCGATTCAGGGCAAGACGCCGCCGCCTTCTGTCGGCAGGCTGATGAGCGACACTTATGTGCCGCTCGCTACGGCGGCGGCCGGCCGCTATACCGAGCGGTTTCTGCGCGCGATCGACCATGCGCTTTCCGTGCGCCCCGAACACCGCCCGCCAAGCGTTCAGGCGCTCGCAAGCGAACTGGGCATTTCCATTGATGCAGCCGACGCCGCAGAGGCGGCGACCGAAAACACGGCCCGCACGCCCGTCGAGGCGGCAGGCGCAAATGCCCGGACAACGACCGTAAGGACTGGCGAGGCCAGCCGCAAAGAGGCAAGCGCGCCGGCCGCAGCAGCAGCCGGCAGTCAACGCAAACGGGCGGGCCTGATCGCGGCCGCCGCCGTTGGCATTGTCGCGCTTGCGGCAATCGGCGCCTGGTTCGCAACGCGCACGCCACCGGCCGCGACCGCGACTACTACGGCTAGCGTGGACGCCGCCGGCCCGGCGTCGCCGAAGCCGGCCAATGCTGGCCCATCGACACCGGGCAACGCCGTTCAAAGTCCGGCAGCCACCACTGCGGCCATCCAGAACGAGCCTGCTGCTCGCGCTTCGAATCCTCCTACGGATGCAGGGGCGTCCGCCGCGGCGCCGACCGCGACAACACCGCCTGTTCCACTCACAAGCGTCGCACCGCCGCCAGTCGCGGCTCTCGCGCCTGCAGATACGCTTGCACCCTATACGCCCGCCAGCGAGCTCGAGCGAATTGCCGCGCTGGCCGATCCGTCGATTCATGTCACCGCCACACCGCAGAGCACGACAGCGAGGATCGGCAAGGATCATCTGCAATTCAAACTCAACAGCAACCGCGCGGGCTATGTGTATGTGTTCATGGTCGATCCTGACGGTCAATATCTGATGCTGTTTCCAAACGGCCTGGACCGCAACAACAAGATCGCAGCCGGTCAGACGCTGTCGTTGCCGCGCGCAAACTGGCCGATGCTGGCGGGCGACCCGCCCGGTCCCAATCACTTCCTGACGCTGGTGTCGGCGACGCCACGCGATTTCTCCGATGGCGGCCTGAAGCCGGCGGCGCCGTTCGAATCATTCCCGGCTGACGCACAGCGCGAAGCGGCCACGCGGCGCAGCGCGCGCTATTCGCCGTTCGCGGGCAAGCCGCGCTGCGCGGCAGACGCGACGGGTTGCGCCGACGACTTCGGCGCCACCACTTTCACCATCGATGCAGTCAAGCCGCCTGGCTAGCCGCGCGCACGACGTACCGATGGTCGGCAAGGAGGCCGCATGCAAAAGGTTCAGCTTCTTCTGCTTGCGCTGACAGCCACGCTCGCTGGTTGCGCGAGCAACAATCCCGCGACGAGCGTGACCGTGGGCGCCACGAACCCCGCCGCCACATCACCGGCTGGGCAAGTGGCGCAAGCAACGCAGCCCGCACAAGCTGCACTGCCGACACAAGGAACGCCCGCGCAGCCAGCCGCAGTAACGCAAACAGGTGGGCCGGAGGTTGTGCCGACAGCGACACAGCCGGTGGGATCGACCACGGCCACTGGATCCGACAGCCCGCGACCCAAACCCGCGCCGATCGGCGGCTTCGCGACGCGTCACGCTTACTACGAATCGACCGCCTTTACCGACTTGCCCGGCTGGAACGCCGACGACGTCAGCGCATCGTGGGAAGCGTTTCGCCGCAGTTGCACCGTGCTCGGCGCCCGTAGCGGCTGGTCGGAACCCTGCAGTGCCGCGTCGGCGGTGGACGTTCGCAACGTCGCGGCGATCCGGCGATTCTTCGAAACGTATTTCAACGCGTACCAGATCCGCAATACCGACCGGTCGCTCGACGGCACGATGACCGGCTACTACGAGCCGCTGCTCAACGGTAGCCGGCAGTATGGCGGCGCCTACGTCTATCCGGTCTACGGCACCCCGAGCGACATGCTCTATCTCGACTCGCGGCGTCTGCCGGACCGGGCGCGCGGCGGCGTAAGCGCGGCTCGCATCGATGGGCATAGCGTGATACCGCTGGCCGATGTCACGATCGGCAGCCTCAAGGGTATCTACACGCTGGACTTGCGCGACAGCGTGCCGGATATCCGCGACAAAAAGATTCGCCTGCGGCTCGATGGCGAGCGCATCGTGCCGTATTACACGCGCGCCGAGATCGAGCGCGGCGCGCTGAAAGCGCCGATCCTCGCGTACGTCGACGACCCCGTCATGTTGTATTCGATGCAGTTGCAAGGCGCAGGCAAGGTCCGCATGAGCGATGGTTCGATTCGCCGCTTTGCCTACGCGGAACAGAACGGCCGACCGTTTCTGCCGCCGCTCGCGCACAACGGCAACACGGCGGCTGGCGCGCACAAACTCGTTGTGCGCGGCCTGGAGATGCAAATCGATGTCAGCGACGACGACGCGCCGGCCACGAGCACCGACGCCAACGCAGCGCATGCGGACGGTGACGACGATGAACCCGCCTCGCCATTGCTGCGCGGCTTCAAACTGGCGACGACCACGCCTTCGACAGCGGGCGCGGTCACGCCGGCAGTGACGAGCACCACTGGCGGGCGCAGTACCGACAATGCAGCTGGCGGCGCAGCCAGCGCACATGTGCCGAATGCGGCTGCGCCTCGTCCCGTCTTCGCGATTTCGGATCCGAGCTATGTGTTCTTTCGCGTGATCCCGGATTCGCCGAACGGTCCGCTGGGCGCGTTGGGCGTACCGCTATCGGCGGGCCGTTCCGTGGCTGTCGATCCGCGCACCACGCCGCTCGGCGCGCCGGTGTTTGTCTCCACACGCGACGACCCCCAGGCGCCGGGTGCGATCAACCGCCTGATGCTGGCCCAGGATTCGGGCGGCGCAATTCAGGGCGCCGTGAGAGCCGATTACTTTTACGGCTTCGGTCAAACCGCGCAGACTCAGGCAAGCCGCACGAAGGAACGGCTGCGAATGTGGGTACTGTTGCCGAAAGGCTTGCACATCGCGGCGCAGGAGACATCTTTAAAAACGCGCGGCGTGAATCCTGCTGCGTCGAATGCGGATTGTCTGGTCAGCGATCCGGTGCTGTGTGTGGACGACGCGCCGTAGATGTCATCCGTGGGACAGGCGATTGTTTTGGCCGCGTCAAGACCGGTAGTGCGGTGCGCGCAGCGCTAGTGATGAATGGTCAGAGGCCGCCAATCGGTTTTATCCGTCGGCGGCGTCCAGTTTGCGTCGGCGATGTCGGCGATGGGCTGATACTCGCCGTTGGCCGTCGGCTCCAGGAAGCGGCACCAGTTTTCGGGAAGATCTTCCCAATCGATGTGGAGACAAAAGCGGCCTTCGTCGGTAATACTCCAGTGGCCGCTTGCGCTGTGCGCCCCGTTGCGGACGTTGCCCCCGCCCCAGAAGACGGTCAGCGTGCCGTCGGGCTTGTTGACCCACTGCCTGAGCGCGCCTGCCGTGTTGGTTCGCAACATGGTGGAGCCGGGCAACAAGGCCAGCAATTGATCTCTGCTGAGTCTGGGAGGGCGTCCGGTGCCTGCGGGTTGCGGGTTGGCCGAGGCAACGGGTTTCTGCGCCGCAGATGAGCTTGCCTTGGCGTCGGCCGATGAAGCCGGTGTCGGCGCGGATGCGGCAGCGCGTGAACTCGGCGCGATCGGCTGGGCGGTGGGCCTGGTCGCGACGTTATTCGCTGGAATGCCTGCGGCGGCAGGCGGCGCCCCAGGCGGCACGCCTGCTTCGGAAGCAGACTTCACGCCTGACTTTGATTTAGCCGCAGCGGCGCGACGCTGTTCGGCTTTGCGTTTTTTTTGCGCCTCGTCCTCTTTCGTCGGGGGCGGCTGGTCAAGAACGAAGTCCACGCGCTGGATTCGAACGTCTGACTCTGGCGTCGTAAAGCGAACGGATCGCGGCGCATGGGCTGGCCGCTGCGTCTGATTCGGTTCCGGCGCTAACGCGCTGTCGAGCCAAACCAGCGCGAGCACGGCGGATAACGCCCCTGCGCAAAACGGGTGGCTCAACGCAATGCGCGTTTGCATGGTCGGTCCTGGCGTTGAAATGACAAAGAATGTCCGGCCTGTTCCTGCACCGAAAACTAGCCTATTAGCGAGGCATGTTGCAATCGGAGGTTTGCCCAATCATGACGTTGACCTACACGAGTGTCACGCTTTCGATTGCGCTAGTTCTCGCATTGCCGCTGCGCGTGTGGCCCCAGTCCGATGACAAGCCACCGGCTACAGCGAGCGAGGTAGCGGCCGCGTCACAAACCGCGCCTTCTGCCCCACTTCAGAATCCGCCCTGGTCGGATGCACGCGCCCATGAGATCCGCGAACAGTTGGCAACCACCAAGGATGGTGAGCAACGCTATGCGCTGCTTATCGAACTGAGCCGTGGTTATTATCGCAGCGGTCATGTCGCCGAGTCCCTGCACGTAGGTGACGAAATACTCAGCGACTCCGCCATTTCAAAAGGGCGGCGTTCGCTGAAGGCGTCCGACCTGGCCATCTCGTATGCGCTTGCCAACGACTACGCGAGAAGTCAAAAGATGGTGGATCGTGCGAAGGAACTGGCGCAAGAAACGCCCGCCAGCGAGTTGGAAACCCTCCCACGTGAACCCGCCTACGCATTTCTCTCCACGGAAGCGGAAATCGACCGGCGCCATCTGAACCGGCATGACCTTGCCCTACTCAAATATCGCGAGCATGCGGATCTCGCCTGGAGCAACTTCAACAACGTATCACTGAGCGAACGGCGGCGCCGCGCTGCGGCCAACGAAGTGCTCGCGTCCGTCAGCGGATTGACGCGTCTCATGGTGCAAAACAACCGGCGCTCAGAGGCGCTCAGTTATGCCAATGAAATGCAATGGTATGTCGACCATCGTCCCGACCTGCACCCTACGCTGACGCAACGTGCGGACGTCAATTTTGCCCGTGCAATCGCGCTTTGCTCATTCGACGATTACGACGCGGCGCTCGATGCGATCAATACGACCATTGCCGAATACCAGCGCGCGGGGCTCGTGGAGCACGATACCAGCTACGGGGGCGCACTGCGCATGCGTCTGCTAGTCGCCTTGGGCATGGGCCGAATCCAGCAATTCGCGGCCGATGCCGAAGCGCTCGATCGCGGCCGTGCAATCAACCCGGTTCTGGCAGGCATCGTTATGCCAGAAGAGTACGACTCGATGAGTCTTGCGGCGCATGGGCAATGGGCGAGCGCCAACGAAAGAATCAGTATCGTGATGGCAAAAACCCTGCGCTATCAAGGCGCCGAAAGTCCGTTTTACAAATATCAGGCGGCAATGCAGATGTTGTACCGGCTCGACGACCCAGCCGGCCAGATCAGCGACGCGGACATCGAGCGCTATGTCATGCCACTCACCGGCACGAACGACGACTGGAGCGACGCCAGCACACGCGGCTCGTATGACGAGGACGGCGCGCTGGTGGCATCCATGGACCGGCTGATGCGTCCAGGCGCGCCCGAATCGGCTCGGGCTCTGGCATTTCGCATTGCCGAACTGTTGCATGTCAACGCCACGCAGGGCGCGATGATCGACGGCGCCGCGCGGCTCGCCGCAGGCGATCCCGCTCTGCGCGCACTGATCGAAAAGGAGCAGGCGCTACGGTACGAGCAGAATACGGGCCGAATGATGTTCGCACGCGCGACGGATAACCTCGCGAACCTCACCGGCCGTGCGGACACCGCAGTCCTCAACCGGCAGAGCAGCATTGTCGAAGATCGGGAGAAGGCGCTCAAGGAAGCGTCTGAAAAGTTGCGCGGCCTGCGCCATGACATCGCCCAAAGGTTTCCGATCTATCGCGAACTGGTGGCGCCGGCTATCCCCTCGCCTGAGAAAATCGGCGCGATATTGAAGCCCGACGAGGTGTACGTCAATTTATACGCCGGTCGAAATGCGAGCTACGCCTTCGTGGTCCAGCCCGGGGGCGCCTTGCGCGCGGTCCGGCTCGACGTCACCCGCGAGCAGTTGAAAAAAATGGCCGTGGCCTTGCGTGCCAGTTTCGACGCCGGCACGCCTCCGTCAAGAGCCGGCGATGCCGGCGGTTTTGATCTGGCCGCTGCTTCCGGCCTCTACGCGGCGCTCATCGCGCCGATCCAGACGTCGCTGCAGGGCGCCACCACCATCTACCTGTCGACCTCCGGCCTGCTGGCCGCCGTGCCCTTCAACGTGCTCGTGACCCGCCCCGCGAAAACCCTCGCCGAAGCAAACTGGTGGATCACGGCGGCCACACCCGTGCAAATGCCCAGCGCATCGGCGCTCGTGCTCGCGCGCAGCGAGCACGCCGGAACGGCCGGCAATTCGTTCATCGCCTTTGCCGACCCCGCCTTCGACGGTCGCAAGACCCTGCCGATCTCCGATACCGCCGCGCCCGAAGTGCGAGCGCGAGCGATACCCGCGAATGCCGACGTCACCGATTTCGACTATCACCGGGTGGCGCCGCTTCCTGAAACGCTCGACGAAGCGCGTGCCATCGCCGCTGCACTCGGCGCTTCACCACAGAGCGTGATCTGGGGTATTCAGGCGTCACGTAGCCAGGTGCTCAAGGAAAACATGTCGGACGACAAAGTGGTGGTGTTCGCCACGCACGGCGTCATCGCAGGCCAGGTGCCGGGCCTGCGTAAAGCCGGCCTGGCGCTGGCGTATGAAGGCAGCGGCCTTGCCGATTCCATCCTGACGATCGACGATATCGTCACGCTGCGTCTGAATGCCGATTGGGTTGTGCTGTCGGCCTGCAATACCGGCTTCGCGACCGGTGACGCGGGCGACTCCGTATCCGCTCTGTCACGCGGATTTTTCGGAGCCGGCGCACGCTCCTTGCTGGTGACGCAGTGGGCAGTCGAATCGCAATCGGCAAAGCAACTGACCGTCGGACTGTTCCAGGCCTATACCCAGGCGCCCGCGCTTTCGAAAGCCGGCTCGCTTGCACAGGTGCAGCGAGACATGCTCAATGGCAAGTACGGCGCCTTGTACAGGCATCCGTATTTCTGGGGGGCGTATACGCTGGCGGGGAACGCAGCACGTTGATCCTATTCTTCGCCGCCCTCTCCCACATTCACGAATGGCGCCCAAAGCGGGCGGTGGCAATCCGCAGCTTCCGCTCCCAGGCTACGCCGGCTACTTCGTCTTTGAAAACTACACGCCGTCAACGGATGTAGGCTTCACCGAGCCACTGAACGGCGGTACCGAACACGCACTCGGCAGCGCCACCGCATCCGATGTGACTACGCCGCGTTGCGCCTCGCAACCGCGACCGGAGAGGTGGCCGTCGGCTCACGCAACAGCAGTGTGCTGACCGGCTGGGCTGGCGGCCTTGTGGAACAAGAAAACGGCCTGAACGCGGCGCTCACCATCGCGCCAATCGGGACAGGCACCGATTCTAATAACTTCGTTATCCAGACGGATTCCGTCGCGAATCTGGTACAGGTCTCCATTCTCACGCCGGCCGTGTGAGCCGATCGCCAGCGATTTCGTTTGGTTCGTTCGGGATACGCGCCGCGGGCCAGAGTTTGTGCACCGCAATGCAATTCGATGCGGCAGACATGCCGCCTGCCTCAAGGTGGTTGGGCGTATCATTTCGTGAGCAAGACACGGTTCAGGCGGCACCCGCCGAGGGGCGATTCCCCCATCACCGGCCGGGGTGCCGCACCGTTGTCCCACTGTGGAACTGCGCGTCTCCTCGCTGGAATCCATAGTGTCTGAGCGCAGCACCGCGCAGAATCCCCCTTAAAGGGGAGCACGATTGCATGGACGGGGGATGGCAGCCAGGGTCAACCCGTACGCCTGGAGCAACTGATGCACGTGACAGAAGCGACAATCTCGAACAAGCCACTTCTCTTCCTTGCAACGAAGGTCGTTCCGCCACGCCTGCCCACGGGCTTGATCGACCGCCCGCGCCTCGCTTCGCTTGCCGCGCAGACGGAAAAGAAGCGCCTGACGGTGATCAAGGCGCCCGCGGGATTTGGCAAGACGTCGCTCGCGCTTGGCTGGCTCAGCGCGCTCGCGACGAACAGCGCGCGGGTCGCCTGGCTCGCTCTCGACGCCGACGATGACGAGCCCGCCCGATACTTCAATCATCTTGCGCACGCATTACGGCAAGCCTGCGGCAACGTCGGTGCCTCAGTCATCGGCTTGACCGCCGAAGCGTCGTTCGTGCCGGCGAATGCACTCGCATCGACGCTAATTAACGAGCTTGTCGACGTCGACGAGGAGGTCTACCTCTTCATCGACGACTACCATTTGATCAGCGAGGCACCGATTCACGAAGCGATGTCGCTGTTCATTGCCAATGCGCCCTCCCAGGTCCACGTGGTGCTGTGCACGCGAACCGATCCCCCGCTTCCTACGGCCAAGCTGCGAGCCCGAAACGAACTTCTGGAGATCGACGCGTCGACGTTGAGATTCGACTTCGACGAGACGCGCCGCTTCGTCGAGCACGAATGCCCAGGAAAGCTCGGCACCACGGACGTGAAGTCCCTGTTCGCAACCACCGAAGGCTGGGCTGCCGCGCTGCGGATCTCCGCGTCGGTGCTGGCGCGGGACGATCGCCCCCAAGGCTGGCGGGCCAGCGCGCCGACCGGCGCATCAAGGCCGCTGGCAGACTACCTCGAAGACATACTCCAGTCCTTACCTGCGGGGATGTTCGAGTTCATGCTGCGTACGGCGATACTCGATCGTCTGAGTGCGCCGCTTTGCGAGGCGCTCACCGGCGAGAAGCAGAGCCAGATCACGCTGGACGCGATTGTGGCGCGCCAGTTGCTGCTGGAGCCGCTGGACCTGGAAGGACATTGGTTCCGTTATCACCCGCTCATGGCCGAGTACCTCCGGCGTCGGCTGAACGACCGGTATCCCGACGAGATCACCGAACTGCATCGCCGCGCGTGGCAGTGGTACGCGGCAGAGCACCAGTGGACCGACGCAGTCAGGCATGCCATCGCCGCCGGCGCAACCGACGATGCCATTCGCCTCATGGAACACTGCGCAAAGTCGCTCCTCAAAAGCGGCGATCTGCTCACGCTGGTCGGCTGGCAGCGTCAATTCCCGGCCGACCTGATGCGGGCGCAGATTACCGTCACGCTTGCGATTGTCTGGGGCACGGTACTCGCCATGCGCTTCGATGACACGCTCTCGATGCTGGATTCGATCGAACACGATGCCGCAGACAAGGCGGTCGACGCGGACTACGTCCGGTGGGAGTGCGCCGCGATTCGCTCGGCACTTGCAGCACTACAGGATGATCCACAACGGGCACTCCCGCTCGCGCAACAGTATCTGGCCCGGCCGTCGCGCGATGCATGGACTACCAATGCGATCTCGAACGTGGCCCGCTTCTGCCACTGGAAAGCGGGCAATCTCGAGGCCCTTCACGCCATCCCCTGGATTCCAGACCCAGTCGAGGAAGATCAACGCAGCGTGTTCTCCACGGTCTATCGGCTTTGCCTGCTCGGCCATGTGGAAATGCAGCAACTGCGCTTTCCGCTCGCGGAGCGCCGCTTCAACGAAGCGATGGCACTCGCCGAGCACCATTCGGGCCCGCACTCGATAGCGGCGGCCTTGTGCGCGCCGATGATCGCCCAATTACGTTATGAGCAGGGGCGCCTGGACGAAGCTGAAGCGCTGCTCGTCGAGCTCATGCCGGTCATTGAACTTGCCGTATTTCTCGACAGTGTGCTCATCAGCTATCGCATACTCATTCGAATCGCCGTGGCACGCTCCAATTTTGCGCACGCGTATGCCTTGCTCGACAGCGGACAGGCGCTGGGTCAGGCACGTCGATGGAACCGGCTGATTGCCGCCGCGCTCGCCGAAAGAACCCGGCTGAATCTTGCAGAGGGCCGGCTTGCCGAAGCAGGCGCGTGCGTGGCACAGCTGCGTCAGTTGGCCACCTCCGACGCCGGGTCGGCCGGCCCCGTGTCGCCGGAGATCGAGAACTACCGGGACCTGGGGGCTGCGTGCCTCGCCATACGACGGCAGCAGACCCAGGAGGCGGTCGAGATATTGAACGGTGCACTGGCCCGTCTCGAACATCTCCACGGCACCTATCTCGCGTTGCGACTGCGGACCCTCCTCGCGCTGGCGTGGCTGAACGCCGGCGAGCGCGATCGGGCGCTCACGATATTCCACGAGGTTGCGACGGTCGCAGCGCCTGCCGGAGTCTGCCAATCCATTGTCGATCAAGGGCCGGAAATCGGCCCGCTATTGAAGCTGGCGCGCGAGAGCGTCGGCGCCACGACGGCCAAAACGCAGGAGATCGCGACCTGGCTAGACCGTCTGCTGGATAGCTGGCGAGCCCAGCACGAACCCAACAGCCAGCCACGGCGAGAAGTCGAGCGCGACCGCCTCAGTTCGCGCGAGCGCGGCATCGTCGAGTTGATCGCGAAGGGACAGTCAAACAAGGAAATTGCACGTACGCTCGGGATCACACCTGAAACGGTCAAGTCCCACGTAAAGAGCATCTTTACGAAGCTGGAAGTCGATAAACGCGCCCAGGCCGTCTCGCGCGCGCAGGCGCTCGGATTGGTCAACCATAGCTAGGGTGCGTCTACGGCAACAACGGGCTCGCGCTAGCCGCCCATGCTACACGGAGAGCACCTGGCCTACCGCAAGACAAGAAATACGCATGCATGGATCAGGACGCCCACCGCGCCACCGACAAATGTCCCGTTGATCCGAATGTACTGCAGGTCGCGGCCTATCTCGGCCTCGAGCTTCCGGCTCACCTCCTTCGCGTCCCAGCCTTTTACGACGTCGGCAATCAGCGCCGAAAGCTGGTGGCGATGGCGCAGCACAAGCAGGCCGGCAATATCAAGCCACCAGGCGTTCAACTTGCGCTGAATGGAAGGCTCACTCGCCACGCCTCTACCGACGGATACGAAGCTGGCGGTGATCATGTCGCGCACCGCGGAACGCCCGCTGCCGAGATCAGCAAGCACGTGTGCGCGGACGCGATCGAGCAGGACACGGTAGTAGTTGCCGTCTTCAAGATGCCGAATGCAGTCGCGCAGCAACAGTCGACCAAAGCGGCGATAAGCAACTGAGGTCCGCAGGTTGTTGGACAATTCTTGCACCGCCACGTCGAACCGACGCCGAAGCTCGTGCTCCGGGTCCGCCACGACCTCATGGGTGAGCGCGACAATGCCTTCGACAAACTTGTTGACGATGTATGCATCCAGCGGCGCAGGCGTGAATTTCGACGCTTCGCTGAACTTCGCCTTGATCAGGTTCACGTTGGCGCTCAACCACGTTTCCGCGGCGCTGAGTCCGCGATCCAGTAGCGGCTGATGCCGGTTACCTTCGGTGAGGATATCCAGGAGCTGGCTTGCGACACGCGATACCTCGACCGTACGCAAGCGCGGAATCACCACTCGATCAAAGAAATGTTCGACGTCCGTCTCGTCCATGCCGTCAAGCAATCGGGGGAGCGAGCCGGCCACCACGTCCGCGATTACCGCACTGTTTTCACGTACTGCGAGCCACCCTGCCAGCGCTTCTGCCGCATTGAAACCACTCAGTCGCGCGACGATGACTTCGGGTGTCAGGAAGTTCTCCTCGACAAAGCTGCCCAGACTCTCGGCGATGCGCTGCTGGTTCCTCGGAATGATGGCCGTGTGCGGGATCGGGATCCCGCACGGGTAGCGGAACAACGCGACGACGGCATACCAGTCTGCAATCGCACCGACAGTACCTGCCTCGGCAAAAGCACGTGGCCACTCCAACCACGGATAGGCTGCCTGGCAGACCACGCAGGCGAGTAGCAGTGCGATCATCGCCGCGAGCAAACAGGTCGCCGTCGTGCGCATGCGCTTTAACCGAACGCGCTTCCCGTCCCCGACTGGGTCAAGCTTCGCGCGCCCGGAATTCCTGTCCGTCCCAGTCACGAAGCTCAACCCGCCTCCTGCCGCAGGAACCGCTTCACCACCGGAGCGACCTCACCTGCGCGGGTGATGAGAAAGAGATGGCCGTCATCGACCACGTGCAGGGTCGCATGTCGAATCCTTGCCGCGAGAATCTTTGCGTTCGTGAGCGGCACGATCGGATCGTCGTTTCCATGCATGACGAGCGTCTTCTGCCGAAGCGCGCCGAGCCACGGCAGGCTGGTCCAACCCGATGCAGCCAGCAATTGATAGAGATAACCGCGGCCACGCGGCGCCTGGATATGGCGGCTGTGTTGCTCGAGCAAGGCGGAGTCGTGGCGGTACGCGCCGCCGTATATCTCCGCCCCGATTTGCCGCAGGTAGGCCGGATCGGTATAACGTCGCGGCCCGATCAGTTTTGACAGTACCGACAGCCGGGCGGGCACCATGATCACCCCGGGCGACGTGGCCGCGAGAATCAGCCTGCGGCAGCGCCTGGGGTAAAGGTGCGCGAACTGCTGGGCCAGCGCCCCACCCCACGATACGCCGAGCACATCGACGGGGCCGGCGTAGCCGAGCCGCGTCAGGAGCTTGTCGGACAGGACGGCGAGCGTCGAGAACCGATACGGGATCAAGGGGACGGGCGAGCCGCCAACGCCAGGGACATCGAAGACGATGACGGTCACGTCATCCAGTGCTGCAACGAACGGCTCAACCAGTTCAATATTCGCGCCGATGCCATTGAATAAGAGCAACGGCGGCGAGGCGTCGCTGCCACGCCGGACTGCGACACGCAGCAACTGGCCGTCCAGTTCGATCGTCTGAATTTGCATGGCGTCGACACACTCCGCGTCTGTTTGTAAGTCGGTCATCCGGTTGATCCGCTTGTTGACCGGAGTTGATGCTTTAACACCCACCCCGGTCTCATGCAAAATGGTTGCTGATTAGCCGCTTCGTTGTGGCGGCTCGCATCAGCCCGTTCGATCACTTCTTGGGCTGCACGAGCGCTTTGAGTTCCTCGACATGCTCCGCAAAGCGCTTCGTGACGACAGCGATACTGTCGGTTTGAGCCCGGTACGCCGCATCCGCGAGTTCCTGCATGTCGCCGAATGCCTTTTGCAATGTTTTTTGAACCCCTTCGCCCGTTGCAGCAGCGGATTCACTGCCCGGGGACCGCAAGCGGGTCACGAGCGATTGCAGTTCAGTCATCGTCGAACGCACGACATCCATCTGCTTCTGACCGAGTTGCTGCACACCAGCGAGCGCAGTCATATTCGCCTCGGCGAGCGCTTCAATGTCCTTGCGGCGCGATTCGAGGATTGCGGCTACGTCGATGCCCGGCAGCTTGAACTGCGTGATGAGCTTCGTATATTCAGAAAACATATTGCTGGGATTGATTGTTGTCATGATGACTCCGTTAAAGCAGTTGCGAAAAAATCGTATTCGCTATCCGGCAATGATGCCGGTTAGGCTTCCGAAACATAGGTCCCGGGTGCGTTCACACCGGCCGGGTGCCGTTCACTGCCAAGGGCCGCAGGCGCTGCCCGTTTTTCGCCGGACCGGGCGGTCAGCCAGTCTCTCCAGTTGCCCCACCACGAGTCTGCTTCTGTCTTTGCGCCGGCAAGCCATGCATCGGCTTTCGCAGGCAGCTCAGGATTGAGGTAGTACTTCGCCTTCGGATTGCCGGGCGGATTGATCAGGCTCTGGATATGACCGCTTGAACTCAGGACGAAACGGGTATCGCCGCCAAACGTCGTGGCGGTGTTGTACACCCCCTTCCACGGCGTAATGTGATCCGTCATGCCCGCCACTACATACTTGTCGCACGTGACCTGGGACAGGTCGATCGGCGTGCCCAGCACCTTCAGCGCGCCTGGCTTGCTGAAGAGGTTCTGCGTGAAAATGTCGAGCAATTGCCCGTGCATCTTCGCCGGGAGCCGCGTCGTATCGTTGTTCCAGTAAAGGACGTCAAACGCCGGTGGTGCGTTGCCCAGCAGGTAATTGTTGACCCAGTAATTCCACACCAGATCGTTGGGCCGCATCCAGGCGAAGACGCGTCCCATTTCCTCGCCCGCCAGCACCCCGCGTGAGATGCTGTGCTGCTTGGCCGCCGCAATGGCTTCAGGCGTCGCAAAGAGGCCGAGTTGCGAGTCGGCGGTATTGTCGAGTACGGCGACCATCAGCGTCGTGGCATTGACCGTGGTATCGCCCCGGCTCGCGAGATGTCCGAGCAAAGCAGAGATGGTCATCGCACCCGAGCAGGCGCCATGCAGGTTGATGTCGTCGCACCCGGTGATCTCCCGCACAGCCGCAATGGCTTCCACCAGCGCGCTGACATACGTGTCCAGATCCCAGTGGCTTTGCGCCGCGGTCGGATTGCGCCAGCTGACGACAAAAACCTGGAGTTCGTTCCCGACCAGATAATCGACGATGCTCTTGCCCTCGGAGAGATCGAAGATGTAGAACTTGTTGATCTGAGGCGGCACGATCAGTTGCGGGCGGCTGTATACGTTCGGCGTCGTCGGCGCGTACTGGATCAGTTCCAGCACTTCGTTGCGGAAAACGACCGCACCTTTGGATGTACCGAGATTCTTGCCTACCTCGAAAGCCGACTTGTTGACCTGCGTGGGCATGCCGTGATTCTTGAGCAGATCCATCACGAGGTTGTTGCAACCGTCCAGCAGGCTGACGCCGCCCGTATCAATGACCTTCTTGAGCGCAGCGGGATTGCCCAGCAGCGTGTTCGTCGGCGACGCCGCGTCCGTGATGAGCGACATCACGAACCGCGCCCGCTCCTTGTTGGCGGAATCCAGCCCCGAGCGCTCGACGAAACCCGCAAGCGCATTGCGCCACGCGAGGTAGCCTTGCAGCGTCACGCGATACAGCGAATTGTTCTGCCATGCGGCGTCGGTGAAGCGTTTGTCGCCTTTTGGCGGCGTAGATTCCGCGTTACCCGAGAAGAGCCCGAAAAGCTCGCGAGCGAAAGCCGCTTCCTGCTCCATGACCAGGCCGGGTTGCCGCCATGCCTGAGCGCCGATTTGCTGCGCGGTCGCGACGATATCGCACGGTCGCAGGCCGACAAAGGGATTGGGGCCCAGCATTTCTTCAGCAGCCGACGCCGCGAGATCATCGACCTTGTCGCTTTGCCGTGGGCTTTCAGTGGTTACCGCCATGTTGCTGCTCCTTCAGGAAAGTCTTCCGCTACGCCAAACGTCATGATTCACGCGACCAGCATCGCGAGGGTTTCGGCAACCAGTGCCGGCTTGTCCTCGCCATCGATCTGCAGTTCGTTCATGGTCTTGATGAGGATGCGGCCGCCGCCCTTGTGCTCCGCCGACACGAGCGTCACCCGACTGCGCACACGCGCACCTGCCTTGACGGGTGCCATGAAACGCACTTTGTCCAAACCGTAGTTGAGCCCCGCCGATGCGTCCTTGGGAACGATGCCGATCTCGATCGCGAAGCCCCCTAGCAACGACAGGGTCAAATAGCCGTGTGCGATCGTGCCGCCGAACGGGCTCTCGCGCTTCGCCCGCTCCTCGTCCACGTGAATCCATTGCCTGTCGCCCGTACACTCGGCGAACGCATTGATACGCGCCTGATCGACAACCACCCAGTTCGACACCCCCAACTCGCGGCCCACGAAGTCGCCGATGGTGGCCACGCTGTAATTCTCGATACTCATCGCTTGCACTCCTGGAAATTTGCTTGCCAATCAGGCGAACTGCTCGCGCAGCCACTTCTTGTTGGTCTTGCCGACACTCGTCTTGCCGATCGCATCGACGAACTTCACGATCTGCGGCACCGCGTATTTCGATATCTTTCCGGATGTGCTGAACGACAGTACGTGCTGCTTGATATCATCCTCCGTGACTGCCACCCCCTCTTTGAGCACGACCAGCGCCACCGGCCGCTCCCCCCATTTCTCATCCTTGATGCCAATGACGGCCACTTCGGAAACGCCCTCGTACTGCGAGATCAGATTCTCGATCTCGAGCGATGAAACCCACTCGCCACCGGACTTGATCACGTCCTTGAGACGGTCGGTGATCTGGATGTTGCCGGTCGGATCGATATTGGCAATGTCTTGCGTATGAAGATAGCCGCCGGCCCAAAGTTGCTCCGAAGCCTCGGGATTGTTCAGATAGCCCTGCGTGAGCCACGGGGCGCGCGCGACGATCTCGCCGGTGGCTTTGCCGTCGTGAGCGAGCTCGTCCATGTTGTCGTCGACGACACGCAGATCAACCAGAGGAACCGGCCGGCCGGTCTTGCAGCGCAGACGAAGCTGCTCGTCGGCGTCGAGTTTTTCGGCGCCGGGCGGAAGTTGCGCGAGACTGAGCACGGGGCAGGTTTCCGACATGCCGTAACCGACGAACACATCGATGCCGCGGTCCAGCGCGGCTTTGGCGAGACCTTGCGGCAACGCGCCGCCACCGATGATGATCTTCCACCGGCTCATGTCCGTCACCTTGCCTTCGTCGCACGAGAGCAGCATGTGCAGGATCGTGCCGACGCAATGCGAGAACGTGACGCCCTCGTCGCGCACGAGTCGTGCGAGGCGGTCCGGCAAATAGCGCCCGGGGTAGACCTGCTTCACGCCCATGACCGTGGCGATATACGGCATGCCCCACGCATGGACGTGAAACATCGGGGTGAGCGGCATATACACGTCACCGCGATGGAAACGCTGTCCCGAGACAGGGCTCGCCAGTGCCGCCATCAGGGTGATGGTGTGCAGAACCAGTTGCCGATGCGTGAAGTAGACGCCTTTGGGAAGACCGGTCGTACCGGTGGTGTAAAACGTCGTTGCGCGCGTGTTCTCGTCGAAGTCCGGAAACGTGTAGCTCGTGCTGTTCGCCGAGAGCATCGCCTCGTATTCAGCCGAGAAGGGAATACTGTGCGCGGAAGCTTCGCTACCTGGCTCATCGATCCAGATGAAAGTACGCACGGTTTCCAGTTTGTCCTTGATCGCTTCGACGACAGGCAGAAAATCCGTGTGAACCAGCAGGACCTCGGCGCCGGCGTGATTGATCGTGTAGGCGATTTCAGCCGGGGACAGACGCACGTTCACGGTCTGCAAGACAGCGCCCATCATCGGCACCGCGAAATAGGATTCGAGGTAGCGGTGGCTGTCCCAATCCATCACCGCGACGGTGCAGCCGTGCTGCACACCAAGTTGGCTCAAACCATTGGCGAGGCGTGCGATACGCTCGCGCATCGTCGCGTAGGTCATCCGGAACTGATCCCGGTAGACGATCTCCTCGTCCTGCGACTGAACGAACGGCGTGAGCAACAGTTGCTTGATCAGCAACGGATAGGCGTAAGCGGTGGCACCTGGCGTCTTGACTTCGTCCTGCATCTGTATCTCCTTCAGTTCCAAAATGGATGGCAAGCGGGTGTTGATCGTTTAATTTTTCCCGGCCCGCTGTGTTAAATGCGTTGGGATAATCATGCAAGTGTCAGGACTCGGGAAGTACCCCCTGAATGGGGGAGTGCCATGGACGCAACCGGGGGAGACCGGAGCCGGCAAGGCTCGGGCGGCCGGGCAATGGCCGGCTTGCGCCGCAGTGAAGCTGGAATCCACCCCCTTTGCCCTACCTTGCACGGCAATTTTCCGCACGTATAAAATGAATCGATCTTCTCGATAAGCGGCCCGAACCCGATAATGGGTTGGCGGCCAAACGCCTGACGGTGCGGTACGCACGCGTCGGTAGCCGCGCTCGTTTGTGATTTCCTGCCGCGTATTCAGCACTTGTGCACATTGACCGTTCCGAAATGGCATTCATGACCGACACGTCCGAAGAAATGCGGACAAACCAGTGGTTCTGCTCCTTGCCTGCGGTCGAGCAGGAGGCGCTCGTCCAGCGAAGCGAATTGATGACGCTGCAGCCCGGCGAATATCTGTTCCGCCGCGGCGATACGCCGACCGGCTTCTGCGGCCTCAAGAACGGCAGACTCAAAGCCTTCACGCTGCGCGAAGACGGCAAGGAGGCGATCCTGGCAGTCATCGAAGCCGGCAACTGGTTCGGACAGACCTCCATGACCGTTCGCCAGCCACGCGCGCGTGACGTCGTAGCGATCGAGCGATCGACCGTCTTCGTGGTCAGGACACCCGCCTTTGACGAGCTGATGCAGAGTCAAGCGTTCCTTCGGGCCATCGCCGAGTTGCAGTCCATTCACATGAACTGGCTCTATCGCATGGTCGAAGATGCCACCCTCCACTCGACGCGCGCACGCGTTGCCCGGCGCCTGTTGCTGCTCGCGTCGGGCGACGTGACAGCGTGGCCGCAGAGTCGCCAGGACGTCAGCGTCTCGCAGGACACCTTGGCCATGATGCTCGGCATCACACGGCAGACGCTGTCGCTGGAGCTCAAGGCCCTGGCCGAAAAAGGAGCGATCGCTCTGCGGTATGGCCGAATCGAAATATGTTCGAAGGACATCCTCTCGTCCTTTCAGGATTACCCATGATCGCTCCCGCCGGCGCTCGCCTGGGCCGCGCGTCGTCCCGCAGCTAGCCTAGAACGTATGCCGGATGCCGGCCATGATGCCTAGCTGGGTCGTGCCGTACGCCGAGCTCAGGGCGTTAATGCCCTGGAACTGGGCACCCACCATGCCGCCGCGGTACAGCGAGTAGTCGGCTTCCAGATAGGTATCGGTGCGTTTCGACCAGTTATAGTCCGCGAGCAGCTGGAATTGCGTCGCGTTGCCGTCGGCCGCTTGCGTCTTTCCGGTCTGAATCGTGCGCCATACGTTCGCGGAAAGGTGAGTCGCATTCCCTACCAGTTGCGTCACGCCACCAAAAAACATTTCCCGGGCACTGAACGTATTGAATTTAAGCGCGGACAATTCCGGTGGAGTGAATGGACCGTTAGGGAAATTGCCGACGAACCCGGCATCCTGCCGGTTCACGGCCCAGCCGGCATTGACTGTCGTATCGCCGAACGAATAGGACCCGCCGGCCGTCCAGGATTTGAAGTGCGCGGAGCCGTTCACGGCATCGCGCGAGTCCAGGTAGGCGGCAGCCAGGCGCAAGGGTGCGCCGGGCAAATAGAGAATCGATGCCCCAATCTGGCTTCCCGAACCAAATGCGCCTGCATTGCCACCAAACGCATACGACACCTCAGCCGTGAGGTATTGCCAGTGCGCCGCGTATTTGACCATGTTGCTGGTCCACACGCCCTGAGCCATCATGACTTCTGGCCGAAACTGGTAGAAGGTCGGCAGCCATGCATTGGTCACGAAGGCGCCCACAACAGCATCGGTAAGCGGGTTGATCTGACGGCCCATGGTCAGCTTTCCGTAACTGCTCGACTGCAGGCCAACAAAGGCCGTATTGAAGAACGGATAAGCGGGGTCGGTCGCCCCGGTGTTCGGGAAAAAGCGATTCTCCAACTGGAATATGACCTTCGTTCCGCCACCAATGTCTTCCGCTCCCTTGAATCCCCACAGACTCTCGTTTGCGCCGTTGGCGAGCTGTACACGAGAATCGCCTTGCGGATCCGCATGAGTCGTGTAGCGAACGCCTTGATCGACGACGCCGAAAAGCGTGATCGACGACTGCGCAGCGGCTGAGACAGAGTACAGCGCCGCAGTAGACATGATGGCCGCCAACAGCCCGGCCTTGCGTCGATATCGCTCCTTTCCAGCCAATCTCCCTAACTTCATCATTGATGAACTCCAATTTTATGATTATGTTGTACTGCGAACTATATGAACCCCATCGGCAACCTATTCATTGCCAGCTGGGCACGAGCGCTTGAGGTCTTGTTGCGTGACTCAATAAGCCGACATGACTTGATCAGCCTGCCGGCTCGGCGAAAACCTCATCCTCTGACGGCACCGGCTCCGATCAAGGCGTTGTGTCCACAACCACACGTTGCCCGGAAACGTTGAGCGCAACTGCCAGAAAACTTACGTTGCGCGCTGCGAACGCAATGGCCACCGCGCCACGCCTTATTCCGTCGCGTTGACGAGGCGCGAGGGATAACCCTAGCGTGAAGAGCAGCTGAGGTATCCCGCGCTGCTGCAGCGGTTATCCATCTCGTTGGCAGCGACACGCGCATCGGCGAATAGCGTGCCCTATCGTGATCAGTTTCGGGTTGCGGCCTGTGCCGGCCGCTGGGATGAACTTGCGCAACTGATTCGGCGCCACGCCGTCAGGCATATATCTACGAAATCGATGGATTTCAGCTGAAAATATAGGCTATCCAGATTGGAAGTCGAAGCCTATCGTCCGGGATTACGGGATACGCATCGTCTGCCACCTCGGAGATTATTTTCATGAAACTGCTACGCGTAGATCCCAGCATCCTCGGACAGGGCTCTGTCAGTCGTGACCTGTCAGCGGAGTTCGTCGCGACCTTCCGGGCCGGCCACCCCGACCTCACAATCGCTCGTCTCGACCTTGCCGCCACACCGATCGGCCATCTGACGGCAGCCCACCTCGCGGCCGCGCAAGGCGCTCCGGTAGACGAGGCATTGAAGTCCGACGTGGCCATGGGCCAGGTCGCGCTCGATGAGTTCCTGGCCGCCGACATCGTGGTCATCGGCTCGCCGATGTACAACCTTGGCGTGCCCTCTCAACTGAAGGCCTGGATCGACCGCATCTCTGTCACCGGGAAGACGTTCAGCTACGGTGAGCACGGCCCGGTCGGACTGTGCGGCGGCAAGAAGCTGGTCATCGCCTCCTCGCGCGGCGGTGTTTACAGCGAAGGTTCGCCCGCCGCCTTCTTCGATCATCAAGAAACCTATCTGAAAGCGGCCTTCGGCTTTCTGGGCATCACGGATATCACCTTTATTCGCGCCGAAGGTGTGGCGATAAGTGAGGAAGCACGCAGTGGGGCCATCGCCTCGGCGAAGAAAGAGACCGCCGCGCTCGCCGCGTGAGGTAACACCGCCATGTCCGTTCCACGCTCGCCCACGTATTTCCTGAGTCACGGTGTGGATCCGTGGTCGTGTATGGCGGGCGCGCTTTTTCTTGCCAGGCGGCGGCATATCCGGCATTCGCTTGCATCCGTCTGGCCAAGGCAAGTTCTGCTTCTGGCCATAGCCGAGCGCGACGTTGAACTGGACCCACGATGCGACGAAACGGCGTGACAGTCAGGGATTTGGATCGCCGAGACTGGCTGCGCGCAATCGGTTGAAATCGAGAATGGCGATCTCCCCGGATTTCAGGCTCAATATGCGTTGGCTTTCGAGGTTCCTGAGCAACTGATTCGTGGTCTGTCGCGACAGCGACACCATTGAAGCCAGGCTGTCTTGCGAGACCTTGATCCTGCTCTGCGAGGCGTTGAGACCGCCATAACCTCCAGCGATCATCAGCAAACGGTTCGCCACGCGCTGTGCCGCGGGCAACAGCGTCATCGCTTCGGCGTTCTCGAACGAAACCCGAAGTCTTTGCGCCATCAACAACGCAAAATCGCGCCAATAACGAGGCGTGGCATCGAGCAGGTCTTGCAGCGCGGCCTCGGGCACGCGCAGCAACAGCGTCCTGCTGACGGCAGTGGCGTCGTTCGGACGTGGCAGCCCATCGAACATCGAGATTTCCCCCACCCATGCAGTCGGTCCGAGCACCGCGAGCAACGCCTCTTTCCCGTCTACCCCGACTGTGCCGAAAGCGAGTGCGCCGCCCAGAACGGCGTACAGGCCATAAGACTGTTCGCCACGCCGATACAGGAATTGGCCCTTTTCCAGCGTGAGCAGATTGGCATGGCTGATCAGATAGTCCCGCAACTCGACAGGCAAACCTCGAAACCACGGCGTCGTTTCGAGTTGTGACCGGTAGCGGTGCAGGCTGGATTCCATTGGCGTGTCGACCTGTCGGGTATCCAGCAGATTTTAGGCGGGTTCACGACCATCATGTGGACGTATCTGCCTCGCATTGAAGCGATTAGCCCCCGGCCCGCTTCGCTTGGTGGCCGTATTTTTTGAGCGCTTCGATGATCCGCTCGCAATGGTCACCCTGCACTTCGATCACACCATCCTTAACCGTGCCACCAGAACCGCAAGCCGTGCGCAACTGCTTGCCTAGCAGCGCCAAAGCAAGCGGATCGAGCGCAAGCCCTTTAACGAGCGTCACGCTCTTGCCGCCTCGGCCTTTGGTCTCGCGCGTCACCCGCACGACGCCATCACCTGCCAGCCGTGTCCTGGCAACTGTCTTGCAGACACAATTCGCGAGCGCCTGCCGGCATTCGGGACACATCCGCCCGCCGTCGGTGGAATAGACAAGGCCGCCTTGGGGACTACTCTTCATGATTGGCTTACTCAAAGACAGACGCTTAAGTCGGGGATCGGCCCGAGTTTAGCAGGTGCGCCTTAGCAGCCGCCTCGGGCCAAGTCCAGACTCATACTGGACTTCCGACGTCGACCCGGTGGTCTTACGCGAACTCGGTTTAGAGGTGACCGTTTGCGGACCGGAGCCGGCACCCGTGAAGCGTGCCAGGGTCTTTGAGTGAAAGGCGCGGTATGCCGCGCCTTCCGTTGGCTAGCCCAATTTGACGAGATTAAGCACCGGCAGCGGACCGCCCGGGATTTGAACCAGCCGGCCCCCGTCTTCGAGCAAACCCAGGTCGATGCCGAAGAAGCCGAGCCGCTCGATTAGTCCGCTCACAGCCGATTTCGCATGCGCGTCGTCGCCCGCGAAGAACAGCACGCGACGTCCGCCTTCGGCCTGTGGATCGTCGGAGATGAGATGCGCCGGCAGATGATTGAATGCCTTGACGACGCGTGCGCCCGGCACGAGGTCGGCGATTGTTTCACTCGACGTGCGGCCATGCAATTCGGCTGCTTCGAACAGCGGTGGCTCGATCGGGTTGTTCGCGTCGATCACGATGCGTCCGCCGAAGTCCGGCAGCCCGGCCAGGGCGGTCGGCAGCTTCGACCAATTCACTGCGACAAGGACGATGTCCTGCGCGGCCGCTTGTTCGCGCGTTCCCGGCGTGATCGAGGGGCCGATCTCGCGCGCGAGGTCCGCGAGTGAGGCCGGCCCTCGGCTGTTCGCAATGATGGCTTCGATGCCTTTGCCCGCCAGCGCTTTCGCGAACGCGGACCCGATGGCGCCTGCTCCAATGATACCGATGGTGCTCATAGTGATACTCCCTGTGAAGGGTGATGAATCAAGTGGTAGAGCCGCCTATGACGAGCGCGGTCCTGCCCGCAGGGAAAGGGCATTTGCCGTTCACTCGTGCGGGTAAGTCAGTGAATATTGCCGTCTTTATTGCAAGATGATTAGAGAGGAATCGCTTGAATTATTTTCAATCAATGCTTTAAGATTCCCGTATGGAAACCCTCGCCAACCTCGAGTCGTTTGTACGCAGCGCCGAAACGGGCAGCTTCTCCGCGGCCGCGCGGCGTCTTGCGTTGACGCCCGCTGCGGTCAGTCGGAACGTTGCGTTGCTGGAGCGCAATCTTGGCGTGCGACTGTTCCAACGCTCGACGCGCAAGCTCACGTTGACCGAGGCAGGCGAGCGCTTTCTCGTCGAAATTGGCGGCAATCTGGACGCGCTGCAGGCAGCGATCGCGTCCGTTTCGACCGATCGCGGCGAGCCCGCAGGCGTGCTGAAAGTCAGCATGGCGCCGACATTTGGCATCACGTACGTCATGCCGCTGCTACCGGCATTCCTCGCACGCTATCCGCTGATTCGTCCGGATTGGCACTTCGAGAACCGGCAGGTCGACCTGATTGCAGAGGGATACGATGCGGCGCTGGGGGGCGATTTCGATCTCGCGCCGGGCGTCGTGTCGCGCGCACTGGCGCCCGTGCATCTCGTGGCGGTTGCATCTCCGGCTTACATGGCCGGCCGCGTGCCACCGGCTGACCCTGGAGATCTTGCGGATCTCGACGGCATCGTGATGCGCTCGAGCCGAACCGGCCGTGTGCGCCACCGGACGATGCGCAACTCGGCGGACGGCGAGATGCCTGCGCGGCTGCGCGAGACCATCATGGTCAACGACCCCGCGGCGATGCGCGAGGCTGCGATTCTCGGACTGGGGGTTGCGCTGCTGTCCGTGTCGGATGTGCTGTCGTCGGTCGAACGGGGCGAACTCGCGCGATTGCTACCGCGCTGGTACGCGGACACCGGGGCGATTTCGATCTACTACGCGACGCGAGCGCTGCTGCCGGCGAAAACGCGGGTGTTTGTCGATTTCGTTGTCGAGGCGTTCGAGCGGGAGCGGTTGGCCAAAAGGTTTGCGGGAAGCATGGAATGAGTCGCGCCGGGCAGGCTAAGCAGGCACCCTGAAGGCTGAAACGATGTCACGAACAAGGATGCTCTTGCGCATGGACCGCGTCGTGCCCGACATCCCGGATCCACATCCGGCCGCGCCGCTCCATCCATTGCGCCCATTCCCCGACGATGCCGCGCCTGAACAGCAAAACACAGGCAACGAACATCACGCCGGTCAGTAAGCTGACCGACTCCCCCAATCCCTGAAACCAGGCGATGTGCGTCATATCGGCCAGCCAGCCGCCAAACGCCGCCAACCTGGATTCCAGCACGACGACGATCACCGCGCCCACCACCGGGCCAAATCGTGTTCCAAGCCCGCCGATCAGGGTCATCAGAATGACCGTGCCGGATAGCGTCCAATGCACGTCCGAGAGCGTTGCAAAACCCAGCACCAAAGTTTTCATCGCACCAGCAAGCCCTGCCATAGCCGACGATAGGACAAATGCGAGAAGCTTGAAGCGATTCACATCGTAACCAAGGGAAATCGTCCGCGCCTCGTTCTCTTTCAGCGCCGTCAGGATTTTGCCGAATGGAGAATGAATGACGCGGCGAAGAAACAGGAATGCGATCGTCGTGATCGACAGGATAACGAAATACAGTGTTAGATCATTCTCGAGCGAAATCACCCCAAACAGGCGCCCGCGCGGCACACCTTGCATGCCGTCTTCACCCCCCGTGAATGGCGCCTGGACGCAGAAAAAGAACAGCATCTGTGCAAAGGCCAAGGTCACCATTGCAAAATAGATTCCCTTGCGCCGAATGGCAAAGAGTCCGACTATCAGCCCGAGCGCCGCTCCAACGCCGGTGCCGAGAAGGAGCGCCACCTCAGGAGAGCAGCCGTGATCCCGCATGGCGCTCCCCGCGATAAAGGCAGCACCGCCGAAAAACGCCGCGTGCCCGAACGATAGCAAGCCGACATAGCCGAGCAGCAAATCCAGCGAGCATGCGAACAGCGCGAAACACATCAGCTTCATCATGAACACCGGATAGGCGCCCAGCCACGGAGCAACGGCCAGACAACCCAACACGACAGCGCCTACAAGCCAATTTCGCATGATGTGCCTCATTTCGAATGTCCAAAGAGCCCGCTTGGGCGCACGAGCAGTACAAGCGCCATGATCACAAATACGACCGTAGCGGATCCTTCCGGATAAAACATCTTGGTCAGGCCTTCGATCAGGCCAAGGCACAAACTGGTGACGACCGACCCCGCGATCGATCCCATGCCGCCGATCACGACGATCGCGAACACGGTAATGATCACGCTCTGCCCCATCAGCGGCGACACTTGCATGACGGGCGCGGCGAGAACGCCGGCCAGTGCGGCAATCGCCACCCCGATCCCGTAAGTCAGCGTGACCATTGCCGGCACATTGACGCCGAATGCCGCGACCAAACGGGGGTTCTCAGTCGCCGCGCGAAGCAACGCGCCAAGATTCGTGCGCTCGATGGCCCACCAGACCCCGCCGCACACGAGCAGCGACGCCACCACCACCCACCCCCGATACGCGGGCAGCACCATGAAACCCAACTGGACGCCTTGCATCAACCCTTCCGGCGCCGGGTAAGACATGCCGGAGGCACCATAGAAGGAGCGACACAGTCCTTCTATGATCAGCGTCAGGCCCAGGGTAAGCAGCAGGCCATAAAGATTGTCGAGCTTGTAGATCCGGCGCAGCATGGTCCGTTCGACGACCATCCCTAGTGCGCCTGCTGCGAAGGGGGCAACGACAAGCATCGGCCAATAACCGAGACCCAGATAATTCGTGCCCATCCATGCAAACAGCGCGCCGAGCATGAAGAATGCGCCGTGTGTGAAGTTGATGACGTTCAGCAGCCCGAAAATGATGGACAAGCCCAGGCTCAGAACGGCATAGAAGCAGCCGTTCATGAGACCGAGAACCAGCTGGCTGGAGAACGCAGCTAGCGGAATACCAAAGAGTTCCACAATAACCTTCCCGTTCAAACGTTGAGCAGTTCCTGAAGCACGCCCGTCTTTTCATCGAGACATGCTGCGTCAAAACTCTCGACAATCTTGCCGTGCTCCATCACGTAAAAGCGATCGGCGAGCGGTGCGGCAAATCGGAAGTTCTGTTCGACCAGCAGCACCGTAAAGCCGCGTGACTTGAGGAGCGTGATGACGCGCGCCAGCGTCTGCACGATCACCGGCGCCAGCCCCTCCGAAATTTCGTCGAGTAGCAACAGGTTCGCTCCGGTGCGCAGAATCCGCGCGATCGCCAGCATCTGCTGCTCGCCGCCGGACAGGCGTGTGCCCTGACTCGCTCTGCGTTCAGCAAGATTCGGAAAGATCTCGTAGATCTCTTCAAGCGACATGCCGGCCGAACTCGCCACCGGCAGCCGCGGCGGCAGCAGCAGATTTTCTTCGCACGACAAACCCGCGAAGATTCCGCGCTCCTCGGGGCAGTAACCCACCCCTAACCGCGCGACACCTTGCGGTGGCATCCCGATCGTTTCGCGGCCATTCACGCAGATCGACCCTCGTCGCGCGTCGGTCAAACCCATAATGGATTTGAGCGTCGTACTGCGGCCGGCACCATTGCGTCCCAGCAGCGTGACCACTTCGCCACGCGCCGCGTGAACCTCGACACCATGCAGAATGTGCGATTCGCCGTACCACGCATGCAAGCCCTTGATATTGAGGACCTCGGGTTGCGCTACCCGGTTGTCGGCCGAAGCCGGGCTCTTCAGGCGTTCACTGTTCAAGCGATCCACTTTCGGTCCCCATGTAGGCTTCCCGCACGCGCGGGTTGGCAGAAACGTCTGCATAAGCGCCTTCCGCAAGAATCTCTCCGCGCTGCAGGACAGTGATCGTGTCCGAAATACTGGAAATGATTTTCATGTTGTGTTCGACCATCAGGATGGTCCGGCCAGCCGATACCTTCTTGATCAGCGCGGTGACTCGATCGACGTCCTCGTGCCCCATGCCTTGCGTCGGTTCGTCGAGCAGCATCAGCACCGGATCCATTGCGAGCGTCGTGGCGATTTCGAGGGCGCGCTTGTGGCCATACGAGAGCTCAGCCGTTTTCACGTCGGCAAATTCGGCGAGACCCACTTCATCGAGCAATGACAGCGCGCGTTCCCTGAGCTGGCCTAGCACCGCACTACTCATCCAGAAACGGAACGACACGCCGAGCGAGCGTTGCAGTCCGATACACACGTTCTCCACCGGACTCAGATGCGGAAATACCGCGGATATCTGAAACGAGCGAATCACCCCGCGGCGGGCAATCGACGCCGGCGCCGCGCGGGTGATCTCCCTGCCGTCAAAGAAGATCTGCCCGGACGTCGGTGTCAGGAACTTGGTCAGGAGATTGAAGCAAGTGGTCTTGCCGGCGCCGTTCGGTCCAATCAGTGCGTGTATCGTGCCGCGCCGGACACGCAAATTGACGTCGCTCACTGCCGTAAAGCCATTGAACGACTTGGTGAGCCTGCTAGTTTCAAGAATCAGGTCGTTGTGCGCCATGCCCGCCCTCCTCGCTTATTGGACGCGTGCGGTGAATAAAGCGGCTTTAGCCGACCACAGGGAGCGTTTCGACCGCATAACTGTGAGTCAACGACCGTCGCAGGACCGGATCTTCCAGTTCGATCTCGAACCGCTCGGCGGGCCGGATGCCGCCCAACGCGGCGAGCGTGCCGCACAGCATGGCCGTGCCGTCCACAAGCTGGCCGTCACGGCGTGCGAACTCGTCGAGCAGGTCCTGGGGCGCGCGCATGGCAGTCACCTTGCCCTCCTGGTAAAGGACGCGCTCGCCGTCGATCGTCGCGTAGGAACGCAAGACAAGCTCGTCCCAATGAGCGGCGACCTCGCTTAACCGCCAGAGCTTGCGTGAACACGGCTTGCCGCACATCTGCTTCGATACGGTGATGCCGTAGGTTTCCACTTCGCGATCCGTGTGGTCGGACGCGATTCCGACGAAGGTTTCGCCGTCGTCTTTCAACAGGACAAACTCCACTTCGCCGCTGCTCTGCGAGCCCGTCACCTGGATCTTCGGCGTCGGTTCGAGCCGTTCGACTGCGACACGGTAAAAGACGGGCGTATAGGCCGGCCGCTTGACGCCCAGCTCTTCCAGCTCGCGAATGTGTTTTTCCATCGCGACCGTATCGCGGCCAGTCCAGCCGGCAATGACCAGTGCGTCAATCGAGATCGTGCGTTCAAATGAACCGTGACGGTCGTCGACTTCAAACAAGATTGTTTTCATCAGATACTCCTTGTAGCGGGTGAACGCACGAAATGCCTCGCCACCCGCGATCCGATTCAGTTGGATTTTGCAGTGACGAGCGGGCAGCGGCTCGCGCTAAGCGGTGCGAACGCTTCCTGCGCGGGAATGACCTGCTTGATCGTGTAGTAGTCCCACGGCTTATGGGACTGCTGAGGGCTCTTGACCTCGGCCAGATACATGTCATGGACCATCAGACCATCGGCTCGAATCGTCCCGTTCTTCGCGAAGAAATCGTCGACCGGGGTTTTCTTCATTTGCGCCATGACCGCATCGGCCGCATCGGTTCCGCTTGCCTGGACCGCTTTCAGGTAATGGAGCGTCGACGAATAGACACCTGCCTGGACCAAGGTCGGCATACGCCCGGTCTTTGCGAAGAAGCGTTGCGACCACGCGCGGCTTGCGTCATCACGATCCCAATAGAACGACGTCGTCAGCATCATTCCCTGTGCCGCCGGCAAGCCAAGACTGTTGATGTCGCTGATGAACAATTGCAGGCCCGCGATTTTTTGCTTGCCTTGCCCGATGATGCCGAACTCGCGCGCTGTCTTGATCGCGTTCACGGTATCGCTACCGGCGTTGGCGAGGCCGATCACCTTTGCCTTCGACGCCTGAGCCTGCAACAGATAGGACGACAGATCCGACGAGTTGATCGGGTGCTTCACCTTGCCCACCGCCTTGCCGCCGGTTGCCGTCAGCGCGGTGGTCGCGTCCTTTTCCAGTGACGCGCCAAGCGCATAGTCGACCGTCAGAAAGAACCAGGTGTTGTCGCCGCTGCGCGCCATCGACTTCACGAGGCTCGTGGTGAGTGCATACGTGTCGTACGAGTACTGAATCGTGTACGGCGAGCAGTCTTCATTGCTAAGCCGTGTGGTTCCAGCGCCGCTTGCAATGGCGATCCGATGCTTTTCCTTCGCCACGTTCGAGACCGCCAGCGCGACCGAGGACGGCAGCAGGTCCTCGACCATGTCCACGTGCTGGTTGTCGAACCAGTCGCGCGCAACAGTGGCGGCCACGTCTGTCTTGTTCTGGTGATCGGCGCTGATCACCTTGATGGGTACGCCGTTGACCTTGCCGCCGAAGTCGTCCGCGGCCATCTGCGCGGCGACCACGGAACCCTTTCCGCCGATGTCGGAAAATATGGAAGACATATCGGTGAGCACACCGATTTTCACCACACCACCGTTGGTCATGACCGGCTCGCCGGCATGAGATACGGCGGCGCACAGCATGGCTGCGGCTGGAACGGCAGTACGCGCAAGACGTTTGAACATGATCTCCTCCTTGTTATGGATAGCGGACGGGGCCCGCACAGCTCGCCAACCCGCGAGGTCAGCCGGTTTGATGCAACATCGCTTCTACAGAGGCGCCGATCGCAAGCAGACGCCGGTCACTCATGTGCCGTCCCATCAACATCAGGCCAACCGGCGCGTGGCCCTCTTCGTGACAAGGAAGCGATAGCGCGCACAGATCGAGCATGTTGGCGATCGCCGGATTGCGCAGCAGCAGTCGATTGGTCGACACATAGACACGCTCCTCGGCGAGATCCGCGATCCGTGGCGCGATAATCGGTACCGTCGGACATACCACGGCGTCGAACGGCTGCAATTCAGCGTCAGCCTGACTGCATAGCAGCGACCGCGCGCTTTGGTGCGGAGATATTCGGCCGTGCTTTGCTGGCTGCCGAAACGGATGCGAGACAGGATTCGCGGGTCATACTGACTCGCCTGGCTACCGATCAGATTGACGTGCCACGCCCACGCTTCTGCCGCTACCAGGCCGCCGTGCTGCCCCAACTCGGAGAGAGCGTTCCAGCTATCGAATTCCACTTCTCGCAGAATCGCGCCGGCCGCGCTCAGTCTTGAGATAGCACGCTCGAAAGTGCTGGCCACATGCGCGTCTATCTCGTCGAACACCAGTTTCGTCGGCACGGCCAGCCGTAAGCCCTGCATCGCAAAGGGAGGCGGCACCGCTTCCGGTTCGCCTGCCATGATCGAATCGATCAAGGCACAGCAAGCGACGCTCGGCGCCATCGATCCGACCGAGTCGTAACTGGACGACAAAGGCACCGTGCCGTCCAGTGAGATGCGTGACGCGGTGGCTTTGAAGCCCGCTACACCGCATAAGGCCGCGGGAATCCGGCACGATCCCCCCGTGTCGGAGCCGATTGCGGCGGCCGCCATCCCATCCGCCACCGATACCGCGGCACCGGATGACGAACCGCCAGGAATGCGCGCCGCCTCGCGATCGAACGGATTCGTCGGCGTACCGTAGTGGGGATTGATACCCAGTCCCGAATACGCGAATTCGGTCATGTGTGTTCGGCCCACGAATACCGCGCCAGCAGCGCGCAACCGGCCAATCGCCACGGCATCGCGGGCGGCAGGCTGCTCCGGCAGGACTCGCCCTCCCGCCCGGGTGATCTCCCCCTGTACGTCGAAGAGATCCTTGACCGAGATCGGAATGCCAGAGAGCGGCCCCGCAATCCCATATCGACGCAGCGCATCGCTCGTCATTGCCTGTGTCGCCGCGGCAGGACTGATCCCGTGCGGGAAGACTCTCCGGCCCTCACCCGCATCGGCCTCGATGTTCCCGACATACGAGGCGAGGAGCGCCTGCGCGTCGAGATGGCGATTGGCAAGCTGAACGCGCAAGGCGTCAATTGGAGGCAGCATGATCAGGCCGGATCGAAGTAATGAGTCTCGAGGAGGACGCAGCCTTTCTCCGACTTGAACGGACCGTGGTAGGCGCCAGGCGGCCGAACCGCGTAGGTGTAGCCCTTGAACGGCGTGCCGCCGTGACCGTTCTCGTCGTTGCCGACCGTCAGGTCGCCCTCCACGAGAAACACCTCTTCCCAGTAGTCGTGGACGAACGGCTTCTTCGTGAAGAGCCCGCCCGGCAGGCGCAGCAGGCGCGTGCGGCTGCCCGCTTTATTGACGGTATCGAGCGAGCCGGCGAGGACCAGTTCCTGCGCGCCGGAAGCCGGATCGTAGCCTTCGGGCAACTGCCAGCCCCGCTCCATGTCCAGCGTGCGAAACTCGTCGTGAAGTTTGTTGATTGCCATGCTGTTCTCCTGTGTGAATGGGAATCGGGGTGAAATTCGGAATCAGGCGGCCTGCAACGTCGCCAGCTCCGCGCCGAGCGAATAGGTCGACAAGAGGTCGTCGACGAGACCGGTGGCACGTGGCCAGTCGTAGGTACGGAATGCGTGGCCCTTCGTCACGAACGACGCACCCGCATAGAACAGTTCGTACTGGTTGTGACGCGAGGCGAACTCGGAACCGACGGCGTCCCATGCGAGCTTGAAGAACTTGACGCGTTCCTCCGGGCTGCAAACCGGCGATTTCTGGGTTTTCTCGATGATTCGCAGGAGGTCCGGATTTTCGAAATCGCGAATGCTGGAGGGCAGCATGATCATCCCGCCCCCTGCCAGTTCACGCAGGGTATTGAGCACCTTCGAATACAGTTGCTGGGTCACGACCTGTGAGCCGTAGAGCATGTTGCGGTCCGGCACGAAGTAGCCGTTTTCAATGCGGCCCTTAGCCTCCATGCCGTACACCCAGGCTTCCACCATTGCCGCTTCAGAGGCGAGTTGACCCAACGTCTCACGGACTTGCGGGAAGCTGTTGGTTCCATTGACTTCCGTGATCTTCAGGGCAAGACCGACTAGGAAGCGCAACTTGACCATCAAACGCACCTGGCATTGGTAGTTCTGGTAGCTGTGCGCGGGCGTCGCATGAAATTGCTTCGCGCACATCGCCACGTCGCCGGCCACAAAAATGCGCTCCCACGGCACCTTGACGTCGTCGAAATAAAGCACCGCGTCGTTTTCGTCGTACCGGCTCGACAAGGGGTTGTCGAAGACCGAAGGCGCGTTCTCCTCGTACGACTTGCGTGACATCACCTTCATGCCCTTGGCATTCATCGGCACAGCGAATGACAGCGCATACATCTCGTCGCCCTGGCGTAGCGGCTGGATGCAACTGCAAAACACCTCGTTCGCCATGATGCCGCTGGTGGCAAGCATCTTCGCGCCACGCACCGTAATACCTTCTGCGTCCTGATCGACGATACCCACGGCGAGATATTTATCCTCCTGCTCGTGCGCCGCCTTGGCCTGATTGGCTTGAGGATTGACGATCACATAGGTGAGGAAGAGGTCGTTGTCGCGTGCGTATTTGTAGTAATCGCGCAAGGCACCCGCGCGCGCCGGATCGTACTGCTCGAACACGTCGATGCCCATGTACATGCCCGAGATGCATGAAGCGACATGGTCCGGGGAACGCCCCATGAAGCCGTAGTGAAGCTCCGTCCATGCCTCGAGCGCGCCCCGCCGCTCCACGAGCTCGGCATAAGAGGTCGGCAGTTGCCAGATCTTGCTGACCCTACGCCCCGTGTCAGGCGACTCGAAGGTCATTTTTTCGACGTTCTCCGGACGCGCCTGGAAGTCGTACAGGTTTGCGTAGCTGCGAATGGAATTGCGGAACGCCCGATGCGACGTCACATCGCCGACGGCCTGACCGTTGATATAGACCTGTCGTCCATCGCGCAGCGAGGCGATATGTTGGGTCCCGTTCTTGATCATGATGTTCTCCGGAAATGGGATCAGATGCGTGCTCAGGCAGAAGGCTGGTGAGCACCGTTGAGCGTGTGGTATCGCCCGCCAAAGAAGACGAGTGGACGTCCCTCCGACCGCGATTGGTACTTGTTGACGCGGCCGACGAAGATGACGTGATCTCCCCCGTCGTACTGCGCATACGATTCGCATTCAAAAGTGGCTAGTGAGTTCGGCAGCAGGACGACGTCGGCGCGCTCATTCGGGACGCCGGGCATGTCCGCCCATTTGTCGGTATTCGCTTTCGCGAATCGATTCGACACATCCTGCTGAGCTTCGTCGAGAACGTTGACCGCGTAGGTGCCTACGGCGCTCAGGTCGGGCAAGCTCAGGTTTCGCCGGTCAACCGAAAACAGAATCAAAGGCGGATCGAGCGAAACGGAATTGAACGACGCAACCGTGATGCCGATCGGCGGTCTATTCTTTCTCGGGGCCGTGATCACGGCCACCCCTGTCGCAAACATCGACAACGCCGTCCGGAACTGACGCTGCGCGTCCGGGTTGTCACTCGACTTGACGATGTCCTCTCCCATCTCGCTCTCCTTCCAGCGCACCGCCCGTGTGGCGATGCTACAATTCATCATACAAAGCGTTGTTAATTAGCTTTGTTACATAGCTTTTATTAAAGACGTTTCAATAAAGCTAAGCAAGCTATCGTAAACCCCGATTTGAGGCCGGCAGCGACGCGACAACCCTACTCGGCGGATGGATGTTGACGAGAATGCGGCCGACTCCAAGCTAAACTGCGTCCGCTGCATCTGCCGGCATTCGCTCGATGTGAAAGACCGGGCCTTCTGGAGTAAGAACCATGCAAACCAAACAGTCCTCTCGTCCGATTTATATGGACTACAGCGCAACGACGCCGGTTGATCCAAGGGTCGTCGCAACCATGCTTCCGTTCCTGAACGAGAGTTTCGGCAACCCTGCTTCCCGGAGCCACAGTTACGGGTGGGAAGCAGACGACGCCGTGGAAACGGCTCGCACACACGTTGCCGGGCTTCTTGGGGCCGACCCGCGAGAGATCGTCTGGACCTCCGGCGCGACCGAAGGCAATAATCTGGCGATCAAAGGCGCAGCAAACTTCTACAAGGGAAAAGGCCGCCATATCGTGACGGTGAAGACCGAGCACAAGGCGGTACTGGACACGTGCCGCGAACTGGAGCGGCAGGGTTTTGAAGTGACGTACCTGGACGTCCAGCAGGACGGCCTGCTAGACCTCAGTGCATTGCAGGAAGCACTACGTCCCGACACGATTCTCGTTTCTGTCATGATGGTCAACAACGAGACCGGCGTCGTTCAACCTATCGCGGAGATTGGCGCGATGTGCCGTGCTCAAGGCATCGTCTTTCATTGCGACGCCGTGCAGGCGGCGGGCAAGATAGCCATCGACGTCAACGCATTGAATGTGGACCTTCTGACCGTGACCGCTCATAAGGTGTACGGTCCGAAAGGTGTGGGCGCGCTGTACGTCCGACGCAAGCCGCGCGTGCGGATTGAAGCTCAGATGCATGGCGGCGGGCATGAGCGGGGGATGCGTTCCGGAACGTTGCCCACCCATCAGATCGTCGGCATGGGTGAAGCGTTTCGAATCGCGAAGGAAGAAATGGCGTCCGAGAGCCGTCGTGTCGAGGCATTGCGCGATCGACTGCTCAACGGCCTGACGCAGATGAAGGAGGTTTACGTCAACGGCGACATGACGCACCGCATTGCGCACAATCTGAACGTCAGCTTCAATTTCGTGGAAGGCGAATCGCTCATCATGGGCATCAAGGGTGTTGCGGTGTCCTCCGGCTCGGCGTGCACGTCGGCCTCACTGGAGCCGTCGTACGTGTTGCGGGCACTGGGCCGGAGCGACGAGTTGGCGCATAGCTCGATTCGCTTTACGCTCGGCCGCTTCACCACGGAGGAAGAAGTCGACCAGGTGGTGCTGCAGGTACAAAACACCGTGGAGAAGCTACGCGCGTTGAGCCCGCTGTGGGACATGCACCTCGAGGGGATCGACCTCAGTACCATTCAATGGGCGGCGCACTGACAGGAGGCCGTTGAGGTGTGCGTCCCTCTTCCCCTTCACCTCGACCAGTGCCTTACGGCTATCGCGAGTCCTGCCGTGCAATCAGGTGGGCAAGATCGAGCGTGGCACGATCTCCATTGGTCACCAGCCGGTCCACCACGGAACACAGCGCCTTGAACTCCGTTCTGGTCACGCCTTCAAACAGCACGTCGTTGATGTGCTGTTGCCTGGCGGCAAGCTCCTTGAGCAGTTTCGAGCCGGCTGACGTGATGGTCAACCGCATCTTGCGCTTGTCGTCAGGATCCGAGCGCTTGTCGATGACGCCAAGCTTTTTGAGCTTTCCGGTCTCGACAGTGACGAACGCTCCGCTCAGATGCAGATGGTCCGCCAGCCGGTTGACGGTCACGACATCGTCGTGCGACAGATGCGCAACCGCAATGAGTAACGAATATTGGATTCCGGTGAGACCGATCAACGTTCCGAACCCGTCGCGAATCGAGAGCAGCCGTGCGGCGAATGGCAACAGTCCGTTGATGAGATGCCGGAATTCGGTGTCCGTGCCGTCGATCAGGCAGGCAGGGTTTGTTACCGTCAGAATGGACTCTTCTTGATTTTTCGCCATGACAACTCCGCTCCCTGGAGGAACACGTTTTAGCTTTGAAAGCTAATTATACTTCAAAGCTGTATGCACCACGGCTGTGCACCGCTCGCCCCCCCCTGCGCTTTATCCTGAGAGTTATTTATGGTCACTTCTCCGCTGCTGTCTTCCGTCCGCTCGCTCCTGGAGTGCTATCTTCGCGCCAAGGACCTGAACCAGCCGGCGTTGATATCCGAATGTTTTGCAACAGACGCCGAACTGACGTTTTCAATCGCAACCGACGACATCGATTTTCCTCGCCTGGTTGCAGGCGCTCCCGCCATCGCCAAAACCTTAGTGGCTGACTTCGGCGAGCGCTTTGACCGGTGTCGCACTTACTATATTTGCGTCGAGCCGCACCTGAATGAGAGCCGCACATGCGAGATGCCGTGGCTTGTGATCATGCGCGAGAAGGAAACCGAATCGCTTCGAATTGGCAACGGTACGTACCGTTGGCGCTTTTCGGCCGATGCAGGCAACGGGGGCAACGGGGGCATGATTGTCCAGTTGCACATTCATATCGAACGCATGGACGCTGTGCCCGACCTGCACGCCGAAAAGTTGAACGCACTGCAGGGACGGCTTTCCTATCCGTGGCTTTCCCCGGAGGAGTTGCAGCGCAGCATGGCAGGCTTCATCGAAACCTACCCCGACTCCGCATTCGCGAAACCGTTTGAGCAAACTGCGGCCCTGTAATCGCAGAGGACATAATCGGAGGACATCGAGTGCTCGCCCGTCGCGGGCGAGCACTTTCCGTAGACGTTCAGTGCGCCGTGCCCGCCTCCGTATACACAAGCTCGGAGTAAGAACGAAGCGCGATCTCGTGCAATGGGTCCTCGATCACCTCGAGCGAGGAAGCGCTTTATAAATGCTACGTTGCGCAGCCGATCACGCGGTACGGAGAAGAAAGCACTGAGGAGCGTGACACCTGTTTGTTCGCTCGTCCCCTCTGTGCATGACAGACCCGATTCGCCCTACTGCCTAAGATGAGCGTGCGCCTCAGGATTCCTGGCGGCGCACCCTACAGAAAAAAGGACTGTCAACTATGGATACTGCTGAACCCGTCTTTGCCGACGGGGCGATCCGTCGCCCTTCGTTCTATGGATCGTTGCGCGAAAACACGTTCGCTGCCGCGATCGCTCCGCCGTCCGACTGCATCGATAACAATCCATCGGCGATCTTCTCCGCCACCATGATAGTCGGTGCGTTCGTGTTGGCACCCGGAACGACCGGGAAAATGGACGCGTCCACAACTCGCAATCCCGCCACGCCACGCACCCGCGCAAACTCATCCGTCACGGCCAGGGGATCGTCGGCGGCACCCATGCGGCAGGTACACGAGGCATGCCATACGCCGACACATGCACTGCGGATGAAGGCACGCAATGCCTTATCGTCGGTGAGCAATTCGTCCAGCGTCGGACCGCCCGCCACCACACGCCGCATCAGGAAGCTGCGCAAGGGTGCCGGGCCGTCGAGCAGTTTCGCCAGTACGTCCGTGATAAATCTGTTCTTCGCGCTCAGCATCGCTACCTGCCGCACCTTCTCACTGTAACTGGCGGGAAAAGGATCTTTCGTCACGGCCTGCATGCTCGCACTCGCCTGCAACAAGGCCATGCGTTGGAAACCGTCGACGAGCCGGTCCAGATCGCGTTCGTCGTCCAGCAGGTTCAATGCGACGTTGGGTCGAACACGCCAGTCGCGCGACTGCAGCGTAACCTCGCCTCGCTTCGAGAACGGGTTGTTGACGTAGTTAAGCAAGGTGCCAATGCGGCGGCCCACCGCATGCCACGACGTTTTTGTTACGCCGAGGATCAGCATATCGCCTTGCGGCGCGCCGCCGATCTTCGACGAATAGCGGGCTCCGACGCGGATATGGTGGCGCGTCACGTCGTTGATGCGCGCGCCGTCGTCGATGAACGACGCCAGCGCGATCGACGGATGTTCCATCAGGTTCCGCCCGACACCCGGCAGTCCCGCGACAATGTCGATGCCGAGATCGCGCAGATGCGCGACCGGCCCGATCCCGGAGCGCAGCAGCAACGCCGGCGAACCGATCGCGCCCGACGATACGATGATCTCGCCGCCGCTCACGCGTTTGCCCTTGTCGCCTTCCTGAATCACGACGCCCGTGCAACGCGTGCCATCGAAGACCAGGCTCGCGACTTCGGTGCCGGTTCTGATCGTGAGATTCGGCCGACTGCGCGTTGCCGCGTCGAGGTAAGCCGTCGCGACCGACACGCGCCGCTCGTTGAAATTGGAAATCGCAATCGGGAAATAACCGTCGCGGAACTCGCCGTTCTGATCCGGCAAATAATCATAACCTTGCGCCTCAAGCGCCGCGGCGACAGCTCGCGCATGACCGGACCATTGCTCGGGAAAAATGCGCCGCACACGTATCGGCCCATCGGTGCCGTGCAGCGCATCATGAAAGTCAATATCCGTTTCCATTCGCTTGAAGATTGGCAGCACGGATTGCCAATCCCAGCCCCGCGCGCCGTGTGCCTCCCAGGCGTCGTAATCGGACGGCGCACCACGGTTGAAGAACTGGCCGTTGATCGACGAACCACCACCGAGAATGCGCGCCTGTTCATACTTGCGTGCGCGGCCCGCTACGCCGTCGATCCGCACAGTCGTCGCTTGCAACTCCGGCCAGATGTAGTCGGGATTCAGATAAGCGGTGCCCGGATAGCTGTCGAGGATCGCGGGTGGTACGTTGTCGAGCGAAATGTCGGCGCCCGCCTCGCAGAGAAGCACGCGGTTGGCGGCCTTCGCCGACAGGCGGCTCGCCAGCACGCAGCCGGCCGATCCGCCGCCGACGATGATGTAATCGAAATGCTCAGAAGGAGATGTTGCGGGCATGTGGCACTCCTTTCACATGCGCGCGCGACAATGCTGCGGATATCGCGCACTTCGGGTTCGAGCGGTTAGCGGGTCGGGACAGGTCCACGAGCAAACGGCATCCATGGCTATGCATTGATCCACACCGCCTTCGTATTGAGGAACTCCTCGACGTGTTCGCGTCCAGACTCGCGGCCGTAACCGCTCATCTTGTAGCCGCCGAACGGCACCGCTGGGTCCATCGCCTGATAGCAATTGACCCACACGGAGCCGGTGCGCAGGCCACGCGTCACCTGCTGCGCCGTGGCGAGGCTGCGGGTCCACACGCCGCCGCCGAGGCCGAAGTCCGAGGTGTTGGCACGCGCGATCACATTGGCCGCGTCGCTGAACCGCAGCGCGGAAATCACCGGACCGAAGATCTCCTCTCTCGCGATGCGCATCTCGTCGCGCACGTTGGCGAACACCGTGGGTCGCACGAAAAATCCGTTGCTCAATTCGGACTGGCCAGCCGGCAGGCCTCCGCCGAGCAGCGTCGCGCCCTCATCCTGGCCGGCGCGCAGATAGCCGGCGACGCGCGTCAGTTGTTGCTCGGACACGAGCGGCCCGAGCTGCATGTCGGGGTCAGCGGGATCGCCGACGCGCAATGCGTTGCCGAACGCCGCGACCTTTTCGACGAACTCGTCGTATACCGCCTCCTGCACGAACAGCCGCGTGCCGGCGCTGCAGATCTGCCCGGAGTTGGCGAATACCGCCATCGCGGCAACCGGCACTGCGGCGTCGAGATCGGCGTCCGCGAAAATAATGTGAGGCGATTTGCCACCCAACTCGAGCGAAAGGCGCTTGATGTTGCCGGCTGACGCCTCGATGATCTTCTGCCCGACGCGGGTGGATCCGGTGAAGGCGATCTTGTCGACGTCATGGTGCGCGGCCAGTGCCGCGCCCGCGCCGCCACGTCCGGTGACCACGTTCAGCACGCCCGGCGGCAAGCCTGCTTCGAGGCATAGTTCCCCTAGCCGCAACGACGACAGTGGCGACTGTTCAGCGGGTTTCAGCACCACCGTGCAGCCGGTGGCCAATGCCGGACCGATCTTCCACAACGCCAGGGTCAGTGGTCCATTCCAGGGCGTAATGGCGCCGACCACACCGACCGGCTCCTTCACCGTGTACGAAAAGATATCGCCTGGAACCGAATTCGGAATCGTCTCGCCATGAATGCTCATCGCAAGACCCGCGTAATAGCGGATCAGCCCGACGGCGCGCTCGCGAGAAGCACGCGTGCGCAGCAAAGGCGCGCCCATATCGAGCGTATCCAGCGAAGCCAGTTCTTCGTAATGTTCATCGAGGACATCCGCGAGACGCAGTAGCAGCGCCTGACGCTCAGCCGGCTTGAAACGGCTCCACGGCCCTTCGAAAGCCTTGCGCGCCGAAGCGACAGCGCGATCGATATCGACCGCGTCGCCATCGGACACCGTCGCGATCACGCGCCCCGTAGCCGGGTTGATCGACGTGAACGTCTGCCCGGACGCCGCGCTCACATGCTGCCCGTCGATCAGTAGTCGTTTCTCGCCTTCGCGGAGGAAGGTCTGCTTTTCGCGCAAGGCGTCGTTAAATGACATCATGCCTGTCTCCTGTGAGCGGCGGCCTGACCGCTCCGTTTTATACCGCGAGCTTTCGCAAGCGGCCTTGAGTCTCTATGCGATCGACGCCTTCGCTACGGACGGGGCCGCAGTTTGCGAGACGATGCGTGGCTCGCTGACCAACTCACCTGCCGCGATCTGTTCGCGCAACCTGTATTTCTGGATCTTCCCCGACGACGTTGCGGGAAATTCGTCGACGAAGAACCACAACGCAGGGGTCTTGTACGCCGCGAGCCGTGCGCGGCAGAACGCGTGCAGATCGTCGGCGGTCGGCTTCGGTATGTCGTCTTTGAAGCGCACCACGGCAGCCACGATTTCGCCCCACTTCGAATCCGGGGCGCCGACCACCGCGACCTGCGCAACGGCCTGATGGGTCCACAGCACGTCCTCGATCTCTTTCGGATAGATGTTCTCGCCGCCGCGGATGATCGAATCCTTCAGACGCCCGGTAATGCGCAGATAGCCGTGCTCGTCCATTCGTGCCTGGTCGCCGGTACGCAGCCAGCCGTCCTCGCGCAGCGTGCTTTTCGACGCTTCATGCATGTCGAAATAGCCGAGCATGGACTGATAGCCGCGCGCCCAGATTTCGCCCGTCTGGCCGAGCGGCAGAGTCGCACCGGTTTGCGGGTCGGCAATCTTCACTTCCATCTGCGGCGCGGGACGCCCGATGGTTTCAGCCTGGCGCTCCGGTGTGTCGTCTGGAAAGGTCTGGCAGATGACGCCGTTCAGTTCCGTTTGCCCGAAGGTAATGGTGAAGCGGCAATCGAAGGTCTGCATGACCTTGACCACCAGCGGCGCAGGCACAGGTGTGCCGCCGCTCATGATTACCTTCAGACTCGTTAGATCCAGTCGCGGCCGGCTCGGATGCTCCATCAACGCGATCACCATGGTGGGCACCGCATGAATGTGATTGCCCCGCTCCCCGGCGATCAGATCGAGCATGAATGCAGCGTCAAACTGCGTGAGCATCACGAAAGTGCCCAGCCGGGTGAACGCGCCCAACTGACTCCCCGCGCACCCGCCGACGTGAAAGAGCGGCATCGCGCTGACCCACACACCGCCTTCCGGAAAGTTCGCGCGCAACGATGCGAAGCGTGATGCGTTGACCAGGCCGCGATGGTGTAGACATGCCCCCTTCGGAAAACCGGTGGTGCCGGACGTGAACTGAATCTGCACCATATCGGTGGGCTGCACGCGCGGCAATTCAACCGGCGAGTCGCCGGCCTCGCAGAATTGCGCCCAGTCGTCAAAGCAGATCATCTCGCGCAGATGCGGCAAGCTCGGGGCAATCGCGTCGACAATCGCACGTTGATCGGTATTGCGATACGCCGCCGTGAAGAATATCCCCGCTGCTCTGGCACTGCGCAAAACGTGGCGGACTTCGTCCGCGAGATAGGCGGGATTGACCGTCACGAGCACCAGACCGGCGAGACTCGCGCCATGCTGCAACAGAATCCATTCGGCGGAATTGGGCGACCACACCGCGACCCTATCGCCGGGAGCGAAGCGCTTCAACAAGGCAAACGCCACGCGCTCGGCGGCGCTCAACAGTTCGCGATAGCTCCAGCGGCGCGTGGCCTTCGTGGCGGCATTGCCTTCCACGAACGCAATTCGATCGGGCACCTGCCGTGCAGCGTCACGCAACACGTCGCCCAGTGTGGTTTCCCACAAATCCGGCGCACGGTCCGCTGGCCAATACGACTCTTCAAGTTTCAACTCTGCTTGCATCCCGTTTCTCCTTCTTGCCCGACGTCGATGCAGACTGGTGGCCCGCACCTCGTGTGTCCCCTTTCAGCGTACAGCCGATTGCGCGGTTCACGGCGCTGCCAGCGCCGCGAACGCCGGTGCGCGTTTTTCCTGCATCGACTTGACGCCTTCCAGATAGTCGGGCGCCTTCATCAGCTCGCCGATGAGCCGCTTCGAATCTTCGACGGCAGCGCCCACGTTGGCGCTCAGCAACTCGGCATAGACCTGTCGCTTGGCGGTTTTGACCGCGATCGGCGAGGTCGTCTTCGCAAGGTCTTTGGCGATCTGCATGATCCGCGATTCGAATGTTTCCGCTTCGAACACGCCGTTCAACCAGCCCATACGGTCCGCTTCCTCGGCAACCAGCACACGGCCGGAGATCAGAATATCCATGGCATGCGTCAGGCCGACGATGCGCGGCAGAATCCACGCGAGCCCGTATTCGGCCGGCAGGCCCAGGCGCGGCGTCGAGGTGGTGAGCTTGGCGCCGCTCACTGCGTAGCGCAGGTCACAGAACGATGCGAGTGCAACGGCGATGCCCGCGCAGGCGCCGTTGATCGCCGCGATCACAGGCTTTTGCAGGCCCCAGTGCCAGACCATCTCGTGATCGAATTCCTCTCGCACGCCATGTCCCGGTTGTGGCAACACCTGTGCATTGGTGCTTTCCACATAATCCTGTTTCGCGTCGACATAGTGATCGAGCGCCTTGAAATCGGCGCCGACGCAAAACTGCCGCCCCGCGCCGGTCACGACAATGACCCGCACCTCTGGATCCGCGTCGTGACTCGCCATCAGCCAGCGATATTCCTCGTTCATGCGTTTGGTCCAGGAATTGCCGCGACCGGGGCGGCTCAGGCGCACGATCGCCACGCCATCTTCCTTGCTCGTTTCCGTGACATGCAGATCCATACTTTCGTCTCCTCTCATGTGCGTGCGACAAGCGCTCAATCACGGCGCCGTTGATGTCTGCGCAACGCCGGCGAATCAGTCGAACACCTTGTTGCGTTCTTTAAACGCAGCAGTGGTGCCTTTGTCGCGCCGCTCGCGCAAAAAGTTGTATTCATCTTCTTCCAGACGAAGATTGGTGCCGAGTGTGTGGCCCACATAGCCACGATAGAACTGCTGCGAGCCACCGAGACTGTCGAGTGCCATCTGGAACATTGCCTTGCCGGTGACGAGCGCGTCGCGTGGATGCTGCGCGACGCGGCGGGCCCAGTCTTCGACGGTGGATTCGAGTTGCTCCTGCGGCACGCTTTGATTCACGAGGCCAAGGCGTTCCGCATCGCGGCCGTCGAAGTTGTCACCCAGCAGTAGTAATTCACGCGCTTTCTTCGGACCATAGGTCATGATCTGCGTATTCAGATGCCACGTATTGCCGGCGAGCCCGAGGCGTTGTTCCGAATGGCTGAAGCGGGCGTCGTCCGCAGAAATCGCGAGGTCCACCAGTTCCACCAGATACAGCCCGGCGCCCGTGCACCACCCCTGCACCTGCGCGATGACGGGCTTCAGCGAGTACTGGAACGCCATGTAGTTCTCGCCGAGCTTACGATCGCGCAGCAAGCGCGAGCGCTGACTCGGCCGGCGCGGCTTCACACCAGGTTCGGTCACCTCGAGCCCGTATGAGCGCACTGCGTCGTTGTAATCGTGTCCCGAGCAGAACGACTGCCCTCGCCCCTTCAGGATGATGACTTTGATGTCGTCGTCGGCCTCCGCTTCGTGAAGCGCTTCGACCAGCGTGTCGAGGTCGTCGAATTTCAGCGCGTTGTGCTTTTCGGGGCGATTGAGGATCAACCGCGCAACCGGACCGTCTTTCTCGACCAGGATCGCTGGTTCCATACATAGCTCCATGCAAAAAGTTGCCAACCGCGAGGACAGGGCCGTCGACCGTTCAATCCGGCCCACTGTGCCAGCGCCCGAATAAATGCTACATCGTTTGACTAATAGTATCAACGTATGTAGTATTTTTTCAAGGCCAACCCGATCTCTCGCAAGTGCCGCATTTCAGGCCTTATCGATCGGGATGCTTCTGGAAAACCCTGGAGAACAGATATGAGCGAGACAACGCACGGCGCCCATGCAGCGCCGCACGATCAAGGCGCACAGCCGCTGGCTGGCATACGGGTGATCGAATTTGCGCACTGGATGGCCGGGCCGCTCGCCGGCGGCCTGCTGGCCGATTGGGGTGCGGACGTGATCAAGATCGAGCCACCGGGCGGCGAACCGATGCGGGCGATCTTCTCGTCGCTCGGTGCGCGCAGCGACACGCCCAATGGTGCGTTTCTGGCGGCCAATCGCGGCAAACGATCGGTGGCACTCGAGATCAAATCCGAGGCGGGCATGCAAGCGTTCGACGCCTTACTGGCCAGCGCCGACGTGCTGCTCACCAACTTGCGCCCCGATGCACTGATGCGTCTCGACCTGACACCCGAGGCGATTCGCGAGCGCTATCCCCGGCTCGTCTATTGCTCGGTTAGCGCATATGGCTGGGGTGGTCCCGACCAGAACCGCCCAGGCTATGACGTGGCGGCTTTTTTCGCGCGCACCGGCATTTCGCACGAGATCACGCAGCAGGACAGCGCGCCGCTTGCCCTGATGCAAGGCATCGGCGACAGCTTCACCGCGATGACGGCGGCGACCGGCACCCTGGCGGCATTGCTGGAGCGCGAGCGCACCGGCCGGGGCCAATTCGTCGAGGCGTCGTTATTGCGCACCGGCATGTGGGCGCTGTGCGGCGAACTCGGCGTGCAAGCCATGGGTGGCAACCCCAAGCCGCCATATCCGCGCGGTGAGTCGCGTACGCCGCTGTACAACTCCTATCGCACGCAGGACGGCCGCTGGTTCTTCCTGGTGGGCGTGGAGGCGCAACGCCATCTGCCCTCGGTGCTCGCCGCGATCGGCCGCAGCGATTTGCTGAGCGACGAGCGCTTCAACAGCGCCCGGGCGATCGCGAAGCATCGCGCTGAATTCATTCCCATGCTCGACACCGCGTTTGCCGCGCATCCGCTCGCGCATTGGGCCGAAGTGTTCGACGAACACGGCGTGTGGTGGGCGCCGGTGCAAACGCCGGCGGATCTGATCGACGACGCGCAGGCCGCCGCCACGGGCGCATGGATTGAAGTGGACACCGGCGCCGGTTCGGCACCGGTGAAATCGGTAGAAGCGCCGATCCGTTTCGACGGCAAGCGACGTTCGCGCGTGGCCGCGTCGCCCGCCGTGGGTGAACACACCGACGAAGTCCTCGGCGCGCTGGGTCTCGCCGCGCGCCAGTGCGCTGGTTCCTGAACCACGCAATGCATCTCACGCGCGCAGCGCTTTCTATCCAATCACAGAGGTAAAAAATGGCGGAAATCATGACCGAAGCCGGTCAATCCCAACGTTGGGGCCGCGATGTCGAATCGATCACGGTCGATCAGCATGCCTGCCGCGCCTATCGAAACCGGCCGCGCTCGCTCGGCGAATTGCTGACCGATAGCCTGCGCTGGGGCGAGCGGCCGTTTCTCGTCGAAGGACAGCGGCGCCTCAGCTTCGAGACGCATGCGCGTGCCGTCGGCGTAGTGGCGACACAGCTTCGCGCGGCCGGCGTGCGGACCGGCGACCGCGTGATGCTGCTCGGCTTCAACAGCGTCGAGTGGCTGCTCGCGTTCTGGGCCACCCAGCGTCTGGGCGCCGTCGCCGCACTCGGCAATGCCTGGTGGAGCGACACGGAAACGGCTCACGCAGTGGATCTGGTGAAGCCCGCGCTCATCCTCAGCGACCGTCCCGCCGACCGCACCTTTCCGGCCGGCTATACACGGCTTGCCTTCGATCAGTTGCACGCGGAACATGGCGCAGACGCGATGTTTCATCTGCCCGACGCGGATATCGCGGAAGACGATCCGGCCATTCTCATGTTCAGTTCGGGCACAACAGGCGCCGCCAAGGCCGTGGTGATGTCGCATCGCGCTGTGATCGCGAACATCCAGAATCTGCTGGTGCTGACCGGCCGCCTGCCGGATGAACTGGGCCCGGACCACGCCGGCACGACCAGCTTGCTGACCGTTCCGCTGTTTCATTTGTCGGGCATTCAGATTAGCTTCTCGACGCTGCTCTCCGGCGGCGCCCTGATCTTTCTGGAAGGCCGCTTCACACCCGAAAAGGTATTGAGTCTGATCCAGCAGGAACGCGTACGCGTATGGGGCGGCATTCCAACGATGGTGTCACGCGTGATCGAGTTCGAACACTTCGCCGACTACGACACCTCCAGCGTCAAATCGATCCCGATGGGCGGCGCCGCCGTCTCGCCCGAACTGCGCGCGAAAATTCAGGCGGCGTTTCCGCTCATCAAGAAGCGTGTCAACAGCTTGTATGGCTTGACGGAGGCCGGCGGCGTATTGGCCGCGGCATCCGGTGCGGAGTTGCAAGGGCGGCCTGGTTGCGTCGGCCGGCCGTTGCCGGTAGTCGAGATCAGGATCGATAAAGCGGATCCGCACGGCGTGGGCGAAATCTGCGCGCGCACGCCTTCGGCGGCCAGCCGCTATTGGGGCGAAGAAGCCTCGATCGCCGACAAGGACGGCTGGATTCGTACCGGCGACCTCGGCCGTCTCGACGAAGAGAATCGACTCTATGTAGTGGGTCGTTCGAAAGACATCATCATTCGCGGCGGCGAGAATATCGCGTCGGCTCATGTAGAGCGCTGCCTGTCTACGCATCCGGACGTGCTCGAAGTCGCCGTCGTGGCATTGCCGCATGACGATCTCGGCGAGGAAGTGGCCGCCGCCGTCGTGCTGCGGCCGGGTGCGACGATACGCCCGGAGGATCTCGCGGCGCATGCGGGCGCGACACTCGGTCGCTTCGAAATTCCGTCCCGCTGGTGGCTGCGCTTCGACGCGTTGCCGACCAATGCGTCAGGCAAGATTCTCAAGCGCGAACTCGTCGAACAATGGCCCGCAGCCGACGCAACGGCCGGCCCGCGTGACACGCAGCTCACGGAGCCTTCGCGTGTCACTCCCAACTGCTGAGGCCGGTTACCGCGCCGGCGCGGTGCCGGTTAGCTCCGTCCACCTCGCATGGGCGGCGTCCTGCCAGCGCGCCCGAATCGTGCCTAGCTTCGCGGCGTCCTGGCGCCCCTGCCAACCGGCCGGCAACAGAATGTCCGGCAAACCGGGATCGATATAGGGCAGGCGTTGCAACTGATTGACCAGTTGCACGTGCGCAAACAGGATCGCGTCGTCGGAGCGCGGCCGCATCTTCTGGAAGATCGATGCGAGTTCGCGATAGTGTTCCGACACGCCGTCGAGATTCCATGCTCGCTGGGCGAGTTCAGCATCGCTCACCCCGAGATCGAACGATTTGCCGACAAACCCGAAGGCCACCCCCGACAGACCCAGCTCCGCAAGTACCGCCTTCGTTTCAGCCTGTCTGTTCACGTGAGGGTTGACCCACAGTGCCGGTGATGGATTGCCGAAGCCCAACCAGCTCAGCGCGCGATAGGCTTTGACGCGCATCGTGCGATGCGTTTCGGGCAAGGACAGATGCAGGACCAGCCAATGACCGTTCCACGCCTCGCCTGCCAGCGACTTCACACGCAGCGACCCCGCTGCGATCAGATCGCGGCCGCGCGTGGTCAGCGACCAGCTGGCGCGTCGGCCGTCGCGTGCATTCTCGATCCATCCCGCTGTTGCCGCACGCGCAATCGCCTGGCGAGCCGCTTTCTCGGCCACGCCAACACCTTCTAATGCGTGCAGCAAGGCAGCCGTCCACACAGGACGATCCTCGCGCACGACGAACTCGCCGAGCAGCGTCAACAGAAGCGAGCGAGCGCTGCCCGGCGTGACGCGTTCTGCGGTATCGGCTTCGTCGCCGAATTCAATTGCGTTGTGAGACGAATCTGCCATGCCGCGTTCCTGATCTGACGAACGTAAAAATGGAGGGTGCTGTAAAAACGTCCGATGGTAGGCAGTTTGCCACGGCTACGTCAAGCAGCGAAGCGCGCCCACGTGAGCCGCTGCCCTCTGCTTCACGCCGCAAACGTGGCGTGGCTGAACACGCCTTGCGCGGTGGCGATAAGCACACCGCTATCGGTCCACGCCTCGCCGTTGGCAAAGAACACTGAACGGCCTTCGCGCTGAACGTAGCCCTTGCCGACGATATGCGTGCCCACGCCCTTCTCCAGATACGAGAGCGTCAGCGAAAGGGTCGAGCCGACGCGCTGCTTCCCCGCTTCGCGATTGAACAGACCCGCGAGGCCACACACCGAATCCAGCAGCGCGGCGGTCACACCGCCGTGCAGAATGCCACCGGAATTCTGCAGGCTCGGCGTGACCGGTAAAACGATCTCGGCATAGCCGTCACGCCACACTTCGACCCTTGCACCAAGCAGATCGATGAACGGATTGAGCTTCATGTGTCCCTGCTCCATGGTGGATTGGCGAACGCATTCCCCGACGCCAGAAATCGGTGCTTAAGGGTAAACACGTCGCTGCATAAATGCTACATGCGATGTAAATTGATATCGCATAATGTAGCACATCAGAAGCGCTCCGCAAACGACCCATGTTCCGCGATGAACGAATCGCGGCGACGAAAAGCGCCACCCCAGATCACTTTCCTTAGTCCTACGTATAACAAAAAAATCTTGATCATTTGGAGACGTTGATGAAGAAGATTGCCTTAGGCATGACCTGTCTTGCGTTCACAGGCGCCGCGCACGCGACTGTGACGCTCTATGGCCTGATCGACGCGGGCCTCACCTATACCAACAATCAGAAAGGATCATCGAACTGGCAGACCGCCAGCAGCGTGATGCAGGGCGACGCCTGGGGACTGCGTGTCACTGAAGACCTGGGCGGTGGATTGACAAGCGTCGCGGTGTTGGAAAGCGGTTTCAACCTGTTCGACGGCACTTTCATGCAAGGCGGCCGCGAATTTGGCAGGCAAGCGTATCTTGGCCTGTCGAATCAGTACGGCACGGTGTCGGTCGGCCGGCAATACGACCTGATCGCGGATTTCGTCATCCCGGTCAGCTCGGTACCGTATCTCGGTGTCTATTCCGGGCATGTTCAGGATAACGACAACCTCCAGCACACGTTCCGTCTTAGCAACGCCGTCAAATACATCAGTCCGAGCTACGGTGGCTTTTCGTTCGGCGGTATTTACGCATTCGGTAATGAGGCAGGCTCGTTTGCGACCAACCGGGTGTGGAACGTCGGGGCAAGCTACAAACACGGTGGGCTTTCGATTGCCGCGGCCTATGAGGATCTGAACCAACCCGCCGGCAACACGACGGGCGCGGTGGGTGTGTCCGGGACTTCCGGCTCGGATTATCCGTCGCTTCCGGCTCTCTACGAGACTGGCACCGTACTCAAACAACAGATCGCGGTCGTGTCCGGTAACTACCAGATCGGCAAATTCACCGTCGGTGCGACCTACAGCCATGTGCGTTTCGACGTCACCACCTCGCCCGTGAATGTCGACAACTTTGAAGTCTTCGGCAGTTACGCGGCGAGTCCCGCGCTGTTTCTGACCACCGCGCTCGCACAGAGCAACGTCAAGCTGGTGGATTCCGGCATGAAGCCGAAGTACCAGCAAGTCAGCGGCACCGTGGATTACTTCCTCTCCAAACGCACTGACGTCTACACGTCGATCTCTTACCAGCATGCGGGTGGCGATGCCAAGGTGGCCAACCTGTACTCGCTGCCGGCTTCCTCCACGACCAATCAGCTCGCGGTACGCATCGGTTTGCGGCACAAATTCTAGGTCACGCGGCGTCGCTCCTGTTGCCCTCCCGCCACCGCACGTGCAAGCTCAAAGGAAAACCAAATGCAACCGACTTATGAAGCGCCCGGCATCGCGTTGCCCGTTGCAACGACGGCGTCGATATACCGGAAGATCACCTGGCGGCTGATTCCGTTTCTCTGTCTTTGCTATCTCGCCGCGTATCTCGACCGCATCAACATCGGTCTGGCGAAGTTACAGATGTCGGTCGATCTGCACTTCAGCGAAACGGTCTATGGACTCGGCGCGGGGCTCTTCTTCGTCGGCTATGTCGCGTTGGAAGTGCCAAGCAACCTGCTGCTGCACCGCTTCGGCGCGCGACTCTGGATCAGCCGCATCATGATCACCTGGGGTGCGTTGTCGATGTGCACGTTGCTCGTGACCACGCCAACGCAGTTCTATGTCGTGCGCTTTCTGCTCGGCGCGGCCGAGGCGGGGTTTCTGCCCGGCGTGCTGCTCTATCTGACGCAGTGGTATCCGCCGGATTTGCGTGGCCGCGCAGTTGGGCTGTTTCTGATGGGGCTGCCGCTTGCGAGTCTGATCGGCAACCCGCTGTCAGGCTGGATCATGGGTGCCTCCGCCGGCGTGCATGGCTGGACGGGCTGGCAATGGTTGTTCTTTCTCGAAGGCATCCCGTCGATCATGCTCGGGCTGCTGGTTCTGATGCTGCTGCCGCGCGACGCCCAGGCGGCGACCTGGCTGACTGCAAGCGAAAAAGACGCGCTGCGCGGCGATCTGGCACGCCATCCGCCGATGCTGAAGCACGAAGGCGCCGGCCCGGCGTTGCGTAACGGCTATGTGTGGGTGCTGTCGCTGATCAACATGACGCTGGCGCTGATCATCTACGTGATTGGCTTCTGGCTGCCGACCATTATTCGCGAGTCGGGCGTACAAGGCAGTCTGCGGATCGGCCTCCTCACCGCGATCCCGAGCCTCGCGGCGATCCTGTTGATGCTGGTGCTCGCGAAACGTTCGGATAAACATCGCGAGCGGCGCTGGCACCTGATCATTCCGCTGTTCACCGCGGGCGTCTGCATCCCCATAGCGGCACGCTTTCTCGACAACACATTCATCACGCTCGCACTCCTGACTGTCGCCAATGCGTGCATTTTTGCGTCGTTTCCCGTGTTCTGGGCGATACCCGGCAGTCTGCTGAAAGGACGCGCCGCGGCAGCAGGCATTGCGCTCATCAACTCGGTGGCCAACCTCGGTGGGTTCTTCGCGACCTTCCTCATCGGCTGGATCAAGGATGCCACGCATAGCGTCAGCGCCGGGCTCGTGGTATTCGCCGGGCTCGCCATGCTGGGCTGCCTGCTCACGTTCCTGCTGCCAGCCAGGATCACCAACCGCTAGCGCAACGAGTCGACACGACGCCGCTCAGAGCACCGGCGCGGCGCCCGCGAGTTGCCCCCAACGAGCATGCGCCGCGCCGCTCCATTGCTCGCGCAACGACTCGAGCTTCGCGGCCACCTCGCGGCCCCGCCAGCGCGACGGCAGCAAGGCGGCTGGCAAACCTGGATCGATGAACGGCACGCGCTGCCACGCGTTCACCAGTTTGACGTGCGTGAACAGCACCGAGTCATCGGAGCGAGGCCGCAGCTTGCCGAACTGTTCGAGCAGCGAGTCATAGTGTGCCGCGACCGACTCCAGGTCCCATGACTTTTCGACCAACTGCCGGTCCGTCAAACCGAAACGCAACCCGGACCCAGCGAATGCGCACGTGAAGGCGGCCAGACCCAGTTTCTCGACCACGCGATGCGTCTCTTCTTAACGTTCCGTGTGCGGATTGACCCAGATACCCGGCATCGGATTGCCGAAACCCGCCCACGACAGCGCGCGATAGAGCTTGATGCGCTCGGGCCGATGCGATTCCGGCAGCGAAATCGCGACGACCAGCCAGCGGCCGTCCCATGGCGCATTGCGGCTCATCGACTGCACGCGCTGCGCACCTTCGTCGATGATGCGGCGGCCGTGCCCGGTCAGCGACCAGCAGGTCTCCCTGCCGACCCGGTGCGCCTCGATCCATCCCGACGCCCCCGCGCGCGCGATCGCCTGACGCACCGACTTTTCCGTGATCCCGATTCCGCCCATCGCGTGAACGAGCGTGGCGGTCCAGACCGCGCGTCCACCGGGCCGAACGAATTCGCCGAGCAAAGTGAGCAGCAAAGAGCGAGCGCTACCGGAATTCATGCGCCGCGCAGCGGTATCCGCGGAGGCGGCACGCGTCGAGGTGTCTGTCGCGAGGGCGAGGCGTGCGCTCATGAGGCCAACCTGATCAACCGACCGGTTGCACGGGCGTCTTCGTGGCAACTAGCCCACGATGGCCGCCACCCAGGATCTGCTCGCGCAGCACGTGCCTGCGCACTTTGCCGCTCGCGGTGAGCGGCCATTCGTCGATGAAGAACCAGACGGCAGGCGTTTTGTAGGCGGCGAGACGGCTGCGGCACCACGCATGCAAGCCGTCGACAAATGCCGCGCAAGGAGGCGCCGCATCAGGAGCCGTCCCGTCGTTAGCCGAGAGCCGTATGACTGCCGCCACGACTTCACCCCACCGCTCGTCGGGCAGACCTATCACGCACACGTGCGCAATGCCGGGATGATCGAACAGCACCTCTTCGATCTCACGCGGATAGATATTCTCGCCGCCGCGAATGATCATGTCCTTGAGCCGGCCCGTGACGCGTACATAGCCGCGCTCATCCATTGCTCCGAGATCGCCGGTATGAAGCCAGCCGTCTTCGCGCAGCGTGGCGCCGGTCGCATCGGCCGCGTTGAAATAGCCTTTCATGGTCTGATAGCCGCGCGCGCAGATTTCGCCCGACGTATCGAGCGGCAACACTTCGCCCGAGATCGGGTCGGCAATTTTCAGTTCCATCTGCGGTAACGGACGGCCTACTGTTTCGGCCTGATCCTCCGGCGAGTCGTCGCCGCCGGTTTGCGTAATGACGCCGTTCAGTTCCGTCTGACCGAAGAGGATCGAAAACTTGCAGCCGAACGTCGTGGTCGTCCGCCTGACGAGCGTCGCAGGGACAGCCGACGCGCCAGAGAGAATCAGCTTGAGCGACGAAAGATCGCGGCGCGGCCGGTCCGGATGATCGAGCATCGCAACCAGCATTGTGGGCACGACCAGCGTGGCCGTACCCCCTTCGCTTTCGATCATTTCCAGCATCTTCGCGGCATCGAAGCCCGGCATCAGCACGAAGGTCCCGCGTTGCGCCAGCGCACCGACTGCGGACACCCCGCAGCCGCCCACATGAAACAACGGCATCGCGTTAATCCACACGCCGCCGTCGCCGAAGCCCGCGCGCAACGCGGCGAAGCGCGATGCGTTGACGATGCCGCGTTGATGCAGACAGGCGCCTTTGGGAAATCCCGTGGTGCCGGACGTGTATTGAATCTGCACCATGTCGCCGGGGGCGATTGCCGGCAGCGGCGTGCTCGCGCTGGCCGAATCGACGAAGTCCTCCCAGTCGCTCAGACACACCGTTTCGCGCAGATGCGGCAGGCGCGCGCGCACCGACGAGAGGACCGCCGACAGATCGTTATTGCGGTAGACCGATGCGTAGAAGACGCCAGCGACTTCCGACGTCTTCAGAACGTGCGTGAGTTCGTCCGCGAGAAAAGCCGGGTTGACCGGCACCAGAACGATTCCCGCGAGCCCCGCGCCGTATTGCAACAGGATCCACTCGGGGCAGTTCGGCGCCCACACCGCAATCCGCTCGCCGGACGCGAAACGGGAAAGTAGCGCATGGGCCACCTGCTCGGCCGCTTCGAGCAACGCGCGATAACTCCACCGCCGCCGCACCGCGTGGTCTTCGATTCCTTCGACCAGTGCGATGCGCTCCGGCACCTCGGCCGCTGCCTTACGCAACAGATCGCCGAGGGTGCAGTCCAGCACCTCGACCGATGTGTCTTTCGCCCAGTACGAGCCGGCCAATCCAACCTCCACGCCCATCGCTTCGCTCCATCGATTGTAGTGAATGCGGGCTGTGGCGCGCCATGTTTGTTACGGGCTGCAGGAACACCGCGCTGCACACAGAATTTAGTCTACCTACTTCGCTCCCATGTTCATTTTTGTGTAGAACATAACCAAGTCTAGTTCATCGCTTGCGTCAACCTCGATAGGTGTAAACGCGGCATCGGCGTAGCGACCTTTGCCAGCAGGTTATCGGCGATCTCCGACGACAGCCGGAAGGTATTTTGCCGTTCCGAATACCCCGTAAAACGTTCTACACACTTTGACATTTTGGATTGTTATATGTAGTGTTAACTGCACGTGACAGGGAACGACACCGGAGACACTCATGAGCGACACAACGAACGCAGGCAACGTAAAAGACGGCTACGACATCTTCGCGGGCGACTACGCCAACGACCCAGACGCGCTGTGGGCTGCAATGCGGCAAGGCGGTTGCCCCGTGGCGCACAGTGACAAGTGGGGCGGCTCATGGGTCGTCACCCGTTATGACGACGTGCGCGACATCGCTCACGACGGCGCGCGCTTTTCGTCACGCGCCGTCGAAGTGGCCGGACCGATTCCGGAAATCGGACATGAACTCTTTTTGCCGCCGCTCACGTCGAGTCCTGAAGACCACAAGGCGCATCGCGATCTGCTCGCGCCTTTCTTCACGCCCGCGAAGATTGCCGAACTGGAGCCGTTCGTGCGCGACGAAGCACGCCGGCTCGCCACCGCCATCGCCGAGCGAGGTGAAGGCGATGCCGTCGGCGATTTCGCGCGCCCGCTCGCGCTCTCGGTGATATCGCACATTCTCAAGGTCCCGCTCGACGCGCAGAACCGTTTTGTCGATTGGGTCGTCAGACTGGTCCGGCTTGGCCCGCTCGACCAGAAGGTGCGCAGCGCCGTCGTGCAGGAAAAGCTGGCGTATCTGGAGAAGCTTCTCGAGGAACGCGCGGGCGCGCCGGGAGACGATCTGATCAGCTATCTCGCCCATGCCAAGCTGAACGGCGAACCGCTCAGTCGCAAGCACATGCTGGGCAGCCTGTTCCTGCTCGTTTTGGCCGGAGCGGATACGACCTGGAGCGCGATGGGCGCGAGCCTGTGGCACCTCGCATCGCACCCAGACGATCGCGCGCAGCTGTTGGCGCAGCCGGACATGATGCGCACCACTGCGGTCGAAGAATTGTTGCGCGCTTATGCGCCGGTTTCGATTGCGCGCCTGACCTCGGAGCCGGTCGAACTGCACGGCCGCTGCATTGCCGCGCAGGAACGCGTGATTCTGCCGTTGGCCGCCGCCAATCGCGATCCGGCCGTGTTCGACGAGCCCGACACCGTCAAGCTCGATCGCAAACGCAACCGGCATCTGACGTTCTCCTCCGGCGAGCATCGCTGCCTCGGCTCGAACGTGGCGCGCCTCGAATTGCGCGTGGCGCTCGAAGAATGGTTGCGTGTGGTGCCGAATTTCCATCTCACCGCGCCGGACGCGGTCGAATGGACCGCCGGTCAAACGCGCGGACCGGAACAGGTTCTGATCGCTGTCGACCGCTGACTGGCCGGCATACCCGCCCATCGTCCCTCTACTCTCCGCGAAAACATCCTCACCTATGAAAACGCAAGCCGCCGTCCTCACCCGTCCGGGCGAACCGATCCGGATGATCGATCTGGATCTCGAACCGCCGCGCGCCGGCGAAGTGCTCGTCGCAATCGGCGCATCGGGTGTCTGTCATTCCGATCTGTCCGTCTTCACCGGGCGCCTGCCCAATCCATTGCCCGTCGTTCTCGGTCACGAAGGCGCCGGCACGGTCGTCGAAGTCGGCGAAGACGTGACCGAACTCGCTGCGGGCGATCGCGTCGTGTTGAGCTGGCTCACCCAATGCGGCCGATGCTTCTACTGCCAGCACGAGCAGCCGTCGCTGTGCGACTCGGGCACAGCGGCGATGGCGCGCGGCACGATGCCTGACGGCACGACTCGCTACCGATGGAACGGCGAGCCGGTCTATCACATGGCCGGGCTCGGAACCTTCTCGAGGCATTGCGTCGTGCCCGCCCGCGCCGCTGTCAAACTGCCGCCCGAGATGGATCTCGCCCCAGCTTCATTGATCGGGTGCGGCGTGCTGACCGGGTTCGGCGCGGCGGTCAACACGGCCCGCGTCGCGGTCGGCGAATCGATTGCAGTGATCGGTTGCGGCGGGGTCGGTCTGAACGCGATACAAGGCGCGCGTATCAGCGGCGCGAGCCAGATCATCGCGATCGATCCGAGTGAGGAACGGCTCGCGTTCGCCCGTGAATTCGGCGCGACGCTGACGCTACAGCCAGGCGCCGACCTGATCCGCCAGATTCGCAAGGCGACAGAGGGACGCGGCGTGGATGCGGCCATCGAGGTGGTCGGCCATCAGGACACAGTGCGCGACGCGATCCGCATGACGCGGCGTGGCGGCCGTGCCGTGCTGGTCGGTGCGGGCCCCGACGATGTGGTGGTCAACGTGCCGTCGTTTACCGGCATCGTCATGACCGAGAAAACCATTCGCGGTTCGCTTTACGGTTCCGCGCACGTTCATCGCGAAGTGCAACGCCTGATTGGTCTCTACGAACAGAAACTGTTGAAGCTCGACGAACTGGTGACCCGCACGTTCGAGTTTCCCGCCGTCAACGATGCACTCGACTACTGTGCATCTGGACGCGGCGCACGCGCCGTCTTGCGGTTCTGACCGAACGCAACGCCACCCTTTTCCAATCTGGAGCTTTTATGAGCCTCTACAACATGACGATCGACGGCGGCGAGACGACCGCTGCCTCGTGGTTCGACGTCGTCAATCCCGCCACCGGCGAGGTCTTTGCGCAGGCCCCACAATGCACACAGGATCAGCTCGACGACGCGATGGCCAGTGCGGCGCGCGCTTTCGTGTCGTGGGGCGTAAGCGACGACAGCGTGCGCCGCGCGGCGCTGCAAGGCATTGCTAATGCATTGATCGCGGCACAGCTGGAGCTTGCTGAACTGGTGACAAAAGAACAAGGCAAGCCGCTCATGGCGGCCGCCTTCGAAGTGACCGAGACCGCGCGCTGGTTCAGCTATTTCGCGGAGCTGCCGCTGCAGCCGGAGACGCTCCAGGACGATGCACGGGGTCGGGCAGTGCTCGTGCGCCGTCCGCTGGGCGTCGTTGCCGCGATCACGCCGTGGAATTTCCCGTTGCTTCTTCTCGGGATGAAGCTCGCACCCGCACTGCTCGCGGGCAATACGATCGTGTTGAAGCCTTCGCCGTTCACGCCATTGTCGACACTCGCCGCCGGGCGAATCATCGCCGGGCATTTGCCATCTGGTGTACTGAACGTGGTCAGCGGCGGCGACGCGCTGGGTGCGTGGATGACCGGTCATCCGACAGTTCGCAAGATCAGCTTTACAGGATCCGTTGCAACGGGCAAAGCGGTCGCCGCTGCCGCATCTCCGGATCTGAAGCGCATCACCCTCGAACTGGGCGGCAACGACGCCGCGATCGTGCTGGATGATGCCGATCCCTCACGCGTCGCGGCCGGCATTTTCTGGGGAGCGTTCACGAACAACGGGCAGATTTGCGCGGGAATCAAACGCGTCTACGTACCGGACCGGCTGCACGATGCGGTGGTCGAAGCGCTCGCTGAGCGCGCCCGTCGCGCACGGGTTGGCAACGGCATGGACGATGGCGTGCAGCTCGGTCCGATCAACAACAAGCCACAGTTCGAGCGGGTGTCGAGCCTCGTCGCCGATGCATTGGCTGACGGCGCACTGGCGGCCGCCGGCGGACACGCGATGGACAGGCCGGGCTACTTCTTCGAGCCGACGATTTTGCACGAGGCGCGTGAGGGCATGCGCATCGTCGATGAAGAGCAGTTCGGTCCGGCGTTACCCGTTCTGCGCTACAGCGATCTCGACGAAGCGATCGCACGGGCCAATGCAACGCCGTACGGATTGTCCGGATCGGTGTGGAGCTCGGACGAGGAGCGTGCGGCACGCGTGGCCGCCCAGCTCGATTGCGGAAGCGCGTACGTCAATACGCACCTGGTCGTGCAGCCGCATTTACCGTTCGGCGGCTGGAAATGGAGCGGCATCGGCATAGAGAACGGCCCATGGGGACTCGACGCGTTCTGTTCGCTTCAGGTCCGCTATTGCCCTCGCGGCCGCTCGTGACGGTACGCCAGCCGCGGCAGTCTATTGCTGGAAACAGTCGCGGGTCTTCACGATCTCATATCGCACACTACAGGTGACCACCATGAAGATAGGCATTACGCCGGGCCTCTGTCACGGCCACAACAATTGCAGCCGTCTTGCCCCGGAACTGTTTGGACTCGACAGTGGTGGCTACGCTACCGTACGAATTCAATCGACACTGCCGAAGGAATTGGAAGAGTTGGCGGAACTCGCGGCTGAGAATTGCCCCGAGTGTGCGATATATGTAGAGACAGCGGACGAGGCCGGCGAACGTACGGCCGAAGAGCGGTCGTCGTAGTCATCAATTCGGCGCCAAAGCCGGTAACCCATCGGGAAATCGCCCGTTTTTGCGCCGCCGGCCTCGTGGCCGGCGGCGCCAGTCCATTTCCATCACCGCACACACCAGGTTTGACTCCCGCTCTGCCTGAACACGGCCTACCCATACTTCGCTACGACGCCCTGAGTGATTCACATTGGCGCCGCTCCGGCCCTTCACATCGGGGACCTCCCGATCAGGCTTATGCAAATCAACGGCACAACTACGGTACTCGCTTCTCTCAGTCAGGTTCGCCCTACCAATCAGAACACCCCGCCAAACCCCTCGTCGCTCATTCTGTAGTTACGGTTTGTTAGATCCGGGTTCCGGTTCACCAAGGGTCTCGCGTACAGTGGATGTCGCAAACTGCGCACCTCGTGCTCAAGCGTGAAGCAATGCCTTCCACTTACAGGATCGACGAGCTCGGCGAAGCGATATTGGTGCGTCTCCTCCCCATAACTCAACCCGCGACCGGCGAGCCGCTCATAAGGTCCGGAGAAATCGGATACATAGAGCTGAATGTGATGCCCATCGTATTCCTGGCTTGCCGAGAGGGTTTCCGCGTAGACGAGTTGTTGATGCCTACCGACCGCGATCACGGCTTGTAGCGAACCGTTGCGCTCAAGTACGTCGACGGACGCATCGAATATCTCCCGATAGAACCCAGCAATCGACATCGCACAGCCGACGGGCACATCGAGTTGCACATACCCGATGCCAAGGTCAATGCCCGCCCACGGGTCGCTCGCTGTGCATGCATCAGGATCGAGGCAGTCGTAACGATTCCCCCATGGACAGACCACTTCCACGCGGTCGTCCCGCTCGGTCCATCCGAATCGGGTCTGCTCCAGCACGGGCTCGACGGCGCGTAGCCGCTCGATCAGCGGCGCGCGCTTGCCCACCATCAGCCCAACATGCCCGCGAAGACGCTGTGGGTCGCCGTGTGGCAAGTGAATCTGCGAGCGGCCGACGTTGATCCACATGTTGGTCACTCCCGTCATCAGGAAGGGATCGCGCGTCAGACCGAGTGCACTGACATAAAACGCGGTCGCGAGACGCTGGTCCGGGATCGTGAGATTGACGTGTTCCAGCAGCACAAGATTGCCGATGTCTTCACGTGCGTAATTGGAAAGCCCCATCTGTTTGCCCTCGAAAGATTGACGCGGTAGATCAAACATACACCACTCGAGCGGCCCTCACGACATCCTTCCCGCGGCGCCTGCCTCGGGCAATTCGATGCGCTTGACATCGCCGAGAATGAAGATGTACGACGCCGCGCCCAGCACAGCCACGGCGCCGATGAACATGAGCCCCCAATAGAACGAACCCGTGATCGCAACGATTGTGCCGATCACGATCGGCGTGGCGATCCCGGCTATGTTGGCGGTGAAGTTGAAGATACCGCCAGTCAGGTTCTGGTGCAAACAGCCGGTGAAGCCGCGACGTCTCCAATACGTATGGATGCCTTATTTATTGAACAGGACAGCATATCAGCCTATTTGCACCAGAACCCGTGGGATGATAACGTCGCTGCGACGATCAAAGCACCGCTGTACTTTACGAGTTTCATTGTGTTTCTCCTCAAGCATCCTTGTGGCGGGACAAGGCGACTATCTCTGTGATCACTGTGCGTAAATGCGACGCGCAAAATGCGCGATTGCGGCGCTCATCGCGCGCGGCTGCTCGGGTGCCATCGCATGACCGGCATCATCGATAACCTGGACCGTCACGCGCTCGCCCAGCATCGGCTTGAATACATTCGGCACGACCACGGCGTCGTACTGAGCCTGCAGATCCAGGATAGGAACCGAACCGCCAGCGAAATAGGCGTCAACAGGGGTAATGTCCCGCGCGTGGGCCTGCGCCTCGTGCGCTTGTGGGAACCACCCGGTCAACCACGGTCGCGGATCATGACCCGGGGCAAAGAACGCCTGCCGGAGGTACGTGAGTCGCTGCGATTCGGGTAGCGCCAGATTTCCCGAACCGTCGATCGCCTCGCGCAACCGTCCATAGGGTTTCTCCGTCGAGCCCGGAGGCAGTTTGCCTGCCGACGCGGCAGCCATCACCAGGGCCGCGCACGAGATCGGGACGATCGACTGCCAGCATGCGCGCCGGCTGGCTGCCCCACGCGTGTCCAACGACCACAACCGGGCCAGTCTTTTCCTGGTCGAGTACGGATGCGACATCTGCGGCGAACGCATGCATGTCAACCTCCATTGGCCCTTTGCTCTGCCCTATGCCGCGGGGCTCGGGGCGCAGGACGCGAAAGCCGTCGGTCGCCAGCAGCCGGGCAACCTCGTCATAGTCCTCAGCGGAGCGACCCAACGACGGCAGGATGACAATGACGGGACCTTTGCCCTGACTGATGGTCTCAATCCGTACGTCGCCCCGCTTGACTATTGTTCGCTCAATTCTCTGACTCGATACTGAAGGCGTGGTGCAGGCCGTGCTCAAGCCTGCGAGTAAAACCAGGATTGCGATTCTTTTAAATGTCATGACGTCTCCTTCGGGCCTCGCGGGGTCCAATATGGAAAATTAAGGTTGAGCCTGCGGTCCGTAGTGGGGGCCGCAGTACACGAGCGAATGCGCTTTATTTGCTCTCGGCTACCGGATCAAGTCCGGTCTTTTCAAGCGTTGCCGAGGCCGCTGGTGTTTTCAGATATGCGATGAGCGCTTCAGCCGCCGCACGTTCTTTTGCGTCACGCGCTACTGCAACGGATATGACACTCGTCTTCTGAACTTCCTGCGGAAGCGGCCCGACATACTGGATTCCATCGATGGCGCGAAGCTCGCTGATCTGCTGGAGGCCGAGTTCCGCGTCGCCCCGCCTGACAGCATTTCCGACCAGTTCTTTTCCTTTGATCTGGATGCTCTTTGCTTTCATCTGATCCGCGATGCCAAGCTTCGGAAACAACGTGCCGGTGATATAGGCTCCACTCGCGCCTTCGGAGAACGCCACTGACTTCGCCGCCAGCAGTGCATTGCGCAGCTGTTCCACCGTACTCACGTCCGGCTTCGGCGCGCCAGCCATCACCGCAACACCTATGCGCGACTGCGCCACATCAACGCGCGATTGCGCAATGAATTTGCCTTGCCTGATCTGTCCATCAAGCGCAGCACCCATCATGAAACAGACATCCATCGCTTCGCCATTCCTGATGCGCATAGGCAGTGCGTCCGCAGAAGTCCCATAGGAAGGGCCCCATGAAACGATGAGGTGATTACCCGTCTCGCGCTCGTAGCCTGGTCCGAGAGTCCGGAAAGCGGCAGACAGGGCGCCCGTGGCCAGAACATGAACATCGGCCGCGTGCGCCGATGCCGCCGTGAGTGTCGCCCAGGACAACGCAATCAGTAACTTCGCGTGAAAGGGCTTTCTTTTCGACACCATCGTTTTGTCTCCTTGATTAATTTAATTTTATTTGCCGGCATCAGACGGTGCCGCGTGTGTTCACGTAGAGCGAATAAAGGGACGATGTAGCCGCCATGAAGAGGCGATTGTGATCACGCCCACCGAAACACAGGTTTGCACATCGTTCCGGCAATCCGATGTGACCAATCGCGGCGCCATCCGGCGCGAATATGCGTACGCCATCCAGTTCGGCCGTGCCGGTGCCCCACCCACACCAGAGATTTCCGTCGACGTCCACCCGAAAACCGTCAGGCGTGCCGTCTCCTGAGTCGATGAGCACTCTCCCGTCCCGGAGACTTCTTCTGTCTTCCACGTTGAAAGCAAGGATGGTCCGCGGACGGGCACGCGATGCCACGACATACAGGATCCGCTCGTCCGGTGAGAACGCGAGGCCATTCGGCCCGGGCACATCGTCCGCGACACAGGTGATGGAGCCGTTACCGGGATCGACTCGGTAAATGCTTGCCGGAAGCTGGGCCTCCGCGATCTGGCCCATGTAATCACTAACCAGTCCAAACGGGGGGTCAGTAAACCAGACGGCGCCGTCGCCTGATACGACCACATCGTTCGGCGAATTCAACGGCTTGCCCTGGTAGCTGTCCGCGATGACGGTTACCCGGCCGTCATATTCCGTGCGCGTAACGCGTCGCTGCCCGTGTTCGCAGGCGATGAGTCGTCCCTGCCGGTCGCGGGTGAGGCCGTTGGCCTTACTGGACGGGGCACGATAGGGCGCGACCGCGCCCGTCTGTTCGTCCCAGCGCAGGATCCGGTCGTTAGGAAGGTCTGTCCAGAGCAGCGCGCGGGCGTCGCCGAACCAGACGGGGCCTTCACCCCATCGGGTCCCGGTCCACAGGCGCTCAACGGTCGCATGTGCAAGCCGGTAACGCTCAAAGCGTTTGTCCAGAATGATGATCGATGGATCGGGCGTGCGCATGCTGCGCTGCCAGATACTGTCAGCCATGGCCTTAATCCTCCTTGATGATTTTTCTGAGAACAAGCGTCAGGACTGTGGCAAGCACCAGCATGCTTCCCATACCGATCAACCCCGCCTTGAACGAGCCTGTGACGTCCTTGAGCCAGCCCACCATGTACGGACCGCAGAGGCCACCAAGACTACCCACTGCATTGATGAAGGCGAGGCCTCCCGCCCGTGCTTCCTGGCTGAGAAACGTGGCTGGAATGCTGTAGAAGCAGGTCCTGACGGATGACAGCCCGACTAATGCAGCGGTCAGTCCTATCATGGCCGGCATCAGACTGTCCGATGCTACCGAACCAAAAAATCCGATCGCCGCGAGCCCGCATGTCAATGCGAGATGCTTCACGTACCGGCGCGACTTCGCTACCACACGAGCCCACGTCAGCATCGCAACACTCGCGACGACATAAGGGAGCGCGGTCGCAAAACCGACCTGGGTGTCCGACAGGTGATGGGTCTTGAGAATCGTGGGAAGCCATACCCCGATCCCCAGGATACCGATGATGTAGCTGAACAGGATCGCAGCCAGCAGCCAGACGCGGGTGTCCCGGAGCGAACGGGAGAAGCTGTGCTCGCCGGGACGGCCCTGCTGCTCATTGCTGATCGCCGATTGGAGCGCCGCACGTTCATCAGGAGTTAGCCATTTCGCCTTGTCTGGGGTGTCTGTAAGAACAATGAGGCACAGGGCACCGAGAACACAGGCTGGCAGCCCTTGAAGGATAAAGAGCCATTGCCATCCATGCAGGCCGAACGACCCGTCCAGCTTCAGCATGGAAACAGAAAGCGGGCCGCTGAATACCGATGAAAGCGGAATCGCTGCCAGAAACCATCCCATCATGCGCGTGCGATACTGGGATGGAAACCAGAGCGTCAGGTAGAAGATCACTCCCGGGAAGAACCCAGCCTCGCCGATCCCGGCAAGCAGGCGGATAAGCGAATAACTCGTGGCACCTGCTGCGAGACTCGTGGCAGCAGCAAACAGTCCCCAACTGATCATGATTCTCGCCAGCCATTTGCGCGCACCGTATCGATAGAGCGCGAGGTTGCTGGGTACTTCAAACAGGCAGTATCCGACATAGAAAATGCCTGCCGCGAAGCCGAACTCCGAAGCTGTCAAGCCGAGGTCGCGGTTCATGGTCAGGGCGGCAAAGCCGACGTTAGTACGGTCCAGATAATTGACAAAGTACGCCAGAGCGAGGAGAGGCACCAGCCGCCATGCCGCCTTCCGGCAGGCTGATTGTTCGGCGTCAGACGAGGCCACGGCATCGGTTGCTATCGATTGCATTGAAAAGTCCACCGTTAAAAATACAGACGCCGTGGGTTATCCACGAGTACCGCCTCTTTCGTTTTGTCATCGCCGCAAACGTCCTGGACGAACCTGAGCAGACACGCGTCGTCCGGAACGTTGCCCTGCACGTTCGGGTGCGGCCAGTCCGTGCCCCAGATGGCCCGCTCCGGGGCAGCGGCGAGCAACATCCTTGCGACGGGTATCGCCGCGGTCCAGGATGACGGCACACCTTTCATCATCCGGTCAACACCAGATAACTTGATCCAGCGTTTCGTGTGACGAAGATGTTTTGCCAGTTCCTTGAGCCGTGATTCATCGGGTTCGCGCGTCGCTTCCTCGCGCCCCATGTGGTCGATCACCAGTGGGATATCCAGATCGCTCCATGCGTCAAGCACCGGCAGGAGCTGCCGCAGTTGGCCGTGCAGCAGGGCATGCCACCCGAAAGGCTTGATCCGCTCAACGAGCACGCGCAACTGGTCCAGATTGCGCTCTCCCGGTAGATGCCCCATGAAGTTGAAACGAATCCCTCGAATTCCGCCGTCGTGCATTGTCTGCAACGTTGCGTCGTCGACTGTGCCGTCGATCAGCGCCACACCGCGGTAGCGGCCCTCAGTGATCGCGAGAGCGGCAAGCAACGCGCGATGATCCGTCCCATAGCAGGCGGCCTGAACCAGCACGCCGTGGGAAATGCCGAGTCCCTGATGCATTTCCAGCAAGCGGGTCATCGGCGCTTCGGCTGGTCGGTAGGCAGCATCATCGGGAAGCGGAAACGACTTCCATGGACCGTAGATATGGGTGTGGCAGTCCCACAATCCGCCTGCCTGGGCGCTCATCATCATCAATCGCACCGCGCGGTCATACCACCGTCCACAACGATCTCGGTACCCGTAATGAACCGGGCTTCGTCCGAGGCAAGGAACAGGGCAGCGTTTGCCGTATCGCGTCCATCGCCCATGAATCCCAGCGGGATACGCGCGACCCGGCTTTCGAGCAGCTTGTCCACATCCCCACCGGCCCGTTGACCGGCCAGTCGGACTTCAACCATCGGCGTGTGAAGTTGGCCCGGGACAACGGTATTGACGCGGATGCCCTTTTTTGCGTACTCGACAGCGACGACTTTTGAGAGTTGGATCACCCCTGCCTTGCAAGCTGCGTAGGCGACCTGCGCGGACCCCGTCCAGCGAATGCCCGAGGTCGATGCCGTGTTGACGATCGCCCCACTTCCCTGCTCTTCCATAACAGGCAGGACGTGCTTGCAGGTCAGGTAGACACTTTTGAGATTGAACGCCACCTGGGCATCCCATTTGTCCTCCGGCAGTGCTACCGGACCGCCAGAAGCAGAGCCGCCGACGTTGTTGACCAGAATGTCCACCCGGCCATATTTGCCCCTGCATGCAGCGACCATTGCCTCCACTGCTGCGCTGTCGGTAACATCGCACGTGTGCGCGGTTACTTCGCCACCTGCTTCTCGTGCACGGCGCACCGTCTCATCCATCGCCTCCGCACTTTTGTCGACGGCGAACACGGTCGCACCTGCCTGCGCAAAAAGGACCGCGACGGCGCGTCCATTGCCCCATCCCGGGCCTACGCAACCTGCCCCGGTGACAATTGCCACTTTTCCCTTAAGGCGGCCTGCGTAATTGCTGAAATGGCTGCTGTTCAATGACGTTTCCATAGTAGTTACCTCAATCAAATGTGTTGGGCAGTTCGGGAGCGACGCCAGCCGGAGGTGGCACCTCGAACACCTTGATCGTCATCGAGATCAGGGTGTAATAGCCGGCGATGCCGACCAGATCAACGAGTCCGTTCTGTCCTATGGCGCGCGCGAGGTCGCTATAAAGCTGATCACTGATTGCGCGATTCTCATGAAGTTGTTTCATGAAGGCATAGACCAGTGCTTCATCCTGCTGCGCGAACGTGGGCTCCCGCCCATCGCGGATAGCGTCGATGACCTCCAGCGACAAGCCGGCCTCGAGCGCGAATGGTTTGTGCGCAGCCCACTCGTATTCCGCGAGCCAGTGTCGACCCATCAGCAGGATGGCGAGTTCTGACAGCCGGGGCGTAATGCTGCTGTCGTACCGGCAATAGCGTCCGAGTGCCTGTGCACGGTCCGCCAGCTGCGGACGGTGCAGCCAGACTGCGAGGGGTCCGCGGACTCCCTTGCGAGGCCCGCTCGCAATCGAGTCGTAGACTGCGCGCTGCTCTGGATCGAGGCGATCAGGGTCAATGGGTGATATGCGCTGCATGAATTTTTCCTTTGACGATATATTCAGTTCGACTGGACTGCGCCGGCCTGGGCCGCGGGCTTGCGAAGCTTCAGACAGGAACTACGGGGCCGCTTGCCGGTTTCCCGCGCATAAGCTTCCGCGTCGAACGCACCTTCCCAGCGGGAAATAGCAAACACCGCCATCGTGTTGCCCACAACGTTGACGAGGGCGGTAGCGGTGGCCATCACGCGATCGATACCAAAGAGGAGTCCCAGGCCACCTACCGGTAGCGTGTGAACTGATTGCAGGGTTGCCGCGAGTTTGACAAAAGCGCCCCCTGCGACAGTTGTGCCGCCTTTCGACGTGAGACTGAGGATGGCGAGCAGTCCAAGCTGCTGCCAGAGCGAGAACGGCGTGTCGGTCGCCTGCGCGATGAACCCGATGGCGATTGCCATATAGATCGATGTGCCGTCCAGGTTGAAGCTATAACCCGCCGGGAGGACGAATCCGACAACGACTTCATCGCACCCAGCCTTCTGCAGCTTTTCGACCAGTCGCGGAAACGCGACCTCGCTTGACGCCGTACCGAATATCAGCAGGATCTCGTCACGGATCAGCCGGAGAACGCTGAAAAATGGCAGCCCGATCCCCCAGCTAATGGAACCGAGCACACCGAACACGAAAAACAAGGACGTGACGTAGTACAGAACAATGACCTTGAGAAGATAGACGAGCGTCATTCCGCCGTAGCTGCCTATCGCCGCGGCCATCGCGCCGAACGCGCCAAGCGGTGCAAGTTTCATAATGAAGGCCAGCATCCGGAACAGGACGTTCTGTGCCTCATCGATTCCCCGCAGGATGACGGAGTCGGCGCCCACCGCCATGTTCAGCGCCAGCCCGGCAAGCAGCGATATGATGAGGACCTGAACGATATCTCCCTTTGCGAACGCGTCGACGAGGGTATGCGGTATCAGGCTAAGCAGGTAATTGACCGCCGAGATATTGGCGGCGCCCGAGGTTGTTTTGAGCGCCTCTGCGCTCTCGGCAATGTTCGAAGCGTGAAGACCCGCCCCCGGCTGGAACAGGTTGACCATCGCAAAGCCGAGCACCATGGCAAAAGTGCTGACAACCTCAAAATAAACGAGGGACTTCACGCCCATCCGGCCCAGCATGCGCAGATCCTTCACATGCGCCAGTCCCTGAACCAGCGTGCAGAAGATTATCGGTGCGAGCATCATTTTCAGCAGCGCGATAAATCCCTGTCCGAGCGGCTTCATGGCAATCGCAGACTGGGGTGCAGCGAGACCAAGTACAACTGCGCATGCAAGGCCAATCAGTACCTGGACATGCAGTTTTCTTAGGACGTTCATTAGGTATCCTACGTGTACCACTGCGAAGCGACAGCAGATAGACGACTGCAAGCCTTGTCGTATGAGCAGTGCCCGAACGAAAACCTTTAGCTATTCCGACGGCATCCCTCGCCGGGAGCGCCGTGGAAGCTGCGGGTTTGACTAGGGTCGCGCCAAAGCGCCGGTCAGATTGAGAGCCGCCGCGTAGGCCAGCCGTTCGAGACCCGGGCGCTATCAGACGTAGGAAAGCAATGAAAGACTGGAAGGTACAGCATGATGTCTCCAAAATTTGCGAACTGCTCTTGTATTTGCGTTAAGCATATCGGTCGGCCAATACTTTGACAAAGACCGTTAAAACATGTATTCCTATGCTTTTCTGGCATAGCTTCTCCTGTCATGGACTTCCGGGAACTACGAAGTTTTGTGCATGTTGCCCGTGCGGGTAGCTTCAGCAGGGCTGCTTCGGACCTGTACATCGCGCAACCAGCGCTCAGCAGACAGATCGCGAAACTGGAGACGGACATCGGCGTCCCGCTACTGGTTCGCCACGGTCGTGGAGTAAGGCTGACGGCAGCAGGAGCGCGTCTGCTGGAAAGAGCAGAGTTGATCATTCACATGGTTAGCGAAACCGGGGAACAGGTCCGGGCCAGTTCCGACGAGGACCGGGGCCATCTCGCCGTCGGATTACCGCCGACAATCGGGATGTTGATAGGTGCCGAACTGATCCGGGATTTCAGGACCCTATGGCCTCGGGTCAGCCTGCACATGCGCGAAGGTCTCAGCAGCTCGCTCCAGGAGTGGGTACTGGACAAGCGCGTCGACCTCGCGGTCGTTTATAACCAGCCATTGCTCGATTCTTTCGATGTCCGGCCACTGTTCAGTGAACCCATGTTCCTCGTGGGACCGCCTGGGGCGCAGTCAGCCAGGCGCGAATATCAGGTCCGGGATCTCGGGGACATCCCGCTGATCCTGCCTGGGCTCCCGCATAGCAACCGCCGGCTAATCGAGCAGGCGGCAATTCAGCACGGTGTACGGCTACGTGTAGAACTTGAAGTCGACAGCGTCGCACTAACAAAGCAACTCGTGAAATCGGGGGCGGGTTATTCAATTCTCACCTATATCGCGATCCAGCAGGAAGCGGCTCGCGGCGAGCTTACGGCGCTCAGCATCGAGCGGCCTGCGATCCGTTCGACCGTCGCTATTACGACGCTGCGAGAAAGCCGGCCGTCGCGTCTTGTCAATGCGTGGTCCACGTTACTGCAGGAAAAACTTCGCGGGCTCACCTCAAGCGACGCATGGAAATCTGATGTCGTCTGGCTGCAGGGGCGAGATCTGACAGACCCGGGACGTTGATCGGCAAGCCAGGCATTCGCGCTTCACGCAGCAACTTCGACATCAAACATTAAATGGCAAATCGTAAAGGTGCATTACCGGCCGCCACGCCGTCCAGATTGAATCGCTCGCTCGAGCGCGGGATCGAACTGCTTCGCGCGTTTGGCCCCGGTGCGGCGCTTCTCGGCAACGGAGATCTGGCCGAACGAACCGGTTTGCCAAAGGCTACCGTGAGCCGTCTGACGCGAACCCTCGTGCAGGAAGGTTATCTCGAGCACGATGCGGCGCGCCGGGCCTACAGGCTTGGCCTGCCGGTACTGAGTCTTGCACAGGCATTGCGTAGCGGGTCGACCGTACTGAGTGTCGCAGGCCCACTTATCCGTGAAACGGCCCAGCAATTGCACATCAATGTCGGGATTGCAGGGGCCGACCGGCACGAAATGGTCTACCTTGAGTCAATCCGCTATAACCAGCGCGCGTCCTTGCGTACCATCGTGTCAGGGCAACGCGTGCCCATGGAGCTGACGTCACTCGGCCGGGCCTATCTCGCGATGCAGCCGAAGGAGAATTTCACGCTGCTAATGGACACCTTCCAGCGGCGCGGACGAAATGACTGGGCAATGCTTGCGCGTGAAATCACCAGCGCCGTCGAAGCAGTACATCGCAACGGATTCTGTGTGGCGAGCTGGCAACCCGAAGTCATCGCGCTCGCCACACCACTCGTCATCCCGGGACACCAGTTGCTTGTGCTTAACTTTAGCGTACGCACCACAACGTCTCAGGACGGCATCGTGCGTGAACTGGCGGCGAAGCTGCTGCGCCTGCGCGACGATATCACCGCTGAATGCGCACGTCTCGAGGGCTAAGCGCCTGCATGCCGCCATCACTCACGGCGTTCGCTGATCGCCCGCGCGGGGATGCCGAGCACAACCGCAAGACCGCCGAGAATTGAAACGACCGACACCGCATACAGGCCCATTGCGCTGCTGCCGAAGTGGGTCGACGCAAAGCCGATCACAGTCGGAGCCGAAATGCCGCCGAACTGACCGAGACTGCTGATGAGACCAATGCCACTCGCTGCGACGGTGCTCGACAGGTAAGCTGGCGGGATCGTCCAGAAAAGCGACAACATGCCGAGATAACCGGCAGTCGCGACGCACAGCAGCGCCACCAGTACGCCTGCGTGATTCGCCGCAGCAGGCAGAAGCGCGACGCCGAACGCAGCCATCAGCGCGCTCGCCATAAAGTGCCACCGCCGCTCCAGCATGCGGTCCGAGTTGCGCCCGAGCAGGTACATCGCAGCAGCGCCGACCACATAAGGAATGGCAGACAGAAGCCCGATATGCCAGAAATTTGTTACACCGCTTTTCTGGATCACGCTTGGCGCCCAGATATGCACGACGATGCTCGCCCACGGTACGCTGAAATACGCGAAGGTCAGAAAGTAGAACTTCGGCTCCTTCAGTGCCACCCAGATCGAACCGTGCGCGCGGCCGGCTTTCGTCTGCGCGTCGCGCTTCAACTCGCTAAGCAGAAACGCCTTTTCGTCGTCCGAGAGCCAGGTGGCCTGCTCCGGGCGGTCGGTCAGATAGGCATAAGCGAATAGTCCGGCGACCACCGATGGCAAGCCTTCGAGCAGAAACAGCCATTGCCAGCCCTTGTAATCGAATAAGCCCGACATACTGTTCAGTATCCACCCTGACAACGGTCCGCTGATGATCCCCGACACGCAGATCGCCGTCATGAAGATTGACGTGACGCGCGCCCGGCGCGCTGCGGGAAACCAGTAGGTGAAGTAGAGAATGACGCCCGGGAAAAAGCCTGCTTCGGCTGCGCCCAGTAAAACCCGAGCGATATAGAACTGCGTGGGAGTATGGACGAACGCCGTGCCCGCTGAGACGATGCCCCACAATACCATGATGCGCAACAGCGTCTTTCTTACACCGACCCGGGCGAGCCACAGATTGCTCGGCACCTCAAAGAGCATGTAGCCGACATAGAACAGACCGACGCCCAGCCCGAAAGCGGCATCCGAGAGGCCAATGTCTTTTGAGAACTGGAGGTGCGCAAAACCGACATTCGCACGGTCCAGATAAGCAAAGACGTAGCACACAAAAAGGAACGGCAATAGCCGCCAGGTGACTTTCCGGTAGACGCCTTCTGCTTCAGGCTGCCCGGTGGCGCTGTCATCGATTGAACTGGAAGGGGCTACCTGCATGGTGTCTCCGGTCTTTATAAGTGGTCACAGGTGCGTCGTGTATGTGCCCTGCGTTGAATTCATTATCGACGCCGGAAGGACGCTGACAAGAGCTCAATTCCACACAGTGAAACTGCGGCAGCTGACCGAACGACCAGCGCGTTAGTTTCACTGTGTGGAATTGGAGTGATGTCTTCGGCAGGATGTACGGCTAAGCTGCACTAACGCGATCAAGCAGTCCGCGACGTCAATTCCCCTATCGAGACACGCATGAACCCATCGACCATTCAAGTCACCATCGAATCCCGGATCGCCACGATCACGCTAAATCGTCCGGAAAAACGTAACGCCATCTCCAACGAGATGCGCCTCGAACTGATCACAGCACTAGAGGAAGTGTCACGAGACCGGCAGGTGCATGCGGTGGTCCTGACGGGCAACGGTAAAGGCTTCTGCGCGGGCGGTGACGTAAGCGGCATGGCTGAGCGCATGCAGGCCCCCGCCGGAGAGATTGCATTCAACGGCTGGTCGCGCCAACAGCTCGTGCATCACACGGTCAACCTCCTCTACTCCATGCCCAAACCGACTATTGCCGCAGTGAACGGAGCGGCCGCTGGCCTCGGCGCCGACATGGCGCTCTCGTGTGACTTCGTTATCGCGTCAGAGGAAGCAAGTTTCGCATGGAGTTATATCAAACGCGGTCTGATTCCCGACGGCGGCGGCATGTACTTTCTGCCGCGCCGCGTGGGGCTCGCCCGTGCCAAGGAGCTTGTTTTCAGCGGACGCAAGGTCGATGCAAAGGAAGCGTTGCAACTCGGCATCGCGGATCGGCTCAGCACACCCGCCGCTCTCCTGGGCGACGCGCACGCATGGGCTGCGGAATTGAGCGTCGGCTCGCCCACCGCACTCGCACTCGGCAAGTCGATTCTCAACCAGAGCTACGAGCTCTCTGCGCCGCAGGTATTCGCGCAGGGCAGCCAGGCACAGGCCGTCTGCTATACGAGCGGCGAGCATCGCGACGCGGTGCTCGCGTTCCTGAACAAAAGCAAATGAGCGCCAGGGAGACCAACATGAATGCTATTTCCAGACTGATGCGCCCTGCGAGCGTGGCGGTGATCGGCGCCTCGGCGGACCCGGCGAAAACTGCCGGTCGACCGGTGGCTTACCTCAGGAAGCACGGTTTCGAAGGCGACATCTATCCCGTGAATCCGCGCTATGAAACCATTGACGGCCTGCGCTGCTATGCCGATGTGAAGTCGTTGCCCCATGCGCCCGATGTCGGCATCGTACTGCTAGGTGCCGAACGCGCCCATCTTGCAGTCAAGGAACTGGCCGATCGCGGCACCAGCGCGGCGATCGTTCTGGCAAGCGGCTACGCTGAGACTGGTCAGGAAGGCGCACAACGGCAGTCGCAACTCGTCGAAGCAGCTGGAGCCATGCGCCTGCTTGGGCCGAATACCATCGGGCTCGTCAATCTGACTGACCGCATCACACTGTCGGCAAGCGGCGCATTGGAGACCGATCGCTTTACCGTCGGTGGGATCGGTGTGGTGTCGCAAAGCGGCGGGATTCTTGGTTCGTTGCTGTCGCGGGCAGCCGCACGCGGAATCGGCCTGTCGAAGCTCGTGTCGACCAGCAATGAAGCCGACCTCGACATGGCGGACTTCGTCGACTATCTCGTCGACGACGATGCAACATCTGTTATCGCTTTGTACATGGAGGGATTGCGCCATCCGGACAGGTTCCGCCGCGCCGCATTGCGCGCGCAGGCCGCGGGTAAGCCGGTCGTGGTGTTCAAGATTGGCCGGTCGGAGTCCGGCGCCCGTTCCGCCGTCTCGCACACGGGCGCCATGGCAGGTTCCGACCGGATGTATGACGCGCTCTTCGGGCAGGTCGGCATCATTCGCGCGCAGACCTTCTCAGACCTGCTCGACATCCCTCATGCGCTTGCCACTCGCCGTACGCTGCCCGGAAAACGGGTCGCGATCCTGACATCGACAGGCGGTGCCGGCACGCTCGTCGCCGACAGTCTGGGCATGGCGAACTTCGAGACGCCGCCCCCTGACGAGGCGACCGCTGTGCGCTTGCGCGCATTGCAAACGGGCGATCATGCGGTACTCGACCGCAACCCGATTGACGTGACGCTGGCCGGCTTGCAACCGGATCTTCTGCGCGGCGCAATCCGTACGCTGCTTGATAGCCCAGCCTATGACGCGGTAGTCGTGATTGTCGGATCGTCGGGGCTCGCGATGCCTGACCTGATGGCTGGCGCGATCCGCGACTCTCTGCCGGGCAGCGACAAACCCGTAATGGCCTTCGTGAGCCCTCATGCGCCGGAAATCACACGCCTGCTGAACGAACAGGACGTCCCCGCATTCGTCTCGCCCGAAAGCGTGACGAGTGCACTCGCGGCAATGTGGTTCCACGGTGAAAACATGCGCAGTGCTTTGCGTTCGGACGACCGCCCGCCTGTAGCGGAAGTCGACACAATCGACCTCCCGGCCGGCTCCCTGAATGAAGCACAGGCTAAAGCGCTCTTCGCAAGCTTCGGCGTGGCGTCGGTACGCGAACGGACGGTGGGTAGCGTGGTGGAAGCTGAAATGGCCGCCCGCGAACTCGGTGGCAAGGTCGTGCTCAAGTTACTGTCGAGTGAGATTACGCACAAGAGCGAAGTCGGTGGCGTGGCGGTCGGCCTGAACGTCGACCAGATCGGCTCGCGCCTGAACCGCATGCGCGATGATGTCCAGATCGCGACCGGCGTGTCGGCAAATGCCTTCCTGGTGCAGGAAATGGTAAGCGGAGGAACCGAACTGATTCTCGGTCTTCATCGCGATCCGCTCGGCACCGCATTGCTACTCGGCATGGGCGGCGTCACGGCAGAGCTGTTCAAGGACACCACGATGCGACTGCTGTCCCCCGAGTCGCCGCTCGCGCGTGAAGAAGCACTTGCGATGATCCACGAACTGAAAACGTGGCCGCTGCTCGACGGATTCCGTGGACGGCCTCGCGCCGACGTCGATGCGCTTGTGGACGCAATCGTTTCATTTTCGCGCATGGCCGTGCAACTCGGAGACAGGATCGTCGAGGCGGAAATCAATCCGCTCTTCGTGCTCCCCGTGGGACAGGGCGTGCGTGCCGCTGATGGTGTCGCCGTGCTCGCGCCAGAAAACGCTTGATGAGTGAACAGGCGCGGGGCGTATCGCCTATGCTTCACGTCGAGTAGTTTCGGGATGTCGCCTTTCGCCGCCGGATAGCTGCGCAATTGATCGGTGACGATCGTGCGTGGCACCGGGTTCGAGCGCAGCACACGCTTGAAGAAGCGTTTGGCGGCGGCTTTGTCGCGCCGATTTTGCAGCAGGATGTCGAGTTCGACGCCGTGCTCGTCGACTGCACGCCACAGCAGGAAAGGTTCACCACGCAGGCCTTATCTGGCAGAGGCCGCGGCCCTTCTTGCGCCAGCAAATGCGGTGAATATGGCCAGGAGAATTAATGGACACTAACATCACTCGCCGGAACTTTGCGCGGTGGCCTCGTCGCCGCGCTGGCGAACCAGCAGGACTATCTGTAGAAGCGCTGCAACAAGAAGTAGCACCGCAAGCCAGAGTGCACCGTCATGCAGCGCCCGTGTGCTCACGCCTCCTAAAACCGCGCCAGCAAAAAAGCAGAAACCTGCCATACCAAGCAGTGACGCATCGTGCAACGCAGCCCTATCGTAGTTCGGGATAAAGCCCTCCATAAGCTTCTTCGCAGCTCGCCGCAGATTTCCTGTCGTCATGACTGATGTATAGGTCAGCTTCTCCACGTGCGTAAATGATAACGTCTGCAAAGTGGCGACAAACGAAATGCCGGGGATAAGCCAGGCGTCCGAGTCACCGAGCAGACCGCTTGCCGCCACGGCCAAAAAGACGATCTCGAGTAGCAGACAAACGAGCGCCGGACGACGGATCGATGGCTTGAGGGCATCGAGGCGCAGAAGATGAACGACAAATACCGCGAAGACGAAAGCGATCAAGGGAGGGATGTGCCGGGCCGCTTGAGCCCACTGTCCTGCGGCTATCTGAATGCCGAGAAGTGCGACGTTCCCCGTCATCGTGTTGGCAAATACGCCACCATGCCCGACATACGTGAATGCGTCCAGAAAGCCGCCCGACAACGTCAACAGCATAGCGACACTACGATTTCGACTTGCCGAATCAAAGTCCATCTCTCTGACTCCTGTTTCACATCATTCGAGCAAATATACCGGTTGCAGGCCTCTTCGCAATCTGTGGATCGAACTCAGCGCTCGTTCGTAGCCCGAACTCAAAGCCGGAAATAGCTCGAATGGCTAGCTTCCGTCTCACTACGAGGACGATTGATAACCCGATGCATCAATCATTCAAACCAACGACCCGAGGTTCGTAGTATGGATCAGGGACTGCATAGACGCGCGCCATCGCGGCGGCGTAGTCCCGGCAGAATCATGCAAAATACTCGGCATCTGACATGCGGAGGCTGGCCCGTGGGAATTAACTTCGATTTGACCGACTTGCAGGCGTTTCGCGCGGTGGTGGAGCTGGGAAGCTTCCGAAAGGCCGCCGAGGCGATCAGCATTTCGCAGCCCGCGTTGAGTCGCCGGATCGACAAACTGGAGGAAGCGCTCGGCGTGCGGTTATTCGAGCGCACCACGCGCAGTGTCACGCTGACCACCATCGGCCGCGTGTTTGCGCCGAGCGCCGAGCAACTGCTGGACGATCTCGACGTCGCACTGCTCGGCATCCGCGATGTCTCATCGAGCCGCCTGGGGCGTGTGACTATCGCGTGCGTGCCTTCGGTGGCCTACTACTTTCTGCCGAACGTCATCGCAAACTATCATCGCCGCTTTCCGCGCATCAGGGTCAAGCTGCTGGACTCGAGCGCGAACGAGGTGCTTGGCTCCGTCATCAGTGGCGAGGCCGATTTCAGCGTGAGTTTTATGGGCAGCCAGGAGCCTGATATTGAGTTCAAGATGCTGCTGCAGGAGCGGTTTGTTGCTGCCTGCCGATTGGAATGATTGATGTTCATTTGTTATCAATCGATGTCCGTCGAGAACCCACTTCGATCTCGGCGTCGCCCGCCGTTAGATGGAGACCCATCCGCAGCACACCCGTGACGACGAAGAACAGCTCATCTTCGTGCCGGTGATGATGCCAGTTGAACGTACCGCTACCTTTGGCCAACTTCATCAGAAAATCGTGCAGATCACCGCCCACCCTGGGCGTCCATGCACCACAGCGTGAGAGGCCGGCAACATTTAGTGGACGCATGTGTGCAAAGACGCTTACAAGACATCATCCCGTCTCAGTCCACCGTATCTCGGATGCCTTCAGATGGCTGCGCATCGCCGATTGAGCAGCGAGCGGGTCGCGCTCCTCGAGTGCGCGATAAATCGTCTCATGCTCCTCGAGCGCTGCCGCCCAGGTTTGCCCCGTTTCCGCGTGTCCGCTGAGACGCGCTGAAATCGGACTGTGACGCTCGTCGAACAATTCGGTCACCATCCGGACCAGCACGAGATTGCCGGTCATCTCTGCGATACCCACGTGGAACGCGCGATCATGGTCGAGCGGAGAACGCCCTGCCTTGATCTGAGCGCGCATCCCATCGAGCGTCTCGCGCAGGCGGGCCAACCTCTCCGGCGTAATCAGCGCGGCGGCCAACACGATCAGCGAGCCTTCCAATACCGCGCGTGCCTGCATCAACTCGGACGGACTTTCACCCAAGGCGACGGTTGCATTCGGCGAACGCTCGGGCGTCCGGCACACGTAGACACCGGAACCCTGGCGAATCTCAACGGAGCCTGCAATCTCCAGTGCGATCAACGCTTCTCGCAATGAGGGCCGCGAAACACCCAGTTGCTGGGCGAGATCGCGCTCGGGAGGCAAACGTGCGCCCTGGGCAAAGCCACCCGACTGGATGAGCGCCCGTATCTGATCAGCGATGTGTTGATAGAGACGTTTCGTCTCGACCTGTTTGAGTTGGGTGCTTGTCAAGTGTCCTCCCTGGAACCCGCATATCGCCCGCCGCGCGAAAGACCGGATTGCGTTTTGGTCAGGCCAATTTACCGCGACGAAAGCTCGATAGAGATTATAGGCCACCCGTCCGCATGGCCGCCAATAAGCCTCCAGTCTGTGCGCTTGCCGCTCCAGCTCCCGGCTTCTGGCAACTATTGTCAGCCATGGATACGACTGAACCCACTCGTCAAAATTAAAAGTGGCTTGACCAATTTACACTACGTATCTATGATCAATTTGCCCCCACCGTTCGCTGCCGCACCGGATACGGGTTCGATTCGCAAAGAACAAAACCACGTACCCGCCCACCCAGCGGAGTCACGAATTGGAGACAGCCTTGCTGGAATTCTCAACACGGCCCGCGCCGCGCCGCGCTCTATCGGCGCGCCCGCATTCGGGTCATGCCCGCCTCGCAGTTGCTCCCGGCGAACATCGTATGTCTGCCCTGTCCGCCCGTGTATCGGCGTCCGAACCGGTAAACGCCCCGGCTGCCGATGCGCCGGCTCGCTCCTCACGGCCCGACGAGAACGGCGAGTTGTTGCGACTCACGGGCGTGACCAAGCGCTTCCCGGGCGTCGTCGCGCTAGACAGCGTCAGTTTCGACTTGCGGCGTGCCGAAGTTCATGCCGTTTGCGGAGAGAACGGCGCGGGCAAATCGACGCTGATGAAAATCATCAGCGGCCAGTATCCGCCCGACGATGGCTCCATCATCTACAAGGGCAGCGAATGCCGCTTCGCTTCGTCGCTCGAAGCTCAAGCGGCAGGCATCGCCATCATTCACCAGGAGCTGAACCTGGTGCCGCACCTGTCGGTGGCTGAGAACATCTTTCTCGCCCGTGAACCGCGCCGTGGTGTATTCGTCGACCGGGCGCGTCTGCGCGCCGATGCGCAGCGCTGCCTCGACCGGCTCGGTGTCGACATCGCACCGGGAACACTCGTGCGCACGCTCCCGGTCGCGCAACGGCAAATGGTGGAAATCGCCAAGGCGCTCTCGCTGGACGCCGAAGTGCTGATCATGGATGAGCCGACGTCGTCTCTTACGGAGACGGAAACCTGTCAGCTGTTCAGGATCATTCACGAGCTGAAACGCGCCGGCGTCGGAATCATTTATATCTCGCACCGGCTCGATGAAATGACCGAGATCGTCGACCGCGTCACCGTCATGCGCGACGGACGCTATGTGTCGACGGATGTGTTCCGCGAAACCACCATCGATAAGGTCGTCGCACGCATGGTCGGCCGTTCGCTCGAAGATAAATTTCCGCCGCGCACGTCCGTTCCGACCGGGGAGGTCTTGCTGTCGGTCGATCAATTAACGCGCGCCAATGTCTTCGGACCCGTCAGCTTCGAATTGCGGCGCGGCGAAATCCTGGGTTTCGCCGGCTTGATGGGCGCGGGCCGAACGGAAGTCGCGCGCGCGATCTTTGGCGCCGATCTACCCGACAGCGGCACGATCAGGCTAGGTCACGAGACCCTTGCGATCCGCTCGCCGATCGACGCGATCCGGCGCGGCATTGCGTACCTGTCGGAAGACCGCAAGGCCAACGGCCTGTCGCTCAACATGCCCGTCGCCAGCAATATCACGCTGGCCAACATGGATGCGGTCTCGAACCGCCTGGGTTTTATACGCTTCGCAACCGAGGCCGCCGTTGCGAAACGCTACGTGGACGCGCTGGGCATACGCACGCCGAGCGTCAGGCAGATCGCACGCAACCTGTCAGGCGGCAATCAGCAGAAGGTTGTCATCAGCAAGTGGCTGTTTCGCGACTCACGGGTGCTGTTCTTCGACGAGCCCACCCGCGGCATCGACGTCGGCGCCAAATTCGCGATCTACGAACTGCTCGACAAGCTGGCGGCGCAAGGCATCGGCGTGGTCATGATCAGCTCCGAGCTGCCCGAGATTCTCGGCATGACGGATCGCGTGGCCGTTTTTCATGAGGGCGACCTCGTAACGATCCTCGAGACGCGCCAAACGAGTCAGGAAGAAATCATGCATTACGCCTCGGGACGCAGAGGCGCTTCGGACACCTCGGGAGCTTCGCAATGAGCACGCTTACACGTCCCAGCCGTTCGCTTGCCAGCGAACGGCGCAAGGATCTGATTCAGAAGTTTGCCGCCTTCGCCAGCCTGATTGTGATGATCCTGGTGTTCTCGTCTACGAGCGAGGCCTTCCATACCGTCGACAATGCGATGACCGTCGCGCTGCAGGTGACCTCGATTGCCTACCTTGGCGTCGCCGCGACCTGCGTCATCATCACCGGCGGTATCGACCTCTCGGTCGGCTCGGTGCTCGCGCTGTCCGGCGTCGTGGCGGCCCTCGCGGTGAAGGCCGGCATGCCGGTCACCGTCGGCATGCTGCTTGGCATCGTCGTCGGCGCGCTGTGCGGCGCCGTGAACGGTCTGTGTGTGACGCGCATGCGCCTGCCACCGTTTATCGCCACGCTCGGCATGATGCTCGTGGCGCGAGGTGTGGCACTGCAAATCACCGGCGCACGCCCCGTGTCGGGGCTGGGTGAAGCCTTCGGTGTGCTCGGCAACGGCGCGCTGTTCAGGATCGAGACGATTGGGGCGGACGGCTTTCCGGACGTGACGTTTCCAGGCATCCCCTACCCCGTGCTCCTGATGATCGTCATCGCGATCGCCGTGTCGATCATGCTAAGCCGCACCACACTCGGCAGGCATATTTACGCGGTCGGCTCGAACGCCGAAGCGGCCCGGCTGTCCGGCGTCAATGTCGCGCGCGTGACGATGTTCACGTATGTGCTCTCCGGCGCGCTTGCAGGCGTCACCGGCTGCGTGCTGATGTCGCGACTGCTCACCGCGCAGCCGAATGAAGGCGTGATGTACGAACTCGACGCGATTGCCAGCGCGGTGATCGGCGGCACGTCGCTGATGGGCGGCGTCGGCACGATTTCCGGCACGGCGATCGGCGCTTTCGTGATCGGCATTCTGCGTAATGGGTTGAACATGAATGGAGTGTCCAGCTTCATTCAGCAAATCATCATCGGCCTGGTGATTCTGGGCACTGTCTGGATCGACCAGCTCCGCAATCGCCGGTGAAATCCATCGGCGGTTCGGACCGGCTGGTCCGCGCCGCCGAGAAGTCCATGTACGACAACAAATCCTCACAGGAGTAGAGACATGCGCACATTCCAACTCAGCCTGCTGGCCGCCACCCTGATGCTGGCCACCGGACTTGCTCGCGCCGCCGGCGGCGAGATCGCGGTTATCGTGAAGACATCGAGTTCCAACTACTGGCAGAACGTCCAGAAGGGCGCGAATGCGGCAATGGGTCAACTCAAGGGCTACACGATGACTTTCCAGGGCCCGGCGGCGGAAACCGCCATTGCCGACGAAGTCAACATGGTCGAGAACGCGGTGAATCGCAAGGTGGCCGGCATCGTACTTGCCCCGTCCGATCCCGACGCGCTCGTGCCGGCCGTCAAGAAGGCGTGGGAAGCCCATATCCCGGTCGTCATCATCGATTCAGCGCTCTCCGATTCCGGCAAGCAGTACTACCAGTCATTCCTCTCGACCGACAACAAGAAGGCGGGCGAACTGTGCGCCAAAGCGCTGATCGATCGCGTGGGCCAAACCGGCAAGGTCGCGGTCATGTCCTACGTGGCCGGTGCGGGCTCGGAAATCGGCCGGGTCGGCGGGTTCCGCGACTATCTGAAGGCACATTCGCAATTGCAGGTGGTGGGACCTTTCTATTCCAACTCGCAGATGGCGACTGCGCTCAATCAGACCACCGACACATTGACCGCCAATCCCGACCTCAAAGGCATTTTCGGCGCGAATGAGCCAACCGCGGTCGGCATGGGCCGCGCGCTCGAACAGTCCGGCAAAGCCGGCAAAGTGGTGGCGATCGGCTTCGACGGCAATCAGGATCTCCAGGGGTTCGTCAAGGACGGCACGCTTGCCGCCACCGCCGTACAGGGGTCGTACCAGATGGGAGAGCTGGGCGTGAAAACAGCGGTCAATCTGATCGAAAAGAAACCGGTGTCGAAGAACCTCGATACCGGCGTGGTGATGGTGACCAAAGACAACATTGACAAGCCCGAAGCGAAGAACGTGCTGTATTGACCATCCTGGCGGATCCGGGCGGCTCGATCGAAATCGCGCCCGGCTGCCGCCGCAAGACGTACTCGAACTAACGCTGCGCCGGTCGAAACGGCGACGAAATAAGGATTGCTATGCTTACGGTGATATGCGAGACGCCAGGAACGCTGAGCGCACAGGAAAGGCCTAAACCCGAAACGGGAGAAAACGACGTGCTGTTGCGCGTCAAGCGTGTTGGCGTATGCGGTACGGACTTGCATATTTTCACGGGAAATCAGCCTTATCTGGCCTATCCGCGCGTGATGGGCCATGAGTTGTCGGGCATCGTCGAACAGGCGCCGCGCCACAGCGGACTGGTTGCGGGCGACCAGGTCTACGTGATGCCGTATCTGTCGTGTGGCCAATGCATTGCGTGCCGCCGCGGCAAGACCAATTGCTGCGTGAATATCCAGGTGTTGGGCGTGCATCGAGACGGCGCGTTCACCGAGTACCTGAGCGTTCCCGCGCAGTTCGTCCACAAGGCCGAAGGCATCACGCTCGATCAGGCGGCCATGGTCGAATTCCTTGCGATCGGCGCGCATGCGGTCAGGCGTGGCGACGTGAAGCAGGGTGAGCGCGTGCTCGTAGTCGGCGCGGGGCCGATCGGCATGGCGGTCCTGACCTTCTGCAGACTGCGCGGCGCGACGGTGACCGCCCTCGACACGCGTGTGGACCGGCTCGATTTCTGCGTTAAACATCTAGGCGCCGCCGCAGCGGTGCAGATTGGCGACGGCGATCACGCGCAATTGTCGGAACTGACGGACGGCGACTTTTTCGATGTGGTGTTCGACGCAACCGGCAACCCCAAAGCAATGGAACGCGGCTTCCAGTTCATCGCCCATGGCGGCCGGTATGTACTCGTTTCCATCGTGGCTGACACGATCACTTTTTCGGACCCCGAATTCCACAAGCGCGAAGCCACCCTGCTCGGCAGCCGCAACGCGACGCTCGAGGACTTCGACACCGTCATCAAGGCCATGCGGGCCGGCCATATCCCGGACCGCGCGCTGAATACGCATCGAATGGCGTTGGCCGATGTCCCTGCTCACTTCGCGACACTGCTTGATCCTGCCGGCGGTGTCGTCAAAGCTATCGTGGAATGTTAGCGATGCGCCCTTCGCATGAGGAAGCACAGGCAACGGCCGCACCGCTCACGCAACCCATTCTGCAATTCGGCACGAGCCGTTTCCTGCAGGCGCATGTCGATTTATTCGTCTCAGAGGCGCTCGAGTCCGGCCAACCAGGCGCGGCGCCAGGCGGCATTGCCGTGGTTCAGACCACAGAAAGCGCCGACAGCGCCGCGCGCATCGCCGCGCTCGCGAACGGCGGCGGCTATCCGGTCCATATACGTGGACTGCATTCAGGCCGATTGATTGACGTAACACTGACCGGACGGGCGATTCGCCAAGCCGTGCACGTGCGCAAGGATTGGGCTCTGCTCCGCGAGGCGATCTCCGGTCCCGTGCGGATCATTGTTTCGAACACGGGGGACCAGGGTTATCAACTCGATGAACACGATAATGCTCGCGCTTTCGCCGACCCGAGCCGCGTACCGCACAGCTTCCCCGCCAGACTGCTGTCCCTCTTGCACACACGATGGCAAAACCAGCCCGACGCACCGCTATCGCTGTTTCCTTGCGAGCTGATCGAGAAAAACGGGGAAGTGTTAAGAGGCATCGCCGTGGAATTGGCGTTGCAATGGCACATGCCCGACGAGTTTATCCGCTATCTGACTGACCATTGCGTATGGGCCAATTCGCTGGTCGACCGGATCGTGTCAGAGCCGATCCGGCCTGTGGGCGCGATCGCGGAACCGTATGCACTGTGGGCGATAGAACAGCAGCCACGGCTGCAGGTACCGTGTGTACATCCTTCGATCGTGCTCACTGAGAATCTCCACCATTTCGAGCGGCGCAAGCTGTTCCTGCTGAATCTCGGGCATACCTTTCTCGCCGAGCGCTGGTTACGCGACGCTCGCGCAGCTGACGAGACAGTCTGCGGTGCGATGAACGACCCTGTCCTACGGGCGGAACTCGAGACGATTTGGCACGAGGAAGTCTTACCCGTATTCGAGGCCTCGGGTCAGCGGGATGATGCACTTGCCTATGTGGCACAACTCCGTGAGCGGTTGCTCAATCCCTTTCTCGCGCACCGCCTCGCCGATATCGCACAGAATCACGCGCAGAAGAAGCAACGTCGGATAGCCCCATTGCTGGCGTTGACGGCCTCCCTGACACAAGCCAACGGCACGCGGATCGAGCAACCACGTCTTAAAGAAATGATTGCTAGCGGAATCTGACGTGGTGTTTGCCGTGGCTCGATGCGCCCCAGTCATGTGACTGGTAAGCGCCAGGAGGTAAGGATGAGCGTCGCACTCAAGGAGTGAATGTGAACGGTCGGGGACAATTGCCAATGGATACTGAAGCGTTTGAACTTACAGTTGTGGAGGCTGAGCAAGCTTTTCGGCTATCCGCGCTACAGAAGGACTTATTGTGGGAGGCGCGATCCCTATTGATCATCGCGCGTGCCCGGGCGCTCGAACTTGCTGTGGAAGTCTGCCGCCGGCAAGGCAACGCGGCTCCCGATGTTCTCGATTTTCACCTTCCCGCAATCATCGAGCTGCAAAGACAGTTCAGCAGCCAGCACGATTGATTTGACAATGCCGGACGGCTCTGGAAATTCGACGGTATGACGGTGGGCGACTCGCCGGGCTCGCATCAGGGAATGTTTGGTCAATGACGCGCTTCGCCCCCAATCCGTTCGTTGTCGGTTCGAACGTATCGTAAAAGGAAACGGCTATGCGCCACTGTTTTGCCCTGGATTTGAGAGACGATCCGAATCTGATTGCGCGTTACGAGGAGCTTCACCGTCAGGTCTGGCCGGATGTCGTCAGGCACATACGCGAGCATGGAGTCTTGAGTATGGAGATCTATCGCTTAGGGACGCGACTACTCATGATCATGGAAACGGACGACGCCATATTCGACGCCGACAGAATGGCCCGTGCCGCCGAAACCAATGCGGCAGTTCGACAGTGGGAGGATCTGATGTGGAGGTTCCAGGCTCCCACGCCGTGGACCCCAACCGGACAGAAGTGGATGCCGATGCAGCGAATATTCGACTTGCGGCAGTTCTAAGCAACGCAACCAGGGCAACCCGTTAAAGAACAACAAGTATCATAAACCACCCATCAAAACACCATTCGGAAAAAGTGCTTGGCCGTGCTTTTCGCTACCAGCAGGCGCTTCGGATTCCTATTGATGATTCAGGAACAGGCACAAAAAAGCCCGCAAAATCGCGGGCTTAGTCTTCTACTGCTTGGCTTTGCTAGGCATTGCCAGAAAATGCACCAGAATGGGATTCACTCCCACTCGATGGTCGCCGGCGGTTTCCCCGAGATGTCGTACACCACCCGGTTAATCCCGCGCACTTCATTAATGATGCGATTCGACACGTGCCCCAGCAACTCGTGCGGCAGATGCGCCCAATGCGCGGTCATGAAGTCCAGCGTCTGCACAGCACGCAGCGCAACGACGTACTCATAAGTCCGGCCGTCGCCCATCACGCCAACGCTCTTCACCGGCAGGAACACCGCAAACGCCTGGCTCGTCAGGTCGTACCAGGACTTGCCGGTTTCCTTGTCGATAAAGGTGCGCAGCGTCTCGATAAAAATCGCATCCGCACGACGCAGCAGATCCGCGAAATCGCGGCGTACTTCGCCGAGAATCCGCACGCCCAGACCCGGGCCCGGGAACGGGTGGCGATACACCATTGCCGGCGGCAAACCGAGCTTCACGCCGAGTTCGCGCACTTCGTCCTTGAACAATTCGCGCAGCGGCTCAAGCAGCTTCAGATTCAGCGTCTCGGGCAAGCCGCCCACGTTGTGGTGGCTCTTGATGGTCTGCGTGGCCTTCTTGCCCTTGCCGGCCGATTCGATCACGTCCGGATAGATCGTGCCTTGTGCGAGCCACTTCGCATCAGTCAGCTTGTTGGCTTCGGTCTGGAACACTTCGACGAATTCCGCGCCGATGATCTTGCGCTTCGCTTCCGGATCGGTCACGCCGGCCAGCTTCGACAGGAACACGTCGCTCGCGTCGACGTGGATCACCTTCACGCCGAGGTGATCGGCGAACGTTGCCATCACCTGCTCGGCTTCGTTCAAACGCAGGAGACCGTGATCGACGAACACGCAGGTCAGCTGATCGCCGATCGCGCGATGCAACAGCGCCGCCGCCACCGACGAATCCACGCCGCCAGACAAGCCCAGAATCACGTGTTCGTTACCCACCTGCTCGCGAATCTTCGCGACGGCTTCGTCGATGTAATGACCCATTTCCCAGTCGGGATTCGTGCCGCAAATCTGCAGCACGAAACGTTCGAGCATTGCGCGGCCCTGCACGGTGTGCGTGACTTCCGGGTGCCATTGCAGGCCGTAGAAATGGCGCTTTTCGTCGGCCATCGCGGCAATCGGGCACGATTCGGTCGACGCCATCAACTGGAAGCCCTCAGGCATTTCCAGCACCTTGTCGCCGTGGCTCATCCACACCTTCAGCATGCCGTGACCTTCCGGCGTGGTGAAGTCGCTGATGCCTTCGAGCAGACTCGTATGGTTGCGCGCGCGTACTTCGGCGTAGCCGAACTCACGCAGGTGCCCGATATCGACCTTGCCGCCGAGCTGCTCGGCCATCGCCTGCATGCCGTAGCAAATGCCCAGCACCGGCACGCCGAGTTCGAACACCGCTTGCGGCACGCGCGGCGTATCCGTTTCGGTGACCGAGCTCGGGCCGCCGGAGAGGATCACGCCCTTCGGCGCGAAATCGCGAATGAACGACGCGTCGACGTCGTACGGATGAATTTCCGAATACACGTTGGCTTCGCGAACGCGACGTGCAATCAGTTGGGTGACTTGCGAACCGAAGTCGAGGATCAGGATCTTGTCATGCATGGCAGCGGACGGAGTCATAAGTGAACGGATACGGGATGCCGCGCACGAAGCGCGGCGTTGAATTCAAAGCGGTCCACGTGGGGACGATCGAGCATGAAGCGTAACGATGAAGCGCGCTGGATTTGCGGGCGCCGCAGGCATTCAACTGCGGCGCGTGCGAACGAAAACCGGTAGCTTCGGCAGGCGTTCTGGCGCTTGGCGCATCAGCCATGAAACGGCGGCCGGGGCGCACCAGGTGCATCGGCGGCGGAGTTGCGAGCGTCGTCGCGCGCTGCGGCAGCATCGGCCCGGGCAGCGCGTTCAGATGCCGTCAGACCCGGTTCATCGACCGGAGGAAGCGGCGCTGCCGAAACAGGACCCACGGGCCGCGTGACGGGCATAACAGGCTCGACTACGGGTTCGGCATGATAGACAGGAAAGCCCGCAGTCACGCGACCGGAGTCGCGTTTGTTGGCAGCGTCTTTGGCGGCATCTTTCGCCGCCTGCTTTTCGGCACGTTCGGCGGCCGCAGCTTCAACCAGCCGCACCTTTTCACGCCGCCGCACCGCACCCGACAGGCGCACACCACCCAGGCCGACCACCAGCAGCACGACACCTGTCAGCACTGCGATGATCTGCCCGAAACCGGTCAGCGCCGGCGTATGCAGCCCGAGCAGCCAGACCAGCATCAGCACGCCGGTCAGCCAGTTCACATGGCCGACAACCTTGGCAACCGTCGACGTGAGCGATCCGTCGATCGACGCGTGCAAAGCGAGCCACGCGAGCCCGATCAGCGCCACGCCAAACCCCTGGCCGACCAGAGCCGGCTGGGTTTGCACCAATAGCAGCGCGTTGTACAACGAAGTCCAGGGCGTCAGCAGAAACAGCAGGCCGAACGCAAGCAACAACAAGGCATCGAGGATGAGTACAGCGCGCAGCAATGGCTTCATTGGCGTTTAGTCCACGTGGTAGTTGGGCGCTTCCTTGGTGATCTGCACGTCATGCACATGCGACTCGCGCAAGCCCGCGCCCGTGATCTGCACGAACTCGGCCTTGTCGTTCATCTCCGCGATCGTGCGGCAACCGCAGTAGCCCATGCTGGCGCGCACGCCGCCGATCAGCTGGAACAGGATCGCGTTGACCGAGCCCTTGTACGCGACGCGGCCTTCAATGCCTTCCGGCACCAGCTTGTCGATGTTCGCGGAGTTGTCCTGGAAGTAGCGGTCTGCCGCGCCGTCTTTCATGGCGCCGACCGAGCCCATGCCACGGTACGATTTGTACTGGCGGCCCTGGAACAGGAACACGTCGCCCGGCGCTTCTTCAGTACCGGCGAACATGCTGCCCATCATCACGGAATTGGCGCCGGCGGCCAGCGCCTTGCTGACGTCGCCCGAGAAACGCACGCCACCGTCGGCGATGACCGGCACGCCCGTGCCCTTCAGCGCTTCCGACACGTTCGAGATCGCGGTGACCTGTGGCACGCCCACACCGGCGACGATCCGCGTCGTGCAGATCGAGCCCGGGCCGATACCGACCTTCACGCCGTCTGCGCCGTATTCGACGAGTGCCTTTGCCGCCGCAGCGGTGGCGATGTTGCCGCCGATCACTTCGACGTGCGGGAACTTCTGTTTGACCCACTTGACGCGCTCGAGCACGCCCTTGCTGTGGCCGTGCGCCGTGTCGACGACGATCACGTCCACCCCTGCCTGCACCAGCAGCTCAACGCGCTCTTCGTTGTCTTCGCCCACGCCGACCGCTGCGCCTGCGCGCAGCTTGCCGTGTTCGTCTTTACACGCGTCCGGGTGTTCGGTTTGCTTGGTGATGTCCTTGACGGTCATCAGGCCGCGCAATTCGAAGGCGTCGTTGATGACCAGCACGCGTTCGAGGCGGTGGCTATGCATCAGCGCCTTGGCTTCGGCCAGCGGCGTGCCTTCCTTGACGGTGACGAGGCGCTCGCGCGGCGTCATGATGTTGCGCACCGGCTCGTCCAGACGCTCTTCGAAGCGCAAGTCGCGGTTCGTGACAATACCCACCAGTTGCGCGCCTTCGACGACCGGGAAGCCCGAAATGCCATGCTGGCGCGACAGCGCGATGACGTCGCGCACCTTCATTTGCGGCGGCACGGTGATCGGGTCGCGCACGACGCCGGATTCGAAGCGCTTGACCTTGGCAACTTCACGCGCCTGTTCGGCCGGCGTGAGATTCTTGTGGATGATGCCCACGCCGCCCATTTGCGCCATCGCGATCGCGAGACGGGCTTCGGTAACGGTGTCCATGGCGGCGGACACGAGCGGCATATTCAGGGAGATGTTGCGGGTCAGCCGGGTCTTGAGGCTGGTGTCGCGCGGCAGAACATCGGAGAAAGCCGGGACGAGGAGCACGTCATCGAACGTGAGTGCTGTTTGGATCAGACGCATGGCAAATCCTATAGGCGCAAAAGCGAATTATACGCGATACCTCCCCGGTTTTCACTGCACTAACAGCAGCTTAGCGAATTTCGGGGGATTTTTTTCGTGACTTTGCACCCTCCGATTTCGCTTCTGCGTTCGCCTCGAGTTCGATCCGGTTTCGTTTGCGCGTTCGGGCGCATGGACGCCCCACCCGGTTCGGGAATGGGTATTTCGGGGTGCTTGCGCGCCGCCGGGCCATCGCGTGGAAGTTAAAAAGCGCCTGAACACGCCGGATAGAACCGCTGGAATGCAGAATCAAACAAGACACGCTGCCCGCCGAACGGCTATTCTGCCGACCATTCCAGTTTTTCTTGCAGGGGCAGTCGATGCAGCGCGGTGTGGCATATGGAGTAATGGCCGGGGCCTTGTGGGGCATGGTGTTTCTGGTGCCGCGCGTGTTGCCCGATTTTTCGCCGCTGCTGCTGAGCGCCGGCCGCTACACGATGTACGGCATCGTCTCGCTGGCCGCCGCGCTGCCGATGGCGCGTTCGCTCGTCAAACGCCTGACCCGCGAGGATCTCGGCGCGCTGGTCAAACTGGCGTTGGCCGGCAATCTGCTCTACTACCTGCTGCTGACCGCAGCGGTCCATATGATCGGCATCGCGCCGGCATCGCTGATCGTCGGTGTGCTGCCGGTCACGGTGACGCTGCTCGGCCGGCGTGATCACGGCGCCGTGCCGCTCGCCCGCCTCGTATGGCCGCTCTCATTGGTGGTGGCCGGCATCGCCTGCATCAACATCGACGTGTTCACGGTCGCGGACAGCACGCCAGTAAGTATCGCGACGAAAATCCTCGGCCTCACCTGCGCGGTTGGCGCACTCGCCTGCTGGACCTGGTTCGCGGTCGAAAACGCCCGCTATCTGCAGCGCCAGACGCATTTCAGCGGTAACGAGTGGTCGGTGCTGTGGGGTGTCGTGACCGGCGCGCTAGGCGCAGGATTGTGGCTGGTGGTCGCCGTCATGCCGTCTGGCAGCCTCCAGGGGCCGCTCGGCGACGAGCGCTGGCACACCTTCTGGATGCTGAATCTGGGCCTCGCAGTCGGCGCGTCGTGGCTCGGCAATGGGTTATGGAATGCCGCGTCGAAACGGCTGCCGCTCACCCTGTCCGGCCAGATGATCGTGTTCGAGACGCTTTTCGCCCTGCTCTATGCGTTCATCTACGACCAGCGCCTGCCCCGGCCGCTGGAAACGGCGGCGATCCTGCTGCTGGTGGCGGGCGTGTGCTGGTCGGTGCGCCAGCATGCGGACGACGACACGTCCGGCGCGGCATCGATTGAGGAGAAGGCGCAGCCTTCCGTGCACTAGCGCGAATCCTTGTTCTGCCAGCGGCGCCCTTCGATCGAGCCCGCCTTGCGGGTCTTCTCAACGCGGCGTTGACGCGAGAGCTTCGGATCCACCAGCAGGGGCCGGTAGATCTCAACGCGATCGTGGTCGGCGAGCACCGCATCGAGCGGCTTGAGCTTGCCGAACACGCCGACCTTCTGCGTGCCCAGATCGATCTGCGGATAGCGCTGCAAAATGCCGCTTGCGTCGAGCGCCTGCTGCAACGTGGCGCCTTCCGGCAATTCCACGGCGATGAGCGTCTGCTCCCTGGCGAGCGCGTAGCAGACTTCAATCGACAAGCGCGCGCTCATGCCTTACCGTAGCGCTGATCGGCGCGCTTCACGAACGATTCGACGAAGGTGTTGGCAATGTGACTGAACACCGGCCCGATGATCTTCTCGAGAATGATGTTGGTGAATTCGTAGTGCAACGCGAATTCGATCTTGCAGGCGTCCGCCCGCAATGGCGTGAAACGCCAGAAACCGGTGAATTTGCGAAACGGACCGTCCGCGAACTCCATATCGATGCGGGTGGGCCGTTCCATGCTGTTATGCGTGGCGAAGTGCTGCTTGATGCCCTTGAAGTTGATGTCGATCTTCGCCTCCATGCCGGTTTCGTCCTGGCGGCGGATTTCGACTCCCCCGCACCAGGGCAGGAAATTGGGGTAATCGGCGACGTCGGTAACGAGGTCGAACATCTGTTCCGCCGAATGGCGGATCAACACGGTTTTCTGGACATCTGCCATAAATTGAACAGCGCGTGGCAAGGGTGGACAAGCGCCGCGGGCTTTCCTTGCCCCGCTTTGCTAAAATCGTGATTTTAAACGAGTTGGGCACTTTCCATTCATGAGCATCATCGACAACAGAAAAGCCTTCTACGACTACTCGGTCGAAGAACGCTATGAAGCAGGGCTCGTGCTCGAGGGATGGGAGGTCAAAGCCTTGCGCGCGGGCCGCGGCCAGATCAAGGAAGGCTACGTGGTCATCAAGAATAACGAACTGTTCCTGATCGGCACGCACATCAGCCCGCTGCCCGAAGCCTCGACCCACATCAACCCAGACCCGGTGCGCACGCGCAAGCTGCTGCTGCATAGCGAGGAAATCAGCAAACTGATCGGCAAAGTCGAGCAGCGCGGCTACACGCTCGTGCCGCTGAACTTCCACTACAAAGGCGGCCGCGTCAAATGCGAAATCGGGCTGGCCAAGGGTAAGAAGCAACACGACAAGCGCGAAACCGAAAAGAAGCGCGACTGGGAACGCGAGAAGGCGCGTCTGATGCGTTCACCGTCGTGATCGTGATCGTCATCTCCGGCTTGAATTGCGCGCTGGCCGGCAAGTTGGCCTGATTAGCCTCGCGTGATGCGTGGTTTTGCCGTGCTGCGCCACCCGACTGGTTCGCCGGCAAAAAGCTGCGATTCAACGAAAAATGGCCCGCTGATTTGCGGGCCATTTCTTTTCGGCAAGGAAAAACGTCAATCAGCGCACTTCGGTTGCGCCCTTCCCTTTGTTCACGATGGTCAGCGCCGACGCGATCATCGAACTCATATCCGCCAGGTTGCCCGGCACGATCAACGTGGTGCCCTGCTTGGCGAGGTTGCCGAACGCGTTCACGTACTGCTCGGCCACTTTCAGGTTCACCGCCTCCATCCCGCCATTCGACTGGATAGCCGCAGCGATCTTCTGAATTGCCTGCGAGTTAGCCTCTGCCACCGCCAGGATCGCCGCGGCCTGACCCTGCGCCTGATTGATCGCCGCCTGCCGCTCGCCCTCGGACTTCTGGATCGACGCCTCGCGCCCACCCGACGCGATATTGATCTGCTCCTGCTTGCGCCCTTCGGAGGCCGCGATCAGCGCGCGCTTCTCGCGCTCGGCGGTGATCTGCGCCTGCATCGCATGCAGAATTTCCTTGGGCGGTGTCAGGTCCTTGATCTCGTAGCGCAGCACCTTGACGCCCCAGTTCGACGCCGCTTGATCGAGCGACGACACGATGCTGTGGTTGATGAAGTCTCGCTCTTCGAAAGTCTTGTCGAGTTCGAGTTTGCCGATCACCGAGCGCAGCGTGGTCTGCGACAACTGCGTAATCGCGAATACGAAGTTGCTAGAGCCGTATGACGCCTTCATCGGGTCGGTGACCTGGAAATACAGCACACCATCCACCTGTAACTGTGTGTTATCGCGCGTGATACACACCTGGCTCGGCACTTCGAGCGGGATTTCCTTGAGGATATGCTTGTACGCGATCCGGTCGACGAATGGGAACGCGAAGCTCAAGCCCGGCGTCAGCGTGCGGTGATAGCGACCGAGCCGCTCCAGCACCCACGCATGCTGCTGCGGCACGATCTTGAGCGTCTGCGCCGCCAGCACGATCACGATAAGCAGAAACACCGCCCCGACAATGGTTGAATCCATTACTAACCTCCGGTCCGTAGTTCGAATAGTTGTACATGGTTCTGTGCACGCATTGGCGCGCTCAGGCCACGGTTACCTTGGTTTTCGCCTGCCGGCTGGCCACGACGACGAGGCAACTGCCGCGCATCTCGGCGATTTCATAGAGCTGCGCATCTTCAGGCTCGCCAGCCGCCAGTTCGACGTCCCATGCCGCGCCGCGGTAATTGGCCCGCGCCCGGCGCTCGTGCCACGCCGGCACGCTCAAGGTTTGGCCGATGTCCAGATTCACGTCCGGGTTCTTCGACGCCTCCTTGCGCGTTCTACGGCCAAAGCGCGAGCGCCTGAGCAACAGGACGGCCGCAAGCGCCACAACGGCGGCAATCGCGAACTGCAGGTCGGCGGTCACGCCCGCCAGTTGCGCAATGGCTGCTGCAACGCAGCCCAATGCGATCATCAGCAAATAGAAGGTGCCGCTGATCAGCTCCAGCACGACCAGCACACCCGCCCCGATCCACCAGACCAAGCCACCTGGCGCCACGTCGACCTCCACAAAGCAAAACACCCCGGATCTACCGGGGTGTTTATAGCACGAAGCGGATGCATTTATCGGGCGGTGCAGTACGCTTTTACGTGCTTTTGATGTACCGCACACCCTTTATGCAAACCGCTTACCGGGCAGCTGCCCGGCGCTTGTTTTTTCGCTTACTTCGCCGACGACTTCGCCAACTTTTGCCACGTCTCGATGATCGAGTCCGGGTTCAGCGAGATCGACTTGATGCCTTCATCGGTCAGCCATTGCGCGAAGTCAGGATGATCCGACGGGCCCTGGCCGCAGATGCCGACGTACTTGTTCAGTCGCAGACACGTGTCGATCGCGCGCTTCAACAGGAACTTGACGGCCGGATCGCGTTCGTCGAAATCGACTGCCAGCAGTTCCATGCCGGAGTCGCGGTCGAGGCCGAGCGTGAGCTGCGTCAGGTCGTTCGAACCGATCGAGAAGCCGTCGAAGAATTGCAGGAATTCTTCGGCGAGAATCGCGTTCGACGGCACTTCGCACATCATGATCAGGCGCAAACCCTTCTCACCGCGCTTCAGGCCGAACTTCTCCAGCAACCCGACCACGCGCTCCGCCTGCTTCAGCGTACGGACGAACGGCACCATGATCTCGACGTTGTCGAGGCCCATCTCTTCACGCACCTTCTTCAGCGCGATGCATTCCATCTGGAACGCCTCAGCGAAGTCGTCAGCGATGTAACGCGATGCGCCACGGAAGCCCAGCATCGGGTTTTCTTCGTCCGGCTCGTAACGCGAACCACCGATCAGCTTCTTGTACTCGTTCGACTTGAAGTCCGACAGACGCACGATCACGGGCTTCGGATAGAACGCCGCAGCGATCGTTGCGATACCTTCGGTCAGCTTGTCGACGTAGAAGGCGCGCGGCGACGCATGGCCGCGTGCGACGCTCTCCACGGCCTTCTTCAGGTCCTGATCGATGTTCGGGTACTCGAGAATCGCCTTCGGGTGAACGCCGATGTTGTTGTTGATGATGAACTCGAGCCGCGCCAGACCCACGCCTGCGTTCGGCAGTTGCGAGAAGTCGAAGGCGAGCTGCGGGTTGCCGACGTTCATCATGATCTTCACCGGAATCGGCGGGAGTTCGCCGCGCTGCACTTCGGTGATTTCGGTTTCGAGCAGACCGTCGTAGATCTTGCCTTCGTCGCCTTCAGCGCATGACACCGTCACCAGCGCGCCTTCCTTCAGCACGTCGGTGGCGTCGCCGCAGCCGACCACGGCCGGCACGCCCAGCTCACGCGCGATAATTGCCGCGTGACAGGTACGGCCGCCACGGTTCGTGACGATCGCGGATGCGCGCTTCATCACCGGCTCCCAGTTCGGGTCGGTCATGTCGGCGACCAGCACGTCGCCCGGCTGCACACGGTCCATCTCCGACGGATCGTGAATCACGCGCACCGGACCCGCACCGATCTTCTGGCCGATCGCGCGGCCGGTAGCCAGCACGTTCGATTGGCCCTTCAGCTTGAAGCGTTGCTCGGCTTTGCCCGCAGCCTGGCTCTTCACCGTTTCCGGGCGCGCCTGCAGGATGAAGATCTTGCCGTCGCGGCCGTCTTTGCCCCACTCGATGTCCATCGGACGCTCGTAGTGCTTTTCGATGATGACGGCGTATTTCGCGAGTTCGATCACGTCTTCGTCGGTGATCGAGAAACGGTTGCGCTGCTCGTGCGCAACGTCGACGGTCTTCACGCGGCCTTGCTCGCCGGCCTTGGTGAATTCCATCTTGATCAGCTTCGAGCCGATCGAGCGGCGGATAATCGGGTACTTGCCTTGTGCGAGCGTGGTCTTGAAGACGTAGAACTCGTCCGGATTCACGGCGCCCTGCACGACCGTTTCGCCGAGACCGTAGCTCGACGTGATGAAGACGGCGTCCTTGAAGCCCGATTCCGTATCCAGCGTGAACATCACGCCCGCCGCGCCGACGTCCGAGCGCACCATGCGCTGCACGCCAGCCGACAACGCGACTTCAGCGTGGGTGAAGCCCTTGTGGACGCGATAGGAGATAGCACGGTCGTTATACAGCGACGCGAACACGTGCTTCATGCGATCGAGCACGTCGTCGATGCCGACCACGTTGAGGTAGCTTTCCTGCTGACCTGCGAACGACGCGTCCGGCAAGTCTTCTGCCGTTGCCGACGAACGCACGGCAAACGACAACTCTTCAGGCGAGCTGTTTTGCAGGGTGTCGAAGCCTGCACGGATATCCGCTTCGAGACGCGGCTGCATCGGGGCGTCGACGATCCATTGACGGATCTCCTTGCCCGCTTCGGCGAGCGCCTTCACGTCGTCGATATCGAGCGTTTCGAGACGTTTCGCGATGCGGTCAGTCAGATTGTTGTGATGCAAGAAGTCACGGAAAGCCAGCGCCGTGGTGGCGAAGCCAGTCGGCACGCGCACGCCGGCTTCGGCGAGCTGACTGATCATCTCGCCAAGCGACGCGTTCTTGCCGCCGACAATCTCCACATCGGTCATCCGCAACTGCTCAAACGGAACTACATACGCCTCTTCCTTTGCGACGGTAACTGCGTTAGTCATACAAGCCCCTAAGTGTGAAAGAAATTCACGGCTGTGCAAGTGGGCTTGAACGCGAGACGCCCATTGGAATCGTGACCTCGCGTCTTGCACAACCTGTTGGAGAAGCAATCGCTGCAAATGGCCGGGAACATCATCAGGTGCCAGATGCACGACGTAGAAAGCGGATGGACGAAATTACCGATCAATCCACCCCATTCGCCGCACGTTACTGGCTGAAAGCGCGGCGTTGACCGACCGTTCGAGGTGAATTAGACGCCAATCGCCTGCAATTGCTTATCCAACAGGTTGCCGCTATTCTACCGTGCCGACTCTCAAAATGTGACAGTCGGACGAGAATTGCGCCTCGAATCGCGCCCCGGACCGGCTGACGGGCTTTTGCGAGGCCCCGCCGCCATCCGGGCGCAGTTGCGGTGCCCACGGCGCGCTGCAATGACGCCGCTGCAATCTCCGGTTAGCCACCGTGCAGCGACGTCAATGCGGCGATGTTTCATTCGAGCGCTTTTGTCCGCTCACGTTCCCTGCCCCACTGATGCCGCCCACCGTATTCATCGTCTCCGACGGTACCGGGATCACTGCCGAAACCTTCGCGCATTCGATCCTTTCCCAGTTCGACCAGAAATTCCGCCTGGTTCGCGTGCCCTTCGTCGACTCGACGGACAAAGCCTACGCCACGCTAGAAAAGATCAACGAAGCGATCCAGCAGGACGGCCGCCGTCCGATCGTCTTCACGACGCTGGTGGACAGCGCGTCGAATCAGATCGTCAAAGGCTCGAATGCGCTCGTGCTGGACATGTTCCAGACCTTTGTCGAGCCGCTCGAACAGGAACTGGAACTCAAGTCGAGCCACGCGATGGGCCGTGGCCACCAGAACGCCGATACCGAGGAATACAAGAACCGGATCGAGGCGATCAACTTCTCGCTCGCCCACGACGACGGTCAATCGAACCGCAATCTGGCCGACGCGGACGTGATTCTGGTCGGCGTGTCGCGCAGCGGCAAGACGCCGACGAGCCTGTATCTGGCGATGCAGTACGGTGTGAAAGCGGCCAACTATCCGCTAATTCCGGAAGATTTTGAGCGCGGCAAGCTGCCCACGCCGCTATTGGCGCATCGGCAGAAGATGTTTGGTTTGTCGATCGATCCGCAGCGGCTGTCGGAGATTCGTAACGAGCGCCGGCCGGGCAGCAAATACGCTGCGCCGGAAAATTGCCGTTACGAGATCAATGAGGCTGAAGCGATGATGCGGCGCGAAGGGGTCAAGTGGCTGTCGTCGACGCATAAGTCGATCGAGGAGATCGCGACGACGATTCTGCAAGAGATCAAGCTGGACCGGCCGGTTTACTGAATCCGGTTCGGTCGGCACCGCGCGCTCACCAGGCGCGCGGCAGCCGGACTGGCTGGTGACGCTTTAGACCACGCCGTCATACGCGGCCGCGCGGCTTATTCAGTACCGTGCTCTACGCGCGGCGCTGCTGGCGGCATTGTTCGAACACACAGACTGCCGCCGCGGCCGCCACATTGAGCGATTCCATGCCGCCCGGCTGAGGAATCGTCACCCGCAACGAAACCGCATCGCGCCAGGTCTGCGACACGCCCGCGCCTTCGTTGCCGAACACCCATGCGAGCGGTCCGCTCAGATCGCAGTCGTAGATCGCCTCGGCACCGTGCGAGTCCGTAATGACGACGGGCACGGTGAGGCGCTCGATCAACACCTGTGCTTCGACATCCTCGTGGATTTGCAGCAGGAAATGCGCGCCCATGCCCGAGCGCAATACTTTCGACGACCACGCGTACGCGGTGCCCGGTGCGCAAAACACCTGCTGAATACCCGCGGCCGCCGCACTGCGCAGAATCGAACCGACGTTGCCGGCATCCTGCACGCCGTCGAGTACGAGGCAGGTCTGTGCGACCTCTTCCGGCAACGGCGTATCGAGTTTTTCGACCAGCAGCAAAATCCCGACACCGTGCACGACGTTCGACAATTGGCCGAACAACGCATCAGGCAACGTAACGATACGGTGCTCGTCGATGCGCGAGACGATCGCCTGCGCTTCGTCGTGGCGCAACGCGCCCTCGGTGACGATGCACATTTCCGGCTGACCGGCGACGTCGAGATAGGCGCTCGCGAGATGGAAGCCTTCGAGCAGCGCATGGCCGCTGCGACGCTGCTGATGCGTCGAGCCGGCCAATGCCTTCAGGCGCTTGTAGAGCGGATTGTCCCGCGAGGTGATGGCTTTCACAGGCAGCGAAGGCTTAGAGAATGAGGAAAGAGTTGGCGACGCGCCGGGCCGTACATGGCGCTCAGGCGCCGCTGCGTTCGCCGAAGGCGTCGTCGTCGAGCGTCGTGCCGGTGAGCGTGCCCGGAACGACGATGACGTCGCCCGCCGGGCGCTTCAAACCCGTACCGAAGCGCAGATGCGCTTCACGCACCGGTGCAAACGAGCGCCGATGATGCTCACAGGGCCCATGTTCGCGCAGCGCGGCGAGATGCTGCGGCGTGCCATACCCGGCATGCGCGTTAAAGCCGTAGACCGGATAGGTTTGATGCAATTCGAGCAGCAGCCGGTCGCGCGTGACCTTGGCGAGAATCGACGCCGCCGAAATGCTCTTGACCAGTGCATCGCCGCCGATCACGGCTTCGCTACGAATGCTCAGTGTCGGGCAGCGATTGCCGTCGATTTTCGCGAGCGTCGGCACGACCGAGAGGCCTTCGACAGCCCGCTTCATCGCCAGCATCGTGGCGTGCAGGATGTTCAGCGTATCGATTTCTTCGACACTCGCCGACGCGATACAGTACGCGAGCGCCCGGTCGACGATCTTGTCGTACAGCTCGTCGCGTTTTTTGGCGGTGAGCGCTTTCGAATCGTCGAGGCCGCGAATCATCGGCTTCGACGGGTCGAAAATCACTGCGGCAGCGACCACCGGGCCAGCCAGCGGCCCACGTCCGGCCTCGTCGACGCCGCAGACGATGTCATCCGGTGTCTCAAAGTCCAGACCGACCTGCCGCGCCGCCGCGCCTGCAACAGTAGCGGCCTTGCGACGAGGTGAGCGTGCCGTGGTCACGGCCGCGCCTTCCGCTTTTCAATGACGCTCGCCACGACTTCCGCCGCACGCTGCGCGGTGTTCTGCTTCAGCACGTGATGCATCTCCGTGAAGATTTCCGTCAGCGTGCGCCGGTTGGTCTCGTCACGCAACTGTTTCAGCGTAGCCTCGGCGAGCGCCTGCGGCGTCGCGAAGTGCTGCAGGATTTCCGGCACGACGAAACGCCCCGCCAGAATGTTCGGCAAGCCGACGTATGGCAGGTAGCCTTGGCGGCGCATGATCTGGCCGGTCAGCCAGGGCACCTTATACGAGATCACCATCGGCTTCTTCAGCAACGCGGCTTCCAGCGTCACCGTGCCGCTCTTGACGAGGATCGCATCCGCCGCCGTCATGGCGAGTTGCGACTGGCCGTCGGTAATGGTCAGCGCGAGGCCGGGATGCGAATCGACCAGCGGCCGCAGCATTTCGCGCAGTGCGGGCGTGGCCGCCGGCATCACGAAACGCAAACCCGGCTCCTGGTGCTGCATCATCTCCATCGCGGCAAAAAACGTCGGACCGATCAGATCGATCTCCGAGCGCCGGCTGCCCGGCAGCACCGCGATGATCGGCCCGCTTTCGGCGAGGCCGAGCGTGCGGCGCGCGCCGAGCGTATCCGGTTCGAGCGGAATCTCGTCAGCCAGCGGATGGCCCACGTAGGACGCCGGGACGCCGGCCTTTTCCAGCAGCGCCGTTTCGAACGGGAACACGCACAGCATGTGGTCGACCGCCTTGGCGATCTTCTTGATGCGCCCGCCCCGCCACGCCCAGATGGACGGACAGACGAAGTGAACGGTCGGAATGCCCGCTTCGCGCAACGGATGCTCGAGTCCGAAGTTGAAATCGGGCGCATCCACGCCGACGAACACCGACGGCGGCTCAGCCAGCAACTGGCGCTTCAGTTCGTTGCGAATGCCGAGGATCTCGGGGATATGCCGCAGTGCTTCGACATAGCCGCGCACCGTCAGCTTTTCCATCGGCCAGTGGGCATCGAAGCCCGTGGCGATCATGCGCGGGCCGCCGATCCCGTAATACTGGCTACCGGCGGGCAGACGGCTCGCTAGGCCGTCGAGCAGCGACGCCGCCAGCAGGTCGCCGGACGGCTCGCCTGCCACCATCGCGACGCGCAGCGGACTCGGGTTCAAGGCCATCGGTTAGCGGATGATGCCGCGTTGCGACGCTTCGACGAACGCGAGCAGCGTTTGTACCGGCGCGTCGCCATCGCCACCCGCGGATGCGAGTTCGCGCAACTGCACCTTCGCTTCTTCCAGTGACAGGCCGTTCTTGTACAGCAAGCGGTAGGCCGAACGCAGCGCCGAGATCGCGTCCGCCGAAAAACCGCGGCGGCGCAGGCCTTCGACGTTGATGCCGTGCGGCTCGGCCTTGTTGCCGGCGGCAATCACGAACGGCGGGACGTCCTGCACGAGCGCCGAAGCGCCGCCCAGCATCGAATGCGCACCGATCCGCACGAACTGATGCACGCCCGACATGCCGCCGATGATCGCGTGGTCGCCGATGGTCACGTGGCCGGCCATCTGCGCATTGCTCGACAGGATGACGTTGTTGCCGATGTGGCAGTCATGTCCGACGTGCACGTAGGCCATGATCCAGTTATCGTCGCCCAGCGTGGTGACGCCCGCGTCCTGCACCGTGCCGGTGTGGATCGTGGTGAATTCACGGATCGTGTTGCGATTGCCGATCACGAGCCGGGTCGGCTCGTCCTTGTACTTCATGTCCTGCGGACGGCCACCAACCGATGCGTAGTGGCCGATCCGGTTGTCTTCGCCGATCGTGGTGTGACCTTCGATCACGCTGTGCGAACCGACCGTGGTCCGTGCGCCAATCGTCACATGTGCGCCAATCACGGCATACGGTCCGATTTCGACGGATTCGTCGAGTTGCGCGCCCGGTTCGACGATCGCAGTGGGATGAATCCTGCTCATGCGTCCTCGCTTCTGATTCTGTTGCGTTGTCTGGATGGGCGTAGTCTGGGCTTGCAGGGCTCAGAGTAAGCCGCTGACTGCCCGGAAGCCGATCTTCAAGCGTCTTTGTCCGTGTGCCGCACCGCGCACATCAGGTCAGCTTCTGCCGCCACGGCACCATCCACTTCGGCGCGCGCCTTGAACTTCCAGATGCCGCGCATATGACGCTCGAACGTGCAGTTCAGGATCAACTGATCGCCCGGCTCAACCACGCGCTTGAAGCGCGCATTGTCGATGCCCACGAACAGATACAGCGTGTTCGACGGATCGCTCGGCTCTTCCGAAAACGTCAGCAGGGCCGCCGTTTGCGCAAGCGCTTCGAGGATCAGAACGCCGGGCATCACCGGACGGGTCGGAAAGTGCCCCTGGAAATACGGCTCATTGATCGACACGTTCTTCAACGCTTTGATGCGCTTGTGCGGCTCGAGTTCGAGCACCCGGTCAACCAGCAGGATCGGGTAACGATGCGGCAGCAGCGTGAGAATCTTATGAATGTCGAGATTGATTTTTTCGGTGCTCATGGTGTTTCTACTCACGCATTAACTGCGCGATGATGACTGCGGATGCTGGTGCAGGTGGGTTGGTAACGCGTGCTACCGGCGCTTGCCGAGACCCGGCGGCCGTGCCACCCGGTCACGGCAACCGACTTTGCTTCTGATGCCTGGCCGCTATTTTACGCGGTGCCGGCAGGTTGCCCCGCGGATTGTTTCACGAGTTGGCCTGCGGGCCGGCCTGATACTCAGACTTTGTCGGTTTCGGAATTGCTTGCTGCATTGGCTGGCTTGCCTGCCGACGCAGCATTTTCGAGTGCCTTGATTCGGTCGCGGAGTTTGTCGATGTTACGCAGCAAAGCGGCGCTCTTGTTCCAGTCCGCATGATTCACGGCCGGGAACGCGCTGGTGTACATACCGGGCTTCAACAACGACTTCGACACGCCGGACTTCGCCGTGACGATCACATAATCAGCCAGCGTCACATGACCGGCAATCCCGACCGCGCCGCCGATCATGCAATGACGGCCAATCGTAGTGCTGCCCGCAATACCCGCGCAACCCGCAATCACCGTATAGGCGCCGACCTTGCAGTTATGGCCGATTTGCACGAGATTGTCGATTTTCACGCACTCTTCGATGATCGTGTCGGCCATGGCGCCACGGTCAATGGTGGTGTTTGCGCCGATTTCGACGTCTGCCGCGATCGACACACCGCCGACCTGCGGAATCTTCACCCAACCGCCGGTACGCGCATCGCCTTCGCCCACGAAGTCTGGCGCGAAGCCAAAACCGTCCGAACCGATCACCGCGCCCGCGTGCACGATCACGCGCTCGCCGAGCTTACAGCCGTAGTACACGGTGACATTCGGATACAGATGCGAGCCCGCGCCGATCCGCGTGCCGCGGCCGATCACCACGTTGGCATCCAGGCGCACATTTTCACCGATCACGGCGCCCGCTTCCACGGTGACGCGCGGACCGATCACCGCGCTCGTGGCAATCTGGGCCGACGAGTCGATCGTCGCGCTCGGGTGCACGCCGGGCACAGCCTTGGGCGCTGCCATGTCGATGAAGGTCTGCGCGACGCGCGCAAAGTAAGCGTACGGATTCGGCGTGACGATGAAGTTACGAGTTTCGCGCGAAGCGAGTTTCGCGAGGTCGTCGGCGTTGATCAACACGGCGCCGGCACGGGTCGTCTCGACCTGCGACAGATACTTCGGATTGGCGAGGAACGCCAGCTGGTCCGGGCCTGCCTGGTCGAGCGGCGCCAGACTGCCGACGCGCTGCGAACCATCTCCGACTACTTCACCGCCGAACCGTTGGACGATGTCCTCGAGCGTAAATGCCATGCCTATCCTTTCTCCTGTGTCGACCAGAGTTAGCGCTTTAGCGCTTACTCTGGTCCCATGCAACGCTGTCGATCGGAGTTAGCGCTTCAGCGCTTACTCCGATCCCAAGCAACGCTGTCGACCAGAGTTAGCGCTTCAGCGCGTTACGCCGGTCCCATGCAAAGCGCCTACTCCGGTCCCATGCAAGATGGTTGCTGCAAAATCAGTCCAACTTGTCAGTTCTACGGCCCAATACTGCGGACCGGCGTGCGCGTTCAGTTGCCCGAGGCCGCGAGAGCCTTGAGCACTTGATCGGTAATATCGATGCGCGGGCTCACGTACACCGCTTCCTGAACGATCAGGTCGTAGTGCTGCTGCTCGGCAATCTGCTTGATCACCTTGTTGGCCCGGTCGAGCACCGCCGCCAGCTCTTCATTACGGCGCTGGTTCAGGTCTTCGCGAAACTCGCGTTGCTTGCGCTGGAAGTCCGTATCCAACTGCGACAGATCGCGCTGCTTCTGCGCGCGATCGGCGGCCGACATTGACGCGCCGCTCTTGTCGAGCGAGTCCGACATCGACTTCAGCTTCTGTGCCATATCGGCCAGATCCTTGTCGCGCTTGGCGAACTCTGCCTCGAGCTTGACCTGGGCAGCCTTCGCGGCAGCCGATTCACGCAGGATACGGTCCGAATTCACCGCAGCGATCCTCGCTTCCTGCGCGTGCGCTGTCCCCGCCAGGCCGACACCCAGCGTCATTGCCAGTGCCAGCGCGCACGCCACACGTTTCGAAAACATACCGGTTAGCAAAGTCATCCTCTCGATACTGTAGTTTGGCCGGGCCCGACGCCAGGAGCCGCCCATATTGGCCGGGGCTGCCCGCCGCCGGATCGCCGGCCGCCGCATCAGAACGCCGTCCCGATCTGGAACTGGAACTTCTGATACTGGTCGCCAGTGTGCTTCGTAAGCGGGAAGCCCAGGCTGAGCTTGAGCGGGCCGATCGGCGAGATCCATGCGAGACCGACACCATAGCCGTAACGCAGACCGTTCGCGCCAGTGCTGTTGCCTTCCGTACCCCAGACGTTACCGGCGTCGAGGAACGTGAAAACACGCAACGTGCGGTCGTAGCCTGTGCCCGGCAACGGGAACGTCAATTCGACGTTGCCCACTAGCAGCTTCGAGCCGCCGATCGGGTCGTTCGTCTTCGCGTCACGCGGACCCAGCGAGCTCGGCTCGTAGCCCCGCACCGAACCGATACCGCCCGCGTAGTAGTTCTTGAAAATCGGGTATGGCTTGCCACCGAGGCCGTTACCGTAACCGCCCTGGAAGTTGAAGCCCAGCACGAAGCCGCGCGCAAACGAATAATAGTACTGCGCGTTGATGTCGGCCTTGTAGTACTGCGTGCCGCCAAGCGGCGTGCCGTATTCGGCGTTCGCCTGCGTGAAGTAACCGCGGCTCGGCACCAGTGCGCTGTCACGCGCGTCGCGCGACCAACCCACCGTAATCGGCACGTTGTTCGACACACGGCCGAACTCGTTCACGTAGTCGATATAGCTCTGCGGCGTGTTCGCGTCGATGTCCAGCTGGTTCTGCTCGAGGCCGGCACCAAAGTACACCGTGTCAACTTCGGAGAACGGAATACCGAACTTCAGGTCACCACCGATCGTGACGATCTTGAAGCTCGAATCCGTCGAGTAGTACAGCGGCTGGTACGTACGGTAGTAAACGTCGGTAATCCGCTTGATGCCGTCGACCGTGAAGTACGGGTCGACCTGCGTGACCGTCAACGTACGGTACGTCTTGGCGGTATTCACGTTCACCGCGAGACTCGTACCCGAACCAAACACGTTGTCCTGCGACACGCCCGCGGAAAGCACCACCTTGTCGGTCGACGAAAAGCCCGCGCCCAGCGTGATCGCGCCGGTCGGCTTTTCGGCCACCTTGACGTCCACATCGACCTGGTCCGGCGTGCCTTCGACCGGGACCGTGGTCACGTCGACATCGGTGAAGTAGCCGAGACGGTTGATCCGGTCTTTCGATAGCGCGAGGCGGTTCGAATCGAACCACGAGCTTTCGAGCTGGCGCATTTCGCGGCGCACCACTTCGTCGCGAGTCCGCGTGTTGCCGACCACGTTGATGCGGCGCACGTACACGCGGCGGCTCGGGTCCACTTGCAGCGTCAGGTCGACCTTGTGGTGTTCCTGATCGATCTGCGGCTGCGCGTTGACGGTGGCAAACGCATAGCCATATTCGCCGAGCTTGTCGACGATCGCCTTGGTGGTGGCTTGCAGCTTTTCAGCCGAGAAGCGGTCACCCGGTTTGATCTTGATGAGCTTGGCCAACTCCGGCTCGCGGTCGAGCAGGTTACCGGCCAGCTTGATGCTGTTGATCGTGTACGGCTCGCCTTCGTGCAGCGTGACCGTCAGATACATGTCCTTCTTGTCCGGCGTGATCGACACCTGGGTCGACTCGATGTTGAACTCGAGATAGCCGCGATTCAGGTAGTACGAGCGAACGTTTTCGAGGTCGCCGGTCAGCTTGTCTTTCGCGTACAGGTCGTTCTTCGTGTACCACGAGAACCAGTTCGGCGTGGACAACTGCATTTCGTCGCGCAGCGTACCCGTGCTAAACGCCTTGTTGCCGATGAAGTTGATCTGGCGAATCTTCGCGCTCGGACCTTCGGCCACCGAGAACAGCACCGACACGCGATTGCGGTCGATCGGCGTGATCGTGGTGGTGACTTCGGCGGCATAGTAGCCGCGCGTCAGGTACTGGCGCTTCAGTTCCTGCTCGGCCTTGTCGACGAGTGCCTTGTCGTAGTAACGGCCTTGCGACAAACCGACTGCGCGCAGCGCCTTGGTCAGGTTGTCCTTGTCGAACTCGTGAATGCCGGAAAAGTCGATCGTGCCGATGGCCGGACGTTCCAGCACCTGCACGATGACGACATTGCCTTCGGTCGCAATCTTGACGTCGTTGAAGAAGCCCGTGGCGTACAGCGCGCGAATGGCTTCAGAAGCCTTGTCGTCGCTAAACGTGTCGCCTTGCTTGATGGGCAGGTATGCGAACACGGTACCAGGTTCGACGCGTTGCAATCCCTCGATCCGGATGTCTTGCACCACGAAGGGCGTCGTTGCGTGTGCAACCAGCCCATGCGCGGCGAACGCCGCGGCTATAACCGTCTTTGGAACAAAGCGATGAGGTTTAAACAACGTGCTTCCCCAGTGTGTATAGCTGCATCAGGTCAGACGGTCGCCATCGTGAACGCCGCCAGACACTTTAAAAATGGATTAAACGAGCCAGATCGTTGAACAGCGCAATCGCCGACAATGCGACGATGCAGGCGAGACCCGCCCTCTGAAAAACGAGTTGCCAGCGATCAGAGACAACTTTGCCGGTTACAGCTTCAACCAAATAATATAACAGATGACCCCCGTCCAATACCGGAATTGGTAACAGGTTCAGTACGCCGAGGCTAATACTGACAAGGGCCAGGAACGACAGGAATGCAGAAGGACCTAGACGTGCGCTCTTTCCTGCGTAATCGGCGATCGTGACAGGACCGGAAAGATTCTTCAGCGAAGCCTCGCCGACGATCATTCTCCCGAACATGCGCACCGAATAAACAGCCAGGTCCCACGTACGGCGAGCGCCCAGCTGCAGACTTTCGACCGGTCCGTAACGAACGTCGATCGACGGCACCTGGGTCGCAAGTTCCGCGCCGATACGACCGATCTGCTGTCCCGTCGCGTCATCACGCTGGGACTGCGGAACAATGCGAATGTCTTCCAGCTTGCCTGCAGCTTGCCCGCCACGCTCCACCTGCAGCGTCATGGGCAAACCGGCGTGCGATTTTACATAAGCGATGAAGGCCGTGGCATTGTCGGTAGGAATACCGTCGACTGCGCGAAGACGGTCACCCGCCACAAGACCCGCTTTTTGCGCTGCGCTAGCCGGCTGCACCCCCGCGACCGTCAGCTTGCCACCACCCGGCTCGAAACCGAGATGCGACATAAAGTCGTCGTCGACGTCTTTCTCGGTGATACCGCTCAGATCCAACTGGAAATCCGAGGTGCCGTGGGCATCTTTCGCGCTCAGCACGACGCGCTTGTGATCGAATGCAGCGCCCAGCAGTTTCCAGCGCAGGTCGGACCACGAGCGCACGTGCTCGGATTCGCTGGCGTTCTCGGCACGCACCGCAACGATAGTTTCGCCACCGTCGAAACCGGCCAATGCCGCCGGCGTATTCGGAGCAGGCGCGGCAACCACCGCCGCTGGCTCGGTCACGCCGGTGGCGAACACAAGGGCGAACAGTACGATGGCGAGCAGGAAGTTTGCGACTGGGCCGGCCGCGACAATCGCGAAACGGCGCCACACCGACTGCCGGTTGAACGCATACGGCAAGGCTTCAGCCGGAATCGGCGCACCGCCGGTCTCGCGCTCGTCGAGCATCTTCACGTAGCCGCCCAGCGGCAGCGCGGCAATCGCCCATTCGGTACCTGTCTTCGGGCTCACCCATTGAAACAGCGGCTTGCCGAAGCCGATCGAAAAGCGCAACACCTTGACGCCGCACAAACGCGCCACGCTGTAATGCCCGTACTCGTGGACGACCACGAGTACGCCAATCGCCACCGCGAAGGCAAGCAGTTCGATCAGCAGATTCATAGGCGCCTCACTGGACGGCGCGTTCCGTGCGACGGACGCCGTCCGGCAGACGCGCGATGAAGTCGGTGGCGGCGCGGCGCGCGGCCGCGTCCGCTTCGATCACGTCTTCAAGCGCGTGCGCGCTGCGGTTCGGCAACGCGTTGAGTACCGCATCAACCACCTGCGCAATCGCCATGAAACCGATCTGGCGAGACAGGAACGCTTCAACAGCGATCTCGTTAGCGGCATTCAAGGCCGCGCTCGCGACGCCACCTTCGGCCAACGCCTTCATAGCGAGCGCAAGACACGGGAAGCGCGTGTAATCCGGCTTTTCGAACGAGAGCGATGCGACCTGCAGCAGGTCGAGTTGCGCAACACCCGAATCGACGCGATCCGGAAACGCCAGCGCATGCGCGATTGGCGTGCGCATGTCGGGATTGCCCAGTTGCGCGAGGACCGAGCCGTCGGCGTACGACACCATCGAATGAATCACGCTTTGCGGGTGAATCAGCACCTCGATGCGCTCGCCGGGCAGATTGAAGAGCCAATGCGCCTCGATCACCTCGAGGCCCTTGTTCATCATCGTGGCGGAGTCGACCGAAATTTTGCGGCCCATGACCCAGTTCGGATGCTTGCAGGCCTCGTCTGGTGTGACGTCGGCCAGCGTGGCCGGTTCGCGCGTGCGGAACGGCCCACCCGAGGCGGTCAGGATGATCTTGGAGACACCGCCATGCAGCGCGGCGTCGCGCGGCAGGCATTGGAAAATGGCGTTGTGTTCGCTGTCGACAGGCAGCAACACGGCGCCATTGTCGCGCACCGCGTCCATGAAGATCGCGCCGGACATCACCAGCGCTTCCTTGTTGGCGAGCAGAATGCGCTTGCCGGCGCGCGCGGCGGCCAGGCTCGGCGCGAGCCCTGCAGCGCCGACGATCGCCGCCACCACCGTATCGCAGTTGTCGCTCTTCGACACGTCCACGAGCGCCTGCTGCCCGTACGTGACTTCGGTCTTGCAGCCCGCTTCGCGCAGCTTCGCTGCGACGCGCGCGGCAGTATCGGCATCGCCGACCACGGCAACTTCGGGCTGAAAGCGCAGGCATTGCTCGACGAGCTTGTCGCCGTTGCGATGCGCCGTGAGCGCGTAAACCGAAAAGCGCTCGGGATGACGCGCGACGACGTCGAGCGTGCTGTCTCCAATCGAGCCCGTGGAACCGAGCAATGTCAGACGTTTTTGCATATCTCTTTCTCTAGCCGAGCAGCAGCATGGCAAGCGGCAGCACCGGCAACAATGCGTCGATGCGGTCGAGTACACCACCGTGCCCAGGCAACAGGCCGCTTGAATCTTTCACTCCGGCCTGGCGTTTCATCATTGATTCGAACAGGTCACCCACCACGCTGAATGCCACTAGCAGGGTCAGTGCGAGCAGTGTACGTACGGCGCCCAATTGCGCCAGCAGCGCAGAATACAGGGTCGGCTCGAATGCGTGCAAAAAGACCGCCGCCGCGGCGACGATCATCACCACCAGCCAGCCGCCGATCGCGCCCTCCCAGGTCTTACCCGGGCTGATGGCAGGCGCCAGCTTGTGTTTCCCGAAAGCCTTTCCGGAGAAGTATGCGCCGATATCGGCCAGCCATACCAATAGCAGCAGCGACAGCACGAACGGCACACCCTTCATGCGCGCGGCGACGAGAGCATGCCAGCACGCGACGAATACCACAATGCCGGCAAGGAATAGAAAGGCGCGCCAGGCGCCTTGCGCAAGCGTCGGTTTGCGCAGGAGCACATACGGCCCGGCGATCACCCAGAAAATAGCGGCCGCCTGAAAGAGCGGCCGGGGCTCTTCGACGCCCGTACCGAGCCGCGTGCTCGCGACCAGCGCAACGGCGGCCAGCAGTGCATAAATAACCGGGCCCGCGCCGCCAAGCTTCAGCAAGCGCGCCCATTCCCACGCGGCGAACACGACGACGAAGGCAATCAGCGCGCCGAACGCGCCCACCGGCGCGAACAACGTGACCGGCAGGAAGACCGCCAGCAGGATGATCGCCGTGATGACACGGGTTTTTAGCATGGAAGCGAATCGACGTTTTGCGATTGCGGCTCGAGTTGAGCACTGGTGCGGCCGAAGCGGCGTTCGCGCTCCGCGTAGGAAGCGATAGCGTGACCGAGCGCGTCGGCGTCGAAATCCGGCCAGAACGTGTCGGTGAAGTAGAACTCGGTGTACGCGAGTTGCCAGAGCAGGAAGTTGCTGACGCGGCGCTCGCCGCCGGTGCGGATGAAGAGGTCCGGCTCCGGCGCATAGGCCATCGACAGGTGTTCGGCGAACGAGTCCTCGTTCACCTCGACCGCCTTGCCCGCCAGCGCCGATTGCTCAGCGAGCTTGCGGGTGGCCTGCATGATGTCCCAGCGGCCGCCGTAGTTGGCGGCGATGGTGAGCGTGAGACGGGTGTTGCGCGCGGTTTTGGTCTCCGCGCGCTTGATCAGATCGCGGATGCGTGCATCGAACTTCGACAGATCGCCGACCACGCGCAAACGGATGCCGTTCGCGTGCAGCTTGCCGATTTCACGCTCCAGCGCAGTGACGAAGAGACGCATCAGGAACGACACTTCGTCGTTCGGGCGGCGCCAGTTTTCCGAGCTGAAGGCAAAGAGCGTCAGGTATTCGACGCCCTGCCGGGCGCAGGCTTCGACGGCCGCACGCACCGCGTCGACGCCGCGCGTATGGCCAGCCACGCGCGGCAGACGGCGCTGGGTCGCCCAACGGCCGTTGCCGTCCATGATGATCGCGATATGTCGCGGCACCGTGGCGACATCAGGCACGCGCACGGTTGAGCTGGTGTAGGTCATGGCCGTCGGGACAGTGACTGCAAAAAGAAGTGGAAACCTTGAAGCTGTTGAGTGCCCCCAAACCTGGCGCTTCGCACCAGGCCCCCAAGGGGGCACGAAAACTTGGGGCGGCCCGGCGTTTTCGTGGGAGCCAACCAGCCTCAGACCGTCATGATCTCGGCTTCCTTGGTCACTACCAGTTTGTCGATTTCGGTGACGAACTTGTCCGTCAGTTTCTGAACGTCGTCACCTGCACGGCGCTCGTCGTCTTCCGAAATTTCTTTGTCTTTCACGAGCTTTTTCAGTTGCTCGTTTGCATCACGGCGCAGGTTGCGAACAGCGACCTTGGCCGTTTCCGCTTCGCTCTTGACCACTTTGGTCAGTTCGCGGCGGCGTTCTTCGGTCAGCGCGGGCATCGGCACACGGATCACGTCACCTTGCGTAGCCGGGTTCAGACCGAGGTCCGACTCGCGGATCGCCTTTTCGACGACCTGGACCATCTTCTTTTCCCACGGCTGCACGCCGATCGTGCGGGCATCGATCAGCGTCAGGTTCGCGACCTGCGAAATCGGCACCGGTGATCCGTAGTAGTCGCACTGGATGTGATCGAGCAGGCCCGTGTGTGCACGGCCCGTGCGGATCTTCGACAGGTCGTTCTTGAACGCGTCGATGGAACGCTGCATCTTTTGTTCAGCGCCCTTCCTGATATCAGCCACAGACATTTTTAAACCTCCGAACCTTCAAAACGGTGCGAGCCGGCCAGCGCGCGCACTATGCGGCGGCCTGGGCTCGCGTTAAAGCCCACGTTATGTGAACGAGAGTTTACACGTGGACGAGGGTGCCCTCGTCTTCGCCTAGTACGATGCGCTTGAGCGCACCCGGCTTGACGATCGAAAACACCCGGATCGGCAGCTTCTGGTCGCGGCACAGCGCGAACGCCGTGGCGTCCATCACCTGCAGATTGCGGCCGATGGCTTCGTCGAAGCTGATCGTGGTGTAACGGGTCGCGCTCGGGTCTTTCTTGGGGTCGGCGGAATACACGCCGTCCACCTTGGTGGCCTTCAGCACCACTTCCGCACCGACTTCCGAGCCGCGTAGCGCGGCGGCCGTATCGGTCGTGAAGAACGGGTTGCCGGTACCGGCCGCGAAAATCACGACTTTGCCTTCTTCGAGCTGGCGAATCGCGCGGGGCCGGATGTACGGCTCAACCACCTGGTCCATGCGCAGCGCGGACTGCACGCGCGCTTCGATACCGGCATGGCGCATTGCATCTTGCAGCGCCAGCGCGTTCATCATCGTGGCCAGCATGCCCATGTAGTCGGCTGTCGCGCGATCCATACCCGCTGCGCCGCCCGCGACGCCGCGGAAAATATTACCGCCGCCAATGACCACGGCCAGCTGCGTTCCGAGACGGACCACTTCGGCCACGTCCGCCACCATTCGTTCGATGGTCGCGCGATTGATGCCGAAGGCATCGTCGCCCATCAGAGCTTCACCGGAGAGTTTGAGCAGGACGCGTTTATAGGCAGTGGGCATAAGGGGTATCCAGATCGCGCAGAACAGGGCAACAACAAAGGACTAATGTAGGGGTGAAATACTGATTCGGGCAAGCGTCGCCAAATTGACAAACCCTAAGGTTCGCCAGCGGCGTGCGCTACGAGGGTCACCCGCGCGCAGCCTTGCGGCGCCGCCGACCGCGGCAAAGTCTTGCTTCGCCGCGGGTCCAACGGTACTAACTGAAGCTTAAGCGATGCTTATTGTTGCTTTGCAGCAGCGACTTGAGCGGCCACTTCAGCTGCGAAGTCGTCCTGCTTCTTCTCAATGCCTTCGCCGACCACGAACAGCGCGAACTTCTGCACGCTCGCGTTGCCAGCCTTCAACATCTGTTCGATCGTCTGCTTGTCGTTCTTAACGAACGTCTGGTTCAGCAGCGACACTTCCTTCAGGTACTTCTGCACGCTGCCGTCGACCATCTTGGCGACGATTTCAGCCGGCTTGCCCGATTCAGCAGCCTTCTGTTCAGCGATGCTGCGTTCCTTGGCGATCAGATCAGCCGGCACGTCGTCCGACGACAGGGAAACCGGCTTCATTGCGGCGATGTGCATCGCCACGTCCTTGCCGACCTGCTCGTCCGCGCCGGTGTACTCGACCAGCACGCCGATACGCGTGCCGTGCAGATACGCCGCCAGCTTGTTTGCGGTGTCGAAACGCACGAAACGGCGGATCGACAGGTTTTCACCGATCTTGCCAACCAGTGCCAGACGCACTGCGTCGACCGTCGAGCCGTCCAGCGGCAATGCCGACAGAGCCGCGACGTCAGCCGGGTTTTGCGTAGCGACCAGTTCAGCGACCGTCTTCGAGAAAGCCAGGAAATCGTCGTTCTTCGAAACGAAATCGGTTTCGCAGTTCAGCTCGACCAGCGAACCCGCGTTGCCGCCGATGAACGATGCGACGACGCCTTCAGCCGTCACGCGCGACGCTGCCTTGCTGGCCTTGTTGCCCAGCTTCACGCGCAGCAGCTCTTCAGCGCGCGCCATGTCGCCGTCGGCTTCCGTCAGCGCCTTCTTGCATTCCATCATCGGCGCGTCGGTCTTTGCGCGCAGTTCTGCAACCATGCTTGCGGTAATTGCCGCCATCATTTGCTCCTTGAGTTCCGTCTGTCACACGCCGCCCGGACTTCGATACCGGCGGCAAGAATTCGTTTCAACATCGCACGTATTTTCTACGGGCTATGTTTCAGGCACTGCTCACAGCACACCACTACTTTGTCGCGGCTTAAAAAAAGGGGGCCTGTAGAAAGCCCCCTTTTTTGCCGGACACGGGGCAGCTTTACGCTTCCGAGTTGACCTCGACGAACTCGTCGCCGTCACCGCCACGGGCAGCTTGCACCACTTCGTTCACTGCGTTTGCACGACCTTCCAGGATCGCGTCAGCCACGCCAGCCGTGTACAGAGCGACAGCCTTCGAAGCGTCGTCGTTACCCGGGATCACGTAGTCGATGCCTTCCGGCGAGTGGTTCGTGTCGACCACGGCGATGACCGGAATACCGAGCTTGTTAGCTTCGGTCACGGCAATCTTGTGGTAACCGACGTCGACCACGAAGATCGCGTCCGGAATACCGCCCATGTCCTTCACGCCGCCGATCGACTTTTGCAGCTTGGCCATTTCGCGTTCGAACAGGAGCGCTTCTTTCTTGCTCATGCGTTCGGTTTCGCCTGCTTCCAGCGCTGCTTCCATGTCCTTCAGACGCTTGATCGAGACCTTCAGCGTCTTGAAGTTGGTCAGCATGCCGCCGAGCCAGCGTGCGTTGACGAAAGGCATGCCAGCGCGCTGTGCTTCTTCAGCGATCGTGTCGCGCGATTGACGCTTCGTGCCGACGAACAGGATCGTGCCGCGATTGGCTGCCAGCTGACGCGCGTACTTCAGCGCGTCGTTGTACATCGGCAGCGTCTTTTCGAGGTTGATGATGTGAATCTTGTTGCGATGACCGAAAATGAAGGGGGCCATCTTCGGGTTCCAGAAGCGCGTTTGGTGACCGAAGTGGACACCGGCTTCCAGCATTTGACGCATGGTAACTGCCATGAAAATCTCCGCGAGGGTTGGGTCTTAAGCCGGCTGCCGTATCAGCCGCGCTGCCATTTTTGGCTGAACGCGACGGACACCCTGGGTGCGCCGGCTTGCGAGTCTGCTGCCTTGGTACCACCTTATCCCGTAGCGAAGGCAACTATCGCCACGAGAAGCCTTTCCCGCCTGCTTGCGCCCATTGGAACAACAATAAGGCAACAAAAATAAGACAGAGATCGACTTAGCCAAAGATTATAGCACGGGCCTATCGCCCGACTCAACCCGCGCGGTAGCTCCCGTTTGCCACAGCCGGGTTGCACCTGCACGTGCGCCGCCTTATTGCAAAACCGTGGCAAAACCCTGCGGTTACCGGAATATGGTGCGATAATCCTGCAATAAATCGCATTTCAGGCCCGACTCATGGCTATTACGCTCAAAAACGAACACGATATCGCGCAGATGCGCGTCGCCTGCAAGCTTGGCAGCGAAGTGCTCGACTACATTACGCCGTTCGTCACGGCCGGCATCACGACCGGCGAACTCGACCGGCTGTGTCACGAATATATGCTCAAGGAACAAGGCACGATTCCGGCGCCGCTGAATTATCAGCCGCCCGGCTATCCGCCTTATCCGAAGGCCACCTGCATTTCGGTGAACGACGTGATCTGCCACGGCATTCCGGGCGACAAGACGCTGAAGAACGGCGACGCCCTGAATATCGACGTCACGGTGATCAAGGATGGCTATTTCGGCGACACCAGCCGGATGTTCATTGTCGGCGAAGGCTCGATCATGGCCAAACGCCTGGTGCAGACCACCTTCGAATGCATGTGGCTCGGCATTGATCAGGTGCGCCCGGGCGCCCATCTCGGCGATATCGGCTACGCAATCCAGAAGCATGCAGAAGGGCAAGGCTACAGCGTGGTGCGCGAGTATTGCGGCCATGGCATCGGCACGGTGTTCCACGAAGACCCGCAAATTCTGCACTATGGCCGTCCCGGTACCGGACTCGAACTGCAGGCCGGCATGATCTTCACGATCGAGCCGATGATCAACGCCGGACGGCGTGACATCCGCACCATGCCGGACCAGTGGACCGTCAAGACCAAAGACCGCAGCCTGTCGGCACAGTGGGAGCACACCGTGCTCGTCACCGAAACCGGCTACGACGTGCTGACTGTCTCGGCCGGTACGCCCGCGCGTCCGCCGGTTGTCGCAGCCACGGCCTGACCGACTTCCGCCCTCACCTGCCCCGCCTGCCAATGAGTAGTGTTCCAGCCGTCGCCCAATCTCATGCCACGTCGCTCAAGGCGGACTACAAGGTGGCCAAAGCCCAGTTGCTGGAACGCTTCAAGACCGCCTCCAACGTCGACTCGCTGATGGCCGCGCTGGCGCGCGCCACGGACGAGTCGCTGCGCGCCGCCTGGAACACCTGCGAGCTGCCGCCCGAACTGGCGCTGCTCGCTGTCGGCGGATACGGGCGGGGCGAACTCGCGCCGCACTCCGACATCGACATTCTGGTCCTGCTGCCCGACGCGCCGATCGAGCATCTTGAAGCGCGCATCGAGCGCTTTATCAGCCTGGCGTGGGATTTGGGGCTCGAACTCGGCAGCAGCGTGCGCAGCGTGGCGCAATGCGTCGAAGAAGCCGCGAACGACGTCACCGTGCGCACTTCGCTGCTCGAATCGCGGCGCATTACGGGCAGCGCCCTGCTGTTCGACGACTTTGCGAAGCGCTACCGCGAAACGCTCGACCCCCGCGCGTTCTTCCAGGCCAAAGTGCTGGAAATGCGTCAGCGGCACGCCAAGTTTCAGGACACGCCGTATTCGCTTGAACCGAACATCAAGGAAAGCCCGGGCGGCTTGCGCGATCTGCAACTGATTCTGTGGATTACACAGGCGGCCGGTTTCGGCAGCAGCTGGCGCGAGCTCGAAGCACGCGGCCTCATCACCGAGCGCGAAGCGCGCGAACTGCGCCGCAACGAAGGCTTCCTGAAAACGCTGCGTGCACGGCTGCATGTGATCGCCGGCCGCCGCCAGGACATTCTGGTGTTCGACCTGCAAACACCGGTAGCCGAAAGCTTCGGCTACAAGCCAACGGCCACCAAGCGCGCCAGCGAACAGCTGATGCGCCGCTATTACTGGTCCGCCAAGGCTGTCACGCAGCTCGCCACGATCCTGATCCAGAACATTGAAGCGCAACTGTTCCCCAACACGAGCGGCATCACGCGCGTGCTGTCGGATCGTTTCGTCGAGAAGCAGGGCATGCTGGAGATCGCCAGCGACGACGTATTCCAGCGCGAGCCCAATGCGATCCTCGAAGCTTTCCTGCTCTACGAACAGACGCCGGGCGTGAAAGGTTTGTCGGCGCGCACGCTGCGCGCAATCTACAACGCCCGCGACGTGATGGATCAGCATTGGCGGCGCGATCCGGAAAACCGGCGCCTGTTCATGGACATCCTGAAGCAGCCGGCCGGTATCACGCACGCACTGCGCCTGATGAACCAGACCAGCGTGCTCGGGCGCTATCTGCTGAACTTCCGGCGCATCGTCGGGCAGATGCAGCACGACCTGTATCACGTCTACACGGTCGATCAGCACATCCTCATGGTTTTGCGTAATCTGCGCCGCTTTGCTGTAGCCGAGCATGCGCACGAATATCCGTTCTGCAGCCAGTTGATCGCCAATTTCGACCGGCCGTGGGTGCTGTACGTGGCTGCCCTGTTTCACGACATCGCCAAGGGCCGCGGCGGTGACCATTCCACGCTCGGCATGGCCGACGCGCGGCGCTTCTGCCGCAGCCACGGCATCGAAAGCGAGGACGGCGAACTGGTCGTCTGGCTGGTCCAGCAGCATCTGACCATGAGCCAGGTCGCGCAGAAACAGGACACCAGCGACCCGGAAGTCATCAAGCGGTTTGCCGAACTGGTCGGCAACGAGCGCCGGCTCACGGCGCTCTACCTGCTGACCGTGGCCGACATTCGCGGCACCAGCCCGAAAGTATGGAACACGTGGAAGGGCAAGCTGCTCGAGGACCTTTACCGCGCGACCCTGGCGGTGCTCGGCGGCGCACGGCCTGACGCGCATTCGGAACTGAAATCGCGCCAGGAAGAGGCGCTCGCGCTACTGCGCCTTGAAACCGTGCCGGAGGGCGCCCAAAAAGCGCTGTGGGACAAGCTGGATATCGGCTACTTCCTGCGCCACGACGCGGCGGACATCGCGTGGCAGACCCGCGTGCTGTATCGGCACGTCGAGACCACGACGCCGATCGTGCGGGCGCGTCCGTCGCCGATCGGCGAAGCGCTTCAAGTGCTGGTGTACGTGAAGGATCAGCCCGATCTGTTCGCCGGCATTTGTGCGTATTTCGACCGCAATGGCTTGTCGGTGCTCGATGCGCGGGTCAGCACGACCCGTCACGGGTACGCGCTCGATAATTTCCTCGTCGCGCATACCGAAGAAGACGTGCATTATCGCGATATTGCCAATCTGGTCGAACAGGAACTGACCGCACGCCTCACCGGTGACGGCACCCTGCTTCCGGGACCGTCGAAAGGCCGTTTGTCACGGCTGTCGCGGACCTTCCCTGTTACGCCGCGCGTCGATCTTCGGGCCGACGAGCGCGGCCAATATTACATCCTGTCCGTGTCTGCGAACGACCGGCCAGGCCTTCTTTATTCGATCGCGCGCGTGCTGGCCGAGCACCGGGTCGGCGTCGCGTCGGCGCGGATCAATACGCTCGGCGAACGCGTCGAAGACGTGTTCCTGCTGGATGGGCACGGTCTGTCGGACAACCGCCTGCAAATTCAGGTCGAGACCGAACTGCTGCGCGCGATTGCAGTGTGAGATTTCATGCGACTCAAATTAACAGCCAAGCACCCGCGGCCGGCTTCGTCCGAACGCGCCCCTGTCCGTACCGGAAGCACCTCGGCGCGTAAGCCGACGCGCCCGGCTGGGCCGAAGCCGTCTGCACCGACGGCGGGTTTTAGCGGGGCACGGGGTGAAGGCGCTGGCGCAGCGGCGGGTGGCGGCAAGCGGCCGGCCGGTGCGGGTAAGCCGGCGGGCGCCGGTGCGCGTGCCCCACGCGCTGAAGGATCGTTTTCCCGCGAGCGGGATGCGGGTGGTGCCGGCGCTGCGCGCCGGGCACCGTCGGATCGGCCGCCGCGGCGTGAAGGGGCCGGCGGTGCGCCGCGCCGCTTCGAGGGCGGCGGCGATCGCGCTCCGCGTCGGGACGACAGTGAGCGCGCTCCGCGCCGGTTTGAAGGTGGGGCGGATCGTAGCGAACGTGCTCCGCGCCGTGCTGACGGTGAACGTAGCCAAGGCGCGCCGCGCCGCTTCGAGGGCGGCGGCGACCGTGCTCCGCGTCGGGACGAGGGCGCTCGCGCGCCCCGTAAGTTTGAAGGTGGCGGCGATCGTAGCGAACGCGCTCCGCGTCGCGCTGACGGCGAACGTACTCAAGGCGCGCCGCGCCGGTTTGAGGGCGGCGGCGACCGTGCTCCGCGTCGGGACGATGGTGAGCGTGCGCCGCGCAGGTTTGAAGGTGGCGCCGACCGTAGCGAGCGCGCTCCACGTCGCGCTGACGGTGAACGCAGTCAGGGCGCGCCGCGTCGATTTGAAGGCGGCGGCGATCGTGCTCCCCGTCGCTTTGAAGGCGGCGCGGATCGCGGCGAACGCAGCCAGGGCGCACCCCGCCGGTTCGAAGGAAGCGCGGACCGCAGCGACCGCGCACCGCGCCGAGACGACAGCGAACGCCGCTCGTTCAGCGGTCCGCGCCCGGGCGCAGGCCGTCCGTCGGAAGGCGGACCGCGCGGCGAGCGTCCGGCGCGCGACGCTTCGGATCGCCCCCGCTTCGGCAGTGACCGTGGCGCCCCGCAGGAGCGCCGTGGCGGCGAACGCGGGCCGCGCAGCGACAGCGCGCCGCGTCGTTTTGAAGGCGAGCGTGGCGAGCGCACTTTCGCGAAGCCCGTCAAAAGCGGCTACGGTGATCGAACGGATCGTCCGGCACGCGCACCGCGCGACGACCGCGGCGACCGGGCACCGGCCAAGCGTGAATTCGGCGATCGTCCGCCGCGTGCCGGCGAACGTAGTGACCGAAGCGAACGCCCTGCTCGCAGCTTCGACAAGGCGCTGCCGGCCGCCGGCCGTCGCTTTGGCGATGACAACCGCCCCGCCCGTGCCGACAAGCCGCGCGGCCCGGCGCCTGCCGCCAGAACCGAACGCGACGCCGATGCCGCCCCGCGCACGCCGCGCCGCGATTACGAAGACGCGCCAGGCACCCTGCGCCTGTCCAAGCTGATGTCGGAACTCGGCCTGTGCTCACGCCGCGAAGCCGACGAGTGGATCGAAAAAGGCTGGGTGCTGGTCGACGGCGAGCGGATCGACACGCTCGGCACCAAGGTTCGTCCGGACCAGCGCATCGAGATCGATCCGGCCGCCGAAGCCGCGCAAGCAAGCCAGGTGACGGTCCTGATCCACAAGCCGGTAGGCCTTGTATCGGGCCAGGCGGAAGACGGCTATCAACCGGCCATCACGCTGGTCACGCCGGAAAATCGCTGGGAAGGCGACAGTTCTGACATTCGCTTCTCGGTCTCGCATCTGCGCCAGCTGGCGCCGGCCGGGCGCCTGGACATCGATTCGACAGGCTTGCTGGTTCTGACGCAGGACGGCCGCATTGCCAAGCAGCTGATTGGCGGCCATTCGGAGATCGACAAGGAGTATCTGGTGCGCGTGTCGTTCGGCGAGCACACAACCGATGTCGAAAGCCACTTCCCGCCGGAAAGCCTCGCGCTCTTGTGCCACGGCCTCTCGCTCGACGACGTGCCGCTGAAGCCCGCACAGGTCAACTGGCAAAACGGCGAGCAGCTGCGTTTCGTGTTGCGCGAAGGCAAGAAGCGTCAGATCCGCCGGATGTGCGAGCTGGTCGGCCTCGAAGTGATCGGCCTGAAGCGCGTGCGGATGGGCCAGGTCATGCTGGGTGCACTGCCGCCGGGCCAATGGCGCTATCTCTCGGCGGACGAGTCGTTTTGATGCCGGGGGTTTGACGCTCAACAGCGAAAGACTAACGGTGCCCGCACCGTGACACTCGCCCAACAAAAAACCCACGTGAAAACGTGGGTTTTTTTATGCTGGCGGCGCACGCGACAATGCGTCCGCCGCTGGCCACGATGCGGCGTCAATCGTCGCGATTCGGGTCCATATCCGGAAACAGGACTTCCGTGAAGCCGAATTTCGCGAAATCGTTGATCCGCATCGGGTACAGCTTACCGATCAGGTGGTCGCACTCATGTTGCACGACGCGCGCGTGAAAGCCCTCGGCAACGCGGTCGATCGGCTTGCCGTATTGATCGAAGCCGTGATACTTGATCATCGAAAAGCGGCTCACCGCGCCTCGCAGGCCAGGCACGGACAGGCAGCCTTCCCAGCCCTCTTCCATATCCAGCGACACCGGCGTGATGGTCGGGTTGATCAGCACCGTCTCCGGCACCGGCGGCGCATCCGGATAGCGTTCGTTGTGGCCGAAGCCGAAGATCACCACCTGCAGATTAACGCCGATCTGCGGCGCGGCGAGCCCCGCGCCGTCCGCGTCGTGCATGGTCTCGAACATGTCTTTGACGAGCGCATGCAGTTCGGGCGTGTCGAAATGATCGACCGGATCGGCAATCAGCAGAAGACGTGGATCGCCCATCTTGAGAATTTCACGGATCATGACTGCCCCTCCAGGAGCTTACGCATACCATCTTCGTCGAGTACGGGGATGCCGAGTTCCTCGGCCTTCGCCAACTTGCTGCCCGCTTCGGCCCCCGCCACCACGTAGTCTGTCTTCTTCGACACCGAGCCGGCCACTTTCGCGCCGGCCGCTTCGAGCATTTCTTTCGCCTCTTCGCGGGCGAGCGTCGGCAAGGTGCCGGTCAATACGACCGTCTTGCCGGCTAGCACCCCTTGCGGCGCCTTTGGCGCGGGCGGTCCCTCCGGCCATGTAACCTTACCCGGCGCGCGCAGTTGCTCGATCACCGTGCGATTGTGCTCCTCCGCAAAAAACTGATGAATCGACTCGGCCACCACGGGACCCACGTCGTTCACTTCCAGCAATTCTTCGACCGAGGCATCCATGATCGGATTCAGCGAGCCGAAGTGTTTGGCAAGATCTTTCGCCGTCGATTCGCCCACATGCCGGATGCCGAGCGCGTAAATGAAGCGTGCCAGCGTGGTGTGCTTGGCTTTTTCGAGTGAGTCGAGCAGATTCTGCGCGGACTTTTCGGCGAAACGATCGAGTTCAGCAAGCGTCGCAAAGCCAACGTTGAACAGGTCGGCCGGCGTGCGCACCAGATTCTGCTCCACGAGTTGATCGATAATCTTTTCGCCGAGTCCGTCGATATCCAGCGCCCGCCGCTGCGCGAAGTGCCACAGCGCCTGCTTGCGCTGCGCCGGGCAGAACAGGCCACCCGTGCAACGCGCAATCGCCTCGTCCGGCAGCCGTTCAATGCTCGAGCCGCACACCGGGCAATGCGTAGGCATGACGAATTCGCGGGCGTCGTCCGGGCGGCGGTCGAGCAGCGCGCTCACCACTTCGGGAATCACGTCGCCGGCGCGCCGCACGATGACCGTGTCGCCGATCCGGATATCTTTGCGGCGCACTTCGTCTTCATTGTGCAACGTCGCGTTCGTCACCGTCGCGCCGCCGACGAACACCGGTTCCAGCCGCGCAACCGGCGTGATCGCGCCGGTGCGGCCAACCTGTACGTCGATCGCGACGAGTCTGGTTAGCGCTTCCTGCGCCGGAAATTTGTGCGCCAGAGCGAAACGCGGCGCGCGCGAGACAAAGCCGAGCGCGTCCTGCTCATCGCGCCGATTGACCTTGTAGACGACACCGTCGATATCGTAAGGCAGCGTGTCGCGCTTCTCGCCTACCGCGTGGAAGAACCCCAGCAATCCTTCGGCGCCCTGCACCACCGCCCGCTCGCCATTCACCGGCAAGCCGAGTTCCTTGTACCAGTCGAGCAATTCGCTATGCGTGGCCGGCATCTCGATGCCCTCGAGCACACCGATTCCATAAGCGAAGAACGACAGCGGCCGCTGCGCGGTGATCTTCGAATCGAGCTGCCGCAGACTGCCCGCGGCGGCGTTGCGCGGATTGGCGAACTCCTTCTGCTCAGCGGCCCGCTGGCGCTCGTTCAGACGTTCAAAATCGCGCTTGAACATGAGCACTTCGCCGCGTACGTCGAGCACATGCGGCACGCGTTTGCCCTTGAGTTTGAGCGGAATGGAACGGATCGTGCGGACGTTTTCGGTGACGTTCTCGCCGGTGGCGCCGTCGCCGCGCGTGGACGCCTGGACGAATATGCCGTCGACATAGCGCAGGGAGATAGCGAGGCCGTCAAACTTCAACTCAGCCGCGTATTCGACCGGTACCGGCGGTTCGCTCGTATTCTTGCCGAGCGCATCGCCGACGCGTTTGTCGAACGCGGCGATATCTTCATCGGCGAAGCCGTTGTTCAGCGACAGCATGGGCTGATCGTGCACGACCGTTTCGAAGCCGCTTGACGCCTCGCCACCCACGCGCTGGGTGGGCGAGTCCGGCACAACCAGGTCCGGATGTTCAGTCTCGATTCGCTCCAGTTCCTTGAAGAGTTTGTCGTACTCCGCATCCGGCAAGTCCGGCTGATCGAGTACGTAGTACGCGTAGTTGGCGCGTTCGAGTTCCGCGCGCAGCCACGCGGCCCGCTCTGCCGGAGCGCTGGTTGCAGGGTTTGAGGCGGGAGTTCGGGCCATGCTGTCGGAAGGTTCTTCAGTGAAATTCAGACATTGGATTATCGCAGGAAAGCGTGCCCCTTTACATCGGCCGAACGGCCAGTTTCGTGCGTTCGTCGTTGCCGCGAAACGGCCGATGAAACCGTCGCGCGAAACGCCAGGCAAACACCGCTGGGGAAGCCCAGCCTCGGACGCGACATGCGCATCACGCCAAGCCGCGCCTGCAGCATCACGTGACGTACTGCCCCAAACAACAACGGCCGCACATCGTGCGGCCGTCGAGTCCTGCATGCAAAATCAGAGCCGTTACTGGCTGAACAAACGCCGGGTGGCCGGCGAACCCGCCGGAATGCCCGCCTGTTCGAGCTTCGCATAGAGCGTCATCAACTGTTTTTCGATTGCCAGCAGCGCGGTTTCCGGCAGCGGGCGGCGCCCGTCGTCGACCACCCGTCCGCCAATACGCTCGGCAAGCGATTTCGCGTAATCGCACATCAGGCGGAACGGCAGGATGTCTTCGTCCGCGACCGGCACGTCGAGCACCAGCGTGATCATCTGGCCGCCCTTGTAAGTCAGGTCGTCGCGCAGGAAATTGGTGTCGCCGAATTGCAGCATGAACACCGGGCTCTGCTTCGCGTCGAGCTTGACGAAGCGCGTGCCGTCGCGCGAGAGCAGCAAGCCGTCCTGCGACGCGACGGCCTGGACATAGTTGGCCGACCACGGCGCTCCGTCGGACAGCACGTTGATCGACAGTTGCGCATCGCACTGCGCGGCGAACCCGTCGAGCTCGCGCGCCATCGCGACCGTTTCCATCATATCGGGGAATTCCGGCGACGCGTCGAGCGCATCGGCAAACTGCTGCACGCCGGTCACGAACTCCGAGAATTCCAGTTCATTGAGCGCGCCACTGCGATTGGCCAATTGCGCGGCCGCGCGCAGCTCTTCATAGCGCGCGCCGTTTTGCAGCAATTCCCACGCGCCGCTTTCGAGCTTGCCCTCGATATGCACCGGCTTGCTGCCGGCGCGGCGCAGACGCTGCGCGAGCGGAATCACCTTGTCGCCGGCCACCGGGCCGTTCAGACGAATCGGCACAATACAGTCGATGCGGCGGTCGACGATGGCCGGCGGCGCCGACGAAATCGTCGTGGCAGCAGGCAGGATCGGCTCGACCGGTTCGTCGGCTTGCGCAGCATGGCCGCCTTCGGCTTCGGCAATGCCCTCCGCTTCCGGATAGCCGTTCGGTGTAGTCGTCTCGGCCTGGATATCGGCCGGCGTATCGAGCGGTGCGGCGGTTGAGCCAAAAGTCGGCTCGACGCGCGCCGCTGCCGTTTCCGCCGCCGTGTCGGAACCCACTACCGGCTCGCGCCGCGTGGTCGGCCGGGCCGGTTCGATAAACGGGCTCTGCTCCTCCTGATCGTCCCGCGCGAAACTTTCGGCGGTATCGGCCGGCATCGGGCGCGGCATCTTGCGGCGCACCTTCGCGCCTTGCCATGCGTTGTACACAACCACGCCCCCGACCACCACGGCACCCGCGCCGATCAAACCGAGTGTCAACTCGTCCATGCATGCTCCATCAGCAATTCTTCTGTCTGCGCGGCTATGCGCCCGCCCCACGTGTCGCGCGGCCGATGGCCGCTGCGCTGAACGCGGGCGCCCGCGATGGTCAACTCAAAACTAAACTCAAACGATATTCTGGGCGAAACCAGCAGCCGTTTCCATGTCGACCGCAACGATCCGGGACACACCCTGCTCCTGCATGGTCACGCCAATCAGTTGCTGCGCCATTTCCATCGCGATCTTGTTGTGCGAAATGAACAGGAACTGTGTCTTGTCCGACATCGCGCGCACGAGGTTCGCAAAGCGTTCCGTGTTGGCGTCGTCGAGCGGCGCGTCCACTTCGTCGAGCAGACAGAACGGCGCGGGATTCAGCTGGAACATCGCGAACACCAGCGCCGTGGCCGTCAATGCCTTCTCGCCGCCCGACAGCAGGTGAATCGTCGAATTCTTCTTGCCTGGCGGTTGCGCCATCACCTGCACGCCGGCGTCGAGAATCTCGTCGCCGGTCATGATCAGCTTGGCCTGGCCACCGCCAAAGAGACGCGGGAACAGTTCGCCGAAATGACGGTTCACTTCGTCGAAGGTGCCTTGCAGCAGCGTGCGCGTCTCGCCGTCGATCTTGCGGATCGCGTCTTCCAGCGTTTCGATTGCGTTGTTCAGGTCGGCCGATTGCGCATCGAGGAACGTTTTGCGCTCGGTCGCTGCCTTCAGTTCGTCGAGCGCGGCCATGTTGACGGGGCCGAGCGCCGTGATCGCGTTGTTGATCCGCGTGACTTCGCCTTGCAAGTAGGACGGCTTCATGTCCGGCGTGAGCTTGGCCTGCAACTCGGCTTCATCGACGCCGGCTGCCGCGAGTTGCTCGATGAACTGCTCGCCGTTCAGGCGCGCGGCCTGTTCCTTCAACTGCAATTCGTTGATGCGGTCACGCAGCGGTTGCAGCGCACGCTCGGCGGTCAGGCGGGTTTCGTCGGCGGCACGCAGCTTGGCCGTCAGATCGTCCAGTTCGAGGCGCGCAGCGTGCAGCGCTTCTTCCTTGACCGCACGAATATCGAGCGCGTCCTGCAAACCGGTATGCGCGGTTTGCTCGTTGATCGTTTCCAGCTCGGCGCGCGCATCTTCCAGCGACGCGGCCACGCGCTCGCTCTGCTCGTGCGAGACCTGGATGCTGCGCTTCAATTCGTCGATGCGGTTCGCCATGTTGCGCGCGGCGAAGCGCGCGTCGGTGGCGGCCCGATCGAGATCGCGCGATTGGGCGCGCGCAGCGGTGAGCGCTTCGTCGAGCGCTTCGAAGGCCAGTTGGTGATCTTCGAAACGCGCCTGCAATTCGGCGAGTTCGGAGTCGTGACGCTCGAAGTTCGCTTCCGATTCGCTGCGCAATGCGCGCTGCTCTTCGATCTGCGCGGTGATTTCTTCGAGCTCTTCGCGGATTTGCGTGCTGCGTTGCGTGTAGCGCTCATGCGCTTGTGCGAGCTTGAGCACGTCCATCTGCAAGGCGTGCACGCGTTGCGTCGCACGCTCCGACTGTTGACGGACATCGGTCAAAGCTTGGGCGGCTTGCGTGTGCGCGGCTTCGGCACGGATCGCAGCAGCCTTCGCCTCATCGGCGAGCAAGGCTTGCGCACGCACCTGACGGCCCAGGTTTTCGATTTCCTGCTGACGGGCCAGCATGCCGGCCTGTTCGGAATCGGCGGCATACAGCTGGACACCGACACGCGTCACGACGTGGCCAGCCTTGACGACGAACGAACCGCCGTCCGGCAATTGCGCGCGCATGGCCAGTGCCTGTTGCAGATCGTCAGCGACGAAGGCGAGGCCAAGCCAGTCGTTCAGCACGGCGCGAATACCTGCATCGTCGATACGAACCAGCGACAGCAGCGGACGCAAAGCCGGCGGCGTAGCGACAGCCTGACCGGCTGCCGGCGGTGCGTAGAACGCGAGCTTGGCAGGCGGCGCGTCGGTGGCGAACGCCTTGACCCAGTCGAGGTTCGACACTTCCAGCGCGGCGAGCCGCTCACGCAGCACCGCTTCGAGCGCGGCTTCCCAACCGGCTTCGACGTGCAGCTTCTTCCACAGACGCGGCAAGCCGTTCAGTTCGTGCTTTTCGAGCCACGGCTGGATCTTGCCCTCGGTCTGGACGTTTTCCTGCAGTTGCTTGAGCGCGGCGAGGCGTGCGTCGAGCTGGTGGATCTGCGCGCTTTCGGACTGCACGCGTTCCTGCGCGCTGCGGCGTTCACCGTCCAGACGCGGCAGGGTTTCCTGAGCGTCGGCGAGGCGCGTTTGCGCGTCATGCAGGATTTCTTCGTTCTCGGCGAGCTGCATGCGCAAGTCTTCGAGCTGCGCTTCGTCAGGGGCGTCCAGACCGCCCGCTTCCGACTTGAGCCGCTCGTGACGCTGCTGCAATTGCTGCAGCTGCTGGTCGGCATTGCGCTGATGCGCCGCTTCGAGCTTGAGCGCCTGTTCGGTCTGCGCGATACCGCCGCGCTCGGCGTTCAGTTCGGTCTGCGCATCCCGCCAGCGGGCTTCGAGCGCCGGCATCGCGTCATGCTTGCCGGCGGCTTCGTCTTCGGCCAGCGCGGCTTTTTCTTCGGCGACGGCCAGCTGTTCTTCAGCGTCTTCGAGATCGTCTTGTGCTTTTTGGGCTTGCGACTGCCACTGTTCACGCTGCGCGGTCAACGCGGCGATCTGCGCCTGCACGCGGTTGCGCGATTCGACGATGAACTTGATCTCGGCCTCGAGGCGGCTGACTTCGGCATTCGCCTCGTACAACGCGCCTTGCGCACCCTGCATCGCGTCGCTGGCGGAGTAATGCGCGACGCGCAGCGTTTCGAGTTGCGCTTCGACTTCGCGCAGCTTCGCGGTTTGCGCTTCGAGGTCGATCTGCGCCTGTTCGATCGCGCGTTGCTGGCGTTCCTGCTCACCGCCGGCTTCGTTCTTGCGCAACAGCCACAACAAACGCTGCTTCTCTTCGCCGTCGGCCTGCAAATCCTTGTATTTGGTCGCGACGATCGCCTGCGCCTCGAGCTTCTCGAGGTTCGCGCTGAGTTCGCGGACGATATCTTCGACGCGAATCAGATTCTCGCGCGTGTCGTGCAGGCGGTTCTCAGTTTCGCGGCGGCGTTCCTTGTACTTCGACACGCCCGCGGCCTCTTCGAGGAACACGCGCAGCTCTTCCGGTTTCGCTTCGATCAGGCGCGCGATCATGCCCTGCCCGATGATCGCGTACGCACGCGGCCCGAGGCCGGTGCCAAGGAAAATGTCCTGAATGTCGCGACGGCGCGCCGGCAAGTTGTTGATGTAGTAGCTCGAGGTGCCGTCGCGCGTCAGCACGCGCTTGACGGCGATTTCGGCATACTGCCCCCACTGCCCGGCGGCACGGCCGTCGGCGTTGTCGAACACGAGTTCGACGCTGGCGCGGCTACCCGGCTTGCGCGCGGTCGAGCCATTGAAGATCACGTCCTGCATCGACTCGCCGCGCAGCTCGGAAGCGCGCGATTCGCCAAGCACCCAGCGCACGGCGTCGATGATGTTGGACTTGCCGCACCCATTCGGCCCGACCACGCCGACGAGCTGGCCCGGTACCTGGAAATGCGTGGGATCGACGAATGACTTGAAGCCAGCGAGTTTGATCGAGGTCAGACGCACGGCGATTTCGCTGTTTGAAAAGGGAAAATAAAAGGTGGCTCGTGAAGGCCGCGCCAGCCGTTCGCCGATGCAGCGACACGACCCGCGCAACCCCGCGATACGGGCGCCAATCGCACGCGGTGAAGCGTGCGCCGGCTAATGAGGGGCAATCATACCATCGCGCGTGAGCGGTTCTTAGCGTCCTTACGGTCTGCGTCACCGTCGGCGTCGAGCCCCACATCCTGATTGGCCGGATCAGGCGGCAAAACCTTGGTCCGATGCACCCAACTGGACAGTGCCGACGCCAGCACGATGCACGCGCCGCCGGCCCATTCGCGCGGGCCCGGCGTCTCGCCAGCAAAGAGCCACGCGGACAGGGCCGTGACCACGATCTCGAACAGCATGATGATCGAGGCCCGATTGGCCGGCACCCGCGCGAGTCCATACTGCACGAGCATATTGTTCGATGCGAGCAGAAAACCGAGGCCGAGCACTAGTAATGCGGCCGTGCCGAGATGCGCGCCGGTGGGCGGTGCGGGCATCGCCTCGAACAGTGACGCAAAGGCGCTGAAAATCGCGGCACCGCCGAAGATCGTCGCCGTGCGCATTTCGGGTTTCATCTCGGGCAGCACGCGGCTCGTCTTGAGAATCAGCACGTTGCTCATTGCAAAGCCCATGCCGCCCGCAAGTCCTGCCCATTCGGCGAGGTTGCCGGGCACCGGCATGCCCAGTTGCGGCGACCACAGCATCGTCATCGCACCGGCCAGCGACAGCGCGGCGAGGCCCGCGCCCGCCCAGGTCAGCCGTTCGTGCAGAATGAAGTGCGCAAAGAGCGCGGTCCAGGCGGGGGTGAGATAGAACAGCAACAGCACGCGCATCACCTCGCCGTGGATCGAGCCCCACACGAAGCCGAGATTGGTAATGCCCGCGGCCAGCGCCAAGGCCGGCAGCAGCCAGTGCCAGCGCACGGTCCTGAGCGCGCGATAGCGCACCAGCAGGACGAACAGGCAACCCGCGCCGCTCGTGAGCGCGCTCGCTGCCGTACCGGTCACGCCGAGCGCATTCAGCATGCGCAGCGGGTACCAGATCATCCCCCACACCGAGGCGCCCAGCATGATCGCCAGGGTGGGCCAACCCGTCGGCAAGCCGTTGCGGATCCAGTTGGTCATGGTGCGGTGCTCCCGCTGCAGTGGCTGCGCTTGCGGGTGGGGTTGCTGAGGTTACGGACGGCGGCGTCCTCGCGCCCGCTTCGTCCGAATCGTCCGAATCGTCCGGATGTCTCCGTTGCTGCTACGACCATTGCTGCTCCTGCTTCTTTTTTGCGCGAACCGCCGGCAGTTCGCGTCGTTCCCGCTGCGTCGCAATGCCTGCGCTGCCTGGCGGGTTGCGCCGCGTCTTACACGCCAGGCGCCGCCGCAATGTGCTCCCAGATACCTTCTGCGGGCCACAAAGCTTGCGTTCGGGCCATTGCGGCCCTGAGTCATCCAAGATGACTACCGTCCGGCTTCTCTCTGTTGCATGCGTTTTGGCTGGCACACGGCAATGCCGCCATGAATTTCCCGCCCGCGCCGCCACGCTATAATCATTCGCTCGCCGCCGCTGCCGCCCTTTTCGCGTGTTTCACGCGTTTTACGGTCAGCATGCGTGCCCAGCATTCCTCTGCGCCCATCTTCGATCAGGCTCGATCCGCCCAGTGAACCCGCTACTCGACTCCCTTCAGCCCTATCCGTTCGAAAAGCTGCGCGCGCTTTTCAAGGACGTCACGCCGCCGGCCGGCCTCGCGCACATCAGCTTCGGCATCGGCGAGCCAAAACATCCCACGCCCTCGCTGATTCGCGACGCGGTAATTGCTTCGCTCGGCGGCTTGTCAGCCTATCCTGCGACCATCGGCTCGCAGCCGCTGCGTGAATCGATTGCGAAGTGGGTCACGCAGCGCTATAACCTGCCGCCGGTCGATCCGGCCACCCAGGTGCTGCCCGTGTCGGGCTCGCGCGAGGCGCTTTTTGCGCTCGCACAAACGGTAATCGACCCCAAGCTTACTGCCGACGGCGAACCTGCGATCGTACTCTGTCCGAACCCGTTCTACCAAATCTACGAAGGCGCGGCGATTCTGGCCGGCGCGCAGCCGTACTTCGTCAATAGCGACCCGGCGCGCAACTTCGCCTGCGACTATTCGGCGGTCCCGGCCGACATCTGGGCGCGCACGCAGCTGCTGTACGTGTGCTCGCCGGGCAATCCCACCGGCGCGGTGCTCACGCTCGACGACTGGCGCGAACTGTTCGCGCTGTCGGACCGCTACGGCTTCGTGATCGCCTCGGACGAGTGCTACTCGGAAATCTACTTCGACGAAGCCAATCCGCCGCTCGGCGGTCTGGAAGCGGCCCACAAGCTCGGCCGCGGCTTCGAGCGTCTCGTGATGCTGTCGAGCCTGTCCAAGCGCTCGAACGTGCCGGGCATGCGCTCGGGCTTCGTGGCGGGCGACGCGGCGATCCTGAAAGCTTTCCTGCTATACCGGACATACCACGGTGCGGCCTTGTCGACGGTGTTCCAGAATGCCAGCATCGCGGCCTGGAATGACGAAACGCACGTGCGCGAGAACCGCGCGAAGTACGTGCAGAAGTTTTCCACCGTGACGCCGATGCTCGCCGAGGTGCTCGACGTACGCCTGCCGGACGCTGCGTTCTACCTGTGGGCAGACGTCTCGCGCACCGGCCTGTCGGACACCGAGTTCGCCCAGCGCCTCTACGCCGACTATAATGTGACGGTTCTGCCGGGCTCGTTCCTCGCGCGTACTGCGCACGGCGCGAACCCCGGCCGCAATTTTGTGCGCATGGCGCTCGTCGCCGATGTCGACGAATGCACGCAAGGCGCACAACGGATCGTCGATTTTTGCCGCGCGCTCGCGGGCTGAGTTTTTCGCGAATTTTTCGAATTCAGCAACCCCGCGCACCGCATTCCCTTCTTCAGACTTCAACTCTTCAGAAAAGCACGCATATGTCGCAACAACTTCAGCAGATCATTGATACCGCCTGGGAAAACCGCGCCGAACTGTCGCCGAAAGCCGCTCCGGCCGACGTGCGCGAAGCCGTCGCCCACGCCATCGAGCAACTGGACAAGGGCGCGCTGCGCGTCGCCGAAAAGAAGGACGGCGACTGGGTCGTCAATCAATGGCTGAAGAAAGCCGTGCTGCTGTCGTTCCGCCTGGAAGACAACGTGGTGCAAGCGGCGGGCGGCTACTCGCAGTTCTACGACAAGGTGCCCTCGAAGTTCGCCAACTACACGGCTGAAGACTTTGCTGCAGGCGGCTTCCGCGTGGTGCCGCCCGCCATCGCACGCCGCGGCTCGTTCATCGCGAAGAACGTCGTCCTGATGCCGTCGTACACCAACATCGGCGCCTATGTGGACGAAGGCACGATGGTCGACACGTGGGCGACTGTCGGCTCGTGCGCGCAGATCGGCAAGAACGTCCACCTGTCGGGTGGCGTGGGCATTGGCGGCGTGCTGGAGCCGCTGCAGGCGAACCCGGTCATCATCGAAGACAACTGCTTCATCGGCGCGCGTTCGGAAGTGGTGGAAGGCGTGATCGTCGAAGAAAACTCGGTAATCTCGATGGGCGTGTACCTCGGCCAAAGCACCAAGATTTATGACCGCGAAACCGGTGAAGTCACGTACGGCCGCATTCCGGCGGGCTCGGTGGTGGTGGCGGGCAACCTGCCGTCGAAGGACGGCTCGCACAGCCTGTACTGCGCCGTGATCGTCAAGAAGGTCGACGCCAAGACGCGTGCGAAGGTCGGCCTGAATGAGCTGCTGCGAGGCGACTGATGGCACGCGGCACCAAGACCGTCGTCTACGGCATCCCGAACTGCGACACCGTGAAGAAGGCCCGTGTGTGGCTCGAAGAGCATGACGTCGAGTTCGAATTCCACGACTTCAAGAAACACGGCGTGACCGAGCCGCTCGTGCAGGACTGGCTGAAGGATGTGAAGCTCGACGCGTTGCTCAATCGTCGGGGCACAACCTGGCGCGGACTGTCCGACGACATGAAAGCGGCGGCGGACACGCAGTCGGGCGCGATCGCGTTGATGATCCACAAGCCGTCGGTGATCAAGCGGCCGGTGCTGGTGGTCAATGGAAAGGTCAAATCGCTCGGCTTCTCCGCGGACGAATACGCGGCGCTGTTTGCGTGATCTGATGCGCAAGATCTGAGGCGTGGGACCGGCTACAACGGTTCGAACGTCACGATCAAAGACTCGCATCAGTGCAAGATCGAACGCAACAAGAAGTAAAACGCGGCCTCGCCGCGTTGCTTAAAAGCTGTTGCCGGCTGCGGTGTCCAACCGCCAGCCGGCATTTTTTCATTTCAAAGTGGCTTGTACTGAATCCATGTCCGGCACCCTCGCCCTTACCGAACAACTGATCGCGCGCGCCTCCGTGACGCCCGACGACCAGCATTGCCAGCGTCTGCTGATCGAACGCCTGTCCGCGCTCGGCTTCGAGCACGAGACGATCGAATCGAACGGTGTGACCAATCTGTGGGCCGTCAAACGCGGCGTCGACGGCACGCGCGGCAAGCTGCTCGCGTTCGCCGGCCACACGGACGTCGTGCCGACTGGCCCGCTCGAACAATGGCACTCGGCGCCGTTCGAGCCGACCCATCGTGACGGCAAGCTCTATGGCCGCGGCGCAGCGGACATGAAGGCGTCGATCGCCGGCTTCGTGGTGGCCAGCGAGGAGTTCGTCGCGGCCCACGCCGCCCATCGCGGCTCGATCGCCTTCCTGATTACGAGCGACGAAGAAGGCCCCGCTACCGACGGCACCGTCAAGGTCGTCGAAGCCCTGCAGGCGCGCGGCGAGCGCATGGACTACTGCATCGTCGGCGAACCGACGTCGAGCGCTCAACTCGGCGACATGGTGAAAAATGGCCGGCGCGGTTCAATGTCGGGCAAGCTGATCGTCAAGGGCGTGCAAGGCCATATCGCCTATCCGCATCTGGCGAAAAATCCGGTGCATCTGCTCGCGCCCGCCTTGGCCGAGCTGGTCGCCGAACGCTGGGACGACGGCAACGAGTACTTCCCGCCGACCACCTGGCAGGTTTCGAACATCCATAGCGGCACCGGCGCGACCAACGTGATTCCTGGCCATGCGGACGTGATGTTCAATTTCCGCTTCTCGACGGCAAGCACGGTGGAAGGCCTGCAGGCACGCGTCCATGCGATCCTCGACAAGCACAATCTTGAATACGACCTGCAATGGACCGTGAGCGGCCTGCCGTTCCTCACGCCGCGCGGCGATCTGTCGAATGCGCTCGCTAAAGCGATCAAGGACGAAACCGGCGTCACGACCGAACTGTCGACCACCGGCGGCACCTCGGACGGCCGCTTCATCGCCCGCATCTGCGAGCAGGTGATCGAATTCGGCCCGCTGAACGCCAGCATCCACAAGATCGACGAACATATCGAAGTCGCACACATCGAGCCGCTGAAAAACGTGTATCGCCGCGTGCTCGAACAACTGATCGCCTGACCAAGGAATTACTGCGATGACGCTCCCGTTTTCCACTGTCCGCGACCTGCTGCGTTTCGCGGTGTCGCGCTTCAACCAGGCCGAGCTGTCGTTCGGCCACGGCTCGGCCAACGCCTACGACGAAGCCGCTTATCTGATATTGCACACGCTGCATTTGCCGCTCGATCTGCTGGACCCGTTTCTCGACGCACGCCTCTCCGCCGCTGAAATCGACGCCGTGCTGAACGTGATCGAGCGCCGCGCCGGCCAGCGCGTGCCGGCGGCGTACATCACGCAGGAAGCGTGGATGCACGGCTTCCGCTTCTACGTGGATGAACGCGTGATCGTGCCGCGTTCGTTCATCGGCGAATTGCTGCAGGACGGTCTGCAACCGTACGTGGAAGATCCCGAGCAGGTCAGCGCCGTGCTCGAACTGTGCACCGGCTCCGGCTGCCTCGCGATCCTAGCCGCGCACGCCTTCCCGAACGCGGATATCGATGCCGTCGATCTCTCCGCACCTGCTCTGGAGGTCGCCACGCGCAACGTCACGGACTACAAACTCGACGACCGCGTCGCCCTCTTCGAAGGCGATCTGTACGCGCCGCTCGCCGAGCGCCGCTACGACGTGATTATCAGCAATCCACCGTATGTGAACGCCACCTCGATGCAGGAACTGCCCGCCGAATACAAGCACGAGCCGGACATGGCTTTGGCAGGCGGCGCGGACGGCATGGATATCGTGCGCCGGATCATCGCCGAAGCGCGCAACTGGCTGACCGCAGACGGCGTGCTGGTGGTCGAGATCGGCAACGAACGCGCGAATGTCGAAGCGGCATTCGGCGGCCTCGATCTGGTCTGGCTGTCGACGAGCGCCGGCGATGACAACGTGTTCCTGATTCAGGCCGCGGATCTGCCGGTCTGACTTTTTATCGCTGGATCGCTTTATCGCGCGACACGCGCGGCGGACGTTCATTGCCTGCCGCGCGTGTCGCGCCGCCTCGCCGCACACGCCAGTACCGTGCGTCTCTCCCCCGCCCCGCATTCGCGGAATCCACGAAGAAGCTGGACCGTCACGCCCCTCAACGCACGTACGTTCGGTAAGATAGGCGCGGTCGGCTTTCCGCTGTGCTGTCAGGCAGCCGCTGACAGCACATTGCCAACCCTTCGTCCGCCTATGGAATTCGACCTGCTTCATATCGGCCCGCTGGTCGCCCTCGCCCATATTCTCGGCGTGGTGGCAGCGTGCCACGCGATTCTGAACACCCGCACGTCGCAAGGCGCGATCGCATGGGCCGTATCGCTGGTCGCCATGCCCTATCTGACGCTGGTGCCGTACCTGTTCCTCGGTCGCAGCAAATTCCAGGGTTATGCAGACGCTCGTCGCATCGAAAACGAATTGCTGCGCACACGCGCCCATCCTCAGGAATGGGACACGCGGGCCTCCTCGGCAGGGCTGCCTACCCAGGAACTTGGCGCGAGACTTGTGCATTCGCTTACGCGCCTGGGTGGCATGCCGTTCCTGCCGGGCAATTCCGTACGCACACTGGTGAACGGAGCCGCGACTTTCGAGGCGATTTTCGAAGCGATCGAAGGCGCACGCAAATACGTAATCGTGCAGTTCTTCATCGTGCGCGACGACGCGCTCGGCGAGATGCTCAAAGACGCGCTGATCGCGAAAGCGCAGCAGGGCGTGCGCGTCTACTTCCTGTACGACAGCATCGGTAGTTTCGATCTACCCCACCGCTACGTGGCGACGCTGCGCGCGGCCGGCGTGGAGACGCACCCGTTCGCCACCAATCGCCGCTTCGTCAACCGCTTGCAATTGAACTTCCGCAATCACCGCAAGATCGTCTCGGTGGACGGCGAGCGCGCGTTTGTCGGCGGACACAACGTCGGCGTCGAATATCTCGGTGGCAAACCGCCGCTGTCGCCGTGGCGCGATACGCATATCGAAGTGCGCGGCCCAGCGGTCGCCAGCATCCAGTTCGTGTTCACTGAGGACTGGCACTGGGCGACCCAGCAACTGCCTGCGTTCGAGATGCCCGCCTTCCAGCCAGACGACCAGGGCATGCACTGCCTCGTCGTGCCAAGCGGTCCGGCCGACAAGCAGGAGACCTGCTCGCTCTTCTTCGTCGAAGCGATCAATGCGGCACGCGAGCGGATCTGGATCACCACGCCTTATCTGATACCCGACGAAGCTGTATTCGCCGCGTTGCGACTGGCCGTGCTACGCGGCGTGGATGTGCGGATTCTGATTCCGTGCCGGCGCGATCACCGCGTGGTGTTCGCAGCCTCGAAACTGTATGCGTACGACTCACTGCGCGCGGGCATCCGCATCTTCCGCTACCAGCCGGGCTTCTTGCATCAGAAGGTCGTGCTGATCGACAGCGCGGCGGCGGCCATCGGCAGCGCCAATCTCGACAACCGCTCGTTCCGGTTGAACTTCGAAATCATGGTGCTGACCGTGGACCGCGGCTTCGCCAGGGATGTCGAAGCGATGCTGCTCAAAGACTTCGCGGAGTCGCTCGAAATCGACCGCACCGAGTACCGCAACGCGAGCGCGCTGCGGCGCGTTTTGATGCACGTGGCGCGGTTGTTCTCGCCGATCCTGTAGCGCCCCCTGCTGCTGCGCCACCGAGACCGGCCCGGCATCAACTCGGGTTTGAGCGCTCGCTCGTGCGCGGCCTCCAGCTCCAGCTCTCAGCTCGTGGCGAACCTCCGGCTGCGCCGCGTGTTACAACTGTTTTTCAATGTCTTCGACAACCGCCTCGGGCTTGGTCAGCGGCGCGTAGCGCTTCACCACATTGCCGTCGCGGCCGATCAGGAACTTGGTGAAGTTCCATTTGATCGCTTCGAGTCCCAGCAAGCCCGGCGCCTCGCCCGTCAGATAGCGGAACAGCGGATGCGCGTTGGCGCCGTTCACATCGATCTTGTCGAACATCGGAAAGGTCACGCCGTAGTTCTTTTCGCAGAAACTGCCGATCTGCGTGGCGTCACCCGGCTCCTGCTTGCCAAACTGGTTGCACGGAAAACCGAGCACCGCGAGTCCGCGCGCCGCGTAAGTGTCAAAAACCTTTTGCAGACCCGCGTACTGCGGCGTGAATCCGCATTCGCTTGCCGTATTGACGATCAGCAAGACCTTGCCCTGGTAGCGCTCGAGGCTCACTTCCTCGCCGCCGAGCGTACGTGCAGAAAACGAATAAATCGATGTCATATGCTCTCCCCCGTGAAAGTCGTCAGTCTATGCCAAAAGCTTCACCGGTACAGTCGGCCGAATGGCCGATCCCGGTTGAGCGCCCGGTGTCAGCCCCGGCAGTCTAAAATAGCGTTTTTCTCCAGCCGGCCTCTTCGTGATCCGCTTTAACCAGTTCAGCCTCGCGCGCGGCACCAAGCCGCTCTTTGAAAACACCACGTTCACCCTCAACCCCGGCGAGAAGGCCGGTCTGGTGGGGGCGAACGGCGCGGGCAAGTCGACGCTGTTTGCCGTGCTGCTCGGCGAACTGCACGCCGACGGCGGCGATTTCGCCATGCCGCCAAACTGGCAGATCGCCCACGTCGCGCAGGAAACACCCGCCGCCGACAAAACCGCCCTCGCCTATACGCTCGACGGCGACGCCGCCTTGCGCACCATCGAAGCACGCATCGCCGAAGCCTCGGCCGCACATGACGGCGCCGCCGAAGGCGAAGCGCACGCCGCGTTCGCCGACGCTGACGGCTACACCGCGCCCGCCCGCGCCGAGGCTTTGCTGCTCGGCCTCGGCTTCACGCTCGAACAAACGCGCGAGCCGGTCAGCAGCTTCTCGGGCGGCTGGCGCATGCGGCTGAATCTGGCGCAGGCGCTGATGTGCCGCTCCGACCTGCTGCTGCTCGACGAACCGACCAACCACCTGGATCTCGACGCAATCGTCTGGCTGGAAGACTGGCTGCACCGTTATCCAGGCACGCTGATCGTGATCTCGCACGACCGCGAATTTCTCGATTCGGTCTGCAACGTCACGCTGCATCTGGAGCATCAGCAGATCAAGCGTTACGGCGGCAACTATTCGCAGTTCGAAATCCTGCGCGCGCAACAGATCGCTCTGCAGCAGAGCGCGTATGAGAAGCAACAGCGCACGGTCGAGCATCTGCAGAGCTACATCAACCGTTTCAAGGCGCAGGCCACCAAGGCACGCCAGGCGCAGAGCCGCGTGAAAGCGCTCGAAAAGATGGAGTTGATCGCACCGGCGCATGCGTCTTCGCCGTTCACGTTCGAATTCCGGACGCCCGATTCCGCACCGAATCCGATGATGGTGATGGAAGACGTGCGCTGCGGCTATCGTGGTGAAGACGGCGAAATTCCAATCGTCGACCACGTGATGCTGTCGATCCAGAATGGTCAGCGCATCGGCCTGCTCGGCGCGAACGGCCAGGGCAAGTCGACGCTGATCAAAACGCTCGCCGGCACGCTCGAGGCGCTTGGCGGCCATGTGCGCGAAGGCAAGGGTCTGCGCATCGGCTACTTCGCGCAGCATCAGCTCGAAACGCTGCGCCCGGACGACACGCCGCTGCAGCATCTGGCGCGTCTTGCACCGGATACGCGCGAACAGGAATTGCGCGACTTCCTCGGCAGTTTCAACTTTTCCGGCGAGATGGCGACCGCGAAGATCGCGCCCTTCTCGGGCGGCGAAAAAGCACGTCTGGCACTCGCGCTGATCATCTGGCAAAAGCCAAATCTGCTGCTGCTCGACGAGCCGACCAACCACCTGGATCTCGAAACGCGTCACGCGCTGACCATGGCGCTCGCACAATTTGAGGGCACACTGATTCTGGTGTCGCACGACCGGCATCTGCTGCGCGCCACCACCGACGTATTCATGCTGGTCGCCAAACACCGTCTGCAGGAATTCGACGGCGATCTCGACGACTACCGTGACTGGCTGCTCCAGCATGCCGCGGAACAACGCGCGGCGCTGAAAGCGGGCACGGCGTCGAACGATGCGGATAGCGCGGACAGCGGCGTCAATCGCAAGGAGCAACGCCGCCTCGAAGCGGAAACACGCCAGAAGCTCGCGCATCTGAAAAAGCCGCTGCAAAGCCGCATCATGAAGATCGAAAAGGAAATGGACGTGCTCAACGCGGAAAAGGCGACCCTCGATGCGTTCGTCGTCGATCCGGCCAGTTATGAGCCCGAGCAGAAGAGCAAACTGACGGAGGCAATCCGCCGTCAGGCAGATGTGAACGCGCGCCTCGAAACGCTCGAAGCCGATTGGCTCGAGACTCACGAGGAACTCGAACAAATCGGCTAGCGGCAGGCTGTTCCCGGACCGCGCCGGCATCGATCGGAGGTAGCCCTTGTCACCCGTGAGCTCGTCAGCGTCTTCGTCTGAATCTGTATCCGAGGCGTCAGTCGCGCCGTCAGTTGCGCCGTCATCCGTGGCAGCGCCCGGTCCGCTGCAAGGCCTGCGCGTACTGGACCTGACGCGCCTGTTGCCCGGTCCGGTGGCCGCCTTGCGGCTTGCGGAACTCGGCGCCGACGTGCTGAAGATCGAAGCGCCCGGTGCGGGCGACCCCACCCGCACGATGATGCAGTCGTCGGGAGACCGCGTGGCAGGCCGCCCCGGCGCGTTTTACCGCCTGGTGAATCGCGGCAAGCGCGAGACGCGCCTCGACCTCAAATCGGAAGCGGGGCGCAATGTATTGCGCGCACTCGCTGCGGAAGCGGATGTGCTGATCGAGAGTTTCCGGCCCGGCGTGATGGAGCGCCTCGGCATCGGCTACGAAACCCTGCGCGCGGTCAATCCGGGGCTGGTCTACTGCGCGATCAGCGGTTACGGCGCGAGCGGTCCCTTTGTCGACCATGCCGGTCATGATCTGAACTACATCGGCTACGCGGGCGTGCTCGATCAACTGGCGGGCCGCGACGGTGCGCCGATTCTGCCGAATTTCCAGATTGCCGACCTGCTCGGCGGCGCATTGAGTGCAGTGACGCAGATTCTCGCCGCGCTATGGCATGTGTCGCGCGGAGGGGACGGCCGCTTCGTCGACGTATCGATGACGCATGTCACGCATGCTCACAACGTCGTCGCGCAAGTGGCGCTCGCCAACGAGGGCGCCGCGCCGGCCGCCGGCGCTGGTCTGCTGAACGGCGGCGTGCCCTGCTACAACCTGTACCGGACGCTCGATAAGCGCTGGCTCGCTGTCGGCGCGCTGGAACTGAAGTTCTGGGAAACGCTGTGCATGGCGCTGGACCGGCCCGAATGGGCGACGCGCCACTGGAGCCTCGGCCAGGCGATTGGCGGCCCGGATGCCGCCGCATTGACGCAGGAGTTAGCCGAGCTGATCGGCAAGCGCCCACTGGAAGAATGGGTCCTGCTGCTGGAATCGCTGGACTGCTGCGTCTCGCCGGTACTGACCCCGGCTGAAGCCGCGCAGCACCCGTTGTTCAATCCACAAGCGTGCGCGGCAATGAACGAAGACCAGAAAGGAAACGATGCCGGGTACGATGGTCGTCATCACGGTTAAGCGCTATTGAAGCGTGGCGAAGGTTAAGCCAAGGCCAAGCTACGACTTGAATTCAGGCGGTGCAGGCCAATGCCCCACTGCCCCGTACCTCAGCGCCGCACCGCCGTCTGCCGCGGCAAAACCTGGCGCGGCGTTTGTTCGTCGTCGTACAGGAAATGCTTGCGGCCTTCCACGTGACGGTTGATCGTCGCGCGCACTTCGGCGGCCGTGACATCTTCGGCCACTACCCGGCGGGAAATCTGTCCCGTCGTATCGATCCACTCGACAATCCGGCAAGCGCCGCCCCAGGGCTGGCGAATAGGCTCGGAGACGCGGCAGCCGCGCACCTGCATCGGCCGCTCGGCCACGGTTTCATAAGACTGTTTCAAGGTGCGATCCTTTTTCGAGCATCAGAAGGGATGCAATACCCTGCCAGCTTAGGAAAAAGGAATGTCGGGTAGGTTACAGCCAATATGGAGATATTTACTGACCATTACGGACCGTAGGGGCCCCGCCGACGCGGGAGCCCCGTCTATTCAAGCGTGCGAACCCGATCGATGGCCTGTTCGATCCGTTCGACCGCAACAACTTGTAAGCCTTCAATCGGCTGTTTGGGGGCATTGGCCTTCGGAATGACCGCGACAGAAAACCCCAGCTTGGCCGCTTCCTTAAGACGGTCCTGACCACGCGGCGATGGCCGGATTTCGCCGGCCAGTCCCACTTCGCCGAATACAACGAGCCCCTTGGGCAGCGGCTTGTTGCGCATCGAAGAGTGAATCGCGAGCAACACGGCCAGGTCGGCCGCCGGCTCGGTGATCTTCACGCCGCCCACTGCGTTCAGGAACACGTCCTGGTCGAAACAGGCGATGCCGGCGTGCCGATGCAACACTGCCAGCAGCATCGCCAGGCGGTTCTGTTCCAGTCCAACGGCCAAGCGCCGTGGATTCGGCGCGTTAGCCGAATCCACCAGCGCCTGCACTTCGACCAGCAGCGGCCGCGTGCCCTCCTGCGTGACGAGCACGCACGACCCCGCAACGGATTGCTCATGCTGCGACAGAAACAACGCCGACGGATTGGCGACGCCGCGCAAACCGCGCTCGGTCATCGCAAAGACGCCGAGTTCGTTGACCGCGCCGAAGCGGTTCTTGATCGCGCGCACCAGACGATAGGACGAATGTGTGTCGCCCTCGAAATACAGCACCGTATCGACGATGTGCTCGAGCACGCGCGGCCCCGCGAGCGCACCTTCCTTGGTGACGTGTCCGACCATGATGATCGTGGTGCCCGACTGTTTGGCGATGCGCGTCAATTGCGCCGCGCACTCGCGCACCTGCGCGACCGAACCAGGCGCTGAGGTCAGCGCGTCGGAATAAACGGTTTGAATCGAGTCGATCACCGCGACGTCCGGCCGCTGCTCGGCGATCGTCGCCTGAATTTTCTCGAGCTGGATTTCCGCGAGCAGTTGCAGCTCGCTGGCCTTCGAGCCGGGCTCCAGCAACGAAAGCCGTTGCGCGCGCAACGCGATCTGCGCAGCCGATTCTTCGCCGCTGATATAAAGCGCACGTTTATCCGCGGCGATTTCGGCAAGCGACTGCAGCAGCAGCGTCGACTTGCCGATGCCGGGGTCCCCGCCGATCAGCACCACACCGCCCGGCACCAGACCGCCGCCCAGCACACGGTCGAACTCGCTGACGCCGGTCGAAAAGCGCGGCACGTCGGACGCGTCGATATCGGCGAGACGCCGCACCGGCGCGCTCTTCGCGAGCGACTGGAAGCGATGCGTAGACGGCGTCTCCGCCACCGATTCGACCAGCGTGTTCCACGCATTGCATGACGGGCACTGCCCGGCCCACTTCGGCGACTGGCCGCCGCATTCACTGCAGACGTACAACGTCTTCTGTTTAGCCACGCGCCTTACTCCGCGCGCACTGGCACGCGCGGCGCCACCGCGCACATCAGCTCATAGCCAATCGTCCCGCACGACTGCGCGACGTCGTCGATCGGCAGTGACGGACCCCACAGCTCGACTCGCGAACCGACGTTGGCCGTCGGGACTGGCGTCAGATCGACGGTCAGCATGTCCATCGATACCCGTCCGACGATCCGCGTGCGTACGCCGTCGACGATCACCGGTGTGCCTTCCGGCGCGACCCGCGGATAACCGTCCGCGTAACCGCAGGCCACCACACCGATGCGCATCGACCCGCGCGCCTTGAACGCCGAGCCATAGCCGACCGTATGGCCTTCGGCGAGCGTCTGCACGGCGATCAGTTCAGAGGTGAGCGTCATGGCCGGTTGCAGGCCGGTGCCTGCAATCGCGGCCGTCACGCCCGAGGGTGACGCGCCGTACAGGATGATGCCCGGCCGGACCCAGTCGAAGTGTGCTTCGGGATGCCACAGCGTCGCCGCCGAATTCGAGAGGCTGCGCGCGCCGGCAATACCTTGCGCGCCGCGTTCGAACGCTTCCATCTGATGCGCGATACCGCGTTCGCCGTCGGCATCCGAGAAATGGGTCATCAACGTGATCTGGCCGACGCCCTGGCAGGCCCGCGCACGCTCCCACGCGGAGCGGAATTTTTCCACCGTGTAACCGAGGCGGTTCATGCCGGTGTTCATCTTCAGCTGGATATTGACCGGCTTGGACAGGCGCGCCATTTCGAGCATGCGCAGCTGTTCGTCCGAGTGCAGCGCCGTGGTCAGGCTGTAGCGGTCGATCACGTCGATATCGGTCGGACGGAAGAAGCCTTCGAGCAACAAAATCGGGCCGGCCCAGCCCAATTCGCGCAACTTCACGGCTTCTTCGAGGTCAAGCAGACCAAAGCCGTCCGTTGCACGCAGACCGGGAAAAGCGCGCGCGAGGCCGTGTCCGTAGGCGTTTGCCTTGACGACGGCCCAGATCTTGGATTTTGGTGCATAGCGCCGGGCGACGGCGAGATTATTGGCGAGTGCGGCTGTATGAATCGTGGCTGAGAGGGGGCGCGGCATGGGTAATTTTCGTAAAGACGCTTGCGAATCAGGAGCTTACAGGGCGTTTTCAGCGCTCGGCGGCCCGCTGGGCGGTGCGATCAAGGATTTTGCTAGTCCGAATCCAGCTATTTTCGTGATATAAAGCCGTGCGCACAACCCATTTCGAACGGCATAAGCCCGGACGCTTAGCACACGGCCGGGGCGGACAGACCGCAGCGAGGACAGCATCGCATCAGATGAAAAAAGGTTTTTACACCATCATGGCCGCGCAGTTTTTTTCGTCGCTGGCCGACAATGCGCTTCTGATCGCTGCTATCGCACTGCTGAAAGATCTCCACGCCCCGAACTGGATGACGCCGCTGCTCAAGTTGTTCTTTGTGCTGTCGTATGTCGTTCTGGCCGCCTTCGTAGGTGCCTTCGCCGACTCCCGTCCAAAGGGACAGGTGATGTTCGTCACCAATACCATCAAAGTAGTCGGTTGCATCACGATGCTGGTGGGCGCGCATCCGTTGCTCGCCTATGGCATTGTGGGTTTCGGCGCGGCGGCCTACTCGCCCGCCAAATACGGCATTCTCACTGAACTGCTGCCGCCTGACCGACTGGTCGCCGCGAACGGCTGGATTGAAGGCACCACCGTCGGCTCGATCATTCTCGGTACGGTGCTCGGCGGCGCGCTGATCAGCCCTCACATTGCCGCGCCGATCCTCCGGCACCACATCCCCACGGTCAATACGCCCGCTGAAGCGGCGATGCTGGTGATCATGGCGATCTACGTGATCGCGGCGCTCTTCAATTTGCGCATTCCCGACACCGGCGCACGCTATCCAAAACAGGAACGCGGCCCGATCAAGCTCGTCACTGATTTCGCCGACTGTTTCCTCGTGCTGTGGCGTGACAAGCTCGGTCAGATCTCGCTCGCCGTCACGACGCTCTTTTGGGGCGCCGGCGCGACACTGCAATTCATCGTGCTGAAGTGGGCCGAAGTGTCGCTGAGCATGTCGCTTTCGGAAGCCGCAATTCTGCAGGCGGTGGTGGCGGTCGGCGTGGCGGTCGGCGCGATTTACGCAGCCTCGCGCGTGCCGTTGAAAAAATCGCTGACGGTACTTCCGGTCGGCATCATGATGGGCATCGCCGTGATGCTGATGGCCTTCTATACACGCGATCTGTTCCCTAGGCATTGGGGTCTGTATTTCGGCCACGTGCACCTGCCGGGCTATCTGATCTTTGCGTATATCTTCTTGATGATCGTCGGCGGCCTGTCGGGCTTTTTCGTCGTACCGATGAATGCGCTGCTCCAGCATCGCGGTCACGTGCTGCTGTCGGCGGGTCACTCGATCGCCGTGCAGAACTTCAACGAAAATCTCTCGGTGCTCGTGATGCTGTGCCTATACGCAGTACTGGTGTGGCTCGACGTGCCTGTCGCCGCGGTGATCGTGCTGTTCGGCACCTTCGTCTGCGTGATGATGTGGTTCGTGATGCGGCGCCACCAGGCAAATCAGCGCGCGTTCGACTCGGTCGCGCTGATCGGCGAAGTCAAGCACTGACCCGCGGCGGGCAGCGCGCTTAATTCCCGCGCTTACTGCCCGCGCCTTTCCCCTTTCCTCGCTTTGCCATGACTCAACCCATTCCCAATGTGCTGACGATCGCCGGTTCCGACTCTGGCGGCGGCGCCGGCATTCAGGCCGATCTGAAAGCTTTCTCGGCGCTCGGCGCTTATGGCGCGAGCGTGATCACCGCGCTCACCGCGCAGAACACGCGTGGCGTCACGGCGATTCATGCGCCGGATCCCGCCTTCATTACAGCGCAACTCGATGCGGTGTTCGACGACATCCGTATCGACGCCGTGAAGATCGGCATGCTGGCGAATGCGCCGATCGCGCGCGCGGTCGCCGATGCGCTGCGGCGGCACAAGCCGAAGCACATCGTGCTCGACACGGTGATGATTTCGAAGAGCAATCACGCGCTGCTGCTGCCAGATGCGGTCGCGGCCGTCCGTGACGAGTTGCTGCCGCTGGCCGATCTGCTGACGCCCAATCTGCCGGAAGCAGCGGCCTTGCTCGGCATGCAAGCTGCCACCGACGAAGCCGGCATGGTCGAACAAGGCGAAGCGCTGCGCGCGCTCGGTGCGCGGGCGGTACTGATGAAGGGCGGCCATTTGAGCGCGGTGGACAGTCCCGACTGGCTCGTACAGGACAGCGGCACGCTGCGCCTCGGCGGCCCGCGCGTGCCGGTGAAGAATACCCATGGGACGGGCTGCACACTGTCGTCGGCAATTGCGGCGCTGATTCCGCAGCGCGACGATCTGGCGAGCGCCGTCGCCGACGCCAAGCTGTATCTGACCGGCGCGTTGCAAGCGAGCGATCGACTCGACGTCGGCAGCGGCGTCGGGCCGGTGCATCATTTTTATCGATGGTGGTGAAGGGCTGAACGGAAGCCGCCCACGGCTGCACCAAACAATGCCGCAGGCCGTTCGATTCAAATGCCGGGTTCAACGGCGAATTGGATCAGCGCTCAGCAGCCACGGATGGGTACAGCCCCTCGCCGATGTCACCAACCACACGTCCTGCTATTGCCGCGCGTAGATCTGCGCCTGCTCTGACCAATCGTCCGGCACGATGAAGCCGCGCGACAGTTCTGCAAGATTGCCTACGCCGTCGTTGGCGAACGCCGCGACCATTGTTGGTCCATGCTGATGTGAGGTTTGTTCGGCAAGCGTCTGCTGATCGACGAAAGCAAACCCTGCGGCCTCCGCCTCCCCCTTTCCATAACGCCTCGGCGCAAGCCATTCCAGCCGCGGTAGCACGCGCCACATGTGCGCATGCGCCGCGGCAAAGTCCGGCCAATCCTTGCGGGTCACCCACCAGCCACGTCCATGCGACGGATCGAGCTCGGCGGGATCGGCAGGCGTCTCGCCGGCGCGATAGAACAACCAGCCTTTGATGAACATCTGCGGCGTCCACGGCCCTGCATAGCCGATGGATGCAAACTCGTCGCGCGCGCTCAACGGCAGTTGGTGATTCAGCAGATGCGCGAGCTTCAGATCGAAGCGGTCTTTCAGATTCGGACCGACGTAATCGGCTAACCGCGCCGCGGGCTGCGCGTGGCTTTCGCCTGCATGCAGATAGCACTTCACCGCCAGCTCCCAATGCAAGCGCGCGCCCTGCTGCGTCTGCACGAGAAAATCGCATTCACCGAGCGTCACGCCCGCGCGCCGCAAGGGCACACCGGCCGCGACCAGCCGCGCCGCCGGTCCATATTGCAGGAACCATCCAAGCAGCCGCTCGGCGTAGCGGCCAAGACGCGTCATACGCGTCGCGGTGAGATCGCTATGCAAGCCGGCCGGATCGGCGTCAAGCGCACGTAACCAGTCGACGGTTGCAGCAGCTTCCTGCTGCGATCCGAAAGGACTAGCAAGCGCGCCCACGGGTGGTTGCGCGCGCAACAAATTGGCACTCAGCAGCACCCACGCGAGATCGCGCACGGCCGGGTCACGCAAAGTGTCGAGCAGCGTCTCGAGGGCTACGGCGGATGTGACGGGCGCGGCGGCGAGGCGCGCCGCCGGTCCGCTTGCGTCCGTCACTTTGCCGCGCTGGACGGCACGCCGCCCGCCGCGAGCCACGTATCGCGCGCGAGACACAGGTCTGCCCAGGCCTTCGCCTTGTCCGGCAGGCTGCGCAGCAGATACGCCGGGTGATAGGTGACGATGACCGGTACCCCTTCGTATTCATGCACGCGGCCGCGCAGCGACGAAATGCTCGCGTCAGTCTTGAGCAGGCTTTGCGCGGCGAAGCGGCCCAGCGCGACAATCAGCTTCGGCTTGACCAGCGCGACCTGCCGTTGCAGATAAGGCTCGCAACGCGCGACTTCGTCCGGCTCGGGATTGCGGTTGCCCGGCGGCCGGCACTTGATCACGTTGGCGATATAGACGTTGCGTTCGCGCGCGAGCGTCAGCGAACGCAACATATTGTCGAGCAGCTTGCCGGCCTGGCCGACGAATGGCTCGCCCAGGCGGTCTTCGTTCTCACCCGGGGCTTCGCCGATCAGCATCCAGTCGGCGTTGCGATCGCCGACGCCGAATACCGTGTTCGTGCGTTTCTCGCACAGACGGCAGCGTTCACAGGCAGCGACCCGCGCGCTCAACGCGTCCCAGTCGAGGGTCTGGATCGAGGGCGGCTCGGGTGTCTCGGCGCGCGCGTCGGTGCCGGGGTGCGTGGGTAGATCGTCGAACCAGGCGAAATCGTCGTCGGGCGGTATTTCAACCGCCGGTGGCTCAGGGGTTCGGGTCGGCTGGGAAGGCGGGCGCGCTTCAACCAGCGCTTGCATCCGTCCTTGCTGCCCCTGCTGTTGTGCCGACGGCTCACGCCGGTCGCCCTGATCACGTGCCTGCATGGCCTGCGGCGAATCGGCCTGCTGAGCTTCACTGACACGAATCGCAGGCCGGCGAGCGTCCTCGGCCAGCGCGGACGGCGACAACTCACGCTTCGTCGCAGGTGGATCGTCGCGACGCGCTACAGAAGCGGTTGCCGAAGCAACGCCCTGCTCGATCGCGACTTCGACCGCCGCCTCCTGCACCGCCATCCCGCGACGCACCCAGAGTGGCGCAAGTCCAAACTCTTCCAGTACCGATTCATGCAGCGCCATCTGCGCCCTCCGTGGCAAACGAGAAACGCATCACGATGGCGTCCTCCCGGCTGCGGTGCCGCGCCGGATAATAGTTTTTTCGCCGGCCAATCGACGCAAAGCCGAAGCGCTCGTAAAGCCGGATAGCCCGATGATTCGACGGCCGCACTTCGAGCAACAGGCCTTCGAGTTTTTCGGCGCGCGTAATACGCACCGCTTCGCGCAGCAGCGCGAGCCCGGCACCGGCGCCTTGCGCGGCGGGCGTTACGCACAAATTGAGCAGATGCATTTCATCGACCACCGGCATCAGCACGCAATAGCCAATCAGCGTGCCTGTTACGTGGCGCAGGCAGATGCCGAAATAGCCGTTGCGCAGCGAGTCGCCGAAATTGCCGCGGCTCCAGGGGAACTCGTAGGCAATCTTTTCGATAGCCGCGACCTCGTCCAGATCGCCTTCGGTCATCGGCGACATATAACGGTCCGCCAGCAACACACCGCTCATTGCCGGCCCTCGCCTTGATCCGCGTCATGTGCCAACCTGGCGGCAGCCTGCTCGGCCTTGGCGGCTTTCTCGGCCTTTTCGGCAACGCGCTCCGCGGTGGTCTGGGCAACCTTGTCGCGAACGTATTCCGGCGCGGCCTGATCGGCGGGCACGATACGTCCGGCGCGAAACGCGCGCAGCGCCACGTGCGCGAGCGGCACCGCGTGCGGCAGCGCTTCGCCGTCGACGGTTCGCGCAGCCGCGACAGCGGGCAGCCGCGCGCCGAAAGCGGCAGCAGCATTACCGGCCAGGGTAAAGGGGACGTCGGGCAAAACAAGCCGCTCCGGCGCGTCGAGCGAAGCCGGCTGAAGCGTGCGCCATTCGCCTACGGCTTCGTCCCATGCGTAGTCGGCCCAATAGATCTCGTCCATCCGGGCGTCAAGCGCAGCGAGCACGCGGGTCGCCGACGGATCGCGCAACCGTGCGCTTTCCGCGCAGGCCAGCAGCGTGCTGACCGGCACGACCGGCAGGTTCAGGCCGAACGCGAGGCCTTGAGCGACGCCCGTCGCGGTGCGCAGCCCTGTGAACGAACCGGGGCCCGAGCCGAAGGCGATAGCGTGGCAGTCCGCCAGCTTCAGGCCGGCTTCGTCGAACAGTTCGCGAATGGCGGGCAAGAGGCGCGTACTGGAGACTGCGCCGGTTTGCTCGTGGCGTACCCAGATCCGGGGTTCGGCACGGGCCGGGTTCGCTGTCTGGCTCGCCGCGCCGCCGACGGCGGACAGGAGCGCTACCGAGCAGAATTCGGTCGAGGTATCGAGGGCAAGAAGCACAGTTTGAGTCATGGACCGTATTGTAATCGGCACGGCGCGTGCGGATGCGGTTTTGGGTAGGTCCGCCGGGTGGCAATCGGTGTTTGGAATAAGCCCTCGGCTCCGCGACAGCATGCAGTTGTTATGATCATCAGCCCAGCCAGAACCAACCCCGCCAACCGGGCAAAACCACCATGACAGACATCAACGCACAATTCGTCCAGGCCCAGGAAGATGCCAAGCAACTGACCGAGCGTCCGGGCAACCTCACCCTTCTGCGCCTCTACGCCCTCTTCAAGCAGGCCACGGAGGGCGACGTCCACGGCGACAAACCCGGCTTCACCGATATCGTCGGCAAATACAAGTACGATGCGTGGGCCGCACTCAAAGGCACCGCTCAAGACGCCGCGAAGCAGCAATACGTCGAACTGATCGAAGCCCTCAAGAGCGGCGCCGCGGCCTGAATCTGGCCCCGTAACGAAATCCGTTGTCGAAACGGCAGGCCGGGAACATCGGCCTGGCTTGGCCACGGCAAGGCAGTTAGCCCAGACAGCCCCCCGGTGGCCTCTTGGGGAGCCACATGGCCAGACCCGCGAGGAAGCCCTTAAGCCGATTCGAGCAGCCAAACGAAAGTTTTCCGCCAGGAAACGTCTTAACGGTGGCGCAGTGCAGCAAAACTCTATATAATGCGGCCTGCGCTTCACTGCTTTGCCCGGCTTTCCTCTAGCGGCCTTTGCGGCGCAGCGCCTCGTAGCGTTTAGCTCCAATCCAGTTTAGAACCTGTCCCCTCCTGCCTAGCCCCCTACGGGCGATCATGTCCCAGGCTGGCGGCACGCCGTGTTGGCATGTCGCATCCGATACAGCTTCTAACGAAAAGCTCGCCTTCATTGTCGCGAGCTGCCCCCGTTTTTCGATTTGCTCGCTGCTTCTTTGCTCGCTGAATCCGACGACTTGGGTATGCCGATTGGCGCCGACGTTTTAATTCCCTGTGTACCAAGGATTCTCATGACTTCGAGCAATACCCCCAGCAGCCCGTTGAACGCCATCGCCGATCAAGCCCTCGGTCTCGCCGACGCACCCGCACAAGCCGCAGCTGTTGCTGCCGCTCCGGAAGCCGTCGCCGCAGAAGCCGCAGCGCCGACCGGCCCGTCGTTCGCGTCGCTCGGTCTCTCCGCGGATGTCGTCTCCGCGCTGACCGCCGCTGGTTATCAAAACCCGACTCCGGTTCAGCAACGCGCGATCCCCGCTGGCATCGCCGGCCGCGATCTGATGGTCTCGAGCCCGACCGGTTCGGGCAAGACCGCCGCGTTCATGCTGCCCGCTATCGAACGTTTCTCACAACTGCAAAAGGCGCAAGCCAGCCAGCCGCGTGAACCGCGTCCGGCTGACGGTGCCCGCACGCGCCGTCCGCAACCGGTTGCCCGTCCGACCATGCTGGTTCTGACGCCGACCCGCGAACTCGCCATGCAGGTCACCACCGCCGCTGCCACGTATGGCAAGCACCTCAAGCGTCTGCGCACCGTCAGCATTCTGGGCGGCGTCGCGTATGGTCAACAACTGATGCTGCTGGCAAAGAACCCGGAAATCCTGGTTGCTACGCCTGGCCGTTTGATCGACCACCTGGAACGCGGCCGTATCGATCTGTCGCAACTGCAGATCCTCGTGCTCGACGAAGCCGACCGCATGCTCGACATGGGCTTCATCGAAGACATCGAAACGATCGTCGCCGCTACGCCGGCAACGCGTCAAACGATGCTGTTCTCGGCCACGCTCGACGGCAAGATCGGTTCGCTGACCGGCCGTCTGCTGAAGGATCCGGAACGCATCGAGATCGTTCAACGCCTCGAACAACGTACCAACATCGCGCAAACCGTCCACTATGTTGACGACCGCGATCACAAGGATCGTTTGCTCGACCATCTGCTGCGCGACGAGGGCCTCGACCAGGCTATCGTCTTTACGGCAACCAAGATGGACGCTGACCAACTGGCTGGCCGTCTGGCCGACGCCGGTTTCGAATCGGCTGCTCTGCACGGCGATCTGCCGCAAGGCGCACGTAACCGCACGATCCGCGCGCTGCGCGAGCGCCGTGTGCGCGTGCTGGTCGCAACGGACGTCGCCGCTCGCGGTATCGACATCCCGGGCATCACGCACGTATTCAACTACGATCTGCCGAAGTTCGCTGAAGACTACGTGCACCGTATCGGCCGTACCGGCCGTGCTGGCCGCTCGGGTATCGCAGTGAGCCTCGTGCACCACGCTGAACAAGGCGCGTTGAAGCGTATCGAGCGTTTCGTGCGCACTCCGCTGCCGGTCAACGTCGTCGCAGGCTTCGAGCCGCGCAAGTCGGCTCCGTCGGGCAACGGCGGCCGTCCTGGCTTTGGCGGCCGCGGCCGTCCGGGCGGTGGCAACGGCGGTGGCCGTCGCTTCGGCAGCGGCAGCGGTGCTGGCAAGCCGGCCGGTAACGGCGGCGGTGCTCGCAGCGGTAGCGGCAATGGCGGCAGCTGGGCAGGCAAGTCGGCTGGCGGTGGTTCGCGTGAAGGCGGCTTCGGCGGCGGTTCGCGTGAAGGCGGCTTCGGCGGCGGTTCGCGTGACGGCGGCTACGGCGCACGCCGCAGCGACGGCCCGCGTACGGCGCGTCGCGGCAGCTAAGCAGCGACTCAGCAGTCATCAGGCAAGCGCAATTTACGTGGCTCGTTCAGTACGTAAGGCGGCCTGAAAAGACCCGGACGGCCTCGCGCCGATCCTCAGTCGAAAGAAACCGGTGCTCAGGCACCGGTTTCTTTTCGTCCGTGCTTTGCTCATCGCCCGAATTTCACGATGTGGAAAATTTTTTTGCGTCGTAAAAAATTGTGTTGCAAGGCACAAGATACCTATTGCGAGATGGGAAAAGACGTTTCTCAATGCGGAACGATCTCCGTAATCAATTGATTTTAAACATAAATTAATATCCAAAAAACGCCTCTTCGCGACTATTGCGACGCCATCGATTTGCCTAGACTCTTATACAAGACTTCACGAAACGTAACGCCTAAAAGGGCCAGTCGCTTCGACGAAGATCGCAAGTTTCTTGCATGGGACCAGAGTCAACCATTCATTACAGGCAACCGAGGAGCACACCATGTCGCGCGAACAACAAGCCAAGCAACTCCAGCAGCAATGGGAAACCGATCCGCGTTGGAAAGGCGTGAAGCGTACGTACACCGCTGAAGACGTGATCCGTCTGCGCGGGTCGCTGCAAGTGGAGCATACGCTTGCCAAGCGCGGCGCGGAAAAGCTGTGGGAAAGCGTGAACAACGAGCCGTTCGTCAACTCGCTCGGCGCGCTGACCGGCAACCAGGCAATGCAGCAGGTGAAAGCAGGCTTGAAGGCGATCTACCTGTCGGGCTGGCAAGTGGCGGGCGATGCGAACGTCGCCGGCGAAATGTACCCGGACCAGTCGCTGTACCCGGCGAACTCGGTGCCGCTCGTCGTGAAGCGCATCAACAACACGCTCACGCGCGCTGACCAGATCCAGTGGTCGGAAGGCAAGAACCCGGGCGACGAAGGTTACATCGACTACTTCGCACCGATCGTGGCCGACGCGGAAGCCGGTTTCGGCGGCGTGCTGAACGCGTTCGAACTGATGAAGGCAATGATCGAAGCCGGCGCTGCAGGCGTCCACTTCGAAGACCAGCTCGCTTCGGTGAAGAAGTGCGGCCACATGGGCGGCAAGGTGCTCGTGCCGACCCGCGAAAACATCGCCAAGCTCACCGCTGCACGTCTGGCCGCCGACGTCTCCGGCGCACCGACCGTGCTGCTGGCTCGCACCGACGCTGAAGCCGCCGACCTGATCACCTCGGACGTGGACGACAACGACAAGCCGTTCCTGACGGGCGAACGCACAGTGGAAGGTTTCTATCGCACGAAGCCGGGTCTCGAACAAGCGATCTCGCGTGGCCTCGCCTACGCGCCGTACGCCGACATGATCTGGTGCGAAACCGGCAAGCCGGATCTCGAGTTCGCGAAGAAATTCGCCGACGCGATCCACAAGGAATTCCCGGACCAGCTGCTGTCGTACAACTGCTCGCCGTCGTTCAACTGGAAGAAGAACCTGGACGACGCAACCATCGCCAAGTTCCAGCGCGAGCTCGGCGCAATGGGCTACAAGTTCCAGTTCATCACGCTGGCCGGCTTCCACGCGCTGAACTACTCGATGTTCAACCTGGCGTACGGCTATGCCCGCAACCAGATGACCGCCTTCGTCGAAATGCAGCAGGCTGAATTCGCTGCGGCCGAAAAGGGCTTCACCGCGGTCAAGCACCAGCGCGAAGTCGGCACCGGCTACTTCGACGCCGTGACGCAAACGGTCGAGCGCGATGCGTCGACGACTGCCCTGCATGGTTCGACGGAAGACGAACAGTTCTTCGACAAGAAGGTCGCTTAGGTCATCGGTCATCTCGCGGTCTGATCGCGAGAATGGCAACGCAGACGAGAAAGCGGCCCCGTTAGAGGGCCGCCGTCAGGGAGGAGCAAAGCGATCAGGGCTGACGTACGCCGGTCTGCCCTGATCGCTGGAATCTGGGAGAGAGCAGTAGCTAAGACAAAGCCAGCGCAACGCATTGTGCGGCGGGTACAGGACGCGCCGGCATCATCGCCGGCGCGTTTTTTTGCCATGCCTGCCGTACGTACTCGCGATGGAAATCGCGAGCGTGCACCTCAGCGGTACACGATCACTGGAATCTTCGTATGCGTCAGAACCCGCTGCGTCTCGCTGCCGATCAGCAGGCTGCCGAGACCGCGCCGTCCATGCGACGCCATGAAAATCACGTCGCAGCCGCCCTGCTCAGCCGCTTCGATGATGCCGAGGTACGGCGCCGGATGCACGCTGGTGCGGCTGTCGAACGCGACACCGACACGGCGCGCGGCCAGCTCCACTTCCCGCAGATGCACCTGCGCTTCACGCTCGCTGCGCTGCAGAAACTCGACCGGGGGCTCGATCACCACGTCGGAGAACGGCGAGTAGGGATATTGCGGCAGACACGCGTAGGCAGTGACGCGAGCGCCGACAACCTGCGCGAGATCGATGGCGCCGTCTATCGCTTTGCGCGACAGGTCTGAACCATCGGTCGGAACCAGGATGTGCCTGAACATGTTGCCCTCCGTCGCCGGCTGCTTACAGAGCGCGGCGTCAGCGTCCCACGAGGCTCGGCATAAAAGCCGCTTCAATCGATTGTAGTTCGCAGAAAAGCGCTCAAGGCTGTCGTGCGGGTCTGTCCGCATATCGGAAACCCGCTGCGTGGAGCTTCGCAACGGCTGCGTGAGGCGGCACAAGGACCATCACGCCAGCTGGCCGGACCTCTGCCGCGCTCAGCCCCAGTAATCAGGATGGCCGTACGTATGCTTGAGAAAGTCCAGAAACAGCCGGACCCGCAGCGGCAAATGCCGTCGCTGCGGAAAGACCGCATGGATACCGATCGGCGGCGCGGCGAACTCGTCGAGCACGCTGACCAGCCGGCCAGCCGCGATATCCGTGCCGACCTCCCACCACGAGCGCCATGCGAGCCCATAACCTTCGAGGCACCACTCGTGCAGCACGGCACCGTCCGAGCATTCCATCGTGCCGGACACCTTGATCGACACGACCTTGTCGCCCTGCTGGAACATCCAGCCGCGCTGCTGATTGGCGCTCGCGCCCAGGGCGAGGCAGTTGTGGTGCGCGAGATCGGCCAACGAGTGCGGCGAACCCCGCCGGCTCAGGTACGACGGCGATGCCACGCACACACGGCGGTTCTCACCCAGCTTGAGCGACACCAGCGACGAATCCGGCAGCTCGCCCAGGCGCACGGCGCAGTCGAACCCCTCGTTGACGAGGTCGACCAGCCGGTCGGACAAGTCGAGCGTAATCGACACATCCGGATGCGCGACAGTGAAGGCCGGCACCAGTGGCGCAACGTGCCGCCGCCCGAACCCGGCCGGCGCCGACAGCCGCAAATGGCCGCTCGCCTTCACACCGCCCGCCGACACGCTGGCCTCGGCGTTCTGCATGTCGTGAATGACACGCTGACAGTCCTCGAGAAACGCCGAGCCTTCGAAGGTCAGCGTGATCTTGCGCGTGGTGCGCACCAGCAATTTGACGCCGAGGCGCTCTTCGAGCGCATCGATGCGGCGGCCGATGATTGCGGGCGCGACGCCCTCGGCCGAGGCCGCGGCAGACAGGCTGCCTCTCGCCGCGACGGTAACGAAAGTTTCGATTTGCTTGAAACGGTCCATGGCTAGCGGAGCCGCAACGCCTCGAAGGGAGTCCCCTTGGGCGCTTGCGTGGGAAAGTGGTCGGTGCGCGTCAGATTAGGTGTATGAAAGTAAAAGATCAAGTGATGTTTAGCCTCTTTTTTAGCGCGTAGCATCACTAATACAATTCCTCCTGACCTCTGATAGGAGTGCACGGCAATGTCGGCCACAACGACACTCTCCCCTAAAGCAGTGATTTTCGACGCGTATGGCACGCTTTTCGACGTGCATTCGGTGATCGCCGCCGCGGAGCAGATGTTCCCCGGCCACGGCGACGCGCTCTCGCAGTTGTGGCGCCAAAAACAGATCGAATACACGCAGCTGCGTACACTCGCGGCGCCGGCCAGCGCGCCCGGCGTGCATTACCGGCCGTTCTGGGACATCACGCTCGACGCCTTGCGCTTCGCCGCCAAGAAACTGCATCTCACCCTGAGCCGTGCGGCAGAGAAGCGTTTGATGGACGAATATGCGTGCCTGTCCGCCTTTCCCGATGCCGTGCCGGTGCTGCGCCAGCTGCGCGATGCGCCTTCCAGATCGTCAGCGTCTGTACCTGTGGGCGGCAAACCCGGCTCACGGCTTGGTCTCGCGATTCTCTCGAACGGCAATCCGCAAATGCTCGACATCGCCGTGAAGAGCGCCGGCATGACGGGCCTGTTCGACCATGTTCTATCCGTCGACACAGTGCGCGCCTACAAACCCTCGCCCGCGGCCTACTCACTCGGCACGCAAGCCTTCGACGCAGAAGCGCGCGAGATCGTCTTCGTGTCGTCGAACGGCTGGGACGTGGCAGGCGCGAGCTGGTTCGGCTTCACAACGTTCTGGCTTAACCGGCAAAACGCACCAGCCGAAGAACTGGGCGTCACGCCGCATGGCGCGGGTGGAGGCATGAACGATCTGCTCGCATTTCTGAAGTCCCTCGCATCGCCCGGCCGTACCAGCGGTACGGGCAACACCGGCAATCCCGGCGGCAGCCGCACGCGCCACAGCCCTGGCGCATGACGGCTACCACTTCGATTCCGCGACGCAACTCAACCGCATTTCAACATATGCATCTTTGCAATCTGACCGACCAAGGAGAAACCATGACGAATCCGCTGTCATCGCAATCGCCGCTGCAGCTGCCGCAAGGCATGGAAATCACGGCTGAGATCAAGCCTGGTTATGAAGCGATCCTCACCCGCGAAGCGCTCGAACTCGTCGCCGCGCTGCATCGCACGTTCGAACCGCGCCGTCAGCAGCTGTTGCAGGCTCGCGTAGAACGCACGAAACGGCTCGACGCCGGCGAGCGCCCCGACTTCCTCGCCGAAACGAAAAGCGTGCGTGAAGGCGACTGGAAGATCGCGCCGCTGCCGCAAGATCTGCAATGCCGCCGTGTGGAAATCACCGGCCCGGTCGAGCGCAAGATGATCATCAACGCGCTGAATTCGGGCGCGGATTCGTACATGACCGACTTCGAAGATTCGAATGCGCCGAGCTGGGACAACCAGATTACCGGCCACATCAATCTGAAGGACGCGGTGCGCCGCACGATTTCGCTCGAACAGAACGGCAAGTCGTACACGCTGAACGACAAGATCGCCACGCTGATCGTGCGCCCGCGCGGCTGGCATCTGGACGAAAAGCATGTGACGGTGGACGGCAAGCGCGTCTCCGGCGGCATCTTCGATTTCGCGCTCTTCATGGTTCACAACGCGAAGGAACAGGTCGCGCGCGGCACGGCGCCCTACTTCTATCTGCCGAAGATGGAGAGCCATCTGGAAGCGCGCCTGTGGAACGACATCTTCCTCGCGGCACAGGAAGCCGTCGGCGTGCCGCGCGGCACGATCCGCGCGACCGTGCTGATCGAAACAATCGTCGCTGCATTCGAAATGGACGAGATCCTGTACGAGCTGCGCGAACATAGCTCTGGCCTGAACGCCGGCCGCTGGGACTACATCTTTTCGGCAATCAAGAAGTTCAAGAGCGACAAGGACTTCTGCCTTGCCGACCGCTCGCAGATCACGATGACCTCGCCGTTCATGCGTGCGTACGCGCTGCTGTTGCTGAAGACTTGCCACCGCCGCAACGCACCGGCAATCGGCGGCATGAGCGCACTGATCCCGATCAAGAACGATCCGGCGGCGAACGACAAGGCAATGGGCGGTGTGCGCTCCGACAAGGCGCGCGATGCGGGCGACGGTTACGACGGTGGCTGGGTCGCGCATCCGGGCCTCGTGCCGATCGCGATGGAAGAATTCGTCAAGGTGCTCGGCGACAAGCCGAATCAGATCGGCAAGCAGCGCGGCGACGTGCTCGTCACCGCGGCCGACCTGATGGACTTCCGCCCGGAAGCGTCGATCACCGAAGCGGGCTTGCGCAACAACATCAACGTCGGCATTCACTACCTGGGTTCGTGGCTCGAGGGCAACGGCTGCGTGCCGATTCACAACCTGATGGAAGACGCCGCCACCGCGGAGATCTCGCGCTCGCAAGTGTGGCAATGGCTGCGCTCGCCGAAGGGCAAACTCGACGACGGCCGCAAAGTCACGGCCGAGCTGGTGCGCGAGTTGTCGGCGCAAGAGCTCGACAAGGTGAAGCAGGCAGTCGGCGGCGATACGAAGCCGTACGATCGCGCCGCACAAATCTTCGAAGACATGTCGACGTCGGAGCAGTTCACCGACTTCCTGACGCTGCCGCTGTACGAGGAAATCTGAGGCATCTGACCGGCCTCATGCATCGGCCTCATGGTGCAGCAATAACGACGTCGTACCAGACCCGCTTTCGCCAGCCACGCACGATGAAAGAGCGGCCTGGGTCGCAAGGCTGACCGACCGGACGGCCCGACAGGCATATGCCTGCCGGGCCGTTTTTTTATGTGCTCGCGCAACGTGCTGGCGATGCGTTCGTCATGTGCTCGCAGTCCGCTCGCTGCGGGCGAGTTATGCGCCCTTCAGCGCGTGCTGCGGTACTCGACCCAATCGCCCGATCTGATTTCCGGGAGACCCTTCACCGCATTGGGCGCAACCGGATAGAAGCGGCAGTTCACGACGTTGCCGTCTACTTTCACCATCACTTCTCGCGCAAGGAAACGATCTTCGACGCCGGGATACACTGCCTCGATCTCGTCGAGCACCGCAACCAGTTCATCGTCGATTTCGTAGACGTCGCCTGTGACATCCACGCCCGCTTCGTCGACCACCAGGCCCGGATACAAGCCGAAGTCGAATAAATGGCCGCGCACGGTGGCCGTGCCGAGCAGATTGGGCGCGGCGATCTCGTTGCGCGCCGCAGCATTCCTGAGGTCGTTCACTTCACCGGCACGCAACGTGCCGTATACAAAGACGGTCTGCATCGTTGTTTGCTCTCCTTAAGGATGGGTTTGGCTTGCCTCGGCTGTAGCCGAGGGTTCAAATCAGCGACGTACTCGCCACCAGCACGCCGTCGATATCCGCATAGATCCATTCGCCCGGACGTACCAGCGCGCCCGGCAATTGCACCGGCACGTCGCGCTCGCCTGTGCCGAGCTTCTGGCCACGCCGGGGGCAGGTTGTCAACGCCGCCACGCCGACATTGACTTCATTGAGCTCCAGCGCATCGCGCACGCAGCCGTTCAGCACGATGCCCGCCCAGCCGTTCTGCTCGGCGATTTGCGCAAGATTGCCGCCGACCAGCGCGCGACGCAGACTGCCGCCGCCGTCGACCACCAGTACCCGGCCCGCGCCCTTCTCCTCGAGCGTGGCGCGCACGAGTGCGTTGTCCTCGAACACCTTTAGCGTCACCGCCTCGCCGCTGAAACACTCGGCGCGACTGAAGAGATGGAACACCGGCTCGAGGACACGCAGCGTGCCCAGCGCCAGTTGGTCCTCGTGCGCATCGCACAAGTCAGCGGTTGCAAAGCTCATGGGGTTCTCCTCGGGATCGGTGCAATCGAGACATTATGCAACGTTGACTCCGACGTAACACCTACAATGAGAAGCCCGCGGTGGTTTTGGGTCCGCGCCTTCGGAGTCCGCGCTTGAGCGCTCGATGTTTGAGCGCCCCATGCTCGTAGATTCCGTGCTCACAGGCTCCGCGTTTTTTGAGTTCTGTCCACTGGATCGATCTTCAACATGAATTCGTCCACTGACTCAGTCCAGTCGAGCCAGGTCCACTTCGCCGACATCCCGCCCGAATTCCAGCCGACGCAAACGCACCCGATCCGCGTACGCTCGCGGCTGATACCTTCGGGCTGGCGCATCGCGCGCCACACGCACGCATGGGCACAGGTAGCCTACGCCTCGCGCGGCGTGCTGCGGGTTGCGACGACGGGCACGACGTGGATGGTGCCGCCATCCAGGGCGATCTGGGTACCGCCGCATGTGACGCACGAAGTCGTCGCCGTCGAAGATGCATTTCTGCGCACGCTCTACATTACCGAAAGCACCGTCCCGGCCGGACTGGATACGCCGCGCGTGGTCGAAGTGTCGGATCTGCTGCGCGAAGTCATCGCAGCGCTCGATACACCAGGCATTTCAGCGACACGCGAACAGCTGCTAGGCGCCCTCGCGCTCGACGAGCTGACGCGTTCGGAGCCGCTGCCTCTGTCCGTGCCGATGCCCAACGAAAAGCGCTTGCGTGCGCTGTGCGAGGCCGTGATCGCAGACCCGACTCACGGCGACTCGCTCGAACAATGGGCATCGAGCGTGGGGGCGAGTACGCGCACGATTGCGCGGCTGTTTCGTCAGGAGTTGGGCGTGAGTTTTTCGCAATGGCGTCAGCAGGCCATTCTCGCGCGCGCAATTCCACTGTTGAGCCAAGGACGGCCGCTTTCACATGTCGCACAGGAGCTGGGTTATCAGAGCCAGAGTGCGTTCTCGGCGATGTTCCGGCGGGCCTTCGGCGAAAGTCCGCGTGCATTCATCGAGCGTGGCTCTGAACATCGTGTGGAGAGCGGGGATCGTGGCGATCGAGAGGCGGACGAAGAGACCGCGCAAAAGTGATGGCGTAACGCGCAACCGCTAGCCGCAGTGCGTCAGACGCGCCGCGCCAGATGACGGATCGCCCCGAGTTGCGCCAGGCGCGGCCCGGCCAGCTTGTAGCCCTTGCGCTGATACAGCCGCGCTGCAGGATTGTCGACGAACACGCGTAACTGCAACTCCCGCAGTCCGCGCTCGCGCGCCCACTGATGCGACATATCGAGCAGGTATGTGCCGGCGCCCAGCCGCCGATGCCCTTCGGCAATCTGCACGTCGCGGATATGCAGCGAATCGCCTTCTTGTGTGATGCGCAGCACACCGATCGGTTCGCCGTCCACTTCGAGAATGAAATTCTCCGACTCGCGCCAGCTGCCGAGAAACAGATCGCCACGCCAGACCAGATGGTGCCGGCGATAGTAGCCACCCATGTTATTGCGAGTCAGCGCCTCGGCGAACTCGAAATCGTCCATGCTGGCACTGCGCAGATGAAACGGTGACGGAGCTTCGGTTGGATCGAACATGGTGGAACGACGAAGATGAGTCGGGTCAACGGTAAAACAGGCCGCGCGTGCTGGCAATGGCTGTTTGTCCCGAGCATACCCGGACGATACCCAGGCAGAGCCGGCTGCGGAAATAAAAAAAGCCCGCTTCTTTCGAAGTGGGCTTTTCAAAATCTGGCGGAGCGGACGGGACTCGAACCCGCGACCCCCGGCGTGACAGGCCGGTATTCTAACCAACTGAACTACCGCTCCAGATTTTTTAACCGTGGTGTGTGAGCTTGGCTCTCTCACCAACTGCACCGCTCATACTGCTAACTCATATTGCTAACTGAGCGACACCGATGTTCTGGCGTCCCCTAGGGGATTCGAACCCCTGTACTCACCGTGAAAGGGTGATGTCCTAGGCCTCTAGACGAAGGGGACAACGTACTGCTTACACCTTTAATGAAAAAGCCCGTTCAAGTTTGTATGAACGGGCTTTGTCTGGCGGAGTGGACGGGACTCGAACCCGCGACCCCCGGCGTGACAGGCCGGTATTCTAACCAACTGAACTACCACTCCAGTTTGCCTATCATGACTTGCGAGCGTTGGTTTTTTCTCTGCAAGCTGCGCTGCTTTACTACTTCCAAGCGACGCTGATGTTTGGCGTCCCCTAGGGGATTCGAACCCCTGTACTCACCGTGAAAGGGTGATGTCCTAGGCCTCTAGACGAAGGGGACATAATCTTTTCAGATCTGTCTTTATCTTGCTGCTAACTTACTTCAACTTTCGGCTAACTTCGTTTCGTCAGCAGCAAAGACCGATATTCTAACTACGTTACAGCTGTTTGTGAAGTCTTTTTTGCTACAAGCTCCAGACTTCGGAACCACTTCACTCTGCTCTGATGGTGGAGGTAAGCGGGATCGAACCGCTGACCTCTTGCATGCCATGCAAGCGCTCTCCCAGCTGAGCTATACCCCCCTTGCAGAACAGAAACGAGATTCTAGAGGCCAATCTGCGCTTTGTAAATACCCTTTGAGCAATTGCATGCGACTTTTTTCGCAAGTCGCATGCAAACCCTCTCAACGCAGGCGCGAATGCGCTCAGGCCAACGCTTTTTCAATACGGCTCACCACGACATCGCGGCCGAACAGCATCAGGACGCTGTCGATCGAGGGCGTATGCGTGGTGCCCGCCACCAGCAGACGAACCGGCATGGCCAGTTGCGGCATCTTCAGCTTGTGCGCGCCGAGCGTTGCCTTCAAGGCTGCAGCGATTGCTTCCTTGCTCCACTCCACCGTCTTGAGCGATGCAGCCAGATCGGCAAGCGCCGGACGCACGACATCCGTGACGTGCTGCGCGAGCGCATCGGCTTCAGGTACCGGCGCGCGATAGAACATCACGGCGTTTTCGGCGATTTCCTTCACCGTCGACGCACGGTCCTTCAGCAAGCCCACCACCGACGTCAAATCGGCGCCTTGCGCAATGACGGCTTCGTCGATACCCAAACCGGTGAAGAACGGCTTGGCAAGCTCTGCGAGGCGCGCGTTATCCGCTTCCTTGATGTAGTGCGCGTTGAGCCAGTTCAGCTTGTCGTGATCGTACTGAGCCGGCGACTTGCCCAGATGCTCCAGATCGAACCATTCGACGAACTGCTCCCGCGTGAAGATTTCCGCATCGCCATGCGACCAGCCCAGACGCGCCAGATAGTTGACCACCGCTTCCGGCAGAAAGCCGGCGTCGCGATAACCCATCACGCTCATCGCGCCGTGACGCTTGCTCATCTTCTCGCCCTGCTCGTTCAGCACGGTCGGCAAGTGGGCATACACCGGCGGCTCGGCGCCGAGTGCACGCAGAATGTTGATCTGACGCGGCGTGTTGTTCACGTGATCGTCGCCGCGAATCACGTGCGTGATGCGCATGTCCAGATCGTCCACCACCACGCAGAAGTTGTAGGTCGGCGTGCCATCCGGGCGCGCGATCACGAGGTCGTCGAGTTCTTCGTTCGAGATTTCGATGCGGCCCTTCACGGCGTCGTCCCATGCGACCACACCCGAGAGCGGATTGCGAAAGCGCAGCACGGGCTGCACGCCGGCCGGCGGCTCCGGCAAGACCTTACCGGGTTCCGGACGCCACGTACCGTCGTAACGCGGCTTTTCGCCGGCTTCGCGTTGGCGTTCGCGCAGTGCGTCCAGCTCTTCCGTCGACATGTAGCACGGGTACACGAGCCCCGCGTCCTGCATCTGCTTGAGCACTTCGCGATAACGGTCCATGCGCTGCATCTGGTAGAACGGGCCTTCGTCGATATCGAGGCCGAGCCATTCCATGCCTTCGAGAATGGCGTCCACGGCTTCGGTACTGGAACGCTCGACGTCGGTGTCCTCGATCCGCAGCACGAAGGTCCCTTTCATCTTGCGCGCGAACGCCCACGGATAAAGCGCGGAGCGAATGTTGCCGAGGTGGATGAAGCCGGTGGGACTCGGTGCGAAACGGGTACGGACGGAGGTGGTCATTAGCGGTTACTCGGAAGACAGGCGCCGGCGCCGTAGCAGACATCGCCAGTGAAGCGCGGCAGCGGACCGTGTCCGTGCAGCTGAAAACGCCTTGCACGGACACGAAGGAAAAAAATGCGAGAGCCGAATTATACCTTCCGAACACGTGTTGCCTGCCCTCGTCCGAATGGCCAATGGCAGCACGCAGGGCGCGTGGAAAGCGTGCATCAAGGCGCCCGAGAGCTTCCTCTGCAACGTTTCATTACGAGGCCGACGCGCGCCCGGAGCTTTGATTTATGATGTGCGCGCGCTGCGGGTGGGGATAGAACCACAGCGCATGGAATCGCCACCGGCGGTTCCGTCCGTTTGACTATCCGCCTGATCGCGGCACAGGTTGCGCCGCTTGCATCGATTGCGCCGCCCTTGGCCGTTGCTGGAGAACCCGTTGAAACCGTCATCCCCTCGCCTCGCCCGCCGCAACTTCTCATTGGCGGCCGCCTCCGCGGTGCTGGCCGCCTGCACCACGACCGGCGGCAGCAAGACCGATAGCACGCCGGTTGCCGGCACGCCCACTACGAACACGCCACCGCTCGACAAACCGCAGCGATCGATCCGCGTTGGGCTCGCGCTAGGCGGCGGCGCCGCTCGCGGGTTCGCGCACATCGGCGTGATCAAGGCGCTCGAGGCACGCAATATCCAGGTCGACCTGGTGGCCGGCACCAGCGCCGGTTCGGTCGTCGGTGCGCTGTACGCCTCGGGAATGAACGGCTTTGCGCTGAACAAGCTCGCGCTGAACATGGACGAAGCATCGATCAGCGACTGGGCCATGCCGTTTCGCACGCGCGGCTTTCTGCAAGGCGTCGCACTGCAGAACTACCTGAATACGACGCTCAACAACCGTCCAATCGAGAAGATGGTCAAACCGCTCGGCGTGGTCGCCACCGACCTGAGGACCGGCCAGCCGATCCTGTTCCAGCGCGGCAACACCGGCATTGCGGTGCGCGCGTCATGCAGCGTGCCGTCGATCTTCGAGCCGGTGAAGATGGGCGGGCACGAATACGTGGACGGCGGCCTGGTGAGCCCGGTGCCCGCCTCGTTTGCGCGCAAGATGGGGGCGGATTTCGTGATCGCCGTGGACATCTCGCAGCGCCCGGAAAGCGGCGTCACCGCCAGCTCGTTTGACGTACTCATGCAAACCTTCACGATCATGGGCCAGACGATCAAGACCTATGAACTCGACAAGTATGCCGACGTCGTGATCCGGCCGAATCTGGCCGCCATGAGCGGCAGCGATTTCTCGCAGCGTAACGCAGCGATCCTGGCCGGAGAGGAAGCCGTAGCGAAGATGATGCCGGAGTTACAACGCAAGCTGGCCGCAAGCCGCAGCGCGGCGTAACCCGCGCCTGGGTCGCACTGGCTACACCGGCCGGTGCGCGTTACCTGCTGTCGTAAGCCGCGCACACGCAGCCCAGACCCACCCCGGGGTGCAGCGAGAAAGATTCGGTGACACATCAGCAAGCGCCCAAACGCAAAAAGCCTGCTTCGAGCGAAGCAGGCTTTTTTTCACACCCAGACCGCCGGTGCAGACAGAATTAGTTACTGATTACCGCCGATCGAAGCATTCACGCGCTTGCGCAGATCTTCACCGTCCTGATAGGACGTCTCGATCCGGCGGGCACCTGTGAAGCGCTTTTCCCAATAGCCGCTGTCCAGATCGTCGACGCGAATCGTGCTGCCCGTGGAAGGCGAATGCACGAACTTGTTGTCGCCGATATAGATGCCAACGTGCGAGAACGTACGGCGCATGGTGTTGAAGAACACCAGATCGCCCGGCTTCAGGTCGCTGACGCGAACCTTCTCGCCGACGCGGCTCATTTCCTCAGCGCGGCGCGGCAGCGCCATACCAAGCGTGTCCTGGAACACGTAGCGGACAAAGCCGCTGCAATCGAGCCCCGAATCGGGTGTATTACCACCCCAACGATAGCGAACGCCGATCATGTTCAGCGCGCCGACCACCACATCGCCCGCTTTTCCGGCCATGCCGGAGAGGAACGATTTGGCGCCGCCGTCGCTGTCGGGAGCGGCCGATTGCGAATTGAGGGGGGACAAAGAATTCGACCCGCTGGGGGTCGAATATGAGGCATTCTGATTAAAACTGCTTACTTCGTCGGCGAACGCGCCGGGAGTTGCTGCCATCAAGACGCCAATGAACATCCCGGCGACGACGCGCGTGCAAGCCTGGGTTAGGTTTCTGTGCTGCATTGGTCGGTATTTTTTGCCTAAAAATCAGTGGGCTACGGAAAAAAGTTTGGTCGATACTAGCCAGTAAGTATTCACATGTCAAAACAAATAGAAAAATACAATCGAGACACGCACCCAATTGGTGAAAGAGTGCAAAATCAGTAGTCAAGCGCCGCTTTCAGCAGCTTTCGGGTGTAAGGGTGCGCCGGTGTCGCAAAAATCTGCTCAACGTCTCCGCTTTCGACGATCGAACCGTTTTGCATGACCGCGACACGGTGCGCCATCGCCCCGATCACGGCCAGATCGTGACTGATGAAAACGAAGCCGAGGTTGTACTTCTGTTGCAACCCGGCGAGCAGTTTCAGCACCTGCTGCTGGATCGACACGTCGAGCGAACTGGTCGGTTCGTCGAGGATCAGGATGCGTGGCTCCAGCACCAGAGCGCGCGCGATCGCAATCCGCTGACGCTGGCCGCCGGAGAACTCATGCGGATAGCGGTACAACACCGTACGGTCCAAACCGACTTCGCGCAGGACCGAAACCACCTTGTCGCGCCGCGCCTCCGGGCTCATCTGCGGCCGATGCAGCGCGAGCCCTTCGCCGACGATCCGCTCGATGGTCTGACGCGGTGAAAGCGAACTAAACGGATCCTGAAAGACAACTTGCATGTTCGAGCGTAAGGCGGTCTGTTCGAGGCCGCGATAGCTGCCGAGCGCCCTGCCCTGAAACTCGATCTCGCCGCGCACGGTGCGTTGCAGACCGAGCAAGGCCATCGCGAGCGTCGATTTGCCCGAACCCGATTCGCCGACGATCCCCAGCGTCTCACCCTGGCGCACCGACACATTCGCATCGGCGACCGCGCGGAAGTGTCCCGAGCGAAACCAGCCGCTGACGCCCGGCAGTTTCGTTTTGAAATCCACTGAGACATCGCGCGCTTCGAGCAGCACGGGTGAAATCGGCAGCACAGGGACCACCGTGCGCTGCGGACGGCTCGCCAGCAGACGCTGCGTGTACGGATGCTGCGGCGACTCGAATACCTGCTCGACCGACCCGCTTTCCACCAGCACGCCCTTCTCCATCACCGCGATGCGTTGCGCGAAATGGCGCACCAGATTCAGGTCGTGCGTGATCAGCAGCACGGCCATGCCGCGCTTCTCCGCTTCGTCGCGTTGCAGTTCCAGCAGCAGGTCGACGATCTGCGCGCGAATCGTCACATCAAGCGCCGTGGTCGGCTCATCGGCCAGCAACAAACGTGGGCGGCACGCGAGCGCCATCGCGATCATCGCGCGTTGCCGCTGACCGCCCGAGAGCTGATGCGGATAGTTGTTCACGCGCTTGCCGGGCTCGGCGATGCCCGTGCGCCCCAGCAGCGCCACGGCGCGCTTACGCGCTTCATTCGCTGCGACGCCGTCGTGCATGACGATCGTCTCCGCAATCTGGTCACCGACCGTATAAAGCGGATTGAGAGCCGTCATCGGCTCCTGGAAGATCATCGCGATGTCCGAGCCGCGCATGCCGCGCATCTCACGCTCGCTTTTCGCGAGCAGATCCTGGCCGTCGAAACGGATCGACCCGCTCACCTGCGAGTCTCTTAACAGACGCAAGATCGACAGCGCGGTCACGCTCTTTCCCGAGCCCGATTCGCCGACCAGCGCGACCCGCTCGCCGCGTTGAATCGCGAGCGTTACATCGCTCACCGCGACGGTGTCGCCGAAGGCCACATGCAAACGATCGAGCTCCAGGAGCGGCGGCGTCATGCCGTGTTTTGCGTTGTTCTCGCCCATAGCGCTCACTGGTTGCCTCCAGCACGCATGGCATCGGAGATGCGGGTGTCCAGCGCATTGCGCAGCGCATCGCCCATGAAGGTCAGGAGCAGTAGCAACACGACCAGTACGCCGAACGTGAACAGCGAGATCCACCACGCGTCGAGATTCGCTTTACCTTGCGCAAGCAGCTCGCCCAGGCTTGGCGTCGGCGACGGCACGCCGAGACCGAGAAAGTCGAGGCTGGTGAGCGCGAGAATCGAGCCGCTCATGGTAAACGGCAGGAACGTGATCACCGGCGTCAGGCTGTTCGGCAATATATGCCGCCACATGATCTGCCAGTTCGACAGGCCGATCGCCCGTGCCGCGCGCACATAGTCCTGCTGGCGATTGCGTAGAAACTCTGCGCGCACATAGGCCGCCAGGCCGACCCAGCCAAACAGCGACAGCAGCACGATCAACAGAACGAAGCCCGGCTCGAATATCGAAGCGAAAATGATCAGAAGATACAACTGCGGCATGGCGCTCCAGATTTCGATCAAGCGCTGCCCGACAATGTCGATACGTCCTCCGAAATAACCCTGCACGGCGCCCGCGGCGATCCCGAGCACGGTGCCGATCACGGTCAGCACCAGCCCGAATTCCACCGACACGCGAAACCCGTACAGAAGACGCGCGAAGAGATCGCGACCACGGTCGTCGGTGCCAAGCCAGTTATCGCGCGACGGGGGCGCCGGGTTCGACGCCTTCGAGAAATAATTCAGCGTGTCGTAGTAGTACCGGTTCGGCGGATACACCGCAAAGTTACCCGGCGCGTCGAAACGATGCTTGATATACGGGTCGAGATAATCGGCGGGCGTCGGGAAGTCGCCGCCGAAGGTGGTCTCCGCGTAAGTCTTGAACATCGGGAAATACAGCTGCCCTTCGTAGCGCACCACGAGTGGCTTGTCGTTCGACCACAGCGGCCCGGCGAGGCTCACCGCAAACGCGACGACAAATATGATCAGGCTCCAGTAGCCAAGGCGCTGCTGGCGAAAACGCTGCCATACGCGACGCGCAGGCGTTGGAGAGACGAACGCGCGAACCGGTTCGGCGCGCGCCGCCGCATCGGCGGAAAGGCGGGCTCGATTCATCTGCGCTCCAGTTGTTCGAATTGGATGCGGGGATCGACCCACACATAGCAAAGGTCGGAAATCAGATTGGTCGCAAGACCGATCAGCGTGAACAGATACAACGTGCCGAGCACAACCGGATAGTCGCGCCGCACCACCGATTCGTACGACAGCAGGCCGAGTCCGTCGAGCGAAAACAGCGTCTCGATCAGCAGACTGCCGGTGAAGAACGCACCGATGAACGCCGACGGGAAACCGACGATCAACGGCAGCAGCGCGTTGCGAAACACGTGCTTCCACAGCACGCGCTTTTCCGACAGACCTTTGGCGCGCGCGGTCAGCACGTATTGCTTGCGGATTTCGTCGAGAAAAGCGTTCTTCGTCAGCATCGTGACGACGGCGAAACTGCCCACCACCGAGGCCGTGATCGGCAACGTGATATGCCACAGGTAATCGACGATCTTGCCGCCGACACTCAACTGCGCCCAGTTGTCCGAGGTGAGATTGCGCAACGGGAAAAGCTGCAGGAAGCTGCCGCCGCCGAACAGCACCAGCAACAGCACACCCAATACAAAGCCCGGAATCGCGTAACCGACCAGCACGACGAGGCTCGTTGCAATATCGAAGCGCGAGCCGTTGCGCACCGCTTTGGCGATGCCCAGAGGCACCGATATCAGGTAGGTCAGGAAGAACGTCCATAAGCCGATGCTGATCGACACCGGCAACTTCGAAACGATCAGCGACCACACGCTTTGGTGACGGAAATAGCTCTGCCCCAAGTCGAATGTCGCGAAGCGTTTTAGCATCAGGACGTAGCGTTCGAGCGGCGGTTTATCGAAGCCATACAGCACTTTCAGTTGCGCGATCTGCTGCGCGTCGACACCTGTATGCGTGCGCAAACCGAACGGTGCGCCGTTCTCCGCGCCTTTGCGCAGTTCATGCTGCATCTGTTCGACGGGGCCGCCCGGGACGAACTGGATCACGACGAAGGTCAGCGTCAGCACGCCGAGCAAGGTCGGGATCATCAACAGCAGGCGCTTGAGAATGTAGCTCCACATGGCGTCGGTTCCGGTGCGAAGGCGGTGAATGAATGGACGCTTTTAGTGCGACTGTGCTTGTGGCTGTGGCTGTGGCTGCGCATACCACCACATCGACGTGATCCAGCCTTCCGCTCCATAGTACAGAGGCAAGGTTCTGGGCCACGCGAGACCACGCTTGAACGCTACCCGGTGCGTCGCGCTGTACCACTGCGGCACCACATAGTAGCCATGCATCAGCACGCGGTCGAGCGCGTGTGTCGCGTCGATCAATTGCTCGCGCGTCTGCGCATGCACGAGCGCGTTCAGGATCGCATCGACGGCCGGCGATTTCAGCCCGATCATGTTGTCCGAGCCAGCGGTATCCGCGGCTTTGCTGCCGAAGCGATCAATCTGCTCCGACCCCGGCACCTGCACGTCCGGCATGCGGATGGTGGTCGTGTCGAAATCGAATGCGTCGAGACGCTTCTGATAGACCGCGAAATCGGACACACGAAACGTCGCGGTAATGCCGAGCTTCTGCAGATTGCGGATGAACGTCGCGACAATCGGCTCCATTTGCGCGGCCGAACCTGAATCGTCGAGGATCTCGAACCGGAATGGCTCGCCCTTGGCGTTGCGCAAGGCGTTGTCGCGATAGGTCCACCCCGCCTGCTGCAACAAGGCGCGTGCTTGCAGCAGATTGGCGCGCAGCGAACCCGGCGGATCCGTGTCCGGCTGCTTCGGCGGCGGACCGAATACCGCCGGATCGAGTTTTGCGCGCCATGGCTCGAGGAGCGCGAGTTCACCCGGCGAAGGCAGACCCTTCGCCTGCAAATCCGTATTGACGAAGAAGCTGTCGATGCGCGTGTACTGATTGAAGAACAACTGGCGATTCAGCCACTGAAAGTCGAACGCGAGATCGAGCGCCTTGCGCACTCGCACGTCCTGGAACAGCGGCCGACGCAGATTGAGCATGAAACCCTGCATGCCCGTGCCGTTATGCTGCACAAACTCGCGCTTGATCAACTCGCCGCTATCGAACTTCTTGCCGACGTCGCGCCGCACCCAATTGCGCGCGACGTACTCGACCATCGCATCGTATTCGCCGGCCTTGAACGCTTCCAGGCGCGCGACGTTATCCGAATACAGTTTATAGACGATGCGATCGAAGTTGTTCATGCCGACGCGCACCGGCAACGTCGCACCCCAGTAGTTCGGATCACGCCTATACGTGATCGTGCGGCCGTTGTCGTACTGATCGATCAGATAAGGCCCGCTGGCAATCGGCTTTTCGAACGCCAATTGGTCGAAGGCGATCCGGCTGCCGTCCGGCTTCATCCCCCACTTGCGCGAGAACACCGGCATGCTGCCCACGAGCAACGGCAACTCGCGATTGCGTTGATGAAACTCGAAGCGAATCGTATGCGGATCGACGACAACTGCTCGCGTGATCTCGCCGAAAATCGACGCGAACTGCGGCGCGGCCTGCGGGCTTTTCAGCGTGTCGAGCGAAAACTTGACGTCGTCGGCGGTGACCGGATCCCCATTCGAAAAACGTGCGCGGGGATTGATGTGGAAAGTAGTCGACAGGCCGTCGGGCGCGATATTGATATCGTCGGCAAGCAAGCCATAGGCAGAAGCCACTTCGTCGCTGCTGCCTATGGTCAGGCTTTCGAACATCAGGTCGACGCCCGGTGCGGGGTTGCCGCGCAGTGTGAACGGATTGAATTTGTCGAAACTGGTGAGCCGGCTCGGATTGGCCAGCACCAGCGTGCCGCCTTTTGGCGCATCCGGGTTGACGTAGTCGAAGTGCTTAAAATCCGCGGGATACTTCGGCTCGCCGTATTGCGCGATCGCATAGACCGCATGGGCCTCGGGCGCCGCAAGCAAACCGGCCAGCGCGGACACGCCGCACAGCGCGACAGCGCACACTAAGCGCCGGGAGCGCGGCACAAGCGGTAGACCGACACGCGATAGCCTGTGAATCACACTGCACCAAAGTGCACGAGGCGTTTGAACCCATCGCGAGCCAGTTGTCATAGGGGCCTTGTTGGTCAGCGGGTGATCTCAATGTGAGAGGATTCTACCCAATAAACCCGTGCAATCCATGCCTGCGCCGGACGCGTCGCTGCTCACGCTCAGCTACCTCGGCGCCGAGTAACCGCATGTGCTGCGTTGACCCGGCGCTTTCTGCCCAGTCCGCTGATTTCGCGGGCGCAATAAAAAACCGCCCTTTTCGGGCGGTTTCTTTTTCCACGTGGCGACCGCGTCAACTGCGGCCTGTTGATGGCTTAATGCCAGCCGCGATGATTGTCGTAGTGGTCACGGCCGTAGTCGTAACGGCCCGGGGGATGATGGCGATACCAGTCGTCACGCGCCCAGTAGCGGCGGCCGTCCCAGTAACGGTCGCCGTGCCAGCCGATCACGATCGCCGGGCCGCCGTAGTACACAGGAGCCGGCTGATAGACGACAGGCGGCGGAGGCGGCGGCGGCGGTGCATAGACCGGAGCCGGAGCCACATAGATCGGCGCGGGAATGCCGATGTTGACGCCAATGTTGAGCCCACCGGCCATTGCAGCACCCGACGCAGCCAACCCGAGAACCCCGATCAGAAGTGGAACAAGACGTGCGGACTTCATTGAATCACCCTTTTGAAGAATGTGTTGTTGGCCGAAATATAGCGCAAGGCAGCCATCCGCGTATTTCAACTTTGTAATAACTGATGCATAACATCGCGCCGCTGGCCGCCCGGTTACGTCTCGTTACATTGGACGAAGGTTTGGTGGAAAAGTAGTGGCGATGTAACCGGCCCACCTCGCCGTTAGTCACTCGATTGTCGGCAGTCACGCATCTTTCAGCGCCGGCATCCTCTGCGCGGCAACGCTTGCCGCTGCCCTCGCATGCACCAGGTAATCGGGTCGGCGGCTCCCCGATCTGCCTTGCGGCGGCGCATTGACCGCACACTCACATCAGCAGGATGCCGAAATATTTGCGCAGCATGTAAAAGAGTCGACCGGACAATGAAACTCGCCCGCTCCGTCCGCATCAATCGCCCTTGCCTTCCAGCGCGTTAGCGCCCCGCCCTCGCAGGTGGTTCAAATCGGATCGCAAAACCGCATAGCGTCACGATCGCCCAACCAATCCGCCGCCGCGATTGCCGCGACGCCCGACTGCGCCCATTCGCACAAACCGCCAATCAGCAGATTTCGCTCGAGCAGACGTACAACCTCTCCGCCCGCACCACGGTGTACGCATTACTGGCGTATCGGCATGCGCGAGGCAAGACGTTGGTTGCGGCGGGTAGCACGGGGACGAGTATCACCAACGCAGTGGCTGTGGCCGGCGACTCGCAGAATACGACGCCGTCGTCAGGGCCATCGCAATTCGTCGGCAGGGTGGGGCTGCGTCACGCGTTTTGAGCTTGCCCGTCGCATGAATTGAGGGCTGAAAAAACAAAACCCCGCAGAGCCTAGACTCTGCGGGGTTCCACCGCCATCGCTGGCGGAGACGGAGGGATTCGAACCCTCGATCCAGGTTTTGGCCCAGATGCTCCCTTAGCAGGGGAGTGCCTTCGACCTCTCGGCCACGTCTCCCAAACTTTCGGTTGCGCAGGGAGTCAGCGCAACGAAGCCAAGATAATAGCGGGCCGAACCGCGAAGGTCAATGTCTACCGCACATTTTTTGTGCCAGTTTTGTCATCGACGACGCAATTAATGCCCATTGACCGCGTCACATTGGCCGCGTATGCGGCCCCCGTGCATCAAAAGACGAGGCGCTCTTGTACGCCCCGCCCTGTCCGGCAAATTACGCCTGATCCAACTCGAACGCCTTATGCAGCGCGCGCACGGCGAGCTCCATATACTTCTCGTCGATCAGCACCGAAATCTTGATTTCGGAGGTCGAGATCATCTGGATGTTGATGCCCTCTTCCGACAGCGTGCGGAACATCGTGCTCGCGATACCCACATGCGAACGCATGCCGACGCCGACCACCGAGATCTTCGATACCTTCGGATCGCCCAGCACCTGCTCAGCCTGCACGTGACCCTTCACCTGGCCCGTGAGAATGTCCATGGCGCGCTGATAGTCGCCGCGGCCGACCGTGAACGTGAAGTCCGTCTTGCCCTCGACGCTCTGGTTCTGGATGATCATGTCGACGTCGATATTCGCGTCCGCCACCGGGCCGAGAATCTGATACGCGATGCCCGGCTTGTCGGGCACACCCATCACGGCGATACGAGCTTCGTCGCGCTGGAACGCGATGCCCGAGATGACTGCTTTTTCCATGGTCTCGTCTTCTTCAAAAGTAATCAGGGTGCCCGACTTCATTTCAGTGTCGAGCGGGATGAGCGGATCGGTCAGGCTCGACAGCACGCGCGTCTTCACCTGATATTTGCCGGCGAATTCCACCGAGCGGATCTGCAGCACCTTGGAACCCAGGCTTGCCATTTCCAGCATTTCTTCGAACGTCACGCGATCGAGCCGGCGCGCTTCTTCCACGACGCGCGGGTCGGTCGTGTAGACGCCGTCGACGTCCGTGTAAATCAGGCACTCGTCGGCTTTCAATGCGGCAGCGACGGCGACAGCGGACGTATCCGAACCGCCACGCCCCAGCGTGGTGATGTTGCCCTCAGGGTCGATACCCTGGAAGCCTGTGATCACCACCACTTTGCCCGCGTCGAGATCGCGCAGCACGCGCTCGCCGTCGATTTCGCTGATGCGCGCTTTCGTGAACGCGCTATCCGTTTTGACCGGCACTTGCCAGCCGGCATAGCTGACCGCGTCGACGCCGGCTTCCTGCAGCGCGATGGCGAGCAGTCCCGAGCTGACCTGCTCGCCCGTGGCCGCGATCATGTCGAGTTCACGCGGGCTCGGCTGACCCGTGATTTCTTTCGCGAGACCGAGCAAGCGGTTGGTTTCGCCGGACATTGCCGACGGCACGACGACCATCTTGTGGCCAGCCTTGTGCCATTTCGCGACGCGCTTGGCGACGTTCTTGATGCGCTCGACCGAGCCCATCGAAGTGCCGCCGTATTTATGTACGATGAGTGCCATTGTCGTTCTGAACTGGAGGAGAAACCGCGCTGGCGCGCTGGAGACGACCGCACAAAAGCACAGGGGCGCAACGTCTTGTGAACGGCGGCAAAGTGTGTGGCGGCGTAGATGCAGCACGCGTGTAGCACGCGCGGATTTGCCCGGGAATGATCGCTAGTGACTTACCGGAAACGACGGATCACGATCGGAAACCGCAAAAGCGACGGCGAAATCGGGTCGGGCAAACAAGTTAAATTACCCGATCGAGCGCAAAAAGACAAGCCGAAATGCCCGTCGAATGGCCCGTATTACCGGCTGAAAAGGCTTATTCGGTGCGGTTTTGCGCCCTGAGTCGGAGATTCGCCGGATGGACAACGCACCTGTCCGACCGGCCGGTCAGGCGATCAGCAGATCGTCGCGCCAGATGATCCGGACACGCTGTTCGGCCGCATTGAGCTGCTCGGGCATCGCTGCGCGGTTCACGCCGAGGAAGGGTACGAACAGCAGCTCGTCGCCCACGTAGAGCAGCGGCACGTCGCGCTTCCATGCAGGAATACCGCGCTCCTGGAACAGATTTTTCAGCGTGCGGCTCGGGCTGCCTGGTGTCTCGCTCGTGCGCATCCGTTCACCGCCGCTGCGCGAACGCGCGCTCAACAATGCCCGACGTAAAACGCTGAGGGGAAGCATATCGGGATCGTTCGACACAGCACCGGCATGGCCAGCGGCATTGCTGCGATCGGTATCGGCACCCGCGCCGGCATCCCCATTCAGATTCGCTTCGACAGCGACAAATACAAAGGTGCCCCGCCATTGCGGCAAGCGCCAGATTGCTTCGCCCTGCCATGCGAGTTCACTGACTGCGCGCTCAGTAAGCGCGGTTTCGTCGGCAGGTTCGTTGCTATCTCCCGCTTCCCAGTAGACGAGGCCGCGATAACTGCGCAGCGTCTGCCCTGCATGATCGATACGCAGACTATTGCCCTCGCCCGATGCGCCGACTTCGCGCAACTGGCGCAAAGCGTCGACAAGACGCGCAGTCGAAGCAGCAACGAAACCCAAAGTGCGCATCCAGTAGCGCAGCAGATTGAGCGCACGATCGTCGTCGAGGGCGAGCAGCGCGTCATGCGATAGCGCATGACCTTCATCGCGTACTGCTCCGTCCAGATCGATGCGCGCGAGATCGTCGAGGAGACGCTGCGATGATGCCGCGTGCGCCGCTGTGCGCGCGAGTGCGTCGCGAAAACCAGGAAAGTGGACGGCCAGCGCCGGCGTCACCTCGTGGCGCAGTGCGTTGCGCGCGTAACGTAGGTCCGCGTTCGATTCGTCGTCGATCCAGCGCAGATTGCGGGCGCTCGCGTACTGCTCGAGTTGCGCACGCAGGAGGTGCAGCAAAGGCCGCACGCGTACCGTGGAGGCACCCGCCGGCAAGTACTCGGGCGCCATCGCAGCAAGGCCCGCAAGGCCCGCGCCGCGCAGCAGTTGCAACAGTACCGTCTCCGCCTGGTCGTCAGCGTGTTGAGCGAGCCATAGCGTGTGAACGCCGCGTGCTGCGCACATCGCGTCCAGCGCGCGATAACGCGCATCGCGCGCCGCGGCTTCGACACTCACCCCCCCGTCACGCGGCACCTCGACACGCTGCGCCGCGAATTCAACGCCACGTTCCTGTGCAAACGCTTCGCAGTGCGCGAGCCATTCGTCGGCGTGAGCGCTCAGACCGTGATGCACATGCAGCGCGACACAACGCGACGCACCCGCGACACGCGCCGCCGCATCGAGCAGCACACTCGAATCGACGCCACCGCTGAACGCAATCGCGATGCGCGCGCTCGCAGGGAGCACGGACAGCGCCACGCCGACCGCCTCGAGAACGAGGCGGTCGGCAGGCGAATCGGCGGTGGGAGTCACGTCGCTAGCGCGCGAAGCGCTGAGAGACGAAAGAAAACGCGCGCGGGCTTAAGCACCCGGCGTCGTTTCCTTGAACTTGCCGTACGACATCAACCGTTCGAAACGGCGTTGACGCAGGTCATTGATGCTCATGCCCTGGAACTGGCGCAGCGAGTCGGCGAGCGCACGGCGCAACATCGCGGCCATGCCCTTCGGATCGCGATGCGCACCACCCAGCGGCTCGTTGACGATCTTGTCGATCAGGCCGAGCGCCTTGAGGCGATGCGCGGTCAGGCCGAGCGCTTCCGCGGCTTCCGGCGCCTTCGCGGCGCTCTTCCACAGGATCGACGCGCAGCCTTCCGGAGAAATCACCGAATAGGTCGAGAATTGCAGCATCAGCACGCTGTCGCCGACGGCAATCGCAAGTGCGCCGCCCGAGCCGCCTTCACCGATGATCGTGGCGATCAGCGGCGTCTTGAGTTCAGCCATCACGTACAGATTGCGGCCGATCGCTTCCGACTGGCCCCGCTCTTCCGCACCGATACCCGGATAGGCGCCCGGCGTATCGATGAACGTGAAGATCGGCAAGCCGAACTTCTCGGCGAGACGCATCAGGCGTTCGGCCTTGCGATAGCCTTCCGGACGCGGCATGCCGAAGTTGCGCAGCGCGCGCTCCTTGGTGTCGCGGCCCTTCTGATGGCCGATCACCATGCAAGCCTGGCCGTTGAAACGCGCAAGGCCGCCGACGATCGACAGGTCGTCCGCATAATTGCGGTCGCCGTGAAGCTCGTGAAAATCGGTGAACAGCTCGCTCACGTAATCGAACGTGTACGGGCGTTGGGGGTGTCGGGCGATTTGCGAAACCTGCCACGGGGTGAGGTTCGCGTACAGATCTTTGGTGAGCTGTTGACTCTTCTTGGACAGCCGCTCGATCTCTTCCGAAATATCGACGGCCGAATCGTCCTGCACGAAGCGCAATTCTTCGATCTTCGCTTCGAGTTCAGCGATCGGCTGTTCGAAATCCAGAAAGGTGGTCTTCATTGGTTGTAATCCTTGGACTTACCGGGCAGCGCGTATTCTAACCGCGCGCGCCGATGTCAAAACCATCTCGCAACTATCGATTCTTAGCAATTGATAGCTTTCGAAATAACATTGCTTCTTGTTCTTTTCAAGAAAACGCCGGGCCGCCCCACGTTTTCCGCCCCGCAGGAAGTCCCCTTGGGGGATTGTCCCCCTCGGGGGGCCTGGTGCGAAGCGCCAGGTTTGGGGGCGCTTAGTAGTCGACCGGCAATGGATCGAGACTACGCCACATATACCAGGTAGCGACGGTGCGCCACGGCTCCCAGTTTGCCGCAACCTCACGCGCTTCACTGCGCGTAACCGGTTCGCCGCTAAAGTAATTGACGCTGATCGCGCGAATCAGGCCGAGGTCGTCGAGCGGCAGCACGTCCGGGCGCGACAGATTGAAGATCAGGAACATTTCCGCAGTCCAGCGGCCGATGCCGCGGATCTGTGTGAGTTCGGCGATCACCGCTTCGTCGTCCATCGAGGTCCACTTGCCGACGTGCAATGCGCCCGACACGAAGTGCTGCGCGAGATCGAGCACGTACTCGGCCTTGCGCTTGGACAACCCGCAGGCGGTCAGCTTGTCCTGACCGAGTTTGATGAACTGCTGCGGCACGAGCTTCGGACACGCCGCCTCGACTTTCGCCCAGACAGCTTGCGCGGATGCCACCGAAATCTGCTGCCCGACCACCGAACGCGCGAGCGTGACGAACGGATCGCCACGACTCAGCAGATGCACCGGGCCGAACTTCGGGATCAGCTTCTTCAGAATACGGTCGCGCTTGACGAGGTCCGCGCATGCCTTGTCCCAATAGGCTGGACGGGTGACTTCAGGCGTGAGGCCGCCGATCTGCACCGGCACCGCGAGTTCAGCAACACCCGCGGCTTCGCCGCCCGCACTCGACGACGCGCGCGTCTTGCGTACGACTTCATCTTCATGTGAATCGCGCGCGAGCTCCTGCACGTCGCCAGCAATTTCAGCAGGCAACGCACCATTGCTCTTTGCACGCGACGTTTTGGCCCGCGTCGAAACAGGCGCGTGCGCCGACGCGCCGTTCAGCGCGCGCTTGACCGGGGCCTTCTTCGCTGCGCCCGTCGTCGCCGAGGTTGCCCCGCCCGCGCCGCTCTTGGCCGCCACTCCAGCGGCTTTCGACGATGCTTTCGTTACCGCGCCGCTGCCCGCACGAGCCGACGTTCGCGTCGACTTTGCCGCGGCTGCGGCGTTTGTTTGAGACGTGGCTCGTTTAGCCGGCGTCTTCGTGGCCGTTGCCATCCTGCCTCCTGCCTGGCGAGTCGATCAAAGGGAAGTACGAGGTGCGCTCACACGCGCCGCCACTCGGTCAACCCGCCGGGTTTGTCTTCAAGTGCAACGCCGGCCTCGAGCAATTCGGCCCGGATCCGGTCTGCTGCCGCATAGTCTTTCGCCTGCTTGGCGGCCACGCGCGCGGCGATCTTCGCTTCGATCGCGACGGCATCGAGTGCGCCTTCCGCGGCCGCGCCCGCAGCCTGCTGCAGGTATGCACGCGGCTCTCGGCCGAGCAACCCGAGCACCTGCGCGAGCGAGCGCAATTGACGGGCCAGCGCGGGGTCGCGCGTGCGGTTCACTTCAGTTGCCAACTCGAACAACACCGAAACTGCCACCGGCGTGTTGAAGTCGTCATTCATTGCTGCCTGGAAACGTTGCGCATGCGCTTCGTTCCAGTCGAGCTCCGCGCCGTCTGGCGTGACGTCTTTCAGCGCGGTGTACAAACGTGCGAGGGCATTGCGCGCGTCGTCGATATGCACGTCGCTGTAGTTCAACGGCGAACGGTAATGCGCACGCGCGATAAAAAACCGCACGACCTCGGCATCGTACTGCGCCAATACTTCGCGAATCGTAAAGAAATTGTTCAACGACTTCGACATCTTCTCATTGTCGATCTGTACGTAGCCGTTGTGCATCCAGTAATTGACGAAGGTTTGTCCGGTCGCAGCTTCGCTTTGTGCAATCTCGTTCTCGTGGTGCGGAAACTGCAGGTCCTGACCGCCGCCATGAATGTCGAAATGTTCACCGAGCAACGTGCAGCCCATCGCCGAGCATTCGATATGCCAGCCCGGACGGCCGCGCCCATATTTCGAATCCCAGCCGGTGTCGGCCGGTTCATCCGGCTTCGCCTGCTTCCACAATACAAAGTCGAGCGGGTCCTGCTTCGCGTCGTTCGCGGCGACGCGTTCGCCCGCGCGCAGATCTTCAAGCGACTTGCCCGACAGCTTGCCGTAGCCCGCGAACTTGCGCACCGCGTAGTTCACGTCGCCGTCGCCCGCCTGATAGGCGTAACCGTTTGCCTCAAGCTTCTCGATCATGCCGAGCATCTGCGGGATGAAATCCGTCGCGCGCGGCTCCAGATCGGGCCGCTCGATGCCGAGCGCATCCGCGTCTTCATGCAACGCCTTGATGAAGCGGTCGGTCAGCGATTTGATCGTTTCGCCGTTCTCCACTGCGCGCCGGATGATCTTGTCGTCGATATCCGTGATATTGCGCACGTAGGTCACGTCGTAGCCGAGCGTGCGCAACCACCGTTGCACGATGTCGAACACGACCATCACCCGCGCATGACCGACGTGACAATAGTCGTATACGGTCATCCCGCAGACGTACATCCGCACGACGCCATCTTGCAGCGGCACGAAAGTTTGCTTGTCACGCGCGAGCGTGTTGTAGATGCGCAGTGATTCCATAGAGAACGGTGCGTGGGCCGAAAGAAATCCGCAATGTGTTTCGTGCTGTTGTGCGCATGAGGCCCCCGCGAGAAGACGGCGGGTGCGTCCTGTAGTGCCGCTTTACACAACAACAAGCGCAGCAGCAAACCGGTGCATCTGGTGCGGCGGTCAGGCTGCGATCAAGGCGGAGACGACCACGAGTGGCGAAAAGACAGTTTGCGGTTCGACGGAACGCGCAGACCTTTTGTTAGAATGGGTCGGAGTATAACATCCAGACCCGAGCCTATGAAACCTTCCAGCGGCCGCGCGCGCAGCGCTGCGACCCTCGCCGCGACGGCATTCTGCGCTGTCGCCCTCACGGTCTTGCCGGGCGCTGCCGCGTACGCGCAGAAAGCCGCCACGATGCCGCAGGGCCCCGCCGTGCGTGACAACACGCCGGAGATCGATGCGTCGATCGCGCAGAAGAACTGGGAAGCCGCGCTCACCCAACTCGACGCGCGCATCGCCTCGAATCCGCACGACGCGCAAGCAAAATTCAAGCGCGGCACGGTGCTGGCGCATCTGAATCGTGACGACGACGCGATCACCGCGTTCACCGAACTCATGCAGCTGTATCCGGAACTGCCCGAACCGTATAACAACCTGGCGGCGCTCTATGCGAAGCACGGCCGTTATGACGAAGCACGCGCCGCGCTCGAAACCGCGACCAAGGTGAACCCGGGCTACGGCCTCGCGTACGAGAATCTCGGCGATCTGTATCTGCGCATGGCCGACGCGGCTTACCGTCGTGCGCAAGGTCTCGGCAAAGCGAGCGCCACCACCACGCAGCGCCTCGTCGACATCCAGAAGATCGTCTCGCCGCCCAAGGGCACCGCGCCGGCGAAAAAAGCCGCCGCGCCTGTCGAGGCGAGTGCCACGCGCGCTACCTCGGACATGACACAAACGCCGAGCTTCCAGTACGGCGGCGCAAATGGCTCGCTCGCCATGCCGCCCTACATGGCGCCGTCGAAGTAACACCGTCACCGTTTTCGGCAACACGTTTTTTCCAACCCTGAGGATCTTCATGAAATGGTTGATGTTGGCGCTCGGCAGCGCCGCCCTGATCGCAAACGCCCCCGCCTTTGCCCAGTCCGGTTCGCAGGCCGCGCATCCGTCCGTCCTCTTCAAGACCACGGAAGGCGACATCCGCGTCGAGTTGTATCCTGAGAAGGCGCCGAAGACAGTCGCCAACTTCCTCGACTACGTGAAGTCCGGCCAGTACAGCGGCACGATTTTCCATCGTGTGATTCGCGGCTTCATGATTCAGGGCGGCGGTTATACGCAGAGCTTCGCTGAGAAGCCCACGCGCGCGCCGATTCCGCTCGAAAGCCAAAACGGTCTGAAGAACGCCGCCGGCACGCTCGCCATGGCGCGCACCAGCGATCCGAATTCGGCCACCGCGCAGTTCTTCATCAACACGGTGGACAACGCCGGCCTCGACTATCCGAATCCGGACGGCAACGGCTACGCGGTGTTCGGCAAGGTCACGAGCGGCATGGACGTCGTGAAGAAGATCGAAGGCACGCCCACCACCACGCGTGGCCCGATGAGCGACGTGCCGCAAAAGGCGATCGTGATTGAATCGGCCACGGTTGTCGGCAAGTAAGAATAGAAGTAGAAGACAGCATAAACACGCTGCGGAAGAACACCTAAGCCTCAAATCTACGCACCGGCGCGGGCCGTCGTCAGTTCATAAGACGACTCGCCGCGCCTTTTACCCACCCCGCTCATTAAAGGATTCCATCATGGTTGAACTGCATACAAACCACGGCGTCATCAAACTCGAACTGGACGCTGAAAAGGCACCGAAGTCGGTTGAGAACTTCCTCAACTACGTGAAGGCCGGCCACTACGACAACACGGTGTTCCACCGCGTGATCGACGGCTTCATGATCCAGGGCGGCGGCTTCGAACCCGGCATGAAGCAGAAGCCGACGGCTGAGCCGATCGAAAACGAAGCAAACAACGGCCTGAAGAACGTCAACGGCTCGGTTGCGATGGCTCGCACGAACGACCCGCACTCGGCGACCGCGCAATTCTTCATCAACGTGAACGACAACGACTTCCTGAACCACTCGTCGCCGACGCCGCAGGGCTGGGGCTACGCCGTGTTCGGCAAGGTGGTCGACGGCATGGACATCGTCGAGAAGATCAAGAAGGTCAAGACGGGTTCGAAGGGCTTCCATCAGGACGTGCCGGCCGACGACGTCGTGATCGAAAAAGCGGTGATCGTCGACTAAGCGTCCGATCAGGGCAAACCCGTTTGAACTGACATCAGGCACCTTCAATGCTGCAAGAAACGCCGCTGCGAAGCGTCGCCGCGGGCGTGCCTGGCGAGGGCAAACGCCCGCACGCCGCACGCCCGTTTTTTTTCCTCTCCGATATTCATCTGAGCGAGGCGATTCCGCACACGGTCGCCGCGTTCGAACACTTCATTCGCGTCACGGCCGAGCAGGCAGATTCGGTTTTCATCCTCGGCGACCTGTTCGAGTACTGGATCGGCGACGACATGCTTGTCGAGCCGTTCGTCGCGCGCATGGCGGCCTTGCTGCATACCTTGTCGGAGCGCGGCATCGCGCTCTACATCATGCACGGCAATCGCGATTTCCTGCTTGGCAAGCGTTTCATGAAAGCGGCCGGCGCGATCTGGCTGCCCGATCCGTTTGTGATTACCGCGTTCGGCACACGTATCGCGCTCGCGCATGGTGATGGTCTCTGCACCGCGGATCGCGGCTATCAATTGTTCCGGCGCTTTGCGCGCCGCCGTGCCGCGCAGATGCTATTTCTCGCATGGCCGTTTCGCTGGCGTCAGGCGCTAGCGGAAAACATGCGTTCGAAAAGCGAGCTTGGCCGCTCGCGTCCAATTTCAGCGAAGTATGACGTGACGCCGAAAGCCGTCGCTGCGTTATTCAAATCGTCGAAAACGGCCACGATCATTCACGGGCATACGCATCGTCCGGCGCGGCATCGCGAGCCGGACGGCACCCGCTGGGTTTTGCCGGATTGGGATCTTGACCACGGCGAGCGCCGCGGCGGTTATCTGCGGATCGATGCGGAAGGGATTCGAGCGTTGCCGCTCGATTGATTCACTTAGCGCTCCGCCACCCCTTCCACCTTTCCAGCAATCGCGGCCGACAGGCGCCGCAGATCGAGCAGCGCCGCATCGGCGCCCTGCAGTCCTTCCAGACTTGTTCCGAGCCGCTCCAGTGCGTCGACAATCTCGTCGATACGCTTCGATTGCGTGGCGGCGTGATCGATCAGGCCGTGAATCGCCAGCGAAACCGGATCGTCCGCATTCGGCGTGATGCCGTAGGCACAAAATGCGCTGCTTTCGGTCGTGCGTTTGGCGTCGCGCGCAGCACCGTCAGATGCCGCACTGGACGCAGCGGCTGAGGCCACCGCAGCAGCCGCCGGAACAATGATCCGCGCCGGATTACCCACCGCTGTGCCGCGTGCCGGCACCGGTTTCGTGACGACCGCATTCGAGCCGATCTTCGCGTCCGCGCCAATCGTAAAACCGCCGAGCACCTTCGCCCCCGCCCCGACGATCACGCCGCGCTCAAGCGTGGGATGCCGTTTCGCACCCCGCGTGAGCGACGTGCCGCCGAGCGTAACGCCCTGGTAGATCGTGCAGTCGTCGCCAATCTGTGCCGTCTCGCCGATCACGACACCCATGCCGTGATCGATGAACACCCGGCGGCCCAGCGTCGCGCCGGGATGGATTTCGATGCCGGTTATGAAACGCGCCATCTGCGAGATGAAACGCGCGAGCCAGCGGCGCTTGGCCTGCCAGCATGCGTGCGCGAGCCGGTGCAGCACGAGCGCGTGCAGACCCGGGTAACACGTGAGGACTTCCCAGGCGCTGCGGGCGGCGGGATCGCGCTCGCGGATCGTGGCAATGTCTTCGCGAAGTCTCGTGAACATGGCAGGGACTGTGTCGTGGGGGAAAAAACCGCATGCGCGAAACACCACGCATAGCGGATGGCTTGCCGCATAGCAGATCGGCAGCTTTGCTTAGAACGTTTTGAGCGATTGTAGGGCGATTGCGCGAAACCTGCCGGAAGCCCACGCTGTCGGCAAGGTCGTCGATTGGGGGGTGCCCTTAGGAAGCGTCGCCGCCCGGCGGTTTGGTCTTCAGCAAAATATGCTTGGCGATGCCGCGCACGATATTCACTTCTTCGCGCTCCAGACCGGAACGCGCGAACAGGCGCCGCAAGCGCGACATCAGCTTCTTTGGATTGGCCGGATCGAGAAACTCGAGCGCGATCAGCGCGCTTTCCAGATGCGTGAACATGCTTTCGATCTCGTCGCTCGCCGCCCCTGCGCCGGCCTGAAGCGGCGCGGGCGCTGAGGCCGGTGCGTCGTCAGCGGACAAATACGTCGTGCGCAATTCATACGCCAACACCTGCACGGCCTGCGCAAGATTGAGCGAACTGTAGGCCGGATTGGCCGGAATATGGGCGAGCGCGCTACAACGCTCGACGTCCTCATTCGACAAACCCGTGCGCTCGTTGCCAAACACCAGCGCGATCTCGCCGTGCACTGCCTGCTCACGCGCGGCACCAGCCGCAGCACGCGGCGTCCATTGCGGCGGCCCGTATTCGCGCAGCCGCGCGGTCAGCGCGATCGACCAATGCACGCCGCTCAATGCATCAGCAAGCGTCGGCACGACATGCGCGGATGCCAGCACGTCGTCGGCGCCGCTCGCCATGGCAATGGCTTCCGGATCGCTCTGCACGTGCGGCACGCGCGGCGACACCAGCACGAGGCGCGAAAAGCCCATGGTTTTCAGTGCGCGCGCCGCAGCGCCGACGTTCCCGGGATGGCTGGGCTCGACGAGCACGAAGCGCGTCGACGTAAAACCGCCGCGCAGGTCCGCCACGGCGGGATCGGAAGAATGGTGGGTGTGGTCCACGATGGAACTCGGCAAGCTAAAGAACGCGTATGGTAGCGCCAACCTTGCACCCGCTCCCAAATTGCGCTTTGCCACCGTGCAAAACCCGCGCCGATTGACCTTCATACGCCGTGCCGGGCAGCAATCGCTGCCGCGGCGCGCGGACTCAGGTAAAATACCAGTATTCGCGCCCGGCTTTCGCTTACGAAAAGTCCGGCGCATCGTTCTTATCCAATTCGTCTCCGTCGGCGGAATGCGCACCCGGTTGTTCATCGGACGTGCGTTCCGTGCTGTTTCCGCGCCCCTCGATGGCGCACAATCAGCGCTCATCCCGCGCTCATTTACCGGTAAGCAGCCGTGCTGCCCCGGCACAAGGATCCAGTCTCATGCATCCCATGCTCAATATCGCTGTGAAGGCCGCGCGCCGTGCAGCCCAGCTCATCAACCGCGCGTCGCTCGACCTCGATCTCATCCAGGTCAGCAAGAAACAGCACAACGATTTCGTCACGGAGGTCGACAAAGCGTCTGAAGCCGCGATCATCGATACGCTAAAGACCGCTTACCCCGATCACGCCATCCTCGCCGAAGAATCCGGCAAGTCGGACAACGAGTCCGAATTCCAGTGGATCATCGATCCGCTCGACGGCACCACCAATTTCATCCACGGCTTCCCCTATTACTGCGTGTCGATCGCGCTTGCCCACAAGGGCATCGTGACGCAGTCCGTGGTCTATGATCCGACCCGCAACGACCTGTTCACCGCCTCGCGCGGCCGTGGCGCGTACCTGAACGACCGCCGCATTCGCGTCGCCAAACGCGACCGCCTCGCCGACGGCCTGATCGGCACGGGCTTCCCGTTCCGTGAAAAGGACGGTCTCGAAGCGTACGGCCGCCAATTCGCTGAAATGACCGAAGCCTGCGCCGGCCTGCGCCGTCCGGGCGCCGCCGCGCTCGATCTGGCGAACGTCGCTGCCGGCCGCATGGATGGCTTCTTTGAGCAAGGTCTGAATCCGTGGGACGTCGCCGCTGGCAGCCTGCTGATCACGGAAGCCGGCGGTCTGGTCGGCAATTACACGGGCGACTCGGACTTCCTGCACGTCGGCGAAATCGTCGCGGGCAATCCGAAGGTCTACGCGCAGATGATCCCGATCCTGTCGCGCTACAGCCGCACACGCCAGCAATCGGCTTAAGGTCTCAGGTCTGGAGCCTGAACCTGTAATCCGACCGGCTCTACGCCGGTATCGGCAACATAGAAGCGGCTTCGGCCGCTTTTTCGTTGGCGCGCCTGCATCCGGCAGGCGTTCGTGCTACAAAGCGGGAAGCCGCGCCGGCACGCTCGATCACCGGCTGCGTTTTGCGCGTTTCACGCAGCGCCCTGCTTCGCGCCAGACTGTCGCGCAGCTTACGATCCGCTTCATGAAAAAAGGCTTCTACACAATCATCGCGGCGCAGTTCATTTCGTCGCTCGCGGACAATGCACTGCTGATCGCCGCCATCGCCTTGCTATCGGTGATCCGTTCGGCCGCCTGGGTCACGCCGCTGCTGCAGATTTTCTTCACCATCTCCTACGTGCTGCTCGCCCCCTTCGTTGGCGCGTTTGCCGACGCGATGCAAAAGCGGCACGTCATGTTCATCTCCAATGCACTCAAGGCGAGCGGTTGCCTGATGATGATCGCCGGCGTCCATCCGATGATTGCGTACGGCGTGGTCGGCTTTGGCGCGGCCGCGTATTCGCCGGCCAAATACGGCATCCTCACCGAACTCCTGCCCGCGGAAAAACTCGTCAAGGCGAACGCGTGGCTCGAATCGGCCACCGTCCTGTCGACCATTGTCGGCACGATGGTGGGCGGCGCGCTGATCAGCACCCTCGCCGACCGATTCGTCGCGCATGCGCATCTGCCGCTGATCCGCTCCTCGGCCGACCTGGCCATGTTCGCGGTGATGGTCACGTATGCCATCGCGGCGGGGATCAACATCTTCATTCCCGACACCGGTGCGCGCTATCCGAACCGTTTAACCGAGCCGAAGAAACTGGTCGGCGACTTCTATCATTGCTTCAACGTACTGTGGGCCGACAAGCTCGCGCAGATCGCGCTGTGGGTCACGACGCTGATGTGGGGTGGCGCGGTCACGCTGCAATTGCTGGTGCTCAAATGGGCGAACGTGAACCTCGGCTTGTCGCTGTCGAAGGCGGCGGTGATGCAGGGCGTCACGGGGCTCGGCATCGCGGTCGGCGCGGCTGCTGCCGCAGCGCTGATTCCGTTACGCAATTCGCTGCGCGTGCTGCCCATCGGCATCCTCACTGGCGCCGCAGCGATCGCCGTGGCGTTCTACAACAAGGACCTGTTTCCGGCGGGCGCAGGCATTCGTATCGGCTCGTACGTCCTGCCGATCTATATCCTGCTCGCCTATCCGCTGATGATCCTGCTCGGCGCGCTGTCCGGCTTTTTTATCGTGCCGATGAACGCGATACTCCAGCATCGTGGCGCGACGCTGCTCTCCGCGGGACATTCGATCGCGGTGCAGAATTTCAACCAGAACCTCGCCGTACTGCTAATGCTTGGCGCCTACGCAGTGCTGCTCACCGCAAAGATGCCGGCGCAATGGATCATCGTCGTGTTCGGCAGTTTCATCACCTTTATGATGTGGCTCGCAAAACGGCGCAGTGCGGTGAATGAGCGCACGGTGGATATGCGGGCGTTAGTAGAAGAATGACGGCGCATTGACGGCGAACCGAGCGCGTTTACGCTAACGCATGAGTTGGCCGGCATCGAAATATCCCCTCCGACCGCATTGGCATCCGTTGACTTTGCGCCGACACAGCCACGCCAACGGCAGCAGCTACTCTATTGAGATAGTCGTCACTTTTCGTATGGGAAACTGGGGTCAGCAACATCCCCGCATGTGAAATCCCATATTGGAAGAACGTTCGATGGCGAAGTGCGACAACCACCGTTGCCCGGTCTGTTACCCGAATTGGCGAGAGGAAGAGGCGGCTGCGAAAAAGCGGGCGCAAGATGAAAAGCAGGATTGCATCAACAGTTGGCGCTTCTATCAGAAAAAGGCAGAAGCCATCGCTTCCGTCGACGATCCAATCGCCCGCAACCGACGCATCAATGCGGCGTATGCGCAATTGTGGCTAGACGACCATCGATTCCAGTGGGCGGGGCTTGCTGCCTTTGCGTCCAAACAAGTCGGCTGCGGCTTGCTTAACGCTGCAGAGTTGATCGGCAAATCGAACAGGGAGCGTAACGCCTACCAGCAATGGGAAAGACAAAGCTCCGCGTTTGAGCGGATGGCACCCTATGGGTCGCCACGAATGCCGATCCCGGATCAGGTGAACGGCGCCGGTGCGGAGAATGTTTATAAAATGCTCGCCAAGGGCAACACGTCGTTGTTTCTCGATATCTGGCCGCTGCACATGTTCTACAAGGAGTTCGGCTTGCAGAGGTTCAAGCGATGCCTACGCGAGCGTCAACTGTTAAACGGATCAGTCGTGTGGCCGATCGCTACGAGCGTATCGTTTGGCGTTGCCAGTCCCCACGTTGTGCAAGGATTTGAAGCGATCGATGCCGGAAATATCAGTCAAAGCGTCGAAACGCTGGCTTGGCACGAGCAGATCAACATCCTGCAACCATCCATGTACAACGATTCGGCGTTTGCCATATTGATGCGGGCCAACCAGTTCGCGTGGGCGCTGAATATCCCAACCGGATCGGCGCGGGAGATCCAGTTGACTCTTGCCAATCAGTGCACAGTTGCAGGTGCCAATGCGAAATACGAGACATTCAGCAAGCAGCCCCTAGCCAATCTTGCGGATGGCAGCCAACGAATGGCGTTCGTTTTACGCGCTGCACAGCGGTTCAATGAGCTCCTACATGATCCTATCCAGCGGCATTTTGTGGAAAATTCCCTGTTCCTCATTGCACAGGGAAGCCGCTGATGGCAATCAGGAAATTCAGTTGGCGCTGGCTTACCGTTTGCGCGATACCTGGACTGGCTCTCATTTGGGGAGTCTTTGCAATGCTTCGTCCCATTGATGAGGTCACACTAGCAATTGGCGAACCGTACGAGCAGATGCGCCAGCATTCTCGCTCAACATTGCCTGCCCTCGAGTCCAACGCAAACTGGGGAGGCTACGTGAGCCGTCCCACTCGATTGCGCTTCACCGCCCCCAAATATGGTTTTGTCACTCCTGCTGCGAAATTCCTGGTGGTAAATTACGACCGCAAGGGCAACGTCGATTCCGTGACACTGTCCCCACAAGTCACGACATTGCATCTTGATGAGGCGATGGCAATCCTCGAAGATATACAGGATCAGCTTCGACGGGGAGGATGGAAACCATTTCGAGAAGCGCGAAGCCAGCCAATCGAAGACACGCCAACGAGGCGCGCAGAGATTCGGACATGCGCCGCACCGACGAGCTACTGGCAGGCCGAAAACAAGTATCAAGTCTCGCTCAATATCCGTTGTTTCCGCACTGAAGACCATCCGAACGACGAGCGCTACCTAATCACCCTGGACTTGGGGCCACCAGTGTTTGATGATTCGCCCACCCCGTGAATGTAAGAATGCGTTCGGGCTACAGCAGATTTTTTCCATCTCTTACTTGCCGCGGGCACAGCTCGTCGGCGTCTTTGACAATGCGAAGCAAAATCGGCGCGTTAGTGTTCGGCAGTTTCATCACCTTCATGATGTGGCTCGCAAAACGGCGTAGTGCCGTGAATGAGCGCACGGTGGATATGCGGGCTTTAGTAGAAGAATGACGGCATGGCCAGCGGCGCCCGGCTGGCGCGAGAATTTGCGTGGCGGCCTGCTGAGATGCTTTGCGGATTGGCCGTCCGGCCAGGGTCCGCTCGCCGCGCCGGCAGGTTAAACTCACGCCCTGAACAGCTAACGCAAGAAGACACCGAGGATGGGCATTCAAACCGCAGCGGCCAATGACGTCGCACAACACACGCCGATGATGCAGCAGTACCTGCGCATCAAAGCAGATCATCCGGGCACGCTGGTGTTCTACCGGATGGGCGACTTCTACGAACTCTTTTTCGAAGATGCGGAAAAAGCCGCACGCCTGCTCGATTTGACACTGACGCAGCGCGGCGCGTCGGCGGGCAATCCGATCAAGATGGCGGGCGTGCCGCATCACGCGGTCGAACAATATCTGGCCAAGCTGGTAAAGCTAGGCGAATCCGTCGCGATTTGCGAACAGATCGGCGATCCGGCTACGTCGAAAGGGCCGGTCGAGCGCAAAGTGATGCGCGTGGTCACGCCGGGCACATTGACGGACGCTGCACTCCTGTCCGACAAAAACGATGTCTACCTGATGGCGCTGTGCGTCGCACATAACCGCCGCGGCGTCGCAACGAGTGTCGGGCTCGCGTGGCTGAATCTGGCGAGCGGCGCGTTGCGCCTCGCCGAAGTTGCACCCGACCAGGTGGCCGCCGCGCTCGAGCGGATCCGTCCCGCGGAAATTCTGGTGGCCGATGCGCCTGCCGACTCCGCGAGCTGGACGCCGCCCGTCAGCGCGGGCGCCCTCACCCGCGTGCCGGTCTGGCACTTCGATATCACGTCGGGCACGCAGCGTCTGTGCGATCAGCTGGAAGTGGCCGGCCTCGACGGCTTCGGCGCGCATTCGCTGACAGCGGCATGCGGCGCGGCCGGTGCGCTTCTTCTGTATGCGGCGGCCACGCAGGGCCAGCAATTGCGTCACGTGCGCAGCCTGAAGGTCGAGTACGAGTCCGAATATATCGGGCTCGACCCCGCCACGCGCCGCAATCTTGAACTCACTGAAACGCTGCGCGGCACTGAATCGCCCACGCTGTGCTCGCTGCTCGACACCTGCTGCACGACGATGGGCAGCCGTCTGCTGCGTCACTGGCTGCATCATCCGCCACGCGAAGCCGCTGTGGCGCAAGCACGTCAGCAGGCCATCGGCGCATTGCTCGACGCGCCGCTGGGCGCAGGCGTCGACTCGCTGCGCGGCGCGTTGCGGCAGATTTCCGACATCGAGCGGATTACCGGGCGCCTCGCACTGCTGTCGGCGCGGCCTCGCGATCTCTCAAGCCTGCGCGATACGTTCATCGCCTTGCCCGAGTTGCGCGCGCAACTGGCGGCCGTTTCGTCGAATGCTGATTCGCTGGCGCGTATCGACGCATCGCTGGAACCGCCGCAAGCGTGCGTCGAACTGCTCAAGCGCGCAGTCGCGCAAGAGCCATCCGCCATGGTGCGCGACGGCGGCGTGATCGCCCGCGGCTACGATGCGGAACTCGATGAGTTGCGAGATATTTCGGAGAACTGCGGGCAGTTCCTGATCGACCTCGAAACACGCGAACGGGCGCGCACCGGTATCGGCAATCTGCGCGTCGAGTACAACAAGGTGCACGGCTTCTATATCGAAGTCACGCGCGGCCAGACTGACAAGGTGCCGGACGATTACCGCCGCCGTCAGACGCTGAAAAACGCCGAGCGTTACATCACACCGGAACTGAAAACGTTCGAAGACAAGGCACTGTCCGCGCAGGAACGCGCGCTGGCCCGCGAACGCTCGCTTTACGACGCGTTGCTGCAAGCGCTGCTGCCTTTTATCCCGGACTGCCAGCGGGTCGCCGCGGCGCTCGCCGAACTCGATTTGCTGGCAGCCTTCGCCGAACGCGCCCGCGCGCTCGATTGGGTCGCGCCGACGTTTTCGCCGGATACCGGCATCGAAATCGAACAGGGCCGGCATCCGGTTGTCGAGGCGCAGGTCGAGCAATTCATCGCTAACGACTGCACGCTCACACCCGAGCGCAAACTGCTGCTGATCACCGGCCCGAACATGGGCGGTAAATCGACCTTTATGCGGCAGACCGCGCTGATTGCACTGCTGGCGTACGTCGGCAGCTATGTGCCGGCACGGCGCGCGGCATTCGGTCCGATCGATCGCATCTTCACGCGAATCGGCGCCGCCGACGACCTGGCCGGCGGCCGTTCGACCTTCATGGTGGAGATGACGGAAGCGGCGGCGATCCTGAACGACGCGACACCGCAAAGTCTCGTGCTGATGGACGAGATCGGGCGCGGCACGTCGACGTTCGACGGCCTCGCGCTAGCGTGGGCCATCGCGCGGCATCTGCTCTCGCATAATGGCTGCCATACGCTGTTCGCCACGCACTACTTCGAACTCACGCAGTTGCCTGCCGAGTTTCCACACGCGGCCAATGTGCATCTGTCGGCGGTCGAGCATGGGCACGGCATCGTGTTCCTGCACGCGGTCAGTGAAGGTCCGGCGAATCAGAGCTACGGTTTGCAGGTCGCACAACTAGCCGGTGTGCCGAACGCGGTGATTCGCGCAGCCCGCAAGCACCTCGCGCATCTCGAACAGCAATCTGCGGCGCAACCCGCACCGCAACTCGATCTGTTCGCGGCACCCATGCCCATGCTGGTCGAAGACGCCGACGACGCGCGCGACGACACGCGGGAATCGACAGCGGCGTCGCCGGCCATGCAGACGCTCGTCGAACGTCTGCGCGCAATCGACCCGAACGAACTGCGGCCACGCGAAGCGCTGGATCTGCTGTACGAACTGCACGACCTGGCCGCCGCGCCGGATGCAGATCATTGACGCACACAGGCCCTCGCAGTGCCCGCGCAAACTTTGCGCGGCACTGACCAACGCCCTCAAATTCAGGGGCGGCCTCATGTCGCTCGTGGCGCTTGTAGCGTTTGCCCCGCTCGCGCACGCCGAGGCGCCGCGCTATGCCTTCGCGGTCATCGCCAACACGATGCAAAGCCCCGCCGACGAAGCGCCCACGCAGCGCCTTATCGAGGCGATCAGCCGCGACCGCGAAGTATCGTTCATTGTCTACGACGGGAATCTGAAAGGTGCGAAAGAAGCGTGCCGCGATGCGTTATACGAACGGCGCCACGCGCTGCTCGAAACATCGCGGCCCGCCCTCTTCTTCATTCCGGGCCAGCACGACTGGGCCGACTGCGGCACGGCTGAGGCCGGCGGCTTCGACCCGGTCGAACGGCTCGATCAACTACGCCAGACCCTGTTCACCGACTCCACGTCGATGGGTCAGAACCCGATCGCATTAACACGCGAGAGCGAAGTGTCGCGCTTCCGTCCGTTCCGGGAGAACGTGCGTTGGCAGGTCGGCGATACTGTCTTTGTCGGTCTGAACGCGCCGAGTCCGAACAATCACTACCTGACTGCAGGCGGCCGCAACGGCGAGTTCGAAGATCGCGTGATCGCCAATGCATTCTGGCTCGAGCACGCCGCCGAATACGCGAAACGCCGCGACGCGCACGCGATTGTCGTGTTCATTCAGGGCGACCCCGATCCGGAGCGTTACGAACGACCCGACCGTTTTGCCTGGCTGCGTTTTACTCGCAATACGCGCCGCGACGGTTTTCTGGAATTCAAGCGCAGCCTCGTCAAACTCGCGCAGATTTTTCGCGGACCGGTGCTGGTGATCCATTGCGACGATGAACGCGCGAGCGCCGGCTTCGTGATCGATCAGCCGCTGCGCAATGACAAGGGGATGCTGGTGACGAATCTCACACGTGTCGCGCTTGCGCCGCATGATCGTCTTAACCAGTGGATTCAGATTGAAGCGGATCTCAGCAAGAAGCCGCCGTTCCGCGTGAGTGTGCGCGATGTGCCGAGGCAAATGCCGATGCCCACGGCAGCACCCCTGCAGCCGCGCGAAGAGCCGGCAGCTTCGATGCCTGCCGTGCCTGCGTTAGGCCCGGCTTCCGAGTTGCCGCCGTTGTTGCAGGCGCCCGGGCAGCCACAACCGGTTCAGCCGCAACGCGAACCGGCGGAGGACGGAAGCGGCGAATACGGGCCCGCCATGTCCGCACCGCCCGCCTCGGCTGTTTTGCCGCGCGCACCGGGTGTGCCTTCAGGCGCTCCCGGCACGCCCGCGAGTTCAGTGCAGCGTGGGCCCTGACTTGTCTTCTTCGGCTTCGTCGTCATCGTCATCGAGGACTTCGAGGCCGTCGGCGCCATGCGCGTGTTCGTGCTGGATTTCGTCTTCGGTAGCCGGACGCACGTCCTTGACCGTCAGCGCGAAACGCAGCGCCATGCCGGCGAGCGGATGGTTGCCGTCGAGCACGACTTTGTCTCCTGCGACGTCGGTCACCACGTAGACGAGGGAATCGAGATCCTCATCGCCTTCTTCCGGCGTGCCCTCGAATTGCATGCCGACTTCGAGCGGTTCCGGGAAGCGGTCGCGCGGCTCGATCTTCACGAGATCGGGGTCGTACTCGCCGAACGCGTCTTGCGGCTCGAGCTGGATCTGGGTCTCGAAGCCGGCCTCGTGGCCGTCGAGCTCTTCCTCGATCTTGGGGAACGTGCCATCATAGCCGCCGTGCAGATAGACCATCGGCTCGTCGCTTTCTTCAATCAGATTGCCCTGCGCATCCGATAGCTTATAAGCGACCGACACGACGGTGTTCTTTGCGATTTTCATTCGATTCTCCAGAATACAACTCACATTATACGATGCCCAAGCGGCCCACTGACCACCCGGCCGATGCAGCTTCGGCACGGAAATCTTCGCCGGCTTCAAAGCCGGCACGCCCTATTCTCCCGCCCTCGCCGGACACGCCCACGCCGTTGCTCGGCAATCTGACGCCGTCGCAATTCATGCGCCGGTACTGGCAGAAGAAGCCGCTCTTGATCCGTCAGGCGATCCCGAATGTGGAGGCACCGCTGTCGCGCGACGAGTTTTTCGAGCTGGCCGATCAGGATGAAGTCGAAGCGCGCCTGATCACGCACTTTCGCAACAAATGGCAAATGGAGCACGGCCCGTTCGCGCCTGATGAACTGCCGTCGGTCAAACAGCGCGCATGGACGCTGCTAGTGCAAGGCGTGGACCTCTACGACGATCGCGCGCGCGCGTTGCTCGACCGTTTTCGCTTCGTACCGGACGCGCGTCTGGACGATCTGATGATTTCGTATGCGAGCGATGGCGGCGGCGTCGGCCCCCACTTCGATTCCTACGATGTGTTTCTTTTGCAAGTAAAAGGTAAGCGCCGGTGGCGGATCAGTGCGCAGAAAGATCTGACACTCCAACCGGGTTTGCCGTTGAAAGTTTTACAGCATTTCGAGCCGGAAGAGGAATGGCTGCTTGAACCGGGCGACATGTTGTACCTGCCGCCGCATATCGCCCATGACGGCGTCGCCGAAGGCGAATGCATGACCTGCTCGATGGGTTTTCGCGCCCCGTCCGCGGGCGAGTTGACCGCGCAGTTCCTCTACCATCTGGCCGAACGCGGCGAAGCGGCCGTGCGGCCCGATGCGCTTTATCGCGACCCGCAACAGCCCGCTGTCGACCGTCCGGCGGAACTGCCCGCCGCGTTGATCGAGCGAGTTGGTGCGATCCTTGCTGGCGTCAAATGGCGTGAGCAGGACATTGCAACGTTCCTTGGTACGTACCTCAGCGAACCGAAGCCGAGCGTCGTATTTGATCCGCCGCAACGACCGCTTAATGCAGCGCGTTTCATCAGTCAGGCATCGAAGTCCGGCATTCGGCTGGACCGCAAGACTAATTTGTTGTACAACCGCCGTTTTTTCTTCGTAAATGGAGAGGAAATACCGTTTGATGGCGCAAGAAAGTGGTTGATTGACCTCGCTGATCACCGGTGTGTGAGTGCGAAACGCTTTGTAACACTCTCACACGATTCGTCGGTGACAGCACTGCTGCACGAGTGGTATTGTGCGGGCTGGATACAAGTGGGCGAGCTTGCGTAACTCTGCCCGCCTGTTATACCGTACTGTGAAATTTTGTATGAGAAAGACAACGTATTGACCCCGGATTTATGGATTGTCAGTACGAAAGTGCATATAATTTCCGCCCAAGCCGTAGGGAAGATTCCAGCTCGTCAAAAGAGCGTCTCCACCAACGGCCCAGGTCGGTGTTGGAGCACATTACCGGTATTATTTTGCGCTGTTGCTTACCTTTAACCATAAAAGGACGTGATCATGAAGAAATCCCTCCTCGTAGCATCCCTGTTGGCAGCTGTGGCACTGGCTGCATGCAACAAGAGCAGCGATCAGGCAGCTACGACCGCAGCTAGCGACGCAACGGTTGCTGCCTCGGCAGCAACGGCTGCCGCTTCGGACGTTTCGACTGCTGCTTCGGGTGCGGCTGCTGCTGCGAGCGACGCTGCTGCTTCGGCTACGACCGCTGCTTCGGACGCAATGGCTGCCGCTTCGGCTGCTGTTGCTGCTCCGGCTTCGGGCGCAAGCCAGTAAGCTGTCGCATAGGGCTCGCCTCTGGGCGAAAACTGTCTCAGGAAATCACCTCGATTTCCTGAGACAGTAAAGCAAAACGCCACGGATTCACATCCGTGGCGTTTTGTCATTTAAGCGCCGTTTTTTTAACGGCATTCACTTAGTCACCTATTGAGCCGGCGTTCCGTTCTCTTCGAAAAACTCCCGCACGACTTCGATCTCACGTGTGCGCTTGAATGGCGGCAGGCTCTGCCATATGCGGCGCCCATACGGTTTGTCGACGAGACGCGTGTCGCAGATCATCAGCACGCCGCGATCGGTCTCAGCGCGAATCAGACGGCCTGCGCCCTGCTTGAGCGTAATCACAGCCTGCGGCAACTGATGGACCGCAAACGGGCTCAACCCCTTCTTCGTCAGCGCATCCAGACGCGCCGACAACACGGGATCATCTGGCGGCGCGAACGGCAGCTTGTCGATCACGACCAGCGAGAGCGCATCGCCACGCACGTCCACGCCTTCCCAGAAGCTTTGACTGCCCACCAGAATCGCATTGCCGTACGCACGGAAGCGGTCGAGCAACTCGGTGCGGCTCGCATCGCCCTGCACGAGCAACGGATAGCCCCAACCGCGCGCTTCAATGGTGTCGCGCAATTTGGCCGAGATGCGGTCCACTGCGCGCAACGTCGTGCACAACATGAATACACCGCCGCCCGATGCTTCGATCGCGGGCAATGCCGCATCGAACACGGCGTCGGTAAACATCGGCGACGAAGGCTGCGGCAAATTACGCGGCACGTACAAAAGCCCTTGCGTCGGATAGTCGAAGGGACTCGGCAGCGTCATCGAACGTTTCGCGTTCAGGCCCATCTGCGCAGCATAGTGAGTAAAGTCGCCCCGCACCGACAAAGTGGCTGACGTGAAGATCCACGCGCGCGGCACACCAGCGCGCTGCTTCGCGAAGATCGGTGCGACCGACAGCGGTGTTTCGTGCAACTGCACGGTGTGCGCGAATACTTCGATCCAGCGCACCTTTTCATTCGGATCGGCGCGCTCGGCCTTGGCGTCAGCCGGGGCCTGCTCAGCGGCTGCGCGCTCGGTCTCGGTGGGTGGCGTGGTCCAACCCGCGAGCACGCCTTGCAGCTCGCGTGCGCGGCGCAGACACGCGCCGATCGACTCGGCACGCTCAGCCTGACCGGCCAACGCTGAGGCCAATGCATCGAGCTCGGTTTCGAGCGTTTCGAGCGCGGGGAACAACGGATGATCGTCGGGCAACTGGCCGATCGACAGACGCACCGAGTCTTCCTTGAACGCCAGCCGCACGTCGCGCGCCGCGCGTTCGAGCGTCGAGCCGAGCGTCACCCAATCGACAGTCTCGCGCGCATGGCCCAGACCCTCCGCCACCGAATCGCGCGCGAGTTCGAGAAATTGCGTTGTCGAAAGCGTCTCGCCGAAGAACAGCGTTGCGGTCTCCGGCAGTTGATGCGCCTCGTCGAAGATAACGGTGTTGGCGGTGGGCAGCAATTCAGCCATGCCGGTATCGCGCAACATGATGTCGGCGAAAAACAGGTGGTGATTGACCACCACGATGTCGGCCTGCTGAGCCTCGCGACGCGCCTGCATCACGAAGCACTCCTTGTAATGCGGGCACTCCTGGCCAAGACAGTTTTCACGCGTGGACGTGACCATCGACCACACCGCCGCGGTTTCCGGCACGCTCGCGAGTTCAGCCTTGTCGCCGGTGCGCGTGATCTTGGCGAAGCGAATGATGTCCTGCAGATACGAGGTTTCCTGGCGCGACGGCAGACGGCCGTTATCCGCGGTGCGCTGCAGATAGTAGTGGCACAGGTAGTTCGCACGGCCCTTGAGCATCGCCACCGACACCGGTACGGCGAGCGCATCGCGCACGGTCGGAATGTCGCGCTGAAAGAGCTGATCCTGCAAATGCTTGGTGCCCGTGGAGACGATCACCTTGCCGCCCCATAACATAGCCGGCACAAGATACGCGTAGGTCTTGCCGGTGCCGGTACCCGCTTCCACGATCAGCGTATTTTCGCTGCCGTCGAGACCGTTCGATTCGTCGTTCTCGGGGACATCAGGGGCAGCATTCGCGCCCGGCGATTGCAGACGCCGCGCCGGACGCTTCTGCGCCTCGAACATCGCGGGCTCAGGCATCGCGCGGCCCGACGCTTCCATGGCTGCGGCGACGGCGCGCGACATCTCGATCTGCGACGCGCGCGAACGATAGCCGTCGATCTGACGGGCGAGCAGACCGTTGTCGGCGAAGATATCGTCCAGTTCAGCGACCCGGCGTGGGTTCAATGACGCGGAGAGCGCCGACGTGGGAGGACGCGACGCCGGAGCGCCGGCCACCGGGCTGCCGGCCGCCGCAGCGTCGTCGCTAGCCGTGGCACGTGGGGAAGTTTCAAGCGGTGAATTCAAGGCAAGCGTTTCCTGCAAAGTCCGGCGCGCGCGGCGCGACCCGGCACCTGCCAGGCCGCGAACTCAGGCGCGTGCGTCCGGTTCGAGCTGCAATTGCAGCAAGATGATGGTGTCCTTGACTTTGAGTTTGCGCTTTTTCAGGCGCTGCAACTCGAAGTCGTCGATGCCGGGCTCATCCGACATTCGGTCGATCAAGCGATCGAGCCCACTATGCTCCGATTCCAACTGCAGAATACGATCGCGAAGTGTGTCCGCGGTGATGACGTGATGTTGATCGCGCATACTCGCCTCCTCTCGTAAGCGGCACGGGCTGCATGGTGCAGCCCAATGCCTGAGGTTGCTGTCCGGCTTAAAACGCGTTACGGCGACTACTTTCCTGCTACAACCCTACCAGAACCTACAACAGCACACCTACTGCTGTTGCTGTTGTTGCTGCTGCTTTTGCTGTTCTTCAAGTTGCTGCTGCTCTTTCAACTGGTCCTGGCGTTTCTGCTCGGCTTTCTCGGCCGCCTGCTTCTGACGGGCTTCGACGTCGGTTTTGTGCTGAGCCGCTTCGGTCTGCTTCTTTTCGAAAGTCTGCTGCTTCTCCGCCCGCTCCTGGGCCTTTTGCGCGCCCTGCTGACGCGCTTCGTCGAGCTTACGCTGGAAGTCGGCCTGCTTCTGATCGTATGCCTGGCTGTTGGCTGCGGCTTGCGACGGACTGATACCGCGTTGCGCCTGATCCAGCGCGTGCTGTTGTTGCTTGGCCTGATAAGCCTCTGCGTTGGCGCTGCGTTGCGGCGCCTCGGCTGCGCGCTGGGCCTGGTCGAGCTGATGTTGGCGCTGCTTGTCTTCGTAGGCCTGCGCATTACGCGCGTCGTCGGCGGCGCGTTGCGGCGCGCCAGCTTCGTCTTGTGCGCGTTTGAGCGCGGCCTGCTCGTCACGCTCGCGGGCGCGCTGGACACGCTGTTCGCCGTCGAGCGCGAGCTGCTCCTTGCGAATGTCGGCTTGCACCGAGCGCATGCTGTCGCGCGCCTTGTTCAGACAGTGGTTGACCAGGAACTTGCTATAGCAATCGTGTTCGGCGACCGCGTAGCGGTAGTTGTTTTCCTCGGAGCGCTGATCCAGGACTCTTTGCCGCGCGTCGAATGCGCTGTCAAGCGATGCCGCGTTATCAGTATTCCCAGCGTTGCCGGCTTTATCCGCGCCCGTGGCATTCGCCGCGCTCGCCGCCCGTGCGCCCGGAACGGCCGCCGGCGCGAGACTGCTGGCGGCCTCGAGCGGCGCTGCGGTTTGCGCTGCGGCCGGCGCGGACAGGGTCAGCGCAGCGCTCATCACGCACACGGCGCATGCAGCGAAAAACATCCCATTGGACGGAAACACCGACTTGAACACGGACCGCGACGCCAACACGAGCGATGTAAGCGGCGAGCATGACAAACGCGGCGACAAAAAAGGCGGCTGTTGTGACAAGCGAGAGACCAAGCGGGAGTCCAGGCGGTTGAGGGACAAGGATGATGGCAACGTCGTAAATGGTCAACGGAACATGCCCGAAATTCTATCACCCTGCGGTTGAGCCCCTTTGCATTTATGGCAAAATGCCCCGCTCCAGCAACCTGGTCGCAGCGCGCACGCCCAGCATGCACCGACGTGCCCTACGTGGGCCCGGCGTGTGTCATTACCACGCGACCTTTGATTGAGTAGCAGGAACACCAAGACCTTATGACGGAAACCGTAGCACTCAAGATCGTACAGCGCATCGCCGCCGAACTGTCCGTCCAGCCGCGCCAGGTCGCGGCCGCGGTGCAACTTCTCGACGAAGGAGCGACTGTTCCGTTCATCGCCCGCTACCGGAAGGAAGTGACCGACAATCTCGACGACACGCAACTGCGTAATCTCGAGGAGCGCCTGCTGTATCTGCGCGAGCTGGAAGACCGGCGCGCCGCGATCATCGCGAGCATCGACGAACAGGGCAAGCTCACCGACGAGTTGCGCGCCGCGATCGAAGGCGCCGATAGCAAGCAGGTGCTGGAAGACCTGTATCTCCCCTATAAGCCGAAGCGCCGCACGCGCGCGCAGATCGCCCGCGAAGCCGGTCTGCAGCCGCTTGCCGACGCGCTGCTGGCCAATCCCCTGCTCGACCCGCAAACCGAAGCCGCCGCCTACGTGGACGCCGAAAAAGGCGTCGCCGACATCAAGGCCGCGCTCGACGGCGCGCGCGACATCCTCTCCGAACAGTTCGGCGAAACCGCCGATCTGCTCGGCAAGCTGCGCGATTACCTGTTCAACCAGGGCGTGGTGTCGTCGAAAGTGGTCGAAGGCAAGGAAAACGCGGAAGAAGAGAAATTCCGCGACTACTACGACTATTCGGAAACCATCAGGACCGTGCCGTCGCATCGCGCACTGGCCCTGTTCCGCGGCCGCAATGCGGGCGTGCTGATGGTCAAGCTGGGGCTCGGTGAAGAACTCGACGCGCAGGCGCCGCATCCCGGCGAAGCGTTAATCGCCCGCCACTTCGGCATCGCCAATCAGAACCGCCCGGCTGACAAGTGGCTTTCCGACGTGTGCCGCTGGTGCTGGCGCGTGAAGGTGCAGCCGCACATCGAAAACGAACTGCTGACCAATCTGCGCGACGAAGCCGAACATGAAGCAATTCGCGTGTTCGCGCGCAACCTGAAGGATCTGCTGCTGGCAGCGCCGGCGGGTCCGAAGGCCGTGATCGGCCTCGATCCGGGTATGCGCACCGGCGTGAAGGTGGCTGTGGTCGACCGCACCGGCAAAGTGCTGACAACCGACGTCATTTACCCGCACGAGCCGCGCCGCGACTGGGATGGCTCGCTCGCCAAGCTCGCGCGCATCTGTGCGCAGACGCAAGCGGAACTGATCAGCATCGGCAACGGCACGGCGTCGCGTGAAACGGATAAGCTCGCGAGCGAACTGATCGCACGTCATCCAGAGTTCAAGATGCAAAAGATCGTCGTCTCGGAAGCCGGCGCGTCGGTGTACTCGGCCTCCGAACTCGCGGCAAAGGAATTCCCGGACATGGACGTGTCGCTGCGCGGCGCCGTGTCGATTGCGCGCCGTCTGCAGGATCCGCTCGCGGAACTGGTGAAGATCGAACCGAAGGCAATCGGCGTCGGCCAATACCAGCACGACGTGAATCAGCGCGAACTGGCCCGCTCGCTCGACGCGGTGGTCGAGGATTGCGTGAACGCGGTCGGCGTGGATGCCAATACGGCGTCGGTCGCTTTGCTGGCGCGCGTGTCGGGTCTGAACGCGACGCTCGCCCGCAACATCGTCGACTATCGCGATGCAAACGGCCCGTTCCCTTCGCGCGAACATCTGCGCAAGGTGCCGCGTCTGGGCGACAAGACCTTCGAACAGGCAGCCGGCTTTCTGCGCATCAACAACGGTGAGAACCCGCTCGACCGCTCGTCGGTTCACCCGGAAGCGTATCCGGTCGTGGAACGCATGCTCGCGAAGATCAGGAAGCATGTCGGCGACGTGCTCGGCAATCGCGACGCGCTGCGCGGCTTGTCGCCGGCGGAATTCGTCGACGAACGCTTCGGCCTGCCGACCGTGCGCGACATTCTGCTCGAACTCGAGAAGCCGGGCCGCGATCCGCGCCCCGAATTCAAGACCGCAACTTTCCGCGAAGGCGTTGAGAAAGTCAGCGACCTGACGCCGGGCATGGTGCTCGAAGGCGTCGTGACAAACGTCGCGGCCTTCGGTGCGTTCATCGACATCGGTGTGCATCAGGACGGTCTGGTGCACGTGTCGGCCATGTCGACAAAGTTCATCAAAGACCCGCACGAAGTGGTCAAGGCCGGTCAGATCGTCAAGGTGAAGGTGCTGGAAGTCGACGTGAAGCGCCAGCGTATCGCGCTGACCATGCGTCTCGACGACGAGTTCGGCGCGGCAGCAGCGCCACGCAGCGGTGGCGGCGCCCAGCAGGATCGCGGCCGTTCCGGCGGCGGTGGCGGACGCGGCGCGCAGCAACAGCGCTCGCGTGAACCGGAAGCAGGCGGCGCAATGGCCGCGGCATTCGCCAAGCTCAAGCAGAAGTAAGCCGATTCATTAGTGCGTGATTCACTCACGCACTGATGTTCGAGAGACTGAGCGACGAAAAAAAGCCCACGCAAATTGCGTGGGCTTTTTTATCGCTTATCGCACCCCGGCATGCAAGGCGCTGACGACCTTGGGTCCGTCGTCAGATCTCGATCTTCGTCCCCAACTCAACCACCCGATTCGCCGGGATGCTGAAGAAGTCAGTCGGCTTGGCAGCGTTCTGATGCATCCACGCGAATACCCGTTCACGCCACACAGACATACCAGGCAACTGTGTCGGCACCACCGTTTCGCGCGCCAGGAAGAACGACGTGTCCATCAACTCGAACGTCATGTCGTTCGTGCGGCCCACCTCGAGCAACACCGCCTTCACGTCGGGCGTTTCGTTGAAACCGTACGCCGCCTTGACGAGATACAAGCCGCCGTTGAGATCCTTGACTGTCACGCGCTCCTCATCCTTCACATACGGAATATCGAGCGTCACGAAGGTGAGGAAAATGGTGCGCTCGTGCAGCACCTTGTTGTGCTTCAGGTTGTGCAGCAAACTCACCGGCACGAGCGAATCACTGCCGGTCAGATAGATCGCGGTACCCGACACGCGATGCGGCGGATGCGCGAGCAAGCCTTGCAGGAACGGCATGAGCGGAATGCCGTCGGCGGCCGTGCGCTCCTTGACGATCATCCTGCCCTTGAACCAGGTCATCAGCAGGAAGAACAGCAATGCGCCGATGCCGAGCGGCAACCAGCCGCCCTCTTCGACCTTCAGCAGATTGGCGCCGAAAAAGCCTAAGTCGACCACCATGAACACCCCGATGATCATCGCCACGAGGAACTTGTTCCATTTCCACACCTTCACCATCACGACGCAGGCGAGGACCGTGGTGATCACCATGGTGGCCGTCACCGCGATACCGTAGGCCGCGGCGAGGTTATCCGAACTCTTGAACGCGATCACGATGCACAGAATGATGAACAGCAGCATCCAGTTCACCACCGGCACATAGATCTGACCGATCGCCAGCTCCGACGTATGCAGAATCTTCATGCGCGGCACGTAACCGAGCTGGATCGCCTGGCTTGTCAGCGAATAGGCACCCGAAATCACCGCCTGCGACGCAATCACGGTCGCCACCGTCGACAGCACCACGAGCGGCAGCAACGCCCAATCCGGCGCGAGCAGGAAGAACGGGTTTTCGATCGCCTTCGGGTCATGCATCAGCAGCGCGCCCTGGCCGAAGTAGTTGAGCACCAGCGAGGGCATCACGAGGAAGTACCACGCCATGCGGATCGGCTGCGCGCCGAAGTGGCCCATATCGGCGTACAGCGCTTCGGCGCCCGTCAACACCAGCACGACCGAGCCGAGCACCACGTAGGCCTGCAACACATGCGCGGCCATAAAGGTGTAGGCGTAATACGGGTTCAATGCCTGGATCACGTTCGGCGACTGAATGATGTGCCACAGACCCAGCGCGGCGAGCACCAGGAACCACAGCACCATGATCGGACCGAACAGGCGGCCGACGGTGGCCGTACCGTGTCGCTGAATCCAGAACAGCAACACAAGAATCACCATGGTGAGCGGCAACACCAGATGAGACAGATTGGGCGCCGCGATCTCCAGACCCTCGACCGCCGAGATCACCGAAATGGCGGGCGTGATCACCGCGTCGCCATAGAACATGCAGGCGCCGAAGATGCCGAGCATCATCAACAATCCGGTCATTTTCGACTTCTGGTCGAGAGAGCGCAACGCCAGCGCCATCAGCGCAAGGACGCCGCCTTCGCCGTTGTTGTCGGCGCGCATCACGAACATGACGTACTTGATGCCGACCACGATCACGATCGCCCAGAACAGCAGCGAGATCACGCCCAAAATTGATTGATCGGTCAGCGGAATGCCATGTGACGGGCTGAATGCCTCTTTCAGCGAGTACAGCGGGCTCGTGCCGATATCGCCGAACACCACTCCGATCGCGGCAATCGCGAGGGAAGGCAAAGGCTGTTTGTGCACGTGATTGTTATCTGTCATAGACGCGAGGAAATCCGTTCCCTGAGCGGAAAAAACGACCGCTATTCTAAACTGCCCGCTTAGCGCCGCCCGGCTTGTTGTGGATACACCACGTGGATGGTCCGCGAAGTGTAGCACCGCGATTTGGGCGCGTCTGCTGCGTCAGGCGTTTGGCCGGCGCCGTGCGCGCATTTTGCGAGACGCCGTTCGCGCGACACACATCCGACACATACAGTGCAAATAAGACGCACATAAAAAAACGGAGCCCAACCGGACTCCGTCTTGCAGACACTGCACTGACTACGACGCGATAAATACGGCGTCGTAGCACGCATCACGTGCCCGACGACTGCTGCTCCTGCTGCATACCGCGCTTGATCCACGCGCCGAGGTTGTGCGGGCGAACCGTATCCCATTCCTCGAACGGCTGGTGAATCCACGGATTGGTAGGCAGATACTGCACATGGTAATCGGGCTTCACTTTCGAGCAGCCCTTGTACCAGAGCACCGCCGAACGCACCGCGGTGATCGCCGGATAGCGTTCTTTCAGATGCTGCTGCACGCGTGCCAGCGTCACACCGGAATCGACCAGATCGTCGACCAGCAGCACGTTGCCGTGCAGTTCGCCGCGCGTCATCGTGATGTATTGCGCGATGTCGAGTTCGCCCTGCTCCGTGCCAGCCGCTTCGCGGTACGAACTAGTGGCAAGAATCGCCAGCGGCAGATCGTAAATGCGCGAGAGCTGATCGCCGACGCGCAAACCGCCCCGCGCGAGACACAGGATCTTGTCGAACTTCCAGCCCGACTCGTGCACCTGCAGTGCCAGCAGTTCGATCAGCCGGTGATACTCGTCCCAGCCAACCCACAGGTTCTTGTCGTCGTTGCGCGGATCTTTCATCGCAATCATAGGTACACCTTGAACCATGGCTTAAACCTTGAACGGATGACGCAGCAGAATCGTTTCGTCGCGATCCGGACCGGTCGACACCATGTCGATCGGAATGCCCGCGACTTCCTGCACACGTGTCAGATACGCACGCGCGCTAGCCGGCAGCTTGTCCCATTCCGTGATGCCAACGGTGCTTTCCTTCCAGCCCGCGAAGGTTTCGTACACCGGCACGCAACGCGCGACTTCAGACGCGCCACGCGGCAGCAGGTCGACATTCTTGCCGTCGACTGTGTAGCCGATGCACAGCTTCACTTCGTCGAGGCCGTCGAGCACGTCGAGCTTGGTCATGCACAGGCCCGAGACGCCGTTGATCTGGATCGAGCGGCGCAGCGCGGCGGCGTCGAGCCAGCCCGTGCGGCGCGGACGACCGGTGACCGAACCGAATTCCTTGCCGACCTTGGCAAGTTCCAGGCCAATCGACTCCTGACGCGCGGCGTTATCCGCGTCGTACAGTTCGCTCGGGAACGGGCCCGAACCGACACGCGTGCAATACGCCTTGGTAATGCCGAGGATGTAGTTCAGCTTTTGCGGACCGACGCCTGCACCCGCCGTAGCCGCACCAGCCACGCAGTTGCTCGACGTGACATACGGATAGGTGCCGTGGTCGATGTCGAGCAGCGTGCCTTGCGCGCCTTCGAACAGCAGGTTGTTGCCGGCAGCGTTTTCGTCGTACAGACGGCGCGACACGTCGGTCACCATCGGCTTCAGACGATCGGCGTAGCTCAGCATCGTGTCGAGCGTCTGCTGGAAGTCGACAGCGGCTACGCCCAGGTATTGCGTCAACACGAAGTTGTGGTAATCGAGATTTTCACGCAGACGTTCGGCGAAGCTTTCCGGCTCGAACAGGTCTTGCACGCGCAAACCGCGGCGCGCCACCTTGTCTTCGTAGGCCGGGCCGATGCCGCGGCCGGTGGTGCCGATCTTGCTCGCGCCACGGCGCGCTTCGCGGCCCTGGTCGATGGCAATGTGGTACGGCAGGATCAGGGTGGTGGCTTCGGAAATGAAGAGGCGATTCTGAACATCGACCCCGGCGGCTTCGAGTTCGCCAATTTCCTTGAACAGCGCTTCCGGCGACAACACGACGCCATTGCCGATGTAGCACGCGACGCCGGGATGCATGATGCCCGACGGAATCAAACGCAAGATGGTTTTCTTGCCGCCGATGATAAGCGTGTGACCGGCATTGTGACCGCCCTGGAAGCGAACGACGCCTTGAGCGTGGTCCGTCAGCCAGTCGACGATCTTGCCCTTGCCTTCATCACCCCACTGGGTTCCCACGACGACGACGTTACGCCCGGGGTTCACATTCACTGCGCTGGCAGACATGTTGTTTCGTAAGCTGGTTAAAAACGTATTCTACCTATGTTCGCGGAACCTTCCGAATTTTTCCGTTTCCGCTCAACGGTATGCACGTTATGGTGGGTATATCGAAAATAGCGCGGCGAGGGGCCGCGCCGGGTCCGGCGACGCTTTGGACGCCTTCTGAAATGCCCTTGGGATGCCCCTCAGGCGGCCTGCCGACTCACGCTCAGGAACGGGGTTCGACGACCCACGCGCCGTTGCGCTCGACCAACACGCGGTCGCAGGCGAATTCATCCAGATCGTGCTCGTGACCCGGAAGCGCCTGGATCACGACTTCGCCGGCGTTACGCAGCGCGGCGACGCTGGTGCGCAACACTTCGTCGTGCTGCCACGGTGCGAGAATCGCACTGCTGCGGGCTTCTACGGGCGAAATACGCGCGACTTCGCGCAGATCGAGCGAGAAGCCGGTGGCCGCGCGTGCACGGCCGTAGGCCTGGCCGACGTGGTCGTAACGGCCGCCGCGCGCAACGGCATTCGGCACGCCGTCGACATACGCCGAGAACATCACGCCGCTGTGATACGCGTAGCCACGCAAATCGGCCAGATCGATCATCACCTCGGCGCCATCGACCTGGCTCGCGAGAAACGCGAGGTCGTCGAGCGCGCGGGCAATCGCCGGTGCGTTCGGCAGGCGTGCACGGGCTTCATCGAGCACCGATGCGTCACCGTAAAGCGTGGGGAGCGCGCGCAATGCGTCGCGCGTAACCGGCGTGAGGTTGGCGGTCAGCTCGACGAGGCGCGGCACGTCCTTGCCGGCCAATGCGTCATAGAGCGATTGACCCAGTTCGGCAGCAGCAGGCTCCGCTTCGATCAGCGCGGCAAGCACGCCTGCGTGACACAAATCGAGCCGCACTTTCGCGAGGCCGGCCAGACGCAGCGCGTCGAGCATCAACTGCTGGATTTCCAGATCCGCTTCGAGACCGGCGTGGCCGTAGATTTCCGCGCCAATCTGAATCTGCTCACGCGTGGCGTGCAAACCGCGTGGACGCGTGTGCGCCACATTGCCGGCGTAGCAAAGCCGCGTCACGCCCTGACGATTCAACAGGTGCGCGTCGATACGCGCGACCTGCGGCGTGATGTCGGCACGCAGACCGAGTGTGCGCCCCGACATCTGATCGACGAGTTTAAAAGTGCGCAGATTCAGATCGTGGCCGCCGCCGGTGAGCAGCGACTCGATGTACTCGAGCAGCGGCGGCATCACCATCTCGTAGCCATACGAGCGGAAACGGTCCAGCAAATGGCGCCGCAACTCTTCGATCTTGCGGGCTTCCGACGGCAGCACGTCGGCGATATTCTCGGGAAGTAACCAGGTCGACATCGATACAGTCCTACGACGTTGAACACGGCGGCTGGGTGCGCCGGTAAGTGTGTGTGAATGGCGGGCGACGGCTTTATTTTGGCGGCTTTCGCGGGCATCGGAGCCGCCCTTCGCAGCCCCTCAGCCGACCTTGGCCCGCGCAGGAGTGCTCCTGTCGCCACGCATATCGCCAACTCAACAGCGCGCAGCGGCGGGCGCCGTGAAGCACCCCTTCAGGTCACGATAAACAGCAGGATCAGCCCGAGCACCATCACGACCAAGCCGCCGACGCGAATCTGATGCGGCGGCCGTTCCGCTATTTTACGGAACGTGTCGCGCCAGGCGCTCGGAAAAACGAAGGGAAACATCCCTTCGATAATCAGCATCAATGCGATCGCGAGCAGTAACGAGCCGGCTATGTCCATGCGAATGAAGTGGCCGCGATGCGGATGCCGCGGCGTTCCGGTTATCAGTGTTTGCGCTGTGCCGCGGGAGCGTCCGGGGCAGCGCCGCCGGTCGGGCTACGCATGAAGCGAAAGAACTCGCTGCTCGGGTCGACCACGATCACGTCGCCTGGCTTGAAGGTGTTCTTGTACGCCTGCATGCTTTGATAAAACTGGTAGAACTGCGGGTCGCTGCCGTATGCCTCAGCGGCGATTTCCGCCGCCTTGGCATCGCCCTCGCCCTTGATGGTCTGTGCCTGGCGATAGCCGTCCGCGAGAATCGCCTGTTGCTGGCCGACGGCGTCCGCCTTGATCTGGTCGGCCTCGGCCGTGCCCTTCGCACGTTCGTCGGCCGCGGCCTGCTCGCGTGCGGCGATCATCCGTTTGTAGACCGAGTCAGCCATCGCCGCCGGGAAATCGACGCGCGTAAGTTGCACGTCGAGCACCGAAATGCCCAGCGATGCCGCGGCTTTGTCCATCGCGCTACGCGCTTCGTCGGCAACGGCTTGTTGCTTGGCAAGCGCATCGGTCAGCGTGACCTTGCCGAACGCGTCGCCGAGCGCACTGCGCGACAACAGCGCCAGGCGGTCCGGCAAGCTTTGCACGTCGCCCTTGGTTTCAGCGAGCAGCTTCAGCGGATCGGTCACACGGTATTTGACGACCGGGTTGGCCAGCAGATCGGTTTTATCCGACGTGACATAACGGTCTTCATCCGGCGCGTCGAGCGACTGGATGCGGCTATCCACCAGCGTGACCGTTTGCAGCGGCGGCGGCAACTTCACGTGCAGACCGGGGCCGAGCAAGGCGGGTGCGGTGTCGCTATGCGATGACAGCACGGCCATGTGCCGCTGGTCGACCACGAATACCATCGACGACGCGGCAAACAGCACGATGACTAAGGCAACAACGAGCGCAATGATCTTGTTCATGGTGTGCGCGCCTTATTGAACGTCGTCTTCGCGCATACGGCTGCGGAAGGAGTCGCGTGAACGCAGTGCATCGCTGCTGGCTGCAGCCTGACTGGCAGGCGTCGCGACCGCGGCGGGTGCGGAAGCAGCGGCAGACGCCGTGGCTGCGCCGCTCGCGGCTTGCGGCACGGCAGCACCCGATGCAACAGCAGCGCCGGAAGCGGCCGCGGCGGCGTCGGCAACACGCTGGCGAGTCTGCTCGACCAGCTTGTCGAGCGGCAGATACAGCACGTTGTTGCCGCTCTTGTTGTCCACAAACACCTTGGTCGTATTCGAATAGATCTGCTGCATGGTTTCCAGGTACATGCGCTCGCGAATCACAGCGGGCGCTTTCGAGTACTGCGCGTAGACCTGCTTGAAGCGCTCAGCGTCGCCTTGCGCCTGAGCCACGGTCTTGTCGCTATACGTTTTCGCTTCGTCGATCTGGCGCGCGACGTCGGCTTGCGCGCGCGGCAGCAACTCGGCGGCATACGCTTGCGCGTCGCGTTTGGCGCGGTCGTTGTCCTGACGCACTTTGGCGGCGGCGTCGTAAGCGGCTTGCACCTGGTCGGGCACCTGCACGCCCTGGATCGTTACACCGGTCACGGCAAGGCCGGACTGGTATTCATCCAGGGATTGCTGAATCGACGCCATCAGTTGCTGGCGAATTGTTTCGCGATCCTGAGCGAGGATGTCGTTGGTGCTGCGCGCCCCGACGATACTGCGCACCGCCGCCTGCGCGGCCTGCATCACGCTCTGATCGGGATCGACGCTGCGGAAGAGATAATCCGTCGGCTTGCTCACCTGGTACTGCACGGCAAAGCGCACGTCGACGATATCGCCGTCGTGCGTGAGCATCGACGCGTCCTTCACGTTGGCGAGACGCACCACGTTGTTACGGCCGACTTCCACCTGGCGGATCTGGCCGATATTGACGAGTTCGTGCGCTTCGAATGGATACGGCAGGCGCCAATGCACACCCTGCCCCGCGGTGTAGCGATACTTGCCGAACTGCATCACGACGCCGGCCTGGCCATCTTGCACGACGAACACGCCGCTGCCGAGATAGATCGCGATCAGCACGCCGATCACGATGCCCACACCGATACGCGCGCCACGACCGTTGTCCGGACGGCCACCACCACCCGCACCGCCGCCCTTGCGACCGAACACCCGGCTCAAACGGCGGTTGAAATCGCGCCACATCTCGTCGAGATCGGGCGGACCTTCACCGTCCTTGGCCGGCGGACGCTTGGGTTCGTTGGGTCGTTGGCGATCCCCATTGCCGTCGCCCCGGCCCCAGCGCGGATCGTTCAGTGAAAGCATGGCGCGCATGCGCAGCCAGATACTCCGCTCGTTGTAATCGTTCACCTGTGTTCGTTCACCAGAGTAGACAGCGGGTCAGTGCAATTGGAGCGGGTCAGTGCCCGAGTTCTGAGACCTTGTGGTCCTCGCGCGGTGCTGCCGACCGGTCTTCTTCCGACAGATCGAGCAGCGCATCGGAGAGAGGTTCGGCAGTAGCGATTTCAGCGATGGCAGCGCGCAATGTATCCAGCCCTTGTCCCGTGCGCGCGCTCAAAAAGACGCGCGAAATATTACCATACTCATCCCGCTCAACCGCGTCGCCACGGGCCGCCAACTCCGGCACGGCATCGATCTTGTTGAACACCAGCACCTGACGGATCGTATCCGCACCGATTGCGTGCAACACCTCGTTCACCTGATCGATCTGATCGAGGCGCACGGCGCTCGATGCGTCGACCACATGCAGCAGCAGGTCGGCGTGGATGGTTTCCTCGAGCGTGGCGCGGAAAGCCGCCACCAGTTGGTGCGGCAATTCGCGGATGAAACCGACCGTGTCGGATACCACCACCTGGCCGGCTTCGTCGCCGAGATAGACGCGGCGGGACGTGGTATCCAGCGTGGCGAACAACTGGTCGGCGGCGTACGCCTGGGCCTTTGTCAGCGCATTGAAAAGTGTGGATTTGCCCGCGTTCGTGTAGCCGACAAGCGATACGGACATGGTCTGGTTACGGCTGCGCGCGCGGCGCTGCGTGCCGTGCTGACGGCGCAGCTTTTCGAGCTTGGTTTTCAGCGCCTTGATACGCTCGCCGATCAAACGGCGGTCGGTTTCGAGCTGCGTTTCACCTGGACCCCGCAAACCGATACCGCCCTTCTGGCGTTCAAGGTGGGTCCATGCGCGGATTAGCCGCGTCGATAGATACTGCAACTGCGCGAGCTCCACCTGCAGCTTGCCTTCATGGCTGCGGGCGCGTTGCGCAAAAATATCGAGGATGAGGCTGGTGCGGTCAATCACGCGGCGGTTAAGCGCCTGCTCCAGATTGCGCTGCTGCGCAGGTGCCAGAGCGTGATTGAAAATGACGAGTTCGATGTCGTTCGCCTCACACGCAAGACGCAATTCCTCGGCCTTGCCGCTGCCGACGAACATCTTGGCATCGGGACTGGACCGGCGCCCCGTGAGGGTGACTAAGGGATTCGCGCCCGCGCTTTGCGCGAGCAGGCTGAGTTCTTCGAGACTGGCTTCGAAATCGATCTTACCGAAGTCGATGCCGACAAGCGCTGCATTGATCAAATTGGAGGGTATCAAAATGAGGCGGCCGGGAGTAATCGCCAACGGGCGACGCTACGCCGGCCGCGACGGGGGTTAGGACTGTTCGGAATCCGGGTGGAAATTCACCGGACGGGCCGGCACGACAGTAGAAATTGCGTGCTTGTAGACCATCTGGGTGACCGTATTCCGGAGCAACACGACGTACTGGTCGAACGATTCGATGTTCCCTTGAAGCTTGATGCCGTTGACCAAGTAGATCGACACCGGCACATGCTCTTTACGCAGTGCGTTCAAAAACGGGTCTTGTAACAATTGCCCTTTGTTGCTCATAGCAAACTCCGTATTTTTTTGCAGGTTGACTGAATTGACGACGAAGAAAAAGAGATCCGCCGTCAACCGCTACACTATAGCCGATTTTCATTTTTGCGCGAGAGGCCTGGCCTTGCGGCCAAACCCAGCACACACACGGGTTTCAGCCTGGGTTTAGCCTTTATCCGCGTAAGGGTTCGTCGACGATCTGAACTCTATTCGCAATGGAGTCCCAGTCAGCTTGAAAGTTTCCCGGAAGCGGTTTTCAAGGTAGCGTTTGTACGTTTCGGTGATCGCGTCGAGCGCGTTGCCGTGAATCACGATGAGCGGCGGGTTCTGTCCACCCTGGTGCGCATAGCGCAGTTTCGGACGCACCGGACCGCGGCGACGCGGCTGCTGGAATTCCACCGCTTCGATCAGCGCGCGCGTGAGCTTCGGCGTCGGCAGCTTGGCCATCGCAGCCTTGTACGCGTCGTCCACCGAGCGCATCAGCGGGCCAATCCCCGTGTTTTCCGTCGCGGAAATGAAGTGGAATTTCGCAAAGTCCAGAAATTTTAGTTTGCGCTCGAGGTCCGCCTTGGTGCGCTCGCGCACATGCGAATCGAGTCCGTCCCACTTGTTCACGCCTACCACCAGCGCGCGACCCTGCTCGACCACGAAGCCGGCAATGTGCGCGTCCTGCTCCGAGATGTCCTGGCGCGCGTCGAGCAGCAGGATCACGACGTTCGCGTCGGAGATCGACTGCAGTGTTTTCACCACCGAGAACTTCTCGATCGCTTCGAACACTTTGCCGCGACGGCGCAAGCCGGCCGTGTCGATCAGCGTGTACGGCTTGCCCTGACGTTCGAAGTCGACGTAGATCGAATCGCGCGTGGTGCCGGGCATGTCGAACGCGATCACGCGTTCTTCGCCGACCAGCGAATTGATCAGCGTCGACTTGCCGACGTTCGGGCGGCCGACGATCGCGATCTTCACGCCATGCGCTGCTTTCTCTTCGTCGCTCTCTTCCGGCTGACCGGCGTAGGCGACCGCGAGCGCTTCGTTGATCATTTCGGTCACGCCGTCGCCGTGCGCGGACGAAATCGCGCGCGGGTCGCCGAGGCCGAGCTCGTAGAAGTCGGCGGCGACGTTACTGTACTTCATCCCCTCCGCCTTGTTGACGACGAGGAAAATCGGCCGACCGGTCTTACGCAGGTAGTCGGCGATCGTCTTGTCCTGCGGTGCGAGACCGTTGCGGCCGTCGACGATGAACACGACGACGTCCGATTCCTCAACCGCCTGGCGGGTTTGACGCGCCATCTCGTGCAGGATGCCGTCTTTCGCGACCGGCTCGAAGCCGCCAGTATCGACGACCAGATACGGCCGGTCGCCGGCGCGGCCTTCGCCGTAATGGCGATCGCGGGTGAGACCGGGCAGGTCGGCAACCAGCGCGTCACGCGTACGCGTGAGACGGTTGAATAGCGTGGATTTCCCCACATTGGGGCGCCCAACCAGGGCAATAACGGGTTTCATCAGATGTTGTTCACGGTGAAACGCGGGATCGAAATCGACCGCCCGCGTAGCGACGCCATGCGGCCGCTACACGGCAGCGTTTGACGAAAATTATCACGAATTCGGCCAGCCCCGGATGTGCTGTCAATATGCGCACCCGGGCGGACGGGGGTTTGGCTGTATGGGGCGGCGCCAATGGGCCGCCAGTTTCAGTCTTTCTTGCTCAACGGCTCGCACGCCAGTTCGATACGATTCTCTACGATGCCGTTGAAGGTGGCGCCGCAAGCAGCCACCGATGGCCACATGGGCCGTTCTGATCCGACTTGCCGGACCAGCCAGTCCGGCGAAATATTTCTGGTTACTCTGCTGCACAGCAAAAACGCGTGCGGCCGGCGAAGCCGGCCTGCACGCTTGACGAAGCCTGACTACCGACGCCCTGCGCGATTAGCGCGGGCGGTAGCCGTACAGGTCGCCGTCGTGCGTCTGCACGACCAGCGTCTCTCCGGCCAGCACCGGCGCCGCGGTAATCGGGCTGCCGTCGGTCTTCACACGGGCCACGAGCGTGCCGTCGTCGCGCGACAGGAAGTGCACGAAACCCTGATAGTCGCCCAACACGGCTGCGTGACCCAGTATGAACGGAACGCTGAGTTCGCGGTTCTTCAGCTTGTCGTTCTTCCACAGCGGTGCACCGCTGCTGACGTCGAACGCCGACACCACCGACCAGTCATCAGCCGCCACCACAGCGCGGTCGTCCTGCGCGAGGCCGCTTGTGCTCGAAAACGCCTTTTCCCACAGCGCGCGGCCCGAGTTCGCATCGAAGCAGCCAATCTGGCCCTGGAACGTCACCGCGCAGGTTTCGGAACCGACCAGCGTAGGCGGACCCGTCACGTCATTGATGCGCTCCACTTCCGTCACGCCCTTCGGATACGACACCGGCGTCTGCCAGTAGTTGTCGCCGGTCTGCAGGTTGATCGCGGCGAACGCGCCGCCCGGGAAGCCCGCCAGCACAGCCGCGTCACCCGCGAACGTCATGCCCGACGAGACGCGCAGATTGAGCGGCACCGCGCGGTTGCGATAGTTCCACTTCTGCTCACCAGTTTGCGCATTGAACGCGACGATCTGACCATCGACAGTACGCACCACCACAAGGCCATTGCCGACCAGCGGCGGCGAGATGATCTCGCCAGGCGCCTTGGCGGTCCACAACTGCTTGCCGTCCGCGCCGAGCACGTAAACGTCGCCCTTCAGGCCGCCGACCGCCGCGAGCGTGCCGTCGCTGCCGACACCTGCCGAGAGGTCGTCATGCAGCTTGACGCGCCAGATGTCCTTGCCGGTTTGCGCGTCGATCTTCGCAACCGAGCCGTTCGCGCCAGCCGCGTACACCGCGTTGCCGACCGCGACCGGCGAGAACAGGTAACGCCCCGCCTTGCCCACGCTTGTCTTCCACGCTTGCTGCACGTCGAGCACGGGTTTGAACTCGGTGAGCGGCGTCGGCACGCGGCGCTCGTCTTTCGTGGATGAGCAAGCCGCCATGGTAAGCACGGTCATCGCACAGGCAACGGGCACAGCGTAACGTTTCAGCAGATTCATCGGTGGACGAAGCATTCAGGAAATTAATTAAAGGAGACCGGTTGGTCGTTACATGCGGCGCGCTGCATGCGGCGATTAGCCGCCCAGCGCGTCCAGCTTGAACTGAATCAACTGGCGAGCCGAGCTATCGTTTTTCGACAGCGAGTCGAGCGCGAGCTTGTAGGCCGCGCGCGCATCGTCACGCTTGCCTTGAGCCGCGAGCAGATCACCGCGGCCGTTCGCCACAATGCCCTTGAACGCATCGGACTGCGGTTCGGCGAGCAGTGCCAGGCCCTGGTCGTAAGCCTTGTCGTCGAGCAACAGCGAAGCCATACGCAGCTTGGCGATCTGCTTGAACTCGTCGTCTTTTGCGTGATCGATGGTCCATTGCAGTTGGGCCTTCGCGGCGGCTTCGTCACCCGCGGCGTACAGCGCCTTGGCAGCGCCCAGTGCGGTCATCTGCGCATACGCGGTGCGGCTGAACTTGTCTTCCATGTCGGTCGCGACGCGCGTGATCTTCGCCTTGTCGCCCGATGCCACAGCTTGCTGCACCTGGTCATACAGCACCGCGGCTTCCGCCGCTTGACGCCGTTGCCAGAAATTCCAGCCGTTCCAGCCTGCTGCAGCGACCAACGCCACCAGCACGATCCATGTGGTTGCATTGCCCCACTGCGTCCACCATGCTTTCAGACTTTCAATCGATTCTTGTTCGTCGTGGTAACTCATCGCCCGGCGATTTCCTCTTTCTTGATACTTGTACGTGTCGAGCCAAGGGGCTCGACGACATCGCGATCAGTCGTCGCCGTCTTCGGCGGTTGCAACCATCGCATTGATTAGAAATTCGGTCAAGTCTTCGGCGGGCACGTTATGTTGCTCGTTTTTACCGCCGTTAGCGCCTGTATCGCGCAGCGGCTTGACGCCGACCGTACCGTTGGCAATCTCATCTTCGCCGAGGATCACCGCGAATGCCGCGCCGCTGGCGTCAGCGCGCTTCATCTGCGACTTGAAGCTCGCCGTTTGACCGTCCGCGCTGCAATGCAGGATCACATCGAGGCCCGTATCGCGCAAACGCTCGGCGATGATAAAGGCCTGTTCGCGTGCCGCGTCGCCCTGATGGACCACGTACACGTCGCAGCCTTCGTCTTCCGGCACGAGTTGCTCCTCTTTCAGCAACTCGAGGATACGTTCGACACCCATTGCCCAGCCGCACGCACCCGTCGGCTTGCCGCCAAGCTGCTCGATCAGCGGATCGTAGCGCCCGCCGGCCGCGACCGTGCCTTGCGCGCCAAGCTTGTCGGTCACCCATTCGAACACGGTCAGATTGTAATAATCGAGGCCGCGCACGAGACGCGGATTGATCGTGAACGGAATGTTGTTCGCCTTCAGAATGCGCTGCAGGCCTTCGAAGTGCGCGTGCGATTCTTTGCCGAGAAAATCGATCAGCTTCGGCGCGTTCTGCGCGACTTCCTGCATCGCGGGATTCTTCGTGTCGAGCACGCGCAGCGGGTTCGTGTACAGACGGCGTTTCGCCTCTTCGTCGAGCACGTCCATGTGCTTTTCGAGGTACGCGATCAACTCGACGCGATGTGCCGCGCGCTCTTCCGCGAGACCCAGCGAATTGAGTTCGAGCTTGATGCCCATCAAGCCGAGGTCGTCCCACAAGCGCTGGCACATCATGATGATTTCAGCGTCGGCATCCGGGCCGGCGAAGCCCAAGGCTTCCACGCCGACCTGGTGGAACTGCCGGTAGCGGCCGCGCTGCGGACGCTCGTGACGGAACATCGGGCCGATGTACCACAGGCGCTTCGGACCGTCGTACAGCATGTTGTGCTCGATCACCGAGCGCACAACAGCCGCCGTGTTTTCCGGGCGCATCGTCAGATTTTCGCCGTTCAACGCATCGGTGAAGCTGTACATCTCTTTCTCGACGATGTCGGTCACCTCACCGATACCGCGCTTGAACAACTGCGTATGCTCGATGATCGGCGTACGAATATTCTGGTATCCGTACGAACGCAGCATCGACTTGACGGTCGCTTCGAAAAATTCCCACAGCCCTGCTTCCTGCGGAAGGATGTCGTTCATGCCCTTCACGCCGGACAACTTTTCGAGCTTTTTCTTCTGTTCAGTCATCTGTCTTGGATTGACGGTATTTAGTTGAGTGCTTCGGCGCGGCCGGCTTCGGTGCGGCCATAGCGGCGCTCGACGTAGTCACTCACGATTTGCTGGAATTCTTGCGCGATGTTATCGCCGCGCAGCGTCTTGACCTTCTCACCGTCGACGAACACCGGCGCGGCCGGATTTTCACCCGAACCCGGCAAGCTGATGCCGATATTTGCCTGCTTCGATTCGCCCGGACCGTTGACGATGCAACCCATCACCGCGACGTGCATCTTCTCGACGCCAGGAAATTGATCGCGCCACACCGGCATCTGCGTGCGCAGATAGGTCTGGATTTGCGACGCCAGTTCCTGGAACAACGTGCTGGTCGTCCGGCCACAACCCGGGCATGCGATCACCATCGGCGTGAAAGAACGCAGACCCATGGTCTGCAAAATTTCCTGGCCGACGATCACTTCACCGGTTCGCGGACCGCCCGGTTCCGGCGTCAACGAGATGCGGATTGTGTCGCCAATGCCTTGCTGCAGCAACACCGACAACGCAGCGGTCGACGCCACGATGCCCTTCGAACCCATGCCTGCTTCGGTCAAGCCAAGATGCAACGCGAATTCGCAACGGCGGGCGAGTTCACGATACACCGCGATCAGATCCTGCACGCCGCTGACCTTGCACGACAGAATGATCTTGTTGCGCGGGAGGCCGATCTCGACCGCACGCTCCGCCGAGCCGATCGCCGACTGGATCAGCGCTTCGTACATCACGCTCTGCGCTTCCCACGGCGTGGAACGCGCGGCGTTTTCGTCCATCATTTTCGCGAGCAGATCCTGATCGAGGCTGCCCCAGTTGACACCGATCCGTACCGGCTTGTCGTACTTCACCGCCGCTTCGATCATTTGCGCGAACTGCGTGTCGCGCTTCGCGCCGTGGCCGACATTGCCCGGATTGATCCGGTACTTCGACAACGACTCCGCGCACGCGGGGTAATCGCGCAGCAGCAAATGACCGTTGTAGTGAAAATCGCCGACCAGCGGCACCGACACGCCCATGCGATCGAGCTGCTCTCGAACAGCCGGCACGGCCGCCGCCGCTTCCGGCGTGTTGACCGTGATGCGGACCAGTTCCGAACCGGCTTGCGCAAGTTCCTTGATCTGGATCGCCGTGCCGATCGCGTCCGCGGTATCGGTGTTAGTCATGGACTGGACGCGCACGGGCGCATCACCGCCGATGGTGACGAGCTGGCCACCCCAACGGACATCGACCGCGTGCGACTTGCGCCGGGCGGCGTGGCCGCCGAACACCGGCTCGTTTGAAACAATCTTGCTACTGGATTGGGATTGAGCTTCGGATTGCATCGAAAAACCCATTTACGCCGCATGCGCCACACAAAAGACGTAGCGCCTGAATTGAAAAAGCGCCGCGACCCGGTTGGCCGCGACGCATACCGTATCTATCAAGGCAACGCGAAGCGCGCCACATTACCCATGGTTGCCGAATATTTCGACGGATCGACTGGCTGGCCGTCGAGCGTAAGCGATTCGAGACCTGCCTTGTTACCGATCGTGACCTTGAAAGGGGCCGCACCCGTTACTTCCTTCGTATCGCCCGCGTGCACAAGGCCGGAGAACACCTCCTTACCGTCCTTGCCACGCACGCTGAACCAGCTGTCCTGTGTCACGCGCAACGCGACGATCGCTTCACCTGCGACCGGCGCTGCCGTTGCCGTATCCGCACCCGGCGCGCCTATTGCGGCGACCACCGGCACGCTCGCGCCTTGCGCCGCAGCCTGGACCTGCGAACCGGCCTTCGGCGCTACCGCTGCTGCCGTGACTGCCGGAGCGGACGACGGCTCCGTACCGGTCGCCAGCGGTGCGGGCATCGGCGTAGCCGACGCTGTGTTATCTGCTGCGGCCTGCGTTTCCGGCGCGGAAGCAGCCTCGTCCGCAGTTGCCTCGGAACCTGCCGGTTGACCTTGCGCCACCGCGCCCGATGCTCCGGTCGCGCCACCTGCAGCGCCGTTGGCGCTCGCTTTCAAACGTGCGAGCCAGGCCGACGAATCGCCACCATTGGTATGCCACATCCCGAGCGCGATCACCGCGACGATCACCGCCGCAATACCCCATAGCCACGAGCGGCTCTTTTGCCCGCTGCCGCCGAGCGACAGCGATACGCGGCCGCGCGGCAAATCCCTGCCGGACGAAGCAGGCATCGACAGATCCGGCGCAGGCACACCCTTCTCGCGGCGCAAAGCCTGTGTGAACGGCGTGGGATCAGCACCGAGCATCTTCGCGTAGCTGCGCACCACGCCGAGCGCAAAGGTCGTGTCCGGCAAATGGCTGATGTCACCCGATTCGAGCGCACGCAGCTTGGTCACGGATACCTTCAGGCGCGCCGACACATCTTCAATCGTCCAGCCTTTCGATTCACGCAATTGGGTCAAGCGCGCGCCAACCGCCGCCAGGGAATCCAAACCCGCCAGTCCCGGCGGCACAACAGGCTGCACCACCGCCCGCGTGGCCGGCGCCGGATGGCCTTCGTTTGTGTCTGCGTCCTGCGGCTGCGGGTGCTGCGGCTCACTCATCCCAAATCCTTTAGCGTCGATTCTTTTTCACTTGTGCAACCCGGACGGGCCAAAGCCTCACGCCCGAATCGCAGACCGTTTATAACAAAATGTGCGGCCTTGTGTGCCGCTTCCGATCGCTTCTGCAAACTTTCTTTTCAATCGCTGCTGGAACGGCAAGATTTCGCGCGTTCGCAGTACTTTCCACCGAACGCCTTCGCCCTTGCCGCCTCGCACGATTACACGGCGCGAACCTCGATAACCTTCGCCGCCTTCCCGGTGCGCTCAGCGAGGCGCGTGCGGTCTTTCACCGCACCGGCCAACTGACCGCAGGCAGCGTCGATATCATCGCCGCGTGTTTTACGCACTGTGGTGACCACGCCTGCGTCCATCAACACTTGTGCAAACCGCTTGATCTGCTCCGGCTTCGAGCGGATGAGGCCCGACTCGGGGAACGGATTGAACGGAATCAGGTTGAACTTGCACGGTACGTCGCGTGTAACGGCCAGCAATTCGCGCGCTTGCGCTTCGCTGTCGTTCACGCCATCGAGCATGCAATATTCAAATGTAATGAAATCGCGCGGCGCAACTTTCAGATAGCGCTGACAGGCAGCCATCAATTCGCGCAGCGGATACTTCTTGTTCAGCGGCACCAGCATGTCGCGCAGCGGGTCGCTCGGCGCATGCAACGATACCGCGAGCGCCACCGGCAGATCGGCACCGAGCCTGTCCATCATCGGCACCACGCCCGAGGTGGACAGCGTGACGCGCCGGCGCGACAGGCCGTATGCGTTGTCGTCCAGCATCAGGCTCATGGCGGGCACCACCGCGTCGTAATTGAGCAGCGGCTCGCCCATGCCCATCATCACGACGTTCGTGACGACGCGCTCGCCTTTGCCGTCACCACCCGTGGCACGGCCACCGTCCGTGCCACGCGTCGCGCGCAGCGCGAACTCGGCCATCCGCAGTTGGCCGATGATTTCGCCGGTAGTGAGATTGCGGGAAAAACCCTGCTTGCCGGTCGAACAGAAACGGCAGTTGACCGCGCACCCGGCCTGCGACGACACGCACAGCGTGCCACGCGTTTCTTCGGGGATATAAACGGTTTCAACCGCGTTGCTGTTACCGACGTCGATCAGCCACTTGCGTGTGCCGTCGGTCGAAATATTGTCGCTGACGATGCCGGGCATCGTGATCGTTGCGCGCCCTTTGAGCTTTTCGCGCAAGGACTTCGCCAGATCGGTCATGCCGTCGAAGTCGGCGGCGTTGTACTGATGGATCCAGCGCTGCAATTGCTTGGCGCGAAACGGCTTCTCGCCCAGGCTGTCGCAGTAGGCGACAAGCCCTTGGGCGTCGAGGTCGAGAAGGTTGACGGTGGAACTGCTCGTCATATCGAATCCTGCCATTTCAGTGCGAGACTACATTCATGCAACAAGCTGCATGAACGCAATGCCGTTCGCGCCCATTCCTGCTGCTTTACCCTACTACTTTGCCGGACTGTTCGTGCGGATTCGTGCGACAAATCCAACGGCTGCGCACGAATCGCGCGGATAGAGCTTCTAAAACTCAACCCCGCTCAAACCCGTCCAAACCCGTCCAAACCCGCTTAACGCGAGTAGACGTTCACTTCCGGGAAGAAGAACGCGATTTCAACTGCTGCCGTTTCAACGGCGTCCGAACCGTGCACCGCGTTAGCGTCGATGCTGTCGGCGAAGTCGGCGCGGATCGTGCCCTTCTCTGCCTTCTTCGGGTCCGTTGCACCCATCAGGTCACGGTGCTTCAGGATCGCGTTTTCGCCTTCCAGCGCTTGCACGACCACCGGGCCCGAGATCATGAAATCGACCAGGTCCTTGAAGAACGGACGTGCAGCGTGCACAGCGTAGAACTTCTCTGCGTCAGCGCGCGACAGATGGACCATGCGCGAAGCCACGATCTTCAGGCCAGCGTTTTCGAAACGGCTGTAGATCTGACCGATCACGTTCTTGGCCACTGCGTCCGGCTTGATAATCGACAGGGTGCGTTCGATCGCCATAAAAACTCCAAAAAATTAAGAGGTTACAGATTCAAATGAATCCGCTATTGTAGCATGTTCCCGTGTATGATTGCGATTGAACCCTTACAGAACTGAAAGACTCCAAGCAGGAGTTTCTGAATACTGGTAGCGTAGGCCGTGTGGACTTTTCCCGGGTATTGAAACTCCCGGCCACCGCGCCAATCTTAGGGATGAACACCCTGCGACTGGCGGCAAGAATCCCGGCCAGCGCCGTACGACCTGGTGCACGACGCGCTACACAACCATTACGCAACACGCTTCTGAGGTAAGGAGAGACCATGAACGATCATCCGTATAGCTTTGGCCGCAATGGCGCGGTCAGCACGGTCGAAACGCGCAACCGCGTACTACGGAACACCTACTGGCTGCTCGCGCTGTCCATGATTCCGACAGTGCTCGGCGCCTGGGTCGGCGTGGCCACCGGTTTCTCGCTGTTCGCCGCCACCAGCCCCGGCATGAGCATGCTGGCGTTCTTCGCGATCGCCTTCGGCTTCATGTTCGCCATCCAGAAAACCAAAGACAACGCCATTGGCGTATTCGTGCTGCTCGGCTTCACGTTCTTCATGGGCCTGATGCTGTCGCGCATCCTGAGCTTCGTACTCGGTTTTTCGAACGGCCCGTCGCTGATCATGCTCGCCTTCGGTGGCACTGGTGTGATCTTCGCGTCCATGGCAACCATCGCCACGGTCAGCAAGCGTGATTTTTCGGGTCTCGGCAAGTGGCTGTTCATGGGCGTGATCGTGCTGCTGCTGGCTTCGGTCGCCAACGTGTTCCTGCACCTGCCCGCGTTGATGCTGACCGTGTCGGTGCTGGCAATCGTGATCTTCTCGGCCTACATGCTGTTCGACGTCCAGCGCGTCGTGAACGGTGGCGAAACGAATTACATCACCGCAACCCTCGCGATCTATCTGGATCTGTATAACGTGTTCGTCAATCTGCTCGCGCTGCTCGGCATCTTCGGCGGCAACCGCAATTAAGTCTGACGCAAGGCACGGCGCCCGAAACGCCGGCCTTGAAGAAAAAGCCCATGACGAGCAATCGTCATGGGCTTTTTTCATTGCATTGCCGTTGCGCGCGGACGCCAATCGCAACTGCACACGGCGACGCAAGGCAATCAGAGACAGATCACAGGCTTAGCCAGGCGAAGCCTTCGTCCTGGGAAGCGACTACGACTTCGGTTGGCGCCGCACCCAGCACACCCGCCATGGCAGCCTGCGCCAGTTCCGGCGAGTTGTTTTGCTGGCTCAGATGTGCGGCCACCAGATGGCGCAAGCGTGAGCGATCGAGCGAGGCCAGAATTTCAGCCGCAGCTTCGTTGTTCAGATGCCCGTGATTGCCGCCGATGCGCGCCTTTAGCGATTGGGGATACCGGCTGCCCGCCAGCATCCGCACATCGTGATTGCATTCGAGCACCAGCGCGTCGCAGCCGCTCAGCACCGCGCTGATATGCGGCGTGGAAGTGCCGACGTCGGTCAGCACGCCAAGCCGGCTCGCGCCATTGGAGAGTACGTACTGCAGCGGCTCGCGGGCGTCGTGAGGAACGGTGTAAGGGAGGATGCTAAGGTCGCCGATCGCTACCGCTTCGTCGCCCCAGAGCACCTGCAGGTCGACGTCGGCTTCGTCGGCCCCCACCGCGCGGGCGGTGCCCCAACTCATGTACAACGGAATCGACCACTTGCGCGCCAGCGTCAGCGCGCTGCCAATGTGGTCGCTGTGTTCATGTGTAATCAGAATGGCGTCGAGACCTTCAACGCCCGCGCCGAGCCGCGTTAGACGCCGCTCGACTTCCTTGGCCGAAAAGCCGCAATCAAGGAGAACGCGTGTGGTAGTCGCGCCGCTTTGCGCTTCCACCAGCAAGGCATTGCCTTCACTGCCGCTGCCGAGACTGGCGAAGCGCACAGCCCGCTTAGTTCAGTTGTGCGTGCAGCAACGTCACGATGCGCTGCGCGTCGGACGAGTTATCCACCTGCCCGTTCGCATCCACCACCGCCACCTGCGTCACGGTGTCGCCCTTCGAGCGCACATTGACGAGGAATTCCTGACCCGGCTTCTTCGACGAATTGCCGCTGTAGAACAGTTTGCCGAAGAGCCCTTCCTTCTTCAGTTCCTGCATCGAATCCGCGTAACGCACGTAATAGATGCCCTTCGAGCGGTCGCGGTTGTCGACGGTAAAGTTGGTGCGGTCAAGCGCGAGACCCACGCGCAGCCACGCGCGGTCGAACGATTCCGGCAGGTCGAGCGTCGAGGCGCCCGCGCTCTGGTCAATCGTGGCCGGCGCGACGGCCGGGCGGGCATCGGTTAGCAGTTGCTTCGATTGCACTTCGGTCAGGCCGAACTTCTGCATCAGCTTGGTCAGGAACAACGCTTCCAGCGCCGGATCGCGCGGACGTTCTTCCCAACGCGACGACGTCTTGTCCTGGCCAGTCAGCACTTCTTCCATCGCGCTATGCGTGATCGAGATGTCCGTGGCGCCAGCCGGGCCACGCGACACGAGCGTGCGGAAGCTGTCTCGGGTGCCCGACGAGTAAGCGAAGTCGATCACCTTGCCGACCGTGCGACGGAACCAGTCGTCCGGAATATTGGCGCGGTTTTCAGCCCAGTCGGTCGTCATGATGCCAGTGGCCGGCGCGTCGGTTTTCAGCGCGAAGCCGTTCTCCTGCCAGAACTCCTGCAGTTGCGGCCACAGCTGTTCCGGCGTGCGGCCGTCGACTACCAGCCAGCGACGGTCGCCGTCACGCTCGATGTGCATGCCCAGCGGATCTTGCGCATTCGGCTGGCCTTCAGTGGCATTACCCGCGGCGGTGACCGCGCGCTGCGGCGAGCCGCCCAACGCCAGATTGGCCGGCGGCGCAACATAGCGCTGATCGGTCGGCGTGGTGGTCAGATCGCCCGGAACTGCGAGCGGCGGTGCGCTGCCCGCGCCCTTGTAGTTGACGCGGTCAGAGGCGAACCAGTCGTTCAGCGTGTCACAGCCGGCGAGCGTTACCAGGGCAAGCGCCAGCGCCGCCATGCGGGTTGCGTGGAGGGAAAGTGCGGAACGTTTCATGAGGTCCTTCGTGATGCTGGAACGCGGTGCCTGGTTCTGTGTGCCGGGAACGTGGGCTGGATCGACGTCGGTTAAGGGAATGCCGGTAGCAGGCTTTCGTTGGCGCTGGGGGACGGGTCGAGCCCGCTTAGCCCAGCAGGCCCGCTTCGCGCAGCGCGCCGCGCACCACTTCGTGGTATTGCGCGTCGAGCGGCGTAAGCGGCAGGCGGATTCCGCCCTGCACACGACCCAGTTGCTGCAACGCCCATTTCGCCGGAATCGGATTCGATTCGATGAACAGGTTCTTATGCAGCGACAGGAGTTTCAAATGAATCTCACGAGCGGTCTTCGCGTCAGCGGCGAGCGCGGCTTTGCACAGATCGCTCATCGCGCGCGGCGCGACGTTCGCGGTGACCGAAATATTGCCATGGCCGCCAAGCAGCATCAGCGCGATCGCCGTGGGATCGTCACCGCTGTAGATGCCAAAATGTGCCGGTGCCGACTTGATCAGATGCGCGGCGCGATCGATGTTGCCCGTCGCTTCCTTCACACCGATAATGCCCGGCACTTGCGCGCAACGCAGAATCGTTTCGTTGCTCATGTCCGCAACGGTGCGGCCTGGCACGTTGTACAGGATGACCGGCAGATCGACGGTTTCGGCGATCTTCGCGAAGTGGCGATAGATGCCTTCCTGAGTCGGCTTGTTGTAGTACGGCACGACCTGCAGCGTGGCGTCCGCGCCGACTTCCTTGGCCTGCTGCGTGAGCTCGATGGCTTCAGTAGTGGAATTGCCGCCCGAGCCCGCGATCACCGGAATCCGGCCCGCCGTATGCTCGACCGCGGTTTTGACCATCAGCACGTGTTCTTCGACCGACAGCGTGGCTGACTCGCCGCTCGTGCCGACCACGACCAGTGCGTTCGTGCCCTCTGCGATGTGCCAGTCGATCAGTTTGCGAAACGCCGGCAGATCGAGGCCGCCGTCTTCGAGCATCGGGGTAATGATGGCAGGGATGCTGCCGCGAATCTGAACGCCGTCAGTGCTTTGATTGCCGTTAGTCATGAAACGCCATGAATTTGATCAGGTAAACCGCGATTGTAGCGGATTACCCAGCCAGCTCGTAACAAGGCGGCGGTGCCACCTCTGCGCGCTCGGCTGAGCGATCCGCCTCCATAATTGCGCATATCCGCTGGACGTAAGCCGGGCGTGGCTGCGCGAGAAATCCGTCTTGAAATGCGACCACACGGAGGTGGCCGCGCACCACGTCGAGCAACTCGCCGGGCGCGAGCAAAAACGCCGGATTAGACGGCTTGCCGACACTTTCGTTGCCTTGCGCGAAGGTCTCGTAAACCAGTACGCCGCCGGGCGCAAGCGAGCGCAAAAGCTGCGGAAACAGGGGCCGATGTAGGTAGTTCGTGACCACGATCGCGGCAAATCTCGCATCCACGGACAAGGGCCACGCGGCGCCTTCGATATCAGCTACGAGCGTGGTGACAAGCGGTTCGTCTCGCATGAGGTCCAGCGCAGCCGCATCGCGGTCGAGCGCGGTCACCGGGTGGCCCAGCGACGCAAAGAACCGGGCATGCCGCCCCGCCCCCGACGCCACGTCGAGCACCGCGCCGCCCGCCGCGACCAGATGCGCCCAGTGGCGCACCCAGTGCGACGGTTCGCCGTTTCCGTGCGAGGAACCGTCCGGCATGGCAACAGGAGAGCTCATCACTTCAACGCCGCACTCAGTTGTACGAGAGGCCCATCGCCTCGCGCACGTCGCGCATCGTTTCCGTGGCGTACTTGCGAGCCTTGTCGCAACCGTCGGCGACGATTGCGCGCAACAGCGACGGATCGTCCATGTACTTCTGCGCGCGCTCGAGCATCGGCTGCTGCTCGCGCAGAATGCCTTCGATCACCGGCTGCTTGCACTCGAGGCAGCCGATACCTGCCGAACGGCAACCCTTCTGCACCCACTCGTGCGTGGCTTCGTCCGTGTAAACCTGGTGCAGCTGCCACACCGGGCACTTGTCCGGATCGCCCGGATCGGTGCGGCGCACGCGTGCCGGATCGGTCGGCATGGTACGGACTTTCTTCGTGATCGTTTCCGCGTCTTCGCGCAGGCCGATCGTGTTGCCGTACGACTTCGACATCTTCTGGCCGTCCAGACCCGGCATGCGCGACGCTTCGGTCAGCATGGCCTGCGGTTCAACCAGAATGATCTTGCGCGAGCCTTCGAGGTAGCCGAACAGACGCTCACGATCGCTCATCGACAGGCTCTGCGATTCCTGCAACATCGCCCGCGCCTGTTCGAGTGCTTCGTCGTCGCCCTCCTGCTGGTAGGCGTTGCGCAGCTCGTGATAGAGCTTGGCGCGCTTGCCGCCCAGCTTCTTCGCGGCTTCATTGGCCTTCTCCTCGAAGCCCGGTTCGCGGCCGTACAGGTAGTTGAAGCGGCGCGCGATTTCACGCGTCATTTCGACGTGCGGCACCTGGTCTTCGCCGACCGGCACGAGCGAGCCGCGGTACAGCAGAATGTCCGCCGCCATCAGCACCGGATAGCCGAGGAAGCCGTAGGTGGACAGGTCCTTGTCCTTCAGCTTCTCCTGCTGCTCCTTATAGGTCGGCACGCGTTCGAGCCAGCCGAGCGGCGTGCTCATGCCGAGCAGCAACGCCAGCTCCGCATGCTCGGGCACCTTGCTCTGAATGAAGAGCGTAGCCTGCGCCGGATCGATGCCTGAGGCGAGCCAGTCGATCAGCACGTCCCACACGTTCTTTTCGATCACTTCGGGCGTTTCGTAGTGCGTCGTCAGCGCGTGCCAGTCGACCACGCAGAAGAAACACGGGTATTCGGACTGCAACCGCACCCAGTTTTTCAGCACGCCGTGATAGTGGCCGAGGTGCAGCGACCCGGTGGGCCGCATGCCGGAGAAGATACGGTCTGGGAACATGGTTATTTAGAAAAGCGAAACAAGTGGAGTCAGAATTGCGGTAATCGCACCGTAGCCGAGTGTCACGAGCGGGCTGAGCCAATAACGCGTGAGCGTGCCCGTCATGACCAGCGCCATTACGATGAAAAAGCCGTACGGTTCGAGGCGCGACAGCGCGATCGATTGCCGCGGCGGCAACAGCGCCATCAGCACGCGGCCGCCGTCGAGCGGGGGCAGCGGAAACAGGTTGAGCACACCGAGCACGAGGTTCACACCGACGCCGGCTGCCGCCATACGCGTGAAGAACGGTTCGTCGACCCCCGCCACGCCAAGTGCGACGCTGATCACGCCCCACACCAGCGCCTGCACGAAATTGCAGCCCGGCCCAGCGGCCGCGACCCACAGGCTGCCCCAACGCGGATTGCGCAAGTTGCCGAAGGCGACCGGCACCGGCTTAGCGTAACCGAACATAAACGCGCCGCTGGTGGCGAAGTACAGCAGCAAGGGAATCGCGATCGTGCCGAGCGGATCGATGTGTCGCATCGGATTGATGGAGACGCGGCCGAGCACGTACGCAGTGTTGTCGCCGAGCCAGCGCGCGACGTAGCCATGCGCGGCTTCATGCAGCGTGATGGCGAAAATCACCGGCAATGCGTAAACCGCAATGGTCTGTATCAGGGAGGAATCCATAACTCGCTATTGTAACAACGCGATGGCGTGCGTCTGTCCGCTTTCGCTCATGCCGTCTCTTCGAGACCGAATGGCGCGAGAGAACCACGCCCTGCCCGCACCAGCACCGGCTCAGCGCCGGTCAAATCGATCACTGTCGACGGTTCGCACACGCACGGGCCGCCATCGATCACCAGGTCCAACTGTTTCTCGAGCCGCTCCCGGATTTCTTCCGGGTCGTTCAGCGGCTGGGTTTCGTCCGGCATGATCAGCGTCGAGCCTAGCAGCGGCTGGCCGAGTTCTTCGAGAATCGCCAGCGTGATCGCATGATCCGGCACCCGCAGACCGATGGTCTTGCGCGACGGGTGCGACAGACGGCGCGGCACTTCCTTGGTGGCCTGCAACACGAAGACGTATGGGCCCGGCGTGACCGACTTGATCAGGCGGTACTGCCGATTGTCGACCATTGCGAAGTTCGACAACTCCGACAGATCACGCACCAGCAGCGACAGCAAAGCTTTCTCGTCGAGCCCGCGAATCCGCCGCAAGCGCTCGACCGCGTCCTTATCGTCGAGATGACAGGCGAGCGCATAGCTTGAATCCGTCGGCAACGCGACGACGCCGCCGTCCTTGATGATCTGCACAGCCTGTTTGACGAGGCGCGGCTGCGGGTTCTCCGGATGAAGCCGAAAGTATTGGGACATTTTGACTAACGATGGCTACGGGTGGCTACGGACAAAAAGTCGAACGGAAAGTCGGACGGAAGATCGGGCGAAAGCACGTCCTTCGAACGAAGGCTTTCGCGCATATCGTGCCGTCGTGGCACGGCGCGCGATCACAACCAGCGTTCCCAGACGGGCTTGAGATCGGCAGGCAGCGGCGGCAGCGTACCGAGATCGACACGGCCCTCGCCGGGCGCATGGAAGTCGGAACCACGCGAGGCCTCGAAGCCGAAGCGGCGCGCGACGTCCGCGTATTCGCGGTACTGATCAGGCGTGTGGCTACCCGTCACCACTTCGATCGCCTTGCCGCCGAGATCGATGAATTCAGAAAAAAATGCGTCGAATTCTACCGGCGAGTATGCGTAACGGCCGGGATGCGCAATGATCGCCTCGCCGCCGGCGGCCTGGATCCAGCCGACCGCGTCCGCCAGTTTCGCCCAGCGATGGGACACGTAGCCCGGTTTACCATCGCCGAGATAGCGGTTGAACACGTCCTGTGTCGAGCTGGCGTAGCCGTTTTCGACCATGAAGCGCGCGAAGTGCGTGCGCGAAATCATGTCCGGGTTCGAGACGTATTTGAGCGCGCCTTGATAGGCGTCGGGGATGCCGAGCGTGGCCAACTGCTCACCGATCGCTTCGGCGCGCGCCGCGCGGCCGTTGCGGGTGCGCGCGAGGCCGTCGATCAGGGTTGCGCTCGTCGGATCGACGCCGAGACCGACGATGTGCACGGTGCGCGAAGCCCACGTCACCGAAATCTCCACGCCGCTCAGGTAGCCCATGCCAAGCGCCTCAGCGGTGCTGCGCGCTTCGTGCTGGCCGCCCAGTTCGTCGTGGTCGGTCAACGCCCACAGCGTGACGCCACCCGCGTGCGCGCGGCGCGCGACATCGGCCGGCGCGAACTGGCCGTCGGAAACGGTGGAATGACAGTGGAGGTCGGCGTTCATCTTTGTCTTGAGAAGGTTCTGTACTCATTTTACTGCAACGCAGTAAATGGCCGCAGAGCTATCTCGCGATAGTGGACCTCGCATCGAAACCTGATTGCAAGGTTCAGGCGCAGAAGCCTTCGATCAGCGCGGCTACCTGCTCCGGCTGGTCGTGGTGCACCATGTGCCCCGCTTCGTCGATGATCTTCTCGCGCCAGTTCGGGAAAGCCTGGAAACGCGCCTTGAATTCGTCGAGCGGAATCTCGCCGGCGATCTGCGCGAGCGTCGGCGAGTTAGCGGCCTCGACGTGCAGCACTTTGGCGGTGGCCTTGCGCCATACGGCCATCACTTCGTCGAGGCGGTACAGCGTCGGCCCGCGAAGCTTGTGTGCCGGATCGGCGAGCAGCATGAAGCGCCCTTCTCCATCCGGCTTGGACCAATGCTGCGCGAGAAACTGCGCGCGCTGCGGATCGAGGCGTGGATTGGTCTTGATCAGGCGACCGGCGACGTCATCGAGCGACGCGTAGCGCTTCAACTGCGGCGGATCGCGCAATTCGTCGAGCCAGTTGCGCAGGCGCTTGGGCGCTTGCGCCGAGTGCGACGGCGCGAGACCGAAGCCTTCCAGATCGACCACGCGCCGCACCCGCTCCGGCCGCACGCCCGCATACAGGCAGACGATGTTCGCGCCCATGCTGTGGCCGACCAGATTGACTTCACCGGTCGGCGCATAGTGGTCGAGCAGCACGTCGAGATCGGCAAGGTAGTCCTGGATCCAGTAGTTGCCGCCGCGCTCGGCGACCGGCCAATCCGACAGCCCGAAGCCGCGCATATCGGGCGCAATCACCTGCCAGTCGCCGCCCAATGCATCGACGACGAACTGGAATGACGCCGCCACGTCCATCCAGCCGTGCAGCATGAACAGCATCGGCGCATCCGGATTGCCCCAGCGCCGCGCGTGCAGACGGACGCCGCGCACGGAAATGAATTCAGACTTGGAGGTATTCATGAACATCACGCCCGAAAAAAGAATGGTCGTTCGATTATAACGAGATAGCCGGGCGATGCGTGGGGTCAGGCTATGGAAGAAGGTTTCAGTCGCGCATGACCGGCGGGGCTGGCGGAGCCGGTTGCCCGGCGTCGAGGCCAGCTAGGGCAACCAGCGCGGCCAGTTCGGCTTCGTCGAAACCGGCGTCGCGGCGTGCCTTGAAATTGAACGGACCGCGTAATTTCGGTGCGTGATACTGGTCGGCGAGGCGCGTGTAGGTAGCGTGCGGATCGAGGCCACCCTTGTCGCACAGATGGCGAAACCAGCGGTTGCCGATCAGGACATGGCCGATTTCGTCGCGCAGGATCACGTCGAGAATCGCTGCGGACGCCTCGTCGCCCGCCTGCTGCAGGCGGGCGCGGATAGGCGGCGAGGCATCGAGGCCGCGCGCTTCGAGGGTGCGCGGCACCAGCGCCATGCGCGCCAGCACGTCAGCGCGCGTGCGCTCGCACATGTCCCAGAGGCCGTCGTGTGCTGGGAAGTCGCCGTAGGCATGGCCGAATTCCGCAAGCCGCGCGACCAGCAGCGAGAAGTGATGCGCCTCTTCGGCGGCAACTTTGAGCCAGTCTGTGTAAAACGCGGCGGGCATGCCGGCAAAACGCCAGACGGCGTCGAGCGCGAGATTGATGGCGTTGAATTCGATGTGGGCGAGCGCATGCAGCAAGACGGCTCGCCCTTCGGGCGATTGCATGCTGCGGCGTTTGAGTTTGCGCGGATCGACCAATTCCGGGCGGCCGGGACGGCCCGGCAGATCTGCCGGCTCGGCGAGTTCGAGGTCCGCGGAGCATAAGAGGCTGCCGTCGAGGGCCGCGGCGTAGAGCGCCCGGGCCGCGGCTGCCTTGGTTACCGGGTCGATTTCGCGCAATGTGGCCAGTGCCGCAGTGCGCGCGCAAGTCGGCCGATTCTCCGGACTCGATAGTGGCGAAGCAGGCGAAACAGACGGAGCAGCGGAAATCATGGCAACCACGTTGGCAAAGGGAACGACAACAGGCAAGACGGGAGGCGCGGCGCTCGCTACGGCTGAGCGCCGCACGGCTCGCGGCGGCGCCAAGCGGCCTAACCACACAACCGTTTACAATACTCGATTCGACCATCTCACGCGCCGATTGCGCTGGGCCGGCAGGACAACCCGGCCCGTCGCTGCGTTTTCGGGTGTTTTGCAGCCCCGTTTTGCAAGCCCAGTCCGCCCGGGCAGCGTGGTAGCGACCGATCAAGAGGAGACACTGTGACAATTTACAAGCTTGGCGAAGCAGCCCCGACCATCCATGAAAGCGTATTCGTCGCGGATTCGGCGAACATTATCGGCAATGTGACGCTTGAGGAAAATTCGAGCGTCTGGTTCGGCGCGACGCTTCGCGGGGACAACGAGCCGATCACGCTCGGTGCCGGCAGCAACGTTCAGGAAAACGCGGTGCTGCACACCGATCCGGGCTTCCCGTTGACGATCGAGCCGAATGTGACGATCGGCCATCAGGTCATGCTGCACGGCTGCACGATCAAGGAAGGCTCGCTGATCGGAATTCAGGCGGTGGTCTTGAATGGTGCGGTGATCGGCCGCAACTGTCTGGTTGGAGCGGGCGCCATCGTCACCGAAGGCAAAGTGTTTCCCGACAATTCGCTGATTCTCGGCGCGCCCGCCAAAGTGGTGCGCGAACTGACCGAGACGGATATCGCCAATATGCAGCGCGGCACGGCAAGTTATGCCGAGCGCCGCGAATATTTCAAGGCGCAGCTCGTGCGCATCGGCTAATCAGCCGGAGCGCGCGGCGCGCACGGCGCAGCATCAGGCTGCGTCATACGACCGAGGAAAAGTTGTGAGCGACCAGTTGCAGAAATTCATGTTCAGCGCGGCGCCCGTGCGCGGCGAGATCGTTTCGCTGCGCAATACGTGGCAGGAAGTGCTGACGCGCCGGGACTATCCGGCGCCCGTGCGGACGATTCTGGGCGAGATGATGGCCGCGTGCGCGCTGCTTTCGGCGAACCTCAAGTTCGACGGCACGCTCGTCATGCAGATTTTCGGCGACGGACCGGCCAAGATGCTGGTGGTGCAGTGCAGCTCCGACCTGTCGATGCGCGCCACCGCCAAGCTCTCCGGCGAAGCGGGCAATACGATCGACGACACCACCTCCATGATCGAACTGGTCAACGCGAGCGGCCATGGCCGCTGCGTGATCACGCTCGACCCGCGCGACAAGCAGCCCGGCCAGCAACCGTATCAAAGTATTGTGCCGCTGTCGGGTGTGGATGGCCCGCTTAAGTCGATGTCCGAGGTCCTCGAGCATTACATGCATCACTCGGAGCAGCTCGACACGCGCCTGTGGCTCGCGGCGAACACCGAACGCGCAGTCGGCATGCTGCTGCAAAAGCTGCCGGGCGACGGCGGCATCGTCCCCCATCCGGGCGATCTGGACGCGGATACGTGGGAGCGCGTCTGCACGCTCGGCGGCACGATGTCGCAAGACGAGTTGCTGAAAGAAGAACCGGCAACGATTTTCCGACGTCTGTTCTGGCAGGAGAACGTGCAGCATTTCGAACCGGCCATGACGCGCTTCGAATGCAGCTGTTCGCGCGAAAAGGTCGGCGCGATGCTGAAGATGCTGGGTCGCGAGGAAGTGGACGGCGTGATCGAAGAGCGCGGTCACGTCGAGATTCATTGCGAGTTCTGTAATCAACGGTACGAATTCGATCCGGTCGACGTCGCGCAACTTTTTGTGGCCAATGCGCTCTCACAAGGAGTGACGCCGGCTGCTGACCAGCGGCACTGAAGCAGCCAGGCGGCGGTTTTTAACACCTGAGTACGGCAGTAAATAACGCGCCGCCCGCTGCCTTTTCAGGGCACATGTGGCGCGTTTTCGTCGAGCATTGCGTTGGATCACTAGCCGTGCGCGCTGCGCATGTTTTGCTTAGGCATCCGACCGATGGAGATCAAAATGAACATCCCTACTTCATTGAAGCATTGCGTGCGTTCACTCACCGTGCTGACAGTCGTCGCCGGCAGCGCCGCGCTTGCGGGCTGCGTGATGGACCCACCGGGCCCATCGCCGATTTATAGCCGCCTACCGGCTGACCAGTCGGGCATGGCCAGCACCGCCCGGCCGCTTACGCCTGAAGAACGCGAGCGCTACGATGCGATCGACCGTCAGGTGCTGTCGGATCAGAATCAGGCCATCGCCGCCGAGAACGCAGCTCAAGCGTACTCACGTTATTACTCGCCACCTGTCAGCGTGTACGGCAGTTATTACGGCGGCGGTTGGGGGCACGGCTGGGGTACGGGTGTCGGCGTAGGTTACTCACCGTACTGGGGCTGGTAAGCCGAAGCGGACACCCCGAGACGCCGCGCGGCGATCGAGCCGGGAAGCCGGCGATACAGCCCAAAGAAAAAGGCGCGGTTTTCACCGCGCCTTTTTTGCGTCCTCTTGTGAGCCTTCACGTTCGCACCAGAGCTTGCTTCCGCATTCCGCCTGCGAGCTCAACCAGCCTGAATACACTCAGTGCGTGGCCTTCTTGTCTTTCGTCGCTTTACCACCATGCTTGCGATCCGGCTTCGCGCGCGACTCAGGATTCGGCACCACATGCAGCGGTGCCGCCGACACCTCACCACGCGTAGACGTGGTCACCGAAGGCGTGTTCGCGCTCGGCAACGGCGCGTTCGGCGAGACGAACTGTACGAACACTTCGCCGTCCTTCACCATGCCCATTTCGTAACGCGCGCGCTCTTCCACCGCGGCCGTTCCGCTCTGCAAATCCTGGACTTCGCCCTGGATCCGCTCATTGCGCAGCTTCGAATCAGTGTTCTTCTGCAGTTGCTGCGCCAGTTGCTGCTGCAACTCATGCACGCGCAACCAGCCGCCATGCCCCCACCAGAGCGGGTACTGGATCAGCGCCAGTAGAACGATCAGGACAGCAGTGACAAGCCGCATGAAGTAAGCACAATAAATACACGCCGCCCTGCGCTATACGCAGGGCGGCGGGGTCAATCAGAAACGAAGGATAACCGGCTCATCGGTCGGCGCTAGCAAACAAGCCATTAGCGCAGATTGTAGAACGCCGACTTGCCCGGGTAGCTGGCGATATCACCGAGGTCTTCTTCGATGCGCAGCAACTGGTTGTACTTCGAGATGCGGTCTGAACGCGACAGCGAACCCGTCTTGATCTGACCGGCGTTCAGGCCGACTGCGATATCCGCAATCGTCGAATCTTCGGTTTCGCCCGAGCGGTGCGAGATCACAGCCGTGTAGCCGGCGCGCTTTGCCATTTCGATCGCCGCGAAGGTTTCCGTCAGCGTACCGATCTGGTTGATCTTGATCAGGATCGAGTTGGCGATGCCCTTCTCGATGCCTTCCTTCAGGATGCGCGTGTTGGTGACGAAAAGATCGTCGCCCACCAGTTGCACCTTCTTGCCGAGCTTGTCGGTCAGCGTTTTCCAGCCGGCCCAGTCGCTTTCATGCATGCCGTCTTCGATCGAGACGATCGGGAACTTGTCGGCCAGGTTCGCCAGGTAGTCCGCAAATTCCGTCGACGACAGTTGCAGGCCTTCGCCCGCCAACTGGTACTTGCCGTCGTGGTAGAACTCGCTCGCGGCGCAGTCGAGTGCCAGCAGCACGTCTTCACCGGCGCGGTAGCCTGCCTTTTCGATGGCCTGCAGAATGGTCGACAGACATTCGTCGTTGCTGCCGAAGTTCGGCGCGAAGCCGCCTTCGTCGCCCACTGCCGTGCTCATGCCGCGGTCGCTCAGGATCTTCTTCAGCGCGTGGAACACTTCAGCGCCGCAACGCAGTGCTTCGCGGAAGGTCGGCTGGCTCACCGGCACGATCATGAATTCCTGGATATCCAGGCTGTTGTTGGCGTGCGCGCCGCCGTTGACGATGTTCATCATCGGCACCGGCAGTTGCATTGCGCCCGAGCCGCCGAAGTAGCGGTACAGCGGCAGGCCGGCTTCTTCAGCAGCAGCCTTCGCGACGGCCATCGAAACGGCCAGCATCGCGTTCGCGCCAAGGCGCGACTTGTTGTCGGTGCCGTCGAGTTCCAGCAGGGTCTTGTCGAGGAAGGCCTGCTCGGAAGCGTCGAGGCCCATGATCGCTTCGGAGATTTCGGTGTTGATGTGCTCGACAGCCTTCAGCACGCCCTTGCCGCCGTAACGGCCGGCTTCGCCGTCGCGCAGTTCGATTGCTTCGCGCGAGCCCGTCGACGCACCCGACGGCACCGCAGCGCGGCCCATCGTGCCCGACTCGAGCAGCACGTCGCATTCGACGGTGGGGTTGCCTCGCGAATCGAGAATCTCTCGACCGATGATATCTACGATAGCACTCATGGTTTCCTCAAGAAATGACGTTGAATTCTTTACTGTGACACTGCACCGGGCCGTGCCGGTCTCCCCAGCAAACTACGTGCGCCCTGATGCTTTCGACGACCATTGCGTGCATTCGCCGCGTGCCGACTGAGCCGATTATGCGTGGCAATCGTGACACGCCGCGAACACCTGAATCAGTTGAAATCGCTTTCGAGGAACGGCGCGCGCTTGACGGCCTGATCGAGCGTAACAAGCGTTTCGAGCAGATCGGCCATGCGATGCAACGGCACCGCGTTCGGGCCGTCCGACTTGGCTTCCGAAGGCTTCGGATGAGTTTCCATAAAGAGACCCGACACGCCGACAGCAACCGCGGCACGCGCCAGCACCGGCACGAATTCGCGCTGACCGCCCGAGCTCGTGCCCTGCCCGCCCGGCAACTGCACCGAGTGAGTCGCGTCGAACACGATCGGCGCGTTGGTTTCGCGCATGATCGCAAGCGAACGCATGTCCGACATGAGGTTGTTATAGCCGAACGACACGCCGCGCTCGCAGGCCATGAAGCGATCTTCCGAGAGACCCGCTTCACGCGCCGCATCACGCGCCTTGTCGATCACGTTCTTCATGTCATGCGGTGCGAGAAACTGGCCCTTCTTGATGTTGACCGGTTTGCCCGAACGCGCGCAAGCGTGGATGAAGTCCGTTTGACGGCACAGGAAAGCAGGCGTTTGCAGGACGTCGACCACCGACGCAACCTGCTCGATCTCGTGCTCGGCGTGCACGTCGGTCAGCACCGGCAAACCGAGCTGACGTTTCACTTCCGACAGGATGCGCAAACCTTCGTCCATGCCCAGACCGCGGAACGACTTGCCGCTGCTGCGATTGGCCTTGTCGTACGACGATTTGTAGATGAACGGAATGTTCAGCTTCGCGCAGATTTCCTTCAGCCGGCCGGCTGTGTCAATCGTCATCTGTTCCGATTCGACAACACAGGTGCCTGCGATCAGGAAAAACGGCTTGTCGAGCCCGATTTCGAAATCGCCCAGTTTCATGCTTTCTCCTCGACGCCCGACAACTGAAGATGATGCGCGAGCGCCGCTTCGACGAACGACTTGAACAGCGGATGACCGTCACGCGGCGTGGACGTGAATTCCGGGTGGAACTGCACACCAACGAACCACGGGTGCATGCTGCGCGGCAATTCCATCATTTCCGGCAGATCTTCACTCGGGGTACGGGCGCTGATGATAAGGCCACCGGCTTCGAGCTGGGGCACGAAACGGTTATTGACCTCATAACGGTGACGATGGCGTTCGTTCACATCCTTGCCATAGATCTCTTCGGCCATCGTGCCGGGTTTGATCGGGCAACGCTGCGAACCGAGGCGCATCGTGCCGCCCAGATCCGATTCTTCGGTGCGCTTCTCGACCTTACCTTCGCGGTCGTACCACTCGGTGATCAGCGCGACCACGCGGTTCTCGGTTTCCTGATCGAACTCGGTGCTGTTCGCGTTCTTCAGGCCGACCACGTCGCGGGCGAATTCGATCACGGCCAGTTGCATGCCGAGGCAGATGCCGAGATACGGCACCTTCGCTTCGCGTGCATAGCGGATCGCGGCCATCTTGCCTTCGGTGCCGCGACGGCCGAAGCCACCCGGCACGAGCACTGCATCCAGATGCTTGAGGCTCTCGACGCCTTGCGTCTCGATCTCTTCCGAATCGATGTACTCGATGTTGACCTTGGTCGACGTATGCATCGACGCATGGCGCAGCGCCTCGATCAGCGACTTGTACGACTCGGTCAGATCGACATACTTGCCGACCATGCCGATCGTGACTTCGTGCTTGGGATGTTCGAGTTTTTCGACGAGGTTCGACCACATCGACAGATCGGCCGGCTTCGGCGTGAGCTTGAGCTCTTCGCAGATGATCGCGTCCAGACCCTGGTCGTGCAGCATCTGCGGAATCTTGTAGATGCTGTCGGCGTCCCACACGGAAATCACCGCGTCTTCGGGCACGTTCGAGAACATCGAGATCTTCGCGCGCTCGTCGTCCGGAATGCGGCGGTCGGCGCGGCACAGCAACACGTGCGGCGAGATACCGATTTCACGCAGCTTCTGCACGCTGTGCTGGGTAGGCTTGGTCTTCAATTCGCCTGCAGTGGCGACCCAGGGCACCAGCGTGAGGTGCACGAAGCACGCGCTGTTGCGGCCCATGCGCAGGCTCATCTGACGCGCAGCCTCGAGGAACGGCAGCGATTCGATGTCGCCCACGGTGCCACCCACTTCGACGATCGCAACGTCCGGCTCACCGCACGTCGCGGAAGCCGCGCCGCGTTCGATGAACGCCTGGATCTCGTTGGTGATATGCGGGATGACCTGCACCGTCTTGCCCAGATAATCGCCGCGGCGTTCCTTGCGGATCACCGATTCGTAAATCTGGCCCGTGGTGAAGTTGTTGGCCTTGCGCATCTTCGTGCTGATGAAGCGCTCATAGTGGCCGAGGTCGAGGTCAGTCTCCGCTCCGTCTTCCGTCACGAACACTTCGCCGTGTTGAAACGGGCTCATCGTGCCGGGGTCGACGTTGATGTAGGGATCGAGCTTGAGGAGGGTGACTTTAAGACCGCGCGATTCGAGGATCGCGGCGAGGGAAGCGGCGGCAATACCCTTGCCGAGGGAAGATACTACGCCGCCGGTGACGAAAACATATTTGGTCATCGCTGGATGCTCGCGGGAAAAACGGATTATACCGTAAAGCAGGGTCTCAACCCAGCAAAATCCTGGCGACATCCGCACGACAGTATGCCGCGCCGGCGGCAACCGCCGCGCGCCGATCATGCACCGTTTTTGGCTGCGGTGCCCAATCACTTTGGCGGGCCGCGCCGCCACCGTTACCGCAGCGGCGCTTCTAACAAGCAGGCCACCGCGCCAGCGAACTCGCGCGCCGCACAGCGCATGGCCTTAAGCCCCCCGCTCCAGTTCGCGCAACATCCGCTGCACCGCGCGCGCGGTTTCGAGCGGTTTTTCCATCGGATACAGATGGCTGCCTTCGATCCATTCCACATGGTCGCTCGCCGCGCGGCGCGTGGCTTCCAGACCCGCCTGACGCACCTCCTTTGAACGCGTGCCGGCGATGAACCCCACCGGCACCGGCGCCCCGCGCGCGAGGCGGGGCCCAAGCGTATGCGGCAAGGTCTTGTAGATCTGATACTCGGTGCGCCGGTCGAAAGCGAGCGACCGGGCGCCATCGGGCGAGCTCTGCGGGATGCCAAAGTCGATGTAGTCGGACAGCATCCGCTCGTCCCAGCGCGCGAACGCCGGCTTCGAGTGGAAATGCCGCCACGCCTCCTCGCGACTCGCCCACTGCGTGCGGCGCGTGCGGGTTGCCGCCGCGGGCGACAGACGCTCGTCGAGTCCGGTCCATTGCGAGACCCGCAGCATGCTACTGCGCCACCCCGCGATCACGGGCGAATCGAGCATCACCACGCCCCTCACCCACTGCGGCTTTTTCAGCGCGGCCATCAGCGACAGATAACCGCCCAGCGAATGGCCGACCAGCCACACCGGCTGCTCATACGACCGGCCGACGTCATCGAGCAGCTGCTCGACCAGATGCGGCCAGTCCTGCGTAACCGGATAGCGCGCGTCGTGACCGATGCGCTCGATGGAGCGCAGCTCATAGTCGTCGGCGAGTTCAGCGAAGATCGTCCGGTACGTCGACGCAGGGAAACCATTCGCGTGCGAGAAGTGGATGATGTTTTTCAACTGCGGCTATCTCCGTTCTGTTTTGGCGCGCGGGCCGGGTTCTGACTTGTCGTGCAGGCTCCGGGCCCGGCGGCGCGTTTGTTCTATCTATGCGGCCGGCAATCCATCATCGATCCATCCAGTAGCGGCGCTGCGTGTCGCGATAGCGCTCGAGCGTCAGTGCGGCGCCGTTCAGGCCCGGGCCGGCTTCCGCACTCACGCCGGAGCCTCCCTCGCGTCCGATGTGCGGGTTGAGGCCGGGGCTGAAAGCCGGCTTCACCTCGACCCGCGCCGCACCGTCCACATCGCTGCGCGCAAGCTCGATGCGCCGTGCCGTGTAACGTTCAAACACGCCTGCATTCGGATGATGAAAACGGTTGCGATAGCCTACCTGAAATAGCGCGACGAGCGGGTCGATAGAATCGAGGAACGGCTCGGTCGACGAGGTCTTGCTCCCATGATGCGGCACGATCAGCACCTGGGCACGCAACGCCTCGCGATCCCGCGCGAGCAGGATACGTTCGGTCGGCGCTTCGATGTCCGCCGTCAGCAAGGCTGTCATGCGCGGCGGCGCCGTTTGACCGTTGCCGGCCTGTATGCTCCCTGCACCCACGCTGGCCTGTGCAAGCGACATGCGCTCCGCATCAGACGGGTTCGCCATGGCGGGCAGACTCACCTCAGCAGGCAGTGTACTCACCCGCAACACGCAGCAATGCGCATTCGGTTTGCCTTGCAGCGGTCCGGCATCCGGCCAGAGCATCGCGAATTCGACGCCGTCCCACTGCCAGCGCTGTCCCGCCGCACAGGGCAGCGTGTCCGCGCCGCGTTGCCTGGCGTTCAACCACAGCGGATTCGCCGGCGCCAATGCCGCCACCATTTGACGTACCTCGATCGCGTCCAGTACAGCCGGTGCGCCGCCCGAGTGGTCGGAGTCGGCGTGGCTGATAATCAGCGTATCGAGCGCCGTGACGCCGTGCGCCTGCAAAAACGGCACGACAACCCGTTCGCCCGCATGCGTCGATTCCGGCCCCGGTCCGGTGTCGAACAGCAGTGCGTGATGCGCGGTTTCGACCAGCACCGAGGTGCCTTGCCCAACGTCGAGCGCCGTCAGACGGAAGCTGCCATACGGAGGGCCGGGCGGCGCCGGCATCAGAAGCGGCAGCCACGTGAGCGGCGCGGCCCAGCGCAGCGGCCAGCCACGCGGCGCCAGACACCAGAGCACGCCGACCGCCGCCGCGGCGAGCGTCCACGCGCCTGGTTGCGGCAATCGCCAGAGCGTCCACGCCGGACCGGACAACATCTGGAGGCCTGTGGCCAGCAGGTCGAGCAAGGCGTGAGCGGTGCGAAAGGTGTAGACATCAAATGGCGCGGGCAACGCGACGCCCGCCAGTACCGCCGGCGTCACCAACAGGCTCACCCATGGAATCGCGAAGGCATTCGCGAGCGGGCCAATCAACGGAATCTGCGCGAACCAGTAGACGGTGAGCGGCGCAAGCGCAACGGTCACCGCGAACTGCACATGCGCGGCACCGCGCAGGCGTTCACCGAAAGCGCGAATGCGGCGGCACAGACCGGACCACAGGCGCGAGAGCCTTGTCGGTGTCACGCCGCCTTCGTCCTCTTCGTCGCGACGCTGCTCATGATCCTGCACACGGGGCTGTCCCGACATCGCGAACAGAATCGCCGCCACCGCACAGAACGACAGCCAGAATCCCGCCGATACGACCGCCCACGGATCAATCAGCAGCACCAACCCCAACGCCCACGCCAGCACCACCGATCGGGCGACGTTACGCCCGCTGATAAACGCAAGCGCCACCACACCCGCCATCCACAGCGCACGCTGCGCAGGCACATTGAAACCGGCCAACGCCGCATGCAACCCGGCGAACAACGCGCCGGCCGTCACCGCGACGACCTGCGCGGGCAGCACCAACGGCCAGTTGCGACCGATGAACCCCGAGCGCCGCCACACCGCACCGGCGAGCCACGCCGCAAGGCCCGCGACAAAGCCAATATGCAAGCCCGAAATCGCCACCAGATGACTTGTGCCCGTGCCGCGCATCAGCAGCCAGTCGGCCGCGCTGACTTCATCCTGCGCGCCGATCGCGAGCGCCACCACGATCCCACGATGCGGTGCGCCGGCGAGCACCGCGTTGATGCGCGCACGCAGCGCGGCGCGCCAGCGATCGACCGTCACGCCGACGCCACGCGCATTGCCCGGCAAACGCACCGCGTGAGCCGGTGTACTCACATAGCCGGTGGCGCGCACATTGCGCGCGAGCAAACCGGCTTCGGCATCTCGCACCCCGAAATTCGCATTGCCATGCGGGCGTTTGAGCCGCACGCTCAGACGCCAGCGCGCGCCCGGTTCGAGCGACGGTGCGGGCGCATCGTCGGCAATCCAAGACAGTTGAATCACACGCGGAAAAACGGCAATCGGCGCATCCGCTGACTCGACTTCGAATAGGAAACGTGCGCCCTTTTCATCGCGTGACGGCAGCCCCTTGATACTGCCAACGACGTCGATATCGCGCCCTTCCCAGGCGCTCGGCAAGCTCACCGCGAGTCGCGTTTCAGCACGCCAGGCGGCATAACCAAAGCCCGCACATAAGGCCGCAATCCACAACGCCCCCCAACCGACCCATGAACGCACGCGTGCGCTGAACAAGACGCGGCACGCGCGCGACCTTACAACTACCCCATGGGCGTCCGCGATCACAGAAGCACCGCGACGCAAGCCCCATGCCGCTATAGGAATCGCAACGCACCCAACCAGTACCAGCCCGCACCACACACCCCAATCCGGCAACGCCGCCTGCCGCTGCAGCCAGATCACCCCCAACGCAAACCCGCCCCACCATGCCCGCATCCGCCCTCCGCACCTTCCGCCCAGCAAACGCCGGACAGCGCAACGCACAGCGAGCAGGCGTCAGCAGGCCCGCCGGGCGTGTGTTCCGCCCGGCGCGAACCACTCAAACCATCGCGTTCAATTATGCAGAGGAAAGTGCGAGCCGCGGCAGCGCGGCGAGCGCGTTAGCCGTTGTGCCTAGGGCGGCTTCGTCAGCGGTCATGCCGCGCAGTTGCGCGAGACCCGCGCCAATGGCCGGAATCTGGTCTGGCGAGTTGCGCTGCTTATACATCCAGGAAGGAGCGATGTCGGGCGCGTCGGTCTCGACAACCAGCGCGTCGAACGGCAATTGCCCGGCAAGTCGACGGATTTGCCGCGCCCGCTCGAAGGTCAGATTGCCGCCGAAGCCGAGATGCATGCCCTGGTCGATATACGCCTGAGCCTGCTGGAAACTACCGTTGAAGGCGTGTGCGATGCCGCGATGAATCTGATGCCGCCGCAGCCCTTTGATCACCTGATCCTGCGATTTGCGCACGTGGCAAATCACCGGCAGATCGAATTCGCGCGCCAGTTGAAGTTGACCGTTATAGAAGAACTGCTGGCGCGCATCGTCGAGACCTTCGACGAAATAGTCGAGGCCGATCTCGCCGATGCCGACGAACAGCGGATCGTCGAGACTCGCCTCGATTTCCATGCGCAGCAGTTCGAGATCGCGCTCCTCTGCGCCCGGCGTGAAGAGCGGATGGATGCCGAGTGCATACGCGCCGCCGTCGACGCGGTGCGCGAGTTCACGCACCGTCGTGAAATTCTCGCGGCCGACCGACGGAATCACGATCCGCCCCACACCTGCTTGACGCGCCGCATGAGCGACTTCGTCGCGGTCGGCGTTGAATTCCGAAGCGTCGAGATGGCAGTGCGTATCGATCCACATGGCGCGCCTCGCTAGCGGCAGAGCATCGCTCACGTTCCGCGCGGTGATTAGACCGGCACCGGCAGTTCTTCGTGCAACACGCCATCGCGCAACCGCATGATCCGGTCACAACGTCCGGCCAGCTCCGGATCGTGCGTGACGATCACGAAGCTGGTATCGAACGTTTGCGACAGTTCGAGCATCAGGTTGAACACGGTGTCGGCGGTGCCGCCGTCCAGATTGCCGGTGGGTTCGTCGGCGAGTACGCACGCGGGCTTCGTCACCAGCGCCCGCGCGATCGCGACACGTTGACGCTCGCCGCCCGACAGCTCACCCGGACGATGCTTCGCGCGATGCCCCATACCGACGCGCTCCAGCACCGCGAGCGCTTCGCGCCGCGCGGCTTCGGTCGTCATGCGGCGAATCCGCAGCGGCATGGCGACATTGTCGAGCGCGGTGAATTCCGGCAGCAGATGGTGGAACTGGTACACGAAACCGAGTGCGCGATTGCGCAGGTCGTTGCGCTCGCGCTCGGAGAGCTTCGTAAACGGCTTGCCCATCACCGAGACATGGCCCGCGCTCGGATCGTCGAGACCGCCGAGCACATGCAGCAGCGTGCTCTTGCCGGAACCCGACGCGCCGACGATCGCCAGCTTTTCGCCGCGCCGGACATTCAGTTGTGCGTTGTTGAGGACCTGCACATTGAGGCCGCCCTGCACGAACGCCTTCGAAATGCCGGTTGCTTCCAGCACATAGGGATGCAGCGCGGTGTCTTCAGAGGCCATGGATACGCTAGTGGAACGGTCATTCATAGCGCAGTGCCTCCGCAGGACGGACTTTCGCACCACGCCAGCTCGGATAAAGGGTCGCCAGCGCCGACATCGCAAACGCGATGAGGCCGATCCGCGCCACGTCGGCGGGAATCAGTTCGGACGGCAGTTCGCTGATGAAATACACGGACGGCGGCAGGAACTGCACGCCGAGCAGATGTTCGATCATCGGCACGAGCCACGGAATGCTCCACGCGATCAGACAGCCGAGCGCGACGCCGGTCGCCGTGCCGATAAAGCCGATCGTCACGCCCTGCACCACGAATATCTTCATGATCGAGCCGGGCTGCGCGCCGAGTGTGCGCAGAATCGCGATGTCGGCCTGCTTGTTGGTCACCGTCATCACCAGCGACGACACCAGATTGAACGCCGCCACCGCGATGATCAACGTGAGGATGATGAACATCATGCGTTTTTCGATCTGCACCGCCGAGAACCAGGTCTTGTTCTGCTGGGTCCAGTCGCGGATGTACAGATCGCCAGACAGGCTGCGCGCCAGTTGATGCGCGACCTCCGGCGCCCGCTGCATGTCCGTCAGCCGCAGCCGCACGCCGGTCGGCGCGGATAGCCGGAACAGCGCCTCTGCGTCCTTGATGTTGATCAGCGCGAGCGTGCTGTCGTATTCGTAATGCCCCGACTCGAAGATGCCCACCACCGTGAACTGTTTCAGCCGCGGCAGCATGCCGGCGGGCGTGATCGTGCCTTCAGGCGCAACCAGTGTGATCTTGTCGTTGACCGTTACGCCGAGATTGGTGGCGAGGTCCGCGCCCAGCACGATGCCGAAGTCGCCCGGCACGAGGTCGGTCAGCTTGCCGCCCTTCATTTCCTTACCGATGTCGGAAACTTCAGGCTCGAGCGTCGGTTCGACGCCGCGCAGCGCCACGCCGCTCACGGCGTCCTGGCGCGTGAGCAACGCCTGCGCGTCGACATACGGCGCCGCGCCGATCACTTCCTTGTTCTGGCGGGCTTCCTTGGCGGTCAACTGCCAGTCGGGCATCGACCCGGTCGGCGAAAAGATTTCGACGTGCGCCAGCACTGACAGCATCCGGTCACGCACCTCTTTCTGGAAACCGTTCATCACGGACAACACGACGATCAGCGCCGCGACGCCGAGCGCGATGCCCGACATCGAGACCAGCGCGATGAATGAAATGAAGCCGTTACCGGTCGTGCGTTTGCCGGCGCGGGTGTAGCGCCAGCCAATCTGCCATTCGTAGGGAAATTTCAAGCGAATCCTTTTCTGCGTTCTTCGTCTGCTCCCGGGCCTTTTGCAGGACATGACGGCGGCAACTTGCAGTTGTCGCCCCTGTCATGCGGCCTGAGCATCGTGATCATTGGTGTCGCGGCAACCCGGATGGTTCCGGTATGACGTTCCGTTGGCCTCGGGACCCTCAGCTCGGGGCTCTCAGCAAACCCCGCGCCACCGAAGCCGCCGCCCCACCGGGGCTGCCACTGCCGTCAATCAAGCGCGAAGTTTGCCATACAATGCCGCGCCCCCGCGCAAAGGCATTGCACACGGAGCTCGCGGCCAGCACCCTAGCGCAAGTTGTAGCGGCTCCTCAGATCATTGATGATCCCGGCCGCCTGGCTGGTCGCGACTTCGCGAACTTCCGCGTCTTTACGGTCGCGATGCAGGTGGGTGATATCCCAGTTGCAGCCTTCCTCGTCTTCGACGGTCTCGTGGAATCCGGTCGGAATCCAGCCAGCCGTGGCCGGATTGGCGTCGAGCGCTTGCACGACCAATCCAAGCAGTTCCTGCTCGGTTTTCAGTTCACGCGGCATGCCGGTCTCCCTCGTCATGTGCGCGGTGCCGCCGCGCTCGGCTGCTGCCATCGACGGGGTTCGGGTGCGATGTCCGAATCCGCCGATATGGTCTGAATACTCGCACTCTTTGCCCTACAATGCGCAGCATCATGCACGCCAACCGTCTTCATCTTCTCCTGCCCTTCGCGCTGCCCGCCGCAGCGGACGCCTCCACCGCCCTGCACGACATCCAGAGTCCGGCCCTCGACCGGCTGATCGCCCGCGCGACGCTGGTCGAACGGGTGATCGGCGAAGATTTTCAGCGCACGCTGCCGCACGAGCGCTGGGTGGCGCGCCAGTTCGGCGCGCTACCCAGCGGCGCGGCGGCCGCCGACGAAGCGCCGCTTGCCCCGTACATGCTGCGCGCCGACGGCGGCGAGCCCGGCAATGCCACGTGGGCCTGCGTGCAACCGGTGCACGTGCGCATCGCGCACGACCATCTGATACTGATCGATCCGGCCTCGCTCGAATTGTCCGATGACGAAGCCAGCGTGCTGCTGGCGGTCGCCCAGCCCTTGATCGAGGAGCTCGGCGTGCGAATCGAAGCGCCGAAGCCCACACGCTGGTATTTGTCGGGCGACGGCTTCGGCACGCTGGCCGGGGCGTCGCCGTTGCGCGCAAGCGGGCGCAACATTGAAATCTGGCTGCCGCACGAGGCCCATTCCGGCGAGCGTTCCCGCGCCTGGATGAAGCTGCAGAACGAAGTGCAGATGGCGTGGTTCGAGCATCCCATCAATGAAGCGCGCGAGGCACGTGGCCTGCCGGCCGTCAACTCGATCTGGTTTCACGCGCAGGGCGCGGCACAGCCAGTCAAGAGCCCGTTCGCGCGGGTGTTCTCCGACGCGGCGGCCACACGCGGTCTCGCCATGACGGCCGGCGTTGCAACCGCGGCGGCGCCGACCTCGTTCGCGGCACTACCGGCGGTGGGTTCGGGTGGCGCTTCGGGCGGGTCGTCCGCGGCCAACACAAACGCCGACGCCAACAGCGCCACGCTGGTCGAACTCGATCCCTTCTCCGCGCCCTACATCCAGCAGGACTGGGCGCGCTGGAATGACGCCTTCGCCGCGTTGCAGACCGACTGGCTCGAACCGGCGCTGGAAGCGTTGCAGTCGGGGCAGCTCGGCGAACTCGGCCTGACGCTGTGCGGCGACACCGGCTCGGTGACGCTCACGGTCACGCGCGGCGATCTGCGCAAATTCTGGCGGCGGCGCGTGCTCGCCTCGCTTTTCATCGAATGACCTATCGAATGATCCACGGCCTTTCCGAATGACTCGAATCGTTACGCGCGCCGCTTCACCTGTCGACGCCGAAATCCTCACCCGCCACGGCCTGCATCCGGTGCTCGCGCGCCTGTACGCCTCGCGCGGTGTGTGCATGCCCGATGAAATCGAAACCGGTCTCGCGCGGCTTGTGCCGCCTGCTGCGCTCAAGGGCTGCGAAGACGCCGCCGTGCTGCTCGCCGATGCGATCCAGAACAAGCGTCGCATGCTGGTGGTCGCCGACTACGACTGCGACGGCGCCACCGCCTGTGCGGTCGCGGTGCGCGGACTGCGCATGTTCGGCGGCCGGATCGAATATCTGGTGCCGAATCGCTTCGAGTACGGTTATGGCCTGACACCCGAGATCGTCGCGCTGGCCGCCCGCAGCGCGTCGGGCAAGCCGGAACTGCTGATTACGGTCGATAACGGCATCGCCAGCGTCGACGGTGTGGAAGCGGCCAACGCGCTCGGTATCGACGTGCTGGTCACCGACCACCACCTCCCTGGCGACGAACTGCCGGCTGCCCGGGCGATCGTCAATCCGAATCAGCCGGGCTGCACGTTCCCGAGCAAATGCATCGCGGGCGTCGGCGTGATGTTTTATGTGCTGCTGGCATTGCGCGCGGAATTACGCCGCCGCGGCGCCTTCAACGACGATTTCCCTGAGCCGCGTCTGGATGGCCTGCTCGATCTGGTCGCGCTCGGCACGGTCGCGGATGTGGTCAAACTCGACGGCAATAACCGCGTGCTGGTCGCGCAAGGTCTGCAGCGGGTTCGCAAAGGCAAGATGCAGCCGGGCATCGCCGCCCTCTTTCGCGCCGCCGCGCGCGACGCCCGCAGCGCGTCGGGTTTCGACCTCGGTTTCGCGCTCGGGCCGCGTCTGAACGCGGCCGGTCGCCTGTCGGACATGTCGCTCGGAATCGAATGTCTGACCACTGACGACATCGGCCGCGCATGGGATCTCGCGCAGCAGCTCGACACGATGAACCGCGAGCGCCGCGAAATCGAAGCCGGCATGCAGCAACAGGCGCTCGACGACCTTTCGGCGATCAATCCCGAGGGCGCGACCACCATCACGCTGTTCAATCCGAGCTGGCACCAGGGCGTGATCGGCATCGTCGCCGGACGGTTGAAGGAGAAATTCCACCGGCCGTCGTTCACGTTCGCGCTCGCCGACGACAGCGGCCAGCTCGTCAAAGGTTCGGGCCGCTCGATCGCGGGCTTCCATCTGCGTGACGCGCTCGATCTGATCTCGAAGCGCGAGCCGGGCCTGATCGTCAAATTCGGCGGCCACGCGATGGCCGCGGGCCTGACGATCGCCGCCGCCGATGTACCGCGCTTTACGGCCGCGTTCGAGGCAGTGGGCCGCGAATGGCTCTCCGAAGAGGCGCTTTCGCGCACGGTCGAAACCGACGGTGAACTCGAAGACGCCTACTTCACGCCGCAATTCGTCGAAATGCTCGATGCTGCCGTATGGGGCCAGGGCTTCCCGGCGCCGGTGTTTTCCGGCGAGTTCGACATCGCCTCGCAGGCGCTGGTGAAGGACAAGCATCTGAAGCTGCAACTCGTACGCGGCCGCCAGCGTTTCAACGCGATCTGGTTCAACCACACCGACACGCTGCCGGCGCGCACTACCGTTGCCTATCGGCTGGCCAGCGACACGTGGAATGGCGTATCGCGCGTGCAATTGATCGTCGAGCACGCGGCGAGCTGAAGCGGCTGCCGGGTCGCCACGCGCGCGCAAAGCGCCAAAAATCCCCACAGAATCAACCCCAAACCCGCGCCGGATCGCTCACAAGCCTCCGGCGCGGCGCGCCGATCGGCTATAATTTCCCCTTTTTACGAAGCTATAAAAGATCGACATGGAAGCGGAACGTCTCAACGCGATCGAAGCCTCACTGGCGGACCTGCGCACGCGCGCGGACTCGCTACGGGGGTATCTTTGACTACGACGACAAAGCACTGCGTCTAATCGAAGTCAACCGGGAACTCGAAGACCCGGACGTCTGGAACGACTCGAAGCACGCCCAGGCCCTCGGCCGGGAAAAGAAGCTGCTCGACGACGTCGTCGGCAAACTCACGTCGCTCGATAACGACCTGCGCGACGCGCAGGACCTGTTCGACATGGCCCGCGAGGAAGACGACGAGGAAACGCTCCTCGCCTGCGAATCCGACGCGCAAGGCATCGAACAACGTGTCGCCGACATGGAATTTCGCCGCATGTTCGCGAACCCGGCCGATCCGAACAATGCCTTCCTGGACATTCAGGCCGGCGCCGGCGGCACCGAGGCGTGTGACTGGGCGTCCATGCTGCTGCGCCAGTATCTGCGGTACTGCGAGCGCAAAGGCTTCAAGACTGAAGTGCTGGAACAGACCGACGGCGACGTCGCGGGCATCAAGAACGCCACGATCAAGATCGAAGGCGAATACGCATACGGCTTTCTGCGCACCGAAACCGGCGTGCACCGCCTCGTGCGCAAATCGCCGTTCGATTCGTCGGGCGGCCGTCATACGTCGTTCTCGTCGGTGTTCGTGTACCCGGAAATCGACGATTCGATCGAAGTCGACGTCAACCCGGCCGATCTGCGCATCGACACGTACCGCGCGTCCGGCGCGGGCGGTCAGCACATCAACAAGACCGACTCCGCGGTGCGGATCACGCACATGCCGTCGGGCATCGTCGTGCAGTGTCAGAACGACCGTTCGCAGCACCGCAACCGCGCCGAAGCCATGGCCATGTTGAAATCGCGCCTGTACGAAGCGGAAATCCGCAAGCGTCAGGAAGAGCAGGACAAGCTGGAAGCCGGCAAGACCGATGTGGGCTGGGGTCATCAGATCCGCTCGTACGTGCTGGACAACAGCCGTATCAAGGATCTGCGCACCAACGTCGAAATCAGCAATACCAAGAGCGTGCTCGACGGCGACCTCGATCCGTTCATCAGCGCCAGCCTGAAACAGGGCGTCTAAGCGCAATCGGCGCGGCATGCATCGCATCGCCGCGCCGCATCTTTTTACTGCCTGAGGTTTTTACACTGACTGGCCACCCGCATGTGGGACACCCCGATGCGGGCCACCGAATACCAAATCATCATGACCGAACCGACCCAGCCGAATGCGGCCCAGCCTGACGCGGCCCAGCCGAACGCCGTACCCGAGGTGGACGACAACAAGATCATGGCCGAGCGCCGCGAGAAGCTGCGCGAACTGCGTGAGCAAAGCATCGCCTATCCGAACGATTTCCGCCCCACGCATCACGCCGACGATCTGCAATCGCAATACGCCGAGACCGACAAGGAAACGCTCGAAGCCAATCCGCTCGAAGTCGCGATCGCCGGCCGCATGATGCTCAAGCGCGTGATGGGCAAGGCGAGCTTTGCGACTGTGCGCGACGGTTCGGGTCAGATCCAGTTCTTCATTACGCCCGCCGACATCGGCCAGGAAACGTACGACGCCTTCAAGAAGTGGGACATGGGTGACATCGTCGCCGCGCGCGGCGTGCTGTTCCGCACTAACAAGGGCGAGCTCTCGGTGCGTTGTACCGAACTGCGTTTGCTGTCGAAGTCGCTGCGTCCGCTGCCGGACAAGTTCCATGGTCTCGCCGACCAGGAAATGAAGTATCGCCAGCGCTATGTCGACCTGATCGTCACACCGGAAACGCGCAAGACGTTCGTCGCGCGCACCAAGGCGATTTCGTCGATCCGCAAGTTCATGTCGGACGCCGACTTCATGGAAGTCGAAACGCCGATGCTGCACCCGATTCCGGGCGGCGCGGCGGCCAAGCCGTTCAAAACGCACCACAACGCGCTCGATATGCAAATGTTCCTGCGCATCGCGCCGGAACTGTATTTGAAGCGTCTCGTGGTCGGCGGCTTCGAGCGTGTGTTCGAGATCAACCGTAACTTCCGCAACGAGGGCGTGTCGGTACGCCACAATCCGGAATTCACGATGATCGAGTTTTACGCGGCCTACACCGATTACAAGTGGCTGATGGATTTCACCGAGCAGTTGATCCGCCAGGCGGCGATCGACGCACTCGGCACCGCCACGATCAGCTACCAGGGTCGCGAGCTGGATCTGGCCAAGCCCTTCCATCGCTTGACGATCAGCCAGGCGATCCAGAAGTACGCGCCGCAATACACGGACGCACAACTCGGTGACGACGCATTCCTGCGCACGGAACTGAAGAAGTTCGGCGTGGACGCGTCGAAGCCGCAATTCCTGAACGCCGGCGTGGGCGCGCTGCAATTGGCACTGTTCGAAGAAACCGCCGAGTCGCAACTGTGGGAGCCGACCTACATCATCGACTACCCGGTCGAAGTGTCGCCTTTGGCGCGCGCGTCGGACAAGGTCGCCGGCATCACCGAGCGTTTCGAGCTGTTCATCACCGGCCGTGAAATCGCCAACGGCTTCTCGGAACTGAACGATCCGGAAGACCAGGCCGCCCGCTTCAAGAAGCAGGTCGACCAGAAAGACGCCGGCGACGAAGAAGCAATGTTCTACGACGCGGACTACATCCGCGCGCTGGAATACGGCATGCCGCCGGCCGGCGGTTGCGGCATCGGCATCGACCGTCTGGTGATGATGCTGACAGACAGCCCGAGCATTCGCGACGTGATTCTGTTCCCGCATCTGCGCCGCGAAGACTGATCGTCGCGCCGCGCGCGTCAACGGCTCGCAAAAAAACGCCCGGCTCGATACCGGGCGTTTTTTCTTGCGGCGCTTGAAAAACACCGCTGGTCGAAACCTGACAGTTTGTAACCATCGGTAAAAGGCGCGTATCCTACTTCGGGCCGCTGTTTTCTTAAGCTGCTGCAGACCCGCAAGGAATCAGGCACCCCGCCCCGCTGCGCGCGCTTTGACGCGAACAAGCCGCGAAAATTGCCGGGGAATGGTTACAAATTGAAACCCTCCGGGGATCGATTTGCCCGACACTCAGTCTCAATAACAGTCGACTCTGCTCCAGACGGAGGCCAATATGGACAACCCAGATACCAAACCCACGCAACAACGTCGTATTCACCCGCTCGTAGCAACCGCTGCCGGCGCTGTCATTATCGCCAGTCTTGCCGCGACGGCTGCCGTCACCGGTCTGTTCCCGAAGGCGTCGAGCAGCGGCGCACAAACCGACCAAACCCAGGCCGCGCAAGTGACCACCCAACCGGCAGTGGTCGATTCGGCTGCACCGGCCAATCCGTCGGCGCAACAGGCAGCGCAACAACAGGCCGAACAGCAGGCCCAACAACAGGCTCAGTCGCCGGCCCAACGCCCGCCTGCCCCGACGCCAGCGCAGCAACAACAGTACGCCCAGCAGCAACAGGCCCAGCCGGCACCGCAATACGCTCAGCAACAGCCATCGCAACCGGCCTATTGCTCGACCTGCGGCACGGTGGAGGGCATCTCGACGGTCCGTCAGGAAGGCCATGGCACCGGTATCGGCGCGGTCGGCGGCGCAGTGGCCGGCGGCGTGGTAGGCAACCAGTTCGGCAGCGGCAACGGCCGTACCGCAATGACGGTGCTTGGCGCGCTCGGCGGCGGCTTCGCCGGTAACTCGGTCGAAAAGCACATCCGCAGCACGACGTCCTATTCCGTGCGGGTACGGATGGAAAGCGGCAAGACGCGCTACTTCACGTATCACGAAGCGCCGCCGTTCCAGCAAGGCCAGCGCGTGCGGGTCGAAAACGGCACGCTCGTAGCAAGCTGACCGCTGGCAACCTGAAGATTCACGAGGCGTTAAAAAAGGCGATTCCAATGGAATCGCCTTTTTCTTTGCCGCAACCGGGGCGGAATCAATCGCGCCCTGCCGCCAGCGGAAAAGCCAGCAATGCGCTCAGTAATCCGCGTCTTCGATCCATGCAGCCTGAATCGCTTCGAGGATCTTTTCGTTCGACCGGTTAGGGTCGTCGTCGAAACCCTCAAGTTCGGTGACCCAGCGGTGCAAATCAGTGAAGCGCACCTGCTGCGGATCGATGTCCTGGTGCTTGTCAGTCAGGGCCATCGCGATGTCTTGCGTATCGGTCCACTTCATGGCTGCATCCTCCAGTTAGTGATTTTCCTTCGCGTGATTGATCGAGTAGCGCGGGATTTCGACGACCAGATCCTGCTCGGCCGGCACCATCGCCTGGCACGACAGACGCGAGGCCGGTTCAAGCCCCCACGCCTTGTCCAGTAGATCGTCCTCGTCTTCCTCAGACGGCGTCAAGGCGGCGAAACCCTCACGCACGATCACGTGGCAGGTTGTGCACGCGCAGGACTTCTCGCACGCGTGCTCGATTTCGATGCCGTGTTCGAGCAAGCTGTCGCAGATGCTCTTGCCGGGCACGGCATCGATCACCGCGCCTTCCGGGCACAGTTCGACGTGAGGCAGCACAACGATTTGAGGCATACATTTTCCGTTTGGGTCTGCGGCACGGCTGCCGCAAACAGGCTCCGTACCATTTTACTGGCGCCGCGCGGACTTTTTAAGTCTGCGCGGCGCGGTTCATTGCCAGCTGGCGCGCATGGCGCGCCACGCCGCGAAGCGCTCAGATCTCGTCGAGCTTGCGGCCGGCCAGCGCGCGGCGAATGCCCTTGTTCATACGGCGGGCAGCGAACTCGTCGGTGCCTTCGGCGAGCGTTTTAGTCGCGGCTTCGATCGCGTCGACGTCGTCGCTTTGGGCGATGTTGCGCAAAGCCGTAAGCAACGCGTCGAGTTCGGTGCGTTCGCTGTCGTCGAGCAACTCGGGGTCGGCGGCGAGCGCCGCGTCGGTCGCTTCGACGAGACGGCGCGCTTCGACTTGCGCCTCGCGCAGTGCGCGAGCACGCATGTCGACTTCCGCGGTCGAGAAGCTCTCTTCGAGCATCCTGGCGATGTCGTCGTCGGCGAGGCCGTAGGACGGCTTGACCACCACCGACGCTTCCACGCCCGAACCCTGTTCACGCGCGAACACCGACAGCAGGCCGTCCGCGTCGACCTGATACGTAACGCGAATCCGCGCCGCGCCGGCCGCCATCGGCGGGATGCCGCGCAGTTCGAAACGCGCGAGCGAACGGCAATCGTTGACGAGCTCGCGCTCGCCTTGCACGACGTGGATCGCCATGGCCGTCTGGCCGTCCTTGAAGGTCGTGAAATCCTGCGCGCGGGCGACCGGAATCGTCGAATTGCGCGGGATGATCTTCTCGGTCAAACCACCCATCGTTTCGACGCCGAGTGACAGCGGAATCACGTCGAGCAGCAGCCAGTCGTCACCGTCCGCGCCGCGGTTGCCCGCGAGCAGATCGGCCTGGATCGCCGCGCCGAGCGCGACAACCTGATCCGGATCCAGATTGATGAGCGGTGGCTGGCCGAAGAACGACTCGACCGCGCGGCGAATCACCGGCATGCGCGTTGCGCCGCCGACCAGCACCACGCCTTTGATGTCCTTGGTGACAACCTTGGCGTCGCGAAGTGCTTTCTTCGTGGGCCCAAGCGTGCGCTGAACCAGCGCCTGGGTGATGGCCTCGAAAGTGGCCTCGTCGACCGTCAGATCGATCCGGGTGCCGTTCGAGAGCACCGCCTGCACCTTCGCACTCGGTGCGTCGGACAAAGCCTCCTTGGCCACGCGTACGCTGTCGAGCAGCAGGCGGACGTCTTCCGGTGCGAGCGTTTGCGGCGCGATGCCTGCCTGCTCCAGCACATGGCGATACAACGCGTGGTCGAAGTCGTCGCCGCCGAGCGCGGAATCGCCACCCGCCGCGAGCACTTCGAACACGCCCTTGGTGAGTTTCAGAATCGACAGATCGAAGGTGCCGCCGCCGAGGTCGTAGACCGCGTAGAGGCCTTCAGAGCCGTTGTCGAGGCCGTAGGCGATCGCAGCCGCGGTCGGCTCATTCAAGAGACGCAGCACGTTCAAACCGGCCAGCCGCGCAGCGTCTTTGGTCGCCTGGCGCTGCGCTTCGTCGAAATACGCGGGCACGGTAATGACCGCGCCGACCAGTTCGTCGCCGAGCGTATCTTCTGCACGCTGGCGCAGCGTCGCGAGAATTTCCGCCGACACTTCGACCGGGCTCTTCACGCCGTCGACGGTACGGATCTGGACCATGCCGGGCGCGTCGACGAAATCGTAGGGCGCGTTTTCGGCGCCTTCCACTTCCGCCTTGCCGCGGCCCATGAAGCGTTTGACCGACACGATCGTGTTGCGTGGATCGGTTGCGGCTTCAGCCTTGGCCGTGCGGCCGATACGGCGGCCGCCCTTTTCCAGGTAACGCACTACCGACGGCAGCAGCGCATAGCCGTCCTCGTCGGGCAGCACGTCGGGCACGCCGCTGCGCACGGCGGCGACGAGGGAATTGGTGGTGCCGAGATCGATACCGACCGCCAGACGCCGCTGATGGGGCGCCGGCGCCATGCCGGGTTCGGAGATTTGCAGTAGGGCCATCTGGATCTTCTCGGAGCCGCTTGGCCCCGTCCTGAATTTTCGCGTTGCTGGATGTAATGCTACGGCTGCTATCGCTGTGTATTCATGCGCGGCTTCGGCGCATGCCGGACCGCTAGTTTTCGAGCCGCTCGATCTGCGTGCTGATTTCCGACGCGACCCGCTCGATGAACATCAACTGCCGCACCGCCTCGCCCGCCGGCTGATTCGCGCCGCTGTCGAGCAGCGCGCCAAGCTTGTCGAAACGCATGCGTTCTTCGTCGCGCAGTTCGGTTAGCAAGGCGTCGAGCGCGTCGACGTTCTTCGCCGCGGCCGCGTCTTCAATCCCTTCGCGCCACTCCATCTGCTGCATCAGGAACGCCGGCTCCATCGCCGTATTGTTCTGCGCGCCGACGTCGATGCCGCGCAGGTGCAACAGATAGGTCGCGCGTTTCAACGGATCGCGCAGCGTCTGATAGGCCTCGTTGGTACGCGTCGCCCATTGCATCGCGATGCGCTTTTGCGCATCGCCGGCCGCCGCGAAGCGGTCCGGATGCACTTGCGTCTGCACGGTGCGGTAGGCGTGATCGAGCGCCGATGCGTCAAGCGCGAATTGCGCCGGCAGATCGAACAGGTCGAAGTGGCTGTCGTTCAGCGAGACCATCGGATAGAAGGAGTCCGTTCAGGAAAGCGCACCGGAGTGCAGGCTAAAAATGCAGGTTACGCAGGTCGAAAGCGCGCAGCAGGGATTCAACGGCAAAGACGGCCGCAAGACACCAACCCGGATGCGCGGATCAAACTAAAAAGGCGGCACGCGCCGCCTTTGATCCGCTGCACGCGGAGTGAGCCGATTTACACGCGGAACGATTCGCCGCAACCGCACTCGTCCTTCACGTTCGGGTTGTTGAACTTGAAGCCTTCGTTCAACCCTTCGCGTGCGAAGTCGAGTTCGGTGCCGTCGATATAGGCGAGGCTCTTCGGGTCGACAATGATCTTCACGCCGTTGCAATCGAACACTTCGTCTTCAGGCGCGAGTTCATCCACGTACTCGAGCTTGTAGGCCAAACCCGAGCAACCGGTCGTGCGCACGCCCACGCGCAGCCCGACACCCTTGCCGCGACGAGTCAGATACTTCTGGACGTGCTGTGCTGCCTTTTCGGTCAACGTAATTGCCATAGCGTTTCTCATTGCGCCGCGCGCGTTCGTCACTCTTGTGCCTACTAACGCGCTGCCACCCTGCCTGCATCAAATATCGCTCATGCCGGACCGTGCGTTTTTACTTGCACCGCCCGCTTCGACTCACTCAAACACACTCAAGCGCGCTTACGCGTGTTGCTTATCGCCTTCGACGACCGCTTCACCGTGGCGTTGCTTGTAATCGGCGACCGCTGCCTTGATCGCGTCTTCCGCGAGGATCGAGCAGTGGATCTTGACCGGCGGCAGCGCCAGTTCTTCGGCGATCTGCGTGTTCTTGATCGACATTGCCTGATCGAGCGTCTTGCCCTTCACCCATTCGGTGACGAGCGAGCTCGACGCGATCGCCGAACCGCAGCCATACGTCTTGAACTTCGCGTCTTCGATGATGCCGTCCGCACCCACGCGGATCTGCAGCTTCATCACGTCGCCGCACGCCGGCGCGCCGACCATGCCCGTACCGACCGCATCGTCACCTTTCTCGAAGGAACCGACGTTGCGCGGATTTTCGTAGTGGTCCAGAACCTTAGCGCTATAAGACATGATTACACTCCTTGTTTCGTTTCAACCTGCATTCGTTGCGTATTCGACGAAAAGCGCAACGCAAAGCGCGACGCTTAAGCGTTGGCGGTCAGTGCGCAGCCCACTTGATCGTCGAAATGTCGATCCCGTCCTGGTGCATTTCCCACAGCGGCGACAGATCGCGCAGCTTCGAAATTTTGGTCTTCAACAGGTTGATCACATAGTCAACATCCTGCTCCGTCGTGAAACGGCCGACCGTAAAACGGATCGAGCTATGCGCCAGTTCGTCGTTACGGCCCAGTGCGCGCAGCACGTACGACGGTTCCAGCGAAGCCGACGTACAAGCCGAGCCCGACGACACGGCCACGTCCTTCACCGCCATGATCAGCGACTCGCCTTCGACGAAGTTGAAGCTGATGTTCAGGTTGTGCGGCACACGCTTTTCCATGTCGCCGTTCACATAGGTTTCTTCCATGTCCTGCAGGCCGCGCAGCAGACGGTCGCGCAGCATGCGAATGCGCTCGTTTTCCGTTGCCATTTCTTCGCGTGCGATGCGGAACGCTTCGCCCATGCCGACGATCTGGTGCGTGGCCAGCGTGCCCGAACGCATGCCGCGCTCGTGACCGCCGCCGTGCATCTGCGCTTCGATACGGATACGCGGCTTGCGGCGCACGTACAGCGCGCCGATACCCTTCGGACCATACGTCTTGTGCGCCGAGAACGACATCAAGTCGACCTTCAGCTTTTGCAGGTCGATCTCGATCTTGCCCGTGGCTTGCGCCGCGTCGACGTGGAAAATGATGCCCTTTTCACGGGTGATCTCGCCGATCGCCTCGATGTCCTGGATCACGCCGATCTCGTTGTTCACCGACATCACCGAGACCAGAATCGTATCCGGGCGCAGCGCGGCCTTGAACTTCTCGAGGTCGATCAGACCGTCGTCCTTCACATCCAGATACGTGACGTCGAAGCCTTCGCGCTCGAGTTCACGGCAGGTGTCGAGCACAGCCTTGTGCTCGGTCTTCACCGTGATGATGTGCTTACCCTTGCTCTTGTAGAAATGCGCCGCACCCTTGATCGCGAGGTTGTCCGACTCCGTTGCGCCCGAGGTCCAGATGATTTCGCGCGGATCGGCATTCACCAGCGCGGCGACATTCTCGCGCGCTTCTTCGACCGCACGCTCCGCCGCCCAGCCATACGAGTGGCTGCGCGATGCGGGGTTGCCGAACTGCTCACGCAGGTACGGAATCATCTTGTCCACCACGCGCGGATCGATCGGCGTCGTCGCGCTGTAGTCCATGTAAATGGGCAGGTGGAGAGTGTCGTTGTTCATCAATTGCTCCGGGGACGTCATTGCTCTGGCTTCTGGGTTCCTGATCAGGCTGCGGTGCGTTCAGATTGCCGCGCCTAGGAACCGGCCATGTTGAAAACTGAATTAGGCCCTTTCGGCACGACGCGTGCGGGTTCGACCGCCGGCGCCTCGTTACGCCGGTCGCGCAACACCGCCGGCGCACCTTCGCGCGAACGCTGCTGATCGACCAGGTCTTTCAGGGAGACCGAATCCAGGTACTCGACCATTTTCTGGTTCAGCGTCGACCACAATTCGTGCGTCATGCAGTGGCCGTCGTGCTGTTTGGTGCCCTCGCACGAGCCCTTGCCGCCGCATTGGGTGGCGTCGAGCGGTTCGTCGACAGCGATGATGATGTCGGCAACCGTCACGTCTTCAGCGCGGCGGGCCAGATTGTAGCCGCCGCCCGGTCCGCGCACGGACTCGACGATTTCGTGACGACGCAGCTTGCCAAACAGCTGCTCGAGATAAGACAGGGAGATATGTTGGCGCTGGCTGATACCCGCAAGCGTCACCGGGCCCTGCTCCTGGCGCAGTGCCAGGTCAATCATCGCCGTGACGGCGAAACGGCCTTTCGTGGTGAGTCTCATATGGTGTGGGAACCGCAATTCTCGACAAGTTTGGTCAAGTATAAATACATGACTGAATTAGTCAAGTATCCCTACCGTGATTTGGGTCATTTGCTTAATTGCTGAATAAGGTGGCCGCAGTTCGCCAATGACCGGCGGGCCTTATGCAACCAATTGGGGACGCAGCGCTGAGATCAGCCCGCGGCAGGCTGCTTCGCATTGATCCAGCACCTGTTCAAACCCTTCGGCGCCGCCGAAATAAGGGTCGACAACCTCGTGCGCGCCACCCCAACGGCCATCCGTCTCAGACACAAACTCCATGAGCAGCCGGATCTTGTCCCGCTGCTCGGCCGGACAAACCTGGCGCAATGCAGCGACGTTTTTGTCGTCCATCGCGATTAGCAGATCGAAGCGCTCGAAGTCGGCTGCCGAGATCTGCCGTCCGCGCAAGGCGGCCAACTCATAACCTCGCCGGGCGGCCGCATGTTGAGCGCGGTCGTCAGGCGGCTGGCCGATGTGCCAGTCGCCCGTGCCGGCGGAATCGATCAGAATCCGCTCCGCAAGCTCCGCCTCGCCGACCAGACGGCGCATCACGCCTTCCGCGGTCGGCGAACGACAGATGTTCCCCAGGCAGACAAAGCAGATGGACACGGTTTTCATCAGAGGCTTTCGGGCGCCAAACGCGCGTGGATCGGCAGTTAGGAAACGGTGCCGCGATTATACAAAGTTGAACCAGATCGCGCCGACGAGCCCGTGCCTCAGGCAGCACCGGAGTCGGCTACGGACGCCGCGCTTAAGACGCTTCGGCCAACGGCATTGCCGTTACGGCGCGCATGGGTTTGGCCGGCAACGTCGTCGCGCTGTCGACCATGCCGTACGAGACGGCACGCGCCAATTCCGCGGTCAGTTGATCAGCAGCGAGCGGGGCTTGCGAGGAACGCGAAGCGGCGTCGCCGCAAATGTGCAGATAGGCTGCCGCAGCAAGCGGCACAACGATGGCAAAGGGCCAGTACACCGATATTGTCTTTTTCATGATGTCGTTTCTTCCGATTAGGGGCTCGTGAGCTCATGACCCACTATGCCCAGTCGAAATGCTATAGGAATTAGCAATCGGGAAAAACCCACCGGAACGAGATACAGCGTTGCGCTGAATAGAACAGTGCATTGACTGTCTTGCCGCGCACGACGTTGACTTGCGTCGTGGCATGAAAAAGTAATCCTTACAAACACATACAAAGCTGGCGCGACGGTTAGCGATAATAGCTGTCTTACAGACATGAAATCTTCGTAATGGTCTTCCAAATGAAACGTATTGCTCCACTCGCCGGCCTCACGGTCGCCGCTGCATTGCTAGGCGGCTGCGCCGTTTATCCGGACGGCACGCCGATGGCTGGCAACGGCTATAGCGGCGGTTACAGCGGCTATGAAGGCTACGACGGCTATGCCACCGGCGTGCCGGTTGTGCCGCAAACCAACGTCTACATGGGCTACAGCAATTACTCGGGCCCTGGTTATTACGACGGGCCGGGGCGCTATTACGGACCGGGGCCGGGCTATCGTGGCTACCCGGGGCATCCTGATGGGGGGCGGCCGAATAACGGCAACTATGGAAACAACGGTAACCGGGGAGACAACGGCGGCTGGCATGGTCAGCCGAACGGCGGCCCGCATGGAGGCCCGCCGCCTCAAGGCGCAGTGGGCGGACCAAGGGGACCGAGTGGATCTAGTGCGCCACGACCCGGGGCAGGCAACCCTCCTCCCCCTCCACCGCAACAGGCGGGCAATAACGGTGGGCGTGGCAACGGAGGCAATGCGCCGGCCAGAGGCAATTACAACCGCCAACCCGGAATGTCGGACCATTGAGCCAGCAGGGAACGGCGGAGGTGCAGGCGCAGTCTCGCGTTACGCCTCCCGGGCCCAGGACGCGCCTCGGGTTTTGCGACCGAATTGCCCTACGCGACCGGCTTTAGGCGAGTGGCTTCAGAAGCGTCAGCTATAAAGCGCGAGGCGATGCGAGGCAGGCTGGCAGGCAGCTTCACGCCACACTCCACCTCCCGCGCAAACTGCGACAACCGCACCGCTCGCTCAGCCAATATGGCTACGCTGCGCAGCGTACAGTTCTCTGAACGTACGGCCGACCGGAGCCGGCATGTCACGCGTATTGGTCCAGCCCGCGCCACCCAACGGCAACTTGGCAATCGAACGATTTCGACCGCCCATTCGTTCCAGCACGCGAACCGCCAGCTTGGTGAAGAGCGCATAAGCGTCCGGGTGCAGCGCGAGGAACCCCCATACCGCCAACCCTGCCCGCTCACGCCACGGCCGCAGGTGCCGCTCGACCTGCTTCTCGCGCAACTTGCGCAGCAGATCGGACAATGGAATCCCCACCGGACATACGCTGTTGCACTCGCCGCACAAGGTCGCCGCCTGAGGCAGATCCAGCGCTTTGTCGATGCCGACGTAGCTCGGCGTCAGCACCGATCCCATCGGCCCCGGATAAACCCAGCCGTAGGCGTGACCGCCCACCTTCTGATACACGGGGCAGTGGTTCATGCAGGCGCCGCAACGGATACAGCGCAGCATCTCCTGGAAGTCGCCGCCGATCAGCCCCGTGCGCCCACCGTCGACGAGCACCACGTACATATGCTCGGGACCGTCCTGATCGCCCGCGCCACGCGGCCCGGTCAGCAACGAAAAATAGTTCGACGTCGACTGGCCGGTTGCCGAACGCGGCAAAAGACGCATTGCCGTCGCCAGATCTTCCAGCGTGGGCAACACTTTCTCGATGCCAGTCACCGCCACATGCACGCGCGGCATCACCGTGCACATGCCCTCGTTGCCCTCGTTCGTGACCAGCACGACCGAACCCGTCTCCGCCACCACGAAGTTGCCGCCGGTCACGCCCATGTCCGCGCTCATGAAGTGCGGACGCAGCATCTCGCGCGCTTCGCGGGTCATGTCGGTGATTTCGGTCAGACGTGGCCGGTCGTGCGTTTTCGCGAAAAGGTCGGCGATCTCGTCCTTATCCTTATGGACGACCGGCGCGATGATGTGGCTCGGCGGCTCGTTGTCGTTGATCTGCAGAATGTATTCACCCAGATCGGTTTCGATCGACTGCACGCCCATCTGCCCGAGCACTTCGTTCAAGCGCATTTCCTCGGTGACCATCGACTTGGTCTTGATCACCTTTTTCACCTCGTGCCGGCGCGCAATATCGCCGACGAGGCGCGCGGCCTCCTGCGTCGTCTCGGCGAACAGGACCGTGACGCCGCGCCGGGTTGCTTCACGTTCGAAGGTCTCCAGCCAGACGTCGAGATTTTCCAGCGCGCGATTGCGGCGCTCCTTCAACGCGGCGCGGGTGGCGGGAAAGTCGATTGCGGTCATGGCCGTGGCACGGGCCGACACGAACTTGGTCGACAGCTTGGTCAGGTTCTGCTGCAGACGCTGGTCGGCGAGCTTCTGGCCCGCGCGGGCCTTGAAATGCATCGATTGGACTTGCATGGCGGCCTTGATCGTATTCGAGTGAAATGCGCGAGCGAAATGCGAGCGAAATTTACGAGTGAAGCGCGTGAAACGGAGTGCGCCGAATCAAGCGCGCCGGCTTGGGTGCCGCGGCGACTTCAAGCGTCGCCGGCCAGCACCTGAGCGATGTGCAGCACGCGCGTGGTGGTATCGCCGGTGCGCCGCAGGCGGCCTTCGATATTCAGCATGCAACCGAGATCGCCGAGCACGACCGTGCCGGCGCCGCTCGCGCCGATATTCGCGCATTTCTCGTCGACGATCGCCGTCGAGATGTCGCCGTACTTGAGCGCGAAGGTGCCGCCAAAGCCGCAGCAGTGCTCGCAATCCTTCATTTCGGTCACCGCCACGCCCACCTGCGCCAGCAAGGCACGCGGCTGCGCTTTGACGCCGAGTTCGCGCAATCCGGAACAGGAATCGTGGTAGGTCACCTGACCCGCGAACTCGCCCGGCTGCAACTGCACCTTGGCCACATTGACCAGAAAATCGGTCAACTCGAACACTTTGGCCCGCAACCGGCCGAAGCGGTTCATCAACTCAGGATCGTCGGCAAACAGGTCGCCGTAATGCGCGCGGATCATGCCGCCGCACGAACCGGACGGCACCACGACGTAGTCGAACTGTTCGAACTCGCGCAAGGTCTTCTCCGCCAGGTCGCGCGCGATGCGCCTCTCGCCGGAGTTGTATGCGGGCTGCCCGCAACAGGTTTGCGCGGGTGGCACCACCACCTCGAAACCGGCGCCTTCGATCAGCTTGATGACCGAAAAACCGATCTCCGGGCGCATCAGGTCGATCAGGCAGGTGACGAACAATCCGACTCGCATGAGCCCTCCTTCAGGAAAACGTGCCTGATTATCCGCTGTTTAACGCACAATACCAACGGCCGGAAGGCATAGGACGAATGCCACGTTAAATTGGAATAGCGCTTCCAAGCACTTTCCTTCTTTTCACAATACGGGATACAATCAATTTCCGCTGTTTGACGCGCCAACCGATTCCTTCCATGAGCGATACGAACCCGGATCCCAAAACTTCGATCCAGGTGATCGAACGCATGATGCGCCTGCTCGATGCACTCGCTGCGCATAGCGACCCGGTCAGCCTGAAAGAACTTGCCATCCGCACGGAGCTGCACCCGTCCACTGCGCACCGCATCCTGAACGATATGGTGATGTGCCGGCTGGTCGACCGGTCGGATCCCGGCACTTACCGTCTTGGCATGCGTCTGCTCGAACTCGGCAATCTGGTAAAGGCGCGGCTGTCGGTACGCGACGCGGCGCTCACGCCGATGCGCGAACTGCATCGTCAAACCGGGCAGACGGTGAACCTGTCGGTGCGTCAGGGCGACGAGATCGTCTATATAGAACGCGCTTACTCCGAGCGCTCCGGCATGCAGGTGGTGCGAGCGATTGGCGGGCGCGCGCCGTTGCATTTGACTTCGGTGGGCAAGCTCTTCCTCGCCGCCGACGAATCAACCCGCGTGCGGGCCTACGCCACGCGCACCGGCCTGTCCGGTCACACGCAGAACAGCATCACCGATCTGACCAAGCTCGAACGCGAGTTGTCGCACGTGCGGCAGCAGGCATGCGCGCGCGATAACGAAGAACTGGAACTGGGTGTGCGCTGCATCGCAGCAGGGATTTACGACGACACCGGCAAGCTGGTTGCGGGCCTGTCACTGTCCGCCCCGGCGGATCGCCTGCAGGATTCGTGGCTGGGACAGCTCAGCCAAACGGCCTTGCTGATTTCCGAGTCGCTTGGTTATCGCCCGCAGACACCGCAGCAGCATACGCATTCCCAGCACGCCTAAACTGGCGGCTGCGTCCTCCTCCGGCTCAATAAAAAAAGCCTCGCAGATGCGAGGCTTTTTTGCTGGCCGGTCCGAAAACCAGCCGGTAGAGCATGCTAGCGCAATCAGGTGCCCGGGCCGCCGGCATCCGCACTGGTGATGCGCGGCTGATCGCCACCATTGTCGAGCCAAGTGCGCAGACGCGTAGCGTCCGCAAAACGCGAATACTTACCCGACGAGTCGAGCAGCACCATGATCATCGGACGCCCATGAATGGTTGCCTGCATCACGAGGCACTCGCCTGCTTCGTTGATGAAACCGGTCTTTTGCAGACCGATGTCCCACGTCGGGTTACGCACCAATGCATTCGTGCTGTTGTACGCCAGCGAACGCTTGCCGGTGTAGACCTCATAGCTGCGGTCGGTCGAGAACTTGCGGATCAGCGGATACTGATACGCCGCGTTGACCATCTTCACGAGGTCACGCGCGCTCGACACGTTCTGGCTCGTCAAACCCGTGGGGTTCTCAAAGTGCGTATCGGTCATGCCGAGTTGCTTGGCCTTCGCGTTCATGGCCGCGAGGAACGCGGGACGACCGCCCGGGAAATAACGCGACAGCGCTGCGGCTGCGCGGTTTTCCGAGGCCATCAGCGCGATGTGCAGCATGTCTTCACGCGAAAGCACCGAGCCCACCGACAGGCGCGAGCCCGTGTTCTTCTCGTAGTCGCGGTCTTCGTCGGTGACTTCGATCTGGTCGGTCATCGGTTCTTTCGAATCGAGCACCACCATCGAGGTCATCAGCTTGGTGATCGACGCGATCGGCACCACGGCGCGCGAATTCTTGTCGAATAGCGATTCGCCGGAGTTCTGATCGATCACGTAGGCAACGCTTGAACGCAGCATCAGCGCGTCCGGCGTGTCGTGCAGACCGAAAGCCTGGCCAACGGTAGGCTGACGCGGCTCGTACGCGACGCGGCGCACCACGGAGTGGTGGCGACCGTTCGACGTGTACGTCACACGCTTGCGCTTGACGCTCGTGCGCGGCGCGTCGTCGCCCGCGGCGGCAACGGTATTCACCGCTGCGCCTTTGGCGGCCTTCTTGCCCGACACTTTGTCGGCGCTGGCCGCTGCGGGCTTCTTCGCTGCTTTCGCGTGTTTGGAGGTTTTTGCAGTCGCGGCAGGCGTGGCCGCGGGCGTGGCGGCAAAAGCGCTGACGGGCGTGGCGAACGCCGCTGCGATGACCATGGAGGCGGCCACCGACAGAGCGGTGCTGCGGGCCGCGCCGTGGATCACTTTTAGCGACGAAAACATGTCGGTTTTCATGGGTGTTCGGTAGGGAGCGGCAAGAGGTTTCCGCAAGTGTAGTAAAACAACGAAAAATTAGCAATTTGAAGCACTTATACGCGCTCCTTAAACCGGCTTGTAAGCTCCGATCGCAAAAACACAAATAAGTGCCGCGCTTCGATCGAAAAAAACAATCGTCAGTGCGCTTCGCCTCGCTTTTGCCGTCACATGCCGGAATCGAGGTGATTCTTTCAGCATAACGGCAATTTCGAGACAACCTTGATCAGGGGAAATACGGTCTGAGCGCAGGCGTGTTAAGCGTTGCCAGCGCACCGGAACGTCGCAGGAGCCTCGCTGCAGGCTGTTAAACACCTGCTGGAGACCGCCAACGCGCATTCGACCGGCATAGAGCGTTAACGTTCCGTGACACTTTCTGGTTTACATCAGAATGCCCAATTGATGGATTTTTTGTCAAAACTGCCATCACTTTCCAGCACAGGCGGGTCCTCGCCAAGCGGTCAAAACCTCTCTTGAAATCGGTAACAAATGCAGGTCCATCCCGCACCAGCACAGTGCGGCGGGTAAATTGACTTGCGTCATATTAATGACATGCCTACTGCATAAGGTATTGTTTTATCGGTAATTTCTCAACATTGTGCGATGCACAAAAAGCACTTGACATTCGTTGTAGCCATCCTAAAATGGGAACCATTGCTGCGATGCACAAAACATCGCGGTCCGGGGAGACGACCTTAAAGTGTCTCGCCACTAACCCAATGCGGTCCGCACAGACAGGCCGCAACCCAGGAGCGTAAACCATGACTCTGCTGACCCCTGAGCAATTCGCTGCAGCCCAGAAAGCCAACTTTGAAACGTTGTTCGGCCTGACGACCAAAGCATTCGAAGGCGTCGAAAAGCTGGTTGAACTGAACCTGCAAGTCGTGAAATCGACGCTCGCGGAAAGCCAGGAAAATGCCCAGCGCGCGCTGTCGGTGAAGGACGCGCAGGAACTGCTGGCACTGCAAGCAAGCCTTGCACAGCCGGTGGCTGAAAAGGCGCTGTCGTACGGCCGTCACGTGTATGAAATCGTTTCGGCAACGCAAGGTGAATTCAGTCGCGTCGCTGAAGCCCAATTCGAAGAGCAAAACCGCAAGGTCCAGTCGCTCGTCGAAAACGTTGCGAAGAATGCCCCGGCCGGTTCGGAAACCGCTGTCGCCGTGATGAAGTCGGCTATTACCGCCGCCAACACCACGTACGAAACGGTTCACAAGGCAGCCAAGCAAGCTGTCGAAATCGCGGAAAGCAACTTCAACGCAGCCGCAACGGCCGCATCGAAGGCAGCATCGCAAGCCGCCGCGCAAGCATCGCGCTCGGCCAAGAAGGCAGTCTAAGTTTCAAGCCGCGCATCACGCCGACCCGTCTCACAGACTGGGCCGGCGTTATCGCAAGCAACAGCGTCGTGCCGTTGCCGCTCACACGGTTTCAATTGGCCGAACGCTCCGATACGTTGAATGACGTATCGTTTGCCCGGCGAAAGGCCGGGATTTTTTTCCCGTAGTCTGATGCGCCCGGCGAATGGCTCGTTGCTTCTCGACGGCAAAACGCTCTGCCCTGCTGCGGTATAAAAAAACGGCGCACCCTTTGCGGGGTGCGCCGTTTTTTTGCGTTCAGCGTTCGGTGCATCGAGCCCGCGTGGATTCACGCGGGCCTTCAGCATTACTTCTTTTTCTGCGGTGGCAGGTCGGTGCAGACGCCTTCGTACAACTCGGCGGCCATCCCGATCGATTCACCGAGCGTCGGATGCGGGTGAATCGTCTTACCGATATCCGTTGCATCCGCACCCATTTCGATTGCAAGGCAGACTTCGCTGATCAGATCGCCGGCATTCAGACCGACGATCCCGCCGCCGATCACGCGGTGCGTTTCTTCGTCGAACAGCAGCTTGGTGAAGCCTTCGTCGCGGCCGTTGGCAATTGCACGGCCCGAGGCTGCCCACGGGAACACTGCCTTGCCGTACTTGATACCCTCGACCTTCAGCTGGTCTTCCGTCTTGCCGGCCCACGCCACTTCCGGATCGGTGTAGGCCACCGACGGAATCTGCATGGCGTCAAAGTACGCCTTCTCGCCATGTGCGACTTCGGCGGCGACGTGAGCTTCATGCACCGCTTTGTGCGCGAGCATCGGCTGACCGACGATATCGCCGATCGCGAAGATGTGCGGCACGTTGGTGCGCATCTGCTTATCGACGTCGATGAAGCCGCGATCCGTTACCGCGACGCCTGCCTTGTCCGCGCCGATCTTCTTGCCATTCGGCGTACGGCCGACGGCGACCAGCACGAGGTCATAGCGTTGCGCTTCGGCCGGGGCTTTTTCGCCTTCGAACGACACATAGATACCGTCGTCTTTCGCTTCCGCCGCGGTGGTTTTGGTCTTCAGCATGACGTTGGCAAAACGCTTGCTGTTGTACTTTTCCCAGACCTTGACCAGATCGCGATCCGCGCCGGCCATCAGGCCGTCGAGCATTTCGACCACATCGATTTGCGCGCCGAGCGTGGCATAGACCGTCGCCATTTCCAGACCGATGATGCCGCCGCCGATCACGAGCATGCGTTGCGGAATCTGACGCAGTTCAAGCGCGCCGGTCGAATCGACCACACGCGGATCTTCCGGAATGAACGGCAGCTTCACCGCTTCCGAGCCTGCGGCGATGATCGCCTGCTTAAACTTGACGACTTTCTTGCCGCCTTCGGTCTGCACTTCCATGTGATGCGGATCGACGAACGAGCCGGTGCCCGTCACGACTTCGACCTTGCGCATCTTGGCCATGCCGGCGAGACCGCCGGTGAGCTTCTTGACGACGCCCGACTTGAAGTCGCGCAGTTTGTCGAGATCGATTTGCGGCTTGCCGAACGTGATGCCGTGCGCGCCGAGCGCTTCGGCTTCGTCGATGACGAGGGCCGTGTGCAGCAGCGCCTTCGACGGGATACAGCCGACATTCAGACACACACCGCCGAGCGTTGCATAACGTTCGACGAGCACCGTCTTCATGCCGAGGTCGGCCGAGCGGAACGCAGCCGAGTAACCGCCGGGGCCTGAACCGAGCACGAGCATGTCGCACTCGATATCCGCGTTACCGGAGAAGCTACCCGCTTGCGGTGCGGGCGCCGCGGCCTTCGGTGCAGCAGCAGCTTGAGCGGGCGCTTTCTCAGGTTCTTTGGCCGGGGCCTTCGGTGCCTCTTTAGCCGGCGCCGCGCCTGCTGACGACTCGACCAGCGCGATGACCGTGCCTTGCGAGACTTTGTCGCCGGCTTTGACGCGCACTTCCTTGACGGTGCCTGCGGTATCGCTCGGCACTTCGATCGAGGCCTTATCGGACTCGAGCGTCATCAGCGCCTGTTCGTTCTCGATGACATCGCCAGGTTTGATATTGACTTCGATGACATCGACGTCCTTGAAGTCACCGATATCCGGCACTTTTACTTCGACGAGACTCATAGTGTCCCCTTCTCTTATTGATCGTGATGATGAGGTAGCGCGAACGAAATCAAGCAGCCTAAAAACAGCGCAAAAGCTGGCAGCGTGCTGGACAGAAACATCCTTTGCCGTCCGCCCAAGGACGCGCCTTTCTTTTGCCTACTTTTCTTTGGAAGACAAAGAAAAGTAGGTGCCGCCCCGCACAGGGGCGACGCTAATAGACCGACATGAAAACAAGTTCAACGAGAGACGTGGATTACCAACAGAAACCCACGCTCCCGGCGCTACAGCGACGTCACCAGATCAAAGAATCACACGCCGAAAATCGGCAAGAATCGCACCCAGATAAGCATTGAACCGCGCCGCAGCCGCACCATCAATGACCCGATGGTCATACGACAACGACAGCGGCAGAGTCAGACGCGGCACAAACTGCTTGCCATCCCAAACGGGCTTCATCGCGCCGCGCGACAGACCGAGAATGGCGACTTCAGGCGCGTTAATAATCGGCGTGAAGTTCGTCCCGCCAATCCCACCCAGGGAAGAAATCGAGAAGCAACCGCCTTGCATCTGATCCGGCTTCAGCTTGCCATCACGCGCGGCCTTGGACAGCTCGGCCATTTCCTTCGCGATATCGATCAAACCCTTCTTGTCGGCATCGCGAATGACCGGAACGACCAGACCATTCGGCGTATCGGCAGCAAACCCAATGTGGTAGTACTGCTTGAATACCAGGTTGTCGCCGTCGAGGCTCGCGTTGAACGTCGGGAATTGCTTCAAGGCAGAAACAACCGCCTTGATCACGAACGCCAGCATCGTGATCTTCACGCCGGCCTTTTCGTTTTCCTTGTTCAACTGCACGCGTAGCGCTTCGAGATCGGTGATGTCCGCTTCGTCGTTGTTCGTGACGTGCGGAATCATGACCCAGTTGCGATGCAGATTCGCGCCCGAGATCTTCTTGATGCGCGACAGCGGCTTCGGATCGACCGGGCCGAACTTGGTGAAGTCGACCTTCGGCCACGGCAGCAGGTTCAACTCGCCACCGCCAGCAGCAGGTGCAGCAGCGCCTGCCGGTGCAGCACGCTGCCCCGTCATCACACCCTTGATGAAGCCGGTCACGTCCGCTTGGGTAATACGGCCCTTCGGACCCGTGCCCTGAACTTGCACCACGTCGACGCCGAGTTCGCGCGCGAACTTGCGCACCGAAGGCGACGCGTGGCTCGCACGCCGCGCACCACCCTCGCCGGCCGGAATCAGCGGCGCCTGCGCAAGCGCTGACGGCGAAGCCGGAGCAGGCGACGGCGCAGCCGGCGCATCCGACGGTTTCTCGAGCGCAGCCTGCTTCGGTGCCGGTGCGGCAGCCGGTGCAGCAGCACCATCCGCTTCCAGCACGACGATGACCGAGCCTTCGGACACGTTATCGCCGACCTTGACCTTCACTTCTTTGACGACGCCGGCGGCCGAGCTCGGCACGTCCATGGTCGCCTTGTCGGATTCGAGCGTCACCAGCGACTGCTCTTTCTCGACGCGATCGCCGACCTTCACCGAGACTTCAATCACGGGAATGTCTTTGTAGTCGCCGATATCCGGCACTTTGACTTCTTGCAGACCACCGCCGACGGCAGCGGGTGCCACGGCCGGCGACGGCGCGGGAGCCGGTGCAGCAGCAGGCGCTGGTGCCGGCGCGGCAGCCGCGCCCGCGCCATCCAGCACGACGATCAGCGAACCTTCCGACACGTTGTCGCCAACCTTGACCTTCACTTCCTTGACGACGCCGGCGGCCGAGCTCGGCACGTCCATGGTCGCCTTGTCGGATTCCAGCGTAACGAGCGATTGCTCTTTCTCGACGGTATCACCCGCCTTCACCAGCACCTCGATCACCGGGATGTCCGTGTAATCGCCGATGTCCGGCACCTTGACTTCGATCGCTTGACTCATTGTTAGTGTCTCCTGGGCCGCGCACGCCACCCGCTCCTGTCGATCAGGGGCGGGCGCGCGCGCCGTGGCACACGGGGAATGATGCCTTAGACGGTCATCGGGTTGGGTTTGGCGGGATCAAGGTTGTACTTCTTGAGCGCCTCGGCGACGACCTTGCGTTCGATCGTGCCTTCATCTGCCAGTGCATTCAACGCGGCAACCGTGACCCAGTAGCGGTCCACTTCGAAGAAGTGACGCAGCTTTTCACGCGTGTCCGAACGGCCGTAGCCATCCGTACCCAGCACGATGAACTTCTGCGGCACGAACGCGCGGATCTGCTCGGTCAGCGCGCGCACGTAGTCGGTCGATGCGATGACCGGGCCTTGTGCGTCCTTCAACAGCTTCTCGACGTGCGAGACCTTTTTCTCTTCGGTCGGGTGCAGCAGGTTCCAGCGCTGAACTTCGTGACCTTCGCGAGCCAGTTCGGTGAAGCTCGGCACGCTCCACAGGTCGGCGGCGACGCCCCAGTCGTTCTTCAGCAGGTCGGCAGCGGCGATCACTTCGTTGAAGATCGTGCCGGCGCCCATCAGCTGAACACGCGGCGCTTTCTTGTCGGCTTCAGCTTTGCGGAACGCGTACATACCCTTGATGATGTCGGCCGCCACCGAGTCGCCCTGCGGAATCGCCGGGTGCTCGTAGTTCTCGTTCATCACCGTGATGTAGTAATACACGTCTTCCTGATCCGCGACCATGCGGCGCAGACCGTCTTGCATGATGACGGCGAGTTCGTAACCGAACGTCGGGTCATAGCTGATGCAGTTCGGCACCGAAGCCGCCCACAGGAGCGAGTGGCCGTCTTCGTGTTGCAGACCTTCACCGTTCAGCGTCGTGCGGCCAGCCGTGCCGCCCAGCAGGAAGCCGCGCGAACGCATGTCGCCCGCCGCCCATGCCAGGTCGCCGATACGCTGGAAGCCGAACATCGAGTAGAAGATGTAGAACGGGATCATGATCTCGCCGTGCGTCGAGTACGACGTCGCGGCTGCGATCCAGTCACACATACCGCCGGCTTCGTTGATCCCTTCCTGCAGGATCTGACCGGTTTCCGATTCGCGGTAGAACATCAGCTGATCGGAGTCTTCCGGAATGTACTTCTGGCCTTCCTGATTCCAGATACCGATCTGGCGGAACAGGCCTTCCATACCGAAGGTACGCGATTCGTCCGGCACGATCGGCACGATGCGCTTACCGAGCGCCTTGTCTTTCAGCAGGATGTTGAGGATCCGCACGAACGCCATCGTCGTGGAGATCTCGCGGCCTTCGCCCGTGCCCTTCAGCAACGGGTCGAATGCTGCCAGTTCCGGCACCGGCAGCGATTCCGCCTTCTGGCGGCGCGCCGGCAGATAACCGCCGAGGTCCTGACGGCGGGCACGCATGTACTCGAGTTCCTTCGAGCCTTCTTCGAACTTGAGGTACGGCACGTGGACGAGGTCGTCGTCGGAGATCGGCAGGCGGAACTGATCGCGGAATTTCTTCAGCTGATCCACGTGCAGCTTCTTCTGCTGGTGCGTGATGTTCATCGCCTGGCCGGCTTCGCCCATGCCATAGCCCTTGATCGTCTTCGCGAGGATGACGGTCGGCTGGCCGTTGGCATTCGAGGCTTCGGTGAACGCTGCGTAGATCTTGTGCGGATCGTGGCCGCCGCGATTCAGGTTCCACACGTCCTCGTCGGACCAGTCGGCGACCAGCGCCTTCAGTTCCGGCGTGTTGAAGAAGTGCTCGCGAACGAACGCGCCCGACTCCGACTTGTACGTCTGATATTCGCCGTCGACGACTTCCATCATCCGGCGCATCAGCGCGCCCGACTTGTCGCGTTGGAACAACGCATCCCAGCGGCTGCCCCAGATGACCTTGATGACATTCCAGCCGGCGCCGCGGAATTCGCTTTCGAGTTCCTGGATGATCTTGCCGTTACCGCGCACCGGACCGTCGAGGCGCTGCAGGTTGCAGTTGATCACGAACACGAGGTTGTCGAGACGCTCGCGGCCGGCCATGCCGATCGCGCCGAGCGATTCCGGTTCGTCGGTTTCACCGTCGCCGAGGAAAGCCCAGACCTTGCGGCCGTCGGTCTTCGCAATGCCGCGCGCCTGCATGTACTTCATGAAGCGCGCCTGATAGATCGCCATGATCGGGCCAAGGCCCATCGAGACGGTCGGGAATTGCCAGAAATCCGGCATCAGCCACGGGTGCGGATACGACGAAATGCCCTCGCCGCCCACTTCCTGACGGAAGTTGTCGAGCTGGTTTTCGCTCAGGCGGCCGAGCAGGAACGCGCGCGAGTACACACCCGGCGACGAATGACCCTGCACGAACACGAGGTCACCGCCATGTTCAGCCGACGGTGCGTGCCAGAAGTGGTTGTAGCCGACGTCGTACAGCGTGGCGGCGGAAGCGAACGAAGCAATGTGGCCGCCGACGTTCGTGTCCTTGCCCGCGCGCAGCACCATCGCGATGGCGTTCCAGCGCGTGTACGAGCGGATGCGGTGTTCGAGGTCCTGGTCGCCGGGAATCGGCGCCTGACGCGACACAGGAATCGTATTGATGTACGGAGTATTGGCAGAGAACGGCAGATGTTCGCCGTGTACACGGGCGAATTCGATCTGCTTCTCGATCAGGTAGTGAGCGCGATCAGGGCCCACAGCAGAAATCACGCCATCCAGCGCTTCCAGCCATTCGCCGGTTTCCTGGGGATCGTCGTCTTTTTCGGCAGCGACATATTTCATGACTTCGTCGGGTACAGCGGACATGCTCGTCTCCTGGATATAGAGGAACGCTCTTTGAACAGACGACGCGGACGAAGCACGACCGCGGCAGCTTCGCCCGATTGTAAAAGGGGTCCCGACGTCCGCGCAACAAAATTTTCAAATTACGAGATCGAATCTCACAATGCGGAAAATTGCTGCGGCGCAACCTGATTTGACTGCCGATCGACGGATACGTCGGCTAGTTTGCGCCGAATAACGGTTCTTTCAGCGCTTTTTTGCGCCATTTGCTAGTCACACGCTGCGCTACAATGCCACGCATGTTGACCGAACGGCTTTTCGCACGCTCGGCGCGCACCGCCGGTTCGCCGGCGGATTCGACGCCGTCCTCCCGCTGGCACCACGGACCGTGGTGGTCGAACTCCTATTTGCTCACGCCGCTGCTGTCGATCCTGGTTTTCCTGGTCGTCATGAGCCTGATTCTGTGGAGTCTGAACCGGCGCGAACAGCAACAGCAGGAAGACACGCTCTACCGCAACGTCGCGTGGGCGCAGCAGCAAATCCGCCTGTCCATGACGGGCGCGCAGGAACAGATTCAGGCCCTCGGCCGCGACCTCGTCGCCGGCCACGCCGATCCGCATTCATTCCAGGTGTCCACCACGGACATCATGCAGGGGCATCCCGAGATCCTCTACATGAACTGGTACACCAGCCAGCAGCAGCCGCGCTGGCCCAATACCGCACTCCCCGTGTTCGGCCAGCGCCTCGCCAAGCCGAACGACGCGCAGATGGACGAAGCGGTCAAAGCCGCCTTCGCCGAGGCGCGCAATACACGTCGCCAGGTGTACTCGCCGCTAATCTACGACGACGTCGGCAACGGCTACATCACCCTGCAAACACCGGTCTATCGCGACCGCGACTTCCTCGGCACGATTGCCGCCGTGTTCTCGGTAGAAGGGATCCTGAAGCACGACATTCCGCCCGAGTTGTCGGCCAAATACAAAATCTCGATCATCGACGTGAACAACCGCGAGTTGACCACCACGTCGACCCGGCCGCGGCTGCCGCGCGACATGTTCTACGATCTGCCGCTCGACCCACCGGGCCAGGGCATCTCGGTACGCGTCTACGCGTTCCCGCAGATGACCAACTTCACCAACAACACGCTGGTCTGGCTGGTAGCCGGCCTGTCGTGCTTCGTGTTGTGGAGCCTGTGGAGCCTGTGGAAACACACGCGGCAACGCTTCGAGGCGCAGCAGGCGCTCTATGCCGAAGCGTTCTTCCGTCGCGCGATGGAAAATTCGGTGCTGATCGGTATGCGCGTGCTCGACATGCATGGGCGTATCACGCACGTGAACCCGGCGTTCTGCCGCATGACCGGCTGGGACGAGAGCGATCTGGTCGGCAAGAACGCGCCGTTCGCTTACTGGCCGCGCGACGCCTACCCTGAGATGCAACGCCAGCTCGACATGACGCTGCGCGGCAAGGCGCCCTCTTCAGGTTTCGAATTGCGGGTGCGCCGCAAAGACGGTTCGCTGTTCCATGCGCGACTCTACGTGTCACCCCTGATCGACAGCTCGGGGCGCCAGACCGGCTGGATGTCGTCGATGACCGACATCACCGAGCCCAAGCGCGCGCGCGAAGAACTCGCCGCCGCGCACGAGCGCTTCACGACCGTGCTCGAAAGTCTCGACGCCGCCGTCTCCGTGCTGGCCGCCGACGAAGCCGAACTGCTGTTCGCCAACCGCTACTACCGGCACCTCTTCGGCATTCGCCCGGACGGCCATCTGGAATTAGCGGGCGGCGGGTTCGATAGCGCACAGGCATCGTCCGATTCGATCGATATGGTGGATGCTTACGCGGGCCTGCCCGCCGCCGCGTTGACCGAAAGCACGGCCGACGCACAGGAAGTCTATGTGCAGAGCATCCAGAAATGGTTCGAAGTGCGCCGCCAGTACATCCAGTGGGTGGACGGCCACCTCGCGCAAATGCAGATCGCGACCGACATCACCACCCGCAAGCAGGCGCAAGAACTTTCGCGTCAGCAGGACGAGAAGCTGCAGTTCACCAGCCGCCTGATGACGATGGGCGAAATGGCCTCGTCGCTCGCGCACGAGCTGAACCAGCCGCTCGCCGCGATCAATAACTATTGCTCGGGAACCGTAGCACTGGTTAAATCCGGTCGGACGACGCCTGACAATCTTTTGCCCGTGCTCGAGAAAACCGCCCAACAGGCAGTGCGGGCCGGCATGATCATCAAGCGCATTCGCGAATTCGTGAAACGCAGTGAGCCGAAACGCCAGGCCACGCGAGTGGCCGATATCGTCGCGGACGCGGTGGGTCTCGCCGAACTCGAAGCGCGCAAGCGCAAGATCCGTATCGTGACCGATCTGCGTTCGCGCCTGCCGGTGATCTATGTCGATCCGGTTCTGATCGAGCAAGTGCTGGTGAACCTGATCAAGAATGGCGTCGAAGCGATGCACGATGCGCGCCCGAATGCAGTCGACCCGGTGATTCGCGTCGTCGTGCGTCTGGAAGGCGGGTTTGTCTGCATCAGCGTCGTCGACCAGGGACCGGGCGTCGACGAAGCGACAGCCGAGCGTCTGTTTGAACCGTTTTACAGCACCAAGTCCGATGGTATGGGCATGGGGCTGAACATTTGCCGTTCGATTATCGAATCGCACCGCGGCCGTCTGTGGGTGGTCAACAACGTCGAATCCGACGGTCACATCACAGGCGCCACGTTCCATTGCAGTCTGCCTATTGGAGAGCCTGACGGCCCGAGCAACGGCGGGTCAGAGGCGCCGACACCACAAACCGTTACGGGAGAGCTATGAACAGCCCAGTCACCACACAGGAAACTGTCTTTGTCGTCGACGACGACGAGGCCGTGCGAGATTCGCTGCGCTGGCTGCTGGAGGCGAACGGCTACCGCGTGCAATGCTTCTCCAGCGCCGAGCAGTTCATCGACGCATGGCAGCCGCATACGCATCCGGGCCAGATCGCGTGTCTGATTCTCGATGTGCGGATGTCCGGCATGAGCGGGCTCGAGTTGCAGGAACGCCTGATCGCCGACAACGCGTCGCTGCCGATCATCTTCGTGACGGGCCACGGCGACGTGCCGATGGCCGTGTCGACGATGAAAAAAGGCGCCATGGACTTCATCGAAAAACCGTTCGACGAAGCCGAACTGCGCAAGCTGGTCGAGCGCATGCTCGACAAGGCGCGCAGCGAAAGCACCAGCGTGCAGCAGCAACGCGCCGCCGCCGAACGTCTGGGCAAGCTGACCGCGCGTGAGCACCAGGTGCTCGAGCGCATCATTGCCGGCCGCCTGAACAAGCAGATCGCCGACGACCTCGGCATCAGCATCAAGACGGTCGAAGCGCACCGCGCGAACATCATGGAAAAGCTCAACGTCAACACCGTCGCCGATCTGCTGCGACTGGCGCTGTCGAACAAGCCGCAACCCGCGCAATAACAGTGAACATAGCGACCGCGGCACGCTCCGCTGGTCGCGACTGAGTCTCAACGGCCGGACTGTCGAAAAGTCCGGCCCGCTTCACCTTCCCTCCCCCTCCCCCCGCTTCGCGACAACGACGGGCGGCATGATTCGACGCGTCCGCGTCCGTCAATCAATACGCATTAATCGGCATGTGCTTACGTCGCGTGGCAATAACTTCTTTCCTCCGACAAGATTGACAAGCTTCACTACGCCCCTTAATTTACACAGAACTCCTCAGCAGGAACTGTTAATGCCCGATGAACGCAGAACAAGTGTGCTGTCGTTGTCGTATAGAGCGTCGCCATGCGATGCGAAACAGTTATCGCGGTTCGGCCACGTAGCTGAGGTATCCGATTTATCAAACGGCTCAAGCGAAACCACGCCGGCCTTTATTCGCTTCCTTCTCCATTCCATCGCGCCGAAGCGACGCAGCATGCGCTGCTCATTGACTTCGTGCGTCTAACGCAGCCGGGAGGATTTCAACGTGAAACGATCCGGAACACACCGTTCGCGTGTGTTGCTTGTTTGCGCCGCACTTGCGGGCGCACCACTCTTCGTCGGTCTAGCCATGCCGAGCGCGGTTTATGCGCAAAGCGCCGCGAAGATGTCGAACCAGCAACTCGATTCGCTGACCGCGCCCATCGCGCTCTATCCCGACGCACTGCTCGCGCAGGTGCTGATGGCCGCCACCTTCCCGCAGGACGTGGAGGCCGCAGCCCAATGGTCAAAAGCGAACTCGAAGCTGCAAGGCGACGACGCCGTCAAAGCAGTCGCGTCCGAGCCATGGGACCCGAGCGTGCAGTCACTCGTCGCCTTCCCGCAGGTCCTCGCAACGATGGCGTCGAAACCCGACTGGGTCTCGCAACTCGGCACCGCTTTTCTCGGCCAGCCAAACGACGTGATGGACTCCGTGCAACGCTTGCGCAAACAGGCGCAAGCGGCGGGCAATCTGAAGACGAGCTCGCAACAAAAGGTCGTGGTCGAGCAAAGCACGATTCAGATCGTGCCGGCCAATCCGCAAGTGGTGTACGTGCCAACGTATAACCCGACCGTCGTCTATGGTACATGGCCCTATCCCGCCTACCCGCCTGTCTATGTGCCACCGCCGCCCGGTTATGCAATCGCGTCCGGTTTCGCTGCCGGCCTTGCGTTCGGTGCAGGCATCGCCGTTGCCAATTCGTTGTGGGGTGGCTTCAACTGGAACACGCATGACGTCAATATCAACGTGAACCGGTACAACAACATCAATGTGAACAACCGGCTCAACGTGAACAGCAGCACGACGAACTGGAACCGCAACGCCAACGTCAATCGCAACGTCAACAACGCGAATGTCAACCGCAACGTCAACAACAACCTCGGCAGTGCGCAGCGCGATGCCTATCGCGGCCGTGACGACGCGGCCCGTGCCCAGGCGCAGCAGACATTGCAGAACCGTACCGGCCAGAACATGAGCGGTAGCGCGAGCCAGCGCGTGCAAGGGATTCACCAGGGCGGCACGCAGAACGCCAATCTGCAGAACCGCGCGCAGAACGCTAATCGCGACAACGCGCTGCGCGGCGCCGGCGACGGCAACACCGCGCGGCAGGATACGCAGCGCGGCCAGGCGAGCCGCAACGCGGCCACGAACCGTTCGGGCAACGGCGGCCTAGGCGCCAACGGAGGCGGCCAGCAACGCACGGCCGGTGGTCTCGGTGCAAACGGCGGCGGCGTCCAGCGCGGAGGTGGCGGCGGTGGGGGCGGCGGTGGGGGCGGCAGACTGGGTGGTGGCGGCGGCGGTGAGCGCCACCCCGGCCGCAACCGTTGAACGATCAAGAGGAGTCTCTGATGATTCGCTTATTTCCACGCGGTGCCTTGCGCGCCCGCGCTCTGACACTCGCCGTCGCCTTCGGCACGTCCGGCACCCTGCTGGTGGCGCCGGTACTGCTGCTTGGCACGACCGCCGCTCACGCGCAGGCGGTCTATCCCAGCGCGGACGACGCGGCCAATGCGTTCGTCGACGCCTTGGCCCGCAACGACGAAAGTGCGCTCAAACACGTGCTCGGCAACGATTTCCGTCGCTTCATTCCTTCCGAAGGAATCGGCGAGGACGACGTCTATCAGTTCCTCGGCGCATGGTCGAAAGGGCATCAGATCGTCGAAGATCCAGTGAAGACCAAGGGTCGCGCAACCGCGCATCTGGCGGTCGGCGACAGTGGCTGGACCTTGCCGATTCCGCTCGTGCAGGCGGGCAAGGGTTGGCGTTTCGATCCGCCGGCCGCGCAGGACGAAATGCTGACGCGGCGCATCGGCCGCAACGAACACGCGGCGATCCTGACCTCGCTCGCCTACCTCGACTCGCAAAACGACTATCACAATCTGACGCAGCACTATGCGCAGCGCTTCGTCAGTACGCAGGGCCAGCATGACGGCCTGTATTGGCCGACGGCGCCAGGCGAAGCGGAAAGCCCGCTCGGACCGCTCGCCGCCACCATGCCTAACGGCACCCTGCCGACTGAGGCCTACCACGGCTACCACTACCGGATCCTGACGGCGCAAGGTCCGCATGCGAAGGGCGGTGCGCAGAACTACGTCGAAAACGGCGTGCTGACCAAAGGGTTCGGTCTGGTCGCCTCGCCGGCCGAGTACGGCAAGACCGGCGTGATGAGCTTTATCGTCAATCAGGAAGGTCAGGTCTATCAGAAGAACCTGGGGCCGCAGACCGCGCGTGCCGCGGCCGCGATTAAATCGTTCGACCCGGACGATAGCTGGCAGCCCGTGCAGCAGTAGAAGAGCAAGGCGCTCGACGGCCGCGGCGGCGCGCAAGCCCGTCTGCGGCCGATCTACTTTCAGATCTACGCCGGTGTCCGGTGCCGACATCCATCTTGACGTCCCCGCTGGCACCCACGCCTGACACCTGCGGCCAGCGCGGGTATGGACCGCCGGAGGCATCGCGAATCCGCCGCACTCCCGCACGCCAGGAATCCGTACATGGCACGCCATGGCGGGCCGGTATAATGTCGCACTTTGCAGCGCTGCTTATTCCTGATTTGCGCCGCGCGCTTTTCATGTGCCGACCCGTTTCAGATGAAAAGCGCCATCGCACGTGCCGCACACGCGCGCCTGCGCCCTGCTCCGCTTTCCAAACCGCCCATCTCGACCGACCATGACTGCCAAACTGATCGACGGCCTTGCCCTTTCCAAGACCCTGCGCGCCGACGTCGCCGCACGCGCCGCCGCGCTTACCGCCCGCGGGCATCAGCCGGGCCTCGCTGTCGTGCTGGTCGGCGACAATCCGGCCAGCGAAGTCTATGTGCGCAACAAGGTCAAGGCGTGCAATGACAACGGCCTCGGTTCGTCGTTCGACCGCTATCCGGCCGATCTGCCGGAAGCCGATCTGCTGGCTCGCATCGACGAACTGAACCGCGACCCGCGCATCCACGGCATTCTGGTACAACTGCCGCTGCCGCCGCATATCGACAGCCACAAGGTGATCGAGGCGATTGCCCCGGAAAAGGATGTCGACGGTTTTCACGTTGCGAACGCCGGCGCGCTGATGACCGGCCGGCCGTTGTTCCGTCCGTGCACGCCGTACGGCGTGATGAAGATGCTGGCGGCCTATGAAATTCCGCTGCAAGGCGCGAACGCGGTGGTGATCGGCCGCTCGAATATCGTTGGCAAGCCAATGGCGCTCCTGCTGCTCGAAGCCGGCGCGACCGTCACGATCTGCCACAGCAAGACGCGCGATCTGGCCGCGCATACACGCAACGCCGACGTGGTGGTCGCCGCCACCGGCCTGCGAAACATTCTCACGGCTGACATGGTGAAGCCGGGCGCGGCCGTGATCGACGTCGGCATGAATCGCGACGAAGCCGGCAAGCTGTGCGGCGACGTCGATTTCGCCGGTGTCAAGGAAGTGGCCGGTTACATCACGCCGGTGCCGGGTGGCGTCGGTCCGATGACCATCACGATGCTGCTCGTCAACACGATCGAAGCCGCCGAACGCGAAGCAGCGGCAGCGGCGTAACGCTGCGAGCACATGCCGGCGAAGCGGATTCGCCGGCATGTACGGCTTCGAATGCCTGTCGCACCCCCTTCCACGCCAACATCACCCTCTCAGCGGGCCGCCTGATCCCCTGCCGCCATACTCGCGCCAAGCGGCGTCTGCGGACGCGCAAGGCGCCCGCGGCACCAATTCAGCACTGGCCGCTCCAGGCAGTGCCACGACAGCGCCGCGCACAGCAGGATGAACGGCGCGGCGATCAGCACCGCTGTCACATGGCTCAACTGCGGCGCGATATTCGCGACGCATTGCTGCACCATGAAGCCGTACAGATAAATCCCATACGAGTAATCGTGGCGCGGCACGAAGCGCCGCAAAAGCGGCGTGGTGCCCACCCATAGCACGCCGTAAACGAAGGCCAGATAGAACAGCGGTTGGGCGCCGGCCGTGTCGCGGAACACCAGGAACACCATCGCCAGTGCGAGAGCCGTCAGGCCGTTGATATCGATCCATTCGCGCCAGCCGTACAACAGCATCCCAAGCATGAAAAACGGCTCCGGCCAGAACGAATAGCCGCCGGGCGGTTCGCTGAAGTCACGCAGCCCAATCTGCAGATGGGGCAGATGCACGCGCAGAATGAACGCGATGCACCCGAGCAACGCCGCCAGCGCCACGCCGCGCGCGCTGGACAACAACCCCAGCATGCCGGTCACCATCACGATCAGATAGCAGCGCACTTCGAGCGGCAGGGTCCACAACGGCGCACAGACGTCGACCGGAAAACGGTTGTGCTCGAATACACCGGGCAGCGCCCAACCGGTTTTCAGCACGATGGTGGAGAAGTTGTCGAGGCTGGCCCACGTCATGCCGGAGGTGAAATAGTCGCGCAGCGGCAGTGTCGTGAACAACGGGCCGAGGATGAATACCGTCACCAGCGAACCGCCTGCCACCGCCGGCCACAGGCGCGCGATGCGCAATGCAGCGAAACGGGGCACCGAGCGCTGCCGGTCGAAACTGGCGGTCACCAGCATGCCGCTCAGCAGGAAAAATGCGTAGACGCCGAGCGCGCCGAAACCGTCGAAGCCGAGCGCACTCTGGACCCAGTCCGTCGTGCCGTCGGGCGCTTGCAGCAGATACGAGTGGCCATACACGACGGCAACGGCGGCAAGGAGCCGCACGAGGTCGAAGTTGTTGCCGTTGCGCGATAGGGCGTGCGAAAGCGGGTTCATCGATACCTCTTACAGAAAGCGTCGCTGACAGATAGCGACACGCCAGAATGCGGCATGGCAGCAATTCCCACCGTTCGTTTTCGCACAGAATGCAGCGCCATAGCCGGCGCGGCGATTCGGGAGCAACCCGGCGGCGCATTCCTGCCGCCTGAACCACGTGCGGCACTCGCTTCCCCGCGCACAGTCGCGCGACATCTGATAATTTGTCTGCCGACGGATTGGAATCGGCGTGCCCTGCCCCAATAATGTCCTTATGGAGTGTTATCGGGGTGTCGTCGCGCACGCCCGTCGATGCTCCCATTACCCGTTCACCCGCGTCAGACAGGAAGCCTTATGTCCACTACCCTCTCGAAGCACGACAATCCGCTCCTCGATTTCTCCGACCTGCCGCGCTTTGGCGAAATCCGCCCCGAACACGTCACGCCCGCTCTCGATGTCCTGCTCGCCGATGCAGCCGCCGCCGTCGAGCGCGCCGCCCAGCCCATTACGCCCGCTTCGTGGGCCGACGTGGTCGAGCCGGTCGAGCGCGCCACCGAGCCGCTGTCGCGCGCCTGGAGCGTAGTCGGTCATCTGAATGCCGTAGCGGATACGCCGGAGTTGCGCGCCGTGTACGGCGAGAATCTGCCGCGCGTCACCGAATTCTGGTCGAGCGTCGGCCAGAATCTCGCGCTGTATGAGAAGTACAAGGCGCTTCACGCCAGCAGCGATTTCTCGTCACTGACCGGCGAGCGCAAGAAAATTCTCAGCAATGCGCTGCGCGATTTCCGCCTGTCCGGCGCGGAGTTGCCGGAGGACCAGAAGCCGCATTTCGCCGAATTGCAGGAACGCCAGGCGGGGTTGTCGAAAGCGTTTTCGGATCACGTGCTCGATGCAACGAACGCGTACGCCTATCTCGTCGAAGCCGGCGATGAAGCACAGCTAGCCGGCCTGCCCGAAGACGTGATCGAAGCCGCGAAGGAAGCGGCCGAACGCGAAGGCAAGACTGGCTACAAATTCACGCTGCACTTTCCGTCGTATTTCCCGGTGATGCAGTACTCGGAGAATCGCGCGATGCGCGAAGCGATCTACCGCGCGTATGTGACGCGTGCCTCCGAGCTCGGCCCGCAATACGGCGACGGCAAGCCCGAGTGGGACAACACTCAGGTGCTCGCCGATCAGTTGAAGCTGCGCGCGGAAGAAGCGCACATGCTGGGCTACAACAACTTCGCCGAAGTCTCGCTCGCGCCGAAGATGGCCGAGTCGCCGGCGCAAGTCATGGCCTTCCTCGAAGATCTCGCCACGCGCGCGCGTCCGCACGCCGAACAGGACTGGAAGGAACTGCGCGAATTTGCCGCGAACGAACTCGGCTTGACCGACCTGCAGCCGTGGGACATGACGTTCGCCGCTGAACGTCTGCGTCAGCAGCGTTATTCGTTCTCCGAGAACGAAGTCAAACAGTACTTCCCGGAAGACGCCGTATTCAAGGGTCTCTTCAAGGTCACCGAAACGCTGTTCAACGTGCGCATCCGTCGAGACGAAGCGGCAGTATGGCATCCGGACGTGCGCTTTTTCCGTGTCGAGAATCAGGACGGCGGCCTCGTCGCGCAGTTCTATCTCGACCTGTATGCACGCGAAGGCAAGCGCGGCGGCGCATGGATGGACGACGCGCGCGGCCGTCACAAGCACACGCACGGCAGCGTGCAGACGCCGGTGGCGTATCTGACCTGCAACTTCTCGGCACCGGTCGGCGGCAAGCCCGCCTGCTTCACGCACGATGAAGTGATCACGCTGTTCCACGAGTTCGGCCACGGGCTGCATCACATGCTCACGCGTGTCGATGAACTCGGCGTGTCGGGCATCAACGGCGTCGAGTGGGATGCGGTCGAACTGCCGTCGCAATTCATGGAGAACTTCTGCTGGGAGTGGGACGTGTTGAGCGACATGACCTCGCACGTCGAAACCGCCAAGCCGCTGCCGCGTGATCTGTTCGACAAAATGCTTGCTGCGAAGAATTTCCAGAGCGGTCTCGGCACGTTGCGTCAGATCGTATTCTCGATGTTCGACATGCAACTGCACACCGGTTTTGATGCATCCGGCACGAAGAACGCGACCGAACTCGCTAGCGAGATCAATGAGCGTTTCCATGTGGTGCCGCAAGCTCCGTTCTCGCGTTGGCCGAATACGTTCAGCCATATTTTCGCGGGCGGTTACGCGGCAGGCTACTACAGCTACAAGTGGGCTGAAGTGCTCTCCGCCGATGCGTATGCCGCATTCGAAGAAGCGGCACAAGCCGCAAGCGGCAGCGTGCTCGATCAGGCGACCGGCATGCGCTATCGCAAGGAAATTCTGGAAGTGGGCGGCAGCCGCCCCGCGATGGAATCGTTCAAGGCGTTCCGCGGCCGCGAGCCGAATATCGACGCCTTGTTGCGGCACAACGGCATGACGCCTGCCGCGACGCATTGATCTTGCGTTGAAGCGTCAGTCGGCGTTGTAGATGGCGCCGACTGATGAACCGACAATAGAGTGGGACACGAAGCAATGGAGTTCGACACAAGCCGTACGGCTCAAGCGGGCCGAAGGCGCCGGGCACGACCAGTAAAAATTGGCCAGATGCGGTCGAGTCGACCGCGGACCACCTCGCTGGTTCTGCATTGAACTGGGTTCGGGCACATATCGGGCTCGTGCGAGGTGGCTTGGGTAGCTGGCTAGGCCTCGTCACCGGAAGAAATCGGCTTCCATGTGACGTCCGTGGGGTACCGGGGTTTCCCCAGCACGCTGTCGAGCCACGCGAATGTGCGTGGCCTGTACACGTCCAGCATCGGCAACGTTTCGCCCTTACGGAAGTACTGTGTCGTCTCGCCGCGTAGCTCTGCCAGAATCTGTGTGCACCACACGCCGCTTTCCGGACATCGCGCACCGGCCCGCACCTTCGTGCCCAGCGGTACGCGCGCCAGCTTCGCAGGCTTACCCGCCTGGGAGGTCTGGCTTGCCGCAGCCGATACCGGCAGGCCGGTCGCCGGGTCCAGATTCTTTTCCTGCGCCAGGCGGTTGATCAGTTCGTCCGATGGCTTCGGTGGAATCTCTGCCTGTTTCTTTTCCCATTCGAACGTGCCGTCCCACGCGGGGAGTTGTGCCGGTGGCAGCGGAACGATCCTGTCGATATCCGGGACGGTGGGGTTGCTCAGCTGGTTGCGGTCAAGGAAAGCACCGATCAATTTGTAGCGGTGCGAGCGTTCCGGATCTTTTGGAAGGTCAAGAAAGAAGCCTTCCTCTGCGGAGGTCAATGACAAAAACGATTTTTCAAGAACCAACGCAGATGTATTGTTACCGGAGGCCGCACCTTTCTGATATGCCGACAGCGCCTCTCGGTATAGCTTGTCGTTTTCGAGACTTATGCCCAAATCGAAAGCCGCCTTCCCATGCCCCTGATCGGCAGCACACTGCCGCATCTGTCTTGCGATATCCGGCGCCTTGTCATGAGGAAACAATAAGTCGGCAATGTAGTACTGGGCGTCCGCATTGCCCAGATCTGCCGCCTTGCGGATGTACTTCAGCGCCACCTCCCTGTTCTGCTTCAGGCTGTATCCGGCATTCAGGTAATAACCAATGTCGTAGTAACCCGTTGGAATCCCCTGATTGACCAGTTGGGTCGCCCATTCAACAGCCTCCCGTGCGGCATCCGGCGAACTTGCCATGCCCTGCGACACCAGTTGCTGCACGTTATGGTTCGCCTTGTAATGACCGTGCGCCGCTGCGATGCGGTAGTAACGCGCCATCTCGTCGAAGTTCTTCGGACCATCCCGCGTCTGCAGATACCGGCCGTAACGGAACAAGGCATCCGCGCCCGGATCGAGCGCGGGTAGACGATCAGCTTCGTGGGCGCAGGTGAACGCCAGATTGGCGCGTATGTTCCCCAATGCCGCATCCCAAGGTAGCGCGTCACCCCGGTTCGAACAGCCGCTCGCCAGCACAATGAATAGTGAAACCAGTACGGGATATCTCATCGGCTCACCGGCGTTACGCCTTATCGTTGTAAGCGGTCAGTGTCCAGATCACGTCCGTGATGTAGCGACGTTTCCCCAGCACGCTGTCGAGCCACACGAATATGCGTGGCCTGTACACGTCCAGCATCGGCAACGTTTCGCCCCTGCGGAAGCGCTGTGTCGTCTCGCCGCGTAGCTCTGCCAGGATCTGTGTGCACCACACGCCGCTTTCCGGACACCGCGCACCGGCCCGCACCATCGTGCCCAGTGGTACACGCGCCAGCTTCGCAGGCTTACCCGCCTGGGAGGTCTGGCTTGCTGCAACCGGTAGCGGCAGGCCGGTCGCCGGGTCCAGATTCTTTTCCTTCGCCAGGCGGTTGATCAGTTTGTCCGATGGCTTCGGCGGAATCTCGGCCTGTTTCTTTTCCCATTCGAACGTGCCGTCCCATGCCGGTAGTTGAGCCGGTGGCAGCGGAACGATCCTGTCGATATCCGGAACAGTAGGGTTGCTCAGCTGGTTGCGGTCAAGGAAATTTCCTATCAGTTTGTAGCGGCGCGAGCGTTCTTGATCCTTGGGCAGATCAAGGTAGGAGCCTTCGTCCGTGGCGGGTGGTGCCAGGAATGATCTCTGAAGAATCAGAGCCGAGATGCTCTCTCCTGCGGCCACACCCCTTTGATATGCCACGACAGCATCATGGTATTTCCCATTATTTTGACGATTTACTCCCAGTTCATAAGCTGCCCGCCCATGCCCTTGATCGGCAGCACATTGCCGCATCTGTCTTGCAACGTCCGGCGCTCGATCATGGGGAGCCAATAAGTCGGCAACGTAGTACTGTGCGTCCGCATTCCCCAGATCCGCGGCCTTGCGGATGTACTTCTGCGCCATCTCCGTGTTCTGCTTCAGGCCGTATCCGGAATTCAGGTAGTAACCAATATCGTAGTAACCCGTCGGAATCCCCTGATTGACCAGTTGGGTCGCCCATTCAACGGCCTCGCGTGCGGCGCCCGGCGAACTTGCCATGCCCTGCGACACCAGTTGCTGCACGTTATGGTTCGCCTTGTAATGGCCGTGCGCCGCTGCGATGCGGTAGTAACGCGCCATCTCGTCGAAGTTCTTCGGACCATCCCGCGTCTGCAGATACCGGCCGTAACGGAACAAGGCATCCGCGCCCGGATCGAGCGCGGGTAGACGATCAGCTTCGTGGGCGCAGGTGAACGCCAGATTGGCGCGTATGTTCCCCAATGCCGCATCCCAAGGTAGCGCGTCACCCCGGTTCGAACAGCCGCTCGCCAGCAAAATGAATAGTGAAACCAGTACGGGATATCTCATCGGCTCACCGGCGTTACGCCTTATCGTTGTAAGCGGTCAGTGTCCAGATCACGTCCGTGGTGTAGCGACGTTTCCCCTGTACGTCGTCGAGCCACACGAATATGCGTGGCCTGTACACGTCCAGCATCGGCAACGTTTCGCCCTTACGGAAGTACTGTGTCGTCTCGCCGCGTAGCTCTGCCAGAATCTGTGTGCACCACACGCCGCTTTCCGGACATCGCGCGCCGGCCCGCACCATCGTGCCCAGTGGTACACGCGCCAGCTTCGCAGGCTTACCCGCCTGGGAGGTCTGGCTTGCTGCAGCCGGTAGTGGCAGGCCGGTCGCCGGGTCCAGGTTCTTTTCCTTCGCCAGGCGGTTGATCAGTTCGTCCGATGGCTTCGGTGGAATCTCTGCCTGCTTCTTTTCCCATTCGAACGTGCCGTCCCATGCCGGTAGTTGAGCCGGTGGCAGCGGAACGATCCTGCCGATATCCGGGACGGTTGGGTTACTCAACTGGTTAAGATCAAGAAACTTCCCTATCAATTTATAGCGGCGCGAACGTTCCTGATCCTTGGAAAGATCAAGAAAATAGAGTTCCTCAGTAGCAGGTGGCGCGAGAAACGATTCCTCAAGATTCAGTGCCGATACGCTACTTCCCGCAGCTACGCCTTTCTGATATGCCACGAGAGCATCACGGTATTTCCCCTCTTCTTGGCGATCTATACCCCACTCAAAGGCTGCACGCCCGTGCCCCTGATCGGCAGCACATTGCTGCATCTGGCTTGCGATGTCCGGTGCCCTATCATGGGGAGCCAGTAATCCAGCAATGTAATGCTGGGCGTCCGCGTTCCCCAGATCTGCTGCCTTGCGAATGTACTTCAGCGCCATCTCCCTGTTCTGCTTCAGGCCGTATCCGGCATTCAGGTAATAGCCAATATCGTAGTAACCCGTCGGTATCCCCTCATTGACCAGTTGGGTAGCCCATTCAACAGCTTCGCGTGATGCGTCTGGTGAATCCGCCATGCCTTGCGATACCAGTTGCTGCACATTATGGTTCGCCTTGTAGTGGCCATGTGCCGCTGCGATGCGGTAGTAACGCGCCATCTCGTCGAAGTTCTTCGGACCATCCCGCGTTTGCAGATACCGGCTGTAACGGAACAAGGCATCTGCGTCCGGATCAAGCGCGGGTAGACGATCAGCTTCGTGGGTGCAGGTGAACGCCAGATTGGCGCGAACGCTGGCAATGTCAGGTAAACCAGGCAAGTCATTCTCCTTCGAACAGGCGGCCAAACTTGTGATCGTTAACAACAGTAACGCGGCAACTCTCATTTCCTAGTCCCAGCTGGATCGACTTGGGTCATCCCGATGAAACTCAACCAAGGATGCGTACGGGCTATTTTTTTCAATAGATTTTCTTTTTTTATTTTTCGAAATAATGGAATCCCAACTCTTGAAAGCTCTCTGCGCATCCAACCTCCCATTCAAACCCTTCTCCCCCACCCCCATCCCCTTCGTATGAATCCCCCACAGCTTCTCCCGCAGCGGCTGCGTCACGCGCATGGACTCGTGGCAGATATTCAACTCGCTATCCACCTCCATGCTGCGCAGATTGATGTTGGCCGAACCGTGCGTTACAAAAACGTCGTCAACGATCATCAGCTTGGAATGGATATACACCTCGTCCCACTGCATTCCCTTCGGCGTATCGGGCGGAACGAGGGTGCAGATATGCACATTGAGCCCCGGAATGTTCAGTTTCTGCGGGTCTTCCGTCTTCGCCTTCTCCAGTTGCGATTTCAATTCGCTCACCCGCTGGGCAGCCTCAGCGGCTTCCTGCTGACAGGCCGCCATGTTGTTCACCGCATACTGCGCCGAGCCGGAAAATGGATCGACCTTCATCTGCATGGCATTCTCAAGCGCCTGGTCAGCCGCCTTTTTCGCCTTGAGCGCTGCGTCATACTGCCTGCCCAGATCGTCGGCACGCTCAAGCTTTGCGACACCCGGCAGGACATCCGCGCGCCCCAGCGCATTGAGCATCTGATACGTGCTGACCGTGCCCAGACCAATCCCGTCATCGCTCGAGTTCGTCACGACAAACAGATACAGCGGCGTCTTACGCCCGCCCTGCTGATAGGCTTTCACCAGACTGGTCAGCTTGTCCGCCAGCGGCGGAAAGCGGAAATACTGATTCTCGATGTAAATGAAATTGCTGGTATTGTTGACCGCCTGAAGGTAAAGCGATTCGATATCCTTAACACCATGCTTTCCCGCCTGTGACTGGGTTCGCAGGATCTGCGCCATCACCGGTACGTCATCCTTGCCACAGCGCATGACCGGTTCCTTCGCCGATGCGCGCTCCTTTCCGAGTTGCTGTCCCGTTGCCTTATCCCACGCCTGACAGAAATTGCGGTTCAGGTCGATCAGGATCGGCCCCGTCACCCGGGCGGAGATGTCCTGCCGCGGGCGAAATCCGTTGCGCCCCATCTGCGGATGCATCCGCAGGCTGCCATGGCTGCTGGTGTCCCAGTATTCGTCGAGCGTGTTGTGTCCCATCACAAAGCCGGTGGCCAGCTCGGGATACTCATAGTCGATCAGCACCATTTTCTGATGATGCGAGGGTGCGCCTCCCATCGCCAGGCTATTCTTCGCCTTCACACCCGTACCACGCCCGGCATAGTCACTGTCGAACGCGGTCCGCCAGGCGATTTCTGCGTGCTCCTCCAGACTGAAATCGCGCGTCGCGAATTCAATATTGTCGAACGCCGGGTCACGCCAGTGCCGCAACGCATGGTTGACCGTATGCTCGGCGCCCTTTCCCATCGCATTCAATGGGAACGGCAGAAGGTCGGCCCCCGTCAGTTCCGTTCCCGGCTGATTCTTCCTGTCCAGCTTGACCTGCCCGTACCACCAGCTATCGAATTCCTGCTGGGTCGAATTCCGGTTATCCGCCGCCGTTGTGAAGCGCCCGCCCGGCATCATGTTTTCCAGGAACTGCGCGACGTGGGCCTTATCGCCCCAAACGAGCAGACGCACCTTCACCTTCCTGCGCGCCATCTCCAGCAGCAACTGCCCGATTGGCCGCGAATCCGGGCCGCCTCGCCTGAAATACATCGACGGCTGGAACCCCCAGCAGATGATGTCGATGCTGTGTTGTGCCAGAGCGATCGCGTCATGGACGGCGCCGAACGCTTCCTCCCCGTTCACCAGCGGTTGATGCGTAGCCGGTTTGGGTTTGTACTCGGCCTTCTGCACGAAATGCGGCAACGTCAACGTCGCCGTGTTCCCGCAAGATAGCGCGATCGGTGTGGTAATTGCTGCGGATTGACTCATGGCCGGGCGTCCGTATCGGGGTTAAGCAGGCGGTAGTAGTGCTGACGGTGGGCCGCGCGATCTTCTCCATCGTCATCCTGGCCTTGCTCGAAAAAATGAAAACCTTGATTCGCCAATTGACCGTTGGCGGCATCTCGCCGGAACCCGTCGTTCACCGGGATCTCGTAGGCCACGCCATTTGCCAGTTCGACCCGATAGGATTGGATGCGGCGCAAGTTTGACCTCATACGCCTGGGACGGCAGAACCATCGATTTCATGAATGCATGTTTTCTGAACAGGTGTGACGCGCCGCAACGACAAAAAAGTCAAAGACAGCACAACCGGACACAAGCCAGAAAACGTCATCGCAAATAACAGGATTGGGCCAGAGCGCAACCCAGGACCAAACTGGCGAGGACGTTCCCCAGCTTGTCGGTATCGTCGTGACCCGACATGGCGTCTTTTACGAGGCTACACCGCATTCATCATACGAATTGTAAAGATTCGACAACGTCCCGCATGAAAACCAGGGCGATTTATATGAACGCCTCTGTTTGCGACAATCTTTCGTGTGCCCTGACATGGCAGGATGGTGCAGATTTACCCGGGTCACGTCGCATTGAGCAGTGCGTGTGTCGAACTCTATTTCTCTGGATCGAGTTCGCATTTATCGCTAGGCCCTTGATTCTAAAAAGCCCCCACGTATCAATCTCTTTTGTTTGTTCGCACAGCATCAATAAAAAAACCGGTGACTCGCGTGAGCGAGCACCGGCTTTTTTCATACGCGCGCAAGTATGCTGCGCGCTGCGGCTAACCGCGATGCAGTTTGAAATCCACCTGCGCAGGACGCCCTTCCAGCGACAACGCCGCGCGCGCAGCAGGCGCGCGGCTCACCACCTTACCGCGGCTCACCACCACGAGCCGGGCGGCGCGCAGACGGATCGCTTCGACCGGATCGCGTGCGTCGAGCAGCACGAGATTGGCGGCGCTTCCCGGCGCAATGCCGTAGCCTTCCAGACCAAGAATACGCGCGGCATTCACTGTGACCGCGTCGAAACACGCATGCATGCCATCGACACCCGTCATCTGCGCAACATGCAAACCCATGTGCGCGACTTCGAGCATGTCGCCCGAGCCGAGGCTGTACCACGGGTCCATCACGCAATCGTGACCGAACGCGACGTTGATGCCCGCCGCCATCATCTCCGGCACGCGTGTCATGCCACGCCGTTTCGGATACGTATCGCTGCGGCCTTGCAGCGTGATGTTGATCAACGGATTGGCGATCGCCGCGACACCCGACTCGCGCATCAGCGGCAAGAGCTTGCTGACGTAGTAGTTGTCCATCGAATGCATCGAGGTCAGGTGCGACCCGGCGACGCGTCCATGCAAGCCAAGCCGGTGCGTTTCAGCTGCGAGCGTTTCGATATGGCGCGACATCGGGTCATCAGATTCATCGCAATGCATGTCGACGCGCAAGCCCTGCTCTGCCGCGAACTCGCACAACATGCGCACGGACTGCGCACCGTCGGCCATCGTGCGTTCGAAATGCGGAATCCCGCCGACCACGTCGACGCCCATCGCAATTGCACGCTTGAGATTCTCGAATGCGCCGGCGCTGCGCAAGACGCCGTCCTGCGGAAACGCGACCAGTTGCAAGTCGAGGTACGGTGCAACGCGGCGTTTTACTTCGATCAGTGCCTCGACCGCGAGCAAGCGTGGATCGCACACGTCCACGTGGCTGCGAATCGCTAGCAGACCGCGTGCGACAGCCCAGTCGCAGTACTGCAGCGCCCGCTCGATCAGCGCTTCCTGTGTGAGGTCCGGCTTCAACTCACCCCACAGCGCGATACCTTCCAGCAAGGTGCCCGACGCGTTCACGCGCGGCAAGCCGTACGACAGCGTCGCGTCCATGTGGAAATGCGGATCGACGAAGGGCGGCGTGACGAGCGAGCCGGCGGCATCAATTTCTTCGCGCGCACTGGCAGCCAGATTCGGTTCGACGGCGACGATACGGCCCGCTTCAATGCCGATGTCGACCGGCTGCTTGTGCTGCTTGTGCTGTGATATGGCGCTCGGCGGCAGCATCGCGCGGCGGATGATCAGATCCATGGTTCGCTCCCTGTTGACCGCTCTTTGACTGATCACGATTCTATCGGCGTCAGAAAGGGCATGCCGATGTTTTAACAGGATGCCGTACCGGTGGGCAGCGGGATATCCGTACCGGCTGCGGGCGCTGAAGCCCGCCTATACTCGACTCTCACACTTTCGATGCTTGGGCGTTCGGCGCACAACGGCTGACAACCTCCCCCACGGAGCAAGACCATGAAAATGATCGGCGTGATTGGCGGCATGAGTTGGGAATCGAGCACCGAGTACTACACGCTCATGAACCGCCACGCCAAAGCGCGCCTAGGCGGCCACCACAACGCCCGCAGTCTGTTGCTGACGGTCGACTTCGCGTCGGTCGAGGCCAGCCAGCGCGCGGGCGACTGGACCGCGCTCGGCACACAGATGGCCGACGCCGCACGTCAACTCGAACGAGGCGGCGCCGATCTGGTGATACTGGCGACCAACACGATGCATCGCGTATATGAATCGATCGAGCAGGCAATCGACGTGCCCTTCCTGCACATCGCCGATCCGACCGGCAACGCGCTGCGCGCCGCCGGAATCACGCGGGTGGGTTTGCTGGGTACGCGCTATACGATGGAGCAGGCGTTTTACGCGGGGCGCTTACGTGAATGCTACGGCCTCGAGACACTCATTCCAGATGACACCGAACGCGCAGATGTGCACCGCATCATCTACGACGAGCTATGCCACGGCAAAGTGAACGACGCCTCGCGTGCGGTGTATCAACGTGTGATCGAAAGACTCGCTGCGCGTGGTGCGCAAGCGGTGATTCTCGGCTGCACGGAAATCACCTTGCTGATCAAGCCGGAAGATTCGGCGTTGCCCGTGTTCGACACGACCGCGTTGCATGCACAAGCGGCAGTGGAATGGGCGATCGAATCGGACTGAATGCACGCGCGTGTGGCGCACGCATGAGGAAAGGAAACAGGAAGCGCCAGAAGTTAAAAAGCCCGCGTAGCTTGCGCTAGCGGGCTTTCAACAAAACTTGGTTGCGGGGGTAGGATTTGAACCTACGACCTTCGGGTTATGAGCCCGACGAGCTGCCAGACTGCTCCACCCCGCGTCAGAGAAAAAGAGTATATAGGGCCGTTCGCGAGACGTCAAACAATCGGACGAAATAATTTCAGACAAGGCGCTACGCGTGTCCGCTCTCATGCAGCAAATGAGCGGGCAACTCAGAGATCCTCGACCGTCGCCCCTTCCACTTTGCCGTCGATGATGTCCGCGCCGTACTGGCTCGCGCTGCGTTTCGCGACGCCGAAATCGGAAAACGTGGACGGCAACTCGAGACGAAATACGCGGCTTGCCTTCGAGCCGCTGATCGCGCCCGGCCGGCAAACTCGCACCGCAACGTCGTAACCTTCGGCATGACGCTTGTGACCGTCGAACTTGTCGAACTGCCGCGAAAACACCAGCGGATGAACTTCGAAGTCCTTATAAAGGGCAGGATAAAGTTGAGCCATGATGAATCCCCGATGCGCGTCAATGTGATCCCACTATACGCCGCGGCATGACGGGATCGGGCTTTTATTTTTGTCGACCACCGGGGCAATTTTCACGGTCGCTCGTCTCGCGCGATAAGATGCGGGACTATCGGAATCAACCCGATCCTGCCGGATCCGAATTCGGGTCGCCGGACGGGCAGCTAACGCGAAATAAAGCAAAAACGAGGGGTCAGCGCCCCGCAAGGCCTTGCCCTGCAAGAATGTGAGAACTTCATGAAAATCGCCACCTGGAACGTCAACTCCCTCAAAGTGCGCCTGCAGCACGTCATCGACTGGCTCGAAACCAGCCACACGGATGTGCTGTGCCTGCAGGAGTTGAAGCTGACCGACGACAAATTCCCCCGCGCCGAACTCGAAGAGAAAGGCTACCGGAGCTGGTTCGCGGGCCAGAAGACCTATAACGGCGTCGGCATCCTGGTGCGCGAAGGCCTGAGCGTCGACGAAAGCAGCATCGTGCGCAATATCCCCGGTTTTGAGGATCCGCAGCAACGCGTGATTGCCGCGACCGTCGAGGGCGTGCGCATCATCTCCGCGTACTTCCCGAACGGCCAGGCGCCGGGCACCGACAAATTCGCCTACAAGCTGGGCTGGCTCGCTGCATTGCACGACTGGGTCGCGAGCGAAATGGCGCTGTATCCGAAGCTCGCGCTGCTCGGCGACTACAACATCGCGCCGGAAGATCGCGACGTGCATGACCCGAAAGCATGGGAAGGCCAGAATCTGGTGTCGCCCGAAGAGCGTGCCGAGTTCGTGCGGCTGATCGAACTCGGTCTCGTCGATGCGTTCCGCCAGTTCGAGCAACCGGAAAAGATCTACTCGTGGTGGGATTACCGGATGATGGCGTTCCGCCGTAATGCGGGCCTGCGCATCGACCACATTCTGCTGTCGAAAGCGCTTGCCGAAGCATGCTCGTCCTGCGATGTCGACAAGGTGCCGCGCAAGTGGGAGCAGCCGTCGGACCACGCACCGGTTATCGCGCAGATCGGCTGAAGGCGCCGCAAGCGAGGCCTACGCCGCCCGGTTCAAACAACGCCACAAGAATTCGAACACCATCGCATCATGCTCGGCCTGCTCCAGCTCATCGGAGCCGCCGTGGCCCCCTTCTGTATTTTCCCGGTACCAGACCCGTTCCGCGCCCAGCGCCTGCATGCGCGCGGCCATCTTGCGCGCGTGTCCAGGGTGCACGCGGTCGTCGGCAGTCGACGTGGTGAACAGCACGGGCGGATACGCCACGTCCGCGCTCACACGGTGATAGGGTGAGTAAGCCGCCAGCACGCGCGCTTCGTCGGGCTCGTCCGGATCGCCGTATTCATCGATCCATGACGCGCCCGCATGCAGCAGGTGATAGCGGCTCATGTCGAGCAGCGGCACCTCGCACACCACGGCGCCGAACAACTCGGGCCGCTGCACCATGCACGCCGCGACCAGCAGGCCGCCATTGCTGCCGCCCTGAATGCCGAGTTGCGCGGCACTGGTCACGCCTGTGCTGATGAGCGCCTCGGCCACCGCGATGAAATCGTCGAACGCGCGCTGCCGGTGCTCGCCCTGCGCCGCCGTATGCCACTGCGTGCCGAACTCGCCCCCTCCGCGAATATGCGCCACTACGTACACACCGCCCCGCTCCAGCCAGCCGATGCCTGGCCCAGTCAGATAACCCGGCAGCAACGGAATTGCGAAGCCGCCGTAACCGTTGAGCAGGCATGGGCGCGGTTGTTCGTGCGCTTGCTGGTGTGTCTGCCGCGCCGTCTGCGCCGTCTGCCCTTGCACAGCCTGGTGCGCCGCCTGCGGTCCGATCACGGTGTACGGCACCCGCGTACCGTCCGCAGACACTACGTGCCCACGCGTCACGGCGAACGGCGTCGCATCGAACTGAGTCGGCCAGCGGTCGAGCAACACCCAATCGGTCAAGTCATCACGGTCAAGATCGGCGAGCCAGTAGGCAGGCGGCTGCAAATAGTCGTCGGTATCGACGAACACTTCGTCGTCCAGCGTCGGCTCGACGGGTGAGACGTCGGCTTGCACGTCGTCACGTGATGGAAAGACGCGTTGATGCCAGTGCCAGGCTTGATCGTCCGTTTGCGACGGAATCCACAGCGAGGTCTTGCTCTGCACATCCTCCAGGTAAGACACGATCAGGTGATTGCGCGTGTGTGTCCACTCGCAGGCGGAGGTTTGCGACGTCGGCGTGAAAAGCGGCACCACGTCACGCTCACCACGCAGGAACGCGATTTCCCGGATCGCCAGCAATGCGCCGCCCGGATAGCGCACGCCATTGCAATCCCAATCGAGGCGCGGTTCGAGCAGCAGCCAGCCCTGCCAGCCGCCGACCGCAACGTGCGACGGCACGTCGTACTGCTTCCAGGCGCTGGCATGGTTGGCAGCACTGGCACGATTGGCGGCATTGGCACCGTCTGTGGCGGCATTGGCACCGTCTGTGGCGGCATTGGCGCTATCGAGGTAGTACGTATGCGAATCGAAGAAATCGACGCTGCTCACCACGGTGTGGCGCTGCTCGACGGGATCGTAGTGGGCCTCCACGCCGATGTCGCCGAACGCTCCCTTGAAGACCACCGGCGAGTCGGCCAATGCGCTACCCCGCGTCCAGCGCCGCACTTCGCGCGGATAGCCGGAGCGCGTCAGCGTCTTGCGACCGTTGTCCCAGCCGACATAAAGCGTATCCCGATCGATCCACGAAGCCGTGTGCTTGCCGGCCTTCGCGATCACGAAACCGTCGTCGACAAAACGTTGCGCTTCGATATCGAACTCACGCACCACCAGCGCGTCCGAGCCGCCCGGCGACAGCGTAATCAGCGCACGATCGCCGTCCGGATAAAGAATGTCGAGTTCGGCGCAGACCCATGGCGTGCCTTCGGCCGCACCGAGCGCGTCGAAATCGAGCAGGTTTTGCCAAACAGGTGCGCCACTGCGCCAGGCCGCCCACGTCGTGCGCCGCCAGATGCCTTTGGGATTGCGTTCGTCCTGCCACAGGTCATAGGCCCAGTCCTTCCAGCGATCGGGGATGACTGGACGCTCGCGCGGCAGATAGGCTTTGGCAAGCCGCTGTTTGAGCGACTCGAATTCCGCGCTTCGGCCCCATGCGGCGTGTGTGCGGGCATTCTGCGCTTCGACCCACGCGAGCGCCTGAGGGTCCTCGAGCGCTTCGAGCGACAGAAAAGGATCGGGGGAAAGCGGCCAGGAGAAAGTAGCGGGGGAAGCGGGCATCGTCAGCTGTCGAATGAAAACAGCGTCGATTATGCCTTGCGGGAGCCCGAGGACCTTTGACGCTCGGTGCCGGAGCGGATGAAGGTGCAGCCGTCAGAGCGGCTGAAGATGCGCCGACGGGGCGGATTATGAGGCTGCCGCAACACGCGGCCTGATGAACCCCCTAATCGACAACGGCCGGGGCGGCTGGCAAGCCGCCCCGGCTGATCATACAAACCTCAGGGCTCGAGATTGAGCTCCTGAATCTTGCGCGTAATCGTATTGCGACCAATGCCAAGGCGCTCCGCCGCCTCCACCTTGCGTCCGCGCGTGAAATCCAGCGCCTCGCGAATCACCGCTGCTTCGAAACGGCGCGCAAGTTCGTCCATGACGTCAGCTGCATTCTCGCGCAGCATCCGCGCGACTTCAGTGCGCAAGCCGCCTTCCCAGGCGCTGACGGTGGTCGCAGCCGGCATGCCGGCACTGCTAGCCGGATGCACGGCCGCACTGGTGCCATTGATCGGCGCGCCGACTGCGAGACCCGCCTCGCCGGTGCCGATCACACCAGTGCCACCGCCGGCGAGATCGGTCACACCCGCTTGCGCGGGACCCAGATCGGGCGGCAAGTCCTTGATCTCGATGGTCTGCGCCGGCGCCATCACCGTGAGCCAGTTGGCGAGATTCTCCAGTTGCCGCACGTTGCCCGGAAACGGCAGCGATGCCAGATGAGCGAGTGCTTCTTCGGACACGCGCTTCGGCTCCACGCCCAGGTCGCGTGCACTTTTTTGCAGGAAGTGGCGAGTGAGCAGCGGAATGTCTTCGCTGCGCTCGCGCAATGCCGGCAGGCGCAAACGGATCACATTGAGACGGTGATACAAGTCCTCACGGAACAGGCCCTGACGCACACGCGATTCGAGGTTCTGGTGCGTCGCCGCGATTACGCGCACGTTGGCGCGCAACGGATTGTGGCCACCGACGCGATAGAACTGCCCGTCCGACAGCACGCGCAACAGGCGAGTCTGCAAATCGAACGGCATGTCGCCGATTTCATCGAGAAACAGCGTGCCATTCTCGGCCTGCTCGAAGCGCCCCTGCCGCATGGCCTGTGCGCCGGTAAACGCACCGCGCTCGTGACCGAACAGTTCGGATTCCAGCAGATCCTTCGGAATCGCCGCCGTATTCAACGCGATGAAGGGACCGTTCGCGCGTGGGCTATGTCGGTGCAACGCACGCGCGACCAGTTCCTTCCCGGTGCCTGATTCGCCGGTAATGAGCACGGTGGCCGAGGAATGCGATAGCCGGCCGATCGCGCGAAACATGTCTTGCATCGCGGGCGCCTGGCCGAGCATTTCCGGCGCCTCGGCGACGCGGTCGTCCCATGTCTGTTCGCCACGCATGCTTTCGTCGACAGCGCGGCGGATCAACTCGACCGCCTTGTCGACGTCGAACGGTTTGGCGAGGTATTCGAAAGCACCGCCCTGGAATGCGGCGACTGCGCTGTCCAGGTCCGAGAACGCCGTCATGATGATGACGGGCAAGCCCGGCACCTTGTCACGGACGGTTTGCAGCAATTCGAGGCCGGAGCCGCCAGGCATCCTGATGTCGGACACCAGCACCTGAGGGCTGTCGTGATCGAGCGCCGCGGAAGCCTCGCGCACGTTCGCGAAGCTGCGTGTCGCGAAGTTTTCGCGGGCGAGCGCTTTTTCGAGCACCCAGCGAATCGATTGATCGTCGTCTACTATCCAGATCGGCTTCATATAGGTCGGTCAGAAGTCTTGATAAGCTTGTGGTGTTAGCAGTCGAGCGGCAGCAGAATCTGAAACTCGGTGTGGCCCGGCCGGCTTTCCACCTCGATCAAACCGTCGTGTTGTTGCACGAAGGTCTGCGCGAGCGTCAGGCCGAGACCGCTACCGTCCTCGCGCCCCGACACGAGCGGATAGAAAATGCGGTCACGGATTTCCTCAGGAATGCCTGGCCCGTTGTCAGTGATATGCAAGTCCAGTGCCAGCTTACATAAACGTTTCGACACAGTGATCTTGCGTGCAATGCGCGTGCGCAATTCGATGCGCGCGTCGCCTTGAGAGATGCGCTCACGCAATGCTTCCGCAGCATTGCGCACGATGTTCAGCAGCGCCTGGATCAGTTGCTCCTTGTCGCCGCGGAGGTCCGGCACGCTCACGTCGTAATCGCGCTCGATCGTGAGTCCGCGCGGAAACTCCGCGAGAATCACCTGGCGCACACGTTCACATACTTCGTGAATATTCACGTCGCCGACGATATGCGGATGACGGTGCGGCTCCAGCAAGCGATCGACCAGCGTTTGCAGCCGGTCCGATTCCTTGATGATGACCTGCGTGTACTCGCGCAACTCGTCGCGCTGACGCTCGCCGAGTTCGAATTCGAGCAGTTGTGCCGCGCCGCGAATCCCGCCGAGCGGGTTCTTGATCTCGTGCGCGAGATTGCGGATCAGTTGTTTGTTGACCGCCGTGAGGTCATTGATGCGCTCCTCGCGGTCAGAGCGCAAATGCCGCTCGTTCTCGAACAGCTCGAGCAGCACATAGTCCTGCACGCTTTCCAGAAAACCGACGATCGCATGCACATGCAGCGGCTCGTGGCCCGGGCGCTCGAGTACGGCGTCCAGATGCGTCGCGTGAAAACGGTGAGCAGCGATCGCGGAGATGGTCGCGACCAGTTCGTCGGCATTCGAGAAGATGTCCTGCCACGCCATCTGCGTCAGTTGCTTGCGCGAAAGCTCAAGCATCGATTCCGCCGACGGGTTCGCAAACACCACACGCAGCGTGCGCTTGTCGAGCACCAGCACGACCGTCGGCAATGCTTCGAAGCCCGGCAACAAACCGGAACTCACCAGCTGAGCGTCGTCCGACAGCGTCTGCTCGTGTCCTTTCCTTGCCTTCATCAGATTCTTCAGAACCATCTTGCAGTCTGGCCGATAGGAGATGGTGATAAATCAGGTGTACCGCTTGTTGTCCTGCCTACTGCCCTGCTTCATTGCCCCTACGCCGCAAACGTCGTGAGCGGACGCATTCGGGTCTAACAAAAAAGGGACGGCGCCGCCGTCCCTTCGTGACCGATCGCGAGCGTCGGGCAAAGTGCTTCGCCGTTTGAAGGGCGAAGCACCATTGCCGCTTACAGCGAGTAGTACATTTCGAATTCGATCGGGTGCACCGACTGACGATAGCGTTGCAGCTCGCCCGTCTTCAGTTCGATGTACGCGTCGAGCATCGAATCCGTGAACACGCCACCGCGCGTCAGGAACTCGCGGTCCGCGTCGAGTGCGTCCAGCGCCTGGTCGAGGCCGGCACACACGGTCGGGATCTTTGCATCCTCTTCCGGCGGCAGGTCGTACAGGTTCTTGTCGGCAGCTTCGCCCGGGTGAATCTTGTTCTGCACGCCGTCCAGACCGGCCATCATCAGCGCGGAGAAGCACAGGTACGGATTCGCCATCGGATCCGGGAAGCGCGTTTCGATACGGCGGCCCTTCGGGTTCGACACGTGCGGAATGCGGATCGACGCCGAACGGTTGCGAGCCGAGTAAGCCAGCTTCACCGGTGCTTCGAAGTGCGGCACGAGGCGCTTGTACGAGTTCGTCGACGGGTTCGTGATCGCGTTCAGCGCGCGAGCATGCTTGATGATGCCGCCGATGTAGAACAGCGCGAATTCCGACAGACCTGCGTAACCATTGCCTGCGAACAGGTTCGTGCCGTCTTTCCAGATCGACTGGTGAACGTGCATGCCCGAACCGTTATCGCCGACCACCGGCTTCGGCATGAACGTAGCCGTCTTGCCGTACGTGTGCGCGACGTTGTGGATGATGTACTTCATCTGCTGCAGCCAGTCGGCGCGTTGCACCAGCGTCGAGAACTTCGTGCCGATTTCGTTCTGGCCCTGGCCCGCGACTTCGTGGTGATGCACTTCGACCGGGATGCCGATCTGTTCGAGCAGCAGGCACATTTCCGAACGGATGTCCTGGAACGTGTCGACCGGAGCGACCGGGAAGTAGCCGCCCTTCGTGCCCGGACGGTGGCCGGTGTTGCCGCCTTCGAAGTCCATCGACGACGACCACGGTGCTTCTTCCGAACCGATCTTGACGAACGTGCCCGACTGATCCGTGCCCCACTTGATCGAGTCGAAAATGAAGAATTCCGGTTCCGGACCGAAGAAGGCCGTGTCGCCGAGGCCCGTGCTCTTCAGGTACGCTTCAGCGCGCTTGGCGAGCGAACGCGGGTCGCGTTCGTAGCCCTTGCCGTCAGCCGGTTCGACGACGTCGCAGGTCAACACGAGGGTCGACTCTTCATAGAACGGGTCGATGAAGGCGGTGTTCGCGTCCGGGATCAGCAACATGTCTGATGCTTCGATGCCCTTCCAGCCGGCAATCGACGAACCGTCAAACGCATGGCCGCTTTCGAACTTGTCTTCATCGAATGCCGACACCGGCACCGAAACGTGTTGCTCTTTGCCGCGCGTGTCGGTGAAACGGAAGTCGACAAACTTGACGTCTTCGTCTTTGACGAGTTGAACGACGTCGGCCACGGATTTACTCATAACCTATCTCCTGATTAACGAATTCGGCGGATTCAGCCGCCGCCCAATCTAGCTGACCCATCCCGGCGCGTCCACCCCTCTATCGTTGAGGGTGAACATAAAGGCCTGCTGGGACAAATCGATCGGCACCAATAAAGCAGCTTCTGTGCCATGTATGCGCCAACCCGGCGCAAAACCACACTGCGCGCGCGTTTGCGGGGAATGGGCGCACCGAACAGCATGCAGCCCTAAAATCTTTGCTTCGCATCCAGCACCGAAATAGTGCATCTACAAAATCAACAACGGAAGATATCTTCATTTTGGTGCATCCACGGGAATATGCACCACTTTTGAGCGCGCATCCTCTTGCTTCGCACCGACGAGACGTCTCCTCTGAACCGCATGCGTGCTGCACCTCGCGCGCTAGAATGGTTATTTGGTCCGAAGGAGATTTACGCTCATGAGCACGCTCGAACAGTTGTACGCCCAGGCGGACAAGCGCCGCACCGAGAACCAGTTGCCCTATGCGGGCGCGGTGTCGCCTGCCGAAGCGTTCGAACTGCTGCAACTCGATCCGCGCACGCGTCTCGTCGACGTGCGCACCCGTGCCGAACTCGATTGGGTCGGCCGGCCGGTTATCGGCGACGGGCAATACGTGCACGTAGAGTGGACGCGTTATCCGGGCGCCGTGCCGAATCAGGAATTCCTTCAGCAACTGAGCCACGCAGCATCGCCCGATACGCCGGTGCTGTTTTTGTGCCGCAGCGCTGCGCGCTCGAAGCTCGCTGCGATCGCCGCCACCCAGGCGGGATACGCCAAGGCGTACGACCTGCTGGAAGGTTTCGAAGGCGATAAGGACGGCCAAGGGCATCGGAAGACGGTGTCGGGCTGGTGCTTTCGCGGGTTGCCGTGGATCGGCGCCTGATTGCTGAGCGGTTGCCTGATCAGCAGCTTGATCGGCTGCTCGATCACTGCTGCCCGCTTTCAACGGCGCAAGCTTGATCGCTGCTCGCCTGCTTCAGCGGCGACTGCGTGGAGATACCGTTGCCTGCACGGTGCGAAGGATCTTTCGCCGGTCGCGCGTGCAAAGCAATGCATGCAGACACTTGAGGATGCCCTCGCGGGTTAGGCGGGACGATTAGACGCATCGTCGGCGCTGCATGTGACAGCCCGATGATGCGTTGAGTCTTAAGTTAGGGATAGGCGCGAGCGCGGCGCCCCATGCTTGACGTGTACAGCGGTTCAACCGCGCGGTTTAGCCGCAGCCACCTCCAGCTCGACGATATCGCCGCCCAGCAGGTGCACCCCCTCGCGCAGCTTCACGAATGCAGCCGCTACCGCTTCCGGTTCGCCCTTCACACCGAGATCGATGTGATGCCGCGCATACACGCCGCCGCGCTCCGCGTCGCCGACGCTCGGCAGGCTGAACACCCGCACGCCTGGAAAATCGTGTTCGATCTTTTCCATCAACGGCGTAACGCGCGACTCCGGCAGCTCGAAGACCAGCAATGACTTTTCCGCGTGCGGCATTGCGTGATGCAGATGCGCGTACTGCGTGTCCAGCACCCACTCGATCATCGGCCACGCCATCACCGGGAAGCCAGGTACGAAGTAGTGCTGTTTGATCGAGAAGCCAGGAATCTTGTTGTAGCCGTTGGGAATGATCGATGCGCCCTGCGGATACGTGCCCATATTCAGACGATGCCGGTTCTCCGGCGACGCCAGATCGAGCGGCGTAGCTGAGTTCGCCGGATACATATCGCGAATACGCTCCTGAATCAGCTTCGCGGCTTCAGGATGCAACTCGAGCGGCACGCCGAGCGCGGCTGCCGCGCACTGGCGAGTGTGATCGTCCGGCGTGGCGCCGATACCGCCCGTGGAAAACACAATGTCGCCCGACGCGAACGTGCGTCGCAGCGTTGCCGTGATGCGCTCCGGCTCGTCGCCGATGTACTCCGCCCAGCCGAGCGACAGCCCGCGTGCGCCCAGCAGTTCGATGACCTTCGGCAGGTGCTTGTCGATACGTCTGCCCGACAGGATTTCGTCGCCGATGATGATGACGCCAAATGCCATTGCCGCCTCTTTCGCTTAGTCAGTAATTCATCAGTATGGAACCGGCGCCGCGTGCCGCGGGCCGTGCTCTTCCGCGCGCATGCGTTGCAGCGCGCGCAAACAGTAGTAGCCAAACCACAGCGCCGAGAACACGAGGATGAACGCGTAGATCCAGATTGTTACGGCGGTGATCACCGGGAACAGCACGATCAGCCAGACCGACGACGCCCACAACAGCGTCGGCAGCGATCCTAGCAGTCCGCTCGCGATGCCGATCAACAGCAGCGGCAACCGGAAACGCTTCACCAAGGCGCGCCGTTCGTCACGCGTAGCGTGCAGCGCGAGCGCGTCGTAACTCATTATGCGATACGTCAGCCAGCCCCACAGGAGCGGTGGAATCAGCGCGAAGAACGGCGGTACCAGCCAGAGCGGCAACGTGACGATCAGCAGCACGAGACAGACCAGCGTGGTCCACAACGCCTGACCGAGGCTACCGTACCACGTTCCGCCGCGGCGCATTTCAAGGCCGGAAAATTGCCGTGCCGACAGAAAGCGGATCACCGCCGGCATTGACAGCGTGGCAATCAACAGCAGCACCGTGACGACGATCAACGGAATCGCCATCGCAATCACAATGAACGGCGCGATCGCCGCGTGCAGCGCCGAAAAGCCGAGCCAGTCGAACAGATGGTAAAGCGTGACCGTGAACGACCAGCTTTCGAGCCACGTGCGGGTCGCGCCAATCAGCGTCTGCCAGGAAAACCATAGGATCACACCCCACCCGACCGTTGCCGCCAGAAACGGCAGGAAGGTCAGCCAGAGCATGCGCGGGTGGAGCGCGCTTGCGAGCGCGCGCCCAAACGAGCGCAACAGATCATTCATGCGAGCCAGTGCCGGTGAACGAAACGATGGAATAAGGGACGCGACGCGACAAACCGGCAAAATGTGCGGCGAACGGATCAGGATACGGACCGCAATGCCGAACAGAAAACGAACCAGGAACGTGCGCGCAAACGTGGACAGGATAAACCACGTGACGCGCCGCCGGGCAAACCGGCGGCGTAAGAGAATGAAAGCTCAAACCGGAGCGGTGTCGCTACCCTCGGTACGACGCTTCGGCGAAAGCCGGTCAGCGATGCGCACGAAGGCGAGCCAGTGCTGCGCCCAGAAACCGTCGCCGTAGCGCCGGCCTTCGAGTTGGTCCTGGATGCCGGTCGGCTCCATCTCCTGGTTCCAGGACACGCTGCGAAACAGCATGTCCCACCACGGGAACAGCACGCCGAAATTGCAACCGTAGTTCAGGCCTTCATGCCCATAGCCCATCGCATGGTGCCTGCGATGAAAAGTCGGGCTGACAATCAGTCGCTCGCCGAGCCAGCCGAAGTACAGACGGATGTTCGCGTGCTGCACGCTCTGCGCGAGGTTCGTGATTGCGACCAGCACGACGAATTGCGACGGCGGCACGCCGATCACCAGCGCGATCACCGCGAAGAATGACGCCTGCAGCAGATCGTCGAGCAGATGGTTACGGTCGTCGGACCACAGCGACATCTGTTGCTGGCTGTGGTGCACGGCGTGCAATTCCCACCACACGCCGATCCGATGTTCCCAGCGGTGGTACAAGTAACCCGCAAAATCGAGCACGAGCAGATACATCACGAACGTGACGAGCGGCTGCGTGGTGACGCCTGGCCATAGGTTGTCGAAATCGATATTCGAAATGTTGTGCAGTCGCAGCCATGCCTGCACGTTGTCAAAGAACGGCTGCAACGCGAAGAAGAAGAACAGGTTGAGGATGCCCAGCTTGGCGATCCACGTGTAAATCACGTCGACACGCACTGCCTTGCGGTTTTCCCACTGCTCCGCCGGGCGGAGCGCCTCGAGCGGGCGCAAGATCGCGTACATTGCCAGCACCTCGAAGACGCCCACGATCACCCAATACAGGCTGTCGTAGGTATCTTCGTCATAGTCCATCAGATCGAAGCGGAACAGCAAAGGCTGCACCACGTCGACGTACAGCAGCGTCTGCACGGCCGAGACGAAGCTGTCGAGAGAAGAAAAAATCAGATGGAACATGGTGCTGGCCTGTTACTTCATTCCTGACGGTTCGCTTGTTGCAGCATCACGCGCCGTTCGGCGCCGTGACCGGCGCGCGATTGAAGAAATAGATACCGTGCGGCGAACGGCCGACGGCTATCGTCTGGATCAGCTTGCGCGTGCTCAGGTCGATGATGCCGACATGCTTCGCGAAGCGGAACGTCACCCACAGATAGCGTTTGTCCGCGGAAAGTTCCATGTCGTCCGGCCCCGGCATCAAACCGGTGATGTCGCCGACATTGGTGAGCGTGTCTTCGTCGATGATGCTGATCGTGCTCGCGACGCGGTTCGACACCGCCACATGCTTGCCGTCAGCCAGCGAGCGGAAGTTGTGCGCGCCCTTGCCGGTCTGGATCGTCTTGACGATTTTCTGGTTGCGCCAGTCGACCACCGCGACGTAGTCCGCGCCGGTCATGCCGATCAACAGGTACTTCTCGCCCGGCGTCATCCACAGGCCGGCCGGCACCTTGCCGACCTTCATCTTCCACTTGACGGTTTGCGTGGCCAGATCGATCGCGGCCAGTTCGCCCGAGACCTGCAGCGTGACGAAAACCGTCTTGCTGTCATTGGTGAACGCCATGTGGCTCGGCATTACCGCTAGCGGCAAACGCGAGGCCAGCGTCATCTGGTTCTTCTGGCCGTCGTAATGATAGATGTCGAGGCGGTCCAAGCGCAGCCCGGTGGTGACAAGCCACTTGCGGTCGGGCGAAAAACCAATCTGGTACGGATCCTCGATGTTCTCGATCCAGCGCTGCACCTGGCCCGACTTCGGATCGACGAACATCAGGTTGTTCGACACCGAGTTGGCCACGATCAGCGACGAATTGTCCGGTGTGGCCATCAGGTGATGCGGTTCCTTGCCCGTCGGCACCGTGCCGACGACCTGCCGGGTGGTCTCGTCGATCAGGCTCAGCGTGGCTTCGCCGGAATTGAGCACGATCACGTTGTTGGCGTGGGCTGCGGGAGAAAAAAAGCCTGCGGCGGCGATCAGCGCCCCGCTTGCGGCGAACGTGGCAGTCCAGCCGCGAAGAAAAAATTTACGCATGAAAACTCACTTCGGAGAACAGCCGACATTGTAGAACGTTTGCCGAGAAGCACGGTTGACTTAGATACCGGTTTGACGCTGCGGGAAGCAAGGGTGCGACAGGAGGCAAGACACGACTCTGTCAGCACTTTCCACCGTCTTGATGAGACGCCGTCGGATTTACGTAAGAAAGTCGGCTGCCCATCCGCATCAAATCAAATAACCTCCGAAAACAATAGATTATTACATTCTCAGATCTCAAGCCATTACATAAGACAAAGCAAGACTATTCTTTATTTTCAACAATCAAATAACACTTATTCAAATTTAATTACAACTGGTTATTTATTTTCAACCATTTAGGAATTAGCTTATTCCGCCGTCTCCCCACCAAGTCTGACAATCCCGCCGATCATCGCCCAAGCATTTAATCCTGTGGATTTAAGGGCGTGACGCAGATGATTCGGACGCGCGAAAAATTCAGCAAGACACGGAAAACGGACGACGCAAATACCGCGGTCGACATGTTCTATTTGTGCGCGACATATAAGGGCGATGACGCCTTTTCCGAATCAGCCTGCTTTCACGTGCCGTCCACACTCGTAATTCCGCGGAGTTTCATAAAGTATGAACAAGATTTACAAATCAGTTTGGTGTGAAGCAACGGGCACGTGGACTGCCACCTCGGAAGTGGCGCGCTCGAAGACCAAGCGGGGCGCATCCCGAAAGCTGGCGATGGCGCAAGTCGTGCTGGCAGGGGCAGCGTTAGTGGGGAGCGTTTCGGCGGCATATGCGGATACGGCGTCGGCCGATCATTATTTCAGCGTAAGCGGACTCGCCGATGGTTCAGACGACGCCCTCGCGGTCGACGGCATGAACGCCATCGCGGCCGGCCCCACAGCCACAGCCGCCGCCCTCGATTCGATAGCGATTGGCAATTCCGCCCGCGCACTGAACAGCGAGACCATTGCGCTCGGCACCAACACCGCAGCGACTGGAGCCAACTCGGTGGCGGTCGGGTTGCAGGGTAAAGCAGCGGCAGCCAACAGTGTCGCGTTGGGTGCCAATGCATCCGTTGCAAAAGCCGCTACCGACAGCGTCGCCATAGGTTCGGCAGCAGCAGCGACTGCGGTCAATAGCGTTGCGTTAGGCGCAAAGTCCACCACGACTGCCGACCTGAGCTCACCGGGTGAAAATTTCGGCGCCGACGATTCGGCCATCGGCGGCCTTACGGCCCATGGCGAAGTGTCGGTCGGCTCGGCCGGCAACGAGCGGCGCCTGACCAATGTCGCAGCGGGCGCAGCCGATACCGACGCCGTCAACGTCAGCCAGCTCAAGGCCGTCGACAGCAAGATCGCCACAGCCACCGCCAATAGCGTCCAGTACGACGCAACGCCCGCCGACAAGAGCAGCGTCACGCTCGGCGGCCCGGCTTCGACGGACGGTGGTGCAACCGGCGGCACCACGATCAGCAATGTGCATCAAGGTGCGGTATCGGCCACCAGCACCGACGCGATCAACGGCGCGCAACTCTATGCGATCGCCGGCGACACCAGCGACGCCTACATTCAGAAGAACGGCAGCGGCGTGAAATACGTTCGCACCAACGACAGCACGTTGACGCCAGACGACGCCCACGCCACCGGCACCGGCGCCTCAGCACTCGGCTACAACGCTCAAGCGAGCGGCGAGAACTCCGTCGCACTCGGCAGTGGTGCTCAGGCCAAAACTGACGGATCCGTTGCGCTCGGCCAAAATTCGCTGGCAGACCGCGCGGGCACCGTATCCGTCGGCTCCGCCGGCAATGAACGCCAGATCACCAATGTCAAATCCGGTGTCGAGGCGACCGACGCCGTCAACGTCAGCCAATTGAACGCTGCCACGGCCGGCGCTTCGCGTTATTTCAAGGCAACCGGCATTCCCGGCAGCGGGGACGACGCAGTTGCGAGGGGTGACCACTCCGTCGCGATCGGCAGCGGTTCGTTCGCGACGGGTGATTTCTCATTCGCAGCCGGAACGGGCGCCTGGGCGCAAGGCTCGAACAGCACCGCGGTCGGCACGTTGGCAACGGCGACGGACCAGGTTTCGACGGCAGTGGGCGATAAGTCCGTTGCCGGCGCCATTGGCGCCACCGCAGTAGGTGCTGGCGCACAAGCCGTCGGCCCGCTCGCTACCTCGCTCGGCATGAATTCCACGGCAAGCGGAAACGGCAGCGTCGCGCTCGGTAATCTGAGTGAGGCCAGCGCCGACGGCTCAGTCGCGCTAGGTCAAGGCTCCGTCGCCGACCGCACAAATAGCGTCTCGGTCGGCTCAGCGGGCAGCGAACGCCAGATCACCAATGTGGCGGCCGGCACCGAAGCGACCGACGCTGTCAATCTGAGCCAATTGCAAGCCGCCACTGCGAGCACTTCGCACTATTTCAAGGCAAACGGCGCCAACAACGGTAGCGACGACGCAGTCGCAAGCGGCGACCACGCCGTCGCGATTGGCAGTTACGCCGGCGCCTCAGGCAACGCATCTTTTGCAGCTGGTACGAGTTCGTGGGCACAAGGCGATTTCAGCACCGCCGTCGGAACCCTGGCAACGGCACAGGGCGACAACTCGACCGCCCTCGGCTACCAGGCGAACGCCATTGCGTCCAACTCGGTTGCACTCGGCAACGGCTCCGTCGCCGATCGCGCCAACACCGTTTCGGTCGGTTCAGCCGGTGCAGAACGACAGATCACCAACGTCGCAGCCGGTACCGCCGACACCGACGCAGTCAACGTCGCCCAACTGAAAGCCGTCAGCGACCAGGGCGCCGCCACCGCCGCCAAACTCGACGGCGCAGTCATGTACGACACGAACCCCGACGGCAGCGTCAACAAGAACAGCGTGACGCTGGGCGGCGATGCAGCGAGCGGCGGCACGGTCATCCACAACGTCGCCGAGGGTGTAGATGCATCTGACGCCGTCAACCTCGGCCAGTTGAACGCGGCAATCAACGGTGCGGTCAGCAACATCAGCGTCAACACGGCCAATCCGTTCTTCAGCGCCGACGGCGATAGCGGCACCGAAGGCGCGGTGGCAACCGGTACGCATTCGGTTGCTTCGGGCGCAAATGCTCAGGCCACTGGCACTAACGCTGTCGCTATAGGTGCGAATTCGATCGCGAGCGGCAACAACGCCACAGCGCTCGGCGCCGCAGCAAACGCCAGCGCCGACAACTCGGTGGCATTGGGTCAAGGCTCGGTCGCGGATCGTGCGAACACGGTATCGGTCGGCGCAGCGGGCCAGGAGCGCCAGATCACCAACGTCGCAGCCGGTGTGCAAGGCACAGATGCCGTCAACGTCAATCAGTTGCAGCAATCTGTGAGCGGGGCAGTCGGCCAGGCTAACAGCTACACCGACGACCAGATCCGCTCGGCCCGCCGCGATTCGTACGGTGGCACAGCATCGGCGCTTGCAGCAGCAGGCTTGCCGCAAGCTGTCTTGCCAGGTCACGGCATGGTGGCGATCGCAGGCGGCACGTATGGCGGCCAGTCCGCAATGGCCATCGGCGTGTCGCAACTGTCGGAAACCGGTAAGTGGGTCTACAAGGTGCAAGGTACGACCGACTCGCGCGGTCAGTTCGGCGCGTCGGTCGGCGCAGGCATGCACTGGTAAAACTCGGCAAGAAGCGTGACCGGCTCGATCCGAGCCAGTCACGTCGGGCCAATAGCGTTGCTGTACAAGCAGCGAGCGAGCGCGGGCCCGGAAGAGCTCGCGCCCTTTGCGCGCGACGTCATTCTCAAAAGGAGTAGCGTCGCGCGTTTTTTTGCCCGACGCAATGTGTAGAACCGCATTGTCCAACACGAGACGAGTGGAGGGCCCACCTGCGGCTCGCCACCCACCCATGGCTCAGCGCTGCATCGATTCCCACACCTTGTGCAGACGCTTCACCGATACCGGCATCGGCGTGCGCAACTCCTGCGCGAACAGCGAAATGCGCAACTCTTCCAGCAGCCAGCGGAATTCCGACAAGCGCGGGTCCAGCACGCCGCCGCGTTGCGCAAGCGCGCGCTGATAGTTCTGCAACAGCGGCTGGAATTCGGCGAACTGCCGCGCATCGCGTGCAGAGTCCGCCTTCAGCTTGTCGATGCGCAGCGCAATGCCCTTCAGATAGCGCGGGAAGTGCGCCAACTGCGCATACGGCGTATCCACCACGAAGCGCTTGCCGATCAGCTGATCGAGCTGATTCTGCATGTCCGCATGCGCCGCCGTGAACGCCTTCGCCTGCACGAGCTTTTTCGTTACTGTCGCGTATTCGCTGAGAATCTGCCCTACCAGCCGGGCGATTTCCTGAGCCAACAGAGTCAACCGGCTGCGCCCTTCGTCGCGGCGCGTATGGAAACTGACATCATCGGCCGGCAGCGGGTCTTGCAGGCAGGCGCGGTCGAGCGCAGTGTCGATCAGTTGATCGCGCAGTTCTTCCTGAGTGCCGCGCGGCATGAACTGCATCGCCATTTCGCGCAACCCCGGCAGATTCTTTTCCAGATACTTGATCGGCTCTTTCAGTTGCAACGCGAACAGTCGCCGCAACCCCGCGCGATGGATGCGCGCAGCCTCGTCCGGTGAATCGAAGACTTCGACATCACAATGTGTGCCACGATCCACCAAGGCGGGATAGCCGAACAATGTCTGGCCGCCGCGCCGAATTTCCAGCAACTCGGGGAGCTTGCCGAAATTCCACGTCGTCAGCTTTTCGTACAGCGCAGTGCCTTGCGGTCCGTCTTGCGACGCGGCAAGCGGTCCGGACGCAGCGGCGCCCTTGCCTCGCGACGCCGCACTGCTTGCCGCGCCGGCTGTTCCGCTCGTCTGCGCGCCAGCGGCCACACCGATGCCGCCGCCCGCATCGGCCAATGCCGCCCCAGCCGCACCCGATGCAATCTTCTGAAAATGCTGCTGCGCTTGCCCGCCGAGTTCAGCGCGCAATTGCGACAGGTTGCGACCCATCGCGAGCTGCCGCCCATGCTCGTCGATGACCTTGAAGTTCATGAACAAGTGCGGCGTCAGCGTCTCGAGCTTGAAGTCCGATTGCTTCATCGCGACCTGGGTCTGCTCGCGCACATCGGCGATCAGCGACTCGAGCAAACCGCCCGCGCCAAAGCGCGGACCACCATGCCGTTCGACGAAACCCGCCGCGAACTCAGGCAGCGGCACACAATGGCGCCGCAACTTCTGCGGTAACGACTTCAGCAGAAGCTGCGTCTTTTCTTTCAGCATGCCGGGCACAAGCCATTCGCAACGCCGCGCATCGACCTGATTCAGCGCATAGAGCGGCACCGCGAGCGTCACACCGTCGCGCGGCGAACCGGGCTCGAAGTGATACGTGAGCGCCATCTCGACGCCCGCCATCGTCATCCGCTTCGGGAACAGGTCGGTCGTGACGCCCGCGGCTTCGTGCCGCATCAGATCGTCACGCGACAGATACAGCAAACGCAGTTTGTCTTCCGGCTGACCGCTCTTCTTTACCTCGTCGCGATACCAGCGCTCGAACGACGCGCCCGTGTAAATCCCTTGCGGTAACGCCTGATCGTAAAAGCCGAAAATCAGTTCATCGTCGACCAGCACGTCCTGTCTGCGCGACTTGTGCTCGAGTTGCTCGATATCGGCGAGCAGCTTCCGGTTGTGCGCGAAGAACGCAAGCTTCGTATCGAACTCGCCCTCCACCAGCGCGCCGCGAATGAACAACTCGCGCGCCCGCGCGGGGTCCTGTTTGCCGAAGCTCACGCGCCGCCGGTGATAAATCGGCAGGCCGTACAGCACCGCGCGCTCGAATGCCGAGACCTGCGCCGCGCGCTTTTCCCAATGCGGCTCGGACAAAGACTTCTTCAGCAGATGCTCGCCGATCTTCTCAATCCATTCCGGCTCGATCTTCGCGATACAGCGTGCGTACAGACGACTCGTCTCGACCAGTTCCGCGGCCATCACCCACTTCCCGGCCTTCTTCACCAGCGCCGAGCCCGGCCAGAGGTAGAACTTGATGCTGCGCGCGCCGAGGAAATACGGTTCGTCGTCGGCTTTCAGGCCGATGTTGCCGAGCAGGCCGGTCAGCAACGCGAGGTGGATCTGCTCGAAAGTCGCCTCGGCTTCGTTCAGACGCCAGCCGTGCTCGCGCACCACTGTCAACAGTTGCGAATGCACGTCGCGCCATTCACGCAGGCGCAATTGCGACAGGAAGTTCTTGCGGCACTCGTCCTGCAATTGCCGATTCGACTTCTTGTGCGCGATCGCTTCTTCGAACCAGTTCCAGATCTTCAGCCATTGCAGGAACTCGGAGCGCTCATCGGCGAACCGGCGATGCGCCTGGTCCGCTTGCTCCTGCGCTTCAATCGGCCGGTCACGCGGATCCTGCACCGACAATGCGCTGGCGATGATCAGCACCTCCTTCAACGCCTGCTGATCGCGCGCGGCGAGAATCATCCGGCCGACGCGCGGGTCCAGCGGCAAGCGCGCGAGTTCGCGGCCGAGCGGTGTGAGCTGGTTGTCGTCGTCGACGGCGCCCAGTTCGTTGAGCAGTTGATAGCCGTCGGCAATCGCGCGGCCTGGCGGCGGCTCGATGAACGGGAAGGTTTCGATCTCGGTGAGATGCAGCGACTTCATGCGCAGAATCACTGACGCCAGCGACGAACGCAAAATCTCCGGATCGGTGAAGCGCACGCGGACCTGGTAGTCGCTTTCCTCGTAGAGGCGGATACACACGCCATCGGCAACGCGCCCGCAGCGCCCTGCCCGCTGATTCGCGGCGGCCTGCGAAATCGACTCGACCTGCAGTTGCTCGACCTTGTTGCGATACGAGTAGCGCTTCACCCGCGCGAGGCCCGTATCGACCACGTAGCGAATCCCTGGCACGGTGAGCGAGGTTTCGGCGACGTTAGTCGCGAGCACGATGCGGCGCGCGTTCGAGGTGCGAAACACGCGTTCCTGTTCGGCCGCGGACAGACGGGCGAACAGCGGCAGAATTTCCGTATGCGGCGGATGGTGCTTGCGCAGTGCCTCAGCGGCATCGCGAATCTCGCGCTCGCCGGGCAGGAAGACCAATACATCGCCGGGACCTTCACGACACAGTTCGTCGACCGCGTCGACGATGGCTTCCATCAGATCGCGGTCGGTTTCGCGCTGGGTCTTCGGCCTGTCACGCGAAGACGATGCGGACGAACCTTCTGCCGCCTTTACCGCCGGGCTGTCCTCCACGACCGGCCGATAGCGCACCTCGACCGGATACAAGCGTCCGCTCACTTCGATCACTGGCGCGGGCTTGTCGTCGCTGCCGAAATGGCGCGCGAAGCGATCCGCGTCGATCGTCGCCGAGGTCACGATCAGCTTCAGATCGGGCCGCTTGACGAGAATTTCTTTCAGATAGCCCAGCAGAAAATCGATGTTCAGGCTGCGCTCATGCGCTTCGTCGATGATCAGCGTGTCATACGCTTTGAGCAGCGGATCGGTCTGCGTTTCGGCGAGCAGAATACCGTCGGTCATGAGTTTGACCGACGCGCCCGGCGACAGATTGTCGGTAAAACGCACCTTGTAGCCGACCACTTCGCCGAACGGCGTGCCGAGTTCTTCGGCAATGCGGCGGCCCGTCGCCGAGGCCGCGATCCGGCGGGGCTGCGTGTGACCGATCAGACCCTTGCCGCCCGCGCCGAGACCGCGACCGAGTTCGAGGCAGATTTTCGGCAACTGCGTCGTCTTACCCGAGCCGGTCTCGCCGCACACGATCACGACCTGATTCTCTGCGATGGCGCGCGCGATCTCTTCGCGACGGCCGGACACCGGCAGCGCTTCCGGGAAAGTAATCGGCGGAATCGGGTTCGGTTCGACGACGCGTTGAACGCGCGGCGGCCGTGGTTCGCGACGGTCGTTGCGCGCGTCCTCTGACGGATTTTTTTTCTGCGCAGACACGCGCGCGTCATCCGCAGCGCGGCGGGATTCACGCGTTGCTGGCGGCGTGTTGCGGTTAGCGTCCTGCGCATCGCGGCGCGCAGCGTCGCCGGGCTTCACCTGATCGGCGGCCGGCGCCACATTCTCGTTCGCCGTAGCGGGACTTTTGGGTACATTCGACATGGGGGCGCATTATAATCCCCGGCATGAATTCCCAAACCGACCTCGTCCCCGCGCCCGCGAGCGCTCCGGCCCCCGCCGGAGCGACGGAAGATCTCGCTCAGCACGCGCAATTCGTCGACTGGATGCGTTCAGTCGCTCCTTACATCCATGCGTTCCGTAACAAGACGTTCGTCGTCGGTTTCGGCGGCGAGGTGGTGCATCAGGGGCTCCTGAATGCGCTCGTGTCTGATATCGCGCTGCTGCAGGCCATGGGCATCCAGATCGTTCTGGTGCACGGCTCCCGGCCGCAGGTCGAAGAGCAGATGAGCCTGCACGGCGTGGAATCCGAGTTTTCGCACGGCATGCGCATTACGGATGCACGCGCCTTGGAGTCTGCGAAAGAAGCGGCCGGCGAAGTGCGGCTGGATATCGAGGCGGCGATCAGCCAGGGTTTGCCGAACACGCCGATGGCGCACGCGCACATTAGCGTGGTGTCCGGCAACTTCGTGACGGCGCGCCCGGTCGGCATTCTGGACGGCGTCGATTTCGCCCACACCGGTGTGGTGCGCAAGATCGACGCGGATTCGATCCGCCATTCGCTCGCGAGCCGCAAGCTGGTGCTGTTGTCACCGCTCGGCTTCTCGCCCACCGGCGAGGCGTTCAATCTGTCGATGGAAGACGTCGCCTCGGCGGCGGCCATCGCCCTGCGCGCCGACAAGATCGTGTTCCTGACCGAAACGCCCGGCCTGATGGAAACCGGCGAAGAAGGTCCAGAGCTGGTCCGCGAACTGTCGCTCGACGACGCCTACAAGCTGCATGAAAGCGGCGAAGTCACCGGCGACGCGGGCTTCTATCTGAAACATTCGATCCGCGCCTGCCGCGGCGGCGTGGCGCGGGCGCACATCATCCCCTACGCGCTCGACGGCAGCCTGCTGCTCGAACTGTTCCTGCACGATGGCGTGGGCACGATGATCTCGTACGAGAACCTCGAAAGCCTGCGCGAAGCCACGCCGGACGACGTCGGCGGCATTCTCTCGCTGATCGAGCCGCTCGAATCCGACGGCACGCTGGTGCGGCGAGGCCGCCACCAGATCGAACGCGACATCGACCATTTCTCGGTGATCGAGCACGATGGCGTGCTGTTCGGCTGTGCAGCGCTGTACCCGTACCCGCAGGAGCGCATCGGCGAAATGGCGTGCCTGACGGTCGCGCCTGAAGCACAAGGCACCGGCGACGGCGAGCGCCTGCTCAAGCGCATCGAACAACGCGCACGGGCACGCGGCCTCACGCGGATTTTCGTGCTCACCACCCGCACCGAACACTGGTTCCTCAAGCGCGGCTTCGTCAAGGTCACGGTAGACGACCTGCCTGAAGATCGCCGCCGACTCTATAACTGGCAGCGCAAGTCGCTCGTGCTGATGAAACAGCTCTAAGCGTCCCCATATAAAGCGACTGCCCGCCGTAACTATTTTTTATGGGACCGGAGTAAGTGCTGAAGCACTAACTACAGTAAACATTTTTTATGGGACCGGAGTAAGTGCTGAAGCACTAACTCCGGTCGACAAAGGAGAAGCACAGCATGACTCGTATGGTTCAATGCGCGAAGCTCGGCAAGGAAGCCGAAGGCCTCGATTTCCCGCCGCTGCCGGGCGAACTCGGCAAGCGGATCTACGAAGGCATCTCGAAAGAAGCGTGGCAGGCCTGGTTGAAGCAGCAAACCATGCTGATCAACGAAAATCGCCTGAACATGGCCGATCCGCGCGCACGCCAGTATCTGATGAAGCAGACCGAAAAGTTCTTCTTCGGCGAAGGCGCGGATACGGCGCAGGGCTACGTGCCGCCGGCAGCTGAGTAAGCACTTTCCTGCGCTACGAGCCAGGATTGGCGACTAGCCTGACGAAAAATCCGCGCCGCGAGCGCGGATTTTTTTCGCCTGTCTGGCCTCGTCTTTCGCCTCGTCTTTCGCCTCGTCTTTCGCTTCGCATTTTTCCTCGCCTTTCGCCACTTTCGAGCATTGGCAAAATTCACTAACCGGACCATTTCCAGCCACTTTTAAGCCTCTTTTCCATACCGCCGCAATCGGCCGAATCCCCCGCCACGCAAGGGATTGAGCGCTCCCTCCGGGCTGCCGGCCGGACCTCGGGTTTGCACGATCATCCGTCATCGTGCTATCATGTGCACCGTTCCAACAGCAATTCACCAGCATTTCACCCCGCGTCACGTTCAGTTCAAACTTGGCATGCAGTGCGTACCAAGGGCGGGATTGAATAGTTTTTATACAAGAAGGCTTGTCGGTCGTTTCCCCGTTTGATGCCAACCATCAGCGGCGAATAAAGCACCGGCCTTTTTCGTTTCAAGCCTTCCAGCGGCGCATGGGCCAGCTTTCAGCCACCCAGCGTCCTCATGCATCTGCCCCCCTTCCACGGCCACGCAGATGCAACAGTCAGCACAATCTAGACGAGTGTTTTTTCGCGAATCGTTCGCGAGGCACGGGCGTTTTATTTTCTTTTTCACGCCCACTTCTTATCGCCTTTGGGCGAGAGAGACGCTATCGCTCTGCTCGCGAAACTGCACTTCCCCAGCACCCGTGGCGGAACATTCATGCGCGTTTTCATGAGTTTCGTCGCAGTCATTGGAGTTTTCACCTTGACCGCTTCCAGCAACGGCTTCTGGCGACATCACAAAGAAGAACAACGCCTCTCACTCGACGACATCACCGTCGTCGACAAATCCCTCCTCAAGCGGGCCGTCGGCGCCATGGCGCTCGGCAACGCGATGGAATGGTTCGATTTCGGCGTGTACAGCTACATCGCTGTCACGCTCGGCAAAGTGTTCTTCCCGTCGGCCAGTCCCGCCGCCCAGTTGATCGCCACCTTCGGCACATTTGCCGCGGCGTTCCTCGTGCGGCCGGTCGGCGGCATGGTGTTCGGGCCGCTGGGCGACCGCATCGGCCGTCAGCGGGTGCTGGCCATGACGATGATCATGATGGCAATTGGCACCTTCGCGATCGGCGTGATTCCGAGTTACGCGACGATCGGCATTTTCGCGCCGGTGTTGCTGCTGGTCGCGCGCCTGGTGCAAGGCTTCTCAACGGGTGGCGAATACGGCGGCGCCGCCACCTTCATCGCCGAATTCTCGACCGACAAGCGCCGCGGCTTCATGGGCAGCTTCCTCGAATTCGGCACGCTGATCGGCTATGTGCTTGGCGCGGGTACGGTCGCGATCCTGACGGCGACCCTGTCGAACGACGCGCTGCTCTCGTGGGGCTGGCGTGTGCCGTTCCTGATCGCGGGCCCGCTGGGTCTTGTCGGCCTGTACATCCGGATGAAGCTCGAAGAAACGCCGGCGTTCAAGAAGCAGGCCGAGCAACGCGAAGCCGAAGACAAAGCGCTCCCGAAGCAATCTTTCCGCGAGTTGCTGATGCAGCAATGGAAGCCGCTTCTGCTGTGCGTCGGCCTCGTGCTGATCTTCAACGTCACCGACTACATGGCGCTCTCGTATCTGCCGAGCTATCTGTCGGCCACGCTGCACTTCAACGAAACGCACGGTCTCTTCCTCGTGCTGCTCGTGATGGTGCTGATGATGCCGATGACGCTGGCAGCCGGCCGCCTGTCCGACACGATCGGCCGCAAGCCGGTGATGCTGTTCGGTTGCGTAGGTCTGTTCGTGCTGTCGATTCCTGCGTTGCTGCTGATTCGCATGGGCACGGTCCTGCCGGTGTTCGGCGGGCTGATGATTCTCGGCGTGCTGCTGTCGTGCTTTACCGGCGTGATGCCGTCGGCGCTGCCGGCGCTGTTCCCGACGAAGATCCGCTACGGCGCACTGGCGATCGGTTTCAACATTTCGGTATCGCTGTTCGGTGGTACGACGCCGCTCGTGACGGCATGGCTGGTCGAGAGCACCGGCAATCTGATGATGCCCGCGTACTACCTGATGGGCGCATCGCTGATCGGTATCGTGTCGGTGTTCGCGCTGCGTGAAACGGCCCGCAAGCCGCTGCTCGGTTCGGGTCCCTGCGTTGCAACGCGCGCGGAAGCGCATGCGGTGTTGCGCGGCGAGCGTGAGGCAGCGGAGATCGATGAACGTTACGCTGCCACGGCGACGGCGCGTGCCTGATCCTGGGTTGCGCGCTAGCTCGCCGCCGAAGTTCTGCGAGTATCACCCGCGCTAGCATGCGGCGGCAGTGAGCCGCAACCAGGAACACCAGCGTGTCCGAAAACGGGCCGGCAAAAATCTGCCGGCCCGTTTTTTTACGTCAGTAGCGAATCGAACGCCGCCGTGGCGTGCGCACCTTCAACGATTAGCATGCCGGCGGAGATCGGCAACTTGAAACGCCTGGGTCCGGCGCTGCCTGGATTGACGAACAGCACCCCGTCCCGCTCGCTGATCGCGGGCTTGTGCGAATGCCCTGTCACGACCACGTCGATGCCTGCGCTACGCGGATCGTCGCCCAGATCGGCGATGTCATGCACGACGAGGATCATCACCTGTTGCACGGTCAGTTTCACACGCGTCGGCAGCGACGCGACCGGCTCGTCGATATCGTTATTGCCGCGCACCGCGGTGACCGGCGCGATCTGCGCGAGTGCATCGAGCACCGCCTGATTGCAGATATCGCCCGCATGGATGATCGCATCGCACCCTGCGAGGTACTGCAGGGCTTCAGGACGCACGAGGTTGTGCGTGTCGGAGATCAGGCCGATTCGGGTAGCTGGGGAGCGTTGGGTGTGCGAAGTCATGACGCGAGTATCGGCCAAACGGTCTCAGTCTGCCGACTGCTGTTCTGCAAGTTCCCGCGTCACCACCCGCACTGTCCGCTTCGCGCGGAGCAACCGCCTGGTCGCTCCCTGCACCACCATCGACACCGCCGCAGCACACGCAAAGCTCAGCCACACGCCGTAATGCGGCAACATTGTCGCGGCCACGGCGAAGAACGCCGCAAACGAGCCGCGGCCAATCACCATGCCGCGCATCAACAACGCGACGAAGTCCGCGCCATGCGCGCGCTGCGCCGACACCGCGAGCACGATGCCGAGCAAAGGAAATACGGACAGCAGCCCGCTCCACGTCGCACCCATCGACGCGGACAGTGTCGTCACCGCAACCGTCAGCAGCGCGCCGGCGAGCATGCGCAGCGCGAGGTCGCCGAGTCCGAGGCGCGCCGCCGGCACGTGGCCCGTGACGCGCGGCAAGCCGCTTTGAGAAATGGCGACAGCGACACAGCCCGCAGCCACTGCCCAGATCAATCCACCCGGTAGATGCGTGAGCAGCATCGCAATGCCGCCCCACCCGAGCATGCCGGCCATGAGCGCAAGCGGCCATGCTGAACGCCGGCACGTCCACGCATACGTAAAATTGAACGCCTCGGATGCGGCAATCGCCGCGATCGATGCCGCCGACGCCTGCGCCGCGAACGCCGGCCCACGCTCCAGGGCGAGCAGCAACACGATCGGCCCGGCCACTACGGGCAGCCCCGCCAGCCATCCCGCCACTGACGGCCCCCACACACGCCCCGCCACGGTCAGCGCGGCAAGGAACGCGGGCACCAGCGCGAGCTTGAGCGCAAGCAACATGCTTACGCCTCCATCAGGTGTTCGATGCGCCGGTCGGGCACCAGCCACCACGCCGCGGCCAGCGTGTAAAGCGCAGCCGAGAGCCACGGCTGAACGAATGCCATCGCAATGCCTGCCAGATAGATGACGACCGAGACTTTGCCCTTGAAGTCATTACCGACCGCCTTCGCGATTGTCGACTCCATGCCGTGCTCGCGGATCAGTACGCGGGTCAGAATGAAATACGCAATCGCCGACATGAACAGCACGGCGCCGTACATCGCGGTCGGCCAGGCGGCGAGATGGTTTGCGCCGACCCAATGCGTGACGGCCGGCAGCAGGGACAGCCAGAACAACAGATGGAGATTGGCCCAGAGCACTGCGCCGTTGACCTTCTGCACGGCATGGAACATGTGGTGATGATTGTTCCAGTAGATGCCGACGTAGATGAAACTCAGCACGTAGGCGCAGAACACGGGGATCACGGGGCGCAGCGCGGCGAGGTCGTAGCCGTCCGGCACCTTCAGCTCGAGCACCATGATCGTGATGATGATGGCGATCACGCCATCGCTGAAGGCTTCGACGCGTCCCTTGCCCATCGGTCGGTTTCCTGATTGTGTAGTCGCGATTGTGAAGACATGCGCTCGCAGGCTTGGCGCACCGCGCTTGCCAGCCGGACCCGCATCGTGCCGGCTGCCCCGGCAGGCCCGCACGCTGCCGATTATCGGCGACGACAATGGGTCTTGTCGAATGCCGGCCGGCCGCGTAGGCACGCCTCACCTTATCAGCGCACCCCGCTCGTTTAACAACTGACGAAGAATGCTGCGATGACACCGGTTTTCGTCTTCGCAGTAGCAGCCGATGGAAAAGTGCGTCGTTTTTGACAAAGCGGCAAGCAGGTCCAGCACCTTACTGGTATCGCTGCTATTCATCTCCGCCCGGAATTTTTTCGCAAACGCGGCCCACTCGGCGTCGCTGGCAACCGCCTTCGCTTCTTTTACCAGCTCGGCATCAGGCGACAGATTGGGCAGCCACACATCGTAATAGTCGCGGGTGGCGAATTCCGTCCGGGGCACGCCGCGTGGCGGCCGCCGAACGGTACCGATACGCACCCCTTCGTCTGCCGCCCTTGGAGACCCGAGCTGGACGATGCTAATACTCATGTTTTTTCCTGATTCGTAGTGGACTCGCGACCGCCTCCCCGCCGGGTCGATAAGCGCCGCTCGTCAGTCGTTCTGTCATGCGGACTCAACGCCTCATGCCCTTCATCGCCTCGATTTCCATGGCCGCGGTCCGCTCTTCGCTCGCTTCAATCGGGTCCATCGCCTCGTCGATCGAAGCCGCCGCACGTTCAGCCACCGCTTTCGTTTCGTCGAAAACAGGATCGAATTCTGCGTCGTCGTCGCCCGGAGGCTCCAGCATGTCCTGAAGCATGGCCGCCAGCTCTGGCGTGTCCCACGCCGCGCCCTGTTGCTTCTGCTTTTTTATGTAGTGCCTGACTTCCGCGTCCTGTTCCGGGGTCAACGGAAGACCGCGAAAAGTGCTTTTGGGGTCGGCATCAGTCATGATCTTGCTCCAGGATACGTGCCAGTTCGAGTGTAATCCCGTTATGGCGGCGTGTTCTCAGCTATCGGTCATTGCCCATCAACCCCTCGGGTGCCGTCTGGCGTACCGCCAGGGTAGTAAACCGCTAGCCACACACTCGGCTCCGTGCCGCTCGTCGACGCCACCCGATGGCGGCAATGCGCGTCGATCAGCATGTGATCGCCAGGTTTCATCGGATGCGGCTCACGCTCGCCCTCGAATTCGAGCGTCGCCGCACCGCTCAGCAGCACGACCCACTCGGCGCGCGGACTGTCGTACCAGAAGCCCGGCGGACTTGCGTGCCCCCTCGAGACGATCCGCTCGATGCTCACGCCGGCTTCATCCACAAGCGCGTCGACTTGCTCGGCAGGGCTCGCCGACGCGCTGAGATCGAAGAGATTGCCGCTGCTGATTACGCGTTTCATCGCTTGTGCTCCGGCTATGCTCGCCGCCTGCGTTCCTTGCGTGTTTTCGCCCATCGCGCTCGTCACCCGGTTTGGTACTGGGTGCACCGCTCATTTCATCGGTTTGAGTCCATCGAGCAAGGTCGGCACCAGTTCGCTGATGGTCGGATGAATGTGCATGGCGTACTGCAGGGTCGGATACGGCGCGCCTGCCGTCATGATGTCGACAAACGTGTGCAACGCTTCGTCGCCTTCGATGCCGTGAATCGCCGCGCCAAGAATCTGCTTGCTCTTTGCGTCGACCAGCACCTTCATGAAGCCGTCGGTCTCGCCGCGTTCGCGGGCACGGCCCACCCGCGTCATCGGCATGGTGGCGATCAGCGCGTCGCGGCCGGCCTTGCGCACATCGGCCTCCGAGAGCCCGACGCGTGCGAGCGGCGGGTCGACGAACACCGCATACGTCATGATCCGCGTGTCGACGCTGCGCGCGCCGCCGTCCAGCAGATTGGCGGCAACGATCTGGAAATCATCGTAGGACGTGTGAGTAAAGGCACCGCGTCCGTTGATGTCGCCGATCGCCCAGACGCCAGGCACGTTAGTACGCAACTGGCCGTCGACTGGAATCGTGCCGTGCTTGTCCGTCACGATACCGGCGGCGTCGAGGCCGAGGTCGTCGGTATTCGGTTCACGGCCGGTGGCGAACAGCAAGTGCGTTGCTTCGAGCGCGGGAATGTTCTGCTCAAAGCCGATGCACACGTCGTTCTCGTGATGCGGATGCGGTTCGACCCGCGAGGGCTGCACGCCGAAGACAAATTCAATCCCTTCGCTCGCCAGCACCTTCTGCACGGAGTCGGCGAAATCGGCGTCCTCGCGCGTGAGCACGCGCTGGCCGCGTACCAGCACCGTCACCCGGCTGCCGAAGCGGCGAAAAATCTGCGCAAATTCGAGCGCGATATAGCTGCCGCCGACAATCACCAGATGACCCGGCAATTCCGTCAGTTCGAGCAGATTGGAGTTGGTGTAGTAGCGAATTCGCTCGAGCCCTTCGAGCGGCGGCACAACTGCGCGCGTGCCGGTGTTGATGAAGATTTCGTCGGCGCTGAGTTCGTCGGACACTGCGCCGTCCGGGCCGTGGATGGCGAGCGTATGCGCACCGGTAAAGCGCGCATGGCCGTTGAAGACCGTAACGTTATCCGCGCTGCGCAACCATTTCTCGACGCCATCGCGCGATTGGCCAATGATCCTGTCCTTGCGCGCCTTGACCGCGGCCAGATCGACGCTAACCGCGCCGCCCACCTGCACACCCAGGTCCGCGGCATGGCGCGCCACATGAGCCGCGCGGGCGCTGGCCACATACGACTTGGTAGGCGTGCAGCCAACATTCACGCAGGTCCCGCCAAAAGCCGCACGTTCGATGACTGCGGTTTTACGGCCGCTTTGACCGAGACGCACAGCAAGCGGCGCACCGCCTTGTCCCGTGCCGATCACGACTGCGTCGAAATGCTGTGGCATGGCAGATCTCCCGAGGCTGGGGTGCAGGTCGTAGCATCTTACCCTCAGCGCCTCGCGTTGCCTTTATTGCCTCTTCTGGTTGTTTCTGTTGCGCTCTCTTTTCGCCCCGCCGGGGGGCTGGCGCTGCCCGACTGTCGCGGACTGCGCCGGATTGCGTTCAGGCGTGGCAGTGCACCGCGCAGATCAATTCGCGCGAACGTTGCAGCGCGGCCTGAGCGCCGCGCGTCGCGACGACCCAGCCGACCTGCCCGAGGTTGAAATCCTGCGACACCATCACTTGCATGAGGGCAACCATCGGCAGGACCACCGATGGCCGATAAAGCTGGTTTGTAATCAAGGCTGGCATAACGACTCCCATCGCGCGAGGCCGCAACGGCGCGGCGCGGAATTTACATACGATGGGAGAATTTTAGAGAGACTGGGGGCGCGGATAAATACCCGGAACGCGAAGGCAGTTGTTCGTCAAACTGAACAATCGCGTCTGGATACCCGCGGCAGTAGGGTCCGATTGTGGCATTGGCCACCCTGGCGAAGTGGGTTTGCGACCGTGGCCAGAGACATCCGGACAGTTATGCCGCCCCGGCGAGCCCCACCTGCTCGTCGCACAAACTACGCGCATAAGCAGCCGCCCCAACGGGCCGGCTATAAAAATACCCCTGCTGCTTGTCGCAAGCGATCCCGCGCAAAAACGCCGCCTGCTCGGCAGTCTCCACGCCTTCAGCCGTGACACTCATTCCAAGCGAATGAGCCATTGCCACCACCGCCTGCGTGATCGCGATCGAATCGCGATGATCCGGCAATCCCGCGACGAACGAACGATCGATCTTCAGGTTATGCAGCGGGAACCGTTTCAAATACGACAGCGACGAATACCCGGTGCCGAAATCGTCGACGGAAATCCGCACACCCATCGCGCTCAACGCGCTCAGCATCGGCAGGACGGCGTCACTGTCGCTCATCAACAGCCGCTCGGTAATCTCCAACTCCAGCGCCCCGGGTTCGAGTCCGGACTGCTCGAGGCAGTGCTCGATCCGCTCCACCAGGCCGCCTTTGAACTGACGCGGCGACAGATTCACCGCGACGATCAAATCCGGCGCCAACGTGCGCCGCCAATGCGCGACCTGCTCGCAGGCCCGTGCCAGCACCCAGGCGCCGATTTCGACGATCAGGCCGGCGTCTTCGGCCACAGGGATGAATTCCACCGGCGAGACGTTGCCCAGCTCGCTGTTGTACCAGCGCAGCAGCGCTTCGGCGCCGATTGTACGACCGCACTCACTGTCGACAATCGGCTGATAGACGAGGCTCAGCTCATTGGTGGCGAGCGCGCGCCGCAGCGCCTGCTCGATCATGAAGCGGCGTTGCAGATGCTGATTCAGCTCAGCCGTGAAGAACTGGAAATTGTTGCGGCCACACTGTTTCGCGTGGTACATCGCCGAGTCGGCGTTGCGCATCAGCGTGGGCACGTCCTGGCCGTCTTCGGGAAACAGACTGATGCCGATCGAAGCGCCCATGTAGTACTCGTTGTCCGCCACCGCGAACGGCACCGCGATCATGTCGAGAATGCGCTGGGCGAGCGCGATCAGATGGCCCGTGTTTTCGTAAGCGCTGATCACGATCACGAACTCGTCGCCGCCCACGCGCGCGAGCGTGTCGTCCGGCGCGATACACGCCGACAGCCGCTCCGCCACGCTGCACAGAAGCGCATCCCCAGCCTCGTGACCGGCGGTGTCGTTGACCTTCTTGAAACCGTCCAGATCGACAAACAGTACAGCGACCCGCTCCAGTTCGCCCATCCCGGCCACCCCACCCGGCGCGAACAGATCGCGCATTCGCTCGGCCAGGTAGGCGCGATTGTAGAGGCCGGTGAGCGGATCGCGGGTGGCCAGAAACTTGAGCTGCCGTTGCGCCTCGCGCACCGGTCCGATGTCGGTAAACGAGATCAACACCGAGCTGGGTTCGCTGTCGCCCGGTTTGATGATCGGCACAACATTCTCAGTAATCCAGACGACATCGCCGTCGGTCAGTTCCAGTCCGATCGTGACGCCGAGCAATGGTTTGCCGGTCGTCAGCACCTGACTGGTCGGGCGATCCGCGTCGGTGACAATGGAGCCGTCCTCGTGGTACGCGCGCACCATCACCGTCAGGATGTCGTGGCCGATCAGGTCGGCGTTCGCCCGCAGAATGCGTTGCGCACTCGGATTACAGGCCAGCACCACACCGTCGCGCGACTGCACGATGATCCCTTCGTTGAGATGGTCGACAACCAGCCGGTGATGCTCCTCGCTGTGCGCGAGCCGCTGCGCCATGGCGTCCTGATGAACGGCGAGACCGACACTGTGACTGATGTCGTGGAGCATCGCCTCTTCTTCTGCGGTCGGTCGGCGCGGCGTGCGGTAATAAACCGCGAACGCGCCCAACACCACGCCGGTATCGTTTTCAAAGGGCACCGACCAGCACGCGCGCAAGCCGAGCGGCAACGCGAGGTGCCGGAAATCGGCCCACAGCGGATCGGTTTCGATATCTTCAACGGCGATCATGCGCCGCTCGTACATCGCGGTGCCGCAAGACCCGGCACTTGGGCCGATCGCGACACCGTCGATCGCAGCACTGAAATGCGCCGGCAGCGAGGGCGCGCCGCCCACGCGCGCACGTATGCCGTCCGCATCCAATAACAGGATCGAACAGGTCGCGCCATCGCCGAGCAGCGCTTCCGCGCGGCGGCATACTTCATCGAGCAATTCCGGCAGCGGGGTGTTGCGGGTAATCAGCCGCAACACCGTACGCTCCGACGCCAGCACTCCCTCGGCCAGATCCGGCCGGTAGCGGGTGCCCTCAGGCGTTGCTCCCATCGTGTTATCTGATGTCGCTTCGCAAGTCATTTGTGCGCCCCCTAACCCCACATCGGCAAGTTAGTGTACGCGGCGCACCGGGGTTTACGCGAGGCCCACGCACTTTAATCGCGATGCATAGCGAAGAAGTGCGCGGGCTGACCGGCTATCCGGTCAGCCAATGAAGCGAAAAGACCATTAATCCGGTGAATGCAACTAGCGCAACCGCCGTCAGTGCCAGTCCTGCCAGGTGCGCGGCGAGCACGACGCCGGCATCGAGCGGCAGCCAGGTTTCGACGTCGGGACGGCCGAAGTCGGCGAGCAACTCGGCTTGCCGCCGCTGCCAACCTCGAAAGTGGTACTGCACACGCGACTCGCCGACCCGCGCTCGCAGGAATCCTTGCGAGCGCGGGTCGGCGTTTCTGAACGCGGCGTACTGACGAGAATGGGTGGGCCGGATATGGGCCGGCCCACCGTGTTTCAGCCGTTCCCGCCGCCAGGGGGTCTGCCTCCGCCACCCTGTGGAGACCCACCTTGAGGGCGATTATTCCCGCCACCTTGCTGACCACCCGGTGGACGGCCCCCTGGCGGCCGTCCGGCACCGGGTCTCGGTGGTGGCGGGGGCGGATGATGCGCCCAGCGCGATCGCTGGCTGTACCACGGCCGGCCCCGATAATAATTACCCCAATATGTGCCGATCGAGAACGTCACGATCGGCAGGCCGATCACCGTGCCGTAGCTCAACACCGGCACATTGCTGCCCTGATAGGGATAGCTGAGCCGCGCCGCATAGACCCAGCCGCGCAGGTTCGGACCGGCAACGTCACACCAGTGGTAACTGCTGATGCAGCCCATCACGGTAACCGGGTAGCCGCCCGGCAACTGCGTCACGACCGGGTAATCCTTAGCGGGCCCGGCGCGCACGTTGACCGAACTGTTCGTGTAAGCCTGTGACTGCGCAAAAGCCACTGCGGGCAGGGCCATCAAACCGACCGCCGCGTAAAACCACGGCACGAGGTGTTGTTTCATTTTTTCTCCCGTTTTCACGTCCCGCATTTGCGTGCACGCCTGTGTGCGGCTCGCACAAGGCAAGATCTGGTAATCACCCAGCCGAAGTCACGCTGTTTTCGGGCGCCTGTATTCCGGCGACTCGGCAGATCATCCATTGCATGAAAAACGCATGCACTGCCGGGACCACAATGAAAATCTCTCGCCCAATCTTCGTCGCCGCATTGATGCTCACGCATCTGCCCGCTCACGCTACCCGCTTCGACTGCAACAGGGGACGCTCGCTCACCGAACGGATGATCTGCAACGACCCTTCTCTCTCGAAGCTCGATGACACGCTTGGGCAACTGTACTGGAAAGCACGGCGGCGGGTCATCAACCGCCGAGCCTTCCTCACCGACAGTGACAGCAAGTGGACGTGGCGGGAAGCGAATTGCCGCGATGCGGCGTGTCTGGGGAGGTGGTATGCGACGCGGATAGAGGAACTGCAACGGCTGATCGAAGGCATGCAAACGGGAAAGCCGGACGTGCCGGCCGAATCAGACGTTCAGCGTAAGGCGGCAATGCCCGCGCTACAACAAACCGGGACCGCGACGCTTCAATGCACCGCCCCGAATCCCGGGATCGTCGTGAATGACCAGTGTTCCACCGTGATCAAGGAGAACAACGGCCGGTGGAAATATCAGCCACACGGCGGCGACTGGTTTTGTGGACTGGCTATGCTCTCGGGTGCTGAGGCCGGCACGGCGCAGTGAGACGCGGCGGCAAAGGAGCTACCTGCCGCTCCAGAACCTCCGTTGAACATCCATCACCTCACCCTCCACCTCGACCACGGGACCAATCACCTCGACGGGCTTCTGGCAATGATCGAACACATACCGGCAATCCACGCTCATGGTCGGATTCTCGGAATGATCGCCAGTCGCCTCGAGCAATCGCTTCTCGGTCATCCCAAACACGACGCGGCCAATATTGGCCCAATACATCGTGCCGGCACACATGCAGCAAGGCTCGACCGACGTGTACAACGTACAGCTCCACAAATACTCTGGCGTGAAATTCAACGCCGCCACGCGAGCCAGCACCGACTCGGCATGATTCACCGTGTCGACGTTGCCCTGCTCCATCAACACGGTCTCCTGATCCGGGCCGACCAGCACGGCACCGAACGGATGATGCCCCAGCAGCGTCGCTCGCTCGGCTACCCGGCTCGAATGCCGCAGATGCCGCACGATCTGTTCGTGCGTCGGCGTTAAGCCCTGCGGCGGATAGGTGGCCGCCACTCCAGCGGCACCGGCATCGGTTGGGACGGTCAGACTCACGGGCAATCTCCTTTAATCTTTAATAATAGTTAGGCAAACCAGGCAATTTATTACTTTGGCAGCGAGCCGTCCACGCCCTGCACGAACCAGTTCAGGCGCAGTAGTTCTGCATCGCTCAATGACTTGCCTGCAGCGACTTTCACCGCACCGGACTGATCCGCGATCGGCCCGGCAAACGGATTGAACTTGCCCGAGATGATGTCGTCACGCTTCTGGTTCAGCGCCTTTTGCGCCGTTGGCGACACCGCATCCGTGTTGATGTTGGCCAGATCGATCGCCTTTTCTTTCAACCCCCACCAGACCGGCGTGTTGTTCCACGTGCCCGCCCTCACCTGGTCCACCAGATGCGTGTAGTACACACCCCAGTTGCTCACGCATGCGCCCAATTGCGCGTTCGGCCCGAACTTCTTCATGTCGGAGTCCCAGCCGAAAGCATGCACTTTTTTCTGTTCGGCCGTCTGCATCGTCGCCGTCGAATCGGTGTTCTGGATCAGCACGTCGGCGCCCTGCCCGATCAGCGTTTCGGCGGCCTGCTTTTCGCGGCCCGGGTCGAACCAGCTGTTGATCCACACGACCTTCACGCGCGCATTCGGATTGACCGAGCGGGCCCCCATCGTGAACGCGTTGATGTTACGCACCACCTCCGGCACCGGCACCGAGCCGACAAAGCCGAGCGTGTTGGACTTCGTCGTATAACCGGCGACCAGTCCGGCCAGGTAGGCGCTCTGATAGGTCCGCACATCATAGGTGGCAAAGTTGGCGGCTTTCTTGTAGCCGGTCGCATGTTCGAACACGGTGTCCGGGAAATCCTTGGCGACCTTCAACTCGAAATCCTGAAAGCCGAAACTCGACCCGACCACAATCTTGTTGCCCTTTGACGCCAGATCGCGAAACACGCGCTCCGAATCCGCCGACTCCGGCACGTTCTCGACGCGCGTCACTTTGATCTTGTCGCCGAATTTCGCCTCGACCTCTTTCACGCCCTGCTCGTGCGCGTAGGTCCAGCCAGCGTCGCCCGGATTGCCGAGATAGATGAAGGCGATGCCCAGCGGCTGCGCGGTCGCTGCTGCTGCCGCGGCGGCACCGAACGCGAGCGTCGCGCCGAGTGCCGCGGTGAGAACGGTTCGAACGGTTTTGATGCGCAATGAATGATGTAGCGCTCGCGCCAGCTTTGCTTTCATGAGTTCTCCGCAGAGGGTTTCCAGGTGCCTGCCACAGTGCTCGGGACTATCCCGGGCAAGGCTCAAGCATAGGGGGCCATATTCGAAGGTCAATTTCAGCGGAAAAATTATTTTTCGTTATTCCGCCCATAACCGATTCCGTATTTTGGTACCCGAAAAACATGTTCGATATCTTCGAACGAGTACATCGGCAAAGTGGTACGGCAAGCGCTCGACGCAAGCGCAATATCACTCACATCAACCCGTAACACTCTTTCGGAGAAACAAAATGACTCGCTTCCAAGGTAAATCAGTTCTCGTCACCGGCGGCAGCAGCGGTATCGGCTTCGCTACCGCCAAGGCGTTTGCAAACGAAGGCGCCCGCGTCGTCATTACCGGCCGCGATGCGGACGCGCTCGAATCCGCGAAGGCAGCGCTCGGCGCCAATGCCATAGCCGTGCGTAACGACGCCGGCTCGGTTGCCGCGGCCCGCGAACTGGCGGCCGCGATCAGCGCCGCCGGTATCCGGCTCGATGCGGTGTTCGTGAACGCCGGCGTGGCGAAGTTCGCCGCCTTTCCGGATGTCGATGAAGCCTTCTGGGACACGATGTTCAACACCAATGTCAAAGGCGCCTACTTCCAGATCCAGTCGCTCCTGCCGTTGCTCAATCGTGGCGCATCGATCGTCATCAACGGTTCGATCAATGCGCGTATCGGTATGCCGGCCTCGTCGGTTTATGCAGCGAGCAAAGCGGCGGTGATTTCGCTGGCCAGGACCTTGTCGTCGGAATTGCTGCCGCTCGGCGTGCGCGTGAACGTAGTGAGTCCCGGGCCGGTGCAAACGCCGCTGTACGGCAAGCTCGGTCTCGATGCCGCCACGCTCGACGCTACAGCCGCGCACATTCTCGGCCAGATTCCGGCCGGCCGCTTCGGCACGCCGGAGGAAATCGCCTCGACTGTGCTGCACGTGGCCGCACCGGAGTCGGCCTTTATCGTCGGCACGGAAATCATCGTCGATGGCGGTATGAGCCAGCTTTAAGACGCGAAAGTGCGAGTCGCACCGCGAGCCTTCCGAGGCAAGCGGTGCCTCGCAACTCGCATTTAGCATTTAGCATTTAGCCGCGTGCGACGTGCGCACGAGCCGACGAAATTCAAGGCGCGGCCAGTGGAACGCGGACAAGCAATCGGGCGCCGTTCGCCATTCGCGGTGGGCGTTCCTGCCGCCAGCGCGGCAGGCAGACCATTCAGTTCAATGGAGCTTTGGAGCCAGGTCGGCCTGCTCATCGTCAGGCGGACCCTCCTCACCGAACAACTCCGCACACAAGCCCTGGCCGATCTCACTCAAGCGCGCAGTCCCCGTACCTTCCTCGTTGAACGTGGTGTCCACCAGCCCGCCGTCGACCAGCGCCGTCAACTGCCGCCGCAAGCCGCTCATCGGCACCTCTGCCTGCTTGGATAGCTTAGCGAGCGACCACGCGCCGCCAGGCGTTTCCCGATGTGCGCGCCATAACTGCGCCAATATGGCGACCAGCACCGGATCGAGTTCGTCGTCTTCCATCGTCAATGTCTCCTCGCTTTTCTCAAACCCTATCGAGCCATCTGCGCCACCAGTTCGCCCAGCGTCTTCAAAGCCGCCTCGGTCTGCGCCGTCCACGGATAGCTGTAATTGAGCCGGATGAAGTGGCGAAAATCGTTGCGCATCGAAAACATCATGCCCGGCCCGATCGTGATGCTACGTGAGAGTGCTGCCTGATAGAGCCGCATCGAGTCGACCCGTTCGGGCAATTCCACCCACAGCACGTACCCGCCTTGCGGTGTCGACATGCGCGTACCGGTCGGGAAAAACCGCTGCACCATCGCCATCATGATGCTCGCCTGCTGCCGGTAGACCTTGCGCACGTGCCGCAGATGCCGGTCGTAGCCGTCCTGCCGGAGGTAGTCGGCGACGGCAACTTGCGGTACCGAAGGCGTAGTCAGCGTGTTGAGAAACTTCAGCTTCTCGACCTGCGCCCGGTAGCGCCCCGGCATTGCCCAGCCGATCCGGTACGACGCGGTGAGACTCTTCGAAAACGACGCGCAATGCAGCACCAGCCCCTTGGTATCGAAGTTCTTCAAAGTCGACGGTCGCGCCTCGCCGAAATACAGCTCCTGGTAGACATCGTTCTCGATGGCAGGAATTTCGTGCGCCGCAAGCAGGTCGACCAGTTGCTGCTTGCGCTCGTCCGGCATCTGGAAACCAAGCGGATTCTGGAAGTTCGGCATCACCATGCACGCGGCGATCTTCTGCCTGGCGATGACCTGGGCTAACGCCTCGATATCGATACCGTGGACCGGATGCGTCGCCACTTCGATTGCGCGCATGCCGAGACGCTCGATGGCGTGAAGCATCGCGTAGTAAGTCGGCGACTCGACGGCGACCGTATCGCCTGGCTTGGCGACCGCCTGCAAGCTGAGGTTGATCGCCTCGGTCGCGCCGAGCGTAATGATGATTTCGTCCGGATCGACCGGCACGCCGTTTTCGGCATAGCGGCGCGCGATCTGCCGGATCAGTTCAGGGTTGCCGGGCGGCAAGTCGTCCATCAGGTTCCAGCTCGCCTGGCGCCGGGCAATCGCATTCGCGTACTGGTTGATGCGCCGCCACGGGAACAGCGACGGATCGGGATACGGTGAGCCGAACGGCACGGCATCGTGCGCGCGGATGCTGCGCAGGGTCGACAGCACGAGCCGGCTCACGTCGACCGCGGCGGCCACCGGCTGCGTTTGGGCAACAGGCTTGCGGCTCAGACGCGGCTCGTCGAGCGCTGCTGCGGTCGCCACGGCGTCGCGCACGAAATAGCCCGACTGCGGACGCGTCTCGACAATCCCCCGGCTTTCCAGTAGCGCGTACGCGTGCAGCACGGTCTTGATGCTGACGCCGTGCTGCTGGCTCGCCTGCCGCACAGACGGAATCCGCTCACCCGCCGCGAAGACGCCGCGGCGCACGGCTTCGGTCATTTCATCGGCGAGTTTTTCGTACAGTTTCAAGGACCTGGCTCAAACAAACGCGTGGGCGGGAACGCCAGTCTATGACAAATACCAAGCAACTGTATCCCTCCTCTTTCCGATTTTCTGTATGCTGCGGCGCTTTTGGAACACAGTAGGCTTCTATGCATCGGCATAAAAGCCTCGTCCAAGCCACATCCGGCGGCAAGATCATGAAGAAACCCGAAGCTCGCATCGAACCGTACACCCACCCCGCCGCTGGCTGGGGTGCGCTTAAGTACGTCGCCATCAACCTCATCAAGGAAAAGGTGACGGGCGGCGACTACCGCATGCTGCTCAAACAGAATCAGCCGAACGGCTTCGACTGCCCGGGTTGCGCGTGGCCGGACCGCGAGCATGCGTCGACCTTTGAGTTCTGCGAAAACGGCGTTAAGGCGGTGGCGGCCGAGGCGACCAGCAAGCGCGTGACGCCGGCTTTTTTCGAGGCGCACACGGTTGAAGAACTGATGGCGCAGTCGGATTTCGAACTCGAACAACATGGCCGCCTGACCGACCCGCTCGTCTACGACGCCGTGCGCGACCGTTACGTGCCGATCGGCTGGGACGAAGCCTTTGACCTCATCGCCGATCATCTGAAGCGACTCGACAATCCGGACAGCGCGGCTTTCTACACTTCGGGCCGCGCCAGCAACGAAGCCGCGTTCCTGTACCAGTTGTTCGTGCGAATGGTCGGCACCAACAACTTCCCCGATTGCTCGAACATGTGTCACGAAGCGACCAGCCGCGGCTTGCCGCACACGGTCGGCATCGGCAAGGGCACGGTCACGCTCGACGACTTCGAACACGCCGACACGCTCCTGATCTTCGGCCAGAATCCCGCGACCAACCATCCGCGTATGCTCGGCGAGCTGCGTGAGTGCGCGAAGCGCGGCGCGACCATTGTGTCGATCAATCCGCTGAAGGAACGTGGTCTGGAGCGCTTTGCCAGCCCGCAACATCCGGTGGAAATGATCACGATGGGCAGCACGAAGATCAGCTCCGTGTTCATCCGTCCGAAGGTGGGCGGCGACTTCGCCTTGATCAAGGGCGTCGCCAAACGCGTGATCGAACTCGACGACGAAGCGCTGGCCTCGGGTCTCGCGCGCGTACTCGACGTCGCGTTTATCGCCGAACACACGGTCGGCTTCGATGCATTCGCCGACGATTTGCGCGCCGAAAACTGGGACACCATCGTCGCGGAATCAGGCGTGCCGTTTGAAGACGTGCTGAAGCTCGCCGATATCTACGTGAAGGGCCGCGCGGTGATTTCGACGTGGGGCATGGGCCTCACGCAGCACAAGAACTCCGTGCCGACGGTGCAAATCCTGTCGAACCTGATGATGATGCGCGGCAATATCGGCCGGCGCGGCGCGGGTTTGTGTCCGGTGCGCGGACACTCGAACGTGCAGGGCGACCGCACGGTGGGCATCGAAGAAAGGCCCACTCAAGCGTTCCTGGACCGGCTCGGTGAAGTCTACGGTTTCGAGCCGCCGCGCGAGCATGGCCTCGACGTCGTCAACACGATTCAAGCGATGCTCGACGGCAAGGTGAAGGTGTTCATCGGGCTAGGCGGCAACTTCTCGATCGCGACACCCGACACGCCGCGCACGTGGGACGCGATGCGCTCGTGCGATCTGACCGTGCACATCACGACCAAGCTGAACCGCAGCCATCTTGTGCATGGCCGCGACGCACTGATTCTGCCGACACTCGGGCGCACCGAAATCGATCTGCAAAATGGTGTCGCGCAAGGCGTGAGCGTCGAGGATTCGATGAGCATGGTGCACATCTCGTATGGCATGAACAAGCCGGCCTCGGCGAATCTGCTGTCTGAGATTGCAATCGTCGCTCGCATGGCGCACGCCACGCTCGGCAGCAGCAAGGTCGACTGGCTTGCTCAAGCCGCCGACTATGCGCTGATCCGCGACGGCATCGCGCAGGTAATCGAAGGATTCCAGAACTACAACGAGCGCCTGAAGAACCCAGGCGGCTTTCACCTGGGCGTGGCGTCGCGCGAGCGGATCTGGAAAACGCCGAGCGGCAAGGCGCAATTCCTGGTGCATGCGATTGATGTCGACACGCCGATTCATCAAGCGCGCGCAGAGCACGGCGAGCGTCTGATGACCTTGATGACGACGCGTTCACACGACCAGTACAACACCACAATTTACGGCCTCGACGACCGTTATCGCGGTGTGTATGGGCAGCGGCGTGTGCTGTTCGCGAACAAGGACGATCTCGCAATGCTGGGTTTCGTTGCGGGCCAGCGCGTGGATATCACGAGCGTGTGGGCCGATGGGATCGAGCGTCACGCGGCTGGGTTCCTGCTGGTGGAGTACGACATTCCGCGTGGCTGTCTCGGCGCTTACTATCCGGAAACCAATCCGCTCGTGCCGCTCTCTTCGGTCGCCGATGGCGCGGGGACGCCGACTTCGAAATCGATACCGGTGTTGTTGACTGCGTCGGCGGTGGTCGAAGCGGTTGCTGCTTGAAGGGCGCTGCGTTCCGGATGACGAACGGCAAGCGTCGCCCGAAGCGCTGCACCTGAAGCGTGACGCTTACGTCTGATTTTTCTTCAGATCGCGATACGTCAGATGCAAGCGCAGATCAAATTCGATCTGATGGTAGCCCGGTTGCATGAACTCGCAGAGGCGATAGAACGCCTTGTTGTGGTCGCTTTCTTTCAGATGAGCGAGTTCATGCACGACGATCATTTTCAGAAATTCCGGCGCAGCGTCTTTGAATAGCGAGGCGATGCGAATCTCTTTCTTTGCCTTCAGCTTGCCGCCTTGCACGCGCGAGATGCTCGTATGAAGGCCGAGTGCGTGGCGCACGACGTCGAGTTTGCTGTCGTAGGTGACTTTGTCGATTTGCGCGCCGTTGCGAAGGTGTTCGCGCTTCAGATCCGCGCAGTATTCATACAAGGCTCTGTCTGTTTGCACGTCGTGCGAGTTGGGGTACCGCTTCGCGAGGTAAAGACCGAGTTCCTCATCCGCTATCAGCTTTTTGACTTTTTCTTGTAGCCCGGACGGGTAGCCGGTCAGGTATTTCAGGTGTTGCATGGTGGTGTTCTTTGCGATTGGCGGCGGCACAGGTTGCATGCCTCGCGGCGGGGGAACCGGACTCCCGATGAGCAGAATTCAACCGAGATTGTCTTCGCAATCCCCCCAGAGCCGCAGCGGATTTCGGTGAAGCGGATACTGCCTGTCGAGCCACGTCGACAGTCTGGCCCAATCGGGGTGGTTTGTCCCGGTCTGAGCAGACCAGATCGACGATCGCTCAAGAATCTGTCCGTTCTCGCGATCACGGACAACCAGACTGCCGAGACCGCTCGAACTGTTCTCCTGCGATTCGACCCGATACCGCGGCAGGAGTCTCACTTCAGCATCCCCTGCCCAGCCGTACACGGCTCGGACCACGCCGGTCGCGTCCCTCAACTCCACAGCACCGCTTGGCGGCCGAACGGCCGACCAGCCTTCAGGAAATTCCACGACGACCTCGTTGCCGCTCTCCCTGATCCATTTCATACGCCATGCCCGCTCCATCGCCTCGCGCACGTGCGACACCGACTCATATCCCGGAGGCAATTCGATCGCTTTGGGCAAGGTGACGAGGTTGTCTTTCCAAAGCGATGCCTCGTCACGATCGCGTCGACCGATTTTCTTCGACACGCCTTCTCCAAACGGGTTATCAGGCCGGCTCGCGAGATGGGCGCCGCTTTGCTGCAGGTCGGGGAAAAGACCGTCGGCATCCCGACGGGTCAATTTTGGCTTGCCATTTTTCATGGGTTTCTTCGCTGAAAGGCGCTCTCAAGAACGACTAATTTACATTAAACATGGCGACGTTCTTTGCGAATGATTTCCGAGGACACCATGACCGTGCGCGCCGACAGCATCCACCGCTTCGAGATCTGACTGACCGGCTGCGCGCGGTCAAACGTGCGGCAGGTCGTCAATACATTTTTCGACATGCTCGCCAGGGACATCCGTATCAATCCCGTCGTGCCCGTCGGTGTGAGCGACAGACACGATTTTTGGCCCCAGAAACCGTGTGCCGCCGAGCGTAAAAAGGGACCAAACGACATTCCCGCGACGGATCGCGGCCACGACTTCGGCCACCTCGACAATCGACGTGGGGGACAACCAGTCACGCGTCGACGGGTCGACGGGACCCCAACGCACGTGGGTAATCCTGTCGTTCGTCGGATTGATACGAATGGCGTCGATAGCAAACGTAGTCATATCTGCCTCCATCATCCTGACAAAGGGATTTCAGCATTATGCGCTGCTTCCTTTTCTGGCTCACGGGCCAACTTCCTTGCCGGATCATCTGCGACGGCGACGCGCCGATGTGGAACGCCTTGCAGTCGAACTGCGTAGCCGTCTCCGGAAGATTTCTCTACTCGTCGCTCTGGCCAAGCTTTGGGCGCCCCGTCGCGTCTGGACCTGTATCCACCAGCTTGTTCCGGTAGTCACAGGCGGGACAGAGGAAAAAGAATCCTTCTTCATCGACTTCCGGCTCGACGTGATCAGCGTCGAACGACACGTTGCAGTTTCGACAGGTCCACATAGCGGCCTCCGTCGGTAGCTTCGAGGAATCCTAGTATGAAGGAACTATCCGTAGGCCGACTCGCCGGCCTAAGAGAATCAGTGTTGCCCCGCGTTCAGGAGCATCCAGTTCTGTCGCATGGGCGGACCGGCGAGAATGCGCGCAAACACGCCGCCACACCGCACGCAGGTGTAGTGCTCTTCTGCTCGCGCATCCTTCACGGCGCCGACACCGTTAAGCGTCAGGTCGTCGTGCGGAGCCGCAGTAGCCGGCTGCCCATACAGATCAGCGCATCGTGCGCAGGGTTGAATCCAGAGTTCCATTTTGAACAACCAGTGCGGTGGTCAGCCGTTGCCGGCATCCAGGCCGCCATTGGGAATCGAGTCGACGCGCCGCTTGCCTTCGACATACCCGGCCTCGCGGGCTTCTTCTTCACTGAGGAAAGTGGCGACAAGTTCCTGGAAGCGAATGCTCTGCCCAGCCAGGTGAGCATCGGAACCATGGCGACAGATGTACGCGGAGTAATGCCACAAGGTAGTTGGGGCCGGGGGACCGTATGCAAGGATCGGCAGGACCCAGACTTCGTATCCGTCGTGTTCGATCTTGTCCCACATGGCTGCCTCCGTCGTGACTTTCGAGGAATCGTAGCATGCAATACCTGATCGGCACGGATCTCGCTGCCGGGCGCGGCGCACAGATCAGCGAGTGCGGCACGTACCGGCACCGGTTCTGGCGCGAGTGTTACGAAAATCAGCGCTGACGGTATTCGATAAACGGATACGCATAAGGAACCCGCCCTTCCGATGCCTCCCAGTACAGGTGCATGCCCTTCCTGTCCTCAACTCCCACATGCGTGAATCAGAAACTGCTGAAACGCCAAAGCCGGCGTATCGAGCGTCACGCCTTTGCGCCACAACATACCCGCGTCCATCTGCGGAATCGCATTGAGTATGGGCCGCGCGTCAATCCGCTTGCCTTCCAGCGACCAGGGACGAAACACCATGTCAGAAAGAATGGTCACGCCGAAGCCATGTGCGACCAGACCGCGCAGCGCTTCCATCGAACTCGTCCGGAACGCGATATTCGGCGCGACGCCATTCTGTTTCCAGTAGCGTAGCGTCGACTGTTCACCTTCGTCGACCGTGATCAGGATGTACGGATACGCCGCGATATCCGCGAGCGACGGCGCATTGAGCTGCGCGAGCGGATGCGTTGGCGAGGTCCATAACTGCCGGCGCGAGCGGATCAGCACGTGATGACCGAAACGCCTGATGTTCTCGACATTCGACAGAAGCACCACGCCGAGATCCACTGTTCCGTCGAGCACTGCCTGCTCAATCGACGTTCGATCCACGTCGTGTAGATCGATCTCGACGTCGGGGTAGGTTGCGCGAAAGCGCGCCATCAGCTCCGGAAGAAAATAGCCCAGCACCGTGTACGACGCCGCGATGCGTACGGTCCCCTTCAGGTCATGTGCGCGGAACGGCGCCTTGTAGACCGCGTCGCGCACTGAATCGAGTATGTGCCGCGCGTGATTCAGAAAGTCCTGCCCGTCAGGCGTTAGCGCGACGCCCTGCGGCAAGCGTTCGAAGAGCCGCGCACCCAGGGTTTCCTCCAGTGCGAGTACAGCATTCGTAATAGCCGATTGCGACACATGTTCGACAGTCGCCGCCATCGAAAACTGCCCGCTTTGCGCAGCTGCCACGAAGTAACGCATCTGCCGCAAGGTGATGTCTTTAGACATGTGTTTTTCGCATAGCAGGGTTCGGTATTCGTGATTTTACGATGGAAATTCCGCTTTCTATACTCGGGCTCAAATAAAGCCATCGGAGACGTAGACCATGAATGCCCCGCTATCGCCACAGCTACTTGACGCGCTCGCCACCGTCTCGCTCGACGACAAATACACGCTCGAGAAAGGCCGGGTGTACATGAGCGGCACGCAGGCGCTGGTCCGCCTGCCGATGCTGCAGAAGGAACGCGATCAGCGCGCGGGGCTCAACACAGCTGGCTACGTTTCCGGTTATCGCGGCTCACCGCTGGGCGCGCTGGATCAGGGATTGTGGAAAGCGAAGAAGCATCTCAAGGAACACGATGTCGTGTTCCAGCCAGGGGTTAACGAGGATCTCGCGGCCACAGCCGTTTGGGGTACGCAACAGATCAACCTGTGGCCCGGCGCCAGGGTCGATGGCGTATTCGGCATGTGGTATGGCAAGGGGCCGGGCGTCGACCGCACTGGCGACGTCTTCAAGCATGCCAACTCGGCAGGCACCGATCCGAATGGCGGCGTGCTGGTGCTGGCGGGCGACGATCATGCGGCCAAGTCGTCGTCGGTCGCGCACCAGTCCGAGCATATGTTCGTCGCGAGCGGCATTCCGGTGCTGTATCCGGCGAGCGTTCAGGAGTATCTCGACTACGGCCTGCACGGCTGGGCAATGAGCCGCTATTCCGGCTTGTGGGTCGCGATGAAATGTGTGACCGACGTGGTCGAATCGAGCGCATCGATCGATATCGATCCGGACCGTTTGCAAATTGTACTGCCGGACGACTTCGACATGCCCGAAGGCGGCCTCAATATCCGCTGGCCCGATCCGCCGCTCGCGCAGGAAGCACGACTGCTGAACCACAAGTGGTATGCGGCGCTCGCGTACGTTCGCGCGAACAAACTGAATCGGGTGGTGATCGATAGCCCGACACCCCGGCTTGGCATCATGACCGCGGGCAAGGCCTATCTCGATGTGCGGCAGGCGCTAGCGGATCTGTCGCTCGACGATGAAACCTGCGCACGTATCGGCATTCGTGTGTTGAAAGTGGGCTGCGTGTGGCCACTCGACGCGCAGAACGCGCGTGACTTCGCAACCGGTCTCGACGAAATCCTGGTCGTCGAAGAGAAACGCCAGATCCTCGAATATGCGCTTAAGGAAGAGCTGTACAACTGGCGCGACGATGTACGGCCCAAGGTCTTCGGCAAATTCGACCAGCGCGACGACGAGGGTGGCGAATGGTCGGTGCCGCGCGGCCAGACGCTGCTGCCCGCGCATTACGAACTCTCGCCTGCCCTGATTGCGAAGGCGATAGCGCGGCGTCTGGCGAAGGCCGATTTGCCTGCTGATGTACGCGCCCGGATCGAAGCGCGCGTTGCGATCATCGAGGCAAAAGAGCGTGAAGCCGCCACGCCGCGTTCGGTCGCCGAGCGTCAGCCGTGGTTTTGCTCCGGCTGTCCGCACAACACGTCGACCCGTGTGCCGGAAGGCTCACGTGCACTGGCCGGTATCGGCTGCCACTACATGTCGATGTGGATGGACCGCAAGACGGAAACGTTCAGCCAGATGGGCGGTGAAGGCGTCGCGTGGACCGGGCAGATGCATTTCACGAATGAGCGGCACGTGTTCGTCAATCTCGGCGACGGCACGTACTTTCACTCAGGCCTTCTCGCGATTCGCGCGTCGATTGCGGCAGGCGCAAATGTCACTTACAAGGTCCTCTACAACGACGCTGTCGCGATGACGGGGGGCCAACCGGTCGACGGCGTGCTCACCGTTCCGCAGATCGCGTTTCAGGTCGTGGCGGAAGGCGCGAAGCAGGTGCTCATCGTCACCGACGAGCCTGCCAAATACGATGCGAACGTGCGTCTTCCAGAAGACGTGAAGGTCTACCACCGCGATGAACTCGATCGATTGCAGCGGGAGTTGCGCGAGGTTGCAGGCACGACAATCCTGATCTACGACCAGACCTGCGCAACCGAAAAACGCCGGCGCCGCAAACGCGGCACGTATCCCGATCCCGCGAAGCGCGCGTTCATCAACGATGCCGTTTGCGAAGGCTGCGGCGACTGCTCGGTCCAATCGAACTGCCTCTCGGTCGAGCCGCTGCAAACACCGCTCGGCACCAAGCGCAAGATCAACCAGTCGTCGTGTAACAAGGATTTCTCATGCGTGAGCGGCTTTTGCCCGAGCTTCGTGACGGCTGAAGGCGCACAACTCAGGCAGCCGGCGAAGGTTTCTTCGGCAGGCGCACTGCCGGACTTTGCGGCGCTGCCCCGGCCTGCGATCGCCTCGCTATCGAAGCCTTATGGCGTGCTGGTGACCGGTGTCGGCGGCACCGGCGTGGTGACGATTGGCGGCTTGCTGGGAATGGCCGCTCACCTCGAAAACAAAGGCGTCACCGTGCTCGATATGGCGGGCCTTGCGCAGAAAGGCGGCGCGGTGCTCAGTCATGTGCAGATCGCCGCGACGCCCAGTCAATTGCACGCGACGCGTATCGCGACCGGTGAAGCGCGTTTGATTCTCGGCTGCGATGCAATCGTTTCAGCTTCTGCCGAAGTGCTCGCCCGCACGCAACACGGTGTGACCAAGGCGGTAATCAACAGCGGCGCGACGCCGACCGCGCAGTTTGTCCGCGATCCGCAATGGAGTTTCCCTGCCGATCAGACGCGCGACGATTTGCGTTCCGCGATGGGTGACGACTGCGATTTCATCGACGCAAACCGTCTTGCCCTCGAGCTTCTCGGTGACACGCTCTACGCCAACCCACTGCTGCTCGGTTTCGTATGGCAACGCGGCTGGCTGCCGCTCAGCTACGAGAGCCTTGATCGTGCTATTGAGCTCAATGCAGTGGCGGTCGAGAAAAACCGTCTCGCGTTCGAGTGGGGTCGCTATGTCGCGCAGCACGGTGAAACCGCCGCCGGTGCATTTGCGCCGCGTGCAGAAAAGCAGCAGGCAATCGTCGTGCAGATGCCGGAATCGCTTGACCGCCTCATTGAACGCAACGTCGAGCGGCTTGGCCTCTATCAGAACGCGCGCTATGCGGCTCGGTACGTGGAGGTGGTTGAACGAGTGCGAGCCGCCGAAACGAAGCTTGCAACAGGTGCGAAGCTGCGCCTCACACCGGTGGTCGCGCGCAATCTCGCCAAACTGATGACCTATAAGGACGAGTACGAAGTCGCGCGTCTCTACGCCGATCCGGCTTATATGGACAAACTGCGCGCGCAGTTCGAAGGCGAACCGGGCCGCGATTACAAGCTCGCGTTCCATCTCGCGCCGCCGTTGCTGGCTAAACGCGACGAACACGGCCACCTGAAGAAACAGCGCTTTGGTCAATGGACGCTCACCCTGTTCCGTGTGCTTGCCAAACTCAAAGTCCTGCGCGGGACAGCATTCGACGTGTTCGGCAAGACGTCCGAGCGTCGCAATGAACGTGAGCTGATCGACCAGTACGTCGCGCTGATCGACGAGTTCTGCGCAACGCTCGACAGCGCGCGACTCGATGTTGCGATGAAGCTCGCTAACCTTCCCGATGAAATTCGCGGCTTTGGTCACGTCAAGGAACGCAATGTCATTGCCGCGGCGACGAGACGTGAACAATGGCTTCGCGAATATCGCGCTGCGGTGGGCGGCACGTTGCATCGTTCGAACGCTCAACGCTGAGAGAAAGCGAAGCGATGGAGGCGACGCACGCCTCCATCGCCATAGACAAAAATTGCGGGCCGCGTCCTTTGCCAGCGATCCAATTTTCAGCGCAATACCCACTCGATTGACAACCACCTGTCGCAATCCAACGCTGAGCCCAGCTCGGATCCCCTTGCACCGCCGATACCGTCAGCGATACCAGCATTCCTTCCCGCCACTCAACGGTTTTAGGTGGACCGCGTTAGAAGATGAACGCCGCACGCCTTAAAAGATCGGGAAAGCCACGCATCTCAAGACGACTTGGGAGGTTGATGCCGTCATCGATACCGTCAGACCGCGCCCTTTTTCAACACGATCAACCCTGAACCACTGTTCGAGCTTCCCTGACCGCAACGACGACTTTTAAGATAAGTCCGGTCGGACCAAAGCCGACGGTCGCCCATCGGAGTTGGGGGGACCGCTATGGGCTGTTCAACGGCCATTTATCACTTCTCGGTCACGGACGTCCGGTTCCAGATTCAGCGGATTCGCAGTCCCAACCCACCTTAGCCAGCTACCGTCAGTCATTCAATGTTTGCCATGGCAGCGACCAACGTACGTTCAATTGAACATACTTAATTTGCTCACACTATCAGTGGTCCACTTTAGAATCCCGAACAAGCGCGGACGATCTTGGTTGAGTCGTCGCCTTGACTGCTCCCTTTCTTGCTGACGCGGGAATGGGCGACAAAAGGATGCCCGCACGCAACGTTACACCCCATTCAACGACAGGAGATCGAATGAGTTCACGCAAAGGCGAATCGCCCGAAGCACTGAGCAAGGAAGATCTGGAGGCGATGTCCGAGTTCCGTTACAGGTTGCGCCGCTTCCTGCGGTTTTCCGAAGAGGTAACTCATGCTGCGGGGGTCACGCCTTTGCAGTATCAACTGATGCTCCAGCTCAAAGGTTTTCCCGGCAGATCGTGGGCAACAGTAGGCGAACTGGCCGAACGACTGCAGGCAGCGCCTAACGGCACGGCGGCCCTGGTATCGCGCTGCGAATCCGCCGGGCTGGTGCTTCGCAAACCTGGTGAAGAGGACCGACGCCAGGTACGGGTTCACCTCACCTCAAAGGGAGAACGGTGTCTGCTTAAACTGGCGGCGCTGCACAAGCCCGAGATCGCGTCATTTGGCTGGGTGTTTGGGAAGTCGACCGAGCTGCCGTAGATATCGCCTTTCGCGGACCATCGCCAGCCGCTTTGCCATGCATGGCCTATGCAAATATATGGCACACTGTGCTATATAAACCATACTGATGCGTTTTAGGCGGCGGCATGCATATTTCAGAACTTATTAACAAACGTGCGCTACAACACGCCCGGCGACTATGGTTGCACTATGGTGTGTTCTGGCTGGGCGCCATCGCGACCGGGCTCATCGCCGTTTTCTACGCGAAGCTGATCGACATCGGGTATGACACCTTCCTTCGCTATTCGGCGCGATACTGGTGGCTGCCGCTTCCCGTCACCCCGGCAATCGGCGCTCTGGGCGTATGGCTTACCAGACGCTTCTTTCCCGGTTCCGAAGGCAGTGGCATCCCCCAGGTCATTGCCACGCTCCATGACCGCGGCGATCTTGCTCGACGTCTACTGAGCATCAGGATCCTCATCGGCAAGATTGCGGTGTCGTTCCTCTCAATACTCGGCGGATTCACGATCGGCCGCGAGGGACCGACGATCCATGTGGGCGCCGCGCTCATGTTCAATCTGCGACGCTTTTATCCACAGCGATTCCGGGCCATCCGGGGCATCGAACTGGAACGGCGCCTAGCCCTCGCCGGTGCCGCTGCGGGTCTATCGGCGGCGTTCAACGCGCCGCTCGCGGGTGTCGTCTTCGCCATCGAAGAATTGACCCGCAGCTTTGAGCAGCGCACGAGCGGTGTGCTGATTACTGCGATCATCTTTGCGGGTGTCGTCTCGCTCGGCCTGCAGGGCAACTACACGTATTTCGGAACGATCGACGTCGGCAGTCGTTTTCCCGATCTGCTGGCAGTGGCGGTGATCATGATTGGCGCCTTATCCGGTGTTGCCGGCGGCGTCTTCTGCTGGTTACTGCTTAATACTAACCGCTGGATGCCGTCGTCCGTGACCGCCTGGCGCGGCAACCAACCGGTGGCATTTGGCGCGGCATGTGGCCTGATCATCGCTGTGATCGGTGTGGCGTCGGGCGGCCACACCTTCGGTAGCGGCTATGCGGAAGCGCGCGCAATGCTGGAAGGGCGCGCGCAACTGGGCGCGGCTTACCCGGTGCTCAAGATGGCCTCGATGGTCGGATCGTATCTGCCAGGCGCGCCGGGTGGCCTGTTTGCGCCGTCGCTCGCGATCGGTGCGGGTATCGGCAACGCGTTACATTTGCTGTTTGGCCAGATGCAGTTGCCGATGCTGATCGCTCTCGGCATGGTGGGCTATCTGGCGGCAGTTACGCAAAGCCCGATTACCGCTTTTGTGATCGTGATCGAGATGATCAACGGCCACGCACTCGTCATCTCCCTCATGGCCACGGCGTTAATCGCCAGCCAGATATCGAAACTGTTTGCGCCTGCACTTTACGAAGCGTTGTCTGAGCGTTACAGCAGGCCCCATGTGGCGCCGAATGTCGTGCCATCCGCTCCAACCAGGGAGCGTTCATCCGACAGGCCGCCGGGACGGTTCTGACCAGCCGGACTTGTTTCTGCTGTTTTTTTAGAGTCTGGTGTTGTTGTGCGCCCTCGTGTTGCCGGATAGCGCTGCGCGGGCGTATACGTGCGCGTATCAGAGGAGACCGACATGTCTGAAGGACGAGAGCAGTTTGACGAATACAAGGGCTATACCATTCGTGTCCTCGCTGTTCCCGAGTATTCGCCGCACCCGCCGAATATCCCGTTTGCCTATGTCGGTTATGTCGCGCGTCCCGGGGCCGACGTTCGCTACGGGTCGTCGCGGGTGAGCTTTGCCCATCCGATCGCCGATCTGCTCACTGCACAAGCCGCGGAACAGGCCGGATTCGCAGAGGGACGATCAATCGTAGATGGCACGCACCCTGACGGACTCAATTCAGAAGAACTCTAATCAAGGTCTGAGCGATCGTTTGAGATCACGCTGGGCGCCTTGCCAGCGTTCCGTTAAGGCGCCCCTCTTTAAACGGCTCACGGACGCCGTCAGTGCCTGAGCAAACCAGTCGGTCAAGGCACTAGCCGTGATCACCGTGGGCGACGACATTGAGCCGTCCAGACTTCGTGAGCTGCCGAACCTTGTTCATAAATGATGTCTGCGGGCTTTTCTTGCATTCGTCAACAACCAGACCTACGGGATTTGCCGCGTCAACAATCAGCTCGTCGGTTGCCTTCACGTCGACCTTGCTCACGCCGGCAGCCCAGTACAGCAAGGCTGGCTTGTAGTTGTCCGCCAATGCCAGAAAATCCTCGCAATTCATCTTTTCCGGTTGGACTCTCGACTTTGTTTGCGCGAACCCGGTTTGTGATAGGCCGATGCTCATCAAAACCGCACCCAGGAAAATCCTGTTCATGGCACACCTCTTCGAAAGACTCGATAGCGGCTCCCTCCGGCCGCACGCGAAAATGCTTTGAATGACGTCGGCTCAGTTCGCCGTCCGCTGAACTGGTGCCCGATGTCAGGAGGAACAGAATCTCGTAGTCGATTAAAGGAAACATCTGAATCACGCCGCCGCACCACGAATCGCCAGAGGTTGCAACTAGCGAAGATGGAGCCTGTCGCACGGAACGTTGCTCCCGAGTAGCCCGATCAGATCCGCCGATACTTCTCGTCGAGTGCGAGGCGTAACGCAAGCGGGCCGTTCGCTCGGCCGACACGCTTAACCCCTGCGTGGCTTACGTGAAAAAAACGGATCCGGTTGAGGACACCGGATCCCGAAAAGGTCGCCCCCAGCGCAACGCGAGGGGACGTCCGGACGTTTCGCCTGCTACCTCTGACAGGTATGCCTGCAACCAATCTATTTCGCCTTCCTTAAACGGGACTTAAGCAAGGGGGGACCAGGACTGGATTGTGCACGGCCATTCTCATGGCGAGCATGCTCGCCGGGTGTCATTCGGGTGTAAAGCTAGAGCAGCAAGGCGGCGCCACTCAAGGCAACTCCGTCGACAGCCAGCCGGCAAACGTGACGCCCCTAACAGTCGATGAACTCAATAATCCTAACGGGCCGCTTGCGAAACAAAGCATCTACTTCGATTTCGACAGCTATACCGTCAAGAGCGACCATCAACCGCTGCTTGAGGCCCACGCGAAATATCTGATGGCTCACCCGAACCGGCATGTCCTGATTCAGGGCAACACCGACGAGCGCGGAACAAGCGAATACAATATTCGCCTTGGGCGAAAAGCGTTCGGAAGCAGTACTCCATGATCTTGCAACGCTTGGCGTACCCGACTCGCAGGTGGAAGCGGTTAGCTTCGGGAAAGAGAAGCCGGTCGCGTTGGGGCATGATGAGGCATCGTGGGCACAGAACCGGCGCGCAGATCTCGTCTACCGTTGAGGCCGCTCGGCCTTAAAGCAGACGCTATGTTCCGTTATCAGCACTGATAGCGAATTCGCTCGGGTTCTGGTTCCATGTTGCCCGGCGCCGATGCTCAAAGACCAATGAAATAGGTCTGCACATCCATTTCCTCGGACCAGATCTGGACGTCGAGCATTTCGCCGAACTCAACCGGCGCATCGTGGTACATGCAACAGAACCCCTGCGCCGTGCGGTAGACAATGACCCATTCGGGCGTGGGTACCGCCCTTGCCACGTGGCTTTCACCTGAGACGCCCTTCAATGCATCAAGGTGCAACGCCTTGCTGATGCGCTTTCGTACAGCGTCCAGCTCATGTGTCAGTTTCACTTGTCGCTCCTTCACAGCAAGCCCAGCCCCGTACCCTGTTATTGCCAACGACTTGCCCCAGCCAGTCAGTTGCCGCTACCGCTGCCGCCTAGCCGGGAAATATCCTGATGCTGCTCGCCACAGCATCGGCGATGTGTTCCTTCGCGATAATCCCGAGCACGCGGTCGGGTCCGTGGCCTTCGTGCCGCCCCACCACCACCGCCATCATCGCGTGCTGTTTCCACAATCGGGTGATCACACCGAAAGCCACCTCGTTTTCTCGCACAACGATGAAATTGCGCTGCGCCAACGCCCCAAGCGTGATATCCGAATCGCTCTCGCTGACCGCTCGTCGCAAACCCGTGTTGATACGCAGGACACCATAGATCTCATGTTCGCGCGTGACCACGACGTGCCGGAATGGGGGGCCTTCCGAGCGCGTCAGCAAATCACGAAACGGCACCTGGGCGTCGAGCACAAACACGTCTGTTTCCATCACCTGGGCCGCGTTCTGCACGAGAAACATGTTGGCGTGCATGGCATTCGGAATCGGGTGACCGCGGCGCACCAGTTTGAGCGTATAGATGCTCTCAGATGACAGTAGCCGACGTGCCCCCAGACTGAACGCCACGGCGAGAATCATCGGTAGCACGATGTCATAGTCGCGCGTCATTTCGAAGATCATCGCTACAGCGGTCATCGCGGCACCCGTACCACCTCCAACCATCGCGCCCATGCCGACCATCGCAAAGGCGGGTGCGCTAACCGGCGCCCCGGGCAAAACCATCGCCACGACCGAGGCGAAGGCGGCGCCGAGCGTGGCGCCGATAAAAAGCGACGGGGAGAACACACCGCCCGAGGATCCCGACCCCAGACTGATTGAAGTGGCCAGCATCTTGCAGAGTGCCAGCATCAACAGAAAGGCGCCGCCTTCCAGTTGACCGTAGAGCGTAGCCTGAATCGTCGCGTAGCCGACGCCCTCCACGTAATAGTGACCGGCAAAGCGGAATAGAAGATACATCGTCACGCCGACTATCAGCATCCCGCATGCGTGCCGCCAGTAACGCCCCGGTACGAGATCGAAGGCGTCCTCGGCCCAGTGCAACGCACGAATCAGCAACGCTGCCGCGGCGCCCGTTACGGTTCCAAGCAACGCGTAAAGAATCAGCGTCAATGCGCTGCCAGGCTGATTGGGAATCGCGCCGAGTTGCGCCGGTACAAAGAACGCCGGGGCCGCGCCAAAGAACAGCCGGCCCAGAAACGTCGCCGTGCCGGTCGCAATCGCCACAGGCAAAAATGTATTGACGCTAATTTCCGGCATCATCAGTTCAGTGGCAAACAGCACGCCACCAATCGGCGTGTTAAAGGTCGCCGCGATGCCCGCCCCCGCTCCGGCAGCCACCAGCGTGATGCGTTGACCCGCCGTCATCCGCACGAGCTGTCCTAGCGTCGAGCCGAGCGCCGAGCCGATCTGAATAATCGGCCCCTCGCGACCTACCGCGGCGCCAGAACCAATCGCGAAGGCAGACGCAATCGACTTCACAACTGCGACGACCGGCCGGATCACACCCCGTTTGTAATAGATCGCATCCATCACCTCCGGCACGCCGTGACCTTTGGCTTCCGGAGCAAATGTGCTAACGATCCATGTGACCACGAGACCGCCCAGGACGGGCACAAGGATCACGAGTGCTCCCCACGGAGACGCGTCCGTAAAGTGACTCGCGTCATACGCAAAGGACAGACGGCCAAGAAAAAACGCATTGTGCACAAGCCCGATCAAGGCCCGAAATACCACCGCCCCAAACCCCGTGACGATGCCAACCACAAATGCGAGAACGCATAGCCAACGTATTGCGAGCGGCTCACTGGTGTCGTCATCCTGATGGGTGACCGCGCGCGGCTGGAGCGGAGCCACTTTGACATGGCGCGGCTCGTTTTTTATTACCTGATCAGGCCGATCGGAGTCACCCGGCATCGTATGGTGTCCTTATAGGACTACGGATCTGTTTCGCTAGCTCACTCTTTGCTGCTTCCCGGCAAGATGCGCAACACGCGGCAACACCACACGGCACCGACGCTCATGCCGCAAACTTTTGTTCAACCACAGTGCGTGGCCGCTTGTCCCCTCGACGCGGGGTGGCGATCTCCTAGCTCGTCTGGTCCATCCGCTCCATCACGAGCGAGGTTTCATTCGCTTCCAACGCGCAACGCATGGCGAGTACCATTACCATCACGCTCCATATGGACACCAGCAGAATGTCCCAGCCAAAACCGATCACGCCGCGTCCGCCGCCGATTCCACCAAGCCACGACAGCAGCCAGATTCCGCCGAACCAGGGCAAGCCACGAAATGTTCTTCCAGCCGAAGCCGGCAGCGGGTCTGCGTACAACTACATGGTAGTACACGGCGTACACCCAATCGCGACCATCGAAAAAAGGCAGCTGTTGGTCTTGAATCCCGTCCAGTAGATCACCAGGTTGCTGCAGATGAACGCGAGTGACGCGATAACGGACGTCCCCGTCATACGGAACGGCAGCCTGAGTTCAGGCAGATTGCGGCGCAGCACGAGTAGCGCGATCGGACCCAGTCCGTAAGTCAGGACGGTAACCGAGGTGGTGTAATTCACCATTTGCTGCCACGCGGGAAGCGGCAGCAGGAAAAGTGCGCCGGCCACCCACATGACGAGTACCGCCAGCCACGGCACCCTGTTGCGATTCAGCCTGGTGAGCCAGCGCGGGCCTGCCTTCATTTCGCCGGCTGCGGGAAGCGCCGTGTACATACCTGACAGCTTGTAGGTGTCAGGCGCGGCGCTCATCAGTCCCCAGTACGTGCTCGCCATCATCAGCCCAAATATCGTCAGCACAGGGACGAGAATCTTCCACCATGTAATGGCCGAATTGACGTTTAGCAGCCAGCGTGCGGTTTCTTCTTCTGCGTCACCCGTCCAGACACTCACGCAACGTTCGCGCGAGACGGCCTGCTTCATCTGCATCCGCGATGTTCGCAAAGCCCATCACGAGGCCGCGCGGTGTGCGCCGTGCGCGGCCATTCGCGTACCAGATCGAAAGCGGCAGCACCGCGAGCCCCGCTTCGCGGGCGCGCGCGGCGACGGCGACGTCGTCTACCGGGCCATCGGGGCCTTCGGCGAACTGCACCGCGAACTGAATTCCCCTTGGCGGCAAATCGACAATCAGCCGTTTGCCAAACGCCTGATCCAGCGCGTTCACGATCAGCACGCGCCGCTTGCCGTACAACGCACGCATCCGCTTCAGATGCCGCGCAAAATGCCCCTGCCCAATGAAATCCGCGACGGCTGCCTGCAATAGCGTCGGCGATCCGGCGTTCATGCTGTGCGCTACTCGCCCGACACGCTCGACGGCCCGCTCCGGCACCACCACATACGCGAGGCGCAAACCGGGAAACATCACCTTGCTGAACGTGCCGCAATAGATCACGCGATCGTGCCGGTCGAGGCTCTTTAAAGCCGGCAATGGCCGGCCCAGATAACGGAACTCGCTGTCGTAGTCGTCTTCGATGATCCAGCGGGACGCTTTCTCTGCCGAATCCAGCAGCGCCATGCGTCTCGCGAGCGACAGCGTGTGCCCGAGCGGGCTCTGATGCGACGGCGTGACCACTGCGAAACGCGCCTGCCCATCCAGCAGTGTGCCGCGCTCGACGTCGATGCCTTCTCCATCCACCGGCACCGGCACGAGCTGCACGCCGGTCTCGTCCAGAAAACCGCGCGCGAGCAGATAGCCGGGATCCTCGAACCACACGCTATCGTTCGGGCTGGCGAGACTGCGCAACACGAGTTCGAGCGTCGCACGGTAGCCGCCGGTCACGAACACCTGGTCCGGTAGACAGGTCACCCCGCGCGACAGCCCGAGATAGGTGGCGATATGTTCACGCAGCGGCCGGTAGCCGGCCGGATCCGGGTACGCGAGCATCGCGCGGTCGCCGCTGCGCGCGCGACGCGAAACGAGCCGGTTCCATAGCTTGCCCGGAAACGCGTCGAGCGCGGGCAGTCCTGGTTGCAACGGCCGCGGCTCGCCGCTCATCGCGACGGCGATGGCCTGCTGGCGCGGCGCCGCTTGACCACTGCGCGATTCGCCCGGCCTCTGCGGCGTGCCCGTTCCTTCAGTGCTCTGCCCGGCGCGTGCGTCCTGAACGCCTCGCGCACGCGATGAGCGCATCACCGATGCCGGCAGCGACGACGATACGAACGTGCCTGCCGCACCGCGCATCTGCAGATAGCCCTCGTCGACGAGGATCGTGTAGGCCAGCTCGACCGTGCCGCGCGCCGTGTTCAGCTGCGTGGCGAGGCCTCGCAGCGCAGGCACACGATCGCCGGGACGCAGATGCCCGGCGGCGATCGCGGTCCTGAAACGCTCGCAGATCTGCAGATAGATCGGCAACTCATGCTGCCGATCGATTTCGATGGTCAATGCGGGGGTCGCAACGGTCATGACGGTCTCACGGGCAAGGGGAACGGCAACCGACATGGACTAGTCGGATCGCCAGTTCTTGGCACTTTTCGCTAGAGCATGATTCTTCCACAATGGCCTCACGCGATGCGACGGCGGCGAACACTTTCACGCGATGCCCCCGCCAAGTGCCGCGCGTTCATTTACTTTCATCTGGAGAATCTGCCATGAAAATCGTCGTAATCGGTGGTTCCGGCCTCATCGGATCGCGTCTCGTCACGCTGCTCAGCGAGGCGGGCCATGAGGCGCTTGCCGCGTCGCCGCGCACTGGCGTGAACGCTGTGACGGGCGAAGGCCTGAGCAACGCGCTCGTGGGTGCGGACGTCGTAGTGGATGTGACGAACGCGCCATCATGGGAGCCGCAGGCGGTGCTCGAATTCTTCCGCACCTCGGCGCGCAACCTCGGCAAAGCCGAAGTGGCCGCAGGGGTGCGCCATCACGTCGCGCTATCAATCGTCGGCTGTGATCGCACGCCGGAGAACGCGTATTTCGTTGCCAAGGTTGCGCAGGAAGAGGTGATCGAAGCGGCGGGCGTACCGTACACGATCGTGCGTGCGACCCAGTTCATGGAGTTCATCGGCGGTATCGCGGATTTCGGCACGGAAGGCGGCACGGTACGCCTCGGCGACGGACTGTTTCAACCGATCGCCGCGGACGACGTCGCGGGGAGCCTCGCGCAGATCGCGCTCGCCGCGCCGCTGAACGGCACGGTCGAGATCGCCGGTCCAGACCGCGCGCCCTTCGCGGAGATCGTCACCCGTCATCTGAAATCGGTAGGCGACGCACGCCCGGTGGTGACGGATCGCGATGCGCGGTACTACGGCGGCCGTGTCGAGGAACAATCGCTCGTGCCGCTTGGCGACGCGCGGATCGGCCGCGTCAGTCTCGACCAGTGGCTGGCGCAGGCTAAAAGGGGTTGATTGCAGGTTTATGCGAAATCTGAATCAGCGCGTCTACGTTTGGCCTGATCGGAGCCGTCGGTCTGATCAGCGTTGACTCCGAACAAGAATTTTCTGGGTTTCCGGGTAAAGCATGAGCAACTCACAAAAGGTCATCGTCGTTACCGGTGCGTCGCAAGGCATAGGCGCCGAAGTCGTCAAGGCGTTTCGCAAGCTCGACTACCGCATTGTTGCGACCGCGCGTTCGATGAAACCGTCGGACGACGCGAACATCCTGACGGTTGCCGGTGATATTGGTGACCCGGCAACCGCCCAGCGTGTTATTTCCGAAGGTGTCGCACGATTCGGCCGGATCGACACGCTGGTGAACAACGCCGGCATTTACATCGGGAAGCCTTTCACCGAACACACCGAGCAAGACTTCGCAGCCGTGATGAATGTGAACGTCTCGGGCTTCTACTACGTCACGCAACTCGCCATCGCCGAAATGGAAAAGCATTCGAGCGGCCACGTGGTTAGCGTGACCTCCAGCGCCGTCGATCGTGCGATCGGCGGCGTGTATTCGGTACTGGCAGCCCTGACGAAGGGCGGGCTGAATGCCGCCACGAAGTCGCTGGCGATCGAGTACGCCAGGAAAGGTATTCGCGTGAATGCCGTCGCGCCGGGGATCATCAAGTCGCCGATGCACGCGCCGCAAACCCACGAAGCGCTGGGCGCCTTCCATCCGCTTGGGCGCATGGGCGAGATGAGCGATATCGCCGACGCGATTCTGTTCCTTGATTCCGCACCGTTCATCACGGGAGAAATCCTGCACGTTGACGGCGGCCAGAGCGCCGGTCATTAAAATGCTTCGGGCACCGCAAGGCGGTGCCCCTTCCTATCCCTACGGCAACGGCATCATTCGATGCGTTCCTGGCTTTACGCCTGGCGCGCGTCGATCTTCTCCATGCTTGAACGCGACGGCAAAATTGTGCGCTGCGGTTGCCGCATCAGACTTCGGCATGAAGGCGACATGGTCACGCGCCATCGTTTTCACGAAGCTTCCCGACGTGTCGCGTCGAAACTGCCATCACCCTCGCGCGGGATGCGGTCAGGGATCGCGATCTCACGATCGAGGTAGCAGAGGTTCGGACAAATACCAACATTTGTCACCGGCTGCACATCGATAGCCCCGGAACCTGCAGGCGCAAAAAAAGCCGCAGAGCCTTATGGCACGGCGACTTTACGGATTTCAGCGGAACTTGTTGGAATGCTTCCTGGTGCCGGGGACCGGACTCGAACCGGCAAGCCGTGAAGCGGCGGATTTTAAGTCCGCTATGTTTACCAATTTCATCACCCCGGCAGGGGTCAGAACCACGCGTGGACGCGAATTCTACCATTGCCCGGCGAGCGCACCAAACGGGCGCAGTCCCGCCGCAGTCCATCCCCACCGTCGCCCCCCAAAGACAAAAACCGGAGTCATCCGCAAGTCACAAACGTTCCCGATAATCCGCTCACGAAAACGTTTACATCACGAGCGGAAACCATGATCCCAACGATCAAAGATGTCGCCGCCCACGCGGGCTTTTCCATCGCCACGGTCTCGCGCGCGATCAACGCGCCGCACACCGTGAACCCGGTCACGCTCGACAAAGTGCGTCAATCCATCGACGCCCTCAACTTCCGCCCCAGCCCGCTAGGCCGCCAGCTGCGCGGCGAGCGCACGCGCCTGATCGGCGTGATCCTGCCGACGCTCGCCAACCCCGTGTTCGCCGAATGCCTGCAAGGTATCGACGAGCTCGCATCGGCGCAAGGCTACCGGCTCATGCTGATGACCACCCAGTACGATGCGGACCGCGAACGCCACGCCATTGAAACGCTGCGCGAACATCGCGTGGAAGGCCTGATCCTGACCGTCGCCGATGCCGACACGCATCCGCTGCTCGACGAGCTCGATCGCGCCGGCCTGCTCTACGTGCTGATGCATAACGACACGGTGCGGCGTCCGTCGGTCTCGGTCGACAACCGTCTCGCCGCGTTCGACGGCGTACGCATGCTGATCGCGCATGGCCATCGCCGCATCCTGATGCTCGCCGGCTCGCTAGCCGCTTCGGACCGCGCCCGTCAGCGGCATCTTGGCTACGCGCAGGCGATGCAACAGGCCGGCCTCATGCCTGCACCCGCGCTGGAAGTCGATTTCAACGCCGACGAACTGTCGCCGTCCGTGCTCGCTCATTTGACCAGCGGCCCGACCCGCCCGACCGCACTCTTCTGCAGCAACGATCTGCTCGCCATGGTGGTGATGCGCGGCCTGCGCAGCGCGCGTCTGCAGATTCCGCACGACATGTCGATTCTCGGCTTTGACGGCCTCGCGATGGGCGAATTGCTGTCGCCGCCGCTGGCAAGCATCTGCGCACCGAATCGCGAGATCGGCTGCGCCGCCTGGCAGCGTTTGCTGTCCCGCGTAACCGGCACCTACGAAACATTAGGCGAAACGTCGCCCACGCTGACGCTGCCGCACAGCTTGCGCGAAGGCGCCACCATCGCGGCGATTTCAAACCGCGCCGACAATCCGCCGGCGCATGTTTCGACGTCGGCCGAAGAGCCGTTTGCATAATCCGCTGCCACTTTGAACCCCGAACCACCCGCTCTCTTCCTCTTCAGGAGACCCGCAGTGATCCGCTCTTCAACACGCTTTGCTTCTTCGGTCAAACCGCTCTGGCGCCGCCTCGTCCGCACCACGGCCACCGCGCTGTCGGCAGGCATGATCGTCACCGCCGCGCTGGCAGCCGTCGCGCCGCAAGCGGCCCATGCCGACGAAACGGCGATCTGCTACAACTGCCCGCCCGAATGGGCCGACTGGGCCAGCCAGATCAAGGCGATCCAGCAAAAGACCGGCATCCGCGTCCCGTTTGATAACAAGAACTCCGGCCAGTCGATAGCGCAGCTGATGGCCGAGCAGAAGAGCCCGGTCGCGGACGTGGTGTATCTGGGCGTGTCGTCGGCGTTCCAGGCGAAAGACAAAGGCGTCATCCAGCCATACAAGCCGGCGCACTGGGACGACATCCCGGCAAACATGAAGGACCCGCAAGGCTACTGGTTCACGATCCACTCGGGCACGCTGGGCTTTTTCGTCAACAAGGACGCGCTCGAGGGCAAGCCGGTCCCGCGTTCGTGGGCCGACCTTCTGAAGCCTGAGTACAAAGGCATGATCGGCTACCTCGATCCGTCAAGCGCGTTTGTCGGCTATGCGGGCGCCGTCGCGGTGAATCAGGCGCTCGGTGGCACGCTCGACAACTTCGAGCCGGGTCTCGACTGGTTCCGCAAACTGAAGGCCAACGCGCCGATCGTGCCGAAGCAGACCGCCTATGCACGCGTGATGTCCGGTGAAATCCCAATTCTGCTCGACTACGACTTCGATGCCTACCGCGCGAAGTACAAGGATCACGCCAATGTCGAGTTTGTGATTCCGAAGGAAGGCACGATCTCGGTACCGTACGTGATGAGTCTCGTGAAGGGCGCGCCGCATGAAGCGAACGGCAAGAAAGTGCTCGATTTCGTGCTGTCGGATGAAGGTCAGAAGCTGTGGGCCGAAGCCTATCTGCGTCCGGTTCGCGCGAATGCGATGACCCCAGAAATCGCCGCCAAATTTCTGCCCGCCAGCGACTATGCCCGCGCCAAGCCGGTCGACTTCGGCAAAATGGCCGAGAAACAGTCGAGCTTCGGCGAGCGTTATCTACAGGTGATGCATTGAACGACGTCACGTTCCCGCTGCGCTGGCGCATCGCATTGATCGCACCGGCGCTGGCGGTTTTTATCGCATTCTGGCTGTTGCCGATGGGCGCACTCGCGCAAATCAGCGGTGACGGCCACGCGTTCTCGACCTATCGCGCAATGCTGACCAATCCGCGCTACATGTCGAGCCTCGGCGCGACAGTCGTGTTGTCCGCGGCGGTCACAGCGGCGACGCTGGTGCTCTCCGTGATCGCCGGTTTGCTGCTGGCGCGCCGTGAGTTTCCGCTCAAGCGCACGCTGCTCGCGCTGCTGACGTTTCCATTGGCATTCCCAGGCGTCGTGGTCGGCTTCATGGTGATTATGTTGGCCGGGCGTCAAGGTTTGATCGGCGCGTTGTCGTTGAAACTCACCGGTGATCGCTGGGTGTTCGCTTACTCGATGAGCGGCCTTTTTCTCGGCTACCTGTACTTCTCGATTCCCCGCGTGATCGTCACGGTGATGGCATCGGCAACCAAGCTCGATGCTTCGCTCGAAGAAGCCGCGCGTTCGCTTGGCGCATCGCCTTGGCGTATCACGCGCGACATCGTGTTGCCCGCGTTGTCGCCGGGCCTGATCGCGGCGAGCGCCATCTGTTTCGCGACCGCGATGGGCGCCTTCGGCACCGCCTTCACACTGGCCACCGACATCGACGTGTTGCCGATGACCATCTACACCGAGTTCACGCTGAACGCGAACATGGTGACGGCCGCAGGGCTGTCCATCGTGCTCGGCATCGTCACCTGGGCCGTGCTGGCGTTCGCTCGCAGCGTGAGCGGCTCGGCTGTCGCGGCAAGCGCATGAGCGGTGTGTCCAAACCCGACGACAAGACTTCGATGAATTCCATCCCTGCCCCCATCCAACCGGCCGCCAAACCGCGCGCGCGGCGGCTCAGACTGCCGACGTCACGCACGTGGCTGGCAGCCGGTCAGTGGCTGGTTACGCTGCTGCTGTGTGCGTTTCTGATCGTGCCAGTCGTGATGTCGATCATGGCCGGACTTACGGTCAACTACTTCAAGGGCGTATCGAGCGGCTTGACGCTGCGCTGGCTAATCGAAGTGTGGACGCAGTATCACGACTCGGTGTTTCTCTCGCTCGAAGTAGCCGCGGCGACCTTGCTGATTACGCTCCTGACCGGCGTGCCCGCGGGCTACGTGCTTGCGCGCAGCAAGACGCGGCTCTCGCGCATCATCGAAGAGTTTCTGGTGTTGCCGATCGCCCTGCCCGGCCTCGCTTCCGCGCTGGCGCTGCTGGTGGTCTACGGCGGCTTCACGATGTTTCGCATGAGCGTTGCGTTTATCGTCGTCGGGCATGTCGTGTTCACGCTGCCGTTCATGGTGCGTGCCGTGGCTGCCGTGTGCGCGAGCAGCGATCTGCGCACGCTAGAAGAAGGTGCGGCGAGCCTCGGCGCGAGCTTCTTTCAGCGCTTCGTCACGATCGTGCTGCCGAACGCGCGGACAGGGATCGTCGCCGGTGCGCTGGCCGTGCTCACGCTCTCGATCGGCGAATTCAACCTGACGTGGATGCTGCATACGCCTGACACCAAAACGCTGCCGGTCGGTCTCGCCGACACCTATGCGTCGTTGCGCATCGAAATCGGCAGCGCCTACACGATTCTGTTTTTCATCATGACAATGCCGCTGCTCGTCGCGATGCAATGGCTCGGCGTCGATGCGACCGGCCAGCGCAGCGCGGGGAAAAACCGCCTTGCCGCCTCCCGTTCAAAGCCTACACCGACGTCCACGCCATGAAACTCGACTCCGTTCCCATCACGCTCACGCAATGCGCGAAAACGTTTCGCGGCACGCGCGTGCTCGAACCACTCGATTTACACATCGGCGCCGGTGAGACACTGGTGTTGCTCGGCCCGTCCGGTTGCGGCAAGACCACCACGTTGCGCATGATCGCGGGCCTCGAGACACCCGACGCCGGTGGCGGCATCGCGTTCGGCGACGAAGACGTCACCGCGTTGCCGATCGAGAAACGCCAGGTCGGCATGGTGTTCCAGAGCTACGCGCTGTTTCCGAACCTGACCGTGCGCGGCAACATCGGTTACGGACTGAAGATCAAACGGATACCGGCTGAAACCGCACGGCAGCGCGTCGACGAACTGCTCGCGATGATGCGCCTCACCGCGCACGCGGACAAACCCATCGACCAGCTTTCCGGCGGCCAGCGTCAGCGTGTCGCCTTGGCCCGCGCGCTCGCCGTGCAACCCCGCGTGCTGCTGCTCGACGAACCGCTGACCGCCCTCGATGCACGTTTGCGCGACACCTTGCGCAGCGAGATGAATACGCTGCTGCGCGAACTGGGCATCACGACCGTCTACGTGACGCACGATCAGGCCGAAGCGATGGAACTCGGCGACCGCATTGTCGTGATGAGCGCGGGGCGCATCGAACAGATCGGCTCGCCGCGCGACATCTACTACCGTCCGGCGAATCGCACGGTCGCGCAGTTCGTCGGCACGATCAACCGGCTGGCTGGCGAGCGGCGCGATGGTCTGCTAACGACGACCGGCGGCGTTGTCCCCCTGTCTCCGGGCTCCGCGCACGCAAGCGCGGCACACGAAATTTTCTTCCGCCCTGAGGACGCGACCCTCGCCGACCCGGCCAGCGCCCAATTGCGCGGCCATATCGAAACCACGGCGTTTCTCGGCGAGCGCACGCGGCTCACGATCGGTGGCGCCGCCCCGGACGCTTTGCTGATTGACGTCGCGGGCCGGGTCGAACTCGCGCGTGGCACGCCGGTTGGGATTTCAATCGCGCAGGACGCGCTGATTGCGCTATCGTAATGAAGCTGCGCTGTGCTTTTAGCGCGCCATAAACAGGATATCCCCACCATGCTGCTGGCTCAAATTAGCGACCTGCATATCAAGCGACCCGGCGCGCTGGCTTACCGCCGCGTCGACACCGGCGCCTACCTCGCGCGCACTGTCGCCGCGCTCAACGCGCTGGAACCGCGTCCCGACGCCGTAATCATGACCGGCGACCTCGTCGACCAGGGCGATCCGGAACAGTACGAGCACCTCAAGACCCTGCTCGCGCCGCTCGCCATCCCCTACTTCCTGATGGTGGGCAATCACGACGAACGCGCTGCGTTGCGCGCCGCGTTTCCCGATCGCGCCGAATTGCACAGTGGCGGAGAGTTCGTGCACTACGCGGTCGATGTCGGACCGCTGCGGTTGATTGCGCTCGATTCGATGGTGCCGGGCCAAAGCGCCGGCAATCTGTGCGACTCACGGCTCGCGTGGCTCGCGGCGCAACTCGAAGCGGCGCAAGGCAAACCGACTGTAGTTGCGTTGCATCATCCGCCGTTCGTCTGCGGCATCGGGCACATGGATGAATTGCGGCTCGATCCCGCTGCCGCCGATAAGCTCGCCGCGTTGATCGCGCGTTATCCGAATGTCGAACGGGTGATCTGCGGCCATGTGCATCGGCCGATGTTTGTGCGTTTTGGCGGCACGATTGCGTCGGCGGTGCCCGCACCCGCGCATCAGGTCGGACTCGATCTGCGCGAGGATGCGCCCTCCGCCTTCGTCATGGAGCCGCCCGCTTACGCGCTGCATCGCTACGATCCGGCGACGGGCATCGTCACGCATCAAGCGTATGTCGACGCAGCGGAAGGGCCGTATCCGTTTTACGAAGATGAAGGCACGTTGATCGATTGACGGTGTCGCCTCGCCAGTTCAGGCGGCGACGAAAGTTTGCTGTACGCGCCGGGACAGCCTGAAATACGGTATCCCGAGCGCGGCGGCAACGACGGCCTGAATGAAACCGTCGATGGGAATGGCGATGTCAATGCCAATGGTACGGGTCATATGGTCGCCGAGCAGGTAGGCAATGGTTCGCATGACGACAATGGCCAACAGCCAGGCCTGCACCTGCACCGGAAAGCGCGCCGATCTGTGCCGCACGAGCAGCGCCAGCCAGCCTGTGCCGGCAACAATGAACGACCCGATCATCACGTCGCAGCCGACCATTGCGATCACGGTGCGATACCAGCCATGCGTTTCAGGGCGAATAAATACTGCTAGCAGTTCCCATTCGAGCATCAGCTTCAGCGGATCGCGCAACGCGACTGCGGTTGAAAGCGCCCATGCGGCGAGGCAGATCAGCGCCAGCAACAGCCAGCCGCCGATTCGTCGGCGTTCGGGTTTCGAGGTTGTGTTCATGAATTCGGTCACGTGATGGATCTTGTTGCGCGTGCCGATTCTACGAACGAAAACCGAACGACCATCTCATTTTGTCTGCAAGGCGTTTGGGGGCGTGGGCGGCCGTCAGCACGATCCTTCCTGCTCCGGTATGATCGGCACGCTTGAGGACCGCGCATGGGCCGGTCCATCGACGCGGTCCCCTCTCATGTCCACATCCGACGCTTCCACTCCCGCTACGGCCGACCGATCGTTGCGCGGCTTGCTGCTTCTGCTCGCAACGATTGCTGGCGTGTCAGTCGCCAACATCTATTACAACCAGCCACTGCTCGACGATTTCCGGCAGTCGTTTCCCAACAGTGGGTCGTGGGTCGGCGTGGTGCCGGCCGTGACGCAGCTGGGCTACGCAGCCGGCATGCTGTTATTGGCGCCGCTCGGCGACCGCTTCGATCGACGTCGCCTGATCCTGTTGCAGATCGCGGGGATGTGCGTCGCACTGGTGTTGGCGTCCGCGGCGCCGACGCTGTCGGTGCTGATTATCGCGAGCCTCGCGATCGGCGTACTCGCCACCATCGCGCAGCAGGCGGTCCCCTTCGCGGCCGAACTTGCGCCCGCATCCGAGCGGGGCCATGCCGTGGGCACCGTGATGAGTGGACTGTTGCTGGGGATTTTGCTGGCACGGACCGCGGCGGGCATTGTCGGCGAGTACTTCGGCTGGCGTGCCGTGTTCGGTGCCTCAGTCGTCGCTTTGCTGGTGCTGGCGGTGGTAATCATCATGCGCCTGCCGAAGAGCAAGCCGACCTCGACGTTGCCGTACGGCAAGCTATTGGTGTCGATGTGGCACCTCGTGGTCGAGCATCGCGCGCTGCGCGAAGCCTCCTTGACCGGCGCGGCGATGTTTGCCGCTTTCAGCATCTTCTGGTCAGTGCTGGCGTTATTGCTGGCGGGTGCACCGTTTCATCTTGGGCCACAGGCGGCGGGTCTATTCGGGATCGTCGGCGCTGCGGGGGCGATGGCAGCGCCACTCGCCGGCAAGTTTTCCGATCGACGCGGACCGCGCTCGATTATCACAGTGTCGATTGTGCTGGTGGCGATTTCGTTTGTCGTTTTTGCCTTGTCGGCGAAAAGCATTGCTGGATTGGTGATCGGCGTGATCATTCTCGATATCGGCGTGCAGGCTGCGCAGATTTCCAATCAATCGCGAATTTACGCGCTAAAGCCCGAAGCGCGGAGCCGCGTGAATACCGTTTATATGGTCGCATATTTTATTGGCGGCGCCATCGGTTCAGGGGTCGGCGCGGTGGTTTGGCCGATCTTCGGATGGATCGGCGTCAGTATTGCCGGCGTGGTTTTTGCCGGGCTGGCGGCGTGGAATCATTTGCGGCTTCCGGCAAACGAGAAGAACCTGACTTAGCGTCTCTCCGGCCGGCCCTGCTCTGTCCAGGCGTCCGGCAAGCTATGTGTCAGTGTCGATACGAATCGCTCTGTTTCCGGCTCGCGCGGATTCATGAAAATGTCCCGCGACGGGCCCTGCTCTACCACCACGCCGTTATTCAGAAACACCACGTCTCGCGCAATCGTTGCAGCGAGACGTAAATCATGTGTCGCCATTAGCATCGTCATGCCTTCCGTGGCGAGCTGCTTGAGGACGTCCACCACCTCGGCGGCCAAACCCGGATCTAGAGCCGATGTGGGCTCGTCGCATAACAACACTTCCGGCGACGGCGCCAACGCCCGCGCAATCGCCACGCGCTGCTGCTGGCCGCCGGAAAGCGTCGAGGGCCATGCGTCCGCCTTGTGCGCGATACCGACCTTCTCAAGCAATTCATCCGCACGAACGCGTGCTTTTTCCTTGTCCCACTTCAGTACGGTCAGCAAGCCTTCCATGACGTTCTGCCGCACCGTCAGATGCGGAAACAACTGGAAATTCTGGAACACCATGCCGGTGCGGCGGCGAATCGTCAGCACCGTTTCGCGCGATGGCTTGTGATCGCGGCTGAATTCGAGGCGCTGGTCGCCGAGTTCGAGTGATCCGGCCTCGGGAATTTCCAGCAGATTCACGCAACGCAAAAGCGTACTCTTGCCGCTGCCGGAGGGGCCGATCAGCGCGGTCACATTACCCGGCGCGAGTCGCAAGTCCACCGAACTCAGCACCCGATTCTCGCCGAAGTACTTGTCGATTTTTTCCAGTCGAATCATCAGTTGCCCGCCTGGAAAAGTGCGTGACGGCCGAACTTGCGCTCGAGCCGCACTTGCGCCGACGACAATACCGAACTGAACACGAGATACACCAGCGCGGCCTCGGTATAGAGAATCAACGGTTCATAGGTCACCGAGGCGATTCGCTGCGCCGCCTGAAACACTTCAGGCACCGTCAATACCGCAGCGAGCGAGGTGTCCTTCACCAACGCGATGAACGAGTTCGACAGCGGCGGCAGCGCGACGCGCGCCGCTTGCGGCAGGATCGCACGGCGCAGCGCCTGCTGACGCGTCATACCCATCGAGTACGCCGCCTCCCACTGCCCCTTCGGAATCGACTCGATCACGCCGCGTATGACTTCCGAGTTATACGCGCCGACATTCAGCGAAAAGCCAATGATCGCCGCCGTCAACGGATCGAGCACGATGCCCACGTTCGGCAGTCCGTAGAAAATCACGAACAATTGCACCAGCAATGGCGAGCCGCGAAACAGCCACACATAGAAGCGCACGATCGCGACCGCCCAGCGCGGCCCGAATAGCCGCACCAGCGCGACGATAAACGCCAACACGATCCCGATCGCGAACGATGCCAGCGTGAGCGGCACGGTAAACACGAGCCCCGCATACAGCAGGGGCCACAGCGACTTCGCCATCAAAAGCAACCATGCCGGCATGATTCAGACTCGCAGGTGACGCTTATTGGGAGACGTCTTTACCGAAGTACTTCTGCGAAATCTTCGCGTAGGTACCGTCTTTTCTCATGTCGGCGAGCGCCTTATTGATTGCCGCCTGCAATTCCGGGCTGCCCTTGCGGATCAGAACTGCGGACTTGTCGCTGCTGTCGGCCGACGTATCGAGCGCGGCGATCTTCACCTTCGCATCCGGCTTGTGCTTCTTGAAGTCGAGGAACGACAGCGAATCGTTGACCGTCGCGTCGACGCGGCCCGAGGTCAACAGATCGACCGATTCGTTGAAGCCCTGCACGGGAATCACCTCCGCGCCATGCGCGGCCGCGATCTTGCCGAAGTTACTGGTCAGCGTATTCGCCGACTTCTTGCCCTTCAGGTCGTCGAACGTCTTGATCGTGGTGTTGTCCGAACGCACGATCAGCGCCGCATGCGACGTGATGTACGGGTCCGAGAAATCGTATTTCGCTTTGCGCGCGTCGGTGACAGCGACTTCGTTAATCACCGCGTCGTAGCGGTTCACATCGAGACCGGCGATCAGACCGTCCCATTTGCCTTCGACGAATTGCGGCTTGACGCCCAGGCGCTGCGCAATCGCCGTGCCGATCTCGACGTCGAAGCCGGTCAGCTTGCCGGATTCATCATGGTACGTGAACGGGGCGTAGGTGCCTTCGGTGCCGATCTTGAACACGCCCGCGGACTTGATCTGCGCGAGTTCGTCAGCGGCGAAGGCCGGGCTCAGGGTCACCGCTTGCAGCAGCGCAATCAGCAGAATGGAACGAATCGACTTCATCTGGTGGCTCCGTAAAGTTTGCTACGTCGGTTGCATGGTTTGGTGTGCGGCATTCCGCCGGCGGTCATGTCCGGCAGAGTGGGCGGACTGTAGCAAACGGTCTGCGTTTTTACAAAGGATCAGCTTTTCGATCAATATGCGCTTGCGTGCTAAGCGGACAGCCAAGGCGTCTCATGCAACGTCGAATTCGACTCTACAACAGATATGACAGACGCGGCATGCATCGCACCACGGAACGCATACCGGGCGCCATCGGGGAAAACGCGGGAGGGTGTCGCCACGGCGAACGCGCGGCGTTGAAAAACGGACGGCACGGGCGGCACTGCGAGGCCGCCCGTCAGATTGCAAACGGCTTACCGTTCTACCGGATGCGGCTCCTTGCGCTTATTGGCAACCCGGATCGCATCGAAGTAAGCGGGATTCGGCGGCCGCTTCAAATAGCGCCCCGCGCCACGCTCTGCCCTCAGCTCGCCATGGGTCCATGCCAGCGCGCCACGGGTGAGCGTATGCATTGCCACGCCCTGCACCGTCATCCCTTCGAACACGTTGAAATCGACCTTCTGATGATGCGTCTTCACCGAAATCGTTTTGCTTGCTGCTGGATCCCACACGACCAGGTCGGCATCAGCGCCCACCTGTACCGCACCTTTACGCGGATAGAGGTTGAAGATCTGCGCCGCGTTAGTCGACGTGATGCGCACGAATTCATTCGGCGTGAGGCGCCCCGAATTCACACCGTGATGCCAGAGCACCGCCATGCGATCTTCCACGCCGCCGCAGCCGTTCGGGATCTTCGTAAAGTCCTCGCGGCCCATCGCCTTTTGCGACGCGCAGAACACGCAGTGATCGGTCGCTGTGGTGTGCAGCTGGCCCGCTTGCAAACCCCGCCACAAAGCCTCGCGATGCTCCGCGGAACGAAACGGCGGGCTCATCACGTGCGCCGCTGCGCGAGTCCAGTCGGGATCGCGATACACCGCTTCATCGATCACCAGATGGCCCGGCAGCACTTCGCCAAACACCCGAAGACCTTCGTTGCGGGCGCGCGCGATCGCATCGACCGCATCTTTCGAGGACACGTGGACGATGTACACCGGCACGCCTAACACTTGTGCGATGCGGATCGCGCGATTGGCGGCCTCGCCCTCCACTTCAGGCGGCCGCGACAGCGGATGCGCCTCCGGGCCCGTAAAGCCCTTTGCGAGCAATTGACGCTGCAACTGAAACACCAGTTCACCGTTTTCCGCGTGCACGGTGGGCAGCGCGCCGAGTTCGAGCGAGCGCGAGAAGCTGTTCACCAGCACTTCGTCGTCGGCCATGATCGCGTTCTTGTAGGCCATGAAGTGCTTGAAACTCGACACGCCGTGCTCATGCACCAGCGTGCCCATGTCGCGGTAGACCGAATCGTCCCACCACGTCACCGCAACGTGAAAGCCATAGTCCGCCGACGCCTTTTCAGCCCAGCCGCGCCACTCCTTGAAGGCCTCCATCAACGGTTGCTTCGGACTCGGAATCACGAAGTCGATGATGCTGGTCGTGCCGCCGGATAAGCCCGCGGCCGTGCCGGTATAGAAATCGTCGCTGGCCGTGGTGCCCATGAACGGCAGTTCCATGTGCGTATGCGGATCGATGCCGCCGGGCATCACATACTGGCCACCCGCATCGACGATCGTGGCGCCGGCCGGCGCCTCCAGGTCCGCTCCGATCTGCAGGATCGTGCCGCCGTCCTGCGGGTCCGCACACAACACGTCCGCACGATACGTGTTCTCCGCGTCGATAATCGTGCCGCCGCGAATCAGGGTCGTCATGTTGCCGCCTCCTTATGAACTGCTGGTTTCGGTACTACGTACTTCATTGGCGTGGTGCACAGTGCATGCACTCGCTCATCACACTCAGGCGCACTCAGGCACTCGCCACGCGCGCACTCGGTCCTTTGCTCAGCTTCATCCACGCGCTGTATACGATCGACGCCAACGCGAGTCCGACAAACCATGCATACGTATAGAGTGTGTTGAAAATCGCCGGCACATTCGGGAACGACGCCGGAAACGCGGTGTGCAGGAAGCCCGGCAGATTCGGCAGCACACCGATCACGAGTGCCACCACCGCGCCGATATTCCAGCCGCCGGTGTAGCTGTACTCGCCATGCTCGTCGAACAGTTCACGCGCGTCCAGCCGGGTACCGCGGATCAGGAAGTAGTCGACCATCAGAATGCCCGCCACCGGACCGAGCAGCGCCGAGTATCCGACCAGCCACGTGAAGATATAGCCCTGCGTGGTGGCAAGAATTTTCCACGGCATCATCACAATGGCGATAGTTGCAGTAATCATGCCGCCAACGCGATACGAAATGCCCTTCGGCCATAGGCTCGAAAAATCATAAGCCGGGCCGACGAGATTCGCCGCGAGATTGCAGCACATCGTATCCAGCGTCAGGATGATCAGTGCAACGCCGACGCCGATGCCGGTCATACGGCTAGTCAGGTCAATCGGGTCCCAGATCGCCTTGCCGTAGATCACCACAGTCGCCGACGTCACCACCACGGATATCACCGAGAGCAGCGCCATCGGAATCGGCAAACCCACCGACTGGCCGATGATCTGATCGCGCTGCGTTTTGGCAAAGCGCGTGAAATCGGGGATATTCAGTGCGAGCGTCGCCCAGAAACCCACCATCGCCGTGAGGCCGGGCCAGAAGGTCACCCAGAACATACCCTCCTTCTTTCCACCCGGCACGAACTGCGACGGCGCGGACAGCATCGAGCCGAGGCCGCCCGCCTTCGACGTGGCCCACCACACCAGCGCGATACACATCACGATCTTGATCGGCGCGGACCAGCTTTCGAGCCAGCGAATCGAATCGGTGCCGTGCACGATAAAGTAGATCTGCAGGGCCCAGAACACGAGGAAACACGCGAGCTGCGCAAGCGAGATGTCGAGGAACGGCAACGCCGCGCCGTGCAGCGCGTTACCGGTCAGAATGTTCAGCAGCGTGTAGATCGCGCTGCCGCCAAGCCATGTCTGAATCCCATACCAGCCACACGCGACGATCGCCCGCAGCATCGCCGGCAATTTCGCGCCTTGCGTGCCGAAGGAGGAGCGCACCAGCACCGCATACGGAATGCCGTGCTTCGCGCCCGCGTGACCGATCAGCAGCATCGGCACCAGCACGATCAGATTACCGAGCAGCACCGTCGCCACCGCCTGCCACGGCGACATGCCCTCTTCCGTCAAACCGGCCGCGAGCATATACGACGCGATATTCATCACCATCCCGACCCACAGCGCGGCGAAGTGATACCACCTCCACGTCCGCTGTGCGACGCCGGTCGGCGCAAGGTCGTCGTTGTAAAGACTGCTGCCCTGCGCGCCGGCCGCAAACTGCGGATCGACGGGTTGCGCTGTCTGCTTCATCGAAAGATCTCCACTGATCGTTGAGGCCTGCGCGGCTTCTGGCGGCGCGTCAGGCCTTGAGGGGGACTACAGGTTCAGTACAAGCGCTTCGTTTCCTACAGTGAGCTCATGTTTCAGGCTGCTTTTGCGGCGTGGGCATGGGCGTGCGCAGGCTCGGCAGTTTCAGCCGCGTCTGACGTGTTGCTTTCACCGGCATCCACCCGTGCAGGGTTGTTCGGATGCGTGGTCCAGTTCGCATACTCGCCGCTGTCCACCCGCTCCATCGTGATGCACTGCTCGACCGGGCACACATGCATACACAGATTACAACCGACACATTCGGAGTCCATCACTTCAAAATGCCGGACGCCATCTTTTTCTTTCATGATGGCCTGGTGAGCGGTGTCTTCGCACGCGATATGGCAGAGGCCGCACTGGATGCACTTGTCCTGATCGATGCGCGCCTTGATGTCGTATTTGAGGTTCAGGTACTTCCAGTCGGTCACGTTCGGCACCGCGCGACCGCGAATGTCGTCGAGCGTCGCATAGCCTTTTTCGTCCATCCAGTTCGAGAGACCATCCGCGAGATCGGAGACGATGCGGAATCCATAATGCATCGCCGCCGTGCAGACCTGCACGCTGCCCGCGCCGAGCACCATGAATTCGGCCGCATCGCGCCACGTCGAAATACCGCCGATGCCGGAGATGGGCAGATTCGGCGTTTCCACGTCGCGAGCAATTTCGGCCACCATGTTCAGCGCGATCGGCTTCACCGCCGGGCCGCAGTAGCCGCCGTGCGTGCCCTTGCCGTCGACCATCGGCAGCGGCGACATCGCGTCGAGATCCACCGCGACGATGGAGTTGATGGTGTTGATCAGCGATACGCCGTCCGCGCCGCCTTTATAGGCCGCGCGCGAACCGAGGCGGATGTCGCTGATATTCGGCGTGAGTTTGACGAGGCACGGCAGTTTGGTGCCCTCCTTGACCCAGCGCGTGACCATCTCGATGTACTCGGGCACCTGGCCCACCGCTGCACCCATGCCGCGCTCGCTCATGCCGTGCGGGCAGCCGAAATTCAATTCCACCGCATCGGCGCCGGTATCTTCGACGAGCGGCAAAATCCATTTCCAGTCGCGCTCGTTGCACGGCACCATCAGTGAGACGATCATCGCGCGGTCCGGCCAATCGCGCTTGACCTCGGCGATTTCCTTGAGATTGACATCGAGCGGACGGTCGGTGATCAATTCGATGTTGTTCAGGCCCGCGATGCGCTGGCCATTCCATTGCACCGCGCCATAGCGCGAGCTGACGTTCACTACATGCGGATCGAGACCCAACGTCTTCCACACGACCCCGCCCCAGCCCGCTTCGAACGCGCGGTTCACGTTATAGGCTTTGTCGGTCGGCGGCGCGGAAGCGAGCCAGAAAGGGTTCGGCGACGTGATGCCGGCAATCGTACAGCGCAGATCGGCCATGTTCGGCTCCTTGGGGACTGCTGTTTTTTGTCTGGTTGGATGCGTGGCTTAAGTGGCTTCAAGCCACTTCAAGCGGCTTTGACAGCTGTGCGGGCGAACTGGGCGTCGATCGCGGCGGCGGCAATCTTGCCGTCCTGCACCGCTTGCACCGTCAGATCGATCCCGCCGGTCGCCGCACAATCACCGCCTGCCCATACGCCGGGTAGCGAGGTTTGTCCGTTTGCATCGACAGCGATGCGGCTGCCGTCCAGCGTCAACAGTTCGCGCTCGATACCGACCGGCACCAGCGTCTGCCCGATTGCTTTGAGCACCATGTCGGCGTCGACTACGAAGCGCTCCTGATTGCCATCGCTCGACGCGCGTTCGAACTCGACACCGGTAACCACGCCGCCTTCTCCGATCAAACGCACCGGCGCTGCATGCGTGACGAGCGTGACGCCGTTGGTCTGCGCGAAATCGCGCTCGGCCCACGTCGCGCTCATCGACTCGACGCCGCGCCGATACACCATCGTCACGGACGTCGCGCCGAGCTTGTGGCTTTGCACGGCGGCATCCACTGCCGTATTGCCGCCGCCGATCACCACCACTCGCCGGCCCACCGGCACCGTGCCGAAGTCACTTGCCGTGCGTACCTCTTCGATGAAATCCACTGCGTTCATCACGCCACTCAGGTCCTCGCCTTCCATCGCCAATGCGCGCACGCCTGTGAGACCGATCGCGAGAAAGACCGCATCGTGCTGCTTGCGCAGCGCATCGAACTCCACGTCACGTCCGAGCGCTACGCCGTGCCTGATCTCGATGCCGCCGATCGAGCACAGCCACTCCACCTCGCGCTGCGCAAAATCGTCGACGGTTTTATAGGCAGCGATGCCGTATTCGTTCAGGCCGCCCGCTTTCTCGTGGGCGTCGTAGACGGTGACGTTGTGGCCAGCCAGTGCGAGACGGTGCGCGCATGCGAGTCCGGCCGGTCCAGCGCCCACTACGGCAACATGGCGGCCTGTTTCAGCGGCGCGCTTGAATAGAGGTTCACCGCGCGCCATCGCCCAATCGGTCGCATGACGTTGCAGCGCGCCGATCGCCACCGGTTTCGCATCCTGATGGTTGCGCACGCAAGCACCCTCGCAAAGAATCTCGGTCGGGCAAACGCGCGCACACATGCCGCCCATCGGATTCGCCGACAGAATGTCGACGGCTGCGCCCTTCAGATTGCCGTTGCTGATCTTGCGAATGAAACTGGGAATGTCGATTTGCGTCGGACACGCGTTCACGCACGGCGCGTCGTAACAGTAGTGACAGCGGCTCGCGGCCGCAGCCGCGGCACTCGCGTCGAGCAAGGGCGCGATGTCGGAGAACTCGCACGACAGTTGATCGGCCGATAGGCGCTGAGCCGCAATATCGCCGGTTTGTTTGATGGCCATACACGTTCCTTCTTTAATGTGAGGACGTAGCCGCTCCCGCCGGCTGCGCAGAAGCGGAGCCGGGACGGCATGTTTTATGGGCACTACGGTGAGGCGGGTGAATCAACCACAAGCCGCAACCGCTACCGCTAAAGCGTTATGAAACCGGCTCGCACGCTCGTCCGAGCATGGCATGCAGCAAGACGTTGGCGCCCGCTTCGATCCATTCGAAGGTGGCGTCCTCGATCTCGTTGTGACTGATCCCGTCGACGCACGGCACGAACACCATCGAAGTCGGTGCGACCTGCGACAGATAGCAGGCGTCGTGTCCTGCACCGGACACCATGTTGCGATGCGAATAGCCAAAGCGTTCGGCCGCGGCGCGTACCGACTTCACGCAGGCTTCATCGAAAGCGACCGGTGCGTAGTAAAAAATCTGTTCGAGTTCGGTTTCCAGACCGATCGTGCTCGTGATCTTCGCCACGCCTTCGCGCAATGCGGCATCCATCTTCGCGAGTACGGCATCATCCGGATGACGGAAGTCGACGGTAAAGAACACACGGCCCGGAATCACATTGCGTGAATTCGGATAGACCTGCATCATGCCGACCGTCGCGCAGCCGAACGGCGCGTTATCCAGGCCGATACGATTGACCAGATCGACCACGCGCGCGGCGCCGAGCAATGCATCGCGACGGCGCGGCATCGGCGTCGGACCCGCATGCGCCTCCTGCCCCGTCAGCGTGATTTCGTACCAGCGCTGGCCTTGCGCATCGGTCACCACGCCAATGGTTTTTTGCTCGGCTTCGAGAATCGGCCCTTGTTCGATATGCAATTCGAACGCGGCATGCAGCGGACGTCCACCACAAGGAAGATCGCCCGCATAGCCGATACGTTTGAGTTCCTCGCCGATGGTCTTGCCGTCCACGTCCTTGCGCGAGAGGCCGTAGTCCAGTGTGAAGACGCCGGCGAACACCCCCGAGGCGACCATGGCGGGCGCGAAGCGCGAGCCTTCCTCGTTGGTCCAGATCACCACTTCAACCGGATGCTCGGTCTCGATGCCATGATCGTTCAGACTACGGATCACTTCGAGTCCGCCGAGCACACCGTAGATGCCGTCGAAACGGCCGCCGGTCGGCTGCGAGTCCGCATGTGAGCCGGTCATGACCGGCAACGCATCGGGATTGCGCCCGGCGCGGCGCATGAACACATTGCCCATCTGATCGACACTGACTGTGCAGCCCGCTTCTTTCGCCCAACTGACGATCAGGTCACGCCCTTGTTTGTCGAGGTCAGTCAGCGCCAGGCGGCAGACGCCGCCTTTGGGTGTTGCGCCGATCTTCGCCATCGTCATCAGGCTGTCCCACAGCCGCTTGCCGTCGACCTTGATCGACGTAGCGGGTTCTGCGTGCTTCAGCGCTTCGGATACCGCGTTCATTCGTCTCGCTCCTTTCGGTGAATCGACATGAAACTGGTGCATGGGCGGCGGGTTTTGGGGCGTGCCCGCACGGCGGCGGTGCACACTCGATGCCTTCGATTGCCTCTGATACAGAGGGCAAACCCTGGGGCATCTCTCGCTCTCTCAATCCTGTCCAGTTGGACAGGTTGTAGACGATTAAGCCCGCCAAATCAATACCTTTCGTACGGTGGGAATCATAGCGAGAAGCGTGCCATTGCACTGCAGCACGCGTTTTTAGACGGCCTTGAATACGCGTGTCCATCCGCGCTCAAACGACTAGAATGAAGCGCGACGCGGCACACATGCCGATGAAGGCCAACATGAGAGACGACAACGTGGCTGCCGACATCACGGAAAACGACGAGACAAAGGGCGAAACTCGCGCACCTTTGCGGCGGCGCAAGGCGCACATTCGCGAGTCGAATGAAGCGCATTTATTGGCGTGCGCCGAAGCGGTTTTCGCCGAGCGAGGTCTCGACGGAACCAGTACGGCGATGATCGCGGAACGTGCAGGCTTACCAAAAGCTAACTTGCATTACTACTTCCCAACAAAGCTCGCGTTGTACCGGCGTGTGCTGGAAGACCTGTTCGAAGACTGGCACCGCGCGGCGGATACGTTCGAATGCAGCGACGATCCGGTCGAGGCGATCGGCGGATACGTGCGCGCGAAAATGGAGTTATCGCGCCGCCGGCCTTTAGGCTCGAAGGTGTGGGCGAGCGAGATCATTCACGGCGCCGAGCATATGGAGGACATTCTCACGGGGCGCGTGAAGCCCTGGCTGGACAGCAGGGTGAAGGTGATCGACGACTGGATCGCACGCGGGCTGCTGGCGCCGGTGAATGCGCAGACGCTGATGTACATGATCTGGGCAACGACCCAACACTACGCCGACTTCGACGCGCAGATTCGCGCGCTTAAAGGCAAACGCGCCCTGACGCAGAAGGCGTTCGAAGCGACGACGGAGGAAGTCGTGCAGTTGGTGATCCGGGCGTGTGGGGCGGTGTCGCCGGTGCAGCATGAGGATGGCTCGGATCCGGCGAGATAAAACACAATGGCCCGGCTGCATTTTTGAAAAGCAGCCGGGCCTTCGAACTATTGCGTGATGCCTATCTTGAGGCTCTGAGATTCAATACGTCTCCAGATGCAGCCGCCCTTCCCGCTTCAGCTTCATCCATAACGCCTCCCAGTCGAGCTGGTGCTGTTCGCCGATTTCCTTGAGTGCCTGCAGCACACCGTCTTCCATCCCCTTCAAACCGCACACGTAGATATGCGTGTTGTCGTCCTTCAACATGTGCGCGACGTCGACCGCGCGTTCACGCATCGCATCCTGCACGTAGCGCCTCGGCTGACCCGGCGTGCGCGAAAACGCCAGATTGGTATCGATGAAATCCTTGGGCAGATTCGTCAGCGGCCCGAAATACGGCAACTCTTCTTTCGTGCGCGCGCCGAAGAACAACATCAGCTTGCCGGTCGCGCCTTTCAAACGACGCCGCCTGCGATACTCGGTCATCGCGCGCATCGGCGCTGAACCGGTGCCCGTGCAAATCATCAGCAGATGCGAGTTCGGATGATTCGGCATCAGGAAGGTGCCGCCGAACGGGCCGATCACGTTGACCACGTCGCCCTTCTTCAGATCGCACAGATAATTCGAGCAGACCCCATCGAGCACGTCGCCGTACCGCTCGGAAACGCGCTTCACGGTGAGCGAAACGTTGTTATAGCCGGGCCGTTCGCCGTCGCGCGGGCTCGCAATCGAATACTGTCGCGCATGATGCGTGCGGCCATCGTCAGTCGCGCCCGGCGGCAGGATGCCAATCGACTGGCCCTCCAGGACGGGAAAAGGCATTGAACCGAAATCGAGCACGATGTGATGGATATCGCTATCGGTCGAGCTATCGGTGAGCCGATAGTTGCCGACCACCGTCGCGGTAGTCGGCGCCTTGTGCGTGTAAAGATTCACATACGGTTTCGCCGCGGACCACGGCGGCACAACCGACCCACGCACGGTATCGACTTCAATCCCGCTTGCGTCCGCCGGTGTATCGCCTGACGATCCCGCCACGGTCGCAGCCTCTTCCGCAACCGGCACAGCCATGGTGTTCTGCTCTGGCAACACGTCCCATTTGAACTGCTCTTCGATGGGATACGCATCGACTTTCAGCACCGTGCGCCAGTTATCGATCGCGCCGGTCGGACACGGCGGCACGCACGCCATGCAACCGTTGCACACATCCGCCTTGACCACATAGTTGTTCTCGTCATGCGTAATCGCATCGACCGGGCAAGTCTCTTCGCACGTATTGCAGCGAATGCAGATTTCCGGATCGATCAGATGCTGCCTGAGGACTTCGATCGATACTGGGCCGTTCATGACTTCCTCCACCATATATTCGTGCGAATACGACGCCGCACGTTTCTAATCGCCGTACTCAGTTGAAGCGCACGTACTCGAAATCAACCGGCTGACGGTTCACGCCCATTGCCGGCGGCGCGATCCAGTTTGCGAACTTGCCGGGTTCTGTGACGCGGCCCATCAGCGAAGCGACATACGCGCGATCTTCCGGCGTGGCGAGCCACTTCGCTTCATTCGCGGCCCATTCGGTCTCGCTGATCACACGGCCATCCGGCGACACGCGAGTGTTGGCAAACGTGCCGATCTGCCGGTTGAACGCTTTATGCGGCACTGTCATGCGGAAATCGATGCCGGCCTTTTCGAGAACCTTGTTCCAGCGGCCAACGCCTGCCACCGAATCTTTAATGTAGTCGTCGCGCAGCACTTCATTCATGGCGTTGAGCATCGGCACTTCACGCTCGACCAGCTTGCCGTCCTGCACGTCGAGCAACTTGTAGCTTTGGCCGTTCAATTGATGATCGTCGTCGCGCTTGTTCTCTTCATAGCGACCCTTCAGGCCCGAGCTATAGAACGTGGCGGCGTTGGACGAATGGTCGGCGCCGAACAGATCGATCGTCACCGAGTAATGGAAGTTCAGATAGCGCTGGATGGTCGGCAGATCGATCACACCGGCCGCGCGAATCTTCGCGACGTCGTCCGTACCGAGTTCGTTCATCACTTGCGCGGTGCGCTGGATCACGCGCGACACACCCGATTCGCCGACAAACATGTGATGCGCTTCTTCGGTCAGCATGAACTTCGTGGTACGCGCAAGCGGATCGAAACCCGATTCAGCGAGCGCCGACAGTTGAAACTTGCCGTCGCGATCGGTGAAGTACGTGAACATGTAAAACGCGAGCCAGTCGGGCGTTTTTTCGTTGAAGGCACCAAGAATGCGCGGATTGTCTTCGTCACCCGAACGGCGGCCGAGCAGTGCTTCGGCTTCCTCGCGACCGTCGCGGCCGAAGTAGCGATGCAGAAGATACACCATCGCCCACAGGTGGCGCCCTTCCTCCACGTTCACCTGAAACAGGTTGCGCAGGTCGTACATCGACGGTGCGGTCAAACCCAGATGCCGCTGCTGCTCGACCGAAGCCGGCTCCGTATCGCCTTGCGTGACGATAATGCGGCGCAGATTCGCCCGATGCTCGCCAGGCACGTCCTGCCACGCAGCCTCACCCTTGTGCTCGCCGAAATGAATCTTGCGGTCCTGCTCGCCGGGCGTGAGGAAAATCCCCCAACGATAGTCCGGCATCTTCACGTGATCGAAATGGGCCCAACCGCCCGCATCGACGCTCACCGCGGTGCGCAGATACACGTCGTAGCCATGCGAGCCTTCCGGGCCCATATCGCCCCACCAGGCTAGAAAATTCGGCTGCCATTGTTCGAGCGCGCGTTGCAGCGCGCGGTCGTCGGCGAGATTGACGTTGTTCGGAATCTTTTCGCTGTAGTTGATCGATGACATGGTCGGTTCCTTGGTCGGAATACAGAGCTTACGGATGAGAGGCGCGTATCAGGCAGCTGGCGTCGCGTTCATTTACGTTGCGTCGCGTCGAAAAGAATCAAACGCGCGAGACGTCGAATTGCGCCTTGCTGCCCTTGCCGTACACCTTGAGCGCGCCCTTCTCGCCCACTGCGTTCGGCCGGTTGAAGATCCAGTTCTGCCATGCGGTGAGACGTCCGAAAATGCGCGTCTCCATTGTTTCCGGGCCGTTGAAGCGCAGGTTCGCTTCCAGACCGGTCAATGCATCCGGCGACATCGCCGCGCGTTCTTCGAGCGCGATGCGGATTTCGTCGGCCCAATCGATATCGTCGGGCGACGCGGTCACGAGGCCAAGGCGCTCGGCTTCAACTGGCTTGATCGCCTGGCCGATCTTCGAGCGCACTGCATCGAGCGGCTCGGTTTCTTCATAGAAACGGCGAGCGAGGCGCGATTGATGCGTGACCATCGGATAGAGACCAAAGTTGACTTCCGACAGCGTGATCGCCGGTTCTTCGTCTTCGTTGCTCGGCAGTGCCGCCATATAGCTGCGGTCGGCGGCAAACGCGAGTTCCGCGAAGGTGCCCGCGAAGCACGAGCCCGGTTCGATCAGTGCGAACAGCGAACGCGACGACACGTCGATACGCGCCAGCGTGCGGCGCAGCAGGCCAATCGTCTCGCGCACGAACCAGTGCTCCTTGTACTGCATCAGCGTGGCATCGGCGGCGAGCAGGTTACGGGCATCGCCCTCGGTCTTGAAGACCCAGGTGCCGACTTCGAGTTCGTTGGTGCGCATCGACAGAATCGCGTCGTCGAGTTCGCGAGCGAACTGCAGCGGCCACCAGCTCGTGCCGGCGGCAACGATCGCGTCGATCCCGGTGGGTTGTTCGGTTTGCGGGGCTTTCGCCGTGAAGGTGGCGATGCGTTTCGCACGATCGATCGTGATGTCGAGCGTTTTATAAGTCAGGCCGTCTTCACGATCGGTGCGTTCGATACGCGTAAGCACCACGCCTTGTGCGTCGGCGGGGCGATCGCTTTGTTCGGCGAGTTCGAGTGCGCGCGCCTGAATCGTCTGATCAAACTGATTCGGCTTCACGACTTCGTCCACGAGACGCCATGCTTTCGCCCGTTCGCCGCGAATGCCTTCCACGACCGTGCAAAAGATATCCGCGCGGTCGTGGCGCACCTTGCGCTTATCGGTGACACGCGTCAGACCGCCCGTGCCCGGCAGCACGCCCAGCAGCGGCACCTCCGGCAGAGACACCGACGACGAGCGGTCATCCACCAGATAGATTTCGTCACACGCGAGCGCGAGTTCATAACCGCCGCCGGCGCACGCACCGTTCACGGCAGCGAGAAACTTCAGACCTGAATGACGCGACGAGTCTTCGAGACCATTACGCGTTTCGTTGGTGAACTTGCAGAAATTGACCTTCCACGCATGCGTCGACAGACCCAGCATGAAGATGTTCGCGCCCGAGCAGAACACGCGGTCCTTCAGGCTCGTCAGCACCACCGTTTTGACTTCGGGATGCTCGAAACGGATGCGCTGGATTGCGTCGTGCAGTTCGATATCGACGCCGAGGTCGTATGAATTCAGCTTCAGCTTGTAGCCGTCACGGATGCCGCCGTCCTCGGCGATATCGATACCGAGCGTGGCAACGGGACCGTTGAAACTCAGCTTCCAATGCTTGTACTGCGAGGGATCGGTGCGATAGTCGACCGGCGCGACGGCGGTTTCTGCTGCGGACATGGGGCGTCTCCTGACTGGACGGTGCAAAACTTGTTTTTTGAACAATAGTGCATCGTCATACCCATGTAAAGCACTTTAGTGCATGTTTGCTAGTAAACCCTGACCTCGCACTGCATTTCAGCTCACCCGTGCTTCGTCCGGCGATTCCGCCGCAATTCTTGCGGCAAGCCGGTCTCGCAACTGCAAGTAGGCGTCAGCCAAGGTTTTCTCACTGGTGTCGAAGATCATGTCGGCACGTCCGTACAGTTCGCCACGCCCCGCCAGGATGCGCTTGAGGTCATCCATCGCTTCCTTGTTGCCGGACATCGGCCGCAGGTCGCCTTGCGCGACGACACGGCGCATATGCTCTTCCGGCGTGGCTTGCAGCCATACGGTGAAGCAGTGCGACAGCAGCGCGTTGAAGGTGCCCGACTCCGACACCAGGCCGCCCGGCGACGCGATCACCGCGCGCTCGTGCTCCTGAATCACGGCTTCCAGTGCGCGGTGCTCATAGCGCCGGTAAGCGCTCGCGCCATAGAGGGAATGAATCTCCGACGGCGGACATCCGGCGAGTTGTTCGATCACGCGCGTGAGTTCAACGAACGGCACCTTGCGTTCCTGGGCGAGCATCCGTCCAAAGGTGGACTTGCCTGCCCCGCGCAGGCCGATCAGCGCAATCCGGTCCTTGCGATGCGGGTCGCGCGGCGCTTGCGCGAACATCTCGGCAAGCGCCACGCGGGCGCGCTGCAACGCCGCCTGGTCGCGCCCTTGCAGCAGTTCGCGGATCAGCAGCCATTCAGCGGAAGCGGTGGTTTCGTCGCCGATCACTTCGGCCAGCGGGCAGTTCAGCGTCGTCGCGATCTGCCGCAGCACGAGCACCGACGCGTTACCCACACCGGATTCCAGATTGGCCAGATGGCGCTCCGACAAGCCGGTTTCAGTCGCCAGCGTCTTGCGCGTCATGCCACGGCGCGCGCGCAACAAACGCACGCGCTCGCCCATCGCCGTCAGAAAAGGATCGCGTTCCTCGCGCTCGCCGCCGCGCTCCGCTCCGCGGTCGGCCCCGCCGTCGGCCCGGCCCGCGCGGCTTGCGTCCTCATCGGCAGGGTCGTCCAGCGGCGCGGAAGAGTAATTTTGGTTCATGTTTAACTGCCTCTTGAGTGCGTTACATGTACTATAGTGCTTGACACGCACGGAGTGAACGGTTAATTTTCGCCAAATATTGATCCAATAACAAACGCTGTCGAGGTTTTTCGGCAGCGTCACGGAGACAGCGCAACAACACGCATGAATTAAGGTGCGTGCGCGTGCTGACCTGGAGGCTCGCATGTCCCCACATGACTTCCAACGCCTGATTGCAGGCGTGACTGAGCAACTCGCCGGCCGACCGCTCGACGGCGCACTGGCCACGTGGCTCAACGACACTTATCCCGCGGACGGCGCAACCTTCCGCACGCTCGCCGATGCCTGCCGCACCGGCGTGGCGGAAGGCTGGCTGTGCAACCGCGAAGGCGGCGGCATTCGTTACGGCCGGATCTTCAAGCCACTGCCGGAGACCCACGGCTTTTCCGTCGACGTGGTCGACATGAACGATATTGCCGGTCCGCATCACGTGCATCCGAACGGCGAAATCGATCTGATCATGCCGCTTACAGAAGGCGCCACCTTCGACGGTCATCCAGCCGGCTGGTGCGTGTACGGCCCCGGCAGCGCACATCGCCCGACCGTCGCGAATGGACAGGCGCTGGTGCTGTATCTGTTGCCGCAAGGCGCGATCGAATTCACTCCCGCTGCCACCTCCGCCTGAGATTCATCATGACCGAACTATTGAAAAACTACGTTGCCGGCCAGTGGGTCGCGGGCGGCGGTGAAGGCGTGACGCTGACCGATCCGATCACAGGTGAAGCGCTCGTGCGCGTGTCGAGCCAGGGCCTGGATCTCGCCCATGCATTCGACTTCGCTAGAGCAGAAGGCGGCGACGCCTTGCGTGAGCTGACCTATGCACAGCGCGCCGCCCGTCTTGCCGACATCGTCAAACTGCTGCAGGCGAAGCGTGACGACTACTACGCGATCGCGACCGCGAACTCCGGCACCACGCGCAATGATTCGGCGGTCGACATCGACGGTGGAATTTTTACACTGTCGTACTACGCGAAACTCGGTGCGTCGCTCGGCGACGTGCATGCGCTGCGCGACGGCAACGCCGTATCGTTGAGCAAAGACCAATCGTTCAGCGTGCAGCACGTGCTCACGCCGACGCGCGGCGTGGCGCTCTTCATCAACGCGTTCAATTTTCCGTCGTGGGGCTTGTGGGAGAAAGCAGCACCCGCGTTGCTATCCGGCGTGCCCGTCATCATCAAGCCCGCTACGGCGACGGCATGGCTCACACAAAGAATGATTGCCGATGTGGTCGACGCAGGCATTCTGCCGCCCGGCGCGTTGTCAGTCATCTGCGGCAGTTCCGCAGGTCTGCTGGATCAGATTCAGGCATTCGACGTGGTGTCGTTCACCGGCTCCGCGCAAACCGCCGCAACACTGCGCGCGCATCCGGCTTTCGTCGAGCGCGGCGCGCGTCTGAATGTCGAAGCCGACAGTCTCAACAGTGCCATTCTCTGTGCCGATGCCACCCCCGACACGCCGGCTTTCGAATTGTTCATCAAGGAAGTGGTGCGGGAAATGACCGTGAAGTCCGGTCAGAAATGCACGGCAATCCGGCGCGCGTTCGTGCCGGAAGCATCGCTCGAAGCGGTGCTCGATGCGCTCAAGGCAAAGCTCGCCAAAATCACCGTCGGCAATCCGCGCAACGAAGCCGTGCGGATGGGTTCGCTCGTAAGCCGCGAGCAGTACGAGAACGTGCTGGCCGGCATCGCCGCGTTGCGCGAGGAAGCGGTACTCGCGTACGACGGCTCGTCTGCACCGCTTGTCGATGCGGACGCAACGATTGCGGCCTGTGTCGCGCCGCATCTGTTCATGGTCAACGATCCCGATCGCGCGACGCTGTTGCACGACGTCGAAGTATTCGGACCGGTGGCGACCGTGGCGCCCTATCGCGTCGCCGCCGCAGCAAACGGCGCCCTTCCCGAAGCGCACGCCGTCGCACTCGCGCGACGCGGTCAGGGCTCGCTCGTCGCATCGATCTATTCGAACGACGACGCACATCTCGGCCGCCTCGCACTCGAACTCGCCGATTCGCATGGGCGCGTCCACGCGATCTCGCCGTCAGTCCAGCAGAGTCAAACCGGCCATGGCAACGTGATGCCGATGTCGCTGCATGGCGGACCGGGCCGCGCGGGCGGCGGCGAAGAACTCGGCGGCCTGCGTGCACTGGGTTTCTATCACAGGCGCTCGGCCGTTCAGGCATCGAGCGCTGCGATTGACGCACTAACGCAAACCACTCATTTGCCCACGGCGTAGCGTCACGAGGCAAGCAACAGCCGAGCAAAAAGCAAGCATCGCGCGGATCATGAGCACAAAACGGCCGGACCGCCTCACCCGATGGAGGAGACATATGGAAGGCCTGCTGGAACCGGCTGCGAATCAGCCCGCCGCGACGGTCGAGCCGCCGCCCGCGATATTCAATTTCGCGGCTTACCTGTTTCAACTGAATGAATCGCGCGCTGGCAAGACTGCTTATATCGACGACACCGGCACCACCACATACGGCGAACTCGAAGAACGGGCCCGCCGCTTCGCGAGCGCATTGCGCACACTCGGCGTGCATCCGGAAGAACGCATACTGCTGGTGATGCTCGATACCGTCGAGCTGCCGATCGTCTTTCTCGGTGCACTCTATGCGGGCGTCGTGCCGGTCGTCGCGAATACCCTGCTCACTGCCGCCGACTACGTGTACATGCTGACGCACAGCCACGCGCGCGCCGTGATCGCATCGGACGCTTTGTTGCCGAATGTCACGCAGGCGATGGATACCGCCGAACACGACGGTTGCCAGTTGATCGTCTCACAGCCGCCCGAAAGCGAATCTTTAACAGCGCCGCGACTCAATGATCTGATCGACGCGGCCACACCGGCCATCAAAGCGTCCACGACAGGCTGCGACGATATCGCGTTCTGGCTGTATTCATCGGGTTCGACCGGCAAACCGAAAGGCACCGTCCACACGCATGCGAATTTGTACTGGACCGCCGAGTTGTATGCGAAACCGATTCTTGGCATCGTCGAAAGCGATGTGGTTTTCTCGGCGGCCAAATTGTTCTTTGCGTACGGTTTGGGTAACGGTCTGACGTTCCCGCTCTCGGTCGGCGCTACGGCCGTACTGATGGCCGAACGCCCCACCGCCGACGCGATTTTCACGCGTCTCGTGCAACATCGCCCGACCATTTTTTACGGCGTTCCGACGCTCTACGCGGGCATGCTCGTCTCGCCCAACCTGCCCGAGCGCGTCGATGTCGCAATGCGCGTATGCACGTCGGCGGGCGAAGCGCTGCCGCGCGAAATCGGCGAGCGCTTCACCGCGCACTTCGGTTGCGAAATTCTCGACGGTATCGGCTCGACCGAGATGCTGCATATCTTCCTGTCGAATCGCGCGGGCGAAGTCGAATACGGCACCACGGGCCGCCCCGTTCCCGGCTACGAAGTCGAGTTGCGCGACGAAGCCGGTCATGCGGTACCTGACGGCGAAGTCGGCGATCTGTATATCAAAGGGCCGAGCGCGGCACTGATGTACTGGAGCAATCGCGAGAAGTCCCGCGCGACGTTCCTCGGCGAGTGGATTCGCAGCGGCGATAAGTACTGCCGGCTCGCGAACGGCTGCTACGTGTATGCGGGCCGCAGCGACGACATGCTGAAAGTGAGCGGCCAGTATGTATCGCCGGTCGAAGTGGAGATGGTGCTGGTACAGCACGACGCGGTGCTCGAAGCGGCGGTGGTCGGCGTGGATCACGGCGGCCTCGTAAAGACTCGCGCGTTTGTGGTGTTGAAGCGTGAATTCACGCCGTCTGAGATACTCGCGGATGAGTTGAAAGCTTTCGTCAAGGGACGGCTCGCGCCGCATAAGTATCCGCGCGATATCCTGTTCGTCGATGATTTGCCGAAAACCGCGACCGGCAAGATCCAACGCTTCAAACTGCGCGAACTGTCATAAGGTGATCCATGCAGAACCCCACAACCACGGCCGTTGCTAGCGATTTCGTAGAATTAGCCGCCACGGCATCGCATGGGCCGTTGCGCATCGAATATCGTTGGGTGAATGAAGCGGCGGGCACTGCGCCCATCGCCGTCTTCCTGCATGAAGGGCTCGGCTCCGTCGCGATGTGGCGCGACTGGCCGCAAGCCTTGTGCGAGCGGCTCGGCATGCGAGGCCTCGTCTATTCGCGGCCCGGCTACGGACTCTCCACACCGCGTGAGCATGACGTCAAATGGCCGGTCGACTTCATGACCGCGCAAGCGCGCGATATCCTGCCGGCCCTGTTCGATGCGCTCGATATCGGCATGCATGAACGCAAACGCATGTGGCTGGTCGGCCACAGCGACGGCGGCTCGATTACGCTGCTGTACGCGGCGCTGTATCCGGATGCATTGGCCGGCGCGGTGGCAATCGCACCGCATGTATTCGCCGAAGATATCTCGGTGGAAAGCATCGCGCAGACCAAGCAACTCTACGAAACTACTGATCTGCGCAGCAAGCTAAGCCGCTATCACGCCGACGTCGATTCCGCGTTCTACGGCTGGAACGATATCTGGTTGAATCCTGCGTTCAGGGAATGGAACATCGCCGGTGAACTGGACACCATCAGGCAACCTCTGCTCGCGGTGCAAGGTCACGACGACAACTACGGCACGATGGCGCAGATCGATACGATCAGCGAGCGCGTTGCGCATGCGCAATTAGTCAAACTGGACGCTTGCGGGCACTCGCCGCATCGCGATGCACCGGATGCGTTGAACGAGGCGATTGCAGCGTTTGTTGCGCGGCAGCGTTGAACATCGCATGAGCACGCTCTCTCGCCAGGCTATCGTGTCTTTTCTAGCGTGTGGATCGCAGTAATAGTCGCGCGAACAAGTGCGCAATGCAAAATCGCGGCGCGTCCGCAAGACACGCCGCGGCAAAGCCACCCCGCTTAAATCACGGTCGAAAGGCCCAACGTCAATACCAGCGCCGTCACCGAAATGATCGTTTCGCAGACGGTCCACGTCTTGAAGGTTTGCGGCACAGTCATGCCGAAGTACTCCTTCACCAGCCAGAAGCCGCCGTCGTTCACGTGCGAGAGGATCAGCGAACCCGCACCGGTGGCCAGCACCAGCAACTCGGGCCGCACACCGCCTACCGTGCCCGCCGCCGCTGCGGCGATCGGTGCAATGATGCCTGCCGCCGTCGCCATGGCCACCGTTGCAGAACCCGTCGCGACGCGAATCAACGCCGCTACCAGCCACGCGAGAATCAACAGGGGCACATGCGCGCCGGTCGCTACATCGACGATCGCCTTCGACGCGCCGCTATCGATCAGAATGCGCCCAAAACCCGCACCCGCTCCCACCACCAGCGTAATACCCGCAGTCGGTGCAAGACACTCGTTAGTGAACTTGAGGATCTGCTCGCGGTTAAAGCCGCGTGATTTGCCGAACGTATAGAAGCTCAACAGCACCGCCAGTAGCAAAGCCATGTCCGGGTGCCCGATCAGACGCAGTGCGTTGTTCAGAGACGATTTGGCCGGCACGATCACATCCGCCCAACTGCCGACCAGCATCAACAACACCGGCAACAGCACCGTCAACAAGGTGATGCCGAAGCCCGGCAGTTCCTGGTGCGAGCGCTTCGCGTCCTGTTCGATGAACTGCTGCGCCATCGGATTGATGCCGTCGAGCACGACGAAGCGCGCAATCAGCTTGGAGAACAGCGGACCCGCAATCGCCGCAGTCGGAAGTCCGACGATCAGCGCGTAGAAAATCGTGTGGCCGATATCCGCGTTGTATGCGGTGACAGCGAGCAATGCAGCCGGGTGCGGCGGAATCAGCCCGTGCACGACGGACAAACCCGCCACCATCGGAATGCCGACACGAATCATCGAGGTACCGGTGCGCTGGGCGACGTTGAACGCGATCGGAATCAGCAGCACGAAACCGACTTCGAAGAACACCGGCAAGCCGACGAGGAACGCGATGCACATCATCGCCCAATGCACGTTCTTCGGCCCGAACAGGTCAATCAGCGTGCGCGCGATACGTTCCGCGCCACCCGATTCGGCCATCATCTTGCCGAGCATCGTGCCGAGGCCGACCACGATGGCAATGTGGCCGAGCGTACCGCCGACGCCGGTTTCGAACGACTTGAGAATCGACGTCGCCGGCATGCCGACGGCGAGCGCCAACGCCACCGACACCATCATCAACGTGATGAACGGATTCATCTTGAAGCGCGCGATCAGCACGACCAACGCGATGATGGCAATCAATGCATAGACGAGTAACAGACTTCCTTGAACGGTCGCCATAGGTGCTCCTGAAGAGAAAGATCCGCGCCGCAGCTTCCGTTAAGCGGAATGTTGTATGCGCACAGCGCGGGCGGGCGGACTTAGAACTTGTGGCGGATGCCGGCGACGGTCACGAACTGTCCGTTGTTGCTCGACGGGTTCGAAATGCCTTCGACCCATGCATGCGAACCGGATGCGCGCTGGTAGATGCCGTTCAGGTAGAGATCGGTGGTCTTCGACAGGAAGTACTCGCCGCCGACACTCACCTGGTTGTAATGCGCATTGGTGGCTGTCGTACCACTGGTGTTCTGCGTCGTGTAGATGTAGCCGAGCGCAAGCAGCGTAGCCGGCGTGAACTGATACTTCACGCTGGCTTCGTAGTTGGCGAAACGCAGGCTGCCACCGCTGAGCAACTGGAACTGCGAATTCGTGTACAGCAGCGCGACGGTTGCCGGGCCGAACACGTACGAACCGCCTGCACCCCACACCTGGTTGCGCTGCACGCCACTGATGATCGACGAGCCGGTGTTGTAGTAGTTGTCCGAAGGCGCCGCGCCCGTGGTGTTAGTGGCCGGCTGATTGACCAGCGAGTAAGCCGCGTCCAGATGCAGCGGACCGTTCACATAATCGGCACCGACGCTCCATGCGCGGTTATTGGCGAACTGCCCCGCCGTATTCGAGAACGCGTACATCGCGTTTGCTGTGAACCCTGCATACGTCGGCGTGGTGTACTTGACCGCGTTGTTGGTACGGTACGTGTTGTTGATATCGTCGTTGTCGTAGATCGCGTTGCCATACTGGCTCATTGCGCCGACGCCATTGATCTGCATGTTCGACAGATAGTCCTGCACGCTGTTGTACTGACGGCCGAGCGTGATCGTGCCCGCCTTGCTATTGGAAAGTGCAACCCATGCGCTACGGCCGAACATACGACCGCCCTGACCCGATGCGCCATTCTCCAGGCTGAAGCCATTTTCGAGCTTGAACAGCACCTTGTTGCCGCCGCCCAGATCTTCGGTGCCGAGCAGGCCCCAGCGCGAACCTTGCACGTTGCCCTGCGTCGTCTGATACGCCTTCTCACCCTTCTGGTTATTGGTGAAGGTGAAGCCGGCATCGACAATGCCGTACAGCGTCACGCTGCTTTGCGCGTGGACGGCTTGCGCGGCGAGTCCGGCGGCAGCGAACGCGATGGCCGTACGAAGAATCTGTTTGTGCATCATGGTTTCCTCAAGTCGATAGAGAAGCGAACGCCGGTTACACGTGGATGTTCCGGCGGTATCAGTAGTACTAAGCGGGCAAGTCAAAGCGGCACCGGAATGGAGTCCGGTGCTACGGTCAAACAACGGTCATCGATGAATCGATATGAAGCGGGAGAAAATCAGTCGGGCCAATTCCGGCGCGCGGCAATGCGGCGCGCGTCGCGCTGGTAGAACGGTGTGACGACGGGTTCCGGCGACTGCCGTGCGCGCTCGAGCTCGGCGGTGAGCCGCGCCAGTACGATCTGTTCTTCACCCGGGTGCAGATTGCACGGGTCGAGGAAAAAGAAATGCAGTTCCGCTTCATGGTCGCGCACGATCACCGGCACCTCGCCTTCGGGCGGCCGCGCGAGCGCATCCGCGAGATCCCATGCGGTGATACGAGCCTGCTTGGGATCGATATGCAGTTTCAGACGGTCGAGCGGATTGCCGGTCGGGTCGGCATCGATCTCCGCCCAGACGCCGTCGCAACGATTCAAGGTCTCGCGCCACAGCGTGAGGTAGCCGCGTTCGCGGGCGCGAACCGCGACATGGTCGCGCCGCTGCCATTGTTCGAGCGCGGCGATCGCGCCGACAATGCCTTCCTTGCCCACTTTCATGCCGCGGCCAATGCCGCCGTTCTGGAAATACGCAGCACGTACCCGCGCTTTCTTGCCCGCGACGATGCCGGCGGTCAGCCCACCGAGAAATTTGTGCGCCGAGTAGAGCGCGATATCGGCACCGGCCGCAATGAATCGCTTGAGGTCGTATTCGGAAGCCGCATCGACGATCACGGGCACGCCCTTCGCGTGCGCGACCGCAATGAATTCTTCGAGCGGGATCATGCCGAATTGCACCGTATGATGCGACACCACGTAAAGCGCTGCAGCCGTGCGTTCGGTGATGGCGGTATTCAGCTGATAGCCGTGTGCTTCGGTCGCCGCGCCCACCGGCACGACGCGCGCGCCGGACAGACGGATCGCCTGGTCCACCGGTGCGCCATAATTGACGAGGTGGCCGGTTTGAATCGCGACTTCGTGGCGCTCCAGTGAGGCCGTGTCGGGCAGCCGTTCGATCAGGCCGGGGTCGTCGCCCGTCATGGTGGCTGCAATACAAAGCGTGATCGCCGCCGAGCACGATGCGGTGATATACCCGGCTTCGCTGCCGCACGCTTCGGCAATCGCCGCCGAAGCCCTGCGTTGCAGATCGTCGATCTCGACGAATTGCGGCAGTACCTGCGCGACCGCGTCGATCACCGGCGCGCTAACACTGGACGCGCCAAGACTCGTCATCGTGCCCGAAGCATTGATGACAGGGCGTAAGCCAAAGCGAGAGCGAATGTCCATGAAGCGCCTCCAACCTGGTATTTCTTAATTATGGAATATATGTTGTAATTGCGGATCAGTTTAGCATACAATCACCCTGCGTCAACTGGACAAAAACAACCCGCCTCAGAGGAGCACGATGGCTCGCACGTCCCGACCTTCCGCGTCCGAAGCAGCACCCGCAGCGGAACCCGCCGCCGCAACCCAGGCTAAAAGCCGGGACGAAAGCGCCGCGCCGCGCACGCGCACCAGCGCGATCGATCGCGCCGTGCAGATTCTCGACGCGCTCCAGCAGGCGAACCGTCCCGCCACCGCGTATGAAGTCGCGCGCATGGTCGGCGCGCCGCTGTCCACCGTGTACTCGATCATCAACGATCTGGTCGAGAAGAACCTGTTGGCGCGGCGCGTGGACGGCACGATCTGGCTCGGCTCGCGTCTGTATGGATACGGCTTGACGTATGCCAGTTCGCTCGACTACCTCGCGGTCGCTCATGAAGAAATGCAGCGTCTCTCGGCGGAAGTCGAAGAGACCGTGCAGGTCTGCGGACTCGAAGACGGCATGATGGTCGTGCAGCAAATGGCCGAAGGGCCGGGGCATTTTCGTGTGACGTCGCGAGTAGGCAGTCGCGTGCCGCTCAACTGGACCGCGTCTGGCCGTTTGCTCGTCGGTCACCTGCCGGATGCCGAACGGGTTGCGTTCTTCGCCCAGCACGCGCAAAGCTCACCTACCGGGCGCGCGGAAACCCGCCCGCAAGTGCTTGCACAGATTGCGCGCGAAGCGCTGGAGGCGAGGCTCTCGATTCAGATCGGCGAATCGGATGCATCCGTGGCCTGTCTCGCGGCGCCCGTGCTCGATAACACCGGCACGTGCGTCTTCACGATTTCGATCGTGATGCCCGAGGCAAAAGCCGCACTCGGCACCGAGCGTTTCGCACAAGCCGTGCAGGCAGTGGCCGCGCGTATCGAAGCGCGCCTCGGCTGGCGGCATCGCGAGCAGGAGCCTGCAGCCTAACGCCGCTTAACGTCGAAAAGCCGAAAACCCGAAAACCCGAAAACCCAAAGCCCTTAGTCCCGTCCCGCACGCAATGCTGACTCCCTAAAGACCGCTCACCATTACTTCCCCATCGATGAACTGCTACGACCGGCTGCACACGCGCGGCCTCAAGCTCCCGCAAGTGCCGACGCCGATCGGCAATTTCACGCACTGCACACGCGAGGGGAACCTGCTGTTTCTGTCTGGCCAGGGTCCGCTCGACGAAACCGGCTCGCTGATGACCGGCAAGGTCGGCGCCACCGTCAGCGTGGACGAAGCGTATCGGCACGCGCAACTGGTCGGCCTGAATCTGCTCGCCGTGCTGCATAACGAACTGGGCGATTTGCGACGCGTGAAGCGTGTCGTCAAGCTGCTGGGCATGGTCAACGCGACACCGGATTTCACCGAGCATCCGCACGTGATCAACGGCTGCTCGGATCTGTTCGTCGATGTATTCGGCGATGCCGGTCGGCATTCGCGCTCGGCGGTCGGTGTCGGCTCGCTGCCGGGCAATATTACCGTCGAGATCGAGGCTATCGTCGCGATCGAGGATTGACTGCCGCCCAAATCTCAACAAATACCCAAATTTCCACATCTTCACAAAAGTTACACAGGTCAGCGACTATTCTTGCGCATCGCTAACCTGGGCACATGGATGCCCTGGCGCATCTTCCCCGTGCCGGAGACATTGCCATGTCTGTTGTGTCGAAGCCGTCCATTGCCTTCCGTAGCAAACGTTTGGCGGGCGCACTGGCCGCCGTGTCGCTCTGCGTGCTGCTCGGCGCTTGCGGCAACGACGATGACAAAACTCCGGACACGCGCGCGGCTGGTTCCACCGATAGCTCCACCAGCGACAGCAACACCGCCACGGCTCTGTCGGCGAATCCGTCCTCCGTTGCACCCGCGCCCCCCGCAGTGACGATTCAAACCCCTGCACTACCTGCATCAAGCGCCGACCCGGCATTGTCCGCCGCCGCGTCGACGCCGCTCGCCACACCTGTCATTCACACCGTCGACTGAGTTTCGCGCGTCACGCTTCGTGCGGGCGAGGCTCGCGTGTTGCGTGCATCGTTCCTTCACTGAAGATCGAAAGCCAATACCATGACCTCAAAAAATCGCCGTGATTTTCTACGCTCCGCCGCGCACGCCGCGGGTTCCGCCACCGCGTTGAGCATGTTGCCGCTGGGCATTCGCAACGCGCTCGCGATTCCCGCCAACAACAAGACCGGCAGCATTCGCGACGTCGAGCACATCGTCGTGCTGATGCAGGAAAACCGCTCGTTCGACCACTACTTCGGCACGCTCAAGGGCGTACGTGGTTTCGGTGACACGCGCGCGATCAACCTGCCCAACGGCAAGCCGGTGTGGTATCAGCCGCTTGCCGCGGATGTCGGTTACGTGCTGCCGTTCCGGCCCACCGCGCCAAACCTCGGCCTGCAATTCCTGCAGGATCTCGCGCATGACTGGACCAGCACGCACGCAGCATGGAACGGCGGCCGCTACGATCAATGGGTGCCGTCCAAGGGCACCACGACGATGGCCTACCTCACGCGCGACGACATCCCGTTTCACTATCAACTCGCCGACGCCTTCACGATCTGTGACGCGTACCACTGCTCGCTGATGGGCCCGACCGACCCGAACCGCTATTACATGTGGAGTGGCTGGGTCGGCAACGACGGCAGCGGCGGCGGCCCGGTGATCGACAACTCGGAACTCGGCTACGGCTGGTCCACGTATCCGGAAGTGCTGCAGAACGCCGGCATCACCTGGAAGATCTATCAGGACATGGGTACCGGCCTCAACGCCAGCGGCTCGTGGGGCTGGACGCAGAACCCGTACATCGGCAACTACGGCGACAACTCGCTGCTCTACTTCAACCAGTACCGCAACGCGCAGCCGGGCAACCCGCTCTATGACAACGCGCGCACGGGCACCAACGCAGCGAACGGCGACGGCTACTTCGACATCCTCAAGCGCGACGTGCAGAACAACGCGCTGCCGCAGGTTTCGTGGATCGTCGCGCCGGAAGCGTATTCCGAACATCCGAACTGGCCGTCCAACTACGGTGCGTGGTACATCGATCAGGTCCTGCAAATTCTCACGTCGAATCCCGAGGTGTGGAGCAAGACCGTCCTGCTGATCAACTACGACGAGAACGACGGCTTCTTCGATCACATGGCGCCGCCGTTCGCGCCGGCATCGAGCGCAAACGGCTTGTCCACTGTCGATACCAGCAATGAAAATTATCCGGGCAACGGCAAAACGGCCGCGGGTCCGTACGGACTCGGCCCACGCGTGCCGATGCTGGTGGTGTCGCCGTGGTCGAAAGGCGGCTATGTGTGCTCGGAATTGTTCGACCATACGTCGGTGATCCGCTTCATCGAAAAGCGCTTTGGCCAGCAGCACAATCTCGGCGAATCGAACATCACGCCGTGGCGTCGCGCGGTGTGCGGCGATCTGATGTCGGCGTTCAACTTCAGCACCCCGAACGATGCATTCCCGACGCTGCCGAGCACGAGCGGCTACGTGCCGCCCGATCAGAATCGGCATCCGGACTATGTGCCGCTGCCGCCGCTCCTTCAAGCGGTGCCGAAGCAGGAACCCGGCGTACGACCGGCTCGCGCTCTGCCGTACGAGTTGTTCGTGCGCGTGCACGGCGAAGGCTCGGCCAACAAGCTGACGATGCGCTTCGTCAACACGGGCCACACCGGCGCGGTGTTTCTCGTCTATGCAGCGAATGGCCTCGCCGCACCGCTTACGTATACGGTCGAAGCCGGCAAGCGGTTGCAAGATCAGTTACCGCTGAATATCGACGGCACGTACGATTTCACGGTCTACGGCCCGAACGGTTTTCTGCGCCGCTTCGCGGGCAAACCGGTCGCGAGAAGCTGGTGGAACGGCTCCGATATCGCCCGTCCGGAAGTCGCCGAAGGCTACGATGTCGTGAACGGCAACCTGCAATTGCGGCTGGAGAACGTGGGCAGCGCGCACTGCCAGTTCACCATCGTCAATGCCTATGACGCGAACAACGTGGTCAAGCACTCGGTACGCGGCGGGGATACCGAACAGTTGTACCTCGATCTGCGCAACGCATACGGCTGGTACGACCTGGTCATTACGGTCGACACGGACCCGTCGTTCGCGCGACGCTTCGCCGGACACGTGGAAACCGGCAAGAGCAGCATGAGCGATCCGGCGCTGGGTAGCTAAGTTTCAATCCAGTCCGTACCGAGAGAAACGGCCGCTGCGATAAAAAGCAGCGGCCGTTTTTTTATGCATTCGCGCCATCGCGCATCGATCGCGGCATCATCTGCATTCTCCTTTGATGTGAAACCATCTGCGTGCTTCGGCACACCGAGTCATCTCCACCGTTATCGTCATACGAATACAACGCTTCGCGATCCATTGCAGAGGCGCTGTTTCGGCATCTATTGAAAACCCCGCATCGAAAGAAAAAGTGTGTAGCATCGCGGCGCGCCGCCACAAGCGGCTCTCCCGGCAACCGTCAGAAACTGAAAGCATTACCCGCTCAAGTCCCCACTGCCCGCGCCGTATACCGCGTATGAGGCCCCCGCCTCACCGACTACGGCTCACTGCTTACTCCGAAAGACTCCCAACATGTTCTCCTCCATTCGCGCGCGCATCGTCGCCCTGTGCGTCGCCATCGTTGTGGTTGCGCTCGCTGCTAACGCTGTTCTCAACTATGTCGTCGCCAACTCGTATAACGCCGATGCGATCGAAAGCAGTTTGAACGCTGTCGAAAGCGGTCATGCCGACGGTATCGAAGATTGGATCGCCTCCAATAGTCAGATGATCAACTCGCTGCAGGACGCCGTGCTGCAACCCGATCCGTCCGCCGCGTTGAAGCAGATCGCCGCAGCCGGCAAGTTCACCAACGTGTACGTCGGCTACGCGGACAAGACCGCGAAGTTCTCCGACCCGACCGGCATTCCGCCCGACTACGATCCGACCGGCCGCCCCTGGTACAAGCAGGCCGCCGCAGCGGGTAAGCCGGTGGTGACGCCGCCGTATGTGGACGTGGGCACGGGCAAGCTGGTGGTCGCGTTCGCCGCGCCCGTGTTGCGCGACGGCGTGGTGAAAGGCGTGGTGTCCGGCGACGTCGCCATGGACAGCGTGATTGCAAACGTCAAGGCGATTCATCCGACGCCCGCGAGCTTCGGCATGTTGGTCGATGCAAGCGGCCATATCGTCGCACACCCGGACGCCAAGCTGACCTTGAAGCCGGTGTCGGACCTCGCACCCGCTCTCACCAGCGACAAGCTGGCCGCGCTCTTCGGCGCCGAGCACCCGGTCGAAGTCGACGTGAACGGCAGCACGAAGCTGCTGCGCGCCGAAGCCATTCCGGGCACCGACTGGTACGCCGTTGTCGCGCTCGACAAATCGGAAGCGACCGCGGGCATGCGATCGCTGTTGACCGCGTCGGTGATCGCCTTGATCGTGATCGCTGCCATCGCCGCCGCTATCGTGGCAGCGGTCACCGCCGTATCGTTCCAGCGCCTGTCGAAAGTACGCGATGCGATGGACGCGATCGGCTCGGGCGAAGGCGATCTGACACAACGTCTGCCGGCCATCGGCAACGACGAAGTCGCGCAGATCGCGCGCTCGTTCAATACCTTCATCGACAAGCTCAGCCACGTGATGCGCCAGATTCGCGATGCCAGCGAATCGGTGCGCGTGGCCGCAAATGAAATTGCCGCGGGCAACGTCGATCTGTCGGGCCGCACCGAATCCGCGGCGGCCAGCCTGCAACAGACCGCCGCGTCGATGGAAGAAATCACCTCGACGGTCACGCAATCGGCTAGCGCCGCGAAGCAGGCCGACGATACCGCCGTGTCCGCGTCGCAAGTCGCCTCGCGCGGTGGCGTGGTGATCGCCGAAGTGATTACGACGATGGGCGAGATCGAACATGCCTCGGTGAAGATCTCCGACATCATCGGCGTGATCGACGGTATCGCGTTCCAGACCAACATTCTCGCGTTGAACGCCGCGGTGGAAGCCGCACGCGCAGGCGAACAGGGCCGCGGCTTTGCGGTGGTGGCCGGCGAAGTGCGCAGCCTCGCGCAACGCAGCGCGCAGGCCGCGAAGGAAATCAAGGCGCTGATCGAAGCGACCGTGGCGAGCGTGACCTCCGGGTCGGGCCAGGTGCGCCAGGCTGGCGCGACGATGACGGAGATCGTCAGCAACGTCGCCAACGTGACGACCATCATTTCCGAAATCACCCAGGCAGCCAACGAGCAAACGCGCGGGATTCAGGAAGTAAACCGCGCGGTCAGCCAGCTGGACGAAATGGTTCAACAGAACGCCGCCTTGGTCGAGGAATCCACGGCGGCCGCCGCTGCATTGCAAAGCCAGGCCGTGAGTCTCGCGAGTGCCGTGACGCAATTCAAGCTGGACTAAGGTTCGCCAAAGGAAATCGCAGTGACGTTCTATAGAAATCTGAAGATCGCCGTCAAGTTGGCGCTGCTCGGCGCTGTGCTGCTCGCCGCCACGATGGTGGTGGGTCTCGAAGGCTGGCACGCATTGTCGAATACGCACGCGTTGCAAATTCAGTCTGCACAAACGCTCAGCCAGTATGCGCAAGCCGCCGACACCGCACGCGTCGCGCAAGTCGAATTCAAGAAGCAGGTGCAGGAATGGAAAGACCTGTTGCTGCGGGGCGCTGATCCGGCTTCGTTCACCAAATACCGCGACGCCTTCAGCAAGGAAAGCGGCACGACGCACGCCGCCCTGCTGCGATTGAAGGATCAGTTGAGTGCGCTCGGCGCCAACGTGGACGGTGTCGACAAGGCGCTCGCCACACACGCCTCGCTGCAGGACAGCTACCTCGACGCGCTCAAGCACTACGACGCGACCGATCCGAATACGGCACACGTCGTCGACGGTCTGGTCAAAGGCATCGACCGCGCACCGACCGCCGCTATCGACGACATCGTCGCCTCGGTGATGCAACAAGCGCAAGATTCCAACGTGCGCACGGGCGAGGCCGCGGAACAGGCGTACACGCTTGCCTGCGCGCTGCTGCTATCGGTCGTGATCTGCGCGCTCGGCGCGGGCACCGTCGCGATCTGGTTCCTGAGCCGCAGCATCACGTTGCCGGTGCGGCAGGCGGTGGGTGTCGCGCAAGCGGTTGCGGCAGGCGATCTGCGCGCCGACGTCGCCGTGATGAGCCGCGACGAAACCGGCCAGTTGCTGGTCGCGCTCAATGAAATGAACCAGCGCTTACGCAATATCGTCAGCGAAATTCGCGAAGGCGCGCAGACGATCTCGTCGGCCACGCAGGAGATCGCCGCCGGCAACCTCGACCTGTCGGCGCGTACCGAACAACAGGCCGCCTCGCTGGAAGAAACCGCCGCGTCGATGCAGCATTTCACGGACTCGGTTCAGCGCAACGCCAGCAGCGCGCGCGAAGCCACCACACTCGCGCAAACGGCTGCGCAAGCGGCGCGCGACGGCGGCATCGTGATGACCGATGCGGTACGCACAATGGGCCAGATCGACGCGGCATCCAAACGCATCGTCGATATCATCGCCGTAGTCGAGGCGATCGCCGCGCAGACCAACATTCTCGCCCTCAACGCAGCCGTCGAGGCGGCGCGTGCCGGCACGCAAGGGCGCGGCTTCGCGGTTGTCGCGAGCGAAGTGCGCAGCCTGGCCCAACGCTCGGCCGATGCCGCGCGCGAGATCAAGGCGCTGATTCGTGAGTCGGTCGCCACCATCGACGCCGGCACGCAGTTGATCAACCACGCGAGCAGTACGATGGACGGTGTGGTGCAAAGCGCGGGCAGCGTGACGCGCATCGTCGAGGCGATTGCGACCGCCAGTGTCGATCAGGCAGCGGGCATTGCGGAAGTAAACGATGCAGTCACGCAGATGGATCAGGTGACGCAGAGCAATGCGGCTTTGGTGGAGCAAGCGGCCGCCGCGGCCGATGCGGTGCAGAGCAAGGCATCAGGTCTGGTGCAAAGCGTAAGCTTCTTCCGGATCGGCGCCGCGGTTTCTTAATCAAGACTCGAAGTCGAGGCCGCCGAGCAATACCGTCGGCTCGGCCTGCGTGTGCGAGACAAAATCCAGTTCGCGCACATGGCGCCAGGCTTCGAGCTTGCGCGGCAACGCCGCCAGATAGCCGGCGAAACGCGCCGGCCCTTCCGCCCCCATCAACCGCTCGATCTCGTCGCTGTCCCAGGTCAAAAACAGATTCAAAGGATGCGGGTAGTGGCGCAGGTCTTCGATCGGCGTTGCGTGAATCCGCACGCGTGTGGGATGCCCATGCCCGCCGTAAGGCAGCACCTCGGTGTGCACGGTCGTGGCGAAACACGCACCGATAGCCTCGGCGATGCGAGGCGCAAACTGTTCATCGAAACGGGCGGCACTCTCTTGGCGCATCTATGTCTCCGGCGTTCTTCACAACGAGCGAAGCATCGTAGCACGCGAAACCAGCCGCATTCACGGAAGACGCGGCGTGCGCGGAATCCCTTCGGCAGGATTCTCCACGTCCTGCACGAGTTCCGCACGCAACGCCTTGCGAATCACCTTGCCGGTTGCGGTCAGAGGCAGGCTTTCCACGAAACGGATCTCGCGCGGATATTCGTGCGCGGCAAGGCGCGTTTTGACATGCTGCTGAATCTCGCGCACCAGTGCCTCATCGCCGATGAAACCGGGGTTCAGCACCACAAACGCCATCACGATCTCAGTGCGCTCGCGATCCGGCGCGCCGATCACCGCGGCCATCGATACCGCCGGATGCCGCAGCAATGAGTCTTCAATCGAGGCCGGTCCGATCCGGTAACCGGCGCTCGTGATCACGTCGTCATCACGGCCGACGAAGCGGATAAAGCCGTCTGCGTCGCGCGTGCCCAGGTCGCCGGTGACCAGAAACTTGCCACGGAATTTTTCGCGGGTTGCCGACTCGTTGCCCCAGTAGCCGAGGAACATTACCGGGTCGGGCGCGGCTACGGCGATATCGCCGATTGCGCCTTGCGGCAGTTCGTTACCGTCGGCGTCGATGATCGCCACGTGATGTCCCGGCACCGCGCGGCCGATCGCGCCGAAGCGCGGTTCGAACAACGCCGCGCACGACGACACCACAACGTTGCATTCGGTTTGTCCATAGAACTCGTTGATCGTCACGCCCAGCGCTTTACGTCCCCAGCCGATCAATTCCTCACCGAGCGATTCGCCACCGCTCGCCACGGAGCGCAGCGCGAGCGTCCAGCGTTCGGGACGCTCGACGCCGCGCATCATCTTCAGCGCGGTCGGCGGCAGGAATGTATGCGAGACCGCGTGACGCGCCATCAGGTCGAAGGCGGCGTGGCCGTCGAATTTCGCAAAGCGGCGCGCCAGCACCGCGACGCCGTGATGCCACGATGGCAGCAGCACATCGAATAGCCCGCCGATCCAGGCCCAGTCCGCGGGCGTCCACATCAGCGTCGCGTGTGCAGGGAAGCCCTGCTGGGACAGTTCGACACCCGGCAGATGGCCGAGCAACACGCGGTGGCCGTGCAAGGCGCCCTTCGGCTTGCCGGTGGTGCCGGAGGTGTAGATGATGACCGCGGGGTCGTCCGCGGCGGTATCGGCTGGTGTGAAGTCGGCGGATGCGGTGTTCAGTGTTTGCCAGAACGAGCGCGCTGGGGCTTGCTGGTCGTTGTTGTCACTGTCGATGTCGACGTTGAATACGTTGCGCAGGGTTGGTAGCGCGCTGCGGATTTCGTTGATTTTCTGCACGCCTGCGGTGTCGGTGATTAGCGCGACGGCGCCGCTGTCGTTGAGGCGGTGTTCGATTGCGTCGACGCCGAATAGCGCAAAGAGTGGTACCGCTACCATGCCGGCTTTGTATGCGGCCAGGTGGGCGATCGCCGTTTCAATGGACTGTGACAGGAAAATGCCAATGCGGTCGCCTCGTTGCGCGCCGGATGTGAGTAGCGCGTTTGCAAAGCGGTCTGATAGTGACTTTAGTTCGTCGAATGTGTAGCGGGTGGTGTTGCCTTCGGGGTCTTCGTAGATTAAGGCGAGGCGGCTCGTGCCGTCGGCCCATTTGTCGCAGACGTCGACGCCGATGTTGTAGTGCGGTGGGATTCGCCAGGCGAAGTTGGCTGTCAGCGATTCGTAGGTCTGGTTGTCGAGGTTCATTGGGGCTCCCTTTACCTGGCTCTTTCCTAACGTTTTTTGAGTTTAGCTCAAGGGTTTGGGGCGCGTGGTGGGAGTTTGGTTTTTTTATGGTTTTGGTCTCTTTTTTTTTGCGTGTTTTCACGTGGAGGGCTTTTTGTCTGTGCTTTTGTGGTGTTGGCCTTTCCTTGTTTTGTTAGTGGTCTATTGGCGTTGCCCCTGTGCGGGGCGGCACTTACTTTCTTTGCCGCCGCAAAGAAAGATAAGCAAAGAAAGCGGCTCAAACCGCTAATTCTTAAGCGGGGCCCTCGCACAGTTGCGGTAGTGGTGCATCTGGAATCCGTGCTCTCGCACATTCCGCGTTGGTGACAAAGGGCTCATCAGCGCCCACTCCGCACGGCGTGCGTCGCGGATGGGTTTGTCAGGGAAACCAATGGGGTGGGCCGGCGCGGTCTCCGTGGTGCGCAATTCTTCGTTTGTTCGGAGTTTTTTGAGCTTGGCTCAATTAATTTGGTTTGTCGTATACCGTCTCGCTCTCGAACAATGTCGTCGCCGTCCCCTCCTCCGCGGTGGCTGCGCTAGACGTGGCAACAGGCCTCGACAACGCCGCCTTGAGCTTGTCGCGATCCAGTTCCTTCTCCCATGCGGCAATCACGATCGACGCCACGCCGTTACCCATCGTATTGGTCAGCGCGCGGCACTCGGACATGAAACGGTCAATGCCGAGAATCAGTACCATCGCGGTCACCGGCACGGTCGGCACGACAGAAAGACTCGCGGCCAGCGTGATAAATCCTGCCCCCGTGACGCCAGTCGACCCCTTCGACGTCAGCATCGTCACTGCCAGCAATGTGATCTCCTGAGCAATCGTCAAATGGGTGTTCGTGGCCTGGGCGAGAAATAGCACCGCAAGCGTCATGTAGATATTGGTGCCGTCAAGATTGAACGAGTAACCCGTCGGCACGACCAGCCCAACAATCCCGCGAGAGCAGCCGAGTCGTTCGAGTTTTTCCATCAACTGCGGCAAGGCCGCTTCGGATGTCGACGTGCCAAGCACGATCAGTAGTTCATCCTTGATGTACACGACAAAACGCCACAAGCTGAAGCCGCATGCCCTCGCAATCAAGCCGAGGCCGCACGTGACGAACAGGAACGCCGTGAGATAGAACGCGCCGATCAGTTTCAACATCGGCAGCAAGGAAACGATGCCATATTTTCCAATCGTGAACGCGATGGCGCCGAATGCCCCAATCGGCGCGAGGCTCGTAATCATGCGCACGATCCGGAAGAAGGTCTTCGACAGCAGTTCGATCAAGCCAATGACTGGTCTCGCGGGTTCACCCATCACCGCGAGCGCCGTGCCGAACAGCATGGCGATCAGCAGCACCGGCAGAATATCGCCCTGCGTGAACGCGCCGACGAACGTCTCCGGGATGATGTGCATGAAGAAACCCGCGAGCCCGTCGCCGTGCGCGGCTTGCGCGGCGTAACTAGATACTGCGCCGGCGTCGAGTGTGGCGGGATCGACGTTAAAACCCGCGCCGGGTTTCAGTACATGCGCGGCTAGCAGTCCGATGGCAAGGGCGAGCGTCGATACCACTTCGAAGTAAAGCAAAGCTTTGCCACCCACGCGGCCCACTTTGCGCATGTCGTGCATGCTGGCAATGCCGGTCACGACAGTGCAGAAAATCACCGGGCTGATGATCATGCGCACAAGTTTGATGAAGGCGTCGCCGAGCGGTTTCATCGCCATGGCATCCGCAGGCAGGAAATGGCCCACGATCACACCAATAACGATCGCCACAATCACCTGCACGTACAGAACTTTATAGAGCGGTTTGCGTTTCATGTCTCCTCCGTTTTTAAAGGCAATGCGCGTCCCTTCCCTTCTGCCGGGGAATTCGTCACGCGCGTTCCGGTTGAATGGCGGCGTAAGTGCCGCCCAGGGACTTACAGCACGGCGGCCCAGCTATGCCGTTTGAAATGGGCCCGCTCGAACGCTTCAATGTCGTGCAGCGAAGCGAGCGTGAGGTCAATGGTGTCCATGCCTTCGATCACCATCTGTTTGTGACGTGCGCCAAGCGGGAACGTGAACACGTGACCGCTGGCGGCTGTCACCGTTTGCTGTTCGATGTCGATATGCAACTGCGCAGCGGTTTGCGTCGCCGCGTCATGCAGTAGGACGTCGACTGCCTCGCGTTCCAGTTGCACTAGCAGCAAGCGGTTATTCATCGCGTTCGAATAGAAGATCTCCGCGAAGCTCGGCGCGATCACCGCTTCGAAACCGAATTGCTGAAGCCCCCACACGGCATGCTCACGACTCGAACCGCAGCCGAAATTCGAGCCGCCGATCAGGATGCGGGCACCGCGGTACGACGCCTGATTCAGCACGCAATCTGAGCGCAGCTCGCCTTGTGCGTCGAAGCGCAAGTCGTATAGCAAACCTTCGCTAAGTCCAGCCTTGTCGATGATGCGAAGAAACTGCTTCGGCATGATCTGATCGGTGTCGAGGTTTTCGATCGGCAATGGCACGGCAAGCCCATCGATTTCAGCAAGTCTCGTCAGCATGATTGCGTCTCCAGCGTGCGGACGTCGGTGATGCGTCCGGTGAGTGCGGCGGCGGCGGCCATCGCAGGGCTCATCAGGTGCGTGCGGCCGCCGCGTCCCTGACGTCCTTCGAAGTTACGGTTGGTCGTGGACGCGCAGCGCTCGCCTACCGCGAGAAAATCGTCGTTCATCGCGAGACACATCGAACAGCCCGGTTCACGCCATTCGAATCCGGCATCGCGCAATGTCGCCGCGATGCCCTCGGCCTCGGCCTGGCGGCGCACGCTGCCCGAGCCCGGCACAACCATCGCGCGCACGCCCTGCGCGACGTGGCGCCCTCTAACAATTGCAGCGACCACGCGCAAATCCTCGATACGTCCATTCGTGCACGAGCCGATGAACACGCAATCGATCGGCGTGCCCGCAATCGGCTGGTCCGCATCGAGCCCGATATAGTCGAGCGCGCGCCGTAGCGCTGCGGCGGCCTCCGGTGTCTTTTGCGCAGCTGCATTGGGAATGCGTTGATCGACTGCAATCGCCTGATCGGGGCTCGTGCCCCATGTGACGAACGGCGCGATATCGTGTGCATCGAAATGATGTTCGACATCGAAGTCCGCGCCGGGGTCCGATTTCAGTTCGCGCCAGTCGTTCATTGCAGCAGCCCACGCGGCATCGTCAAGTGATGTTGCGTGCGCGCGGACGTAGTCGAAGGTGGTCGCGTCGGGTGCAATCAGCGCGGCGCGCGCACCGGCTTCGACAGTCATGTTGCATAACGTCATGCGTGCTTCCGCGGACAACGACGCAATCGTCGAACCGGTGAACTCCACCGCGTAACCACGCGCACCCTGTGCACCAATGCGGCTGATGATCCACAGGATCACATCCTTTGAGGATGTGCCGTAGGGCAACGCCCCGTCGATCGTGATGCGCATGGTTTGCGCGATGCGATAGACCAGCGTTTGCGTGGCGAGCACATGTTCGACCTCCGAGGTGCCGATGCCGAAGCCCAATGCCCCGAGCGCACCGTACGTAGTCGTGTGACTATCGCCGCATAGCACGACCATCCCCGGGCGAATCAAGCCGCGTTCGGGCGCAACGATATGTTCGATGCCTTGCAGCGGATCGTTCGCCGCGTACAGTTCGATACCCGCCCGCTCGCAGTTGCGCGCGAGATTATTCGCCTGCAATAGGGAAGCGGCATCGCGAATCACGCGCGGCGATTCCGCATGCGTTGGAATAATGTGGCTGACCACCGCCAGTTGCTGTCGCGGACGACGTACGGGCCGCGCTTTCGCCGCGAGCGCGCTGAACGCCTGTGGACTGGTGTATTCGTTCATCAGATGCAGATCGACATACAGCAACACGTTCTGCGCGTCGATGCGCGTGACGACGTGCGAAGCGACGAGCTTTTCGTAAAGGGTGAGTTTGGACATGACGATCTCGACGGCGGCTAGGAATGCAAAAACGGCAGGATGCGTTCAAGCAGGCGCTCGGGTGCTTCTTCCGGAATGTAGTGACCGCAAGGCAGCGCTTCACCGCTCACATGCGCCGACCACTGCCGCCATTCGGCGAGCGGCTCGAAGCATTGCTCGATCACGCCTTGTGCGCCCCACAACGCCATGAAATCGCACTCGATCTTCTGCCCTTCAGCGAGCGATGCACGGTCGTGATCGAGGTCGATCGTGATGCTCGCGCGGTAGTCCTCGCAGATACCGTGCGCGGTGGCGGGGTCTGACAGGCAGCGCAAATACTCGGCGTACGCGGTATCAGTGAAGGGCGCCAGGCCGGCGCTGCGCGCGCCTATGGTCTGCTTCAGATAGAGATCCGGATCCGTGCGGATCAGCGTTTCAGGAAACGGCGCGGGACGCACGAGGAAGAACCAGTGCCAGTAAGCGCGCGCGAACTCGAACGAAGTCTGCTCATACATGGCGAGGGTCGGTGCGACGTCCAGCGTGACCAGCTTCGTCACAGCTTGCGGATGATCGAGCGCCATCCGAGCGGCAACGCGCCCGCCTCGGTCGTGGCCGACAACAGCAAATCGTGTGAAGCCTTGAGCGCGCATCAACGACACCTGATCCGCGGCCATGCGGCGTTTCGAATAGTTGCTGTGGTCGGGCGCGCCTTGTGGTTTGCCGCTGTCGCCGTAGCCACGCAGATCCGCCGCAATGACGGTGAAGTGCTGGGTCAGCGTGGGCGCAACCTTGTGCCAGATCGCGTGGGTCTGTGGATGGCCGTGCAGCAGCAATAAGGCCGGGCCACTTCCGCCGCGGATCGCGTGGATCTGGATGCCGTCGACATGAGTCGACGCGTCGGTGAAACCTGTAAACATCGTTGCCTCCCGTATCAGAATGCAGTCTAATTGATGCCTGCAGCGATATGGTTTCTATTGAGGCAATCCGGAATTAACTTTTAGGAACGAATCGATGGACGGCTTTTCCGACCTGAATCTGTTCGCGCTGGTGGCGCGCCATCGCAATCTGGCGGCCGCGGCGCGCGAGCTCGGTGTGACGCCGCCGTCGATCAGCAAGCGTCTCGCGCAACTCGAACAGCGTCTGGGCGTCCGGCTGGTCAACCGGACCACGCGCCGCCTGAGCCTCACTGCCGAGGGCGAGATCTATCTGGCGAACGGCTCGCGCATCCTCGACGACCTCACTGAACTGGAACAACTGGTCACCAGCAGCCGCGCCGAGCCGACGGGGCTATTACGCGTGAACGCGTCGTTCGGTTTCGGCCGCGCGCACATCGCGCCGGCCATCTCGCGGTTCAGCGAGCGTTTTCCGTCGATGAAAATCCAGTTGCATCTCACGGACCGGCCGGTCAGCTTGCAGGAAGAAGGCTTCGATCTGGGCATTCGCTTTGGCGAGGTGCCGGATGCGCGTATCAATGCGCGTCTGCTGCTGAAGAACCAGCGGCTGGTGTGTGCCGCGCCGAGCTATGTGAAGCGGCATGGCGCACCGGCCATGCCCCACGATTTGACGCGCCATGCGTGCCTCGTCTTACGCGAAAACGAATCGGCGTACGGCACCTGGCATTTTGCGCGCGGCAAGAAGTCGGAGACGGTGAAGGTGGACGGTCCGTTGAGCAGCAACGACGGCAGCGCCGTGCTGAAGTGGGCGCTCGATGGGCGCGGCATTGCCGTGCGCTCCGCGTGGGAGATTTCACGCCACTTGCAACGTGGCGAGCTAGTACCGTTGCTCGCAGATTGGGCGCTGCCGAACGCGGACATTCACGCGATCTATCTGGAGCGGCATCGGCTGTCGGCGAAACTCAGGACGTTCATCGACTTTCTCGGCGACGAGTTGCAAGCGAGCGTGCGATCGGCTTAACGCACGTGAGGTACACCGAGCGCGGTATGGCCATCACGTGAGCCAGGGTGAATACCCGGCAGCGTGCGTGCTCACCCGGCGCGTTTGCTTCGTTCGGCGCGATTTGCGCGCCAGCGAATCAGCAAGCCGACCAGTGCGGCGAAACCCGCAGTGGCCGCGTAACCGGTGAAGCGAATCACCTCCTCGCTTGGGAGACGTGAGACCAACACAATGACAATGGCGATTGCAAGCAGAGCGAGAAATGCGAAGGTCCATTTCATCAGTGTCTCCCCTGAAATTTGATGTACTGCGAGGCGTGCGGCTATCTCGCCGTTTTGTTAAGCATACCCGTGAGTGAGACACCGGCGCTGGTGCTGCTCAAGCAGTCACCCCTCTTCCGCTTCCGTGCGCCTGCTGCAAAACAAACTCGATAAACGTTGCCGCCGCCCGCGTGTGATGGCGATTCGACATATAGAGCAGGTACATATTCGTACCGAAGATGCTTAAACGCCATTCGTCGAGCGCCGTTACTACATCCCCGCGACGCAGATCGTCCTGCACCACGTAGTCCGGCACCAGACCGACACCCAGGCCGGCCAGCACCGCCTGGCGCAGGAACAGAAAGTTTTCGGAAATAATCGTCGGTTCGAGCAGCACTTCGTGCCGCTCGTCGCGCAGGTAAGCCGCGACCCGCAACTGCTTGCCGACCACCGCCGCCGTAATCAGCGGTGCAGTGCGCAGATCATCGAGCCGCACCGGCATGCCGCGGCTTTCGGCAAAATCCGGCGAAGCACAAGCAACATATCGCACCGGCCCCATGTCGCGCGCAACGAGATTCTGCGGCGGCTCGGACATCACGCGAACCGCGATATCGACCTCGTCGCGCATCAGATCCTCGACGCGATTCTCGAACAACACATCCAGCACGATGCCCGGATAAAGACGCTTGAACGCGATCAGCCAATCCGACATCACCAGTTGCCCGTAGCCGCTCGGCACACTCAACCTGACCCGCCCCTGCAAGCTCTGCCCGAGCGTAGTGACCGATTCGCGCGCGGCCAGCAGTGCATTCTGGATCGTGCGGCCATGCTCGTATAACTGCAGACCTATTTCGGTCGCCTCAACCCGGCGCGTGGTACGCCTGACCAGTTGCATCCCGATCGAGCGCTCCAGCTGGTTCAGGTGGTAACTCACGTTTGCGCGGCTCATTTTCAGCCGGCGCGCGGCTTCGCTCAGATTGCCCGCATCGAGGATATCAACCAGCAAGGTCAGCGAATTGACGTCCATGGCTCATGCCTTTGTCAAAATAATTTTGACAGTCTGTCAATGGACTATGTAATTGTCAATAAACCTTGACCAACCGACAATCGGAGAATTCGCCAGACCCGGCATGCCCCGATCCAGCCCGGTAACAATCAGGAGACGACACGATGACCCTCACCCCTTCCGCCGACGTTGTGACGCGCGAATTGCGCGGCAAAGTCCTGCTGGTCACGATCGACCACGCGCCCGTCAACGCCCTCTCCGCGGACGTGCGGCGCGGCCTGCTCGCCGCTATCGAAGCTGCGGACGCCGACAGCGCCGTCGAAGCCGTGCTGATCGTCGGCGCCGGACGCAACTTCATCGCGGGTGCGGACATCCGCGAGTTCGGCAAGCCGCCGGTGCCGCCGTCGCTGCCGGACGTCTGTCACCGCATCGAGTCGTGTGCGAAACCGGTGGTGGCCGCCATTCACGGCGCCGCACTCGGTGGCGGCCTGGAAGTGGCGCTAGCGGCGCACTACCGTCTCGCGGTGGATGGCGCAAAGCTCGGGTTGCCCGAAGTGCAACTCGGCCTGCTGCCAGGCGCAGGAGGCACGCAGCGTACGCCGCGCCTGATCGGCGCGCCGGCCGCCCTCGACCTGATCCTGAGCGGCCGTCATGCCGGCGCGAAGGAAGCGCTCGCGCTCCGCCTCATCGACCGGCTCGGCAGCAGCGACGACATCCTTGCTGAAGGACTCGCCTATGTGCACGAACTGCTGGCCGCTCACGCCCCAGTGCGGCGCACGCGCGATGCCGCTGCGCTAAGCGACCGCGCCGCGAGCCTCGCCGCCGTTGCCACGGCACGCGCGGAAACGACGAAGAAATCGCACGGCCTGTTCTCTCCGCTAAAAATCGTCGATGCGGTAGAAGCCGCCGTCGAACAGTCTTTCGAAGACGGCCTGCGGCTCGAACGCAAACTGTTCCTCGAATGCATCGATAGCCCGCAGCGTGCCGGCTTGATTCACGCGTTCTTTGCCGAACGCGAAGTGCTCAAGGCGCCGGAAACGCGCGAGGCAAAGCCCCGCGCGCTGAATAAGATCGGCGTAGTGGGCGGCGGCACGATGGGCGCGGGCATCGCGGTCGCCGTGCTCGACGCGGGCTTGCCGGTGACGATGATCGAACGCGACGACGCGTCGCTCGCGCGCGGCCGCGCACACATCGAAAAGGTCTACGACGGCCTGATCGCCAAAGGCCGCATGAGCGCGGAGAAGAAAGCCGACGTCATGACGCGCTGGCATGGCAGCACCTCGTATGACGCACTCGCCGAAGCCGATCTGGTGATCGAAGCCGTATTCGAAGACTTGGCGGTGAAACAGGCCGTGTTCGCCGAACTCGATCGCGTCTGCAAAGCCGGCGCGGTGCTCGCCACCAACACGTCTTATCTCGACATCGACGCGATTGCGGCTAGCATTTCACGCGCTGCGGACGTAATCGGCCTGCACTTCTTCTCACCTGCCAACATCATGAAGCTGCTGGAGGTGGTGGTGCCGAAGCAGGTCAGCGCCGACGTGGTCGCCACGGCGTTCGAACTCGCGAAGAAGCTGCGCAAGACGCCGGTGCGTGCCGGCGTGTGCGACGGCTTCATCGGCAATCGCGTGCTCGCGGTGTATCGCAGCGCGGCGGACGCGATGATGGAAGACGGTGCGTCGCCGTATCAGATCGATGCAGCAGTGCGTGCGTTCGGCTTCCCGATGGGTCCGTTCCAGGTGGTCGATCTGGCGGGCGGCGACATTGGTTGGGCCACGCGCAAGCGGCGCGCGGCCACGCGGAACCCCAAAGCACGCTATGTGCAGATCGCCGACCGCCTCTGCGAACGTGGCTGGTTCGGCCAGAAAACCGGCCGCGGCTTTTATCTGTACCCCGAAGGTTTGCGCAGCGGCACGCCCGACCCTGAGGTCGAGGCCATCATCGATGCCGAGCGTGAACGCGCCGGCATTACGCCGCGCACGTTCACGGACGAAGAAATCGTACGCCGCTACATGGCTGCGATGATCAACGAAGGTGCCAATGTCGTGCACGAAGGCATCGCGCTTCGGCCACTCGACGTCGACGTGACCTTCCTCTATGGCTACGGCTTTCCGCGCTATCGCGGCGGTCCGATGAAATACGCCGACACGGTGGGTCTCGCCAAGGTTCTCGCGGACATTCGCGAGTTCGCCAAGGAAGACCCGCTGTTCTGGCAAGCGTCGCCGCTGCTGGTCGAACTGGTCGAGCGCGGTGCCGACTTCGCGAGCCTCAACCAGACGGCTTGAGACGCCACATCATTTGGCGCATTCTCGACCGGTGGGGGCCTGTTCGCCCACCTGTCCGTTAACTGTCCACGGAAGAACCCGCTATGGATCTGAACTTCACGCCTGAAGAAGAGGCTTTTCGCACTGACGTACAGCGCTTTTTGCGTGACAAGCTGCCTCAGCGTCTCGCGGACAAGGTACACGGCGGCCGCCGCCTCACGCGCGACGACATGGCTGAGTGGCACGCGATTCTCAACGCGCAAGGCTGGCTCGCCAATCATTGGCCGAAGGAATACGGCGGCCCGGGTTGGAATGCCGTGCAGAAGTTTATCTTCGAGAATGAATGCGCACTGGCGGGTGCACCGCGTGTCGTGCCGTTCGGCGTCAACATGCTTGGCCCGGTGATGATCAAATACGGCAACGAGGCGCAAAAGCGCCACTGGTTGCCGCGCATTCTCGACGGCTCGGACTGGTGGTGCCAGGGCTACTCCGAACCGGGCGCGGGTTCCGATCTCGCGGCGGTAAAAACCACCGCTGTACGCGGCAGCGACGCGCAAGGCGAGCACTACATCGTCAACGGTCAGAAGACGTGGACCACGCTCGGCCACTACGCGAACATGATCTTCTGCCTTGTACGCACCGCCACCGACGTGCGCAAGCAGGAAGGCATCAGCTTCCTGTTGATCGATATGAACACGCCGGGCGTCGAAGTGCGCCCAATCATCACACTCGATGGCGAGCATGAAGTCAACGAAGTGTTCCTCATCGATGTGCGTGTGCCGGCTGAGAACCTTGTCGGCGAAGAGAACAAGGGCTGGACCTACGCCAAATACCTGCTCACGTATGAGCGCACCAATATCGCGGGCGTCGGCTTCTCCGTGGCCGCGTTCAATCGCCTGGGCAAGATCGCCGCGAAGCAGCAGCGCAACGGCAGGCCGCTCGCCGAAGATCCATCGTTTGCGGCGCGCATGGCGCGCGTCGAGATCGATCTGGAGAACATGAAGACCACCAACCTGCGCGTGATCGCGGCGGTGGCCGGTGGCGGCGTGCCGGGCGCCGAGAGTTCGATGCTGAAGATTCGCGGCACCGAGATTCGCCAGGAGATCTCCTCGCTCACGCGCCGTGCGATGGGACCGTATGCGCAGCCGTTCGTCGAGGAGGCCTTGCACGATGGTTTCCAGGGCACGCCAGTCGGCCCCGACGAAGCCGCAAGCGCTGCCTCGCTTTACTTCAACAACCGCAAGCTGTCGATCTTCGGCGGCTCCAACGAAATCCAGAAGAACATCATTTCCAAAATGATTCTGGGACTGTAAGGGGCACACGCCATGAATTTCCAGCACACCGAAGACCGCCGCATGCTGGCGGATACGCTCAACCGCTTTGTCAGTGAGCAATACGGCTTCGAGACGCGCGACCGAATCGCACGCTCGCCTGAAGGCTTCAGCACCGACCTGTGGAATCGTTTCGCAGAACTCGGCATTATCGGCGCGCTGTTCGATGAAGCGGACGGTGGTTTTGGCGGCGGCGGCTTCGATATCGCCGTCGTGTTCGAGAGCCTGGGTCGTGGCCTCGTGGTCGAGCCGTTTCTCGATACGCTGATCGTCGGCCAGGCGATTGCACGCGACGGCAGCGAAGCGCAGAAAGCGATGCTGGCCGAACTGATCGACGGCTCGCGTCTGGTTGCACTGGCACACGGCGAGCCGGACGGCCACTACGAACTATCACGCGTGACGACGCATGCAGAGCGTAACGGCAATTCGTGGAAACTGAATGGCGCGAAAGCGGTCGTCCAGCAGGGCGAGAACGCTTCCCTCTTCCTGGTCTCGGCGCGCACGGCGGGTGCCGACGATGCCGAAGCAGGCATCACACTCTTTCTCATCCCTCGCGACGCAGCAGGTGTCAGCGTGCGTGGCAATCGCAAGATCGACGGTGGCCGCGCGGCCGAGGTCACGTTCGACAACGTCACGTTGGACGACGACGCATTGCTCGGCGCAGCCGGAGAAGGTTTTGCGATGCTCGAATACGCGATCAGCTGCGGCGTGCTTGCTTTGTGTTCTGAAGCAGTCGGCGCGATGGATGTCGCAAAGGACTACACGCTTGAGTACTTGCGCACGCGCAAGCAGTTTGGCGTGCCGATCGGAAGCTTCCAGGCATTGCAGCATCGGATGGCGGATCTGCTGCTCGAGATCGAGCAGGCGCGATCGGCGGTGATCAATGCCGCTGCGGCGCTTGGGGCTGAACGCACCGTGCGAGAACGGGCGGTTTCGGCGGCTAAATACAGTATTGGCAAGATTGGGGCGCTGGTTGCTGAGGAATGTATCCAACTGCATGGCGGTATCGGCATGACGTGGGAGTTGCCGCTTGCTCACTATGCGAAGCGCCTCGTGATGATCGACCATCAGTTGGGCGATGAGGATCATCATCTCGAGCGGTATATCGCGCTCGGCAGAGGTTGAGACAGGGCTTCCGGGCTTGCTCAGAATCAGCGCCGCTCTGGCGGTTTGCCAGCGGCGCTGCCCCGCGCGTTTTGCCAATGACTCACTAGCGCCTCAGAAATAGAAAAAGGCCTCACAAGCATTGCTTGTAAGGCCTTGATTTCTTTGGTCGGGGCGAGAGGATTTGAACCTCCGACCACCTGCACCCCATGCAGGTACGCTACCAGGCTGCGCTACGCCCCGAACAGCTGAAAATTATAACAGACAGTTCCAGCGATTAGAACCGCCCTACGCTAACAAAGCAAACTAGTGCCCTAACAAATCGATCACATGCAGCAATTCCTTGCGCAACTGCTCGACGTCCACCGCAGCGGTTGCTGCCGGCGCCGCTACGCCCTCGCCTTCCTCGACCACATCTGCTGGTGCGCCGTGCGCACCACCGCCATGCGAATCAAGCCGGTTGCGCGCCCCATTGATCGTGAAGCCCTGCTCATACAGCAACTCACGAATCCGCCGGATCAACAGCACTTCATGATGCTGGTAGTACCGGCGATTGCCGCGTCGCTTGACCGGCCTCAGCTGCGTGAACTCCTGTTCCCAATAGCGCAGCACATGCGGTTTCACGCCGCATAGTTCGCTGACCTCACCAATCGTGAAGTAGCGCTTCGCCGGAATCGGAGGCAAGACGACTTTTTCGATCGTCGCTGTCATCGTCAGTTAGCCGTCGTGGTGGGTTGCGCGGGAACGCGCCAGTCAATCAGCGCGCGAAGCTCGCTTCAGCGCCGTTCTCAACCAGTGCTTTCAGCTTTTGACTTGCATGGAACGTCACAACGCGGCGCGCGGCGATCGGAATCGCCTCGCCGGTCTTCGGGTTTCTGCCGGGACGCTGGGGTTTGTCGCGCAACTGGAAGTTGCCGAACCCCGACAGCTTCACGCTATCGCCACTCTCCAGCGCATCGCGGATCACCTCGAAGAACGCTTCGACCATGTCTTTCGCTTCCCGCTTGTTGAGCCCGACATTGTCGAACAGCAACTCGGCAAGTTCAGCCTTGGTCAGCGTCGGCGTTTCGGTGGAAACGGCCGCGGGTGATGTCGGAATTTCGCGAATCATGGCGCTGCGTTGCGCCGTAAGAAGGGCTTCGAAATCACTCGAGTTCATTTCATTCATATCTATCAAATGGCGCGCCAAACAGAAACGGAGGTTGCGAAAAAATGCCGTGCAAATGTTAAATGCGGGTTATCCACGCAACCGTGCGCCATATACTCGAGCCAGACGTTCCACCAGAGTTTGAATGGCCAAATCGACCGTTTCATCCTGAAGGGTTCCGCCAGTATCTTGCAAGGTCACACGGAACGCAAGGCTTTTCTCGTGAGGAGCCAGACCACCGGAAGTGTTTGATTTTGGACGGAATTCGTCGAAAAGCGCAACCTTCTGAACAGTCTTGCAGGCCTCATCGGACTGAGCCTTCTGAAGCTCGTCCAGCAGCGCTTGCACCTCGATTTTCTGATCGACGACTACCGCAATATCGCGACGCACCGGCGGGAATTTAGACACGTCCGCCAGAATCGGCAATACGCGCTGCATTAATGCTTCCGCTTCGATTTCAAACAGAATCGGCGCGTGCGGTAAATCATATTTTTGCATCCAGCGCGGATGCAATTCGCCAATCCAGCCCACTGCGCGGCCATTCAGTTCAATGCGCGCGCTGCGGCCCGGATGCAATGCCGGATGCTCCGCTTTCACGAAGCTTGCCACTGCCGGCGCGAGCACGGCTTCCACATCGCTCTTCACGTCGAAGTAGTCGACCGTGCGCGTTTGGGCGCCCCACTGCTCTTCGAGCGCGGGACCGTAGGCGAGGCCGCCGATCATCTTCGGCTGTGCGAAACCTTCGACCGTCAATTCGCCTGCCTTGATTGACGGATCGTGCAGGAACACGCGGCCAGCTTCGAACACACGGACGCGATCGGCCGCGCGACGGTTCAGGTTCGTGCGCAGGACATTGATCAAGCTGCCGAACAGCGTGGTACGCATCACCGACAATTGGCTCGCAATCGGATTCAACAGACGTACTGGCTTGTCGTTACCGGCGAAGTCCTGCTCCCACTCGGCGTCCACGAAACTGAAGTTGACCGTTTCCGCGTAATCGCGTGCGGCGAGCGCGTGACGGATCACATGGATCGAGCGCTGCGTTTCGTTGGTCGGCAGCATTTCGCTGGTCGCGACCGGCGGACGTGCCGGGATCTTTTCGAAGCCGTAGATACGCGCGACTTCTTCGATCAGGTCTTCTTCGATTTCGATATCGAAACGGTACGACGGCGGCATCACCGAGAACGTATCGCCGTCTCGTTCGAACGTGAGACCGAGGCGCGTGAAGATATGCGCGATTTCGTCCGCATCGATCTTGATGCCGATGATGCGGTTCGCGCGCGAGACACGCATCTTCACCGGCTCACGCTTCGGCACGTTGACGGTTTGATCGTCGACCGGGCCGGCTTCGCCGCCACAGATATCGAGGATCAATTGCGTGATTCGTTCGATGTGTTCGACGGTGGTCGCGTAGTCGACGCCACGTTCGAAACGGTGGCCCGCATCGGTCGAAAAGTTGTACTTGCGCGAGCGGCCGCGAATGCTATCGGGCCACCAGAACGCGGCTTCGAGATAGATATTGGTGGTGTCGAGCGTGACGGCCGTGCTGTCGCCGCCCATGATGCCGGCGAGACTCTCGATGTGCTGTTCATCGGCGATTACGCCGACGGTTTCATCGAGTTCGACGGTGTTGCCGTTCAGCAGCTTGAGCGTTTCGCCCTTGCGGCCCCAACGCACGTCCATGCCGCCATGAATCTTGTCCAGATCGAACACGTGCGACGGACGGCCCAGTTCGAGCATCACATAGTTCGAGATGTCGACGAGCGCGGAAATGCTGCGCTGACCCGAGCGCTCGAGACGCTGCACCATCCATTGCGGCGACTTCGCGCGCGCATTCACGCCGCGGATCACGCGACCCGAAAAACGGCCGCACAGATCGGGCGCCGAGATTTTGACGGGCAACGTTTCGTTGAGCTTCACTTCGACCGGCTTGATCTCAAGCGGACGCAGCGGCGCGCCGGTGATGGCCGACGTCTCGCGCGCCACGCCGAACACCGACAGGCAGTCCGCCTTGTTCGGCGTCAGCTTGATTTCGAAAACCGTGTCGTCGAGATTGAGCGTTTCGCGGATGTCCTGGCCGATCGGCGTATCTTCCGGCAGGATCATCAGGCCGCTATGATCTTCCGAAAGCTTCAGTTCGCGTGCCGAGCACAGCATGCCCTGACTTTCCACGCCGCGCAGCTTCGAGAGCTTGATCGCGAACGGCGTGCCGCCCTCTTCGGCCGGCGGCAGTTGCGCGCCAACCAGCGCGACCGGCACCTTGATACCCGGCGCGACATTCGGCGCACCGCACACGATGTTCAGCGTCGCGCCCGTGCCGGCGTCGACCTGACACACGTTGAGCTTATCTGCGTCCGGGTGCTTGACGACTTCCAGCACCTGGCCGACGACGATCTTCGAGGTCGGCGGCGCGGCCGGCCGCAGGTCTTCGACTTCGAGACCCGCCATCGTCAACGCGTGCGACAGTTCATCGGTCGTCAGTTGCGGGTCGACAAAGGTTCTCAGCCAGGATTCCGGGAATTGCATGGTTCTGTGTACGTTCTGATCAGGTTAGGTCCACGTCCGGCAGGCGGCCCATTGATTCACTGGACACTGCCGGGGACGCTGCTGGCGGCACGCACTGCGTGCAATGCCGCGCTCTATGCTAGTCGCGTTCGTACGCGCCGGTTCACGCGAATTGACGCAGGAAACGCAGGTCGTTTTCGAAGAACAGACGCAGGTCTTGCACGCCGTAACGCAACATCGTGAGCCGCTCGAGGCCACTGCCGAAAGCAAAGCCGATGTAACGCTCGGGGTCGAGGCCCATGTTGCGGATCACCGTGGGGTGAACCTGGCCGGAGCCCGAAATTTCAAGCCACTTGCCGGCGTTCTTGCCCGTTTCGAACAGCATGTCGATTTCGGCCGACGGTTCGGTGAACGGAAAGTACGACGGACGAAAGCGCACCTGAATATCGTCGCGCTCGAAGAATTTCTTGAGGAAGTCGGAGTAGACACCCTTCAGATCCGCGAAGCTGATGTTCTCGTCGATCCACAGGCCTTCGACCTGGTTGAACATCGGCGAATGCGTCGCGTCGCTGTCCACACGATACGTGCGGCCCGGCACGATCACCTTGATAGGCGGCGTGTTGGTACGGGCGTAACGCACCTGCATCGGGCTGGTGTGCGTGCGCAGCAGCAGCTGGCGGCCGTCGGCATCTTTGCCGTCGACGTAGAAGGTGTCCTGCATCGAACGCGCCGGGTGATTTTCCGGGCTGTTCAGCGAGGTAAAGTTGTACCAGTCGGTTTCGATCTCGGGGCCGTCGGCCACGTCGAATCCGATCGACCGGAAAATCTGTTCGACGCGCTCCCACGTGCGCATGACCGGGTGCAGGCTGCCCGCACCGGTGCCGCGGCCGGGCAGCGTGACGTCGATGGCTTCAGCGGCGAGGCGCTGGTTCAGCAACGCGTCGGCCAACGCCTGGCGGCGGGCCGTCAACGCGGCTTCCACTTGCTGCTTGACGAGGTTGATCCGTGCGCCTTCGGTCTTGCGCGTTTCGGGATCGAGTTTGCCAAGACCCTTCAATAGCTCGGTCAACGCACCCGATTTGCCGAGAAAGCGCGCTTTCTCGTTCTCGAGGGTGGTGACGTCGGAGGCTTCTGCGAAGGCTTTTTGCGCGTCGGCGACAATCTGGTCCAGATCCATTGATCCCATCATTTCAACGTCAGTGTTCAATCATTGCAAAACTGGTTCTACCAACAAAAACGGGGCTCGGTGAGGAGCCCCGTTTTTGTTGCAGCGTCACCGAGACTACCGGATGTTCGCTGCAACGAACCACGCAGTTTAATTGCCCAAAGCGCAATCAGGCTGCAACGGCGGCTTTCACCTGCTGAACGATCGCAGCAAAAGCAGCCTTGTCGAACACAGCCATGTCGGCCAGCACCTTGCGGTCGAGTTCGATCGAAGCCTTCTTCAGGCCGTTGATGAACACGCTGTACGTCATGTCGTGCTGACGCACCGCCGCGTTGATACGCGTGATCCACAATGCACGGAACACACGCTTCTTGTTGCGGCGATCGCGGTAGGCGTATTGGCCTGCGCGCATGACCGCCTGCTTGGCGATGCGATAGACGTTATTGCGACGGCCGCGGTAACCCTTGGCCAGCTTGATGATCTTCTTGTGACGGGCCCGTGCGGTAACCCCACGTTTTACTCGAGGCATATCTTGCTCCTATGAGTGTCGGTTAAGGGTTAAGCGAACGGCAGCATTGCGCGCACGGAGTTCATATCTGACTCATGAACTGACGTGGAACCGCGCAGATGGCGTTTGTTCTTGGTGGTCTTCTTGGTAAGAATGTGGCGCTTGAAGGCTTGACCGCGCTTGACGGTACCGCCCGGACGCACCACGAAGCGCTTTGCAGCACTCTTCTTGGTCTTCATCTTCGGCATGACAACTCCATTATTAGATGGATATGGGTGTGCGGTCGGCCAGATGGCCATTACCCGCCCTTCGAAACCCATTCCACTTGGTATGCAGACCGCCGACACTGCTGGCGGCCGCTTTTCAGAAAGCGACGCGCATTGACACGCACGCCGTTCCGAAACCTGCCGATACCGCACCGGACACCCGGCACAGCATCGTTCAATCTTTGACAACCGGAGCGCACACCACACGGTGCGCCGCTGCTCCAGCCGCTTACTTCCTTTTCTTCGGAGCGAGCACCATGATCATCTGGCGCCCTTCCATTTTCGGCATCTGCTCGACCTGACCGACTTCGTCGAGGTCCGTGCGCAGGCGCTCGAGCATGCGCATACCGATTTCCTGGTGAGCCATTTCGCGGCCACGGAAACGCAACGTGATTTTCGTCTTGTCGCCGTCGTCGAGGAAGCGGATGAGGTTGCGCAGTTTGACGTTGTAATCGCCGTCATCGGTGCCCGGGCGGAATTTGACTTCCTTAACCTGGACAATCTTCTGCTTCAGCTTGGCCTCGTGTTGCTTCTTCGCTTCCGAGTACTTGAACTTGCCGTAGTCCATCAAACGGCAGACCGGCGGAACCGCTTGCGGAGCGATCTCAACCAGATCCACATCCTGCTGTTCCGACATGCGGAACGCATCAGCGAGTTTCACGATGCCGAGCGGTTCGTTCTCGACGCCGACCAGACGCACCTCGGGTGCTGTAATTTCACCGTTGATGCGGTGCGCAGACTTATCAGTAGCGATGTTACGTTTCCTCTAAAAATTAAAAAAACGAGCCGGGCTGCCAAGTGGCTCACTTGAACGACTGCACGTCCTGGCGCAGACGCTCAATGAAGGTATCGAGAGGCATCACGCCCAGATCGACACCACCACGGGCACGCACGGCTACCGTTTGGGCTTCACGCTCTTTGTCGCCGACCACAAGCAGGTACGGCACCTTTTCCAGCGTGTGCTCCCGTATTTTATAGCTAATCTTCTCGTTGCGCAAATCGGCCTCTACTCTAACCCCTTGTTTTTGCAACGATTGGGCTAGGGACTGCGCATATTCGGTCTGACTTTCCGCGATATTCATCACCACAACCTGCATGGGCGCGAGCCACGACGGCATTGCACCAGCATGGTGCTCGATCAGAATACCGAGAAACCGTTCCATTGATCCGACGATTGCCCGGTGCAGCATGATCGGGCGGCGGCGGCTATTGTCTTCCGCCACGTATTCGGCGCCGAGGCGCTCCGGCAGCACCATATCGAGCTGCAACGTGCCGCACTGCCACGAGCGGCCGAGCGCGTCCTTGATGTGGTACTCGACCTTCGGACCGTAGAACGCGCCCTCGCCCGGCAACTCTTCCCACGTCACGCCGCAAGCCGTCAGCGCCTCGCGCAGGCCCTGCTCCGCACGATCCCATGTCTCATCCGTGCCGGCGCGCGCATCCGGGCGCAACGACAGCTTGATCTCGACATTGTCGAAGCCGAAGTCTTTATAGACGCTCATCGCCAGCGTGTTGAACGCGATCGATTCGCTGATGAACTGGTCTTCGGTACAGAAAATGTGTGCGTCGTCCTGCACGAAGCCACGCACGCGCATCAACCCATGCAGCGCGCCCGACGATTCGTTGCGGTGGCACGAGCCGAACTCCGCGTAACGCAGCGGCAGATCGCGATACGAGCGCAGACCGTGGTTGAACACCTGCACGTGGCCCGGGCAGTTCATCGGCTTGATCGCGTAGTCGCGCTTTTCCGATTCCGTCGTGAACATGTTTTCACGATAGTTCTGCCAGTGGCCCGACGCTTCCCAGAGCGAGCGGTCCATGATCATCGGCGTCTTGATCTCGAGGTAGCCGGCGTCGTTGACGCGGCGGCGCATGTACTGCTCGACTTGCTGCCACAGCGTCCAGCCACGCGGATGCCAGAACACCATGCCCGGCGACTCGTCTTGCATATGGAACAGATCGAGTTGCTTGCCGAGCTTGCGGTGATCACGCTTTTCCGCCTCTTCGAGCATGTGCAGATACGCTTCCTGGTCTTCCTTCTTCGTCCAGGCCGTACCGTAGATGCGCTGCAACTGTTCGTTCTTCGAATCGCCGCGCCAATAGGCGCCGGCGAGCTTCATCAGCTTGAAGACCTTCAGCTTGCCGGTGGACGGCACGTGCGGGCCGCGGCACAGATCAGTGAAGCCGCCGTGCGAGTAGAGCTTGATTTCGTCCGTGGCGGGAATCGATTCGATGATCTCGGCCTTGTACTTTTCGCCGATGCTTTTGAAGTAGTCCACGGCTTCGTCGCGCGACACCACGCGGCGCGAGACCGGCTCGTCTTTCTTCGCAAGCTCCTGCATGCGCTTTTCGATCTTTTCGAGATCTTCGGGCGTGAAGGGACGGTTGTAGGCGAAGTCGTAGTAGAAGCCGTTGTCAATCACCGGACCGATGGTGACTTGCGCTTCCGGATACAGATCTTTCACTGCGTACGCGAGCAAGTGCGCCGCGGAGTGCCGAATGATGTCGAGGCCGTCGGCGTCTTTCTCGGTGACGATGGCAAGCGCCACGTCGTGATCGATCAGCGTGGACGTATCGACGAGCTCACCGTCGATCTTGCCGCCGAGCGCGGCTTTCGCGAGGCCGGGGCCGATCGAGGCGGCCACTTCGGCGACGGTCACCGGATGCTCGTACTGTCGAACAGAACCGTCAGGCAGACGTATCGAAACCATTGCGTTCTCCGTGGTGCCGACCGGCGGCGGCACATACAACCATCAAATAAGCCAAAAAAAATGCGGCCCCGCTTTCGAGGGGCCGCATTCACATTTCCTGCTAACTACAGTGGCGAAAGTGGTCCTCGACTAGCGTCGCTCCGAAGTAGTTTCGGTCAACGTTCGCGGTGCCATAACCGTATTTGCCTTTTGCGCCGAAGCGCTTACTGCAGTTTGCGAAACCCCGGAAAAACCGGAATTTCTCTTTCGTTGGTAGGCTCGATTGGACTCGAACCAACGACCCCCACCATGTCAAGGTGGTGCTCTAACCAGCTGAGCTACGAGCCTGAAGAAACGAGATTATATGGAGCGCCACACCGCTTGGCAAGTACTTTTATGCACCGACTTTAAATTTCTGCTCACACGCGCGGGCGCATCGAACCGATGCCTGCCGGCACCCGCCGCATCTTCCGCGCATCAACTCTTGCGTGAAGCGCGCACCACGCCGATTACTTCACCGAGCAAGGTGCACGCGCGCTGAATTTGCGCAGCGCTCGATACCTCGACGGTGAATTGCATGAACGCGGCGTTACGGCGCGATTGCGTTTTCACCCCGATCACATTCATTTTCTCGCGCGCGAAAACTTCGGAGATATCGCGCAGCAAGCCTTGCCGATCCGTTGCCTCAATGCTGAGGTCGACAGGATAAACCGATTGTCCGCGGCCGCTCATGACATCTGCCGACCATGCGGTCTGCAACACACGCTCCGGCGCGCGGTCGGCCATGCGCAAGAAGGTCGGGCAATCGCTGCGGTGGATCGACATGCCCTTGCCACGCGTGACGAAGCCGCTGATGTCGTCAGGCGGAGCAGGACGGCAACAGCGTGCGAGTTGCGTGAGCAAGGCATCGACGCCCACGACCAGCACACCCGTAGAAGCCCCGCGGGCGACGCTTGCACCGCTGCTGCGCTTCTCGAACTGCTCCGGCGCCTCGACTACAGGCTCGGGCGGCGGTGCATCGTGCAGCGCCTGCTCGACGAGCCGCAGGCTGAATTCCTCCTTGCCTACCACCGAGAACAGATCGTCGGTGGTCTTGAAGCCGAGCTTGGCGGCGAGTTGGTCGAGATTGACCGACGTCTTGCCCTCGCGCTGCAGGGTCTTTTCGACCATCGCACGGCCGCTCACGATGTGTTCCTGCACTTCAACCGCGTTGAACCACGCGCGCACTTTTTGCCGCGCCCGATGGCTCTGCAGATACCCGAGTTGCGGGTTGAGCCAGTCACGCGACGGGCCGCCCTCCTTCACCGCGACGATCTCAACCGTCTGGCCGTTCTGCAACGGCGTGTTGAGCGGCACCATCGCGCCATCGACACGCGCGCCGCGGCAGCGATGCCCCAGTTCGCTATGCAGGTGATACGCGAAGTCCACCGGGGTCGCGCCGTGCGGCAGCGGAATCACCCGCGCTTGCGGCGTGAGAACGTAGATGTGGTCGTCGTCGAGCGTAGCCTGCCGCAGTTGCTCCCACGGCTGCGCGGCGCGCTTCTCGCCGTGCTCACCTTCGGAGACTTCGTCTTTCCACGCGAGCAGTTGACGCAACCACGCGATCTTCTCGTCGTACTTCTCATTGGCGCTGAACTGGCCGCCGTAACCACGCGTGCCCGCCTCCTTGTAGCGCCAGTGCGCCGCCACGCCGTACTCGGCGAACTGATGCATTTCCTGCGTGCGAATCTGCACTTCGAACGCGCGGCCGTCGTCGCCGATCACGACCGTGTGCAGCGATTTGTAGCCGTTCGGCTTGGGTCGCGAGATGTAGTCGTCGAACTCTTTCGGCACCGGCTGCCACAGGTTGTGCACAATGCCGAGCACGGTGTAGCAATCCTTGATGTCCTGCACGATCACGCGAAACGCGCGCACGTCGTACAGTTCGGCGAAGTCCAGCTCCTTGCCGCGCATCTTGCGCCAGATGCTGTAGATATGTTTGGGCCGGCCGCTGACTTCGGCCACTACATTGGCCGCAGCCAACTCCTGCTGCAGCCGCTCGATCGCCTGCGCAACATAACTTTCGCGCTCAACGCGCTTCTCGTCGAGCAGTTTGGCAATTCGCTTGTACGTGACCGGCTCTTCGAAACGGAGCGCAAGATCCTCGAGCTCCCATTTCAGTTGCCAGATGCCCAGACGGTTGGCGAGCGGCGCGTAAATATCGAGCGTCTCACGCGCGACGTCGGGCGACGGCGTGACTTTCGCTGCCGCGTAATAACGCAGCGATTGCAAGCGCGATGCGAGCCGTATCAGCACGACGCGAATGTCTTGCGCGAACGCAAGCAGCATCTTGCGCAAGGCCTCGACCTGGGCGCGGCGTGCGGTCTGCGCATCGCGCCCAGCTTCGGGCATCGCATTCTGCGCGGCGCGCAAGCTCACCGTCCCCAGGCGCAGCAACTTGCGCACGTCGCCGACCAGTTGTGCGACTTCTTCACCGAAGTTGTCGGCAATCACGCGCTCCGGGTCTTGCAGATGCGGCGTCAGCGCGAACAAGGCCGCCGCCAGCACAGCCGGCGGATCGACGTTGAGCTTGCGCATGATCGACGCCGTACCCGCGGCATGATCCGCCAGCAACTCTCCTGAAGAGAGCCGCACCTCGCCCGCATGTTCGCGCACGAACGCCATCGCTTCGTCGAAGGAAGGGATGGGTGTCGGGGTGCTCGTAACGATTTCGGTAGTCATGGTGCGACGGCCCACCGGGCCAGACGGATCAACGGAATTTCAACAACAATTGCGAGGCCAGGCTCAATCGCGCTGCGCCGCGACCACGACGATTTCGACGAGGCACTTCGGATTCGCGAGCTTCGCTTCCACGGTAGCGCGCGGCGGCGTGTCGCCTTGTGCGACCCACTCGTCCCACACTGCGTTCATGCCGGCGAAATGCACCATGTCCGAGATGTAGATCTGCACAGACAGCAAGTGCGACTTGTCGCTGTTCACTTCAGCCAGCAGACGGTCGATGTGGCCGAGCACTTCGCGCGTCTGACCCGTGATGTCCTGATCATCGTCTTCGGCGATCTGACCCGCGAGGTACACGGTGCCGTTGTGCACGGCGATTTCCGAGAGGCGCTTGCCGACGTGGTGACGAATGACTGCCATGAAGAATCCTGAGGTTGGTTGAAAGTTGATCGGAGATGCGTTCCGCATTGCACCCACGCATTGCACCCACTAAAGGACGCCACGCGGAACTCGATATTATGACGCGTCAGCGGCCGGCCCGATAAAGAACTGCCTCGCGAGGTCGATCTGATCGGCCGACAGAAACGCCGGCGCATGCCCGACGCCCGCGATCTCCGCGCTCGATACGGCACGGCCGGCCTCGACCATCTTCGCGACGGTCTCACGCGAGAGCAGATCCGATTGCTCACCGCGCACCACCAGCACAGGCCCCTGAAATGCAGCCAGTGAATGCCAAAGCGCGGCCTCGCCGAGTTTGGTCGCCTCTTCGGTGGTCGCGGCAAATGGCTGCGCAATCCGGGGGTCGTAGCGCAATAGCCATGCGCCATCCTGCTCATGCAAAAGCGGCGTATTGATCTCACGCCATTCGTCCGGCGTGAGCGGGCCAAAGGATTGCGCCAGCAACGCGGCGTAATCGATGCCCTGCTGCAGCGTTTCGAAACGCACGGGCTTACCGAGGTAATCGCCGATGCGCTGCACGGCCACCGGCTCCAGATGCGGACCGACGTCGTTCAACAGCATTTTGCGGATCGGCGTTTCCGGCAGGCCTGCCAGCGCGAGTCCGATCAGACCACCCATCGAGGTGCCAAACCAGTCGACCGTTTCGACGTTCAGGCGCGCGATCAGCGTAACCATGTCGGCGACGTACTGCGGCACGCTGTAGAAGTTGGGGTTCGCGAGCCACGAAGACAAGCCCCGCCCCGCCACATCGGGACACACCACGCGGTAAGTGCCGGCGAATTCCGCCGCGAGGCGGTCGAAATCGCGCCCCGAGCGTGTCAAGCCGTGCACGCACAGCAGCACGCGCGGGTTGGCCGGGTCGCCCCACTCGGTGTACGCGATACGGTGCAAGCCTCCGGCGCTCGCGCATTGCACATAACGTTGGCGCGGCACGGGCCGCCCGATCGTGGAAGCGGACGTTTCGGTCATCTGGGTTCCTTGCAAAAACGCTGCGGATTCGGCCTGAGCACGTCAGGGATCAATAAGCGTCCAATCTTCAAAAGATTGTAAACCGCTTTGCCGCGCGGCAAGGATCAGCCAAACGTCATAGGACGGCCTAAGACTTAGGTGGCGCGAACACCAGGCACAAAATAAAGCGGGCGAGACTCACGCCTCGCCCGCTCCGGATGCTGCCTCGCCGCCACGTGCCGGTCATAGCGACCAAAACCGCGGCAGGCTCACAAGGCCATTCAGTTCACCGCGCTGACATCCAGCGGTGCGCCTGTCTTCGCCTTGATTTCCTCGACGCTGACGCCCGGCGCCAGTTCAGTCACCTTCAGACCGTCTTCCGTCACTTCAATCACGCCGAGATCGGTGATGATCTGATCGACCACGCCCACGCCGGTCAGCGGCAACGTGCATTCTTCGAGGATCTTGTGCTGGTCGCCCTTCGCGACGTGCTCCATCAGCACGACCACGCGCTTGACGCCCGCGACCAGATCCATCGCGCCGCCCATACCCTTGATCATCTTGCCCGGGATCATCCAGTTGGCCAGATCGCCCTTCTTGCTGATCTGCATCGCGCCCAGAATCGCCAGATTGATGTGGCCGCCGCGAATCATCGCGAACGAATCCGCCGACGAGAAAATCGACGAACCCGGCAACGTGGTTACCGTCTGCTTGCCGGCGTTGATCAGATCGGCATCCACTTCTTCTTCGGTCGGCGACGGGCCGATGCCGAGCAGGCCGTTTTCCGACTGCAGCCATACTTCGACGCCCGCCGGCACGTGGTTCGCCACCAGCGTCGGCAAGCCGATGCCGAGGTTCACGTAGAAGCCGTCCTGCAATTCCTTCGCCGCGCGTGCGGCCATTTCGTCACGAGTCCATGCCATGATCAGTCTCCTTTCGCGCGGACGATGCGTTGTTCAATGCGTTTTTCCGGATGCGCATTGAGCACAATGCGCTGCACGAAAATGCCCGGCGTATGGATCGCATCCGGATCGAGCTCGCCCACTTCAACGATTTCTTCGACTTCCGCGACGGTAATCTTGCCGGCCATCGCGCACATCGGGTTGAAGTTGCGCGCCGTGCGGCGATAGATCAGGTTGCCCGATTTGTCGGCTTTCCACGCCTTGACCAAAGCCACGTCGGCCGTCAGCGAATGTTCGAGCACGTAGTGGTTTTCGCCGAACTGGCGGGTTTCCTTACCCTCGGCGATCAACGTGCCGTAGCCGGTGTTCGTGAAGAACGCCGGAATGCCCGAGCCGCCGGCGCGCAGCTTCTCAGCGAGCGTGCCTTGCGGGGTGAATTCCAGTTCGAGTTCGCCGGCCAGATACTGACGTTCGAACTCCTTGTTCTCGCCCACGTACGACGAGATCATCTTCTTGACCTGGCGCGTTTCGAGCAGCAGACCGAGGCCGAAACCGTCGACGCCCGCATTGTTGCTGATACAGGTGATGCCCTGCACCTTCGAATCGCGCAGCGCGCCAATCAACGCTTCCGGAATGCCACACAGCCCGAAGCCGCCGACGGCGAACGTCTGCCCGTCCTTGACGATGTCTTTCAGCGCTTCAGCCGCGCCCGGATAGACCTTGTTCATCGTTTGTCCCTTCCTTTATGGAAACCCGAAACCGGTTCGCCGGCCGCCGGATCATTACGGCTATGACGTTGAGCGGGCGCCAGCCCGACATGTCATTCTAGTCATCCGTGGCCGGCTGTGCGCTCAGACTGTCGGGGCCGCCCGCGGGGGGTTGCCTGCGGGGTTGCCTGACTACTCGCGCCAATGCCTGCCGCGGACGCTTTGCCGCGTTGTCATGTGCCCGAAAGAGTACGCTGGGCGCGCCATGCGGCACAATACGCAAAAATACATAAGTACTTGCCGCCAACCCATGCCCGCACTGGACTACCAAACCGCGTTTCAACTCGCCCCGATCGGACTCGTGCTGTCGCGCGAACGGACCATCGAAGACTGCAACGACGAGCTGGCGTCGATATTCGGCTGCACGCGCGAGGCGCTGCTCGGCCAGTCGTTTCAGATTTTGTATCCGTCGACGGACGAATTCGAGCGGATCGGCGCGCGGATTCCGCCGATCATGACCGCGCAGGGCAGTTACACGGATGACCGGATCATGAAGCGGGCCAACGGGGAATTATTCTGGTGTCACGTCACAGGCCGCGCGCAGCAACGCGCCGACCCACATGCCGCCGGTGTCTGGACTTTCGAGGATTTGAGCGCGACGCGGCGCGTGGCGGTCGAATTGACGCCGCGCGAGCGGGAAATCGCCGCGCAACTGGTGACAGGCAAAACCAGCAAGCAGATCGGGCGCGCGCTGGATATCAGCCCGCGCACGGTCGATGTCTACCGCGCGCGGCTGATGCGCAAATACGATACGGCGAATGCGACCGAGCTATTGCAGCGTTTGCTCGGGCATTGAGGGCTAGGATCGGGTGCTGGTTCCGTGAGAAGCCAGCGTTGAAGCGCCCCGCAGCGAACGTGAGGATGGCGCGAAGTTCATTTGCGGGCGAGGCTACGAGCTGGTGACAGAAGCCTGACGATCAAGCCGCCTTGACCAGCGCCGCGCCCTCGATGGTCGCGCGCAGCCGATCCGGAACCGGTACCGACTTGCCGGCGGCGTAGTCGATCCACACACAGCGCGCAGCGCCACGGGCATAGACGGTGTTCGGGTCGTCGGCCCGCACGAGCTCGAACCCCGTGTCAAAGCTGCTGCGCCCGGGCGTGGCCACGGACATCCGGCCGATCACATCGCCGGGATAGTGCAGTTGCTTGAGAAACTCCATCGACGCATTGACGATCACCGGCCCCTGCCCGTCGGCATTGCTGCCGGCCAGCCCCAGTTGTTCGAACCAGGAAATCCGCACCTGCTCCATGTAACGGAAATAGACCGTGTTGTTCACATGGCCGAATGCGTCCATGTCGCCCCAGCGGATCGGCATCGACATCTCAAAAACTGCGTGAAAATCGCTCATCGTACTTCTTTAACGGGTTGAAACCAGGTTGAAACCGGCGCACGGGCCGGCACAGAAATGACTCAGGCGAGCCCGAACCCATCGTCGGCGGCAATCACCGAGCCGTTGATGAACTGCGATTCGTCGGCCGCCAGCAGCAGCAACAGCCCGTCCAGATCATCCGGCTTGCCGACACGATGGCGCGGCAGTAGCGACACCAGCTTCTGCCCCTGCTCGGTTGACCAGTGATGATGGTTGATCTCGGTATCGATATAACCTGGGCAGATAGCGTTCACGTTAATGCCGTGTTTGCCCCATTCCAGCGCCATGGCTTTCGTCATATGGACGACGGCGGCCTTGCTCATCGAGTACAGGCCGATCTGCGGCAGCACCCGCAAGCCCGCCATCGACGCGATATTGATGATCCGGTATGACGGCTTCTGTGCGGTATTGCCGCGCATGATCATGCGCTTGGCGACTTCTTGGGCGACGAAGAAAGCGCCGCGCGTGTTGGTGTCGAACACGTATTCGAAGTCGGCCGGTGTGACTTCCGAAAGCTTCTGCGTGGTCGACACGCCTGAATTGTTCACCAGAATATCGATCGTGCCCGCCTCGGTTTCCGCGTGAGCAACGGCCGACTTGATGCTCTGATAATCCGTGACGTCGAGCGAGACAACGTGCGCCGCGCCGCCGGCCGCTTCAATCTCGGCGCGCAACTCCTTCAGACGCTCGGTGCGGCGGCTCGCCAGCACGACCTTGGCGCCGGCCTGCGACAATACTTGAGCAAAGCGCTTCCCCAACCCGCTCGAGGCGCCGGTGATCAGCGCGACCTTGCCTTCCAGATTGATCGAACGGCCCATTGTCGTTCCCTTGTTCGGTTGTTGTTACAGACGCGGTTGACGGGTGCGGTAGGACCGTCGCTGCGGGTCATACCGTATCACAGAAATAGAACGATCGTGCTAATCTATGCTCATCCGGTTGCAGTGGCGGAGACCATCGCCCACAATACGATCCCGAAAAAAGCATTCTAACGGTAAGAGGAGCATCAATGACCCCCGCAAGTCTCATTGAGCAATACGGTCCACGCGAGTCGATGGAATACGACGTCGTGATCGTCGGCGGCGGCCCGGCTGGCCTGTCCGCAGCGATCCGCCTGAAGCAGCTGGCGGCTGGGAAAGGCGTCGAGCTTGGCGTGTGCGTACTGGAAAAAGGCTCGGAGATCGGGGCGCATATCCTGTCGGGCGCGGTCATGGATCCGCGCGCGATCACCGAACTGATTCCGGACTGGAAGGAAAAAGGTGCACCGCTAACGGTCGACGTGACCGAAGACAAATTCCTCTTCCTGACCGAAACCGGCTCGAAAAGCGTGCCGGTCTGGGCGCTGCCGGATAACTTCAAGAACCACGGCAACTATGTGATCAGCCTCGCGAATGTCACGCGCTGGCTGGGTCAGCAGGCTGAAGCGCTGGGCGTCGAGATTTTTCCGGGCTTCCCGGCCGCTGAAATCTTGTACAACGACGATGGCTCGGTCAAAGGCGTCGCGACCGGCAATCTGGGCATCGGCAAGGATGGCGAGCCGACCGAGAATTTCCAGCTCGGCATGGAACTGCACGCGAAGTACACGCTGTTCTGCGAAGGCGCGCGCGGGCATCTGGGCCGTCAGCTGAATGAGAAATTCAAGCTGCGCGAAGGCGTCGATCCGCAGGTTCACGGCATCGGCATCAAGGAACTGTGGGAAATCGATCCGGGCAAGCACAAGCCGGGTCTGGTGATGCACACCGCCGGCTGGCCGCTGGAGAACGACACGTACGGCGGCTCGTTCCTCTATCACATGGACAACAACCAGGTGGTAGTGGGCTTCGTTGTGGGCCTGGGCTACACGAACCCGTATCTGTCACCGTTCGAGGAATTCCAGCGCTACAAGACGCATCCAGCGATCCGCGCAGTGCTCGAAGGCGGCAAGCGGGTGTCGTACGGCGCGCGGGCGATCACCGCGGGCGGCCTGCTGTCGCTGCCGAAGCTGGTGTTCCCGGGTGGCGCGCTGGTCGGCGACGATGCGGGTTTCCTGAACGCGTCGCGCATCAAGGGCTCACATGCGGCGATCAAGACCGGCATGCTGGCGGCTGATGCGGCGTTTGAAGCCGTGCAGGCCGGACGCACCAGCGATGAACTCACGGCTTATCCGGAGAGCTTTAAAACGTCGTGGCTGCACACGGAATTGCATCGCGCGCGCAATTTCAAGCAGTGGATGAGCAAGGGCCTGTACCTCGGTACCCTGATGGTCGGCATCGAGCAGAAGCTGCTGGGCGGCAACGTGCCGTGGACGCTGCATCACCAGCACTCCGATCACGAGATGCTCAAACCTGCGTCGCAGTGCAAGCCGATTGTCTATCCGAAGCCGGATGGCAAGCTGACGTTCGACCGGCTCTCTTCGGTGTTCATCTCGAACACCAACCATGAAGAGAATCAGCCGGCCCACCTGACGCTGAAAGACCCTTCGGTGCCGGTGAATGTGAATCTTCAGACCTATGCGGGTCCGGAGTCACGCTACTGCCCGGCTGCGGTGTATGAGTTCGTGAAGAACGACGATGGCAGCGAGCGGCTCGTGATCAACGCGCAGAACTGCGTGCACTGCAAGACCTGCGACATCAAGGATCCGACCCAGAACATCGTGTGGGTGACGCCGGAAGGCGGCGGCGGTCCTAACTACCCGAACATGTGATTCGGTGTTTGATTGCCGTGCGCGGAGCGTGTTTGTCGGTCCGCGTGCGGCACGCAGTCAATCGCTCCGAGCGAGCAATAAGTAAAGAAGCATCCGCTGCAGGCGTATTGCCAACGCCACAGCAAAGCAAAAAACTCAACTACCCCGCATCATTTCAATCCGCTCTCGCACTTTAGCCAGCACCGGCGCCCACGCGCCAATCTCAGGCTGTCGAACGAGTTCAATCGAATCGTACCAGGCCGTGGCGCGCGATTCGTCGCCCCAAAACCATGCCGACACGTGATCGATCATCAAACACGTCGGCACGCCGAGCGCCCCCGCCAGATGCGCGGGCCCGCTATCAATCGTGACGACCAGATCCAGATTCGCCAGCAACGCAGCGACATCGTCGAATCCGGACTGAAAATGGTGAGTCAAGTCGACAACATCGAGACCCTTGGCCCGCCACTGCACGACAGTCTCGCTGCGCCCAGGCGACAACGCAAACCAGGTCACACCAGGCACGCTCAATAGCGCTTCGAGTTGCTCGACGGGCACCGACCGCCGCCTATCGCGGATATGCTCAGGATTCCCGTTCCACACTAAACCGACGTTGCGATTGCCCAGCTTGCTGGCCGTGTGCGCATGAACCCGCTCGCGCCATGCCTGCACACGCGCGGGCTCGGCGCTCAGATACGGCACACCCCATCCAGTTGCATCGAAAACGCCAAGCCGCATCGGCAAGCTCATCAACCCGCAATGGAAATCCGGCCGCGTTTCGAGGCTCGTTTCGAGCGGCAGGTCAGCAGGCAGCATCCGTTCGAATAGATGCCGCAGCGGCCCGTCGTGACCGAAAATCACCCGGCCGCCCTCACGGCGCGCCCGCTCGGCCAGCAGCGGCAGAAAGCGCACCGCCCACAGGCAATCGCCGTTGCCTTGCTCGCCGTACACGATGAGCGTTTTGCCTTCCAGCGATTCGCCCTGCCAATGCGCGCTGATCGCAGCAAGCGCATGCTGCGCGCTATTCAAATCGTCGGCGAACGCGACGCGTGACTCGTAATGCGCCCAGCCTTCGGCGAAACGTCCCGTGCGAATTTCGAGTTCCGACAGATCGAACAGCGCATGCACGTTATTCGGCGACAACACCAGCACCTGCCTGAGCAACGCTTCCGCTTCCGTGAAACGCGCCTGTTCCTTGATGCACAACGCGAGCTTGTGAAGCGCCACCGGATTGCCGGGCACGACACGCACCGCTTCACGCAGTAGCCGCTCGGCCGTGTCGAAGTCGTTGCGCTGCTGCACGGCGGCTGCCCGCCAGATCAGCGCGTTGGCGTCTTGGCTGTTCGGTTCGAGAAGCAGCGTCGTGGCGGAGTCGACAAGTACCCAGTCGCGCACGATGAACGCCGTCTGCGCAATCATGTGGAGCAGTGTGGGTTCACAAGAGGGATCGAGCTGATACGCGCGTACCAGCGCTGCAAGCGCCTCACGCTGACGGGCTTTATCGCGGCCGGCGTGTTGTAACAGCGCTTGTCCAAACACGAGGCAGTCGGCTGCGCCGGCATGCGGCGCGGCGGCGCGCGCACGCAGGTCCGCGAGTTGGCTATCCGCCGGCTCGATGTTCGGATCGGTCATTGAGACGACGCTGCGCGCACAGTACGAAGACGCTCCGAGAGCGCCCCTTACGGCGCGCTCGCCGCGATCTTCGGCGTGCTTACAGCGACATCGCCGCATTGCGCACGGTGGCGCAGCGCGTGGTCAATCAGCACCAGCGCGAGCATGGATTCGGCAATCGGCGTGGCACGGATGCCGACGCAGGGGTCATGGCGCCCGAACGTTTCGACGATGGCAGGTTGCCCCGTCTTGTCGATCGAGCGGCGCGGCGTACGGATGCTCGAAGTCGGCTTGATCGCGATAGACACCGTGACATCCTGCCCGGTCGAAATGCCGCCGAGCACACCGCCCGCGTGATTGCCGACGAAGCCTTCCGGCGTCAATTCGTCGCCGTGCACCGAACCGCGCTGCGCGACACTGGCGAATCCCGCGCCGATCTCGACGCCCTTCACCGCGTTGATGCCCATCATGGCGTGCGCGATGTCCGCATCGAGGCGATCGAAAAGCGGCTCGCCGAGCCCGACCGGCACGCCGGAAGCCACGACGTTGATGCGTGCGCCGATCGAGTCGCCGTCTTTGCGCAACGCGTCCATGTAACTTTCGAGTTCGGGCACGATCTCCGCATTCGGCACGAAGAACGGGTTCTCGCGCACATGCGCCCAGTCGACGAACGGCACGTCGATCTCGCCGAGCGCCGCCATGTAGCCGCGGATCTCGGTACCGAACTTTTCGCGCAGCCATTTCTTCGCCACCGCGCCGGCCGCCACCGTCGGCGCAGTCAGACGAGCCGACGAGCGGCCGCCGCCGCGATAGTCGCGAATGCCGTATTTCTGCCAGTAGGTGTAGTCGGCGTGACCGGGACGGAAGGTGTCGACGATGTTGCCGTAGTCCTTGCTGCGCTGGTCCGTATTGCGGATCAGCAGCGCGATCGGCGCGCCGGTGGTCTGGCCTTCGAACACGCCCGACAGGATCTCGACCTTGTCTTCTTCCTGGCGCTGCGTGACGTGGCGCGACGTGCCGGGTTTGCGGCGGTCGAGTTCGAACTGGATATCGGCTTCGCTAAGCGCCATGCCCGGCGGGCAGCCGTCGATGACGCAGCCGATAGCGGGGCCGTGCGATTCGCCGAAAGTCGTGACAGTGAAAAGCGTACCGAGCGTGTTGCCGGACATGGGCGTCGTCCAAAGAAATGCGAGGAAGACACTATTATGCCAGCCCTCAAGGGGCTAGGGCCGCAGTACGCAACGGCCTACGCCTTCTGGACAAGACTCCGGGGGGCATGGCCACAGGTGGAAGCGCAGGAATTCCTGACACAAGGGGATCCAACCGCGAATTCCGTGACGCCGCAGCTTGGGCTAAAGCCCAATCGGCAAACCGTCAGCCGGCCGCACTACTTCCGTGCCCCACGCAACTCGGCGACGATCTGCTGCAGCATCTCCGGCGTCGCCTCTGCCGGATCGATCGGCTCACCCACCGCCAGCGTCAACCGGCTCATCACGCCCTTCTGGACAGGCCGCGGCCAGCGCGCGTCGTTGGCCCGCGAAAACACGCTGCCCCATAGCCCGCGCAACGCCATCGGTATTACCGGCGCCGGCGTGCGGCGGATGATCTCCGTCACGCCGTGGCGGAACGGATTCATCTCACCGGTATTCGTAAGCTTGCCTTCCGGGAAGATGCAGACCAGTTCGCCCTCGGCGAGCGCCTCTGCGCAGCGCTCATAAGCGCGCGTCAGCAACGCCGGATCCTGATGGGCGGGCGCGATCGGAATCGCCTTCGCATGGCGGAACACCCAGCCGGCGAACGGCGTCTTGAAGATCTGATGATCCATCACGAAGCGGATCGGCCGCGGGCTCTCGGCCATGATGACGATCGCATCGACGAAGCTCACGTGATTGCACACCAGCACGGCCGCCCCCTCTTCCGGAATCCGTTCGGCGTGAACCAGACGGATCCGGTAGAACGTGTGTACCAGCATCCAGGCAATGAAGCGCAGCAAAAACTCGGGCACGAGCGAATAGATGTACGTCGCGACGACAATGTTCAGCAGCGCGGTGACGAGGAAAATCGCCGGAATGCTGAAGCCAGCCGCGGTCAGCCCCATCGCCATCAACGCCGAGACGATCATGAACAGCGAATTCAGAATATTGTTCGCTGCGATGATGCGCGCGCGGTGGCTCGGCTGGCTGCGGCTCTGGATCAGCGCATAGAGCGGCACGCTATAGAAGCCGCCGAACATGGCCAGCAGAAACAGATCGGCAAGCACGCGCCAATGGGCAGGCCGCGCGAGGAATTCGCCGACGCTCAGCAAATGCCCGGCGGCCGGCAACGCATGACTCGCGAAAAACAGATCGATCGCGAACACGCTCATGCCGATCGAGCCGAGCGGCACGAGGCCGATTTCGATACGCCGCTTCGAGAGCTTTTCGCACATCAGCGAGCCTAAACCGATGCCGATCGAGAACGTGCCGAGGAGCACGGTCACAACGTCCGGATCGGCGGACAGCACGTTTTTCGCGAAGCTGAAAAATGAAGACAGAAAGGTTGCGCCGACGAACCAGAGCCAGGAAATCCCCAGCAGGCTTAGAAACACCGTCCGGTTTTCGCGCGCGAGCTTCAGGTTGCGCCACGTCTCGCTGACCGGATTCCAGTTGATGCGCAGATCCGGCTGCGGCGCCGCGGTGACAGGCACGAGGTTCGACACGAGCCGCCCCGCCAGCGCAATCCCGACACATGCGCAGGCCAGCACCACGGCGCCATGCTCGACGAAACCCGCGCCCACGCCGCCGACGATCGTGCCGATCAGGATCGCGACGAAGGTACCCATCTCGACCATCCCGTTACCGCCGACCAGTTCCGACTTCGACAGATGCTGCGGCAGGTACGAATACTTGACCGGTCCGAACACGGTCGAATGGACTCCCATCAGAAACGTGCACGCATACAGCAGCGGCGCGCTATGCAGCCAGAAACCCGCGCCGCCGATCAACATCACGACGATTTCGAAACTCTTGACGAAGCGCGTAAGCATCGCCTTGTCGTACTTGTCCGCGATCTGGCCGGAGGTGGCCGACAGCAGCACGAACGGCAGAATGAAAATCGCCGAGATCAGGAATGCCGCCGTTTTCGGGTCGACACCGGAAAAGCGTGCCGCCTGATACGTCACGAGCGAGGTGAAGCCGATCTTGAACACGTTGTCGTTCATCGCGCCGAGGAACTGGGTCCAGAAAAACGGCGCGAAGCGGCGCTGGCCGAGCAGGCCGAACTGGGACTCGTGCGCTTCGTGAGGGCGGGCGGCACGGCGGGCGGCAGGTAACGGACGATCGCTCATGAAGGTCGGAGAACGGGCTAAAGGAACAACAAAGGGGAACGGGCCGGGCACAAAAAAAGCGCACGCTTTCGCGCGCGCCTTGACCCCATCATCAGACTCACGGCAACGGCGCGAGCGCCGCGGTGAGCCACCGCGCGTTAGTTAGCGCGGCGTCGGTTGCTGTTCCTGCTGTTCTTCCGGCCAGTCGCGGATGTAAGCCTTGAGCATGCGGTTTTCGAAGCCCTGCTCTTCGACCACCGCCTTCGCGACGTCGTAGAACGAGATCACGCCCATCAGCGTGCGGCTTTCCAGCACCGGCAAATAGCGCACATGATGTTCGAGCATCATGCGACGAACCTCGTTGACGTCCGTTTCGGGCGTGCAGGTGAGCGGATGGTCGTCCATCAACTTGCGGATCGTATTGGTACCAAGGCTACCGTCATGCTTGCTCAAAGTCAGAATAACTTCGCGGAACGTCAGCATGCCGACGAGGTCGCCGTATTCCATCACGACCAACGAGCCGATATCGTGCTCGGCCATTGTATTGACTGCGTCGTGCAGCTTTGTATCTGGCGTAACCGTGAAAAGAGTGTTGCCTTTGACTTTAAGAATGTCGCTGACCCGCATGATCTGTCTCCGTGATACCCGCTAAGCTGATAATGCCTGAATGACTTTCGATCCTAGCGGAAAGGTCCATAAAAGGAAAGCGGCCCGCCCACCAAGGCGCAGCGGGCGTTGGCACGGCCTGCCGGGCACGATCCGGAGCGTGCGCATCGGGAAAACCGCGCTTGAAGCGATCCATGCCGGTGATAGGATGGCCGCCACTTTCACCTTTCGCGAGGCCGTCCGTGGCCTCGCCGCCCAGGATGTCCGCCAACCGTTTCGATACGCTCGCGCTGCACGCCGGCGCAGCGCCTGACCCAACCACCGGCTCGCGCGCCACGCCGATTTACCAGACTACCTCGTTTTCGTTCCGCGACTCGGACCACGCCGCGTCGCTCTTCAATATGGAACGCGCCGGCCACGTCTATTCGCGCATCTCGAATCCGACCGTGGCCGTGTTCGAGGAACGGGTCGCCGCGTTGGAAAACGGCGCGGGCGCGATCGGCACCGCCAGCGGCCAGGCCGCCCTCCATCTGGCGATCGCCACCTTGATGGGCGCCGGCTCCCATATCGTCGCGTCCAGCGCGCTGTACGGGGGCTCGCATAATCTGCTGCACTACACGCTGCGGCGCTTCGGCATCGAGACGACCTTCGTCAAACCCGGCGATCTCGACGCGTGGCGTGCCGCACTGCGTCCGAACACGCGCCTGCTGTTCGGCGAGACGCTCGGCAATCCCGGCCTCGACGTGCTCGATATCGCCGCGGTGGCGCAACTCGCGCACGAACACCGCGTGCCGCTGCTAGTTGATTCGACCTTCACCACGCCCTACCTGCTCAAGCCGTTCGAGCATGGCGCCGACTTCGTCTATCACTCGGCGACCAAATTCCTCGGCGGCCACGGCACCACGATCGGCGGCGTACTCGTGGACGGCGGCACTTTCGACTTCGACGCGTCCGGCCGCTTCCCCGAATTTACCGAACCGTACGAGGGCTTTCACGGCATGGTGTTCGCCGAGGAAAGCACCGTCGCGCCGTTCCTCCTGCGCGCGCGCCGCGAGGGCTTGCGCGACTTCGGCGCGTGCCTGCATCCCCAAGCCGCCTGGCAACTGCTGCAAGGCATCGAGACGCTGCCGCTGCGCATGGAACGGCACGTCGCGAATACGCGCAAGGTGGTTGAATTCCTGTGCGCACACCCTGCCGTCGAAGCCGTCGCCTATCCGGAACTGCCGTCGCATCCGGACCATGCGCTCGCGAAGCGTCTGCTGCCGCGCGGCGCAGGCGCGGTGTTCAGCTTCAATCTGCGCGGCGATCGCGCCGCCGGACGCAGCTTCATTGAAGCGCTTTCGCTGTTCTCGCATCTCGCGAACGTCGGCGACGCGCGCTCACTGGTCATCCACCCTGCATCGACGACGCACTTCCGCATGGACGCCGCCGCGCTCGCCGCAGCCGGCATCGCCGAAGGTACGATCCGCCTGTCGATCGGCCTTGAGGACCCCGACGATCTGATCGACGACCTCAAGCGCGCGCTGAAAGCCGCGCAGAAAGCGAGCGGGACGACTGCGCCTGGGAGCGGGCCGTCTGGTTCGTCCGGCGCGGCAAAAAGCACTGCCCCCAGTGCATCCGCTGCTCCGACCCAAGGCAAGCCATCCGCCGATGCCGCCAAATCCCGCCCGGAGTCCGCATGATCCTCACCGTTCAAGGCAAGCCCGCTTACGCGTACACCGGCGGCAAACCATTCGACTCCAGCCTGCCGACCGCAGTGTTCATCCACGGCGCCGAGCACGACCATAGCGTGTGGGCATTGCAAACGCGTTACTTCGCGCATCACGGCTTCAGCGTACTGGCCGTCGATCTGCCAGGGCACTGCCGCAGCGCCGGCCCGGCACTCACCACTGTGACAGCAATGGCCGACTGGCTGGCCGCCCTGCTGGACGCCGCGGGCGTGCAGCGCGCATTCGTCGCCGGCCACAGCATGGGCTCGCTGATCGCACTCGACTTCGCCGGCCGCTATCCGGCGCGCGTGACGCACCTGGCGCTGCTCGCCACCGCCGTGCCGATGGCCGTCTCCGACGCCTTGCTCGACGCCGCCCTGCATCGCGAGCCCGATGCAATCGACATGGTCAATCAATGGTCGCATTCGACGCTCGCCGCCAAGCCCTCGTGCCCCGGCCCAGGCTTCTGGCTGCACGGCATGAACCAGCGACTGATGGAGCGTGTCTCGGCGAACGGCGAGCCACGCCTGTTCCACACTGACTTCACCGCATGCAATGGCTACGCGGATGGCCTCACCCGCGCCGCGGAGGTGCGTTGCGCGACACGATTGATCGTGGGCCGGCGCGACGCGATGACGCCACCGCGGGCGGCCAAAGCGCTTGCCGACGCGCTCTCGCAAGCCGGCGTACCGGTCGACACCGTGATGCTCGAAGCCGGTCATGCCCTGATGACCGAGCAGCCCGACGCCACGCTCGACGCGTTGTTCAGCTTCGCCTCGAAGGCCTCAAGCGCCGTTCCACAGGGCGTTCAATAGTCGCTTGCGAGTCGCCACAATAACCGCGCAGGCACAGGCGCGCCATCGGCCGAATGGCCAGGTTGCACGCATAGCCCGATAGCCGCACAATGGGTCAAGCCTGTCCTGTTTCGAGTGCGTTCCGGGCAAGTCGGCGCGCGGCGATGCAACCTGGGAGCGACGGGCACGGAATCGAGTAGCGTCGAAATTCGGAGGCCGTGATGGCTCAAACCGCGCACACCGATCACTTCGCGAGTTTCGCGGAGTTCTACCCGTACTACCTGAGCGAGCATCGCAACACGGTATCGCGGCGGCTGCATTTCGTGGGTTCGCTCGGCGTGATCGGCTGCCTCGCCATGGCGCTTGCCACGGGTGACTGGCTATGGCTGCCGGCCGCCGTCATCTGCGGATATGGCTTTGCCTGGGTCGGGCATTTCTTCTTCGAAAAGAACCGGCCGGCTACCTTCCGGCATCCGCTTTATAGCCTGATGGGCGATTGGGTGATGTTCAAGGACATCTGCGTCGGGAAGATTTCGCTGTAGGTTTCGCCGCCGCTTCAGGCGGCCTGAGGTGGCATTGAAGAAGCACCCTGCTCGCTTTCCTGCGCTCGCGTTGCCCGCGCGGCAGCGCGCGCTGCCAGCAGCGCGGCGAGCGTCACTTCCAGCTTGTCGTTTTCCAGCGCCGCGAGAAGCGTCTGGCCATCCACGCGCGTGGAGGCCAGTTCAAGCTGATACTCGAGCTCCGCGCGGTCGATCACGAACAGGTCGAACAGACGCTTAACCGTGATCTGCGCAGGATTTGCCAGCAGCAGGAAGTGCGGACGCGTGCCGTCATCATCCAGGCGCGCGATCCACTCGATCTCCTCAAGCTTTTGCAGCAGATTGATCGTGGTATCCATCTCCCGGCGAAGCATTCGCGAGAGCTCCTGCACCGTGTAGCCGCGCTTGCCCGCGTCGCGTGCTTCCGAGAGCCGCGCGAGAAGTTCGAGCGAATCGAACAGATCGCTACCCTCGAAGGTCGGCCGGTGAAACTGGCCAATGCGGATCGCCGGCAACGCCGACGCGATCATGGCACCGGCCAGCGCGATGAACCAGCATAGGTACATCCACAGCAGAAATAGCGGCACAGCGGCAAATGCGCCGTATACCGTGGTGTAGGTCGGAATCCGGCGTACGTAATAGCCAAAGCCCCGCTTGGCGAGTTCGAAGGCGATCGCGGCAGCGACCCCGCCGATCACCGCGTCGCGCCACTCCACCCGGCAGTTCGGCAGAAACACATAAAGCATTGTGAAGGCGAGTGCCGTCAATGGCAGCGCGGCGCCGGTCAGCGCCCAGTCGATCACCGACGGAATATGCTGGACGGCCGTGAACGCCATGGACCGCGTGAACAGATAGGAAGAAATCGACAGGCTCACGCCGATCAGAATCGGGCCGAGCGTGATGATCGCCCAGTAGACCAGAATGCGCTGCGCGATCGGCCGCGCCTTGCGCACCCGCCAGATCACGTTGAAAGCGGATTCCACGGTCATCATCGTCATCACGGCGGTGACGAACAGAAAAATCATGCCGATAGTCGTGAGGCTCTTGGCCTTCGACGCGAACTGGTTCAGATAATCGAAAATCTGACTGTTGAGCTGCGCGGGCATCAGATGGTCGGCCAGGAAAATCTGCAGCGACATCTGAAACGAACTGAAAATCGGAAACGCCGTGAATAGCGCAAACGCGACGGTGGCGAGCGGCACGAGCGCGAGCATGGTGGTGAACGTGAGACTGCCGGCCACCTGCGGAATGCGGTCTTCGCTGCTGCGCTTCGCGGCAAACTGCGCGAGCCGTTTGAGCATGTCGAGATCGAAACGCACCCTGGACAACAAACCCACTTCCGTGCTCCTTCAATCGGTGTTTCAGGACAGTGCGCGAGGCCTGGCCGAATGGCTATGGATGGCCTGTGCAGCGGACCCAGCCCCTATAATACCCGTTCACTGATGAGGCCTATGAAAGACATTCTCGTGCTTTATTACAGCCGTCACGGCGCCACGCGCGAGCTCGCGCTGGCCATCGCGCACGGCGTCGATAGCGTCCCCGGTATGCAGGCGCGCGTGCGCACGGTACCGGCGGTTTCCACCGTCTGCGAAGCGACCCAGCCGGATATTCCCGCTGAAGGGCCGCCCTACGTCGAACTGCGCGACCTCGAAGAATGCGCCGGTCTCGCGCTCGGTTCGCCCACCCGCTTCGGCAACATGGCCGCATCGCTGAAATATTTTCTCGACGGCACCACGCCGCAGTGGCTTTCGGGTGCGCTGTCCGGCAAACCGGCCTGTGTGTTCACGTCTACCGGAAGTTTGCATGGCGGCCAGGAATCCACACTGCTGTCCATGATGCTGCCGCTTTTGCATCACGGCATGCTGATCGTGGGCATTCCGTACACCGAGAGCGCACTCTCCACCACGCAAACTGGCGGCACGCCCTATGGCGCATCGCATTTCGCACGTGCGGGCACGGCCGAACAGGGCATTTCCGCCGACGAAAAGACGCTTGCGATTGCCCTCGGTGCACGCGTCGCCCGCACGGCGGCGTCCATGAGCGAGCGCCCGTGAACGCAACCGCCATGCCCGTGCAGCAAAAACGCACTGCCGCTTTCGGCGCCGCCACCTTGCTCGCGTTGATCGCGCTGTCCGTCGCGTGGGAATGGTGGCTCGCGCCGCTGCGTCCGGGTGGCTCGGCGCTGGTGCTCAAAGCCGTGCCGCTGCTGCTCGCCCTGCCCGGCGTGTGGCGGCACCGGCTTTACACGCTGCAATGGGCGTCGATGCTGATCCTGCTGTATTTTGCCGAGGGTATCGTCCGCGGCTGGAGCGACCGCGGCCTGAGCGCCCGCCTCGGCTGGCTCGAAGCCACCCTCGCCCTGGTTTTTTTCGTTTGCACGCTCGCGTATGTCGCACCATTCAAGCGCGCGGCGAAACGGGCTGCAAAAGAGAACGCCAGACAGAAAGGCGAGCAGACCGAGGGAAGTGCAAGCTGAGAACAGCGCCTCCCGCGTCACTTCCTGCGTAACCTGTCCGCCGAACACCCTGACCGACCAACATGACCCAAGCCGCTTTCCTCACCGCTTGCCGCGACACCATCGGCGCCGCCCAGGTGCTGACCGATCCGCACGACACCGCCCCTTACTTCACCGACTGGCGCCGCCGCTACACCGGCTCGGCCTGCGCTGTACTCTGTCCGGCCACGCCTGACGAAGTCGCGGCGCTCGTCAAACTCGCCGTCGAGCATCGCATTGCATTAGTGCCGCAAGGCGGCAACACCGGTCTGGCTGGCGGCGCCACGCCGGATGCAAGCGGCGCGCAGGCAGTCATCAGTCTGCGGCGTCTGAACCGCATACGCGACATCGATCCGCACAACAACACCATCACCGTCGAGGCCGGCGTCATCCTCGCCGAAGTGCAGAAGCACGCCGAGGAAGCCGGCCGCCTGTTCCCCCTGAGCCTCGCCGCCGAAGGCAGCTGCACGATCGGCGGCAATCTCGCCACCAACGCGGGCGGCACTGGCGTCCTGCGCTACGGCAACACACGCGAACTGTGTCTCGGTCTGGAAGTGGTCACCCCGCAAGGCGAACTGTGGGACGGCCTGCGCGGACTGCGCAAGGACAACACCGGCTACGACCTGCGCGATCTGTTCATCGGCGCGGAGGGTACGCTCGGCATCATCACCGCCGCTGTGCTCAAGCTGCATCCGCAGCCGGCCGCGCGCGTCACGGCGCTCGCCGCGCTCGCGTCGCCTCACGCGGCGCTCGATTTCCTGTCGCTCACGCAACGCGTCGCCGGGCCGCTTCTGACCGGCTTCGAACTGATGTCGGATTTCTGTCTGCGGCTGGTGGGCCGGCATTTCGAACAGATGCGGTATCCGTTCGCCGAACCGCATGCGCAAGTCGTGCTCCTGGAACTGTCTGACAGCGAGAGCGAGGCGCATGCACGCGGGCTGTTCGAGCGCCTGATGGAAACCGCGCTCGAAGAAGGCCTGGTCGAAGACGCCGTGGTCGCAGAAAATCTCACCCAGTCGCGTGCGTTCTGGAATCTGCGCGAACACATCCCGCTCGCGCAAGCTGAAGAAGGCCTGAACATCAAGCACGATATCTCGGTACCCATTTCGCGCATCGGCCACTTCATCGAGGAAACCGATGCAGCGATCGCGCAAGCCGTGCCGGGCGTGCGCATGGTCACGTTCGGGCATCTCGGCGACGGCAATCTGCATTACAACGTGCAGGCACCCGAGGGCGTCGACGCAAAGGCATTCCTCAAGACCTGGCAAAGTCCGATCAACCAGCTCGTCTACGACAGCGTCCACCGGCATCGCGGCAGCATCAGCGCGGAACACGGCCTTGGCCAGTTGAAGATCGACGAGGCGATGCATTACAAGCAGGACGTCGAGGTGCAGTTGATGCGCGCCGTCAAACGCGCGCTCGACCCACTGAACCTGATGAATCCGGGCAAGGTGCTACGCTAAGGTTTGAAACCTTCGCCATTGGTGCGGGGCCCATTGCAGGAGTTGTCGCCGTGAAGATTCGAGTGCTGTCCGATCTGCATCTGGAGAACGACGAGCCCGAACTGATCCCGCATGCGCACGCGGATCTGATCGTGCTGGCCGGCGACATTCACAATCACGCGGCCGGCCCGCGCTGGGCCGCGCAGACTTTCGACGGCGCCGTGCCGGTGATCTACGTGCCCGGCAATCACGAGTACTACGACGGCGAATTCGGTGCGCTCGAAACCGCGCTGTATGACGCAGCCGCGCAAGTCGATAACGTGCATGTGCTGAACAATGCCGCACTGGTCGACCCGCAAGGCCGCTGGCGCGTGCTCGGCACCACCTTGTGGACCGACTTCACTTTATATGGCGCGGACCCTGACACGCTCGCCGAGTGCATCGACATGTCGCGCCGCGCGATGCTCGACTTCCGCGGCCTGATCCAGATGAACTGGCCACACGACACCCAGGACGTGCCACGCGACTTCACACCTGACGATTCCATCGCGCTGCACCGGCAAGCGCGCGCCTGGCTCGAAAACGAGCTGGCCAGACCGTTCGACGGCAAGACGATCGTCGTCACCCATCACGCGCCGCATCGGCTGAGTCTGGCCGAGCGCTACGCGGAGGACCACGTGTCGGCCGGTTTCGTCAATCATTTGCCGGAACTGGTGCGCTCGCCCGTTGCACTGTGGATTCACGGGCATACGCATACGCCGTTCGATTACACCGTGAACGGCACGCGCGTGGTCTGCAATCCACGCGGCTATCTCGACCGGCGCACCCGCCAGCCGGAGAATCCGCTGTTCGCATGGGATAAGGTCGTCGAGATATAGCGCCGACTTGGGGCCGATCTGGGTAGCGCAGCCAGGCGCCACGCACTACGCTGCTGTTGTCGTCGGGTTCAGGTCTTGCCGCGGGTGAGGGGCGCATTGTCGTTGGCGCATTGACGTGTCGGCGTTAAATCGCCCGGATAACTCGAATCGGTCAAACCCGCCAGGCCGGTTATCTCCGGAGGTCGCTCATGTGTGGTCGAATCAGCCAGTACCGCGATCCGCATCTGTACGCACGGCAGCTTGGCCTCGCCGATCCGCTGATGCTGTTCGACTCCGCCGACCGCCGACCCGGCTACAACCTCGCGCCGGGCACTCACCCGCTCGCGATTTACCCGGACCAGACGCTGCACGCGATCCACTGGGGTTATTGCCCGGAGTGGGCGCGCGAGCAACATCTGCCGCAGACGATCAATGCACGTGCCGAAACCGCGCCGCATACACGCTACTTCAAAGACCTGTGGAAAACCGGACGGGTACTGGTGCCGGCGGACGGCTGGTTCGAATGGCGCATGGAAGCAGCGCCCGGAACATCAAACAGGGATGACACGGAGGAAGCCAGCGCAACCGTCCGCCAACCCTACTTCGTGCATCTGAAAAGCGACGTACCGATGTACCTCGCGGCCTTATCGAGCGTACGCGGCACGGAGCCGCAAACGGAAGGCATGGGATTGGTGATCGTGACGGCCACTGCCGATGCGGGCCTGATCGACGTGCACGGGCGCCGCCCGCTGGTATTCGCGCCCGATGCGGCGCGCCGCTGGCTGGATCCGACCCTGAAGTTCGACGAGCTCGAGCAGCTTGCGCGCGGCGCCTGCTTACCTGCGGCGCGGTTTCGCTGGCACCGTGTGAGCCCTGAGGTAGACCGCACGCTCAACGACGAGCCGGGTCTGATCGAAGCGCTGCACTGAAAACGTGCGCAGCGCGGAGCGAAACTGATCGGCGGCCGGACCGCAACGGCGCGGTAACGCGGAAAACACACCGAAGAAATGCAACTGGAAACTCAATCACCGGGCGCTCGATAACCGGGCGCCGCGGCCAAGGTTCAACGTTCGCGCCGTTGTTCCTGCAAATCAGGGCGCTCGACCTTGATCGGCACCAGTTGCGGCTGCCGGTCGCGCAGGCGGCGCAGCAAATCGCGCGATGCGGCGATTCCGATCAGTCCCAACATGACGGCCACGCCGATCATCAGATGCGTATCCATGAATTCCTCGTCCTTCAGTTGTTGCGGTCGTTGCGATTGGCCGAACGGCGGCTAATTGAACGCGTCCGGCTGAATGCGGCAGCGCATGAACCACACGTTAGCAAATCGACCGCGGCGTAGAAGTAAGGAAATGTTGCGACGCGGCACTTATGTAACAGGCTGTCACCCCACCCGTGCCTGGAACCGTCAACAATGGTCAACTGCGGCGTGACGCTGCTTCAGCCGCGCGCGAACTTGCGCAATTCTTCCTGATCGACGGCCAGCGTGACGGGCAGCTCGTCGCGCAGGAATTCGACCCAGGTGCGAATTTTCGCGTCCAGATACTGCCGGGACGGATACAGCGCGTACAGATTCATTTCCTGCGATGTGTATTCCGGCAACAACCACACGAGTTCACCGCTACGTAAGCCCCTGATCGCCGAGTACAGCGGAATCAGTCCGACCCCCATGCCGTTGCACGCCGCGACCGCCATCGCTTCGGCGACATTCACCTGGAAGGTGGCCGGGCCGAGGACGATGGTTTCCTCACCGTTCGGGCCGTCAAAGATCCATTTGTCGGTCGGGAAGACCGGCGTCACCATTTGCAGACAGGTGTGGCGCGCGAGGTCAGAAGGCGTTTGGGGCACGCCGTGCCGCTCCAGATAGGCCGGCGACGCGCACGCGATGCTGAACGCGCTGCCCAGCCGCTGCGACACCAACCCCGAATCCGGCAGGCCGGTTGCCAGTGTCAGCGACACGTCGAAACCTTCGTCGAGCAGATCAGGCATGCGCTGCGCGAGCGTCAGTTCGATATGCACGTCCGGATAGCGCTCCTGATAGCGGCCCACCGCCGGCACCACATAGTGTTGGCCGAAGCTCGTCATCGCGTGGACCTTGAGCTTGCCGGACGGACGCGCGTGGGCGTCGCCTGCCTCCGCTTCCGCCTGATCCACGTAAGCAAGGATCTGTTCGCAGCGCTGCAGATAGCGCTCACCCGCCTCGGTGAGCGCAATACGGCGCGTAGTGCGGTTCAGGAGGCGCGTGCGCAGATGCGCCTCCAGATCGGAAACCGCGCGCGACGCGTATGCCGTGGTCGTGTTCAGGTGCTGCGCGGCACCCGTAAAGCTGCCCGCTTCGACGACCCGGACAAATACGCGCATGTTTTGAAGCGTATCCATACTTTTCCTAGAGATCGGTAGCGATTGTTACACGATTCGCAAAGGCGATTGTCTCATATTGCGTAAAAATGCCTTGCATCTTTACCGGTTATTCCCCAATCAATCAAAAAATATAATGACGCACATGCTTCTATAGTCAAATTTGGAGGAAATCGTGCAGTCTCCGGTACAGAAAGGGATCGCCGCAGCCGCGGTTCTTACGATCCTATTAACAATCGCCGGCTGTGCCAGTACCGGAGGCATCGCGCCGCAAGACCGCGGAATCGAACCCGCCTCGCTCGACGCAGGCAACGCCATTCGGGCCGCCAACGCGGACGCCCAATGGCCCGCCGCCGACTGGTGGCGCGCGTATAACGATCCGCAGCTCAATGAATGGGTCGAAGCCGCGCAGACGGGTAATCCGAGTCTCGCTGTCGCCCAGGCGCGCGTGCGCGAAGCCGTGTCGATGGCGGGCGTCGCCCGTTCGGCGCTATCGCCCCAAGTGAACGGCAGCCTGTCGATCCAGCGTCAGAAATGGGCCGACAACGTCTACTACGGTCCGGGCCCGCTCGCGGGCGAGCAGTCGTGGAATAACACCGGCACCCTGGGTCTGTCGTACAACCTCGATCTCTGGGGCAAGGACAAGAACGCCGCCGAACGCGCGCTCGACGCTGCCCATGCAAGCGCGGCGGACTTCCGCGCCGCCCAGCTCGAACTGGAAGGCAACGTGGTGCGCACGTACATCGAGATGTCGATGAACTACGCGCTGCTCGATATCGCCAAATCCACGCTGCAGCAACAGCAACAGATCGTCGACCTGGCGAACCGGCGTCTGAAGGGCGGCATCGGCACTCAGCTCGAAGTGAGCCAGGCCGAAACGCCGATGCCGGAATACGAACGCCAGATCGATGCGCTCGAGGAAAAGATCGCCCTTGGCCGCAATCAAATGGCCGCGCTGGCCGGCAAGGGTCCGGGCGCGGGTGACGCGATCCAGCGTCCGGCGCTCTCGCTCGACACCGCACCCGCCGGTCTGCCGAGCGCCCTGCCCGCGGATCTGATCGGCCATCGGCCGGACGTGGTCGCGGCGCGCTGGACGGTAGCGGCGCAAGCGCGCGGCATCGACGTCGCCAAGGCCAACTTCTATCCGGACATCAACCTGCTGGCGTCGATCGGCGGATATGCCGCGATGGGGCCGCTGTTCCAGTTTCTCAAGGACCCGTCGCATAGCTGGAGCGCGGGTCCGGCGCTGTCGCTGCCGATCTTCGACGGCGGACGTCTGCGCTCGCAGCTCGGTGCGGCGTCGGCTGGGTACGACGAGGCGGTCGATCGCTATAACCAGTCGATCGTCGGCGCCCTGAAGGACATCTCCGATCAGGTGATCCGGATCCGTTCGCTCGCCACCCAGGCGCAAGACGCCGACCGCTCGGTCGCAGCGGCTCGCAAGAACTACGATCTGGCGCGTGAAGGGTATCGGCGCGGTTTGACCGACTATCTGAATGTCCTGATCGCGCAAAGCCAGTTGCTGCGCGCGCAGGAAGGTGTCGCGAAAATTCAGGCCGAGAGGCTGGCCGCGCATGCATCGCTGGTCACCGCTTTGGGCGGTGGACTCGATGAACCGGCCAATGGTCCTCAGGCGAATGAGACGCTGCCGGCGCATGGCAAAGGCAAGAGCCAGACGTCGGCAGGTTCGAACGCCACCGCGGCTGCGTCCACGGCCGAGTAAGGAAGCCGACCATGTCCGCCTCCCCCTCGCCTTCCTCGCGCCCGGCATCGTTTGCCGCGCTCTACTCGGCCGCCGCCGACTGGGCGCGCACCGACGGCCTTACGTGGGTCTACCTGTTCAAAGCGCTCGCCGCCTGCTTTCTGGCGCTCGGCATTGCGATGAAACTCGACCTGCCGCAGCCGCGCACCGCGATGACTACCGTGTTCATCGTGATGCAGCCGCAAAGCGGCATGGTGTTCGCCAAGAGCTTCTACCGGATCTGCGGCACGCTGGTCGGCCTTGTCGTGATGCTGGCGCTGATCGGCCTGTTCGCGCAGCAGCCGGAACTGTTTATCGTCACGACCGCGATCTGGGTCGGCATCTGCACGGCAGGTGCCGCACGCAATCGCAACTTCAAGTCGTACGGTTTCGTGCTGGCTGGTTATACCGCCGCATTGATCGGCATTCCCGCTTCGCAGCACCCGGATGGCGCGTTTCTGAGCGCGCTTACGCGGGTAGCCGAAGTGGTGGTGGGCATTGTCTGCGCGGGCGCAGTCAGCGGCCTCGTGCTTCCGCAATTCGCCGGCTTGCAGATGCGCGGCACCGTGCGTGCGCGTTTCTCGGCGTTCGTCGAGTATGTGTCCACCTCGCTGGCCGGCCGCAACGACCGCGCGCAGATCGAAGCGACGAATGCACGCTTTGTCGCCGATATTGTCGGATTCGAAGCGGCGCGCAGCGTCGCCGTGTTCGAAGGTCCCGATTCGCGGATGCGCGGCGGCCGTCTGGCGCGGCTGAACAGCGAGTTCATGACCGCGTCGACGCGCTTTCACGCCTTGCATCAGTTGATGAACCGGCTGCGCGATACGAACACGAGCGGCGCGACCGTCGCGATCGAAGCGCTGGAACCGTACTTCAAGGAAATCGCCCCATTGCTGGCGAAGTCGGGTGAACCCGTGCTGAGCGCTGCCGATGCCGCCCACGCCGCGGCCCAACTCGATGCGTATAAAGCCGAGCTGCCCAAGCGGGTGCGCGCGACACGCGCCGCACTGGAAACGCAGCCGGACGCACCGCTGCTCGATTTCGACACCGGCGCCGAACTGCTGTACCGCTTCATCGACGATCTGCACGCGTACGCGGCCACCTATGCCTCGCTTGCCGTCGACACGCACGAACGCGAGCGCTGGATCGAGCGTTACGAGCCGAAGACCAACGCGATCGCCGCCGGTGTCGCCGGCTTGCGCGCGGCCATCGTGATGATGGTGCTCGGCGCGTTCTGGATCGCGACCGCATGGCCGAGCGGCTCGACGCTTGTGCTCACCGCGGCAGCCACCTGTGCGCTGGCATCGTCGTCGCCAAATCCGAAGCGCACAGCGTTCCAGATGGCAGGCGGCACGCTGGTCGCCGCGGTGATGGGCATGATCGCAGTGTACGGCGTGTATCCGCACATCGACGGCTTTCCGCTGCTGTGCGCAGCGCTCACGCCGTTCCTGCTGCTCGGCGTATTCATGACAACGAGGCCCGCGCTCGCCGGCTACGGCGTCGGCTACTGCATCTTCTTCTGTTTCCTCGCCGGTCCGGACAACCTGATTCACTACGACCCGAGCGGCACCATTAACGATGGGATTGCACTGGTGCTGTCGATGCTGGTGTCGTCGGTTGCTTTTGCTGTCCTGCTGCCGCCTTCGACACCGTGGCTGCGCAACCGCCTGCTGGTGGACCTGCGCCGCCAGGTAGCGCTGGCGAGCCGTGTGGGCATGCGCCGGGTGCGTTCACGCTTCGAGAGCGGCGCACGCGATCTGATGTTCCAGATCAACGCGCTCGCGCAAAACGAACCCGAACTCAAACGCGACACCTTGCGCTGGCTCTTCTCGGTGCTCGAAGTGGGCAACGCGATGATCGACCTGCGCCGCGAAGTGGCCGCGTTGCCCGCCGACGCGCGCTATGCGAAGTCGATGCCATGGCGCATCACATTGCGAGCAATGCGCGATGCAGTGACCGCGCTATTCGAACGGCCGCGCGCGGACCGCTTCGACCGCGCGCTGTCTGCAACCGTCGATGCCATCGCCGCCGTTCAACGGATGCTGACCACCTTCACGCCACCGCGCGAGGAGCGGCATCAACTGCAACGCATTCTGAGTCAACTGCATTTCATTCGTACCGCGCTGCTCGATCCGCAATCGCCGCTTGAACCGCTGATGCGCGGACCTGCCAACGCGTCAGAGGGAGTTCGTCATGCCACGTGATATCGCTGTTTTCGACGCCTACGTGCCGGCCATTGTGCTGCTGTTTATCGCGGGCGCCGCGCTTACCTGGGTGTTGGACCGCGTGATTGCCTATACGGGCTTGTATCGCGTGGTGTGGCATCCATCCTTGTTCCGGGCCAGCTTGCTCGTGTGTGTGTGCGGCGTGCTCGGTCTCGCCGTTTATCGTTGATCAGAGTCGAAACATGACCATCCGAAATCTTGTTGGCTTCGTCGCGACAGCCATTATTTTTATCGTCGCGATTTTGATTGGGCGCGCGTTGTGGGTTCATTACATGGATGAACCGTGGACACGTGATGGGCGCGTGCGCGCTGAGATCGTGAATGTGGCGCCCGATGTTTCTGGCGCGGTTGTCGATCTGCCTGTTAAGGACAATCAACTGGTGAAGAAGGGGGATCTGTTGATGCAGATCGATCCGTCGCACTATCAGATTGCTGTTGAGCAGGCGGAGGCTGCCGTTGCTGCGCGCAAGGCCGAGTTGCAGATGAAGCGGGATGATGCGCAGCGGCGGGCGGATATGGATGCTTTGGTTGTGTCCAAGGAGAGTCGCGAGAATGCGACTCATACTGCTTCTGCTGCTGAGGCTTCTTATCAGCAAGCTTTGGCCGCGCTTGATGCGGCGAAGTTGAACCTCGAGCGGACTCGGGTGGTGTCGCCGGTTGATGGTTATGTCACTAACCTGAATGTGTTTCGTGGTGATTATGCTACCGCTGGGTCTGCCAAGCTGGCGATTGTCGATAGCCACTCGTTCTGGGTTTATGGGTATTTTGAGGAGACTAAGCTGCCTCATGTTCGGATCGGCGACAAAGCCGAAGTTCGGCTGATGAGTGGCGGCACCCTGCAGGGGCATGTCGAGAGCATCTCTCGCGGGATCTATGATCGGGATAATCCCGAAAGCCGCGAGCTGCTGGCTGATGTGAATCCGACTTTTAATTGGGTGAGGTTGGCGCAGCGGGTGCCCGTGCGGGTCAAGATTGATTCTGTGCCGGATGGGGTTGTGTTGGCTGCTGGGATTACTTGTACTGTTGTTGTTAAGGCAAGCTAAGTTGTTGGCCTTCGCGGCGCTTGATTGGTTGTTTGGCTGTGGCGTTGGCCTTTCCTTGATTTCTTGGTGGTCTATTAGCGTTGCCCCTGTGCGGGGCGGCACTTACTTTCTTTGCCGCCGCAAAGAAAGATAAGCAAAGAAAGCGGCTCAACCCGCTAATTCTTAAGTGGGGCCCCCGCGCAGTTGCGGTAGTGGTGCATCTGGAATCTGAGCTCTCGCACATTCGGCGTTAGTGACAAAGCGCTCATCAGCTCCCACTCCGCACTGCGTGCGTCGCGGATGGGTCTGCCAGGGACACCTGGGGCTTCGGTGGCGAAGCGGGGCCATCGCTTCGCCTCGGCGGCGCTGCGCGCGTCGAGGCGGTGCTTCGGTCGCGGTGAGTCATTCCCGATTTTTTAGTTGCGGGGCTTCGCTGTTTTATAGCCTGAATTTTCCGACCATCTGCTTCAGGCCGCGTGCCTGGTCATCCAGCGAGCGCGCAGCCGCTGTCGCCTGCTCCACCAACGCGGCGTTCTGCTGCGTGCCCGAATCCATCTGCGTTACCGCAAGGTTGATCTCTTCAATCCCCGCGCTTTGCTCGGACGACGCCGCCGAAATCTCTCCCATGATGTCGGTCACGCGCTTCACCGCCCTGACCACTTCATCCATGGTCTGACCGGCGTTTTGGGCCAGTGTCGACCCGTTGCTCACTCGCTCCACCGACGTGCTGATCAAACCCTTGATCTCCTTGGCGGCAGCCGCGCTGCGCTGAGCAAGATTGCGCACTTCGGCCGCAACCACCGAAAATCCACGGCCTTCCTCGCCGGCTCGCGCTGCTTCAACCGCTGCGTTCAACGCGAGAATGTTGGTCTGAAATGCAATCCCCTCGATCACGCCGATGATGTCGCCAATGCTCCGCGCGCTATCGTTAATCTCGTTCATCGTCGCAACCACGCGGCTCACCACGTCGCCACCCTTCTCCGCGATCTCCGAAGCATTGTTGGCCAGCGTGCTCGCCTGCTTCGCGTTGTCGGCGTTCTGTCTAACCGTGGAGGTCAACTGCTCCATGCTGCTCGCGGTCCGCTCAAGCGCCATCGCCTGTTGCTCGGTGCGCTGCGACAAGTCGAGATTGCCCATCGAGATTTCGCCCGAGGCCGTCGCAATCGCGTCCGCACTTGAAGCGATGTCGGAGACCGTCGTGGCGAGGCCGCTTTGCATGTCGTGCAGCGCGTACAGCATACTCGACTTGTCCTTGCGCCCCAACGCAATCTGATTCGACAGGTCGCCCGCCGCGATCCGGCTGGCAATTTCCTTTGCGTACGCCGGCTCGCCGCCAAGCTGGCCGGCAAGGCGGCGCACCACCCACTCGCTAATGCCGAACGCCAGCGCGATCAATGCAATCGTCATCACCGCGATCATCACGAACGACGAGTGGTAGATAAAACCCGACGCCTCGATGGTCGCCTTCGCGGCAGTACCGCGCTGCGCAACGAGTTCGTCAACGAGCTTTTCCAGCTTGCCGGTCTCGACCAGCAGCGAAACGTCCTGTGTGCCGACCTGCCAGTTCATCTGCGAAAGATCGAGCGGCTGCGCTTTCACAAGCGTCACGAAGTCACGCAAGTGGCCGCTCCACACGGCGACAGCAGCGGCAAATTTCTTCTGCTGGTCGACGGCCTTCGCGTCGGATGTGTCGACGTACTGTTGCAACGTACCCAGTTCCGTGGCGAGACCGCTCAAACCCTTGTCGATGTCAGCGCCGAGATCGTCGCGTTCCTTAGCGGTCGTTGCGGTCAGCAACATCTTTTGCGCGCGGCTCGCGCGCAACATGTGGCCGCGCGCTTCTTCGGCAGCGCGGCTGGCAACGTGGCCCTGGTCGTAAATCGATTGGGTGGAGGCGTTCAGGCGGCTGATCTGGGTCAGCGAAAAAACGCCGATCGCGAGCGTGCCAATCAGCAACACGGCAAACGCAAGGCGCAGCATCGTCTTCACCGACAAGCCCTTGATCCGCACGGCACGCGAGCGGCTGCCCTGTCCACGCGATGGCGACGGCTTGCCCGCCGCTTCCCCCTCCGGTACGAACCCCGCGCCCGTCTGGCCGCCCAGCGAAACTGCTTTCATATTCCTCGTCCCCACGTATCGAACTGCCGGAAAGGTCGGTTCCGGCATTCATGCCTATCTCTCCGGGTCTACGGCATAAACGTCTGCGATCTTTAACGCCACTCACGTCATGCCGACCGTCGCGCCCGGTCCTCGACGAATCGCTTTGTAAGCTTCTCGCCCGCGACCGTTTTATACATGGCCAAAAATCCCCGAACCGCATTTATCAGATGACTTGCCAACCACGCGTGGTAATGGCAACACATTCGCCGCGAGCACCACCGCGGTGCACCCGACGCCCGGTTTCCGCGCAGCCGTGGCGCCCGGCAAGACCCGCAAGTGTCCGATTCGCGACAAAACTTGTCCTTACATTTCATGGAAGCCACATTAAACTTCGACAAATAGCTGACAACGCCGAACGCCGCGTCGAAATGCCGCACCAGCCGAACAGGCACGCGAACATGAAAAATGACGACGCGCCGGCAGCTTGAGATCTTTACCTTTCACCCCTCTCTTCTCTCTCATCTAGCGTATGGAAACGAGCCTCGATAAAAGCGCCCTCGCCGGCGCCTCAGCCTCTCCCGCCAGTCCTGCCGCGCCCGCGGCCGCCGCGCAGCCGGCCGCAAAAGTCCAGCGCACGGTGTACTCCGTGCTGGGCGCGATCAGCTTTTCGCATCTGCTCAACGACATGATCCAGTCGTTGATTCTGGCGATCTACCCGATGCTGAAAGACAACTTTTCGTTGTCGTTCGGACAGATCGGCCTGATTACGCTGACCTACCAGATCACGGCGTCGCTGCTGCAGCCGCTTGTCGGCAGCTATACCGACAAGCATCCGAAGCCGTATTCGCTGCCGGTCGGCATGGGCTTCACGCTCGCCGGGCTGCTGCTGATGTCGGTCGCGCCGAGTTTCGGCGTGCTGCTGGTGGCGGCTGCGCTGGTCGGCTGCGGCTCGTCGGTGTTTCATCCGGAATCGTCGCGGGTGGCGCGGATGGCGTCGGGCGGCCGTCACGGTCTGGCGCAGTCGCTGTTCCAGGTGGGCGGCAATGCGGGTTCGTCGCTCGGACCGTTGCTCGCCGCATTGATCGTGATTCCGCACGGCCAGCGCAGCATCGCGTGGTTCTCGGTGGCGGCGCTCGTCGCGATCGTCGTGCTCACGCAGATCGGCCGCTGGTACAAGCAGCATCCCGCCGTGAAGAAGACGCGCAGCCAGACCGGTCACGCAACGCTCTCGCACAACCAGGTCATGTTCGCGATGGGCGTGCTGATGCTGCTGGTGTTCTCGAAGTACTTCTACCTCGCCAGCATCAACAGCTACTTCACCTTCTATCTGATCGACAAGTTCCATCTGCCGGTGCAGGCCGCGCAGGTCCACCTGTTCGTATTCCTCGCGGCGGTTGCTGCGGGCACGGTGATCGGCGGTCCGATCGGCGACAAGATCGGTCGCAAGTACGTGATCTGGGTGTCGATCCTCGGCGTCGCACCGTTCACGCTGCTGCTGCCGTACGCCAACCTGTTCTGGACCAGCGTGCTGACGGTGATCATCGGTATCGTGCTGGCTTCGGCGTTCTCGGCGATCCTCGTCTATGCGCAGGAGCTGATTCCCGGCAAGGTGGGGATGATCGCCGGCCTCTTCTTCGGTTTCGCCTTCGGCATGGGCGGGATCGGCGCTGCGGTGCTCGGGCAGTTGGCCGACGCCACCAGCATCACCTATGTGTATAAGGTCTGCTCGTTCCTGCCGCTGATCGGCGTGCTGACGGTGTTTCTGCCGAATGTCGAAGGCAAGCGCGCGAAAGCATGATGAGGTCGCGTCTGGTTGCATGAAGAAAAAGGCGCTACGGCGCCTTTTTCTTTGGACAGCGGATTGTCACGGTTGCTTGTGGCTGCCCGCCCCCTCATGGTGAACCCGCGTTGTCCGCGGGGCGGCGCCTGCACTATGCTTGTGCGGATGGTTGTACTGCTCTCTCGCCGCGCCTAACAGCCGTACAACTCGACATCCGTTCACTCACGCAGCAGAAGGATCGCCGCCGATGACAAGCTACCGCGACTTCCACCGCCGCTCGATCGAGCAACCCGAGGAATTCTGGCGTGATGAGGCGCGGCGAATTCATTGGCAGACGCCCTTCGATACCGTGCTCGACCGCTCGAATCCACCGTTCGCGCGCTGGTTCGTCGGGGGCCGCACGAACCTGTGTCACAACGCAGTGGACCGGCATATGGCCGGGCGTCCACAGCAGAACGCGCTGATCTACGTCTCGACGGAAACCGGTATCGAGCGGCGCTACACCTACGCCGAGCTGTACGCCGAAGTCAACCGGATGGCCGCGGTGATGCGCTCTCTGGGCGTGAAACGCGGCGACGTCGTGCTGCTCTATCTGCCGATGATCCCCGAGGCGCTGTTCGCCATGCTGGCGTGCGCACGGCTCGGCGCGATTCACTCGGTGGTGTTCGGCGGCTTCGCGGCGCCCAACCTGGCGGCTCGCATCGATGACGCCAAACCCGCGTTGATCGTCACCGCCGATGCCGGAGCGCGCAGCGGAAAAGTGATCGACTACACGCCGCTGGTGGACGAAGCGCTCGCGCGTGCGACCCACAAGACACCGCATGTGTTGCTGATCGACCGGCAACTCGCACCCGCACGGCTGAACGCGAACTATCTGGTCGCCTACGAGCCGCTGCGCGAGCAATTTTTCGATGCCCACGTGCCGTGCGAGTGGCTCGAATCGAACGAGCCTTCGTATGTCCTGTACACCTCGGGCACGACCGGCAAACCGAAGGGCGTGCAGCGGGACGTCGGCGGCTATGCGGTGGCGCTGGCTGCATCGATGGAACACATCTTTCAAGGCAACGCCGGCGACACGATGTTCACCGCATCGGACGTGGGCTGGGTGGTCGGCCATAGCTATATCGTGTACGCGCCGCTGATCGCGGGGCTCACGACCGTGATGTACGAAGGCACGCCGATCCGCCCGGACGGCGGCATCTGGTGGCGTCTCGTCGAGCAGCACAAGATCAATCTCATGTTCACCGCGCCGACCGCGTTGCGCGTGCTGAAAAAACAGGACCCGGCGCTGCTGAAGAAAGCCGATCTATCGAGCCTGCGCGCGCTGTTCCTCGCCGGCGAGCCGCTCGACGAACCCACCGCCGCATGGATCGCTGACGCGCTCGGCAAGCCCGTGATCGACAACTACTGGCAGACCGAAACCGGCTGGCCGATGCTGGCGATTCCGCGCGGCGTCGAAGCGCTGCCCACCAAGCTCGGCTCGCCGGGTGTGCCGTCGGCCGGCTTCAGTCTGACCTTGCGTAACGAACTGACCGGCGAGCCCTGCCCGCCCGGCGAAAAAGGCGTGCTCACACTGGGTTATCCGCTGCCGCCGGGCTGCATGTCGACGGTATGGGGCGACGACAAGCGCTTTGTCAGCACCTACTGGTCGAGCATTCCGAACCAGCAGGCCTACTCGACCTTCGACTGGGGTATTCAGGACGAAGACGGTTACGTGACAATCCTCGGCCGCACCGATGACGTGATCAACGTCGCCGGCCATCGGCTCGGCACGCGCGAAATCGAGGAAGCGTTGTCGAGCCACGCGGCGGTCGCGGAAGTGGCAGTGGTCGGCGTAACGGATGCGGTGAAGGGTCAGGCGGCAATGGCCTTCGTTGTGCTGCGCGACGCGCAAGCCTATGCGGACGACAAGGCGCGGGCGAAGCTTGAAGCCGAACTTACCGCGACGGTCGACCGCCAGCTCGGCGCGATTGCGCGCCCGGCGCGTGTAGTGGTGGTATCGATGCTGCCGAAGACGCGCTCCGGCAAGCTGCTGCGCCGCGCGATTGCAGCGCTCGCGGAAGGACGCGAACCGGGCGATTTGCCGACTATCGAAGATCCGGCGGCTTTGCAGCAGGTGCGTGAGGCGCTGGGTTAAGCCACCCGGCGCGCCGCCAGAAACCGCGTCAGAATCGCATTCGAATACGTCCCGGCGATCTCCGTGAGAAACGACACGAACGATTGCGGCGCGTGATCGTCGGCGGTGTCGGAGATGGTGCGCACCACCGCACACGGCACGCCGTATTCGTAACAGACCTGCGCGATCGCCGCGCCTTCCATCTCGACCGCGAGCGCGTCCGGCAGTGCATCGCGCAAGGCTTGGACGCCCGTCGCACTCGCGACGAACTGATCACCGCTGATGATCAAGCCCCGGTGTACGCGCGGCTCGCGCGTGCCGAAGCGCGCCGCCGACGCCGCGCCCTCTTCAACGACAAATCGTTCGCATGCGGCGGCCAGTTCATCGGCGAGCGCCTCATCGGCGGTAAAACGCGACACGCCGAGCAACGGCACCTCGAATCGCGGAAACAACGGCGACGCGTCGAGATCGTGCTGCATCAGCACGTTGGCGACGACGATATCACCGACCCGCACCTCAACTCCCACGCCACCCGCGACGCCGGTGAACACGACCGCCTCGACATCGAACGCATGGATCAAGGCGCTGACAGTCGCCGCGGCCGCGACCTTGCCGACGCGAGCCAGTGTCACGACGCACGGCGCGCCGTGCACGGTGCCGAGGTGGTAGTCACGCTGACCATGGGTGATCGTGCGTACGCCGGATTCGGCGCGCATTGCTTCGATCAGATCACCGAGTTCTTGCGGCAAGGCCGCAAGAACGCCGAGGGGGCGATGCGAGATCGGCGCGCTCATTCAACCGCCTGCAATTTAGCTACAGCAAGCGCCAGCCACTTCTCGCCGTGCCGCTTGAATTTGACCTGGGCCTTGGCATCCGTGCCGCCGCCTTCAAGCGCCGTGATCGTGCCCTCCCCAAACTTGGTGTGGAACACCTGCTGGCCGACGCGAAAACCCGTCTCGGCCGCGCGCTGTTCGTTCGCAAAGGCCGGCAACGGCGCCGGAGTCGACGACGAAGCGCCCGTGTAGCCCGGTCGCGCGAACCAGTCACGACCATAGCCCGCGTTATCCGACCGGCCGCCCCAGCGCGCACCCGCCTCGACCTTCGGCGTGAGCCACTTGAGGGTTTCCTGCGGCAGTTCGTCGAAGAAGCGCGAGCGGATGTTGTAGCGTGTCTGGCCATGCAGCATCCGGCTCTGCGCAAACGACAGATACAAGCGCTCCTTGGCCCGCGTGATCGCCACGTACATCAGACGGCGCTCTTCTTCCAGCCCGTCCGATTCCATCGCGCTGTTTTCGTGCGGGAACAGCCCTTCCTCCAGACCCGTAATGAACACCGCCGTGAACTCGAGACCCTTGGCTGCGTGCACCGTCATCAACTGCACGGCTTCCTGGCCGGCTTGCGCCTGGTTGTCGCCCGCTTCCAGCGATGCATGCGACAGGAAACCGGCGAGCGGCGTCATCGTGTCCGGGTTTTGCGCCGGATCGGCGATGTCCGGCGCGTCCAGCACGACGATATTCGGATCGTCGGTAGCGACGGCCAACTCGGGCGCCGCGGTCGCGCCCGGACGCAGCGGAATCGAGCGTGCCGGCGTATCCATGCCGTAGCCTTCTTCGCTGACGAAAGCGGCGGCCGCATTGACCAGTTCCTGCAAGTTCTCCAGACGGTCCTGGCCTTCGCGCTCGTTCTGATAGAACTCCGTGAGACCGCTCGTGCGAACCACGTATTCGACCGTTTCCGGCAGACTCATCTGCTGTGTTTCCGCGCGCATCTTGCCGATCAAGTTCGCGAAGCTCGCGAGGCTCGATCCCGCCTTACCCGCGACATACGGAATTGCCGCGGCCATCGAGCAGTTGTACAGACGCGCTGCGTCGGCAAGTTGCTCGATCGAGCGCGCGCCGATGCCGCGCGTGGGGAAATTGACGACGCGAGCAAACGCGGTGTCATCGTTCGGATTGTCGATCAGCCGCAGATAGGCGAGTGCGTGCTTGACTTCCTGACGCTCGAAAAAGCGCAGACCGCCGTACACCCGGTACGCGATGCCCGCATTGACCAGCGTATGTTCGATCGTGCGCGACTGCGCGTTGCTGCGATACAGGATGGCGATTTCGCTGCGCGACGTGCCGGTGCTGATCAGCGCCTTGATTTCCTCGACGATCCAGCCGGCTTCCTGCGTATCGGTGGCGGACTCGTAGACGCGTACCGGTTCGCCATGACCCGCGTCGGTGCGCAAATTCTTGCCCAGACGCCGCGAATTATTGGCGATCAACTGATTGGCCGCATCGAGGATATGGCCGTGCGAGCGGTAGTTCTGCTCGAGCTTGATCATGTGCCGGACGTTGAACTCGTGTTCGAAGTCGCGCATGTTGCCGACGTTCGCCCCGCGGAAGGCGTAGATCGACTGGTCGTCGTCGCCGACCGCGAAGATCGAGTTGGTCTGCCCGGCCAGCATTTTCAGCCACGCATATTGCAGCTTGTTGGTGTCCTGGAACTCGTCGACGAGAATGTGCCTGAAGCGCGCCTGATAGTGAGCGCGCAGCGGCGGATTGTGCGCCAGCAGTTCAAAGCAGCGCAGCAGCAGTTCCGGAAAGTCGACGACGCCTTCGCGCTGGCATTGCTGATCGTAGGCTTCGTAGAGTTCGACGAATTTGCGGTTGAAGTTGTCGGTGGCGTCGACGTCTTTCGGCCGCAGGCCTTGTTCTTTGGAACTGTTGATGAAGTACTGGAGATTTTTCGCCGGGTACTTTTCATCGTCGATGTTAAGGCCCTTCATCAGACGCTTGATCGCGGAGAGCTGGTCCGCGGTGTCGAGGATCTGGAAGGTGGCGGGCAGGCCTGCGTCGCGATGATGCGCGCGGAGCATGCGATTGCACAGACCGTGGAAGGTGCCGATCCACATGCCTCGCGTATCGATCGGCAAGAGCGCCGAAAGACGCGACATCATTTCGCGGGCGGCTTTATTGGTGAAGGTCACCGCCAGGATGGTGGCGGGTGACGCCAGACCGTGCTGGATGAGCCACGCGATCCGCGTGATTAGGACGCGGGTTTTGCCGCTGCCCGCGCCGGCAAGGATGAGCGCTGGCTCGTTGGGGAGCGTGACGGCGGCGTGTTGTTCGGGGTTTAGATTGGCTAGCAGATCGGGCATTTTTTGGGAGGCGGCAAGTGCGTCCGACATTATATGCCCCTCCGGGGTTGGGGTTTTTTTGGGTTTTTTTGCCTGCGCGGCGGCTTTTGTCTGTTTGCCTGCGGCGCTGGGGTTTGCTTGGGTTTTGCCTGCTCGGAGGCGGTTTTCTGTGTGCCTACGGTGTTGGCCTTTCCTTGATTTCTTGGTGGTCTATTAGCGTTGCCCCTGTGCGGGGCGGCACTTACTTTCTTTGCCGCCGCAAAGAAAGATAAGCAAAGAAAGCGGCTCAAGCCGCTAATTCTTAAGTGGGGCCCCCACGCAGTTGCGGTAGTGGTGCATCTGGAATCTGAGCTCTCGCACATTCGGCGTCAGTGACCAGGCCGTCATACTTCCGGCGACGCTGCGCGCGCCGTAGCGGTAGTTCACCAAACGCGCGGTATCGCGATGGCCAGCCCCGCTCCCTCAAACCGCTTGCTGCGGCCAGCCCTTAGCGGAAATTCGGCAACCCCCAGTGAGCGCCACGCTCGATGCTCCTTCATCAGGCCGATAGCTGCTACCGGCGTGGAGCGCGGAGGCGGCCTCTGGCCGCTAGCGCATCCCGCGGCACTCCCACAGCCATTCGGCGTTTTCGGTGCATCGCCGAGGCGAAGCCGATGGCTCCCACCCAAGCAAAACGAATCCGGCGGTTTTTAGCAGACCCTTCCGGCGAGCACGAAGTGCGAGGCGGGAAGCATGACGCCCTTGTCACTGACGCCGAATGTGCGAGAACACAGATTCCAGATGCACCACTGCCCCCTCCGAGCCAGGGGACCCGCTTAAGAGCTGGCGGTTTGAGCCGCTTTCTTTTGCCTACTTTTCTTTGCGGCATGCAAAGAAAAGTAGGTGCCCGCCCCGCACAGGGGCGACACTAATAAACCACTAACAAATCAAGGAAAGGCCAACGCCATAAAAGCACAGACAAAAAGCGCCGCGCAGGCAAAAAATCCAATCAAAGCCCAGCGCCGCAGGCAAAAACCTCCCCCCCAAATCCCCCCACCCGCAGCGCCGCTTATAATCGAGCATTCTTTGCATCTACCAGCAGACCGACAAATGAGCGAGACCCCGAGCGACCCGACCTCCACGCTTGCCAAAAGCTTCGAGCCCCACACCATCGAAGCCCACTGGGGGCCCGAATGGGAAAAGCGCGCCTACGCGGCGCCCACCTTCGACGAGAACAAGAAAGACTTCTCGATCCAGCTGCCGCCGCCGAACGTCACGGGCACCCTGCACATGGGCCACGCCTTCAACCAGACGATCATGGACGGCCTCACCCGCTATCACCGCATGCTCGGCGAAAACACCCTCTGGGTGCCGGGCACGGACCACGCGGGCATCGCCACGCAAATCGTCGTCGAACGGCAACTGGATGCCACAGGCGTCTCCCGTCACGATCTCGGGCGCGAAAAATTCACCGAACGCGTCTGGGAATGGAAGCAGCAATCGGGCTCGACCATCACGAATCAGGTGCGCCGCCTCGGCGCGTCGATCGACTGGTCGCGCGAATATTTCACGATGGACGACAAAATGTCGACCGCCGTGCGCGATGTGTTCGTACGCCTGTATGAACAAGGCCTGATCTACCGCGGCAAGCGCCTCGTCAACTGGGATCCGGTTCTGCTCACCGCCGTCTCCGACCTCGAAGTGGCTAGCGAAGAAGAAAATGGCCATCTCTGGCACATCCAGTATCCGCTCACGGACGGCTCGGGCCACCTGACCGTCGCCACCACGCGCCCGGAAACCATGCTCGGCGACACCGCCGTGATGGTTCATCCGGAAGACGAACGCTACGCGCACCTGATCGGCAAAACGGTCACGCTGCCGCTCTCCGGCCGCGAAGTACCGATCATCGCCGACGACTACGTCGACCGCGAATTCGGTACCGGTGTGGTCAAGGTCACGCCCGCGCACGATTTCAACGACTATCAGGTCGGCTTGCGTCACAAGCTGCCGATGATCGAAATCCTCACGCTCGACGCGAAGATCAACGACAACGCGCCGGAAAATTACCGCGGCCTGGATCGTTTCGAAGCCCGCAAGCAGGTCGTGATGGACCTCGAAGCGCTCGGTGCGCTCGAATCGGTCAAGCCGCACAAGCTGATGGTGCCGCGCGGCGACCGCACGGGTGTCGTGATCGAGCCGATGCTGACGGATCAATGGTTCGTCGCCATGAGCAAGCCGGCGCCGGAAGGCACTTTTAATCCGGGCAAATCGATCGCCGAAACGGCGTTGGACGTGGTTCGCAGCGGCGAAATCAAATTCGTGCCGGAAAACTGGTCCACCACTTATTACCAATGGCTCGAAAACATCCAGGACTGGTGTATTTCGCGTCAACTCTGGTGGGGCCATCAGATCCCGGCATGGTATGGCGAAAACGGTGAAATCTTCGTCGCCAAGACCGAAGAAGGCGCACGCGAGAAGGCCGCCGAGGCCGGTTACACGGGCCCGCTCAAGCGCGATGAAGACGTGCTCGACACGTGGTTCTCGTCGGCGCTGGTGCCGTTCTCGTCGCTCGGCTGGCCTGCCGAAACGCCGGAGCTGAAGCACTTCATGCCTTCGTCGGTACTGGTCACCGGCTTCGACATCATTTTCTTCTGGGTCGCGCGCATGGTCATGATGACCACGCACTTCACGGGCAAAGTGCCGTTCGACACGGTCTACGTGCACGGTCTCGTACGCGACGCCGAAGGCCAGAAGATGTCGAAGAGCAAGGGCAATACGCTCGACCCCATCGATATCGTCGACGGCATCGACCTCGACGCGCTGGTTGCCAAGCGCACCACGGGCCTGATGAATCCGAAGCAGGCTGCGTCGATCGAAAAGAAAACCCGCAAGGAATTCCCGGACGGCATTCCGGCGTTCGGCACGGACGCGCTGCGCTTTACGATGGCGTCGATGGCCACGCTCGGCCGCAACGTGAACTTCGACCTGGCGCGCTGCGAAGGCTATCGCAACTTCTGCAACAAGTTGTGGAATGCCACGCGCTTCGTGCTGATGAATTGCGAAGGCCACGATTGCGGTTTCGGCAAGCCGGAGCAATGCGGCGAATGCGGCCCGGACGGCCACCTGAATTTCTCGGCGGCCGACCGCTGGATCGTGTCGCGCCTGCAACGCGTGGAAGCGGAAATCGCCAAGGGTTTCGCCGACTATCGTTTCGACAATGTGGCCAACGCCCTATACAAGTTCGTATGGGACGAATACTGTGACTGGTATCTCGAACTCGCCAAGGTTCAGATCCAGACGGGTCAGCCGAACCAGCAGCGCGCAACGCGCCGCACGCTGCTGCGCGTACTCGAGATGGTGTTGCGCCTCGCGCATCCGGTGATTCCGTTCATTACCGAAGCGCTGTGGCAAAAAGTTGCACCGCTGGCGGCTCGTTACCCCGAAGGCGAAGCGTCCATCATGGTGCAGCCGTACCCCGTTGCGGAGCCGTCGAAAATCGACGAAGACGCGGAGCAATGGGCGGCCGACCTGAAAGCAGTGATCGATGCGTGCCGGAATCTGCGCGGCGAGATGAATCTGTCGCCGGCGGTCAAGGTGCCGTTGCTCGCTACCGGCAACGCGGAGCGCCTCGCCACCTTCGCTCCGTACGCTCAGGCGTTGGCCCGTTTGTCGGAAGTGCAGATCATTGCCGACGAGGCAACGCTGGATGCGCAGGCGGATGGCGCGCCAATTGCTATCGTTGGAAATGACAAGCTCGTGCTGAAGGTGGAAATCGACGTTGCCGTCGAGCGCGAGCGTCTGTCGAAGGAGATTGCGCGGCTTGGCGCGGAAGTCATCAAGTGCAATGCCAAGTTGCAGAATGAAAGCTTTGTTGCAAAGGCGCCGCCGGCGGTCGTTGAGCAGGAGCAGAAAAGGCTGGCAGAATTCGAAACCACTATCGGCAAGCTGAAAGCCCAATTGGCCCGTTTGCCAGCCTGATCGACGCTCCGGGTCCGTCCCGTTGTGGGCGGGCCCGGATCAAATGCTAAACCAGAGGATTCAGGGTAATCACATGCTAAAAGTTACAAAAGCAGTATTTCCGGTAGCAGGTCTTGGCACCCGGTTCCTCCCTGCCACGAAGGCGAGCCCGAAGGAGATGCTGCCGATCGTCGACAAGCCGCTGATTCAATATGCGGTGGAAGAGGCAATGGCGGCGGGCATCACCGAAATGATCTTTGTCACGGGCCGGAGCAAGCGTGCGATCGAGGACCATTTCGATAAGTCATACGAAATCGAGGCTGAACTCGAGGCGCGTGGCAAGCAAAAGCTGCTGGAGTTGGTGCGCAGCATCAAGCCGAGCCATGTGGACTGCTTCTACGTGCGTCAACCGGAAGCGCTCGGTCTCGGTCATGCGGTGATGTGCGCCGAAAAACTGGTGGGCGACAACCCGTTCGCCGTCATCCTCGCGGACGACTTGCTGTATGGCACGCCGCCCGTGATGACGCAGATGATCGAGGTATTCGACCATTATCACAGCTCGGTGATCGGCGTAGAAGAGATCCCGGCCGCAGAGACGAAGTCGTACGGTATCGTCGATGGCAAGGAGTGGGAAGACTCGATCATCAAGATGTCGGGCATCGTCGAAAAGCCGGAGCCGTCTGTTGCGCCGTCGAATCTCGGCGTTGTGGGCCGCTATGTACTGAAGCCGCGGATTTTCGAGCATCTACGCGCGTTGAAGCCGGGCGCAGGCGGCGAATTGCAGCTGACGGACGCGATTCAATCGCTGCTCGCCGATGAACAGGTGTTGGCGTACAAGTACCACGGCACGCGTTTCGACTGCGGCAGCAAGCTGGGTTACCTGAAGGCGACCGTCGAGTTCGCTCTGCGTCACCCGGAAGTGGCAGCCGATTTCGAAGAATATCTGCGTACCCGTTCGCCGGTGCTGGAAGGCTGAGCAAACTGGACAGCCGCGCAGAGCCCTTTTGCGCTGTTAGCCTCTCGATAGCATCAGTCAGACGTAAAAAAGGCGCTGTGCCCGCATTTGCGGGCACAGCGCCTTTTGTTTTGGGGCGCGCCTTTCAGCGGCGCTTCATCAAAAAGGTAAAAACCTTGTCGTGCGCCGAGCTTTCGACGATTTCGTTGCCGGTTTGCTTCGCGAACGCGGCGAAATCGCGCTGCGAACCCGGATCGGTAGCCAGTACCTTGAGAATCTGGCCGCTTTCCATGTCGGCGAGCGCCTTCTTGGCGCGCAAAATGGGCAGCGGGCACATCAGCCCACGCGCATCGACTTCCTTGTGAACCTGAATTTGCATCGACGATGACCTTCGGGATGAGGCGTCGTCGCTCGACGCCGGGGAGAGGGTCAAATTCTACAGCAGGCGTCATTTAGCCGCCGGACGTGACGCTGTCATGTCGATTATCGCAATCCGGCGGCGTTTAGGCGCTACAACGCGACCGCCTCTCCGCTCTGCAGAGACTGCCGCAACGCCATGCCGATCCGCGTCGCTTCGAGCGCATCGGCGAGCGTGGCGCCCGATTGCACGTTCGACGACGCCCCGCCCTGCACCGCCGCAACGAAGGCGCGCGCCTCGTGCAGAAACGCGTCTTCAAACCGATCGAAGAAACTCGGCGTGCATTCGTTGCGGATACCGGTCGCGTCGTAGATCTCAACGCGATTCGCTCGCGGATTGTGGCCAATCGCCAGCGCACCCGCCGTGCCGATCACTTCGCTATGCGTGTCGTTGCCATGCGCCTGAGTCCGCGACGCATAAAACATCGCAAGCTTGCCGTCCTCGAATTCGCAGATCGCCACGCCGTTATCGACGTCGCCGAATTCCCGCAGACCCTCGTGCAATGCGACCGCACCCGCCGCAAACACGCGCTTGGCTCGGGGCTTGCCAAGCAGCCAGCGCGCGACATCGATATCGTGCACGGTACAGTCCAGAAAGATCCCACCGGATGTCGCCGCAAAACGCACGAAGAAGCCATCGTTGTCGTTCTTGTCAGTGGTTTGCGAGCGCACCAGGAAAGGCCTCCCGATCGCGCCGGACTGGATCCTGTCGAACGCATCCTTGTAGCTCGGATCGAAACGCCGCATAAAGCCGATAGTCGCCTGCAGATGCGGATACCGCGCAGCTTCGGCCAGCACGCGCTCGCACTCGGCAAGATCCAGCGACAGCGGCTTCTCGCAGAACACATGTTTGCCGGCGTGCAGCGCATCGACAATCTGCTGCGCGTGCAACGACGACGGTGTGACAAGCCACACCGCATCCACCTCGCGATCGGCGAGCAGATCCGCATAGTCGTCATAGAGACGCGGTTCGGACAACGCCTCGCGCGCCCATGCCCGCTCTTCCTCCAACGGACTGCAAGCAGCCACGAGCGACGCACCTGGCACACGATACGCAAGATTTTCCGCGTGCCGCTTGCCCAAACGCCCCAATCCGACCACGCCCAATCGAAGCCGCCTAGTCGCCGCGTTCATCACGATGCCTCGCCGAGTTTCACCGCGCGCCCCTCACGCCACGAGCGTGTTGCAGCGTCCGCAAGTTCGAGCGCTTTCAGGCCGTCCGCAACGGTCGTACGCACCGGCTTGCCACGAGTGACCGCGTCGAAGAAATGCGCAATTTCCAATGCGTACGCCGCGCGATAACGTTCGAGGAAAAACGCTTCCGGCACGTCGTTCGACACTTCGGTTTTCGAATACGCGGTGACCTCAGTGGGCCGCACATTCCCCGCCTGCAGCATGCCGGTGCTGCCGAGCACTTCGAAACGCTGATCGTAGCCATAAGCCGCGCGCCGCGCGGTGTTGATCTGGCACAGACGGCCACGCTTCGTGCGAATCGTCACCGCGGTCGAATCGATATCGCCCGCTTCGGCAATCGCCGGATCTGAAAGACAACTGCCGGTGGCGTGCAGCGTGTCGGCTTCGTCGTCGAGAATCCAGCGGAAGATGTCGAAGTCGTGAATCAGCATGTCCTTGAAGATGCCGCCCGAGTGCCTGATGTACTCGACGGGCGGTGCGCCCGGATCGCGGCTCGTCACCACCAGCATTTCCGGCGTACCGATCTCGCCCGCATCGATGCGCGCTTTCAACGCGGAGAATGTCGGGTCGAAGCGGCGCTGAAAGCCAATCATGCAAACCACGCCCGCACGCTCCACCGCCTCGGCACAGGCACGCGCGCGTTCCAAAGTCAGGTCCACCGGCTTCTCGCAGAACACATGCTTCTTCTGCGCAGCGGATTTCATGATCAGATCCGCGTGCGTGTCCGTGCTCGAACAGATCACCGTCGCACCGATCGACGCATCGCCCATCGCACCGTCGATATCCGCAACCTGCGCGCCTTGCGAGGCAGCGAGCGCCGCAGCCGCCTCGCGATTCACATCGACCACATACTTGAGCCGCACGCCCGGTTGACGTGCCAGATTCGCCGCATGAATCTTGCCGATACGTCCCGCGCCGAATACCGCCACGTCGATCGTCTTTACCGCCTCAGTCATCGTATCCTCCAGTGTCTTTGGATTCTTCAACGTTCAGTTCGAGCTTGTACGCGAGCGCGATGAACAACGCCTGGCACAAACAGATCGTGCTGGTCAGCGAGCGGAACGCAAACGCGCTGCCCTCTTTCACATACAGTTGAGTGGTGGCATAACGCGCCAACGGAGAAAGTTGGCTATCCGTAATAACTAGCGTCTTCGCCTGGTGATGATGCGCAACGCGCAGGCAGTACTGTGTTTCCTTGCCATAGGGCGCGAAACTGATCGCGATCACCACGTCGCCCTTCTTCACGCTGCGAATCTGTTCGCGATACATACCGCCGAAACCGGACACCAGATGCACACGCTTCGGCGTGTGCTGCAACGCGTAGACGATATAGCTCGCCACCGGAAACGAACGCCGCACGCCGATCACGTAGATGTTGTCGGCCTGCTGCAACATCTTCACGGCGGCATCGAACTGCGCATCGTCGAGGCCGGCTTCAAGTTCTTCGAGTCCGCCACGTGACGCCGCGATAAATTCGCGCGCTACGGCGCCGCCGGATAACGCGCCGGGCTTCTCGTCGATCAGCTTGCGAATCCTCTGCTGATAACTCGGCGAGGACGTGCCCTGCCCCGTATACGCCTGACGAAACACCGCCTGCAGATCGGAGAAGCCAGAGAAGCCAAAGCGCTGCGCAAAGCGCACCACGGCGGATGGATGCACGCCGCAACTCGCGGCGATATCGCTGGTGCGATCCACCATCACGCTCGAACGATGCTGCTCGATATAGGTCGCCACGCTCTTCAATTGACGCGGCAAGGCCTCGTAGTTTTCCGCGATGCGCTGCATCAATTCTTCGACGCTCGGCAAGTCTTCGGTGCTCTCTTCCGCCATGGCTCTCTCTTCGTTGCTTTATTGCAGTGCGCAAGCGCTGTTCAGCGTCTCTCGCACGGTGTCCTGACGCTGCCGATTATAGGCAGGCGCCCTATCAAATGGAATGTATTTTCCATTTTTATTTGCCATGAAATTTTCATTGCAACACGTCGGAAGATGGCCTAATCTTGGTCGTGAGCGATGGTGCATCGGCTGACGCATGCCGCAACGCACGCAACCGGAAGGCCGCCCGCCAGACGCTCCCTTCAATAACGACAGACCGAGAAAGGTGGAGACAATGAGACTTTGCAAGGGCAAGGCTACGCTCAGGATTCTGGTAACGGCATTGACGTTGGCGACGGGATTCGGTGCGGCGTCGGCCGCCCGCGCGGCTGACGCTCACTTCGTGTTGATCAGCCACGCGCCGGATTCGGATTCGTGGTGGAACACCATCAAGAACGCCATCAAACAGGCCGACGAGGATTTCAACGTCGAGACCGATTACCGCAATCCGCCGAACGGCGACATCGCCGATATGGCGCGCCTCATCGAACAGGCTGCTGCGCGCAATTACGACGGCGTGATCGTCTCGATCGCCGACTTCGACGTACTCAAGAGCTCGATGGCCAAGGTCACTGAGAAACACATCCCGCTCGTCACGATCAATTCCGGCACTGAGGAGCAAAGCGCGCAGCTTGGCGCGATCATGCACGTCGGTCAGCCTGAATATGCTGCGGGCAAAGCGGCGGGCGAAAAGGCGAAGGCAGCGGGCATCAAGTCATTCCTGTGCGTCAACCATTACGCGACCAACCCGGCTTCGTTTGAACGCTGCCGAGGCTTTGCCGACGCGATCGGCGTCGACTTCAAGTCCTCCACGCTCGACGCCGGCCAGGACCCGACCGGCGTGCAATCGAAAGTGAGCGCGTATCTGCGCAATCACCCGAACACCCAGGCGGTGCTGACCCTTGGTCCGCTGTCGGCCGCGCCGACGATCAAGGCGCTGCAGCAGATGGGCCTCGCCGGCAAGATCTGGTTCGCGACATTCGATTTCGACAATGACATCGCGAAGGGCATTCAGGACGGCACGATCCAGTTCGCGATCGACCAGCAACCCTACCTGCAGGGCTATATCCCGGTCGCTGTGCTCGCCATCGTGAAGAAGGAACACACCACAGATCCGGCGAAGATCCGCCAGATCCTGCAGGCCAATCCGAAGTTCCAGCAACGCCTCGCCACCTACGGCCTGGCACCCGCCTATGGGCCGCGCAATATCGGTTCCGGCCCAGGCTTCATCACCAAGGCGAATATCGACAAGGTCGTGAAGTACGCCGGGCAGTACCGCTAACGCATTTCGCTGGGAATGCGGACACGGGAGAACCGTTCCGGCAGGTATGAAGAAAGTGGATGCGGCCGGCGGCAACTGGCCCGGCCGCCCCACGCCTGCGTTTGTCACGTTTTACGTGCATCACGCGCCATGCGGTCGGATGGCAGTCAGTGAGCGACTGCCATCCCCCGGCGCATCAAGGAGAGCTTCAATGGGCGTAGCCAACCCCTTCCACCCTCATCCCCGCAAGCAGCCCCCTTCCGGTACTGGGACGGCGTCAACGTCGACGTCCCCCGGCGCACCCGCGGCGGCCGATGAACGTGTGCGCCAGGAATCGTGGTTCCGTCATCTGCTGAACCGCCCCGAATTTGCGGCTCTCGCCGGCACCGTGATGGTGTTCCTTGTGTTTGGGATTGCGGCCGGCAACTCCGGCATGTTCAACCTCGACGGCGTGATGAACTGGTCGCAAGTGGCCGCGTATCTTGGCCTGATCGCGGTCGGTGCGTGCCTGTTGATGATCGCCGGCGAATTCGACCTGTCGATCGGTTCGATGATCGGCTTCTCGGGCATGATGGTCGCACTGCCCACCATGTACTTCCATTGGCCGATCGCATTGTCGATCGTGTTTGCGTTTGCCGGATCGATGCTGCTCGGCGCGCTCAACGGCTATCTGGTGATGCGCACGCGGCTGCCGTCATTCATCGTGACGCTGGCGTTTCTGTTCATCCTGCGTGGGCTTACGCTGGCCCTGTCGGTCATGTTCGCCGACCGCACGATCATCTCCGGCGTGGGCGACGTCGCCTCGCACGACTGGCTCGCCCATACCTTGTTCCAGGGTGTCGCATTCAAGGGCCTGTTCACCTGGCTCGGCCACATCGGTGTCGTGAAGCTGCTCGATAACGGCAACCCACTCGTACCGGGTATTCCGAAGGTCCTGCTCTGGTGGTTCGCGCTTGCCGCAGTCTGCGCGTTCACCCTCGCCAAGACCCGCTTCGGCAACTGGATTTTCGCGGTCGGCGGCGATGCCAACGCGGCCAAGAACGTTGGCGTGCCGGTGCGGCGCGTGAAGATCTCGCTGTTCGTGCTGACCGCGTTCTGCGCGTGCCTGTTCGCCGTGCTGCAAGTGTGCGACATCGGATCGGCCGCGGCCGACCGCGGGCTGCAGGCCGAATTCGAAGCCATCATCGCGGCGGTGATCGGCGGCACGCTGCTAACTGGCGGCTACGGCTCGGTGATCGGCGCCTGCTTCGGCGCGCTGATCTTCGGCGTCGTGCAGATCGGCATCACCTACACGAATGTCGACTCCGACTGGTTCCGCGTGTTCCTCGGCGTGATGCTGCTGATCGCGGTGTTGTTCAATCACTACGTACGCCGCCGCGTCGCGCAGTCGTAACGAGGAGACGACCATGTCCGATACGAATACCATGAACACGCCCGCTGGACCGCAGGACGACGTGATCCTCGCACTCGAAGACGTCAGCAAGTACTTCGGCCAGGTCATCGCGCTAAGCGGGGTGACCTTGCGCCTGAAGCGCGGTGAAGTGCATTGCCTGCTCGGCGATAACGGCGCGGGCAAATCGACGCTGATCAAAACGCTGGCCGGTGTGCATAAACCCTCTTCCGGACAATATCTGGTCGACGGCAAACCCGTGCTGTTCGAGTCGCCGAAAGACGCGCTCGATCTCGGCATCGCCACCGTCTATCAGGATCTGGCGCTGGTGCCCTTGCTCTCGGTGGCACGCAACTTCTTCATGGGCCGCGAGCCGCAAAAGAAACTGTTCGGCTTTCTGAACGTGATGGACCTCGAAACCTGCGCGACCACCGCGCGCGACAAGCTCGCCGAGATGGGCATCAACGTGCGCGACCCGCATCAGCCGATCGGCACCATGTCCGGCGGCGAGAAGCAATGTCTGGCGATCGCGCGGGCGATTCACTTCGGCGCGCGTGTGCTGATTCTCGACGAGCCTACCGCCGCGCTCGGCGTCAAACAGAGCTTCAACGTGCTGAAGCTGATTCACACGGCACGCGCGAAAGGCATCTCGGTGATCTTCATCACGCACAACGTGCATCACGCGTATCCGATCGGCGATTCGTTCACGCTGCTCAATCGCGGCAAATCGCTCGGCACGTTCACGAAGGACACCATCAGCAAGGACGAAGTGCTCGACATGATGGCCGGCGGCGCCGAGATGCAAAAAATGATCGGCGAACTCGACGGCGCGACGATCTGATTCATTCGCAAGGGTTTCCGGCGCTCGCTGCGCCCGCGCCCGCGCTCAGCTATTCAGGAATATTCATGGATCATTCCAGCACATCCAGCGGCACCGGGATCGTCAACGGTAACGGGCTCACGTCCGCTTCAGCGGCGGCGGCCAGCCGGTTCGCGCCGGACCGCAGCCGCGACATCGTCTGTCTTGGCCGTCTAGCAGTCGACCTGTACGCGCAGCAGGTCGGCGCGCGGCTCGAAGACGTGTCGAGCTTTGCAAAGTATCTCGGCGGTTCGTCGGCGAATATCGCGTTCGGTTGCGCGCGGCTCGGGCTGGCGTCAGCGATGCTGGCGCGCGTCGGCAACGATCACATGGGCCGTTTTCTCACTGAGACTTTGACGAAGGAAGGGTGCGACGTCAGTCACGTACGCATCGATCAGGAGCGCCTGACCGCGCTCGTTCTGCTTGGTCTGAAAGACCGCGATACGTTTCCGCTGATCTTCTATCGTGAGAACTGTGCGGATATGGCGGTGGACGAAGCCGATTTCGATGAGACGTACATTGCGTCGTCGAAAGCGCTGTTGATTACGGGCACGCACTTTTCAACCGAGCAGGTAAACCGCACGAGCCGGCGCGCACTGGATTACGCGCGACGCAATAACGTGCGCACCGTGCTCGATATCGATTATCGCCCTGTATTGTGGGGTCTCACGGGCAAAGCGGATGGCGAGACCCGCTTCGTCGCCAGCGAGGGCGTGACCGCGCACCTGCAGCGCATCCTGCCTTTGTTCGATCTGGTGATCGGTACCGAGGAGGAATTTCGCATCGCCGGCGGCAAGACCGAACTCGTCGACGCACTCGCGATGGTGCGTGCCGTGACGTCGGCCACGCTGGTCCTGAAGCGGGGGCCGATGGGCTGCCAGATCATCGACGGCAAAGTACCCGCAACGCTTGGCCATGTTCCGGTTCATGGCGGCGTGGAAGTCGAGGTGCTCAACGTGCTCGGCGCGGGCGACGCATTCGCCTCGGGTTTTCTCTCCGGATGGTTGCGTGATCAACCGCTCGAAGCGTGCGCGCGTGCGGCGAATGCGAGTGGCGCACTGGTCGTCTCGCGTCACGGCTGTGCGCCCGCGATGCCGACGCCCGCCGAACTCGACTACTTCCTGCGCGAAGCCAAAACTGATCCGCAACGCATGCGCCGCCCCGACCGCGATGCGACGCTCGCGCGGCTGCATCGCGTCTCCCCTGCCCGCAAACAATGGGACGAAGTGCTCGGCTTCGCGTTCGACCACCGCAACCAGTTCTTCGAACTCGCGCAGCAAACCGGTGCCGACGAAGCGCGCATCGCGCAACTGAAGGGCTTGTTCGTCGAAGCCGTCGCACAGACGGAAAGCGCCCTGGGGTTGCAAGGCCGCATCGGCATATTGAGCGACGACCGCTACGGTCAGGACGCATTGAACGCCGCTACCGGCCGCGGCTGGTGGATCGGCCGGCCGGTTGAACTACCTGGGTCCGTGCCGCTCGTGTTCGACCACGGCCGCTCGATCGGCACCACGCTGATCGCGTGGCCGCAGGAACACATCGCCAAGTGCCTCGTGCAATTTCATCCCGACGAACCGGTCGAACAGCGCCTCGAACAGGAAGCCCAACTGCGTGCGCTCTACGACGCAACACAAGCAAGCGGCCACGAATTGCTACTCGAAGTGATCCCGCCGAAGCACGCGCATTTGCCGCAAGCGCCGGACGTCGTCTATCGCGCGTTGAAGCGGCTGTACAACATCGGCATCTATCCGGAATGGTGGAAGCTCGAACCGATGGACGCCGCGCAATGGCAAGCCGTCGATGCGCTGATCGCCGAACGCGATCCCTACTGCCGGGGCGTGGTGTTGCTCGGTTTGTCGGCGGGTGTCGAGCAATTGAACGAGGGCTTTCGCGCGGCGGCGCAATCGGCGACGTGCCGGGGCTTTACCGTGGGCCGCACGATTTTTCACGAGCCGAGCCATGCGTGGCTCGCCGGAGAAATTGACGACGGCGAACTGATCGCGCGGGTGCGCCGCACGTTCGAAACGCTGATTGCGTCGTGGCGCGCCACGCGCGGAGCGACTAATGCGCAACCCCTCAGGGCGAGCCACGCACATCAGGAGCAAGCGGCATGAACCAGCGCGTATTGCATCATGATGCTGCGTCCGCCAACGATGCCACCCAGGCACATGCGCCATCCGGCGGCACCGTCCGCCTGACGACCGCTCAGGCTTTGGTTCGCTACCTCGCAGCGCTTCGCGTCACGACCGAAGACGGCACCGGCACCGAGCCGCTATTTGGCGGCGTGTTTGCGATCTTCGGGCACGGCAATGTGGCTGGCATGGGCGAAGCCTTGTATCAGCACCGCGAAGCGTTGCCCACGCTGCGTGCTCACAACGAACAGGCGATGGCCCACAGCGCGATCGCCTATGCGAAGGCGCATTTCCGTCGCCGTATGATGGCCGTCACGACATCGATCGGGCCTGGCGCGACCAATCTGATCACGGCGGCCGCGCTCGCGCATGTGAATCGTCTGCCCGTGCTGCTGTTACCCGGCGACGTATTCGTCTCGCGCGCGCCCGATCCGGTGTTGCAGCAAGTTGAAGATTTCCATGATGGCGGCGTCTCCGCCAACGATGCGTTCAAGCCGGTGTCGCGCTACTTCGACCGCATCGTGCATCCAGCGCAGTTGCTCAGTGCATTGCCGCGTGCCTTGCGTGTGCTCACCGACGCTGCGTTGTGCGGTCCTGTTACGCTCGCGTTGCCGCAGGACGTGCAAGCGCAGGCCTGGGATTTTCCGGCCGACTTCTTTGCGCCGCGCGTCGTCACGTTTCACTCCCCCGCACCGCGCGCCGAAGATATCGATGCGGCGGTTGCCCATCTGCGCCGCGCCAGGCGTCCGCTGATTGTCGCGGGCGGCGGCGTGCTCTATGGCCGCGCGACCGATGCGCTGCACCGCTTTGCCACCGCACACGGCATTCCGGTGGCGGAAACGCAGGCCGGTAAAGGTTCGCTCGCGTGGAACGATCCACTGAACGCCGGCGCGTTGGGCGTGACCGGCTCGCCCGCCGCCAATGCGCTTGCCCACGATGCGGACTGTGTCCTCGCGATCGGCACGCGCTTGCAGGACTTCACCACCGGTTCGAACACACTGTTCACGCAGGCCGACGTGATCGGCATCAACGCGAATCCATTCGACGGACTCAAGCATCGCGCGCTGGTGGTCGAAGCCGACGCACGTCTTGCACTGGATGCACTCGCCGAGCCCTTGCAAGGCTGGCACGCGGATCGCACCTGGACCGCGCGCGCGCACAAACTCGCGGCGAGCTGGCGCGATACCGTTAGCACGCTCACACACGCCCCGCAGCGCGACACCGTGCTGCCGTATGAAGGTGACGTGATAGGCGCGGTACAGCGTTCGAGCGCACGCTCCGCAATGGACGACATCGTCGTTTGCGCGGCGGGAACCTTGCCCGCCGAATTGCATAAGCTATGGCGCGCCGGAAAACCAGGCGCGTATCACGTCGAATACGGCTACTCGTGCATGGGCTATGAGATTGCCGGCGGCCTCGGCGCGAAGCTTGCGCGGCCCGCGCGCGAAGTCATCGTGATGCTCGGCGACGGCAGTTATCTGATGATGAACAGCGAGATCGCGACTTCGGTGATGATCGGCGCCAAGCTGATCGTCGTGGTGCTCGACAATCGCGGCTACGGCTGTATCAACCGCTTGCAACAGGCCTGCGGTGGTGCGCCATTCAATAACCTGCTCGACGACTGCATGCAAGGCCCGCTCGGCGCACCGAAGATCGACTTCGCCGCCCATGCACGGGCGCTCGGCGCGCAGGCGGAGCACGTCGCGAACATCGCTGAACTCGAGAGCGCGCTGCAACGCGCGCGCGCCGCCGATCGCACCTACGTGATCAGTATCGACACCGATCCGGCCCGCACCACGGCCGACGGCGGCTGGTGGTGGGAAGTCGCCGTGCCGGAAGTATCGGCGCGCGACACCGTGCGTGCTGCACGTTCGCAATACGACGCGCAACTCGCCGCACGCACCGCGCCTGCCGATCCCAGCGACCGCCCCGGCCACATCGACAACGAATGAGCGACAACGAATGAGGACGCCCGCATGACTGCTTTCGACGTACGCATCGGCATCAACCCCTTGTCGTGGATGAACGATGACCTGCCTTCGCTCGGTGGCGAGACGCCGCTCGACGTCGCGCTGACCGAAGGACGCCAGATCGGCTATCAGGGCTTCGAGCTCGGCAACAAGTTTCCGCGCGAACCGCAGGCGCTGAAGACACTGCTCGCCCAATACGATCTGGCCTTGGTATCCGGCTGGTATTCCGGACGACTCGCGCGACGCAGTGTGGAAGAGGAAATCGCCTCTGTCGGCCCGCATCTCGAACTGCTCGCCCAGAACGGTGCGACCGCGATGGTCTACGGCGAAGTCGCCGATTCGATCCAGGGCGCACCGCAACCGCTGTATCAGCGCCCGCGTTTTTTCAGCGACGCGCAGTGGGCAGCCTATGCGGCACGCGTCGACGAATTCGCACGCTACACGCTGAGCCGCGGCGTGCGGCTTGCTTACCACCATCACATGGGCGCGTACGTCGAGACACCGGCTGACGTCGATCAGCTGATGTCGCGCACGAGCGACGCCGTCGGTTTGCTGTTCGACGCCGGGCACATCACGTTTGCCGGTGGCGATCCGCTCGCGGTACTCGACAAGCACATTGGCCGCGTATGTCACGTGCACTGCAAGGACGTTCGACCCGCGGTGATGAAGCTGGCGCGCAATCGCAACTGGAGTTTTCTCGACGCCGTGATCAACGGTGCGTTTACGGTACCGGGCGATGGCGCGGTGAACTTCCCGGCGATCATCGATCGATTGAAGCGGCATGGATATCGCGGCTGGCTGGTGGTTGAAGCGGAACAGGACCCCGTGGTGGCGCCATCGTATGAGTACGCGCAGAAAGGATTCCGGACCTTGCGAGCGCTGGTCGATGCACCGCTCGACGCCGGTGGCGAGACTAAGCAGGAGGCGGCATGAGTTTATTGGTAAAGGCGCAGCGCGAGGGCCAGACAATCGCGCGGGTGACGCCTGAGTCCGCGTGCTGGCGGTATGTGGGATTTGCTGCTTACCGGCTGGGCGCGAGTGAAGTCGTTCATGTGTTTGAACCGTCTCGCGAGGTTTGCATTGTGGTCCTCACGGGTGCGGTGGATATCGAAACTGCTGACGCCACGTGGAGTTCGCTGGGGTCGCGCGATAGCGTGTTCGAGGATTCCGCGCCGTATGCGGTGTACTTGCCGCCTGGCGTGCGGGCGACGGTTCGCGCTTGTCGCGATGCTGAGGTTGGCGTGGCGAGTGCGCCCGCCAAGGGGGTGTATCCGGCGAGGTTGATCGAACCTTCTTCAATGAAGCGCTCCACACGTGGGAAGGGACTGAATACGCGATACGTATGCGATATTCTTCCGCAGACTGAGCTTGCGGAGTCTTTGCTTGTGGTTGAGGTTCGGACGCCTGGTGGGCATGCGTCCAGCTATCCGCCGCATAAGCACGATACCGATAATGTGCCTCATGAGAGTTCGCTCGAAGAGACTTATTATCATCGGCTCGATCCGCCGCAGGGGTTCGCTTTTCAGCGCGTGTATACGGATATGCGCGATATCGATGAGTCAATGGCTGTTGAGGATCACGATGTTGTGATGGTGCCGCGTGGGTATCATCCGGTTGTTGTTCCCTACGGGTACGAGTCTTATTATTTGAATGTTATGGCTGGGGGGCAGCGGGTTTGGCATTTTCGCAATGATCCTGCGCATGAGTGGATTATTAATAAGGATAATTGATTGTTTTTTTGCCTGCGCGGCGCTTACTGTCTGGGTGCCTGCGGCGTTGGCCTTTCCTTGATTTCTTAGTGGTCTATTAGCGTTGCCCCTGTGCGGGGCGGCACCTACTTCTCTTTGCTGCTGCAAAGAGAAGTAGGCAAGAGAAAGCAGCTCAAACCGCTAACTCTTAAGTGGGTCCCGTGGCTTGGAGGGGGTAGTGGTGCATCTGGAATCCGTGCCCTCGCACATTCGGCGTTAGTGACAAAGCGCTCATCTGGTCCCGCTCCGCACTGCGTGCGTCGCGGACGGGTCAGCATGGGAAACCCGAGGCTTCGGTTAGATGCAGTGGGAGCCATCGACTTCGCCTTGGCGAGGCGCCGAATGAAGCACGAGTGCGAAACCATAGTGGTCGGTTTTATGAAGTGCCTGTCGGCGCGCGCAGCGCCGCTGGAAGTATGAATGCCTTGTCACTCGCGCTGAATGCGCGAGGGCACGGATTCCAGATGCACTACTACCGCGACTGTGCGGGGGACCCGCTTAAGAATTGGCGGTGTGAGCTGCTTTCTCTTGCCTACTTCTCTTTGCAGCAGCAAAGAGAAGTAGGTGCCGCCCCGCACAGGGGCAACGCTAATAGACCAAAAAGAATGCAAGGAAAGGCCAACACCACAAAAGCACAGACGAACAAGCGCCTCGCAGGCAAACCCCCCGCTATTTCCTAGCGGCCAGATCAACCTCCAATCCCCCATCCTCCCCCATCCTCACAGTCCCTTTGGAAACATCCCTCCGATACCCATAAAGATCAAACTTCATTACCCCAGGATTAGAACTATCCCGAATAAAAGTCCTGGCATTCGTGACCAACGAATTAAACATCTTCACATCACCGGACTCGATCCACACAAAGCTCTTCTCCGCCCCGGCAGGCGGCCTTGCAACCGCAACAGAACTATCCCCCTTGAACTTCAACACCAACCCTTCATCCGTCACAGTGGCACTAGCCAACCGCCCCTGCAAAACCGGCGGCGGAAATACGGTGTATTGATCGAACACCAGTTCGTTACCCTTCAACGCAACACCCTTGCGCGTAAAAGGCGTCAACGACGCCAACGGAATATCCAGCGCCCGCAACAGCCCCGCCTGCGGCACCCCCAGTACCTTCACCGAGGTAGGCTCATAGACGAGATGCCGCTCATCCTTGGCCATGATCGTGCCGCTCATCGTTGTCGGCAACCACGCGCCTGGAAAGTGATTCCACAACTTGATTCCGCCCGTCACTTCCAACTTGCCGTCCACCGGCTTCAACTGCAAATCGTTCAGTGAACGCGGCTCATAGTCGAGCAGGTAATCGTTGAACAACGCCGCCATCGCAGGCCAAGGTTCAACCACCTCGCCGCCAATAATGCGAATGTCGTACTGGTCCGGGTCGTCGAGATCGACCGGTTGGCCCGGCTTCTTCGGCACCATCTGCGCATCCAGCGAACGTACATGAAAGCCGATTCGGCCCGATACATAGAAGTCCACATTCTCAACGTGAATCAACGGCACAGATCCCGACGAGTGCCGCTCATCGCTAATCCCGGACAGTGGCGTCGTCATGCTCTGACCGGAAAACGCCGCTCGTGTCCCGACCGGGATCGCGCGTGCAACCGATGCAGTCCGCAAGGTCTGCGGCACGTGTTGCCACACGAGGCGCGCCTGGGCGAGCGACGCCTGTTGCGCACGAATGAAGCTGTCGTTAAAGCGCGCGCTCGCGCTGCCCATCTGCGTCGGCGTATCTTTCGCGGCGCTGGCTAGCGTCGTATATGAAGGCAGGTGTACGTCCAGTGCGCCCGCCTCGTCGAAGGTGAAGTAGCCGGCCGCCATCTGGTCACGGTAGTGGTACAGGTCAAGCACGAACGGCGCGTTCGCATCGAGCGGCGTCAGCGCCATGTCGATGTTCATCGGCATCGAGCGCATGAACTTCACGTCACCACCCTGCACCAGCATGCCGCGTGGCGGCATCGTCGCGGGCCAGTCGATCTTCTGCACCGTGTGGTCGTCGAGCGTGAAGCGCACCCCCGCAGAGCTGGTGTCGATCTGCGTGATCGTCATGCGCAACGCAGGCGGCGGCGTGAGTTTGGCCACCTGCATCACGACGTCGTCGCCGTTGAGACGCGCAATCGGCGTGTCCACTTTCAACAGGTCGGCCATCTTCACGTGAGCGGCCTGCATCAGCTTGTCAGCGCCGACGCCGGCCACTTCGACGTGGTCGGCATGGAACACGAGATCGTCGGCATTGCGCATCGACAGCGACCCCGTCAGCACGATCGGCACCCACGTGTCGCGATGCATCTCGCCCGTGATGCGCAAGGTGCCGCCGTCTTGCGGCACCACACGCATATTGCGCAGCGGCGAGCCCTGGTACTGGAACAGGTAACGATTGAAAATCGCAGTGAGTTTGGCGCTGTCGAGTGTGACGTCGCCCCGGTGGACGTTGATCGTCACGCTGGTCGGATCGTCGAACACGATCGGCTGACCAGCGCGCGCCGGGGTCAGGGTGGCCGCCATGTCGTGAATCATGAAGCCAATGTCACCGGTCACGCGGAAGTCGACGTCGCGCGCAAACATCAATGAACCGTCAATGCCGGAATCGCGCAGCGTCAGCGGACGGCTGCGCTTCTCGGTCATGCCACTCGCAGATGGCACACGTTCAGCGACGCGCTGTTCGGCAGCAAGCTGTTTGGCTTTTGCGAGCTCGAGCGCGGGGCGTGATGCAGAGGCGGGTTGATCGGTGCTTGCGGTCGTGGCGCCGTTCGTAGCACTTGTAGCACTTGTGGCACTTGCGGCACTTGTGGCGTTGGCGGCGAGTCCTGCATCTGGCTGTGATTTTGCGGTCAACGGGCTGTCGTTGTTGCTCACGGCATTCGCCGCGGCGCTCGTATGTGTCGACGGTGCGGATGCCGCGTCGACCGTCGTGGAACTCGCGTCGGCGCATGCGGACATTAGCAGCACGGCCGTCGCCAGCGCGACGCCCACCCCGGCGCGCGCGCGCCACGTTTCACCCAGCGGCAACGTCCTTTCAAGCGGCAGCGCTCTTTGACGCGGCTGCGCGCGTTGAAATGGCTGGATCCCTTGAAGCGGTCGCTGCGAGGGCTCCCTCTGCACGCCGTCGACCGAATTTTCGCCCAATGGGCCTGTCTGTTTCATGACGTCTCCTCCTGAAGCCGCGGTGCGTCTTTTGCGCGTCCGGCACGGCATGGTCTGTCGCGCATACGCCGGCTTTAAACACCGTGCCGCCGTTGCGCGCCTTTACCTTGATTGTCTTGATTTGTTGGCGCGCTGCCGACAAGATTTCTGGAGGACGCCCACCAAACGATCAAGCGTTTGAATCGCTACAACAAGTCATTGGAAAGCCCCGCACGTCGGGCGTAAGCGGTCTGCGCGCAAACGGGATTCAAACGGCATGCCGGAAGCGATTTGAGCGCAGAGAGAGGGGCGCATGCATCGCGAAGTGCCTAACGTGCACGTCAGGACAACAAAATGACCGCGAATTCGAATGCGGCGCTGCAATAAAACCGCGGAGAGATGCCTGCCAGTTGATTCTGGTGGTACGCGTGGCGACGCCGATGAACTAACGGCTGCACCCGCCCTGCCAGGGCACGTCCCGGCTACCCCACCCCGAGCCATTCCTGCATCACGTCCGGCCGCTTCACAAACGACGCGAGCGCGTCATTGAAGACAATCTCGCCATGCCCCATCACCGCCACCCGGCTGGCGATGTCTTGCGCAATCACGAGCCGCTGTTCGATCAACAGCATCGCCACACCACGATCACGCAGCATCCGCAGACATCGTGCGACCTGCCCCATCACCTGGCTGGCCAGCCCTTCGCCGGGTTCGTCGATGACCAGCAGATCGGGATCGCCGAGCAATGCCCGGGCGAGCGTCAGCATCTGCTGTTCGCCGCCCGATAACGCCCCGGCGCGTGTGCGCTTTCTTTCGCGCAGGACAGGGAATAGTTCGTAGGCGTCATCGAAGGCAAAGCGCGGTGTGCGGCCGCGAGCGCGGGGCGCCACACCGAGTTGCAGGTTCTCGTGGACACTCAGTGCCGGAAAGACGTCGCGATGCTCAGGCACGTAACCGAGTCCCAAGCGGGCGATCTCGAAGGTGCGTAGTCCGCCGATCGCATGGCCGGCAAAACGCAATTCGCCCTCGCTGCGCACAAGCCCCATGATCGCGCGCGCCAGCGTCGAGCGTCCGGAGCCGTTGCGTCCAACCAGCGCGACAACTTCGCCTGCTTCGATCTGCAACGTGACGCCGTGCAGCGTCTGACTTGCGCCATACCAGGCGTTCAGTTGTCGAATGTCGAGCAAGGCGGTCATGCGCGGAAGCCGTCGCCAAGATAAGCGGCGCGCACCGCCGCATCCGCGCGAATCGCCGCCGGTGTGCCGGTCGCGATGATGCGGCCTTGCACCAGCACCGAAATGCGGTCGGCGATCGCGAACACTGCGTCCATGTCGTGCTCGACCATCAGTAACGTGCGGCCCGCAGTGGCCGTGCGAATCAGTTCGATGGCGCGCGCCGCTTCGGCGCGGTTCATGCCGGCGGTGGGCTCATCGAGCAGCAAGGTGTGCGCACCGCCTGCGAGCGCTAGGCCAAGATCAAGCGCGCGCTGCTCGGCATAGCTCAGTGTGCCGGCCTGGGTACGCCGGCGCGCGCTTAAGCCCACCGCTTCGAGCACCTGCCCGGCGCGCGCGTCGACGGTGCTGGAACCGCTGAACCGCTGCCACCAGCGCGTGCGGTCGCGCTCGGCCAGCATGGCCGCACAGCGCAGGTTGTCGAATACGCTGAGACGGGCGAACACGCTGGTGGTCTGGAAGCTGCGCGCGAGACCTCGGCGCGTGATCGCGGCGGGTGCCAGACGCGTGATCTCCGCACCGAACAGATCGATGCGCCCGGCGTTCGGCCGCGCGCCGCCGGCGATCAAATTGAAGAGCGTCGACTTGCCGGCGCCGTTCGGCCCAATCAATGCATGGCGCTCGCCAGGTTCGATCGCAAGATCGACGCCGCGCAGAATCTGCGTCGCGCCGAAGCGCTTTTGGATGCCGTAGAGCGCGAGGGCTGGAATCATCGCGCGTCTCCGGTGACCCGCGCGACGCTGGCGCGAACGGCAAGACGTGCTTGCGCGCGAACCGCGTAGCGCGCTGTGACTGCTGCCGGCGCGGCCAGCATGAACACCGCAACGCCGAGCCAAAGATGCGGCGAGCCCGTCTCCAGCGGCACGCCGATGACGTTGAAAGCCGCGCCATCGTCCACGCCGAATTGCACGGCGTAAGCCCACTGCACCGCGAGCACGACGGCCAGCGTCCACAGCAGCGCTGAGGCCGCGCCCCATAGATAAACCTTGCTGCACACGCGCCAGCCGTAGGCAGCGATGCGTGCCGTGTGCCGCTGTACGAAGCCCGCCAGTCCATCCGGCGACGCCACCACGACCACGATGAAGAACAGCCCCAGATAGAGCAGCCAGGCACGCGTCACGCTCGCTACCGCGATGCTGAAAAAAGTCAGGGCGATCGCGCCCGCGACCGGTCCGAAAAATGCCGCCGGGCCGCCTATCACCGTCGCGATCAGCACAGCGCCCGAGCGCATCATGCCGACGCTTTCCGTCGACACCAATTCGACATTGATCAGCCCCAGCGTGCCTGCAATACCCGCGAAAAACGCCGACATCACCACCACCCCATAGCGGATGCGGCGCGGATAGCAGCCGATCGCCGCGGCGCGCGCCGGGTTGTCGCGCACGGCGTTGGCGAGCCGCATGAACGGTGTGCGCGACAACGCGAACATCGCCACGCTCGCCAGGACGCACCACAGCGCGATCAGCGCATACGCTTCTCGTGCCGGGCCGAAGCTCCAGCTTGCGAGCATCGGGCCGCTCGCACGATCGATCGGCACGCCGGCCTCGCCGCCGAACCAGTCGGGCAGCGTCCACGCGGCCGCCGCGACGAGTTCACCGATGCCGAGCGTGATCATCGCGAAAGCCGTCCCGGCGCGCCGCGTCGACACGAAACCGAACAGCACCCCGCACAGCGCGCCGCCGATGCCGCCGATCAACGGCAGCAACACCAACGGCACGCCAATGCGGTTGAACACTTGCGCCGCGATGAGCGCGCCGAGGCCGGAATAAGCGGCATGGCCGAAGGACAGCAGGCCGGTTTCGCCGAGCAGCAGGTTGTACGAGAGCGCGAACACGATCATCGTCGCAGTCTGCGCGAGATAGGCTAGCAGCCAGCTTTGCGGCCAGATAAAAGGCGGCACGGCAAGGAACAGGACGAGTGCGAGCCACGGCGCGAACATTCGCGACATTGAACGAGACATGGCCGCAGGCACAGCGAATTCGAGTGGTTCACGCATGGTCGTCACGCCGCCCGAATAGTCCACGCGGACGCAGCGCCAGCATCGCGACAAGCAGCAGATACGGAATCAGCGGTGCGAGTTGCGCAAGCGTCAGCGCGTCCCACTCGACCGGCAACTCACCGCCGAATATCGCTGTGAGATCGCCCAACGATACGTCGCTCGCCACCGCAAAGGTCTGTACGCAACCGACGATCAGCGATGCCGCCAGCGCGCCGCTCAACGAGCCCAATCCGCCGATCACGACCACCACGAACACAATCGAGCCGAGCGATTCCGCCATTGCCGGCTCGATCACGAAGAGCGGCGCGCCGATCACGCCGGCCAACGCGGCGAGCGCCGTGCCGGCCGCGAATACGCCGGTAAACACGCGCGGCACGTTGTGGCCGAGCGCCTCGACAGCGCTCGGATGCGTGAGCGCGGCGCGCACGATCAACCCCGCCTTCGACACGCGCAGCACCGCGTACAGCACCGCCAGCATCGCCAGCGACACGGCCATCATGAACACCCGGTAGCGTGCGAAGGCCGCGCCGTAGACAGTGAACAACGGCCCGTCGAGCGCGGCCGGAACGGTGGCACTCAGCGGACTCAAACCCCAGCCGAGTTTGACCAGTTCGCCGAGCAGATACGCTGCGCCGAAAGTCAGCAGCAACTCTGGAAGATGACCATGCACCCGCACGCGGCGTAGCAGCCAGCGCTCCAGCGCCGCGCCGATCAAGCCGACGATCAGCGGCGCGATCACCAGCGCACTCCAGAAGCCCGCATGCGCCGCCACCGAAAAGCCGACGTACGCGCCGAGCATATAGAAGCTCGCGTGGGCGAAATTCAGCACGCCGAGCATGCTGAAAATCAGCGTCAAGCCTGCCGACAGCATAAACAGCAGCAGGCCGTAACTGACACCGTTAAGCAGATTGATGACGAACGACTGCACGCGCCTAGTCCGCCTGCACCGCGACGGTCAGCGGTTCGAGCGCCGCGCGCAAGTCCGCGGGCAAGCTCACCGGACGACGCGTGACGCGATCCACATACACGTGCACGAAATGGCCTTGGGCGGCCGGTTGATCTTCGCCCTCCTTGAAGAGGCCCACTTCGTAGCGCACGCTCGAGGTGCCGAGCCGCACCACCCGCAAGCCCGCTTCGATCCGTTCGGGAAACACCAGCGGCGCGAAGTAATTGCAATGTGTCTCGACCACGAGTCCGATCGTCGCGCCGCGCTCAAAGTCGAGCACGCCGGCGCGGATCAGATACTCGTTCACCACCGTGTCGAAGTAGCTGTAGTAGACGACGTTATTGACGTGACCGTAGACGTCGTTATCCATCCAGCGCGTGGTGATCTGCAGAAAATGCGGGTAGGCGTTGCGGGTGGCGGGTGCAGGTTTGTTCATCGTGACGTGGCGTAGTGGTCAGATAGAAGATACGAGCCATGCCGCGCTCCTCGCGGAGCGCAAGGTCATTGGCCAACGCATTGGCCAGGCTTACTGCCCCGGCTTTTCGACAAACTCGAACGGCAAGCCGCGCCGCCGCATCCACTCCCCGAGCGCCTGGCCGGTGCCCGCGCGCCATGGACGCAGTTTGGCCGGCTCGACCAGCCGGTATTCGAGCAATTCCGGCGACAGCGCGACCGTCCCGTGCGCCTTCACGTGATACGCGATGATCAGTTCGTTTTTGCGGATGAATTCGTACACGCCGATCAACTCGACCGTCTCCGCGTGCAACGAGGTTTCTTCCAGCACTTCGCGAGCAATGCCCTCTTCCGGCGTCTCGCCGTTTTCCAGAAAGCCGGTGATCAGCGCGAACATGCCTTCCGGCCACGCGGCGTTGCGCGCGAGCAGGATCTTGTCCTCGTACTCGACGATCGCGGCCACTACCGGCAGCGGATTGTTCCAGTGGACGTAGCCGCATTCCGTATCGGGACAGGTCTGGCGGATCCGGCCGCCTTCGTGTTCGGCATCGGCGCGCTCGATCAAAGGCGTAGCGCAGCGCGGGCAAAATTGGTATTCGGTCATGGCGAGTGGGTCGTCTCTTATGTTTTGTGTCTAGCTTTGTTCAGCGTTGAATGTCGTGCTGCGGCGGGTTCAGCACCTGGTGCGCGGTCCTGTTTATACGCCTGGTTCCAGCTTCCGGTTCAAGTTCACGGTCCCAGCCTGCTCCGGACGCGAAGTCGATGCAGTTTCAAGCCATGCACAATTCGCGCACTTCCGCAGCGAAACGCTCGACGGTTTCCGGCTGCGTGTCCCATGCGCACATCAGCCGGCAACCGCCCGCGCCGATGAATTCGTAGAACTTCCAGCCGCGCGCGCGCATTGCCTTGGCGGCCTGCGCGGGCAATTGCGCAAAGACCGCGTTCGATTCTCTCGGAAACATGATGCTGACGCCGGGAATTTCCTGCAACCGTGTTTGCAGCAACTCCGCCATCGCATTCGCATGACGCCCATTGCGCAGCCAGACGTCGTTATCCAGCAGACCGAGCCACGGCGCGGAGATGAAGCGCATTTTCGAGGCGAGTTGGCCGGCCTGCTTCAGACGGTAAGCGAAATCGTCGGCGAGCGAGCGGTCGAAGAACACCACGGCTTCACCGACCGGCAAACCGTTCTTGGTCCCGCCAAAACACAAGACGTCGACGCCCGCGCGCCACGTGATCTCGGACGGATGCACATCGAGCGCCGCGACTGCATTCGCAAACCGCGCGCCATCCATATGCACTTTCAGATGACGCCGTTTGGCAATCGCCGCGATCGCGCGCACTTCCTCGACGGTGTAGACGGTGCCCACTTCCGTCGATTGGGTCAGCGTGACGACCTTGGGCTTCGGGTAGTGAATATCGGCGCGGCGCGTGACGACCGCTTCGATCGCATCCGGCGTGAGCTTGCCGCCGACGCCCGGTGCGGTCAGCAGTTTCGAGCCGCCCGAAAAGAATTCGGGGCCGCCGCATTCATCGGTTTCGATGTGCGCGAGTTCGTGGCAGATCACCGAGTGATACGACTGGCACAGTGACGCCAGCGCCAGCGAATTGGCAGCCGTGCCGTTGAACACGAAAAACACTTCGCAATCGGTCTGGAACAGATCCCGCAGGCGGTCGCAGACTTGATTGGTCCAGGAGTCGTCGCCGTAAGCGGGTTCGTGGCCGCTATTGTTGGCGGCGGTCAGCGCGTCGAGCGCTTCGGGACAGATGCCGGCGTAATTGTCGGACGCGAAGTGTTGCATGGTTGGCGGCGCGCCCGGCGACAGGCGCGCTGAGATGACGGGAAAGCGGTCATTTTAGTGCGCCGGTGAGTTATTTGTTTGCTAGTTGCAGCCGCAATCGGGCATGCGGCCGCGGCCTCGCGGCATGCGTGCGACGATGGTCAGGCCGACCGCGCCCACCAGCAACGCGCCCGCCGCCAGCCACAACGCCGGCGAAAAAGACCCGGTGTGTCCGGCGATTGGCGCAGCCACCAACGGGCCGACGATCTGGCCGACACCGTACGCGGCGGTCGCATAGCCCATCAGACCGGCCGCTTCGTCGCCACGCAGACGCCGCGCTTCGCGCATCGCGAACAGGGTGATTGCCGTAAATGGCAAACCGATCAGGATGCTGCCGAGCGAAAAGCCACCCGCCGTCGGCCAGACGATGCCGAGCGCAATACCGGCCGCTTGCAGCACATAGCAACCGGCGAGCAGCGTGCGGTTGTCCCAATGTACCGGCAGGCGCGCCGCGAGCAACGCACCGACGATCAAGGCCGCGCCGAACATCGGCCAGAACAGGTCGGGCCAGGACGAGCCCGGCAGCGCATGGCGCGCGATCACCGGCAGGAAGGTCGCGGTAATGATGTAGCCGAAGCCGGGCACGCCGTAGAGCAGGATCAGCCAGAAGGCATCGGCGCGGTGCGGGAGGTGGTGTGTGGGGGAGAGTTGGCTGGCGCCGGGGCGTTGGCTCGCGGCGGAACGAGGGCTAGCGGCCGGCTGATTCGCAGAGGACTGGCCGGTGGGTTGCACTGCGGAGGGCTGGCCAGCCGAGCGCTGACTAGGACGAGCGGTGGCCGTTATCCCAACCGCGGGGCGCGCCGTGCCTCTTGATGCGGTATGGGTCACGGCCCGGAACACGGGCCAAACCACCATCGAAAGCACCGCCGAGATGAGCCCGAAGCCTATCCAACCCGCCGTCGCTCCGTAGCCGCCTGCAGCGCTGACCAGCAAGCCCGTCCCGACGATGCCCACGCCCGGGCCCGTGTAGATCACGCCGCCCCATCCGTGCGCGCCGAGTTCGGCGAGCCGCCGCAAGCCCCACTGCGAGGCGAACACAAAGGTCCAGGCGCTGACCGCGCCGGCGACAAAGCGCACGACGGCCCACACCCAGAATTGGTTTGTTACGCCCATCGCCAGCGTCAGCAAGACCGTCGCGACAAGCCCCACACGCACCATGCGCGCCGGTTCGACCCGCAACGCCGCGCAGGTGAGCGCACCAACGAAATAGCCCGCGTAGTTGAACGACGCGAGCCAGCCGCCGTGCTGGATATCGATCTGCGGCTGACCGAAGGCGCTGCCGTGCAGCATCAGCGGCAAGAGCGGCGTGAACGCAAACCGGCCGATACCGAGCACCACGGCCAAGGTGACCATGCAGGCAAGCGCCGCGCGGCGGGCGGCATGATGTCCGGCAGGGGTGTCGTGCACGTTGGAAGCGAGATCGTTCATAAGCAAACGGTAGATGGAATCGGGCCGGCAGTCACCGGTTTCTTCAATCCATATTAGCTTGACCTTTCGATCACGAAAAATGAATAATTCGGATACCAACCATCGCCAGGAGAGAATCATGGATCTGGCCGCCTTGACCATATTTCGCGCTGTCGTGCGGGAAAACGGCGTGACGCGCGCCGCTGCCAAGCTCAATCGCGTGCAATCGAACGTCACAACGCGCATCAAGCAGCTCGAGGAGCAACTGGGCACCGACCTGTTCATCCGCGATGGCCGGCGCCTCGTTCTGACCCCAGCGGGCGAGACGCTGCTGCCCTACGCGGAGCGTCTGCTCGCGCTCGCCGACGAGGCACGTCACGCCGTGCGCGAGGATCGCCCGAGTGGACGCCTGCGTTTGGGCACGATGGAAAGCGTTGCGGCGACGCGTCTGCCTGGCTTGCTCGCGCGTTATCACCAGCAATGGCCGGATGTCGCACTGGAACTCGAAACCGGCACGACCGGCAAGCTGATCGAGCGGGTTCGCGAATTCGAAGTGGATGCGGCGTTGGTGGCGACGCCGCTGGATCCCGCTGCGCTCGGCGAATTGTTCGAGACGGTGCCGGTTTTCCGCGAAGAGCTGGTCATGCTGTCGCCGCGAGGCCATCGGCCGATTCGCGAAGTGCGGGATATTGCTTTGTCGACACTGATCGCGTTCGAGCGCGGGTGTGCTTACCGGGCGTACATCGAGAAATGGTATCTGGAGCATGGCGTGAGGCCGGCTCGCGTTTTAGAGCTCGGTTCGTATCACGCAATCGTAGCGTGTGTCGCCGCCGGCGCAGGGGTGGCCGTGGCACCGCGATCAGTGCTCGATCTGCAAACCGATACGAGCAATATCGCGGTTCATGAGCTTCCCGATATTGGCAGGATCGAGACGCTTCTCGTCTGGCGTCGAGGGCATTTTTCGTCCGCGCTCAATGCGCTGCGGCAAACGCTCGTGTCGGGAGAGGATGCGGTGTTACCTGCCGTTGCGCCGGTAGGCGTTGCTTGATGCTTTGCCTCGCCGCCACCCGGCCAGGTTGATGCACGGCAAGATACGGGCAAGGCCAAAAGCAACTCGGGCCACACAGGACGCAAAAACCGTCAGCGCCCCGAGTGGCCCAATCAATCCCGAATCAAAGCTGGGCTTCGACCCAACCCTTCACGCCTGCAAGCGCCGCTGCCAGATTCGCCGGTTCGGTACCACCAGCTTGCGCCATGTCCGGCCGCCCGCCGCCCTTGCCGCCGACTTGCTGCGCAACGAAGTTGACCAGTTCACCGGCCTTGACCTTCTTGCTGGCGTCCGCCGTCACACCGGCAATCAGACTCACCTTGCCGCCTTCGACCGAGGCCAGCACGATCGCCGCGCTCTTCAGCTTGTCCTTCAGCTTGTCGACCGTCTCGCGCAGCGTTTTCACGTCCGCGCCCTCGAGCGTTGCAGCCAGCACATGCACGCCGGCCACTTCGATTGCCTGACCAGCAAGCTCATCGCCCTGGCTCGAAGCCATCTTCGACTTCAATGCGCTCAGTTCCTTCTCCAGCGACTTCACCTGGTCCTGCACCTGCACGATGCGCTGCGTCAGTTCCGACGGCTGCGCCTTCAACACAGCGGCAGCCGCATTGATCCGCGCGTCGAGATCCTGCACGAAGCGCACGGCGTTATCACCCGTGATCGCTTCCACGCGACGAATGCCGGCGGCCACTCCGCCTTCCATCACGATCTTGAAAAGACCGATGTCGCCCGTGCGGTGCACGTGCGTACCGCCGCACAACTCGCGCGAGAAACCGAGGTCGAGCACGCGCACTTCGTCGCCATACTTTTCGCCGAACAGCGCCATCGCGCCGCCCTTCACCGCTTCGTCGAACGGCATCACGCGCACGATGCCCGGCGCGTTCGACAGCACTTCCGCGTTGACGATCGCTTCGACTTGACGGATCTGCTCGTCGGTCATCGGGGCGTTGTGTGCGAAGTCGAAGCGCGTTTTGTCCGCGTCGACCAGCGAGCCCTTCTGCTGCACGTGCGAGCCGAGTACTTCGCGCAGTGCCTTGTGCATCAGGTGGGTCGCCGAGTGGTTGCGCTCGGTGCGGGCGCGACGCACCGCGTCGATTTCCGCCTTCACGACGTCGCCGACTTTCAGCGTGCCCTGCTCGAGCGTGCCGTGATGGCCGACGACGTCCGCCTGCACTTTCAGCGTGTCGGTCACCGCAAAGCGCACGCTTGCGTTAGCCAGCACGCCCTGGTCGCCGACCTGACCGCCCGACTCCGCGTAGAACGGCGTGTGGTCGAGCACGACAACCGCCTGCTGGCCGTTGCTGACTTCCTTGACCGACGCACCGTCGACATACAGCGCGATCACCTTCGCGTCGTCGAAGATGATTTCTTCATAACCGTGGAACGTGGTCTTCGCGCCCGAGTATTCGAGGCCCTGTGCCATCTTGAACTTGCCCGCCGCGCGAGCCTGTTCGCGCTGACGCGCCATCGCTTCGTCGAAGGCGGACTCGTCGACCGTCACTTCGCGCTCGCGGCACACGTCCGCCGTCAGATCGAGCGGGAAGCCGTAGGTGTCGTGCAGCTTGAACGCGAGTTCGCCGTCGAGCGTCTTGCCGCCCTTCGCTTCCAGATCGGCCAGCGCGCTTTCGAGAATCGACATGCCATGCTCGATGGTCTCGAAGAAGCGCTCTTCTTCCTGACGCAGCACGTCGGTCACGCGTTGCTCCGCGTCTTTCAACTCCGGATAGGCCTCGCCCATTTGCGCGACGAGGTCGGGCACCATGCGGTGGAAGAACGAACCCTTCTTGCCCAGCTTGTAGCCATGGCGGATCGCGCGGCGCACGATCCGGCGCAGCACGTAGCCACGGCCTTCATTGCCCGGAATCACGCCGTCGACGATCAGGAACGAGCACGCGCGGATGTGATCGGCGATCACCTTCAGCGAGTTGTTGGTCAGATCGGCGACGCCGGTTTCGCGGCCGGCGGCCTTGATGAGCGCCTGGAACAGGTCGATCTCGTAGTTGCTGTGCACGTGCTGCAGCACGGCGGCGATACGCTCCAGACCCATGCCGGTGTCGACGCACTGCTTGGGCAGCGGCGTCATGTTGCCTTGCGCGTCGCGGCTGAACTGCATGAACACGAGATTCCAGATCTCGATGTAGCGGTCGCCGTCTTCCTCAGGGGACCCCGGAGGGCCGCCCCAGACGTCCGGGCCGTGGTCGTAGAAGATTTCCGAGCACGGGCCGCACGGGCCGACGTCGGCCATTTGCCAGAAGTTGTCCGACGCGTAGCGCGCGCCCTTGTTGTCGCCGATGCGAATGATCCGCTCGACCGGCACGCCCACTTCCTTCGCCCAGATGTCGTGCGCTTCGTCGTCTTCGTGATAGACGGTGACCCACAGCTTGTCTTTTGGCAACTGGTACACGCCCGTCAGCAACTCCCACGCGTAGTGGATCGCATCGCGCTTGAAGTAGTCGCCGAACGAGAAGTTGCCCAGCATTTCGAAGAACGTGTGGTGACGCGCGGTGTAGCCGACGTTTTCCAGATCGTTATGCTTGCCGCCGGCGCGCACGCTGCGCTGCGCGGTCGTGGCGCGCGAATACGGACGCGATTCCGCGCCGAGGAACACATCTTTGAACTGCACCATTCCCGAATTGGTAAAGAGCAGTGTCGGGTCGTTGCCGGGCACAAGGCTCGACGAGCGAACGATCGAATGGCCCTTCGATTCGAAGAACTTGAGGAATTTCTCGCGGATTTCGGCGGCTTTCATAGCGTGCGGGGGACGGGTTTGCCAGTTCCCTGGCTGTTACCGGCGGCATCATGGGGATGCGCCAACTGTTTGTTTCTTAAACGACTGATTATACGGGATCGGCGCCCGTGCGCGGCAGCGCCCCTGCCCCGCTAGCCATTCGGCCAGGTTTGGCCGGCTTTGGCCGGCTTTGGCCGGGTAGCGAGCGGCACGGCAAGGCGCGCCGCGCGTCCTATGACGTTCGGCTGACTGCGCCGGGGCGCAGGAATCGCTTAAGATTGCCCCCATCCGCGGCGACATGCGCGCCGCGTTATCGACCACAAATCTTGCATGGGACCGGAGTAAGCGCTAAAGCGCTAACTCCGGTCGACCGCTTTGCATGGGACCGGAGTAAGCGCTAAAGCGCTAACTCCGGTCGACAAAGGAGACATTGAAGAATATGGGCGCTCTCAGTCATATCCGCGTGCTGGATCTCACACGCGTGCTCGCCGGACCCTGGTGCGCGCAGACGCTAGCCGATTTCGGCGCCGACGTCATCAAGATCGAACGACCCGAAGTCGGCGACGACACCCGCCACTGGGGGCCGCCGTACCTGAAAACACCGGAAGGCGCCGACACGCGCGAAGCCGCCTATTACCTCGCCGCGAACCGCAACAAGCGTTCGGTCACCGTCGATATCGCGTCACCCGAAGGCCAGCAGATCATCCGCGAACTGGCCGCGCAAAGCGACGTGGTGCTGGAGAACTACAAAGTCGGACAGTTGAAGAAGTACGGTCTCGATTACGCGTCGCTCAAAGAAGTGAAGCCCGATCTGATCTACTGCTCGGTGACCGGCTTCGGGCAAACCGGCCCATACGCGCAGCGCGCCGGTTACGACTTCATCGTGCAAGGCATCGGCGGCTTCATGAGCATTACCGGCGAGCGCGACGGCCAGCCGGGCGGCGGCCCGCAAAAGGCCGGCGTCGCGATCGCCGACCTGATGACCGGCATGTATTCGACCATCGCCGTGCTCACCGCGCTCACGCATCGCGACCGGACGGGCGAAGGCCAGTACATCGACATGGCGCTGCTCGACGTGCAGGTGGCCATGCTGGCCAACATGAATTCGAACTACCTGGCGAGCGGCCAGCCACCGGTGCGCTGGGGCAATGCGCATCCGAACATCGTGCCCTACCAGACCTTCCAGACGAGCGACGGCTGGATCATCGTCGCGGTCGGCAACGACGGCCAGTTCCGCAAGTTCGTCGAAACTGGCGGCTGCCCCGAACTGGCCAGCGACGAGCGATTCGCGACCAACCCGGCTCGCGTGCGCCACCGCGACATTCTCGTGCCGATCCTTGCCGACATGGTGCGCCTGCAGGGCAAGCAGCAATGGATTACCGCGCTGGAAGCAGCCGGTGTACCGTGCGGGCCGATCAACGATCTGGGCGAAGTGTTCGAGAACGAGCAGGTGGTGGCGCGCGGCATGCAGGTCGATCTGCCGCATCCATCGGGCGGCACGGTCAAACTGGTGCGCAATCCGATCAATATGACCGGCACGCCGCCTGAAGCGCTGGCCCATCCGCCAATGCTCGGCGAGCATACGGACAGCATCCTGCGCGAAGTGCTCGGTTATGACGAAGCACGGATTGCCAAGCTGCGGGAGCAGTCGGTGATTTGAGGCCGGCTGAGGCGAAGGCGGTTTTCAGTGACGCCGGCGACGCTGCCAGCTCACTCGCCCAACGAAGCCAGCCAGCGCCGCCCTTCGTCCCAATCGCCGAGCCCGCTGTCGGCATTGATGTGGCCACGCGGTCCGATATCGATCCAGCGACTGCCCCACGCGCTCGCGCATTTCTGGGAGAACGGCACGCCGCCGTATGGATCGTCGCTGCTCGCCACCACGATGCTCGCAAACGGCAAGCGCGTAAGCGGCACCGGCGCGAATCCGCTGGCATCCTGCGGAAAATGTGCCTCGGACGGATCGGGCACCGCCACCAGCAGCGCGCCCGCCACCTTCGCAAGCTGGGCTGCGTTCGCGTACTGCGACGCCCAGAAGGCGGTCGTCAGGCAGCCAAGGCTGTGCGCGGCGAACACCACTGGCGAGTCGGCTGCGGTCACCGCGGCGTCGAGCGTGCGGCACCATGCGTCACGCGCCGCATAGTCCCAGTCCGGCATCTGCACGCGCAGGAAGGCGGGGTCGAGGGTTTCCCAGCGCGTCTGCCAGTGCCCCGGGCCGGAATTCTGGTACCCCGGCAGCACGAGTACGTTTAGTTTGTGTGCGCTCATTGCGTTCCCCGCTGCAGTTCGTTTTTCAAGTGCGTCCTTCGAATGCGTTTTTTTGGGTGCGCTTTTTGGGGTGCGCTTCTGCAATACATTTGCCCAACCCGCTTCCGCAATTGTTCGCTTCACCGGGCCGAAACAGCCGTGCTTCAAGGCATCACGCGGCCCACGCCCACGCCGCGCGGATCGGCCGACGGTTCGGGCGTTGCGCCTTCGACGCGAATCATCTGCACGTCGCCGTTGAACGACTGCCCTTCCAGCGTGTAGCCCTTAGCCTTCAACTGGTCAGCCAGCTCGCCCGTGATCGGATGATACGGCTCAAAATAAATCGTCTTCGGCGGCAGCAACTGATGATGGAATCGCATCGCGGTCAAAGCGTCGGTAGGCGACATATTGAAGTCGTACAGGTTGGTCATGACCTGGAAAATCGACGTAAGGATTCGCGAGCCGCCGGGCGTGCCGATCACGAGCGACACCTTGTTGTCCTTCAACAGGATGGTCGGCGTCATTGACGAAAGCGGCCGGCGTCCCGGCGCCACCGTGTTCAGGTCGTCCGCCGTTGCACCCGACGGGCTGGCGACGCTCGGCTTGGTGACGAAGTCGTCCATTGCATCGTTGAGCACGAAGCCACCGCCGTCCACCACCACACCGGAGCCGAAGGACCCGTTCAGCGTGTAGGTATTCGACACGGCGTTGCCCCATTTGTCGACCACCGAGAAATGCGTGGTTTGCGCTTTTTCCGGCAGCGCGTCGCCGAGGCCGCCTTTGACGGGCGTGGCACCCGGCACTTCGTCGGGCTTCACTTCATCGGCGCGCTGCGCGAGGTAGGCGTCATCGGTCAGTTTATCGACCGGCACCTTGTACGAATCGGGGTCACCGATGTATTGCTGGCGATCGGCGAACACGCGGTCTTCGATCTGCGCGATCAGATGGATATATGGCGCGGAATTCAGCTCGAGGCCATCGAACGCCTGCTTCAGATCAGCTTTCATCTTCAGCATCTGGATCAGCCCGATGCCACCCGAACTCGGCGGCGGCGCGGTCACTACCTTATAGCCGTTCCAATCGGCGGCGAGCGGCTGGCGCCAAACAGCCTTGTATTGAATCAGGTCCTGCTTCGTGACCAGCCCGTGGCCGTACATCTGCTGGGCAATCAGATCAGCGGTTCGGCCTTCGTAGAACTCAGGACCGCCGTCGCTGGCGATGCGCGAGAGGGTTTGCGCGAGTTCAGGCTGGCGGACCATCACGCCCGCCTTCAGGTTCGAGAAGTAGGCGTCGAAGTTGGTCTTGCCGGCGAAATTCTTCGCGGCCGCGTCGTGGCGCTGCTGCAACCACGGCTCGACCTTGAAGCCGTCTGTGGCGTAACGGATTGCGGGCGCCAGCACCTGCTTCCATTTCAGCTTGCCGAAGCGCTGCTGCGCTTCCCACATGCCCTCGACGGTGCCCGGCACCGCCACCGCGCGATGGCCGACGAGGCTCATACCGGGTACGAGGTTGCCTTTATCGTCGAGGTACATATCGCGGGTCGCCTGTTGCGGCGCGCGCTCGCGGTAGTCGAGAAAGTACGGTTTGCCGTCCATGAACACCGTCATGAACCCGCCGCCGCCGATATTCCCCGCATCCGGACAGGTCACGGCCAGCGTGAAGGCGATAGCGACAGCGGCGTCCACGGCGTTGCCGCCGGCGGCGAAGATCTGCTGCGCGGCGTCCGCGCTGTAGCGATCCGGCACGGCCACCGCCGACGCATCCAGCACGGCCTTTGGCGGGGGCGTTTTCGCGAGCGCAGGAGCCGGCGTGACGAAGCTGCCGGCCAGCGCGGCGAACACAACCGTGGCCGTCACGATCCGGGCGAAAGACAAAGAGGCGAAAGGCGCGCAAGGCGCGTCATGCGACGGGACGGACATCCGAGAAACTCCGGGAACTAACAGCGCCATGTTGCATGAACGGAAAGCGTCCCTGCAAGATGGCCCAATGGGTGAGACGGCCTGCGCAAGCGGCCGCGCTGGGGGCGGGCTGCACGACAAGGCGCAGGCAGTGCAATCCGAAACAGGCTGGGCGAGGCACGGGTCGGGCAGCATGGCTGCCTCGCTTGCGCTACACGGACGCAGCATGGCGCCGGAAAAAATCAATAGGCGAACAGGCTGACCATGCGCGGCGGGTGGGGAACGCGTCGTCCGCATCCTAAGTCGCCGGCGCAAGCGCCCACAAAACGTTTTACCTCCTGTTACAGCACCTTAAACGCAGCTTGCAGGATCCTGCCTGACCCCAAAAATCGGTCGAAAGCGCTCAAACGTTGGCTGCGCGCCGCACTCGCCTGCCGCGAGTGAACTCGTCAGGTAGAATTGACGGATAAGTGGGCGTATTGCGCGCCCCCGACAGACTTTCACCTTCTCGCATGAATACCGAACGCAACGACGCGCCAGCGGCATCCAATTTCATCCGCAACATCATTGACGAAGACAACCGTAACGGCAAGTGGGGTCAGCGCGTCGAAACGCGCTTTCCGCCCGAGCCGAACGGCTACCTGCACATCGGTCACGCCAAGAGCATCTGCCTGAACTTCGGTGTGGCGCGCAGCTACGGCGGCGTGTGCCATCTGCGCTTCGACGATACGAATCCGGAAAAGGAAAGCGTCGAGTACGTCGACTCGATCATCGACTCCGTACGCTGGCTCGGTTTCGAATGGGAAAAAGACGGCAACGAACAGCTCTACTTCGCGAGCGATTACTACGACAAGCTGTACGAATTCGCCGAACTGCTGATCGAACGCGGCAAAGCATATGTGGACAGCCAGTCGGCCGAAGAAATGCGCGCGAACCGCGGCTCGGCCTCCGAAGTCGGCACGCCGTCGCGCTTCCGCGACCGCTCCGTGCAGGAAAACCTCGACCTGTTCCGCCGCATGAAAGCCGGCGAGTTCAAGGAAGGCGAGCACGTGCTGCGCGCGAAGATCGACATGTCGTCGCCGAACTTCAACATGCGCGACCCGGTGATCTACCGGATCCGCTTTGCGCACCATTACCGCACCGGCGACACATGGTGCGTGTACCCGATGTACGACTACACACACTGCATCTCGGACGCGTTGGAAAACATCACGCATTCGCTGTGCACGCTCGAGTTCGAAGACCACCGTCCGCTGTACGACTGGATTCTGAATGAGCTGGCCGAAGCCGGGATTTTCACGCGTCCGCTGCCGCAACAGATCGAGTTTTCACGCCTGAACCTGACCTACGCCATCACCAGCAAGCGCAAGCTGCTGCAACTGGTGACCGAAGGCCATGTCGAGGGTTGGGACGATCCGCGTATGCCCACCATCGTCGGCGTGCGCCGCCGCGGCTTCACGCCGGAAGCAATCCAGTTGTTCTGCGAGCGCATTGGCGTCACCAAGGTCGATTCATGGATCGACATGAGCGTGTTCGAAGGCGCACTGCGCGACGACCTGGACGAGAAGGCGCCGCGCACTGCTGCCGTGCTCGATCCGGTCAAGCTGATCATCGACAACTTTCCCGAAGGCGTGACCGAGCCGTGCAATGCGCCGGTCCATCCGCATCATCCGGAAATGGGTGTTCGGGAGTTCCCGATCTCGCGCGAACTGTGGATCGAACGCGATGACTACAACGAAACGCCGCCGAAGGGCTATTTTCGTCTGTTCCCGGGCAACAAGGTGCGCCTGCGCTACGGTTATGTGATCGAATGCATCGGCGCGGACAAAGACGAAAACGGCAACATCGTCGCAGTCCACTGCAACTACTTTCCGGACAGCAAATCGGGCACCGAAGGCGCGAACACCTATAAGGTCAAGGGCAACATTCACTGGGTCAGCGCGGCAGCCGCGTGCCCGGCCGAAGTACGCATCTACGACCGTCTGTTCAAGGAACCGCAACCGGACGCCGGTGGCCGCGACTTCCTTGAAGCGCTGAATCCGGATTCCAAGCGCGTGGTCAATGCCTATCTGGAACCGGGTGCGCGCGACGCGTTGCCGGAACAGCGCTATCAGTTCGAGCGCCATGGCTATTTCGTCGCCGACCGCGTCGATTCGAAACCGGGCAAGCCCGTGTTCAATCGCATCGTCGGCTTGCGCGACAGCTGGGGCAAGCCGGCGTAAGCTGGAGACGCTACAGCGCGAAGCGCATCTGAAGTTGAATACGGCGTGCATCTCGCGAGTGGGACGCACGCCGTTTCGTTGCATCATGTTCCATCGACAATGACAGCGCGGCATACGTGCACGCGTCAGTCCGGGAGGCCCGATGAAAGTTGCAGCCCGCCGCGGGGCGAGTGCATGGGGCACAGCAGCAGGTGCGCGATATGCGCCTACCGTTCCTGCTACGCGCATGATTCGCGCCGCACGCGTCGCACAAAGCATGCGTTGCACACTCATAGCGTTGGTCGCATTCGGCGCGGCGTCGCTCGCCTGCCCCGCTCATGCGGAAGAACTCACCGGCACACTGAAGAAAATCCACGACGACGGCGTAGTCGTGCTCGGCGTGCGTGAAGCGTCGATTCCCTTCTCGTACTTCGACGGCAAGAGCACGGTCGGCTACTCGCAGACCATCGCGCTGCAGATCGTCGACGAAATCAAGAAAACGCTTGGACTGCCGCAACTGAAGGTCCACGAGATCACCGTGACCTCGTCGAACCGTACGCCGATGTTGCTGAACAACCAGATCGATCTGGAATGCGGCTCGACCACGCATACGGTGGAACGCGAAAACGTGGCCGCCTTTTCGAACAGCTTCTTCCAGTACGCGGTACGCATGATCGCTCGCAAGAGCAGCGGCATCACGGATTTTCCGGACCTGGCCGGCAAGACGGTCGTGACGACGGCGGGCACCTCCGACGAGCGCCTGCTGCGCCGCATGAACACCGAGAAGCATCTCAACATGCGCATCACGAGCGTGCGCGATCACCCGGATGCATTTGCCGCACTCAAGGATGACCGGGCGGTGGCCTTCGTGATGGACGAGCCGATCGTGTACGGTTTCAAGGCGACCGACCCGCACCCTGAAGACTTCGTGGTGACCGGTACGCCGCTCGGCTACGAAGTCTACGCCTGCATGTTTCGCAAGGGCGACGAGCCGTTCCGCACGCTCGTGAACGGGGTGATCGCGCGCGGCCAGACTGCCGGAGACGCGGAACGTCTGTATAACCAGTGGTTCACGCAGCCGATTCCGCCGCACGGCATCAATCTGAATTTTCCGCTGTCGGAGCAGAACCGCACGCTGTTCGCTCATCCGAACGACCGCGCGCTCGACTGAACGTGTCGGGCAGCCGTGCGGGTCCGGTTGCCGGTGTCGCCAGCGCTATAGTGTTCGATGCAGATCCGCGAGCGAGAGCGTGGTCTGAAAGAGCCGTGTGAGACTGCGGCTCGCGTACTGCTCGACTTCGTCCGGCGCGACCCAGCGGTATGCGTCCATTTCGGGAATCAGCGTGCCGTCAGAGCGGCGCGGAAACAGCGAGGTGCAGGTGCACGAACTCAGATCGAGTTCATTGGCCGTCGCGCGCGCCGCAAACAGATGCAGATCCTTGTCGCGCCGGTAGACGAACAGTCCGAGATCCTTCAGACGCCCGGGCTCGATCACGATGCCGGTCTCCTCGACCATCTCGCGCAACGCCGTGACGTGAGGCGCTTCGCCCTCTTCGCCGTGCCCTTTCGGAACGTCCCAATGAGACGTTTCAGTGGCGTGCGCGAGCAGCACCCGACCGTCGGGGTCGAGCAGTACGACACCACACGAGACGACCCGCGCGCTCATCGCTGCAACGCACCGCAAGCACGCACGATTTCAGGCTGCGCCGGCACCAGGCCTGCGCACCTCGTCATACCTGCCCGCACGCTCAGTGCTTTTTCTGCAATTGCCAGTTGCCGCTGCCCTGTTTGCAGAACTGCGGACGCAGGCTCATCGACTGTCCTTTCGCATTCAGCACGACACCGACGTCGCGGCAGGTGCGCTCGCCGTCCTTCGCGGTGTTGGCGATGGTGATCGTCGCGTCGATCTTGACGCTGTTGCCGGTGCCTTCGTTGACCCAGTTCGCGCTTTCGCCGTCCTGCTTGTCGTTCAAGGCCGTCAAAACGGCGCTTTTGATCGAATCGATATCGCGTTGCTTCATATACGTGATCGGCGTGTCGTTCAGAAAACCGAGGTTCGCCGCTTGCGCGCCGATGGCGCCGCCAAGCAGGAGGCCACCGACGGTCAGGTGAAACAGGGCACGGGTTCGCATCGACATGAAGGGTTCTCCTCGAAGAGTAATTCGGCGGTCTCGAGCGCGCTCACGGCGGCTCGTGATCTGGACCCCAAAAGCATAGCATGTCGCCCTCGAGGTGGCCGCCTGGATGCGACCTCGCAGCGACCCACAGCAGCCCGCAGTGTCCGATCCCGCCTATCGGGAATGACCCTGCATGACGGCTGCCTAGATTTTTAGGACGAGTCTCATATCTTCTTATGAAACGTCTTCTTAAGATAGGCCTGTTGCGCTGCTGCGCTGATCAAGCTTCCAACGATTCCTTATGGACATCTCGTTTGCTCTCGAAACCGTCTCCATCGCGCTCGCGATCTTTTGCATCGCGCTCATGCCGTTCGCGATCAGCCGCGATCCTGGCCTTGCGCGACGCATCGTGCAAATGGACAGCCTCCCCCGTGCACGCTGGCCAAATCTGCTGACACGCGTCGGCATTGCATGCCTCCTGATGTCGTTCGCACTGCTGCTGGCCGCTTGCTACTACATCCTTACCGGCACAGGTAGCTGACCACAGCCGCGGCGATACAGGCCGTCTCAACCGGCATCGCAGTCATCGCCCGGCGATCAATTCGCGGCCGCACCATTTCCCGGCTTATTTCCCGCTTTGTATCCATCCGTGAGCGTATTCAAGAACGCCACCAGATCCTTGATTTCAGCCTCATCGAGCGCCGGCTTGTCACCCGGCTTGCGATCGAACGGCGGCTCGGTATTCAGATTGGCCCAGTAACGCTGCGGCAAATCGTCGAACTTCTGCACTTTGCCCTTCGAGACCGGATAGAACTTTTCCGGATTCGTGTCGCGTTGCACATAAAAGCGCACCACCTGATCAAGCGAATGATAAATGCCGTTGTGGAAGAAACTCTTCTTCAACGCGACGTTGCGCAGCGTCGGCGTACGGAAGATGCCGCAAAACTCGGCGCGGCCCTTCAGATCGGTACGCTCCGGCCCGCATGCGCCGAGGTCGTAGAAATGCGGATCGCGATTCACCGCCAGCGCGCGGTTGCGCGGCACGCCGATCGCAATCAGAGCGAAGTCGCTGAACTGCGGCGGCGCGCCGTCCATGGTGCGCTGGCTGATGTGGCAGCTCGCGCAATTGCCCTTCTTTTCGTCGTTGAAGACTTGCAGACCGTGTAGCTCGGCCTTGGTCAATTGCGCTTTGCCGGCCAGATACGCGTCGTACTTGCTGGTGTAGGGATAGAAAAGCTCGGGCGTCTGCTCGAAAGTTTCCAGCGCTTGCAGTACGGCTTTGAAGGTGGCGTCGTCGCTGTCGAAAATATGTTCGCCGAATGCCGCGCGGAAAGCGTCGGCATACGGCGCCGCCGTCACCGCCGCTGTGACCTTCGCAGGCGTGCTGCCCATTTCGAACGACGACAGCAGCGGAATGCGCGCCTGATCCGAGCCGCGGTCGACCCGGCCGTCCCATGTCAAGCCACCGGTCGGCCCCGCATCCACGCTTTCATCGCCTTCGTCGTCCGACTCGTGATAGTGCTCGGCGAACGCCGGCACCGATTGCAGGTACTTGAGCGTCGGCGCCGCGCGCATGCCGGTGCGGTGCATGTCGTTGCCGCCCAGTTGTACCGACAGCGAATTCGCCGGCGAAAAGCCGTGGTCGGGACTGTGGCATGACGCGCAAGCCAGCTTGCCCGAGCCGGACAGCGACGCATCAAAGAACAGTTGCTTGCCCAGCGCCGACATCTGCCGCACGGATTCGTAGACTTGCGCGCGGGTCTGGCCGGTTTCATGTGCGGCCACTTTCATCGCAGAGGCCGTCATAGGTCCGGACGCAGGCGACGCATTCGCCTGCGCCTCGGCGCCCGCATTGGCCTTGGCGTTCACATCCGCGCTGCTATTCACTTGCGCCTTGGCGCCCCGATCCGCTTTGGCGCCCGCTTCTGCCGCAGGCTCCGCTGTCGGGGAGCCTGCATCGCAGGCTGCCAGGGTCATGGTCATTGCCGCGAGCGCCACCACCAACACTGCGCCGATTCCTGCCGGCCCCGCGCGCCGCCGCGCCCGAGGCTGAACCGCCGCTTTCCGAATCCCCGCGAGACCAGGCCGCATATGAATGATGTGAGTTTGTGATATCGAAGTCCGCGAGCGTATTTCATCGGCATGTCGTTTAAATGACATACAGCCGACGAAAATATCGAATCACAAGCAATTCGTAATTAATTACATCTTTCTGTCAAATACCTTGTTCAAACTTTCGCTCGCGGCCATCCGTGTAAGCAATGCACGCGGCCCATCCCCAACGCGAGAGAGAGAACACACACTAAATGAACAAAAAACTGATCTGCGCGACGCCTATCGCGATCGCAGCAGCGTTGAGCCTGTATGCGTGCGGCGGCGACAATATCACCCAGCAACCGGACATCACCTCGATCAAGACGGTCGTGGTGATCTACGCGGAGAATCGCAGCTTCGACAATCTGTATGGCAACTTCCCGGGCGCCAACGGTCTGCAGAACGTGACGGCCGCGAGCGCCACGCAGGTCGACCGCAACGGCGCGCCGCTCGCGACGCTGCCGCAAGTGTGGAACGGTCTGACGCAAACCGGCGTAACGCCGGTAGTGACGCAAGCAATGACGGCCAACCTGCCGAACAGCCCGTTCGCCATCGACGACCCGAAGGGTTTCAACACGCCGATTACGGCCACCACGCGCGACCTGTATCACCGCTTCTATGAAAACCAGATGCAGATCAATGGCGGCAAGAACGACAAGTTCGCCGCGTGGGCGGATTCCGGCGGCCTCGTCATGGGTCACTACACACTCAATGCGGACAAGCTGCCGCTGTGGAAGATCGCCCAGCAATACACCCTGGCCGACAACTTCTTCATGGGTTCATTCGGCGGCTCGTTCCTGAATCACCAGTGGCTGGTTTGCGCGTGCACGCCGACCTATCCGAATGCGGACAAGAGCCCGGCAGCCGGCTCGATCTCGGCGGTGGAAAACGATGGCGTCACGCTGAAGGTGACAACCAACTCGCCGGCTTCGGCACTGAGCGGTCCACCGAAATACGTGCTCTCGGGCAACCTGACGCCTGACTTCTACGCGATCAACACGATGCAGCCGCCGTATCAGCCGAGCGGCAACAAGGCGGCTTCGGGCGGCGACGCCACCCTCGCCGATCCGAGCGCGGCCACCACGCTGCCGGCACAGACGCAACAGCACATCGGTGATCTGCTGAACAACGCGAAGGTGTCGTGGGCATGGTACGGCGGCGCGTGGGGCGCGGCAGTGTCGGCAGCGCAAAACGGCACGTCGAACGTGATCTACGGCGCGAACCTGACGGCGCCGAACTTCCAGCCGCATCATCAGCCGTTCAACTACTTCGCCGATCTCGCACCGGGCTCGGCGAACCGCTCGCAGCATTTGCTCGACGGCGGTATGGCGGGCTCCGAGTTCATCAAGGCGATCGATGCCGGTACGCTGCCGCAAGTGTCGTTCTACAAGCCGCAGGGCAACCTGAACGAGCACCCGGGTTACACCGACGTCGCCTCGGGCGATCAGCACATTGCCGACGTGATCTCGCATCTGCAGAAAAGCCCGCAGTGGAACAACATGCTGGTAGTCGTCACGTACGACGAAAACGGCGGCTTCTGGGATCACGTGGCGCCCCCGAAGGCCGACCGTTGGGGTCCGGGTACGCGGATTCCGGCGCTGATCATCTCGCCGTACGCGAAGAAGGGTTTCGTCGATCACACGCAGTACGACACGACGTCGATCCTGCGCTTCATCACGCATCGCTTCTCGCTGCCGACGCTGCCGGGCATCGCCACGCGTGATGCTGCTCTGGTCAGCAACGGCAGCAAACCGATGGGCGATTTGACGGCTGCGCTGAACATCAAGCAGTAGACGATCCGCGATGAGCGGACCGCGACGAGCGTTCAGCAATTGAGCGAGCAACGTTGAGCAGTCCGCGACCTGCAGGCAGAGAATGTCGGTAAGCAACAGTCCGCCGAATGGCAGGACTTTGACGGGGCAGCTTCGGCTGCCCTTTTTTGTTTTCGTCGCGCGCACTAGCCGACGACGCAAGAAACTCGCGAAAGACCCAGACAGTGACCCAACGCGTTTTCATGACCGGCGTATGCTTCGACGCAGGACGCGAACATCATTCTCGCCGATGACGGCTCGAAGCCCTTAGCGGCGTGTTGCAGGCTTGCCTACTCATCCAGGAGTTCGACAGCATGACTGAAAAAACCATCAAGGTCCCCGGCCCTGATCATCCGATCACGGTCGAGCCGGAAAAAGCCCGCGTGGTGGTCACGGTAGCCGGCCGCGTGATCGCAGATACACGCAACGCGCTGGCGCTGCGTGAGGCGTCGTATCCGCCCGTGTATTACATTCCGCGCAATGATGTCGAGATGACGCTGCTGGAACGCACCGATCACTCAACCTATTGCCCGTACAAGGGAGATTGCGCGTACTACAGCATTCCGATTGGCGGCGAGCGGGCCGTGAACGCGGTCTGGACCTACGAGTCGCCCTACGCGCCCGTGAAAGAGATCGCTCAGCATCTGGCGTTCTATCCGAACCGGGTCGATTCCATCGACGTGGAACCGGCAGCGTAAACGGCCAGCCGCGCATCGCAGCGGTGAGGCTTCGAAGCACGACGCCAGGCAATTGAAGAGTTGGTACGGCAGGAGGGACTCGAACCCTTATGGTTTTTCCCGGCCCCTCCCCATCCGTTCAGCGCGACAAGAATACTGTGCTTTCAACTACTTATCTCTCAAACTTAAATATGCACCTCGGTGCATGTGTACCGTTGGTTTGCATTTAGGTTGTCAAGCGTATATTTCTCGTTGCCTCAGGGGGGTGCGGGGGGAGCCGGCCTTAGAGTTATCAACAGGGGTCGGAGCGTTTTAACGAAGGCGCGTCACTCGAGAATCGAGTACTTAACCTTCCGCAGCGAAGGATGAACGTTCTCCAGATTCGGTGACGGATAGCCTTGATTCAGCTAGGCCGAATATCTCGGACGGTTCAACGGTTACGGTGGCTAACTCTGCATCGTGCTTAGGCCTATCAGCAGTGCTGGTCTTTCGCGAGAGCCCTGAACATGATATGTTTCGCGCTGTCTGCGGACAGATTTGTTATCGCGATTCGCGATAAATGGAAGTAATGCGCGAAGGCGCTGCCCTCGCATATCGTAGCGGCTATCTCGCTGATGATACGTTGCCAAAGAGTGTCCGCAGACACCCATCTTCTTATACCGAATGAAAAATCCCACTCATATCGCGCAACTGCGCGCTCAGACGTCGCTTCACGGCCTTGCTAGGTTGTTGGGATATGAGCCAAAAGGTCTCGCCTATGTTGTGTATGGTATAGGCGATGCATACAAGTATGTGGACTTTCCAATTCCCAAGCGGAGCGGTGGCACTCGCATTATCAGCGCGCCGGTCAAATCACTGAAACTGCTCCAGGCACGTGTTTCCACGTTGCTGGGAGCCTGCGCCGAAGAAATCGAAGTTGAGCGTGGCGGGAAAAATAGATTTTCCCATGGTTTCCGTAAAAATCACTCAATCCTGACGAACGCAACCGTGCATCGTGGGAAGAGATATGTATTTAATGTCGACCTGCATAATTTCTTTGGCACAGTCCATTTCGGGCGTGTTTCAGGTTTTTTTGCAAAGAACCGACACTTCAAGCTGGACCCGGTTGTCGCGCGAATATTGGCGCAGATTGCATGTCATAACAAAGTTCTGCCGCAGGGTAGTCCATGCTCACCCGCCATATCGAATCTCATTGCGCATATTCTTGACGTACGGATGGCTCAGCTAGCCGCACGCCATGATTGTTACTATTCGCGATACGCCGATGACCTGACATTTTCGACAAACAGAAAAGAGTTTCCAGAGTCGATTGCCACGCGAGTTAGCGATTCCAATGAATGGATTGCTGGCAAGTCCTTGCTGAAAATCATAAAGGACTCTCGTTTTGAACTTAACCATAGTAAAACGAGAATGCAATTTCATAGGTTTCGGCAAGATGTGACGGGGGTCGTCGTCAACAAAAAATTGAATGTTCCGAGCGAATACGTAAGGGACGTTCGGGCAATGGTTAATTCGTTTGTCAAAACAGGACAATTTACGCTCCGAAAATCATATCGGAACGACGCTGGTGCATGGGTGGTCGAAGAAGTAGCCGGTAACAAAGTGCAACTTCGCGGCATGCTAAGCTTCATTGACAGTGTGCGAGTTTTTCCACAGAAGAAACTTGCGATGGAAAAAAAGGATAAACGGGAGCAACGAATCCCGCGAGTAGAATTGAAAGACATGGACGGCGCGTCCCGCACATACCGCCGCTATCTGCAGTACACGCAGTTTTTTAATCCCGAGCTTCCGTTCGTTATATGCGAGGGAAAGACGGACAACGTTTATATCAAGTGTGCGTTGCGTCAGCTCGCTGACACGTATCCACAGCTTGTTTCAAAAACCGCTTCGGAAAATAAACTGTTGCTCAACTTCTTCAACTACACAAAGGTGGCCGACCGAATCTTACACCTGGGGGGCGGCACCGGTGACTTCCAGACGTTCATTGGAAACTATGGTAGTGAATTTAAAGGATTTAAAAGCAAAGAAAAGAGAAATCCCGTAATTTTGCTTATTGATAACGATGAAGGCACGGCGAAAATATTTTCCAGCGTCAAAACTGCAACAAAAAGAAAATCTCCGGTCGACGGTAGTGAGCCGTTCTATCACATAGCCGACAATTTCTATGTCGTCGCCATTCCACGGCTGAGTGGAAAATCAACGACTATCGAAGACTTCTTCGACCCCACTCTTCTGAAGACGAAGCTCGGCACGAAAGTCTTCAGTGGAAAGGATGGTTTTGACTCGGCAACGGAGTACGGCAAGCATTATTTTGCTGAATATATCGTAAAGAAGGGGCAGAAGACAATCGACTTTAGCGGATTCCATCCTATCCTGGAACGTCTGGTCGCAGTGCTAACGGCACACGCCGCTAAACCATAAGCCAGCACTCGCCCGAAGACCGCCAGTCACGATGGGTTCGACCGCACCGTTCCATCATTTTCCAGCGGACCGATGCTTTTCTGTGGCGACATAATGAGATGAGACTCGCTCCGTCGGAACAAACACGTTGCCGTCATCGAATTATGCCGCCACGAGACGTTCGAGCCGCTGATAACTTGCAGGCGCGCTCCCTTCGCTTCATTATTACTTCGAGCGCCGCGTGATAACCCGATACGTTTCGCCAGATGCTCACTTGATAGGCACATTGTTCCGCCGAGAGCCGTTGGCTGCCACGAGCTTCCGTCTAGCCCGTTTCCGGCGCCTATCTGCAAAAGTTCTGCAGCCTACTGAACCGACGAAATCAACGCTCTGATTTCCTTTCGTGCCGTGCGTGACAAGCGTGGCCGCGAGAGTACCAACTCCGCAAGCTCATCGTCCTCACAATAAAAGTAAGCAGCCGGCATTTTACGGACGGACATCGCTCTGTGTCAGTTGAAGACCAACGACGTCGGGTTTGCAATTTTTTCGTTGCAAATGGGCAAGTCGGCACAGCCGGCGCGTCCGACGTTCGAGTGTGTGCAACTCTGGCACTGCCCAAAGGGCAGCTGTCCACACCCTTGTGGTGTGGGCAGCAGAGTTGTGCATACTGGGTGAATCACAGGGGTTTGACGGAGGACCGCTCAAAGACAGCTTTATGCCGATAGCGAGACGTTGAATGTGCGTCTGTATATGCGGAATGCACTCCGACCCGCAACTGCATGTCGTCGACAGTGTCGCGTTCGCAAAGACCACCCGCACCACCCGCGCCTACTCGCCCGCGGGCTCAACCGCTTTCTTCTTCCGCCCACCCTTGAGCCGCATTGGCACTTCATCGCGCTCAGCAAACAACTCGATTTCTTCGACCTCTAGCACAACAGCCAATGCCACAAGCGTGTCGACCATGACGTTCGACTTTCCACGCTCGATTGCGCTGATTTGCGTGCGGTGCAATCCAGCACGGTCCGCAAGTTGCTCTTGGGACATGCCTTGTTTACCGCGGAACAATCTAAGGTTATTCGCGATTCGCCGACGGGTTTCCGCCTGCCGCGCGTCAATGCTCTTTGCCATATGGGGCAGGAGCATCCACTATTGTAGCGGCACAATCTACAGTTTTGAAACTGTCAGTTTATAAACTGGCAGTCTCGACACTACATATTTTTCCCGCTACACTCCGCCCGTTCGTATGCCGCGCTAACGGCGAATGTCAATGTCACGCGTCGGCAGCTAACTTCACTTTCACAATCGCTCACCGCGAGGGACTTGCTCGTCCCGCCGCAGGTGGATGACGGAGGATTCTTAGTGACTGCTCCTCGAGCACAGCGTCGCACACGGTCGGTCGAGAACTCGCCAGCGGTGCGCCGACAGGTCAAACTGGTTGAACCGGTGGACACTGAACTTCACCCCCGGCCCCGCTTGTGGATGATGAACGGCGAACAGAGAGAGCTGTTTTCGCGTTTCCCCCTCTTCTTTCGCGCGATGCATCATCCAGAGTCGTACCCGGCGAACATCTCGCACTTCGGAATTCAGTGCGGCGTTGGTTGGTATCCAATCATTGAAGTGCTGGCGCGTGACGTTGAATTTGAGCTACGCGCATTGTGGCGCGAGCAACTCCAGTCTCCCGAGAAAATCGCGGACATGGATAGAGCACTTCTGTCCGGCCGCGTCCCCTACCCGACGCTTCCCGTTTGCACTGACATCTCGCAGGTCGCAGGCGAACTCAAACTCGTCGTCTTGAATGGGTACATGTGTCCGCCCGATGTCTGGACGCGCATTTCGGCGAGCGTCGAAATCGCTGTGGCGACTGCTCGGTGCGTATGTGAGAGCTGCGGCAACCCAGGCACGCTCCGAGATGTTTATTGGCATCGCGTCTATTGCGACAAGTGTGTCGACCCCGCCGTCGAATCCGATTGTGCGATATCACCCGGTTCGTCGAGCTAGGGCTGACGCTCGACACCCGTGTCATTTGGACCAGCAATGCAAACCACCACACAGCCGGCTAACGTCCCCGATGATTTTCCGCGTGACGAACCCCCCGGCATCGTCGCTGGCGCGCAGCCCAAAGTCTGTGCCGTTATGTCCGAAGGCAAGTACGTCGCTGGGCAAACGGCCATTTAACGCGAGGAGCGTTGGAGCATCTTCGAGGACCTCGCGCACCAACTTGTGCCAAAGGCACTGAAGGATGCGTCGGCTCATCCGGAACAAAGTCAAGACGTCACCCTCGCGCGTGCGCGCCGCAATCGCATGCAAGGGATGGGTCTCAGAAGATGAATCGCGTTGGCTTATCGTTTGCCTCCGCGCGTTACTGAATTGGTAACCGTTTGTGGAATTGCTGCACCTTTCCCACCTCACCATCCGCTACCATGAACCTAGCATCATCCCCGCCGCCCTCTTCACTCAGCCCACTGGCGTCAGACCTACCGACGCTTGGCCGCCTAATTCGGAGTTGTAGGCTGCATTGCGAACTGAGCCTCCTCGATGCTGCTGAAATCGTCGATATCGACGTCGCCGAATTGAGCCGCATCGAAGATGGGAAGTCGGCTGCTACCGAAGCCCTGTTCAAGGTTCTCGCTGGGTTCGGCCAGGAGATGCTTATCATGCAGCGCGATGATGCCAGCGACGCTCTCGCGGCGGTCGGGCATACCGTCAACTGGTATGAAGTAATGGAGCGGCGCTATCCTTCCAGAGAACGACCTGTACCGGCTGCCCTCGTTCTTGACTGCACCACTCCGACGCTTTTCGTCGACTTTGACGGCACGCTGCACGTGGGCCATGCGTATATCGGCGAGGACGATGAAATAACGCTCGACACCGGTCGACCGCTACTGGAATTCGCCCCCCTGCTCGCCGAGCTTCTGGAGCCCTATCCCGATGTAGAAATCGTGCTCACGACGTCATGGGTGCGACGCTTGCCAGTGGAGCGCGTCATCGAGTACCTGCCACCGGAACTGCGCCGACGCGTCGTCGGGACCACCCGGGATATCAAACCCCGGTTCAGCTATGTGCTGGACGGCACCGAGCGTACTTATGTCGTCAGCAGCTACGTCTATGGAAAGCGACTTAGGCACTGGCTCGCCATCGACGACGCAGTATTCGGCGCGGCACAGTTCGGTCGTGAGCCCGGCGAACTCGTGGACCACATCCTTCTGCTCGACTCGTCTCGTGGCATCGGCGACAGCAATGCGTTGCAGCGCATCGCGCTGTGGCTTACCGAAGTGCATTCCGCACCACATGGATGAATCCATACGCCGCTAACACATACCGAACATGTCCCGTGACCATCGCATATGAACGCACGAAGGCAGTTATCGAGACGTGCGAACTTCTTCAGCTGCTAATGCTCGACTTCGGACGTCCATTGTTCGAGTTTCGAGCTTCAACCTACACACGTGACGGAGGCGCTACACATGCTGAGAGTAACAGTCGAATTGTGGCCGGGCGGCCGCGAGAGCGGTAGCCGAGTCTTGGCAACAGCAAAGATTGGCCGAGTTAAGAATGGCGCGCTCGCGGACTACAAGGTCGAACTGCACGAAGACGTGCAGGGAAAAATAGGCGCTGCGACACTGCACGACTACCCACGCTGCGCTTCGACCATATGGGACCTGATAGCTCGCGCAGTTGCAGTCGCGCTGACTGGGAAGGAGGAACTACCTCCACGCCCACAACAGCTTGATGTTCCCGTTCACACCTCCGATAACACCACTTATGTGCGCTTCCGGGAGATACCGGAGCCTGCGCGAAGCCTGTTCAAAAAGCGCATCGAGTTTTCGACACGCCCGTTTATTGACGAGGACCCGGAGCCCATGGACTGTGCTTACGCTTGGGATTGGCGCGATTTTTTGGATGGCGGCAGATAGTGGCGTCAATGACGTCCAAGGCTTGCTAGATTTCTCGCGCTGCCATCGCGACCCATCGAACGTATGTTCAAAGCAGTGCTGGGTCGCACTGAAGAGACGCTGCTTCAGGCATCGTCCGAGAAGTTGCGTTTTTTCGCACCTGGGGCCTCCATCCATGACAGTGTCCTCTGCTGCAATGCCCGGCTCGCTGCGAGCGGGAGCCTATCGATGCTCGCGTCCAAGCTTGATGAATTTCGGCGTGGCAAGGCTGGCGTCCCTGCCCACCCTTTAGAACGGGGAATATGTCTATGTCGAACGGGTCTGTCGCTCATCTCCAGAATGAAATGTAGTCCGTACCTCGCGGCCTGAAAGAAGCTGGTTATTGTCGGCAGGCGTCGGACAACGGCCCCTGTTGCTATCTGTCCCTTGCGGTATCACGTGGTTTCATCGATTTTGATACCACGCAGTCAAGGCGAATATACGACCACTCATTCGTCGGAGACCGCGCATGGTTCCGTTTTGCATTCAAGTGGATGGACCCGCAATCGGGCGAGGCCCGGAGCCGCGCCGGCATACAGTGGTATCGAACGGAGGACGGCAGGCTCGCGGAAACGTGGATTGCACTTCAACCCCTTGGTTCGGCGTGGCCGGACGCTCCGCAAGCAAGTTGGACGAGCGCGCCCCGCCTCTTCACGTTTGCGGGGCTCGCCGGCTGGCGAACGCAAGCTGGCCCGGGTTATTCCTCGCCGTAAAGAGGCGGAGCATTGTCGACATCATCCCAGCGACATTCGATAGTCGGGTCCAACCAATCGGCAGCCCGACGAATCCAGGCCGCGTCCACGATGTCATCCGAAGACTTCAGCTTCTTCGTATCGAACTCGTTCGCGAGGACGCGCAGCCGGTTCGCACGCTCAAGTTTTACTGCCCAGCTCTCAACACGCTTCAACTGCTCCACCGCACGCCGGCGAATCTCCGCCCGTTTCGCCCGTTCGACCGCCTGAGCGGCGAAGAGCGCCTGCTGCTCACGAGCCATTTCCGCCCGGACCGAATTCCGGATAGTCAGATGTCGAAGCTTGACGACGAACGCTTGAATCTTCGTCTCCAATGACGCACTCCGGGTATCAGTGAGGGTGGCGGTCGCGTACTTACTGTCGACTGTGAACGCTGCGAGCTCTAGTTCATTGGTCGGATGGAAAAAACAGCCCGGACGGTGGTGGCCGTATCGCAGCCGCTTGTTTTCGGCCTGCTGCTCCTGCGTGAGCGGAACGGTTTCCTGTCGGGCACGCTCTCTCACACGGAAGGTCAGTTTGGCATCCAGGATGGTGACGTGTGCGGGCTGACTCTCTTTGTCGCCCTGAGACAGCCGGTATCCCGCTGCAGACAGTGTTTCGAACAGGAGATTCAGCAGCAGAAGAACGCGCTGGACATTCTGCGGTGACACCGCGATACGCATGAGCCCGGCCCCATCGCAGTATGGCCAGTCACGTGAATCGCGTGGCTTCCCGCTCAGCTTCTTCTCAATCCTTCTGACGAGCGGAAGGCACTCTTCAATCGATTTGCGCAGCTCAACGGCCGGCACCTGGGGCGCATCGGCTTCGTCTTCGTCGATGCGGGCTTGCGCCCGCCGGGCAAGGTCGTCGTCGCGCTCATCTCTGTAGACCGTGCGGCGGTAACTCGTCGCCCCCTTTGAAGCCGGCAACGCGGGCTTTTCCACGGTCTTGCCGGCAGCGAGTTTTGCCCAGTGCCCCACAGGTGGAACCGGAATGTCCAGGCCTACGCATATCTTCCGCAGCCCGACATCCGAGATGCCGTACCTTTTCGACACCTTGGTGACGGGTTCCGCCCAGACTTCCTCGTAGAGTTTCTGGCGGTCAAAGTCCTGATGAACGCGGGGCATACAGGCCACTCCGTATTCGAACGAAAAAAGCCGAAGCGCGGAAGGCACCGCCCGGCAAAGCAACATTGCTTGTGCACGCTTCGCGCCAACCTGTTTTGGCTTAGAGAGTCTTCAGTGGCGAACAACTGCAAGAGCGCGGCGTACAGATGAAGTGAACAGAGCATCAGTAGCGATGCGGCGGGGGCGGCCGACGATGTGGAGGCGGCCGATGATGATGGTGCCTGAGCGGCGGTAGCAGTCTGCACCTGCGAACAAGATGTCCATGTAGCCAGACACGCTGACATTCCATGCGCGGACGCGCATTGGCTTCAGTCGGCAGAGCAAAAACCGTGGTTGTGACCAACAAAGTGGCCGGTATGCCTTTGTACATAAATCTCCCATGTTGCAGTCGACAGTCGCGCCGACATTGACCGGGCGGCTGTTCTGTGCACCTACGCAGACTGACAGCCGATGCAAACAGTTCCCGTGCGTGCAACTAGGGGCCTTCTCTCTTGCGAAGGTCCCCAGCCGCGTGGCAGTTACATCCACACCTCGATGCTAGGCTGCTCGAACTCCGCGCGAATCAGTCTCTGTCGTGTGCTCGACCGTGGTGTGCTTGCTCAATAGCTTGCCGCGGCGATTGGCGTCCCATCAAACGCCCGCCGCAAGTGCATGCCATACAAATCCAGTCGTTTCAGTGATTTACCCGGCTTGCTGGTGAGTTGTCCACAGCCTTGCAAACAGATTGTGTGGACAACTCGACGACCCCGTGCGCGGGATGGCACTGCACTTGCCGGCGAACTGATGCTCTGAGACCGCTTTCTCGAGGCGATGCTTTGGCGAAACCGCCAGGCGCGCGTTCTCGCCTCGTGCCGACACAGCATGGGTCGCGTTACCTTGAGTTCAAGGCTTCACTGCTTTCGCGACGCTGCTCACTGCCAGTGTGCCGATGGGGCAGACGATGGGCTGGAGCAGGACAGCCACCAACGCGGCGCTGTCCGTCGGGCTGCTTGTTTCCGGGTTTGCCGCCTAACCGACAACAACGCCGCTCGAGCGGCAGGCGTACACCTGGGGATGGGTCGAGCTGCGCGTACCAACAGGTTTGGTGGTTTGATGGCGAACCGTTGACTCGCAACAATTTCGCCGTGCAAGGAAACGACCCGGATTGTTTCCGGATTTACCGCGTACGCGTGGGTAGCCGCGCTTTGGCAACGGGCCGACATTTCTTCCACGGCTTGCTCGGATGACTCGACGTCTCTGTCAGAGTTCGGCAGAATCTTTATCGTGGCAAAGTACACGTTGTCGAGGCGAGCTAGCGGTGATAAACCTCGGGACTGTGGCCGGTCCGCAATGTTCATCCATCGCCTCCATAATTCGATTACTTTTCTCATTCATCGACACGCATGACCAATCCTTTGGGCCGCCGGACATGAAAACCATTCCTTTACACGAAAACAAGAAGATTCAGGAATTTTTTGACCTGATTGGTTCCGGAAGCGCCGTGTACAACCAAGCCACCTTTAGCTTTTTGGCGGTTCGAGAACCCGATAATTCTGGGCTCGCGTTGATGCAGGGCCACGTTGTGCTTTCAACCGGAATCGGTGCACCGCCTTTAATCGAAGTCAAGACACCATCAATCTGTGCGTGCTCTATGCGTCTTGCGGACCTAGATGTCGACGCTCGGCAGTTACTCGATAGATTATTTCATTTCGGCATCGCCACTCCGTTGGGCAACCTCAAGTATGGCGCAGTGCCCGAAAGGTCGGACATGACGCTGTCCGCCTATGTTGAGCGATTTCCACCGGAACCAAGTGCGAAGCAGGCGCACCCACTAACTCTACGCGTCTCGTTCGACGGGTTTCGCTTTACCAACCAGCAAGCGGAGTTCTTGAATGACCTTCGCGCAGCGGATACTCCGTACGATTCGGTTGTCGAGCTCGCGGCCGAACTAGGGCTGCGCTCGCTCCGATGGGATATGTGTTCGCTCGACGTCTCAGCCCTTCCACTTGTCGCGGTTGACTCAAGCCGGACGATAATCGGCGGGAGGGTGACGCTCGCTCTACTTGCAGCTCATGGAATCGACAGAGATTCAGCAAAGCTGGGTTATCGAGTCCTGGCCGCTGACGGGAAGATAGTTACGCGAAAATCAATGGCAGGCCAGGAGTTGACGTGGCATGCATTCGAAACCGGCCTTGTGGGGGAAGTTTCGGTTGCAGTTCCGACCGGCGCCATTGTTCAATGCTTCGCTTCTTATGAGGGGAAGTCGTTGCATCAGGACTGGATTGTCGACCCCGCAGTAGTAGCCAACACGCGACGCGTTGCGCATGAAACGTTCGATGATGGGCTTTCGGGAGTAAAGAAATATCTCTTCGACCCGAAGCAACTAAAGCAGAACGCCAAGCAGTTCGAATGGGGAGTTGCTAATCTCTTTTACATGCTGGGCTTCGCAGTGAATCCGATGGTCGGCCCGCTCACTGAGGACGGCCCCGACGTTCTCGCTACAACCCCCTCCGGCGACTTCCTTGTTATCGAATGCACGACAGGTAGCATCGACAAAGACGGAAAGATGTCGAAGCTACTTTCGCGAACGTCGGATTTGGCAGAGAGATTGCAGGATGCTGGCCACTCGGACCGGAAGTGCCTTCCCATAATGGTCACATCGTTGCCACGAGAGGCGGTCACCGACCTATCCCAGGCCGCAGAGAAGGGTGTTCTGGTATTGACTGTTGAGAGTTTGGAGAGGCTTGTCGACGACACCGTGGCCACGCGCAATGCTAACGACCTCTTTCACGAGTACTGGCTGGCCACTAGGCCGCCAGAGATTTCTTTGTCTGGTGATATGGGCGCCTTGGCAACTGGTCAGTGGGACTACTAAAGCCTGTTTGCACCAAGATTCGCAAAACTAGAAGAGTACCCTGAGGTTGATGGTCATGACGGCGCTTGCGTGCTCGTACCTTCAGGAACGAGATGATGACGCTTCATCTGCCTACAATGAAACTCCGTACGCACTGCTCTATGTCGTTGGCGCGGGCATGCTGCTAACTCCGGAACCGGAGAATTTTTGTTTTCAATGCACGCCGGCGAAACGACTCGCATCTGGCTGAAGATGAACTGCGGCCGGTGCCGCGCGCTCGAGCGCGCCGACCTCTGTGAGCACTCCCGACGGGTAACGACCGGACTAGACGGCAGGCCACGATGAAGCGCGAGTCCTCGGCCTTGTCAGCACGTCCTTTGAATTCCGACATTTGAATTGAAGCCACCGAAGCGGCCGTCTCCGCCTCACAGATAATGTGAGGCGATGAGATATCAGGCCCGAGGGTTTTGCAGTCCTTCGCGAGCGCGAACTGCTTTGCTCATGAGTCATCTGGCACAGGTCGTAAAGTAGACGGCAGGGCTTCGAGAAACGCCTTCGGCAAGTCTGGCGCCGCGATGAATCTAGCGGCAAATTCATTTGCGTCCAACACACCAGAGGTCAACATTTCGATGAAGCGTTTGTCCGATGCGAGTCCTATAACGAGTTGTCTTCCCAATGCAGCATAGGCCGCGTTGTCGACTAAATCAGACAGCACGTCAAAGCGCCGCAGACCAGACAGCACGTCACAGTACACCAACACATCGGATGGCGCTCGAACTGCGTTACCCTGCATCGTTTGAACATAGGCCTGCTGACCCGATATAGCGGTATTGCTAAACTTGCCAGGCACCATTGACTCCTTTTCCAGACCAAGATAAGTCGCCATGCAAAAGACGAATTTGCAAGCGAGTTGATTCTGGCTCTGCGCAGCGGCGATATAGGTAAAAAGGCTTGCGTTTCTCGTGAGGGTTCTGAGCGTTGGTAGCGAGTGGTCAGGAAATTCGCGAATCAACACGGAAATTGCGGACGCGGCGACGTCAATATTTGGAGGCTGAACGGTCGGATTTTCGTTCAGTATAAGTGCAACTCTCTGCGCCACCGAAGATATGACCGCTTTAACGACCGGTTCACCTTTGTCATGAACAAGTTGCTTAAGCAGAGCCAGAGCGGAGGCCGAGAAAAAGTGGTGGTCCAGACCACCGCTTACCCACTCAATAAGTGTTTCGTCACCTTGCTCAGATGAGCATGCCTGCAACGCCCACGTTTGGTCGTTCTTCTGGAAGCATTGGACCACCTCGGCCCACTGCGCTGGCGAGACTGGAAGCGTGAACTTGAATCCAGTCTGTTCGATGTATTCGCGTATATTCTTTCTTGCGAGCAACGAGATGAGATTGTCTTTCCACTTCTCCCAGAGGGAACCATACCCATTGCCATCTTGCTCGCCCGACGCTTTCATCCCCGCCAGCAACTTTACAAGCACACTTGCTGACCTCGCATCATTCGCGACAATGGCGAGGAACGCATCAATTCCTGAGACGAGATTGTCGTTCCTCAGATGTAACGATGACATCTCCGAAAGCGTCTGACAGGCGGCCTCAACGAGATGCCGTCGCAAGCTCGCCGGGATAAAAAGCGATTTGGAGCTGTCTGCCTTTTCTTCGTTACAGAGCGGAGCTAGGGCGCACAGAAATTGAAACAATCTCTCCTGCTGCGACCCAAGCTTTTTCAGGTCGCTCCGGATGTACTTGTCCAGAACATATCGCCCACTTGGCGTACGCTTCAGCAATTCCCGCAATTGTTTTCCATCGCCAGCATCCAGTACCTTTTCAATCTCTGGACTGATGGTGAGGTAGGAAGCGTCATCCAGGCTCGACGCCCGATAGTGCAGCATTGCGAACACATCGTTGAGCCTCTCCAATGGCAAAATACGGGCTACAACGTCTGGTGGTTGGCATGTATTGACGTCGAGTTTTGACGCACACAGTTCGTAGGCTGCAAGGCAGGATAGTGGAACTGCATCATCCCACTCAACTTTGGCCGCGACGAGCCTGTTTACGAAAATGACCATCGCTCGAGGCGTCATGAGTCCAGGAGGCGGAAGCTCCTCGTACAACCTGAGAATCTCGTCATGGTCCCCGGTATCGTCTTTCCCGAACACCTCCTCCAAAAGTCCTGCCAAGTAGTTTTTCCATGAGTGAAGAAGTGACGGCGGGACACTGAAGCTCACCTGGAAAATCTTGTCGAAGTTTGAAAGGCGTGAGTCCGGGACAGGTCGACGGTTTTCGTCGCGCTCTGAAGTTCGGGAACTCGCCAGTGGCACAACCACCCATAGTCTTTTGAACCACGGCTCTGCGGCGAAGCTTGGGTTATCCAGAAAGGACCGTAGCAGTGTCCATATGTCTGACGCTTCCTTTTCGTCGATGCGGTCCAGATTGTCGACCACAATCACCAAACGGCGCGTTTCTTTCTTAAGGACGTCACCCAGCAGCGTGCCGAAAGCCGCTTGGAATTCAATCGAGGTTGGTTCCGCCTCCTCTATGGCTTCTGTCGTTTCAGCATTGGCGGCCCGCCTCACAAGAAGGTTGAGTATCCGGCCGGATGAGAAATACAGTAGACCAGTCAAGAAGAGCCATGCGGCGGCAGCAAATGAAAACTTGGCCCCCACATCCCAATCCCGCTGCGCATCACTCAAAGCGCCGAACGCGGTTGGTGCAACGATACCAAGCGCGATTAGCCCTCCGATAGTGAGTTTCGAAACATCGTCGAAGTTAGGGCGGACTGTCTTGCTCGACACCTTCAGCCGCTTGCTCAGTTTGGCTAGTTCACGTTCCCAACTTCCACCGCTTGCTATATCGTTGGTGAATTCAATCCAGTTCGCGCCCGATAACTTCATAAGCAATGACGTCATAAAGGCGCGTCGCAGTGGGTCGCCGACATGCACCCAGGCATCGTATTGAAATACTATGGTCGAGCGTTCCTCTGCTAGTCCAGTCGCGTGTGCCTCGGTCTCGCTTTGCTCAAGCAATTTCGTGAGCATCCCCACGACCGTAGATTTACCACTTCCCCAAATTCCGTCGAGTTTGATGCTCTTTCCGCCGTCCGAAGTGAGGATGAGTCTGGAAATCGATTCCGCTAGTTGTTTATGTGCGCCACCAAGACGGTCGTCAAGATGCGGTACATCCGGCAGCAGCTTTGGATAGGTTCTGGGGGGCATTTATTTTATGAAATGATACAAATATTATTTGAGCCTGGTGCGTTATGCAGCAAACCGTTGCTCTTAGTACCGACGCGACCAGGTTGAAGTGGACTCTGAGGCCGGTCTGACGACTGCAAAGGGTTATCCGTGGTTGTCGACCCAAGCACGCGCCCAGTCCAGTCCCGCGAACTGTGCCTCTTCCTCGGTGTCAAAAACAGCGAGTACCCCGGAGGCTTCAATCATCTTCGCGTCGTGGGCGATGGTCCCGCTTCCTGCGTATCGCTCAGGCGAAAGGATGTCTTCTTGCTGAAGTATGGCGTGACCGAAGATGCGGTATCCCTTGTAGCTTCCCGATTCCATCAGCGCACGACCTCAACATTCGAGTCGTGAGCATCAACGCGCAGCACGTTCCCCTCGGGAGTTATCAGACGGGGAATTTCCGACACGTCAGGAGTAACGCGTCGCGTACCGGTACCGGGAGCACCCTGCTTCACAGCCAGGTTCGTAGCGGTGGCCGGCGAGCGATGCGCCCGTGTTTTTACGAAATGAGGCACACGCCGCTTCTGCGTAAGCGACTTCGGCGCGCCTGCACCCTGATGCAATCCATCGCGAGCTTCGGGCGGATTCCAGATTTCTATGTAACGCTCGCCTGCAAACGCGGACGAAGTACACGCGAGTAAAAGCAACCCGCATCCAACCAGTTTCACTATCGTTTCTCCTTGGCGATGCGATTCAGTCTGTCACTGCAGGATACATCCCCTCCGACGCACGACCCGTCGCAACCGTCACAGTAGTGGCGGTCGCGCACGGCGCCGTCAACGCGCCAGACATCGGCTTCCGCCGGACTAGCGGTACCCACCGAGCGGCCATTTTCGCACGCAAAGAACGTCGGCTCTCCCGCCTTGCCGCGGCGAATGGCCTCGTCGATTTCCTGCTCGCCAAAGGCAGATTTTATGTCGGCGACAAACGCCGCAATCTCGGGCATCGGATGACTGACCGGCTTGCGAACGCGCATATCCATGAAGTTTCACCCCAAAAAAAGTGTCTGTTCGCCGCTACGGAAATCCGTGTAGGATACTGTATATCCATACAGGCATTTTCGCAATCCAATGACTGTCCCGTCCCCCATTCCGGAAGCAATACACCCGTCCTTGTGGCGGGCGTCGCAGCTTGCGCGGGGCCGGGGCCGCACGGTGGACACGGGGTATCCGGCGTTGTCCGCAGAACTGCCAGGCGGTGGCTGGCCCGTCGGCGCGCTTGTCGACTTGCTGGTCCAGCAGGCCGGCGTGGGTGAAATGCGGCTGCTTCGTCCGGCGCTCAGCGAACTGGGCAAGCGGCCGGTCGCGATGGTGCAGCCGCCGCACATTCCCAACGGGCTTGGCCTCGAGTACATCGGGTTGTCGCCAGAGCAACTGATGCAGATTCGGGCCTCGAAGACGGCGGACGCATTGTGGGCAGCAGAGCAGATTCTGCGCGCCGGCAGTTGCGGCGCGCTTCTGTTCTGGACGCAATACGTTCAGACCTCGTCGCTGCGTCGGCTGCATCTCGCAGCACAGTCTTCGGAAACGTTGTTCTTCATGGTCCGCCCACTGGCGTCAGCACAGGATGCCTCTCCAGCAGTTTTACGACTGGCGCTCCAGTCAGAACGCGACGGTCTGACCGTCGACATTACGAAGCGACGAGGTCCAGCACGCGCAGCGCCTCTGTCCATTCCACTTCAACCAACACCTGTCCTGTTTTCGCACCATGCGCGTATTTCTCGCCGTCCACTTGCCCCGGTTGCAACTCGAGGTCTTCCGACCAAAGTGGCTGCCTGAGCCCGCACACGGCAGCGTGGTCCTGGACAGGGACAAGGTGCTCATCGCTGACGGGGTAGCCAGGTCTTCGGGCGTGCGGGTTGGCATGAAGCGCGGCGGTGTGTTGACGCTCGCGCCGGAGGTAGAGATGTACGAGCGCGACCCCGGCCGTGAACATGCCGCGCAACGCGAAGTGGCAGTGGCGCTCATGCAGTTCTCGCCCGATGTCGCTGTGCTCGAAGAGGCTGTTGTCGTGGTCGACATCGGCGCAAGCTTGCGTCTGTTTGGTGGACTGCTCGCTGTATGCCGGCAGGCGAAAGCAATACTCGAAACCATTGGACTGACCGCGCGGATAAGTGCCGCGCCCACAGGGCAAGGCGCATGGCTGCTCGCGAAGCACCGGAACCGGCGCGTACTCAAGGTCGACTCGCTCGAACGGCAACTGTCCGCACTGCCGCTGCTGTCAGTGCCGGAAGTACGACCGTTTGCAGACTGGTTCACAGGACTTGGTTGCGAGACGATTGCAGACGTGCGGCGATTACCGCGTGCCGGACTGCAGCGCCGTTGCGGCGAGCACCTGCTTGATTCGCTGGACCGGGCATTCGGCACGGCGCCCGAATTGTTTGACTGGCTGGAACTGCCTCCAACGTTTTCTGCCCGCATTGAAATGCCGGACCGCATCGAGCACGCAGAAGCGGTGGTCTTCGGCGCGCATCGCCTCATCGTGCAGCTATGTGGCTGGTTGTGCGCAAAGCAACTGGCGCTCACAGGCGCGACGCTTCTGCTGGAGCACGAGCGAGGCAGACAGGCAATTGAGCCGACTCCCATTGAAATTGCGCTGGGAGAGCCGACGTGGCGCGAGGACCATCTTGTCCGGCTCATCAAGGAACGCCTTGGCCGGATTGAACTGACTGCGCCTGTCATCGCGCTACGACTCGATGCATCGAACGTGCAACCAGCGGCGCCTGCTTCGGACACCCTGTTTCCGGAGCCCGGTGGCTCGGCCGAGGAGCACGCACGTCTGGTCGAATTACTGGTGGCAAGGCTCGGCGAAGAAAACGTACTTCGGCCCGCGCCGACCGCGGACTACCGGCCTGAGATTGCAAATCGATGGGTTCCCATTGCGAGTCGGTCTAAAGGCACCGCACTGCCTGAGGGCCTTCCGCGACCAACCTGGCTGCTGGAAAAACCCGTGCGCCTGCTGATGCGAAAACATCGGCTGTTCTACGGGTCGCCGCTGCGCATGGTATCGCCGGGTGAACGCATCGAGGCCGGGTGGTTTGATGGCGAACTGGTGACACGCGACTACTTCGTCGCGCAAGGTGAAGACCAGAGCTGTTTCTGGATTTACCGTGAGCGCGTCAGCAGTCGTGACGCGGAAGAAGACCAGCGGTGGTTTCTCCACGGCCTGTTCGGATGACACGCCATGGACTCCTCGTTCACCATGCTGCCGGCATATGCCGAGCTTTTCTGCTTTTCGAACTTTACGTTTTTGCACGGAGCCTCTCACGCAGAAGAGCTGTCCGAGCGTGCGGCGCAACTGGGCTATTCAGCTCTGGCAGTAACCGATGAGTGCTCGCTGGCGGGCGTCGTGCGCGCTCACGTTGCGGCGAAGAAAGCAAAGCTGCCATTTATCGTTGGCTCTTACTTCCGCCTGGCAAACGCTGATGGTTCGCCAGCGTTCGGGCTGATTCTTCTGGCCAGAAATCGCGAGGGATACGGCAACCTGTCTGAATTGATTACGCTAGCCCGTACGCGCGCACCGAAGGGGGAATATCGCCTTACTCCGCAGGACCTGTCCCGACCCGACAAGGAAAACCGGCATCTGCTCGGCATGCCTGATTGCCTCGCCATTCTTGTGCCCGATTTTCCGGCAAAGGAAGATGTTCTTGCGGCACAGGTCGAGTGGCTCGATGACACGTTCACTGGGCGGGCCTGGGTAGGCCTCGTGATGCACCAACGTGCCATGGACGATATTCATCGGGGCGCGGTGGAATTCGTCGCCCGCAATCAGGACGTACCTGTTGTCGCGCTTGGCAATGTTGTCATGCATGTGCGCTCGCGAAAGCCTCTGCAGGACACGATGACGGCCATCAGGGTTGGCAAGTCTGTCCATGAATGCGGTTATGACCTTGCGCCGAATGCCGAGCAGCACCTGCGGTCGCGACTGCGGCTCGCGAATCTGTATCCAGACGAAGCACTTAACGCTACCGTTGATATTGCGAGTCGTTGTACGTTTTCGTTGGACGAGTTGCGTTACGAGTATCCAGACGAACTTGTGCCAGCCGGCTTCACGTCTGCCGCATATCTGCGACAGGAGACGTACATCGGTGCCCAACGACGCTTTCCGTCGGGAATCCCGCACAAGGTCCAGGAGCAGATTGAGCACGAACTGGACCTCATAGCGGACCTGCAATATGAAGCGTACTTCCTCACGGTGTACGACATCGTGCGCTTTGCCCGTGGCCAGCACATCCTTTGCCAGGGTCGTGGCTCGGCTGCCAATTCCGCGGTCTGCTTTTGCCTCGGCATCACTGAGGTCGACCCCGCTCGAGGAAGTATGCTTTTTGAGCGCTTCATCTCGAAAGAGCGTGGTGAGCCGCCAGACATCGATGTCGATTTCGAGCATCAACGGCGCGAAGAGGTCATCCAGTACATCTACAAAAAATACGGTCGCGACCGGGCTGCAATTGCTGCCGCCGTTTCGACGTATCGCCCCCGCGGCGCGCTGCGCGAAACGGGCAAGGCGCTCGGCGTTGACCCACAGATAGTTGACCTGGTCGCGAAGAGCCATCACTGGTTCGACACGAGTCAGGACCTGCTCAAGCGCTTCGCCGAGTCCGGTCTTGACCCGGAGAAACCCCTTATTCAGGCTTGGGCAAAACTGGCGTCGCAGTTACTCGGATTCCCGCGCCACCTGTCACAGCACTCGGGCGGTTTTGTCATCAGCCGCGGGAAGCTCACGCGACTCGTGCCGGTCGAGAATGCGGCAATGGCTGACCGCAGCGTTATCGAATGGGACAAGGACGACCTCGAGGCGCTCGGCCTTCTAAAAATCGATGTGCTTGCGCTTGGAATGTTGTCGGCCATCCGGCGCACGCTGGATATCGTGTCAGAGCAGCGCGGGGAGCGTTTTGAAATGCAGGACATACCTGCGGAGGACCCGAAAACGTACGAGATGATTTCCGCTGCCGATACTGTCGGCGTTTTCCAGATTGAATCGCGTGCCCAGATGTCGATGCTGCCGCGGATGCAGCCTCGCACGTTCTACGACCTCGTCATCGAAGTCGCCATTGTCCGGCCCGGTCCGATTCAGGGCGGTGCAGTGCATCCCTATCTGCAGCGCCGGCAGGGTTTCGAGCCCGTGACCTATCCGAGCGAAGCATTGAAGACTGCATTGGGCAGGACTCTCGGCATTCCGATTTTTCAGGAGCAGGTGATGCAGGTCGCGATTCTTGCCGCGGGCTTCACCGCTGGCGAGGCTGACCAACTGCGTCGCGCGATGGCCGCGTGGAAGCGCAAGGGCGGCCTCGAAAAATATTACGACCGCATCGTCAACGGGATGCAGGAGCGCGGCTACGACCTGGCTTTCGCTGAGGGTATCTTCGAGCAGATTAAAGGTTTTGGTGAATATGGTTTTCCGGAGAGTCACGCGGCCAGTTTCGCCTTGCTCGTCTATGCGAGCAGCTGGCTGAAGTGCCACGAGCCAGAGGCGTTTCTTGCTGCCATGCTGAACTCGCAGCCCATGGGCTTCTATTCACCATCACAGCTCGTGCAGGATGCACAGCGACATGGAGTCAAGGTCCTGCCAGTTGATGTGACCGCGAGCGGTTGGGACTCGGCATTGGTCAAGCTCGTCGACATTGGACGACCAGCAGTGCGACTCGGCCTGTCTTTGCTTCGCGGTATGAAGGACGGCGCTGCGGAACGCATTGAGAACGCGCGCGCAGTTCGGCCGTTCGGGAGCGTCAAAGACATGGCTCGACGCGCACAACTTGACCGGAAGGACCTTCACATACTCGCTGACGCCAACGCATTGGCCCTGCTTGCCGGCAATCGTCGTGAAGCGCTATGGCAGTCGGTCGCTGCTGTTCCGGACAAGGACATGCTCGCCGCAGCAACCGTTGAGGACGAAACTCCCCAGCTCGGCGCGCCGACGGAAGCTCACGATATCGTCGCGGACTATCGGTCAGTTGGTCTGACGCTAGGCCGGCATCCGCTTGAACTGCTGCGGCCGCAGTTGCTTGCAAACCGCCTGATGCCAGCATCGACTCTGCGCACCTATCGCGACGGGCGGCTCGCACGAGGCTGCGGGCTTGTTACCGTGCGTCAGCGTCCGGGCACAGCAAAGGGCGTGCTCTTCGTGACGCTGGAAGACGAGACGGGCAACGTGAATGTAGTCATTTGGCCGAGCCTCTTTGAGAAACAGCGCAAAGAGGCGCTGGGCGCATCTCTACTTGCGGTGTACGGGACCTGGCAGTGTCAAGGAGAGGTTCGACATCTGGTCGCGCAGCGGCTTGTCGACATGTCATCTCTGCTGGGTAGTCTGACGACAGCGAGCAGGAATTTTTGCTGACGCGGCACCGCAATGTGAGCGCCTCCCTATAACGACCTGGAGTTGGGCTCGTTTCATGCGCAAGAGCGGACGGTCATATGACTACGTTGTTCCGCCGCGCCGTTGCTCTCGATGGGTTGCGTGTTCTGTCAGCAGCCGTCGCATCGTGGTCAGTAAAATTTGCCCATCTACGGGCTTGCGAAGGAAACCGTCGTAGCTGATGAAGGCTGGCGGGCTGGGTTCTCCGGAAACCAGTATGAAGGTAACGTCAGCTAATCCAGGGAGAGTGCGCAATCGGTGACACAGTTCGCTCCCCGACATCACTGGCATACGCCAGTCGGCGACCACTATGTCTACAGGGGATTCGATGAACATTGCCAACGCTGACTTGCCATCGCTCGCACTTTTCACCTCAAATCCGTCTGCGATGCAGTTCGCCTCCCATGCTGCAAGGGCTTCCGCGTCGTCATCTACCAGCAGCACGCTTGTCATATCCGGATATCCGAGCGACCACTTGTTCTTTGGCAACTGAATACCGACTAAAGTTTCACGCGGCCTGTCATCCAAACCGCATATTCGTCGCGGTCGCCTTGCCGCGGAGAATGCGTATCATGGGAGCAGGAAACGGAGGCGTCCATGTGCTACTCGGCTCAGATTCTGGCGGACTACAGGAAGTTCGTGCGCACTTTCGGCGCCTTGATGGATATCCATGAGTTTGCACGTCTGTTTTTTGAGCGTGCAGAAGGCGTCAATAAGGCAAAAGTGCCGAAAGCAATGGAGGACGCGTTTGCTCAGCCCCAGACCGAAGCCGAGCGAGAAATCAAAGCTCTCATTGAAAAGTTCAATGCCGGACAGACGTCGAAGCTCGAGCAAGACCTTTTCAAGCAGCGCAAGCGACTGGCCGACGCCGAACGAACACTTCAGACGAAGGTCACGAAGGCGGCGGCCGAAAGCCAGCGAATCGCCACCGATAAAATCGAGTGGACGCGTGGCAAACTTGAGGACATTCAGCGGACTGAGCCCAAGGCCCGCGATTCACGCATCTTCCCCGGGACCTATGCGCCCGTCATGGTGATGGAAGACGGCCAACGCGTCATAAAACCGATGCGTTATCAATGCCGCATTGCTGGCAAACCGGCATCGTATGACGTCAAGTTCCCCGGGACGTACAACGCTCGGCGCGACAACCTCGAAGGTTTCTGGCGGCCCCTGTTTGGGTACTCACACGGCATCCTCGTGGTCAATGCCTTTTATGAGAACGTCAGGCGCGCCAAGATGGAGGGTCGGGAGCTTGCCGAAGGGGAGAAAGACGAGAATGTGGTGCTTGAATTCAAGCCAAACCCTGCCCATGACATGCTAGTCGCCTGCTTGTGGTCGCGTTGGAGCGCGCCCGGCGAGCAGGACCTCCTGTCATTTGCTGCCATCACTGACGAGCCACCACCAGAGGTCGCGGCCGCCGGCCATGACCGTTGCATTATCCCAATTAAGCCCGAGAATATCGACGCGTGGTTGAATCCGGATGCTTCGGACCTAGCGGCGCAGTATGCGATTCTTGATGACAGGGACCGCCCATACTACGAGCATCGGCTGGCTGCGTGACCGGCGGCCTATAACTCGACTTCTGATTGTGAGCAGCGTGACGAATCCACTCAACCTCAACCTCAACCTCAACCTCGACCTCCGGGCGCGGGCCGAACTGCTTGCCTACCAGTCGTAAATCGCAAACGCGCAACGCTATTAACATAGCGCCTATAAGAGCGGGGACCAAATGAGGAATGAAATCGAACGAGTCCAAGAGACATTCAGGTTAACACGTGAGCGCATTAAGGCGAAGTGGGTGGCGGCCACACGTCCTCCTATCGACCTTGTGACCTTTGTTCTCAAGCTTATCAAATCACTAAGCAACACTCCGTGGTCGGTCCGAAGCATAGTCCGCAATGATATCGCGGATTGGCGCTCGTTCAATCGCTACCAGAGAAGCCAAGGTTTGTCCCCGTGGATGCGGTCGCTAACACACGCGGGAGAACATCCAATTTGGCTCTGCCTATCAGGTCCTGTTGCAATCTGCGTCTTGCGGGTACTGGTTCACTACCTCCCGGCCTCGATGCATCCTGCAAGCTGGAAAAACTGGCCGAATTCAGACCGACTGACCTACTTCACGACGCTGTGGTCGGTGCAGGCGACTATTGCAGCTCTGGCGTTTCCCATGGTCATTGCGTTCGTGGCAGTCTTCTTGCAGCGGCGACCAGCCGCCGACAATGCGATGCACCTGTACATGCTGAATTCGGGTGCACTGCCCGCCGGTCTATCGTCACTAATGTTGGTGGTCGCCATGGGCGTCCAGTATGTTGCGGTGCCTCATCAAGGTTCAAGTTCCCTTCTTCCTTGGGGAGCACTTGACGCAATCTGGTTTACTATAAACGCCCTCCTAACGGCTCATTTTCTCTACAGGACTGTGGAGTTTTTGCGGGCAGATGTTCAACTTGATGTTGTGCGGCGTCACGTTGTCAGCGTTGCGCTCCCCCGCGATGTCGCACGTCTGTGGTCGTTCCAGGTCTTCGCCCAAGCACATTCCAGAGGCTGGATTTCCACGCCGGACCATCTGGACGAAAAGAGCACGGAAGGACCGAGAGTTCACCTGACGCGCTACCTTTTAGGAAGAGGAACGCAGCAAGGAACGATTGAACTTCGGTCGGAATCTCGACTGACTAATGTGCGTTTGTGGCCGCTGGTGGTTGTCATAGCACTATGGGCTCGCGCCGCGTCCAAATGGCCACGTCCTGCGGCGCAGCAATTCCAGCGTCGCGCCGTTTGGCCGACACTATCGGTGCCGATGACGCCCGGCAGTCGCTACCACGAGACGTTACCCCTTGCGCTCGTCGAAGCGGGACCCGACCTCGATGAAGTGCTTCGCTCGCTTCTGCGTCGGGCGTTTTCCTTCACAAGTGTCAAGAGAGAACGCTTCGAAATTCAGGTGGCGTCCGTACTGGAGGAGTTTGAACTCGACGCGCGCACTGCGGTAAGTAAGCCAAACGTCAAAGAATTCGAGCGAGCTTACGAAACACTTGTCGGTCTGCACCGGCTACTTTTGGGCGCATCCTTGTTCGAATCAAGCGATGGGACCGTGACCAGCTGGGCGTTGATGCCAGACCTCGAGCACGTCTTTCAACGTTCGCTATACGAGAACTGGAACAATACGTATCGCCACTTGTTCTTGGCGGCAATCGAATCCATGGCTACCGACGCTAGCCCAGTACGTCGCCTGTGTCATATCGTTCGGCACCTCGGTGGTCGCGAGCTTCGTGAGTCTCCCGCTGAGATTCGGGAAGGAATGCTGGACCTTCCCCTGCTTCTGATGTACCAACTGGGGGATTGGTGGGCCCGGCAGGTAGAGGAACAGGGTGCGGGTCGGCATGGCGCACATCAGATGGTGACCCTGATACCTCCGCTATTCCACGTATACGAGAATGTTATCTCTACGTTCGTTGGTGGGTGGGAGAACGCAAAAGATGACGTCGCAGAGATGCCGGCAAGCTCTGACACTTTCGAGTGGACGAGCGCGTACAAGATAGCGAAGCTGAGAGCGGCACACGTTCAGGGCACTTCAAAACTGTTAATCGCAGCGGTTATGCGAGGAGACCAAACCGCGGCTGAGTGGTTTGCTGACGCGCTCGGCAAGTGGTGGGGAGACTCCACGTACGAGCACCAGCCCTTTATGCTTGTCGGAAAGACAGATTTTTTTACGGTGGACGACCTAGAGGCCAATTGGCAAGAAATCGAAGCTTCCTTCGGTCTAACCGATGAGAACTCATTTCCGACGGGAATACGTCAGACTGAAGTGCAGCGTGGCGTATTGCGCGCAGCTCTCCTAAACCTGTGGACGGATATTCGGCTTGTAACCGTCGAGCTACTGATATCTCTTGCGTGCCAACACGACCAGCAGGACCTCAACGGGTCTCTAGCCATCGAAATTGCTACCGGGTTGCTCAACGGAAAACAATGGCGAACCGGCGGTACGGCATCAGAGTCGCTGCGCGACATGACGGCGACAGAATATCTGACAGCCAAAGTCCGGCAGTTTGCGTCGGGAGGACATTATCGCACCGGGTATGTCTCTCGGCTCGACACCTTTGTCGAAAGGATAAAGAATACGCAGCAACCAGGCATGATTAGCTCGCGCGTTTATTCCTCCTTTGGCGCGGACGACCTCGAATCACTTCAGGAACAACAGCTGATACTTCTTGCGGTGCTCTCTGACAAAACGTGGCAACTGACGGCGTCGCTGAGCAACCAAATTGATGTCTGGATGACTCGCCAGTACCGGAGCATCGAAATCGTTCGGAGTCGACTTGACGCCTGGCTACGTCGCCTAAGTGACACAACCGAACTATTAGCGCCGGTAGTCGACACACTGCTGAATCGAACTGGCAAGCCTCAAGACGCCCCATTAGCTCGCTCTAATCTGCATACCAGCCTGGAGGCGATTAAGGCTACCGTGGAGAACCGGCGAAACGAAGTGCTTCACGACGAGGCCGTCGACCCCGAGCGGCTTGAGCAGATTGCGATGTTCGCGTCGCGTAGCGCCTTTAGTACACAGTCCGGCCCGTTTCCTCTGCAACTATTCGAGCAGAACTTCCGCGATAGCGATGCTCCGTTGGAGGACTTCAACTTGACCGTGCGCCAGATTCGCAAGGGAGAGATGACGAAGGTCGAAATGGACCAACGCGCGATAAACGAATCAGACTTTTGGGACGACGCTGTACGAAACAATGTAGGGCAGTTGATTATGTGGGACGTTCTGCGCGCTTGCGATGCGGGCGCTCAGTTAGTTCCGGATGCCGAGTTGTACTGGGCTGCTGTCCAATCGTTCGCGGAGTCCATGACGGCCCAAGGTCTGCATCCAATCCTTTTGCTGGAGAACCCGACCAAGCCCGATTGGGTATGGGAGTGGCAGCATGCATACATTGGCTTGGGTTATCAGAAGCCGCAAGACCTTCGGGTTTGGCATGCGAACGACAAAGGGCATGCTTACATCTGCAACTTCAACGATGTCGAGGTCTATGGAGTGTTCCTGCAACCTGGCCAGTCGATTCTATTGACGCGCGAAGCCTTTGACGAAATCAGCTTCCAGAGATACGCCGAGGGTCGGTATGTCGACACTTCGTACACAGCGCGGTCCGACAGCGACTCGCTGATAGACATTCATCTCAAGTTCTCGAGGCAAGTGGCAATCGGCACGGTAGACGCGTTGCGGCTAGTTTATGCTCAGGAGGAGAAAGCGCCCTGACAAGTACATCTCCGTGCAAATTCCGGTGTTTCGGCTTTCTCCGGAATTGTGTTCCCGTCATGTGGGGTGCTCGCTCTGGACGGATTGCATTTCAGCGTCAGGTCGCGGAACGCCTCGCCTGCGCTAGACTAGTTTGAGCAACCGGAAGGAGACCTGAATGATACGCAAGACGCTCAATGCTTCGCAATTACAGCAGGAGGTCAACCGGCGAATCCATCGACTGCAGGAAATCGTCGAAGATGGCGTGAAGATTCGTGTGCCGCGGCCGCAGTTGCAAGAGGCTGACAAGACAGGCTGCAACTGGAACATGACCCACTTCGGCAACGCGGTCGGCTTCGAGCGCGACATCGAGGGCGTGCTCAAAGCCGTGCGTGCGGAATACAACCTCAATACCGAAGTGAAAGACACCGGCAACCCGTTTGGGGACTAACCGCGAAAGACATCGGTTCGTTGTTCGTTTTTGATGGCGTGGGCACTCATGATGCGCTTAGGGGTCACGAGCGTCCCGGTCTTATCGCCAGCCGGAAGTTCATGGTCGAGCCCAGTTTCGCGGCACCTTGCGGTTACTTCGCGTACATATCAATGAACGCCGCGATGCTGCTCTCATCAGGACCCACTGCGCCTTTTTCTTCGCCGTTCGGGGTGACCAGCCAGAACCAGTTGTACGAGCCTCCCGCGAGCCAGTACTTGTGCTTGTTTACGATAAGACTGCCAGCGAATTGTCCTGATGGTATGACTGTTAGGGTGTTTCCGTCCGTGACGAACCGCTCCTTTCCTCCCGCCGTCGCAATCGCGTGAATTGCGCCTGAAGTAGCCCACGCGGCGCTGGTGAAATACACCGTACGTCCGTCGGGTGAAAACATTGGCGTGTCCAGCGCGGCCAGCGTTCTTTTTGGGTCATTGCCCTCACGGCCTTCTACGAGCATGTGCGGTGACGTGCCGTCAAGATTCACCGTCCACAGCTGGTCGGCAGTGGCGTCGCCGGCGCCGGTTGTCACCTTCTTCTGGGGCGTGCGACGCACGAACACTACCCGCTGCTTGTCAGAAGAAAGGGCAGGTGAAGCGTCGAGGCCAGTTGTTGTCAGCTGTCGCACAAAGCCGTTGTTGTCGACAACCATGATGTTCCCTCGGTCCACGCTCACGGTAGTCGCGTAAGCCGTCGAGGTTAGCAGATATGTCACATAAACGGAAAAGGCCAGTTGTTGTGGAAAGTTTTTCATCGGCAAGAGCGCTGGCTCGACAGAAGTAATGTTTGGGCCCAATGAGGCGGTTGTTTTATGCCGCCCCAAGGATTGCAAGGACAGAGTCGAACAGGCGTCCCCCGTGCTACCGGATGACCTTTGAGTGCGGTCAGGCAATCGGAGTAGTAAGCTATTCGTGCTACCTCAAAAGAGTGGCAGCACAAGCAATCATGCTACGTCTTCGCCCCTTGGGCGCGCAGACGTAGTGGTCTCGTTGTTCCCGCGCCGGCAGGAATCGTCGTTTCCCTTAAGTCGATGTCAGCCTGACTCGGAGGTCTTCGACAAAAGCTTGCAATAGCAGTGACGGTTCTTCTTGGCGGCTTCGTACTATGTAGACGTCGCTAGGAACGTTTGCTTCGAAAGGACGAACTTCAATACGGTCTGCCCATGCGCTTGCACAAAACGGGTCGATAATTGCAATACCACCACCGGCCGCGACAAGGCCGCATGCAGTCTCGGAACGAGTTGTTTCAAAACGCACGTCCAGGTCAATGCCGTGTTGTCCAAGAACTCGCTCAACGGCTTGCCGAGAACCATCTTCGCGACCAAGCGCGATAAAAGGCTCATCACGCAGGTCCTGAGGCGTGACGATTTCGGCCGAGGCGAGCCTGTGTCCTTTCGGCAAGATACACACTGAGCTAACGCGGCTCAGCAGTTCGCAAACGACGGCTGAGTCGCCTATTGGCATTGCAGTGAATGCCACGTCTACCTGCCTCGTAGCTGCCAACTCCGCGTTCCGGAGCGAATCGTGAACCTGAAGGTCGAGGAGCGCGCGGTCATGTCGAGCTGCAAATTCCACAGCGAATCCTGGCAACATGGCCGCTACCGCTGGATAGGCTGCTATCGAAACACGGCCCGATTGCAAACTCCGGACATCCATCGCTAAGCGGCGCAAACGCGCCATGCCTTTTACCACGTGGTCGACCTCCGCCAGCAACAGTTGGCTTTCCGCGGTGGGCACGAGTCGTCCTCCCCGCCGATGAAAAAGCGATAGTTGCAACTCGTGTTCGAGGTTGGCGATGTGCGTACTTAACGACGGCTGCGAAATGGATAACAACTGGCTTGCTGCAGTAACCGTTCCGGTCTCCATCAATGCCCGGAACGCCTCAAGCTGGCGATAGTTCAACGAATGCTCCGGCAGTATGTAGCGTTTCCTGAGTATAGTCGAATCCTATAGGCGGGACAAAACAAAGTATTGGACGCAAGAAATTTGGTTTTAGAACATTCAGTCATGGGGACAGCACGAAAAACGATTCTCTCGCAATTCGCGTCGTACCGATTTTCTACCTGTTAAACAGAAGAATTAAACTGCAACGGCTTGCTGCAGTCTGCCGGCCCCTGCTCGGGTATCCATTTTTCAAACGCTGTTTTTAGTTTTGGCTGCAAGTTAACCGCTGCCTCTATTAGGCGCGGTATATGTCTTCTACCGTCGATATCAAGGGCTTAAGTTGCCCAACCTTTTCGGAGTTTGATTGCCATGCGATTTTCCATTCTTGCAGTCCTGCTAACTAGCATCGCGCTTGTGCAGCCTGCCTTGGCGGCCCCAAAAACCTACGAGAAGATAACAGTCGCTACTGAGGGCGCATACGCTCCGTGGAATTTCATGGGCCCCGACGGAAAATTGGGAGGCTACGAAATTGACCTGACGCACGAGCTGTGTAATCGCATGAAGATTAAATGCGATATCGTCGCTCAGGACTGGGACGGGATTATTCCTGGGCTGAACGCTGGGAAATACGACGCAATCGTAGCATCCATGGGTGTTACTCCGGCACGCGAAAAAGTTGTCGCATTTTCAATCCCATACACTCAGGCGCCGAATGGATTTATGACGTTAAAGTCAAGTCCATTGGCTGGGATGCCTGACTTGAACAAAGTTTTCAATCTCAGTAAGGACGAAGACGCCGCTAAAAAGGAAATCGTTAAGCTCCGTCCTCTGCTCTCCGGGAAAATATTGGGTGTTCAAAGCGCAAGTACGGCTGCCAATTTTGCCGACAAATATCTGAAAGACTTCATGGAAGTTCGGGAGTATAAGACCATCGAGCAGCATAATCTCGACCTTCAGGCTGGTCGCGTTGATTTGGTCATGGCGAATATCACCGTCCTTAACAAGGCAGCTAGCCAGCCAGACATGAAAGACGCAGCTCTAGTAGGCCCTCGATTCCTCGGGGGTGTAATTGGGGTTGGCACGACTAATGTCGCTTTGCGAAAAGATGACACTGATTTGAAAGCGATGTTTGACCAGGCGATTAAATCGGTGAACGACGACGGTACGAATCGCCGGTTGATGCAGAAGTGGTTCGGGTTGGACTTGTCGCCGCAGAACTGATTCCTTTGCGTTCACGGGAAGCGACGGCTCTTGTAGTCGTCGCTGTCTTACCGAAAGTTTTGCGGATTTCGAATTTCAAATGGCAATGTTCACCAGGCTTGAGCCTCCAACTAAAGTAATTCAGTTCACGTTCGATGGAGAGCTCGTCAACGCCGCGGAAGGAGACACGGTCGCTGCCGCGCTTCTGGCCCATGGAGTCGAACGTTTCCGTACTACTCCTGTCACCGGCGCTCCGCGCCAACCTCATTGCATGATTGGCAACTGTTTCGATTGCATAGTCGAGATTGATGGCGTGGCTAATTGCCAGGCATGTTTAGTTACTGCAAAGCCGAGAATGAACGTGACGCATCAGGATGGTCCGGGCGAAATGGAGCTGCTATGAAAATTGCCGACCGTGCTGAATGCGAGCTGGTAGTTGTCGGTGGAGGACCTGCCGGTTTGGCTGCTGCGACACTCGCGGCAGAACTCAATATTGACACCGTCATTCTGGACGAGCAGGAGGCTCCGGGCGGCCAGATTTATCGAGCCGTCGAACGTCGGTCGAGTCACGGTGACCGCGTAGCTCCACTGCTTGGTCCCGACTTTCGCTTGGGATTGGATTTGGTTAAGGCATTCCGTCACAGTGGGGCGACATATGCGCCTGCTTCAGCTGTGTGGCAGGTCACGCCAGACGGCGTAGTGGGAATTACTCAACAAGGTGAAGCCTCGTTGCTTCGCAGCCGTCATGTCATCCTGGCAACCGGTGCGATGGAACGCCCAGTTCCTGTGTCTGGGTGGACGTTGCCTGGCGTCATGGGCGCCGGCGCCGCACAAACGCTGCTGAAGTCTTCGGGGATTGTACCATCAGAAGCCACGGTTATTGCCGGATGTGGCCCGTTGCCGTTGCTGGTGGCTGCTCAGTTGCTCGAGGCTGGTGCTCCCCTCAAGGCCGTCCTCATAACGACTCCAAGGATGTTGCCTGTTCAGGCCCTGTACCAGCTTCCTTGGGCGCTGACACAATTCAACGAGATTCGTAAAGGGCTGTCTTGGATGCGTCGTTTGCGTGCTGCTGGCGTCGCTATCTATCACGGTGTCTCTGACGTGGTGGCCGAAGGGGCGGCCAAGCTAGACCTTGTATCGTTTACTGCCTCGGGTAAGTCCATGAGCATCCCCGCGTCGGTCCTTCTGTTGCACGATGGAGTGGTGCCGAACGTTCAACTGAGTCGGTCGGCAGGCTGCCGCCACGTTTGGGACGAAGCCCAGCTCACTTGGCGACCAATCGTTGATGAATGGGGTGCGACAAGCCAGGAGCGCATCTCCATCGCTGGAGACGGGCAGCGCATACTCGGCGCAAAAGCGGCGGAGCCCCTTGGACGGCTGGCCGCGCTTGATGCAGCGTGCCGCCTCGGTCGGATTAGCGTCAAGGAGCGCGACGCTCGCGCGGAAGAGCATCGCAAGCTTCTGAAACGACTGATGCGGATTCGTCCCTTTCTCGACCGTGCTTTTCCTCCCTCGTTGGTCAAACCGCTTCCTAAGGGCAACACCATTGTCTGCCGATGCGAGGAGATTTCTGCCTCATTTCTCCGGGAGACCATTCGCGATGGGCTGACGGACCCGAATCAGATTAAGTCGCTGACTCGCTGCGGCATGGGTCCGTGCCAAGGACGTATGTGTGGGACGACAGTCGGTCGGATTATCGCCGAGGAACTCGGGAAGTCGGTGGAGCAAGTAGGCCTGTACCGCCCGCGCATACCTGTCAAGCCGGTAACGCTCGGAGCATGGGCCGCCCTGCGTAACGCTGTTAAGGACCCGGCAGCCCAACATACCGGTGAACCTTCTCGACGTGAGCTGTAACCATGAAATCCAGCATACAGAATCATAAGTCCGGTGCTTCGTACGACGCGATTGTCGTTGGCGGTGGTATCCACGGCTGTAGCACTGCCCTGCATCTCGCAAAGAGGGGCCTTTCGGTACTGGTCATCGAGAAAAATACGGTCGGTCGTCACGCGTCGGGAGTCAACGCCGGCGGTGTACGCCAGCTCCTTCGCGATTTCGCTGAAATCCCGCTGTCCATGGCGGCGATGGAGCAATGGTTTCACCTTGAGTCTCTTCTCGGGCCGGAGCTTGCGCCCACCTGTCACTTCATTGGAGACGTCGGTCAGATAGGCGTCGCTGGCGATTCTGGAGAAATGGCATGGTGCGAAAAACGCGTTCGCGAAATGCGCAGCCGTGGCTACGAGTTCGAAGAGTTGTTAGACCGCGAGCAGATTAGAAAGCTTTTGCCGAACGTATCGGACCAGGCAGTTGGCGGAATCATGTCGCGTCGCGACGGTCATGCGAATCCGGCACGTTCGACGCAGGCTTTTCGCTTGCGCGCTGAACAGCTCGGGGCCGTATTCGAGGAGGGCGTCCGCGTGACGGGGTTGCAGCAATCGGGTAATCACTGGGTGGTCGAGACATCGTCGGGCACCCGAAGCGCTCAGGTCGTTGTGAACTGTGGTGGTGCGTGGGGTACCCAACTCGCACGCCTAGCGGGTGACGAGATTCCGTGCGAAACCGTTGGATACACGTTGATGGTGACGGCGCGCCTGCCGAAATTTATCGATACCGTTGTAGTCGGGATTGACCGGACGCTCTCGTTCAAGCAAACCGAGTCAGGGACTGTTGTGATTGGTGGCGGGGTTCCAGCTATCGTCGATATGGCTAACGAAACATCCGAGACCGTCGCGGACCGCATGGTGGAAAGCGCGAGCACAGTGCTCGATTTCTTTCCGTATCTGCGCAACGCACCTGTCGTGCGGACTTGGGGAGGCCTTGAGGCGCTCGCCCCGGACACTATTCCAATAATTGGGCCCAGCGAAGGAGCATCGGGTATCTGGCACGCGTTCGGCTTCTCCGGACATGGATTTCAACTCGCTCCGATTGTCGGTTCTGTGCTCGCCGATTTAATTGTCGACGGAAAATCTGCCTTCTCTTTAGAGGCGTTTAGTCCCACTCGATTTTCGCCCGAGGCCGTCGCGGCAGTTGGAAATTTGCACTAGGGTAAGAACTTGCATGATTGACATGAGAATGAACACATCGCCCACTCCGCGTCTTTCGGCGCCGGCGTGTTGCATGCATAACAAGGCGTTGATTCAGAGCGAGATGGCTGCGTCAACTGCTGAGATTGGATGGAGAGACGGTCGTGTCTGAAACGGACTTTTTTAGCGTGATGGGCTTCGGCCCGGAAGGCTGGGGTGGGCTAATGCTCAGAGCGGCGCTGATGAGCGTTGCCGTCGCCGCCAGCGGATTTCTCATCGGAATGGTTTTTGGCTCCCTCGTATGCTGGGCGCGTCTATCGCAGAGTGCGACAGCTCGCCTCCTGGCTGACGCCTACGCCACCGTTTTACGTGGTGTTCCCGACCTCTTGGTCATCTACCTCTTGTATTTTGGCGGAAGCGCTCTTTTGAGTCACGTTGCAGCGATGTTTGGAAGCAGCGGGTTTGTTTCAGCTCCTACCTTCGCGACGGGTGCTCTCGCCATTGGGTGTGTATCGGGGGCGTACCAGTCGGAAGTGCTCCGAGGTGCATTTCTATCAATTCAAACTGGTCAGCTAGAAGCAGGCCGGGCATACGGCATGAAAACGATGTTGCTCTTGCGCCGAATTATCGTTCCGCAACTCGTACGGTACGCGTTACCCGGAATGGAGAATGTGTGGCAACTGGTGCTTAAGGAGTCGGCACTCATCTCCGTCATTGGGTTGGTAGAGTTGATGCGTCAATCGGCCATCGGAAGCGGCTCAACGCATCAACCCTTCTATTTCTATGTGACGGCGACGTTGCTCTTCCTCGCGATATCGTCTGTGACGGGCTGGGGATTCAGACGCGTCGAGGCGCGCGCGTTCCGCGGAGTGCGGAGGGCATGATGGACTTTCAATTTGTCGCTGACACTGTTCTCAGCTTACTCTCCGGCGTTCCAAAGACACTGCAGCTTGCCGCTATTTCGATATCAGTAGGCGCGGTCTTGGCGGTCATCCTGGCTTGCTTACGGCTCTATGGGCCGTGGCCAGTCAGGACGCTAGTAAGGGGCTATGTCTTCGCGTTTCGTGGAACACCGCTTTTGGTGCAGATATTCCTGATTTATTACGGCTTAGGCCAACTTTCGGCCGTTCGACACAGCTTCTTGTGGGTGTACTTGCGAGAGCCCTTCTGGTGTGCAGTGCTCGCACTGGCCCTCAACACCGCAGCTTACGGAGCTGAAATCATTCGCGGCGGTATCTTGTCTGTTCCGTACGGTCAAGTTGAAGCTGCTTGGGCATGTGGCATGTCGGGACTACAAACCTTTCGACGGATAATTTTCCCCGTCGCATTGCGACAGGCTCTTCCCGCCTACAGTAACGAGATTATCTTAATGGTTAAGTCGACCTCGTTAGCGAGCATTATCACGCTGATGGAGGTCACAGGCATCGCTTACAAGATAATTTCGGAGACCTACAACGCTGTACCGGTGTTTGTCTGTGCCGGTGGCATCTACCTGTTCATAAATTTTATTGTGACGCGAGTGCTGCAATACTTCGAGAGACGGCTGACTCCTCATTTGCGGCGCAGGTCAGACGCCTCGAAGGAAACAAAAGGTCGAATCAAGGGTGCATCAATTGGTTAGCAGGAGCCGTTTGACCACTTCAGAGGGTTTGAAGCTGACCGTTTGAGATAATCTCCGTCCGCAAGTGGTCACAGAGTCCGCGCATGTAGGCGTTGCCTTCTCTCGGCACCGCGGACGCTTCGACGCCGGACACTAATTCTGCGCTGTATCTGTCATTACCGTTCCCGCCAGTCGCGCGCCCCAGGGCGCTGAGTGGCACGGGGTCAAGTACGCTCGTGTTGAGTGAACTTCATGATATTGCACCGGATGGAGCCCACACCATCTGGAGATTTATAAGTATCGTCAAAGGAACACCATGTTGCCCCATACGACTCAAGGCGAAGCTCGCAAGCTGGCGGTTCACGACATCCACAAACGCTTCGGTGACAACGAAGTGCTGAAAGGCGTATCCCTCAACGCCAACAAAGGCGACGTCATCAGCATCATCGGCGCGAGTGGCTCCGGTAAAAGCACCTTCTTGCGCTGCATAAACTTCCTCGAAAGGCCGAACGCAGGCCGAATCATTGTCGACGGCGAAGAGGTGAAGACTAAGGCCGACAAGATTGGGAACCTCGATGTCGCGGACCACAAACAGCTGCAACGCATGCGAACCAAGCTCTCGATGGTGTTCCAGCACTTCAACCTGTGGGCGCACATGAACGTGCTCGAGAACATTATCGAGGCACCGATTCATGTCCTTGGACTGTCGCGTCGCGAAGCGGAGGAGCGCGCGCGCACTTTCCTCGAGAAAGTTGGTCTTCCTGCGCGCGTTGAGAAGCAATATCCGTCGCATTTGTCGGGTGGTCAACAGCAGCGGGTGGCAATAGCGCGCGCCCTCGCGATGAATCCCGACGTCATGCTTTTCGATGAACCTACCTCAGCGCTCGACCCCGAACTGGTTGGCGAAGTTCTGAAAGTGATGCAGAAGCTTGCCGAAGAAGGTCGGACGATGATTGTGGTCACGCACGAGATGGGTTTTGCGCGCAATGTGTCCAACCGTGTGATGTTCTTGCACCAAGGGCGCACTGAAGAAGAAGGCTCGCCAGACGAAGTACTCAGCGCCCCGCGTAGCGACCGATTGAAGCAGTTTCTGTCTGGCAGTCTCAAGTGAGCCACACACGTTGCAGAGTGATGGGCCGCACAACCTCGCACGTTGGGTGGGGCCGACGAGATTCAGGCGGCAGTAGTTGCGGTGCCACCGCCTCGATATCCGACGCGGACGCAATCATCGATTCGCTGACCGTTGCAAACGAGACGGACGGCTCCTCGCTCTAACGCGTGAGACTCGCAGAATAGACGTGTCAAATGCGTGCGGTGGAGGACGGACTCTGAAATTGCCGATAGTAGGTACAAGCTATCAGCGAAATCAGACAAACTTCGCCGCTAAAACGGCCGTAATCTCAAAGTACGTTTTGCGGCCGACCCTTGAACACACTCTCTGCTGGCTAGTGTTCGTAGCGTGACTGCAAGCATTCCTGGTGGACCAGTCTTACCCGCTTTACCCACGCAGACAAATAAAAACGTTGCAAGTAGTTATTTCAAATAAAACAGTTTGGAGAACTTATGAAAAAGAGAATTCTTGCGGCACTTGTGATTTCCACTTTCGCGGCCCCCGCTTTCGCCCAAAACAGCGTGACGCTTTACGGGTTGATTGACGAAGGCTTTGATTACACCAATAACGTCGCAGGCGGCAAGGTGTACGAACTCCAGAGTGGTTTCGCCCAAGGTAGCCGATTTGGCCTTAAAGGGGCAGAGGACCTTGGTGGCGGCCTGAAGGCCGTGTTCCAGTTGGAGAATGGCTTTAATGTCAACAATGGAAAACTCGGGCAGGGCGGCCTGATGTTTGGCCGTCAAGCGTACGTAGGTATCTCGTCAAGCCAGTGGGGCTCGGTTACGTTGGGTCGACAGTACGACTCCGTCGTAGACTTTCTGGCGCAGACTACGGCAAACGGCAACTGGGCGGGCTATCTGTTTTCCCACCCGTATGACAACGACAACACGGACAACTCGTTCCGCGTCAATAACACGGTGAAGTACACGAGTCCCGAAATTGCCGGGCTGCAGTTTGGCGGCACGTATAGCTTCAGTAACGACACTAACTTCGCCAACAATCGCCAGTACAGCGTTGGCGCACAGTACACCAACGGTGGCTTGCTTCTCGCAGCGGCGTACCTGCAGGCCAATAATCCGTCGGCGACAGCAGGCGGTGCTATCAATAACGGAGGCGACGAGAATTTCGTAGGAAGCAAGCTGCGAATCTTCGGCGCGGGAGCTAGCTATACGTTCGGGTCGGCCAACGTCGGCGTCTCGTACACGAACACGTACGTCGCAAACCCGACCACTTCCGGATACGTCGGAGACATCACTCTGCCCACAGGTACGCTGTCGAGCCTACGATTCCAGAACTTCGAGATTAACGGCAAGTACCAGTTCACGCCGGCGTTCTATGTGGGTGCGATGTACACATACACTCGCACCGACTTCAACAGTACCGCGGGGAAGCTTAACCCAAGCTATGAGATGGTTGGGTTGATGGCCGACTACAACCTCTCAAAGCGCACTGACATCTATCTACAAGGCGCTTACCAGCACGTAGGTGGCGACCGTACGGGTACCGTCCTCGACTTTGCCATTGTGCCTGGTGCCGATAACGTCTCCTCCACGCGAAATCAGGTGGTCGCGCGAGTCGCTATCCGTCATAAGTTTTAACTAGGCCAATCGGGAGCGTGCTTGAGGTTTGAGCTCTCGCTCCCGATGAACCCAAATAGCAGTGTCGGCGTCGCGACTCTGTCGGTTGAGGGTGCCGCAAAGCCAATCTCGAGTCAGCTGGTTGGCCAGCGTCGCGCACATCGATATGTGTCCGTTCTCGCCTTCTCCGTGGAATTGAAGCGTCTGATACTCGTCACACAGGAAAATACATGCAGATTGTTGACCAACGCGAAACCGCCGCCCGCCTGCCTGCCTCGAAACTGATTGCCGCACTTGAGCAGATGTTTGTTGAGGGTTGCGAGGTGCCGCTGCGACAATCACACAAAATCGAATCCGCTTCCGGCGAGTCGGATGGAACACTCCTCTTGATGCCCGCGTGGCAGAAAGGAAGAAGGTTGGGCGTGAAAACCGTGTCCATCTATCCGAACAATCGCTCTCGAGGTTTGCCTGGTCTGCATTCCACGTACATTCTGTTCGACGCCGAAACCGGTGCGCCGCTTGCCATGCTGGACGGTGACACCATCACGTCGCGACGCACGGCAGCAGCGTCGGCACTCGCCGCGCGCTACCTGAGCCGAGCGGACGCGTCGACGCTCCTGCTGCTCGGAAGTGGCCGCGTCGGCTCGTTGATTCCCGAAGCGTACACGGCGGTGCGCCCAATACAGAAAGTGATGGTGTGGGATATAGACAGCAATAGCGCCGCCTCGCTTGTGGAAAATCTGAATCATGCTGGCATGGTCGCTACGGTCACGACGGACCTCGAGTGCGCCGTCGCGCAAGCCGATGTCGTGTCGTGTGCGACGCTTTCTATGAGCCCATTGATTCACGGCAAGTGGCTTCGCCCAGGAACCCACCTAGACCTTATCGGAGGCTTTACTCCGACCATGCGTGAAAGCGATAACGACTGCTATGTCGGCACGTCGGTTTTCATCGACACGGATGAGGCGCTCGCGAAGGCAGGTGACCTTCTTGAACCTATCAAGGCAGGGGTATTTCAGAAGGGAGCGGTGTGCGCCCGCCTTGAGCAGCTATGCCGGAAAGAGCATCCCGGGCGGAAAGCCAATGATGAAATCACGTTGTTCAAAGCAGTCGGTACCGCACTCGAGGACCTCGCAGCAGCATGCACGGCCATGTGACGTCCGTTAGGCAGACCGGGCATCGGCCGTCGTCTAATGCCGACAACCCCGCCGCGTCAATCTGAGCGGGGGAATGTCCAATCCGTTTGCAGAGGCGTTCATCCCTCAGTGAGCTTGCACGCCTCTCTCATTCAGAGGCACGTTCTCCAGTTCTATGGTCGACCACGAAATGATATCAGTGAGTGGGACCGTATGTGAATGAATGGGTCCAACCGGTGAATAAATCGCGCATAACTTGTCGGTGCAAGAAATGGGTACTCCAGACACAAGTCCCGCCTTGTCACGAACGATTTCCACGAACTTCATCTGGTGTGCCTTCATTTCATCGAGGTCCCATTGCCGAATCGCGGCCATTGCTTTTACGGCATCGTTTTCACCTCGATAGCGAACAGGCCCGAGGAGACCAAGCGGCACGACACTGCACATAAGCAAAACAAAAATCACAATTGCTGCCACCCAGAAAAACATCACTTCGGTCGTGACCAAGTTTATCGATTCACCCCCGTTGACCGTGACAGGCTTTGTCGCCTGCTTCAAAGCCGCGCGATGCTTCACAAAATTGCCTGCAAAGAAGACTACTGCGAGCAACACGGCGAAGACGACGAACAACCCAAGCAGAGGTACAAGATAGTCCTCTTGCGCGTAGTAGCCTAGGTAAATGAGGTCGTCGGCGCTCCACGGTAACGCGTCTGGCTGGAAACCAAAACCGAGCAAATAGCCAAGTCGATACGCGTGCCCCGCATTGCGCAGTAGCCATAGAAAGATTGCGCCAGTGAGAGCAAAGCCGCTGATAATGACCGCTGCAAGCGGTATCGCAGGAAGCGAAGAGCGCGAAGTGACCTCGTCAGTTTTCGAACTCTGCTGCGAGATAGGTGCTAGTGTTTTTTTGCTTGGTTGTGTGCTCATGAATCGTAGATATCCGTTCTCTATGGAGCATCGCACGACCGTATCCGCCGCTGTCTGCGTTCTTTAGGTAGTCACTGCTGCATAGTTCTAACGGTTACTCGCTCTTAAACTTTAATGTGTTCGTTGGCCGTGCGGGCTTGAGTACCCACAGTTGACTCATGAAGTTTGGCAAGCCTTCGATGCAGATATGGCACCCGATTGGCCTTATGTGTCATAGTGCGGTCAATATCAACTTGGGGGGAAAATGACTACTCTTGAAAAGGTACAGGCACAAATAGCAAAGCTGCAGGCGCAAGCCGAAGCGCTTGTTGTAAAGCAATCGTCGGGCGTCATCGAAAGGATTCGCGAGTTGATGGCGAAGCATGGCCTGACCACCGCAGACATTGACGCGCACGCTGGCGGCAAGCAACGCTCCACGAAAGCAACTGCTAAGACCGTGAGCAAAGGTAGCGCGGCTGTGTTCAAGTATCGCGACCCGAAGAGTGGTGCAACCTGGACCGGACACGGCCGGGCTCCAAGTTGGATTGCCACCGCGAAGAACCGAGACAAGTTCCTGGTTGACGGAAGTACGGCGACAACGAAACCGGCTTTTGTTAGCAAATCGAAGGCTGCTGACAACTATGTCCGTGGGCCGCAGCCGGCGATGTATCAGGACCCAACGTCGGGCGCGACATGGAGCGGTCGTGGGCGCGCTCCGGCATGGATTGCCGAAGCCAAAGACCGAAGCAAATTCCTGATTGCAGGCGGCGCTAAAGCGACTGTCGCGACGCCCGCGGGTGCCGTGAGCAAGGCGAAAACTGCGGTGAAGAAGACCTCGAAGGCAGTTGGTGCGGCTTCTACCAAGGGTCAGCCGAAAGGTCAGCAGCCGGCTAAGTATCGCGACCCGAAGTCAGGCGCGACCTGGAGCGGACGCGGTCCGGCTCCGGCGTGGCTAGCCGGTGCGAAAGACCGCACGAAGTTTTTGATTGATGGCGCCGGTGCAGCGGCCGATGCAAAACCGGCGGTCACGAAGGCTGTCGCGAAGAAGGCCCCGACTGCGAAGAAGGCCGTGAGCGCGAAGGTTCCGGTTAAGAAGGCGCCGGCGAAAAGAGCGCCGCGCAAGAGCGTGGCCGTGCCCGCTCCGGTGGCCACAGTCGAGTCCAGCGCCGCGTTAACGACCTAAATGTAGTTGTCAGATGCCCGGTGGACCAGCAATTCTCTGGTTCCATCGGGTACACCAAGCCGACGACGTTTTATTGCGCCTGTGCTGCCTGACGTTCCGCGGCTTGCTGTTGAGCGTGCTGCTTTGCAAGGTGCCTGCCGACCATGCAGCCGCCGACCGCACCAACCACAGCATGGTGCCCCGCGTAGTGCCCGGCGACCCCACCCACCACCGCGCCCTTGAGGCAGCCTGCGGCGTTTGCCGTGCCCGCCGTTGCGAAGACCAGCGTCGTTGCAATCAAGGAGATTCGTATCGGGCTCGTTTTCATTCGAAAGTACTCCGAGGTCGGGTTTTTCGGATGTGGCGCTAACAGGCGTCGTTTCAATACCCGCGCCAATCACGATGCTCGCGCCACTCGTGTTCACGCCATTCCTGGCGGCGCCATTCACGTTCACGCCACTCGCGACGTTCGCGCCATTCACGGGCTCGCCAGTCTTCGTCACCGCCGTACCTGACGGCGACAGGTGCGGGAGCATACACAACGGGAGGTGGCGGTGCGTACACCGGTTCTGCAGGCGCATACACGGCACCGGGGATGCCCAATCCAATGGCGACGTCGACCTGTGCCGATGCTGCCGTTGATGCTACTAGTACTGCCAGACCGAGCGCTGCGCCGAGAATTTTCTTGTTCATCTTCGCTACTCCTCGCACATTGAGTGCAATGTCAGTGACTACGGCTCGGAGTGTAAGGAGCGATGTCGGACACATGTGAAACGGCGGTGCGAGATTCGTAACATGGGGTTACTCCTGAAGGCGCACGTGGGCGGTACGCCTTTAGAACCTCCAGCTGTACCGTGTGGTAAGCGAATAGGGTAGCGCTGCCACGCCACTGACCTTGAACAGTCATGTGACGCGAGCCGAGTCTTCTCCCGCTCGCTTAAGTTGTCGACACAGCTGCCGATATTCAGAGTGCCACCTCTGCATTCAAACTGGAAAATAAAATGCGCACTCTGGTTTCCCTGGTCGCCGCCGTCTCGGCGCTGGTCGTCCTTCCTGGATGCTCCACTACTCAAAGTGTCACCGCTGGTCCGCAGGCGAAAGGCTCGCTGACGACGACAGCGTGCTTTACCACGCACGGCGGCAAGTCGGCTGATATGGACGCTGCAATCCAACGCAACTTGGAAAACCACGGTGTGTCGGTGTCGGTTGCCCCTGCGTGCGACAAAGCCGATATGAATGTCACTTACACCGACAGCTGGTTCTGGGACATCGTTATGTACTTGCGTTCGATGGACATCCGTTTTTATAAGGCGCCAAGCGGCGGCCTTATCGCGTCCGGTCACTGGAAAAATTCTGTTTTGCACCAGTTTCCAAATGCCGACGGCGTCGTCCAAGATTTGATGGACGACATGTTTAAGGAGACTGGCGAGCCCAGCGCGGTAAGAACTAAGGCGGCTCCTAACTAAAAGCAAAAAAAACAGGTGACCAAGGCTCGCTTCCTTGCCGCATTGAACCTTGGACTTTCGGCGGCCGGCTGGTCGATGTCGGAGGCGTTAAAATTTGCGCGGCGATTTTCATACCGACCTGGTGGACAAGGGCGTTGTCAAATCGTGAAGATGCGATTCGACTCGATAATTAAAAAAGAGAAAGGGCAGGCATGCTTCTCTTCATCCTCCTCCAACAGTTGGAACCGAGTCTCAAGCCGAAGGATACGAAGACTCCCTTAGCGCGATGCAATGGTAGGGGGCGTCCGATACGGTCTGGCGTTAATTGCCTTCAGTGTCATCGTCGGCGCACAGGGGCAGCCGATGAAACGTCTGCTAGTTCCAACTAAGAAAACTCAAAATTTACATGGCAATGTCGAGCGTAATGCTAGCTGTACATATTGTAGTAATCTTGCTGGTAGCGGGTCTTTTCTTCGTGCCGATTGGACTAGCGTTCAGACATGGCAGAAATATCAAACGGACGAAAAATGACTGCAAAGACAAAAATCCGGTCAACAGACATTTGCGGGCTATTGACCGGCAGCTTAGAAACGCGCCAGAGTTTGGAGCGCGTGGGGTATGGATAACCGAGTTTTATAGTGCAACGCTGCACGCATTCATGCCGCTCGGAATCTTCGCGGCATTGCTTACAGCGCCCTTCTTTTTCGATTTGTCGGCGTCATTTCGTGTGTGGTGTTGTTCCTTAACGATTGGAGCCGCGGCAGCTTGCTATCTTTACTATGGTTGGGTCGGCTACAAGCGATTCCGTTACCGCAAGCACCGGCAGAAAATCTGAGTTCGGCCAGAATTACGGCCCGCTTCGATACGATGTCTGGCGAGACCGGCCTTCTAACGGAGCTGGCTCCGCACCGAAGGCGACCCGGCCATAGGTTTTATTTTCCGCTCGAGGTTTGCGCTCACACTACAAGCAAGCATGGGAAACAGATACTCGGCCGTCGAGTGGCCGCGAATGGCACTTCAAGCTCGAAGCTGTGAGAGAGACCTGAATCCAGCAGCTTCATCTCTAGCCGGTATTCGTGCCGGTTTTATCGGTGCTGGTTGCCTCATCGATGCGATGAGCGTCTGTCGCTCGCTTGCCTGCGGCGTCGGCTCTCTCGCTCCTACCGCTGTGCTCTTCAGGTGTCTCGGCTTCTGGTGGCTCTGGAGCTTCCGTCGGTTCAGGCGCTTCCGTGTGCAGAGCCTCCTCGGTGCCTGCGGCGGGCTTCGGAAATGTCGGGGCATCGACCTGGTCGAAATAACGAAACCGGTCGCTCATCACGAGCCAGAATGCTTTTCGGCTTTCCAGGTCAGGCGGCACCTCGAAGCCCAGTTTCTTCTCCAGGGCGCCCAGATAGTTGTCGTATGCGCCCCTGTACGTTTCTCCCCACCAACTGCCGGCAGAGCGAATCGCGAGCAGGTAGCACACCCTCGTCAGTAGCAGGCACACTCCTACCGTGACCACGACTGCGGTGATTGCCGGTTTTGGAAAACTGTTCGAATACGGCAAGGCCACCCGCGCCACTTCGAATAGCGCGACGCCCAGGAGGACCACTGTGAAGCTCAGCCACATGTCTACGTCAGCACGCGCTTCCGCTATAACCTCCAGATAGTCCTTCGAAATGACATCAACAATGCGCGGCCAGATGACAATTGAGCTGGCTCCGTAGACATTGGCCGGATAATCCTCAAAGGCTCGGATTACATTACCCAACCTGGTCCCGAGAATGAAGTCTTCTTCGTCTTCGACATATTCCCGCCGAAGACGAGCGCAGAGCTTGTTTGCACGCAACCGAGCGGCGGTTGCTTCCGCCCTTTTTCGCTCGATTAACTGGGCGTCAGATGCCTGTCGAAGCAGAGGCTCAATTTTATCAGTCGCCTCGAAATATTCGTTGCGGGCGTCGTCATAGGGCTTTTTCAGAGTCCGGTAGCGCACGATTTGGCGATTCACGAAAAATCTGAGGGTAAAAGGCCAGCAATAGCCTTCAAGCACCTTGAATACCGGAATGTTCAGCTGCATCAGAAGAAGTGCTGCAGCCCATAGCGCGAGCAGCGCGGATACAACGTCCCCAAGGCTCTTGTCCCCTTTCTGGGCTGCCTGAATCCATTGCTCGAGTGCTGGAATGTCCTGATTCACCAGGGCGAGCGCCGTCAACCCGAACAACGCTGGAACGAGATATCCCAATATAAAGGGTTTATCGGCAAGCTTGGAGAGGCCGGAAAACATCCGAATCTGTCCGCGTCTCTAAGTACCCGGCCGCTTCGGGGCGCGACCAGAATCACGAATGTCAATCCCAGGTTGCTGCTCGATGCCGGGCCCCTGATTTGGGTCAATGGGTCCGACGTCACCCATATTGGGGTCAACATCTCCTGGCTCTGGCACCGGAAAAATATCTTGGCCGGGGGCAGGAATCGGATTCGGAGTCGAAGGATGCTTTCCCGTTGCGGCGAACATGCCATCCGGCAATCGCGGACCCCACGTGACCTTGCGCAATTGTTCATACGGTTCCATGGTCAGGCTCCTCATATGTGATGGCCTGCGGAAAGTCTAGGAGGCGCCGTGCCATCCCGCAAACGATTAAAAAGCCCCGCAAATGCGTTGCCTGGGGCGAAGCGAAGCTTCAATGGTCGTCGAGGAACTTCATGAGACGCAAACAACGCTCGCGCTCGGTGAGGACCGTATCGCTTTCCTTGGTCTTGCCAATCGAGTGCGCGATGACCGCGTTGCCGGTACCCCGCCTCGTTTTCCGACTGCACGCCTCGAATGCCTACGACAAATTCAGGTCTTGTCTTTGCACAGGATGACGTGCAGCTGACGATGGGGAAGAAGCGAATCTCGATGCAAACAGCATAGCGACAGCCGTAACCTTTGCTGGGAACCATGCAGCGGCAGTGGTTGAACTATTGCAACGTAGGCTTCATGAGCGAACCGAACCCCGAAAGAGGTCGAGCACTGGATTACGTCGTCGAACAACGAGCATTAGACAGCTAGTACATGGCGCTTACGACGGTCGAATTGTCGCCAGTCGCGTGCCAGCGAACGGGTCCCGACTCCAGTCAATTGCCGGACGTCCACGGCTACTCGACGTTGACGATTTCTCAACAGCAAAGTGCGCCAGTGACTGCCCAGCGCTCGTGGCTTGCATCAGCCACTGAGGCATATCGCCCTTGCCATCCCAGCTGTCGCCGAAAGCACTGCGATATCGCGCCGACTTTTGGCGCGTTCTTTCTTCAGCAATTGCCGCCGCGACGTCGCCCACCTTGATGCCAACCTTAGCCATCTTGCGGCGCAGGTAAACGCATGTGAATCTGTGAATGCGCAGGTGAACGCAGTCAACTCTTTCTCCGCAGTGCGGCATACTTGCTACCGGGCCAAAAAAGGAGAAAAAATGTGATTCCGGATAAATCCACCGCGCTGGGGCTTTTCAGCCAACCCATGCAGTACGTCATTCCCGTTTTCCAGCGCGGCTATGTCTGGACGTTGGATGTGCAAGTTGCACCCTTGTGGGCGGACGTCATCGACCGGGTCGACGCCTTGATTGCGCACAAGCAGGCGCTGGCAAGCGGGCATCGGGTAGTTCCGCCACAAACTCATTTTTTCGGCTCGGTAGTTCTGGAGCGGCTCGACGACGAAATGTCCTTTAATCGGGTCAATGCCTACGAGGTTATTGACGGGCAGCAGCGGACGACCACGCTCTACCTGCTGATGCTGGCGTTGCGGAACGTAGCGACCCGCCTGCCAGGAGACGGGCTCGCGAAGACGCTCGGCCCCAAGACTCAGAACGAAGGTGATTTCAATGAGCCCAACGACATGTTCAAAGTCTGGCCGACTGAAGCCGGTCGCGCAGATATTCGCGAACTCACAAATGCGCGTACCGCGGACGAAGTTTGCGGGGCGTACCCGCTGAAGGTCCGGACCGACAAAGGCATGGTTAAGCGGGAACGTCCGCTTATGGTCCAGAGCTACCTGTATCTGCATCACGCAATCTTGGCTTACCTACGCGGTCTCGATTTGAGCGATGCACCGGCCGAGAGCCCGGATGCAACGCTCTCCAATGAATTGATTAACTGCATTCAAAACCATGAGGTGGTCCAAGAGTTCAGCGCCGAACTGCCACTCAGCGAGGAAAGGGCGCACGCGATTGTCAAGACACTCGACACACTCTTGCAATTGATGACGCTCAAGCTCGAACTCGCTGACGACCGCCAGGTGATTTTTGAGACGTTAAACGCACGGGGCGCGCCGCTGCTTGCGTCCGACCTTGTGCGCAACTTCATCTTCCTCCAGGCACATCGCGAGGAAACGACGCAGAAACCGCTGGTGCAGCCGCTTTACACGAAGTATTGGAAATCGTTCGACGCCGAGTTGGACTACAAGGGAGAGCCGACGTCCAACAATTGGTGGCGTGTCTTGTACACGCAAGGACGATTGCGACATCCGCGAATCGACCTGTTCTTTTTTCACTACGTCGTGCTTAGGCGTGCCGCCGAGCTTAAGGTCGCCCACGTCTTTCAAGGCTACAAAGAGTGGTGGCACCGGAATCCGCCGTCGCTGGAACCCGAACTCGCGCGAATTCAAAAATCCGCGCAGCATTTTCGCGAATTCATTGAGCCGCAGGGCTATTGCGCTATGGCTGAATTCGCGCGCGTCGTTCACGCGTTAGACGTGAGCACGGTCACCCCGGTCTACCTCTTCCTGCGAGAGAAGTATGACTCGCAGGACGCCCGGCTGGTGGAAGCGCTTCAGGCCCTCGAGTCATACATTGTCCGTCGCGCCATCGTGGGCGCGACTACCAAAGGCTACAACCGTGTATTCCTGAAGCTGCTCGAGCATCTGACTCCTTTGGAGGAGCCTGCGCTCGCAGTCGGGCCGTATCTGGCTGGATTGAGTGGCAAGAGCCAAGAGGCCCCCGCAGATGATGTCTTCAAAGACCGGTGGCTCGAGAGGCCCGTCTACAAGGACCTCCGTCAGGGCAAAGTTTGCGCTATCTTGCGCAGGTTAGAGTTGGCGATGCGAACTCCCAAGCACGAGGCAACGCCGGTGGAGACGTTGACGCTCGAGCATGTATTGCCGCAGACATGGGACACGCTCGATGGGCACTACCCTCTGACCGCAGTCACTCCCGAAGCAAGGATGCTACGTGAAACCTACCTGCACACCTTCGGTAACCTGACGCTGTTGACGGGACCGCTCAACGGTTCGGCCAGCAATTACGAGTTTCAAATCAAGCGCGTGAAAATCTGCGAGAGTCTCTATGTTCTGAACCACTACTTTCAGACTTTCCAAGGTACGTCGTGGAGCGATGCTGACATCCGGGCCCGGGGAGAGCGCCTTTTCGAGACCGCTCTGAAAGTTTGGCCGACGGCGAAGCTTGCCATCGCCGACGAGACCGAAAGGGCTGCATAAGAAACAGCGGCGCCGTCGCTTGGATGCATGAGTTCAAACGAGCTCTCACGGAGCTCGCTTTTCGTTGCGTCAGCATGCGCGATTGGCGTGGTTGACCGCTAACGGGCTCGCAATGCGTCGAGACGGGCGGCACATTTTGCATTCGAACCCCCGCGTTTGTAGGCCTGCATCGCCTTTGTGCTGTCGGGGACGACGTCGCCGTGAGCACTCATGTCCCAGTGCCCCTCCCAGTACAAGCCAAGGTTGTACGCGGCCGACCGATGCCCAAGCTCCAGGGCCGTGGCATATAGGCCCTTGGCCATCTCGAGGTCGGGGTCCATGCCGCGACCAAGCCGCGCACTGTCCGCGAGAGCCGCTGCCGCCATTCCGCGCAGCGGCTCGCTCGCCGTATCGTCCTTCAGCACGTCGCCCAGAATGACATGCCCTCCCTCGTAGTCCGCAGGCCCGCCTGTCTCTGTGACGAGAGACAGTGCAAGCGCGACCCGGAGGGAAGGATGCCGGTCAGGGCCAACCTGTTCAAGCAACCGCCGGCCGAGATAAGGTGCGCCCGACAACGGGCTTGTGAGCAGGCCATTCGCAATGGCCGCGATAGATTCAAGTGAAAGAAAGCCAACCTTGTTTGCCGATACAACGTGCCGGAAGAACTTTTCCACGTCGAGTGAGGGGTCGCACTGGCGAAGTTGTGCCCACTCGCGTTCAATTTGGCCCAACCAGCTGGAATCTACGGACATCAGATTTGGCGTCCTTCGGTGAGCGATGAGAGCAATGATACCTCACCGCTGCTGTCGCTTGACGCCTCATGCATGGCGAGACCGCGTTGGCCACAGCTAGAGTCGATGGCCCTTGCTGCCCTGGAGCCATGCAGGCAACCAGCTTGCGTTCGTTGTACGATTCTTCGGTCGTTCGCGACGACCGTGCTATTGATTCACATGACAGGGGAGTTGTCGGTTCGCTCGGGTTATTACCTACTTGCTCATCTTATCGCCGCGACGGAATCATCGTTCGAACAACCTCGTCAGAGCGTGATGGAGTTCCTGACGACGCGCACCCGCGCGAAGCCGGTGCGACGCGCGCGTCACAGCTAATGCAACGACCACCACGCAGCCAGCAGCCAGCAGCCAGCAGCCAGCAGCCAGGGCGATGATGCAGAGGAAGATAGCGGCACCGGCTGGATGCGCGTCGAGCTGCGCAACGAAGTGGCTGCACGCGTCGATGAGCGCGGCGTATTGCATGACACCGACCGTACGCCGTCGTACCGGCCGGGCCCCCTCTACCGTTTCTGCTGAAACACCCGTGGGTTGCTGCTCGCGCATCTCGTATCACCGTTCCGCCGTTCGGCGCTCGTTGAAGGTGATACGGATTTTTTTACATGTCGCTGCGTTTTCCGATAGACGCCTGCCTTCCCCTGCCTTCTCCGGCGCAACCCTGCCTTAGCCTGCCTTCCCCTGCTTGCGCAAATTGCGCAAGCGTTCCGACAACGCCTTCTTTGTCAGTCTCTTTGGCTTGCCGTTCGCATCGGTCCACAACAGCGCGCCGTCGTTGTTGTCCACGCCATTCAGCGGTACTTCCTCGCGTATGGCCATTTCTCGCAGGAGGGGAAACACAACGTTACTGTCGTAGCTCCCCGTGTCCGTGACAACTTTTTGAATCCTAGGCGTCAGAAGGTTGCTTCGACTCTTTAGGGTATGCAAGGTCACACCGGGCGCAGGTGAAGTGGCGGTCACGTCACCATTCCCGGCTTCCGGCGCCGGCGTGTCCGTCACGTTGCCTGCGATGGGCGCAACAGACCCTGAACTGCACGATGCTTCCGCGACCCGTCGAAATTCCGAATGCACGGAGAAGCCCTTGCTGTTCGCCCACGCAACCCACTCCGCCGCGGTGCACGGTTGCATCCCCGCGGACTCAGCAACGGCAAGAACGTGCCTCACAGTGTCGAAAAATTCAGTTGCCTGGGGATTACTGCGTAGCCTGATTGGAGCCTCTGGCTTCGTTGAGTGCACCTCGGGCTCCAGGCCGTGCATCCATAGAATCGCCTTACGCGCCTCTATCGTGCGATGTTGGCCTGCACGTTCCCAATCCACTTCACGACCACTATTGAATTGCGTGGCCCATACCGCCGATTCCGTGGGCATGCGGTCACTGGCATCTACCGGATGAGAATCGCTTTTCCCAACAACTGCTCGCAACTCGTCCGGCACGTCCCATTGCGCCACCTCGATTGCGAACCGCGCAAACTCCGACAGGCGGACCATGCACCGCGCCTTGCTATCGAAATTTGAAGTGCCGCCCGAAATCAAAGCGTGATTGGGCAGACTCGCCGATAGTATGCGGACGCGCTTGTGAAACTCGTTCATTACGGCATCGCTCGGGAAACTCTCTGGCTCAAAAAATGGCCCTTTACCTGGACCAGCCATCCAACCGTGTCGCGTCTGCTGCATCGAATCCGGGTCGATATTAAGAGACAGCGCGCAAGCCTGCCATACGCACACCTCTGGCATGTGTCGCCATAAGCTCCAATCAGGCGGTTTCGCGGTCGTCGCCGGACGATGATGGAAGCCACTGCTACCGCCTGGCAATGGCGTAATTATCGGTGCCGGCGCTTTCGAGATTTCGGGCACGAAACGGCCAACTGGCAGTTTCTCTACGGCGGCGCGGAATCCCCCATGCACCGGCTCGGCCAGCTTATCCGCCCAATTAAGCCAGTCAAGCGGGGATGCCTCAGTCATGCCATGCGAAGCAGCCAGCGTTTCTAGGCGCGTGGCTTGTTCCTTTGCAGCGCCCGAGGTCTCATTTCGCTTAAACGACAACTTGGGATGCTTCACCGGGTCAAGCGCGGCCATCAGGCGCACTGCCTGGTAAGCGGTCCAGCGTGGCATCTTGCCCGCCCAGTAATCCCAGTCGATAGGCTCACCGTTAGCGATGAATTCGACCATCTTGGACACATGGGGTGCTTGTGGCTGTGCCAGTGTGCTTTCGGCCTGCTCGATGTCGGCAGGCGTCACGGCATCTGTCGTCGCCAACTTTTCTTTGTAACGCGCCCAATCCTCACGGTCCACTGTCACGTGGTCCAGCTTGCGCCAGTCGGTTTCTATGCGCGCATGGCGAGCGGCAGGCATGAACCCACGAACGAAGTCAAAGCCCGCGTCAGGGTGAAACCGGACCCAAAGGTTGTTCCCATAGACTGCCTCGGCAAGCTCCGCCAGCTTGTCCCGCGTCTCATTGGTCGGCTTCTCGTCGGTCGCATTCTGCCCGGTCAGGCGGCAGGCAATGTCCCACAGCGAGAGCGTGGAGCGATTTGGAGGAAAACTGAACGTCATCAGCGCCCTTCATGCGCAAACCTTCATTGGGGAGCCCCTGCCAAGCCGGCGAAGGTATCCGGCTTTTCCGCCCGTCGACGTATGCAGGGGCAAGATAGTATGGCGACTCCTCCCACCTTTGACTACACGCGAAGCGAAGACGAGTACGCGCCCAGCGTTGGAGAGCCACACCGCGAGGTAGGTCGGGTCGAGCAAGAAGTTAGATGCGTCATACAGGAGGAGAGAGTCCCAGCACAGCGGAAGGAGTGCCCCCTAGCGCCGCACCGCCCGTTCACCATTGACCGGGCTCCACACCAAAGTCCCTAACGGCTCCGGCCGTGTGCCTTTAGACAGTACATGCAACTGCGCCGCTCACCTTGGTTGTCGCTCGAACAGAGTGAGAACGGCCGCATGGAGTCCGCGATGGTTTATGCCGATTGAATAATTCGCACCGGCAATTGCGAAAAACCGCCTTCAAGGCCTTCAGGCAATCCGTCCGCTGTAGACTGCCCACAATTCGGCAAGCAGCATGCATTCAAATGGCGGACCCTTCGGCCTGCGGCACCCCCATATATGACCACGTTTCGTGAAGGTAAACGTCGACGCATCGAAACGCTGGTCGCTGGTAAAGTACCGCAGTATAGGTTCAGCGGCCATCGAAGCGTTGGTCGCCGCGCTTCGCGCATGCCAACGGCTGAGAGCCATGCAAGTCCCACTTCCGTTGCCGACGCTACCCGAACGTCAGACGCCGTTTTCGCGACTCACGCCACCCCGAGTCCGACGGAAGAATGCGTCCGATGTAGAACATGACTGAAGCAGTTTGATGGCCGCGACTTGAGAAAAGCAAATCGGCGGTGCGATAAAGATAAGGAACAGCACGATGCTCCAAATCAGCACGGGAAAATTTTTCAACACCGAGAACACGCGGGAAACGATTCATCGCGGAGTGTTGTATTCGAACTTTCAAATTCGACCCGACGGTTGCATCACTACCCAAGCGGGCACCTTGTCCGCCGCAGCGCGATGGAGGGACGTCCAGACCCTCGTTTGCGACGTCATCGAACGTCAACCCGATATCCGCGCGGCGGGCGTGATTACGTCGGTCGGCCCGGACACATTCATCAATGACTTCGCGGCGGTCTCCTCCTTCGCCCTTGAACGGCTGTTCACACCAAACCACGACCTGGCGGTGCGACTGCTAACCTCGCAGCAGCCTCCCCTTGGCATCTCAAAGCTTCCCCGAAACTATGTGTCGAAGACGTTCGACATGAGCGCACCCTACGACCCGGAAGCAGAAGCTCGATTAGCGAGCTTCTTTACTGACCTACTGCGGTTGGAACGGAAATCGTTCTCTGCCGCAATGAGCGCGATTCGACGGTACGTCACCGCCTTGCACCGGCTCTCCGACGATTTAGACCTTGCGTATACGCTCTTCGTAGCTGCGATTGAGTCGCTCGTGCAAAAGTTCCACGGCACCCCTCCCGTGTGGGAAGACCTCGACCAGCGGAAGAGCAGGCCAATCGACAAGGTGCTGAAAGACGCAACATCGGACTTAGCGAATGCTGTAAGAACTGCAATCCTCAGCGGCGAACACGTGGCGCTAGGACGAAGGTTTCGGGAGTTCTCTCTGGCGCATGTGGGTGACCAATTTTTTCGTAATGATGCAGCGAAATCAATCCTCCCGCCGGGGCGAGGTGACCTGACAATCGCGCTGAAGAACGCATACGACATCCGCTCCGGCTACATTCATACCCTGAAAGCAATTCCTGGATTGCTCGCATCTCCGCGCACACTCGCGGAAGTAATGCACATCGACGGTAGTCCGCATCTGACGTTCGAGGGTTTGGCAAGGGTCGCCCGCTCCGTGATTCTCGAGTTCATCCGCCGCTCGCCGACAAGCGAACGCGAAGAGTTCAATTACACAAATGACTTTCCGAACCTGCTGAGAATGCAGTTAGCGCCGAACATGTGGATAGGTAATCCGGCCAACCTCACAGCCGACTCTGCTTATTTGTACCTTAACGGATTTCTCCAGGAAGTCGAGCAGCAGCAGCTACATCCCGAAACGCCAGTCACCGACATACGAAAAGTCACCGAGAAAATCGACAGCCTACTACCGGCACTTGCGAAGCCCGAACAACGTCTCCCGTTGGTCACGTTGCACTACTGGTTCTCCCATTGGCTTCCGGTTGAGGAAAGGGAAGGTGCAATAAAAAGGCTTGGAACATATCTTAGCGAGCTGGACGCAGAGTCCGCCGAGGCCTTTTTCCTGTACGTGTACGAAGGTCGGCTGCCGCCGTGGCCTGCGGAAACATGCGAAGCGTTGTTCAATACGTATTCCAGATTGAGATACAGGGAAAAGCGACTGAACGCCGGTAGCCTCCTCGGCGCAGCGGGGCTTCTCGCCGTCGCCGAGAAGTTCAGATTGGCCGAGAAAGACAACGAGGCACGCCGGCTTATCGCCCGCGCAGTCGAAGAATTTCCGGGCATGGCTAGGCTGCGGGAATTCGAGTCCGGACTCGAAAAGAGCTTGCCCTCGATTGGTTGGTGGGAAGTGTTACTCCCCGAGCGCACTTCCAACGCACGGTCGAAGGATGCTGAGCCGAAAAATCGGCTACTAACCAAGTTGAACCGAAGGCTCGGGACTCCCGGAACAGCTCGCGGACGGGTGCGTCGTCGCGGGGCGCCGCGAACTCAGGAAAAGAACTAATGAGCTAGCGCTGGATGCCGCCGCGGTAAAAGCGGCACCTTATTTGTCAATCGCGGCGCGGTCTATCAGCCACATGTGGAAAATCTCAACGCGGTCCCCTTCGCCTTCCAGATAGGTGTAGGGTATCGCCTTCGCGCCCGCCTCCTCTATTCCAAAAATCGCGCTCGCGCTCTCCACGACTCCATTGCGGTTTCGCGCCTGCTGCCAATCTTTGTACATTTTGGTGTACTGCTCAGAGAGGCTGATTGAGCCATTGTCTTCACGTATGAAGCAGCCAAACACACGAGCGCCCTTCACACGCTCATCCTAGTCCTGCGTGTGTTGGGGCGAGAAGCATGGCTCGACACCATTGTTCCGGTGCCGACCATCAGCCAAATCATGATGACCCGCAAGGCGGTACCACGTCAGCGCGCAAACAGCGACGCTAGTCTTTATCATCCTTGACGCTTCGAGGGGCCGTCACGGTCTTCGCCGTCATAGACCTGGAAGATGAGGACGGGAAATATCTCGCGCTTTCGCTGCAATTCCTGTCGGACGTATTCGAACCCATCCGTAAATAGGTGCATAAGGATAGTTCTTCTGAGCTTGCGCTTAAAGAAAGCTTGAGCAATTAGCCAAGCTACGACGAAGCCAACCGTCACGCCCGCGATGAGTGGCTTCCATGCAAAGCCATTCATCCCGACTAGCGCCATGTATGAGCTTGAGCGGAAGGTGCCCGAACGGTAGCGCGTCCCCCTTTTTTTAAACAGGGATTTTGGGAGGTTGTATTTTTTGGCTACCCAGATAATGTTAGTTACAAGCTCGTCCCAGGTATGCGGCGCATTGCCACTATGCTTTGTAACGTACTCCCGCCCTACGTCCACGTCCAGTATTGTTGGGTGGTGTAGCGGTTTCGCTTGAACGAAGGCCTGAAACAGGTTTCCGAGTGTATGCTCAAAGCTTGCGCCGCCAACAGCAGGTGCCGCCATCCATGGGTCCGACGCGGGTACACCCGCCTGCGGCTTGGGCTTTACTGCAACGTACCAAGCTTCCGGAATAGCTCCCGTGCTCGTCTTCGTGGGCTTAGTTTTGATATCTTTAAGTAGGTATGCGCTGTTGCGACCTGTTGTTTTCAGCCCATAAAGCGGCGGCCATTCCGAAAGAATGGCAAACTGGTTCAATGTACTCTCGTTGCTCGTTACCGGCACCGGCTTAATGGGGTCCTCGGTAGACTGTTTTACTTCCAGTAGACAGGCGCGGGATTCTCGTAGATGACCATCAGCAGACCGCTTGTGAATGACAAGCATCATGTCGCCCAACTCAGCACCGGTCTCGTCCTCTTTCAGATAAGCGATGGGCCGCTTGTCAATCCAGGCGACGTCAATTGCTGCATCACAAGATGGGTTAAGTCCGCTAAGTAGCGCGTCTCGATATCCCGCTATTGCGCGGGGGCTAAACAGATTTGCGAGGTTTTCGAGTTCGCCTTTTTCTCCGTTGCCAAACGCCGTTGCGATGGTACTGTCAAACCCAGCCGTTAAGCTGTCTTCCGCATCGTGCTTCCACATGTCCATTGCCTACGTTATGTCGATACTCGTCGCCTGAGAGGCACTTCCCCAATCGTCAGCGAGCCCGATGTAATTTTTTCGGTCTACTCAACTGCATTGTGCGCCGCATTCGCGTGCATCTGCCATAAGCGCAAACAGAGCGATAGTTTCGTTTGTTGTTTCTGGTGCCCCGTTGTCGTGCCTCACGAGAGCGAGGCACGACAATCGCCTTCAGCGCACCCGAAAAATGCGATTTCCAGTGAATTCAAGTCAGTTCAAATTCACCGTGGAACTGCTGTTTGGTGAGCGCTCGCCAAATGTCTCTCAGCAGCGACTTATGACAATCCCCATCATGAAACTCTTGCGCATTTCCGCGACCGCATGTGCATATCGCAAAATCGGAAACCCTGATGAAATCAAGGTGCCACTCATCGAGTGACATATCGTGTTTCAATCGCGCAAGCGCCTCGGCGCGCCGGTGCTGCTTGAAGCGGACGACTGCCGCGCTACATCACTGCCATCGAGCGTAGAAACCAACTTAGATGCATGCTCCCACGCTTTCTGTACCGTCTTATCCTTGGAGCGCAGAAAATCCGGTGTTCGGCCACTCGGCGAGGGGTCTAACAGTTCCAGAATAGATTTTGCAGCAATTGTTGCGCGTTCGATGAGTTACGCATCGGCATCAGAAAATTTCTTGATTTCGGTCATGGTCTCAATTTGACGGATTTACAGGCTAGAGTTCGTCCACCGCACCACATTCTGCCCCACCGCAGTTGTTTCGTCACCTACGCGGTATGCCTCCACAAATCCCTTCAGATTCCTATAGGTTGGCGGCCGACTGCTGCTCAAGCTGAGTCACAGCGTAGCGTTCGTGTTTCGGATATCTCAACTCGACATTTATAGCTTCGGAGACTTCGCGACGACGGCGACGAAACCTTCGAAGGCTAGGCTCAAGTAGCGCACCGGCGGTGGCTGACAGCTCATTGAGTTTCAGCAGTTCATCCACCAAGTCGACATGCCCGAAGAACAGCAAGGAGTTCAATACATGCTCCAACGCCGCCGGCTTGCTCATGAGGTAGAAAGCAGATTGACGTAGCCTTGCTTCGCCTGCATCACGGGCCGCCAAGGCATCGCGAACAGCTATCTCTCGCTCTCTTTCGAAATCCTCGCTATGTCCCAAGCTATTCCTTGAGAAATAGTGCAAAGCTCTAATTTCCCCGAACGCTTCCGGCGATATATTGTCCCTAAGCGTTGGCCAGATTTCAGTTCGCAAGGCCGCGTCTGCAGTCATTTCCTCGAAACTCCATGAGCTAGCGCTGCTGACCTCGGCATCGAAAAGCGCAGCACGCCCCTCTGGCCCCGGAGCATATCGCCTCTTCACATCGTCGATGCCAACAATCTTGCACCACGAATCGAAGAACAGATTGAGTTGCGCGGGAGTTAGATATTCGAATTCGCGACGGGCATCAATAATGGCGGCCAATTCGATGTTCCCTTCGATGAGCTTCAGCGCCCGCGAGAACTCGTTGGAACTGAGGTTGAAGTGTCCTCGAAGCGCGGCCTTCGCGACTTCAAACGCTTCTGAGCCCCACTCGGCTCTCGGCGGCAGTCGATAGCCGATGCAGGCAAGGTCAAAGCGCGAAAGGTGTGCGGTGTATGTCTGGTGCCGATACTCCTCACCAAGAAATTCACCCTGGTAGTTCAACGTTTTCAGGTTTGCAACCAACGCCCGGAACTTCTTCCAGAGGACCAGGAGGTTGATTATTGCAAGCTCCGTCAGGTGCTTTTGATTCTCACGCCCAAACGGGTAGCGGAAGACCTGTCCAGTGGAGTCCACCTCCGCGAAATCTGATATGGCAGTATCCAGAGGCTCGATGACCTTTTTATAGCGCCAATCTAGTGCAACCGAGTGCTCTTTGAAATAGCGCCACAGCATCCCGATATCGTGTGATGTCTGAATGTCGATATCGGGCAGACGATAGCCGTGATGAGCAAGCGGGCGCAAAGATTCGATAGCTGCCTTGATGTATAGTTCTATCGCGTGACGCATGTTGAAGCAAATAGGATACACAAAGGTGTCCGTCGGATGCTTCAAACCTCGGTGACGTATAACCTGCTCGAGCAGCACCTGCGCGGCATTTGCAAAGCCCGCGGCATAATCCACGATGTCGGGCGAGCCGTTTTCACCCACGCAAGCATTCGCCCACGACGGTTCTGAGTTTCTGAATGTTTCGTTGGCAAAGTTCTGCGACATGTCGTATTGCAATAGTTAGCGGTCGGAGCATGATTTTACGCAACAGCTACGGCTTCGCCATGCCCGAATGCGCTTCAATCCCCTTCCCCATGCTCCCATAACGCCCGAACGTCAGCAGCGCCGAAGCGCAGCCGAGGAAACTCGCCGAGTTCGCGCGCGGCGTCGAACACCTGAAAATAGGCTCCGAAGAAACTCCCTTGATTCGGGCAGAAAGTCGTATATTTATGCAACTCGGCATAGTCGAGCGCGATGCACGGCAGGTTCGTCTCATCGAACGCGCTGAACAAAGACTTGCTGTACTCGGCGTAGGTGTCGGTGAATAGCTCTCGAACAATAACCAACGACAGAAGATGGTGCTTGCTGATGTCTACACAGACCTCGCGTTCGCCAACAATCATGCGAAACGGCCGCGTGGCATCCGCGTAGCCCACTGCCCCTACAACCTGCTTCAGGGCATCGTTTACCTGACGCACCGACATCAGCTTCTTTCTTTTCAGGGTGCGTTGTAGCGTTTTCTCTGTATTCGGTGAGTCCTTCGCCTGCACAATCAGACACAGGTCGTCGGTTATGACGATGACGTCCGCAATTTCTTCCTTGTCGTAGTGACGCCTCGGCGCGTGGTAAATCTGCTCAGGCTTGAAGACCCTCTGGAGCATCAAAATGATGTCAAGCTCCTGGAACGCTCCTGGCTCCTCCCGCTCCAGCGAAGTCAATGCATAACCCTGGCCGCCGTGAAACTGGTACATCTGTGGCCGTGTGTCGGCTATCGTCAAGTTCTCTGGAAACAAGGGCTCCTCGAATCGCACGGCAATCGCGTCAGCGTCGTCGACCGCTGTTCTGAGGCCAAACCATATGTTCGCCTGCTCATGTGCGTGACTGATGCTTGAGTCACTTAGCGAGGGAAACCTCACGTGCTCCAAGCGCATCTGCGCCGTGAGAGGAACATCGACCTCGGCTCTATAACCTAACAGCTCACGATTCTGCTCATCAAATATGTGGACCAGAATCTCACGCCTGCTCAACAGATGCAGAAGGTCGAGGGATGGGCCGTCATCCGCCAGGAGACGCCATAACGTCAGCGGACAATCCTCGTCGTCAAAAAATGCGCTCATCAGCCCTATCGTTGACCGCCCGTTTAGTTCAACAGGGACGACGTAAATCTTGAACCCTCGATTCATCTTCGCCGGCAGGAGATAGGACACCGACATCTTCAAGATGAGCCGCATCGTGCCATCTTCCGGCGCACGTACACAATGGATTCCGTCGGGATAGCCGAGGAGCTCTCGATAAAGTTCTGGTCGTTCTATCGAAAGCATTATCCAGTACCCTCGCAGGTCAGAATCTAACTTCCGTACGCACCAAGCGCGCACGCCAAGAGAATCGCGGCTCGCTCGAGAGCGCCCGCGTCGATGCCGCTGCAGACTGAAGCATGGCAATGTGTGTCACTCACCTCGGCCATCAGCCACTCCCCCCTTCTTTTCTGGCTTGCTCCTAGAGGCAGCTCGCCGCGCACCGCTGACCTTCTTTGCTGAATGGATGCAAAGAACGTTCTGGACGAAGCGAATTCCGGAGTTACGTGCTGCCAGCGCCGCAATCAGATACTGGACTGCGAAGACCACCGCAGACCATACGATAGCCCTGACTGTGTTGCCGAACAGAAAGAGCCCAAGCGCTACCAGCGGCACAAGCAACAGCGACATCGCAGCGATGTCCCGGAACATCAGATATTTCTGGTGGCTCTCGAGCACCGACACTTCGTTCTCCACCTGCTTGTAAAGCCTATACCACATCGAATTTTGGTCGCGCTCATCACTCGGGAAAGCCCCCACATTTTTCTTCAGCGCATCGACGTCAATCCGCGTATCGGTCTGTGCATGCACGGTAAAAGCTCGCGAACCAGGCATCGGGTTACGAAGGCGCCAGAATACGAGAATCGCCTTCTGCGAGTGCGAGAGCAAGTACGAAAGAAAAATAGTGGGAACGGGCAGGAAAACCGACAGGCCCGTTCGTAGCGCCATCCCCTTATCCGCGGTGAAGTCGTCGATGGGGTGATGAAACGCGATGACCAGCAATATGATGACATCGAAGATGCCAACACCGACGAGCCAGACCATATTGCGCGCTTTCAACGACTTTCCAGATGATGCTACTTGTGCGACCTGCTGTAGAGCGTCCATGTGTTTCCCCGTAGTGTCGAGTATCGAAGCCGTGCGACCTTTAAGCTAGCGTGCCATCGCGGACCAGCGCAGCGTAACCTTGCGGGTGGCGAATGAGCAGAACTGCCGCGTGACGTATTTGTCCATCGAGCGATTTCGCGGTATCCCTGTCTATCCGTGATGGACCACTCACCGCCAAATGGCTATGCCATGTCCCCAGGCACCAGAGCGTGTGTCCACCGAGCGCTTCATAGCCGCGAATCGTGTCGAGAGTTCCTTCGACCCCGAGAACGAAACGCGCAGGCAAGCGCGTGCTGTCAGGCGACGCAGGGAGGACGTCTGTGATGAATATCTCTCTCGTGAGCGCGGAGACATTTCCCACGATAATGCCGCCAGTTTCGGCCGTAGGATGCTCTGCAACATCGGCGACAATTTTCTTATGGGCCCTATCGAGCACGCGCACGGTCCACGTCTTCCCGTCGAACACCTCCGCCACATGCGTTGCACCAACCTCATCGTGCGTCCACGCGATAGACATTCCATCGTCGCCAACCGATGCGACGGACGATATACCGGTCTCGGGCAAACCGACCTCATCATATTGATGCAATCTCTGGCCGATTCCAGCTGCAACGAGTGAGACTCGTGCGTCCGACATAGGGATAGTTACCGAGTGACACCCGATACCAATTTCAAGAATATTCGCAGCGGTTACACCAGCATCGCGCAAAAACCCGAGCGTGCGAAGCCGTTCGTATGAGTGATACAGCAGGTCGACAGTCGATGGATTTCTGCCGTGGCCTTCCACGGTCATGAATGCCGCCTTGCCATGGTGGACAAGTGCACCCTCAACAACTCGGGCGTCAAACTTCGCTTTTGCGAAGAAGTCGCGCACCGCTGGCGAGCCGGTCGTGTTCACCACCACCGATTGCTCGCCACGAAAAAAATCTCGGTACTTAGCTGCTTTAAAGTCCAGGCCGCGAACGTCAGATGCGACAAACTTCGGGCGCTTTGACGCAAAGCTCCCCATGATTTGCGCCAGCCGCTCTGCCTTGCCGTGGAAGTTAGCCACGTCGTCAGGCAAGAGCGCATGGCGAGCCACGTTATGCGCGGCAGCAAGTTTCCCGTCTATAAGCAGCGCTGCCTTGCCGCCCGCGCGCGCGACATGCATGGCAACCTTCGACCCGAGGCTCCCGCATCCCGCAAATGTCAGCTGCAACTCCTTCGATTGTTCTTGCAGCGCCGACGTCCGCCTCAACAGTTTCGAAGAGATGGGAGACGAGAAAGCAACGGCACTGACCGGCGTCGTATCTTCCACAGACAGTTTGGCCGGCAGCGAGAGTTGCATCTTGTAGCCCAACATCTCAAACTGGCTCTGGGTACCGATAATGTTTGTGGGCCTGCGTACCGGGAAGGCAAAATACAAGAGCGCTACGACCTTGTCTTTCGACGTTGCGAGAGTGCGGTTGAAGTTGCTCACGAAATCGTCTAGCGCAACTCGACACCCCCACTCGGCTGCCTGCTCGGCAAGCTCTGCAAATGTCGTGACCGTATCGGCCTTGTATCGCTCATGAACAATGGGTTGCTCGCCAAGAGCGGCTTGCGGCCAGCAGAAAACCAGAGGTGCACGCCCGCGATATGCCGTCTCGCTCACCCCAAGCGTGTTCAGCCACTCACGCATGAAGGCGTGGTCACCGACCGGGAACTTCTGCTGCGGGTCACGCGCTAGCGACCAGCGGCCGTCTTTGCTCCAGCACGTCATGCACATGAACAGGCGCCACCCGCCAAACGGTGGCTTGTCGAAATGTTCCACGGGGTCCATCTCGACAAAGTTGGAGCCGACGTTCCTTCGGCTCGGTTCCCAGCCCTTCTCATTGATGGCCAGCTCATCGACCGCAGCTTTGTTAAGCCAATCCGACATCTGGTCGACAAGACGAAAGAACCCGTCTGAATGCATTACATCCAGCGTGTCGCCGAACGTAATGCATGGGGGCACCCGACTTCCGCGCTTGTGCAGATAGATATGCGGCAACGCGTCCGGAAAATCCTCGCGCAACGTGATTCGCGGCGCAATATCCGGGAAATAGGATGGAAATTCGACGAGCACTTCCTCTCGCGCTCGGACACCGTTTGGACTTGCGCCCGCGGCAGCCCAGCGCGACGGCAAGTCAACGAAAAACGTCGCGTAGACGTTTGCGCCACCGCCAGACGTTTCTTCGACCTTTACCGACTCGACCGCAGGATGCGCCTCGAGCAGCTGGATTGCACCCTGCAGCAGAGCGTTCATGGCGACCTCCGTCTTAGCCGTGCGACAAGGGCTTCGAGCCGAACGCTGCGGCGGCACCAGCCGCTGCAGGGGTCGCCGCAACCTTCCATTTCGCCTTGACGCCACCCGACGTGACTTCGAACACCATCGGCTCGGGATTCTTCTCGTTGGGATGGGCGGAGGTGTTCACAAACTTGCCCGAAGCCTCTTTCGCGATAGCTTCGTACTCACGCTTTGCGCGGATGCAAGGAGGGTCATTGTCGTCGTTGAGAATCAGATTGCTACTGGCGACGATGTAAGCGCCCGCGCGCGTCTGCGACAGCGCTTTGCGCGCGTCGGAAGACACTTCAGCCTCTTCCTTTTTCTTGCTCCAGCTGTGCCACGAGAGCGTGTGCCACGAGCAATGGTGAGGCGTCGACAGCAAGTCGTACTCGAGCGCCGTCGTGTCATCCTTGTGGCGTTTCCACTGCTTCTCCCAGATGTACACCTCTGCATCGCCGCCCGACAGGAATTTCACGGCGTCCGCGACCGCTCCCGTGCCGATGGAATAGTTGATGATGATGCTCGACTCGTTCTTCGAGAGTTCATCGGCATCGTGCTCGTCGTCAGCAGGCATCGGCGCCAGGAGCAACGCGCTGAAGTTATCCTGCTCCTTGCCGGCCACGGTAGTGATGCGCTCGTCGGTCTTCACGACGATGTCGAGAATATCGTCGGTCTTGCCGTCCGTGTCCTCGCCCATAATCAAGATGCGGTCGCCATCCTCCAACTCACCCTCTTCGCGGAACAGTGCAACACGACGCTTTGCTTCTGCATTCCAAGCGCGCGCGTCATCGCTCAGGGTGTGGTACTTCGAGGCGCGGCGGAACACCAGCGGAGAAGACCACATCTCTCGAATAACGATTTTTGACGGCTCGCCTCTCGTCGGGTAGTTCATCAGCGGGCCAAGGTAAAAGTGCTCGCGCAGGCCGCGGCAGTGGTCCTGGTCCGGATGGCTCAGCACCATCACGTCCACGTACGGGCGTCCTTCCTCGTCAACGGCCAGTTTCTCGCGCAAATCCTTAAGTACGTCGCGCACGCCGTCGCCTGGTTGCCGGATGTTGATGTCGATAAGAATCGTCCGGCCACTGGATAATTTGATGAGCGTCATGTCCCCATTGCCCACGGGGAAAAAGGTGATTTCTGGCGTTGCCATGGGTGACATCCCTCAAAGAAGTGCGCGAAAACGCCGCCAACCAATTGACGGCAACTTTTACCGCCTAACATGTTCAAATCATATTACCAAATACCACAACATATCGATAATTTACTATTTCAAACACAACATCTTGTGCTGCATCGCAATATTTCTATCATTTGAAAGAAATATTGCGATGCGCGCCACCTGCTTCGGTCAATTCGACCGTTTCCAGACAGTCCCGGCGCGAGCGGCGCACGCATTCAATTACGCAGCGCTTGCAGCGGGGCGAGCCAGAATTTCCGCCAAGGCGTCGAACCACTTGCGGTCGTGAATCAATCGCGCGTCGTGCGCCGAGGCAGACAGAATTTGCGCTTTCGTCATCTGCGAGACGATTTCCCAGTTCGCATGAGCGAGCACGTAAGTGGCGTTGTTGGTGAACCGGCTTTCCAGGATGCAGATACCCGTGCGCGGGAACCCGAATACGACGTAGTCGTCGAATCCCCCCAAACCGACGGCGATAAATTCCGGGGCGTATTTGCCAACTTCATTGAAGCGCGCCGCGACCACTTCGCGGCTCTTGCCGCGGCTCTTTTCGATGACGGTCTCGAGCGACGGCCACGCCGACTTCCACGGGTTCTTGCCAGACGGCAAGAGCTTCCAATTGAGGCGGCGCATCCGCACATCCACCGACGGGCTCATCGACGTATCGAGCACCTCAAACGAGCCGAACTGCTCGACGAGCATGTTCGCCGTGTTCGTCGCAGCGGCGGTCTGCGCATCCGTACGTTCGAACGGACCGGCCACCATGCAGTGCGCGCCGCCGGGGTCAGCCGAGACAACGACCTCGATGGAGTACGGCAGAACCTTCGTGCGCGGATAGCGGTAGTACGGAACATCCTTGACCTCGGTCACCTCGACCTCACGGTCGCCGTGCCGCTGCGTATAAGTCCAACTAATCTGGCGGTACGCAGTCTCTTTCGGCTGGTCGCGATGAACAATGTCGAAGCCATTGGCGTTTCGACGGCTCGCCGCGCCGCGCGCCGGCGGCAGCAGGCGTTCGCCGACGACCAGCGGGCTCGAAAAGCCCAGAGTCGCCAGACGGCGAACATGCTCGGGGCGCACGCGCACGCCGAGGTAGTATTTTTTGCCTTCGGGGAGATGCGACAGGTAACGATTGATGTCGCGCGTCTTGCGTTCTACTATCATCGGATTGTCCTCGCTCATCGGGAGCGGCGAAGCGCCAAATGCTTCGCCCATACTCAGTAAGACTCTTCAGAGAGGCGGCACGGACGTCACAACAAAAATTTTTTCGCGGCGTCCGTAGAGCGCGCCCGGAGAGTCTTTACTAATAACGGGAGTTCGGGAGCTATGAGAGAAGCCCTCGACAGTGACGACCGCCTGAGTCCGGCGGAGGTCAAGCAGGAACTGGAGAATATGTCGCCGGCCGATTGGGTCCGCGTCGAACGGATTGCCAAACGAGCGTACGCCGGGATGGGTGCCGCATCGCATGAGGACCTGCTGCAGGAAGCTTGCGCAAAGCTCCTCGGCGGGGAGCGAGTCTGGCACCGCGGATACACGGCCGTTCCGGCTATTGCATCCGTGCTGGACAGCATGGCCAGTAACGCTCGGAAGCGTGAAGCGAACGGTCCAATCGACGCAAACGCTGTTGTCGAGAGCAGTGACGTCATGGATGCGACCGAACTGCTCGTCCGTAACGTCGAGCCGGTTCAGACTCTCAGCCCCGAGGTCGCGACATCCGATGCCGAGCAAGCGGCCCGGGTGGAGATGCTGCTCGCAGATGATGTGGAGGCAGCACTGGTCGCATGGGAATGGGCTGCGGGTAGACGCGGCAAAGAAGCTGCCGGAGCACTTCAAATGGACAAGAATCAATACGAGGCCGCCCGTAAGCGGCTAATCCGGAAGCTTGAAACGATGGAAGACGAAAGGAGGAACGGATGAGCGCATCGCGCAAGCCCCAGTTCTCGTCGAGCTTTCTCGAGTCGTACACGTACGAGCTGATGTCGATGCCCGACGAGGAAATCCTCGAAGGCCAGGATATAGACGCGGTGAAACAGAGAGCAGCCAACCGTATTGCGGCCGCGAATCAGGATGCCGGGCGCAAACGATTGGCCGCAGCAAAAGCACGTCTTCAGAAACAAGATGAGCCTGTAGCCGCACAGTCGTCGGCGTCGCTAGATGAAATGAAGGCCTATATACGCGACGCAGCGAACGATGGTCAAGTCACCCTCGCCGCTCGCCAGCTCAGCGAGATGTCGGAAGCCGACACTCGACGGCTTTACGCCCAGCTCAAGCAGCTCCAAGATGGACAAGGAGGTAACAAATGACCCCCGGCCAGCGCGCCGAGGCACTTATCGCCGAGTTTGGCATCTCGTCCCCGTCGGAGCTTGACGTTGAAGCCATCGCGTGCGACGCCGGAATGGACGTTCGATATGAACAGCTTGACGGCTGTGAGGCAACACTCGTAGGAGTCAACAACCAGGCAATCGCAACCATCCGGCCGTCAGGGAACCGCGGGCGAGAGAGATTTTCCGCGTCACATGAACTCGGGCATTGGATTATGCACCGCGGGAAGTCGTTCCGCTGCCGCGTCGATGACCAAAGCGCAAACCTGGCGTCGGACGCGACGCTAGAGAAGGAAGCTGATAGCTACGCAGCCCACTTGCTGATGCCGCGCTATCTGTTCGACCCTGCCATCCGGTCGGGAACGAAGATTCCAACCTTCAAGCACATCGGGGAGGTTGCCCAGGCATTCGAAGTCAGCGTCGCAGCTGCCATCATCCGCATGGCTGAAGTCGACTCCTTGCCTATAATCGTCGCCTGCTATGACGGACGCGGAATTCGCTGGCGCGCGTTTGCCCCTCATGTTCCGAGACGGTGGCGGCTTGTACAAACGCTTCACGAAGACAGCTTTGCCTACGACATCGTGAATGGTGTCGAGTCAAAGCAGTGTTCCGGAAAGCAGGAAGCAGCAGCGTGGTTCTCAAACGATGACGCGGAGAGCTTCGAAGTGCACGAAAACGCGATGCCAGGTCGCCCGGGAGAAATTCTGGTGATGCTGTATCTCAGCGATACCGAGATGTTTGAGTCACCCTTCGAGCGCAGGTCCGAAGGGCGTTATCAAGATAACCCGAGCTTTGGCAGGCGGTCTCGTTAAGGCAGGCAACAAAAGAAGACCCGACCGCGCGACCTAGGCCCTCTTCCCAGTATCCGCCTTCTACCGGTCATCGGGCGGGTCGGACCAGCTCGTCAAAGACGAGCCTCTCTAGGGGAATGCTACCTGGTCACGCGTTGACATTCCACGCCTTCGTCTGGGCGCACACCTAGCTTTTGCCACCCAGAATGCCCCGGTGAGCCCGAAGCCAATCAAAAAATGGCGACGCCAAACGGTGCTCAACTATTACGTTGTTTCGCAATTTCGCCCGGTCTATAAATCTCTCGCCATCAGCATCGACTAAAACGAAGTCTTCGATATACGTCAACAATGCATGGAGCGCCTGACACGTCAGCGCGTGCCGATTCTGCAACTCCTCGATGGACCGGCGTTCCGCATCACCGCCCGTCAACAAGACTTCACTTTCTCGATTGCGTTCCTCTTCTTTCCTCCGTTCAGTCTCCTGATACAGAATTTTCAGTCGCTCGTTTTCACGCCGAAGATTGGTAATTTCTAACCGCTCTTTGAAATTCTCGACTTCAGGCCTCCCGGAGAATCCGTCACCTTTTCCATTTTTATGGTTCGTGATATTAGCTACCGCCATAAACCCCACCAACTTTACCTTGTATTTTTGATTTCTCAGCAATGTTGATTTGCTGCAGGGCTTTCCCTCCGCGATTGAGAGATGCTCTGCTAGTGCCTCTGCCAGGGCCGTCACATGAGGAAATCCAAGTTTTCTTTTTTTTGCGAGATGGAGATAATTTTGAATTATTTTCGCCCTGGCATCCTGATTGTCATCTTGAAACTTTTTAAAGGTGTTTATATTATTATTCATGGCTATCGCCCTTACCGACAAGACCAAGGCGTACCGGCATGGCACTTTCCGGCAACGCTCCATTTATAATTGCATCCAACGACTCAATGGTAAGCGAGTTCGCCTCCACCAGCGTGCGAATCAGCCCAGCGCACTCTGCGGCCGGCGCGACGCAAGTTTGCATTGAAAACGCCTCACTGGCCCGGCCGCCGAGTGCAAGCAGCGTACGCCGAAGAATATCAAATCGTGCTCGAATAACTGGATTATCAAGAGTCGGATATGCAACGCATTCATCCAATCGCAGCAATGTATAGGAAGTGAGGTTGGATGGCGACTGCACTCTTTTTAGTTGTCGAGTAATAATTTCCGGTTTTTGCACAATCCATCGCCGGGTTTCTTCACCCGATTTTACTTTCTCATATATCGTATATAGGAGCTCCTCATTTACCTTCCAACCAGCAAGTTCCTCGCCTACTCGAAGGCGCTCTGCTTCCAGCTCGTCTAATTCACCAGCGCTATACGTTGGTGGGTCCGTCTTCATAGCACCCACCAACTTTCCAGTCAGTGAATCTAGTTCTTCCTGCATCGAATGGACTTTAGCTGATACTGCCGGTGCATGGTCAATCGACCGAACTGCGTATTCGCATAAGCCGCATCGACCAATGCCTCTCCAACGTTTTATCACGTCCGGCGGACAAACATTTCCAAACGGACAGATTTCTGTCTTGTTTTCTACCGCATTTGCAGCGTTAGTCTCGCGGAGGACGTCGAGACCATTTTTTCCATTTTCGTTGATGGTTAGGCTCATACAGCCATATGAAATCAACGTTTCCTCCAGGTTCTCTCGAAGGCTTTCCGCTAGCCGGGAATTTACTGCCCCGGCGTCAATGAAGTTTGGGCTACCCGGTCGCTGGTGACCTTCTACGCCTAGCGGTCCGCTGCTGAAACCTTTCTTTCGAAGGGCCATTGCTTGGTGTACGCGAGCATCTTCCAGAAATGATGGTTCGATTTTCGTATAATAGAAGACCGATGTTCTTTTTTGACCCGTTATGGCTTTGCCAATCAGCTCCGCGGGCAAAAATTGTACATTTTGCGAAACAACAGAAATTCTCGAGCTATGCGGCGTTATATTTGTCGCGAGACCAAGTTCGCATACAGTTGCCCTATTGTCATCGCAAAATTGGCCATAACTCAGCCTCCGTTCCTTTATATTCGGATTGTTGAACCCTACATTCGGAGGCACCAGTTCACATAACTTCACAAGTCCGTTTACTCCCAATTCCGGCAACATACCGTGTAGCCCAGCCATTAGCGACTTCCACACGGTTTCGTAGCGACTGTCGTTATGCGGCCTACCATCACGATAAGAGGAAAATAGAGGTACGATTTTCTCCCATTTAGTATTTTGATTGTTATTATAGAAAATTCCATCGTTAAATCCCGGTTCATCAATCAACTTACGCCATGAACGCTGAGCCCTGAGAACTTCAATGACCTCAATATTTACGTGTGGAGTCCATGCGCCGGCCATCGTCTTATCGGTATTGACATAAAGCAAAGTGAAGTCACCATGGCTGACATTTACCAATCTGTCAAACGTATCGACATCCAACCATTGAATATGGTTATGCCTCAACCCAGTATAAAGTGCAACAATTATCTGATTCAGCGCATGCGGTTGCGGCAGTAAGCAGTAATCCGCTTTACCCCCCACTTTAACTCTAAAATTGCTTAGCGCCAAACAGTCTGGAATAAAGCGCAGGGGTATCGCCTTCCCATTAACGAAAAGCACAGGTATTGAAATACCAAACAATTCTGCCAACTCGAATGTGTCCAGAATGGTGCGACGACGGATGCATCGCCGCAAAACAGCACCATTCAACTCGCCCGACAACAACCGCTCCAAAATCACATAAAGATGTGCCTGAATCGCCTCTGTATAGGACAACAATGTCCCAAACAAAATCGAAGGGATAGGCGGCTTGTTTGAATTTGCATAACGGGAAGTGGGTGGGAAATCTTCTCTAGGCAGAGGCTGCTTGAACCCTGCGCACCCCGGCAATCTGTCTGCGTTGTTCTCTAAGAATTCAAAAAATCTTTCAAGCTGAATTAATGTTCCATAGTAGGAGTTATTTACCCACTCACGGTTATCCCGCATAGTGTCCATCAACTCAAAGAAAGTTAATGGCATTGACTCAGCGACGCTCAAAAGTCGGCTAATAAACACACTTGCCGCAAGCTTTTTCGGCTCATCAGGAAATTCAAATTTAGCTTCAGGATGTCTTTCAAACCAATAAGGAAGATACCAAAATAAATAAATATTCAGCCATCCAATTGCCCTTCGAAGCTCTCCTGTAGATTCCGTGCGAATTTTTTCTAAAAAGACTCTTTCTAGGATAACCCACGTCTTAGAAAATTCTTTAATGTTACAGTTGAGGCCTGGGAGGGTTGTCGTTTTCTCCAAGATTTCCAAGCTTGCGTTAGCGATGGGTTGCATCCGGAGTGCCTCTTCGATGACGTCAATGTCATCTCGGCCGCAAAATCGCTCAAGTATTTTAGGGTCTACGGCTGAGCGCAGGGGGCGAGGACGGCTTCGTTTCGGAACATTTGAGAATGCGCTGGATTTTTTTATTTTTGAATATTGCGCTCCTTTGCTTTTCTTCGCAACATTTCCTTCGACGGGAACCATTTTCTGCCTACGGTCGCTCAATTTATCCGACCAGTCGGATACCGAAATTCCGAAATCGCTCCCAAACCTTTTCCCGAGAACATCAATCAACATACGGTAAGGTGGCGCAGTGAAGACACCAAAATTCCCCGCATGTTCGCCCTTTTCCTTAAGTTCCATAAGCTCTTCTACATTTGCGTCCTGCGGTCTGTGCCAACCGGTCGCAAGTAAAAGCTTAGTACCATAGGAGAGAAAATACTCGCGCCCCTTCCTACCGTTCGAAATCGAGGCAAATGCTGGGTGCGGGAGTTCGTCAGATTGTGAATTTAAGGTCCGTATAAATGACAGCAGGCTCGAACATAACTCAGACCCAATCTCTAGCCGCCGCCCTTCCTCGCCTATACTTGGCCAATCAAAAGAAAAAGGGAGCACAATGCATTTCTGTCTATGCAACGAAAGGAGAAACAGGCAAGCCCCTTTCTTCATCCGCGCGGCGTATGTTCGCTTATAGGCAAACTCACCTTCCGAGGGCGCAAGTGTGAATTTATAAAATTGCTCCGGCGTTACGTCAAATGTTCCGCCCATTGCGATATCAAAAGCATTTTGCACATATTCGACTCCGAACCTTACATCCTCCCTCGCTAAGGTTTTATATAAGATAAATTTTGGAAAGCCACCCATCGGGTACGCTTTCGTTGTAACTTCCGCAAGGTCGATGTCGTTTAATTGATATTTATCGAGCAGTGTATCTGCTGCCTCATAAAGAGCTCGGCGGACATTTCTGTGCAATCGCTTCCCGTGCTGGAGAAAAACAGGTTCTTGACGATAGGGATTTATCATTGCATCCGTTTTTTGTCGTTGGCTATTTGAGCCTCAAGTTTGCTGACCTGCGAGTGCAATGCTTGCAACTTCATTTCTAATAAAGAATGAGGCATGCCACCGCAGTAAACCAACGCATTCGCATATTCAAGCTCCTGCCTTAACAAATCTTTATCATAGCGCGCATATACTCGCGTATATTTCTCGCATTTATGCCCCATAATCTGTTGCACGACAGCGAGACTCAGACCATGTTCTCCATTTCTGCAAGGGAAGTAGTTCAACAAATAAATCCCGTAAGCATGCCTCAAAGAGTGCGGGCCAGCTAAGGCAATCGGGATACCCGCGGCTGCGACAGTTCGCTTAAAAATTGTTCTTCGATAGCTTGCGTCTGATAAAAAGTAAGCCTCGCCGACATCGGCACCGGAATCGCTCTGAAAAACGAAACTATGTCGCCCGTGGGCGATATATTCAGTCGCGAGATATCGTTCAAGCTCCTCAAAGAAAATCGATGCGAATGGTTCAATGAAAAATGTCTCTGATGTCGCCCTTCCCTTCCAGCATAGTAAATCTCTCTGAGCCTGTGAAAGGTACAGGTAGCTTGCGTGGTTTCTTCTTTGAGAGGGACTTTTCAATTTTATTTCACGATTTTCGACATCGATATCTTCAAAAAGAATCTGTATCGCCTCGTGAATCCTGCAGCCAGTTCCCGCTACCAATGCATAAAGAGCTTTATCTCGATGGGTTGGCAAGCACTGGAGGAAATCCACTATCCTATCGAAGGGGAAGGCTCGAGAGTCATCGTAGACATATTCGCCGCCTGATGTCGGCAGCAATGTTGCGTCAATGAGCTTCGGCCCTCCCGCAACTACGCTCGCGAGCATCGAGTTGGAAGCTATCGCCGCTCGCTGCGCCGAAGGAATTGGCAGCCGTCCTTGGCTAGGGACAAAAGGGTCTGGGCTTGCGGAGACGTCTAGCTGTATGACTTGAGCCCTCGATAATTCGAGAAGCTCGCCACGAAGTCGTTCTGATAATTGTAGGAATTTGCGGATGGCTGCATGTGCAACCGCCGACGTTTTTGGACTCACGTGACTGGACGGTCTGCTCTGGCTCACCAACGCAGCAATTTCGCTTCCGGACGCGCCCCCCGTAACAAGGTATTCGTCGTAAGCATCGATGGCATCCAAGATATCGGATTGCGTCGCGCAGTGCCCTTTGGCCTGCATGATTCGGATGAATTCAAGGAGATAGTCGATGAAGTAGGCGACAGAGCGACAGTAGACTTTACGCGTATTGCTGCTGTGCTTCCGGATTAGAGAGCGGGCGAAAACTTCGAATACTCCGAGATATTTGCCCTCCGGCCCGACCAGCCGCCAAGGCAGCTTCCCGTGTATCGGCTCTATCAGCGTAACGTGATGAAGCATCGGGTACTCCAAACATGCACTTGGAGCCAAATTAGCATTGCCTAAGGACAAATCTGTGCGGCACCGCACATTTCAAATTGACAAACTTTGGAGAAGAAAAAAAACAAGAGGACCAAATCCCATATGTGATTGATTTTATGGGGAAATTGGCCCGCCCTACACGATTCGAACGTGTGACCTACGGCTTAGAAGGCCGTTGCTCTATCCGTCTGAGCTAAGGGCGGTTCGTGAAACCACGCATCCACAACATGCAACTGGTGAAGCATCCCATAAGAACCCCCCACCCTCGGCCTAGAAGGCCGATGCTCTATCCAGCTGAGCTACTGCCGTAATGACGTGAGGCGATGCTATACAGCGTGTACAACGTGCATCGCCCGCAATGAGAACCCGAATCGGGCATTGGAACCTGTGCAGTATCACTGTCACAGGGTTCGTGGGATACCGAAATTCTAACTGACCAGGCCGGGGACTGGAAATCTGATCCGGCGCGCGGCAACCCTGATCGGCGGACACCCCGTCGCATCACAAAACAAACGGGCCCGGCGAGTTGAGCCGGGCCCGGATTATAACCGATCGTTTCCTACCCGCCAGTCGCCCGTCAGCACGCAGCACTCAGCGAGCAGTAGTGGGCATATCGAACGCAATCAGACCGGCTGCGGATGCAACATGAACCAGCCGAGGAACACGATCCCCGCGATGACGCAATACACGCCGAACGAAGCCAGACGTCCGCGGCCTTCGAAATAGCGCATCAGAAAACGCACGCTAAGATACGCAGCGATTGCGGTCAGCACGCCGCCGAGCACTGCATCGGCGAGTTGGCCTGGCGCATGAAACAGTTTCGGCAATTCGAGCACGCCGGCCGCGAAGATGATCGGCGTGCCGAGCAGGAACGAGAACTCGGCTGCCTTCTCAGTCGTCAGGCCGGCCGCATTGCCGGCGATCATCGTCAGACCGCTACGCGAGAAGCCCGGAATCAATGCGCCGATCTGCGCGAGGCCGACGAAGAACGCCTGGCGGAAGGTCAGCTTCTCCGGCGGCTGGTGCGCGCGCGAGCGTTGCAGACGATCGCCGAACCACAGCAGCACGCCGTTTACGATCAACGCGATTGCGACGATGCGCAGGTCGTGAAAAATCCGCTCGAGGCGTTTCTCAAGAATCAGCCCGACGAGGCCTGCCGGAATCGTGCCGATGACGAGCGCCCACATCAAGTGCGCGTCATCGTTAGCACGGCCGCCGAACGAAGCGAAGAAGCCACGCACCAGCGCGCACCAGCGCTTGCGGAAGTACCACAGCAGCGCGAACGCCGTACCGAGGTGCAACGCGACGAGAAACGGCAGCAACTGGGGCGCATGCTTGTCGATATGCATACCGAACAATGCGGGCACGAGCAATGTGTGGCCAAGGCTGCTAACCGGAAACAGTTCGGTGACGCCTTGCAGCACACTCAGGAAAATCAGAAACGACAGGTTCACGCGGCTGTCCTTGTAAGGAAATTGTCGGGGAACAGCGCGCCGCAACGGGAAATGAACGGCGCGTCAAAAGCGCACCGATTATGCCTGGCTGCAAAGTCAGCGCCAAGCGTTTGAGCCACATTCGGGGAAATATTGATGCGCTGCGTCACAACTGGAAACCGTTGTTACGCCGCAGAAAAAGAAACGGGGCGCCGTCGGCGGCCGCCCTGCCATCACGAGGATTCGATGCGCTGGACGCGCGAGGCTCATGCCAGACCCGCGTTGGCGGCCCAGCAGAAGGACACTGAGGGTTGGATCAGCGCTCGAGCTTGTAAAAGAAGTAGACGGTGCTTGCTGCGAACATGCCGAACAACGCCACACCCATTGCCATTGCGAGATCCATAACACCTCCTGATCTGATCTCGCCCGGTCGTCGAAATGACCGGGCAGTCAGGGGATTATCGGCAAGGACGGAGCTTCTGCGACACCCGCAATTTCCCGAGAAGGGTTTCCCCGTAGCGTAAAGCAGCGCAAAATCGTTCTCTCGCGACTTTATGAACCACCCCATCGACCATGCCCCTCTCCCCGCAACAGGACATTCTCGAGATCGCTCAGGACACCTCCGTGCTCCGTTTCGCGCCGCAAGCCGGCGGCCGTCTTTTGTCGTGGATCATCGACGGCGAAGAGGTGATCCATTGGCCCGAGAACGCCGACTGGAGCCAACCCGCCAGGATTCGCGGCGGCAATCCACTGCTGTTTCCGTTTCTCGGCCGGCATCGCGTGGACGGCAAGATCGGCTTCTGGCGTGATGCACAGGGCACGGTGCGCGAGTTGCCGATGCATGGTTTTGCACGCGACCTGCCCTTCGAAGCCCACGCCGACGTGCACGGAGCCGGTTTGCGTATGACCCTCGCCGACAGCGACGCAACGCGCGGCGGCTATCCGTTCGGCTTCCGCTTCGAAGCGGTGTACCGACTCGTCGATACGCATACGCTAGAAGTCACGCTGAGCACCGCCAATACCGGCGACACGCGGCTGCCCTACTACGCCGGCCATCACTTCTATTTCACGCTGCCGCATACGCAGCGCGCCGAGACCTCGGTAGAACTGCCGCGTAGCGAACGGCGCTATCAGCTGGAAGACGGCTCGATCAGCGCGGCCGAGCCGGGCGCTGCACGCTATACACTCGACGAGGCGCGCATTCACGACTGCTTCCATTGCCTCGTCGGCGCGCCGGACCAACCCGTGCGCCTCGTCGCGCCCGGCCTCAACCGGCTCATCACGATCGATCTGCAGCGACCGGACTCGCTGCCCTGGTATGCAGTAACGACATGGACCCTGGCAGCGGACTCGGACTTCTACTGCGTCGAGCCGTGGCTGGGTCTGCCGGACGCGATCCATAACGGCATGGGATTGCGCTGGCTCGAACCGGGGCAAACCGAGACGGCCACACTGCGTATCAGTGTCAGCAAGCTGCGTTAATTGCGGGTTTTCCGCTCGTCGCGACGTGATGGGTTACGCGGCGTTTCGCCGCGTTCCCGCCGTGCGTGCCGTGCTCCGCATCCGTTTTTCGGATGCTGCAGCGCAAAACCGTTAGAATCGGACGCTTTGCATCTACCTGCCGCGTGATCGGGATCGGCGCGTGGCAGCGCTTTGCGAGGTCCAATGCTTAACACAACAAGAATGATGAAACGGCTCGCCTGCGCGTCGTTGCTGGCGGTGCTCGCCGCCTGCGGCTCCGCTCCGGTGGGGCCAGGTTTTTACCGCGTCGAACGGGGCGATACACTCTCGAAGATCGCACGCAGCAACCGGCAATCGGTGCAAAGCATCGTGCGCTGGAACAACCTGACCAACCCGGACAGCATCGAGGTCGGGCAGGTGCTGCGCGTCACGCCGCCGGGTAATGGCGCCGCGGCATCGTCCACGGGCGGTGCAATACGCAGCAGCGGTGCGGGCAGCGCGAGCGCTTCGGCCGCGCCGCGCCCGGCTCCGGCCGACAATGCGCCGTCGTCGGCGCCGGCTTCGACAATCTCGCTGGTATGGCCGGCCGACGGCACGGTGATCCGGCGCTTTGACGGCGCCAATTCGAAGGGCATCGATATTTCGGCGGCGGCGGGCACGCCGGTGGTCGCGGCAGCGCCAGGCACGGTAGTCTATGCAGGCAACGGCTTGCGCGGTTACGGCAACCTGCTGATCATCAAGCACAATGCCGAGTATCTGACCGCCTACGCGCACAACCGCGTGCTGCTGGTGAAGGAAGGTCAGTCGGTCGCCCGCGGCGAGAAGATCGCCGAAATGGGCAACACCGATACCGACCGCGTCATGCTGCACTTCGAACTGCGCTATCAGGGTCGCTCGATCGACCCGTCGCGGGCGTTGCCGGCTCGCTAGCCGGTTTGTTGAGCACCGGTCGGGCGTCCCTTCCCCACCGTCAGGCACGCGCCCTGCGACCTCGGTTGAGGGAACCGCGCGTGCTATAAAACGCTCAATCCTTTGCATGATGTGGCTTCGCGCCAGGTCTCCCCCGTTAATCTGTAAGGAATTTGCAATGAAGAGCGCATTAGGGTCCGTCGCAATGGCTGCGGCGATCGGTCTCGGCCTGCTGACGCTCGGCAGCCTCGGCGGCTGCTCGAGCACCACCACGATGACCTACCTGCCGAGCGGCGATACGGGCTTTGCAATCAACTGCAGCGGCAGCGACGCTAGCTCCAGCTGGGCCGAGTGCTACAAGCGCGCGGGCGAAGTTTGCGGCAACTATGGCTACGACGTCGTTTCGAAAGACGTCGACAACGGCGCCACGTCGGGCGGCACGGTCGGCGGGATTTTCGGCGCAAACGTGAAGAACCGGTCGATGGTGGTTCACTGCAAGCAGTGAACATAACGCAGCAGCACAAGACGCGGCGGCTCCTGGCCTAGTCGCGTCGCCAGCGTCCTGAGCGCGGATCGATGCGTGCGGCGAACGCGAACAGTCCACCGAGCGCAATCGGCCAGACGCTGAGAAAAATGATCAGCCAGGTCATTGATCAGTGAAATTAAAATGTAATCTCTTATGATCCACGCCGCGTGTGAATCGGCAGTGACTCTGAATTGAATCGACAGTAGCCGGGCAGAAAAAAAGCCCGGCACGAGGCCGGGCTAACGGGGGTTCGGCGCATATCGGCAAAGGACCGGTTCACCATGCGCCAGAACGGAATCTAACAACACGCTTTTGCAAGTGCAATCCATTAATTGCGCAAGCAATGTGCCGCGGCGTACGGAGTCCGCATTACGTGAAGGAAAATGTCGGAAATAAGCGGGATAAATATCCTTATTCACCCCGTACGAAACGCCATACAGACGGCGAGCCAGAATTCCGCGAGGCGCTCGCAATGCCTTATGAATCAAGTCCCTGCGTGCAGGTCGCCGGAAAAGCCTGACAAAAGTTCTTTGGCCGATTTCCGCTAACCGCGCCCAGTATGATTCGGACGGTTTACGCAACGCGAACCTTTAGTGCGCCAACGCACCAAACGAATGTATTAGCAATATTTAGCGGTGCGAATAAGCACTCGTATTTCTTCACATCAAATTCGCGAACGGCGAATAGATTAAAAATCTTCAAATCCACCGACAAATTGCGAAGTTGAAAATCGACCGCCATTAATTAATCGATAAATACGATGATAAGCACATGCATCCATTCGTTCAAGCTGGCCGAATGGCTAAAATCGGCCAGCTAAAAACAACGATCACATGACGCGCAGACCCAGTTCGGTCACGAGCACCGCCGCCTGCTGATGCGAAATCGTCGCGCCTTTGAAAAGCGCCGCATCGACAAGCCGCACGCCGCTCAGGTCGGCCTCACGCAGGTCCGCGCCATCGAACCGCGCGCCCTTCAGATGAGCATCCTTCAGACTGCCGCCATCGAAAATCGCCTCGCGGAAATCGACCCCGGCCAGATCGGCATCGGAGAAATCGAGTTGCTGCAACGTGGCCTTGCGAAACGACAGGCCACGCAGATGCGCGCCCACCAGCAAGGTTTCGACGAAGCTCAAACCGAGCGCCGTGCAGGCTTCGAAATTGGCACCCGTCAGCTTGCAGCTGTGGAACGACGCTGAGGCAAGCTTGGCGCGCCGCCAGCTGGTGTTGTTCAGATCGCTCGACTGGAACGCCGCGTCGACCAGATCGACCGACGCGAAATCCGCTTCGCGGCCGCGGCAACGGACCCAGCGGGTGTGCGACAGCATCGCGCCAAAAAACGACGTCTCGACGATCGTGCAACGATGAAACTCCGCGCCGCGCAGATCGAGGCGCGACAGATCGGCGCCTTCGAAATCGCAGTCGGTGAAATGGAGCGGCGCTTTATTCCCGGCCATACTCGTCGCGACGAGCTGCTCCACGTCGGAGCGCGTGAGTGTGGCGCCGGTCACCACGTGAGCTTGTGCGCCCGAAGCCGGCGCCGTTGAATCCAGTGACATGAAGGTTCAGAATGAATTTCGAAAGACCGTAAGCGTACCGGAACGCGCGCCGCGCTGGCGGTCCACGCCGATGGTTTATAGTAACGGCCCCGTCAGAACCCGCCTAAGATGACTTCCAACGACGCCACTCATAGCCCGCTGTACGCCAAGCTGCTCGCCGAAACCGCCAAAATCGGCTGGACCGAACTCGAACGCTTTTTCGCACGCGGCATATTGCTGCGCGTCGCGCGCGATATCGATCTGGTGAGCGTCGCCGAAGCCATCGCCAGCGACGACACCACACAGGTCACGCAATGGCTGTCTTCCGGCCTCGTCGAACGCGTGCAGGCGGAAACCGCCGCCGACTTCGCCGCGCGCGATCCGGATCTGTGGGCGGTGGTCGTGTCGCCATGGGTATGCGTGCAGGAACGCAATTGAGCGACAGCGCGCACGCCCCGAAGGATGTCCCCTTGGGGGGCGCCCCGAAGGAAGTCCCCGGCCCCGAAGGAAGTCCCCTTGGGGGATTGGCGGGCGGCGCGGCCACGACAGCGCCCGCCGTCCCTGTGCGCTGGCACCGCCGGGTGCTGACGCTGGCGTTTCCAATCGTCCTCGCCAATCTCACACAGCCGATTCTCGGCGCGGTCGACACCGCCGTCGCCGGCCATCTGGACGGCGCGTCCTATCTCGGCGGCGTGGCGCTCGGCGGCCTGTTCTTCAATTTCGTGTTCTGGGGCTTCGGCTTCCTGCGCATGGGCACCACGGGCCTCGTCGCGCAAGCGCATGGCGCGGGGGATCACGCCGAGTTGCGCAACAACGTCGTGCGCGCGCTCTTGCTCGCGGCGGCGATAGGCGCAGCGGTGCTTCTGCTGCAAGTGCCGCTGATCGGCTACGCGTTGCGGGCGATCGGTGGCAGCGAAGCGGTGCAGCACCATGCGCAGATCTATTGTCATGCTCGCATCTGGGCCGCGCCACTCGCGCTGGGCAATTACGTAGTGCTTGGCTGGCTGCTCGGTACGCAGAAAGTGCGGCTCGCGCTGCTCTCGCAAGTGTTCATCAACAGCGTAAACATCGTGGCGGTGCTGCTGTATGTGTACGTATTCGATTGGGGCGTGGCCGGCATTGGCGCGGCCACGGCCACGGCCGACGCGCTCGGCTTCGTGCTCGGCGCCGCTTTGCTATGGCACGGCAGACCGCGCGATTTGCCTGCGCTGAATCGCGCCGCCCTCTTCGACGCTACGGCGCTCAAGCGTCTGGTGGTGCTGAATCGCGATATCTTCGTGCGCACGCTCTGTCTGCTGTCGTCGTTCGGCTGGTTCGCGCATCTTGGCGCCAGGCAAGGTGACGCCACGCTCGCCGCCAACGCGTTGCTGCTCAATTTTCAGACCTTCATGGCTTATGGACTCGACGGTTTCGCGCATGCCGCCGAAGCGCTGGTTGGCGCGGCGATCGGCGCACGCGACCGGCACGCTTTCACGCAGGCCATCAAAGTGACGGCGCTGTGGTCCGCGCTCGGCGCGCTGGGCTTCTCGCTGGTGTACTGGGGCGCGGGCTCATGGATCATCGAAGGTCTGACTAATCAGGCCGCGGTGCGCGCCACGGCCGAAACGTATCTGCCTTGGGCTGCGCTCTTGCCGGTGATCTCCGTGTGGGGCTTTCTGCTCGACGGCGTATTCATCGGCGCCACTCGCACGCATGAGTTGATGACCTCGATGGTGGTGTCGTTTGCGGTGTTCGTCGCGGCCTCTTGGGGCTTGCTGGCGCTGTATGGCAATCACGGTTTGTGGGCCGCGATGCTGATCTTTATGGCTGCGCGCGGCGTCACGCTCGCGCGCTTCTTGCCAGGCGTCGTACGAGGCATGGCCGGCGCGGCCACCTAGCCTTTGCTTCGGCACCGGTGCGCATGCTGTCCGCGCAAACAGTCTGCGCGGGTCAGAAGCACCGGCGTGCCCGCGCCGGTGCTTCGCTCAGGTTCCCGGCAAGCGCTCAGGGCGAGGCCGGCGCGGGCGCCATAACGGGCGGCCGGTCGTCGGTAGGTACACCGTGGTAGTCGATGGGATCTTTCGGCGGCGGACCGCCATGATGCCCGGAAGGATCGTCGGCACAGCCGGCGAGTCCGGCAGCCAGCATCAGCGCAATCAACAAAACACGGTTCATAGATTCTCGGGACAGAATGAAAATAACGGCAACGAAGCGCCGAGAGTCTACCTGCAATTCACATTCGACGACGCCGCGCCGCGCAGTCTCCCGCCTGCCATTTTGTTACGCGTGACCTAATATAAAGGCACAGTTGCGTATCATAGGAGACTGCCATGGACGCTGAATCGATCGCGGGTCTGATCGGACTTGCAATAGGCCTGCTCGTGCTGCTCGCCCTGTCGATTTTCGAATCGAGAACCTACAAGCGCGAACACGACGGCGAAGGCATGCTGCATCACTGGGTCACACACCAGCATATGCCGCACTGGATGCGTCGCCGGCATTGAGCAGATAAATCCGCAGCTTGTGCGCTTGCGCACATTCCGAACTATTAAGCGGTTGATACGCTGCGCTCGCACACTCAAAAACATCAATCACGAAGCGCAAGGGATACGCCGCCATGAGTCGGAACGACGCAAGCAGCTCGCGAAAATCGTTTGGGAAATCCGGCACGTCGCACTGCACGAGGGTGACGCGCTAACAATCGACGGTGCAATTCTCGCGCTTGCCGATTGTCTCGATCGCCGTAACGATCTCGCCGCCGACGAGCGCCGCGCAATGATGCAGGCCGCGGCGTTGCTGTGGCGTGCCGGGTTCAATCTCGCCGACACACAACAGGCGAGCGCGCACTGACGCGCAAGTTTTCCCTGTCTGCTGCCGACGCGAAAGCGTCGCAGACGCCCCGTCGCGCGCCGCGCGCACGCCCTGCTGCTGCACGTCCATCCTGTGTCGCGCGCTTTCAGGGACATGCCCTCCCGAAGCGCGGCGGGACGCCCATAGACCGCGCCTCCGAGATCTTTTTTCACTCCGACGCAATTCATCATTGACTCTGGCACCGAATGCCACGTAGAATCTCGGATTCGTCGGAGCGTAGCGCAGCCTGGTAGCGCATCTGATTTGGGATCAGAGGGTCGTAGGTTCGAATCCTATCGCTCCGACCACAGTTGAAGATTGATGAAACCCGCATGGCGTAAGGCTGTGCGGGTTTTTTCTTTTGGGGGTTTGCAGGCGGTGGAATTTGCCGCTTCCAAATTCCATTCCAAAGGAATTCCAAAAATTTCCTGACGATACCGGCTCAAGCGACACTTGATTTCGGAATGTGGAGTCTAACTTCACTTCGTGGAATGTGTCTGGACTTGATGTAGTCGGCCGTTTGCCCCTCATTCGTGTGCGCCGCGTGATCCTTCAGCGCCTCGATGTCATATCCGGCATTCTTCGCATCGGTGAGCGCCTTCGCACGGATATCCTTCACCGTATAGGAAACGTCGGCGAGCTTCGCGCGCTCCTTTGCCACCTTCCATGCCTTTAGCACTGTGTTCGCCGCGTACGTCTTCCCCTTCTGGGTGTGGATCACATACATGCTCTTCACCACGCCAATTGCCTTCGCGCGCTTCAGCACCACATCGATTTCCGGCGTGATCACCACATCGACTGCGAGCCCGCTCGAGTCCTCTGTCTTCGAGGGGCGGAAGTGGATCACGCCTGCAGCGCGATCCACCCATGAGCACTCGTCGTTTTTCGGGTCGGCCGCCCAGCGCAGATTGCGGATTTCGGTCGAACGCTGCGCCGTCAAGTAACACAGATCGACGAAGCACTGCATCATCGGGCCTGTCGGCACCTCAGCAGTGACCTCCTTTCCCTCTCGCACATAGCTTGTCGTAAGCATAGCCTCGCGGATCGCTGCGAAGTGCGTGTCGGCGATCAGCGTGCGCCGCGGCTTCGGTTTCTTCAGCTTCACATCGCGGCATGGGTTCGTCGCCATATGGCGACGATCGATACACCAGTCAAAGAAGCCAGAGAGGAATGCTCGCATCACGCGTTGCATGTGCGGCTTGTCCTTCCAGTTATCGCGGAGGAACTGCCGTACGTACGGCACATCCATATGCTCGATGTTGATATCGGCGAATCCGCGCTTCACGTACCGGCCGTAGCTCGGCCAGGACTTCTCTTTGTGGTCTTTCTCATGCGCGGCAACATACTTATCGACTAGGTGCGGCACGTTTCCAGAACCGGCCGGGGTCTCGGCCTTGGCCTTCTCTTGGGCGAGGCGCTCGTGCATCCGAACTTCGCCGTCCGCGACCTTACACAGCCTAATCCACTTTTCGGTGTATGGCTGCACCCAGTAGTAGCTCGCACCGCGCACGTATACGCGTCGCGCCGGCGTGGATCGTTTCGCGTTCATGCGTGCACTGGTCGAAGTGCGGGACGCTCGCGCATCGAAGCATCAGAGACTAGGCCGTTTTTGCGAGCTTGCAGTGAGTCGAAGATGGCCCACGACATAATGATAGCGCCGTTTGCAGCGGTGATCGGCTCAATGCCAAAGGTACGCCGAAACCAAGAGACCTGCTCGGCCTTGCGCTTATATCCGGTTATGCGCTCAAGATCAGCCGGAGCCATCAGGTGCTCGCTCATGCAGCACCTCGATCTTCTACATGTCGCGTGTTCTGAAGCAGAAACTCTTGAAGGCTCACATCGGTAATGCCGGACGCATTCCGGCTGATTTTTACGAGCGTCAAGCGGCCAGCTCGAACGAGCCGATAGATTGTTGGGCGAGATACGCCCAGCAAGCCCGCCGCGACGTTGATGCGATGCAGTTTCGGTGACACGTTGAACCCCAGGTTTATCGATGTCAACGCGGATCAAAGTGGATCAGCGCGTCTCATGGTGAATCTGGGGTAATTCTCGGCGTGGCACCGAGTAGCGTCATCACGAATAAAGGAAATTTCGGTGCGGCAATAGGCAAGCTCGCTCAGTTTGGCAAAGTCCCTCGGTCACTAGGTGGGGATGCCTTGCGAGCCTTTTCGATCTCGATCGCTGCCAGATACCTCGCTTCTAAACGAGCGTCATGTTCATCGAGGAAATCACTCCAATCGTCACCGCCGACTGATGCCCACCAATCGTCTTCGATCGCGTGAGGCCACGGCGACCAATCGCGGCCACCAAACCATAGCTTCAAGCGACGGACATTGTACGGGTGCCATGCAGAAATCGAGACCGGCCGACGGTCGTTCTCTGGAAACGCATCAGCTGTGGCAAGCATACCGTTGAGGAATTCCTCCGTTTGCGCTTCCACGAATTCGCGCTCCGAATCCGGTATGGTCGCCCACTGCGCATTCCAAGCGTCTTCTATGGATTGTGCTTCGGCGGCTATATGATCTTCATACCATGCAGGCTCCCAGCGCTCAGTTGTAACAAGGCCGCCGAGCCTCTCAATTTTGGCCACCCAACTAGAGTAGTTACGTTCCATTTCACGCGCATCCTTGGGTGCCCGAGGGACCGTAGGCCCTCGCCCGATTGCACCAATCGGCATTGCTTTAACTGGCATCAAGCCGTTTAGCAATCGCTCAATACCTTTGTCAAAGGTCCTCTTTACACGATCGCGACGGCTTTGGAATTCACGGATAACTACCTTCGTCTCAGCGTGCGTATTTGCGACATCGACCAGCGCGAGAAGTCCAAGATCGCGTAGTTGATCGTCGCTCAAAAACTTTTGCTTATAGCCAAGCACGCAGAGTTCGAGACGATGTCGCGGGTCTATGGACTGATCACCACGTATGTACAAAGACAGATTGTTGTAGAACCAATCGGGAAAGATCCATAGGCGCTCCAACTGGACGAGATTGGGCTCTTTGGCAAAGATCGCACGTACCAGGCTTTGGGTCGCCTTAACAGCTTTCGTCTTTGCTACTCGATTTCGCCACGGCTCTGGACGGCTCAACCCAAGCCTCTTGGCGACCGCAGTTACCTGGACTTTCTCTTTGGAACGTTGCACAGCGCCGGCTAGTCGAACCATACCGAAATTTCCTTTATTCACCCTCGTGCAATGAATTAATCCTACGTACCTTGCCATGACTTCGCAAGGGTGAAATAGGGTGTACAGATGCAAGAAGCCAAATGGTCGGCGCAACGTTCTATCGGTCAGCACGAGGCTCAATGTAGCGAGAGGGATTTTCGTGCCGTTTTTGGAAAGCTGGATGCCTCTACCCTGATAACTGCCGACGAACTCGCAGCGATCCTATGCGTCAGTCGTCAATCGATCGACTTTCGTCTACGGGCCGGCAAGATTCCACGCCCGGTAGTCCGTGAAAAGCGCTGTGTGAGATGGCGCGCTGGCGATGTTCGCGAGTGGCTTGACGGCATGCAGCAGGTTGAGTGATGGCACGCGATCCCAAACCGCACTCATTCTCGCCCGCCATCGCAAAAGAGCACGGTGTTATCGCAGCCGTCTTGATCAACCACTTGGCTTTCTGGATCGAGCACAACCGTGCCAATAGAAAACATTTCCATGACGGACATTGGTGGACGTACAACAGCATCAAAGCCTTTGCGGCGCAATTTATCTATCTCACCGAAAAGCAAATTAGGGGGGCGCTGGAGAAACTTGTCGAGAAAAAAATCCTGCTAACCGGGCACTTTCACGAGAACAAATACGACCGCCAAACGTGGTACGCCTTCAACGACGAAGCCCGATTTCTCGATCCAGAGCCCGCCGCTACCGATTTGCCCTCAGGGGCAAATGGACTTGCCCCAAAAGGCAAATCGGTTCGTCCCGGAGGGCAAATGGACTTGCCGACCAAGGCAAATGGAGTTGCCCCTGAAGGCAAATCCCTAATAACTACAGATGTAAACACAGGTGTAAACCAAATGGTTGCTTCCCGCGAGCAACACGTCCAACTCCAGCTCGAGGCTGCTCGGCGCGCGCCGAAGAGACTGGCTTGATTTTCCATTCTTGAAAACAGATGCAAAACGCCCGTGGATTTGTGGGCAGCCTCGCTATCGCGAGGTGCCAGCCTGAGCGCTGTGCGCTCTCCCGTTGACAAGCCGGGACAACCCTTCGGGTTGCCCCACCTTGCCAACCGGCCGGCTGCTGTCCACAAGCCCCACCGGCTATTACCACGAACGAGATATAAAATCTGACCCTGCTCATCCGGATGCCTCTCTGGCGCGTTTGCAGCTTCATCGTGGGGTCGGAAAGGTGTTGGTGAGGAAGAGTTATATAGCAAGCTGGCAAGCCGCTTCGCGGCGCGTCAGGCCGAAGGCGCGGCCGGGGAGCGGTGGGCAAGTCGCGGACTGCGTAGCAGCCGTCCACGCCCTTGTGGGGTGGGCGGGCAACTTGTCCACGGCGGGCGGGAGGAACTGCGGGCATTGGCTACTTGGCCGCTTTGCCAGGCAGAGGTTTGTCTGCTTGCAATTCGTGTAGCGTTGCGCTACACTACACGAATGATCAAGTCCTTCCGACATAAAGGTCTCAAAATTTTCTTTGAGACGGGCTCCAAGAAAGGTATCCGTCCGGATCATGCCGACAAGCTGCGGCGGCAGTTGACGCGCCTGGATGAGGCTCACAGCCCGGAAGACATGAACGTGCCCGGCTGGCGATTGCATCTGCTGTCGGACGATTTGGCGGGCCATTACTCGGTCCGCGTTAACGGGAACTGGCGCATGACCTTCACGTTTGAAGGAACAGACGCGATCCTAGTGGATTACCAAGACTATCACTGAGGGAATCATGATTCGAATCTTCAACCCGCCGCACCCTGGCGAAACGTTGCGGGAGGACGTGCTCCCCGAGCTGGGGTTGACGGTAACGCAAGCGGCTGCGCAGCTGGGCGTCACGCGCACAGCGTTCTCGCGCGTGTTGAATGGTCACGCCGCGATCTCGCCCGAGATGGCGTTACGACTGGAACAATGGCTGGGTATCGAGCATGGCGGCCGCGCTGACTTGTGGATTGCGCAGCAAGCGGCATACGATCTATGGCAGGCTCGGCAGAAAGGTGTGCCGCACGTTATCCGTGCCCACGCGGCCTGAGAAAAGCTAAGTATCCGGTTATCTGACACAAGGAGCGGCAGTCATGATCGATGGCTACACACTGGGACGTGCTGAGGGTGCCGAGAAATCGGCCAATAGCTGGATGAAATATGCGCGCGAGCTCGAACAGGAGCTGGTGAACGCGAAAGCTGGCCTTGAGGCGATCAGAGCCCTGAAAGACGCTGCGCTCAGTGAGCTTGCCAGACTGGATCCAACCCACCCATTGATGGTGCAAGAGAATCGGCAAAAGATCGCCGATAAGGCGTATTTCGCCTATGGCAAGCCCAAGTCTTGATACGCGAAATACGGATACCCGGAAGAACAAAGCCCGCTGATGCGGGCTTTGTTCTTTATCGGACTAGACTTGAGGATTCCTGTCGCTGCCAGGCCCGATGCTGTTTCCTGCCGGCGTTGCTGGATTGTCGCTACCCGAGCGGCCGATGACCCTATCGACATGGCCGCCGGCCGTGCGACTTGCTCCCCCAAGGTGTCCTTGTGCCTCTTTGTGGATGTCGTGCCCGACCGTGTTGCCCATCGATGCACCCAGCCATGCAAAGACGGCGTTCGGCAGGTGATTGATCAGCCCGAACAACGCTTGGCAAAGCGACTGGCACATACCGACGTACAGCACAATGTACGCGACGATGCTGACAACGCCGGTTACGCTGTCGAATTGAGCATTCGCCATCGCAACCGCGAAAAAGCTGTTGAGCATCATGCCGAGGCCAGTGATGCCAACGGTCGCGAGCAGAAATCCCAGCACCATGAACGTCGGTCGCAACATCAGGTTCATCAGGAAGATGTAGCCGTGTGTGGTTTTCGGACCCATGCCTTCGCCTTCCCCGTCGAGGTGAGCGAAGGCCCACAGCGGCGCGGCCACGACGCCCTCACAAACCGTCACGAACCACGAGACAAGGCCGCCGAACCAGATCATGAACGGCAGCATTGGCAGATACACCGAAAGCGTGACGCCGAAGAAAAACAGGCTCACCAGCAGCAGGAGAATGACCGGGCCAGCGGCCTGCACTGCAGCCTGGAACGCGGCATTGGCCGACGTAGCCACTCCACCGGTCGCAATGCCACCGACTTGCTTGGCGACCCACCCAAGGCCACTCGACATCGCACCGTTGGCCGCAGCATTCGCGATGTACAGATCGAACATGGTCCAGCCTGCGGCCAGGATGTCGTCACCCATATTCTTCATACCGATAATTGGGTTGACGGTCCCGCCCGTGCCACTCGTGGACATCGTGGACGTGATGTAATTCACGATGTTTTGCCCAGGGAAAATCGCGGCCAGAATGTGTTGCGGGTCCGTCGATACGCTCATCAGATTAGCCCAGCTCGACGTGCCGGATCCGGCCGCCACACCCGTCGAACTCGTGGCCGAGCCGACTGCCGGTACATTGGTGCTTTCGTCCTGTTCCAGTTGCTTGTTGTACACGGCCATCACGTTGTTGTAGACATCCGGGTACGGCAGGTCGCTCAAGTCAGTCGGCCCGACCGCCGTTGCCGTGGCCTGCGCGCTATTGCTGAGTTCGCTGTTCGCAATAGCGAAGCTTTGATACCAGGCACCCAGCATCGACCAACCGTTCTGCGTCAGGTTGCTCGCCAAGGTGCTGCTCATGCTGCTGATATTGCCGCCGGCACTCTGGATCGCGCTCTGGATCGAGGTTTGGTAGGTCTGGGCAGCATTGTTGATTGTCCCCTGCGGATCCGGCGGTGCATTGGTCGAACCGGCCAGGACCGCCGATACGTAGGTCTGCGCGGCGCTGTACAGCGTCGTTTGCATCGTAGCCAATGCGCTCTGCTGGGCGCTCGACAAGGCCGACGTGATCGCGCTGGTGTCCGGAGACAGGGCAGTCATGCCCGTGCTCGAGGTGCTGTTGCCGCTCGACCCACTGGCGAGACTCACCTGAGCCCCGCCACACGAATTTCCGTCTGGGGTCATGAGAACGACCTTGCCACTGGCCGTTTGCTGAACGAACGTTTCCTGCTGGGCTTGGGCAACGGTGATCCCACCACCAGTTTCCGCCTGTGCGTTGGTGACGCCCGTATTTGCGGCCACTGCGCACAGGTTGGCCTCGTACAGTGCTTTCGCCAAGCTAGTTACCTGGGGCGCAACAGGGCTCGCGACCATTGAGCCGCCGCTGGTCAGCACACTCGTTGCGGCCGATGTGCTGAGGTTCGCGATGCCAACGCCCATCATCGTCGCCCAGAGCATGACGAGCTGCGCGCCAGAGTAGCCGCCAAGACCAGGAATTGGCACGAGCAGCGTGAAGCCAACCCCGTTGCGAATCGTGAACCAGATCGACGACCGTTTCTGGCCGAGAAATTCCCCTTCGGCACCCGTTGCAATCATCGCTGCAACGAAGAGATATGTGGCCCACAATGCACCGACAATGAGAATGCTGGCGTTCAGTGTGCCAAATACCTGGGCGATGGCCGAGCCCGAGCCACCGCCGCCAATCGGGTTCGTCGCCACGCTGCCGAAAACATTCGTCAACAGGGCCATCGACTGATCCGTGCCGCTGTTCGCCGCACTCGTGATCGAGCTGATGGATTGAGTCGATTGCGCGTGCGCGAGCTGGGCTAGAGCCAGCAGCGCGAGCGCCACGCCGGCCATGCGTAGGAAGTGGGTTTTGCGCATAATCATTTCCACTCCAGACGCGGATTCAGTACGTGCTTCACAAAGCCCCGGCTGCGCAGGAACTCCCCTGCCGACATGAGGAAGCGATCCGGATTTCGCGGCCCGGTTTCCATCTGACGCAACCGCAACTCGAACTTGAACATCTGCATCAGACAGACCAGCATGAACAGCCCGCAGGAAAAAACGCCGATCCACTTTTGGTTGATGAGGTTGCCTAGGTTGACGCACAGGCCGAAAAAGCCGGCGGCCATGAAAATCTGCTTGGCTCGTGTGTTAAGTCGTTCGATGTCGCGCAGGGGCAGCGCATCGGCGGGGCGCGCTTCCATCGCCTGATTCCAGGTGCGAACCCCCTTGCCGGTGCGTTTTTGCGGCATCCGTTTCGCGAGATCCGCAATGACGGCGGCTCCCGGAGCTGCGGCTTCCCGGAAGCACTTGACAGCCCCGTACAGCGGATAGCCGGGAATCATGTTCAGAGCAACGTGCTTGCCGGCGCTCTTCACCAGCTTGAGCGCGGGGCGGGTGTTGTTTTGCTGGTCGCTCATTTACGGCCTCCGGAAAAATAGACCAGGGGCCGCAGCTCGTTGACGAGCATCTTGATGAAGTTACCCCAGCACAGCAGGAAGAGTCCGCCGACCATGCCCTCCCAGAACACGATGTTCCAGAGCGTCCCCGTGTCGTGCGGGAGTTCGAGCGCACGCACAATCCAAACGGCGAGGAACGCTTGCACGATGGTGATTTCCGCCGTCAATGTTCGACCGAGCTTGTAATCAGGATCACGACGGGGCCGCCCCTTGAGGCGTGGGATCGTCTGTATGTATTTGAATGCGCGCATGTCATGCACCTCTGTAAGAATTTTGATAACCCCAGCGGCGGTGGTCGAGAACGCCCTGTAAATAACAACGTATCATTACGTCTTGCGCACTACTTGCTTGTTCGATCACCTCAGTTAATCGAGCCTCCGACATGAGCAACGGATCCTCTATTTCAAAAACGAGGGAAAGATCGTGATCAAACGATATGCTTCCGATGGGATGACTTGGAATGGAAAAAAACTTGCCGAGTGACGAAAACTCATCCATTGATACCCTCGCTATTTACTTGGTCTATTAGATTTATCGCATTAGAAACCGAGTTATTAAAGCAAAGAGCGCGCAGCAACTAAGCGATATCGTGAGAGCGACGACGACAGTCGTCCAATTCATATTGTTTTGTTCAATCACCGTTGGCTTTATAGCCCGTTGATCAACGATGGTACGCACCGATGCAGCCGGATCGGTTGGCTTGAAATTGCACTTCGCGACGTTTCCGGCCTTTTCCAATGCATCAAAGACCTTCGCCATCTGCGCAACGGGCGTCAGTGTTTCAGCCGCAATTTGGTTAGCTACCTCAAGAAGCGCGACTTGACTTCTCTGGATGAGAACTGCGACGCCCTCTAGGCGCTCAGTCAATCGGTCAACTTCCTCGAGTTGCTGAGCCAGCATGGCTTCGCGAGTCCGATTGATTGTCTCTCTCGGGCTGACGCTTTTATCCAGATCCGACATCGCAGGCCCCTGTTACTTGAGCAACACTTTAAATACCGCGTCCAAGTTTTCGTTGGCCGATTCCGCAAGTCGCTTGGCGATAATCATCTGAACGCACGATTCGCGTTCGGTTTCGCCTTTCGATTCCTTCAGTTTCGCCCGGTAATCGGTCGGATCGGTGATAATTTCGTTCACCGTTTTGCCGAGTCCTTTGCTTTTCTCGAATACGTCGTTCACGTATACCGTAGCCTCAGGGCGAACGACGCACTTTCTCTCGGCCTCTGCATATCTGAAGATTGAGCCAAACTCTTCCCGTACGTTCGCAGTCGTTTCAACCTTGTTGAATACGACGCGGATCTTCTTTCCGGGAATACCAAGGGTCGCCAGCGTCTCGATCGTTGAAATCGTGTCTTTCTGCTGCTTCACTTCGCTCGTGACCGGAATCACGAAATAATCGAAATCCTCATGCGAATTTCGATACTGATTCATCGCATGGATGAAGGCCTCGATATTCGATGCACCGACATCGATTACTGCAACGTCATTGACAAGCAAATGGCCTTGCAGCTCATCGAATTGACTGGCCTTGATGTTTTCACCGCCTTCATCGGCATTGATTGTTTCAACACGGATCATTTCGGTGTTAAAACGCGGAGCGAGAAGATGGCGGGCAAGAGTAGATTTACCTACGTTGCCCGAAAAATTGACGACGGCGACGCGCATTCTAAGACTCCTTTCTTTTCAAAAAAGGTTTGGTTAGTGACTTGCCATATTGGGCGAATTTTCCTTCGCCGACTGCCGATTGGCTTTCGAGTATTTCGATAACGGCTTCAGTTGTCGTCCCATGATTTGTCTCGCAGGGTGTTTCGGAAACTAGCGCGGCATCATGAATTGGTGCCGGTACTTCTGCGTATGGTGAAACAGCTCGCTTCTTCCCGTTCTTTCTAATCCTGTACAGCGTCGTTTTATAAGTCTCAAACGACATGGACAATCCGTTCTGTTCCAAGATCTCCAGAATGTCCTCGTGGCGCACCCCCGCCGCGATCTTGATATCGATCAACGGCAGCAACTCACGGAGCCGACCTGTCTTTGTTCTAGCCTTTAGCGCACTCAGCGCTATCTTCATCGCGTCATCGGCCACTGCGGTATCCCTTGTTCGTCGTGTCACCACGGATCTGGCATATCCATGTGTCTCGTGGCAAATCTCTGCATGGATTTTCGGTATTACGCCAAGCAGCGTCACGATGAATAAAGGAAATTTCGGTCGTTGGTGTTGCCTGTCTGTGGCTTCGTTCGTCTTCTGGCTGTGCCCCGTCATGTTGCTTATGTGCTTTGCCCGGCTACTCTGATTGCTTTCCGGTTGTCGATATGTAGCCTGCCATGCAGCCCGTTTGTTCTCTTGTTGTTGATTGCGGGTCGATACGCGGTCTCATAGCATTGATTCCGTAAATCAGGGGTCTGGTATCAGGCACGTTCGATATGTTCGACGGAATCTACGATTCCGCGCCCATATCCGTGCCCAAAGGGTGAGCCCTTTGGAAACCCCGGCCGTTAGACGCCGGCCAGGTGCGCCCCCTCTCCGAGGGGCGCGTGAGATATCAGGTGGGCCACGACGCAGCCAAGGAGTGGTTACTAATGGCGAGGAAGCCAAAGGGTCAGGAGGCGCTGACGGATCGTGTTGCGTTCCGGATGACTGCTGCCGACTATGCCGCTTACAAGAAGAAGGTCGCCGCGAGCGGATTGAGTCCGTCCGAGTTTTTCCGCGACTGCGTGCTGACCAATCGGACGGAAATCGTTGCCCGCCAAATCATGGACGATAAGCGCCGGCAGGCGCTGTTTCTGCTGTCCAAGGCTAGCAACAACATTAACCAGATTGCCCATCGCGCGAATTCCGACCACTCGGCGGGCATTATCGATGGTCGCGCGTATCACGATATGCTGAACTCGTTGAACAAACTTTCAGGTTATTTGAAGGCGATGAGCGATGCTGATTAGAGTGACGGGGGCTGCCGCAGGCATTCGCGAGTATCTAGAAAAAGGTCACAAGCAAGGACGCGAATTCTCGCGTGATATGCTGGACGAACGCGTTGTTTTGAGTGGTGACTTAGAAGTTACCGATTCCATAATCCGAAATATTGCAACGGATTCAGACCGCTACCTCCATGTAACGGCTTCTTTCAAGGAAGATGACGCTTCCCTAGAAATGATGCTGGAGGTTCTGCAAAAAATCCAGAAATTCACGTTCTCTGCATATGAGGACAATGAATTCAACATGTACGCGGAAGTTCATTTTCCAAAAATAAAGAGCTACGTCGATCGAAAAACTGGTCAGATTATCGAGCGGAAGCCGCACATCCATATTGTTATCCCGAAAATAAATCTTTTATCGGGTACGTACCTGAATCCGTTTGGTAGGTACGAGCATAATGAGGAGTTTGTCGAGGCAATTCAGGAAATTACCAATCTTGAGCTTGGACTTGCTAGCCCGAAAGATAATCGGCGCGTTGGGATAACCGGCGCGTCGGAAATGATTGCTCGTTACAAGGGCGACCTGTTTGCCGTGCAAGGCCGCGCGGTGAAAGAGCGTTTGCTGAATGCCGTACTCGATCGCGGAATCACGAGTTATGAGGACTTCGAGACGCTGGCTCGGTCTCTGGGCGAGGTGCGCGAGCGCAATGCCGGGCGCGCCGATCGGTACCTCAACCTGAAGGTAGCGAACGAGGCGAAAGGCGTGAATCTCAAGGATTATGTTTTCTCCCGTGCGTTTGTCGAGCTGAGCGACGCGGAGAAGCACGCGCGCTTGGCTGCGGAGATTGAGCGCAGGTACGAGAGCGCAAGCGCTGCACGCTTGGCGCCCGCCGGGTTGCAAAAGACGTTACGCGACTGGCACGAGCGCCGTGCGCTCGAAATCAAATATCTCAACAGCGGCAACAAACGGCAGTACGCAGCCTATCGCGCCGCAGATGCTGGGACACGTCGCGCGATGCTCGCCACGATGCGCGATGCGTTCTATGCCAAACACCGACCCAAGGACACCAATCATGAGCGACCTGACGCTAGAGCAAGTCTTGAGCGTATTGATGACAATTTCCGAGCAGCAGGCCGCCAGTTACGGGCTGCTGAACGACATATCGAGCAAATTAGACGAGCTGATGCAGCCGATGGCCAACGAAAGCTCTCTGATAGACGAAATCGCGCTCTTGTTGCAGCCGCTGTCGCGCGACTTGCAATCCATCAAGGCCCAGCTGCCGACGATCGTCCGACTCGACGAGAGTCGGACAGCGTAGCCGGCCAGTTGTCGTGTGATTATCGCGAGCAGGCCAAGCAGTTCCGAAACGATGATGTCGAACAGTACAAGCAGATCAAGAAAGCACTTGAGGCGCACCGGCTCCTCGCGCACCTGTCACATACGCATGGCGTGATTCCCGAGAAGTATTTGGTCACCAGGGCGAAGGACGGTACTGACCGCATTCGTGCCGGCGATCGGAATCTCAACGTGTCGGACTTCCTCACGAAGGAGATGCATCTCAGTTGGCACGAGGCCGCACCGATCTTGCGCGAGGCCTACGAGCAGCAGTTGTGTGAGGCGACGCCTGCGCGCAGTCAGGCGATACAGAAAGACCTCTGGCAAGCGTTCGGAGAGTGGGATCGTGCGCGTGCAGTCACGCGCCATCAGCGCTGGGCCGAGCAACGGGCAGGCGAGCCGACGCGGCGGCAGGCGATTCGTAACGGGTATCGTCATAAAAAACAGAAGCTCGATATCGAACGTGTGACGGCTGAGCCATCAAGACGTGCCGAGATCCGGGCCGAGTTATCGGTTCTTCGCATGAACAAGGTTCAGCAGGAAATGGCTTTGCGGCAGGCCATCGCAAACGAGCGTGAGGCCTTGCTCGCAGAAAAACGTGCAGCGACAGAGGATCGGTACAAGGTCTATCTTGCCGAGCAGGCACAAGCGGGCAATGAGCGAGCCTTGGCGGAACTGAGAAAGCGCCAGGCGCGAACGCCGGAGCGGCCCGGCAACGAGGTTGGAAGGCTGCATGTCCAGCGCGCGCCTATTTGTGATTACGAACCGCTGCATCGTCACGAGCCCTTGGTGCATTGCGTTGAAGCAAGCGGGCAGGTGAGCTACTACCGCGATGCTGAGCGCGTTCTAGTCGACTGCCAAAAGGCTGTGAGCGTACTGCGGCACGACGATGACACCATTGAAATGGGGTTGCGTCTGGCAATTGCCAAGTGGGGATCTGGTGCGATCACGGTTAGTGGGACAGATAAATTCAAGCGCCGCGTGGCCGAGCTTGCTGCGGAGAAATCTATCACGGTTCGGTTCCGGGATGAAACCATGAATCAGGTTATGGCTGAACGCCGGTCGCAGTTGGCGCAAAGTCGCATTCACCAGTATCAGGATCTTACTGGCAGTCGTGCAGTCGATGCAGATGATCGTGATATACAGGAGGGCCCGGAGAGAAGCCATGTTCCGCTTAGGACGCGCTTTCGCTTATGACCAAGCAGTATAAAATGAGATTGCCCTAAGCGTTGTTGGGTGGGAAATGGCCGATTTGACTGACTGACCCTGAGATGCCCATGACTGACAAGAAGAATCACGAAGACCTGATACGGGATCTAATCTCGCAAATCCGCGAGCGCGAAATTCCTTTCTATAGCCTCGCTGCAAAAGCCAACAATATTGGGTGGTATACGTTCGCTTTGCTGTCGATCGTGTTGTCGGCTGCGGCCAGTCTTATTGCGGCATTGACGCCGGCCGAACAACTGAAAGATCCAATAATTCGTGGCCTGCTAATCACGCTCCCGATAATCGGCGCTACCGTTACAGCGGTTATGCGCAGCTTCAATTTTCATGAGAGGGAGAGGAACCGTGAGATTGGGCTAATCGAGGCTGAACGGCTATTGCGTAAGGCAGAAAGTATGTTTGCGAGCGCGACCACCGAACCAGAGTACAAGGAGGCTTACCTCGAGCTTACCGACAAGCTGGCTGCCTTGAGTCACGATCAGCATGCATTGGACGTTGCCACACGCAAAGGCGTTCAGACGCTCTCCGTCGTAGAGCCTCGTTAGGCAAGAAAGGGGTTCTCGCAAGATTTCGGCGCGAGGCTTTTCCGCGCTCAAAACCGGGCCGCATCGCATTCGTCTTTTCCCGAGTTTTAGATACACCTACGTACAAGTGATTGGAAGATTCGAGCGCATCCTCCTTCCCCATTGATTGCCTGATAATGTTTATTATCAGACAATGATTTTTGCGGCATATCGAGCTAGTCGCCCTCACGCTCACGCACGATATAGGCCGGCTTGATGCCCTTGGCCTCCAGCTCGGCGACCGCCTTTCTGACGGCCGCGTTGGCGCGCTCCAGGAATTCCGGGCTGGTGATGAACCGGGCCAGCCGGTCGGATTCTTCTGAGTGTGCTCGCCCGCTGCCCGCTTCGGCGTCATGGATCAGGCGCAGCATGTGGTTGATGTTCATCCGGTCGCCGGCGGATTCGATCAGCTCACGCGGCATCGCGACATGGCCCGGCTCGACCCCCGACACGGCCAGCCAGGTGGCGATCTCGTCGCTGTCGGCAGACTCGCAGGTTGCTCCAGTTGCGAATAGCGTCGCGATGAACACGTTGTGCAGCTCGTCGTAGATCACGCACGCTTGGATTTCGCCGCCGTCGTGCGGAAAGCGCCCTTGCAGCCAGTCCTGCCAGTCCCACACGTAGGCACAAAGTCCTTCGCCCTCGATCACGGGGCGGGCCGAGCCGCGCAATGCCGTGTGGAAACGCCCCTGCCACGGTTGCGGAATGTCGCGCAGACGGATTGCAAACGGGCGGCCGTGGCGCTCGATCACGGGGACGACAGGCGGGGTGGTGTCGGTCATGGCTGGCCTCAAAGAAACGCGAAGGCATTCGCGCGTGCGTCGTGCAGCGCGTGGTGTCGGCCGCCGTGCTCGCGGAAATACGCTTCCTGCCGGTTGACATCGATCTGGCCGCCGATGTGCTCGTATTTCCAACCAGCCGGCAGTGGCCCATCGATCATGTCGCCCAGCAAGTCAAAATCGCCCTGATAGTCGTAGCACAGCACCGGACGCGGTTTCAATGGAATCCGGTAGAGCCATGCCAGCAGCTCACTGCGGAGCTGCGCGAACGACATGGCGCGGCCCGCGAACTGGCCGAGCTGCGGCAGCACGGCGGCCCGCACGAACTCGCTACACGCCTTGAACTTGAAGTCCGTTACCTCGCCGTAGAACTCGCGGCCGTCCTCGCCCACGATCGCCAGGCTGATAAGTTGGCAGTCGATAAAGTCTGTGAACTCCGTGTCCAGGAAATAACGAGGCTTCCACGGGTCGCGCATCTGTTTTTCTCCTTGTGCGTTGGTCTTACGCGAACGTCTTTGCAAACGCTTGCCAGTCCTCGAACCGCGCAAGCGACAAGTGCGGCATCGCATCCTCCCGGATCAGGCTCGCGACGGGCGCGAACTGCTCCATGAAGGCCTGCCGCAACACGTCTGGCAGCGCATCGAGCACGATGAAATCGGGACGCTCGATGGCCTGGGCGAATGGCGGGTAGTCCAGGCTGTTGTCGCCGTATTCGGAAATGTGGATGTGGCCCATTCCTGCAAATTTTTCACCCCCCTCTAGCATCGCCTCGACCGTTTCCTCACGCGCCTTGGTAATGGACCGATAACGCCATGCATTCATGTGCTGCGCGCGCGTCGATGGATCTCGTGCCAGTGCCTGTTCGGCCCGCTTCTCCTTGTCGGTCAGAACCTTCCTGAACGACTCAAAATTGCGCTCCAACGACTGGATACGCTGCGTCAGCATGCCTCGTTCGGTATCCATCGCGTGGGTTTCATCAAGACTGGCTTGCAGGCGGCGGATCCGCGCTTCCTGGTCCCATACGATGCCTTTCAGGGTATCGAGGCGCTGGGCCAGCACAGCCGGATCGTCCAGACCTTCCTCCCATGCGCTTACGTCATCGGCGTCCATCGCTTCGCGGATCAAGTCATCGACCTCGAATACCTCGTCCGCCGCGTCGGCCGTCAGGGGGCTTGCTTCGTCGTTCAAGTTCATCACACAAACCCCATGCGCGTGCCCGCGCGTTCCTGTTTCACTTCTGGAATCATGGCCGCCGTGATCTGCCCGCCGTTGCCCAGCGCCCGGCCGACCATCATGCGCAGCAGTCGATCAACGTCCCGGCCGCTCTCCAGCCCCGCGACCAGTTCACCCACGATCGCCTCGGGCAACACGGGAGCCATAAGGGATCGCACGGCCGGGTGCTCGTCCAGCAGCCGGTCATACATGCGCCCGACCAAGGCGGCCATTTCGTCATCGTGAAGCGACCGGATCTGAAAAACGTTGAAGCGTGAGCGCAGCGGCGTACTCAGTCCGGCAATGTCGTTGGCCGTAGCGATCCAGTTAACGTGCGCAGCGTTAAAGCGCACATCAGGGAACGAAGCATCAGCAAACTGCTCGGCCGTGCGCCGCTCCATCAATGTGTACAGGCTCGCGAGTGGGTCATAGCCGTGATACGCGCTGGTCTTGTCGATCTCGTCCAGCACGAGGACCGGATTGATGACCGGGCTATGGGCCAGCAGCTTGAACACGGCCCCCGGCTGCGTGTTGCCCCAGTAGGCCTCACTGCCGCCGAGAAACGCGCCGGTCTGCCGGTTATTCATCGCAACGACTTCAACAGGCAGGCCCAGCACTTTCGCCAGCTCCAGGCAGAAGGTGGTCTTGCCGGTGCCGGCCGGACCCACGAGAAGGATCCGCTGGAAGTCGAGGCCATGCCCGGCCGCCGTGGCAAAACCCAGCTCGGCCTCGATCCAGCCGATCACGTCCGCGAAGTTCGGATGATCCTGCGCGAGCTGGTCGAGCGCGACATCAAGCGCCTCGTTGCGCTGCGCACCGAAGCCCTTGGCGGCATGCTGGATCAACGGCGTCAGCCAGCGTTTATGCCGCTGGGCGTCGTCCTTGTCGCTCGAACCGATCCGGTTTTTGATGCCGATCAGCTCGCGCACATTTACAAATTCCGGTGCCTGCATGGCTCCCTCCATCCATGACGCAATATAATATTAAGTCACGATCAAATCATAAATTGCGTTGCTGGCCAGGTCAAGGCGATTTAGACTGTGTGCATGGATCAGACATACGACATAGACCAGGCACGGCTTGCCGCGAAGGTCGGCGCAATCACCACGGCGCACGTGCGCGCGGTGGACGGCAATCAATGGGCGGTCGTCTTCACGACGCCGGCCGGCACGCCGGAACTCGTCACGACTCGCCAGCGCGATCCGCGCCGGTTCCGCGATGCTGCGCTCGCGCTGAAGGCGCTGCGCGACATCGGGATACTGAGTGCCGTTGTGGACATGGAAAGGTGGGATACGGCCGCCGGCAAACCGCCGGCGTGGTCGCGGCCGGAACAGTCAAAGGCGATGAAAGCCCGTCATCAACGCGCAGCGGCCGACGCTGAGCTGGAACAGCGCGTCAAGGAAACGATGGGCCAGAGTGGTAGCGAAGACTGGACGAAAAACGATCAGGTGGTGGCCGCGATCACGGAAAAGATCAAGGACATTGAATTCCAGTCTGTGATCGAAGATGCCGTGAAGGCCGGGCCGCCCTCGTCGCGGATTGGAAGGAAAAAATGAGCTTGTTCAGCGTCCGCGGCGCTTGACGGATTGTGATCTCAGGTCAAGTAGTCGCTCAATTTTTCGACGCCTTTTTTGAAGGCGCCGCGCACAACATGCTCCAAGATATGCGCGTTCCAGTGGTCGATGTATGACGCGGTGCCGGACACTTTCTTGTCGTCACGTGATGCCATAACGACTTTACCGCTGGCCGACCAAATATGGACATGGTTCCAGTCCAGTTTCACTGTGTCGCCGAAGCCGAAAAGCTTTGATCGCACAAGATAAGCGTGCGTGTCGGTTACTTCGATGCTGCCGAAAGATAGCCTCTTACCCGCTTTAAGTGCCTGCGTCATCTCGATAATAAGGCGGACGCAGACCGCACGCCATAGGCAGTCGATGAACTTCGTATAGGTCGCCTCTTTCTTCAAATCGATAAGTGTCGATCCGCTCTCCGTCCCGATGCCAATTTTGTAATCCGTCCCTGTGGGTATTCCGTTGACTGATTTCCGGATTCCACCCCAGCGCACCGCGGTAATCGAGGGGAGTTGGTATTTCCGCCCCTTCCACTGGATTCCCTCGGGGCCAATGGAAAGTTCGTCCTTGAAGAGGACGCCGACATCGGAGCGGAACGTGATGGAGCTTGCCCATTCCTCGTCTTGCCGCTTGGCATCGATCGCACTTTGTTTGATCTCAACGATCTTCTCGGCGTCAAGGTCAGCGATTTCAGCGAGTTCGGGCAAATCGGCGAACAACTCCCGCACCAATGCGGTCGTGCGCTCTGCCAATTCGATCATATTGTGTTCATTGTTGAGGTCGATTCCTAATGACCGGATTTTTGCCCCCAACCCGAAGCTGGATTGATCGGTCGTGCCGCGCGCCTTGGCGTTTAATTGGATGGGCTTTGCGATCGTGCACCAAACACGGCTCATCTCCTCAATGGCGTTGATCGCGCCGCCGACCTTGGCCTCCCCATACGGTGCGAAGTCAATCGCGCTCTGGATTTCCAAAGCGATTCTCTCGGCACGCGCTGAAAGAATTGGCTCGACTTCCAGCGCGTAGGCGTCGACCAAGTCATCGATCAACGAGGGGGCCGGATTCCTGCCTTCGTCGGTCGCTTGGCGGACCATCAGCACCATCGATTCGACCAGGCGTGACGACTCCATGCGGTCAAGGGCGCCTTTGATTGCCGCCTTGTAAGCGGCACGTCGATTGTCGAGTTCGGTTTCGACAGCGGCGCGGTCCAACACCTCAGGGAATCCGGCGATCGCACGATCCTCATTGATATCGAGCAATGTCGTTGTGGGGTCGATCGCATCGACGAGCTCGGCAAGTTTGATTGCGTGCGTGGCCATTTGGGGCGGGGCCAAATCTTGAGCGAGTTCGAACGCAGCTGCCGTTAAATTCGCCCGCGCCAGCGGTGGAAGCCCTTCTTCATAGGCAACCGCCAAGCCGCGCTCCTCAACCGACGCCACAGCTTGCGCTGCCTTTTTCGGTGCGACGCCAGGGAGCCACGAGACTTCTTGCGTGAGGCGGCCTTTGGGGTTGGTCAGGGCTGCACGCGCCTTTTGTGCCTCGTCGCCGCCTTGTTCCAGAGATTTCTCGTCAGCGAACTCGACAATCTTCCGCCGGTCGTCTCGGGTCGTCGCTCCGATTACGTAAAACGCATTAGCGTGAATGCTTGTCCTGCTTATGGATCCAGGGCGTGTTTCCTGCGCGTTGGTGTCAGGCGATGTGCTCATGATGGGCCGTCTCGTGTTTTTTGACTATTCGCTTCCGTTTCCACTATCGTCGCTACCACTGTTGCCGTTGTCATCGCTGTTATTGCTGTCGTCACTGGATGTCGAAGGAGCCGGAATGACGGGCGGATAGACGGGAGCCGGAGTCTCGTAGCGATTGGACAAGTCGGGAACATAGGTCGGCGCGGGCGCGGGTGGCGTGGTTGCGAGCCAGCTTGCGCGCGCCATGCTTTCGATGCGAGAACGCTCGCTTTCCAACTCGCTAGCGACGCGCTCCTGCGCACCTTGTTGATATCTGTAACTCGAGCAACGCGAATTATAGTCGCTGATTTGTGCATTAAACCGGTCCACGTCAGCGCTGTTCGTCACCTCTGTCGCGTTTCGCCAGATTTCCAGCCGCATCTTTTGTGCGACGCAGTAAGCTATCTGCGAGTCGCTGAGCAGCAAACCAGCGCCTTGCGGTGGGAGCGATTCAACAACCGGCTCGGGAGTGTAGGCCGGTGGTTGCACGGGTGCAGACTCCGCAGCGGGAGCGGGGGGAACATATGCTGGCGCCGGCAAAGCCGGCGGCTGGTCAACGGGCACGGAAGGTGCCGGCGTCGACCCTGCGTTGTTCGCTGAGTTTGCCCCGTAAATCAGAATAGCCGCGAACGCGACGGCACCGGTGATCCACAGCGCCTTGCGAGTATCCTTTATTTTTTTAGGAGTGCTATGCGTCTCCGGCTGTGAGCTGTGTGCCAACCGCTCCAACCCTTGATCATTTAGCCCGGCCGGCGGGACTGATGGTGGCGGCGAGGGTGGGGGTGCCAAATCCGCCAAGCCGGCGAACCCACGCGCTTTGTCCTTTGATCCATCTGTGCTCATGCCCACACCTTATACGAAACCAATGCGCCGGCCTTGGCCCTCGTCGGCGCGCGATGGCGCACCATCCAGGGCCGAAAGCAAGAACACCTGCTCGATCTTCGATTTACCCGCTCGGGCTGAAAGCCGGGCGCCTTCCCGAACAACGAAAGCGACGTCTGACAGCGGCCTGCCCGCCAGACGTTTCGCGAGAGGGGCCCGGTCCACGCCAGAGTCTTTTGGAAGGTCAGACAGTAGCTTGCTGAGCAGTGCGGACACTTCTTCCTCTGTGGCAGGAGGGACTTCGATCACGTGGTCAAAGCGCCCGCGCCGCAGGATGGCCGCATCGATCATCTCGATCCGGTTCGTCATTCCTACGACAAGGACATGGTTTCTTCCGGCCTCGGGAATTCGCCGCAGAAACTCTGCGACCTCCTCGACACGATGATGGCTTCCTCCAGATCCTGCTTCGCGGTCGGCTAGGAAAGACTCCATCTCGTCGATTACCAGCACGGAAGGAGCACTCTTCATCGCCTTGTTGAAGATCTCTGCAACCTTCTTGCTAGTCTCGTGGATGTATGGGCTCGCGACGCTCGACGCATCGATCTGGAAAGATGGCCACCCTAGGAACTCCACGAGCTGCTCGACCGCAAAAGTCTTGCCACAGCCAGGCGGCCCATGCAACGCTATGGCAGACGGAAAGCCTACCCCCAAAGCTGCGTATCGCTCTTCGTTTCTCACGATGTCAACGATGTGCTCGTTGAAGAACGCCTCAAGCATTGGCCGGCCGGGCAATGAGAACGGTGCGTCTGAGTCGATGCCCGCATTGTCGCGAAGCATCGGAATTCGATCGGCAATCTCGGGGCGGGCTAGGGCCGCTTGCTCGTCATCGTCCTGCGTCATGTTGGTGAGCGCCACTACTCCGGACGCCGAGACCACATCGGTTAGGTTCGTAGAACCCATCCAACTGAGCATCTGCGACAGACGCCGGCCCGCCGTGGCGGACACTCGTGCGCCCCCTGTAAGCCAGTATCCGAGGAGCACATCGTCGTCAACGCGCGACGTGATCGTATAGGTCGGCAGCAATCGGCTGATGGCCTCGACATAAATCGCATCTTGCAACGGCGACTCGGCATCTGCCTCACGCGTCGCTTTTAGCGCTAAGGCGAAGCTGAGAGCCTCAGCTTTGTTGTTTGGAGATCGGCAATCGTTGACCGGAGTCAACATCTTGCTCGGAGCACTCGAGAGAGCGCGGAGCTTGGCAGAGCCGAACGACAGAGGTTTTAATGCCGTGTCGTCAATGAGCCTTGCGGAGACCCATTTTGCATGGAGCGTCTCGTCGACGATAAGCGCTCGGCCGCCACCTTCAGTCGCGGCGATCTGCCAGCCGAGGCCTCCATGGAGCAGCCTTCCACAACGTGCTCCGTCAGGCAATTTGTGGCTGATCGGTAGCCAGGCATCTAACGACATGGCCTATCCTACCAAGATGTTTGAACCGGTCAGCATCTGATCATCCCCGCCGAGGCTGATGCGGATCGAGTCCAAATGGTCAACGACGCTTCGCAACTGGTCGATGTCGTTCTTCTCAAGAGCGGTGAGGCCCGCCAAGGCGAGTTGCTCGTGTTCCCGGGCATTGTGGAATAGGTGGGGAGAGCTCGCAAGCCACTTGAATCGGTCGATGACAAACCAGTCCTGGCGGGCGAGAATGTCCCAGTTTTTCCCACGCATTTCGCGCAAGTGCGATTCGAAGTCGCCGCTGTTGTTGGCGATGGCGCGCCGCGCGGTGGCGGCGAGGTTGTCGAACGCAGATTCCTCAGCGGGCCTTGCATGCTTTCTTACAATTTCGTCGAAGATGGACACGCAACTCTCAAGGTCGATCGTGCGAATGTCCCGCAAGTTTGCTCTGCGGGTAAGAGCCAAAAGTTTCTTCGCATCCTGCACGTCATCCATGGCCTGCTTGGCGGATTCAGGATCACCCTTTGCCGCGTCGGTCCTCGCGCTTTGAAGCTTGGCGCGAGCGCGATCGAGTTGAGGATCGTCGACTTTTTTCGCAATAGCGTCGATGCGGGATTCCAGACTCCCCGCGTCGTCCTCGATCAGCTTTGCCGCGTTGGAGTAATCGATCTGACCATCTTGGCGCGAATAGAAATTGCGGCCGCTATTAAAGTTCGCGCCAATCGACGGGACCGTGACGTCGAGCTCGATCGCTCCGGAGTCATGCGCTTCGTAGTCGACGAGCAACTCCGCTCCTTTGACGATGACACCGTCCGAGAAATCGGAGCCCCGAATCTCGAAGAGCCCAATGAAGCGATTGTCTGTGGGAGGTTCGTCGATCGAGCCCTCGAACAGCTTGAACTTGAGAGAACCCGGAGCCCCGGCCCGTAGCGATTCGTCTGCGCGAAACGTAATTTTCCCCCTCTTCGGAAGAGGGTCGCCCTCGCGCACGATATAAGCCATGATCATGCGGCCGCCAAGCTTCTCGCGTGCCTCGACCCCGATTGAGTGCGAGGCAGGAATGGCGTCGATTTGCGCGGCCGTGCGGGCAATAATGATCTTGTCTTGCGGCAGTGTGATGTGCCCTCCGGCTCCATCGAAGACGAAGACCTTGAAAGCATTCTCACCGGGTTTGGCTAGGGGCACTTCGACGTTGGCGCCATCCCTGAGCTCGACTCTTCCAGACGACCATCCGGTATCGAGGCTGTCGATCTGGAATGCGGCGCTGGCGACAACTTGACCCGTAGCCTTGGCGACGATGCGCGCCTTCGTGTCAGGCGTGCGCGCAACGTAGTTGAAAGTGAGGTTCAATCCGCCACCGGATGAAAGTTCTCCGCGCCCGCTCTTGCGTCCCCGGCTGTGGCTCGTCCAATCAATGGATTCCGCGAAAACTGCTGCACCCTCCGACACCGCGGTCATTGGATTGACATCCGTCGATGCGGCGATCCCCAGTTCAAAGGCAACCTTATCGCGCAGCGGCTTGTACTGGGTTGGTCCGCCAACGAATACTACTCGGCCGACGTCGTGTGCGGTGAGTCCTGCCTTGTCGAGCGTATCCCGTGCCGCCTGGATGGCTTCTTCGAGTTTATCGGCGATCAGATCGTCGTATTCGGCGCGGGTGACGGGAATATCCAAATAAATATCGGCCCCCGATCTATCCTTGACGCGCAGTTCACTGTCATCGAGGCTGATGATCGACTCGTCCCTCGCCGAAAGCTCGATCTTCGCTCGCTCGGTCGCCCACTCTGCCATGTGACGCAGCGCGCTGTATTGTTTGTCTAACGAGAAGTTATCCGGCAAGTCGAAGTTTTGCATCAACCACGGCTTGACGATATTGTCCATGAGAGCGCGATCGAAATCGCGTCCGCCGCACATAGCAACGCCACCATGTGCCAGCAGACTGACACGGCCGTTGATGCTTTCCGCTATGGCGATATCCAGCGTGCCACCGCCCAAATCAAAAACGAGGAAGATGCCATCAGATTTGCGTTGGCGCATGACGCTCATCACGGCAGCTACCGGCTCCTGCATTAGTGCGACTTTGCCAAGTCCTGCGGACTCCGCCGCTGCCATCGTCGCGTCTTTTTGCATTTGGTTGAACGCGGCCGGCACCGTGATCACGGTACCCGTATCCGGGTCGTTTCGAATCTCTTCCGGTAAATAGCCGAATAGCACGCGCAGAATCTCCGCGGAGCACTCTTCGGGCGTCATGACCAGTCCGACAGCTGACAGGTTAATCGGCGTGCTTGTGCCCATGAGACGTTTGAAAAGCTTCGCCGCATTGTCGGGACTGCGCGCAGCATTTTCGTAGGCCCGTTGGCCGAAGTATCTATTGCCGCGCTTGTCCACAAAGATCGCCGAAGGCGTCACGTCGTTCTGCTCGGGGCTTTTGTAAAGCCTTACGTTCTCGCCGTCGTAGGTGGTAATCGCGCTGTTGGTAGTGCCGAGATCAATTCCAACGTAATGCTTCATGTGCGGCTCCTGCTCGCGAGCAACATGGTTCCTGCTTTGACGACGCCGTTGGCGCCCATGAGGATCGGCTCGACCATCTGTTCGACATAAAGCTGTTCGTCCGTCCCGTAGTCGCCGATGTTGAGCGCGGAGGCGGCCATTCCAAGGTCGTAGTCTTGGCCCTCGAGATTCACGAGGCGCAGACCAGCGACCTGAAGGCTCTCGTCGAGCCTTTTTTGAAAATAGCGAAGCTGATTGGCATATCGGCCGGCCTCGCCGGCATCCAGTTTTGTCAGAACCTTGGCGAAAATTTTTGCGAATCGCCAACTCTCAACGGCAATGTCGATCAATGGCTGGCGATCGACCGTTGCTCCCTCGATCTGAGTATCCATTTATCCCCCGCGGCAGAAAGCCGGCACTCTAGGGAGTCGCGGCGTGTCCCTGCCAGAACCGGTTACAAATTGTTGCAATACTACGTGCGGGGACGCCAATTGTCGACTGTATGGACTCAGATGATCTGACCAAGATATTCGGCGACTTGGGAAAAGTATGACGATTAAGCAAGGTGGTCACGCGACTGGATCGCGTACTCAACTGCTGGCGTCGATTGGGCATGGCCGCAAATTTCCAAAAAATCGGAAACCGTCACGCGGAAACCCGCGTGGCTAGGTGCTCAAAATTTGCACATCAATTTGGAAGCGTACCCTGCGCAAGCCTTGCCTGGCAAAGGTTTGAGGCTCGTCGGCGATGCTCATTTGGGATCAGAGGGTCGAAGGTTCGAATCCTTTCGCTCCGACCACGAAAAAGCAATACGAAACCCGCGTCGCCTTCGGCTTCGCGGGTTTTTGCTTTTCTGGCCGTCGGGCACTGATGGGCTCGTGCAAACTCAGGCTGGTGGTTCGATGGGCTTCATGCGGAACGCGCAGGCTTAAAGAGCGTCGGGTACCGTGTGCTTCTGCGTTTATGCCGGCACCCAGGCCGATTTACACGCCGGCATACGCCCGCGCTTATACAATCCGCCCGAGCCAACGCCTTGCGGCCCCACGAGCCCGCATGCGACAGTGATTGAAAACCCGGCGCCGCTGTCTACGCCGCAACCAGAGTCAAGGAGGCACACATGAATCTGATCCTCTGGCGTCACGCCGAAGCCGAAGATTTCGCCTCGAGCGATCTCGCCCGCGCGCTCACCACGCGAGGCCGCAAACAGGCGCAAAACGTCGCCAAGTGGCTACGCACCCGCCTGCCCGACGACGCAGTGATCCTCGCAAGTCCCGCGGTGCGCACCATCCAGACCGCTGAAACCTTGAGTGACCAGTATCGCGTGGTGCGTGAACTCGCGCCCAACGCCAGCGCGGACGATGTACTCGAAGCTGCCGGATGGTCAAAAGGCATCGCACCGACCGTCGTGATCGTCGGCCATCAACCGACGCTCGGCCACGTTGCAGCCCGTTTGCTCGGCAACAGCGGAGCGAGTTGGCCGCTGAAGAAAGCCGGCCTATGGTGGATCGAAAGCCGGGAGCGTGACGGCGACGACCAGGCCGTGCTGCGCGCGGCAATGAGCCCCGATCTGGTCTGAGCTGAGCTGAGCCTGGGTCGCGCAGCCCGGCGATCGAAGAAGTCCTGCTGCGCCCGCAAATCCCATCGGTCGCGCGGAAACAACACACGACCCGCCCCGGCCCACGACATTACAAGCCGCGGGCAGGCAGCTTACGGGCAGTCATCCAATCGTCATGGCTCTGCCATGCGATCGTCACCAGGCGTTACTACATTGGCGAAAAAAGAAATCTCCCTTTTTTCGACCAGGACGCCACATGCGAGAACTGCCGACGCCCACCCTGCCCCTGGCTTCGATCTTCGAAACGCGTCGCCTGCCGCACGCCGAAGAGACGGTCACTGCCCAGCATCGCCTGCAAGTCACGTGGGCGCGCACCGACGAGGACCTGCGCGAGGCCCAGCGTCTGCGCTACCGCGTATTCGCCGACGAAATGGGCGCCCGTCTGACGGGTCCGGCCGGCCTCGATGTCGATTCGTTCGATTCATACTGCGATCACCTGCTGGTGCGCGATCTCGATACGTTGAAGGTGGTCGGCACCTATCGCGCGCTGCCGCCGCATCAAGCCGCCCGTATCGGACGCCTGTATGCCGAAAGCGAATTCGACGTATCACGCCTCACGCACCTGCGCGCGAAGATGGTCGAAGTAGGCCGTTCGTGCGTGCACCCGGACTATCGCAGCGGCTCGGTAATCATGTCGTTGTGGGCAGGGCTCGCCGCTTACATGAAGCACAACGGCTACGAAACGATGCTCGGCTGCGCGAGCGTCGCGATGGTCGACGGTGGCCACTACGCGGCGAATCTTTACTGCTCGCTGCGCGACAACGCGCTGACGGCTCCGGAATATCGCGCGTTCCCGCACACGCCGCTTCCAGTCGAAGAATTGCAAACCGGCGCCAACGTCGCGCCGCCGCCGCTGGTGAAGGGCTATCTGCGTCTCGGTGCGAAGATTTGCGGCGCACCCGCTTGGGACCCCGACTTCAACACGGCGGACTTTCTGACGCTGTTGCGCCTCACGGATATCAACGCCCGTTACGCGCGACACTTCCTTGGCGACGCATCGCCGCGTTGAGCGGCGCGCACACCGCCCGGCTGATTCAGCGGGCTGACGATGCGCATAAAAAAAGCCCGGCGATTCCGTCGGGCTTTTTCATTTACATCGCATGATTCTCACTCGTCCGTGTAAACCACGCGATAGGGAATGCCGACCTTTTCCCACTCTGCGGCTTCCTGAATCAAGCTGTAATCCGTTAGCGGATTGTTAGCCACCCACTCGTTCGGCAAACGCACTTCATAACCGCCGTTGACCTGGGTGACCGCAATACCCGGCAAGCCGACATCGGCACGCCGGCGGCACAGCAGCGCCGCGAGCCGCAGACAGAACAACAGCGGCCATTCCACTTCGCGCGTTTGCGACAGCTTGCCAAGTTTCCCCGCGTGCCCGAGCACAAGCGCAGCGAGCCGCGCCTGGTCGGTGCGCGAAAAACCCGGCATGTCGGCATTGCTGGCGATATAGGCCGAATGCTTGTGATAAGCGCTGTGGGAAATCGACAACCCGATTTCGTGCAAGGCCGCAGCCCAGCCGAGGAACATGCGATTCTCGACGCGACGCTCCTCGTCAGGCTCGGCAAACTGGTCGTAAAAACTCACCGCGAGTTCGCCGATACGCCCCGCCTGCGCGCGGTCCACGCCATAGCGGCGCATGAACCCCCCCACCGTCAGCGTGCGCATGTCCTCGTGCTGTGCACGGCCCAGCAGGTCGTAGAGCACGCCGAGGCGCAGCGCGCCGTCTGTTGTATCGACGTAATCGACGCCGAGTTCGTCGAACACCGCGATCATGATCGACAGGCCGCCGGCCAGCACCGGAATGCGATCGCCCTTCAACGCGACCAGCTTCAGACGATTGACGTTCTCCGCCTTGATCAGCGCGCGCTTGAGCCGCTCGAGGCCGCCACGCGAGATGCCGTGCGTCACGCCCGGATCATTGAAGCCGTTCGCCTCGACCAGCTCGGCAAGCGCCCGTGCGGTACCGGACGAGCCAATAGCCTGTTCCCAGCCGGTTTTTTTATACTCAGCGGAAATAATCTGAATTTCGCGGCTCGCGGCGAGTTCGGCCTGGCGCATCGTGTATTCGTCGACGTTGCCTGCCGGGAAAAACGCACGGCTATGGCTCACGCAGCCGATATACAGGCTCTCCATCTTGATCGGCGTGTAGTGCGATCCGATGATGAACTCCGTCGAGCCACCGCCGATATCCACCACCAGGCGCTTGCCCGCGCTCGCGGGCACGGAGTGTGCGGCACCTGCGTAAATCAGACGCGCTTCTTCGCGCCCCGCAATCACTTCAATCGGGAAGCCGAGCGCGGCTTGCGCCTCACCGAGAAACTCGCCCGCGTTCTTGGCGATACGCAGCGTGTTGGTGGCAACGGCGCGAACATGATCGGGATGAAAATCGCGCAGCCGCTCGCCGAAACGCTTGAGCGCGTCCCAGCCGCGCACTTGCGAGGCACGGTCGAGCATCTTGTCGCGTGACAGACCGGCGGCAAGGCGCACCGGTTCACGCAATGCGTCGACCTGATAAATCTGACTACCCGCTTCGGTTTCCTCGACCCGGCCCACGATCAGCCGGAAGCTGTTCGAGCCGAGGTCGACGGCAGCGAGGAGTTGTGGAGTATTGACCATCGAGTAAGCGAACTCCATGCGCGCGTGCGCAGCGGCGTTGGATGCGAAAGGTGCCGGATGTCCACTTGGTGCCTTAGGCGCCTTATGATCAGCCGCGCGGTTCAAAGACGCCATTCTAAGCGTACCGGACCTCACGATGTCACCTCGCAGTGAAGGGTGTGCGCCATGGTCCCATATGCACTGCGTCATAATTACGACACGCGACGAATCCAGCGTAGAATTTATAACTTCAAGAATGTCATAACAACGTCATCATACTGTGAGAATTTCCGAGCGTCTTTGCCCGCCTCCTCCTGACATTCCATTCTCGCTGCCGATGTCCATCCGCTACCCCTTATTGAATCGCGAGCTGGGCATTCTGGGTTTCAACGAGCGTGTGTTGGCACAAGCTGCCGACCCAGCCGTCCCTTTGCTCGAACGCCTGCGCTTCATCTGCATCACCAGTAGCAACCTCGACGAATTCTTCGAAGTCCGCATGGCCGGACTGCAGGAACAGATGCGCGACAATCCGGGCGCACTGTCGCCTGACGGCATGTCGCTGCAGCACGTGTACGACCTCGTGGTCGAGCGCGCGCAGAGGCTCGTGCATCGCCAGTACACCATGCTGCACGACACGGTGCTTACCGCGCTTGAAGCGGAAGGCATCTATTTTCACGGCACGGAAGCGTGGAACGAAGCGCAGACCGAATGGGCGCGCAAATACTTCTTCGACGAACTGCTGCCGGTGCTCACGCCGATCGGCCTCGATCCGGCCCACCCGTTTCCGCGCGTCCTCAACAAGAGCCTGAACTTCGTCGTCGAACTCGAAGGCAAGGACGCGTTCGGCCGCCAGGCGATGATGGGCATCGTGCAAGCGCCGCGTGCATTGCCGCGGCTCGTGCGCATGCCGCAGGAGCTGTCGGGCTATCCGCATGGTTTCGTGCTGCTGAGCTCGTTGCTGCAGCGCTTTGTCGGCGAGCTGTTTCCGAATCTGGTGGTGCGCAGTTGCAACCAGTTTCGCATCACGCGCAATAGCGAACTGTTCGTCGACGAAGACGAAATCACCAATCTGCGTGTCGCATTGCAGGGTGAATTGCCGGCGCGGCATCTGGGCAATGCGGTGCGGCTCGAAGTGTCGGCCGACACGCCCTCGCATGTCGTGCGGCGCCTGCTCGACGAAAGTAGCCTGACCACCAAGGATTGCTATTTCGCCGACGGCCCGGTCAATCTGGTGCGGCTGATGCAATTGCCGGAGATGGTGGACCGCCCCGACCTGAAGTTCGTGCCACATATTCCCGCGATTCCGCCACAGATCGCCAACAGCACGAGCATGTTCGACGTGATCGATCAGGGCGACGTGCTGCTGCATCATCCTTATGAGAGCTTTCAGCCGGTGCTCGAGTTGCTGCTGCAAGCAGCTAAAGACCCGAACGTGATGGCCATCAAGCAGACCATCTATCGCACGGGTACCGACTCGCCGCTGATGGACGCGCTGATGCAAGCGGCGCGCAACGGCAAGGAAGTAACGGTAGTGGTCGAACTGCTCGCGCGCTTCGACGAAGAAACCAACATCAACTGGGCGTCGCAGCTTGAAGCGGTGGGCGCGCACGTCGTGTACGGCGTGGTGGGCCACAAGTGCCACGCGAAGATGATGCTGATCGTGCGGCGTGTGTCGTCGGGCGGCAAGACCACGCTCAAGCGCTACGTGCATCTGGGCACCGGCAACTATCACCCGCGTACCGCGCGTCTTTATACCGACTTCGCCCTGATGACCGCCGATCAGAAGATCTGCGAAGACGTGCACCACGTGTTCCAGCAACTGACCGGCATCGGTGGCGAACTGTCGCTGCACGAGTTGTGGCAGTCGCCGTTCACGCTGCATCCGAAACTGGTCAATGCGATTCGCGCGGAAGCCGATCACGCGCGTGCCGGCAAGAAGGCGCGCATCGTCGCGAAGATGAATGCGCTGCTCGAACCGACTGTGATTGCCGAGCTGTACGAGGCGTCACAGGCGGGCGTGAAGATCGATCTGATCGTGCGTGGCGTATGTTCGTTGCAACCGGGTGTGCCCGGCTTGTCGGAGAACATTACGGTGCGCTCGATTGTCGGGCGCTTCCTCGAACATCACCGCATCTTCTACTTCTACGATGGCGGCAAGGAGCAGGTGTATCTGTCGAGCGCCGACTGGATGGACCGCAACTTCTTCCGGCGTGTCGAAGTGGCGTTTCCGGTCAACAACCGTCGGTTGAAGCGGCGTGTGATTGCTGAAGGGCTGTCGGCGTTTCTCGGCGACAACCAGTCCGCGTGGCTCATGCAAAGCGACGGCCACTATCGGCGCCGGCGGCCGGGCAAGTCCTCGCGCAATGCGCAGATGAGTCTGCTGGGGAAATTCTGTTCGTGAGTGTGTGCTTGTGTGTGCGTGCCGCTGAACCTGCGGCGCGCATGAAAAAAGCCCGCCTTGTTTTTTCAGGCGGGCTTTTTTTCAGGCCGATGTTCTCAAACCGGTGCCGGTTGCCGACGTGCAGTGCGGTACACCGGGAAGCGCACGGTGAACGTGCTGCCACGCCCCTCTTCGCTCTTCACATCAAGTTGCGCATCGTGCCGTTGCAGCACATGCTTGACGATGGCGAGGCCGAGGCCCGTTCCACCGGTATCGCGCGAGCGGCTGCGATCGACGCGATAGAAACGCTCGGTCAGACGTGGAATGTCCGCAGCCGGAATCCCCAGACCGCTGTCCGTAACCGAAAATACCGCATTGCCACCGTTGGCGTGCCAGCTCACCCTGATCGCACCGCCGTCCGGCGTATAGCGAATCGCATTGGTCACGAGGTTGCCCAGCGCGCTGAGTATTTCTGTTTCCACGCCGGTGACTGTAAGCCCTTCGTCGGCATCGAACACGATCTTGTGATGGTCGCTCGACAGGTTTTCCGCGTCGTCCTTCAGATGCCGCAGCACCGCGCGCATATCGATCATCTGATCGCTCGGCGGCTTGTTGTCGCCTTCGAGCTTCGCGAGCACCAGCAAGTCGTTGACGATATGACGCATCCGCGAGGCCTGCTGTTCCATCAGTTCGAGGTAGCGCCCGCGCTCGGCTTCGCTTAGCGGCAGTTCTCGCATCGTCTCGAGAAAACCCGACAAGACGGTCAGCGGCGTCTTCAGTTCGTGCGAGACATTGGCGACGAAGTCGCGCCGCATCGCGTCGGTACGTTCCAGTTCGGTGATGTCCTGCGACAGCACCAGCTTGCGATTTTCGCCGTACGGAAACACCTGCACCGACAGCACGTTCTGGCGCTTGTCGCCCATGCCGCGCATGATCAGCATCTCTTCGTAGCGATGCGAATTCAGATAGCGCACGAAATCGGGCTGACGCACCAGATGTGTGATGTGCTGGCGCAGATCGCGTTTCGCATCGAGCCCGAAATGGAGCTCGGAGATCGCGTTGCACCACTCGATCTGATCGTGATCGTCAAGCATGGCCACGCCGTTCGGCGAGGCCTGGATTGCCTGGATGAAACGCGAATGCTGTTGCTCGACCTGACGCACCTGCGCATGCCAGCGCTTCGCAAGCTTATGCAGACGGTAGTAGATTTCGCCCCAGATGCCGGGAGCGCTCGGCACTTCGCCGTAGACCGGCGCGTCGAGCAAGCGCCACAAACGCTGCTTGTGGAAGGTGCTGAAGAGGCTCTGCGCTAGCAGCATGACAATCGCGAGGATCAGCGCTGCCTTGACGTTCAGAAGTGCGCCGACCGCCGCGCACAGAACGCCCAGCAGCACGACCGACACGATGGAGCGCGCCCAGATGATGTTCATGTTCTAGCGATCGAAGAGAAAACCGTACGCGCCGGGATCTGATATCGCGGCGGCTAACGTAACCGATGTGACCTATGTAGCGTAAGCGGCATCTATGACGCGCGCGTGGCTCAAGCACCGCCACTCGCGCTACCGCAGAAACTCAGGCGCTCTTCGCGAGCCGGTAGCCGCTGCCGCGTACCGTCTCAATCATAGCATCGCATCCAGCCGGCTTGAGCGCCGCGCGCAGACGCTTGATGTGCACGTCGACCGTACGCTCTTCGACGAATACGTGGTCGCCCCACACCTGATCGAGCAGCTGCGTGCGGCTGTGCACGCGCTCCGGGTGCGTCATGAAGAAGTGCAGCAGACGGAATTCAGTCGGGCCGAGATCGAGCTTGATCTCACTGCCTTCTGCGTGCGCGGCCACCCGGTGGGTTGCCGGGTCGAGCTTCAAACCGTTGATCGCAACCAGGTCTTCGGTCAACTGCGGCGCGCGGCGGCGCAACACCGCCTTGATACGCGCCATCAGTTCTTTCGGCGAGAACGGTTTGGTGACGTAGTCGTCGGCGCCGATTTCGAGGCCGAGCACCTTGTCCTGCTCATCGCCACGTGCGGTCAGCATGATGATCGGAATGTGCTTGGTGCGCTCGTTGTTGCGCAGATCGCGAGCGAACGCGATCCCCGACTTGCCCGGCAACATCCAGTCGAGCAGGACGAGGTCGGGCAATACGTCGCTGATCAGGTTCTGCGCCTGCTCCGCGTTGTACGCGCGAATCGGGCAGTGTCCGGCGTGTTGAAGATTCACCGAAATCAGTTCGGAAATGGCGGGCTCATCTTCAATGACGAGAATGCTGCTGGGCATCGGCACCTCTGATCCTTATAACTGATTAACTGAGTGCTTCGCGTTCGAGCGCGTCGCGCGACTTGTGCCGCACGTCGGTGCCCTTGACGATGTAGATGATGAATTCAGCGATGTTTTTCGCGTGGTCGCCGATCCGTTCGATCGCCTTGGCGATGAACAGGAAATCCAGACCCACCGAAATCGAACGCGGATCTTCAGTCATGTACGAAATCAGCTTGCGAACGAAAGCGCGGAATTCTTCGTCGATCGCCTTATCGTCGCGCACGATCTGCGCGGCGGCGACCGTGTCCAGACGCGCAAATGCGTCCAGCGCGCGGCGCAGGATCGACACCGCCATTTCGCCCGACAATTTGATCTCGGCGATATTGATGGTGCGCGAGGCGCCGTCTTCCATCAGACGCTTGGTACGCTTGGCGATTTTTTCGGCTTCGTCGCCAGCGCGCTCGAGATTCGTAATGGTCTTCGAAATCGCGATCAGGAGGCGCAAGTCGCGCGCGGCCGGCTGACGGCGCGCAATGATGTTGCTGCACTCTTCGTCGATCTCGACTTCCATCGTGTTCAGGCGCTCTTCGGCCGCGATCACCTGTTCGGCGACGTCGAGGTCGAAGTTGTTGAGCGCGATCATCGCGTTGACGATCTGCGATTCGACCAGGCCGCCCATTTCGAGCACCTTCGAAGAAACGAGGTTCAGGTCGGCGTCGAACTGGCTGGACAGATGCTTATCGGACATGTCGTACTCCGTTGTTTTTGCGCGGCGGCTTAGCCGAAGCGGCCAGTGATGTAGTCCTCGGTTTCCTTGCGGACCGGCTTGATGAAGATCTTTTCGGTGTCGCCGAACTCGATCAGTTCACCGAGATACATATAGGCAGTGTAGTCCGAACAGCGTGCGGCCTGTTGCATGTTGTGAGTGACGATCACCACCGTGTAATCGCTCTTCAATTCGGCGATCAGTTCTTCGATACGGCCCGTGGAAATCGGGTCGAGCGCGGAACACGGTTCGTCGAGCAGCAGCACTTCGGGACGGATCGCGATACCGCGTGCGATGCACAGACGCTGCTGCTGGCCGCCTGACAAACCGTAGCCGCTCTGGCCCAATTTGTCCTTCACTTCGTTCCACAACGCAGCCTTGGTCAGCGCCCATTCCACGCGATCGTCCATTTCCGAGCGCGGCAGCGTTTCGAACATCTTCACGCCGAACGCGATGTTGTCGTAGATCGACATTGGAAACGGGGTCGGCTTCTGGAACACCATGCCGATCCGCGCGCGCAGCAGCGAAATATCGCGCTTGGAGGTCAGCAGGTTTTCGCCGTCCATCAGGATCTCGCCTTCGGCGCGTTGCTCCGGATAAAGCGCGTACATCTTGTTGAGCGTGCGCAACAAGGTGGACTTGCCGCAACCCGACGGGCCGATGAACGCGGTCACCTTGCCTTCAGGAATCCGCAGGTTGATGTTCTTCAGCGCGTGATACTTGCCGTAGAAGAAGTTCAGGTCGTTGATCTCGATCTTCGGACGCGACGGCGTAAGCGCCTGGCCGCTTTGGGCGGGATCGAAACCGGCGGGCGCTGTCGGACGCGCGATCGGATTGATTTGAGTTTCTGCCATATTCATCGGATTACACTCCGCCCTTACTTATTCGAAAAGATCGTGCGCGCGAGGATGTTCAATCCCAGCACCGCGAGCGTGATCAGGAAGACGCCGGCCCACGCGAGCGATTGCCACTGCGCAAACGGGCTCATCGCGAACTTGTAGATGGTGACCGGCAGGTTCGCGACCGGCTGGTTCATGTTCATCGAGAAGAACTGGTTAGACAGCGCGGTGAACAGCAGCGGCGCCGTTTCACCCGCGATACGCGCGACGCCGAGCAGCACGCCCGTGACGATACCGGCGATCGAAGCCTTCAGCGTAATCGACAGCACCATCTTCCACTTCGGCGTGCCGAGTGCGAAAGCGGCCTCGCGCAGCGCATTCGGTACCAGCTTGAGCATGTTTTCGGTGGTGCGGATCACGATCGGAATCTGCAGCAGCGCGAGTGCGAACACGCCCGCCCAACCGCTGAAGTGCCCCATCTTTTCGACGACGAGCGCGTAGACGAAGAGACCCACTACGATCGACGGCGCCGACAACAGGATGTCGTTGATGAACCGCGTGATACTCGCGAGCCAACCCTTCTGACCGTACTCGGCGAGATACACACCCGCCAGAATGCCGATCGGCGTGCCCACGAAGGTTGCGAGCGCAACCAGCATCAGACTGCCAACGATTGCATTCGCGAGACCGCCGCCATCGGTGTTCGGCGGCGGCGTGGATTGCGTAAACAATTCGACCGACAAGCCCCCGATGCCAAGGTGCAACGTCGTATAGAGAATCCACACAAGCCACAACAGGCCGAACGCCATGGCCGCGAGCGACATGGTCAGCGCAACCGCATTCTTCGCACGGCGGCGGCCTTGCAGACGCACGCGCATTGCTTCGAGCGCGACGGCGTCGTTCGAACCCGGCATATTCAAAGTGGGCTGGCTCATTTCGCTCCCTCCCCTTTTTCGAGGCGAAGCAGCATGACCTTCGAGATCGCCAATACGATGAAAGTAATCACAAACAGAATCAAGCCGAGTTCCATCAATGCCGACGTATGCAGGCCCGGATCCGCTTCTGCGAATTCATTGGCCAGCGCCGAGGTAATGCTGTTGCCCGGCGAAAACAGCGACACGTTGTCGAGCAGATTGGTGTTGCCGATCACGAAGGTGACAGCCATCGTCTCGCCGAGCGCGCGGCCGAGGCCGAGCATCACGCCGCCGATCACGCCGCTCTTGGTGAAGGGCAGCACGATCTTCCACATCACTTCCCACGTCGTGCAGCCGATGCCATACGCCGATTCCTTCAACAGGACCGGCGTGACTTCGAACACGTCACGCATCACCGAAGCGATGTACGGAATGATCATGATCGCGAGAATCACGCCCGCGCACAGAATGCCGATGCCGATCGGCGCACCCTGAAACAGCGCACCGACGATAGGGATGCCGCCGAGGAGCGTGCCGAGCGGTTTTTCGAACCACGTCGCAAAGATCGGCGCGAAGACCAGCAGGCCCCACATGCCGTAGACAATCGACGGAATCGCGGCGAGCAGTTCGATGGCGATGCCGAGCGGACGGCGCAGCCAGGCGGGCGCGAGTTCGGTCAGGAAAAGCGCGATGCCGAAGCTGACGGGCACCGCGATGATGAGTGCAATGAGCGAGGTCGCGATCGTGCCGTAAATGGGCACCAATGCGCCGAATTGCTTGCTAGGTGGATCCCAGTCGGCGGTCCACAGAAACGCGAAACCGAACTGCTTGATCGAAGGCATGGACGCGACGATCAACGAAACAATGATGCCGCCGAGCAGCAACAGGGTGATGATGGCGGCGAGACGGGTAAGGCCGCCGAAGATGACGTCGCCGGCGCGGCTCGGTGCTTTCTGCTGCGAAGCGCTGCCGGGCGGTGTCGACCTCGCCGAGCCAGACGCTAATTGGATATCGGACATGAGAGCCTGATGGACCTGTTTCCAGTTGCCGTATGACACTTGTCGTGCGGCCGATGATGCTGGGGTAACGCCATTGGCCGTCCTCGAATGAGGACGGCCAATGTAATGCTAGATGCTTTACTGCAACGCTTAGTCAGCGATCGGCTTGCCGGCCGCGTCCTTCACCTGCGACTTCCACTTCGTGCGGATTTCCGCCGTCACCGAATCCGGCAACGAGATGTAGTCCAGATCGTTTGCAGCCTGGGTGCCGTTCTTGAACGCCCAGTCAAAGAACTTCAGCGTTTCCGTGCCTTGCGCCGGTTTGTCCTGTGCCACGTGCAGCAGCACGAAGGTTGCACCCACGATCGGCCATGCGTCCTTGCCCGGCTCGTTCGTCAGGATCTGGTAGAACGACTTCGACCAGTCAGCACCTGCAGCCGCTGCCTTGAACGTTTCCGTCTTCGGCTCAACCACCGCGCCCGTCGAGTTCTTCATGGCGGCATACGTCATGTGGTTTTGCTTCGCATAGGCCCATTCCACGTAGCCGATCGCGCCCGGCAGACGTTGAACGAAAGCTGCGACGCCGTCGTTACCCTTGCCGCCCGTACCCGTCGGCCAGCTGACCGTTGCGCCTTCACCGACCTTCGCTTTCCAGTCAGCGTTGACCTTCGACAGGTAGTTCGTCCAGATGAAGGTGGTGCCCGAACCGTCGGCGCGGCGAACCACGGCGATGTCGGTATCCGGCAGCTTAATCTTCGGGTTGAGTGCGGCGATTGCCGGATCATTCCACTTCTTGATCTTGCCCAGGTAGATGTCGCCGAGCACTTCGCCCGACAACGTCAGTTCACCAGCCTTCACGCCCGGCACGTTGATAGCCGGGACCACGCCGCCGACCACCGTCGGGAACTGGAACAGACCCGCCTTCGCGAGTTCGTCGTCCTTCAGCGGAGCGTCCGAGCCTGCGAAATCGACCGTCTTCGCTTCGATCTGCTTGATACCGCCCGACGAACCGATACCTTGATAGTTGACCTTGCCGCCGCCCGACTTCTGGTATGAGTCAGCCCACTTCGTATAGATCGGTGCTGCGAAGGTGCTGCCCGCGCCGGTGATGTCTGCGGCTTGCGCTGCGATCGCGAAAAGCGCGCCAGCGACGCCAGCGAACACGGTTTGCATCAATTTCATGAGACCTCCAAGGGTGTGAGCGGTGTGAGCGAATAACACGAACACCGCGAAGCTTAGGGTCTCTTTGTGACAGTAACGTGACTAATCGTGAAACGGATGTGACAGTAGGATTACTGGATGAAAGGCGTTCGCGCGGACAAATTGCCGGTTTTGCGGATTTGCAGGCGTCGCTCTACAGACTAGGCGAAAAAAATGGGACGCGAACGTTTGCGTTGGAGGAAGGGGGTATCTGTGTGGTGATGCCACACAGACACATTCCGTCGCCATTTAGCTGCTGCAACGACCCGATAACGCCCCGGGCCGTCCATCGCTGGACGGTCAAAGCACGGTGGGGAACCGCGAGCAGACGAGGTCTAAGCGCGACCTGATGGTGGATCAGCCTTGCGCCACACTCTGGGCAAACTGCAGAACAATAAATTCCGCAGGGCGAACCGCTGCCATCCCCACGCTGATGATCATTTTGCCCTGTGCAATATCGTCGGCCGTCATGGTGACGCCCTCTCCGATTTCCACGAAATAAGCTTCTGCTTCGGTCGTGCCAGCCAGTGCGCCCTGACGCCATAAGCCATGCAGGTAGTTAGCAACCGAGCTTCTTACTTTTTCCCATGTGGGCGGGTTGTTGGGTTCAAAGACCATGCTTTGCATGGCAGCCTTGATATCTCTTTCTGCGCTATTGAACAGACGGCGTACGGCGATGTATCGCCAGTTATCGGAGTCATCCAGCGTTCGCGCGCCCCAAACGACAGGTCCGCGACCGTCAATTACGCGAATCATGTTAATCGCCAGACCCTTGTTGAATTGCCCTTGCAGATCGTCAGTGACGGCAAACTGCGGTTGGACGTCACCCTGTATCGAGAAGTTGGCTGGTGCTTTCCACACGCCCCGAGTGCGATCTGTAACGCAGTAGATAGCGGCCACTGCCGCGCTAACTGGAATCAATTCGTCAGCCCAACTTGCTTTAAACCATGGATAATAAATCGCCACATGAGGATTTGGAGTATATGAAAGAGAAGGATCATACGCGGACGTTATTTCTGTTTTTGGTCCATCGAGAATGGCGAACAATCCCTTTCCATCCTGGCAAAGTGAATTGACCTGACTGGCGATCTCCTGACCCGCACTTACAATCAAATTAATGTCATCGAATTGAGGAACCTGTTCCGCGAGGCTGGGCAAAGATACTACGTAGCAAGGGCCACCTCCGTTCTCGAAGTATATTTTCAGTGAATAGTCTTCAATATACGTATAATTTCCCTGATGTCCTTTCTTCCCGACCCAGTCAGCCCACGAATTAACTCTGGTGGCATTATCAAATAGATGCTGATTATTAGCCGAGATGGGGATAGGAAAAACAGGAACTGTAGGCGCTCCGGCGCTCACCAGAGGCGCTGAGCCAGGTGTTTCATAAACATAAACCCCGGGATACGTGACTAGTGTAGACATAAAGCACACCCTTATTAATACACCGCATCAATCTTAAACAGACTTCAATCTGGCAGGCCACACCCTGAAATCAGCCCATGCCATTGAAATGAAAAATTCTCAAAAGACAGCGGACTTAATCATTAATTTTTATTTTTTAGGCTACCTGTCCACAGTGTACAAGCCTGCACCAAAAAAATCAGCGCAGACGTCCGCGGCAAAAATGCGCAGGATATTATGATCAAGATCAACTGAGGTAACGACAGCAACCGGGATTGCATTCGGGAATTTTCGAAGTCACGCTGAATTCAGGCGAAGACCGAAAGAGCAACTGCGCGCCGACGACCGTGTCGCCATCGACGCCCAGCCGCCGTTCGTGCCTCAGGCGGTCGCCTGCTTCACCGCATCGGCGATCGTTTCGGCATGGTGAACCGCGTCGTTGACATTTTCCGCTTCGACCATCACGCGCAGCACGGGCTCGGTGCCGGATGCGCGGATCAACACACGACCGCGACCGTTCAGCGCGTCCTCAGCCTTGCTGATGGCGCCGCGAATCGCGGCACTTCCCTTCCAGTCCGCGCCAGGCTGCATCCGCACGTTGATCAGCTTCTGCGGGAACAGCGTCACGCCGTGGAGCAGCTCAGCAAGCGTCTTGTCGCTGCGCTTCATCGCGGCCAGCACCAGCAGGGCCGACACGATGCCATCGCCGGTCGAATGGCGGTCAAGGGAGAGAATATGGCCGGATCCTTCTGCACCCAGCTGCCAGCCGTGCTCACGCAACTGCTCGAGCACGTAGCGGTCGCCCACCGCCGCGCGGACGAACTTCACGCCGGCTTGCTGCAGCGCGACTTCGACCGCCATGTTGGTCATCAAGGTGCCGACCGCGCCTTCCACTTTGCCGTCCGTCGCCATCCGGTCCTTGACCAGCACGTACAACAGTTCGTCGCCGTTATACAGGCGGCCCGCGGCATCCACGACTTGCAGCCGGTCGGCGTCGCCGTCGAGTGCGATGCCGAGGTCCGCGTGGTTCGCGCGCACCGCGCGCACGAGCGCGTCAGGAGCAGTCGCACCGACGCCGTCATTGATGTTGAAACCGTTCGGTGCGACGCCGATAGGAATCACATCGGCGCCGAGTTCGTGGAACACGTGCGGTGCGACGTCGTACGCGGCACCGTGCGCGCAGTCGATGACCAGCTTGAGGCCGCGCAGGTCGAACGCTGCGGGGAAGGTGCTCTTGCAGAACTCGATGTAGCGACCGGCTGCGTCGTCGAGACGCCGCGCCTTGCCGATTTGCTCGGAGGCCGCGCATGCGAGCGGCAGATCGAGCTGTTCTTCGATCTGCGATTCCACTTCGTCGGGCAGCTTGTTGCCGTCGGCGGAGAAGAATTTGATGCCGTTGTCATAGTACGGGTTGTGCGACGCGCTGATCACGACGCCCGCGGCAAGTCGCAACGCGCGCGTCAGATAGGCGATGCCCGGCGTCGGCATCGGGCCAGCCAGCATCACGTCGACGCCCGCTGCCGAGAAACCTGCTTCGAGTGCAGCTTCGAGCATGTAACCCGACACCCGCGTGTCTTTACCGATCAGCACCGTGGGCCGTGTCCCCGTCCTGGCCCAGCGGTCCGCGCCCGCAAGCACCTTGCCGGCAGCGTAGCCGAGCCGCAATACAAATTCCGGTGTGATGGGACCCTCGCCCACTTTGCCCCGAATCCCGTCCGTTCCGAAATAACGACGTGCCATCTTTTATGTTCCTCCTTGATTTTTGGGTTCAACCGCGTGCGCGGCTGCGATTCGCCGCGTCGCGCATGGCTGCCCATACTTTTAACGCATCCACTGTTTGCGCGACGTCGTGCACGCGCAGAATTGCCGCGCCGCGCTCCGCAGCACACACCGCTGCGGCGATGCTGCCCGCGATGCGCTCCGGCGCCGGGCGTCCGACGACCGCGCCGACCATCGACTTGCGCGACATGCCGGCGAGAATGGGGTAAGGCGGCTCGGCCTGCGGCGCCGTGTCCGGCAGGTGCGCGAGCAGCGCGTAATTGTGTTCGACCACCGCCTTGCCGAAGCCAAAACCTGGATCCACGCTGATGCGTGCACGCGCGATGCCTGCCTGCTTCAGGGCCGCCACCCGTGCCTCCAGAAACTGTCGAACCTCGCTCACCACGTCATCATAAGCGGGCTCACCGACTTGCATGGTCTGCGGCTCGCCGAGCATATGCATCACGCATAAACCGCAATCGCTGTCGCGTACGGCGTCAACTGCACCGGGCATCCGGAAGCCCCAGATATCGTTGATCAGGTCAGCGCCCGCGGTCAGCGCGTGGCGCATCACTTCCGGCTTGTATGTATCGATTGACAGCGGCACATTCGCGCCGCGCAGTTGCTCGACCAACGGGATCACCCGCTCCAGCTCTTCGTCTAGCGGCACTGGCGGTGCACCCGGGCGGGTCGACTCGCCGCCGATGTCGATAATGTCCGCGCCATCGAGCAACATGCGCTCGGCCTGGCGCAGCGCATCGGCGCGCACCGCGTACTGACCGCCGTCGGAAAAAGAATCGGGTGTGACGTTCAGGATGCCCATGACCAACGGGCGCTCAAAGGTCAGCTTGAAGCGGCCGCATTGCAGCGGTTCGGGGACGGGAAGATAAGGAAATTCGACTTTCGACACGTAGCGGTCAATCAGGTAAAACGGATAAATGCAAAACGGGCCGGTGTGAATCACACCGGCCCGCACTTTCTACTGGTCGCCGATCAGGCCGGCGCGGTCGCGCTGCCCGGCTTGACCTCGGTGCCCGGGCTGCCACCCGACGAGGCGTCGCTTGCCGACGGCGGCGAGCTCTTCGGCGAACGCGGCGGACGGCCTGCCATGATGTCGTTGATCTGATCGGCGTCGATCGTTTCCCACTCCATCAGCGCGGCAGTCATGGCTTCGACCTTGTCGCGATTCTCGTCCAGCAGGCGCTTGGCGAGGTTGTACTGCTCGTCGAGCACGCGGCGGATTTCCGCGTCGACCTTTTGCTGCGTCGCTTCCGAAATGGTGCGCGTAAAGCCACGGCCAAACGGCGTTGCGTCGTTTTCGTCGTCGACGTAGACCATCGGTCCGAGTGCGTCCGTCATGCCGAAGCGAGCCACCATGGCGCGGGCCGTGGCCGTTGCCTTGTTGAAGTCGTCCGATGCGCCGGTGCTGATCAGGTTCAGGAACAGCTCTTCTGCGACACGGCCACCGAACAGGATCGCGAGGCGGTCCAGCAGGTAGTCCTTCGAATACGTTTCGTTGTCATGCTCCGGCAACTGCCACGTGACGCCCAGCGCACGGCCGCGCGGAATAATCGTGACCTTGTGCACCGGATCGGCCTTCGGCAACAACTTGGCGATGACCGCGTGACCCGACTCGTGATACGCCGTAGCACGCTTCGATTCTTCGCGAATCACGGCCGACTTGCGCTCCGGACCCATGAAGATCTTGTCCTTCGCGTCTTCGAAGTCGTTCATTTCGACGATGCGCTTGCCGCGGCGCGCCGCGAACAATGCTGCTTCGTTGACCAGGTTCGCCAGATCGGCGCCCGAAAAGCCCGGCGTGCCGCGTGCGATAACCGCTGCGTCGACGTCGTTCGAAATCGGCACCTTGCGCAGGTGAACCTTCATGATGTGCTCGCGGCCACGGATATCCGGCAAACCGACGTACACCTGACGGTCGAAACGGCCCGGACGCAGCAGCGCCTTGTCCAGCACGTCCGAACGGTTGGTTGCCGCGATCACGATCACGCCCGAGTTCGCTTCGAAGCCGTCCATCTCGACCAGCATCTGGTTCAAGGTCTGTTCGCGTTCATCGTTACCGCCGCCCATGCCGGCGCCGCGATGACGGCCGACCGCGTCGATTTCGTCGATAAACACGATACACGGTGCGTGCTTCTTGGCCTGCTCGAACATGTCGCGCACACGAGCCGCACCGACACCCACGAACATTTCTACGAAGTCCGAACCCGAGATGCTGAAGAACGGCACCTTCGCTTCACCTGCGATAGCGCGCGCCAGCAACGTCTTACCGGTTCCCGGCGGCCCGACCAGCAGCACGCCGCGCGGAATGCGTCCGCCCAGTTTCTGGAATTTCTGCGGATCGCGCAGGAAATCGACCAGTTCGGAGACTTCTTCCTTGGCTTCGTCGCAACCGGCGACGTCGGTGAAATTGATTGCGTTGTTGTTTTCGTCGATCAGACGTGCACGGGATTTACCGAACGAGAACGCACCGCCTTTCCCGCCCCCCTGCATCTGTCGCATCATGTAGAACCAGAACCCGATGATCAGGATCGTCGGTCCAAGGTAGTACAGCGCCGACACCAGCGCATTCGGTTCGTCATCAGCCTTGCCGCTCACCTGAACGCCATACTTCATCAGATCGCCGACCATCCAGATGTCGCCGGGCGACACGATCTGGTATTTCTGGCCGTCTGCTGGAGTGACCGTGAGGTTCCGCCCCTGGACAATGACGTTCTTGACTTTGCCGTTCTTCGCGTCGTCCATGAACTGCGAATAGGAAACGCCTTCCTGGACACGGGGCTTGTCGAACTGCTTGAACACCGTAAACAGCACCAGTGCGATAACCAGCCACACTGCTGCTTTCGAAAACATATTGTTGTTCAAAGCACCACTCCTTCACTTAGACGGGCGCCTACATTTGCCTTGCGGCACCACGAAAGCATTCTAATCCAGTCCGCAGACCCCTGCCATAAGGTTTCGCTACCACATAAATAGCGCAGCGGGCCGTCAGAGCGCCAATTTCCAGCGCCATGGGCACATTACCGGCAGATGCGGAACCTTCCTGCAGCGCGCCTACGCGGGCCGCTTGAGATGCTTACCCAAAATAAATGTTTCTGACGACTTGTCCCGCGAGGCTTTCGGCTTGCGGGCCGCCACCACCTTGAACTGGCGCTTGAACTTTTCGACAATCTGGCTGTAACCGCTGCCATGAAAGCATTTGACTAAAAGGGCGCCATCCGGCTTCAGGTGGTTTTGCGAGAATTCCATCGCGATATCGCACAGATGCTCGATTCGCGCGGCATCCGCCACCGCCACTCCCGACAGGTTGGGCGCCATGTCCGAAATTACAAGGTCAACCTGGCGCTCGCCGACTAATTCTTCGAGTTGCTCGAGAACCGCGTCTTCGCGGAAGTCGCCCTGAATGAAGTGGACGTCGGCGATCGGCTCCATTGGCAGCATGTCCAGCGCGATGATCGTGCCGTCGATGCCGCCCTCGCGCTCGGCGTCGCGCTGCGAGCCCTTGGCGAGCTTGTTACGGGCATACTGACTCCAGCTGCCCGGCACCGAACCGAGGTCGACAATCACCTGGCCCGGCCGGATGAGCTTGTCCTGCTCGTCGATTTCCTTCAGCTTGTAGGCTGCGCGGGCGCGATAGCCCTCCCGCTGCGCCATTTTTACGTACGGGTCGTTGATGTGATCATGCAACCACGCCGTGTTGAACTTGTTTTTTGCCATTAAAGGTGAACTCTTGCTGCGAAATGTGGCGCTTTAGGGGATAATACGCGGTTAATTCGCGCGGCCACCGCCAAAACTGGCAGTCATCCGCGATTCTGTTGTTCTGACGCGCCGCCCTGCGCTATTGGCCGAATCTCTCGGAAATGCAGGTGCCGCCATTTTAGTCGAGTCTCCCACTTTCCATGCCAGCCCTCAAAGTCTCTACCGACCAACGCGCCGAGTTGCGCTCCCAGGCACATGCGCTCAAACCGGTCGTGCTCGTCGGCGCCGAAGGCTTGACCGACGCTGTGCTGTCGGAGATCAAGGTCCACCTTGGCGCACATCAACTGATCAAAATCCGCGTATTCGGCGACGAACGCGAAGAGCGCATCGCCATCTACGAACAGATCTGTGACCAGCTGAACGCTGCGCCGATCCAGCATATCGGCAAGCTGCTGGTGATCTGGAAGCCGGAAGCAGCAGCACAGCCGGCTGTAAAGGCCAAGCGCGGCGCCCTGCCTAGCGCCCGCGAAGCAGCTGTCGAAGTCAAACCGGGTAAAGGCCGCGCGCCGCGCGTGGTCACGGTGGTGAAGCCCAGCGAAATCCCGATGCGCAAGCCGAAAGCAAAAGCAGTCGTGGTGCGCGGCAATGAACGCGTCACGCAAGGCGGCAATATCAAGCGCGCCAAGAAGCGCCAGACCAGCGCGAAGCGCGCGCATCAGTCGTCGAAGTAAGCGAATGATGATAGGTGCGGGCCGTGCCCGCACCTTGGAGTGAACTGCCTGGGCAAATCGCCTGGGTAACCCGGCTTAGGTCACTCTACTCCTACTTTGCAGGCAAACCCGCTTCAGCAAGCCGGAGCCGCACCACTCAACTGGTTACTTTCCCTGCAGCGCCGCGAGCACCTTGCTCCGCTGTCACGACGCCGACGCTCGCCGGCAGCTTCCACACCAGCGCCACCCCCAGCAGGCTTTCGATCAGGTAAAACAGACTCGACACGCCATGCAGGATGCCGAAGCGCGTCGCATAAGCCGAATGCCCGACGTCACTGCCCGCTTCCAGCGCGGCGATGCGCATTGCATTCATGAACGGCTGCAAAGCAAAGTAACCCACCAGCACGCACACGAGCATACCGGCGATCAACCAGCGCAAACGACGATAGGCGTCGCTGCCGCGGCGAACCAGTATGTTGGCAAGACCCAGCAGCAAAATGCCGCACACCGCGCCCAGCACGCCCTCGATGCGAAACAGTTGCGCCGCCACGGCGCCCGCCGTGATCCGGTCGAGCGATGTGAACAACACCGGCGCGACGGCATAGCCGATAGTCAACAGACTACCGACCCACACCACCGTCAGTAGCCGGAACAGTCGATGTGGCACCAAGGACACCGGGGCCGCCTTCAAACGTAGCTAACCGCGATGATTTCGTACTCACGCACGCCGCTCGGCGCCTGCACCGATGCGACATCGCCTTCCGACTTGCCGATCAATGCGCGCGCGATCGGCGAGCTGATCGAGATCAGACCGTGGTCGATGTCCGCTTCGTCGTCGCCGACGATCTGATATTTGACCTTCGCACCCGAATCGAGGTCTTCGAGTTCGAGCGTTGCGCCGAACACGACGCGGCCGTCCGCGTCCACCTTGGAGGGATCGATGACCTGCGCACCGGCCAGCTTCGATTCGATTTCGGCAATACGGCCTTCGATGAAGCCCTGCTTTTCCTTCGCCGCGTCGTATTCCGCGTTTTCCGACAGATCGCCCTGGGCACGCGCTTCCGCGATCGAATTGATCACCGAGGGACGCTCAACCGATTTCAGGCGCTGCAATTCATCGCGCAGCATTTCCGCGCCGCGCTTCGTCAATGGAACAGTGCTCATAAACAACTCTATGTGCAAAAAACAGCCGTAAAAAAAATCACCGCGGTTAAGTGCATTCCGTAGAGGCTGACGTTCCGGGCATAACCCGGGCCACAGCACCTGCGGAACGCCGCTTAACCGCGGCACTTACATCTTGGACAGGTATTCGAAGCCTTAGTTTAGGCGAGCGTGAAGACCTTGTAAATCATAGACTTCCAGGTTCTTCAAATAGCGCAAACCTTCAACCGCAGCCCGTGCACCGGACATCGTCGTGTAGTACGTGACCTTGTTTGCCTGTGCGCTCATGCGGATCGAGCGCGAGTCGGCAATCGCCGCGCGGGTTTCGTCGACGGTGGTGAAGACCAGCGCGATTTCGCCGTTCTTGATCATGTCGACGATGTGCGGACGACCGTCCTTCACCTTGTTGACGACCTTGACCGGCACGCCGGCCGCGTCGATTGCGGCAGCGGTGCCCTTGGTCGCGACGATCGGGTAGCCGAGTTCGTGCAGCATGCGCGCGACTTCGACGGCCTTCGGCTTGTCGGCGTCCATCACGGTCAGCAGCACCGTGCCCGACTCCGGCAAACGCGAACCCGCTGCGAGTTGCGACTTGAACAGCGCCTCGCCGAACGTCTGGCCCACGCCCATCACTTCGCCGGTCGAACGCATTTCCGGTCCGAGCACCGGATCGACTGCCGGGAACTTGACGAACGGGAACACAGCCTCCTTCACGCTGAAGTACGGCGGATCGATTTCCTTCGTCACGCCCTGATCGGCGAGCTTCTGGCCGACCATCGCACGCGCTGCGATCTTCGCGAGCGGCAGGCTGGTCGCCTTCGACACGTACGGAACCGTACGCGATGCACGCGGATTCACTTCCAGCACGTAGATGATGTCTTCCTTCGAACCATCTGCCTGCGGCACTTGCTGGATCGCGAACTGCACGTTCATCAGGCCGATCACGTTCAGCGCCTTCGCCATTGCGCCAGTCTGGCGCTTCAGTTCGGCAATGGTTTCCTTCGACAGCGAGTACGGCGGCAGCGAGCAAGCCGAGTCGCCCGAGTGGACGCCCGCCTGTTCGATGTGCTCCATCACGCCGCCGATGAACACAGCTTCGCCATCGGAGATGCAATCCACGTCGCATTCGATCGCGTCGTTGAGGAAGCGATCGAGCAGCACCGGCGAGTCGTTCGACACCTTCACGGCCTCGCGCATATAGCGCTCGAGATCACGCGGCTCGTGAACGATTTCCATCGCGCGGCCGCCCAGCACGTACGACGGACGCACCACCAGCGGATAGCCGATTTCTTCGGCAAGCTTGAGCGCTTCGTCTTCAGCACGCGCGGTACGGTTCGGCGGTTGGCGCAGGCCGAGGTCCTGCAGCAGCTTCTGGAAACGCTCGCGGTCTTCAGCGGCGTCGATCATGTCCGGCGACGTGCCGACGATCGGCACACCGTTCGCTTCGAGATCGAGTGCGAGCTTCAGCGGCGTTTGGCCGCCGTACTGAACGATCACGCCGACCGGCTTCTCCTTGTCGACGATTTCGAGCACGTCTTCGAGCGTCAGCGATTCGAAGTACAGACGATCGGACGTGTCGTAGTCGGTCGAAACGGTTTCAGGGTTGCAGTTGACCATGATCGTTTCGTAGCCGTCTTCGCGCATGGCGAGCGCGGCATGCACGCAGCAGTAGTCGAACTCGATACCCTGGCCGATCCGGTTCGGGCCGCCGCCCAGCACCATGATCTTCTTGTTGTTCGTGGGGTTCGCTTCGCACTCTTCCTCGTAGGTCGAGTACATGTAGGCGGTTTTCGTGGCGAACTCGGCCGCGCACGTGTCGACGCGCTTGTAGACCGGGCGCACGTTCAACTCGATACGGCGTTGACGCACTTCAGCCGGCTTCGCGCCGAGCAGCTTCGCCAGACGACGATCCGAGAAGCCGCTTTGCTTCAGATACTTGAGCTCTTCTTTCGACAGGCTTGCCAGCGTACGGCCCGCCAGCGCCTTTTCCTTCAGGATGATCTGTTCGATCTGCGCGAGGAACCACGGGTCGATCGAGGTCTCTTCGAAGATCTCTTCGGCCGTCATGCCGACACGGAACGCGTCGCCGACATACCAGATGCGATCCGGACCGGCTTCGCCGATCTCGCGGATGATCTCGTCGCGGTTGGTGGTCTTTTCGTCCAGACCGTCCACACCCACTTCCAGACCGCGCAGCGCCTTCTGGAACGATTCCTGGAAGGTGCGACCAATGGCCATCACTTCGCCGACCGACTTCATCTGCGTGGTCAGGCGTGCGTCGGCCTCGCGAAATTTTTCGAACGCGAAACGCGGGATCTTGGTGACGACGTAGTCGATCGTCGGTTCGAACGACGCCGGGGTCTGGCCGCCGGTGATTTCGTTCTTCAGTTCGTCGAGCGAGTAGCCGACCGCGAGCTTTGCCGCGATCTTCGCGATCGGGAAACCGGTCGCCTTCGAAGCCAGTGCCGACGAGCGCGACACACGCGGATTCATTTCGATCACAACCATCCGGCCGTCTTTCGGATTGATCGAGAACTGCACGTTCGAACCGCCTGTGTCCACGCCGATTTCGCGCAGCACGGCGAGCGATGCGTTACGCAGGATCTGATATTCCTTGTCCGTGAGCGTTTGCGCCGGCGCGACGGTAATCGAGTCGCCAGTGTGAATGCCCATCGGGTCGAGGTTTTCGATCGAGCAAACGATGATGCAGTTGTCCTTTTTGTCGCGGACCACTTCCATCTCGTACTCTTTCCAGCCGAGCAGCGATTCTTCGATCAGCAGCTCGCGCGTGGGCGACAGATCGAGACCGCGCTTGCAGATTTCTTCGAATTCGTCGCGGTTGTACGCGATGCCGCCGCCCGAACCGCCCAGCGTGAACGACGGACGGATCACGACCGGATAACCGCCGCTGCCCGTTTGCACAGCGATGTCGGCCTGCACCTGCAGCGCTTCTTCCATCGAATGCGCGGTGCCCGATTTGGCCGAACCGAGGCCAATCTTGGTCATCGCGTCTTTGAACTTCTGGCGGTCTTCCGCCTTGTCGATCGCTTCCGGCGAGGCGCCGATCAGCTCGACCTTGTACTTGTCCAGCACGCCGTGCGCGTGGAGATCCAGCGCGCAATTCAGCGCGGTCTGGCCACCCATTGTCGGCAGGATCGCGTCCGGGCGCTCCTTGGCGATGATGCGCTCCACCACTTCCCACGTGATCGGCTCGATGTAGGTGACGTCGGCCGTGTTCGGGTCGGTCATGATCGTCGCCGGATTGCTGTTGACGAGAATGACCTTGTAGCCTTCCTCACGCAGCGCCTTGCATGCCTGCGCGCCCGAGTAATCGAACTCGCACGCCTGGCCGATGATGATCGGACCCGCGCCGATGATGAGGATGCTTTTAATGTCTGTCCGCTTGGGCATAACGCTCTCGCTAATGTATTCCTGAATTCTTTCCGTCGGCACGCTGCGTTGATACGTTGCGCGCGCTCTGTTGTGTGCGGCTCGCTGTGCTTGTGCGCTGAGGCGCTGTTCGCCCCACGAGCCGTGCGCCGCCTGGGCGCCCCACACGCTGCAGCTTATGCCGCTGTTGCCTTGCCGGCCTTCTTCGTGTCCATCAACGCGGTGAAGCGATCGAACAGATAGGCAATGTCGTGCGGACCGGGCGACGCTTCCGGGTGGCCCTGGAAGCAGAACGCCGGCTTGTCGGTCAGCGCGAAGCCTTGCAGCGTGCCGTCGAACAGCGAGACGTGCGTGACCTTGGCGTTGGCCGGCAGCGTGTCGGCGTCGACCGCGAAACCGTGGTTCTGCGACGTGATGACTACGCGGCCGTCTTCGAGATCCTTTACCGGATGATTCGCGCCGTGGTGGCCGGTCTTCATCTTCAGGGTCTTGGCGCCGAGCGCGAGGCCCATGATCTGATGACCGAGGCAGATGCCGAAGGTCGGGATGCCGCGCTCGATCAGTTCTTTAGTCGCCGCGATTGCGTAGTCGCACGGCTCCGGATCGCCGGGGCCGTTCGACAGAAACACGCCGTCCGGGTTGAGCGCGAGCGCGTCAGCCGCGGACGCTTCTGCCGGCAGCACGGTGACGTGGCAGCCGCGCTCAGCCAGCATGCGCAGGATGTTGTACTTCACGCCGTAGTCGAATGCGACCACACGGTACTTCGGCGCGTTTTGCGTGCCGTAGCCGGTGCCCAGACGCCATTCGGTCTGGGTCCATTCGTAGCTTTCCTTCGTCGACACGACCTTCGCGAGGTCCATGCCCGACAAACCCGGGAATGAGCGGGCGAGTTCGATAGCCTTCGCTTCGTCATCCGAACCGGCCAGAATGGCGCCGTTCTGCGCACCCTTGTCGCGTAGCACGCGCGTCAGCATACGGGTGTCGAGACCGGCGATGGCGACCACGCCTTCGTCCTTCAGGTATTGCGGGAGCGTGCGCTCCATGCGGAAGTTCGACGCGAGAACCGGCAGATCACGGATGATCAGGCCGGCGGCATGGACTTTCGTGGCTTCGACGTCTTCGGCATTCACGCCGACGTTACCGATGTGCGGATACGTGAGGGTCACGATCTGGCGCGCGTAGCTCGGGTCAGTCAGGATTTCCTGATAGCCGGTGATAGCGGTGTTGAACACGACTTCGCCGATCGTATGCCCGGGGGCGCCGATCGAGTAACCACGAAAGACCGTGCCGTCGGCGAGTGCGAGCAAAGCGGGAGAAAATGACGGCAACACGGGAGACTCCTTGGGGAACACCCTGTTGCCGACCTGTCTATCCGACTGCGAGCCGCAGCGAAACGCACCGACAGGATGCGCGCGCAGACTCGCTCGCGTACTGCTGGTAACGTCGCAAGGGGCGCGATGAGTCCATTGTGTAGACGGATCGGCTGGGGTGCGGGGCGTCAAAAGCGCGCGGCGGATGAACGGTATGGGAGAGGTAGGCGCTAGGGTGCGGGTTGATAAGCTCAAACCTTGGAATTATAGCGTGAAACTGCCCCTCCCTCCAAATCCGAGATGGGGAGCCGACGTAGCCGGGCACGATCCGAATCGGGTCAAAGCCTCGCTGCATATGGCTCGACGGCCATTCGACAAAATTTACACGGGCCAGAATCGGGATAGGACCGGTAAATATGACTCCCCTGGGAGCCCTGCGCGACAGCCTTAAATCTGCTGCCCGGCTCGCACCTGCACCGGTTGAAGCCGCGTGCGGCTGGGCAACACGTACCAGATCGCGCTCAACACTTGTAGCGCAACAAGAATGCCCCAGGCGGTTAGGTGTGCGGTCGCCGGATAATGTCCGCCACTGGCCGGCCAGCGCGACAGCACGGCCCCGACGCCAATCTGGAAGCCGAAAATCAGCAGAAAAATGATCAGTGTCAGCGTGGTATTCACCCGGCCGATCATTTGCGCAGGGAAATGGCGCGCCATGACCGCGTAACTGAGAATCCCGGTACCGCCGAAAATCCCGTACGCCGCCCAGAGCAGGCTCGCCGGCAGCGCCACGTTGAACATGATCAGCAGCTGGGTAACGACGAACAGCGCCATACCGATGCCGCAGAACACGTACAGCGAAATGCCGCGCCGCTCGAGGCTGCGCGCGGCCGCGCCGAAGCCCACGCAGCCGGCCATCATCGCGAAGCCGAGGACTGACACCAGCGCGGCGGCTTCACGCGGCTCGAAGCCCTGCACGTCACGCAACCAGGCGCCGACCCACAGCGATTGCATCGCGTAGAACACGCCCTGAGTGACGACCGAGAACGACGCGATCTTCCAGAATGCAGCGCTCTTCAGGATGTGCAAAGTGCCTTTGAACTGGGCGCCGAGACTTGCCTGGTGATGGGTTTCCTTGGTGTCCGGCGTGAGGGTCCACTGCGCCACCGCCACCAGCACCGTCAGCAGACCCAGGCCGACACAGACCGCACGCCAACTGGCGAAACTCAGCACCCACGTGAGCGGTGAGCCGACCATCACACCGCCGAAACCGCCGATCGCCATCACCAGCCCGTTCATCAGCGGCAGCCGTGCCGACGCGAAATGCTGTGCCAGCGCCTTGAAGGCGGCGCCTAGACACACAGACACACCGACGCCGATCAGCAGACGCCCAACCATCATCATGCCGACACTGTGCGCCGCGCCGAATACCCAGATTCCCAGCGCGGCAAATAGCAAGGTGACCGCAGTCACCCGACGCGCGCCGAAGTGATCGAGCAGCACGCCGGCCGGAATCTGCGCGCCCGCGAAGCCGAGGAAATACAGACTGGTCAGCAAGCCGAGATCAGTGGCCGACAAACCGAGATCGTGTGTGATAAAGGGTGCAAAGCCGAGATTGACGCCGCGAAACACGTAAGAAACAAAGTAACCGGCGGAAAACAGGAGAAAAACGCGCAACTGGGTCGACGACATAAGCTTTGAAATGAGCGGCCGACTTTGGCCTAAGCACGAAAGATAAATGAAATGCGCAAACTTCGCCTGAATTGATCTGCAGAATGAAAAACGCCGTCACCATAGGTGACGGCGTCGGAATAACACGGTGCGTGATCGGAGCGCAATTCATGCGCTGCCCCCGCAACGCATGTGGTCACTACCGTGGGTGCCGCTTTTTGGTCTACTTACCCTTCTTCGCGTTGGCCACGGTCTTCGGGCGGCTATCTGCCGCGGCCTTCGACGCCTTGCTGGACGTGGAAGCCGACACTTTCGTCACCTTGCCCTTGCTGGCGCCGGACGCTGTCGGCTTGCTGGTTTGACCCACCGGTTCAGACACCTTCACAACGGCGGAGCGGCCACGGCCCTTCTTCTTATCGTAGCGCGAATCGCTCTTCGTGTCTGCGACGCGGGTGCCGATCTTCTCTACGCCGCCGCCTTGCACGTCGGTCGCGATGCGCTCCGGACCGGGTTCGCTCGGCATCGCCTTGCCCACCGGCACGTGCAGCACGATCACCTGACCACGCGAAACCTGATCGCGATGCGTGCGATTCCACGCCTTCAACTGACCGATCGAGACGCCGTAACGCACGGCGATGGCGGCCATCGTTTGATTGCGGCGCACGCGGATCAGCATCTTGCGGGTATCGGGGACGTCCGGCTCCATGGCGAGCACGGCGCTTTCGGCGACGTCGGCGCTAATGTCCTCGTCGTCGTCCGAACCACGCGGCACCACGATCGTGGAGCCCGGCTTCAGCCGCATGCCGACCGGAATCTTATTCACTTCCATCAACGTGTCGGCGTCGACACCGATCTTTTGCGCGATCGCCGCGGGCGCAGCACGCTCGGTGACCGTGTACGTGGTCCACGACGACAGCGACCCGGAGTACGTCTTCAGATTGCGTTCGAATGCGCTCGCGTTATCGAACGGCAGCAAAATTTGCGGCTGGGTGGCGCCGAGAATCACCGGTTTTCTGAACGACGGGTTCAGCGAGCGGAATTCATCGGGCGAGAGATTCGCGAGTTTCGCCGCCGTGTCCACGTCGATGTCGTGCGAGGTCGTGACCGTCACGAAATACGGGTGGTTCGGAATCGACGGCAGTGTGAGCCCGTACATCTGCGGATTCATTACGATGTTCTTCACCGCCTGCAGCTTGGGCACGTAGTTGCGCGTCTCGTTCGGCATGCGCAGGCTGAGGTAGTCGGTAGGCAAGCCCGCCGCTTCGTTGCGGGCGATCGCGCGCTGCACGTTGCCCTCGCCCCAGTTGTAAGCGGCGAGCGCCAGTTGCCAGTCGCCGAACATGTCATGCAGACGCGACAGGTAGTCGAGCGCGGCGCTGGTCGAGGCCAGCACGTCGCGGCGCTCGTCCTGCCACATGTTCTGCTTGAGGTTGTAGGTCCGGCCCGTACCCGGCATGAATTGCCACATGCCGGCGGCCTTCGCCACCGACAGCGCCTGCGGGCTGTACGCGGATTCGATGAACGGCAGCAAGGCGAGCTCGGTCGGCATATGGCGCGCTTCGAGCTCTTCGACGATGTGGTACAGGTATTTCTGCGAGCGCTCAGTCATGCGCTGCACGTAGTCCGGGCGCTGCGCATACCAGTTGACCTGCATGTCGACGAGGTCGGTTTGCAGATCCGGCATTTGAAAACCACGGCGAATACGGCCCCACAGGTCGGCGTCCGCGCTCGTCAGTTGATTGACCGAGCCTTGGTCGACGTTGATCGTCTCTTTGGCGGAGGCTGTCTTGCGGAGGGCGTCGGCTACGGCTTGCTGACTGGCAGGATTTGTTGCGGTGGTGAGGCTATTCGTCGCCGGTCCCTGACTCGCGCAAGCGGCGAGTGTCAGGACCAACAACGCACTAAAGATAAATCGCATGAACGTCTCGGCTTCCACAAGGGCTGGAATTTGCAGCCGATAGTACGAAACGGCAACGTTTACGTCAATCGGAAAATGACGAAAAAAATCAAGGAAATCTTGGGCTTGGCGTATTTTTGCGATTCTTCGCGTGAGCAATACCCGAATGCAGACCAGGTCACCGGAAGCGGTTCTTCCATTCGCGCATCAGCGTAAATGCCGCTAAACGATCAGGCACTTTTTCGTGCAACTGTTCTTGCAAGCTTGCTTGAATCGCCGGGTTGCCGGCGCGCAAAAACGGATTCACCGCGCGTTCGTGGGCGATTGTGGTGGGCAGCGTCGGCACATGGCGCGCGCGCAATTCGCTCGCTTTGTCACGCCAGGCTTGCAGTTCGGCGTTGCCTGGCTCGCAGGCGAGCGCGAAGCGGATGTTCGACAACGTGTACTCGTGTGCACAGTGAACCTCGGTCGCGCCCGGGAGCGCGGCGAGCGAATCCAGCGACGCCAGCATCTGCCCGGGCGTGCCTTCAAACAACCGGCCGCAGCCGCACGCGAACAGCGTGTCGCCACAAAACACATGTGGCGTGCCGCGCGGGTCGGCGGCCTGAAAATAGGCGATATGGCCGCTCGTGTGGCCAGGCACGTCGAGCACGCTGAATTCGAGTGCGGGCGCCGCAATCGTCACGTGATCGCCGTTTTTGAGACGATGCGTGAGGTGCTGGATCGCTTCACCGGCGGGGCCGTACACGGGAACGGCCTGGCCGTTCAGCAGATCGGCCACCCCACCGACATGGTCTTGGTGATGGTGCGTGAGTAAAATAGCGCTCAGCCGCCAACCCCGTTTCGCCAGATAGGCGCGAACGGGGGCGGCCTCACCCGGATCGACGACCACCGCGTGATGCCCGTCGGAAACGACCCAGATGTAATTGTCATCAAACGCCGGGACCGGTACGTACTCGAGCGCATTCATAGGCGACGCATTCTTTGATATGACTGACCGAGCGATTATAGACTGGCCCGCCTGGACTGACTCGCCACCCGGCCGCTACGTACTCGAGTGGGAACAGACCCAGCTCGATCGCGTGGTGTCCGACGTGTTCGGTTACCATGCGCTGCAACTCGGCCTACCTCAGCTCGACGCCTTGCGCGAAAACCGCATGCCGTGCCGCGGACTCGTGCTGGACGCAGCGAGCGGCGCGAGCGCGCCCTACGCTTTCCCGCGCGGCCTCGGGCGTGCCGGCAATGGCCTGGCGAATGATTTGGGGAACGGCTCCGCGCCAGGTCTGCCCGCGGGTCTGTCGGCGCCAGCCGGGCGTAGCACGGTCTGGTGCGACCTGCTCGACCTGCCGTTCGAAGCACAAAGCGTCGACCTGATCGTGATGCCGCATACCCTGGAATTCACGAGCGACCCGCACCGGCTGCTACGCGAAGCGGAGCGCGTGCTGATGCCCGAAGGCCAGCTGATCATTCTCGGCTTCAATTCGCTATCGCTGTGGGGCGCACGGCAATCGGTCGGCAAGGTAACCGGCCGGCCGTTCGTGCCGTCGGCAGTCGACCTGATCGCCTTCACGCGCCTGAAAGACTGGATCAAACTGCTGGGTTTCGACCTTGAACGCGGACGCTTCGGCTGCTATCGTCCGCCGCTCGCCAGCGATCAATGGCTGTCCCGCTATGGTTTCATGGAAGCCGCCGGCGACCGCTGGTGGCCGATTTTCGGCGCCACCTACATGATCAAGGCGATCAAGCGCGTGCGCGGCATGCGCCTCGTCGGCCCGCTGAAAGTGAAGAAACCTGTCCTCGCCGCGGGCCTCGCGCCCGCCGCCACTCCGAACACACGCAACCACACTCAATGACTTCCGACATCATCGATATTTATACCGACGGCGCCTGCAAGGGCAATCCCGGCCGCGGCGGCTGGGGCGCGCTGCTGCGCTTCGGCGACCAGGAAAAAGAACTGTTCGGCGGCGAACCCAACACCACCAACAACCGCATGGAACTAATGGGCGTGATCGCCGCGCTCGAGGCACTCAAGCGCCCCTGCAAGGCCGTCGTGCACACCGATTCTCAGTACGTGCAGAAAGGCATCAGCGAATGGATTCACGGCTGGAAGAAAAAAGGCTGGATCACTGCCGCGAAGCAACCGGTAAAAAACGCCGACCTCTGGAAGCGGCTCGATGCGCTCGTCGCGCAGCACGAAATCGAATGGCGCTGGGTCCGCGGCCACAACGGCCACCCGGAAAACGAACGCGCGGATCAACTGGCCAATCGCGGTGTCGCGTCACTCGCGGAAATGTGATGCGTGCTGTGACGCCCCGCAGCGACACCGGCGCACGCGCCCTCCTTCTTTGCTGATTTTTTTAGAGCAGGCTAATCCGACATGCGTCAACTCATCCTCGATACCGAAACCACCGGCCTGAATGCACGAACCGGCGACCGGATCCTTGAACTCGGTTGCGTCGAAATGGTGAACCGCCGGCTCACGGGCAACAACCTGCATTTCTACATCAACCCGGAACGCGACAGCGATCCGGGCGCATTGGCCGTTCACGGCCTGACCACCGAGTTCCTGAGCGACAAGCCGAAGTTCGCCGAGATCGCCGATCAGATTCGCGACTTCATTCAGGACGCGGAGCTGATCATTCACAACGCGCCGTTCGACATCGGCTTTCTCGATGCCGAATTTGCGCTACTGGGCTTGCCGCCGGTGAAAACCTACTGCGGCGAGATCATCGATACCTTGGCGCGCGCCAAGCAGATGTTCCCGGGCAAACGCAATTCACTCGACGCCCTGTGCGATCGCTTCGGCATCAGCAACGCGCACCGCACGCTGCACGGCGCGCTGCTCGACTCGGAACTGCTCGCCGAGGTTTATCTGGCGATGACACGCGGCCAGGAAAGCCTCGTCATCGACATGCTCGGCGATTCACACGGTGGCGGCGATGCGCACGCGCCGCGCATTGCGATCGATTCGCTGAATCTGACCGTGATTGCCGCGAGCGAAGACGAAGTCGCCGCACATCAGGCCGTGCTCGACGGTCTCGACAAAGCGATCAAAGGCACAAGCGTGTGGCGCCTCGAACCTGCTCCGGCTGCGGATGAGCAAACCGCTTAAAAAGTACTAGACGAGTGGAAAAATCCCTGACATAATTCGGCTCTCTTCGGGTGGTTAGCTCAGCGGTAGAGCACTGCCTTCACACGGCAGGGGTCACAGGTTCAATCCCTGTACCACCCACCAGAATTCGCGGGTTTCCGAAGAACCGCAAAAGAAAGCCCTCGAACGAAAGTCGAGGGCTTTTTTGCTTTTGCTTTTGCTTCTGATTGCATGCATGCGCTGAATCGATCACGTGTGGCGCATGTCGATGCGCACTTGCGCCTGCACTGCTTCGAAGTCAACACCGAACTTTCGTACGATTGCGGTCGCTAAATACTGCTGATATAGTCAGTTTTCGGGCACTCGCCCCGTCTACTTTCTTCACCTCATTCGACTACAGGGAGGCGTCACATGTTCGCAGTGCATATCGTCGTCCCTGGGATGGTCTCACGACCGTTCTCGCGACCTTAAAGTCGTCGCGTTGTCGCTCACGCGGTTCTGCCTGAACAGGCGTCCGCGTAAATCCCAGACAGTCCGTAGTCTTATTGCCGGCATTGTTGTCAACGCAGCCCGGCTCGCTTGACTGTCTCTTCCTTTCGCTTCTGACTGGAACCTCGGTGCGCTCGCGCGCCACCGGGTCGTGGCAAATGACCAGAAAAAAACTCGACTTTCGTGGACAGGCCTTCAAGGACGTCCTCGGCTTCACCTTCCTTCACTGGGCCAAACAGCCTTGGCGCATCTTCGTCATTACGGCGCTGGTACTGCTCTCGGCATTAGCCGACGTACTCACTCCGATGTTCGCCGGACGGCTCGTCGACGCGATCGCATCGGGCTCTGCCGGCGACACCATCGCGTGGCACGCTGCCATCACGGCCTTCTGCGTGCTGGGCGCGCTCGGGCTCGGCGCCACGCTCCTTCGCCAAGGCGTGTTCTTCAACATCATCAGGCTGACGCTCAAGATGATGAGCGAGATCGCCGCGAATGCGTTTCATCGCGTGCAACGCTTTTCGACGGACTGGCACGCCAACAGCTTCGCCGGATCTACGGTGCGCAAGATCACGCGCGGCATGTGGGCGCTCGATCTGCTCAACGACACACTGTTGATCGCGCTGTTCCCATCGCTGGTCATGCTGGTCGGCGCGACGGTGCTGCTCGGCTGGCGCTGGCCGATGATGGGCGCGGTCGTCGGTATTGGTTCGGTGCTGTATATCGTGGTGACCGTGGCTATGTCGCTCGGCTTCGTTGCGCCCGCTGCACGTCTCGCCAACCTATGGGACACGCGCATGGGCGGCGCTCTCGCCGACGCCGTCAGTTGCAATGGCGTGGTGAAAGCGTTCGGCGCTGAAGAGCGCGAAGAAGTCCGGCTCGAGCACGTGATCGGCAAGTGGCGTCATCGCACGCGCCGCACGTGGATGCGCGGCACGATCAACGGCGGCTTGCAGGGCGGCATGCTGGTGGCAATCCAGGCCGCCATTCTCGGCGCCGCGTTGCTGTTGTGGGTGCGCGGCGAAGCGAGCGTCGGCGACATCACGTTCGCACTGACGATGTTCTTCATGCTGCAAGGCTATCTGCGCGATGTGGGCATGCACATCCGCAATCTGCAGCGCTCGGTCAACGATATGGAAGAACTGGTATCGCTGGAGAGCCAGCCGCCGGGCATCGAAGATCGGCCCGGCGCGGCCCCGATCGTGATCGGCAAAGGCGAAATTCGCTTCGAGCACGTGACCTTCCACTACGGTGCGAAAGCCACGCCACTTTATGACAATTTCTCCGTGCGCATCGCGCCGGGAGAACGCGTCGGGCTGGTCGGGCATTCGGGCTCCGGGAAGACGACCTTCATCAAGCTGATCCAGCGGCTGTACGATATTTCGGAAGGCCGGATCACAATCGACGGTCAGGACATCGCCCGTGTGAGGCAGGCGTCGTTGCGCAGCCAGATCGCAATCGTTCAGCAGGAGCCGGTGCTGTTTCACCGCTCGCTGGCGGAGAACATCGCCTATGCGCGGCCCGGTGCGAGCCGCGCCGAGATAGAGCGCGCCGCGAGGCTCGCCAGTGCGCACGACTTTATCGCGGCGCTGCCTCAAGGTTACGACACGCTGGTGGGCGAACGCGGCGTCAAGCTCTCGGGTGGCGAACGCCAGCGCGTGGCAATCGCGCGGGCGTTTCTCGCGGACGCGCCAATCCTGATTCTGGACGAAGCGACCTCGAGCCTCGATAGCGAAAGCGAAGTGCTGATCCAGCACGCCATGGAGCGGCTGATGATGGGCCGCACGACGCTGGTGGTGGCGCACCGTCTTTCCACCGTGCGAGCGCTGGACAGGCTGCTTGTGCTGGACAAAGGCAAGGTCATCGAGGAAGGCCGTCACGAGGCGCTAGTCAAACTCGAGAACGGCCTGTACAGGCGCTTGTTCGAACGTCAGGCGCTGGGGCTGATCAAGGACTTGGACGATTCGGAGGTCATGCACAAGACCGATGGCGCGAAGGCGAATCGGCTCGATGATTCAAGCTTGCTGGTCGAGAAGTAAAATTGCTGCAAGCAGTGCGTGCGGGACGCCATGCAGACGCCGCCGGTAAGAGGCACTTTCTGCTGGCGTTGCGCACGCCCTTCTCCGTCCACCCGTGGCCGCGGCATAACTCGTGTGATCCGCTCGACGGTACTGCATGCGCCCGGCGTGTCGCGAACCAAGGCGTTGAACCGGCCAGAGCCCCCAACGCGTGACTAAACCACGCCCGCAGGCAGCCCGATACCGCGCGCCATGCCGGTAGCCGCGAACACCATCAACACCAGCAATACGGTCTGGACCACACTGAAACGTGCATACGTACGCGCTTTTCGCAAATCGGGTGGAGCGCCGTTCCTGATAGAAGCTCGCCAACGTATCAGGCCGAGCATCGTCGGGACCTCGAGGATGAGTATCAGCACGAGCAGCGTAATCTTGACGTGAAAGAGCGGCTCATGAAGGTAATAGTCGGCGCCCTTTTCGAAACCACCGAAAGCGCGCATCAGACCGGTAACGATCAATACCAACGCCGAAATGCCCCACCGCGAGTCAGAGCGGAATACGGATCGCAACGCAGCGGGCACGCTGGCTCGCCGCAATGACCAGGTGCGCCGGAGAATCGACGCGAGGGCAAAGCCATAAGCGAGTAGATGAAGGGCGGCAAGCAACCAGCGAACCAGCATAGCGACTCCTGCAAACGACGCAATACGATCGATGTAGGTCTCACCCACCCACCGAAACGCCGGGTGGCACTTTTTCACTTCTTATTATCGACTACAGCTCACTCTACGACGCCCGCTTCGGCGGCGAGATGTGGCCGACTGCACAAAGCGCCCGATTCAGACTTGCCGCAACGACGTGTCGAGCGCACGCGCGGCGACCCGATCGCCCTCGGTAGTCAGCGCGGTACGGAACACGGTTTGCCGATTGTGGCCTGCCGCAGCCGGCGAATCCCATAGCAGTTCGATTTTCGGACGTCGTCCGAAGCCGCCGCGGGCCAACGCAGGCGCGCCCACCGGACCGAGCGGCGCCGCTGGCCCACCCGGCTGGCCAGCAACACCGAACGCCACCGCGGGGGCAGGCGTTGGCGTCGCGCTTGCGCCGTGATCCGCCGCCCATCGTACAGACAATTCGCGGGCGTCGTACTGACCCACCTTGCGACGCTCGGCCCAGACGACCACCGTGCGCGTGACCGGATCGAGCGCGACCGCGTAGCGGCCGATTGCAAAGCGTCGCGCCGCGATATTGGTTCGCCACAGCGCGCGCGGCCGGCAAATCCACATGACGGCCGCGTACAACGCCGGCGCAGCCAATAGCCAGCCGTTGGTGGCCGCCACCGCTTGTGCGGCGCGCCGCCAACCCGCGCTCGCCGCAAACGCGCCGACCGACCAGACCGCAAACAGGAATCCGAGGAAAGCAAACAGGCGCAGTGCCTGCCGCAGCCATTGCGGCAGCGGATGAAAGGGACGCTCGGCCACGGCGCGCGCGCCCGGCAGGAAGATCAGCAGGAACAGGAACACCAGGTTGATGCATGCCCACGGCGAGGACACCATCGCCGACAGCGATGCGCCCAAGTCCATCTGCGCCATCGAAAAAAGCCAGCGAGCAAGGAGCACGAGACCGATGGCGCGCAACGCGAAAATCGTTCCGGCGCCGGGCGCCGCGTTCGCACGCGTCTCTTTCGTTCTCGGCAAAGCATCCTCCTGTCGTCGGCGGGCGCCGCAGCCAAATTTGCGGCACGGCCATTATAGGGATATTACCGAGACCGGCTCACCGTTACCGGTCTCAAAACTGCACTTTCTGCCGCTCACGGTGCCAAAACGCGGCGCGCATGCAACAACGCCCCGTGGGCAAGATGCACGCGGGGCGTTGTTGGGGTGCAGCCGGACCACCTGATCGCCGGGGACGCCGAGCCAAAGGCACCCAACGCGCTCCGGCAAGCCGGCCTGACTGCTTTTACTTACTGTGCTTAGCTAGCGTTGACTTCGCGCAACACCGTGCGATGCTTCTGACGCAGCAACTCTTCGTAGGTGGCGACGTAGTTCTGCGCCATCACCTTCGACGAGAAGCGCGACTCGAACTCCGCACGCACCTTGGCGCGCGGCAGCGTGTGCAGGCGCTTCACAGCGGCAACAGCACTGATTTCGTCTTCCACGACGAAACCCGACACGCCGTTTTCGATCACTTCCGGCACCGAACCGCGGTTGAACGCGATCACCGGCGTACCGCAAGCCATTGCTTCGATCATCACCAGACCGAAGGGCTCCGGCCAGTCGATCGGGAACACCAGTGCATGCGCGTTGCCGAGGAACTCACGCTTTTCGGCTTCACCGATTTCGCCAATGTATTCGACGTGCGGGAGCGCCATCAGCGGCTTGATCACTTCTTCGTAATAGGCACGATCGGCCTTGTCGATCTTGGCGGCGACCTTGAGCTTCATGCCTGCCTGGCCGGCGATGCGGATCGCGCGGTCGAGACCCTTCTCCGGCGAGACGCGGCCAAGGAATGCGAGGTAGCCCGGCTCGACGTCCTTGATCGGCGTGAGCACGTTTTCCGGCAGGCCGTGATAAACGGTTTGCAGCCAGTTCGCCTGTTGCAGCGGCATGCGCTGGTTGTCCGAAATCGACACCACCGGCACGTCGCTGAACGTATTGAAGATCGGTTGCAGTTCCGGCAGATCGAGACGGCCGTGCAGCGTAGTCAGGAACGGCACCGGCTGGCGGGCGAACAGCGAGAACGGGTAGTAATCGATGTGGAAATGCAGCACGTCGAATTCGTCCGCGCGGCGGCGCACTTCTTCGAGCAGCAGCATGTGCGGCGCCATCACGTCGCGAATGGTCGGGTCGAGGCGCAGCGCCTGCGGCCAGAAAGCTTCGAGTTTCGCCGAGGTTTGCGAATCGCCGCTTGCGAAAAGCGTGACGTCATGGCCCTGTTCAACCAAAGCTTCAGTCAGGTAGGACACCACGCGTTCCGTCCCGCCGTAAAGCTTGGGAGGAACCGCCTCGTGCAAGGGAGCGATTTGAGCGATTCGCATAATGAAGAACTCCTCGTAAAAAATCAGGCAAAAGTACTGCGTTTGGTAAAAGCGACTCGCTTGCTCGCCAGGGCAGTCTGGCCGGATATGCCGGCGCGGGCCTGATTCTTTCGAGAAATCCTGCGATGGATCGCTTGGGTAGTGAGCCCAGATCAGCTGTTCAGTGTCTGCGCATGTGCCGGTAAACGCACACAAAGCACCTACGTTGACAAACTGTCAGATATTTCGGTGGGCCAACAGAGCATGCATTATCGGTGCCGGGGATCTCGCTGCACCACAACATTTCAAAGTCTTTACGTTGTTACAAAGGCGAAACACTTTACAAACCCTTGTTTTATAAGACAGTTCTACAGTAGCAACTGGCTTGCAACGCTGACCCGAAGACGGCAGCTGTAAGTTCCTGCGTCAACTTTACCGGCAGGCATTGAAGAAATGCCGCACCGCGTTGAATGCAATTTGTAATTATATCCCGAAATAGCCCGCAGCTCGCGTGAACCACCGCCCCCATCGGCAGGTCAAGCGAGCATCAGATCGCGGTCGTCTATCGCGAAATCAATCGCGCCATCGCCCGGATACACAGGGCGCAATCGCTTTTGCATGTTTACAATGCGAAGCATCGGCTTCGTGGCGAACTCTTTCGCAGTGGCCCATGCCTTGCAAGCACAACCCGAAACACATCGACCTCACGATCAATTGGAACACTTAACCATCGCCCAGCGTAATGCCCAGAACGCAAAGCTTGCGAGCTATGCGCATAGGCCGCTTGCGTTTCTTTTCCGCTTTATCCGCCGCCATCCGCTCGCGCATGCGATCGTTCTGTGCAGTGTGTTTGCGGCCGTGGGCTGCGCGCTCGCTTCGCAATATGCGATCAAGCATCTGATCGACGTGCTCGGCGAAGGCCGGCATCATCCCGGTCCGCTGTGGGGCGCGTTCGCCATCCTGGTCGGCCTGATCGCAGCGGACAATCTGCTGTGGCGGGTCGGCGGCTGGGTTGCCGCGCATACGTTCGTGGCCGTAACCGGCGACTTGCGGCGCGATCTGTTCCAGTACTTGAGCGGCCACTCGCCTACTTACTACTCGGAGAAACAGCCGGGCATGCTGGCGAGCCGCATCACGGCCACCTCGAACGCGGTCTACACCGCCGAAAACACCACCGCCTGGAACGTACTGCCGCCGTGTATCGCGGTGCTCGGCGCGATCGTGATGATCACCGCGGTGAATCCGCTGATGGCGGGCGGGCTGATGCTGTGCTCGGCCATTCTGTCGGTCGTGCTTTATAAACTTGCCGGGCGTGGCTCGGCGCGGCACCACCATTTCGCGACCAAAGCGGCGTCAGTGGACGGCGAATTGGTCGACGTGATCAGCAATATGGGTCTCGTGCGCGCCTTCGGCATGACGATTCGCGAGCAGCAGCGTTTCGGCGCAACCGTCAAGGCGGAAATGGATGCGCGCCAGCAGAGCCTGCTGTATCTGGAAAAGCTGCGCCTGCTGCATGCGGTGATCACCGCGCTGCTGTCGGCGGGCTTGCTGGGCTGGGCACTGTGGCTGTGGGATCAAGGCCGTGCGACCTCCGGCGACATCGTGCTGGTCAGCTCACTCGGCTTCACGATTCTGCACGGCACACGCGATCTGGCCGTGGCGCTGGTCGACGTCACGCAGCACGTCGCGCGGCTCGCGGAAGCCGTTCGCACCCTGCTTGAACCGCACGGCATGCCGGATCGCGATGGCGCCTCCGAACTCGTGCCGCAAGGCGGCCGGGTCGATTTCGAAAGCGTGACGTTTGCCTACCCGCGCCGCCGGCCGATTCTCGATCACTTCGACCTGCATATCGAGCCGGGCCAGCGAGTCGGCCTGATCGGCAAGTCGGGCGCGGGCAAGTCCACCGTGCTGGCGCTGCTGCAGCGGTTCTATGAGACGCAGGGCGGCGCCATCAAGATCGACGGTCAGGACATCGCCGCGATCGCCCAGGACAGCTTGCGCCACGCAATCGCGCTGGTACCGCAGGATATTTCCCTGTTCCATCGCACGGTGTACGAGAACATCGCCTATGGCCGCCCTGAAGCAAGCCGCGACGAAGTGCTCGCCGCCGCGCGCGAAGCCCGCTGCAGCGACTTCATCGAAGCCATGCCGGAAGGGTACGACACCATCGTCGGCGACCGCGGCGTCAAGCTGTCCGGCGGACAGCGCCAGCGGATCGCGATTGCGCGGGCGATCCTGAAGAACGCGCCGATCCTGCTGCTCGACGAAGCCACCTCGGCACTCGACAGCGCATCGGAAGAAGCGATCCAGAAGGCGCTCGACCGGCTGATGGTGGGCCGCACGGTCATAGCGATCGCGCACCGGTTGTCGACGTTGAACACGTTCGACCGGATCATCGTGATGAGCGCCGGCAAGGTGATCGACGACGGCAGTCCGGAAGAGTTGCGCCAACGGCCGGGCCTGTATCGCGATCTGCTCTTGAAGCAGCACGGCAAGGGAACCACGCTGCATATCGGCGGCAAGAAGGTGGACGAACAGCACGTGGTCTGAGCAACGCGCCGCCCTCTGCTACTTCAGAACCAAACAAAAAAGCCGCTTTCGAGCGGCTTTTTTGCCTTCCGGGGCGGTACTAACCGCGCCCGACAGTCACCTATCCGACCGTGGTTTCGCGCGCGGTCTTCTTACCCGATCCGGCACGCACCTTCACGGTTCGGGTGCTCTTCGCACCATCGACGCTCTGAAGATCGCGCATGAAGTTATCGCGCCACACCGACACGTTGTTCTCGCGCAACTGCACCATCATGTCGCGATGACGCGCCTGACGCTCCACAAGCGACATCTCCAGCGCCTTGGCCAGCGCCTCGGCCATACCGTCAATATCGACCGGATTCACGATCAACGCGCCATCCAGTTCCTGCGCGGCACCGGCAAAGCGTGACAGCACCAGCACGCCCGGATTCTCCGGATCCTGCGCCGACACATACTCCTTCGCGACAAGGTTCATGCCGTCGCGCAACGGTGTGACGTAGCCGACATGCGCCGTGCGAAACAGCGCGGCTAGCACGGAGCGCTCGTACTGCTTGTGGATGTACAGGATCGGCGTCCAGTCCAGCTCGGCAAAGCGGCCATTGATACGCCCCGACTCCCCTTCGAGCTGCAGGCGGATGTCCTGATAGGCGTGCATGTCGGCGCGCGTCGGCGGTGCGATTTGCAGGAACGAAACCTGGTTGCGTTGCGCCGTAGCGTGTTCCAGCAGACGCTCGAACGCGCGGAAACGTTCGACCAGTCCCTTCGAATAATCGAGGCGGTCCACGCTCATGATCAGCTTGCGGGAATGCAGCGCGGTCTTCATCGTGCGCACCGGCTTGCCGCGCTCGCCCGCTTTCGCGAGCTCGGCGATTTCGTCCGGATAGACGCCGATTGGATAAGCCGCCGCGCGCAAGGTGCGGCCGAACGCGTGCACGGTCAGCGGGCCGCTGCCCGACATATCGACCGTACCGTTTGCCTCATTGACGATGTAATCGCAGAACGCCCGCAAATCCGGCGCCGTCTGAAAACCGAGCAGATCGAACGAACAGAGCGCTTCGACCAGCTCGCGATGCGGCGGCACGGCCAGCAGCACCTGCGAAGCCGGAAACGGAATATGCAGAAAGAAGCCGATGCGATTTTTCACACCGGCCGCGCGCAGCGCCTGGGCAAACGGAATCAGGTGGTAGTCGTGGACCCAGATCACATCGTCTTCGCGCAATAGCGGGACGAGTTGCTGGGCGAGCCACGCATTGACACGGCAATAGCCTTCGAAGTCGTGCCGGTCGTACTGCAGCAGATCGGCGCGATAGTGGAACGCGGGCCACAGCGTGGCGTTCGAGAAACCGCGGTAGTACTGGTCGTAGTCGCGGCGCATCAGCGCGATGGTCGCGAAGGTCACCGGTCCGCGCTCCTCGACCTTGATCTGCGGCTGGCCCGAGCTGAGCACGTCGCCGCTCCAGCCGAACCACATGCCGCCGGTTTCCTTCAGCGCGTCATACACGCCGACCGCCAGACCGCCTGCGGCCGGACCGCCTTCCGAAATAGGTGCGACCCGGTTCGATACGATGATCAGTCGGCTCATGAAGCGCGATTCCCGATGCAGTAAGTCATAGTCGTTGGGCGATGCGGCGTCACCATCACGCTCCGCGCGCGGCCGCGACAATCGATTCCAGCCAGTCGAGCAACATCGTGACAGACTCGACGCGCGTATGCGCCGTCGTGTCGCCCGCGCCCACCTTGATCGACAGGCCACCGCGCTCATCGACGACGGCAAAGCCTTTCTCGTCGGTCAGATCGTCGCCGGCAAACACTGGATTGCGGCCGACGAACGGCGGCTCCTCCAGGAACGCGCGCATCGCTCGGCCCTTGTCGACATCTTTCGGTTTGATTTCGTAGACCATTTTGCCCGGCTGCAATACATACGAGCCGGGGTAATCGCCAACCAGCCGCTCGGTCGCCTCGCGCGCCACCGTCTCGCGGTCGGGCGCATTGCGGTAGTGCAGCGCCAGCGCTGCGCCTTTGATTTCGAGCAGCATGCCCGGATGTTCGTTGACGACCTGCGCGAGCACCTGCTCCATGCGCAACAGGCGCTCGTCGTGAAAGCCGATACGCTGCGTGTCGCCGTTCGCGTCGCGCCGCTCGGCACCGTGCAGACCGGCGATCGGCAAATCGGGCATGCCGAGAAAACCGTCGATGCTGTCGATGCCACGGCCCGACAAGATCGCGACCGCACCGTTCGTGAGACTGCGCAACTCGCTCAACAACTCGATGACGCGTGGTTGCACCAGCACGCCGTCCGGCGTGGGTGCGAGTTCGACGAGCGTGCCGTCGAAGTCGAAGAAAAATGCCGTCTCGCTGGGAGACAGAACAGCCGGAAGTGCTTGCATCGGTTAATTTTGCCTTTCAGCCTTCTGCGGCCGGAAAAGTGTGCGCATCTTACCGCGCATCCGTCAATTTTTCGAGGAAGTAAGCCAGGACGCAAGCCTGTCCGGGCGGCACGGCCGATGCCACGGACGATTGCGTTCAAAAAGAGAACAATCCGGCTTCAGCCAGCTTTCAGTCGCCTGCGTCAAATTGCCTCGCAAACCATGCGCCCGCCGGCGCTCTACGACGTCATCAGACATTTTGCGATACAGTCGCAGCCACGCAGACCATTGCAGCGACGACCCTATTTGCTCACGATGACGGGCCGCGCGCTTTGTACGAACTACGCCGCGTCCATTCACGGGCAGCGTCACCCGGCACTCTTCAATCGAGTCATTGAACCCTGCTTTGTTCCCGATCATCTCGTCCCACCAGCAGCAGCCGAATCTCACAACGCCGCGCCGGCCGTGGTCCGGACGCCTGGTCGCCTTGGCCGTCATGGTGGGCGCGCTAACCGGCTGCACGCATCGCACCGAACCGTTCCAGTTGACCAATGTGACCGGCCACCTGCCGGATCTCGATTTCACGCTGACCGGCGACGACGGCCGCGCCGTAACCGGTGATTCGTTTAAGGGCCGCACCTCGCTCGTCTACTTTGGCTACACGCACTGTCCGGACGTCTGCCCTGAAACGATGGGCCGCCTGATGCAGGTGCTCGGCAAGCTCGGCCCGGACGCGCAAAAAGTGCGCATCCTGTTCATCACGGTCGACCCGGCGCGCGATACGCCAAAAGCCTTGCATGACTACGTCGGTGCCTTCGACTCGCAACACGCCGAGGGCCTGACCGGCACGGACTGGCAAATCGAGTCGCTCGCCAAGCGTTACCGGGTCGCCTATCAGATGGAAAAGCGCGACCCCAACGGCAATTACGAAGTCACCCATAGCTCGGCCGTCTACGTGTTCGATCAGCAGGGCCACGCTCGCTTGCTCGCCACCGATCACGATACTCCTGATGCGATCGCGCAAGACCTGCGCCGTATCATTGATGACCGTTCCTGACCCTTCCTGAGTTCAACCATGTCGATCAAGATCAAAACGTTCGCCGCACTAAGCTGCACCGTCGCTCTCTCATTCGGTTTCGCAACGGCCGCGTTTGCCGCTGGTACTAACGCGATCAGCGCCAAAGACGCGTGGGTGCGCTGGCTGCCTAACAACCTGCCCGCGGCCGGCTACGTGACGCTGGTGAACGCAAGTGACAAGCCGGTCGACCTCATCGACATTTCGAGCAACGACTACGGCGACGCAATGCTGCATCAAACGGTGTCCAACGGTTCGACGCAAAAGATGGTGATGGTCGACAGGCTGACGGTGCCCGCGCACGGCCAGGTCGCGATCGCGCCCGGTGGCTACCACGTGATGCTCGAAGACGCGAAGCACAAGGTCGCACCAGGCGACACCGTGCATCTGACGCTGAAGTTCTCCGACGGCGAAACGCTCGATACGCCGTTCGCCGTCAAGTCGCCCGCCCAGACCAAGTAACGCGCTACGATGAACCTGTTCTACTGGCTCGATCCCTGGGAGTTTTCGCCGACCGTCGTGATCGCCTTGCTCGTACCGGCGATCCTGTTTGTACGCGGCGCGCACAAAGCGAAGGTGTCGATTCTCCGGCGCATTTCCTTCTGGTTCGGGCTGGTCGCGTTGTATATCGCGCTGCATACGCGGCTCGATTATTTCTTCGAGCATGAGTTCTTCATGCATCGCGCGCAGCATCTGGTGCTGCATCACCTCGGGCCGTTTTTTATCGCCCTGTCTTATCCGGGCGCGGCGTTGCGCGCGGGCATTCCATTCAGCTGGCGGCAGCGCTTCGTGCGGCCTGCGCTGCAAACCCCGTTGGTGCGCAAGCTGCTCGACGTGGTGATGCATCCGGTCGTCGCCGTCGCGCTGTTCGTCGGACTGATCTACTTCTGGTTGATGTCGCCGATTCATTTCGTGGCGATGCTCGACTGGCGGCTTTATCGCGTGATGAACTGGAGCATGGTGATCGACGGCTTGCTGTTCTGGTGGCTCGTGCTCGATCCGCGGCCGGCGCCGCCGGCGCGTTTGTCGCCTGGGAAGCGCGTACTGGTGGTGATCGCCGCGATTCCGCCGCAGATCATGCTCGGCGCGTTTATCTTCTTTACACCGCGTGAGCTGTATCCGATCTATTCGATCTGCGGCCGCGCCTTCACGTGGCTGAGCCCGATGCGCGATCAGCAGATCGGCGGCCTGCTGCTGTGGATTCCGGGCTCGATGATGAGCGTGATCGGCGCGCTGGTGGCGTTGCGTCACTGGATGAGGCTGTCGGCACGCGGACGTCTGCGCAGCGAGCGGCACGCAAAGGCGAGGCAAGGCTTGGCGCAAGCCGCGTCAGCGCCTGCGAGCAGCCACCGCTGATCATTTCGAATCGGTTGAAGTCGCAGCGTTTGAAGCGGGTCGGCGCGCACGCGCCGGGCCCGGTTGCCGTCTGGCTTAGGCCGAACGCATCCACACGTGCGGTATGCCGTCCTCTTCGTGAATCTCCGACACCGGCGTAAAGCCGAACGCGCCGTAGAAGCCTTGCAGATGCGCCTGCGCATGCAAACGGATCGGCGTACCGGGCCACTGCGCCCGGATATGCGTGAGCGATCGCTCGAGCATCGCGTTGCCGAGGCCAATGCCGCGGAATTCCGCTGTTGTCAGGACGCGGCCGATGCGGATATCGGTGTCTTCGGCGTCAGGCAGCAACACACGCAGATAGCCTGCGAGCGTCGGCTTTTTTTCACCGGAGCCGTTAGCACCATAAGCGAACAGATGCCAGGCATCGGAATCGAGCCCGTCGATATCGCCGTACACGCAGTTCTGCTCGACGACGAACACCGCGCTACGCGCGGCCAGCATTGCATAGACTTCAGCGGTCGTGAGATCTTCGAACGCTTTCCAGCGCCATTCGAGTTGCGCCACTCGCGTGGCGGCGGTTTGCTGCGGTTCGGTCATGGAAGGTCTTCAAAGGAGGCGCGCCTTAGTGGACGGCGGCAATGTGGAATTATGCCGCGCGTGGCGGTCTTAGGCTACGCCGCTCGCAATGCCGCTAGCCGCTTACGAAAACCGGCTCGACGGGCTGTGCGAGACATTCGATCAGGTTACCGGGCCCGCACAAATGCAACGCACCTACCGCCACCAATGTCCGCTCCGGCCGTCCGAGTAGATCCTTCAAGCGCGACGCCCACGCGCGATTGCGCGCATCCAGAATGGCGTGACGGATGCCGGGCAGGTTGAACATCGGAGACTCGACGGCGATCTGGTGCACGGCCTGCAAATCGCCATGCAGCCAGGCAGTGTGCATTCGCTCGAGCGTGCGCTGCGGTTCGTCGAGATCGGACATCAGCATGCCGAGCGCGGTGCCGACCGCATCGAGCGGAATCGATTCGAGCGATACCGCCACTTCCTGCGCGGTCTCGAGATATTGATACGGTTTGCCTTGCGCGAGCGCTGAGCGCAGCATGCGCGGCTCCACACCTTCGACGACTTGCTGGAACAGCGTCGGTGCAACAACCAGCGCCGCCCACGGACGCAGATCGACGAGCGGCGCCAACGGACCCTCCGCGGGCCACACAGCTTGTAGCTGATTCCAGGCATCGGCGGATAGCAAGGGCTGCAGTTGATCCGCACCGCCCTGCGAAGCGGGCTTCAGAAACGGCAGGATCGTCGGCGGATCGGATTCGAAGACCAGCGATTCGGCCCAGTCATAGGCTTCGGCGATCCAAGGCGGCGTTCTGCGACTCGTCGCCGGAAACAGATGCATGGAGCCGAGCAGACGGACGTTGGTGCCGGTGAGTTGTAGGTACATGCAGCCTCGTGTGGACAGGCAATTGCGCAAAGAGGCAATCGGGCAATTCAATCGACGGTGCGCAGCGCGGCGGGCCGGCTCGTGGCCCCTCGCCAGGCGGTCCGCATCGTGAACGCGACGAACAGCAGGAAGACGATCTGCGAAAGGTACAGGTCCATGCGGATCGGATAATGCAGCGCGAACCATGAATTGTGCACCACGTCCGTCACGATGACAGCGACGCAGAGGATCAACCCGGCTCTCGGACTCAACAGTAGTAGCAGAACGGTTAGCGGATCGATGAAGAGCAGTGACGTCCAGTAGATTTGCGTCGGCGGCGCCGCGCCGCCGTAGTCCCACCAGAGTCCGTGGATCAAGGCCACTTGCAGATGTGTCCAGGTGGCGCCGCAGAGGCACAGCGCGTAAATCAGGCGCAGGTAGAAGGAGCGGCGCTCGAGGTTTGGAAGGGCCATGTCTGGTCAGGTTCGCAGTCGACAAAGATTAGAAAAAAAGCCCCGGCGTTTTCGGGGCTCTTTTCTCGCGCAGCAATAGGTGACAGTTTAATCGCGCGCATTCCAATCATGCCGAGCTTCTTTTGTACGACTTCAGTTCGCCGGTATAGCGCTCGTTCCGCACGCCATTATTGCCGCAATATCCTTCCACTGACTTCACCCAGCGGCCGATCTCGGGCACACACCAGAACGCTTTATAGGTGGGCCCGGTCACCTGGACGGAGCCTGTTCGATGGTAGACAGCGCAGTAGCGGATCTGTTTTTTTGTTGGTCGAATGTTGTATTAACAGCGGGTTTGCCCTGCCCGCTCTTTCACGACCTGAAAACATCAAGAACCATTGCATCGTATATCTAACGATTTTTCCGAATATGCCAGGCAGCATGAGATACTTTATATGATCGACATCGAACAGCTAGCGATCAATGCTTCATTCGGGGTTCTTAAAAATTCACTAGAATAAATTTGAAAGACAAAAAATCAAAAAATGAAAGTATATAAAAGGCGATTGGTAAATCGACATTTCATGCTGGCCACGAGCGCCGCATTTATTTTGTCTGCGTGTGGTGGCGGCTCGTCAGGCGGTTCGGGATCGACAGCAAGCACGTCGAATCTGAGCGACGCTCAAAAGAGTTATGAAAGTGTCGCGCTCGCGGCAAACGGCGGTATGCACTATCTGAGCGCAAGCCTGTCGATTCGCGTATCGTCGACTGGAACACTGACGGTCAACCCGAGCAGTGTCTTCTATACCGAGGACTCGAGCGTCGCCCAAAGCCCTGCAAACGGGCCACAACTGATGACCGAAACGTACACGTCCGTGTCGTCCGCACTGACGGTTCCGGCAATCGCGGCGCCACGCTTACTCGTCAACGGCGCCGTCTATACCTCCGCGTCTCCGCCGCAAGCCCAGATCAGCTACTCGGGCACGAATGTCCAGATAAATTATCTGGCGTCAGACAGTAAAACAGTGCTCCGCACGTTGCTTGGCACCAGCTACAGCGTCGTGCCACTAAGCGGCCTGATTTCCGCCTCTCCCGCCGAACTGTTCGCGAACAGCGCCGTCGGCGTTCTGACGAATACATTGAACGGGCAATCGCTGTACAACCAGCAGGCCAGTTGGCAAATGGGTGCGGCCTACATCAAAGTCGTCAGGCACACGGTCGGCGACGAGGCCTTCACATACGACTGCCTTGCGCCCGCCACGACTGGGACCAATCCGACACCGTGCTCCGCCACGATTTCAACGCTCGAAAATTTCTTTCCCTATGCGAGCACGACAGACGGCAAGACCTATCAGATCAGCGATGGACAGATCGTGACGCTCGCCGGAATGCGCGCATGGGTCGCCAACACAGCGCTGGCCTCGGCGACGACCGACTACCGTGTCTACTATCAGAACAACGGCGGTATCTATGCGGGCTACCTGATCAAGGACGGCACCACGTTGCAGCTCGCGCCTCTCGGCGGCGGGACGCCGCAAGACAGCTACTACCTCCTGAACAGCGCGGCAGTTCAATCGATCAAGTCGGCGATTGTTTTTTGAGGTCGTGACGAGCGAGCGGACACAACTGTCTGCTCGCCATGCTGAACGCGCAGATCACTGCGAGGGCGATGTGCTGTAACTCGCCTCCTCGCATTGAGACGCTCCGGGTCAGTGCCAGCGACGATGGCGCGCAAAAAAGAAAAGCCCCGACAAGTCGGGGCTTTTCTTTACATCAACTACTGGAGGCGCGAGCCGGAGTCGAACCGGCCTAAACGGCTTTGCAGGCCGCTGCATAACCGCTTTGCTATCGCGCCGCAAGCGGACTGGAACCTAGCTGCAGATTCTCAGATTTGTCTGGTGGGCAACCGTAAGGCCGACCCACCAAACAAAAAGGGAAGCGCTGCTTCCCCTTATGTATGGAGCGGGAGACGAGGCTCGAACTCGCGACCTCAACCTTGGCAAGGTTGCGCTCTACCAACTGAGCTACTCCCGCATTGCCCTACTTCACAACGCCTTGCACTTTTACTTCGCCAAACAACGCGTTGCTTCAAAAATTGGAGCGGGAGACGAGGCTCGAACTCGCGACCTCAACCTTGGCAAGGTTGCGCTCTACCAACTGAGCTACTCCCGCATTGTGCTGCTTTTGCCCTGCTTTTTACCTGCTAACTTCTGCCTTGTTACTGCAACTACTCTCTTACTGCCACCGACGTTTCGAACTGCGTGCATCGGAGAAACGAGATTATGGAGAATCGACTGAAACGTGTCAACCCCTTTTGCGAATGTCTTTAACTGAAAAGATTTCGCTCACGGTTCGTGAGACATTCGCGGAGACATTCGCGGAGACATTCGCGGAGACATTCGCGACGACGTTCGGACACGCAACAGCCGCCATGGCGTTGCGCCCCGATCGGTCTCCAGTCAGGCAACACCACCCCGATCGCGAATCTGCGGCCACGCGAGTTTCATGTAGTAGAGCATCGACCAGATCGTCAGGAACGCGGCCAGATAGATCAGCCACAGGCCCCACACACGCGTATCGACCGAAACTCCGCCGCCGAACGGCAGCGGCCCGTAGAACAGCAACATCGGAATCGCCACCATCTGGCACACAGTCTTGAACTTCCCGAGAGAATTTACGGCGACACTCTTCGATGCGCCGATCTGCGCCATCCACTCACGCAGCGCCGAGATCGCGATCTCGCGTCCAACGATCACCAGCGCAATTGCCGAATCGATCCGTGCCAGTTGTACCAGCACCAGCAACGCAGCCGTCACCATCAGCTTGTCGGCGACGGGGTCGAGAAACGCGCCGAACGCCGAGGTCTGATTCCATTTGCGGGCCAGATAGCCGTCGAACCAGTCGGTGAGCGCCGCCAGAATGAAGATCGTCGCGGCCGCCAGATTGCGGTGTGCCGGGCTCATCATCATGTCGGGCAAATAAAACACGCCTACGACCAGCGGAATCAGGACGATCCGCAGCCAAGTCAGGAAAATCGGAAAATTAAACGGCATGGGCAGGCGCAGCGTCTGGCAAGGGAGATGCAATTGTGCCGTGTCACAAGACCTGCCACAAGCAAAGCGGCGCACGGAACCTGGCACGCGCCACGCCAGAGCACCCCTTAACAGTCGCCCGTCAGTCGCTTGCCGACCGCTTCGGCGCCAGTTGTCGACAGCTTATCTGCCGCTCACTTGCCGCTCCGCAAGCAGCATGGCGCACGGCAATCAGTGCAACTGCCGGTAGATCTGCTCGGCAAGCGCCTGCGAAATCCCTTCGACGCTCGCCAGGTCCTCGACGCTTGCCGCAACGACCCCACGCAGGCCACCGAAGCGCGCCAACAGCCGCTGACGCCGCTTCGCCCCCACCCCTTCGAGCTCTTCGAGCCGCGAGGTCTGGCGTGTCTTGCCTCGCTTCGCGCGCATGCCGGTGATGGCGAAACGGTGCGCCTCATCGCGGATCTGTGCGACCAGCATCAGCGCCGCGCTTTCCTTGCCGAGTTCGAGCGGCGCGCGGCCGTCGGCGAAAATCAGGGTTTCGAGACCGACCTTGCGTCCCTCGCCCTTCGCCACGCCGACCAGCATGCCGGTATCGAGACCCAGTTCAGTGAACACCTGGCGCGCGATTTCGACCTGACCCTTGCCGCCGTCGATCAACACGATGGTCGGCAGGATGCCGCCAGCCGCTGCCGGCTCCGCGGCATCCGGTGCGACCGACGGGTCCGCGGCCGCGTCGGTTTGCAATTCAGCCGCTTCGTCGGCGGCGTTCGCAGCCGCTTGCGCGACCATCTTCTCGTAGCGGCGCGTGAGCACCTGACGCATCGCCGCGTAGTCGTCGCCCGGCGTGATGCCAGTGATGTTGTAGCGGCGGTATTCGGACGACTGCATCTTGTGATGGTGATACACCACGCACGACGCCTGCGTCGCCTCGCCCATCGTGTGGCTGATGTCGAAGCACTCGATACGCAGATGCGCGAGGTCGTCGCACTCCATGCCGAGCGTATCGGTGAGCGCTCGCGTGCGGGCCTGCTGCGAGCCTTGTTCCGAGAGCAGGCGCGCGAGCGCGAGCCGTGCGTTCTGCTCGGCCATCGCGAGCCATGCGCGCCGTTGGCCTTGCGGCTGGCGCAGCACCGTCACCTTGTGCCCGGCCTGCTCGATCAGCACATCGACCAGCTCGCGCGTGGCCGGCGCGTGGCTGACCACGAGCACCGGCGGAACGCGATTGCCGATGTAGTGCTGCGCGATGAACGCCTCGAGTACTTCAGATTCGATGCCGCCGGCAGTTGCACGGCCTTTGCATGGCGTTGAAGATTCGCCTTCAGACTCGGATTCGGATTCTGACTCGGCTACGTCATCCGCTTCAGCCGCGAGCGCAGCGTCTTCCTCGTCATCACCCTCTTCGGACGGCATCTCCTCAGCGATTGAGAGCGCGTCGGTTGCATCGGAAGATGCGCTCGCGCCGGTTGCGGCCTCTCCGGATGCCAGGCCGGCACCGGTCGCCGTATCGACTAACAAATCATCGTCACCGCCCTCTTCAAGACCGCCCTCGCCGACCGTCAGGGCGCTTTCCACATGCGCCGGGAAATAGGCCTTATCGCCCAGATGGCGTCCGCCGCGCACCATCGCGAGGTTCACGCACACGCGTCCGCCGAGCGCGACGACCGCGAGAATATCCACGTCGCTATCGCCGCCGACCTCGATCGCCTGCTGATGCAGCACCGTCGACAGCGAACTCATCTGATTGCGCACCGCCGCGGCCTGCTCGAACTTCAGCTCGCTCGCGAACGCGTGCATTTTCTGCTCGAGCTCATTCATCACCTCGCCCTGCCGGCCGAGCAGAAAGCGCGACGCGTTGGCGACGTCGCGTGCGTAATCTTCTTCGCTGATCGCCGCGACGCACGGCGCCGTGCAGCGGCCGATCTGATGCAGCAGACACGGCCGCGTGCGGTTGTTGAACACGGAATCTTCGCAGGTGCGCAACTGGAAGACGCGCTGCAGGATCTGGATGCTCTCGCGCACCGCCCACGCACTCGGGAACGGGCCGAAATACTGATTCTTGCGATCCACCGCGCCGCGGTAATACGCCATGCGCGGAAACTTGTGGCCGGTCAGTTTGAGATAGGGATACGACTTGTCGTCGCGAAACAGAATGTTGTAACGCGGCGCCAGCGCCTTGATCAGATTGTTTTCGAGCAGCAGCGCCTCAGCCTCGGAGCGCGTGACGGTCGTCTCGATGCGCGCAATGCGCGTCACCATCATCGCGATGCGCGGCGACAGCTGCGTCTTCGTGAAGTAGCTCGAGACCCGCTTCTTGAGATCGCGCGCCTTGCCCACGTAAAGCACCGCGCCCTGCGTATCGTAATAGCGATAGACGCCGGGCAGATGCGGCAATTGGGCGAGCACTTTTTTCGGCTCGAAAACGTCGGTTGCTTCGGGTTCGGTCATGCAGAATCGGTTGGCTGGGACAGTGTCGCGAAACCTCTGCCTGCGTGCTGCGCGCTGAGTGCTCACTGAGGCGCGGAACCGCGGATGAGTGCTTTAGAATCGCCAGTTTAGAGCATTCTGCGGGCGTTCGAACCCTGCTGCATCGAATGGTGCAATGCGTCGGTGCAAGCCGGCGTCTGAACCCCGTTGCGTCACCCACTAGCCAAGCCCTGCAAAACCCAACCACGCCACCATGTCCTCCGCTACGCCCCCTTCCGAACAAGTCGCGATCGCACCGACGGCAATCGCCTGCGATATCTTTTGCGCGGTCATCGACAATTTCGGCGACATCGGCGTGTGCTGGCGTCTCGCGCAGCAACTGGCGAACGAGCACGGCTGGCAGGTGCGGGTGTTCGTCGACGACCTGCATGCGTTCCAGAAGCTGTGCCCACAGCTGGCGCTGGATCGCGCACGCCAGGCGGTCGGCGGCATCGTCATCGAACACTGGCACGAACCGGCCCACGCGGGCGATACGCTCGACGTGGCTGACGTCGTGATCGAGGCATTCGCCTGCGAGTTGCCACCGATCTACGTTGCCGCGATGGCGCGGCGCGAGCGCGCGCCGGCCTGGTTCAACCTCGAATATCTGAGCGCCGAAGACTGGGTCGCGGATTTCCATCTGCGGCCGTCGCCACATCCACGCTATCCGCTGACGAAGACCTTCTTTTTCCCCGGACTCGGCCCCGGCACCGGTGGCGTGCTGAAAGAGCGGCATCTCGACGCCGCGCGCGCGGCCTTCGAGGCGTCGCAACCGGAGCGCGAAGCGTGGTGGCTGAAAACCACCGGCCGCGCGCCGCCATCGGCCACGACGACGGTCGTCTCGCTGTTCGCGTACGAAAACCCCGCTGTCGACAGCCTGCTTGAACAATGGCGAGACAGCGCCGACCCGGTCGTTCTGCTGGTGCCGGAAGGCCGCATTTCGGGTGCGGTCGCGCGCTTTTTCGGCCTGCCTTCGTTCGCCGCCGGTTCGCACGCCGAGCGTGGCGGCCTCAGCGTCCATGCGCTCGCTTTCACCGAGCAGGCCGGTTACGACCCGCTGCTGTGGGCCAGTGACATCAATTTCGTGCGCGGTGAGGATTCGTTTGTACGCGCCCAATGGGCGGCCAAACCGTTTATCTGGCACATCTACCCCCAGGCCGACGACGCCCATCTGCCGAAGCTCGACGCCGCGCTCGCCCACTATGCCCGCACCCTGCCCGCCGACGCGCGGGACGCCCTCGCGCGCTTCTGGCATGCATGGAACGGCGCGGGCCGGCCGGACTGGGCGGAATTCCAGCGCCACCGCCCGGCGCTGAAGCAACGCGCGGCCGAATGGGCCGGCGAACTGGCCCAAGTGGGCGACCTCGCTGGAAATCTGGCCTTGTTCGCAAAAACTCAGTTAAAATAAGCGGTTATCCAACGGCCGACGACGCAAGCGCGGCCCGATCGCAGCGGTGAACCTTAACCGCCACGCTTAGCAAAACCGCTGGCGAACCCTGGCATCGAAAGATGCATGAGCCGCCCTCAGTTTGATAGTGAGTGGCGCAATGTCAAAAAAGGGGCGCATCCTGCCGATCGGCGCCACTCGTGATCACGCCCGCACAGGGTAAAAAGCAGGTAACGGATTGCAGGGGTTGCGGGTTTGCAGCCTCGCCGCGAATCACCGCGGCAAGCCGGCCACGCTCCACACCCCGCTCCCGGCAGGTGCCGCTTCCAAGCAGCGCCGCGCCGTAGTGCGAGGAGCAGCGAAGCCGCTTGCGCCGTATGCCGTTGAGCAAAAGTTGAAGCTACTTATTTCGTACAGGACTGTTTTATGAAGACCGCACAGGAACTCCGCACCGGCAACGTAGTAATGATCGGCGCAGACGCGATGGTCGTGCAAAAGGCCGAATACAACAAATCGGGCCGCAACTCCGCCGTCGTCAAGATGAAGTTCAAGAACCTGCTGACCGGCGCAGGCATGGAAAACGTGTACAAGGCAGACGACAAGTTCGACGTCGTCGTGCTGGAACGCAAGGAAGTCACGTACTCGTACTTCGCTGACCCGATGTACGTGTTCATGGACGCCGACTACAACCAGTTCGAAGTCGAAGGCGAAATGATGGGCGACGCCCTCCATTACCTCGAAGACGGCATGGCTTGCGAAGTCGTGTTCTACAACGAGAAAGCCATCTCGGTCGAACTGCCGACCACGCTGGTCCGTGAAATCATCTACACGGAACCGGCTGTCAAGGGCGATACGTCGTCGGGCAAGGTGTTGAAGAACGCCAAGCTGACCACGGGTTTCGAACTGCAAGTGCCGCTCTTCTGCAGCATCGGCGACAAGATCGAAATCGACACGCGTACGCACGAGTACCGCAGCCGCGCCTAAGCGCCTGCAGCCTGAATCCTGCGCCGGAGCAAGTCCGGCGCAGCGATAAAAAATGGCGAAAAAAAAGCGTCCACTTTGGGCGCTTTTTCTTTTTTGCGCCGCCGTGTATGGTTGAGGAAAACTTTACCGGCAGATTTCTCAAAAATGCTCGTCCGTTGCTTCCAGCTTCCCGTCTTGCGTCGTACAAACCATTGATAAGCTTAAGTAATTGATGTTGGCACAATGCATGCTTCTCCGGACTACAGGCCAGTATGGCTTTTTTCCTCAACTCCGGAGATGCGGCATGAATAACGACATCGCTGAAGGCAAGTGGAAGCAAATGGTCGGCAAAGCCAAGGCAGCATGGGGTGAATTGACTGACGACGAGCTGACCAAGGCAGAAGGCCGCGCCGACAAGCTGGCCGGACTGATCCAGGAGCGTTACGGCAAGACCCGTGAGCAAGCGGAACTTGAGGTACGCCGTTTCTTCGACAGCAATCGGGATTTCTGACCAGTCGAATGAAGGAAATACAGATGCCTCGCCCACGCGTCACACCGCGTCAGCGCCGGCATCCGCTGAAAAAGCAAAGGACCTAGAACTACATGAGTCGTATCGCCCGAACCCCGCGTGCAGGTCGTGTCCCACGACTTGCACCGCGCCGATGCCAATTGACCCGCGGCTGCTCCGCCGCTGTGGCAGGCGCTCACCGCGCGGTAAGGCGTTCGACCGACTGTACCGGCCAGCCATCGCGCCCGTGTCGCGCGCCAGAGTACTGGCGCAGCGTACCGGGTATTCCGTCCATCTAAAAAATAGCGCTCGCCATGCCACATGCCCTGATTGTTGAAGACGATCCCAACAGCCTGTCTGGCCTGTCCGCCATCCTCGCCGCCGACGGCTTCTCCGTCGACACCGCGACCACCATCGCCGAGGCCCGGGCGGCGCTGACGCGCTTCATCCCCGATGTCGTGCTGGTCGACCTGAATCTGCCGGATGGCAGCGGGCTCGACGTGTTGCAGCACCTGCCCGCGCATCCGCCCGGCGGCGCCTTGCCCGTGATCGTGATGACCGGCAACGCGACGGTCGAGAGCGCGATCGAGGGCCTGCGGCACGGCATCTGGGACTACCTGCTCAAACCGGTCAATATCCCGCGTTTGCGTAGTCTGCTCGCCCGGATTCCGCGTCCGTACGAGCTGACCGAAGAAGTCCAGACGTTACGCGCGTCCCTGCGTCAACTTGGTCGTTTCGGCTCGTTACTGGGTCGCAGCGGCGCGATCCAGCATGTGTACGACACGATCGAACATATCGCGCCGACCGAAGCCGCCGTGCTGATTTCCGGCGAAGCCGGTACCGGCAAGCAGGTCGCCGCGCGCACGCTGCATGATATGAGCCGGCGCCGCAAAGGGCCGTTTATCACGTTCGATTGCCGGACGGCGAGCAGCGCCGCGGCGCATCGCTCACTCGACAGCTTGCTGTTCGGTCACGAACGCGGCGCGTTCGGTGGTGCCGAGCAGCGCGAGCCGGGCCTGTTCGAGCAAGCCAGCGGCGGCACGCTGTTCATCGACGAAATCGCTGAGCTGCCACGCGCTCAGCAGGAAGCACTGCTGCGCGCACTCGATTCACAGACCTTCATGCGGGTCGGCGGCACGAATCAGGTGGTGACCGACTTCCGGCTGATCGCGTCGACGCGCAAGATGCCACGCGCGGCGGTCGCCGACGGCAGCCTGCACGGCGACCTCGCGCTGCGTCTCGAAGCAGCCGCTGTAACACTGCCGCCGCTGCGCGAGCGCGGTGACGATCCGGCGTTGATCGCGCAAGCCGTCGTCGACGAGCTCAATCACGAAGCAAGCGCGCGCGGTACGTCGGAAGCGGCCAAGCAGGTCGCGCCAACCTTCCTGCGCGAGTGCCTCTCGTACGAGTGGCCGGGCAATGTGCGCGAGTTGCAGGATCGCGTGCGCCGGGCGTATCACGCGTCGGGCGACGTGCTGGAATCATTGCGTGCCGATGAAGCGGGTTCGGCGAACGGACGCGATCTGAACGGCAGCCGCGTACAGGTCACCGTTGGCACGCCACTCGCGGACGTCGAGGAAATGCTGATCCGCGCGACGCTGGATGCAGTCGGCGGCACACGCCATCGTGCGGCATCGCTGCTGGGGATCAGTCCGAAGACGCTGTACAACAAGCTGCAGCGGATGCGGTTGAACTGACTGTGTGAGGCCAGCTTCGCTGGCAGGCCAAGCTTGAATAGAAAACGGCGCCTGAGACAGGCGCCGTTTTCTCTCGATGCGAATGCGTTATCGGCCTATCCGTTCACTACGCGTGGCTCACGCGAACGCGCTGCGCACCAAGGCCTGCGCTTGCAGATACTGCGGCTCGGCGACCAGCTTGCTCCACTTCAGCGCCTTGCCGCGCGGCCGCATGCGTTTAAGCCGTTGCTGCGATTCCTTCGACGGCGTGAAGCGCAGCGCGTCCAGCACCTTCTCCGCTTCGTCCGGCTGATTGCAGATCAGCACCATATCGCAACCGGCCTCCAGCGCGGCGCTCGCGCCCTCCGTCAGCGTGCCGCCCTGGCGCGCGGCTTCCATCGAGAGATCGTCGCTGAAGACCGCGCCTTCGAAGCGCAATTTTTTCCGCAGGATGTCCTGCAACCAGACACGCGAAAAACCCGCCGGCTTTGAGTCGACCTGCGGATAAACCACATGTGCAGGAAGCACGGCCCCGAGCGACACACCGAGCCAGTCGTACGGTGCCACGTCGTCGCGCAGGATTTCGTCGAGCGAACGGTCGTCGACCGGCATCGCAACGTGGGAGTCCGCGTGCGCAAAGCCGTGCCCAGGAAAATGCTTGCCGCAATTGCTCATGCCTGCCAACGCAAGGCCATGATTGAGGCTCTTCGCCAGCAAGGCCACGACGCGCGGATCGCGATGGAACGAGCGATCGCCGATCACCTGCGACTGGCCGTAATTCAAATCGAGCACCGGCGTAAAACTCATATCGATGCCACACGCGCGCAATTCGGCCGCGAGGATATAGCCGACCGCGGTCGTCACTTTGGTGGCATGCAACACGTCGCTGTCCCACAGCGTGCCGAGCTTGCCCATTGCCGGCAGTACGGTGAAGCCGTCGGTACGAAAGCGCTGCACGCGGCCGCCTTCGTGGTCGACGGCAATCAGCAGATCGTCGCGAATCGCGCGGATCGAATCGGTCAGCGCGATCAATTGCGCGCGGCTCTCGTAATGGCGCGCGAACAGGATCACGCCGCCGGTCATCGGATGGGCAAGGCGGCGTCTATCGTCGTCGTTCAGCGTTGTGCCGACCACGTCGAGCATTACCGGTCCGGGAGTGAGTTTCATCGAATTCCGCTAGAAAAAAACTTGAGGCAAAGAGAGACACGGCCGACGTGCGCCGCGTTCAAGATATTTTTTATTCGTCGCTGGCAGGCGCGTGGGGGGCATCCAGCCCTCGCGCCACGTCCCCAGTTTCGGCGATCACGAACGACACGGCGTAATCGCGTTCGTCGCTGATCGTCACGCGCGCCGTGATGCCGCGCGCGTCGAGCCATTCGGCCAGTTCGCCCGACGCAACCACCATCGGTTCGCCGCTCGGTTTATTGAGCGTTTGCAGCGCGCGCCAGGTCATCGGCCAGTGCATGCCGAGGCCGATCGCTTTCGAGAAGGCTTCTTTCGCCGAGAATCGCGTGGCGAGAAATGCGAGACCGCGCGCCGCCGAACGCGCGTGGCGCGCGTGATAGACGCGCAGCTCGTCCGGGCCGAGCACCTTCTCAGCGAAGCGGCCGTTGGTGCGTGTCATCACCGCGGCCACGCGGCTGACCTGAACGATGTCCGTACCAATGCCGTAGATCGTCATGGGCGCCGCCGTGGCGTTAAGCGCTTGCGCCGAGACGGGCGGCGACCATGATCGCCTTCATCTCGCGCACGGCGTTGTCCCAGCCGGCGAAGATCGCATGCGCGACGATCGCGTGGCCGATATTCAGTTCGACGATGCCTTCGATCGCGGCGATCTGCTGAACGTTGGTGTAGTGCAGGCCATGACCGGCATTGACCTTGATGCCAAGCGTTGCGCCGAACTCGACGGCACGCACCACGCGCTCATATTCGCGCTGCTGCTCGGTGGGGTCGTGCGCTTCAGCGTAGCGGCCCGTGTGCAGCTCGATCACTGGCGCGCCCGCCTCGTGCGCAGCGCGGATTTGCGTTTCGTCCGGATCGATGAAGAGCGACACGCGCGAATTCGCTTCGGCGAGTTGCTTGCATGCGGCACGCACGACTTCGAACTGACCGGCGACGTCGAGGCCGCCTTCAGTCGTCAGCTCCTGACGCTTTTCCGGCACAAGGCACGTGTCGTGCGGCTGCACTTCACACGCGATGTCGAGCATTTCCTGGGTGACCGCGCACTCCAGATTCATGCGCGTTTTCAACAGCGGCCGCAGCTTGCGCACGTCCGCGTCGACGATATGGCGGCGGTCTTCACGCAGATGCAGCGTGATCACATCGGCGCCGGCCTCTTCAGCCATCAATGCGGCGCGGATCGGATCGGGGTAAGACGTGCCGCGCGCATTGCGCAGCGTGGCGACGTGATCGATGTTCACGCCCAGGTCAATCACATTCGGCGACGTAAGAAAGAAGCTCATAAGTTCTGCAAGTCGATCAGGATCTGGCGCGTCGCGAGCGGCGTGCCACCAAGGTAAGTGTTGAGCAGAAAGCGCATCAGCGTTTTGCTTTGCGCCACAGTCTGCGCTCGATGGTAATCGTCCTTTTCCATATCCAGCAAGGTCTGTCCGGCGATCACCGGCCAAAGCGCTGGCAGATCGTCGGAGGCCTCGCGTACGCCGCGCTCCGGGTCGAACACGTAGCGGCCTTCGGCCTGCACCGCTTTACGCGCGACAGTGCGATCGAGTGCCATCGCATAACCGGTTTCGCGCAGCAGCACACGTTCGAACGAGCGTAGCACCTGCACGGGCGGTTCGTCATGCGCGAGGCGCGTCATCGTGACGACGTAGTGATGGAATAGCTGCGGATGCGGATCTTCGCGTGCGCAAAATTTGACCAGCAGTTCGTTGACATAGAAACCGCAGAGCAGCGCGTCGCCCGCTAACGGCAACATGCCGCCGACCCATTCGGCACCGGTCAGCGTGCGCACTTCGGATTTGCCCGACCACGACAATGCGAGCGGCTGGAAGGTTTGCAGCACACCGCGCAAGGCGGAGTGCGGACGTTTCGCACCCTTTGCAACGAGCGCGAGACGGCCGTGATCACGCGACAGCACGTCGATGATCAGACTGGTCTCACGGTACGGGTAGCTGTGCAGGACGAAAGCAGGTTGCTCCGCGATCCGGTAATCGGAAGCAGAGGGTCGAGGCGCGCGACGTGCCAGCGCTTTGCGCGGCTCGCCTTCGGCGCCTTGGGCAGCTTGAGCGCTTCTGGCGCTCGAAGGAGATTTTTTGGTACTGCGAGCCGGTTTGGACGGCTCGCGTGCCGGCGCTGCCGGCGCCGAGTCGTCCGGGTCAGCGTCGGAATTCAGCGTCATCCACGCGTCATTCGTACCCATACGCGCGGAGTCCGGCTTCGTTGTCAGCCCAGCCACTCTTCACCTTGATGAAGGTTTCCAGGTACACCGGACCGTCAAACAGCTTTTCCATGTCGAGGCGCGCTTCGGTGCTGATCTGCTTCAGCTTGGCGCCCTTCTGGCCGATGATCATCGCCTTTTGCGTATCGCGCTCCACCATGATGGTCGCGAAAATGCGCCGCAGACGCCCTTCGGTTTCGAACTTGTCGATCAGTACGGTGCTCGTGTACGGCAGTTCGTCACCGGTCCAGCGGAACACTTTTTCACGCAAGATCTCGGCCGCGAGAAAGCGCTCGCTACGATCGGTCAGGTCGTCTTCGCCATAGATCGGCGCGCCTTCTGGCAGGAACGGCTTGATCGTCGCCAGCAAACGCTTGATGTCGTCCGGATTCTTCGCCGACAGCGGCACGATCTCGTTGAACTGGCGCAGCGCACTCACCTGCTGCATGAACGGATACAGCGAGTCCTTATCCGTCACGCGATCAAGCTTGTTCGCGATCAGCAACGTGGGCACCGACGGCGGAATCAGGTCGAGCACCTTCTGGTCGTCCGGGCCGAAGCGACCGGCTTCGATCACGAACAGGATCGCGTCGACCGAACTCAGTGTAGACGTGACCGCGCGGTTGAGCGAACGGTTCAGCGCGCCGCTGTGTTTGGTCTGGAAACCCGGCGTGTCGACGAAGATGTACTGCGCGTCTTCAAACGTATGAATGCCGGTGATGCGGTGACGCGTGGTCTGCGCCTTGCGCGACGTGATACTGACTTTCTGGCCGACTAGCGCGTTCATCAGCGTGGACTTGCCGACGTTCGGGCGGCCGACGATCGCGACCATGCCGCAGCGAAAACCAGTGGGAGTGGGAGCGTTCATATTCGGGCTACGGCAAGTTCAGATCGACGCGCGGGGAATGGCGCGCCGATGGCAATCAATGGCCCGCATCGGCGACGCGGGTTTGCACCGCGTCGGCTACGCCGGGTTCGTGTTCGACAGGTGCCGGCACACCAGGCGTGGGCACGGCTGCGCCGGGTGTGGTTTCGCGGCTGCGGTGTTTGTCGGCGCTGCGGACGGCGGCTTCCGGTTTGGCTTCGGCTACCCTGTCGGCTTTCTCTGCGCGCTCTGGCTTATCCTGTCCGCTGTATTCCACGTGCGCGGCGCGAATCACGGCCAGCGGCGCGGACGTCGCAGTCAGGGTCGGACGTTCGGCTGCCGACTCCGCGCCCGGCGCGGTGCGGGATTCACTTCGCCCTGCCCCGCGCTCACTCTTGCGATCCGGGCTGCGCAAATCGAGCGCGGCCTGTACGCCGGTCACGCCAGGCACGATCTCCGGCTCGGCGTTCTTCGCCGCACGGGCGCCCTTTGACCGCTTGGACTTGGCGACCACGGCGGGCGCGGCGGCCATCACCTCGTCGAGCGCTTTCTTGGCTGCGGCCTGCTCAGCCGCACGACGGCTCGCGCCGGAACCGGACACTTTGACTTCCAGCTTCGGTACGGTGCATTCGACTTCAAATTGCTGATTGTGCGCCGCACCATGAGTCGCGACGACCGTGTACGTAGGCAACGCGATCTTGTGACCCTGCAGATATTCCTGCAGCAGCGTCTTGGCGTCTTTGCCGAGCGTGCGCGGGTCGATGTGATCGAGAATCGGCACGTAAAGGCGCTTGATCACCGTTTGGGCGGCATCGAACCCACCGTCGAGGAACACTGCGCCCAGCACGGCTTCGAGCGTGTCAGCAAGGATCGACGGGCGGCGGAAGCCTCCGCTTCGCAGTTCGCCCTCACCGAGACGCAGCCCTTCGGAGATATTCAGGGCCTGAGCGATCTCGTAAAGCGACTGCTGTTTGACCAGATTGGCGCGGACGCGCGACAGGTCGCCTTCGTCCAGTTTGCCGAAACGTTGGAACAAAAGCGCAGCCACCGCGCAATTCAGAACGGAATCGCCGAGAAACTCGAGCCGTTCGTTGTGCGTGGAACTGTGACTGCGGTGCGTTAAAGCCTGGCGCAACAATTCCGCATTGCGAAATTCGTAGCGCAGACGGCTTTCCAACGGAGATAGGGGCATGGGCAGAGTATAACGCGGGCGCCTGCCCCGGCGAAAACGCGGGACGGCCAGCGGAAAAAGCGTGGTGAAGCGACGTTACCGCGAGTTCTTAAAGTAGCGTGATAACACGCCGCGACTGATGTGACCCACCCGCGCGGCGTGTCGTGCAATCAAGGCATGCGTGCTTAGTGGAACGGGCCGATGCGTTTCAGATTGCTGAAGTTCATCCAGATGAAAAACGCGCGACCGACGATATTCTTATCCGGCGCAAAACCCCAGTAGCGGCTATCCGCGCTGTTATCGCGGTTGTCGCCCATCATGAAGTAATTGCCAGGCGGCACTTTGCAGATCACGCCGCGTGCGTTGTACGTGCAGTTATCGCGATACGGATAATCTTCCGCGCCGACGATGAACGGCGGCACCGCAGGGTTATTCAGAATCGCATTCTTGCGGCCGTCGAGATCTTCTTCGAATTGCTTCGCATAGCCGAGGCGCTCTTCGTCGAGGTAGTCAGGCAGCGCCGTTTCCGGGACCGGCTTGCCGTTGATCGTCAGTTGCTTGTCCTGATAAGCGACGGTGTCGCCCGGCAGGCCGATCACGCGCTTGATGTAGTCGACCGATTCGTCTTTCGGGTAGCGGAACACCACCACGTCGCCACGCTCGAGCGGACGGCCTTCGGTGATCTTCGTGTTGGTGATCGGCAGACGGATGCCGTAGTCGAATTTATTGACGAGGATGAAGTCGCCCACCAGCAGCGTCGGCACCATCGAACCCGACGGAATCTTGAACGGCTCGACCACGAACGAGCGCACCACGAACACCACCAGAATCACCGGGAAAAAGCTCGCCGAATACTCGAGCCACCACGGTTGACGCAGCTTGTCGTCACGCAGACGCGCGCGCGTTTGCGCCGCGTTTTCGTCGGCGAAACGCTCACCGACGCGTGCCTGCTGGCGGTCGAACTCAGCGACCACGGCTTCCGCCGCGCGCCGCCGTTGCGGCATGAAAACCAGTTTGTCTGCGACCCATGCGACGCCCGTCAAAATGACGAGCACAAAAAGAATCAGCGCAAAATTCATAAGGTTCCGTTGTTCGTCTTATTTGTCTTCGACACGCAGGATCGCGAGGAAAGCCTCTTGAGGAATCTCGACCGATCCCACCTGCTTCATTCGCTTCTTGCCTGCCTTTTGTTTCTCGAGCAGTTTCTTCTTACGGGAAATATCGCCGCCGTAGCATTTTGCCAGCACGTTCTTACGCAACGCTTTAATGTTTTCGCGCGCAATAATGTTCGCGCCGATGGTGGCCTGAATCGCTACGTCGTACATCTGACGCGGAATCAGTTCGCGCATCTTCGCCGCCACTTCGCGGCCGCGATACTGACTTTGCGAACGGTGCACGATCACCGACAACGCGTCGACCTTGTCGCCGTTGATCAGCATGTCGACCTTCACCACATCAGCCGCGCGATATTCCTTGAACTCGTAATCCATCGACGCATAGCCGCGCGAGATCGACTTCAGACGATCGAAGAAATCGAGCACGACTTCGCCCATCGGGATTTCATAGGTCAACTGCACCTGACGGCCGTGGTACTGCATGTTGATCTGATTGCCGCGCTTCGTCGTACACAGCGTGATCACCGAGCCGACGTAATCTTGCGGCATGTACAGATTCACGGTGACGATCGGCTCGCGCACTTCTTCAATCTTCGAGGGCTCCGGCATCTTGGCCGGATTTTCGACCATGAGGATCGTGCCGTCGCGCTGCAGGACTTCATACACCACGGTCGGCGCCGTGGTGATCAGGTCCATGTCGAATTCGCGCTCGAGGCGTTCCTGCACGATTTCCATGTGCAGCAAACCAAGGAAGCCGCAACGGAAACCGAAACCGAGCGCCTGCGAGACTTCCGGCTCGTACATCAACGAGGCGTCGTTCAGCTTCAGCTTTTCCAGCGAATCACGCAGCGCGTCGTACTGGTTCGCTTCGACCGGATAGAGACCGGCGAACACCTGCGGCTTGACTTCCTTGAAGCCCGGCAACGGCTCGGCGGCCGGACGGTTCACCAGCGTGACGGTGTCACCCACCTTCGCGGCGGCCAATTCCTTGATGCCGGCGATGATGAAGCCCACCTGCCCCGCGGACAACGACTCGAGATTCTTCGACTTCGGCGTGAACACGCCGATGTGCTCGACCGGGTACTGCGCACCGGTCGCCATCATGCGGATCTTGTCTTTCGGACGCAGCGTGCCGTTGACGATACGCACCAGCATGACGACGCCGACGTAGTTGTCGAACCACGAGTCGATGATCAACGCCTGCAGCGGCGCTTCCGTATCACCCTTGGGCGGCGGCACTTTGGCGATCAGCGCTTCAAGTACGTCCTCCACGCCAAGCCCGGTCTTCGCGCTGCAATGTGTAGCGTCGGTGGCGTCAATGCCGATCACGTCTTCGATTTCCGCGATTGCGTTTTCGGGATTCGCGGCCGGCAGGTCGATCTTGTTGAGCACCGGAATGACGTCGACGCCAAGCTCGATCGCCGTGTAGCAGTTGGCGACGGTTTGCGCTTCCACGCCCTGGCTTGCGTCGACGACCAGCAACGCCCCTTCACATGCGGACAACGAGCGGCTGACTTCATACGAGAAGTCGACGTGGCCCGGCGTGTCGATCATGTTCAGGTTGTAGATCTGCCCGTCACGGGCCTTATACGTCAGTGCGGCGGTTTGTGCCTTGATGGTAATGCCGCGCTCGCGCTCGAGATCCATCGAGTCGAGCACTTGGGATTCCATCTCGCGGTCGGACAAGCCACCGCAGATCTGGATGATGCGATCGGCGAGCGTCGACTTGCCATGGTCGATGTGCGCAATGATCGAGAAGTTACGAATATGATCCATTCAGTACCGATCAAGCGAAAAAGGCGCGCTCGGACAATAGCGGAGCACGCCTTGTAAGTAGGTGAAAAACCTATCTATTTTAGCCGAAAAGGCTATCGCCCGGCGCATCTTGCGAGGCTCGGGCGGAAAAGACGGCTCAGGAGAGACGTGAAACCTGGGGTGAACGCTGCGCGTTAGCGGCTTTGTTCGGGCCCTTGTGCGACCTCAGGGCGTCGCCGCAACGCGAGCAGTTAGCGCGGCACGAACCCGTGCCGCGTCCAGGTGATAGTGACACAGTTCGACCCCGTCGCAGACCAGAACCGGCACAAGTTCGTTATAACGTGCTTCCAGCAAGGGATCGGTGTCGACGTCGATCACGACGACCTGTGCGCCGAACTCGGCCAGCAAAGGCTCGAGCGCGGCGCGCATGTCGTCGCACAAGTGACACCACGCGCGCCCGTAGAGCGTGAGCGGCGCCACCACCTTCATTTCTGCGCGCTGCGCGGGCGAATCGGCACGAACTGCGTGTTCTCGCCGCGACGGACCAGCAACGCGACCATCTTCTGCGGGTCGAGGTGCGCGGTCAGGTCGTCGAACTGCTTCGCGCTCGTGATATCCGTGTCGCCTACGCGCAGGACGATGTCGCCCTTTTGCAGTCCGACGCGCACTGCCGGCCCGTCTACCGCGTCGATCTGCACACCGTTGTGCAGTTTCAGCGCTTTCATCTGGTCAGCAGGGATATCGCTAACGGCAAGACCCAACATGTTCGTGGCGCGCTGCTTCGGCACCGGCGGCTTTTTATCATCCGCCTTGGTGGTCTTGTCCGGCTGCATCTCGGCAATCGTGACCGGCAGATCACGCGTCTGACCCTTGCGCCAAATCGTAATAGTCGACTTGGTGCCGGGCTTCGTATCGCCGACCATGCGCGGCAAATCCGTAGCCGTATCGACCGGATGGCCGTTGAACTTCAGGATGATGTCGCCCGGCTGCACGCCGGCTTTGTCTGCCGGGCCACCCGGCTCGACGCTGCTGACCAGCGCGCCCTGCGCCTTCGGCAGACCGAGTGAATCGGCCACGTCTTTCGTCACTTCGCCGATCGCCACCGCGATCCGGCCGCGCACGACCTTACCCGATGTTTTCAGCTGGTCGGCCACGCGCATCGCCTCGTCGATCGGGATGGCGAACGAGATGCCCATGAAGCCGCCGGTACGGCTGTAGATCTGCGAGTTGATGCCGATCACTTCGCCCTGCATGTTGATCAGCGGACCGCCTGAATTACCCGGATTGACGGCCACATCGGTCTGGATGAACGGCAGATAGTCGCCCGTATCGCGCCCCTTGGCGCTGACGATACCGGCCGTCACCGTGTTCTCGAGACCGAATGGCGAACCGATCGCGACCACCCACTCACCCACACGCACCTTGTTCGAGTCGCCGATCGTGATGGTCGGCAAATTGGCAGCGCTAATCTTCACGACGGCAACATCGGTCCGATCGTCCACGCCGATCAGCTTCGCCTTGAATTCGCGCTTGTCGGTGAGGGTGACGTAAATGGTATCCGCGTCGTCCACGACGTGCGCGTTGGTCATCACGTAGCCATCCGCCGACAGAATGAAGCCTGAGCCGACGCCACTGTTCTGCTCGGGATCGCTGTTATCCGGCGAATCCTGGCTGCCGCCGCTACCGCTCCCACCGTTATCGCCACCGCGCGGCGTACCGGGAGATTGCGGCGACTGCGGCAACGGGATGCCGAAGAAGCGGCGGAAAAACTCCGACATGTCACCGTCGTCCATGCCTGGCGGCAACCCGCCGCGGGCACTGCTGTTCGACACGCGCGTGGTCGTGCGAATGTTGACGACGGCTGGGCCGACCTTGTCGACGAGGTCAGTGAAGTCGGGCAGATTGGCGGCGGCGGGAGCGGCCGACGCCATGTGCGGCACAAGCGGCAAACACGCCGCTACCACCGCGGCCGCGAGGAATTTGCGCACCGAGAAAGTCGTCATATCGTAGCAAGCCGAGGGATTCGAGTGATTCGGAGGATTACTTCGGAGCTTTATATTCTATGGCAGACGCAAATTGCTGCAATGTGGTCTGGGGCACTTCACCAAGCAGAGTAATCCAGAAGTCGCCGCGCCGCTTGACCAACACGTGCGTGGCGCCGCTGCTGCCCGCGCCTTCCTTGCGAGTGTTGTTCTCGACCGGCTCGACAAACACCGAAATGGCCGCGAGGCCGTCGGAGAATACCGCCTGATCGACCGGAATGGTCGGCTGGCCCGCCTCACGCGCAGCCATTGGGCGGCGCAGTTCGCGAATCATGCGGAAGCCCGGCACCGTTGGCGTGATCTGCCAGCCTTGCGCAGCCATGTCGACCGGCTCGACCGGCGGGCGCACCACCGTCCAGCCTGTCGTATTACGAATGCCGTTGACAATGGCGGTCTTGTCGACCGGCACACCGATGCGAATCTGCGAAAACGACAACTGTTCGAGCACCTGACCGTTCGGATCAAGCGTCTGCGCGCGCAGCAGTAGACCGGTCTTCTTGTCGGCCCACAGCTTGTAAGCAAAGCGATATGCGTCTTTCGGGTCGAGCTCGATCACCTGACTGTCGATTCCCGCGACACGGTCATCGCCGAGTAACTTCGGCTCGTACACAGACAGCACCTGCTCCCCGCTCACAGCCAGCAGCGCGGGAAACGAATCTTTGTTCTGGCGCTTTTCGACCACGCACAGATGCCGCTCAGGCACGAACGTGTAGAGCTCTTCGTTGTGGCGAAGCATTTTGCGCGGCTTGCCGTCGAGACTTTCGAGTTGCTCGAATTCGCCGTCCGTGCGAGTCGCGTAATGCGCGATCCGCGACGTCTGAACGAAACTGCCGCGCTGATAGACGAACGCGCCTTCGTAGTTCTGCTGCTGGGCGGCCTGATGGATTCGATCGAGCAGCTCCGCGGCCGTGCGACGGGCGACGAGGGGATCGTCGGTTTGTGCAAAGACCCGCGGTGTAGCGGACAACAATACGGCTGCGCAGAACAGAAATGCCGGCAGCCGCCCCCAGATAGTCGTTTTATTCAACCGCGGAGTCTGCATCAAACTATTGGCCTTGCGTAGAAACTGCGGCAGCGCGAATCAGCGGCATCGAGCCCGGCATGACCGGTTGTTGCGCGAATTGCTGGTGAGCTTCCAGATACTGGTCGAGACTTGCGTCACGGATGATGTTGGCGTCCTGCGCGACCGGCTGGACCGTAGCGACGGGCACAGATGCCATGGCCACGCGTTGCAGCGAATCGCCGTGCGACTGGAGCGATGCGACTTGCGCCATGCCCGGGCCGCCCGGCACGCCTTGCAACTGCGGCACGACGATCCACGTCAACGTGGCAGCGGCAGCGGCGACGGCAAAGGCCGGCACGACGCGGCGACGCAGTGCCAGCAAACGGCGCGCGACCGGCATTGCGGCAGGCGCGAGCACGTGCGGCTCGTTGTCGAAACGTGCGGCAAAGCCGCTCAGGAACGCGCTGCTCGCCGCCGGGCTGACCGCCAGATCGTCGGAACGCAGGGCGTCGCCGATCAGGTGATAGCACGACCAGGCGGCACGATCCTGGCCGTCCAGTTCGGAAACAAACGTGTTCAGATGCTCTTCGCCGAACAACTCACCGTCGACAAAAGCGGACAGACGCTCGCCGCGCGAGCTGGCTTGCGATTGCATCGAGACCGACCCCATGATGCTCCCCATCTTACAAATACCCCGTAGTGACACCACTAATCCAGATATTGCACCCGTGCCCCGCCCGGCGGGCCGATATATTTACCAGCGCTTGCCTTCAGGTGTGTCAAGCAACGGACGCAATTTTGCCGCAATGGCTTCGCGAGCGCGAAAAATTCGTGATCTGACTGTGCCAATTGGGCAACCCATCATCTCAGCGATTTCCTCATAGCTCAAACCTTCAATTTCACGAAGAGTAATGGCGGTGCGCAACTCTTCCGGTAAAACCGCCATTGCAGCATTGACCGTCTCAGCGATCTGCTTGCTCATCAACATCGACTCAGGCGTGTTGATATCCCTTAGTTGGTCGGCGTCCGAGAAAGTTTCAGCTTCTTCAGCATCTGCTTCGGTCGAAGTCGGTGCGCGCCGCCCTTGGGTCGCAAGGTAGTTCTTCGCGGTATTGACCGCAATCCGGTACAACCACGTGTAAAAGGCCGATTCACCGCGAAACTGCGGCAACGCCCGGTACGCCTTGATAAAGGCGTCCTGAGCGACGTCTTCCACTTCGGCCGGATCCCGCACAAGGCGGGAGATCAGCCGGAGAATCTTGCGGTGGTATTTGGAGACCAGAAGCTCGAACGCGGCCTTGTCGCCCTTCTGGACGCGCTCGACCAGCACCTGATCAATTTCTTTTTCGCTCACCTGATAAATCCGTTAACTATAGGGCGCATGGCGGGGGACCATTGTAGCGTCCCCATCATCTCGGCACGTTACTCCGGTAACAGCGGTTACAGTCGTTACAGTCAGGCGCCGGCGCCACGCCGGCCCAGCACGGCCAGCTCGCGAAAGACAGACGCTGGAAGCGCGTCAGCGGCAAGAAGTAGCGTGCGTGAGCGCCCATGGTCCGGCATCAGCGCCAGAACGAGCAGGCGACCGCTCCATTGCGAACAGCCGGCAATGCGACCCTGCGCCAGCAAATTGCCGCCCCGGCTCCAGGCAGACAGTCCGTCCGGGCCGATTTTCAGCGCAACGGGCTGCGCATGCTCATGTTTTACCGCACAGAGCATGAGTAGCGCCCACACGGCAAGCGTCAACGGAACCGCCTGCCAGGCGCCCAGATGCGACGTGAAGCAGGTGTAGGCGGCCAGCGTCGCAATCAGGACGAATGCCCCCAAAGCAGCGCGCATGAAGACGGAGCGCCGCAACGTAATCCGTTGCGGCGCCCCACCGGGCGTTGCCGATTCGAGGGAAACCGGCGGGCAAGCCGGCGTTTTCGACTGGCGTGTCACCAACGCGATCGGGCGATCAGGCGCGCTTGAAGACCAGCGTGCCGTTCGTGCCGCCGAACCCGAACGAGTTCTTCAGCGCGACGTCGATCTTCATCTCCCGCGCGGTGTTTGCGCAGTAATCGAGATCGCAGGCCGGATCCTGATTGAAGATGTTGATCGTCGGCGGCGACACCTGATGATGCACGGCCAGCACGGTGAACACCGATTCCAGACCGCCAGCGCCGCCCAACAGGTGACCTGTCATTGACTTGGTCGAATTCACGACCATGTCTTTGGCGTGGTCACCGAAAGCGCGCTTGATGCCGGTGGTTTCAGCCAGGTCGCCGAGCGGCGTGGACGTGCCGTGCGCGTTCAGGTAGTTCACCTGATCCGAATTGATGCCAGCGTTCTTCATCGCGGCCAGCATGCAACGGCGCGCGCCGTCACCGTCTTCCAGCGGAGCGGTCATGTGATAGGCGTCGCCGCTCATCCCATAGCCGCTGACTTCGGCGTAAATCTTCGCGCCGCGTGCCTTCGCGTGTTCGTACTCTTCAAGCACCATCACGCCGGCGCCCTCGCCCAGCACGAAACCGTCGCGATCCTTGTCCCACGGACGGCTCGCCGTTGCCGGATCGTCGTTGCGTTGCGACAGCGCACGCGCCGCCGCAAAGCCGCCGACACCCAGCGGCGACACGGTGGATTCTGCACCGCCGGCGATCATCACGTCGGCGTCGCCGTATTCGATCAGGCGCGAAGCCTCGCCGATACAGTGCAGACCCGTGGTACATGCGGTCACGATCGCCAGATTCGGACCCTTGATGCCGAACTTGATCGACAGGTGGCCCGAGATCATGTTGATGATCGAGGCGGGCACGAAGAACGGCGAAATACGGCGCGGGCCGCGATTCAGCAGTTCGGTCTGCGTGTTTTCAATCATCGGCAGGCCACCGATGCCCGAACCGACCACCACGCCGATGCGCTCCGAATTCTCGTCGGTGACTTCGAGGCCGCTGTCCTGCATCGCCTGGATGCCCGCAGCGACGCCGTAATGGATGAACGTATCCATATGGCGCGCCTCCTTACCGGGGATGTAGTCCTCGATATTGAAGCCCTTCACCTCGCCGGCGAAACGAGTCGAAAAGTTCGACGCATCGAACTTCGTGATATTGGCAATACCCGACTTGCCGGCGACCAGATTGGCCCAGCCGTCGGCAACATTATTGCCAACAGGCGAAATCAGCCCCAGGCCTGTAACAACAACACGACGGCGGCTCACGGTAACCCCTTTTTCATAGATGACAAAAGCAAAAGCCACAGCGGCCACAGGAACCTGCCCTGTGTGCCCTGTGGCTGTTAGCCGCCCCCACACCCGGCGCTTCGCACCAGGCGCCCCCGAGGGGGGCAATCCCCCAAGGGGATTTCCTTCGGGGCGGAAAACGCGGGGCGGCCCGGCGTTTTCTTGAAAATCGGCAATCGCGCGGAAATTTGCGCTGTCAGCATCGCTGGCTCCTGCACGGCAAAAAGCGCCAGCCCTGCTGGCGTCGGAAACCGACACGGCAGGGCGTCATACTCCGCCAACGCAGAAACGCAGGCGCGAATGACTTTAGGCCTTGACGTTCGCGCGAGCGTAGTCGATCGCTTGCTGAACGGTGGTGATCTTCTCGGCTTCTTCATCCGGAATTTCCATGCCGAATTCGTCTTCGAGGGCCATCACGAGTTCAACGGTGTCGAGCGAATCGGCACCGAGGTCGTTCACGAACGAAGCTTCGTTCTTGATCTCAGCTTCTGCGACGCCCAGTTGTTCTGCGACGATCTTCTTGACGCGCTGTTCGATATTGTCCATTACCCCTCCAAGGGAAAAGAAGTTCAAAAATACAGGTGCGCGCATTTTATCAGGTTTGACCCGGCAAAAAAGCGGCGCATCGGGTTCCTGTCAAGGCATGCGCCTTACGCATTTGCAAACGCATCAAGGCGCGGATAGTAACCGAATTTGGTTACGACATGTACATTCCGCCGTTCACATGTAGTGTCGTACCGGTGATATAACCCGCTTGCGGCGACGCCAGGAATGCAACAGCGTGCGCAATATCGTCCGGGCTGCCCAGGCGGCCGAGCGGAATCTGCGTCTTCAGTGCGGCTTGCTGCTCTTCCGGCAGGGTCTTGGTCATGTCGGTGTCGATGAAGCCCGGCGCGACGCAATTGACGGTGATACCGCGGCTGCCGATCTCACGTGCAAGTGCGCGCGTCATGCCTGCTACGCCCGCTTTCGCGGCTGCGTAGTTGACCTGCCCCGGGTTGCCGGCCGAGCCGACCACCGACGTGATGTTGATGATACGGCCGCCCTTCGCCTTCATCATCGGACGCAGCACCGCGCGCGACAGACGGAAGACTGACTTGAGATTGGTGTCGATCACCGCATCCCAATCGTCGTCCTTCATGCGCATCGCGAGTTGGTCTTGCGTGATGCCGGCGTTATTCACGAGCACATGCAGCGCGCCGAATTCCTTCACGGTGCCGTCGATCAGCGCTTCGACTGCGGCGGCGTCGTTGACGTTGAGTACCGCGCCGCGACCGTTCACGCCAGCCGCATGAAGGGCTTCACTGATCGCTGCCGCGCCGCTTTCGCTGGTCGCCGTGCCGATCACCGTCGCGCCCTGGCGCGCCAACTCCATCGCGATTGCACGGCCAATGCCGCGCGACGCGCCCGTTACGATTGCGATTTGCTTGTCGAGAGTCTTTTCCATCTGTCAGTCCGGATGCCCTTTCGGAGGGCTGATTGATTCTTGATGTCAGGCTTGCAGCCAATGGCGGGCTGTTCAGCCCGCCGGCACCAGCTTGAGCGTTTCTTCGAGCGAAGCCGGGTCGAACACCGAAGCGCCGATCAGATTGCCGTCGATGCGCTTTGTCAAACCCGCAAGGACCTTACCAGGACCGCATTCGATCACGTGCGTGACGCCTTGCGCCGCCATCGCCTGCACGCTTTCGACCCAGCGCACCGGACCGGCTGCCTGACGCACCAGCGCATCCTTGATCTTTGCCGGCTCGTTGACCACCGCGACGTCGACGTTGTTGATCACCGGAAGCGACGGCACTTGCACGTCGACGCTGGCAAGATACTCGCGCAATTGATCCGACGCCGGCTTGAGCAGCGACGAGTGGAACGGCGCCGATACCGGCAGCGGCAACGCGCGCTTGGCGCCCTTCGCCTTCGCGACTTCGCAAGCCTTTTCGACCGCAGCCTTGTGACCGGCGATCACGACTTGCGCCGGCGCGTTGAAATTCACCGCTTCGACGACACCCGCGACCGACGCTTCGGCGCAAACCGCGCGCACCGTGTCGTCATCGAGGCCGAGAATCGCGGCCATGGCGCCGACGCCGACCGGCACCGCCGTTTGCATGGCTTGCGCGCGAAAACGCACGAGCGGCACAGCATCGCGAAACGCGATCGCGCCCGCCGCGACCAGCGCGGTGTATTCGCCGAGGCTATGGCCGGCGACGATGGCCGGCTTCGGGCCGCCCGCCTGCTGCCACGCACGGTAAATCGCATACGCGGCGGTCAGCATGACCGGCTGGGTATTGGTAGTGAGGTTCAGATCTTCGACGGGGCCTTCGGCGATCAGCTTGCCGAGGTCCTGATTGAGTGCATCGGACGCTTCCTGAACCGTCTCACGCACGACTGCGTGATCGGCGAATGCGTTGAGCATGCCGACCGACTGCGAACCTTGCCCGGGAAAAACGAACGCAAATTTCATATCGTCCCCAAAATCGATGTTGTCAGATGTGGGTGGAGCGCCCAGTTGATGGCGAGCGCGCTCAAGCGTATCCGAGCGCTGCGAAGAGCGCTCGCCATAACGTCGCCGCTATCAGTAGCGGATAACCGACGCGCCCCACGTAAAGCCGCCGCCGACGCCTTCGATCAGCACGTTCTGGCCGCGCTTGATGCGGCCGTCGCGCACTGCGACGTCAAATGCGAGCGGAATGGACGCAGCCGACGTATTGCCGTGCTCGCCCACCGTGACGACCATGCGTTCCTGCGGCAAGCCGAGCTTACGGCAGGTGCTTTGCATGATGCGGATATTGGCCTGATGCGGAATCAGCCAGTCGATCTGGTCGGCCGACAGATCTGCTTTTGCGAGTGCCTCGATCGCAACCTTTTCGAGCACATTGACCGCGAGCTTGAACACAGCCTGCCCGTCCATATGCAGAAACGCGCTGCCCTCGATCACACCGCCGTTCACATTGCCCGGCGTGCAGAGAATGTTCGAATGACTGCCGTCGGCGTGCAATGCGCTCGCCAACACACCCGGTTCTTCCGACGCCTGCAGGATCACCGCGCCCGCGCCGTCGCCGAACAGCACGCAGGTGGTGCGGTCCTTGAAATCGAGAATGCGAGAGAAGGTTTCCGCGCCGATCACGAGCGCTGTGCGATGCTGACCGCCGCGAATCAGGCTGTCTGCCATCGCCACCGCATAAGCGAAGCCCGAACAGACGGCCTGCACGTCGAATGCCGCGCCGTGGTTCTTGATGCCGAGCTTGTTCTGCAACAGGCACGCCGTACTCGGGAACACAAAGTCGGGCGTGGAGGTTGCAACGATGATCAGGTCGATGGATTGCGGATCGATATCCGCCGCTTCGATCGCGCGTTGCGATGCGATCAGCGCCAGATCACTGGTGGTGACATCCGGTTCGGCGAAGTGGCGCGCATGGATGCCCGTGCGGGCAACGATCCATTCGTCACTCGTCTCGACGCCCTGCTTGGCAAGACGTTCAGCCAGATCCTGATTGGTGACGCGTCCGGGTGGCAGGTAGCTGCCGGTGCCCAACACGCGGGAATAAATTGTCGATTGAGCCATTATGCCTTCGAGGATTGCGCAGCGTAGGGCTCGGCTGGCTGGCCTGCGATCGGGCTTGCGTGACCCGCACCGCTTGCGTCGCGCGCCGCCTGTTCGAGAGAACCTGCGTTCTCTTCCATTGCTCGCGCAAGGCGTTCCAGCACGCCGTTTTTGACGGCATCATACCCGCGTTTGATAGCCCACTCAAACGCGTAGGCATCCGCCGAGCCGTGGCTTTTGATCACCAGCCCACGCAGGCCCAGCAGTGCGGCGCCATTGTATTGCCGGTGATCGACGCGCTTCTTGAAGCGCATCAATACCGGCAATGCGAGCACCGCCATCACCTTGGTGAGCCACGAGCGGCCGAACTCTTCCTTGATGATATCGGAGAGCATCTGCGCGAGGCCTTCCGACGTCTTCAGCGCGACATTGCCGACAAAACCGTCGCAGACGATCACGTCGACCGTGCCCTTGAAGATGTCGTTGCCCTCAACGTTGCCGTGAAAGTTAAGTGTACTCGCGCGCAGCAGTTCGCCGGCACGTTTGATGGTGTCGTTGCCCTTGATGACTTCTTCGCCGATGTTGAGCAGGCCGATGGTGGGCCGCTCCTTGCCCTCGAGCGCGGACACGAGCGCGTGCCCCATCTCCGCGAACTGCAGCAGATGCTGCGGCTCGCAGTCGACGTTGGCGCCCAGGTCGAGCATCGTCGTGTAGCCAGTGGGATTGGGCATGGCGAACGCGATGGCCGGGCGTTCGATGCCCGACAGCGTTTTCAGCACATAGCGCGAAACCGCCATTAGCGCGCCGGTGTTGCCAGCGGAAATGCAGGCTTGCGCCTCGCCTTCCTTGACGCGATTCAGCGCCACGCGCATGGATGAGTCTTTTTTCTTGCGCAGCGCGACTTCGACCGAATCGTCCATGGCGACGATCTCGGAAGCAGGCACGACGGTCAGCGCCGGCAGGTCCTGAGCCTTCAACTTCTTTAGCTGCGCACGAATCGCATTTTCAATGCCGACGAGCAGCAACTCAGCATCGGGATGCGAACGAACGAAGTTGACGGCAGCGGGAACGGTCACGGACGGGCCGTGGTCGCCTCCCATGCAATCTATCGTGAGCTTTACTGTCATGGAGTGCGACGAATTTCAGGCGCCCTGCATGGGACCGCAGTAAGCGCAAAAGCGTCAACCGCGATCGACGCAAAAAAGCGGCAGTTAAATGCCGCCTTTTTGCCGAGCCGGGAAAATGTCAAGCGAGCCGATCGCCACGCGAAACGCCAAGGGGCGCAACGCAGTGGAACGATTAGTCGTTCTTCGTCTTGACGACTTTCTTGCCGCGATAGTAGCCGTTCGGGCTAACGTGGTGACGCAGATGCACTTCGCCCGTGCTCGGTTCCACGGCCAGCGGTGCTGCCGTCAGGAAATCGTGCGAACGGTGCATGCCGCGCTTCGACGGCGACTTCTTATTTTGTTGAACTGCCATAACTAACTCCTAAAAATTTTCCGAATTCTAACACAGCCCGACCCGGTGTCCGCCATTGACCGAATGGCCAATGCGCCCGCTTCGCGCTCCCATGCAACTGTTCAATGCTTCTTGTCGTCCGGCTCACCGCGCTTGAGACTTTCGAGCGCCGCAAACGGATTGGGCCGCTCGGGCTCACCGCCCTCACCAGCTTCGTCCGGCGCAGCCTCGTCGCCCTCGCCTTCTGCTCCGGCCACACCAGAGACGAGGCTCTCGTGCACTTCGGGACAAATCTCATGCTTGGGCACGAGCGGCAAGGAAAGCAGCAACTCTTCTTCGATCAAGTCGATGAGATCGAACTGGCGTGAGCCCACGATCACTTCGACTTCATCCTCGTCGAGCGGAAACTCTTCGGCTTCCGCCTCAGTGTTGACGATCCGGTAAGTTGCATCGACATTGAACGGCTGCAAATACGGTGTCATGCACCGCTGACATTCGAGCCATGCAGCGCCGTGAATCGCGAGCCTCAGATAAGGCTGCGGACCCTCGGTGCCGTCGTCCTGCAATTCCGGCTGCGTCGCCCCTTCGGCTTGCCAGGTGAACGCGGCATCGCGGTCTGGCGCTTCTGCCGGGACTTCGTTTAACATGCGCGGCAGTTGCGAGACGCGCACGACACCCGCGGCCTGACGCCCACTCCGCGCAAATTCGAAAAGATCGAGATCATGCGGGTCGGATAGACCTGCAGGGTTGCCAGGATGTTGAGTCATGTGCGCTCCTGCGTCGGCAAGGATTTCGCCGAGAGTAAACCGGTTTGCAAAGTAGCCCGCGGAACTCGTGCGCTGCTATGTATTGCCCATACCATTGCCCACACGGCAGAACCGCATGCGCAATAGCATACCGATGAAAAGCCCGAAATCATATCCGTTTTGTCTTTTCGAGTCAAACACTTAAGCCCGTACACGTGCGAACTTCGCACAAGCCCGTACGACCCGCCTCTCTAGCCGTTGGTTGACCATGCCAGATTCCCCCAATCGCCCGCCACGCCTGATTCTGGCGTCGAGTTCGCCCTATCGTCGCGAGTTGCTCGAGCGACTGCGTGTTCCATTCGATGTCATCGTGCCGGCGATCGACGAGACGCCGCTCGCCGGCGAAACGCCCGAAGTGACCGCTCTGCGACTCGCCGAGGCCAAAGCCCGAGCGGTGACGGACAAGCTTGGCGCTGGCGAAGCTGCACTCGTCATCGGCTCCGATCAGGTTGCCACCTACGACGGCTTGCAGCTCGGCAAACCCGGCACGCATGACAAGGCGCTCGCCCAGTTGCAGGCAATGCGCGGCCGCGAAGTCCTGTTTCATAGTGCACTGTGCCTGTTCGACAGCCGCTCGGGGGCGGCGCAATCGGCCGATGTCATTACGCGCGTGCAGTTCCGGGATTTGCCGGACGCGGAACTGGATGCCTATCTGCGCGCCGAAACACCGTACGACGTCGCGGGCAGCGCCAAATCCGAAGGCCTCGGCATCGCCCTGCTCGAGGCGATTCATTCCGACGACCCGACCGCGCTGGTCGGCCTGCCGCTGATCGCGCTGTCGCGCATGCTGCTCGCCGCCGGCTACCCACTCCTGAGGACGCTATGAGCGGTACTTTGTATCTGATCCCGAACACGCTCGGCGAAGGCGATGCCGACGCGCTCGACGCCGTCCTGCCAGCGCCGGTGCGCGCCCGCGCGGCGTCGCTCGACTATTACATCGGCGAAAACGCGAAAACCACCCGCGCTTTCCTGAAGAAGGTCGGCACCGAAAAGCCGATCCAGGAAATCGAAATTCGCGAATTGAATGTCAATACACCGGCCGGTGAGATCGACAAACTGCTCGCACCGCTGTTGGCCGGCACCGATGCGGGTCTGGTATCCGAAGCGGGCTGCCCGGCAGTCGCCGATCCGGGCGCCCTGCTAGTGCGCCGCGCGCATGAGCGCGGCGTGAAGGTCGTGCCGTTTGTCGGACCGAGTTCGATTCTGCTGGCGTTGATGGCTTCCGGCCTGAATGGCCAGAGTTTTGCGTTCCATGGCTATCTGCCGGTCGACGCCACTGAACGAGCCAAGCGGCTGCGCGACCTCGAGCAGCAGTCGCGCAAAGCAAAGCAAACGCAGATCTTTATCGAGACGCCCTACCGGAATCGCGCGCTGCTCGACACGTTGCTGGCGACGTGCGCGCCGTCCACGCTGGTATGCGTCGCCGTCGATCTGACGCTGGAGACGGAAACCATTGCCAGCCGGACCGTGGCCGACTGGAGGAAGAAAACCGCTATTGATCTGCACAAGCGGCCGGCAATTTTCCTGATCCTCGCCGTCTGATCGCTGATGCGCCTCAAATTGATCGACACACCGATCATGATTTAACGGCAAAAAGCAAAAAGCCCCGTGCGATCGACTTTCGACCGCACGGGGCTTTTCTTGCATCAGATCACCGCAGGCTCATCTTCCCGCCGAGCGCCATCGCGTGAACGGCGCCACTGCCGACCGCCGCACCGAACTTGCGCGCCACGCGGTCCGTAATACTCTCCTTGACCGTGTAGTCGACGATATCCGGCGCCTTGAACAGGTCGCGCGCGACGTAATCCGCGTCACCGAAACCGTCTGCGAGTCCCAGTTCGACACTCTTCTGTCCGGTCCAGAACAGGCCCGAGAACATGTCCGGCGTTTCGTGCAGGCGCTTGCCACGGCCTTCACGCACGGCGTCGATGAACTGCGCGTGGATCTGATCGAGCATGTCCTGCGCATGTTCGTCCATCTTCGGCGTTTCCGGCGAGAACGGGTCGAAAAATCCCTTGTTCTCACCCGAAGTGTGCAGACGGCGCTGGATCCCCAGCTTATCCATCAAACCGGTGAAGCCAAAGCTATCCATCAGCACGCCAATCGAACCGACGATGCTCGCCTTGTCCACGTAAATCTTGTCGGCCGCCGCGGCCGCGTAATAGCCGCCCGACGCACACATGTCGCCGACCACGACATACAACGGAATCGACGGATACTTAGCGCGCAGCCGGCGAATCTCGTTGTAGATGATGCCCGCCTGCACCGGGCTGCCGCCCGGGCTGTTACAGCGCAGGATCACACCTGCCGTACCCGCGTCGTCGAAAGCGCTTTCCAGCGCAGTGTTGATATCTTCCGCGTTCGCGTTCGTATCAGCGGAGATTTCGCCGTCAAGCGTAATCATTGCTGTATGCCGGCCGGTGGTCGAAACCTTGTCGCCGGAGAAATCGAAGGCGCCCCATACCGCCAGCAGCACGAGGATCAGGAACACAAAGCGGAAGAAGATCTTCCAGCGGCGTGCCGCGCGCTGCTCGGTGATTGCCGCAAGCGCGATGCGCTCGAGCGCGGCGCGCTCCCAGCCCGGCTCATCGGCAGGCGTGCGGGGGCGGCCTGTCAGGGACGGTTCCTTCGGATCGGGAGTCAAATTGTCGGACATGCGGTGCAGTGGAAAGATCGAAGAGAGAAAAAATCAGGGCGTGGCCGGGCGCAGTTCGCCGTCCGGCAGCCAGAACACGGCGCGGCCTTCAGGTGTATCCCGCTCGTCAACCTGGACGGGGCGCAACCGGCCGCCGCGGCACGGACCGCCAACGCATTTGCCCGTATCAGGCGCGTAAATCGCGCCATGTGTAGCGCACATCAAGTATAAACCGGACGATTCGAAGAACTGCCCTTCAGCCCAGTCGAGCTCCATCGGCACGTGAGCGCAGCGATTCAGATAGCCGTACGCACGACCATCATAGCGAACAAAAAATACCACGACGTCGCCACCACCAAGCCTCGCCGCGCGCCGCACGCCCGCGCCGCCGTCGACCAGCTCTTCGGACGCACAAATGCGAACGGCCTGAGCCACCGCTTCGGTCGTGGCCGTGCTCATGCGTTCTCTCGCAGCCAGCCGGACAACGCGCTCACGCTCGGCGCAACGAATTTCGGCGACAAAGCCGTCAACGAGCCAGCAGGATGCGCGCCGTATGTGACACCGATACCCGCGACGCCGGCATTGATCGCCATCTGCAGATCGTGGGTCGTATCGCCGACCATCACCGTGCGCGCCGGATCCTGCCCCAGTTCACGCGTGAGTTCGTGCAGCATGGCCGGATGCGGCTTCGAAAAGGTTTCGTCGGCGCAGCGAGTGCCGTCGAACTGGCTGGTCAGGCGCGACTGGTCAAGCGCGCGATTCAGCCCGACGCGGCTCTTGCCGGTCGCCACCGCCAGCAAATAACCTTGATCGCGCAATTCCTGCAGCATCTCGCGCACGCCGACGAACAGTTCGGTGGTCTGGTCCTTCACTAAATAGTGAAAGCGATAGCGCTCCGCCAGACGCGGGTAATCAGCCGGATCGAGCGTGGGCGCAGCGATTTGCAGCGCGTCGCGCAGGCCGAGGCCGATTACGTAGCTGGCGGCCTCATCGGCGGGAACCGGCAGACCGAGATCGCGGCATGCCGACTGGATGCTGCGCGTGATGTGCGCGGTCGAATCCATCAGCGTCCCGTCCCAGTCGAAGACGATCAGATCAAATTGCTCTCTAGCCATGCGGTGTCGTCTCCGGGTTTGACCCACTTCGTAATTCACGTAATTCATTGAGCTGTGCAACGAAACTGCGGCATTCGGCCGGCAGCGGTGCCTCGAACTGCACGGGCGCGCCGGTTGCCGGGTGCGTCAGCTTAAGACGGTAGGCGTGCAGGAACATGCGCTTCAGGCCAGGCTTGGCGTTGGCGCGGGCCAGCGCCTTGTTCAGCGCGAAGTCGCCGTATTTGGCATCGCCGACGATCGGCAGCTCCAGATGCTGCAAGTGGACGCGAATCTGATGCGTCCGACCGGTCTTCAGTTCCGCCTCCAGCAGCGCGTACTCCGGCCAGCGGTCGATCAGATTGAAGACCGTGTGCGACGCAAGTCCATCGGCCTGGACGCGCACACGCCGTTCGCCGTCCGCGGTCAAATACTTATGCAGCGGCTCCTTGACTGCGCGGCGACGACCCCAGTCGCTCGCCCACTCGCCGTGGACGCACGCATAGTAGCGCTTATCCATCTTGTTCTCGCGAATCTGCTCGTGCAGATTGACCAGCGCGGAGCGTTTCTTGGCGAGCATCAAGATACCGGACGTCTCACGATCCAGCCGATGCACCAATTCGAGGAATTTCGCCTGCGGCCGCGCTTCGCGCATCTGTTCGATCACGCCGAACGCGACGCCGCTGCCCCCATGGACCGCCACGCCGGCAGGTTTGTCGATCACGAGCATGTGCTCGTCTTCAAAAATAATTTTGAAATCGGCGCTCGGCACCGGCGCCTGAGCGATCGCTTCGTTCGGTTGAGCGACACGAATGGGCGGCACGCGCACCAGATCGCCCAGCTCGAGGCGGTACTGCGCGTCTATCCGGCCCTTATTGACGCGCACTTCCCCGCTACGCAGGATGCGGTAGATATGGCTTTTGGGCACGCCCTTACAGACGCGCAAAAGGAAGTTATCAATGCGCTGTCCGGCCGCACTGTCGTCGATCTCGATCATCGAGACCTGGTCGCTTGCGACCGATTTCTGGGATATTTTGCCTAACTCTTTCATTATGAATATAATTTGCCCAGCAGTCTGCGGCGGCCGGCGCAGTGTCCGGAATTCGGGCGGATTGCGCAGGCGCAAGCGATAAATCGTTATTTTACTTGCGCCGGGGTCTGGTTGCTCACCCTGAAAATGAGATGCAACATGTTGCACGCACGAAGTCAGTACCCGGCAGGGACGGCGCCCACAGGCGCGTTCGGTCAAGGTCAGCTTCGACGGTAACGGAATTTTGGTAAAAAAGAATTTAACTTTCAGCTTCGGTATCGGGCGGTCTGACGCCCTGCTGGTTGAAGCTGCGAGTTGCGAAAATACGGCGTGCGCCCGAGGCGTCTTGTAGAAAGTACAAGACATGGCGACGTCAAAATGAGGCGAGACACCCCCAGCGAGAAAAGACGCGCCGACTGCGCGAACTTCCCGCTGCGGCATGACCGCAGCCTTCGACCCTCCGGTCACGCGCCCAGTTGGCGCACCGGCGCGAGTGGACGAAAGGCTTATGAAGGTCTGCTGGCAGAACCCGCGGCGTGTCGGGTCGTTATTTGAAGCCGTGTTCGCATGTGCCCTGCGGCACCGCGCCCATTTTTCAATCGGGCCGGGCCCTCTCAGGCAATTCTCCCGCCATTTTTCCCGCTCCAGCGTGCTTGTGAAAACACAATAAGGCGCGGCATGCCGCTGCCCTCTTGGCTCTCGCGACTGACAACCGCGCAGCTGAGGGCTAGCTAAGCCGCCTGGAGCCGTTCAATGAAACGAATGTTGTTCAATGCGACGCAGCAGGAAGAACTGCGCGTCGCCATCGTCGATGGGCAAAAACTCATCGATATCGACATCGAAACCGCCGGGCGCGAACAGCGCAAAGGCAATATTTACAAGGGCATCATCACCCGCATCGAGCCCTCGCTCGAAGCCTGTTTCGTCAACTACGGCGAAGACCGCCATGGCTTCTTGCCGTTCAAGGAAGTCGCCCGCCAGTACTTCCGTGACGGCGTCGACATGCGCTCCGCGCGCATCCAGGACGCCCTCCGGGAAGGCCAGGAACTGATCGTTCAGGTCGAAAAAGAAGAGCGCGGCAACAAGGGCGCCGCCCTCACCACCTTCATCTCGCTCGCCGGCCGGTATCTCGTTCTGATGCCGAACAACCCGCGCGGCGGCGGTGTGTCGCGCCGTATCGAAGGCGACGACCGTCAGGAACTGCGCGAAACCATGGCGCAGCTGCAATTGCCGGAAGGCATGAGCATCATCGCGCGCACGGCCGGTATTGGCCGCAGCGCCGAAGAGTTGCAGTGGGACCTGAACTACCTGATGCAACTGTGGCGTGCCATCGAGGCCGCATCGCAAAGCGGTTCGAGCGGCCAGCCGATGCTGATCTATCTCGAATCGAGCCTCGTTATTCGCGCGATTCGTGACTATTTCCAGCCGGATATCGGCGAAATCCTGATCGACACCACCGAAATCCATGACCAGGCCCGCGCCTTCATGGATATTGTGATGCCGGACAATGTCAGCAAGGTGAAGCGGTATCACGACGACGTGCCGCTGTTCTCGCGCTTCCAGATCGAACACCAGATCGAAACCGCGTACTCGCGCACGGTGCCGTTGCCTTCGGGCGGTGCAATCGTGATCGACCACACGGAAGCACTGGTCGCGATCGACGTGAACTCGGCGCGCGCCACCAAGGGCGCCGACATCGAGGAAACAGCTGCGCGCACCAACCTCGAAGCTGCCGACGAAGTGGCCCGCCAGTTGCGCCTGCGCGACCTGGGCGGCCTGATCGTGATCGACTTCATCGACATGGAATCGGCCAAGAGCCAGCGTGAAGTCGAGCAACGCCTGAAAGACGCGTTGAAGCACGACCGTGCACGCGTCCAGATGGGCAAGATCTCGCGCTTCGGCCTGATGGAACTGTCGCGTCAACGTCTGCGCCCGGCTTTGTCGGAAGGCAGCCACGTGACCTGCCCGCGCTGTAACGGCACGGGCCACATTCGCGATACTGAATCGTCCGCGCTGCAAGTGCTGCGGATCATTCAGGAAGAAGCGATGAAGGAAAACACCGCGGCGATCCATTGCCAGGTGCCGGTCGAAGTGACCGCCTTCCTGTTGAACGAGAAGCGCGCGGAAATCAACAAGATCGAGTCGCGTTTCAAGGTCAATGTCGTTCTGATCCCGAACAAGCACCTCGACACGCCGCATTACAAGCTCGAGCGTCTGCGTCACGACGATGCACGCCTCGACGAGCCGCGCGCCTCGTGGAAGATGGCCGAAGAAGCAGCCCGCGAACTGGAATCGGAAACCGGTTACAGCAAGCGCGCTGAAGAAGTGAAGCCGAAGCAGGAAGCGGCGGTCAAGGGCATCACGCCTGAGAAGCCGGCCCCGAGCGCGCCGGTACGTCCGGCAACCCCGGCTCCGGTGGCTGTTACGCCGGCCAGCGGCGGGTTTATCGGCTGGTTGAAGAATCTGTTCGGCATGCAGCCGGCCGCACCGGCGCCTGTCGCACCGGCAACGACGGAAAAGCAGGCGCGTCCGCAACGCGGCGAACGTACGGAGCGCGGTGAGCGCACCGGCGAACGCGGCGGCGATCGCAACCGCAATCGTCGTGGCGGCGCAGGTGGCCGCGATGCAGCGGGCCGTGGTGAAGGCACGACCGGCGGCCGTCAGGCCCAAGGTCAGCAGCCGTCGCCGCGTCGCGAGGAACGCGAACCGCGTGAAGCACGCGAAGGTCGTGAACCGCGCGAAGCACGTGAATCGCGCGAGCCGCGCGGCAATCGTGAAGCGCGTGAGGCCCGCGAAGGCCGCGAGGCTCGTGAGCCGCGTGAAACTCGCGAGAGCCGCGAAAACCGTGACCGCGACAATCGCGGCAACGAGCGTGCGGAAACCGTCGACGGCGCACCGCGCGCCGAACGTGGCGAGCGCCAGGAGCGCGGCGAACGCCGTGAGCGTGGCGAACGCGCTGAACGTGGCGAACGCCGCAAACAGCAACCGGAAGCAGCAGATGCACTGACACAAAACGAGTCGCAAACAGCGGAAGAACTGGCGCAAAACCAGACCGCCTTGGGCGAAAACGGCGCGCTGGTCGATCAGGAAGCCGTGGCGCGTGAAGGTGAAGAGCGCCGTCGTCGCCGTCGCGGTCGTCGTGGTGGCCGTCGTGAGCGTGAAGAGGACGTGAACGGCAATCTGGCTGCGGACGTCGCGGAAGGCGAAGGCGATAGCACCAATGTGACCGACGAAGCACCGGTGCGCACCTCGCATCAGCCGGTCGAGCACAAGGCTGAAGTCAACGAAGCGAACGACGTCAAGCCGGTGGAAGTCGTTGTCGCTGCTGTCGCGACGGAAACCGTTGTCGTCAGCCAACTGCACGCTGCAACTGAAACGCCGGCTCCGGCAGTCGAGACGGCTGCGAAGGCGGAAACGGTTGTGCCGGCCGCGGAAGCGCCGGTGGCACCTGTTGCGGTCGAGCAAGTAGTGGAAGCGCCGGTGGCGCAAGCCGCTGCCGCGCCGGTCGAAGCAGCGCAAGCTGCGCCGGCCGCCAGCGAAACGGTTTCGCTCGTCGAACCGGTCACTCGCGTCGAAGCCCCGTTTGAAGCACGGGTCGAAGCGCCGGCAGTTGCTTCGGTGGTTGAAGCGCAAGCCGCACCGGCTCCGGTGGAAACCGTGGCGCCGGCAGCAGTGGTCGAAGCACCGGCCGCCCAGCCGGCACGGCAAGCGGATATCTTCGAAGCGCAACCGGTCGTTGCAGCGGTCGCTCCGGCAGTTGAAGCGGTCGTTGAGCCGGCAGCAGTCGAGCCGGCACCCGTCGCAGCTGCGCCGCAAGCACCGCGTAACGCCGGTGTCTCGGCGGAAGCCCTGAAGCCGGTGCTGGAACAAGCCGGTCTCGTCTGGGTGAACACGGACGCCGACAAGCTGCGGGCCGCGCAGGAAGCTGCTGCGCAAGTGGCCAAGCCAGTCCGTGTGGGCCGCGAGCGCAAGCCGTTGCCGCCAGCCGAAACCGCGCCGATGCAAATGGTGGAAACCGGTAAGCACCCGCAGTAAGCGAACCGCTGCCATGCAAAAAGCCCGCCCTCACCGGCGGGCTTTTTGTTTTATGGGCGCCTCACGCTCGCCCGATCGCGCGCTTTATGGCAGTCCCCGTATACCCGAACGGCGTCCGAAGGCCGGCAGCGGCCGGGTGCATTTCCGCTAGAATAAAGATCTAGGTTCCAATCGCAGCACCCATGTCATGGCACCTAAGCAGCCCAAAACGAAGCATCAAGCGAAGTAATTCATGTCCCGACGCATCATCCCTGTTGCCGATTTCAGCGCGGTGCCGGTCATCTCCGGCCCCGTGCAGGCGCCCAGCGGCGCGCTGCACGACGCGCTGACGCGTCCGTTGCGCGACCTGCGCATCTCGGTGACGGATCGCTGCAATTTTCGCTGCGTCTACTGCATGCCGCGCGCAGTGTTCGACAAGGATTATGCGTTTTTGCCGCATAGCGCACTGCTCAGCTTCGAAGAGATCGAACGGCTGGCGCGGCTCTTCGTCGCACATGGGGTCGAGAAAATCCGTCTTACGGGTGGCGAACCGCTTCTGCGCAAAAATCTGGAATTCCTGATCGAAAGACTCGCGCAACTCACCACGCCGGAAGGCCGCCCACTCGATCTGACGCTGACCACTAACGGTTCGCTGCTGGAGCGCAAGGCGCGCAGCCTGAAAGACGCCGGCCTGACCCGCGTGACGGTGAGTCTCGACGCGCTCGACGACACCCTGTTTCGCCGTATGAACGACGCCGACTTCGCGGTCGCCGACGTGCTGGACGGAATCGCTGCGGCACACGCAGTGGGGCTCGCGCCAGTGAAGGTCAACATGGTCGTCAAGCGCGGCACCAACGACAGCGAAATCGTGCCAATGGCGCGTCATTTCAAAGGCTCGGGCACGGTGTTGCGCTTCATCGAGTACATGGACGTGGGCACGTCGAACGGCTGGAACATGACCGAAGTGCTGCCTTCCGCTGACGTCGTGACGCGCATCGCCGAGCATTTCCCGCTCGTGCCGCTCGAAGCGCACAGCGCAGCCGAAACCGCCCAGCGCTGGGGTTATGTGGACGGCGGCGGCGAGATCGGCGTGATTTCGAGCGTCACACGCGCATTTTGCGGAAGTTGCACGCGTGCGCGTCTATCGACCGAGGGCAAGCTGTACCTGTGCCTGTTCGCGTCGTCCGGTCACGATCTGCGCGCCTTGCTGCGCAACGGTGCGAGCGACGCCGATATCGCCACTGCCGTCGCCGAAATCTGGCAAAACCGCAGCGACCGTTATTCGCAATTGCGCGGCAGTAATGCGGCCGCGCCGCGCGAGCAGGACGGCCGTCGCGTGGAAATGTCATACATCGGCGGCTAAGCGGCCAGGCCCATGACCCTAACACGCGAACACATCACCGGTCTGGTCCTCGCGGGCGGACGCGGCATGCGTATGGGCGGCGTAGACAAGGGGCTGCAACAGCTGCACGGCGAGCCGCTCGCCTCCCATGTGCTGAAGCGACTCGCACCGCAAACCGGCGCCCTGCTGATCAGCGCCAATCGTCATCCCGACGTCTACAGCACACTCGGCGCGCCGTTCGGCGCCAAGGTACATGCCGATACGCTGCCCGGCTTTCCCGGACCGCTGGCCGGGCTGCTCGCCGGGCTGCGCGCGGCCGGCACCGCGTACGTGCTAAGCGCGCCCTGTGACACGCCGGGACTGCCGGCCGAACTCGCCGCCCGCCTCGCGCAGGCACTCGACTCGAATCAGGCCGACATCGCCACGGTCACGACCACCGACGCCGAAGGCCACATCTCGCTCCATCCCGTATTCGCGTTGCTGCGCATCAGTCTTGCAGACGACCTCGCAGCCTTTCTGGAAGCCGGTGAACGCAAGGTCCGCGCGTGGTACGCGCGCCACAAGACGGTCGAAGTCGCCTTTACCGACGAGCGCGCGTTTTACAATATCAATTCGTTACAAGAACTCGCCGACCTCGAGCGTTGTTGAGGCCCCGGTTGAAATCCCGCTCCGGCCGCACGGCAACAGCCGCTCCCGCCTCCGGTCGCGACGCCCAGCCCTTCATGACCACGCTTAACGAATTTTCCCGCTGCGTCGCGCAGTACGATCCTCACGCGCTACCTGTTTCGGCCGCCCAGGCGATCGTCCGTCAATGGGCTGCGCCGGTCACGGCGGTCGAACGCGTGGCATTGCGCGATGCGCTTGGCCGTGTGCTGGCGGCCGACATCGTGTCGCCGATCGACGTCCCTTCGCACGACAACTCGGCGATGGACGGCTACGCATTCATCGGCGCGGCATTGGCAACGAGTGAGTCTGCGGTCGATTTGACGATCGCCGGCAAAGCACTGGCCGGCCATCCCTTCGCGGGCCACATCGACACGACGCAATGCGTACGCGTCATGACGGGCGCCTGCATGCCGGCCGACTGTGACACCGTCGTGCCGCAGGAGCTTGTCGAGCTCAGCGCCGATTCCACCTCGATCCGCTTTGCGGCCGGCGCCTTGAGGGCCGGCGCCAACCGGCGCCTGGCCGGCGAAGACCTCGCCCGCGGCCATGCCGCGCTACGCGCCGGCCGCATCATGCGAGCCTCTGACCTCGGTTTGCTGGCTTCGCTCGGCATAGGCGAAGTCAACGTGCGGCGCCGTTTGCGTGTCGCATTTTTTTCCACGGGCGACGAGTTGCGTTCTCTCGGCGAGCCGCTCGACCCGGGTTCGGTGTATGACAGCAATCGCTACACGCTGTTTGCGATGCTCCGGCGCCTGAACATGGATACGCTCGATCTCGGCGTGGTGCGCGACGAACCCGCCGCTCTCGAAGCAGCGTTACGCAGCGCTGCAGCCAGTGCCGACGTGGTGTTGACTTCGGGCGGGGTCTCGGTCGGCGAAGCGGATTTCACCAAGCAATTGCTGCAGACGTTCGGCGACGTCGCGTTCTGGAGTCTTGCGATGCGCCCGGGCCGGCCGCTGGCTTTTGGCCGGGTCTGGTCCGGCGAGCATCCGGGCCTCGGGCTGCCCGCGCTATTCTTCGGCTTGCCAGGCAATCCGGTAGCCGTGATGGTGACGTTCTACCAGATCGTACGCGAGGCGCTGCTGCTGATGTCCGGCGCAACGCCGCAGGCCCTGCCGGTCCTGCGGGCCGCCAGCCGCCAGACCATCCGCAAACGGGCCGGCCGCACCGAGTACCAGCGCGGCGTCGCCGAGCGGGATGCGCACGGCCAATGGCATGTCACGCCAACCGGCTCACAAAGCTCTGGCGTGCTGAGTTCGATGAGCGAAGCAAATTGTTTCATCGTTCTCGGGCACGATGAAGCCGATATTGCCGAGGGCGAGCACGTCGATATCATGCTGTTCGACGGCCTCATCTGACGACTTACGGAACGCTGCTGTTGCGGCTGGTTTGCTGCCGCATTTGCAGCTTTACCCATTACCACTACGACACACGGGTTTGACTTCCATGAAAAAACAGATCTCGTTCATTGCACCGGGACAGACGGCCAAAGCGCTTATCCTCGTGTACCTGACGTTCTCGGTGCCGATCGTGCTGCTCGGCGTACTGGTGGCGTTCATCCGCTACGGCTCGGTCGAACTGAGCACGGTGTTCAGCGCACTGCTGCTGAATGCGATTCTCGGCTTCATCCTGCTGTGGATTGCATGCCACGCGTACAACTGGGTGGCATCGCGCTTTGGCGGTATCGAAATCCAGCTGACCGACGCGCCGGAAGAAGCGTAATGACCGCAACGATCCGCGTCGCGACGCCCGCGGATACGGGCGCAATCTTCGCGCTGACGTACGAGTTGGCTGAGTTCGAAAGCCTCACGCACGTATTTGTCGCGACCGAAGACGGCTTGCGTGACGCACTGTTCGGCGCGCGACCCTCGATCGAAGCGCTGGTGGCGGAAAACGAAGAACGCATCGTCGGCTATGCGCTGTTCTTCCACAATTACTCGAGCTTTGCCGGCAAACGCGGGCTGTATCTCGAAGATGTTTACGTGCAACCGGATCAACGCGGCAGCGGTTTAGGCGCCGCGATGCTAGCCCGGCTAGCGGCGCTGGCAGTCGAGCGGCAGTGCGGACGCTTTGAATGGACCGTGCTCGACTGGAACAAGCAGGCCATTAGCTTCTACGAGAAGATGGGCGCGACGGTGATGCCGGATTGGCGTGTCGTGCGCCTGACGGGCGAAGCGCTTGAACAGTTGGCCGCAACGGCTGGCGCCTGAGTCGGGGCCGGTTCGGGCTCGACGCTCAGCTTATAGATTTAGCCGACTGACCCTGCTCTCCCCTAACTAAGCCCCCAGATGGGCTCCCGCTCGATACTGAGCGCCAGGCTCCAAGCCACTAAAGCAGATCAACAGCTTTCTGGAACTTCAGCCCGGACGTTCGACTCCGGCAGCTATTGCTCGTCGGGATCCACACCCGTTAGCGCATCGCCGAGCAACCCGCTCGCCTCTTCGCCCGGCAATGCCTCGACGTCACGCAACTTGCGGTTCATGACGCGGGTGCGTGTTTCCGCGGCTTCGATCGAACGCGTGACGGTTTCAAGCTGTGCCTTGGTCTTTGCCAGCACGTCGCCGAATTTGCCGAACTCCGTTTTAACCGCGCCGAGCACTTGCCACACCTCGCTCGACCGCTTCTCGATCGCAAGCGTGCGGAAACCCATCTGCAAACTATTGAGCAACGCGGTGAGCGTGGTCGGGCCGGCAATCGTCACGCGATAGTCGCGTTGCAGCAGGTCCGTCAGGCCAGGCCGGCGCAGGACTTCCGCGTACAGGCCTTCGGTCGGCAGAAACAGCAGCGCGAAATCGGTGGTGTGCGGCGGCGACACATACTTCTCAGCAATCGTGCGTGCCTCGGCGCGAATCCGCGCTTCGAGCGCGCGCGACGCCTCCTCCACCGCAACAGGATCGGCGCGCTCCTGAGCCTCGATCAGCCGCTCGTAGTCCTCGCGCGGGAACTTGGCGTCGATCGGCAACCAGACCGGCGTAGCTGGACCACCCGTCTCCGCGCGACCCGGCAGTTTGATCGCGAATTCGACGCGATCGGCGCTTTTGGGCACCGTCGCGACGTTCTTTGCGTATTGATCTGCCGTGAGCAGTTGTTCGAGCAATGCTTCGAGCTGCACTTCGCCCCATGTGCCGCGCGTTTTGACGTTGGTGAGCACTTTCTTCAGATCGCCGACACCCGCCGCCAGCGTCTGCATTTCACCCAAACCGCGATGCACCTGCTCCAGCCGGTCGGACACCAGCTTGAACGATTCGCCCAGGCGTTGTTCTAGCGTGGCGTGCAATTTTTCGTCGACGGTGCGGCGCATCTCTTCGAGCTTGGTCGAGTTGTTCGCCTCGATGTCTTTCAGTCGCTGCTCGATGGTGGCACGCACTTCGGCGAAGCGGCGATCGTTCGCCTCGGTGAGCTGTCCCAGTTGCAAGGTCAGCGTTTCGCCGAACTGCTTGAGCGTGCGCCCCTGCTCGTCGCGCGCCTGCTGCGCCTGCTGCTGCAGGCTGTGACGCACCGCGTCGAGCTGCTGCGCGAAGCCGTCGATCTTGCCGCCCTGCACCGTCGTCATACTGCTGAATTGCGATGCCAGCGTTTGCTGAAAGTGCGCGAATCCACTGCTCTGCTCGGTACGCGACACGCGCGCCGTCTCGGTGATGTCATTGCGCAGTTGCCGCTCGAGCCGCTCATAAGCATGCGACTGCGCATCTGCCGCGGCGTCGATACGCTCGCTGAGAAGCTCGAATTGCTCGCTTTCGTCGGCGCGGCTATGGCCGCGCATCAGCAATGCCAACGCGATGACCAAGGCGACCGCCAGCACAGCAACGGCCGCCACCAGAATCATTGTCATGAACGCGCCTTGCCGATGACCTCGGGGTTGATCGGATTCGGCGGCCGGCCAGCGCGCGGACCTTCACCCAACGCCGCAATCAGATTGTCCGCGGCGAGGTTCGCCATAGCGCGGCGCGTTGCTTCAGTCGCACTGGCGATGTGCGGCGTCAGTACGACATTCGGCACGGTTAGCAGATCCGGATTCAGATTCGGTTCGCCTTCGTAAACATCCAGACCGGCTGCGGCGATCCGTTTCGCGCGCAGCGCTTCGACCAGCGCCGCATCGTCGACAATGCCGCCGCGTGCGATGTTGGTGAGCGTTGCGGTCGGCTTCATCTGTGCGAGTTCGGCCGCGCCGATCGTGTGATGGTTTTCCTTCGTGTACGGCAAGACGAGCACCACGTGATCGGCGCGCTGCAGCAGGTCCTGTTTGGACGCGTATTGCGCGTTCAGCTCCGCCTCGATCTCGGGCGCGACGCGCGAACGGTTGTGATAGATCACCTGCATGTTGAAGCCCTTGGCGCGACGCGCCAGCGCCTGCCCGATCCGGCCCATGCCGATCACGCCGAGCGTCGAGCCGTACAGGTCAGTGCCGAGAAAACCGTCATAGGTCCACTTCTGCCATTTGCCCGCGCGAAGCCAGTGCTCAGATTCGGCGATGCGGCGCGCCGTGGCCATCATCAACGCCCAGCCGAAGTCAGCGGTCGATTCGTTCAGCACGTCCGGCGTATTGGTGCCGAGCACGTTCGCCGCATTGAACGCGGCCATGTCGAAGTTGTTGTAGCCCACCGCCATGTTCGACACCACGCGCAGGCGCGGCGCCGCGGCGAGTGCCGCCGCGCCGACCGGATCGCCTGCGGTCAACGCACCGTCTTTATCAGCGAGACGGCGCGTCAACTCGTCGGCGGACAAGACGTCGCCCTGGTGCCAGTCGACGTCGAAATACTGTTTGAGCCGCTCGATCACGTCGGGAAAGATCGGGCGGGCGACGAGGATCTTCTGCATTGCAATTCTCCGAATAGCGCGTCGAGTCCAACTACCTCGGCGTCAAGATAAGCGCGAAACCAGGCGTCAGAAAAACAGCCAGCCCGTGACGAGAAACAGCGGCATCAGCACAACGACCGACCAGCCGAAATACGCGAAAAAGCTCGGCATGCGAATGCCGCGCGACTCCGCGATCGCTTTCACCATGAAGTTCGGTGCATTGCCGATATACGTGTTGGCGCCCATGAAAACCGCACCGGCCGAGATCGCCGCGAGCGTGGTGGCGCCGGCGGTCATCAGCGTCTGCGCGTCACCGCCAGCCAGGTTGAAGAACACCAGATAGGTCGGCGCATTGTCGAGAAACGACGATAGCAGGCCGGTCGCCCAGAAGTACATCAGATCGTGCGGCTGCCCTGACGGGTTGACCAGATGGACGATGCCGGCGAACGCGCCCGCCTCGCCGGCACGCAGGATCGTGATGACCGGCGCGATCGTCACGAAAATGCCTGCAAACAGCTTGGCGACCTCTTCGATCGGTGCCCAGTTGAAGTCGTTACCCGCGCGCGCCGCTCGCGGCGTCAATACCAGCGAGAGCACGGTGACGCCGATCAACGCGACATCGCGCACGGCATTTTGCAAGGCGACGTGCGTACCGAAGACGTCGAACACGACGGCCGACTTCCAGAATCCGCTCATCAGAACCAGCGCAATCACGGCGGCGAGCAGCACGAAGTTGATCGTGCCGTCGATGCCCAGCGACGGTGAATCCGGCGTCGGATCGAGAAAGCGCGAGCGCTCTTCTTCATGCCGATGAAAATAGTACGAGTCCAATGCATAGAACGCGGCCAGCAGCACGACGCAGACGAACAGCATCGGCAACGCCAGATGCGTAGTGGTCCAGAAGAAGCTCACACCCTGCAGGAAGCCGAGAAAGAGCGGCGGGTCGCCGAGCGGCGATAGCGAGCCGCCCGCATTCGCGACGAGAAAAATGAAGAACACCACCACATGAACGACGTGCTTGCGGTTGTCGTTGGCGCGCAGCAATGGGCGGATCAGCAGCATCGCTGCGCCGGTCGTGCCCATGATGCTGGCCAATAAGGTGCCGACGGCGAGAATGGCGGTATTGAGACGCGGCGTGCCATGCAGGTTGCCGCGCACACAGATGCCGCCCGCGACCGTATAAAGCGCCGTCAGCAGCACGATGAACGGAATGTATTCTTCGAGCACCGCGTGCACCAACGTTCCGAATGCAACGCTCGCGCCGAAGGTAAGCGCAAAAGGCACCAGGAATAGCAGCGCCCATGCTGCCGCGATTTTGCCGAAGTGGTGATGCCAGAATGCCGGCGCGACCAACGGAAACACCGCGATCGACAACAGCACGCCTGCAAACGGCAAGCCCCACAGCGCCGACAAAGTCGCGCCGTCGAGCGTAGCCGCCGAGGCCAGTTGAGGCCATCCGGCCAGCGTCAGTGCAGCGGCGAGCACCATGCTCGTCCACACGGCATGTCGTTTCATATTCTTGAAGTCCTTGTTAACGCGGATGACGGTGCGCGGCGGGAGACTCAGCCGCTCGCAGGGCTCACGCGCCACGAACGACGATCACATGCACCCGATAAGGCCCATGCGCGCCAAGCACGATAGTCTGTTCGATATCCCCGGTGCGCGACGGCCCGGACACAAAATTGACCGCACGCGGAAGTTCGCCGCGTTCGCTGCGAATCAGGCCAAACGCCTCTTCATGTCCTGAGACGATGCGCGAAGCCGGTACGATCGCAATATGCGTTTCCGGCAGCAAGCCGGCCGATGCGTAAGTCTCCGGCCCGGACAGCAGTACCAGCGTGCCGGTCTCTGCCGTCGCGCAGAAGCAGCCAGTAAGCCCGACTACGTCGCCGTCTTCGGGTTTGCGGAATTCGACGTTGAGGCCGGCTTCGGTCCAGTGCAGATCTTGCAGGGTTTGCCATGCGATCGCCTGCAGCGGCAAAGCGTGTTCAGTGAGGTAGCGATGCACGGCGGAAGCCACATCGCTCAGCGCTTCAACCGTATCGACCGTGGTCGCCATTTTCAGCGCTTCTTCGATAAAGCGCGTAATCAAATCGGCCGGCATCTCCGGACGCGGGCCTTGGGGATGGCGCGCCAGATAATCCGCAGCAGCCTCACGCTCGGAAGCGGACGGCTCAGGCTCGCGCCCCTGCGCTGCGCGGATGCGCGCCAGAATGTTACGGCGGGCAATCGATGTATCCATATGCGAAATCCTCGTGTCGACAGCCGTGCGATATGGCGAGAATTATACCGGCCACCCTGCGCGCGAACACCCTGGCCGAACGGCCTATCGCCGCGTATCGGCCACCCGGCGAGCGCCATCTCCGCGAGGTATCGGCATGTGAGCCGCACATGAGCCGCGCAGGCGCGGCATTACTTCGCAGCGTCTTCCTCAGGCTGCGCAATGCCGAACACCTGTCGCAAATACGCGAGATAGGCTTTGTCTTCACACATGTTCTTGCCCGGCGAATCCGACAGCTTCGCCACCGGCTGACCGTTGCAGCGAACCATCTTGATGACGATCTGCAACGGGTTGTAGCCCAGGTCGTTTGTCAGATTGGTTCCTACGCCGAATGCCAGCTTGCAGCGGCCGCGGAAACGCTCGTACAGTTGCAATACCTTCGGAATGTCGAGCGCGTCGGAGAACACGAGAATCTTGGTGCGCGGGTCGCAGCGGTTCGCCTCGTAGTGCTTGAGCAGGCGCTCGCCCCAGTCGAATGGATCGCCGGAATCGTGGCGCGCGCCGTCGAACAGCTTGCAGAAGTACATGTCGAAATCGCGCAGGAAGGCTTCCATGCCGTACACGTCTGAAAGTGCAATACCCAGGTCGCCGCGATATTCCTTCGCCCACATTTCGAAGCCGAAGATCTGCGAATCGCGCAACCGCGGACCGAGAGCCTGACACGCCTGCAGGTATTCATGCGCCATCGTGCCGAGCGGTGTGAGGTTGTGCTTCATCGCGTAGAAGACGTTGCTGGTGCCGGCAAATTGCTCGCCCAAGCCGTCCTTCAGCGTGAGGATCACTTCTTCGTGCCATGGCTTCGAGAAGCGCCGGCGCGTGCCGTAGTCGGCGATCTTGCAGTCGGCGAATTCCGGGCGGGCGCCCAGCAGCTTGATCTTTTCGACGAGTCGGCCGCGCCCTTCGCTGTAGTCCGGCGATTGCTGGGTATTGCGGAAGTAGACCTCGTTGACGATTGCGAGCATCGGGATCTCGAACAGGATCGTGTGCAGCCACGGCCCCTTGATCTCGATGTCGATTTCGCCGTTGCCCTTCGGCGACGGTTCGATCGAAATGTATTTCTCGTTCAGATGGAACAGCGCGAGAAACTCAATGAAGTCGCCCTTGATGAAGCGCATGCGCCGCAAGTAGTCGAGTTCGTCGTCGGTGAAGCGCAGGTCGCAGAGCTTGCGCACTTCGTCGCGGATCTCACCGATATACGGTACGAGGTCGACATTCGGCGTGCGGCAGCGAAAGCGATACTCGACATTCGCCGCGGGAAAGTGATGCAACACCACTTGCATCATCGTGAACTTGTACAGATCGGTGTCGAGCAGCGAAGTAATAATCATGATGGTGCGAACTGGACTGCAGGAAAAACGGAAAGCCTGGCTCGACCAAACACGTCAACCCATGCGCGTGCGGCACGCCCCGTGCGCACCGACCTGACGCATGTTACCCGAATGCGCCCGGATTCAGCGCGCCGGCGGACCGCTGCGCCGGACGCCATAAACTAATCACGAAAACGTATAAAAGGCATTGCGCGATGCCGTATGCGCCTCTTGACGTTACGTTACAATAGCGCTTTTGGCGTATTCGCCTTCCCTGATTCCGCATGCAGGAGCTGCCTGAATGACTCACGTTGTGACCGAAAGCTGCATCAAGTGCCGCTATACCGACTGCGTCGATGTGTGCCCGGTGGACTGCTTTCGCGAAGGTCCCAACTTCCTCGCGATCGACCCCGATGAATGCATTGACTGCGCCGTGTGCGTGGCCGAATGCCCGGTGAACGCCATTTATGCCGAAGAAGACGTGCCGGGCGACCAGCAGCACTTCACCGAGCTGAATGCCGATCTGGCGAAGAACTGGCCGAGCATCACCAAGACCAAGGCACCGCTGCCGGAAGCCGACGAGTTCAAGGACGTGAAGGAAAAGCTGGCCCTGCTCGTCCGTTAAGTGGCGCGGCCTGTCTCCCGCTGTTGCATTCGAACCAAATCGAGATGAACGCAGGGTATTGACAGGCGCTTAAGCTGCTTCTACAATTTCGCTTCTCTGCTGTTTGTTGTTCTGTTCCTCGATAGCTCAGTCGGTAGAGCGCCGGACTGTTAATCCGTAGGTCCCTGGTTCGAGCCCAGGTCGAGGAGCCAAGAATTGCAAAAGCCCGTTAACCAATACGGGCTTTTTTATGTAGATCAAGTTGTACTGCTGTTCCTCGATAGCTCAGTCGGTAGAGCGCCGGACTGTTAATCCGTAGGTCCCTGGTTCGAGCCCAGGTCGAGGAGCCAAAAAATTTAGAAGGCCCGCATTCGTGCGGGCCTTTTTGTTTTGGCGGGCCTTTTTGGCCCGGCCGATTTCGATGCCGGATCGGGTGACCTGGTCTGGGGCCGACCGTTCCGACCGGAAGTTTGCGCAAGACCTAGGGCCTCAACGCTGACCCTCTGGTGGATACGCCGTTATACGATGGTGTTTTATCTCGACGCAACTCTCTCGCGCCCAACCCGAGCACTCATTCCCGGCCACCTCATGAAACCGACCTTGTTGCGCATCGCGCTTGCAGTCACGACCACCCTGCTGCTGCCTCCGGCACACAGCGAAGAAGTCGGCAGCGTCAATACCAACTTCCGTATCACAGGCTCAGACCGCGTGGTCGTCGAAGCCTATGACGATCCGCTGGTCCAGGGTGTGACCTGCTACGTGTCGCGGGCGCGCACGGGCGGCGTCAAGGGCACGCTCGGAATCGCCGAAGATCCGACCGAAGCGTCGATCGCCTGCCGTCAGGTCGGCACCATTCACTTCACCGGGCCAGTGAAACAGCAGGCCGACGTGTTCTCCGTGAGTATGTCGCTGATCTTCAAATCGCTGCATGTTGTGCGGGTGGTCGACGCGAAACGCAACACGCTGGTGTACCTGACCTACAGCGACCGGGTCGTCAGCGGCAGCGCGAAAAACAGCGTAAGCGCCGTGCCGATACCGACCGGCACGACGATTCCGGTCAAGTAATCGCCACCTACGGCAAAACGCACTACGCAAAGGCGCGCAAGCACGAGCAACGGCACCGGCAGCCGCCGCGGCGCGCTACACTGACCGGTCATGCCGGACCGCCAGACTTTCACCATGACCGCCCATCGTTTCCAGGATTCCGCTCGCTACTGGCGTACGCCGCTTCTGCCCGGCGCGGATCTGCTCACGGCCGAATATCACGATCATGAGTTCACGCCGCATTGGCACGATGCGTACACAATTCCGGTGATCGTCGCGGGCGCCGAGGGCTATCGGTATCGCGGCTCGGACTATGTCGCCGAAGCGGGCAGCGTGCCGATCATCAATCCCGGCGAGTTGCACACGGGTTCGAAGGCTGTCGAGGCAGGCTGGCGGTATCGCGTGATGTACGCGCCCGTGGATTTCATTCACGATCTCGCCAATGGAGTCGCCGGCAAGCCGCAAGCATTACCGTGGTTCGCACCGGGCGTGATCCGCGATCCCGATCTGGCACAGCGGCTGGCGCGCGCGCACTGCCTGCTGGAGGCCGGCGACGATCCGCTCGCCGCCGAGGCCGCCATGCTCGACGCGTTGTCCACCTTGCTGGTCCGCTACTCGCAAACGCAGCCGGTACCGTCACGCCTCGCCGTCGACGACGCCCGCGTCGCGACAATGCAGGAGCGCCTGACCGGCGACCTCGCCGAAGCTGTCACGCTGGCCGAAGTCGCGCAGGCAGCGGGACTGTCGCCCTTTCACGCCGCACGCCTTTTCAACCAGACCACCGGGCTGCCGCCGCACGCGTGGCGCAACCAGGTGCGCCTGCAACGCTCGCTGGCACCTTTGCGCGCGGGTGTCTCCGTGACGGATGTCGCCGCCGCCAGTGGCTTCACGGACCAAAGTCATTTCACGCGCCATTTCCGGCGCATGTTCGGCGTGCCGCCGGGACGCTGGCAAGGCGGTTGACGCAGGACTTCACAGGACGGCAGGACGTCTGCAGCCCGCGCGGCCGCGACCACGCAGCGATGCAATCTCGAGGCCGATCTCTTTTGAGGGCCACTCCGACCCGCCCCACCATACGCCTTCAGCCGCCTCGCGAATTGCATCAGGCCGGTCATCCCGTAACCCGCCTCCGCATCCTTTGCGCGCTCACCGCAAGAACGTACAAGCCCCGCCCACCACCGCTCGCTATGCTTCCCGAATCAAGGAGGCAAGATTGACCCATTCCACCCCCGGCCAGCCCTCAAGCAGAGGCCATTTAAAAGAATTCACCGCCGGCGCGCGCGACATCATCCCAATGATGGTCGGCGCGGCGCCCTTCGGCGTGATTTTCGGCACCCTGGTCGCGTCCGGTCCGCTGCATCTATGGCACGGCCAGTTGATGTCGCTCGTCGTGTTCGCCGGCTCCGCGCAATTCATCGCACTGGGCCTGATCGCCGGCCATGCGAGTTTTGCAGTGATCTGGACGACCACGCTCGTCGTCAACCTGCGCCACGTGCTGTATAGCGCGACCCTCGCGCCACACGTCGCGCATCTCCCGGCGCGCTGGCGCTGGGCGCTTGGCGCGCTGCTCACCGACGAGGTCTTCGCGGTCGCATGGGAGCATTACCGGCATCGGGAGCCCGGCACGGTCGGTCCGCACTATTTCTTTGGCGCGGGTCTGGCGATGTACCTGAACTGGCAGCTCTGGACCGTCGCCGGCCTGCTGTTCGGCGCGGCCTTTCCGGGCCTGCAGTCGCTCGGGCTCGATTTCGCGATGGTCGCCACTTTCATTGCGATCGTCGTGCCGCAACTCGTTGCGCTGCGCTATATCGCGGCGGCCGCCACCGCGGGCACGCTGGCCTTCTTCTGGCAGGCGTGGCCGTACAAGCTCGGCCTGCTCGGCGCGGTGTTCGCGGGCGTCGCGGTCGGCGTCCTGCTGTCGGTGTCGCGATTTGGGCGAGATACGCGGGGTAACCGCGAAACGCCGCGCGCAAGCTCGCAGGAGCCCCCGCGGGAAGCCCCACGGAAACTCTCGCAGGACGCAGTGCAGGAAACCGCAGGAGCATCGCGATGAATTACATCGTTCTGATCCTTGGCATGGCCGCCATTACCTGGGTGATCCGCGCCGCCGTCTTCGTGCTCGGCGACCGGCTGGTGTTTCCGCCGCTCGTGCGCACCGCGCTCGGCTTCGTTCCTGTTACCGTGCTGACGGCGATCATCGTCCCGATGGCGGTCTCGCCGCACGGCAGCGGCGCCGAATTGACCTGGCGCAATCCGCAACTGGTCGGGGCGCTGGCCGCCATCGTAGTCAGCGCGCTGACGCGGCGGCCACTCCTGACCATCGCGGTCGGCCTGACGGTCTTTTTTGTCTGGCAATGCGTCGTGCTTAAATAAGCGCGGTTCGAGGCTCACGGCGCGCGCCTGTGGCACCCCGTTGCCACAGGCGCCGAGCGCGGCTGGCTCGGCACGGGGTGGCGCCCGCCGCGCACTGCCGTCATTAGGCGATGCATCCCTCTAAAAGCGTCGCCAGTACGCCCGCCCACCCTTAAGTTTCCCTTAATTCCGCCGATAAGAAGTCGAGGTCCGCTCGTCGGGATACGTCCCGCTGGTTATGCGGCAACAGGCAGGAATCAACCGCGCCGGCATTGGCGTCGCGTCTCACGGGGTCCGTGCGCGAACCGCCGACATGACAATGCAGCGCGGCAGGACCAAACGGGATAACACATGGGTCAAATCACCCTCACGCTCAAAGACGAGACCATTGCAACGCTGCGCAAGGACTTCGACGCTTTTCTGCGGGTTTCGCTGAAGCTCGATCCGCAGTTCGCGACGCCGTCGTTTGAGGACTTTTTGCGCGCCAAGCTACTCGACAACATGGTGCCGCTGACCGAGCACGCGGTTCAGCGGATGTTGCAGGGTGGCCAGTACGCGTGGGCGAAACGCACGCTGGACAAGGAATTCCCGGACGTCGTGGCGATTCTGATGCGGCAGGCGGAGGAATTCGGTTTCGGCTTTGCGGCCCGCTCGGAATGGACGCCCGAAGAACTCGCCAAGCAATGCCGCGATTGGGCAGCGGCCATCGTCAAGGAAGCGGAAGGCGACGCAGCGCTGATCGATCCGCTCGCGGCGCAGATCAAAGGCGCGGCACAGGACATCCAGGCGCTCGAGGAAACCATGCAGACACCGGCCTGGCGGCTGGTGGAATCGCTGCGCCAGCGCGTCTACGAAGCCAAAGTGGCGTGCGAAACCGGTGTGGGCAGCACCGCGCGCGAAAAGCTCGGCGAACTGCGCGGCCTCTTGCGCCTCGGTATTTCGCACGGCTCGTTCCAGAAGCAGGAAGCGCAGCAGATCATGGAGTACCTGCGCTTGCTGAAGCCGGAGATTTTCGTCGAAGAGCCGTATGACGTGTTCTCACGCCTCGCTGCATGGCTACGCAATTTCTTTGTGCCGCCGCGTCCGGTGCAGCCACCGCAGCAGCAACGGCAGCAACGGCAGTCGCGCTAAATCCGGCCGGCACCGGCCAGCTGCAACTGAAGGCAGCCGCAACGGTTGCCGGAACATCGGACCAGGAGGCCGCAACATGGCGGCCTCGATCGCGCCCGAACCCGGCATCACCGTTTCAATCCCACATCTTCCTGAGCCTGGCCCCAATCTCGATCTTCGCCTGCGCCGCCGCGGCCAATCCCGTCGCTGTGGGAGCGCTCGGCACCGGCACGCGCGGCCAGGCGTAAGCGTCGAACAAGGGCATCAGATGCGCCGGAATGAACCGTGTGCGCGACGCCCACACGTGACGGTCACCCATATGGGTCTGGTTGTGCACGTAAAAGCGCTGCGGCACGACGATATGCAGGTCCTCCTTCGCGCGCGTCATCGCCACGTATAACAGGCGCCGTTCCTCGTCGATTTCTTCCTCGCTGCCCGTGCCGAGATCGGACGGAATGCAACCGTCGACGCCGTTCAGCACGAACACGTTGCGCCACTCCTGCCCTTTCGCCGAATGGATCGTGGACAGGATCAGGTAGTCCTCGTCGATCAGGGGCACGCCGGATTCGTCGCTGGTGGCGTCCGGCGGATCGAGCGTCAGCTCGGTCAGGAAGCGTTCGCGCGATGCATACGTGCCCGCGATACTTTCCATCTGGAGTAGATCCGCGTGACGGATCGCTGCGTCCTCATGATTGCGTTCGAGATGCGGCTCGTACCAGCGCCGCACCATTTCGAACTCGGCCGGCCACGGTGTCTGGCGCCCGTACACGCTCGACATCAGCTTGACGAACGGATGCCAGTCTTCCTGCGCGCGAGCGGGCGGTGCAAAGGCGGCCAGCGCGCCGCCGGGGCTATGGGTGATATCGGCCGGATTGCCGACGCCCGCCCGCGCCACGACCTCGTCCAGCACCTTCGCGGCAGTGGCGGGACCAACGCCCGGCAGCAATTGCACAACGCGAAAACCAGCGACACGGTCGCGTGGATTCTCCGCCCAGCGCAGCACGGCGAGCACATCCTTGACATGCACCGAGTCGAGAAACTTCAGGCCGCCGAACTTCACGAACGGAATGTTGCGCCGGGTCAGTTCAATCTCCAGCGCGGCGCTGTGATGGGCGGCGCGAAACAGCACCGCCTGCGATTTCAGCTTCATGCCCTGCTCACGCGCTTCGAGCACCTGTTCGACGATGTAGCGGGCCTGATCCGCTTCGTCGGCGACCGTCACCAGACGCGGGCGCTGCGCCGAGGCCTTGTCGGTCCACAGATTCTTCGTGTAGCGCTCGCTTGCGAGCTCGATCACCGCATTCGACGCCGCCAGAATGGATCCGGTCGAGCGGTAATTGCGCTCGAGCGTGACCTGTTTGGCAGGCGGGTTGAAGTGCGCCGGAAAGTCGAGAATGTTGCGCACCGTGGCGCCGCGAAACGAATAGATCGACTGGGCGTCGTCGCCGACCACGGTCAGGCCGCGGCCATCGGGTTTCAGCGCGAGCAGGATCGACGCCTGCAGGCGGTTGGTATCCTGATACTCATCGACGAGAACGTGATCGAAGCGCGCCGACAAATCGGCTGCGATCGCCGGCTCGGCGGCCATGTGCGACCAGTAGAGCAGCAGATCGTCGTAGTCGAGCACGCTTTGCTTCTGCTTGGCTTCGACGTACGCCGCGAACAACATGCGCAGATCGGCCTCCCACTCCCGGCACCAGGGAAAAGCGCCGTTGAGCACGTCGGCGAGCGACGCGCCGGTGTTCACCACGCGCGAGTAGATCGCGAAGCAGGCGCCCTTGGCCGGAAAACGCCGCTCTTTCGCCGACAAGCCTAGCTCGTGACGCACGAGATTCATCAGGTCGGCGGAATCCTCACGGTCGTTGATCGTGAAGGCCGGCGCGAGGCCGATCAGGTCAGCATATTCGCGCAATAGCCGCGCGCCGACGCTATGAAAGGTGCCCGACCACGTCAACCCTTGCGCCAGCGCAGCGCGCGTGCCAAGTGCCGCGCCGGCAATGCGCGTGACGCGGCGGGTCATTTCGAGCGCGGCGCGGCGTGAGAAGGTCAGCAGCAGGATACGACGCGGATCGGCGCCCTTCACCACCAGATTGGCGACCCGGTGCGCCAGCGTATTGGTTTTGCCGGAGCCGGCCCCCGCGATCACCAGCAGCGCGCCCGGCGGCGCGTTGGGACTGTCGGCACCGTATTCGACGGCTTCGCGTTGCGCGTCGTTGAGCTTTGCCAGCCAGGCGGCGCTGTCGGTACCGGAATAGGACGGTGACGGAGATTCAGCGACGGAGAGCACGGTGGATTTTCGGGCCTGAGATGGAGTGGACGCGGCGACGCATACTGTATATCCATACAACCATTTGCGGCAAGCGACCCTTTTTTCCGTACCGCACAGAAAAAATAGCCCGGACGCAGATGCGCTCCGGGCTATTTTTCTTCGACGTGTCGGCCAAAGGTGCCGTCACGCCAGATACTGCACGACTTGGGCTTAGTGCTTCACGTCTGCGGCGTTGTCCTGATCGGCCGCCTGGCCTTGCATGTTCATCTTCATTTCATTGTTGGCGGCCTGCTTGTCAGCCTTCTGGTTGATCTTGGCGTCGTGCACCTGCTCGTTGTACTGCGACTTGGCAGCCTTTTGCTGCTGCTTCAACTCCGCCTTGGACGCCTTCTTCGACGCCTTGTATTCAGCATTAGCCTGTGCGTTGGCGTCGCGCTTCTGGACCAATGGATCGGTCGAGCCCGATGCCGTCAGACGCGCCGGTGCCGGCGTTACCGGCTGCACACCCTGTGCTGCGGGCGCGACGTCGGCGCCTTGCATCTGGACCTGTGCCTGGCCGTTCATACCGGCAGCCGGTTGCGCGGTCTGCGCGACAGCAGCGGTAGCGGCAAAAGCAGTCAGGGCGGTACCGATCAGGAACGTACGAATCTGAGTCATGGCTAAATCCTCTCTAAAGTTGTTGTGACGCGGGCGTCGTATCCGGCGCAGCAGTTTGATGTGCACTTCATGCGCGCCTCGCCCGGCCTGTTCGTTGCCGGAAAAATCCAGCAAGCTTTCCTACAGACCAGCACTTTACGAGTCAAGTTCTTAACATACGACCAGTGTTACGGAACGTTTCATTTTCTGACAACTACATAACATTTGCTTGCAATCGCCTGAGCGGGGTCCGGGACGACGGAGACTTTCATTCAGGGCAAGCTTCTGGCTTATGATGCGAACCCTTTGCTTCAAGGTGCAAACGCCATGCCCAACCTCGATTTCACACTGACCGGCGACTACGTCGAACTGCACAATCTCCTGAAGATAACGGGGCTCGCGGACAGCGGCGGGCAGGCAAAAATGATGGTCGCGGACGGCGCGGTGACCGTCGACGGCCGGGTCGAAACGCGCAAAACCTGCAAAATCCGCGCGGGCCAGGTCGTGCTGCTCGGCGATACGCGGATCGCGGTACACGAGGCTTGAGGCGCTGCCTCGTCGGACTCGGGAAAAACTCGCCGCCAGGACGCTAAACCGGAAGCTGGCAGCCGTGAACACCAAATCGAAGACGGGAAGCCAATGGCCCGGGCCCGTCATCAGAAACGTCGAGTCGGGAAACTCGGAGGACCGCGCGCACCAAAATCGTGCTTCCTCCATCGACATCCCCGCGCCTAAGCAATAAGCTGTCAGTTTCGACAGACAAACAATCGGCTGACAGCCGCCCTACGCTTTCGCGAGCCGCCGGATTTCGCCACCGGCAGCTCGCCAGCCGCGCAAGTCGTCCGGCTCGCGCCCGCCGCCGCGCTGTCGCCCCTTCCGCTTCCAAGCGCTCCATGACTCAATCCGGCTTCACCCGGGTGGCCGCCCGGCCGCCGACCCTGACCCGCCACGCCGCCGACACCGCCCGGCTCGCCGCGCCGCTCGCCATCGCGCAGCTTTCGCAAATGGCGATGGGCGTCACCGACACGATCCTGCTCGGTTCGCTCGGCCCCGACGCGCTCGCCGCCGGCGGCCTCGGCGCCAACCTGTTCTTCGTCGTGGTCACACTGCTGCAAGGCGTGCTCACCTCCGTGAGCGTGAGCGTGTCGCATGCGCGCGGCGCGCAGGACGAAGGCCGTGTGCCGCATATTTACTGGACCGGCTTCGTGTTGTCGGTGCTGCTGTCGGTGCCGGCGTTCTTCCTGCTGTCGTTCGCCACGCCCGTCCTGCTGGCCTTCGGCGAACCCGCGCTGCTTGCGCACAACGTCGGCGAATACGCGGCGGTGTTGCGCTGGGGCTCGCTCGGCAGTCTGATCGGCGTCGGCCTGATGCGCTCGTTCCTGCCGGCCATCGGCGCGGCCAAACGGCTCCTGTGGGTATCGCTCGTTAGCGTGTTCGTCAACGGTTTTCTCAACTACGGGCTGATTCACGGCGCCTACGGACTGCCCCGCCTCGGCTTTCTCGGTTCAGCGGCGGCCACCTCGATCACCGTATGGCTGAGCGCGCTCGTGCTGATGGCCCTGTTGCATCTGCGGCCCCGCTATAAACATTTCGTCGTCGCAACGCGGCCGAACGTGCCGTTGATGGGTGAACTCTTCGGCATCGGCTGGCCGGTCGCGATCACCTACGGCGTCGAATCGACACTGTTCCTCGCCACCGGCCTGATGGTCGGCCTGCTCGGCGAATCGCAACTGGCCGCGCATCAGATCGCGTTGAACGTCGCCTCGGTGGCCTTCATGGTGCCGCTCGCGATCGGTCAGGCAGCAAATGTACGGGTCGGCTACTGGTCCGGCGCCGGCCAACCGCTCGCCGCGCGCCACGCGGGTTTCGTTGCGCTCGCGCTCGGGGTCGGCTTCATGACGCTGTCGGGCATCGTGCTGATCGCCGCGCCGCACTGGATCGTGGGCTTGTATCTTCATCTCGACGACCCGGCCAATGCAGCCACGGTTACGCTGGCGAGTTCGCTGCTCGGCGTGGCCGCGATCTTCCAAATCGTCGACGGCATGCAGACGGTCGGCTCGGGCTGCCTGCGCGGTCTGAAGGACACACGGGTGCCGATGATCGCCGCGACGTTCGGGTACTGGGTTATCGGCTTTCCGACCGGTTACGTGCTGGCCTTTCACTTCGGGCTGGGCGCGCGCGGTTTGTGGTGGGGACTCGCGGCCGGCCTCGCGAGCGTCGCGTTGCTGATGACGCTGCGCTTTCACAAGCTGAGCTTGCGGCGCGTGCCAGTCACGCCCGGCGCGCCGCCTGCTCCGTCGGCCTGAGGCCGGCCTGAGGTCGGCCTGAGGTCGGCCTGAGGTCGGCCCGAACCAGGCCAAGCACAGATGGTTGCGCACGCAACCAACGTTTCCCGGCAAACGCGCCACGAACGGTAAAATGCGCGCTCTGGCAAAACCGCGCGCACCCGCGTGACGCCACTTGCGCACCTCACGAAGGCCGCGCCGCCCGACGGCCCGACATCCTCCGCCAGGGCCCTGCCGCTCCTCGCGAGCGGCGCCCCGGGCATGCCTCCTCGACTGACGGCATGCCGCACGACCGACCTTCAATTCCCGCTATAAAACATAATCAAGGACCACCCGTCATGCTTGCCCGCGTCACCCGTTTATTTCCGCTCTGGGCCGTGCTCGTTTCGATTGCCGCGTACTTCTCGCCCGCCTCGTTCGCCGGTATTGCGCCCCATGTCACTACGCTCCTGACGATCATCATGCTGGCAATGGGCGTCACGCTATCCGTGGCCGATTTCCAGCGCGTCTTCACGCGGCCCGCGCCGGTGATTGCAGGCATCGTCCTGCACTACCTCGTGATGCCGCTGGCAGCATGGGCAATCGCCAAGACACTCCGCATGCCCCCGGATCTGACTGCCGGCATGGTGCTGGTGGGTAGCGTCGCAAGCGGCACGGCGTCGAACGTCATGATCTATCTGGCGCGCGGCGATGTGGCGTTGTCGGTGACGATCAGCGCATTGTCGACGCTGGTCGGCGTGTTCGCGACACCGCTGCTCACGCGTCTTTATGTGGACGCGTCGATTGCCGTCGACGTGCACGGCATGCTCATGAGCATCCTGCAGATCGTTGCCCTGCCGATCGTGGTCGGCCTCGTCGTCAACCAACTGTTCAACAAGGCCGTGCGCAAGGTCGAACCGATTTTGCCGCTGATCTCGATGGTCGCGATTGTGCTGATCATCGGTGCGGTAGTGGGTGGCACGCAGAAGAGCATCGCGTCGGTGGGTCTCGTGGTGATGCTGGGCGTCGTGCTGCACAACGGCATTGGTTTGCTCGGCGGCTACTGGGGCGGACGTCTGCTCGGCTTCGACGAAGCCGTCTGCCGCACGCTCGCTATCGAAGTGGGCATGCAGAACTCGGGACTCGCGGCGACGCTCGGCAAGCTGTATTTCACGCCGATCGCGGCATTGCCGGGCGCGTTGTTTTCCGTGTGGCATAACCTGTCCGGCTCGCTGCTTGCGGGTTATTGGGCAGGACGTCCCGCAAAAGGGTCTACGCATCCGGATGGCGAACGCGCGTTGAACGCCGAACACGGATAATCACCGTCAAGCGACCATCAAGCGCCGCAGGTCGCAGGCTTGCTGCCTTGACTAGCGGCATCTGTCTGCGCGCCTGTGGCGTGCAGACAGAACGCGCCGCACCGACAAACAAACCGCGCCAAAGTCCCACGCCGTCGTTATACGGAAGAACGAAAGCTCACCGGTCTGATTCCCTTTAGAATGCATTTCTCGACAGCGTGAGCAAGCCACACACGCCGCCGCCATGAGAAGCCTGCAAACACGGGAGTAACAGCGTGTCGTGGCATCAAAGTCAAAGTCAAAGTCAGACCGCACTACGCCGCCAGGGCGCGTTTAGCACGCTCCGCAGGATGTCCCCGTGGGGGACAGCGAGACATTTCTTCCTGCTCTGCTGCGCAACGGCGCTTTTGACCGCTTGCGCGACCATGCCTCCCGCCACCGCGTACGACCGTCAGATCACCCACGCACTGCCCGTCACTGAAATAACGCCGCTTCACACGGCCCTCGCGCCACTCGAAGCCGCGCATCCGAACGAGTCCGGTTTTCGGGTACTGGCGAGCGGCACCGACGCCTTGCAGATGCGCATTGCACTCGCGCGCGCGGCGACGAAAACCCTCGACATGCAGTACTACATCGCCAACGAGGACACCACCGGCAAGCTGCTGCTCGCCGCCGCGCTCTACGCGGCCGACCACGGTGTGAGAGTGCGCATGCTGGTCGACGATCTGAACTTCAAGGACATCGACCAGACGATGGCGGGTCTGAACTCGCACGACAACATCGAAATCCGCGTCTTCAATCCATTCGGCAGCGCGCAGGAAGGCGTGTTCGAACGCACGACGAACGTGTTCACGCAGATCGGCCATTTCACGCGCCGCATGCACAACAAGTCGATGATCGCCGACAACCAGTTGGCCATCGTCGGCGGCCGCAACCTTGGCGACGAATATTTCAGTGCCAGCGAAACACTGCAGTTCCGCGACCTCGACGTGCTGGCCGCCGGTCAGATCACCGCCGATGTCTCCGCCAGTTTCGACAACTACTGGAATAGCAGCATCGCCTATCCGCTGCGGGTGCTGAACAAACAGAAGTTCAATGCGAAGGAACTCGACCAGACGCGCGACGATTTACGCCAGCACTGGCGCATCAACGCCGATCCGTACAACGCGAAACCGCTGAACGCCACACCGCTCGCCTCGCAGATCGCGAAAGATCAACTCGGCTTGACGTGGGCGCCGGCCGAATTCGAGGCGGACCTGCCGGAGAAAATCGAACATCCGTCGCCCGACTACGTCAGCCCGCCGATGCAGCGATTAATTGAACTGATGCACGACGCGCAGAAAGATTTTCTGATCATTTCGCCCTACTTCGTCCCGCACGAGACCGGCGTCAAGGCGGCCGGCGAACTGACGCATCGGGGCCTGCGCATTGCCGTGCTGACCAACTCTCTCGCCGCGACCGATGCTGTGGCCGTGCAAGCCGGCTATAGCCCGTTCCGCGTGCCGCTGCTGCAACAGGGCGTGGAATTGTATGAATTCAAACCGCAGCAAAAGGCGCCGCGCGCTGGTTTCACTGGATCTCGGTCGCGAGCCAGCCTGCACGCGAAAGCCTATGTCATCGACCACAAAATCCTGGTGATCGGCTCGATGAATCTCGATCCGCGCTCGGCCAATCTGAACACCGAGCAGACGCTGGTCATCCATAGCCCGGCGCTCGCCGAACAGGTCGCGCAGATCTTCGAACATGCAATCGCGCCCGAAGTAAGCTATCGCGTCACGCTCGCCGACCCGGCGCAACTCGCTTATTTGCGCTCGATCGGTGCACCTCTCTCGCCGCTCGTCTGGACCGACGTCGAAAACGGCACGCGCCGCACCTATATTTTCGATCCGCAAGCGGGTTTTTACCGGAATGCGCTAACGGGTCTATTCTCCCTATTGCCTGTCAACGAACAACTTTGAGAAGCGGAGCTGAACCATGACCGAAGACGTACGAATGGAGCGCGACACGTTCGGTGAGATCGCCGTGCCGAACGCTCGTTTATGGGGCGCACAGACTCAGCGCTCGCTACAGAATTTCCGCATTTCGTCTGAGAAGCAATCGCCCGAACTGATTACCGCGCTGGCCGTGATCAAGCGCGCCGCCGCCGAGGTCAACGAGGGTCTGGGCGTACTCGACGGGAACAAGGCGAAGGCAATCATGCAAGCGGCCGACGAGATCATCGACGGCAAGCATCCGGAGGAATTTCCGCTCGCGGTCTGGCAAACCGGCTCCGGCACGCAGAGCAACATGAACCTCAACGAAGTGATCGCGAATCGCGCGAGCGAGCTGCTCGGCGGCGAGCGCGGCGAGGCGCGCAAGGTGCATCCAAACGACGACGTGAATCGCGGCCAGTCGTCGAACGACGTGTTTCCGACGGCGATGCACGTAGCCGCCGCCTATGCGATCGTCAAGCATCTGCTGCCTGCGCTGAAAACGTTGCGCGAGACGCTCGACGGTAAGGCGAAAGCCTTTGCCGAGATCGTCAAGATCGGCCGCACACATCTGCAGGACGCCACGCCGCTTACGCTCGGCCAGGAGTTTTCAGGCTACGTCGCGCAACTCGATCACGGCATCCGTCACGTGGAATCGGCGCTGCCGCATCTGTACGAACTCGCGCAGGGCGGCACGGCGGTCGGCACCGGTTTGAACGCGCATCCGCAATTCGCCGACAAGGTGGCGGCGGCGATCGGCAAACTGACCGGCTTGCCGTTCGTCTCGGCGCCCAACAAATTCGAAGTGATGGCAGGCGCCGATGCACTGGTGTTCGCACACGGCGCGTTGAAGACGGTCGCGGCGAGTCTGAACAAGATTGCCAACGATATTCGCTGGCTCGCAAGCGGCCCGCGTTGCGGACTTGGAGAACTGTCGATTCCGGAGAACGAACCGGGCAGCTCGATCATGCCGGGCAAGGTCAATCCGACCCAATCCGAAGCCTTGACGATGCTGTGCGCGCAAGTGTTCGGCAACGACGTCGCGGTGAATATCGGCGGCGCGAGCGGCAACTTCGAGTTGAACGTGTTCCGGCCGATGATCGCGCACAACGTGCTGCAATCGGTCCGTTTGCTTGCCGACGGCGCGCACAGCTTCAACGACAACTGTGCGGTGGGCATCGAGCCGAATCGCGAGCGCATCGATACGCTGCTCAACGAATCGCTGATGCTGGTGACAGCGCTCAATCCGCACATCGGCTACGACAAGGCCGCGCAGATCGCGAAGAAAGCGCACAAGGAAGGCACGACGCTGAAGGCGTCGGCGCTGGCGCTCGGCTATGTCACCGAGCAGCAGTTCGACGAATGGGTCCGGCCGAAGGATATGGTCGGGCATTCGGCGGGGTGATTCGCGGATTGCCTGCTTGAATTAACCCCTTGCTTTGAATGGCAGGCCGCGCGAATGAAATGATCGCGCGGCCTGCAAATCCCGCTTAAAGCTTCCCCTGCGCCACTTCTTCCGGCTTCAACTCGACGATCGCGTCGAGCGCTTCTTTCACGTCCATCGCGTACTTGGCAAGGCGCTTCTGCTCCTCCGTTTCCGGCACAAACGCCGGCACCGGCACCGGGTGGCCGTTCTCGTTGACCGCCACCATCACCACCAGACAGTCCGTGGTGTGCAGCAACTCGCCGCCCTTCGGATCGCCTGCCTGCACCGACACATGGATGTGCATGCTGGTGCGGCCCGTCGCCACGACTCGCGCGCGCAGTTCGACCAGGTTGCCAACCAGGATCGGCCGGCGGAAGCGGATATTGCCCACACTCACCGTCACGCAATAGCGCCCCGACCACACCGCCGAGCACGCGTACGCGGTCTCGTCGATCCACTTCATCAACGCGCCGCCGTGCACCTTGCCGCCGAAGTTGACCGAGGTGGGCTCAGCGAGAAAGCGGAAGGTAGTTTCGGAACGGTCCAGGGGCGCTAAGGCAGGGGTGCTCATCTTGACTCCGGTCAATCGGATGCATTTAAAGGAGGCGATTATACGAGGGCAATATTGACATCGTCGCGGGCCGGTGGCGTTATCTTGCCGAATTTCGGCTAGGACGCTTGCCAGGCTTTCGTCGAGCTTTCGCTTGCCGCCAGACTCAACTCGCCTCCACAGCCGCCGACGCCGACGCCGCCGCGCGCCGCGGCACGACCGCGGACTCGAAACGCTCCCGATACTCCAACGGCAACACACCGAAGCGCCGCACAAAGGCGCGCCGCAAGTTCTGCTCGCTGCCGAAGCCACAATCGAGCGCAATCCGCTTGAGCGGCCGGTACGACTCCGCGAGCGCTCGCGCAGCCGCTTCCAGACGCAATGCCGACACGGTCTTGGCCGGCGTACGGCCGACCTCGTCGACATAGCGTCGCGCGAAAGTCCGCGGGCTCATTTGCGCGCGCTCGGCCAGCCGCTCGACCGACAGATCGTCGCGCAAATGGGACGCCATCCAGCTATGCAGCGCCTCGAACGGTCCGCCCGCCGACGCCTGCGCTGCCAGCGCGGCGCTGAATTGCGACTGGCCGCCGGGCCGCTTCATGAAGACAACCAGCCGCCGCGCCGCCTGCATCGCAACCGCGTGACCGACATCTTCTTCGATCAGCGCCAACGCCAGGTCGATGCCCGCCGTCACGCCCGCTGAAGTCCAAACCACACGCCCTTCTTCACCGCGGCTCACGTCGCGGATGAAGATCGGATCGGCATCCACCTGCACATTGGGGAAACGGCGCGCGAGAAGCGGCGCATCGCGCCAATGGGTGGTCGCGCGGCGGCCGTCGAGCAGGCCCGCTGCCGCCAGATAGAAGGCGCCCGTGCAGACCGAGCACACGCGCCGCGCCTGAGGTGCACGTCGCCTGATCCACGCGACGAGTTCCGGCTGCAACGTACAGTGTTCGTCGATCGGCACACCGGGGACGATCAGTGTGTCGATCGACTGGTCGTCGAGCGAATCGAGCCGTTCGGTGACGACCGGCAGACCCGGGAAGGTTTGCAATACGCCACCGTCGATCGATGCGACGGTCGTGCGATAGGCGATCGGCTCGCGAGGCTTGCCGGCTGAGCTCGATGCTTCACTTGATCCACTTGCTCCGCTTGATCCGCTTGATCCGCCCGGGTTGTCGACTTCGCCGACACCGACCGACCCGCCGGCCGCGCCAGAAGCAGCAGAACCAGCCGCTGCCGCCACCATCGTCAACTCAGCCCGCCAGAACGCCTCGAGCGGCCCGCACGCATCGAGCAGCACGAGGTCAGGAGCCACCGCGAAAACGATATGACGTACAGGCATCAGGAAACCACCTCCGCAGATTGCCGCTTATGCGACCACGCATACCCAAGCGTGGCCAATGCCGCCATCCCGAGCAGCGGAAAAATCGCAGCATTGATCGTCGCCCAGCCGAAGCGCGCGAGCAACTGCCCGGCAAACAGCGAGCCCAGCGCGGAAAACGCAAAGGTCGTGAATTCGCTGGTTGCCTGTGTCTTGGCCCGCTCGGACGGCCGGTACGATTGCGCGAGCAGCGTTGATCCACCGACGAACATGAAATTCCAACCGACGCCGAGGCACGCGAGCGCCGCGTAGAAGTGCGGCAGATCGGTCGAACGCAGCGCCACCACACCGCACAGCGCAGACAGCGCGATCCCTGCGCCGATCACCGGCAGCACGCCGAAGCGCCTGATCAGGCGCGCGGAGAACAGCGACGGTGCGAACATGCCGACCAGGTGCCACTGAATGATCGCCGCGCCATCGCCAATCGTGTGGCCGCATGCGACTGCCGCAATCGGCGTCGCGGTCATCACGAACATCATGACGGCATTGCCGAGCGCATTGTTGGCGAGCGCCGCGGCAAAGATCGGCTGCCGCACGATTTCGCCGAGCGGCCTGGCCGGCTCGTGAGTCGCGACCGCGCTCGAGTGCGGCGAGACGTCGCGATACAGCAGCGCCAGCATGACGATCGTTGCGAGCCCGAAACCAGTGACAAGCACATAGGAGCCGGCAAACGCAACCGGCGCGAGCCAGTCCTTGCTCCATGCGGCAAGAAGCGGCCCGCAAACGGCTGCCACCACGCCGCCGCTAAGCACCGTCGAAATCGCACGGCTCTTGCTCTCGATTCCGACGGCGTCGGCGGCGGCCAGCCGGTAGTACTGCGCGAACGCCTGAAACACACCGACCGTCGCCGTGCCGGCGCAGAACGCCCAGAAGCTGTGATGAAAGATCGCCCACACCGAGACGGCCCCGCCCAGCGCGCCGACACCCGCGCCGAGCACGAAGCCCGCGCGCCGGCCAAGCCGCGCCATCAGGAATGACGCAAAAATGGTGGTCAGCGCCGCGGCGACGGTAATCAGCGAGAACGGCAGCGTCGCGAGCGCCTTGTCGTCGGCAAGCGTGTAGCCGACCAGCCCGGTCAAGGTCAGATCGATCGAGACAGATGAGGTGTAGAGCGCCTGGCAGACGGCCAGCACGCGTGCGGCGCGCCGCCCGTGAGGATCGGAGTAGCCGGAGCCGGTTTGACTGCCGGCAAAAGAGGAACCAGCGGAGGAAACAGCGGCGGAAGCGGCAGGCGGCGGCATCGGTAGGCCTCGGGTGGCGAAAGTGGCGATGCCCAAATCGTCACATGGCCGGTGATGGCAGAAATGACAATGATGCATCAATTCCAGCCACCGCCACGCTCACCCGTCTGAAAAAAAGCGGCCGCGGCCGCCTTCGCGGCTTACTTGTGGACCGTAATGCCTTCGTCGATCGTGCCGTACATCGTGATGCTGCCGGTGCCGGCACCCGAACTCGAACCGGAACCGCCATGCGCGCAGGCACTGAAAAGCAGAACCGCGGCAGCGGCGGCAAGAAGAAATTTCATGACAGCGTGTTCCTGCAAAGACAGGATTCGATTCTAGCCTGGCGGGCCGGCGCGGCTCCAAAGCGCCGCCGAAGCACCGAAGCATGCCCCAGCCTGCTCTCGCCACCGGGTTTTCGTAACTACTGCATTCGACAATTCACGCTAAGCTGAAACATCGAATACGGCAGCCCGATACAGTGGACTGCATGGCGCCCTGCCCGCGCCACCAACCGGAGACGCCCGATGCTCGCCAACCTCGCAGACGAACACAACCATTTCCCAGGCTTGAGCCGGATCGGCGCGCTGCTCGCCGACCCCGGGCGCGCTGCGATGCTGTGGGCGCTGATGGACGGCAGCGCCCGCCCGGCCGGTGAACTGACGATGATCGCCGGGCTCTCGCCGTCGGCGGCCAGCGCGCATCTGGCACGTTTGACCGACGGCGGTCTGCTCGCGCTCGAAGTGCGCGGCCGGCACCGCTACTTCCGGATCGGGTCACCGGACATCGCCGCGTCCATCGAAGCGCTCGCCAACGTCGCGCAGGTCAGCGCGCCGCAACGAGCCGTGCCGCGTCCGGTGCGCACCGTGCCGGTCGACATGCGCTACGCCCGCACCTGCTACGACCATATGGCGGGCGAACTGTCGGTGCGGGTGTTCGAGCGGCTGGTCGGGAACGGCCTGTTGACGTTGCACGGCTCGTCGCTCGAGGCCACCGCCGCCGGCGCCGCCCGTTTTGCCGATTGGGGCATCGACATGTCCGCCCAGAAAAGCCGCCGGCGCCGCTTTGCCTGCACCTGTCCCGACTGGAGCGAACGGCGTCCGCACCTGGGTGGCGCGCTCGGCGCCGCGTTGCTCGATTCATGGTCGGCGCATGGCTGGGTCGAACGCACTGAGCGGCCACGGATCTTGCGCATCACACCGGCCGGGCACCGCCATTTCGACGCGTTCCTTGCCGCTTGAGGCGCTTTTAACTGGTTGATGCGATTACAAATTTCGCGCAATCAGCTTACGAAAAGCCTTATCGAGACCTTTTGTTACAGGCTCGCGAAAGGGCCTTACAAAAGTGGGGGTCTTGAAACAAACCGTACGGGTAGAGTGGGTCTCACGGATGCTGCACAATGCCGCGTCCGTCGGAGATAAATCATGAGAACAGTGACCACACCCCAACATTCGAAACGCCGGATCACCGGCTACACGCTGATCGCCGCCGCGGCATTTCTGTTCGCAGCGCAAGCCACCTTCGCGCAGGAAGCCGAACAGGTGCCGCCGGGTGCAGCCACGCAAAACACCGATCCTCCGGGGCGCGTCGCCCGTCTGAACTACACAGCCGGCGCCGTGACCACTGAACCTGCCGGCGCTACCGACTGGTCGTACGCACAGATCAATCGCCCGCTCACTACCGGCGACCAGCTGTGGAACGATCAGAACTCGCGCTCCGAACTGCATATCGGTTCGACGGCGGTGCGCCTCAGCCAGTCCACCAGCCTCGACATTCTCAATCTCGACGACAACAGCGCGCAGCTGAAGGTCGCGCAGGGTACGTTGTCGGCGCGAGTACGCGAACAGGCGCCTGGATCATCCTACGAAATCGATACCCCGAATCTGGCGCTGGGCCTGAACGGCCCCGGCGACTATCGCGTCGACGTCGCGCCGGACGGCAGCAGCACCACCGTTACCGTGCGCAGCGGCAGCGCGACCGTGTACGGCGACAGCGGCCAGGTACCGGTTGCCGCCGGCCAGCAGGTCCGCTTTGCCGGCACCAACCTGCAACAGGTCGCCGACAACGGCGCGCCTGGCCTCGACGGCTTCGATCAATGGGCGGCAAGCCGCGACGCAGCGGAAGACCGGTCGGTGTCGGCGCGCTATGTGTCGCGCGATATCCCCGGCTATCAGGACCTTGATGCCAACGGTACGTGGCGCAGCAGCCCTCAGTACGGCGAAGTGTGGGTGCCGCGTGCGACCCCGGCCGGCTGGGCGCCTTATCACGACGGTCACTGGGTGTGGCAAGCGCCGTGGGGCTGGACTTGGGTCGACGATGAACCGTGGGGTTTCGCGCCCTACCACTATGGCCGCTGGGCCCAGGTCGACGACGACTGGGCGTGGGTGCCGGGACCGGTCGTGGTCGACGAACCGCCTGTCTATGCACCGGCGCTGGTCGCCTTCGTGGGCGGTGGTGGCGGCGGAGTCAATTGGGGTGTGAGCCTGGCGATCGGCGGCGCGGTCGCGGCCGGCGTCGCGTGGTTCCCGCTGGGCCCAGGCGAACCGTGGCACCCGCACTGGGGCGATCACGACCACTGGAGCCCCGGTTACTACAATCGCGTCAACAACACGACGGTCGTCAACAATTACAACCGCAACGTGACCAACATTCACAACACCTACATCAACTATCGGCCGGGCGGCGTGACCGCGGTGCCGGCGACGGCCTTCGTGCATGGTCAATCGGTAGGCCGCTTCGCGCAGAAGGTCGATCCGAAGCAGTGGCGCAATGCGCAGATCAATCCGGGCGGTCCGGGGATCGCGCCGGTGAAGGAAAGCTTCGGACCGGGCCTGCGTAATGCGAACTACCGTCCGCCGGCCGGCGTAATGGCGCGTCCGGTCGTCGCCACGCGCAGTCCGGCCGTGCCGGCCGCCTACCACGACAGTCTCGCGCAACGTTTTGCGCAGAGCGGCGGACGGGTGCCGGGCGCGGGCGAGCCGATTGTGCGAACCTCGGTGCCGGCTCACATGGCAGGCGGTCCGGCGGCGATGCCGGTGCAGAACGTGCGGGTCGTGCAGTCGCATATGGCCGGTCGGACGCCGGGCGCAGCGCCGGGTGCACCGGGTGCGCCTAACGGAATGCAACAGGCGGGTCAGCGGCCGGGTGAAGCACCGGTCAACGGTCAACCGCAACGTGGCGGCGAACCGCAAGCGCGGCCGGGCATGTCGCCGCAAATGGCCAACGTGCATCAGCAACCCGGCGCGGCAGGCCATCCGTCCAATGGTGTGCCGCGTCCGCCGCAAGCGAACGGCGCCAATCCGAACGCTTATGCGCAGCACGGCGCGCCGGCGCAAGCCGGTCAGCAACCTGGCACGGAAGGTCGGCATGAGCCTGCGTGGACGCAGCCACACACGCCGATGGCCCAGCAGGCACAGCAACATGGCGCCCCGCAGGAACAGGCGCGTCAGCCGGAAGGGCGTCCTGAGCCGCAGCAGCAGGTTCAGCGTCAGCCGGAAGCGCAGCCGCAGCGTGCGCCTGAAGTGCGTGCCCAGCCGCAGGAGCCCCGGCCGCAACCGACGCAACAGGCGCAGCAGCAACCGCGTCAGGAATATCATCCGCAGCCGCAACAGGTGCAGCAGCCGCGCCCTGAGCCGCGCCCACAGCAGGTACAGCAGCCGCGTCCGCAACCGCAACCGCAACACGCCGAGCAACCGCGTCCTCAACCGCAACCGCAACACGCCGAGCAACCGCGGCCCCAACCGCAGCCGCAGCGCGCCGAGCAGCCGCGGCCCCAACCGCAACCGCAGCACGCCGAGCAGCATTCGGCCGGCGGCAACCGTGACGAACATCACAAAGGCTAAGGATTACACGCAAAGCCAGGTGCGCTTCCGGCTGTACGGCCGGAAGGCGGCAAGAAAAAACCCCCGCGATTCGCATCGCGGGGGTTTTTTCTTTATGCAGGCAAGCTGCAGGCGGAGATTTAGACCGCCATCGGCGCCGTCAAGGGCTCGTGATGCCGATAGCCCACCAGCGAAAAATCCGACGGTTCGATCTTTTCGAGCCATTCCGGCTCATAGACGCCGGTCTTCGCATAGTCTGGCACACGGTCCGAGATCGCGAAGGCAGGGCTTTCGTAAGGCTCGCGCTTGAGCTGTTGCTGCAGCATATCGAGTTGGTTCTCGTAGATGTGCGCGTCGCCGATGAAGTAGGTGAACCAGCGCGGCGTATAACCCGTCAGGCGGCCTATCAGATGCAGCAACGCCGCGCCTTCGGTCAGATTGAACGGCGTGCCGAGGCCGACATCGTTGCTGCGAATGTACAAACACAGCGAAATTTCGCGCCGCGCGACGTTCGGCAGAAATTGATAAAGCAGGTGACAGGCCGGCAGCGCAATCTGGTCCAGCACGGCCGGGTTCCAGGCATGAAACAAAATTCGGCGGTCGGCGGGGTTCTGCATGATCGTATCGAGACACTGCCGCAACTGGTCGATCGCTTTGTACAGCAGCACTTTGCGGCTGCCGTCTTCCTCGAATTCCGTCACTACCTGGAAGCCACGCGCAATCGCGTCGGCCAGCTGCGCGGCGGCGCCTGCGTCCAGCACCTTGTAGGCCGGCCACTGGCGCCACTGCACGCCATACACGTCGCCGAGATCGTCCGGGCCCTGGCGATACGGGTTGGCGAGCCATTGCGGATTCTGGTTGGCGTTCGCGTCCCACACCTTACAACCCAGATCGCGGAAATCCGCGGCGCTGCGCGAGGCGCGCAGAAACCCAACCAGTTCGCCCACCGCCGACTTGAACGCCAGTTTTTTGGTGGTGACTGCGGGAAAGCCCTGCTGGAGGTCGAAGCGCAACATGGCGCCCGGCATGCTGATGGTGCGGATGCCGGTGCGGTTCTCCTGCCACGTGCCGGTATCGAGAATCGTGCGGACGAGGTCGAGGTATTGTTTCATGCGGGTTCCTTCGACGAAGCGCGCACCTGGTCAGGTGCATGCGCCACGGAGATTGAGCGGAAAACCCGATTTTAACAAGCGCAGCCGGACGGCGCCCGGTCGGGGCGCGTCACGGAGAAAATATTGGCGGCTAAGGGGACGACTAAGTGGGCAGCCAAGCCCGTCAAAGATGCGGCACCGAAGCCGGCAAATCGCCGTGGTGCGGCGTGCTCAGCGGTTCGCCTTCCATATGGCGCATGCCGTGTGAGCACAACAGGCGGTACAGCGTCACGCGCGAAATGCCGAGTTCCTGCGCGGCGTCGCCAAGACGACCGCGATGCCGCAGGAGCGCGAGCTCGATGGCCTGACGTTCGGCCGCTTCGCGCGCCTGCGCGAGCGACACCGGCACGATCTCCACATACTCGGCCAGCTCGAGATCACGTGCCGTGATCGCGCGCCCTTCCGACATCACGATGGCGCGCCGCACGCGATTGATCAATTCGCGCACGTTGCCCGGCCAGCCGTAGTTATGCAGCGCCGCGATGGCGTCGGGCGCGAAACCGCGCAGACGGCGGCTTGCATCTTTCTTGAAACGTTCCAGCATATGCCGCGCAAGCAGTTCGATATCCTTACCACGTGCACGCAACGGTGGTTCGTCGATTTGCAGCACGCACAGGCGGTGATACAGGTCGGAACGGAACCGCCCTTCGATCATCGCGGCCGTCATGTCCACGTGAGTCGCCGAGATGATGCGCACGTCGACGTCAATCGAACCATGACCGCCCAGCCGCTCCACTTTGCGTTCCTGCAGGAACCGCAGCAGGCTCGCCTGACTTTCGAGCGGCAGATCGCCGATTTCGTCGAGAAACAGTGTGCCGCCGTTAGCCGCTTCCACGCGGCCGATCTTGCGCTGATTGGCGCCGGTGAACGCGCCGCGCTCATAACCGAATAGTTCGGATTGCAACAGATGCGGTGGAATCGCGCCGCAGTTGATCGGCACAAAAGGCGCATTGCGGCGCGCCGAGCGTTCGTGGATCGCGACTGCGGTCAACTCCTTGCCCGTGCCCGATTCGCCTGAAATAAACACCGGCGCGTCGGTCATCGCCACTTTGCGGATCGAACGGAACAGCGCGAGCATCGCGTCGCACGAACCGACCATTTCGCCCTCAGCGCCTTGCGACCCGTCGTTCGATGCCGGCTCGCCGAGCGAGATCATGCCGTATGCGTGACCGACCGAATCGACGATCCTGTCACCCGAGTAAGGCACCGTTACATAGTCGAAACAATAGTCCCGCACGAGCCGGCGCAAGGCCGCGTCCTGCAATTGTCCAGGGGTGGTCGCGGCGACCCAGCCGACGTTCGGCATGGTCAGGCAGGACTCGAAGGCGGCGATTTCGTGTGGCTGAAAATCGCTAGACAGATCGAGCAAGCCGCCCGCCGCCATTCCGGCGCGAACGGCACGGCGCACGTCGCGCGCCGATCCCACGACTTCGACATGCCAGCCGCGCTGGTGGAAGCGAATATTCAGCTCCGCACTCGGATCGCGTGAAACGTAAATCAGTTGCCGCGTTGCGGGTTCCATTATTCAGATCCTCTCGTCAACGAACGTTAAGGATGACGCACGCACCTGAACCGAAGTTCAGACACGCTGACTCGTTCGGGATTCGCGAAATAGCAAAAACCGAACGGCCATTCCATTCCGTGCGGACAGCTGATCCCCAAGAAAGCGGCGTGTGTGTTTGAGACGGCCCGTTAGCGGGCTTTTTTAAATCTGAAGCTGTTTTCGAGAGCTTACTATACACGCGCCGCTTGGAAAACAATTATGCGAATTTAATCGGGGACCCCTTTTCCAGAAAGGCCTGGCGGGCGATCAATACTTATTCAGCTTATGAATAAAACCATTGTGGAAGCGCTTTTCCTAGCGTTCACCCCAAGGTACTTCATACCGTCGGATTTTACGTTTCACAGGTATTTTCTGCCTGCCGTTTCAGCGCTGAAACGTTTTTGTCCGATTTCTCAGTTGTTACTCCGAGGTATGCGGGTCACATCCAGATGCACCAATGGATTGCGACTCATGGCACACGTTTCGCTAAATGCTGTGCACCAAGGAGACACATCATGCGACTCGTTTTCCGCATTGACCTTAGCAGCATTGCACCTTGCGCCGCTCTGTGCGCCGCCGCGGTCAGCCTGATTGCGCTGCCCGCTGGCGTCAATGCACAGGAATTCACACTGCCTCAATCCGTCACGATGGCCGAAACCGCCGATGCCGGCTCCGCCACCCTCGCGAGCACGACACTCGCAGTGGTGGCCTCGCCGACCACGACGGCCGCCGATACGGCGAGCGCCGCAGCGGTGGACAACACCGTGGCCGGCACGAACGACAGCGCCGCGTTCCGCAGCGATCTGGCCGGCAACGCGCTGAGCATTCCCGCCGACGCCGCGCCGGTAAACGATCTCGTGCTGGACGATCAGGCGCTGTCCCGCCAGCGCGGCGGCTTCAGCGGCATGTTGATGGTCGCTGCCACGCCCCAACTGATGCGCGGCTTTAGCAACGGAGGCAACGGCGTGACGCTGTGGGACGAAATCGCCCCCCCGTCGCAGTTGCCGGTTCCGGTCGACGTCGCCCGCTCCGCACAAGGCAACGTCACGAGCTACCAGAGAAATTAGCGTAACGGCCTGCTCGTTGCCCAAGACCGCACCGACCGATCGTCCGCCCGCAAGGAACTGACATGAACGCCTCAACCCAGAAGCCGAGCAGCCGCCGCCCCTGCGCAGCCCTGCTGTCCGCGCTGCTCGGCGTACTCGCTGCCGGCGCCGTGACGGGCGCAGCCGCGCAGTCGTCGGACACGGAACGCGGCAACCTGGTCATTGAACGCGACATCACGCCACGCGACGCCTTCGTGCCGGTGCCGAAGAGCCAGGATCCGATCTCGGTCCAGGTCCAAACCTTCCCCACCAAGACATTCGACGGCTCGATCGGCTCGATGGCGAGCGATCTCGACCTGAATAGCGCACACGGCACGACCGGCATCACCGGCAACGGCTTTATGCCGTCGCTGGTCGGCGCCAACGGTATCGAACACATGCTGGCGGGCAACGGCAACGCCGTGCCGGTCGGCGCGGGCGCCAGCTTCGGCGGCGCCGGTGGAATCGGCAGCTCGATTGCCCAGTCGGTCAACGGTGCCCTCGCCCCCCTGGGCGCAGCTCTAGGAGCCATGAAATGACAACCTCACGCGCACCGGCCAGGCGCTTTCCGTCACGCAAACAATCGCGCTGGCCCCTGCTCGCCTGGGCATTGCTCGGCTGTGCAAGCTTTGCGGCCCACGCTCAAACGCTGCCCGCCATGGTCGACGCCGAGTCGCTGATCGGTAGCGGCGCGGTGAACGGCGCCACCGGGGTCATCGCCATCAACGAGACCTCCGGCCTCGATAACGCGCAAGCGAATCAGGGCGTGATCACCAACGGACAAACACCTTTCAACCTGATCGGCAGCACGCAGAGCGCGACCACGAACGCCAAGACGGCGGCCGCGAAGAGCACGATCGGCAGTAATGCATTTTCAAACACCTCTGGCCTTATCGAATTGAATCAGTCGGCGGGTGTAGGGAATCTTCAGCGGAACAGCGCCGTAATCGGTTCTGGGACGATTGAAGCGGAGATCGTAGCGGATGGGGTGCTATCCGCTACGACCGCCAAAGGTGGCGGTCTGGGAAAGTCTGGCGACAACCACGACGCACGCGAGGTGTCCATCGGTACGGACGCGCTCAAAAACGTCAGTGGGATCGTCCAGATCAACCAGACAGCCGGCTCAGGTAACGTCAGTTCAAACAGTTTTGTGCTCCGTCCCCCGGCGGGCACCTTTTTCTAACGAGCCACACTCTTTATCGGAGCGTCATCATGAAGCGCACTATCATTGCAGCGGCTGTCCTGTCGACAATGGCAGCAAGTTCGGCTTACGCAGAAGGATGCACGGCGGGCTGCGACCCGGCCGAGCTCTTTACGGCAACGAACGTCTACACCGACATCGGCGAATTCGGCTTCATTACGCTGCGTGGCAAGGTCGACGTGTCGAGCAGTTCCGGCGCGACGGTCAACAACACGCAAGCCGTGAACATCAGCGGCGTCGACATGAAGACGCCACCGCAGACCTATGTCTCCGGCAACGTGACCACGAAAATCAACACGACGGATAGCTGGAACCATGCGAGCGGCAGTGGTGGCGGCTGGGGCGTGAGCCAGTCGTATAGCACCAACGCCTGGGCCTACGACAAGAGCAACACGCAAACGAACACGGCCTCGTCGAGCGCTGCCTTTATCGCAGGCGGCGGCTTCGCGGCGGGCGTCGAATCGTCGTACAAGGGCTACAACTATGTGAACACGCATGCCTCCGCGAACGGCTTCCTCGCAGCCGGTTTTATCGCCGGTCTCGGTCATGTCGGGAGCGTCATCTTCGGCGGCGCCGCAGCAGGCTTCGCTGGTGCGCTGAACACCCACGCGTCGGACAACTACGGCGGCGGCTTTGCTGCCCAGGCAGCCGGCTACGGCGTGGCGTTCGGCGGCTACGCAGCAGCGAGCCAGAACACGGCGACGGAAACCCGCAGCGGCTACGGCTACAAGGCAAACGCCAGCTATTCGGAAGGCAGCCATGCCTACGGATGGGCCAATAACTACGACGACAACCGGGGCTCCATCACGGTCACGGGTAGCGTCACCCAGCACATCAACACCGAAACGCCGACAACGATGTCGGCCGGCATCGGCGACGGCGCCCTGGGTACCGCGAGCGGCAATATCGGCGTCAACATCGCCAGCGGCGTAGACAACGCCCAATCCAATGACGCCGCCCTGTCGAACATGGATGTCGGCCCCGTGTTCGGTACCGCGCAGATCTACTCGACGCAATCGTCGACCGGCTCGGCGAAGGTGGGAGACTTCAACTTCGTTGCTTCCGTCGGCGCAAACGCACTGGCCGACGCAACGGGCAACATCGGGGTGAACGTGGCCTCGGGCGTGGGCAACGTGCAAAACAACAGCCTGGCAGCATCGGCTACGACAGACAGCAGCGGCAGCAACAGCATGGGCTGGGGGAATAACAAGGGCGGCAGCATGCAAGGTGGCGAAGTCATCGCCAGCGATCAGAACTGCCAGACCGCAGATGCAGGTGTTACTGGCCAATTCACCGGCTCGGCGACGCTCGGCATGGGTGCTCTTGCCAATGCTAACGGCAACATCGGTGTGAATATCGCGTCGGGCGTAGGCAACCTGCAACACAATGGCCTTGCAGTCGCCAGCGTGTCGCATCAGTAACTAAAGCTGTATCGCAGGAAGACACCGGTCAGCCTTCGGGCTGACCGGCTGTCTCCGCAGTGGGGGGGATAGACCATGTTCGGGGTGAGCAGGGCAACGCATGGCTTTTTTCCGGCACTCTTCGCTGGACTCGTGCTGTCGCAGACGGGCCATGCGCAGAGTGCCCTTTCCATGAACGCGTCAGCGGGCGTGCCGTTCAGCGTGAACGTGCGCTCGATCCGCGAGATCCGCTACAACCACATCGTTTCGCAGCAGTACGACTACAGCTGCGGCTCGGCCGCTCTGGCCACGTTGCTGAAGTACGGCTACGGCATCGACATTCCCGAGACTGAACTGATCCGCCGCATGATGGTGTTCTCGACACCAGAGGTGGTGGTGAAGAACGGCTTCTCGATGCTCGACATGAAGAAGTTCGTCGAAACGATCGGCCTGCGCGGCCGAGGTTTCCGCGTCACCGCCGAAGCGCTCTATCACCTGCAGATTCCGGTGCTCGTGCTGATGAACAGCGACGGCTACGAGCACTTCGTCATCGTCAAGCACGCGGAAGACGGCCGCATCTTCATTGCCGACCCAGCGCTCGGCAACCGCATCGTCATGGAAGACGACTTCGTCAAGAAATGGAACGGCCTCGTATTCGCGGTCGTCGGCAAGCCATTTAAGGAGGATTCTCCGCTCTTGCAAGGCAACGAGTCGCTCGCGCTCAAGCTGCGCGAACGCGCGCTTGAAAACGGCACGGCTGCGACTCCCTTTGTTGAATACGGTTTGATCAAGGCAGAGTTGTTCTGACTCATCATGGACCGAAACTTACTCACCATTGGCTGTGCGTTGTGTTTCGCAACGTGCGGCCTTGCATCAGTCGCAAACGCTGCGGAGCAGGCGTCGACTGTGTTTGAAGACGTCAGCGCGCTCAAGCTGCAACCCGTCGACGACGCCATCCTCGCCAACCAGACCGGCAAAGGTATCGCAGGAGACATCATTTCAGGCGTCGTCATCAACCTGCTGTCGCAATGGCAGCTGCCGAACGGCGTCACCGCGGTCGCCTCGGGCGCGATCTCCGTCGTCACCAACACGCTCAACCAGGCGAGCGTCCAGGTCAATTCATCCGCCTCCGTGACCGGCCCGAACGGTACCTGGGGCAGCGGCGCAAACCGCAACGCCAGCGCGAGCGGCGGGCAGAACGTCAGCGTCAACGGCGTCTCGCAGATCACTCAGGTGGCCGGCAACGGCAACCTCGGCACCAACCAGGCGCTGATCGATTTCGACGCGTCGCCAGGCAGCCTGACGGGCGGGTCCTATAACAACGCAACCTCGGCCGCCGCAAGCAATGCGAACGGCTCGGTGACAGCCTCCGTCAGCCTCGCCAACGGCGGCATTTCGATTGCGCTGCAAACGCCAGGCGGTGTCGCCGCCCAAACCATCGCGCCGGCCAGCGCGCAACAAGCCGGCATGATTGCCCAGCTCTTGCAGATTGCAGGGAATAACCAGCAAGTCGCCAACCAGTTGCAACTGCATTTGCAGACGCAGCAGATGTCGGCCTCGATGCTGCGCCAGATAGGCGTCCTGCAAGCCCTGCAAAACAGCGTAAGGAGATAAAAAAACGGGCCGCCACCCGATCAGGAAGGGGACCAGTACCAAAGCGATTGCGCGATGCAAGGAGACATGCGACGCGCAGTCAGAATACCGGGGGAACAAAAATGATCAGATTCTCAAAGACCGGTGCGCCGCGCATGGCGCTAGCGGCCATTCCGGCCGCAGCCATGCTGTTTGCGCTATCGCAGGGGGCCAGCGCTCAGGCCCTCGCCGATCAATCGATTGAAGACCGGCTGAACACGCTCATGCGCGTTGTCGGCGAGCAGCAAAAGCAGATCAGTTCACTCGAACAGCAGGTCACGAACCTCGAGATGTCGCAACGCGGCCGCGGTGCACCGGGTTACGGTGAGCCGACCGGCAGCGCCGCGGTCGCCGAGCAACCCGGTGCAGACGGCCTGCCGGTGCCGCTGCCGCCGCTGGCCCAGGTGAACCCGGGCACGCCCGCGCCGGGCAGCGCCACCGGCACCGCAACCGGCGTGCCGGTCAATCCGCCGGTGCCTGAAAGCAGCAGTGGAGGCGGTCTGCCGGCAGCGACCGACGGCAGCGGCGCGGTCGGCCAGACGCAGAAGGCCGCGCAGCCGGTGCGCACACAAGCGGAAGACGCAGTTGTGCAGAACCAGCAGCACACGCCGCTGTTCGAGCACAAGCTGACCCTCGACTGGGGTATCAACGATACCTACTACGACCGCCGCCAGTTGCAACTGTCCGGCTTCCTCGCGCTCGATGCGATTTTCCTCGGCAACATCAATCTCGGCGAAACCAAGTCGCACCAGGTGATGGCCGACCTCGACACGCGCTACGGTCTGACCGACCGCATCAGCGTCGACGTCGACGTGCCGTATATCTACCGGCACAGCAACTTCATCATCGGCGGGGCCGGCGGGGCGGCGAATAGCGAATCGGACGCCTCGGCAAATTCGAGCGACATTGGCGACGTCAACTTCGGGATCTACTACCAGTTCCTGAAGGAAACCAACAACCTGCCGGACCTGGTCGGCAGCCTGCGCATCAAGGCGCCGACCGGTTCGTCGCCGTTCGGCATCAAGGTGCAGCAGGTCGATGCCGACAACACCAACCTCGTCGCCCCCACCAAGCTGCCCACCGGCACCGGCTTCTGGAACATCACGGCGGGCCTGTCGGTGTTGAAGACCTACGATCCGGTCGTGCTGTTCGGCAGCGTCTCGTACACCTACAACATTGCACGCTCGTTCTCGGACATCTCGTCGGTCGTCGGCCAGACGGAACCGGCGACGGTCAAGATCGGCGACGTCGTGCAGTTCGGCGGCGGCGTAGCACTGGCATTCTCGGACAAGGACTCAGCCAGCATCTCGTACACGATGGCGCTGGAACCCGAGTCGCAAACCAAGGCGCCAGGCGGAACCTATTCGAAGGTGCCGGGCAGCGAGACCACTGCTGCCGCACTGACCTTCGGCTTGAATCACGTAGTGAACAAGCACTTGACGATCAACGGTTCAGTGTCTGTCGGCCTCACGCCCGACACGCCGAACTTCGTGATCGGCGTGCGCTTTCCCTACACTTTTTGACGTGCCAACGATACGAGGTTGATCGTGCGCGAATCACCCCATCTGAGCAGTGTTACACCGCCCTCCGGCGCTCATCTGTCGATTGCCCGAGCGCAGGAAGCCCCTGTGACACGAGCGACGGAAGTCCTCGCAGGGCGACCGGCGGAAGTCTCTTTGGCGCGCCCTCAGGAGTCCGCTGCGGGACGCCTGCACGAGCCCGCCGCCGCGAAAGAGACCTGTCTGCTGCACGCGCAGACCGAACGGGTGCTGCTGTACGTTGCGCGCACGCCGGACGAGACGCTGATCGCCCATCTGAAGAGCCGCGGCTGGCACGTGATGGCAGCCCGCTCGGCGCATGAGGTCGCGCGCCTCTCCAAGCCTGACGTGATATGCGCCGGCATCGTCGATCTGGCCAGCTTTGCGTTGCGCGACCTTGGCGGCCTCGAAGCGAGCCTGCGTCAGCAGCAGATCGGCTGGATTGCGCTCGCCACTGCGGAGCGCCTCACCGACCCCGATGTGCGGCGCCTGATCCGCCACTACTGCTTCGACTACGTCAAAACGCCGGTGGCCAACGCCACGATCGACTACCTCGCCAGTCATGCCTTCGGCATGGTGACGTTGTGCGATGCCGATGAGATCCCGCCCGCCGCGCCCGCCGCCGATGACGACGACGAAATGGTCGGTACCTGCGAGGCGATGCAGCAACTGTTCCGCACCATCCGCAAAGTCGCCAATACCGACGCCAGCGTGTTCATCTCGGGTGAATCCGGCACCGGCAAGGAACTCACCGCGCTGGCGATCCACGAACGCTCGCCGCGCCGCAAGGCGCCGTTCGTCGCCATCAACTGCGGCGCGATTCCACATCATCTGTTGCAGTCCGAACTATTCGGTTATGAACGTGGCGCATTCACCGGCGCGAACCAGCGCAAGATCGGCCGGGTCGAGTCTGCGGACGGCGGCACCTTGTTGCTCGACGAAATAGGCGACCTGCCGATGGAAAGCCAGGCAAGCCTGCTGCGCTTTTTGCAGGAAGGCAAGATCGAGCGGCTCGGCGGCCGCGAATCGATCCCGGTGGACGTGCGAATCATCTCGGCGACCCACGTGGATCTCGAGGTCGCGATGCGCGAGGGCCAGTTCCGTGCCGACCTGTTTCACCGCCTGTGCGTGCTGCGGGTGGACGAACCGCCGTTGCGTGCCCGCGGCAAGGACATAGAGATTCTCGCGCATCACATCATGCACAAGTTCAAAACCGACAGCGCGCGCAAGATCCGTGGCTTTACGCCGTCGGCGATCGAGGCGCTGTACAACTACAACTGGCCCGGCAATGTGCGCGAGCTGATCAACCGCGTGCGCCGCGCGATCGTGATGGCGGAAAACAAGCTGATTTCCGCCGACGACCTCGACCTCGCGCAGTTCACCGAGCAACAGACCATGAGCCTCTCGCAGGCACGCGATGCCGCCGAGAAGCGCGCGATCGAAGCGGCGCTGCTGCGGCATCGTCATCGGCTGAACGAGGCGGCCGTGGATCTGAATATCTCGCGCGTGACGCTGTACCGGCTGATGGGCCACCACGGATTGCGGGAGCTGAGTGCGGCCGACGAGAAGGCGTCGTTTGAACCGCTCGCCGCGGAAGGACCTTCGCACAAATGACGCGCCGCGCCGGCTGGGTTGACTGGCGCGGCCGGCGGCGCGGGATTGCCTGCCACGGTGCGGCACCGCCTGCGCAGAACCACGCCGCGCCCTGCCGTGGTGGGAGCGCTGCCGGCCCAGCCTGCGCTTCACTTGCCCCACCGCGGCGGAAGCGTGAGCGGTCAGGCAGGAGCTTGCGTAGCCACACATCCGCGCTGCGAACCGGCATGCACAGCGGCACCCTCTTGCGCCTCAGGTAGAATCAACCCGGTTACGTTCCCCTTTCCATTCGATGACGACGCTCACCCTGATCGTCGCTCGCGCCAATAACGGCGTGATCGGCCGCGACAACCAGTTGCCCTGGCGACTTCCCGAAGACCTCGCGTTCTTCAAGCGCACCACGATGGGCGCGCCCATCATCATGGGCCGCAAGACGCATGAATCGATCGGCCGGCCGTTGCCGGGACGCCGCAACATTGTCGTGACACGGGACGCCGCGCGGCGCTTTCAGGGCTGCGACACGGCCACTACCCTTGAAGACGCACTGAAGCTCGCCGCGCAGGACCAGGCGCCGGTAGCGTTTCTGATTGGCGGTGCGCAGTTGTATGCAGAAGGTTTGCGTCAGGCGGACAAGCTGATCATCACCGAGATTTCCGCCGACTTCGAAGGCGACGCCACGTTCCCGGAGCTCGACGAAAGCGAATGGGAAGAAGTCGCGCATGAAACGCATCGCGCGGACGCACCGAATGACTTCGACTATGCATTCGTGACGTATAAGCGCAAGGGCGCCTGATGTTTTGCGCCACGCCTGACTGACGGTCCGCGCTTCGCGCACCAGGTTTTGCGCATTCATCATTCGCCACCCGCCGCCACGCACGCATAAAAAACGCCACGCAGTTGCATGCGTGGCGTTTCTGTTTCCAGCCCTGCTTTACGACCGGGCCGCGAGTGGTCTGCGGCCGGTTTGGGCGTAACTTGATCGAACCGCTTACTGCCCCGCGATCGTCATCCGTTCGATCAGCACCGAGCCCGTTTCCTTAGTACCGCGCGTGATCGTATCCGCGCCGATCGCGACGATATGGCGGAACATCTCCTGCAGCGTGCTCGCCACGGTGATTTCCTCGACCGGATACTGGATCTTGCCATTCTCGACCCAGAAGCCCGACGCGCCGCGCGAATAGTCGCCCGTCACATAGTTCACGCCCTGCCCCATCAGCTCAGTCAGCAACAGGCCCGTGCCGAGCTTGCGCAACATTTCCTCGAAGTCGTCTTCCGGACGCGTCTTCGAGCTGCGCAGCGACAGATTGTGCGAGCCGCCGGCGTTGCCGGTGGTCTGCATGCCGAGCTTGCGCGCCGAGTAAGTGGACAGGAAGTAGCCTTCCACCACGCCGTCCTTCACCACCGAACGTTGTTTCGTACGCACGCCTTCTTCGTCGAACGGCGCGCTGCCCATTGCACGCGCGACGTGCGGATCTTCGACCACCTGGACATGCGGCGCGAACACCGGTTTGCCAAGGCTGTCGACGAGGAACGAGGTCTTACGGTAGAGCGCGCCGCCGCTCGTTGCCTGCACGAACGCGCCGAGAATGCCGGCGGCGAGCGGCGCTTCGAACAGCACCGGCACCTTGCGCGTGTCGAGTCCACGCGCGCCGATGCGCGAGAGCGCCCGCTGCGCCGCGTAACGGCCCACCGCTTCCGGATCGGCAAGGTCTGCCGCGCTACGGGTCGACGTGTACCAGTCGTCGCGTTGCATGTTGCGCGCGCTGCCGGCAATCGGCGCGCACGCGATGTAGTGACGCGAGTACGGATAGCCCGCAAGGAAGCCGCGCGAGGTGGCCAGCACGAATTGCGAGTGCTGCGCCGAGACGCTTGCGCCTTCCGAGTTCTTGATCTGCGGATCGGTCGCGAAAGCGGCGTCTTCCGAGCGGCGGGCGATTTCCACCGCTTCGTCCGCGGAGAGATTCCACGGGTGATACAGGTCGAGATCGCGCGGTGCGGTTTCGAGCAATTCTGCCTCGGCGAGGCCTGCGCAGTCGTCTTCGGCCGTAAAGCGGGCGATGTTGTACGCCGCCGCGACCGTGTCCTTCAATGCCTGCGACGAAAAGTCCGAGGTGCTCGCGTTGCCGCGCTTGTTGCCGATGAACACCGTCACGCCAACCATCTTGTCGCGGTTGTGTTCGATCGTTTCGACTTCGCCGCGCCGCACGGAGACGGACAGGCCGTCGCCTTCGGAAATCTCGGTTGCCGCGTCGGTACCGCCGAGCGACTTCGCGTGACGAAGGATGTCCGAGGCGATTTCCTTCAGTTCATCCTGGGTATGCGGAAAAAAGCGCTGCTTGACGTCCATGTCTGCTGCCATTGTCGTTGCCGTCCTGTTCGGGGCCGCGCGGCCCTGTGTGTTCGCCCATGCCATGCACATGCGCGCGCATTTTTGCGTGCGCGTGTGCGTGGTCACGCATCCCGCGATCATAGCAAGGTACGCGAAGCTGTACCTGGCATTCGCTGAGGCTGGCGTTGCCTCGGCTTTGCTCTGGCGTTGTCCTGGCGTTGTCCCGGCTTGCCGGGTCTGCCGCGTTGGCCAAAAACGCGCGGGCGCGGCCTTGTGCACAGCGGCACGGCGGGTTCGGAGCCCGCGGCACGCTACAATATCGGTATGACACGCAAAACCCGCATTCAACCGATCGAATCCGCCGAGCCGGAAGTCGACGAGAACGGCTACGACCGTCCCAGCAAGTCCCAGCTCAAGCGCGAAATGCACGAGCTGCAGGAGCTGGGCTCGGCGCTGATCGCGCTGCCGAAAGACGCGCTCAAGCGCATGCCGATGCCCGAAAAACTCGATGACGCCGTGCGCGAAGCGCGCCGCATCACCGATCACGAAGGCAAGCGCCGCCAGGTTCAGTACGTCGGGCGTGTGATGCGCTCGCTGCTGGACGAGGAAACCGCCGCGCTGCGCACCGCGCTCGACACCTATAATGGCGTCAACAAGGCAGAAACGGCCAAGCTGCACTGGATCGAGCGCACCCGCGAGAAACTGCTCGCCGACGACGCCGCGCTGACCGAATTCATCCGCCAGCACCCCAACGCCGATCCGCAGCAGGGCCGCACGCTGATCCGCAACGCCCGCAAGGAAGCGCAGCAAAGCAAGCCGCCGCGCTACTTCCGCGAGCTGTTCCAGTGGATCAAGAACGCCGACGGCCCGTCTGCCGCCACCGATTCCGATGCGGACGACGCCCAGGAAGACGACGATGACGACCGCGACGCCTAAGGCAGCACGTCAGCACCCCGACGAAATCGTGATCGGCCTCGTGTCGATCAGCGACCGGGCGTCCACCGGCGTGTACGAGGACAAAGGCATACCCGCGCTGCAAGAATGGCTCGGCACCGCCCTGACCTCCCCGTTTCAAGTGGTCACGCGCCTGATTCAGGACGACGCGCCCGTCATTTCCGCCACGCTGATCGAACTGGTCGACGAAGTCGGCTGTGATCTGGTGCTGACCACCGGCGGCACCGGCCCGTCGCGCCGCGATGTGACGCCGGAAGCGACTTTGGCGGTGGCAACCAAGGAAATGCCGGGTTTCGGCGAGCAGATGCGGCAAATCAGCCTGAATTTCGTGCCGACCGCGATTCTGTCGCGCCAGGTGGCAGTGATCCGCGAAACCGCGGAGCACGCGGCGCTGATCGTCAACCTGCCAGGGCAGCCGAAGTCGATCAAGGAAACGCTAGAAGGCTTGCGTGACGCCGAAGCAGGCGGCGCAGTGAAGGTGCCGGGGATTTTCGCCGCGGTGCCCTATTGCATCGACCTGATCGGCGGTCCGTATGTGGAAACCAACGCCGACGTGGTGAAGGCGTTCCGGCCGAAGAACGCGCAGCGCGCGCCTCGGCAGGCTTGAAACTGAAACGGCGGCTGACGGGTTATTCCGCGGGCGTTTCCGGGACCTGCGAGGCCGCCGGAATCAGGAAATGCTCACGGTAGTACTTCAGCTCGTCGATCGATTCATGGATGTCGGCCAACGCAGTGTGCATCGCACGCTTCTGGAAGCCCTTGTAGATGGCCGGCTGCCAGCGGCGGCACAGTTCCTTCAGGGTGCTGACGTCGAGATTGCGGTAGTGAAAGAAGCGCTCCAGATCCGGCATCCACCGCGCCATGAAGCGGCGGTCCTGGCAGATCGAATTGCCGCACATCGGCGATTTGCCCGGCGGTACATATTGCGCGAGAAAATCGCGAATCTGTTCGGTGGCGTCGGCTTCACTTACCGTCGACGCCTTCACGCGGTCGATCAAGCCTGAGCGGCCATGCGTGTTCTGGTTCCACTGATCCATTTTAGCGAGCATCTCGTCGCTCTGATGAATCGCCAGCACCGGCCCTTCAACCATTCGGTCGAGCGTCGAATTCGTCACGACCACCGCGATTTCGATGATGCGGTCGGTGTCCGGTTCGAGCCCGGTCATTTCCATGTCCAGCCAGACGAGATTCATGTCGCTGCGCACGAGCGGCGGCTGTTCGGTGGAGGCGAGGATGTCAGTCATGAAGGCAACCCTGATGGCCGGGCGGACCGCTTCTCTGGAAGCAGGCTTGCCGCGGCGATTGTTCGTATGAGATTGGTTTGGGCCGGCTTGGGCCTGCTTGGGCCGGGTTTGAGCCGGGTTTAGGCTTATCCCCCGCCGTCAGGCGGGAAGAAACATATAATTCTCGCATAGATACCACGGAATCCCCGGATGCCTACCCTGTACTTCACTGTTCTGTTCGTCGTCGCCGTCGTGGCGATGGTCAGCACCAAACTGTGGCTCGCGTCGCGGCAGATCCGCTTCGTCGCAGGCCATCGCGAGCAGGTGCCGAGCCAGTTTGCCGGCACCATCGCGCTCACCGCGCACCAGCGCGCCGCCGACTACACCGTCGAACGCACGCGGCTGACCATGATCGAGATCGTCGTCGGCGCGGCCGTGCTGATCGGTCTGACGCTGCTGGGCGGCGTGCAGGCGCTCGATCTGGCGATTTCCGACTGGCTTGGCCGTGGCTACGCCGGCCAGATCGCGCTGGTCGCTGCGGTAATCGCGATCACCAGCGTGATCGATCTACCGTTCGAGTACTACCGGCAATTCGTGGTCGAGCAACGCTTCGGCTTCAACCGGATGAGCAAGGGAATTTTCTTCCTCGACCGTCTCAAGGGCGTCCTGCTCGGCGCCGCGTTCGGCCTGCCGCTTCTGTTCGTCGTGCTGTGGCTGATGAGCCAGGCCGGCAGCCTGTGGTGGCTGTGGACATGGATCGTCTGGGTCGCATTCCAGTTGCTCGTGCTGGTGCTGTATCCGTCGTTTATCGCGCCGCTCTTCAATAAGTTCGAGCCGCTCAAGGACGAAGCGCTGAAAAGCCGCATCGAAGCGCTGATGAAACGCTGCGGTTTCGCCGCCAAGGGTCTGTTCGTGATGGACGGCAGCCGCCGTTCGGCGCACGGCAATGCATATTTCACCGGCTTCGGTGCGGCCAAGCGGATCGTGTTCTTCGACACGCTGCTCGCGCGTCTGTCGGGCAACGAGATCGAAGCAGTGCTCGCGCACGAACTCGGCCACTTCAAGCGGCGTCACGTGATCAAGCGGATGATCGTCATGTTCGCGATCAGCCTCGTGATGCTCGCCCTGCTCGGCTGGCTGACGCAATGCGTGTGGTTCTATGAAGGACTGGGCGTGCGGCCGTCGCTGATCGGCGGCAATAGCGGCCTCGCACTGGTACTGTTCTTCCTCGCGCTGCCGGTGTTCCTGTTCTTTGTCACGCCGCTCGGCAGCCTGAGCTCGCGCAAGCACGAGTTCGAAGCCGACGCCTTCGCCGCGACGCAAACCGATGCGCAAGACCTCGTCAACGCGCTCGTCAAGCTGTATGAGGACAACGCGTCGACCCTGACGCCGGACCCGCTCTACACCGCGTTCTATTACTCGCATCCGCCGGCGTCGCAGCGGATCGACCGCCTGCTGCGGCACGCATGAGCGCCCGCTCCCCGAAAGCGCCGCGCGCGCCGTCCAGCACGCGCGTAGCAGGGCTCGTGATTGCCGCTCATGGGCGCCACTACATGGTCGCGCCGGAAGACGGCAGCCCGATGCTCCAGTGCTTCCCGCGCGGCAAGCGCAGCGAAGTGGCGGTCGGCGATCGCGTGATTTACGAACCGACTTCGGCGGATCAGGGCGTGATCGTCGAGATCGGCGAGCGGCGCAATCTGCTGTATCGCTCGGATCAGTACAAGTCGAAACTGTTTGCCGCGAATCTCGATCAGTTGCTGGTCGTGCTCGCGACCGAGCCGCATTTCAGCGAGGACCTGCTTGGGCGTGCGCTGGTCGCCGCCGAGGCAAACGAGCTGAAGCCGTTGATCGTGTTGAACAAGATCGATGTGACCGGCGCGCTGGAAGGCGCGCGCAAGCGGCTCGAATCGTACCGCGCGCTCGGCTACACCGTGGTCGAAGTGTCGATCAAGACCCAGCCTGATGCCGCGCGTGCCGCTTTGATCGAACATCTTCAAGGTCACTCGACGCTGCTGCTCGGCCAATCGGGCATGGGCAAATCGACGTTGGTGAATCTGCTGATTCCGAATGCCGAAGTCGCCACACGCGAGATCTCGACCGCGTTGAACAGCGGCCGGCATACCACCACATTCACGCGGCTCTACCCTTTGCCCGGTGACGACGGCGGTGCGTTGATCGATTCGCCGGGCTTCCAGGAATTCGGCCTGCATCATTTGACCGAAGGCCGGCTCGAACGCGCGTTTCCCGAGTTCCGGCCGTTGTTGCCGAACTGCCGCTTCTACAACTGCCATCACTTGCAGGAGCCGGGCTGCGCGATTCTCGAAGCCGTCGACGATGGCCGGATCCGGCGCGAACGGCACGCCCTGTATACGCAACTGGTGCACGAAGCCAGCCAGATCGTGCGCTGACGCGCGTCGCTGCCAACCCACGGATTCACGATGAAATTGATGCGTGCGCCGAACCTGATCATCGGACAGCATTGGGTCAATGTGCTGGAGACGGCAGGCATCGCTTGCGAGTTGCACAACCGTTATCTGAACGGCGCGCTCGGCGATATTCCGGCGGATCAGTGTGCGCCAGAGCTGTGGCTCGTCGATGAACGCGATGAGGCGATGGCGCGGCGCCTGATCGATGCAGCGTCGCATGGACCGGCTGCGGGCACGCCTTCGTGGCAATGCCGCCAGTGCGGGGAGACGCTCGAGGCGCAGTTCACGGTGTGCTGGCAGTGCGGGACGGCGCGTGATCCGCTGGATGGGTGAAGCGGTTAGATCACGCCAGCCACACGGCAATCGTCAGCATCAGCAACAAGATCATCCACAGCACCACCGCGCGCCACACGAGACCCACCGCCGACTGCAGCGTACGGGGCGTGCAGTCGTCGCCGACCTGCATCGGCCCACCGTCGCCGGTGGCCAGCGCATCGAGGCTCGACGGCTCGGCAAGCGGGCCGCTCAGACGCGCACCCAGCGCCCCACTGCCCGCGGCGAGCAGCACGCCGTCGTTCGCATCCGGCCACTGACGCGCGTGGTTGCGCCACGCATAAATCGCGTCTTCAAAATTGCCGACAATCGCAAAGCCCAGCGAGGTCAGCCGCGCCGGCACCCAGTCGATCACGAAGAAAGCGCGCTGCGCGAAACTCGAAAACGCGGCGGTACGATCGTCCACTGGTCGCGCCCACGTACGCGCCAGATACTCGGCAATCCGATACAGCACCGCGCCCGCCGGCCCAACCGGAATCAGGAACCAGAAAAACACCCCGAACACGTGCCGATGCGAGGCGACCACCGCGTGAATCAACGTATGACGCACGATCTCGCTGACGGGCATGTCGACAGTGTCGAGCCCGGTCCATTCATTCAGGATTTCACGCGCGCGCGGCACATCGTCGTTGTTCAACGCGAGGTGGATGTCGGTGAAGTAGTGGCTGAACTGCCGGAAGCCGAGCGTGAAGTACAGCACGGCGACGTTCCACAGGAAGGCGAGCGCAAAGTGAATGTGATAAAGCACGTAGTAGATGAGCGCGACGGCCAGCGTCCAGGGCACCACCACCACGAGCCACGCAAGCACGCCATGTCTGGGCTTGCCGGCATCGAATCCGTGCGCCGCCGACTCCGCATGGTATTGAAGCAACGCCGCCACCGGATTGTTCAGCGACAGCGCGCGGACCTGTTCAATAATCAGAGCCAGCAATACGGAGAAAAAAGTCATGCGGTGCGCCGTGCTTTTTGAGTTTTTACGATTGTTTTATAACGATAGCACAGGGTCGGATGCGACTGAGCGCAGACGTTGACAAACACCCGACAACTGCACGGACCGACGTAGCTTATGCCGCGAGAAATCGATAGAAGTTGCGCAGCATCGCCGCTGTCGCGCCCCAGATGAAATGGTGGCCGCCCACCCCACCCTCACGATCTTCAGCTTCTGCCGACGCGGCTCGCGGATAAGGCATGGCGAAGAAGCGTCGCTCGCCGTCTTCGTAGCGAAACACGCGTTCTTCGTGATTCGCGGGATCCATCAGAAAAGCGAGCGGCACTTCGAAGACTTCGGCCACTTCGAGTGCATCCACTTTCAACGTGAAAGGCGGATGCACGAGACCGATCACGGGCGACACGCGAAACCCGGTGTCCGTCAGATAGTCGGGCAACGCACCGAGAATTTCAACGCGCGACGGATCGAGTCCGACTTCTTCCTGCGCCTCGCGCAAAGCCGTGGCGGTCGAATCTGCGTCGAACGGTTCATGACGGCCGCCGGGAAAGCTCACCTGACCGGCATGGTCGTTCAAATGGTCGGCACGCTGGGTCAGCAGCACGGTGAGACCGTTATCGCGCACGACCAGCGGCACCAGCACGGCGGCAACGCGCGGATCGGCGCGTACGTCGCGCCAGGGCACTTCGATAATCGGTTCAGGCGTCCAGCTAAGACGCTGCTCGAAACGCGCACGCAGACCGTCGGGCGTCAGGCGCCCGGCAACCACCGGTGGCAGATCGGCACCCGTCGCTTCGACAGGCAGAGTTTCAGGCTCGAAGGCGGGGCGGATCAACGGGTCTCTCGGAATGAGCGGATAGGGGACATGCCGCTATTTTGACCTGGCAAACAAAAAAGCACCCGCGAGGGGTGCTTTTTCTTACAGCTTTTACGCTTCCGGAGCAGCGCGGTCTTTCTTCGCGACCAGCTTTTCCTTGATTCGAGCCGACTTGCCCGAACGGTCGCGCAGATAGTACAGCTTCGCACGACGGACATCGCCACGACGCTTCACGACGATGCTTGCCAGCAGCGGCGAGTACGTCTGGAACGTACGCTCGACGCCTTCGCCCGACGAAATCTTGCGGACGATGAACGACGAATTCAGACCACGGTTACGCTTGGCGATGACCACGCCTTCGTAAGCCTGAACACGCTTACGCGTACCTTCAACCACGTTCACGCTGACGATCACCGTATCGCCGGGGGCGAATTCGGGAATGGTCTTCTCGCCGAGGGCGCGGCCGATTTCTTCCTGCTCGAGTATTGCAATCAGATTCATCACTGACTCCTAAGTCCATCTTGTCGGCGTTCGTACCTGCCGCGCGCGGGTTTTACCTGTTGCGCTTGGCTACGGCCCCGATAGAGGATGGGTTCACATCTGGCGCCGTACACGCATGTGCGGCACCGCCTATGTCCGCTCGAAAGACCAAGGCTTTACGCCTTCGACGCTTCCTTCGCGAGACTCGTAAGCCATGCCTCGTCGGCACGGCTCAACATCTTGTTCTTTCTGGCCTTCACGATCAGATCGGGCCGTTTGTTCAACGTATTGCGCAAGGCTTCACGCCGACGCCACGCTTCGATTTCCGCATGATGGCCGCCGAGCAGCACATCGGGTACACGCAAGCCGTCATATTCCTCCGGACGCGTGTAATGCGGACAATCCAGCAGCACGTCGACAAAACTATCCTGCACCGCCGATTGCGAGTCGTTCAGCACGCCGGGCAACTGACGCACCACGGCATCCATCAACGCCATCGCCGGCAATTCGCCGCCGGACAGCACGAAGTCGCCGAGACTGACCTCTTCGTCGACGACACGGTCGAGCAAACGCTGATCGATCGCTTCATAGCGCCCGCACAACAGAATCAGACCGGGTTCGGCCGCGAACTGCATAACACGATCGTGATTCAGCGTGGCGCCTTGCGGCGACATCATCACGACGCGCGACGCGCCGATGCCCTGCTCCGCCTGCGCCGCTTTCGCCGCGCCGATCGCGTCTTCCAGAGGCTTGGCCAGCATGACCATGCCGGGGCCGCCGCCGTAGGGGCGATCGTCGATTGTACGGTAGTTGTCAGTAGTGAAATCGCGTGGATTCCACGTGCGCAACCCGTAGCGCTCCTGCTTCGCCGCACGGCTGGTGATACCCCAGTCGGTTAGCGCGCGAAACATGTCAGGAAAGAGCGTCACGACATCGAACTGCATCGCTCTCTCCGGTCAGCGAGTTATTTAGTAATCGGCTTCCCAGTCGACGATGATCTGCTTCGCCGCCTGATCCACCGTTTTGACAAAGACGCCGACGAACGGGATCAAGCGCTCGCCGGTGACCGGCTTACCGCTTTTGTCGGTATCCGGGTATTCGATGCGCAACACCGAGTGCGCACCGTTGTCGATCATGTCTGCAACCTTGCCGAGGTTGACCCCGGCAACGTTCACCACATCCAGGCCGAGCAGGTCGACCCAGTAGAATTCGTCGGCTTCCAGAGCCGGAAATTCGCTGCGGCTGATATAAACGCGCGTGCCGCGCAGGGCCAATGCCACATCGCGGTCAGTTACGCCGCCCAGATGGGCAACGACACTGTCGCTATGGGTTTTTGCCTGCAATGACGGCGCCGACTTGCGCTCGTGGCCTTTCATCAGCCACCAGCGCTTCGCGCTTAGCAATGCGTCGCCGCCATGTCCGGCATCCGCATGAGCGGCTACCTTGACCCAGCCTTTGAGGCCGTAAGCGCCGACAATTGCACCGACCTCGACCGCATCGGCTGGCCAGCTTTCCGCCGTTTCCACGCGCATTCCTGCTGCCTCGGAACCGGCGCTTGCAACTTCGGCTTTCGCCTTGCCTTCGGCCCGTTCGACCGGCTTGCGGACGAATGCACCAAACGGCGCCTGACCAGACGTCTTCGCGCGCGGGGCTGCTGCTTTTGCCGCTTTTGCCTTTACGCGATCAGAACTACCGGAATCACGATCAGACATAAGAGAACCTCGCTGCCAACTTCGACGCCTGCTTCAGTAAAACTCGCGCATCGGACTGCTCACGCAAGCTGCGCGAGCCGCCGGCCGAACCGACGACGATCCGCATGCTAGCTACCATTAAGCAGCCGGCTGCGCCTTTTGCGCTTCTTTCACGAGACGCTCGACGGTCGGCGACAGTTGTGCGCCAACGCCTTGCCAATACGTCAGGCGGTCTTGAGCGATACGCAGCGACTCACCCTTCGTAGCGACCGGGTTGTAGAAGCCAACGCGCTCGATGAAGCGGCCGTCACGACGGTTACGCGAATCGGTTGCGACGATGTTGTAGAACGGGCGCTTCTTGGAGCCGCCACGAGCCAAGCGGATGATGACCATATTAGAATCCTTGAAAACCGGGGTGCGGAACGACTGAAACACGCGATTATAGCGGGAAACCGACGCCATAACAAACACTTACCGGGATAAACTGAGCGACGGGGTTGCGCCGGCCATACCCGCGAGGACCTCGGACCACGCCGAAACGCCCGAATTACCTGACGGAGCGCCCGTGAAACTCCTGCCGCCGCCTGCGGTTTTTTTCGCTTTGTCCGCCGTTTTTCGGCGAGTTGCGGGCTTTTCGCTGTTTGCCGGCTTTGTGCGCACGGTCCGCGTTCAGGCCCTGAGAGCGGGCGCGACATTGTTGCTCGCTGTCACTGCCCTGCCAGCGCTAGCCGCGCTGCCGATCGAGCGCATCAAACTGCCGCCGGGCTTTCATATCGAGGTCCTGTCGGACGAGGTGCCGAGCGCACGGGGGATGGCGCTCTCGCCGAAGGGCATTCTTTATATAGGCAGCCTCGACGGCCACGTCTACGCGCTCGAATTGCAGAACGGGCGAGTGACGGCTCGCCACGTGATCACCTCCGGACTGGAAACACCGGCGGGCGTGGCGTGGCGGGACGGCGCGCTGTATGTGTCCGCAGTGTCGAAGATTCTACGCTTCGATGCGATCGACGCCCATCTGAACGACCCGCCCAAACCCGCCGTCGTCACCGACAAACTGCCGACAGAGACTCATCACGGCTGGAAATTCATCGCTTTCGGGCCGGACGGCAAGCTGTACGTGCCGCAAGGCGCGCCCTGCAACGTGTGCCTGAAAGACCGCGACCGCTTTGGGCTAATCGGCCGCATGGACCCAGACGGCAGCCACTATGAAGTCGTGGCGCGCGGCGTTCGCAACACGGTCGGCTTCGCGTGGCATCCGGTGACGCATGAGTTGTGGTTCACCGACAACGGTCGCGACCTGATGGGCGACGACGTACCGGACGACAAGCTCAACCGCGCACCACACGTCGGCATGGACTTCGGCTTTCCGTACTGCCACGGCGGCGACACGCCCGATCCCGAATTCGGCAAAAACCATCCGTGCAGCGCCTTCACGCCGCCAGTTGTCAAACTTGGCGCGCACGTCGCCTCGCTCGGCATGCGTTTTTACAGCGGCTCGATGTTTCCGCCCGCTTATCGAGACAATATTTTTGTCGCCGAACACGGTTCATGGAATCGCAGCACGAAAGTCGGCTACCGGGTCGTGCGGGTGATCACCAACCCGGACGGCAGCAACGCGCATCAGGAAGTCTTTGCCGAAGGCTGGCTCCAACCGGGAGAAGTGGTATGGGGCCGCCCGGTCGACGTCCAACCGATGCCTGACGGTTCGCTCCTGATCAGCGACGACTACGCTGGAGCAGTCTACCGCGTGACCTATTCAGCGCCTTAGCTTGAGCCGTAAGCGCGCGGCGGGCGTAGAATGCGCGTCGGTCCGTGCCCACCGGCGCCCCGCCCCTTTCGACCGCCTGTCACTCTGCTCCTGCCTACATGTCCACTCTTGCTTCGACTTCCTCGCATTTCAGATCCAAGACGATTACCGCCGCGCTGGCATTCTTCTTTGGCAGCCTGGGCGCCCACCGTTTCTATTTGTATGGCGCGCGCGACATTTACGGCTGGGCCCATCTGCTCGGCACGCTGATCGGAATTCCAGGCGCCATGCTGGTCGTGGCAAGCGAGCGTGCCTCGATGCTCGGCTGGGTGCTCGCTTTTTTTGGCGCCGTTTCGCTGCTCTCAGCCTTTCTGGCTGCGATCGTCTACGGCCTGCGGCCGGATGAAAAATGGGATGCGCAGTTCAACGCGCAAACCCAGCGCAAAAGCCGCTCTGGCTGGACCGTGATTTTCATCGTGATCTTTTCGTTGCTGATCGGCGCGTTCCTGCTGATGACGGGCCTCGCGATCTCGTTCCAGACTTACTTCGAAGGTCAGGTGCAGGCCGCCAAAGCGCTGTCGCAATAAACCACCGCGCGTTGCGCTAAAAAAGATCCAATTGAGGATCGTCGCGCCGCGGCGGTTCAACGCGCACCGACTCGGCCCGACGAAAGTGCGACATATCCAGAATGCCGCGATCGCGCCGGTTTAACCCGAGCCGGCGCACGGCCTTGTGGAAGCGCTGCTTCAGCAGGTCCGCCCACAAGCCTTCTCCCTTCATTCGCGTGGAGAAGGACGAGTCGTAGTCCTTACCGCCCCGCATGTCGCGTACACGGCTCATCACCCGATCAGCCCGATCGGGAAAATGCGCCGCGAGCCAATCTTTGAATAGCGGCGCCACTTCCCACGGCAAGCGCAACACGATGTAGCTCGCATTGCATGCGCCGGCCTCCGCACAGGCTTCCAACACGCGCTCCATGTCCGGCTCGGTGACGAACGGAATCACCGGCGCAATGCTGACGCCAACAGGGATACCCGCCTCGCTCAACGTACGGATCGTGCGCAATCGGCGCGACGGCGTGGCCGCACGCGGCTCGAGCGTGCGTGCGATATCCGCATCCAGCGTGGTGATCGTAATGGCCGCCATGAACTGCCCGCGCGCCGCCATGGGGGCGAGCAGATCGAGATCGCGCTCGATCAGCGACGATTTGGTGATCGCCGCAAATGGATGGCCCCGCTCGCTGAGTACTTCGATTACCCGCCGCGTAAGCCGCAAATCGCGCTCGGCGGGCTGCCAGGCGTCTGTATTGACGCCGAGCGCGATCGGCTCGGGCACATAAGACTTCTTCGACAACTCGCGCTCGAGCAACTCCGGCGCGTTGACCTTCGCGTAGATGCGGCTTTCGAAGTCGAGCCCCGGCGAGAGCCCCAGATAACTATGCGTAGGCCGAGCGAAGCAGTAGATACAACCATGTTCGCAGCCCCGATACGGGTTCAGCGACACACCAAACGGAATATCCGGCGACGCATTGCGCGTGAGAATGGTCTTGGCGCGCTCTTCGAAAACCTGCGTGCGTAAGGCCTTGGGCTCGCTGTCTTCTTCCGGTGACGAAAGCCAGCCGTCGTCCACCACTTCGCGCTGATCGACTTCGTAACGGCCTTGCAGGTTCGTCACGGCGCCGCGCCCCTTGCGGGGCGTGGGCGGAGCGATCGGAAACTCGTTAGCGGAATGGATGTCGGAATCGGTCACGGCTGGAGCACGAAAAAACAAAAACGGCGCAAAACACCTGTATAAATATACAGTGTTTACGCCGTTTGTCGAGTCCCGCTACACACCTTCCGCGTGAGCTAATCGCCGACCGCAATCGTGAGCGTTTCCTTGATCTCTTCCATCACCACGTAGCTCTTCGACTGCACCGCGCCGGGCAGTTGCAACAGGATGTCGCCCAGCAGCTTGCGATAGTCGGCCATTTCTCCGATGCGCGCCTTGATCAGGTAGTCGAAGTCGCCCGAGACAAGGTGGCACTCCAGCACCTCCGGAATCTTCTGCACCTCGCGGCGGAACTGGTCGAACATGTTGCCGCTTTTGTGATCGAGCGTGATCTCGACGAACACCAGCAGCGCCGCGCCCAGTTCAGCCGGGTTCACGCGTGCGTGATAGCCGGTGATGACGCCGTCCCGCTCCATCCGCTTCACACGCTCAATGCAAGGCGTAACCGACAGTCCGACATGTTCGGCAAGGTCTTTCATTGCCATCCGGCCGTCCTGCTGCAGGAGCCGCAGGATCTTGTGATCGAGTTTGTCGAGGGCCCGGACCGGTTGCCGTTGTGTGCGCATGGTGTTTTTGCTGAAAATCTTGAAAATACAATAACAAAACCTACCTGACTGTTAATAGTATAGCGGTTATCACTGGGCGAACCGCGTTACACCTCGTTAATCGAACGAATTCCAACGAATCGACGAGCGCGCCGCCCTCAGACCTTTCTCTGGAGCAGCTATGCGAGTCGTCGTTTTGGGCAGTGGCGTCGTCGGCGTGACGAGTGCTTATTATCTGGCGCGTGCCGGTCACGAAGTCACGGTGATCGATCGCGAGGCCGGCCCGGCGCTCGAAACCAGCTTTGCCAATGCCGGCCAGATCTCGCCGGGCTACGCGTCGCCGTGGGCGGCGCCGGGCGTACCGCTGAAGGCCGTCAAGTGGATGTTCCAGAAGCATGCACCGCTGGCGATCCGCCTCGACGGCACGCAATTCCAGTTGCAATGGATGTGGCAGATGCTGCAGAACTGCACGTCGGCGCGTTACGCGGTGAACAAGGGCCGTATGGTCCGCCTCGCCGAATACAGCCGCGATTGTTTGCAAGCGCTGCGCGCCGAAACCGGCATCCAGTACGAAGGCCGCACGGGCGGCACGCTGCAGGTGTTCCGCACTCAGCAGCAGTTCGACGGTGCCGCGAAAGACATCGCCGTTCTGCAGGAAGCCAACGTGCCGTATGAGCTGCTGTCGTCGGCCGAACTCGCACAAGCAGAACCTGCGCTCGCCGCGGTCTCGCACAAGCTGACGGGCGGTCTGCGCCTGCCGGGCGACGAAACCGGCGACTGCCAGATGTTCACCACGCGCCTCGCCGCGCTCGCCGAACAACTGGGCGTCAAGTTCCGCTACAACACGCCGATCGACGCATTGGCGATGGCAGGTGACCGTATCGCCGGCGTGCAATGCGGTGCGGAACTGGTGCGCGCGGATTCGTTCGTTGTCGCGCTCGGTTCGTACTCGACGAAATTCCTGTCCGGCCTCGTGAAGATTCCGGTCTACCCGCTCAAGGGCTATTCGATCACCGCACCGATCGTCAATGAAGCAGCAGCCCCAGTGTCGACCGTGCTCGACGAAACCTACAAGATCGCGATCACGCGCTTTGACGACCGGATTCGCGTCGGCGGCATGGCGGAGATCGTCGGCTTCGACAAGTCGTTGCGCCAGGCGCGCCGCGAAACGCTGGAACTGTGCGTGAACGATCTGTTCCCGGGCGGCGGCGATACGTCGAAGGCCACCTTCTGGACCGGTCTACGCCCGATGACGCCGGACGGCACGCCGATCGTCGGCCGCACCCCTGTGCCGAACCTGTTCCTGAATACGGGTCACGGCACACTGGGCTGGACGATGTCGTGCGGCTCGGGACAATTGCTGGCCGACGTGATGTCGGGCAAGCAGCCGGTGATCAAGGCGGATGATCTGTCGGTGCATCGCTATCTCGGCGAGACCAACGGCTCGCATCGTCCGGCCTATGCATAAGATTTAACGTTTTAACGCTTCGCGAGCGGTTACGCCGGTTCGTCGCCCCAGACAAACCGGCCTGACAAAAACAAACGGCGCCTCACAGGGCGCCGTTTGTTTTTTGCACACGAGCTTTCGCTACATCGCTCGAGAGAAGTGCGACATCAGAACTGATCTTCCGACAACGCCAGCACACTCTCCCCACCCTTCGCGCTGACGATCGACGCTTCCAACGCCGAGGCCAGCGGCAGCACATGCTCTGCGTAGAACTGCGCCGTCGCGATCTTCGCGCCGTAGAACGATGGATCTTCGTCGCGCTTTTCAGCCGCCACGAGCAACGCACGCGCCATCTGCCAGCCACCCAGCACGACGCCCGCCAGCTTCAGGTACGGCACGCTGCCGGCGAACACCGCGTTCGGATCGCTCTTCGTGTTGGCGACGACGAAATCGACCGCCGCGCCCAGCGAGCGATGACCCTGCGTCAGATACTTCTTCATCGAATCGAACGCCGCGCCTTGTTGCGCGCCCAGCGCCTCAATCGTTTCAGCCACACCAGCCAGCAGCAACTTCGCGACCTTGCCGCCGTCCCGCACAGTCTTGCGGCCGATCAGATCGTTAGCCTGAATCGCGGTCGTCCCTTCGTAGATTGGCAGAATGCGCACGTCGCGGTAGTACTGTGCGGCGCCCGTTTCTTCGATGAAACCCATGCCGCCGTGCACCTGCACGCCGAGGCTCGTCACGTCGATCGACAGTTCCGTGCTCCAACCCTTCACGATCGGCACCAAGTATTCGTAGATCGCCTGATGTTCAGCGCGCAACGCTTCGTCAGGATGACGATGCGCGATATCGCTGTGAGCCGCGGCGACATACGCCAACGCGCGCGATGCTTCCGTGAGGCCGCGCATCGTCGCAAGCATACGGCGCACATCGGGGTGTTGAATGATCGCCACCGATTGTTTCGCGGAGCCATCCACCGGCCGGCTTTGCACGCGATCCTTCGCATACGCAACGGCCTTCTGATACGCGCGATCCGACATCGCCACACCCTGCATACCCACCGCGAAACGCGCCGCGTTCATCATGATGAACATGTATTCGAGACCGCGATTTTCTTCGCCGATCAGATGACCGATCGCGCCGCTATGATCGCCGAATTGCAGCACCGCGGTCGGGCTCGCCTTGATGCCGAGCTTGTGCTCGATCGACACGCAATGCACGTCGTTGCGCGCACCGAGCGAGCCGTCTTCGTTGACGAGAAACTTCGGGACGATAAAGAGCGAAATGCCCTTCACGCCTTCCGGTGCATTCGGCGTGCGCGCCAGCACGAGATGGGCGATGTTTTTCGCCATGTCGTGCTCGCCCCACGTGATGAAAATCTTCGTGCCGAACAGCTTGAACGAACCATCGCCCTGCGGCTCGGCGCGCGTGCGCACCAGCGCGAGATCGGAGCCGGCTTGCGGCTCGGTCAGGTTCATCGTGCCGGTCCACTCGCCGGAAATCAACTTGGGCACGTAGGTTTGTTTTTGCTCTTCCGTGCCGGCAGTCAGCAGCGCTTCGATCGCGCCGTCTGTTAGCAAAGGACACAACGCGAACGACAGGTTCGAAGCGTTGAGCATTTCGACGCACGGCGTGGCGATCAGCTTGGGCAGGCCCTGGCCTTCGTAGTCGACCGGATGTTGCACGCCTTGCCAGCCGCCTTCGCCAAACTGGCGGAATGCGTCCTTAAAACCGGGCGTTGCGGTGACCACGCCGTCTTTCCAGCTGCTCGGATTGCGATCGCCCTCGACGTTCAACGGCGCCAGCACTTCACCGCACAATTTCGCCGATTCTTCGAGCACGGCCTGAGCCGTGTCGAGATTCGCGTCTTCGAAGCCTGGCAGCGTCGCGATATCTTCGAGACCGGCCAGTTCTTTCATCACGAACAACATGTCCTTGATCGGCGCCGTGTAGCTCATTTCAGTTCTCCTCCTGTCTTTCGATAAAAAAAGGGCGCCGGACCTGATAGGTCCCACGCCCTTTCGTGTGCTGCCAGACGCCTGTTACTCGGCGCTGTGGCTGTTAGCCGAGCTCGCTAACGAGTTCCGGCACAAGCGTGAACAGATCGCCCACCAAACCATAATCGGCGACGCTGAAAATCGGCGCTTCCGGGTCCTTGTTGATGGCGACGATGACCTTCGAGTCCTTCATACCGGCCAGATGCTGGATCGCACCCGAGATACCGACGGCCACATACAGTTGCGGCGCGACGATCTTGCCGGTCTGGCCGACCTGATAGTCGTTCGGCACGAAGCCCGCATCCACTGCTGCGCGCGATGCGCCCAGCGCTGCGTTCAGCTTGTCAGCCAGCGGTTCGAGAACCTTGGTGTAGTTCTCGCCGTTACCCAGACCGCGGCCGCCCGAGACGATGATCTTCGCCGACGTCAGTTCCGGACGGTCCAGCTTCGTCACTTCGCGGCTCACGAATTGCGAGAGGCCCGTGTCGGCTGCCGCTTCGATCTTCTCGACCGTTGCGCTGCCGCCTTCTGCTGCAACCGGGTCGAAGCCGGTCGTGCGGACCGTGATGACCTTGATCGGGTCAGCCGATTGCACCGTCGCGATCGCGTTACCCGCGTAGATCGGACGCTCGAACGTGTCGGCGCTGTCCACCGCGGTGATGTCGCTGATCTGCGCGACGTCGAGCTTCGCGGCGATGCGCGGCGCGATGTTCTTGCCGTAGGCGGTCGCCGGCGCCAGGATGTGCGTGTAGTCCTTCGCGATGTTCAACACCGTTGCTTCGACGTTTTCTGCGAGGCCCGCTTCGAGTTGCGCCGCGTCGGCCAGCAATACTTTCGAAACACCTGCAATCTTCGCTGCTGCATCTGCCGCCGCTTGTGCGTTGTGCCCTGCCACCAGCACGTGAATATCGCCACCAATCTTCTGCGCGGCTGCAATCGTATTCAGCGTCGCAGCCTTGATCGATGCGCTATCGTGTTCTGCAATTACCAGATTCGTCATTTCGTCCGTCTCCCTTACAGCACCTTGGCTTCGGTCTTCAGCTTCTCGACCAGCGTCTTCACATCCGGCACCTTCACACCGGCAGAGCGCTTCGGCGGCTCGACGACTTTCAGCGTCTTCAGACGCGGCGTCACATCAACGCCGAGATCTTCCGGCTTGATGACTTCCAGCGGCTTCTTCTTCGCCTTCATGATGTTCGGCAGCGTGACATAACGCGGCTCGTTCAGGCGCAGGTCGGTCGTGATCACAGCGGGCAAGCTCAGCGACAGCGTTTCCGCGCCGCCGTCGACTTCGCGCGACACCGTAGCTTTACCGTCGGCCACGACAACCTTCGAGGCGAACGTGGCTTGCGGCAGGTTAGCCAGCGCAGCCAGCATCTGGCCGGTCTGGTTCGAATCGTCGTCGATGGCCTGCTTGCCGAGGATGACCAGCCCAGGCTGTTCCTTGTCGATCAGCGCCTTCAGCAGCTTGGCAACGGCCAGCGGCTGCAGATCTTCATTGGACTCGATCAGGATCGCGCGGTCCGCGCCGATGGCCAGCGCCGTACGCAGTGTTTCCTGCGACTGCGTCACACCGCACGACACGGCGATCACTTCGGTCGCCACGCCCGCTTCCCGCAGACGAACGGCTTCTTCAACCGCGATTTCGTCGAACGGATTCATCGACATCTTCACGTTCGCGATGTCGACGCCCGTACCGTCCGATTTCACTCGAACTTTCACGTTGTAATCGACCACTCTCTTGACTGGCACCAGGATTTTCATGCACACGCTCCAAAGTTACGAATACGTCAACCCAACGAACATTATAGCGACTGCCCTCATGGCAGCCGTGTCGTGGGCGGCTTTAGCAGGAGGATATCGCTCCTCAGCGGCGTGACGGCAATATCGAACGGTCGTTCTATTTTAATCTCGAAAAAACCCGGGAGACAACCCCGGGTTAAGACTTACGACTCTAATTTTGCATTGCCGTCGTGTCTTGCCAGGCGAAACCGTCAGATCACCAGGCGGTGATCACCGATCCGCCGAACTTGCTCTCGACAAACTGCTTCACTTCCGGTGAATGATACGCTGCGACCAGCTTCGCAACCCACGGCTTGCTCTTGTCAGCTTCGCGGATTGCGATGATGTTCACGTACGGACCCTTCGGGTCTTCGATCGCGATGGCGTCCTGCTTGGGCTTCAGACCCGCTTCCATCGCAAAGTTCGTATTGATCGCGGCGGCGTCCACGTCGTTCAGCGAGCGCGGAATTTGCGCGGCGTCGAGTTCGACGATCTTCAGCTTCCTCGGGTTGTCGACGATATCGAGCGGCGTCGCCTTCAGACCCGCATCCGGGCGCAGCTTCAGCAGCCCTTGCTTCTGCAGCAACAGGAGTGCCCGTCCACCATTGGTCGGATCGTTCGGCACCGCGATCTTCGCGCCCGGCTGCAATTCAGCCAGCGTCTTCACTTTCTTCGAATAGATGCCCATCGGGTACGTGACCGTATCGGCGATGCGAATCAACTTGTAGCCGCGGTCCTTGACCTGTGCCTGCAAGTACGGGTCATGCTGGTAGCTGTTCGCGTCCAGGTCGCCGCCGGCGAGCGCTGCGTTCGGCTGCACGTAGTCGGAGAACTCGACGATCTTGATGTTCAGACCGTTCTTTGCCGCGACCGTCTTCACGACTTCCATGATCTGCGCGTGCGGGCCGCCGGTGACACCGACCTTGATCGTATCTTCAGCGTGAGCCGCCGTGGCGGCAGCGAACAGCGACGCGGCGCCAAGTGTAGCGGCCAGCTTGAGAATGAAACGACGTTGCATGATGGACCTTTCCGAATCTGAAGATTCTGTTTAGCGGGTTCCGATGACCCTTGTTTATCGCTGCTTACTTATGGCTCAAACGACGCACGAGCCAATCCCCGAACGACTGCACCAGTTGCACGAAGACGATCAGGATCACCACGACCGTCACCATGACTTCCGGCAGGAAACGCTGATACCCGTAGCGAATGCCGAGATCGCCGAGACCGCCACCGCCGATCGCACCGGCCATCGCCGAATAGCCGACCAGCGAGACAAACGTGATCGTCAAACCGGCGACTACACCCGGCAGTGATTCCGGCAACAGCACCTTGAAGACGATCTGGCTGGTGGTCGCGCCCATTGCCTGCGCCGCTTCAATCAGACCGCGATCGACTTCGCGCAACGCTGTCTCAACCAGACGCGCAATGAACGGCGCGGCGGCGATCGTGAGCGGCACCACGGCCGCAGCCGTGCCGATAGAAGAACCCACCACGAGGCGCGTAAACGGAATCACCGCGACCAGCAAGATGATGAATGGCGTGGAACGCACCGCGTTGACGATCACGCCCATCACGCGATTCACGGCAATGTTTTGCAGCACGCCCTGACGATCCGTCAGATACAGCAGCACGCCGAGCGGCAAACCGACCGCCGCGCCGACCAGTCCGGAAATGCCGACCATCACGAGCGTTTCCCAGAACGACTGGACGAACATATCGAACATTTCACTCAACATACGACAGCTCCTCGACCACCACACCCTGTTCGCGCAGATACGTCAGCGCCTCCGCCACCTTCGCCGGTTCGCCGCCCGCGAGCACCGCTAGCGAGCCGAACGCCTGCCCCTGGATCTCGTCGATCTGACCGTGCAGGATGTTGAAGTCGAGTTCGTAGCGGCGAATCGTTTCCGACAGGATCGGCTGGTCGACACCCGAGCCGGTGAACGCAAGGCGCAGCAAATGACCGCTGCCAGTCTTCAGACGTTCAGCCACTCGCGCCTTCATGGCGGGAGGCAGTTCCTGCGCGATCACGTCGCCAATCAGCGCGCGCGTCACTTCATGATGCGGTTGCAGGAACACGTCGATGACCTTGCCCTCTTCGACCACACGGCCTGCATCCAGCACGGCGACGCGGTCGCAGACCTGCTTGATCACGTCCATCTGGTGCGTGATCAGCACGATCGTCAGGTTCAATTCGCGATTGATACGCTTGAGCAGATCGAGGATCGCGCGCGTGGTTTCTGGATCGAGCGCCGAAGTCGCTTCGTCGGAGAGCAGCACCTTCGGCTTGCTCGCCAGCGCACGCGCGATGCCGACGCGCTGCTTCTGGCCGCCGCTGATCTGCGCCGGGTAACGATCCTTCTGCGCCGACAGGCCGACCAGTTCGAGCAGCGGCAGCACGTTCGCTTCGATCTCGTCGCGTTTCATGCCGGCGAGTTCGAGCGGCAACGCCACGTTCTCATACACCGTGCGCGACGACAGCAGGTTGAAGTGCTGGAAAATCATGCCGATTTCGCGACGCGCCTCGCGCAATTGCGCGGCGGGCAGCGTTGTCAGATCACGGCCGTTGACGACGATGTTGCCTTCGCTCGGGCGCGTCAGCAGGTTGAGGGTGCGCACGAGCGTGCTCTTGCCCGCGCCGCTGCGGCCGATAATGCCGAACACCTCGCCCGCCGGAATCGACAGGTTGACATTGTGCAGCGCCTCGACCCAGCCCCGGGGCCCGGCGAACCGCTGGGAGATATTGCGTATTTCGATCATGGAAAAACTAAACGGCGGAGTTTGCCAACGAGCGTTGTGCGCTCCCGACAAGCGGCCGCCGTTGCTTTTATTGGGATTTGAGCCCGCAATTCTACCGCAGCGTCGTCATTCCCTTTAATAATCAATTACGATCTTTTCATAACCACAGGGCATTAGAGGCATGCCCGGCGCGAGAAGCTCGCGTGTGCGCACCCGCTGCGACTATGATCGGGCGAATCAGAATCAGGACACGTTCAGGATAAACGCCCGCTATGGAAACAACTCGACCTGACAATGTGCGCCCCGCTGCGGGTGCCCCTGCGGACGCCCTTGCCGACGCCCCGAAAGGCGGCGGCGCGCAGCGCTCGACGGTCACGACGAGCGACGGCGTCGAACTGCCGTTGTACCGCTGGCCTGCGACGACACAACTGCGTGGCACGGTCGCGCTGATACATGGGCTCGCGGAGCACGCGGGGCGTTACGCGGCACTGGCGGATCGGCTGAACCCGGCGGGCATTGAACTCGTCGCCATCGATTTGCGCGGACACGGGCATGCGCCCGGCAAACGCGTGTGGGTGAATCGCTTCGACGACTATCTGCTCGACGCCCAAGCCTTGCTCGATGAAGCGGCTACCCGCTGCGCACCGCTGTTTCTGATGGGCCACAGCATGGGCGGCGCAGTCGCTGCGCTCTACGCAATCGAACGGCTGGAGGCGAGCGGGCGTCGGTTGAGCGGTCTGATCCTGTCAAGCCCCGCGCTCGCACCGGGCCGCGATGTGCCGCGCTGGATGCTCAAGGTGAGCCAGGTGATCAGCCGCATCTGGCCGACCTTCCCGGCCATGAAGATCGATGCGGCTTTGCTGTCACGCCTTCAGCCCGTGGTGAATGCCAATCGCAATGACCCACTGGTTCATCACGGCGCGATTCCCGCACGTACGGGCGCGGAGTTGTTGCTGGCGATGGCGCGCATCGAACGCGGCCGTGCTGGGCTACGCGTACCGTTGCTGGTGTATCACGGCACCGCCGACAAGCTCACGGAACCGGACGGCAGCCGCGATTTCGGCGCGCATGCGGGTTCGCCGGACAAGACGCTCACGATGCACGAAGACAGCTATCACGAGACGATGAACGATCTCGACCGGGATCGGGTGATCGGCGCGCTCATCGACTGGATTGAGAAACGCTTGCCCAAAGCCTGAGCGCCGCACGGCATGGTGGCGCCTCAGCCTCCCGCACATCTGCATGCTGGCCCCGCCCCCTGCCAGGAACGACCCAGCCTGGCTAGCGCTTCCAGTCAGGCGGGCGTTTGTCGATGAAGGCCTGCACGCCTTCGAGTGCGGAGTCGTCCATCATGTTGCAGGCCATGGTCTGGCCGGCTAGCTGATACGCCGCTTCGATGCCCATTTCGAGCTGTCGATAGAACAGGCCTTTGCCGGCCCTCACCGCTTCGACGGGTTTCGCGCAGATGCTTTTCGCGAGCCGCGCGACTTCTGAGTCGAGCGCGTCCGCCGGAACCACGCGATTCACGAGGCCTTGCTGCCTCGCCTGCACGGCGTCGATGAAATCGCCGGTAAGCAGCATTTCGAGCGCTGCCTTACGCGACAGATTGCGCGACAGCGGCACTGAAGGCGTCGCACAGAAGAGTCCCAGGTTGACGCCCGAGACAGCAAAGCGCGCGGTATCGGCCGCGACTGCCAGATCGCACATCGCGACCAGCTGACAGCCGGCAGCCGTGGCGATGCCGTGCACGCGCGCGATCACCGGTTGCGGCAAGCGCTGGATCGTCAACATCAGTTTCGTGCAGCGCGCGAACAACGCCTGGTAATAGGCGAGCGATGGCGCCGCACGCATTTCCTGCAGATCGTGTCCCGCGCAGAACGCGCGGCCGGCACCTGTGATCACCACCACCCGCGCGCTGGACGCGGCCAGCGCCGTCAGCGCCGACTGCAACTCGTCTAGCAGGGCTTCGGAGAGCGCGTTGAAGGCATCGGGACGGTTCATCGTCAATCGCACGACGCCCGGCACACCATAGGCGTCGTGTTCGATTTCGACCAGCGAAGCACTGCGCACCTCGGCATTCATGGCTCGCTCCTCGTTGAATTCATGCAGTTCGCAACGTTCGCGCAGTTCTTGCGGCGTGGCAACTCAGATTCCGGCCAGCGAGCGCACGTGCGCAACCACGCTGCGTCCGAGCGCCGACAGGTTGTACCCGCCTTCGAGACAGCTGACGATCCGCCCATGCGCATAGCGTTTCGCGATCTCGCGCACCTGATCGGTGATCCAGGCGTAGTCGTCTTCGACGAGACCCATATTGCCGAGATCGTCCTCGCGATGCGCGTCGAAGCCGGCCGAAATGAAGATCATCTCCGGCTTGAAATCATGCAGGCGCGGCAGCCACAGCATGTCCACCGCTTCGCGCACCACCATGCCTTTCGAGCGGGCCGGTATCGGCACGTTGCACATGTTGGGCGCCTGATTGTCGGCACCGGTGAACGGATAGAACGGATGCTGGAAGATGCTGCACATCAGCACACGCGAATCGCCCGAAAAGGCCGCTTCGGTGCCGTTACCGTGGTGGACGTCGAAGTCGACGATCGCGACGCGCTGCAGGCCGTGCACCTCGAGCGCATGACGCGCGGCGATCGCCACGTTGTTGAAAAAGCAGAAACCCATCGCGCGTGCCGGCTCCGCATGATGGCCGGGCGGCCGCACGCTGCAGAACGCGTTGTCGAAGCGGCCTTCGATCACCGCGTCGGTCGCGGCCACCGCGGCGCCGGCTGCGCGCAACGCGGCCTGCAGCGTGTGCGGGTTCATCGACGTGTCGGGATCGATTTCGGCGAGGCCCTCCGCAGGCGAGCGGCTGCGGATGTAATCGATGTGGGCTTGCGTATGCACGCGCAAGAGCGCGGCTTCGTCGGCAAGCGGCGGCGACTCGCGCTCGATCAGCGCGTCGATGCGGCTCGCGATCAGTTGGTCTTCGATTGCCTGCAGGCGCGCCGGACATTCAGGATGCCATTGCCCCATATCGTGCAGCAAACAATCGGCGTGGGAATAAAAGCCTGTTGCCATGTGTCTCGTTTGCGGCGCGGCGCTTTCAAAGCGCGCGCGGCGTGTCTCCGTCCATGGGCGCGCGCACTGGGCGCGCCAACATTTGCCAAGTTACCACACGATGCGACTGTGACGCGCTGGGCACAGTTTTGCGGAAAGCGTCGGGTATACTGCCTCGGTCCGTTTCCCCTGTCTCTTTCGCACTGCGCCCCTAGCTCACTATGACCGTCAAGCTTGCTCTGTCTGCACGAAACCGGCTACGCATGAAGACCGTAACCGCTGCACTATCCGTCGCATCGTGCATGTTCATGGCAACCAGTCCGGCGATGGCGCAAAGCGCCGCGAAAAAGCCGCTGCTGCTCGCGCAAAGCCAGCCTCAACCGGCGGTGCCGCAAGGGCAAACCTTCGAAGAAGAGATCATTCCGCAGCGTTACGCGAATAACCCGAATGTCGACGCCTTCATTAGCGACATGTCGGCGCGCTACGACTTCGACGAAGCCGCATTGCACGCCCTCTTCGCGCGCGTGAGCTATTCGGCCACGGCGGTCAAGCTGGTTACGCCGTCGCCCTCCCCGACGATCAAGAACTGGCGTGTGTATCAGTCGCGCTTTCTCGACCAGGTGCGCATCAACGCCGGCGTGCGCTTCTGGCGCGCCAATCAGGCCACGCTGCAACGCGCCTACGAAGAGTTCGGCGTGCCGCCGGAAGTGGTCGTCGGCATCATTGGCGTGGAGACGATCTACGGGCGCTTCATGGGCAACTTCCGTGTGCTCGACGCGCTGACCACGCTCAGTTTCGACTACCCGAATACGGCCAATCGCGCGGATCGCCAGGCGACTTTCCGCAAGAATCTCGAAGACTACCTGGTGTGGACGCGCGATTCGCAAATCGATCCGACCACCGTGCTCGGCTCCTATACCGGCGCGATCGGCATTCCGCAGTTCCTGCCGAGCAGCATTGTGCAATATGCGGTGAGCTACGACGGTAACAAGCAGATCGATCTGCGCACGAGCCAGGCGGATGCGATCGGCAGCGTGGCGAATTATCTGCGGCAGAACGGTTGGGAAAACGGCCGACCCGTGGTGTGGAAGATCGGCATGGACGCCGGCAGCCTGGGTGTGGCGCAAGCGGCCGCCGATGGTAAGCCGGAGCCGCATTGGCCGCTGGACCAATTGCTCCGTGCCGGACTGCTGCTGAACGAGCCGGGAGTCGATATCGCGTCGGAAGCGGGCACGCCGGTCACGGTGGTGGACCTGCCGTCGCCCGGGCGCGGTACCGAGTACATGCTGGGCTTGAAGAACTTCTATGTGCTGACTCGCTATAACCGCAGTTTCTTCTACGCACTGGCGGTCTATCAATTGGGCCAGCGGGTCAAAGCGCAGATGGAAGCGAGCGACGCGGCGGGTGACAGCGGCAATGCAGCGGCGCCGGGTGCGGCGTCGCAATAATAAGCCGAGCGGCGGTTGCCAGACACTCGCCGCGTCACGAACAGGTAGCAAGCGATACAAAAAAAGCGCCAGTTAGACCGGCGCTTTTTTTATTGGCCAACTCAGTTTGAGGGCCACTCAATGCGCTGAAGCGCAATCAAGCCGGGAACACACCCGTCGACAGATACCGGTCACCCCGATCGCAGACGATAAACACGATCGTTGCGTTTTCGACCTGGCGCGCGACGCGCAGCGCCACCTCGCAGGCTCCACCCGACGAGATGCCGGCGAAGATCCCCTCAACTGACGCCATGCGCCGCGCCATCGCTTCGGCCGCAGCCTGGCCCACGTTCTCGACGCGATCCACGCGGCTACGATCGAAAATCTTCGGCAGATAGGCTTCCGGCCATTTGCGGATGCCCGGAATGCGCGACCCCTCTTCCGGCTGCGCACCGATGATCTCGATGGCCTGATTCTGTTCCTTCAGGTAGGTGGACACGCCCATGATCGTGCCGGTCGTGCCCATCGACGAGACGAAGTGCGTGATGCGCCCTTCTGTGTCGCGCCAAATTTCCGGGCCGGTGCCTTCGACGTGCGCGGCCGGATTGTCCGGGTTCGCGAACTGGTCGAGGATGATGCCCTTGCCTTCGCGCTGCATCTGTTCAGCCAGATCGCGCGCGTACTCCATGCCGCCCGTCACCGGCGTCAGCACGATCTGCGCGCCATAGGCGGCCATGCTCTGACGGCGCTCCACCGACAGGTCCTCCGGCATAATCAGCACCATTTTGTAGCCGCGGATCGCCGCAGCCATCGCCAACGCGATGCCGGTGTTGCCGCTGGTCGATTCGATCAGCGTGTCGCCCGGCTTGATACGCCCGCGCGCTTCCGCTTTCTTGATCATCGACAGCGCCGGGCGGTCCTTCACCGACCCCGCGGGATTGTTGCCCTCAAGCTTCGCAAGGATCACGTTATTGCGGCTGCGGATCTCGTCGTCAGGGAGCCGGACGAGTTGCACGAGCGGCGTATTGCCGATCGTGTCTTCAATCGTTTTGTAAGTCATATCGGTTCGGGTGCTGTCGATGCGCGGAGTCTTCAATCCATCGATTCTAAACCACCGTGCGTGCGGCTGCCGTGCGGCCCTTCTGGCCGCATGGATGCAGGCGCCAACTGGCGAGCGCGTGCAACGCAAAAAGCCCGCGGCTGAGAACCGCGGGAGCCAGTCATCTGCATGACAGCTGAAGGAGTGTTCTTACCCACTCCGACCATGAAGGGGAACGACGGCATCAGGCCGTGTGCACAGAGGTGAAGCGCCTCGCACGCACGGCCCGCGTCAGGCTATTTCTTCACCGCCACAGTGGCGTTGCTCTTTTGGGTAGTGGCCGAGTTGGCCGCGTTGGCGCCATTGCCCGCAGCGGCCGCGCCCTTGGTCTGTGCAGACGCCGCAGCCTGCGTGTTAGCAGCCGCGCCAGCCGGACCGACAGCGAGACCCTCCGCCTGCAAGCGCTCGACGGTATGCCCGCCCATGCCTTTGACGCGCTTGCCGAGATCGGACGGATCCTTGAACGGACCATGCGCTGAACGCTCTTCGAGAATGGCTTTCGCTTTGGCAGGACCGATGCCCTTGATGCCGCGCAGCGCATCCTCGTTAGCCGTGTTGACGTCGACCGCCGCATAGGCGTGGCCGAAAGCGGCCAGCATGGCCGCGGTAACCAGAATTTTTCGAAACATATGGAATCTCCCTCGTACAACCGGTTGACGACCATCACCAACCGGGAGATTCCAGTTTAAAGAGGTATCCGAAAGATTTACACCTGGCCGAATAGCCAACGTACGTATCGATCGACACCTTCCTGCACGCTCAGAAACGGTGCGTCGTAACCGGTAGCACGCAGCTTGGTCAGGTCGGCTTGCGTGAAGCATTGGTACTTGCCACGCAATGCATCGGGGAACGGGATGTATTCGATCAGCCCGCGTTGCACCTGATCCGCGAGCGACAACGGCGGCTCGTTGTTCAACGCACGCAGCGTGTTGACCACCGTGCTCGCGATGTCGTTGAACGGCTGAGCGCGGCCACTGCCCAGGTTGAAAATGCCCGACTTGTCCGGATTGTCGAAGAAGAACAGGTTCACCTTGACCACGTCTTCGACAGAGACGAAATCGCGCGTCTGCTCGCCCGCAGCATAGCCGTTGTATTCGCCGAACAGCTTGACCTTGCCCTCGGCGCGGAACTGGTTGAAGTTGTGAAACGCCACCGACGCCATGCGCGCCTTATGCGTCTCGCGCGGCCCATATACGTTGAAATAACGGAAGCCGGCAATCTGGCTCTTCGCGGTAGGCAGCACGCGGCGAATCACCTGGTCGAACAGGAACTTCGAATAACCGTACACGTTGAGCGGCTGTTCGACCTCGCGCTCTTCGACGAAGCGGCTTGAGCCGCCATACGTTGCCGCCGAGGACGCATAGAGAAACTGGATGTTCTGCGCGAGACAGACATCGAGCACCTCACGGCTATAGCGGAAGTTGTTGTCCATCATATAGCGGCCGTCGGTTTCCATCGTGTCCGAGCAAGCGCCTTCGTGGAAGATCGCACGAACTTTGCCGAAGTCGCCACGCTTGAAGCGTTCGACGAACTCAGTCTTGTCGAGATAGTCGTCGATTTCGCAGTCGACGAGGTTCTTGAACTTGTCCGCGCGCGTGAGGTTATCAACCGCAATGATGCGTTGTTCACCGCGCTCATTGAGCGCCTTCACGAGATTGCTGCCGATAAAGCCGGCCGCGCCGGTGACGATGAGGGTCATAATGATCCTGCGGTAATGGTGTTCAGTTGACGCCCCGCGGGTCCCTCTTTTGCGCCGCTGAAACTGAAGCGCGCAAGGCAAGGAATCCGGCGGGCTGCATCAATGAAAAAGTTCGTCGTAGTTGACGGTGGCGGTACCGAGTTTTCCAACCACGATGCCGGCCGCGCGATTCGCGAGCCCGACCGCCTCGACCAGCGTAAGACCCGCGCCGAGCATGACGGCGAGCGTGGCGATCACGGTGTCGCCCGCGCCCGATACATCATACACTTCGCGTGCAACGGCCGAAGCGTGCAGGATGCCGTCGTCGGAGAAGAGCGTCATGCCTTCTTCCGAACGCGTCAGCAGCAACGCCTTGAACTCGAGATCGGCACGCAGTTTGGTCACACGCGCGATCAGATCTTCTTCGGACTTCCAGTGTCCAACCACCTCGCGCAACTCGGCGCGATTCGGCGTGATCAGCGTGGCGCCGCGATAGCGCTCCCAGTCGTCCCCCTTCGGATCGACCAGCACCGGTTTGCCCGCCGCATGCGCCTTCGCGATCATCTGTGTGACGTGCGTGAGCCCACCCTTCGCGTAGTCGGACATCAGGATCACGTCGTGCGACGGCAGCAGGTCGTCGAAACGCGCGAGGCCCGCGAGCAGCACTTCGTGCGCCGGCGTGTTTTCGAAGTCGACGCGCAGCAATTGTTGCTGACGCGACAACACGCGCAGTTTGATCGTGGTGAGCAGATCCGGATCGCGTTCCAGATGCGACGCGACACCGCTTTCGCCAAGCAGTTGCACGATGCGCTCGCCGGGCTCGTCATGACCGACCACGCACAGCAAACCCGCTTGCGCGCCGAGCGCAACCGCATTGCGCGCCACGTTCGCCGCGCCGCCAAGACGGTCTTCCTGACGCTGCACATGCACGACCGGCACCGGCGCTTCCGGCGAAATACGGTTCACGTCGCCGAACCAGTAGCGATCGAGCATCACGTCGCCGACCACCAGCACGCGCGCCGCGCCGATGCGTTCGCGCGGCACCACGGTCAGTGCGGGCGCGGGTGTGGACTGAGCGGCCTCAGGCATTGCTGGAGACATCGGCCGGAAATTCAGAGGGCTGGGCATAAGGTCGTCCGATCGAGTGATAGTCGATGCCGAGCTCGGTCATCGCGTCCGGCTCGTACAGATTGCGGCCGTCGAAAATCAGCGGTGACTTCAGCACTGATTTCAGATGCAGGAAATCCGGGCTTTTGAATTCCTTCCATTCGGTGACGACTACCAGCGCGTCGGCGCCGGTGAGCGTTTCGTCCTGGGTGCTCGTGAACGTGAGACGCGCAAGCTGGTCCGGTGCGTCGTGCAGATCAATGGCGAACACGCGGCGCGCTTCGGCCACCGCGACCGGATCATACGCGCGAACCTGGGCGCCACGCGCCAGCAACTCGGCAATCACGCGACGGCTCGGCGCCTCGCGCATGTCGTCGGTATTCGGCTTGAATGCGAGGCCCCACACGGCGAACGTGCGGCCGCTCAGATCTTCGCCGAGCTTGCCCGTGATCTTGTGCACCAGCACGTCCTTCTGCTGGTAATTCACTTCCTCGACCGCTTCGAGGATGCGCAGATTGTGGCCGCTTTCACTGGCGGCGCGAATCAGCGCCTGCACGTCCTTCGGGAAGCACGAACCGCCGTAGCCGCAACCGGCATACAGGAAGTGATAGCCGATGCGCGGGTCCGAGCCAATGCCGCGGCGCACCGCTTCGATATCCGCGCCGACCCGATCCGCCAGATTCGACATTTCGTTCATGAACGAGATGCGCGTGGCGAGCATCGCATTGGCTGCGTATTTCGTGAACTCAGCCGAGCGCACGTCCATGTACAGGGTGCGCTCGTGATTGCGGTTGAACGGCGCGTACAGACGCTTCATCAGTTCGCGCGCGCGCAGGCCGGCTTCGTCTTCGTCGCTGCCGAGCACGATGCGATCGGGGCGCATGAAGTCGTCGACCGCCGCGCCTTCCTTCAGAAACTCAGGGTTGGACACCACCGAGAAGCGGTGCTGCTCGCTATTGGTGAGCCCGCGTTTGGCCAACTCCTCTTCGACCACCGCGCGCACGCGCTGCGCGGTGCCGACCGGCACCGTCGATTTGTCGACGATCACCTTGAAGCTGTTCATCGTGCGGCCAATGTTGCGCGCCGCTTCGAGCACGTATTGCAGGTCAGCCGAGCCGTCTTCGTCAGGCGGCGTGCCGACGGCGATGAACTGCACCTCGCCGTGCGCCACGCTCGCTTCGATATCCGTCGAAAACGTGATGCGGCGCGCCTTGCGCGTGCGGGCGATGATCTCCAGCAACCCCGGCTCGTGGATCGGCACGCCGCCGTTGTTGAGGATTTCGATCTTGCGCGGATCGACGTCGAGACAGAAGACGTCATGGCCGATTTCAGCGAGGCACGCGCCAGTGACGAGGCCAACATAGCCCGTGCCGATAATGGTGATTTTCATACGCTTTCCGGTAGAGGAATCCGGTGGGAGTTTCTCGTAGTAAACAGGGCCGTCATGATCCCGCCCGGGCTAATCCGCCTGACGGGCCGCAGTCGCTGCGGCACGGTTATACGATCGCATTCGCGATCAGTTCGACGCCGTGATCGGTTCGACGCGACGTGGCGCATAGGTTTCCCAACCGCTGCAACCCGGGCACTGCCAGTAGAACAACCGCGCCCTGAAACCACAATTCTGGCACGTATACCGTGGCAAATTTTTGGTGCGCTGACGGATCAGCGTACGCATCAGTTCGAGCTCGCTCTTCCGCGGCTCTTCCGCGACGGCTTCCTGGGCTTCCAGAAGACGCGTCATGCCCGCCAGATTCGGCGACTTCTGCATCTGCGAGCGCGCCAGCGCATGAGCAGCGTCGGGTCCACGTACCGCAGCAATGTGCTGATAGGTCACGTCCAGCAGATCGTTCGACGGATAGAGGTCCACCCACGTGGTGAGCAGATCGGCCCCATCCTGTGGACGGCCGAGTGCCTCATAGGCCTTCATCAGCTTTTCCGCGACAAGTGGCAAATAGGCCGAATTCTGCTCCTCGACGCGCCGCCATTGGACGATAGCCGCCTCTTGCGAGCCGGCCGCCGCATCGACGTCGCCGAACAGGATCGTGGCGCGGACGTTGGCCGGATTCGCCTTCAATGCAAAGCCGAGTTGGCGGCGTGCTTCGTCGGCGTTTTTCTGCTGCAGCGCTTCCTGGGCAAGCTCGCAATGGAACTGCGCGATTTCCTTGTCGAGCGACTCAGCGCCCATTGTTTCCAGGTGGCGCGCGGTGTCGATCGACTTAACCCAGTCTTTCTCGATCTGGTAGATGGTTAGTAGCGCACGCTGTGCACCCAACGCGTAATTGCCGGTTTCGAGCGAACGGAAGGTCTCTTCGGCCCGATCGAGCAAACCGGCCTTCAGGAAATCCTGGCCCAGTTCATACAACGCGTGATCGCGCTCGGTGACGGGCAGATCGGTGCGGCTCAACAGGTTCTGATGTACGCGAATCGCACGGTCCGTCTCACCGCGGCGGCGGAACAGATTGCCTAGCGCAAAGTGCAACTCGATCGTTTCCGGGTCGAGCTTGACGACTTCGATAAACGCGTCGATCGCCTGGTCAGGCTGCTCGTTGAGCAGGAAATTCAGGCCGCGGAAGTACGAACGCGGCAGGTTGGCGCTTTCGGACAGCAGCGTCTTGAGGTCGTAGCGCGCGGCCATCCAGCCGAACGCAAAAGCGACGGGTATGACAAGCAGCCACCAGAAGTCTAGATCCATGCGATAAATGCAAATGTGCGGAACAGCAAAAACGGAAAGCCGCGCTTCAGAAACGCGGCAGAAGACAACTTAGATCAGCGGCGGCATGGGCGGTTGTTCGACCACGACCGGGGCTTCGCGTGCCACACGCAGCTCGCGCTTAAGCCGGCCATTCTCCATGCGCAGGCGCACCATGGCAGGCATCGACGACACCAGCCCGGCCAACAGCCCCACCACGAAAAACGCGAGGCCGATCAGAATCAAAGGCGCCGACCACGCGTAGCCAGCGAGGAAATTCAGCGTAGCGGGTTGTGTATTGGAGAGCGCGAGCACCAGCAAGAGCACGAACACCAGCACACGGATCAGCCAGACGATAAATTTCATGAATAGGTCTCTTGACGGCAGTTGCGGGGTGACGCCGGCTTGATGACGCGTCGCGCCACGGTGTTGCCCGCGCCGAAGTGACCCGTATTGTAATTGAAGCCCTCGCGACTGGGCAGGAACTGGCTAATAGAGGACTTACGCGAGGTTGATCTTGCCGCAAGAGGATGCGTGGGCAGGTGAGATCGATTGGGGAATGCGCCGGGCGTGGGGGACAAAAAAGACGGACGAAAAAAAAGCGCCCGAAGGCGCTTTTTCTGGTCCTTTGCCGTCTGGCTTTGGCCGCTGACGCTACCAATGCCATGCTGCAAACCGCGCAGCGAAGCATTTACAGGTCGTCGTCATCCGGCTCATCGGCCTTCAGCGGCTCGCCCGAACGTCGATCTACCCGCTCGCGCAATTCCTTGCCCGGCTTGAAGTGCGGTACGTACTTCTCAGGTACCAGCACCTTCTCGCCCGACTTCGGATTACGCCCAACGCGGGAGGGACGACGATTAAGGCCGAAGCTGCCGAAGCCGCGAATTTCGATGCGATGACCGTTGGCAAGCGCCTCCGACATCGCATCAAGCATCGTCTTCACCGCGAAATCCGCATCTTTAAGTACAAGCTGCGGAAATCGCGTAGCCAGCTGGGCGACCAATTCCGATTTGGTCATACTGCAGCAGACCTCTCAAGAAAACGCCGGGTCGCCCCCATGTTGTAATTTCCCCTTTCGGGGGCCTGGCGCGAGGCGCCAAGTTTGGGGGCGTTCCTCAATTACTGGTTCTGACCGTCGAGCTTAGCCTTCAGCAGCGCGCCGAGGTTCGTCGTGCCGGTAGCAGCCGAGCTCGAATCCGACGAAGCCAGGCCGCGGATCGCTTCCTGTTGCTCAGCCGAATCCTTGGCCTTGACCGACAGGTTGATACCACGCGACTTGCGATCGATGTTGATGATCATCGCGTTGACCTTGTCGCCTTCCTTCAGCACGTTGCGAGCATCTTCCACGCGGTCTTGTGCGATTTCCGAAGCGCGCAGGTAGCCTTCGACTTCAGCCGACAGCGTAACCACTGCACCCTTCGCATCTACCGTCTTGACCACGCCGTCGACGATCGAACCCTTGTCGTTCATTGCAACGAAGTTGCTGAACGGGTCGCCTTCGAGCTGCTTGATACCCAGCGAAATGCGTTCCTTCTCGACGTCGATGCCGAGAACGATCGCTTCCACTTCGTCGCCCTTCTTGTACTTGCGAACTGCTTCTTCGCCCGTTTCGCTCCACGACAGGTCCGACAGGTGAACCAGACCGTCGATGCCGCCCGGCAGACCGATGAAGACGCCGAAGTCGGTGATCGACTTGATTGCGCCTTGCAGCTTGTCGCCCTTCTTGAAGTTGCGGCTGAAGTCGTCCCACGGGTTCGGCTTGCATTGCTTCATGCCGAGGCTGATACGGCGGCGGTCTTCGTCGATTTCGAGAACCATGACTTCGACTTCGTCGCCCAGCTGAACAACCTTCGACGGTGCAACGTTCTTGTTCGTCCAGTCCATTTCCGACACGTGAACCAGGCCTTCGATGCCCGATTCCACTTCGACGAATGCGCCGTAGTCGGTGATGTTGGTGACCTTACCGAACAGGCGCGTGCCCGACGGGTAACGGCGCGAAATGCCTTCCCACGGATCGTCGCCCAGTTGCTTGATACCCAGCGAAACGCGGTTCTTCTCTTGATCGAACTTGAGGATCTTCGCGGTGACTTCCTGGCCAACCGACAGAACTTCGCTCGGATGACGCACACGACGCCATGCGATGTCGGTGATGTGCAGCAGGCCGTCGATACCGCCGAGGTCCACGAACGCGCCGTAATCCGTGATGTTCTTCACCACGCCTTCCACGATCGCGCCTTCCTTCAGCGTTTCGAGCAGCTTTGCGCGCTCTTCGCCTTGGGTCGCTTCGATCACAGCACGGCGCGACAGCACGACGTTGTTACGCTTGCGGTCGAGCTTGATGACGCGGAATTCCAGCGTCTTGCCTTCGTACGGGGTCGTGTCCTTGACCGGACGCGTGTCAACCAGCGAACCCGGCAGGAACGCGCGGATGCCGTTGACCATGACGGTCATGCCGCCCTTGACCTTGCCCGTGATCGTGCCGGTCACGAGTTCGTTGTTGTCGAGAGCCTTTTCCAGCGACAGCCACGAAGCCAGACGCTTCGCCTTGTCGCGCGACAGGATCGTGTCGCCATAGCCGTTTTCCAGCGCGTCGATCGCGACGGAAACGAAGTCGCCCGCCTGCACTTCTACCTCGCCCGCGTCGTTCAGGAACTCTTCGAGCGGGATGTAGGCTTCGGACTTGAGACCAGCGTTGACGACCACGAAGTTGTGGTCAACACGCACGACTTCGGCGGAGATCACTTCGCCGGCGCGCATGTCTTGCTTGGTCAGCGACTCTTCGAACAGAGCCGCAAAAGATTCGGTATTCGGGTTGGAAGTTTGCAGGTCGGACATAAAAATCAAAATTTGCATGGTTCTCGCGGTGCCCGGCTGGCCGGATGGTCAGCAATGACGGCTAGAGTGCGAATGCCACGCGGGGTTAAGGGGTTAAAACACGCTCCACGACATATGCAGAGCACCTACTGACAACACTTGCTTCTCACTTCTTCTCTACTGCGCCCACTGCCCGTACATCAGGCATGCGGGACCAATGCTTCATACCACTGCACCACCTGCTCGACCGCCTGGTCGATAGACAATGCGGAGGTATCAAGCAGCTTTGCATCCGCTGCGGGCTTGAGCGGCGCGGCCGTGCGCTGACTGTCACGCTCGTCGCGCTCACGCAAATCCCGGAGCAAGTCATCTATATTAGCAGAAAATCCTTTTTGGATCAATTGCTTATGTCGGCGCGCCGCACGGGCCTCCACACTGGCCGTCATGAACACCTTCAGCACGGCGTCCTGGAAGATCACCGTGCCCATGTCACGGCCGTCGGCGACTAGTCCCGGTTCCTTACGGAAAGCCCGCTGACGGGCCACCAGCGCGGTTCGCACGGGCGCGTGCACGGCAATCGCCGAAGCGCGGCTGCCGACCTCTTCCGCGCGAATTTCCGCGGATACATCCGCGCCGTCGAGCTGCGCCAACCCTTCACGGAAAGTGATGTGCAGGTCGTCGATCAGTTTGACAAGCGCGTCGGCGTCGTCCGCCGCAACGTTGTAGCGGACGCTGGCCAGCGCGGCGAGCCGGTACAGCGCGCCGCTGTCCAGCAAATGGAAACCGAGACTCGCGGCAACCAGCGCAGCCACGGTGCCTTTGCCGGAGGCGCTGGGGCCGTCGATCGTAATGACGGGCGTTTGGTGAAAGGGACGGATCGGTTTCATCGAAAAAGTCGCACGTCAGTCGATTCGGGAGCGAATCAGGGTTGAGCGAGCGCCGCGAAGCGCTCGAAATAATCAGGGAAGGTCTTGCCAACGCACTTCGGGTCGTTGATCCGGATCGGCACGCCGCCCAGGCTCACGAGCGAGAAGCACATCGCCATGCGGTGATCGTCGTAGGTGTCGATCGAGGCGTTCGGAATCAATTTTTCAGGCGGCGTGACGACGAGGAAATCCTCGCCCTCCTGCACCTTCGCGCCGACCTTGCGCAGCTCGGTCGCCATCGCGGCGATCCGGTCGGTTTCCTTCACGCGCCAGCTGGCGATGTTACGCAGCGTGGTCGTGCCGTCCGCGAACAGCGCGGCAACGGCAATCGTCATCGCAGCGTCGGGAATCAGGTTGAAGTCCATGTCGATCGGATCGAGCTTGCCGTTGTCGTTGCCGACGCCGCGCACTTCGATCCAGTCCTCGCCCATCTGCAGGTTTGCGCCCATCTTGATGAGCGCATCGGCGAAGCCGACGTCGCCCTGGATGCTGGCCCGGCCAACGCCTTCCACTCGCAACGGGCCGCCGCCGAGCGCGCCGGCCGCGAGGAAATACGACGCCGACGACGCGTCGCCTTCCACCATGATGGTGCCCGGCGATTGATAGCGCTGCCCTGCCGGCACGACGAACTGATGCCAGCCGTTGCGCTCGACCTTGATGCCGAAGCGCTCCATCAGCTTGATCGTGATCTCGATGTAGGGTTTCGAGATCAGTTCGCCATCCACCTGCACGGTGGTCACGCCGCTTTCAGTGCGCAGCAGCGGCAGCGTCATCAGCAGCGAGGTCAGGAACTGGCTCGAGACGTCGCCGCGCACGCGGATCGGCGCGTCGGCCAAAATCTGCGCCGGGCGAATCCGCAGCGGCGGATAGCCGTCGTTCTCTTCGTAGTCGATCTTCGCGCCGATCTGCCGCAAGCCGTCGACCAGATCGCCGATCGGCCGCTCGTGCATCCGCGGCACGCCGTGGATACGATAGTCGCCGCCATTCACTGCGAGCGCCGCGGTCAGCGGACGCACGGCCGTGCCGGCGTTGCCGAGGAACAGATCGGCCGTGCGCGCCGTGAACGCGCCACGCGTGCCGGTCACCACACAGGTGTCGCCTTCGCGCTTCAGGCGCACGCCGAGCTTTTCAAGCGCGTCGAGCATCACGCGGGTGTCGTCGGAGTCGAGCAGGTTCGTGATCGTCGTCTCGCCTTCGGCGAGCGCCGCGAGCAGCAGCACGCGATTCGAAATGCTTTTCGAACCGGGCAAACGAACCATGCCGGACGCACGAGAAAATGGTCCGAGGTCGAGGAATTCCATGATTGAGTCCAGTTCCGGTTATTTCGACGCGTCGCCTAAGGCGGCCGCGTTAGTGCGCTGTTCCTGCCACTCGCTACGCGCGACCCGCGAGCGGGCGAACACGGCTTCGAGCGCAGCGCCGTCGCCGGCGTCGATCGCCGCGCGCAAACGCGCGAGCACCGCCGTGTAGGCATCCAGTTCGTCGAGCAGCGCAACGCGATTCGCCACGCACACGTCGCGCCACATTTCCGGGCTGGACGCGGCGATGCGCGTGAAGTCACGGAAGCCGCCGGCGGCGAATGAAAATTTCAGCGCGGCGTCGGGCGAATTGAGAATCTGCTCGACCAGCGCGAAAGACAAAACGTGCGGCAAATGGCTGACCGAGGCGAGCACGCGGTCATGCTGTTCGGGCGTCATGTCGCGCACACAAGCGCCGGTAGCACGCCACATCGCGGCAACGCGCTCGACCGCTTCCGGTGCATTCTCCGGCAGCGGGCACAACACGACGTTGCGGTTCACGTACAGGTCGGGCAACGCCGCATCCGGACCGCTCGCCTCACGGCCGGCAATCGGATGCCCCGGCACGAACTGCGCGATGCGTACGCCGAGCGCCGCACGTGCCGCAGCGACCACGTCGGACTTGGTACTGCCGGCATCGGTGACGATCGTATTGGTATCGAGAAACGGCGCAATGCGTTCGAGCAGCGGCTGTGTCTGCGCGACGGGCGCGGCAAGCAGCACGAAGTCGGCACCGGACAGCGCAGCACGCAACGCGACGTCATCACCCAGCGCGGCGGTTTCATCGACTACGCCCAGCTCAAGCGCGCGCGCTGTCGACGCGGGCGAACGCCCGACGCCGATCACGGTTCGCGCGCCGGCCGCCTCACCCCGCTCACCCCGTTCACGCAGCGCGCGCGCGAGCGATCCGCCGATCAGGCCGACACCGAAAATCACCAGCTTATTGAAAGAGAACGCGGCCACGTCAGTCACAGAAAAAGCGCGCCTTCCATGAAGTGAGGCGCGCGGGTCAAGGTCAACCGCTTACGCGGCGGCGAGCGTCTTTTCGAGCGCCGCGAGGAACGCTTCGTTTTCTTCCGGCAGGCCGATCGTGATGCGCAGCCATTGCGGCAAACCATAGTTGCCGACCGGGCGAACGATCACGCCCTGCTGCAGCAACGCGAGGTTGACGCGGTTGCCGGCTGCTTCGTCGTTGCCGACGCGCACCAGCACGAAGTTGCCGTCCGACGGCACATACTCGAGGCCGAGCTTGTCGAACGCCTCGGTCAGGCGGCGATAGCCTTGTGCATTCAAGGCCGCGCTCTTTTCCAGAAACGCCTTGTCGTTCAGCGCCGCGATCGCCGCGGCTTGCGCCAGCGTGTTCACATTGAACGGCTGACGCAGACGGTTCAGCAGATCGGTCAACTCAGGCTGCGCGATGGCGAAGCCGACACGCAAGCCGGCGAGGCCGAACGCCTTCGAAAACGTGCGTGAAACCAGCAGATTCGGATAGCGGCGCACCCATGCGATCGAATCGTAGCGCTTTTCTTCCGGCAGATATTCCGTGTACGCCTCGTCGAGCACCACGACCACGTGACGCGGCACCTTGTCGAGAAACGCTTCGAGCTTCGCGCCTTCGATGAACGTGCCGGTCGGATTGTTCGGATTCGCGACAAAGAGCAGGCGGGTGTCGTCCGTGATCGCGGCGAGCATCGCGTCGAGGTCGTGGCCGTACTTGACGGCCGGTACGACGATTGCACGCGCACCCACGCCTTGCGTGGCGAGCGCGTAGACCGCGAACGAGTACTGCGCGTAGACGATCGACTGGCCCTTCTCGACGAACGCATGTGCGGCAATTTCGAGAATGTCGTTACTGCCGTTGCCGAGCGTGACCCAGTCGGCCGGCACGCCGTAGCGCTCGCTCAACGCTGCCTTCAGTTCGAATGCATTCGCGTCCGGATAGCGGCCGAGTTCGCTAGCCGCTTGCGCCATGGCGCGTTGCGCCGATTCCGGCATGCCGAGCGGATTTTCGTTCGACGCGAGCTTCACGATGGTCGCTTCGTCGAGACCGAACTCGCGGGCCACTTCCGAAATCGGCTTGCCGGCGATGTAAGGCGCGATCGCGCGCACATAGGAAGGACCGAAGGACGACGTTGTCATGAAAATCTCCGAACGACTAAATAGTAGTAAGTGAACCTGCGACCGGCGCGCCCGAGCGACGTACGCGCGCCTCGGCCGACATCAACGGGCGCGCGGATACGAGCCGAGTATCTTCAGGAACGCGGCCTTCTGGCCGAGTTCGGTCAGCGCGGCGGCGACTGCCGGCTCGTCGCGATGGCCTTCGACGTCGATATAGAAGTAGTACTCCCACGTACCGACGCGCGCGGGGCGCGACTCGAAACGGGTCATCGAGACGCTATGGCGCGCCAAAGGCTCCAGCAGCTTGAACACCGCACCCGGCTCGTTCGCCACCGAAACGATCAACGACGTCTGGTCGTGCCCGCTGACGCCGGTGCGCTCCTTGCCGATCATCACGAAACGCGTGCGGTTGTGCGGATCGTCCTGGATCAGGGCGTACGCGACTTGCAGACCGTAATGCGTCGCGGCGCGATCACCAGCGATCGCGGCGACAGTCGGATCTTCCGCTGCCATGCGCGCGGCTTCGGCATTGCTCGACACCGCCTGCCGCTCGAGATGCGGCGCATTGGTCGCGAGCCAGCGCTGGCACTGGGCGAGCGCCTGCGCGTGCGCGCACACCCGCGTCACGCCGGTGAGGCCGCCGTTCAGCGTCAGGAGATTGTGGTGAATCGGCAAGGCCAGTTCGCCGCCGATCGTGAGCTGGGTTTGCAGCAGCAGATCGAGCGTGCGCGACACTGCACCTTCGGTCGAATTCTCGACCGGCACAACGCCGAATTCGGCGGCGCCTGCTTCGACCGAGCGAAATACCTCATCGATCGACGGGCACGGCAAGCCTTCGATCGACTGACCGAAGTACTCATGCATCGCCTGTTCGCTATACGTGCCGACCGGGCCGAGATACGCGGCCTTGATGGTCTTCTCGAGCGCGCGGCTCGCGGCCATGATCTCGCGCCAGATCGCACTGATATGCTCGCTGGCCAGCGGGCCGTCGCTCATATCCTGCAGGCGCGCAATCACCTGCTGCTCGCGCTCCGGGCGGAACACCGGCGCGTTGAAATGCTTCTTGACCTCACCCACTTCGAGCGCCACCGCGGCGCGCTGATTGAGGAGCGCGATGAGTTGCGCGTCGAGCGCGTCGATGCGTTCGCGAAGGGGTTTGAGTCGGGTATTGAGTTCGTCGTCCATGCGTGAATGCGGCCCTACCGGGTAACTGCTGGAAAGGATGCGCGCGCCTCGACCTCAGGCGCTGCGCTGTTCGAATTCCTTCATGTATTCGACAAGCGCTTTGACGCCTTCGAGCGGGACGGCGTTATAAATCGACGCCCGCATGCCGCCGACGGACTTGTGGCCCTTTAGCTGCACCATTCCCCGCGCTTTCGCGCCGGCCAGGAAATCTTCGTTGCGCGACTCGTCGGCGAGGAAAAACGGTACGTTCATCCGCGAGCGCGAGCCACGCTCGACCTTGTTCAGATAGAAGCCGCTCGAATCGATCGCGTCGTACAACAGCTTCGATTTCTCGAGATTACGCGCTTCCATCGCGGTAAGGCCGCCCTGCTTCTTCAACCATTTGAACACCAGCCCGGCGATGTAAATCGCGTACGTGGGCGGCGTGTTGTACATCGAATTGTTCTCGGCGACGGTTTTCCATTCGAACGCCGACGGGCAGATCGACTGCGCGCGATCCAGCATGTCTTCACGCACGACCACAACCGTCACGCCCGCCATGCCGATATTCTTCTGCGCACCGCCGAACAGCACGCCGTATTTGGCGATGTCCATCGGGCGCGAGAGGATGTGCGACGAGGCGTCCGCCACCAACGGAATATCGCCGAGATCGGGGATCTCGAACGTCTCAACGCCGTGAATGGTCTCGTTGGTGCACAGATGCACATACGCCGGATCGTCCGACAGTTGCCATTCCGAGCGTGCCGGCGCGCGCGTGAAGCCCTCGGCGGTCTTGCCGCTCGCGGCAAGATGCGCGGTGCCGTACTTTTGCGCTTCCTTGAACGATTTCTGCGACCACGAACCCGTCACGACGAAATCCGCGCGCGCTTTAGCGCCCATCAGATTCATCGGCACAATCGCGTTTTCACCGAGGCCACCGCCTTGCAGGAACAGAATCCGGTGACTTGCCGGCACCTCGAGCAGATCGCGCAGATCGACGAGCGCTTCCTCATGGATCGACATGAATTCTTTGCCGCGATGGCTCATTTCCATCACGCTCATGCCACTGCCCTGCCAATTGAGCATCTCGTCGGCTGCCTGACGCAGCACTTCTTCGGGCATGGCAGCTGGGCCGGCGGAGAAATTAAAGACGCGCATCGTGAGATCCTGGAAGCTGGCGCGAAAAACGAACAGATCGCGCAAAAATCGGCGAAGTCGGCAGCCGCGAAGGCAGCCACTACAAAATTAGCGACGCGAACTCGACAGCACGAGTTTGACGACGCGTGTTTGGCAACACGTGTTTGACACCAATTTCGCGCCCAAAAAGAAAATGGCCGTCTGCGCGTGTGCGCAAACGGCCATTATCGCATTGTCACCGCCAACCCGCCAAACCCGGCACGCCGTATAGCTTGCCGAGCGGCGACTAGCGCGATGTCAGCGCAGCCTTTCGATCTTTTGGCTTGGTCAGTCGGCCAGGTTAGCCGACTAACCTCGTCAACTTACTTAGCCGGCTTGACCGAAGCGACTTCCTTGTCTGCCTGGTCACGCGTTGCCTTGATCGATTGCGGCATGTACTTTTGCATCAAGCCGTTCACGACGTCGCGGCCAACCTGGTCTTGCACCTGGATGAACTTGCGGCCGGTCGGGCTCTTGTAGAACGCCGTCAGATCTTTGATTTCCGATGTGCTGTAGTACTTCGCGTAAGCGTCGTACTGAGCTTGCATTGCGTCTTGACGGAAGGAGTCCGTTGCGAACACCTGGCCTGCGCCGTCAACCAGCTTCGGCACTGCATTCTTTTGCAGCGTCGGGACGGAAGCCTGCTTCTGCTTGTCCGTCATCGTCTTGTTTTCGCTCAGGGCGTCCGACAGGATGGCCGGAACCAGTTGCTTAGCTTGCATTTGCGCGCTGTTGCCGATTGCGCCGACCAGCTTCTGTGCGTCGATTGCGTCCAGCAGGTCCTTGATTGCAGCCTGCTTGGCCGGATCAACCGGTGCCGCGGCAGCAGCCGGAGCCGCCGGAGCCGAGCTCTGAAGTGCTTGAGCCATAGCGAAGGTCGGCACGAGAGCAGCCAGCAACATCAGTTGTTTGAATCGTTTTTGCATCATTACTCCCTAAGAGAAATTAACTTGAACTGCGAGCTGCGCGGAATACGTATCGGCCCGATACGCCATTATTCCCGGCGCAGCTTTCAACCAATAGCCGAGACTGAAAGCTGCCGCTGCAGATCAGGCCGCACCACCGTCTTCACCGCCGTTGTCGCCTTCGGCAGGACCTTCGGTGTCGCCTTCCACATCCACATCCGCTTCCGCCTCAGCAACCTGTTGCAGACCTGAAAGCTTGGTCCCTTCGTCAAGGCTGATGAGTGTAACACCTTGGGTTGCGCGCCCCATTTCCCGAATTTCCGATACGCGCGTACGAATCAGCACGCCCGTATTGGTGATCAGCATGATCTGCGCTTCCTGATCCACCAGCGTGGCGGCGACGACCTTGCCGTTACGCTCCGACGTCTGGATTGCGATCATCCCCTTCGTGCCGCGCCCGTGACGCGTGTACTCGGTGATCGGCGTGCGCTTGCCGTAGCCGTTTTCGGTTGCGGTCAGCACCGACTGCTGCTCGTCGCCAGCCACCAGCAACGCGATCACGCTCTGGCCGTCTTCCAGCTGCATGCCGCGCACGCCGCGCGCCTCGCGGCCCATCGGGCGCACGTCGTTCTCGTCGAAGCGAACTGCCTTGCCCGAATCCGAGAACAGCATCACGTCGTGCTGGCCATCTGTAATGGCGGCGCCGATCAGGTAATCGCCGTCATCCAGACCGACCGCAATAATACCTTTGCGCAACACGCGGCCGAAGGCTTCCAACGGCGTCTTTTTTACGGTTCCTAACGCGGTGCCCATAAAGACGAATTTGTCAGCCGAGAACTCCTTTACCGGCAAGACAACCGTAATCTTCTCGCCGTCCTGAAGCGGGAAGATATTGATGATCGGACGGCCGCGTGAATTCCGCGAACCTTGCGGCACTTCGTAGACCTTCACGCTGTAGACGCGGCCACGATTCGAGAAGCACAGAATGTGATCGTGCGTGTTCGCGATGAACAGCGTGTCGATCCAGTCGTCTTCCTTCATCGCCGTGGCCTGTTTGCCACGACCACCCCGCTTCTGCGCACTATATTCGGACAACGGCTGTGATTTCACGTAGCCGGCGTGCGACATGGTCACAACCATCTCTTGCGGCGTGATCAGGTCTTCGGTGTTCAGCTCGGTTGCGTTCAGCTCGATCTTCGAACGGCGCGCGTCGCCGAATTCGGCTTTGATCGACGTCAGTTCGTCGACGATGATCGCCGTAATGCGTTCTGGGCGAGCCAGAATGTCCAGCAGGTCGGCGATTTGCGCCATCACTTCGCGGTATTCGCCGATGATCTTGTCCTGCTCCAGACCCGTCAGGCGTTGCAGACGCATCTGCAAGATTTCCTGAGCCTGAGTGTCGGACAAGCGGTAGAGGCCATCGGACTGCATGCCGAAGGACGGATTCAAGCCGTCAGGGCGATAAGCCTCACGACCACCGGCCGACGCGTTCTCCGCCTCCGCGCGCGACAACATTTCACGCACCAGCGACGAATCCCACGGACGCGCCATCAATTCCTGCTTGGCGATCGGCGGAGTCGGCGCAGCCTTGATGATCGCGATGAATTCGTCGATGTTGGCGAGGGCGACTGCCAGACCTTCGAGCACGTGACCGCGTTCGCGGGCTTTGCGCAGTTCGTATACAGTGCGCCGCGTCAGCACTTCCCGGCGATGCGACAGGAAGCACGCCAGCATTTCCTTCAGGTTCAGCAGCTTCGGCTGGCCGTCGACGAGCGCGACCATGTTCATGCCGAAGGTGTCCTGAAGCTGGGTCGCCTTATACAGATTATTGAGAACGACTTCCGGCACTTCGCCGCGCTTCAGCTCGATCACGACGCGCATGCCGCTCTTGTCGGATTCGTCGCGGATGTCGGAGATGCCTTCGAGCTTCTTCTCGTTGACCAGTTCGGCGATGCGTTCCAGAAGTGAGCGCTTGTTCACCTGGTACGGCAATTCGTCGACGATGATCGACATGCGCTGACCGCGGTCGATTTCCTCGAAGTGCGTGAGCGCGCGCATTACCACACGGCCGCGGCCGGTGCGGTAGCCGTCGCGAACGCCGGCCACGCCGTAGATGATGCCGGCGGTCGGGAAGTCAGGCGCCGGAATGATCTCGATCAGTTCGTCGATCGTGGCTTCCGGGTTTTTCAGCAGATGCTGACATGCGTCGACAACCTCATTGAGGTTGTGCGGCGGGATGTTGGTCGCCATACCAACCGCAATACCGGACGAGCCATTGATCAGTAGATTGGGAATCCGCGCCGGCAGGATGGCCGGTTCGTTTTCGCTGCCGTCGTAGTTCGGTGTGAAGTCGACCGTTTCCTTGTCGATGTCGGCCAGCAGTTCATGGCCGATCTTTGCCATGCGGATTTCGGTGTACCGCATCGCCGCGGCGTTGTCGCCGTCGACTGAACCGAAGTTGCCCTGACCGTCCACCAGCATGTAGCGCAGCGAGAAATTCTGCGCCATGCGGACGATGGTGTCGTAAACAGCCGTGTCACCGTGCGGGTGATATTTACCGATGACGTCGCCGACAATACGCGCCGACTTCTTGTAAGCCCGGTTCCAGTCGTTGTTCAGTTCGTGCATCGCGTACAGCACGCGCCGGTGCACCGGCTTCAGGCCATCGCGAACATCGGGAAGCGCACGCCCCACGATCACGCTCATCGCGTAATCGAGATACGAACGGCGCATTTCCTCCTCTAGGGAGATTGGCAGAGTCTCTTTGGCGAATTGATCCATTATCCGTATCTTTTACGTGCCAAGGCGGCGGCGATAACCCCACTTCGCCGCCGCCTTCGCGTAAGCATTGCAGGCGCAACGCATCACGCAATTCTAACATGTCGCGCATCCGTCCCCGGCGGGGGTACGTATACCTATTAGCAGGCGAGCGGGAACGGCGCCCTGGCGCCCAGCTAGCGAGTCGAGGCAGGCTCGATTTGTGCGTGCGCCAATTCGCCGCTCAGCCATGACTGGCGGTGCCTTCAGCGGATTGCTTCTGTTGCGCATGCACCACATTTGAAGGGCGATTTGATCGGGGACAGATTTTTTTATCGTTGGAAGGGAACGATATGGCAAAATGCCAACGCACAAAGAGTTAGACACTGCTCGAAGTCTACACAGCACGTTTTTTGTTCTACACCGATGTTATACTTCGAGCAATGTATGACTTGTCTTCGTCAACAGGCTCGCAGTAAACCTGCGGTAATCTCAATTTCGAGAGGAGAAATATGAATAAACTTTCAAAGCTCGCGTTCATTGCAGCTACCGCAGTTATGGCTGCATCCGCCATGGCGCAATCGGTGCCGGCGTCGCGACAAGCCACGAACGACAACTGGGTGAATGGTACCGGCGAATACGTGTGGATGAACGGCACGAACGAGCTTTGCTGGCGCGATGCATTCTGGACGCCGGCAACGGCCAACGCTAAGTGCGATGGCGCCCTGGTTGCCCAGGCTCCGACCCCGCCGGCTCCGGTCGCACCTGCACCGGCTATTACGAGCCAAAAGATTACGTATCAAGCTGACGCTCTGTTCGACTTCGACAAGGCCATCCTGAAGCCGGCTGGCAAGGAAAAGCTGGACGATCTGGCATCGAAGGTCGGCTCGCTGAACCTGGAAGTCATCGTCGCAACGGGTTACACGGACCGTATCGGTTCGGACAAGTACAACGACCGCCTGTCGCTGCGCCGTGCTCAAGCTGTGAAGTCGTACCTCGTGAGCAAGGGCATCGAATCCAACCGTATCTATACGGAAGGCAAGGGCAAGCGCAACCCGGTCACGACCGGTTGCAACCAGAAGAACCACAAGCAACTCGTCGCTTGCCTCGCACCGGATCGTCGCGTGGAAGTCGAAGTTGTCGGTACTTCGAAGCAGTAAGCTACAAATTACCGCAGCATCAAAGCCCCGCTTCGGCGGGGCTTTTTTTATGCCGCTGCCGCGGGCGCCGCTCGCTTTCTCCTCCGAGTACGCGCCCGATCTGCCGGAACACGACGCGCCAACCGCCGCGCGGCATTTTGCCGCCCCGTCGCTCGGCCTATATACTCAGGGTTTATCCTCGAGCGCCCGCTCAACGCTCTCATCGAGGCAGCTTCCGCTATGACCAACGCCGATCCCCACGAACTGCAGAAATTTAGCGATCTCGCACATCGTTGGTGGGACCCGAACGCCGAATTCAAACCGCTGCATGAACTCAATCCGATTCGCCTAAGCTGGATCGACGCGCACGCGCATCTCGCCGGCAAAACCGTCCTGGATATCGGTTGCGGCGGAGGCATTCTGTCGGAGTCGATGGCGGGATTGGGGGCGCACGTGAAGGGAATCGACCTGTCGAGCCAGGCGCTCGGTGTCGCGGATCTTCACAGCCTTGAAAGCGGCGTAACCGTTAGTTACGAAGAAATCGCCGCTGAAGCGCTGGCCACCCGCGAACCGGGCACTTACGACGTCGTCACCTGCATGGAAATGCTCGAACACGTGCCCGAACCGGCTGCCGTTGTCGAGGCATGCAAAACCTTGGTGAAACCGGGCGGCTGGGTATTCTTCTCCACGCTGAATCGCAATGTGAAGTCGTATCTGTTCGCGGTGATCGGCGCTGAATACATCGCGCGAATGTTACCCAAGGGCACGCACGACTACGGGCGCTTCATTCGTCCGTCGGAATTGGCGAGCTTCGTGCGCGCCGCCGGCCTGCGCACGGTTGACATCAAAGGTATCGTTTATAACCCGCTCAGCAAGCATTTCACGCTGTCCGCTGACACGAGCGTGAACTACATGCTCGCCTGTCGCCGCGACGTCTGATCTGCCCCGACCTGCCCCGGACTCAATCCAATCAATGAGCGATCCCACACCCCTCCCCCAACGCGAAGACAACGACAACGCACTCGGTCTTTGCCTCGCTATCCTGTTCGACCTCGATGGGACGCTGGCCGACACCGCGCCCGACCTGGCGGCGGCTGTCAACAAAATGCGCCACGATCGCGGCCTCGAGATGGTGCCGCTGGAAGACCTGCGGCCGCTCGCGTCCGCGGGCGCGCGCGGGCTGATCGGCGGAGCCTTCGGCATCGGCCCTGACAACCACGAGTTCGCGTCGATGCGCGAGGAGTTTCTCGCCAACTACGAAGCCGACTTGTGCATCGAGACCACGCTGTTTCCCGGCATCCCTGAATTGCTCGACGATCTCGACGCACGGGGCGTGCGCTGGGGCATCGTGACAAATAAGGTGGCAAGGCTTACCGAGCCGCTGATCGCGCAACTCGGCCTCGAGGAGCGCGCGGGTTGCGTGGTGAGCGGCGACACGACGCCACATTCGAAGCCGCACCCCGCGCCCTTGTTGCACGCCGCGCGCGAGCTGGATATGGTGCCGGAACGCATGGTCTACGTCGGCGATGACCTGCGCGATGTGCAGGCGGGTTTCGCGGCCGGCATGAAGACCATTGCGGCCGCCTACGGTTACTGCGGCAACGACATTCCGCCGACGCAATGGCACGCGCAGCATGTCGTGCATTCGCCCGCAGAATTGCTGAAGCTGCTGCGCGACATCGGCTGAGCAGCGAGCTGCATACAGCGAACACCGCAGACACGGCGCACGCAACGCGTTACGGCGTCTTACCGCTTCGCCGCCACCGTACCGCAGCGCGACGAGACGGCAAGACAACACGGCAATCAGCCAGGACGCGGCCGTCAAACTATTGTAAAATCTACGCTGGCCCATAAGTATTGGGCAACGAACCGCGGGGGCGACCTGGTTTCGACAGGGGTTGCGAAGCGGCTAGGGCATACCGAGGACCCGTCACCTCGTTAATCAATGGGAAAAACGTAACTGCAAACGACGAAACGTTCGCACTGGCAGCCTAAGGGCCGCCGTCCTCTGCCTAGTTCACTGACGGGCTAGAGTCGCAAGACCGGTAGCAATACCGACAGAGGTCATATACGTCAGTTAAGCCTTGGCGGCGTCACGACGCCCGGGTCGAAAACCTAGTGAATCGCCGTCACGCAGCGTGTTCGTCCGCGTCGTGGTGGTTAAATCAAATGACAGAACTAAGTATGTAGAACTAGTCGTAGAGTGCTTCTGGACGCGGGTTCGATTCCCGCCGCCTCCACCATTTTTCTAAGCAAAACCCCGCAAATTCAAAGACTTGTGGGGTTTTGCTTTTTCTGGCCCATCAATTAGCCCATCATCGAGCAACGTTTCACGGCTGGCCGGTGAGTTCTCTAGCCGCTTGAGAGCCGTCGCGCGTTCGCCACAGTCCGCTAGAATCCGGCTGTGTCCGGTGCGCGCAAGTTGGCCTGCTGCTGCAACCTCGTCAGCGCTCCGGCAAGTCTTCGGGAGGCAAGGTGAACGATCCGTACGCGTACCAGGAAATCAATCCACTGTGGAGTCTGGTCGATCCGGTCAGCGTGGAAGACGCTGCGGCGCTGATCGCTGGGTTTGACCCGCACTCCATCGATTCCACCCGCCAGTTTTTCAGGAGCCGCGAAACCAGCCTGACCGACAGTACCGGTATCACATGGGTGCATACGGCACAGACGGCGCTTGAGAACGCCGTGATGGCCGGACACCTGAAGGCAACGATACGCCGCCCGGCCTGGGAACGGGGGTGGGACGAAGAGCCGGACGAGGGTGAAGCGTATGCGCAGAAAGTCACGATAAGAGACGACGACGCAGCCCAGGCCTGGGGCATTGCTGAACCTCACGCCGTCAGGTTGCGGTCGATTATCTATCGTGTCGCACCTGACTGGAAGCTGACCACCGTGACTGTTGACGATGTTCGCAAGTGGCTCGCGTCGCGCGGCGTCAGAACGGGATTTTTCTTTCCCGGTGCGACGGATGCGCCGGACTACCTGAACCTCAAACACCCCCGCTACGCTCCCCGGCTAGCCGCTGCTGTCAATGCCTGGCTGTCTGTCACAGAAGGCAGCGGCAAGAGTGTAAAGGACGCGATCAAGAAGTGGTTGCGCGAACACGCGGCAGAGTTCCGCCTGACCAACGACGACGGCAACCCGAACGAGACGGGTATCGATGAAGTCGCCAAGGTTGCAAACTGGCAGGGGGCAGGCGGTGCGCCGAAGACCCCCGGCAATAACCCACCCACCCCCTGAATCCTTGCGCCTATTGGGTTTGCGCGCATCGTTCACTGGAACCCACCCACCCCTTCAGCGCAAACCTACCTACCCCCCGGCGCTTTTTCCGGGGTGGGTTTTCTGAACCCACCCGGCTATTCGGGACCGGCTCACGACAATCTAATACGGCCATGCCGCGCCAGTCCGGCGCGCACTTTCTTACCGAAGGTGAGTCATGGCCGATCAAACCATCCCCATCCTGATTGCGCGCCGCCGCGTGAGTGAGATCACCGGCATGGAACGTAGCGCCCTGTATGAGCGCATCGCACGCGGCGAATTCCCCAAGCCGATCCAGATTGGCAGTGCGGCGGTTCGCTGGATCGAGGCTGAAGTCGTGGCCTGGGTCCAGCAGCAGATTGACGCAAGCCGCGCACAGCAACCGGCGAAAGGTAGCCGCAGTGGTCGCGCCTGAACCGGGCAGCAGCGCGCCGCCTGACGACGCGGAAGCACTCGCCGCCGCGCGTGCCGGATTCTGGGCGCGCTGGCGGCGCGAACTGCCCTCCTATGCAGAAGCACGCGGTCAGCTCGCACGCACCAAGCGGGCCACTGTTCAGCCAGAAGTGAAACCGTACACAAGCGGGCCGTCACCATGTCTGGACGGCCCGCGCCGCCAGCAGGCCGAATCGTTGCGTGTATGGATCGAGCGGCACATCGCGAAGGAACTGGATCGCTGCGAGCGCTGCATGACGCCCGATGAATGGCGCGAGCATCGCGATTGGATCGAGGAACACGCGCGCGGCTGTCTGTGGGAAGCGCTCGCCCGTTACGCGGCGAAAGGGAAGGTATGAGAAGCGAACGCGAAGTGGAAGCTGATCTGTTGCGCGCCGCCGAACTGATCGAGATAAGCGAAGCGCGCCGCGAACAGATGGAACGTGCCGCGCAGCGCGCCGCCCAGGGCGCGCCGAAGGCGACCGCGCAGCCCCTGGAAATGAAGGCGAACCATCACGCAACGGAGGGCGGCGCCCGCGCCGGACAGTTAGCGGTCCTGCTTCAGTGCGCGGCGGACGTGAAGCCGCAGCCCATTACGTGGTTATGGCCGGACTGGCTCCCGGCGGGCAAGCTGACGGTCCTGGCAGGCGCAGCGGGCACCGGCAAGACCACGCTTGCGCTTGCGCTTGCGCTCGCGCTCGCTGCTGTTGTCACGCGCGGCGGACAATGGCCGGACGGGACCGCATGCGCACACCCTGGCCAGGTGCTGATCTGGAGCAGTGAGGACGATCCCGCCGATACGTTGGTGCCACGCCTGATGGCGAGCGGCGCGGACCTGAACAACGTGCATTTCGTCGGTAGCGTGGCGAAGTCGGACGGCGAGCTTGTGCCGTTCGATCCGGCCCGCGACATGCCGCTTCTGAGCGAGCGTATGGCGGGCATGGGCGGCGTTCGCCTGCTGGTTGTTGATCCGGTTCTGAGTGCCGTTGGTGGTGACGCGCATCGAGCCAATGACGTGCGCCGCGATCTGCAACCGCTGGTTGATCTGGCAGCGCGTCACGGCTGCGCGGTAATCGGCATCTCGCATTTTTCCAAGGGTTCGAAAGGCAATGCGCCGGTCGAGCGTGTGATCGGCTCCCAGGCGTTCGGCGCGCTCGCGCGCATGGTGCTGGTCACGGCGAAGGAGGAAGGCACGGAGCGCCGGATTCTGGCCCGCGCAAAGTCCAATATCGCGCCTGACGATGGCGGGTTCGCCTATGCGCTGGAACGGGTCGAGGTCCAGTCGGGTATCCGCGCGAATGCCGTTATCTGGGGTGAACGCATCGACGGCAGCGCACGCGCTATCCTAGGCGAGGTCGAGCAGGACGACGACGAACGCAAGACGCTGCGCGACGAGGCGCGCGAGTTTCTGGCAGGTTTGCTGACCGATGGTCCGATGGACGCGAGCCGCATCAAGCGGGATGCCGACGGCGCGGGCTATAGCTGGTCTACGATGTTTCGTGCTGCCCGCGAGCTTGATGTCGAAAAAGACAAGTCAGGCATGAAAGGCGGCTGGCGGTGGGCGTTGCCGAAGATTTCAGGCTGCGAAGATTTCACGAAGATTTCCGAACTCTCTGACGTGAAATCTTCGGGGGTGCGTGAAATCTTCGGTAGCGGCGTGGGTTTGCGGTCTGCCCCTTTGGGCACTTCGCCCGAAGATTTCAGCGCGAGGGAGTTGGAATCTTCGGCGCGCGATGAGTCGCCCGCCGAAGACCGCCCACAGGACCGCGAAGACCGCCAAGCAAATTTACGTGGCGGTCTTCGGGAGGCGTGGCGGTCTTCGACAGCCACGCGGGTTTGCGGTCTGCCCCTTTCACCTGATTCGAGGCCAGATTGCGAAGACCGCCACGCTAACCGAGTTGGCGGTCTTCGGGATGAAGACGGCGACGAGCGCGTAAAGGATTCGGTATGAGTGCCGCTGATATCGTGGAGCGCGCCGCCGCCCTGGGTGTCGTTCTCCGGCTCGAAGACGAGCGGATTGGCATCGAGGGACCGGCGCGCGGTGTCGCCACCATCAAGCCGGAGCTTGCCGCGCGCAAGCCCGAGGTGATGGCGTATCTGCTGGAACAGCGGCAAGACGTGAAAACTCCTGCCGCTGGCAATCCGCCAGCCGGTGAAGCGGCCAACGACCCGCCAGCTGCGCCTGACGGTTTCGCCGGGGCGCTGGTGGACCCGGACGGCGGCGCGTACCTGCCGTGGGGGCCGTACCTTTCGCCAGCGGATGTGCAGCGCATGAGAGGCGTACTGTTCGACATGATTGACGAGCTTTGCCGTTTCGAGGGATGGTCGGATGAGCGGCGGCACGACACGATGACGCGCGCCCTACGCGGCCCGCTGTCGGACCTGTGGCCGAACATCGAATACTTCGGCGGGAAGGTCCGCGAATGCCGCGCCGAAGCCGAAGCGCGGGCGTTGCTGGCGGCGCGTTCGTGGCGTTATGAGGGGCGCTGAGATGGCAACCAGGCGACCGGTAAAGGCGGCGAAGCAGGCGGCAAACCCGCCGACCGCGAAGGGCAACCCGGACAGGCTGGAAATCACAGACCCACGCTTTGTAGACCCGGTAAAGCGCGGCGCGATGCTCGCATCGAGTCCGCTTGTGCGCGGTGCGGTCGCGAGCCTCAAATACAGCGAAGTGATTTTTGGCGCGGATACGGACCTGACCGCTTATCTGGCCGAACTGCGTGCGCGGGCGGACGCGGTGCAGCGTGGCAGGATGAAAGGGCTTGAAACGATGCTTGTAACGCAGGCGAACACGCTCGACATGATGTTTAACCATCTGGCCCGCAAGGCAGCGTTCAGCGAGTACCTGAACCAGATGCAGGCGCATCTTTCGCTGGCATTGAAAGCGCAGGCGCAGTGCCGCGCGACGGTCGAGGCAATCGCGGAAATCAGGAACCCGCGCCCAGTCGCATTCGTGAAGCAGGCCAACATTGCGAACGGGCCGCAGCAGGTCAACAACGGCAGCGCGCCGCCCCAATCTCGCGCGCACGCGGAAGAATCCACGAAGCCGACGAACGAACTACTAACGGACGATCATGGGACGACGCTGGACAGAGGAACAGAAGGCCAGGCAGGCCGAGGCAATCCGGCGCTGGAAACCGTGGGAAAGCGCAACGGGGCCGCGCACCGAGGCGGGTAAGGCTTTATCCGCCAGCAATGCAACGCTACACGGCATGGCGTCTGTCCGCTGGCGGGCCGACCTGCGCGAACTGAACGCACTGCTGCGCGAGTGCAAAAGGCGGCTCGCGCGCTGAATCTTCCGGTCGGAAAAAAGTGTAGTCGCGTTTCAGACGCGGCAATTTCCAAAGTGACGGGTTGCCGCCGTCGCGGGAGCTTCGAGGCGGCGCGGCTCCGTCCGGAGGACGTTTGCATTACGGCACCTTCGCTCCATCAATAACAGGATCAACATATTGCGGGCACTGATGAAGCACAGTGCGCGCCTAGGATACACGTTGTTTGATAACGCCAGTAAGTAAAGAATCTTTACCTACACCGCGCTTCATTCCGCCAGTGAACCGGACGGAAGCCGAAGCGGAGATGCTCGCCACGCAGGAACGTGGCGGTGCCAACATTGCAACGGTGTCGCACGACACGACACCGTTTGCGAAGCCGACAACGCTCGCAGACCTTGGGCTCACGCGTGGGCAAACGCAACGGGACCAGTGACTGAGGAAGGCAAGGCCGCTTCTTCCCGCAACGCGCAAAAGCACGGCCTGTATTCGGCGCAGTGGCGCGACGAACGGCGGCGCGTGAATGAACTGCTGCGCGAGTGCCGCCAGCGGCTGGAAAAGCCATAGATCGGCGGCGCGGGTCCTTCCCCCGAGCATGCGCAATGCGGGCGCGAAGAGGCGCGGATATCGAGTAGCTAATACCTGAGAAAGGCGTTCGCATGGCACAAGGGTTCGCATCTGTCAGAGGCCGAAACCTTCCGGCGCAGACCGGTTGCGGGTGCGGACGATGCGAACCCTGGTGCGAAGTGTCCCAGGATAAATGCGCACTTTGAGGACATTTTGCGAACTGGAACGGCAGGAATAACTAGGAGGGGCGTCCCCCTGGTTTCCGGGAGCGGCGGCCGTCCGTCGCAGAAAGAAACTGCGGACGGCACGGGCCATAGTTCCACGCGCAAGCGGGCCGCACCGCCAGTGCGCTATACTTTAAACGTCATGGAAACACCGTGATACCGGATTGGCGTCCGGGCACGATACAGGCGGGCAACCGCCGACCGGCGGTTTTTTTACGCCCGCATCAAGCGCCCTTATGGTCGGGCCTTGGTGAGGGAGCGCTTGCGCTCGCCGGTTTCCTGTATCGCCGGTACGCCAACCTTGCCTTGTGCCCGGCCACCCCGATTGGCGTCGGGGGCGTCGGGTTCATCAACCCGATACAGGAGGCTTCAACCGTGCACCACGTGTCCGCTTACCCTGAGCAATCGCAATCGCCCGTTCCATCCCATACTATCGACACGCTACGCGCCGCCAAATTCGCCGCCCAGGAACGTCTGGACGATGCGCGTCGCAAGCTGTCGAGTGCGCAATCAGAATTCCAGAAGGCGAGCAAAGCCGAGCGCGCCGCCGTGCTCGCTTTGATCGAAGCGTGTGACAACGCAATGGAGGCGCATCATGGCTGATTTCTCATGCGCTTCTCCGCAGCAGGACGCCACGACGCCTGACACTGCTGTTATCCGCGTCGATCAACTGCACGCGCTGGCGGGGCTGTTGAGTCTGGAAGAAGTCGCGGAGCAGTTCTCCGATCTTTCAACCGTTGCCCAGGTTTCCATTTTTGGTCTGTTCGAGGATGCGCTCGCCGACATACGCGCCGTATTGACGCAAACGGTGGCTATGCGTGAATGACATGCTGTGCGGATTTTGCACCTTGGGGCGGCGGATACGTGTCACGGCGCGCCGCCTGACACATTGACAGCCGGGAAAGACCGACATGAAAACCGACCTCGCAAGGGTCGGTTTTTTCGTTGATCCACGCGAGCCGACAGCCCAGTCTTTTGCTCCAAAAAAAAGCGGCGCATATCCCAAAAACATAGGTGTCCTGCAATCTGCTAGGTTTACCCCGCGCCGGGAACGGCCGCTCGATGTTCGATGCGGCCAACCTTATATGTGGGCATGCGCCGCAAACGAACGTTGCGGGGCGTGGTGAAAACGAAGCCAACAACGAGCAAGTTTCATGCAAAAGTGCGATAACCCAAGGTGTCCGATTTGCTACCCGAACTGGAAAGAAGAAGAGGCTGCCGCAAGAAAGCGGGCGGAAGATGACAAGCAGGACTGCATTGACTGCTGGCGCTTCTATCAGAAGGAGGCCGAAGCCATTGTATCCGTTGACGATCCGATTGCCCGCAACCGCCGCATCAATGCGGCGTATGCGCAACTCTGGTGGGATGACCGACGTTTCCAGTGGGCCGGACTCGCAGCGTTCGCGTCAAAGCAGGTAGGTTGTGGACTGCTTAACGCATCTGAAATGATCGGCAAATCGGCCTCGGACACCGTTGCCAATTTGCGCAAGGTAGCGAGTGTTGGTCCGGCCGGATGGATGACGGCTTACGGGGCACAGTCAGCGGCGGGTGCCGCGACCGTCGAAAGCGGTGCCAAGGTCTATCGGATGCTTGCCAAGGGAAACATGTCGCTGTTTCTCGACGTTTGGCCGCTGCATATGTTCTACAAGAAATTTGGATTGCAGCGCTTTGAAAGATGTCTTGAGGAACGCGCACAATTGCGCGGCTCGGTTGTCTGGCCGATTACGGATCGAGTGCCATTCGGCAAACCGACGGAGCAAATACGGCAAGCATTCAGAGCAATTGATGCGGGGAACATTGAGCGGGGCGTTGAAGCACTGGCGCAGCACGAACAACTCAATATCCTGCAACCAGCCATGTACGACGATCCGGAATTCTCGCTGCTGATGCGCGCCAACCAGTTCGCATGGGCGCTGAATATCCCAACTGGCTCAGCACGCGAGATCCAACTCGCACTGGCAAATCAGTGCACTGTGTCAGGGGCGAACGCACAAAAAAGTGAACTATTTAGCAAGCAGCCTCTCGCGAATCTTGCCGATCCGCAACAGCGGATGGCATTTGTTTTGCGCGCCGCGCAGCGTTTCAACCAGCTACTGCATCATCCGACAGACAAATACGACGTTGAAAACTCCCTCTATCTAATCGCGCATCCGAGGTAATCATGCAGCGTCGGAATATCAGACGGCTCGGGTATCTGTCATGCGCATTGATCGGCTGCGCAATCGCATGGGGTATCTACGCGATGGCAAAGCCCGTTGATGAGGTGGTTCTTACGCTTGGTGAACCTTATGAACAGGTACGCAAGCAATCACGCTCAACGCTTCCTCCGGTTGAACCCGGCGCATTTTGGGCAGGCTATATCAATCGTCCGGCAAAATTTCGATTTACTGATTCTCGGTATCAGTTTGTGACGCCCGCAGCAAAATTTCTCACGGTCGGATATGACGAGCGTGGCAATGTTTTGTCGGTTACGCTTTCCCCGCAGGTTGAAACGTTGCCACTCGATCAGGCGGTGGCGGTCATGCTTGAATTGCAGGACCAATTGCGGCGGCACGGCTGGCATCCCATACGCGCTCGCCGCTTTCCACCGATCGACAGTACCCCTGCAATGATCGAAAGCATCCGGCGCGGGGACGATCCGCAGACCTTCTGGCAGGCTGCTGGCAAGTATCAGGTAGCGCTCGACATTCGCCGGTTCATTCACGAAAACCGGCCAAAAGACGAGCGCTATCTGATTACGCTACAACTGAGCGGCCCGCCGCTGATGGAAGACCATCTCGACGACAATTGAACGGATGTGCTGGCGGGCAATTCCGCCAGCATCTGCTTTCGACTCACGCTGCGGCATTCACCCCAGCAAAGAACGGACATGCGCCGCCCACGCTTCCATCAACGGTCGCCGCTGTTCTAGCAGGTCGGTGCGGTGGTAGGCAGCTTCAACCTTATTTACCACGGTATGCGCGAGCGCCCGCTCTGCAAGGTCGCGGGCGTAACTGCCGTGTGCGAACATTAGGCGCGGACTGTTTCAGGTGACAGCAGGACGACGCTTTCGTGTGGGCATCGTCTGAGCAGGCGTGCAGCGAGTGCAATTGGCAGATTTTAAAGAGAAACAATATGTTAGAGCATACATGCGGCAACAACGGCTCCGACCGAGCCTTGATCGAAAGGGCGCGAGCTTTTGCGCTGGGTGCGCACGCTGCGCTAAACCAGCGTCGCAAATACACGGACGAGCCTTATTCGGTGCATCTGGCGGAAGTGGCGGAGTTGGTGTCGAGGGCTAAGGATGTAACTGCGGAGATGGTTGCCGTTGCCTGGCTGCACGATACGGTTGAGGACACCGCCATTCCGCTGACGTTGATCGAGACGGAGTTCGGTAAACGCGTCGGGCGGCTCGTCGGCGAACTGACCGCGATATCGACACCTGATGGCGGCGACCGGGCCGCACGCAAGGCAAGGGACCGGGCGCATACGGCGCAGGCATCGGCAACTGCGCAGACGATCAAGGCGGCTGATCTCCTATCGAACCTGCGCACGGTAGAGGACCGCGATCCGCAGTTCGCCGCAATCTACATGCGCGAGAAGCGTCTGTTGCTCGACGTACTGACGCAAGCGGACGAATGCCTGCGAAATGACGTGCGAGCAATCATTGACGATTACTTCACCCGGCAGGGAACCGACGAACTGGCCTGATCGATTACTGCCGTCAGGCATGGCCCAACGAGTGGGTCTACGTAAATGCACTATGTTCAGAACTGAAAAAAAGCAGTACACGCAGCTCGTCTGCTTTCGCTGCAACCGGTGTGACGCGCCAATTACACGTGCTTTGATGATCGCAGACACGTCGCAGTACACCACGCGCGGTGGTGAATCATGGAAATTTGGTGAGCCCTGCTTTCCTGCGGGCTTCGCCATACGGGAGCGCGGCGACGTGTGGAAAGCCTACGCGGGTTGCTGGCTTGTACAGGAGGATGACGTGATCGGGTTGAGTGTCACGCACCACGTTGACCGGACAAATGGCTGCTGCGGTATGACGGGCTGGCGCGGTCCCAATCTCATATGCCGGTGTGGCGAACACGTGGCAAGCGCTGAAACCGATTGCACCGTGCCGAACTTCGTCGCATTGAACAAAGACCAGGTATACCCGGTCAGGTTGCGTCTGAGCGCTGCACAGGTCGAAAATGAAGCAGCTCGCGAACCTGATAGCAATGATAGCTTTTGATAGCAGGTTTTCGTGAGTGTGATCAAAGAACTGCAAACTTATCCTGGGGCGTTCTCCAAGCACGTTATAGTGCAAGCTTGCGCGGCAGCCCGAAACCGGTCATGGACGTAATGACAAGGATTCCCGGTGATCCCGGTTTCATGAGTCGTCGGGCGGCGCGCAAAATTCCCGCCCAAAAAACAGCGTCTAACACGACGCCTGCGCGGGGGCCGGAAATGACGACGCGCTCAGTAGCACGAATGTACAGCCGGAAAGACGGCACGAAAGCCGACTCGCAAGGATAGGCTTTTTCGTTCAGAGGCGTCGTTGTGAGGCGGGCGGGTGAAAAGGACCGATGGGGTTCGGGTCGGTTCTGACGTGGCAGAGGTCCAACCCCAACCATCGGGTGTCGCCGCTGGGAACGTCCCGACCTCAGAGCCACGCTTGAGGACGGGTCAACCAGCCACGGCAACGTCGCCAGCGTACCTGACCCGCGCGACGCGCGCAACGCGACGGCATGGTAAGTCGCCAGAAGATGACGGTTAAGTTTCGGCCATTCCCCACGTGCCCCGATGGGGGGCCGTGAAAATATTCAGGTTTGCTCAAGTCAAGACTGGCCCGCTAGTTGGCACGGCAGCGGAGCTGCAAGACTGAACGTGCACCGCCCACGCTTCCATCATCGGGCGGCGTTGGTCCAGTAGGTCCGTACGGTGATAGGCCGCTTCAACCTTGTTAGCAACGGTATGCGCGAGCGCCCGCTCTGCGAGGTCGCGCGCGTAGCCGTGTTCGCTGGCCCAATCGCGGAAGCTTGAACGAAAGCCGTGCGCCGTTGCGACCCGTCCGGGTGTGTCGCTTTGCGCTTGTACGCGACGCAGGAAAGACGTGAGAACCATGTCACTGACGACCTTCCCGCGCGGTGACGGGAATACAAGCGCTTCGTGCAGCTTCTGTTCCTTCAGCCTTTGGACGAGTGCAAGCGCCGGGGCCGATAGCGGGACGCGATGCGGCTCTTTGGCTTTCATCCGTTCGCCGGGAATGGTCCACACACCGACCTTCAGGTCAAATTCATCCCATACCGCGCCGCGCACTTCGCCGCTACGCGCCGCCGTCAATATCAGGAACAACAAGGCGGCGCGCGTGGCTTCTCCCTGCTTGAATTCGGTAACGTGCTTCTTCACGAACGCGGGCACGTCGCGCCACGGCATCGCGGGCTGATGTTCCTTCTTCGCGTTCTGCTTCGGCAGAATGTGATCGACAACGGAGACAGGGTTCGCTGTGATATGGCCGTGCGCCCACGCCCATTGCATGACCGCGTGCATACGCTGGCGGGTGCGGCTGGCCGTCTCTGCCTTCTCAAGCCAGATAGGCCGCAACACGTCCGCGCAATCGGCGGGCGTCACAGCGTCGAGCTTCTTCTGACCAAGCAGCGGAAACGCGTAAGCCTCAAGCGATCTAATCCAGTCGTCCGCATGCTTCGCGTTTCGCCAGCCGGGTTTGAGTTCTTCGTGAACTTTGCGCGCGGCCTTTTCGAAAGTCAGTGCCGCCGCCGTGATGCTGGCGGCCTGCTGTTCACGATCGCGTTCCTCGATGGGGTCTTTGCCCGCGTCAATCAGGCGGCGCATGCCGAGCGCCTTCTCGCGGGCGTCCGCAATTGGCACTTCGGGATAAACCCCGAGGCCCGCGTCGCGGCGCTTGCCGGTCACGGGACTGGTGAAGCGAAGCGTCCACTTACTGCCTGTCTTGCCCGGGGTGAGCATCAACCCTGTCACCTTGCCCTCGAAAATCGGCTTGTCGCCGGGTTGCAGTGCCTTTGCCTATCTGTCAGTGAGTGCCATTTCAGCCCATCGCCAAGTAGCGGATAGTGCCGGAACATTTTAGCCTGTTACGGTGTTGAAATGGCCGCAAACCTTTGATGTGTTGATGTTCGATGGAATGACACGGAAAACTTCGGAATTAATTTTGGCAGACGCCGCCTCCACCAACACATAATCCTGATCCAGCTCAGGATGTCCGAAAACCCCGCCAACTAACGGTTCGCGGGGTTTTTATTTTTCTGCCCCATCTATCATCATCCTGACTAATCCGGGGTACTCGGGGGTATTTCTGATCGTATATCCGCCGTCCTGAATACCTTGCACCCCCACTTCAGTATTCACGGCACTTTGAACAGGTTGACGATGCCGCTGTCAGACGCAGAAATCCGCAGGAACGCGTCGCGCGACAAGACGCAAAGCTCGCCGATGGCGGCGGTGTGTACCTTGAGATGCGTCCGAATGGTTCGCGCTATTGGCGCCTGAAATATCGGCACAGCGGCAAGGAAAAGCTACCGGCTCTCGGCGTATAGATCCGCGAATCACCATCCTTCAAGGTAGTGCGTTTCAGGTCAGCCAGCCGGCGCACTGCGACGTCGATCTTGTCGGACGCGATCCGCTTACTTTCAGTGGCCGCTTTTGTCGCCTTCGCGTCCAGAATGCGCTCCGCATTGGCGAGACGTGTCCGCTACTTGAAAAGCTCCTGTTCGAGCTTCGTCGCCCGCAGCGATTGTTTTCGGCAATCAGTGTCTGAATGCGACGCTCATTATCGGCCTGGGCGTGCGAAAACACCGCCTCCATTGCCATCGGGGCTTTCAGATTCCGCCCGCCATGCTCCCAATACAACTCCGCAAACTCCCGAATGCTCATGACAGCGCCGAACATCTTTATGTACTTCTTGTAGTCCGCTTCAATTTGAGCCGAGTAGCACATGGACGCCTTCCCCGGACCTTCCCATGATAGTGCTGAACATAAGCCGTAAATGTTGGCTACACGGTGTATCGGGCCCCTCGTCTCAGGGCGTGATCCTACGATAAATCAGAAAAGACCTGCCGGTTGCGCAGCGTCATCGCAACTAAAATAATCACTTCCCTGCGAGTCGCTTCTCTTCCGCCACCGCAGTGTACTTGATGGTTGTGGCATCTACGCAACGTTTTGCATTCCTCATCGTTCGATGATTTTCGAGAAACCATCTGAGGATCAAACGCAGCTATTCTAGAGGGATATCCGTTTCTTTTTCAATCAGATAGGACACTTAATCATGTCGGGACAATATGAAAATGCCATTAGCGTTGCTGGCGTAGGCATGAGCAGATGACGATTTTTTATGCAGCAGTGGAGGATGACCCACTGACGAGCGGCAATGGGAGCCGAGTACACGCTAGTGGCAACGCAGGCACGATCGAGGGCGAAGACGGCAGATATCGCAGGATGGCTTTCATCGGCGATCCAGCGTGGTGCGTTGCGTGCCAGAACAGGGGAGTAATAGTCGGAGGCACGCCGGTCCTGGAGAACCGCCGGATGCTTGACCTCGTGAATGCCAGCAGACGGCAAGCAGTGGGCGGAGATGAGGTCGCATGACAAAAAGCTGCGGAAATTGACTGGGCTGAGTGCACCATGAATGCACCATGGAGATGGCTTGCGGCAATTGCCGGTACAAGCGTTGTAATCGTGCTGGTCGCCTACACGGGCTATGTCAATTCGTATCTCGATCACGAGACGCAGACCACGTTCTTCCTGAAGCGATACCCGACGTTGCAGACGAAGTTCCACGACCCATTTGCCAATGAGAGGGACGACGAGCCGATCGACCAATTGCCGCCGATCGATCGTGCGCACTTTGTTGACTACTGCAAATACCGGTTTGGGATTGTCGATCGTGGCACCGAGTCGCTACAGGAATGCAAGACGAAAATTCCAAGCTACTTGCAATAGGCATGTTGGAATATTGTAGACTTCGTCGGACAGAAGCGACACGCAGATTCGAGCTGCACCATCAAAACTCACTCAAAACCCGTAAGCGGCCTGATGCTTGCGGGTTTTTTGTTGGCTGCCGATAAAACAGAAGGCCCGCTCCTCGAGCGGGCCTTTTTGCTTGCGAGCATCAAAGCCGCGCGAAGCCAAAGGAATAAACGCATCCCTTCAATCGTTCATTCCTCACGCGCGCCCGCACGCTGCGTTCCGCGCGAGACCAACACCAAAATCAGGAGCCGACATCATGCGCAAGACTCTCTTATGCATCTCCACACTGACCCTCCTTGCACTGCAACAGACCGCTTTTGCCGAAGCCCCGAAGATCGTCGACGGCCGCTTCGTCACGGCGGACGGTATGACGCTCTACACCTTCGACAAAGACACCAAGCCCGGCGTGAGCGCCTGCACCGGCGGCTGCATGAACAACTGGCCGGCGGCCACGGCGAGCGCGTCCGACAAACCGTCAGGCGACTGGACGGTCATCCCTTCCGCCGACGGCAAACAGCAATGGGCGTACAAAGGCCATCCGCTGTATCGCTATGCGGCCGACAAGCAGGCAGGAGACATGAAGGGAGAGGGCTTCAAGGACATGTGGCACACGGCAAAGCCTTAACCGATAGCCGCTGAACGACGGGGCCCGAGCCAAGAGGCTTGATCAAACGCACCAGCGCGCAACAACGCACACCAACGAAAAACGCCGGCTGCATGCCGGCGTCTCAAACAAACACAAAAAGCGGAACGTAAAAGCAAAACCCGAAAGCGCTGACTCGCGCCCTTATTCGTCTTTAGGACACTGCAAATTACACCCGTTCGGATCACCGTTGTCACCGCGCTTGCGCATGGCTGACTTTTTGTTGGACTGGTATTTGTCCGAAGGCGCCGACGCCGCAAATGGCATCTGCGGATGTTCGGCAAGACGAAACTGATCTTGCAATATACCGCCCGGCACACCCGGCGAGTTCTGCGCGAAGGCAGCCGAAGCGGTGACGAGAAGTACACCGGCCGTCGCTGCGGCAGCACATGCGTGAAGAAGAGCTTTCATATCGATTCGGCGCGGCACAGCGCGCGGTTAAGGCGTAAGCGGAAGGTTAGAGATTATCCCAAACAAACGCCCTATGCAGCGGCGACGGCGCCAATTTGTTTACAGTCGCTTACATCGCAGCTGGGCCAAGCCCCACATCGAGATCGAGCAGATTGCCGCAGTCGCGCGGATCGTAACCTTCGAGTTGTTCGACGCCGTGCCGAAACGCGGCGCCGCGCAGCAGGCCGATCACCGTTGCAAGCGGCATGCGCTCCAGCCGGGCGCGGTCGCAGGCGAAGTAATAGTCTTCGTCGACAATCGGAATGAAGTCGAGCCCAAAGTGATGCGCCGCCGGCTCGACGCCGAAACCCACATCCGCCATGCCGCTCGCCACGAACGCCGCAATCGCCGAATGCGTGAGTTCCGTCGACGCATAACCATTGACCCGGTCCGGATCGACCCCGACTTTTCGTAGTGCGAGATCGAGCACCATGCGCGTGCCGGAACCGGGCTGGCGATTGACGAAGCGAATGTCATCGCGCGCGAGATCGCTCAGACCACCGATTCCCTTGGGATTGCCCTTGCCGAGAAAGAGGCCCTGCTTGCGTTTGGTCAGATGCACGAGCACGTGACGCTGTGGATCGAGCCAGCGCCGATACGTATCAGCGCATACCGCGCGGAACTCGCCTAGCGGCAAGTGGAAACCGGCCAGATCACATTCGCCGCGGGCGAGCGCGCTCACCGCGTCCGCGCTGTCGCGGTATTTGATATCGACCGGCAGATCGTTCGCGACCAGCGCCGTCACCAGCGCCGCCACGGCGTACCCGTGCGACGCGTGGATCCGCACGTCATCGGCAGGTGGCGCGAGCCAGCGGTTCAGGTCGCTGGCGACTTCGCTTGCGAGCGCCTGCATGTTGCCGTCGAGCCGCTCGCCGCACAGACGCTGCGCGCGCAACACGGCCTGCCCGAGTTCGGACAGCACCGAGCCGCGCCCACGCTCCTTCGCGATCAGCGGACCACCCAACCGCTCCTCGATGCTGCGCAACAAACCCCACGCGTGACGGTAGGACAAACCCTTAAGCGTCGCCGCCTGCGCGATGCTGCCGGATTCGTCCACCAGCGCGAGCAGCGGCACCACGTCCGACAGGCTGGCCTCACGGCCGTCCGGGCCCTTCACAACCAGCTGCGCCTGACACTCGATCCTGATCATATATGCTTTGGTCTTTCCTATTGCGCGAGGCGTATCACCCGCCTATTGTTCAGCTATCCCATATCGAATATACGAAGCATAAGTGCACGCTTTATGAATAACAAGTGCATATATGACTTTGGAGGAGCCCCCACTTGGACGATTCCATCGCCGTCGCGCCGGAGCAACTCGTGCAGCGTCACGCGCAGCCGGGCATGTCGCTGCTAGCGGTACTGCACGCCATTCAGGACGAACTCGGCTACGTGCCGCCCGACGCGGTCGCGCCTCTCGCGCGTGCCATGAACCTGTCGCGCGCGGAAGTGCACGGCGTGATCACCTACTACCACCACTTCCGCACGCAGCCTGCGGCGCCCGTCACGGTGCAACTGTGCCGCGCCGAGGCATGCCGCAGCATGGGCACCGAGGCGCTCGCGCAGCATATCGAGGCGCACACCGGCTGCCGTTTTGACGCGGAGCATCGGCATGGCGCGACGGTCGAACTGGAATCGGTCTACTGCCTCGGCCAATGCGCGCTGTCGCCGGCACTGACGCTCAACGGCACGTTGCATGCGAAAGTCACGCCGCAAAAATTCGACGCGCTCTTCGCCGCCGCCAGCAAATGCGTGGAGGCAACGGCATGACGCGAATTTACGTTCCCTGCGATTCGTCAGCGCTTGCGCTCGGCGCCGACGCACTGGCTCAAGCGATCGAATCCGAAGCAGCACGCCGTGGCGTTGAAATCGAACTGGTTCGCAACGGTTCGCGCGGTTTGCTATGGCTCGAGCCGCTCGTCGAAGTGGCGACGGCTGAAGGCCGCGTCGGTTATTCGAACGTCGAAGAGAGCGACGTCGCCGCGCTATTCGACGCCGGCTTTATCGAGGGCGGCGAGCACGCCCGCCGCGTCGGCGTGGTCGATGACATACCGTATCTGAAGAAGCAACAGCGCCTGACTTTTGCGCGCATCGGCATCACCGATCCGCTTTCCATCGACGACTACGTCGCCCACGGCGGCCTCGAAGGTCTCAAGCAAGCCCTGCAAACCGACGGCGACGCCGCCTGCGAAGCGCTGGTCGAATCCGGCCTGCGCGGCCGAGGCGGCGCAGCCTTCCCTGCCGGCATCAAATGGCGCACGGTGCGCGGCGCGAAAGCGGCGCAGAAATACATCGTCTGCAATGCGGACGAAGGCGACTCCGGCACCTTCTCCGACCGCCTGGTGATGGAAAGCGACCCGTACGTACTGATTGAAGGGATGATCATTGCGGGCGTCGTGACGGGCGCGACGGTCGGCTACATCTACGTCCGCAGCGAATATCCGCACTCGATCGCGACGCTCGAAGCCGCGATCGCGAAAGCACGCGCCGCCGGCTGGCTCGGCGACAGCGTGCTCGGCTCGACGGCGCATCGCTTCGAACTGTTCGTGGCGAAAGGCGCAGGCGCTTATGTCTGCGGCGAAGAAACCGCGCTGCTCGAATCGCTCGAAGGCAAACGCGGCATCGTGCGCGCGAAGCCACCGGTGCCGGCGCTGGTCGGCCTCTACGGCCAGCCGACGGTGATCAACAACGTCATCACACTCGCGACGGTGCCGATCATCTTCGCGCGCGGCGCTGCTTTCTATAAAGACTTCGGCATGGGCCGTTCGCGCGGCACGCTGCCCTTCCAGCTCGCCGGCAATGTGAAACAAGGCGGCCTGGTCGAACTGGCGTTCGGCGTCACACTGCGCGAACTGCTCTTCGACTACGGCGGTGGCACGGCCAGCGGACGTCCGGCGCGCGCCGTGCAGGTCGGCGGCCCGCTCGGCACGTATCTGCCGGAAAGCCAGTGGGACATCCCCATGGACTACGAAGCGTATGCAGCCGTCGGCGCGGTGGTCGGCCACGGCGGCATCGTCGTGCATGACGACACCTCGAATCTCGCCGAACTCGCGCAGTACGCGATGCACTTCTGCGCGCTCGAATCGTGTGGCAAATGCACGCCGTGCCGGATCGGCTCGACGCGCGGCGTCGAAGTGATCGGACGGATTCGCAACGGCGATACGTCCACGCGGCAGGTGCAGTTGCTACGCGATCTGTGCGACACGATGGTGTCCGGTTCGCTCTGCGCGATGGGCGGCATGACGCCGTTCCCGGTGCTGTCCGCGCTCGACCATTTTCCCGAAGACTTCGGTCTCGATAACGTGCACGACCACGCGCCCAAAGCGGCTGCGGCCTGACCCAGGAGCCTCACATGTCCGATGTGCTCAACTCCCCTTCCGGCGCCCCGAAGGAAGTCCCCATGGGGGGCGGCTGCGGCTCCGGAAATTGCGCGTGCAAATCGCAGGCACAAACGCAGGCACAAACGCAACGATCTGCGCCCCGTTCGTTTTTCGACGACACCGACTACGGCACACCAGCGCGTCATGCCGACGTCGACGTCACACTGGAAATCGATGGCCAGGCGGTGACGGTTCCGGCGGGCACGTCGGTGATGCGCGCTGCCGTCGAAGCCGGCGTCAACGTGCCGAAGCTCTGTGCGACTGATTCGCTTGAGCCGTTCGGCTCATGTCGTTTGTGTCTGGTCGAGATCGAAGGCAAGCGCGGCTACCCCGCGTCGTGCACGACACCCGTCGAAGCCGGCATGAAAGTCCGCACGCAAACCGATCGTCTGCAATCGCTGCGCCGTAACGTGATGGAACTGTACATTTCCGATCACCCGCTCGACTGCCTGACCTGCCCCGCTAACGGCGACTGCGAATTGCAGGACATGGCAGGCGTCACCGGCTTGCGCGAAGTGCGCTACGGATTCGACGGTGCGAACCACTTGAAAGACAAGAAGGACGAATCGAATCCGTACTTCACCTACGACCCCTCGAAGTGCATCGTCTGCAATCGCTGTGTGCGCGCGTGCGAGGAAACGCAAGGCACGTTTGCGCTGACGATCGCCGGACGCGGTTTCGAATCGCGTGTCGCGGCAAGCGAAAACCAGCCGTTCATGGAATCGGAATGCGTGTCGTGCGGTGCGTGCGTCGCCGCATGCCCGACTGCGACCTTGCAGGAAAAGACCGTCATCATGCTCGGCCAGGCCGAGCATTCGGTCGTCACGACGTGTGCATATTGCGGCGTCGGCTGCTCGTTCAAGGCCGAGATGAAGGGCAACCAGGTCACACGGATGGTGCCGCACAAGAACGGCCAGGCCAACGAAGGCCACGCGTGCGTGAAGGGCCGCTTTGCATGGGGCTACGCGACGCACAAGGACCGCATCACCAAGCCGATGATCCGCGCGAAGATCACCGATCCGTGGCGCGAAGTCAGCTGGGAAGAAGCGCTCACTTACGCGGCGTCGGAGTTCCGCCGCATTCAGGCGAAGCATGGCCGCGATTCGATCGGCGGAATTACATCTTCTCGCTGCACGAACGAAGAAACGTATCTCGTACAGAAGCTCGTGCGCGCTGCCTTCGGCAACAATAACGTCGACACCTGCGCGCGCGTCTGCCACTCGCCCACCGGCTATGGCCTGAAGGCAACGCTGGGCGAATCGGCTGGCACGCAAACCTTCGCATCGGTGGATAAAGCCGACGTCATCGTGGTGATCGGCGCGAATCCGACCGACGGCCACCCGGTGTTCGGCTCGCGCCTGAAGCGCCGTGTGCGCGAAGGCGCGAAGCTGATCGTGGTGGACCCGCGCCGCATCGATATCGTCGACACGCCGCACGTGAAGGCCTCGCATCATTTGCAATTGCGCCCCGGCACCAACGTCGCGGTGGTCAATGCGCTCGCGCATGTGATCGTGACCGAAGGGCTGCTGAACGAAGCGTTCATCGCCGAGCGCTGCGAAACGCGCGCGTTCGAGCAATGGCGTGCGTTCGTCGCCCTGCCAGAGAACGCGCCGGAAGCGACGGAGGAACTCACCGGCGTGCCCGCCGCATCCATTCGCGAAGCTGCCCGCATCTACGCCACCGGCGGCAATGCCGCGATCTACTACGGCCTCGGCGTCACCGAACACGCGCAAGGCTCGACGATGGTGATGGGCATCGCGAATCTGGCGATGGCGACCGGCAACATCGGCCGCGAAGGTGTCGGCGTGAATCCGCTGCGCGGTCAGAACAACGTACAGGGTTCGTGCGACATGGGCTCGTTCCCGCACGAACTGCCGGGCTATCGTCATATCAGCGATTCGATCACGCGCGCGTTGTTCGAAGAAGCCTGGAACGTCACACTGCAGCCGGAACCGGGCCTGCGCATTCCGAACATGTTCGACGCCGCCGTGCACGGCACCTTCAAGGGCCTGTACTGCCAGGGCGAAGACATCGTGCAGTCCGATCCGAACACGCACCATGTGTCGGCAGCGCTGTCATCGATGGAATGTATCGTCGTGCAGGACATTTTCCTCAACGAGACCGCAAAGTACGCGCATGTGCTGTTGCCAGGCTCAACGTTCCTCGAAAAGGACGGCACCTTCACCAACGCGGAGCGCCGCATCTCACGTGTGCGCAAGGTGATGCCGCCAGTGCCGGGTTACGCCGACTGGGAAGTGACGGTGATGCTCGCGCGCGCGCTCGGGTATGAAATGGACTACGCGCACCCGTCGCAGATCATGGACGAGATCGCGCGTCTCACGCCAACTTTCCATGGCGTGTCGTACAGGAAGCTCGACGAACTCGGCAGCATCCAGTGGCCTTGCAACGAGGATGCGCCCGACGGTACGCCGACCATGCACATCGACACGTTCGTGCGCGGCAAGGGCAAGTTCGTGATTACGAAGTTCATCGCCACGCCTGAGAAGGTCACGCGCAAATTCCCGCTGCTGCTGACCACGGGCCGCATCCTGTCGCAGTACAACGTCGGTGCGCAAACACGCCGCACCGAGAATTCGCGCTGGCATGATGAAGACCGGCTGGAACTGCATCCGTACGATGCAGAAGAGCGCGGCATCAAGACCGACGACTGGGTCGGCATCGAATCGCGCGCGGGGCAAACGGTGTTGCGCGCGAAAGTGACCGAGCGCATGCAGCCGGGGGTCGTCTACACGACGTTCCACTTCCCGGAATCGGGCGCGAACGTGATCACCACCGATAGTTCGGACTGGGCCACCAACTGTCCCGAGTACAAGGTGACCGCGGTGCAGGTGATGCCAGTCGAACAGCCGTCGCAATGGCAACAGGACTATTCGCGCTTCAACACGGAGCAGCTCGATCTGCTGAAGCAGCGCGAGTTGGCCAACGCAACATCGGGTAAGTGAGGCAAGCCATGGACAATCAGAATCTGATCGACATGGCGAACCGGATCGGCGATTTTTTCGATTCGATGCCGGATCGCGAAGAAGCGCTCACCGGCATCGCCGATCATATCCGCCGCTTCTGGGAGCCGCGCATGCGGCGCGCTCTGCTGGCCGCGCTCGATGAGCCGGATGCGAGCGGCATCGAGATGTCGGGCATCGTCAGAGAAGCGCTCGTCAAGCATCGTGACGAACTGACGCCGGCCGCACTTTCTGCGGTATAGGCGGGCCGCCGTTCACCCGGCTCCTGACATACGCAAGGCGGCCCATGTCAGGGGTCGCCTCGCACGGTCACTTCGCAGACCCACCTCATAGCGCCGCCTGCTCCGGTATCACCCCTCCCACGGCGAACCACGCTTCGCAATGCCGCAGCAAGCCGTGCAGATCGGACCCGGTGCGTCCGCGCGCGCTGATGTAGCCGTCCGGCCGAACCAGATAAAACGACGGCCTTGTGCGTCCATATGATTCGGACAGCGACGGAGCGCCCTCGCCGCTCGTATCGGTCACGCGCCAGATGCGTACCGCGCCCGGCAACAATTTTTCGACTTCCGCAGCCAGTCGCTCCAATTCCGGGTCCGGCGACGGTGCGTGTTTGGCGGCCGGATCGAGCGGCGTTCCATCGACAGGCAGCGGCGGGACCAGCAGGAACAAGGAGAAAAACGCCGGATCGTGCAGATCGAAAATGCAACCGACGCCCGGCGCCCGGCCAAGCGGCCCGTCCACCACATGCACCAACGCATCCGGCGCCCGCTCGCCGGCACGCGGGCCGCCGTCGAGCAGGCGTTCGAGCGTCAGCGGACTGCGCCGATACTGGACCGACAACTCGCTTATGGTCATGCGCGCCGCGTCGCGCAGCGGACCCAGTGCGGCCAGCACCGGCATCACACGCTCGCGTAGCAGCTTCAGCGGCCCATGATCGGCCTCGGCCATATGCGTGATGAAACCGGTTTGCCGCAGCACGTCGCGCTCGATCGGATGCCGTTCATGGTGGTACGTATCGAGCAGACGGTCAGGCGCGGCGCCTTTCAAAACGCGCGCGAGCTTCCAGCCGAGGTTGAATGCCTCCTGAATGCCCGTGTTCATCCCTTGCGCGCCGGCCGGGCTGTGCACGTGAGCCGCATCCCCCGCGAGGAAGATGCGACCGACGCGCAACCTCTCCACCATCCTGCTATTCAGATGGAAATACGACGACCACGCGAGCTCCGACACGTCGACTCGTTCCCGCACGCGCCGGGCGATCAACGCATTGCATTCCGAAAGCGACGGCGGCGAGACCCGGTTGAGCGGCGGTTCGCCGAGCCCCCCCGGTGTGGCCGGCTCCGGGACTGTAGTCGGTTCGAGCGGATGATCCGCAATCAGACGGTGACGGCCATGACCCATCGGAAACAGCGCGACAAGACCCTCACCTGACGCGAAGATATGGAACTCGTCTTCAGGCCAATCGGTTTCGGCATGCACATCCGCAAGCAGGAACGTCTGCTCGAAGGTCTTGCCCGCGAAGCTCAGCCCAAGCCGGTGACGGATCGTGCTATGCGCACCGTCAGCCGCGATCACGTACGACGGGCGCAGGGTCTCGGTATGGCCGTCCGCGCGACGCAACGTCACCTGAATGCTGGCGGAACCCTGCGCGAACATCATCAGCTCGACGCCGCGTTCGACCGTCACGCCGAGCGTCGCCAGATGCTCCGTCAGCAAACGTTCGGTCACGGATTGATCGAGAAACAGCAGATACGGATAGCGCGTGTGCAGCGGATCGAAGTCGAGGCGCGCGAGACGCATGCCATTGGAAAAAAGATTGGCGATGCGCGCGCGATGACCGAGTTCGAGAAACGGCTCGATCAGCCGGTGCTGCTCGAACAGTTCGAGCGTGCGCGCCTGAATACCAATAGCCCGCGAATACGGGTTCGGTTGCAGCGCTTTGTCGATCAGGCGCACGGGGATGTGGGCACGCGCCAGACTCATCGCCGCGGCGAGCCCGGTCGGCCCCGCCCCGACGATCAGCACCGGCGACGCATCGTGTGCGGCAGCGTCCATGCGGGACTCCGGAGGCAACAAGTCGTTCTAGTGTACGCCGCCGATAGTCCGCTCAACGGTGCGCTGCATCAATCGTGGGAATGATCCATCGCGCATCGGTGCTCGGTGGTGCCGAGGTCGACTTGCAGCGTGGCGTGCTGCATCGAGAAACGTTCGCGCAGCGTGACGACGATGCCATCGATCGACTCGTCGCCGGGATGGCCTGCCGGCATCACCAGATGCGCGCTGAGCGCGTTGCCGGTGGTCGACAGCGCCCACACATGCAGGTCGTGCACGTCAGTGACGCCGGGCTGTTCGGCAAGATAGTCGCGGATATTCTGAAGGTCGACACCGGGCGGCACTGCATCGAGTGCCATGCGCACCGAATCGCGCAACAGGCCCCACGTGCCCACCACCACCACCGCAACCACGAGCAGGCTCATCACCGGGTCGAGCCACGTCCAACTTGTGTAGAGAATCACGAGGCCGCTGATCGCGACCGCGGCTGAGATGGCGGCGTCCGCGGCCATATGCAGGAAAGCGCCGCGTAGGTTCAGGTCGTCCTTCTGCCCGCGCATGAAGAGCCACGCCGAGAAGCCGTTGACGACCACGCCGACCGTCGCGACGACGAACACCACGAGTCCCGCGACCGGTGCCGGATTCATCAGGCGCCCGATTGCCTCGGCGACGATCACGCCGCACGCGAAGAGCAACAGCCCCGCGTTGGCGAGCGACGCCAGGATCGACGAACTGCCGTAGCCGAATGTGTAGCGTGCTGACGGGCGGCGCGCGGCGAGCCAGGTTGCGCCCCAGGCGAGCAGCAGGCCGAGTACGTCGGAGAGGTTGTGGCCGGCGTCGGCGAGCAGCGCGGTGGAATGCGCGATCACGCCGTAGACGGCCTGAACCACCACGATCGCTACGTTCAGTGCGACGGCGAGCGCGAAGGCGCGGCCGTGGCCTGCGACGGGTGCGTGGGCATGGGTGTGGCTGTGACCGGCGTGGCCGCGGGCACTTCGACTATGGCTATGGCTGTGGTTATGGCCGGCTTGGCTATCGTGGCCATGCTCGCTGCCGCTCTGCCCGCCGTGGCCGTCAGCGCCGTGGCTGTGAGCGTGGTCGGCGTCGTGTGAACCACACTCGAGTGCATCCTGCGTGTTTGCGTCAGGCTCATGCGCTCCATGGTCCTGCGAACCGCGCTCTTTTCCCTCGACCTGCGCATCTGCGTCATCGACCCCGTCGAACTCCCCCTTGAGCCACACCGGCGCGTGGTCGTCCTCACGTTCCTCGGTGGCCCGGTTCGGGGTGGTGGTTTTCTTCATGACGGGTCCAGAGGAAATTCGCCAGCCGGCTCAGCCACATGCTCGAGCATGCCGGCCAGCATCGCGCTGATATGACGGTCCGCAGCAAGATAGAACACCTGCTTGCCCTGCCGCTCCGCGCGCACAATCCGCGCAGCGCGCAACAGCCGCAAATGGTGGCTCACCAGCGACGACGACAAGCCCAGCCCTTGGGCAATCGCACCGACCGCGCGCCGCTCGTCGACGCAAGCAAGCACGATGCGCAAGCGCGTCGGGTCGCCGAGCAGGCGAAACAGGTCGGCCAGCGGCACGATCGTCTCAACGGGACGGTCTTCGAAACTGACAGGCGATGGCGTGGAAACCACGGTGAGCGGCATCTTCAGCACACATATGAACAGGTATTCACATGTTATAGCTATCGAGACAACTGGTCAAATCGGAGGGTGGTCCGGCGAGTGTGGGAAAATGCGGCCTCTGTCTCACCCGAATGCCATCCCTCCGTCATGCAACAAGTATTTGACCGCGCTTTCGCGGCGCATCGTGACGGCCGCCTCGACGACGCCGAACGCGGCTACCGCGCGACGCTCGACGGCAATCCCGTGCACGTCGATGCGTTGCACCTGCTGGGCGTCCTGCGCCACCAGCAGGGTCAGCACGCCGAAGCCGCCGAACTCGTACGGCGCGCGGTGAACCTGCGCCCGGAAGACGCCGCGCTGCAACTGAACCTCGGCAACGCGCTGAAGGCGCTGGGCAAGATCGACGACGCCATCGAACAGTTCCGCAATGCGCTCACGCTGGCGCCGTCTTTCCCGCTGGCGCACTACAACCTGGGCAATGCATACGCGTCGGTGGGCCGCCACGAAGACGCCGCCGACGCTTTCGAGAAATCGCTACGCCTGCAACCGGACGACGCCTCGTCGCACAACAATCTCGGCAACGCATTGCATGCGCTCGGCCGTCATGCGGAAGCGATCGCGTCGTTCCAGCGCGCGCTCGAGCTGCGCCCGGGGCATGCGGGAGCGCTCAACAATCTGGGCATGTCGCTGAACGCGCTTGACCGCGCGGACGAAGCGATTCCGCGCTTTCAGGCGGCACTGGCAGCCGAACCGCGTTTCGTTGCCGCGCACTTCAATCTCGCCAATACGCTCGACGCCCTCGGCCGTCACGAAGAAGCGGTCGCCTCTTTCCAGGCGGCGCTTGCTTTGCAGCCGAACCTGCCACCCACCATTTTCGGACTCGGCAACGCGCTTGCGGCACTGGGACGCCATGCGCAAGCCCTGCCCTATCTCGAGCGCGCGGTCGGACTCGATCCGCAATTCGCGCTCGCATGGCTGAGTCTCGGCACAGCACATCAAGCGCTCGGTGCGCACGCCGCGGCTATACGGGCCTTCGATCAGGCGCTGCGCCTGCGGCCCGACCTTGCGTCCGCACACATGAACCGCGCGCTTGCATGGCTCGCGTTACGCGATTTCGCGCGCGGGCTGCCGGAATACGAATGGCGGTTGCAGACTACCGCGCAGCCGGTCATCCAGACGTTGCCGCGCTGGCACGGCGAGCCGATCGAACAACGCACGCTCCTCGTCCACGCCGAGCAGGGTTTCGGCGATACGTTGCAATTCGTGCGCTTCGTGCCGCTGGCCGCGCAGCGTGCAGCGCGCGTTGTGCTCGAAGTGCAGCCGCAACTGCTGCCGCTGCTTGCTCCGGCCGCGCAAGCCTGGCGCGTGACGTTGATCGCACAGGGCGCACCGCGTCCAGCGGCAGATCTGCAATGCCCGCTGCTGAGCTTGCCGCTCGCGCTCGGCACGACCTACGACGCGATTCCCGCCCGCACGCCTTACCTCAGTGCACCGCCGGCTTACAGCCGCAAATGGCGCGGTTCGCTCGGCGGTCACGCGAAGCGCAAGATCGGCATTGCATGGTCAGGACGCATCCAGCAGAACGAAACCCGTTCGATGCCGCTCGCCGCGCTTGCGCCACTGTTCGCGCTCGAAGGGATCGACTGGATCGTGCTGCAACCTGAACCGAGCGCCGAAGAACGCGCGGCGCTCGACGCGCATCCGCGCGCGGCGTCGATTCATCGCTTTGATAAACGGATCGGCGATTTTGCGGACACCGCGGCGATCGTCGAGCGGCTCGACGCGGTCGTGTCGATCGATACGTCGATCGCTCACCTCGCCGGCGCACTGAAAAAGTCGCTGTGGCTGATGCTGCCGTTCGCCGCGGATTGGCGCTGGTTCGTCGGCGAGACGCGCAGCCCGTGGTATCCGGGCGCAACGCTGCTGCGCCAGCCGCAGCCCGGCGCGTGGGGCGATGTGGTGAATGCGGTGGCGGACGAATTGCGCCGCGGCTAACCGGGCCAGTTTCGCCGAATTCCGTTGCCGATACGGCGCCCAACAAAAAACCCCGCGCTCGTCAGAACGCGGGGTTTTTGTTTGTCCGGATAAACGGTAAACGTTACGCCGTTCGATACTGATCGCGCGACTCCGGCGTGCGATACAGCACGAGCGTCGCGATCAGTCCGCAGATCGCCGCCACGCCCAGGAAAAGGCCCGGCGCTGCCTTGTTGCCCGTGGTGTGAATCAGCAGCGTAGAGATGGCCGGCGTGAAACCGCCGATCGTCGTAGCGAGGCTGTAGGCCAGCGAAAACCCGGCGGTCCGCACTTCGACCGGCATCACTTCGGTCAACGCCACGACCATCGCACCGTTGTAGCTGCCGTACAGGAAAGACAACCACAACTCGACCGCCAGGAGGCGCGCGAATGACGGCTCGGCGACCAGCCATTGCAGCGCCGGGTACGCGGTAATGATCGTCAGGATCGTGAAGGCGAGCAGCACTGGACGGCGGCCGATGCGGTCCGACAACGCGCCCGCGAGCGGCAGCCAGATCAGGTTCGACAAACCAATACAGACGGTGACGACGAGCGTATCGATCGACGACAGCTTCAGCACTTCCTTGCCGAAGGTCGGCGTATAGGCCGTGATCATGTAGAACGACACGGTGGTCATGATGACCATGCCCATGCCGCCCAGCACGATGCCCCAGTTCGCGGCCATCGTCTTCATGATCTCGCCCATGCATCGGACGATGCTTGCGTGCCTTGAATTCCTCGGTTTCCTGCAACGAACGGCGGATCAGGAACAGGAACGGCACGATCAGGCAGCCAATCAGGAACGGAACGCGCCAGCCCCAGGCCGTCATCTGGTCAGCCGGCAGCACTTTGTTGAGCACCACGCCGATCAGCGCGGCGAACACCACGGCAACCTGCTGGCTGCCCGACTGCCACGCGCAATAGAAGCCTTTGTTGCCCTTGGTGGCGATCTCCGACAGATAGACCGACACGCCGCCCAGTTCAACCCCGGCGGAAAAGCCTTGCAGCAGCCGGCCGCCCAGCACGAGTACCGGCGCGAGCACACCGATGGTCGCGTAGCCTGGTATCGACGCCACTGTGAGCGTGCCGAGCGCCATCAGCCCGAGTGTGAGGATCAGGCCTTTGCGCCGGCCGTGATGGTCGATGTAGGCACCCAGCACGATGGCGCCAAGCGGCCGCATCAGAAAGCCCGCGCCGAATACCGACAGCGACAGCATCAGCGAGGCGAATTCGTTGCCGCTCGGGAAATAGGTCTTGGCAATCGCGGATGCGTAATAGCCGTAGACCATGAAGTCGTACATCTCAAGAAAGTTGCCGCTGACGACGCGAAAAACTGTCTTGACCTTGGATTCTTCGGATGAGGAAGTGGCGTGTGACGCAGTAGACATGACATTCTCTTATTGGCCCGTCGCCACACAGACGGGTGGCGCTCAGGCAGTTGAATCGATCCACTGCACTCGGCAAGCGGATGCCCTAGGCAACTTCTTGAAACGCGCCGGGGGCGCTGCATTTTCATGCCGAACAGATTCGCACGATATCAGGGTAAACGTTGTGAAATACCCGGAGTCCGCAACACGTAATGTTACCGGTGATGGCACTGTCGCGCATTCCCTACAGGTTCATTACAGACAACGCCCACTCACCCTTGCGGTAAACTTTTGCAGACAGGCAATTCCCGTTGACCACCATCCCGATGCAAACCTCCCACGCACTTTCGCTGCGGCCTGCGACCCTAGCGGATGCAGCGCTGATCGCCTCGATCCATAGCATCAGCTGGCAGGCTACCTATCGCGGTCTCTTACCGGACGCATTCCTCGACGGCGAAGTCACGCGGGAGCGGGCCGCCTATTGGGAAGCGCGCCTGCGCGCACCGGGCGGCGAGCGTCGCATTGTCCTGATCGCCGAGCTCGCGGGCGAGCCGGTCGGTTTCGTTTGTGTCGAACAGCAACCGGAGTCCGCGTGGGGTGTCCTGCTCGACAACCTGCATGCGTTGCCGGCGCACCAGGGCATCGGCGCAGGCAAGCTGCTGATGCGTGCTGCCGAAGATTGGGCTCGCGCGCAAGGAGAGACGCAGTTGTACCTTTACGTGCTCGAAGGCAACACGCCGGCAATCAGCTTTTACGAGAGGCAAGGCTGGCAGTTCGTCGGCGCCGAACCGGATCATATGGGCGGCGTGGATATTACTGCATTGCGCTACGTGTACCGGCTTGATCGATGAGACAAGCGTGCCTCGTTTTGATCGTCGTCCCAAGCGGCGCCGACTCAGGGTGCACCGGCAGTTCTTTTTCGGAACAATCCGATCGTTAGTTCAGCCACTTCCGGGCATCATCATTCGGATCCCGATGGCTTCTTAGCAAACGCTCATGCGGCGCCGTACTCGATCCGAGTACGGCGTTTCCCTATGGCGTTCTGCAGAGCGTTTCATACGCGTCGCTCCGAAGCCAGAGCCCCCTGAGCCGCCATTCCGCGGCTCCCTCACGAGGCGCTGCGAAGAAACCGATGTCGAACACCATCCCCCTCACCCTGATCGAAGGCTCTATGGCTCTGCCGAGCCTGTCGCCGCTCGGCCGCCTACTGCCTCCGCCATTCGGCCGCGATTGGGCGCTACTGCCGCCAGGACATAGCTTGCGGGCGGAACTCAAGGCGCTCTATGCCGCAGTGTTACGTACCTTCTGTCTGAATGCGGAGGCCATCCGCGCGCTCTGCCAGTGGGAATCGCGGCGCTTGCCGCCGGCTGCGTCATCAGCTTTCACCTCACCGGCTACCTCGACAAGCGTGGTGGACGCACTGGTCGACGAACCTTTGCGAATGTCCGCTGAAGCCACACCTTTCCGGCCGGTTAGCACACCAACAATTCCGGCCTTGCCGTGCGGGTCACAGGTACATCGGGGCGCGCTAGCGGGCGGCGCCTGCGCACTCGGCGGCGCCGCGATGCTTGCCTGGGTTGCGTTCGGTCATCTGGCGCAGCGTCACACGATTAGTGATGTCAAACCGGCGGCCAAGGTTCCAGTTCACCAAGAGGCGCAGTTGGCGGCTCGTCTCTCGCCTGATGCCGCAGTCACGCCCCACACAACCGCCGACAAACGTGCCGCGGCACTCGCACCGAGCGTCACGCCGTCGACCGTGCATGTGGCAAGCGCTTCCGGATCTGCACCCGCACCTGCATCACCTGAAATTTTGCCGAACGCACTTGCCGCTGCGCCGGTGCGCGCCTTCACGGCAAGTTCCACCACGGAAGTCGTCGCGCCAGTCAGGGCAACGCCGGCGCACACCAAAGCCGGCAAGAACGTATCGCACCGCAAGGATAAGCAACCCAGAGACGCCGCGAACCTGCACGAAAGAAACGTCCGCAGTTCGCAGACCACCATCGCGACGCGGTTGTCACCGCGGTTGGCACGCACCTCGCCGATGAACGACGAAGTGCCGCAGATTGCGGTGTCGGCGATCGCACAACGAACGTCACCGGAGCCATCATCGGCGGGCCCCTATTCGCCACTTGCGCCATCGCAACTCGGCACCGACGAATACGCATCGATGACCACGTCAGCCGGCACACACCTGCGCAATATTGCGCCGCCATCGCGCCCTGCTTCGTCGATCAATCCGCCTGGAACCGGTGAGACAGAATGGATCAATCGCATGTCGCAACGGCGCGTGACCGAGGTTCCAGATCAGTTCGCGAAGTAAGTGCGTCGTTATCGCAAAATCGAGTCACAAAAAAAGCCCGGCCGTGAATGACCGGGCTTTTTTACGCTCATGTGCCTACTTCTGTGTTGGCAATCCGAACTCGGTTTGGCGCTGCAACTGCATCACTTCACCCTGTACCTGACGCAACTGCGCCTGCGCCCTTTCCTTTTCCGCGTGTAGCGCAGCCGCCTCGCCTTGCGTCTGCCGCTGGTAGTCGTTGACCTTGGCCTGCTGCGTACGCGCGACGTCGAGGTCAGCCTGCAAGCGCTTCGCGCGATCCTCCGACAATGCGATGATGTCTTCGATATACGCCTTCTGCGCTTGCAACTGCGTGCGGCGAATCTCGACGTCCGCGAGTTGCGCCGTCTGCTGGACGAAGCCGGCATAGACCGCTTCAGCACGGCCCACGTCCTCCGACTTGATCACGCGCCAGAAATGCTTATCCTGAAAGAGCGCGACGTAGTAAGTCATTTGCTGCGGATAGAAAAACAGACTCGCGCCGTAACTGCCGTTATACGTGGTGCGCAATTCGCTCAGCTTCGCGTCGTGAATCATCTGCATCAGTTCGGCGACATTGCCTTGCGCATCGCCGGCGGAAGCCGGCGTGCTTGATGCCGCACTGCGCAGCGCCGCGGCGACCGGCTGCGGCGTCAGCGTGTTCATGGCCGGCCGCGTGCCGACCAGCGGTGCTGCCTCGTCGCTTTGCGCTGCCAGCACGAAACCACCATGCTGCAACAGCGCACACGAGGCCGCGAGCAGCATGGCGCGCCGTACAATTAAGGGGTACTTCATACGTGCATGCTCCATGCAAATCCAAAACAGCCGCAGATTATCGCGCGGATTAGCCATTAAGCGAAGCATTCAAGTGTCGCGCTGACAGACTTTAAATCAAGATAAATCGATAACGAATAATTTGGCCAGATAGACGCATCAGTCGCGAAATAAAAGATTTCAGATAAGACAAAAACGCAACAATCTGACTCATGCGTGATTTATGCGGAAGTTTCCCAATTTGTATGGCGTTCGTGAAAATCCAAGAGCGAGCAGAGCTCGCAATATGGAGATAGCTAGATCGCTCGACCTGCGCATTAGCGATTTCGCACAAGTTCGACGAAGAGGGACCGCGTCAGTTACGCCGGCAATACCGTCAGGCAAATTCCCGGCCGCCTTACGCAGCCCGGTCGATGACCGCTCGCCATCCTGACCATCTCGATAACGGGCTGCCGATGACCGGTGAATCGCCAGGTACCGCGCCCGAGTTGACGGGCGAAGATGAAGCGGAATCCGAAGCAGGAAAACAGCCGCACGAGGCGCGCCGCCGAACATGGCGGCATCGCCTCAAAAAACGAGCTTGAAGGATGACCTCGAACGCGCGACTTGGAGGCGCAGCCTTAAAACCGCGTTTCGCGTGCCACCCGCAGGAAGGTATCGAGCAACGGCGTGCAATCGAGCAACTCCGGCCCGCCCGCGCGATGAAACTCCGGGTGCCACTGCACGCCCATCACGAACGGCGCACGCCGATAGCGCACGGCCTCGATGATGCCGTCCGACGCCGACACTGCCTCGATATTCAGATCGCGGCCAATCGTCTTGACCGCCTGGTGGTGAATCGAGTTGACGATCGCCTCGCGCCGGCCCGGAAACATATTGGCCAGCGTCGAGCCGTCCGGGAAGTGAATGCTGTGCCGATGCTGATCGTAGTGCTCGTTGACGTGCGCGCCGGCAGTCGGCACGTCAGTGGCAATGTCCTGGTACAAGGTGCCGCCGAACGCCACGTTGATCAACTGGCAACCGCGGCATACTCCAAGCACCGGTTTGCCCGACTCGATGAACTCATGCAGCAGTTCGAGTTCGTACATGTCGCGCACACGGTCGCCCGGCCACTCGTGGCTCGTCGCCTGCTCCGCGTACGACTGCGGCGAGACGTCCGCGCCGCCTTGCAGCAGCAGACCGTCAAGATGCTTCGCATAGTCGCGCAGACGGATATTGCTCGGGTGCAGCATGCCCTGATGGCCAACCGTCGGAATCATGAACACCAGCACGTCGCGCGACATGACCCAGTGCGCGATCGATTCCTCGAGGTATTGCAGCGTCTTGCCCCGCAGCCCCTTCGCGCCCGGCTCCGGGTGGAAGATCCGAGCCGACACGCCGATGCGCAGCGTGCGTTGCGTGATCCGTTGGCCGGCGCGATCGAACAACTGACGCGCCCGCGCCGCGATGATCCGGCCGAACACAGTCCACGCCGAATCGTTGTGCTTCAGATAGCGCGGCGGTGAAGGTGGCAACGCGTTCGGCGGCGGCGGATTCGATGCAGTAAAGTCAGGCGCGGCGCCGAAACCCGGCGGCGGAGAACCGGCGGGGCGGGTGGCAGCATCGGCTTCTGCCACTTTTTCCGCTTTTTCAGCGAGAGCAGCATCGTCAGCGGACGCGGTCAGCTCGACGGTAACCGGCTCGCTGTTTTCAAGCGTAGTGGGACGTGAAACTGCCGGACGCGAAGCAGGACCTGTTGCGAAATGTCCTGCCTTTGCAGCCGCGCGCTCATGAACCTCGGCCTCCTGCTGCGCGGTCGATGCGGCCGCCGAACTGCGCGCTTCGGCCGCGTCGCGTTGCTGCGCCGTTTGCGAGTCGGCAGGGGTGACAGTGGACGCGCTCTCAGGGTCGTCGGTCGACGACCTCGCAGTGGCCTCCTCGGCAGCCGACGGCGCCACCACGTCCTTGATCGCGGACTGGATGGAGTCTTCGTGGGAGAGCGGCAGTGAAGCTGCGGGCTCAGGCGGCGTGATGTCGGATTTCGACGCGCCAGGCGCTGTGCCGGACGGCGTTGAGGGCGCCGGCGCCGCCGAAGGCGACGATGGGCTGCCGGGCTTGCCGGCGTTTTCAGGTTTATTTTCGCTCATGACAGTCAGACAGGCGCCTTCACGCGAACGAATGAATATGCCCTGATTATCCGCTAGCGCGGCAAGCCCGGCAAACCCGCACACAATTACTCACATTGTTGCAGGGCAACGGGCCGGGATGCCTGACTTATGGATCCGGCTGCTCTTCGAACGTTTCGCGCAGGGCGATCTGCATCGCCGCGTGGATTTTCACGCACCAGCGCCAGACCAGCGCCAGCAGCAGCGCTGCGCAAACCAGCACCACGGTCAGGAGGCCCGTCGGCGGCAAGATGCTGCCGGAGAGCGCCGCGACCAGCAAAAACACGCCGACCATCGAGACCACCGGCACCAGGTCGGCGATCGCGTAGCGGATCGCGCTGGTGAAGCGCCCCGCTGTCGCCGGCTGCACACTCACCTCGGCGAGCAACAACGCGAGCGACTTGGTCTTGCGATAGACCGCTACCAGGAACGGCATCGACAGCACGAGCGCGATGCTCCACAACACCACGCGCTGCATCGGCTCAGATGCCAGCCAGCGTGCGAGCAAGGTACTGGTGTAAGGCGCGCTATACGACACGATCAGGAAGATCGCCGCGACCAGGGCAAGATTGACGGCAATCTGCAAAATAATCCGCCGCGTCATGCTGAACAACGTCGGCTCGCCGGTTCCGGTGCTCAGACTGCGCAGCCACTGCCCATACATGCCGAACACGTTGGCGAGCGTGCGTGGCATCGCCTGTCCGAGGCGCTGCGTCAATGGATCGGCGGCGCGAATCAGGTATGGCGTGAACAGCGTGGTCAAGGCGGAGACGGCCACCGCAATCGGATACAGAAACGCGCTCGTCACCTTCAAGGTCAGACCGAGCGACGCGATGATGAACGAGAACTCGCCGATCTGCGAGACGGTCATGCCGACCCGCATCGCCGTGCGCCCGTCCTTGCCGGCGAGAAAAGTGCCGAGCCCGCACGAGACGATCTTGCCGACGATCACCGCCACCGTAATCACTGCAATCGGCCATGCGTAGTCGACCAGCACGGCAGGATTCAGCATCAGGCCGATCGTCACGAAGAAGATCGCGGAGAAGGCGTCGCGCAGCGGCGCGATCAGATGCTCGATCCGATGCAGATGGCGCGATTCGGCCATGATCGCGCCGATCAGGAAAGCCCCGAGCGCAATGCTGTAATCGAGCTTCACCACCAGCAGACAGAAGCCAAAGCAGAAGCCGAGCATCGACACCAGCAGCATTTCGTCGCTCCTGGCGCGTGCTACGTAGTTCAGCGCGCGCGGCACAAGCAGAATGCCCACAACTAGCGACACCGTCATGAAGAGCAGCAGCTTGCCGAGCGTTACAACGGCGACACCCGCGCTCAATTGCCCTGTCTGCGCGATGCCAGAAAGCAACACCAGCATCGCGATGGCGAGAATGTCCTCGACGATCAGAATCCCAAAAACGAGCTGCGCGAAGCTCTCGCGCTTCAAGCCCAGCTCAGAGAGCGCCTTGACGATGATGGTGGTCGACGAGATCGCCAGGATCGCGCCGAGGAATAGTGAGTCCATCGGGCTCCAGCCGAACGCACTGCCGATCTCATAACCGATCCACAGCATCAGCACGATTTCGGAGAGCGCCGCGACGATCGCCGTCGCGCCGACCTTGAACAGCTTGCGCAGGCTGAACTCGAGCCCGAGCGAAAACATCAGGAATACCACGCCTAACTCGCCGAGCGTCTGAATGGTCTGCTCGTCGTGAATCAACTGGAACGGCGGCGTGTACGGCCCGATGATCACGCCCGCGGCGATGTAGCCCAGCACCACCGGCTGCTTCAGGCGATGGAACAGCACGGTGACGACGCCGGCGAGCGCCATCACGACCGCCAGATCCTGAATGAAGCCGATGCCATGGTGCATTGATGCGTCCCTTACACAAAGTAATGTCTCGAAAACGCAGTGTAACGCACGCGCACGGCACTCCGAATCGCGCAAACGCCGAAAGGGCGTGGGATTGGCCGGACCACGAGCCTCAGAACGAGACTGCCGGCCCGAAACTTTTTTGACACACTGGACGCCAGTGAAATATCACAATAATATTTGTCGAATATTTTACTGGGAGTCGAGTGATGCAGCAGGTGTCCTTCAATGTTGTAGATCGTTCCGGCGACAGTCGCGCCGATATCGTCGAAGTGAATCGTCTGACGATCGCCGGCTGGGCCGGGCGCGATCAGGCGGCGATCGAGCATCACATCGCAGAACTGGCCGAACTCGGTGTCAAGCGGCCGTCCACCACGCCCTGCTTCTACCGCCTCGGCGCCGAACTGCTGACGCAGGCCGAACAGATCGACGTAGTCGGCGTGAAGTCCAGCGGCGAAGCCGAGTGCGTACTGGTGCGTTCGCCGAAGGGGCTGCTGGTCACCGTCGGCTCCGACCATACCGACCGCGAAGTCGAGGCCTACGGCGTCACCGTATCCAAACAGGTCTGCCCGAAACCGGTCGCACGCGACGCCTGGCGCTTCGACGACGTATCCGGTCACTGGGACCAGCTTGAACTGCGTGCTTTCGCCGTGACCAACAACGGTGAACGGCGCGTCTATCAGCAGGGCACCGTCGCGTCGCTGCTACCGGCCGCCGATCTGCTGGAACGCGCGCCCGTCGCGGCTGGTGCAGCGATGTTCTGCGGCACGCTGGCGGTACAAGGCGGCATCGTCGGGATGGCCGACGGCGACGCGCTCGAACTCGAATTGCACGACCCCATCCTGAACCGCACGCTGCGCCACGCTTATCGCGTGCATGCGTTACCTATCGTCGAATGAGGCACCCATGAGCTCCCCTTCGCTATCCGCCGACACCGACGCCTCTTCCGACGCGTGGCTCGAAGCCGCCGCCCTGCGCAAGATCACCTGGCGTATCATGCCGTTCCTGTTTCTCGTCTACGTGTTGTCGTACCTGGATCGCGTCAACATCGGTTACGCGAAGCTGCAGTTCACCGGCGACCTCGGCCTGTCGAACGCGGCATACGGACTCGGCGCGGGGATCTTTTTCTTCGGCTATTTCGTGTTCGAAGTGCCGAGCAATCTGCTGCTGAAGAAGTTCGGCGCCCGCGCCACCATCGCCCGCATCACGATGCTGTGGGGCCTGCTGTCGTGTCTGATGATGTTCGTGCACTCGGAAACGATGTTCTACGTGCTGCGCTTTTTCCTCGGTGTCGCCGAGGCGGGTCTGGTTCCGGGCGTGGTGCTGTATCTGACCTTCTGGTTTCCGTCCGACCGGCGCGCGCGGATGGTCGCCGTCTTTATGGCGGCGATTCCGGTCGCGGGCATCATCGGTGCGCCGCTGTCGGGCTTCCTGATGTCGGCGCTGCATGAAGCGCACGGCTTGCGCGGCTGGCAGTGGATGTTCCTGATTGAAGGCATTCCGTCGATCCTCGCCGGCTTCTGGGCGTTGGCCGTGTTACGCAACACGCCCGCCGAAGCCGCCTGGCTCACCGACGACGAAAAGCGCGTGATCCTCAGCCGCCTCTCGCGAGAAAACACGGCGGCTGCGGCAGCGGGCGCCGAGCAGAGCCTGGCGGTCGCGTTGCGCTCAGGACGCTTCTGGCTGCTGACGCTGATCTACTTCTGTCTTGTCACCGGCAATGCCGGCTTCTCGTTCTGGCTGCCGCAGATCGTCAAGGACCTCGGCGTCACGAACCTCGTCACGAACGGCTTCGTCACGGCGATTCCCTACCTGGCTGCGGGTATCGGCATGATCCTGATCGGCCGCTCGTCGGATATCACAGGCGAACGGCGCTGGCACTACGCCGTATGCTGCTTCATCGGCGCGGCGGGGTTGCTCGGCAGCGCCTCGGTGACGAACTCGATTCCGCTCGCCGTCACCGGCTTGTCGATCGCCTATATCGGCATCCTGGCGGGCTTCGGGATCTTCTGGTCGATGTCCACGACCTTCCTGCAAGGCACCGCGGCCGTAGCCGGCATCGCCGTGATCAACTCGATTGCGAACCTGGCCGGCTATGTGAGCCCGTATGTGCTTGGCATCGTCAAGGACGCGACGCATAGCGTGACGTTCGGGCTGGTGCTGATCGCGGGGGCGTTGATCGTCGGCGGGTTGGTCACGTTGATGATGCCGCGCGTCAAAGTGCAGCACGCCGCGGCGGCGACGCCGAGCCGCGCCTGACGTGCCGTGGATGCTGCGAATGCCGTGGTTGCCGTGAATGCGGCAACGCGCGGACGGCGCCGGTGAGCAACCACCTATCAGGCGCCGCCCGCGCAAAACCTTGCTCTACAATGCGGACGACATCGCCCGCTTCCCTCTTCACATGACGCTTTTGCAGACTGCCCGCCCCTCCAGTGCCCCCCGCGAGACCGCCACGGCAAGCCTCGCTGAACAGGCTTATGCCTTCGTCAAGCGCGAGATCATCACAATGCGCTTGCGGCCGAGCGAGGTACTCAACGAAGCGGAATTGATGGTGCTGACCGGCATCGGCAGAACGCCGGTTCATCAGGCGTTGCACCGGCTGGTGCACGAAGGCATGCTCACCATCATGCCGAGAAAGGGCATCATGGTCCGGCCGGTTTCTCTCGACGATGTGCTGGCGATCATCGACGTGCGGCTCGTCAACGAAAGCTACTGCGTCGAACTGGCCGCGCGCCACGCGCAGCAGCACGATTTCGACGCGATGCAGGCCTTGCTCGACCGCTCGGAGATTTGCGTCGCCGCGCATGATATCGAGGGCATGATGGATATCGACCGCGAGTTTCATCTGGCGATTTCGGCGGCATCGCGCAACCCGGTGCTGGCCGACATCCTGCGTGGGCTGCACGAACGCTCGCTGCGCTTCTGGTTCATTTCGCTGTCCGAGCCGCATCATCTCGAAGACGTCCACGAAGAACATCTGGAACTGTTTCGCCTGCTGCGCGAACGCGATGGTGAAGGCGCCCGGCAATCGGTGCAAAAGCATATCGAAGCGTTTCGCGCGACGCTCTTCAACCGCATCTGAGCGAAGCTTACTGAACGCCTCTAATCGAACCTAGTAATCGACCTCAACCGCGACCTCAACCGGCTTCACCCGGTTCAACCGGAGTCTTCCCGACACCATGGCCACTGAATTCACGCCCTTCCCGCCGCTAGCCCAGCTTGCCGCCGACCTCGCCGCCGGCCGCACCACGAGCCGCGCGCTTGTTGAAACCGCGCTCGAACGGATCGCCGACCCGGCGGGTCAAGGCGCGGTCGCCTTCATGCACGTCGACGCCGACAGCGCCCGCGCCGCCGCCGATGCACACGACCGGCTGCGTGCCGCCGGCACCGTCCTCTCGCCGCTCGCCGGGATTCCGGTGTCGGTCAAAGACCTGTTCGATATCGAGGGCCAGCCGACGCGCGCCGGCTCCGTAGTGCTGGCCGACGCGCCCGCCGCCAAGGCGGACGCGGTCGCGGTCGCGCGCCTGAAACGGGCGGGCGCAGTGATCGTCGGGCGCACCAACATGAGCGAGTTTGCGTTTTCCGGACTCGGCTTGAACCCGCACTACGGCCATCCGCTGTCGCCCTATCAGCGCGGTGTAAAGGGCGACGAGCGGATTTCGGGCGGTTCGTCGTCGGGCGCGGCGGCGTCAGTCGCGGATGGCATGGCGGCCATCGCGCTCGGCACCGACACCGGTGGCTCGATCCGCATCCCGGCGGCCTTGTGCGGCCTGACCGGCTTCAAACCGACCGCGGACCGCATCCCGAAACAAGGCGGCGTGCCACTCTCTTCGACGCTCGACTCGTTCGGCCCGATCGGCGTCTCGGTAGCCTGCTGCGCGCTGGTCGACCGGATGCTGGCCGGACTGGAGCCGCGCATCCCGGCCTCCCGGCCGCTCGAAGGCGTGCGCCTCGGCGTATTGACCAACTTCGTGACGGACGGTGTCGAACCGGCGGTCGCCGCCGCGATCGACACGGCGCTCAAGCATCTGGAAGCGGCCGGCGCGATCGTCACCGAAGTGCGCTTCGCGCCGCTCGACCGCCTGCCTGAGATCAACCGCTTCGGCTTTTCGCCGATTGAAGCGTATGCGTGGCACCGTCCGCTGCTGGAGACGCACCGCGAGCAATACGATCCGCGCGTACTGGTGCGTATTCTGAAAGGCCAGCCGGCCAGCGCCGTCGACTATCTGGACCTGCTCGCCGAACGCCAGGCCATGCTCGACGAAGCCGCGCGCACGCTGTGGCAGCGTTTCGACGCGGTCGTCTCGCCGACGGTACCGGTGCTGCCGCCGCGCGTGGCCGATCTGATCCACGACGACGACGCATTTGGCCGCACCAACGCACTGATCCTGCGCAACCCGAGCGTGTTCAACTTCCTCGATGCCTGCGCGCTGTCGCTGCCCTGTCATTTGCGCGGCGACGCGCCAGTCGGCCTGATGCTGGCAGGCGCGCCGCACGCCGACGACGCCTTGCTGGCAATCGGCCGCGGCGCCGAAGCGGTGCTCAAGGCGATTCGCTAAGCAGGAACTGGGGCAGGCGCTGAGCGGGATTGCACCTTAAATCCGCGATAAGCGTTTGGGCAGGGGTTCGCGCTAGAATCGCGAGCACCCGCCCTTTCCGTTTCAAGACAGCCACACGACCCATGAATAACGACAATGCGATGCTGCGCCGCGAGCGCTCCCTGCTGGTTCTGCTTGGTCTGATCTGCCTCGGCCTCGTCGCCGGCGCACTGTATATGCAATACGGCTTGCATGAAGACCCGTGCCCACTGTGCATCATCCAGCGCTATTTCTTCCTGCTGATCGCGATTTTTGCGTTCCTCGGTGCCCGTTTCAACAGCTGGCGCGGCGTGCGGCTGCTGGAAGTGCTGGCGGCCCTGTCAGCCTTGGGCGGCATCGTAACCGCCGCGCGGCACGTGTATGTTCAGGCGAATCCGGGGTTCAGCTGCGGTTTCGACGCGCTGCAACCGGTGGTCGACAGCTTGCCGCCCGCGCACTGGCTGCCGGGCGTCTTCAAGGTCGCCGGCCTCTGCGAAACCGCCTATCCGCCCATTCTGGGCCTGTCGCTGCCCACCTGGTCATTGCTGGCTTTCGGGGTGGCTTTCGTGCCGCTGGTGCGGAGCCTGGCCAGGAATCGCCGCCGGTTCGCCTGATCAAGCTGTTCCGATTGACGTAACTGGCTTCGCGCCGGCCTTTCCACCGTCTTTTACGGCGGCTCGAAGGCCGGCGTTTTCATATCGGCTCCGGCCCCGTGGATCGGCTACGCCATCCCTCAGGGGCCGCCTAATTCCCCCGCTCTGCCCCGCCCCGTCTGGTTTTCCCCAATCCGCCCCTTCTTACGCAACTTCCCGCCTTAGCGCGAATCGTACTTATCTCATGACCGCGTCCGAATAAGCTTCATGCGATATGGGAAATATTTTTGGGACGAGGTAGTGCTATCTTCGAACCTGGATGGCGATCTACGTGCGCGAGGCCGGCTTTGGCGCGACCCCATGCGTAACGCGCGCCCGGTCCGCACTGTCTTTCGGATTCGCCATGACAACGCAAACCATCCGCTTTTATCACCAGGGGTCCGTCCGTGAGGTCGCGGGCGTCCCAGCGTCGCGCACCGTGCTCCAGCACCTGCGCGAGGATTTGCATTGCACGGGCACCAAGGAAGGCTGCGCGGAAGGCGACTGCGGCGCCTGCACGGTCGTCATCGGCGAACTGGATGCGCAAGGCGCCCTTTCACTGAAAGCGGTCAACGCCTGTATTCAGTTCCTGCCGACGCTGGACGGCAAAGCCCTCTTCACCGTCGAAGACCTGCGCGCCGCTGACGGCGCCTTGCACCCCGTCCAACAGGCCATGGTCGATTGCCACGGCTCGCAGTGCGGTTTCTGCACCCCCGGCTTCGTGATGTCGATGTGGGCGTTGTACGAAAACCAGCCAGCCGCCGCCGGCCTGCCCACCCGCGATGAAATCAACGCCGCGCTGTCGGGCAATCTGTGCCGCTGCACCGGCTACCGGCCGATCGTCGACGCATCGCAGAAGATGTTCGACTACCCGCAATATCCTCGCGTGACGCTGGACCGCAAGGCGGTCGCCGACAAGCTGCGTGAGATTCAACGCCGCGACACCTTCGAATACAACGCGCCCGATACGCGCGGCGTCGAATTCGGCTCGCCCACCTTCCATGCACCGGTCACGCTCGATGCATTCGCCAAATTGCGCGCCGAGAATCCGCAGGCACGCCTGCTGGCCGGCAGCACCGACGTCGGCCTGTGGGTCACGAAGCAGTTCCGCGATCTCGGCGACATCCTGTATATCGGCAATGTCGCCGAATTGAAGACAATCGAGCGCGATGCGCAGACGCTGACAATCGGCGCCGCCGTCACGCTCGAAGACGCCTACGCGGCGCTCGCCGTCGATTACCCTGAACTGGCCGAACTGTGGACGCGTTTCGCGTCGCTACCGATCCGCAATGCCGGCACGCTCGGCGGCAACGTCGCGAACGGCTCGCCGATCGGCGATTCGATGCCCGCGCTGCTCGCGCTCGGCGCCGAAGTCGTGCTGCGCCACGGCGCGAAAACCCGCACCCTGACGCTCGATGTGTTCTACCTCGGCTATCAGAAGACCGCGCTCGCGCCTGGCGAATTTGTCGCGGCGCTACGCGTGCCGCGTCAGGCGCGCGATCTGCGGTTCCGTACGTATAAAGTGTCGAAGCGTTACGATCAGGACATCTCCGCAGTGTGCGCCGCATTCGCGCTGCACATCGACGAAAACGGCACGATCACGGACGCCCGCATCGCGTTCGGCGGCATGGCCGCCACGCCGAAACGCGCGGCGCAAACCGAGGCCGTGCTGAACGGCGCAACATGGAACGAAAGCACCGCGCGGCAAGCGATGAACGCACTCGTCGCCGATTACCAGCCGCTCACCGACATGCGCGCCTCGAGCGCCTATCGACTGAAGGTGGCGCGCAACCTGCTGTGGCGCTTCCACCTCGAAACGCGCAATGACGCGCCGCTCGCCCTCTTCGACGTGAATGCGTTCGCGTTCGAAAACGGCGTGCCGGACGCGCCCGTTGCGAAGGAGTCGTCGTGATGAACCGGACTGATGCTTTCGTCGAACATTCTGAAAAACACGCCGCTGTTCAGGAAAGCGAGGCGGCGATCGGCGTGTCGTTACCGCATGAATCGGCCGCGCTGCATGTGAGCGGCGAAGCCACCTACACCGACGACGTCCCCGAATTGCAAGGCACGCTGCACGCGGCGCTTGGCTTGTCGCGGCATGCGCACGCACGGATCGTGTCGCTCGACCTGGACGCGGTGAGAAAAGCCCCCGGCGTGATCGCGGTGCTCACCGCTGAAGACATCCCCGGCGAGAACAACTGCGGCCCGGTGCTGCACGACGATCCCATTCTCGCTGTGGACGAAGTGCTGTATCTCGGCCAGCCGGTGTTCGCGGTGATTGCCGAAAGTCATGAACTCGCGCGCCGCGCCGCTGCGCTGGCGAAAAGCGATGACGTCGTGCGATATGAACCGCTCGAAGTCATCCTCACGCCTGCCGAAGCGAAGGCAAATAAGCAATTCGTCCTGCCGCCGCTGCATCTGAAGCGCGGTGACCCCGATGCGAAAATCGCCGCCGCGCCGCATAAAATCCGCGGTACGTTCGAAGTCGGCGGCCAGGAACAGTTTTATCTCGAAGGCCAGATCGCGTACGCCGTGCCGAAGGAAATGGACGGCATGCTCGTCTACAGTTCGACACAGCATCCGAGCGAAATGCAGCAGGTTGTCGCGCATATGCTCGGTTGGCCGGCGCATAACGTCGTGTGCGAATGCCGGCGGATGGGTGGCGGCTTCGGCGGTAAGGAATCGCAATCGGCGGTATTCGCGTGCGTGGCATCGTTGGCGGCGAAGCTGCTGCGCCGGCCGGTCAAACTGCGTGCAGACCGCGACGACGATTTCATGATCACCGGCAAGCGCCACGACGCGGTCTACGAATACGAAGCGGGCTTTGACGATAGCGGCCGCATTCTCGGCGCGCGCGTCGAAATTGCCTTGAAAGCCGGCTATTCCGCCGACTTGTCCGGTGCGGTCGCGACACGTGCGGTCTGTCACTTCGACAACGCGTACTACCTGTCCGACGTCGACATCGTTGCGCTGTGCTGCAAGACCAATACACAGTCGAACACCGCGTTTCGCGGCTTCGGCGGCCCGCAAGGCGCGCTGGTGACGGAAGTGATGCTCGACAGCATCGCGCGTCAATTGCACTGCGATCCGCTCGATGTGCGCCTCGCCAACTACTACGGTATCGGCGAACGCGACACGACACCGTACGGACAACGCGTCGAAGACAACATCATCGCACCGCTGACCGACGAGTTACTTGAAACCAGCGACTACCGTGCGCGCCGCGAAGCAATCGCCGCGTTCAACGCAAAAAGTCCAGTGCTCAAACGCGGCCTCGCGTTCTCGCCGGTGAAGTTCGGCATCTCGTTCAACGTGCCGTTTCTGAATCAGGCCGGCGCACTGGTGCATGTGTACAAAGACGGTTCGGTACTCGTCAATCACGGCGGCACCGAAATGGGACAGGGGCTGAATACGAAGGTCGCGCAAGTCGTCGCGAACCAGCTCGGCTTGCCGCTTTCGCGCGTACGCGTAACGGCGACCGATACGTCGAAGATCGCCAACACCTCGGCGACCGCCGCTTCCACGGGCAGCGACCTGAACGGCAAAGCCGCCGAAGCCGCTGCCCGTACCATTCGCGACAGGCTCGCCAAACTCGCGGCGAAGCAACTCGGCGGCACCGCCGATGCGGTTGAATTCGCCAACAGTGAAGTGTCGGTGAACGGCGGCGCGATGCCGTTCGAGCAACTGGTCGCCGCAGCGTATCTGGCGCGTGTGCAATTGTGGTCGGACGGGTTCTATACGACGCCGAAAGTGCACTGGGATGCGAAAACGCTGACCGGTCACCCGTTTTATTACTTTGCGTACGGCGCGGCGGTGTCGGAAGTGGTGATCGACACGCTGACCGGCGAATGGAAACTGGTGCGCGCGGATGTACTGCACGACGCCGGCCAGTCGATCAATCCGGCGATCGATATCGGCCAGGTGGAAGGTGGATTCATTCAAGGCATGGGCTGGCTCACCACAGAAGAATTGTGGTGGAACCGCGATGGCCGCCTGATGACGCACGCGCCGTCGACGTACAAGATTCCCGCAGTCAGCGATACCCCTGCGGCGTTCCACGTGCAGCTTTATCAGAATCAGAACGCCGAGCCGACCGTGTTCCATTCGAAGGCCGTCGGTGAGCCGCCTCTGCTGCTGCCGTTCTCGGTGTTTCTCGCCATTCGTGACGCGGTAGCGGCGGCGGTGCCGGACGCGGAAAATGCGCCACAGTTGCGCGCGCCGGCGACGCCCGAAGCGATTCTCGATGCACTGGACGCGTTGCAAGCGCTTGGGACGGCGATGCAAACCGCGACAGGAGAACCGGCGGAACAACCGGCGGAAGCGGCAATCACGGCGACCACCGCAACCACGCCGGTTTAGCAACCTGACGAAACGTTAAGCAACTTAAAACCAGGGCCCGGCGCGACACGAACGCGTCCCGCCACAGTCAACCGGCCGCACGGACACCCCGCGCGGCCACGTATGGAGAACCGCCGGATGCAAGCCTGGCTACCTGACCTGCAACACCTGCTCGCGCACGGCGACGCCGCCGTGCTGGTGACGGTCGCGCGCGTCGAAGGTTCGGCGCCCCGCGAAGCCGGCACCAAGATGATCGTCACGCGCGATTCGGCCAAGCATACGATTGGCGGCGGACATCTCGAATGGAAAGCCATCGAGACTGCACGCCAGGTGCTGCGCGACGGCATGCGCTCGCCGCATATGCGCCGCCTCGAACGCTTCGCGCTGGGTCCGAGCCTCGGCCAATGCTGCGGCGGCGCCGTGATTCTCGCCTTTGAGCGCCTCGACATCGGCGACCTCGGCTGGATCACCTCGCTTGCGAAGCGCGTGGTGGCGGGCCAATCGACGGTGCGTAGCGTATCATTCGGCCCCGCACCGGATGCGGTGATGCTGTCCGACCCCGAACCGGGTGTCGATGCCGCCGACTGCCTGCTGTGGGACGGCGCCGGCTTCGACGACAGCGGCGCGCTGCTCACCGAGACCATCGCGCCAGGCGACTTCCAGGTCGTGCTGTTCGGCGCCGGTCACGTGGGCGCCGCGCTGGTTCGCGTGCTCGCCACGCTGCCCTGCATCGTTCGCTGGGTCGACGAACGCGACGCGCAGTTTCCGCCCGCGGAAACGCTGCATGCACCGAACGTGACGATCGATCCGAACGACGCGCCCGACGAAGCCATCGACCAGGCCGCGCCACACACGTACTTCATCGTGATGACGCACAACCATGCGCTCGATCTCGAGTTGGCCGAACGCATTCTGCGGCGCGGCGATTTCGCGTTCTTCGGCATGATCGGCTCGCACAGCAAGCGCAAGCAGTTCGAACATCGGCTGGCCGCGCGCGGCATCGATCCGTCGCAGATCGCACGGATGAAGTGCCCGCTCGGCGTTGACGGCATTGTCGACAAGTCGCCGGAGATCATCGCGATCTCGGCGGCCGCCCAGGTGTTGCAGGCAGTGGAGGCGAATGCGGGCGCGCATGCGGCGCAGACGGTCTGATTTGCCGCACAATCGACCCTGCTGCCCCAAAGCGATTGCATTCTGCCCTGCATCCCGCATCCGGCGCGAACCGACTCCAACGAACTGCTGACCGACCATGAATACAACAACCGCTACCCCACTCATCGAGAAAACCGCTCGCGCGCCGAAGGCCGAGTTGCACATTCATATTGAAGGCTCGCTCGAACCCGAGCTGATCTTCGCGCTCGCCGAACGCAACGGCATCAAGCTCGCGTACGACTCGATCGACGCGCTGCGCGCCGCGTACGCGTTCACCGATCTGCAATCGTTCCTCGACATTTACTACGCCGGCGCGAGCGTGCTTCTGCACGAGCAGGACTTCTACGACATGACGATGGCGTATGTCGAACGCTGCCTCGCCGATAACGTGATTCACAGCGAAATCTTCTTCGACCCGCAAACGCATACGGAGCGTGGCGTGCCGATCGCAACCGTCGTCGCAGGCATTGATCGTGCGCTCGCCGATGCGGAAAAGCGCGGCATGTCGAGCAAGCTGATTCTGTGTTTCCTGCGCCATCTGTCTGAAGAAGATGCGCTCGCCACATTTGAAGAGGCGCTGCCGCTGTTCGAGCAATACAAGCATCGCCTGATCGGCGTGGGTCTCGATTCGTCCGAACGCGGCCACCCGCCATCGAAGTTCGAACGCGTATTCGCCCAAGCACGTGCACTCGGCCTGAAGCTGGTCGCGCATGCGGGCGAAGAAGGTCCGCCGTCGTATATCTACGAAGCGCTCGATCTGCTGAAAGTGGACCGCGTCGACCACGGCGTGCGCAGCATCGAAGATCCGGCACTCGTCACGCGCCTCGCCGATACGCGCGTCGCGCTGACCGTGTGCCCGCTGTCGAACCTCAAGCTCTGCGTGTTCGACGACATGACCAAGCACACGCTGAAGGATCTGCTCGATCGGGGCGTCGCCGTCACGGTGAATTCCGACGATCCGGCTTACTTCGGCGGTTACGTGAACGCCAACTATTTCGCCACCATCGACGCGTTGAAGCTCAACGATGCCGAGGTCTACACGATCATCCGCAACAGCTTCGAAGCGTCGTTCGTCACGCCCGAGGAACGCAGCGAACTGATCGCGAAGCTCGACGCGCACTGGCACCCAAGCGGCCCGCATTGACGGGCCAATGAATAGCAGCCGGCGGCGGCACGGGTTCGTTTCAGACCTGAAATAAAGCCGCCGTCTGCGCTGTTTAGCTCCTCACAAATACGGAGACGGTTTTTCATGACTCAACCGACACAATCAGCATTCCGCGCACAACTGCTGACCTTCAACGGCGATCCTGCGCAATCGCCCAACGCGGCAGTCTTCAATGAGGACGGCTTGCTGATCGTCGAAGACGGCCATGTCGTGGCAGCGGGCCCGTATGCCGCGCTCGCGTCGCAACTCGCGCCGGGCACCCAGGTGCAGGAAATGCGCGACAAGCTGATCGTGCCGGGTTTTATCGATACACACATTCACTACCCGCAGACCGACATGATCGCCTCGCCGGCGCCGGGTCTGCTGCCGTGGCTCGACACGTACACGTTCCCGACCGAGCGCCGCTTCACCGATCCGGCCTATGCGCGCGATACGGCGAGCTTCTTCGTCGAAGAACTGCTGGCCTGCGGCACGACCACCGCGCTCGTGTATTGCACGGTTCACAAGGAATCGGCCGACGCCCTCTTCACCGAAAGCGAAGCACGCAATCTGCGCATGGTGGCGGGCAAGGTGCTGATGGACCGCAACTGCCCCGAGTTCCTGCGCGACACCGCGCAATCGGGTTATGACGACAGCGCCGAGTTGATCGGCCGCTGGCACAACCGTGGCCGCCAGATGTACGCGCTCACGCCGCGTTTCGCGCCGACCTCGACCGAAGCGCAACTCGAAGCGTGCGGCGTGCTGGCCGGCAAGCATCCGGACATCTTCATCCAGAGCCACGTTGCCGAAAATACCGACGAAGTGAAATGGGTCGCCGATCTGTTCCCCGGCCACCGCAGCTATCTGGACATTTACGATCATTACGGCCTGCTGCGCCGCCGCGCCGTGTACGGCCATTGCATCTACCTTGATGAGGAAGACCGCAAGCGCATGGCGCAAACCGGCACGGTCGCCTCGCACTGCCCGACTTCGAACCTGTTCCTCGGCAGCGGCCTGTTCGACTTCGACAAGGCCGACGAAGCCGGCATGCCGATCGCGCTGGCGACAGACGTCGGCGGCGGCACCTCGTTCTCGATGCTGCAAACGATGAACGAAGCGCACAAGGTCGCGCGTCTGACGGGCCATCATCTGACGGCCACGCGGATGTTCTATCTGGCCACTGCGGGTGCGGCCGAAGCACTCGATCTGGCCGACAAGGTCGGCACGTTGAAGCCGAAGTCGGAAGCCGACTTTGTCGTGCTCGATCCGCAGGCCACGCCGCTGCTCGCGCGCCGTACCGCACGCACCGAATCGCTCGAAGAACTGCTGTTCGCGTTCGCGCTGCTCGGCGACGACCGCGCGATCTACGAAACGTATGCCGCGGGCAAGCGCGTGCATCGTCGCGACGACGTGCGTCAGCATGCGCCGCGTGTCGCGAAAATCGCTGCTTGACTGGATGCCTGGGCTAATAACGCCTGATCCGATTCAAGCGGTCGAATAAAAAACGGCGCTTCCTCCAGGAAGCGCCGTTTTTATTTACTCGTGCCGTGCGGCTCGATCACTGGTGCGTGCACACTTCGTGCAAGGCATTCAGACGGCGCACCGGATCGGCGACATACGGATTCGATTCATCCCACGCGTAACCCGCCAGCACCGCGCTGATCATGCGGCGGATCGGCGGCGTCTGGTGCGGATAGAAAATGATGTCCTGCAACTCGCCCGTGTACCAGCGCTCGACAAAGGCGCGGAACGTGTCGATCCCCCTGCGCAACGGCACGTCGTAAGCGGCCGACCAGTCGACCTGTTCGCCATCCAGTTGCCGGTTCAACGTCTGCACCGCGAGATGCGCGGAACGCAATGCAATCGTCACGCCGGACGAGAACACCGGATCGAGAAACTCGCCTGCATTGCCGAGCAACGCATAGCCCGGCCCATGCAAGCGCTCGACATTCGCCGAGTAGCCGCCGATGTGACGCACCGGCATCAGAAACGGCGCATGACCGATCAACGGCCCGAGTGTCGGTTCCTGCTGGATCAGCTCGCGCAGTTTCGCGTCGCGCGCGGCTTCCGGTACATCGAGGAAACTGGCCTCGGCCACGCACCCGACCGACGAACGGCCGCCCGCCAGCGGAATCATCCAGAACCACACATCGCGGCGCTCCGGGTGCGTCGCCACGCAGATCTTGTTGCGGTCGGTCGCGCCGGCCGGAATGCCGTCCTGCACATGCGAGAAGATCGCGGCACGTGTCGGCATGCGCGTGGGGGCTTCGAGATTCAGCAAGCGCGGCAGCACGCGACCGAAACCGCTCGCGTCGAACACGAAATGCGCCTCGACTTCATAGGCGTTGTCCGCTTCGTCGATCACGTCGAGCACTGGCTTGCTGTCTTTCCCGGCAGTTTGCATCGCGCGGACCGTATGACCGAAGCGCACCTCGGCGCCCTGCTCTGCTGCGCAACGAATCAGAATATCGTCGAACACCGCGCGCTCGACCTGGTACGTGGTGCCCCACCCCGGCGAATGCTTGTCGCGGAAGTCGAACGCCGACGACTGGCCACGGTAAACGAAATGCGCGCCGTTCTTGTACTGGAAACCGGCTTCGACTACCGCCTGCAGCATGCCGGCCTCTTCGAGGTAGGCCATGCTTTGCGGCAGCAGACTCTCGCCGATCGAGAAGCGTGGAAAATGCTGACGCTCCAGTACCAGCACGGATCGGCCTGCTTTGCGCAATAGCGCCGCCGCGACGGCGCCTGCCGGACCTGCACCGATGATCGCTACGTCGACGGTCATGCGCTTTGACAGATTTGTACTCAAGGTTGCCTCAATCGTTTGCTTGCCCGGAAACAGCGTTACGCTGCGTCCTTACTTCTCGTTACAATTACGCGTCACAGCAAGAACAATATTCCTTCGGGGAGCCCAGCGTGTCGCCATCCGAAACATCCAGTGTGCCTTTCGTGCCGGAAACGGCCTTCGGGATCTGGTTCCTGCGCACCTATACGTGGGAACATCATGTACTGCGGGTCGCGATCAACGACCTCAAACGCCTGATCGACGCGCCCTTGCCTGCCGCACCTGTCATCGTCGACGTCGGCTGCGGGCAAGGCATCTCGTTCCACCTGCTCGCCGAGGCGTTCAAGCCGCGCCGCATTGTCGGTGTCGATTTTCACGAACCGTCGCTGACGCTGGCCGCCAATGCAGCCCGCGTGTGCCGCGACAAATTCGCCGATATCGAGGTACTGCACGGCGACTGCGCGCAATTGCCACTGCCCGACGCCAGCGCCGACATCGTGTTCTGCCATCAAACCTTCCACCATCTCGTCGAGCAGGACCGCGCGCTCGCCGAATTCCACCGCGTGCTCAAACCGGGCGGCATCCTGCTGTTCGCCGAATCCACCGACGCGTACATCAAATCGTGGGTCATTCGACTGCTGTTCCGCCATCCCATGCACGTGCAGAAAAGCGCTGACGGCTACCTCGACATGATCCGCCGCGGCGGCTTCCGCTTCGATCAGCGCAACGTCTCGCTGCCGTATCTCTGGTGGAGCCGCGCGAAAGACTTCGGCCTGCTCGAGCGCCTCGGCCTGTACCGTCCGCAGCCTGGCAAGCGTCGTGAGACGCTGGTCAATGTCGCGGCGATCAAGGCAGATTGAATCTCGTCAAGGCGCTGGCATGCCACCGCCTTGGCAGACATCACAGCGCGCTTACTTGAGTGACTCCTTGGTGGTTTTTGTTGCTTTAGTGAGTTCTATTTCCGATCCCGCTTAGTTCGCTTCCAGCACGACCAACTGGCCCTTCACCGCGATCGCCGCAGCGCTAGGACTCACGCCGCACGTGAAGTCAGTCGACGAATTGCTCTCGGTGCTATGAAAGCGCGTCGATACGTTGATCACGGCGTTGGCGTTGCGCGCGTGAGCTTCCGCGCGCAGCTTTTGTACGGCTTCGGCAAGCGCTTCATGACATGCATCTTCCTGGCTCGACACCTTGCGCGCAATCCGCACCGAGTAAGACACGTCGCCCAATTGGGCCGTCACTGCCGGGTGGCTCTGCTGGCCGAAATACACCGGCACACCGCCGCGCGACTGGCCGCCGGCTGCCGCGAGCGGCAGCGACTTCACGTCCGTGGCACATCCCGCCTGCGTCAGCACTACCACCGCCAGCGCACCCAGTACAAAACGTTTTTTCATTTTTATTGCCCTCGTTTTTTTAAATTCGTGGCCGTTTCAACCGCCCTGCCACCCTTCAAACATCAGGCTTGCGCAACTGCCGCCGAACCCGAATGAAATCGACATCGCCGTACCGATGCGCGCGTCACGCGTCGTGCGCACGAGCGGCATGTCCTCGACGGCAGGCTCCGGCGTCTCGATGCCCGCCGTACCCGCGATGAAACCGTCGCGCATCATCAGCAACGTGTAGATCGCCTCGTGCGCGCCGCACGCGCCGAGCGGATGCCCGGTCATGCCTTTAGTCGACGAGAACGCGGGTACTTCTCCGCCGGATCCGTCGTCAGAAACATCGCCGAATACATCGATTAATGCGCGCAGTTCCTCGACATCGCCAAGCGGCGTCGACGGTGCGTGTGTGTTGATGTAGTCCGGACGCCTGCCCGCTTCACCCAACGCGCCGCGCATCGCCCGTGCGATGCCGGCCGCATGCGGCGCGACCATACCCGCGGTGTCCGTGCAGTCGCCGAAGCCGGTCAGCTCGGCGTAAATGCGGGCGCCGCGCGCCAACGCGTGATCCAGCGCTTCGAGCACCAGCACGCCGCCGCCCGAGGCGATCACGAAGCCGTCGCGCGCCGTATCGTAGGGACGCGAAGCGCGCTGGGGCGTGTCGTTAAAGCTGCGCGACAACGCCCCCATCGAGTCGAACATCAGCGTCATGTTGTCATGCAGCGACTCACTACCGCCGGCGAGCACGATCTGCTGGCGGCCGGTCTGTATCAACTGCATTGCGTGGCCGATGGCGAGCGCCGACGTCGTGCACGCCGACGACGGCGAGTAGCTCACGCCTTCGAGTCCGAACACCTGCGCGACGTTGGCCGACGCGGTGCTGCTCATCGCGTGCGGGACCGTGTACGGCGGGACTTTGTCGACGCCGCGCGCATTCGCAACCGACACAGCCGTGTCATAACTCGACAACGTGCCGACGCCCGAGCCGATCACTGCACCGGCGCGCGGCGAGCGCAACGTAGCGAGGCCAAGCCCGGCGTCGTCGATCGCTTTGCGTGCGGCGTGGCACGCAAAGCGCGCTGTATCGCCCATGAAGCGTTCATGCTTGCGCTCGAACGGCCGCTCCTGCGCGACCGACGCGACGCCTGCCACCTGCGAACCAAAACCGCGCTCACGCCACGCGTCGACCCGCTCGATGCGCGAGCGGCCGGCGCGTAACGCGCCGGATACTTCGTCGAGCGTATTGCCGAGGCACGACACGATCCCCATGCCGGTAACGACCACGCGTTGCAGCGCCCTGCTCATCGAACGCGCCTGAAAATCAACGACGTATTGATGCCGCCGAATGCGAAGTTGTTGCTCATCACATGTTCGGCGTTGATCTCACGGCCTGTGCCGACGATGTAATCGAGCGGCGCACAGGCCGGATCGACGTTCTCCAGATTCAAGGTCGGCGCATACCAGTTGCGCTTCATCATCTCGATGGTCCACCACGCCTCGAGCGCGCCGCACGCGCCGAGCGTATGGCCGACATAGCTCTTGAGCGAACTGATCGGCATGCGCGCGCCAAAGGTTTGCGCGGTAGCATGGCTTTCGGCGATGTCGCCCCGGTCCGTCGAAGTGCCGTGCGCGTTCACGTAAGCGATCGCTTCGGGTGGCAGTTGTGCGTCTCGCAAAGCGAGCTGCATGGCAAGCGCCATGGTTTCAGCGGTCGGCTGGGTCATATGCGCGCCGTCCGAATTGCAGCCAAAGCCGACGATCTCCGCGTGAATCCGCGCGCCACGCGCCACCGCGTGTTCATATTCTTCGAGCACCAGCGTCGCCGCGCCTTCGCCGACCACGAGGCCGTCGCGCGCGGCGTCGAACGGGCGCGGCGTGAGATGCGGCTCGTCGTTGCGCGTGCTCGTCGCGTACAGCGTGTCGAACACAGCGACCGCCGGACCCGACATCTCTTCCGCGCCGCCCGCCAGCATCAGCGTCTGCTTGCCGGCCTGGATCGCTTCATAGGCGTAGCCGATCGCCTGGCTGCCCGATGCGCACGCGCACGAGGTCGGGATGATGCGCCCTTTCAGATCCCAGAACAGGCTGACGTTGACCGCCGTGGTGTGCGGCATCATCTGCACGTAGCTGTTCGACGTGACGTCGCTCATCGAGCCGGTTTGGAGCATGGTGCCGAACGCACGAATCGGCTGCACCGAGCCCGACGACGAGCCGTAGGCGACGCCCATGCGGCCGTCCTTGATGAGCGCGTCATCGGCGAGGCCCGCGTCGGCGAGCGCCAGTTCACTCGCGCGCACCGAATACATCGACACCGGTCCCATCGAACGGGTTTTCTTGCGCGGATAATGCGCAGGCGCTGTGAAGCCCGGCAACGGACACGCGAGCCGCGTATGCAGCGACTCGAAGTAATCCCACTCGGGCATCCGGCGCACTGCATTCACACCGCGCTTCAGCCGCGTTTCGATGACGTCCCAGCTATCGCCGAACGCCGTGACGCCCCCCATGCCGGTAATGACGACGCGCTTCATCACACCATCCCACCATTGACGCCAATCACCTGACGCGTGACATACGAGGCCGCATCCGACATCAGGAAGCCAACCACGGACGCCACTTCGGCAGGCTGGCCGACGCGGTTCATCGGCACCGTCTTCAATGCTTGCTCTAGCGGCATCTGGTCGAGCATGCCAGTTTCGATCAAGCCCGGCGCGACGCAATTGACGGTGATGTTGCGCGTCGCCAGCTCGACGGCGAGCGCCTTGGTCGCGCCGATCAGCCCGGCCTTCGCCGCGCTGTAGTTGACCTGGCCGCGGTTACCCATCACGCCGGAGACCGACGCGATCGTGACGATGCGCCCGCCCTTCTTCGCCCGCACCATCGGCATGGTCAACGGGTGGACGACGTTGTAGAACGAGTCGAGGCCGGTTTCGATCACGATGTCCCAGTCTTCTTCGGTGAGTGCGGGAAACGCGGCGTCGCGAGTCACACCCGCGCTGCACACGATGCCGTAATACGGGCCATGCGCCGCGACGTCCGCCTCGAGCACTTCGCGGCACACGGCGCGCTCACGCACGTCGAATTGCAGGACCCGCGCCGTGCCGCCTTGCGCGGCGATGCCCGTTGCGACGGCCTCGGCTTCGGTGCGGCCCGTGCGGCAATGCACGGACACCGCGAAGCCGTCGGCGGCCAACTTGTACGCAATCGCACGGCCGATGCCGCGGCTTGCGCCGGTAACGAGAACACGCCGGCTCATGAACTGAAACTCCCTTCGATGAATGACTGGAAATCGGGCGGTTGAAAGACCTTGATCACGGCCTCGGCGCAACACACGTCGCCGTGGTGGATCGTGCATTCGTAGGCGGCATGACCTTCTTCGCTGCGCAATAATTCTGTTGCGTGGATCAGCAACTGGGCGCCGCTTGCGAACGACGGTTGCCGAGCTTTGTAGCTGCGCGAGCCAAGCAGCACGCCAGGGCGCGCCCTGCCACCGCCGCGCATGGCGAGCAACGCGACGTGCGCCGCGATGGTCTGCGCCATCAATTCGATGCCGATCCATGCGGGCATCGCGCCGTCGGCGTCGGCATACCAGGCGTCGGACCGTACGGTTGCTCGTGCGCTCAGTGTGTCTTCGCTGAAAGTGTTCACGGCGTCGATCAGCAGCATGGTGCCGCGATGCGGGATGATCGCTTCGATCGGTTGCAGGACGAGATCCTGAATGGCGGGCGTCTGGGTCATCGCGCGTGTCACCGTCCAAGGATCAGGCTGACATTGCTGCCGCCGAACGCAAACGAATTGCTCATCACATATTGCGAGCCCGCGCCGCGCGGCAGGAAGCGTTCGCTTTCGACCAGATCCAGCACCGGCAGCGCGGGATCGGCTTCGCCATCCCACAGATGGCGCGGCAGTGGCACATGCTCGCGCGACAGCGTCAGCCACGCGAAAGCGAGTTCGGTTGCCCCCGCCGCGCCGAGCTGGTGGCCGGTCAGCGGCTTGGTGCCGCTCGTCGCTACGCCGTTGGGGAACACACGCGCCATCAGCTTCGCTTCCATCTCATCGTTCTTACGCGTGGCGGTAGCGTGCAGATTGACATAGCCAATCGCCGACGATGCGACACCCGCATCGGCCAGCGCCGCGTGCAACGCAAGTTCGCCGCCCGCACCCATCGGGTCGGGCGAGGAAATGTGATGCGCGTCGCTCGATTCGCCGACGCCCGCGAGCCGTACTTCCGCTTCATCGCGGCTCATCAGGAACACGGCGGCGCCTTCGCCGACGTTGATCCCGCAGCGATTGCGGCTCATGGGATTGGTGCGCACGCCACTGGTCGATTCGAGCGAGGCGAAACCTTGCACGGTCAACTCGCATAGCGAATCGACGCCACCCACCACGACCGCGTCGCACAGTCGTAATTGCAGCAGCCGGCGCGCCGACGCAAAAGCCTTCGCGCTCGAGGTGCAAGCGGTCGAAATCGTGAACGCCGGGCCCTTCACACCAAGGGCGGCGGCGGCAAACGGCGCGGCGGTACCGATCTCCATCTGCCGGTAATTGAAATTGGCGGGCAGGTCGCCCGCTTGCGCCTGATAGACGAACGCGGCTTCGGCCGCTTCGATGCCCGACGTGCTGGTGCCGAGCACCACGCCGATCCGATGCGCGCCATACCGCTCGCGCGCGGCTTCAACGGCCGGCGCGATCTGCGCCAGTGCGGCCAGCAACAAGCGGTTATTGCGGCAGTCGTAACGCGCGAGCCCGGCCGGCGGCGCTAGTTCCAACGGCGCGAGCACGCTGCCGACAAACGCTTCGCCAACACCCGTATGCGCGTTCGCCATGCCGGGTGCATGACCGGCGGCGAGCGCCGGGACGATTGCATCGAGGTCGCCGCCGAGCGCATTGATCATGCCGAGCGCGTGCAAATAAACTGATGGCGCCTTCATGCGGCCCTCCTTGATTCCGATGGCATGCCGATCGGCGCGAGCAGCACCGACACGAGGATACCGAGCGCTAGCGTGGTGCCGAAACTCTTCAGCGCAGGCATCGCGCTCATGCCGAGCATGCCGAACGACAACAGCGTGGTGGCCGCCGACAGCAGCACGCCGGTCCACACTGCGCCGAGATCCGCGTCCGCGCGCAAGCAGCCTTCGCGCAGAAACACCGCATAGTTTGCGCCAACGCCGAGCACCAGCATCAGCGCGAGCCAGTTGAACAGATTGAGCGGCATGTGAGCGTAGCCGAACACTGCGAGCGTGACGCCGATTGCCAGCAACACCGGCAGCGTCACGGCGATGCCGCCGCGCACGCGATCCCCCTCTCGGCCGTAGCGCAGTGTCAGCAGCACGAGCACGAGCGCGAGTGCCCCGCCGAGCCACCAGCCGCTATCCACGCGATACGCGCCGAACAGCTTCGACACGCTCGCCGCCTTGTCGACGAATACGACGCCAGGCAGCGCCTGCGCGGTGGCGATCAGCGCGGGTTCATTCTGCGGCGTCACGCCTTGTGGAATCACGACCGCTGCATACGCTTTGGTTGTCGAGTCGACGACGCCCAGCCATAGATGTTTGTACGGCTGCGACCACGGCGCGGCGAGCCACGTGTCGACCGTGAGCAACGGCTGCGGTTTCGCATACGCGGCGAGCCAGGCATCGGCGACTTCGTCTTTAAATCCTGCCTGCAGCAGCGTCGCACGCAATGCCGCGGGATCGTCGAATACGTGCTGGGCGAGCAAAGCGCGATCTTCGTTCTGCTGTTTCGCGGACGGCACGAATTGCGCCACCGACTGATAGCTGCCGACCTTGTTCGCCGTGCCGTTCAATCCGTCGAGTTTCGCGCCCAACGCCTCGGCGCGTTGCAAAACGATTTCCGGCGTCTCGCCGCGCACGACAAAAAACTGCGCGCTGTTATCGACGCCGACCGCCTCGCGTACTTTGTCTTCCTGCGCGACCAGCGAAGGATCGCGCTGGATCAGCAGATGGATATCGTCGTCGCTCGTCAGACGCAACCAGCCGGGAACCGCCACGATCAGCAAGAGCGCCGCGACGAACCATGTGCGCTTGCCGCCGATCGTACGATGCCAGACCTTCAGCACACTTGCCGCCCCAGCGAATAAGCGCCGGGGGCTGTGCTTCGGCGCGCGCGTGAGCAACGCAGGCAACAACCACAACACGGAGGCAAACGCCGTCGTAATGCCCGCAATCGCGAAGCATGCAATCTGCTTGAGCGCGGGGAATGGCACCCAGGTGAGGATCGCGTAGCCGAGCAGGCTGGTGGCAAGCGCAACCGTCAAGGCCGGACGTACTGCACGCGCACCGCGGCGCGAATCCCAATCGCGCCCCGCACCGAGATAGACCACGAAATACTGAATTGAATAATCGACCGCTTCGCCGATCAGGCTTGCGCCGAACACCAGCGTCAACAGATGCAATTGGCCGAACACCAGCATCGTCACGGCGAGCGCGCAGACGATGCCGAGCGCCGTCGACACGAAACCGAGCAGCAACAGCCGCGGCGAGCGGAACACCCACATCATCAGCAACGCAATTCCGCACAGCGACGCGACACCGATCAGGTGCACCTCGTGTTCCGATGCGCTGCGGGCCGATTCCGCGTAGAACACCGCACCGGTTCTCGCCACCGACACGTCGGGGAACGCCTGCTTCAACGTGCTTTCGCCTTGTGCAAGCGCGGCGAGCACGGCGTGCTGCGTCGTCGATTCGTAGGCCGAACCCGGCAGCGTGGCAACGATCAGCACGCTGGTCGCGGCACCACGATGCGACACCAGCATGTTGTCTTCGAGTTCGAGATTCGATGTGGCAAGCGGCAAACCGCCGAGCCAGTCTTCGAGCCAGCCGAATGGATCGTCAGCGAGCGACGTGGTCAGGCCGCCGTGTAGCGGGCTGTAGATGCGCTGCGCGAGCGCGTCGCGCAACGCGGGGCGTGAAGCATTGCTCTGCGCAAGCGCTGCACGATCAGCGGGCGCCAGCAAACCGAATCGATAGGGCATGTACAACGCCGCGATCTGCGACAAATCGAACGGCGGCAATTCCGCCGTCACCGAGCCGAACGCCCCACTCTTCTGCAACGATGCGCCGAGTTGTTTCGCGGCCGCTTTCGCGTGCGCGTCGTCGTTGCTGGTGACCAGAAAAACGGTGCGATCGCCCAGCGCGCTCGCCAGCGTATCGACCGCCTTTTCGGCGACCGGATCCGCTTCAGTAGCAGGAAGCAAAGCCAGCAAATTGGTCTGTAGCGGCGACGGTCCCGCGAAACGCCAACCGCAATACAGCGCAGCGACGAACGCGAGCAGCAGCCACGCGGCGCGCACGCCCCATGCCTGTTTCCCGGACCGCTGTTGTAGCACCTGCATTACGGCGCTCCGAGCAAACTGCGCTCGGCGGGCGTCGGATCGGTCACCGCCGCGCTCTTCGCGAAATCGAGCTTCGTGACGTCACCATTCGCGAGCGTGATGCGCAAGCTCTGCAGATAGTCGCCGCCATTCATCTGCAAGCCTTTGATCGACTGCGCGATCTGCGGCTGGTTCGGCGTGAGTTGCATACGCCATTGCGCGGCGCTGCCTTCGGCTTGCACGTCGAATTGCGAATACAGCGCCGACAGATCGCCGCCGAGCATCGCGCGCATCATCTTCGAGACCTGCGCGACGCCGCGTGTGCCCTGGGCGCTGTGTGCCGTCACACGCTGGCCGTTGGCGTCGACTTCGGCGACGCCCGCGTCGGTGATCACGTAGGTGGCTTTGTACGGTGTGTCGATCTGCCAGATCACACCGCGATCGCGGAAGAACAGCAACGAGCCCGTGCTGACGAGCGGCTGCTTCATCGCGGCGAGCGTTTGCGTTTGCGTGAATTGCGCGCGGACGCCCTTCGCTTGAGCGAGGTGCGACGCGATCTGCGAGACGAGAGCCGGATTGCCGGCGGACTGCGCGGCTTCTGCCGCGGACGCCGCGCTCGGCCATGCTGCCAGGTTTAATACGCCTAATGCACCTAGCACGAGCAACCCGCCCACTGCCACACCGCGCAAGTTCATCGTCCCCATACGCGCTCCAGCTTTTCGAATACGACCGGCGGTGACACGAACTGCAATTCCTGTGTCGCGGCATCGACCGCGACCTGGATCGTGTAGCCCTTCGTCAGCCGCGTGCCGGTTGCGCAATCGACAATTTCATAGCCGATTTTCAGGCGATTTTCGTGTTCGAGCAGTTGCGCGCGCACTTCGATCGCCTGGCCGTAGGTGGCCGGGCGCACATACTTCAGATGCGCCTCGACGATCGGCCACAGGTAACCCGATGCCTGCATCTCCCGGTAGTCGTAATCGAAGGTGCGTAAGAGCGCCGCGCGGCCGATCTCGAAGTACTTCAGATAGTGGCCATGCCAGCACACGTTCATCGCGTCGACGTCGTGAAACGGCACTTCGACCGTCGCGCTGGCTGTCAGCACTTTGGGGGAGCCGGTCATGCGTTCGAACCTCCGCGATAGTCCTTCAACAGATCGCACGCGGCGATGCGCGCGGTCAGCGCACGCAGGTCGCTTTCCAGCGCGCGGTCTTCGTCGACGAACGGCGACTGTGCCGTCACGCTGTCGATGAAGGCTTGCAGCGGCGCGGGAACCGGCGTGGCGCTGTCGATCTTCAAACGCAAACGTGCGGCTTGCACCGTCGCCAGCGTGTGCGCGGCGGCGACCTGCTCGGTCAACTCCAGCACGCGCAAACAGTCGCGCGCGGCGATCGTGCCCATGCTGACCTTGTCCTGATTGTGCGCCTCAGTCGAGCGCGAGAAGACGCTCGCGGGCATCGTGTTCTTCAACGCTTCGGCCGTCCATGCGGACGATGATATTTGCACGGCCTTGAAACCGTGATTGATCGCGGCACGCGCGGGCGCTGCACCCGACAGATTGCGCGGCAAGCCGTTGTTGAAGTTCACGTCGACCAGCAGCGCGAGCTGCCGGTCCATCAGATCGGCCAGATTGGCGACCGCGACTTTCAGCGAGTCCATCGCAAACGCGATATGGCCGCCGTAGAAGTTGCCGCCGTGCAGCACGCGCTCGTTGTCGGGGTCGATCAACGGATTGTCGTTCGCGCTGTTCAGTTCGTTCTCGACATCGCGGCGCACCCACGACAAGGCATCGCGCGCCACGCCGATCACGTGCGGCGCGCAGCGAATCGAATAGCGGTCTTGCAGACGATGCCCCGGCGTATCGTCGCGACCGGTCAGGTCATCGCGAATCCATGCTGCGGCTTCGGCCTGCCCTGCGTGCGGCTTCACTTCGAACAGGGTGGCGTCAAAGTGCGCGGCGCGGCCGTCGAGTGCGACCGTGGAGAGTGCTGTAAGACGTGCGGTGAGGCGCGTCAGATGATCGGCGCGCGCGAACGCGAGACAGGCCAGCCCCGTCATTACCGCGGTGCCGTTCATCAGCGCGAGGCCTTCTTTCGGCGCGAGCGTCAAGGGCGTATGACCGAGTTCCGTCCAGACCTCCCGCACGTCGCGCAAGGTGCCGTCGAACATCACGTCGCGCTCGCCCGCAAGCGCGGCGGCCACATACGAGAGCGGCGTCAGATCGCCACTTGCGCCGACCGAGCCTTCCGACGGAATGCGCGGCAAGACGCGATGATTGATCAGATCGGCGAGGCGCTCGAGCAACACGGGACGCACGCCGGAAAAACCGTAGGCCAGCGAGTTGAGCCGCGCGGCAATCACGGCGAGCGTTTGCGCGTCGTCGAGATACTGGCCCATGCCGCAGCCGTGATATCGCGTCAGCTGCAATGGCAAGGCCTCGACGAGTTCCATCGGCACGTCGACCACGCACGCGTCGCCATAGCCGGTGTTGACGCCGTACACGGTCGCGCCCGCCGCGAGATGCCGGCGCAGGAAATCCGCGCCGCGCTGGATGCGCGCGCGCCACGCCGGGTCGGCGCTCAACGCGACAGGCGCACGATGCTGCGCGATCGCGACGACTTCTTCGATCGTCAGCTTGCGGCCACCGACGGTCACCGTCGCTGCATTTGCTGGTGCGTTCGCGCGCGCGCTGACGTTCGGCGCCTCGGTCAGATCATGTTCGGCCATGCGTGCCTCGCTTGGGGCTGGCCCAGAAATCGAAGAAATTGAACCATTGATAAGGTGCCTTGCGGCAATAGTGTTCGAGTCGTGCCGCGTAGCGCTGCGCCCACGCGGCAAGATGCTGCGCGCGTTCGCGGCGCGGCAACTCGATGCGTTCGGCAAACGGTTCGAAATACAGACGATAACCGTCGCGCTCTTTCAGGCAAAAGAACAGATAGACGGGGCAGCCCAACGCATGCGCGAGCACGTAAGGGCCTTGCGCGAACGGGGCATTCGCGCCGAGAAATTGCGCTTCGGTCGTGCGGCCCGCTTCGTGTGCCGGCACGCGGTCGCCGACGATCACCAGCAGCTCGCCCGCATCGACGCGCTCCTGCATCATCATCGCGGTCTCGGGACCGAAGTTGCTGACTTCGAGGAGATGCCGCGCGAACTGGCTATTGGCCGACGCCAGCACGCTATTGAAGCGCCGTGCATGTTCGGTGTAGACGACGGCCGTGACTTTGGCGTGGGCGCCTTGCGCGGCGAGCGCGCGGGTCATTTCCAGATTGCCGAGATGCGCGCCGATCACGAGCGCACCCTTGCCGCTCGCCACCAAGGCTTCGAATGCCGATGGGTCTTCGAATTTGACGTCGGCGCTGTTGACACGGCCGGACCATGCCGCGAGCTTGTCGAAGCCCGATTGCGCAAACGCGAGCATGTGGCGATAGGCGGACAGCCAGCCTGGACGTGGCGTATCGCCGTGCGGCGCGGCTTCGCCAAGACGCGTGAAGTAGGTGCTCGATGCCTCGCGCGCGGCGCGGCCGGTCAGCAGAAAATACGCGACGATCGGATGCAGCCAGAGCGCGGTGAAACGGCGGCCGAACAGCTTGCAACTGAGCGCGAGCAAGGACATGCCCAGATGGCTGCCGCGTTCGGCGATCCGCCACCAGTCCTGGGGGCTCGGTTCGTGTGGTTCGCCCGCCTCGCCCGGTTCGCCCGGTTCGCTTGCGATGGCCGCGCGGTGTGGCATCATTTTGTGCGCGAGCAGCATCGGCAGTCGCCACAGCATGCCGAACACGAGCCGCGTATGGCTGCGGCTGATGCGCACGTTGTCCCACAGCACGTCGAAATGCGAGACGCCATCGGTTGCATAGGTGACGCGCGTAGGAATCGAGCGGAACGCTGCCCGCCGCCAGTGGAGGCGCACGAGAATTTCGATATCGAAGTCCATACGCGTCGGCAGTTGCACGCTGTCGATCAGCTCGCAGGCCAGCGCAAGCGGATACAGGCGGAAGCCGCACATTGAATCGCGAATCGTCAGCGAGAGCGTTTCGATCCACACCCACACGTGCGTCAAATAGCGGCCGTAGAGACGAGACTTCGGCACGCTCTCGTCGTAGACCGGACGGCCGAGGATCACCGCACCCGGCTCGGCTTGCGACGCTTCGATGAAACGCGGCACGTCCGTCGCGTCGTGCTGGCCATCGGCGTCGATCTGCAGAGCGTGGCTGTAACCTGCGGCGCGCGCGGCGCGCAGTCCCGCCATCACGGCCGCGCCCTTGCCACCGTTGATCGGCAAGCGCAGCAGCGTGAGCTGCCCCGTGTACGGCTGCGCCAGCGCGGCAAGCACCTGCTGGGTCGCCTCATCGCTGCCGTCGTCGACGACAAAGATCGGCAAGCCGTGCACCGCGAGATGGGCGACGGTCGCGCCGATCGCGTCCTTGTGGTTGTAAATCGGAATGACGATGCACGGAGCGAAGCTCATCACGCAGGCTCCCGATACACGAGTACGCCGGATGCGCATTCATGCCCGCTCAGCCGGTACGCGAACTGCACTCGCCCACGCGCGGCGTCGTGTGCGAGCGTGAGATTCAGCACCGCGCCCGGCGGCACGGGCGCCATGAACTTGAGCCGGTCGACCGATACCAGCGCGCGCACAGCGGGCAGTTGTTCGGCGGCTAGACGCATGGCCCAGTGCACCTGCACCACGCCCGGCAGAATCGGCAGACCGGGGAAGTGGCCGGCGAAATGCACGAGTGTCGGCGGCACGCGCAGTTCGTAATGCAACGTATCGGCGCTGCGGGCAACGGCCAGCACTTCCACACCGTCCGTACGCGGCTCGAAAGCCGCTGCGACCGCGGCCACCGGCAGTTTGCCGCGCGAGTCGAAGGGCAATGTGAGGCGAAAACGCCAATGACGCGGCAGCACCACCACGTCGAAATACTCAGCGAGATGCCGGCGCAGGGTTTGCGCGAGCAGCACGCGGCCTTCGTCGCGCAATGCCTCGCTGCCCGCTTCGGTCAGCGCCACCACGGCGCCCACGCGATCGCGCGAGGCGCCTTCCAGCGGCACGATCGCCGCTTGCGCGACATACGGATGCAGCGCGAGACGCGCTTCGAGCTCCGGCAGCGACACGCGCTTGCCGTCGAGCTTGAGCACGCGATCGAGACGGCCTTGCAGACGGAAGCGGCCATCGGCGTCGAAGGCGATTTTGTCGTCCGTACGATGCCAGCCGGTGTGATCGAGATGCGGCGAGCGGACATTCAGCGCGCCGTCTTCGTCGCGGCGCACTTCGATGCCGGTCACCGGTTGCCAGGCATCGGTCTGGTCCTGACGACGCCACGCAATGCCGCCGGTTTCCGTACTGCCGTAGATTTCGAGCGGCGCAGCGCCATACGCGGCGGCGTATTCCTGCGCGGCTTCCAGGGCGAGCGGACCGCCTGAAGAAAAGAACGCACGCGGCGCCGGCGTCAACGCGGCGAAGCCAGGCAACGCGGGCCAACGCGACAATTGCGCGGGCGTCGAGACGACCACCGTCGCGCCGCATTGCTCGATCTGTGTTTGCAAATGCAAAGGTTCAATGCTCATCGCGCGGTCGAACGCGCGGCCCGCGGCAAGCGGCCACAACACACGAAACAGTAAACCGTAGATGTGATGATGCGGCACGCTCGCGAGCATCGTCGCATCGCCGAGCAAAGCGCCCCACTGCTTTTCGAGCGTGTGCACTTCGGCGTTGAACTGCGCGAGGGTCTTGCGGATCGGCTTGGGGGTGCCGCTGCTACCCGACGTGTAAAGCGTCAATGGGGCTTGCGGATCGATCGTGTGTGAGGTGTCTAGCGCGCGCGTGGCATCAGCGTCGGCGTCTTGCACACCATGCGGCAGGTCGGCGTCGGTCAGCACAGCGTCATACGCGTCCTTAAGATCGGCTAGATAGCCCGGCGTCGCATTGGCCGGAATCACCGGCTCCTTGCCGCACGCGAACAACGCAAACAACGCGCAAGCGAAATCGAACGGATCGTCGATACACAACGCGTAGCGTCGCGCAGCTTGCGTTTGCATCAGCGTGACCAGCGTCGAGACGCGCGCGCGAAACGCCGCGCGATCGAGCACCGTCGCGCCGTCGCGGCATACGGGCGCATTCACGACGGAGGCCTGATGGCCTACCAGCAACAGATCATGCAACGCGATCATGCCGCCTCCGAACGCGCGGCTCGCGGCAGTACCACCAGATAACGCCAGATGACCTCGGCCACTAGCAACACACCGATCAGCCCATAAGCGATCGCGCCGTTGTAGAGCGACCAGCTTGCACGGCTCCAGTACAGCGCCGTATATGCGGAGAACGCGCCGTTCGTCGCGAAAAATACGCACCACACCTGGGTCACGCGCCACGTATGGCGCACGGCGCCTGCCGGTAAATTCGGATTACCCAGCCGCGCGAATTTTTCGATCATCGACGGCCCGCGCACGAGCGTCGCGCCGAACGCGATCAAGAGGCCCAGATTGACGAGCGACGGATAGAGGCGCAGCAACAACTCGCTATTGGTGAACACGATCGCCGCCGAGGCGCAGCTCAGCAAGCCGACCACGGTCCAATCGATCGTGGAGAGCCGGCGCAGCGAAGTCGCAACCGGACCGCTACCGGCCCAGCGCTGCAGCCACAGAATCGCAAACAGCATGCAGCCGACATAGCGTGGCGTGTCCCAGCGCCAGGCACACAGAATCAACGCGGGATAGGCGAGTTTCAGCAGGACCTGCACTACCGTTTTGGCCCAGTGGCGCTCCGTGCCGGGCGATGCCTCGGCGGGCTGGCTCGCCGCCGCTTGCATTCGCGAGCGCACGGATGGCATCAGCCTTGCGCCGCCAGCAGGGATTCGACCGCACCGATCACATCACCGACCGTGCGCACTGACTTGAATTCTTCCGGCTTGATGCGGCGGCCGGTCATTTCCTGCAGTTTGATCGCGAGGTCGACGGCGTCGATGCTATCGAGATCGAGGTCTTCGAAGAGATGCGCGTCGGGCGTCACGCGCTCCGGCTCGATCGCGAAGTTCTCTTTGAAGATGGCGCGGATGCGTTCAAGAATCTCTGCCTCGGACACGATTTACTCCCCCTTTTTTTCGGTTTCGTTCACAGCGTGCACCGCTTCGCGTTGACTCGCGACCAGCGCGGCCAGCGTGCTGATCGAGCGGAAGTGATCGCGGGTGCGTTCGTCGTTCGCTGCGATGGTCAGTTGGTATTGTTTGCGCAGCACGATGCCGATCTCGAGCGCGTCGATCGAGTCGAGACCGATGCCGTCGGTGTCGAACAACGGTGCGTCGTCGTCGATATCGGCCGGGCTCAGGTCTTCCAGATCGAGGGCTTCGATCAGAAGCTGTTTAATTTCCAGTTTTAAAGAATCCATAATCGAACAGGTGCTGAGTAATGTGTGCTTCGATGGCGCTGGTCACGCTGCGCGCCGCGAGAGACGGTGAAGTGTCGGGGTCCGCGAACTGCTCGACGCCAAGCGGCTCGAGCACGTTCACGCGCATCCGGAAAGCGCGCGCCGGCACGTCGTACCAGCGCATCTGCTTGGTGAACGCCGGCGGATCGCAATCCATCAGCACCGGCACGATCGGCGCGCCGACCTTCAACGCCATGTGCGCAAAACCTCGCGAAAACGCGTGCAGCCGGTTCGGCGCGGGGCTGCGCGTGCCTTCGGGAAAAATAATCATCGTATAGCCCGCTGCGAGCTGCCGGGCGCCGGCTTCGACGAGCTCCGAGGGGTCGGCATTGCTCACATATTCCGCCGAGCGCACGATTCCCCAGAAACACGGGTTGCCCCAGTGTGCGTTTTTCACGACGCAACAGGCACGCGGCGTGAGCGACAACAGCACCATCACGTCCAGGTACGTCGGGTGATTGGCGACCACGATCGTCGGGCCACCGGCGCGCAATGCCTCGGCGCCCGTTACCTCGAGCTCCATCACGCCGATGCGCCGCAATACCGCGACCAGCGCGCGGAAGAACCAGTGGATCACGGTCGTCACCGTGCGCTGACGCGACGCCCGATGCGGCCACAGCCACGCAAGCGGGAACACCAGTACCGAAAACAGCACGCCACAGATGCCGAACACCACGAAGGCCATACCCGTCGCGCAGAACCGCCAAAGAAAATCAAGCCGCGCGTTCATGCCACCTCCAATGCCAGGCCGCGCCGGCGCCCTGCCAGACGGCAGGCCCGCCCGTTTCCAGACAGTGCAGCAGCGCCTGGCTCTGGGTCGCGAAACTTTCGTCCGCGCTTTCCCGGCCTGCGCGGCTTGCCTCCTGCCCGGCCTCGGGCTCCGGCCCGCCTGCACCGGACGTCGTGCAGACCAACTGCCCCGCCGCTGCTTCGCCATTCAGCAGGATCGCGATTGCGCCGCCCTGCACTTCGTCCTCAATTGTGCCGTACGCCGGATCGGCCGGTTCGTCAGCGTACACCAGCAGCACCGGCGAACCGGGCTGCGTTGCGTATTGCGCGTACGCTTCCAGCAGCGCGTAGCCGAGCGTCTCAGCGCCGGCCGAGATCGCGCTGGCAGCGGAACGATCGCCGCGCGCAATGCCGAACACCCCGGTCATTGCGTTCAGCACCGACAGGCTGAAGGCGGTCGGCGAGACCGGCTCACCCGCGCTGATGGTGCGCAGGATGTCCGTAGTGCGCCGCAATTCGCCGTGGCGTGAAGCGAACACGACCCGAACTTCGTCCTGCGTCACGCAATCGTGCGCGACTTTCAGGGCGACCTTGGACAGCGTGCTCAGGCGACGCCGCACGATCGGCTCGATAAAGCCGATATCGGGTGCGGCAGATGCGGCAGCAGGCCAGCTAGACCAGCGAGCGACCGGAATGGTCCAGTGCAGATCGGGCATATCGGTGTTCGCGCGTAGAAGCAAGGAGGGGCTGAGGGCGCCTGACGGAATACGCAGCCGTCACAGCGTCTGCGCGCCGCGCGGAACGACAATCTCCAGCCGGGGTCAATCCAATCTTCTTATATGGGGTCCAGCGATTTAACGGCACTTGGCCCTGATTATTTAGGCGCCTTTGCCAATTAGTCTGATGGATTGGCAAAGGCTCCCTATGGTCGCCGGAATCATACTGAATATTCTGGATTAATTCAGCCACAAAAGACGTATCTATCTGTATCCGTATCGCTGGTGCGACGGGTGACTGGACAGCGCCAAAATGCAGGCCTGGCGGCCTTTGCACAACCTGCGACAGGGCCAGAAAGTCGCTGCCAGCACAGCTTTGCGGCCCAGGCGGACGCTGCCGCACCCACAAATAGACACAAATACTTTCATTTAACTTTCCAAGCGAGTGTTTCGTTTGGGAACACTTCAATGCTTCGGGCCCTATCTGTTGAGTGCTGCGGTGTGTCGCTCAGATCGCACGCACGAATTACGGGCGCTTACCGCAGTGCTATTTTTGCGAGGAATCGGCGGCGCGCTTTTGCAGACTTGTACCAATCATTCTCGGCGTCCAGACCGCTACCCTGTCGATCACACCTGCGTCGGCGCGCTCGGCGCGTGCTTTATGCGGGTTGCGAAGCAAAAACGGCCCGGCAGGATCACCTGCCGGGCCGTTTTTTGTTGCGCCGCAGCGTATGCCGTTCGCCGTGCCGGCGTACTGCTTATTGCAAGACCTTCGCACCCGGCGCCGAGGCCGGCGCAGCCGCGGGCGCGGCGCCCGTCGTCGCGACTTCGTTCGACACCCCGCCGTTCTTGTCGACGGGAATCTTGACGGTATGGACCACGCCGTTGCCCAGGGGGAAGTCGGCCAGCGCGCTGCGTGCCAGGTACGGCATCGCTCTCACCAGCGACGATTCTTCGTCCGAGTTGCGCGCCGTCACGTTATAGACCTCTTTGCCACTGGCGCGCTCGGTGATGCGCACGCCGAGCAGATGCGTGAAGATCGGGTAGCTCTGGTTCACATAAGCCGTCGGAAACGCGCCCCATGGCCCCCACGGATCGAACGGCCGGCCCCAATACGGCGCCGGCCAGGGGTTGTAATACACCGGCTGCGCGACCGTCACCATGTCCGAGCGAATCCCGTACGACAACCCGACCAGATAACGCGCCTGGGAGGTGTCGACCTGACGGAACGCGTGTGTGGCAAGTTCGTTGCCGACCAGGCGTTCGTACGTGGTGAGTTCGAGATTGTTCTGCTGATCCGCCGCCCGCGTGAAGGCATAGGTACGGGTGGCGTCGTTGCCGCTCCAGTCGGAGAACGCCGTGACCTGGGAGGTCACGTAGGTCGTACAGCCGGACAGCAACACCGTCAACGTGGCCAGCAGCAGCGTGGCGCGGCGGGTCCATCGATCGAATTTCATGGTCTACCTCGTGATGCCTGTTTTCGCCATTCTTGAGCGGGTCGGTTCGTGCGCACGCTTTGATGCGCCGAGCGGCCCCGATAATACGCTGACCAGGCAATTCGGTAAAAAGTTCGCTCCGCACGATCCGCCGAGCCTTTGTACAATGGCTCGACAAGCCCGGCTCGCGCGCCATAAGCACGCGTGACGGCTCGAGTCCCATCACTACAGAACGCCATGGCCGATACCGCAACGCCCAATGTGATCCGCCGCGCCGATTACGCGCCGCCCGCCTTCCTGATCGACACCGTCGCACTGGAGTTCGATCTGGTTCCCGAACGCACCGTCGTCAGGAACACGATGCGGGTGCGCCGCAACCCGGACGCGTCCCACGCCTCGAATCTCGAACTGATGGGCGAACAACTCGAGTTCGTCAGCGCCACGATCGACGGCGCCCCGTTCGACAACGCGCATGCGCACGAGCACGGCCTCACGCTCAGCAACGTGCCGGATCACTTCGAACTCACGATCACCAGCATCTGCAATCCCGCGGAGAACACCACGCTGTCGGGCCTGTATGTGTCGGGCGGCAACTTCTTCACGCAGTGCGAGGCCGAGGGCTTTCGCCGCATCACGTATTTCCTCGACCGCCCTGACGTGATGGCGACCTTCACGGTCACGCTGCGCGCCAGCAAGGCCGACTATCCGGTGCTGCTGTCGAACGGCAATCTGCTCGAAGAAGGCGATCTGCCGGACGGCCGCCATTTCGCCCGCTGGGAAGATCCGTTCAGGAAACCAAGCTATCTGTTCGCGCTCGTCGCGGGCAAGCTGGTCGCACTCGAAGAACGCGTGAAGAGCGGCTCGGGCAAGGAAAAGCTGCTGCAGGTGTGGGTTGAGCCACACGATCTGGACAAGACCCGTCACGCAATGGATTCGCTGATCAACTCGATCCGCTGGGACGAGGCGCGCTTCGGGCTGGAACTGGATCTGGACCGCTTCATGATCGTCGCGGTGAGCGACTTCAACATGGGCGCGATGGAAAACAAGGGGCTCAACATCTTCAACACGAAGTACGTGCTGGCGAACCCCGAAACGGCAACGGACACCGACTTCGCGAACATCGAGGCGGTGGTCGGCCATGAGTACTTCCACAACTGGACCGGCAACCGCGTGACGTGCCGCGACTGGTTCCAGCTGAGCCTGAAAGAAGGTCTGACGGTGTTCCGCGATCAGGAGTTCTCGGCTGACATGGCGGGCGGCGCCACAGACGAAGCCGCACGCGCCACCAAACGCATCGAAGACGTGCGCGTGCTGCGCCAGATGCAGTTCGCCGAAGACGCGGGTCCGATGGCGCACCCGGTGCGTCCGGAAAGCTACGTCGAGATCAACAACTTCTACACGATGACGGTCTACGAAAAGGGCTCGGAAGTCGTGCGGATGTATCAGACGCTGTTCGGCCGCGACGGTTTCCGCAAGGGCATGGACCTGTACTTCAAACGTCATGACGGCCAGGCCGTGACCTGCGACGATTTCCGTCACGCGCTGGCTGATGCGAACGGCCGCGATCTCGCACAATTCGAGCGCTGGTATAGCCAGGCGGGCACGCCGCGCGTCTCGGTACGCACGAGGTACGACGCCGCGCAACAACGCTACAGCGTGACGCTCGCGCAAGGTTATGGCGATGCCGCCCCGGCCGCGCGCGAAACGCAAAAGGGCCCGCTGCTGATTCCATTCGCGATCGGTCTGATCGGCAAGGACGGCAGCGACCTCTCACTGCAACTGGAAGGCGAAACCAGGGCTTCGGATTCCACCACACGCGTGCTGGATTTCACGCAGACCGAACAGACCTTTACGTTCGTCAACGTCGCACAAGAACCACTCCCTTCGCTGCTGCGTAATTTCTCGGCGCCGGTGATCGTCGAATACGACTATTCGGCTGACCAGCTCGCCTTCCTGCTCGCGCATGACAGCGATCCGTTCAATCGCTGGGAGGCCGGCCAACGGCTCGCCACGCGCGAGTTGCTGACCCTCGCTGGACGCGCCGCGACGGGCGTGCCGCTGCAGCTCGACGACTCGGTCGTCGCCGCGTTCGCCCGCGTGCTGACCGACGAAACGCTCTCGCCCTCATTCCGCGAACTGGCGTTGATGCTGCCGTCGGAAGCGTATCTGGCTGAACAGATGGCGGAATCGAATCCGGCTGCCGTCCACGCCGCACGGCAGTTCGTGCGCAAGCGTCTCGCGAACGCGCTCAGGAAGGACTGGCTCGCCGTGTACGAAAAGCACCGTACGCCGGGTGCGTATGAAGCGACGCCGGAAGCCTCCGGCCATCGTGCGTTGAAGAATCTTGCGTTGTCGTATCTCGCGGAACTGGACGATCCGGCTGAAGCAGTGCGCCTCGCGTCCGCGCAATACGACGCCGCCAACAACATGACCGACCGCTCGGCGGCGCTCTCGGCATTGCTCAATGCAGCGGCGGCGAATGGCGGCAGCATTGAAGCGCAGCAGGCGCTGGACGACTTCTACCGGCGCTTCGAGAAGGAGCCGCTCGTCATCGACAAGTGGTTTGCCCTGCAAGCCACGCAACGCGGCAGCGCGCAGCGTCCGGTGATCGAGATCGTGCGCAAGCTGATGGCGCATCCGGCGTTCAACCTGAAGAACCCGAACCGCGCGCGCTCGCTGATTTTCAGCTTCTGCGCCGCGAACCCCGCGCAGTTCCACGCTGAAGACGGCTCGGGCTACGCGTTCTGGGCCGACCAGGTGATCGCGCTCGACGCCATCAATCCGCAAGTGGCCGCCCGCCTCGCCCGTTCGCTGGAACTGTGGCGCCGCTTTACGCCGACGCTGCGCGACGGCATGCGCGCGGCGCTGGAGAAAGTGGCGTCGCAGGTGAAATCGCGCGACGTGCGCGAGATCGTGGAGAAAGCGTTGGCGTGATGATCGTTTGAAATTGCTTCCTGCATCGAAAGCCGGCACGTGTTGCCGGCTTTTTTTCGTCCTGAATCTCGCCATGAGGCGGCGTGCGGACGTCAACGTTAGCCGTCTGGACGACTGTTCATGTCGCCTTGGCAGGATGAAAGTAAACGCATTCATTTAACGGTTTACGTTTAACGCGACGCGTTATACCATCCCATGATCACGACATTCGGCGACAAGGCTACAGCGGCGCTGTTCGAAGAAGAATTTATCCGCTCACTGCCGCCCCAGATTCAAGACATGGCGCGTCGCAAACTGCATCTGATCGATGCGGCGGAGACCATCGAAGACCTGCATAGCCCACCCGGGAATCGCCTCGAATTATTGCAGGGGCGACGCAGCGGCCAATGGAGCATCCGCATCAACGCTCAGTGGCGGATCTGTTTTCACTTCGCCGGGGGCAACGCGATGAATGTCGAAATAGTTGACTACCATCACTAGACCGGGAGCCAGAAGTGGTTATCAAACGCGCTGACTTGGACAGCATCGATTTTACGGATATTGGGACTGGCGAAAAAATCCCTGCCATTCATCCGGGCGAAATCCTACGTTACGAATTTCTGGATCCGCTGAACATGTCAGTCAATGCGCTGGCGCTCGCCTTACATGTGCCAGCCCCGCGCATCAACGACGTCGTGCGCGGCAAACGCGCCATTTCCGCTGAAACCGCCTTGCGGCTGGCTCGTTATTTCGGCACGAGTACGCAGTTCTGGCTCAATCTTCAGAACGCTTACGACCTGCGCATCGCTACCGCGGCCGCAGGAGAACAGATCAAACGCGAGATCGAGCCTTTGCAAAGACCGCCGACAATCGGGACCGCCGCAGAAGCCAAGCCACAGTCAGCGCCTCGCCGGGGATCGGCAGTCGACGCGCGTGGCCAGATCAAGACACGGCGGAAGGACTGATTTTTCGAAATCCTCGGTCCGCAAACCAATAACGAATGACAGCTTCCATCTCAAAAGCACGGAACCGACACAGCGAACGGTTAAAATCGAGACATTCCTCAAGCCTTCCCGGAGTACAGCAATGGCTTTGCAACGTCGTACCACTCTCACGAAGTACCTGATCGAGCAGCAGCGCGAGACCAACAACCTGCCGGCCGACCTGCGCCTTTTGATCGAAGTCGTCGCGCGTGCGTGCAAGGCGATCAGCTACCACGTCAGCAAAGGCGCGCTGGGCGATGCGCTCGGCACGGCGGGCAGCGAGAATGTCCAGGGCGAAGTGCAAAAAAAGCTCGACATCCTGTCGAACGAAATCCTGCTCGAAGCGAATGAATGGGGCGGCAACCTGGCGGGCATGGCGTCCGAGGAAATGGAACAGTTCTTCCCGATCCCGGCCAACTACCCGAAGGGCGAATACCTGCTGGTGTTCGATCCGCTCGACGGCTCGTCGAACATCGACGTCAACGTGTCGATCGGCACGATCTTCTCGGTACTGCGCTGCCCAGACGGCCAGCAGCCCACCGAACAGTCGTTCCTGCAACCCGGCACGCAGCAGGTCGCGGCAGGCTATGCGGTGTACGGCCCGCAAACCGTGCTGGTGCTGACCACCGGCAACGGCGTGAACTGCTTCACGCTCGACCGCGAACTGGGTTCGTGGGTGCTCACGCAAAGCGATATGCGCATTCCAGTCGAAACGGGTGAATACGCGATCAACGCTTCGAACGAGCGCCACTGGTATCCGCCGGTCGAGAAATACATTGGCGAGTTGAAGGCAGGCAAGGAGGGGCCGCGCCAGAGCGACTTCAACATGCGCTGGATCGCGTCGATGGTGGCCGATGTGCATCGTATCCTGAACCGCGGTGGCATCTTCATGTACCCGGCCGACAAGCGCACGCCGGACAAGCCGGGCAAGCTGCGCCTGATGTACGAGGCGAACCCGATGGCTTTCATCGTCGAGCAGGCGGGCGGCGCCGCGACCAATGGCGAGAAGCGGATTCTGGACATCCAGCCGAAAAGCCTGCACGAGCGTGTGGCCGTGTTCCTCGGTTCGAAGAACGAAGTCGACCGCGTCACCCGCTACCATCTCGAAACAAAAAAGTGATCGCAGGGGCTTGCCAAGTTCGTAAAGAAGTCCCTATAATCTCGTTTCTCCTGATGCCGGAATAGCTCAGACGGTAGAGCAGCGCATTCGTAATGCGAAGGTCGGGGGTTCGATTCCTCTTTCCGGCACCACAACATTCAAGCAAAAAGCCCAGTCCTCGTGACTGGGCTTTTTGCTTTCTGGCGCTGCTTTTTGCTTTCCCCTACTACTTCTTTCTGAAATACGCGGGTGCTCACTTCAGCCTCGGTCGTGGTCGCCGCGACTGCCGCTGCTTCAACGCCAACCGCGATCGTAACAAGCAGCCGCGCAAGCTCATGCGCCAAAATCCAATCGATCGCATCGCGCCGTCATACCGAGATTGCGCGCGACCACTGCATCTTCAACGATCACGTTCTCAGCCGGTTTCGTGCCGTACGCGAACACCGCTTCCTGCGGCGCAGACGAAAACCACAAGATCCGGCCGGCACACTCGATACCGACCTGACGTCCTTTCCAGTAGACAGCGTTTTCCATGGCGAACTCTCTTATGGGCGAAGACAGCCATCTTCCGCGCCGGTGCCGGCACGTCCGTTATCCACCGCACTCTGCGCCGCGGATAGTTGCTTCAACGATAGGCGGCGGCACGATCGTGGCGAGCAGCACATCGGTTGAAGCTGGATGCACCGTGGAGAGCCGCGCAGCGATCAATTCGAAGCAACGGCTCGCGGCCTGAAACTGAAGCAACGCGCGAGATCTACGAAACTCCGCGCTTCTCCCGCAGGAAATCGATCAGTGCGCGCAACTTGAACGGCATTTGCACGCGGCTGGCCGTGTACAGATAAAAGCCCGGAAAGCTCGGACACCACGCGTCCAGCACGCGCACCAGCCTGCCGTCTTCCAGTTGCTCGCTCACGTAGTCGTCGATCACGTGCAGGAGACCCACGCCCTGCTCCGCCGCCTGCACCATCGTGCGCAAATCGTTGGTAACGAGACTCCCGCGCGTCTCGACTTCGAACACGCGCGACGGATCGTCAGGCTGCGCAAACTCCCATCGATAGATTCCGCCGCTAGTCGAGAATCGGTAGCGCAAGCAATCGTGAGCAGCGAGATCGGCCGGCGTCGCCGGCGCTGGATAGCGTTCGAAGTAGTCTGGGGAGCCAGCTACGACAATGTGGATATCCCCACCCAGCGGCACCGCCACCATGTCCTGCGCCACCCGTTCGCCAAGCCGGATGCCCGCGTCGAAACCTTCGCCGACCACGTCGGCAAAACCATCGTCGAGCGTCAGATCGAGACGGATCTGCGGATAGCGGCGCGTAAACTCGGCCAGATGTGGCAGCACCAACAACTCGCTCGCGACCCTCGGCAAGTTGATGCGCAGCGTGCCGGCGGGTTGATCGCGGGTTTCATCGAGCGCCTCGAAGGCCGCCTGCAGCTCACCCAGCGCAGGCAGCACGCGCGCGAGAAACTGCGCTCCCGCCTCCGTCAACGCGACACGCCGCGTGGTCCGGTTGAACAGGCGCACATTCAACTGTGTCTCGAGCGAGCGAATGCTTTGCGACAGCGCCGACGCCGTCACACCGGTTTCAGCGGCCGCGTGTGTGAAGCTGCCGTGGCGCGCCACGCACGTGAACGCCATCAGCGCCGGCAACTGGGCGGGGTCCATCGCGATCTCCATTATTAAGTCACACTTCATAATCCTTGCAGACTGACGGCATTTTTCCAAGGAAAAAATCGGCGCACGATAGCCCCCATCGATTCAACGCTTTCCCGCCTGACCACTCAAGGAGACTGATATGACGATGGACCGCTACAATCTGCTTGGCCGTTCAGGCCTTCGCGTGAGCCCGATCGCACTTGGCACGATGACTTTCGGTACCGAATGGGGCTGGGGAGCTGACGAACAATCGGCGCAACGTCTGTTCGACCTGTATGTCGACGCCGGCGGCAACTTCGTCGACACCGCTGACCTGTACACCGAAGGCACCAGCGAAAAATGGCTCGGCAAATTCGTCGCGGCGCGCGGTCTGCGCGACCGGCTCGTGATCGCCACCAAGTACGGCTACAACGCGGAGACCGGCAATCCGAACGCGGGTGGCAACCATCGCAAAAATCTGCTGCGTGCGCTTGACGGATCGCTCAAGCGCCTGGGCACCGACTACATCGACCTGTATTACCTGCACACATGGGATCGCGTCACGCCGGTAGACGAAGTGATGCGCGCGATGGACGACGCGGTGCGCGCGGGCAAGATCCGCTACGTCGGCCTGTCGGATACGCCTGCGTGGTTCGCCGGGCGCGCGCAGACGCTTGCCGACTGGCGCGGCTTCGAACCGGTCGCGGCGATGCAGCTCGAATACTCGATGATCGAGCGCAACGCCGAAAACGAGTTCGCCGATCTCGCCGCCCATCTGGGTATGGGGCTCGTACCCTGGAGTCCGCTGGGCATGGGTGTGCTGTCGGGCAAATACCGTCCTTCGCAAGGTGGAACGGCAAACTCCGTTTCCGGAGACGGGCGCCTCGCGAGTATGGCGAGCGCGCCGCCGCCGGGATGCGACAAGCTGACCGAGCGCAACTTTCGCATCGTTGCTGAACTGGAAGCGGTTGCGAATCTGGCGGGACGGCCGATGGCGCAAGTCGCGCTGAACTGGCTGCATCAAAAGCGCGGCGTCTCGAGCATCATTGTCGGCGCGACCCGGCCGGAGCAGTTGCAGGAGTCGCTCGGCTCGCTCGATTTCACGCTCGCGCCGGAATTGATCGCGCGGCTCGACGCTGTGTCGGAACCCGCTCGTCCGTTCCCGTACTACATGTTTGCAGACGGTCATCAGGCGCGGATTCACGGACAGGTCGAAGTCGCAGACAAACCCGCGGCCTATTCCGCCCCCGTGAGAATTCCGGCGCCGAGCGCGTAAAAATCGTTCGCCGCGAGCGCCGCGCTTCGTCCAGAACGCGGCGCCATTTTATTTGCGAAAAATATCCTGAAAAGTATTCTCGCTCGTCAACGAAGTTGCGCAATGGTTCGTTTACCAACAATTGGGGGGCTGAATAAACGCCCTGAACCACTCGGTAATTAACGAACGTTCGGACTAACGCGGAGTAAATCCGCCAATGCGGCAGCGCACAAAAATAACCGTGATTTGTTCATACCAACAGATATGAACAGGCGGTGTTGTGATGCAACAAAGATAATCCGCGGAAGGTGTGCGGGGGAAGGCTGGGAAGGGAGTGCGTGGGATATCGAACGGTTCTGATTGAGCGCGGCGAATTCAGCTGTTCGCAGTCAACCGATAAATTCTATTCAAACATTCCATTCCCATGTTGGGCTGTACCGTTAAAGCAACAAAGAACATGTGAGCCGCATCAGACGCTGGTGCAAAACGGGGACCGAGGCAGATAATCGGTTTGTAAAGGAGAAAGATCATGGATGCCAAACCACCGAAGATTCCGACCCCGGATAAAGTTTTTAGCCCGGATCCTGAACCCGCTGGCGTCGAGTTTCTGGGTGCCGAACTGCCTGAGCACGTTCGCGCTTTTTTCGACGAACAACGTAAGTCGTGCGACTCGAAGTAATTGTGCAGTGGCGCGATGCAGCATCGCCGTCCGCGCGTCCGGCGCGCGGCGAAGGTTCGCACGCGCCCCTACGATTATCTTTCGCTGCTTTCGCGGCGCGAGATACGCATGCTTGATTGCTGCGCCTGGCTGATGTAGCCCTGCGCGGGGGTGGTGCACGTCTCTAGCAGACGTCTTTAAATGTTTCGGCCGTTAGTTGTTCGGTCAATCGACGTACCCGCTCGATCCGCGCATCGTCTATTCTTCTGGTTTTTCTTCCGCGGCCGACCGGCCACTCCCGCCTTCCATGAATCGCTCGTACCGCTTTGGAGCGTCATGTGCGCTCGCGTTGTTCACTGCGCTTGTGCTCACTCCCGCCGCCGTCGCGGACGGCGACGACACCGCGCTTACCAATCTGATCGCACTGGCTTCGCAGCGTCTCGCCCTCGCGGAGCCCGTTGCGCGCTGGAAGTGGGCGAACCATCAGGCGATTACGGATACGCCGCGTGAGAACGCATTGCTCGCCGATGTCGAAAAGCGCGCCGTAGCCGCGAACGTCGATCCGGAATTTGCGCACGCCTTCTTTCAGGATCAAATCGACGCCAGCAAGGACGTGCAGAACGCGCTGTTTGCCAGCTGGCGCAGCACGCGGCCACCCGAAGGCCCCGCGCCCGACCTGGCCACCAGCACAAGGCCGCAGCTGGATCGGCTAACGCAGTCACTCGTGGCCGCACTCGCGCGCGTGCAACCGCTGCGTACGGCGCAGGATTGTCCGTCACGCGTGGCGCAATCGCTTGCTAACTGGAAATCGCTGACGCGCTACGATTCGACCCGTTCGAGCGCGTTGACGCGCGCTCTCGGCCACGTGTGCGAAGCGGGTGGGGTTGGTGCGACGGGCTGATTGGTCTGTGCGGTCGAACCAGGAACCTGGAACCCCCATCGGTCCGCCGCTCTCAGGGGCGTGGATTGAGCTCACCCTGAGCAGCGGGCCGCTGCGCAAAGCTCATTAAGCGAGACTCGGCACCTGCGAGCCACTCGAGACGCTCAACGGCATCATGCGCAAGCCGCGCGCAAGATGGCTCTGCAGAAGACGATAGGTCGATAGCTCGAACGGTCCGGCCGCGCTCGACGCATGCAACGCCGCCGCCTGCGCGAGCGAAGGCGCATGCCCGAGGTAACGCCATCGGTCGACAACGTGAAAAGCGCGCGCGTGCGACGCTTCTTCACGCTCCTCAAATACGACTGGGCCTTCGAACGGCCAGGGCGCATCCACCGGATCGCTCTTCGTGACGCGCTGCACCCGGTTATGCCCTGGGCGCAGCGTCGCGATCCACTGCGCCTCCGCAAGCATGGCGCCCAGCTCGCCGCCGGTCGCGCGCCACTCGACACGCCGCACTTGCTGCGCGAGCCGCATATCCTTCGCCGAACGCCGCTCGCCAGTCAAATGCGAACGCAGCCGCTGACGCACCCGTACGCTTCGCCCGACATACAACGGCAGATCGCCTTCTCCATAGAACGCATAAACGCCGCATCCGGCCGGCGCAGTGTCGAGCAGATCTTCGGTGATATCGCCGGCAAGCCGGTAGCGCCGGGTAGTGCGCTCGATCTGCGCCTGCAAAACGTCCAGCGGCACAAGACCGCCATGCAGACGTTGCCAGAACTGCCAGATCAGATCTGCGTCGGCGAGTGCGCGGTGACGATCGGACGGGACGAGACCATGACGCTGCACTAACGCGTCGAGTCCATGACGCTTTTCGGCCGGAAATAACGCGCGCGACAGGCGTACGGTGCACAGCACATCCGGATCGAACGCGAATCCGGCCCGGCGGAACTCTCCGCGCAGAAAACCGCGATCGAAACTGGCGTTGTGCGCGACGAACAGTTTGCCGTTCAGGCGCTCGAACAATGCCGGCGCGATGGCCTCGAACGTCGGCGCGCCTCGCACCATCGCGTTCGTGATGCCGGTGAGCTGCTGAATGAATGAAGGAATCGGTTGCTGAGGATCGACCAGGCTGCTCCAGCGCGACACACCGGCCGGTCCTATTTCAACCACGCCGACTTCGGTGATGCGATGCTCGCTGGTCGAGCCGCCGGTGGTTTCAAGATCGACGAAGACAATCGGCACATCTAGGGCCGGTTCTGGCAGAAACTGTTCAGACATGGAAAGGAATACTTTGGACGCGTGGCTTTGCGGCAAGTATGCACCAGTTAGCCGCCGCACACCCGTCCGACCTTACTTTGCCCTCGGCGCCGTGCGACGCAAAGACGGCATTCCTGCTCGCTCAACAAGCTGTTCGAAATCCGCGAGTTATTATGTTTTTACGACATCGAATTGAAATTCCAACGATGCCAGTTTGCCGCCATCCTCAAATTAATCCGGACCAGCTAGTTAATAGCATCAGCCGCAGCGATAATAACGAATAAACACAAAAAAGCCTCCGCGTCTCGCGAAGGCTTTTTTGATCGAGCTGCCCGGTGGTGCGTGCGGAGCAGCGCAGTGCGGCTTAAAGCGGCTGAATGTTCGCCGCTTGCTTCCCCTTTGGGCCTGCCTTGACCTCGAAGGAGACACGCTGGCTTTCCTTCAGCGACTTGAACCCTTCGGTGCGGATCTCCGAAAAGTGCGCGAACAGGTCTTCGCCACCCGAATCCGATGTAATAAAGCCAAAGCCCTTAGCATCGTTGAACCATTTGACGATACCAGTTTCCATATTCCGGTTTCCCTCGAGGAGTTATCAAATTCGGGCATTGCCCTCAAACTGCATTTCATGGTCACTTTATCTGTGATCGGGTATTTCTGAAGGCCTCTGCACCACCAGATCTGGCGTTTGAAATTCAGCATTGCCGTTATACGGGGAACGAAAAATCAACGTCAAGCGAATTTTTCATATGCCCTTAGCACGCAACGCGATAAATCGATGCCAAATGAGTCGAAGATCACGACGACATATTCAGCGAAAACCGAATAACCGTCACGTCAATATTACTCACTCAATGCCGAATTCTGCCGATATCGGAAAAAATTTCAGCATGCCGGCGAGTAAATGTAACAAGACGTGTTTTTAGTAAGTGTTTGTCCGAGTTGCTGCGCCGCACTCATGGCAGCATGATGGAAATCAGTAGCGAGAAGTAATACGCGTCTGGAGATTGCCATGCTGTTCAGTAAATTCCGCAGCCTCATCACCTGGCTCGCCCAATCGCAAGTAAAAACAGTGCCCGCTCAATCCGGGCCGATCGCCGCATCGCCGTCGGCCTTCGAGTTCGATCCCATGTGGCATGGGGATCACTGGCAAAACCTGCTGTCGTCCCCCATGGACGCGCGTCACTATGTGATGGAAGACTGGAGCGTCTCGGTGGTGACCGATTGGAGCGAAGTGGACGGAGTTGCGCCCGCGCACTAACCAACGTCCGCGCGTCCGCAACCGGAAGGCAAAAAAAAGCGCGACTGGGAAGTCGCGCCGACAAAGGTTTGGAGATCTTTTTCGTCAACGAAAAAGTCTGCTTCGGAAAGCAGAGATTTCAGTATAGCGGCTTGGACGATATCGATTATTCACATAATCAACAATCATCTGTTGCCATTACGACAACAATCATTTTTTACGATTTATCACGTTGTTTTTTTGCATCGATTACTGTAGCAAATGAGCAACGCGACTCGATTGACTCGCTTTTCGCCCTCCCTCAATAACGCTGAAAGCCTTTATCAGCAAGGCTTGAACAGCGTTCATCCATCGTTTCATATCTAGTAATACTTTATTGCGCGAATCGGAATGCCCGCCTCGTGAGCGTCTATCTACACTCTGCCTAATCGGAAACCGGCGCGTCAGAAGTACAGCGCGCTTCTCATGCGGATTTCGCCTCTCGCAGCGCCCGCGTGAAGGTCTCCTTAAGCCTGGGTTCAATACCCACTCTCGCTCTCGGAGTTACAAGATGAAAAAGACTCTCATGGTCGCGGCCCTCACGGGCGTTTTTGCAACGGCAGCACAGGCCCAGAGCAGCGTCACGCTGTATGGCTTGATCGACGCCGGCATCACCTATACGAATAACCAGCACGGCCACAGCAACTGGCAAGAAACGAGCGGTTCGGTGAACGGCAGCCGTTGGGGCTTGCGTGGTTCTGAAGATCTGGGTGGCGGCCTCAAGGCTATCTTCACGTTGGAAAACGGCTTCGGCATCAATGACGGCACGCTGAAACAAGGCGGCCGTGAATTCGGCCGTCAAGCGTTCGTCGGTCTGACGAGCGACCAGTTCGGCGCCGTGACCCTCGGCCGTCAATACGACAGCATGGTCGACTACGTTGGTCCGCTCGCACTCACCGGCACGCAATACGGCGGCACGCAGTTCGCGCATCCGTTCGACAACGACAACCTGAACAACTCGTTCCGCGTCAACAACTCGGTCAAGTACCAGAGCGTGAACTACGGCGGCTTCAAGTTCGGCGCCCTGTACGGCTTCTCGAACCAGGCTGACGGCTTCGCCAACAACCGTGCTTACAGCGCGGGCGCGTCGTATAACTGGGGCGGCCTGAACCTCGCTGCTGCTTACCTGCAACTGAACAGCAACGGCGCGACTGGTGCGGCGGCGGCGTTCAATTCGGGCGGCGCAGTGTCGAGCGACAACACGTTCTTTGCTGGCCGCCAGCAAACGTGGGGCGCAGGTGCCAACTATGCGTTCGGCCCGGCAACGGTCGGCCTCGTGTACTCGCAAACGAATCTGTCGAGTCTGGCTGGCATCGGCGCGGGCGCGTCGGGTCAATCGGCTGGCATCGGATTCGCCAACCCCAGCAGCGCTCACTTCCAGAACTTCGAAGCTAACGCTCGCTACGCTCTGACGCCGGCAGTGAGCATCGCCGGCTCGTACACGTACACGCGCGCAAGCCTTGCTGGCACGCGTCCGCACTGGAATCAGTTCAACTTGCAAACGGCGTACGCGTTGTCCAAGCGTACGGACGTGTACCTGCAAGGCGAATACCAGCAGATCAACGAAAACGCCATTGTCGATGCCGACATCAACGGTCTGGGCGCTTCGAGCAACAACAAGCAAATCGCTGTGACCGCAGGTCTGCGTCACCGCTTCTAAAGCGGTTGGCAACACCTGCAATATCGAAGGCGCCGTTCGCGGCGCCTTTTTTTGTGCCGTACCGAAAGCACGCTCTGCAAGGTCGACCGACTGTCAGACGCCGAACGGCAGCGAATCAAACCTATGTTCCCGAACACAGGCGCCCGAAAGATCACCGACCAGCCGCCAATTCCCGCGATTGTTTCGATCCGCGAGCGCCAGGGCTTGCGTCGAAATATCCTGAGGCCTGAGGCCTGCGCCCTCTCCCGCCACATCCGACACATCAATGCTTCGGCCTAGCCACCGGTATCAGGCAGCGGATACTTGACGTCCAGGATATCGATCGGCTGCGGGCCGGCCGGCGTGTACAGCGTCACCGTATCGCCGATTTTCGCCTTGAGCAGCGCCCGCGCGATCGGCGAGATCCAGCTCACATGGCCGACATCCAGATCGACCTCGTCGACGCCGACAATCGTCAGGGTATGCACCTCGCCGTCTTCCGTTGCGTATTCGACGGTTGCGCCGAAGAAAACCTGATCGACGTTTTCCTGTTTGCTGCTGTCAACCACTTCGGCGATGTCGAGGCGCTTGGTCAGAAAGCGAATTCGCCGGTCGATTTCTCGTAGTCGGCGTTTGCCATAGATGTAGTCGCCGTTTTCGGAGCGATCGCCGTTTGAGGCAGCCCACGACACCAGTCTGACCACCTCCGGCCGCTCGACATCGATCAGATGCAGCAGTTCATCGCGCATACGCCGGTATCCGGCTGGCGTAATGTAGTTTTTCGTACCCGGAGGGATTTCGGGCTGGGCGACGTCGAGATCGTCGTCATTCTCTTCACTCGACTCTTTGACAAAGGCCTTGTTCATGATGGTCCAGTAACTGCAGCAAGCGACTGCCTATCAAGGGTACACGATCAGAGCAATGAGACAAATCGCAGTTACATGCTTCCCTTTTTGAAAACCTTTGCTATAATCTCGTTTCTGCGTGCGGCTGTAGCTCAGTTGGATAGAGTACTTGGCTACGAACCAAGGGGTCGTGGGTTCGAATCCTGCCAGCCGCACCACTTGTTCGAGGGCCTCCCTCCGGGGAGGCCCTATGTTTTACCCCGGCTTCATCGCGGTATCATTGAAATTAGATTAGCGTCACCTGTTTAGCGTGCGGCTGTAGCTCAGTTGGATAGAGTACTTGGCTACGAACCAAGGGGTCGTGGGTTCGAATCCTGCCAGCCGCACCACCTATGAAGGGCCTTCCGATCGGAAGGCCCTTTGTTTTTTCGTGGCCGGATCTGCGTCATCCGGTCCGCCCCGCCAAGCCCGCGGGCCTGGGCGGTGTCGCCGCTGCTATCGCGGTATCGACTGAATATCACCGATCTGTCCGTCGGGACTCGGCACGTCTTCAAAAGAATCCTCCTCCGTTTCCTCGCCGATCAGCGCCGCTCGCGGGCCAGTCACAGCCTGCGCCTGCCACAACATCTCGTCCACACTATCGCCGAAACGGCTCTCGACAAACGCCCGCAGCAGCGCGACCCGTAACGAGTCGCCCCGCCCTTCAACGGTTCGATGGCCGCCTTCGAATTCGGCGATGCAATGTGCCGCGCCATGCACGGTCCGCTCACGCACCTCTAGCCGCTGCGCGCGTTCCAGCACCGCAGATGCCGCTTCCCATGATGTGGACGGCGTGAAACGGCCATCCCATGGGCGGCCGCGGTCGATGCCGCGAATCGAGACAGTTTCGCCGCTGTCGGTAAAGAAGATTTCACGCACGAAGTCGTGCAGGCTGCGGGCGACCCAATAGTCGAGCGCCAAGCCGGTGAGGTCAGCCACTTTCATAAGCGTTCTCCCTGAAGTTCCAGTGAGACTCGCTGGCGCAGGTGCGTTCAGATTCGAACGAGGACCGCCTGAAGCAGCCAGACGCTCTCGTCGAGCAGGCCTAAGCCAGCCTCAGATCAGTAATCGGCTCGCTCGCGGTCGATCCGCATCCCGCCGTCGTGACGGTGATGCCCTTCTTCACTCGGTCGCTCGCGCGCAATACGCATCACGTCCGGATTCGTACGCACGCGGCGCATGACGTTGGCGAGATGGACGCGATCGCTCACCTGGATCACGAAGCGCAGCACCGTGGATTCCTGCGACAGGTCCTCGTCCATCGCGATGTGGACGATGTTCGCATCCGCCGACGTGATGTCGGCAGCCACGCGGGCGAATACGCCCTTGGTGTTCTTGACCAGCACCTTCACCGCGACGTCGAACAGACGCCCCGGCTGCGGCGCCCACGCCACGTCGATCCAGCGGCCCGGATCGCGCTTGTGGATACGCTGCGCGACGCGGCAATCCGTGGTGTGAATGGCCATGCCGAGGCCGATACCGATGTAGCCCATGATGTCGTCGCCCGGAATCGGACGGCAGCACGCAGACAACTGCACCGACATGCCTTCGGTGCCCGTGATGACGACCGGCGGCGCATGCGGCGCCGTGCCGTCGCGCGAACCGTCGTCGTCGGCATCGCGGCCGCTCATCAGCACTTCGATACGCTTGGCCATGACCGCTGCGACGCGCCGGCCGAGACCGATATCCGCGAAGATTTCCTGGCGGTTCTTGTTACCCGTCCACTGCACGAGCTTTTCCCAGGCTTCCGGCGTCACGTCCGACAACGCCAGCCCGTAGCCCTTCAGCGCCTGGTCGACGAGACGCTCGCCGAGCTGTACAGACTCGTTCAAACGCATCGTCTTCAGATAGTGGCGGATCGCCGAACGTGCCTTGCCGGTGCGCACAAAACCCAGCCACGCCGGATTCGGCTTCGAATACGGCGCCGTGATCACTTCGACAATGTCGCCACTCTTCAACTCAGTACGCAGCGGCAGCAGTTCGTTATTGATCTTGACTGCGACGCACTGGTTGCCCAGGTCGCTGTGGATCGAATACGCGAAGTCGAGGGCCGTGGCGCCGCGCGGCAGTGCCATGATCTTCGACTTTGGCGTAAACACGTAGACCGCATCCGGGAACAGATCGATCTTGACGTGCTCCAGAAATTCGCTTGAATCGCCTGCTTCGCTCTGAATGTCGAGCAGCGACTTGAGCCACTGGTGCGCGCGTTTTTGCACATCGTTCAGATCCGCGCCGCCATTCTTGTACAGCCAGTGCGCGGCGACGCCCGCTTCGGCGATCTCGTGCATCTTGCGCGTGCGCACCTGGAACTCGATCGGCGCGCCAAACGGGCCAACCAGCGTGGTGTGCAGCGACTGATACCCGTTCACCTTCGGGATCGCGATGTAATCCTTGAATTTACCCGGCACCGGCTTGTAGAGCGCATGCAGCGCGCCGATACAGGTGTAGCACTCGAGCGCGCTTTCGACCACCACACGGAAGCCGTACACATCGAGCACCTGCGAGAACGACAACTGCTTGTCGCGCATCTTCTTATAGATACTGAAGATGGTTTTTTCGCGGCCGGTGACTTCGGCGTTGAGCTTCGCGTCAGCAATCGCGCGCTGCACCGACTCCAGAATCTTGCCGACCACTTCGCGCCGGTTGCCACGCGCGGCCTTGACGGCTTTTTCGAGCGTGGCGTAGCGATGCGGGTTGAAGTTCGCGAAGCTCAGGTCCTGCAGCTCGCGATAGGTATTGTTCAGGCCAAGCCGGTGCGCGATCGGTGCGTAGATGTCCAGCGTTTCGCGCGCCACACGGCGGCGCTTTTCGTGCGGCACCGCACCCAGCGTGCGCATGTTGTGCAGCCGGTCGGCGAGCTTGACCAGAATCACGCGGACGTCGCGCGCCATCGCGAGGAGCATCTTGCGGAAGTTTTCCGCCTGCGCCTCTTCGCGATTGCGAAACTCCATCTTGTCCAGCTTTGACAACCCGTCGACCAGTTCCGCGACCTTCGCGCCGAATCGCTCGGCGAGTTCGGCCTTAGTCACACCCTGGTCTTCCATCACGTCATGCAGCAGCGCCGCCATGATCGACTGGGCGTCGAGATTCCAGCCGGCGCAGATTTCCGCGACAGCGACAGGATGCGTGATGTAGGGCTCGCCGCTCTGGCGATACTGGCCGAGATGGGCTTCGTCGCTGAAATGGAACGCCGCCTTGATGTCCTTGATCTCTTCCGGCTGCAGATAGCCGGACAAGGCGGACGTCAGCTTGGCGATCGAAACGACGTCATGCCGGCGCGGTTGCTCCGGCGTGGCGGTCGGCCCGAACAGATGGCGAAACGACTGTTCGAGGACCGCATCGATGTACTTCCGTGCGGACGAGGGCGAGTCGGCGTCGTGTTCCACTTCCGTGGCGGTGGGCGGGGTAGCACTCATTTTCGCCTCCGTAGCGGTTAGGGTTGGACGCCGGTCAGCACGTTGATGCAATTACAGCAAATGCAGGCAATCGAAAACGGAACAGTGCGCCTTAAACCGGCACCTTCTTCAGCATTTCGACGCCAACCTGGCCGGCTGCGATTTCGCGCAGTGCGACGACGGTGGGCTTGTCGCGGCTTTCGATCTTCGGCGTGTGGCCTTGAGCGAGCTGACGCGCGCGATAGGTCGCGGCAAGCGCGAGTTCGAAACGGTTCGGAATCTGTTTGAGGCAGTCTTCGACGGTAATGCGGGCCATGTTGGGTTCCTTCTTGCAAGAAAACGCTGGGCCGCCCCAAGTTTTCTTGTCCCCCTCGGGGGGCCTGGCGCGAAGCGACAGGTCTGGGGGGTGTTAATTGATGTTGCTTATTCTACCTTATGTGCTCGAACCACCGCCGCGCTCACGCGTGTGGCAGGTGGATTCCGAGCTGCACGAAAAGCTGCGTGTGGCGCGCGTATTGCGAGGCGAAGCGCGAACGCGTCGCGGCCACGAGGCACCGCAGTTCACCGAGCGCGCGATCGAAGTTGTCGTTGATCACGACGTACTCCGCTTCGGCCGCGTGCGCCATCTCGCTGCCGGCTGCGAGCAGGCGGCGCGTGATCACGTTCGGTTCGTCCTGGCCGCGCTTTTTCAAACGCTCTTCGAGCGCATCCAGCGACGGCGGCAAGATGAAAATTTCAACCGCGTTGTGAAACTGCTTCTTCACCTGTTGCGCACCCTGCCAGTCGATTTCGAGCAGCACGTCATGGCCGCTTTTCATCTGCTCTTCGATCCACACACGCGAAGTCGCGTAGTAGTTGCCGTGCACTTCGGCGCTTTCCAGATATTCGCCAGCCGCGTGACGCGTGAGGAAATCGTCGACCGTCGTGAAGTGATAGTGCTCGCCGTCCTGCTCCTTCGGACGCGGCGGGCGCGTCGTGTACGAAATCGAAAGGCGGATCGCGTCGTCGCCGGCGAGCAACGCGTTCACGAGCGTCGACTTGCCCGCGCCCGAAGGCGCGACCACCATGAACAGGTTGCCGGGATAAGCGCCGGCGTAAGGGTTGCGCGGTGCGCTGGTTTCGCGTGTGTGGTCGGTCATGTTATCGAGGCTCCTGCCTTACTCCAGATTCTGTACTTGCTCGCGCATCTGTTCGATGAGCAGCTTCAGGGTCATCGACGAATCGGCCAGTTCCTTCGCGGCCGCCTTCGAGCCGAGCGTGTTCGCTTCGCGATTCAGTTCCTGCATCATGAAGTCGAGCCGCTTGCCGACTTTGCCGCCCTTCTCGATCACGTGACGCGTTTCGTTCAGGTGAGCCGTGAGGCGCGACAGTTCTTCGGCGATGTCGATGCGGATGCCGTACATCGTCACTTCCTGGCGAATCCGTTCGTTGATTTCTTCGCGCGAGACGCTCGGCGCCGCCGTATCGGGCGCGGCGATGCCGAGCGCTTCCTGCAGACGTTCGACGATTTTCTGCTGATGCTTGGCGATCAGTTCCGGCACGAGCGGCGTGATCTTCGTGACGATCGTTTCCATCTCGGTGACGTTGGCGAGCAGCATCGTCGCCAGTTGCGCGCCTTCGCGGCCACGCACGTCGATCAGATCGGTAATCGCCTGCTTGCCGCACGCAAGCACTGCGTCGCGCAGCACTTCCGGCGCCACGCCGCTTTCGGCCAGCACGCCGGGCCAGCGCAGAATTTCGCCGGTGCGCAGACGCCCGGCTTCCGGGAACGTCGACAACACCGTGCGTTCGAGCAGCGCCAGTTGGGTCAGTGCGTCGCGGCTGAGCGAGCCGGCGTTAGCCGACTGTTCGCTGCGCTGCAGGTTGATACGGATGTCGACCTTGCCGCGCGAGAGCTTGTTCATCAGCATTTCGCGCAGCGTCGGTTCGCAGACGCGCACGTCTTCCGGCATGCGGAAGTTCAGATCGAGAAAGCGCGAGTTCACCGTGCGCAGTTCGACCGATACGCTCACGCCACCCGTGCCTGAGGCCGCGACGAGTTCGCGCGTGGCGCTCGCATAGCCAGTCATGCTGTAGATCATCGTATTTCTCGCGATTGTGGCCATGCGTTTGACGATGGCCGAAGAGTCGAATCGCCCGGCGTGTACGAGACGCGGGGCGGAGAATGCGCATTATCCCATTTTTACCGGCAAGGCCTCTGCACACCAAGGCAGCACGAGGCTCGCCGCGCATGAAGCGCTACTCCCCGCAGCGCTCCGGCGCATGCGGGCAGCCGTCCGCCGGACAGGCTGCCCCGCGCCTGGCGCGATCGGCGGTAAAATTGCGCTTTCCCTCCTGCTTTTCTTCCACACCGATCCCAACATGACCGACAACACCCAACGCCCCAGCGGCCGCCAGGCCAATCAGCTGCGCGACGTGCGCATCACGCGCCACTACACGAAGCATGCGGAGGGCTCGGTGCTGGTCGAGTTCGGCGACACCAAGGTCATCTGCACGGCGAGCATCGCCGAGAGCGTGCCGTCGTTCCTGCGCGACCGCGGCCAGGGCTGGCTGACCGCCGAATACGGCATGCTGCCGCGTGCCACGCATACCCGCAGCGACCGTGAAGCGGCGCGTGGCAAGCAAACCGGCCGCACTCAGGAAATCCAGCGTCTGATCGGCCGCGCATTGCGCTCGGTGTTCGATCTCGAGAAGCTCGGCGCGCGCACGCTGCATATCGATTGCGACGTGATCCAGGCCGACGGCGGCACGCGCACCGCCAGCATCACCGGTGCGTTCGTGGCCGCGCATGACGCGGTGGCCAAATTGCTGGCTACGGGCCGCATCGAAAGCTCGCCGATCACCGATTACGTCGCAGCGATTTCAGTCGGCGTGTACGACGGCCTGCCGGTGCTGGATCTCGATTACGACGAAGACTCGCAATGCGACACCGACATGAATGTGGTGATGACGGGCGCGGGCGGCTTCGTCGAAATTCAGGGCACGGCCGAAGGCGTGCCGTTCTCGCGCGATGAAATGAATTCGCTGCTGGATCTGGCGAGCGACGGCATCAACACCCTGATCGCGATGCAGAAAGAAGCGTTGGAGCAAAAGAGTGAGTGAGGTTCGTCAAGACAACGGCGCTGTTGCGTCTGACTCGCCGTTGAAGAAAGTCGTGCTGGCGTCGAACAACGCGGGCAAGCTGCGCGAGTTCGCGGCGCTGCTCGGCGCGGCCGGCATCGAGTTGATTCCGCAGGGCGCGTTGAACGTGCCGGAAGCGGAAGAGCCGTATCCGACTTTCGTCGAAAACGCGCTGACCAAGGCGCGTCATGCGGCGAAGCTCACCGGCCTGCCCGCCCTCGCCGACGACTCCGGCCTGTGCGTGCGAGCGCTGCGAGGTGCGCCAGGCGTTTATTCGGCGCGCTACGCGCAGCTTGCCGGCGGCGAAAAGAGCGATGCGGCGAACAACGCTCAGCTCGTTTCGGCCTTGCAGGGCGAAACCGATCGTCGCGCGTATTACTACTGCGTGCTGGCGCTTGTGCGTCATGCCGACGATCCCGAACCGCTGATCGCCGAAGGCCGCTGGCACGGCGAAATGCTGGACTTGCCGCGTGGCGAGCATGGCTTCGGCTACGACCCGTACTTCTTCCTGCCGTCGCTGAATGCAAGCGCTGCGGAACTCGAACCAGCGGTAAAGAACGCCAGCAGCCATCGCGCGATTGCATTGCGCCACCTGCTTGCGCGTTTGACGGAGGAAGCGTGATTCCGATTAAACCGGCGCCTGCCGAGATCGGCAACGGCGTCATCAAGGCATTTACGTCGCCGGGCAGCATTCGCCTGACGTCGTTGCCACCGTTGGCGTTGTATGTGCACTTTCCCTGGTGCGTGCGCAAGTGCCCGTACTGCGATTTCAACTCGCATGAATGGAAAGGCGACACGTTCCCGGAGACCGAATATCTCGACGCTTTGCGCGCCGATCTCGAATTGGCGCTGCCGCTCGTGTGGGGCCGCCAGGTGCATACGGTGTTCATTGGCGGCGGCACGCCCAGCTTGCTGTCGGCGGCCGGGCTCGACCGGATGCTGTCCGACGTGCGCGCGCTGCTGCCGCTCGACGCCGACGCGGAAATCACACTCGAAGCGAACCCGGGTACATTCGAAGCCGCCAAGTTCGCGCAGTTTCGCGCGAGCGGCGTCAATCGCCTGTCGGTGGGCATTCAGAGTTTCAATGAAGCGCATCTGAAGGCGCTCGGCCGGATTCACGACTCGACGCAAGCGCGCCATGCGGTCGACGTGGCCGCGACTACCTTCGACAATTTCAATCTCGACCTGATGTTCGCGCTGCCGCAGCAGACGCTCGCGGAATGTCAGGCCGATGTGGAGACGGCGTTGTCATTCGCGCCGCCGCATTTGTCGCTGTACCACCTCACACTCGAACCGAACACGCTGTTTGCGAAATTCCCGCCTGCCCTGCCCGACGACGACGCATCCGCCGACATGCAGGATTGGATTCATGAACGCATGACAGCCGCCGGCTACGGACGCTACGAGGTGTCCGCGTATGCGCAACCGCATCGGCAAAGCAAGCACAATCTGAACTACTGGCGCTTCGGCGATTATCTCGGCATCGGTGCGGGCGCGCATACCAAGCTGTCGTTTCCGAACCGTGTGCTGCGTCAGGTGCGTTACAAGCATCCGACCACCTTCATCGAACAGGCGATGGCCGGCACAGCCGTGCAGGAAGAGCATGAGGTCGGGCCGCGCGATTTGCCGTTCGAGTTCATGTTGAACGCCCTGCGGCTGACGGAAGGGTTTCCAGTGCATCGCTTCATCGAGCGCACGGGGCTGTCGATGACCTCGATCGAACCGGCTTTGCAGGAGGCCGAACGGCGCAAGCTGATTACGCGCGACCACGAAAAGATCGCACCGACGCCGCTTGGCCAGGCGTTTCTGAATGACCTGCAGGGGCTCTTTCTGAAAGATCCGCAGTGATTGCTGACCAGCAGAGCGCCGCAACGAGGATTTTTCAGGTTACAATTTAGGGCTTGGAGGTGTGGCCGAGCGGTTTAAGGCACCGGTCTTGAAAACCGGCGAAGGAGTGATCCTTCCGTGAGTTCGAATCTCACCGCCTCCGCCAGACAATCAATGAATACGGGCCTTTCGGCTCGTATTTCATTTCTGGCCGCCAATGAATCCGCTAATCGGCGATTGCACAACGCGTCGAACGGGTAAGCAACTGTAAATGAAGCCCGATCAAACCGCGGCTCCGTAATTTGCTGTCACAAGGCAGGCCGAACGAATGCCGCCCCCAGCTCCTCCAACTTACAAAGAGGGAGGAACCATGGTCAAGTTACTGTTTGCGATAGGTATTGCTTTAGGCCTGTCCGGATGCATCGTCGCACCGCCGTACGGCTATGCGCCGGCATACGGTTATGCTCCCGGCTACTACGCCGCCCCGAGCGTCAGCGTGGGTGTTGGCGTCGGCGGTTATTACGGCGGCCACGGGAGATGGTAATTTCTGGCCAAGCTCGTTCTTGGCCAAGTTCGTATCAGTCAATCTCTCGGCACCGCCCGCATTAAGGGGAACCCCTCCCTCAACATCTCGCTCCCATGGTCGATATCAAGACTATCTGTGCCGTCAGCACACGCCAGGGAATTGCTCATGAAAGTCCGTACTTTAGCCGTTGCGCTGATTTCGGTTGCCGCGAGCACGGGCGTATCGTCCGCGTTTGCGGGCACGTCAACGGCGCTGTCCGACGACGATAGCGCAGCCGTGTTCGGCTCCTCAGCCAGGCTATCGAGTCTGCAAGACGTCGGCGGCAGCGCGAAAGCAGGTGCGTCCGCAGCTACCGTGGGCGCCTACGCGCTACGAGGCGCAAGCGGCAACATTGGCGTGAACCTCGCAGCCGGTGCGCTGAATGCGCAGGCCAACCAGATCGCCCTCGTCACCACATCGCAAACCGCGATCAGCTCACAACAGAATCTGCATACCGTCGCGCAGTTGACGGGCAGCACCAACGCAAAACTCGGTGCCGGTTCGCTGGCGGCAGTGAGCGGCAACGTCGGCGTGAATATCGCGTCCGGAGTGGGCAATGCGCAGTACAACGGGCTCGTGGTTCACTGAGCCCGCAACGCCTCGATACCGGCAACCCCTTAAACCAGCGCGGTCGCCTCGACCTCGACCTTCAAGCCGTAGTGCAGATGGGGAACCGGCACGACAGCACGCGCCGGCCGAGCTTCGCCCGCCCAACGCGCGTAGATATGATTGAAGCTCGCCCAATGTTCGACATCGGCTATATAGACTCGCACCTGCACCAGTTGCGCAATGCTGCTGCCAGCGCCTTCAAGCGCCGCCTGCACATTGGCCAACACCTGTTCGGCCTGCACCTCGAACGAGGCCTCAGCGAGCTTCTCGCCCTGTGCGTTGATCGGCAACTGTCCCGAGACGAAAACAAAACCATTGGCGATCGCGACATGGCTGTAGTGGCCACCCGGCTTTGCCAGCGCAGCGGGATTGTCGGTGTGCGGCAAATGCGGGTCGTGCTGGCTAACAGCCATGAATGCAACTCCAAAGGGGGATGGCGCCTGCACGGCGCATGGCTACGCGCGGAACACTGCATGGCACTCGCCGCGCGTGTCACACGCTAAGCAGGCACGTCCAGCTTCTCACGCGCATCGGCGCAGCGACGATTCAGGTCGCGATGCATCAACTGGCTGTCGAGCAGCGCCGATACATCAGACAAACCGTAATCAAAGCGCAAGACGTATTCGATGTCTGTGTAATCGTGATAGGCGCCGCTGTCTGCCAGCTTCTGCGCTTCAGCGAAGGCAGCATGTTGCCGCTCGCCGTTCATCAAATCTCTGATCGCCATGATTGCCGCTCCGAGGAACAGTGACGCCATCATAGCAATGCCAATTGAAACGCACGGTCGCGCGCGCGCAACACCTGGTGTTTTCCGTAGGCGCTTTGGTTAGCGCGGGACGGACAAGCAAGCGTACCGCGCGTTTCGGGTATGGAACCATGATCCGCGTTCCGCGAAGAATGCCTGCCCCACGATGCCGTCAAGCGGCAGCGACAGGCACCTTCATTCCGTGCCACTTGATGACCAGAATCCGGCCGGCGTAACACAGCACGCCCGCGACGCCTACGACGACGCCCATCCCCTTGGGCGAGCCGTCCTGCCAGAGTCCGACTGCGAGGCTCGCCAACGCGCCGAGCGCCAACTGCACTGCGCCGAACACAGCGGCCGCGGCGCCGGCATTCATCGGATAGCGATGCATCAGATCGGTCGTACAGTTAGCAGACAACAGCCCCACCACGCCAACCACGAAGAACAAACCGAAAACGATCGACCACAACCCGCCCCACCCCGTCAGCGAGACGAGACAGACGAACAGCGACGCAATGCAACTCACGGTCGCGGCGAAAGAAATGATCGGCAGCGAGCCGAGCCGGCCGACGAGGCGAGTATTCATCAAGTTACCGAACATGATGCCGACGATATTCAGCGCGAACAGAAAGCCGTAATGCTGCGCCGATACATGGAAATATTCGATGTACACGAACGGCGTCGCGGTGATGTACGCGAACATCGACGCGAACGCCATGCCGCCGCACAGCATGTGCCCCCACGCGACCGGATCGCGTAGCAACTTGCCGTACGCACCGAACGATTTCAGCAGCGCCGAGTGCGCACGCTTTTCTGGCGGCCACGTTTCCGGCACCTTGAGGAAAGCGGTCACCGCACACACCGTACCGAACAGCGTCAGCACGACAAAAACGACACGCCAGCCGCCAAGCAACAACAACTGCCCGCCGATCAGCGGCGCGAGCAACGGCCCGATCGACGTGACGATGGCGAGCATCGACAGCACGCGTGCGGCATCGGTCGGCCCGTGCGCGTCGCGGGCGATCGCGCGCGCCAGCACCGAGGCTGCGCCCGCGCCGAGCGCCTGCACGAAGCGGAACGTCACCAGCGATCCGATCGAAAACGACAGCGCACATGCCACGCTAGCCAGCGCATACATGATGATGCCGCCCAGCAACACGGGCCGGCGACCATAGGTGTCCGAGAGCGGACCGTAGAGCAACATGCCGATCGAAAAGCCGAACATGAAACTGGTGAGCGTGGTTTGCGCGGCGCCGTTGCTGATGGCGAACGCCTGCGCGATAGTCGGCAGGCTTGGCAGATACATATCGATCGAAATCGGCCCGCATGCGGCAAGCGCACCGAGCAACAGAATCAGCCGGCCATCGGGCCGGCTTCTGGTGACGTGAGACATGGGAATCCAGATGAAGCGCCGCGCCGTCATCGGCAGCGAAACGCATTGAAACGGGGAAAACAGCAACTTGACAGCCCCAATTGTACGCGACGGTTAAGTCATCCGCCGCACCCGGGCCTCGCTGGGCGGGCCACCCGCGCTCCGCGACAAGCACGCCGCCGATCAGTTAAGCTGCCGCCAGAACGCTGCCTGGCGTGACCCAAACCCGTCAGCCACGCCCTCTTCCACTGCCCCGCCCCGACCCTGTCATGACTGCCTTCCTGCTGATCTGGAGCCCCAAGAAATGGCCGTGGCCCGAGTTACCCGACGTGGCGAAGCGGGTCGCCGCAGGCGTAGCGGTGACCGACGTGTGGGGTTGCGGATTTGCCCGCAGCATCCTGCCGGGCGACCGCGTGTTCCTGCACCGTGTTGCACAGGAACCCAAGGGCATTTTCGGCTCCGGCTACGTGACCCGCGCACCGTACGAAGTCCCCGACCCGGCGACGAAGCGCGGTTATCGGTTGTGCATCGACTTCGTGTACGACTGGGTGGTCGACGCACACGAAGGCGTCGTCATTCCCCGCGAGAGGTTGCGCACGCATCCGTTTTCGGTGCAGACATGGGACGCGCAGAGTTCGGGCACCGTGATCAAGCCGATAGCCGAAGGCGCACTCGAAAAGCGCTGGGCCGAACTCACAGGCAAGCGCAAACCACCGACGCTTGATACCCTTTGTCACCAAGGCTGAATGTGCGAGAACACCGATTCCAGATGCACCTCTACCTCCTCCAAGCAAGGGGACCCGCTTATAAGCTAGCGGTTGGAAGCCGCTTTCTTTTGCCTATCTTTTCTTTGCGGCATGCAAAGAAAAGTAGGTGCCGCCCCGCACAGGGGCGACGCCAATAGACCACTAAGAAATCAAGGATAGGCACGGGAAACAGCAACACCGCCCCAGCATGGGCAAGCCCGAAACCTCTTCACGCTGACTCCGGTACAATTTCTCTACTCATCCCAGCGCCGCGCGAGCCGCCTCCAGGCCGCTCGCGCCGCTGCGCAACCCAAATTCCAGCCATCACCATGTCCAAAAACCAGACCCTCTTCGAGCGCGCGCAGCGCACCATCCCCGGCGGCGTGAACTCGCCGGTCCGCGCATTCCGTTCGGTAGGCGGCACGCCGCGCTTCATCGAGCGCGCGGAAGGCGCCTATTTCTGGGACGCGGACGGCCAACGCTATATCGACTACATCGGCTCATGGGGCCCGATGATTCTTGGCCACGTCCACCCGGAAGTGCTCGAAGCGGTCCAGCGCGTGCTGGCCAAGGGTTTCTCCTTTGGCGCGCCGACGGAATCCGAAATCGAAATCGCCGAAGAAATCTGCAAACTGGTGCCGTCGATCGAACAGGTCCGCATGGTCTCGAGCGGCACCGAAGCGACCATGAGCGCGCTGCGTCTCGCGCGCGGCTTCACGAACCGCAGCCGCATCGTCAAGTTCGAAGGCTGTTATCACGGCCACGCGGACAGCCTGCTGGTCAAAGCCGGCTCGGGCCTGCTCACGTTCGGCAATCCGACTTCGGCAGGCGTGCCGGCCGATATCGCCAAGCACACCACCGTGCTCGAGTACAACAACGTCGCTGAACTCGAAGAAGCGTTCAAGGCGTTCGGCAACGAGATCGCCTCGGTGATCGTCGAGCCGGTTGCGGGCAACATGAACCTCGTGCGCGCCACGCCTGAATTCCTGCAAGCCTTGCGGCGCCTGTGCACCGAGTACGGCTCGGTACTGATTTTCGACGAAGTGATGTGCGGCTTCCGCGTCGCCCTGGGCGGCGCGCAAGAGGTCTACGGCATCGCGCCGGATCTGACGTGTCTGGGCAAGGTGATCGGCGGCGGCATGCCGGCGGCAGCCTTCGGCGGCCGGCGCGACATCATGGCTCACCTCGCCCCGCTCGGCGGCGTCTACCAGGCGGGCACGCTGTCGGGCAACCCGATCGCCGTCGCCGCGGGCCTGAAGACACTGCAACTGATCCAGGCGCCGGGCTTCTACGACACGCTCGCTACCCGCACCACGCGTCTCGCGCAGGGTCTCGCGAATGTTGCGCGCGAAGCGAAGGTAGCGTTTGCGGCCGATTCGCTTGGCGGCATGTTCGGCCTTTACTTCACCGAGTCGGTTCCGACCAGCTTCGCCGAAGTCACGAAGAGCGACGTGCCGCGCTTCAACGCGTTCTTCCACAAGATGCTCGACGCGGGCGTGTACTTCGCGCCGTCCGCGTATGAAGCGGGCTTCGTTTCGATCGTTCACGACGACGCGATCATCGACGCCACGATCGACGCAGCGCGCGGCGCGTTCGCCTCGCTCGCGGCCTGAGGCCGCCGCGCCATAGAAACCGCCAAAACCCAAACTCCATACTGCCTAGCCACCGCACCCGACCGGATCCCGATGTTTTCGCAAACCGACTTCGTCCATATGGAGCGCGCGCTCGCGCTGGCCAAGCGCGGCATGTATACGACCGACCCGAATCCGCGCGTCGGTTGCGTGCTCGTCAAGAACGGCGAGGTGATCGGCGAAGGCTTCACGCAACCAGCCGGCCAGGATCATGCCGAAGTGCGCGCGCTGAAAGACGCGCGTTCGCGCGGCCACGATCTGCGCGGCGCCACGGCTTACGTGACGCTCGAGCCGTGCAGTCATTTCGGCCGCACGCCGCCGTGCGCGAATGCGCTGATCGAAGCGCAGGTCGAGCGCGTGGTTGCGGCGATGGAAGATCCGAATCCGCAGGTCTCCGGGCGTGGCCTCAAGATGCTGCGCGACGCCGGCATTGAAGTGCGTTGCGGGCTGCTCGCCAACGAAGCGCACGAGCTGAACATCGGCTTCGTGTCGCGCATGACGCGCGGCCGCCCGTGGGTCCGCATGAAAGTGGCGGCCTCGCTGGACGGCCGCACCGGCTTGCCGTCGGGCGTCAGTCAATGGATTACCGGCGAAGCGGCGCGCGCCGATGGTCACGCATGGCGCGCCCGCGCGTCGGCGATCCTGACGGGCATCGGCACCGTCAGGGAAGACGATCCGCGCATGACCGTGCGCGCTGTCGACACCCCGCGCCAGCCGCAACGCGTGCTGATCGACAGCCAGCTCGATGTGCCGCCCGAAGCGCAGATCCTGGCCGGTGCACCCACACTGATTTTCTGCGGCAATCTCGACGAACGTCATACTGAGCGGGCAAGCGCACTGCGCGATCGCGGCGCGGAGATCGTGCAACTGGCGAACGCGGCGGGCAAGGTCGACCTGCCCGCCGTGCTGAAAGTGCTCGGCGAACGTAACGTGAACGAACTGCACGTCGAGGCGGGCTACAAGCTGAACGGCTCGCTGCTGCGTGAGGGCTGCGTCGACGAACTGCTGGTCTATCTCGCGCCAAGCCTGCTCGGCGTAGACTCGATGAGTATGTTCAATCTGAACGCGCCGGAAACGCTCGAAGGCCGCATGCAACTGAATTTCCACGCGGTCGACCGGATCGGCGACGATCTACGGATTCTCGCGCGCTTTGTGCCCCGCACCGAGCCGCATCCGGCACCCGAAGGCGGGACCGATTCCGCCCCTCAACCCACTTCGAATTGATCAAGGATTAGCACGATGTTTACAGGAATCGTCGCGGCGGTCGGCCGCATCGAATCAGTCAAACCCCTCGGCACCGATGGCGATGCGGGCGTGCGCCTGAACGTCGAAGCCGGCGGCCTCGATCTCGAAGACGTCCAGCTTGGCGACAGCATCACGATCCAGGGCGCCTGCATGACGGTCGTGGAAAAAGCCGCGCATTCGTTCGAAGTGGACGTGTCGCGCGAAAGCCTGAACTGCACAGTCGGTCTCGGCGAGCCTGGCGAAGTCAATCTGGAGAAAGCCCTGCGCGCGCACGACCGGCTCGGTGGCCATATCGTCTCCGGCCACATCGACGGCCTCGGCACGGTCACGCGTTTCGCGCCGGTCGGTGAGTCGCACGAACTGCGCGTGCTGGCGCCGCGAGACATCGGCCGCTATCTGGCTTTCAAAGGCTCGATCACGGTCAACGGCGTGAGCTTGACGGTCAACTCGGTCAGCGATCGCGACGGCGGCTGCGAATTCTCGATCAACCTGATCCCGCACACCGTGCAGGTGACGTCGCTAAAGAATTTGCGCGAGGGTTCGCAGGTCAATCTGGAGATCGATCTGATTGCACGGTATGTGGAGCGGATGTTGAGCACGTCTCAGGACGGCTCCAATCCGTTGAAATAGTCTGGCGTTTGAAGCAACCAGCCAGTTCTGCGATTGGTTGACGGTATGCCGTCGATTTGCACGACAGCTATACCGTCACGATCGGTGAATGCAGCAGTTTTGCCCCGAGGACAACATCGCCGCGATGCCCAACGACAGCATATTGAAACTGCCGTAGAACATCTTCTTGTCCGGGGGCGCCAGCTCGTAAATCGTCACCGAGGACAATGCAAACTGCGCACCGACGGCAAAGCCTTGCGCGAGCCGGCCGATCACAACCAGGATCGGCGCAGCGAGCCCCAGTGTCGCGGATCCTGGCGTCAAACCCAGCAGCAGCGAACCCACCGACATCGCCAGCATGATCCAAGACAGCGCCTTGACGCGCCCTGCTCGGTCCGCGTACCTGCCCATCACGACGCCACCGATCGGTCTCACCAGGAACCCGACGGCAAACGTCGCGAACGTAAGGTGCGTTAGCCCCGGAATAATCAGGCAGAATCCAATCGTGCTATCCGGTCTGCGTCGCGGACGGACGGATGTGTCGGCGTGCCGCAGGCCCGTCGATGAACGCCGTTCCGCACGCCATCCGATGCTCCGTCTCAGCGTTTACCCCTCCCGCCCGACTGATGCGCACGGGAGGCATTTCAACCGCCTGCCAAGAGCCAAGCGATGACTACCCAGCAACCCACGATCATTTACACGCTGACCGACGAGGCCCCGCTGCTCGCGACCAGTTCATTCCTGCCGATCATCCGGACCTTTACCGCGGCTGCGGGCATTCAGGTCGAGACCAGCGACATCTCGCTCGCGGGCCGCATCCTGGGCGAATTTCCGGAGTTCCTGACCGAAGCCCAGCGGGTGCCCGACAACCTCGCCGAGCTGGGTCGCCTGACCCAGCTTCCCGACACGAACATCATCAAGCTGCCGAATATCAGCGCGTCGGTACCGCAGCTCGTGAGCGCGATCAAGGAACTGCAGGCGAAGGGTTACAAGGTGCCGGACTATCCGGAGGAGCCAAAGACCGAGGTAGATAAGGCGATCCAGCAACGCTATTCGAAATGTCTCGGCAGCGCGGTGAATCCGGTGCTGCGCGAAGGCAACTCGGATCGCCGCGCGCCGGCCGCCGTGAAGAGCTATGCGCGCAAGCATCCGCACAGCATGGGTGACTGGAGCATGGCGTCGCGCACGCATGTCGCACATATGCGGCATGGCGACTTCTACCACGGCGAAAAGTCGCTGACGCTCGACCATGCGCGCGACGTGAAGATGGAGCTCGTCACGAAGAGCGGCAAGGCCATCGTGCTGAAACCGAAAGTCGCGCTGCTGGACGGCGAGATCATCGACAGCATGTTCATGAGCAAGAAAGCGCTGCTGGCTTTCTACGAAGAGCAGATGGAAGACGCGCGCAAGACTGGTGTGATGCTGTCGCTGCACGTCAAGGCGACCATGATGAAGGTATCGCACCCGATCGTGTTCGGCCACGCGGTGCGGGTCTTCTACAAGGAAGCGTTCGAGAAGCACGGCAAGCTGTTCGACGAGCTCGGCGTGAACGTCAACAACGGCCTCGTCAATCTGTACGAGAAACTCGAGTCGCTGCCGGAATCGAAACGCGAGGAAGTCATCCGCGACATGCATGCGTGCCACGAGCACCGTCCGGAACTGGCAATGGTCGACTCGGCGAAGGGCATCTCGAACCTGCATGCGCCGAACGACGTGATCGTCGACGCGTCAATGCCGGCCATGATCCGCATCGGCGGCAAGATGTGGGGCGCCGACGGCCGTCCGAAGGACACCAAGGCCGTGATTCCGGAGAGCACGTTCGCGCGAATCTACCAGGAGATGATCAACTTCTGCAAGACCAACGGCAACTTCGACCCGGTCACGATGGGCTCCGTGCCGAACGTCGGCCTGATGGCGCAGAAGGCCGAGGAGTACGGCTCGCACGACAAGACCTTCGAAGTGCCGGAAGACGGCGAGGCGCGCATCGTCGACCTCGCCACGGACGAGGTGTTGCTCACGCAGGACGTCGAACAAGGCGACATCTGGCGCATGTGCCAGGTGAAAGACGCGGCGATCCGCGACTGGGTGAAGCTCGCCGTCACGCGCGTGCGCAACTCGGGCACGCCGGCGGTGTTCTGGCTCGACCCGTATCGTCCGCACGAAGCAGAGCTGATCAAGAAGGTCGAGACTTACCTGAAAGACTACGACACGACCGGCCTCGACATCCAGATCATGTCGCAGGTCCGCGCGATGCGCTACACGCTCGAGCGCGTCGTGCGAGGGCTGGACACGATCTCGGTCACGGGCAACATCCTGCGCGACTACCTGACGGACCTTTTTCCCATCATGGAGCTCGGCACCAGCGCGAAGATGCTGTCGATCGTCCCGCTCATGGCGGGCGGCGGCATGTACGAGACGGGTGCGGGCGGCTCGGCGCCGAAACACGTCAAGCAGCTCGTCGAGGAAAATCATCTGCGCTGGGATTCGCTCGGCGAATTCCTCGCGCTCGCGGCGTCGCTCGAGGAACTCGGCATCAAGACGGGTAATACGAAAGCGAAGCTTCTGGCGAAGACGCTCGATGCCGCAACCGGCAAGCTGCTCGACAACAACAAGAACCCGCGTCCGAAAACCGGCGAGCTCGACAACCGCGGCAGCCAGTTCTATCTCGCGACGTACTGGGCGCAGGAGCTAGCTGCACAGACGGACGACGCGGAACTGGCCGCGCAGTTCGCACCGCTCGCGAAGCAGCTCGCCGACAACGAGGCGACGATCGTCGCGGAACTGTCGGCCGTGCAAGGCGAGCCGACCGACATCGGCGGCTACTACAAGCCGGACTTCGACAAGCTGGATACGGTGATGCGGCCTAGCGGGACGCTGAACGCGGCGCTGGCGGCGGCACAGGCACACTGAAGTCGCGTCGCACGGCGAGCGGGCACGGACTGCCGCTTGCCGCTGCCCAGCAGTGCGCTCGCGCCATTGCTTGAAGACAACACGCTCGACCTGAGCCTGTATCACGATTGCAAACGGGCGGCGTCCGTTGCGGACGCCGCCCGTCTTCACGGCTCCGGCTTCAACGAGCCGGCCGGCTAAGCCTCAGTTGCGTCTCACTTGCGCTTCAATTGCGAGAGGTCTCGCACGGCGCCGCGGTCGGCGGAGGTCGCCAACGCCGCATAGGCCTGCAACGCTTGCGACACCACGCGTTCACGATCCACCGGCATCCAGGCCTTGTCGCCGCGAGCCTCCATGGCTTCGCGACGGCGTGCCAGTTCCGCGTCCGACACCACCAGGTGCATCTTCCGTTTGGGAATGTCGATCTCGATCACGTCGCCCTCTTCCACCAGGCCGATCGTGCCGCCTTCGGCTGCTTCCGGCGACGCATGCCCGATCACCAGCCCTGACGAACCGCCAGAGAAGCGGCCATCGGTAAACAGCGCGCAGGTCTTACCCAGGCCCTTGGATTTCAGATACGACGTGGGGTAAAGCATTTCCTGCATGCCGGGGCCGCCCTTGGGGCCTTCGTAACGGATCACGACCACGTCGCCCGCGACGACCTTGTCGCCCAGAATGGCTTCGACGGCGTCGTCCTGGCTCTCGAAGACGCGCGCGTGCCCGGAGAAGACCCATTGCGATTCGTCGACGCCCGCGGTCTTGACGATACAGCCCTTCTCCGCGAGGTTGCCGTAGAGCACGGCGAGGCCGCCATCTTTCGAATACGCGTTCTCCTTGCTGCGGATACAGCCGGTCTTGCGGTCAGTGTCCAGCGCAGTGAAGGTAGCTTCCTGGCTGAACGCGACCGTGGTCGGAATGCCGCCCGGCGCCGCGCGGAAGAGTTTCTGCGCTTCTTCACCCGCGCCGCCGGCGACGTCCCACCTGGCGATCGCATTGCCCAGCGTGCCGCTATGCACGTTGCCGCACGACAGGTCCAGCAGATCCGCGCGGGCCAGTTCGCCGAGAATGCCGGGAATGCCGCCGGCACGATGCACGTCTTCGATATGGAATTTGTCCGTGGCGGGCGCCACTTTGCACAGGCACGGCACCTTGCGCGAGATGCGATCGATGTCGGACATCGTGAAATCGACGCCGCCTTCCTGCGCAGCGGCCAGCAGGTGCAGCACGGTATTGGTCGAACCACCCATGGCGACGTCGAGCGCCATGGCGTTCTCGAACGCCTGCTTGCTGGCGATGTTGCGCGGCAGGACCGACGCGTCATCTTCCTGATAGTAGCGGCGGCACAGGTCCACCACGAGACGGCCGGCCTGTTCGAACAGGCCCTTGCGCCATGCATGCGTGGCGACGATCGTGCCGTTGCCGGGCAACGCCAGGCCGATCGCTTCGGTCAGGCAGTTCATCGAGTTTGCGGTGAACATGCCCGAGCAGGAACCGCACGTCGGGCAGGCGCTGCGCTCGATTTCCGCCACTTCGGCGTCGCTGACCCTGGAGTCGCCCGCCTTGATCATTGCGTCGATCAGGTCGATCTTGGCGATCACCTGGCCGTCCGTCGGCGATTTGACCTTGCCCGCTTCCATCGGACCGCCTGACACAAAAACGACGGGGATGTTCAGGCGCATGGCGGCCATCAGCATGCCCGGGGTGATCTTGTCGCAATTGGAGATGCAGACCATGGCGTCGGCGCAGTGCGCGTTGACCATGTACTCCACGGAGTCGGCGATCAGCTCGCGCGAAGGCAGCGAATAGAGCATGCCGCCGTGGCCCATGGCGATGCCGTCGTCCACTGCAATCGTGTTGAATTCCCTGGCTACACCGCCCGCCGCTTCGATTTCCTTCGCGACCAGTGCGCCCAGGTCGCGCAAATGCACATGGCCCGGCACGAACTGGGTGAACGAGTTCACCACGGCGATAATCGGCTTGCCGAAATCGTCGTCTTTCATTCCGGTGGCGCGCCACAAGGCGCGGGCGCCGGCCATGTTGCGGCCATGAGTCGATGTGCGTGAGCGATAGTGCGGCATGATCTGTGATCTGTCTCGAACGTTTAGCGGGGAAAATGTTTTCTGGAGGCGGCCTTCGCGGGCGCGACGAATTATAGCAACGGCGCCCTGTCAAACCTCCACCAGACAGGCCAACCGCCTGGCCAAACGGCCTATGCCATCTGGCGCAGGCGACGTGGGCGCGCGCGTGGCGTAAAATACGCGCTTTCTTCGAAAAACTCCGCCAACATGACGCTCGCCTCCACTCAAGAGATCATCGCCGAACTGAAAGCAGGCCGGATGGTGATCCTCGTCGACGAAGAAGACCGTGAAAACGAGGGCGACCTGGTGATCGCCGCCGAATTCGTTACCCCGGAAGCGATCAACTTCATGGCCCGCTACGGCCGCGGCCTGATTTGTCTGACGCTCACGCAGGAACGCTGCAAGTTGCTGAACCTGCCGCTCATGACCTATCGCAACGGCACGCAGTACGGCACGGCCTTCACCGTCAGCATCGAAGCAGCCGAAGGCGTGACCACGGGCATTTCGGCGGCCGACCGCGCCCGCACGATCGCCACGGCGGTCGCACCGGACGCCAAGGCCGAGCACATCGTGCAGCCGGGACACGTGTTTCCGATCATGGCGCAGCCCGGCGGCGTGCTGGTGCGCGCTGGCCACACCGAGGCCGGCTGCGACTTCACCGCGTTGGCAGGCCTCACGCCGGCCGCGGTGATCTGCGAAGTCATTAAAGACGACGGCACCATGGCGCGCCTGCCGGACCTGATGGAATTCGCCAAAGAGCACGATCTGAAGATCGGCACGATCGCGGATCTGATCCACTACCGCAGCCGCACCGAATCGATCGTCGAGCGCATTTGCGAGCGCACCATGCAAACCGCGCACGGCGCGTTTCGTGCGGTGATGTATCTCGACCAGCCGAGCGGCCAGCCGCATATCGCGCTGGTGCGCGGCACGCCGAACCCGGATCACGACACGCCGGTGCGCGTGCACGAGCCGCTGTCGATGCTGGATCTGCTCGAAGTCGGCAAGTCGACTCACTCATGGACGCTGGACGCGGCCATGAAAGAGATCGCCCAGCGCGACCTCGGTGTGATCGTGCTCCTGAACTGCGGCGATTCGAAGGATCATCTGGTCGACGTTTTCAAGGCGTTCGACTCGAAAGAAAAGGCCGAGGCGCTCAAACGCCGGCCGGTCGACTTCAAGACGTACGGCATCGGCGCGCAGATCCTGCGTGAGCTGGGTGTCGGCAAGATGCAGGTGCTGTCGAACCCGCGCAAGCTGGGCAGCATGTCGGGCTACGGCCTCGAAGTCACCGGCTTCGTGCCCATGCCGGGCAGCGCCGCACAGGCTCCGCAACAAGGCTGATCCGACCAATCACGCGCTTAAGCGCCCACTCAAAACACTACGGAATTCACATGGAAATCGGACAATACCAACCGAATCTCGACGGCGACGGACTGCGTATCGGCATCGTCCAGGCGCGTTTTAACGAACCCGTCTGCAACGGCCTCGCGGATTCGTGCATCGAAGAACTCGAACGCCTCGGCGTGACCGGCGAAGACGTGTTGCTGGTCACCGTGCCGGGCGCGCTGGAAATCCCGCTGGCGCTGCAAAAGCTCGCCGAAAGCGCGCAATTCGACGCACTGATCGCGCTGGGCGCGGTCATTCGCGGCGAGACGTACCACTTCGAACTGGTGTCGAACGAAAGCGGCGCGGGCATCACGCGTATCGGCCTCGATTTCGGCATTCCGGTTGCGAACGCCGTGCTGACCACGGAAAACGACGAGCAAGCCGTCGCGCGCATGACCGAGAAGGGTCGTGACGCAGCGCGCGTGGCCGTCGAAATGGCCAATCTCGCCGTCGCGCTCGAACAACTCGGCGGTGACGACGAAGAAGAAGACGAAGAAGAGGAAGAGGCATGAAGAGCGCACGCCGACGCTCCCGCGAACTGGCCACGCAGGGGCTTTACCAGTGGCTGCTGTCGGGCTCGCCCGGCGGTGAAATCGACGCGCAGCTGCGCGGCGCGCAAGGCTTCGACAAGGCCGACCACGAACATCTGGACGCCATCCTGCACGGCGTGATCCGCGATTCGGAAGCACTCTCCGCCGACATCGCACCGTGCCTCGACCGCCCGATCGACCAGCTTTCGCCGGTCGAACGCGCTGTGCTGCTGGTCGCCGCGTTCGAGTTGAAGAATCACGTCGATATCCCCTATCGCGTGGTCATCAATGAAGCAGTCGAACTCGCCAAGACGTTTGGCGGGGCGGACGGCTACAAGTACGTGAACGGCGTGCTGGACAAGCTGTCGGCACAACTGCGCGCTGCTGAAACGCAGGCGGCTCGCAAGCATTGAGCGTGAGGCGCGTGACCTGGTCATGCGCCATACGCTAATGCGGATTCACTGGCCCGCGGATCATCCGCCGGCCGGTTGAACCCAAAGTGGAATCATGCAGCCCCATACTGGCGGGCGCTTGCAAGGACGCCGTTACGCGCATGAACCCATGCGCCGCGCGCCGTCCCGCTTTTGCTTCTGAACTGGATTTGATCGTATGAACTCCGTGACCGAACCCTTGGTGCGGCTTGCTGCCCGCGTCGACGCCATCCAGCCTTTCTATGTGATGGAACTGGCCAAGGAGGCCGCGCTGCTCGAGCGCGACGGGCGCGACATCATCCACATGGGAATCGGCGAACCCGATTTCACCGCGCCCGAGCCGGTCATCGAAGCGGCGGCGAGCGCCCTGCGCCGCGGCGTCACGCAATACACCAACGCACTTGGTCTGCATGCGCTGCGCGAGGCGATCTCGGCGCATTACGCCGAAGTCTACGGCGTCAGTGTCGATCCGGCACGGATCGTCGTCACCGCTGGCGCCTCTGCCGCGCTCCTGCTGGCTTGCGCAGCGCTGGTCGACCGCGACGATGAAGTGCTGATGCCCGACCCGTGTTACCCGTGCAACCGTCATTTCGTGATCGCGGCCGAAGGCAAGCCGGTGATGGTGCCAAGCGGGCCGGCCGAACGCTTTCAACTGACTGCCGCCGACGTCGAGCGCCTGTGGAATGAACGCACCCGTGGCGTGCTGCTGGCGTCGCCGTCGAACCCGACCGGCACATCGATCGAACCGGCCGAGCTCGAGCGCATCGTCAAGACAGTGCGGGCGCGTGGCGGCTTTACGATCGTCGACGAGATCTACCAGGGCCTGAGCTACGACGCGAAGCCTGTCTCGGCGCTCTCGTACGGTGACGACGTCGTCACCGTGAACAGCTTCTCGAAGTACTTCAACATGACCGGCTGGCGTTTGGGCTGGCTGGTGGTGCCGCCCGGCATGGTCGGCGCGTTCGAAAAGCTCGCGCAGAACCTGTTCATCTGCGCGTCGGCGCTCGCGCAGCATGCGGCGCTCGCCTGCTTCGAACCGGAAACGATCGCCATCTACGAAGCGCGCCGCCTTGAGTTCAAGCGCCGCCGCGACTTCATTGCGCCGGCGCTCGAATCGCTGGGCTTCTCGGTGCCGGTCATGCCTGACGGCGCGTTCTACGTGTACGCCGATTGCCGTACGGTCGCGCATCAGGCGGCTGGAGACAGCGCAGCGCTGACCAAAGCAATGCTGCACGAAGCGGGTGTGGTGTTGGTACCGGGCATGGACTTCGGTACACACGCGCCGAAGGACTACATCCGGCTATCGTATGCAACCGCCCTGCCGAAGCTTGAAGAAGCGGTCGAGCGGCTGGCGAAGCTCTTCGGACGGCATTGATCGCACAGGCATAAGCGCTGCGGCTTGCGCCTAAAAAGACCCGGTAAGGCGGCGGATTGCAATGCGTGTGGCACGCGCCTCCCAGTAGCGCGGAGCGCCGCAAGTGCAGGCCACAAAAAGGAAAAAGGACACTCGAAGGGTGTCCTTTTTTATACCGGCTGCTCTCAAGCGAGGCGAACTGAGTTACGTCAACCTCAAGCGCCCAGCTCCGAGGCCGATGCCACATGCTTGGTGGCATTGGAGCTGGCGTCGTCCTGCTCGGACACCGGCGTCTTCACCGGCGCTGCTGCGCTCAACGGATGACCGCCATCGAGCGTCACCTGCACGCGCTTGCCATTAGCCGATGCGGCAGCAGCCGTAGCCGTGTTCGACGCCGTCAGAACCGGAGCCTGCGGTGCATTGATCGGTACCTTGCGGCCACGCGCCACATCGCGCAAACGGCCACGCTCGGCCATCACCTTGGCGCCGTAACCGCCGTCGTCCGGCGAGGTCGAGCCGACGTAGAGACGCAAGCCGCCCGGCAGCGAACCGCCGCGTGCGATGCAATCCTTCAGCACCAGCGCTCCCACCTTGATGTTCGCAACCGGTTCGAGCGCAGCGCTCTGGCCACCGAAATACTGGAATTTGTCCGAGTGAACCTTGGACATCACCTGCATCAGGCCCTGAGCGCCGACACCGCTCTCGGCGTACGGGTTGAAGCCCGATTCAATTGCCATCACGGACAGCAGCAGGAGCGGATCGAGACCGACTTCGCGGCCCGTGTCGAACGCTGCCTTCACGAGCTCGCCAACAGGCTCCTGAGCGACGCGGTAGCGCCGCGCCAGGTATGACGCGACCAGATCCTGCTCGCGGGTCGAGACCAGCACGCGATCGTCGCGTGCGTCGGCCGAGACGCGCTGCGCCGGAATCAGCCGCGCCAGCGCGGAGACGCTCTGCATGGTGCGCGGGTCGAGGCCGTTCAGCGCCGCCACGCCCATGCCGGACGTGCCGGTACCGTCGAAGGCGCCGTCGTAGCTGGTGTTGCTGGCGGTGACGGCGTTGTTCGCACCGCTAGCGGCCTCGCTATTGGGCGCGTTCGCGGCCAGCGAATCGTCAGAGGATGCGCCAGGCGGGCCGAAAGCCGGCAGCGGGTGTCCCTGCAGCAGACGGGCGGGACCGGCCTGCACAGCGGCAGAAATGACCGGCATCAGCTTGGCGGCAAGGGTGCCGCGCAGGGCCGGCATCAGCCACAACGTAAGTGCCAGCACGACAGCGATACCGCCGACGATGCTGAACAGGTGATGACTCATTCGCGTCCCGCGACGCAACGCACCACGCACAACTTGCGCGATACGCTCATCGGGACGCCACGATAACCAGGCGTTCATTCAGATCTCCCATGTTGCATGATCCGCGAACCCCGCCAGTTGAACAGGCGGTAACACACGTTCGCAGAGTCAAGACATCGCGCGCTCTGTCTGGTTAGGGCAGCAGCGACGTCGGGAAAACGGCAAATACCGTTTGTGGGGAGCCATCTTGAAAAGAGGCCCGCGGCATGCCAAAAAACATGCAGGCGGAGGCTCCCACGCGAAAACCAGCGTCAACAGGCGCTGGCGAGAACTTCAGTAAGACCGTCAAATACCGTGCAGGGGGTCGGTAAGCGGTGACGCGTTGCGTCTGAAGGGACCGGGGCGGTGGTAAAAAGGTTCACGCCCTGCAACCAATGTGGACGGATTCTATGCAGGGTTTTATAGATCGTCAACACTACAAATGAGCAAAACTATAACTAATTGTAATAATGAACAGTGTTCAGTCCGCTCAAAACCGCGCGGTGCGCGCTTCTTGAGCTATCTCAATTACGCCTTCCAAAGATGGCTGTTTGGCCAATCTACGTGCGCCTGCCAACACAGGTAAAATCGACAATCGTTTTGGCACCGCGAAGCCCCGCGGCGCCCGTCCCTTTTGCCGCTTGCGCGGCCCTCTACCGCACCAGATGAAATACAAAGACCTGCGCGATTTCGTCGGCCGTCTCGAAGCGATCGGTGAACTGCGCCGTATCTCGCAAAACGTCTCGCCCGTCCTGGAAATGACCGAATTGTGCGACCGCGTGCTGCGCGCGGGCGGTCCGGCGTTATTGTTCGAGAACCGGCAGCAGCACGCGTTCCCGGTCCTCGGCAACCTGTTCGGCACACCGCGCCGCGTCGCGCTCGGCATGGGTATCGACGCGCAAGCGGGTGAAGGCGATGGCGCCGCGCTGGAGTCGCTGCGCGACGTCGGCCGACTGCTCTCCGCATTGAAGGAACCCGAGCCGCCGAAGGGGCTCAAGGACGCCGGAAAACTGTTCACGCTGGCGAAGGCCGTTTGGGACATGGCGCCCAAGACAGTGAGCGCCCCACCCTGCCAGGAAATCGTCTGGGAGGGCAATGACGTCGACCTCGGCAAGCTGCCGATTCAGACCTGCTGGCCGGGCGATGCAGGGCCGCTGATTACATGGGGCCTGACCGTCACAAAAGGCCCGAATAAGAGCCGACAAAATTTAGGCATATATCGCCAGCAACTGATCGGACGTAACAAACTGATCATGCGATGGCTCGCCCATCGCGGCGGCGCACTCGATTTCAGGGAGTTCGCGCTGCAGAATCCGGGCAAACCGTATCCCGTGGCCGTGGTGCTGGGCGCCGATCCGGCGACCATCCTCGGTGCGGTCACGCCGGTCCCTGATACGCTCTCCGAATACCAGTTCGCCGGCCTGTTGCGCGGCGGCCGCACCGAACTCGCGAAGTGCATCACGCCCGGCGTCGACGGATTGCAGGTGCCCGCGCGCGCTGAGATCGTTCTGGAAGGCTTTATCTACCCGCAGGAAGGCACGCCCTCGCCGGTCCCCGCAGGCGCGCCGCCACGTCCGGTCAAGGGCGCGTCCGCCGCTTACGAACACGCGCTGGAAGGCCCCTATGGCGACCACACCGGCTATTACAACGAGCAGGAGTGGTTTCCCGTCTTCACGGTCGAGCGCATCACGATGCGGCGCGACGCGATCTATCACTCCACCTACACCGGCAAACCGCCCGATGAGCCCGCCGTGCTTGGCGTCGCGCTCAATGAGGTGTTCGTGCCGCTGTTACAGAAGCAGTTCACCGAGATCACCGATTTCTATCTGCCGCCTGAAGGGTGCAGCTACCGGATGGCGATCGTACAGATGAAGAAGAGCTACCCCGGCCACGCCAAACGCGTGATGTTCGGCGTGTGGAGCTTCTTGCGGCAATTCATGTATACGAAGTTCATCGTCGTGGTCGACGAGGATGTGAATATCCGCGACTGGAAAGAAGTGATCTGGGCCATCACCACGCGTATCGATCCGGCGCGCGACACCGTGCTGGTCGATCGCACGCCGATCGACTATCTGGATTTCGCCTCGCCGGTGGCGGGTCTCGGATCGAAGATGGGACTCGACGCGACCAATAAATGGCCCGGCGAAACCGATCGCGAATGGGGCCGCCCGATCGAGATGGACGGCGCAGTCAAACAGCGCATCGACACCTTGTGGGATGAGTTGGGGCTGTAAAAATCGGCCTCGAATCACACCGTAGAATTTCATGATTCTGTCGGCATTGAAACGATCCAGTCACCCGCCGGATCGCTCGCGCTCGAACAAGTCTGAACAACAAAACTGATGGAGCAGTTGCGCGGATGCATGCCTTTTCAATGATGTCGGATGGATTTTTTCTGTCGTTGTCGCTGTGTCTGGATATCGGTCTCGTCAACGTTGCGATGATTTCGCTGACGCTGTCGCACGGCTTCAAACCAGGTTTCTGGTTGGGGCTCGGTTCCTGTATCGGCGATCTGATTTACGCGGCGCTCGCGCTCGCGGGAATGGCTGCGCTGCTGCAGTTCGAATCGGTGCGCTGGGTAGTATGGATCGGCGGCGCAGCGATCCTGCTGTTTCTCACGTGGAAGATGGCGCGTGAAGCGCTGTTCCCGGCGTCAGCACCTGCCGTTGCCGGAGAAGCGGACGCCAACGCGCCGCATCTTTCCCCGTGGCGTGGTTTCCTGCGCGGCGTATTGCTGGCGATTTCGTCGCCTTCGGCGATTCTGTGGTTTGCCGCAGTCGGCGGTGCGCTAATCGCGAAAGCCGGCGCCACCAGCGTGACGACTGCGCCGGTGTTCCTCGGCGGCTTCTTCCTGGGTGGCTTGTGCTGGACGATCTTTATCTGTGGGCTCGGCAGCCACGGGCGCAAACGCGCCGGCACCGGTTTGTTGCGTGCGTGTCACGTGTTGTCGGCACTGCTGTTCGCGTACTTCTCGTATAGCGTGATTGTGAACGGATATCGTGATCTGATTGTGCAGACCGCCCAGGTGGCGAGCTAGAAAAAACGGCTCGCCAAGGCGAGCCGTCTTCCATCGATTTCAATCGTGTACAACGCGGCGTAAAAACGATCAGGCAGCCTGTCAGGCGAGATACTGCGCCAGCTTCGCCAGATCGACGTTGCCGCCGCTCACTACCACACCGACGCGCTTGCCCTTCACCGGCACGATGCCATTGAGCACGGCAGCCGCGGCGAGGCAGCCCGTCGGCTCGACCACGATCTTCATGCGTTGCGCAAAGAAACGCATAGTCTCGATCAACTGCTCGTCGCTGACCGTTTCGATCTGCGCGACCAGCTTCCGAATAATGGCGAACGTGTAGTCGCCGAGATGCGTCGAGGCAGCGCCGTCGGCAATCGTGCGCGGCGCGTCGATATGGACGATTTCGCCGCGCGCGAGCGATTGCTGGCCGTCGTTGCCCGCTTCGGGCTCGACGCCGATCACGGTGCACGCCGGGCTCAATGCTGCCGCCGACAATGCGCTGCCGCCAATCAGCCCACCGCCGCCGAGGCAAACGAACAGCATGTCGAGCGGGCCGGTTTCTTCGATCAACTCCTTCACTGCCGTGCCCTGCCCCGCGATCACGTGCGGATGGTCGTACGGCGGAATCAGCGTCATGCCGCGCTCTTCTGCAAGCCGCCGGCCGATCTCTTCGCGATTCTCGGTGTAGCGGTCGTAGCTGATCACCTCGCCGCCATAGCCCTTGGTCGCCGCGACTTTGGCGGCGGGTGCGTCGTGCGGCATGATGATCGTCGCGTGAATCCCTGCAAGGCGCGCCGATAGCGCGATCGCTTGCGCGTGGTTACCCGACGAGTACGTCAGCACGCCCGCTTGGCGTTGCTCCGCGTTGAAATGCGAAATCGCGTTGTAGGCGCCGCGAAACTTGAAGGCGCCCATACGCTGAAAATTCTCACACTTGAAGAATACCGACGCACCCGTGCGCTCATTGAACGTGCTCGAGGTTAAAACGGGGGTACGGTGGGCGACGCCGTCGAGACGCGCAGCGGCGTCGAGTACGTCGTCGAAAGTGGGAGCGGGAAGCGCTTGCATCGGCGAAACTCTCCAGAAGCGGTGGCGAAACAGCCATTCTCCCAGCTTCGCCGGTGCTTGGGTATGCCGCAGCAAAAACACAAACGGCGTAACCCGGCGATCAAGCCGGCGTTACGCCGTCGACACGTCCCGTGCGTTTCTCGCGATTAGCGGCGATAGTAGCCGTGACCGTAGTAACCGCCGTGATAACCGCGGTAGTAGCCGTGGTGGTAATAAGGGCGGCCATAGCCACCGTAATACCCACCCACCACGACTGCCGGCGGCGCGTAATAGCCCGGCGCATACACCACCGGCGGGGGCGGCGGCGCGTAATAGACCGGCGGCGGCGCGGCATAAACCGGATACGCCGGTGCGACCGGAATGCCAATACCGATACCGACGGAAACGTGCGCTTCTGCAGCAGTAGCGAACCCCACGCCGAGTGCGGCGGCAACGACAAACGGAACGATCTTTTTCACTTTTATTCTCCTGGCGCGGCCCACTCAGGTCGCCGACTTCGCATGCCTTGCATGCCATGAAATCAATGTATCGAAAAAGACCGCGCATAGATGTTCGCATTTGTTGCAAATTGCAATTGGCGGCAATAGGTCGGAATTTGCATCGGCGGAGCGCCACTCGGACACGCCGCGTAACGGGCTGAGAACTGAGGGTTTGCCAGCGGTTGAGCGGACGCGAAGCCACTGCTTTGCGGGTCTTGCGGCGTCAGGCACGCAGTTGCCAGTAATCTTTGATTACAAATTAGCTTCAATCCTGACGGCCCAAATGGAAAATGCCCGGCGCAATCGCGCCGGGCATTTCTTACCCGTGAGCAGACGGTATTTCAGCCTACCTTCACATAGGCGAATTCTCTGGAGACGTTGGGCGGGACATACGCGCCGCTGATACACACGCGTGGCGTCAAGCGCTTCTTTTGATCCCACCAGCGACGGCGCTGCGAGTGCGTCAAGAACCGCAAGTGCTTTCGGTAAGAAAAAATATTCATTGTTACCTCCCGAATCTGACTGCGAGACGAAAAACCCAGAACAGCAACTGCCAAACCAACTCATGAAGAAATTGTGAGCAGTTTTCGGACCCCCGGGGCGCGCGCCACCAGATGACCGACCCAACGCGCCATATCGCGCGCGCACTGATCAGAGGAATACCAGCACCGGGACACGCCATTGCCGGGCGGATGCGCGATACTTCTGCTTTCCCGTTCAAGTGTCACGTCTGGAGCAGGTAACCATGTCCCAGCCCTCTCTGCCGCGCCTCGGCTTCGTCGGTGCGGGGCGGCTCGCGCGCTGTCTCGCGCTGAGCTTTTCACGCGCCGGCTATCCCGTCACGGCGGTGGCGAGCCGCACAGCGGCCTCGGCCAGCCGGCTCGCCAGTCAAATTGAGCATTGCGCGGCATTCGACGATCCACAACAGGTCGTCGACGCCGCCGATATCATCTTTTTAGCCGTTCCCGATGACAGTATCGGTACGACAGCACACACACTGCGGTTCGTGGCGGACGCGGCAAGCGGTCAAAATGGCCTAACCGGCAAAGCGCTCGTGCATTGCAGCGGCGCCTCGCCGGTCGAATTGCTGGCCCCGGCGCGCGACCAGGGTGCCTCGATCGGCGGCTTCCACCCACTTTACCTCTTTAGCGGCGATCTCGCCGATCTCGAACGGATCGCCGGCTGCTCGGTGACGATCGAGGCCGACGGCGCGCTCAAGGACGCACTGACAGCGCTAGCCGTCGCCCTGCGCTGCCATCCGCTGTCGATTCCAGCGGGCGGCCGCATGCTGTACCACGCCGCCGCGCATTACGCCGCCAGCTTCGCGCTGTGCAGCCTCGCCGAATGCGTCGCACTGTGGCGCACGCTGGGCTTCGCCGAAGACGACGCGCTGCGCGCGCTGCTGCCGATGCTCTCCGGCACCATCGAAACCGCGCGCGACAAGGGCTTGCCCAATGCGCTAGCGGGTCCCGTGTCGCGCGGCGACACGGGCGTCGTGGAAAAACAGTTGGCGTTGCTGGAAGGCCTCGGCGGCGACCATGCCGCGCTGTACGGATTGCTGTCGCGGCGCGCGGTCGGACTAGCCGAACGCCGCGCCAAACCGCCCGCCGCGATCGAGGCAATTGCCGAGGCGGTGGAAGAATCGCTCAACCGATCGCTGAATCAGGCCGCAGCAGGTGCAAGCGTCAAGTAAGGCGTGATAATGTGACGTCCGGCGCCGCGCGCAATCCGCCAGCGCCGCGCTTCGGGACCAACAGACGAGAACGCACAATGATCAAGGTCAGCATCCTTTATCCGTACCGGGAAAACGGCCACTTCGACGTGGACTATTACTGCGTCACGCACATGCCGCTTGCGGCGAAGCTGTTCGGGCCGTCGCTGAAAGGCTGGTCGGTCGATGTCGGCATCAACGCCGGGCCGCCGGGAACGCCGCCGCCGTATGTCGCCGCAGGTCACTTCCTGTTCGATAGCGCGGACGACTTCTACAAGGTGTTCAAGCCGGCCTCGGAGCAGTTGGTTGCCGACATCCCGAATTACACGGACGGTGGCAACGGCACGATTCTGATCAGCGAAATCAAGATTTCTGTGTGACACCCCGTGGCCGGGTATGGCTTGGCGGCATGCGGTTTGCCGCTTGGCCTGACTCGAACATCTGGAAATTGATCCACCGCGTCCCCACTTGGGATGCGCAACGCGCCCTCCTGCGGGAACGGCGCAGGCAATCCAAATGAACCCGCCGGCGCACCGATCGGTCAGCGCCGGCCCCCGCGGCCGATCGACGGCTGCCATCCGAAGGATAAGGACACGAGATGTTTGGCGATATCGCCCGTTTTCTGCTCAATACCGTCTTTACACTGTTCGGCGCCGCGTTGTTGCTGCGCGCCTGGCTGCAGGTCGTGCGCATGCCGCCGTACAACCCCGTCACGAACGCCGTGCTGCAAGCCACCAACTGGATCGTGCTGCCCTTGCGGCACATCCTGCACAGCACCCGCAACATCGACTGGGCGAGCCTTGCCGCAGCCCTGATTGCGGCAATCATTTATGTGGTGCTGATGGTGGTGCTCACCGGCGCCGATCCGCTCACCCTCGTGCCGACCCTGTTGATCGTTGCCGTGCTGACCGTCATCAAGTGGGCACTGAATCTGATCATCTGGATGACGATCCTGATGGCGCTGCTGTCGTGGCTCAATCCGCGCTCGCCGGCCATGCCGATTCTGTACCAGCTGACCGCGCCGTTCCTGAATCCGCTGCGCCGCGTGGTGCCGCAACTCGGCGGTATCGACCTCTCGCCGATTCTGCTGTTCGTGATCGTGCAGGTGCTGCTGATGGTAGTGACGCGTGCTGCCGTTCAGTTGACCTACTTCGTCATCTGAGCGCACGCTCCGTGCGTATTGGCGGCAAGGGCGGTGGCGCGATTTGCGCTAACTGCCCCTTCCCGAGTAGAATTGTGCGCTCTGCGGGCGTCGTATAATGGTAATACCCTAGCTTCCCAAGCTAGAGCCGTGGGTTCGATTCCCATCGCCCGCTCCAGATTCTTTTCTGTCAGCCTGGTTATCGGCCAGGCGGCTTCGCGACAGGATCTGAATCTGCCGCAGAGTCTGTTGCATTTCCCGCCAGCTACACCCCTCCCAGCCTGTCATCCGAGACGTCGGACAAAGACGCGATGAGCACGCGCGGTGCCAACACGCCTTTGCGCGAGCCGCCACTAGTTCTTCGCGGCCTTCCCAACCGTCTTGACCAGTTTGAAGCTGTCTTTGTCCAAGGCGTAGTAGTACGTCCCGCTACCCTCTTCATTCCTGCTGCCGTGGACCACCAGCAGGCGGCTGTCGCGCCGGAATTCGATCGGCTCCTGCACATCCACGTCCCAGCAACACACCGTAAAAGGCAGCCACGTGACGCGGCCGGTCTTCGCATCGATCGCCACGCTGGACACGCAGGATGCCCCGCAGCCCCAGCTTGCCAGCACATAGTGCCCGGCGAAGTTCGGCTTCTGCCGGCTGGCTTCGCGGATACGCGTCGCATATTCCTTGTCGTCCGCGGATACGAGCCGTACTTTCGCCGCTTTGCCCGCAAAGGTGTCTTTCACCGCGAAATCTTCAAAGCGCGGTGCGCCGGCATCAGCGGCTTGCGCGACGCTCATCCAGCACATCGCCGACACGAAGCCCATCAATAGAAACTTTTTCAATTCTCAACACCAGTGGTTTGCTTCCCATACCAGGCGCGCTGATGCAGCGGTGTGATAGCGTCCGAGAATATAGCGAATCCCGCCCTGACATTCCTCAACGGCATTACCAAACGATTTTTCGCCATTCGGATTCAATTCATATTGAGATCGCAACAACTGATAAAGCCCGCGTGCGGACGACTTCCCATTGCGCACGTCCACCACGCCGCTCGACTCTTGCGCCATGAGCCACAACAAATCATTGAATTCCGTGAGTGGAACGCCTTCAATGCCGATGGCTTTGCGAAGTGCATTCTGGGAGGTAGTCGGAACCGCAGTTGGATCGATAGCGACCCAATCCGTTTTGGCGGTTTTTGCTTGACGATGATTGTGTGCGTGTTTGCCCATAGTGGATTTTCGTTTTGATAATCGCTGGACGGGATGACTTGCAACGCGATTAAATCATACGAATAGCAATCGAGGTTATGAAAATGTAATCTTGACGTCGATTTCAGGCACCCATCAAGCCGGCCACCGTCTGGACGCACCCTTTTCGGGTGTGCTACCTTACGCGCACTTGCAACGCCCGCTCCACCTTCCTGCTAAGCAGTCAGCAGAATCCAGCACGAGCCGCCTCCTATGAAGGCGGCTTTTTTGTAGTGGCAGCGGCAACGCATAGCAATTCGCGCGAACCGCGCCTGCGAACCGCAGCCCGTGCCGCGCAAGCGCAAACGCAAACGCAAACGGCGCCTCGCAACGCGCCATGCAAGCCGCCTGGCCCTCACCCTTGTAGCAGTATCGACAATGATCCACGATCCAAACGACGCCGGCCTGCCGGACGAACTCTCGCCGGCTTCCACCGAAACCGACGGCCAACCGGCCAATGCCGGCACCGACGCCCCGCAAGAAGAAGCCTTGCATCGACGCCGCATTCGCAGCTTTGTCACGCGCGCGGGTCGCGTGTCGACCGGCCAGCGCCGCGCGATGGACGAACTCGGTCCGCGTTTCGTCGTGCCCTTCACTCCGCAACAACCCGACTGGAATAGCGTGTTTGGCCGCGCCGCGCCGCGTGTGCTGGAAATCGGCTTCGGGATGGGCGCGACCACCGCTGAGATCGCCTCGCACCGTCCCGACGACGACTTCCTCGGCGTCGAGGTGCACGAACCAGGCGTCGGCGCGCTGCTGAAGCTGATGGGCGAGCAGACGCTGTCGAACATTCGCATCATTCAGCACGACGCGGTCGAAGTCCTCGAACAGATGATCGCGCCAGACAGCCTCGACGGCGTTCATATCTTCTTTCCAGACCCCTGGCACAAGGCGCGCCACCACAAGCGCCGTCTGATCCAGCCGAAGTTCGTCGCGTTGCTGGTTTCGCGTCTGAAACCGGGTGCGTATCTGCATTGCGCGACCGACTGGCAGAACTACGCCGAGCAGATGCTCGAAGTGCTAGGCGCCGATCCCGCGCTGGAAAATACCGCCGACGGCTACGCGCCGCGCCCCGAATATCGTCCGGTGACGAAGTTCGAGCGCCGTGGGCTACGGCTCGGGCATGGCGTGTGGGATCTGGTGTTCAGGAAGCGCGCCGCGGCATAAACCTGCGGCTACGACTCGCTCGCCATAAGAAAAAGGTCCGCAAACGCGGACCTTTTTTCATGATTCGAACGCAAGCGGAGACTCAGTCCGCCCAACTCAATGCGCCGCTATAGCCCACCAGAAGGATCAGCAGACCGAAGCCGATCCGGTACCACGCGAATACCGTGAAATCGTGCGCGGAGATATAGCGCAGCAGCCAGCGCACGCAAGCGAAGGCGCTGATAAAGGCTGCCACGAAGCCGAGCGCGAAACTGCCAAGCGCGTCGACAGACAGCAGATGCCAGTCTTTATACAGCTCGTAAGCCGTTGCGCCGAAGATGATCGGAATCGCAAGAAAAAAAGAAAACTCCGTAGCGACGCGCCGTTCGAGGCCAAACAGCATCCCGCCGATGATCGTCGAACCCGAGCGCGACATGCCCGGAACCAGTGCGAAACATTGAGCGAGGCCGACTTTCAAGGCATCCAGCGGGCTCAAATCGTCGACGTTCTGAACACGTGCCACCGCGCCGCCTCGCGCGCGCTGACGCGCTTCCGCCCACAGGATCACCACCCCGCCCGCCACCAGCGCGAATGCGACGGGCACCGGCGAAAACAGCGCCGCCTTGATGGCCTTCTCGAACAGCAAGCCAAGCACGACCGCAGGAATCGTCGCGATGATCACGTTCAGCGCAAAGCGCCTTGCGTCAGGCCGGCTGGGCAAGCCGACCACCACGGTGCCGATGCGACGGCGAAACTCCCAGCACACGGCCAGAATCGCGCCGAGCTGGATCACGACATCGAAGGTTTTCGCGTGGTCGTCCGTGAAATTGAGCAGACTGCCCGCGACGATCAAATGCCCAGTGCTCGACACCGGCAAAAATTCCGTCAACCCTTCGACGACGCCCAGAATCAGCGCCTTGCAAGCCATTAGCCAGTCCATCCGTGACCCTCATCGCTGTAGATAGTCGAAACGAACAGGGTCTGCACGGTGCGCGCGCGGCCCTGCCGGCCGCGCGCAGCGTCATTTCTCGACGATTTGCACGCGTATGCCGTTTGTAAGGATTGTGATTGTACCGGGTTCGTAATTCACCCCGGCAAATTGGAGTTGTTCGGGCTTGAAGGTGTAGATCGGATAGTTGGTCAGCAACTGGGTGGCGAGTACGGCCGCGGCGGCGTTGATCTGCTGCGTGTAGGCCTGCGCCTGTCCGCTCACGCTGACGTTGTCGACGTTCGGCGACTTCAGCACGACCGACTTGCTGGCGGCGTCGTAGGCCAGTTCGCTCGACAGCGTGAATACGCCGTCGACCGGTTGCGGCATGAACGGGCTCACGAGCCGCGCATTCAGCTTCACAGAGACGCGATTCGCGTCCGGCAGCAAGCCGACCACCGGATCGGTCAGCGCGACATCGAACACTTGTGAAACCGTGCGCTGATACGGGAACTTGCGCTGCACCGCGTCCTGCACCTGCTGCTGCGAGAACGTGTAATGCGAGGGAATGAACGGAAACGTCGGCGTCGCGCAGGCCGCCAGCGACACCGTGATACCAAACGCGGTGCAGCCTGTCAGCGCTGCAAGCAGGAAGCGGCGCCGGGTCGGCGCAGCGGGTCGAGTCATGCGAAATCTCCTGTGGAAGCCTTCTCGAGCATGCGGTTGCGTTGGACTGTTCTTGCCTGAGTGGATGATGTAGCGGAGGCGCTCACACGCGTTATTGACGCACCACCGCTTGCGGTTGAGTCTGTGTCTCGAGCTGGGTGAGCCACGCGAGCGCTTCGCCTCGGCTCGTACCGCACATGTCCATCTGCGGTTGCAGGCCGGAACAACACGCCGGCCGCTCCGGCTGACCGAAGATCGCGCAGCGCAGATCGTCGCCAAGTTGCACGCAGCGCACGCCCGCCGGCTTGCCATCCGGCATGCCGGGGATCGGGCTCGAAATCGACGGCGCGATACAGCATGCGCCGCAATCGGGGCGGCACGCATGACCGGCCACATTGAACGGGGACTCGCGCTTCACAACGTTGTTCGACACATCACTCACGACATTTTTTTCCTGAACTCGAAAACAGGCAACGCAACGCCAGACCCGCATTGTGCCATCGCATCCCGTGCGACCTTTTTACACAATCCGGCTGCGTGTCACTCACGTAAACTTGACGAATACGAAAGGCCACGCTCAAGAGGCGTCTGCGCTGTTCGATCCGGTCTCAAGAATCCGCCGGCTCGTGCCTCTTCATGGTGGCTGTCAAACCCGAGCGCCCCATGACCACCGCCAACACGCTATTCCGCCCCGACCTGCTCGCCAAATACAACGCGAACGGTCCACGGTATACGTCCTATCCGACCGCCTTGCAGTTCCGCGATGCGTTCGATCCCGCCGACTATCTGCGCGCCGCCGCCGATCCAGGCGCTTCTTCCACCGATCTCTCGCTGTACTTCCATATCCCCTTTTGCGACACCGTGTGCTTCTACTGCGGTTGCAACAAGGTCGCGACGAAAAACCGCGCGCACGCGCGTCCCTACGTCGAGCAGCTGAAGCGCGAAATGGCTTTGCAGGCAGCGTGTTTCGACACGCGGCGCCCCGTGTCGCAATTGCATTGGGGTGGCGGCACGCCAACGTTCCTGTCGCACGATGAAATGGCGGAACTGATGGCAACGGCGCGCGAGCACTTCACATTGATGCCCGATACCGAAGGCGAATATTCCATCGAAGTCGATCCCCGCGAAGCGTCGCCCGAGACTATTGCGCATCTGCGCACGCTCGGCTTCAACCGGCTCAGTCTCGGTGTGCAGGATTTCGATCCGGTCGTGCAGCAGGCGATCAATCGCGTTCAGCCGCTCGAAATGACCGCGTCGGTGATGCGAGCCGCGCGTGACTCGGGATTCCACTCGATCGGCGTCGATCTGATTTACGGGCTTCCCCATCAAACGGTCGACAGTTTCAGCCGCACGCTCGACACGATGATCGAACTCGCTCCGGATCGCCTTTCGGTGTTCGCGTATGCGCATATGCCACAGCTCTTCAAGATGCAACGGCAGATGGACGCGGCCACGCTGCCCTCTCCCGCTGCGCGGCTCGCGATCCTGCAACGGGTAGTCGAGCGGCTTATGGGCGCGGGCTATGTCTACATCGGCATGGATCACTTCGCGCTGCCCACCGACGAACTCGCGCGCGCGCAAGCACAGCGCACGTTGCATCGGAATTTCCAGGGGTACAGCACGCGGGCGGAATGCGATCTGATCGGCTTCGGTGCGTCGTCGATCGGCAACGTCGGTGACGTGTATGCGCAGAACATCAAGGACCTGCCCGGCTATGCCGCGGCGATCAATGCGGGCAAGCTCGCGATCACGCGCGGCGTGCGCCTCACCGCGGACGACCGTCTGCGTCGCGATGTGATCACGCAATTGATGTGCAATCTGGAACTGCGCTTCGATGAATTCGAAGCCGCATACGGTATCCGCTTCGCCGATTCGTTCGAGCCGGAACTGGAGCGCTTGCGCGGCTTCGAGCTGGACGGACTGGTATCGGTAAGCAGCAGCAAGCTCGAAGTGCAGATGGCTGGGCGCATGCTCGTGCGTAACATCGCCATGGTGTTTGACCGCTATCTCGGCCAGCAGACGCTCGAACGTTTTTCACGCACGGTTTGATGACTGAGCATGCGAAGAAGGCAACCGGCTTGCCCGTCGTCGAATTTTCCGCCATAATCTGCGTCTTCGCCGCGCGCCGTAACCTGACGCGTGCGCTTGAAGACCTGCCCAGGTGGTGAAATTGGTAGACGCAGGGGACTCAAAATCCCCCGCCGCAAGGCGTGCCGGTTCGATTCCGGCCCTGGGCACCAAAGAATATTCCGGCAAGTTCCGGAGAAGTACCGAAACCCGCGACAGCACAAGGCTTCGCGGGTTTTTTCTTTCCTCGGTTGCGTGGCTCGTTCCGTGGGCAGCTGGCGATCTCACGCCCCGACTTGCCACGATCAGGTCCACGTCGACCCGATCGATCTCGCTGGTCTCATGCCGGGTGACAATCCAGACTTCTAGCGACGGGTAGTCTGACCGCAGCTTTGGTAGCGCGGGCGCTAGCACGCCGTGAGCGAAGGATCACGGGCTGTATACGATCACCGAGTCAGGGTTTGCGTACGGATCGATCCGGTTCCGCACATCTGATAGCAAACTCAACATCTGCTCTACGGTTTTGCCGAACAGTTCCCCCGCATCAGTCGACACCCCTCTCCACGACCCACGCGTCGGAACAACTGCTGCCCAGCCCAGTTCTCGAGCTGCTGTATCTGATGGCTGACCGCCGACTGGGTGACGCAAAGCTCTTGTGCCGCGCGGGAAAAACTCGAGAGTCGCGCGGCCGACGGCGGCATGGCGCGCCGGCGTGCCGCTGAGGCCAAACGCTCGTTCGAGGTCAGGCTCTCGAATGTCAAGGAGGGCGGCATTCTGTGGTTCGACGGTATGGGCGTACCGTACCCAAGGACGCGCCACACCTGGAAGCGGCGATGCAGTGGATCAATTACATCGAAGATCCGAAGGTGAATGCGGAGATTACGAACGAGGTGTTCTATCCGACAGCCAACCGTGCGGCCCGCCAGTACGTCACACCGGCCATGATTCAGGACGCAACGGTGTATCCGTCTGATGAAGTCCTGAACCGCATGACGCTCGCCAAACCCCTGTCGGCTGACATTGTGATCGTTCGAGCGCCAGGACTTCCACGCGATCAGCAGCGTTGGTGTTGAAACGAAGATCATGAATCAGTAGTTCAACAGGTTTGCCGATTAACTCATCGGATCTGTACCCAAACAACTCCGCGGCTTGTGGACTGAGCGTCACTATCATGCCGCGCTCGTTCAGAATCAGGATCGCAACCAGCAGTGATGTCAGAATTTCGCGAAGATAATTTTCGCCATTTTCACGCCCATGGGCATCCATCGGAGCGCGCTCGGAGGGCGCTACTGGTCGGGGCAGATCGACGGAAATATCGGGAAGTTCGACTCCGTCAACCTGCGCAGACGTGTTTGGCCGCACCGCCGCGGCATCACTGACGACGCGCGCGACGTAACGCGTAAAGCGATCCTGAAGTTCGACGCGCCCATTTGCCAGCGGCGCCAGCTGGCGACTTTTTCGCAAAGTTAGCAGCAGAATGATCGTCGTTTCTGAAGCAACGATAGTCGGCAAGATCAAGCTCATGGCCGAGCCTTCCGATGTATCCGTACCGAACGATGCGTGCGCCCTGACGCCTGGCTAGAGGTTCCGTGCCGGCTCTCCGACACGCACCGTCGAACGGACGATGCATGGAATCAGAAGTCGCGAGAAGCCACCGCCGCACCGATTGACCGGCTTATCCCGCCTACTGGCCGCCGAACGGCTTCTTGACGGTCAGCTTGCTGGTCACAGACCTCACGCCGGGAACACCCTGGACGATCCCGGCGACCTTGTCGACCTGCGAAGCGTCTACGACCGTGCCGTTGAGCGTCACCGCACCGCCCTTCGCAACGACGCTGATGTCACCGGCTTTGATCTCCTTGTGCGCGACGATGGCGGCGTAGACCTTCCTGCGTAGGGCGCGATTGGCCGCGCGGTTGTCCTTGCCTGTCATGCCGCTCGAGGCGGCCACGGCGGTGGCGTTCGAAGCGGCGCTTGTTTCGCTTGCGCCCGCCTGCGCCCAGGCATGAATGGAGGCGAGCGCGAACAGTACGGCGCCGGCGATCGTGGGTATCCTCTTGGTCATCATGGAATGCTCGACTTGTTGTGTGGAGTGGAATCAGAAAGTGTGACGAATGCCGATCATTGCCGCTGTGGCTGACCTGCCTTCCGGAACTGGCGCGCCGTAGATGATTGTCTGGCTCATGTCGCCGTGGTTATCGACGTAGCCGACCTGCGCGTAGGTAAGGGTGTTCTTGGACAGGTTGTATTCGGCGCCCAAAGCGTATTCCGCCGAGTGATTGGCTCCAACGTTCCTGTCGTGCAGGTAATAGAAGCCCGAGGTGACCTTGAAGGTCGGGCTGAACTTGTAGCCGAGCCCTCCGGAGAACATCTCCAGGTTGAATCCTTTAGGCCCGCTCGTATTTACGGGATCCCGGGCGCGGCTGTATGACGACGATACGGAGAGGCCACGGAACGTGTACTGCGCACCAAGATAGTAGAACTGATTGTTGTTCAGACCAGTCGACGGCGCGGTGACGATGGTGCCAGTGGACGTCGTCGTGAACGGGTTGGTGTCATGTCCGTTGTAGTACACGGCCGCGAGGTTCAGGCCGTAGTTCGAGTACTGCAGCACGGCCGATTCGCGCGTGCCGCCCTGGAACTGGCCCGCGACGCCACCCGGCGCATACTCGAGCGCAAGCGATGCGCCATAGAACTTCGGAGACCGGTAGACGATCGCGTTGTCGTCATAGAGCGCGCCAATCGGGCCGTTCGTGCTTGTGCCCTGCCAGCCCGCAGCCTGGTTCATGCCGAGCCAGCCGGTCAGGACCGAGCCGAAATACTGGGCGTTGCGAACGTCGGTGTCGGCCATCGCGTAGATCATCGGCACGATCTGCCGGCCCAAGTCGAGCGAGCCGTACGGAGACGAAACGCCCACTGTCGTCTGCTGGTTGAACATCGCGGTGGCGGTCGGCGCATCGGCCAATCCGGTTTTCCCGCTGCTGCTGTTGAAGGCCCCTTGCAGTTTGAAGTTGACCTTGTAGCCACCGCCGATGTCCTCGGTGCCTTTCAAGCCCCAGATGCTCGAATAGATGCCGCCGTCCTTCAGTTCGTAGACATGCCCAAGATTGACTTTGGACTGGAAGTTCCCCGCATTCGCGCTCTGATAGAGGAACCCGGAATCAATGACGCCATACAGCGTCACCGACGATTGCGCATAAGCCGCACTTCCAGTTGCAGCCAATGCGGCCGCAGCGATCCATTTAGATTTCATTGCGTCTCCAATTTTTGTGCTTTAAACAACCCGTAACGACGTACGTCGATGTAGAACCCGAAAGATCGCCTGCTGGCTCACGACGCCAGCAGATAGTCCTGAAACTGTTCGCGTAGCTGGTTCTTCAACACCTTGCCGGTGGCGCCGAGCGGCACCGCGTCGACAAACACGACGGCGTCCGGTGTCCACCATTTCGCGATTTTTCCCTCGAAGAACGCCAGCAACTCCTCACCTGTCACCTGTGCATCAGGCTTCTTCACCGCGAGCAGCAGTGGCCGTTCGTCCCACTTCGGATGCTTTGCCGCAATGCACGCCGCGCACGCGATTGCGGGGTGCGAGCTTGCGATGTGTTCGATCTCAATCGAGCTGATCCACTCGCCGCCAGACTTGATCACGTCCTTGCTGCGATCAGTGATCTGCATGAAGCCGTCGGCGTCGATGGTCGCGATATCGCCAGTCGGGAACCAGCCATGCGCATCGGCATCAATCCGCAGCGGGTTTCCGCCATCGTTGCGGAAGTAGTTGCGCACTACCCATGGGCCGCGTACCAGCAGGTCGCCTGAAGTCACGCCGTCCCAGGGCAATTCCTGTCCGTCCCCGCCTAAGATCTTCATGTCGACGCCAAACACTGCCCGGCCCTGCCTGGCTTGCACGGCGTGACGCTCTTCCGGGCTCATGCCATGGTGTCGCGCTTTCATCGCGCCAACGGTCCCGAGTGGACTCAGCTCAGTCATGCCCCATGCGTGCAACACTTCCACGCCGTACCCGTCCTGGAACTTGCGCAAAACGGCGGGCGGACAGGCCGCGCCGCCAATGACGGTGCGCCTCATGCTCGAGAATGTCAGGCCGCCTTGTTCGAGATGAGTCAGCAGGCCTTGCCATACCGTCGGCACGCCGGCTGCGAAAGTGACCTGCTCGGCTTCAAGGAGCTCGTACAGCGATTGACCGTCCAGCCCCGGGCCGGGGAAAACCAGCTTGGCCCCGACCATGCACGCAACGTACGGGAGACCCCATGCATTGACGTGGAACATGGGCACCACCGGCAGGATCACATCGCGTGCCGAGCAGTTCAGCGCGTCCGGCATGGCAGCAGCAAAGGTGTGCAGCAGCGACGAGCGATGGGAGTACAGCACGCCCTTCGGGTTGCCGGTCGTGCCCGACGTGTAGCACAGCGTGCAGGCAGTGTCCTCGTCAAAATCCGGCCACGTGTAGTCCGGGGAATGCCCTTCGACCAGGTCTTCGTAGCACAGCAGGTTGGCAATTCCGGAATCCTGTGGCAGGTGCGCGCGGTCGGTCATTGCGATAAACGCCCTGATCGTCCTGCAGCGGCCAGCAATCGCTTTCACCAACGGCAGGAAGGTCAGGTCGAAGAACAGATACTGATCTTCCGCATGGTCGGCAATGTAGGCGATCTGATCCACGTGCAGGCGCGGATTGATCGTGTGCATCACCGCCCCCATGCCGGAAATGCCGTAGTACAGCTCCATATGGCGATAACCATTCCACGCGAGCGTGCCGATGCGATCGGACGCCCTGACGCCGAGGCTCACGAGTGCATTGGCCACCTGACGGGCACGACGGTGACAATCGCGGAAGGTGTAGCGATGAATGTCACCCTCGACCCGGCGCGACACGATTTCCGTATCGCCATGATGGCGATCCGCATGCTCGATCAACGAGGAAATTAACAACTGCTTTTGCAACATCAGGCCGTTCATACGGTAGTCCATTCTCTGTTACGGGGTCACGGGCCGCTGCCGACAGTCACACCTTTTCGTGGCGGCGGCGTTCGAGCAAGGCTGCGACGTCTGCCTTTTGCTGGTCACTCATCCGGTCCCAGCGACTAATCTCCGGTAGCGTTCTCCAGCACCCCTGGCAGAACTTATCGTTATGATCCATTCTGCAAATATTGATGCAGGGATTGCCGGCGGGTTCGCCCGGGTTCATCGCGCTTCTTCCGTCATATCACTGCACCGCCATTCGGGCTGATGATCTGGCCGACCAGGTAGTGGTCGCCGGCCAGGTAGGTCACCATCGACGCGTATTCCTCCATCGTGCCCAGACGTCCGGCGGGACAGAGCTGCCAGAACTGGTTGCACTTCTCCTCGCCGGCGGCCTCAAAGTAATTCGTAAATTCGGGAGTCGCCACACCGCCCGGCGCCATTGCGTTGACGAAGATATTGGCCCCTGCCACTTCTGCGGCGACCGACCTGGTGAAGGCAACTACGGCACCTTTGGTGGCGCTGTAATGCGGGCTATGCGCGCTCATGGCCGAGATCCCGGCTATCGACGCGATGTTGATGATCCTGCCGTCGCGCTGCGGCTCCATCAGCCTGAGCGCTTCGCGTGTGCAATAAAACAGGCCATGCACGTTGACGTCCCAGTAGCGATGCCACTCTTCGTCGCTCATGGCACTGGTGAAGCCCAGGGACTGCCGCGGCACGGGCGTGGTCATATACGCGTAGTGCCTGTTGCGGCGCCCGGTATCGACCGGGCTGTTCGGTACAAGCGCGGCATTGTTGACAAGGATGTGCAGCGTGCCGAAGCGCTCGACGATGCGGGAAAACATATTGGCGACTTCGCTGCTCGACGACACGTCGCAGCGCAGCGCCAGACACGGCGCGCCGGCCGCTTCTACCGCTGCGCGCGTCTCTTCCAGCGCAGGCATGTCGATGTCGCAAATCGCGACGCTTGCGCCGGCTCTGGCGAGGTCGATGGCAATGGCACCGCCCATGCCGCGGCCGGCACCGGTGACGAGGGCGACACGCCCTGCCAGATTCTGGCGTTGGCTCTGCATTTTCATGACCTCACAGGTTGTACATTTTCAAGCGCGAGCATTCGCTGCCTGCGTGAGGCACGCGCCGCCAGTGCGAAAAATAGTGCTGAACTGATCGCCAGCGCGTCGGTGGCAATCAGTACGCCAGTCAGCGGAGCGGTCACACCCGCCTTGATGAAATAGTCGGCGGCCATACCGACGACCACGGCGCCGATGGCCAGAGCGAATACATTGATTGCCAGCATCGTGAAGCCGGTGACCGTCGAGCGCATGTTCTGCGGCGTCATGTTCGCAAGCGCCGTCATGCCCGGGCCGTACACCGCCAGCGGCAGGAAGAATCCGGCACACATGCCGATGTAGAACAGGGGCGACCCGGTAGGTGTGAAACGATATGCCAGCATCAACGGCGCGCAGATCACGACGATGAGTGCCATGAAGCTCGCATGTCCTCCGCGCAACTTTCGCGCCACGCGATCGCTCATGACGCCACCTACCGCCGCGCCAAGCGTGCCGAACACCAGTTGTAGCGTGCCGATCCGGGTGGCAATGCCAGCCGCGTTCATGCCGCGTTCGTTGACGAGCCATAACTGCGTGAAGGCGAAGCTGGCAAAAACCAGATGGACCAGCACGAAGCCAGTGATCATGAAGCCCAGCGCCGGGGTGCCCCTAACGATGCGCAGGACCGCGAGCACCTGTGGCAGGAAGGCTGCGCCGCGTTCCTGCGGCGAGAGCCGGCTGCGGTCTTCCTTGAGCAGCGCCAGCGGCAAGGCGATGGCGACGCCGACGATGCCCAGGACATAGAACGTAGTGCGCCAGCCGTGCGTCGCACCAAAGCTGCCGGCGAGCAGGAAGCTACAGCCGATTCCCAGGGGGATGCCCATGAAAAACAGCCCCATTGCCGCGCCTCGCCTCTGCTCGGAAAAGAGCTCAGCCAGCAGGGCCACCGCGGCGGGTACCAGGGCCGCTTCGCCGCTGGCCACGAAAAATCGCGCGACGACCATCTGTTCGAAGTTTTGTGCATGGCCCGAGGCCAACGTGCAGGCGCTCCAGATCAGCACGCCGGCGGCAATGACGCGGGTACGGCTGAAGCGGTCTGCCAGCGTGCCCATGAACATCGCCATCACGCCGAAGCTCAGTACCCACACCGCGCCGACCAGAAAGCCATATTGCGCATTGCTGAGCACCAGATCCTTGATGATCTGCGGCGAGAATCCGAGCAGCATGTTGCGGTCGATGTGCGCCAGCAGGTGGATCACCAGCAGCGACGCCAGAATGGCAGGCGGGCTTTTTTTCCAGTACATCATCTGTCTCCAGAACTGAGGGGCGTGGGTTGCTAGCGAGACAGCGCGCAGTACGCTGCCGCGTGCCGTCTTGCGACCCTCTGTCAGGCGGCCTTGCGTGCCGCCCCGCCGCGCTGGACGGGCGTGCGGTTCGGCACCATGCCTAGGTTCTTCAGCGTCTCGTCGGTGCTGCCCCAATGCGTGCCGATCTGGTAGATGCGGTGGGCATCTTCGCCGCTGGCGATGTCGCGATTGAGCTCGCGCGCAATGCGGACCATCTGTTCGATCTGCTGCACCGAGGTCGCGCGTTCGCCGTCCGGGCCGAGCAGCGTGTCCTCGATGCCGACGCGCACGTGCAGGCCCATCGCGATCGCCATCGTGTTCATCGGCACCACATACCGGCCCAGCGTTTCGAGCGTGAGCACGGCGCCGTCCGGGGTACGGCGGGCGAACTCGAGCATGTCCGCCGGATGCAGCCCGGCCGCTCCGCCACCAATCGCGACGTAGTTGAGGATCAACGGGCCGGTGTAGGTCCCAGCGCGAATCAGGCGCTCGACGGTTTCCAGTTGCGTCAGGTTCCCCAACATGAAGTGCGGCTGGATGCCGCTAGCGACCAGGCGTCGGAGGTGTTCGACGTGCCAGGACGGATTGGACGGCACGATCATGTCGCGGTAGGCAGCCTGGTACGCCGGATTGGCCAGCGAGGTGCCTGCGTAGTCGGCCTCGACCAGCAGCTCCATGATGTTCATCTGGCTGGTGTTGATCGCCACCGTCACCTGATCAGGCCGCGGATCCAGTTCGGCCAGCATGTGGCGCGTGTCGTCATTGGCCCACTTGGCGGCCAGACCTTCATCCTCCGGTGCGAACGAGATCGAGCCGCCAACCTGCAGAACCATCTTAGGCACCGCTTCGCGCAGGCGGGCCAGCATCTCGTTGAACCTGGACAGACGCTTGCTGCCCTTGCCGTCAACTTCGCGGACGTGCACGTGCAGGACGGTCGCGCCCGCGTTGTAGCAATCGACGGCTTTCTGGACCTGTTCGTCCATCGTGACCGGGATATCCTCCGAATCGCCGGGGATCCATTGCGGGCCGTACGGCGCCACCTGAATCACGAGTTTTTCCTGATTTTCAGGCAGCAGGGAATCGTCCAGGAAATGCATGTTTGTCTTCCTCTTTAGTGGGTTCGTAGTGCTGGGTTCGGGCAATTAGGCGGCAACCTGGGCGCCGGCAGTTTTGGCCTGCTCGATGGCCGCCAGCTCTTCAAGCAGGATCGGCGCGCCAAGGCTGCTCGAATGGATGCCAAGGACGCTCACCGCTTGCAGGACCGCTGCAATTTCTTCCCGGGTGGCGCCCAGCTCGAGCGCCTTACGGATATGGCGACGTGTGCCGGGCGCATACATGTGCGTGCAGGACGCATCGACCGCTATCGCGAGGAATTCGAAAACCTTGGGCTCGAGCACGCCCGACATCACGGGGTGCATGCCCATCACCATGAATTTCTCGGCCCACGCGGGATCGAGTTCGGCAATCGCGTCCCAGGCGGGATTCCAGTTGCCGGTCGCGCGCAGCTGGTCGCAGACCGGTGTGGCGCGGCGCTCCGTCTCGTTGCTCATCGTTCGTCTCCTTGACTTCTCGAATCGCACAATCGCATGAGTGCGTCGTGCATCAATGGACTCAAGTATCGACGTCTGGCGAACGGCGGTTTGACATGCTGGGGCAAAAAATTTACATTTCGGGACAGCAGGGGAAAACCATATGGTCTATTTGCTTCGTAGCGCGTCCCTGACCAATTACGTCGAGGTGGCTCGATCGGTGGGCGTGGATCCGTATGAGCAATTGCGCTATGCCGGCATTAGCCGGTCGGCGTTGCTCGATCCAGACATCATGGTTCCGGCCGATGCGGTGGGACGATTGCTGGAGAGGTCGGCTCGGGCCGCTGAAATTGAGGATTTCGGTCTGCGCATGGCGGAGACGCGTCATCTTTCCAATCTTGGTCCGCTTGGCTTTGCGGTCCGTGAACAACCGACACTTCGCAAAGCGCTGGAATCCATGGAGCGCTACCTGAGGCTGCACAACGAAGCGCTCGTCATGCGCCTCGAGGAAACGGAGGGACTTGCCATCATCCGGGAAGACCTCATGGGCGGCATTCCGGGCTCCGTGCGCCAGGCAACGGAGTTGGTGCTGGGCGTCATGTACCGGATGCTGAGCATGATTCTTGGAACTGCCTGGAAGCCGCGCACGGTCTGCTTCACACATGAGGCTCCCGCCAGCCTTGTCGTGCACGCGCGCGTGTTTGGCGCACCTGTCTCGTTCAACCAGGATTTTGACGGCGTTGTGTGCCTCGCATCTGATCTGGACGCCGCGATTCCAACCTATGATCCGGTCCTGGCGCAGCAGGTGCGCCGGTACATGGATTCAATGCTGCTTCAATCCAACGCAACAATGTCCGACAAGGTACGGAAGCTGGTTATCGCACTGCTTCCGTCCGGCATCTGCTCGGTCGACCGGGTAGCACAGGATTTGGGCGTGGATCGCAGGACCGTGAATCGTCACCTCGCGCATCACGGCGAAACCTATTTGTCGATTGTCGATGCGGTGCGCGTTGAGATGGTGGTTCGATATATTGAAAGCCGCGACCGGCCGCTGTCCGAAGTCGCGACGCTGTTGGGCTTCTCATCGTTGAGCGCGTTTTCCCGCTGGTTCGGCGGCCGCTTCGGCTGCAGCGTTTCGGCGTGGCGCAGCAGAAAAGGACAACGAAGCGGTGGCACCGACGATGCGCTTGCATAGCAGGCAGCGCATTGGGCCGCGAATTCTAACTGTCGCCAAGCGGGGTTTCGGGATGTCATCCTCACACCGCTTCCTTGCCGGTCCCCGCCGTTATCTGAAAGCCCCGCCCGGTCATGAGACCGGCGTCGTAGGCCGCTTCTAGCGCTCTCGCGAGGCTATCGACGCGCACGATGCGTAAATCGGCGCTCGCCTTGCCGCTCAGTTCGAACGTCGTGATGCCGAGCGCTTCATGCGCGATCGACAGCAACAAGTCCAAACGTGCGTCGTGTTCGATGGTGGTGTTCATGTTCGGCTCCTGACATGCGACATTGCACTTATCAGCTTAGGCAATAATTGCCTAAGCAATATGTGACGTTCCGCCGCATATTGAAGCTCTTCTCGAAATTGGCCCGCCCGACGTCAAAGGTGCGGGCGGCCACTATCCGCCTTACTGCCCTACGACTCGCGCGCCGCCATGCATCGCGGCACGCCGGCGCTTGAACACATAGCCGGCCCACATCACGACCAGCCATGCGGGCACGAGCCACACTGAGACCGACAGGCCCGGCGTCATCGCCAGAATCACGAGGATCAGCGCCATGAAAGCGAGACAGATCCAGTTGCTGACCGGAAACCAGAACGACTTGAACACGAGCGTTTCGCCTGCCGCCACCATCGCCTTGCGCGACTTCAGATGCGTCAGGCTGATCAGCGCCCAGTTCAACACCAGCGCGGCCACTACCAGCGCCATCAGTAAACCGAGCGCTTCAGCCGGAATCAGATAGTTGATGATCACGCAGGTAAACGTAGCGAGCGCCGACAAACCGATCGCCATATACGGCACGCCACGCCGGTCGACCTTCATCAGCGCACGCGGCGCGTTACCCTGTTCCGCGAGACCGTAGAGCATGCGGCTATTCGCATACACGCCGCTGTTGTACACCGACAGCGCCGCGGTCAGCACCACCACATTGAGAATGTTCGCGGTCAGCGTCGAGCCGATCTGCGAGAAGATCATCACGAACGGGCTGCCGCCGGCCGCCACCTGATTCCACGGATACAACGAGAGCAGCACCGCCAGCGAGCAGATGTAGAAAATCAGAATCCGGTAGATCACCTGATTCACGGCCTTCGGAATGCTTTTCTGCGGGTCGGCCGCTTCAGCAGCCGTAATGCCGATCAACTCGAGGCCGCCGAACGAAAACATGATGACCGCGAGCATCATGAACAGGCCATGAAAACCGTGCGGGAAAAAGCCGCCGTCGGCCCAGAGATTGGTGATCGAGGCTTGCGGCCCACCATGGCCGCTGATCAGCAGATAGCCGCCGAACAGGATCATGCCGATCACCGCCACCACCTTGATGATCGCAAACCAGAATTCGGTTTCGCCGTATGCTTTGACGTTGGCGAGATTAATCGCATTGATGATGGCGAAGCACACCAGCGCGGAGACCCACGTGGGCACCCCCGGCCACCAGTAATGCACGTAGGTGCCGACTGCGGTCAGTTCGGCCATGCTCACGAGCACATACAGTACCCAGTAGTTCCAGCCGGACAGAAAGCCGGGGAAATCGCCCCAATACTTGTAGGCGAAGTGGCTGAACGAACCGGCAACCGGCTCCTGCGCGACCATTTCACCAAGCTGCCGCATGATCATGAAGGCGATGATGCCGCCGATCGCGTAGCCGAGAATCATCGACGGGCCGGCTGCCTTCAACACGCTGGCGGAGCCGAGAAACAAGCCGGTGCCGATCGCCCCGCCCAGCGCGATCAGCTGGATGTGACGATTCTTAAGCCCGCGCTTCAGGCCGTCTTGCTGCTGTGCACTATTCAAAATTGCGCCCCAGTGTATGGATATCGATCACCCGATCGGACTTATGGTCCGCCCCGGCAGAACCTGAAATTTTACCGTGCCCGAAATTACCTCAATACTGGGAGCAACCCGCGCTTGGTTCTGCGCCGCACTTAACGGCAAGGATAGTGATTGTCACTGGCGTGGTGCTTCTGTATGTTGCCCTAGTCGAGGTATCCGCCTTCGGAGATTCAACATGTCGCCCAAACGTCTGCTTTGCGCCGCTGCTTTGTGTCTCTGCTTCGCCGGGGCGGGTGCCCTCGCGCAAACTGCGGCGCCTACGGCAGAACCCGCCGCCGAACCAGCCGACATGCCGGGTATGGAGTCGAGCGCGCCTGAAGCGCCGCCCCCTCCACCCGCCGCACCGGCCGCAGTTCCCGCTCCCCCTACCGCCGCCCCCGCTGCACCCGCCGCCGCAAGAGCCCCCACACCATCCGCAGCGCCGATGACCGGCCCCGTACGCAATGTCGTGCTGGTTCATGGCGCGTTCGTCGACGGGTCGAGCTGGAACGGCGTCGTCGCGAAGTTGCAGCAGAAGGGTTATCACGTGAGTTCGGTGCAGAACCCGCTCACGTCGCTCGCCGATGATGTCGCGGCCACCCGCCGCGTCCTCGCGCGCCAGGATGGCCCGACCATCCTGGTGGGGCATTCATGGGGTGGTGTCGTGATCACCGAAGCCGGTGCGAACGCACCGAACGTCGCGGGTCTCGTTTACGTGGCGGCGATCGCGCCGGACCTGCATGAATCGACAATGGACCTGATGAAGCGCGCGGCGCCGATGCCCGCGAACCAAGGCATCACAGCAGACCCGACGGGCTTTCTGTGGCTCGACCGCAGCAAGTATCACGCCGACTTCGCCGCCGACGTGCCCGAGAATCTGACGCGCGTGCTCTCCGCCGCGCAACAGCCGATCGCCGCCACGGCCTTCAGCGAAACGGTCAGCCACGTAGCGTGGAAAGAAAAGCCGTCGTGGTATGTATTGACGACCAAGGACCGCGCGGTATCGCCCGCGGTCGAAAAATTCATGGCCGACCGGATGGGGGCGAAGGTCATACCTATTGCATCGAGCCATCTTGCGCCGGTGTCGCATGCGGCCGCTGTTGCGGACGTGATCGATCGTGCAGCGCGGGAGTTGAGCCGGCAACAGTAGGCAGTGGCCGGCTCCAGCGCCCCTCAGCGCAACATGAACGACATCGCCGATAGACAATTCAACATGCGCACCGCGTGTTCCGCCGACTCCGCGCTAAAGCGCAACGTAACGGCATCCACACGCGTGAGCGTCGGCCATTGGCAGAACAGATCGGCAAGCGCGGTAGTTTGCACACGCAACTCGCACTCGACGGGCTTCGCGATAGCACGCGTGGCGTGCGGCGCATGACCCTTGTCGATTGAATGCCGCACCACTTCGCGTGCGGCAGTTTCGATTGCATCGCGAGCGCTTGCCGGCGTTTGCGTGACGCCGCTTGCATGCCCCGTCGCGCTCTTGGTGACGACAAAACGCGCGCCGGGAAAACGTGGCGCGGTCTCCTCAGCGAACACATCGTCGCCGGATAAAAGCGCTACACGTGCGCCATATTCTTCCGCCAGGGCTCCATACAATCCTGCCTCGCCGACTTCGACACCGTTCATCAAGACGCGCGCGAACGCGAAGCTGTTGATCGTGTGCGAGAGAATGCCGAGCGTTTGCGACCTGGCGTGATAGCCGATCATGAACACCAGCGCCGCGCCGTATTCGAGGCCGGCCATCATGCCGAGTGTGCGCGGTTTGCCGAGCACGACCTGGGCACGCGCATCGAGCAGATCGGGTAGCAGATTGCGGAACCCGCCGTGCGAATCGTTGACCCAGACATGCGTCGCACCACCTGCGAACGCGCCTTCAATCGCGGCGTTGGCCTCGAGTGTCATCCAGCGCCGCGCGGCTTCGTATTCGCCGTTGCCCGCACGCGTTTGCTCGGGATGGAACACGCCGGCTACGCCTTCGATGTCGGCGGAAATCAGGACTTTCATCAGGAAGATTGCTTGAGAAGTTGAGCGAGGTCGGGCGCTGTGTCGTGCAGCGATAGGCGACGATGGTTGTCACGGCCCGTCACCGACGTGGCACGCCACAGCGCATCGACGATCGCTTGCTCGACGCTGTCCGCGCAGGCACGGAAGAGCGGATCGAGGCGCGCATCGGCGAGCACGGGCGGCAGCGCGACAAAGTCGGATTCGTGTGGCACGGTGTAGGCCGTCGAAAACGCCAACGCGATGTCGCCGCTGCCGTGCCCGTACACCGAGCCGGTTCGTGCGAGACCGGCCGCGGCGCGCAGCGACAGCCGCTTGAGTTGGCGAGCGTCGAGTGGCGCATCAGTGGCGACGATCATGATGATCGAACCTTGCTCGGGTTTCGAGGCTGTCGCCTGGATCGCCGAATTCGCTGATGTTGCCACGGCCGCCGAGCCAGCTGCGACAGATTTGGCTGCGCGTCCGGCCAGCACGCGGCCGAGCGGCGCGCCGTCGATCGTCAGCATCGGCAGGCGGCCGAAGTTCGCGAGCACCAGTGCGCCGACCGTATAGCTCCGCCCTGCTACGTCAATGACGCGCGATGCGTTGCCGATTCCGCCCTTCAGATCGAAGCAGGACATGCCACGGCCAGCGCCAACCGAACCGCTCGCGACGTCAACGCTTGCCGCGTCGCATGCATCGTTATAGTGCTGTTCGCTTACCGCTAAAGCCTGAATGTCGTTCAGGTATCCGTCATTACATTCGAACACCAGCGGATTGACAGTCGACCACTCGCGTCCGATTTGCGGATTGGCGCGAATTGCAGCGCGAATCTGCGCTTGAGCGACCGCAGCAACACCGAACGTATTGGTCAACGCAATCGGCGTTTCCAGCACGCCGAGTTCTTCGACTTGCACGAGCCCGATGCTTTTGCCAAATCCGTTGATCACAGAAGCAGCCGCGGGCACCTTCGCGATAAAAGGATCGCCAGGATGCGGACGGATCACGCTCACGCCGGTTTGCACTGCGCCTTCATCCAGCGTGCAATGCCCTACGGTCACGCCTTCGATGTCGGCAAGCGTCCCTCGCGGGCCACTTGGCAACACCCCGATATGCGGCGCCTTCTCACCGGCAGTTTCGGTCAACCTCATGGCCGGTCGAGCTTCGGATCGAGCGCATCGCGCAAACCGTCGCCGAGCAGATTGAACGCCAGCACGGTGAGGAAAATCGCCAGACTCGGAAACAGCGCGATATGTGGCGCGGTAACCATATCGGCGCGCGCTTCGTTGAGCATCGCGCCCCACTCCGGCATCGGCGGTTGCGCACCGAGTCCGAGAAACGACAAGCTTGCCGCCGTGATGATCGAAGTACCGATTCGCATCGTGAAGTACACCACAATCGATGAAATCGTCCCCGGCAGAATATGCCTCACGATGATGGTCCAGTCCGATGCACCGATGCTGCGCGCCGCTTCGATATACGTGAGTTGCTTGAGCATCAGCGTATTGCCGCGCACGAGCCGCGCAAACGCCGGGATGCTGAAAATCGCCACCGCACAGATCACATTGATCATGCCATTGCCGAGAATCGCAACCACACCGATCGCCAGCAGAATGCCGGGAAACGCGAACAGCACATCGGCGACACGCATGGTGATGCGGTCCCACCAGCCTTCGTAATAACCGGCCAGCAAGCCGAAGAATGTGCCGATCACCGCGCCGATCGCCACCGACAGGAAACCGGCCTCAAGCGAAATACGCGAACCCGCCAGAATGCGGCTGAAAATATCGCGGCCCAGCGAATCGACGCCGAACCAATGCGCGGCCGAGGGCCCCGCGTTCAGCGCGTCATAGTCGAAGAAATTCTCGGGGTCGTACGGCACGATATGCGGCGCTAGAATCGCGACCGCGACCAGCAGCAGCACGAAAATACCGGCGCCGAGCGCCACATGCTGCTTACGGAATTTGCGCCAGAATTCACTCCACGGCGTGCGGATCGCGCTTTCTACGAGGGCGGCCTTGGCCGCATTCGCCTCGGTGACTGAGATGCTCATGCGGGCCTCACTTGAAACGGATGGTCGGGTTGATGACGGCGTACAGCACGTCCACAACCAGGTTGATAATGATGAACTCAAGCGAGAACAACAGCACTTCGGCCTGAATCACGGGATAGTCGCGCATCGCCACGGCATCCACCAGCAGGCGTCCGAGACCCGGCCAGTTGAATACCACTTCGACCACGATCGAGCCGCCCAGCAGAAAGCCGAATTGCAGCCCCATCATCGTGATGACGGGAATCATTGCGTTGCGCAGGCAGTGTTTGACGATCACGAGCCGTTCGGGCACACCCTTGGCGCGCGCGGTGCGCACGAAATCTTCATTCATCACTTCGACGAACGAGGCACGGGTGAAGCGCGCCATCACCGCCGCCACCGCCGCGCCGAGCGTGAGCGACGGCAGTACGTAGCTCTTCCAGGAACCGTCGCCGACAATCGGCAACCAGCCGAGCTTCACCGAAAAAATCTCCATCAGCAGCATGCCGAGCGCGAACGCGGGAAACGAAATACCCGACACCGCGAGCGTCATGCCGAGCCGGTCCGGCCAGCGATTGCGCCACACGGCTGAGACGATGCCGATACCCATGCCGAGCACCACCGCCCACACCATGCTCGCGAGCGTAAGCAGCAGCGTCGGCATGAAGCGCTCGCCAATTTCCTGACTGACCGGCCGCTTGCTGCGCGTGGACGTGCCGAAGTCGCCATGCGCGATCTTCACGAAGAAGTTGGCGAATTGCTGCGGCATCGGCTTGTCGAGACCGAGATCGGCTCGCACCAGCGCAACGGTCGCTTCGTCCGCTTCGGGACCGGCCGCGAGGCGCGCCGGATCGCCGGGCAACAGATGCACGAACAGGAACACCAGCACGGCGACGATGAAGAGCGTCGGCAGCAGGCCAAAGATACGTTTGACGAGGAAGTTCAGCATGAAACCCAATCCGGCAATGATGCGGGTAACGAGAGATCTCTCAGAGCAGTACGCGACCGTCCGGCTCGTGCATTCGTGAAGAACACGCCGCGCCGGACGGTCAGCTCATCACTTGATCGCAATCTCGTCGAAATTGAACGAGCCGTCCGGCGCAACATACGCGCCCGACAAACGCTTGCTGCGCGCATACACAACCTTTTCCTTAACGAGGAAGATCCACGGCGCGTCGGCCCAGATGCGTTTTTGCGCGTCGGTGTAAAGCTCCGCCTTCTTTGCTCGGTCGGTGGTTTCGAGCGCCTGCTTCAGATCGCTGTCAACGGTGTCGTTCTTGTAGTACGCGGTGTTGACCATCTTCGGCGGGAACGAGACCGATCCGAGCAGCGGCGTAATCGCCCAGTCCGCTTCACCCGTCGACGACGACCAGCCCGCGTAGTACATCCGCACGGGTGCGGTCGCCGGGTCCTGCGCGCTTTCCACCTTCGCGACACGTTGACCCGCTTCGAGTGCTTCGACCTGCGCCTTGATGCCGACTTGCGCCAACTGCTGCTGCACGAACTGAATCACCTTCTGCGCGGTCGAGTAGTTATACGCGGACCACAATGTCGTTTCGAAACCGTTCGGATAACCCGCTTCCTTCAGCAGCTCACGCGCCTTCGCCGGATCGTACGGCCACGGGCCGAGCTTCACTGCGTAATCGACACCTTGCGGCACCACGCCATCAGCCGGCGTCGCATAACCGGCGAATGCAACCTTTGTCAGCGCGTCCTTGTTGACCGCGTAGTTCAGCGCTTCACGCACCTTCGGGTTGTCGAACGGCTTCTGGTTGACGTTCAGGCTGATATAGCGCTGGATGATCGACGGCGACGCGATCAAATCGACCTTCGGGCTCGACTGCAATTGCGCGGCCTGTTCGAACGGCACCTGGAACGCGAAGTCCGCTTCGCCAGTGCGCATCAACGCAGCGCGCGTGTTGTTGTCGACCACCGGCTTCCAGTCGATTGCATCGACCTTCGGATAACCCTTCTTCCAGTAGCCGGCGAATTTCTTCACCGTCAGGTCGCCTGCCGGGTCCCACTTCACCAGTTCGAACGGGCCTGTGCCGACCGGATGGAACGCGATGTCCTTGCCGTACTTCTTCAGCGCGTCGGGCGAAATCATGACCGCCGACGGATGCGCCAGCACGTTGACGAACGCCGAGAACGGCGCCTTCAGGGTGATCTTCACCGTGTACGGATCGACCACTTCGGTCTTCTCGATGCGGTTGAACATGTTGTAGCGCTTGAGCTTGTTCGCCGGATCGGTCACGCGGTCGAAGTTCGCTTTGACTGCAGCGGCGTTGAAGTCAGTGCCGTCCTGGAACTTCACGCCGTGGCGCAGCTTGAATGTGTAGACCTTGGCATCCGGACTCGCTTCGTAGCTATCGGCCAGCACGTTGACCAGTTTCATGTCCTTGTCGAAACCGAACAGGCCTTGATAGAACGACTTGGCAACGGCTTGCGACAGCGTGTCGTTCGCGTCGTACGGATCGAGCGTAGTGAAGGTCGACGCAACGGCCATCACCGCCGTCGTATCAGCGTGCGCCACATTGCCCGCGAGCATCGCGAACACCACCGCGCCGCCGCTGACCAGCGCGCGCAAACGAAACGGAGAAGACGGGACCAGCAGGTTCATGAGGTTGGCTCCAGACTGCGAAGTGAAACAGGGTTATGTGCTGCGAGAGAAAATGGCTTTGCTTCAGGTTTGGCGCTTCGTTCAGGTCTGCGCTCGGGTCTATGTTCGCGTCTAGTTCTAGTAAGCGCCGCCGACCCGATGCTGAGCCACGAAATGATCCGGTCCAACCGCGACCAGTGGCGCCACGATCGGTTGGTCGTTCAGTCCGCGGATCGGGCTCGGAATCTCATCGGCGGCGAGCATGCGTTTCGCGTGACGGCGTGCCGGATCGGCGACCGGCACCGCGCCCATCAGCTTCTTCGTGTACGGGTGCTGCGGCGCTTCGAATACCGCGCGGCGCGGACCGATCTCGACGATCTGGCCGAGATACATCACCGCCACGCGATGACTGACACGCTCCACCACCGCCATGTCGTGCGAAATGAACAGATACGCGACACCGAGCTCGCGTTGCAGGTCGAGCATCAGGTTAACGATCTGCGCCTGCACGGAAACGTCCAGTGCGGAGACGGATTCGTCGGCGATCACGACTTTCGGATTCAATGCCAGAGCACGCGCAATCGCAATGCGTTGCCGCTGTCCGCCCGAAAATTCGTGCGGATAGCGCCGTGCGGCTTCGGGCGGCAAGCCGACCTTTTCGAGCAGCCACGCAACGCGTGCTTGCGCCTCCGCGCCTTGAGCAACGCCATGCACGAGCAGCGGCTCCATGATCGAGAAGCCGACCGTCAAACGCGGGTTCAGCGATGCGAACGGGTCCTGGAAAATAAACTGGATATCGCGGCGCAGCGCTTGCAACGCAGGGCCTGTGAGCGAGCTGATTTCCTTGCCGTCGAATTCGATCGAGCCGCTCTGGCTTTCGACCAGACGCAGCAGCGAACGGCCTGTCGTCGATTTACCGCAACCCGATTCGCCGACCAGTGCCAGTGTTTCACCCGGGCGCAGATCGAAGCTGACTTTCTCGACCGCGTGCACGCGGCCCGTCAAGCGTCCGAACACACCGCTCTTGACTGGAAAGCGCGTGACCAGGTCACGCACCCGCAAAATCGGCGGCGTGCTGTCGTGAATCAGCGGTTGTGTTTCTTTCGCTACAGCGGCCGCGGGACGAACGGGCTCGTCGGTGCCGGTGAGCGCCGCCTGCTCGACGGTCAGAATCGGAAACTTGGCAGGCAGATCGGTGCCCTGCATCGCGCCAAGGCGCGGAACCGCGGCAAGCAACGCCTTCGTATAAGGATGCGATGGCGCGGCGAACAGCACATCCGACGCCCCCTCTTCCACTTTCTCGCCGCGATACATCACCAATACGCGATCGGCCACCTCGGCGACCACACCCATGTCGTGCGTGATGAAGATCACGCCCATGTTCATCTCGTCCTGCAGGCCGCGAATCAATTGCAGGATCTGCGCCTGGATCGTCACGTCGAGCGCGGTAGTAGGTTCGTCGGCGATCAACAGTGCGGGCTTGCACGACAGCGCCATCGCGATCATCACGCGTTGGCGCATGCCGCCGGATAGCTGATGCGGAAAACGGGCGGCCACCCGGCGCGCTTCGGGAATGCGCACGAGTTCGAGCAGACGCAGCGTTTCGGCGTGCGCGGCAGAACGGCTCTTCCCTTGATGCAAGGCAATTGCTTCGCTGATCTGATCGCCGACCGTGAATACCGGATTGAGCGAGGTCATCGGTTCCTGGAAGATCATCGCGATGTCGGCGCCGCGAATCGAACGCATCGCGCCGGACGACGCTTTCGCGAGGTCGAGCACGCTGCCGTCGCGGCGCCGGAAGGCGATGCTGCCGCCGGCAAGGCGCCCACCGCCATGCTCGATCAGCCGCATCAATGCAAGCGATGTCACCGATTTTCCCGAACCCGATTCGCCGACGATCGCCAGCGTTTCGCCTCGCTCGACCGTCAGCGAGAGATTGCGCACCGCGTTGAAGGTCTTGTCGCCGTTGCGAAATGCGACCGACAGATCGTCGACCGCAAGCACGCGTTGCGGCGGCAAGGTTTCGATAAGCGGGCGAGCGGTGTGCAATGAAGTCGGCACGATGGTTCCTTTGGATTCGGACGCGGCTAACAGTGGTTCAAGCGAAAGTTCTAGCAACAGTTCAGACGAAGGCGCAGCGCGACAGCATTAGCGATAGATCGCCGTCACCGGCGTCTCACCGATCCGCGCGAAACCGCGATACATACCCTCGGTATTGAACGGCAGCGTGACGTTGCCGCGTGCATCGACGGCGATCAGACCGCCGCGTCCGTCGATCTTCGGCAGACGGTTCATCACCACGTCGTGCGCCGCCTCTTCGAGTGAAACGTTGCGGTACGCCATCTGCGCCGCGACGTCGTACGCCGCGACCATGCGCATGAACATCTCGCCGGAGCCGGTGGTCGAGACCGCGCAGGTTGCGTCGTCCGCATAGCAGCCCGCGCCGATCAGCGGCGTATCGCCGACCCGGCCCACCTGCTTGTTCGTGACGCCACCCGTCGAGGTCGCGGCCGCCACGTGCCCATGCTGATCGAGCGCGACCGCACCCACGGTGCCGAACTTGCGATTCGGATCGATCGGCTCGTGCGGCGTGGGATCGTCGTCGCTCGAAGATGACGCGGAGGCCAGCGTCGCGCCGTCGTGATCGAGCACCACGCGATCCTGACCGCGTGCAAGCTGCCACTGGCGATGACGCGCTTCAGTATGGAAATACTCAGGCTCGACGAATTCGAGTCCTTGCGCGGCCGCGAAGGCTTCTGCGCCTGCGCCGGTAAACAGCACATGCTCGCTGCGCTCGAGTACGCGGCGCGCCGCCAGAATCGGATTGCGTAAGCGCGTCACACAGCAGATCGCGCCGGCCTCGAGCGTGCTGCCGTCCATGATGGCCGCGTCGAGTTCATGCGTGCCGGCCGCCGTGTAGACCGCGCCACGGCCCGCGTTGAAGAGCGGGCAGTCTTCGAGCAGACGCACGGCTTCGCTGACGGCGTCGAGCGCGCTGCCGCCGTCGGCGAGGACGCGTTGTCCCGCGCTCAACACGGCGTGCAAGGCAGCGTGGTAGTCGGCTTCGGCGCTCGCCGACATCGATGCGCGCAGGATCGTGCCTGCCCCGCCGTGAATGGCAATGACTGCGTTGGAGTTCATTTTTTGGCTTTCGTGGTACGGGTGGTACGGGTTGAAGCGCGCACAGGCTGCTCGCTTGTGCCGGCACCCGTCGTTTGCGGATCGGTGAGCCAGGGCAGCACGAATTCGGAGACCTCGGCGGCGGCCTTCACCGAGCGTTTCGCCCGATAGGCGACCGCGTCGCACAGCGCTTCGATGACGGCCAGCACGGCCGAATCGGCGTTGGCCGCGAGCCGTCGCTCGGAGCGGATATAGAGCGAGAGATCGGCGAATTGCGCGAGCGGCGAGCGCGGGCCGTCAGTCAGCGCAAGCACGCGTGCCCCGCGACTTGCCGCACGCCTCGCGAGTTCGATTGTGTCTTCGACGTAACGTGGAAACGCGATCCCGATCACCAGATCGCCTTCGTTCGAAGCGAACAGACGCCGCGCGGCATGCGACGGTCCGCCGACGAACGCGAGCGACTGCACGTTGTCGTGATACGGCATCAGGCCGTGCTCCATCAGGCCAGCAAGGAACGCGCTCGAACCGGCGCCGAGCACGAAGACGCGACGCGCGGAGATGATCGCTTCTACAGCGGCCTCGGCGGCGGCGCTGTCGATCGCTGAGCGGGTGGATTGCAGATTGGATGCAGCCTGTTCGAGCGACGCGTCGATCAGATCGTCGCCGGAGGCGAGCGATTCCTGCGCGCTACGCAGCCGCTCTACCGGCGCGAGCGTCGCTTCGAAACCGCGTACGAGCGATTCCCGAAACTGCGGATAACCGTCGAAGCCGAGCGCGCGAGCGAAGCGATTCGCTGTCGCCACCGACGCACCGACCACACTCGCCAATTCGTCGATGCGCATGGTCGCCGCACGGAACAGATTCGCCAGCACGTATTCGCCCATGCGCCGATGGATCGGCGTAAGGGTCGGCATCGCTGTCGCGATACGCGCGGCGATGGCCTGCTCGGCGGGGTTCGATGCAACGGACGAGTGATGAATCATGCGAGCGAGCCGGCGTGGTGGTTGCCCTCCAAGAGGACTTCCTTCCGGGCGTAATGAAAATGAATGAAAGTATATTTACATAGAAACGCATCAGAAAAAAATTCATTTTCATTTTCAAGGGTTTTCACGGACGCCAGCAGGCACATCGAGATGCAATGCGGCGGTCCGATGAAAACGGGTTTTCATTGCGCGACTGCTGCGCCCTCGGGAATGTCCGCAAGTCGCGCCGCCGGCGACATGACGATAATCAGCGCCTGCACAAGGAAAGCCATGGCAGCCGCGACCAGACATGCATCCATCCCCCAGCGCGCGCTGATCGCCGCACCGAGCAATGCGCCCAGCGGCCGCGCGCCAAAGGTCGCGGTGCTGTTGAGCGCCGAGACGCGGCCCATCATCCGTTCAGGTGTGATCGCCTGGCGCAGCGTGGTCGAGCCGACCACCCACAGAATCGGTCCTGCGCCGAGCAGGAAAAAGCTCAGCATCGCGAGCCAGAACGACGGCGTGACGATGGTCGCCACCATCACGAGCGAGGCGAGCAAACCGCACGACGGTCCAATGATCAACACGCGGCCGAACGCGAGGCGTCGCGCGATGGCCGGTGCGGCGAGCGCGCCGCACACCATACCGACACCGTACGCGCCGAGCGTCACGCCGACCATCGACGCGCTCAAGCCCAAACGATGCACGGCGTACGGCACATACACCGCTTGCAGTACGAAGAAACCGAGGTTGAAGAAGATTGCGGTGGCGAGCATTGGACGCAGCAGCGCGTCGCGCAGCACGAAGCGCGTACCGTCGCGCAGTTCCAGCAGGAAGTGACGCTGGGGAGCGGCCGCTCGCGGCGGTTCGCGCAGCCCCGCGAGCAACGCGACGGCCAGCGCCGATAGTCCAGACGCACAGCCATACGCCCATCCCGCGCCGATCCAGCCGACCAGCAGTCCGCCGAGTGCAGGCCCCGCTGAATACGCGACGCTGCGCGCCAGTTCGAGACGGCCGTTCGCGCTGGCGTAGGCCTCGCGCGGCACGATCGAGGGCACCAGCGAAGGCGCCGCGACGTTGTAGGCAACCGTGCCGGTTGCGGCAATGAAACCGAGCGCGGCAAGCAGCGGCAAGCTCAGCGAGTGCGTCATCACAAGCAGCAGCACGCACAGCATCGCGACCACGCGCACGCTTTCGGCGAGCGCCATCAACGTGCGGCGCGAGCGGCGGTCAGCCCATACGCCGAGCGGAATCGACAACAACAGGAACGGCAGTGTCTGCGCGGTTTGCAGCAAACCGGTCTCGCGCGCTCCAGCGCCGAGCGCGAAGACGGCGACGAGCGGCGCGGCGGCGAGGCTGATCTGCTCGGCGGATTGCGCGACCAGATTCGACCATGCGAGCCGCTGGAATGCGGCCGGCAGACGGATCGCGGATGAAGACGACGAAGAAGCGGCGGGCATCGATGAACTCCTGCAACGGAATGGGAAAGCTCATCGTGTTCGCAATGGCGCCACGCGGCGCTCCGCTTCTTGCGGTGTTATTCTTCGCTCGCCATGAATCTCGAAAGCATCCTCTTCACTCAAGGTTTCGGCTCGCGCCGCCAATGCCGGGCACTGATCAGCGACGGCCGCGTGAGCATCGGCGGCGCCGTCTGCGCCGATGCCGACGCCGATTTTCCAACCGATGACAGCACGTTCCGCTTCAGCGTGGACGGTGCCGTCTGGCCGTATCGCGAGCACGCCTATCTGCTTCTGAACAAGCCCGCCGGCTACGAATGTTCGCGCGATCCGCAGCATCATCTGAGCGTGTTCAGCCTGCTGCCACCGCAGTTCGCCGAGCGCGGCGTGCAATGCGTGGGCCGTCTCGATCAGGACACCACCGGCCTCCTGCTGCTCTCCGACGACGGCAAGTTCGTTCACATGTTCACGTCGCCGAAGCGCAAAGTGCCGAAGTTGTACATCGCGACCACGCGCCACCCGATCGACGACGCCCAATTGCGTGCCTTGCGCGACGGCGTCTTGCTGCACGGCGAGCCCAAGCCGATCGCCGCCGTCGACGCCCAGGCCCGCGGCGAACACGCGCTTGCTCTTACCGTGATGGAGGGCAAGTATCACCAGGTCAAGCGGATGATCGCGGCGGCCGGCAACCGTTGCGAAGCGCTACATCGCGAGCGGATCGGCGGACTCGCGTTGCCCGCGACGCTCGCAGAAGGGGCGTGGCAATGGCTCGACGAAACCGACCTCGGATCTTTACGGAGCGGGTAAACCGGTAGGGCCCTTTTAAAGCCTTGATGCATCAGGAGAATCGTGTGCGCGCCCGCACACAGGCCCTGCGGGACACCTGATTACACGCTGCATCGCAACATGCTCTTCCTTACAGCTCGCCCTATACTCGTTTAAACAAAGACTACAAAGAGTTCAAGGAGGGGCGCCATGGTCATCTACGACACCATCGCGATCTCGTATGTGATGATCGCTTTCACGTGCCTCGGGCTGGTTCTGATCGGCGGACTGCTGGTCATGATGCGGCTACGGCACAAGTATCATCCGAACCTGATCGGCGCACTGATCGGCGCACTGCTGTGCTTCCTGTTGCTGGAGGCGTTGCCGGCACTGACGTAAGCCAGTGAGGCCGCGCGACGTCGACGTCCTCGATCGGCGCGGCGTGACACACGCGCAATTTCGCCGGACATTGCCCGGCGCGGCGACTAGTTGCCCTCAGCCGAATACCTTGAAACGCGCCGCCTAGGGGCGTGTTTTCGTCGCTCTACCCGCGTCACGCAGATAATCTTCAACGCTCGGATACCGCAAGCGCACGCGCAGCTCCTCTTTGAGGCGCTTGTTCACAAGCCGCCTCGACTCACGCATGAAGGACAACAAGGTCGGCTCGATCTGCTGCTCCGCCTCCGCGCGCGTGATGCGAGGCGCGCGCTCGAGGCCGAACGCATCGGCCACCTCATCGAAGTACTCTCCCATTTTCAGCGACGTGTCGTCGGACGCGTGGATCGCGCGCGCCGGCCGTCCGTGCGTGGCGAGGCGCACGAGGATCGCGGCGAGGTCATCGGCGTGGATATGGTTGGTGTAGACGTCGTCGGCGTCGACCAAGGCCGGGGTGCGCTTTTCCAGCCGCGCGAGCGGCAGACGGTTGCCCGCGTAGATACCTGGAATCCGCGCAATGCTCGCGGCGACCACGCCTCGCGCGGTGGCGCGCCGCAATTGCTGTTCGGCCGACACGCGACGTTTGGCGCGCGCATTGGCCGGCCGCGGCGCACGCGTCTCGTCGATCCACGCGCCGCCGCAATCGCCGTAGACGCCTGTCGTGCTTGCGTAAACAAGCCGCACAGGCGCATGCGACGCGGCGGTCCACCGCACCCGGTCGGGTACAATATTGGCTGCTTCAGATTCCGCCCACGAGGCACTCATGTTGCGCAACCCGCGGCGCAGCCGCCCTACCGGCGCGGCCGCACTGCGCGCGGCACGCGGCGCACGGTCGCGGCGCGTACTCAGCGTTGCGAGCAAGGCGCGGGTACGGCGGTCGTCATCGCCGGTCTTTTGCGGTGGCGCGAGATGCAGCACCGTCTGCGCGAGGCCGGCGAGCCGCTTCAGGCTGCGGCGCGCATCGAGGTCGCCGACCAGCGGCGTGACGCCAGCGGCGCGCAATTCGGCGCTGCGCCCGGCGTGGCTGGTGAGCGCGAAGATATGCGCGCGTGGCCGCAACAAGGGCACGCAGCGCATGCCGACGTCACCGCAGCCAACAATCAGCACGCGCGGCCGGCGTAAATTTCGTGTCGCTTTCATGGTGGACGCATTGTAGCCGTCAAGCGCGGCAGGTACCGCACAGTTGTACAGCGGGTCCGATAACGATTACCGACTTTTCGATTTCGAACACTCTATGGCATTTAACGTCACGCTCCGGCAAAGCGGCCGGCAGTTTCAGGTAGAACAGGACGAACCGGTCCTGATCGCGGCTTTGCGCCAGGGCATCGGCCTGCCGTACGGCTGCAAGAACGGCGCCTGCGGCTCATGCAAAGGCACGGTGGTTAGCGGTCAGGTCGAACAGCGTCAGCATTCGTCGTCGGCCTTGTCGAACGACGAAAAAACGCGTGGCATGGCGCTCTTCTGCTGTGCGACGGCATGCTCCGATCTCGAAGTGGATATCCGCGAAGTGGCCGGCGTGGGCGACGTGCAGGTCAAGAAACTGCCCTGCCGCGTGAACGCAATCGAGCGCAAGGCCGACGACGTCGTCGTGCTGAAGCTGCAATTGCCCGCCAACGAACGTCTGCAATATCTGGCCGGCCAGTACCTCGAATTCATTCTGAAGGACGGCAAGCGCCGCAGCTACTCGATGGCGAGCGCACCGCACGCGGAAGGCCCCGTCGAATTGCACCTCCGTCATATGCCGGGCGGCGCGTTCACCGATCACGTGTTCAACACGCTGAAGGAGCGCGACATCCTGCGCTTCGAAGCGCCGCTCGGCACCTTCTTCCTGCGCGAAGATTCGGACAAGCCGATCGTGCTGCTGGCGTCGGGCACCGGCTTCGCGCCGCTGAAAGCGATCGTCGAACATGCGGTGTTCAAGAACCTCGACCGGCCGATGACGCTGTACTGGGGCGCGCGCCGCAAGAAAGACCTGTACCTGCTCGATCTGGCCGAACAATGGGCTCGCGAGATCCCGAACTTCAAGTTCGTGCCGGTGCTGTCGGAACCGGACGCGAGCGATGCGTGGACGGGCCGCGTCGGCTTCGTGCATCGCGCGGTGATCGAGGATCTGCCGGATCTGTCGCCGTACCAGGTGTACGCGTGCGGCGCACCGGTGATGGTCGAGTCGGCCCAGCGCGATTTCACCCAGCATCACGGTCTGCCGGAAGACGAGTTCTACGCGGATTCCTTCACGAGCGAAGCGGATCTGGCGAACGCCGTTTGACGAGGTGAACGGCTTGATCGGACGACGATCGGGCCGTTCATCAAATCGAAATCAGCAAGCTGGCAAACTGGCACAAATCCGCCCATGGTGCGGATTTGTGCAAATTCATGGTTTACACCAGCGCTTTCCTTGTCGTATTCTTTCGCGCATGAACCGCATCCAGTCCGAACTCCGACGTCGCCGCTCGCCGCTCCCTTAGGGGCGCCGCTGGCTTCGTCACGGATTCGCGCCGCACAAAGGCGCAAGCAGTTCGAATCATGAAAGCCACGGCATGCCGTGGCTTTTTTGTTTGCTTTTTTTGTCCGCTTTTTTGTTTTTCTCCGGCCCCTGTTTCATATCCGGCCAACCGCTCATTAACCCTTCACCCCGCTGTCTGGAGCCCGCCGTCATGAATTTCAATGAGTACCCGATCGAGTCGCTGATGTACATCACGAACCGGCCCGAAATCGTTTTCACGCACGGCAAGGGCTCCTGGCTCTACGACAATAACGGCAAGCGATATCTGGACTTCATTCAGGGGTGGGCGGTCAACAGTCTCGGCCACTGCAACGACGGCATGATCGAAGCGCTGAACAAACAGGCGCAGCTGCTGCTCAATCCGTCCCCGGCGTTCTACAACGGCCCGATGGCACAACTCGCGGGCCTGCTCACGCAGCACAGCTGCTTCGACAAGGTGTTCTTCGCCAACAGCGGCGCCGAAGCGAACGAAGGCGCGATCAAGCTCGCGCGCAAGTGGGGCAAGAAGTTCAAGGACGGCGCATTCGAAATCATCACGTTCGATCACAGCTTCCACGGCCGCACGCTCGCCACCATGTCCGCAAGCGGCAAGCCGGGCTGGGACACGATCTACGCTCCGCAGGTGCCGGGCTTCCCGAAAGCGGATCTGAACGATATCGCGTCGGTTGAAAAGCTCATCAACGCGAAAACCGTCGCGGTGATGCTCGAGCCGATTCAGGGCGAAGGCGGTGTGATTCCCGCCACGCGCGAGTTCATGCAGCAACTGCGCGCGCTGACCAAGCAGCACAACCTGCTGCTGATCGTCGACGAAGTACAAAGCGGTTGCGGCCGTGCCGGTACCTTGTTCGCGTACGAACTGTCGGGCATCGAACCGGACATCATGACGCTCGGCAAGGGCATCGGCGGCGGTGTACCGCTCGCGGCACTGCTCTCGAAAGCCGACATCGCCGTGTTCGAACCAGGCGACCAGGGCGGCACGTACAACGGCAATCCGTTGATGACCGCGGTCGGCTACTCGGTGATCTCGCAACTGACCGCGCCGGGCTTCCTCGAAGGCGTGCGCGCGCGTGGCGAGTATCTGCGCGCCAAACTGCTCGAACTGTCGGAAGAACGTGGTTTCGAAGGTGAACGCGGCGAAGGTCTGCTGCGCGCCCTGTTGCTCGGCAAGGACATCGGCAATCAGATCGTCGAAAAGGCTCGCGTGATGCAACCCGACGGCCTGCTGCTGAACGCCGCGCGTCCGAACCTGCTGCGCTTTATGCCGGCGCTGAACGTCACGAACGAAGAAGTCGACCAGATGATGGCGATGCTGCGTTCGATTCTCGACACGCTGTAATCACCCAGGAAAGCGCGTATGACGACGAGCGCAACGTTATCGATCCGCCGCTTCGAGGCGAGTGACACCGATGCCGTGGTCGCGCTGTGGCAGGAAGCGTTCCCCGAGTACCGGGACGTGACGAGGCCGCAGCGCAATCCGCATCTGTCGATCGCCAACAAGCTGGCGACGCAACCGGAACTGTTCTTTGTCGCGGTGTTCGGCGAGCGTATCGTCGGCACGGTGATGGGAGGCTACGACGGGCACCGAGGCTGGCTGTATTCGCTCGCGGTGGATGAATCGTTGCGTCGTCACGGCATCGGCACGCGTCTGGTTGCGCATGTTGAAACCGCGCTAACCGAACGAGGCTGCCCGAAGCTGAATCTGCAGGTGCTGTCCGCGAAGGCCGACGTGCGCGCGTTCTATGAAGGGCTCGGTTATCGCGCCGATGCCGTGGTCAGTCTAGGCAAACGCCTTGGCGAACTGGCGGAAACGCCGGCCGCGTAGGCGCCACGCAAGCGCTTGAAAAGAGAAAGGCCGCATGCGCGATTGAAGCGCATGCGGCCTTTTTATGGCTGAAGCAAGCTTAGTCCGAGTTATTCACCCAGATACGCTGCCCGCACCTTCGGATCATCCAGCATCTGCTTCGCGTCGCCGGACATCGTCACCAGACCCGAGTCCATCACGTAGCCGCGGTTCGCCGCCTGCAACGCCAGACGCGCGTTCTGCTCGACCAGCAGCACCGTCATGCCTTCAGCGGAAATCGCCCGCACCACTTCGAAGATCTTCTCGACCATGATCGGCGAAAGACCCATCGACGGTTCATCCAGCAACAACAGCTTAGGCTTGCTGATGATCGCGCGCGCCATCGCCAGCATCTGCTGTTCGCCGCCCGAAAGCGTTCCCGCGTATTGAGTCGCCCGTTCCTTCAGGCGCGGGAAGAAGCCGAACATGCGATCGACGTCCGACTTGATGGCGTCGGTATCGTTGCGCAGATAAGCCCCCATCTGCATGTTCTCGACAATCGACATGCGCGAGAAAATGCCGCGGCCTTCCGGCACCATCGCCAGACCGCGCTTAAGCAGTTCGTGCGCCGGGATGCCCTTGATCGACTGCCCCATGTACTCGATGTCGCCTGCCGAGTACGGCTTCAGCCCCGTGATCGCCTTCATCGTCGTAGTCTTGCCCGCGCCGTTCGCGCCGATCAGCGTGACCAGTTCGCCCTGCGCGACTTCGAGGTCGATGCCCTTGACTGCCTGGATGCCGCCGTAATTGACCTGCAGGCCCTTGATTTTCAACATTGCCGTTGCCATTAGTGGACCCCCGCACCCAGATAAGCTTCGATCACCTTCGGATCCTTCTGCACGTCTGAAGGCAGACCTTGCGCAATCACCTTGCCGTAGTCGAGCACCGTCATCTGGTTGCACAGACCCATCACCAGTTTCACGTCGTGTTCGATCAGGAGAATCGTCTTGCCGTCGCTGCGGATCTTGTCGAGCAGTTTGGTCAGCTCGACCTTTTCCGTTGCGTTCATGCCGGCAGCCGGTTCGTCCAGCGCGAGCAGCTTCGGATCCGTTGCCAGTGCACGGGCGATTTCCAGACGACGCTGGTGACCGTACGACAGATTGCGCGACGTGTAGTCCGCGTACTGGGCAATGCCGACGTATTCCAGCAGTTCAATTGCGCGTTCCTTGATCTCGCGCTCTTCGCGGCGCTCAGCCGGCGTCTGAAACACCGCGCCGATCAGGCCATGCTTCGTGCGCACGTGACGGCCGACCATCACGTTTTCCAGCGCGGTCATGCCGCCGAACAGACGGATGTTCTGGAACGTACGCGCAATACCCGCCTTCGCCACCTGGTAGACAGCGGTCGGCGTGTATTCCACGTTGTCGAGCTTGAACTCGCCCGAATCGGGTGTGTACAGACCCGTGATCACATTGAAGAAGGTCGTCTTGCCGGCGCCGTTCGGACCGATCAGGCCGTAAATCTGGCCCGACTTGATCTGCAGACCGACGTCGGACAGTGCCTGCAGGCCGCCGAAGCGCTTGTTGACGCCTTTCACCGACAGGCGGATCTGATCGCTGCCCACGCTGTTGTTTACGTTATCGCTCATATGATTTCTCCACGCGGGCCTCAGGCGCGCACCGGCTTCTTGCCGGCGCGCTTCGCCAGTTTCGCAATCTTGTCTTCGTGCTTCGGCGACGGCCACAAGCCTTCCGAGCGGTACAGCATGATCACGACCATCGCGAGGCCGTACAGCAGCTGACGGATCACTTCCGTATCGACGATTTCATGGCCGAAGATCGCGTTCTGCAGCGGACCCATCGTCGAGCGCAGGAATTCGGGGAACACGGAGAGCAGCACCGCCCCGAGAATCACGCCGGGGATGTGGCCCATGCCGCCCAGCACCACGCAGGCCAGCACCACGACCGATTCCCAGAAGGTGAACGATTCCGGCGACACGAAGCCCTGGAAGCCGGCGAACATCGCGCCCGACAGACCGCCGAACGACGCGCCCATTGCGAAGGCCAGCAACTTCACGTTACGCGTGTTGATGCCCATGGCCTTGGCGGCGATTTCGTCCTCGCGGATCGCGGCCCATGCACGGCCGATACGGGAGTGCTGCAAGCGCGTACACGTCCAGATCACCAGCAGCGAGCACAACACGAACAGGTAGTAATACATGTACACCGACGGGAACGAGAACCCGAGGAACGTGTGTGTCTGCGCCAGACTGAAGCCGCCCACCTGCACCGGGTCGATCCCCGTGATCCCCTTCGGGCCGTTGGTGATGTTCACCGGACGGTCGAGGTTGTTCATGAAGATCCGCACGATTTCCCCGAAGCCCAGGGTCACGATCGCGAGATAGTCGCCACGCAGACGCAGGGTCGGCGCGCCGAGCAGAATCCCGAACGTCGCGGCGAGCCCCATGGCGATCGGCACGATGATCCAGATCGGCGTGTGCAACCCGTTCGGGAACAGATGCGCGATCCACTCGAACTGCGAGGTCAGGTGCGGCGAAGACAGCAGCGCCGCGACGTAGGCGCCGATGGCGTAGAACGCGATGTAGCCCAAGTCCAGCAGGCCGGCGAAGCCGACCACCACATTGAGACCCAGCGCCAGCATCACGTATAGCATCGCGAAGTCGAGCACGCGGACCCAGTAGTTGCCGCCGGCCGCGCCGATGATCATCGGTGCCGCGATCACGAAGATCGCGGTGATGATGCCGACGGTCAGCGTCTTCGTCAGGTTCTTTTCAGGGATGAGCGTCGTGGACGGCTCGATCGGTTGAATTGAGGTCATGTCTGTTTACTCCTTATGGCCCGGGATCAAGCGCGATCCGCAACACGTTCGCCGAGCAGACCCGACGGACGGAACACCAGCACGATGATCAGCACGATGAATGCGAACACGTCCTGATAGTTACTGCCGAACACACCACCTGTGAGGTTACCGATATAACCCGCCCCCAACTGTTCGATCAGGCCGAGCAGCACGCCGCCCACCATCGCCCCGCCGAGATTGCCGATCCCGCCCAGCACCGCCGCGGTAAAGGCTTTCAAACCTGGGATGAAGCCCATATAGAAGTGTGCATTGCCGTATTCGGACGCGATCATCACACCGGCCAGAGCAGCAAGCGCCGAGCCGATCATGAAGGTCGCCGAAATCACGAAGTTCGGGTTCACGCCCATCAAGCTGGCGACGCCCGGGTTCTCAGCGATCGCACGCATCGCGCGGCCGAGCTTGGTCTTGTGAACCAGTAGCAGCAGGCCGCCCATCACGAGGAACGCCACCACGATGATCACGATTTCGGTCATCGAAATCACGGCGCCAGGCGTCGTGTCGGTGGCCTTGATCACGTTGATCGGGTCGGTGGGCAACAGCTGCGGGAACGGCAGCGGGTTGCGCGACCAGATCATCATCGCGAGGGTCTGCAGCAGAATCGACACGCCGATCGCGGTAATCAGCGGGGCGAGACGCGGCGCTTTACGTAACGGCCGGTAGGCCACGCGCTCGATCGTGTAGCCGACCAGCGAGCAAACCACTGCCGCGATGATCAACGCGATGATGAGCGTCGGCACATTGCCGAGGCCGGGAAAGTGGTTCTGAAGCACGCCTATGGCTGAGAGCGCAACCATCGCGCCGACCATCAACACATCGCCGTGCGCGAAGTTGATGATGCCCAGGATGCCGTAAACCATCGTATAGCCCAGTGCGATGATGGCGTAAACGCTGCCAAGCACCAGCCCGTTGAGGACCTGCTGGATGAAGATATCCATTTAATGCTCCTTAGCCCGTGCGACTGGATTCGCGTTCTTCATCAGCCGGTGGGCGGTGATGCGGTACGCCAATCTCAACGGCACTGCGGGTACTGATGTAAAAGACCGGTAAGGGTTATCCGCTGCCTGGTTCGTCTTACGACTGTGATGCAGTCGCGGACTTGCCGATGGCGGATGCAAAAACGGCACCGTTGGGTGGTTTCGGTGCCGTCAGGCTGAACGTCCCGTCATCACATCTTCACGACGTCGAGGACCGCTTTTTTGCCGTCCTTGAAGTCGTAAAGCGTAATGGCGCTCTCTTTCAAATCACCCTTGTCGTCGAACGCGATGTGGCCGATTACCCCGTTGTAATCGGTGGACGGCATCGCAGCCAGCACCTTGGGCGCCTCGATCGAATTAGCGCGCTTCATTGCATCGACAATCACGTACACAGCGTCATACGTGAACGGTGCGTAAATCTGCACCGGCGTGTGGAAGCGGTCGACGTACTTCTTTTCGAAGTCCGCTCCCTTGTCCATTTTCGAAAGCGCGAGTCCCGCCTCCGAACAGACCAGGTTTTGCACGGCGGTTCCCGCCAGCTCACCCACCTTGTCGGTACACACGCCGTCGCCGCCAAGGATTTTTGCCCTGATACCGAGCGCCGCCGCCTGTTTGGTAAACGGCCCGCCCGTCGCGTCCATTCCGCCGAACATGATCACGTCCGGCTGAACACGCTTGATCTTTCTAAGGACGGCCTGAAACTCCGTAGCCCTGTCATTCGTGGCTTCGCGCGCGACGATCTTCGCCCCGCTCGCCTGTACCGTCTTCGCAAACTCGTCGGCCAGTCCCTTACCGTATACGGTCGAGTCGTCGACAATCGCGATGCGTTTCGCGCCGAGCACTTTCGTCGCGTAGTTGGCAAGCGCCGGACCCTGCTGGGCATCGGTCGCAACCACCCGATAAGTCGTTTTGAAACCTTGCTGCGTGTACCCCGGATTCGTTGACGACGGCGAGATCTGCACGATCCCGGCATCGCTATAGATCTTTGACGCTGGAATCGAGACGCCCGAATTCAGGTGTCCGACCACGGCGACAACATGATCCTCGACGAGTTTTTCAGCGACCGCCGTACCCGTTTTCGGGTCCGCCGCGTCATCTTGCGCGTCGAGCTCCAACTGGATCTTGTGACCGTCGATGGTCAATCCCTGTGTATTGATTTCCTCGACCGCCAGACGCGCGCCGTTCTCATTGTCTTTACCGAGATGTGCAATGCTGCCCGTCAATGGGGCCGCATGACCGATTTTCACGACAATCGCCTCGCTTGCCGGTGCCGCTGCCGCCGAGGCAGCCGATGCCCCTGCTCCCGCCTCGCCATCCTGCTTCTTGCCGCACGCGGTCAACATCGCAACCGCGGTCACGATGGACACGGCGTAAGCAAATTTGACTCGCATTAAGTAGGTCTCCCGCGCCTTGCAAAATCCGTTGTTCGGGACCCGGAGGCCTTGAGAACGCGCGCATTGTAACTCCAATTATGCGACGCGCAATATTGTTGAAACGGTGGGGTTTTCCTGCATTGCAACCTTATTTTGAGAGACAAATACGGCAATGGGCGCAACCGGGTTGCGACTATTTTCCGTGCATCAGTTGCACCACCGTCGCGCCCAATGGCATCAAGTGTTGCGGTGATATGGCCCGACCCCCGATTGCGCCGTGGTTCGCGTTAAGTATTACGTTTCCATTGATATCGGAGCGCGCGCACTATTTTAGTGCGTCAAAAATCGGCATAACGCGTTTGAGATGATTTAAACGGGGCCGCATCACCGTCGCGTCGATTAAAAACCAGATCACAATTCAAAAGAATTTGTGTGGGAGAACACTTAAAACGGCTTGATGTGATGATCTGGCACTTTATTATCGGCAGACGCACAAATCTGCAGACGTAAAAAAAAACGCGCCCAAGGGCGCGCTTTTCTTTCAAAAACGTCGGCAGATTGTCAGGCAGGCAGACCCAACCCGCGCGGCAGCGGAAACGCGATGTTTTCCTCGATGCCTTCGAGCGCACGCACGTTGCGCACGCCGAGCTCACGCAACCGGGCGATCACCGCTTGCGCCAGCACTTCAGGCGCCGAGGCGCCCGCCGTCACGCCGATCCGGCGCTTGCCCTCAACCCAGACCGGATCGATCTGATCCGGCGAATCCACCATATAGGAAGGCACGCCGAGTTTTTCGGCCAGCTCGCGCAACCGGTTCGAGTTCGAACTATTCGGGCTGCCGACCACGATCACGACGTCGCATTGCGGCGCCATGAACTTGACCGCATCCTGACGGTTTTGCGTGGCGTAGCAGATGTCCTGCTTCTTCGGCTCGCGGATCGCCGGATATTTCGCCTTCAGGGCACCGATGATCTCGGCTGCGTCGTCGACCGACAGCGTGGTTTGCGTCACGAACGCGATCCGCTCGGGATCGGCCAGTTGCAAGGCTTGCACATCTTCGATGTCTTCCACCAGATGCATGCCCTCGCCTGCCTGCCCCATCGTACCCTCGACTTCGGGGTGGCCCTTGTGGCCGATCATCACGATGTCGAAGCCGTCCTGGCGCATCTTCGCGACTTCGATATGCACCTTGGTCACGAGCGGACAGGTTGCGTCGTACACCCTCAGGCCGCGCGACTCGGCTTCCGAGCGCACCGCTTTCGACACGCCATGGGCGCTGAAAATGACCGTATTGCCGGCCGGCACTTCTTCCAGTTGCTCGATGAAGATGGCGCCCTTCTTGCGCAAATCCTCGACGACATAGGCGTTGTGGACGATTTCGTGGCGCACGTAGATCGGCGAGCCGTGCAGCTTGATGGCCCGCTCTACGATTTCGATGGCCCGATCGACGCCGGCACAGAATCCACGCGGCTGCGCCAGCAGGATCTCGGCTTCGGCAAGAGTCGTATCCGTGATGCTCATGTTTACAGAATCCCGATGATTTTCACTTCAAACGCCAGCGCCTGGCCGGCAAGCGGATGGTTGAAATCGAACAACGCAGACGTTTCGCCGACTTCTTTCAGGACGCCAGCGTAGCGGCCGCCACCCGGCGCGTTGAATTCGACCAGGTCACCCGGCGAAAAATCCTCCCCGATCATGCTGTTTTCGCTCAGCGTCGCCAGCGAGACGCGCTGGATCAGCTCAGGATTGCGCGGACCGAACGCCTGTCCCGGCGTTAGCTGAAAGGTCGAATGGTGGCCCACCTTCAAACCCAGCAGAATATCTTCCAGCGGCGGCGCCAGTTGACCCGCACCAAGCAGCAACGTGGCCGGCCTGTCGGTAAACGTATTGATGACTTCAGCGCCATCGGCAAGGGAAAGCCGGTAATGAAGCGTCACATGTGAACCGGGTTTCACTTCAGAAATGTCGATGATGCTCATGCAATGCTCGCTCAGTCGATGCGCGCTGCACGCGTGCGCCGCTGGCGCAGTCGACGCGTGTGGCAATCCGTCGGGGTGCCATGCGCAAAGCGTCTATTGTAAGCCACATAGCGGGCAGCGGCTTACGTCCTGCGCATCGCAGCGCGGCTGGACACCGGGCGCCGCCGCAAACCCGAATTGGAGGATTCATATCTATATGGCCGACTATGCCTGCACGATAAACAAAGCGACACTCGAAGCGGCCTCGCCGACGCCTGCCGCTCCCGCCCCGGCGCCACCGCGCGCTCACGCCGCAGCTGGCAATACCATAGCCGGCAATGACGTCGGCACCGCCGACCCGGCCGCCGGCACGCCCCCAACCCGACCGCTCGTCCGAGGTAAATGGCATAAAAACGACATGCCGCGCGAACGCCTGATCGAGGAGGGACCCAGCGTGCTGTCGGATACCGAAATGATTGTGCTGGTGCTCGGCTCAGGCCTGCCTGGCCACGACGTGTTCGACATCGCGCGTACCCTGCTCAACCGGTTCGGCTCGCTGCGGGCAATGCTTGACGCAACTTACTCGGACTTCGCCGGCCTGCGCGGCATCGGCCCGGCAAAAAAGTCGCAGTTGCTCGCCATCATGGAGATGGCGAGGCGCTCGCTAGTCGATAAAATACGTGACCGTTCGCTGATGAACTCGCCTGAGGCCGTGCAAGACTATTTGCGCCTTTGTATCGGCGGCAGAACGCAAGAGGTCTTCGTGTCGCTCTTTCTCGACGCCCGGCATCGGTTGATTCGCTGCGAGGAAAGCGCACGCGGCACGCTGACACGCATGGCGGTGTATCCACGCGAAATCGTGCGGCGAGCGCTGACGCTGAATGCCGCCAGTCTGATCGTCGCGCATAATCACCCTTCCGGCGCCGTCGAGCCAAGCGCAAGCGACTGCCGGCTGACGCATACGCTGCGCGACGCCCTTGCGCTGATCGACGTGAAATTGATCGATCATCTCGTGATCGGCGCAGATAACACGTACTCGTTTGCCCGCGCCGGCTGGCCGTGAGATGGCGCGAATCAGGGTCGCGACAACGTTGCGCCGTGTTCGGCATCGCAAATAAGGTTTGATTTTGCGGCTTTTTTTCTGCTAGAATTCCGGTTTGCCTATTTCCAACCCCCCTGTTCCGAAGCCACCAAGGCGTTCCGGAAAGGAAATGCGACTGAAGTTCAAAAACTTAAGCGCAGCTCTTTTCGGGAAACTTTCACGGCGTTCGAACTCAGAATTAGCGTATTAGGAGTGCTCTCATGGCACGCGTATGCCAAGTAACTGGGAAAGCGCCGATGAGCGGCAACAACGTTTCCCACGCGAACAACAAAACCAAGCGCCGGTTCCTGCCGAACCTGCAAAACCGCCGTATTTGGGTGGAAAGCGAAAACCGTTGGGTGCGTCTGCGCGTTTCGAACGCCGGCCTGCGCCTGATCGACAAGAACGGTATCGACGCTGTGCTCGCAGATTTGCGCGCACGCGGTGAAGCCTAAGGAGTAAATCATGGCGAAAGGCGCACGCGATAAGATCAAGTTGGAATCGACCGCAGGCACGGGTCACTTCTATACGACGACGAAGAACAAACGCAACATGCCGGAAAAGATGCTGATCAAGAAATTTGATCCGGTCGTCCGTAAGCACGTTGACTACAAGGAAACCAAGATTAAGTAAGTCTTGGCTCCTGCCTGACGAAGGCAAAAGTATTTGCAAAAAAGCCTCGCATTCGTGCGAGGCTTTTTTGTTTCTGCGCTCCAATATCGCTGTTTAGCTGTCCTTTACCTGCCAGAACAGTCTTATCCCGTTCGGCCAGCTTTCCCTCATTCGTCACGACGCGTATCCTTTCTCGTTTTAGCGGCATGCACAGCATGCCGTCATGGCAAAAACGAAAGACGGAGATGCAGGCGATGGAATTCGATGTGGCGATTGTCGGTAGCGGTCTGGCAGGTTTGAGCGTCGCGCTCAATCTCGCGGAGACCCGGCGGGTTGCGGTGGTCGCCAAGCGATCGATGACCGAAGGTGCGAGCGATTGGGCGCAAGGCGGGATCGCCGCAGTACTGGATTCGGCGGACAGCATCGAAAACCATGTCCGCGACACACTCGTCGCCGGTGGCGGTCTGTGCGACGAGGCGGCGACACGCTTTATCGTCGAGCATGGACGTGCGGCGATCGAATGGCTAATTGATCAAGGTGTGCCGTTCACTAAAGACGACGCCGCCGAACTCGGCTTTCATCTAACACGCGAAGGTGGCCATAGCCATCGCCGGATCATTCATGCTGCGGATGCAACAGGCCACGCAGTGGTCGCCACGCTCAGCGAGCGTGTACGCAACCATCCGAACATCACGCTGCTTGAAGATCACTACGCGATCGATCTGATCACGTCGGACCGTCTCGGAATGCCAGGCCGCCGCTGCCACGGCTTGTATGCACTCGATCTGCAAAGCGGCCGCACCGTGACAATCGAAGCGCCGCACACGGTGCTCGCCACCGGCGGCGCCGGCAAGGTCTATCTGTACACCACGAACCCCGACACCGCGACCGGCGACGGCATCGCGATGGCCTGGCGCGCAGGCTGCCGCGTGTCGAACATGGAATTCATCCAGTTCCATCCGACCTGCCTGTTCCATCCTTACGCGAAGTCGTTCCTGATCTCGGAAGCAGTACGCGGCGAAGGGGGCATTCTGAAACTACCGGACGGCACGCGCTTCATGCCGAACCACGATGAACGCGCCGAACTCGCGCCACGCGATATCGTCGCGCGTGCGATCGACTTCGAGATCAAGAAGCGCGGCATCGATTGCGTCTACCTCGACATCAGCCATCAGCCGCCTGAATTCCTCCATGAACACTTCCCGACGATTCTGGCCCGCTGCCTGGAATTCGGCATCGACATCACCAAAGAGCCAATTCCGGTTGTGCCTGCCGCGCACTATACGTGCGGCGGCGTCGTAACGGACCTGGCCGGCAGGACTGATCTCGCCGGCCTCTATGCGGTCGGTGAAACGTCATGCACAGGCCTGCACGGTGCGAACCGGCTTGCCAGTAACTCCTTGCTCGAGTGCCTCGTGATCGGACGCTCCGCTGCGCAGGCCATCGAGGAAGAAGGTTTCGGCGCCGCCGTCCATGCGCCGCTGCCGGACTGGGACGAGAGCCGTGTGTCCGATCCGGACGAGGAAGTGGTGGTCGCGCACAACTGGGATGAACTGCGCCGCCTGATGTGGAACTACGTCGGCATCGTGCGTACGGACAAGCGGCTCGCGCGAGCCAGGCACCGGCTTGCCCTGCTCCGTGACGAGATTCACGAGTATTACGCGAACTTCAAGGTGAACCGCGATCTGCTTGAACTGCGCAATCTGGTCGACGTGGCGTCGCTGATCGTCGAGGGCGCTCGCTCACGGCGTGAAAGCCGCGGCTTGCACTTCAGCCGCGATTGGCCGGCCACGCTGCCAAAAGCGCTGCCAACGGTGCTGTCGCCGGAGCATGTACGCAACCGCAACGTGTGATTTCTGAAGCTGGAATGAAAAGGCCATCGCCGGTTCTCGGGCGATGGCCTTTTCACTGATTGCGCAAGCTTAAGCTCAGGTGCGCGCGGCTCAGACGATCCGCATCGAGTAATCCGTTGCTCGCACATCTTTGGTCAAAGCACCGATCGACACGCGATCGACGCCCGTTTCCGCGATGGTCCGCACCGTTTCGAAATTCACGCCGCCGGAGACCTCCAGCACTGCCCGCCCTGCCGTGATACGTACCGCGTCGCGCATTGCATCGAACGAAAAGTTGTCCAGCAGTATGGATTGCGCGCGATGCGCCAACGCGGTTTCCAGTTGGGCCAGCGTTTCGACTTCGATCTGGATCGACACGCCCGCATTCAGCGCAAGCGCCGCATCCATTGCCGCACCCACGCCGCCGGCTGCGGCAATGTGGTTTTCCTTGATCAGAATACCGTCGTACAAAGCTAGCCGCTGATTCGCCCCACCGCCCACGCGCACTGCGTATTTCTGCGCGAGCCGCAGACCCGGCAAGGTCTTACGCGTATCGAGCACGCGTGTTTGGGTGTGAGCAATGGCGTCGACATAGCGGCGCGTTGCGCTCGCCACGCCCGACAGCAGTTGCAGGAAGTTCAACGCGTTTCGTTCAGCAGTCAATAGTGCACGGACCGGACCGCGCAGCGCGCAGACCGGCGTATCGGCCGTCATCCGATCGCCCTCGCGATAACGCCACTGCACGTCAATACGCGGATCGACCTGGCGCATCACCGCGTTGAACCACGGCACACCGCACAGCACTGCATCTTCGCGCACGATGATGCGTGCATCGCGCACGTCATCTGCGGGAACAAGGCGGCCAGTCTGATCGCCTGTGCCAACATCTTCGGCCAGCGCGTCGGCGACGTTGCGCTCCAACGCGGCATCAAATGCCGCGCCATACTGCGCATGAATCTCCACGAACAGCGGCGACACCGCCTCGACCTGATTGCGTTCCACCGCCCCCATCACGCCGCCCCCACGTTCGAATACAGTTGCGCGTCGCGCGCGAGGTCGCCGCTGGCTTGTACGCGTTTCTTGTGACGCGCCGCGAAGTCGAGCATCCGGTCGATCGGCAGACGCGCCCGTTCGCCAATCGCCCGGTCGACGAAGATTTCGTTATGACCGCGCTCGAGCACGTCGGCCAGATTGGCGAGGCCGTTCATCGCCATCCACGGGCAATGCGCGCAGCTCTTGCAGGTCGCGCTGTTGCCGGCCGTCGGCGCCGCGATCAACGTTTTCCCGGGCGCAGCGAGCTGCATCTTGTGCAGAATGCCGAGGTCGGTCGCCACGATGAAATGCGTCGCGTCGAGTTTTTGCGCGGCGTCGATCAACTGGGTTGTCGAACCCACCACGTCCGCTTGCGCGACCACGTTAGCTGGCGACTCTGGGTGCACCAACACTTTTGCACCCGGATATTCGGCGCGCAGTAGGTCGAGTTCAATGCCCTTGAATTCGTCGTGCACGAGACACGAGCCCTGCCACAGCAGCATGTCCGCGCCGGTCTTGCTCTGGATATAGTTGCCGAGGTGCCGATCCGGCGCCCAGATAATCTTTTCGCCGCGTGCGTGCAGATCGGCAACGATTTCCAGCCCGATCGACGACGTCACCATCCAGTCCGCACGAGCCTTGACGGCCGCGCTAGTGTTCGCGTACACAACCACCGTGCGATCCGGGTGAGCGTCACAGAACGCCGAGAATTCATCGACCGGACAGCCGAGATCGAGCGAGCAGGTCGCGTCGAGATCAGGCATCAGAATGCGCTTGTCCGGGCTGAGGATTTTCGCGGTCTCGCCCATGAAACGCACGCCCGCCACCACCAGCGTTTGCGCCTCGTGATCGCGGCCGAAACGCGCCATCTCCAACGAGTCGGCCACGCAGCCACCGGTTTCATCGGCGAGTTCCTGCAATTCCGCGTCGACGTAATAGTGCGCGACGAGCACGGCTTTCTCGCGCTTGAGCAATGCGCGGATGCGCTCCTTCAGCGCCACCTTCTGTTCCGCCGACGGCACGTCGGGCACCTTCGCCCACGCCTGCCCGATCCCGCAGGTTGTGCCCTGCGCCTGTGGCCGGTCGTATTCGACGGTCCTGATCGCCTGCTGATCCATGATCTCCTCTGCCTTCGCTCTGCCGCCGCGGACTGTCAATCGTGTGTCGTTGAAATTGCCGCGGCCCAAAAAGCAAAACCCCGCCAACGCGGGGTTTTGTGACGTAACGAAATTTTAATAGATTTCGCGCTCAGGCATACGATCAAGCATAACGGCGCAGACGCATCGCGAATTCTTGCAGCGCTTTGATACCGCTTTGCTCAGCGCGATGACACCAGTCTTGCAGCTGAATCAGTAGTTGATCGCGCGAGGCATTCGAACGCTCCCACATCGCTGCCAGTTCGTTGCGCATGTCGATGTAGGTCTTCAGCTTCTGGCTGTTCGCGAAGATTTGCGGCAACTGGCGCTTCTGCGGTTCATCGAGACCCGCTTCTTCCTTGTGGAACCAGCTACGCGCACCGCGCATCACCTGATACTTTTCGCGTGCGCCAACTTCCTTCAGATGCGCCAACTCCTGGCGATATGCGCGCTTGAGCGCTTTGCCGTAACGCGCCATGACTTCGTAACGGTTCGCCAGCACGGCTTGCAACGTGTCCTGATCGAGCACCAGCTTGCCGGTGGTCAGACGCGGCGTAGGCGCGACCTTCTTCACCTTCGCCAGACGGAACGCCGACATGATGCGGATGTACATCCAGCCGATATCGAACTCGTACCACTTGTTCGACAGCTTGGCCGAAGTCGCATACGTGTGATGATTGTTATGCAATTCTTCGCCGCCGATGATGATGCCCCACGGGAAGATGTTGGTGCTGGCATCCGACGAGTTGAAGTTGCGATAACCCCACCAATGCGCGAGGCCATTCACCACGCCAGCCGCCCAGAACGGAATCCACACCATCTGCACGGCCCAGATCGTCAGACCAACGACGCCGAACAGCGCGACGTTCAGCACCATCATCAGGCTCACGCCGAGGATCGGGTACTTGGTGTAGACGTTGCGTTCCATCCAGTCGTTCGGCGTACCGTGACTGAACTTGCGCATCGTTTCTTCATTCTTGGCTTCGGAACGGTACAGTTCCGCGCCTTCGAGCAGCACCTTCCAGATGCCGCGCGTTTGCGGGCTGTGCGGATCTTCTTCGGTCTCGCACTTGGCGTGATGCTTACGGTGAATCGCGGCCCATTGGCCGGTCAGCATACCTGTGGTCATCCACAGCCAGAAACGGAAAAAATGACTGACGACCGGATGCAACTCCAGCGCGCGGTGCGCCTGGCAACGATGCAAATAGACCGTCACGCCAATGATCGTGATGTGCGTCGCGACCAGCGTGTACAGCACAAGTTGCCACCACGAGAAGCGCAGCAGACCGTGGGCAAGGAAATCGAGCAAGGAATTCAACAAGGCAATTTACCTGTGGAACAAGAGACGCCAGACACACGCGAAATGCGCGTGTCAAGAAAGTGAAAGCATACAGCGGGATTGGATGATATTCTACTTGAAGCGTTCCAAGTGTTTGTAACAAATAGGAATTTTTTGTGCGGCATCAACAAGATGGAACACGCCGGAGACCATTTTTAGACCGGCCGGCGGGTTCGAAGTGCCCGTCAGCGGGCGCTGTCGGCCTGATTTGCCGCTGGAGCGGTCATTGTTACCGCTTTCGGCATGGCGTTGCTCACATTGCCGACGATTCGCACTTCGCGTTGCGCGAATGGAATCGAGATGTCGTGTTCGGAGAACAAACGCCAGATGTTGCGATTGACCGCCGAGCGCACGCCTGACGTGCCTGTCGCCGCGTCTTCGATCCAGAAACCCAGTTCGAGGTTGATGCCATCGGCGCCGAAGCTAACCATATAGGCCGTAGGCGCCGGCTCCTGAAGCACCCGCGCAACGCCTTGAGCGGCCTGGGCCAGCAGCGCCATCGCCTGCTCGACGTCTGACGTGTAGGCAACCTGCACTGCCACCTTGGCGTAGCCGCGCGTCAAAAAGGACGACTGGTTCTGCACCACGTCCGTAATCAGCTTTTCGTTCGGGATCAGCGTTTCAATGCCGTCCAGTCCGCGCACTACCGTATAGCGCGTGCGGATCTGCGTGACCATGCCCTGCAGGCCGCTGACATTGATCGTGTCGCCAATGCGCAGCGACCGGTCGATCAGAATGATGAAACCCGAGACGTAGTTGCTGGCGATCTTTTGCAACCCAAAGCCGAGACCCACGCCCAGCGCCCCACCGAACACGCCCAGCACCGTGATATCGATGCCGACCAGCGACAGGCTGATCAGCACCGCCGCCAGCACGAACGCAGCACGGCCAACCCGCGCCACCACCACTTTGAGGTTGGCATCGAGGGTCGTCGAGCGAATCAGGCGGTCTTCGAACGTGGCGCCGAGCCACATCGCGACGATCATCGTCACGCACACCCACAGAAGGCCCGTGGTGAGCGAGAGCAGCGTCATGTGCGCATTCGCGACCTTGAAGTGCACGCTACCCATCCAGGCGATCACGTCATCCTGAATGCCCATGACGGTGAGCACCATGCCGATCCAGACGATCAGCGAGACGACCTTCTCGACCAGGAACAGCCATGGATGGCTCACGCCGTCTTGACTGAAGACTCGCCGGGCGAAGAAAAACACGATGTAAATCAGGCCGATACCGATCAGCGGCACCAGCGCCAGATCGAGCAGCGCGGTGTGCATGAACTGGCCGGTGATCGCCTGCGCAAGCCACACGAGCGCCGCCCCGATCAGCGGAAAGAAGGCGCGGTTCAGGCTTTCCGCGCCGAAGCGCAGGGTCTGGTACCGCGTTTGACGGCGCAGATCGAGCGAACGGCGCACAAGACGCGCGAGCAGCCAGGCAACGGCAAGCGTCCCCAGCAGGACGCCGACCTGCCACAACATCACCGGCTGGCCGAAGTCGCGCGCGAGGTCGCCGAACATGTGAGGAAAAATGCGGTTTTGCATAATGTCGCCGAAATCGCCGACGCGGCCGGGTTCAGGAAAGGAACCCGGCCGCGCAGGCAGACTAGCTGTTGCGTTTAGCTCTGGCGTTCCAGCACGGCTGCAAAGAAACCGTCAGTGGCGTGACGGTGCGGCCACAACGACAGGTAATCGCCCATTTCCAGGTCGATGCGCTGCTCGGCCAGCACGTCGCGCGCCGGCACCAATGCGAAGTCCGGATGGTTGGCGAGGAATTGCTGCACGACGGCTTCGTTTTCCTCTTCCAGAATCGAACAGGTGGCGTAGACGAGACGGCCACCCTTCTTCACCAGACGCGAGGCACTGGCGAGAATCGACGCTTGCTTAGGTGCCAGTTCGGCGACCGATTCAGGCGACTGGCGCCACTTCAGGTCCGGATTCCGGCGCAGCGTACCCAGGCCGCTGCACGGCGCGTCGACCAGCACGCGGTCGATCTTGCCGGCCAGACGCTTGATCTTCGCATCGTGTTCGCTGTCGATCAGCACCGGATTGACGTTCGACAGCCCGCTACGCGCGAGGCGCGGCTTGAGCTTGGCCAAACGGCGCTCGGAGATGTCGAAGGCGTACAGACGCCCGGTGGAGCGCATCGCCGCGCCCAGCGCCAACGTCTTGCCGCCGGCGCCCGCGCAGAAATCCACAATCATTTCGCCGCGCTTGGGCGCGACCAGCGAACACAGCAACTGGCTGCCCTCGTCCTGGACTTCGACCCAGCCGTGCTGGAACGCGTCCAGCTTGGTGAGCGGCGGCTTGCCGACCACCCGCACGCCGAACGGCGCGAAAGGCGTCGCGCCACCTTCGATACCGGCCTTCGACAGCGCGTTCAGCACGTCGTCGCGGCTTGCCTTGATCGGGTTGGCGCGCAGGTCCAGCGGCGCCGGATAGTTCAGCGCGGCAGCCAGTTGCGCCAGTTCCGCGGGTTCGAAGCGCTTGGACAGCGCCTGATGGATCCAGTCGGGCAGATTCAGGCGAATCCGCAGCGGCAGGCTTTCAGGGTCGATCTTCGCGACGTGTTCGAGCCAGTGCGATTCGGTTTCCGACAAGAACGGCTTGAGGGCCGTGCGGCCCGCCGTCTGCATCAGTCCCAGCAAGGCCATGCGGCGCGCCGGGCTGCCCGCGCCACCCTCGGCCAGGTGGGCGAATTCCATCCGGCGGCGCAGCACCGCGAAGACTGCCTCGGCGATCACGCCGCGCTCGCCGTGCCCGAGCTTCGGATGCGCGCGGAAAAAGCGGCTCGTGGTGGCGTCAGCCGGGCCGTTCAGTTTCAGGACTTCAGCCAGCAAAGTCTCAGTTTGTCCAATCAAAAAACCATGTAATCTCATGCGCCCTCTCCGGCGGTGTGACCGGCAAAGAGCCATTGCGGCTCCGGCGGCGTAAGCGTGACACGCAAGCCGTCAAGGGCAAGACGCCCTTCGACGAACCAGCGCACCGCGCGTGGATAAATAATGTGTTCGGTTGCCAGCACGCGTTCCGCGAGCATGGCGGGGGTGTCGCCAGCCTCAACGGGGACAGCCGCCTGCGCGACGATCGGCCCGTGATCCAGCTGCGACGTGACAAAATGCACCGACGCCCCGTGCAGCCGCACGCCGGCGTCAAGGGCCTGTTGATGGGTTTTCAGCCCCGGAAAGCTTGGCAGCAGCGACGGGTGCACGTTGAGCATGCGCCCGGCGTAATGGTCGACGAAACCGGCCGTGAGCACCCGCATGAAGCCGGCCAATACGACCAGGTCAGGGGCGAAACTGTCGATTTCTTTCGCCAGCGCGGCATCGAAGCTGTCGCGATCGGGAAACTGGCGGTGGTCGACCACCGCCGTGGCAATGCCGTGCGACGCAGCGAACGCAAGGCCCGCGGCGTCAGGACGGTTGGCAATCACAGCGGCGACTTGCGCCGCCCAGCCCTCGTCCGCGCAGGCGCGAATGATAGCTTCCATGTTGCTTCCCCGTCCGGAAATCAGGATGACGAGTTTTTTCATTCGCGGATTTTATCATTCGAGGGACACTGAAACGGCGACGCGCCGCCGTCTCGTGCGCTGAGCGTTTATAATCGTTTGTTTTGCGGCACCCTGGCCGCCCTACCTCAAACCCGCTATCGTGAGAGTCTTCCGCGGTCTTCCCAATGCTGAAAGCCGTGCGCCCTGCGCACTGACCATCGGCAACTTCGACGGTGTCCACCGCGGCCATCAGGCTTTGCTCGCCCACGTCCGGGCCGCAGCCGATGCACGCGGCCTGCCCGTCTGCGTGATGACCTTCGAGCCGCACCCGCGCGAATTCTTCAACCCCGCTGGCGCGCCGCCGCGAATCGCGATGCTGCGCGACAAGCTCGAGGCGCTGCGCACCAATGGTGTCGACCGGGTCGTGGTCGAGCATTTCAATCACACCTTCGCAAGCCAGTCGCCGGATACGTTTGTCGAACGGATCATCGTCAACGGGCTGCATGCGCGCTGGGTGATGATCGGCGACGACTTCCGCTACGGCGCGAAACGCGCGGGCGATTTCGCCTCGCTCAAGACCGCAGGTCAGCAATACGGTTTCGAAGTCGAGCAGATGGCAACCGTGGCCGACCCGTCCGGCGCGCGCATTTCCAGCTCGGGCGTGCGCGCCGCGCTGGTGGCGGGCGATCTCGACTCGGCGCGCGCTGCGCTGGGCCGCGATTACCTGATCAGCGGCCACGTCGTGCATGGCATGAAGCTCGGCCGCGATCTCGGTTTCCCCACGCTCAATCTGCCGATCGCGCATAAGCGTCCGGCACTGGCGGGCATTTTCGTGGTGCGCGTGCATGGCGTGGCGGACGAGCCGCTGCCGGGCGTCGCGAGCCTCGGCTTGCGCCCCACCGTTGACGATTCCGGCCGCGTGCTGCTCGAGGTGCATCTGCTCGACTGGCACGGCGATGCGTATGGCAAACTCGTGCGCGTCGAATTCCTGAAAAAGCTGCGCGACGAGGAAAAGTACGTCGACCTCGAAACGCTGACTGCCGCCATCGCGCGCGACGTCGCCAATGCGCGCGCGTGGTTTGCGGCCGTCGGCGCCGGCACGCCGGGCAGCCGTTCCACCGGTTTCGCCACCTCGGCCACCGACCGAATTAGATAGCCGCCGCGGTACATGCGAGCGCGCTGAGTGCTGCATGTACCCACCGCTGCGCGCATCGAAGGGCGTCCGTGGATCACGCGACATGCCTGCCGGGCGCGCCCAACGCCCTGCGCTTCGTGCGCAACCCGCAGCTTCGCTGCGCTTAGAAAGAATTCACCGCGACCTCATCATGAGCAACAAGAAAGCCGATTCGAAACCGCAGTCACGCTACCCGGTCAACCTGCTCGACACGCCGTTTCCGATGCGTGGCGACCTGCCCAAGCGCGAGCCGCAATGGGTCAAGGAATGGCAGGAGCGCAAGGTCTACGAGACGATCCGCGCGGCCAGCAAAGGCCGCAAGAAGTTCATCCTGCACGACGGCCCGCCGTATGCGAATGGCGACATCCACCTCGGCCACGCGGTGAACAAGATCCTCAAGGACATGATCGTCAAGGCGCGCAATCTGGCGGGCTTCGACGCGGTCTACGTGCCGGGCTGGGATTGCCACGGCATGCCGATCGAAATCCAGATCGAGAAGCAGTTCGGCAAGTCACTGCCGGCCGCTGAAGTCATGCAGAAGGCGCGTGCTTACGCGACTGAGCAGATCGAGAAGCAGAAGGTCGGCTTCCGCCGTCTGGGTGTGCTGGGCGACTGGGACAACCCGTACAAGACGATGAACTTCACGAACGAAGCCGGCGAAATCCGCGCGCTCGCGAAGATCATGGAGAAGGGCTACGTGTTCCGCGGCCTGAAGCCGGTCAACTGGTGTTTCGACTGCGGCTCGGCGTTGGCCGAAGCGGAAGTCGAGTACGCGGACAAGAGCGATCCGACCATCGACGTGCTGTTCAGCTTCGCCGAGCCGGAAAAGACCGCGCATGCGTTCGGCCTGAAGGCGCTGCCGCGCAACGAAGGCGGCATCGTGATCTGGACCACCACACCGTGGACCATCCCCGCCAACCAGGCGCTGAACCTGCATCCGGAAATCGTCTACGCGCTGGTCGATACGCCGCGCGGCTTGCTGATCCTTGCCGAAGAACGCGTTGAAGCGTGCCTGAAACTGTACGGCCTGGAAGGCACGGTCATCGCCACCACGCCCGGCGCGAAGCTCGTCAACCTGCGCTTCAACCATCCGCTCTCGTCCGCCCATCCGGGCTACAAGCGCACGGCGCCGGTTTATCTCGGCGACTATGTCACGACCGAAACGGGTACCGGTGTGGTTCACTCGTCGCCGGCGTACGGCGTAGAAGACTTCGTGTCGTGCAAGGCGCATGGCATGGCCGATTCGGACATCATCAGCCCGGTGATGGGCGACGGCCGTTACATCGAATCGCTCGCGCTGTTCGGCGGCCTGTCGATCTGGGCGGCCAATCCGCAGATCGTCGAAGCCTTGCAGGCAGCCGGTTCGCTGCTGCGCACCGAGAAGTACACGCACAGCTACATGCACTGCTGGCGCCACAAGACGCCGATCATCTACCGCGCGACCTCGCAATGGTTCGCCGGCATGGACGTGAAGCCGAACGACACCGACAAGACGCTGCGCGAAACCGCGCTCGAAGGCATCGAGAACACCGCCTTCTATCCGTCGTGGGGCAAGCAGCGCCTGTTCAGCATGATCGCCAATCGCCCGGACTGGACGCTGTCGCGTCAGCGTCAATGGGGCGTGCCGATGGCGTTCTTCGTGCACAAGGAAACCGGCGAGCTGCATCCGCGCACGCTGGAATTGCTCGAAGAAGTCGCGCAACGCGTCGAGAAGGCCGGTATCGAAGCGTGGCAAACGCTCGACCCGCGCGAACTGCTCGGCGACGACGCCAACATGTACGAGAAGAACCGTGACACGCTCGACGTCTGGTTCGATTCGGGCACGACGCACTGGCACGTGCTGCGCGGCTCGCACAAAGACGAACTGCAATTCCCGGCTGACCTGTATCTGGAAGGCTCGGACCAGCACCGCGGCTGGTTCCACTCGTCGCTGCTGACGGCTTCGATGCTCGACGGCCGTCCGCCGTACAACGCGCTGCTCACGCACGGCTTCACTGTCGACGGCGAAGGCCGCAAGATGAGCAAGTCGCTCGGCAACGGTATCGACCCGCATGAAGTGGCCAACCGGCTCGGCGCGGAAATCATCCGCCTGTGGATCGCGTCGACCGATTACTCGGGCGAACTGGCGATCTCCGAAGAGATCCTGAAGCGCGTGACGGAAGGCTATCGCCGCATCCGCAACACGCTGCGCTTCCTGCTCGCAAACCTGTCCGATTTCGACTTCGCGCAACACGCGCGTCCCGTCGAAGACTGGCTCGAAATCGATCGTTATGCGGTGGCGCTGTCGGCGAATCTGCAGAACGACATCCTCTCGCACTACGACAAGTACGAGTTCCACCCGGTCGTCGCGAAGTTGCAGACGTTCTGCTCCGAAGACCTGGGCGGCTTCTACCTGGACGTGCTGAAGGACCGTCTGTACACCACGGCGGCTGACTCCGTCGCACGCCGTTCGGCTCAGACCGCGCTGTATCACATCGCACACGGCCTGCTGCGCCTGATGGCGCCGTTCATGTCGTTCACCGCCGAAGAAGCGTGGAAGATCTTCTCGCCGAACAGCGAAACGATCTTCACCGAGACCTATCACGCGTTCCCGGCAGTACCGCAAGCCGGCGACCTGCTCGACAAATGGACGCTGCTGCGCGCCGCGCGTAGCGACGTGACCAAGGCGCTGGAAGAAGCACGCGTTGCGAACCTGATCGGTTCGTCGCTGCAGGCCGAGGTCGAAATCCGCGCGAGCGGCGCGCGTTACGACGCGCTCACGAGCCTCGGCGACGACCTGAAGTTCGTGCTGATCACGTCGGCGGCGAACGTCGTGAAGGTCGACAGCGAAGCGGAAGAAAGCGTCGAAGTGATCGCCTCGAAGTATCTGAAGTGCGAACGCTGCTGGCACTACCGCGCGGACGTCGGCGCCAACGCCGAGCATCCCACCCTGTGCGGCCGCTGCTTCAGCAATCTGTTCGGCAACGGCGAAGCGAGGAGCGCGGCATAATGGCAAAAACCATGTCGAAAACGTCGGTCGGCAACAGTTCGCTGGCCCCGTGGCTTGGCGTCGCGCTGATCGTGATCCTGTTCGATCAGCTGACAAAAATCGCGGTCCAGAAGGTGTTTGCCTACGGTGTTCCGCATGAGGTCACGCCGTTTTTCAACCTGATCCTCGTGTACAACCGTGGCGCCGCCTTCAGCTTCCTCGCGATGGCGGGCGGCTGGCAGCGCTGGGCGTTCACCGCGCTCGGCGTGGTCGCGGCACTTGTGATTTGCTACCTGCTCAAGCGTCACGGCGGACAGAAAATGTTCTGCACGGCGCTCTCGCTGATTCTCGGCGGCGCGCTCGGCAATGTGATCGACCGGCTCGCGTACGGCCATGTGATCGACTTTCTCGACTTCCACGTACGCACGTGGCACTGGCCGGCGTTCAATCTCGCCGACAGCGCGATCACGATCGGCGCGATCCTGCTCGTGCTCGACGAGTTGCGGCGCGTGCGCAGTACACGCTAGTTTGAAGGCGAGCGGCGGTGCACCGCGCCGTTGGCTGCCACCACGCTTTGTCGGAGGCTTTCGTTGGCAACCGCAGAACTCGCAGGAAAGCACCTCGTCCTCGGCATGACGGGCGGCATAGCCTGCTACAAGATCGCCGAACTCACGCGTCTGTTGACCAAGGCCGGCGCGACCGTACAGGTCGTGATGACCGAAGCGGCCACGCAGTTCATCACACCCGTCACCATGCAGGCATTGTCCGGCCGCCCCGTCTACACGAGCCAGTGGGACGGTCGCGTGCCGAACAACATGGCGCACATCGATCTGTCGCGTGAAGCCGACGCAATCGTCATTGCACCTGCCTCTACCGACTTCCTCGCCAAACTCGCACACGGCATGGCCGACGATCTGCTGTCGACGCTGTGCGTCGCGCGCGATTGTCCGCTGCTCGTCGTGCCGGCGATGAACCGGCAGATGTGGCAAAACCCGGCCACCCAACGCAACGTCGCACAGCTGCGCGCGGATGGCATTGAAGTGCTTGGCCCCGATTCGGGTGCGCAAGCGTGCGGCGAAACCGGCGACGGTCGGATGCTCGAAGCAGCCGCCACGTTCGAGGCGATCGCATCGTTCTTCTCGCCCAAGATTCTGTCCGGCCGTCGCGTGTTGCTGACTGCCGGCCCGACCTTCGAGCCGCTCGATCCGGTGCGCGGCATCACCAATCGTTCGAGCGGCAAGATGGGCTTTGCACTGGCACGCGCCGCGCAGCAAGCCGGCGCCGAAGTGCATCTGGTCGCCGGTCCGGTGTCGCTGGAAACACCGTGGGGCGTGTTCCGCGAAGACGTGCAAACCGCGCAGCAAATGCACGACGCGGTGATGCGCTCGGTCGCCGACGCCGACATCTTCATCGGCGTGGCTGCAGTGGCCGACTGGCGCGTCGATCACGCCAGCGAACACAAGATCAAGAAAACCACCGAACGTGCCCTGCCTACCTTCACCTTCGTCGAGAATCCGGACATTCTGGCATCGGTCGCCAAGCTGTCGCATCCGCCTTTCACCGTCGGCTTTGCAGCGGAAAGCGGCGACCTCGAAGTGCATGGCGAAGAAAAGCGCGTTCGCAAGAACGTGCCGCTGTTGATCGGCAACCTCGGCCCGCTGACTTTCGGTCTTGACGACAACGAGGTAATTCTGTTCGAAGCAGGCGGTGTAACGAAGCTGCCGCGCGCCGATAAGCAGACGCTCGCGCGCGCCCTGATTGCCGAAATTGCCAAGCGCCTGCCCGAAACAAGTCGGATCCGCTAGAGCCTCACGCGACAGCGCATGCAGCGTTCGCCGCGCGCACCCCTGGCGCACCGAATCATCTGGAGCAGTACTGACATGACGCTACTTTCCGTGCTCGATCAAACACCCGTGATCGGCGGGCACTCGGTGGCGGACGCAATCGCCGCTACCGTGGAACTCGCGCAGCTTGCTGACGACCTCGGCTACACGCGCTATTGGTGCGCCGAGCATCACGGCTTGCGTGGCGTGTCGAACCCCTGCCCCGAGGTGATGCTGGCGCGCCTCGGCAGCGTGACCCAACGCATTCGCCTGGGCTCCGGCGGCGTGATGCTGCCGTACTACAGCCCGTTCAAAGTCGCCGAGCAATTCATGATGCTCGAGGCGCTATTTCCGAATCGCATCGACCTCGGCGTGGGACGCGCCCCTGGCGGCGACATGCACACGGCGCAGGCGGTTGCGGCCGGCGCCTACAATCGCGGCGACATTTTCCCGCAGCAGGTTGCCGACCTGGTCGGCCTGATGCACGGTACGTTGCCCGAAGGTCACCTTGCGCATGGCGTGCTGCTGCAGCCGCAGATCGCTACGCGCCCGCAACTGTGGATGCTCGGTTCGAGCGAATTCGGTGGCCTGCTAGCGGCACAACTCGGTCTCCGCTTTGCGTTCGCGCATTTCATCAACGCGCATTTCGGGCACCAGGTGACAGAGGCCTATCAAGAGCGCTTCAAAGCCAGTCTGGAAGCGCAGCAGCCGTACCTGGCTGTCTCCGTGTTCGTGATCTGTGCAGACACGGAACAGGAAGCCGCCGACCTCGAAAAAGCCGTCGACCTGCGTCGAGTGCAAATGGCTTATGGTCTGAACGAACCGATCCCGTCGGTCGAACAAGGCATCGCGCAGGAGTACGGTGAGCGCGAGCGACTGGTGATCGACCGCGAGAAGCCGCGCAGCATCATCGGCACGCCCGAAACCGTCACTGCGCGGCTTCATGCCTTGCAGGAACAGTTCCAGGCCGACGAACTGATCGTCCTCACCGTAGCCGGCAGCTATCGCGCCCGGCTGCGCTCCTATGAACTTCTCGCCGACGCGTTCCAACTTGGGCGCCCGGCCTCCACCCCTTAAACCTTCGAACCTGCATGAAACTCGACCTGAAGATTCTCGATGCGCGCATGCGCGACCAACTCCCGGCCTACGCAACCGCCGGTAGCGCGGGCCTCGACCTGCGCGCCTGCCTCGAGGAACCGTTGACGCTGAAACCCGGTGAAACCGCGCTGGTGCCGACAGGTCTGGCGATTCATGTCGCCGACCCGGGTTATGCGGCGTTGATTCTGCCGCGTTCGGGTCTGGGCCATAAGCATGGGATCGTGCTGGGCAATCTGGTCGGCCTGATCGATTCGGATTACCAGGGTCAGTTGATGATCTCTACGTGGAATCGTGGCGAAACTACGTTCGTGCTGAATCCGATGGAACGCCTTGCGCAACTCGTTATCGTGCCGGTGGTCCAGGCCGAGTTCAACATCGTCGACGATTTCGAAACGAGCGACCGCGGTGCGGGTGGGTTCGGCAGCACGGGCAAGCACTAAGACACCACGCTGCCCTAAGTGCGAAGACAGCGCTTCCAGAAAGCGCTTCGCACAAGGCAAAAAGCAGAACGGCGCGGGGTTTAACCCGCGCCGTTCTGCTTTCAGAGGTACGACTGAAACTTACTCGACCTCAACCGCTTCCGGATTCGGATTGCGCGGTGCCGGATGCTCGTCGAAGGTCAACTGCACCTTGTCTTCGGCATCCACGTCCACCGTCACGCGGCCTCCATTCATCAGCTTGCCGAACAGCAACTCGTCGGCCAGCGCACGACGGATCGTGTCCTGGATCAGACGCTGCATCGGGCGCGCGCCCATCAACGGATCGAAACCGTGTTTCGCGAGGTGAGCACGCAGCGCGTCGGTGAAGAGCGCATCGACCTTCTTCTCATGCAACTGATCTTCCAGCTGCATCAGGAACTTGTCGACCACACGCATGATGATTTCTTCATCGAGCGAGCGGAAGCTGATCGTCGCGTCCAGACGGTTACGGAACTCAGGCGTGAACATGCGCTTGATGTCGACCATTTCGTCGCCGGTTTCCCGACGATTCGTGAAGCCGATCACCGACTTGCCCATTGCCTCAGCGCCCGCGTTCGTCGTCATGATGATGATGACGTTACGGAAGTCCGCCTTGCGGCCGTTGTTGTCTGTCAGCGTGCCGTGGTCCATCACCTGCAGCAGCACGTTGTAGATGTCCGGATGCGCCTTCTCGATTTCGTCGAGCAGCAGCACGCAATGCGGTTTCTTCGTGACAGCTTCGGTCAACAGACCGCCCTGATCGAAGCCCACATAGCCCGGCGGCGCACCGATCAAACGGCTCACCGCGTGACGCTCCATGTATTCCGACATGTCGAAACGGATCAACTCGATCCCCAGCGTGAACGCCAGTTGCTTCGCCACTTCCGTCTTGCCGACGCCCGTCGGGCCGGAGAACAGGAACGCACCGATCGGCTTGTCCAGCTTGCCGAGGCCGGCCCGCGCCATCTTGATCGCGGCCGACAGCGCGTCGATGGCCGGATCTTGTCCGAACACCACGCTCTTCAGATCGCGATCCAGCGTTTGCAGCTTGCTGCGATCGTCTTGCGACACGCTTTGCGGCGGGACACGGGCGATCTTCGAGATGATTTCTTCGATCTCGTTCTTGCCGATGGTCTTCTTCTGCTTCGACTTCGGCAGGATGCGTTGCGCCGCGCCCGCTTCGTCGATCACGTCGATCGCCTTGTCCGGCAGATGACGATCCGTAATGAAGCGTGCCGACAACTCAGCCGCCGCCGACAGCGCACCCGACGAATACTTCACGCCGTGATGCTCTTCGAAGCGCGACTTCAGGCCGCGCAGGATCGCCACAGTCTGTTCGACGGTCGGCTCGGTCACGTCGACCTTCTGGAAACGGCGCGACAATGCCGCGTCTTTTTCGAAGATGCCGCGATATTCCGTGAACGTGGTCGCGCCGATGCACTTCAGCGTGCCCGACGACAACGCCGGCTTCAGCAGATTCGATGCGTCCAGCGTACCGCCCGACGCGGCGCCAGCGCCGATCAGCGTATGAATTTCGTCGATGAACAGGATCGCGTGCGGACGTTCCTTCAATTCCTTGAGGACCGTCTTCAGACGCTGCTCGAAGTCGCCGCGATACTTGGTGCCGGCGAGCAGCGCGCCCATGTCGAGCGAATACACCTGCGCATCGGCCAGAATATCAGGCACTTCGCCGCGCGTAATGCGCCAGGCGAGCCCTTCGGCGATCGCCGTCTTGCCGACACCGGCTTCACCGACCAGTAGCGGATTGTTTTTTCGCCTGCGGCACAGCACCTGCACCACGCGCTCGACTTCCGACTCGCGCCCGATCAGCGGGTCGATGCGGCCGTCTTTCGCCATCTGGTTCAGGTTCTGCGTGAACTGGGCGAGCGGCGTTTCCTTCTGCGCGGCGGCTTCGTCGGACTCGGCATTCGCGTCGCTCGCTTTCGCGGCGTCCGTGCTGCTGGTCTTGGCGATGCCATGCGAGATGAAATTCACCACATCCAGACGCGTCACGCCCTGCTGTTGCAGGTAGTACACCGCATGCGAATCCTTCTCGCCGAAGATCGCAACCAGCACATTCGCGCCGGTCACTTCCTTCTTGCCATTCGAGGTGGACTGCACATGCATGATCGCGCGCTGGATCACACGCTGGAATCCCAGCGTGGGCTGCGTGTCGACGTCGTCCGTGCCAGGCACGGTCGGCGTGTTGTCATGAATGAAGTTGCGCAGGTTCTGGCGCAGATCCTCGATATTGGCCGCGCATGCACGCAACACCTCAGCCGCCGTTGGATTGTCCAACAGTGCCAGCAAAAGATGTTCGACCGTGATGAACTCGTGCCGCGCCTGGCGTGCTTCCATGAACGCCATGTGCAGGCTGACTTCCAGTTCCTGGGCAATCATGCTTCCTCCATCACACACTGCAGCGGATGCCCGGCCTGCCGTGCGTGGGTAACGACTTGCTCGACTTTGGTCGACGCGATGTCCCGCGTATAGACCCCACAAACTCCCCTGCCCTCGCGATGCACCTTCAACATAACCTGTGTTGCGGTTTCACGATCTTTATTGAAATATTCCTGCACGATCATCACGACAAATTCCATTGGCGTGAAGTCGTCATTCAGCAGCACCACCTTGTACATGGACGGCGGCTTCAGCTTCTTTTCCTGCCGCTCCAGTACGGTGCTGTCCTGCTTGTCCGGGATAATCGCCATACACCCATTCTAAACAACTAGGACAGGCCCGCAATCCTGTCAAAACCCGGCCGACCGGCCGGTGAGCCCGTTCGCTACCGCATGATGGGTGATTACCCCAAAAGCGTTGCGTCATTCGACGAGCCGATTGCGGAGCCGGCCCCTATCCTGTGATGCGTCGCAGCCGTGCTGCGCTGCAGTCGGATCGAGTATCGCACAACCTGCCAGAGCTGGCTGAAGGCGCTCGCCCGGCCAGCGGAGGGTGCGCGACCCGCAGAACAGCATGTGAGTCGATTATGCGACTTTTCAAGACCGCCCGCTTGGGCAACCGCACATAACAAAACAAAAGCGGGAAAAACCCTGGAAAACGCCTGTTTGCAACGCGACAACGGCATCTCAAAATTTTCTTGACACTCGAATAAAGAGCCTCAACAATCAAGCTGGCACTTTTTTCACTGAGCCATAATTCGAAAAAATGCCGATGGTGAGCTTGTGAGGAGGGAGCGGCTGCATCACGCGGTCGTCGAGCTTTTCGAGGGCTCGTGGTAGTGACATGAGTTACAGGGGAAGTTGGAATGGCAACTGGTACGGTCAAATGGTTCAATGACGCAAAAGGTTTCGGATTCATCACGCCTGACGAAGGTGGTGAAGATCTGTTTGCACACTTCTCGGCCATCCAGATGAATGGGTTCAAGACCCTCAAGGAAGGTCAAAAAGTAACCTTCGAGGTCGTGCAAGGCCCGAAAGGCAAACAGGCATCGAACATCCAGGCACCTGCCTGAACCTGTTCGATACCCGTCCTTTGAAACCCGGCTTCGCGCCGGGTTTCTTTTTTGGAAGGGCCGCCCTTCAAACCTGCCTCCGGTCACCGTCGCGTGGCGGATAGCCGCTAACACCGGGCGCGCTGCTTCGCCACCCCCAAATCTCATATAGCGGAAAATCCCGCTGCACGACTGTGCCGTACCGCCAGGCGGCGAGCAGAATCGCCTCTTCGCACACCGCAATGCCATTGCCGCGGGTAAAAACAAAAACCCCGGCCGCCTAACGGCGCCGGGGTTTTGCATTCGAGTTGGAGAACCCTGCGCAAATCGCTTACATGTTTTCGATCAACACCTGACCAAAGCCCGAGCAGGACACCTGCGTCGCACCTTCCATCAAACGCGCGAAGTCATACGTCACCCGCTTCTGCAGAATCGACTTTTCCATCGACTTGATGATCAGGTCGGCTGCTTCAGTCCAGCCCATGTGGCGCAACATCATCTCGGCCGAGAGAATTTCCGAACCCGGGTTCACGTAGTCCTTGCCGGCGTACTTCGGCGCGGTGCCGTGCGTGGCTTCGAACATCGCGACTGAATCCGACATATTCGCGCCAGGCGCAATCCCGATACCGCCGACTTGCGCAGCCAACGCGTCCGAAACGTAGTCGCCGTTCAGGTTCAGCGTGGCGATCACGTCGTATTCCGCGGGACGCAGCAGAATCTGCTGCAGGAACGCGTCGGCGATCACGTCTTTCACCACGATGTCGGTACCCGTTTTCGGGTTCTTGATCTTCATCCACGGGCCGCCGTCGATCAGCTCCGCGCCGAATTCTTTTTGCGCCAGCGCATAACCATAGTCGCGGAATGCACCTTCCGTGAACTTCATGATGTTGCCCTTGTGCACCAGCGTGACCGAGCGGCGATTGTTGTCGAGCGCATACTGGATCGCCTTGCGCACCAGGCGTTCCGTGCCTTCGCGCGACACCGGCTTGATACCGATCCCCGAGGTTTCCGGGAAGCGGATCTTCTTCACACCCATTTCTTCCCGCAGGAACTTGATGACCTTTTTGGCCTGTTCCGACTCGGCGGGCCATTCGATGCCGGCGTAGATGTCTTCCGAGTTCTCGCGGAAGATCACCATGTTGGTCTTTTCCGGCTCACGCACCGGCGAAGGCACACCCTTGAAGTACTGAACCGGGCGCAGGCAAACATACAGATCGAGTTCCTGACGCAGTGCGACGTTCAGCGAACGGATACCACCGCCAACCGGCGTGGTGAGCGGCCCCTTGATCGAGACGACGTATTCCTTCAGCACCTGCAGCGTTTCTTCCGGCAGCCACACATCCGGGCCGTACACCTTAGTCGACTTCTCGCCTGCATAGATTTCCATCCAATGGATTTTTCTCTTGCCCGCGTAAGCTTTTTCTACTGCGGCATCCACCACCTTCAACATCACCGGCGTGATGTCGAGGCCCGTTCCGTCGCCTTCGATATACGGAATGATGGGCTGGTCGGAAACATTGAGCGAGAAATCTGCGTTGACAGTGATCTTGTCACCGCCAGTCGGAACCTTGATGTGCTGATACGGCATGATCGGACTCCAGTGAAAGCTGTGCTGAAAGCTGATGGGAGACTGCGAAAACTGGGTGCTCCTCGCTACGCGCAATGCCGGACGCCCGCGAGCGGCTAGGCCGTCTATTCTAGCCCACGGCGGCGCGGCAACGAGGCCACGGCGGTTCGGGGTTTTCCAACCTTGTCGAAAATCAAATCAGCGAGGCCGCTTACTCTTATGTCTTATATAAGACAAAGGATTTGCCGCCGCGCATTATGCATTATTATCCCGCCATTTACTATCGATCCAGCGCCTCTCAAGGCTTGGGCGACGCTTCCCGCAGCGGCCGCCGCCACCCGACTTTCACCGACCTCCCTATGCGCCTTCTCGCCCTGAACAAGCCGTTCGGCACCATCTGCCAGTTCTCGCCGCATGAAACGCGCGCATCGCTGGCTGACTGGGTCAAGGTCCCCGGCGTCTATCCGGCGGGCCGACTCGACTCCGATAGCGAAGGGCTGCTGCTCCTCACCGACGACGGCGCGCTGCAAGCGCGTATCGCCGAGCCGCGTCACAAACTTGTCAAACGTTATTGGGCACAAGTGGAAGGCGCCGTTGATGATGCCACGTTGAAGAAGCTCGTGCGCGGCGTCGATCTCGGCGACTACGTGACGCGACCTTGTCTCGCTGAATACGTCGAGCCGACGGATTCACTCTGGGCACGCACGCCGCCGATCCGCTATCGCGCAGCGATCCCGACCACGTGGATCGAATTGTCGATCACCGAAGGCAAGAACCGTCAGGTGCGACGCATGACTGCAGCGGTGGGTTTTCCGACGTTGCGCCTCGTGCGCGTCGGCATCGGCGCACTCGATATTTTTTCGCTCGGACTGCAGCCAGAAGAGAGCGTTGAATTGCCGCTGACGGCTCCATGGGAAGGCATCGTCTGAACCTGTTTTCTTGCGCGCCACGCCCGCACCGAACCCGCATCAACCTTGCATTTTGACTCGCCGCCAAAATGCTAACTCGTTGTATCCGCAAACAAAATAGCGCGTGAAACGAATATAAAAAAGGCGTGAAACAATTGTGGACGCGATCGCTGCGCAGCCATTCATTTGCATCAGCACGCCGGCATATAAATTTTCCACAAAAAACACGTCAACCAGTGCGCGATCTCACGCGTTATTCGACGCAGATGCCGCCCGAAGCTATCCGGCATTCAGCCTTAAGGGCCTTTGGACAAGCCGCTCTCGCGGTGAGTACGGGGAGTCTGAGCGCTAAGCAGACGCGTCGAAAAAAATGTCGATGCGGCTGTCAACCGAAAGGTGGATGGCACGTTTACCGACATGACTCTACATATAACCGGGTCATTTGGTTAATTAACTCAAGCTGAGGTTTTACAAAATGAACAAACTGATCGCCGCTCTGGTCGCTGGTCTCTTCGCAACGGCAGCATTCGCACAAGCTTCGGCACCGGCAGCAGCTTCGGCAGCTCCGGCAGCAGCAGCTTCGTCGGCAAAGAAGACCACGAAGCACGCTCACAAGAAGTCGCACAAGAAGGCAGCAGCAGCAGCTGCAGCTTCGGGCGCTTCGGAGTAAGTTTGTTGTAAAAACGCAGTCAAGAACTAGCTTCACTGCCGTTCTTACGGCGTTGAAAGGCAGATCACCGCGAGGCGATCTGCCTTTTTGTTTTTGACGCGCTCGCGTAACATTCGCGAGTTAATTTCCAGCAAGGAGTCATGCCGTGCGATTTCCCATGCGCTCGTTGATTGCGCGTTTCGCTGTTGCCGTTGCACTGCCGCTCGCCGCGATGTCGTTCGCAGCGACTATTGCTGCCCCCGCTCATGCGCAACAGATGCCAGCCGGTGCGAAGCAGCCCGGCGACTTTCCGCGCGCAAAGCTGACCGCGGGCATGTTCGTGATCGACGCAGCCGTCGCCGCTAACGACGCGGACCGCGAACAAGGTCTCATGTATCGCACGACCCTCGCGCCGAATGAGGGCATGCTGTTCGTCTTCAACGAAACCGCCGTGCATTGCTTCTGGATGAAGAACACGTTGATCCCGCTGTCGATCGCCTTCATGCGCGCCGACGGCACGGTCACCGACATCGACGAGATGCAGGCCGAGACCACCAACAATCACTGCCCGAAGAACAACGGCGTGTATGCGTTGGAAATGAGCAAGGGCTGGTTCTCGTCGAAAGGCATCAAACCGGGGATGAAAATCCAGGGGTTGCCGGCCGCGCAATAAAAGCGCGCCGATCGCGGCGACACCTGCCGCTTTTTTCAGCGGCCGCTTTCCAGAAAAAGCCGGTGCCTTTCATGAGGCACCGGCTTTTTTTCGTTCAGAGCGAGGCCGGCAAGGTGCGCCAGAGATCCGCGCCGCCTCCGTGAGCCCATACCAGCAGGCCCTCACGCGCGGCTGGCAAGATTCCTGCAAAAGACAGGCCGACGCGCTATCCTAGTATTCTTAGCAAAGCAGCAAAGAGGCTCCCCGGGCAGCACAGACTGCCGCCCGGCAAGCGTTTCAGGCGCGCCATTCCAAGGAGGTTCACGTGCCCCGCAAGACTCCCATCGAGCGCTACCGGAATATCGGCATTAGTGCTCACATCGACGCCGGCAAAACCACCACCACTGAACGCATCCTGTTCTACACAGGCGTGACCCACAAGATCGGCGAGGTTCACGACGGTGCTGCGACGATGGACTGGATGGAACAGGAGCAGGAGCGTGGCATCACGATCACATCGGCTGCCACGACTGCTTTCTGGAAGGGCATGGCCGGCAACTATCCGGAACACCGGATCAACATCATCGACACCCCGGGTCACGTCGACTTCACGATTGAAGTGGAACGTTCGATGCGCGTGCTTGACGGCGCGTGCATGGTGTACGACTCGGTCGGCGGCGTACAGCCTCAGTCCGAAACCGTGTGGCGTCAGGCAAACAAGTACAAGGTGCCGCGCATCGCGTTCGTCAACAAGATGGACCGTGTGGGCGCGGACTTCTTCCGCGTGCAGCGGCAGATCGGCGATCGCCTGAAGGGCGTTGCCGTGCCGATCCAGATTCCGGTCGGCGCGGAAGATCATTTCCAGGGCGTGGTCGACCTCGTCAAGATGAAGGCGATCTACTGGGACGAAGAGAACCAGGGGATCAAATTCGAGTACCGCGACATCCCGCCGGAACTCGCGGCTACCGCAAAGGAATGGCACGACAAGATGGTCGAGGCCGCCGCTGAAGCGAGCGAGGAACTGCTCGACAAATACCTGCACGGCGGGACGCTGACCGAGGAGGAAATCAAGCACGGCATTCGTGTGCGCACCATCGCCAACGAGATCGTGCCGATGCTGTGCGGCAGCGCGTTCAAGAACAAGGGCGTGCAGGCCATGCTCGACGCGGTGATCGACTATCTGCCGTCGCCGGTCGACATTCCCGCCATCACGGGCCACGACGAACACGACAAGGAAATCGAGCGTCATCCGCGAGACGATGATCCGTTCTCCGCCCTCGCCTTCAAGATCATGACCGACCCGTTCGTCGGCCAGTTGATCTTCTTCCGCGTGTATTCGGGCGTGGTGAATTCGGGAGACACCGTCTACAACGCGGTTAAGGAGAAGAAGGAACGCCTCGGCCGGATCTTGCAGATGCATGCGAACGAGCGCAAGGAAATCAAGGAAGTCTACGCGGGCGACATCGCCGCGGCAGTCGGCCTGAAGGAAGCGACCACCGGCGACACGCTGTGCGATCCGCAGCACGTGATCATTCTTGAACGGATGATCTTCCCGGAACCGGTGATTTCGCAGGCCGTCGAGCCGAAGACCAAGGTCGACCAGGAGAAGATGGGCATCGCGCTCAATCGTCTCGCGCAGGAAGATCCGTCGTTCCGCGTGCAGACGGATGAGGAATCCGGCCAGACGATCATCTCCGGGATGGGCGAGTTGCACCTGGAAATTCTGGTCGACCGGATGAAGCGCGAGTTCGGCGTCGAGGCGACCGTCGGCAAGCCGCAGGTTGCTTACCGCGAAACGGTGCGCAACAAGATCGAGGATGTCGAAGGCAAGTTCGTCAAGCAGTCGGGTGGCCGCGGCCAGTACGGCCACGCGGTGATCACGCTCGAACCGGCGCCGCAGGGTAAGGGCTACGAATTCGTCGACGCGATCAAGGGTGGCGTGATTCCGCGTGAATACATTCCGGCTGTCGACAAGGGCATTCAGGAAACGCTGAAGGCCGGCGTGCTGGCGGGCTATCCGGTGGTCGACGTGAAAGTGACGCTGACCTTCGGTTCGTACCACGACGTCGACTCGAACGAAAACGCGTTCCGTATGGCCGGTTCGATGGCATTCAAGGATGCCATGCGCAAGGCCAAGCCTGTGCTGCTCGAACCGATGATGGCCGTGGAAGTCGAAACGCCGGAAGACTTCATGGGCAACGTGATGGGCGACCTGTCGAGCCGTCGCGGCATGGTGCAAGGCATGGAAGACATCGCCGGCGGTGGCGGCAAACTGGTGCGTGCCGAAGTGCCGCTCGCGGAGATGTTCGGCTACTCGACGTCGCTGCGTTCAGCCACGCAAGGCCGCGCGACCTACACGATGGAGTTCAAGCACTACGCTGAAACGCCGAACAATGTCGCGGAAGCCGTGATCAACGCGAAGCAGAAGTAAGCGCCGAGGGTTGCAACACGCCATGGGCTGCGACCCTCGCTGCAATGAAGGCCAACAGCAAAAAGCCCGTCCCTGTGGATGGGCTTTTTTTTGTCCGCAACGCCGCCCACGGCCGTCGGCAACACACACGTTTTTGAACGTGCAAAAATGACAGACGGCACCGCGTCCAGCACCCAGACGCTCGCCTACGAGGAGACACACCATGAGCCAGGATCACGAACACCCGCATTACAAGGATGAGCACCCGGCGGCACCCGTCGACTGGCGCGAACACGGCGTCAAGGTCATCAAGGGCGACCAACTCGACAGCAATACCGCGCAAACGCCGGGCATGAATCGTGCCGCAGCGATCAACGCTGCGCGAGTCGGCGCGCAGAAAATCTGGGCCGGCACCGTGACGATCCATCCGAATGCAAAGACCGGCGCGCATCATCACGGCGCGCTCGAAAGCGTGATCTACGTGGTGCGTGGCCAGGCGCGCATGCGGTGGGGCGAGCATCTCGAGTTCACCGCCGAAGCCGGCCCGGGCGACTTCATCTTCGTGCCGCCCTATGTGCCGCATCAGGAAATCAACGCGAGCACCGACGATCCGCTCGAATGCGTGCTGGTGCGCAGCGACAACGAAGCGGTGGTGGTGAACCTGAATATCGACGCGGTAGAAGCCCCGGAAACGGTTTTCTGGGTCGATCCGATTCACAAGCATCCGCACGACCACTAAAGTCCTTTCACGCAACTCATGACGCCGACCGCTTCGCTGCGCCCTCGCCTCATCGTGCTGTATGCCGTACTGATCACCGCCAATCTCGGCGCATGGGCGTGGGCGCTGATCGCGTTTCGCCACTATCCGCTGCTGCTCGGCACCGCGCTGCTCGCGTATGGCTTCGGCCTGCGCCACGCGGTGGATGCGGACCACATCGCCGCGATCGACGCCGTCACGCGCAAGCTGATGCAGGCCGGCAAGCAGCCGCTCGGCGTGGGCCTGTCCTTTTCGCTGGGCCATTCGACGATCGTGATCGTGGCGACGATCGGCATTGCGTGGACTGCGCATTCGTTGCACGGCCGCTTCGAAACCTTCAAGGCGGTGGGCGGCACGATCGGCACAGTCGTGTCGGCCGTGTTTCTGCTGGTGCTGGCATGCGTCAACCTCGTGATTCTGCGCGACGTGTGGCGCCGCTATCGCCACGTCCAACGCGGCGGCGAACTCGCTGCTGAAACGACAGCCAGCATCGCGCCTGCCGGCCTGCTGTCGCGCGCACTGCGACCGATGTTCCGGCTCGCGACAAAAAGCTGGCACATGTACCCGGTCGGTGTACTGTTCGGTCTCGGCTTCGACACGGCGACCGAGATCGGCCTGTTGGCGATCGCTGCGTCCGAAGCCGGCAAAGGTCTGCCGCTGTATTCGATCCTCGTGTTCCCGGCGCTTTTTACTGCCGGCATGACGCTGGTCGATTCCACCGACAACGTGCTGATGGTCCACGCCTACGGCTGGGCCATGGACGATCCGAAGCGCAAGCTCTACTACAACGCGAGCATCACGTTCGTGTCGGCCGTGGTGGCGATCGTCATCGGCGGTGTCGAAGCGTTGGGACTGCTATCGGACAAACTCGGCCTGAGCGGCGGCGTGTGGGATGCAGTCGCAGGCCTCAACGAGCGCTTCGGCATGCTGGGTTATGGCATCGTCGCCATGTTCATGGCGTGCTGGATCGGCTCGGTGCTGCTCCATCGCTGGCGCCGCCCGGGCGCCGCTGCGCGGTAAATCCAACTAAGCTTTGAGAGTGGATCGGTAAGGTTTCCACGGTGGTCGCGCCGATTCCGACGCTGCGGCATCCTGCGCTTTCGCGCGTGTCATGCGAGGCAGGCCACCGAGCGTTGTGATGACGACACATGCCGACCCTTTTATCCTCCAAACGGGAGCCGGACTGCGCATCAGGCGCTCCGGACCGGCGGGCAATCGCTTACACTGAAACCGCTTTTCACCACTGCAGCGCTCTGCAGCTTTTCGTCATTGCAATAAGTCGCCCTGTCGCGCATCCCGCGCGGCCCTTTAGAACCGACAGCAGAACGGACTGGACACTCCATCGATGAAGACTCCCGCGGATCGACTCTCCGAACTCGACCTGGCCCGCCACACCGCTGACGCCTACGGCAACCACGCCATCGACGAATTCATCGCCGGCCGCATCACGCGCCGCGATCTGCTGCGCTATGCGAGCGTGATCGGTTTGTCGCTGGTTGGCGGCGGCGTTCTGAATGCGCCGCTCGCGCGTGCGCAAGGCGCACCGAGCCCGTCTAACCAGACAATCCGCGTGGCTCATCTGACGCCGGCCGGCGCAGTCGATCCACTCACCGTGACCGATGCCGCGAGTCTCGCGCTGCTGAACCAGACCGGCGAATTCCTGATCGACGACGACGGCGAAAAGCTCGTGTTGAGGCCGGCGCTTGCCTTGTCGTGGAAGCCGAACGACAAGGGTGACGTGTGGACCTTCAAGCTGCGCCCGAACGTCAAGTTCCACGACGGCCAGGCGTTCACCGCCAAAGACGTCGTCGCCACGTTCGATCGCCTCGCCGATCCGGCGAGCGGTTCGGCGGCGCTCTCAGTGCTCAAGGGCGTGCTGTCGAAAGGCGGTGCGAAGGTGGTCGACGAGCACACGGTCGCCTTCCATCTCGATGCACCGAATGGCAACTTCCCGTACTACGTTTCTTCGGACAATTACAACGCCGTGATCCTGCCCGCGAACTATGCGGGTGGTTATGAAAAGAGCTTCATCGGCACCGGTCCGTTCAAGCTCGAAAAGTATCAGGCGAAGGTCGGCGCATCGTTCGTGCGCAATCCCGACTACTGGGGCGACAAAGCGTTACCGCAACGCGTACAGTTCTCGTTCTACGCCGACGAACAGGCACAAATGCTCGCCTTGCAAGGCCATCAGGCCGACGTGATGGGCACCTTCACCGTACAGGGTGGCGCCGGCATTCTGAACAATCCGGACTACAAGGCAGTCGGCGTGAAGTCGAGTGCGCATCGCCAGATTCATATGCGCAACGACAATCCACTGTTCAAGGACAAGCGGGTGCGCCAGGCGTTGGCGTTGTCGCTCGATCGCGACGTGCTGGTTCGCGGTCTGTTCAAGGGCCGCGCGCAACTCGGTAACGACAGCCCGTTCGCGCCCGTGTTTCCGTCTTCCGATGCAGGCGTCGCGCAACGCAGGATCGACATCGCGAAAGCGAAGCAACTGCTGGCGCAGGCAGGTGTGCCGAACGGTTTCGACGTCACGCTGACCACCGAGAAGTACATGGAGATTCCCGATCTCGCCGTGGTCGTGCAGAACGCCGCGAAGGCGATCGGCGTGCGCATCGATCTGAAAGTGGAAAGCCAGTCGCTGTACTACGGCGCGGGCACGCCGGGCAAGTCAGATTGGCTCGACTCGCCCCTCGGCATCACCGATTATGGTCATCGCGGCGTGCCGAATGTATTTCTGAACGCGCCGCTCACCAGCACCGGCACGTGGAACGCCGCGCACTTCAGGAATCCGCAATACGATCAACTGGTCGCGCAGTTCGTCGCGGCGGTCGACCTGGGCACGCAGAGGAAAATCTCCGGACAGATCCAGACGTTGTTGCTCGACGAAACGCCGGTGATCATTCCATTCTTCTACGATCAACTGATCGCCATGCGCAAGGGTGTGAACGGCGTGCGCTTCACTGCGCTCGCGCAACTCTATTTCGACCGCGCGGTGCTGAGCGCGTAAAGTGGACGCAAAAGCGGTGGACGCAAAAGCAGTGAACGCAAACGCGGTGCACGCAAGAGCCATGGAACGCATGAGCGCACGGCGCTTCTTCGGCAGGAGATCACGATGTCGACCACGGTGACCCCTTCCGCGTCACCCGTTTCGAGCGGCAACGCTGGCCGCGTCGTGCGATTTCTGGCGACGCGGGTCGGCCTGTCGTTGATCACGCTGTGGCTGCTGTCGGTGATCGTGTTCGCGGGCGGCCAGTTACTGCCGGGCGATATCGGCCGCGCGGTGCTCGGACCGCTCGCCGATGCGCGCGCGGTCGCGGCGCTCAATCACCAGCTCGGCGCGGACCGTCCGCTCATGACGCAGTACGTCGAGTGGATCGCGCATTTCGTGCGCGGCGATATGGGGCTCTCCTATGCGTACCGTGAACCGGTCGGTCCGTTTATCGCCGACGCCCTGGCGCATTCGGCCAAACTCGGCGTGCTCGCGTTTATCGTCGTCGTGCCGCTCGGCATTGCGGGCGGGGTGTGGTCGGCCATGCACGCCGGACGCTGGCTCGATCGCACCATCAGCATCGCCGGTTTGTCGGCGACCGTGGTGCCGGAGTTCGTCTCGTCGATCGTACTGATTCTCGTGTTCGGCGTGTGGCTGCGTTGGCTGCCCATCGAAGCGTCGTCTCCGCCCGAAGCAAGCGCGCTCGAACAATTGCGGCATCTGATTCTGCCGGTGCTGCCGCTGGTGCTGGTGTTTTTCGGCTATATCGCGCGGATGGCGCGCGCGGGCACCGTCGAAGCGCTCGATGCGGACTACACCCGCACCGCGATCCTCAAAGGCTTGCCGCGGCGTACCGTGATCTGGCGGCACGTATTGCGCAATGCGTTGCTGCCCACCATCACCGTCGCCGCGACGCAGTTGGGCTACATGATCGGCGGTCTCGTGGTGGTCGAGACGCTGTTCCACTATCAGGGCATCGGTTCGTTGATTTACAACGCCGCCAAGGCGAAGGACTTTCCGATGCTCGAAGCAGGCGTGCTGACGATCGGCGTGGTCTACACCGTCGCCAATCTCGTCGCCGATGCGCTGCATGTCCTGCTCAATCCGCGACTGCGAGTGAGGAGCGCCGAATGAGCACCATCGTTCCGCCGGCCGCACCGCCTGCCCCACGCCCGGCTGCTGAACCGCGTTTCGACCGGCTGCGCGTGCTGCTGCGCTCACCCACGTTTGTGGTCGGCGTGTTGATCGTTGGATGGTGGATCGTCTGTGCGATCGCCGGGCAATGGATCGTGCGGATCGACCCGTACGCATCCGATCCGCTCAACTCGCTCATGCCGCCCGATAGCACGCATTGGTTCGGCACCGATCAACTCGGCCGTGACGTGTTCTCGCGGGTCATCGTCGGCGCGCGCGATATTCTGACCATCGCGCCTTTGGCGACCCTGCTCGGCACAGTGGCGGGCACGGCCCTCGGGTTGATCGTCGGCTACTTCGAGGGCTGGGTCGACAACGTCGTGGGCCGTGCGATCGACGCCGTGCTCGCGCTGCCGCTCGTGATCGTCGCGTTGCTTGCGCTGGCCGCGGTCGGCGCCTCGAACTTCACCGTGATCCTCGTGATCGGCATCACCTTCACGCCGATCACCGCGCGCACGGTACGCGCAGCCGTGTTCGCTGAGCGCCATCTGGACTACGTCGCCGCAGCGCAACTGCGCGGCGAACGCGCCCCGTACATCATGTTCGCGGAGATTCTGCCGAACGTGCTGCCGCCGATCATCGTCGAGGCGACTGTGCGGCTCGGGTACGCCATTTTCGCGGTCGCGACACTGTCGTTTCTCGGCTTCGGCATTCAACCACCTTCCGCCGACTGGGGGCTCGCATTGTCGGAGTCGTACACGCTGATGGCGGGCGGTGCGTGGTGGACGGTCGTGTTCGCGGCCGGCTCCATCGCCTCGCTGGTGGTCGGCGTGAATCTGATCGCCGATAGCGTGCAAGGAGTGCTCGACTGATGAACGGCCCGCCGCCCGCCTCGTTCCCCGCCTTCGACGTGTCGAAAAGCGATCGCACGGATGCGCTCACCGTCGTCGGCCTGACGGTCACGTACCGCATCCGCGGACGCGATCGTGAAGTGCTGCAGGACGTATCGTTTCGTGTGCGGCGCGGCGAAGCGTATGGCCTCGTCGGGGAATCGGGCTGCGGTAAGTCGACGGTCGCGATGGCGGCGCTGCGTTATCTGCCGCGCAACGGCAAAGTGAAGGCGGGCAAGATCATCATCGCCGGCCAGGACGTGCAGAAGCTCGACGCCGACGCTTTACGCACGATGCGCGCGAACGCGATTTCAATGGTCTATCAGGATCCCGGGCGCGCATTGAATCCGTCACTGACGATCGCGCGGCAAGTCACGGAGGCATTCGAAGCGGCCGGCGTCTCACGCGACGAAGCGGTGCAGCGCACGGTCGAGATACTGCAGCGCGTGCGCATCGCTTCACCCGAGCGCGTGATGGACAGCTATCCGCATCAGTTGTCGGGCGGCATGCAGCAGCGCGTGGTAATCGCCATGGCGCTCGCCTCGAACCCGGCCTTGCTGATCCTCGACGAACCGACCACCGGGCTCGACGCCACCGTCGAAGCCGAAGTGCTCGACCTCGTGGCGCAACTGCGCGAAGAACTCGGCACGGCCGTGCTGTTCATCAGCCACAACCTCGCGGTGATCGGGCGGATGTGCGAGCGTGTCGGCGTGCTGTATGCAGGCAAGCTGGTCGAGGAAGGCGCAACCCAGGACGTGTTCGCGCGACCGCGTCATCCCTATACGGTTGGACTGCTGCGTTGCTTGCCGACCGCGGGGCGCAGCAAGGACACCGAGCGGCTCGATACCATCGCGGGTAATCTGCCCTCGCCAGGCTCAGTCACGCAAGGCTGCATTTACGCGGACCGCTGCCGCCTCGCCGACGACCGCTGCCGCCATGAAGCACCGCCGCCGCATCGGGTCAGCGCCGCGCACGGCGATCAGATGTCGCGTTGCCATTACCACGAACGCGCAATCGAACTGCCGCGTGCGTCCGCGGACGCATTGCCTCAGCATCTCGGTGCATCGCGTGAAGGCGAGCGCCCTGCTCTCGTGTTGCGCGCGGAAAAACTCTCGAAGACATTCCACGTATCCGGGGCCCCGCTGCGCGCAGTCGACGAGGTTTCGATCGATCTCGCCAGTGGCGAAACGCTCGGCCTCGTCGGCGAATCCGGCAGCGGCAAGACGACGCTCGCGAAACTGATGCTCGGCCTGCTCACACCGGATGCGGGCAGCGTGCTCGAACTCGACGGTACGCCACTCGCCGCGCGCGTTACGCGACGCAACGACGAGCAGGTCAAGTCGCTGCAGATCGTGTTCCAGAATCCGGACTCGGCGCTCAATCGTGCTCACTCGGTGAAGCGGCTGATCGGCCGTGCGTTGTCGCGCCTCACCGCCTTGCGTGGCGCCGCGATCGACGAACGGCTCGCTACGTTGACAGCGGCCGTGCGTTTGCCCGAGCGCTATCTCGGCTCGCGCACGCGCCAGTTGTCCGGCGGGCTCAAACAGCGCGTGGCGATCGCACGCGCGTTTGCCGGCGAGCCGCGCGTGGTGGTTTGCGATGAACCCACTTCCGCGCTCGACGTTTCCGTCCAGGCCGCGATCCTCAACCTGCTCGCCGATCTGCAACGCGAGCGTGGCGTGAGCTACGTGTTTATCTCGCATGATCTGCACGTGGTGCGCTATCTGTCCGATCGCATCGCGGTGCTGTACCTCGGCCGGCTGCTGGAGATCGGACCGGCCGCGGCGGTCTTCGGCGGACCGCACCATCCCTATACCGAAGCGCTTCTGTCTTCAGCGCCGACGCTCAACGCTCACGACAGCAAAGCCCGCATCCGCCTGTCCGGCGATCTGCCGAGCGCGGCATCGCTGCCGTCAGGTTGCGTGTTCCATACGCGCTGCCCGCGCAAACTCGGGGCGATCTGCGAGCAGCAAGACCCACCCTTCATCGAAGCCGGCAGCGCCGATGCTGCCCAGCCGTCCGCGCACCGCATCCGCTGCCATATCCCCGCCGACGAACTGCGCGTGCTGCAGGCCGTCTCACGCGACAGCGCCGGCAACGGCTCGGAAAACGCCGCCGAAAACGCCGCGCGCAACGAATAACGCGCAATAACGCGGCTTTCCGGCCGCGCGTTTCAACACAGAAACGTTTTCGTGCGTTTTTTCCTCGCGGGCATCGCACTCCCCTATTCGATGCCTGTCGCCGCAAGGCTTTGCGGGCAATGGCATGGATATCGCTAAGTACCGTTCAGACATTCGAAGCCAAACAGATCGGAACAGAATCGGGAGCGCCGCTTGTACGGATCGCCGTAGCAAGAAGCGATACGTGACGAAGCGCGCCCGGATGGTATCTGCTGAAGCGCACGGTAGCGCTCATCGGCGCACCGGCGAGGGAGCCGGGAAGACAGTGCTTGAGTTGCATCCGCAATACAGACTCGGGGGGGCGACGAGGCTCGCGTTCAGATAGGCCCGCCGCCGGCGAATCAGCATGAGGGATGGCGGCAGCGAGGTGTCGACGTCCCCTCGGGAGAGATGTCATGAAAACCAGAAAATTCAATCAGTACTACTTCAGGGTTATACGGAGTACGGCAATCGCAGCAGGCGTGGTTTTGCTTGTAACCCAGGTCGCGTATTCCGCGTCGACCGATGCGATTCCCAAATGGATCTTTCATGCCGATGCAGCATTGCCAGCGAGCGACGCGCACAGCGCGACGCAACTCGCGCAGGAGGACAGTTCGGCGGTAGGCGCAACGGCCACCGGCACCGCACCCGACGAACCGACCGCTGCTGACGATGCGGCCGTGGTGTTCAGCCCGCGCGATTGCGTAAGCACCGCTGTCGGAGGGTGCGTGCGGCATGCCGGCGGCAACGGTGCAGCGAGCGCGGGTAACAGTGGCGCGGGTGCGAGCGGCAATGGTTCCGGCGGCGTGGCGAGCTCGGGCGGCGGCGGCGGCGGCGGCGGTAAGGGTAATGGCGGTGGTAGCGGTGGCGGAAGCAGTGGCGGTGGCAGCAGTGGCGGTGGCAGCAGTGGCAGTGGCGGTGGCAGCAGCGGCGGTGGCAGCAGCGGCGGTGGCAGCAGTGGAAGCAGCGGCGGTGGCAGCAGTGGCGGTGGCAGCAGTGGAAGCAGCGGCGGTGGCAGCAGTGGCGGTGGCAGCAGTGGAAGCAGCGGCGGTGGC
>NZ_CAJNAT010000002.1 GCF_905220705.1 Paraburkholderia domus
TGAGAGGCGACCCGCCGACCGGCCGTGGATAACTCCTGGACATCAGTTCATGGCGTCCACAAAACGGGGAGTTCGCGAAAGGCCTTGACAACTTCCTGCTCATAGAAGGGGACTTGCACCCCCTAGCTGTTGCGCATGCTCGGCGCACCAAAAAAAAGCCCGTATCGCAAGGATACGGGCGTACCGGAATTACTACTGCCACGCTGTGCTAATGGCGTTGAATCAGACTGACGCGGCGCCGGGTGGTTCCCCGAACGTTCAATTCGTCATGCAGCGCATTGCCTTGCAGCTACCGTAGGCGCTCTACCTGTAGCCGACAACCGCAGCGGTCCCACTACACACGACTGGCACGATTTGACAGCACTCGGCGGTTCATGATCGCGGCGACGCATGCCTAGCGGTTGCGTGCGGGATCCTCGCGCGGCGGTTCCGGCCGCGCGCGTACATTGCTCGCGATATCGCCGCGCAAGTCGCCTCGCGGCACGGGCGGCGTGAAATCGCGGCTGCGTGTTTCATTTTGCTGCCAGGCTTCGGCGGTGGCCGTGTGATCCGGCCGCCAGTTCCTGCCTTGTGGGCGCTGCTGTGCGAGCGCCGGTGCGGCCATTGATGAAACGACAATGCCGCACAGAAGCAGTGACATTGGTTTCATGCTGAGCTCCCGTCAAGCCGATCGACTCAAGGCCTGTTTGCATACACATACGGTATGCCGAGTAACGAAAGCACGCTGTAAGCAATAGTAAATGGATGTTTCACCGGCAACTATCGAGCCGCTGCGGGCAGCTGAAGCGAGTTGATAGGAAGATCGGTGAAGCGGGAAGGGACGACTGTGCTGGGCGCGCCGAGGAGCGGTGCCCATTGCAGGTCGGTCGGGCGTCGACATACGACGCACGGCGGGCGCCCGGAGGCCCGGATAAACGCCGGGCGCCCGCAGGCGCCCGGAGGCAAAGCAATTCGCGTCAGGCCATCTTGACCGGCGCGCGCCACGATTCCGGATTGGTCCAGAATGCGCCACGCAGGCGGTCGCGGCTCGGCGGTGCCGGCGGTTTCGCTGCGGTCGCGCCAATGCGCCCGCGCAGCGAAATTTCACGGCCGCTCGTGCCGAGTCGCTTAACTATTTCGGCGAGCGTACCATCGGCTTGCCATTCGTCGAAGCGACGGCGGCAAGTCGGCGGCGACGGATAGCGGCCCGGCAGTTTCGACCAGCCTTCACCCGTCGACAGCACCCAAAGCACAGCGTTGACAACCGCGCGTGCTTCCACGCGTGGCCGACCGCGCCGTTCGCTCCGTGCTGGCTCCGCACAGAACAACGCCTCGACCAGCGCCCACTCGTTGTCTCTCAAATCGTCGAACAGCATCATGTTTCACCTCAGCGAAGCTAACTCCGGTGCGCTGCCCCGCGCCGCGCACTCTCCATGCACTCGATAGGCGAGTGCCAAGGGGGGTCGGGCTTGCCACGAGCTGCTATTCAGTCAGAAGTCATGGCGCCGACCCTGTGTGCATGTAAATGCAGGAAGTGTGCCAAGTTAAGTCCAACCACCTGAAAGCCCTGTGACAGCGGGCCAGCGCGGGCGCTAGCTAGGGGCGTATAAGAATCCAAAAAACCCATCTCGCAAATCGGGACAATCACCAATCTTGTGCAATCAAGCCCGACCAGCGTGCGTTTGCGCCTTATTGCTGCATTGCAGCGAGATCACTAAACACGGCTGTGGTGCGGCATTTCGCCATACAATGCGCATCAAATGGAGTTATTGATGAGGTTGGTAAATGAATGTGACGCTGCGTCAGCTAAGGGTTTTCATTGAGGTCGCCCGCTTGCAGAGCTTCAGCCGGGCCGGCGATGAGATCGGCCTGACGCAATCGGCGGTCAGCCGCTGCGTACGCGAGCTGGAGGGGGAGATCGGTCTGAAGTTGATCGACCGCACTACGCGCGAGGTGCAGCTAACGGATGTCGGCGGCAATCTGGTATCGAGCGTGTCGCGCCTGCTGACGGATCTGGATGACGCGTTGCGCGAGATCCGCGAAATCGGCGAGCAGCGCCGCGGACGCGTGGTGGTGGCCGCGAGCCCGACGGTCGCCTGCCGGTTGATGCCCGGCGTGGTGGCGTCGTGCGGGCGCCAGTTTCCCTACATCACATTGGGTTTGCGCGACGACGTGCAAAGCGACGTGGTGCGCAAGGTGAAGTCGGGCGAGGTCGATTTCGGCGTGATCATCGGACCGTTTTCCGCCGACGACCTGTGGAGCGAATCGCTGATGACGGATTCGTTTTGCGTCGTGTCGCGCGATGACCACCCCTTGGCGGCGCAGGAGCGGGTGGCATGGACGGACCTCGAGGGTCAGCAGCTTGTCATGCTCGATTACGCATCAGGCAGCCGGCCGATCATCGACGCCGTGATGCAGGAGTACGGCGTGAGCGCCACCGTGGTGCAGGAGTTGGGGCATTCCGCGACCGTTTTTGGGCTGGTCGAGGCGGGTGTCGGTGTGAGCGTGCTGCCATGGCTGGCGCTGCCGCTGCCGGCGGGCGCCTCGCTGGTGGCGCGGCCGCTTGTGCCGCGTGCCGAGCGCACGGTTGAACTGGTGCGGCGGCGCGACCGCTCGCTGTCGCCGGCGGCGGAGGCGGTATGGGGCCTGATTCGTCAATTGCCGGCGCGGGCTGAGGATTTGAGCTGATGCGTGCACGGGGCACGCGTCGTCACCTCGTGACTTCGCCGTCCCAAAAACAGGCGCCGCGCTAAACTGTGGCGCTCCGCCAAGCGTCAGCCTTGACCCATTACCTGTCTATCACCCGTCTGGAAGCCTCGATGAGCGAATCGGATCTGCCTGTGCCCTCCGTCCCCAACGCGCGCGATGCCGTGCGCGCACTGCGTCCTTCGCAGATCCGTGAAGTCGCGAATGCCGGTTTCGGCGTCGCAGACGTACTGCCGTTCTGGTTCGGCGAGTCCGACCGGGTGACCCCGGCCTTCATTCGCGACGCCGCGAGCGCCGCGTTGGCCGCCGGCGCCACTTTCTACACGCACAACCTCGGCATTGCGCCGCTGCGCGCGGCGCTCGCGGAGTACGTCAGCGAGTTGCATGGGACAACCTCGCCCGATCACATTGCGGTGACGAGCGCCGGTGTCAACGCGCTGATGCTGGCCGCCCAGCTGGTAGTGGGCGCGGGTGACCGTGTCGTCGCGGTAACGCCGCTGTGGCCGAATCTGGTCGAGATTCCCAAAATTCTGGGCGCGCATGTGGAAACCGTCGCGCTGGGCTACGGCGAGCGCGGCTGGCAGCTCGATCTCGAGCAGCTGCTGGCGGCGCTGACGCCCGGCACGAAGATGCTGCTGATCAATTCGCCGAATAATCCGACCGGCTGGGTGATGAGTCGCGACGAGCAGCGCGCCGTGCTGGCGCATTGTCGTCGCCACGGTATCTGGATCGTCGCCGATGAAGTCTACGAGCGTCTTTATTATGCGCACGCTGAACCTGGCGCAGGCGACGCCCATTCGCGCACAGCGCCGTCGTTTCTCGATCTGGCCACGCGCGACGAGCGCGTGATCTGCGTGAATTCGTTTTCCAAGGCGTGGCTGATGACCGGCTGGCGGCTCGGCTGGATCGTCGCGCCAGCCTCGCTGATGGACGATCTGGGCAAGCTGGTCGAATACAACACGTCGTGCGCGCCGGATTTCGTCCAGCAGGCGGGGATCGCGGCCGTCCAGCAGGGCGAGCGCTTCACGCAGGAACTGGTGCTCGACCTGAAGGCGTCGCGCGACTATCTGGTGCGGGCGCTGTCCAGCGTGCCGGGTGTCGACGTGAAGGCGCCGCCCGGGGCGATGTATCTGTTTTTCTCGATGCCGGGTGCGTCGCGCAGTCTCGAGTTATGCAAGGCCTTGGTGCGCGAAGTGGGTCTGGGCGTGGCGCCTGGCAGCGCTTTTGGCCCGCAAGGCGAGGGCTTCGTGCGCTGGTGCTATGCCTGCGACACGGCGCGGCTCGATGCGGGTGTCGAGCGGCTTAAGCGGTTCCTGGCGCAACACGGCACGCATTGAGCCGCGGCGGAGCGGGCTGCCGGCCCGGTTTGAAGGCCTATTTCGGCCCGATGCCCGTGCATTTCGGCCTACTTTTCCGCGAAAGCTCGCGGGCGAAGCCAAAGCTAAAGAATGCGCCGGGGATTTCGTCTTTACGCACCGATTGTTTTTGCGTAATATGGCGCTCAGTCACGCGATTCCTTTCAGGAACATCGCTGCTCCGTCCGGCTGGGTTTGGCTCGATTGCCTGTTTCGCCTCCCCCCGGTGCGTGCTCCCATCAATATGACCGATCAGAATCGGGCGAGCGCGTCTTCAGTTCCACATCGTCTGTTTGATCCGGTTCTTTGACCACAGGGTCTGACCTAGCTGCATGAATACCCAAGAGGCGAAGATCGTCCTCGAGACTGCCTTGATCTGCGCGCAGGAGCCGTTAAAGCTCGGCGACTTGCGCAAGCTCTTTGCCGACGGCGTGTCGGCAGACACTGTTCGGAATTTGCTCGAAGACCTCAAGCAGGATTGGTCCGGGCGCGGTGTGGAGTTGGTCGGGCTGGCTTCGGGCTGGCGATTTCAAAGCAAGCCCGCGATGCGTTCGTACCTGGATCGATTGCATCCTGAGAAGCCGCCGAAATATTCGCGCGCGGTGCTCGAGACGCTCGCGATCATTGCGTACAGGCAACCGGTCACGCGCGGCGATATCGAAGAGATTCGCGGCGTCACGGTGAACACGCAGGTCGTCAAGCAACTCGAGGATCGCGGCTGGATCGAAGTGATCGGCCATCGTGATGTGCCAGGCCGCCCGGCGCTGTACGCGACCACGCGGCAATTTCTCGACGACCTCGGTTTGAAGGCGCTCGACGAATTGCCGCCGCTCGCCGATCCGTCGGCGCAGTTGAACGCGGATCTGCTCGGTCAGCATGCGATCGAATTTTCCGAGATCGAGGCCGCACAGGCGTTGGCGCCGGGCGAAGAGGCCCCGCTCGAAGAGCAGGCGGACTCCGCCCTAGGCGAGACAGCGGGAACGGAAATCGCCGGCGAACACGCCGAAGAGCACCAGGTACCGGTCGATCAGGTGCCGCAGGCGGAGTCGACCGAAGCAAACGAGGCAGCTGAACCTGCCGAGGCACTACATGGCGCGACGGATATCGCGCCCGCACCCGAGTCGCAACAGGATGCTGTAGCCACTGCTGGGCAAGAATATGCCGAATCGGCAAACGTTGAGCCGCAGGCCGGCGCCGCCGAGCCTGCACTGAATCACGATCCGGTCTCCCAGACCGATCTGGCAATACCCGCGCACGACTCGGGCGTACTCCGCGATACGGAGCACGCCGCCGAGCCGAACCCGACCACGGCGGCGCACGGCGATCCTGAGGATCGTCGCGATGCGGCGCAGGACGCAGGCATTCTGACCGACGACGAACCTGAGTCGCGCAGCGCCTGACGTAACCGAACTTTTTTTGCCGCGCCCGCAATGGGCGCGCGCGACCTGACATTTTGAGGTTGTTTTGACACATACCCACGACACCGATTCGTCCGAATCCGAGCGCGCCGTGCCGTCGGCGCGCGCCGACGAAGCGCGCACCACGCAAGCATCGGCAGGCGAGGGCGAGCGCCCGGCGCAGACCACGGAAGCAGACGGTGAAGACCGTCCGCGTCGCGGCCTGCGTCGCGGACCGCGCAGCCTGATCGCGCGCCGCCGCGCCGGAGCGAAGACGAAGGGCGCCGAAGGTGCGCCCGCGCAAGGAGCGCCGGTCGTCACTGAAGCGCCGCCGGACGGCGAGGTGGTTGCGCAGGTGCGCATGCCGCGCAAGGATGCCGGCGCCAAGGGCCCGCGCCGCAATGCGGGTGGCGCGAAGCGCGAGGGTGGTCAACGCGAAGGCGGACCTCGCGAAGGTCAGCGTGAAGGCGGTCGCGGTGAGCGTCAGCCGCGCGAAGGTGGTCAGCGTCAGAATCGCCGGGGCAGCGAAGCACCGGTGGCAGCCGCGACTGAAGCGAGCCCGGACGATCTGTTCTCGTACGTCACCTCGCCCGCATTCGATGCGGACAACAGCGCCACCGGCGGCGTGCGCGCCCCGATGCTGCGCCGTGGCAAGCCGGCCGCGCCCAAGCGTGTACTCGCCGCGGACGACGACGCACCGAAGCTGCACAAAGTGCTGGCCGAAGCCGGCATGGGCTCGCGCCGCGACATGGAAGAATTGATCGTCGCCGGCCGCGTGTCGGTGAACGGCGAGCCTGCCCACATCGGCCAGCGCATCATGCCGACCGACCAGGTTCGCATCAACGGTAAGCCCGTCAAGCGCAAGCTGGCCAATAAGCCGCCGCGCGTTCTGCTGTATCACAAGCCGACCGGTGAAATCGTCAGCCACGCCGATCCGGAAGGCCGCCCGTCGGTGTTCGACAAGCTGCCGCCCATGAAGACCGCCAAGTGGCTCGCGGTCGGCCGCCTCGATTTCAACACGGAAGGTCTGCTGATGCTGACCACCTCGGGCGATCTGGCAAACCGTTTCATGCATCCGCGTTACAGCGTCGAGCGTGAATATGCGGTGCGCGTGGTCGGCGAGCTGGCTGAAGGCATGCGTCAGAAGCTGTTGCACGGCGTCGAGCTGGAAGACGGTCCCGCGAATTTCCTGCGCATCCGCGATGGCGGCGGCGAGGGCACCAATCATTGGTATCACGTCGCGCTCGCCGAAGGGCGTAATCGTGAAGTGCGCCGCATGTTCGAAGCCGCCGGGCTGATGGTCAGCCGCCTGATCCGTACGCGTCACGGCCCGATTTCGTTGCCGAAGGGACTGAAGCGCGGTCGCTGGGAAGAGCTCGAAGACAATCAGGTGCGCGCGCTGATGGCGTCCGTCGGCCTGAAGGCGCCGTCGGAAGAAAAGGGCGGTCGCAGAGAGGCGCCGGAGCGTAAGCAGCCGGATCCGATGCAAACGTCGATGGGCTTCATTAGCCGCGAACCGGTGCTGATGTCGCATGGCCGTTTCGACCAGCAGCAGCCGCGCGGTCAAGGCCGCCGCGGTGCGGCGGGCGGCGGCTTCGGCGGCGGTGCGGGTGGTGGTTTTGGTGGTGGCGCCAGCGGCTACGGCAATCGCGGCGCTGGGCGCAGCGCAGGTGGTTTCAGCGGCCCGATGGGCGGCGGCGCGCCTGGTCCGCGTGGTGGCCGTGGCGGTGACGTCGACGGCAATCGCGCGCCGTCAGGTGGTGGCAATCGTGCGGGCGGCGGCGCTCAGCGCGCTGGCGGCCCTGGCGGCAATCCGGGTACGGGCGGGGGCGGTCGCGGGCCGGGCGGCAATCGTGGCGGTAACGCCAACCGCGCCGGTGGTGGTAACGCCAACGTGGGCGGTGCGAATCGTGGCGGCGGCGCGCCGCGCGGTCGCACGCGTGGCCGTTAAGCAGCAGGTGATGTAAGCATGACGGTTGGGCGGCTGATCGTTTCTCAACGATTTACGCGCCGCCACCGTCAGAATCGATCGACGAGCGCCGCGGATTTCATGTAGCGCATAAAACCGCGGAGTGTGCATAAGTAGGGGCAGAGTTTTCTGGCCCTGCTCGTCCGGCGTGGGTCTGGGCAGGCGCAGGCCGCCTTGCAAAAGGCCCGGAGCGTCGCCACATCGTTGAAAGATTCCCATGAAATCAAGCGGAAATGCGCTTCGCGCGGCGTTCTGCGGTTTGCGTTTGTCCCGAAAAATGGCTACAATCGCGGAGTCGCTGGGCGTGCGGCTTTTCATGTGCGGCTCAGGTGCGACCACCGGCAATAAGATGATGGGCGTTTAGCCCATTTTTTTTTGCCGCTCAGTTCTAAGTGGTTCGGCATCTCGGGTAGCACGAACGTGCGCCGGCTTGGCGCGCGGCCCGCATTGGTGTTTGCAGACAAACCCGGCAGGTCTCGCCGCGCGAACATCTTAGAGGGCACTGTGCAACTGACGGAACTGATTGAAACCACGGTCGTGGGACTCGGCTACGAGCTCGTCGATCTCGAGCGCACCGGGCGCGGCAGTTTGTGTATTTACATCGACCAGCCGGCCGGCATCGCGATCGAAGACTGCGAGAAAGTCACGCGTCAGCTCCAGCACGTTCTGACGGTCGAAAATATCGATTACGAGCGGCTTGAAGTGTCGTCGCCGGGTCTCGACCGCCCGCTGAAAAAACTGGCGGATTTCGAACGCTTCGCAGGCAGCGAAGTGGTAATCACATTGAAAAAGCCATTGGACGGACGGAAATCGTACCGGGGCATTCTGCATGCTCCGCAAGGCGAGACGATCGGTCTGGAATTTGAAGGGAAGGAAGGCGCCGCGATGCTCGATTTCACCGTCGCGGATATCGATAAGGCACGCCTCGTTCCGAAAGTTGACTTTAGGAGCCGCAAACAATGAGTCGCGAAGTGTTGATGCTGGTGGATGCGCTGGCACGCGAGAAGAACGTCGACAAAGACGTGGTATTTGCCGCGCTCGAGGCGGCCCTCGCTTCGGCCTCCAAGAAACTCTTCGAAGAAGATGCGGATATCCGCGTCCAGATCGACCGTGAAAGCGGCGAGCACGAAACGTTTCGCCGCTGGAAAGTGGTGCCGGACGAAGCTGGCCTGCAAGAGCCGGATCAGGAAATCCTGCTGTTCGAAGCACGCGAACAGAAGCCGGAGATTCAGCTCGACGAATACATCGAAGAACCGGTGCCGTCGATCGAATTCGGCCGTATCGGCGCGCAGGCTGCCAAGCAGGTGATCCTGCAGAAGGTGCGCGACGCGGAACGCGAGCAGATCCTGAACGACTTCCTCGAGCGCGGCGAGCACATCATGACCGGCTCGGTGAAGCGCCTTGATAAGGGCAACTTCATCGTCGAAACCGGCCGTGTCGAAGCGCTGCTGCGCCGCGACCAGCTCATTCCGAAGGAAAATCTGCGCGTGGGTGACCGCGTGCGCGCCTATATCGCCAAGGTCGATCGCACCGCTCGCGGTCCGCAGATCGAACTGTCGCGTACGGCGCCCGAATTCCTGATGAAGCTGTTCGAAATGGAAGTGCCGGAAATCGAACAGGGTCTGCTGGAAATCAAGGCGGCGGCCCGCGATCCAGGCGTGCGCGCCAAGATCGGTGTGGTTGCTTACGACAAACGCATCGATCCGATCGGCACCTGCGTCGGTATCCGCGGTTCGCGTGTACAGGCGGTGCGTAACGAGCTCGGTGGCGAAAACGTCGACATCGTGCTATGGTCGGAAGATCCCGCACAGTTTGTGATCGGCGCGCTCGCGCCGGCAGCCGTCCAGTCGATCGTCGTCGATGAAGAAAAGCATTCGATGGACGTCGTCGTAGACGAAAACGAACTGGCGGTCGCGATCGGCCGTAGCGGCCAGAACGTGCGTCTTGCCAGCGAACTCACCGGCTGGCAGATCAACATCATGACGCCGGACGAATCTGCGCAAAAGCAGAATCAGGAACGCGGTGTACTGCGTGACCTGTTCATGGCGCGTCTCGATGTCGACGAAGAAGTTGCCGACATCCTGATCGACGAAGGCTTTACGAGCCTCGAAGAGATCGCTTATGTGCCGCTCAACGAAATGCTCGAAATCGAAGCATTCGACGAAGACACCGTTCACGAACTGCGTAACCGCTCGCGCGATGCATTGCTGACGCAGGCGATCGCAAATGAAGAAAAGGTCGAAAATGTAGCGCTCGACCTGAAGAGCCTGGACGGCATGGATGCCGACCTGCTCGCCAAGCTTGCCGAACATCAGATCCAGACGCGCGACGACCTCGCCGAACTGGCTGTGGATGAACTGGTCGAGATGACCGGAATGGAAGAGGATGCCGCTAAGGCGTTGATCATGAAAGCACGTGAACACTGGTTCCAGTGAGAAATGACCATGGCGCACTAAATTGACCGCGGCCGTTAGGCCGCATGACAAGATGCTAACCGCAAGGAATCGGTCCTTGCATTAAGAGGAATGAATGGCGAGTAACAACGTAGCCCAATTTGCCGCGGAACTGAAAATGCCTGCAGGCGTGCTCCTTGAGCAGCTTCAGGCAGCAGGCGTCACTAAAGCGAGCGAAGACGACAGCTTGTCCGAAACGGACAAGGCGCGTCTGCTCGACCACTTGCGCAAGTCTCACGGCTCGACTGATGCGGACAAGCGCAAGATCACGCTGACGAAACGGCATACGTCGGAGATCAAGCAATCCGACGCGACGGGCAAAGCTCGCACCATTCAGGTCGAGGTGCGTAAGAAGCGCACTTTCGTCCGCCGCGACGAATCCGCCGCTGAAGGCGGCGATGCATCGAATCATGTGGCCGAGGCCGATGTCGACGATCTCGAACTCCAGCGTCGTGAAGAGGAAGCTCGTCACGAAGCCGAGCTGCTCGAAAAGCAGGCTCAGGAGCTGAAGGCGCGTCAGGAACAACTCGAACGCGAAGAAGCCGAACGTCAGGCGCGCGAACAGGCTGCTGAAGCCGAGCGCCGTCGTGCGGAAGAAGAAGCGGCGAAGAAGCGTGCGGCGGCTGCGGCCGAAGCAGCGGCTCGCGAGCAGGCTCAAGCGGCGAAGCCGGCTGCCCAGCCGGCGGCTGCGAAGGCTGAAGCGGTAGCGGCCAAGGCTGCGGAGCCGGTTGCTGCCAAGGAAAGCGAGCAGGACGACGAGCGCGCTGCGGCAGAACGCGCGGCACAACGCGAAGCGGCGAAGAAAGCGGAAGACGCAGCGCGTCAGGCCGCCGAGAAGACGCGCGCCGAGCAGGAAGAAATCAGCAAGCGTCGCGCGGCGGCAGAAGCCGAAGCGCGTGCGATTCGCGAAATGATGAACACGCCGCGCAAGGCGCAGGTCAAGGCGCCGGAACCGGCACCGAAGCCCGCTGAGCCGGCCAAGGCCGCGGAAGCCAAGGGCACGCTGCACAAGCCGGCACGTCCGGAAGGCGCAGCGCCGGCACGTCCGGCAGCCAAGAAGCCGGCTGCTGCGGCTCCGGCTGCAACGACCACGCCGGCCGCTGGCGACAAGAAGAAGCCGGGCGGCGGCAAGGGCGGCTGGCAAGACGACGCAGCGAAGCGCCGCGGTATCAAGACGCGTGGCGATTCGAGCGGCGGTGTCGATCGCGGCTGGCGCGGTGGCCCGAAGGGCCGCGGCAAGCATCAGGATCAGAACACCACGTTCCAGGCGCCGACCGAACCGATCGTGCGTGAAGTGCACGTGCCGGAAACCATCACGGTCGCCGATCTGGCGCACAAGATGGCAGTGAAGGCATCGGAAGTCATCAAGTCGATGATGAAGCTCGGCCAGATGGTCACGATCAACCAGATGCTGGACCAGGAAACGGCGATGATCATCGTCGAGGAACTGGGCCACCATGCGGTTGCGGCCAAGCTGGACGATCCGGAAGCCATGCTGGTCGAAGGCGAAATCACGGATGCAGAAGCACTGCCGCGTCCGCCGGTCGTCACGGTCATGGGCCACGTCGACCACGGTAAGACGTCGCTGCTCGACTACATCCGCCGCGCCAAGGTGGCAGCGGGCGAAGCGGGCGGGATCACGCAGCACATCGGCGCCTATCACGTCGAAACGCCGCGCGGCGTCATCACGTTCCTCGACACGCCGGGCCACGAAGCATTTACGGCCATGCGTGCCCGTGGTGCGAAGGCAACCGACATCGTGATTCTGGTGGTCGCAGCCGACGACGGCGTGATGCCGCAAACGAAGGAAGCGATTGCCCACGCGAAGGCTGGCGGCGTGCCGCTCGTCGTCGCGATCAACAAGATCGACAAGCCGGATGCGAATCCGGACCGCGTCAAGCAGGAACTTGTCGCGGAAGGCGTCGTGCCGGAAGAATACGGTGGCGATTCGCCGTTCGTGTCGGTGTCGGCTAAAACCGGCGCGGGTATCGACGAGTTGCTGGAAAACGTGCTGCTGCAAGCCGAAGTGCTGGAACTGAAGGCACCGGTCGAAGCACCGGCCAAGGGTCTGGTCATCGAAGCGAAGCTCGATAAGGGTAAGGGTCCGGTTGCAACGATCCTGGTCCAGTCGGGTACGCTGAACCGCGGCGACGTGGTGCTGGCAGGTAGCGCTTACGGTCGTGTGCGAGCCATGCTCGACGAAACCGGCAAGCCGACCAAGTCGGCAGGTCCGTCGATCCCGGTTGAGATTCAAGGTCTGTCGGAAGTACCGCAAGCAGGCGAAGAAGTCATCGTCATGCCGGACGACCGCAAGGCGCGTGAAGTCGCGTTGTTCCGTCAAGGCAAGTTCCGCGACGTCAAGCTGGCCAAGCAACAGGCCGCGAAGCTCGAGAACATGCTGGAACAGATGGGCGAAGGCGAAGTGGCGTACATGCCGCTCATCGTCAAGGCCGACGTGCAAGGTTCGCAGGAAGCTTTGGTGCAGTCGCTGCTCAAGCTGTCGACCGACGAAGTCCGGGTGCAGATCGTGCACGGCGCAGTCGGCGGCATCAGCGAGTCGGACGTCAACCTGGCTACGGCTTCGAAGGCGGTCATCATCGGCTTCAACACCCGTGCGGATGCACAGGCGCGCAAGCTGGCGGAAACCAACGGCGTCGATATTCGCTACTACAACATCATCTATGACGCAGTAGATGAAGTGAAGGCTGCGATGTCGGGCATGCTGGCACCGGAGAAGCGCGAAGTCGTGACGGGTACGGTCGAAGTGCGTCAGGTCTTCAAGGTACCGAAGATCGGTGCGGTGGCCGGCTGTATGGTCACGGACGGTTTCGTCAAGCGCTCGTCGTCGGTGCGCGTGCTGCGCAACAACGTTGTCATCTTCACGGGCGAGCTCGATTCGCTCAAGCGCTTCAAGGACGACGTCAAGGAAGTCCGTCAGGGCTTCGAGTGCGGTATGTCGATCAAGAACTTCAACGATATCGTCGAAGGCGATCAGTTCGAAGTCTTCGAAGTTACCGAAGTCGCGCGTACGCTGTAATCACGCGGCATTGGCTCAACGGGCGGAGCGGGCTTAAGCGCCCGGTCCGCCCGTTGTCTTTGGGCCGGCGCATTTCGCGTATTGCGCCCCGCGGTGGATTGCTGTCGCGATCAAGCCGCTTTGTCGCCGTCCCGGCAACAACCGCCACGGCTCGCGCGAACAACTTTATTGCATCCGTCAGACGGATCACACAAATACCATGCCTAAAAAACGTTCTTCCCCCAATCGCAACGTGCAGATCGCCGATCAGATCCAGCGCGACCTGTCCGAGCTGTTGCGCGAGGTCAAGGATCCGCGCATCGGCATCGTCACGATTCAAAGCGTCGAGCTGACGCCCGACTACGCGCACGCGAAGGTGTACTTCACGACGCTGACCGGCGACCCGCAACAGACGCTCGAAGCGCTCACGCACGCGGCCGGCCATCTGCACAATCAGTTGTTCAAGCGCCTGCACATCCATACCGTGCCGACGCTGCATTTCCATTACGACCAGACGATCGAACGAGCCGTCGAAATGTCCCGTCTGATCGACGAGGCGAACGCCAATCGCGCGAAAGAAGACTGAGCGCGCTGCACTGCGGTTCTGGTTGCACTGCCTCAGTTGCCGTTTTTTTAGCGCTGTTTCCGACCACTTCGAAGACCCTGTCTTTCTGACATGACCGCACCTCAACGCCCCCGCGTGCCGCGTCGCGCGCTCGACGGCGTGCTGCTGCTCGACAAGCCGCTCGGCCTGTCGAGTAACGACGCGCTGATTCGTGCGAAGCGTCTCTACCTGGCCAAAAAGGCGGGCCACACCGGCACGCTCGATCCACTCGCCACGGGTCTCTTGCCGCTGTGTTTCGGCGAAGCCACCAAGTTTTCGCAAGATCTGCTCGAAGCCGACAAGACCTATGAGGCCACCATGCGCCTCGGTATCCGCACGACCACCGGCGACGCCGAAGGCGAGCCGATCGACACGCGCGATGTGACGTGCGATCAGGCTGCGGTCCAGGCGGCGATGCAGAAGTTTCTCGGCGACATCGTCCAGGTCCCGCCGATGTATTCGGCGCTCAAGCGTGACGGCAAGCCGTTATACGAGTATGCACGCGCTGGTCAGACGGTGGAGCGGGAAGGGCGTCAGGTGACGATTCACGCGCTCGACATGCTTGCTTGTGCGTTGCCTGACGTGACGTTTCGCGTCATGTGCAGCAAAGGCACGTATGTGCGCACGCTCGCTGAGGATATCGGCGAAGCGCTCGGTTGCGGTGCGCATCTGGTCGCGCTGCGGCGCACCGGCGTCGGCGCGCTGACGTTGGAGAATTCGGTGACGCTCGACGCGTTGTCCGATGCGACGGAGAGCGAGCGCGATACGTGGCTGCAGCCGGTCGATGCATTGCTGTCCACCTTCCCGCTCATCACCCTGGACGAAGACGCAACGCGTCGCTTCATGCACGGTCAACGTCTGAAGCTCTCCGAGTTGACGATCACCGGCGACGCTGTGAATGCGCCCCGTGTACGCGTATATGCAGCAGAAGGGCGTCTGCTTGGCGTCGCGAAGCAAGGCGAGGGTGTATTGGCGCCCGAGCGATTGGTGGTCACCGCGGAGAGCTAGTTCGCCGGTCAGCCTGCGAACCTGCTAGCGCGCCAGCCTCAGCTGGGTTTGTGGGACGGCATGCGGCCGGTGCATAGACAACGCGGGTATCGACACGACATGCCACGCACAGGTAACCCATCCCGGCACCACGAGCTACAAACAAAAGGCGGGACCGCTACCCAGCGGTCCCGCCTTTTTTTCACACTATCTGCTGCTGAGGAAAGAGGCTAGAGCCTCAATGCGCCGCCGCAGCCGCCGCACCCGCATCGCCACCGGCGCGTTCCGGCTTTGCCATCCAGATCAGCGCGATCAGCGCGACAAAGATCCCTGCCGATACAAAGAACAGATCATTCACGCCCAACTGCGCGGCCTGCTGCGTAGCCATCGTATTGAACAGGCCATACGCCTGCGGCTGACTGTAGCCCGCCGCACCCATCTGGCGGATCGACTGATCGAACACCGGGTTGTAAGCACTCGCCTGTTCGGCCAGTTGCGCATGATGCATGATGGTGCGGTGATCCCACGCGGTCTGGAAAATCGATGTGCCAATACCGCCGCACATGATCCGCACGAAATTCGACAAGCCCGACGCAGCCGGAATCCGGTTGCCTGGCAAACCCGACAGCGTGATCGACACCAGCGGGATGAAGAATCCGGCCATGCCGATCCCCTGAATCAACGTGGGTAGCAGCAATGAATACGTATCGACGCCGGTCGTATAACGTGAGCGCATCCAGAAGCACAGCGCGAACACGAGGAACGACAAGGTCGCGATATAGCGCGGATCGGTGCGGGGCAGGACCTTGCCGGTGATCGGCGACAGCAGCACGGCGAACAGGCCGACTGGCGCCATCACGAGGCCCGCTTCGGTGGCGGTGTAGCCGATATCGGTTTGCAGCCACAACGGCAACAACACCAGGTTGCCGAAGTAGAGCCCGTAGCCGATCGACAACGCAATCGTGCCGCTTGTGAAATTGCGCCGGCTGAACAGCGACAGATCGACCACCGGATGCTCGGCAGTCAATTCCCAGACGATAAAGAACGCGAGCGAAATCACCGCGACGAGTGCCAGCACGACGATGGTGGTCGAGGAGAACCAGTCGAGGTCCTTGCCCTTATCGAGCATCACCTGCAGCGAGCCGACCCAGAGGATCAGCAGGCCGAGACCGACGCCGTCGATCGGTGCTTTTTTGATGACCGAATCGCGGTTGCGGAAGATCATCCACGTCGCTGCCGCGGCGATCGCGCCGACCGGAATGTTGACGTAGAAAATCCACGGCCACGAGATGTTGTCCGAGATCCAGCCGCCAAGAATCGGCCCGGCCACGGGTGCGATCAGCGTGGTCATCGCCCACATCGATAAAGCCATCGGCGCTTTGGCGCGTGGATAGCTGGCGAGCAGCAGCGTTTGCGACAGCGGGATCATCGGGCCGGCCACTGCGCCTTGCAGCACGCGCGAGGCAAGCAGGAACGGCAGCGTTGGCGCGAGGCCGCACATCCACGACGAGATCACGAACAGAATGATCGACGCCATGAACAGCCGAACCTGGCCGACACGCTCGGTGAGCCAGCCGGTCAGCGGCACGGAGATCGCGTTGGCGACCGCGAACGAGGTGATTACCCACGTGCCCTGGTCGGACGACACGCCAAGGTCGCCCGAAATGGACGGGATCGACACGTTCGCGATCGACGTGTCGAGCACGTTCATGAACACGGCGAGCGACACCGCGATGGTGCCGATCACCAGCTGCGCGCCCTCGAGCGGCGGGTGAGGGACTTGCGCCTGAGCCTGAGCCATTAATAAAGAAGCCTTGTATGAATCGTGGCGCGGCTTACATCAGCTTCGCGGCGGGCTTGGCCGCGGCCGCCTGAGCCGGCTTCAGCGTGCCGCCGTTCGGACCGGCATTTTCCGAAATGATGCGGGCGATTTCCGCGTCGGCCTGGTCACCGTACTTTTGGAACACGTTGGTCTGGTAGACCGTGTTCGGCGCTTCGCCGAGCTGGCCGCCGCTTTGATCCTTGATGCTGACGTCGGCTTGCATCGACAGGCCGATACGCAGCGGATGCTTTTCAAGTTCCTGCGGGTCGAGCGCGATCCGCACCGGCAGACGCTGCACCACCTTGATCCAGTTGCCGGTCGCGTTCTGCGCGGGCAGCAGCGAGAACGCCGAACCCGTGCCCGCTGAGAAGCCGACCACCTTGCCGTGGTACACCACCGACGAACCGTACACGTCGGCGGTCAGTTCGACCGGCTGGCCGATATGCATGTACTTCAGCTGCACTTCCTTGAAGTTCGCGTCGACCCACACGCCGCCCAGCGGCACGATGGCCATCAGCGGCGTGCCCGGCGACACGCGCTGGCCGACCTGCACCGAGCGCTTCGCGACGTAGCCCGTGACCGGCGCCGGCAGGTTGTTACGCGCGTTGTTCAGGTACGCGTCGCGGACCTTCGCGGCGGCGGCCTGCACGTTCGGGTGATTCGCAATCGTGGTGTTGGCGGTCAGTGCGCGGTTCGACGCCAGTTGTTGCTGGGCAGCGTCGACAGACGCTTGCGCGCTCTTCACGGCGTCGCGGGCGTGCGAGATTTCTTCCGCCGACACGGCGCCAGTTTGCGCGACCGTCAGGCGGCGCTTCAGGTCGTCCTGCGCGCGCGACAGATCGGACTGACGCTGGGCAACTTGCGCCTGGTATTGATTGTCGTCGGCGAACAGGCCCCGGACCTGGCGAACCGTCTGCGCGAGATTCGCTTCGGCCTGTTCGAGCGCGACGCGCGCGTCGGCCGGATCGAGCACGACGAGCGGGTCGCCGGCCTTGACGGTTTGCGTGTCGTCCGCGTTCACGGCGATAACCGTGCCGGTGACTTGCGGCGTGATCTGTACGACGTTGCCGTTCACGTACGCGTCATCAGTGTCTTCATGGAAGCGCGCGACGAGGAAATAGTAAAGGCCGTAGGCGATCGCGGCGATCAGGATCACGATGACGAGCAGCGTCATCATGCGCTTGCGTTTGCTGTTGTTCGCCGATTGTGCGGGGGCCGCGGGCTGCTGGGGGGTGCTCATTGATGTGCTCCGGGTTCTCTCAAGCGTCGTCGTTTATTCGGATGTTCGTGCGAGTGTGGATCGCGTCGATGTGGCTTCAGTTTGCAGCGGCCGTCGCGGCGGTGGCCGATGCCGGGGCATCGGTCGGCACGACGAGGCCCGTTTGCGTTGCGTCGAAACCGCCACCGAGCGCTTTAATGAGGCCGATCTGCAAATCGCGGCGGCGCATCTTCAGGCCCGTCACCGTCTGTTCGGCGGCGAGGCGGTTCTGGTCGGCGGTCAGCACCTGCAACTGGGGCGACAAACCAGCCTTGTAGCGGATCACCGCCAGCTGATAGGCCTTGGTCGACGCGTCGAGCGCGCGCTGTGCGTCGCCCGATTGCTGGTCGATGGAACGGATCGACGACACTTGCGTTGCGACATCCGAGAGCGCACTGATCAGCGTCTGGTTGTAGTTGGCCACGTCGAGGTCGAAATCTGCGTAGCGGCCCTTCAACTGTGAGCGCAACGCGCCGGCGTCGAAGATCGGCAGGTGAATTGCCGGGCCGAATTGCATCTGGCGGCTGCTGGATTTGAGGAAGCGGCCCCAGCCGAATGCATCGAAGCCGAAACCGGCCGCGAGGTTGACGTCCGGGAAGAACTCGGCTTTCGCTTCTTTCACGTCATGCATCGCGGCTTCGACCTGCCAGCGCGCGGCGACGATATCCGCGCGGCGGGCCACGAGGTCGGCAGGCAGGTTGTTCGGCAGCGCCACCGTGTTCCCGTTCGTCAGAACCGGCTTGGCGATCTGCAGGCCGCGATCCGGACCCTTGCCGAGCAACGCGCCCAATTGATAGCGCACGACGATGATCTGGCCGTCGAAATCGGTCAGGTTCTGCTGGCTGGTCGCAATGTTGCCGTTCGCGGTTTCCCGTTCGACGTTGGTATCGAGGCCGGCGCTCACGCGGCCGTTGGTGATGCGGCTGACATCCTGGCGGTTGGCGATTTCGCGTGCGGCGATGTCGCGGAACGCGTACAACTGGGCGAGCTGGTTGTACGTGCTCGCCACAGATGCGGCGAGCGTCACGCGCGCCTGCTGCATGTCGGCTTCAGCGGCTTTTTCCTGCGACACGGCCTGGCCCAGACGCTGGCGGTTCTTGCCCCACAGGTCGAGATCCCACGACGCGCTCGCCAGCACGTTGTTCTCGCTATACCAGGTGCCGCCATAGGGAGGCGGGTAGAGCGCATTCTCCGAGAATAGCTCGCGGGTCCACGAATAGCTGCCGTTGACCTTGGGGTACAGCGCCGAGCGCGAGCTTTCGATGTACGACGACGCCTTGGCGAGACGTGCTTGAGCCTGCGCGATCGACGGACTGCCTTCCAGGGCTTCGGCAATCAGCTTGGGCAGTTGCGGGTCGCCGAACTGGTTGGCCCAGTCGAGCGACGGCCACTGGCCGCTCTGGCCGGGCAGGCTATGGGCTGACTCGTACTGAGCCGGCGACGAGATCTGCTTGTCGCTCTTCATACCGAAGTAGTTCGCGCACCCCGTAAGGGCGAGCGCCGTCACCGCGGCGGCGACAGCGGCCCGGCTCGAAAGCGCGGGCGCGGACAGGGAAAGGGATTTCATCGCTCGACTCTTTGAGTGGAATGTAATGATGGACGCTGCAAGCAATTTATTACGATTTGCTGTCAAAATTGCTTGCTGCATCACGGGTTAGTCCCGTATGTTCGCCGGAATTGACGAGTACGCGGCGCAGCATGCTCTTCAGGAAGCCCACTTCCTCGGGGGTGAAACCGCCCAGCAGACTGTCAATTACGCCATTGAAAATGGCGGGCATTTTGGCCGCGATCGCATGACCTTCCGGCGTCAACGCCAAGCGTACGACCCGCCGGTCTTCGTTGCTGCGCACTCTGGTCAGCAGGCCGCGCTTCTCCAACCGGTCGACCAGACGCGTGACGGCGCTTGCGTCAATGCCGTATTCACGCGCCAGTTCGGCCGCCAGCAGGCACTTGCCGCTCGCTACCATGAACAGGATGCTGCCTTGCTGGCTGGTGATGCCCAGTTCGGCCATGCTGCGCTGGGTGATCAGGTTCGACATCGTCGATTTCACTCGCGAGAGCAGATAGCCGACGCTTTCGCCTAGCTGATATACGCTCAGCTCTGAGTCGGGTGTTGAGGACGGATCCGTCATGATTCTCGTGCGAATGCAATGGTTGACTAGGCAGGATTATAGGGGTCGGTTGATTGACGCGGCAAGCGTTATTACAGCTTAGGCAAGGATCTTTTCCCGCTCAAGACAGAATGCGTGCGGCTTTGCGTAGGCTATTGCCAAAGCAGGGCGGTCTCATTTCCTACGCACCGCTGCATGGAAGACGCAGGGCCTATCAGGGAATACCAGAAAGCTCCATTTGGGCGTGCTACAATATTGGGTTCCCAAAAGTGCGCTTTGGGCTTTGTTGGCTTCGTACACAATGCTGCTGCTGGCGCACTCAACTGTCTCCAGGTTCCTATGACTCGCGCCCTACGCAACATCGCCATCATTGCCCACGTCGACCACGGCAAGACCACGCTCGTCGACCAGCTCCTTCGCCAGACCGCCACGTTCCGCGACAACCAGCAGGTTGTCGAGCGCGTGATGGACTCGAACGACATCGAAAAGGAACGTGGCATCACGATCCTGTCGAAGAACTGCGCGGTCGAGTACGAAGGCACGCACATCAACATCGTCGACACGCCGGGCCACGCCGACTTCGGCGGTGAAGTGGAGCGCGTGCTGTCGATGGTCGACTCGGTGCTGTTGCTGGTCGACGCAGTCGAAGGCCCGATGCCGCAAACGCGCTTCGTGACCAAGAAGGCGTTGGCGCTCGGCCTCAAGCCGATCGTCGTGATCAACAAGGTTGACCGGCCGGGCGCGCGGATCGACTGGGTGATCAACCAGACCTTCGACCTGTTCGACAAGCTGGGTGCAACTGACGAACAACTCGACTTTCCGATCGTCTACGCATCGGGTTTGAACGGCTATGCCGGCCTGACGGCGGACGTGCGCGAAGGCGATATGCGCCCGCTGTTCGAAGCCGTGCTGCAACACGTGCCGGTTCGCCCGGCTGATCCGGCAGCGCCGCTGCAACTGCAGATCACGTCGCTGGATTACTCGTCGTACGTCGGCCGTATCGGCGTAGGCCGCATTACGCGTGGCACGATCAAGCCGGGCATGTCCGTCGCCGTGCGTTCGGGTCCCGATGGCGCGATCCTGAATCGCAAGATCAATCAGGTCCTGTCGTTCAAGGGTCTGGAGCGCGTCCAGGTGGAGTCGGCTGAAGCCGGCGACATCGTGCTGATCAACGGTATCGAAGAAATCGGTATCGGCGTGACCATTTGCGCACCGGAACAACCGGAAGCGCTGCCGATGATCACCGTCGACGAACCGACTCTGACGATGAACTTCCTCGTCAATTCGTCGCCGCTGGCCGGCCGCGAAGGCAAGTTCGTCACGAGCCGTCAGATTCGCGACCGCCTGATGAAGGAACTGAACCACAACGTCGCGCTGCGCGTGAAAGAAACAGGCGACGAAACCACGTTTGAAGTGGCAGGCCGCGGCGAGCTGCACCTGACCATTCTGGTCGAAAACATGCGCCGTGAAGGCTACGAGCTGGCCGTGTCGCGTCCGCGCGTGGTGATGACGGAAGTCGACGGTGTGAAGCATGAGCCGTACGAAAACCTGACGGTTGACATGGAAGACGGCCATCAGGGTGGTGTGATGGAAGAGCTGGGCCGCCGCAAGGGCGAAATGCTCGACATGGCGTCGGATGGCCGTGGCCGTACGCGTCTCGAGTATCGTATTTCGGCGCGTGGGCTGATCGGTTTCCAGGGTGAATTCCTGACGTTGACGCGCGGTACGGGGCTGATGAGCCACACGTTTGACTCCTATCAGCCGGTCCGGGAAGGTGGTGTCGGCGAGCGTCGTAACGGCGTGCTGATTTCGCAGGACGACGGCGCGGCAGTGGCGTACGCACTGTGGAAGCTGCAGGATCGCGGCCGTATGTTCGTGTCGCCGGGCGAGCCGCTGTACGAAGGCATGATCATCGGCATTCACAGCCGTGACAACGACCTGGTCGTGAACCCGATCAAGGGCAAGCAACTGACCAACGTGCGTTCGTCGGGTACGGACGAAGCGGTGCGCCTCGTGCCACCGATCCAGATGTCGTTGGAATACGCGGTTGAATTCATCGACGACGACGAACTGGTCGAAGTCACGCCGAAATCCATCCGTCTGCGCAAGCGTTACCTGAAGGAACACGAGCGCCGCAGCGCCAGCCGTAAGGGCGCAGTGGACTAAATCGGCACTGGCCCTAATCCTGGGCAAGCGGCTCGATGTCAGGCAAAAGCCACCTCCGGGTGGCTTTTGCCGTTTCTGGCGCTTATTCGCTTTGCGTGTAGTTGCCCGCAGTTGGCCGTCTGCTTGTCGTGTTTGTCCCCGTTTTTCGCAGAAGTCTGTTGCGAGTCCTGAAAACCCGGCCGAAAGCCCGTCGTAAAAGGCTTGAGCGGCAATCCGTCTGCTATCTGCACTATCCGTTCTGTGATATGCTCCCCGGGTGCAAAGTTTTAGGTCCTTCCAAGCAAGACTTGATTCGCGCAATCCGCTAAACGGTCAGGCCGTGTCGCGGAAGGTTCTGTAACCCGCTATTTCTCGAGAAACTCGAAGAAAGGTGAGCGTAAAAATGATGAAGCAATTCCAGTCGAACTCTTATCTGTTCGGCGGCAATGCTCCGTACGTAGAAGAAATGTACGAAGCGTATCTCGATAATCCGGCGTCAGTGCCCGAGAACTGGCGCAGCTATTTCGACGCGTTGCAGAACGTCCCTGCATCGGATGGCAGCAATGCCAACGACGTGGCCCATGGCCCGATCGTCGAATCGTTTGCGCAACGGGCCAAGGCTAACGCCTTCATCCCGCGCACGGCGGCTGGCGGCGAAGATCTCGCTACCTCCCGCAAGCAAGTCTATGTGCAGTCCCTCATCGGCGCATATCGCTTCCTCGGCTCGCAATGGGCCAATCTCGATCCCCTGAAGCGCCGCGAACGTCCCGCTATCCCCGAACTCGAACCCGCGTTCTACGACTTCACCGAAGCCGACATGGACCAGGAGTTCAGCGCAACGAATCTGTATTTCGGATTCGAGCGTGCTTCGCTGCGCGAGATTGTCCAGGCCCTGCGTGACACGTACTGCGGCACGATCGGCGCCGAGTACATGTACATCAGCGATCCGGAACAGAAGCGCTGGTGGAAAGAGAAGCTCGAGTCGATCCGTTCGACGCCGAACTTCTCCAAAGAAAAGAAAAAGCACATCCTGAATCGCCTGACGGCTGCTGAAGGCCTCGAGCGCTTCCTGCACACCAAGTACGTCGGCCAGAAACGCTTCTCGCTCGAAGGCGGCGAAAGCTTCATCGCCTCGATGGACGAAGTCGTGCGTCACGGCGGCGCCAACGGCGTGCAGGAAATCGTCATCGGCATGGCCCACCGTGGCCGTCTGAACGTGCTGGTCAATACGCTCGGCAAGATGCCGGCTGACCTGTTTGCCGAATTCGAAGGCAAGCACGTCGACGACCTGCCGGCCGGCGACGTGAAGTACCACAAGGGCTTCTCGTCGGACGTCTCGACCGAAGGTGGCCCGGTTCACCTGTCGCTCGCGTTCAACCCGTCGCACCTCGAAATCGTCAACCCGGTGGTCGAAGGGTCGGCCAAGGCGCGTATGGACCGTCGCGGCGACGACAGCGGCCTGCAAGTGCTGCCGGTGCAGATCCACGGCGACGCGGCTTTCGCAGGCCAGGGCGTCGTGATGGAAACGCTGAACCTCGCGCAAACGCGCGGTTACGGCACGCACGGCACGCTGCACATCGTCATCAACAACCAGATCGGTTTTACGACGTCGGACCCGCGCGACTCGCGCTCCACGTTGTACTGCTCGGACGTCGTCAAGATGATCGAAGCGCCGGTGCTGCACGTGAACGGTGACGATCCTGAAGCGGTCGTGCTGGCTACGCAGCTGGCCATCGACTTCCGGATGCAGTTCCACAAGGACGTCGTCGTCGACATCGTCTGTTTCCGCAAGCTGGGTCACAACGAGCAGGACACGCCGGCTGTGACGCAGCCGCTGATGTACAAGACGATTGCGAAGCACCCGGGCACGCGCGCGCTGTATGCTGAAAAGCTGGTGCAACAAGGCGTGATCACGGCGGAAGAAGGCGATGAATTCGTCAAGGCCTACCGCAAGGCGATGGACGAAGGTCATCACACCGTCGACCCGGTGCTCTCGAACTACAAGAGCAAGTACGCGGTGGACTGGGTTCCGTTCCTGAACCGCAAGTGGACCGACGCAGCCGATACGGCCGTGCCGCTGGCTGAGCTGAAGCGCCTCGCTGAGCGCGTCACCACGATCCCGGAAAACTTCAAGGTTCACCCGCTGGTCGAGCGCGTCATCAACGACCGTCGCGCGATGGGCCGTGGCGAAGCGAAGCTCGACTGGGGCATGGGCGAACACCTGGCATTCGCGTCGCTGGTCGCATCGGGCTACGCCGTTCGCCTGACCGGTCAGGACTCGGGCCGCGGCACGTTCACGCACCGTCACGCGGTGCTGCACGATCAGAACCGCGAGCGCTGGAACGACGGCACCTACGTGCCGCTGCAGAACATCGCCGAAGGTCAGGCGAAGTTCACGGTGATCGACTCGGTGCTGTCGGAAGAAGCGGTGCTGGGCTTCGAATACGGTTACTCGACCGCTGAACCGAATACGTTCGTCGCGTGGGAAGCGCAGTTCGGCGACTTCGTGAACGGCGCGCAAGTCGTGATCGACCAGTTCATCTCGTCGGGCGAAGTGAAGTGGGGCCGCGTGTCGGGTCTCACGATGCTGCTGCCGCACGGCTATGAAGGTCAAGGTCCGGAGCACTCGTCGGCACGTATCGAACGTTTCCTGCAACTGTGCGCAGACCACAACATGCAGGTCGTTCAACCGACCACGCCGGCGCAGATTTTCCACCTGTTGCGCCGTCAGATGATCCGCTTGTTCCGCAAGCCGCTGATCGTCGCTACGCCGAAGTCGCTGCTGCGTCACAAGGAAGCCGTGTCGGATCTGTCCGAACTGGCGAAGGGCGCGTTCCAGCCGATCCTCGGCGAAATCGACGAAGTGATTGAAGCGAAGAAGGTCAAGCGCGTGGTGGCCTGCTCGGGCCGCGTGTATTACGACCTGCTCGCACATCGCCGCGAAGCGAAGGCAAACGACGTCGCGATCATCCGTATCGAACAGCTCTATCCGTTCGCGCACAAGCAGTTCGAAGCGGAAATGAAGAAGTACGACAACGCGACCGAAGTGGTCTGGGTGCAGGACGAGCCGCAGAATCAGGGCCCGTGGTTCTACATCGAGCACCACTTGAAGGAAGGCATGAAGGAAGGGCAGAAGCTGGCATACAGCGGACGTCCGGCTTCGGCCTCGCCGGCAGTCGGCTACTACGCGAAGCACTACGAGCAGCAGAAGGCGCTGATCGAAGGCGCTTTCGGCCGCCTCAAGAGCGCGTCGATCGCCAAGTAACCAAAACAGACGAACCGGGAAAGCGCGCTGCGCTTTCCCGTGCTGTGCTCAGTAACCCAATAGTGGTTCGTTCGCGGCAGTTATGGTTCGCAGGCGGTCGTCGCGGGTCCATGGATCGCGCGCCGTCACCCGATACGTATTCAGGATATTCATAATGGCTATTGTTGAAGTCAAGGTTCCCCAGCTTTCCGAGTCGGTCTCGGAAGCCACGATGCTGCAGTGGAAGAAGAAGCCCGGCGAGGCTGTCGCTCAAGACGAAATTCTCATCGAAATCGAGACCGACAAAGTCGTGCTCGAAGTGCCGGCACCCTCCGCCGGCGTGCTTGCACAAGTGATCTCGAACGACGGCGACATCGTCGTCGCGGATCAGGTGATCGCCAAGATCGACACTGAAGGCACGGCAAGCGCCGCTGCTGTCGAAGCCGAAGTGAAGCCCGCTCCGGTTGCCGCAGCTGCACCGGCCGCTCAAGCTGCCTCCGCAACGGGTGCCAACACCGCTGCTTCGCCGGCTGCCGGCAAGCTGATGGCTGAGGCGGGCCTGGGCGCGGGCGACGTCGCCGGCACGGGCCGCGACGGCCGCATCACCAAGGGCGACGTGCTGAGCGCGGGTCAAGCGGCACCGGCACCGGCTGCCAAGGCTGCACCGGCTCCGGCCGCCGCACCGAAGGCTGCGAAGCCGTCGCTGCCGGACGTCAAGGCACCGGCCTCGGCCGACCAATGGCTGAAAAACCGTCCGGAACAACGCGTGCCGATGTCCCGTCTGCGTGCGCGTATCGCCGAGCGTCTGCTCGAGTCGCAGCAAACGAACGCCATCCTCACCACGTTCAACGAAGTGAACATGGCGCCGGTGATGGACCTGCGCAACAAGTACAAAGACAAGTTCGAAAAGGAACATGGCGTGAAGCTGGGCTTCATGTCGTTCTTCGTGAAGGCGGCTGTCCACGCGCTGAAGAAATTCCCGCTCGTGAACGCGTCGATCGACGGTAATGACATCGTCTATCACGGCTACTTCGACATCGGTATCGCGGTCGGTTCGCCGCGTGGCCTGGTGGTGCCGATCCTGCGCAACGCAGATCAGCTGAGCCTCGCCGAAATCGAGAAGAAGATTGCTGAATTCGGCCAGAAGGCTAAGGACGGCAAGCTGTCGATCGAAGAAATGACCGGTGGTACGTTCTCGATCTCGAACGGTGGTGTGTTCGGTTCGATGCTGTCGACCCCGATTATCAACCCGCCGCAATCCGCCATTCTGGGCGTGCACGCCACGAAGGAGCGCGCTGTGGTCGAAAACGGCCAGATCGTGATCCGTCCGATGAACTATCTGGCGCTGTCGTACGACCACCGCATCATCGACGGTCGCGAAGCGGTGCTGTCGCTGGTCGCGATGAAGGATGCGCTGGAAGACCCGGCACGCCTGCTGCTGGACCTGTAAGCGTCGGTTTGACGGGCGTCGACTTGTCATCGCACAAGTCGACGCCATATAAGCAGCACGTCTTTAGCATTCCGCAGTACTTGAACGACGCGCGCCACGAAGCGTGGCCGCGCGTCGCTCCGCCATCAAAAGGATTGTCATGTCCAAAGAATTTGACGTCGTCGTGATCGGCGCCGGCCCCGGCGGTTATATCGCCGCTATCCGCGCAGCGCAGCTCGGCAAGACCGTCGCATGTATCGAAAAATGGAAGAACCCGGCCGGCGCGCTGAAACTCGGCGGCACGTGTCTGAACGTGGGTTGCATTCCGTCGAAGGCGCTGCTCGCGTCGTCGGAAGAATTTGAAAACGCGTCGCACCACCTGGCCGACCACGGCATTTCCGTGTCGGACGTGAAGGTTGATATCGCGAAGATGCTGGCCCGCAAGGAAGGCATCGTCGAGAAGATGACCAAGGGTATCGAATTCCTGTTCCGCAAGAACAAGATCACGTGGCTCAAGGGCCATGGCAAGTTTACCGGCAAGACGGACGCCGGCGTGCAGATCGAAGTGAGCGGCGAAGGCGAAACCGAAGTCGTGACGGCGAAGAACGTCATCATCGCCACGGGTTCGAAGGCGCGCCATCTGCCGAACGTTCCGGTCGACAACAAGATCGTTGCCGACAACGAAGGCGCACTGACGTTCGACTCCGTACCGAAGAAACTCGCCGTGATCGGCGCGGGCGTGATCGGTCTGGAACTCGGCTCGGTGTGGCGCCGTTTGGGCTCGGACGTGACCGTGCTCGAAGCGCTGCCGGAATTCCTCGGCGCGGCAGATCAGGCGTTGGCCAAGGAAGCCGCCAAACAATTCAAGAAGCAAGGTCTGGACATCCACGTCGGCGTGAAAGTCGGCGAAGTGAAGACGACCGACAAGAACGTGACGATCGCTTACACGGACAAGGACGGCAACGCGCAAACGCTCGAAGCCGACCGCCTGATCGTGTCGATCGGCCGTGTGCCGAACACGGACAACCTCGGTCTCGAAGCGATCGGCCTGAAGGCCAACGAACGCGGCTTCATCGACGTCGACGACCATTGCGCGACGGCTGTGCCGAACGTGTACGCGATCGGCGACGTGGTGCGTGGCCCGATGCTCGCGCACAAGGCTGAAGATGAAGGCGTGATGGTGGCCGAAATCATCGACGGTCAGAAGCCGCATATCGACTACAACTGCGTTCCGTGGGTGATCTACACCGAACCGGAAATCGCGTGGGTTGGCAAGACGGAGCAGCAACTGAAGGCCGAAGGCCGCGAAGTCAAGACGGGCCAGTTCCCGTTCATGGCGAACGGCCGCGCGCTGGGCATCAACAAGGCGGATGGTTTCGTCAAGATGATCGCCGACGCAAAGACCGACGAGCTGCTCGGCGTGCACATCATCTCGGCGAACGCATCGGACCTGATCGCGGAAGCCGTGGTGGCGATGGAATTCAAGGCGGCGTCGGAAGACATCGGCCGCATTTGCCATCCGCACCCGTCGCTGTCGGAAGTCATGCGCGAAGCGGCGCTCGCCGTGGACAAGCGCGCGCTGAACATGTAATCACGCGCACGCCTGACTGAACGCAACTCTGGCATTACCACAAAGGCGGGCGGGTTCACTCCCTCCCGCCTTTCTTTTTGCAGCAACAAGATGAACGTCACCGAATACTACGAAAAAGAACTGCAGACGCGGGGTTACCAATCGGACCCGGCGCAACGCGCGGCGGTCGACCGTCTGCAGCGGTGCTATGAAGAGTGGACCGAATACAAATCGCGGCGCTCGAATGCGTTCAAGAAACTGCTCATCCATCCGGATCTGCCGCGCGGCGTGTACATGTGGGGCGGAGTAGGGCGAGGCAAGAGCTTCCTGATGGACAGCTTCTACATGATCGTGCCGCTGCACCGAAAAACGCGGCTGCACTTTCACGAGTTCATGCGCGAGGTGCATCGCGAACTGGAAGATCTGAAAGGCACGGCCGATCCGCTCGACGAACTCGCGCGCCGCATCGCCAAGCGCTACCGGTTGATCTGTTTCGACGAATTCCACGTGTCGGATATCGCCGACGCGATGATCCTGTACCGTCTGCTCGACAAGCTGTTCGAGAACGGCGTGCAATTCGTGATGACGTCCAACTACGATCCGGACACGCTGTATCCGGACGGCCTGCATCGCGACCGCATGCTGCCGGCAATCGAACTGATCAAGTCGAAGCTGGACGTGATCAATGTCGACGCGGGCATCGATTACCGGAAGCGCACGCTGGCTCAGGTCGAGGTGTATCACACGCCGCTTGGTGCGGCCTCGGACAAAGCGTTGCGTGACGCGTTTTCGCGCCTTGCAGCGGTTCCCGATGAGAGCCCAATCCTGCGCATCGAAAAGCGCGAGCTGAAGGCGCTGCGGCGCGCTGACGGCGTCGTGTGGTTCGATTTCGCGACGCTCTGCGGCGGTCCGCGCTCGCAGAACGACTACCTGGAACTGGCGAGCCGCTTTCACGCGGTGATCCTGTCCGGCGTGCCGCAGATGTCGGTGCGCATGGCCTCGGAGGCGCGCCGCTTCACCTGGCTGATCGACGTGTTCTACGACCATAAGGTCAAGCTGCTGATGTCGGCAGCGGTGCCGCCCGATCAACTGTACGTCGACGGGCCGATGGCCAACGAATTCACGCGCACGGTGTCGCGCATCGTCGAAATGCAATCGAAAGAATACCTCGACACGCCGCGCCGGATCGTCGATACGTCGCTGACTTAAGCGGCCGCGCGATGCGGGCGCCGATGCTTTTGCGATAGATCACGGTCCGCTCACCAAATGGGCGGTGTCCGAAGGCGCATTTTCAAGATTCGGATTGGTCTTATATTCCGTCAGCGGACGACTGGATATCTTGTTTGTCATGGTTCTGACAAAGGAGAAACCATGAATCCGTACCGTGATATCAATGATGAAGAATGGCAACGCGTCGCACCGTTGCTCCCTGAACTGCGTCCGCGCTCCGAACTGCGTGGCCGGCCGCTTGCCAATACCCGTTCGGTGCTCAATGGCGTGCTGTGGGTGATGTATAGCGGCGCGACCTGGTCCGCCATGCCGCGTAAATATCCTTCGTATCAGACTTGCCATCGCCGCTTCAAGGCATGGTATGAATCCGGCGTGCTCAAGCGCGTCATGGATCAGTTGTTCGGCGCGGCGAGCGAAGAACTCTGCAATCTGATGGAAGCGCGCATGCGCACGCATGTGAGCGCTGAACAGAAGAGCGTCGACGCGGAAAAGACTTCGGCCACGGTGCCCACGGCACCGGCGTACAGCCCGGCATCGGTCAAGCCGCTGCCTTCTTCTCCGTTCGCGTATTCGTCGCCCTTCAAGCACGCTGCATGACAACCCCAACCAGCCAGACTCAAACAAAAACGGCCGGACGATGGTGATCGTCGGCCGTTTCTTCCGGTTCCATCCTGGCAGCGGTAGCGGCCCTGATGGAACACCAGCTTCGCGCTTCAGGCATCGGCGCCTGAACTACCCGCTCACACTTTATTGCTGACGAACCCAGGTCTGCGAGCGGCCCAGCAGCGAAACGCCGATGTAGCCACGCACCACCAGCTTGTTCCCACCATCTTCCAGGTGCATCTTGCACTTGTAAACCTTGCCGTTCTCCGGGTCGAGAATCTGCCCGTGATCCCAGCCGTCGCCGTCCTTTTTCATATCGCTGACGATCGTCATGCCGAGAATCAGCTGGTCCTTGCGCGCGTCCGTACATTCGGTGCAGCGGCGATCCGGCTGATCGTTCGCATTGAGTCCTTTGACCACCTTGCCGTTCAGCGAGCCGCTGCTGTCCTGTGCAATTTGCACGAGTGCTTTGGGCTGGCCGGTGTGATCGTCGATGGTTTGCCACATGCCGACCGGGGAATCGGTCTGCGCCATTGCGGTGACGGCGCTGGCGAGCAGCACGCCGGCGAAGGCGGCATGTTTGGCTGTGCGAAGCGCCATTGCGCGTGCGCGCTGTGTGAATTGCATCATTGTCTTCCTCCTTGATTAAAGACGGCGCGATCATGGTCGCGTGGCGTTATTGGCATCTCGGGCGGCCTTCAACTGCCGGCCGCCGTGACGCACTGGTAGTGCCCCTCAGGTTCAACTTCGGCGACATCGGTCTGCGATTCGCGGCCAGCGTGCCGCGAGTCGCACATCGTCAGCGCAGAATACGTGAAAGTGCGCGCGGCGTTTGATAGTGGACCCTCTAATCAGGGCGCGGCATTTTTGAGTGTCAGTTCAGTTGATACGAGAATGTCGCGTTGATGCGTGGGTTGCGCGACGCGCTTTCCACCGGCGCGTCGCCGATCGGCTTGGCCACCGACAAATCCAGGCTGTAATACTTCGCGTCCGAGATCCGGAAGCCGAATGCAATCGACGACAGCTTCGACGGTGACGGCGTCCCCGCATGCAGATACACGCGGGCCATGTCGAACGAGACATAGGGTGTGAAGGTGCGCAGATAGGTGAAGCCCGGCGTAAAGCCCCGGTTGACTTCGAATATGGCGCCCCAGCCCGAATCGCCCGACGCCTCGCCCGGTTCATAGCCCTGCGCAAAACGTTGCGCGCCGAATGAGATCTGTTCCGACGTCGGCAGCGAGACGGCGCTGTACTGGCCCGTCAGCGAAACCGAGGTGCCGATCTTCAGCGGCCACTCGTTGGTTTGCGAAAAGCTTGCGCCGGTCCGCACGAAGTTGATCGACGCCGGATTCGTGACGGGCTGTCCGGGAACGTTCGAGTCGCCGGATTTCGATGCGCCCAGGATATCGAATGCCTTCGCCACATTGATGCTCGCGCGACGCACCTGACCCGTGTCCACGGCGGTGTAGTCGGCCTGCAGTTGCATCACCCGAATCTGCGAGCGTAAGCCGATCTGCGCGCCGGTGTCATGGTTGTTATAGCGATCTTCGTCGTGCGAGGCATAGACCGTGGCGGTGCCGATCACGCTTTGCTTGTTGTTCAACAGGAGCGGATAGGCCAGTGAGCCGCCGACCTTGTCGTTGATGACCGTGCGCTCGATGTAAGAGGGCAGGCCGGGGTTGTCGACCGGATTGCCGCGATAGTGTGACGCGTCGATCTTCCCGATCAGTCCATCGCTGCCGATCGGTACCGCGGCGTGCGCGGCGAGATAGGTGACGTTGTCACGGCCCTTCGGCAGCAAGGCCGACACGCTCAGCTGTTCGCCGAGTGCGGTCAGGCCGTTCTCAGTCGCCGTCAACAGGCCTTGCACGCCGGGGTGATTGAAGTCGATACCCGTGCTGACGTCGAACGGTTTGCGGTCCACATTCAACTCGAGCGTGGTGGCGCCGTCGGTATTTTGCGGAGGCGCCACGTTGGCCGCGACTTTCACGCCGGGCAACAGACCCAGCACGTTGATGTAACGTTCGAAGGTGGCACGCCGCAACGGCCGGTCGGCGACGATGTGGTCGGCGATCGCGCGTATCTTGTCTTCGACCGCGCCGGGCTTGCCCGTCACCTTGACTGCGGACACGTAGCCTTCGACCACCGTCACACGCACCACGCCGCCTTCGAAAGTTTGCGCGGGGATGAACGCGAACGAAAGCGCATAGCCGCGATCCTGATACAGCTTCGTGACGCCGTTGGCGACCTGGATCAGATCGCCGATGGTGGTGTCTTTGCCGACGAGCGGTGTGAAGCGCTGCGCGACTTCGTCGAACGGAATGGACTTCACGCCCTCGACCTGAATCTTTGAAGGCGTCAGATGGCGGGCGAGCAGTTCCTGAAGTTGGGGTGCTTGCGGCGTGACCTGCACGGTCACATTCGGGCCTTTGTCGGGCGCCTTGATCTGCGGCAACGTATCGAGCGGATTACCGCTGACTGTCGGGCGTGACTGCGCTTGTGCTTCTACTTGCATCCCGCTCGCCGCGATCGCCGCGAGCAGGAGGGTCCATTTGCTGCCGTACCCGAGTTTCATCGGATTTTCCTCGTATGCCGTTTTTGTCTTGCGGACGCGCCGCCTGGCCGGGCTGGTCGCGATCGCTTATGTGTGGCTCGACGCATACTGCCATGCTGCATGTATTACGTCACGTGCTCCGTCTGGCTTGAGCATTGGCTGCAAAAGCGCGGAGCACGTGATGAGGCGGACTGCTTATGCACGCTGTGTAACGGAACGTCCGACAGGACGTCTGGTACACGCGGCATCGATGAGCGACTTATGCGGACTACTTATGGCTCACCGGCACCAGGCCGCCGAGCAGGGACGTCAAGCCGCCCGTCGCGCTGCTTGAACCGCTCGTCGAACCTGCTGCCGAGCTGAGTGTGCCGGTCAACTGGCCGACGAGGGCGGTCACGGGGGCGAGCGGGTTGCTGCCGCTGCTGCTGCCCGATGCGCTGCTGGTGACGCCGGAGAGCGCGCCGGTCAGCGTCGACAGCGGATTCGATGCGCTACCTGTGCCGCCCAGCGTCGAGGTCAGCGAACTCAAGGGCGTGCCACCCAGCACTGACGTCAGCGAACCCAGCGGCGAGCCGCCCGTCGCCGAAGTCAGCGAACTTAAGGGCGTACCACCCAGCAAGGACGTCAGCGAACCCAGCGGCGAGCCACCCGTCCCCGAGGTTAGCGAACTCAAGGGTGTGCCGTTCAATACCGAGGTCAGGCCGGATAGCGGTGTGCCGCCGAGCAGTGTTGACAGCGAGCCGAGCGGGTTGTTGCCGAGCCCGAGACTCGCGAGCGAGTTTTGCAGCGGGCCGAACGGGCTGCCGTTGGCAGGCGGTCCATTGACGACGGCTACGTTCGTGCTGCCGACGAGGCTCGTAATCAAACCAGGAATCGGATTCGCACCATTCGGGCCGTTCGGATTGACCAGGCCGCCAGCGTTCGTCACCGTGTTGCCGAGCGAGCCGACCAGCGTGCCGAGATCTGCACCGACCGGATTCTTCGTTGCCGCGCCGACTTGCGAGCCGGCCGAGCTCAAGGCGCCGCCGACTTGCGCGAGCACGCCGCCTACCGGCGTGCCGAGGCCGGTCTGCGTGCCGACCGTCTGCGTCACGAGTCCAACGGTCTGCACGATCGGCGTGATCGCGGTGCTGATTGGTTGGGTGATCTGTTGCACTGGTGCCGAAGCCAGCGAATTGCCGAGCGTTGCGCCACCGGCGTTCAGTGCGCCGGCGGTCGTGGAAAGCACGGTTGCAAGCGGCGTGGTGAGCGGCGATAGCGGCGCGAGATTGCCGGTGCCGAGGCCGCCGACAGTGGTGCTCAAACCTTGCACGACACCGCTCGTCGAGCTGACCACCGAGCCGAGTCCGGCGACCGTGGTGCCGACCGGATTGGATGTCGTGCCGATTTGCCCAACCCCGCTGCTCACCGCATTGGCTAGCGAATTCAGCGTGTTGCTTGTGCTCGACACGGTGTTGCCAAGACCTTGCGTGACTTGCGGGCTGAGGCCCGGGATGGTCTGCGAGGCGATTGTGTTGCCGAGATCGCTGGTGGTCTGTGCGGCGGCGGTGGCAAGGCCGGTGGTGCCCGACGTCGCGGCGGTGGGCGTGCTGCCGCTGGTCGAACCCCCGCCGCCCGCGCTACCGCTGCCGGATGCGGTTGGCGGTGAGTTGAGGGTGTTGCCGCCACACGCCGCGAGCAAGCCTGCGACTGCTACGGCGATCAACGGTGCGCGCAACGACGACACGGTCGCGCACGCCGCATGGAGAGTAAAAAAACGTTGGGTGGACATGTGTGCTCCTCAGTGTCTTCTAGGTGTCGTGTGCGTTGTTTCCGTGCGCCGGTGCAACGGATGTCTGAGCGGCGCGGCTCAATTCAGCCAGGGTCCGGCAGAGCCGGGGCGCGGCTGGCAGGCCGCACTCCGGGTTCCTGGCGCCGGGTGCCCGGTTACTACACGTCTTTCGATGGCTTCGACGTCATTGCTTACTTCTTTCCCAGACCGCCGAGCAGGCTGCCTACGAGCGACGTCACCGGAGCAAGCGGATTGCTGCCCGATCCCTTGCCGCTGGTGCTCGACAGCGACAGGCCGGGGCTCGAGCTGGTCGAGGCGGTGGTCGTCGTGGCCGGCGTGGTCGCAACGCTACCAAGTGCACCGGTAACGCTCGACAGCAAGCCGGTGACCGGGGCGAGCGGGCTGCTGCTGCCGCCGGTCGCGCTGCTCAGGCCATTCGTTACGCTCGAGATCAGACCGGTGACAGGCGCCAACGGGCTGCCGCTGCTCGAGGTGCCGCCCAGGCCGCCCGTTACGCTGCCGAGCGCGCCGGTGAGCGGAGCGAGCGGGCCGCTGCTGGTGCCGCCGGTCAAGCCGCCGAGCGCGCTGGTGAGCGGAGCGAGCGGACCGCTGCTGGTGCCGCCGGTCAAGCCGCCGAGCGCGCCGGTGATCGGAGCGAGCGGGCCGCTGCTGGCGCCGCCGGTCAAGCCGCCGAGTGCGCTGGTGATCGGAGCCAGCGGATTGCCGCCGGTGCTGCCGGTGAGCAAACCGCCCACCGATGCGACCGTGGTGCCCGTATCCGTGACCGTATGGCCAAGAGCGGCCGTGATCGGATTGCCGCCGGTTGCGCTGATCAGCGTGCCGGCCTTACCGAGGCCGCCGCCGAGGGTCGAGAGCAGACCGTTCAGCGGCGCGCCGAGGCCGGTGGTGTTGCCGACTGTCTGCGTGGTCGCAGCGACCATCGACGTAATCGGCGTGATCGCAGTGCTGAGCGTTTGCGTGACTTGCTGCACCGGACCCGTCGAGAGCGCGGTGGTGAGGGTGTTGCCGCCGTTGGTGACTGCACCGCCGAGCGTATTGACGACGCCGCCGAGCGGCGTGGTGATGGCTGCCAACGGCGCGAGCGGACCACTGCCGAGGCTCGTCACGAGGCTGCCTGCATCCGTCACCGCGCCACCGACATGACTGACCACGCCACCAAGGCTCGAGACCGTTGTGCCGACCGCGTCGCCGCCGGTGCCGAGTTGGCCGAGCCCCTGCGAGACACCGTTGCCGAGCGTCGAAACCGCCGAGCCGACTTGCTGCACGATGCCGCCGGCGGCCTGAGTGGTTTGCGGGCTGACGCCTGGCAGCGTTTGCGAGCCGATCACAGTGCCGATGCCCGAGACCGTCGCGCCGGCATCGGTGACCACGCCGCCGCCGTTGCCGACTACCGTGCCGAGCGCATTCGCGACCGGGGTCGTGCCGGTTCCCGTTCCCGTTCCTGTCCCGGAGCCGCTTCCCGAGCCGTTGCTGCCGGTGCCGGTGTTGGTGCCGGAACCGCCCGAGCCCATCGAACCGCTGCCGCTGGTGGTGGAAAGCGCGCCGCCGGAGGAGCCGCTACCGCTGCTGCCAGTGCCGGCACTCAGGCTTCCCGAGCCGCCGCAAGCACCAAGAGAAAGCATCGCGGCCACGCTGGCTGCAATCAAGGTTGTTCGTACTGTGGTGTTGGCCGTTTGAATGTTCATGTCGCCCTCGCATCGCATGTGTTTTTGGGTGTTGCTGCGTGCCTACCTCTGCACGAGCCGTGCCATTTCGACTGAGCAATGCGAAAGATTTTTTTAGCGAAGGGTGTGAAGCCATGCGTGTTATGGCTTTGCGGTTGATTGATGGAGTGTCCGCTAACTCAGATATACCGCGTGAAAATGAATTCGCTAAACGTTTGCGAGGGCTGCGTAACGTAACGAGCCACTCGCGCCGTTACGAAACACGGCGTAACGCCAGCGCAACGAGAGGGGTCCGGACGCTTGAAACGTTCTGTTCAAACAAATAATTAGTGGAGCGAATCTAACTTATGGTTATTCCTATGTGCTGCAACGCACGAACTGCCGTTAACCTGAGTACGACGCAAAAACACATATGGCGTGAGGCTCAGGGCAGCGGACAATTGCTTAAATATGATTGTTCGGCTATAAAACCCGAAAGCATCAAGGATTGACGAGGGAGGTGCGTAATCGAACAGACAGGTCATAGACATCTGTTTTATCGAAGCCGGCTGTAAGGCAATGCTTCCGTGGCGCAACACGCAGGACCAGGAATGAGAGACCAATGGTCCGCAGCGTTAAAGGCTCCGTCATCCGAAGTAGCACGTAAACAAACGAACTAAATGAAAGTCCGAGGGTAAAAATGAAAAGGTTCACACAACGCTTCCTGAGAGATAACAAGGGCGTGACGGCCATCGAGTACGGTCTTATCGCGGGGTTAGTAGTGCTTGTCATCGCTGCCTCTGTCACGACAATTGGCGGGAACCTTAAGACCGTGTTGGACGCGGTTGGGGCTCTGATCGTCGTTCCGGCAGCCGCGTAAAGGGCAAACCGAAAACGCTCCGCGAAACAGCTGGCGTTATTGCGTCTGCTCGCTTTGCCGACGTTTTCTAACGCATCGCCAAATTGGCTAATGCGAATTGCATTGCAATTCGCATGGCGTTGCTTCGCCTGTCGAGTGCGAAATGAATGTCTCCGTCGGTACTTTGTTATTTATCGCCTGGGCCGCAGTGGTCGCTATCAGTGACTGCCGCAGCCGGCGTATTTCCAATTCAATTGTCGTCGCCGGTTTGGCGGCGGCATTCGGCTGCGCATTTCTTCAATGCGGGCCTTTCGGTGTTTCGTTGACCCGGGCTGCTATTGGAACGGTGATCGGTCTGGTCGCGTTGCTGCCGTTTTTCGCGCTCGGTGTAATGGGCGCCGCGGACGTCAAAGTGTTCGCCGTCCTCGGCGCGTGGTGCGGCATGCATGCGTTGCTTGGACTGTGGATGGCGGCCAGTTTTGCCGCGGGCGTGCACGCGCTCTGGCTGTTGATTACGACCCGCACGCGCCTCGCCGGTTTGGTCCGGCATCACGGCGCGACTTTCGAACTGGCCGGCAAAACCTCGACGCCGTACGCCGCGTGTCTCACGGTGGCCGCCAGTGCATGGCTTGCGCTTCAAGGACTGGCCGGAGGCCTGCGATGACGCCGATGACGCCGATGGCGATCCCGCTCGCGCGCGCTCCGCTCAAGCGCATCCCCCTGCGTCGCGTGCCTGCGCAGCGGGGCTCCACGGCGATCGAGTTCGCCTTGCTGTTCCCGCTGTTCTTCACGATCCTGTACGCGATCATTACCTTCAGTTTGATCTTCGTGGCGCAGCAGAACCTGACGCTCGCAGCGGAAGAGGGTGCGCGCGCCGCATTGAACTGGCAAAGCAGCACGTCGCTGCAAAACGCGCTTGTCAATCGCGGTAACGCTGCCTGCGCTGCGGCGAAGCTTCTGGTTGCGACTCTGGTGCAAACCACGCAGTGCACGTCGAGTTCCGCAGCCTGCGGCCCGGGTAACGCGATGCAGTGCGTGAATGTCTCGCTGACCTACAACTACCAGGCCAATCCGCTGGTGCCGACCTTGCCGCTGATGAGTTTCACGCTGCCTAACGCTTTGTCGAGCAGCGCCACGGTGCAACTCAACCCGGAGAATATTCAGTGACGCACGCGCCGGCTTCCAGTCTTTATGTCCGTGGATGCGGGTCCGAACGCTCGTACGGCACGGCATTATTTAACCGAAGCAGTGAGTCGTCATGCCGAATCTGACCAAAATTCTTGCTGGCGTGCTGATCGCCGTCGCGCTGCTGCTCGGCCTGTTCGCGTGGACGCTGTCGCGCCGTCCGGCGGCGGTGGTCGTGACCCCTGCGACGCATGCGAGCTTTCCGGTGGTCGTGGCCACTCAGACGTTGCCGGCAGGCAAGCCGATCACTATCGACGAACTGCGCGTGCAGTCGCTGCCGATCAATCCGAACGGCGCCTTCGCCGATCCGGCGCAACTGGCCGGGCGCGTGCCGAACGCGGAGATCGGCGCGGATTCGCCGGTGCTCGAAACGCAGTTATCGTCGGGACTCGCCGAGCGCATCGAGCCGGGTGAGCGTGCGTTGGCCGTGCGGGTCGACGAGGGCAACGCGGTTGGCAACCGGCTGCGTCCGGGTAATTTCGTCGACGTATTTTTCACACTCAAGCGCGACGGTGCGATCGGTAACAGCGGTGAAATCGATCGTACTCAGGCGCGTTTGCTGATGTCGAAAGTGCGCGTGCTCGCGTTCGGCAACGCAACCACCAGCGGCGACAGTGCCGGCGATCCGAACGGCATGGTGCGCACCGCGGTGCTGGCGGTACCGGTCGCCGACGTGGACCGCCTGACGCTCGCCGAAAGCGCCGGCCGTTTGATCTTCGCGCTGCGCAATCCGAAGGATGCCGAAGTAATCGATCAAAGTGTATTGCCGGCCTATCCGGGTGTGTTGAAAACGGCTGCCCGCGCCGGCGCGACCGAGCCGCTGCAAGATTCGACCCGCGCGGCAGCCGGCGTGTCGCTCGACGCCTTGTCGGGAAGCACCAATCCCGCGGGCGCCGGCACACGGCTGCCGCCGTTGCCGCATATGCCGCTGCCGCCTACGCGCGTCGCGGGCAACACCAACAGTACAAAGAGCGGTATCGAAGTGATACGGGGTGGGCGAGCCGAGACGGTCGCCTGGTAAGCGGTTTCAGGGAGCGGACGGCCATACGCGTCCATAACTACATGACACAACGGATTTTTGTTTTCGGGAAGGCGGCGTGGCTCGGGTTGGCCTTGCTCGCCGTATCGGCTGCGACTGACGCGGCCGGTCCGGTGCAGCGAGGGGATTCGGCACAGGCGTTCCAGGCTACGTCCTCGCAGACCATCGATCTGGTGGTCGGCGCGCAGCAGCCGCTCGCGACCGGCCATACGCTGAAGCGGGTCGCGATCGGCGACCCGGCGGTGGCCGATGTGCTGATCATCAGGGGCGACAAGCGTGGCGGCGTGCTGCTGGTCGGCAAGGCGGCGGGCACGACCAACCTGATGCTATGGGCGCGTGATCGCGATGCACCGCTGACCTATACGGTCAACGTCACCACCCCGGCTGCGGCGTCGCTGCTCGGGCCTGACACACCGAACGTCAAGGTGCTCGGCAGCACGGCGGTGATCTCCGGCTCGTCGGCGACGATGGAGGCGCACCAGCGCGCCGCGGTCGCGGCCGAAGGTTCGCTCGGCAAGGATGGCGCGGTGTTCGACACGTCGACGGTGGCGAGTCGCGCGGTGGTGCAGGTCGACGTGCGGGTGGTCGAGTTCAGCCGCTCGGTGCTCAAGGAGGTTGGCTTCAACTTCTTCAAGCAGAACAACGGTTTTTCGTTTGGCTCGTTTTCGCCGTCGGCGCTGACCTCGGTTTCTGCGACGGCGGGGCAGCAGCCGCAAACGACGATAACGACGCCAATATCGTCGGCGTTCAACCTGATTTTCAACTCCGCCACGCACGGGCTGTTCGCGAACCTGAGCCTGTTGGAGAGCAACAACCTTGCACGCGTGCTGGCCGAACCGACGCTGGTGGCCTTATCCGGGCAGAGCGCAAGTTTCCTCGCGGGCGGTGAGGTGCCGATCCCCGTGCCACAGGCGCTCGGTTCGACCTCGATCGAATTCAAGCCGTACGGTGTCGGACTCACGCTGACGCCGACTGTATTGAGCCCGCAACGCATTGCGTTGAAGGTGGCGCCCGAAGCGAGCCAGCTGGATTTCGCCAACGCAGTGACGATCAGCGGCGTGTCGGTGCCCGCGTTCACCACGCGCCGCGCGGACACCACGGTCGAGCTCGGCGACGGCGAGAGTTTCGTGATCGGCGGATTGATCGACCGCGAGACCGCATCGAATGTATCGAAGGTGCCCATGCTCGGCGATCTGCCGGTGATCGGCACCTTCTTCAAGCAACTGAATTACCAGCAGAACGAGAAAGAGCTGGTGATCATCGTGACGCCGCATCTGGTGTCGCCGCTCGCGAAGGGCGCGACCTTGCCGTCGACGCCGGGCGAGCAGTCCGAGCAGCGTAACGGCCCGGTATGGCGCTCGCTGATCGGCGGCGTGGCGTCGCGTGATGCAGCGCCGGGATTTTCGAAGTGAAGCCGGCGGGCGCCCAGACGGCGCGCCGGCTCGGTGGAGCAGTGAGCCAGCGTGCGTGCGAACCGCGTGCGCCTGCTGGCAAGCAGTACGACGCGGGGGCTTCGCAGCCCATGCCGCATAAGGATGTCCAACATGAACGCGAGAACGCATTCATTGACTGAACGCGCGGTCACCGATTATTTCGTGTTTGCGTCGCTGGCCGACGAGCACGTGCATTGGCTCGCCGATACGCTGGTGGGCGCAGGTGTGGTCGAAGCGGCCACACTCGATCCGTCGATGCTGATGCAGCGCATTGCGGCGCTGAATCCGTCGCTGGTGTTCGTCGACTTTTCCGGCGGCCGCGCTGCGGCGGCGAGTGCCGCGGCGAGCGCGGTGCGCACGGTCTATCCCGGCATGCAGATCGTCGCGCTCGGAACGCTCGCCGAGCCCGAAAGCGCCTTGGCCGCGCTGCGCGCCGGCGTGCGCGATTTCATCGACTTGTCCGCGCCCGCCGAAGACGCATTGCGGATCACGCGCCAGGTATTGGACAACCTCGTCGAACCGGTCAGCCGCCATGGCCATGTCACCGCGCTGCTAGGCGCGCGCGTCGGCATGGGCGTGAGCACGCTGGCCGCGAACCTCGCGGTGATGCTGCAACGGCGCGACGTCGCGCAAGGACGGCAGGCTGCCTTGCTCGATCTTGGCTTGCCGGCCGGTGACGGCTCGCTGCTCCTGAACACGCGCAGCGAATTCAATTTCGTCGAAGCCGTGCGCAACCTGCGCCGCTTCGATCAGACTTTCGTCCACACGGCGCTGTCGCACCACGCGAGCGGCCTCGCGCTCACCACGCTGCCGCCCAATCTCGCCGACATGCGCGAGGTCTCGTACTCGTCGTCGATCGGTTTGCTGAACCGGCTGCGCGCGTTCTTTGACCAGCAGATCGTCGATCTCGGCGGCTTCACCAACAGCGAGTTCATCGCTCACGTCGTGCAGGCCGCCGACGAAACCTGGCTGTTGTGCGATCAGGGCGTGGCTTCGATCGTCTCGGCGGTCAGCGTATTGGACGCGCTGCGCGAAGAGGGGGTGGATACGGCCAACGTGCGGCTGATCGTCAACAAATTCGACGCCGACCTCGGTCTCGCCGCCGCACAGATCGCACAGCGTCTGGAGATTCCGTTGCTCGCCACCTTGCCTGAGCGGCGCATCACGCTCGGCCAGGCGGTCAACCAGGGGCATCTGCTGGCTGATGTCGCGGCGCGCGATCCGTACGTGCGCGCACTCGAACCCTTGATCGAGCGGCTCGGCGGCGACGCCTGCGCGGCCGCGCAAGCACGCAGCAAATCCGCGCTCGGCGCGCTCAAGCGCTTCATTCCAACCACTTACAAGCGGTCATAGACGATGGCAAAAGAAATCGAATTTGCCGACGACGCGCCTTCGTTCGCGCATAGCCAGCAGTTCCAGGACATCAAGAACGCTGCGCACGAACACCTGCTGACGCGTATCGAAGAACTCGGCTCCGAGTTCGGCCGCTGGTCGCGTAACGCGATCAACCAGTTCGTCGATCTGGAGATGGACAGCTTCGTGCGGCTGCGCCGGATACCGATCAACGAGAGCGAAGTGCGGTTGATCGCCGAGGCACTGACCAAGGAGTTGGCGGGCTTCGGGCCGATCGAGGATCTGCTCGCCGATCCGGCCGTCGAAGATATTCTGATCAACGGCTACAACGACGTCTACGTGTCGCGTCACGGCATCCTGACCAAGATTCAGGTGCGCTTTGCCGACAACGCGCATCTGCTGCGGATCGTACGGCGCATTCTCGCGCCGATCGGGCGGCGTCTGGACGAATCGAATCCGATGGTCGATGCGCGCCTGCCGAACGGTGGGCGTGTGAATGTGGTGATCGAGCCGCTGTCGATCGACGGGCCGATTGTCTCGATCCGTAAATTCCGCAAAGATCCGATGCGTCCCGAGGATCTGCTTGCCAACGGCACGTACAACCCGGAAATCGGTGCGCTGCTCGATGCGGCGGTCGCCGCGCGCTGCAACATACTGGTGTCCGGCGGCACGAGCTCGGGCAAGACCTCGCTGCTCAACGCGCTGGCGTTTCACATTCCCGAGCCGGAGCGGGTCGTGACGATCGAGGACACGGCCGAACTGTCGCTGAATCACCCGCACGTGGTGCGGCTCGAAAGCCGGCCAGGCGGCTTCGACGGCGCGGGCGTCGTGACGATTCGCGATCTGCTGCGCAATACGTTGCGGATGCGGCCGGACCGCATCATCGTCGGCGAAGTGCGCGGCGGCGAGGTGCTCGAAATGTTGCAGGCGATGAACACGGGCCACGACGGCTCGATGGGCACCGTGCATGCCAGTTCGCCGCGCGAATGTCTGTACCGCCTCGAAATGCTGGCCGGTTTCGCGGGCTTCCAGGGTACGGAGTCGAGCTTGCGCCGGCAGATCGCCAATGCGATCGACTTCATCGTGCAGATTGGCCGGCTCTCGAACGGGCGTCGGCGGATTCTGTCGATCACCGAAGTCACGGGTCTGTCGGACAACATCATCGCGACTCAGGAGCTCTATCGCTACGAACCGGTCGCGACCGCGGAGGGCGATGAACTCGATAACTGGGTGTCGCTTGGCATTCATCCGCACTCGCCGAAACTGGCGCGTTTCCGTCAGGCGCTGGGCGCTGGCGAGGCACAGAGCGGGTTCGGCAACGCGGGCTTTGGCGGTGGTGGCGGGTTCAGCGGCGGTGGCTTCGGAGGCGGCAGCAGCGGCGGCTTCGGCGGAGGCTTCAATGTCTAGCGTGGTACTGGTCTTCGCGGCGCTCGCGCTGCTATGCGCGGCGTGCGCGTTGCTGTTATGGCAGCGTGGCGCGCAACGCAAGGACCAGGTGAGCACTGAGCGCTATATCGATAGCCGTATGGCGGCGGCCATGCCGGCCGGTGCGGGTGCGGGCGGTTCGGTGAGCGGCGCGGCGGGCAATCCGCGCGTCGCGCCCGCGCGCGCCGCCGCGGCGTCTGCCGCGCCCGCCGCGATCGCGCCGCAAGCGCCGCCGGCCGACGCGGGCTGGCTCGCGCATGGGCGCTACCTGCAAGCGCGCGTACGCTTCACGGTGCGGCACGCGATGGCGCGCGCGGGCATTGCCAGCGCCAAGGGTCCCGCCGCGATTGTCGGCGCAATCATGGTGCTGCTGTGCGGCTGGGCCGCGCTGGTAGGCGGCGTGCTCGCCGCCGGTGCGACGCTGATTACGTGCGCGATGTTCATCTATTTTCTGCTGGCGGTGCGCGCGAACAAGCGCCGTCAATTGATCGTGCGGCAATTGCCGCTGTTCCTCGACGGCATCGTGCGTTTGATTACGCTCGGCAACAGCGTGCCCGCCGCGTTTCAGGCAGCGTTGCAAAGCACGGAGACGCCGCTGCGCGAATGTCTGGATTACGTATCGCGGATGCTGCGCACCGGTGTCGAAATCGATCGCGCGCTGACCCAGGTCGCGGTGATCTATGGCGTGCGCGAGCTCGAACTAGTTGGCGCCGTGCTGCGTCTTTCGGTCAAATACGGCGGCCGTGCCGACGTGATGCTCGACCGCATGGCTTCGTTCATGCGGGATCTCGAACAGGCCGAGCGCGAACTTGTGGCGATGTCGGCGGAAACGCGGCTGTCGTCATGGGTGCTGGCGATGTTGCCGGTCGGTATCGGCGGTTTTCTGATCCTCTCCAATCCTAGTTATTTCGCGTCGATGTGGTTCGATCCGACCGGGCGGCAACTCGTCTACCTGGCGTTCGGCTTGCAGGTAGTCGGCGCCTATCTGCTGTATCGCCTCGCGAATCTGAGGACATGACGATGCAAGCCCATCAACTCGTCGCTCTCGCATTGGCTCTGGCCGCGCTCGCGCTGCTGCTGCTCGCCGGATTGGTGCTGGCGCGCGTGGCCGCCGTGCGGCGCAGCGAACGCACGCTCAGACACGCGCTCGACGAACGTGCGATGCAGACCGCGGCGCTCGCGGCCGCGGCGGCTGCACGTGGTGCGGACGGCGCGCAGGGCGCCTCGAAAGCGGCTTTGCGACACGTGCAGCCCAAGGGTTTCAAAGGACTGCTGGAGCGCTTTGCGCACACCGGGATTCGCTGGCTCGACACGCCCTTCGGCCGCCAGGTCGTCGCTGAGGAAGACCGCCGGTTGCTTGAGCAGTGCGGCTTCGTCGATACGCGCACGCGCGGCCTGTTTCTGGTAGCGCGGCTCGTGGGCGCGCTGGTGCTGCCGGCGGTGATGGGCACTCTCGCGCGCGGCTATCTGGACGGCTCGCGCTACGTCGTGCTGGTGGTCATCGCGATCGTAGTGGGCTTCATGTTGCCGAAGATCGTGCTGAAGCGGCGTGCCAGCAAGCGCCGGCTCGGCGTGGTCGACGAATTGCCCTTGCTGGTCGACCTGTTGCGTTTGCTGCAGGGCGTGGGCTTGTCGCTCGATCAGAGCTTGCAAGTCATGGTCAACGATTTCCGCACGATGCTGCCTGTGCTCTCGAGCGAGCTGGAAATCGCGCAGCGTCAGTTCGCGACGGGCCGCACCCGTGAGCAGTCGCTGAACCGGCTCGCTTCCAGTTATGACAACGAAGATTTGCGCGCGGTCGTGCGCCTGCTGGTGCAGGTCGACCGGCACGGCGGCGCCGTGCAGGAACCGCTCAAGCAGTTCGGCGACCGCCTGCGCGAATCGCGCCGGGCGATGTTGCGCGAACGCATTGGCCGTCTCGCCGTGAAGATGACAGGTGTGATGATCATCACGTTGTTGCCGGCGTTGATGATCGTCACCGCCGGCCCGGGTGTGCTGGCCGTCCAGCATTCGCTGGTCGCGATGCATCGGTAAGGATTTTGCAATGAATCACTGTTTATCGTTCGGACTTCTGACGCTCCCGGCCCAACACGCCCGCCGCGCCATGTGCTGTACCGTGGCGCTGGCCGCGTTGTCGCTGCTCGGCGCCTGTGCGTCCAAAGATGTCGTGGGTTACGGCGTCGGAGCGCAGGCCGAACGTGCGGCGATGGCCCAGCTGGCCAATCGCGATCCCGCTCCGGACACGCCCGGCATGTACCTTGGATTGATCGACCAGATGCAGTCGCAGGGGCTTTACTTCGCCTCGCTCGCGCATATCGACGCGTACGAAAAACAGTACGGCGCGAGCCCCGATACGATCTTGCTGCGCGCCGACGCGCTGCGTATGACCGATCAACCCGACGCCGCCGCGACTTCGTACGGACAACTGCTGAAGACACCGCTCGCCACGCGCGGCTATCGTGGGCTTGGCCTGATCGCCGGTGCGGCCGGCGACTTTGCGCATGCCGCGCAGGAACTGCAGCAGGCCGCGCAACTCGCGCCGACCGATGCGGTGACCCTGTCGGACCTTGGCTATGCGCGGCTGCGCGACGGCGATGTGAACGGCGCGCGCGTGCCGCTCATGAAGGCGGCCGAGCTCGATCAGAACAATCCGAAGATCGTCAGCAACATGGTGCTCTACCTGCTCGCCAACGGCGACCAGGCACAGGCGCTGGCGGTGATGAATCAGCAGAAGTTCACGCCGGATGTGCGTGCGGAGATTCGCAACGACGCGGCGAAGGTGGCGGCGGCGGGGCGCGCGCAAGTACGCGGATCGCCGGCGCAACCACAACAACAGTTCGGACAGGCAGGCGCAGGCGCCGGCACGGTCGCGAGCGCGCAGGGTATCGAGCCGGCGCCGCGTTTATTGCAGCGTTTCGCGCAGTGAGCGCGCAGTGACCCGATCAGGCAAACAGGGGAGTCGAGATGAATAGCAGAACAGCGAAGCGAGGCTGGAAGGCATCGGTGCTGTGCTTCGGTGTGACGACGGGCATCGCGCTAGGCGTGACGGCTTCAGCGGTTGCGCAGACAGGCGACGCCGCTCAGCCGGCACAGAGCGCGCAGCCGCCGGTCCAGGCGAGCGAAGTGGGTCACTCGACCCGCGCATGGCTCGACCTGCAAAGCAGCAACACGGAAGCCGCGCCCGCGCTGCCGATGCTCGGCGCCGAGGCCGGGCTTGCCTATCGTCGCTACATGGAATCGTTCAAGAGCAAGATTCCCGACCTGTACGGGTCCGCGCTGAATACCGGCAGCGGCAACGGTGGCGGTGGCGGCAGCGGTGGCGCGATGGGCGTCACCAGCGGGACGGGTCCTGGCGGCGGTTCGAACTGACATGCGCCAACCCTCGACCTTTGCCGCGTCCGCTCACTATCCGCGCTCGTTTCGTGCGCGGCGTGGCGGCGCGTCGATGCCTGGCGCGCGCCGCCAGCATGGCGCGATCGCGGTTCTGGCGGTGATCTGGTTGAGCATCGCGATTGCGGCGCTCGGCGCGATCGACATCGGCAATGTGTTTTTCGTGCGCAGGCAGTTGCAGCGCACGGCGGATCTGGCGGCTGCGGCGGGCGTGCAACTGGTCGCCAGCGCGGGTGGTTGCTCCGCGGCAACCGCAGCGGCCACGCAAAACGCGACGACTAATGGTCTGCCGACCAACGGCACCGTTGCGGTGTCGTGCGGCAGATGGGACCCGGCGACCAGCACGACGCTGACTACTCCTCCGACCGACGGAACGGGTTCACCGATCAACGCGGTGAATGTCACCGTCGGCCAATCGGTCCCGTACTTTTTTCTTGGGCCGGCGCGTAACGTACAAGCATCGGCGACGGCGAAAGCGACGAACGTCGGCACGTTCACGATCGGAACCTCGTTGATTTCGGTGGGCAGTAGCGGATGCACGGCTTCCTCCAGTACCCTGAACAGCATTCTTGGCGGCCTGCTTGGTGTCAATCTGCAGCTAGATGCGGTGTCGTACTGCGGTTTGGCCACTGCACGGATCAAGGTGCGTGATTTGGTGGTGGCGGCCAACGCGGGCACGGTCGACGGACTACTCAAGCTTCCGGTCACGGTGGGCAGTCTTGCCAATCTGATGGTGACCGCGCTGCAGCAGACGTCGATCGTCAATGCTAACTTGAGCTCCAGCATCGGCGCGCTGCAAACAGTGGTGAGCGCAAACGTGCCCGGGGGGTTCAACATCGGCGACAGCTCTTCAGCTTCGGGGTTGCTCTCGCTTGGCCTCGCCAATACGCAAGCTGCGCTGGATGCGACGATCAGCCCGCTGGACGCGCTGGTCGTGGCCGCCGAGATCGCCCAGAAGGGACAGCCGCCGATCAATATTGCGGCCGGGCTGAACCTGCCAGGACTCAGCACGACTTTGCAGGTGCAGGTGATTCAACCACCGGTGCTGGCTATCGGGGAAGCCGGCACGACGCCCGGGAGCAGCACGACGTGGGTCACCAGTGCGCGTTCGGCGCAGGTGCGGGCGTACCTGAAACTGACTCTGGGCACGTCGTCACTGCCGTTAGGTGCGCTTGGGGCGCTGATTCCGATCGATGTCAATCTGCCGCTTTACGTCGAGGTGGCGCCGGGAACCGCGGGCCTGAGTTCGGCCAACTGCGCTTCGACGCGCCAGGCGAGCCAATCTGTGATCGGTGTCCAGACGGGGCTGGCGAATATCTGTATCGGAGATCCGCCGGCCAATATGTCGGCGTCGCAAGCGTTTAGCTGCAGCAACCCCGCCACGCTGATAAACGTGGCGAATCTAGTGACCGTTCAGGCGGCGGCTTCGGTCGCTCTGGTTAATCCGCCGGCACAACCCACCTACCTGACTTTCGATGGCGTAGTCGACAACGAATATCAGTCGACCAATTCGAACCAGGTAGGCGGAGTGATTTCCAATGCTTTGTCTGGTCTCGGGACTCAACTGGCCCAGCCAAACGCGTTGAGCATTGGGCTGCCGCTGGGGATCAGTTTGCCGCTGGGCCCGATTGCCTCACCTATAGTGACGTTGCTCGGCCAGGTTCTTGCGCCCGCGCTCGGCGGCCTCGACACGCTCCTCGTTCCCGTGCTGCAACTTCTCGGCGCGCAGATTGGCGTCAGCACAATTCACGACCTGTCGCTGACATGCGGCGTCTCGCAACTGGTCAACTAGCGTAACCACGACAAGATGAGAACCAACCCCAAAATCGAGGAACTCGATATCTACGTCTGGGAAGGCAAGGCCGACATCGTCGACCGGGTCGCGCGCTGCATGGCGAGCTTCGACGTCGAAGTGATCCGCGCGGACGATATCGCGATCTCGCCTGAACGGACCGCGCTGCGGCCTTCGCTTGCGATCATCAGCGTCTCAGTGATCGACAGCGGCGCGCTGCTCATGCGCGACTGGCAGGCCGCACACGGCATTCCCGTCGTGTGGGTCGGCGCCGCGCCGCGCGATCATGACCCGGCGACTTACCCGTCCGACTATTCGCACATCCTGCCGCTCGACTTCACCTGCGCCGAATTGCGCGGCATGGTCATGAAGCTGGTGCTGCAACTGCGCGCGCACAGCGCCAAGACGCACGAGTCGGATGCGATGATCGCCAACTCGGAGTGCATGCAGGCGCTGCTGCACGAAGTCGACACCTTTGCCGACTGCGACACGAGCGTGCTGGTGCATGGCGAAACCGGCGTCGGCAAGGAGCGCATCGCGCAACTGCTGCACGAAAAGCATACCCGCTACGGCCAGGGGCCGTTCGTCGCGGTGAACTGCGGCGCGATCCCGGACGGTTTGTTCGAATCGCTGTTCTTCGGCCACTCGAAAGGCTCGTTCACGGGTGCGGTGGTCGCGCACAAGGGCTACTTCGAGCAGTCTGACGGCGGCACGCTGTTCCTCGACGAAATCGGCGATCTGCCGCTTTACCAGCAGGTCAAGCTACTGCGCGTGCTCGAAGACAGTGCGGTCACGCGAATCGGTTCGGCCACGCCGGTCAAGCTCGATTTCCGGCTGGTGGCGGCGACCAATAAACATTTGCCGCAACTGGTCAAGGACGGCACCTTCCGCGCCGATCTTTACTATCGGCTTGCAGTGATCGAATTGAAGATTCCGTCGCTCGAAGAGCGGGGCGCGGTCGACAAGATTGCGATCTTCAAGGCCTTCATCGCGCAGATCGTCGGCAGCGAGCGTCTCTCCGCGTTACCAGACCTGCCGTATTGGCTCGCCGACGCGGTGGCCGACACATATTTCCCCGGCAACGTGCGCGAACTGCGCAACCTGGCCGAGCGGATCGGGGTGACGGTGCGCCAGATCGGCGCGTGGGACGCGGCGCGCCTGCAGCGACTGCTCGCGCTTGCGCGCACCAGCCAGCCGGTGCCGGCCGAGAGCGCGGCGGAGGTGCTGGTGGACCGCAGCAAATGGGACATGGCCGAGCGCAACCGCGTGCTGGCCGCGCTCGACGCAAACGGTTGGCGCCGCCAGGATACGGCCCTTTATCTCGGCATCAGCCGCAAGGTTTTGTGGGAAAAGATGCGCAAGTACCAAATTTTTGATGAAGAGCCCGAAACACGCGAAAGTGAGTAATAATGAGACGGTTGTACTAAAACAAAAACTGTTCAAGCAGGATTTACATGGACCGAAAGTCGAAACTACGACAGATTGCCTTGGTTGCATTCATCGTAATGGGGGGTGTGCAGGGCGTGAACGCGCAGGCTCTGCCGGATAGCGGATCGAGCGCCGGCGTCGTTTCCCAACCGGGCACGACGACGGCCTTGCCGGCCACTGGACAGGCGCAGACGAGCGCGTTGACGCCGGACGAAGCCAAGCAGTCTGCCGCGGGCAATGTTGCGGAATTGCAGCAGATGATCCGCGGCTCGGATCTAAGCGAATTGCGCACGACGTACAACGGCAGCTACGGAGCGAGCTTGCTGTTTTACGGCAAGGAGATGACGTACTACGTGGCGTTGTTCCAGCAGAAGAACTTCTGGCGCGTCATCAAGACGCAGGACGCCACACGTGCGGACATGATCTACAAGGATTTTGTGCGTCAGACGCTGCAACTGTCGGACGTGGAGATTCGCCGCACCCAGCTGGAAGCGCAGAAGGCGTTCACTGAGCGCATGATTGCGTTGTCGCAGGACCGTGCAAACCGCTTGCAGGCTGACCTTGACGTTGCGCATCAGCAGCAGACGATTGTCACGAACCAGCAGCAGCAGACGCGTGCCGAAGCAACGGCGCTTGCGCAGCAGAAGGCGGCCGCCCAAGACCAACTGCGCGCCGCGCAGCGTCAGGTTCGCGAACTGCAGCGTCAACTGGAAACCGGCCTGCCGACGCACTGAGCGCGATCGCAGGGAGACCGGAAGATGGGAGGGCGAGGCGGCTTTGAAAGCGCCGCCCGGCCCATCGAACGTATAAGCCGTACACTAAGCAAGTCATCTATCCCGCAGCAAAAAAGCCTCGTTTCCGAGGCATCTCTGCCGCAAGAGCGGCGCCCCCCACACTTCCGGTTTCCCATGCGTACCCATCCGCGACGCACGCAGTGCGAAGCGGGAGCTGACGAGCCCTTTGTCACTCACGCTGAATGAGCGAGGGCACGGATTCCAGATGCACCACTACCCTCTCCAAGCCAGGGGACCGGCTTATGAGCTGGCGGTGTGAGCCGCTTTCTTTGCTTATCTTTCTTTGCGGCGGCAAAGAAAGTAAGTGCCGCCCCGCACAGGGGCAACGCTAATAGACCACTAAGAAAACAAGAAAAGGCCAACACCGCAAGCGCACAGAAAACACCCCCCGCGCAAGGCAAAAAAACCATCCCTAATGCCGCTTCTTCCCCCTCGAGGCTCCGCCTTCCTCCGGCAAGTGCCGTGGCTCACTCACATCGACGGCAATCGGATCACTAGCAGGAAAACTCTCCTCGAGTGCCTCATCGAGTCGGCTATCCGCGGACTCGGCCGGCTGCGTTGATTCCTTAGGCTGAGTTGCGTGGTGCTTCTGCTTAGTCATGACATGCTCCGTTAGAAGAGAGTCGACAATTCAGCATAGCGCAAAGCGGGCCCACGCGAGCATCCGCCGAACGGCCCGGACCCTCACGCCGTAAGCATTTCCTTCAAAACCCAAACCCTCGAAAACCAGATCAGAAAACAACGGGCAAAAAGCAAAACTTAAAACCATTCCGCATCAAGTCGTTCTGAGTGTGTCGCCCGGAAAACAAAAAAAGGCATCCGCCGGCCGCACCGCCAGGCAGACCGCACGGCATCACCGTGAACGGGCAACATCCAGCTCAAGAGGGGAGCCAACAAAAAACAGCGAACAACAAGGCAGCGAAACGACATGGACCGAAAAAACCCTGTGCGCGCGCAGCGCTTCAACGCGTTACACGTGGTGGAAGCCGAACTGGAACACCTGGATTGGGCAACAAGACAACCGGCGCTGCGCATGCTGGACGCCGTGTACTGGCGGCGCCGCGTGCTGGCGGTCAAATGCGGATATGAACTGACGGACTTGCAGGTAACGCGACTGGAGAAGATTTTGCAGCGGCTCGGCCATCCGGCGGAGTAGCCGGCCGCTGCGGCGGCGGTTTATTCGTTACCGCTCGGGGTGCCGCCATTGCCGCCATGATTGCCGCCGCCATGGTTGCCACCGCCATGGTTGCCACCGTCGCCGCCGCCCGTGCCGAACAGACGTCGGCGGCGTGTTACGACCACCGGACCGTCGGACGTACTGGTGCTACGATCGGACGCAGGGCGATCCGAAGACGGCGCGCCATACGACTCGCGCGGTTCACGCGGTTCACGATGGTCGCGCGGTTCACGCGAGCCGTGCGGGCCACGCGTGGTGTGCTCGCCGTGCGAAGGCCGTCCGGCGCGCGGCGCCGGACGCGTGCCGGTGTCGAGCTGGATCGTCGAGATCGCGCGCTTGTAGATGCCTTGCAGGCCGACAGGCGTGCGCAGCATCACCAGATACTGATCGAACGACTCGATGCACCCTGTCAGGCGAATGCCGTTGACAAGATAGATCTCGACGCGCTTTCGTTCTTTGCGCGCAGCGTTCATGAAGTCGTTTTGCGGATGCGATTCTGCGGAAGCCATGGACAATTCAGGTTAGTAAGACGGTTGTTCGCCGCGATTCTACCCTGTGTGGGGGCGGAACGCGTCGGCGGGCGAACTGCGTCCACTATAACGGCTTGCGCGCACATAAGCATCTGATAACTATTAGCTGTAACGTTGAGTTACGAATCTGCCGACGAATAGCGCTTTCTTCGGCCACCGTCGGGCGGTTCCGATGCGGATGGCGGAAAAAGATAGCGCAACCAATGTCGCACGCGGAATAAATCGCAGTCCGCTCACGTTAAGTCATGCATGGCAGCGCTGCATATCGCACGTGGCCGATCGGGTCGCCGGCTCGCGCGCACCGGCCAGGCCACTCATCAGGAGACTCACCATGAAAGTATCCCGCCTTCTTTCCTCCGTCTTCGTACTGCTGGCGCTCGCGCTAGGCTCGCTCGCAACGAGCGCCTGCACCTCCGCCACCGATAGCAGCGCCTCAGGAACCAGCGGTGGCTCCAGCAGCGGCAGCGGCGGCGGCTACTGAGCGTTGCCACGCCGGGTGAATTTCGAAGCGGAAGTTATTTCGTGGCTCCCGCAGTTGCGCCGCTATGCGCGCGCACTGACGGGCGACCGCGCCTGGGCCGACGACCTCGTGCAGGATACGGCGGAGCGCGCGCTCGCGCGCTGGGCGGCTTTCCGTCCGAACAGCAACCTGCGTGCGTGGCTCCTGACGATCCTGCGGCATCTTTACATCGATCAGTTGCGCGGCCGTCGCGAGATTGCCGTCGACGACGAAAGCGCGCCGTGGCGCAATCTCGAAGCGCCGCATGGCGAGGTCGACGGTCTGGTGCTGCGCGATCTTCAGCGCGCGCTGTATTGCCTGCCGGTCGAGCAACGGGAAGTACTGCTGCTTGTTTGCGTGGAGGAACTGTCGTATCAGGAAGCGTCGAAGGCGCTTGGCGTGCCGATCGGCACGGTGATGTCGCGACTCTCGCGGGCGCGGGAACACATGCGCGTGCTGATGACGGAGGGGCCGGTTGAAGGGGGCGCTGAAGGACTGGCGCGTAAAGTCCCGCCGTTGAAAGTAGTGAGAAATCCGTAATGAACAACGACCACGATTCCAGCTTGCCTGAGGGGCTCGATCTGCGAGCGCTGTCGGCCTTTGTCGACGGCGAGTTACCGCCTGCGGAGCGCGCCGCGATCGAGGCGCAACTGCCGCAGCAGCCCGAGGCTGCCGCGAGAGTGGCCACGTGGCGCGCGCAGAAAGCGGCGCTCGTGGCGCTGTGTGGTGCGCCACAACGCCACGAGCGCAATGAACGCAGTGGAAGTGTCGGGCAGAGCGCGGCCGATGAACCCGCTTTCATCGTGGTGCGGCGGCCGACTCCGTGGTGGCAACGCGTCGGCCTCGCGGCTTGCTGGCTTGCGGCGGGCGCGGGTCTCGCGCTCGCCTTGGGGCCGCTCGCACCGCGTCTGACGGGCGGCGCATGGAACGGTCTGGGCGGCCAGCCGCCGAGCTTTGCCGAGCGTGCCGACGTCGCCTATGCGGTGTACACACCCGAGCGGCGTCATCCCGTCGAAGTCGCCGCGAGCGAGGAAGAGCATCTGATCGCCTGGCTGTCCAAGCGCCTGAACCGGCCGCTGTCGGTGCCGTCATTGCAGGAGTACGGTTACTCGCTGGTGGGCGGGCGATTGTTGCCCGGCGAGGCGGGACCGGCCGCGCAGTTCATGTACGAGAATCCCAGCGGTGCACGGCTCACGTTGTACATCACCGGTATTTCGCGCGACGAAACCGCGTTCCGCCTGTTCCGCGACGGTAACCGCAGGACCTTCTACTGGGTCAACGACCGCATGGGCTACGCGCTGTCGGGACCGATTGCGGAAGGCAAGCTGCGCTCGATCGCCATCGAGGTGTGCAGCGCGCTTGGCGGCAAGCCGGAGGACTGGCAGTAACACTGAAAGCGCGGCAAGCACCGGGCTCGGGCATGTAAAACGCCGGCCACAAGATCTCGCTGCAACACGCGGTAACAGAAACGCCTGGCGCTCACGGGCGGCCGTCGGAATAGCGTCGCGCGGCGCTTCGTTTACTCGCTGCAGGACCATGCTGTTCCGCCTTGGATGCGCGCCGGAACGGCATGGTCCAGTGCGAGGCAAACCGACGGGGTCTTCACGGTGCCGATACGCTTTTTGCGAGTCGCAACGCCGGCGCGTCGAGGCAGCGAAATCATGCTTACTTTTCATCAGTTCGGCACAGGGCTGGGTTCCGGCATAGCGTGTCTGTGCCTGTGCGCCGGCTGCGCGGCGCCGGTCGAGGCGCAATCGGACGCAAATGCATCGTTCTATGACACCTCGACGTGCCGGTTCGTCGTGGGTCAGGCTGAAATCGACGGCGTCATGCAGCAGGTCAGCGGCCGCGCTTGCCTGCAGCCGGACGGCAGCTGGCAGATCGTCGAAGACGATGCCGCCGCGCTGGCCTTGAGCCCGGCTCCGGTGTATTACTACGATCCATGGTATTGGGGGCCGCCGGTGGTATTCGCGGCTGGTGTATCGTTCATTTTCGTCGACCGCTTCCATCATTTTCATCACATGGACCATGTGCGCTACGGACATGGATCATATGAAATGGGGGCGCACGGCAACTGGCATGGCGGCGCGTCGACGCACATGTGGAGCGGCATGTCGCACGGCGGCGGTGGGATGCACCGCTAGCTTGCCGCTGCCCGCACGTATGGCCACAAAGGAGAGATCTTGACGCGCAGCTTGCCGCCAAAAGTTTCCGCCACCGAGTTCGATCGCGCGCTCGCCGGCTGGCGTGCGATTGTCGGCGAGCCGCAGGTGGTGACCTCGGCCGCCGGGCTCGCTGCGTATCTCGACCCGTTTGCACCCGGCGAGCGCGAAGCGTTCTCTGCGTCCGCCGCGCTGCTGCCCGCATCTGTCGACGAGATTCGTGCGGTGTTGCGGATTGCCAATCAATTTCATATTCCGTTGTGGACAGTCTCGACCGGACGCAACTTCGCGTACGGTGGCGCTGCGCCGCGGCTGACAGGTTCGGTGGTGCTCGATCTGCAGCGGATGAACCGCATTATCGAAGTGAACGAAACGCTCGCCTACGCGCTGGTCGAACCGGGCGTCAGCTACTTCGATCTCTACGCGCATCTGCGCGATAAAGGCTACAAGCTGTGGGTCGATCCGCCCGCAGCGGGGTGGGGCAGCGTGGTCGGCAATACGCTCGAGCGCGGCTTCGGCTATACCGCGTACGGTGACCACGCGGCGGCGCAGTGCGGCATGGAAGTGGTGCTCGCCAACGGCGACGTGCTGCGCACCGGGATGGGCGGAATCGAAATCGGCACCGCGTGGCAATTGTACCAACCGGGCTATGGGCCTTCCTTCGATGCGATGTTCATGCAGTCGAACTACGGCATCGTCACCAAGCTCGGTGTCTGGCTGATGCCTGCGCCTCCCGCGTATCTGCTCGGCGAAATCCAGTTCCGGCACGAGGAGGATCTCGAAACGATCGTCGATATCTTGCGGCCATTGCGGCTCGATGAAACGATCCGCAATAACGCGGTGATCGAAGGCGGTTTGCGCCGGGCCGCGGGGCTGTCGGCGCGTCAGCAGTGGTACCAAGGCAAAGGCGCAATGCCCGAGAATGCGGTGGCGGCGATGCTCGACAAGCTGAATGTGGGCCGCTGGAATCTGCATTTCGCGTTGTACGGAACGCCCGAATTGATCGATGCACGCTATGCGATCGTGCAGCGCGCGTTCGCCCGCGTGCCACAAGCCAGACTCTCGGCCGCTCGCTATGCGGGCGATGCGCAACCCACCGCGGGCGGTGATCGCAACCTGGCCGGGATCCCGGCGATGAGCGCGTTCCGCATGCTCGACTGGCGCGGCGGCGCGGGCGCACATGTGGACTTCGCGCCGGTGTGTCCGGCGACCGGGCGCGACGCACTGCGCCAGTACACGATGGTCAAGACGCGCGCGGCGGAATACGGCTTCGATTACTACGGCGGCTTTACGGCGGGCGTGCGTCATTTGCATCACATCTTCGCGGCAATCTTCGACCGCAACGACGCGAACCAGGTCGAGCAGGCCGGTGCTTTATTGCGTTCGCTGATGAGCGATGCGCGCGCGGCGGGTTACGGCGAATATCGTGCTCATCTCGCCTATATGGATTTCGCCGCGGCGCAGTACAGTTTCAACGACGGCGCGTTGCTGCGGCTCTCGGAAACGATCAAGGACGCACTCGACCCGCACGGCATTCTCGCGCCGGGCAAGCAGGGGATCTGGCCGGCGGCGTGGCGCGACCGGCGGGGTTATACGTAAGGCAATGGACCGACGCACTTTCATGATGACCGGCGCATGGCTTTCGACTGCGGCAGGTGGCGCGTGGCCGTGGCTCACGCATGCTGCTGCTCGTCACGACACGCTCGCCGTGATCGATTCGACGCTCGCGTGCGGCCCCGCATTCGCCGACTACGTCGCACACATGAAGCTGCCCGCCTTCGAAACCGGCGACGACATCGGCGCGCTCTGGTACACGGTGCTTGCACCGCGTCTCGCGCAAACGCCCGCTTCGCTGATCGGCCTCACACGCGCATCCGATTATTTCGTGCTCAAGGAACTGGCTACCCGCGCAGTCCACATGGTCGAGCACAGCTACGAGCAGGACGCGGGGCCTATTGCGCATGTCGCCTTCGCGCTGACGCCGCGCCTTCTCCGCTAGAACTTATAAGCCTTGTTCTTCGGATCGAAGGTCGAGTCGTCGAAGGTTTTCGGCGTAATGCTTTCGAAGACGATCTTCTCGAAGATTTTGCCGTCGTTGTTATAAGACTCGACGGTGCGGAAATACGGATGCCGCAAATCCAGCCCGAGCGTTTCTTTCTTGGCGTAGAACTGTGGCTGGCCGTTAGGCGTTTCGAAGGTGAAGGCAACCACGCGCACGCCGTCGATCGTTTTCACTTCCACCTGAGTCGAGCGCGGCAAGCCGGCTTCGATGTATTTCTTGCCTTCGGCGAGGTACTGATCGGCAATGTACTCGGTGCCGAGATCGCGCACCTTGTGGTTCGATTGCGCGCGGGCGAGGGCGCCGTTCAGCGAGGTCCACAGCGGCATCACATTCATGATGCCGCCGAGGTGGCCATACATTTCGTCGGTGCGTTTGGACTCGTCGTAGACGATTTCCTGACCGGCGTGCGCCCCGTCAGGCAACCACTTCGCGTAGATTCGCAACGGGTCGTGGGCGATGCGCACCAGCATGTGATCGGGTTTGTCGGGCCACTGGCCGTGAATGCGTTCCGAGCGCGACATGATGAACTCGTACGACGGATAACCGTTCGGTCCTTCCTTGATGTAACGCGGCAACGCAAGCGGATCGAGTGACTGGAACAGGGCAACGAGTTGCGCGTCGTCGAGCTTTTCCATTGCGCCGCTTTGTTGTGCGGCACGCAGCCACTTGACCTGCTGATCCAGCGTGAGCTTGCCGACCTGCGAGGACGGCGTGGTGGGCGCCTTGACGGCGCTGGCGGTGTCGAGCGCCGGCGGCGTGTCGTCGTTCTGTGCGAACGCCGGCGGCGTTGTCATCGCAACGGCGCTGGCTACCAGCACACCGATCAGGAGTCGCCGTGACGAAACCGCACGTAATGAAGCGATCAGGAACGCATTCAATGTGGCAGTCTCCGACGAAAAACGGGTGAGGCGCATGAAGGCCTGCGAGCGGTTCGAACCGCTCGCTCGGCTCGATCGGCACAAATGGCGTGAGCGTGCGGACTTGCTGTGCTTCATGAGTCTCTCCGAAAGGATGGCGCAAGGGGTGGTGTCAAGCGCCTTGCCTGTCAGGCAGGTTTTTGCTTCGCGAGTTCCTCGTCGCGCAGCGCGCGACGCAGAATCTTGCCGACGTTGGTTTGCGGGAGTTCCTCGCGGAACTCGACGAGCTTCGGCACCTTGTAGCCCGTGAGATTCTTGCGGCAGTGGGCGATCACCTGTTCCGCGGTCAGCGACGGGTTGCGTTTGACGATGAACACCTTCACGCGTTCGCCTTGCGCGGCGTCGGGCACGCCGATTGCGGCGACTTCGCGCACGTCAGGAAGCGCGGCGATCACGTCTTCGACTTCGTTCGGATAGACGTTGAAGCCTGACACCAGAATCATGTCTTTCTTCCGGTCGATCAGGCGGATGAAGCCGCGCGAATCCATCACGCCGATGTCGCCGGTGGCGAGCCAGCCATCGTCGTCGATCACCTTGGCGGTTTCTTCGGGGCGATTCCAGTAGCCCTTCATCACCTGAGGACCCTTCACGCACAGTTCACCGGCTTCACCGATGTTGGCCCACGTATCGTCGTCCTTCTTGAAACGCACCTGTGTCGACGGCGCGGGCAATCCGATCGAGCCTTCGAAGTCGCGCATATTGCTCAGGTCCACCGGATTCATCGATACGATCGGCGAGCATTCCGTCAGCCCATAACCTTCGATGATCGGCTTGCCGGTGACGGCCTTGAAGCGATCGGCGACCGCCTTCTGCGTGGCCATACCGCCCGCCATCGCGAGCTTCAGGTTCGAGAAGTCGCGCTTGCAGAACTCTTCGTTGTCGAGGAACGCGTTGTAGAGCGTGTTCACCGCCGTCATGCCGGTGAATTTCTCGTGACGGATGATCATCATCACGCGCTTCATGTCGCGCGGATTGGCGATCAGGATGTTGCGTCCGCCGAGTCCCATGAAGATCAGCGCGTTCACGGTGAGCGAATAGATGTGATACAGCGGCAGCGGCGTGAGCACCGTTTCGATGTCGCCGCTCAACTGCCCCTCGGACCACGCCTTCGCCTGCAACAGGTTGGCGATAATGTTCCGGTGCGTGAGCATCGCACCTTTGGCCACGCCGGTGGTGCCGCCGGTGTACTGAAGGAAGGCGATGTCGTTGTGAGTGGGGCGCACGGGCGTCAGGGGCCGCGTGTATCCGATCGAGAGTGCTTCGAGCAGCGGCACCGCTTTCGGCAGCTTGTATTCCGGCACCATCTTCTTCACATGGCGCAGCATGAAATTGAGTAGACGTCCCTTCAGATTCAGACCGTCGGCGAGCAGATCGCCGAGGCCCGTCACGATGACGTTCTGCACTTTGGTGCCCGGCAGCGCATCTTCTACGGTTTTCGCGAAGTTCTCGAATACGATGATGGTTTGCGCGCCGCTATCCTTCAACTGGTGCGCGAGCTCGCGCACGGTGTAGAGCGGATTGACGTTGACCACCACGCCGCCCGCCTTGAGCACACCGAACAGCGACACCGGATACTGGAACGTATTCGGCAGCATGATCGCGACGCGCTCGCCTGGCTTCACGCCGATGCTTTGCAGATACGCGGCGAATGCGGTCGCCTTGCGGCCGAGCTCGCCGTACGTCATGTTCGCGCCGACACTCACATACGCGACCCGCTCGCGAAACTGCGCGATGCATTCGTCGAAGAACTGCACGAGCGATTCGTACTGGTTGACGTCGATTTCATGCGGCACGTCTGCCGGATATGAGGCGTACCAGATGCCGTCGGTGTTGGGCGCGTGATTCGCCGCCTGAACAGGCATCTCACTGGGCGTCTGGTCCACGGCATTCGCGAGCGGTGCGGATCCGGCGGCGGGCGAGAGCGGGGCTTGCGTGGGCTGAGTCATCGGTCGTCTCCTGAAGCAATGGATTAATTTGTTTGTGTGCGTTCCAGAATCGCCACTACGCCCTGGCCGCCCGCCGCGCAGATCGAGATCAGCCCGCGCGCGGTGCCGGCTGGTTTGTCGAGTTGTGCAAGCATTTTTGCAAGTCCGGCGACGATGCGGCCGCCCGTGGCGGCAAACGGATGACCGGTGGCGAGCGAGCTGCCGTTCACATTCAATTTTGCCCGATCGATCGCGCCAAGCGGGTGAGGCAAACCGAGCTGCGTGCGGCAATACTCGTCATCCTGCCACGCCGCGAGCGTGCATAACACCTGGGCCGCGAAAGCTTCGTGAATCTCGTACAGATCGAAGTCCTGCAACGTGAGCCCGGCGCGCGCCAGCATGCGCGGCACGGCATAAGCGGGCGCCATCAGCAGACCTTCTTTCTTGTCGAAAAAGTCGACGGCGGCGGTTTCGGACCAGCTCAGATAGGCCAGCACCGGCAGACCATGTTTGGTCGCCCATTCTTCGCTTGCGAGCAGCACGGCGGACGCGCCGTCGGTCAGCGGCGTCGAATTGCCGGCAGTCAGCGTGCCCGCGTCGCGATCGAATACCGGCTTCAGACCGCCGAGTTTTTCGAGCGTGAGATCGCTGCGCAGATTGTTGTCGCGCGCAAGGCCACGGTACGGCGTCATCAGATCGTTGACGAAGCCGCGCGCATACGCCTCGGTGAGCTTGCGGTGGCTGTCGTAAGCGAGCACGTCCTGCGCTTCGCGCGAGATGTTCCAGCGCTTGGCCATCAGCTCGCAATGTTCGCCCATCGAAAGCCCGGTGCGCGGCTCGCCGTTGCGCGGCAAAAGCGGTTTGAAAAACATCCCCGGCCGCAGTTTGGTCAGCGCGCCGACACGTTGGCCGGTGCTCTTGCCGCGATTCGCTTCGAGCAGGATCTTGCGCATGCGTTCGTTGACGCCGATCGGTGCGTCGGATGTCGTATCGACGCCGCCCGCGATGCCCACCTCGATCTGCCCGAGCGCGATCTTGTTGGCGACGAGAATGGCCGCTTCCAGCCCGGTGCCACAGGCCTGCTGCACGTCGTAGGCCGGCGTCTCCTTCGCGAGCGTGGTGGACAGCACGGATTCGCGCGTCAGGTTGAAATCGCGCGAATGCTTGATGACAGCGCCGGCCGCCACTTCGCCCAGGCGTTCGCCGTGCAGGTTGTAGCGGTCGATCAGGCCTTGCAGCGTGAACGTCAGCATGTCCTGATTCGACGCGGTCGCGTAAGCGGTGTTCGAGCGGGCAAACGGAATCCGGTTGCCGCCGATGATGGCGACGCGGCGCACGGCGGGCTGCGGGTTGGACATGCTCGGCTCCTTTGGGTCGTTCCCTGGTTATTGAATGGTGCGATTGGTGCGTAAGACTTCTTTGCTTCGGTGTTTCTGCAAATTCAACAACGATTGGCAGACGGCTTCAATTCCACGCGCTGACAAAAACATGCGCAATGCCGATGGGCGGTTCATCGCAGCTTCCACTGCATTCGGCCGCGCAAATGCGGTTTTTCGCCGGCAATATCGCGTACTTCGATGTCGCGCTCGATCAGCGAAGGCGACGCGCTCCAAAGCGACGCTTCTCCTGGCAATAGCATCGGCAGTTTGAATTCGGCGGACAGTGTGGCCTCGGCGAGCGGTTTCGGTGGTTGCAGGGCGGCGGCGGCACGCGCGAGTGTCCACATGCCATGCGCAATGGCGCGCGGAAAACCGAATACCTTCGCGGATAGCGCGGTGAGATGAATCGGGTTGTAGTCGCCGGACACGCTCGCATAGTCGCGGCCCAGTTGCGGTGCCAGTTGCCAGCGTGAGATGCGTTCCAGCGCGTCGTGCCCGAGTTCCAGCGGATCGAGCGCACTGCCGCTCGCCGCCACACCGCGTTTCAGATAGACGCTGTCGCCGTCCCAAACCGCTTCGCCGCGGCGGTACATACGCGTATGCAGCACAAAGGCCTGGCCCTTGTCGTGGCGCAGCAGCGTGCCGAATTCCACCTCGACGCGCAACATGTCCTTGTAGGCGAGCGGCCGGCGCAGCCGCACATGATTCGCCAGATGCACGAGGCCGAGTGCCGGCCAGGGAAAGGCCGGGTCGGTCAGCATCAGCAGATGCATCGGGAAGGCCAGCAGATGCGGATACGTGAGCGGCACGCCGTGCTCGGGGATGAAGCCGCAGACCCGCGAATAACGCCAGATCGGGCCGGGGTCGAGAGCCACGGCGGGGCGCACGAGGCGCAACGCCGGCAAGTGTGTGTCGCGCCCGCGTTTGACGATGCCGGACAACGCGCGCGCGTACAGCTTCGCCGGCGCGGGTAACTGCTCGATGACGACGGTCTTCGGACGGGCCGCGCTCGCTGCGTGACCACTCCTGAACGGATCACCCGGCTCACCCATGCTCACGCTCCAATCAGGCTTTGTCCGCACACGCGCACGATCTGGCCGCTCACGCCTGCCGATCCCGGATGCGCGAGCCACGCGATGGTCTGCGCGACATCCACCGGCTGGCCACCCTGGCTCATCGAATTCATGCGGCGGCCGGCCTCGCGGATGGTCAGCGGAATCTTGGCTGTCATCTGCGTTTCGATAAAGCCGGGTGCGACCGCATTGATCGTGATGCCACGCGCGCGCAGATGTGGCGCCATGCTTTGCACCCGGCCGATCACGCCGGCTTTCGAGGTGGCGTAATTGGTCTGGCCGAGATTGCCGGCAATGCCGCTGATCGACGACACGGCGATGATGCGGCCGCCGTCGCGCAGGATGCCGGCCGTGAGCAAGGCGTCGTCGATACGCTCCTGCGCGGACAGGTTGATATCGATCACGCTTTGCCAGGCGGCGTCGGTCATCTTCGCGATGGTTTTGTCTTTCGTGATGCCCGCGTTGTGCACGACGATATCCACGCCCTGTTCGTCGAGCGCTGCGGCAATCTGTGCAGGCGCTTCGGGCGCGGCAATGTCGAAGGCGAGGGCGGTGCCATTCAGCTGACGCATCGTCGAATCGAGTGCATCGCGTGCCGATGGGATGTCGATACCGATAACGTGCGCACCCTCCGCGGCGAGCACGCTTGCGATCGATGCGCCGATGCCGCGCGCGGCGCCGGTCACGACAGCGCGCAAGCCCTCGAGCGGCTGATTCCAGTCGAACGCCGGCAGCGCATCGGCACCGGCGCGCACGCCGACGCGCACCACCTGGCCCGACACATACGCGGAGCGCGGCGATAGAAAGAATCGCAACGTTGAGTCGATGCCGTTCTCGGCGCCTTGCTCGACGTAAACAAGATTCGCGGTAATGCCGCGCCGCGCTTCCTTGCCTAGCGAACGCGTGAGGCCTTCTAGCGCGCGCTGCGCGGTCCATTGGCGCGGGGTCGCGCAGGCTTCCGGCGGCCGTCCCAGCACGATGATGCGGCCGCACTTGCCGAGTGAGCGCAACGTATCGTGGAAGAATCCGTGCAGCGGTTCGAGCTGGCTGCTGTCTTCGATACCGCTCGCATCGAACAGCAGGGCGGTGAGCTTGCCGTGCGAACCAGACTCGGCCGGTTCGAAACGGCCCGTCATCAGGCCATGGCGATTGGCGAGCGGTACCCACAGGCCGGCGCTTTCATGTGCGACGCTGGTCACGCCGATGCTCGTCACCAGATTCGCGAGCGCCTCCAGCAGATGCGGTTGGCGGCCCGCTCCGATCGCCACCAGCCCGTCGAACTCGGGGCGGTCCGCGCGATAGCGGTTCAGCACCTCGGGCTTCGGCAAGCCCAGGGAGCGCGCGAGCCGCGCGCCGAACGGCGAATTGACGAAGTTCAGGTAAGAGTCGTTCATATTATTTATTGCTCCGCTGGCCACGCCTGAAGGAAGTCCCCCATGGGGGACGTCGGACGTGTGTCAGTGTGCACCCAGTTTGAGGCATCTGGGGCTGCCCCGCCTGGATGTTTTTTAAGTCACTCAGGCCGCGAGTTCCAACGCTTTTTCGAGCGCGTCCTTGCGCTTTTGCAAGTTGGCGAGCATATCGAAGTCGGCTGGGAAGTCGTCGACCTTCACGACTTGCGCGCCATATCGTGCGTAGTCTTCGAGCACGCGGCGATCGTCGGCATCGATCAGGCCTTTCTGTTGTGCCGCCTCGGTCCACTCGGCCAGGTGCGGCAGGCTCTGAGGCATCGGTTCGAGCAGGCCTTGCTTGACCGCGTCGCGCAGTTTCTGCTCGATCTGCGTGAAGCGCGGGTTCAACGCGAACACGAGTTCGCCGTAGCCGAGCGCATCGACATCCGGATGCGGCACGTACGAGTCGGACACGAGGCGCTCGCGCGCCGCGCCCGGCGTTTGCATCAGCTCGGCAATCTCGGTGCCGATCTGATCGGATGGCTCGCGATACGGCAGGCCGAATGGGAACGCCAGCACGCGCACGAGACCCGCGGCGAGGCGGTTCGGGTAGTTCGCGAGCACGCCGTCGAGCGCGTGTTGTGCCTTGTATAGCGAATCTTCGACACCCCAGCGCACCAACGGAAGATCCTCCTCCTGACGGCCTTCGTCTTCGAAACGCTTGAGCGTTGCCGAGATCAGATAGAGCTGGGAGAGCACATCGCCCAGGCGCCCGGAAATGCGTTCACGCCGTTTCAGATCGCCGCCGAGCACGAACATGGAGACGTCGGCGAGCAACGCGAACGCGGTCGAGATACGGGTGGCCGCGCGGTAGTACGACAGCAGCGGCCCGTACGCCGTGCGCGGCTTGGCGATGAACGCGCCGCCCGTGACGCCATACACGAAACTGCGCACTACGTTCGACAGCGTGAAGCTGACGTGGCCGAAAAAGGCCGCATCGAAATCGCGCAGCGCCTTGGCGCGATCCGTTTCGCGCGTGGCGGCCATTTCCTTCAGCACATACGGATGGCAGCGAATCGCACCCTGGCCGAAGATGATCAGGCAACGCGTGAGAATGTTGGCGCCTTCCACGGTGATCGCAATCGGCACCTGTTGATAGGCGCGCGCGAGAAAGTTCGACGGCCCCATGCAGATGCCCTTGCCGGCGGCGACGTCCATGCCGTCGTTGATGACCATGCGGGCGCGTTCGGTGATGTGATATTTCGCGATCGCCGAAATCACCGAAGGCTTCTCGCCGAGGTCCACCGCCTGCGCGGACAGGCGGCGCGCGGCGTCCATGACGTAGAGATTGCCGCCCATGCGGCCGAGCGCTTCCTGCACGCCTTCGAACTTGCCGACGGCGGTGCGGAACTGACGGCGAATCGCAGCATAGGCACCGGTGCCGCGCACGGCGATCTTCGCCATCCCCACATTCGACGACGGCAGCGAAATCGCGCGGCCCGCCGCGAGACACTCCATCAGCATGCGCCAGCCGTTGCCGACTTGCGCGCGGCCGCCGATCACCCAGTCGAGCGGAATGAAGACGTCTTTGCCCGAATTCGGACCGTTCTGGAACACCGCGTTCAGCGGCCAGTGACGGCGGCCGATGTTGACCCCCGGATGGTCGGTCGGAATCAGCGCGCAGGTGATGCCGGGTTCGTTATCCGGGCCGAGCAGATGGTCCGGATCGAGCGCACGGAACGCAAGGCCGAGCACGGTCGCGATCGGTCCGAGCGTGATGTAGCGCTTGTCCCATGTGACGCGAAAACCCAGCGTTTCACGGCCTTCAAACGTCCCATTGCAGACGATGCCGACATCGGGAATTGCGGCGGCATCGGAACCTGCGTAAGGGCTCGTCAACGCGAAACAGGGGATATCGTCGCCGCGCGCGAGGCGCGGCAGATAGTGGTTCTTCTGATCTTCGGTGCCGTAGTGCATCAGCAGTTCAGCCGGGCCGAGCGAGTTCGGCACCATCACCGAAACGGCGGCGGCCGAACAGCGCGTGGAGAGCTTCATGATGACCTGCGAATGCGCGTAAGCGGAGAACTGCTTGCCGCCGTACTGCTTCGGAATGATCATGCCGAGAAAGCCGCGTTCCTTGATGTATTGCCAGGTTTTCGGCGACAGGTCCTGCCACACCATGGTGGTTTCCCAGTCGTTCGCGAGATCGCACAGATGCTCGCATTCGACGTCGAGAAACGATTGCTCTTCGGCGGAGAGCGTGGCCGGGCCATAGCCCAGCAGCGTGTCCCAATGCGGGCGCCCGGAGAACAGTTCGGCGTCCCACCAGACGGTGCCGGCTTCGATTGCGTCGCGCTCGGTCGGCGACATCTCCGGCAGGATCTTGCGGAAGATGTCGAGCACCGGCTTCGTGAGCCACGCACGGCGCAGCGGTTTGATCGTGAGCACGAGGGCCGGGAGGACGAGGACGATCGAGAGCATCGTCGTCGCTACCGGACCCGCTGCTCCGCTGACATGCGCGGCCGCCACCCAGACGATCATGAAGGCAAGCCACCATGAGGCGCGCGCCTGAACGTAGACGAGCGCGAGAGCGGCGATGACGAGCACTAGGATGAACCACGGCATGACGTTTCCTCCTGTTTCGATGGTGCGTACGGACGCATCCACGGTTCGCGGACGGTTCGCGTTCTATTGATTTTCTAACTGGCGGCGTTGCTGTTACGTCGCTTAGGTGCGGGACTTGGACGTGCTGCTCGGATGTGCGTTATTCATGATGCTTGCGCGCGGACGGCCTATGACAGCGCCGCCCGCGCCGCTCGGTTCAAGCCGTGCCGTGCAACGCGGGCTGAAACGAACTCGCCTCCACGTTGCCAGCGCGGCGTTCACCGTCCGAGGCGGCCGGCGCCGGCGGTTCAAACCCGCCTGACGCTTGTTGTGTACCCGTAGCAGGGTTTGTGCCTTCCATCTGGCCTTCGGGGCCGCCTTCGGTGGCGTCGCCCAGCACGGCGGCGAACGTGGCCAGTTGCGAGCTGTCGGGCAGGGGCGCTTTCAGCGCGGCCACCATCAGCGAAGCGAGACGCGCGATCAGTTGCAGGTCGTTCATCGACTTGCCCTGCGAGAACTCGGAAATCAGGCTGTCGGTATCCGTGCCGGCCAGCACCCCGGACAGCGCGCCGATCGCGAAGTGCAGGCGCCAGCCGAGTTCTTCACGCGGCAGATGCGGCAGCGCACGCTGGAACGCTTCGAAAAAGCGCATGGCCACCGATTCGTAGTGCGCATTCAGAAAGTCTCGAATGAACGCCGACGGATCCGTATAAGCGCGCCCCAGCAAGCGCAGAAAAGCCTTGCCGCCCACGCGCGGATCGCGCGACAGCCGCAGCGCGGGAATGAACATCGCGCCGAGTACGTGCTCGCATGTCAGACGCTCGCCGAGCATGGTGTCGAAGCGATCGAGCAGCTTGAGCCGCTCCTGGTTGAGCCGGTCGAGCCGGCGCGCCAGCATCGAGTGAATCAGCGATTCCTTGCTGCCGAAGTGGTAGTTGACTGCCGCGAGATTTACTTCGGCACGCGAAGTAATCTGGCGCAGGGACATGGCCTCATAGCCGCATTCGATGAAGAGCGTTTCCGCGGCGTCGAGGATGCGGGACTTCGTGTCGCCGGCATGCCGGCCTGTTGTGCGAACTGCCATGTTGCGTCTCCCAGTTGCCGGGCATCCGGCCCGCAAACAAGCGATTCAAATGATTATTTGAAACAGCCGTTTTTTTTAGGATAAAGAAGGATGGGGACTGCGATCAAGGGCCCTGTGTGGACTAACTCCTCTAGAAGACCTGACGAAGGTCCGTCTTTCCAATGTGCGCGGGCGCGTCAAACCGCGCGGAAATAAAAAAGGCCGTTCCGATCGAAATCGGAACGGCCTCGTATTGCTTGCTACTTGTTTGGCCTTGCGTTTGCTTTCTGACGTCAGCGCTTTGCGCGTTCCTGCTTTGCGCTCGCTCTGCGGTTGCGTTGCTTTGTGGCGGTTCGAGCCGCCTTTGTATCTATTGTGCCCGATAACGCGCGGGCGAAATAGCTGTTTAGTTCGAACGCTTAAAGCTGTCCTTCAATCCCCCAACCACCGACTCCCCAAGCGGACTTCCTTCGGGGCGGGGGACTTCCTCAGGCACGCGCTGCGACCTGTTTTGCCGACTGCGTCATGTCGACGCCACGGCGTTCGCGGCTGAACGGAATCAGCACGGCGATCACCACCGCCACGATACCGATCACGACACCCATGACCAGCGCATAGTTGTTGCCGTGCGCTTCGGCCGCGCTCGCTTGCAGCGGGCCGTTGACCGACGCGATCAGATTGCCGAGCTGATACACGAGTCCCGGGAACGTTGCGCGAATTTCATCGGGCGAGATTTCGTTCAGGTGTACGGGAATCACCCCCCAAGCGCCTTGCACGGAGATCTGCATCAGGAATGCGCCGGCCGCGAGCAGCACGGGCGTGGTCGAGAAAGCCCACAGCGGCAACACCGGCAACGCGATCAAGGCAGCGATGAAGATCGCGCGCTTGCGGCCGATCTTCTCCGACACGTACCCAAAGAACAGACCGCCGCAAATCGCGCCGATGTTCAGCGTGATCGTGATCAACGACACGGTATGCGCGTCGAACCCACGCTGCACGCGCAGGAAGGTCGGATACAGATCCTGCGAACCGTGCGAGAAGAAGTTGAACGCGGTCATCAGCACGATCGCATAGAGTGACAACCCGATGTTCTGCTTGAGCGTGGCGACGAGACCCAGATGCGCTTTCTTCTCGAGCGTCTTGAAGGCCGGCGACTCCGGCACGTGCGCGCGGATATACAGCACCAGCAGCGCCGGCAGCACGCCGACGAAGAACATGCCGCGCCAGCCGATGTATTGATAGAAGACGCCGAAAACGATCGAGGCGAGCAGGTAGCCGCTCGGATAACCGGCTTGCAGAAGACCCGAGACGATGCCGCGCGATTTCGCCGGCACGGTTTCCATCGTCAGTGCGCCGCCCACCCCCCATTCGCCGCCCATCGCGATACCGAACAGGGCACGCAGCACGAGCAGGGTGGTCAGGTTAGGTGAAAAGCCGGACAGCAATTCCAGCAGCGAGAAGCACGCGATGTTGACCATCAGCGTGGGACGGCGGCCATATTTGTCGGCGAGCCAGCCGAAAATCAATGCGCCGAGTGGACGCATCGCCAGGGTCAGCGTAATGCCGAAGGCGATCGTCGGGATTTTTGTATTGAACTCCGCCGCGATATCTTTCAATACGAACACCATTAGAAAGAAATCGAATGCATCCAGGGTCCAGCCCAGATAGGCGGCGATCGTGACGTTTCTCTGTTCCCGTGTCCAGCTCATTGATTGTTCTCCTGAGTCCCCAATAACCCGTGTCTGACGACGGGCGGCTCTGCAGCCCCGTGCGCCCTGTTGGTGGGCTTCGAGCGAGTGTACGCCGACTGTTAAACGCTTGCATGAATGAACCCGCGTTTATCCGTATTAATCCCTGGGACGAATTTCACGCTGAATCTCGACGCATGGTGAATGTTTGGTAAGTGTAATAATTGTATTAATCGTGTCTGACTAATTGTTTGTTATTTGTAATATGAATTTCGCATCTACGCGCGGTAATTCGGCCAATCCGGCTTGCGTGTTTCGAGTGCCGGTAGAGGTCGCTCTCGCGGGATTCAGGTTGGCGGCGGCGCAGGCCTGCAGGTATAACAGCGGCTCGCGGCATTCGCGCCGCGCATACAAGGAGACTGACGAATGACGATTCCGCATCTTTGCCTGCTTATCGTGGCGCTGCTGCCGTTTCCGTGGACCATGTTGGCGAAGGTCAGCAAGCGCTACGACAATGGCGCGCCGCGCGCTTATCTCGCCGGCCTCGACGGCTGGCGCGCGCGTGCTCATGCCGCGCATCAGAACGCGTGGGAAGCACTGGCGATGTTTACTGCTGCGATCGTCGTCGCGGGACAGGCAGGCGGTTCGAGTCCGTGGATCAATTGGCTGGCGATTGCTTTTGTCGTCACGCGCGTGCTGCATGGCGTGCTGTATGTGGCGAATCTGGCATCGCTGCGTTCGCTGGTGTGGTTCGTCGGCGTTGCGTGCGTGGTGTCGTTGTTTTTCGTGCCAGTGAACTGAGGTAAAGCGAAGCGTGGGGCGATGCCGGCGGATGCGTGTGTCGTCGGCTCGCCCGATTCGGGCGCTCAAGCGTTGAGGTTTCCGTCGAAGGAGGTTGCTGCGAATCACATATGCGCATAACGCATCAGTCGAGCAGAAAAATCAATTTGATTCATGTTGCGGCGCGGAATAAGATGCCTCCCATCCCATTAATTCCGCATCTGTCGACGCACCATGTCAGTCAAATCAATCACTTCGGAGCCACGGCGGCGCGCGCGCAGCCCCCTTGCGGCAATGGTCGCGGTCACGTTGCTGACCGGCATCGGCGCCGGTCTCGGCGGCATGTTGCTTGCCTTGCTGCTGCACGCCATTCAGCACCTCGCATACGGCTACAGCGTGACGCACGTGATCAGCAGCGAGAGTTTTCTGCAAGGCGTCACCGACGCCGCGCCTGAGCGTCGTGTGCTCGTCCTGACGATGTGCGGGCTGGTGGCAGGGCTCGGCTGGTGGTTGCTGTACCGCTTCGGGCGGCCGCTCGTCAGCATTCGCCAGGCCGTCAAGTCCGACGATCCGCGTATGCCCGTGCTGAGCACCATCGTGCATGCATTGCTCCAGATTGTGACGGTGGCGCTGGGCTCGCCGCTCGGGCGCGAAGTCGCACCGCGCGAGATCGGCTCGGTGCTGGCCGGGTGGCTGTCGCACCGCGCCGGGTTATCGGTCGAGCAGAGCCGGATCATGGTCGCATGCGGTGCCGGCGCGGGCCTGGCCGCCGTCTACAACGTGCCGCTCGGCGGCGCGGTGTTCGTGCTCGAGGTCCTGCTGGGGACGTTCGGCTGGAAAGCATTGGTGCCTGCCGTGGCGACATCCGCGGTGGCGGCGCTGATCGCGCAATTCGGTCTGGGCAACGAGCATCAATATCTGGTGCCGTCGCTGGCAGTGAGCACATCGTTGGTGGTGTGGTCCGTGGTGTGCGGGCCGATTCTCGGTGCTGCGGCATGGGGCTTTACCGAGCTGACGAAGCGCGCGCGTGCAGAGGCGCCGAAGGATTGGCGTTTGCCGGTGTTGTCGCTGTTGAACTTCGCGATTATCGGCGTGCTCGCGATGCACTTTCCGCAGCTGCTCGGCAATGGCAAAGGTCCTGCGGGACTGGCGTTCAATGGTGGCTTGACGATGAGTCTCGCGGCCATGTTGCTGGTACTGAAGGTGGTGATTACCGCGAGTAGTTTGCGGGCGGGAGCGGAGGGCGGTTTGTTGACGCCTGGGCTCGCAAACGGCGCGTTGTTGGCGATCGTGCTCGGTGGCGCCTGGAGCCTGTTTTGGCCGGGCACTTCGTCAGGTGCTTTTGCGGTTGTCGGCGCAACGGCGTTTCTGGCTGCCTCGATGCAAATGCCGATTACGGCTGTGGTTCTCGTCTTTGAATTTACCCGGCTGAGTCACGACTTTCTGATTCCAGTGTTGTTCGCCGTGGGCGGCGCTGCGTTGAGTTTTCAGGGATGCGCGAAGTGGGTGCCGGCGATGCAGTTTGGTTTTGGTTTTGATTGGAGTGGGGCGGGCAAGGCTCGATAGTGGAACGGCCTTGACAACCCGTCTCTAAAGTCACTGATGTCGCACCCCCAGTTCACTCAAGCTCCAACATAACGGCCTGGGCCGCTGACCTGGCGACGATTCGCCTCGGGCCGTATGCCGATCTGGTGCCGCGTTCAACTTTCGTTGTCGAACATCGGCATCCGCCTCAGGATCCATTCGAGCAGTTCCTGCGCGCCGGCCGCAAGCGGCCGCCCGGATTTAACGAGCAATCGTGCTTTCGTGCCCTGAAACAGGGGGTGCGCGATCGGCACGATACACAGATCGCCGGCCGCGATCTCGCGATATGCGGCGAATTCACCGATCAGCGTCACGAAATGCCCGGCTGAAACAAAGCGCTTCAGCGCGGCCAGCGAATTCGTGGTCAATGTCGGGCTGATTTTGATGTTCTCGGCGAATTCCAGCATCGTGACGACATGGCCGATGCCGAACGTCGCAGGCATGAGCGCGAGCGGGTAGGCGAGCAGATCGTCGACATTCGCCGGGCCGCCGCGCGTCGCCAGCGGATGATCGCGGCGAACGAGCAGCACAACGGGTTGCGCCGAACTCGCGCGATATTCGATCCGCGGATGCGGCGGCGGGTTGTACGCGAGCCCGATATGCGCGCGGCTTTCCGCGACTTCATTCAATACATCGTCGACAGGCAGCATATTCACGCCGACGTCCAGCTTCGGATACTGCGTGCAGAACGGCGCCAGCACGTCGTCGACCAGCGTGTCGACATAGCCCTCGCTGACGGCCAGCTGAATATGCCCTTGCTGAAGGCCTTTCAGTGCATGCAGCTGGTCTTCGAGCTTTTCCTGTTGCGATCGATACCCACGCCAGAACTCCAGCAGATGCGCCGCCGCCTCGGTCGGCTTGACGCCGCGCGCCTGACGCTCGAAGAGCGTCGCGCCCAGTTCGTCTTCCAGCAGCTTGATCTGCCGCGTGATCACGGACGGCGACGTGTTGATGTGGTCCGCGGCACCGCGAATCGTGCCGTGAACCAGCACTTCGTGGAAATAACGCAGCCGTGTCTGGTTAATTTCGCGCATTTGAAAGGCTCCGATTCCTTGTGTTGTTCACAGAGCAACGATACGTGAACATAGTTGCTCTTGCTAGTGACTTTTCTCCCCGGCACGATGCTCTTACTCGACGAGCCGGACGAACACAGGGAAAACGGAGACACCTATGTCAGCGATTCAGACCTTGAGAGCCGAAGATGCCGTTTCGTCTCTCTACAGCAAGCTCAACTGGCGGCTTTTGCCGTTTCTCGTTACCTGCTACATGTTCGCGTATCTCGACCGCGTGAACGTCGGGTTTGCCAAACTTCAGATGCAAAGCGAACTCGGATTCTCCGATGCCGCTTACGGCGTCGGCGCGGGCATCTTCTTTCTGGGCTACGTGCTGTTCGAGATTCCGAGCAACCTGATGCTGCCGAAAGTCGGCGCGCGCAAGACCTTTAGCCGCATTCTCGTGCTGTGGGGCATCACGTCGGCGTGCATGCTGTTCGTGCGCAACGTGCCGATGTTCTACGCGATGCGTTTCCTGCTCGGCGTCTTCGAAGCCGGCTTCGCGCCTGGCATGATCTATTACCTGTCGCGCTGGTACGGGCCCGCGCGTATGGCACGCGCGATTGCCGTCGTGTTCGTCGCAGGGCCGATTGGTGGCATTGTCGGCGGGCCGTTGTCGGCGTGGCTGATGTCGACGTTCTCAGGTGTTGGCGGATTGGCTGGCTGGCAGTGGATGTTTCTGGTCGAAGGCTTGCCGTGCATCGTGCTCGGCGTGCTGACGCTGTTCGTGTTGTCGAACCGTCCGTCTGAAGCGAAATGGCTTTCCGCCGACGAGCAACGTCTGCTCGAAAGCGAGGTCAGCGCGCCTACCACGCACGACCATTCGTTCCGCGCCGTCGCGAAGAATCCGCGCATCTACGTGCTCGCGCTCGCTTACTTCTGCATCATCTTCCCGATCTATGCGATCAGCTTCTGGCTGCCGACGTTGCTGAAAGATCAGGGTGTGGCGGACACGATGCGGCTCGGCTGGTACGTCGCGATTCCTTATGTTGCGGCCGCGTTCAGCATGTACTTCGCCGGCCGCCGTTCGGACCGTCTCAACGAACGGCGCTATCACAGCGCGGTGCCCGCGTTCGTCGGCGCGCTACTTCTCGCGTCGACCATTTTCACCAACGGCAATCTCTTCCTCACACTCACTACGCTCACGCTTGCGACGGCAATGATGTGGATGGCATACACGGTTTTCTGGGCCATTCCGTCCGAGTACATCAAAGGGCCGGCGGCGGCGGGCGGCATTGCGCTCATCAACACGATCGGATTGTCCGGTGGATTCTGGGGACCGGCCGTCATCGGCTGGACCAAGGCCGCCACGGGCAACATGCATGCAGGTTTGCTCGTCATGGCAGGTATGGCTGCAATTGCATCGGTTGTGCTTATCACGAGCAAGCGCGGCATCCATTAACGATTCAGGCGTGCTGCCCTGCAGTGCTTGACGGCTGAGTGTTCCCCCAGACAGCGAGTTATATCTTTGGAAGGGCCACGCCCTTTCCCTATCGAACAGAAGGATGAACGGCAATGAAGATTCTTATCGCAGGTTTTCAGCATGAGACCAACACGTTCGCGCCGACCCGGGCGTCGTTCCAGAGCTTCATCCAGGGCGAAGGTTTTCCGCCGCTGGCACGTGGCGTCGATGTGCTGAATCTGCGCGACGTGAACGTGCCGATCGGCGGTTTCATCAAGGTCGCCCAGGCACAAGGGCATGAGCTGATTCCGGTGATCTGGGCGGGCGCGAGCGCGTCGGCGCATGTGACCCTCGATGCATTCGAGCGCATTGCCGGCGAGATCACCGACGCTGTCAAAGCGGGTGGCTTCGATGCCATCTATCTGGACCTGCACGGCGCGATGGTCGCGGAGCATACCGACGACGGCGAAGGCGAGTTGCTTGAACGCGTGCGCGCGGTGGTCGGCGACAGCATGCCGCTCGCGGTGTCGCTTGATTTGCATGCGAACGTGACCGAACGAATGTTGAAGCATGCGGATGCGATGGTTGCGTATCGCACGTATCCGCACGTCGACATGGCCGAAACGGGCGAGCGCGCGGCGCATCTGCTCGACAGGCTGATCGCGGAGAAGCGCAAATTCACGCGCGTCGTCCGGCGCATTCCATTTCTGATTCCGGTGAACGGGATGTGCACACTGGTCGCGCCCGCCCATGACATGTACACCGCGCTGGCATCGCTTGAACGCGATACGGTCGTGTCGCTGTCGTTTGCGCCGGGTTTTCCGGCTGCGGATTTTCCCGAGTGTGGTCCCGTGATCTGGGGTTATGGATTCGACACTGACGCGCTCACGAAGGCGATCGACACGCTGTACGCCAGAATGCTCGCGGAGGAGTCGTCATGGGAAGTACCGTTCCTTACACCCGACGAAGCCGTTATCGAAGCCATGCGGATCAGCCAGACCGCCGACAAGCCGGTCATCATCGCCGACACGCAGGACAACCCCGGCGTGGGCGGCGACTCGAACACGATGGGCATGGTGCGCGCGCTGCTGCGCAATGGCGCAAGCGATGCGGCCGTCGGCGTGATCTGGGATGCGGACGCGGCCGCCGCCGCACATCGCGCCGGTGTCGGCGCGCGCATCGAGCTTGCGCTGGCGGGCCGTTCGGGCGTGCCCGGCGATGAGCCGCTGAAAGGCACGTTCGAGGTGGAGCATGTGTCCGATGGCCGCTTCCGCTTTGATGGCCCGATGCTGAATGGCATGACGGGCGACCTCGGACCGGTTGCCTGCCTGCGTATCGACGGCGTGCGAATCGCTGTCAGCAGCGTCAAGATGCAGATTTTCGATCGCAATCTCTATCGCGTTGCGGGCATCGAACCCGAGCAGATGAAGATTCTGGTCAATAAAAGCTCCGTCCATTTCCGTGCGGATTTTCAGGCTATCGCGCAGGCCATACTTGTTGCGAAGGCACCCGGACCGATGGCTGCGGACCCGGCCGACCTGCCGTGGCAGCGGCTTGATCCGCACATCCGGGTACGTCCGAACGGACCTTCCTTCGACGAGATTCGCTCAGCTGTCGTATGACGACACACTCGACCACGCGAACTTTGCATGCATACCGGCGCGATTCAAGCTCGCGCATTCTTGAATGAAATCAAGCTAAGAGGAGAATTCTCATGTCGGATCAAATCAACTCCCGGCGCCGCTTTCTGCGGATCGCCGCAGTCGGTATCGGCGCAATGGAGATGAGCCTGAGCGGGCTTGTTCGCGCCCAGTCGAATCAATCCGCGCAAGGCGCCATTGCGGCGAATGGTGCGACGTCGAATGCCTCGTTCGGCCAGATCAAACAGATCAACGCGGGCACGCTCAACGTGGGTTATGCGGACGTCGGGCCGGAGAACGGCCCCGTCGTCATCCTGTTGCACGGCTGGCCTTACGACATCCATAGCTTTGTCGAGGTCGCGCCGATGCTTGCCGCGGCGGGCTATCGGGTCATCGTTCCGTATCTTCGCGGCTACGGCTCGACGCGTTTCCTGTCGGGCAAAACCATGCGCAATGGCCAGCAGGCCGTGGTCGCGGTCGACATCATCGCGTTGATGGATGCGTTGAAGATCCAGAAGGCGGTGTTTGGCGCTTTCGACTGGGGCGCACGGACCGCGAACATCATCGCGGCGCTGTGGCCGGAGCGTTGTGCGGGGCAGGTTTCCGTCAGCGGGTATCTGATTGGCAGCCCGCAAGCCAACAAGGCACCGTTGCCGCCGAAGGCCGAATTCGCGTGGTGGTATCAGTTTTACTTCGCCACGGAACGCGGACGGCTTGGCTACGAGGCCAACCGGCATGATTTTTCGAAGCTCATCTGGCAGCTTGCGTCGCCGAAATGGAGCTTCGACGATGCAACTTATGACCGGTCCGCGGAGGCCTTCAACAATCCCGATCATGTTGCAGTCGTGATTCACAACTATCGTTGGCGGCTGGGTCTCGTGAAAGGCGAGTCGCAATACGACGCGCTGGAAAAGCGCCTTGCAGCGGCGCCCGTCATCACGGTTCCGACGATCACGATGGAAGGCGATGCGAACGGCGCGCCGCATCCTGATCCGGCGGCGTACGCGAAAAAATTCACCGGCAAGTACCAGCACCGGAATATCGATGGCGGCATTGGTCACAATTTGCCGCAAGAAGCGCCGAAAGCTTTTGCCGATGCCGTGATCGATGTAGCGCGCATGTGATCCGCCCGCGCATCATCCTGCCGGCCAACAAGGACGGCAAGGTGTGGACTGGCAAAACGGGCGACCATCTTTTGACGGACAGAGTCAACGATGCAAGCGGCGAGGCGGTGCCGTTCGTGTGCCGCCGAACCAGTTATAGCCCTGGTTCTCAAGTCCAGGCCGGGACCGAACCGCGATCCGATTTGTTCCGCTCACGCAAAATAGTTTATCCATAGCGGGTGTTTGCTCGGCGCGTGAATACCCCTAGATTAGGCACCTATCGGAGCCATCGGCCCGGTGGGCAAGAAAGCCCAATCCAATATTCGAGGTATTTCATGAGCACGTCGCAAAAGGTCGTAGTTGTTACTGGCGCATCGCAAGGCATTGGTGCCGAGACCGTCAAAGCATTCCGCAAGCTTGACTACCGCATTGTTGCAACGGCACGCAGCATCAAGCCGTCCGAAGATCCCAATATCATAACGGTGGCGGGTGACATCGCTGACCCGGCAACCGCGCGTCGCGTAATTGCCGAGGGGGTGGCGCGCTTCGGCCGCATCGACACGCTGGTCAACAACGCCGGTGTCTTCATCGCCAAGCCGTTTACCGGTTACACGTCTGAAGATTACGCTGCGGTGACGGGTGTGAATCTGAACGGATTCTTCTACATCACGCAGTTGGCGATCGCCGAAATGGAGAAGAACAACAGCGGCCATGTGGTCAGCATTACGACGACCCTGGCCGACCACGCCATCGACGGTGTGCCGTCGGTGCTGGCATCGCTGACGAAGGGCGGTCTGAACGCAGCCACGAAGTCACTCGCCATCGAATACGCGAAGCGTGGCATCCGCGCGAACGCGGTTGCCCCTGGCATCATCAAGTCGCCGATGCATGCCGCCGAAACGCACGAGGCGCTCGGTGCACTCCACCCGATGGGTCATATGGGCGAGATGAGCGACATCGTCAACGCGATTCTGTATCTGGATGCGGCGCCGTTCGTGACGGGCGAAATTCTGCACGTCGACGGCGGTCAGAGCGCCGGGCACTAAAGCAACACGGGGGGCGCTGATGGTTGCGCCCGTTTTCCGATTCATCAATAACGAGCTGACTGTGTCGATCGAAAACGTTCTGTACCGTGCACACGCCGAGGTGACCGGAGGCCGCGAAGGCTGCGCCGTGGCGCCGGAAGGTGGACTTGACCTGAAGCTGACGAGGCCGAAGGGATTGGGCGGGAAGGGCGAGAACGGCACCAACCCGGAACTGTAGACAACAAAAAACCCCGCCTCGTCCCAAAGTTCCGGAGTTGCGGGTAGACCAAACCGTCGTGCCTCGGTAACAGAGCGCCGTTCGTCGCGCATTTTCTTTCTGCCAACACGCGAATTGGCAGAAACCATGCATAACGCAACCCGGGTACTTGAACGTTGCGGCTACTTAAGCGCGATCACGTCCGCCACCAGCAGCGCCGTCATATTGACGATCCGGCGCACCGTCGCGGATGGAGGTAACACATGCACTGGCTGCGCCGCGCCCAGCAGAATCGAGCCAATTGCAACGTTGTTGCCCGCGGCCGTTTTCAGCAGGTTGTACGAAATGTTGGCTGCGTCGATATTTGGCAGCACGAGCAGGTTCGCGTCGCCTTCGAGCGTCGAATCCGGCATCACTTCGCGACGCAGCTTGTGGTCGAGCGCAAGACCGCCATGCATTTCCCCGTCCACCTGCAAGTGTGGTGCGCGTTGACGCAGGATCGCCAGCGTGTCGCGCATTTTCTGCGCGGTCGGCGCATTGCTCGAACCGAAGTTCGAATGCGACAACCGGGGCGATCTTCGGTTCGATACCGAAACGGCGCACTTCCTCGGCTGCCATGATCGTGATTTCGGAGAGTTCTTCGGCTGTCGGATCGACGTTCACGTGCGTGTCCACGAGGAAAATCTGCCGCCCCGGCAGCACCAGCGCGTTCATCGCCGCGTAGACCTTCGCGCCTTCCTTCTTGCCGATCACCTGATCGATAAAGTGCAGATGCCGGTGCGTCGTGCTAACCATGCCGCAGATCATGCCATCCGCCTCACCCCGCTTCACCAGCAGCGCGCCAATCAGCGTGGTGCGGCGGCGCATTTCCAGCTTCGCCATCTGCTGTGTGATGCCCTTGCGGGACATCAGCTTGTAGTATTCCTGCCAGAAATCGCGATAACGCTCGTCGTGGTCGGTGTTCACGACCGTGTAGTCATGGCCCGCGACCAGACGCAGTCCGTAGCGCGCAACGCGTTGCTCGATCACCGCCGGACGGCCGATCAGGATCGGCTTCGCCAGCTTTTCGTCGATGATGATCCGCACTGCATGCAGCACGCTTTCTTCTTCACCTTCGGCGAACACAATGCGCTTCTTCTCCGGCTCGACGCTGCGCGCCAGCTGGAAGATCGGCTTCATGGTCGTGCCGCTCTGATAGACGAACTGCTGCAGATGCTGTTCGTACGCTTCCATGTCTTCGATCGGACGCTCGGCAACGCCTGAGTCCATCGCGGCCTTGGCGACGGCCGGCGCGAGTTTGACGATCAGGCGCGGGTCGAACGGCTTTGGAATCAGATATTCCGGCCCGAACGATAGATCGCGAATGCCGTAAGCCGTCGCGACGATATCGCTCTGCTCCTGACGCGCCAGTTCAGCAAGCGCGTTGACGGCCGCAATTTCCATTTCCCGCGTCACCGTCGTCGCCCCGGCGTCCAGCGCGCCGCGGAACAGGAACGGGAATACCAGCACGTTGTTCACCAGGTTTGGAAAGTCGGCACGTCCCGTAGCGAGGATTGCATCCGGACGTACTTCGAGGGCGAGTTCCGGCAGGATTTCAGGCGTCGGGTTAGCCAGCGCGAGAATCAACGGCTTCGCGGCCATTTCCTTGACCATTTCGACCTTGAGCACGCCACCCGCTGACAGACCGAGGAAAAATTGTCGGCTCCAGACCGGCGGACTCAAGGGCATCAATGCTTGTGTCGGAAGTCCTCAGCGAACTCGTAGCCTCTGCGGGGATTTCGACGTAGCAGTTGCATGATGCGAGCTACCACCGACGCTTGACTCCCTGACAACAAGCTCGGGCACCGCGAAATATCCGCGGAAGATCATCTGCGTGGGGTTCAACTACCAGGCGCATGCGGCGGAGACGGGAACGCCCATTCCCAAGGCCCCGCCAATCTTCAGCAAGTTTGCGAACGCACTCAATCACCATGACGGCGTCATTGAACTGCCGACTATGATAGGCAAGGAATTCGACTACGAGACGGAACTCGTGATCGTTTTCGGGCGGAAATGCAAGAACGTGTCGAAGGAGAATGCGCTATCCGTTGTTGCGGGCTACGCGGTCGGCAATGACTTCAGCGCCCGAGGTTTGCAGAACATCACGACGCAATTCACGGCGGGGAAGATGTCGGATGGTTTTGCTCCATTGGGTCCCTGGCTCGTTACCCGCGATCGTGTGCCCGAGCCGAACAACCTGAGGCTGAAAACCTGGGTGAACGGCGAAATCAGACAGGACAGCAGTACCAGCGAAATGATCTTCGACTGCCGCGAGATCATCCGCTACGTGGCCAGCATCATGACGATCGAGCCGGGCGACATCCTTTTTACTGGGACGCCACCGGGGGTGATCTGGGGGCAAAAGGTGCCGCGTGACGAGCGTCAATGGCTTAAAGCGGGCGACAAAGTGGTGTCCACGCCCCCAAGCCGCTCAGCCATCGAGCAGCGCCTGCGCGAGCCGCCCCAGTCGGCGGACGCCGTCTTCGATGCGATGGTTCCAGGTATGCCCGGCGCTCAGCCTGAGGCAATTGCGAAAGCGCCGGCTTGCGGAGAAGACGTCACCGGGCGCGAAGCAAATGCCTTGTTCGAGCGCTTCGTCGAAGAGCGCGCGCGAGTCAAAGCGCCTCGGCAGTTCCAGCCAGAGCATGAAGCCGCCTGCTGGCCGGCTTACTTTCGTGTCGGTCGGGAAGCTTGTCTCGATCGCACGCGTCATGCGCCCGAGGTTCTCTTCGAAGATGCGCCGCACGCCGCGCAAGTGTGCATCGTATGCGCCGCTCTCCAGAAAGTCCGCGAGCGCGACCTGAGGCAAGACAGGACAGCAGAGACTGAATGCCAGCTTGCGTTCCATCACCTGCTGCGCATAGGCGCCCGCCACAATCCAGCCGACCCGATACCCGGGTGCAAGGCTTTTCGAAAACGAGCTGCAGTAGATCGTATTGGCGCCGCTGTCGAGTGCGATGAACGGCTTGGGCCGCTCGCGACCGAAGTGGATGTCACCGTAGACGTCGTCTTCGATCAGCGGCACGGCATGCCGCGCGAGCAGCGCAAGGAGCGAGCGCTTGTCGGTTTCGGCCATCGCGCAGCCTAGCGGGTTGTTGAAATTCGACGACAGCACGCAGGCGGCCACTGGTTCCGTATCGAGCAGGCGGGCGAGCGCGCCGACGTCGATGCCGCGTGCCGGGTCAGTGGGCAGCTCGAATGCCTTCAGGCCAAGCACTTCGAGAGTATGGAGGAGGCCAAAGTAAGTGGGTGATTCGATCGCAATCGAATCACCCCGCTTGGCGACAGCGGTCAGCGCGAGTGTCAATGCTTCGGTGCAGCCGTTCGTGATGAGCAGGTCATCGGGCGACAGCGCGTGTCCGAAGTGCATTGCCCGCTTCGCGATTTCGCGGCGCAGGCGCGGGTCGCCTTGCGGTGCGCAATAGATGTTGTAGCGCGTGCCGTGTTGACGTGCGGCACGCGCGAGCGCGAGGTCGAGCCGTTTCGACTGCAGCAGCGCCGCGTCGGGTACGGCACAGCCGAGCGGCACCAGCGCCGGGTTCGATACGTGCTCAAGCAGTCCTGCGACGGCTCCGCTGATCGACACGGTCGATGCTTTCGCGCGCGGCCGCGAGACCGACGGCAACGCGAGTGCGCCGCGGCGCGTGCCCGCGACGTAAAAGCCTGACTGCGGCCGCGCGACCAGGATGCCGCGATCTTCGAGCAGGCGATACGCCTGCAACACGGTGGAGATACTGATGCTGTGCTGTTCGCTGACGGCGCGCACGGATGGCAGACGCGTGCCCGCCGCGAGCGCGCCATTGTCGATCATGCCGACGATGAGGTCGGCCAATCGCTCGTAGCGGTACGGAGTGGGCGGGTCCATGTCCATGGCAGGGCTCATAACGGTGTAATCGGTGTAATCCACAATTATCGACCCGGCGCCCCGGCTCGCCAAGAGGAATTGTGATGGTCCATTTCGCGGAAAATTGTGACTGTTATGGTTGACCGGTGGGCGCTACGATGCATGCGTTGCGATCGCGTCTGGAGGAGCCGGGGTGCTGCGCACAGCAATAACTGCTGTTAGGCCCGAGCTGGAACGGCTGTTTGGCTGCTTGCAACGGATCGTCTGACAATCAATTCACAGCAAAATGCAAGGCAAAAGCATGCAGGGTATTCAACAGAATCTCGACGAACGACAGCAGGCTGACCTCAGCGAATCGAATCGCCAGCCGTGGCGCGGGCGATTTCCTCGCAACGAGATCATTTCACTTCTCAATGTGAACCGGCCGTTCAACCTGGCGGAGAGCACGTCGCAGGACCTGACGCTCGGCGAACTCCTGTCTCTGCCGGGTCTCGAGGATATCCGCAATCTGAAGCTCGGCTACGGCACATCCGCCGGTTCGGTCGCGCTTCGCGAGGCAATTGCCGAGGGCTGCAAGGTTCCAACCGAACAGATCATCACGACACAAGGCACCGCGCTCGGTCTGTTTCTTCTCGCTTTCGAGGTTTGCCGGTCGGGCGACGAGGCAGTCCTCGCGACACCATGCTTTCCGCCGAGCCGTGATTGCCTTCTCGGCGCCGGCGTTAGCGTCCGCGAGATCAGGCTGTCATTCGAGAATGGTTATCGGCTGGATCTCGACCAGATCGACGCGGGTCTGTCGCCGAAAACGAAGCTTGTCAGTATCGCTTCGCCACAGAATCCGGCCGGCATCCAGACGTCCCGTGCCGACGTCGAGAAGCTTCTCGCCTTGATGGAAAAGAGGTCTCCTGACGCGATACTTTTCATCGACGAGACCTATAGGGAGGCCACCTATGGCGACAATGCCGCGCTCGAGAGTTTCGCGGGACTCGATCCACGTATCGTCACCGGCGCGTCGGTATCGAAGGCGCTCGGCGCGCCGGGCTTGCGCACGGGTTGGCTCACGGTGGCGAACGCGGATCTGCGGGAGCGTCTGGCCGTCGCCAAAATGAACACCGTGATCTCGGGATCGGTTCTTGATGAGATGCTCGCCACAGCGCTTCTGCGCAACAGGGAAGGCGTGCTCGCACCGCGACGCCGCTTGCTCGCCGCTGCGCTCGAGGAACTGGCGCTTTGGTGCGAGAACGAGTACGAGCGCATCGAGTGGGTGCGCCCTGATGCCGGCGCGTTATGCTGTGTGCGCCTGCGCGCCGATGCATTCGACGACGTTGCTGTCTCGCGCTTCTGGGACCTGCTACCCGGTCATGACTTGCAACTGGCATCCGGCGCATGGTTCGGTGAAAGCAGCCGAGTATTCCGGCTGGGTTTTGGCTACCTGCCGCCCGCGCGTCTCGGACCCGCACTGTCGGCACTTTCAACGGTCATGGACGCCGTTACGGCATGACGTGTCGGCATAGCCGGGAAGCATCACGATGAAACTTGTCCGATTGGGTCCGCCTGGCGACGAGCGGCCAGGCATTCTCGACGCCTCCGGAACGGTGCGCGATGCCAGCAGCCTGGTTCGCGATTGGTCAGGGAGCGCGTTGGAAGCAAACGTTCTGAGCGAAATATCGCGGGGTGATCTTTCGCGGCTACCGGAAGCGCCTGCAGCCTCCCGCCTGTGCACAAATGAATCGCCACGCCCAACGGCGGGCGACCGGGATCTTAACTGCTGGACATGTGGAGCACAGCTATGAAAGTAAGAATCGCATATCTCGAGGAACCGCCGTTCTACTGGACGGGTGACGATCATTCGGCGACGGGCGCCGACATTGAGCTGGCCGAGGTGGTGCTTCGGGCGATCGGTGTGACCTCCATCGAACATCAGTTGACCTCGTTCGAAGAACTTCTGCCTGGCGTGCAGGAAGGCCGGTGGGACATGAATGTACCCATTTTTGTGACCGCCGAGCGCGCCGAGCGCGCTGCGTTCAGCGTGCCGGTCTGGGCACTGGGCGACGGATTCCTGCTTCGCCATGGCAATCCGAAAGCGCTGACGAGCTACGCGACCGTCGCGGCGCGCAACGACGCGCGGCTTGGGATCGTCGCCGGGACGGTTCAGCTCGGCTCTGCAAAGTCGGCCGGCGTGATCGATAGCCAGATCGTGGCGTTCAAGGGCCAAACCGAAGCGATCGACGCACTGCTCGCAGGAAAAATCGACGCCTACGCGAGCACGGCGGTTGGAAGCCGTGTCCTTGCCAGCGCCAATAAGGAGCTGGAAGTGCTGGCGCACGAAACGAGCAAGGATGGCAGAGCACCTGTCGGCGCGTTCTCGTTCAGCAAGAGCAATCCTGACCTTCTGCAGGCGGTGAATGAGCAACTTCGCAAGTACCTCGGTTCGGCTGATCACCGTGCCCGCATGGCGAAGTACGGGCTCACGCAGACGGAACTCGACAGCGTGAGCGCAGCCTGAGCGGAATGATGCACCCTGCCGGGCGTCGGCGGACGTCCGTGCAACGTCTGGTCGCCATACCTCTGGCACAGAATTCATCTGCGCCGACGACACCACGCGCCGGCCCGGCGATCCGCCGCACGAACATGACGTCATGATCCAGCCCCAGTCACTCAGGTATTTCGCAGAAGTCGCGCGCACGGGTTCGTTAAGACATGCTTCGGAGACGTTCTTTGTCGCACCCAGCGCGATCAGCAAACAGATCAGCAACCTGGAAAAGGAGCTCGGCGCGGCGTTGTTCGACCGCTCACCGCGCGGCGCGACGCTAACCGCAGCCGGCCAGCTATTGCTCGACTACGTGAACGCCAACACGCGCCACGTCGAGCAGTTGCACGCTGCAATGGACGACCTGAGCTCATTACGCCAAGGTGTGGTCCGGATCGCGCTGGTCGAAGCTGCCGTACATAGTTTCATGCCCGACCTGATCACGGAGTTCTCGCGTGACCACCCGGGCATTGCTGTGCATCTCGAAGTCTGCGGAACAGCGCAGATTGTCGACGCGCTTGTCGATCATCGCGCCGAGATCGGAATGGCCTTCAATGTCCTCAATCGTGACGACATCAATCTTCATGGCCGCTCAATCCAGCCGTTGCAGATGATTTGCCGGCCGGAGCATCCACTAGCCGGCCGGAAGACCGTGTCCATGTCCGAACTGGGTAACGTGAGGGTAGCGTTGCCGGCGCGGACATTTGGCATTCGCTATCTGATCGAAAAAGCCGCCGAACGGGCGAGCATCACGCTTCAGGTTGCGATTGAAGCGAACTCACTGCAGGTTATCAAGAACCTCGTCAGGCAATCGGATCTTGTCAGCTTCATGCCGCCGCTCACTCTCGAGCAGGAGACGGCTCATGGATGGCTACGGGCAGTACCGCTGGACGAGCGCGATTCCGGATCGGCGACCATCGACGTGATCAGCTTTCGCGGGCGGCAACTGTCGGTCGCGGCACAGCGTTTTCTCGACCTTCTGATCCGGCGTCTCAGGACAGGCCGCCAGATTCCCTGACCAGGCACCCGCAGTGTTCTGTTTTTGTGACGATAGACGTCACTTCGAGCACCTTCCCCGGGAAATTTGTATCCCATCTAATGCATTCATCACGTGGGGCCGAGTTCGAGCACCACGAACCGAGTGAGGGACATGATGAATGTTGGATTGATTGGATGCGGCGCCATCGGCAGCCTGCTGTACGACTTGCTGAACCGGTACGTACCCGCCGTCCGTGTCGTGGCGGTCTATGAACGGGATACGCATCGCGAGGGCGCGCGCAGGGCGCTCGACGCCGGCGCCCGGATTGTCGATAGCGTTGACGATTTCCTTGATGGCGATCTCGACCTCGTCGTCGAATGTGCAGGCCATGAAGCTTTGCGCAACCTGGGCCCGTCCGTCCTGGCGGCCGGGCGCGACATGCTCGTCGCATCGGTCGGCGCGTTGGCGGATCCCACGCTCGAGACACTATTGATCGACAGCGCGACCGCTGGAGGGGCACGTCTGCGCATTCCCTCCGGCGCAGTGGGCGGGCTCGATGCGCTTGGCGCGGCGAAGTTCGCCGGCCTGCGGGAGGTGCGCTATGAATCGCACAAGGCGCCGGGCGCCTGGCGGGGCACGCCCGCCGAAGCGCTGGTCATGCTCGACGACACCAAAATGCTGACCGCCATCTATGAAGGCACGGCGCGAGATGCGGCGCGCCTCTTTCCGCAGAACGCCAACGTGGCCGCTGCGGTAGCGCTGGCGGGCGTCGGCTTCGATCGGACCAGGGTGGTTCTGTATGTCGATCCGCTTGCAACCGGCAACACGCACCGGATCAAGGCCGAAGGCGATTTTGGCCACATCGACATTGCGGTCACGGGCAAGACCCTGCCGAGCAATCCGAAAACCTCGACGCTGGCGCCGTGCAGTCTCGTACGTGCGATCGCAGACCTCAACCAGACCGTGGTCGTCGCATAGGCGAGAACACTTCTCGCTGCAACCCCACGTGGATTCGAAGTGATCGATCAAAAATAAGAACTCGGATTATAGATAAGGATGCCAAATGAAATATGACATTGAGACGCAAACCGAACCAGCCGACGCTGTGCGCAGTCCCTATGATGGCACTGTGGTCGGCTATATGCCGATTGCCGATGCGGGCGCTGTCGAGCGATCAATCGAGTGTGCACAAGCGGCATTCGAGATCATGCGCCAACTGCCTCGATTCGCACGCGCGGATATTCTGCAACGCGCGGCGGACCTGATCGAATCACGACGCGATGAGTTCGTGCGCACGATCGCGGCGGAGTCAGGGAAGCCCTTGTACGATGCGCGCGGCGAGGTTTCGCGTGGCGTCTTCAACTTGCGTAACGCGGCTGCCGAAGCGCGGCGCAGTCATGGTGAAGAAGTACCGCTCGATGTCGACGCGGGCGTTTTCGAATACCAGACCACCGATGCCAGCGGCAGCGCTACGGAATTGTCCCGTCTCGATCTCGACAAACTGGCTGACATGCGCCGTCGTGTGGGTATTGCAAGGCGCTTTCCGATTGGTCTCATCCTGGCGATCTCTCCGTTCAATTTTCCGCTCAATCTTGTCCTGCACAAAGTCGCACCGGCGATTGCGGTAGGCAATGCCGTCGTGCTGAAGCCCGCACCGCAAACGCCGCTTACCAGCCTTCTGCTGCAGGAGGTCATGCGCGATGCGGGCCTGCCCGACGGTGCGCTGGAGGTGTGTCACTGCAGTATTCCCCTTGCGGAGTCGATGGTCCAGGACGACCGCTTCGCCATGGTGACCTTCACGGGAAGTGCCAAGGTCGGCTGGCATATCAAATTGATCGCGGGCCACAAGAAAGTCGCACTTGAGCTCGGCGGCAACGGCACAGTGGTCGTGGCGGAAGACGCGGACCTGGACCTCGCGGCGGCGCGTTGTGTCCGCGGTGGCGTGGTGTTCGGCGGGCAGTATTGCATTGGCGTACAGCGCATTCTCGTGCACGAGAAGGTCCGCGCCCAGTTCGAGGCCAAGTTGCTTGACAGGGTAAGCGCGTGCAAAGTCGGCGATCCGATGGAAGAGGGCATCGACGTGGGTCCGGTGATCGACGAGAAATCGGCGATCCGCATTCAGGGCTGGATAGACGCAGCGCTGACCGGCGGCGCGCGTCTGCTGGCCGGTGGCCCGCGCGTCGGCGCAGTCGTGCAGCCGACCGTACTGGCGGATACCCAGCGCGGAATGCTGGTCGAGGACGAGGAAATCTTCGGACCCGTACTCACGCTCAACAGCTATCGCTCATTCGATGAAGCTGTAGAGCGCGCCAACGATTCGCGCTATGGCTTGCAGGGCGGCCTGTTCACGCGAGACCTGCAGCGCGCGTTCCGGGCGCTGGAGAAATGGGATGTCGGCGGCCTGATGATCAATGACGTGCCGATCTATCGCATCGACAACATGCCTTTCGGCGGCTGGAAGGAATCCGGCACTGGCCGCGAGGGCACGCGGTACGCGATGGACGAGATGTCGGAAATCAAGCTGCTCGTGATCAACTATTCGTGAAGCCAGGTTGCGCGTTTCGCTGAACGCTGCGAAACGCGTCTTCCATGTCCTCTTCCATGATCCAACATGTCGACGTCTCCCCTGAACATTCCCTCCTGTGACCTTGAAGATGACGCCCCGACCGGGCGCAGTCTTTATCGCAAGCTCACATGGCGGCTCGCCCCATTCCTGGGTCTATGCTTCTTTGCCGCATTTCTGGACCGCGTGAATGTAGGCATTGCCAAGCTGCAGATGCTCGATTCGCTCGGATTTAGCGAAACCGTGTACGGGCTCGGTGCCGGACTTTTTTTCGTCGGCTATATCCTGTTTGAAGTACCCAGCAACCTGATCCTGGAGAAAGTCGGTGCCCGCTTCTGGATCGCGCGCATCATGGTCACATGGGGCGTGCTTTCAGGGCTGACGATGTTCGTGAAGACGCCCGGGCAGTTCTATGTCGTGCGTTTTCTACTGGGCCTGGCGGAAGCCGGGTTCCTGCCCGGCGCACTGCTTTATCTCACCTACTGGTTTCCCGACGCGCGGCGTGGCCGGATCGTCGCACTCTTCATGGTGGGCTTGCCGCTGTCGAGTCTGATCGGCGCGCCGCTCTCAGGCTGGATCCTGTCGATCTTTGACGGCGTGCATGGCTTGCGAGGCTGGCAGTGGTTGTTCGCGCTGGAAGCAATGCCTTCCGTGCTGCTTGGTGTGCTCGTCTATATCTTCCTGCCGAAAACGCACCAGGGCGCGCGTTTTCTCAGCGCCGCCGAACTCGCGCGGCTAAAGCGGGACATCGGAATCGATCGGGAGGAGAAGAAGGAGCATCGGCTGGCTCAGGCGTTTGCCAACCCAAAAGTATGGGGGGTGGGCTACCTCGACCTCTGCGTACTGCTCTGCTTCTATTCGATAAGTTTCTGGATGCCCACGATGCTGCGCGATGCCGGCGCGAAGAGTGCGATCGAGATCGGCGCCCTGATGGCGATCCCCAATGGTCTGGCAGTTGTCATGGTTCTGCTAACCGGGATCAGTTCTGACCGGTTCCGGGAGCGTCGCTGGCATGTCGCCGTGCCCTTGCTGTGCTCAGCGTTTGGCCTGATCGCAAGCGCTTTTTTTCCGGGTAGCGTGGCCGCCATCGTCATCCTTCTCTCGATGGCAAATGCCGGGGCCGCGGCGGCGATGCCGGTGATCTGGGCGCTTCCGTCAACCTTTCTTCGTGGCACGGCTGCTGCAGCCGGTATCGCATTCGCGTGCTCGATTGCCAACCTTGGAGGCTTCGCGAGTACCTATTTTCTTGGCTGGCTGAAAGATCGGACGCATAGCGTGGGCGGGGGTGTCATCACGTTCGGTATCTGCCTGCTGCTGGGTTGCGTGCTGGCGCTGGCAATGCCGAAGCGGGTCGTCAACCGTTGAGCGCTTGCCGTTCCCGTCGGGCGAAATTGTAATGGTTGAATGAGCAAAAAACTGTGACTGTTACGGTCGGGCTGCACGCGCTACGATGTATGCGTTGCACTTGCATCCAAAGAATGCCCAGATGTCCACGCGAGTCAGACGAGGCGAATATGAAACGATCTTATAAAGTGGTTGACGTCTTCACCGCGAAGCCGCTTCTTGGCAATCCGGTGGCCGTGGTACTGGACGCGGAGGGCCTGACCACTGACGCGATGCAAGCGGTCGCACGCTGGACCAACCTGTCAGAAACGACCTTTGTCCTTCCGCCCACAACAGCCGGGGCCGACTATCTCTTGAGGATCTTCACGCCGCGTAGCGAGCTTCCCTTCGCGGGACATCCGACCTTGGGTAGTGCTCACGCCATCGTGGAAGCGGGGCGTGTCACACCGCGCGAAAGGGGTCGATTGATTCAACAATGCGGCATCGGCCTCGTTGAATTGATGCTCGAGGAGCGAGGCGCGGAGCGCCTGCTCACGTTCAACCTGCCGCCTGCGAAGCTGGAGCCGCTGCACGCGGCGGATGTGGCGGAGCTGGAGCTGATCCTTGGCTGCAAAGTGGACCAGAAGACTGCGCCAGGTATCGTGAATGTCGGCGCCATCTGGATCGTGGCGCATCTGAACGATGCCGCTTCCGTACTCGATCTTCAGCCGGATTTCGCCAGGTTAGCGGAGCTCGAGCGCCGCCTGGGCGTCACGGGCCTGACCGTATTCGGCCCGCGCGAGCATGGAGACGATGCGGCAATCGAAGTGCGTACCTTCGCGCCGTCCTGTGGCGTGGAGGAGGATCCTGTCTGCGGAAGCGGCAACGGCAGCGTGGCAGCTTTCCAGTGGCAACGTGGACTGTTGCCGTCCGGCGGAACAGATTATGTGGCTGCTCAGGGACGGTGTGTCGGTCGAGACGGGCGAATCAAGGTAAGCGTGGATGCGAACGGAAATGTGCGCGTGGGCGGTTCCTGCATCACCTCCGTGGAGGGCTTGCTTACGCTCTAGACAGGGACCGGACGCGAGACGCGCTGAAACGGCTTGCGCGTTGGCTTCCGACACTTTCCGCATTCGCAAGAAAGGACGCAGGCGCTTCGAAATGAATTCCGCATTCCCCATTGACTCATCGCCCGGCTTCATCTCGGTCACCAATCCCTTCGATGGCGTCGAAGTCGGCACTGTCGTGAACATTCCGCCGGAAGCCGCGCAAGTGCTGATCCAGACTGCGAAGGAGGGCGCGCGCGTTTGTCGTAGCCTGTCCCGCCACGAACGCTCTCGCGTGCTTGAAACCTGCGCATCGCTCGTGGAGCGTGATGGGGACGCGTTTGCGAATCTCATCGTCGCGGAAGCGGGTAAAACGATCAGGCAGGCCAGAAAGGAAGTGCAGCGGTGTGTGAACACCCTCAAGTTATCCGCCGATGAGGCGCGTCGAAACGCAGGTGAAGTGGTGCCGTTCGACGCGTATGGTGGATCGGAAAACCGCCAGGGATGGTTCACCCGTGAGCCTCTCGGCATTATCGTTGCCATCACGCCGTACAACGATCCACTCAACCTGGTAGCGCATAAGCTAGGGCCGGCGATTGCCGGCGGCAATGCGGTCGTTCTCAAGCCATCCGAACTCACGCCGCTTTCGGCGATCAGGCTCGTTGGATATCTGGTTGCGGCCGGCATGCCACCGAACGTCGTGTCGGTCGCGACAGGTGGCGCAGCGCTCGGCGAAGCACTCGTCTCATCCCGGGACGTCAGAATGGTTTCGTTTACCGGTGGATTTGCAACCGGAGAGAGAATAGCCAGCTCCGCAGGCCTCAAAAAGCTTGCGATGGATCTGGGCGGTAACGCGCCCGTCATCGTCCTGGGTGACTGCGACCTCGAAGACGCCGTTGCGTCGTGCGTGTCTGGTGCGTTCTGGGCCGCAGGTCAGAACTGTATCGGCACGCAACGCATTCTGGTCCAGTCGTCCATCTATGACGCGTTCAGAACGCGTTTTGTTGCCTGCACCAAAGCGCTCAAGACGGGCAATCCCGCGATGCCTGAAACGGACGTCGGGCCGATGATCACGGCTCAGTCAGCGGCTCGCACGCGAGGCGTGGTGGATGCCGCGATCAGTCAGGGAGCCACACTGCTGTGCGGCAATACTCAGGACGGTTCGCTTTACGCTCCAACGGTCCTTGAGGACGTCGGCTTCGAATGCGAGCTGTGGAAGCAGGAAATATTCAGCCCGGTTGTCGTTCTGCAGCGGATTGAGACACTGGATGAAGCGCTTTCGCTCGCCAACAGCTCCGAATACAGTCTGCATGCCGGCATCTTCACAAATGATCTGCATGTCGCGCTCAAGGCGGCCGACAGGTTGGAGGCTGGCGGCGTGATGATCAACGACTCGTCGGACTACCGATTCGACGCCATGCCGTTCGGAGGATTCAAGTACGGAAGCCTCGGCCGCGAAGGTGTCAGATTTGCGTACGAGGAAATGACTCAACCGAAGGTCGTGTGCATCAGGAAGGCGGTATATGGCAACCATGAACAGTCAGCAACGGCCTGATAAGGACAAACCGGCAAGCCTCTCTTTCGCCAGTCAGGCCGTGCATGCCGGGAATGTCATTGACGCCACGACGGGCGCGATCCGTACGCCGATTGTGATGGCGAACTCGTACCAGTTACCCGATGATCCGTCTTCACTCGACTGGTCGGATTCTCAAACGCTGTTCTATACTCGCAATTCCGGCCACAATCAACTTTGCCTCGAGCGCAAGCTTGCAGCGATGGAGCGCGGTGAGGATGCAGCCGTTTTCAGCACGGGCGTTGCTGCGTTGCATTCGATATTCTTCACGTTCCTGAAGAGTGGCGATCATGTCTTGGTCAGCGATGTAACGTATGAGGCTGTCTGGCGTCTTTTCAGTGATCTGCTCCCGCAACGGTACGGTATTGAAGCGACCTTCGTGGACATCAGCGACCTCGCTGCTGTTCGCGAAGCTGTACGTCCGAACACGAAGCTGATCCATGCCGAGACAATTGCCAATCCGACCACGAAGGTGGCGGATGTCCAGGCGCTTGCGAAGATCGCACACGATGCCGGCGCCATGCTGTCGATCGACGCAACATTCACGCCCCCGCCGATGTTTCGCGGCCTTGAACACGACGCGGATTTCGTGGTTCATGCACTGACGAAATACATCAACGGGCATGGCGACGCGATGGGCGGAGCCGTGATCGGGCGCGCGGAACTGATTCGCCGTCTGAAGGCCGATGCGCTTGTCGATGTGGGTGGTTCAATCTCGCCCTTCAATGCGTGGCTGATCATGCGAGGCTCAGTGACCTTGCCACTGCGTTTGGCTCAGCATGTGTCTACCGCGCAGAGGGTCGCCGAATTCCTCGACAAGGATCCACGTGTTGCCTTCGTGGCATTTCCGGGACTGCCTTCCCATCCTCAACACGCGCTTGCGTCGCGCCAGTTTGGCGGTATGGGATATGGTGCCGTCATGGCTTTCGCCGTCGAAGGTGGACCGGAGATACAGAATCGCTTCGTGGCTAATCTGCGTGTCATTACTTCGGCGGTATCGCTTGGCCACGACGAGTCTCTGATCGTGCACGTCGGCAAGGCGGGACGCGGCGGATCGGAATGCTATCCGGACGTGTTCCGCGAATATGGTCACCTGCGTCTGTCGATCGGTCTCGAAGACCCAGCCGATCTGATCGCAGATATCAAGGCGGCGCTCGACGAGACGTTCGCCTGATTGGCAACGCGCTGAGTAAGCAGCACAACGCCCGTCCCCGGAGGGGTCGTCACTGCGTTCGGCACACGACGGTTGCACCACGCGCTGCATGCTTTCCGGTCGGAAGTGCGGCCGAGGTTGAGGATGGCTTGCGCAAGATCTGCCAGGATCGCATTGGAAAGTGCCTGACGGTATCGCTGACGGTATCGTCGCTGCCTGACCGGGCGGAAACGCCGCATCAGCGGGGGATCACCCCCCGATTGACGATCGAGTGGATATGGTGCTCAGGTTCGCTTGCTTGATCCTGCAGCCGTCGTTGGCATGCATAGCCGACCAAGATAGTCGGCCCACTCCTGCATGACCCTGCGACGATCGTCGTCAAACGTTGTTCTGTCGTAGGCCTTTTGCGCATCGCCACGCTTGGCGTGTGCCAGTACGGGCTTGACCTCTGGCGTGGCAAGCGTCGAAATGGGCTTGTTGCGGAGTGCGGGAGTCAGGTATTCGCGTACGACAAACTCCGCCTTCCGGTAAGTTTCGTCCGCCCATTCCTTGCGTTTGAAGTCGAGCCAGCGCTGGGCCACGAGATGGAAGGCGCCTTCGGCCACGCGTTTGCGGGCGATGGACTCGGCCTGTCGATATACAACCGGATCGATGCCTTCGCGTACGAGATTGCGTGCGGTAGTGGCGGACCGTCGCGCATCGACGAGCGTGATATCGGGGTAGGGGCCGAGGCTGAGGAAGTTCTCCTTGCCCGTGCCCGTGCCCGGTCGTCGGTAGCGGAGCAGCCAGGTCTTGCTTCCATCCGGCCAGACGCGTAAGGCGAGCCCATTCCCATCCGTGAGCAGATAGGGGTGTTCGCGGGGGTTGGCAACGCGAAACACCACTTCGGACTTGGGTTCGACGCGTTTGGGCATGGCCTGGCACCTCGATTCCGTGTGTACGCAAGTGTATACGCAAAAATCGTCGATGCCAGTGGAACACACGGGAACTGTAGACAACAAAAAACCCCGTAAGATGTTGATCTTACGGGGTTTCTCGGACTTCTTCGGCTTGAGTTGGAACTAAGCCGGAACAACTGTTGGTGCCCAGGAGAGGACTCGAACCTCCACGGTGTTGCCACCGCTAGGACCTGAACCTAGTGCGTCTACCAATTCCGCCACCTGGGCACGTCTTCAAGCTAGACCGCTATTTTAGCGTGATGATGCAGCGTGTCAATCCCTACATGCGAACAAACTATCGCTTCATCAATCGCCCGGTTGTGTCATGCAGCGAAGCAAAACTTCACTGCTCAATCACTGCCAACTTACGTCGACTCCAACCGTCTTGCTCACTACATAATCCGATTAAAAAAACAGAATCGGATCACATAGCCTCACACAAAAAGTAAAGCCGCCGATGTGAAACATCTGGCGGCTTTACTTTTGAATCTGGTGCCCAAGAGAGGACTCGAACCTCCACAGTGTTGCCACCGCTAGGACCTGAACCTAGTGCGTCTACCAATTTCGCCACCTGGGCAGGTGATGAACAGCAAAGAACGCCATTATAGCGACAGATTCGGGGCTGTCAAGCGTTTCTCAAAAGTCGCTTAAACATCGCCGCAGCGAGCCTGCATAAGGCTCACAGCGACTATTGACGGGCCGCGTGGCGCGCAAGACGGGTGTTAGAATGCCTCGCAGTAGTTCGTTGGCACGGTGCACACGCCCGTCGGACTCAGACTTGAACGAGCCGGACCCGAGCAGTCATTCCAGTGCAATCGCAAGTGCAACTTAAGCGCAACCTGAACGCTTCTTAAGCCGAGCCACATCGCCGACCGACGTCCATGCAACGAGAAAAAATCATCGACAAGCCCTTGAGCAAATTCCCGTATCCGATCCCAAGCCGCGAAGAAATCCTGGGCGTCCTGCGCACGAGTGAAGCGCCGCTTGCCGCGAACGACATCGCCGAAGCCCTGTCGATCAAGCGCCAGGAGCGCGAAGGATTTTTCAAGCGCTTAGGCGCCATGGAGCGCGACGGCCAGATCCGGCTCGATCAGCGCAATCTCTATCAGCTGACCCATCCGTCGAACTTCGTCGCGGGCCGCGTACAGGGCCATCGCGACGGCTACGGTTTTCTCATTCGCGACGACGGCCAGGACGACCTGTTCCTGCCCACCGGCGAAATGCAGAAGGTCATGCACAACGATCGCGTGCTCGCGCGCATTGTCGGCTATGACCGCCGTGGCAGGCCCGAAGGGCATGTCGTCGAAGTTACGGATCGCGCCAACAAGCGTGTGATCGGCCGCCTGCTCAACGAGAACGGCGCGCTGATCGTCGCGCCTGAAGACAAACGCATCGGTCACGACATTCTGATCACGCAGAACACCAAGAAGGCCAAGGTCGGCCAGGTGGTGGTGGTCGAGCTGACTGATTTCCCGAGCCGTCATTCGCAGCCGCTCGGCCGCGTGGTGGAAGTGCTCGGCGATATCGACGACCCCGGCATGGAAATCGAAATCGCGGTGCGCAAGTACGGCGTGCCGCACGAATTCAGCCAGGCCGCGCTCGACGAAGCCGCGAAGCTGCCCGACGAAGTCCGTCCGGTCGACGCGCGTCATCGGATCGATCTGCGCGATGTACCGCTCGTCACGATCGACGGTGAAGATGCCCGCGACTTCGACGACGCAGTCTATTGCGAGCCGGTTCAGGTCGGTCGCGGCGAAGGCTTCCGTCTGATTGTCGCGATTGCGGACGTCTCGCACTACGTGCATCCGAAGAGCGGTCTGGACGCCGACGCGCTCGAGCGCAGCACCTCGGTGTACTTTCCGCGCCGCGTGATTCCAATGTTGCCGGAGAAGCTGTCGAACGGTCTGTGCTCGCTGAATCCGCACGTCGACCGTTGCGTGCTGGTGTGCGACATGATCGTCACCGCGCGTGGCGAAGTGAAGGCGTATCAGTTCTATCCGGGCGTGATCAATTCGGCCGCGCGCCTCACTTACACTGAAGTGGCCGCGGTGCTCAAGAACACCAAAGGTCCGGAGGCCGCGCGTCGCGCCGCCTTGCTGCCGCAACTGCAGAATCTGTATGGCGTCTACAAGTCGCTGTTCGCCGCGCGTCAGAAGCGCGGCGCGATCGACTTCGATACGACCGAGACGTACATCGTCTGCAATGCGCAGGGCAAGATCGAGCAGATCATTCCGCGCACCCGCAACGACGCACACAAGCTGATCGAGGAATGCATGCTGGCCGCGAACGTCTGCGCGGCCGACTTCCTCAAGCGCAACAAGCACCCGGGTCTGTACCGCGTGCACGCCGGGCCGACCGCCGAGAAGCTCGAGAATCTGCGCACTTTCCTGCGCGGCATGGGCCTCACGCTCACCGGCGGCGAGAAGCCGCATGCAAGCGATTACGCCGCGCTGATGGCGCAGATCCGGGAGCGGCCGGACGCGCAGATGTTGCAGACCATGCTGCTGCGCTCGATGCAACAGGCCGTCTACAGTCCGGACAACATCGGCCACTTCGGTCTCGCGTATGAGGCGTACGCGCACTTCACGAGCCCGATTCGCCGCTATCCCGACCTGCTCACGCACCGCGCGATCTACGCGGTTTTGCAAGGCCGCAAGTATCAGCCGGAGCCGCCGCAGGGCGTCGAGTTGAATACGGCGCTGTCGCCGCGCGCCCGCGCGATGCAGCAATCCGACGAGGAAAAGCGCGGCCGGCAGCGTGCGAACAACGTGGCGATCTGGGAAGAGCTCGGTCTGCATTGCTCGGCCAATGAACGTCGCGCCGACGAAGCCTCGCGCGACGTCGAAGCCTGGCTCAAGTGCTATTTCATGCGCGACAAGCTCGGCGAAGAGTACGGCGGCATGGTGAACGGCGTGACGTCGTTCGGCATTTTCGTGCAGCTCGACTCGCTCTTTATCGAAGGCCTCGTGCACGTCACCGAACTGGGTTCGGATTACTTCCAGTACGACGAGATCAAGAACGAGTTGCGCGGTGAGCGCACCGGCATTCGCTACCGCCTGTCGGATCGCGTGCGGGTGCAGGTGAGCCGCGTCGATCTCGACGCGCGCAAGATCGACTTCCGCCTCGTGCGCGATACGCCGATCAAGCCGCCGACGAATCGTCCGGCGCTTGCCGACAAGGCATCCGGCGAAAGCAGTGGTGCACGTGTGCGTTCGTTGCCGCCGGTGGAAGGTGGGGCAGGCGGCGCGGCGGCAGGCACGGGTGGACGGCGCAGGAAAGCTGCGCCGGCGCAAACCGCGGCCGTCAAGGAAGCGCGCGCAGCACGCGGCGCGGCGAAGAAGCACGGCGGCGCCCCGGCGAAGTCGGCATCGAAACCGCAGGCCCGCAAGAAGCGCTGAAGTCGCATGACGGCTTGAACCGCGCGCATCGGGTACGTTGAGACGTACCGGTTGCGCGCGGTCTTCGTTTCATCGTAGTCAGGTCAGGTACCTAGGCAAATGCGCACGCAAAAGCGCAGGCAACAAAGTAAGCAGGCTCGTATTCATCACAGCAGCGCGCGTTCAAGGCGTGCTCAATCAAAGGTTTGTCAGTCATGTCACGTCTCAAGGTTCTATACGGTTTCCACGCAGTGACCGCGCGTATGCGGCACGACGCGTCGACGGTCGAAGAGGTCTATTACGACGCGACGCGCAAAGACCGTCGCATGACCGAATTCCTGCACGCGGCGAAAGAAGCCGGCGTGCGTCTGATCGCCGCCGACGAAACGCGTCTGTGGGGTCTCTCGCATACCGAGCGTCACCAGGGCGTGGTCGCGCGTGCGACCGACATGCCGCTCGCGCAGAACCTGGCCGAACTGCTTGACGGCATCAACGGTTCGCCGTTGATTCTGGTGCTGGACGGCGTGACCGATCCGCACAATCTCGGCGCCTGCCTGCGCGTGGCCGATGCGGCCGGCGCGCACGCGGTGATCGCGCCGCGTGACCGCGCGGTGGGTCTGAATGCGACGGCCGCGAAGGTGGCGAGCGGCGCGGCCGACACCGTGCCGTACATCACCGTCACGAATCTGGCGCGCGCGCTGCGTGAGTTGAAGGATGCGGGCGTGTGGATTGTCGGTACCGCCGATGAAGCCACCAAGAGCCTCTATGAGACCGAGCTCGACGGTCCGGTCGCGCTGGTGATGGGTGCCGAAGGCGAAGGAATGCGGCGCCTCACGCGCGATACCTGCGATATGGTCATGCAGATTCCGATGGCAGGTACGGTCGAGAGCCTGAACGTTTCCGTGGCGAGCGGCGTGTGTCTGTTCGAGGCGGTGCGTCAGCGCTCAGTGAAGAAGAAGTAAATCCGTTTCATCAGTCGACGCCGGTCCGCTCGCCAGGCTCTCCATGCTTACGGCAGGACCGGCTCGCATGTCCCACGCAAAATGGCTGTTCCGGCGCTCACGGCGCCCATTTGGGCGGTCGCGGTGCCCGGTAAATCCGGCGCTCGCCCGCCACTCCGGTAAACTTGCGGTTTTTACTGCTCGCCTGCATTCCCCATGACCCAAGACGAACTCAAGCAACTGGTCGGCCAGGCCGCCGCCGACTATGTGAACGCCAACGTGCCGGAAGGCTCCGTGATCGGCGTCGGCACCGGCTCCACCGCGAACTGTTTCATCGACGCGCTGGCCGCCAGCAAGACCCGCTACCGCGGCGCCGTGTCGAGCTCGCTCGCGACCACCGCGCGTCTGCAATCGCACGGTTTCAAGGTGCTCGATCTCAACGAAATCGATTCGCTGCCCGTGTATGTGGATGGCGCCGATGAGATCGACCACAGCGGCGCGATGATCAAGGGCGGCGGCGGCGCGCTGACGCGCGAGAAAATCGTCGCGTCGGTGTCGGACGTGTTCGTCTGCATCGCCGACGCGAGCAAGCTGGTCGACACGCTCGGCAACTTCCCGCTGCCGATCGAAGTCGTGCCGATGGCGCGTACCGCGATCGGCCGCCGCGTGACGGCGCTCGGCGGCGTGCCGGTGGTGCGCGTGACCAAGGAAGGCGTGCCCTTCATTACCGACAACGGCAACGAAATTATCGACGTCAAGGGTCTGCGCATCAGCGACCCGCGCACGCTGGAAATGCACGTCAATGCGTGGCCGGGCGTGGTGACGGTGGGCCTCTTCGCGGGCCGCGGCGCGAATCTGTGCATGCTCGGCACGGATACGGGCGTCGAGACGATCGAATACAGCAAGGGCTGATCAGCGCGCGTTTGCGAGCGTGAGCGGGTCCGCTTCAGCGGGCTCGCGTCGACCTACGCCAACCAATGTCACCCAGCCTTACCGCGCGGCTTGCCCGATCGCCGGCATCATCCGCAGCACATACTGATCCACTGAAAACTCGGCCTGCTCATGCAGGCGCTGCCCGTACGCGTCCTCGCCGAATGGCGGCGCACCGACCAGCACCAGGTGCGCGTCGGGCGGCCGTGCCATTGCCTCGAACGCAATGTGTTGACCTTTCCACGGCGCGAGACGGCCGAACAAACCCGCGAGCCACACATGGTCCGGCGAAGCGATTGAACGCGCCGTTCGCAAGAGGCGAATGGCGAGTCATCATTATTCGCGGACTGTCGCGCGTCGAATGTGGTCATACGCACGCACAGTAAATGATGCGGCACTTACACTCGTTGCTAAGACCAAGGGTCATTTACTAATAGGCGGGGAGATCATGAAAGTGGCGATCGTGCACGACTGGCTCGTCGCACCCGGCGGTGCCGAGAAGGTGCTCGAACAGATCATTGAGTGCTTTCCCGATGCCGATCTTTTCAGTCTCGTCGATTTCCTCGAAGACCGCAGGCCACTCGGCGGCAAACCCGTCACGACATCGTTTATCCAGCGCATGCCGTTTGCGCGGCGGCACTATCGCGCTTATCTGCCGTTGATGCCGCTGGCCATCGAGCAGTTCGATCTATCGGGTTACGACCTCGTCATCACGAGTTCCTATGCGGTCGCCAAGGGGGTGCTGATCGGCCCCGATCAGAGGCACGTGAGCTACATGCATTCGCCCATGCGCTGCGCGTGGGATCTGCAACATCAGTATTTGCGCGAAGCGAACCTGACGCGCGGGCCGAAGTCATGGGCCGCGCGCGCGTTGCTTCATTATCTGCGCGGCTGGGGTTCGCATTCGGCGAACAGCGTCGACCGTCTGATCGCGAATTCACAATTCGTCGCGCGGCGCGTGATGAAAACGTACCGGCGCGATGCCGCGGTGATTCCACCGCCCGTCGACGTGCACAATTTCGAACTGTGCACGCACAAGGATGACTTCTATCTGACCGCCTCGCCGATGGTGCCTTACAAGCGCATCGATCTGATCGTCGAAACCTTTACCGCAACGCCGCACCGCAAGCTGATCGTGATCGGTGACGGGCCTGAAATGGCGGCGATTCGCGCCAAGGCCGGTCCCAACGTAACGATCCTCGGTGATCAGCCGTTCAAGGTTCTCAAGGATCATCTGCAACGTGCGCGCGCCTTCGTGTGCGCCGCTGAGGAAGACTTCGGTATTGTCGCGCTCGAAGCGCAGGCCTGCGGCACCCCGGTCATCGCACTCGGCAAGGGCGGGGCGCTCGAAACGGTGGTGCCGGTCGGCGAGGCGCATCCTACCGGCGTGTATTTCGCACGCCAATCGGTCGTGTCGATGCTCGACGCGATCGACTGCTTCGAACGGCAGAGCGAGCAGATCACGCCGGTAGCATGCCGCGCGAATGCCGAACGATTTTCCGCGGCGGTTTTCCGTCGGGCGTTCATGGCCGAAGTGACGCGCACGATTGCGGCATCAGGCTGGCGTCTGCGGGTGGCGTGAGTTCACGAAAGGGCAGGAAACGCGGTCGACTGTCTATCTATTCGCATATTGCGAACTTCGCCATATGCGAATAAACTGACTTTGTTGTGCCGTAGTAAGCCGTAACTGGCTGTTCGGTCTATGCCGTCCGGCTGGCTATCGGTCTCGATCCCGTCCCATTAGCCTTGCAGGTAGAGCGTGCATGTTCAGTGCGCGAAACCATGCGAGGAAATTCGATGCGGGTCATTTCAAAGAAAGCGTTGCTGGACTTTATAAAGAAACATCCGGAGGCGCGCAGTGCGTTGTTGACGTGATACGCACTGGCGCAGGCTTGCCTCGCGTATGGCTATAACGGACCTGAAGCAGACGTTCGCGGGCGTGGACTACGTGCCGCCGCAATACACCGTTTTCAATGTAAGCGGCAACAGGTTCCGGATCATCGCGGCGATTCACTACAACAGGCAGTCGTTGTTCGTTCGTCATGTATTGACGTATGCGGAATACGACCTTTGGACGAGGAAGAATTTAAACTCATGAATGCCGATCGCCTTCCGGGAGCCTTTCCCGACATCGCTCAAACCTGGGCTGCACTGCAAACCCAGTTGCCGATCACGCCCATTCGCAACGAGCAGGACTATCAGAAGATGGTGCGGCTCTCCAACGCGCTCGCCGATCATCTGAACGGTAACGAGGAGGATCCGCTGACTGATCTGTTTGCGATCGTCACCGACCTGATAGAGAGCTGGGAAACGAGCAACGTGACGATCCCGAAAGCAGAGCCGCGTGAAGTGTTGCGTCATCTGCTGGAGACGCACGGGCTCAAGCAAAAGGATCTGATAGGTATCGCATCGCCCACCGTGGTGAGCGATATTCTCGCGGGGCGCCGTTCCATCAGCAAAAAGGTGGCGAAGGCGCTGGCCCTGCGTTTTCATACCGACGTCAGCGCGTTTCTGTAAGAGCGGCGCAGCGCCGGCTTTGTGCTGGGCGCTGTGACTGCCACTCAGTTGGCCATTCGTCTGGCCAGGTCACAAGCATTCCTGCCTTTCTCCTCGTTTCCCTCCGCGCCACACGGGTGGCCAGCATGTTATTCGCCGGCATTGTCGCCTGATACGAGCGCCTCGCGCCCGCTTCAGGCACATAGCGGTGCGGCCGCGAGCCCTGCGGCAATTGTTTTGATAGTTCTTCTGGTGGTCCCTCGCGTGAAGCAGCGCGTTGATCGGTCAGCGCGCCGCCTCCTGCCATGCCCCGCGCATTGCGCGTAAACCCACTCGCCATTTGCGAAGCGCGAGTGCCACGCCGCCGCGCTCGAATGCCAACGACAATGCGCGCAGGAACCCCGGGTCCGCACGGTCGCCGATCAGCGTCGAGTACACGACGAACGCCCATCGGCCAGGTGGCGTCAGGTATTCGCACATGATGAGTCGGAGATTGAATGACGCGTTATAGAAAGCAGCGTCGTTAAATGTGAAGCGCTGGTCTTCGCCGCTGCGCTGGGCCGGGAAGTGCTCCACCAGCAGCGACGGGTCGTAAATCAGGGTCCAGCCGCGCCGCTGCACGTCAAGACTGAAGGCCATCTCGCAGTGAACCTGCGCGTCGGTACCACGCAAGCGGGAGTCGAAGCGCAGCGTGCCGATCGCCTCGCGGCGAAACGCCATGTTGATGCCCTTGAGCACCTGGACTTCGCGTGCCGCGCCGTGGCCGATATGGTGATTGCCGATGGTCCGGCCATACCAGCGCACGAGGCCCACGTGCGGCTTTCGCCCCTGCAGAATGCCATGGCGTTCATGCACGATGTCGCGTCCACCGAGGCCGCCGAGTGCCGGATCGCATTCGAACGCGCGCGCGATCCGCGCGATCCAGTCGGAATGCGGCGCGGCATCGTCGTCGGTGAAGCAGAGCACGTCGCCGCTCGCGCTGTCGACGCCGAGGTTGTAGGCCGCGACCACGCCCGGCTTGTGTACCAGCACGACCCAGCGGCGCGGGTCGGGCCGGGTCGCCTCGCGCGTGCGCAACCAGTCGAGCGTCGCGTAGTCGTCGTGACGTGCTATCACGATCACTTCGTCGGCGCGGCGCTCCTGCGCATCGAGCGCCGCGAGGCAACGTGCGAGATCGGCAGTGCGCCGGTACGTCGGCACGATCACGGAGACTTTCACATACGGTTTCCGCAGTGGCATGGTCAGAATGCGTTGCGGCCGACGAAACCCTTGAAAATCGTGATGAAGACGATCTTCATGTCGAACCAGAACGACCAGTTGTGGATATAGAAGAGATCGAACTTGACGCGCGTCTCCATCTTTTCGACCTTGGTGGTGGCGCCGCGATAGCCGTTCACCTGCGCCCAACCGGTAATGCCCGGCTTGATCCGGTAGCGATTCATATAGCCGTACACCTGATCCTTGTAGAGATCGTCGTGTTCGATCGCGTGGGGACGCGGGCCGACCACCGACATCTGGCCGAGCAGCACGTTCAGAAACTGCGGCAGTTCGTCGAGACTGGTGCGGCGCATGAAGCCGCCGAGCTTCGTGACGCGCGTGTCGTGGCGCGTGGCCTGCGTGAGCTGGCCGTGCGCTTCGTGGTGCACGGTCATCGAACGGAACTTGTAGATCGCGAACGGCTGGCCGTCGACACCCTTGCGGGTCTGGCGGAAGAACACGGGCCCGGGCGACCCCAGCTTGATGCCGATCGCGAGCGCGATCAACACGGGCGCGAGCGCCAGCAGCGCGGCCGCCGCGAACAGGCGGTCGAAAATCAGCTTGGGCCACATCTGCGGCGACGAGAGAGGCGTGGCGCTCAGATTGAGCGTCGGTAAACCGACGACATCGACCAGCGCTTGGTTGAACAGCGAGAGGCTGCGGACATCGGGTATGAAACGCAGATTCACGAAATCATGTCTGAAGGTACGCGTGAAGCGATAGATCGTATGTTCTTCTGAAAGCGGCAACGCGAGCCACACTTCGTTCACGTGCTCTTCGCGTACCTTGGCGGCGAACGCATCCAGGTCGGTCAGCACCGGCAGGCGTTTGAGACGCGCGCCGTACGTGTCAGCCGCTTCGATGCTGGTGTCGAAGACGCAGACCGGTTTGAAGCCGGCTTGTGGTGCATGGTCGAGATGCGCGAGCAAGGTACGCGAGAAACCGGGCGCACCGACGATCGCCACCGTGCGGAAGTTCATGCCACGCCGGCGCACGCTGCTCAAGGCCACATGCACGAGGCACTTGGTGACGATGATCAGCACGCCGGAGATCAACGTCGAGTAACCAAACCACAGGCGCGAAACGGCATCCATGCGGTGCAGCGTGAACGCCAGTACAAGAGCGGTGGCGACCACGACCAGCCATGCGGCGGCGACTCTTAACAGCATGGGAGCCAGCGCCTTGCCGCGCCACGTTTCATAAACGCCGAAGCCGGGAAACATCAGCAGCACGAGTACGCAATTGAAGGCGATCAGAAGGTGCTCGGTGTCCGACAACGCAATCGGCGTCGAAAAACGCATCCAATGAGCGAGCAGACCGCCCGCGATCACAAAGAGTGCGTCGATACATCGCGCAGTATTCCTGAACATAATGATCTGCCCCGTAATCGAACGATGCAGTCTTTGCCCGACTGTTTATTCGACGGTTTCAGCCTGGCGCAGGCGCGGCAGCAGGCGATCGAATTCGCGTTTGACGAGGCCGTAGCATTCGCAGGCGCGAGCTTCGAGACCTTTGCGATCGAGCACCTTGATATGGCCGCGGCTGTGATGAATCAGGCCCTCGTCGTGCAACTTGCCGGCCGCTTCGGTGATGCCTTCGCGGCGCACGCCGAGCATGTCGGCGATCAGTTGCTGGGTGACCGTCAGATCGTTCGATGCCACGCGGTCCACTTCGATCAGCAGCCACCGGCACAATTGCTTGTTCAACGCGTGGTGGCGATTGCAGGCCGCGGTTTGCGCGACTTGCGTGAGCAGAGCGTGCATGTACAGCAGCATCAGGCGGCGCAGGAAGTCAGAGCGTGCGAATTGCTGCTTGAGCGCCTGTGCGCTCATCCGGTAGGCGAAGCCGGCGCATTGCACCTGCACGCGGTTCGGCATGGTTTCGCCGCCCGTGAGTACCGGCACGCCGGTCATGCCTTCGCGCCCGACGGCGGCGATTTCGACCGAGCTGCCGTCTTCCATCGTCGAGAGCATCGAGATGATCGCCGTGGTCGGGAAGTAGACGTGATGGATGCGTTGACCCGAATCGCACAGCAGTTGTTCGGTGCGCAGATGAACCAGTTCGAGATGAGGGGCCAGTGCCTGCCATTCGTGGGACGGCAATGCGCCGAGCAAATGGTTACCGTGCAGATCTGATTGAAGTGTCAACATGATCGGTCCTCGCTGAAGCCGCGCGCAGCGTGACTTCGTGTTTTTTGATCCGATGCCTGCACCCTTAATCAAACAACGTGCTGCCTGGCGAGCAGCGAGGGATGAGCAGGAACGGCCCCGTATTGGCCTGGTGCGCCACCGCCGTTCTTGTAGGTGTTTGCGGCGACGCGGTGTTGCGCTTTCTCTTTAGCGAGGAGCGTGCCAGCCATGGGGAAAACGAATGCTGGTGCGGCGCAGCGAACAAAGCCTTAGCCGTCTGCGAAGCCAAACGCGGCTTTTTGTTTCAATTCTGTACAACCCCTGCCTAACGCACGACCCCTGCGCGGGGTATTTCTATTCGAGTCAAGTCCTTGATCGGATTGAGTTAGAGGCTGATGAGCGTACCTTTGCAGAGTGTGTCTCAGGTTTGCAATAGCCTTTGTGCGGGCGTTGTTGGGAGCCGTCCGGTATGTGCCGGAATTGATTCAGATGTGTTCCATACGTTGTGTACGGTGTCGTACTCAATGTCGTTTTTGGGGATCAGAAGTCGCAAAAAAACCAACAGTGATTCAATAGATCAGACAGATGAATTCGCGCAGTGCGAGGTTTTACGCGCCTCGCGAAGGGATAGCTAGTTCCGGGGCGACATTCAACCGTAGAAGGTGGCGGATATCGCATTGATCGCACCCACTTCGCCAGCGGGTGCTTCACATGTTGCATCAGCTTTAAACACCGCGTTAGATGCACGCGCAACGAATCGTTCGACGGGGAGGAGCGGCACGACGCAGGGGCGGTTCGGCGGCAGATGGAACCAGTCGTGCGCTGCGCAGTAGTGCGTGTCAATGATATGAACGAAGCGCGCAAAGCGCTTCGCTTCGATGATCAGTTGCCAGCCGTCGGCGTTGCGCTCGGCGCCGACCGTCAGGCCGAGGTCGTGACGAACGTCTGCGCGCCGCTCCGGCAGATGAACCGCCTCTGACACGATCCGGCCGCTCGCCGGGTCGCGCAGTGTCGCAATCGTTACGTCGTGGGCACGCGGGCCGAAGCGGTATGCGTGCGTGAAATCGAAGAACTGGCCGAGAAACCCGGCCGCGCCGATACGCTGCGTGCTGTGCGGCGCCAGTTCGACCGCGCGGCTGGCCGACGCCACCTTGACGCTGCCGTCGCGCAGGCAGACCAGGTCCAGTTGCGCGAGCAACGGTTGAGCACGTTCGTTCAGCAGATGAATATCGAGGCCGTTGAGGCCTTCGTCGGTCATGACCAGCTGGATGGGTTGCAGTGTATGCGCGAGGCCGTGCAGGGCGCTTTTAGGCCGTCCTGTGGCGTCGATCAAGCCCCAGCCTGCACCGGGGCGCAGATCCTGGAACTGCCAGACCAGTGCGCCGCCGCACGTGGAGCCGGCGCGCCGCCATTCGGCGAACACGTCGCCCATCAGCTCGGCGACCACCGCGCGCGACAGATCCAGATAGCGTTCGGGGTCTTCGTAACGCAAGCGCGCCGGCTCGACGCCGTAAAGCGTCTGAAGATAATGGTCGCGCACGTCGTCGAAATCCCAACCGGCGCCGAGGTCGCGCGGCACGGCCGCTTTCCAGCGCGGATCATGCAGATGGATCGTGCCCAGCGCGTCGTGCAAGGTCGCGTCGTCGGGCACATTGGCGAACGCGAGGCATTCGGCGGCGAAACGTACCTGCGAGCGGCGCACGTCGTCGAGCGGGCGTTGATAGGCGCCCACGCCGTAGTAGTGCGTGATGCGCTCATTAGTCGAAAACGGCCACGCGCCGCCCGAAGGCGAATTGCTCACGTATGGGACATCGGACCGCTCGCGCGTGGCGATGGCCGGTAACTGTTCAGTAAAGAGTGGTTGCACGCGCATCGAAGCGGGCAGGCCGAACATGGCCGCCTGCTGGTCGACCTCGCTGCCGCCGCACAGCACCGCGAGCGATGCAAAGCGCCGCGTGCGCGTCAGAAATTGCGTTGCTTCGCGCTCGATGGACGCGCTGAAGGCGGCATCGTTCGGGTAGTCGAAATTCGCCAACGCGAAGTCTTGCCAGACGAGCAGGCCGTACTCGTCAGCAAGCGAGTAGAAGGTGTCGGACTCGTACACCATGGTGCCGCCTACCCGCAGCATGTTCATTCCGGCATCGCGAGCGAGCGCGAAAGCATGGCGCAGTTGCGCCTCGGTACCGGTGAGCGTGACGAGATCCGCGCTGGTCCAGCAGGCGCCGCGGCAAAACACCGGCGTGCCATTTATGCGCAATGCGAAGCCCGCATCGTCCACGCCGCGATCGACTTCGATGCTGCGAAAGCCGATCCGTCCCAATGATTGGGAGATCGCGCGTCCGTCATCAAGCTGCAACGCCAGAGGATATAAAGTGGGCTCGCCGTGCGTGTGCGGCCACCAGCGTTCGGCATGTGGCACACGCACGGTGCCGGTCAGTGTATATGCATCGCGCCATTGCAAAGACGAAACAACGCCGCCGCAATTCAACGAGGCGTCGCACGTGTCGACGTCATGCGGATGAGCGAAACGTAGCGTTAACGAAACAACGCCGTCTTCGTCTTCAAGCCGGCTTGTCAGATCAATCGTGTCGAATGCGTGCGGCGCGTCGCTCAACATTTCAATCGGACGCCATGGGCCAACTGCCTGCACCGATGGACACCATCCCGGCATATGACCGAGCAGGGTGGTGCGCACGTTGCGCAAGGTGGATGGTGTAACGAGCCTTGGCCGCCAGCGGGCGCGTGAGCGCTTTGCCCCCAGCGCCGGCGTCAGCGAGCGAAAGCACAGCGCAAGTGTTGCGCTGCCGTGCAGGTCGATGTCGAGATCGTGCGCGATGAACATCGAATCCGACGTGAGACGCATGATGCCGTCGAGCCAGACTTCGGCGAGCGTGGCGAGGCCGTGCAGGCGCAAGCGGCGTGTGCCGGTGCCTGTCAGCGTGAGCCGGTACCAGTGGTCGTCGAAGGCGAGCGGCGGCGGATTCGCGGCGTCCAGCAGGCCCACGGCACGGCGCGCGCTCGCCACCGTGCCGGGCACTTGCGCGGCGAGCCAGCCCTGCGCGGGCAAGTCGGCGGGCGACGCGCATGCGCCGGCCGGCGTGCTGACGCATTGCCAACCCGTGTCGAGCTGCTGTGGCCAGAGGTCCTGGGGTATGGCATTGGGTGCGGCAATGTCCGCAAGCGAGCCGCTTTCATCCGGTACCCGGTCAGTCGTCAGCGCATCCACGGCGATTTCCTGAAGCTCGAAGCGAGCTTGTCACAGCACCAGCGCGGCAAGCGGCGGCAGCGTCTTTTCATAGGCGCTTTCGAGCACGTCAAAGCAGTCTTCACACGAATCGTGACGCCCGCGCGCGATGGCCCGCACGAGCCGGAACTGCATCACCATCGACTCCGACGCGATGCTCTGTGCTGCCTCCGGGATCGACGCCGGCATCTCGAAGCCTTGCGCGGAGAGCCACACCAGATACTTCGAGAGAAATTCGAAGTTCGCGCCGAGCTGCCGCATCAGGTTGAACGAGTACGGATGGAAGAACGCCTCGCCGCGTTCAAGCAGCGTGTCGAGATGTGCGGGAAACGCGGCGCGCCACTGCGAGATCGGATTGGTCAGCGGTCGCCGGTTTAGATGCGCACACAACAATTCCGCCGATGCTTCGGCGAGCGCGGTGCCCTCCAGCGCGGGCCGCGCCTGCTTGGCAAATTCGACATAGGGAAACAGCAGATCGGGCTGCTGCGCGAATTGCGGCAACTTGCGAAACACGCCGTCGTAGTCGTCGCCGTCGAGCAGGTGATAGCCGGTGTTGTGGAAGTAGCCGAGGCGACGTGCCGCGGGATCGATAAAGTCGATGCCCACGGTGGTTTTCGGATGTTCGCGCCGATACGAGGTGGCACGCGTATTCGGCAGGTAATAGCCGTCCACTTCCACCAGCACGGTATGGCCGCGCAAGGTCTGCGCGAGCACGCGGGCTTCGAGCGAGTCGTAGATCGCCAGTTCCTGCACCTGAGTGCCGTACAGCCGCTCGAGGTCTTCGAGCGGAAATTTGAAGAACGTGAACTGATCGCCTTCGAAGTCCTGCGTGACTGTAAAGGCGAGCGCCGCGCGCGGATCGAGCCCGAAGCCGTGCAGCAGTTCGATCCACAGGTCGACGTAGCAGTTGGTTTCCTGCCAGACGCGCTCGCCTTGATGCAGCGCGTGCGGCGCGTGCTGGCGCAGCGGCGCGGTGGGCAGAGCCGCTGCGCCCCCGGCTGGCAGATCGAGCCGGCGGGGCAACGGGAAGGTGGATTGCACGCCCTTCGGCACGGGGATCAGGGATGGATTCATGCGCTATCTCCGGCACCCTGCGCAGCCACCGTGCCAGCCGGCTGCATGGACTGCAAGCCCTGCGCCACGCGCGCCTCGGTGTCGCCCCACAGCAGCGCGCGCACATCGTCCGGCCACGCGTTGACGTCGAGCCCATGATGACGGAACAGCGCCAGCGTGATGCGCTCCATACCGAAGCCGACGCAACCGGTGTGCGCCACCGCGCCGTCTTCGCACGCGATTTTCCAGATCGCGCCGAAGTGGTCCATGTGATAGTTGAACGAGAGACACGCAGTTTTGCTGTCGGGGTTCGCCACCGGAATCAGCAGTTCGAACTTGAGCGCCTGGGCACGCTGGCTATCGGCGACGATCTTGCCGCCGCGACCGAAGAACGGATCGTTGGCGAGGTCCACTTCCACCGGCAGTTGCAGCAGCGAAATCAGCAGCGAGCCGCGTTCGACCCACATCTGCCGGAACGCCATCACCTGGTCGGCGCTGCCGAGGCGCACATATTCGCGCTGCCGGAACATCTGCATGCGGCCCGGATCGAGCGACGGTTCGTGGCGGAAGCAATACGACAGCACGTCGATGGTGCGGCCGGCGGCGGGCAGCGGGCCGCGCCGGGCCATGACCGGATAGATCGGATAGCAGGCGGCCGGCGTGAGTACCACGCGGGTCGGCTTCTGCTGCGCCATCCATTCTTCGCTGCGTTCGTCGTCGCGCTCGGTCATGGCGTCGTCGAGTGCGCGCAATAGGCGCTGGTGGCCCATGTCGCTGCCGCAGAACGAGTGGATCGTGCCGGCGAGGTTCGGGAAGCTCTTCAGATATTCGCTGTCTTCGAAATCGGTGCGGCGCATGGCGGGCGGAAAGCGCAGCACTTCAGGCTGCTGGTCCGCGCCGAGGTGGGTGATCGCCACGTTCAGGCGCTCCACCACGTCTTCGAAAATCTGGCTGCGGCCGTACAGGCCATTTTCACCGGTATCGATCAACAGGCCGGCGGCGAGCAGTTCGTCGCGGAAGGTCGGCGCCCCGGATTCCGGAGCGGCAGTGGCCAGCGCGGCGGCAGCAGCCAGCGCGGCGGTATCGGTCATGGTGTTCATCTCAGGCTCTCCCCGGAGCGGCAGGACGCTGCGCGAGCAACAGGCTCGCGGTGTTCTGCGCAATACGGTCGTTATTGATCATCAGCGGCGCGGAGTAGAGGTCGCGCAGATGCCGTCCCACGCTATATTCCGTGCCGTTCTTGTAGCCCGCCATGCCGCAGATCATCAGCACTTCCTGCACGACTTGCAGCGCGGTAGTCGAGATGCTGGTCTTCAGCGTATTCATGTCGGAGGCGAAGCCGAGCATCGCCGCGAGCGGCGCATCGGCCTGGCTGCCGCCGTGGCGCGCGTGGTGCGCGGTGCGCGCCGCTTCGAGCGCGACCGACAGGCGTGCCTGCATCATCTGCAGCAGACCGACCGCTTCGGCGAGGCGCAGGCCGCCCGGTGGAATCGCGCCGGGCTTGGAGCGGGCCTGCGCACGAAAGAAGGCTTTCGCGCGATTGACCGCGTCGCTGGCCACGCCGGTCCATACCGACGCCCACAGCGTGTGCGAGACCGGCAGCATGGTCTGATCGGCAATATCGGCGAAGGGGGCCGGCAGGATCTGTTCGGCGAGACCCGTGGCGACGAGCCGGAAGCCCTCGCTGCAGGTGCCGCGCATCCCCATCGCATCCCAGCCGCCGCGCTTTTCCAGTTGCGTTTCTTCGCGTAACGCCACGATCAGCACCTGGTCGGCAGCGGCCGATTCAGCGGTGCGGCGCGCGGTGACCAGAATGCCGTCGGCGTGTGCGCCATACGAGATCGTCGGTGCGAGCTTTTCGATGCGAAAGCGCTGCTGGCCGGGCTCCCCGTCGAGCTCGACCGAGCAGGCGCTGGTGCGCATATTGCCGCCGATGGTTTCTTCGGAGGTCGCCGAAGCCAGCAGCCATTGATGCTCAACCAGTTGCGCGAGCAACTGCCGATGCCATGCCGACTCGCTGCCGTGCGCCTCGATGCAGGCTACCTGGATCTGATGCATCGCGTACACCATCGCGGTCGACGCGCATCCGTGCGCGAGTGTTTCGCAGATCGCACCGACATCCGCGAGCGAAAGTCCCGTGCCGCCGAATTCGGCAGGCACCATCGCCGACAGCAAACGTTCGCGTTTGAGCGCGTCGAAGGCCTCGTGAGGAAAGCGCGCTTCGCGGTCCACCGAATCGGCAAACTGCGCGGCCACGGCGGCGCAGCGCTGCGAGGCGGCGCGCCAGCCGGGTTCAGTTTCCACCGCGCTCAGCGCAACTCCCGCACCGGCGGGTTGCGCCGCATCGGCTTCGGCGAGCGGCGCCGCCGAGGTCGTGTCCAGCAGCGGGGCGGTCATGCTGTCGCCTTTGCCCTTTGCAACTCGGTGACCGCGGCGGCCATCGAATCGATGCTGGAGAACAGCCGGCGCGTCAGCATGCGGTCCGGAATTTCAATACTGAATTCATCTTCGATGGCCAGCATCAGATGCACTGTCGCGAGCGAGGAAAGGCCCGCGGCGTATAGGTCGGCGTCGTCGGCCAGGGTCTCTGGCGAGACGTCGAGACGGGCCGATTCGGAAAGAATGCGTCGCAGAGCGGTTTTCATATTGAGGTGCCCCCTTGTTGGCCAACGGTCCTTCGAATGTTGTTGACGTAAAACGAACGGTCATCGTCGCTTTTGGGTGTTTATCGCAGCGCTCCGCGTCATCACGGTGCGTCTGGTAGCGGGTCGGCGCGCATCTCTTGCAGCGCTTACATGGTTCTCTGAAGCTTTTTTCGGCGGTTTCTCACGGCGCCGTGTTCCAACGCCTTGTATTTAAGAATTGTCAGAGCACAGCGTCAGTGCGATGCCGCACGGAAGCCCGCGTTTCGCGGACGTACCGTATGGCCATGACAACAGGCCGGCGTGTCGAGCCAGGCCGTCGAGGGCGGCGCGCGACACCGACCTCGCTGAACCTATTTACCGCTGGGGGACGTGATGAACTGGAAAACGCTGGATTTCGAACAACTTTCGGCACGCGAGTTGTATCTGATCTTGCGGGCGCGCAGTGCGGTGTTCGTGGTCGAGCAATCGCACGTCTGTCTTGACCCCGATGGCCACGACGAGAGCGCGCTGCATGTCTTCGCGGTCGAGGACATGGCGCGGCCCATGCCGATCCTGGCCTACGCACGCCTGCAACCCGGCGACGCCGAAGATCCGGAAATTACCATCGACAAAGTGCTGACGAGCCCGCTGCGGCGCGGCGACGGCACCGCTGAACTGTTGCTCGAACGGGTGCTGCAGGCGATCGCGGAGCGTTGGCCGGGACACGCCGCGCGCGTGAGCGCGCCGCTCGGTTTGCGCGACTTCTACGAGCAATTCGGCTTTCGTAAGACGGAAGGTCCGTACCTCGAACATGGCGTGCCGTTCATCGGCCTGACGCGCCAGGTGCGCGGCAGCCAGCCGCTCTTTGGCACACGGCGCCGCGAGCGCGACGGCGTGGCGTTCGTCAACACCTTCGAACTCCTGTAATGGTGCGAGTGCTGATCACGCCTTCCACGCAATTCAGAACAATCCATGATTGAGACCAAGAACGAGGCAGGGCGGGGTAGCGGCAGTGAAATGGCCGCGCGCCTGATCTCCATCTGCATTCCGACCTGCAATCGGCCCGCCTTACTTGAACAGGCCATCGACCGTTGCCATGCGCAGGCGTATGGCGAGTTTGAAATCGTCATCGCTGACGACGGCACGCCGCGGCCGCAAGCCATCGAACGTTTGAATCACGCCTACCTGCGCGTGCCTGAACACGCGGGTGAACCAGTTGCCCTCTTGCGTGTGTTGCTGTCGCGGCATTACCCGATGGACGACCGGTTGCGTGCGCGCCGTTTCTATCGCCTGCTGCTCGCTGGCCGATCGACCTTTGCCTTGCGCGCTCCGTACGGCAGCTGAACGGACCGTCAATTTTGGTCGAGTCAGCCGTCACGGCGTGTCACTCGTGAAGCCACATAAATATCGGAGTCCGACATAGTGTGCGAGGGCGTACAGATCAACCGGATGGCGTTTGTTGTAGTAATCGAAAGCGGAGTTGCCCCGTTGAGGAGCCTAGCGTGAGGCCAGTATTGTTCGATGGCCGGTTCGGATGGTTGCATCCGGCAGACGGGCCAAGTGGCGTAGTGCTGTGTTACCCGTTCGGGTATGACGCACTGTGCACCTATCGCGGCATGCGCCGGCTGGCCGAGCGGCTCGCCGCGCGCGGCATGCCGGTGCTGCGGTTCGACTACTCAGGCACTGGCGATGCGGCGGGAGACGCGAGCGAGCCCGGCCGCTGGCGCGCGTGGATCGACAGCGTCAAGCAGGCCGTGGCGCTGCTGCGTGAGACCACGGGTGTCGAGCGCGTGACCTTGTGCGGGCTGCGGCTTGGCGGCACGCTCGCGGCGCTGGCCGCTCAGGAACTTGGCGGAGTGGATGGCCTGGTGCTGCTGGCGCCGGTTCTGTCGGGCAAGAATTATCAGCGCGAGTTGCGCGCGCACTATCGCCAGTGGCTATTGATGCCGGGCGCGCTGGATTGCGAAGTCGAGCCCGATACCGATGCATTCGTCGAAGCGTACGGCTTTCGCCTCTATAGAGACGCGCTGGAGAGCTTGCGCGCAGTCGATTTGCAGCGCGATGCCTGGCGGCCGGCCGGGCGTGTGTTGGTGCTCGATTCGCTGGATCCCGTGCGGGTCGACGCGCTGGTTGCGCACTATCGTGAGCAAGGTGTGCAGGTGGAGCGGCAGTCGTTCGATGAGTACGGCAAGTTCATGTTGGAGTCGCTCGATAGCCAGATGCCGCTGGCGGCGTTTCGGTCAATTGAAGACTGGCTCTCGTGCGCTACCGGTGAGCCGGTTGCACACGAGAGCCAGGCAACGGACCGTGACGCTGATTCCCGCGCCGGTCGACTTGCTGAGCCTATGGCGGATCACATTGGCGAGCTTGCCGTGTGCCACTTCGTCGAGCCGGGCGTGATCGAGACGCCGGTGTGGCTCGACGGCGGCAGGATGTTCGGCATCTATTGCACGCCCGAATCGCAAGCTGCCACGGCCGCGCCCGGCGTGCTGATGGTGAACACCGGCGCCGTGTCGCGGATCGGCAATGCGCGGCTCGGTGTGCGCTTCGCCCGACGCCTCGCGCGACAAGGTATCGCGTCGCTGCGTGTCGACCTCGGCGGCCTGGGCGACAGCCAGCCATCGCTCGATGCGCTGAGTCTCAATGCGCTGTATTCACAGGCGGGAGCCGACGATGCGGCGTGCGCGGCGCGTTGGTTGACGGCGCGAGGACATCGCGGCGCGGTGTTGTTCGGAATCTGCGCGGGCGCCTTCGTCGGCCTGCACGCCGCGTCGCGCGAGCCGGCGGTGATCGGCGCCGTGCTGGTCAATTTGCAGAAGTTCACGTGGCGGAACATCCGCGATAAACACCGCAAACCGTCCGGCCAGGAAGCCGCCTTGGGCTCGACGCGCAGGTACCTGCGCTCGATGTGTCAGCCGCGCAAATGGCTTCGCGTCGTGCGGGGACAGACAGGCGGCCTGTTGGTCGCGCGCGAGTTGGCGGCGCGTTTGCCGGCCAGACTTAGCACAATGCTTGCCGACACGATCGAGCGCATGTGCGGAATCCAGCTTGAATTGAAGGACAAGCAACACCTCTTCACCGCGCTGCATGCACGGGGCGTCGATACGCGTCTTTTGTACGGTGCGCTGGACGAGGGTGTCGAGGAACTCGAACGCAACTTCGGGGGGCGTGGCGGCCGGCTGCGGCGCTTCGACCGGATTGGCGTGGCCTTTTGCGAGCGCACCGATCACGCGATTCTATCGGCCCGCGCGCAGGAAAACGTGATGTCGTACTTCGAGGAATTCTTCCGAAGCACTTTCGACGAGACCTGTTGGCGCGAGCCATCCGTTGCCGTCGAGCCGCTCGATGCGCGGCTCGACGGGCGACATGCGCGTCTCACACGGTGGCTTCTAAAACGTGCGCGCGCGTTTCGTCTATCAGGGGAAGCGTAATGAATGAGCTGGACTGTTTCTCCAACGCGCTTCCACTCCGATGGAGCAAGCCATGAACAATCAATCCGAGTTGGATCGCGTCAACCGCGTCGCATGGAATTCGTCGGACGCCATCCGCGTATTCACGCTAGAGCGAGCGTTCTCGGACCTCGGTGAGCAAGCCGCGTTCGAGTGGCTCGCGCCGCGCTGCACCGGTGAGCCCTTGCTCGATGTCGGCATCGGCACCGGCCGCACGATCCCGCTGATGACGTCGATTTCGAACGATTACACCGGTGTCGACTACACGCCGAAACTACTGGAAATGGCAAAGTCGCGCTATCCGGACCTCGACTTGCGGCATATGGATGCGCGCGACATGTCGGCGCTGCCGTCGGGGCATTACGGACTCGCGGAGTTCAGCTGGAACGGCATCGATTGCGTGGACTACGACGATCGCGTGAAGATCCTCGAAGAGATGTATCGCGTGGTGCGGCCCGGTGGGTATGTGCTGTTTTCTTCGCACAACCGCGGCGGCCCGGGTTACCGCGAGAACATCTGGCAATTGCTGCCGAAATTCACCTTCAATCCGCTCAAGCTAGGGTGGCGCACGCTGCGCTCGATGCGGCATTTTCAGCTTGGCACGTTGAACTATATGCGTAACGTGAAGCTGAACCACGACTATGGTGATTACTCAGTGAAGACGGCAGCGGCCCACAACTTCGGCATTGTGATCGTCTATACGACGCTGCGTGAGCAGCGGCGGCAACTCGCGCAGATTGGCTTTGAGAGCTGCGCCGTGTTCGGTAGTTGCGAGGGCAACCGTATTGATAACGACGTGGAAATCAGCGACGCGTGGTGGTTTCACTTCATCGCACGCAAACCGGTTGCGGCGTGCCGCTTCGATTGACTGCACCAACAGACCAGATCGCCCACTAACGAGAAAGGTACATGAAGCGCATCGTCGTTAAACCGGGCGGACGTCTGTCGTTGCAGATGCGTCGTCATCGCGCGGAACATTGGATCGTGATGCGTGGCATCGCACGCGTCACGCGCGGCGACGAGTGCTTCCTGCTCTCGGAGAATCAGTCGACGTGTATTCCGCTCGGCGTCACACACCGGCTCGAAAATCCCGGCAAGACGCCGCTTGAAATGATCGAGGTGCAATCAGGCGGCTATCTCGGCGAAGACGACATCGTGCGTTTCGACGATCAATACGGCCGCGATCAGGGGAACGGCCATGCAGGCGCGGGTACGTCACACTGACGGTCGGCAGGAGGCTGGGGCCGCAACGTTGCAGGAGCAGGTGGCTTGCGCGGTGGGCGGCCGTGGCGCGGCGGAATTCGACACGGCCTGCCTTGACGCGACAGGCGCGAGTGCTTTCGATGAGCGTCGTTTCCGGCATGCGCTGGGGCGCTTTGCCACCGGCGTCGTGGTGATTTCGACCGGCCGTGGCGACGCAATGCACGCGATGACCGCCAATGCCTTCATGTCCGGTTCACTCAAACCGCCACTGATCGTCGTGTCGGTCGGGCACCGTGCGCGCATGCACGAGCGTCTGATGAACAGCGCGATGTTCGGCGTGAGTGTGTTGTCCGACGCTCAGGAACCCCATAGCCGCCACTTCGCCGGCGAGCCGCAGCGCTGGCTCGCACCGCGCTTCGCGCCGGTGGACGGCTTGCCGGACGTGGTGCTGCTCGAACACGCCGCGGCCCGTTTCGCGGCGCGCGTGGTGGACCGGCATCCGTGCGGCGACCACACGCTCTTTGTCGGCGAAGTGCTGGTGTTCTCGCTCGACGAACACGCGCCGCTGATCTTTTTTGGCGGGCGCTATGGGTCGGTGGCCCCACCGCTTTGAGACACCGCTTACATCGGCGCTTGCAAACCCGGTCACAACGCCGGTCACAGTACTGATCATGACCGGCGCCTGTCAATGCGGTGCGTTCGCCGAATTTCCTTTCGAATCCGCCTGCGTTTTCGGCATTCAATTACCAACCAGGTTCGACGTCCGAAACGCCGCGTCGTCGCGCCAGTCTTTTTGCGCCTGTCCGAAACCGCCCAGGGGGCGTGGATCAGACAATTCGTTTCGCTACGTGCGTCTTCGCACTATGCAAATTTTGCAACGCAGGCACGCTTGGGACGCAAGCTTATGGCCCGTCAAAACATGCGGCGTTACAAGGAAGAAACAATTCTTCAGAGGGATAACCCTCTCAGGAGGTTTCCCAACTGGCGCAACCGTTTTGAAGCTAGCAACGTATCGTAAAAGAACAATGACACACCGATAAAACGACACACTAGGGCCACTTGATCAACAGGCTACGCGGGGGCAAACACCGCTTCGGGGAGAGGATCATGGAACAGGCAAACAAAGATCGATCGCTGGTCAGCAAAGTCATGGATGGGCTCGTGACCGGCATCGTCGAAGAGAAGTACGGCGCCATCCTGCCACCGCAGGATGTGCTGTCGAAGGAGTTCGACGTCAGCCGCACCGTCATGCGCGAGGCGCTGTCGATGCTGCTCGCGCGCGACATGCTGGACGTGCGGCCCAAGATCGGCACGCGCATCCGGCCGATGAGCGATTGGCGCATGATCGACGAGGACGTCGTGAACTGGCGTTTTCGCGCGAAGCCCGATCCGCTGTTTCTGCGCGACGTGATCGAGTTTCGCATCCTGATCGAACCGCGCGCTTCGGCGCAGGCGGCCGCGCGGGGGAGTGCCGCCGACATTGCGGCGATCCGCGAGGCGTTCGACGCGTTCCGTGTGATCCGGCCGGACGAGCCCGGCTATCAGACTGCCGACGAACTCTTCCACGCGCGCATCGTGGTGGCGAGCGGCAACCAGTTCTTCAAGCAGATGGCGGCGATCATTCGCGGCGCGCTGTCGACCGTGAATCCGATCGTCAGTCAGAAAGAGGGTTTGTGGGAGAAAGCGGTGAGCACGCATCAACGCGTGGTCGAAGCGATCGAACGGCGCGATCCGAAGGAAGCGGAGATCGCCTCGCTGGCGATGATCGATTTCACCGCGGAAGGGATTGGCAGCAACTTTACCCCGGAGCCGCCGGTGCACGGCTGAGCGTAGCCGCCAAGGCGGCTTAAGTTGCCTTCCTTCAGGGACTTTGCATAACGAACGGCGCGGCAATATGGCTGCGCAGGCCCACGCGGCTTGCGTCACAATAGCGCCTGTTCTAAACCGCACAGACTCGAAGGAACGATGACAAACGCAATGCAAGGAACCCGCTCGGGTGACACGGTTCGCTGGGGGATCGTGGGGACGGGCCACATTGCCCGTCGCTTTGCTCAAGGACTCACTCATGTGCCGCATGCGCAGTTGACCGCGCTGTGGTCACGTCGCGCCGAACCGGCCATGGCCTTCGCCGAAGAATTCGGTGGTGAGGTGTGTGCGAATTTCGAGGCGCTGCTCGCCAGCGGTATCGACGCGCTTTATATCGCCACCGTCCAGGACAGTCACGCCGACTACGCGATCGCTGCGCTGCAAGCCGGTCTGCACGTGCTGTGCGAAAAACCCGCCACCATCAACAAGCCGCAACTCGAGCGCGTGCTCGAGGTCGCTCGCGCTGAGCAACGGCTTTTCATGGAAGCCATGAAGCCGCCGTTCTATCCGCTCTACAGAAAGTTGCGCGCGCATCTGGATGCCGAGCCGATCGGCGAGGTGGGTCTCGTGCGCGCCGGCTGTTCGGTGCCGGGCGTGCCGGACAATCATCCGTCTCTGTCGTACGAGCATGCGGGCGGCGCGCTGCTCGATATCGGCATCTACGAGATCTTTCTCGCGGTCGACTGGCTCGGCGCGCCGCGTGAGGTGCAGACGCTCGGGCGGCTCGGCTCGACCGGCGTCGATACGTTCGCGAGCCTGAACAGCCAGCATGAACGCGGCATCGCGCAGCTGTTTTGCGGGCTGGACATGTACGGCAAGGGCGACGCGTTGCTGATGGCCAAGGGCGGCCATGTCACGATTCACGAACCCTGGTGGAATCCGGCGCGCGCGACGATCCGGTACGCCGACGGTCGTGTGGTCGAGCTCGACGAACCGTTCGTGGGCGGCGGTTTGAACTACGAAACCGCGCATTTTTGCGAGCTGATTCGAGCCGGGCAGATTGAAAGCCCGCTGATGTCGCATAGCAAGTCGCTGCAGATGATCGAGATGGCCGATGCCGCGCGGGCCGCGTTGGGACTTAAGTTCCCGGGGGAGTGAGAGGGCTCCGTTGCCGCGTTGCTTTCAGCGGCGGTGGTACGATTTGCCCGGGTGCGCGGACTCGAATGAAAAAGAGCCCGCCTGCCCGCAGCTTTCGATCACCTTCCACCGGAGCCGCCTGCGATGCGCATGCTTGGAAAAATGTGGCGCGACAACAAGAGCTTCGTTGCCTTTCTGTTCCTGATGGTGCTGTTCCGCAGCGCCGTGGCCGACTGGAACGTCGTGCCAAGCGGCTCGATGTTGCCGACGATCCGCGAAGGCGACCGGATTTTCGTCGACAAGATGGCCTACGATCTGCGCGTGCCGCTCACCCATATCACGATCGCGCATCTGCACGATCCGCAGCGTGGCGATATTGTCACGATCGATTCTTCGGCGGCACATGAGTTGATCGTCAAGCGTCTGATCGGCTTGCCTGGCGACAGCGTCGCCATGCGCGACAACGTGCTGTATGTGAACGGCGTGCGCGCGGACTACCAGCCGCTGCATCTGAAGCCGCTGCCGGGCGATGCGACATCTCCCGGCGACTATCTCACCGAACGCTTCGACGGGGTTGTGCACATCGTGCGGCTTGCGCCTGACGCGCCGAGTCCGCGCGATTCGTTCGGGCCGGTGGTCGTGCCCTCAGGCGAGTATCTGATGCTCGGCGACAATCGTGACGACAGCGCCGACTCGCGCTACTTCGGCTTCTTTCCGCGCAAGGAACTGATGGGGCGTACGCGCCACGTTGCGTATTCGCTCGACGCGGATCACTACTACAAACCGCGCTTCGAGCGCTTCGGCGCGCCGCTGGATGCGGCGTCGCTAGGCGCCAGCCGGTAGTTGAGCGTGCGGTATTGGGCCTCAGTGACGCGACGGCAGCGCCAGACGCTTTTCGTACCAGTGCTGCACCCACTCGAGTACCTGGCATAGCACCCAGTAGACGGCGGCTGCCGCGAGGTACAGCGGCAGCGGCTGATAGGTCGACGCGATGATCTCCTGCGCGCTGCGCAGCAATTCGGTCACGGTAATCACCGACACCAGCGACGTATCCTTGATCAGGCTGATCAAGCTGTTCGACAGACTCGGCACGGCAATGCGCAAGGCCTGCGGCGCAATCACGTAGCGCAGCGTCTGGCGTCGCGAGAGCCCCAGGCTATAAGCCGCCAGCCACTGGCCGTTGGGAATGCCGAGAATCGCGCCGCGCATGCTCTCCGACAGGTACGCGGCGACGTTCGCCGACAACGCGATCACGCCCGCGGGTGTCGGATCGAGCGAAATACCGAGACTCGGCAAGCCGTAATAGATCACGAAGATCTGTACCAGCAGCGGCGTGCCGCGGAACACGCTCACGTAAATGCGCGCGATCCAGTTCAATGCGCGGTTGTGGCTGATGCCCATCACTGCGAGCACGGCACCGGCAAGCAGGCCGAAAATCATCGACAGAACCGCGAACTTGACCGTCAGGACGGCGCCCTGTGCAAGCACAGGAAGCGATTGGACGAGCAGGGAAGTGGTGGACATGAGCAGTGGCTAGGGTTGGCGCGGCAAAGCGCACATCATAAACGGTGGCCGGCGTGGGCCCGGAGCTGTAAAAGCGAAGGGCGGCATCGCCGACGATGCCGCCCTTCGTTTCATACAGCGCGCTTTACTTGAGCGGCTTGCTGACGTCGATGCCGAACCACTTGTCCGAGATCTTCGAGAACGTGCCGTCCGCTTCGAGCTGGGTCATCGCGTCGTCGATCGCCTTGGCGAACTTCGGATTGCCCTTCCTGAACGGAATGCCCGACGGGTTACCGGCGGCAAGCGTCGCGCCCGTGCGCAGCGGCAATTGCGAGTTCTTCATCAGATAGGCGAGCATCAGGCGGTCGTTCAGCGCCGCGTCCAGACGGCCGGAGGCCAAGTCGCGCAGGTATTCAGGCGCGCCCGGATACGTCTTCACGTCGATGCCCGGCACCGACTTCGCCATGTCCATGTAGTTCGTGCCCAGACCGACGCCGAGCTTCTTGCCCTTCAGATCGTCGAGCGATTTGAACTGGCGGGTGTCGTCCTTACGCTGGATCAGTTGAGCAGCCGAATACGTGTACGCCGGCGAGAAGTCGAGCGCCTGTTTGCGCGCGTCGGTGATGCCGACCTGGTTGACGATCACGTCGAACTTGTTCGCCTGCAGACCGGCGATGATGCCGCTCCATTCGGTCGTGACGAATTCCGGCTTCACGCCGAGCTTGGCTGCAACGGCCTTGGCGATGTCGACGTCATAACCCACCAGTTCGCCCGACGGCGCTTTCGAATTGAACGGGGGGAAGGTGCCTTCCAGGCCGACGCGCAACGTGCCGCGTTGTTTGACCTGATCGAGCAGGTCGTCTGCGTGGGCAGTGACAGCAGTGAACGATGCGCCGATCAGGCCGGCGACGAGCATCTTTTTCAGCAAGCCAAATTTCATCGTGTTCCTTTTTGTTCGTCTGGCGTTTTAACAGACGAAAGCATAACAAAGCAGACTATCGAAACCTAAATATCGTTTGTTTATGTCTATATTACTGATGCGGATTGGGTGCCGATTCGTTGTGCAGCCCCGGCGCTGACCGAGCGTGCAGCCTGCACATCCCGCGCGCCCGAAGGCCGCCGCTTAGCGCAGCGCCTGCGCGCATTCGGCCACCAGCGCCGGTCCGCGGTAAATGAAGCCGGTATAGAGTTGCACCAGCGAAGCGCCCGCCGCGAGCTTCGCGCGCGCATCCTCGCCGGAAAAAATCCCGCCCACGCCGATGATCGGCACCGTTTCGCCGACTTCCGAGCGCAGTTTGCGGATCACTTCGTTCGACGCGTCGAACACCGGCTTGCCCGACAGGCCGCCGGCTTCGTCGCCGTATTGCATGCCGGTCACGGCGGTACGCGACAGCGTGGTGTTGGTGGCGATCACGCCTTCGAACTTGTGGCGCAGCAGCGTATCGGCGATCGATTTGATCTGTTCGTCGTCGAGGTCCGGCGCGATCTTCAGTGCGAGCGGCACCAGCTTGCCGTGCATGTCGGCCAGCCGCTGCTGCTTGTCTTTCAGCGCGGCGAGCAGCGCGTCGAGTTCACCCGCGCCTTGCAGCTGGCGCAGATTCTTCGTATTCGGCGACGAGATGTTGACCGTCACGTAGCTCGCAAACGGGTACACGCGTTCGAGGCAGTACAGATAGTCTTCGGCGGCGCGTTCGATCGGTGTGTCGGCGTTCTTGCCGATGTTCAGCCCGAGCGTGCCGCGATAGCGCGCGGCCTGCACGTTCTTGACGAACTGGTCGACGCCCGCGTTGTTGAAGCCCATCCGATTGATCACGGCATTCGCCTGCGGCAGGCGGAACATGCGCGGGCGCGGATTGCCCGGCTGTGCGCGCGGCGTGACCGTGCCCACTTCGATGAAACCGAAGCCGAGCGCCGCCAGACCGTCGATGCACGCGCCGTCCTTGTCGAGGCCCGCGGCGAGCCCGACCGGGTTCTTGAACGTCAGCCCCATCACGGTGCGCGGCGCATCGGGCACGCGTGGCGCGAGCGCGCCTGCAAGGCCGGTGCGGCCGGCGGCGCCGAGGATGCGCAAGGTCAGGTGGTGAGCGTCTTCCGCGTCCATGCGAAAGAGTTGGGCGCGTACGAGCGGGTAGAGGGAACTGAACACGGGACGAAGCCGGGCGGCCGGAAAATGGTAACCCTCCATTTTACCGGCTTTAGGGCATTAATGAGACTAACTGGGAGGGGCGCGTAGGCGTGAATGCCTAGGCCGCGCACAATCGCTACGGCCGCAGCGGTCCGCGCCTGTTGCCCTGAATCGCCAGATCGACCGGCGGCAGATCGACGTTGGCGGGATCGAGCACCTTCCAGGCACCGTCGATCAAGCCTTCGAGGGGCCGGAAATTCGCCTTGTACGCCATCTTCGGACTCTCGCGAATCCAGTAACCGAGGTACACGTAGGGCAGCTTGAGGCTCTTCGCCTGTTCGATCTGCCAGTAGATGTTGTAGGTGCCGAAGCTGGTGTGCGGCAGACCCGGTTCGAAGAACGTATAGACCGACGAGAGCCCGTCACCGAGGATGTCGATCATGCTGATCATGCGCAGAATGCCCGGCGCGTCCGGATGATCCGGCAGCGGCTCGCGAAACTCGACCAGCCGCGAGTTGATCCGACTCTGCAGCAGGAACTGTTCATACTGGTCGCGGCTGTCGCGGTCCATGCCGCCGCCGGCATGCCGTGCCGACTGATAACGCATGTAGAGCGCGTAGTGCTCTTCGTCGTAATGCAGTGGGGCGACCGTTGCGATCAACTCGCCGTGCTTCTTCCAGACCCGGCGCTGCGTGCGGTTCGCCACGAAATGATCGACCGGCACGCGCACTGGCACGCAGGCGCGGCAGCCATCGCAATACGGGCGGTAAGTGAACACACCCGAACGGCGGAAGCCGGCTTTGACGAGGTCGGTATAGACGTCGGAGTTGATCAGGTGACTGGGCGTGGCGACTTGCGAGCGCGCGATGCGTCCATCCAGATAGCTGCAGGGATAGGGCGCCGTTGCATAAAATTGCAGCGCGGAAAGCGGGGAAAGAGGCAGCTCGTTGGGATGAGTCACGTTGGCAGCTCTCGAAGCGTCTCTGGTATTGCAAACCCGGCGCCTTGCGGTTGTCAACCCGCGGCTCGTGACCCGCGGCTCGGTAGGCGGCGGATCCGGATTCGGCCTGATTTTTCCTACGCCGTTGGCGCGACGACATCGCGCAATACGGTCTTGTCGAAGTGCCAGGGAATCGGCGGTGCGTCGACAGACGCGCGAACATGCGCGATGAACGCTTTGCGCGCGATCTCGCGGCCGCCCAGCGACGCCAGATGCGACGTGTTCTGCTGGCAGTCTATCATTTCTATTTCGTGACGGCGCAAGTGTCCGACAAGCGCGGCCAGCGCCATTTTCGAGGCGTCGGTGACCTCCGCGAACATCGATTCGCCGAAGAACATCCGGCCGAAAGACACGCCATACAAACCGCCTACGCGCTCGCCTTCGAACCAGGTCTCGATGCTGTGCGCATCGCCCATCCGGTGCAGCGACGAATACGCTTCGACCACGTCGGCCGTGATCCACGTGCCGCGCTGGCCGCGCCGCGGCGCCTGCGCACAGGCGCGCATCACAGCAGCAAAATCATGGTCGACACGGATTTCCCAAGCATCTTCGCGCAGCACACGCTTGAGCGTCTTGCGCAGCGACGGCGACAGTTTGAACTCGGCAGGGCGCAGGATCATGCGCGGATCGGGACTCCACCACAAGACCGGCTGGCCGTCTGAATACCACGGGAAGATGCCGCGCCGATAGGCGTCGATCAGCCGCGACGGCAGCAGGTCGCCGCTCGCGGCGAGCAGGCCGGGTGCCCCGCTTGTCGCGCCGAGCGCGCGCTCGACGGAGGGAAACGGATCGTCAGGTCCGAGCCAGGGAACCATGCGCGCCGCTCAACCTTCGCGCAGCGAGCGGAAGATATCGCCCGTGTGCAGCCCGAAGCTGCCGGCGGCGCGGTCGGCGAAAAAGAAACGCAAGGTCTGGCCAACGGTCGGGAAGGCGATCTCATCCCACGGAATTTCGTGTTCTTCGAAGAGTTTCACTTCGAGGCTTTCCTCGCCGGCCGCGATGTCGAGGTCGAGCAGGCGCGCCATATAGAACAGATGCACCTGATGGACATGTGGCACGTTCAGCAGCGAAAACAGGCTCTGCACCTCGACGCGCGCGCCGGCTTCTTCCAGCGTTTCGCGCGAAGCCGCTTCGGCGGTGGTTTCGCCCATTTCCATGAAACCTGCCGGCAACGTCCAGTAGCCGTAGCGCGGTTCGATCGCGCGACGGCACAGCAGCACTTTTTCGTCCCAGACCGGAACGGTGCCGACCACGTTGCGCGGATTCTGATAATGCACCGTGCCGCAACTGCCGCATACGAAGCGCTCGCGGTTGTCGCCCGGCGGAATGCTCAGGCTGACGCCGTGGCCGCAGACAGAACAGAATTTCATAGGAAGGGGACGAGAAAGAGTGATGGGAGTTTATCACTGGGGCGAGCTTTGCCGGGAGCGGGCCATGGCGGTGTGCGCCAGATAGTGCGGGGTGAGGATATTGCACGAGTCAGGTCCCGCTGGCGCGTGTGCCTATCACGACCATTGGGGAAGAATGCGGATCTGTTTGGAGTCCGGATCAATGGGCGCGAGCGAAAGCGACAGGTGGTGCTCGGGAGGCAGTTGCGGTGCCGAGCGGAATCCGGCTTTGCCAAAGATTTTGGTGCTCTTCCGGCTACGGGAGGGAGCGCGGAAACGATGCCTGCAATTCGGCTTGCAGAACGCGCGCAACCGGCCAGGCGGAGAACGAGAGGCAGAAAACAAAAAAGGCCTGCCGGTTGGGCAAGCCTTTGATGTTGTTTCGACGTTTCGAACCGCATTTAGATACTTGGTTGCGGGGGTAGGATTTGAACCTACGACCTTCGGGTTATGAGCCCGACGAGCTGCCAGACTGCTCCACCCCGCGTCCGTCGAAGAAAATATTATAGAACAATGCGGCAACCAACGCAATAGCTATTTAAGGACCGGCTTCAATCCGCGCAAATGCGTCGCAGCAGCCTCCAAAGCGCGGCGGCCTTCGAAGTCGCGGCGCGCATGGCCGGCGTCGTATGGCGCAAGACCCTCGTAAGGCGCTGCGCTAGAATCCAGGTTCTCTTCGCGGCGCAGTGACGCATTCGAAACGGCGCGCGCCTCACTTCTTACCTTGCTCTGAACTCCATGGATATCGCTCACGATCTACAGGTGATTGCCGCTCAGGAACACGCGCTGGTGTTCCCGCAATTCGACGCCGACCGCGCATGGCAGGTCGGTACGTATCTGCACGAGGTTGCGAGGGCGCGCGGCATCTCCGCCGCCATCGACGTGCGCACGTTCGGTCAGCCGCTGTTTTTCAGCCTGCTTGACGGAGCGACGCCGGACAACGTCGACTGGGCTCGCCGCAAGGGCAACACGGTCGCGCATTTTCGCCGCAGTTCGTACGCGATTGGTTTGAAGATGCAACAGGCGGGCAGCACGCTCGCCGACAAGCACGGCTTGCCGGTCACCGAATATGCATCCCATGGCGGCGCTTTCCCATTGACGGTAGCGGGTGCCGGTGTGATCGGCTCGATCACGGTATCTGGTTTGCCGCAGCGCGCGGATCACGAACTGGTGGTGGAAGCGCTATGCGCGCACCTTGGGCACGACTACAGCAAGCTAGCGCTTGCAAAGGCCTGAGGCGATGCGGATGCCTCCTTATGCATTGCTCGCCATTGCGATCGTCGCCGAAGTCATCGCGACCTCCGCCATGCGGGCGTCGGAAGGTTTTTCGCGGCTCTTGCCCGCAACGGTCGTGGTGATCGGCTACGGCATCGCGTTCTATTGCCTGTCGCTCACGCTGAAGACTATTCCGGTCGGCATTGTCTACGCGGTGTGGTCCGGCGCCGGCATCGTGCTGATTACGCTGGTCGCGGTCGTGCTGTACCGGCAAGTGCCTGACTTACCGGCCGTCATCGGGCTCGGGTTGATCATTGCCGGGGTTGCCGTGTTGAACATGTTCTCGAAGATGCAGGCGCACTGAGCGTTACTTGCAGCGCACGATCATCGAACGGTTTTTCACATTAGCCGAGACGACGTTCGTGACGCTGCCACCCGCCGCGCCGCCTTCGTCGTTGTCTTTCGACACGATGTCGTAGCCGGTCGCGCCACATGCTCGGCCGGCCTGGACGTAGCAGGAGGCCCAACTGGACGCGGCGTCGGCACCGCTGCAGTTCACCGCGAAGCCGGTCTGGCCGTTCGGCAGATTGATGAGCGATGTCGTGTTCGACGATGCACAGCCGGCGAGACCCGCGCCGAGCAGCAGGGCGGCAGACAGGGACGCCCTGCGGACTAGAGCAAACGCGGTGCTGCCGGATCGGAAGCGGCCGGAGCGGCGCAGTTGCGTCATGAAATGCATCGTGAAGGTTCCTTTCAAATAAGAATCGAGACTCGCCGTGCGCACTGGAAGCGCGCCCCTAAGGCTAACGCGTTTCGATCGTGATGCCCGCCGCGCTGACCAGTTGGCGGCTTTCTGCGCCGCTTTCGGTCGCCGCGTCTTCCCAGATGCTAATGGCTTTCGGAATGTCGATGCCATGGCTCTCGGCGTAAGCAAACCATGCGTTTGCCGCATCCGGCTCGGGTAGTTCGTGGTTCTGCAGAAAATATTTTCCCATATTGCGCTCGCTGAACTCGAAATGGTGTCATCGCGTCGGCACGGACCATGCCGGTGAACCACTTCGACAGAAGCACGCGGAACAAGTGCAATCAGGTGTATCGATTTGCCTGCGGAACTGATTGGCTCGGGGCGCAAGTCAGCGAACAGGAGCGCTTAGGAGGCTGGACCGCGGTTGAGGCGCGCGAGTACCATAGCGGGCATGTTTGGAGGCGGCCGGTTCCCACCGGTGTCCGCTTCCTGCCGGATACTTCTGATGAGGCGACCATGGAAATTCGGTTTCCCGCGGACGCGCCTGCTTACCGCGATTCCAATCTGACGGTTGTATTTCCCGCGCTCGTGGACGGCGAACCGGTGCCGTGCGCGATCTCGGTCGAAGCGCTCGAGGATCATTTCGGCGCGTACTCCGAGGATCTCGAAGGCTGGCTGCGTGCGTTCGACGCCGGGCGTCCGCGCATCGAGGCGGTTGCGCGCGAACATTTGCAGATCAGCAATGGCACGCCCGTGCTGCTCAGGAGCGGCCATTTCCCGCCGGGCAACGTCGCGGTCTAGACGACGGGTCACGCCGCCTTCGCCGTGCCTCCCTGGGTCGCGGCGCTCTCTGGTGCGTTGCGCGCCGCATTGAATGCATGACGGATGCCTTCCTCGTACGAGGTTTTGACGAACGGGCCGATCAGCTTCGTCAATGCGGAGTCGTCAAGCACAAGCGGCTCGGTCATCAGGTAATTCATCTCCACGAGTTCCCGCATCAGTGGATTGAAGAGGCCGAGCATGCGCAGCATGGTCTTGCCGGCCACCATCAGCTTCGGCTCGCGGCCCGCTAGCGCATAGGCCTGTCTCGCCACTTCGCGCTGCGTGATCGTGCCCGTGCCGGCCAGGTGCCACCAGCGGCCGTACGCTTCGGGCGTACGTGTGAGTTTCTCGACCACCGGTCCGATATCCGGCAAGTAGATGAATTCGTGCTGCACATCGACCGGCCCGATCACCTGCGCGCGCTTGCCGTGCGCCGCGCCCTCGAATATGCCGTTGATCAGACTGCGTTCGATGCCGGGACCGTAGAAATCCGGTAGGCGCAGCACCAGCGTCGACAAGCGGGTCGACCCGCTTGCTCGCCCGTGTGCCGCCAGCACCAGCTTCTCCTGCGCGAGCCGCATCTTGCCTTTGAACGTATGGGGCTCACGCGGATGATTTTCGCTAATCGGATTGCCGCGTGCGCGTCCGTACGGATACACGGTGCCGATCAGAATGAAGCGTTCGACGCCCGCTGCCGTCACGCCTTCGAGGGTTCGTTCCATGAGCGGCGGATGCTCGGCGAACTGATCGTAGGCCACGCCCACCAGATAGATCACGGATTGCAAACCGGCTGCGGCAGCGCTGATCGAAGCCGGGTCGTCCGGATTCCACGTGACGATTTCCGCATGCGGATCGTGGCCGAAGGCCGCCTCGAGCGGCTGGCGCGAGCGGCCGACCACCCGGTAATCCCTTCCCGCCGCGCTCAACGCCGCCGCGATGATTTGGCCTGCCGCGCCCGCGGCGCCGAATAAACCCACTTTCCCTGTGGCTTGCATGACGACTCCTGAAGGTGGCGCCGTATCGCGCCTGAGTGATCTGGCTGACTAATGGGAATTTAATGAACAGTGTTCAGTAAACAGTGTTCAGTTTAATTTGACTTTTCAGTTTGTCAACCTGAAAATGTTCGCCATGGGAATCGTCGAACGAAAAAGCCGTCAGAAACAGGCGCTGCGTGAGCGCATCCTCGATGCAGCGCGGCGCATCGTCATGCGCGAAGGTTTTGCCGCGCTGTCCATGCGCAAGATTGCGGAGGCCATCGAGTATTCTCCCGCCACGCTGTACCTTCACTTCGCGAGCCGCGATGAGATCGTGCAGGCGTTGTGTGCGGAAGGCTATGCGCAATTGCTGGAGACATTCGTGCCGCTTGCGCAGATCGCCGATCCGACTGAGCGGTTGAAGGCGCTCGGGCGTGCTTATGTGGCATTCGGTGTCGCACATCCGGAAACCTACCGGCTGATCTTCATGGAGGACCCGAGCTACACCGGCGCGGCGCTGGGCGGCGCGGCTGCCGCGTCGGGTAAGTCGGCGGCTGCGGTCGCGGATGCCGGTGCCGGTGCGGTGGAAGAAGCGGTGGAAGAAGCGGTGGAGATTGCCGCGGCGGGAACAGCGGCCGCGGGTTCCACCGCGTCCGGGAAATTGAACCTCGCGCCCCCGAAAGCGGACGACGACCCCGGCGATGCCGCGTTGTACATCATGATCTCCGCGCTCGAAGAGTTGAAAGCGGCGGGGCGCTTGTCCGCATCGATGGACGTGGCCGTGTGGGCGGAGGCGTTCTGGGCGACCATGCATGGCATCGTCGCGCTCAATCTCACCTGTCCCGTGTTTCCGACCGCGCCGCTAGATAAAGTGGTGGGCGTCGCACTCGATGCCTGGCTGGGCACGCAAGACGCCGCGCAGCCACCAGGCGTCGCGAGATCTGTTCGGGCCGGCAAAAGGAAGTCCGCTAAAGCGCCGTTTGAGTCGTATGCCGAGCCGGGCGGTGAACCGGCTACTGAGTCGACTCAGCCATCCACGCCGTCGGGCAAAAAGTCCACGAAAGTACCGGGGCCATTGGCCGGCAAACCCGCCATCGGCACGGATACCGACCACGCCATCAAAGCGGACACCCATGCGGCTATCCAGGCGGAGACCCAACCCGCCACGGGACCCAAATCCGCGGACGCGTGATAACGTTCAGTTCCAATTCATTTCGCGCCATCGCGCTTAGCTCGCCATGTCTATTTCCGTCTCGCCCGCTGTCAGCGACGAAGTCGCGACTTACGTAGCCAACCGCATCGGTTTCATCGAACTGGAAAGGCCGAAGGCGCTCAACGCGCTGTCTACCGGTATGATTCGCGCGATGCACGCGGCGCTCGATCAGTGGCGCGAAGATCCCGACGTGCTTGCCGTGGTGGTGCGCAGCCAGCATCCGCGCGCGTTCTGCGCGGGCGGCGATATCCGCTTTCTGTACGAGTCGGCGCAGCGCGGCGAGCACGACGCGCGCGATACCTTTTTCACCGAGGAATACCGGCTCAATCACGCGATCTTCACCTACCCGAAGCCGTATATCGCCTTGATGAACGGCGTCGTGATGGGCGGCGGCATGGGAATTTCGCAGGGCGCGCATCGTACCGGCGGCCTGCGAGTGGTGACCAACTCGACGAAGATGGCGATGCCCGAGACCCGCATCGGACTCTTTCCCGATGTGGGCGCGAGCTGGTTTCTGGCGCGCACGCCAGGTGCGCTCGGCCGTTATCTGGCGGTCACGGGCGAGACGATCGGCGCCGCCGACGCCCTCTACGCAGGCCTTGCCGACGCCTATATCGACGATGAGGCATTGCCCGCGCTAGTCGATACCTTGCGCACGGAACTGTTCGAACGTGGGGCCGACGTGGTTGCGTGCATCGAACGCGAGACAGCCGCGCATCAGGTCGTGCCGGAACCCGATGCTTCGCCGCTCGCGAGCATACGTGCGTTGATCGACCAGCATTTCGCGTTGCCCGACGTGGCGCAAATTCTCGCTTCGCTGGAGCAGGAACAGGAGCGTGGCGGCGAGGCCGCCGATTGGGCGGAGCAGACGATCGCCGTATTGTGCGAACGTTCGCCGTTATCGATGGCCGTGTCGCTGGAAGTGGTGACGCGCGCCGAGGGTTCGATGGCCGATGTGCTGCGTGGCGATCTTGATCTGACGCGCACAAGCTTTGCGCAGGGCGACACGATCGAAGGGATTCGCGCCCGCATCATCGACAAGGACAACGCGCCGCGCTGGCGTTTTGCGCGCATTGAAGACGTGCGCGCCGCCGATGTGGCGAAGATGTTCGACAGCCCGTGGCCGGCCAACGAACATCCGCTGCGAGATCTGCGCGGTTAAGCGGGGTCAGGCCGCAGCGTTACAGCAATTGAAGCAGTAGGGCTATGCCGGGCGTCGCCCCCGCATAGCCACACGAGCACACTCCGTGAAGACGCTCAGTCCTCGTCTTCGCTCGCCATGAAGGCGCGCATGAACACCAGCGCGCCCCAGCCCCACATCGCATTTGCCGCGAAACCTACCGCGAGGCGCGGCAGCATGTTGCCGCTCGGCCAGATCCCGCGCAGCGGATCGACCACGAACACGCTGGCCGCAGTCAACGCAATGCCGCCGAATACAAAGGCGGGCACCCACGGCGCGCGCCGCCCCGGCGCCACGCGCAACAGCCACGCCATCAGCACCGCCCAGAACGCGCTCCAGATCGCGTTCGCAATGAACTCCGGCAGTCCGAGCGGCAAAAACGGCGCGGTCGAAAAACCGGTTGGGTCGATCAGACCGGCTGCGTGCAGCAGCGCCAGGGTCGATTCATGAAAGAACAGGGAAGCCAGAAAACCGGCGACGAACGGCAGGATGAGTTTTTGCATGCATTGCACCGCGAGAGATCAGGCGGCGTGGTTTGCGCGGCCTGCACCGGATTATTGGAAATGTGGCGCCATTATATATAGGGGTATCCCGTTTCCAGCGTAGGTAAGGCGCAACATCCGTATGCTTTAACGTCGGGCTAATCACGAAAGTGGAAAACCTAAGCTAAAAAAAATCGTTCAAAAGCCAGGCCCCAATCCATAGACTGTTTCTCCATGCAGACGGCGTTTGCCGCCGTCGTCCATTTAATCGAGCGCATCACGCGCACGTTTGGTCGAGGGAAGCCGTCGCGATGTCCTGCCTGATGCCGATCTTCAACCACGCCATGGCGCGCGCGCGTTTGCGGATGCGCTGTCGGAACTAGTCCATCACTAGTCCGCATTTCATCGCCGTATTTCCGTCCTTTGTTTGCGCTTGCATCTCCGGCTCTCGTGCCGGATGGATGCGCGCGGCTAGCGGTGCGCGACTAGCGGCGCGCGGCTAGCGGTGCGCGACCAGCGTGTGCGCTTTCACTCGACGCACCGTCCGCATTGTCGTTACACACGTCTCCATTCAATCCAGTTTCAAACTAGCAGGAGCAGCAAATGAATGTGTTCTGGTTCATTCCGACTCACGGCGACAGCCGCTATCTCGGTACGGCCCAAGGCGCACGTGCAGCCGATTACGACTACTTCCAGCAGATCGCCGTGGCCGCCGATACGCTCGGCTACGAGGGCGTGCTGCTGCCGACCGGCCGTTCATGCGAAGACGCATGGGTCGTCGCATCGAGCCTGATTGCCGCGACCAAACGTCTGAAGTTTCTGGTGGCGATCCGTCCGGGCATTTCCTCGCCGGGTCTGGCGGCGCGCATGGCGGCGACCTTCGACCGTCTGTCGAATGGGCGTCTCCTGATCAACGTCGTGACCGGCGGCGATTCCGCTGAACTGGAAGGCGACGGCGTGTTCGTGGATCACGACACGCGCTATGAAATCACCGACGAATTCCTGCACATCTGGCGCAAGCTGCTGAGCGCCGCGCATACCAACGACGCGATCGACTTCAATGGCAAGCATCTGACCTCGAAGGGCGGCAAGGCGCTGTATCCGCCGGTGCAGAACCCGCATCCGCCGCTGTGGTTCGGTGGTTCGTCGGCGGCTGCGCACGACATCGCGGCCGATCACATCGACACGTATCTGACGTGGGGCGAGCCGCCTGCCGCCGTCGCGAAGAAGATCGCCGACATTCGCGCCCGTGCTGAAGCGCGTGGCCGCAAGATCAAGTTCGGCATTCGCCTGCACGTCATCGTGCGCGAGACCGAAGAAGAAGCATGGGCCGCTGCCGACAAGCTGATCAGCAAGCTCGACGACGAAACCATTTCCCGTGCGCAGGCTTCCTTTTCGAAGATGGATTCCGAAGGACAGCGCCGCATGGCGGCATTGCACGGCGGCAAGCGCGGTGGCCGCGCGGAACTCGAGGTGTATCCGCATCTGTGGGCGGGCGTGGGTCTCGTGCGCGGCGGTGCAGGCACGGCGCTGGTCGGCAATCCCGAGCAGGTGGCGGCGCTGATGAACGAGTACGCGGCGCTCGGCATCGACACGTTCATCCTGTCCGGCTATCCACATCTCGAAGAGTCGTATCGCTTCGCTGAACTGGTGTTCCCGCTGCTGCCGGGCCGTCAGAGCAAGACCTCGGGCGGTCCGCTGTCGGGTCCGTTCGGCGAGATTGTCGGCAACAACTATCTGCCGAAGGCGGCGAGTTCGAGTTGAGCGCTTGCACCCGGTTCGGTAACGACGCCCATCGATAAGCAACGAGGAAAGTAATCATGGCTCAATCCACTGTGAATGCGGAACGAGGCACAAGCGCCGACTCAGGTGCAGATGCGGGGTTCGGTGTATTACGCCGCATCGGTGAGCATCTTGCGCCGTGGCTCGCGCCGCTGGCGATTCTGCTGGCTTGGGAGTTCGCCGCGCGTAGCGGCATTCTCTCGACGCGTGTGCTGCCCGAGCCGCTCGCGGTCGTGAAGGCCGCGTGGTCGCTGATCCAGTCCGGCGAGATGTGGGCGGACGTGAAAGTCAGCACATGGCGCGCCGTGTCGGGATTTGCGATCGGCGGCGGCATCGGACTCGTGCTCGGCCTCGCGACGGGTCTTTTCAAACCCGCCGAAATCGCACTCGATTCGACCGTGCAGATGGTCCGCAACATTCCCGCGTTGGCGATGATCCCGCTCGTCATTCTGTGGTTCGGTATTGAGGAAGAAGCGAAGGTGTTTCTCGTCGCGCTGGGCGTGTTTTTCCCGATCTATGTGAACACGTTTCACGGCATCCGCTCGGTCGATACCAATCTGATCGAAATGGCGCGGAGTTACGGCGTGAAGGGTTTCGCACTTTACCGGCACGTGATCCTGCCGGGCGCGTTGCCGTCGATTCTGGTCGGCGTGCGTTTCGCGTTTGGACTGATGTGGGTCACGCTGATCGTCGCTGAAACCATTTCCGCGCAATCGGGCATCGGCTACATGACGATGAACGCACGCGAATTCCTGCAAACCGATGTGGTGGTGGTCGGCATTCTGCTGTACGCGGCGCTCGGCAAACTTGCCGATGTGCTGGCCAAGAGTCTCGAGCGCGTGTCGCTCCGTTGGCATCCGGCCTATCAACGAGGAGCGAAAGCATGAGCGCAACGACATTGTCGGCGTCGTTCGGCGGCATCGCGGGCAGCGATCTCGAAGCCGAACTGGCACAGCCGCGCACCGTCGATCACGACGCCGAAGAGGCGGCCGGCTTCGACCGTGCAGATCCGGCGCACGAGCGCCATCGCGTGGGCGTCGTGCCTTCGGCGGCGGGGGCATCGGCACGTAATGACGCGCGCCGATCCGGCGATTATTCGGTCGAGTTGCGTGGCGTCGGCAAGCAGTACGGCGAGCGCAAGGTGTTGTCCGATTTTGATCTGTCGATCGAGCGCGGCAGCTTCGTGGCAATTGTCGGCCGCAGCGGCTGCGGGAAATCGACCTTGCTGCGCCTGGTCGCCGGTCTGGAAAAGACCACGTCGGGCGTGCTCGAAAAGCGCGCCGAAGACGGCCGGCCGCTCGACACCCGCATCATGTTCCAGGACGCGCGACTCTTGCCCTGGAAGAGCGTGCTGCAAAACGTGATGCTCGGCCTTGGCCGCAGCGCGCGTGAAGATGCGCGTGCCGTGCTTGCCGAAGTCGGTTTGCTGGAGCGCGCCAACGACTGGCCCGCGCAGCTCTCCGGCGGTCAGCGTCAGCGTGTGGCATTGGCGCGGGCGCTGGTGCATCGGCCGCAGTTGCTGCTGCTGGACGAGCCGCTCGGTGCGCTCGACGCCTTGACGCGCATCGAAATGCACGCGCTGATCGAACGCCTGTGGCGCGAACATCAATTTACCGCGCTGCTGGTGACGCACGACGTGCATGAAGCCGTCGCGCTTGGCGACCGGATTCTGCTGATCGAAGAAGGGCGCATCGCGCTCGATCAGCCGGTGCCGCTTACGCGCCCGCGGGCGCGTGCGTCGGCCGGTTTTGCCGCGCTGGAAGAACATGTGTTGCAACGCGTACTGAAGACGGCGCCGAACGACGACGCGCTGTCCCATCGCGCTTACGACGCACGTGACGAGGGCCGCCTTACGCGGCCGACAGACGTCCGTTGGGCCGTCTGACATCCCTTGACTGACTGTTTTCAACCGCTTTTCTGGAGTCACTCGACATGAGCATTTCCGCAATCAATGTACGCAATCAGTTCAAAGGCAAGGTCAAGGAAATCATCCGCGGGCCGGTGGTGTCCGAAGTCGATGTGGACACGCCGTTCGGTATCGTCACCTCGGTGATCACTACGCGTTCGGTCGACGAACTCGACCTGAAGGTCGGCTCGGAGGTGGTCGCGCTGGTGAAGTCGACGGAGGTGTCGATCGCGCGTTTGTGAGGCGGTTTGTAAGGCCCGTTTATAAGCCCATTTATAAGCCCATTTATAAGCCCATTTATAAGCTCGATTGCGCCGTTCGTACCGTTACAAGCGCCGACGCGATTTTGCGTTGGCGCTGCTGCATGCGCCCCCAAAACTTGCTACGATGAATTGAGTGTCACGACGGAGACGGCCATGTCGAAGTCATTGAGCCCAGAAGCGGTTGAGGCATTGCGGCGCCTGAACGACGTCGGTGTCGGACAGTCCATGCCGAAGTTTGAGCAATCCGTCACCGCGGAGTTACTGGCGAACGGGCTTGCCGCCGAAGCGAGCGGCGGCGAAGTCGAGATCACCTGTAGCGGCCGGCAGTACCTTTCTGGCGATTGCGACTGATCATCAGACGAGGACCGGCCGGTGCATACGGCGAGCCGCGACGGCGGCCCGGCGGACAAGCATGGCCGCCGACATATCACCAGGCACGCGGAAGACACCACGGAGGCGATCATGGAGCCGAAGGGCCTCGACATGGGCGACTACCAGGAGCGCTATCAGGACTACGACATCGAAGTCGCGGTTGAACAGGTGCTCACCGGCGTCAAAGCGCATTTTCGGGTGTTGCGCAACGAAGCGGTGGTGGTCGACTGGCGGCTCGTTCACATCGACACCCTATGGTCCACCGAGCATGCCGCGGCCCAGGCAGGCTTCAGGGCGGCGCGCGAAACGATCGATGCCGGGCTCGCCGCCTAGCCACAAGCACGTGAGTCGGCAAACGTATTCGATTAAGCTGACGGATCCCTGTCAACTAGCTGGAGGCCGTTGTGCACCTCGCGCCCGCGATTCCGATCATTCGCATCTTTTCTGAAGAGAAAGCCAAGGAGTTTTACGTCGACTTTCTCGGCTTTACCATCGACTGGGAACACCGCTTCGAGGCCAATTTTCCGCTCTACTTGCAGGTGCGCCGGTCCGACCTGATTTTGCACTTGAGCGAGCATCATGGCGACGCGACGCCGGGCTCGACGATTTTCGTGCCGGTGCAAGACATCGACGCGCTGCTTACCGAGCTTCAACGCAAAGACTACAAGTACGGGAAGCCGGGTGTTGAGGCGCTGCCATGGGGGAAAGTGCTGGAGACCACCGATCCGTTCGGTAACCGGATCCGTTTTTGCGAATCGCCGAAAGAGGATTGACGGGAAGCGTGTTGAAGGAGGGCGTGCGGCTTGAGGCTGCGGGCGCAGCTGCCGTGTAAACGGGACTGGGCGCCGGCATGCATTGCTGCATGCGCGGCGCCCAGTTCGGCCACCGTCTTGTGGACGGCAGCCTTCAACGACCGGAGATTACTGGCCGAAGAAAACCGATTGCGGGCCCTTTACCGGCTCACGCGTACCCGATTGCGACGACACGTTCTTCACGCCGCCGTATGCATTGGAGTCAGCGTTAGCGTGTTCAGCCGCGACGGTTTGTGCGCTCTGGCCTTGTTGCGAAGCCGGTGCGCCGACCGACGGACGATAGAACGGTGCCGGGCCGTAGCCGCTAGCGAATGCGGGAGCAGCGATCGAGGCAGAAACAGCAACCAACAGGGCGGCGATGAGCTTGGTCTTCATGGTGTGACTCCGATAACGTTTCGATTTCATTTCAGGAAGGCGTCGCAGGGGCCGGTGGGGTGTGTCTGCAACGTCGATGGCAGGCAGTGTATACCCCTACTATCAAAAATTTGTTCCGATAATCTGAAATTACTGTTCTCGGAATTGAAATAATCGGTTAGCGGTATAGGCGACAGGCGTCAGCGGTGGTCTGACCCCGCCGGCCAAGCGTTTTTGATGGTCAAAGACCCGGTTGGCAAGGTGGGTTAGCGGTGGTGTTTTCCGGAAAAGCTGGCTCGTCGCCGGTGTTTCGGGGGGATTTAGCCACTTGCGGTAAAATTGCGGTTTGATTCAAGCCGTCTGGCCGCCCCATGTCTTCAGCTCAAACTCCCAGTCCGCGCCGCGTTTCCGTCGCGCCCATGATGGACTGGACCGATCGCCACTGCCGCTCGCTGCATCGCGTCATATCACGCCATACGTGGCTCTACACCGAGATGGTCACCACCGGCGCGTTGCTGCACGGCGATGTGCCGCGCCATCTGACGTTTACGCCCGAAGAAGCGCCGGTCGCTTTGCAACTCGGCGGCAGTGAGCCTGACGACCTCGCGCGTTCGGCGAAGCTCGGTGAGCAATGGGGCTATGACGAGATCAATCTGAACTGCGGCTGCCCGTCTGAGCGCGTGCAGCGCGGCGCGTTCGGCGCTTGCCTGATGAACGAGCCGCAACTCGTCGCCGATTGCGTGAAGGCAATGCGCGATGCTGTGTCGATACCGGTGACGGTCAAGCACCGGATTGGTGTCGATGCGGTCGAAGAATATGGCTTTGTACGTGACTTCGTCGGCACGATCGCGGACGCTGGCTGCAACGTGTTCGTCGTGCACGCACGCAATGCGATTCTCAAGGGCTTGAGCCCGAAAGAGAACCGTGAGATTCCGCCGCTCAAATACGAGTACGCGTATCAGTTGAAGCGCGACTTTCCGCATCTGGAGATCATCATCAATGGCGGCATCAAGACGCTTGATGAAGTGGAGACGCATCTTCAGCACATCGATGGTGTGATGCTCGGGCGCGAGGCCTATCACAACCCTTATGTGCTGGCCGCTGTCGATGCACGCTTCTATGGCTCGACGGACGCGCCGCTCACGCGTGAGCAGGTCGAGGCGAAGCTGATCGAATATTGCGCGGCTGAAATGGCGCGCGGCACGTACCTTGGTTCGATCACGCGTCATGCGCTCGGCCTCTATCGCGGTGAGGCAGGTGCGCGTGGATGGCGCCGCGTGTTGTCCGATAGCAAACGTCTGGCGGCGCGCGATCTGACCATCTTCGACGAGGCAAGGCAGCATCTGCGTGAGCCCGTCGAAATTTTTGAATAAAGGACTAGGCAAACGAGATTCTTGTTCGTATAATCTCGTTTCTTCATCGACGAGCCAAGTTTCTCAGCAATGAGTTGCTTAGTAAGTCAAATAGATGTCAGTGGTGGCTGTAGCTCAGTTGGTAGAGTCCAGGATTGTGATTCCTGTTGTCGTGGGTTCGAGCCCCATCAGCCACCCCAAAGAATTCAAGCAGTAAAAGTTTGATCAAACGGCGTTGTGAGAAATCACAACGCCGTTTTTGCTTTTGCTTTTGCCTTTGCAAAACGATCGCGCGATGCAGGATCATCTCGTCATTCGGTAAGTGGATCGATGGACGTCAATGTCCATGTCCCCCCTGGCCGCCGCCGCTGCTCCACGAACTACCACCGCCGTGGGAGCCGCCGCCACTGCCACCGCCGTGCCAACCGCCGCCATGCCATCCGCCGCCGCGCCAATATCCGCCACCCCCGTGGTAATAGCAGCACGAACCACCCCAGAAGCCAACCGTGCCGTAAACCGGCCCATACGCCGGCCCGTAGGCATAACCGTAGCCGGGGTAATAAGGGTAATAGGGTTGCGCGTAGGCATAGTCATATCCCGGCGCGACCACGCATCCGGTGAGACTTGCCGCCGCGGCCAACATCGCGATTGATGCAATGAGCCTGGTCACGATCTTCTCCCTCGTATGAGAATGAGAAAAACGGCGTGCCCGCGAGTTCAGCAGCATTTGTGTCCGCAAATTACCGCGCGGATGCGTTACTCGGCATCCATGACGCTTGCGCGGCAACCCAATGCCATAGCGGCCGTGCGTCGCCGCAGTCTTCCGAACAATGACGAGCTCATCGCTCTGTAACAGTTGGTTAAATTTTCGAAACGCAACTGTAGGGCGCGCCTGATACTTTCCCGTCAGACAATTTCCCTTTGAGTCCAGCCCATGCCTATGCTGACACTGGACGAAGAAGAATGCACTCCCCAATGTCCGGGCCGCGTGATGCGCAGCCTGCACAAACCTGGCCGTCAATGAAGCACGAACCACCGCCGGCAACCTCATCAGCATGGCGCGCTAAAGGCGACGCCTGTGCCGCTCGCGGCGAACTCCAGGCCGCACTCCAATGTTTCGAAGCAGCGCGCGCGCTCGATCCCGCCGATGCCGTCGTTCATGAGCGCCTCGCCGTGACGCTCGCCACGCTGGGCCGCTTTCCCGAAGCCGTCATCCGCTATCACGAAGCGATCGGACTCGATCCGCGGAACACCGATTTGCATCATGGCCTCGGCTGGTCGCTCGAGCAGATGCATCGGCTCGAGCAGGCGATAGACGCCTATCGCGAAGCAGTCCGACTAACTCCAAAAGCCGACGGCTCGTACAACAACATGGGCAATTGCCTGCAGGCACTCGGTCGTTTCGACGAGTCGCACGAAGCCTATCGCTGCGCCATCGAGGCCGCCCCGCAGGTGCCGCTGTATTACCGCAACTTCGTGCAGTCCAAGCGCCTCACCGCCGACGATCCGGCGTTCATGGCGCTCGAGCAATTCGCCGGCGTTGCCGCGTCGCTCACACCCGCCAATCAGGCTGAGATTCACTTCGCGTATGGTCAGGCGTTGTCCGACGTGGGCCGCAACGATGCGTCGTTCGATCACTTTCTCAAGGGCAACGCACTGCACCGTACCGGAGTCCGTTATGACGAAGCCGCGTCGCTCGGCCTGTTCGCACATTTGCCGGAGCTCCTGACTTCAGAGGTGCTGGCGGAGAAGTACGGTCTGGGCGATCCGTCGGCTGCGCCGATCTTTATCGTCGGCATGCCGCGCTCCGGTTCGACCCTGATCGAACAGATTCTCGCGAGTCATCCGCAGGTTTTCGGCGCCGGTGAGCGAACGGAGTTCGGCGAGGCGCTGGTGAATTGCATCGGCCGCAATGCAGACGATCCGCTGCGCATCGATATCGAAGCATTGCAGGACGTCGGACCCGCGCAATTGCGCACGCTCGGCGCCGACTATTTGCACCGCATGCATAAGTCGCTGCCGGAAATGCAAACGGGAACGCCGGGCTACACACGTTTCACCGACAAATACCCGTTCAATTTCATCAACGTCGGGCTGATTCATCTGGCGTTGCCGAATGCGCGCTTCATTCATAGCAGCCGCTCGCCGTTGCAAAGCTGCCTGTCGATCTTTTCGCGAATTTTTCACGACGTGCCGTTCAGCTACGATCTCGGTGAACTGGGCCGCTACTATCGCGCGTACGATGCGTTGATGGCACATTGGCAACGTGTGTTACCCGAGGGCACGATGATCGAGGTCAAATATGAAGAGCTGGTCGAAGATTTCGAAAACAATGTCCGGCGTTTGCTTGCGCATTGCGGACTCGACTGGGACGAGCGCTGTCTATCGTTTCACCAGACCACGCGGCAGGTGAACACGGCGAGCGCGGCTCAGGTGCGCCGTCCGCTCTACACGACGTCGCTGCAACGCTGGCAGCCGCAGAAGGCATTGCTGCAACCCTTGTTCGATGGCCTTGGACCGGAGTTGGCGCCCGTTGGCATCGTGAGCGCGCGCGATCAGGCGCCGCTGGCAGATCTCAACGCTACGGCTACCGGTACGGAGCGCAAGTCATGAGCGCAACTCGGGGCGCCGTCATCTGGATGACCGGTTTGTCCGGTGCCGGTAAATCGACCTTGGCCGGCGCGTTGCACCAGCGCCTGAAAGAAGCAGGGCATGCCTCGATCGTGCTCGATGGCGATGTGCTGCGCCGTGGCCTGACCGCCGGCCTCGGTTTCACGCCTGAAGACCGCGCCGAAAATTTGCGGCGGGTCGCTCACGTCGCGGCGCTGTTCATGCAACAGGGCTTCATCGCAATTGCCGCGGTGATCTCGCCCGAGCATCAGCATCGGCGTATGGCTCGCGAGATCATCGGCGAAGGTTTCGTCGAAGTGTTCGTGAATGCGCCGCTGATGGTGTGCGAAGCGCGTGATGCCAAAGGTCTTTATGCGCGCGCGAGGCGTGGTGAGATTCCACATTTCACCGGTATTTCAGGGCCGTTCGACGTACCGCTCGATCCCGACGTCATGATCGAAACCGATCGGGTGCCGATCGACGAGGCAGTGGGTCGCCTGCTTGCGCATCTGGCCGCCGTGGGCTGTCTGCCGCGAGAAAGCGGGCACGACAGGCCTCGCCTCGCGAAGTAATGTGCTTCGTCTTGCGCGTGCTTGCCGTCACCTATGGCTGGCATCTGCCGAAGGCGTCGCTCTCAGCGCTTGCGTAAAGGCTCGATCAGCGACGACAAACCGTTGTGATCGATCTCGTGCATCAAGGCCAGCAGACGGCCGATCTCGCCCGGCGGAAAGCCCTGGCTCGCAAACCAGTTCAGATAGTGACCGGGCAGGTCCGCAATCAGCCGGCCTTTATATTTTCCGTAAGGCATCACACGCGTGACCAGCAGTTCGAGGTGTTCGGGATTCATCGCAGATGGGTCGACGGAAAGTTCATTGATCGCTGTGGCGTGAGCGCCTGCTAAAGCATTTTAGCCGCGCTGCAGGCATCGCGCCGGCATGGTAACGTCGGCGCTTTCCGTTTACTCAATCAACAGGACAAGTTCGATGGAATACCGCAGACTCGGCGACTCGGATGTGCAGGTTAGCCTGATCGGTCTCGGCACCATGACGTGGGGCGAGCAGAACACCGAGCAGGAAGCGCACGCTCAGATCGATTACGCGCTCGACCACGGCGTCAATCTGATCGACGCCGCGGAAATGTACCCGGTGCCGCCGCGTCCCGAGACGCAAGGGTCGACCGAGCGTTATATCGGCACATGGATTGCGCAGCACCGCAGCGCGCGCGAGAAGATCGTGCTGGCTACCAAGATCGCCGGGCCGGCGCGTCAGCCGCACAATCCACGCCATATTCGCGGCGAGGGCAACCAGTTCGACCGCAAGAACCTGACCGAAGCGCTGAACGATAGCCTGAAGCGTTTGCAAACGGACTACGTCGATCTGTATCAGTTGCACTGGCCGGATCGCAGCACGATGACGTTCGGCCGTCCCGCCTATCCGTGGGTCGACGACGCGTATACGGTGCCGATCGAAGAAACGCTGTCGGTGCTCGCCGAATTCGTCAAGGCAGGCAAGATTCGCCATATCGGCGTGTCGAACGAAACGCCTTGGGGTGTCGCGCAGTTTCTGCGCGCGGCTGAAAAACTCGGCTTGCCGCGCATCGTCAGTATCCAGAATCCGTATAGCCTGTTGAACCGTACGTACGAAGTGGGTCTGTCCGAGTACGCGCATCGCGACAACATCGGCTTGCTTGCGTATTCGCCACTCGCCTTCGGGTGGCTGTCGGGCAAGTATGAAGGCGGCGCGCGCCCGGCCGGCGCCCGTATCTCACTGTTCGAGCGCTTTCAACGTTACAGCAAACCGCAAGCGGTTCAGGCAACCACGCGCTATGTGGAACTGGCGAAGCGTCACGGCTTGTCGCCCGCGCAATTCGCGCTGGCCTTCGTCAACAGCCGCCCGTTCCTGACGAGCAACCTGATCGGCGCGACGTCGCTCGATCAGTTGAAGGAAAACATCGCCAGCGTCGACGTGAAACTCTCGCCCGAAGCGCTCGCGGAGATCGACAAGCTGCATGAACTGCAGCCTAATCCCGCGCCTTGAGGCTGCTTGAGGCCGTTGCGTTAGGTGTTGACCAGCTACAGCCCCGGCTTCGTTGCCGGGGCTGTAGTATGAGTTGAGAGCGCCTCGCCAGGCGCGCCGGTCTCAACTTGCTTTAGCGAATCTTCAGCTTCGAGCGCACCGCATAGAGCGCCAGCAAACTCGCCACCGCGCAGAACATCAGATAGAAGCCGGGGGCGAGCTTATTACCGCTCGCGTCGATCAGCCAGGTGATCACGAAAGGCGCAAAGCCGCCGAACACCGTTACGCCGATGTTGTAGCTGACCGCGAGACCGGTCGCGCGTGTTTGCGTCGGGAAAATCTCCGACATCAGCGCGGGCAGCGCGCCGAAGTACGTCGCTTTCAATACGCCGATCCAGATCAGCGCCAGCAGCATCGTGGCGAACGATGGGTGCGCGTTCATATACACGAAGGCCGGATAGACCGTCAGCAGCATCAACGTCGCAGCGGCCGCCATGATGCGGATCCGTCCCATGCTATCGGACAGGTGGCCCGCGAACGGCGTCAACACGGTTAGCACCACGCCGGTTGCGAGCGTGGCCGCGAAGCCAGTCGAAGCGGGCAGATGCAGCTGCTTGATCGCGTAGGTCGGCATATACAGAATCATGTAGTTCGCCGCGGTCGAAATGACCAGCGAACCGACCGCGAGCAGCATGCGGAGCTTCTGCGTGCCGAACAGATCGCTTAACGGCGTGCGGGTTTTCGGCTCCGTGTCGAACTCGGCGCCTTCATCCACGTAGCGGCGAATATAAAAGCCGACCGGGCCGATCGCGAGGCCGAACAGAAACGGAATACGCCAGCCCCACGATTCGAGTTGCGCGGTCGTGAGCTGGCTCGTCAGCAACGCGCCGAAACCGGAGGCGAGCAGTGTCGCGAGGCCCTGGCTGGCGAACTGCCAGCTGCCCATGAAGCCGCGCCGCTCGGGCGCATGCTCGACCAGAAACGCAGTGGATGCGCCGAACTCGCCGCCCGCCGAAAATCCTTGAACGAGCCGCGACAACATGATGCCGGCCGGTGCCCACAAACCGATTGCTGCGTAAGGCGGCATCACCGCAATGGTCAAGGTGCCGATCATCATCAAGCCGATCGACAGTAGCAGCGATATCTTGCGCCCCGCGCGATCCGCGAGCGAGCCGAGTACGAGTCCGCCGAGCGGCCGGATCATGTACGAGATGCCGAAGGTGCCGAGCGTGAGCATCAACGAAATCGCTTCGGTACGGGCAGGGAAGAACAGCTTCGCGATCGTGACCGCGAAAAATCCGTAGACGACGAGGTCGAACCATTCAAGCGCGTTGCCGATCGACGCCGCGAGAATGATGCGATGGACCTTTGCGGCGGACGGCCGCGCGGCGCTGACTTGCAAGGTGGACGTGATCATCGTGGACGTGTCTCGTGACGGCTGCGGGTGACGGTGAACTGCGCAAGTCATGCGGGCGTGCCGGGTTGCTCGCTCAGGCCGCCGCTTCTTTGGACGTTGCGCTTGCGTGCGGCGAGTTCTCGCCGAGATCCCAGAACAGCCCCGCCATGATCTGCAGCCCCTCGCGCACCACTGGACCGAGCAGATGCTCGTTCGGCGCGTGCTGCGAGCAGGCCGGGTACGAATGCGGCACCCAGATGGTCGGCAGGCCGAGCGTATCGGCGAACACTTCGTTGGGCAGCGTGCCGCCGAGATTCGGCAGCACAGCCGTCTTCTTGCCAGTGGTCTGTTCGAGCGAGGCGATGGCCCACGTGACCCACGGGTCATCGGGATTCAGACGCGTGGCTGGCGCACCGCGTTCGACGCTGATCTCAACTAGCGAAAAGCCATGTGCATCCAGATGCATGCGCAGATGCTGCTCAAGGTTTTCCCAGTCGGTTCCGACCACGAAGCGCAACTGGCAATGCGCGAATGCCGACGACGGAATGGCATTGACCGGGTTCTCGGGATTGCCCGCCTTGAAGGCCAGCACTTCGAAGCTGTTCCAGCCGAACACACGTTCTGGCGCCGTGAGACCGGGCTCGCCCCAGTTGTCGTCGACGACCGGATCGCCCGGACCGCCGCCCACCGTGATATCGGCCAGTGCACGACGCACCGCTTCGGGAATCGGCGGCGGACGCAAGCCGTCGACAGCGATCACGCCGCGCGCATCCACCAGACAGGCGAGTGCGTTCGCCAACACCGTGGCCGGGTTGCGCAACAGACCGCCCCAGTTGCCCGAGTGGTGCGCGCCGTCGCGCAGATTGAGCGAGAGCTTGAAGTTTACCGAGCCGCGTGAGCCGAGAAACACCGTGGGGCGGCGCGCGGCGAGACGCGGGCCATCGGAGGCGATCAGCACGTCCGCGGCCAGTTCCTGTTTGTGCACGCTGCAGATCGCGTCGAGACCCGGCGAGCCGGTTTCCTCGCCCATCTCGATCAGCAGTTTCGCGTTGAAGCCGAGCTTGCCGCCGCGCGTGGCCAGCACGCTCGCGAGCGCCGCAAGGTTGATGGTGTGCTGCCCCTTGTTGTCGGCGGTGCCACGGCCATACCAGCGTTCGCCCTCGACGGTCACAGCCCACGGCGTCAGCGGCGCGCGCCACTGGCTGTCGTAGCCACGCACGACGTCGCCGTGGCCGTAGATCAGTACGGTGGGCAGACGGTCATCTTCGTGGCGATGGGCAATCAGGAACGGGCCGAACCCTTGCGCCGGGTTATCGACGATGCGCGTGACGAAGCCGAGCCCTTCGACTTCGGGCGTGATTTCGTCGGTCAGATACGACAGCAGCGTGGCGGCGCGGTCGCTTTCCTGACTCTCGGTGCGAAATCCGACGCGCCGGTTCAGGTTCTCAAGAAAGGCGCCTGATTCGAAATGATGCGTGGCGTGTTCGATGGCCTGGTTGCGGCTCATGTTTGTCTCCGATGCGGGGTGCGGGGATGGCGGCGACGTGGCGACGCGGCGCCGTACTTGGCACGGTCTGGTTCGCGGCCATCAGCTTCGAAACGATTCTAGGAGGCCGTTATTTTTGTCACAATGATCGTATTTCGAAACTTGCGTTGCCAAAAAGGCAAAGCTGGACATCCCCGCATACGGTTGCATACGCTCGCATAAGGCATCGGTCATGGCACTTTCGTTACACGGCATTGCACTGCGCTATTTTGTTGAAGTGGCGCGCACCGGCTCGATCAGCGACGCGTCGGCGCGGCTGCATGTGGCCATTTCGGCGATCAGCCGGCAAATCGCGCGGCTCGAAAGCGATCTCGGCGTCACGCTGTTCGAGCGGCGGCCGCGCGGCATGTCGCTTTCCGAGGCGGGCGAGCGCCTGCTCGTCTACGCGCAGCGCAGCCTGCTCGAGGCGGAGCACGTGATGAAGGAGATCGGCGGCCTAGAGGCGTTGCACGGCAGCATGGTCAAGGTCGCCAGTTCGGAGGGGTTCGCCTCGGACTTTCTCCCCAGCGCGATGGCGGCTTTCCGCAATCACTATCCGGGGATCGACTTCACGCTCTCCGTGATGCCGCCGGGCGAGGCGACTCGCCGGGTGTGCAACGGCGACGCCGATCTCGCGCTGACGTTCAGTCTCGCGCCGGAAAAGGGCGTCAAGGTCGAACACACCGAGCGGGCACCGGTGCTGGCGCTGCTGCGCGCCGATCATCCGCTGGCCGCGCGCGCGAAAGTGTCGCTCGCTGACGTGCAGCGCTATCCGCTGGTGCTGCCGGAGCCTGGCACGACGATTCGGCAGCTGATCGACATCACCTGCGCGCTGGAAGGCGTGCTGCTCGAGCCCGATCTCACCAGTAACAATAGCGGCGCGATGTACCGCTACGCGCAGAAGTCCGGGGCGATCATGTTCACGGGCCTGCTGTCGGTGCGTGACCGTTATGCCGGCGACGGCTTCGTGGCGATACCGCTGACGCACCCGCAGATGCGCCAGCGCAGCATTCAGGTGCAGACGATGGCCGGACGGGAGTTGCCGCCGTCGGTCAAGGCGTTCCGCGACCACCTGATCGCAGAAATCGGCGGCGCCAAGCCCACGAATGCTGCAGTGCCGAAGCCGGCTCGAAAGCGTGGCGACACGCATTCAAGGGCAAATCTCCCTGCCGGACGCCGAATCACGACCTAAACTGTGGGGACGGCGCGGTCTGTACGGCCTCTACTGCACGGCTAGCGGTGCTGTGGCCCACACCAGTGGTAGGATTCAGCCCGAAAAATGGAGAGCGGTGCGTGATGAATGGGCGTGCCGTCCACAACAGAGCGATAGGACTCAGGACATCGAATGGCGCAACAAAAAACAAACCCAAAACTCGAGCAGGCGCTGACGCGCGGGGATCTTGCAATTCGCCAGGCCAACTCGGCGCGGGCGACCGCGTTGCTGCGCGCGTTGGGCAAGATGATCGTCGAAGCATCGGCGACGATCGGTGTGGAAGCATTTACGCTGATTCCGGACGGCGACAAGATTTACGATCCCACCGACGGGTTGTGGCCACAGGAATTGCAGGTTTCGCTCGACGGGCCTGTTGAGGAGTCGGATCCGGATGAAGTTCGAACTGTCCGGTTGATTGCCGATGATCCGGGCACGGTGTTCAGGGTTGAATGGCAGCGGGCCGACGGGAAGATCGGGCGTCAGGATGGGGGGCCGTTTGCAACGGTGGCTTTTATCTCCGATGTGGATATTCCCTGGACGGATGATGAGGATTAAGGGTGGGGTTGCGCGGAGCGCTGAAGGTTTTTTCTGTGTGCCTACGGCGTTGGGCTTTCCTTGATCTGGCTTTTTGGCCTTTCCTTGAATTGATATTGGTCTATTAGTGTTGCCCCTGTGCGGGGCGGCACCTACTTTTCTTTGCATGCCGCAAAGAAAAGTAGGCAAAAGAAAGCGGCTCAAACCGCCAGCTCATAAGTGGGTCCCCTAGCTCGGAGGGGGCAGTGGTGCATCTGGAATCGGTGTTCTCGCACATTCAGCCCTGGCGACAAGGCCGTCATACTTCCGGCGGCGCTACGCGCGCCGAAGGGCACTTCACAAAACCGGTTGTTTCGTTCTCGCACTTGCGTTTTGCCAGGGCCGTGGCTCGCCACGGCAACCGTAACGCGTGGGCGTTTCGTTTGGGCTGTGTTTTCGTACTTTCATTTGCTTACGCAACCCGTCTTTGGGATACATGGGCGCTTCGCCGAGGCGAAGCCGATGGCTCCCACCACGCGTAGACGAAGCCCCGGGTTTCCCATGCAGACTCATCCGCGACGCACGCAGTGCGAAGTGGGAGCTGACGAGCCCTTTGTCACTCACGCTGAAGGTGCGAGGACACAGATTCCAGATGCACCACTATCGCGACTGCGTGGGGGACCCGCTTATGAGCTGGCGGTGTGAGCCGCTTTCTTTGCTTATCTTTCTTTGCGCCCGGCGGCAAAGAAAGTAAGTGCCGCCCCGCACAGGGGCAACGCTAATAGACCACTAGCAAATCAAGGAAAGGCCAACGCCCTAGGCAAACAGACAAACAAGCACCGCGAAGCCCAAAAGCCCATTCACTCGCCACGCGAAAAAAGCCTCCGGGCCGCAGGCTCCAAACCCTACTTCATCATCCTGCGCCGAAACAAAACCGCCGAAACAACAAACCCACCCACCGCATAAACCCCCAGCACGGCAACGTGCAAAACAGCCCCATCGACAGGCCGCCCAAGCATAGCCGGCCGAATCAGATCGACAGCATGCGCCAAAGGCAAAAATTCAGTCACGATCCGCGCCGCAGCGGGCAACTGTGAAACAGGAAAGAACACCCCGGACAACAGCAACATCGGCGTCAACGCCAACGTCTGGTAAAACATAAAGAAGTCATACGACGGAGCGAGCGCCGTCACCACCATCGCGATACTCGCAAACGCGAGCCCCGTTAGCACGATTACCGGCAACGCCAGCAGCATCGACGGAAAATTCGCATAGCCGAGGCCTCCCGCGACCAGCATGATCGCCGCGCCCGACAGCATCGACTTGCTGCCCGCCCAGATCACCTCGCCGAGCACGATGTCGCCAAGCGTCAGCGGCGTATGCATGATCGCCTCCCACGTGCGCTGTACATGCATGCGCGAAAAGCCCGAATACATCGACTCGAAACTCGCCGACATCATCACGCTCGATGCCACCGTGCCCGCAGCGAGAAACGCGATATACGACACGCCATCGACGTGCCCGACCATCAGCCCAAGCCCGAAGCCCAGCCCGAACAGATAAATCATCGGATCGGCAAGATTGCCGAACATCGAAGCAATCGCGAGCTTCCTCCAGACCAGATAATTGCGGCGCCAGACCGCAATCCAGTTCACGGCATTGGCAGGGAAAGCCGCGAAGATTTCCTGCTTCGACGGTGCCTCGCCGTGCGTTTCGTAAGTGCGTACGTCCATTGCGTGTCTTTTGCCGTGTCGTTATAGCTGTAGAGGGGGGCGAACTGAGCGGATATCGACTCGCGTCAGTCCTGCATCTCGCGCCCGGTCAGACGCAGGAACACGTCTTCCAGATTCGCGGGGCGATGCAGATAGCGCAGGTCGGCGCGTTGCTTGAGTCGGGTATGCACCGGCTGGGCGTCGTTCACATAGCAGAAGAGCGTCTCGCCGCTGATCTCAGTGCGCTCGACGAGCGGCGCCAACTCATCGCGCAACGCAACCGGATCGGGTCCGAAGATCTCGATCACATCGCAGCCGATCTCGGATGCGATCAACGCGCTCGGCGCGCCTTCGGCGATCTTGCGTCCTTCCTCGATCACGCAGAGGCGATGGCACAGCCGTTCGGCTTCTTCCATGAAGTGCGTGGTCAGCAGGATGGTCTTGCCGCGTGCGAGCAGCGAGCGCAGCCGCTCCCAGATCAGATGGCGCGCTTGCGGATCGAGGCCGGTGGTCGGCTCATCCATGATCAGTACGTCGGGGTCGTTGACGAGCGCGCGAGCCAGTGTGAGGCGCCGCTTCATGCCGCCCGACAGTTCGCTCACCCGTGCATCCGCCTTGCTCTCGAGGCGCGCGAATTCGAGCAGCGACGGTACCATCGCGCGGCATTGCGCGGCGCTCAGGCCAAAGTAGCGGCCAAACACCAGCAGGTTTTCGCGGACCGTGAAATCGGGATCGAGATTGTCGAATTGCGGCACGACGCCGACACGCGCTCGCGCCACGCGCGCGCGGCCAGGAATCGGCTCGCCGCACAGACGGATCGTGCCGGCATCCGGTGCGGCGATGCCGAGCAACATGCGCAACGTGGTGGTCTTGCCTGCGCCGTTCGGGCCGAGCAGGCCGAAGCATTCGCCGGCGTTGACATGAAACGACAGTCCGTCGACGACCGTCTTTTCGCCGTAGCTTTTCTTAACCTGATGGAATTCAATGGCGGCTTCAGACATGGATCGATCGAGGCTCCGGGAAAAGACGCAAAAGGCCGGTAAGGCCGCTCATTCTATGGCATCGGCACAGATGTGTTGGTCGCCACCGGCTGCGTTGACCAGCGTTTCTTGCGCCGCCGCATGGGCTCACGGGTGACGCCAACCCAGTCCAAACCCGCCCCGAATCCAGCACGCACCGGTTTAGGGCGCACTTAGCGTTTTCCATCCCTTGCAACCTGAATTGCGGCGCACCATGATTCATTAAGACCGCGTTCCTCGCGGGATGGGAGAAAAATCATGGCGAGCTACCAAAAAATCCTGCTGTGCTACGACGGCTCGCGCGAAGGCCGCAAAGCGTTACGTTGCGGCGCCGACCTGGCGTTAGATCTGAAGGCGGAAACGCACTTATTGTCGGTGGTCGATATGCGCTCGAGCATTGCGCAAAGCGCGGGCCTGCTAACCGACGTGGCTTGCGGCAGCTTTGAAAAAACAGCTAGGGACATCCTGCAGGAAGGCGTCGACTGGCTTACCGAACGCGGCGTGACCGCGCAAGGGCATTTTGCGTTTGGCCATCCGATCGACGAGATCGCCAACCTCGCCAACGAATTGCATGTCGACCTCGTGGTGGTCGGCCATCGTTGCCGCACCGGTCTGTCACGATGGTGGATGGGAGCAGGAAATACTCCGTTGCTCGACCGGGTGTCGTGCAGCATTCTGGTGGCGTGCTCTTCCGCGCAGGAGCAGCAGCAAGCTGCAGCTTGATGCACGGCAGGGGGTAGCAAGTGGGTTGAGTGGGCCAGGTTAGCCGAGCGGTCGCTCGTTCAGGGCGACCACCTCGGCCAAGCTGCTATTTGCTGAGGCCGGTCAAGTCGTCAAGCCGTCGCCCGCTCATTTGCTCAGATCGATGGCGCTCGCCCGACGATCACTCGTTCAAATTGACCGCAGCCAGTTTCCACGTGAACAAACCTTTGCGCCGCAAGATCGCCGAGTAACGCGCGTCACCAGCACCATGCTGATAAGTGACGACGAACTCGTTGAGGCCGCGATAGGCCGCCGTGGTTTGCGGCGGCTGCGGTGGCGTGGCGCTGTTCGCACTGTTACCTGCGCCGTTGGCCGTATTGCCGGCAGCGGGCGGTGCCGCGTCCGGTGCAGTCGCCGCTGCGGCCGGCGTATTTTCGGCGGTGGGCGGCGCCGGCGGCCGTTCGCCCGGGTCACCGCGCGGCGGCATGCCGTTCAGCAATGCCGCCACGCCGTCCGGTGTCGCATAAGCGTCGACCAGCGGACCGATCAAGGCCACGCCGATCATTGCACCAATCGCCGCGAACGGATTGCCGTTGCCATGCGCGTCGATCCGGCGGGTGAGCAAGCCGGTGACCTGCTGCTTCAGACTCTCGCGCAACGCGGGAAAGTCGACGTATTCATTGACGGTTTGCGCATCACGCGCATCTGCCGCGCGTTTGAGATTATTCAGCGCCATGTAGGGCGACGCGTAACCGAACCCCAACGCGGCAATCACCGCAATCACAATCAAGGTGACGATCAGCGGCCGGGTGGCGCTGCGCCTCGTGCGTGTTGAAACGGACATCGAGTGGGACTCTCCATCAGGTGTGATCTAACGTGGACCGCAGCCACGCGAAAACGATCCCTGGCGATTAGATATCTGTGGAGGCGCGTGCGGGGAGCGAGAAGACTTTGCGCCGCGTACCGCACGGCGGCAGTGCGCGCGCAGTGCCGCTTATGACTCGAACACCGCGCCGTGCACGTTGGCTTCGTCAGCGATGCAGCGATCGATCATGCGGCATACAGCGTCTACCGTACCGACCATGATCAGACGCGATGGCCCATGATAGACGCGCACCGGCGCACGGCGCGCCGGTTCAGCCGTATTCAGCCCCGAATTCAACGACACGCGAGCAAAAGCCGGCAATGAAGACGGCAAGCTCGATATGCCGGCGGGTTCGTCGAACAGCGATGGAGTACTGGCCGAGGACGGCTCGATCAGTGAGCAGGGCACCAGCTTGCGCAGATGGCGCAAACGACCGAACTGGCGAAAAGGCAGCAGGCTTGCAAGGCGTTCCATGAGTCTCTCCAGGCGATTCAACGTTGGGGCAGCTGTGGTTTGGCGCGCGAGCGGGATGGTTAGAACTCGCCTGGGCGGATCAGCCCGACGGCGATACCCTCGAGCGCGAATTCCGCACTGCCGGTTTCAACGAAGATGTTGTCGTAATCGGGGTTCTCGGCGATCAGCTCGATACCGTTCGGCCGGCGCTTCAGGCGCTTGACCGTCACGTCGTCGCCAAGGCGCGCGATGATGATCTGGCCGTCTTTGGCTTCGCTTTTCTTCTGCACCGCGAGCAGGTCGCCGTCGAAGATGCCTGCGTCGCGCATGGACAGCCCGCGTACCTTCAGCAAATAGTCCGGCTTGCTCGAGAACAGTGCCGGGTCGCACGCGTAGTGCTGCGAGATATGTTCCTGCGCGAGGATCGGGCTACCCGCGGCAACCCGGCCGATCAGCGGCAGCGACAGTTGCATGATGCTGGCGTGCGGCAGCGTGAACTGGTATGGCGAATCTTCCGGGCCCGCCAGAAGGCGAATGCCGCGCGATGCGCCGGCCGCGAGCTCGATCACACCCTTGCGAGCCAGCGCCCGCAAATGCTCTTCTGCCGAATTAGCCGAGCTGAAACCCAGTTCGGCAGCGATCTCCGCACGGGTGGGCGGAAAGCCGGTGCGTTCGATGGCCCGGCGAATCAGATCGAAAACCTGCTGCTGTCGTGCGGTAAGTTTGGTCATGGCGCCACTGTATGTATGAACAGGTGACTGTATTTTTATACAGTATTCCGCGCAATTCAAGCTTTACTTTAAGTTCGTGGCCCGGGGTGGCGTTCCAGTGCCGTAAACGGATGCTCTAACACCTGTTTTCGTGCCGCAACGCCTTATCTGGCCGTCATTACCACTTTTGCGTATTAAAAAATGAAGAAACATTATTTTTAATGATGAAAGCTCTTCGATAGACTGCCCTTCGAGTTGGCGCTCATGTGCACGTGACCGCGACGTAGAACAACACCACACGCTGTTTCAGCGGACCACAACGCGGAGAAAGTTGACATGAACCATCACGGCACGGGGCTGGCAGGCAGGACCAGAAAACTCATCGCGGCGCTCGCATTCGGCGCAGTCGGCACGATCGCCGCGGTCGGCGTCACGACGCACGCACATGCAGCCGACACGACGCTGTTGAACGTGTCGTACGACCCGACACGCGAGTTGTATCAGGACGTCAATCAGGCATTCGGCAAGGAATGGAAGGCGAAAACGGGCGAGACGATCACCTTCAAGCAGTCGCACGGCGGCTCGGGTGCGCAAGCGCGCTCGGTGCTGGACGGTTTGCAGGCGGACGTCGTGACGCTGGCCTTGGCCTACGATATCGACGCGCTGGCGAACAAGGGTTTGCTGGACAAGGGCTGGCAAAAGCGTTTGCCGGACAACGCTTCGCCATACACGTCGACGATCGTGTTTCTGGTGCGCAAGGGCAACCCGAAGCAGATCAAGGATTGGGACGATCTGATCAAGCCGGGTGTGTCGATCGTCACGCCGAATCCGAAGACGTCGGGCGGCGCGCGCTGGAACTACCTGGCCGCATGGGCCTATGCCGAACATCAGCCGGGCGGCAACGACCAGAAGGCCAAGGAATTTGTCGGCAAGCTCTATAAGAATGCCGGCGTGCTGGATTCGGGGGCGCGTGGCGCGACCACGAGCTTCGTGCAACGCGGGATCGGCGACGTGCTGATCGCGTGGGAAAACGAAGCGTTCCTCTCGCTGAAGGAGTTCGGACCGGACAAGTTCGAGATCGTCGTGCCGTCGGTGAGCATTCTGGCCGAGCCACCGGTTGCGGTGGTGGACAAGGTGGTCGACAAGCACGGCACGCGCAAGCTGGCCGAAGCGTATCTGAACTTCCTGTACAGCGAGCAAGGCCAGGAAATCGCTGCGAGGAACTTCTACCGTCCGCGTTCGAACAAGGTGCCGGCCGAGTTGACCTCGAAGTTTCCGAAGCTGAAGTTGTACACGGTGGACGATTCGTTCGGCGGCTGGACGAACGCGCAGAAGACGCACTTTGCCGACGGCGGGGTGTTCGATTCGATTTACTCGCCGCAGTAACGGGCACTCAGTCGGACGACATGCGCGGTTAGATGCCGAAGTTAGATACCGCAGTTAGATGCGCTAGTCACACCCAGCCACGAAGCGCGCCCCCCAAGGCGCGCTTTTTTGGCCAGCCAGGCGGCCGGATAAAGAGCCGCCGGCCTCAACCCTGAAGAGTACCCAGCATGACGACGTTGACCTTCCGAAAACCGAGTGCGTTGCCCGGTTTTGGCCTGACACTCGGCATCACGGTGGCTTATTTGAGCCTCGTGGTGCTGATTCCACTTGCGGCGACCTTTCTCAAGACCGCGACGCTCGACTGGAGTCAGTTCGTGCGCGCCGTGACGTCGCCGCGCGTGCTCGCGTCGTATCGCCTGACGTTTTTCTCGGCCCTCGGCGGCGCGCTGATCAACGCGGTGTTCGGTTTTCTGGTCGCGTGGGTGCTGGTGCGCTATACGTTCCCGTTCAAGCGCATCGTGGATGCGGTCGTCGATTTGCCGTTCGCGCTGCCTACTTCGGTGGCGGGCATCTCGCTCGCGGCCGTGTACGCAGGCAATGGGTGGATCGGGCAGTTTCTCGAACCGCTCGGCATCAAGATCGCTTTTACGCCGGTCGGTGTGCTGATCGCGCTGACCTTTATCGGTTTGCCGTTCGTCGTGCGGACCGTGCAGCCGGTCCTCGAAGAGTTCGAACGCGAGCAGGAAGAGGCCGCTGCGTGCCTCGGCGCCTCGCGCTGGCTGACGTTTCGCCGCGTGGTGCTGCCGGCGGTGTTCCCCGCCTTGTTGACCGGTTTCGCGCTGGCATTCGCGCGGGCGCTCGGCGAGTACGGTTCGGTGATCTTTATCGCCGGTAACGTGCCGATGAAATCGGAAATCACATCGCTGCTGATCATTACCAAGCTCGAACAGTACGACTACGCGGGCGCGACCGCCATCGCAGTCGTGATGCTGGTGGTGTCGTTCCTGATGCTGCTGTTGATCAATACGCTGCAGTGGTATCTCCAGCGTCGGACAGGCCGTGGCGGCGCAGGCCCGGCGCCTGCCGTTGCCAGCGTGGCAGTGCTCGGCGGAGGTGTGCAATGAGCCGCAACTCCTTGAATGGCGTGGATGCCGCTGCGGTTGCCGTGGCGCCGCGCGCGCCGCTCAATGTCGCGCGCCGGCCCGATCCGGTCACCGAGCCGCCGGTCGTGCGCTGGATGCTGACCGGCATCGCGTTGCTGTTTCTCGCGCTGTTCCTGGTCGTACCGCTCGTCGCCGTGTTCTACCAGGCGTTGAGCAAAGGTATTGGCTTCTATCTGGAATCGCTGGCCGATCCGGATGCGTTGTCGGCAATCAAGCTCACCGTCATCACGGCCGCGATCGCGGTGCCGCTGAATCTGGTGTTCGGCCTCGCTGCGTCATGGTGTATCGCCAAGTTCGATTTCCGCGGCAAGGCCTTGCTGACCACGTTGATCGATCTGCCGTTTTCGGTCTCGCCGGTGATTTCCGGGTTGATCTACGTGCTGATGTTCGGCGCGCAGGGCTGGTTCGGCCCGTGGCTGCAAGAGCATGACGTGCAGATCATCTTCGCGGTGCCGGGCATCGTGCTGGCGACGATCTTCGTCACGTTCCCGTTCGTCGCGCGTGAACTGATTCCGCTGATGCAGGCGCAAGGCAACGATGAGGAAGAAGCCGCGCACGTGCTCGGCGCATCGGGCTGGCAGATCTTCCGGCGCGTCACGTTGCCGAACGTCAAATGGGGCCTGCTGTACGGCGTGATTCTGTGTAACGCGCGGGCGATGGGCGAGTTCGGCGCGGTGTCGGTGGTGTCCGGCCACATTCGCGGCCAGACTGACACGATGCCGCTGCACGTCGAAATTCTCTATAACGAATACAACTTCTCGGCGGCCTTTGCCGTGGCGTCGGTGCTGGCTTTGCTTGCACTTGTGACGCTCGGTCTCAAGCTGCTCGCCGAGCGCCATATGTCGGCGGAACTGTCGGCCGCGCGCGATGTGCCGGCGTATGCAGGGCCGGTCACGCTGGCGTCCGCTTCACAGTCTGCTCCACAGTCCGCCTCGCAGTTTGCTTCACAGTCCGTCAATGCGACGCATGTGTCGGCGCAACACCCGCTCAAGCAAGGAGAGCTGTAATGGGTATCACCGTTCGTAACCTGCAAAAGCGCTTCGGCGATTTCGTCGCGCTCGATAACGTTTCGCTCGACTTTCCGCCGGGTGAACTGGTTGCGCTGCTCGGGCCGTCGGGTTGTGGCAAGACCACTTTGCTGCGTGTCATCGCCGGCCTCGAATACGCGGACGGCGGCCAGGTCGTGCTGCAAGGCCAGGACGTCGCGACGGTCGGCGCGCGTGAACGTGAAGTCGGTTTTGTGTTCCAGCATTACGCGCTGTTCCGTCACATGACAGTGTTCGAGAATGTCGCGTTCGGCTTGCGTGTGAAGCCCCGTAAGGAGCGGCCGTCGGAAGCCGTGATTCGCGAGAAGGTGCATGAACTGCTGAAGCTCGTGCAACTCGACTGGCTCGCACAACGGTATCCCTCGGAATTGTCGGGTGGTCAGCGGCAGCGGATTGCTTTGGCGCGCGCGTTGGCTGTCGAACCGAAGGTGCTGCTGCTCGACGAGCCGTTCGGCGCGCTGGATGCCAAGGTGCGCAAGGAGCTGCGCAGCTGGCTGCGTCGTTTGCATGACGATCTGCATATCTCGACGATTTTTGTTACGCACGATCAGGAGGAAGCGCTCGAAGTGGCCGATCGTATCGTCGTGTTGAATCGTGGGCATGTGGAGCAGGTAGGCAGTCCGCAGGACGTGTACGATCACCCGCAAACCTCGTTCGTCTATGAGTTTCTCGGTGCAGCAAACCGTCTGCATGGCAAGGTGGATGCGAGCGGCTTCGTGGTCGACGGCGCGGCGCTGCCGGTCGCGATCAAGGCCGATTTCAGCGGGCCGGCGTTCGCCTATGTGCGTCCACACGATTTGCAGTTGTACCCGCAAGCGTCGGGCCATCGCGAAGGTATTGTGGTCGACGTGCGGCGTGTGGTGACGCTCGGCGGCTCGGTGCGTGTGGAGCTGGCGGGCCGCGAGGGCAATGTGCTCGAAGCAGAACTCGATCGCGAATCGTGGCGCGATCTGCAATTGGCGATCGGCGATGGCGTGACGGCGGTGCCGCGCGCGTTGCGCGTATTTCCGGCGCAATGAATCGGCTACAGGCGTGGCACAAGCCGCGCCACAAGTAGTGCAACAAAACTCGGTGTTTCGATCAAACTCTAATAACTCAACTCTGGCTGAACCGGAGACATACAGATGAACTTCCAGCAATTGCGCTTTGTGCGCGAGGCCGTGCGTCAGAACATGAATCTGACTGAGGTGGCCAACGTGTTGTACACGTCGCAGTCGGGCGTGTCGAAACAGATCAAGGATCTGGAGGACGAACTCGGCGTCGATATTTTCATCCGGCGCGGCAAGCGTCTGACGGGCCTCACCGAGCCGGGCAAGGCAGTGCATCAGCTGATCGAACGGATGTTGCTCGATGCGGAGAATCTGCGCCGCGTCGCGCGTCAATACGCGGATCAGGACAGCGGCCACCTCGTCGTGGCGACGACTCACACACAGGCGCGTTACGCGTTGCCTAAGGTGATCCGTCAATTCACCGAGGTGTTTCCGAAGGTGCATCTGGCGCTACGCCAGGGCAGCCCGCAACAGATTGCGCAGATGATCATCAACGGCGAAGCGGACATCGGCATTTCGACGGAGGCGCTCGACCGCTTCCCGGATATCGTCACGTTCCCGTGCTATTCGTGGCATCACATCGTGGTCGTGCCCAAGGGCCATCCGCTGGTTGGCCGCGAGAATCTGACGCTCGACGAGATCGCCGAATTCCCGATCGTCACGTACGACCAGGACTTCACGGGCCGCTCGCACATCGACCAGGCGTTCGCGAAAGCGGGCGCGTTGCCCGACGTCGTGTTGACCGCAATCGATGCCGACGTGATCAAGACTTACGTCGAACTCGGCATGGGTATCGGCGTGGTCGCGGCCATGGCCTACGATCCGAAGCGCGACACGGAACTGGTAGCGCTCGATACGCAGCATCTGTTCGAGGCGAGCACGACACGGGTCGGCTTACGCAAGGGCGCGTTCCTGCGCGCATATGCGTACCGGCTGATCGAGATGTTCGCGCCGCAGTTGAATGAGGCGGAAATCGCGGCACAACTGCGCGAGGCGGTTTGAGGCGGGGGCCCGAACCCAAAACGAACGGGTATCCGTTTTTTCACGCATGGCGGCGCGCGGCGCATCGCTTACAATCGCCGCCATGAATACTCTGACTTCCTCTTCCGCGACGCCTTCCGACGAAGGCGCAACGCCCCAGCTACCGCGCATCGCCGTGCTGGCAACCGGCGGCACGATCGCCGGGGCGGCCGCGGACGCCACCAACACGTCCGGCTACCAGGCAGGTGTGGTGGGCGTCGATCAATTGCTCGCTGTGGTGCCGGCTTTGTCCACGGTCGCGCGGATCGCGCCCGAACAGATTGCCAGCGTCGACAGCAAAGACATGGCGATGCCGCTATGGACCACGCTCGCGCAACGCATCAACACGCTGCTGGCCGCCGATGACGTCGACGGCGTGGTGATCACGCATGGCACCGACACACTCGAAGAAACCGCGTATCTACTGCATCTGACGATCAAGTCGGACAAGCCGGTCGTGCTGACTGCGGCAATGCGTCCGGCATCGGCGCTGTCCGCCGATGGTCCGTTGAATCTGCTGAATGCCGTGACGGTTGCGGCGAACGCGGGCTCGCGCGGGCAGGGCGTGCTGGTGGCCTTCAACAACAAGATTCACAGCGCACGCGACGTGGTCAAGACGAGCACGTATGCCGTCGATGCCTTCCAGTCCCCGGAGATCGGTGCGCTCGGCTGGGTGCAGGACGGCCGCGTCGAATTCCAGCGCAGCGTGGTGCGCCCGCATACGCTCGCGACCGAATTCGTGATCGGTGCGAAGTGGCCGCATGTGGAGGTTGTCGTGAGCTACGCAGGCGTCTCGCGGATCGCCGTGGATGCCCTGGTGGCAGCCGGCGTGCGCGGCATCGTGGTGGCGGGCACGGGCAATGGCTCGATCCACGCTTCCATGCAACAGGCATTGGCCGACGCAGCCTCGCAAGGCGTGGCGGTGGTGCGTGCGTCGCGCGTGGGCTCAGGCCACGTCATGCGCAACGGCGCGGCCGCGGACGATGCGCTCGGTTTCGTCAGCGCAGGTTCGCTGAATCCGTACAAGGCGCGGGTTTTGCTGATGCTCGCATTGGCCGCGGGCGGCACGGGGCCGGTTGCGTTGCAGAAGACTTTCGATACCTATTGATTGATTCAGCGCGGGCGGCCCGGTTCAAAGTCAGAACCGTGTCCCGCACATGAAGCTTGAATGACAACGCGGCGCCAAGGTCATCGACCCGAGCGCCGCGTTGTCGTTTCAGCTTAACGGTTATCGCTATTGGCGAAACCAGGCGAAGCCGGCTAGCAGTTAGCCCGCCAGATCCGCAGGCAGCTTCCCGCCGTTCGCCGCCAGCGCTTGCATCACCTGCTTGTGCAGCCAGATGTTCATGCTCGCCGAATCGTTCGTGTCGCCGCTGTACTTCAATTCCTGTGCGAGTTGCTTGCGATGCTCGAGGCTGCTGTCGACGCCGAGCGCTTTCAGCGTGTCGACGATCGACGTGCGCCAGTTCAACGTTTGCCCGCTCTCACTCACGAACTGGTCCATGACGGCAGCGACGTCGACGTCGGCCAGCGGCGCGGGCGCCGGTGCAGCGTCCGGGGCGGCAGCTTGCGCCGCTGCCGGATCCGGTGTCGGCTCAACCGCAGGCGCAGGCTGGTCGGGCTTCGCTTTGCCGAAGAGCTTGTTTACGATGTCACCAAAGATACTCATTCTGAATCCTTTGCAGATGGGTTGCTGGCGCAAGCATATTCCGCTCACGGGTTGAACTCTGGTTGCGAATCGGGCGAATGAAACAGAGCACATGTGCTGCGATGATCGGCAAGCCGCACGTGAACGCTGATACGCCCGCAACCAGACTCAACGAGTGTAGGAGAAAAGCGGGGAGGGATGTGTCAAAAAAGGTCGCGCCGCGGGCGCTCAGTTGCAAGCAAATGCAAGCGGACTTGCGAGCACACGTGCGAGGAGACCTGCAAAGAGACGTGCTGGCAGGCGGTGTGCATGATGCACCCGCTGCGAGAGTTTGGCGGAAAATGCATAAATTTGAATCCGACAGCCGGACACCCGACGACGACGTCTGACCGACCAAGGCTTCCCCGGCGCCGCCGGGTGCCGCTGCGGACCCCACTTGCCGCTCTCAGCCCAGAGCGGCACGATTTGCCCGGTCCGCCGTACATGCTGCACGACGAACCGGGCGCCCCACCTGCGATTGCCATGAGGTTGACGATGCAACCATCCTGGCAATCGATGTTCCTGCTTAAGCGGCCTTGGCGTCGCTATCCGGCGCTTGCGCGACTTCGTAGTTCGCCATGATTTCCAGTGCACGGACCATCGCCGAGTGATCCCATGCCTTGCCGCCGTTCGCTGCGCAGACGCTGAACAGTTGTTGCGCGCTCGCCGTATGCGGCAGGGCGATACCGAGCTTGCGTGCACCGTCCAGTGCGAGGTTCAGATCCTTCTGGTGCAGTTCGATGCGGAAGCCCGGATCGAATTTGCGCTTGGTCATGCGTTCGCCGTGCACTTCGAGGATGCGCGACGAAGCGAAGCCGCCCATCAATGCCTTGCGCACACGTTCCGGATCGGCGCCCGAGCGCGAAGCGAACAGCAATGCTTCTGCAACGGCTTCGATGTTCAGCGCGACGATGATCTGGTTCGCGACCTTGCAGGTTTGACCCGCGCCGTTGTCGCCGATCAGCGAGATGTTCTTGCCCATCAGTTCGAACAGCGGCAAGGCCTTAGCGAAGGCCTTTTCCGGGCCACCGACCATGATCGTCAGCGACGCTTCACGCGCGCCGACTTCGCCGCCGGACACCGGTGCATCGAGGTAGTCGGCGCCGAGGGCGTTGATCTTCTTCGCGAAGGCTTGCGTGTCGAGCGGCGAGATCGAGCTCATGTCGATCACCAGCTTGCCCTGCGTCAGGCCGGCGGCGACGCCGTCGTCGGCGAACAGCACGTTGGCGACGTCAGGCGTGTCCGGCACCATGATGATGACGATGTCGGCGGCTTGTGCGACAGCGGTCGAATTGGCGACAACGGTCGTCGTTTTGCTCAGATCTTCCGGCACCGGGTACGCGCCATTCACGAACAGCGAGTGACCGCCCTTGATGAGGTTGCGCGCCATGTGCGCGCCCATGATGCCGAGGCCGATGAAACCGATCTTTGCCATGTGTCTAAATCTCCAGTGTTGTTTGGGGGTATGCCTGATGCGATCGATAAGTCGATCAGGCAGCGGCGTGGGCTGCGCCGCGGGATTGCCCGGCCACGCTCTGCACCCAGCCGAGGCCGGCGGCAGTGGTCGTGCGCGGCTTGTATTCGCAACCGACGTAGCCTTCGTAGCCGAGCGAATCGAGCAGGTCGAACAGGAACGGGTAGTTGATCTCGCCGGTGCCCGGTTCGTTGCGGCCCGGGTTATCGGCGAGCTGGATGTGCGCGATCTGCGGCAGATTCTTCTTGATGGTCGCCGCGAGTTCGCCTTCCATCCGTTGCATGTGATAGATGTCGTATTGCAGGAACAGATTGTCCGAACCCACTGCGCGAATCACGTCGAGGCCTTCGCCCGAACGGTTCAGCGCGAAGCCGGGGATGTCGTACGAATTGCACGGCTCGACCAGCAGCTTGATGCCGGCTTTCTTCAGTTCGCCCGCGGCGAAGCGCAGGTTGTCGACGATCGTCGCGCGCGCCTTGTCCGCATCGACGCCCGCCGTCGGAATGCCGACGAGGCAGTTCAATTGCGGCACTTTCAGGGCCGTCGCGTATTCGATCGCGCGGCCGACACCTTCCTGAAACTCGCCCACGCGATCCGGCAGGCATGCGATGCCGCGCTCACCCGCTTCCCAGTTGCCCGCGGGCAGGTTGTGCAGCACGAGCTTCAAACGGTTCTGTTGCAGACGCTCGCTCAATTCAGCGATCTGATACGGATACGGAAACAGGAATTCGACGGCGTTGAAGCCCGCGTCCGCTGCTGCCGCAAAGCGGTCGAGAAACGGGACTTCGTTGAACAGCATGGTGAGATTCGCTGCAAATTTCGGCATGGTGCTTTTTGTCTCGCTGGTCGGTCAGTGGAATAACTTCATGAGCGCGGTTCAGTGATGCCGAGCCGCGCTCATGTGATGCTCATGGTTTCAAAGCGTCAGGACGCTCAGTCGAGCATGCTGATTGCCGTCGGCGCATCTTCGCGCTTCTCAGCCAGGTCTTCGAACTCGTTGATCGCGTCGATCTCGGTGCCCATCGAAATGTTGGTCACACGTTCGAGGATCACTTCGACGATCACCGGCACGCTGAACTCGGAGAGCATCGATTGCGCTTTCAGCAGGGCCGGCTTGAGTTCTTCCGGCTTGAACACGCGGATCGCCTTGCAACCCAGGCCTTCAGCAACCGCGACGTGGTCCACGCCGTAGCCGTTCATTTCCGGCGCGTTGATGTTCTCGAAACCGAGTTGCACGCAGAAGTCCATATCGAACGCGCGCTGTGCCTGACGGATCAAACCGAGGTACGAGTTGTTCACCACCACGTGTACGTACGGCAGCTTGAATTGCGCGCCGGCTGCCAGTTCTTCGATCATGAACTGGAAGTCGTAGTCACCCGAAAGTGCGACGATCTGACGTTGCGGGTCTGCTGCGCGCACACCGAGCGCTGCCGGAATCGTCCAGCCGAGCGGGCCTGCCTGGCCGCAGTTGATCCAGTTGCGTGCCTTGTAGACGTGCAGGAATTGCGCACCGGCGATCTGCGACAAACCAATCGTGCTCACGTAGCACGTATCGCGGCCGAACACCTGGTTCATCTCTTCGTACACGCGCTGCGGCTTCATCGGCACGTTGTCGAAGTGCGTCTTGCGCAGCATCGTCTTCTTGCGTTGCTGGCAATCGGCGACCCATGCACTGCGGTCCTTCAGCTTGCCGGCTGCCTTCCATTCCTTCGCCACTTCAACGAACAGTTCGAGCGCGGCTTTCGCGTCCGACACGATGCCGAGGTCCGGACCGAACACGCGGCCGATCTGCGTCGGTTCGATGTCCACATGCACGAACTTACGGCCCTTGGTATAAACCTCGACGCTACCCGTGTGACGATTCGCCCAGCGGTTGCCGATGCCGAGCACGAAGTCGGAGGCGAGCATCGTCGCGTTGCCGTAGCGGTGCGAGGTTTGCAAGCCGACCATGCCGGCCATCAGCGGATGGTCGTCGGGAATCGCGCCCCACGACATCAGCGTCGGGATCACCGGCACGCCGATGGTTTCGGCGAACGTCACGAGCAGGTCTTCAGCGGCTGCGTTGAGCACGCCGCCACCCGACACGATCAACGGCTTTTCAGCGTTGTTGAGCATCGTCAACGCGGCTTCGATCTGCTTGCGTGTCGCTTTCGGCTTGTAGACCGGCAGCGGTTCGTACGTGTCGATGTCGAATTCGATTTCGGCGAGCTGCACGTCGATCGGCAGGTCGACCAGCACCGGACCCGGACGGCCCGAGCGCATCAGGTGGAATGCCTGCTGGAACACACGCGGCACCAGCGCCGGTTCACGCACGGTGACGGCCCACTTGGTGACCGGCTTGGCGATCGATTCGATATCGACGGCCTGGAAGTCTTCCTTGTACAGACGCGCGCGCGGTGCCTGGCCCGTGATAGCCAGAATAGGAATCGAGTCGGCCTGAGCGGAGTACAAACCGGTGATCATGTCGGTACCGGCAGGACCCGACGTGCCGATACACACGCCGATGTTGCCCGGCTTGGCGCGCGTATAGCCTTCGGCCATGTGCGATGCGCCTTCAACGTGACGCGCCAGCACGTGGCTGATGTTGCCTGCCTTGCGCATGGCCGAGTAGAACGGGTTGATTGCTGCGCCCGGAACACCGAATGCAGTGTCGATGCCTTCTTTTTCGAGCACCAGCACGGCTGCGTCGACGGCTCTCATCTTGGCCATGAATGTCTCCTGAATGTCTTGGGTGGGCGAATGGGTTGGCTAACGCATTCGCTGACGGATGTGCAAACCAAAAGGTGTTGAGCGAACTGTAGGCTTCACCTAAAGGTTTGATAAGATCAGTCCGGGTCGCTTATTTCGAAACAAAAAGTATGGAATGGCGCGTGGCTTTGCGGGGCCGGAACGGCTTGCGCGGCTGTGAGGTCTGATGCGCGGCCCCTAGAGGGGCGTAGGCGCTTCGAACCCGAGGCTAGGGCTATGACGCAGAAAGCCGAAAACGGATAGCCAGGTTGCAGGAGCCGGAAGCATCCAACCTAGAGCTATTGGCCTCGAGGCGCGATACGGGGCGCAGCGATGCATGGGACCAGGAGACAAACATGGACCGCTTCAAACAAATCGAAACTTTCGTGCGCGTCGCCGACGCGGGCAGTCTTGCGGCAGCCGCGCTGGAGGAGGGCGTGTCGCCGGTGATTCTCGGGCGCCGCATCGACGCGCTGGAAAAACGCCTCGGCGTGAAGCTGATGTACCGCTCGACGCGGCGCCTCGTGGTCAGCGAAGACGGTGCAGCATTTCTCGAGCGCTGCCGCGGCCTGCTGACCGAATGGGACCAGGCGGAAAACGAACTGAGCGCTGGACGGCGCGCGGTGAACGGCCATCTGATCGTGTCGGCGCCGGCCGCATTCGGGCGCAAGCACGTTGCGCCGCTCGCGCCGGCCTTTCTTGCCGACAAGCCGGAATTGCAGGTGTCGTTCAACCTGACTGACCGGGTTGTGGATCTGGTGCGCGAGGGGTATGACCTGTCAATCCGGATCGGCGGCGCGGTCGATCCGAATTTCGTTGCGGTGAAGCTGGCGTCGAACCGGCGTGTGGTGTGCGGTACGCCGGAGTATTTCCGCAAATACGGCAAGCCGAAAACGCTCGAAGACCTGCCGCAGCACAACTGCCTGGCGTTCAACCTGCAAGGCGGGCAGAACCGCGGCTGGTACTTCCGCCGCAACGGCAAACTGGCGACGGTGCGGGTGGGCGGCACGCTCGACTGCAACGACGGCGAGCTGCTACATCGCTGGGTATCCGAAGGGCGCGGACTCGGCTGGCGCTCCACGTGGGAAATCCAGCAGCAACTGGCGCGCGGTGAGCTGGAAACCGTGCTGGATGAATTCGCGCTGCCCGACTACGACATCCTGGCGGTCTATCCGCAGCAACGTTATGTGCCGGCCAAGGTGCGCTACTTCATCGACTATCTGAAAGAGGTGTATGCCAGCGAGGATTACTGGAATCGCTCGACCTACTGATGGCTTATATATTCGGATTCAGGGCGAAGGCGGGAATAAACTCGGCATATGACCGGTTATGTGTGATGAGCGAGTCAAAACGAATCACATAGCCTAGCCGCAATGCCCTGGAGGGCCCAGGTGGTCCAAACCGATTCACATGCCGCGCGCGCGCACGTCGATGCCGACGCCGATGCAGCAAGGAGCCGCCGTTTTCAGCAACTGGCGCTGCCGCATCTCGACGCCGCGTACAACCTTGCACGCTGGCTGTGCGGCAACGCCAACGATGCCGACGACGTGGTGCAGGAAGCGTTCATGCGCGCGTTCCGTTTCTTCGACACCTTCCGGGGCGACTCGGCACGGCCGTGGCTGCTCGCGATCGTGCGCCGCACCTGGTACACGGAGTGGCGGCGGCGCGCGTCGTCGCACGAAGTGGTCGAGTTCGACGACACCATGGACGACGCGACTTTCGACGGCTGGAGCGCGGGCGGCGCCGATCCGCAGACGCTCCTGATTCGCGATGAAGACACGAAGCTCGTGCACGAGGCGCTGGCGCAGTTGCCGGTTGAGTATCGCGAGGTGCTGATCCTGCGGGAGCTCGAGGAGATGGGTTACCGGGAGATCGCAATGGTGGCCGATGTGCCGATCGGCACGGTGATGTCGCGGCTCGCGCGGGGCAGGCGCAAACTGGCCGCGCTGCTGATGGCGAAGCAAGGAGGGGGCTGTGCGCCGCGGCCCACCATGCCGGGTGCAGGCACGACACCCACGGCGTCTGTCACGCCACTCCGGGCGGCCTCCAACGGCCGTCCATCCAACAACCCCGGCGCGAGCTCTGCCGGCTTAGCTCAGGAGACGCCAGATGGACTGTAACGAAGCGCGGCCGCTCCTCGATGCGAACGCCGACCACGAATTGCCCGCGCCGGATGCGCAGCGCGTCCAGCAGCACATCGACAGCTGCGACGCCTGCCGGCGCGAAAGCGAAAATCTGCATACGTTGAGCGCTTCGCTGCGCACACAGCCTTATCACCGGGCACCGGATGCCCTGCGGGCGCGGATTCTTGCCGCCCTCCCGGAGGGTGACCCCGTCGCCGACGAGCCCGTCGAAGCTCCGCGGGCCACCGCGCAGCCGAGGCCGAAGCGGAATTGGCTGGGTAATTGGCTGAATGGCTGGCTGCGTCCGCAAGGTGCGATGGGGCGGCCGGGCGGCGGCGTAGGCTCAGGCGCAACGATCGGGCAGGGCTGGCTCGTCGCGCTGGTGGTCGCGTTCGGTGCGGTGGCGCTGGGCGTGACCATGAATCTGCATCGTCCGGCGCAAGGCGGCGGGTTCTCCGATGAACTGGTCGAAAGTCATGTGCGGGCGCAAATGTCCGGTCACGACATCGACGTCATTTCGACTGACCGGCACACGGTCAAGCCGTGGTTCAACGGCAGGATCGACTATTCGCCGCCGGTCGAGGACCTCGCGGCGAACGGTTTTCCGCTTGAAGGCGGCCGCCTGGATTACATCGCGCATCAGCGGGTGGCGGTGTTGGTGTACCGCTATCAGAAGCACGTCATCGACGTCTATGTGTTCCCCGAAGCGCGCTCCGCTGATGCTGGACCAGGAGTGACCGCTGGGCCTTCAATGGCGCAGACCCGCGAGGGTTACTCGCTCGCGCACTGGAGCGCGCAGGGGATGACCTGGTGGGCCGTCACCGACGCCGCGCCGGACGCGCTCAGCGGGCTCGAAAAGGCGCTGAAAGCCCGTCTGGCGGGCGGCAGCGAGCAGACAGAGGGGGGCTGAACGGGAGTTGCGTGCGCGATCCGGCGGTGATGTTTCCGGGCTCGCACGCGTGTTGGCCGTTTGTCTCCGTTTGTCCGCCCTGTCCTAAACCCTTGAAAACACACCCGATTCGCGTGTCGCATTAACGGGATATCTTGCAACCCGGCCCCATTCGGGTTACACTCTTTGGCTTCTCACTTGCCACACCGGATCCGACGCCCGGGTGGCTTTAATCCATAAGTCAGCACAAGGAGTGAATATGCGTCATTACGAAATCGTATTTATCGTGCATCCGGATCAGAGCGAGCAAGTGCCCGCCATGATCGAGCGTTACAAGAGCACGATCACCTCGCACGGTGGCCAGATCCACCGTATCGAAGACTGGGGCCGTCGCCAACTGGCCTACATGATCGAGAAACTCGCGAAGGCTCACTACGTCTGCATGAACATCGAATGCGACCAAACCACGCTCGACGAGCTGGAACACGCATTCAAGTTCAACGACGCTGTTCTGCGTCACCTGATCGTCAAGATGAAGAAGGCCGAAACCGGCCCGTCGCCGATGATGAAGGAAGTGCAGCGCGAAGAAGCCAAGAAGTCGGCTGCTACGCAACCGTCCGAAGCGCAGGCTTAAGACACACTATTTAAGCTACCAGAACAAGCGTAGTTCTCGCCAAAGGCTACATGAATCGGCTGCAACTTACGGCCAGCGTCGTCGAACGCGAACCGGTGCGGTATACCCCCGCCGGCGTTCCGATTGCAGGTTGCACGTTGCACCACCGCACGGAAGTCGTCGAAGCCGGCATTGCCCGGCAAGTCGAATTGACCATGCAGGCGGTAGCCGCAGGCGAGGCGAGCGGTAAGCTGGAAGGCTGTCAGATGGGCGTAGAAACGCTCTTCACAGGCTTTCTGGCGAAAAAGCACCGCAACGCAAGAACTCTGGTATTTCACATCACAGAATTGCAGGACATTGGAAAGGACTGAACATGCCCCGCCCGACTGGTAAGAAATTCGACAAGCGTCGTCAGCAACAAAATCCGCTCTTCAAGCGCAAGAAGTTCTGCCGTTTCACGGCCGCTAACGTCGATCACATCGACTACAAGGACCTTGAAACGCTGAAGGACTTCATCGGCGAAAACGGCAAGATCACGCCGGCGCGTCTCACGGGTACGAAGTCGCACTATCAACGCCAGCTGGATACGGCAATCAAGCGCGCACGTTTCCTCGCGCTGGTGCCGTACACCGACCAGCACAAGGCCTAACCCGACGACGCGATAAGGAGTATCCGAATGCAAATTATTCTTCTGGAAAAAGTCGTCAATCTGGGCAACCTGGGCGATATCGTGAAGGTCAAGGACGGTTACGCACGTAACTTCCTGATCCCGAACAAGCAAGCTCGCCGTGCAACGAAGGAAGCCCTGGCTGAATTCGAAGTTCGCCGCGCTGAACTCGAAAAGATCGCCGCTGAAAAGCTGGCTATCGCTCAAGCTCAAGGCGAAAAGCTGGCAGGCTCGACGGTTCAGATCAATCAGAAGGCTGGCGTCGACGGCCGTCTGTTTGGTTCGGTGACGAACGCCGACATCGCTGACGCTTTGGTCAAGCAAGGCTTCGCAGTGGAAAAGGCGCAAGTGCGTCTGCCGGAAGGCCCGCTGAAGCTGGTTGGCGACCACGCTGTTCAGATCTCGCTGCACACCGACGTGCTCGTCGATGTGAACGTGGCTGTGATCGGCGAACACGTCTAAGCATTTAGCAGCATCTGCCAGGTAGTTGCTGGCAAAAGGCAGGGGCCGGGTGACCGGCCCCTGCCTTTTTTATTGCCCGTTTTCGACGCATCGAAGTATCGGTTTTTGATTTCCATCCGCGCGCATTTACCCCGATAATTCCTCTCCATGAACGCACCGTCCAAAGATCCCCAAATCGAGTCGCTGAAAGTCCCGCCGCATTCGATCGAAGCCGAGCAGTCGGTGCTGGGCGGCCTGCTGCTCGACAACGCGGCATGGGACCGCATCGCCGACTTCCTGTCGCAGAGCGATTTTTACCGATACGACCACCGCATCATTTTCGAGCACATCGGCAAGCTGATCGCGGCGACGCGTCCGGCCGACGTGATTACCGTGTACGAGGCGCTCGGCACCTCGGGCAAGGCGGAAGAGGTCGGCGGTCTCGCGTACCTGAATGCGCTGGCACAGAACACGCCGAGCGCGGCCAATATCCGCCGCTACGCGGAAATCGTGCGCGATCGCGCGGTACTGCGCCGCCTCGTGTCCGTGGCCGACGAAATTTCCGCCGACGCTTTCAACCCGCAGGGTAAGGAAGTCCGCCAGTTGCTGGACGAGGCCGAATCGAAGGTGTTTTCGATCGCCGAAGACGGTGCGCGCGGTACGCAGGGCTTCCTGGAAATCGGGCCGTTGCTGACCGAGGTGGTCGAGCGAATCGACACGCTGTATCACACCGCCAATCCGAGTGACGTGACCGGCACACCGACCGGTTTTGTCGACCTGGACCGCATGACCTCCGGTATGCACGGCGGCGAGCTGATCATCGTGGCAGGTCGCCCGTCAATGGGTAAAACGGCGTTTTCGATGAACGTCGGCGAATACGTGGCGGTCGAGTATGGCCTGCCAGTCGCTGTGTTCTCCATGGAAATGCCGGGCTCGCAACTCACCATGCGTATGCTGGGCTCGGTCGGCCGGCTCGACCAGCACCGCATGCGGACCGGGCGCCTGACCGACGAGGATTGGCCGAAGCTCACGCACGCGGTGCAGAAAATGAGCGAGGCGCAGATTTTCATCGACGAAACCGGTGGCCTGAACCCGATGGAACTGCGTTCGCGCGCGCGTCGGCTGTCGCGCCAGTGCGGCAAGCTTGGCCTGATCATCATCGACTATTTGCAGCTGATGAGTGGTTCGTCGTCGGGTGAAAACCGCGCGACCGAAATCTCGGAAATCTCGCGTTCGCTGAAGAGTCTCGCCAAGGAACTCGACGTCCCCGTAATTGCGTTGTCGCAGCTCAACCGGGGTCTCGAACAGCGCCCGAACAAGCGGCCGATCATGTCCGACTTGCGCGAATCCGGCGCTATCGAGCAGGATGCGGACGTCATTCTGTTCATTTATCGCGATGAGGTGTACAACCCGGACAGCCCGGACAAAGGCACGGCGGAGATCATCATCGGTAAGCAGCGGAATGGTCCGATCGGCCCTGTTCGGCTCACGTTCCATGGGCAATTCACGAAGTTCGATAACTTTGCGGGCGCGCAGAATTTCTACAGCGAGTAAAAAATAACCGCGGAGCGAACTGCTGGACCTGTTGTAACGGCGCTTTCAGAAGCACGACATTGATCCCGGAACGGTACAATGTGGCGGTTTTATGTCAGCCATAATGTGACCAATTTCCGGGATCCCAATGTTCGGTCGTTTCATGCCCACCGAGGGCAAGTTCTTTGAAATTTTCAATGCGCACGCAACGTGCATCGTCTCGGCAAGCCGTGAACTTGAGCTGCTGATCGACAATCTGCAGGACGCGGAGACCCACAAGCAAAACGTGCAGAAGGCCGAAAAGGCCGCGGACAAGCTTACGCACGAAGCCATCGACCTGCTGCACAAGACCTTCATCACGCCGCTCGATCGCGACGAGATCCACAAGCTGATCACCACGATGGACGACATCCTCGATCTGATGGAGGACGTCGCCACCGCTATCTCGCTGTACGACGTGCAGGCGGTGACCTCTGAAGCGAGCCAGTTGGCGCACATCTGCACAGCTACCTCCGAGCGCGTGCAATTCGCCGTCAGCCTGCTGTCGGACATGAAGCAGGCGAGCCAGATTCTGAAGGCGTGCGAGGACATCGACCGTCTGGAATCGGAAGCCGACCGCGTGCTGCGCTCGGCCATGTCGAAACTTTTCCGTGAAGAAGACAACGTCAAGACGCTGATCAAGCTGAAGGCGATCTACGAACTGCTCGAAACCATCACCGACAAGTGTGAGGACGTGGCGAACATTATCGAAGGCATCGTGCTGGAAAACGCATAATGCAATCGATACAACTTGCTATCTGGGTCGTCGCCGGCCTGGTCGCCGTCGCGCTGATTTTCGATTTCATGAATGGTTTCCACGACGCGGCGAATTCGATCGCCACGGTCGTGTCGACCGGCGTGCTTAAGCCGCAGCAGGCCGTGGCCTTCGCGGCCGCGTTCAACGTTATCGCGTATTTCGTGTTCCACCTGAAAGTGGCGCAGACGGTCGGCAAAGGCACGATCGATCCGAATATCGTCGACCACTACGTCATTTTTGGGGCGTTGGTCGGGGCCATCGGCTGGAACATCATCACTTGGCATTACGGTATTCCGTCCAGTTCGTCGCATGCGCTGATCGGTGGGCTGGTGGGCGCGGCACTCGCCAAGTCGGGCTGGGGTTCGCTCAATATCGACGGATTGATGAAGACGGTTGCCTTCATTTTCATCTCGCCGCTACTCGGTTTCGTACTGGGCTCATTCTTCATGCTGGCGGTGTCGTGGATCTATTTCCGCACGCCACCGAGCAAAGTCGACCGGCGGTTCCGGCGTCTGCAACTGGTCTCCGCCGGCTTGTATAGCCTCGGTCACGGCGGTAATGACGCGCAGAAAACCATCGGTATCATCTGGATGCTGCTGATCGCGACCGGCTACGCATCCTCAATTGCAGATGCGCCGCCGCTGTGGGTGATCGGCGGCTGCTATCTGTCGATGGGTATTGGCACGTTGTTCGGCGGCTGGCGGATCGTCCGCACGATGGGCCAGAAGATCACCAAGCTGAAGCCGGTCGGCGGTTTCTGCGCGGAGACGGGCGGTGCGATCACGCTGTTCACGGCGTCCTGGCTCGGTATTCCGGTATCTACCACGCATACGATCACCGGCGCGATCGTCGGTGTCGGCGCGACGCAGAAGTTGAGCGCGGTGCGTTGGGGGGTGGCCGGCAACATCGTCTGGGCATGGATTCTGACGATCCCGGCCTCCGCGGCGCTCTCCGCGGCTGCCTGGTGGCTCGGCCACCGCTTCCTGTAAGCGCGCGGCGCGGACGGCGTGGCTGTCAAGCCGCCAGGCTGTTCGCGCTGTAAAACTGTAAAAAAGCGCGCCGCTTAGATCAGCGGCGTGCTGCCTCCATCCATCGGGACGATCGCGCCCGTCACATAGCTCGCGCGGCGGCTCGCCAGAAACAGCGCGACGTCGGCAATTTCCTCCGGTTTTGCATAGCGCCCGAGCGGCACTTTGGCTTGCCCGCGCGCCAACGCGTCCGCGCTTTCGATGCCTTGCTGCGACGCTTCCAGCTTGACCGCTTCTTCGACGCGCTCGGTCAGTGTCGAACCCGGATTGATTGCATTGATGCGAATGCCGTAGCGCGCGTAGTAGTGCGCGAGGCCGACGGTGGCGAGCATCAGTGCGGCGTTCGCGGCACCACCGGCGATATGGATGTCGCTCGCGATCTTGCCGCCCATGCCGATGATATTGACGATCGTGCCGGGTGCGGTGCCGTCCCCAGCCTTCACGCGTTCGGCCATGCGCCGCAGCACTTCCTGCTGCGGGTAGATGTAGGGGAAATACTTTGCTTCCATGGTCGCGCGAAACGCATCGGCGTCCAGCGTTTCCGGATCATAGCGGCGGGCTGCACCGGCGCTGTTGATCAGCACGTCGATGGGGCCGACCGCAGTGCTGACTTCCTCTACGATGTCCGCTGCACTGTGCGGTTCGTGCAGGTCGGCACGGGTCCGATGCACGTGCAGGCCCTCTTGCTTCAACTGTTCATAAGCGCGTGCGAGATTCGCGGGGTCGCGCGAAACGATCGCCACTTTCGCCCCTTCCAGGGCAAACGCTCGGGCGCAGGCGAGCCCGATCCCTTTGCTGCCGCCCGTGATCAACACCACTTTGTCTTTCAGCCCGAGATCCATCGTCATCACCCGCTGTCAGAAGAATATCGATGACGATAGCAGATCGGCAGCGCAGCGGGGATGGACTGGTTCGAGGTGAGCCGTGTGGGCGCTGCCGCGCGACTAACTGTAGGCGGCACGGTCACGAGTCGCGAACGAGCCGCCGGCCACGGCCCGCGCCGCTAGAAATTGCCGTTGGCGAAGCGCGCGATTGGATCGTCGGTGGTTTGCGTCGGGGCAGGGATGCCACGCGACGCCGTCGAGGCGCGCATGATCTGCACACCTGTGTTCCCATCAGTCTGCTGGGCCTGTTGGGCCTGGCGCGCTGCGACGGAAGCGGGAGGCGGCGGCTCGAATGCATCGGCAGCGGCGTCGATCGGATCCGGCGCGCGGGCGGCAACCGTTGGCGCTTCAGCGCGTACAGCCGGCGCCTGCTGATTTGTAGCGCCCGCAGCGGCATCGTACGTGCTTGCTTGAGTGGCCGGAACGGGCAGCGGAGACGCCGCGCCTGCCGCGCGCGCCTGCATCTGCGCGGCGCTCATGCCGGGCGGCGGCGGTTCGAACGGATCAGCTTGCGGTGACGATACGAAAGCCGTAGCAACCGCGGGCTGGGTGGCTGCAGTCAGCGGCACCTGACTGGTCGCCGCGACACGAGCCGACTGCTGCGGAGCCACCGGATTCGCGGCATAGCCCGAAGGCCGCGTTGCCACCGTGTTCGCCGAGGAGCCCGCAGATTGTGCCGTTACCGCGGCGCCGGCATAAACCGGTGCTGCCTGAGCCACCGGCGTGACGCGTTCGGGTTGCGGCGCCGTAGCCTGATAGCTCGGTGTATCGAACGGCGCTGGTGTCGCTGCCGGCGCTGCAACACGACGAATACCGTCGAAGCGCTTGGCCCAATAGGGATTGGTCAAATAGTCGAGACGCACGGTGCCACCCGTCGATGGCGCGTTGACAAAGCGCAGCTTGCCCACATAAATGCCGACGTGCGAATGCGCGCGCCCGGTGGTGTTGAAGAAAATCAGATCACCCGGCGCGATTTCATCCGGTTCGATCGATTCGCCGCGACCGCTCATATCCGCGGTAGTCCGCGGCAGATTCACAGAAGCGGCGCGTGACACCACGTAGCGAACCAATCCGCTGCAATCGAACCCACTATCCGGCGTATTACCACCCCAACGGTATGGAATACCGACCAGACTCATCGCCTGGATCGAGATTTCCTCGCGGCCAATGCTGTGGTCGACGAAATTCGGGAAGCCCGGCGGTGGCGGATGATAAGCGCCGTTCGTGACCACGACCGAAGAACCCGGCCCGCGCGACGTCTTTTGCGGCGTGCCGGCGCAAGCGGCGAGCAGCAAAACGGTCAGCAGCGAAAAGGCGAGTCGGCGCATGGAGACGACGGAAGCGGTAAACGCTCGTTTAATGGCGGACGATTTCGGGATGGTAGCCCGTCGAACATGGCTCAGGCAAGATTTCTTGACAAATTACTTGAAGTTTGCGCGCTAAGTGTGGCCGGAACGGAACGTGCCGCCAATGAAAAAGCCGCGTCCGGAGCAATCCGGACGCGGCTTCGCGGCAAAACTAAGGCGTTGAAACTTAAAGGATTTCCGACGCGTAATCCGCCAGACGCGAGCGTTCGCCGCGTGCCAGCGTCACATGCCCGCTATGCGCCCAGCCCTTGAAGCGGTCGACCACGTATGTCAGACCCGAGCTGCCTTCTGTCAGGTAAGGCGTATCGATCTGCGCAATGTTGCCCAGACAGATGATCTTCGTGCCCGGACCGGCACGCGTGACCAACGTCTTCATCTGCTTCGGCGTCAGGTTTTGCGCCTCGTCGATGATCAGGTACTTGTCCACGAACGTACGGCCGCGCATGAAGTTCATGCTCTTGACCTTCAGGCGCGAGCGGATCAGTTCCTGAGTCGCGGCACGGCCCCATTCGCCAGCGGCGTCGTCGGTTTTCTGCAGGACTTCGAGGTTGTCGTCGAATGCACCCATCCACGGCTGCATTTTTTCCTCTTCCGTACCCGGCAGAAAGCCGATGTCTTCACCGACCGGCACCGTTGCACGCGTCACGATGATCTCGTTGTAGCGCTTGTCGTCGAGCACCTGCGCCAAGCCGGCCGCGAGCGCGACCAGGGTCTTGCCGGTACCGGCCTGACCCAGCAGCGTGACGAAGTCGATCTCCGGATTCATCAACAGGTTCAGCGCGAAGTTCTGCTCGCGATTGCGTGCGGTGATGCCCCACACGTTGTTCTTGTGGTGGCCGTAGTCGCGCAAGGTTTGCAGCAGCGCCGTCTTGCCGTTCAACTCGCGCACCAGCGCATGAAACGTCGGCTCGCCGTTCTGCGGCTCCAGGTAGACGAACTCGTTGACCAGCATCGAGGCGCACAGCGGACCCGTCACACGGTAATACGTGGTGCCGGTTTTGGTGTCCTGCCAGCTCTCCATGCCTTTCGCGTGCTTGGTCCAGAAATCCTGCGGCAGCGCGCGGATGCCTGAGTACAGCAGATCGCTGTCTTCGAGCACCTGGTCGTTGAAGTAATCTTCCGCGGGCAGGCCTAGCGCGTGCGCCTTGATACGCATGTTGATGTCTTTCGACACCAGCACGACCTGGCGATCCATCCGGTCGCGCTGCAACGCACGCACCACGCCGAGAATCTGGTTGTCGGCCTTGCCTTCCGGCAGACCTTCGACCGGCTCGATGGCGTTGAGCTTGGTCTGGAAATACAGGCGCCCGGACGCCTCACGGCTGCCGAGACGCGCAAGCGAAATGCCGTCCGAGATGTTGCCGGCGTTCGCCACCAAGGCGTCCAGCGTGCGGCTCACCTGGCGAGCGTTACGCGCGACTTCGGACATGCCTTTCTTGTGGTTGTCGAGTTCTTCCAACGTCATCATCGGCAGATAGACGTCGTGTTCCTCGAAACGGAACAGGCAGCTTGGATCGTGCATCAGCACGTTCGTGTCGAGCACGAAAAGCTTCTGCATTTCGAGCGGGTCGGTGGACGCGCCGCGCTTCTTGCTGGTGCCGCGCGTGCTGGGTGCTACGGCTGCGGGTGTGCTTGCGGCCGGGTCTTTCGCGCTTGGCGCGCGCGCGACGACCGGCTGCGATTTGGCAGCGGGCGTGGGAACAGCAGCCGGTTCGGCTTGCGGACGGGCAGCGGGAACCGGTTGCAGCAATGCGGCGGTCTGTTTCGCTTTGCGGCCGGGAGCCGCTGTGCTGCGCGCCGGTGCAGCTTGCTCGGCGGATGCAGACGCAGCGGGGGAGGCCGACGCTGCCGGCACGGGCCGCAAGGTGGTCGCGGCATTGGCGGCGTGCGCCATCGGTGTGGCGACGTTCGCGCGGCCGTAATCGGCCGACTCTGCTGACTCCCCTCCGACTGCCTGTTTCTTCGCGGCGGAGCGCGCCGGCGTGGCGGCTTTGGCCTTGTATTCGTCAGGCGGCAGGAGATTGCCGAGCTTGCTGGGGGGGGTAGGCAAAGGCATGGTTTCCCTCGAAATAATCGGGTCACATTTCGTGCGCCGCCTGTCGCATTCTGCCGGTGCCAGTGAGTGCACACGCAGTTTGCGCCCGGAGGCGCGCATTCGGTCTAGAGATGCCGGTTCGCCTGGTTTTCGATCGGCTCCTTAACGGAAACGCGTGGCCGAGTGAACGAACGGCTGCGCGCAATTAAAAAAGCCGCCGCCCCGGCGTACGGGACAAGCGGCTCGCCTTCGGTTATCGCGTTGCGCCTCATGACTTCGACGGAACCGACAAAACGGCCGTCAAGTCTGGCGCAGTTGCGAAAAGTGTGGGGTGGACAGGCACTCATTGGAACCCAATATAACGCGCCTCAAAGCGCTTGTACAGCCTCCAGAATGTCATCGACGTGCCCTGGCACTTTCACGCCGCGCCACTCCTGGCGCAGCACGCCTTCGGCGTCGATCAGGAACGTGGAGCGTTCGATCCCACGTACTTCTTTGCCATACATTTTCTTCAATTTCATGACGCCGAAGAGCAGACACAACGTTTCTTCCGGGTCTGAGATCAACGCAAACGGCAGTTCGAGCTTTGCCTTGAAATTGTCATGCGAACGCAGGCTGTCGCGCGACACGCCGAGAATTTCCGCGCCGGCTTTTTTGAACTTCGGATACAGATCGCGGAATTGCAGACCTTCGGTCGTGCAGCCCGGCGTGTTGTCCTTCGGATAAAAATACAGCACCACCTTCTTGCCCCGCAGCTTGGACAGCGTGATATCGCCACCGGTAGCGGGGGCGGTAAAGTCGGGGATGGGTTGGTCGACTGCGATAGGCACGAGGTTCTCCGGTTGTTATGGCCGCCGGTGCCGCATGACTGCGGCACCGGCGGCCTGGCATCGAGGCTTTTGGGGAGGTCAACCGATGCGCTGCTTACTCTCGCGCGGTGGTTGGGTCGTCAGGGCCGGCGATGGATTGGCCAGTCAGGGCTGAACAATCAACTCGCCGGAGCGGCCAGGAATTTCGCCCCACGTAACAGGGTACGATGGCAGCGTGCTGCGGTCTAGCGTGGCGTAGTAATCACCCATGGTCGCGAAGGTGTGGCCTTGCGCGCGCCAGCCTTCCAGCAGCTGTTCGAAAATCGGTGCGAGCTTTTGCCCTTCGAGTTCCGCGTGCAGCGTGAACACCTGATCGTGCGGATTGTTTTCGGTGTGCTTCAGCATCCATGCGGCGACGTTGTGCTCATCTACGCCATCCACGCCCAGCACTTCATCAAGCGTGGGCAGGGTGGTGGGCATTTGCACGTGTGACAGTTGCCTGCCCCCGACCACCGGAAGATACGGCGAGTGGCCGCGCCCGTCGGACGCGTAATGCATGCCCCAGGCGTCGATCTGTTCGAACGCATGGCCATTCATCTGCCAGCCGGCCGCACCGTGCGTGACGGGCGGTGCACCGAAGATCGCGACGAAGCGGTTGAAGCTCTTCTGCATCTGCTTCTCGGTCCACTCGCGGTCTTGCGAACGCACGTTGTCCTGCCAATAAACGTGGTCCCACGTGTGAATGCCGCATTCGAAACCGGCTTCATGAATCGCGCGCATTTCTGCGGCGGTTTTCACACCGATGTCCGGTCCAGGCAGCAGCACGCCGTACATCAATTGCTTGATGCCGTAATGTTCGACCACCGACGTGCGCGACACTTTCTTCAGAAAGCCCGGCCGCAACACGCGGCGCATCGCCCAACCGGTGTGGTCGGGCCCGAGGCTGAAGAGGAAAGTGGCGCGCGCCTTGAAGCGATCGAAGATGCGCGCGAGATTCGGCACGCCTTCGCGGGTGCCGCGTAGCGTGTCGACGTCGATCTTCAGGACGATACGAGCCAAGGATCAGGCCTTATTGTTGTTCGACGAGGGCGCGAGCTTCGGCGACATGGCCACGATACGCTTCGAAAATCTTGCGCAGCGCTTCGTCGAACGTCGACTTCGGCGCCCAGCCGAGTTCCTGCATCGTGTTGTCGATCTTCGGCACGCGGTTCTGTACGTCCTGGTAGCCCGCACCGTAGTACGTGCCCGACGACGTTTCGACCAGCTGCACCTTCTTTGCGAGCTCGGCGTATTCCGGGAATTCGGCGGCCAGGGTCAGCATCTTGTGCGCGAGCTCGCGCACCGAGAAGTTGTTGGTCGGGTTGCCGATGTTATAGATCTTGCCCGTGGCGACGCCGTCCTTGTTCTCGATGATTTTCATCAGCGCGCCGATGCCGTCGTCGATATCCGTGAACGCGCGCTTTTGCGCGCCGCCGTCCACCAGACTGATGTTCTCGCCGCGCACGATGTGGCCGAGGAACTGCGTGACCACGCGCGAGCTGCCTTCCTTCGGCGTGTAGATCGAGTCGAGGCCCGGGCCGATCCAGTTGAACGGACGGAACAGCGTGAAGTTCAGGCCTTCCATGCCGTAACCCCAGATCACGCGGTCCATCAACTGCTTGGAGCACGCGTAGATCCAGCGCGGCTTGTTGATCGGACCGTACGACAGTTGCGACTCTTCCGGATCGAACTGTTCGTCCGTGCACATGCCGTAGACCTCGGAGGTCGACGGGAACACGAGGTGCTTGCCGTACTTGACGGCCGAACGCACGATCGGCAGGTTCGCTTCGAAATCCAGTTCGAACACGCGCAGCGGCTGCTTGACGTAAGTGGCGGGCGTGGCGATCGCGACCAGCGGCAGGATCACATCGCACTTCTTGATGTGATACTCGACCCACTCCTTGTTGATCGTGATGTCGCCTTCGAAGAAGTGCATCCGTTCATGATTGATGAGGTCGCCCAGACGTTCGGTCTGCATGTCCATCCCGAAGACTTCCCAATCGGTCGTTTCGAGAATGCGTTTGGACAGGTGATGGCCGATGAAGCCGTTCACACCCAGAATCAGGACTTTTTTCATGAGTAACGGGGAGTTTGGAGGGGAGTTTGGATGAGCCGGGCGAATTCGGCCGGAGCGACAACGGTTTCGTTGCCGTCATGCTGGTGCCGCAATTCGTGGATGGCGATCGAGCGGCCGTCGCCGCATATCGCAAAAACGGCATTATCGCTTACGTGCAGGCCCGGCGGCAAATCCGAGCGAAGTGCGCCGGGCGCTGCCAGACGCGCACGGGCGATGATGAAACGCTGCCCTTCGATATCGGTAAAAGCGCCGGGATAGGGCGGAGCGACCGCGCGGATCAGGTTGTAGACCTGCTGCGCGGGTTGCGTCCAGTCGATCCGGCCGTCTTCAGGCTTGCGCCCGCCGTAGTAGCTGCCGTGCGTCAGATCGTTCGGCAGATGCGGTGCTTCGCCCGCGAGCAGCGCCGGGAGCACGCGCCAGAGGGTTTGCTCGGCGGCCACCGTGACCTTGTCGAACACTTGCGCGGCGGTGTCGTCGGGCAGGATCGGCACCGGCGTTTGCGCGATGATCGCACCCGCGTCGGGCTTGGCGGCCATTTCGTGCAGCGTCGCGCCGGTTTCGGTTTCGCCGTGGATCACCGCCCAGTTGGTCGGCACGCGGCCGCGATATTTCGGCAGGAGCGAGCCGTGCATGTTGTAAGCGCCCCGTGCGGCGAGCGCCAGCAGGTCGACCGGCAACATGTGGCGGTAGTAGAACGAAAAGATGAAGTCCGGCCGCGCCGCGCTCACCGCTGCGCGCAATTCGGCGCTCTTCGGATCGGCCGGCGTGACGACCGGAATACCGTGTTCGCCCGCCACCGAGGCGACGCTGCCGAACCAGATATTTTCGGTCGGGCTGTCCTCATGCGTGACGACCAGCGCCACCTCGACACCTCGCGCGAGCAGCGTCTGCAGGCAGCGCACGCCGACGTTGTGATACGCGAATACGACGGCACGTGGCTTCATGGGTTCGGGCCCTGATCGACTAGCGGCGCGGCTTGCACGGCCTGCACAACCGCCTGGCGCGGCGCTTCGGTCACGGTGGTGCCGTCGCGCTGCTCGAGAATCGTCTGTACCAGATAACGCGGACGCGCGCGCACCTGTTGATAAATCCGGCCGATGTATTCACCCAGCAGGCCCAACGCGAAGATGATCACGCCGAGCAGGAAGAAGATGACAGCGAACAGCGTGAACACACCTTGCACTTCCGCGCCGATGATGAAGCGGCGAATCAGCAGCAGCACGAACAGCGCCGCGGACCCGAGCGACAGGATCACACCGATGAACGACAGCCATTGCAGCGGCACCACCGAGAAGCCGGTGACCAGGTCGAAATTCAAACGGATCAGCGAATACAGCGAGTACTTCGATTCGCCTGCAAAACGTTCTTCGTGCGCGACTTCGATTTCGACCGGATTCTGCGCGAATGTGTAGGCCAGCGCCGGGATGAACGTGTTGATTTCACCGCAGCGATTAATCGTGTCGATGATGTGGCGGCTGTACGCGCGCAGCATGCAACCCTGATCGGTCATCTTGATGCGCGTGATGCGCTCGCGCAGGCGGTTCATTGCGCGCGACGCCTTGCGGCGCCACAAGCTGTCCTGGCGTTGCAGACGGATCGTGCCGACGTAGTCGTAACCTTCGCGCATCTTGTTGACGAGCTTGGCGATTTCTTCCGGCGGATTTTGCAGGTCGGCGTCGAGCGTGATGACGATCTCGCCGCGCGATTGCTCGAAGCCCGCCAGAATCGCCATGTGCTGGCCGTAGTTGCCGTTCAGCAGGATCACGCGCGTCGTGTCGGGCCGCGCGCGAAACTGCTCGGCGAGCAGGGCTGCGGATTTGTCGCGGCTGCCGTCGTTGATGAAGATGACTTCATAGCCGGTGCCGAGCGCGTCGAGCGCCGGGTACAGGCGCGCGAACAGCGCGGCCAGCCCGGCTTCCTCGTTGTACACCGGGATGATGATCGACACTTCCGGTGCGACGGCGCGATGTTCCGAATAACTCATTTCCGCTTATTTTCCGTATTGTTCGCAAATTTCATTGACCGCTCGGCAGACCCGTTCCACGTCGCCTTCGTTCATCAGCGTGAAGAGCGGCAGCGTGACCGTGCTGGCGCCGTAGCGCTCCGCATGCGGGAACATGCCTTCCTTGAAGCCGCGCGCACGGTACAGCGAAAACAGATGAATCGCAGGATAGTGCACGCCCGAGCCGATGCCACGCTCTTTCAGCGCACCCATGAAGCCGGCGCGGTCGATCGAGAGCTTCTCGAGCGGCAGCGTGATCAGGAACATGTGCCAGTTGCTGTTCTCGAAGTCCGCCAATGGCAGGCCGACGCCCAGTTTGACTGCCGCGCCGCCTTCGAAGCCGGCGAAGTACGCGCGCGCCAGTTTTTTGCGCTGCGCAATGAAGCGCTCGAGATGCGGCATCTGGCCGAGGCCGACACGCGCGGCAACGTCCGTCAGGTTGTACTTGCCGCCGAGCAGATCGCAGTCCATGCCGTCGAAGCCCGTGCGCGTGATGCCTTGCAGACGGTACTTCTGCGCGAGGATGGCTTCTTCCTCGTTGTTCAGCACCAGTGCGCCGCCTTCGATCGAAGTCAGATTCTTGTTCGCGTGGAAGCTGAACGACACGATATCGCCGAGCTTGCCGATCCGCTCGCCTTTCCACGTCGAACCGAATGCCTGGGCGGCGTCTTCGATCACACGCAGTTTGTGCGCGCGGGCGATGGCATACAGACGGTCCATGTCGACCGGCAGGCCCGACAGATAGACCGGAATGAGCGCCTTGGTGCGCGGCGTGATGGCCTTTTCCAGCAGATCGAGGTCGATATTGCGGGTGGCTGGGTCGATGTCGACGAACACCGGCGTCGCGCCGACTTCGTAGATCACGTTGCTGGTCGCGACCCACGAGGCGGGCGTGGTGATGACTTCGTCGCCTTCGCCCACGCCGGCGATGCGCAGCCCGATTTCGAGCGTCGCGGTGCCGGAATTGAACGTACGCACCGGACGGCCGCCGCAAAACTCGGACAGCGCCGCTTCGAATTTCTGATTCTGCGGGCCGGTGGTGATCCAGCCGGAGCGGAGCACGTCAGCGACGCCCTGAATCGTTTCTTCATCGATTTCGGGTTTGACAAACGGCAGGAACGGGACTGTTGACTGGCTCATGAATGCTTCGCTCGATTGAAAGGGGCGCAACCCGAAGGGCGCGAAGTAAAGCACAAACTACGCGCAAACCCAAGGCCACGGCTAAAAAAGGACGCAACCGCAAAGGATACCGCGGTCAACTCTACATTCTGTCTGGCCGGAGATGAGGCCCGGCTTACGGCATCTTTTGTCGCCGGTATTCTCGCCGCGCATGCACCGGTACCGCAATAAACGGTAATAAATTGTGCCCGGCAAAGCGCTGCCGGGGCCGTGCCGCCTAGCTGCGCGCCAGGATGAATACGCCGACCAGGATGATGCCGATCCCGACCAGCTTCTGCACTGACATGACTTCGCCGAACAGATACCACGCTGCGAACGCGTTGACGACGTATCCGAGCGACAACATCGGATAGGCAATGGACACGTCCACCCGAGAGAGTCCGACCACCCAGACGCCCACGCTGATCACATAGCAGGCCAGCCCGCCGATGATCGGCGGCTGGAACGCGAGCTTCAGGCCAATGGGCAGGATGTTCGCACGGGTGAATTCGAAGTGTCCAACGGCATTCGTTCCGGCTTTGAGCAGCAACTGTGCGCAGGCGTTCAACGTGACACCTGCGAGGATGCAAAAGAGCGAAATCGGGTTCATCGAACGGTCAGATCCTGAGATGGGGTCATTGTTGTGGTTTTTCTACTGCCGCGGGTGTATTGGACGCCGGTGCGCCCTGTGCTGCGGCGCCGGATGCGGCCAGCGGCTTCATCACGACCACCCGGCGCGAGTCGCGCGCGATCACTTGCATCGGCAGTCCCTCTTTGAGCAGCCTGTCGTAAGTCTGCGGCGGGATCAGCGCGAGCGCATAGCGGTCAGCCTTCCAGCGCTCGATCCACGCGTCGACCGAAGGCACCCATTTCTGCGGTTCGACGGACACGCCGAACGCCAGTTCGTCAGGATGTTCGACCATGATCATCGTGTGGTCGACATAGAACGGCAGCGTGTGGTCGAGCACGCCGACCGAGTAGAACGGCGTATCGGCCGGCAACTTTGCGATCTCAGCCTTGATCGCGGGCGCGAGCGGCGCGCCGGAGCTCAGGCGGCCGAACACGTCGTGCCCCGTCCCGGCGATCGTGCCGAGCAGCAGCCACGCCGCGCCAAAGCTCGCGACGGCGCCGAGAGTGCCGGCGCGGCTGCGGCGGTTCAGCCACAGCGCGGCCAGCGTGAGCAAGAAGGCGACGCCGATTGCCGCCAGCACCCAGGTGCGGTATTCGACATACAGCTCGGTCGGGTTGCGCGCGTTGCCGAAGCGCGCCATGAACAGCGCGCCAAACGCCGCCACGACGAGAAACAGCGCGTAGCCGGCCAGATGGCGGCGCAGCTGGTCACGTGTGACGAGCGGCAGGTACATGCCGATCAGGAGCGCGATCGGCGGGGCGATCGGCAGCGTGTAGGACAGGAGCTTCGAGTGAGACGCGCTGAAGAACAGGAAGATGAACGCGGTCCACACCAGCATCAGCGTGACCGGCGCGAAGCCGTTGGGCTGGCGCGGCAGGCGCCACGCGTGGCGCACGCTCTGGAAGGTCACGGACAACCACGGCAGGAAGCCGACCAGCAGCACCGGCACGAAGTAATAGACTGGCCCCGGGCGGTTCTGCTCAGGCGTCAGATAGCGCTTGAACTGTTGAACGATGAAGAAGAAGTTCAGAAATTCCGGGTTGCGCTGCTGCACCAGCACGAACCACGGCGTGACGATCGCGAAGAACACGATCAGGCCGCCGATCAGATGCAGACGCTTCCAGACGGCCCAGTCGCGTGCGGCCAGGGTGTACAGCACCAGCACCGCACCCGGCAGGATGATGCCGACCAGTCCCTTGGACAGCACCGCCAGCGCCATTGCCCCCCAGCACACCCACATCCATGCCCGCACGTTGGCTGTCGGCAGGTTGGGGCGCTGCGCCAGCAGCAGTGCGCAGAGCGTCAGCTCCATCCAGAACGACAGGCCCATGTCGAGCGTGTTGAAGTGGCCCATCAGGTTCCAGTAAGGCGACGTGGCCAGCACGATCGCCGCGAACACGCCGGTCGCCGCGTTGAACACGCGCGCGCCGGTGAAGCCGATCAGCAGCACGCCGGCAAAGCCCGTCAGCGCGGTGTAGAGCCGCGCCTGCCATTCGCCGATGCCAAACCACGCGAACGTGAGCGCGTTCGTCCAGGTTTGCAGCGGCGGTTTCTCGAAATACTTGTAGCCGTTGTAGCGCGGCGTGATCCAGTCACCGGTGACGAACATTTCGCGCGCCATTTCGGCGTAGCGGCCTTCGTCGCTCGGCAGCAGATGGCGCCAGCCGAGTGGCACGAACCAGATTACGGCGAGGGCCAGCACCAGCAGCAGGATCGTGGTGCGATTGAGCGGTAGCCTCGACGGCGTATCGTTCATGGATTTCAACCTTTTGTGCGACGCGGCATGAGCAGCGAAGCGTTGTTATCTGGAAATGACGGTTGTCGGTAAGGCACCAACGGCGCGCAGTGTACGTTATCGGCCGTGACGCGGCCAGGGCGCGCGGCCGGTCGCGGCCGCGCGAACGCTGTGGGGCCGTGCGTGGGCGGCGTGCGCCTGTACGCTAACTACCCGGCGGCCGCGCGGCACCGCTATGCTTCGATCAGCAACGCGGCCGCGACCTTGCGGCCCTCGGCCATCAGAATGTTGTAGGTCCGGCAAGCAGCCTTGAAGTCCATCGTTTCGACGCCGATGCGTTTGGCGGTAAGCGCGGCGGTCAGACGCGGATGCGGGAAACGCAGCCGTTCACCGCTGCCGAACACGACCACTTCGGGCGCTGACTCCACCAGCATGGCGAAGTGCTCGGCGCTCAGGTCCTCGAACGAGGAGACCGGCCAGGCGATGACGGGCGTTTCCGGCAGCACGAGAATGCTGCCCGAATGGCGCACCAGATTGATTTCGACATAGTCGGCGCCGTAACCGGTGACGGTGTTCAGGGCGCCGCTGGAATCCTGATGTAATTTCAAATTCGTTTTCCGAAGTCGTCGTGAGACATCATGCGTGTTGGCGGCCTGACCGGGCAGAACCGAAGCAGGGCGGTTTGACGCGAGTGAGACACGCGAGTGGGACAGAAGCGGCCGAAAAGGCTTGCCGTTGCGGTTTGTGCATTGCGGAAGTCGGCCAAAATCCGCTAAATTATAACTTTTTAGCCGCCTTGCGGCGCCCCTCGCTCAAGTGCCACCTCATGCGCTGCCATAAGCCACGCTGAGGGCACGGGCGTGGCCCACCGGCTACCTGCCTCGGTTCTGCCCGCTTTTCGACTGTTTTTTGCCTGCTTTTGGTCTGCTTTGGGTCTATTTAAGGCCCACTTTGAGTCTGTTTGGCAGCTCCACCGGCGCAATCCGCCGGACGCGCGCCTAACCGGCCCGGGAAGTCAGCCCAATCGCCGTATCCGCGTCTGGCGGCCGCGCCGCGTCATAATTCCCCGTATCGGCGGACTTGCCGGGCGCGGCGTTTTTTCGCTCCCGCTTGTTCGCCCAAGCCCAACAACAGGATGAAGTGCCCGCCGTGAAACCGATTCTCAAATCCAACAAGTTGTTGAATGTCTGCTACGACATTCGCGGGCCCGTCCTCGAACATGCGAAGCGGCTCGAAGAAGAGGGCCACCGCATCATCAAGCTGAACATCGGCAATCTCGCGCCGTTCGGCTTCGACGCGCCGGATGAAATCATCCAGGACATGATTCTGAATTTGCCGGGCTCGTCCGGCTACTCGGATTCCAAGGGTGTGTTCGCCGCGCGCAAGGCGATCATGCATTACACCCAGCAAAAGGGCGTGCACGGCGTCGAACTGGACGACATCTACATCGGTAATGGCGCCTCCGAGCTGATCGTGATGGCGCTGCAGGGCCTCCTGAACGACGGCGACGAAGTGTTGCTGCCCGCGCCGGACTATCCGCTGTGGACCGCCGGCGTCAGCCTGTCGGGCGGCACGCCGGTGCATTACATCTGCGACGAATCGAACAGCTGGATGCCGGACCTGGACGACATTCGCGCGAAGATCACGCCGAATACGCGCGCGCTCGTCGTCATCAACCCGAACAACCCCACCGGCGCGCTGTACTCGGACGAACTGCTGCTCGGCCTGATCGAGATCGCCCGCCAGCATGGCCTCGTCATTTTCGCCGACGAGGTTTACGACAAGATCGTCTATGACGGCAAGAAGCACACGTCGATGGCCGCGCTCTCCGAAGACGTGCTCACCGTCACGTTCAACAGCCTGTCGAAAAGCTACCGTTCGTGCGGTTATCGCGCCGGCTGGATGTTCATCTCGGGTCTGACCGGCGAGAACCGCCGCAATGCCAAAGACTATTTCGAAGGGCTCGGGATTCTGGCCTCGATGCGCTTGTGCCCGAACGTACCCGGCCAGTACGCGATCCAGACCGCGCTCGGCGGCTATCAAAGCATCAACGACCTGATCGTGCCGAGCGGGCGCCTGTACAAACAGCGCGAACTCGCGTATGACATGTTGACGGCGATCCCCGGCGTGAGCTGCGTGAAGCCCGAAGCGGCGCTGTACATGTTCCCGCGCCTCGATCCGAAGATTTATCCGATCAAGGACGACCAGCAGTTCATCCTCGACCTTCTGCTGGAAGAACGCGTGCTGCTGGTTCAAGGCACCGGTTTCAACTGGAAGACGCCGGATCACTTCCGCGTCGTGTTCCTGCCGAACGTGGACGACCTTGCGGATTCGATCAACCGGATCGCGCGCTTCCTCGACGGCTACCGCAAACGCCACACGGCTTGAGATGGACGGCGCGCCCGGCGCGCGCCGCTGCCAGCCCCCGTTTCCTTTTAATCACTTACTCGAAAACACACGCTGCATGGAACCGATCAAAGTTGGACTGCTGGGCTTCGGCACGGTAGGCAGCGGCACCTTCACGGTACTGCGCCGCAACCAGGAAGAAATCAAACGCCGCGCGGGCCGCGGCATCGAGATCGCGCGCATTGCCGTGCGCAATCCCGCCAAGGCGACTGCGGCGCTCGGAAGCGCTGCCGGCACAGTGGCGGTGACCGATGACTTCAACGCGGTGGTCGACGATCCGTCGATCGATATCGTGGCGGAAATGATCGGCGGCACGGGCGTGGCGCGCGATCTCGTCCTGCGCGCGATCAAAAACCGCAAGCACGTGGTCACCGCCAACAAGGCGCTGCTCGCCGTGCACGGCACGGAGATTTTCGAAGCGGCGCGCGCCAACGGTGTGATGGTGTCGTTCGAGGCGGCGGTGGCGGGTGGCATTCCGATCATCAAGGCGCTGCGCGAAGGGCTGACGGCCAATCGCATCCAGTACATCGCCGGCATCATCAACGGCACGACGAACTACATCCTCTCGGAGATGCGCGACCGTGGGCTCGACTTCGCGACCGCGCTGAAGGCCGCGCAGGAACTGGGTTACGCCGAAGCCGATCCGACCTTCGACATCGAAGGTGTCGACGCCGCCCACAAGGCGACGATCATGAGCGCGATCGCATTCGGCGTACCGGTGCAATTCGACAAGGCGTACGTCGAAGGCATCAGCAAACTGGCTGCAATCGACATCAAATACGCCGAGGAACTCGGCTACCGCATCAAGCTGCTCGGCATCTCGCGCCGTACGGACAAGGGGATTGAGCTGCGCGTGCATCCCACGCTGATTCCGGAAAAACGCCTGCTGGCGAACGTCGAAGGCGCAATGAACGCGGTGGTCGTGCACGGCGACGCGGTTGGCTCCACCCTGTACTACGGCAAGGGCGCGGGCGCGGAGCCGACGGCGTCCGCCGTGGTGGCTGATCTGGTCGATGTGACGCGTTTGCATACGGCGGACCCGGAGCATCGCGTGCCGCATCTGGCATTCCAGCCGGACAGCCTGTCGAGCACGCCGATCCTGCCGATCGACGAAGTGACGAGCGGCTACTACCTGCGTCTGCGGGTGGCCGACGTGACGGGCGTGCTGGCCGACATCACGCGCATTCTGGCGGATACGGGCATCTCGATCGACGCGTTGCTGCAGAAGGAATCGGAGCAGGTCGACGCGAACGGCAAGGGCGAAACCGACATCATCCTGATTACGCACGAAACGGTTGAAAAGAACGTCAATGCCGCGATCAAGACGATCGAAGCGCTGAAGACCGTTGTCTCGCAAGTCACGAAGCTGCGCATGGAAGCGCTGAACTAGGCCGAACTATGAACTACCTTTCTACGCGCGGCGCCGGAGCCGGCGAGCACCATACCTTTTCCGAGATTCTGCTGGGTGGTCTTGCCAAAGATGGCGGCCTGTACCTGCCGGCGGAATATCCGCGCGTCACGGCTGACGAACTGGCGCGCTGGCGCACGCTGCCGTATGCGGACCTCGCCTTCGAAATCCTGTCGAAATTCAGCGACGACATTCCTGCTGAAGACCTGCGTGTACTGACACGCAAGACCTACACGGCCGAGACGTACTGCCACGTGCGCAACGACGAAAGCGCCGCACAGATCACGCCGTTGAAGACGCTGGGCGTCGAGAACGGCGCGCCGCTGTCGCTGCTGGAACTGTCGAACGGTCCGACGCTTGCGTTCAAGGACATGGCGATGCAGTTGATCGGCAACCTGTTCGAGTACGCGCTGGCGAGGCACGGCGAGACGCTGAACATTCTGGGCGCGACGTCCGGTGACACCGGCAGCGCCGCCGAATACGCGATGCGTGGCAAGAAGGGCATTAGCGTGTTCATGCTGTCACCGCACAAGAAGATGAGCGCGTTCCAGACTGCGCAGATGTACAGCCTGCAGGACCCGAACATTTTCAACATTGCGGTTGAGGGCGTGTTCGACGACGCGCAGGACATCGTGAAGGCGGTGTCGAACGATCACGCGTTCAAGGCGAAGTACAAGATTGGCACGGTCAACTCGATCAACTGGGCGCGTGTGGTGGCGCAGGTCGTGTACTACTTCAAGGGCTACTTTGCCGCGACGAAGTCGAACGACGAGCGCGTGTCGTTCACGGTGCCGTCGGGCAATTTCGGGAACGTGTGTGCGGGTCACATCGCGCGCATGATGGGTTTGCCGATTGAGAAGCTGGTGGTTGCCACGAACGAAAACGACGTGCTGGACGAGTTCTTCCGCACCGGCATTTATCGTGTGCGCAAGGCCGCTGAGACGTATCACACGAGCAGCCCGAGCATGGACATCTCGAAGGCCTCGAACTTCGAGCGTTTCGTGTTTGACCTGTTGGGCCGCGACCCGGCGCGCGTGCTGCAACTGTTCCGCGACGTCGAAGAGAAGGGTGGTTTCGACCTTGCGGCGAGTGGCGATTTTGCACGCGTGAAGGAATTCGGTTTCGTGTCGGGTCGCAGCAGCCACGAGGACCGCGTGGACGCGATCCGCGACGTCTTCGAGCGATACGACACGATGATCGACACGCACACGGCAGACGGCCTGACGGTGGCGCGCGAGCATTTGCAGGTGGGCATCCCGATGATCGTGCTGGAGACGGCGCAGCCGATCAAGTTTGGCGAGACGATCCGCGAAGCGCTGCAGCGCGAACCGGAGCGCCCGTCCGCGTTTTCGGGGCTCGAGTCGCTGCCACAGCGCTTCGAAGTGTTACCGGCTGACGTGCAGCGCGTAAAGGACTTCATCGCAGCGAACACGAGCGAGTAAAACCGTGAGTATCGAGCGCGACAGAGTCGCGCTCGATGCGACGGCGAGACTGAGAGGAAGCACCGCCACGGCGCGCGCAGCGCCGCCGGAAGTATGACTGCCTTGTCACCGGGGCTGAATGTGCGAGAGCACAGATTCCAGATGCACCACTGCCGCGACTGCGCGGGGGACCCACTTATGAGCTAGCGGTGTGAGCTGCTTTCTTTTGCCTACTTTTCTTTGCAGCAGGCAAAGAGAAGTAGGTGCCGCCCCGCACAGGGGCAACGCTAATAGACCAATAACAAATCAAGGAAAGGCCAACGCCTCAGGCACACAGCAAACCCCCACCGCCAAAGGCAAAAACCCCACCATAACCCCCACCCGCCACCGCCCATCCCAATCGACCGCTACAATATTCCTTTAACCCGCGGCTCCGAGACCAAAAGATGTCCACCCCAACGCCCCGCGCTCCGATGCTCTCCACTGCCGAAGCGTTGGCGACCCTGCTCAGCGCAGCGAGCCCGATCACCGGCACGGAATCGATCCCCACGCTGGACGCGCTCAACCGCGTGCTATCGGCAGACGTCATTTCGCCGCTCGACGTCCCTCCGATGAACACCAGTTCAATGGACGGCTACGCGATCCACGCGGACGATCTGGCGACGAATGGCAATCGCCGCCTACCGGTGTCACAACGCATTCCAGCCGGCCACGCGCCCGAGCCGCTAAAACCAGGCACGGCAGCCCGTATCTTCACAGGCGCTACGGTACCGCGAGGCGCTGACGCCATCGTGATGCAGGAGCAAACCGAGGCCGCCGGCAACGAAGTCACCATCCTCCACAGCCCGGCACCCGGTGAATGGATCACGGCCCAAGGCGCCGACATCCGCAGCGGCTCAGTCATTCTTCCAGCGGGCACGCGCCTGACGCCGCAAGCATTAGGACTCGCCGCCTCAGTCGGCTGCGCTGAGCTTCAGGTGCGCCGCCGCGTAAAAGTCGCCGTGTTCTTCACTGGCGACGAACTGACCATGCCTGGCGAGCCACTGAAGCCCGGCGCGATCTACAACTCGAATCGTTTCACGCTGCGCGGTCTGCTGGAAAAACTGGGCTGCGACGTCACCGACTACGGCATCGTCCCCGATAAACTCGACGCTACCCGCGCCACCCTGCGCGAAGCCGCGCAAGCGCACGATCTGATTCTCACCTGCGGCGGCGTGTCGGTAGGCGAGGAAGATCACGTCAAGCCGGCAGTCGAGGCGGAAGGGCGCCTGTCGATGTGGCAGATCGCGATGAAACCAGGCAAGCCGCTCGCGTTCGGCGCTGTGCGCCGTGCGGCGCAGCAGACAGATGCGGCTCCGTCGGCCGAAACCTTCTTCATCGGCCTGCCGGGCAATCCGGTGTCCAGCTTCGCGACCTTTTTGCTGTTCGTTCGCCCCTTCGTCCTGCTTCTGGCCGGCATGCGGACGGTGGCGCCGCGCGCGCTGTCGCTGCGCGCCGATTTCACGCAGAAGAAGGCCGACCGTCGCAACGAATTCCTGCGCGCGCGCATCAATGCGGCCGGCGGCCTCGATCTGTTTCCGAATCAGAGCTCGGCGGTACTGACATCGACCGTATGGGGCGACGGCCTGATCGACAATCCGCCGAACCACGCAATCAGCGTCGGCGAGACCGTGCGTTTCATCCCCTTTTCCGAATTGCTGAACTGAGGCCGGCAACGGCCGGCGGCTTACCGATGAAGATTCAACTCCGATACTTTGCAAGCGTGCGCGAAGCGCTTGAAACAGCCGACGAAACGGTCGATCTGCCCGACGGCATTGCGACCGTCGGCGACGTGCGCGCCTGGTTGCGCGTGCGCGGCGGCATCTGGGCCGACACCCTCGCCGAGGGCCGCGCGCTGCGCATGGCCTGCAACCACGTAATGACCGATGCCGGCACGCGCATCACCGAAGATTGCGAAGTCGCATTCTTTCCGCCCGTCACCGGCGGTTGAGCCGCGCCGGATCGTCGCTCAACCACGCCAAACGCGCTAAGCCGCACAGGAGCAAGAGATGCCCGTTCGCGTCCAGACGGAAGATTTCGACCTTACCGCCGAGGTTGCCGCGTTGCGCGCGCGCAATCCGAAGATCGGCGCGGTGGCCTGCTTTGTCGGCACCGTGCGCGATCTGAACGACGGCAGCGCGGTTGAAACCATGGAGCTCGAACACTATCCGGGCATGACGGAGAAGTCGCTGGAAGCCATCGTCGTGAGTGCGTGTGAACGTTGGCCGGGAATCGAAGTGCTGATCGTGCACCGGGTAGGCAAGCTTTATCCGCTTGACCAGATCGTGCTGGTGGCGACCACCGCCGCACATCGGGGCGACGCTTTCGCGTCATGTGAGTTCGTGATGGACTATCTGAAGACTCAGGCGCCGTTCTGGAAGAAAGAGAAGACTGAAGAAGGCGAGCGCTGGGTCGATGCCCGCGTCGCCGACGACGCGGCGCTGGCCAGGTGGGGTGTCGAATCAGGTAACCAGGAAGCGGACTAAGGCGCGTGCTGCTCAAGCACTCGCGTCAATCGTCTTTCGCCTTTCCGATGATCCGCGTCGGAAACGGCTCGCCAGGCGGCCGCCTCGAGACGACGCCGGCATGCCCATCGTGTGGCTCATCGTCGCGCGGGCGCCGCTTCGGCGCGACGCGCTCCAGCAATGCCTCCTGTTCCGCTGGAATCTTGTAATCCCAGCCGAAGCGGCTCAACTGCAAGCTCTGCGCGATGCGCAGCGCCGGCTCCATGAAACGGACCGCCGCAGCCGGCTCATAGCGCGACTCCACGGTGTCCAGAAACAGGTACAGCCAGCGGCTGAAATGCTGCGGCTCGACACCCTCGAGCGGTTGATGCGCCTGCTGAACATTGCCGCGATATTGCTTCGCGCCCAGAACAAGGCTTCCCCAGAACGTGCACATCTTGGGCAGGTGGTCATCCCAGCGACCCGCCAGCGTCGCTTCGAATACGGGGCCGAGCAACGGGTCGGCGCGCACGCGGTCGTAAAAGCCATAGACGAGTTCGCGAATATTCGACTCGGTGGGCTCGGCGGCGCGTTCAACAACCGGTGCGGGAGGGAAAGACGGATTCATGCAAATTCCATATATTGAAACTATTCATTATGAATCGCCACACAGCGCCACAGACCGTCACGAATGGCCTCAAACCGCGTGTAACCAAAAGAAACTAGACCACGAATACCCCGCTTTTCGTATGAATGGCCTATGCGGGAAACGTTACCATTACTGCCGAGAGACAAACATCGCCTGTCAGCGCAGAATAATAAAATATGCGTATTGCCTGCATGTTATGGCGAGGCGACGGCCCCCGCAACCCTTGCGTCGACGCGGTTATCCCCTGGATCGCGGCTTGCGCTCATCGTGACACCTGCACTTATGAGACTGACCGACTATACGGATTACTCGCTACGCGTCCTGATGTATCTCGCCGTTCGTGGCGAGGGCCTATCGACCATCCAGGATATCTCGGACGCGTACGGGATCTCCAAGAACCATTTGATGAAGGTGGTGCAGCAACTTGGCGAACTCGGCTGGGTTGAGACCGTGCGCGGGCGTAACGGCGGCCTACGGCTCGCTGAACAAACCAGCACGTTGACCGTGGGCGAGATCGTTCGGGCTACAGAAAGCGACTTTGCGCTGGTCGGCTGCTTTCCGGACCAGCAAGGTGAGCGCCGGGCCTGTGTCATTACACCGCACTGCCGTCTGCGTGGCGCGCTCGAGGCGGCGCGCAACGCGTTCCTCGCTGAACTCGACCGCCACACCATCGGCGAGGTTGCAACACCGCACGGCCCGCTGGCTGCGCTGCTTGGTTTAAGCACCGTCATCCCGATTGTGCCGGTCTCGCCTGCTGACGGCGCGGCGCCGTTCTCCTGAAATCCGCCGGCAAGTTCTCGCGCGTCAAATGTTAAATAGTTGTTGCTGATTGCAAAAAAGCGCTTGAAACCTGCGTAAAACGCCTCAATTTGGTGGTAATCGAAATTGGAGGTCTCTTGATGAGAATCGACAAACTTACCACTAAGTTCCAGGAAGCACTGGCCGATGCGCAGAGCCTCGCGGTCGGTCATGACAATCAATACATTGAACCGGTTCATGTCCTGTCGGCGCTCGTCGCCCAGCAGGATGGGTCGGCGCGCTCGCTACTGTCACGTGCCGGCGTGCATGTCCAGGCGCTGCAAACCGCGCTGAACGATGCCATTACGCGCCTGCCGCAGGTGCAGGGCACCGACGGCAACGTGCAGATCGGCCGCGAACTGACTGGTCTGCTGAATCAGGCGGATAAGGAAGCGCAAATACTCAACGACACGTTCATCGCGAGCGAGATGTTCCTGCTCGCGGTCGCCGACGATAAAGGCGAAGCAGGCCGTCTCGCTCGTCAGCACGGGCTGTCGCGCAAGTCGCTGGAAAGCGCGATTGTGGCGGTGCGCGGCGGTTCGCAAGTGCATAGCCAGGACGCCGAAAGCCAGCGTGAAGCGCTGAAGAAATACACCGTCGATCTGACCGAGCGCGCGCGGGCGGGCAAGCTCGATCCCGTGATCGGCCGTGACGACGAAATTCGCCGTTCGATCCAGATCCTGCAGCGTCGCACCAAGAACAATCCGGTGCTGATCGGCGAGCCGGGTGTGGGTAAGACCGCGATCGTCGAAGGCCTCGCGCAGCGTATCGTCAACGGCGAAGTGCCGGAAACGCTGAAAGGCAAGCGCGTGCTGTCTTTGGACATGGCGGCGTTGCTGGCCGGCGCAAAATACCGCGGCGAGTTCGAAGAACGCCTGAAGGCCGTGCTGAACGACATCGCGAAAGACGAAGGCCAGACCATCGTTTTCATTGACGAAATTCATACGATGGTCGGGGCGGGCAAAGCCGAAGGCGCAATGGACGCGGGCAATATGCTCAAACCCGCGCTCTCGCGCGGCGAACTGCATTGCGTCGGCGCCACCACGCTCGACGAATATCGCAAGTACATCGAGAAGGACGCCGCGCTCGAGCGCCGTTTCCAGAAGGTGCTGGTCGACGAACCGTCGGTCGAGGCGACCATCGCGATCCTGCGCGGTTTGCAGGAGAAGTACGAACTGCATCACGGCGTCGACATCACCGACCCGGCGATTGTCGCCGCGGCCGAACTGTCGCATCGCTACATCACGGATCGTTTCCTGCCGGACAAGGCCATCGACCTGATCGACGAAGCCGCTTCGAAGATCAAGATGGAAATCGATTCGAAGCCGGAAGAGATGGATCGGCTCGACCGTCGTTTGATCCAGTTGAAGATCGAACGCGAAGCGGTCAAGAAGGAAAAGGACGAGGCGTCGCAAAAGCGTCTGCAACTGATCGAAGAAGAAATCGAGCGGCTGGATCGTGAGTATTCGGACCTCGAAGAAATCTGGACCGCGGAAAAAGCGGCGGTGCAGGGCAGCGCGCAGTTGAAGGAAGACATCGAAAAAACGCGTGCGGAAATCATTCGCTTGCAGCGTGAAGGCAAGCTGGAGAAGGTCGCCGAGTTGCAGTACGGCAAGCTGCCGGGTCTTGAAGCGCAGTTGAAGGAAGTGACCCAGGCCGAAGCGAAAGAGCAGAACAACCCGACACGGCCGCGTTTGTTGCGCACGCAGGTGGGCGCGGAGGAAATCGCGGAAGTCGTCTCGCGTTCCACCGGCATTCCGGTGTCGCGCATGATGCAGGGCGAGCGCGAAAAACTGCTGCAGATCGAAGAGAAACTGCACGACCGCGTGGTCGGTCAGGACGAAGCGATCACCGCGGTAGCGGATGCAATTCGCCGTTCACGCGCGGGTCTGGCGGATCCGAACCGGCCGTATGGCTCGTTCCTGTTCCTCGGGCCGACCGGTGTGGGCAAGACTGAGCTGTGCAAGGCGCTGGCGTCGTTCCTGTTCGATTCGGAAGATCATCTGATCCGTATCGACATGAGCGAATTCATGGAGAAGCATAGCGTCGCGCGTTTGATCGGCGCGCCGCCGGGCTATGTCGGCTACGAGGAAGGGGGTTACCTGACCGAAGCCGTGCGCCGCAAGCCGTACAGCGTGATCCTGCTGGACGAAATCGAGAAGGCGCATCCGGACGTGTTCAACGTCCTGTTGCAAGTGCTCGACGACGGCCGCATGACCGACGGCCAGGGCCGTACTGTGGACTTCAAGAACACAGTGATCGTGATGACGTCGAACCTCGGTTCGCAAGTGATCCAGGCGATGGTCGGCGAGCCGCAGGAAGCGGTGAAGGACGCGGTCTGGGAAGAAGTGAAACTGCATTTCCGGCCCGAGTTCCTGAACCGGATCGACGACGTCGTGGTGTTCCATGCGCTCGACCGCTCGAACATCCAGTCGATCGCGCGGATTCAGCTGCAGCGTCTGCATGAACGGCTTGCCAAGCTCGATATGCAACTGGTGGTGTCGGACGCGGCCCTCGAGCACGTCGGCAAGGTTGGTTACGATCCGCTGTTCGGGGCGCGGCCGTTGAAGCGGGCAATCCAGCAGGAGATCGAGAACCCGGTCGCCAAGCTGATCCTGGCGGGCAAATTCGGTCCGAAGGATGTGATTCCGGTCGAAGTGGAAGACGGCAAGCTGGTATTCGACCGCGTCGTGCATTAAGCGAAACGCATTGAGCCTATCTACGGAACGGCAGTAGTCGGGTCGTTCCAGCCCACGTTAAAAAGCGGCAACGAAGTCACCTTCGTTGCCGCTTTTTTTCGCCCGAATTCGCCAGTTATAAGGCGGTGACGGTTGACGCTGCTTACGCGTTGCCCTTGCCGAACAGCGCTGACAGGCCGCCGAGCGCGCCCAGCACGCTCGTTGCATTCAATTGGCCCTCGGCGGGTACTTCGCCTTGGGGCGTTGCTGCGTTGACGACGTGCGGCAGAATCTGCGAGAGCAGACCGGTGACCTGGTCCGGCTGCACACCCGCTTTAGCGGCGAGGCTGGCGACAGCATCCGAGCCGAGCACGTTATGGAGTGCATCGGGTGCAATCGCCTGGTTCTCACCGTTACCGACCCACGATGAAACGACGTCGCCGAGGCCTTTTTCTTTAAAGCTGCTGATCAGGCCGTTCAGGCCACCCGGCTGGTTATTGACGAACTCCAGTGCAGCTGAAATAAGGGCTTGCTGGCCACCGCCCTCAGGCGATTTGCCAACCAGGGAACCGATAGTGTCGAGTAGGCTCATGACGGTCTCTCTTGAATGCCGACCCGTGTTCGACGAGTCAGCGGGTGAAAACGCCGCGCGGTCGCGCGGCGCCAGTGGAAGGGAGGCGGACGGGAGCGGGCGGCGCTTGTGTGTCCATCGACCACGCATGCATCACACGTGACCAGCGCTGCCGCCATGCTGCCGGCGCTCTACCCAGTTTACGCGCCGCCCGAGGCAGCCGCGGCCGATGCAGCCTTGCTCTTCTTCGCCTTCTTCTTCGACGCTTTGGTGCCGGATGCGTCGGCCGGCGCGCTGGCAGCGGCCGCCGTGGCCGGCGCGGAAGCTGCCGCTGCGTCGGACGCCGCAGCCTTGCTCTTTTTCTTCGACTTCGAAGCCTTGGTGCCGGATGCCTCGGCCGGCGCAGCCGGTGCCGCGGGTGCTGTTGTTGCGGCCGTGGTAGTCGTCGCAGGTGCGGCTGCCGGCGCTGCCTTGGTGCTTGCGGTGCTACTGGACTTCGAGGCGGCCTTGGCGCCCGAAGGCGGCGTGGACGAGCCGTTGATCGTCAAACCGGCCGCTTCGAGATTGGTCACCGATTTGGTGCCGATGCCTTTGACGCGGCTGGCGAGATCGTCGGCGTCCTTGAACGGGCCGTTCTTGGTGCGTTCGTCGATGATCGCCTTTGCATGCACCGGGCCGATACCCTTGACTGATTCGAGCGCCGCCTGATCGGCGGAATTCACTTCGACGGCCGACGCAAATCCGGCCGACAGCGACAAAGCCAAAGCAACGCAAAGCATCAAAAACTTCTTCAGCATGGCAAGCACTCCATTGAGAGGGCAAAAAAAATTAGCCGCAAAGGGAAAACTCGGGACGACGCATCCTGTCAGCAGGCGCTGCGCTTAAGCATAGAACAAATTGCGTGCCCTTATTTGCAAACGCCGACGATTTATACCGATCGATTCATGACAAGTAAATCAGGGCGGACAATATTTAAAGCTTTTGCCTGGCAATTAAGCCGATATGAGTTTATCGATCAACGTTGCTCACCGTAAATAATCGCGCCGCAGACAAATGACAGCGTCGCCCACTTGACTTAGAGTGCACTCGAAGTCCTAACCTGAGTTCAGTCATGTCGAAAATGTCAAAAGCACTCACGATCGGCGAGGTCGCCGGGACGATCGGCGTCTCCACCCATACGCTGCGTTATTACGAGCAGGCCGGGCTGATTCGGGCGGTTGGGCGCACGCAGGCGGGGCATCGCCTGTATTCGCCGGCCGATCTCGACTGGCTGCAGTTCGTGATGCGCTTGAAGGCGACGGGTATGCCGATCGCCGGGATGCAAGCGTTCGCGGCGCTGCGGGCAGCAGGTCAGCCTACAGTGGGCGAGCGCCGCGACATGCTGGTGGCGCACCGGGATGCGGTTCTGGCGCGGATCGCCGAGTTGCAGAGCAATCTCGGTGCGATCGTCGACAAAATCGCTTACTACGAAGCCGCTGAGCAATTCGCTGGGCAGATGCCCGCCACTGGCACTCCGACACGACAAATCGACGAAACCCAATCGCTTTCGCATTCGGAAAAGGACTCACCATGGAACACGCACAAAACGATCGCTACACCCGAGGCTGGAACAAACTGAAGGAAATCGACGGCTCGACGGGCGAGCAGGTGATTGCCGCGCTCGCGCCGATCGCGCCGGATTTCGGACGCCTGCTGATCGAATTCGGCTTCGGCGATATTTACAGCCGGCCGCAACTCGATCTGCGCGCGCGAGAGATCGCGACGATTGCGTCACTGGCGACGCTCGGCTGCGCGCAACCGCAGTTGAAAGTGCATATCGAGGCGGCATTGAATGTCGGCTGCACGCGCGAGGAGATTGTCGAGGTGTTCATGCAGATGGCGCTCTACGCAGGTTTTCCGGCGGCGCTGAACGCACTGTTCGCGGCGCGGGAGATTTTCGAGCGGCGTGATCAGGCGTTGGAACAGGGGCAAGCGTTGAAGGAGACGCAGGCGGCTTGAAGCAATAGAGAAGGGCGGCTGCCAGACGCAGCCGTTTTTTGCAGGCTTAAGACGCAACTAACGGTCAGCTGTTGCCTGCGACTTCGACAGGGCACCGGTGGTACAGCCTGCAACCCCAGCTAGCATAAGGGGCCATGCTCAAGCAGTCTCGCACGTTAGCTCCTGGGATTCGGCCGACCAACCCCTATCAACGCCAACCAGCCCAAGTCGTCCCGTCAAACTGCCGAATCCGCCCTGACTACCGTTTCGGCGCGCAAATACCGCTTGCTCACGCTGCGCCAGTACAGCAGCAAACCGGTGCCGGCAATCGCGAGGCTCACCGTATTGGCGACCCAGAAGCCGCGCGCACCGGTCAGCCATTCCGGCGTGGTGCCGGACACATTGAAGCCGAGCAGATACCCACCGCCGAGCCCAACGCCCCATAGGGCAACTGCATAGATGACGGTCGGAACGACCGCCACCTTGTACGCGCGCAGCACGAACGCGGTAGTGATCTGCAACGCGTCGAACAGGTGATAGCACACGACGATCAGCACCAACGGCATCGCCGCCGCCGCCACCTGCGCATTCGGCGTATAGCCTTCGATCACGTACGGCCGCAGCACCAGCACGATCGCTCCGTAACAGCAGGCGATCGCCGCGGCCATCATGATGCCGTGCCGCGACAACGTGCGCGCTGCTTCCGGGCGATGCGCGCCGAGCGCCTGGGCGACCAGCGTCGACGAAGCGATGCCGATCGACAGCGGCGTCATATAGAGCACTGCGCCGATGTTGCCGGCGATCTGGTGACCGGCGAGCGTCGTGGTGCCGAAGCGCGCAATGAAGAGCGCCATGAACGTGTACGAGGTCACTTCGATCAGGTACGACAGACCCATCGGAATGCCCAGACGCAGCTGCGCTGCCTGCCGGCGCCAGACCGGCCAGCAGAAGTGCGCAAAGATCGCGAACGGTTTGAACACGTCGACGCGCGTCAACAGCAGCATCCCAACCACGGCCAGCCCCCAGTTGATCGCGGTGCTGGCGAGCGCGCAACCTGGCCCGCCGAGCGCCGGCACACCGAGCCCGCCGAAGATGAACCACGTATTGAGCGGAACCTTGAGGAGTAGCGCGCCAATCTGCAGGATCATCACAAGCCTGGGTTTGCCGACCGCATTCGTGATCGAGCTGTAGACGCGAAAGGTGAGGCCTGCCGGCAAGCCGAACGCCAGAATCTGCAGATACGCGACCGTGCGCTCATGCAGCGCTTCAGGCACGCGCGCCAGTCGCAGGACATGCCCCGGAAAGTAGAGAATCAGAAAGCCGATCGTAGTCAACGCGAGCGCGAGCCACAAGGCCTGGCGCACTTCTTCGCCGATCTCGCTGTAGCGGCGTGCGCCGTAGAGTTGCGCGGTGATCGGTTGCAGCGCGGTCAGGATGCCGGTCAGGCCGATGTAGACGGAAATATAGATCGACGAGCCAAGGCCGAGTGCGGCGAGATCGACGGCTGAATAGCGGCCGACCATCGCCGTGTCAATTACGCCGAACGCGATGATCGCCAGTTGGCCGATCAACACGGGCCATGCGAGCCCGGCGATTTTCCGTACGTCGGCGAACATGATCAGTCCGGCTTCTTGTGCCAGTTGGGGCGTTTGACGAGCGGCGGCTTCGGACGGTCGATCCGCACGTACAGGCGGAAACGTTCGTCGCGGTCGGCCGCGCGACGGCCTTCCCACACCAGCTTCCACACGAAGTCCGACATCGCGCTCGGGTCGCCGTAGTCCTGGGTGTCCTGACGCAAGATCACGTCGCAATCCTCGTTGAACGAGAAATGCATGTCGCCAAAATAGGCGAAAGTCGCGATCTGCGCGTTACCGAGACGCACAGGCGAGATGCAGGTGTAGTCATCCGGCAAATGGCTTGCGATCTGCTCGGCGACGTCCTTGTAGGTCCGGCTGTAGTTGACGACCGGCAGCCACAGCGTCATCAGCAGCACCCACATCAACGTCGTACCGGCGCTGGAAAGCACCACGCTGCGCCACAGGACTTTCGGATGACGTGCGAGGCGCCATTGCACCAGCACGAACCAGCAGATCGTCACGGCGACTGCGCATACAAACGACAGAATCTTGAACTGCGGCGCAAAACCTGGGGCTAGACGCGCGAGGTTGCGCGCGAGCGGATGCGGGAAGCCCGTCAACCCAGCCACGTACACCAGCCAGACGAAGCTGCCGAGGATCGTGAAGCTCAACAGTGCGAACCAATCGATTGCGTTGATCGCGCCGCGTTTGAGCGTGGGCAGCGCGAAGGTTGCCAGCACCGCGAGCGCGGGCAGCAGCAGCATATAAAGCCGGTTCGATTGATGGCTCTGCAATACGACCAGCACAAGCAGCGGCCCGATCACCGACAGCGGAATCGCCACATGCGGCGCGCGCCGCAGACCCGACCAGCTGAACCACGCCCAGAGCGCCAGCGGCCAGGCCGGCCACGTGAAGAGCGGCAGGTTCTTGAACGCGTAGGCGGCCACCGAGCCCGGCGGCCCGGCGAACGACGACAGGCTGACATGCACCCATTGGTTCAGGTACCAGACAGCGTCATCGGGAAAGGCGGCGAGTGCGGCAATCGGCCACGCGACCGAGAGCGCGAGCGCCACCGGCAAACCGGCCAGCAGCAGCCAGCGCGAACGCGCTTCGCGTACGACCAGCGCCATCGCCAGAGTACCGAGCAACAGTGCGCCAACCAGTACCGGGCTGCTTGCGAGGGTGACGAGGCCTAGCGCCAGGCCCCAGATCAACGCGCCCTGGATCGGCTTGTCGATCATTCGCACAAGCCCATAGACGAGCATGGCGATGCCGAAGAACTGCGCCAGCTGCGGCGTGGTTTCGTGGCCACGTTCGGCAAGGCCGAAGCAGGCGAGCAGGATCAGCAGTGCGCCGTCGGCGAGGGTGCGGCCATAGTCGCGCGGCTCCGGCTCGCCGCCGAACGCGTACTTGAACGGCTGCACTTCGGCGCGCCGGCCGAGCAGGTAGGCCGCGTACCAGACGAACGCACAGGCCGCGCAGAACAGCAGGCCCGTAAACACCCGTGACGCGTTGCTCGCGTCCACCCATGGCGCGAGCGCGCGGATCGCGCTGGCGCCGAGCCAGTAACCGAGCGGGCCGTCTTCCGTCATGTACTTGCCGACCAGATTCGGCAGCAGCCAGTCGTGCGCGCTTCCGTTGGCCATCGTCCACATGACGCCGAAGCCGGCTGCGTCCTCGTTCTTCCACGGATCCCGGCCGAACAGGCCGAAGAATGCGTAGACGATACAGATAGTCAGCAGCAGCCAGCGCGGCAACGCACTGGTCGCAGAGGCAGTGAGGCGAACGACAGGTCTCATGCGGTGTGTGGATATTGGATAAGCGGTGCAGCCGGGACCGGACGGGGTGTCCGGCTGGAATGGCCATTTTGGAGCATCCGGCATTGTAGTCGTGCCGTGCGATGCGCGTCACGGCCAGTAATGGCTCGCAACGTCATGGGGGAGTCTGTAACACGCCGCTGCAACGTGCGGCCTCGCGCAATCAGGCGTCCGGAGTAAGGAGGCAAAAAAGCGAGACAAAGAAGCGGAGACAAAAAAGGGCAGCTCGCGCTGCCCTTTTTTGCTGCTGCTTCGTTGCGGGCCAAGGCCGGCGACGAGGCGGGTATTACTTCGCTGCTGCCTTGCCGGTAGCGCGCGTGCCGAACTTCTTGTTGAACTTTTCGACGCGGCCTGCCGTGTCCATGATCTTTTGTTGACCGGTGTAGAACGGATGCGATTCCGACGACACTTCGATCTTGGCGAGCGGGTAGGTCTTGCCGTTGAATTCGCCAGTTTCACGCGTCTGGATGGTCGAGCGCGTTACAAACTTGAAGTCGATCGACATGTCGATGAACAGGACTTCGCGGTAATCCGGGTGAATGCCTTCTTTCATGGTCTTTCCTTTAATCTGGCGGTAGCCAACCCGCGAGCAGCCGCTACGAATGCGGACAGCATCTAGGCGCGAGCCACTTGCCTATGGTCGAAAAACGGCGATTATGCCAGAAAATCAGTTGCTTGACGACCTTTCTACTACCTTTTTGCCAGCTGTTTGCGTCGCTTTCGCCGCGTTTTTTGCCACGTTTTGTCCACTCTGGCGCTGGTTCGTTTCTCGCGGGTGGGCGGCGGCAGCCCTTATCCGGTGGGCCCTTGCGCGGTGGGTGTCGGTCAGGCCGGTGCGAATGCGATTCCGACCCGTGCCGGGTCCTGGCGGTAAAAGCGCGCCAGCAACCGGTATAGCTCCGGATACTCCGCCTCGAAGGCCTGTGGCTGGACGAACAGCGCCTCGCTACAAACGGCAAAAAATTCCGATGGATGGTCCGCTGCGTACGGATCGATCAGCGAATCGCGCTCGAAACGCGCCCAGCGCCGTTCCGGCACGGCATCCACTTTGGCGCAGAAGTGGTCGTATGCATGGTCGAAGACATCGGCCCATGCCTGTGAGTCGAGTGGGGCATGCCAGCGGCGCATGAGCGGTGGGTGGCCGTCCGCCTCGCCGGTCAGCATGTCGATCTTGTGTGCGAATTCGTGAATCACGACGTTGTAGGCGTCCGTGCCGCCGGCCATCTGGGCGTCTTCCCATGACAACACCACCGGGCCGCCTTCCCACGCTTCGCCGCTCGCGTCGTGCTCGACCTCGTGCACCACGCCGTCTTCGTCCTCAACGGTCTTGCGGATCACGAATTCGCCTGGATAGACGATCACGCCGACCCAACCGCGATACAGGTCGAGGCTTAGATTCAGTACAGGCAAACAGGCTTGCGCGGCGATCGCCACGGTCATGGCGTCGGTTAGCTCGAGTTCGTGCGCGGTCGAAAATTCCTTTTGCGCGATGAAGAGGCTGGTCAGCTCACGCAGACGCACGCGATCCGGCGCCTCGAGGTGGGCGAGGAACGGCAGGCCGTCGAGTGTGGCTTGCCAAAGGGCGTCGTCGATCGCGTAGTCGCGTAGTGCGCGGTCGCGGCGGCGCCTGCCGAACCATTGGGTGAGTTTCGAAAGCATGGCCTGATGAAACCCTTAGTCGATCTGCTTTTGCCAGGCGGCGAAAATGCCGCCGCATATCGCAATGCCGATCAGGAAATAGAAGCCGTCCAGCGAGGTCAGGAAGCTTGCCTGCTGCGCGACCGTCCGGCTGATTTCCACTATCGCAAGCGAGTGCGCCTCGGCCGGCGAGCGGCCGGCGGCGCTGAAGCCTCGGGTCAACACAGCGAGCGAATTCTGGAACAACGGATTGTACGGATTCACGAACTCCGCGAGGCGAGCTTGATGCAGCGCCTGTCGATGTTGTTCGACGATGATCACCGAGGCCGTCGCGAACGAGATCGTCAGTTGCCGCACGATGTTTTTTAGCCGGTAGCCATGCGTGAATTCTTCGATAGCAAAGATTCTAAACGTCAGATTGGCGACCGGCAGCACGATGAAAAGCAATAGCAACCCGCGCAACAGCAGCGGCACGACCAGCGCGGCTTCGCCCACGCCCGGTGACATGCGCGTCATCCATGCCGCGGCGAGCGCGGCCACCGCGAAGCCCGGCACGATGATCCACTTCTTGCGCGGCAGGAGCTTCGCGTAACGCAGGTAGACGAACAGCGCACTCGCCGAAATCAGCGATGTTACGCCGACCAGTTGCCCGGTGTTTTCGACCGGATAGCCGAGGCCGCTCTCGAGAAAGCGCGACGTCAGATAGCTGAACACGGTCGAGATGTAGTAGTAGAACATGTACAGCACGAGTCCGACCTGGAACACCTTTTCGCGCAGCGCGTGCAGGCGCATCAGCGGCGCGGGATGATGCCATTGCTGGTAGGCGAACCAGCCGAGCCCGACCACCCCGGCGACCGTCAGCAGAATCAATCCCGGCGACGCGCTGAACAATTGAAACCGCACTTGTTGCATGACGATCTGCAGCGCGCCTTGCGCGAACGCGAAGATCAGATAGGGCCAGAAGTGCGCCGTGCCGCGTTCTTCCGGCAGGCGGTTGCCGGTGTCGGGAAGGGCGAGCAGGGCGAGAACGGCAAACAGCACACCGGCCGGCGCGGTGCAGGCGAACAGCGCACGCCAGTCGAAATGTGCGACCAGCTGGCCGCCGATCAGCGGCGCGAGCGCACTGCTCAACACGATCAGCACGAGAAAGGCACGGGTTGCCGCGGGTCGCTGCTGCGGCGTAAAGCTCATCTGGATCAGGATGCGGCAGGTGCCCATCATCGGGCCGATGAAGTAGCCCTGAAAGCCACGCACGAACGCGAGTTCGATCGACGACTCGCACAATGTGGCGGCGATTGCTCCCGCTGAATAAAGCAGCATGCAGCCGGCCACGTAGCGCCGGTAACCGAAGCGCTCGACCCACCATTGCTGCTGCAGGATGCCGAGCACGGCCGCTACCGCATAGGCACTCGACGCCCATACCAGTTCATCCGGCGACGCGTTGATGCCGCCCGCGATGTAGCTGGTGAAAAACGAAAAAATCGAGTTGTCGAAATAGTCGAGGCCGGTGACGACGGCCAGCACCCATGGGAAAAAATCGCCGCGCAGTTTTGCCGCGCTAAACAACGGTACGCGGGACGAGGTCGCGCTCATGTGGATTTGTCCGGCGTGGCCGCGCCGGGTACTGCGTCATCCTGGGGCTTCCGGCGTTTCGCGGATGGGTCCGCCATCTTGGCGCGCGCGTTGCGCCGTTGCTCGAGCAGGAAGTCGGCGTTTTCGCCCGCAAGCCGGCGCTCGAGATAGTCGAGATCGGGCGCCAACTCGGATCGCAGCTTCTGCGCCTCCTTGAGTTCGCGGCGCATCGCCTCGATACGCGTGTCGAGGGCGTCGACCTGTTGCGCGAGGGCATCGTGAATCTGCTGCAGCGATTCGTGAGAGTAGCGGTGGCCGCCGTCGACTGCTTCGAGCGGGCGCTTGAGCATCTCGGTGACGCCATGGAGCGAGAAACCGAGGGAACGCAAACGCAGGATGCGGCCGAAGCGCTTGAGATCGTCCTCGTCGTACAGCCGGTAACGGCCTTCGCTGCGGCTGGGTGAGACGAGGCCACGCTCTTCATAGTATTTCAGCGTGCGCGGTGTGACGCCGAGGCGCTCGGCGGCGTCTCGCACGGTCAGCAGAGTGGGCGGGTCCTTCGGCATAAGGGATGGCAGGCTGGGCGGATTGATCGCATTATAGTACAACGTGTACGTTCACGTTCAGGTTGTCCGGGTCGCCTGCATTTGAATGAGCGCGATGGTTGTATGTCGTTGCAGATGCTGCGGACGAAAAAAAGCCGCTCGTTTGCGGCGAGCGGCTTTCTTTTGCGTGCGGGTAGTTGCTTTGGCGCAACCTTACGGTTTAGGCCTTAGCTGCCGCCGCCACGACGCATCATGTCGAAGAACTCGGAGTTGCTCTTCGTCTGGCGAATCTTGTCGAGCAGGAATTCCATCGACTCGACTTCGTCCATGTCGTGAATGAACTTGCGCAGCACCCAGATCTTTTGCAGGACTTCGGGCTTGATCAGCAATTCTTCACGGCGCGTGCCGGACTTGTTCAGGTTGATCGACGGATAGACGCGCTTTTCAGCAAGGCGACGCTCCAGGTGCACTTCCATGTTGCCGGTGCCCTTGAACTCTTCGTAGATCACGTCGTCCATGCGGCTGCCGGTTTCGATCAGCGCCGTGCCGATGATGGTCAGCGAGCCGCCTTCTTCGATATTGCGGGCCGCGCCGAAGAAGCGCTTCGGCCGTTGCAGCGCGTTCGCGTCGACACCGCCCGTCAGCACCTTGCCCGAGGCCGGCACCACCGTGTTGTATGCACGCGCGAGACGCGTGATCGAGTCGAGCAGAATCACGACGTCGTTCTTCATTTCGACGAGGCGCTTGGCTTTTTCGATCACCATTTCGGCGACTTGCACGTGACGCGCAGCCGGTTCGTCGAACGTGGAGGCGATCACTTCGCCGGCCACCGAACGCTGCATTTCGGTCACTTCTTCCGGGCGTTCGTCGATCAGCAGCACGAACAGCACGACGTCGGGATGGTTTTGCTTAATGGCGTGCGCGATGTGCTGAAGCATCACGGTCTTACCGGACTTCGGCGAGGCAACCAGCAGGCCGCGCTGACCCTTGCCGATCGGCGCGATCATGTCGATGATGCGGCCCGTGACGTTTTCTTCGCCACGCATTTCACGTTCGAGCAGCAGCACCTTGTTCGGGTGCAGCGGCGTCAGGTTTTCGAACATGATCTTGTGCTTCGAGGCTTCCGGCGGCTGGCCGTTGACCTTGTCTACCTTGACCAGCGCGAAATAGCGTTCACCGTCTTTCGGCGTACGCACTTCGCCTTCGATCGTGTCGCCCGTGTGCAGGTTGAAGCGGCGAATTTGCGACGGGCTGATGTAAATATCATCCGTGCTGGCGAGATACGAGGTTTCCGGCGAACGCAGGAAGCCGAAGCCGTCCGGCAGCACTTCGAGCGTGCCGTCGCCGAAGATCGTGTCGCCCGTTTTGGCGCGTTTTTTTAGAATGGCAAACATCAGTTCCTGCTTGCGCAGGCGGTTTGCACTTTCGATCTCGAGGCCATTGGCCATCTCGATCAATTCGGACACGTGCAGAGTCTTAAGCTCGGATAAATGCATACGGAGAACCCGCAGGAGAAGGTGCGACGAAATGAAATCTGGGAGGAGAGTGAGCGGAACCGCTCAAGGACTTACACGTCTTTTCGACGTTTTGCGGATTCTAGCATAGCACACGCCAATTTCCGCCAGTGCGACGGCATGGCATCTTTCTTATTGAGCGTGTTGCCAGCTGACAACACGCCTAAGACAGCGCGCCTGAAGGGCTCAAGGGACCTGGGGCGCGCCGATGCAACCGTTTTACAGGTTGCCGTCGAGGAACGCGGTGAGTTGCGACTTCGACAATGCGCCGACCTTCTGCGCGGCGACAGCGCCATTCTTGAAGAGGATCAGCGTGGGGATGCCGCGCACGCCGAACTTGACCGGCGTCGATTGATGTTCGTCGACGTTGATCTTGGCGATTTGCAGGCGATCAGCGTAATCCTTCGCGACTTCGTCGAGGATCGGCGCGATCATCTTGCACGGACCGCACCATTCAGCCCAGAAATCGAGCAGCACGGGTTTATCGGATTTCACGACGTCCTGTTCGAACGATGCGTCGCTAATATGCTTGATTGATTCGCTCATTGTATGAATACCTCTATCGGTTCGAGGCCCGCCTGAATTGCTCGCCACGATACGTCAAAATCTAGGGAAACTTCCGTTCGCTTTGCCGCAATCGGAGCCTTGCCTGCGCACGCCTGAAACAGTCGAAAGACCATTTCCGGAATGCGCGGAAAGCTCGCGTTTGCGGGTCATCCGTATGGCAGTTTAGCTTAATTCGCTATGCGTTGCCGGTGGTGATAGTACTCATCAAGGGCAGTGGGGCCAAAGGCTGCCGGTGAAGTACCACTACGTTTTAACAACCGCGACGCAGCTTATCTGGTGGCTGGCGGCGCAAACTCAAGTGCCCGGGGCACGGACTTTCAGTGTCTTGCCTATATAGTGCGAAGCTCCTGATTCAGCGCGTCGATGTCGGTTTGGTCGTATTAACAGTCGCGCGACGGGGCAAGCGGTGATAGAATGTTTCGTGACGGGCCTCCTCGCATGGAGGGATGGTCAACCTGGTCAGGTCGGGAACGAAGCAGCCACAGCCGTTTTCCACCAGTGCCGAGGGTCAGGCTCGTCACCTTTCTTTTTCTTGTTTTTCGTCCGCATTTTCGTCAGTAGCACCTCCCATCTCCTGTTTTACCCTTGGCGCTGTCACGCAGATGCTGCAGTGGCGTTTCTCGCGCGCTACATCTATTTTTTTCTATCGGTCCGTTAGCCTGTTTCAATGAAGCGGCAACACGCGTTCGCGCGCCGTCTCGATTCGGTTTTGCGCGCCATCGTTACTGATACAATTTCCCGATGACCTATCAAGTTCTCGCACGCAAATGGCGGCCGAAGGATTTCGCTTCGCTCGTCGGACAGGAGCACGTGGTGCGCGCGCTCACGCACGCGCTCGACGGTGGCCGTCTGCATCATGCCTATCTGTTCACCGGCACCCGCGGCGTCGGCAAAACGACGCTGTCGCGCATCTTCGCCAAGGCGCTGAATTGCGAAACCGGCGTGACTTCCACGCCGTGCGGCGTGTGCCGCGCGTGCCGCGAGATCGATGAAGGCCGCTTTGTCGATTATGTCGAGATGGACGCAGCGAGTAATCGCGGTGTCGACGAAATGGCAGCGCTGCTGGAGCGTGCGGTTTACGCGCCGGTCGACGCGCGCTTCAAGGTCTACATGATCGACGAAGTGCACATGCTCACGAACCACGCCTTCAACGCGATGTTGAAAACGCTGGAAGAGCCGCCTTCGCACGTCAAATTCATTCTCGCCACCACCGACCCGCAGAAGATTCCAGTCACGGTGCTGTCGCGCTGTCTGCAGTTCAATCTGAAGCAGATGCCGGCTGGGCACATCGTGTCGCATCTCGAGCACATTCTCGGCGAAGAGAAGGTGCCGTTCGACGCCCAGGCGTTGCGCCTGCTCGCGCGCGCAGCCGACGGCTCGATGCGCGACGCGCTCTCGCTGACCGATCAGGCGATCGCCTATTCGGCCAATCAGGTGAATGAAGACGCGGTGCGCGGCATGCTCGGCGCGCTCGATCAAAGCTATCTGATTCGCCTGCTAGATGCGCTTGCCGACGGTGATGGCGCCGCCGTGCTGGCGGTCGCGGACGAGATGGCATTGCGCAGCCTGTCGTTTTCGACGGCGTTGCAGGATCTGGCGAGCTTGTTGCACCGAGTCGCGTGGGCGCAGTTCGCGCCGTCGTCGGTGTTGGACGAGTGGCCCGAAGCGGGGGATCTGCGTCGTTTTGCCGAAACATTGAGCGCCGAGCAGGTGCAGCTGTTCTATCAGATTGCGACCATCGGCCGAAGCGAACTGGGTCTTGCGCCAGATGAGTATGCTGGTTTCACGATGACGCTGTTGCGCATGCTGGCGTTCGAGCCGGCGCCCACCGGTGGTGGTGGCGGCACGGCTGCGGCGCGTGCGCCGGGACAAGCGGGGGCAGGCGGCGCTAAACGCTCGGGGTCCCCAGCGGTGGCTGCGCAGCAGGCGGCGGCGCCGTCGCGTGCGGTTGAAGCAGCCGCCGCCGTGCCGGTCCGCTCCGCAAATCCGGTGGCAGAAGCGACGCCCGCCACGCCGGATTCGCCGCACCTGGCGTCGGCGGGGTCTGCTGAAAACGCCGGCATGCCGAACTCCACTATTGCTGACGCGGCGAGCGTTGCGAGCTCCGCATCCGCGTCTGGCGAAGCGAGCGCGAAGCCGGCGCCTACGGCGGCCGACGTCGTTGCCGCACCGGCTTTAGCGCCGTGGCAGGATGAGACGTCCGTCGATCCGGTTCTGAGCGATCCGGCGCCTGCACCTACGGACACGAGCGCGCTCCGAGCAGCCCCGATGCCCGAAGCGCCATCGCCAACGCCGGCGACCGAAGCGCCAACGCCGGCGACCGAAGCGCCTGAATCGATCAAAGCAACGAAAGTAACGGCTGCGCCAGCCTTGGCGCCGTGGGACGACGCGCCCAGCGAGCCGGCCTCGAACGAACCACCCGCCGCGATCGCTCCTCAGGAATTGGCACCCGCATCTTCGCTCGCTGCTCCGGCCGCGGCCGCGTTTGCACGGGCAGAAGAGGTTGCGCCCGCACCGGTATCGCAAGCGCCGTCGCCCGCGGCCGACACGCCGCCGCGCCGTGCAGGCGGCGCGAGCGACGCGCTCAACGTATTGCGCAGCGCCGGGCTGAAAGTGTCGTCGGACCGTGGCCGCGCCACGGCGGCAGCCGCCGCCAAGCCCACGGCGGCTCCGGCCACGCCGAAGCCGGCCGCACCACACGTCGTCGTCAATGTGCCGACACCAGGCGCCCCGCGCCGCGCGTCGGCACAAGACGCCGCGCCGGCAGCGCGTGCGCCGTCGCCGCAGGTCGAGCAGCAAAACGGCTCGCCGAGCGCGCCGTGGGACGACATGCCGCCCGATGAATACATGCCGCTCACGGCAGCGGACGAAGGCTATTACGGCCTGCCGGACGACAACTACATGCCGGTGTTCGACAGCGGACCCGACGACGTCCGCGTGAACGCCGCGCCTGCGTCGACCTCCGCGCCGGTGGTCGACAAGCGGCCGTTGCCGCCCGCCGTGCCGCTCGATTCGCTGGGTTTTCAGGGCGATTGGCCGGCGCTTGCCGTCGATCTGCCGCTCAAGGGCATTTCGTATCAACTCGCGTTCAACAGCGAACTGATGGCACTCGAAGGCAGCACGCTCAAACTGAACGTGCCGGTGCCGCAGTACGCGGAAGCTTCGCAGGTCGCCAAACTGAAAGTCGCACTCGCTGAAAAGCTCGGCCAGAATGTCGACGTATTGGTCGAAGTCGGCCTGGCGCGCCGCACGGCAGCCGCGCACGACGCCGCCGTGCGCGCCCAGCGCCAGCAGGAAGCGGAGCGCGAAATCGGCGCCGATCCGTTCGTGCAGTCGCTGATCCGCGAGTTCGGCGCGAGCATCGTGCCCGGTTCGATCCGCCCGATTACTCAGGATGCCGGCCCGAACGGCGCGCCGTCCGTCCACTGATTCGCCGCGCCGTGTGGCGCACCCGATTTTCCGGATTTCACGCTATCAAGAAGGAGCATGTCCATGATGAAAGGTCAACTCGCCGGGCTGATGAAGCAGGCCCAGCAGATGCAGGAAAACATGAAGAAGATGCAGGAGCAGCTTGCATTGATCGAAGTCGAGGGACAGTCGGGCGCCGGTCTCGTGAAGGTGACGATGACCTGCAAGAACGACGTGCGCCGCGTATCGATCGATCCGAGCCTGCTCGCCGACGACAAGGACATGCTGGAAGACCTGGTCGCCGCTGCGTTCAACGACGCCGTGCGCAAGGCCGAAGCCACCGCTCAGGAAAAGATGGGCGGCATGACCTCAGGTCTGCCGCTGCCGCCGGGTTTCAAGCTGCCGTTCTGAACGACGTCGCTGCAAGAAGGGGCTCACGCCGTTGCTGTGACCGCGGCGTGAGTTGGATACGCGAGCCGGGCTCGTTCAAACGCTCGCACCGGCTCGTGCAAGTGTGCATCGGTGCAGTTCGCGGCAGGTCGTTCGCTAAGCGCGCTTGCCCGAATCGTTATCGAGCTGATAGAAGTAGAAGCAACCGAAGTAACTGACGCAAGCGCATCGCGCCACCCGCATACCGGGCCATACCGGGCAACCCCCACTTCGACACCGCCGATCCGCATGAAACAACCTTCCGCCTTGTCGGCGCTCGTCGAAGCGCTGCGTGTGCTGCCCGGTGTCGGGCCTAAATCCGCGCAACGCATGGCGTACCACCTGATGCAGCACGATCGCGACGGCGCTGAAAAACTCGGCCGCTCGTTGTTGTTCGCGACTGAACATCTGCAGCACTGCGAGAAGTGCAACACTTTTACCGAAGCGCAGATCTGCGAGGTCTGCCTCGATGAGGAGCGCGATCCAACGTTGTTGTGCGTCGTCGAGACGCCCGCCGACCAGATCATGCTCGAACAGACGATGACCTATCGCGGTCTCTATTTCGTGCTGATGGGGCGGCTCAGTCCGCTCGACGGCATCGGTCCGAAGGAGATCCATTTCGATCGCCTGGTCAAGCGCGCGTCGGATGGCATCGTCAAGGAAGTCGTGCTCGCAACCAATTTCACCAATGAAGGCGAGGCCACCGCGCATTACCTCGGGCAGACGCTCAAGGCGCGCGGTCTTGCCGTGACGCGCCTCGCGCGCGGCGTGCCAGTGGGCGGCGAACTCGAGTACGTCGACGCCGGCACGATCGCCCGCGCGATGCTCGACCGGCGCTCGATGTAACGCAAAGCGCCACGTCGCCGCGCCTGCAAGGCCTGAGCGAGCTGCGCGAGACCGATCCGCAACGCCTCGCGCCGCGCCTCTTCAAGAACAGAACACAGAGGAGACATATGAGCGTCACCCCAGACCCCAAGGCCACCGCCACACCTCAAGGCCCGCTTGCCGGCGTCAAGGTGCTCGAGCTCGGCACGCTGATTGCCGGTCCGTTCGCCGCACGCTTTCTCGGCGAGTTCGGCGCCGACGTCATCAAGATCGAAGATCCCAAAGGCGGCGATCCACTGCGCAAATGGCGCAAGCTTTATCCGGAAATCGGCGGCACCTCGCTATGGTGGGCCGTGCAGGCGCGCAACAAGAAATCCGTCACGATCAATCTGAAAGCCGAAGAGGGCAAGGAGATCGTGCGGCGTCTGGCGAAAGAAGCCGATATCGTCGTTGAAAATTTCCGGCCAGGATTGTTGGAGAAGCTCGGGCTCGGTTATGACGTTTTGTCGGCGGAGAACCCTGGGCTCGTGATGGTGCGTCTGTCCGGCTACGGCCAGACCGGGCCGTATCGCGACCGGCCTGGATTCGGAGCGATCGCCGAATCGATGGGCGGGTTGCGCCACATCACCGGTTATCCGGATTTGCCGCCGCCGCGCATCGGTATTTCGATCGGCGATTCGATTGCCGCGCTGCACGGCGTGATCGGCGCGTTGATGGCGCTGCATCACAAGCAGGTGAACGGCGGCAAAGGGCAGGTCGTCGACGTCGCGCTGTACGAGGCGGTCTTCAACATGATGGAGAGCGTGGTGCCGGAGTACGGTGTGTACGGCATGGTGCGCGAGCGCACCGGCGCGTCGCTGCCGGGCATCGTGCCGTCGAACACGTATCCTTGTCGCGACGGCAGCATCGTGATTGGCGGCAACAGCGATCCGATCTTCAAGCGTTTGATGATCGCGATCGAACGCGAAGACCTGGCGAACGATCCAGCCTTGGCGCACAACGATGGCCGCGTGCCACGAACCCAGGAAATCGACGGCGCGATCGCCGCGTGGCTCGCCACGCGCACCATCGACGAAGCGCTTGCCGTGCTGAACGCCGCTGACGTGCCGGTCGGCCGCATTTACAGCGTCGCAGACATGTTTACCGATCCGCAATTCATTGCGCGCCAGATGATCCAGCGCTTCAAGTGGCAGGACGGTCAGGAAATCACACTGCCTTCGGTGACGCCGAAGCTCTCGGCAACCCCCGGCGAGACGCGCTGGTTAGGCCCGGAACTGGGTGAACATACCGATGAAGTCCTGCAATCGCTAGGTTATGATTCTGACCACATTGCAAGGTTGCACGCGCAACAAGTTGTGTAAGTGAGCGTCGCGACAAAAAGACAACAAAAATTTGGAGACGACAGACCATGCAACGCAGAACCTTCCTCGCCGGTACCGCCGCACTCGCGGGCGCCACGTTCGCTGCCACGCCGCTCGCATTCGCGCAGGGCAAACCTGAAACCAGCAAGGTGGCGATTGCCGTCGGCGGCAAGAACCTCTTCTATTACTTGCCGCTCACGATTGCCGAGCGCCGCAATTACTTCAAGGACGAAGGGCTCGACGTCGAAATCTCGGATTTCGCCGGCGGCTCGCAAGCACTGAAGGCGGCAGTCGGCGGCAGCGCGGACGTGGTTTCTGGCGCGTTTGAGCACACTTTGCTGTTGCAGGCGCAAAAGCAGTTGTTCCGCGAATTCGTGCTGCAAGGGCGCGCCCCGCAGATCGTGCTCGCGGTGTCGAAGAAGGCGATGCCGAACTACAAGTCGATCGCGGATCTGAAGGGCAAGAAAATCGGCGTAACCGCGCCGGGGTCGTCGACCTCGATCATGGCCAGTTTCGTGCTCGCGAAAGCCGGATTGACCGCGAAAGACGTCGCGTTCATCGGTGTGGGCGCTGGCGCGGGTGCGATCGCGGCGCTCCAGTCGGGGCAGATCGATGCCATCGCCAATCTCGACCCGGTGATGACCAAACTCGAGCGCACCGGCGAGATTCGCGTGGTGTCGGACACGCGTACGCTGGCCGACACGCGCAGCGTGTTCGGTGGCGATATGCCGGCAGGTTGCCTGTACGCGTCGCAGAGCTTCATCACGAAGAATCCGAACACCACCCAGGCGCTGACCAATGCGATGGTGCGTGCACTCAAGTGGTTGCAAACGGCGACCGGCAGCGAGCTGATCAACACGGTGCCGGAGGGCTATCTGCTCGGCGACCGCGCGGTGTATCTGGACGCGTGGCAGCACGTCAAGGAGGCGATGTCGCCGGATGGCCTGATGCCCGCCGATGGCCCGGCCACGTCGCTGAAGACCTTGCAGACATTCGATCCGAATGTGCAGGGCAAGCCGATCGATCTGTCGAAGACATGGACCAACGACTTCGTCAAGAAAGCGCTGGCGACGGTCAAGGCCTAAGCGCCGTCAGTGTGGGGCCGGGAGCGGCACATGCCGCTCTCGCCTCGACCACGGCCGTCATGACGGCATGACAAACTGAAACCGATCTTCGAAGCGAGTCGAACGATGACCGTTGCCGCCCTGGCGCTCGACAACATCACCTGCACGTTTGCTGCGCGGGACAACCGCGCACAGCGCTATACGGCGGTCAAGGACACGACCTTGCGCATCGCGCCGGGCGAATTCGTTTCGGTGGTCGGCCCGACCGGTTGCGGCAAATCCACGTTGCTGAACGTCGGCGCGGGTTTGCTGGGACCATCTTCGGGAACGGTCAGTGTGTTTGGCGAGCCGCTCAAGGGGATCAACCGGCGCGCCGGCTATATGTTCCAGGCCGATGCACTGATGCCGTGGCGCTCGGCCATCGACAACGTGATGGCCGGCCTCGCATTTCATGGCGTGCCGCAAGCCGAAGCCCGCAGCAAAGCCGAAGAGTGGTTGAAGCGCGTCGGCCTCGGCGGTTTCGGCGACCGCTATCCGCATCAATTGTCGGGCGGCATGCGCAAGCGCGTCGCGATGGCGCAGACGTTGATTCTCGATCCGGACATCATCCTCATGGACGAGCCGTTTTCGGCGCTCGATATCCAGACGCGTCAGCTGATGGAAAACGAGCTGCTCGACCTGTGGGCGGCCAAACGCAAAGCGGTGCTGTTCATCACGCACGATCTCGACGAAGCGATCTCGATGTCCGACCGTGTGGTGGTGCTGTCAGCGGGGCCGGGCACGCATCCGATCGGCGAATTCACGATCGATCTGCCGCGCCCGCGCGACGTCGCCGAGATTCGCGCACATCCGCGTTTCGTCGAGTTGCATGCACAGATCTGGAGCGTGCTGCGCGATGAGGTGCTCAAGGGTTACCAGCAGCAACTCACGGCCGTTTAATCGCGGTTCCCGGCTGCGTCCTGTTCTTGCGTTCGCTAGCTGCGCTCAGTCGTTGCGTCGATCAATCGTCTAAGGCAAACCGAGTCATGTGGAAGACGTTGCGCCCGAACCGGGCGAACCTGGTGATCTGGCAGTGGCTGCTGCTCGTGCTGTGCTTCGTGCTCTGGTACGTGCTGACCAGTCCGACACTGCTGCCGGCATTCTATTTCGACGACCCGAACAAGGCGGCGTTCTTCTTCGGCGAGCCGCAGAAGGTGCTGCAGCGCATCTGGGAGTGGTTCACGGGCGGCGAAATCTATCTGCACCTGTGGATCACACTGGTCGAAACGGTGCTCGCGTTTGTGCTCGGCACCGCGCTGGGGCTCGGGGTCGGTCTGTGGCTGGCGCTGTCGCCGCTCGCGAGCGCGCTTTTCGATCCGTACATCAAGGCCGCCAACTCGATGCCGCGCGTGATTCTCGCGCCGATCTTCGGGGTGTGGTTTGGCCTCGGCATCTGGTCGAAGGTGGCGCTGGGCGTCACGCTGGTGTTCTTTATCGTGTTCTTCAACGTCTACCAGGGCGTGAAGGAAGTGAGTCCAGTCGTGCTCGCCAACGCGCGCATGCTCGGCGCGAACCGCAAGCAGTTGCTGCGGTTTGTCTATCTTCCGAGCGCGATGAGCTGGGTGTTTTCGAGCCTGCATACTTCGGTGGGCCTGGCGTTCGTCGGCTCGGTGGTGGGGGAATATCTCGGTTCGGCGCGCGGCGTCGGTTATCTGATTCTGCAAGCCGAAGGCACCTTCGATATCAACACCGTGTTCGCCGGGATTCTGGTGTTGACCGCGTTCGCGCTGATTCTCGATGCCATCGTCGGGCTTGGCGAGCGGCGGCTGATGAAGTGGCAGCCGAAGTCGGGTGATACGGAAAAGCTTTAGGCCCGCAACGGGCGAGCCTGGCAAGCGCAGGACGCGTCCCGCGAGGGTGGGGCTCAAGGCCGGCACGGTTCAATGAGTCTGGCGCACCGCTAGCTCGTGGGCCAACAAACGCATGGCTTGGCAGGTGTAAGCTCCATCGTCCCAAAGGCTCAGCAAAAAACGGCGTGAGGTTGTCGACCTCGCGCCGTTTTCTTTCCCGCTCAAAGCAGCGCCGCTTCAGCGCTCACCTGCTAAGGCGTAATCACCACCTTCCCGATCACCCGTCGCTCCGCCATATCGCGCAACGCGCGGCCGGTGTCTTCGAGAGAATAACGTTCCGACACATAGGGCTTGAGCTTGCCCTCGCCGATCCAGCCGGTCATCTGCTCGAACGCGGCGTGATTGCGCTGCGGCTCGCGTTTCGCAAAGTCGCCCCAGAACACGCCGACCAGACTTGCGCCTTTGAGCAGCGTCAGGTTGAGCGGCAACTTCGGGATTTCGCCGTTTGCAAATCCGACCACCAGATAACGCCCGCGCCAGCCGATGCTGCGAAACGCCGGTTCCGCGTACACCCCGCCGACCGGATCGTAGATCACGTCCGGACCCTTGCCACCGGTCAGCGTCTTGATGCGCTCGCGCAAGTCTTCCGTGCTGTAGTTAATGGTGGCGTCCGCACCATGCTTCACGCAGGTGGCGAGCTTCTCGTCGCTCGATGCCGCTGCGATCACGCGTGCGCCGAGCGCCTTGCCGATCTCGACCGCGGCCAGCCCAACGCCGCCTGCCGCGCCCAACACCAGCATCGTCTCACCGGCCTTCAACTGGCCTCGATCGACCACCGCATGATGCGACGTGCCATAGGCGAGCGTGAACGCCGCAGCCAACTCGAATTCGACGCCGTCGGCCAGCGGCACGCACGCCTCGACCGGCGCCAGCGCCTGCTCGGCAAACCCGCCCGAGCCGGTGAATGCGACCACCCGTGAGCCGGGCTTGAACTGCGTCACACCAGCACCGACCGCGCGCACGACGCCCGCGACTTCCGAGCCGGGCGTAAAGGGCAGGGGTGGTTTGAACTGGTATTTGTTCTCGATGATCAGCACATCGGGAAAATTGACGGCCGCGGCCTTGACGTCGATCACGACGTGGCCGGGCGGCGGCTCGAGGTCCGGCAGATTTTCGACGACCAGGCTCTCCGGCGGCCCGTATTGATTACAGCGAATCGCGCGCATCGTGTCTCCATATCGATCAAGGTCCCCCAAGAGAATTTCCTTCGGGGCGTCGCAAGCATTCTGAGTGTAAAACAATCCGCACGATCGTGCGTTTTTATTGCTCGCAGCCTGGTGCCTGCGCGATCGATACCCGTCGGCGAAGGGCCCGGCGCGTGCGCTTTGCATGTGATGCGCGCACCGCCTGCCGTGTCGTTCGCGTGCCTTCTTTCCTCGGTTACAATCGCCGCATGCGAATCCTACTCAGCAATGACGACGGCTACCTGGCGCCCGGCCTTGCGGCGCTTTACGAAGCGCTCAAACCGATCGCGGACGTCACCGTGATGGCCCCCGAGCAGAACTGCAGCGGCGCGTCCAATTCCTTGACGCTGTCGCGCCCGCTTTCGGTGCTGCGCTCGGCGAACGGTTTCTACTACGTCAACGGCACGCCAACCGACTCGGTGCATATCGCGCTGACCGGCATGCTGGACCACACGCCGGACCTCGTCGTCTCGGGCATCAACAACGGCCAGAACATGGGCGAGGACACGCTCTATTCGGGCACCGTCGCCGCCGCCACCGAAGGCATCATGTTCGGTGTGCCGGCCATCGCCTTCTCGCTGGTCGACAAAGACTGGGTGCATCTCGAAGACGCAGCGCGTGTTGCTGCCGAGATCGTCGCGCATTACCTCAAACAACCGTTGCCGGGGCATCCGCTCCTGAACGTCAATATTCCGAACCTGCCGTACGAGCAACTCGGCGGTTGGCATATCACGCGGCTTGGCAAGCGGCATCCGTCGCAGCCGGTGATCCGCCAGACCAACCCGCGCGGCGAACCGATCTACTGGATCGGCCCGTCGGGCAGCGCGCGCGATGCGAGCGAAGGCACGGATTTTCACGCCGTCGCCAACGGCCAGGTGTCCATCACGCCGTTGCAGCTCGATCTGACCCACACGCAAATGCTGCCCGCAGCGCGCGACTGGGCGCGCGCCGGCAACAGCGCTTCATGACCAGCGAGCGCGCAAAGCGCTTTCCGCTCGGTCTCGAGGATCTGGTGCGCGAACCGCGCCGACCCGAAGGGCGGCCGGGCGAAGTGCGCGCGGCGGTACTCGCCGCAAGCGCGGCACTGAACGCACGCCAGCAACCGGCGAAGAACTCGCCGCTCGGCTCCGCCGGAAAGACCCAGGCGAAGCCGCCGGCGCGGGCGCAGACCCAACCGCAAGCGACGCCGCAAGCAAAGCCTCAGGCTAAGGCTCCAATCAAGGCACCGGTGAACGCGTCAGTTAGCCCGCAGGCCAAGTCGCAAGCAAAACCGCAGGCCAAACCACACGCAACAGCCGTCGCTCAAGGTTTGGCCGTGCGCGTCGCGCCAAAACCGGCGCCGGTGAACAAGGCCGCCGCCAAACTCAACGAGCGCGCCGCTGTGCCGAACGTCGCGTTGAACGGTGCTTTAGCGCTGACTTCGGAACGGGTTCGCGAACGGATGGTCGAACGCCTGCGTGCGAACGGCGTGACCGATCAGCGCGTGTTGAACGCGATGTCGGTGGTGCCGCGTCACATGTTCGTCGACCCGGGTCTCGCGGCCCAGGCCTATGAAGATGCCGCGTTGCCGATCGGCCATCACCAGACGATTTCCAAGCCCTCCGTAGTGGCGCGGATGATTGAACTGGCGGCCGCCGGCCGCGCGTTGAACAACGTGCTCGAAATTGGCACCGGGTGCGGCTACCAGGCGGCGGTGCTGAGCCAGGTTGCGCGGGACGTCTACTCGATCGAACGCATCAAGCCGCTGTCCGAACGCGCGAAGACAAACTTGCGTCCGCTGCGCATTCCGAACATCCGGCTGCACTACGGCGATGGCCGCCTGGGGCTGCCGTCGGCGGCGCCGTTCGATGCGATCGTGATCGCCGCGGCCGGGCTCGATGTACCGCAAGCATTACTTGAACAACTCGCGATCGGCGGCCGTCTGGTCGCGCCGGTCGGCTCGCAGGAAGGCCAGAACCAGGTGCTGACTCTGGTCGAGCGCCTCGGACCCGCGCAGTGGCGCGAGTCGCGGCTTGATCGCGTTTTCTTTGTACCCTTAAAATCCGGAGTGATTTGACACCGATGAGTATGTTGCGCGCGATGCAAAGAACCAGACTGAATATCCCCATGACCGTAACCCAGCGTAGCGTGTGCGTGCTCGCCTTGTCCCTGTTGATGTCGGCTTGTGCGACCCGCCTCGACCAGGCACCGGTCGTCGACCGCTCCGGCAGCGGCGCGCTCGGCACGCAAGCCGCGCAGCAGCCGGCTGTCCCGCTCGGGCCGCCCCCGCCGGGCTACTATCGCGTGAAGCCGGGCGATACGCTGTATCGGATCGCGTTGGAGAACGGCCAGAATTACCGCGATATCTCGACGTGGAACAATCTCACTAACCCGAATCAGATCGAAGTCGATCAGTTGCTGCGTGTCGTGCCGCCGGGCGCGAACACCGCCGCACTGACGCCGGGTGTGTCGACGGCGCCGATCGGCAGCGGTGGTGCGGTGCAGAGCGCACCGCTTGGCAGCACGCCGCCGTCGGCAGGCGTCGCGACGCCGCCGATCTATGGTTCGGGTGCGAACAACGCTTCGCTGACGCCGCCGGCCAATCCGGGTGCCGCGAGCGATTCGAGCGCCGGCGCATCGGGCAACGTCGCGTTTGCATGGCCGGTGCGGGGGCCGATGCTCGGCACGTTCAACGATTCGACCAACAAGGGGATCAATATCGGCGGCAACGCGGGCGATCCGGTCAAGGCTTCGGCGGATGGACGCGTGGTTTACGCTGGAAATGGGCTGCGTGGTTACGGCAATCTCATTATCATCAAGCATGATGCAACTTATCTCACAGCGTATGCACACAACCGCGCTTTGATGGTAAAAGAGGGAGATGCGGTGACCAAAGGGCAGAAGATCGCTGAGATGGGCAATAGCGATTCCGACCGCGTGATGTTGCATTTCGAAGTTCGCCGCCAGGGTAAACCTGTCGACCCACTGAAGTATTTGCCGCCGCAATAAGCGATACGACCATGCCGAAATCGAAGCGCCGCCCGCCGCAAGCCGAGTCTGAGACGATCAGCCGCGTCACGCCCGCTTCGGTGGAGGACGGCGCTTCGGAAGTGGAAGAAGAGATCGCAGAGGAGCGCGATCTCGACGAACGCCAAGGCGGCGCGGAAGAAGCCGGCGAGGCCCGTGAAGGCGTGAGCGAAGCGCCGCCCGACGCAGACGATTTTCGCGCGCTGCTGCAAGCCGAGCTGACGGCTGACACGATTCAGCATTACCTGAACCGCATTAGCGTCAAGCCGCTTCTGACCGTCGAAGAAGAGCAGAAGTATTCGCGTCTGGCGAAGGCAGGCGAGTTCGAAGCGCGGCAAGTGATGATCGAGCGCAATTTGCGGCTGGTCGTCAGCATCGCGAAGGGTTACCTGAACCGCGGCGTCCCGCTGCTCGATCTGATCGAAGAAGGCAATCTCGGCCTGATGCACGCGATCGAGAAATTCGATCCTACGCGCGGCTTCCGTTTCTCTACCTATGCCACGTGGTGGATTCGCCAGAGCATCGAGCGGGCGATCATGAATCAGGCGCGCACAGTGCGTTTGCCGGTGCACGTGATCCGTGAGCTCAACCAGGTGCTGCGCGCCAAGCGCCATCTGGAAAAAAATTCGATGAATTCCGGCGAAGCGGCCGAGCGCCGCGATGCCAGTATCGACGACATTGCCTATCTGACCGGCAAGACCACCGACGAAGTCACCGACATTCTCGCGCTGAACGAACACACCGCGTCGCTCGACGCGCCGCTCGATCTCGACCCGGCGAGCAGCCTGCTCGATCTGCTGTCCGACGACCAGAGTCAGTCGCCAGATGCCGAAGTGCAGCACCGCGAGCTGGAAACGCTTACGCGTGCGTGGCTCGCGCGGCTGTCGGACAAGCATCGTCATGTGATCGAGCGCCGCTTCGGGCTGAACCACATCGAGCCCGCCACGCTCGAAGAGCTGGCCGACGAAATGGGCCTCACGCGCGAGCGTGTGCGCCAGATCCAACAGGAAGCGCTGGTGCGGCTAAAGCGCTTCTTTGCCTCCAACGGTGTTCGGAAGGACGCCGTTCTATAACCTGATGACACCGATTCTTGTTTTCGACATCGAGACGATTCCCGATGTCGCCGGCATTCGCCGCCTCGAAGACTTGCCTGCCACGCTGAGCGACGCCGAAGTCGCCGAGCACGCTTTTGCGGCGCGGCGCGAAAAGACCGGCGGCGATTTCCTGCCGCACCACCTGCAACGGATCGCGGCGATTTCCTGTGTGTTCCGCGACAACAACGGTTTCCGGGTGCGCTCGCTCGGCACGCTGGAAGACGGCGAGGCGGCGCTCGTGCAGTCGTTTTATCGCGTGATCGAAAAGTACACGCCGCAGCTCGTGTCGTGGAACGGCGGCGGGTTCGACTTGCCGGTGCTGAATTACCGCGCGCTGATCAACGGCATCCCGGCCTCCCGTTTCTGGGACCTCGGCGAGGATGACCGCGAGTTCAAGTGGAACAACTACATCAGCCGCTACCATGCGCGTCACACCGATCTGATGGACGTGCTGGCGATGTATCAGGCGCGCGCCAATGCGCCGCTCGACGCGCTCGCGAAGATGTGCGGGTTCCCAGGCAAGATGGGGATGGACGGCAGCCAGGTATGGCACGCGTACCAGGAAGGCCGCATCGAGGAAATCCGCAATTATTGCGAGACCGACGTCGTGAATACCTACCTGTTGTATTGCCGCTTCCAGTTGATCCGCGGCGCGTTTTCCGCCGAAGAGTATGCGGATGAAATCAACCTGGTCAAAAATGCGCTGGCGCTGGAAACGGCGCCGCAATGGGCCGAGTATCTGGCTGCATTCGATCAGTAGGCCGCCAGCCGGTCTTGTGGCGAAACGCCGCGCGGGCTAATCCCGTTCGAGGCGCCAGCCGCGCCGAATCCTTGGCGAGTGCGGCGCTTCGTCTACAATCTCGCCTTTCCCCAAGTTTGTCAGGAAGTCGCAGGTGTCCCGAACTGCCCCCCAACGTCGTTCGCCCAAGCGCCAGAAGGCGCCCGCTCCAGTCAAAGCGCGTGTCGTCACCGGCAATGAGCCGATCATCGAAATCGTTTCGCTCGATATGGAAGCGCGCGGCGTGGGCCGCGTCGAGAGCGAAGACGGCACGCCCGGCAAGGTGATTTTTGTCGAAGGCGCGTTACCCGGCGAGCGTGTCAGCTACTCGACGCATCGCAGCAAGCCGAAATTCGAGCAGGCTGAAGTCGTCCAGGTGTTCCGCGAAAGCGTGCTTCGCACCAAGCCGAAATGCACCTACTTCGATGTCTGCGGCGGCTGTTCGATGCAGCATCTCGACATCCGCGCCCAGATCGCCGTCAAGCAGCGCGTGCTCGAAGACGATTTCCAGCACCTGGCGAAGCTGCGCCCGGAGACGGTATTCCGGCCGATTCAGGGGCCGGCCTGGGGTTATCGCTACCGCGCGCGTCTGGCTGTGCGCTATCTGCCGGAAAAGGGCGGCATGCGCGTCGGCTTCTACGAGAAGAAGAGCGGCAATATCGCCGACATGAAGACCTGCGAGGTGCTGCCGCCGCATGTGTCGGCGATGCTGATGCCGCTGCGCTTCATGATCCGCAAGCTGTCGATTTACGATCGTATGCCGCAGATCGAGCTCGCGGTCGGCTCGTCAGTCACGGCGCTGGTGCTGCGCAATCTCGCGCCGCTCACCGCCGCCGACGAACAGGTGCTACGCGATTTCGCCGACGAGCACAAGGTGCAGTGGTGGCTGCAGCCGGGCGCTGCTGACACGGTCACACCGTTCTATCCGCTCGACGCGCAGCTCGACTACACGCTGCCGGAGTTCAACATCCGGATGCCGTTCAAGCCGACCGATTTCACCCAGGTGAATCACGCGATCAATCGCGTGCTGGTGAGCCGCGCGCTGCGTCTGCTGGCCCCGGCCAGCACTGACCGCGTGCTCGATCTGTTTTGCGGAATCGGCAACTTCACGCTGCCGCTCGCGCGGATTTCGAAGGAAGTGGTGGGTATCGAAGGCAGCGACGTGCTGACTTCGCGCGCGCTTGCCAATGCCGAACTGAACGGTGTGGCGGGCCACACGTCGTTTGCCTGCCGCAACCTGTTCGAAGTCACCGCCGACGACATGCGCGCCCTCGGTCATTTCGACAAATTCCTCATCGACCCGCCGCGCGAAGGCGCGCTGGCTGTCGCCAAGGCGCTCGTGGAGATCGCGCAGAGCGGCAATGGGCCGCTGCCCGGGCGCATCGTCTACGTGTCGTGCAACCCGGCGACGCTCGCACGCGATGCGAGTCTGCTGGTGCATGATGCGGGCTACCGGCTGGTCGGCGCGGGTGTGGTGAACATGTTCCCGCACACCTCGCATGTGGAGTCGATTGCGTTGTTCGAGCGGGACTGAGCGCCTGTTGCCAGCTTGTGGTGCATAGATGGGCTGGCGGCGCTCCACAAACAGAAACGCCACGACCGAAGTCGTGGCGTTTTTGTTTAAAGCCTTTATGTTGAAAACGTCCGGTCGAGGCTTAGAACTGCCACCACGACTTTTCCTTACCCGGCCTTGCGTGGCCCGTGATGTACGGACTGTCGGGGAAGGTGCCAGCCAGAATACGCTTCGTGTCGTCGGCGAGTTGTGGCTGATTCAGCTTCTCGTACGACAGCATCATGATGTGCAGTGCGTCTTCGATAGCCGGCGCGTTCTTGTATTCCTTCAACGCCAGTTGCGCGCGGTTGATCGCAGCGACGTAGGCGCCACGGCGGTAGTAATAATCCGCCGCATGGACTTCGTGCGCCGCCAGTGCGTTCACGATATAGCGCATGCGTTGCGCGGCGTCCGGCGCATACTTGCTGTTCGGGTATTTGTCGACCACGATCTTGAACGCGTCGTACGACTCGCGCAGCGACTTCGGATCGCGCTCGCTCATGTCCTGGCCGGAGAAGCGGCCGAACAGACCGAGGTCGTCGTTGAAGTGAATCATGCCCTTCAGGTAGTACGCGTACGCGATGTCCGGGTGATCCGGGTGCAGCTGGATGAAGCGGTCGATTGCCTGGTCGGCGGCGGCGTTTTCGTTGTCTTTCCAGTTGCAATACGCAACGTTGATCTGCGCTTGCTGTGCAAAGTGGCCGAACGGATCACGGCCTTCGAGCATCTCGAAATACTTGGCGCACTTGCCGAAATCACCACCGGTCAGGGCGTCGTTCGCCTCCGTATATAATTTGTTGTTGTTCCACGTAGCCGTCTCGTCGGTTTTTTCCGGCAGGCCGTGGCAAGCCGCAACAACGGCGACGGCTGCGGCGCACGCAATGTATCCGGCCACTTTCCGGGCCGCCTTCTTGATGGCCGCCAAATTGATCGCCGCTTTAGTGATGGTGTTCAAGGCTCGCATTTTCCAGTCTAGCTTTACGTCCAGGTGACCCAGACTCAATGACCCGCTCAAATACTCCAGGCGCCTCAACCGGTGCCGGGAATAGCAACAAAGATTATAGCGTAAGCGCTGACCCCTCCGACGCGTTGGGCGTCGATTCACTCGACGACGATCTCGGCAGCGACGCGCTCGCCTCCGGCGGCCTGCCAAGCAGGGTGCCGACGGTGGCGAGCCCCGTGGCGGACGAGTCGCCGCGCAGCGTCGTCGTACCCGACGAAATGGCCGGCGAACGCCTCGACAAGGTGCTCGCCCGCGTGTTTCCGGAGTTTTCACGCAACCGGCTGCAAAGCTGGATCGAGTCGGAGCGGGTGCGCATCGACGGCAAACCGGCGAAGATTCGTCAGCCGGTGCCGCTTGGCGCCACCATCGAGCTCGTGCCCGATTTGCTGCCTGAGCAGCTCGCGTTCACACCCGAGCCGGTGCCGCTCGAGATCGTCTACGAGGACGACACGCTGGTGGTCATCAACAAGCCGGCCGGCATGGTCGTGCATCCGGCTGCGGGCAACTGGAGCGGCACCGTCCTGAACGGTCTGCTATACCGCTACGGCGACGCTGCGGCGGGCCTGCCGCGTGCCGGCATCGTCCACCGGCTCGACAAGGAAACGTCTGGCCTGATGGTGGTGGCGCGCACGCTCGAGGCGCAGACCGATCTGGTGCGCCAGCTTCAGGCGCGCACGGTGAAGCGCCGTTATCTCGCGCTGGTGTGGGGCAACATGCCCGAAGAAGGCACGATCGACGCGCCGATCGGCCGCGATCCGCGTGAACGCACACGCATGGCGGTGGTGACGAGCGCATCGGGCAAAGCGGCCCGCACGCATTTCCGGCGCGTGGATACGGCGATCTGGCAGCGTCAGCCGGTCACCGCGATCCATTGCGATCTCGAAACTGGCCGGACCCATCAGATTCGCGTGCATTGCGCGCATATCGGCCATCCACTGCTCGGCGATCCGGTCTATGGGCGTGCACGCGGCAAGCGCTCGGTGACGCCGCTGCCGGACGGTTTCGCGCGTCAGGCGCTGCATGCATGGCGTCTAGGCCTGATCCATCCGCGAACGGGCCGGACCATGCAATGGCGCGCCGATGCGCCGGAAGACATGCAGGTGCTGTCGGCGGCCCTTGGCCTCGGGCGTGACGATGCGGGCGAGTTCGACGAGACGTACTATGAGGAAGAGGACTACGACGCCTCGTTGGACGATGATTCCGACGAAGACGCAGCCCACGGCGACGGCGATTACGACGAAGGCGACGACGAGGACGGTCACGCATGAGCTTGCCCCAGCTGAGCTTTGCCGATGTTGTGCAACCCGCGTGGAACGTGTCGCCGCGGGTGCGCGCGCTTGTCACCACGCGCAACGGCGGCGTGAGCGAGCCGCCGTTCGGCCGCTGGCAGGATGGTGCGGACCAGCCCGGCGGCCTGAATCTGGGGATGAAAACCGGTGACGACCCCGCCTCGGTCGCGACCAATCGCGCACGGCTGCTGAATCTGGCGGGCGTAGGCGAGGCCGCATGGCTCGAACAGATTCACGGCGCCGGCATCGTGCGCGCTGAAGATGTGCTCGCACAGGCTCGCGCAATTGGCACGCCAACACGTGCCGATGCCAGCGTCACCGATCGGCCCGGCACGGTGTGTGTCGTGATGGTGGCCGATTGCATGCCGGTGCTGTTGTGCGACGAAGCGGGCCGCGCGGTCGGTGCGGCCCATGCCGGATGGCGTGGGCTGGCGGCGGGAATCGTCGAGCAGACCGCGCAGCGCGTCGCCGGCCTTGCCGGCGTGGAGGCCGCGTCGTTGCACGCCTACCTCGGCCCGGCGATCGGGCCGGACGTCTTCGAGGTGGGGGCAGATGTGCGTGACGCCTTCATGAACGGCGTGGACGGCGCGCAACGCGAAGCCACCGCGAATGCGTTCGTTACGCATCCGCAAAACCCCGGCAAATATCTGGCCGATCTTGCCGCGCTGGCGCGCTTGCGCTTGCAACGGCTCGGCGTGACGCGCATTGTCGGCGGCGATCTGTGTACGGTCACGCAACGTGAGCGTTTCTATTCCTATCGCCGCGATCGCGAGACCGGCCGCATGGCTGCGCTGATCTGGCTGGACGATCAGGCGCAGACGATTGCGGAATAGAGTAGGTAGCCGCTGTCGCGCCCGCTACGGCGGGCGCGACGTCGTCCTGCGAGCACGCGTATGAGGGTTTATTCGGAGGCGCGGCACACTTTTTTGCTGCGCTGCCGGAATGAGCTGCCCTTGCGTGAATCTGCCACCAAAAGTGTTTGCGGGCGAACGGATAAATACACATAAACCCATGCAATATGGACGCTTTTTTCGCATGCGTCGGCCCTTATCAATCCATGTCCCGAAAGCGCGATCTGCTACACAGGGAAAACGATAATTAAAAAACTATCGCACTGCGGCAAAATCGGGAACAAGCATTGACATGCCTTGCGATGGGGAGCAAGAATGTTCCTCACAGCTCCTCGTACATGGGACAGGGCGTGACGAGGTTGCGAGCAATCGCCCACGTGCGCATGAACCTGCCTCTCAACCCGTCCGCAAGGACTTACCGGTAAAAGCAGGTATGGCAGCATCACATTCCTCGGCTTCCCCCAGCACGGACTCCTCGACGGAGCATACGCAGCAGGCCGGTACGAGCGGCGCAACGTCAGCCGCAGGCATGCAGCAATTATTCGACGCCTGGATGAACGCATGGCGTTCGCTCGGCACGCCGCCCGGCGGCAACGGCGTACCTTTCCCGATGCCGCAAATGCCTCAGATGCCGCAAATGGGCATCCCCCACATGCCGCAAATGGGTCTGCCGCAGATGCCGTCGTTCCCCGGCATGCCTGATTTCAGCAAACTGGCGGCGGGATCCCTGCCGTCATTGCCTTCATTCGCCGGACTCAATATTCCCGCCGCCGCGATTCCGTCGGAGCGTCTACAAAAGCTGCAAGCCGATTATTCGCGTGAGGCGATGGAGCTGATCCAGCAGGCGACAACCTCCACGACGAAAGCGCCCGAACTCAAGGATCGCCGCTTCAGTTCCGACGCGTGGAGTTCGACGCCGGCCTATGCATTTACTGCTGCGTGGTATCTGTTGAACGCACGCTATCTGCAGGAAATGGTCGACGCGCTCGAAACAGAACCGAAGATGCGTGAGCGCGTCCGTTTCGCGGTTCAGCAATGGACCGCCGCGGCATCGCCGAGCAACTTCTTCGCGTTGAATCCGGAAGCGCAAAAGACCTTGCTCGATAGCAAGGGAGAGAGTTTGCGCCAAGGCGTGATGAATCTGCTGGGCGACATGCAGCGTGGCAAGATTTCGCAGACGGACGAATCGCGTTTCGTGGTCGGCGAAAATCTCGCGAACACTGAAGGCTCGGTGGTGTTCGAGAACGACCTCATTCAGTTGATCCAGTACAAGCCGCGCACGGCCACTGTGCGTGAGCGGCCGCTGCTGATCGTGCCGCCTTGTATCAACAAGTTCTACATTCTCGATCTGCAACCGGAGAACTCGCTGGTTGCGCACGGGCTTGATTCGGGCCATCAGGTGTTCCTGATTTCGTGGCGCAACGCGGATGCGTCGATTGCGAGCAAGACGTGGGACGACTACATCGGCGAGGGCGTGCTCAAGGCGATCGACACGGTCTGCAAGATCAGCGGACGCGAGCAGATCAACACGCTTGGTTTCTGCGTGGGCGGCACCATGCTCGCCACGGCGTTGGCGGTGGCGGCAGCGCGCGGCGAGCATCCGGCTGCGTCGATGACCTTGCTCACTGCGATGCTCGACTTCTCGGACACAGGCGTGCTCGACGTGTTCGTCGACGAGTCGCATGTGCAGATGCGCGAGCAGACCATAGGCGGTAAGAACGGCAGCGCGCCCGGGTTGATGCGCGGCATCGAATTCGCCAACACCTTCTCGTTCCTGCGGCCGAACGATCTGGTGTGGAACTACGTCGTCGACAACTATCTCAAAGGTCGCACGCCGGTGCCGTTCGATCTGCTGTATTGGAACAGCGATTCGACCAGTCTGCCGGGACCGATGTATGTCTGGTATCTGCGCAACACGTATCTCGAGAATCGTCTGCGCGAGCCGGGTGCGTTGACCACTTGCGGCGAGCCGGTCGACCTCTCGAAGATCGATGTGCCCACCTTCATCTACGGTTCACGCGAAGACCATATCGTGCCGTGGCAAACCGCGTATGCGTCGGTGCCGCTGCTTTCCGGGCCGCTGAAGTTCGTGCTCGGCGCGTCGGGTCATATCGCGGGGGTGATCAATCCGCCGGCGAAGAAGAAGCGCAACTATTGGACACTGGAAGGCGACGTCAAGACGTTGCCGGAAAGCCCGGACGAATGGCTCGATCAGGCGGCCGATGTGCCAGGCAGCTGGTGGCCCGAATGGACCACGTGGCTCGACCAGTATGGCGGCAAGAAAGTGAAGCCGCGCGCTGCAGCCGGGTCTGCTGAGTTCCCGGTTATCGAGCCGGCGCCGGGGCGTTATGTGCGGCAACGGGAGTAGGCTTTAGCGCGCGCTGAAGGCGCGGGTTGTATGGCGGTATGAATGAGAGCCCGGATATGCAAGGGCGCAGGAGCAACAAGATTTTTAACTTGACGGGCTGCGGCGTATTTAGCCGATGTGCCCGGAGGATATGGAAATGACTGATGTTGTGATCGTATCGGCCGCCCGTACGGCAGTAGGCAAATTCGGTGGGTCGCTGGCGAAGATCGCTGCGCCCGAACTCGGCGCGACGGTGATTCGTGCCGTGCTCGAACGGGCTGGCATGAAGCCTGAGCAGGTCAGCGAAGTCATCCTGGGGCAGGTGCTGACGGCGGGTTCGGGTCAGAACCCGGCGCGTCAGTCGCTGATCAAGGCGGGGCTGCCCGCGGCCGTGCCCGGCATGACGATCAACGTGGTGTGCGGCTCGGGCCTGAAGGCCGTGATGCTGGCGGCCAACGCGATCATCGCGGGCGATGCGGACATCGTGATCGCCGGCGGTCAGGAAAACATGAGCGCCGCACCGCACGTGCTGCCGGGCTCGCGCGACGGTTTCCGCATGGGCGACGCGAAGCTGATCGACTCGATGATCGTCGACGGCCTGTGGGACGTCTACAACCAGTACCACATGGGCGTGACGGCGGAAAACGTCGCCAAGGAATACGGCATCACACGCGAGCAGCAGGACGCGTTCGCGGCGCTGTCGCAGAACAAGGCGGAAGCCGCGCAGAAGTCGGGCCGCTTCAACGACGAAATCGTGCCGGTCGAGATTCCGCAACGCAAGGGCGAGCCGCTGCGTTTCGCAACGGACGAGTTCGTGCGTCACGGCGTGACGGCTGAATCGCTGGCGGGCCTGAAACCGGCTTTCTCGAAGGAAGGCACGGTCACGGCGGCTAACGCGTCGGGTCTGAACGACGGCGCGGCGGCGGTGCTGGTGATGTCGGCGAAGAAGGCTGAAGCGCTCGGCCTCACGCCGCTCGCGCGCATCAAGGCTTACGCCACCTCGGGTCTGGATCCGAAGGTGATGGGGATGGGCCCGGTGCCGGCATCGCGCCGTTGCCTGGAACGTGCAGGCTGGTCGCCGGCCGATCTCGACCTGATGGAAATCAACGAAGCGTTTGCGGCGCAAGCGCTGGCCGTGAATCAGCAGATGGGCTGGGACGCGTCGAAGATCAACGTAAACGGCGGCGCAATTGCGATCGGTCACCCGATCGGTGCGTCCGGTTGCCGGGTTCTCGTCACGCTGCTGCACGAAATGCAGAAGCGCGATGCGAAGAAGGGCTTGGCGTCGCTGTGTATCGGCGGCGGCATGGGCGTAGCATTGGCGCTCGAGCGCGCTTAACAGGCCTCAAGCAGGCTCTGGTCGGTTTTAGCAGGCGGTAAGCAGGGTAGTCGCGCGTCACGTTGCAGGAGGTGGCGCGCGGCGAGCAGTGGCCTCGTCGGCCGGTCGCCCGGCGGCAGTGGAGATGAAGCACCAGGCGAGGGAAGAGGCAGCCGGTCGGCGCCTCGAAAACGATAACGGAGTGTAGTTTATGACACAGCGAATTGCGTACGTAACGGGCGGGATGGGTGGCATCGGCACGAGCATTTGCCAGCGGCTGCACAAAGAGGGCTTCAAGGTGGTCGCAGGCTGTGGCCCGAACTCGCCGCGCCGCGTGAAGTGGCTCGAAGAGCAGAAGGCGCTTGGCTACGATTTCATTGCGTCCGAAGGCAACGTCGGCGACTGGGAATCGACCAAGGCAGCATTCGACAAGGTCAAGGCTGAAGTCGGCGAGGTTGATATTCTGGTGAACAACGCCGGTATCACGCGCGACGTCGTATTCCGCAAGATGACGCACGAAGACTGGACGGCGGTGATCGACACCAACCTGACCAGCCTCTTCAACGTCACCAAGCAGGTGATCGATGGTATGGTCGAGCGCGGCTTTGGGCGAGTCATCAACATTTCGTCGGTGAACGGCCAGAAGGGCCAGTTCGGCCAGACCAACTACTCGACCGCGAAAGCCGGCATTCACGGATTCACGATGTCGCTGGCGCAGGAAGTGGCCACCAAGGGCGTGACAGTCAACACTGTGTCGCCTGGCTACATCGGCACGGACATGGTCAAGTCGATCCGCCCGGACGTGCTGGAAAAGATCGTTGCGACGATTCCGGTGCGCCGTCTCGGTCAGCCGGACGAAATCGGCTCGATCGTGGCATGGCTCGCTTCGGACGAATCGGGTTTCTCCACGGGCGCTGATTTTTCGCTGAACGGCGGATTGCATATGGGCTGAGTGATTGGCGCGCCGCTCACAAGGCAGCGCGCTTCTGCTCAGATGGTTCCGGCGGCGTCTCGACTGTGCAATTGCCCGATTGCGCAGTCGGTATGACGCCGTTTCGGCGCTCAACTTGCGCGCAAAGGCGTTACATGACCACTACTACAAAGAAAACAGCCGAACGACTGATCAAGAAGTATCCGAATCGCCGGCTCTACGATACCGAGACAAGCACGTACATCACGCTGACGGACGTTAAGCAGCTCGTGCTGGATCAGGAGGATTTCAAGGTCATCGATGCGAAGAGCAACGAGGATCTGACGCGCGCCATCCTGTTGCAGATCATTCTCGAAGAGGAGAGCGGCGGCTTGCCGATGTTCTCGTCGTCGATGTTGTCGCAGATCATCCGCTTCTACGGCCATGCGATGCAGGGCATGATGGGCACGTATCTGGAAAAAAATATTCAGGCCTTCATCGACATTCAGGCGAAACTCGCCGACCAGTCGAAAAATCTGTACGAAGGCAAGGCGATGAACCCCGAAGTCTGGTCGCAATTCATGAACATGCAGGCGCCGATGATGCAGGGCATGATGACCAGCTACATCGAACAGTCGAAGAACATGTTCGTGCAGATGCAGGAGCAGATGCAGAACCAGGCGAAATCGATGTTCGCCACCTTCCCGTTCACGCCAGGTGGGCCGGTGAATGCAGCCGGAGCGCCGGCCACGCCAGCTAATCCGCAAACCAATCCGGAACCGGAGAAGAAGTAACGGCGCAGCGCTACGCCGACGTGGCGAGCGCGTCTTTGCGCGTCCGCCGCATGGCCGCGGCGGAGCGGTGTGCACGCCGCCGCGCCACGAGGTGCTGGGTGCACCCGCGGCGACTCGCGCGCAGAGCGCAGCTGACGGGCGCGGTACAATTCTGGGTTGTGTGCGCTGACGTTGTCCCGGTGTGTGGTCCTCGTGGTCTCCTTGATCCTGTCGCCCCTCAGCCCCTGCCGCACCTTCCCCATTTGCCGCCACTGCTGTATCCCAGCCCTACCTATGTCGCACACCCGTTTCCCCCACCGCGCCACGCCTTCGATTCCGAGGGTCGGATTTGTCAGTCTTGGCTGACCGTAAGCTTCGCAACAGCAGCTTAGGCGGCGTTCCCTTATGAGCCGGTTGTTTCTTGCGCCCATGGAAGGGCTTGCGGACTACGTGTTGCGCGATGTGCTGACCAGCACGGGCGGATTCGACGGGTGTGTATCGGAGTTCGTCAGGGTGACGGGCTCGGTGCTTCCCGAGCGTGTTTACGAGAGGGATACGCCTGAAGTCCTCCACGGTGGCCGTACACCTTGTGGCACGCCGATGGTGATCCAGCTGCTCGGCAGCGATCCTGAATGGATGGCGCTGAATGCGGCCCAGGCGGCCAGTCTTTCGCCGCATGGACTCGATCTGAACTTCGGCTGTCCCGCCAAAGTTGTCAACCGGCACGGTGGCGGCGCGATGCTGCTGGCGCACCCTGAACAACTGAACCGGATCGTTTCGTCTGTTCGCGCGGCGGTGCCTGCCGGCATTGCCGTGACAGCAAAAATGCGGCTCGGCGTGTCCGATACGTCGCTCGCGATCGACTGCGCCACGGCGCTGGCAGAAGGCGGCGCGGCCTCCCTCGTCGTGCACGCCAGAACACGCGATCATGGCTACCGCCCACCAGCCCACTGGGAGTGGATCGCGCACATCGACGCCGCCGTGGACGTGCCGGTCATTGCCAACGGAGAAGTCTGGACGGTGGCCGACTGGGAGCGGTGCCGGGCGGTCAGCGGCTGCGAGGACGTGATGATCGGGCGCGGTGCCGTGTCGGATCCTTTCCTGGCCTTGCGGATACGCGGATTGATGGACCGGACGCCTTCCGGGGAGGAGTGGCCGGCTGTCCTCGGTCATCTCGCCGATTACCTGAAAAAACTGCAAGCCCGTGTCGCGGCCCGTCATGAGCACGGACGCGTCAAAATGTGGCTCAGCTATCTGAAGCGGACCTGGCCGCAGGCTGCCGAGCTGCATGCTGCCATCCGGCGTCTGCATGATTCGCGCGAAATTCTTGAAGTGATCGAGCGAGCTCTGGCATTAAACGGTTTGATGCCGGCGCGACAATGCGCGGCCCGCGGCCTGCTCGATCCGGCAACGCCCCGCCACCTGGCAGACTGCACGGTCGCGAGCGCGGTACAATAAAGGGTTGCGTGCGCGGGACGTTGATGGGGCTGTGGTTTTGATGACCATCGGACCCCTTGGCCTTGCCGCACCGTCCCCATTTGTCGCCATCGTCACCGCTATACGCCGGACCCACCTATGTCGCAGACCATTTCCCCCGCCGTGCCGACCCCTTCGACTCCGAAGGTCGGTTTCGTCAGCCTAGGCTGTCCTAAAGCACTCGTCGACTCCGAACAGATCATCACGCAGCTGCGCGCCGAGGGCTACGAGATCTCCGGCACGTACGACGGCGCGGACCTCGTGGTCGTCAACACCTGCGGCTTCATCGACGAAGCCGTGCAGGAAAGCCTCGACGCGATCGGTGAAGCGCTCAGCGAAAACGGCAAGGTGATCGTCACGGGTTGCCTCGGTGCAAAGCAGAGCGCGAGCGGCTCGAACCTGATCGAAGAAGTGCATCCGAAGGTGCTGGCCGTGACCGGTCCGCACGCGCTCGGCGAAGTGATGCAGGCGGTGCACAATCATCTGCCGAAGCCGCACGATCCGTTTATCGATCTGGTGCCGGCTGCCGGCGTGAAGCTCACGCCGCGCCACTATGCGTACCTGAAAATTTCCGAAGGCTGCAACCACCGCTGCACGTTCTGCATCATCCCGTCGATGCGCGGCGACCTCGTGTCGCGTCCGGTTGCCGAAGTGATGCTCGAGGCGGAGAACCTGTTCAAGTCAGGCGTGAAGGAACTGCTGGTGATTTCGCAGGACACGAGCGCATACGGCGTCGATGTCAAATACCGTACCGGTTTCTGGAACGGCAAGCCGATCAAGACGCGCATGACCGATCTGGTCGGCGCGCTTGGCGAACTTGCGGCGCAATACGGCGCATGGGTACGTTTGCATTACGTGTATCCGTACCCGAGCGTCGACGAAGTCATTCCGATGATGGCCGAAGGTCCGTTCAAGGGTCATGTGCTGCCGTATCTGGATGTGCCGTTCCAGCACGCGCATCCGGAAGTGTTGAAGCGCATGAAGCGCCCGGCCAACGCCGAGAAGGTGATGGAGCGCGTGAAGGCGTGGCGCGAAATCTGCCCCGACCTGACGATCCGCAGCACGTTCATCGCCGGCTTCCCGGGCGAGACTGAAGAGCAATTCCAGACGCTGCTCGATTTCATCCGCGAGGCGGAGCTGGATCGGGTCGGCTGCTTTGCTTACTCGCCGGTCGAAGGCGCGACGGCCAACGAACTCGACGGTGCCTTGCCCGACGAAGTGCGTGAAGAACGCCGCGCGCGCTTCATGGAAGTGGCCGAAGAAGTGTCGGCCAAACGTATCGCGAAGAAGGTCGGCAAGACGCTGAAAGTGCTGGTCGACGAGATCAATGCCGACGGCGGCATCGGCCGCACCGCGGCGGATGCGCCTGAAATCGATGGCGTCGTCTATATCGCACCGGCCACCAAGGCGTCGAAGCGTTACAAGGTCGGCGATTTTGTGTCGGTGAAGATCACTGGCGCTGACGGCCACGATCTGTGGGGCGAGGTATAAGCGATGACGGCGAGCATGGCCGGCACGCCGGCTGCCCAGACCCCGGAAAGCCGGGCCTCGGACGCCCGGCGCCCCGAGATTCTCGCGCTCGGCGAGGCGATGATCGAATTCAATCAGTCGGCTAAAGATCAGCCGAACTATCTGCAGGGCTTCGGCGGCGATACGTCGAACTTCTGCATCGCAGCGGCACGGCAGGGCGCGAAGACAGGTTTCGTGTCGGCTGTCGGCAGCGATCATTTCGGACGTCTGCTGATCGATCTGTGGGAGCGCGAGCAGGTTGAGACGTCGCTCGTGCGCGTCGATCCGCACGCACCCACCGGGGTCTATTTCGTTTCGCACGGTCCTGAAGGTCACGCGTTCGACTACCTGCGTGCGGGTTCGGCCGCGAGCCGTTATGCGCCGGACGATCTACCGCTCGATGCGATCGCCGCAGCCAAAGTCATCCACCTGTCCGGCATCAGTCTCGCGATCAGCGTGAGCGCCTGCGACGCCGCTTTGGCGGCGATTGGGCATGCGCGAGCGAACGGCGTGCTCGTGAGCTTCGACACCAATCTGCGCCTGAAGCTGTGGCCGCTCGCGAGAGCGCGCGCGGTGATGCTCGAAGCCATTCGTCAAACCGACATTTGTCTGCCGAGCTGGGACGACGTCACTGAACTCACCGGCTTGACCGGTCGAGACGAGATCGTCGATTTTCTGCTGTCGCACGGTCCGCGTGTCGTAGCGCTCAAGCTCGGCAAAGAAGGCTCGTACATCGCCACGCCTGACGAACGGCGCGTCGTGCCGGGCCATGTCGTCAACGCGGTCGATGCGACCGGCGCGGGGGACTGTTTTGGCGGCGCGTTCATCGCGCGTATCGTCGCGGGTGACGATCCGTTTCAAGCGGCGCGTTATGCGAACGTCGCCGCGGCACTGTCCACGCAAGGCTACGGCGCGGTCGCGCCGATTCCTTCGCGGGCGACGGTCGAACACATCCTGGCCGGCTGACAGCAACGCGCTGCGAGGCGCGCGCCGCAACCCGCCAGGGCAAGATTATCTTTAGAGACTAAAGAGAGGAGCGAGCGATGCAACGAGACGTAGTGGTGGTAAGCGGTGTACGTACCGCAATCGGCGGTTTTGGCGGCAGTCTGAAGGACTTTCCGCCGACGGATCTTGGCGCACGCGTCGTGCGTGAAGTGCTGGCGCGCGCAAACGTGTCGGGCGACGAAGTCGGCCATGTGGTGTTCGGCAATGTCGTGCATACCGAACCGAAAGATATGTATCTGGCCCGCGTGGCGGCGATCAATGGCGGCGTCGCGCAACATGCGCCCGCGTTGACTGTCAACCGCTTGTGCGGATCGGGCTTGCAGGCAATCGTCTCGGCCGCGCAAAGCGTGCTGCTCGGCGATGCCGACATCGCAATCGGCGGCGGCGCGGAAAACATGAGCCGCGCGCCGTATTCCATGCCGGCTGCGCGCTTTGGTCAGCGCATGGGCGATGCGCGCCTCGTCGACATGATGGTCGGCGCGCTGAACGACCCATTCCAGTCGATCCATATGGGCGTAACCGCCGAGAACGTCGCGCGCAAGTACGAAATCTCGCGAGAAACGCAGGACGCGCTCGCGCTCGAATCGCATCGCCGCGCAGCTAACGCGATTACAAGCGGCTACTTCAAGGACCAGATCCTGCCGATCTCGATTCCGTCGAAGAAGGGCGATGTCGTGTTCGACACGGATGAGCACACGCGCATGAACGCAACGGCAGAAGACTTCTCCAAGTTGAAGCCGGTGTTCGCGAAGGAAAACGGCACGGTGACGGCCGGCAACGCGTCGGGAATCAACGACGCCGCCGCGGCGGTCGTGCTGATGGAGCGCAGCGTCGCCGAGAAGCGCGGCATCAAGCCGCTGGCACGGCTGGTTTCGTACGCGCACGCAGGTGTCGACCCGGCATACATGGGCATCGGCCCTGTGCCGGCGACGCGCAAGGCGCTTGAGCGCGCCGGCCTGACAGTCGCCGATCTGGACGTGATCGAAGCGAACGAAGCGTTTGCCGCTCAGGCATGCGCAGTCAGCAAGGAACTTGGTTTCGATCCGGCCAAGGTCAATCCGAACGGATCGGGCATTTCGCTCGGCCATCCGATCGGCGCGACCGGCGCGCTGATTACCGTCAAGGCGTTGTATGAATTGCAGCGAGTCGGCGGCCGCTATGCGCTGGTGACGATGTGTATCGGCGGCGGACAGGGTATCGCGGCGATCTTCGAACGGATCTGAGGCCGAGGCTGAGGCTGAGGCGGGGCAACGCGACGCGAGGCGTCGACTTTCCCCGCCGAACGAAGCCCAGCGGTAGGTGGGTAGGAAACTGGCATCGAGCGGTAGCGGGCAATAAGGAAAGAACGGATGCAGGGATCGAAAGCGATGAAGGGTACGATGCGGCGGCGCGCTTGGGCGGTGATGGGCATCGCTGCATTGCTATGTGCCGGCGCCGGGGCTGTGCTGCCCGCGCAGGCATGGGCGCAAAGCGACGCGGTGAAGGAGTTGGCGGCGCCCCCGCCGATTCAGTTGCCGCTCAAGCCGAGCCCCGAATTCGCAAAGTTTCCGCGCTACGCCGGCATGCTGGGCGCACGTCAGATCGTACTGCGCCTCGGCGCGAAAACCGACGACCCCGCCGGCGTGCACGGCGAGTATCAGTACACCGATACCGGCGAGGTGATCCTGATCGCGGGCGACCGTGACGGCGACACGCTCGAAGTCGAGGAATCGAACGACGGCACGCATATCACAGGCAACTGGGTCGGCAAATTTGCCGCTGACGGTTCGGTAGCGGGCGACCGGATGAATGTCGACGATTCCGACCCGCAGCCGTTCGATCTGAAACCACTGGCGGCGGGGCAGGCCGTGCCGGCTGCATCGGCTGGTGCAGGTGCTGCTGCTGGTGCCGGTGCGGCGGCCAACAAGGCAGCGGTCGCGCCACAATCGTCAGCCGGCGGGGCAGCAGCGCCCGCTGCGGCAACGAGCAGTGGTCACGCCGTCGGCGGGGTTAGCAATCTGCAAACCGGCGAATAACGTCTACCTACACCATGACCCAATCCAAACTCAAACGCGGCCTGCAAACTCACATCGTGCGTCACGAAGACCAGCTCACGCCGGGCTTCGAGTCGTTCTCGACGCCGGTTACGCGCGCTTCGACGGTCGTATTCCCCGATCTCGCGACAATGCGGTCGCTCGACTGGAAAAACGACGCGCAATGGCGCTATGGCCTGCACGCCACGCCGACTTCGTTGGCGCTGGCGCAGCGGCTTGCCACCATCGAAGGCGGCAATCACGCGTTGTTGCAGCCGTCGGGGTTGTCGTCGATTTCGAATGTGTACTTCGGCCTTGTGAAGGCCGGCGACGACGTGCTGATCCCCGATAACGTCTACTCGCCGAACCGCGATCACGGCGACTGGCTGGCGCGCGATTTCGGCGTCACGGTGCGCTACTACGATCCGATGATCGGCGCGAGGATCGCGGATCTGATCCAGCCGAATACGCGTTTGATCTGGCTCGAAGCACCCGGCTCGGTCACGATGGAAGTGGCCGACGTGCCCGCCATCACCGCGGCGGCACGTGCGCGCCACGTCGTCACGGCGATCGACAATACCTGGTCTGCGGGGCTCGGTTTCCGACCGTTCGACCATGGCGTCGATATCTCGGTGCAGGCGTTGACCAAGTACCAGTCGGGCGGCGGCGACGTGCTGATGGGCGCGACGATCACGGTCGATCGCGAGTTGCATCTGAAGTTGAAGGCAGCGCGCATGCGCATGGGTATCGGCGTGTCGTCGGATGACTGTTCGTTGATTCTGCGCAGCCTGCCGACTATGCAACTGCGCTTCGAACAGCATGACCGTGCAGCGCTCGGTCTGGCCAAATGGCTCAAGACGCGTCCGGAAATTGCCGCGGTCTTGCATCCGGCGTTACCTGACTGTCCAGGGCATGAGTTTTTCAAGCGCGACTTTACGGGCGCGGGTGGACTGTTCTCAGTGGTGTTCGATGCACGTTACAGTGCGGCGCAAATCGACACGTTCTGCGAGTCGCTTGAGCTGTTTTCGCTCGGCTGGAGTTGGGGTGGCGCGCACAGTCTCGCGATGCCGTACGACGTCGCCTCGATGCGCACGGAAGGTCAATGGCCGCATCGCGGCACGTTGGTGCGGTTCTATATCGGTCTGGAAGAAGAGGCCGATTTGCGCGCGGATATCGAGCAGTGTCTGGAGGCGCTGGGCTAAGCGCCAGCGAGCGGGTTGCTGAAGATTGCGTAAGCCCATCGGGACGCGTTCCCGATGGGCTTTTTATTTTGTCAAGATAGCCAGTAAGCCTAACCATTCGGCCGAATGGCCGACGCCGGATCTCGACGCTACGATGGTGCACGTTATGACTAACGATTACCGCACGATGGTGGACTTCGATGAATCTATTTTTCTGGGCGTTGCTGAATCTTGGCGTGCCGATTGTCGGCCCGATCTTTACGTTAGCGCTCGTCGCACCCACACACGGCTGGCGCGTCGCGAAGACGTTGATCGCCGCATCAGTGAAAGACGGCCAACTATTCTGGTGTTCGATCGGGCTGTGCGCGGCCGCGGTTTATGAGGCAATGACCGCGCTGGAAAGAGGAGGTGGTGCGGTGCCTGTCTTGGAATCCGCCATTGCTGGATTCTGCATGCTGGCTTTCTCCTGTTCCATTATCGTGATGTCGGCCCTGGTCAATACACATCATGACCGGGCGAGCACATACATTCGCCACAGGCAGAAACGGTTTGTTACGGGGTCGTTGTCGCGCGTGGCCATCGGAACTTCGATTCTTGCAACGTCCGTTGCTGCCATTCTGTTTGTAATCCTACACGTGCGCCTGATTTAGATTTTTTAGATAACGTAGCTCTTATACTGATCGACTTACAGGAGGCACGCATGGACAAACTATTTACGTTTCTGGAATCTGACCAAAATTACGCTCGTGTTCTGAAGTGGGCTAACGTCGTGATAGTCGCCGTTGCGATCTACATGTTGGGCGTGTTGCTATTCGCCTTTCCGAACAAATAATACTCGTGTCCAGCGCTGGCCGCCATTGCGTCGGCCAGCGCAAATTTTGCTTCAGAACAGCCGCAGCAACCCATCCAGCCCAACGTGGTTGAACGCCACGCTGGCGGCTTCGCGCACCACCGGCTTCGCGCGGAATGCTACTGAGAGTCCCGCAGCGGCCATCATTTTCAGATCGTTCGAACCGTCGCCCATCGCAATTGCGCGGGCCGGCTCGATGCCTAGTTGGACGCACGTCTCGCGCAGTGTGCGTGCCTTCACGTCGGCGTTGACGATCTCGCCGATTACGTTGCCGGTCAACTTGCCATCAACGATTTCGAGCGTGTTCGCCCGCGTGAAATCGAGGCCGAGCCGGGCCTTCAGTTTTTCGGTGAAAAACGTGAAGCCGCCGGACACCAGCAGCGTTTTCAATCCCGCCGCTTTCGCGCCGGCGAGCATCTGTTCGGCGCCCGGTGAGAGTTGCAGCCGCTCTTCATAAACGCGTTCGAGCGCGCCGGCGTCGAGTCCCTTGAGCAGTGCCACGCGGCGCGTCAGGCTCTCGTTGAAGTCCTTGATTTCGCCGCGCATCGACGCTTCCGTGATCGCTGCGACTTCCGCCTTCAACCCGCAGAAGTCGGCGATCTCGTCGATGCATTCGATCGTGATCAGCGTGGAGTCCATGTCCATCGCGACGAGGCCGAAATCACGCAACTGGCGGCCGGGTTCGACAAACGCATAGTCCAGTTGATGCGTGCCGCAATAGACCTCGAGGTCGGCGCGCTGCGCGATGTTCGCGTTGGCGATGCGAATCGCGTTCGTGTCGATGACGGCGGCGTGCGATCCGCGCGCGAGCGCGACGAGCGTCTTGTGGTGGTCGGCGGAAAGGGGCGCGGTGCTTTGGATGACGAGGTTCATGGACGACGCATTGGCGCAGAAAAGGACGGGCGCGCGGCTCGCGCGGAAAATCCCGTCATTGTAACGGTTCGGCGGCACGCAGCCCGCCGCGCGGTCCGCCAGACAATCCACCGTGCAATCATCAGGCACCCGCGTCATACTGGCGCTTCGAATGACGCCTCGCTGCCAACGAGTCTGGCGAGCTTGCCGCGCTTATGAGGCGCGCGGCACACCGCACACGCACGCATTGGCACAAGCCGACGAGGCGCACCACCACGGAGACAAGTCATGACCCCCGCGACCGCCAGCGACGCGTCCACCCTTGCGCGCGACTTCGATCTGCGCCACCTGAGCCCCGCGTTCTATGCTGATCCGTATCCGGTCTATCATGCGCTGCGCACCCATGAGCCGGTCAAACGCATGCCGGACGGCTCGTTGTTCCTGACGCGTTTTCGCGATGTGCAGGCGGTCTACCGCGACCCGAAAACTTTCAGTTCCGACAAGACCGTCGAATTCAAGCCGAAGTACGGCGACTCGCCGCTCTACACCCATCACACCACGAGTCTTGTCTTCAACGATCCGCCTCGTCACACGCGGGTGCGCAAACTGATCGCCGGCGCACTGACGGCGCGCGCCATCGCGGCCATGGAGCCGGGGTTGATCCGCCTCGTCGATGGCTTGCTCGATGCTGCCGCGGTGCGCGGCCGGATCGATCTGATCGGCGAGTTCGCGTCGGCGATTCCGGTCGAGATCATCGGCAATCTGCTGGATGTGCCGCACGCTGAGCGCGAGCCGTTGCGCGACTGGTCGCTGGCGATACTCGGCGCGCTGGAGCCGTCGCTGACCGACGCGCAACTCGAACGAGGAAGCCGTGCGGTCAGCGAATTCGTTGAGTATTTGCGCGATCTGGTAGGGCAGCGCCGGCGCGAACCCGGTGACCCGCAGCACGACGTGCTGACGCGCCTGATCCAGGGCGAAGCGGGCGGCGAGCAGTTATCGGAGGCGGAGTTGCTGCAAAACTGCATTTTCATCCTGAACGCCGGTCATGAAACCACGACGAACCTGATCGGCAACGGTCTCGTTACGCTGACCGACTGGCCGGAGCAGCGCGCCGCGTTACTGCGCGAACCGTCGCTTATCGAGTCGGCGATCGAGGAGTGTCTGCGGTTCGAGAGCTCGAATCAGCTGGGCAACCGCATGGCGACCGTCGATACCGAAATCGGTGGCGTCGCGGTGGCACGTGGCACGCCCGCCACGCTGTGCATTGGCGCGGCCAATCGCGACCCCGAGCAGTTCGCGGAACCGGACCGCTTCGACATCCACCGCGATCCGAACCGGCATCTGGCGTTCGGCTTCGGCATTCACCAGTGCGCGGGGTTGTCGCTCGCGCGACTTGAGGCGCGCATCGCCATTGGACGCTTCGTGCAGCGCTTTCCGGCGTATCGGCTCGACGGCGAACCGACGCGCGGCGGACGCGTGCGGTTTCGCGGCTTCGCGGTGGTGCCGGTCGAGCTCGAGCCGTCGAGCGCCGGTTGACGCGGACGATCCATCGAGTCACAAGGGTGCAGAGCGCCGTATCTTTTGCCGACATGACGCAAGACTTACAGCCGATATCTGTGGCGGCCGGCACGGCGCCGCGCCAGTCATAGCGCGAAAACCGTGGCACGCTTGCTGCTTCACTGAGGTGCCTGGGCCTTGGGGAGCGCACGATGGCACACATGATCTGGAAGGGCGCAATCAGCTTCGGCCTCGTTCACGTGCCGGTTCAGTTGTATCCGGCGACGCAGTCGGAGAAAGTCGGCTTCAATCTGCTGGACAAGCGCACGATCGACCCAATCGGCTACAAGCAGATCAACAAGCGCACCGGCAAAGAGGTGACGCGCGAGAACATCGTGCGCGGCTTCGAGTACGAAAAGGACAAGTACGTCGTCCTTTCGGACGAGGAGATTCGCGCGGCCAATCCCGAGTCGACGCAGACGGTCGATATCCTCGCATTCGTCGACGCACCGGACATCTCGTTCCTCTATCTCGACACGCCGTACTTCCTGACGCCCGACCGCAAGGGCGAAAAAGTGTACGCGCTGCTGCGCGAAGCGATGAAAGCGACGGGCAAAATTGGTGTGGCGAGCGTCGTGCTGCATAACAAGCAGCATCTCGCGGCGCTGATTCCGGTCGGGCCGATGCTGGCGTTGGACACCCTGCACTGGGCCGCTGAGGTCCGCGACTTCGACGAATTCAAACTGCCGCCCGAAAGTATGAAGGCGGCCGGCGTCACCACGCGCGAACTCGACATGGCGAAAAAACTGATCAACGACATGAGCGGCGAGTGGGATCCATCGCAGTATCACGACACGTTCCACGACGACATCATGACGTTGGTCGAGCGAAAGATTCGCGCGGGTAAGACCGAGGAAATCACCGAAGTCGAGGCGCCACGCGAATCGCGTCAATCAGCCGACATTCTCGATCTGTCCGACCTGCTCAAGCGTAGCCTCGGCCGTGGCAAAGGCAAGCCGGCGGCGGGTGCGCGCAAGAACGCCACGGATGATGAAGACGAGGCGGCCGGTGCGGAGACAGCCGCGCCAGCCCGCAAGAAGCCGCGGGCGGCGAGTTCGGCAGGTACGGCGAGCCGCAGCGGCAAGCGCAGTGGCGCCAGTGCCAAGGGGGCGACGGCGGCACGCAAACGGCGTGCTGCCGTCTGATCGCACGCTTGATAAATAACACGGCGCCAACTTGATCCGCGACGAGTTCACCTCCATGAACGACAGGCTCGATCGCTACAACCGCAAGCGGCGCTTCGACGAAACGCCGGAGCCATCGGGCACGGCTGCGCGCAAGGAAGCCAACCGCGGGACGGCAGCGCGCGATACGGCGCGCACATCGAAAGAGGCGCTGTCGTATGTGATCCAGGAACACGACGCACGGCGTTTGCATTACGACTTCCGGCTCGAACTGAACGGCACGCTATTGTCGTGGGCGGTGCCCAAGGGGCCGAGCCTCGACCCATCGGTGAAACGGCTCGCGGTGCATGTCGAAGATCATCCTGTCGAATATGGCTCGTTCGAAGGCGAGATTCCGCCTGGCAACTACGGCGCGGGAACGGTGATCGTATGGGACCGCGGAACGTGGGAGCCGGTCGGCGGCGCGGCGGAGGCGGCCAGATCGTATAAGGCGGGCAAGCTCAAATTCAGGCTCTTCGGCGAAAAACTGCATGGCGGCTGGGCGCTGGTGCGCAGTCATATGCGCGGCAGCGGCGACAAGGAGCAGTGGCTGCTGATCAAGGAGCGTGACGACGAAGCTCGCAATGAGAGCGAATACGATGTCCTGAAGGCATGTCCGGGCAGCGTGCTGGGCGGCGGTGCGCCGATTGGCAGGGCCGCAGGGTCCATAAGGCGCGCGGCGAGGAAGACTGCGAGCGAGCCTACGCGCGACGAGAGTGCAAGTGCAAAGAGGATGGCAAATACAACGCATGCGACGAGTGCAAGGACGGTAGCAGGCAGGCACGCCGTCATGAGCTCGAGCACCACCGGCAAGAACAGAACGAAAGGCTCGTCGTCAAACCGCACCGACCCGAAGAAAACCGACATCGTATCGACCCGCAGCGCGCAGTCGCTCCTTGAGCTTGCCGCATCCCCCTCGATCGAAGGAGCGGTCAAAGCCGTGTTGCCCGCCGCTTTCAAGCCGCAACTGGCGACGCTCGTCGACGCCGCGCCACCCGGCGATGAATGGGCATACGAAATCAAGTTCGACGGCTATCGCGTGCTGATCCGCATCGATCGAACGACGAAGGCCCGTGCGATCAAGCTGTTCACGCGCGCGGGCAACGATTGGACCGCGAAGTTCGGCAAGCAGGTGAAGGCGTTCGAACGACTCGACATCGAAAGCACATGGCTCGACGGCGAAGCGGTGGTGCTCGATGAAAACGGCGTGCCGAGTTTTCAGGAACTGCAAAATGCGTTCGACCTGGACCGCCCACAGGACATCGTCATCTATCTGTTCGATGTTCCGTTCCTGAATGGCTACGACTTGCGCGGCGTGCCGCTCGAACAACGCCGCGCGATTTTGCGCGCGTTAATGGACGGGCACAACGGGGAAGGACACGACGACAGCGTATTGCGCTTCTCCAACGACTTCGCGTTCAGCGCCGATGAGCTGCTGAAGAGCGCGTGCGACATGGCGCTCGAAGGCATCATTGGCAAACGGCGCGATAGCGGCTACAAATCGGGGCGCTCGTCGGCATGGATCAAATTGAAGTGCCGGCGGCGCCAGGAGTTCGTGATCGGCGGCTATTCGGAGCCGTCCGGCAGCCGTGTGGGGTTCGGTGCGCTGTTGCTCGGCATCTACGACGAAAAAGGCAAACTGCAATACGCCGGACGCGTCGGTACAGGTTTCGGCGCTACGTTGCTGCGCTCGGTAAAGAAGGCGCTCGACGCGCACGAGATCAAGCGCATGCCGTTCTCCAGCGCGCCGCGCGAGCGCAGCCGCACGCCGGTTCATTGGGTTGAACCGGTGCTCGTCTGCGAATGCAATTTCGCTGAATGGACGAGCGACGGCATCGTGCGGCAGGCCTCGTTCGTGAGTCTGCGCAACGACAAACCGGCGCGGCAGATCATCAAGGAAGCATCCCGCAAAGGAGCCGACGTGCCAACGCAAACCGATACCGCATCCGATAAGGTGCCGAAGAAACGCACGACGAAAAAGGCCATCGAAACTCCCGCGACCGAGCCCGCTGGAAAAAGCTCAGCGAAGACGTCTGCAACGAAAGCGGCCTCAGCGAAATCAGGAACCGCCACAACGCCGGCCGAAGTCGCCGGTGTCCGCATCTCTCATCCCGACCGCATCGTCGACAAAAGCACCGGCACCCGCAAAATCGATCTCGTAAAGTACTACGAGGCGATCGCCGACTGGATGCTGCCGCATCTGCAAGACCGGCCGGTGTCGGTGGTGCGCGCGCCCGAGGACATTGGCGGCGAGCTGTTTTTCCAGAAGCACAGCCAGAAACTGTCGATCCCGAACGTCACACAGCATCCCGGACTCGACCCCGGCCATCCGCCGCTGATCACCGTCGATACGCTCAAGGCTTTGGTCGGTGCGGCGCAAATGGGCACCGTCGAATTTCATACGTGGAATGCCGTGGTGTCGAACATCGAAAAACCCGATCGCATGGTGTTCGATCTCGATCCGGATGCGTCGCTCGGTTGGGAGCGGATGATCGAGGCCGCGCAACTGACGCGCTCGTTGCTCGAAGAACTCGGCCTGGCGTCTTTCTGCAAGACGAGCGGCGGCAAGGGATTCCACGTGGTGGTGCCGCTCGCGAAGCACGCCGGCTGGGACGAAGTGAAGGCGTTTTCGCAAGCGGTCGCGCAGCATATGGCGACAACGCTGCCCAAGTACTTCAGCGCGAAGATGGGCGCGCAGAATCGCAAGCGGAAGATCTTCGTCGATTACCTGCGCAACAATCGCGGCTCGAGTACGGTGGCCGCATTTTCGGCCCGTGCGAGGCCGGGGCTGGGCGTTTCAGTGCCGCTCTCGTGGGACGAAGTGGCCACCACGACGAGCGGCGATCAATGGACCATCGAAAACGTGCACGAGCGTCTTCAGAATCTTAAGCGCGACCCGTGGGCGGACTATGCCAAGACGCGTCAGAGCATTACCGCGGCAATGAAAAAACGTCTGGATGAAGCGGAATGAGCGCGATCCAGCCAGCCTCATCCAACCTGAAAAAGGAGCAAGCCATAAAGACCTCAGCGCAATCGTCCGACGGCGACAAGCAAGCCGACCCGTATGCAAAGACGCATCCGCAGTCGCACCAGGATCCTCGACTTCCGCTCCAGTTCAGTCCGGCTCCACGTCCCAATAAGGCGGATCGCCGAAATGAGCAGCAAGGAACTCGATGAACGCGAGCGTCCTCGGCGGCACGAACGCGCGGCTCGGGTAGACCGCCCAGATCGCCACATTTTCCGCGAGCGGATAGGCGTCGAGCACGCTCACCAGTTCGCCGCTGCGCAGATACGGCGCCACGTCCCATGTCGATTTGAGCGCGATGCCGAAACCGGCTAGCAAGCCGTCGCGAATAACTTCACCGTTGTCGACGACGAGGCGCCCGCTTACGCGTACCTCGAGCGGTCCCGCGGGCGTCACGAAGGCCCAGTCGCGCTGGTCTGACAGGATCATGCATTCGTGCTGTGCGAGGTCCGAAGGATGGTGTGGTGACCCACGCGCGGCGAGGTAAGCGGGCGCGGCGCACAGCACGCGGCGATTCACCGCGAGGCGCCGCGCCACCAGTGACGAATCCTTGAGCGCGCCGACCCGGATCGCCACGTCGATACCTGCGTCGACCAGATCGACTACCTGATCCGTCAGCCGAAGATCGACGCTGACGCCCGGATAGCGGCGCAGAAATTCGCTGATCACCGGCGATACGTGCTGCCGCCCGAACGACGACGGCATCGATACCCGTAAGCGTCCCTGCGGCTCGGCCTGCGCGCGGCCGACCGAGGCGCGTGCGGCATCGGCCGCATCGAGCAGCGCCTGGGCGCGTGTCATGAATACTTCGCCGTCCTGCGTGAGACTGATGCGGCGGGTGGTTCGATGCAGCAGGCGCGCGCCGAGGCGCTTTTCCAACTGGGCGATGCGCGAGCTCGCGACCGCCGCCGACAGGCCGAATTCGCGGCCCGCCGCCGAGACATTGGCGAGCAGGGCGGCCCGCACGAACAGGGCGACGTCGAGTAGATCGAGTCGTTCCCGCTCGCCGGGCGAGGGTTTTACGGCGGGTTTTACCGCATCGTCAGGATGGTCCATTCTTCTGAAATTCAAAAAGATGTTTCAGTCATTATGATGGTTTTATAAGAATAAGAACCGACTTAGGATGACGCCAATACGATCGATTGCTCCGCATGGCGCCAGCCGCTGCGCTGCCAGCAACGATCGCCGGTCCCTCAACCTCATCTGAAAGAACAGGAGCTGTGATGAAAGCCGTAGGCCTCTATCGCTATTTGCCGATCGATCAAACCGAATCGTTGATCGACGTCGACATTCCTAAACCCGAAGCCTCGGGCCGCGACCTACTGGTGAAAGTCGAAGCCATTTCCGTCAATCCGGTCGACACCAAGGTGCGCGCCCCGAAAGACACCGTCGAGAAAGCGCCGCGAGTGCTCGGCTGGGACGCCGCCGGCACGGTGGTGGCGGTCGGCCCGGACGTCACGCTGTTCAAGGTCGGCGACCCGGTGTTCTACGCGGGCAGCATCACGCGCCCGGGGGCGAATAGCGAGTTCCATCTGGTCGACGAGCGCATTGTCGGGCGCAAGCCGGCGTCGCTCGATTTCACACACGCGGCCGCGCTGCCGTTGACTGCGATCACCGCCTGGGAGGCGCTGTTCGACCGCCTCGGCGTATCGCCGCAAGGCGCGGACGAAGGCCGCACGGTGCTGATCATCGGCGGGGCGGGTGGTGTCGGTTCAATCGGCATCCAGTTGGCGAAGCAACTCGCGAAGCTGACAGTGATCGCGACCGCGTCGCGTCCTGAATCGGCGAAGTGGGCGACGGAGTTGGGCGCGGATCATATCGTCGATCACTTTGGCGATATGCCCGCGCAGTTGAAAAAGCTTGGCATCGACCAGGTCGATTACGTGCTGATTTTCAACGATACCGACAGGAATTTCCCGGCGGCCGCTGAAGTGATCAAGCCGCAGGGCGGCATCTGCACGATTGTCGAAAACAGCCAGCCGCTGCCGGTCGAACTGTTGAAGGCAAAAAGCGCCGCATTCCACTGGGAGTTCATGTTCACGCGTTCGATGTTCGGCACGCCGGACATGATCGAGCAGCATAAGCTGCTGACCGAGGTGGCGCGTCTCGTCGATGCGGGCACCTTGCGCACGACGCTCGGGCAGGATCTCGGCAAGATCAACGCCGGGAATTTGCGCCGCGCGCATGAGCTGCTCGAAGAAGGGCGCGCGATCGGCAAGCTGGTGCTGACGGGCTTCTAGACCGCGCAGAGTTTGCACAGTGTCTGGCGGTTCTGTCAGATCGCGCGCGCAGAATACGCGTCATTGCAAGCGGGTTAACACCCGATTCGTATGAAGCGCGCGCAGCGCCGCTTGGCGGTAGACTGGTGGGGCATCATGCTAAAACAGTTGCGTGTCTCGCAGCTCGTCTGGCCGGGCCTCAACCAGGCATCAACCAGGTATCAATCAGGCTCTAGTCAGGCGGTGCATTGGCAGTAGCGCTTGAGCGAGCGCGCAGCGGCACAACAACGAGGTGACAGTATGAGCTCCAGCTTCAAACTCTCCGCCGTTTCAATTGTCGCTTCTCTCGCCTGCGCGCTCGCGCCCGGCATGCTCGTGCCGGCGGCTTACGCCGCTACGCCGATCACCGTGACGTCGCAGTCCGCCCTCGACGGTCCGATCCGCTACACGGTCCGCGTCACGTCGAAACAGTTCGGCAATTCACAGGAAACGCGCACGATTCGCTCTGGCGAATCGGACGACTTCACGTGGAAAACCGTGCCGCCGGGCGGCCCTGTGCCCGCGTCGGATACCTGCCCGAATTATTCGTCGCTACCGACCGATACCAACGGCGCGATGATTCGTCAGACGCAGATCCGCTTTGCGCCGGTTGTCGCCGGTGACGGCACCGCGTCCGTGCAATTGAGCTTCCAGGCGCAGACACCGCACGGCGTGAAGACGGTGACGAGCGGCGGCAAAACGCTCAAGTGTCCGAACGACGTAAGCGTCAGCCAGATTGTGCGTTTTACGATGCCGACTAATGGCAGTACGAAAACGCTGACGCTCAATGACGGCACCGAACTGGCGGTCACCGCGAAACGTTGAATTTGCGCGGTGAGTTGTGCGTGACACAACAGCGGTAGCGGCCGCTCGCGGGCCGCTACCGCTGCCAGTACGCAAGCCGAGGCCTGCGATGCGGTCGCGTTGCGTGACGATGTGCATCGCATAGGCCGCATCCATGACATGCGGTAGGCAAGTGGTGACGCAAACCGGCGTCGCGCTGCTTATCCGTTCGCCCTTCAACGCCCCGCCGCAGGTCGCTCTACCAGGCGCGACGACAGAAACCGGTGCTCCGCCGAGAAGAGCCGCCGATACGTGAGCAGCACCGCGCCCACCGTCCCCAAGGCTGACGCCGCCGCGATCAGGAACATGATCACGATCTGATAGCGCACCGCCTGCAATGGCGACTGCCCGGCCAGCACCTGCCCGGTCATCATGCCGGGCAAGCTCACTACGCCGACCACGGCCATCTGATTCAGCGTGGGCATCATGCCCGCGCGCACCGCCTGGCGTGCCGGCGCTTGCGCCGCTTCCCAACGTGTCGCGCCGAGCGCGAGCGCCATGTCCACGCGGTCACGCCGCGCCGTCAGTTCCTCGGTCATCCGTTCGATGCCGAGCGATACGCCGGTCAGCGTATTGCCGAGGATCATGCCGAGAATCGGAATCGCGTACTGCGGCTCGTACCACGGGTGAATACGGATCACGACGAACAGTCCGACCGCGGCTACCAGCCACGAACTGACCCAGATCGACAGCACGCTGTCCGCACGTTGGCCCGCATACGTGCGACTGCCGCGCTGCGCGCCCGCGAAGCCTGCGATCAGCGTCATCACGATCATCAAAGGCAGCACGACGAACCAGTGGTCGTAACGGAACACCCAGCCGAGCACATAGCCGATCGCGAGTAACTGAACGACGGTGCGTACCGCCGCCCACGCAAGCTTGCGTTCGAGATCGAGCTTGAGCGCGACCGACACCACACCGTTCACCACGATCAGCAACGCGGCGATCGCGACGTCCCAGAGACTCAGGTTTTGCAAAGTCATTGGCCGAGCTCCTGATGCGCGGGCGTCACCGCGGATTCGTCGAGCACACCGGCGCGCATCGTGAGGCGCCGCTGGCTCATGCGCGCGGCTTGCGCCGGATCGTGCGACACCCACATCGACGCGTGCCGGCCGGCTTCGGCATCGAACCACGCGTGCACCAGAGCCTCGATCGCATGCGATGACTCCGGGTCGAGCGACGCGGTGGGTTCATCCAGCAGGAGCACTTCGGGCGCGAGTTGCAGAACGCGAATCAGCGCGGTGATCTGCGCTTCTCCGCCGGACAACTCGCTTGCGCGCTTGTCGAGAAAATCGTCGCCGCGGCCGGCCTGAGCGGCGAGGCTCGCCGCGCGCGCGCGATCGAAGCGCACGTCGCGATAGGTCCGCAATTCGAACGGGTAACGCAGATTGTCTTCGACACTGCCGTCGAGCAGCGCGGGCCGCTGCCGGATATAAGCGACGTTGCGCCGGTAGCGTGGGATGGCGGCGCGCTCGACCGGCGCGCCGTGCCACATGATGCGTCCGGCATCGAGCGGATCGAGCAGGGCGAGCGCGCGCAGAAACACGCTCTTGCCGGAACCCGACGGGCCGGTGACCGCGACGCGGTCACCGGCGCGCAGAGCAAAGGTTGTGGGTTGCAGCAGCGTTTGCCCGCGCAATGCATCGCGCCGGGCGATGCCGTCGGCGAGGACGAAGGGAACATCGGTCATGGTTTCTATCGTGGTGGATTCTTGTGTGGATTAGGAGGCCGCCATGACATTTCCTTACGTTTCCATGGAAGGGAAACCTGTGCCTGAGCTGTGCGGCATGATAAAACGACGCCTATTAGACAATACTACCGGGCACGATATGTGCTGCCCTAATGCACAACGAAGAACAACGGCGGAGCTTCTCAATGGCAGTGTCGAGTACGATCGGAAGACGGATAGGAAAAATCATCGCATGGCTGGTGGCGATCATCGTCATTCTGATTGTCGCGTTGGCCATTTTCATTCTGACCTTCGACTGGAACCGGGCCCGGCCCTACATCGATGACAAGGTCACGCAGGCAATCGGCCGGCCGTTCGCGATCAATGGCGATCTGAAAGTAGGGTGGCAGCATCCGGTCGGCGAGACCGGCTGGCGTGGCTGGGTGCCCTGGCCGCGTTTTTCGGCGGCCAATATCACCGTGGGCAACCCCGACTGGAGCAAACAACCGCACTTCGCGACGCTCGACGAAATCGACTTCGAGGTCAAGGTGCTGCCGCTGCTCGCGCACGACATTGTGATTCCCGCGATCAATCTGGTGAACCCGTCGGTCGACCTCGAACGGCTGCTCGACGGGCGTAACAACTGGACCTTCAAACTGGCGTCTTCCAGCGGACCGTCCGAATGGAGGCTCGATCTGCATGACATCGCGTTTGCCAAGGGCAATATCGCGCTGTCCGATCAGCAGAAGAAGGTCGAGATGCAGATGGCGATCGACACGCTCGGCCAGCCGATTCCGATCGGCGAGGCGATGAAGCAGCAGGAGGCGGCGTCGCGCAGTGCGTCGGCTGAGGCGGTCGGCAAAGCGGGCGCGAGCAAGCTCACCGCCCAGGCTAACGCGCAGGCCGCATCGGAGGCTGCGGCGGCATCTGCTGCGGCGGCTTCCGCGGCGGAGGCTGTCGGCGCTTCGTCGACGGAGATCACCGCTTCGGGTCCGACGGCGGCGAATGGCGCATCGGGTGCACGGGTTGCCGGCGGCTCGAACGGTGCAAGCGAAGGCGCGAGCGGCGCGGCGGTGGCTTCGGCGTCGAACGCCAGCGAGGCAGGCACGGCTAATGGTGCGAAGCCTGAGATTCCGCCGTACGCGATTGGTTGGACCATCAAGGGGACCTACAACAAGACGCCGGTGTCGGGCAGCGGCAAGGTAGGCGGCGTGCTGGCGCTGCAGGACGCGAACCGGCCGTTCCCGGTGCAGGCCGATGTGAAGGCAGGCGATCTGCGTGTCGGCCTCGTGGGCACGATCACCGACCCGGCGCATCTTGCCGCGGTCGATCTGCGCCTCTGGCTGCAAGGCAACAGCCTGTCTCGGCTCTATGCGTTGACAGGCGTGACCTTGCCTGACACGCCCCCGTATGCAACCGATGGACGCCTTGTCGGTCAGTTCAAGTCCAGCGGCAACGTCTTCAAGTATGAAAATTTTACGGGCCGGGTGGGCGGCAGCGATCTGAATGGCTCGTTGACCTACACCGCACGTGAGCCGCGGCCGCTATTGCAGGGCGAGTTGGTGTCGCATCTGCTGCAATTCTCGGATCTGGCGCCGGTCATCGGCGCGGATTCGAACGCCAGCAAGGCGAGGCGCGGCGATGCGACGGCGCAGCCGGGCAACAAAGTGCTGCCCGTCGAAGAGTTTCGCACCGACCGCTGGCAGGCAATCGACGCCGACGTGAAGTTCACGGGCCGCCGCATCGTCAAGGACACCAACCTGCCGATCACCGACTTATACACACACGTCGTGTTGACCGACGGCGTTCTCTCGCTCGAACCGCTGAAGTTCGGCGTGGCGGGCGGCTCGCTGTCATCGGATATTCAGTTGGACGGCAGCACCACGCCGCTGAAGGGCCGCGTCGCGACCTCGGCGCGGCATCTGAAGCTCAAGCAGTTGTTCCCGAACTTCAAGACGATGCAGAACGCGCTCGGCGAAATCAACGGTGACGCCGCGCTGAGCGCGACCGGCAATTCGCCGGCGGCGTTGGCGGCGACTTCGAACGGCGAGGTGAAGGCATTGATCACCGAAGGCACGGTGAGCCGGCTCCTGATGGAAGCAGCGGGGCTGAACGTGGCGAACGTGGTCTATGAAAAGCTGTTCGGCAATCGCGACGTGAAGATCAACTGCGCGGCCGCCGATTTTGTCGCGACCAACGGTGTGCTGGATTCGCGCGTCTTCGCGCTCGACACGGACGACGCGGTGATCAACATCGACGGCAAGGTGAATCTGCGCGACGAATCGATGGATCTTGGCGTCCATCCGCATACCAAGGGCTTCCGGGTGTTTTCGCTGCGCTCGCCGCTGTATGTGAAGGGGACGTTCAAGGATCCGCACGTGGGCGTGGATGCCACCGCGCTGGCGCTTCGAGGCGGCGCCGTTATCGGGCTCGGCTTGATCAATCCGTTCGCGGCGCTGATTCCGCTGCTTGCGCCTAGCAATAACAAACCGCTGCCGTGCGGGCAGTTGCTGGCGCAGGTTCGTCAGGCGCCGACCGCTCCGCCGCCGGGTGTGAAGCAGCAGCCTAAACCGGCCATTTCCCTCGATGGCGCGCCGGTGAACAAGTCTTCCGCTGGCGCTGACTCGCCGGCTACGGCCGAAAAGAAGCCTGCGGCCATGTCGCCGGCCACGGCGGCCGAATATAAGGGGAGCTGATGTTTTTGCTTGCCCGCTGACAAACAGGCGACAAACAGGCGACACGCGGGCGAACGAGAAAAACAGGGAATCGGCGCCGCGTGCTTAGAGACATCGGCGCCGATAAAGAAGAGAAGAGAACTATCTGAGCGAGCCTATCTTAGCGAGCGCGGAGCGGCATCCCCCGCAGCATCCTGCCTGCGAACCCCGCGGCGGGCGCTGCCAACGCGGGTGGCGCCGAACTCCGTAAGGATCTTGCCTCTGGCCCGGCTGGCAAAGACCAGGAACCCAAACCCATCGGCTTCATACCAATACCCGCCGTTCTCGAGCCCGTCGAGCGGCTGTTCCAACGCATTGGTAATGGATTCCATACAACGCCGCCGCAATTCGGCGGGGGCGGGATAGGGGGGCTGTGCGCCTCGTACGCTGCACAGGAGAACGTCGAGCCCGGGCAGGACATGTGCATAGAGCACCGGCTCATCCTGCGCGCGAGCGCGCGCAATTTTGGTGTCGAGCTGGCCGAACGGCTTGAAATGCCGTAGTACCGCGAGGAACGACTCATCGCCGTCCACCTTCGCGCGCCTACGCTTTTTCGGGAAGGACATAAAAATTCGCCTGAAAAAGAATTGCAAGAAACGCAGCGTCCTCATGCGACAACTCCCGGCTTCGCGCGCCGCACGTCGATCTTTTATAGCATACGACAAGGCCGGATTCACGGTGATTCGACGTCTACGCCGCCCCACCGCCTCCCGCACGAATCATGCCGAACCGCCTCGCCGCGCGCTTTCGCTTCCCAGCACATCTGTTTCCATCATAGACGCACGCGCCGCTGAAAAAACATCTCATACCAATAAAAAAGTCATTTTTATGTGGGCGGGCGCATCTTGCCGCTACGTTGAAATATCTCACATTCACGTCGATAATGGCCCGTCCGGCCGCGCTGCGGCGTGCCCGCCAGTCCGGCACCGCAACAACCGGCCCGCATGGCGAGGCGCGCGGACGAGGCGTGCCGCCGCGGCTTGATCGACCCTTCGGGCGAACATGAAACTATTCACCAAGGGTCTGCTGCTGATTGCAGTGCCGAGCGTGGTCGAGCTGGCGCTTCTGGGCGTCGTCTTCGATACCCAGGAGCAAACAGCGCAAGCCGCGCAGTGGGTCAGCAACAGCAAGCAGATCCTCTATCAGTCGTCGGCCATTGTCGATCCGCTGCTGCGTCAGGCCGCGCGGGTTCGCACGGGTATGGTCGTCGGCGATCCGTCGTTTATCGACCGCCATACCGTATGGGTCGATCTCGGCGACCGGCTTTCGAATCTCGAAACGCTGGTGGCCGATACGCCGCAACAGGTCGAGCGCGTGCGCAAGATGCAACAGGCGATTGACGCGTATCGCCTGCAGGCCGCCACGATCTCGCGGGCGCTGCACGCTGGACGCAATCTGAACTCGTTTGCAGCGCAAGATACGGGCGAGCTCCCCCAGCAGATTGCTCTGTTTCGCGATCAGCTCGCCGAGTTCAGCAACGAGGCCGCGCGGCTCGACACCGAGCGCGGCGCGGCCCTGGCACGGCGCCGCGAACGCCAGCAATACGCGCTGATCGCCGCCGTGTTGGGCTCGATGCTGATCTGGGCGGCCACCGCCGTGGTGTTTGCGCGGAGCATTGGGCGGCGCCTGGAGGTGTTGACCGGTAATGCCGAGCGTCTGGGCAGTGGCCGGCAGCTCGCCGCGCCGCTGTCCGGCAACGACGAAATTGCCGCGCTCGACGCGGTGCTGCATCAGACGGGTGCGCGCCTGCGCGAGGCCGAAGGCGACCAGGCCTTGCTGAAAGCGCGGCTCGAAACACGCGCACGGGAATTGGCGGCCGTCAACGAGGAGCTGCGCCAGGAGACGCAAGACAACGAAATGTTTATCTACAGCGTGTCGCACGATCTGCGCTCACCGCTGGTGAATCTGCAAGGCTTTTCGAAAGAATTGCAGGTGTCGTGCGACGAGCTGGACAGCATCGTCGAGGCGGCGAAACTGCCGGAGGCCGAACATCGGCGTATGGCGCATATCCTTGACTGCGACGTGCGCGAATCTCTGCAATATCTACGCACCGCGGTGACGCGGGCGGCGGCGATCATCGACGCGCTATTGCGGATTTCGCGCGCCGGCCGGCTCGAATACCAGTGGCAGCGGGTGAGCGTCGGACGGGAGGTGGGCCGCGTGGTCGACGCACTGCAGGGCGCGATCAGGCAGCATGCGGCGGTGGTCACCGTGCGCGAGTTGCCGCCCGCCTGGGGCGACCCGGGCGCGATCGAGCAGATTTTCAGCAACCTGATCGGTAACGCGCTCAATTATCTCGACCCGGCGCGCAGCGGGCGCATCGAGGTCGGCGCGCTGGACCCGGAACCGGTCGACGAGACCGAGCCGCGCGCGTTGCGTACGCGCACCTATTATGTGCGCGACAACGGTCTCGGGATTCCGGCGGCGTATATGTCGAAGGTGTTCCGCGCGTTTCAGCGTCTGCACGGCGACGTTGCGAACGGCGAGGGCATCGGCCTCGCGGTGGTGCGGCGCATGGTGGAACGGCACGGCGGCCGCGTTTGGGTCGAGTCGGCGGAAGGCGCGGGGTCGACCTTTTTCGTCGTGTTGCCGGAACAGCCTGCGCGCAATTGAGCCGGGACACGCACCAGGGAAAACGGTGAGGATAGTTAAAATCACTATGGAAAAACGGATCGCCAGCACGGGGGAGCAAATGAACCAAGGGGAAACGGTCAGTATCGTACTGATCGAAGATGACGACGGCCACGCCACGCTGGTCGAGCGAAATCTGCGTCGTGCCGGAATTTCAAACGGATTCGTGCGCTTTCGCGACGGCCAGCAGGCACTCGACTACTTCTTCGGCCCGGCGCCGGTGGACGCCGCCGCCAGTCCTTATCCGCCTCGCGAAGATCTGACGAATTTCGTCGTGCTGCTCGATCTGAAAATGCCGCGCGTGGATGGTTTCGAGGTGTTGCGGCGTCTGAAGGATTCGCCGCAGACAGCCGCGGTGCCCGTGATCGTGCTGACCACGACCGACGATCCGCGCGAAATCACGCGCTGCTATGAACTCGGTTGCAACGTCTATATCACCAAGCCGGTCGAATACGACGCGTTCATCGAAGCGGTGCGCCGCCTTGGCTTTTTCCTGCAGGTGGTCAAACTGCCGTCGGGACACCGGCTGACCGCGCCGTGACGAAAGGTTCGTGTGAAGGCGCTCCGAAAGCGGCCCATGACAAGATAGCGACACCAGACCTAGCCAGAGAAGACCCCGCATGACCGAAGAAGTGTCCACGCAGCCCGCCGCGTATGTCCTTGTCGTCGATGACGACGAAGGTATCTTGCGGCTCGCGCGCAAGTCGCTCGAACGCGCCGGCTGCCGGGTGGCGATCTGCGCGGGTGTCGAGGCGGCCCGCGAGCGGCTCGCCGCGGGTGCGCCAGACCTGCTGGTGCTCGACTACCAACTCAGCGGGCCGGAGACCGGCCTCGACTTCTTTCGTCGCTTGCGCGCGGAAGGCGTGCGCATACCCGCCATTCTCGTCACCGGTTTCACTGACGAATCCCGCGTGATCGAGGCGTTGCGTGCGGGCGTGTCCGACGTGGTGCCGAAATCCGGTGATTACCTCGATTACCTGCCCGAAGCCGTCGAACGGGTACGCTCGCAGGTGCGTTTGCAGAAGGCGTCGGACGAAGCCTTGCTGCTGCGTGACCGCGAGCAGCATTACCGGACACTGTCGGAAGCCTTGCCGCACCTCGTGTTGACTTGCGACGCCGCGGGCGATTGCGATTTCCTTTCCAAACAGTGGTTCGACTACACGGGGTTGGCGGAAAGCAGTTCGTACGGCCTCGCGTGGCTCGACGCGGTGCATCTCGACGATCGTGAAGAAATTCGCCGCACCTGGCTCAAGGCGGTGACAGGCGGCGCCGGCGATTACCGGCACGAATTGCGGATTCGCCGCCACGATGGCGCCTATCGGTGGTTCGACATCCGTGCGGTCGCCATGCACGACGCCGAAGGCAACGTCAGCAAATGGTTCGGTAGTTGCACGGACATTCATCCCCAGCGCGAGGCGATCGAGGAGCGCGAACGGCTGCTCGCTTCGGCGCAGGCTGCCCGCCAGATCGCCGAAGAAGCCAATCGTGCGAAAGACCGCTTCCTCGCCATGCTGTCGCACGAATTGCGCACGCCGCTCACGCCCGTGCTGGCGGGCGCCAGCGTGCTGGAGATGATCCCGGATCTGCCCGATCAGGCGCGCGCGAGCGTGCGCATGATCCGTCGCAATGTCGAGCTTGAAGCGCGGCTGATCGACGATCTGCTCGATCTCACGCGCGTAGCGAACGGCAAGCTGCGTCTGTCGCTTGAAACCGTCGACGTGCACGAGGTGATGGACAGCGTGCTCGAACTGTTTCGCAGCGAGATCCAGGTCAAGCAGCAGGACGTGCACGTCAGCAAGAATGCGCAGCACCATTACGTGCTCGCCGACCGCGCACGGCTGCAACAGATGCTGTGGAACCTGATTCGCAACGCCGCCAAGTTCACGCCTGACGGCGGCCATATCTACGTGCGCACGCACGACGAACGCATGCACGTGCAGATATCGGTCGAGGACACGGGCATCGGCATCGAGCCCGAGCAGATCGGCAAGCTTTTCAACGCGTTCGAGCAAGGCAATCAGAACATGACGCGGCAATTCGGCGGCTTGGGCCTGGGTCTCGCGATCACCAAGGCATTGACCGATGTGCACGGCGGGACGGTGATCGCGCAGAGTCCGGGCGCGCACTGCGGCGCGACCTTTACGATTACGCTGCCGACCGCCGCCGCGCCTCTTGAATCAACGCCCGTTGCCGCGCCTGACGACGTGCGTCCTCACGGCCTGCTGACCATTCTGCTGATCGAGGACCACGTGGATACCGCCGAGGTGATGGCGCAGCTGATTCGCGGCCTGGGTCACGACGTGACCACGGTGGGCCGCGTGGACGATGCCTTGGCCGCCACCCAGTTGCAGACGTTCGATCTGGTGATCAGCGATGTGGGCTTGCCCGACGGCACCGGTCTCGATTTCGTCAAAGCGTTCCGCGAGCATTCGGATGCGCCGGCGGTGGCGTTGACCGGCTTCGGTACGGACGAAGATGTACGCCGTTGCCTGAGCGCGGGCTTTACTTCGCACCTGACCAAGCCTGTCAATTTTGGACAGCTCGAGACGATGATTGAAAGTGCGCTGAATCTGAAGGCGGGGAAGGACGCTTAGCGTGTTTGCGGCGTCGACTGAGGCGGCGTAATTTGCACGTGGCATGAAAAAGGCCTGTGGCGATTTTCTCGCGACAGGCCTTTTTACTTGCGCCGGCTAATGTGCAAGCGCGAACGCTTTATGTGGCTTAAGGCGGCTTAACGCAGCGATGGATTTTTCAGCGAATCGCGGATTTCACGCAGCAGCACAACCTCTTCCGGTGTCGGCGGCTCTGCCGCCGCTGCTTCAGCCGGCTTGCGCAGATTATTGATGAACTTGACCATCAGGAAAATGATGAACGCGAGAATCACGAAGTTGATGGCCACCGTGATAAACGAGCCATAACCGAACACTGCCACGCCTGCCGTCTGCAAGTCTTTATACGACTCAGGACTGCCTTTGAAGCTAGCGGGAATATCGCCGAGGCGAACGAACTTGTTGGAGAAGTCGAGGCCGCCGGTGGCAACGCCGACAACCGGCATGATCAGGTCTTTAACAATTGAATTGACGATGGTGGAAAATGCGCCGCCGATAATCACCCCGACGGCAAGATCCATTACGTTGCCTTTGAGGGCAAATTCCTTGAATTCCTTGATCATGCTCATATACGTTCCTCCCAGAAGTCGATAATCGAATCATACCAATCTGAGAAGGATAGGCTAGTCTTTTGGCACGGAAAGAGCGGATCGGCTTTATTCTGGAACCTGTGACTGGCTATGGCGCGCCCGTTCGATATGCGCGGCAAAACTGACCGGATCGGTATTGGTGCCGCACAACAGCACGCCGACGCGTTTGCCTTGCAGCGTTTCGCGCAGTGGTCCAAGCAGCGCCGCCGTCGCTGCGGCGCAGGCCGGTTCGACAGCTAGCTTAAGTTGTCCGAACAAGGTCAGCATGGCCGCGCGCAACTGGTCGTCGGATACGGTGACGAGCTGGTCGATATGACGGCGGCACAACTCGTAACTGTATTCCTCGGTATGCGGCGACGCCAGCGAATCGGCAATGGTGTGCATATGGCCCATCTTGATCGTGTGATTGGCGGCAAAGCTTTTGCCCATCGCATCCGATCCTTCCGGTTCGACGCCGTACACGTGCACCCGCGGATTCGCGAGCCGCATGGCGGTGGCCACACCGGCAGCAAGACCGCCGCCGCCGATCGGCACGATCACCGCTTCGAGGTCGGGCGTTTGCGTCGCCCATTCGTAGCCGAGCGTGGCCGAGCCCAGCACGGTGCGATAGCCGTTGAACGGGTGCACGAAGTACCGGCCTTCCTCTGCCTCGATACGGCGCACCAGTTCAAATGCCTCGGCAATGTTCTCCGCGAACACGATGTCGGCGCGATATTGCCGGCACAAGGCGACGCGTGCCGGATTGGCCGCGCGAAACAGCACAACCTTCGCGCTGATGCCAAGGCGCATTGCGGCGTACGCGACCGCCACAGCGTGATTGCCGCCCGAAACACAGGTGACACCCGCGCTGCGTTGCGCCTCGTCGAGCGCGAGCAGGTTGGTAAACGCGCCGCGCGCCTTGAAGCTGCCGCCCGCTTGCAGCAATTCGAACTTGAAGTTCACGACCGTGCCTTCCAGCGACGGAAAGTCGAGCCGGTCGAATACCGGCGTTCGCGTCACCCACGGTGTCAACGCAAAATGCTGTGTGGCGATGTCGTCGAGTGTGGGGATCGGCTCGCCGTTGATCGTATGGTCGGTGTGTTGCGGCGTGGCGGTTGACATGGCGTGGGTGTGTTTTTCCTCGATATACCTAAGACTTTTTTTCGCTCGTCGGTTTCAGTACGCGTGCGCCCCAAGGGGACGCCCTACCGGGCGTCGACCGACATGCTGTGGATGAATTTTTGCAGGAAGCGTTCGCACGCCACGAGCTGGTCCAGCGCGACAAATTCATTGGCTTTGTGCGCCTGCTGGATGTCGCCCGGGCCACACACAATGCTCGGAATGCCCGCCAGCGAAAACAGCCCCGCTTCGGTGCCGTAGGCGACCTTGCGCTTATCCTGGTCTGCGGTCAGCGCGCGCACGAGTTGGGTGATCGCAGCTTGTTCAGACGAATCGAGGCCGGGCGCTGCGGCGATCTTCGTGATTTCGATGGCGGCGGATGGGTGCTCGCGCAACATTTTCGGCAGCAGCGTTTCGCGTGCGTATTGATCGATGCGCGCGAAGATCGGTTCGGGGTCGAGCGTGGGCAGATTGCGGAATTCGAACTGGAACTTGCATTCGGCCGGCACGGTATTGATCGCGTTGCCGCCGATAATCGTGCTGGTTTGCGAGGTGGTGAAGGGGACGTCATACAGTTCGTCGAACGGACCTTGCTCGCGGAATTGATCGGCCATGTCGCGGATGTAGCAGATCAGGCGCGCGGCGTATTCGATGGCGTTCAAGCCCTTCGGCGTGAGCGACGAATGCGCGGCCTGCCCGCGTACGCAGCACTCATACGCGTTGATGCCTTTGTGTGCCACGATCGGGCGCATGCTGGTCGGCTCGCCGACGATGCAGCCGTCCGGCTTCACGCCACGCTTCATCAGATCGGCAATCATGAGCGGCGCACCGGCACAACCCACTTCCTCGTCGAATGACAAGGCGAAGTGAATCGGCTTGGCGAGCCTGGTGCGCTGCATATCGGGCACGAGCGAAAGCGCCGCGCCGATGAAGCCTTTCATGTCGCAGGTGCCGCGGCCGTACAGCTTATCGCCGCGAATTTCCGGCTTGAACGGATCGCTGTCCCATTGCTGACCGTCTACGGGCACGACGTCCGTATGGCCCGACAGCACCACGCCACCGTTGGTCTCACCGTCGTGGGCGGGAATCGTTGCGAACAGATTTGCCCATTTGCCGCTTTCGTCGTGGGTGAGCGTGGCTTCGATGCCGACCGCGCGCAATTCGTCGCGCACGGTTTCGATCAGACCGAGGTTGGGATTGCGGCTCACCGTGTCCATCGACACGAGACGGGTCACCCAGGGAAGCGAGGCGGGAAGCGTTGCAGGCGAGGAAGAATCCGATTCAGAGGCGGGCGTTTGCGAGGGCTGCGCTGTTTCAGCGACGTGAGACATGACAAGACTCCAGCATTTGAGTCTTTCGATCATACCCAAAAAAACCTCACGCGTATGCTGCGGCGCGCGTTTGCGCACCGCAGCATGAACGGGAAACGGCTAGACGTACCCCGGCTTTTTACTCGTGCCGGCGCCGGTGCTGGCACGATACCGGCCCGTCAGGACGCAACGGCACGACACCTTAGCGCGCAGCAGCCGTGGTCGCCGTGCCGCGGCTAGGCGTTCCGAGTGCGCGCAAAGTTTCCTTCACCGTCGCCACACGCACCGCCAGATCCGGACTGCGCGTTTCAATACGCAACTTGTCCTGTCCCGCGAGCTTGATGTGCTTGTGCTTCTGCACCATCTCGATGATCCGCATCGCGTCGATCGGCGGATTGGGGATGAACTGCAAGCCGATTACGCTTTCGCCCGCGTCGATTTTCGAAATACCCAAGGGCTTGGCGGCCAACCGCAGACGATGTGTCTCGACGAGCGCATGCGCTTGCGGCGGTAACTTGCCGAAGCGGTCGATCAACTCTTCCTGAATGCCGTCGATCGAATCGTTGTGTTCGCAATTGGCGAGGCGCTTGTAGAGAGACAGACGTTCCTGCACGTCGCCGCAATAGTCCGCAGGCAGAATCGCGGGCGCGTGCAGATTGATCTCGGTGGTCGCGGCGAGCGGTGCGGTGAGGTCCGGCTCCCTGCCTTCCTTGAGCGCCTTCACGGCGTCGTTCAGCATGTCGGTATAGAGCTGGAAACCGATCTCCTGAATCTCGCCCGATTGCTTGTCGCCGAGCACTTCGCCCGTGCCGCGAATCTCGAGATCATGCATCGCGAGATAGAAGCCCGAACCGAGTTCCTCCATCTGCTGGATCGCTTCCAGACGGCGTTGCGCCTGCTTGGTCAGTCCTTGCGGGTCATGCACCAGCAGATACGAGTACGCCTGGTGATGCGAGCGGCCTACGCGGCCACGCAACTGGTGCAATTGCGCGAGGCCGAACTTATCGGAGCGGTGAATCAGGATCGTATTGGCGCTCGGCACGTCGATGCCGGTTTCGATAATCGTCGTACACAGCAGCACGTTCGCGCGTTGCGCAACGAAGTCGCGCATCACGCGTTCGAGTTCGCGCTCATGCATTTGTCCATGCGCGACGGCGATACGTGCTTCAGGCACGAGCGCTTCGAGCATCTGCCGGCGGTTTTCGATCGTCTCGACTTCGTTATGCAGGAAGTACACCTGGCCGCCACGTTTCAACTCGCGCAGCATCGCTTCGCGAATCACGCTGTCTTCTTCGCGACGCACGAAGGTTTTGATCGCGAGGCGCTTTTGCGGCGCGGTGGCGATCACCGAGAAATCGCGCAGGCCTTCGAGCGCCATGCCGAGCGTACGCGGGATCGGCGTCGCAGTGAGCGTGAGCACATCGACTTCGGCGCGCAGCGCTTTCAACGCCTCTTTCTGACGCACGCCGAAACGATGTTCCTCGTCGATGATCACGAGCCCCAGCCGCTTGAACTGCACATCCGACGACAGCAGCTTGTGCGTGCCGATCACGATATCGACCGTGCCTTCGTTGATCTGCTGGATCGCCGCGTTGACTTCCTTGGTCGATTTGAAACGCGACAATTCGGCGATTCGCACCGGCCAATCGGAGAATCGGTCGGTAAAGGTTTGCGTGTGCTGTTCGGCGAGCAGCGTGGTGGGCGAGAGCAGCGCAACCTGTTTGCCGCCCATCACCGCTATGAACGCCGCACGCAATGCCACTTCGGTTTTGCCGAAGCCGACGTCGCCGCACACGAGACGGTCCATCGGTTTGCCGCTCGTCATGTCGCCGATCACCGCTGCGATGGCCGCGGCCTGGTCCGGCGTCTCCTCGAAGCCGAAACTCTCGGCGAACTTCACATAGTCTTTCGGTTCGAGCGCGAATGCATGGCCTTCGCGCAGGGCGCGGCGGGCGTACAGGTTCAGCAGCTCAGCCGCGGTGTCGCGGATCTGCTGCGCGGCTTTGCGCTTGGCCTTTTCCCACTGACCTGATCCGAGCGAATGCAGCGGCGCACTTTCCGGATCGGCGCCGCTGTAGCGCGAGATCACGTGCAACTGCGCGACTGGCACGTAGAGCTTGCTGTCGCTCGCGTATTCGAGGTGCAGGAACTCGGTCTCGCCTTCGCCGAGGTCCATTGTGACGAGGCCCATATAGCGGCCGATGCCGTGCTGCGAATGCACGACCGGATCGCCGATCTTCAGTTCGGACAGATCGCGCACCATCGAATCGACGTTGCTCGCCTGTTCCTGGCGGCGCCGTCCTGCGCGGCGCGCGAGCGGGCCGTAAAGCTCCGTCTCGGTGATGATCGCGATGCCGTCGACGGGCACTGCAAAACCGTTGGCTAAAGGCGCGACGCCAAGCGAAAAACGTTCGTTGCTCGTGAGCCAGTCCTGGAAGCTGTCGCTCGATACCGGCTTCAGGTGATTGTCGGCGAGCAGTTGCAACAGCGTTTCGCGCCGGCCTGCCGATTCCGTGGCGAACAGCACACGGTTCGGCGTGGTGTCGAGATAGGTGCGCAACGCCGCCACCGGATCTTCCGCGTGACGGTCGATCGCAAGATTGGGCAGCGGGGTTGACCAGCCACCCCCCGCGTTGGCGGGCAGCACGAGCCGCGCGAACGGCTTGGCGAACGTGAAGAAATCCTCGTCCGAGAGGAACAGGCGCTGCGGCTCCAGAATCGGCCGGTCGCGATCATGCGACAGGAAGTTGTAGCGCTGCCTGGTGTCGTTGGTGAAGCGTTTGATCGCCGCGTCCAGATCGCCGACGAACGCCAGTTGCGCACCTTCGGGCAGGTAGTGGAACAGCGTCGCCGTCTCGTCGAAGAAGAGCGGCAGATAGTATTCGATGCCCGCCGACGGCACGCCGTTGCCGATGTCCTTATAAATCGACGCGCGGCTCGGATCGCCTTCGAAGGTCTCGCGCCAGCGGCTGCGGAAGGCCGTGCGCGCGGCTTCGTCGAAGGGGAATTCGCGGCCGGGCAAGAGGCGCACGTCCTTCACCGGATAGAGGCTGCGCTGGGTGTCCGGATCGAATGCGCGGATCGAGTCGACCTGATCGTCGAACAGATCGATCCGGTACGGCAGGGGCGAGCCCATCGGATACAGGTCGAGCAGCGAGCCACGCACACAGTATTCGCCAGGCCGCACCACCTGGCTCACGTGTTCGTAGCCGGCGAGCGTCAATTGCGCTTTGAGTCTGGCTTCGTCCAGGCGCTCGCCTTGCGAGAAGGCGAACGTGTAGCCCGCCATGAACGAGGCAGGCGGCATCCGGTACAGGGCGGTGGTGGCGGGCACCAGCAGGATGTCGCAGCGGCCTTCGCCGAGATCGTGCAGCGTGGCGAGGCGCTCGGAGACCAGATCCTGGTGCGGCGAAAAAGTATCGTAAGGCAGCGTTTCCCAGTCGGGCAGCAAACGCACGCGTGCCTCGGGCGCGAAAAAGCCGATTTCCTGCGATAGCCGCTGCGCGTCGACGGCGCTTTCGCAGACAACCGCCAAAAGCGGCACCTTCTCACGATACGCGAGATGGTAGCGGGCGATCAGCAGCGCGTCGGACGAGCCGTGCGTGCCGTCGAAGGCAAAACGCTGGCCGGCCTTGACGAGCGCGACGGGCGGGGAGTACTGCGATGTTGCGGCGATGTCTGGCATAGAAGAGAAAAGGCGGCCTCAGGCTCACACGTGATCGGCAAGTTTACGCGTGTCAGGGCGTAGATGCGAAGGACCTATTATAAAATCCGTCCTTTACTTTGACCTCGCGGCATCCGCACTCGTGACTTCCCGCCTATTTGCCCTGATTCCGTGCGCTGGTACCGGCAGCCGTTCCGGCGCCGCGATGCCCAAACAATATCGCACTGTCGCCGGCCGCGACATGTTGCATTACTCGCTGGCAGCTTTCGACGCCTGCAGCGAATTTGCGCAAACCCTTGTGGTGATTGCCCCGGACGACCAGCACTTCGACGCGCGCCGCTTCAGCGGCTTGCGTTTCGCCGTGCGCCGCTCGGGCGGGGCCTCGCGCCAGGCGTCGGTGCTGAACGGGTTGCACGCGCTGGCCGAGTTCGGCGCGCATGACGACGACTGGGTGCTGGTGCACGACGCGGCTCGGCCTGGCATTACACCTGGCTTGATCCGCACGCTGATCGGCGCGCTGAAGGACGACGCCGTGGGCGGCATCATGGCGTTGCCGGTGGCAGATACCTTGAAGCGGATCGATTCAGGTTCGTCCGACGGCCGGATCGCCCGTACCGAGGCGCGCGACGGCTTATGGCAAGCGCAGACGCCGCAGATGTTCCGCATTGGTATGTTGCGCGAGGCGATTCTGCGCGCGCAGGCGGACGGTCACGATCTGACCGACGAAGCGAGCGCGATCGAGTGGCTGGGGCACGCGCCCAGGTTAGTGCAGGGGAGTTTGCGTAACTTCAAGGTCACTTATCCGGAAGACTTTGATCTGGCCGAGGCGATTTTGTGCCGGCCGTCTTCGGCTTCCTGACTGGATAATCAAATTTTAATGAATGGGCTTGAGGACTTGACGCATATGAATTTCAGAATTGGGCAGGGTTATGACGTGCATGCGCTGGTGCCGGGACGTCCGTTGATTATTGGTGGCGTGACGATTCCGTATGAGCGCGGGCTGCTCGGGCATTCCGATGCGGATGTGCTGCTGCATGCGATTACTGATGCTATTTTTGGCGCGGCCGCGATGGGGGATATTGGGCGGCATTTCTCCGATACGGATGCTAAATTCGCTGGCGCGGATAGTCGGGTTTTATTGCGTGAGTGTTTTGCTCGCGTTAAAGCTGCCGGATTTTCTATTGCTAATGTGGATAGCAGTGTGGTTGCGCAGGCTCCCAAGCTGGCAACGCATATCGAAGGGATGCGGGTGAATATCGCTGCGGATCTTGACCTGCCGGTTGAGCGGGTTAATGTTAAGGCTAAGACTAATGAGAAGTTGGGTTATCTCGGGCGTGGGGAGGGGATTGAGGCGCAGGCTGTGGTTTTGTTGATCAAGAATTGAGGGTGGGTTTTTTGCCGTTGTGGCGCTTTTGTCTGTTTGCCTACGGCGTTGGCCTTTCCTTGAATTGTTAGTGGTCTATTAGCGTTGCCCCTATGCGGGGAGCACTTACTTTCTTTGCCGCCGCAAAGAAAGATAAGCAAAGAAAGCGGCTCAACCCGCTAATTCTTAAGCGGGTCCCTCGCGCAGTTGCGGTAGTGGTGCATCTGGAATCTGTGTTCTCGCACATTTTGCGTGAATGACAAGGCAGTCATTCTTCCGGCGGCGCTCCGCGCGCCGACGCGGTACTTCATGAAATTCGCCACTGCGTTTTGCGATCCTGTCGTACTTGATTCAGTCGAATATACTTCGCGTAGTCAGGCAGCTTGACCTTAATTAAAGACCGAATTTTTTGGCATCTTCCATCGGGTTGTCGATAAAAAAACCCGCTGCCTTTTTCAGGCGCAGCGGGTTTTTGACGGCACGGCTCACAGGGTTGCGCCGCCGACCTCGCGGTTGCAAGGACACTCTTCGCCCGTTTGCAGAGCGTCGAGAAGACGCAGCACTTCCTCCGGGTTACGACCAACATTCAGGTTGTTTACAGAAACGTGTTGAATCGTGTTGTCCGGATCGACGATGAACGTTGCGCGTAGCGCCACGCCAGCTTCCTTGTCGCGTACGCCGAGCTGGTCGATCAACTCGCCCTTCACGTCGCCGAACGAATAGTGGTTCAGCTTGTTCAGATCCTTGTGCTCCCGGCGCCATGCCAGTTTGACGAACTCGTTGTCCACGCTGCCGCCAAGCAGCACCGCGTCGCGCTCTTCGAAATCCTTGGCCAGCCTGCCAAATTCGATGATTTCCGTCGGGCACACAAACGTGAAATCCTTCGGGTAGAAATAGATAACCTTCCACTTGCCGGGAAACGACTGTTCGGTGATCTCTTCGAACGCCGACACGCCGTTTTCTTCATGATGGTTGAAACCGGGCTTGGCTGCAGTAACGGTGAACGCTTCGAGTTTATCGCCGACGGTTTTCATGCGAATGCTCCTTCGTGTGATCGAAAAACAGCCTGTTGAAGCCCGACGCTATCAGCCCGTCGCAATGAGTACCTTACACTTTTCCTTTGATGCTATAGGGTCATCGGTTCGATAGTTTTTATAGTGTTATGAGTGGCCGCGATTTAATAACGCGGTCGACATTCGCAGGGGCGGCGCAATGCTCGTCCGGTCAGGCGCCTTTTGCCAGCGGAAACTCGATCGTCACCTCGAGACCCGGGCCTGGCGTGCGATTGCGCAGGCGCAGCGCGCCACGATAACGGCCTACCAGCCGCTGCACAATGGCCATGCCAAGGCCCGTGCCGTTTGCCTGGGTGCGCGCTGAATTCACACGATAAAACGGCCGTGTGACAAGTGCCAGTTGGTCTTCAGGAATGCCGGGCCCTTCATCGACAACCGATAACTCGACCCGCGAGTGGGATACCCGCGTTTCCAGAATCACATGCGGTATGCCGTCGCCGTCGCTCAAGCCGTACTTGCGCGCGTTTTCCAGCAGATTGCCGACCACGCGCCGCATATCGGTTTCATCCGCTTCAATCACCGCTGAGGGCGCGAGGCGCGTGATCAGGCGCATGCTGTCTTCGCTCTGCATCCGCGCGGCAAGCTCGCCTGCGATCACCGAGAGGTCGACAGGCTCCGGCACGCGCTGTACCGGACGAGCGTAATCGAGGAACCGGCCGATGATCATGTCCATCTGCTCGATGTCGTCGACCATCGCATCTTTGGTCGCCTGGTCGGACGGGCTCATTTCGGTTTCGAGCCGCAGGCGCGCGAGCGGCGTGCGCAGATCGTGCGAAATACCGGCGAGCATCAGCGCGCGGTCGGCCTCGAGTTGTTCGAGGTCCTGCACCATCTGGTTGAAGCTGCGATTGGTTTCGGCGGCCACGCCCATGCCGCGCTCAGGCAGCGGCTCCGGTGACTGGCCGGAGCCGACCTTGCGCGCGGCCATGGCGAGCCGGGCGAACGGACGGTTCACGAGACTTGTGATGAACGCCGCGCCGAACAGCGATAGCGCCAGCGCGAACACGCCCCAGCCGGCCCATTGCAAGCCCGTCGCGTTGTCCAGTTGATCGCGGTCGAGCGCCACCCAGTAATCGTCGTCGTCGATCTTGAAGCTGATCCAGACGCCGGGGATGTCGTTGACACTCTGTGCAATGACCGTGTCGTCGCCGAGGCGGCCGCGAATGTCGTGTTCGATCAGCCGGTTCAGTGACTCGTCGGGCTGTAGTTTGTACTTGTCGGTGGTTTCGCGCGGGTACACGCGCACCCCTTCATTGCTCTCCAGATCCTGCAGCAGTGCGCGCCGCAGGTCGGGATCGGAATAGAGGAGCGCGGTGCGCGTGAGCTTGACGATGGCGACCAGCTGCAAAGCCACGCGCTGTGCGCGCGGCTCGCGTTCGATCACCCGAAAGCTCTGGAACCACGCGGCGAGACTGACTGCGATCAACAGCGCGATCAACAGAAAGGTCCGCCAGAAAAGGCCACCGAACGCGAGCGTCAGGAGGCGCCGGTCGATCCGCATGGGCCCTTCTTATCTGAAATCAAAAGCGGGAGATGAGAACAAACTCAGGCTGCACCGTCAGGAATGAACACGTAGCCGAGACCCCAGACGGTTTGAATGAAGCGCGGGCTGCCCGGATCAGGTTCGATCAGCTTACGCAGACGCGAAATCTGCACGTCGAGGCTGCGATCGAAGACTTCGTATTCACGGCCGCGGGCAAGCTCCATCAGCTTTTCACGCGATAGCGGCTGACGCGGGTGACGCGCAAACACCTTGAGCACCGAGAACTCACCCGTGGTCAGCGGAATTTCCTGGCCGGCCTTGGTGAGCGTGCGGGTGGCAAGATTCAGCGCGAACTCACCGAACTCGAACACTTCGGTAGTTTCGGACGGCGCGCCCGGCAACTCCGACGGCGACTGGCGGCGCAGTACCGCATGAATTCGCGCGACCAGCTCGCGCGGGTTGAACGGCTTGGGCAGATAGTCGTCGGCGCCCATTTCGAGGCCAACGATACGATCGACGTCTTCACCCTTGGCCGTCAGCATGATGATCGGCGTGCGGTCGTTGCTGCCGCGCAAGCGGCGGCAGATCGACAGGCCGTCCTCGCCGGGTAGCATCAGATCCAGCACCAGCAAGTCGAAGCGCTCACGCACCCAGAGCTTGTTCATGGACGGCGCGTTCTCGGCAACGTAGACATTGAAGCCCTGTTCACCGAGGTAGCGGCGCAGCAGATCGCGCAGGCGCGGATCGTCGTCGACGACGAGGATTTTCGAAGGGTTTTTAGTTTCCATGGTCGGCATCTTAGCGCGATTAGAAAGTAGCGCGCGGTTGCATCATTTGTCGGGTTACAGTCAGTTACAAAATTTACCCGCACTGTGGCACGACGTAAAGCACGGGCAGGTAGACTCCTTTACTGAATGCGGCTGTTCGGTGGATACTTCACTCGACTAAAACTCTCGCACCCGGCTCGCTACCGGGGTTTGTATACGCATTTGAGGTAGCCGGTTGCCGCGCCACGAAGGGAACAACATGAAGGGAGGGGTTTGGCCGAATGTGCGCCTAAGCGTAATTGCACTGGCGATAGCCGGGACGCTTGCAGGCACACTTGGACCAACGCTCGCCCACGCCCAGCCTTCGGTCGACAGAGCTGCGAGCGAACGCGCGCCCAAGCTGCCTAATTCCAAGGCGAATCGCCGCAACCCCAACGTCAACAACGACCGCCCTGCGTCAGACGTCATGTTGCGCACTGCAGTTCCCCCCGATCTTGATCAACGCCGCCGCGACGGCCATATGACACCCGACGAACGGCGTCTGTTACGGCAGCACATCGAAGACGCTGTCCGCGAGCTCTACAAACGCTAGCTATTTCCGTGCCCGCTCTGGGCACGCCGCTCGCGCCTTCTCTGCGCGTGAAAGATTTCGTTGCACTTCCCCCGTCAACTTTGCCGCTCCGTCTGCCGTTGAGTCGCCAGAGCACAGCGCGTTTTGCATGCGCGAACGCCTTTTCGTGACGCCCCGCAACCGGATGATCGATGATGAAATTGCTGACAGGCGGTAATCCTGGGCGATGGCTAGCCGTCACGGCCACTGCGCTCGCGGCAGCGACGTGGTGTGCGCCGGCACCGGCCGAGCAGCAAGGTGTCTCTCATGCTTCTCCGCACAACAGGCATCGGGCGCCGTCTGCCGCGTCTGCCGCTTCCCCGGCCGAGCAGGACATCCTCGACGCCGATGACGCGCGCTTCTTCCTGACGCGCGTCGGCTTTGCACCGGATAGCGGCGAGGTCGCGCAATACGTTGGACTCACGCGCGAGCAGGCGGTCGACAAGGTGCTGGCGACAGCCCGAACCGAATCGGTCACGCCGCTGCCGGAGTGGGTGCTCGAACCGATCCCGACACGCGAAATCCGCAAGACGTGGACGGACGATCAGCGCCGCGATGAGCAGCGACTGCGCGGCCAGCGTTACGAATTATTACGTGCGTGGTGGGTGCGCGAGATGTTGAGCACGCCGTCGCCGCTGACGGAGCGTATGACGCTCTTCTGGCACAACCACTTCACGTCAGGCCAGGACAAGGTCCAGTATCCGCAGCAGATGGCGCAGCAAAACATGCTGTTGCGCCGGGACGCGCTCGGCAACTTCGGCGAGCTGTTGCACGACGTCGCGAAAGATCCGGCGATGCTGCAATACCTCGATGGCGCGAGCAATCGCAAGGGCAAGCCCAATGAAAACTTCGCCCGTGAAGTGATGGAGCTGTTCACGCTCGGCGAAGGGCACTACACGCAGCGCGACGTATCGGAAGCGGCACGTGCCTACACGGGATGGAGCCTCGATCCCGACACTCAGGCGTACGTATGGCGTGCCAATCAGCACGACGACGGCGACAAGACCGTGCTCGGTCAAACCGGTCCGTTCGACGGCGATCAGGTGCTCGACATCCTGCTTGCGCGACCGGAAACCGCGACCTTCGTCACGACGAAGCTATGGCGCGAGTTCGTCTCCGACACCCCGGACCCGGCCCGCATCGCTCCGATCGCCGCGCAGTTCCGCGCGAGTCACTACGACATCAAGGTCGCGCTGCGCGGTCTCCTCATGAGCGACGCGTTCTGGAATGACGACGATCGCGGCGTCCTCGTGAAATCACCGGCTGAATTCGTGGTCGGGACGCTGCGTGCGTTCGACATCGGCTATGACAACACTGGGCCGTTCGCCGCGCAGATCCGCACGCTCGGCGAGAACCTGTTCTATCCGCCGAACGTCAAAGGATGGCCGGGCGGTACGATATGGATCAATAGTTCGACACTGCTTGCGCGTAAGCAATTCGTCGAGCAACTGTTTCGCGCGACGGAAACCGCCGGTCCGCGGCGCATGAACAATCCGATGAGTGCGAAGACCGCTGCGAGCGGCGCGCCGGGCAATATGCAGGCTATCGCGCCGTTGCAGCGGACGGCGGCGCGTGTCGGCCAGGGCGGCGTACGCTTTGACATCGACACGTGGCTTGCGCATTACAACACCGCGCCGACGGCGAAGCCGGGGCTGTCGGCGGAGCTTCAATTGCAGCACGCGGTCTTGCCGCTTACGCCAGTCGACGCGATCGAAACCGATTCGACCGCCAGCGCTTATCTGGAGGCCTTGCTGATGGACCCGGCTTATCAGTTGAAGTGACCAACAGAAGCAGGCAACGGCATTGCGCAACTCAACCGTTTAACCCGGATCAGCCGCGCAAATGAGTGGTCCGTCGACGGCGGCAAGTCGCGCGCCATGACAATCGAACGAGGTGCAGGATGAAACGACGCAGCTTTCTCTCGATCGGCGCAGCCGCCGGCGCGACGCTCTGGTTGCCCCGGGCTTTCGGCGCGCAAGCGGCAGCCCCGGGCGCCCCAATGAGTCGCGGCTACGGCAACCTGCTGATTCTCGTCGAACTGAAGGGCGGTAACGACGGATTGAATACCGTGATTCCGTTTGCCGATCCCACTTACTATCAGCTGCGCAAAAACATCGGCATCAAACGCGAGCAGGCGATTCAGCTCGACGAGCGCACCGCGCTGCATCCGTCGTTGCAGCCGCTGATGCCGCTTTGGCAAAGCCAGCAGTTGGCGATCGTGCAGGGCGTCAGCTACGCGCAGCCGAACCTGTCCCATTTCCGCTCGATCGAGATCTGGGACACCGCGTCGCGTTCGGATCAATATTTGCGCGAGGGCTGGCTTACGCGTGCATTCGCGCAGGTGCCGGTGCCCGCTGGTTTTGCCGCTGACGGGGTGGTGATCGGCAGCGCCGAAATGGGACCGCTCGCCAACGGCGCACGCGCGATTGCGCTGGTCAACCCGGCGCAGTTCGTCAAGGCTTCGCGCCTTGCCACGCCGGTCTCGCTGCACGAGCGTAATCCGGAATTGGCGCACATTCTCGACGTCGAGAACGACATCGTGAAAGCCGCCGACCGCCTGCGTCCCACACAAGGTCAGGCGCAATTGAAGACCGTGTTCCCCGGCGGCGCATTCGGTAGTTCGATCAAGACGGCGATGCAGGTGCTTGCCGCGGGTGATACGCCACAAGGGCAGCCGAAGAGCGGGCAGGGCGTCGCGGTGATCCGTTTGACGCTGAACGGTTTCGATACGCATCAGAACCAGCCTGGTCAGCAGGCGGCGCTGCTCAAGCAACTGGCCGAAGGGTTTGCGTCGATGAAGTCGGCGCTGGTGGAGCTCGGCCGCTGGGACGAGACACTGGTGATGACCTATGCCGAATTCGGCCGGCGTCCGCGTGAGAATCAGAGCAACGGCACTGACCACGGCACCGTGGCGCCGCATTTCGTGATGGGCGGGCGAGTGCGGGGCGGTTTGTATGGCGTGCCGCCGGTGCTCGCGCGGCTCGACGGCAATGGCAACTTGCCGGTCGGCGTCGATTTCCAGCAGCTCTACGCGACGGTGCTCGGGCCCTGGTGGGGGCTCGACGCGTCCGCGATCCTGCAGCAGCGGTTCGAGCCGCTGCCGTTACTACGCGTCTGATAGTGAGCGGAGCGTGCTCATCAGCATGAGGTGGCGGCCGTTGCGTTGCTGGCTTACCGGGCGCGCCATGCGATCCAGAGTTTGCGGATCGGCGTCAACGCGATGCGCTGATGCAGCACGTGATAGCCATCACGCTCGATTTCGTCCAGTAGCGCTAATGCCAGTGCTGCCTGCGCGACCAGCGTGCGCTGCGAGCGGCGCTCATTCTCCGGTATGGCGACAAGCGCCGCACGCAAAGCATCGCGGGCCCGCTTGGTCTCGAAGCGCATCAGCTCGGTAAATGCGTCGGAATATTTCCGATTGATCAGATCCGCGGCGGTGACGTTAAAGCGCTGCATTTCGTCGATCGGAATATAGATGCGGCCGTGACGCGCATCATTACCGGTATCGACGACGAATTGCGCAAGCTGCAGCGCCTCACCGAGCGGCGCCGACCAGCTTGACGCCTGAGCGCTGTCTTTCGCCGTAGCACGCGCTGTTAGCGACGCGAAAGTGCCGCCGACGCCTTGCACATAGCGCCGCAGATTCGGGTAGTCGAGGTAGCGTGCCTGGTCGAGGTCCATTTCGAAGCCGGTCAGCAACGCCTGCAGCTGTGGGTACTCGGCCTGCACGTCGGGCAGATAGGCCGCCAGCGCCTTTGACACCGGATGCGACGGCGAGCCCGAGGCCAGCGCTGCGAGCTCGTTTTGCCACCACGCGAGTTTGGTGCGGCCGATGGCCGGATCGCTGGTTTCTTTAACGGTTTCCTCGAACTCGCGGCGCAGTGCGAACAGCGCGGTCAGGAGCGGTTGGCTTGCCGCGGGCGCTTGCCGAAGCGCATAGTAAGTGCTCGATCCGGGCGGCGCCGCTTTCTGCTGGCAGTATTCGTCGAAATTCACGGGATTGGAATGTGGGGAAGGGCAGGCGAAGAGGGCACGGTGTGCGTGCGTTTAGCCAAAAATTGTAGCATCGACGCCCCTTGGGCCGATGCATGAGCAAATGCAGACAAGCGCGAATCAATCGGTTAGAATCTCGCGCTTACGCTTTCGGGCACGGGTTTTTAACGCGGCCGCAAGCATGCAGGACATCGGGCAGAACGCACGGCGCTTTGTCCGGCTGCGAGGGTGGCGAAATTGGTAGACGCACCAGGTTTAGGTCCTGACGCCCGCAAGGGTGTAGGGGTTCGAGTCCCCTCCCTCGCACCATCTATATGTAGCAGAGAACCCCGTTAAGTCTTTGGACTGACGGGGTTTTTTGTTTTTCGTGTGATTTGCGTCGGGCCTTGCGTGCCCCGCAGCGCTCAGGCGTCCGGCGCTGGCGATTGCTGTTCGGCTTGTGTGCCTGGCAACTCGGCAAGTACCGCGCCTTCGAGAAAGCGGCGGGTCGATTCGAACGCCTGCAGCATCGGATCGGGCCACGGCGTTTGCAGCATGACTGCCTGGTGGTTTTCGAACGCCGACGACAACAGTTTTGCCAGCTCAGGCGAGCGCAAATGACGCAGCAGCACACTGACGGCGATCGCCGTCGCCTGGCTCGCACCGGCGGTTTGAAGTTCCGAGGCGGTGAGGGCCGCTACCTGTTTGTTGATGTCCACTGAAACTTCCCTGGATGAAATGTGGGTGATTGAAGACCTGATGGCCGATCCCGAATTTTGACACGGTTGGCGGGTTGCAGCGAACGCGGCCGCCTGGCCGGGCGCCGATTTACGCCTTATTGCTAACCTCGTGGAATAATCGGAGCGACAAACGGATCTCGCAACAGAAGACAATAAAAGAGGGATGCGATGAGCGTGATATTTGCCGTGCTCGGCGCGGTGGTCGGGATGTTGATCGCCTTGTCGAACGATTTCTCGATCGGCTACGGCGCACTGATGGGCGGGGTGGCCGGCTTTGCGCTCGCACGTCTGCTGCAAAAGAAGTCCCCGGACGCCGCGAGCGAACCCGCGTCAAAACCGGTTGCGACCGATGGCTGGAACCCGTCCGGCAGCCCATCCGGCGAACTCGCCGCGCGCGTCGAGCGACTCGAGCATGAGATCGTCGTTTTGCGCAGTGAGATCCGCGAGTTGCGGGCCAACGTCACCGGCGTATCGGCGACCGGGAGCGCGGATGGCAAGCCTGCAACGTTCGAACCACGACCGGCCGATTTTGTGCCGCATCCATACGCGATCCCGCCTGCGCCACCGTCTCCGCCCGCACCGCCCGCACCGCCTGCACGACCTGCACCGCCGCGCGGTCCCGGTTTCGCGGAACGCCTCTTCAAAAGCGCCCGCGACTGGCTAGTGGGCGGCAACACGGTCGTGCGGGTCGGCATCATCGTGCTGTTCTTCGGCATTGCGTTCCTGCTCAAATACGCGGCCGACAACAGTCTGCTACCGATCGAATTCCGCCTCGCCGGCGTTGCGTTCGCCGCGACCGCCTTGATCGGGCTCGGCTGGCAAATCGGCGAGCGCCGCGGCGCGTATGGACTGATCTTGCAGGGCGGCGGCGTCGGCGCACTCTATCTGACCGTGTTCGCCGCAACGAAGCTTTACCCTCTGCTGCCGGCGGGCGCGGCCTTGCCGCTGATGATTGCGATCTGCGGCCTGAGCGCGTTTCTGGCGGTGCGTCAGAATGCGTCGTCGCTGGCCTTCATGGGGAGTGCGGGTGGCTTCCTCGCGCCGGTGCTTCTGTCGACCGGCGCCGGCAATCACGTCATGCTGTTCAGCTACTACGCGCTGCTCAACGCGGGCATTTTCGCAATTGCATGGTTCAAGGCGTGGCGGCCTCTGAATCTGCTTGGCTTCGTGTTCACGTTTTCGATCGGCGCCGTGTGGGGCGTGACGGCGTACCGGCCTGAGTTGCTTGCCAGCACCGAGCCGTTTCTTATCCTGTTCTTCCTGATGTATGTCGGCATCGCGTTGCTCTACGCGGTGCGCCGCGAGGTCGCGCTCAAGCATTACGTCGACGGCACGCTGGTGTTCGGCACGCCGCTCGTCGCGATGGGTCTGCAAGCGGCGCTGATGAAGGGCACCGAATTCGGTCTGGCGTGGAGCGCGGTGGCGCTGGCTGCGTTCTATCTCGCGATCGCGGGCTGGCTGGCGCGTCGGCGCGCGAGTCTCGGCATGATGTTCGAGGCCATGCTCGCGCTGGCCGTGATCTTCGCGACGCTTGCTGTGCCGCTCGCTTTCACCGGGCCGACCACGAGCGCGACCTGGGCAATCGAAGGCGCCGCCATCACGTGGCTCGCTGTGCGTCAGCGGCGCCTTGTGGTATTTGGCTTCGGCTTGCTGATGCAAGTGGCCGCAGCGGGTGCGTACGTTGTCGGCATGCTTGCGCAGATCGACCACGCGCATGCATGGCCGGTGCTGAACGGCGCGTACATTGCGACCGTGCTGATCGCGGCCGCGGGCATGTTCACGGGATGGCGGCTGCATGGACGCAGCGAAGCGGGCGCGTGGCACGCGTGGATGCCGCAGATCGGGCTCGTTGCCGGCGTGTGGGGGCTGTCGTGGTGGATCTCTGGCGGCCTTCACGAAATTGACGCGTACGCGCAGGCGCATCTTGCGTATGACCACGACCGTTTCGAAATTGCCGCCATCGCACTGTTCGCCGTTCTAACGGCGTGGCTCGCGCACGGCGCGCAGCGCAAGCTGCGATGGCAGCTCGCCGGACTGCCGGCGCTGGCGCTCGTGCCGGTCCTCGCATTACTTACGTTGAGTCTGTTCATGTTGAGCGTCGCGCCGGTCAGCGGTTACGGTTGGCTGGTTTGCGCGGTCGTCGCGGCGTCTACCTATGTGTTGCTGTGGCGTCAGCAGCGCGACGTCGGCGATCGGGTGCTCGCGCCGCTGCATACGCTGATGTTCTGGACAGCTGGCGCGCTCGTCGCGCTCGAGGGCTATTGGGGCTTGCGCGCATACGTGCCGGAAGGCGCATGGAGCTGGAGCGCATGGGCTTATGGCTTCGGCATTCTGCTGCTGTTGGTAGCGGGCGTCGGCCACCGCTTGCGCTGGCCGGTCGCGCGCTTTGTGCAGGCCTATCAGGTGTGGGCCGCGGCGCCGCTCGCCGCCTTGCTATGGGTGTGGAGTATCGCGAGTGTGACGAGCGACGGCAGCGCCGCGCCGCTCTTCTGGCTGCCGATCGCGAATCCGCTGGATGTGGCGCAGATCCTCGGGTTCATCGCCTGCGCCGTGTGGTTGCGGCGCCTTCGCGCACTGGGCGTGCACTGGCATCCGCGGGCTTTCGACTATGCGGTGCTCGCTACGCTGTTCCTGTGGTTCAACGCGTTGCTGCTGCATACACTGCATCATTGGATCGGCGTGCCATATCAGCTCGACGAAATGTCGCACTCGATGCTCGTGCAGGCTTCGCTGTCGGTATTCTGGACGGTCTGCGCGTTGGCTATGATGATCTGGGCGACCCGCCGGTCCAGCCGGATATTCTGGTTCGTCGGCGGCGGACTGCTGGCCGCGACCGTCGTCAAGTTGTTCCTGTTCGATCTGTCGCACGTGACGGGTGTCGAACGGATCGTTTCGTTCATCGGTATCGGCCTGATGCTGCTGCTGATCGGTTACTTCTCGCCGTTGCCGCCCAAGGCGGCAGTTCTGGAAACTGAGCAATGAAGCGTGTCTTGATAGTGACGGGGTGGTGTCTTGCGATCGCGTCCGTGTGGGTGTCGACGGCGGCCGTAGCGGCCGATCGTTTTGCGCAGCGCTTTGCGCTCGAACTCGATAGCGGCGCCGCTTACTACAGCGTGACACTTCCGGCGGCCGTCTACGCCGCCAGCCAATGCAGCGATCTCGGCGATGTGCGCGTGTTCAATGGCGCCGGCGAACCCGTGCCGTATTCGCTCGACACACCGCGTGAGCCTTCCCGCACGCCGGCGACGTTGCGTCCGGTGCGCTGGTTTCCCATGCCGCCTGCCGCGCCAGGCGGCACCGGTGCGCCACTTGGCGTAACGATCGCCGCCGACGGGTCGCTGCGTGCAACCTCGGCCCCGCCGTCCCGCGCGCAAGATGACGCTGACCTGATCGATATCGCGCGCGAGGCGCGTGCAGGATCTCGGGTAGAGGCATTGGTCGTCCATGTGCGTGACGACAATTACCAGGGGCGTGTCAACGTCGAATCGAGTGACGATTTGCGCAACTGGCAACCCGCGGGCGAGGCACAACTGCTCAAGGTCAGCTACAACGGCAGCACGCTAAGCCAGGACCGCATCGAGCTCAATGGCATGCGCGCGCGTTACCTACGTTTGCGCTGGCTTGACGGCGCGCCGTACATCGAGTCGATCGAGGCGCAGGTGCAGGCGGCCAGCGCCGATCACGCGCAGCGCGCGGGTACGCAACAGGAATGGCGCGTAGGTATCGTTGCCCGCACGGGGCCGAAAACTGGCGAGTATTTCTTCGAGACCGGCGGGCCTTATCCGATCGATCGTTTGCGCCTGAATCTGCCACAGCCCAATACCGTGGCGCCTGCTGTCGTCTATTCGCGCGCGGGTCTGGAGACGGCGTGGCGAGAAGTATCGAGCGCGACGTTGTTCCGGTTGCACAACGGCACGGTGGAACAAAGCAATCCATCGCTCGAAATGGCGCCCGACACGGACCGTCAGTGGCGCGTGGTGGTCGATACGCGCAATGGCGGATTGGGAAGCGGTGCATTGACCGTCGCCGCGGGCTGGCGTCCGGCGACACTCACTTTCGTCGCGCGTGGGGCTGCGCCTTTCACGCTGGCAGTGGGGAGTGCGGCTGCGGTGTCGTCGGCGGTGAGTCGGGCGGATCTGCTGATGGGTGCGTCATCGGTCGTCGTGGCAGCACGGCTGGGCGAGGTGCTGCCCGATGAGCAAGACGCCGACGCGCAGTCGCCGGGCAAAGACCCCGATGCGATGCGGCGCTATATGTTGTGGGCAGCCTTGTTGCTGGCCGTTGGCTCGCTCGGTGCGATCGCCTGGCGGCTTGTGCGCCGCGCCCAGTTCCAGGCTCAGGCCCCGAGTGGCAGTGCGCCTGTGGAAGTCCCCGATGGGGGCGGTGGAACTGGCGGAGTGGGCGGTACTGATGGATTGGCCGGCGATGTACCCAGTGGGTCAGGCGCGGCGAACGTTACGGTGAAAGATACAGGTGCTGCCGACGCCGACGGTCAAAGCACTGGAAAGAACTAACTTCGGCCCGGGAGTACGTCTGCGCAAAAGAATGCGCAGTATGGAGAGTTGCGTCGCGCCATGAAATCGCCAAGCGCGGGCGACCCGCGCTGACACGCCGTTGCTTACTCCTCGCGCGCCGTCATCGTGTTGATGATCTTATCGAGCGCCTGGCCGAACGCGAGCTTTTCCTGTTCGTCGAGGCAGTCGAACATATCCCCGTTCCACTTACGCGCGATCGGCATCACCTTGCGATAGAGTGCGCGGCCCTCCGGGGTCAGCGACACCAGCACGACGCGGCCGTCTTCGGCGCTCGGATCTCGCTTCACGAGTCCTTGCTTGATCAACGCCTCGGCCGCACGGCTCGCCTGGCTCTTGTCGAGGTTGGCGTGCCGCGCCAGTTCCATGATTGAAAACGGTCCGAACGAGCCCACCGACGCAACCACCCGCGCTTCAGGCAACGTCACGCCCAGCTTGTCCTGATAGCGCTCGCTGATGCCACGCTCGGCGAGTTTGTTCAGCACGTGCAGACGGTATGTGAGGAACTGTTCGAGTCCGGCTTTGGCGGAATCCTTCATGGTCTTCCCGTGATGAGTAGCGCGGTCGCGGCGCTGTGATTGTTGCCGCAACCGTCCCGCCGGTCAACGCGTGCCGTATTTCAGGCGCGTCAACTGTTCGGCCTCGTCGGCCAGCAAGCGCGCCGCGTCGCGAATCGCAACCTCGAGCGTGATCGGCCCGGGGGCCGGCGAGAAGCAGCCACTGAAGTGTTCGGCGAGGCGCGGTAGCGCCGCGGAGTCGACTCCGCCGGAGAGCAGCGTGGCCGGCACGCCCGCTGCCTGCGCGTGACGGCAAGCGATGAACGGCGCCTTGCCGTGCAGTGTTTGCACGTCCGAGCGGCCTTCGCCAGTGATCAGCCAGTTCGCGCCTTTAAGCGCCGCATCCAGCCCGATCTGCCGCGCGACGGTTTCCGCGCCCGGCTCAAACTGCGCGCCCAGCATGTGCAGCGCAAAGCCGAGACCGCCAGCCGCGCCTGCGCCGGGTTGGTCGCGTGCTGTGCGCCCCAGTGCCGCCTCGAGCAGATCGGCGAAACGGGCGAGGGCGGCGTCGATCGGCGCAATCTGTTCCGTCTTCACGCCCTTTTGCGGACCGAACACCGCGGTCGCGCCGTGATCGCCGGTCAGCGGGTTGTCCACGTCCGACATGCCGACGAACTGCGTGTCCGCGAGGCGGGCATCAAGCTGCGACACGTCGAGGCGGGCCACGCGAGCGAGTTGTTCGGGCGTGGCGTCGAGTTCTTTGTCTTGCGCGTCGAAAAGTTTTAGGCCGAGGCCGGCCAGCAAGCCGGCGCCGCCGTCGTTCGTGCTGCTGCCGCCGAGCGCGACAAAAAAGCGCCGCACGCCCGCGTCGAGCAATGCGCGAATCGCTTCACCCATGCCGCGCGTGCTGCGCGCTTCGACCGGCACGCCCATGCCGACCGGATCGGTAATACCGACGATTTCCGCCGTTTCGATGATCGCACTGCCATCCGCAAGCAGGCCGGTGATTGCTTCGCGCACCGGACCGGCCGCGCCGCGCACGCTCAGCGTGCGGCGCTCGCCGCCGCTCGTGAGCATGGCGTCTAGCGTGCCTTCGCCGCCATCGGCCATCGGACAGATGCGCACAGTGGCGTCGGGCCGGGCACGCTGGATGCCGGACGCAATCGCCTGCGCGACCTGTTCCGCGCTGAGCGAACCTTTGAAGGAATCGGGAGCAATGACGACGACAGGCGAGGACGGCGAATTCGGCATGGTGTCTCTGAATGGTTGGGATCGTTGCGAGGGCGGACGATATGAAAAAATGCAGGCGCAGCCCCGAGCGCGTCCGTTAGCTTATCAGCATGGGCGCGCCGACTGAATATGTCGAACGGCATAGCCGGGATCGTCCGTGGCAGGGCGTGCGTGAATCACGAGCTGGAACGCGCGCGGCAAGCGGGGCGCTGTCGGTCATGCGGATCCCTCTGACGGTAGCGGCGCCGATGAAAGGAATTGTTGAACTGCCGCAAGCCGTATGGAAACTGGCGGGGGCCGAGCGCAAAGCAGGCACCAAATAGCCACCAGGCAAGCTGCAAACAGGTAAAAAACAGCGCGGAAATCGGCCCGAACACCGATAAAAACGCACGCAATCGTCGAATCCCGGCTAAGCGCGCAAATAGTTTGCTAAAATATTCGGCTCTTTGGACCCAACCGTGCTGCCGGCGGCCTGCAAGCCCGCGGCGCAGGCGCCGAATTGATGTAACGCGCGATGCGAAGCGACATCGAAAAGCGGCACGCAGAAGATAACTGATTCGCTCGAATAATTTTAGGACGATTGAAGCCATGGCTAACGTTGTTGAAAACCTCGGCAAGCTCGAACGCCGCGTAACGATTTCCCTGCCGAAGGACGCCGTGCAGAAGGAAGTGGACTCGCGTATCCGTCAACTCGCGAAGAATGTGCGCATGCCGGGTTTCCGCCCGGGCAAGGTGCCGCTCAAGATGGTGACGCAACAGTATTCGGGCCAGGTGGAAGCCGAAGTGCTGAGCGACAAGGTCGGCAAGGAGTTTTTCGACATCAGCCGCGCCGAAAACCTGCGCGTTGCCGGCCAGCCGAGCTTCGCGCCGAAGGTCGAAGCTGCTGAAGGCGATTACGCGTTCGACGCGACGTTCGAGGTGTATCCGGAAGTGAAGCTGGGCGACGTCGCCACGGCAGAAATCGAACGCACCACGACCACCATCAGCGAAGCGGAAATCGACCGCACGCTGGACATCCTGCGCAAGCAGCGCGTGCATTTCCACGCTCGCGGCGAAGCGGGCGAGCATGGCGATGGCGGCGCAGACACGGCCGCTAAAGACGGCGACCGCGTGACGGTCGACTTCGTCGGCAAAATCGACGGTGAAGTGTTCCAGGGCGGCAGCGCTGAAGACTTCGCATTCGTGCTGGGCGAAGGCCGCATGCTGCCGGAATTCGAAAAGGCAGCGTTGGGCCTCGCGGTCGGCGCATCAAAGGAATTCGATCTGGCTTTCCCGGCTGACTATCACGGCAAGGATGTCGCTGGTAAGACCGCGCAATTCACGATCACGATGAAGAAGATCGAATGGCCGCACCTGCCGGAAATCGACGCTGAATTCGCGAAGTCGCTCGGTATCGAAGACGGCGATCTGGTCAAGATGCGCGCTGAGATCAAAGACAATCTCGAACGCGAAGCGAAGCGCCGCACGCAAGCTATCGTCAAGAACCAGGTCATGGACGCGCTCCTGAAGATTTCGGAACTCGACGTGCCGACCGCATTGATCGCACAAGATCAGGAACGCCTGGTCGGCATGGCTCGTCAAGACCTCGAGCAACGCGGCGTGCCGAACGCCGCTGACGCGCCGATCCCGGCTGAAATGTTCAAGGAACAGGCTGAGCGTCGGGTGAAGCTGGGCCTCGTGCTGGCCGAGCTGGTCAAGGCGAACGAGCTGCAAGCCAAGCCGGAGCAAATTCGTGCCGAAGTCGACGAATTCGCGAAAAGCTACGAAGACCCGAAGGAAGTCGTCCGCTGGTATTATTCCAATCAGCAACGGCTTGCCGAAATGGAAGCGTACGTCGTTGAAGCCAACGTCGTCGATTTCGTCCTCAGCAAGGCCAAGGTGACGGACAAGGAAGTAAGCTTCGAAGAACTGGCAAGCGCAACGGCGCAAGCGTAAGCGTCGCTGCAACGGCGTGCCGGCTGTCGGAGCGACGGCCCGCACGCCGTTTTTTTGTGCTGTGAAAATGCGTTGCGTTTTGCATGGTGTTGCACACCGCGTCCGCACTGATCGCGCACTTGAATACGGGCTCGTCGACCACACCTGTCTAGCATCTAATATTTAGAATATTTCCAGACAAGGATCCATTGCATGACCTTTCGCGCCCAAATGCTGGACACGTTGACCTCCCAGTCGTCCCGGGATCTCGAAGCGCAGGCGCTCGGACTGGTGCCGATCGTTGTGGAAACGAGCGGCCGGGGCGAGCGCTCGTATGACATCTATTCGCGTCTGCTGAAGGAACGTATCGTGTTCCTGGTCGGCGAAGTAAACGACCAGACGGCCAACCTCGTTGTCGCGCAGATGTTGTTCCTTGAAAGCGAGAATCCGGACAAGGACATCAGCTTCTACATCAACAGCCCGGGCGGTTCGGTTTCGGCCGGGATGGCGATCTATGACACGATGCAGTTCATCAAGCCGGACGTGTCGACGTTATGCATGGGCCTCGCGGCCAGCATGGGCGCGTTCCTGCTGGCAGCGGGCGCAAAGGGCAAACGCTTTGCCTTGCCGAATTCGCGTGTGATGATTCACCAGCCGCTGGGCGGCGCGCGTGGCCAGGCGTCGGACATCGAAATCCAGGCACGTGAAATTTTGTACCTGAAGGAACGGCTGAATCATCTGCTCGCGCACCACACCGGCCAGCCGGTCGAGCGTATCGCGCGCGACACCGACCGCGACAATTTCATGTCGGGCGATGACGCGCAGGCTTACGGTCTGGTTGACCAGGTGGCGCACAAGCGTCCGTGAATCGGTGCGGTTTTGCCCCAATATGGGGCAAAACCGTCATCGGATCGGTTGTGAAATAATCAAGACTCGTCCGAGCGCCTGCGGCAAACGCCGTTATTTTGGCTCAAGCCCTGCCGCGCCCAAACCGCGAGGCCAGGGCAAACGGCGTATCATGTAATCGAGTGTCCGGAGGCTCACACATCTATGGCGGACAAGAAAGGTTCTAACAGCGAAAAGCTGTTGTATTGCTCGTTCTGCGGCAAGAGCCAGCATGAAGTCAAAAAACTGATTGCCGGCCCGTCGGTGTTCATCTGTGATGAATGTATCGACCTGTGCAACGAAATCATTCGCGATGAGGCTGCAGGTGCGGGTATCGAGGCGGGCTTGTCCAAGTCCGATCTGCCGAGTCCGCAGGAAATCCGTGAAATTCTCGACCAGTATGTGATCGGTCAGGAACGCGCGAAGAAGATTCTCGCGGTCGCGGTGTACAACCACTACAAACGCCTCAAGCATCTCGACAAGAAGGACGAGATCGAGCTGTCCAAGAGCAACATCCTGCTGATCGGTCCGACCGGTTCCGGCAAGACGCTGCTCGCGCAGACGCTCGCGCGCCTTCTGAACGTCCCGTTCGTCATTGCCGATGCAACGACGCTGACGGAAGCCGGCTACGTCGGCGAAGACGTCGAGAACATCATTCAGAAGCTGCTGCAGAACTGTAATTACGAAGTCGACAAGGCTCAGCGCGGCATTGTCTACATCGACGAAATCGACAAGATCAGCCGCAAGTCCGACAACCCGTCGATCACCCGTGACGTATCGGGTGAAGGCGTGCAGCAAGCCTTGTTGAAGCTGGTTGAAGGCACGATGGCGTCGGTGCCGCCGCAGGGTGGCCGTAAGCATCCGAATCAGGACTTCATCCAGGTCGACACCACCAATATTCTGTTTATTTGCGGTGGCGCGTTCGATGGCCTCGAGAAGGTCATCGTAGACCGTACCGAGAAGACCGGTATTGGCTTCGGTGCGAGCGTGAAGAGCAAGCAGGACCGCGACGCCGGCGAAGTGCTGCGCGAAGTGGAGCCGGAAGATCTGATCAAGTTCGGTCTGATTCCTGAGCTGATCGGTCGTCTGCCGGTGGTGGCTACGCTCGGCAAGCTCGACGAAGTGGCGTTGATGAAGATCCTCGTCGAACCGAAGAATGCGCTAGTGAAGCAGTACCACAAGCTGTTCAATATGGAACGCGTCGAGCTCGAGATTCGTCCGGCCGCGTTGCAGGCTGTCGCACGTAAAGCGATCCGTCGCAAGACGGGCGCCCGCGGTCTGCGCTCCATCCTGGAACAGGCGTTGCTTGATGTCATGTACGATTTGCCGCAGATGAAAGGCGTTAGCAAGGTCATCATCGACGACAACGTGATTGACGGCGACGGTAAGCCCCTACTGATCTACGAAGACGCGCCCAAAGTGGCGGGTTCGAACTGATCGGCTTTCGGGTTCTGCAAAAAAAGCCGTTCATGGCGACGTGAACGGCTTTTTTCGTTTATCGTGTGGTCAGGATGGTTGTTTTCACTATGGAGTCACTGAACCTTCGGAGTCACTGAACTTTTCCCACACGCGGAGGCTTGCAATCTTTTCTGCTGGCCTCACCTATCGAACGAACTGATTCCACTCATGGGGAAATGAAATGTCAGGAACCCAACTCCTTCCGCCGGAACGCATTACGCTCCCGCTGCTCCCGCTGCGCGACGTAGTCGTCTTCCCGCACATGGTGATTCCGCTCTTCGTAGGCCGCCCGAAGTCGATCAAGGCTCTCGAAGCAGCGATGGAAGGCGGCAAGCACATCATGCTCGTCGCCCAGAAAACGGCTGCGAAAGATGAGCCGACCGAAAAGGACATGTACGAAGTAGGGTGCGTTGCCAACATCCTGCAAATGCTGAAGCTGCCCGATGGCACCGTTAAGGTGCTCGTCGAAGGCTTGCAGCGCGCGAAAACGCTTTCCATCGAAGAGCAGGAAACGCAGTTTTCGTGCGAAGTCATGCCGCTCGAACCCGACCACGCCGACAGCGCTGAAACTGAAGCGCTGCGCCGCGCGATTGTGTCGCAGTTCGACCAGTATGTGAAGCTGAACAAGAAGATCCCGCCGGAGATCCTGACATCGCTGTCGGGCATCGACGAGGCTGGCCGTCTGGCCGATACGATCGCGGCGCACCTGCCGCTCAAGCTCGACCAGAAGCAGCACATCCTCGAAATGTTCCCGGTCATCGAGCGCCTCGAGCATCTGCTCGCGCAACTCGAAGCCGAGATCGACATCCTGCAGGTTGAAAAGCGCATCCGTGGGCGTGTGAAGCGCCAGATGGAGAAGAGCCAGCGCGAGTACTACCTGAACGAACAGGTCAAGGCGATCCAGAAGGAACTGGGCGAAGGCGAAGAAGGTGCGGATCTCGAGGAACTCGAGAAGCGCATCACGGCTGCCCGCATGCCGAAGGAAGCCAAGAAGAAGGCCGACTCCGAGCTGAAGAAGCTCAAGCTGATGTCGCCGATGTCGGCTGAAGCGACGGTCGTGCGTAACTACATCGATACGCTGATCGGCTTGCCGTGGCGCAAGAAGAGCAAGGTCAACAACGACCTCTCGAATGCGGAACGCGTGCTTGACGAAGACCATTTCGGTCTCGAGAAAGTGAAGGAACGCATTCTCGAGTATCTCGCGGTCCAGCAACGTGTCGACAAGGTCAAAGCGCCGATCCTGTGCCTCGTTGGGCCTCCGGGTGTCGGTAAGACGTCGCTGGGTCAGTCGATCGCTCGCGCAACGAACCGCAAGTTCGTGCGTATGGCGCTCGGCGGCGTGCGCGACGAAGCTGAGATTCGCGGTCACCGTCGTACGTACATCGGTTCGATGCCCGGCAAGATTCTGCAAAGCCTGACCAAGGTCGGCGTGCGCAATCCGCTCTTCCTGCTCGACGAAGTCGACAAGATGGGGCAGGATTTCCGCGGCGATCCGTCGTCGGCTCTGCTGGAAGTGCTCGATCCGGAACAGAACCACACGTTCGCCGATCACTACGTCGAAGTCGACTTCGATCTGTCGGACGTGATGTTCGTGGCGACGTCGAACTCGCTGAATATTCCGCCGCCGTTGCTCGACCGGATGGAAGTGATCCGTCTGTCTGGTTACACGGAAGACGAGAAGGTCAGCATCGCGCAGCGTTATCTGTTGCCGAAGCAGAAGAAGAACAACGGCCTCAAGGATGGTGAGGTCGATGTGACGGAATCCGCGATCCGCGACATCATTCGTTACTACTCGCGTGAATCGGGCGTGCGTTCGCTCGAGCGTGAGATTTCGAAGATCTGCCGCAAGGTTGTGAAGATGCTTCTGCTGAAGAAGGCGGAAGGCGCGGTGACGGTCGACGCTAGCAATATCGACACGTTCCTCGGCGTGCGCAAGTACGACTTCGGTCTGGCCGCCAAGGAAAATCAGGTTGGTCAGGTCACGGGTCTTGCGTGGACGGAAGTGGGCGGCGATCTGCTGACCATCGAAGCCGCAGTGATGCCGGGCAAGGGCAACGTGATCCGCACGGGTTCGCTGGGCGACGTGATGAAGGAATCCGTCGAAGCCGCGCGCTCGGTGGTTCGCTCGCGTTCGCGCCGTCTGGGTGTCAAGGACGAAGCGTTCGAGAAGCAGGACATTCACATCCACGTGCCGGAAGGCGCGACGCCGAAGGACGGTCCTTCGGCCGGTATCGCGATGACGACCGCGCTGGTGTCGGTGTTGACCGGTATTCCGGTTCGCGCCAACGTCGCGATGACGGGCGAAATCACCTTGCGTGGCGAAGTCCTGCCGATCGGCGGCCTGAAGGAAAAACTGCTGGCAGCGCATCGCGGCGGTATCAAGCTGGTGCTGATTCCGGAAGAAAACGTCAAGGATCTGACGGAAATTCCGGACAACGTGAAGAACGCGATCGAAATCGTGCCGGTCCGGTGGATCGACAAGGTGCTCGAGTTGGCGCTCGAACGTGTGCCTCAGGCATTGCCGGACGAAGAGCCGAAGCCGGCTGCGCCTGCTGTCGCAGCGGCTGAACCTGGCAAAGACGCCGGTGCGACGGAAGTCGTGAAGCACTAAGGTAGTCAGCGGCGAAAGCTGTTTGCTGTATTAAAACCCGCGGCCTTGGCCGCGGGTTTTTTATTGCAGGCAAGGTGCAGGAAGGCGCGTCTGAAACGCGCACAATCCCACCTTTTGAGCAAAGGGCGTTTCCAGTTGCCGACTGGTTGTGCGTGCATCGATTTGCGGCAAGATTTGGTTATAAGAAGTGCCTTCCAGAACCGCTCTAATCAGGCTCAATCCCGCTTGACACAAGGGTTTCGGCCAATTCTAATGAGTCGGCTCGGCGTTACCCGCCAGCCGCGTGATGCCAGGTGCTATAGAGCGCCGTCACGATTGCCATAAATATTCTCGGGGGTTGGAATGAATAAAACGGAATTGATCGATCACATTGCACAGCAAGCCGATATTTCGAAGGCCGCGGCCGGCCGTGCACTGGATGCGGTGATCGGCGGGGTCAAAGGTACGTTGAAGAAGGGCGGTTCGGTGACTTTGGTGGGTTTCGGTACATTTGCCGTGGGCAAGCGCACGGCGCGTACGGGACGCAATCCGCGCACTGGCGCTGCCATCAAGATCAAGGCAGCGAAGGTTCCTAAATTTAGGCCTGGCAAAGCTCTGAAGGATGCGCTAAACTAATGGGCTTGCTGCTTGATGAATTGCAGATTCGTTAGAAAGAAGTGCGGCGAATTCTGCGTGACTTGGTGTCGCATTAGTTGATGCGCAAGTTGATGAATCGGGCAGCAAAAGCAGAAGCACACTGAATCGCGAAACGGGTGCTTAGCTCAGTTGGTAGAGCGGCGCCCTTACAAGGCGTAGGTCGGGAGTTCGAGCCTCTCAGCACCCACCAGTTTCAGATTCGGCTCAGTGGTTCTGCTTAGCAGTAGTAGTTAAGCGCAGTATAAGGAGTGGTAGTTCAGTCGGTTAGAATACCGGCCTGTCACGCCGGGGGTCGCGGGTTCGAGTCCCGTCCACTCCGCCAGTATCCTCGAAAGGCGAACTCCGGTTCGCCTTTTTTATTGCCCGCTGTTGTAAGATCGGGCGTTCTGTTTTTGGCACTCGTTCACGCATGCTCGATTTTTTCCGCAATCACAAACGCCTGATGATGTTCATGCTCATCCTCGTCATTGTGCCGGGGTTGGGTTTTGTGGGTATTCAAGGTTTTCGCGGCTTCTTTGACGAAAGTGCAAACGTCGCCAGCGTCAACGGTCACAAGATTACTCGCGCAGAGTACGACGACGCGATGCGTCAGCAACTCGACCGCGCCCGTCAAATGCTCGGTGCGCAGTTCGACATGAAGTCATTCGATACGCCGGCGCGTCGTGGCGAAATGCTCGACGGGTTGATCGAGCAGCGTGTGCTGGCCGACGAAACCCAGCGCCTGCATCTGACCGCATCCGACGACGCGGTTCGTCGTGTGCTGCTGAACGATCCGGTGATCTCGTCGCTGAAGAATCCTGATGGTTCAATCGACGTTGACCGTTACAAGCAGTTGCTTGCGATGCAGGGCATGACGCCCGATCAATACGACGAACGTGTGCGTTACGGCCTCGCCACGCAGCAGTTGCCTGCCAGCATTCAAGGCAGTGCCTTCACGTCGAAGACCCTCGCACAGCATCTGACCGAGCTCGCCGAACAGCAGCGCGAAGTGCAAGGCATTGCATTCCATCCGCGTGACTATGCCGCGAAGGTGCAACCTACGGATGCGCAACTGCAAGCGTATTACGACGCGCATCGCAACGACTTCGCCACGCCGGCCACGGCAACGATCCAGTACCTTGTGATGTCGCCGGCAACGTTGTCTGCTGCCATTCAGCCGAGCGACACCGACCTGAAAAAGTACTACGACGACAACATCGCGCATTACCGTACGGACGGCCAGGTGCGCGCGAGCCACATCCTGATCTCCGCGCCGAAAGATGCAAGCGCGGCTGACAAGGCCAAAGCGAAGCAGAAGGCCGAAGAGGTGCTCGCGCAGGTCAAGGCGCATCCGGATCAGTTCGCGCAGATCGCGCAGCAGGACTCGCAGGATCCGGGTTCGGCGTCGAAGGGCGGCGACCTGGGTTACTTCGGGCGCGGCATGATCGCCGGCGGCCAGGCGTTCGACGACGCCGTGTTCGGTCTCAAGAAAGACGAAGTCAGCAGCATCGTGCAAACTGACTTCGGCTATCACATCGTCAAGGTGACGGACGTGAAGCCGGCAGTCACAAAGCCGTTCGACGAAGTGAAAGATCAGATCGCGAAAGACCTGAAGACGCAACTGGCGAGCAAAGCATTCAGCGACGACTCGGACGGCTTCACGTCGATCGTCTACGAGAAGGCGAAGAGCCTGCAGCCCGCCGCTGACAAGTACAAGCTGCAACTGCAAACGGCCACGGTGACGCCGCAGCCGGATCCCAAGCTGCCGCCTGACAGCCCGCTGAACAATGCGAAGTTCCTCGCTGCCGTATTCGCAAACGATGCCGTCACCGCGCGCAACAACACGCAAGCGATCGACGTTGGCGGTAACACGCTGATCGCGGCGCATGTGACCGATTACAAGGCTGCGGCCGTGCCGGCGCTCGATGTCGTCAAGGACGCAGTGCGTCAGAAAGTGATCGCGGTTCAGTCGAACGAGGCCGCTCACAAGGATGGCATCGCGAAGCTGGCGGAGTTCGACAAGTCGAAGGCCACAACGGGCTTCTCGTCGCCGCTGAAGGTTTCGCGCAATGACGCGCAGGGCGTGCCGCCGGCTGCATTGAGTGCAATCTACAAAGCGGACGCGCAAAAGCTACCTGCCTACGTCGGCGTGGATCTCGGCGACGACGGCTATGCGATCTATCGCGTGAACTCGGTTGTTGCGGCTGCCCCGATCGATCCGCAGCGTTTGGTTGCTGCGCAGCAGCAGATTGCACAAGTCGATGCACAATCCGAGGCGGAGGCTTACGTCGAAGCGCTGCGTGCCCGTTCGAAGGTGAAATTCTACGGTTCGCTCGACAGCAGCAACGCACAAGCGAACGGCGAGTAAGTTCCGGCGCGAGAGCACAAGCAAGTAAAGCACGCAGTACAAAAAAGCCCCGCAAAATTGCGGGGCTTTTTCATTTGACGAGTGCAAGCGCGTCAAACGGTTTACTTCAGGTTGCGGCGTCTTATGCCGTCAGCCGCTTAGAGGCAAGCGCTGATCGAGCTGGTGGCATCGCTGCCTGCAGCGCCATTGGCGCGGAAGCCGACCCACGAACCCGGGCCGCTGTAGGACGGCCGCACCACGGCCGCTGCGCCGTTTGGCGGCTGCTGACCTGGTACATAGACGTCCATTGCCTGATCGTTAGCCATGATGTCTTGCGACACGACTTGCTGTTGCGAGCTATCGGCCCATTTATGCGCGATGCACGTAGCGACGGCCTTTGGCGGTTGCTGACTTTGGCCCACGGATTGGACGCCAACAGGCGGTTGAGCGGCGCATGCAGAAATTGCCACGGTCAAAGCGATTAACGGTAAATATTTCACGTTATCTCCTCAGAAGTCGCTCAGAATCGAGCCGGGTCACGCGGGATTGCGAAAGTGTCGAAGCGACCTTGGCGATCCGCGCTCCCCAATTACCGGAAACAAGTTGTTAGCGAGCTTTTCAGTGCGGCGAACTTGTGCGAAGGAGTGGCTTGACAGCCGGCCACACGTTGTTGAGCAGCACGGGTTGTGCCTGCTGCGTGGGATGGATCTGGTCCGCCTGAAACATGTCCGGTTTGTCCGCGATGCCGGCCAGCAGGAAGGGCACCAGCGGCACGCGCAATTGCTTCGAGAGTTCGCCGTACAGGCCGTGGAACTTTTGCGTGTAGTCGGGGCCGTAATTGGGTGGAACATACATGCCAACCAGCACGACCTTCGCATGGCCTTGTTGAGCCTGCTCGATGATCGTACGCAGATTGTCTTCGGTGGTGGAGAGCGGTACGCCGCGCAGCGCATCGTTGGCACCGAGTTCGACGATCACGATACTCGGCTTGAGGCGCTGCAGAAGCGCCGGCAAGCGGGCCCGGCCGCCGCTGGTGGTGTCGCCGCTGATGCTTGCATTGGCGACGCTATAATCGATTCGCTCGTCGGTGAGGCGCTGGCGCATCAAGGCAACCCAGCCGGTGTCACGGGGCAAGCCGTACTCGGCCGAGATGCTGTCGCCGAGTACGACGATCACCGGCCTGGTCTGTTCGGGCGTGTTGGCCGCATGGGCTGGGAAGGGCAGCGAAAACAGGGCGGCGGCCAGCAGGGCCGAGCCGAATGCCGTAGTCAGCGCCGGCGCACAAGACGCTGCGGCGCGCACTTTCAACCTACGCTTCACCATGCTAAACAAAACTGATCCAGTCATTGAAGTGCGGGGTTTGTGCAAGAAGGTTAAGGATGCAACGGGCGAACTGACGATTCTCGAGGACATCGATCTTGCTATCGATGCCGGCAGCAGCGTGGCAATCGTCGGCGCATCCGGGTCCGGCAAGTCTACGCTGCTTGGCTTGCTCGCAGGATTGGACAGCGCGAGTTCGGGCTCGGTTCGGCTGCTCGGCCGCGAACTCACCGAACTGAGCGAAGACGAGCGCGCGGCGTTGCGCAGCGGCTCGGTCGGTTTCGTGTTTCAGTCGTTTCAACTGATGCCGCATTTGACGGCGCTCGAAAACGTCACCTTGCCGCTCGAACTGCAAGGCGGCATCGGCACGCGCGAGGCTGCGGCGCGCGCTCGCGGATTGCTGGAGCAGGTAGGGCTCGATAAGCGCACTGGGCACTATCCGAAGCTGCTGTCGGGCGGCGAACAGCAGCGGGTTGCGCTCGCGCGCGCGTTCGTTACGCGTCCGGCGATTCTGTTTGCCGACGAGCCGACTGGCAGTCTCGATGCCGCCACCGGTCGCGCGGTGATCGATTTGATGTTCGAGATGAACCGCGCGAACGGCGCCACATTGATCCTTGTCACGCACGACATCGAGCTGGCGCGCCGCTGCGATACGACGGTGACGATCGAAGCGGGTCGTCTGGCTTAAGCGTGCCGCTCGCGCGCGCGAAATCATTCGTACCAGCGCACAAAAGCAAAGCGGGCCGCAAGGGCCCGCTCTTCATTTCAGCCAACGCAACTCAACGCATCGAACAGGGCGCAAAGGCACGCCTAAGTGCACGGTTGAACGATCAGCATTTGCGGCGCAAGCAAGCGCGCCGCTCACGCTTAGCGCTTCAGCGCAGCCCGCGCCCGCGCGATCAACGCCGACGTCGACGAGTCATGCTTTTTCTCATCGACGCTTGCCGCCGTCAGATCCGCCTCGACGACCTTGCCGAGAATCTTGCCGAGCTCGACGCCCCACTGATCGAACGGATTGATGTCCCACACCGACGCCTGCACCAGCACCTTGTGCTCATACAACGCGATCAATGCGCCGAGCGAACGCGCGGTGAGCGCATCGACCAGCAGTGTGCTCGTCGGACGGTTGCCCGGAAACACCAGATGCGGCGCCAGTTCCGGCTTGTCCGCACCGGCGACCTTCTTCGCTTCTTCGAGCGTGCGGCCCAGCATCAGCGCTTCGCTTTGCGCGAAACAGTTCGCCAGCAGCTTCGGATGATGGCTGACAAGCGGATGCTCCGGCGTCAACACGGCGACGAAGTCGATCGGCACGATGGTCGGACCCTGGTGCAGCATCTGGAAGAACGCATGCTGTCCGTTCGTGCCTGGTTCGCCCCAGGTCACAGCCGCAGTCGGATAGTCGACCATCACGCCATCCAGGCGCGCCGACTTGCCGTTGCTCTCCATCTCGAGTTGTTGCAGGTACGACGGCAGGAAATGCAGCGCTTCCGAATACGGCGCGACCAGATAGCTTTGCGAGCCGAAGAAGTTGCGATACCAGATGCCGATCATGCCGAGCAGCACGGGTAGATTCTTCTCAAGCGGCGCGTCGCGGAAATGCTGGTCCATCTCGTTGGCACCGGCCAGCAGTTCACCGAACTGTTGCGGGCCGATCGCAATCATGATCGACAGACCCACTGCCGACCACAGCGAATAACGCCCGCCGACCCAGTCCCACATCTCGAACACGTTCTCTTTCGCGATGCCGAACCTGACCACCTCAGAAGGATTGGCCGACACGCCGACGAAGTGCTTCGCCAGCGCGCTTTCCGGGCAACCTTTCTCGATGAACCAGTCGCGCAACGAGCGCGCATTGGTCATTGTTTCGAGCGTCGTGAAGGTCTTGGAGACGATGATCGCGAGCGTCTGTTCGGGATCGATCATCTGCATCACGTTGTACAGATCCGCGCCGTCCACGTTCGACACGAAGTGCGTGGTGATCTCCGGCGTGGCCAGATGATGCAGTGCGTGCACGACCATCTTCGGCCCGAGGTCCGAGCCGCCGATACCGATGTTCACGACATAGCGAATCCGCTTGCCGGTGTAGCCGGTCCACGCACCGCTGCGGACCTGGTCGGCGAACGCGGCCATCTTCGCGCGTTCGGCCTGAATTTGCGCATGAAACGGTGCTTTCGGATCGGTGGCGCGCAACGCGGTGTGCAATGCGGCGCGACCTTCGGTCGGGTTCACGATCTCGCCCGCGAACATCGCGTCGCGGCGTTTCTCGACGCCGGCTTCGCGCGCGAGTTGCACCAGTAGTTTCAGGGTTTCGTCGGTGATGCGATTCTTCGAAAAATCGGCCGCGAGACCGCCGCCCGCGAACGCAAAGCGCTCAGCACGGGTAGGGGCGGGATCGTTCTCGGGGGCGAACCAGTCGCGCATGTGCGCATCGCGAATCTTCTCGTAATGCGTTTGCAGCGAGGACCAGGAGGGGAGCGAGTTCTGCGTCATAGCGTCCGTCTAACGAAGGGGCACGAAGAAAGGCGCGCGCGTGAAGCGCTGCCGAGGATGATGCAACGATGCTGTTAGAGCGATGCCGCGCGGCCGGGTTGCGGTGGGTTGCCGTGAAGCTTCGCGAGCTTGCCTTACGATCGAACCGGCTTGCTGAAGTTTCGCCGCAACCCGCGATGACCTGACGCGCGGCGCGGTCAATCAGTATAACGGCGTTGCGTGACAGGTGGCAGCGGTTTGGGCGTCCCAGGCACACTGTGGGATGAGTTGGTTCATTCAGCCGTCGCCGGATAGAACATACGATTAAGCAAAGTCCGCACCATCGGGGCGAGTTCGCCCGCCGTCAAACCCGCCGGACCGTGGCCCTGCGCGCTCAGCGTGTCGGCGGCGAGGCCATGCAGGTAGACGCCTGCCAGCGCGGCTTCGTATCGCGGCAGGTGCTGGGCGAGAAATGCGCCGATGATGCCGCCGAGTACGTCGCCCGTGCCGCCTGTCGCGAGTGCCGCATTGCCGGTCGGATTGATCGCGACGCGGCCGTCCGGTGCCGCGATGACGGTGCCTGTGCCTTTCAGCACCACCACGCCGGCAAAGCGCGCAGCCAGTGCCCGCGCTGCGGCGAGGCGGTCGCGTTGCACGCTCGGCGCATCGATGCCGAGCAGGCGCGCGGCCTCCAGCGGATGCGGCGTCAGCACACACGGATCGCCTTGAACGCCGCGCGCGGTGACTTCGGCTGCAAGCGACGGGTCTGTCGAGATCAGATTGAGGGCGTCGGCGTCGAACAGTTTGGGCACGTCGAGTGGCAACACGTTGTGCATGAGAAGTGTGGCGCGATCGCGCAGACCCATGCCGCAGCCGACGGCAAGCGCGTCCATCTTGTCGAGCGGCAAGTCGTCGACCGCATGCAGCATCAGCTCGGGATGCGGCGGATCGTAGGGCGGGGCGCCGTCGCCGAGCAAGGCGACGTGCACTTTACCCGCGCCGGTGTACAGCGCCGCGCGCGACGCGAGGATCGGCGCGCCGCACATGCCGGTGTCGCCGCCGACCACGGCGAGGCTGCCGAAAGTGCCCTTGTTGGTGGCGAAGTCGCGCGGCGGCAGGAAGGCGGCGAAAAGCTCGGGCGCGTTGAGTTGCACGGCCGTGCGAGTGGTGCTGTCAACACCGATCGGCGCCACCGTTACCGCGCCGGCGAGATCGCGTCCCTGCGCCATGAAGAGGCCGGGTTTCGCACCGATGAAGGTGATCGTGTGCGTCGCGTGGACCGCGGCACCGTCGCTTTGGTTGTCGCTTCGGCCCGCGCCTTGATCCCGTCTCTCGCCGACGACCGTGCCGGTGTCGCTGTCGAGGCCGCTTGGCGTGTCGAGCGCCAGAACGCCGCCTCGTTTGGACTTTGCTTTCGTGCGTTGCGAGAGTTGGCGGGCGATGCTGGCAAAGATGCCTTCCAGGGGGCGGGTCAGGCCGATGCCGAACATGCCGTCCACCAGCCATGTATAGCTTTCCAGCGAAGCCGGCGGTGTCGAGGAAATGGCTACGCCTGCCGCGCGGGCGGTGTCGAGCGCCCAGCGGGCTTCGTCCGGCTTGACTTCAAGCGGCATGCAAAGGTCTACGGCGATACCTGCCTGGTGCAGCTCCGCGGCCATGATCAAGGCGTCGCCGCCGTTGTTGCCCGGGCCTGCTACGAGCCATACCTTGTGCTTCGATTTTTCAGTCGACGTGTCGCGGGTGATCCGCTCTTGCAGATAGCTCGCGGCGGCTTTGCCGGCTCGGGCCATCAGGGTGTGCTGAGGCAGTGCTGCCGCGGCCTGGGTCTCAAGGATCCGCAGGTCGGTTAGCGTGAGTAGCGGCAACGCCCGATTTCGCGGGCTGATTAAGGTCGGGAGCGTGGATTCGGGCACAGTCATGGCGAGGCTTGGAGTTCACCTTGGGCAAGGTGAAGAAGCTTTAGGAGCCACTATGTTAGTGCCGATATGCTTCGGGCGCGCGCCGTCTTGGCCTGTGCCGGCCGTGTTTTTGCCTGATTGGCGTGGATTTGGCCTGCTTGGGTCTGATTGGCGTTGCCCGTCGCGAAGCGGCGCCGCCTTGCTCCGCGTGTGCCGCGTTCGGCCCGCTCCAGAGCGGGCCCACCCTTTACTGGAATCGGTCCGCGCGCAGCGCAGCCAGGGTGTCCGCCGGGACGTCGGGGGTGTTGCCCGAGACCAGGTCGGCGATCAGTTTGCCCGACCCGCATGCGAGGCCCCAGCCGGCGGGCCCGTGGCCGGCGTTGACGAACAGGCGCGGATGAAGCGCGTTACCGATCACCGGCATTCCGTCCGGCGACAGCAGTTTTACGCCCTCCCACGGCAGGGCGGCAGAGATTCGGGCAGCGCCCGGGATCCAGTCGTGAGTCGCCTGGCCCAGCAGCGCCAGGGCTTCTTTCGTCAACGCCTCACCCAGCGGCTTGTCGATCTGGCCGGCGCCCTGCAAAACCGCACCACCCGCAATCCGCAGGCGATGATTCATACGGCTGATCGTGATCCGCTTGACCGCATCCACGATCGCGACGTGCGGTGCGCATTCCTCATGCGCAATCGGCGCCACCAGGTTATGCAAACGCAATGGATGCAGCGGCAAGCGCAGCCCCAGGCGTTCCAGCAGCGGCAGGCTGCCTTGCCCGGCGGCGACGACGATTGCGTCGGCGTTGATCACGTCGACTTCGCGTGAGCGCGTTGCGGTGGAGTTGGCGCCCGGCCGCGGCGCCAGTTCCACTGCGGCGCGCTGCCCCTCCAGGCGGATCGCCGAGACTTCGCAGCCCAGCATGAATTGCACGCCGCCCTGCGTATCCAGGGTCTGCTTGATCAGTTTCGCGAAAAGCGGGCAGTTGGCCGTGCGCTCGTGGTCGAACAGCACGCCGCAGGCGAATTCCGGTTCGGTCCGCACGGAATGCTCGAACGCGGCGCACTCGGCAGGGGTCAGCACGTGGTGCGGTACTTCGTATTGGCGCAGCAGATCGAGCGCGGTCTGTGTCTGTTGCCATTCCTGCTCGGAACGCACCAGATAGAGCAGGCCGCTCGCCTGTTCGAATTCCAGCCCGAAGCGCGCTTCGATGTCGGCCATCGCGTCACGCGAGGCTTCGATCAGCGGGCGCAGCCGCCCATATTGGCGGCTGAACGCCTCCGGCTCCTGCAAAGCGGCTAGCTGCTTGACGAACTGGCGCGCCGGCCCGTTAAAGCCGGCCTTGCTGATCACACCGTTTTTGGCGCCCTGACGGCTCGCCATGAAGGTCGGGCCGAACCAGACATCCAGCGGGGTCGGCAAGACGGTGCCGCCGTGCCCATAGGTCGCGCCTTGCGCGACCGTTGCGTGGCGCTCGACGACACATACCCGGTGGCCGGCCGCGCGCAGTTGATAAGCGGTGGCGACGCCCACAATCCCGCCGCCAATGACGATGACATCCATGATCTGATTCGATTTGCCGGCGGGCCGCCGAAGCACAGCGTTCCCGTTAAGCGTGGCATGCGGCGCGCTGCCCGGCATTGCTCAGGCCACTCGCGCCGATCTGGTGAAAGGGCGAATGATAGCAGTCAAACCGACAGACCGGCCACGCAAACCCCGCCAAAACCCTGGTGCGAAGCCCGTTGGCGGCCCGTTCCCGGGGTATAATCCCGGACTTCCTTTCCGCCTCACGTCGCCTTCACGCGCGACTCATCGGCATCACTCATCGGCATCATTAGCGACGCACCGTCAAGTCCATGGCCCACTTCTCGTGTTTCCCCGGCGCTTCGGCCCTTTCCGATTTCCGTCAAACCCGCCTGCTCGACACGCTTACGCGCATCGACGCCAACATCACTGGCGTGCGGGGGCAATATCTGCACTTCGTCAACGCGCAAACGCCGCTGTCCGCGGAAGATAACGCGAAGATCGAAGCGCTGATGCACTACGGCGATCCGCTCGAAGAAACCAAAGAGCGCGGCACGGCCGACACGTTCCTCGTGGTGCCGCGCTTCGGCACGGTGTCGCCGTGGGCCAGCAAGGCAACCGATATTGCTCACCTCTGCGGTCTCACGCAGGTGCGCCGCATCGAGCGCGGCGTCGAATACACGGTCACGCTGAAAAGCGGTCTGCTGGGCGGCAAGAAGGCGCTTACCGACGAAGCACGGGCAGCCGTCGCCGCAGCGCTGCACGACCGCATGACCGAAAGCGTGTCGCCTTCGCGCGATCACGCACTGCATCTGTTCGACGAACTGCCGGCCAAGCCGCTGCAAACCGTCGACGTGTTGAGCAAGGGCCGCGTCGCGCTGGAAGCGGCAAACACGGAACTGGGCCTCGCGCTCGCCGACGACGAAATCGACTACCTCGTCGACGCCTTCACGAAACTCGGCCGCAACCCGACCGATGTCGAGCTGATGATGTTCGCGCAGGCGAACAGCGAACACTGCCGTCACAAGATCTTCAATGCAGATTGGACGATCGACGGCGAGAAGCAGGACATCTCGTTGTTCAACATGATCCGCAACACGGAGAAGCTGAACCCGCAAGGCACCATCGTCGCGTATTCGGACAACTCGGCGATCATGGCCGGTGGCGTGGCTGAGCGCTGGTTCCCGCGAACGCCGGCTGACCTCGGTGCAAGCGAATTGCCCGAGCACTACCGCCGCAACGTCGAACTGACGCACACCTTGATGAAGGTGGAGACGCATAACCACCCAACCGCGATCTCGCCGTTCCCGGGCGCCTCGACCGGCTCAGGCGGCGAAATCCGCGACGAAGGCGCAACAGGTCGCGGTGCGCGTCCGAAGGCGGGTCTGGCGGGCTTCACGGTGTCGAATCTGGAATTGCCGGACGGCGTCGAAGCATGGGAAAACGCCCGTGATGCCGCGCAACCGCTGGCACACCGGAACCCGGACGACAAGCACGAAGCATATGGCCGTCCTGACCGCATCGCATCGCCGCTGCAAATCATGATCGACGGCCCGCTTGGCGGCGCCGCGTTCAACAACGAATTCGGCCGGCCGAATCTGGGTGGCTATTTCCGTGCGTACGAGCAGAACGTCGCGGGTCTGGTGCGCGGCTATCACAAGCCGATCATGATCGCTGGCGGCATCGGCAATATCTCCGATCAGCACACGCACAAGCACGATCTGCCGGAAGGGTCGCTCCTGATCCAGATCGGCGGCCCGGGTATGCGTATCGGCATGGGCGGCGGCGCCGCGAGCTCGATGGCGACCGGCACGAACACGGCTGAACTCGACTTCGACTCGGTTCAGCGTGGCAATCCGGAAATCGAGCGCCGTGCGCAGGAAGTCATCAACGCGTGCTGGCAACTCGGTGAGAAGAACCCGATTCTGAGCATCCACGACGTGGGCGCGGGCGGTCTGTCGAACGCGTTCCCGGAAGTGGTGGACGGCGCCAGCAAGGGCGCGATCTTCGATCTGCGCAAGATCCAGCTGGAAGAGAGCGGTTTGTCGCCGCGCGAAATCTGGTCGAACGAAGCGCAAGAACGTTACGTGCTGGCGATTGCGCCGGCCGATCTGCCGGCTTTCGAGGCGATGTGCAAGCGTGAGCGCTGCCCGTTCGCGGTGGTCGGCACGGCTACGGCCGAACGTCAGTTGAAGGTGATCGACTCCGAAGCGAATGACGGCGCCGCACACGAGCCGGTCGACATGCCGATGGAAGTGCTGCTCGGCAAGGCGCCGCGCATGCATCGCGACGTGAAGCGCGTCGAGCAGAGACTCGAACCGGTGGACGTCACCGGCATCACGTTGTCGGAAGTCGCGGTCAGCGTGCTGCGTCACCCGACGGTTGCCAGCAAGTCGTTCCTGATCACGATCGGCGACCGCTCGGTGGGCGGCACGACCGCGCGCGACCAGATGGTCGGCCCGTGGCAAGTGCCGGTGGCCGACGTCGCGATTACGACAATGGACTACGCGGGTTTCCGCGGCGAAGCGATGACCATGGCCGAGCGTACGCCGCTCGCCGTGATCAACGCACCGGCATCGGGCCGCATGGCGGTCGGCGAGGCGGTCACCAACATCGCGGCGGCGCCGATCGCGTCGCTCGATAAGCTCAAGCTGTCGGCGAACTGGATGGCCGCGTGCGGCGCAGCGGGCGAAGACGCCGCGCTGTACGACACGGTCAAGGCCATCGGCATGGAACTGTGCCCGGCGCTTGGCATCAGCATTCCGGTCGGCAAGGATTCGCTGTCCATGCGGACCAAGTGGGAAGACCGTGGCGTTGCGAAGGAAGTGGTCGCGCCGGTCTCGCTGATCATCACGGCATTCGCGCCGGTCGAAGACGTGCGTCAGCACCTCACGCCGCAACTGCGCCGCGCGAGCGGAGCGGATGGTGTGGGCGACTCCGTGCTGATCGCGATCGACCTCGGCCGCGCCAAGCATCGTCTGGGCGGCAGTATCCTCGCGCAAGTCACGCAGCAGGTCGGCGATACGGTGCCGGACGTCGACGATCCTGAGGATCTGAAGCGTTTCTTCGCTGCGATCCAGTCGCTCAATAGCGACGGCAAGCTGCTCGCGTACCACGACCGCTCAGATGGCGGTCTGTGGGCGACGGTTTGCGAAATGGCGTTTGCGGGTCACGTCGGCGTGTCGCTGAACGTCGACATGCTGGTGCTCGATCCGAACCACGAATCCGACTACGGCGACGCGAAAGACTGGGCGAAGCAGACCAGCGGCCGCCGTGAAGACCGCACGATCCGCGCGCTCTTTACCGAGGAACTCGGCGCCGTGATTCAAGTGCGCGCGACGGACCGCGATGCGGTGCTGGGCGCATTGCGCGAACACGGCCTGGCGGCATGCTCGCACGTGATCGGCAAGATCAACGAGCGCGACACGATCGAAATTTATCGCGACGCAAAGAAGATCTACGACGCACCGCGTACCGAGTTGCATCGCGCGTGGAGCGAAGTGAGCTGGCGTATTTCGCGTCTGCGCGACAACCCGGCTTGCGCCGATGCCGAATACGACGCGCTTTCCGACGCCGCCGATCCGGGCATCTCGCCGATCCTCACGTTCGATCCTTCGGAAGACGTTGCCGCACCGTTCGTTGGCAAGAGCGCACGCCCCCGTGTTGCGATCCTGCGTGAGCAGGGCGTGAACTCGCACCTCGAAACCGCCTATGCATTCGATCGCGCCGGTTTCGACGCGCACGACGTCCACATGAGCGACCTGCTGGCCGGCCGCGCCAACCTGGCGGATTTCGCCGGTGCGGTGGCGTGCGGCGGCTTCTCGTACGGCGACACGCTGGGTGCCGGTGAAGGCTGGGCGAAGGCGATCCGCTTCAACTCGCAACTGGCCGATATGTTCGCCGCGTTCTTCGGCCGTGAAGACACGTTTGCGCTGGGCATCTGCAACGGCTGCCAGATGATGAGCAGCCTCGCGTCGATGATTCCGGGCGCCGAAGCCTGGCCGAAGTTCACGCGCAACAAGTCGGAGAAATTCGAAGCGCGCTTCTCGCTGGTCGAAGTGCAGGCTTCGCCGTCGATCTTCTTCGCAGGCATGGAAGGCTCGCGCATTCCGGTGGCGATCGCGCACGGCGAAGGTTACGCGGACTTCTCGCAGCAAGGCGACGCGTCGAAGGTAGCGGTGGCGATGCGTTACGTCGATCATCGTGGCGTGGCAACGGAGCAGTACCCGTTCAACCCGAACGGTTCGCCGGACGGCATCACGTCGGTCACGACGCCTGATGGCCGCTTCAGCGTGCTGATGCCGCACACCGAGCGCGTGCATCGCGCGGTGCAGATGAGCTGGCATCCGGAAGGCTGGGGTGAGGGCAGCACGGACGCAAGCCCGTGGCTGCGCGTGTTCCAGAACGCACGCCGCTGGTTGGGGTGATAGTGGAAAACAAAAAAACCGCCACGAGGGCGGTTTTTTTGTTCTGAAGCAGCCGGTAAAAACCGCTTACTGAATCTTCGCGTTCTTACGCAGACCTTCTTCGAACGCCTGCAGCTTCTCCTGCTGGATCTGCTGCACGATTTGCGGACGCACTTGTTCGAGCGGCGGCGGCGTGATGTCGCGCACGTCGTCGACTCGGATGATGTGCCAGCCGAATTGCGTATGCACCGGCGTGTCGGTCATCTGGCCTTTCTGCAGATGCGTGGCCGCGTCCGCGAATTCAGGCACGTAGGCCTTCGGGTCCGACCAGTCCAGATCGCCGCCGTTCTTGCCCGATCCCGGGTCCTTCGAGTATTGCTTGGCGAGATCTTCGAAGCTCGCGCCGGCCTTGATCTTGGCGATCAGATCCTTTGCTTGCTGTTCGTTGTCCACGAGGATGTGGTGCAGGTGATATTCCTTGCCGCCCGCGTCCTTGATCAGCGCGTTGTAACGCGCGGTCACTTCGGCGTCGCTCGGCGTGTTGTTCTTCACGAAGTCTTCGATCAGCGCGCGCAGCACGACGGTTTGCTGGGCAACGGCGATTTGTGCCTTGATGTCCGGCCGATTCGGCAGGCCGCGGCGCAGCGCTTCCTGCATCAGGATTTCGCGGTTCACCAGCTCTTCGCGCACAGCCATTTGCAGTTGCGGCGTGTTTTGCTGGCCTTGATGAACCAGTTGATCGATCAGTGCGTCGGCGCGCGCTTTCGGAATCGGCGTGCCGTTTACGACAGCGATGTTCTGTGCGAATGCAGGTGCGGCCGCAAACGCAGCCAGCAATACCCAAAGGTGGGTTTTCTTCAAGGTCATCGAAAGGTTTCCTAGCGGGGCAACAAAGCGAATTCTTCGGGCGTATACGCCGTGATTGCAAGGGCGTGAATGCCGCGCTGCATGGCATCGGCCAGCGCATCATACACCATGCGATGCCGCGCCACGCGGGCTTTCCCGGCGAATGCGGCGGCCACGATCGTGACACTGAAATGACCGCCGGCGGAGGCGCCGGCGTGGCCCGCGTGCTGCGCGCTGTCGTCCGTGATCTGGATCGAGGCGACCGGCGCGAGCGCGGCGGTGAGGCGCGCCTCGATCAGCGCGGCGCGCTCGGCGGTGGTGGCGTGCATGAACACATCGTTCGTCATGTCATTCTTCCTTCATATACTTCGACAGCCACAAACTCTGCCCGACGATGAATACCACGAGGCACCCGGTCGCGCCGAACAGCTTGAAATTGACCCACTGGTCGGTCGTGTAGTGATACGCGACGAACAGGTTAACCAGTCCGAGCAGCACGAAGAAGATCGCCCAGACAATGTTCAGCTTGCCCCAGATCGTGTGTGGCAGCGTGATCTGCTTGCCCATCATCGCTTCGATCAGGTTCTTGTTGAAGGCCACCTGCGAGACGATCAGCGCGACCGAAAACGCCCAGTACAACACGGTCGGCTTCCATTTGATAAAGGTGTCGTTATGCAGCACGAGCGTCGCGCCGCCAAATACGGTGACGACGCCGAGGCTCACCCACAGCATCGGGTCGACCTTGCGATGGCGGAACGCCACCCAAGCGATCTGCACCAGCGTGGCAACGATCGCCACTGCCGTCGCCGTAAAAATGCCCCATATCTTGAAGGTGACGAAGAACAGGATGATCGGGAACAGATCGAACAGGAATTTCATTATCTGGTCGGGAATTCGGAGAGTGGGTCGGAGAAAGAGGGACGCGGCGCGAGGCGCCAGTGGTGGTTGGCTGCATGAACCCGCCGCCGCAGCTGGTGAACGGTGCTGGCCAGTGCTAGCTGCCGCTCGTTGCCTGACTGCAGACCGTGGGTTGTCCGGTTCGCAAGCCGGATGAAGGGTGTTGCGGCCGACGGGCGGGTGATGCAGCTAGCGTGCGTGCATGCACCGATGGCCCGCCGGCCGCGCATCATTCAACTGGCGCCGAACTCCGCGCTGCTTTACTTGGGCTCGAATTGTAACGCAGCCGAATTGATGCAGTAACGCAGACCGGTCGGCGCAGGTCCGTCTTCGAACACGTGGCCCAGATGCGCGCCGCAGTTCTTGCACTGCACCTCGATGCGCAGCATGCCGTGCGTGCGGTCGGTTTTTTCGGCAATCACTTCGCCGTTGATCGGTTTGAAGTAGCTCGGCCAGCCGCAACCGGCGTCGAACTTGGTGTCCGATTCGAACAGCGGCGTGCCGCAGCAGACGCAGTCATAGATGCCGCGGTCCCAATGGTCGTGATAACGGCCGGTAAAGGGGCGCTCAGTGGCCGCGTTGCGCGTCACCTGGTATTCGATGTCGGAGAGCTGCTTGCGCCACTCGGCGTCGTCTTTCTGGATGGCGGGGGCTTCGGTGTTGAGGTCGTCGGGCTTGCTCATGGTAGGGATTCCTGTCTCGGGGTTATTTTTTGGGGCTCGTCACGAAGAGCAACTCACTTCCAGCGAGCTGGCCCAATCTGGCGGCAGCCCCGCATACGCTTCATATTCCGGTTGCTCGTCGAACGGACGGCGCAGGACGGCTGCCAAACGTTCCACTTCGGAGAAGTCCTTCTCTTTCGCACGGCGGATCGCCGTTTCCGCCAGATGATTACGAAGTACGAATTTGGGGTTCACACGGTTCATTGCAATGGCGCGTGTCGCGTCGTCGCGTGTTTCTTCGGACAGGCGCGCGCGGTAGTCGTTCACCCACGCATCGAACGCTGCGCGGTCGAGGAACAGGTCGCGCACCGGCGCGTCGCCGCTTGCGTCGTGCTTCGAAATGCGCGCCAGATTGCGGAACGTCAGCGTGAAATCCGCACGGTTGGCGTGCATGACTTCGAACAGACGGTTGACCAGCGAAGCGTCGCCCGACGTGTCATCGCCGTCGCGCTCGGTGTCGAGGCCGAGCTTGGCGCGCATGCGCTTTTCCAGCGCCGGCGCGAAACGGTTTTTGAAGCCGCCGAGCACACGCTGCGCGTCTTCGATCGCCTTGTCGCCGCGCACGCTTTCCTCGTGCTGAACGCCCAGCAGCGGCAGCAGCCCTTGCGCGAGGCAAAAGAGGTTCCAGTACGCGATCTGCGGTTGCATCTTGTACGCGTAGCGGCCTTGCGAATCAGAGTGATTGCAGATGTAGCCGGCGTCGAAGCCGTCCATGAAACCGAACGGGCCGTAGTCGATCGTGAGACCGAGGATCGACATGTTGTCGGTATTCATCACGCCGTGGCAGAAGCCGACGGCTTGCCATTCGACCATCAGATCGGCCGTCGACATCACCGCTTCATTCAGCAGCGCGAGATATGGATCATCGGCTTCGCGGCAATGCGGATAGAAACGGTCGATCACGTGATCGGCGAGCGCGCGCAGCGCATCGACGCGATCGTTCGAATAGAAATGCTCGAAGTGGCCGAAGCGTACGAAACTCGGCGCCACGCGCGTGACGACTGCAGCGGTTTCGATTTCCTCGCGGCGCACTGGCTGGTCGGAGCCGATCACACACAGCGCGCGCGTGGTCGGAATGCCGAGGTGATGCATCGCTTCCGAACACAGATATTCGCGGATTGACGAGCGCAGCACGGCGCGGCCGTCGCCCATGCGCGAATAGGGCGTGCGGCCCGCGCCTTTGAGCTGCAGTTCGAAGCGATGGCCGTCGTGTTCGACTTCGCCGAGACCGAGCGCGCGGCCGTCGCCGAGCTGGCCGGCCCACACGCCGAACTGATGCCCCGAATACACCGACGCGTACGGCAGTGCCGCGGAAGGCCATTCACGCGTGGCGTTGCCGGAGAACAGCTCGGCAAAGCCCGGATCATTCTGGAGCCCGGGCTCTAAACCGAGCAACGCAGCGGTTTCTTCGGAGAATCCGACCACGTAAGGCGCACTAAGCGGAGCCGCGGGTAGCCGCGTCAGAAACGCGCTACCAAGCCGTGCAAATGCGCTTTCAGGCGAGGTAATAAGTGCGTCGGAAAGAGCCGACAAAGGCCCGGATAACCCTGCAATGCTTGGGGAAAACGACATATTGAGCGCCTCTGGATTAACCGATATTGTAAGTCCGCGCCCGCGGAGCTGCTGGCCGGCCCTTCGCCCGAGGTTTAGCCAGACACACGCCTGCGTGCCGGGCGTCTCCTGCCGGAGCGCTCCTGCGCCGTTTCAGAGTACGCCACGCGACCCGCCGGAATGTCCTTTGCGATTGACCGGAGCGCGCCGCGTGGCGCCCGAGCTGCCACCCCAATGACGCAAAAAAGGCGAGGAGACCTCTTTTTATGACGACGCCGCTGCTTGGCCAGATGATGGACGTGCCGCTCACCGTGTCCTCGTTGCTCGCGCATGCCGCGCGGCATTTCGGCGACACCGAGATCGTGTCGCGGCGCATCGAAGGCGACGTGCATCGCTACACCTACCGCGATTGCGAAAAGCGCGCCAAGCAGCTGGCGCAGGCGCTGATTGCGCTCGGCGTCGAGCCCGGCGAGCGGGTGGCCACGCTGGCCTGGAACGGCTACCGGCATCTGGAAGCGTATTACGGCACGACGGGCTTCGGCGCCGTGTGCCACACGATCAATCCGCGCCTCTTTCCCGATCAGATCGCCTACATCATCAACCACGCCGACGACGCCTACGTGCTCTTCGACACCACGTTCGCGCCGCTTGTCGATGCCTTGGCGCCGCAGTGCCCCAAAGTACGCGGCTGGATCGCCCTGGCCGACGAAGCCCATCTGCCGAAGATGCAAACGCAGGTGCTGAGCTACGAAACGTTGGTAGAAGCGCAGGACGGCAATTACGACTGGCCGCAACTCGACGAACGTCAAGCGTCTTACCTCTGCTATACGTCGGGCACGACCGGCAATCCGAAAGGCGCGCTGTATTCGCACCGCTCGACAGTCCTGCACGCGTTCGGCGCATCGCTGCCCGATGCGATGAGCTTGTCCGCGCGCGACTCCGTGTTGCCGGTCGTGCCGATGTTCCATGTGAACGCCTGGGGCATTCCGCACTCCGCGCCACTGACCGGCGCGAAGCTCGTGTTTCCCGGCAAGGATCTCGACGGTAAATCGCTCTATGAATTGATGGAAAGCGAACGCGTCACGTATTCGGCCGGTGTGCCGACCGTATGGCTCGGTTTGCTCAACCACCTGCGCGAGGCCGGCGTGCGGTTCTCGTCGCTCAATCGTACGGTGATCGGCGGTTCAGCGTGCCCGCCGGCAATGCTGCGTGCCTTCGAGGACGACTACGGCGTGCAGGTGATCCATGCCTGGGGCATGACCGAAATGTCGCCGCTTGGCACCTTGTCGAAGCTGACGTGGGAGCAGAGCCAGCGCTCGCTGCCTGAGCAGCGCAAGTTGCTCGAGAAGCAGGGCCATGCGATCTACGGCGTCGATATGAAGATCGTCGGCGAAGACGGGCGCGATTTGCCGTGGGACGGTGTGGCGTTCGGCGATCTGCACGTACGCGGCCCTTGGGTGATCGACCGGTATTTCCGCAAGGACGATTCGCCGCTGGTGGATGGCTGGTTCCCCACCGGCGACGTCGCCACCATCGACCGGGACAGCTTCCTGCACATCACGGACCGCTCGAAAGATGTCATCAAATCCGGCGGCGAGTGGATCAGTTCGATCGACATCGAGAACGTTGCGATCGCGCATCCGGCGGTGGCCGAAGCCGCGTGCATCGCCTGCGCGCATCCGAAATGGACCGAGCGGCCGCTGCTGGTGATCGTCAAGCGGGTGGGTTTCGACGTGACACGCGAGGAACTGCTCGCGTTCTACGACGGCAAGGTCGCCAAATGGTGGATTCCCGACGACGTCGCCTTCGTCGACGAACTCCCGCACACGGCCACCGGCAAGCTGCAGAAACTCAAGCTGCGCGACATTTTCCGCGACCACATCCTGCCGTCGGCGCTCGAAGACGAAAGGGATTGCCCCCTTACTCCGCTCACCAGGGGAAACCCCGTCTAACGATAAATTGAACGAGCGTGCTTTTTTGTGTATTCTGCCTGCTGACCCCGGGAAAATCGGAAATAAAGTCGGACAATGAGTCGACTCGACGAACCGGACGGGCGGCGCGTGCTGCGCCGCCTCATCGCATGGAGGCTGGCAGATGGCAGTGGACTACACAACTCATGACGGCGTGGCCGTCATCACGCTGAACAATCCCCCCGTAAACGGTCTCGGCCTCTCGACGCGAGCTGGTATCGTCGAAGGGATCGAGCGCGCGCAGAACGATCCGGCCGTCAAGGCGATCGTGCTGACGGGCGCTGGCAAAGCCTTCTCGGGCGGCGCCGACATCACCGAATTCAACACGCCGAAGGCGACCCAGGAGCCCACCCTCCATACGGTCATCAAGACCGTCGAGGGCAGCGCCAAGCCGGTTATCGCCGCGATTCACAGCGTCGCCATGGGCGGCGGCCTCGAACTGGCGCTCGGCGCGCATTACCGGATCGCCGCACCCGGCGCGCAGATCGCGCTGCCGGAAGTGAAGCTCGGCATTCTGCCGGGCGCGGGCGGCACGCAGCGTCTGCCGCGTGCAATCGGCCTGGAAGCCGCGCTCAACATGATCGTCTCCGGTGCGCCGGTGATGTCGGAGAAGCTGGCCGATTCGGGCCTGTTCGACGAAGTCGTGGAAGGCGATCTGGCCGAAGCCGCGCTCGCGTTTGCCCGCAAGGTCGGCGCCAAAACGGGTCCGCATCCGAAGGTGCGCGACCGCAAGATCGAGCATCCGAATGCCGCCGGTTTCATCCAGTTCGCGCGCAATACAGTCGCGGGTGTAGCCAGGAATTTCCCGGCACCGCTGAAGTGCATCGACGCGGTGGAAGCGGGCGTGCAGAACGGCTTCGACAAGGGCCTCGCGTTCGAACGCGAATGCTTCATCGCACTTGTGCAGACGCCGGAAAGCCACGCGCTGCGCCATGCGTTCTTCGGCGAACGTGCAGCGAGCAAGATTCCCGATGTGCCGTCGGACACGCCGGTGCGCGACATCAAGCAGGTGGCCGTGATCGGCGCCGGCACGATGGGCGGCGGCATCGCAATGAACTTCATCAACGCGGGCATTCCGGTCACGCTGCTGGAAACCAGGCAGGAAGCGCTCGACCGCGGCGTCGCCACGATTCGCAAGAACTACGAAGCCACCGTCAAGAAAGGCAAGCTCAAGCCTGAAGCGCTGGAACAGCGCATGGCCTTGATCACGCCGACGCTCTCCTACGACGACCTGAAAACCGCCGACATGATCGTCGAAGCGGTGTTCGAAGAACTCGGCGTCAAGGAGCAGGTGTTCAAGCGTCTGGACGAAGTGGCGAAGCCCGGCGCGATCCTGGCCTCGAACACGTCCACGCTTGACGTCGACAAGATCGCCGCTTTCACGAAGCGTCCGCAGGACGTGGTCGGCATGCACTTCTTCAGCCCGGCCAACGTGATGAAGCTGCTCGAAGTCGTGCGCGGCAAGGAGACGGCGAAAGACGTGCTTGCCACCGTCATGAAGCTCGCGAAGAAGATCAAGAAGACCGCCGTGGTCTCGGGCGTGTGCGACGGCTTCATTGGCAACCGGATGATCGAGCAGTACATCCGTCAAGCGCTCTTCATGCTCGAAGAAGGCGCCTTGCCCGCTCAAGTGGACAAAGCTATCGAGAAGTTCGGCTTCGCGATGGGCCCGTTCCGCATGAGCGATCTGGCGGGTAACGACATCGGCTGGGCGATCCGCAAGCGCCGCTATCAGGAACATCCTGACATGCACTACTCGAAGATCGCCGACCGTCTCTGCGAGACGGGGCGCTTTGGGCAGAAGACCGGTGGGGGCTGGTACGACTACAAGGCGGGCGACCGCACCGCGTATCCGTCGAAAGTGGTCGACGAGATGATCACCGAGTTTTCGAAGGAAGCCAACGCGGAGCGCCGCAAGATCAGCGACGAGGAAATCGTCGAACGCCTCGTGTTCGCGCTCGTCAACGAAGGCGCGAAGATTCTTGAGGAAGGCATTGCGTCGAAGGCGTCGGACATCGACATGGTCTATCTGACCGGCTACGGCTTCCCGCTCTATCGCGGCGGTCCGATGCTGTACGCGGATACGGTCGGTCTCTACAACGTCGAGCGCGCGATTCGCCGCTATGCATCGCGCCCGAATGGCGACGCGTGGCAGTTGGCGCCGAGCATCGCAGAGTTCGCGGCGAAGGGCCGTGGGTTCAACGGTTGAAGCGCCGCCGCTCAGGCGAAATGAGTGAAATGAATGAAGTGGAGCGACTGAGCGATCCGCCAGCGCGCCCACCATCAACATCTGGAAGTACCAGCCGACTTGCATGGGACCCGAGTAAGCGCTAAAGCGCCAACTCGGGTCGACCGCTTTGCATAGGACCCGAGTAAGCGCTAAAGCGCCAACTCGGGTCGACATAGGAGAGATGCATGACTGACGCCGTAATCGTATCGACCGCCCGTACGGGTCTCGCCAAATCATGGCGCGGCGGTTTCAACATGACGCATGGCGCAACGCTCGGCGGACATGCAACCCAGGCCGCTGTCGAGCGCGCGAAGCTGGATCCGGCGCGCATCGAAGACGTGATCATGGGCTGCGCGAATCCGGAAGGCGCGACGGGCGCCAACATCGCGCGGCAAATCGCACTGCGCGCCGGCTTGCCGGTCAGTGTGCCGGGCATGACGGTGAACCGTTTCTGTTCGTCGGGTTTGCAGACGATCGCGCTGGCTGCGCAACGCGTGATCGCCGGTGAGGGCGATGTGTTCGTCGCGGGTGGCGTGGAATCGATCTCGTGTGTGCAGAACGAGATGAACCGCCACATGGTGGCCGAAGGCTGGCTCAGCAAGAACAAGCCGGAAATCTATTGGTCGATGCTGCAGACCGCCGAGAACGTCGCGAAACGCTATTCGATCTCGAAGGAACGTCAGGACGAATACGGCGTGCGCTCGCAACAGCGCGCTGCGGCCGCGCTCGAAGCCGGCAAGTTCAAGGACGAGATCGTGCCGATGACGGTGCTGGCAGGCGTCGCCGACAAAGCGACCGGCCGTCTCTACACGAAAGAAGTGACCGTCAGCGCCGACGAAGGCATTCGTGCCGACACGACGCTCGAAGGTGTGTCGAAGATTCGTACCGCAATGCCGGGCGGCGTGATCACCGCAGGCAACGCGAGCCAGTTCTCGGATGGCGCGTCGGCTTGTGTCGTGATGAACGCGAAAGTCGCGGAGCGCGAAGGTTTGCAACCGCTGGGTATTTTCCGCGGCTTTGCGGTGGCCGGTTGCGAGCCGGACGAGATGGGCATCGGCCCGGTGTTCGCGGTGCCGAAGCTGCTCAAGCAGGCCGGCCTGAAGGTCGAAGATATCGACCTGTGGGAGCTGAACGAAGCGTTCGCGGTGCAGGTGCTGTATTGCGCCGACAAACTCGGCATTCCGCACGACCGCCTGAACGTGAACGGCGGCGCGATTGCGGTGGGCCATCCGTATGGCGTGTCGGGCGCGCGCTTGACCGGCCATGCGCTGATCGAAGGCAAGCGGCGCGGTGCGAAGCTGGTCGTTGTGACGATGTGTATCGGCGGCGGCCAGGGTGCGGCGGGCTTGTTCGAAGTAGTCTGATGCGTGCGGTTTGCGCGGGTTGGCCTGGTTTGGCGCGACCCGGCGGCGGCCTGGTGTGACGTAGTGTGACGTGAGGACGCGTCACGGGTGGCGAGAGCGGGTGTTGCGGTTCGGTGTCGATTGCATTGAATCCACGACACCCGTTTTTTTTTCGTGCGCGTCTCGCCAGATCAGGCCGCCGGTATTAAGGAAACGCCATCCCGAGCGCAGGCAGGCTCAACGTACCTTGATTGACAAAACGATAACCGCCCGCCAGACCCGTCGTGACGCCGCCCGAAAAGCCGTCGGCGAGCTTGCCACGCAGGATGTACGGAATCTGGCCTGATTGAGTGGCGTCCGCGAAGGCGAAGGCTTGGCGAACCGCGGCGAAAGCCGGCACCGTCAGGGGCACGTCGACAATGATTTCGCCGTAGCGCGGCACGACGCCGCTTTGATTACTGACGCCGCTTGCGAACGGCTTGCCGTTCAGTTCGAGATCGAGCGAGACGCCGTCGAAATTGATGGCGGATTCGTTGGGATTCTGGACGCGCAGTTTGACGTTGAAGCGCACTTCCAGGCCCTGACTGTCGATCGGCTCGATGCCGGCCACGTTCACGCGCACCGGCTCGCTGCCGAACATCCCGGCGCAGCCGTTGAGCGTCAGCGCGACGAGGGCGATGATCGCTGCCAGACGAGGGGTACGGGAAAACCGTAACGCGCGAAAGAATGACATGACCGGCACCTCGAAGGAAGCGGGTTGGATCATGCATTGTAACGGGCGGTTTGCCCAGTGGAGACGTTTCAGACGGCGCGCCGCAGACGTGTTTTAGCGAGATTGGCCAGATGATGCGCAGCTTGACGGATGAAGCTGTGCCGCGCGTTTTCAGCCTGCCGTGGCTGCACGACGAACACCGCGGGATGGGTGTGCGCTGCACTGATCGAGACGAGACCGCGCTGCGGGGTCACAAAACGCTCGCCTTCGTGCAGTGTGATCGACGTGACCGGAACGGTGTCGCCGAGCCACGCCAGAGAATGATCGCGGAAGTCGAGTTGCAGCGCGCCTTCGACGGCCACGATGGAGGTTTGTGCGCGGAGATCGTGCACGGCCATCTGGCCCGCCGCCAGGCGCGAGGTGACGGCATCGCGAGGCAGACCGGCGTGAAGTTGAGTAATGGGCATAACCGATTCCTTTAAACCGTTTTCATGCCACACAGCTTATTGAGTCCGTCCACGTGAAAACAGGCGCAGCTATGAGCGATGTGAACCGGTACAGAGTGACGTTTCAGCGCGCTGTATCGGTTGGAATCACGCTGATGTGTATCTGTCGCCACGCCCGAACTGTCCGCACCATCGGATCATGAACTCTTCGATCCTTATGTCAGATGAATCAGATGAACCGCTTGCGCACCGCGCGGAAGCACTACTCGTGGACGGGACCTCGGCCTGCCTGTCGCCGGATGCGCCGGATGTGGACTTGCGCGCCGACCGTGTATCGGTGGACGACGGGCTCCTCGATCGTCGCCCGCGGGTTGGTCAACCCTCGGACGGTCGGCCCCTTTACCGTCAACTGGCCGACCAATATCGCCGTGCAATCGATAACGGCGCGCTGCGTCCCGGCGACCGCATGCCGTCGATGCGCGCATTCATGCAGCGGCACGGCGTCAGCCTGGCGACGGCCACCGAGAGCTATCGCACCCTGGAACGCGAGGCACTGATCGACGCCCGTCCACGCGCTGGCTATTTCGTGCGAGCCCGACAGACGCTTACATTGCCCGCGGCCACCGAGCCCGACCTTGCGGCCGCGCCCGGCGCCGCGCAGTTCGTCGGCATCCATTCGACGATTTCGGCGATCGTGTCGAAATTCCAGCGCTATCCCGACGCGCTGAATCTCGGCGGCGCGACCGCGTCGCCGGATCTTTATCCCACCGACGCCTTGCAGAAAGCAGCGCTTCGCGCATTGCGCCGACGGCCGACCTTGCTAACCGCGGCCGGACACGATCAGGGCGATCCCGAGCTGCGCGCAATCATTGCGCGCCGTGCGCTCGACGTCGGCATCCAGATCGGCGCGGACGATGTGATCATGACCCATGGCGGCATCGAGGCCGTGAACCTGGCCTTGCGTGCGGTCACGCAACCGGGCGACACGGTCGCGGTGGAGTCGCCGTGCTTCTTCGGCTTGCTGCAGGCGCTCGAAAGCCTCGGCCTGCGCGCGCTCGAAATTCCGGCCAGTCCTACTACCGGCCTCGCCATCGAAGCGCTGGCGTTCGCGCTGCAAACGCATCCCGACATCAAAGCGGTCGTGGTCGTGCCGAATCTGCAGAACCCACTTGGCAGCGTCATGCCAGACACGCACAAGGCGCGGCTCGTCGAACTGTGCGCACGAACCGGCGTTCCGCTGATCGAAGACGATCCTTACCGCGAACTCGCTGACACTGCGCAGCCGCCTAAATCGTTAAAGGCCTGGGACGTCGACGGCACCGTGATCCATTGCACGTCGTTCAACAAGACGCTCGCGCCCGGCATGCGGGTCGGCTGGATCAACGGCGGACGCTGGCATCCGCGCATCGGCATGCTGAAGTTCGCGCAGTCGCGCCATAACGAGCAGTTGTCGCAAGTCGTGCTCGCCGAATTTCTGGGAACCAATGCGTATGAGCGGCATCTTCGGCGTTTGCGCGACCGTCTGCGAATTCAGCGCGAACGGATGGCCGCAGCGATCGCCGCATCGTTTCCCGACGGCACGCGCTTCACGCCGCCTGGCGGCGGCATGTTTTTCTGGATCGAGCTGCCGCGCGACGTGTCGTCGTCTGTTTTTTTCGACGCGGCTTTGGATGAAGGCATCCGCGTGATGCCGGGCACCGTGTTTTCGAACGCAGGGCGCTTCGATCATTTCATTCGTCTGAGTTGTCCGAGCACGGATCTCGATCAGGCCGATGAGGCGGTACGCAGGTTAGGGCGTCTGGCGGCACGGATGGTGGCGCATGCGTGAACGCCATAGCGGTTATGATTTCAAATTGAATTGAACAAGGTAATCCCGTGATCCGTCATATTGTGATGTGGAAGCTCAAAGAACACGCAGAAGGTGCCTCGCGTGCTGAAAACGTCCTGAAGCTGAAGGAAAAGCTCGAAGGCTGCCGCGACATTGTTCCTGGCATCCTCAAGCTCGAAGTCGGCATAGCGGCACCGGGTCTCGAGTCGACCTACGACATCGTGCTGGTGTCGGACTTCGCCGACAAAGCCGCGCTCGACGCCTACCAAATCCATCCGAAGCACACGGCGCTGAAGGGCTTCACCGGCGCGGTGCGCGAATCGCGTGAATGTGTCGACTACGAATTCTGAAATCAGCAATGACCGATTCATCCTCATCTAAAACGGGCAGCGCGTCGTTGCCTGAAAGCCCGTTCGTCGACCGGCTCGGCGCGCAACTCGTGTCGGTTGCAGACGGCGTCAGCGAAGTCGTGCTGCCACTGCAGCCCGATCACATGAACACGTGGGATGTCGCGCATGGCGGCGTGACCATGACCCTCGCCGACGTCGCGCTCGCGATGGCCGCGCGCAGTTTAGCCGGCGACGGCGTCGGCGTGGTCACGATCGAAATGAAGGTCAACTTCATGCAGCCAGGCCGCGGCGAATTGCGCGCCACCGGCCGCGTGCTGCACCGCTCGACCACCATGGCCTATTGCGAAGGCGAGATCCGCGATAGCGAAGGCCACTTCGTCGCCAAAGCGCTCGGCACCTTCAAATACATGCGGCGTCTCGCCGTGGGTCGCGACGTGACGCAACAGCGTCTGCGCAGCGATCCTTCGGCGAAACCCGGCCCAAGCGACGGCTAATCACCGGATGAACAGCGTGCGTGTCGAGAGCGTCGCGCGCTGAATCCTGTTGCTGCAGACGCCGTTCGTTCAAATTATTCGCCGAACACATCGGTAACCCATGGAGACGATCGTCATGCCCCAGATCAACCGTCAACTCGTGCTGGCTTCGCGCCCGCAAGGCGCTGTTACGCCGGATAACTTCAAGCTCGTCGAAACGCCGCTCGCGCCGCTCGTCGACGGCGAATTCCGCGTACGCAATCACTTCCTGTCGCTCGACCCGTACATGCGCGGCCGCATGAACGACAGCAAGTCGTATGCTGCGCCGCAGCCGCTGAACGAGGTGATGATCGGCGGCACGGTGGGCGAAGTGGTGGAGTCGAAGAATCCGAAGTTCGCAGTCGGCGACAAGGTCGTTGCGATGTTCGGCTGGCAGGAGTACGGCACCTCGAACGGTGCGGGTGTGCAGAAAGTTGACGACACGCACGTGCCGCTGTCGGCGTATCTCGGCCCGGTCGGCATGCCGGGTGTGACGGCCTGGTATGGCCTGAACAGGATCATCGCGCCGAAAACGGGCGAGACGGTGGTGGTCAGCGCGGCGAGCGGCGCGGTGGGCAGCGTGGTCGGGCAACTGGCGAAGCTGGCCGGCGCGCGCGCGGTCGGCATCGCGGGCGGCGCGGACAAGTGCCGCTATGTGGTCGAGACGCTCGGCTTCGATGCCTGCGTCGACTACAAGGCCGGCAATCTGTACAAGGATCTCAAAGCCGTGACGCCGGACGGCGTCGATGGCTACTTCGAGAACGTCGGCGGCGAAGTGCTCGACGTGACGCTCGCGCGCATGAACGCGTTCGGCCGCATCGCGTTGTGCGGGTTTATCGCAGGCTACGACGGCCAGCCGCTGCCGCTCAAGCATCCGTCGCTGATGCTGACGCAGCGGCTGCTGGTGCAGGGCTTCATCGTCAGCGAGCATATGGACGTGTGGCCCGAAGCGCTCAAGCAACTCGGCACGCTGGTCGCGCAGAAGAAGCTGCAATACCGCGAGACCATCGCACAAGGGCTCGATGCGGCGCCCGAGGCGTTCATCGGTCTCCTGAAGGGCAAGAACTTCGGCAAGCAGCTCGTCAAGCTGATCTGATCTGATCTGATCGCAGCGGCAGTCGGATCACCCACGCGATATATGGCGATGGCCGCCTGCCGATAGACCCACGCCGATAAACCCAGGAGAGAAATGATGTTCGAATTCGAAGGCAAGGTGGCGGTGATTACCGGTGCGGCAAGCGGCTTCGGCCGCGCGTTTGCGGAGAAGGGCGCGTCGCTCGGCATGAAGCTCGTGCTGGCCGACGTGAATCCCGAGGCGCTTCTTCAAATCGTCGACGCATTACGCGCCGACGGCGTCGAGGTAATCGGCGTGCCGACCGACGTGTCCGACGCCGCTCAGGTCGAAGCGCTCGCGCAAGCGGCGCTCGACGCCTACGGCCGAGTGCATCTTCTGTTCAACAACGCGGGCGTGGGCTCGGGCGGCTACCTCTGGGAAAGCTCGGTGAACGACTGGGCGTGGGTGTTCAACGTCAACGTGATGGGCGTCGCGCACGGTGTGCGCGCCTTCACGCCGATCATGCTGCGGCAGAACGAACCGGCGCATATCGTCAACACGGCCTCGGTAGCGGGCTTGCTGTCGCCGCCCGCGATGGGCATCTACAACGCCTCGAAGCATGCCGTCGTGTCGTTGACGGAGACGCTTTATCACGACCTGCAACTCGCGCAAGCGGCGAAACCGGCGGGGGATGGCGAGGTTGGCTGTTCGCTGTTGTGCCCGGCCTTCGTGCCGACCGGCATCGCCGACGCGGAACGCGCGCGGCCCGCGGAACTGCGCAACGATAGCGGACCGACCCGCTCGCAGATCGCTGCCGGCAAGCAACTGCAACGCGCGGTGCAATCGGGCAAGCTGACGGCGACCGACGTCGCTGACATCACGTTCGAAGCGATCGCGGCGCGCCGTTTCTATATCGTCACGCATCCGGGCATCATGGCGACGGTGAAGCTGCGCCACGAGGATATCGAGCAGTTGCGCAACCCGACTGATCCGATGTCGCTGAAACCCGAAGTGAAGAACGCAAGCTAGGCGGCCACGGCATCATATAGCGGGTTTTTTGCAGTTCGCGCTACTGCTCGTCCCGCTGCTTACCTATTCTTTGACCCAATAACCTTCGGCGCCCACGCGCCGCCAGACGAACAATGCCGCTGAATTCGAAGATCGAGCAGGTGCTCGACATGATCGCGCGCGCGAAACGCCCGCAACTTCACGAGTCGAGCCCGCAACAGGCGCGCGCGTCCTACGAGAAAAGCGCGCCGATTCTGGAAATCGCGAGCGCACCCATGTTTTCGGTCGAAGACCTGCAAGTGCCGACGCGCGACGGCGCGACGATTCGCGCGCGTCTCTATCAACCTGTCGAGCCGAGTTGGGCCGAGCCTGCACCAGCGCTGGTGTATTACCACGGCGGCGGCTTCACGGTCGGCAGCGTCGACACGCACGATGCGTTGTGCCGGATGTTCGCGCGCGATGGCCGTTGCACGGTGCTGTCTGTCGATTACCGGCTCGCGCCCGAGTACAAATTTCCCACCGCCGTTGACGACGCGTTCGATGCCTTGACGTGGCTGCACGCGCATGCCGCGGAATATGGCGTCGATGCTAAGCGGCTGGCCGTGGGCGGCGATAGCGCGGGCGGCACGCTGGCCACAGTGTGCGCGGTGCTGGCACGCGACGTCGGCATCAAGCTCGCGCTGCAATTGTTGATTTATCCGGGTACCACGGGCTATCAGCAAACCGACTCGCACTCGCGCCTCGCCGACGGCTTCCTGCTGTCGGGCGACACGATTCAATGGTTCTTCGAGCTATACGTGCGCGATAAGAATGACCGCGACGACTGGCGTTTCGCGCCGCTCGACGGTACGCGCGGCGCGCCCGATTTCAGCGGCCTCGCGCCGGCATGGATCGCGACCGCCGAATACGATCCCTTAAGCGACGAAGGCGATGCGTATGCGGAAAAACTCCGCGCAGCGGGCAATCAGGTCACGCTGAAGCGCTACCCGGGCATGATCCACGAATTCTTCAAGATGGGCGGCTTCGTGCCCGACGTGGCGCAGGCACATCAGGATGCCGCCGCGGTATTACGGGCGGCGTTCGGCGTCGAGTAATCGCCGCTATTAGCAGCGCCTCAGGCGATCTCGCGTTCAACGTTGAAGGCAAAGCTGCGTTCGAAGTCGCCGGGTCGAACGATCCGGTGCGAACCGTTGTCGTCGCTGCGCTCGGCGGCCGCTACGCTGATCACCTCGCCGTGCGCGACCACGCGCACCGCCGTGGTGCCGCGCGTGCCGTACTCGGGCGTTTCAATAAACGCCGCCGACAGTGCCCGTTCGCGTTCGAGCGGAATGCCGGTGGACGGCAATTCGTTATCGCGCGCAAGGTGCGGATCGCGCATCAGGTCGATCAGGCGTTCGAGCGGCGGCATCGCATCGCGCGCGAGCATGGCCCCGAGTTCCGCGCGCTTTTTGACCAGCTTCGGCCAGGCGGTGTCGAGCACCGCGTTCGAGATGCCGTGCGTACCGGGTGCGAGCAGCGTGGGCGCAATGTTCGACCGGTTGCAGTACCAGCCGAGCTCGCGGCGCGTCCAGTCGCCGACGAGCAGATTGAAGCCGTTGTAGATGTCGCCGGTTCGCGCGACGTGTTGCAGATAGTCGAGCGGTGTTTCGTGCTGGCCGTTGCCCGCGCTACTGAGCCAATCGCTGACGAGCGTGCCGCGAGTCGGCGCATCGGCGCGCATTTCATGCGGCGCGCGGTAATTGGTCAGCGCGGCGAACCGGCCATCTCGCGACATGCCGAGCCACGTGCCGCCGCCCACCAGATCGCGCCCGGCCAGCACGGTCGGCGCGTCATGCCACCAGTTGATCGGCTCGGCGGTGCGTCGGAAAAATTCGTCGCGATTCGCAGCGAGCGTGAAGAGCGGTCCGTCGGCCGCATCGGGCCGCCAGTCGAAGACGATCAGGCACATCGGGTGGAGTCTCCCGGTGAAGGCAGTGGAGGAACTGATGCCATGAAAAAGCGGCGCTTGTTGCGCCGCTCGGGTTCGGGAGCTTAAACCTCAGCCGGCAACCCGTACGGCAACGCCAGGAACGTCAGCGCCGGACCTTCCGCCGCGCCCAGATGCACCGAGCCGCCTTCGAGCGCCGCCAGCTTGACCTCCACCAGCACATCGACGCCGCCCTCCGGCGCCGACGCAGCATTCACCACCATCCCGCACGGTTGGCCTGGATCGTCCGAGTGGAACAGTTCGGCACCGGCCTTGACCGTAGCCAGTTCGCCCGCCACGTTCGCGAGCGAGGTGCGCCGCTTGATCGTGCCGCGATACTGGCTGCGCGCCACCACTTCCTGACCCGGATAGCAGCCTTTGCGGAAATTGACCGCGCCGAGCACGTCGAAATTGACCATTTGCGGCACGAACTGCTCGACCACCGGCTGCGTGATGCGCGGTTCGCCGGCCCGAATGTCGAGCCAGTCCCATACCGCCGGCGACACCCGCTTGAGCTTTTCGTCGAGCAGGGGCAGGTGCGCCTCGACCGCGGCCTTCGGGCCGACCCACAAATAGCGCAGCCGGCCGAGCGCGTCCGGAACACGAATCAGCGAACCCGCAGTTCCGTCCACCTGGACATGCACGCCGTCGGGCAGCGCATCGAACACGCCGGAAAGCGCTTTGCGCACGTCGCCCGCGAGGCCCACCACCGCCAGGTCGCCGCTCGCATCGACGAGCCTGGCCTTGGCGCGCAGAACGAACATGGACAGCCGCTTTTGCACGGCGGCCTGCACGTCTTTCGACACCAGCAGGCGGATCCGGTCGCCCGTGCGCCACGTCAGGAACGACGCCAGCAGCCGGCCTTTGGCCGAGCAGTAGCCCGCCAGGCGCGCATTGGCGGCGTCGAGATGCTGGGTGTCGTTGGTCAACTGGCCGTGCAGGAAGCTCGCCGCGTCGTCGCCGGTCGCGTCGATCACGCCGAACTGCGTCAGCGGCATGTAGGCGCCTTGGTGAATGACGGCGTCGAATTCGTCAGCGGCGGGGCGTGGCAAAGCAGGAAGTCCGGCAGGCGCGGAAGCCTGTGCCGTGGCGGCGGTGCCAGTGTGAGCAACGGCGGGAGCAACTGAAGGCGTGCCTGAAGCGGTAGCGAGCGGTGTGTTCATGGATTCCGAGAACAGTCAATTCTGACTTTAGCTAAGGCAAACAAGTATTATATGAGGTCCAACCCAGCCACGTTACGCATGTCCCTTTTGAAGAAATGTTTCGCCGCCGGCTCAATCGTCGTTGTGCTGGCCGCAGCCGCAATCGCAGGCGGATATCACTGGGCCACCAGCCCACTCGATTTGACCCCCGCGCAACTCGATGTCACCGTCAAACCGCACAGCAGCTTGCGCAGCGTCACGCTGCAGCTCAACCGTGGCGGCGTCCCGGTCCAGCCTGAACTGTTCGTCATCATGACGCGCCTGCTCGGTCTGCAAGGCAATCTGAAATCAGGCAACTACGAGTTCAAGACAGGCATCACGCCGTACGAAGTGCTGCAAAAAATCGCGCTCGGCGACGTCAATGAATATGTGGCGACCATCATCGAAGGGTGGACCTTCAAGCGTATGCGCGCCGAGCTGGACGCCAATCCGGCGCTCAAGCACGATACGGCCGGCATGAGCGACGCCGATCTGATGAACGCGATCGGCGCACCGGAAGCCTCGATCGGCAACGGCGAGGGGCTGTTCTTCCCGGACACCTATCTGTTCGACAAGAACACCAGCGATCTGGACGTCTACCGCCGTGCGTACCGGCTGATGCGTGTGCGTCTCGACGAAGCGTGGATGGCCCGCGCGCCGAACCTGCCGTACAAGACGCCGTACGACGCATTGACGATGGCGTCGATCATCGAAAAGGAAACCGGCAAGCCATCGGACCGGCCAATGGTGGCGGCCGTGTTCGCGAACCGTCTGCGCGTGGGCATGCCGCTGCAAACCGATCCGACCGTGATCTACGGCATGGGGGATGGCTACACCGGCCGCATCAGGAAGAAAGACCTGCAGGCCGACACTCCCTACAATACCTACACCCGGATGGGGCTTCCGCCAACACCCATCTCGCTGCCCGGTGTCGCATCGCTGCAGGCAGCGATGAACCCGGCGCAATCCACCGCGCTGTACTTCGTATCGCGCGGCGACGGCAGCAGTATCTTTTCTGACACCCTCGGCGATCACAACAAGGCCGTGGACAAATACATTCGAGGGCAATGATGGCGCGGGGCAAATTCATCACGTTTGAGGGCATCGACGGTGCCGGCAAAACCACCCACCTGGGCTGGTTTCGCGAACGCCTCGAAGAGAAAGTCGCGAGCACCGGCCGTTCGGTCGTGATGACGCGCGAACCGGGTGGCACGCCGCTCGGCGAACAGATCCGCGAGATTGTGCTGCATCAGAAGATGGACCTCGAAACCGAGGCGCTGCTGATGTTCGCGCTGCGCCGCCAGCATCTGGCCGAAGTGATCGAGCCGGCGCTGGCGCGCGGCGACTGGGTGCTGTCCGACCGTTTCACCGACGCGACCTTTGCCTACCAGGGCGGCGGCCGCGGCCTGCCGCGCGACAAGCTGGAAACGCTGGAGCGCTGGGTGCAAGGGGGCTTTCAACCGGATCTGACGGTGCTGTTCGACCTGGATCCGGAGGTTGCCAACGAACGGCGCAGCGCCGCGCGCGATCCGGATCGTTTCGAAAGCGAGTCGGAGGCATTTTTCAAGCGCACCCGTGCCGAATATCTGCGCCGCGCGGAAGAGGCGCCATACCGGTTCGCTATCATTGACTCTTCGCAGAGCATCGCACGCATTCAGAAACAACTTGAAGAATTGATCACAGTTCTTTGATTTTAAAAGAATATAATTCTTAATTATAACGGTCACGAAGTTCGCTTAACGTCTCATCAAGCGTCGTCAACCGATTGATTTAAAAGAGAAGCGATGATCTATCCGTGGCAAGCCGATGACTGGAATCGCCTTCAGCAGTTGCGTGGGCACTGGCCGCACGCCTTGCTGCTGCATGGCCAGGCGGGGATCGGCAAGCTGCGCTTCGCGCAGCACCTGGCGCAGGGGCTCCTGTGTGAGTCTCAGCTGGCCAATGGCGAGCCCTGCGGCGCGTGTGTGGCGTGCAACTGGTTCACGCAGGGCAATCATCCGGACTATCGGATCGTCGTGCCTGAGGCGCTCGCCGCCGAAGCCGGTCTCGGTAACGCCGCAGAGGAAAAAGCCGAGAAGGCCGACGGCGACGAAGGCAAGAAAACTCGCGCGCCCAGCAAGGAGATCAAGATCGAGCAGATTCGCGGCTTGCTCGATTTCGTCGGCGTCGGCTCGCACCGTGGTGGCGCGCGCGTGGTCGTACTGTATCCCGCCGAGGGGTTGAACATCGCCGCGGCCAACGCGCTCCTGAAAACGCTCGAAGAACCGCCGGCGGGCGTGGTGTTTTTGATGGTGTCGGCGCGCATCGATCGCCTGCTGCCCACCATCATCAGCCGCTGCCGCCAATGGCCGATGACGATCCCCGCACCGGACGTGGCAACGAAGTGGCTCGCCGCACAAGGCGTCGCCGAAGCGCCTGCGCTGCTTGCCGAGGCCGGCGGTGCACCGCTCACGGCCCTTGCGCTGGCGAGCGACGAGAACCGCGCGCTGCGTGACTGGACGCTTAAGCAACTGGCCGCCGGAGCCGATTGCGACGCCTTTGCCTGTGGCGAGGCGCTGCAGAAGCTGCCGGTGCCGCTCGTGCTCGGCTGGCTGCAACGCTGGATGTACGATTTGCTGGCGCAACGCACAGCCGGCACGCCACGCTATTTTCCGCAGGCGTCGACGGCATTGACGCGCTGTGCGTCGCAAGCCGACGCCAGCGCGTTCGCGCGGTTCATGCGCACCGTGACGCGCCAGCGCGCCGTCGAGAACCATCCGCTGAACGCGCGGCTGGTGTTCGAAGAACTGTTTATCGGCTATCGCGAACTGTTCGCGTAAGTCGGTTGATGGCGGACGGTCCGGCCGGGACAGGCCCGCCTGACTGCGCCGCGCCCACCCGCGCCTCCGTCCACTGATTCATCTTCCATCTCACGTTCAAAGCACCATGAGCCTTTCTTACCGCGATGCCACGCTCGACGATCTGCCCGCGATCGTCGCTATCTACAACTCGACCGTGCCGTCGCGGCAAGTCACCGCCGATCTGGAGCCGGTGAGCATTGAAAGCCGTCTGGCGTGGTTTCACGCACACGGCCCGCACAAGCGCCCGCTGTGGGTGGTGGAAGATCCGCAGCAGTCCGGCCGCGTGATCGCGTGGTTGAGCTTCTCGGATTTCTACGGCCGCCCGGCCTATCTGCGCACTGCCGAAGTCAGCATCTATCTGGATGAGAGCGCGCGCGGCAAGGGGCTCGGCAAGCAACTGCTGGCGGCTTCACTCGAGGCGGCGCCGGCGCTCGGCATCGACACGGTGCTGGGGTTTATCTTCGGCCACAATGACGCGAGCCTGCGTCTGTTCCGCGGCTTTGGTTTCGACACGTGGGGGTCGCTCCCGCGCGTCGCGGTGCTGGACGGCGTGGAGCGCGATCTGGTGATTCTCGGCAAGCGGCTCGACGCGGCTGCCGCCTGATTTGCAGTCATATTGACAGCCAGATTCACATCAAGCTATTCATCAGCAGGACATCATCATGTTTGTCGATTCGCACTGCCATATCAACTTCGAAGGACTCGCCGACCGCCTGCCACAGGTGCTCGAGAACATGCGCAGCCACTCGGTCACGCATGCGCTGTGCGTCTCGGTCGACCTCGAGACGCTGCCATCCGTCCTCGCGATCGCCAGCCAGTACGAGAACGTGTACGCGTCGGTCGGGGTGCACCCGGATCACGAGGACATGCGCGAGCCGAGTCTCGCCGAACTGATCGAGCTGGCCGAGCATCCGAAAGTGGTCGCGATCGGCGAGACCGGCCTCGACTACTACCGCCTGGAAGGCCGCACGATTGCCGATATGGAATGGCAGCGCGAGCGCTTCCGCACGCATATCCGCGCGGCGCACGCCACGAAGAAGCCGCTGATCATTCACACGCGGTCGTCGGCGGAAGACACGCTGCGCATCATGGCCGAGGAGCGCGCGAGCGAGCCGGGCGGCGTGATGCATTGCTTCACCGAACCGTGGGCGGTGGCTGAGCAGGCGCTGGCGCAAAATTTTTACATTTCGCTGTCAGGCATCGTCACGTTCAAGAGCGCGACCGACGTGCAGGACGTCGCGCGCCGCGTGCCGCTCGATCGCTTGCTGATCGAAACCGACTCGCCGTACCTCGCGCCCGTGCCGTACCGCGGCAAGCCTAATGAACCTGCATACGTAAGTTATGTCGGACGCTTCATTGCGCAACAACGCGAGATGCCGGATACGGCGCTTGCCGCCGCGACGACACACAACTTCTTCCGGCTCTTCAAGATTCCCGCGCCCGCGGGCGTGTGATCGGTAAAGTTAATAAATATCAAATGGATAGGGAAGTTTCCTAAAGTAAAACATGACAAATTATTCGACTTCGACTGTAGCGTTTCAGGCGACTTCAGCGGTGCAAACCGCCCTCGGTTCGGCACGCCGCAGCGCGTCGCGCCTCGCGCTGACCGCCGCGCTCGCCTGCGCCGCGCTGTCTTCGCTGATCGCCGCGCCGGTTCAGGCCGCGCCGATCGATTCGCTCATCAAGTCGGTCAAATTCGACGACGTCGACGGTGTCAACAAGCTGCTCGCCAAGGGCATGGATCCGAACAGCGTCGACAACCAGGGCTTCCCGCTGCTGGTGATCGCCGCGCGCGAGAAGTCGGACAAGGTGGGCGCCGCGCTGATCGCCAATCCGAAGACCAACATCGAGATAGAGGACAAGGCCGGCGAGAACGCGATGATGATGGCCGCGCTGAACGGCGACCTTGACTTCGTCAACCTGCTGATCGCGAAGGACGCCGAAGTCAACAAGAAGGGCTGGGCGCCGCTGCACTACGCGGCCGCGAACGGCCATGACGATATCGTCAAGGTGCTGCTCGACCATTCGGCCTATGTCGACGCCGGCTCGCCGAACGGCACCACGCCGCTGATGATGGCCGCACGTGGCGGTCACGTGTCGACGGTGAAGCTCTTGCTCGACAACGGCGCGGACCTGACAGTGAAGAACCAGATCGGCCTGACCGCGCTCGATTTCGCGAAGACGTACAAGGAGCCGGACGTGGTCGAAGGACTCACCGCGCGCCTGCAGCAGATGCAACAGAAGTGAACGGTGTGAAAAACCGGAGTGCCGGCCACCGGTACGTCGCCGACCGGATTACCGGCCGCCAGAGTACCGGACCGCACAAAATTGCCTGAAGAAAGCGGCCGCCGGCATGCCTGCCGCTTCGCAAAACAGTGCAGAATGACGACTTGGCGCGTTGCGAGGCGCGCCGGTTCGATGCGGCGCAAGACCGCCTGATAAACGACCCTGGAAAGGAACACCATGCTGCGGGCTTTGATTTTCGCCAGCGCACTTGCCGCACCGCTATCGGCATTTGCGTTTACGGGGGGCGACCTCAACAAGCTGTGCACCAAGACCGATGTGGCATCGCGTAGCGCGTGTGCCGCGTATATCGAGGGCGCCGCCGACGGCATCTTCAATACGATCGACGCGATCGGCGGCACTACCGGGCCGCGCGTCGGCCAGTACTTCTGCCTCCCGCCGGATGCGCGTTCGGCGCAACTCACCGACGCGGTACGCAAGTACATCGCCGAGAATCCGATCGTCGCGGGCTATAACGCCAGCACGGCGATCTCGCTGGGGCTCGGCAAGGCATTTCCTTGCAAGAGCGGCAATTAATGGTGGTTGGTCTGACATTCGATGTGAATCGCGGCTGACCCCTACGCCGCGTGCCTGTTTTCATGCCGGCTCAACGCCGGCTGCCCGCTTCTGGACGCTGCCAATTCTCGACGACCTCAGCAGTGTCGCCGAAGCCCCGCTACATTTCAGTTATCAGCGATGCGCCGGTCAGATGCAACTGATCGCGCGCTAACGCGGTCGAACTGTCCATCTGATCCACGAACCTGGCGCGGTTTTGTCTTTCCGGCCTGCTTTACCGGCTGGATTTCGCTGAAGCGTGCTAATGCCTAAGCAGGCGAAGCGTTTGCAGCACACGGGCCGCGCCGTGCGAATCAAGGAGGACGACCAACATGGGCCGACTGATCGTCGTGTCGAATCGTGTCGCAACGCCGACGGAAACCAAAGGATCGGCGGGTGGCCTCGCGGTCGGCGTGTTCGGCGCGCTGAAGGACGCGGGGGGCGTGTGGTTCGGCTGGAGCGGCGACGTGGTGAGCGAGACCGTTGCCAACGCCGGCCCGACGCTCGAGCAGGACGGCGTGGTGACCTTCGCGACCGTCGGACTCACGCGCAAGGATTACGACCAGTACTACCGCGGTTTTTCAAACGCGACGCTATGGCCGGTGTTCCACTACCGCAACGACCTCGCGCGCTACGAGCGCGACGAGTATGCGGGCTACCGGCGTGTCAACGCATGGCTCGCACACAAGCTGATCAAGCTGCTCGAACCCGACGACGTGATCTGGATTCATGACTACCATCTGATCCCGTTCGCCGAAGCGTTGCGTTCCGAAGGCGTCACGAACCGCATTGGTTTCTTCCTGCACATTCCGTTTCCCGCACCGCAGATTCTGCTCAACATTCCACCGCACGAAGAGCTGGTGAAATCGCTGTCGTGCTACGACCTGCTGGGGTTCCAGACTGCAACCGATGAACTCGCTTTCCACGACTACGTGACGCGCCACGCGCGCGGCACTGTCACCGAGGGCAATCACGTCGAAGCCTTCGGCCGCAAGCTGCGCACGGGTGTCTATCGGATTGGCGTATTCCCCGACGAAATCGCCGAACAGGCCAAACGCTACGAAAGCCGCCAGCACGTGCTCGACCTGAAGCAGAGTCTGGAAGGCCGCAAGCTGATCATGAGCGTCGACCGGCTCGATTATTCGAAAGGGCTCGTTGAACGTTTTCGCGCCTTCGAGCAATTGCTGGAACGCTCGCCGGAATGGCGCGGCAATGTCACGCTAGTGCAGATCGCGCCGCCGACCCGGTCGGACGTCGCCACCTACCAGAAGATCCGCCAGGACCTGGAATACGAAGCGGGGCGCATCAACGGCCGTTATTCGGGCCTCGATTACACGCCGATCCGCTATCTGAATCAGCAGTACGACCGCTGGAAGCTGATGTCGCTGTTTCGTGAGTCGCAGATCGGTTTTGTCACGCCGTTGCATGACGGCATGAACCTCGTCGCGAAGGAGTATGTCGCCGCGCAAAATCCGGAAGATCCCGGCGTGTTAGTGTTATCGATTTTCGCTGGCGCGGCGGCGGAGTTGACCGGCGCGCTGCTAGTCAATCCGCATGATGCGATTGGCATGTGCGAAGCCTTGCAGCGCGCGCTGCAAATGCCGCTCGATGCGCGCCAGCGGCGTCATGAGATCAACATGGCGGCGCTGCGCAAGAACGATCTCGGCGTGTGGCGCGACACCTTCCTGAACGATTTGCGCAACGTGCCCGTGCAGAAGCCGGGCAAGGGCGGCGGGCATAACTAATGATGGGCTTTAACGAAGTTGTTTTACCGGGCGTCCGAAGGCGCGCGTCGGTTCGGAAGGTGGCCGCATGCTGAGGACCTTGGCTATCGCAGGGTATCGGTCGCTACGCGAGTTGATCGTGCCGCTCGGGCAGTTGAATGTCATTACGGGTGCGAATGGCAGCGGGAAATCGAGCGTGTATCGCTCGCTGCGGTTGCTGGCTGAGACCGCGCGCGGCGGTGTGATTACGTCGCTCGCGCGCGAAGGTGGTTTGCAATCCACGTTGTGGGCTGGGCCTGAACGGTTCTCGCGCGCGGTGCTGGCCGGCGAGATGCCGGTCGAGGGCACGCGCCGCAAAGAACCGGTGAGTTTGCGGCTCGGCTTTTCCGGCGATGAATTCGGTTATGCGATTGATCTCGGTCTGCCGCCGCTTGATAGGGCCACCCGGTTCCCGCTCGACCCCACGATCAAGCGCGAGTGCATCTGGAGCGGTCCCGTGCTGCGGCCATCGGCCTTGTTGGTCGACCGGCACGGCGCGGCACTGCGCACGCGTGACGAGCAGGGCGACTGGCAAACCATTCCCCAACCCGTCGCCAGTTTCGACAGCATGATGACGGAGTTCTCCGACCCGCGGACCGCCCCCGAGATGATCACGGTGCGCGAGCAGATTCGCTCGTGGCGCTTCTACGACCACTTCCGCACGGATGCCGAAGCAGCCGCGCGTCTACCGCAGATCGGCACGCACACGCCGGTGCTCTCGAACGACGGCGCGGACCTCGCCGCGGCCTTGCAAACCATTCGCGAAATCGGCGATCCGGTTGCGCTCGACGCCGCCATCGACGACGCCTTCCCGGGTTCGCACCTCGACATCGCGACTCAGGATGGCCGCTTCGAGGTGTCGATGCAGCAACACGGCTTGCTGCGGCCGCTGAAGGGCGCGGAACTGTCGGACGGCACCTTGCGTTACCTGTTGCTCGTGGCCGCGCTGTTGACGCCGCGTCCACCCGCGCTGCTCGTGCTGAACGAACCGGAGACGAGCTTGCATCCGGACCTGCTGCCGGCGCTGGCGCGCCTGATCGCGCGGGCGTCCACGCATTCCCAGGTGCTGGTGGTGTCGCACGCGGCGCGTTTGATCGCGGCGCTCGAACGTGAAAATGGCAGCCAGTCGATCGTGCTCGAAAAGCACTTCGGCGCCACGCGCATCGCCGATGCGGACGATCGGGACCTGCCGGCCTGGAAATGGCCGGCGCGATGACCGCAGGGCAGCGGATAACAGACACGACACCGGATGTAAGCTGAATGTAACAGCGCGCAGCAATTGCAAGTCCAAGGGCTTTTTGTCGCGCCCTGATGAATAATGCTTTGATGCGGATGGTGCAGGCGGACGCGCGGCGTTCGCCGCATTGATGGAGAAGGACCGGCGCTGCCATACTCAGCGCCGCTGACGTGCACCGCCATTGGCGCAAGCCGTCAGTTCACGGAGACAAAATATGAAAATTGCGCAGATCGCCCCCTTGACCGAATCGGTGCCGCCGAAGCTATACGGCGGCACGGAGCGCGTCGTGTCCTACATCACAGAGGCGCTGGTCGAACTTGGCCACGACGTGACGCTGTTCGCGAGTGGCGACTCCGTCACCAGCGCAAAGCTCGAACCCGTCTGGCCGCGTGCGTTGCGTCTGGACCCGGGTATCCGCGACCGCATCGCGCCGCATATGCTGTTGATGGAACTGGTGCGCCGCCAGGCCGAAAACTTCGACGTGCTGCATTTTCACCTCGACTATTACTCGTTTTCGGTCTTCAAGCGCCAGGACACACCCTTCGTCACGACCATGCATGGTCGTCTCGACTTGCCCGAGCAACAGCCGGTGTTCGACACCTTCAACACCGCGCCGGTGATCTCGATTTCGAATGCGCAGCGTCATCCGTTGCCGCAGGCCAAGTGGCTCACCACCGTCTATCACGGTCTGCCGGAGCAGCTCTATACGCCGCAGCCGGTCGAGCAGAAGTACCTCGCGTTTCTCGGCCGTATCTCGCCGGAAAAGCGGGTCGATATTGCGATCCGGATTGCCGGGCGCTGCGGGATGCCGATTCGTATCGCCGCGAAAGTAGATTCCGCCGACCGCGAATACTTCGAGCGCGAAATCCGGCCATTGCTGGACTTGCCGTATGTCGAATTCATCGGCGAAATCGCGGATCACCAGAAGGCTGAGTTTCTATCTGGCGCGCATGCGCTGCTCTTCCCGATCGACTGGCCGGAGCCGTTCGGCCTGGTGATGATTGAAGCCATGGCGTGTGGCACACCGGTGATCGCGTTCAATCGCGGTTCGGTGCCGGAAGTGCTGGAAGAGGGCGTGACGGGCTTTATCGTCGAAGACGAGATCGGCGCCGTGGCTGCGGTCAATCGCCTGCATAAGGTGCCGCGGGCGGGCGTGCGGCAACGCTTCGAGGAGCGTTTCACATCGCACCGGATGGCGCAGCAGTATGTTGATGCGTATCAGTCGGTGATTCGCGCGCAGAAGCGTTCGCGCTTCAAGGTGATCGATACGTCGGGAAGCTGAGCGGCCTAAAGCCGCTCACGCGGCAGTCTGAAAAAGAACGGCGACGTGCACTGCGCATCGCCGTTTTTTTATTGCCACCGTGCTCGGGACCGGTAAATGGATCGCGCGCCTAGATCTTCAGGCGCGATACCTTGGTACCCTGCAGCGAGATATCCGCCATCAGGCCGGTATTGGTCAGCACGAATACTTCGACCGGAGCCGTCGCTGTGGTTGTGTCGATCGCGCCGTTGGCGCCCATCTTCACCAGCGCGACGGAGGCGTCGCCGCCCGCCGACCAGCCGTCGGCATTGCGGAATGAGTCGAGCGAGTCCTGCGTCATGAACAGGAAGACGATGGCCTTCGACTGCGCGCCTGCCGTCAGACCGAACGAGCCGGAAATCGTGCTGTAGTAACCCACCGAGCTGCCGCCTACGCGCAGCGCACCTTCGCCATACTGGCCGCCAACGATGAAACCCGCTTGCAGGACCGACGGGAACACCAGTACGCCGCGGGCCTTGGATACGAGTTCGCGCGAACCCTTCACGGTCGTGAACAGGCGCGACATGGTGCCGTCGACGCTGGCGTCGATCGACTGGCGTTTGGATGCATCAGTGGAGGGTGTGCTTGGGCTGCTGCCGTTGGTTGTACAACCAGCGAGTGCAAGGCCTCCGAAAGCGAGCGCAGCGGTAGTCTTCAGCATGAAGTTTCGTCTTTGCATCGTTTTTCTCCATCATGGTTCCTGGGCGCAACCTCAAGTGGTGTTGCCGGGTTGCCTTTCAGTTATATCACACGCAAGCGTATAAGAAGCGCTTCGCCGTTCGGCGAAAAGCCTTGCGTGGCGGGGGTTTCGAGCATCGCACGGCGTGACGATGTAATTTTGACCGACCGCATCGGAGCGTAAAAAGACGCTGGTGTAGCGCGCTCGAATGGGCTTTCGATGAATCATGCCTGGCATGGGCCGGCGTGTCGTTGGCGGGGCTGAAACCGTATCAGGTGCCCGTTTTTACCGATTTTTCGCGTTCACGATTCTCATTGAAATCGAACTGAACGTGCTGTCATGGCGCCGTACCGCGTCCTCACCCATGGTTCGCGGGACTTTTGACCGGCGGCCGCCGCAAGGCACGGCGAATCATCCCGATCAACACGCCAATCAGGAACAGCGTGACGGCCGGCACGATCCAGTAGCCGACGAACGCGTGCCAGAGGTAAGCCATCAGCGTAGAGCGGCGCACGGTGTATTCGTTGCGGGCATCCTGCTGGCGCGGTGCATTGGCGGCCAGCACATCGGCCGGGCAGCCGGCGGCTTGCGCCTCGTCGGGCTTGCCATGGCAGCGCGCGGGCGCACCGGCGGCGCGTTGTGCGTCGGTGAAATTCCAGGTGGTCAGTTCGCGGTCGAGGTCGACGGCGTTATACGCCATTTCTTCCCGGATCTCACTGACCGCAACGATCGCCACGGGCACGGCCCAGAATACGATGACGACCAGCCACCGCCTCAACCAGCGGTTTTTATGCTTCGATACCATCCTTGCCTCCGATCGATGCTCTGCAGCACCAACGACAAGATGGCGGCCCGTCTAATGTTGTATATGGGGGTGGGCCGTCTCCGCAGCCATCATAGAAGAAAAACGGCGCGTTCGCGCGGACGGACTGCGAAGCGATGTGTCGAGCAAGGGCGGTTGCGGGGGAGACGAACTGCCGGGGAGAGCGGAAGAAAGCGCAGGAGTCGGGACAGAAGAAAGGCAGCAGCCGCGCCGGAAAATGACGCGGCCCTGTTCGAGCAACACGCGGCGAAACGCGCGGCGTGCGGGCCGCGCCGATCGCCTCGCGTTTTAGTTGGCTGGCGCGGACGACAGGCAGGTCTTCATGAAGGCCTTGCGGTCGTCGCCTTTCTTGCCGGTGGCTTGCGTGTTGCACGCCTTCATCTTGTCCTGCTGGCTCATCGGCGCTGAGGCGGCGACCGGCTTGGCGGACAGGCAGGTCTGCATGAAGGCCTTGCGGTCGTCGCCTTTCTTGTCGCCGGCCTGCTTGTTACAGTCGGCCATTTTCGTTTGCTGGCTGTTCTGCGCGAACACCGGCGAAACGAGGACAGCACCCAGCACCAGCGTAGCGATAGCGGATTGGATTTTCATGTGACACTCCATCGGTGGTGAAAACGTTTTTGGTCGTTCATGCGCGCGGGCGTCAACGGCGTCCAGGGCCCCTCGGCACATCCATTATGGCAAATGCTGTTTGCCAGAAGAACGGATAAAAGAGCATTCTGGTTGACAGGCGCCCACGCTGGTTTTCCCCTACGCAGCGGGGCGGAGAGCGATGCTCCGGCGAATAAAACGGCTGAATCGCAGCAGTGAAAAATATGTTATGCAATCCGGATCAATTGGCGAGACGCATGCAAATGAATTAGCTCGCCGTCATTTCCATATGGCGGATCAAATTCTAAACATTCGATCCGCATTGCTGCAGGTGCAAATGAATAAAAAATAGGCAGAAAATTCCATTGAAGATCAAGGGGGTAATCTTGACTCGACTCCCTGCGCCGAGGCACCGCCCGCCGTCTCTGTCACGCAAGCCAAAGGAGGCTCGCCATGCACTACCTGTTGATGTATGACCTCGTACCGGACTACCTCGAACGGCGTGGCGCGTATCGCGACGACCATCTGAAACTCGCCTGGGCGGCAGCGGCGCGCGGTGAATTGAAACTGGCCGGCGCGTTGACCGAGCCCGTGGATACTGCCATGCTGCTCTTCGAAGGCGACGCTCCTGCGGCCGCCGAAGCCTTTGCCAGAGCCGATCCGTATGTGCTCGCGGGACTCGTGGAGCGCTGGCGCGTACGCCCATGGATGACGGTGGTGGGTGAGGGCGCGGCAAACCCCGTACGCTAGAAGCAAGCCGATCCGCGCGCCCGTGCGGCGTCGAGAGGAATGAGAACCGCATGCTCAAGCGCTGCGTTCGCTTGCGCGACCATGTGTCTCGAGGTCAGTCAGGTGCTGTCCATCCACTGTGCCCGTGCACGTCCCCGTCGGGCAAAAAATACGTTCAAAACGCATCGAAATGCATTGCGGATCAAATATCGGTTTCACAAAATCAATTTGCCGCCATTGCCGTGCCATTGTGCCGTGCAATAGTGACTTTTGAAGCCTGAACTGCCAGCCGTTCTGTTACAGCAATAGGTGGGGCGACGCAGCAAAAAGGACAAGATTGTTTCCATCCGTAACACTTGTCTCAACGATATTCACGCAAACCCTGGTGATGGTATGCTTCGTGCACAAATTCTCCCATGCACGAGTGAGACCACGTTTTGTGCTTCGCAATAGGGACAAACCGCACTAAGCCAGTGCGACATTGACCCAGCAAACAGAACGTACAAAACATATTTGTGCAACCGCGGGCTGCACACGGATCGTGAAAGTTGAATCCGTGGCCGTCCAACGCCGCGGCCCGGCCAGGCTGCGTGGAGAAAACCCAATGTTTTTCGATGAGCTAAGCAATGACGAATGGGCGCTGCTGGCAGCGCTTGTCTCTGATGAGCCGGCCGTCCGTCTGAACCGACGCGGCCGGCCCCGCGCCGAACCGCGTATCGTGGCGAATGCCGTCCTGTGGATTCTGACAACGGGCGAACCCTGGTCGAAGCTGCCGGGCCGCTATCCGTCGGGGCCTACATGCCGGCGCCGTTTCGAAGAATGGCAATTGAACGGCACCCTCCTCGAGATGGTTCGGCTGTTGTCGCAGGCCACCGGGCGCACCTTCGCGTACGTCCCGCAACCGGCGCCGCCCGTCGCGGCCAAGCCGGCAGCTCCGGTCGCAGAAACGCCCAGCGTGCGCGACGAAGGTCTGCGTGGCGTGACGTGGAAGAGCCCCGAGTCCTGGCAGGCGCCCGGCATCTCGAACAGTCTTAGCCGATGGCGTTCGGCCGATCCGATCGCCGATATCACGCGCCAATTGTCCGGGCTGACGAACGTGCCGCCGGTGCCGGCTCCTGCTGCGTCCTCGTCACTCGCAGCACGGCCTGCCATGCGCGCCGATCTGCGGAGCATGGACGAAGTGCGGGCCGTGGACGCGGCTATGCGCAGTCTGGATTCGGCCATCACGTCGGCACGTCACACGCAACAGCTTGAAGATCAGCGCAGCCCGCTGTCGATGAGCCTCGCGCCACGCGGCACGCAGGTCGCCGACCGGCGCGGCTATGTGATCTACGTGGCGGCGGAGCAGGTGCCCAGCGCCATGTATCGCGCGTGGGCGGAGATCATGAAGGACGGCAAACGCGTCGAGCGTTCCGGCCTCGTCGGCCCGCGCTTTGAGGAGGCCGACGCGGCGGAGCAATATGCGCTCGAATGGGCGCGGCAGTGGATTGACCGTGAATGCCGCACGCAGGCTGCAGCCGATGCCGCACCTGCAGTCAACGCCACCGCGGTGGCGCGTCCGTTGCCGGCCATGCGTCATGTGCCGGAGCCGGTTACGGTGAATCACGGCGGCCCTTTGCATGGTCCGCTCAATGGGTTCCGTGGACCGCTGCGCCGTTACCCCGGCGAACCGGCCGCATCTGCGAAACCAGCTGCATCCGCGACCGAAAGCAGTGCATCAGATCGTTTCCCGTCGTATCCAGAACTCATCTCCCATGCGGGATGAGCGCGGCGGCCAGCACGGCTGTAAGCGCGGCAACTAACACGACAGTACCCCGCGGCCGGTAGGAGCAACCGCCGCAGGTTCCCGCTTCTTCCGTTGTGAATCATTGGTGTTGCCTGATTGACGCTGAATCGATGCTGCCTGGGCGCCGCTTTAACGTTGCCCGCCGGCCTCCTTCACCGGCGTTCCTCATTGGCATGCTTCAGCGATTTGCTTCAATGACACGCTTCATTGGCGTCCATACGTGTCGTCGAAGCGCACGATATCGTCCTCGCCGAGATACGAACCCGACTGCACCTCGATCATTTCGAGCGGCATCTTGCCCGGGTTCTCGAGACGATGGGTCACGCCCAGCGGAATATAAGCCGATTCGTTTTCGGAGACGATGAAGCGCTCTTCGCCTCGCGTGACGAGCGCGGTGCCGCGCACGACGATCCAGTGTTCCGCGCGGTGATGATGCATTTGCAGCGAGAGCCGCGCACCGGGCTTCACGACGATGCGTTTCACCTGGAAGCGCTCGCCGGTGTCGACGGAATCGTAGTTGCCCCACGGGCGATGCACCTTGCGATGGCTGGCCGCCTCCAGGCCGCCATCGTTACGAATCCGTCCGACAATCTTCTTGACGTCCTGCACACGCGATTTGTCCGCGACCAGAATCGCGTCGGCCGTTTCGACGACCACGAGATCCTGCGTGCCGACGCAGGCAATCAGGCGTCCTTCCGAATGCGCGAAAGTCGAAGTCGCCCCTTCGAACATCACGCGGCCGCGGCCCACGTTCTGATCGGCGTCCTTCTCCGAGATGTCCCAGATCGCGTCCCACGAGCCCACGTCCGACCAGCCCGCCTGCAGCGGCACCACCACGCCGGACGCGGCGGTCTGATCGTTGCCCAGTTGTTCCATCACCGCGTAATCGATCGAATTCGACGGCGAGGCGCTGAACGCGTCGCGTTGCAGACGGAAGAAATCGCCGTCTGCTTTGCCGCCTGCAAACGCCGCTTCGCAGGCTTCGTAAATCGCCGGCTGGAAATGGTGGATCGCCTTCAGCCAGGTCGATGCGCGCATGATGAAAATGCCGCTGTTCCACCAGTATTCCTGCGATTCGATATAACGCTGCGCCAACTCCAGATGCGGCTTTTCGACGAAGCGATCGAGTTTGTGCGCGCCGATCTTGCCAGCTGAATCGATGTCTGTTGCGCGAGCGTCGTTAGGCGTGCCAAGCGCCGCGCCGATACGGATGTAGCCGTAGCCCGTTTCCGCACGCGTCGGCACGATGCCCATCGTCACGATATGGCCGGCGGCCGCATGCTGCACGCCGGCGGCCACCGCCGCGTGAAAGCCGTCGATGTCGGTCACGGCGTGATCGGCGGGCATCACGACCATGATGCCGTCTTCATCCTGCGCGGCGATCGAAAGGGCGGCCACCGTCAGCGCCGGCGCCGTGTCGCGCCCGGCCGGTTCGAGAATCAGCCGGGTCGGCTTGCCGCTCGTGCGCAATTGCTCGGCCGTGGTGAAGCGCTGTTCTTCATTGGCCACTACGACGAGTTGCTCGGCGAGCAGATGGCCGGCTTCGAGCCCGTCGAGCCGGCGGGTGGTCGATTGCAGCAGCGAATCGTCGCCGAGCAGGCCAATCAGTTGTTTCGGATGCTGCTCACGCGACATCGGCCACAACCGTGTGCCGGAGCCGCCCGCCAGAATCACGGGATGAACCTTGAGCTTGACGTTAAGGGGCATAGCTTGCGTGGACCGGGTGGCGGCGGGTGTGGCCGTAACCGAAGCTGTCATGATGGACTCCTCGAGGCAGGGTGAATGCGTCAAGTTTTATCACGAAGTAAAGAATCAATAAAAGCGCGTTAAATAGAAACTATATAAAACGCCAAATAAAATTATCTGTTTCGTGAAGGAAAAATGTCTGACTGGTTTTTAAAAAAGAAAAATTACCCGAAAAAAATCGCAGGCAATTTTTTTATCCGAAGGAATGACGCAGAATGGCGACGAAAGGCGAGACGTAAGCTTTGTAGGAAAACGGACAGATTGGTTCGGAACGGCTTCCAGAAAGCCCTGAAATGGTCATTTCAAACGCCAATCCGGTAACAATTGCCGCACAAAATTCGGAAAAAATATCGAAATTTTGACCGATACAATTTGAGATATTTTGCTATCTTGCGGTCCGAATTTTAATATCGCTTTATCTATACCTGTACAAGGGTATTCACTCATTTCGACACCTGCTTTCCGAATTGTCCGTTCAGGATTTTTTTAGTCCGGAAAGCGGCAGGGAAATTAGCACCGCCTCAATCAGTTTCGCGTCGCGCGTTTATCTGGCCGGCGCGCATACCGGCGTTGTGCGCCCGGTGGACGGACTGGATGAGAGGCGAATTCAACCAACCAATGGATGGCACTTGACTGACGAACTGAGGGGCAGCGCATGCTGAGCGTTCTATCGAGAATCATCGACATTGCCATGGTCGTGTTCGGCGCCGCCATCGCGACGGCCGTGCACAGCGGGAAATTGGCGTGGCTGGACGACGTCCAAAGCGTGTCGCTCGCGTTCGACTGCCTGCTGGTGGTGGTGGTCTTTCCCGCGCTGGGCATCTATCAGTCGTGGCGCGGCAAGCCGCTCTACGACCTGCTGTGCCGCGTCGCGGGCGGTTGGGTGATGGTGGAAGTCACGGGTGTGCTGATCAGCTTCAGCCTGCACCGCTCGGACAGTCTGTCGCGGCTGTGGCTCGTGTATTGGGCGGTCGCCACGATCGTGCTGCTGATCGTCACCAAGATGATCATCTATTCGATCCTGCGCGGACTGCGCCGCGAAGGCTTCAATCAGCGCGCGGTGGCGATCGTCGGCGGCGCACCGTATGGACGCTTCCTGATCGAACAGATGCGCAGCCGTCCGGAAACGGGCTTCAGCCCCGTCGTGGTGTTCGATGAGGAAGGCACGATCAACCCTTATGAAGACCCCGATGCGAGCGACTCGATCGAAGGCGTCCCGGTCGAGCGCGATTACGCGCAAATGCTTCAACTGGTGCGACAGCGCGCGATTCGCGAACTGTGGCTCGCGCTGCCGATCTCGAAGGAGAAGGTGATCCATCGCTTCGTGATGGACCTGAAGAACGACTTCGTGAACATCCGCTTCATTCCGGACGTGCGCAGCCTGACGCTCTTCAATCAGCCGATGGTCGATCTGCTCGGCGTGCCGGCGATCAACCTGGCCGCCTCGCCGATCACCGATCTGCGCGTGCTGCCCAAGCGCGTCTTCGACCGGCTGTTCGCGCTGGCGGCATTGACCGCGCTGGCACCGGTGATGCTGGCGATCGCGGTGATGGTGAAGGTGAGCTCGCCGGGGCCGGTGTTCTTCCGCCAGAAGAGGAAGGGCATCGACGGCAACCAGTTCGAGATCTACAAGTTTCGCTCGATGAAGATGCACAAGGAAGAGGCCGGCAAGATCACCCAGGCCACACGGCGCGATCCGCGCATCACCGCGGTCGGTGCGTTCCTGCGGCGCACCAGCCTCGACGAATTGCCGCAATTCATCAACGTGCTGCGCGGCGAGATGTCCGTGGTCGGCCCGCGCCCGCACGCGCTCGAACACGACGACATCTACAAGGATCTGGTGAAGGGTTACATGCACCGTTACCGGATCAAGCCGGGCATCACCGGATGGGCGCAGATCAACGGCTATCGCGGCGAAACCGATCGCATCGAAAAGATGATGGGCCGCGTCAAGCTCGATCTGTACTACATGCAGCACTGGACCTTCTGGCTCGACATCAAGATCGTCGTGCTGACGCTGTGGAAGGGCTTTGTGGGCAGCAACGCGTACTGAGGGGGCTCCGGCTGTCGCTCAGCGCCAGCCACGCAGCTCAACGCGTGACCTCATTTACTGATTCAACTCCATTTTCCGAGGTGTAATACATGAACCTGACGATCATCGGTAGTGGCTACGTAGGCCTTGTGACGGGCGCTTGTCTGGCGGACATCGGCCATGACGTGTTCTGTCTCGACGTCGATCAGCGCAAGATCGACGTGCTCAACAACGGCGGCGTGCCGATCCATGAACCGGGTCTGCAGGAGATCATTGCGCGCAATCGCAAAGCCGGCCGCCTGAGGTTCTCGACCGACATCGAGGCTGCGGTCGCGCACGGCGACATCCAGTTCATCGCGGTGGGCACGCCCTCCGACGAAGACGGTTCTGCCGATCTGCAATACGTGCTCGCCGCCGCGCGCAACATCGGCCGCCACATGACGGCCTTCAAGGTGATCGTCGACAAATCGACGGTGCCGGTCGGCACGGCGTCGCGCGTGCGCGACGTGATCGCCGAGGAACTGGCCGCGCGCAACGCCAGCCATATGTTCTCCGTGGTGTCGAATCCGGAGTTCCTGAAAGAAGGCGCAGCCGTGGAAGACTTCACGCGGCCCGACCGCATCGTGCTTGGCTGCGATGAAGACGTGCCCGGCGAAAAAGCCCGCGAACTGATGAAACGCCTCTATGCGCCGTTCAACCGCAATCGCGAACGCACGCTATACATGGATGTGCGCTCGGCCGAGTTCACCAAGTACGCGGCCAACGCGATGCTCGCTACGCGCATCTCGTACATGAACGAACTCGCGAATCTGGCCGACCGCGTCGGCGCGGATATCGAAGCGGTGCGCCGCGGCATCGGTTCCGATCCGCGTATCGGTTACGACTTCCTGTATGCCGGTTGCGGCTACGGCGGTTCGTGCTTCCCGAAAGACGTGCAGGCGCTGATTCGCACGGCAGCCGACCACAAGGCCAACCTGCGCATTCTCGAGGCGGTGGAAGCCGTCAACGACACGCAGAAAAAGATCCTCGCACACAAGATCGTCGATCGTCTGGGCGAAGACCTGTCGGACCGCACCTTCGGCGTGTGGGGCCTCGCCTTCAAGCCGAACACGGACGACATGCGCGAAGCGCCGAGCCGTCCGCTGATCGCCGAACTGCTGCGCCGCGGCGCGCGCGTGAAGGCTTACGACCCGGTCGCGATCGACGAATCGAAACGCGTCTTCGCGCTCGACCTGAAGGACGTTCCGCAACAGCATGCGCGCCTGTCGTTCGTGAACGAGGAGATGGATGCGGCCGAGGGCGCCGATGCGCTCGTGATTCTCACCGAGTGGAAGGTCTTCAAGAGCCCCGACTTTGGTTTGCTCAAGCAGAGTCTCGCCACGCCGCTGATTTTCGACGGCCGCAATCTGTATGAGCCGGACGCGCTGCTCGAACTCGGTATCGAGTATCACGCGATCGGCCGTCAGCACGCGCTGCGCAATGCGCCGGCTAAGGTCGGCGCGAATGGCCTGCTGGTAACGGCACACTCGGCCGACCCGGTCGAGGCCGGCCAGTAAGCCGCCACGCCTCGTTAAGGAGCCCGCTATGTTCGCCAACGTTCTGATCGTCTGCCACGCCAACGTGTGCCGTTCGCCTGCCGCCGAGATGCTGTTCAAGTCCCGGCAGCGCGCGTCGTCGCGGTCGTCCTCAGCGCCGATCGCGTTTCATTCGGCGGGCCTCCGTGCCGTGAACGGCCACGGCATGGACCCGGTGATGCGTCGCCTGCTCGCCGAGCAGGGCGTCGCCTCCGGCATCCACTATTCGCGGCGCCTTGACCGCAAGCTCGTGCGGTCAGCCGACCTGGTGCTCGTCACCGAGCGCGCGCAGGTGAGCGCGGTCGAAGCGCTCGATCCGGCCTCGCGCGGCAAGGTCTATCCACTCGGCAAATGGGACGACGACTCCGATGTCGCCGATCCGCACGGCCACGTGGAAGCCGACTATAGGGAGAGTCTCGTGCTCATCGAACATCTGGTCATGGGATGGCTGAAAAAAATATGCTGATGAAAAAAATCGCTACACACACATTCGCGAACTTGAACTCGACGGGTTTTAAATCGAGATTCGCCGCCACGCTTTTGCTGACGTCCTTTCTGTCGGCCTGCGCTACCGCACCTGGCAATTACCTCGACACGTCCCGTCTGAAAGACGACGGCAAGCAGCAGAGTCAGCAAGCTAACGAAACCTATCCGGTCCACCTGATCGACGGCGCGCTGGTCGCCGAGCAGGCACAGACGCAAGCCGCCGCCTCCGCGCAGCAGGTGCTGCCGGCCTCGCGCTACAGCGATCCGTCGCAGTACGTGTACCGGCTCTCGCCGCAGGACATTCTCGGCATCACCGTATGGGACCACCCTGAATTGACCACGCCGCAGGGCAGCACGCTGTCGGCGGGTGGCAACACCACACAGTCGATCGGCGGCGCCCTGCAGCAGCCGTATACCGCTGCGCTGCCAGGCCAGGCCGATCCCTACGGCCAGACCATCGCCGCCGACGGCACGATCTTTTTCCCGTTCGTCGGCCGCATCGAGGCTGCGGGCAAGACCGTAGGCGAGTTGCGCGATCAGTTGAGCGCCGGCCTCGTGCGCTACATCCGCAATCCGCAGGTCGACGTGCGTGTGTTGTCGTATCGCGGTCAGAAAGTGCAGGTGACCGGCGACGTGAAGACGCCGGGCCCGCTCGCCATCAGCGACGTGCCACTCACGCTGGTCGACGCGATCACGCGCTCGGGCGGCACGAACACCGACGCCGATATCCAGCGGGTGCGCCTAACGCGCAACAACAAGCTGTACGTGCTCGACGCCAATCGCATGCTCGACCAGGGCGACACCACGCAGAACGTCATGCTGCAAAACGGCGACGTAATCAACGTGCCGGACCACAGCGACAGCCGCATCTTCGTGATGGGCGAAGTGAAGACGCCGATCCAGGTGCCGATGTTGAAGGGCCGTTTGACGATCGCCGACGCGCTCACCCAGTCGGGCGGCATTCTCGACACGGACGCCAATCCGCGCCAGATCTTCGTGATGCGCGGCATGCGCGAGCATCCGACCACGCCGGACGTGTACCGCCTCGACATGACGCAGCCCGACGCGATCATGCTGTCGTCCCAGTTCCAGTTGCAGCCGATGGATGTCGTGTATGTGGGCACCGCCGCTTCGACCACGTTCAACCGTGTGTTGCAGCAGGTCCTGCCGACCATACAGACGCTGTTCTACCTGAAGCAGTTGACGAAATAACCGTCTGAGCCGTCGACAGGCCCGCGCCGCTTTCCCAGGGCGCGGGACCGAAGCAAACGCCAAGGCACATGCCGAAGCACACGCTGAAGCACACGCCGAAGCAACCGAAACGGGATCGAATTGTGAGCAATCAAATCTCTCCACACATGGCCGGTCCGATCAGGACCGAAGAAGAGGACGTTGTCCTCGGGCAACTGGTGCAGGTGATCCTCGACGACATCTGGTGGCTGATCGCCATTGCCGGGATGATCGTCGCGCTGGCCGCCGCGTACTGTTTCCTCGCCAAGCCGATCTATTCGGCCGATGCGCACGTGCGGGTCGAGCAGTCCGACAACACCTCGCAGGCACTCACGCAAACGCAGACGGGTGCGGCGATCACCACCGGCTCGACCTCGCTGCCGACCGACGCCGAAATCGAGATCATCAAGAGCCGCGGTGTAGTCGGCCCGGTGGTCCAGCAATTGAAGCTGAACTTCAGCGTAGCGCCGAAGACGATTCCGCTGCTCGGCAGCATCGCCGCGCGCATGGCAACGCCGGGCCAGCCGGCGCGGCCATGGCTGGGCCTGTCCTCATACGCCTGGGGCGGTGAAGACGCCGAGGTCGATTCGATCGACGTGGTGCCCGCGCTCGAAGGCGAAAAGCTGACGATGAAGGTGTTCGACGACCAGCACTACGAACTGTACGCAAAGAACGGCTCGCTGCTGCTGCGCGGCCAGGTCGGTCAGCAGGAGCAGGGTGGCGGCGTGACGATCCTTGTCAGCAAGCTGGTGGCCCGTCCGGGTGAAGAGTTCACCGTGACGCGCTTTAACGACCTCGACGCGATCACGGCGTTCCAGTCTGCGATCACCGTGCAGGAGCAGGGCAAGCAAACCGGCGTGATTCAGATTTCGCTGGAAGACAAGAGCCCGGAGCACGCTGCTGAAGTGGCAAACGCGCTCGCGCAGTCGTATGTACGTCAGCATGTGTCGAACAAGCAGGCCGACGCAAGCAAGATGCTCGACTTCCTGAAGAGCGAAGAGCCGCGCCTGAAGGCCGATCTCGAACGCGCCGAAGCCGCGTTGACCGCGTATCAACGCCAGTCCGGTTCGATCAATGCGAGCGATGAAGCCAAGGTCTACCTCGAAGGCAGTGTGCAGTACGAGCAGCAGATCGCCGCTTTGCGTCTGCAGATGACGCAGCTGGCCGAGCGCTATGGCGACGACCATCCGACGCTCGTGGCCGCGCGCCAGCAGATGGCCGAACTGGAGGCGCAACGCGCCAAATATGCCGATCGTTTCCGCGATCTGCCGGCCACCGAAGTGAAGGCCGTGCAACTGCAACGCGACGCCAAGGTGGCAGAAGACATCTACGTGCTGCTGCTCAACCGTGTGCAGGAATTGTCGGTGCAGAAGGCCGGTACCGGCGGCAACGTGCATATCGTCGACCAGGCGATGCGCCCGGGTGCGCCGGTCAAGCCGAAGAAGGTGCTGATCCTGTCGGCGGCGGTGATTCTGGGCCTGATCTGCGGCACCGGTTTCGTGTTCCTGCGCCGCAATATGTTCAAGGGTATCGACGACCCCGACCATATCGAGCGCGCCTTCCATCTGCCGGTGTACGGTCTCGTGCCCTTGAGCGCCGAACAGGCTGTGCTCGAAAGCAGCTTCCAGCGCGGCGGCGAACGCCTGCGCGCGGTGCTGGCGAATGCGCGGCCCAAGGATGTCACGATCGAAAGCCTGCGCAGCCTGCGCACGTCCATGCAATTCACGATGATGGACGCGAAGAACCGCATCGTCATGCTGACAGGCCCTATGTCCGGCGTCGGCAAGAGTTTTCTGACGGTCAATCTGGCGGTGTTGCTGGCGAACTCAGGCAAACGTGTGCTGATGATCGACGGCGATATGCGTCGCGGGGTGCTCGAACGCTATGTAGGCGGTGTGCAGGACAACGGCCTGTCGGAATTGCTGAGCGGGCAGATCTCGCTCGAGGAAGCGATCCGCAGCTCGAATATTGAAGGCTTGAGCTTCATCTCCTGCGGGCGTCGTCCGCCGAATCCGTCGGAACTGCTGATGTCGCCGCGTCTTCCGCAATACCTGGACGGCCTCGCGAAGCGCTACGACGTGATCCTGATCGACACGCCGCCGGTGCTGGCCGTGACGGATGCGTCGATCATCGGGGCGTATGCCGGTTCGACCTTCTTCGTGGTTCGTTCGGGCGTGCACAACGAAGGCGAGATCGCGGAGGCACTGAAACGTCTGCGCGCAGCCGGCGTACACGTGCAGGGCGGCATCTTCAACGGTATGCCGGCGCGCGCGCGCGGCGGCTACGACCGCGGCTACGCATCGGTCCAGGAATATCTGAGCACCTGAGCCGTCAGGCTGAGCCCATTGCTCTGATCCCAGCGCAAACACGATAAAGAAGGACATCACGATGAAAGTGACGGTACTGGTTCCGACTTACCGCCGCCCGGCCGACCTGGCGCGCTGCCTCGCGGCGCTGCAACGGCAGTCGCGCGCGCCGGACGAAGTGGTGGTGGTCGCGCGCGCCGACGACGAAGCAACCCATGTCTGCCTGCGCGATCCCGCCGTGCCGGGCAAGCTGCCGTTGTCCGTTGCGCGGGTGGACGTGCCCGGCCAGGTCGCCGCCCTGAATCGCGGCCTGGAAGCGGCCAACGGCGACGTCATCGCGATTACCGACGACGACGCTGCGCCGCACGTCGACTGGGTCGAACGTATTGCTGCCGCGTTCGGCAGCGATGCGCGCCTGGGCGCGCTGGGCGGACGCGACTGGGTGCATGAAAAAGGCCGCGTGCTCGACGGAGAGCGGCCGCTGGTCGGCAAGGTGACAGCGCACGGCAAGATCATCGGCAATCATCACCTTGGGGTCGGCGGCGCACGCGAAGTCGACATCCTGAAGGGCGCCAACATGAGCTACCGGCGCGAGGCAGTCCGCACGATCCGTTTCGATGGGCGTCTGCGCGGCGCGGGCGCTCAGGTCCACAACGACATGGCCTTCAGCCTCGCGGTGAAGAACGCCGGCTGGAAGCTGATGTACGACCCGCGCGTGGCCGTCGACCATTTCCCGGCCGAACGTTTCGACGACGACCGGCGCGACGCGCAAACCATGGCGGCGTTGCGCAATGCGGCCTTCAACTTCCATCTGATCCTGCGCGACCAGTTGCCGCCGCTACGTCGCGAAACCGCCTGGTGGTGGTGGACATTGGTCGGCACGCGCGTCTATCCGGGTCTCACGCACGCCGCGCTCGCGCTGGTTTCGAAACAGGCAAGCCTGAGGCTGTCGCGTTGGCGCGCGGTGCGTACCGGCGCGCATGAAGCGCGCCGCGCGCTGTCCCGAACCGCATGACCCTCCGTGACCCCGCGCGATCCCGCGTGTCCCAATCGTCCCGCACGTTCGTGCATCGGCACCGGCGCCTGCTCGCGCATGCTGATGCTCCTTTCCACCGGCAGAGCGGAGTGTCTGCATGAGTACGAAAGTTCACGTTCATCTGTTTTACGGCGCCGACCCGCGCTTTTACCGGCCGGGCGACGACATCGGCTGTCTGTACGGCTATCACCACGCGCAATCTGACGCGTTCGCCCTGACCTATTCGCAGGACGCGCGCGAGAGCAAGCCAGTGCGTTTGCTGCGCCGCGGGCTGAAGGCGGCGCTCGGGTTCGACATCATTCATACGTGGCGCAACCGCGCCGAGATGTTGCGCTCGGACGTGATCTGGACACATACCGAGCAGGAATGGCTGTCCGCCGCGCTGATGCTGCTGCTGAGCGGCCGCAAGGCGGGCGCTGATGGCTCAGAACCCTTGCTGCTCGCGCAAAGCGTGTGGCTGCTCGATAAATGGCCTTCCTATGGGATTTTGCGCAGCTGGCTATATCGCAAGCTGATGACGCGCGCTGACCAGCTGACCACGCTCGCCAGCGAAAACGCCGAACTGTGCCAGCGCTACTTCGGCCGCGACGCGAAAGCGCTCCTTTATGGCCTCAACACGCAGGACTTTCCCGTGACGGCGCCGACCGACTGGCAACCGCACACGCCGATCCGTATCGCCGCGATCGGCAACGATCGCGATCGCGATTGGGAGACGCTCATCAAGGCCTTCGGCAACGATGCGCGCTACACGGTGAAGCTCGCGACACGCCGGCGGATTCCCGCTTCGCTACGCGCACCGAACGTGGAGATCGCCTTGTTTTCGGGCATTAAGAAGCAGCACGAGCTCTACGACTGGGCCGACGTGATCGTCGTGCCGCTGCGGCCGAATACGCACGCCTCGGGCATTACGGTGATGCTGGAAGCGGCGGCGGTCGGCAAGCCAATGGTGGTCACCGACGTCGGCGCGTTGCAGGATTATTTTCCGGCGGGCGAAGCGGCTTATATCCCGCCGTTCAACCCGCAGGCGTTGCGCGAGGCGGTAGACCAGCTCGCCGCCTCTCCTGCGGATGCGTTGAGGCAGGCACAAGCGGCAGCTGCCGGTTTGCTGTCGCGCGATCTGACCACGCAGAACTATGCGATGCAGCACGTGCGCATCACGCAGGAGATGCTGCGCGTGCGCGCAGCGTCGCGCGGACGGCCCGCGCCGGCCAGGGCCGATACGGACGTGACGACGACGCCGCGCGCTGCGGCCGGCGCGCAAGGCCAACGTTCCAGCACGCGCGAATCACACGGAGGCCTCTAAACGATGTCGACAATCACGCGAGCCGGTGGCGATAGCGCGGGGCGGAGTCTGTCCAGCGGTCGCAAGGAATGGCTGCCGGAGGCCTTGCTGTGGCTGATCACGGCGATGCTGATCATCGCGCATCAGGGCACGGTGCTCACGCTCGGATTCCCGGTGCTCGCGATCCTGACGGGCCTGTGGCTCTACTTCAAGAGCCCGGCGCGCTACATCGGTTTCATGTGGTGGCTGTGGTTCCTGAGCCCGGAGGTCCGGCGTCTCGCCGACTGGTCCAAAGGCTCGTTCACGCCGACCAGCCTGATTCAGGTCGCGCCGCTCGCGGTGACGATGATCAGTGCGTTTTCCTTGCTCCGTTACTACACGCTGCTTTCGCAGCGGCGCGGCTTGCCGGTGCTGCTGATTCTGATGGGGCTCGCCTACGCGTTCATGATCGGCGTGATGTCGAGCGGGCCGCTCGCCGCAACCTATGACCTCGCGAACTGGCTCTATCCGATCCTGATCGGCTTTCACATCATGGCGCACACGCGCCAGTACCCGAAGTACCGCGACACCATCGTCAATACCTTCATCTGGGGCATGCTGGTGATGGGCGGCTATGGCCTGATTCAGTTCTTCATCATGCCGCCGTGGGACGCGCTGTGGATGCTCGGCTCGCAGATGAATTCGCAAGGCGATCCGGTGCCGATGGGCGTGCGCGTATTCAGCACGATGAACTCTTCGGGACCGTTCGCTTTCGCGATGATGGGCGCGATGGTCTACGTGATGGCGGCGACACACCGCGTGCGCTGGGTCGCGGCGGCGCTGGGTTTCTTTGCGTTCGCCCTGAGCCTCGTGCGTTCGACGTGGGGCGGCTGGGTGATCGCGCTCCTGATCCAGCTGGTCAAGTCGAACAACAAGGTGCGTGTGCGGATCGTCGCGAGCGCGGTGCTGCTGGCCGGTCTATGTGTGCCGCTGCTCACGGTCGGCCCGGTCGCCGAGCGGATGCAGGCGCGCCTGAACACGCTCGTCAACCTGAGTGACGACCAGAGCTACGCCGCGCGTAACGAGTTCTACGCGACCTTCGCGAAGACCGCCTTTACCGACGTCTCCGGCGAAGGCATGGGCGCGACCGGCACCTCGACCAAGCTCTCGAACGACGGCGGTCAGCTCGGCCAGTACGGCAACTTCGACAGCGGCGTGATGAACATCCCGTTCGTGCTCGGCTGGCCCGGTACCTTGCTCTACATGTCGGGCATCGTGTGGCTGGTGGTGCGTGCGGCGCTCGCGTCGTTCAAGCTGCGCAACGACAAATTCGTTTCCGCCTGCCTGAGCCTCAGTCTCGCGACCTTCGCGATGCTGGTGTTCACCAATTCGCTGGTGGGCACGGGCGGGCTGCTGCTTTTCATGAGTGTTTTTTCGATCCTTTCTGCGGTGCACTACGAAAAGATGAACCGCAGACGCACGCTATTTCTCCACGGAGGCACTGATTGAGAGTCGCCATTGTCACGCACGTCGTGCGCCATAACGACGGCCAGGGGCGCGTCAACCACGAGATTGCGCGCGCCGCCCTCGACGAGAACATCGGTGTGACGCTGGTCGCGTCGCATGTCGCCCCGGATCTTCTTGCCCATCCGGAGGTCCGCTGGGTGCCGATCAAAATCGGCCGCTGGTGGCCCACCAATCTGCTGCGCCAGCAGGTGTTCGCCTTCAAGAGCGCGATGTGGCTGCGCGCGCATCGCCGCGAATTCGACGTGTTGCACGTAAATGGCTTCATCACATGGGCGCCCGCCGACGTCAACACCTCGCACTTTGTGCATAGCGGCTGGTTCGGCAGCAAGTACTACCCGTTCGGGCTCACCAAAGGCGTGTGGTCCGCGTATCAGTCGGTCTATACGCGCTGCAACGCATGGCTCGAACGCTGGGCTTACCGGCGCTCGAAGGTCATTACGGCGGTGTCGCAAAAGGTCGCCGATGAAATCCGCGCGATCGGATTGACGCCACATAACCAGGTCGATGTCATTTACAACGGCGTCGATACGCAAGGCTTCGCGGCCGCAACCGGCGACCGCGCGAAGTTTGGTTTGCCTGCGGACGCCTTCCTGCTGCTGTTCGTCGGCGATTTGCGCACGCCGCGCAAGAACCTCGGCACGGTGCTGGCCGCGCTCACGCATCTGCCCGAACACGTGCAGATCGCGGTGGCCGGGTTCCTGCCGGGCAGTCCGTATCCGGAAGAGGCGAAGGCGCTGGGTATTGCGCACCGCGTGCATTTTCTCGGGCTCGTCAAGGAGATGCCGGTGCTGATGCATTCGGTCGACGCGTTCGTGTTTCCGTCGCGCTACGAGGCCATGAGCCTGTCGCTGCTCGAAGCGATGGCGGCGGGCCTGCCGGTGGTTACGGCACGCACGGCGGGCGGCGCGGAAATCATCACGCCGGAATGCGGCATCGTGCTCGACGATCCGGACGATCCCAAAGCATTGGCCGGCGCCGTCGCGCATCTTGCCGACAACGACGACGCGCGCCGCGCGATGGGTGTCGCCGCCAATGAACTGGCGACGGGCTTCGGCTGGGCGCGCATGGCCGCGCAATACATCGCGCTGTACCGGCAATTGGCGGGGCAGCAGAAGGACCGCCGGCGCAGCGAAACGGAAGCGGCGGTGGTCGCCAAGACCGACGCGCTAACGCTGAACACGCTGGCCCGGCAGACAATCCACAACAACGCACAGAACGCACAGGGGCAACAATCATGACGACGAGCTCAATCAAATCGCTGCAGATCGGGATGCACTGGTTTCCCGAGCGCGCGGGCGGCCTCGACCGCATGTACTACTCGCTGGTCGGCGCATTGCCGGGTGCGGGCGTCGCGGTGCGCGGCGTGGTGGCCGGCTCGCCTAAAGTCGCCGCGGACACCGGTGGCGCGATCAACGGTTTCGGCTCAGCCGCGCAATCGTTGCCGCTGCGCCTGATGGCCGCACGCCGCGCGCTGCGCCAGGAGATCGGCACCTCGCGCCCCGACGTGATTTCGTCGCACTTCGCGCTGTACACGTTTCCGGGTCTCGACGTGACACGCGGCATTCCGCAGGTCTCGCATTTTCAGGGGCCGTGGGCCGATGAGAGTCACGTGGAAGGCGCCGATTCGCTCGGCCAGCGTGCCAAGCGCTATCTCGAGCAATCGGTGTATGCGCGCTCGTCGCGGCTGATCGTGTTGTCGGAGGCTTTCGGCAAAATCTTGACTTCCCGCTATCGCATCTCGCCGGACCGCGTTCGTGTTGTGCCGGGATGCGTGGATGTCGAGCAGTTCAATCTGCCGATCACGCCGGCCGAGGCGCGCCTGAAACTCCAATTGCCGCAAGACCGGCCGATCGTGCTGGCCGTGCGGCGGCTGGTGCGCCGCATGGGCCTCGAAGATCTGATCGATGCGGTGAAGCTGCTCAAGCGCACAGAACCCGATGTGCTGCTGCTGATCGCGGGTAAGGGGCGGCTCGAAGGCGAGTTGCAGGCGCGCATCACCGCGGCGGGTCTGGAGGACAACGTGAAGCTGCTGGGCTTCGTGCCCGATCAGCATCTGGCGGCGTTGTATCGCGCGGCGAATATCAGCGTGGTGCCGACGGTCGCGCTCGAAGGTTTCGGGCTGATTACCGTTGAATCGCTGGCTTCGGGCACGCCCGTGCTGGTGACGCCGGTAGGTGGTTTGCCGGAAGCGGTGGCGGGCTTGTCGCCGAATCTGGTGTTGCCGGAGACGGGAGCGAAGGCGATTGCCGCAGGTCTGGCGGGCGCGTTGAACGGCTCACTAAAGTTGCCGGATGCCGATGCCTGCCGCCGCTATGCACGCGAGAATTTCGACAACTCGGTGATCGCGAAGCGAGTGGCCTCCGTGTATAGCGAGGCGATTGCGGCGGGTGGGGTGCACTGAAGGCTTGATGACGTAGTAGAAAAAAGGCCTGAACCGTGACGATCAGGCCTTTTTGTATTGGGCTTCTTGCACTGGGAGAGCGGCGGCTGCCCGAGCCGCCGTCACCCACAATCAGAACGTCTCGTGATGCTCGTTCCGACCAAGGTCCGCATGAACCATCATGTGGCAGAGTTGCTCGAGCGTGGTTTCCGGCTTCCAGCCGAGCTTCTCGTGCGCCTTGTCCGCACAGCCGATCAGCAGGTCCACTTCCGCCGGGCGGTAGAACTTCGGGTTCACGCGGACCAGTGTCTTGCCGGTGGCGACGTCGATACCGGTCTCGCGCTCTTCCTTGCCCGACCATTCGAGCTGATAGCCCGCGGCGGAGAACGCCATGCGCACGAAGTCGCGTACCGTCTCGGTGCGGCCGGTGGCGAGCACGAAGGTGTCGGGTTCGTCGGCTTGCAGCATGCGCCACATACCTTCGACATATTCCAGCGCGAAGCCCCAGTCGCGCTTGGCGCTCAGGTTGCCGAGTTCGAGCGCGTCCTGTTTGCCGAGCTTGATCTTCGCGACCGTGTCCGTGATCTTGCGGGTGACGAATTCGCGGCCACGCAACGGCGATTCGTGATTGAACAGAATGCCGCTGCTGGCGAACAGGTTGTACGACTCGCGATAGTTGATGGTCGACCAGTGCGCAAACAGCTTGGCCACGCCATACGGGCTGCGCGGGTAGAAAGGCGTATCCTCGCGCTGCGGCACGGCCTGCACGAGACCGAACATTTCCGAGGTCGACGCCTGGTAGAAGCGGGTCTTCGGATTCAGAATGCGGATGCCTTCGAGCAGATTCAGCGCGCCGATGCCGGTGACTTCCGCCGTCGTCACCGGCTGGTCGAACGAGACACCCACAAAGCTCTGCGCGGCGAGGTTGTACAGCTCGTCCGCCTGCGCGCCTTCGAGCAGACGCAGCGTCGAGCCCAGGTCGGTCAGATCGTGTTCGACCAGACGCAGATTCGGATGGTCGAGCACGCCGAGCTCACGAATGCGCCAGAAATTGACCGAACTCGTGCGCCGGTAGGTGCCGGTCACGTGGTAGCCCTTGTCGAGCAGCAGTTTGGTCAGATAGGCGCCGTCCTGTCCGGATACGCCGGTGATGATCGCTTTGCGTGGTTGGCTCATAGCTTGCCTTCGATATTGGTAAAAGAAAAAAGAAGCGCACTTGAAAAAAAAGAGCTTCAGAGCGTGCCGTCCAGCAGTCGCCGCACCAGCGGATCGACGACTTGAAAATCCTGTTCAGCCTTGAGCCGGTACAAGCCCGGCTTCGGATGCGCGCCGTCGGACATCAGCGTCTTCCAGTCCGGCAGATTGCTGACATACGCGAACTGATCGACAAGCGGCACCTGCTGTTCGGCAGCCACGCGGCGCGTCATCGCGACCATCGCGGCGAGCTTCGCGTTGAGGCGGTTGTCGGGCATCGGGTTCGAGGTCTGCAGAACGGGCTCCTTGCCGAGCGCGCGGGCGGTTTTCACGAGCGTCGTTTCGGCTGCGTAGAACTGCTCGGGCGTCTGGTTGTGCATGACTTCGTTGATGCCGTAATTAATCAACACGATCTGCGCGGATGACGTCGCGAGCCGTTCCTGCCAGGGCAGGCCGGCGGTCGGGCCGGCGCGGCGGTTGCCGGTGCCGTCGCGCAACTGGGTGGCCATCGTGCCGCCTACGCCGTAGTTCGTGACGCTCACGCGTTGGCCGTACCTGGCCTGTAATTCGTCCTGCAGATACGACACGGCGTTTTGCGCCTGGGGTCCGCAGTGGCCGTCGCTGCAAGTAATGCCCAGCGTGGTCGAATCGCCGTAGGCGCCCACCAGCACCTGCGTTGCCGGAGCGCCGGCGTGCGCATCCAGTGCCAGCGAAACCAGCACCGACGCAGCGGCCGACACGCTCGCGACGAGCCACGCGCGGCGCCTCATGCGCGGCTTTGCGGCGCTCGCGACGCGCCCCCCGAAACGCTGCCGGCCGGCGTATGGGCCTTGCCTGCCGTGCCGAAGATCAAACGCTTTTCGAACAGGAACCACGTGACGCTGGCGTACGCGAGGGTGATCGCGAGGGCGAGCGCCGCAGTCAGATAGCGATTCAGATGCAGCGGCCACAGCGTGTACAGCACGCTCAGGTGGATCAGATAAATCGTGTAGCTGATGGTGCCGATATAGACCAGCACGGGGTTGCACAGCAGCCGTTTGACGATGCCCTTGCTTTGCAGGGCGATGACCACGACGGAAGTGCACAGCACCAACGAAACGCTGTAGAGCCCGGCGTTCGACAGCGGCGTGTTCGCCGCCCGAAACCGCGGGTAGTGCAGATGCAGCCACGCAAGCACGGCCAGCGCGGCAAAAAGACCGAGCACGGCGAGGCCCTTGAACGGCTCGAGTGCATTGCGATCGCGCCGAACGGCAACCGCGAGCAGTGCGCCGGCCGCGAGCAAGTCCATGCGGAACGGCGTCAGGTAATAAATCGGCCAGAACGAATCGAACCACGGCGTAGCGACCGCGCGCAGCACCGGCACCAGCACGATCAACGCGGCGGCCACGTAGCCGAGCACGCGCTCAGGCAGCAACAGAATCACGAACGGCCAGAAGATATAGAACTGCTCTTCGACCGCCAGTGACCACAGCACATTCAGGCTGTCGTGACCGCTTTGATTGAGTGCGTCGCCGATATTGGTCGCGAAGAATGCGTACCACTGCCAGTGCTGAGCCCAACCGAAGCCGAACAGAATCGACGACACCACCATCAGCAGCAGATAGGGCGGCAGGATGCGCCGTGCCCGGCGCGCATAGAAATAGCCGAAATAGGACTGCTGACGCGCCTTGCGTTCGAGCAGGATGCCGGTAATCAGAAAGCCGCTCAAAACAAAAAACAGATCGACGCCCATCCACAGCGGCGCTTTCAGGGCGTGCTGGGCGAATACCGCGAGCACGGCGATGGCGCGCAGGCCGTCGAGCTGCACGATACGGTGAGAGTGAGAAGGCGCTAAGGGCAGTGCGCTAGCAGTCATGAACCGTCCATGGTGTGAAGCGGATGGGCCGGGCGAAGGATCGCGTGAGCCTTCTCAAGTCAGAAACAGGACTTGAGAGCAAAGACGCGCTCGCTTCGCGTCGCAACGGAAGTGCAATCGATTCTAAGGAAAATAAATTGATGAAAAAACGGGAATGAAATGGATAAGTGAATCAGATTGCAACAGGGTGTTTCGTTACCCATTCTCAATAGATTTTTATGCTTGTGTCTTGAGGATATCGCAATGCGTAAGAAGTGCAGGCGGCATCAGGCTGGGTCGGTAAAGATGAACGTAAGTGCACTGCTGGATGCCGACATCTACGTCGTTTTTCTTTTAATCGATTTTTAAATCAATTTCTTTCGCAACGCTTAAAGCGACGAATATTTTTGAATTATTTTAGATTTTCGTTGCGGCGTTTTTTCCGCGTAATGTGGGCCGTGGAGATCAGGTGGCCAAGGGTGGCGCGTGGGTCGCGATTTTGCACCCGCGCGGGCTATTTGCCTGATCGCGGCACGGCCCTGATTGGAGGAATGACTTTGGCCCGTTTCACGTTCAAAACCTGGATTGCTGTACTTGCTTGTGCTGCCGGTGTGACGGTGGCGTCGGTCAGTTGCACGGCATCCGCGGAAACCGTGTTGAACGCGAAAAATTCCTGGATCGGCAACACCTTCGGTTTCGGCGACGGCACGTGGACGCAGATCAACATCACGGCGATTGCGGTCTCGCCCGACGGCAAGGTCTATACAAACGCGCCGTGGGATGAAAGCGGCGCCGAAGCGAGCATCTACCAGAACGGCAAGATGCAGGGCTTCGCGGGCGGCACGCATGGCTGGGGCAACAGCGGCGGCAGCGCGATCGCGGTAAATCGCAAGTATGCCTTCGTGGCGATCGCAGTCGGCAACGAGAAGGGGCGCCTGGTCGAGCAGGGCGTGTGGCCGGAGAAGGGCAAGCAATGGTTCGGCATTTCGCGTCGGCAGATCGCCGATCCGAAGCGCGCCGCGCCGTTCCAGCCGGCCGCGAAAAGCGCCGACCCGCATGCGCAACTGGCAGCCGGTTTTCTGATGATGAACGAAGTGCCGACAGGCACGAGCGCCGAGATCGGCGGGTTGGCAGCGAACGACACGACGCTCTACGCGGCGAACACTGCGCGCGACCGCATCGAAGTCTATGACGCGGAATCGATGCAGCAGAAGACCACGTGGACCGTGCACGAACCGGGTCGCATTGCGCTTGCGCCCGACGGCACGCTCTGGGTGTTGAGCGGCACGCGCAATGACAAGTCACCGCATGTGGAGCACTACACCGCCGCGGGCAAGCGTATCGACGAAACGTTCACGCTGCCGGCCGATACGGTCGCGGTCGATATCGCTATCGATGCACAAGGCCGCATCCTGATCGCCGACAACGGCCCGCGTCAACAGGTGCTGTTTTTCAGCAAGAGCAACGGCCGTTACGCGGAGTCGGGCTCGCTCGGCGAACGCGGCGGCATTTTCAGCGGCACGCCCGGCAAGCCCGGACCGCAGCGCTTCAACGGTTTGACCGGCGTCGGCGTGGATGCGCGCGGCAACGTCTATGTGTCGACCAACGGCATCGGGCCGCGCTACGACCCGATCGGCGCGGGCCTCGGCGCCACGCTCGAAAGCTATGCGCCCGACGGCGAACAGAACTGGCAGGTGCAGGGCCTGTTGTTCGTCGACGGTGCCTGGATCGATCCGTCACGTCCGGATAGCGTCTATACCGGCGACAAACGCTTCGAACTCGATCTCTCGAAGCCCGCAGGTCAGGACTGGAAATACGTGGGCTTTCTGTCGAACCGTTTCAAGTATCCGGACGACCCGGTCTTTCACACCGATCAATATCCTGGTCTGCCGATTGCCCGCAAGCTCAAGGGTCACACGTTCCTGTATCTGACCGACATGTACGCGGACCACCTGAAGATCTATCGCTTCGACCCGCAGCACGACGGAGAAACAGCGATTCCTTCAGGCTTCATCGCCGGGCGTGAGCGTGCGGTCGCCAAGGTGCCGAATGCGCCGCCGGGCGGCGACTGGATCTGGCGCGATACGAACGGCGACGGCAAGTTCAACACCGACGAATTCACGCTCAACACGAGCGGCACGAAGCTCGCGGGCGGCTGGGGCTGGTGGGTCGATGCCGCCGGCGACATCTGGCGCACGCGGGATAACAAAGGCATCTATCGCTTCCGTTTCGGTGGTCTGGATGCGAAGGGTAATCCCATCTACTCGTATTCGAACCTGACGCAGTACCCGGTGCCGCAACCGTTCACCGAACTGCACCGCGCGATCTACGAACCCGACACCGACACGATGTACGTGACCGGCTATACGCCCGACACGCCGGTCGATCGCGGCTTCTGGAAAGAAGTGGGCCGTGTGCTGGTGCGCTACGACAAATGGTCGAGCGGCAATCCGGTGCAGCGCTATTCGATCACCCTGCCGTGGACGACGCAGAGCAAACCCATCGCCACGATCATCGGCCTCACGGTCGAAGGGCAATACATCTTCGGCGTCGAACCGGTCGGCGCGGTGCACGTGTGGGACAAGGACAGTGGCCGCGAAGTGGGTGTTATCCGTCCAGGCCCGGAAGTGGGCAGCGCGTCAGGCTGGGTCGATGTGCCCAACGGCATCAGCGCGGCGAAGCGCAGCAACGGTGAGTACCTCGTGTTCGTCGAAGAAGACGCGCGCGGGAAAGTGATGATGTATCGCTGGAAACCGTAAGGCGCAGCTCCAGGCATGGCGGTTTCTGAATGACTCATCCGGCAACTGATTTAACCCAAGGCATCCGATGGACAAAGGCATTCTCAAGAACGTAGCGATCAACTTCTTCGGGCTGGTGTTGCCGACTTTCGTCTCGCTCGTGACTGTACCGTCGTATATCAAGTTGCTCGGCGTCGAGCGCTACGGCGTGATCAGTCTTGTGTGGACCCTGATCGGCTACTTCGGGATTCTCGATCTCGGCATGAGCATGGCCGCGCAGAATCACATCTCGAAGGCGCGCGCCTCGGGCGACAAGGGCGAGAGCGCACGCGTGTTCTGGAGCGCGACGTGGCTCAATCTCGCGACCGGCATTGTCGGCGGACTGATCATCTATTTCGGCGCGTTTCTGTACACGGCGTACTTCACCAAGGTGTCGCCGGAATTGCAGCATGAGGTCTATATGGCGCTGCCGTGGCTTGCGGTGGCCATTCCGATTGCCAACGTGTCGTGGGTGTTCGCCGGGGCGATCAACGGCGCGGAACGCTTCGGGGTCTACAACACCAATCAGACCATCGGCACCTTCCTGTTTCAGTTGCTGCCGCTTGGCGCTGCGTTCTGGATGGGCGCGACCTTGCAGAACGTGCTCGCGGCAGCGGTATTCGCACGCATTCTGGCCGCCATTCTGCTGGGCCGTTCCGCGTTGAAGGTACTGGAAATCCGCAGCATTCTGCCGCCGCAACTCGGCGTGGCGAAAGGACTCTTCAACTTCGGCGGCTGGATGCTGATTGCGAGCGTGACCAACATGATCGCCGAATCGCTCGACCGCGTGATGCTCGGCACCAGTCTCGGCGCGCGTTTCGTCACGTACTACACGGTCCCGCAGAATCTCGTGACGCGTTTGAACATTGTGCCGACCGCGCTGGTGCGCACGCTGTTTCCGCGCCTGTCTGCCGTGGGTCGTGCCGATGCGGACACCATCACGCAGCAGTCGCTCGAGTTCCTTAACGGTGTGTTCACGCCTGTCGCACTGGTCGCGATGCTGGTGCTCGAACCGTTTCTGCATCTGTGGGTGGGCAATGAGATCGCCACCGTGGCTGCGCCGGTGGGCCGGATCATGATCGTCGCCGTGTGGCTGGTCGGCCAGGCGAACGTCACGCGGATTCTGATCCAGTCACAGGTCAATCCGGCCACCGCCGCGCGGGTCGGTTTGTTCGAATTGCCCTTGTTTGCAGGGGCATTGTGGTTCGGCATCACCCATTTCGGTCTGACCGGCGCGGCGATAGCCGTGGCCGGCCGGGCACTGTTCGACTACGCCGTGCTGCTGCGCCTGTCGGCGATTCGCGCACGCCAGATCGCACTCGACATGCTCGCCCACCTCGCTTTTCTGCTGGCCAGCCTGTGGCTTGCCAGCTTCCTGCCGAGTCTCGCTGTGGCGATCCTCGCCGGCCTGTTGATGGTCGGCGCGAACGTCGCCTGGTCAATCACGATGACCCCCGCTTTGCGCGATCTTGCGCGTTCACTGCTGTTGCGACTGAATCCGAGGAAAAGCGCATGAACCACGAAGTCCTTGAAGAAGCCGTGCTGCAACCCGCGACGCGCAGCGCACTGGCCGAACTCACCACCGTTCCTGGCGTTCAGGCGCCGTCGCGCCGCACGGCGTTACGCAGCGACAAGACAGTGCGTGTCGCGATCGTGCACGACTGGCTCGTCACCTATGCGGGCGCCGAGAAGGTGCTCGAGCAGATCGTCGCGTGCTTTCCGGACGCGGACCTGTTCAGCCTCGTCGATTTTCTCGACGACCGCAGCTTTCTGCGTGGCAAACCGGTCACGACCTCGTTCATCCAGAAACTGCCGCTCGCGCGGACCAAGTACCGCACGTATCTGCCGTTGATGCCGCTCGCGATCGAGCAGCTCGACGTGTCGGCTTACGACGTGGTGATTTCAAGCAGCCACGCGGTGGCGAAAGGCATTCTGACCGGCCCCGATCAGGTGCATATCAGCTACGTGCATTCGCCGATCCGCTATGCGTGGGATCTGCAGCACCAGTACCTGCAGCAGTCGAAGCTGACTGCCGGTCCGAAGTCGGCGATGGCGCGCCTGATTCTTCACTACATCCGCAACTGGGATATCCGCACGTCGAATTCGGTGGACGGTTTTGTCGCGAACTCCGATTTCATCGCGCGGCGGATCAAGAAGGTGTATCAGCGCGAAGCGCAGGTGATCTTCCCACCCGTGGATGTCGAAGCGTTTTCGCTGTGCACCGACAAGGATGATTTCTATCTGACCGCGTCGCGGATGGTGCCGTACAAGAAGATCGATCTGATTGTCGAAGCGTTCACGCGGATGCCCGAACGCAAACTGGTGGTGATCGGCGACGGTCCCGACATGCCGAAGATCCGCGCGAAGGCTGGGCCCAATGTCGAGATCATGGGTTATCAGCCGTTCAAGGTGCTGAAGGAAAAGATGAGCCGCGCGAAAGCTTTCGTGTTCGCGGCAGAAGAAGACTTCGGCATTTCAGTGGTCGAAGCGCAGGCGTGCGGTACGCCGGTAATCGCCTACGGCAAGGGCGGAGCGCTCGAAACCGTGCGCGATCTCTCCGAGTCGCGGCCCACCGGCATGTTCTTCGACGAGCAGGACGCCGAAGCGATCATTGCGGCGGTCGGTCGTTTCGACGAGCACATGAAGCGTTTTTCGCCGGTGGATTGCCGCGCGAACGCCGAACAGTTCTCCGTTGCCAATTTCCGCGAACGCTTTTTTGCCCATGTGCGGGATGCGGTGCCGGCATTGCGCTCGGCGACACTGCCGCCGTACGTCCCGTATAAAGCAGACGCGGCTGCCGGCGCGCCTCGCATTCTCGCGGTCGACCAGAGCGGCGTGCTCGGTGGCGCTGAGTTATCGCTGCTGGAGATCGTTAAAGCTTTGCGCTCGCGTATCGAAGTCGTACTGTTCGACGACGGGCCGTTCCGCACCGCCGTGGCCAGGACCGGTGTGACCGTCAACGTGCTGGATGCCGGCGCACTACGCAATGTCCGCAAGCAGGGTGGGTCGTTGCCGAAGGGCCAGGCGCTCAAGGGCTTGATGTCGCTCGTGCGTGCCACTGCGAAACATGCGCGCAACGCCGAGGTGATCTACGCCAACACGCAGCGCGCGATGGTGATCGGCGCGATTGCCGGCAAGCTCGCGAGGCGGCCGGTGGTCTGGCATCTGCGCGACATCGTGAGCCCGGAGCATTTCGGCGGCAAGCAACTGGCGATCATCAAGTGGTGCGCGCGCCTCGGCCTCACACACGTGATTGCCAATTCGGCGGCTTCTGCTCGTGCCTTCGCGGAACTCACACACTTCGACGAAAAACGCATCGACGTGGTGTTCAACGGCATTTCCGTAGCACCGTTCGACGCGTTGCGCACGATCCCGCAAGCGACGCTGCGCCGGCGCCTGAACCTGCCGCAGGACGCGTATCTGGTCGGCTCGTTCAGCCGCCTCGCGCGCTGGAAGGGGCAACACGTGCTGCTCGAGGCGATGGTCCTCAATCCGCAGATGCATGCGGTGCTGGTGGGTGCGCCGCTGTTCGGCGAAGACGCCTACGAGATCGAACTGCATGCCTTCGTCGCCAAGCACAACCTCGGCGGGCGGGTGCATTTCCTCGGCTTCCAGCACGACATTCCGGCCTGCATGTGCGCGGTCGACGCCGTCGCGCATACGTCGATCACGCCGGAGCCGTTCGGTCGCGTGATTGTCGAGGGGATGTTGGCGCAGCGGCCGGTGGTTGCCGCACGCGCGGGTGGTGTGCTGGAGATCATCGACGACTACGAGAACGGCGTGCTGTGCACGCCTGGCGACGCACATGGTCTCGCCGACACGCTCGCTGAGTTGCGTTCGAACGACGACCTGCGCAATAAGCTGGTCAGGAATGGGTATCAGACGGCGTTGAGCCGGTTTGGGACAGCAACGTATGTGGAAGGTGTCGAGCGGATCCTGAAGCGCGTGGCGGGGCGTTGAAGTGGCTTTGCGCGCGCGGATTGATGCGGATGGTTGGCGTGGATAGTTAAACGCGGGGGTAGGCAGGGACTCGGCCGGTTCCTGTCGTTAGCGCAGCGGAGCGAAAGTCCTGAGGACCTTCGCTCCGTTTTTTTTCGTGCTGTGGCTGGGATATGCGACTGGGCCGCACCACGACGCGCCGGTGGCACGTCGTGTGCCTCTCGCATTGTCAAACGAGGAAACCTGTTGCAGATCTGAACACGGCGTTTCCCCGAGACTTCTACCGCATCGCTACGCTCAGGCCTGCTTCACCGCACCTTTTGGCTTAAAACTCGCCGACCACTTCATCGCCGGCAGTTCAACCAGCCTGTAAAACACGTAAGCCACCGGCACGGCCACCAGCATGTAGCCGAACGACGGCCAGATCGACAGTTGCAGCGACGAGCGGAACAGGATCGACGACAGCAGCACGAAGATCGGCAGATGGATCAGATACAGCGAGAAGCTGAAATCTCCGAAGCGCGACAAAAGCCGCACGCCTGGGGTATCGGCATTGCGGCGCTCGAGCGCCTTATACAGGTAGAACGCGAAACCAACCGCCCACAACTGGAACGCGCCGTACTGGCCGAAATGGAACGCCGCGCAGCCGATCGCGATGAACGCCGCAGCCAGCACGTAGAGCCAGCTCGACGAGCGCTTATCCGGAGCGGTACGGGTCCTCGCATCGGCGATCCACGCACCGAGCGTCCACGAAAACCAGTAAGACGTGAAAAACTGGATATCGTGGCGCTCGAGCACATAGGCGGACACGACATTGATCACCGCGACGATCGCCAGCACGGAAGTCATGCCCAGACGCCGGCGCAGCGCAAATAGCAGCGGGTAGATCGCGTAGAACTGCACTTCGAGCGATAGCGTCCAGAGCGCGCCGTTCGATCCAAACGTCTTGCCGGCCACGCCTTGCAGCGAAAACAGGTTGACGAGGAACGCCTGCAGGCCGATCTCACGGATCTTGTGATTGACCGGCGGCAACTGCAAGCTAACCCAGTCGAGTGCAAAAGTCAGTACGAGCGCCGCAAGCAACACCGGATAAATGCGCGCGAAGCGGCGCACCCAGAAATTGCCGGTATCGAGCCGGTAGTCGGGATTTTTTGCGAGGCGCAGCGCGCCGCCACGATGGATGCAGTAGCCGCTGATCACGAAGAAAATCGGCACACCGGCCGAGCCCCACGCAATCGGGAACGTCAGATAGGCGGCAATCGTGCTCAAGCTGAATGAATGGCCGACGCTTTGGTGAAAGGCCTGCATGCCGACCCATTCGACCTGGCGGCAATGAAAATACGCGACCAGAAGCGCGGCAAAGCCCCGCATTGCGTCGATCACATGTTCCTTGCCCGCGCTGTCGGCGCGCGCTTCGCTCGGCGCGCGCAATGCGGCGGCCGGTCGTGACGGGGAGTGGGGCAGGGATGAGCCGGCGGCATCCAGTGCTGAGTCGCTCATACGCGGTCCTTATTCTAAAGGAGGAAAAAGCTTATTCCCGGGCGCCGTACGCGCCCGCGATGCATGACATGCTAGTGCACCGCGACAGCAAAAAACGAATAAAAAATTGCGTAGAGAATCGGATTAAAAGTCGATTTTGTGACGAATTGTAATTGCGTATAAGCACATGCTACATCGAATTATTTGCCGGTTTTTTTGTGCTAATTTAAGGCACGGATTCTCTTGACCCGAGGTGAAGTCATGAACCTGCATTTACTCGCCGGCGTTGCCGTGCTGCTGATCCTTGTCGCTGCCTCCGCCTATCGGGAGGCGCTGCGCAACGAGCCGATCCGCCGTTTTCGCATCAATCCGGGCAAGCTGCCCCAGCTCGACGAGAACGAATGAGCGGCGTCCGGGCAGCACCTAAGCGCATGCGGACGCGCTTCGGTGCTGCCCGCTATCCACGTCGACGGATACGTAAGATTTTCTGAATTTCCGGAAATAATTCGCTTTAGATACGTAAATGTTTCCTGATGCAGGTCGCGCTCGGGAATATCGAAAGCGAATCGATTTATTTATTCGAATTGCGAAAAATTAACACGTAAAGAGAATTAATTTTTTGTTAGCCTTTTCGGCGACATCGAGTGGCCACCAGGCCCGCGAACACACTAATTTCTAACCGATGTGGGAATGCCTACCATGCTGAAAGTCACCAAAGCCGTGTTTCCCGTAGCGGGCCTCGGGACACGATTCCTGCCGGCTACCAAAGCAAGCCCCAAGGAAATGCTGCCGGTCGTCGACAAGCCGCTGATCCAATACGCGGTTGAAGAAGCGATTGCCGCCGGCATCACCGAGATGATCTTCGTGACGGGCCGCAGCAAGCGCGCCATCGAAGACCATTTCGACAAATCCTATGAGATCGAAGCGGAACTCGAAGCGCGCAACAAGCAGAAGCTGCTTGACCTCGTGCGCAGCATCAAACCGGCCAACGTCGACTGCTTCTACGTGCGGCAGGCCGAAGCGCTCGGTCTGGGCCACGCAGTGCTGTGTGCCGAGAAACTGGTAGGCGAAAGCCCGTTTGCCGTCATTCTGGCTGACGACTTGCTGCACAGCCCGAAGCCAGTGATGAGCCAGCTCGTCGACACCTTCAATCACTATCACAGCTCGGTGATCGGCGTCGAAACCATTGCGCGCGAAGACAGCCGCTCGTACGGCGTCGTGGACGGCCGCGAGTGGGAAGACAATGTGATCAAGATGTCGGGCATCGTCGAAAAGCCGGCACCGGACAAGGCGCCGTCGAACCTCGGCGTGGTGGGCCGCTACGTGCTGATGCCGACCATCTTCAAGCATATCCGCGCGCTCAAGCCAGGCGCGGGCGGTGAACTGCAACTAACCGACGCGGTGCAGTCGCTGCTGACCGAAGAGCAGGTGCTCGCCTATCGCTACTTTGGCACACGCTTCGACTGCGGCAGCAAGCTGGGCTATTTGAAGGCGACAGTGGAATTCGCGCTGCGCCATCCGGAGGTGAAGGCGGACTTCGAAGCGTATCTGCAAACATATATGCAGGCCAACATGCAGGCGAGTGTGCCGGCGCAGTACACGGCTGAAGCGGCTTAAGGGTAAGAGACAGAGGTAAAAGGCAGGGGTAAGAGGCCGTCGCGAACGCATCACGCAGAAGCAACGCGCAGCACTACCGCGCAAATTAAAACGGGCGCCGCATCACGCGGCGCCCGTCTTTCTTTCCGGCCTGGTTCGCGGCTGAAACCCGGACCCGAATAATCGAACCTCAGAGCCGAGCTACGACCGAAAAGCCTTTACTGCCCCTTTTTCACTTCCAGCCGGAACTTATGCAGCAACGGTTCCGTATAGCCGCTCGGCTGCTGGCGTCCTTCGAATACCAACGCCTGCGCGGCCTTGAACGCGAGCGTGTCGAAGCCCGGCGCCATCGGCTTGTAGTGCGGATCGCCCGCATTCTGCTCGTCAACCACCTTCGCCATGCGCTTGAAGGTCTCTTCGACCAACTCACGCGTCACCACGCCGTGATGCAGCCAGTTCGCAATGTGCTGGCTGGAAATACGCAGCGTTGCGCGATCTTCCATCAGGCCGACGTTGTGGATGTCCGGCACCTTCGAACAGCCCACGCCCTGATCGACCCAGCGCACCACGTAGCCGAGAATGCCTTGCACGTTGTTATCGAGTTCGCTGCGGATCTCGTCCGCGCTCCACTTCGCCGATTCGACGACCGGAATCGTCAGCAGGCCGTCGAGCAGTTCGTCGCGCACCTTCGCGTAGTCGGTGCGTTCGAGTTCCTGCTGAACCGCCTGCACGTCGACCTGGTGATAGTGCAGAGCGTGCAGCGTCGCGGCGGTCGGCGAGGGCACCCATGCGGTGTTCGCGCCGGCCTTCGGATGCGCGATCTTCTGTTCGAGCATGGCGTGCATCAGGTCCGGCATGGCCCACATGCCTTTGCCGATCTGCGAGCGGCCACGCAGGCCCGCGCTCAAACCGACCAGCACGTTGCTGCGCTCGTACGCGGTGATCCATGCGCTCGACTTCATGTCGCCCTTGCGCATCATCGGGCCGGCTTCCATCGCCGAGTGCATTTCGTCGCCGGTGCGGTCGAGGAAACCCGTGTTGATGAACGCGACACGCTCGGACGCTTCGCCGATACAGGCGAGCAGGTTGACGCTGGTGCGGCGCTCCTCGTCCATGATGCCCATCTTGATCGTGTTGCGCGGCAGCTTCAGCAGGTCTTCGACGCGCGCGAACAGTTCGCTCGCGAACGCGACCTCGGCCGGGCCGTGCATTTTCGGCTTCACGATATAGATCGAGCCGGTGCGCGAATTCAGCTTGTGCTTGCGGTCGTGCAGCGCGCACAGCGTGGTGATGACGCCATCGAGAATGCCTTCCGGAATCTCCAGGCCGTCTTTTGTCAGCACGGCCGGATTCGTCATCAGGTGACCGACGTTGCGGATGAACAGCAGCGAGCGGCCATGCAGCTTGACTTGCGACTTGCCGTCCGCGCCCGTGTACTCGCGATCGGCATTCAGACGGCGCGTGAAGGTCTTGCCGCCCTTCGTGACTTCTTCCACGAGGTCACCGTTCATCAGGCCGAGCCAATTGCGATAGAGCTGCACCTTATCGTCGGCATCGACGGCGGCAACGGAGTCTTCGCAGTCGATGATCGTGCTCACCGCGGCTTCGACCAACACGTCTTTCACGTGCGCCGAATCGGTCTTGCCGATCGAATCGTTCGCGTCGATCTGGATTTCGAAGTGCAGGCCGTTGTGCTTCAACAGCACGGCGGACGGTGCGCTCGCGTCGCCCTGATAGCCGATGAACTGCGCCGGCGTTTTCAGTTCGGTCTTGCCGCTCTTCAGCGTGACGACGAGCTTGCCGCCTTCGACGCTATACAGCGTGGCGTCGACGTGCGAGCCGTTCGCGAGCGGGGCGGCCTGATCGAGAAACTTGCGGGCGTAGGCGATCACCGCGGCGCCGCGCACCGGGTTGAAGGCCTTCTGTTTTTCGGCGCCGTTGGTCTCGGGGATCGCATCGGTGCCGTACAGCGCGTCGTACAGGCTGCCCCAGCGCGCGTTCGCTGCGTTGAGCGCGTAGCGCTGATTCGACAGCGGCACCACGAGTTGCGGGCCGGCCTGTTCGGCGATTTCGGTGTCCACGTGGTCGGTCGTGGCTTTGACGCTCGCCGGCGACGGCACGATGTAGCCGATGCCTTCGAGGAAGGCACGGTACGCGCGCAAATCGCGCACCGGACCCGGATTGGCGCGATGCCAGGCGTCGAGTTCCGTTTGCAGGCGGTCGCGCTCGGCCAGCAGCGCACGGTTTTTGGGCGCCAGCTCGTGCACGAGGGTGTCGAAACCGGACCAGAATGCGGCGCTGTCGATACCGGTGCCGGGCAGGGCTTCGGTTTCGACGAACTGGTCGAGGTTGGCGGCGACTTGCAGTCCTCCGCGCGTGTTCATCTGAGTCATCGACTGCTCCATCCTTGAATGGGACCGATGTGGGGACACCGGTCCGTGTTGTGCTTCTTTCTTTTATTGATGCCGCTTTGAACGAATCCGAACGGATCTCGAACTTAAGCGCCGATCGCGTGAATACCCGCCTTGGCGATTTGTGCGTCCTGATCCGACTTGACGCCCGATACGCCGACCGCGCCGACCACCTGGCCGTCGACGATCACCGGCACGCCGCCTTCCAGCGTGCCTTGCAACGGCGCGCTGAGGAATGCCGTGCGGCCGTTATTGATCATGTCTTCGTATACCTTGGTTTCACGGCGGCCGATCGCCGAAGTGCGGGCTTTTTCCGTCGCGATGTACGCGCTGGCCGGCGCGCTGCCGTCCAGACGCAGCATGCCGAGTGGGTGGCCGCCGTCGTCGACCACCACGATCGCAACGGCCCACTGGTTCTTCTCAGCTTCCGCGCGGGCGGCTTCGAGGATTCGGGTCGTTTCGGCAACGGTCAACACGGGTTTGCTCAGCATAATGAATTTCCTGTTTCGGTTATGGTAGGGATGCTTCTACAAGTTCTATCCAGTGGCGCACCGGAGTGCGCCCGGCGCCGTCCAGATGCGTCTGGCAACCGATGTTGGCCGTGACGATCATCTCCGGCTTGCCGCTTTCCAGCGCATCGAGCCTGTTGTTCCGTAATCTTTCCGCAAGCTCGGGCTGGGTGATCGAATACGTTCCCGCCGATCCGCAGCACAGATGCGCGTCGGGCACCGCGGTCAGGTCGAAGCCGAGCCGTTGCAGGATCGACTCGACCGCGCCGCCCAGCTTCTGCGCATGCTGTAACGTGCACGGGCAGTGAAACGCGATTTTCTGCGGCGCCTGATCCGGCAACGTCGCCGGCAACGTCGCCGGCAAATTCGCCGGCAATGGATTCGCCTGCAACTGATCGAGCGGCTCGTTAGCCAATACCTCCACGAGGTCTCGCGTCAGCTCGCTCACCCGCTGCGCTTTTGACGCATAGCGAGGGTCGTGGCGCAGCAGATGCCCATACTCCTTGACGAACGCGCCGCAGCCGCTCGCGGTTTGCACGATCGCTTCAGCGCCGGACTCGATGGCGGGCCACCACGCGTCGATATTGCGCCGTGCCCGCGCGAGGCCTGCCTCTTGCGCATTCAGATGATAATCGGTCGCCCCGCAGCAGCCGGCCCGCCGGACATTCACGATACTGATGCCGAGCCGGTCCAGCACACGCGCAGCGGCCGCGTTGGTGTTCGGTGACAGCGCGGGTTGCACGCAGCCTTCCAGCATCAGCATTTTGCGCGGATGCCGCGACGCCGGCCTGGGTTTTATCCCAGCATTTGACCGAGCGCTTCGCTTGGGGATTTTACGTCCAAGCGCGGCCGGAAGAAACGGCCGCATAGCCTGGCCGGTTTCAAGCAGCGCGCGGAATACGGCGGAATTCGGGATCACCCGGCGCAAACCCGCGCGCAGCAGGCGTTCCGAGGCGGGCCGCTCGATGCGCCGCTCCAGTTCCGCGCGGCCGATATCCAGCAGCGCATGGTAGGTGACGCCGGACGGGCAGGTGGTTTCACAGTTGCGGCAGGTCAGACAGCGGTCGAGGTGCAACTGGGTTTTCTGCGTGACCGGCTCGCCTTCCAGCATTTGCTTGATCAGATAAATGCGGCCGCGGGGACCGTCGAGCTCATTGCCGAGCAACTGATAGGTCGGGCAGGTCGCGTTGCAGAAGCCGCAGTGCACGCACGAGCGCAGGATCTGTTCGGCTTCGTCGGCGCGCGACAGGGTTTTGGCGGCGTCGCTGAGATTGGTTTGCATGGTGTCGTTCGCCTTCAGGGCTTCACAGGCCAGTGTTCACAGGCCGCGTTCGGCGGACCGGGCTTCATGGGCGTGGATTCACAGGCCGGCATAAAGGCGGCCGGGGTTGAAGAGGCCGCGCGGGTCGAGTTGCTGCTTCAACTGCTGGTGAAAGCGCAGCAGCGCTTCTGGCAGCGGCGTGAACGGCTCGGCGTCCGCACGCGGCGTGAAGCAGGTCGCATGGCCGCCGGCGGCACGAGCGATCTGGCGGATCGTCGCGGCCGGGGCATCGCTTTTCAGCCAGCGTTGCGCGCCAGCCCAGTCGAGCAGCGTGTCGCCGGGCAAGCTGGTCAGCGGCGAAGCATTCGGCAGCGAGAGGCGCCATAACGGACGCGGGTCGTCGAAAAACGCCAGCCGGTGCTCACGCAAGGCGTCCCAGAACTGCAGATCGAGTTGCTTGCCGCCGATGCGATCCACGGCCGAGGCCACCGACCCCATGCCGCCTTCGAGCCGCACATGGAGGTGCCCGTCGACGTAAGCCGCGCCGCTGATCGGCAACGCGGCACGGCGCCACGCCGACAGTTCACGCAGCGCTTCCCCCGCATCGAGTTCGAGCATGAGGCTGCCCACCGCGCGCGGCTTCGGCAACACCTTGAGCGACACTTCAGTGATCAGGCCGAGACAGCCGAAACTGCCGGCAAGCAGACGCGAGACGTCGTAGCCCGCGACGTTCTTCATCACTTCACCGCCGAAGCGCAGATGCTTCGCCTGACCCGTGATCACACGGCAGCCGAGCACGAAATCGCGCACTGAACCGGACCACGGCCGGCGCGGACCGGCGAGGCCGGCAGCGACCATTCCGCCGACGGTGGCGGTGCCGTCGAAGGTCGGCGGTTCACAGGGCAGCATCTGACCGGCCGCGTCGAGCGCGGCGTTCAGTTCGGCGACCGGCGTGCCCGCGCGCGCGGTGATCACGAGTTCAGTCGGGTCATAGCTGACCACGCCGCGATGCGAGCGTGTGTCGATCGGCGTGCCTTGCACCGGGCGGCCGAGAACAGCCTTGCTGTTGCCGCCGCGGATCTTCAAGGGGGTACCACTTGCCCACGCTTGCGAGACTTCGGTGACGAGCCGTTCGCTATCGTCCATCGATACTGCTTCGATCAACATCAGAAACGCTCCAGTTCAGGAAAGGGCAGTGCGCCATGGTGGACATGCATCGAGCCGAATTCGGCGCAACGGTGCAGGGTCGGCACGTTCTTGCCGGGGTTCAGGAGGCCGCCCGGGTCGAAAGCCGCTTTCAGCGCGTGGAAGAAGCTCAGTTCGTCGCTATTGAACTGCGCGCACATCTGGTTGATCTTTTCGCGGCCCACGCCGTGTTCGCCGGTGATGCTGCCGCCCACGGCCACGCACAGCTCAAGGATCTTCGCGCCGAGGGCTTCGGCGCGTTCGGTTTCGCCTGGCGCGTTCGCATCGAACAGGATCAGCGGATGCATGTTGCCGTCGCCTGCATGGAAGACGTTGGCCACGCGCAGACCATATTCGTTCGAGAGGTCCTCGATGCCTTTGAGCACGCGCGGCAATTCGCGGCGCGGGATCGTGCCGTCCATGCAGTAGTAATCCGGCGAGATGCGGCCCACGGCCGGGAACGCGTTCTTGCGGCCGGCCCAGAAGCGCTGGCGTTCGGCTTCGTCTTTCGCGAGCCGGATATCGGTGGCGCCTGCCGCGCGCAGCAGCGCTTCGACGCATTCCACGTCTTCCTGCACGTCGCTTTCGACACCGTCGACTTCGCATAGCAGGATCGCTTCGGCATCGACCGGATAGCCTGCGTGGATGAAGTCTTCCGCGGCGCGAATCGCGAGGTTATCCATCATTTCGAGGCCGCCGGGGATCACGCCCGCGCCGATGATCTGTGCGACCGCCGCGCCCGCTTTCTCGACATTGTCGAAACTGGCGAGCAGCACCTTCGCGCTTTGTGGCTTGGTGAGCAGCTTCACGGTGACTTCGGTGACGATGCCGAGCATGCCTTCTGAGCCGGTGAAGAGCGCGAGAAAATCAAATCCGGATGCGTCCAGCGCATCTGAGCCGAGCGTGATGCGCTCGCCGTCGATGGTGAGAATTTCGAGCTTCAGGATGTTGTTGACGGTCAGTCCGTACTTCAGGCAGTGCACGCCGCCCGCGTTCTCGGCGACGTTGCCGCCGATCGAGCAGGCAATCTGCGACGATGGGTCCGGCGCGTAATACATGCCATGGGGTGCCGCGGCCTGCGAGATCGCCAGGTTGCGCACGCCGGGTTGCACACGGGCAATGCCGGCCTCGGGATCGACTTCGAGAATCCGGTTAAAGCGCGCCATCACCAGCAGAATGCCTTTGTCCAGTGGCAGCGCGCCACCCGACAAACCGGTGCCGGCGCCGCGCGCGACCACTGGAATCTTCTGTGTGTTGGCGAATTTCAGCAGCGCTTCGACCTGCTCGACCTTGTCGGGCAGCGCGACCAGCATCGGCGTCGCGCGATAGGCGGCCAGGCCGTCGCATTCGAACGGCCTCAGATCTTCCTGTTCGTAGAGGAGTTGCAGACCGGGGATCAGCGCTTGCAGCTGCGCGACGACTGCGGACTTGTCGTGCGTCGCGAGCGCGCCGTCGATGCGCTCGTCATAGTGATAGCTCATGTGAGGGTCTCCTGATGCTGCGCTAACCTGGCGGTCATACCCGTGGGGACGGGCGCGCAAGCGTGTCTCAGGCGGGATTGTTACGGCTATGGGAGTCGCTGTCGACCGGTTCGGCAAGTGGTCGTACCAGTTTTTAATGACGTGTTCTTCACTGTGATAGAAGCAATCTATTGGTGAATATGGGATGTAAAGGGAATTCGTGATTTCAACGTGTTAGCATTTCAAAGTGGTCATACCAGTTGGAATTGCAATGCAGACAGCGGATCAGGAAAGCGCGCGGCAGGTGGCGGACGTCGTCGCCGAGCGTATCGAGCGATTGATTGTCGATGGCGTGCTGAAAACGGGGCAGGCGCTGCCGTCCGAGCGGCGCCTCACCGACAAGCTCGGCGTTTCGCGCACGGCGCTGCGCGAAGGGCTCAAGCTTTTGCGGGCGCGCGGCATCATCGAGACATCGCACGGCAAGGGCTCGTTCGTCGCCAGCCTCACCGCGCAACCCACGCTTACGCCGCTGATGCACCTGCTCGGCTCGCAGCCGCGCACCCTCTACGATCTGTTCGAAGTGCGTGCCTTGCTCGAAGCGGAGTCCGCCCGGCTTGCGGCGCTGCGTGGCACGCCTGCCGACTTCGTGCTGATCACGCGCCGCTACGAGGAAATGCTCGCGGCCCACGGCAAGGAGACGAGCGCGTCCACCCACGCGCGCCTCGATCATGCGTTTCACCTCGCAATTTGCGAGGCCTCGCATAACCCCGTGCTGGTGCATACCTTGAGCACGCTCACCGATCTGCTGCTGAGTTCCGTGTTCGCGTCGGTGAACAATCTCTATCACCGCGAACCGCAGAAACGGGTAATCGATCGTCAGCATGCGAGGCTCTACAACGCCGTCACCGGCAAGTTGCCCGAACAGGCGAAGAAGGCGGCGGCCGATCATATCGACAGCATGTGTGCGAACCTGCGGGAAATCGAACAGGAAGAGCAGCGGCTCGTGCGCGCCACGTTGCGGCTGGAAGGCTGGGAGTAGTCAGTGCTGCTGGCTGGGCGCAGGTGTCAGAATTACCGTAGCGCCGGAGTTAACGCGCAGCAGCGCTTTACAATCGAGCTTCAATACAAAAACGCGTGTTCCCCCACACCGCCCACACCATGCCTACCATCAGCGAGCTTTTCGTCTATCCGATCAAATCCTGCGCCGGCATCGCGCTTAACGAAGCGCGCCTGCTCGCCACCGGCCTCGAATACGATCGATGCTGGATGGTCACCGACCCGAGCGGTGCGATGCTCACACAGCGTGCGCATCCACGCATGGCGTTGATCAAGGTCGAACTCGGCGAACATGAACTCGTGATCCGCGCGCCGGGCATGAGCGCGTTGCGCACGCCGCTCGACGCCGCCGCACTTGGCGCACCGCAAAAGGTGCAAACCGTGGTTTGGGGCGACGCAGCCTACGGGCTCGACACTGGCGAAGAAAGCGCCGCATGGTTTTCGGGCTTTCTCGGCGTGCCATCGCGGCTTCTGCGCTTCAATCCCGAGCGCGAGCGGATTGTCGATCCGGACTACACCGGTAGCGTCGGCGGGGCCACCACGCATTTCGCCGATGGTTTTCCGCTGCTGGTGATCGGCCAGGCCTCGCTCGACGATCTGAATGTGCGCCTGAACAGTAAGGGCGCGTCGTCGATTCCGATCGACCGGTTCCGCCCCAACGTCGTGCTGACGGGGCTCGACGCGTATGAAGAGGATTATGTCGAGCGTCTGAGCGTGGATGGCGCAGAGGATGAGGCCGTGCAACTGCAACTGGTCAAGCTGTGCTCGCGCTGTCCGATGCCGACCATCGATCAGGCAAAGGGTGCGCCCGATCCCGATTGGCCGAATGAACCCACCGACACCATGAGCGTGTACCGGGCGAATCCGCAGCGAAATGGTGCGCTGACGTTCGGCAACAATGCAATCGTCGCGCGCGGAGCCGGGGCGTGGCTGCGTGTCGGGCAAACGGTCGAAGCTGAATTGGGGTTCGGCGATTAGGCCAGGGTTCTTGCCGGTATTGAGCTGAACGCCTGAATCGGCGCGCAGGGCGGCACGGCAATTAGCGCCTTGCCAGGCGCCGATGCATGCCCGCTAATGCGGGCCATGCCCGGTCAGCGCCGCGAGGATCACCGGCATCGGCACGGGCTTGACGAAATGATGGTTGAATCCGGAGCGCAACGACTCGCGCCTGTCTTCTTCGCGCGCGAGGCCGGTCACGGCGACCAGCGTGGGCGCTGGCGTGTCGGCCACGCGGCGGATGCGGCGGGCGACCGCGCGCCCGTCGAGACGCGGCATTTCGACGTCGAGCAGTGCGGCGCCCGGATGCCACGCGCAATACTGCGCGAGCGCGTCGAAGCCGTTGCGCGCGGTCCGGACGTCGAAACCATGCGCACTGAAGAAGAGTACGTAAGCGGCCAGCAGATTCGGATCATCGTCGGCGATCAGCAGGCGTGTGGTGCCGTCATTGCACATCCGGTTCTCCCCATTTGCTTTCCTTGTAGTGAGCAATTTGAAGTCCCGATAGAATCGGCGCCCAATTTCGGCAAGGACCCGGTCTATCACGGTCACCACACAGCGCGGATCTACAACGTGGGTAGTTATTTCCCTGCCGATCGTTTTGCCCGACGGCAGCTATTTCGGTAATCTCTACGCAATCGACCCGAATCCGAATGAGCACTCGGATGCGCGCACGATTAGTGGGTTCGAGATGTTCGCCGACCTGATCGCGCACCATTCAGGTTCACACGGCCGCTCTCACGGCACGCCACGCTGCGGCTCGATTTACGCGGCTTGCGCAACCGGCTCGTGCGCAATCACCGCTTCGGGTTGCATGGCAGCCGGGTCGTCGCGCAATTCGGTGCTTCCTTCACGCCCGCGCTCGCACGTGCACAGTGCTGCGTCGCACCATCCATGTGCCTCGCTGCATCAAAACGTGCCGCGCATCGTGCTGACAGCAGGTCCCCGTCATTTGCCGCCCGGCCCCGTGCGATAAGGCTGCAGCGGGAATTTTTCACAATTGGCACGGCCTTTGCGTAAAGCCTTGCCATCGGATCAACGTGGATCCGTTGCGAGTGCAACAACACAGCGCTCGCTGCAGCACAGGTCAGGACAACGGCGTCCCCCGAATTCAGTCATCGACTGGGTTCGCGGGACGCCGTTTTTATTTCCGGAATCGCTTTCGCGCAGCAGCCAAGCGGCAGCGATTCCAGCCCAGCACATTGAGGAAGCCGCGGTCATGAAAATCATCGTTATCGGTCACGGGATGGTCGGCCACAAACTGGTCGAATGCCTCGCACAAGACGCGGCGCATGGCCTCGACATCACCGTGCTGTGCGAAGAATCGCGCCCCGCGTACGACCGTGTGCATCTGTCGGAATTCTTTGCGGGCAAGACGGCTGACGACCTGTCGCTCGTCGAACCGGGTTTCTTCGAGCGCCAGAACGTCTTGCTGAAGTTGAATGCGAAAGCCGTGGCGATCGATCGCGACGCGCGCACGGTGACGGTATCGACCGGTGAGACATTGCCGTACGACAAGCTGGTATTCGCTACGGGCTCCTATCCGTTCGTGCCGCCCGTGCAAGGTCGCGAGCGGGCCGACTGCTTCGTCTACCGCACCATCGACGATCTCGAAGCCATGCAGGAATGCGGCGCGCGTTCGAAAACCGGCACGGTGGTCGGCGGCGGTCTGCTCGGTCTCGAATGCGCGAAGGCATTGCGCGACATGGGCCTGCAAACGCACGTGGTCGAATTCGCACCGCGCCTGATGGCGGTCCAGGTGGACGAAGGCGGCGGCCGGGTGCTGCGCACCAAGATCGAAGAACTCGGCGTGACGGTGCACACGCAGAAGAGCACCTCGGCGATCGTCGATGGCGACAACGGCACGCACCGCATGCAATTCGCCGACGGCAGCTTCCTCGACACCGACATGATCGTGTTCTCCGCCGGCATTCGTCCGCGTGACGATCTCGCACGCGAAAGCGGTCTCGCGCTCGGCGAACGCGGCGGCATCGTGATCGACAACGCGTGCCGCACCAGCGACCCGCACATCTACGCGATCGGCGAATGCGCGCTGTGGAACGGCAAATTGTTCGGCCTCGTGGCACCCGGTTATGACATGGCGCGCGCGGTGGCGAAGCAACTGCTCGGCGATTCGGCGGAATTCGCCGGCGCCGATATGAGCACCAAGTTGAAGCTGATGGGGGTGGACGTCGCCAGCATCGGCGATGCGCACGGCGACACACCGGGCAGCCGCGCGTATCAGTTCAGCGACGAACGCAAGCAGGTCTACAAGAAGCTGGTGGTGTCCGAGTGCGGCAAGTATTTGCTCGGCGGCGTGATGGTGGGCGATGCGACCGAATACGGCACGCTGCTGCAAATGATGCTGAACCGCATCGAATTGCCGGAAGCGCCTGAATTCCTGATCCTTCCGTCGTCCGACGGTCAGGCAAAGCCGGCGCTCGGCGTCGAGGCATTGCCCGCCGCCGCGCAGATCTGCTCGTGCAACAACGTTTCGAAGGGCGACCTGTGCGCGGCCGTGTGCGCGGGTGCGACCGATATCGGCGCGTTGAAGTGCGCGACCCAGGCCGGCACCTCGTGCGGCGGTTGCGTGCCGCTCGTCACGCAGGTGATGAAGGCCGAGATGAAGAAGCAGGGCCTCGCGGTTAACAACCACGTGTGCGAGCACTTCCCGTATTCACGTCAGGAGTTGTATCACCTCGTGCGCGTGGAGGGCGTGCGCAGTTTCGGCGAATTGCTCGCGAAGCACGGGCACGGCCTCGGTTGCGATATCTGCAAGCCGGTCGTGGCGAGCATCCTCGCGTCGTGCTGGAACGAATTCGTGTTGAAGAAGGAGCACGCCTCGCTGCAGGACACCAACGATTACTACCTCGCCAACATCCAGCGCGACGGCACCTATTCGGTGGTGCCGCGCATGGCAGGGGGTGAGGTGACTCCCGACGGTTTGATCGCCGTCGGTCAGGTGGCAAAAAAATACGGGCTCTACACGAAAATCACCGGCGGCCAGCGGGTCGACCTGTTCGGCGCGCGGGTCGAACAACTGCCGTTCATCTGGGAAGAGCTGATCGCGGCCGGTTTCGAATCGGGCCATGCATACGGCAAATCGCTGCGTACGGTGAAGTCGTGCGTCGGTTCGACGTGGTGCCGCTACGGCGTCGGCGACTCGGTGGGCCTCGCGGTCGAGCTTGAGAACCGCTACAAGGGCCTGCGCACGCCGCACAAGATCAAGTTCGGCGTATCGGGCTGCACGCGCGAATGCGCGGAGGCGCAAGGCAAGGACGTCGGCATCATCGCGACCGAGAAGGGCTGGAATCTCTACGTGTGCGGCAACGGCGGCATGAAACCCCGCCACGCGGAATTGCTCGCCTCGGACCTCGATAAGGACACGCTGGTGCGCTACATCGACCGTTTCCTGATGTTCTACGTGCGCACGGCAGACCGTCTGCAACGCACCAGCGTGTGGCGCGACAACCTCGAAGGCGGCCTCGAGTATCTGATCGACGTGGTCGTCAACGATCGTCTGGGCGTGGCTGCGGAACTCGAAGTGGAAATGCAGCACGTGGTCGAAACCTACGAATGCGAATGGAAGAAGGCCGTCACCGATCCTGAGACGCGCAAGCGCTTCCGTCACTTCGTCAACAGCGGCGAGCCGGACAGCAATGTCGCCTTCGTCGAGGAACGTGGCCAGATCCGGCCCGCGACGACGGCCGAGCGGAGATCGAAGCTCGTATCGATTCCTGTGGTTGTCGAAACCGTTTGATTTTTTTGTGTCGTTCACTGAGGACTTCTGCCATGAACCTTGACCGCCTTCCGCTTGCCTGGACACCGATTTGCCCGATCGACGAGATTGTCCCGAACACGGGCGTGTGCGCGCTCGTCAATGGCGAACAGGTCGCGGTATTTCATGTGGACAACGGCGACGCGGAGACCGTCGTGTATGCGATCGAAAACTACGATCCGGGCTCGCAAGCGGCGGTGATCTCGCGCGGGTTGATCGGCAGCCTCGGCGAGCGTCTGGTGGTTGCCTCGCCGATCTACAAGCATCACTTCGATCTGCGCACCGGCGAATGCCTCGAAACACCGGCGTATTCCGTCAGCGCGTTCTCCGCGCGGGTGGAAGACGGTCAGGTGTGGGTCGCGGTTTGATCGACTGATTTTTCAACCTCTTCGAACGACGTCGCCTGCCATGTCCTCCACTAGCGTAAAGACTGTGTGCCCTTACTGCGGCGTTGGCTGCGGAATGGTGCTGCACGTCGAGGACGGCCAGGTCGTGAAGATTTCCGGCGACAAGGAACATCCGGCGAACTTCGGACGGCTGTGCACGAAGGGCCAATCGGCACACGTCGCCTTGCGCAAGTCGGGCCGTCTGGAAGCTGCGTTCGTTCGTCATGCACGCGGCCAGGATCCGATGCCGCTGCCGATGGCGCAGGCGATCAGCGGCACGGCGGCGCGTTTGCGCGGCCTGCTCGACAAACATGGACCGGACGCCTTGTCGTTCTATGTGTCGGGCCAGATGTCGATCGAGGCGCAGTACCTCGTCAACAAGCTTGCGAAGGGTTTTGTCGGCACCAACAACATCGAATCGAATTCGCGTCTTTGCATGGCGAGCGCGGGCAGCGGCTACAAGCTCTCGCTCGGCGCGGACGGGCCGCCGGGGTCGTACGAAGACATCGATCATGCCGATCTGTTCTTCGTGATCGGCGCGAATATGGCCGACTGTCACCCGATTCTTTTTCTGCGCATGATGGACCGGGTGAAGGCGGGCGCGAAACTGATTGTGGTCGATCCGCGCCGCACCACGACGGCAGACAAGGCCGATCTCTTCATGCAGATCAAGCCGGGCACCGATCTGGCGTTGCTCAATGGTCTGCTGCATCTATTGCACGAAAACGGCCATACGGATGCGTCTTTTATCGCTGACGCTACCCAAGGCTGGGACGCGATGCCAGCTTTTCTCGCGGACTACACGCCGGAGAAAGTCGCGGAGATCACAGGCCTCGCCGTCGAAAACATCCATCAGGCCGCGCACATGATCGGCGCCGCGCCGGAGTGGATGAGCTGCTGGACCATGGGCCTGAATCAGAGCACGCATGGCACGTGGCACACGAACGCGATCTGCAATCTGCATCTGGCGACGGGAAAAATTTGCCGCCGCGGCAGTGGACCGTTCTCGCTGACTGGTCAGCCCAATGCGATGGGCGGCCGCGAAATGGGCTACATGGGTCCCGGTTTGCCGGGGCAACGCTCAGTGCTGGTCGAAGACGACCGCGTGTTTATCGAAGACCTGTGGGGCATTCCGAAGGGCACGCTGAAGACAGAAGTCGGCAACGGCACGATCGATATGTTCACCCGCATGGCCGCGGGCGAGATCAAGGCGTGCTGGATCATCTGTACGAATCCGGTAGCGAGCGTCGCCAACCGTCAGAACGCGATCGCCGGTTTGAGCGCCGCGGAGCTCGTGATTTCGCAGGACGCCTTTCTCGACACGGAGACCAATCGTTACGCCGATGTGCTTTTGCCTGGGGCGCTGTGGGCCGAAGCCGAAGGCGTGATGATCAACTCCGAGCGCAATCTGACGCTGATGCAGAAGGGCATCGAGCCGCCGGACGCTGCGTTGCCGGATTGGGAAATCATCGCGCGCGTCGCGTGTGAAATGGGCTTCGCCGATGCGTTTACCTATGCAAGCGCCGCAGAAGTTTTCGCGGAAATCACCCGCGCGTCGAATCCGAAAACCGGCTATGACTTGCGCGGTGCGAGTCATCGCCGTCTGAAGGAAACGCCGCTGCAATGGCCGCTTCCTTCCGACAACGCTGCGGACCGCAATCCAGTTCGCTACGTCAACGATGGCGTCAGCCAGACGCTGAAGGAACTGCCCGACGGTACCCGTCCGCGGCTCGTGTTTCCGACTGCAAGCGGTAAAGCCGTGTTCTTCGCACGTGCCTTTGCGGCCCCGGCTGAATTGCCCGATGGCGAATTTCCAATCGTGTTGAACACGGGACGTTTGCAGCATCAATGGCACACCATGACCAAGACCGGCAAGGTTGCGATGCTCAACAAGCTGAACCCTGGCCCGTTCGTGGAGATTCATCCTGAAGACGCCGCGACGCTCGGCATCAAGGCCAAAGACGCGGTCGAGATCCGGTCGCGGCGCGGACGCGCTGTATTGCCGGCGGTCGTCACGGAGCGCGTGCAGGCAGGGAACTGCTTCGCACCGATGCACTGGAACGACGTCTTCGGCGACGACCTGTGTATCAACGCAGTCACCAGCGACGCAATCGATCCAGTGTCGCAGCAACCCGAACTCAAGTTCTGCGCTGTTGCGCTGAGCCCGGTTGCGGTCGAATCCATCGACCCGGTTTCGAATGAGGGTGATGAGACGCTCATCGATATGCCAGCCGTTGGGGCCGACGCGGCGGCAGCAAGCGCAATATCGGCGAACACCAAGGAAATGGAAATGCCCCGCATCAACGCACTGACGAGCCTGCTGCAGCTTCCACAGACAGATGTGCCGTCGTTCACGGAAACCGAGCGGGCGTATCTGGGCGGTTTCGTCAGTGGCCTGCGCTCGGCTGAAGGACAAGGCATCGACAGCGTGCCGGTCTTGCCGGCCGGTGCACCGTTTGATCCGACTAACCGCTTGTACGTGGACGGTTTGCTGGCTGGACTTTACAGCCGCAGTGGAACACATGCGGCGTCGCCGGGCGGTGCGCTGGCCGCGCCGCAGTCCGACGCGGCGCATGCATCCGGTGTGCGCATCTTGCGCGTGCGACCCAAGGTGACCCTGCTGTGGGCCTCGCAAACCGGCAACACCGAATCGCTCACCGACCGTTATGCGACACGTCTGATGGAATCGGGCTTCGAAATCCGCACGTCATGCATGGCGGACTATCAGGCTTCGGCGCTCGCGAAAGCGCAGTACGTGCTGCTCATGACGAGCACCTTCGGCGACGGTGATCCGCCCGACAACGCGCAAAGTTTCTGGTCACAACTGAGCAGCGATGCCTCGCCTCGCCTCGAAGGTGTGCGCTATGCAGTGCTCGCACTGGGTGACCGAAACTACGATCAGTTCTGCGGCCATGGGCGCCGGCTCGACGAGCGTCTCGCCGCGCACAGCGCGCTGCGTCTGATGGATCGCGTCGACTGTGACAGCGAGTATCAGGAGAGCGCGGATGCATGGCTCGAAAGCATCATCGTGCGCATCAAGGAAGAAGATGCGGCGCTGCATGCGGTGCCGCCGGGCGGCATGATCAATGCCGTGGTGCCAGGCGCCGTGCCGACCAAGACGCGGCCGGCAGCATCGCGTCTCGTCAGGAACCTGCAACTGAACAAGCAGGGCGCCGTGAAGGATACGCGCTACTTCTCCTTGAGTACGGGCGATTCGGGCCTCGAATACGAAGTGGGCGATGCGCTGGGTGTATGGCCGAGCAATTGTCCCGAACTGGTCGACGAATTGATCAGCCTGAGCGGCTTGAGCGCCGACGCTGCGGTCAGCGTGTCCGGCGCGGGCGATATGCGCCTTGCCGACGCGCTCGGCAAGCACTACGAGATCGCGCGTCCCAGTCCTGATGCGCTCGCGTTCATTGCCGCACGCAGCAGCAACGGCACGCTGCGCGACCTGCTCTCTACGGAGCGCAAAGCGGACCTCAAACAATGGTTGTGGGGCCAACAGCTCGCCGACGTGCTGCACGAATTTCCGGTGGATCTGACGGCTGCCGAATTGACCGGCATGCTCAAGCGCCTGCAACCGCGTTTGTATTCGATTGCTTCGAGCCCGAAGGCGCATCCCGGCGAAGTTCATCTGACGGTGTCCGCGGTTCGCTACAGCAATGGCCGCCGCCGTCGCAAGGGCGTGTCCTCGACGTTTCTCGCCGACCGGGCCGGGGACGTGAATGTGCCGGTATTCGTGCAGAAATCCGCACACTTTCGTCCTCCTCACGTTTCGGACACGCCGATCATCATGGTCGGTCCCGGCACCGGCGTTGCACCGTTTCGCGGCTTTCTGCACGAGCGGCGTGCACGTGGTGACAAGGGGCGCAATTGGCTGTTTTTCGGCGAGCAGCATGCGGCCACTGATTTCTACTATCGCGACGAACTCGAAGCGATGCGCGACAGCGGTGTGCTGACCCAACTCGACGTCGCTTTCTCGCGCGATCAAACGGAAAAGATCTATGTGCAGGACCGCATGCGCGAGCAAGGTTCGCAACTGTGGGCATGGCTCGAAGAAGGTGCGCATTTCTACGTCTGTGGCGATGCTAGCCGCATGGCGAGAGACGTCGACGCGACGCTCAAGCACGTGGTCGCCCAGCACGGTGGCATGAGTGAAGAAAAAGCCGTTGAGTATGTGAGCCGTTTGGCGCAACAAAAGCGCTACGCACGCGATGTTTATTGATTTCTAGGGTGGCCGGCACAGGCACGGCATCACGATTTCAGAGCGTTCGCAGTCAAGCTTCAGTAGAGGGACCCGGATGGCATGGAGCTTGCGTGTTCAGACCGGTATTCAACTTCGTGATTATCCCGGTGCGCGGCAAATGAGCGCCGTGCACCAGGTAATCGAACAATCAGTATCTGTGAGGATGTCTAATGAAAAATGTGATGAGCTCCCTAAAGAGTGGGGACTGGCGCGCGCTAGTGGCGTGTTTCCTCTATTTCGACACTGGCTTCACCGTCTGGGTGCTGTATGGGCCGCTCGCGCCCTTCATCAGCAAGAGCATCGCAATGACACCTGCTCAGCAAGGTTTGCTGGTCGCCGTGCCCGTGCTGTCGGCGGCGATCCTGCGCGTGACACTCGGTAACCTCTATCAATCGGCACATGGCAAACGCATCGCGTTGATGGGCGTGTTGCTGTCGGCTGTGCCGACGATCGTGCTGCCGCTGTTGCCGTTCGTGCCGTCGTACACCTTGCTGCTGGTGCTCGGCGTGTTCCTCGGCGTGGGCGGTGCGAGCTTCGCGGTGGCCCTGCCGATGGCCGGCAGCAACTATCCGCCGAAGGTGCAGGGCCTGGTGCTGGGCCTCGCCGCTGCCGGCAACATCGGTGCAGTGCTCGACGGCTTCCTGTTCCCACAACTGGCGACGCACTACGGGTGGCAAATGGCGACGGCCGGCGCACTGCCGTTGCTCGCCATCGCAGCGATCACGCTGTACTTCTGGGCCAACGATTGTGGTATCAAATCAGGCAGCGTGCTGCGCGCGTTCGGCAGCTTTACGGTAACGCTCGTTGGCTTGATCGTACTCGTGCTGCTGGTCGAAGCGGGCCTGTTCGGTTCGGGCAAGACAGGTGTGCTGCTGTTGCCGGTGATCGGCGCGCTGCTGGCGATTGCCGTGCTGCCCAAGCGCTATCGCTCGGTACTGGCCGAGCGCGACACGTGGGTGATCATGCTGGTGTACAGCATCACTTTCGGTGGTTTTGTCGGCATGTCCTCGTATGTTTCGCTGCTGCTCACCAACCTGTATCAGCTGTCGAAGATCGATGCGGGTCTGTTCATGGCGCTGCTTGCAGCAACCGGCGCGATCGTGCGGCCGCTCGGCGGCTTGATCGCCGACAAGGTGTCCGGCGTGCGCGCACTGACGTTCCTGCTTGCGATCATTTCGCTGTGCGACCTCGTATTCGCTGCCGCGATGCCGTCGATGGTGGGCGGGATTGCGCTGCTGCTATGCCTGTATGTGGCCTTCGGTCTGGGCAATGGGGCGACCTTCCAGCTGGTGCCGCATCGCTGGGCCGGCCGGACCGGGTTGATGTCGGGCATCGTCGGCGCCGCGGGCGGTATCGGCGGGTTCTATCTGCCGGTCGTGATGGGCATCGCGAAGGAAAGCACGGGCAGCTATCAGATGGGTTTTGCGACCTTCGGCGCGCTGGCAGCTTGCGCGTTCCTCTCGATCGTCGCACTGCGCCGTCCGTGGATGGCGTGGTCGATGCACAGTAACGTGATGCACGCGCACGCAACGGAGTAACGCGACTGGACATCCGCGTCGCGGTCGATGCGCCTGGCCTTGAACCGGTCGTCGATACGGTCCACGCATTCGACGAACCGCCGGCCGCGGTGGACGTGTCGGTCGACTACTCGCCGGAGCCCACCACACTAGTCGCATTCGAGCTGAGCGAGGTCGATTCGGGCACGTTGTTGCGTGTGATCGAATCGGGCTTCGATCGAATTCCTGCCGCGCGCCGTGACGAGGCGTTCCGTATGAATAGCGGCGGCTGGGAAGAGCAGATGGTCAACATCGAAAAGTATGTCGCAAAGGGATAAGCCGGCTGCCGGTAATGCGCGTGCGAAGGCAGCCATGCTGCGAAGTTCCGCGCAGATTTTTGCGGCGCTCGGCGATGAGACGCGCCTGCGCCTGATCGCCGTGTTGTGCGCGGGCAGTGCGATGTCGATCGCTCAGTTGACCGCCGGAACGGAGATCACGCGGCAGTCCGTCACGCAGCATCTGCAGGTGCTCGCCAACGCGGGGCTTTTGCGCGACGTCAAGGTGGGCCGTGAACGCTTATGGGCGTTCGAACCGGCACACTTCGACGAAGCGCGACGCGCGCTCGAGCGATCTCGCAGCAGTGGGATCACGCGTTGTTGAGATTGAAGGCGGCGGTGGAGGAGGATTGAACCCTCAGAACTTGTGCCGCAACGCGACCCGCACGGCGACCTGATTCCCCGTCGACGAGGGCGCCTGCACGCCCGGAATGAACGCGTTGTCGAGAATCGAGTTGGTCGAGTCGCCAGCCACCTTCTGGTACTCGCCCTGCACATAAACGTCTGTGCGTTTGGTCAGGTTGTAATCGGCCATTAAACCGACCGAGTGAATCTTCGGCTTCACGCTGCCGGTCGACGCGTCGTAGTTCTCCATCGTGTACACATACTGCGCGCCGATAAAGAAGGCCGGCGTGAACTGGTATTTGCCGTTCACTTCGAAATTCTGATACTTCAGCGTATTCAACTTGACGCCGGGCGCCGCCAGCGGGATGCCGATATAGCCGTTGCCGGTCGGATCCTTATAGTTGGAGTTGGTGTAAGCAAAACCGGCGGTCGCCGAGCCGAACGTGTAGTTGATGCCGCCGCCGACCACCCGCATGCGCCCGGCGATGAAGCTCGCGTCGTTCGCGGTGATCGCGCCGGTGGAACCCGCGCCCGGATTGTTCGCCTGCAGGTACGCGGCTGCAATCAGCAGGCCGCCGTTCGCATACTGGCCGCCGAAGCTATAGGCGCGATTGTTCGCGAAGTTCGTGTCGTTGCTGAAGCTGTACACGCCGCCGAACTGGAAGCCCGCGATCTCCGGGCTCGCGTACTTCACGCTGTTGCCGAGCCGGAACGAGTTGTCCGTGTTGTCGTTGTCATACGGGTGCGCAAACAGGTAGCCGGCCCAGTTGCCGTTGGCGGTGGTCTGCGCGAGGTAGTCGACCACCGAATCGTACTGGCGACCGAGCGTGACCGTGCCGAACCGGCCGTCGCTCAAGCCCACATAAGCCTGGCGGCCGAACATGCGGCCGCCCTGGCCCAGCCGCCCCGAGCTCACATCGAAGCCGTTTTCCAGTTGGAACACCGCCTTCATGCCCCCGCCCAGATCTTCCGAACCCTTCATGCCCCAGCGGCTGCCTTGCGCATAGCCGCTCGCCATTTCCCAGACCGCGCCGCGCCCGGCATTGTTGGTGTAGTCGATACCTTCATCCAGCACGCCGTACAGAGTCACGCTGCTTTGCGCAAAGGCGGACGGGGCCGCCAGCGAGGCGAGTGCGGTGAACGCTGCGGTGGCGATGACATTCTTTTTCATTGTTAGCTCCAGGCGTTGGTAACGAGCGGCCCGGGTGGTTCGAAACGGGGTTCGAACAGGTTCAGAGGCCGCTGCTTTTTGGCAAAGCCCGGATTCTGCTATTCGAGATGGGAATCGCGTATGAGGCACATCCCTGGATAAACATGATTTTTTCGAATGTTTGTCCAGCGAATTATTCGCTTGTGGGCGGCCGTGCCCCGGAGAAAAATTCTGTTCATGCACCTTTGGCATGAAGGCAATAGCCGAAGGCAATGCGCCACTGCGCAGGTTTCTGCACCACGCTTCTCAGGAGACGACATGCGACTCGATCGGAATTTTGCTAACGGCTGCTTTATCGACGCGGCAAGCGACGAGCTCATCGCCGTCACCAACCCTGCCACTGAAGCCGTGATTGCGCACGTCACGGGCGCCACCGAGGCCGAGGCAATCGCTGCGGTCGATGCCGCAGCAGCCGCTCAGAAAGGCTGGCGCAAGCTGCCGTCGGCCGAGCGCGCGGTCTATCTGCATAGGCTCGCCGACGCGCTCACCGAATGCGCGCCCGCCATCGGCGCGGCGCTCGCGCTGGAGTCGGGCAAGAGCGTTGCCGACGCCACCAACGAAGCGATCTACGCCGGCCAGATCACCCGCTACCACGCCGAATGGGCGCGCCGCATCGAAGGCGAGGTGATTCCGAGCGACACACCTGACGAAAACCTCGTGTTGCATCGTGAGCCGATCGGGGTGGTCGCGTGTCTGATCCCGTTCAATTACCCGGTCTATACGTTCATGCGCAAGGTGGCGCCGGCACTCATCGCCGGCAACACCGTGGTGGTGCGCCCAAGCAACAACACGCCGACTTCCGCCTTCGAGATCGCCAGGGCGGTTGAGAAAGCAGGGCTGCCCGCTGGCGTCGTGAATATTCTCACGATGAATCATGCAACCGCCGAAGCGCTTTGCACGCATCCGAAGGTCGGCATGATCACGCTGACCGGCAGCGTCGGCGCGGGACGCAAGGTACTCGAATATTGCAAGGCGAACATCGCCAAGCCGTCGCTCGAACTGGGCGGCAAGACGCCCGCCATCATCGAGGCGGATGCCGATCTGGAGAAAGCCGCGCGCGATCTGGTTGCGTCCAAAACCACGCACTGCGGGCAGCTTTGCACGGCGATCGAACGTGTCTACGTGCAGGAAAGCGTGCATGACCGTTTCGTCGCGCTGCTGAAGAAGCACATGAGCGCGGTGGAATCCGGCGATCGCAGCGAACAGCCTTCACTGATGGGTCCGCTGGTCAACGACGCGTCGCGTCAGTCGATTCACGGAATGGTCGAGCGCGCGATTGCGGCGGGCGCCACGCTCGAAACCGGCGGCAGGCTGCCGCAAGGCAAGGGCTTCTTCTATCCGGCTACGCTGTTGTCGAACTGCCGTCAGGACATGGAAATCATCCAGGAAGAAACCTTCGGTCCGATCATGCCGGTCGTCAAATACCGCACGCTGGACGAAGCACTGGAGATGGCCAACGACCATCAATTTGGTTTGTCGTCGGTGCTTTATACCGAGAACTACCGCAGTGCGATGAAGATCGCCAACGGCATCGAAGCAGGCGAGTTATACGTGAACCGCACGCCTGCCGACCCGTACCAAGGTTTCCACGCGGGCTGGAAACGCTCGGGTCTCGGCGGCGACGACGGCAAGCACGGCATGCTCGAATTCACGCAGACCCGACTCGTGGTCATGAAGTACTGAAGCTGAAACCGGCGCGTGCCGCGCGATTCGGAGTAGACGGCACGCGTCGCCTTGAAACCCGCAGAAACGCAGCAAATCCGCTGCACTTATAAAAAAATTTGGAGATCCGGCAGACCGGTAGACCGGCGCTGTGTCTCTCAGGAGCGCTCACGTGTCATCTCAACCCGTTCAAACCACCGCGTCGCTTGCCTCAAGCGACGCAGAAACCGCGCTGCAAAACAACAAGGCTCAACGCTACATCCAGCTCATGTTGCTGGTGGTGGCAGCCGGCGCGATTTACCCGATTCTGTATCTGCGGCAGGTCTATCAGCCGACGATGCTCGAAGTGTTTCACATCACCGATAGTCAACTCGGCTATCTGTATTCGTCGCTCGGCACGATCTTTCTGCTGAGCTACCTGCCGAGCGGCTGGCTCGCCGACCGGATCGCACCGCGCCTGCTGATCTGCTTTTCGCTGATTGCAACCGGCGTGCTCGGCCTGTGGTATTCGACCGCGCCTTCGTTCCAGGTGCTGATGCTGATCTTCGGCGGCTGGGGTTTGTCGACCGGATTGACCTTCTGGGCCGCCGTCATCAAACGCGTGTCGATGATCGCCGGCACGCAGGAGCAGGGCCGCTTCTTCGGTTTGCTCGACGGCGGACGCGGCTTGATCGAAGCCATGCTCGCGACTATCGCGATCACGCTATTCGCGTGGTTCACGCAGACCAAAGGGGAGCCGGTTGCGGCCGGCTTCAAGCTGGTCGTCTACATGTACGCGTTTCTGTGCATCGCGCTCGGTGTGGTACTCGCGCTCGTCAAAGACCCGCAAGGCGCAAAAGACGCTGCCGCCAATCGTGCCGCGAAGAAACGCAGCAACGTGCTGGTCGATCTGAAAACGCTCGCGTCGATTCCCGAATTGTGGCTGGTCGCGGCCATCGTGTTCTGCGGCTATCAGGTGTTCTGGGCCACCTACAGTTTCTCCGCGTATCTGCATGAAAGAGAGATTGGCTTGACGGTGGTGATGGCCGGCACGATTACCACGCTCAAGCTGTGGATGCGGCCGATCGGCGGCATCGGCGGCGGCTTTCTCGGCGACCGTTATTCGAAAGTCTCGGTGCTGGTGATCGCGCTCTTTCTCGCGGCAGTCTCGCTGCTGGGCCTGATGGCAGCGCCACGTATCTCGAGCCACGTGCTGCTGGTGTTCCTCGTGCTCTTCATCGGCATTCTGACTTACGCGATTCGAGGTCTGTACTGGTCGCTCTTGGATCGCTGCAAGATCCCGGTCGAAACGATGGGCCTCGCCATCGGCCTGATCTCCGTACTCGGCTATTCACCCGACGTGTTCCTGCCGTTGATCAACGGCTATCTGACGCAGAACTTCCCGGGCGTCTTCGGTTACCAGCTTTACTTCGGTTATGTGGCCGGAGTGGCGGCGCTCGGCGGCTTTGCCGGCCTGGCGCTACGAAACATGCTTAATAGGAAAGGGGTTGCGTAAATGAAAGTCGTCTCGCTCGAAACGCATATCGTCGCCGTACCGCCGCCGCACGTGGGTGGCATGTACTGGATCTTCGTCAAGCTCAAGACCGATTGCGGTATTGAGGGTGTCGGCGAAATCTATTCGGCGACGTTCCATCCGAAGGCGATGACCCACATCATCGACGATGTATTCGGCCGTTATCTGCTCGATAAAGATCCGCATCATATCGAGCGGCTCTGGCGCGAAGCGTATTCGAGCGGCTTCACGCAACGCCCCGATCTGACGATGATGGGCGTGGTCAGCGGGCTGGAAATGGCGTGCTGGGACATCATCGGCAAGGCGGCGAACAAGCCGGTGTACGAGCTGTTGGGCGGCATGGTGAACCCGCGTCTGCGTTCGTACACGTATCTCTATCCGAAGAACAGCCGCGGCGAATACGACTACGACGATCCCGATCTCGCCGCTGAATGCGCCGTTGAAAACGTGAAGCGTGGCTTCACTGCGGTGAAGTTCGATCCGGCGGGGCCGTACACGGCTTACTCGGGTCACCAACTGTCGATGGAAGTACTCGACCGTTGCGAGACTTTCTGCCGCCGCGTGCGCGAAGCCGTCGGCAGCAAGGCCGATCTGCTGTTCGGCACGCATGGACAGATGGTGCCGTCGTCGGCAATCCGGCTCGCCAAACGTCTCGAGAAATACGATCCGTTGTGGTTCGAAGAACCGGTGCCGCCGGGGCAGGAAGGCGCGATGGCGCAAGTCGCGCAGCACACGAGTATTCCGATTGCCGCGGGCGAACGCCTGACCACCAAGTATGAATTCTTCAAGCTGCTCGAAGCGGGTGCGGCGTCGATTCTGCAACTGAATGTGGCGCGTGTGGGCGGCCTGCTCGAAGCGAAGAAAGTCGCGGCGATCGCCGAGGTGTACTACGCGCAGATCGCACCACATCTATACAACGGGCCGATCGGCGCGGCTGCCAGCATCCAGCTCGCTGCTTGCACGCCGAACTTTCTGATTCAGGAAAGCATCGGCACGTGGGACGGCTTTCATGCGGCGGTGTTGAAGAAGCCGATTCAGTGGGAAGACGGCTACATCATTCCTTCGCAGGAACCGGGTCTGGGCGTGGAGTTGAACATGGACGTCGTCAGGCAGCACACGCCGTACACCGGCGAGCGTCTGCATCTGCAAATGGCCTCGCAACCCGCCGACGTGAAAGATCTCGCGCCGGCCAAGGGTTGAGCCCGGATTGAACCTGCAGGTTCGACCTGCAAGTTTCAAGCTGCGAGTTTCACATTGTTTTACGCATTCAATGGATTGGGCGCCGTCTGGCGATATAGAGCATGAACTACGATTACATCATCGTCGGCGCAGGTTCGGCGGGCTGCATTCTCGCCAATCGCCTTTCGGCGTCGGGCCAATATTCGGTACTGCTGCTCGAAGCGGGCGGCAAGGACAGCTCGTTCTGGTTCAAGATTCCCGTGGGTTTCACCAAGACGTACTACAACGAAACCTATAACTGGATGTACTACAGCGAGCCAGAAAAGGAACTCGACAACCGGCCAATCTATTGCCCGCGCGGCAAAGTGCAGGGCGGCTCAGGCTCGATCAACGCGATGATCTACGTGCGCGGCCAGCCGCATGATTTCGACGACTGGGCGGCGGCGGGCAACCCGGGCTGGGCGTTTGGCGAGGTGCTGCCGTATTTCCGCAAGCTCGAATCGCATCCGCTCGGCAACACCGAGTATCACGGCGCGGACGGCCCGATCCGTATCTCGCCGATGAAGGATGCCGTCCATCCGATTTGCCACGTGTTTCTCAAAGGCTGCGACCAGGCCGGCTACAAGCGCAGCGACGACTTCAACGGCGCACGTTTCGAAGGCGCGGGCATCTACGACGTGAATACGCGCAACGGGCAGCGTTCGTCGAGCAGCTTCGAGTACCTGCATCCGGTACTGACGCGTAAGAACCTGACGGTCGAGCGTGACGTGCTGGCAAACCGCGTGCTGTTCGACGGCAACCAGCGGGCAATTGGCGTGAGCGTGACGCAGAACGGCGCGACGCGGCAATTCATGGCGAACCGTGAGGTGATCCTGTCGGCGGGCGCGGTCGATTCCCCCAAACTGCTGCAACTCTCGGGCGTTGGCGATAGCACGTTGCTGGCGAAGCATCGCATCGCGATGGTCAAGGAACTGCCCGCTGTCGGGCAGAACCTGCAGGACCATCTGTGCGTGAGTTTCTACTATCGCGCGAACGTGAAGACGTTGAACGACGAGATGCGTCCATTGCTCGGCAAGCTCAAACTCGGTCTGCAGTATCTGCTGACGCGCAAGGGGCCGCTCGCGATGAGCGTGAACCAGTCGGGCGGATTCTTCAAGGGCAACGATCAGGAAGCGCAGCCGAATCTGCAGTTGTATTTCAATCCGTTGTCGTACCGGATTCCGAAGAGCAACAAGGCGAATCTCGAACCCGAGCCGTATTCGGGCTTTCTGCTCGCGTTCAATCCGTGCCGCCCGACGAGCCGCGGATCGATCGAGATCGCATCGAATCGCGCGGAAGACGCCGCGAAGATCCGCATCAACGCGCTGACTACGGAGAAGGACATCGACGAAGTGATTCAGGGTTGCGAACTGGTGCGCAAGGTCATGTCATCGCCGGCGTTGAAAGAGATCACGGTCGAAGAAATCTCGCCGGGACCGCAGGTGAATACGCGTGAGGGCTTCCTGCAATATTTCCGAGAGCAATCGGGTTCGATCTATCACCTGTGCGGCTCGTGTGCGATGGGCGACGACCCGCGCACCTCGGTGGTCGATGCGCGTTTGCGGGTGCACGGCATTGCCGGCTTGCGCGTGGTCGATGCGTCGATTTTCCCGAACATCACGTCGGGCAACATCAATGCACCGACGATGATGGTGGCGGAGAAGGGCGCCGAGATGATTCTCATGGACGCCGCCGTCGAATCCGCCTTTAAGCCCGAAACGGCGGAGCTGGCTGCTGCTGCCTGACTGATGGAAATACACCGTTAGCGGTGTAGAGAGAAAAGCGCGCCGATGCGATGCAATCGGCGCGCTTTTTTGCGTCACGTAAGGCGGCACCGGTGTGGCTCAAACGGCGCTGCGTGGCTTAGCCGCCCGCACTCGGACGATTTTTGCGCCACTTAACGCGCTTCGCCCAACTGTGCCGACTCCGACGAATCGAGCGCACGCTCGGTCAACCAGATCTCCTGCTGCAGCCAGTCACGGAATAGCGCAACGTGCGGCAGCTCGTCCTGTTCCGCGCGCGTGATGAGCCAGTACGACTGATGCCCGTCGACGTGCACATTCAGCACCTGCACGAGTTGGCCTTCCGCGAGTTCGCGGCCGATCATGTGACGATCGGCGATCGTTACGCCGAGGCCGTCGATGGCCGCGCGGATCGCGTGATCGAGCAGATCGAATTCGTAGCCGCCGCGGGTGTCGACGTTGTCGATGCCGGCTGCTTTTAGCCAGTGCTGCCAGGTCTGATAGCGCTGATCGGCGCTCGCGAGCACGTGCAGCAGCGTGAACTGATTCAGATCGATGGCCGCGCGGCCGGCCTGGCGCGCGAGCAACGCGGGCGCGCAGACGGCGATATGCCGTTCGTTCATCAGCAGACGGTTGTCGAAGCCTTCCCACTCGCCGTTGCCGAAGCGAATCGCGCAGTCGAGTACACCCGATTCGGCGAGGTTGTCGTCGATGCGGGTCGACAGGCTGAGTTCGAGATGCGGATGCGCGTCGCGCAGGCGTCCGAGACGCGGCATCAGCCATCGGCTCGTGAAGGTGGGGGGCGCGTTGATACGCAGGCGGTTGCGGTGGGTTTTTTCCTGCAGGCTGCGGACTGTGAGTTCGATCCGGTCGAATGATTGTTGCAGCGCCTGGAGGAGGATGCGGCCGGCGGCCGAGAGCTCGAGGTGGTGATGGTGACGCTGGAGCAGCGTCTCGCCGAGTTGGGCTTCTAGTTGCCGGACTTGCCGGCTGACTGCGCTTTGCGTCACGTTCAGGAGTTCCGCTGCGCGGGTGAAGCTGCCCGTGCGGCCGGCGACTTCGAAGGCTTTTAGCGCGTTCAGCGCGGGCATTTTGCGTTTCAAGATCTGGCTCTGGGGGCTTTGCGCGGCGGCGCGGGTGGTGGGTATTTTACTTGGTTGGCTGTGGGGGTTGGGCTTTGGCTGGATTGTTTGCCTGCGCGGCGCTTTTGTCTGTTTGCCTATGGGGTTGGCCTTTCCTTGTTTTGTTAGTGGTTTATTAGCGTTGCCCCTGTGCGGGGCGGCACCTACTTCTCTTTGCTGCTGCAAAGAGAAGTAGGCAAGAGAAAGCAGCTCACACCGCCAATTCTTAAGCGGGTCCCCCGCACAGTCGCGGTAGTGGTGCATCTGGAATTTGTGTCTTCGCACATTCGGCGTCAGTGACAAGGCAATCATACTTCCCGCCTCGCACTCCGTGCTCGCCGGAAGGGTCTGCTGCGACCCCGTGCTTCGTTTCGCGTGGCGGAGCCATTGACTTTGCCTCGGCAAACGACAGAATTCGCCGGTGGAAGGGTTTGCCGCAACCCGGAGCTTCGTTCTGCGTAGTGGGGCCATCGGCTTCGCCTTGGCAAACGACAGAATTCGCTGGCGTTTCGGAGGGGCAGCTTCAATCTTGAGATCTTCACGAGAGTTGCCAGGCCCGCGCATTGCAAGAGCGCATTTCCAATAGTACGGCTTCGCCTCGCGATATTGGCGACCCAACGGCGGCACACCGCCCCAGGTAAGCGCCGGCGCGAGAACGCAGCACGCGGCTTGATGAACTACCGCGTCGGCGCGCGCAGCGCCGCCGGAGGTATGACTGCCTTGTCACCAGGGTCGAATGTGCGAGGGTACAGTTCCAGATGCACCACTACCGTGGCTGTGCGGGGGACCCGCTTAAGAATTAGCGGTGTGAGCTGCTTTCTCTTGCCTACTTCTCTTTGCAGCAGCAAAGAGAAGTAGGTGCCGCCCCGCACAGGGGCAACGCTAATAAACCACTAACAAAACAAGGAAAGGCCAACCCCATAGGCAAACAGACAAAAGCGCAACGCAAGAAAAACCCTCATCAATAAGCAATACAAACCGACTTACTCTCGGTATAAGCATCCACAATAGCCTTGCCATGCTCACGCCCGATCCCCGACGCCTTAAACCCGCCGAACGGCATAGCAGGATCAACCATATTGTGGGTATTGACCCAAACGGTTCCCGCTTCGATGCCGTCAACCAGCCTCAGTGCCTTATCGAGCTGATTCGTCCAGACACTCGCACCAAGGCCATATTCTGACGCGTTGGCCTGAACCAGCACCTCATCGATATCGTCATAAGGCATCGCCACCAGCACCGGTCCGAACACCTCCTCCCTGACAACGGAAAGTGGCTTGCACGCACGATTGGCAATGACCGTCGGCCGCACAAAGAAACCATCCGCATCGACGGCCGCATCACGCGACAGGATCTCGCCGCCTTCCTGTTTGCCTTGCGCAATCATGCCCATGACCTTGTCGCGATGCCGCGCGGAAACCATGGGCCCCATCTGCGTCGCAGCATCGAAACCGGAACCCAGTGCAATGCCGTCTGCCACCGCCGCAATGCCTTGCACGACTTCGTCGTAAATCGACCGCGCAACGTACAGGCGCGAACCCGCGGTGCAGACCTGTCCGTGGTTGAAGAAAATCGCGCCTGCGGCGCCTTCAATCGCTTTCTTCGGGTCGCAATCGTCCAGCACGATCACCGGGCTCTTGCCGCCCAGTTCCAAAGATGCCCGTTTCAGATCGTCAGCGCACTGGCGGCCAATGATGCGGCCCACTTCAGTCGATCCCGTAAAGGTGACTTTGTTCACCAACGGATGCTTGACCAGTGCTGCGCCAGCGGTCTCGCCACGGCCGGTGACCACGTTGAATACGCCCGGCGGGAAGCCGGCTTCGTGTGCCAGTTCCGCTAGACGGATCGCCGTCAACGGCGTTTCCTCCGCCGGCTTCAGCACGACGGTGCAGCCGCATGCGAGTGCCGGAGCGATTTTCCAGACTGCCATCAAAAGCGGAAAATTCCACGGGACGATTGCGGCGACTACGCCAGCCGGCACGCGCTTGGTCGAGGCGTTGTAGCGGGTGCCCGGAGGGAAGGGGATCGACAGGTCGAAAGTCGTGCCCTCGATTTTGGTGGCCCAGCCAGCCATGTAGCGCAGCCATTGGACGCTGCCGGAGACTTCCAGCATTCTTGAGAATGCTATTAGCTTTCCCTGGTTCAGGGTTTCTAGTGTGGCTAGTTCGTCGGTGTGATGCTCTATCAGGTCGGCTAGTTTTAGCAGCAGGCGTTCGCGGGTGGCTGGCGGCATTCTGCGCCAGAGGTCTGATTCGAAGGCTGCTTTTGAAGTTCTGACCGCGTGGTCGATGTCGGTTTCTGAGGCGTCCGGGATGCGGGCTAGTTCTTCTCCTGTTGATGGGTTGTAGATCGGGAAGGTTTTGCCTGCGGCGCTGGGGGTTTTTTCGCCGTTGATGAACATTGTTTGGGGTAGATACACTGCTGAGGGTTTTTGTTCGGTCATTTTGCTTCGTCTCCGTTGGAGTGAGATTGGCGGTGCTGTTCGTTTGTTGCTTGTCTGTTTGCCTACGGCGTTGGCCTTTCCTTGATTTGTTATTGGTTTATTAGCGTCGCCCCTGTGCGGGGCAGGCACCTACTTTTCTTTGCCTGCCGCAAAGAAAAGTAGGCAAAAGAAAGCGGCTCAAACCGCTAATTCTTAAGTGGGGCCCCTGGCTTGGAGGAGGTAGTGGTGCATCTGGAATCTGTGCCCTCGCATCCTCAACCCTGAGTGACAAGGCAGTCATGCTTCCCGCCTGGCACTTCGTGCTCGTCGGAAGGGGCTGCTCGGTGGTGGGGATGGTTTGAGTGCTTGCGCAATGGTCTTGCGAGCCATCTGGTTGCTAATGTGCCAGCACACGTCAGATTCGCAATCGCGCTCAGCGCATACAGCACCATGAATCCGTCGCCGAAAAAATACGGTGTCGTCGATAACGTTGCTCCCAATACCATCCCAAGATGGTGTGCCGCGCCAGGGCAGCCCGCACTCATTGCGCCGCGCGATTTGCCTCGCAGTTGCATGAGCGCCGGAATCGTCAGGCAGTCGAGTACCAAGAACATCTTGGCCGCGGGCAGTGCCAGTGTCGGGCTGTCTAAGGCTGCAAGCGCTCCAATTAACGCCGCTCGTAGGACGTACAGCACAATCAACACTCGATTGTTGTTGCCGGATCGGTCGGCGACGAGCGCCAGCGCGCAAACCGCACCCAGCGACAGCGCAATCTCCCACATCGGTTGCGCACCACTCATGCCGCAAATCGCATACAGCTGGAAACGCGCAAGACTGCCACTCGACAACCCCGCAAGCAATGCGAGTAACGCCGTCAAGCCGGTCGCGTGGATGGCTCCGGAAAAATGGTCCACGCTTCGATTCGCGTATCTATTCCGATCGAAATCTTCGGGCGGCGAGACCGCCGCGCCAACAAGACGCCATCCGTAAAATAGCAATGCGCCACCTATCACCATAGCCAACGTTGCTATCGCGATGCGATGCTCCAAGCCACTCACATATGCCTGTACGACGCTCATCGCACTCGTCGCCGCAATCAGCGTCACAGCCGTCGCAAGCGTGGTGTGCGGCCTCGATAGGCGCGACATCAACAGCGGCACAATCGTCATCGTGGCCAACGCCAGTGCGCTCATCCACAGTGCGTTGGCTCGTTGGCCAAGGCCGGCTTGTGTCACCAGCGTCGCAGCGCCGCTCACGAGCAACACACAGGCCGTGCCGCCCACGCTCGCAATTAGCCCGCGAGTCGCGCCGCTCACGCTCGTCATCCGCTGGCGCGCCGCGACACTTATTCTCGCCATCAATACGCGTGCTGCTCCGCTGACGCTCGCCGTCAGAACGCATGCCGCGTCCGCTGCAATCGCGGGACACACGTTTGCCGAGTTGACTACGTGTGCGATCGCGAGCTGTGTGCCACGCCTCGCCGGCTTAGCGCTTGCAGCAGCCATGATCCGTGGACTTGCCGTCTTCAACGCTGTTCTGGTCACGCTCGGACGGTAAGTCCATCGTCGGGTTGGCGGAGAAGAAGTTGTTCGGCTTGAGCATGAAGCCGGCGTACTCCACGGGCATCACCGGGAAGTCCTCGGGTTTGCACACGTGCGTGTGACCAAAGCTGTGCCACAAGACAATGTCTTCGTTCTCGATGTTGCGGTTCGCCTCGATGTAGCGCGGCAAGCCGTCACCACCGGCGTGCTGGTTCGGATAGTCGCCGCTCGCGTAGCGCTCGGCCGGATCGAACGGTGTCACCCACACGTGACGCGTCGCAAAGCCGCCGCGTTGGCGGACCTTCGAGCGCTCGTCGGCCAGCATCAACGGGGAGTCGTTCACGATCAGTTTGTAGCCCGGATTCGCGCCGACCGCGTTCTTCACGTTCGGGTTGGTCACCTTCCAGTAGCGTCCGGTGGCGCCGTTCGCCACGCGCGCGGCTTCGCTCTCGGTCTTGAACACGCGCTTCGTGGTGTCGAAGACGTTGCCGTACGGATTCGCTTCGCCCATCGGACGCGGCACGAATTCGTGTTCGGTCACGCTATTACGCTCACCGTCCACCATCATGTGCATCCGGGCATTGAAAAAGTGTTGGTGGGTCGGGCCGCCGAGGTTCTCGGTGATCATGCCGCCCCACGGATAGGTGTCGCCGTCCGCTACCGCCGAGGTTTGTACGATGCCGGTCAGCTTGCATTCGAGCTGGATGGTGCCGTCCTGGTACAGGTACCAGTAGAAGCCGTAGTCGTAGTTGCCGACCGTCGCGAAGAACGAGATCACGAGGCGTCGCGAACGGCGCATTTCGAAGACGCCGGTGCGAAACTCGTAGTGCTTCCACAGGGTGCCGTAGTCCTCTTCGTGCATGCATACGGCGTTCTTCATCAGGAACGCATTGCCGAAATCGTCGGCGGACGGAATGTCGAAATAGCGGATCGTCCCGAGGCAATCGCAACCGAGTTCAAGTTGATTCGCCAGTTTGCCGAGGCCGTATTCGCCGGCATCGAATGCGCTCTTCCAGTAGTGGTTCGTGCTAGGGTCGGAGTAGGGCACGCACATTTCCGTCACGCTCGCACGGTAGATGATCGGCCGCGCGTTCTTGCCGTCGTCCCATGACAGCTGATGCAGCACCAGTCCTTCGCGTGGCGTGAAGCCGACCCGGAAGTTCCAGTTCTGCCAGCTCACATGCCAGCCGTCGATCTTGAAGCTCGGGCCCTCGGGCTGGCTGATCGACAGCGGCTTGAGCGTGCTGCGCGGCTCGCCGAGGCTCGGCGTGTCGTAGTTGTGCTTCGCACGCGGAATCGGAATGATGCGGCCGTCGTCCACCACTTCGATCACTTTCTTCTCAAGCAGATCGACCACCGCCACCACGCCCTCGATTGGATGCGCGTAGCCGTTGTCGGTCACGGTCTCGCGGTAGTAACTCACGCAACGTACAAGGCGCCGGCCGTTCTCGTTCTCGCGGTCGAAGCAGCCGGCGGAAAACGGATCCACCTGGACGCGCTCAAGATCCTTCTCGGTAAGGCCGCGTTTCATCACCGCAGCGCGCCATGTGGTGTCGTTCTTGACGATCTGCTCGGCGTTCATGAAGTCTTCGATCATGATCGGCGGCTGGCCGTAAGGCGCCTGATCGAATGGCAGCACGTTGCGCGAGGCGATTCTTTTCTCTCTCAGGTCCACGGCGAATTCAATGGTCGCGCCATTCGTGCGGTCGATTGCCAGGACGAACGCCGTGCGCGAAAAATACTCGCCGGTCTTGAATGCAATCACTTCAGCTTTCGGTGACTCGCGCAATTCGACCATCGGAAAGCGTACGTGCGCGTCGAATTTTTCGGCGGCCTTCACGAGATCACAGGCAAGCTGCATTTCGTCCGGACTCAACGGATCGAGCGGATGAACGGGGGCGTGACTGGCTTTCGTGGCATTCGTGTTCATAAGATTCCCGTAAGGAGTGTGCTGGACCGGACTGCGTGCCCGCGTCGCAGAGTGAAGCGCTGGGAACGGTGAGTCGATGGCAAATCGTAGGAACCCAATAATATTTTCGCGCTTGCTTATCGCGCCAAATGAACGATAAAGTGCGCCAAGAGGAATGACGCGGCAGCACATTAGCGAAGACTTGAGAGGAGACGCTCAGCATGAAAAAAGTCACGCTCAACGGTAGTTTCCCGATGATCCGCGGCGCGGTGATGGGACCGGTTGTGCGCGCACTCGATGCATCAGGCGCCAATTGCGACGCGCTGCTCGAAGCGTTCGGCATGAGCCGCAAGCTCCTGTCGAATCCGTATGAAATCCTGCCGCTCACGCGTTATGTGGCGGCATTCGAGCGCGCCGCAGAAATACTCGACGAACCGTCGCTCGGCTTGCGTCTGGGCAGCGAATTGCAATTGACGGAACTCGGCCCGGCGGGTCTCGTGTTTCTCTCGTCACCGACCTTGAACGCGGCGATGCGCAAGTTTTCGCTCGCGCTCGCGTCGTGGCAGAACACCACGACCTGCGAGTTGCTGCGCGATGGCGAATGGCCTGTATGGACTTATCAGATCGCCAATCCGCAGATCTGGCCGCGCCGGCAGGACGCGGAATACAGTCTGTCGACGATGTGCAATATGATCCGGCTCGTGCGCGGTGCGGCGTGGAACCCGGTCGAAATTCATTTCGAACACGCGGCCCCCGCCGATCTCAAACCGTATGCACGCAATTTCCGCGTGCCGGTGCGCTTTCAGCAGCCTTTCAATGGCGTGATTCTGCGTCCGCTGGATCTCGATGCGCCGCTCAAGAGCGCCGACACGCAAATGGCGCGCATGATGGAGCGCCATGCCACCGATCTGATTGCGCGCGATGCGATGCCTCACAGCATCGTTGAACAGGTGCGCGATCTGGTGACGCGGCGGCTCGCGCACGAGAAGCTGATCGTCGCCGACATCGCGAAAGATCTCGGTCTCTCGCATCGCTCGTTGCAACGGCATCTGGCCGAGGCGGGGACTTCCGTGCGGCAGATCGTGCGCGAAGAGCGGCAGCGTAGCGTGGAAGGGTTGCTTGAACGTGACGGACTCACCAATGCGGCGATCGCTCGCGCGGTGGGTTACGCCGACGCAACCGTGTTGTGGCGCGCCACGCGCAACTGGAAGAAACAGTAAAGGGTGCCGAATGCCAGCATTTCTTTCATTCTGAAAGCACGCAACGGCGCAATCGTCACACGAAAAAACTTCCGTTTCCTAAGTATTTGCTGCGAACCGGCGTACCTGGCGCTCTTGCGAGCATTGGCGCAAATTATCGAAAATTTGGCGCGGTTCGCGAAGTCGCTTTATTTTTTAGCTACCTACCATGCGCTCACACCGAAACATCGAACATCGGTCAACCGAGCGCCAGGACCAGCATTTCCAGGGTTTAGGCGAGATCCAGACTAGCCAACACAATTGAGGCAGCGATGAATGAACCCTACTCTCCGACCCGTCTGATCGACGCGGAGGACCCTGTGGAACTGAAGGGCAATACGCTGGGCTTGTGGCAGATCGTGTTCCTCGTAATTTCCGCGGCCGCGCCCCTGACCGGCATGCTCGGTGCGGTACCGCCCGCAATCAGCCTGGGCAATGGCGCGGGCATCCCGGGCGCATTCGTGATTGCCGGCGTAGTGCTCCTGATTTTCAGCGTGGGCTTTGCGTCGATGAGCCGGCACGTGGTGCGCGCCGGCGCGTTTTACGCGTACATCACCGCCGGACTCGGACGGCCGTTGGGCATGGCCGGCGCACTCGTCGCGCTGATGTCGTACACCTTCATCCAGATCGCGCTATATGGTCTGTTTGGTTTTTTCTGCACAGTGGTTCTTTCTCCACTACTGCACACCGCGATGCCTTGGTACGGTTATTCGCTGATCTGCGTGGCGGTGGTGCAATTCACCGGTATCCGCGGTATCGATCTGAATAGCCGGCTGCTCGGCGTGTTGATGTGTCTCGAACTGGGCATTTTGCTGCTGCTCGCGATTGCGATCGTCGTGCATGGCGGCGGCCCGAACGGCCTCACGCTCGCGCCGTTCACGCCGGAGCATGTATTCAGCGGTCACCTCGGCATTGCGGTGATGTTCGCATTTGCGTCATTTATCGGTTTCGAAGCCACCGCGATTTACGGCAAGGAATGCCGTGATCCGAAGGTAACGGTGCCACGCGCGACGTATGTGTCGGTGATGCTGATCCTCGTGTTCTTCGCTTTCGTCACGTGGACAATTGTTTGCGCGTACGGACTGACCGACGTGGTCGCCGTCGCGACGAAGCAACCCGGCGACTTCTGGTTCATTCAGTCCGGCAAGTATCTGGGCGGTGCGGTAACGACGGTGATGAGCTTCCTGTTGCTCAGCAGTATCTTCGCGAGCCTGTTGTCGTTTCATAACACGCTGGTGCGCTATATCCATGCGTTGAGCCTCGAAGGCATCTTGCCGCAAGCGCTGACCCGGGTACACGAAAAATACCGTTCGCCGTATGTGGCGAGCTATCTGCAGACACTCTCGGTGTGCGTCCTGCTCGGTCTCTTCATCGCGGCAGGCAGCGATGCGTTCAACATCGTATTCAGCTGGAGTTCGGCGCTCGGTACGATCGGCATCGTGATGCTGCAAGCAGTGACGAGCTTTTCCGTCATCGCGTTCTTCCGCAAGACGCGCAAGGACACTCGCGTATGGCACTCGTTTGTCGCGCCGTTGGTGGGTGGCATCGGCCTGTTGTATATCGGCGTGATTCTGGTGCGCAATCTCGATGCGCTCAGCGGCTCCGATAGTCCGATCGTCAAATCCTTCCCCTGGATCGTATTCGCGGTGGCGCTCGCAGGCGTCGTGATCGGTCTCATTCTGCGTACGAAGCGGCCGGATATCTACGCGCGCTTCGGGCAGTAATCGAACGGCGCGCCAGGCACTCAGCGCGCGCCGTTACACCAAGTTCTAACGATCGACTGCTGCCGTTCATTTGCGAGCGGCGGCGGAGCGGTGTCGTTCGTCCTGTTTGTTCTTGCTGATTTCACTACTCAACTTCCGGCAAAAAATATGGCAGACAAATTCGTCAAGCGCTCGGCGCTTGCGCTGGCCGCGTGCGGCCTCGCGATGGGCGCGCATGCGCAATCTTCGGTGACGCTCTATGGCACGGTCGACGCCGGTGTCGTCTACACGACCAACCAGCAGACGACGCTCGCCGACGGCAGCACCAACGGTCACGCGAACTACCAATTGGCGGGCGGTAACCTGGTGCCGTCGCGTTGGGGCTTGATGGGCACCGAGGATATCGGCGGCGGCACCACGGTGAATTTCACCTTGGAGAACAGCTTTCTGATTGGCAACGGCGCGATGTTGCAATCGAATACGCTGTTCAACCGCAACGCATGGGTCGGTTTGAACAACGGCACGTACGGCGCGCTGACATTCGGCCGTCAATACGACCCGTTCTCCGATTACATGGGTGCGTATGCGTCGAGCAATAACTGGGCGACGCTGTACGGCTCGCATTTCGGCGACGTCGACAACCTCAACGAAGCGTTCAACTTCAACAACTCGATCAAGTACCTCAGCCCGAGCTTCGGTGGCTTGACTGTTGGCGGGTTGTTCAGCCTGGGTGGCGTGGCGGGGAATTTTTCACAGAACAAGGGCTGGGCGCTGGCGGCGAATTACGCACAAGGGCCGTTGTCGCTGAGCGCGGGGTATCTCGAGTTGAACCAGCCGTTGCAGGCGGCCTTGGGCGGCACAGCCGGGTATATCGGCGATTTCAGCTGCGCGAATGCCGATGCGTCGTATTGTCTGCTGCAGCAAGCGAGCAAGGTGAGGATTTTCGGAGCAGGGGGTTCGTATGCATTCGGTAAGGCGAGCGTGGCGCTCACCTATACGCATACGCGTCTGTCGCAGAGCCAGTATTTCGCGAGTGCGGCGAACCCTGCGGGCGCGGATATCTCATTCGACATTGCCGAGTTGAATACGACCTATGCGCTCGCGCCTGATTTGCAGCTTGGTCTGGCGTATATCTTCAACGATGCCAAACCGAGCAGCGGCGCTTCGACGCGCGTGCATCAGATCAACCTGGGGGCGGTGTACAGCTTGTCGAAGCGGACGGCCGTCTATGCGGTCGCGATCGGGCAGAAATCTTCCGGCGCCGGACTGGGGATCAATCCGTCGACGGGGCAGACGGAGAATCTGGCGCAGATTCCGAATATCGTCAATTCGGATACGGATAAACAGCTCTCTGTGATCGTCGGCGTGCGGCACAATTTTTAATCCGCCTGCGCGGCGCTGGCAAACAGATCAACGCAGCCGACGCCGCATGGCGAACCACGCGAAGTGTCAGGCGGGAAATACCGCTAGTCCGCCAGGCGTTTGTCAGCAAGCGCGTTCTGGCAATCCGCCAACACCTGCCTCACTAACCGCGCTTGAGGATCGAGCTCGTTCGTGTCGAGAATCTCCTCGACCGCATCCCGCGCCCAATCGGCCTCGACAAACTTCGCGTGCCGCTGCGCAATCTCCAGTGCCGTTGCGGATAACCTGGCGATACTCAACCAGTCGGCCTCCCGCGACCGGTAGTCGAGCCACTTATGGGCGGCCTGCACGTGAAACGCCGCGTCAGGCCAGTCCTCGTTCAGGTAATAAGCGCCAAGGCAGCCGCATGTGAGCCAGCACAACAGCTCCAAACGGTCACGTGGACTCAGATGATGGCGTACATCACTCATGGCGACGCTCGCTGCTGTAAATTGCGTTCCGGTGAGGACGGGGAGCCGTCCTGCGCTTACGTTACACAATATCACGCAGAATTCACGAGCGGCAATGCCTGACTGACCCTGGCGGCTCCGGCACCACAAACACCACACGGCAGCCGGAAGCGAGCCCGGCTCCGCTAGCGCGTAGCGACGATAAACAGCCGCGGGAACGGCAGCAGCACCGTGCCGTCGGGCAGGGCTGGATAAGCCCGCGCGATCGCGTCCCGGTAGCGCGCCAGGAAGACGCCTTCCTCGCTGTCGTCGAGTTCGGCGAGGAACGGTCTCAGCGCGCTGCCCTTGAACCATTCGACCACCGCGTCCGCGCCGCCGCTAAGCGGGTGATAGTAGACGGTGCGCCACACGTCGACCCGCGCGCACAGCGGTTCGAGCAACGCGTAGTACCAGTCGGCGCCGTAGCGCATGGTGCGCTCCACGCCCTTGAGTTTGTTGGCCCAAGGGCCGTCCGCCGCGATTTCGCGCAGCAGGCGGTGCGGGGGTTCGTCGAGGTTGTCCGGCATTTGCACGGCCAGATTGCCGCCCGGCGCAAGTTTCTTCAGCAGCGACGGGAACAGCTGCTCATGATTCGGCACCCACTGCAGCACGGCGTTGGCGAGGATCAGGTCGAAAGGGCCTGGGGCATCCCACGTCGCAATGTCGCTCACCTCGAACTGGAGTTGCGGCAGGCGCTTCCTGGCCGCCGCGATCATGTCGGCGGAGCTGTCCAGCCCGCTGACCGCCGCGCCGGGCAGGCGGGCCGCCAGTGCTTCGGTGGAATTGCCGGGGCCGCAGCCGATGTCCACCGCGACCCGCACGTCCGTCGCCGGAACCGCCGCCAGCAGATCCCTGACCGGACGCGTGCGCTCGTTTTCGAACACCACGTACTGCTTTGCCTGCCAATTCGTCGATGAAGTCATGTCACGCTCCTTTGTCTTGGCCACTGGGCCGTGTCCGCTGACATCCGCTCACCGCGTGCGATGTCAAACCGATTCAATCCGTTCATTCTGTGCGGCGGCGAGGGTGGAGTAAAATGAATTTATCATGCAGATTCCTTCATTTTTCTAATGAAAATCGACACGCTCGGCGTGCAGGCGTTCGTCGCGATTGCGGACCGGGGCAGCTTTCAGGGCGCCGCCGATTCATTACATGTCACGCAAACGGCCATTACGCAACGTCTGCGCAAGCTCGAAACGTTTCTCGGCGTCACGCTGATCGAGCGGACTACCCGTTCCATGGCGCTCACGGAAATAGGGCGCAGTTTTCTGCCGCAGGCGCGCCGTTTGCTCGGCGAGCTTGCCGATGCGTTGGTAGAGATCCGCGAGACGGGTGTGGCCCGTCGCGGCGATGTGTCGATCGCCTGCGTGCCGACCGTGGGCGTGCAGTATCTGCCGCGCATTCTGCAGGCGTATGCCGCGCGTTATCCGCATAACCGCATCAAGATTCTCGATCACGCGTCTTCCGCGGTGGAGGAGGCGGTGCTGCGCCGGGAGGTGGAGTTCGGCATCAATATCGCCGGTGAGCATCATCCGGATCTCGCCAGCGTGCCGTTGACGGAAGACCGCTACGTGCTGATTTGCCATGAAGATCATCCGCTGGCGAAACGGCGGCGCGTCGCCTGGCAGCAACTGCAATCGTATCCGCTGATCTTCGCCGGCGAAGTCAGCGGCAATCGGGCGTTGCTCGATGTCGCACTGGAAAAGAGCGAACTGTCGTTGCGCTCGTTTTATGAAGTGCAACGCAGTTCGACGGCTGTCGGCCTGGTCGCGCAGGGCGTGGGCGCGGCTGTCGTGCCGGCGCTCGCCATTCAGAAGGGTGCGTATCCGACGGTTCGCACCATCGAGCTCACGCATCCGGTGGTCTCGCGCACGCTCGTGCTCGTGGCGCGCAAAACCGCTCAGTTGTCGCCGGCGGCGCAGGCGCTGTACGACATGATTCTTGAGCAGGCGACGTTGAAAGCGTGATGAGGGTACGAGGCGTGGGGCCTAAGCCCCAGCCGCTACAAACACTGCGCGCGCAAACAACTCGCCGCATGACTCAGATCGTGCTCGATCGCGCGTCGCACGCCGGCTGCGTCACGCGCTTTCGCGGCGTTCAGCAACGCGTCGTGGGCATCGTTGAGCGTGCCGGCAAACTGCGCATCGCCGAACAACAGATTCGAAATCGGCCCAACCTGCAGCCACACCGTTTCGATCAACTCGAGCAAGAGCGGCGAGCCCGCTGCCCGGTACAGAATTAGATGGAACGCCTCGTTGGCATCGAGATAGCCCTTGGCGTCGGCAGTCCGCAGAGCCTGCACCATCTCTTCGTTCAGTTTTTCCAGCGTTTCCAGATCGTGGGCGCTGAGATGCGGCACACCCAGTTCAGCGGCCTGGCCCTCCAGAATCAGGCGCACGCGCAGCACGTCGTCGAATTGTTCTTTCGACAGCCGTGGCACGGTCACGCCGCAATTGGGCACGTTCACGAGTGCCGATTCGGCAGCAAGGCGCTGCAAGGCGGAGCGTACCGGCATCTCGCCCACGCCGAGTTCGGCGGCGACGTGACGGATCTTGATGCGCTCGCCCGGCACGAAGCGCCCGATCGTCAGCCATTGCCGCAGCGTCTCGTAGGTCTGGTCCTGCAGCGTGTGATGACGTGAAGTTTTCATAAAGCTCGGTGCTAGGGCCGAAAAAAGCTGCAAAAAAGGTTGTAAAAAGGCCGGCGGTTTAGCTGCCGGCCGTGCTCGATCGACCTCGATCTGAAACCGCTCAGATCAGGTCAGTTCGGCAACGCAGGCGTCGAACGTAGAAACCAGCTTGTCGACGTCGGCCGCCGAGGTGTCGGGGCACACCAGGATCATGTTGTGAAACGGCGTAATCAGCACGCCGCGATTGAGCAGGTACAGGTGCACGATATGTTCCAGTTCCGGGTCGAGCTGGCGGCCGGCTTCGTGACCGTTGCGCGGCGGTGTCGGCGTGAACTGGAATTCGGTGCGGGCGCCGACGCGCGTCACGCACCACGCGAGGCCATGACGCGCGATCGCACTCTTCAGGCCGGCCTCGATACGCTCGGCGAGCGCGAACATGTGATCGTAGGCAGCATCGGTCATCACCTCGGCGAGCGTCGCGCGGATCGCGCTCATCGCCAGCATGTTCGCCGTGAGGGTCGTGCCGATGCCGGAGTGGCCGGGCGGTGCGCTGCGCTTGGCGTGCTGCGCGCGGGCTGCCAGCTCGGCGCTGAAACCGTACACCGCGCAAGGAAAGCCGCCGCCCACTGGCTTGCCGAGAATGAACAGGTCGGGTTCGAGGCCGTACGCCCGCGAGTAACCACCCGGTCCGCAACTGATGGTGTGGGTTTCGTCGATGGCGAGCAGCGTGCCGTAGCGGCGCATGAGCGCTTGCGCTTGCCGCCAGTAGTCCGGTTCGGGCAGCACCATGCCGATGTTGGTCATCGCGGGTTCGGCCAGCACACAGGCGACGTCGCCATCTTTCAACGCATTTTCCAGCGCGGCCAGGTCGTTGAATTCGATCACGCGCGTGGTGCCGAGCAGGTCATGCACCTGGCCGATCAGACTGTCGCGCTGTTGCGGTTTTCCGTCGACGAGATCGACGAACACGTCGTCCACGGTGCCGTGATAGCAGCCGTTGAAGATCAGGATCTGTTTGCGCCCGGTCGCCGCGCGCGCCCAGCGCAACGCAAAGCGGTTGGCGTCGCTCGCCGTCATTGCGAACTGCCAGTAGGGCAATCCGAAACGGCGCGCGAGTTCTTCGCCGACCCACGCGGCATCCTCACCCGGCAGCATGGTCGTCAAGCCGCGCTCAGCCTGCGCGGCCAGCGCGCGGGCCACGGGGGCGGGCGAGTGGCCGAACATCGCGCCCGTGTCGCCGAGACAGAAGTCCGCGTAGCGATGACCGTCCACGTCGGTGAACGAGGCGCCCCGCGCCTGATCGACATAGAGCGAGAAGGGCGTTGACCAGTCGTTCATCCAGTGCAGCGGTACGCCGAACAACAGGTGGTGCGCGGCGCGTTCGGACAGCGCGCGCGATTTCGGCATGGCCTCGGTAAACGCGTGACGTTCACGTTCGACGAGCGCTTGCGCACGCTCCCAGTTGATGCCGTGGCGGGTAGTCAAATCATTCAAACCGGGTTTCTCCCATGATGCTTTCATAAACCTCGATCGCTCAGACAAGCAGTTGCAGATGCTCGCGTTCCCACGCGGTAATGCCTTGCGAGAAGGTCTCGAACTCCTTTTCCTTCACCGAGCAATAGGCCTGTACGAACTGGTCGCCGAGCACATCCGCGAGTTCGGTGCACTTCAGGAGCGCTTTCAGCGCATCTTCGAGACCGCGCGGCAATTCGTATTCGAGGTCGTAGGCGCTTTCGACCATCGGCGCCGAGGCTTCCTGTTTTTCGACCATGCCGAGATAGCCGCAAGCGAGGGTGGCCGCCATCGCCAGATACGGATTGACGTCGACGCCCGGCACGCGGTTTTCGAGCCGCCGGCCGTCCGGCCCGGAGTTCGGCACGCGGATGCCGCAGGTGCGGTTGTCGTAACCCCAGCGCACGTTGATCGGCGCGGCGGTGAAGCGCGACAGGCGACGGTAGGAATTCACGTAGGGCGCGAACATCGGCATGGCTTGCGGCATGTACTTCTGCAAGCCGCCGATATAGTTGAAAAACAGCGGGCTCGCCGATCCGTCGGGCAGTGAAAAGATGTTCTCGCCGGTTGTGTGATCGACAATGCTCTGATGAATGTGCATCGCGCTGCCCGGTTCGTGCTCCATCGGCTTGGCCATGAACGTCGCGAAAATGCCATGACGGTAGGCGGTTTCACGCACCGCGCGCTTGAACAGGAACACGCGGTCGGCGAGATCGAGCGCGTCGCCGTGAGAAAAATTGATTTCCATTTGCCCCGCGCCGACTTCATGCACGAGGGTTTCGACGCCGAGATGCGTCATCTCGCAGAAACGCGACAGGTCCTGGAAGAACGGATCGAATTCGTTGACGGCATCGATCGAGAACGACTGCCGGCCGGCTTCGTGGCGCCCTGCGCGGCCGAGCGGCGGGCGCAGCGGTTCATGCGGATTCTTGTTCTGCGCGATCAGATAGAACTCCATCTCCGGCGCGACCACGGGACGCCAGCCTTTTTCCTCATAGAGCTTCAGCACACGCCGCAACACCGCGCGCGGCGAAATGCCGATCGGCTTGCCATCGAGTCCGACGCAATCGTGGATCACCACCGCGACCTGCTCGATGGCCCACGGTACCAGCCGCACCGTGTTGGGATCGGGGATGCAGACCATGTCGGGATCGCTCGGCCCGACAAAGCGTTCGAAATCCGCGAACTCGCCGTTGACCGTGATCATCAGCAGCGCGTTCGACATGTGCATCTTGCCTTCCGAGAGAAACAGGTTCTTCGGCACGATCTTGCCGCGCGCGACGCCTGTCATGTCCGGTATCACGCATTCCACTTCATGAATGCGGTGATGTTCCAGGAATTCACGCAGGTCCGCGCGTAGGTCGCTTTGCAAGGTTGACTCCAGTCGGTTGATGAAGACGGCGCGACGCGCGGCTGCAAACCTTGCGCGACGAACTGCCTGTTCGGGAAAGCTAGGCGTTTTGCATCATGGGATTTGATCAAATCATCGCACGGATTTTTCCTTTTGGGAAATTTGATCAAATATCATGAGTGCATCGAGGGAAACCAAGAACCGTCCATGACCGATGCACCGTGTTCGCAACGCCCGTCGCCGGCCCAATGCGTCGCGACCCTGCATACGATTGCCGCCGCCGTCTCCTTGCTGGACCGGCAGGGGATTGGCGCTGATGTACTGCTGGCAGGAAGCGGCATTGGCGAGGGTGATTTGCGGCAGCCATCCGGACTCGTCACGCATGCGCAGGAGCTGATCGTGTTCGCCAATGCGCTGCGCGCCTGCGGCGATACGCGTATCGGCCTCGATATCGGCCGGGCAATGCATATTTCGAGCTACGGCATCCTCGGTTACGCGATGCTGGTGAGTCCCACGCTCGGTGATGCGCTGCAGTGCGCCCAGGACTTTCCCGTCCTGCTCGGGAGCTACTTCAAGGTTTCGCTGCGCCGCAACGGAGACGAAGCGGCGATCGTCGCGGCCGACTACCACTACCGGCCGGATCTGACCGTGCTCAATGCCGACATGTGCCTCGCGTCGATGTGGGCGATCGTTTGTGACGTGCTGTCGGCGCGGCGCGCGCCATCCGTGCTTGCGGTGACCTTCGGCGCACCAGCCCATGCCGATGCCTACGAAGAGCGGATAGGCCGCCACGCGACCTTCGACGCTGCCGAAAACGCGCTGATTTTTCCGGCCAGCTGGCTCGACGAACCGTTGCCCCTTGCCGAGCCGGTGAGCTATCTGATGTCGCGCCAGCAATGCGCGCAACTGGAGCGCGAATGGGCCACCGCGGCGGGCAGCGACGTGACCGCGCGCAGCCTGCGCCTGCTGTATTCCGACCCATGCCGTTACGGTTCGCTGCGCGCGCTGGCCGATGCGTTGTGCGTGTCGGAGCGCACACTCAGGCGGCGTCTGGCGGGCAACGGCTCCGCCTTCCAGGCGCTGCTCGACCGCGTGCGTCACGATCTCGCGCTCGACTACCTGATGCGTACGCGCCTGTCGATGTCGGATATCGCCGAGCGGCTTGGCTATAGCGAAACGGCTGGATTCCGGCACGCGTTCCGCCGGTGGACCGGCCACTGTCCGAGCGATTACCGCTGCGCATAGCTAGCGATTCTGTCGAAAGTCCCTTCGAAGCCAAGGCATCAACGGCGCGCTGTGAAGTCACGTCCTGATGCACCGCCACGCCGGCCAGATTGGCCACATTTATCCCCTCGATGACCGCTTCTCCGTTATCGCTCATCCGCGCACCTCGGGCAAAATTTTCCCAGACCAATACAAGGGAGACACGAGATGCGCGCAGTCAACGTAGCGGCAATCCAGTTGGCCGTACCAGGATGGGATCGCGAGGCCAATCTCGCAGAAGCTGAGCGCATGGTGCGCGAGGCGGCGGCACAGGGCGCTCAGGTGATCCTGCTGCCCGAACTGTTCGAGCTACCGTACTTCTGCACCGAACAGGACGCGAAGCACTTCCGCCATGCGCTGCCATACGAGGGCCATCCCGCCATCGCGCGCTTTAGCCGCGTCGCCGCCGAATTGAACGTGGTCCTGCCGATCAGCTTCTTCGAACGGGCCGGCAAGGTCTTCTACAACACGGTGGCGATGATCGACGCCGACGGCAGCGTGCTCGGCCGCTACCGCAAAACCCATATCCCCGACGGCCCGGGCTACAGCGAGAAGTACTACTTCACCCCAGGCGACACGGGCTTTCGCGTCTGGCCGACGCGTTACGGCACCATCGGCGTCGGTATCTGCTGGGACCAATGGTTCCCGGAGACGGCCCGCGCGATGGCGCTCCTCGGCGGCGAACTGCTGTTCTATCCGACCGCGATCGGCAGCGAACCGCAAGACCCGTCGCTCGACAGCAGCGCGCATTGGCAGCGCGTGATGCAGGGCCACGCAGGCGCGAACCTCGTACCGCTGATCGCCGCGAACCGCACCGGCCGCGAGCAAGGCCGCGACTTCCCGCAGCGCTATTACGGCTCGTCGTTCATCGCCGATCAGTACGGCGAGCAAGTGCAGAAAGCGGGGCGCGACGAGCCCGCGATCCTGCATCATCGTTTCGATCTGGATGCGGTCGCGGCGACACGTGAGGCATGGGGCGTGTTTCGCGACCGGCGTCCGGCCTGCTACGGCATCCTCGCGACGAGCGATGGTGAACACTGTACCCAGGAGGGGCGGTCCTGAGCACGGCATCGAATTCGAGTAGCAAGCATCCTGAGGAGACATTGCATGTTGACTGTGTATAGCGATCGGCACCGGCTGCACCATGGCCATGCCGAATTGATCGACGGCGAAATGAAGCCTTGCTTCGAGATGCCGAGCCGCGCTGATTTCATACTGGAACGGGTGCGCGAAACGAAGCTCGGCGACGTGATTGCGCCCGCATCGTTTGGACTCGATCCAGTGCATCGTATTCACGACAAGGGCTTCATTGCGTTTCTTGGCAGCGCATGGGACGAATGGAGCGCGCTCGGCCGCAAGCATGACGCGCTGCCGCTCATATGGCCGGTGCGCGGCATGCGCCAGGACCGCGTGCCGGCGGATATCGATGGCAAGCTCGGCTACTACTCGATGGATGCGGGTGTGCCGATTACCGCGGGCACGTGGGCCGCCGTGAGCGATGCGGTGGATGTCGCGCTCACCGGCGCACGCCACGTGAGGGAAGGTGCGCGCGGCGCATTCTCGTTGTGCCGCCCGCCCGGGCATCACGCCGCGGCGGACTATATGGGCGGCTACTGCTATATCAACAACGCGGCAGTAGCGGCGCAATCATTCCTCGACGCGGGCGCGAAACGCGTGGCGATTCTCGATGTCGACTATCACCACGGCAACGGCACGCAGAGCATTTTCTATCACCGGTCCGACGTCTTGTTCGCGTCGCTGCATGGCGATCCGCGCACTGAGTATCCGTTCTTTCTCGGGCACGCCGACGAAACCGGCACGGGTGCGGGGCTCGGCTACAACGCGAACTTCCCGCTGCAACCGGGTACGGCGTGGGCGGACTATACGGTGGCGCTCGACGCGGCGTGCGCGCGCGTCGCTGACTACGCACCGGATGCGCTGGTGGTATCGCTGGGCGTCGATACTTTCGAAGAAGACCCAATATCGCAGTTCAAGTTACGCAGCGCTGACTATCTGCGCATCGGCGAGGCGATCGGACGATTGGGGAAACCGACTTTGTTCGTGATGGAGGGCGGCTATGCAGTCGCGGCAATCGGAGTGAATGCGGTGAATGTGTTGACGGGCTTCGAGTCAGTTTGATCGGTCGTCTGTCGTGACTTCGGCTGACTGTGAGTGAAGATGAAACGCACAGTCAGCGCGTCGAAACGCTTACAAAAACGCTCACGCAATGCTTACGGATTCCTGATAGACGAGCGCTTCTGCGCACCACGGCCCGACTCACCTACAATGGCCGCTTTTGCGACACAGATTGAAGGTTCGACGATGCGGGTATCGAAATTTGCACTGGCTTTGCTTACGGCCTGTTTTACGCTCAATGCAAGCGCCGAGATGACGGCCTCGCAATACAAGCTCTGGGCTCATACCGACAACAACTCGGTCTACGCGGCTTACATCACGGGCACGATCAACGCGCTAGGGTGGGCTAACGGGGATCTGGTGTCGAAGAAGCGTCCGCCGCTGTTCTGCCCGCCGCAAAACCTCGCCATCGGTAACCAGAACGTGTATCCGCTGCTTGACCAATTTTTCACCAACCATCCAGGTCTTTCAGACGACTTTCCGATCGGTCTCGCCATTCTGCGCACGCTTCAGGCCGCGTTTCCCTGCTGATACGGGGTCGCTGAAGCGACGTCTGGCCGGCGCTACACCGCTTGTATGGATCGATGTGTGGCCCAACGCACAGACCGGCAACGTTTCAGCTGAATCGCGCCGGCTCGTTCATTCACAACGCCGTGCCTTTCAGGACGCCGAGAGCGCTTCCCGGTTGTAGTTCCTGGCAAAGGCGTTCTCCACGCCCGGCAGAATCTCGACGACTTCGAAGAAACGATCCCAGAACGGTGTCTCACGGAGCGCTTCCACCACCAGTTCATACGCGTGATGGCTCGTCGCGTCCCACACCCAGATATCCGTCACGCGCGCTGAATAAAACTCGACGTCGTAGAAACGCATGCTGACCTCGTCGGCATGCGTCTTGAGGATCTGCTCGACGTGTTCGCGCAGCAGGCGAAACCGTTCGTCGACAGAAAAGGCGAGCCATTCGGGTGTCGTTTTGACGAGCATGAATACGGTCAATACAGGTTCTTTCACAGATGCGGTCATGTTGTTCGATTCCAGTTGAATGGTGAGTGGCTAATGAGGTTTCGCGAAACAGGTTTAGAATACGAGCGATCGCTCACATTTAAAACTCGCGTTTCGGCCATGTCAAAATCGACTGCTGCACAACGTCTGAAGCCCCGTAAATCGCCCATTCAGCGGCGTTCGGCGCAAACCGTCGAAACCGTGCTCGAAGCGGCGGCTCGCATTCTGGAGACACATGGCCTCGCTGCATATACGACCAACGCGGTCGCGGAGCGTGCCGGCGTCAGCATCGGTTCGCTCTATCAATACTTTCCGAATCGCGATGCGTTGACGGTTGCGTTGATCGAGCGCGAAACCGCGCAGCTGACGGCTGATATCGAATCGGCGACGTTGGCGGAGAGTTCGCGTGGCTGCGTGCTCGCGATGGTGCGCGCGGCGGTCGCGCATCAGATGCGCAGGCCGGTGCTGGCACGCATCATCGATTTCGAGGAACGCAGATTGCCGCTTGGCGAGCGCAACCAGCGGGTTGCCGACCTCATTCATGCGGCGCTGTTGACGGCGCTGACTGACAAACCCGAAGCGCCGGATCTGGAAAATGCGAGTCTTGTCGCGCACGACTTGCTGGCGATCGTGCGCGGCATGGTCGACGACGCGGGCGAGCGCGAAGAACGCGACGCCGCGGCGCTGGAAGTGCGGGTGATGCGCGCCGTAGATGGCTACGTGGCGCTGTCGAGGAGGGGGAGCGGCGAGTCCATGTAGTGCGGCGGGCCCTGTGGGGGCCCGCTAACGCACCATGAACGGAACAGGCGAAAGGCGAAAGGCGAAAGGCAAAGGGCGGGGCGGCAAGGGCCCCGCGAATGCTCAGAGTTGCTCGATCCTGGGGATCGGCACGTCCGGATTGACGTCGGCTTCATAGTCCACGCCGGCGATCTCGAATCCGAAGAGACGCAGGAAGTCGGTTTTGTAGCCGCTGAAGTCGGTGAGTTCGTAGATATTGTCGTTGGTCACCTGGGGCCAGAGTTCCTGGACGCGGGCTTGGACTTCGGGATCGAGTTCCTTGTAGTCGGCGCGCAGACGGCCTTCTTCATCGATGTGCGGCGTCGTGCCGTACATGCTGTCTTTGTAGAGCCCGTAGACCTGCTCGATACAGCCTTCGTGGGTGCCTTTTTCCTTCATGACCTTGAAGAGCAGCGACAGATACAGCGGCATCATCGGGATCGCGGAGCTGGCCTGCGTTACGACTGCCTTGAGCACTGAGACACGCGCATCGCCGCCTTTGGCCGCGAGTTTCTCGCGGATCCCGATCACTTTCTGGTCGAGATCCTTCTTGGCGGCGCCGATCGAGCCGTTCCAGTAGATGTCGTGCGTGATTTTTTCGCCGAGATAGGTGAACGCGGTCGTCTTCGCGCCGTCGGCGAGCACGTCGGCGTCGAGGAGGGCGTCGATCCACATCTGCCAGTCTTCGCCGCCCATCACCGCGACGGTGTTGTCGATTTCGGCTTGCGTGGCGGGTTCAAGGACGGTTTCCTTGACGACTTCCTTGTCGGTGTCGATGCCACGCAGATTGACGGCTTTGCCGACCGGCTTCAGGGTCGAGCTGAACACTTCGCCGGTTTTCGGATGCGTGCGCTTGGGTGCGGCGAGACTGTAGACCACCAGGTCGACCTGGCCGAGATCGCGCTTGATGACCTCGATGGTGCGTTGCTTGACTTCATCGGAGAACGCGTCGCCGTTAATGCTGGTCGCGTACAGGCCTTTTTCCGTGGCGAATTTTTCGAAGGCGGCGGTGTTGTACCAGCCAGCCGTGCCGGCTTTGGTTTCGCTGCCGGCACGCTCGAAGAACACGCCGAGTGTGGCGGCGTCGGAGCCGAACGCGGCGCTGATGCGCGCGGCAAGGCCGTAGCCTGTGGAGGCGCCGATCACGAGCACTTTTTTCGGGCCGTTGGCAATGGGACCGCGTGCCTTCACGTATTCGATCTGCTCCTTGACGTTGGCTTCGCAGCCGGTCGGATGGGTCGATACACAGATGAAGCCACGCACGCGCGGTTTGATGATCATGAAGCACCTCTTGTCAGAATTGCCGACATTATAGTGGGGTTGGGTTTTTGCCTGGCGGGGGCCGGGGCGGGGGTGGGGTTTTCTTGCTCTGGTTGGCTGCGCGGCGCTTGTTTGGCTGTGTGCCTATGGGGTTGGCCTTTCCTTGAATTTTTAGTGGTCTATTTGCGTTGCCCCTGTGCGGGGCGGCACCTACTTCTCTTTGCTGCTGCAAAGAGAAGTAGGCAAGAGAAAGCAGCTCACACCGCCAGCTCATAAGCGGGTCCCCCGCACAGTCACGGTAGTGGTACATCTGGAATCCGTGTTCTCGCGCATTCGGCGTCAGTGACAAAGCGTTCATCAGTTCCCACTCCGCACTGCGTGCGTCGCGGACGGGTCTGCATGGGAAACCCGGCTTCGTTTCGCGCAGCGGGGCCATCGGCTTTGCCTCGGCAGAATCGCTCCTGCGTTCGTGGGCAAACCCGTGCTCCAAGTGATATACCGGTCGCTTGAAATTGAAGCCGCAGAGGCAGTAGTGGCGCAATGACGTGTCACGGTACCGGAAAAACCGCGAGAGCCCAAACCCAAACTCAGCGGCGGGTTTTATGAAATGTGTGTCGGCGCGCAGCGTCGCCGGAGGTATGACTGCCTTGTCACCGGCGCCGAATGTGCGGGAACACAGATTCCAGATGTACCACTACCGTGACTGTGCGGGGGACCCGCTTATGAGCTGGCGGTGTGAGCTGCTTTCTCTTGCCTACTTCTCTTTGCAGCAGCAAAGAGAAGTAGGTGCCGCCCCGCACAGGGGCAACGCTAATAAACCAACAACAAAGCAAGGAAAGGCCAACGCGGCAGGCGTACAGACAACAAGCGCCGCGCAGGCAAACCAACCAGGCAAATCCCAACACCATCAAAAACCGCCGACAAACAAAGCGCCGAGCAGGCCCCTGATACGATGCTGCCTTCGTCAAGCAGAACGGTAACCCCGAGTGAAGCGCCTGATCCCCCAACTCCTACAGACCCTTGAAAAATGGCTAACCCTGGCGAACCAACCGATCGCCCGGGCCCTATGGCACCTGCGCCATCCCACACGCCGCGGCGTGGCATGGGCCTGCGCCGCGATCCCGGCGCTGTTCGTCCTGTATGTCCTGGCCCTGATCCCGTTCACGCCCAGCATCGGTGACATCCGCAAGGCGAAAATCGAGCAGCCGGCGCAGATTCTCTCGGCAGACGGCAAACTGCTGGCCGAATTCAAGCCCTCGAACCGCGAGTGGGTGAAACTCAAGGACATCTCGCCGAATGTGGTGAATGCGCTGATCGCCACGGAAGACCACCGCTTCTACCAGCATTTCGGGCTGGATTGGCGCCGCACGGCATCGGCCGCGATGCACACGTTTTCCGGCGATCGGCAGGGGGGCTCGACCATCACCCAGCAGCTCGCCCGCAATCTCTATCCGGACGAGATCGGCCGTGCGCCCACGCTGACCCGCAAGATCAAGGAAGCGATTACCGCCTTCAAGATCGAGGCGCTCTATACCAAGGATGAGATCCTCGAGACCTATCTCAACACGGTGCCGTTCCTCTACAACGCCTACGGCATCGAGATGGCGGCGCGAACCTACTTCGACAAATCCGCCGGCGACCTGAACGTGCTGGAAAGCGCAACGCTCACCGGCATGCTCAAGGGCAATAGCTACTACAACCCGGTGCTCAATCCGGAACGCGCCCTGCAGCGACGCAACACGGTGCTGGCGCAAATGGTCAAGTACGGCAAGCTCACACCCGCGGCCTACGCGACGCTCGAGCGCCGTCCCTTGCGCATCGATTTCGAGCGGCAGACCGAGCCGCCCGGACCCGCGCCGCACTTCGCACAGCAACTGCGCAAGTGGCTCGCGGCATGGGCCGATCGCAACGACTACAACATCTATTCCGACGGACTGGTGGTGCGCACCACCATCGATTCCCGTTTGCAGACCATGGCCACCCAGGCGGTGACCTTGCAGGGCAACCAGTTGCAAGGCATCGCTAACTCAGCGTGGGGCACGCGCGCGAATTGTGCGAACGGCCGCGATCTGCTGCAGACTTTCCTGCGCGAAACCTCTGACTATCGCGCCGCGAAAGACGCGGGTCTCACGGACGACGACGCGATGAAGCGCGTCTCGTCCGACCGCGACCTGGTGCAGACGGTGTGCGAGTCCAAGACTCGGGTGCAGGCGGACTTCCTCGCGATGGACCCGCGCAACGGCCAGATCAAGGCATGGGTCGGCAGCCGCGACTTCAGCCAGGACCCGTTCGACCACGTCCAGCAGGCACGGCGCCAACCGGGTTCGACTTTCAAGCCGTTCGTCTACGCCGCAGCCTTCGAAGACGGCGCCAAACCCAGCGACACGTTTATCGACAAGCCCGTCGAGATTCCGCTAGCCGGTGGCGAAGTCTGGCGTCCGGGCGACGAGGATGAGCCGAGCGCGCGCGCGATCAGCCTGCGCGACGGCCTTGCCTATTCGCGCAACCGGATTACCGCCCAACTAATGGAGACGGTCGGTCCGAACAAGGTCGCGAGACTGGCGCGCGCCATGGGCGTGCGCGACAGCGAACTCGATCCGGTGCCGTCGCTCGCGCTCGGCACGAGCCCGGTGACGCTGAAGGAAATGGTGTCGGCCTACGGCACGATCGCCAACCTCGGTGGTTACGTGGAGCCGGTGATGGTCACGCGTATCGAAGACCGCAACGGCGAAGTGCTGGCCGAGTTCGCGCCGGTGCCGCCCAAACAGGAACTGCCGGCCGACGCCGCCCGCACCCTCGTCGATGTGATGCGCGACGTGGTAAGCCGGGGCACGGGTTCGAGCATTCGCAGCCGCTTCGGCATTCGCGGCGATGTCGCGGGCAAGACGGGCACCACGCAGGGGAACGCCGACGGCTGGTTCATCCTGATCTCCCCGCAGCTCGTGGCAGGGGCGTGGGTCGGCTTCAACGACAGCCGCGTGACCTTGCGCAGCGACTATTGGGGCCAGGGGGCGCACAGCGCGTTGCCGATCGTCGGCGACTTTTTCCAGCGCGCGCAAAGGTCGAAGCTGGTCGACAGCCACGTCAGGTTCGCGACCGACCAGAAGCCGGGCTGGTTCGCGGAGCGCTCGGGCAGGCTGCGCGAGTGGTTCCAGCATCTGTTCGCGGCGTCGCCTGCGAAGACTGAGGTGCCGGTTGTCACGCGCAATACGACGCGCCGCGCGCCGGCTGCCGTCACTGCACCGGCGGCCGCTGCATCCGCATCCGTATCCGCCGCGGATGTCGAGCCGCGGCCGCTATCGTCGCAACCGCCGCTTCTTCAAGCACCGGCGTCAGCACCTGCGCCAGCGAGCGGGGCAGTCGATGGTGAAGCGCATGGCAGCGGCGAGCCGGCCCTGGCGCCGACGCCCACACCGGACGACGTGCTGCCGCCGGACGCCGGCGGCGGCACGGCAAGCCAACTCCCGGGTATCCCGGCGAGCGCGAGTGCGTCACCCTAAGGCTTTCGCGCATGGCGCCGCGCGACCAGGTCCGCGCGGCGTGCATTGAGGCGAGGCCGTTAGGACCTCGCCACCTTCGTTCTGCCTGCCGCGCCCGGATCCGGAATACTGCACGACGCCTCGAGCGACGTATCGTGATGCAGTAGAAGCACGGCCGCCACCCCGACGAGTCCCGCACCCGACAGACAAAGCAGGCCGGCGCCGAAGCCGCCGGTGCTGTCCTTGATCCAGCCCATCGCGTAAGGCCCAAAAAATCCCGCCAGATTGCCGAGGGAGTTGACAGCGGCAATGCCGCCGGCCGCGACCAGCAACGCGATCGCCACGTGCCATTTGCGTTCGAGCTTGCGGTCGGAATGGCGTCCCCAAAAAATCATGCTGATTACGCCGACGATGTAAGGCAACGACGTCACCAAACCGGTCTGCAGATTGGTCAGGCCGAAGGACTTGACGATCTGCGGCAGAAAGAAACTCAGGCCATAGTTGGTTGCGTTCGCACCGAAGTAGATGAGCGCGACGGCAAGAACGCGCGGATTGAACAGCGCTTCCTTCACGCTGAAGATGTGCACGGCCTCGCGATGCTCGCGCTCCTGCGCCTGGCGGGCGACCAGCCAGTTGCGTTCGTCATCGGCAAGCCAGGTGGCGTCGGCCGGCTTGTCGGTCAAATAGAGCAGCACGGCGAACGAGAGCAGCAGCGTGTGGCGAGCGTTTGGGAAAGTGCTTTGGCGTGGCTGCGCACGCCGCAAAGAGCGCCGCGATGCGCCTCAATCGGCTGAAGGCGCATCGGGTGGGTTGCTGGCAAGGGGAGGCGAGGCGCGCCTGGCGCTACCCCGAGGTTCTGGCTCCGTCCCCCTGCAAAGATGCGCTTTAGAACCGATGCGTCATACCCACCGTCGCAAGAACCTGCTTGGTTCCAGGCGCGGTTACGGTCACGCCCGGCCAGCTCACGGTGGCGGTACCGTTGTTCTTTATGTAGCCCGCGCGCATGTACAGGCTCGTGCGCTGGGATATCGAATGATCGACGCCCAGTTCGAAGCTCGGCGCATTGTCATGCGCGCCGCGCACGTTGCGCTGAACGCCGGCAATCGTGATCGCGTCGGCCGGGGTTGCCTGGATCGTTGCGCCCAACTCCGCAATACTCAGCGAATGGCCGGTGCCCAGGTGCGCCGCCAGCGACCCTGGCGCCGGATCCTGCGCGCGGTTGTATGAATAGTTGAACTGGAGGTTCACGATACCGATCCGGTAGGCGAGCGCGCCGATGAAGTGCTCGGTGCCCAGCAGGCTCAACGACGTGGGCAGGCCCGCAATGGTTTCCTGTCCGGGATGCTGGTTCACATACGCAAGACCTGCGTAGAAACCGTAGCCCGAGTACGTGGCCGCGACGTTCAGCATGTTGCCCGTCGTGGCCGGCACAGGCTGGCTCACGGTGGCGGAAAACGCGTACATGCCATAGAGCTTCAGGCCTTTCAGATCCGGCGATTGATACATAATCGAATTGCTGGCGCGGCCGGAGTCGTACTGCGTCGACAGCGTGTTTCGATCGACAGCGAGGACGTTTGCCGAAAACGGCGACAACACTTCGTTCGCGCGAAACGGATCGGCGGGATAGACGACCCGGAAACTCGGTTCGTACTGGCGTCCCATGGTCAAGGAACCGTATCTGGCGTCGCTCAGCCCGACCCATGCCTGACGATAGAAGAGCGCCGAGGTGTCGGCAAACAGCCCGCCGTTGTTCACGTTAAAGCCCGTTTCGACGTTGAACTGCGCCTTCAGCCCGCCGCCCAGATCTTCGGTGCCCTTCAGGCCGAACAGGGAACCGGTCGAGCCGCCGCTCTTTTCAGAGTACGAATGGACACCGCCATTGTCCAGATACTGGATGTTCGCATCGACGACGCCGTACAAGGTCACACTCGAATCGGCGGCCGCAGCACCACCGGCGGCCAGAATCAGCGTGGCTCCGCAAACGCCATGATTGATAAAACGCATGCATGTCTCCTCTTTTTTATATCCGCCTGTTGCGGACCTGATTGCACAGTCTTGCTGCTGGGCGAGCGCGGGTAGGGTTCTCCGACCCGAATCCCGTGCGCCGAAAAATGGAATGACCGTGCTAATTTCAGTCAACTGGCGGAATAAAGCCAGTGCATTGTTTTTATGAGAAGCGTGCAGAAATTGCATGACACAGAAGAACCGTGAAAACAGGGCTTAGGCCCGCGGGGGCGCGATGTTCGTCCTGTCATAGCATGGACTTGCGGAGTCCCTCCAGACGTGGGCTACCAGTGATTGTTCACGCGCCCGCAACAGTGTTTTCAGGTAAAGAGGCTGATCTGACGCGCCTGATCGCGCATAATTTTGGGATTGGTAAAACGGTTGAAAAATGTAGGCAGATCATGTTCAACAATGTCTCAGGTCACATACCGGATCGGGAGGGTGAATCCGTCGCGCTGCAGCGTCGACGCTTACTCTCCAACCGGGCGAGCGCGCTCATCGCGGCAGTGACCGCGTGCGCCAGTCTCGTGGGATGCGCATCGACGACCGATGTTGTCGCGACCGACAAACCGGGCGTTTACACGGTAGCGGCGAGCGCGACGGGCGGGCGGATGGCCTGGGCCCGCGCGCACGAACATGCGATAAACGAGGCGCGCGACTACTGCGAGCGTCGCGGCATGCAGAGCAGTGTCACGACTGAAACGGTGAGCGGCGTGCAGATGATGACTGAGCATGCATCGTCAGTGAGTTTCGAATGTCATCCGAGGTTTTAGGGATGGGGGGAAGCGGCGAGGGCGCCACGGGAGAATGCTCACTGTTTGTCGAACGTGACCAGGTTTTTATCTTTCGTGTCCGCTACAAAAATGGCCAGCAGCTTCGCGGGTTCCGTATCGCTGGCGTTTTCGCTGACCGTATGATGCGCACCGGGCTTCTCGGTCCAGTATTCGCCGGCATGAAAGACGTGCTCTTCGCCATCGTTGACACGGCTGCGGATCGCGCCCGACAGCACGTAGCCGACCACAAAGGCCTGTCCATGCCGATGCGATGGTGACTTGCCGCCGGGTGCATAGTCGACGACAAGCGCAGTCATCGTTTTACCTGGAACGTTCGCGATCGCTTCAGTGAACGCAGGCGTAATCGTCTCCCGTGCAGCGGCCGTATCGGCGGCGAACACGGTTTGGGGGATTCCCACGACGGACAGACCGGCCACCGCTACCGTCGCGACAAGCGTACGAATTTTCATGTGATTACTCCTGGCTGAGTGCCATGACATCGTTGTTCGGTTCCGAAGCTGAAGCCGGCTGTGACTTCGCCGAACCGGCCCAGTTTGCCGCCACTGCGATAAGCTCAGTGCGCGCGCGTTCAAGCGCTTCGAGCCTCGCTGCCTCGTCTGAAAACTGCAACGGCTGCGCATCGACGAATGCCGGGTCCGCCACGCCGAGAAATCCGAAAGCAGCCTTCAGCGCTGGCGTCAGCGCATCCATCGACGAGTAGGGCGTGCCGACGCGCAAATCAGCGCCGCGGCTCGTGATGAAAAGTACCTTCTGCCGCGCAAGCTGACCTTCTATCCGCCCGTCTTCTGCAAACAAATAGGTCAAGCCCGTACGCGTGATGCTGTCAATGAAAGCCTTGAACGCGGAAGGCATCGACCAGTTGTACATGGGCATGGCAAAGACCAACGCGTCGGCGTCGAGCAGACGCTTGCACAGCGCATCCGATGACGCCAACGTCGCCTTCATGGCAGGTGTGCGCTCGTGCGACGGCGTGTAGGTCGCGATAGCGAATGCTTCGTTCACATGTGGCGGCGTATCGACCGTGACGTCGAGATAATCGACTTCGATATCCAGACCTTCCTCACGCAGGCGCTCCAGAAAATACCGGCTTAATGCGCGCGAGTTGGATCGCTCGCGTTTGGCACTTGCGTCGACGTGCATGATTTTCATGACTTCTTTCCTTCGGGGGTTATGCGGCAATCGTTGGCTGGAGTGTGGCTACGGCGCAATCAGGCCGGCAACTTGCGAAACGCGATCGCGAAGCGGTTCCATGCGTTGATGGCGGAGATCAGCAGCGTCAGGTCGACCAGTTCCTCGTCGCTGAAGTGCGGGCGTACCGCTTGCCATACGGCGTCGGGTACGTGCTCTTGCGACACCAGCGTAAGCGCTTCGGTCCATTCGAGCGCAGCGCGTTCACGGTCGGTGAAGAAGGGCGTTTCACGCCACACCACGACGGTGGCCAGACGCCGCTCGGATTCGCCGCCTTTGCGGGCGTCGGTGGTGTGCATGTCGACGCAGAAAGCACAGCCGTTGATCTGCGAAGCGCGCAGGCGGACCAGTTCGGTCAGCGATTTTTCGAGGGCCGATTTGCCGATGCGTTCTTCGACGCCGAGCATCGCCTTGATGGCGGCGGGGTTGGCTTTGTAGAAGTCGAGGCGTTGTTCCATGATTCACTCCCTGGCTGTTTGGACCCACGCAATGTGGTTCGATGAGTGAAGATTAGGCGTTTGACTGGCCTTATGAAATAGCCGATTTTATCTAATTTAAGGTAGCCACTTTTACCTTCAGCCTGCTGACGGCGATCGGCGCGCTCGGCGTAGCGGGCATGGCGAGCAGCAACGCCGCCAACCGCGAGACCTACACGAACCGGCTCGCCAGCACGCGGCTGATCGGCGATGCGGAACTCGCGATCAGCCGCGAGCGCACGACCGTCGACCGGATCGCTTTCGATCCGGCCGCCCCGACGGTCGAGAAAGACGTTGCCACTTACCGCATGCTCAAAGGGCAGGGGATGGATGCCTGGACGAAGTATCTGGGGTTGCCTGCCACATCCGATGAAAACCGTCTGGCCGCCGCGGTTAGTGCCAGGCGCAGCCAGGTGCAAAACGAACTGGATGCTTTTGCGGATTCGGTCAAGGGCATGGACGATGCGGCAGTCAAAGTCGCGTTGAAGAAAATCGCGCTGGCCAATACGGACTATGTCACGGTGAGCGCTGATCTCAAGCAGTTTCAACGCGATCAGGCAAAGGCACAGTACGATGACTCGGAAGCGAGTTTCCAGCGCTTTCGTGCAATAACTATCGCCTCCGTCGTATTTGGGCTGCTCGCCGGTGTCTTCACCTTCGTGTCGCTGCGCCGCGCGATCGGCCGTCCGCTCGCCGAGGCGCTGGGACATTTCAACCGGATCGCGACGGGCGATCTGTCGCAGCGGATCGAAGCGCGTTCGCACGATGAAATGGGCATGCTGCTGCACGGTCTTTCGCAAATGCGCGACGGCCTCGTCAGCACCGTCGCAACGGTGCGTCACGCAAGCGAGGCCATCGCCACGGCCGCCCAGCAGATCGCCTCAGGCAATCTCCATCTGTCCGCGCGCACGGAACAGCAGGCGGCGTCGTTACAGGAAACCGCGGCCAGCATGGAAGAGCTGACCGGCACGGTGAGGCATAACGCCGAGAATGCACGTCAGGCGCAGACTCTCGCCGCCAATGCGGCCAACATGGCCGATCAGGGCAACTCCGTGGTGGGCGAGGTGGTGACGACGATGAAAGAAATCGATCAGAGCTCCGGCCGTATCGGCGACATCATCGCGATTATCGATGCCATCGCGTTTCAGACCAATATTCTGGCGCTCAATGCAGCGGTCGAAGCTGCGCGCGCCGGAGAGCAGGGGCGCGGTTTCGCGGTGGTGGCGGCCGAGGTGCGCATGCTGGCGCAGCGCTCGTCGGCTGCCGCGAAAGAGATCAAGGAACTGATCGGGACGTCGAGCGGAAAAGTACAGGCGGGCGGCACGCTGGTCACCGAGGCAGGCGGCCGCATGCAGGCGATCCTCACCGGGGTGCGGCGCGTGGCGGACATTATGGACGAGATATCGGCCGCTTCGTCGGAGCAAAGTACGGGTATCGAGCAGGTCGCCCGCGCCGTCGCGGAAATGGATTCGGTCACGCAGAACAACGCCGCGTTGGTCGAAGAGGCTGCAGCAGCGGCCCAGTCGCTCGAGGAACAGGCACGAATGTTGAAAGAGACGGTGGCGGTGTTCAGGATTTAGGCCCGGGCTGGACTCACTTCCTGACTGAAGGAAAGGACCGCTTTCAATAGGTTGACGAGGCCGGCGGCCAATTTACTTTGCCGACTCGCGCTGCGCAAACAGCGCGTGACCATCTTTTTCGTTTGGTGCCCTCACCGCCGCAGCATGAATTCCGCGAAGGCCTCCGAGTCAAGCGGGCGGCTGACCAGATAACCCTGAATGAAATCGCATCCGGCGTCCTTCAGTTCTTCTGCCTGGCTTTGGCACTCGACGCCTTCCGCGATAGTATTCATACCGAGCGAACGAGCGAGACCGACAATGCCTCGGATGACCGCCGACGCCTTCTCTGAATCGACCAGCGCTCGAACAAACGATTTATCGATCTTCAGTGTGTCGATGGGCAGTCGGACAAGATAGCTAAGACTGGAGTATCCAGAGCCGAAGTCGTCCAGCGATGTGAATATGCCGGCTTGCTTCAGCGCGGCAAGAACGGACGTTGCCTGTTCGATATCGCTCACCAGAGAGTCCTCCGTGACCTCGATGTCGAGCATTGCGGGGGAGACGTCGTGTGCCCTCGCGATATGGAGAATCCTATCTGCAAGTCCCTCGCCGAGGAGTTGCCGAGCCGACAGATTGAGGCTGATCCGAGGTACGGATACCCCTAATCGCCGCCATGCACGGATATGCTGACAAACCGCATTGAGCAGCCATTCGACGAGGACTCCTTCATATGGAGAGTCAAGCAGCACGTCCAGGAATGCGTCCGGTGTCAGCAAGCCTCGCTCAGGATGACGCCAGCGAAGAAGCGCCTCGGCACCAATTGGGGAACCGTCCGTAAGTGCCACCTCAGGCTGGAAATGAAGCTCGAACTGGTTCGCCGCAAACGCCTCACGAAGATCCATGCGTAAAGCAAGGCGGTCACGCATGCCCCGGTCGAGTGCTCCGTCGTACGCGCGCACCTGAAACCGGCCAGATGACTTCGCTGCGTACATGGCCGTGTCGGCATGGCTCAGCAACGCCTCGGCTGAGTCCGGTACTTCTCTCAGTAGCGCGATGCCAATGCTAGCCGACAGGGAGATGGATCTTCCCCATACTTCGAATGGCACCGCGAGCTCGCTGAGCACCGCATGCGCGAACGCTTCTGCCGCGCTTTCGGCCGTATCGCGTAACAACAGAACAAACTCGTCGCCCCCTACGCGTGCGGCGAAGAAAGCAGGTTCAGGAATTGCGAGTAGCCGTTTCGCAAAGCCGCGCAGCAACTCATCGCCCACAGCATGACCGAACGCGTCGTTGACTTCCTTGAAATGGTCCAGGTCAATAAACAGCACCGCGAGCGTTGCACCGTGCGTAAAGCCGGGTGAAACAGCTTCAGCGACCGCGTGCGATAGCGCTTCCATGCACTTGCGCCGGTTGGCCAAGCCAGTCAGATAGTCGTGACTCGCTTCAAATTCCAACTGCGCCGCGTGCTCGTGTTCGCGCGTGACATCGCGGAAGAGCACCGTAATGCCATCGTCGTGGGCAAATGATCGAGCCTCAAACCATGTGTCGAGCGGTGCGTAATAGTCGGTGTGCCGACCGGGAAGTCCAGTGGCCGCCGTGTGTTGATAGACGCGATAGTAGCCGGAGTCGACCAGGTCCGGGTAACACTGCCATATGTCGCGTCCGAGCAGGTTTTGCCGCGCCTGCTGCAGGTATCGCTCAGCTGTATGGTTGAGATAGGTGAAGCGCCACGATCTGTCTATCGACATGAATCCGTCGCTGAGACTATCAAGCATGTCACCAAGGTGAGCCGGTGCAGGCTGTCGGGCGCCGGCATCTGTCGGGCGCGGAGGACGAGAGTCGGTCTGTCGTTCCATTTTGGGCTTTCGGTTCGCGTCGGACCCAAAGGCATCGCTTGTGCGCGAACCGTGGGCTCATCGCATTCTAACCGCCTTTGCCACCGTTTCCATCTGCTCCGGCACGCCCGCATTCAAGCAGATGTGTTTCAGTTCGGTGAAGTCCGCGAGTGCATCGTACCCGTGCAGACGGCCGAGGCCACTCTGCCGATACCCGCCCGTTTCCGCTTCGGCGAATAACCGGTTGTGGTCGTTGATCCACACGGTGCCGTTGCGCAGTGCCCGGGCGATCCGGTAGGCACGCGCGACGTCGTGGGTCCACACGCTCGCGGAGAGACCGAACACCGTATCGTTGGCCTTGCTGAGCGCCTCGGCCTCGTCCTCGAAGGTCTCCAGCGTGACGAACGGCCCGAAGATCTCCTCCTGACAGAAAAACGCTTTCGGATCGCCATGCTCGACCAGCGTTGGCGCCAGGAACGCGTTGCCGCTGCTCGCACCGCGTAGCAGCACACGATCCGCGCTGTCGCACGCCCGCTCGATCGTCGCATTGACCGCATCGCGCGTGCGATGGTCGATCAGTGCGCCGATATCGGTCGCCGCGTCGCTTCCCGGGCCGACCTTCAGCGCGGCGAGCGCGGCGGCCAATTGCTCGCGCATCTGCTGCGCTTTCGAGGCATGCACGAGCACACGGCGCGCGGCCGTGCATTGCTGGCCGGAGATGATCGTCGCCGCGCGCGCGAGACGCGGCGCGATCGCGGCGACATCGGCATCATTGAACACCACGCAGCATGATTTGCCGCCCAGTTCGAGCGAAAGCTTTTTCATGCTGTCGGCGGCCGCGGCCATGATCCGCTTGCCGGTGGCCGTCGACCCCGTGAAGCTCACTACGTCGACATCATGCGATTCGACGAGCCGCTCGGCAGCCGCATGCCCGGTCTCGTTCACCACGTTGACCGCGCCCTTCGGCAGCGCCGTGCCGTCCAGGCAGCGCATCATCGCCGCGTTAAGCAGGCTCGTCTGCGCCGCCGGCTTGACGACGCTCGTGCAGCCGGCCGCGAGGGCCGGCGCGAGCGAGCGCACCAGCAGCACCGCGGGCGCGTTCCACGGCACGATGATCGCGGCGACGCCGGCAGCTTCGCGCAGCATCGTGGAGATCGTGCCCGGTTCCGGCTCCAGCACGTGGCCGGGCAAATGGCGCGCAAGCCCGGCGTAATAGCGGACCTCCGAGATCGCCGCGGCGATTTCGCCGCGCGCCTGCGCGATCGCTTTGCCGTTCTCGCGCGCCATCAGCGTCGCCAGTTCTTCCCGCTTTGCATCCAGCGCCGTGGCCCAGTCGAGCAGCACGTTCTGCCGCAGCCGCGCGTCCTGTGCCCACGTGGTGCGATCGAACACAGCGCGCGCGGCGGCAATCGCCGCGTCGGCCTCTGCCGCGCCTCCGTCGGCATACAGTCCGATTGGCTCGCCGGTGGCCGGATCGATCGCGGGCTGCGTCGGCGTGCCGGTCCAGCTGCCGGCGATCCAGTGTTGTGCGTTCATCAAATTTTCCTGGTCGGGGTAGGGGTGTCCTTCGTCGCATCCAACGGTGCGGCGTTCAGCACCTGGCGCAGTTCGTCGGCGATGATCGAGATCAGCGCGTCCGCGGCGGCGCTTAGCGGCCGGCGCGGATGCGTAATGCAGACGATGTGGCGCACGATGCGTGGCGCCAGAATCGGATACGCGCGCAGCGTGCCCGCCCGGACTGCGCGCTCGACCACGATACGCGGCAGGATGGTCGCGAAGCGTGTATTGCCGACCAGCTGCACGATGGTGCTGAGCACATCGATTTCGAAGCGCGGCGCGAGGAGCACGTCCTCGTGCTGCGCAGCGGTATCGAGCACGCCGCGCAAGCCGTGCCGCTTGGTCGGCAGCACCAGTTCGAGTTCGGGCAGCTTGGCCAGCTCGATCGCGTGCGGAAGGTCTGGGCCGTGTGCCGCACTGGTGGCGAGCACCATTTCTTCGTCGAGGATCGCTTGCGCATCGAGCGAGAGCTTGCCGCGCGGTTTGTTAATGAGTGCCGCATCGAGCTGGCCGCCGGCGACCCAGTCGATGAAGGTCGCGCTGTAGCCGTCGGAGACGGTGACTTCGACGTACGGATATTTCTCGTGATAGCGCGACAGTGAATCGGCCAGCACGCTTTCGCTGATCGACGCGATCAAGCCGATCGACACACGCCCGGTGATGATCTCGTCGCGCTGGATCAGCTGCTGCCGCGCGTGCGCAAGGTCGCGCATGATCGGCAGGAAGAGCCGGTACATGAGCCGCCCGGCGGCGGTCGGCGTCATCCCATGCGAGCCGCGCTCGAACAGTTGCTGATGCAGCTCTTCCTCGAGCTTCGCGATCTGCATGCTGAGCGCCGGTTGCACGATATTCAGACGCTTGGCCGCACGGGTGACCGAGCCGTCTTCGAACAGCGCGATGAAATATTGAATCTGCTTCAGGTCCATGGGGGTGTTCGATCAGGCTTCCGCATTTTCATTGTTTTTGATGTAGACGATCGACGTTATCAATTCTCGTGCGGTGGTAGTGCACTGTTTTCGTATGCACCAGCCTTGTCGATCTGTCACCAAAGGCCCGTCACAGTAGGAATAAAGGCGGTCGCTGCTATTAATACTCAGGACGCTGCTCAACGTCATCAGGGGTAACACTGATATCAGAATAAGTGATGTCGAAAATCAAAAAACACTATTAGAAGTTATACGCCATTCTCGCTACGCTCCATCCAAATCCACTGTGCGCTCGCTACACAAAGCAACGGGCGGACATCGACACGACACATGGAGACGTAAATGAGTTCTCGCGGTACCGCTTCCCTCGATACGACGGTTTCTCCGAGCGCCGGAGCGCGTCCCGCCCGCTCGCTGCGAAGCTGGCTCGAGCACCTGTCGGCGAGCGGGCGGGTGGCCACCATCGAAAAGCCCGTCGCGCTCAAGCACGAACTCGCAGCGATCGCGAAGAAGCTCGACGGCTCGCGCGCCGCAGTGTTCGTGCAGCCTGGCGGCCATGCGATTCCGGTGGTCAGCGGTTTCATGTCGAGGCGCGCGTGGATCGCCGAAGCGATGGGCGTGAGCGAGGACCAGTTGCTGCAACGCTTTCGCGAAGCCGCCGAGCATCCGCTCGCGTGGCAGGAGGTCCCGGCGGATACCGCGCTGTGCCAGCAGGTCGTCCATACGCAAGGGATCGATCTACACAAGCTGCTGCCCATTCCGACACATAGCGAACACGATAGTGGCCCGTACATCACCGCCGGTCTCGTGATCGCGCGCAATCCGCGCACCGGTATTCAGAACGTATCGATCAACCGGATCCAGGTGCATGGACCGGATCGCATGGCGATCCTGCTGCTGCCGCGCCATCTGTACGCGTTTCAGCGAACCGCGGAAGCCGCGGGCGAGCCACTCGACGTCGCCGTGGTGATTGGCGTCGATCCACTGACGATGCTCGCCTCCCAGGCGATTACGCCGATCGATCACGATGAGTTGGAGATCGCGGGCGCGCTGCACGGCGAGCCGCTGCCGGTCGTGAAGTGCGTGAGCAACGGTGTGAAGGTGCCGGCCTTCGCGGAGATCGTGATCGAAGGGCGCATCTTGCCGAACGTGCGCGAGCAGGAAGGCCCGTTCGGCGAGTTTCCGAAGTATTACAGCGCGCGAGAGGGGCGTGAGGTGATCGAGGTCACGGCGCTCACGCATCGCGCGAAGCCGATTTATCACACGATTGTGCCGGCCGAAATGGAACATCTGCTGCTCGGCGCGATTCCGCGCGAGGCGACGTTGCTCGCGCATCTGCAGCGCAGCCATCCGAATGTGAAGGACGTGCATCTGTCGGTCGGCGGCGTATGCCGTTATCACCTGTGGATCCAGTTCGAGAAGAAGCGCGAAGGCGAAGCGAAAAACGTGATCCTGTGTGCGTTCGGCGCCCACTACGACATCAAACAGGTGGTGGTGGTGGATACCGATGTGGACGTGCACGACCCCGCTGAAATCGAATGGGCCATCGCCACGCGCTTCCAGGCCGATCGTGATCTGGTCGTGATCGAAGGCGCGCAGGGCTCGCCGCTCGATCCGTCGACCACCGTGGGCCAGCCGGATGACGCCCCGGCGCACCTGCAGGGCATCAGCGCGAAGATGGGGCTCGACGCCACGCGGCCGGTGGTTTATGCGTCGCACGTGTTCACGCGCGTGCGCATTCCGGGGCAGGACTCGGTGGATCTGGAAGCGCTCGTCGCCAGCGACAACGCCGCGTTCGATAACTATCTGGGTGACGTTCATGCCTGACAACAAGCGTGAGCGGATTGTCGTGGGCATTTCGGGCGCGAGCGGCGCATTGATCGGCGTGCGCCTGCTTGCCGCGCTGCGCCGCCTTGGCACCCATGAGACGCATCTGATCGTGTCGGCCTCCGGCGCGGTAACAGCGGCTCAGGAACTGGGCATGGCGCGCGGCGATCTGGAGAGCCTCGCCGACGTGGTCTACAACGTGCGTGATATCGGCGCGGCAGTGGCGAGCGGTTCGTTCATCACCGCGGGCATGGTCATTGCGCCGTGCTCGATGAAAACGCTCGCGGGCGTGGCCAATGGTTTCGCCGACAATCTGCTCACGCGCGCTGCTGACGTCATGCTCAAGGAGCGTCGCCGACTGGTGCTGGTCGCACGGGAAACACCGCTCAATCTCGCGCACTTGCGCAACATGACGCTCGCCACCGAGATGGGCGCGATCGTGATGCCGCCAGTGCCCGCGTTCTACGCCCATCCGAAGACCATCGAGGACGTGGTCGATCACACCGTCGGCCGGATTCTGGATCTGTTCGGCATCGAGCACCGCGAGATCGCCCAGCGCTGGAGCGGACTCGCCGATGAGTTCGCGGGCCGCCGTGAAGGAGCCGACGAATGAACCAGCGCGACGTGATCAACTCAGGCAATGCTGCGACTGCAGAGGTTGAACCAGGCCACGACGAAAGCGTAAAGCGTCCGCGGACCTATCTTGGCCGCCCGATGGAGCGTCTCGAAGACCCGGCGATCCTGACGGGCCGTGGCCGCTATGGCGACGATATCGGCACCAAACCCGGCACGCTGCATGCGGCGATTCTGCGCTCGCCGCATGCACATGCAGAACTCGTTGCCATCAATACCGACGCCGCGTCGAAACTGCCAGGCGTGCGCGCGATCCTGACGCGCGACGATCTGCGTGCGTGGTCGCGGCCCTTCGTGGTGGGCGTGAAATCGCCGATGGAGCAGTGGGCGCTCGCGATGGACCGCGTGCGCTATGTCGGCGAACCGGTCGCGGTGGTGCTAGCGGAATCGCGGGCCATCGCCGAAGACGGGCTCGATCTTCTCAAGGTCGACTATTCCACGCTCGATCCGGTCACGACGATCGAACAGGCGGCGAGCGAGGAATCAACGGTGCTGCATGAAAAGGTCGGCACCAATGTGATCAGCGACCGCCACTTCCGCTACGGCGATCCGGAAGCCGCGTTCGAGAACGCGCCACATCGCGTGAAGCTGGTCGCGCATTATCCGCGCAATACCTGTGCGCCGATCGAATGCGGCGTGGTGATCGCCGAATATCTGGCGGGCGACGAAGGCTATGACGTTACGTCGAATTTCATGGGCCCGTTCTCGCTGCACGCGGTGATGGCGATGGCGCTGAACGTGCCGGCGAATCGTCTGCGTCACAAGGCGCCGCGCGATTCGGGCGGCAGCTTCGGCGTGAAGCAGGCGGTGTTTCCGTATGTCGTGCTGATGTGCCTCGCCTCCCGCAAGGCCGGCGCCCCGGTGAAGTGGGTCGAGGACCGGCTCGAACATCTGAGCGCGGCGACCTCCGCGACGGCACGCCTGTCGACGCTCGAGGCGGCTGTCGAAAGCGACGGCCGTATTACCGCGCTCTCATACGATCAACTTGAAGATTGCGGGGGCTATCTGCGCGCGCCGGAACCGGCGACGTTCTACCGGATGCATGGCTGCCTGACCGGCGCGTATGCCATCGACAATCTGCTGGTGCGCAATCGCGTCGTGCTGACCAATAAGACGCCCACGGGTCTCGTGCGCGGCTTCGGCGGCCCGCAGGTTTACTTCGCGCTCGAACGGTTGATGCAACGCATTGCGCTTGAGCTGAAGCTGGATGTGCTCGACGTGTACCGCCGTAATTTCGTCGCCGCCGACGCCTTCCCGTATCGCGCCGCAGCGGGCGCCTTGCTCGACTCGGGCAACTATCAGGAGGCGCTGCGCCGTGCGCTGGCCGAAGGCGGCTATGACGAACTGCGTGCGCGCCGCGAGGCGGCGCGCAAGGAAGGGCGGCTGTACGGCATCGGCTTCGCGGCGATCGTCGAGCCGTCGGTGTCGAACATGGGCTATATCACGACGGTGATGCCCGCCGACGCGCGCAGGAAGGCCGGCCCGAAGAGCGGCGCGATCGCGAGCGCCACGGTCAGCGTCGATCTGCTGGGCGGCGTGGTGGTGACGATCGCGTCGACGCCCGCGGGCCAGGGGCATATGACGGTGTGCGCGCAGGTGGTCGCGGACGTGCTCGGCGTCTCGCCTCAAGACGTCGTCGTCAATGTCGAGTTCGATACGCATAAGGACGCGTGGTCGGTGGCGGCGGGCAATTACTCGAGCCGCTTTGCCGGCGCGGTGGCGGGCACGGTGCATCTGGCGGCCGTGCGCGTACGCGACAAGGTCGCGCGCATCGTGTCGAAGCAGTTGGGTTGCGCGCCGGAAGATGTGCGTTTCGAAGGCGGCCGCATTTACGCGGCGGGTGCAGAGGATCGTGCGCAGCCGTTCGGCCGCGTCGCCGCCAATGCGCCGCATTGGGCGCCCGCGCTCTTGCCCGAAGGCGAGGAGCCCGGCCTGCGTGAGACCGTGTTCTGGAATCCGCCGAACATGGCGGCGCCGGACGAGAACGATCGCATCAACACGTCGGCGGCTTACGGGTTTGCCTTCGACATGTGCGGCGTGGAAGTGGACCGCGCCACGGGCCGCGTGCGGATCGACCGATACGTCACCGCGCACGACGCCGGCACGCTGCTGAACCCCGCGCTCGCCGATGGTCAGATTCGCGGCGCGTTCGCGCAAGGTCTCGGCGCAGCGTTGATGGAGGAATTCCGCTACGGCGCAGATGGCAGCTTCCAGTCGGGCACGCTCGCCGATTATCTGATGCCGACCACCTGCGAAGTGCCCGATCCGGTGATCGTGCATCTGGAAACGCCGAGTCCGTTCACGCCGTTGGGCGCGAAAGGACTTGGCGAGGGCAACAACATGAGCACGCCGCCGTGCATCGCGAATGCGGTGGCGGATGCACTCGGCGTCGACGATATCCGTTTGCCGCTGACGCCTTCGAAGGTCATGGCGCTCATCGGTATCGACGACCCCGCCCCGTCGCGTCCCGAGTTGCGGGACACGCCACCGGCGAAACCGGCGGTGCCTGGCGGCGGCAAGGCGCTGACCGCGCAAGGCAGCGTCGATTTGCCGGCGTCGCCGGAAGCCATTTTCGCCGTGCTGCTCGATCCGCAGGCGCTCGCCAAAGTGATACCGGGTTGCCACGCGCTCGAAGCCGAAGGCACGAACCAGTATCGCGCCGACGTGACGGTCGGCGTGGGCATGATCAAGGCGCGCTTCGAAGCGAAGATCGGGTTGTCGGAAATCGACGCGCCACATCGGCTGCGTTTGGCGGGCGCGGGCATGTCGTCGCTCGGCAGCGCGCGCGGCAGCGGACTCGTCGAGCTGACGCCGATCGAAAGCGGTACGCGTCTTTCCTATGACTACGAAGCCCAGGTGTCGGGCAAGGTCGCGGCCGTCGGCGGACGGATGCTCGAAGGGGCGGCCAAGGTCGTCTTGCGGCAACTGTTCGAATCGCTTGGACGCCAGGCCGCAGGCAAACCGGTGAAAACCGGAGGCGGGTGGCTATCGCGGCTGCTCGCACGTTTCAGGAGACAGGCATGAAACCCGCGCCGTTTGATTATCTGCGCGCGATGACCACGCAGGACGCGCTCGACGCACTCGCGCAAAACGGCGAAGACGCCCGCGTGCTGGCCGGGGGTCAGTCGCTGATGGCGGTGCTGAACATGCGGCTCGCGCAGCCGCGCATGCTGGTCGATATCTCGCGCACGGACGAACTGAACGCGGTGCGCATCGATAACGAAGCAGGCCGGCTGATTGTGGGCGCGGCTGCCACGCAGGGCAGCGTCGAATGGCGTGCGTCACTGCGCGACGAAGTGCCCCTGCTGGCGATGGCGTTCCCGCACATTTCGCACTTTCAGATTCGCAATCGCGGCACCGTCTGCGGCTCGATTGCACACGCCGATCCGAGCGCGGAATTGCCTCTTGTGCTGGCGGCGCTCGGTGGCGACGTGACGCTGCGCTCGAAAAAGAAGAGGCGTGTCTTGAAGGCCGAGGAATTTTTCCAGGGGATGTTGATGACCGCGCGCGAACCGGACGAATTGGTCGAAGCGGTGCGCTTCCCGCTGAAGAAGCCCGGCGAACGCTACGGCTTCACCGAATTCTCCGCGCGTCATGGCGATTTCGCGATGGTCGCGTGCGCGGCGGTGTTGACGAGCGACTCGATCCGTCTGGCGGTGGGCGGTGTCGCGGATCGGCCGGTGGTCGAGACATGGCCGCGTTTGCACGGCGAAGAGCTACGCAGTGCATTGAACGATTTGAGCTGGAAGCTGGGCGCGCAGGACGACGCGCATATTAGCGCGACCTATCGCCGGCATCTGGTCCGGCAACTCGGATGGCGCGTGATCGAGGAGGCAAAGTAAAGTGAGCAACACGTCTGAAGACAACATCATGCGGCAGGGCGACCGGCAGTGCATCGCGCTGACGCTCAATGGCCGCGAACGCAGCGGCTACTGCGAGCCACGCGACCTGCTGTCGGATTTCATCCGTCACGAACTGGGCGCGACCGGCACGCATGTCGGTTGCGAACATGGCGTCTGCGGCGCGTGCACGGTACACATCGACGGCGTGGCAGGGCGTTCTTGCCTGATGCTCGCAGTGCAGGCGCAAGGGCGTCGCATCGATACGGTCGAGGGTCTCGCGCCCGATATGGTGCTCGGCGATCTGCAGCAGGCGTTTCAACGCCACCACGCGTTGCAGTGCGGCTTCTGTACGGCCGGCATTCTGATGTCGTGCGCGGACTATCTGAAGCGCGTGCCGGATCCCACCGAAGCGCAGGTGCGCGACATGCTCTCGGGCCATCTGTGCCGCTGTACGGGCTACACGCCGATCGTCGCAGCAGTGCTGGACGTGGCGGCGAGACGTCAGGCAAGCAAGCAGGCCGGTGAGACCGTGGAGGCCGCTCATGCTTGATCTCGGCCGAACCTTTCTGCAAAGCGTAGAGCGCAGCCCGACCGCGCTCGCTCTGGTCGATGGCGACCTGACGCTGACCTATGCGCAGTGGCATCGCATCATTGTGAACGTCGCCGAAGGCCTGCGCGAACTGGGTCTCGCGCACGGGGACCGGCTGCTCGTCGTACTGCAAAACCGCTGGGAAATGGCAACCTTGCACTGGGCCTGCCAGTTCGCGGGCATTGTGATCGTGCCGTTGAACTGGCGCGCCAAGCCTGAGGAACTCGATTACTGCGTGACCGATGCCGGCGTGAAGGCGATCGTCTATGAACCGGTCAGTGCCGAAGCGGTCACGCAGAGCCCGGCTGCGCAAAATCTGCCGCGCATCGGACTCGACGACGCGCAAGGCCGCACCGCCAGATTCGCAGCACTCCTTGTCGAGCGCTCGCATGATGGCGGCACCCAGACCACTCGCGCGAATGCGGACGATTACTCGCTGATTCTTTACACGTCGGGCACCACGGGTAAGGCCAAAGGCGTGCCGCGCCGTCACCGTCATGAGCGTGCTGCCGCGCTCGCCCATGTCGCGCAGAACCTGTACCGGCATGGCGAGCGCACGCTCGGGGTGATGCCGTTGTATCACACGATGGGCGTGCGCTCGCTGCTCTCGATGGCAATGGTTGACGGCGTGTTCGTTTGCGCGCGCCGCTGGAACGCCCGCTTCGCGCTCGATTCCATCGAGCAGTATCAGATCAGCTGTCTTTATCTGGTACCGACGCTTTATCACGATCTGCTGGCCGATCCGGCCTTCGCCGAAATCGACACGACCTCGGTCAAAAAACTCGGCTTTGCCGGCGCACCGATGAACGACGGTTTGCTCAAGCGGCTCTCGGCTGCTTTCAAACCCGAACTGTTCGTCAATCACTACGGCTCGTCGGAGGTCTACACCTTCAGCATCGATCAGGACGCGACGCAAAAGCCGGGCAGCGCGGGGCGTGCCGGCATCAATACGCGCCTGCGTGTCGTGAAGCTCGATGCGCAAACGCCGGAGGATCTGGCGCAGGTTGGCGAAGAAGGCCAGATCATCGCCGACCTGCTCGGCGACGAAGCGTTCGAAGGCTACTGGAACCGCCCTGACGCCAACGCCAGGTCATTGCGCGACGGCTGGTATTTCACCGGCGACACCGGCTTCTTCGACGTTGAAGGCGACCTGTACGTGTCCGGACGCGTAGACGACATGATCATCAGCGGCGGCGAGAACATCTCGCCGGTCGATATCGAATCGGTGCTGTCTCTGCATCCCGCCGTCGACGACGTGGCGGTGGCCGGCGTGAAAGACGAGCGGTGGGGCCAACGGGTCGTCGCCTTCGTCAAACGCCGCGAATACGTCGATGCTGAAACGCTCGATGCGTATTGCCGCACGTCCAATCTCGTCAACTTCAAGCGGCCGCGCGAATACGTCTTCGTCGACGACATTCCGAAATCGCCGGTTGGCAAGATCTTGCGCCGCAAGCTGTCCGCGGGCGAGTACGAACGCGACGAACGTGGTCAGCCTAATGACGGTAACGACGGCAACCACAGCCGCGCTAGCGGCGCATTCATTGCCACACACACGGAAACTACCAAGGAGTAACCCCATGACCGACTTGACCCACCGCGGCCAGACCCTGCTGCAAGAACTCGACGGTTTTTCGATCGAGATCGACGCCGAACGCGAGCGGGCCGACATTATTCTGCATCGGCCGCCGTTTAACGTGATTTCGATGCATGCACGCGACCAGTTGCGCGCGGCCTTCGAAGCACTCGACGAAGACGAGCGCGTGCGCGTGATCGTCGTGCGCGCCACGGGTGAACATTTCTCGAGCGGCGGCGACATCAAGGGTTTTCTCGAGGCGTCGCCGGAACACGTGTCCAAGCTCGCCTGGAATATCGCGGCACCCGCGCGCTGCTCCAAGCCGGTGATCGCAGCCAATCGCGGTTTCTGCTTCGGCGTGGGTTTCGAACTGTCGCTCGCGTGCGATTTCCGCATCGCCACCGACACTACCTTCTACGCACTCCCGGAACAAAAGCTCGGTCAGATCCCGGGCTCGGGCGGCTCGGCGCGTTTGCAGCAGATGGTCGGCGTCGGTCGAACCAAGGACATCGTCATGCGCTCGCGCCGCATTCCCGGCAAGCAGGCCTACGACTGGGGCATCGCGGTGGAGTGCGTGGCCGATGCGCAGCTCGAAGCCACGACCGATGCGTTGGTGGATGAACTGCGGGCCTTCTCGCCGCTCGCGCAACGCACCGCCAAGAAGCTGCTGAACGATAGCGAAGATGCGCCGCTTTCGATCGCGATCGAACTCGAAGGGCACTGCTATAGCCGTCTGCGCACGTCCGACGATTTCCGTGAGGGGGTCGAAGCGTTTCATGGCAAACGCAAGCCGGTGTTTCGCGGCAGTTGAACCGAACGCAGCACAACATAGCGGCAACACCCCGTAGCGAATAAAAAAACCGCAGGAGACAAAGCATATGGAGCGTTTCGATTACGTGATTGTGGGCGGTGGATCCGCCGGATGCGTGCTTGCGCACCGGTTGTCGGCGGTACCGTCGTTGCGCGTCGCGTTGATCGAGGCGGGCAGGGATACGCCGCCGGGCGCTGTGCCCGCGGCGATTCTCGACAGCTATCCCATGCCGGTTTTCTGTGGCGACACGTACATCTGGCCGGAGCTCAAAGCGAGCGCGACCCGAACGGCCGCACCGCGTGTCTATGAACAAGGGCGCGTGATGGGCGGCGGATCGAGTATCAACGTGCAATCGGCCAATCGGGGCCTGCCGCGCGACTACGACGACTGGGCCGCCAATGGCGCAACTGGCTGGGCGTGGCAGGACGTGCTGCCGTATTTCCGCAAGCTCGAACGCGACGTGAATTTCCCGGAAGGCGAATTGCACGGCGGCGATGGGCCGGTGCCTATTCGCCGAATTCTTCAGGCCGACTGGCCGCCGTTCTGCCATGCGTTTGCCGACGGGATGCGTAAGAACGGCTTCGCCAGCTTGCAGGACCAGAACGGCGAATTCGGTGACGGCTACTTTCCCGGCGCGTTCTCGAATCTCGACGACAAGCGCGTCTCGACCGCCGTCGCCTATCTGGATGAGCAGACGCGCAGGCGCCGCAATCTGCACATCTATCCGGACTTGCGCGTCGAGCGCATTGTGATGGAGGGCATGGTCGCGCGCGGTGTGGTGGCTGTCGCGCGCAACGGTGCCCACGTGCGCTTCGAGGCGAATGAAGTTGTGCTGTGTGCAGGCGCGCTGCAATCGCCGGCGCTGCTGATGCGAGCGGGCGTCGGCGCGAGGGATGATCTGAGCGCGCTCGGCATCGATTGCATGATCGATCTGCCGGGCGTGGGGCGCAATCTTCAGGATCATCCGTCGCTGACCTTCTGCCATTTTCTGGAGCGACGTTATCGCATGCCTTTGTCGCGGCGCCGCGCGAGCATGACGGCCGCGCGTTTTACCTCGGGCGTGGCGGGGTGCGATGCATCCGATCTGTATCTGTCGAGTGCGACGCGCGCCGCATGGCATGCACTCGGCAACCGGCTCGGGCTGTTCTTTCTCTGGTGCAACCGCCCGCATTCACGCGGCCGTGTGCAACTCGTTTCACCCGACGCAGCGGTGCCGCCGCGCGTCGATCTGAATCTGCTCGACGATCCACGCGATGTCGCGCGCCTCGCTTTCGGCGTGCGAATGCTGGCGAAAATCGTCGAGGCCTCGGGGCTCAGTCACGATCCACGCGACTTTTTCCCCGCAGCGTTTTCACCACGAGTCAAGGCGCTTAGCCGCGTCGGAACCCGCAACGCCGCGCTGACCTCGATGCTTGGGGTGCTGCTCGACACACCTGCGCCAATCCGGCGGGCGTTGATCGAACGGTTTTTTACGGGAGGCCAGAAAATGTCTGCACTGCTTGCCGATGAGCACGCACTCGAGTCGTCCATTCGCGCCAATGTGTTCGGCGTATGGCACGCGAGCGGCACCTGCAAGATGGGCGATGTGAACGACGTCATGGCTGTGACGGACAACGCGGGCCGCGTGCGTGGCGCGCAGGGCTTGCGGGTCGTCGATGCGTCACTGATGCCGCGGCTGCCTTCCGCGAACACGAATATCCCGACCATCATGATGGCCGAAAAGATCGCCGACGCGATGGTCGCGCGAAGGTACCCGGGCGCAGCGTCGAGCACGACGTCGTCCACGGTGGTCGGACGATAAAATTTCTTAACACCACTAAGAGCACGCAATCCAGAACGTGCCTTAAAACGGGGGCGATCGAAAGACGGCCCGCTGAAAATCAAGGAGATGACGATGTCGGTTGCAACACAGAATGGCGCCGCTTTGCCCGCGGTAGACCAGCGGCAGGTGATGGGTGCAGTCGTGGCCTCGTGCCTCGGTTGGGCATTGGATCTGTTCGATCTATTCGTCTTGCTGTTCGTCGCACCCGTGGTTGGACGACTGTTCTTTCCGTCCGAACACGCCATGCTCTCGCTCGCCGCGGTCTATGCATCGTTTGCCGTGACTCTACTGATGCGGCCGCTCGGCTCGGCATGGTTCGGCTCCTACGCGGACCGGCACGGACGCAAGGGCGCGATGATCACTGCGGTGGTCGGCGTGGGTCTCTCGACAGCAGCCTTCGGCTTGCTGCCGACGGTCGCGCAAGTCGGCCTCGTCGCGCCGATCCTGTTCCTGATGCTGCGTTTGATACAGGGCGTATTTGTCGGCGGTGTGGTGGCGTCGACCCACACCATCGGCACCGAATCGGTCGCGCCGAAATATCGCGGTGCCGTGTCGGGGCTGATCGGCGGTGGTGGTGCGGGACTCGGCGCATTGCTCGCCTCGCTCACCTATCTGGCGATGTCGGCGATCTTCCCGGGCGACCTGTTCGACGTGTGGGGCTGGCGCTGCATGTTTTTCACCGGCATTGTGAGTTCGATTCTCGGCTTGTTCGTCTTCAGTAGTCTGGAAGAGTCGCCGCTGTGGAAGAAGCTGGCCGCCGAGAAGGCCGCCAAGGCCGCAATGCAGAACACGGCCGCACCGGTCGAGGTCGTACGCTCGCCGATTCGCACGCTGTTTTCACGCGACTATCGCTCGATTCTGTTCGTCAATCTGCTGCTGACGATCGGCGGCGGTAGCGGCTATTACCTCACGTCCGGCTACCTGCCGACCTTCCTCAAGGTGGTGAGTCACGCACCGAACGGCGCTGCGGCCGCGATTCTGATGATCTGCAGCGTCGCGGTGGTGATCGCGTCGATCGCGGCGGGCCATCTGAGCACCTTCATCGGACGCAAGAGCGCGTTCGTCTGGATCGGCCTGATTCGCCTGTTCGCGCTGCCTGCGTTGTTCCTGCTACTGCCCACAGCGCAAAGCATCACGATGGTCGGCGTCTACGCGGTGATTCTGAGCGCGCTCGGCAGCGCCGGCTACGCGCCGATTCTGATCTTCCTGAACGAACGCTTTCCGACCGCGATCCGCGCCACTGGCACGGGGCTGTCATGGAACATCGGTTTCGCGATCGGCGGGATGATGCCGACCGCCGTCTCGCTGGTGGCAAAAGACGCCAGCCAGTTGCCGATGACGCTCGCGATCTTCGCCGGGGCGATCAGCGTCATTTTCCTGGTGGGGGCGTTCATTGTGCCGGAGACCCGCGGCAAGCTCGATAACGGCACCGCCCGCGAGTCCGCCTAGTGCATTCCAGCGGGCGCAAAAGCGCGCCCGCGTCGCTCAAATACAGGAGACATCAATGAAATACGACGAGGACGTTCGCGCGCGCTCATACCAGTTTCGTGACGATTATGTTGCGGCCACGCCACCCTGGTATCGCGGTGAAATGCACCTTGGCTTCACGCTGCTCTTCACGGGCGGAGTGATCGTGTATTGTTTGACGCGGCTTCAAGCGCCCACGCTCGCCGAATGGCTGGCGGTCGTTCCGCTCTTTCTGTTCGGCAACTGGGCGGAGTGGGCCGCGCATCGCTACGTGCTGCATCGGCCGACAAAGTACTTCAGCATGATCTATAAGCGCCACTGCGCGGTCCATCACAGGTTCTTCACGCACGTCACGCTCGAATACAAGGGCCAGCGGCACTGGCGCGCCTTGTTGTTTCCGCCGTTTGCGCCGGTCGCGTTTGTGCTGGCGGCAGTGCCGTTCGCGCTCGTCATTGGGTATCTGTTTTCGCGCAATGCGGGATATATCGCGCTGCTCACAATGGCAGCTTACTACCTGATGTACGAGGGGCTGCATACACTGTCGCACGTCACCGACAGCCCGTTGCTCGACCGCGTTCCGTTCGTCAATACCGTGCGGCGCTTGCACGTCACGCATCACGATCCCGAGCTGATGGCGACGCAAAACTTCAACCTGACGTTTCCCATCTGCGACACGCTGTTCGGCACGCGCAGGGATGCGCCGCGCACTGCACGCGAACCGCTGGCACGTCGTCCATAAGGAGCTCCATCCACATGACATGCGGTGAAATAACTTTTGCATAGCCTGTTGCGGGAGCCATAGCTAAAGTGCGCGTATCGGATGCGATGCGCTGTTCCACGACTTCACCGCAGACGATACCCCGGTCACTACCGTTATGGCATCGTCATGGAAGAACTTGGAAAATTCACGCTATATGTCACGGCTTTCGTCATCGCCGTATCGATGGTCGAAGCCGTCTGGTTGACTCGGAAAAACCGCAATGCGGCCACGCCATTTGCGTGGCACGAAGTGTGGCTTTCGCTCGCCGACGTCGTCGCGCGCAAGCTGCTCGCGCTGCTGCCGCTATCGCTCGCGACACCTGTGTTTGCTCTCGCCTGGGAGCATCGTATCTTCACGGTGGAACTCAATAGCGCGCTGATGGTGCTGGCGCTCTTCATCGGTCAGGAATTCTGCTACTACTGGTATCACCGCGCGTCGCATCGCATTCGCTTCTTCTGGGCCACGCATGCCGTGCACCACTCGCCGAACCAGTTGACCCTCTCTACCGCGTACCGGCTCGGCGTGACGGGCAAGCTGTCGGGCTCGGCGATCTTCTTCGCGCCGCTCGTGTGGCTCGGTGTGCGTCCTGAAGTCGTTCTGCTGACGCTCTTCATCAACCTCATGTATCAGTTCTGGCTGCATGCCACGTGGATTCCGAAGCTCGGTTGGCTCGAGTATGTGTTCAATACGCCGTCCTCGCACCGGGTGCACCATGCGTCGAATGTCGAATATCTGGATGCAAACTACGGCGGCGTGCTGATTATCTTCGACCGGCTGTTCGGCACCTACGTCGAGGAACGCGCCGACGAACCTTGCCGCTACGGGCTTGTCACGCCGAGCACCTCACGCAATCCGTTCGTCGTCGAGTTCGAGCACTGGGCGACGCTAATACGGGACGTGGTGATGGCGAAGACCGTGCGGGCCGCGATAAATCACGTGATCCGGCCGCCGGGCTGGATGCCGGAAGGTGGCGGCGAAACCACCGAAGAACTGCGTCGCAAGAGCGAGGCCGCGCGTCGCGAGTGCAAAGTGGCCAACAGCTGATGAACTGGTGATTTGTGCACGGCGAACTGACCAAACCCCAATCGTCGACGACGACATACCGTTGATGGCGCGCACGCCGGGCACGCGCGCGCCCACTGGTCCATCGCGCCCCGCCGCCGCGTGTGATGGTGTCGTTTTCCAGGCAAGCATGAAACTCGGGGGCATCCACCTTGATGGCGTCGACGAAGTTTCGGCGGAAATGCTCCAACTCTCGTGCGGAGCGACCGAGTGAATGGCAGCTATTGAGAAGGGCAAGTATGTACATTGAGTCGATTCCCGACCTCGAGGCCGGAAGAGACGGCCGCCAGCCACCCGATTTCCGAGCAGTAGATGTGGCGAGATGGTCTGGCCGAGAGAACACCCGTTAGCGCGGCAAAGCTCGCCAAGGCGTTGCGGAGCAGGGCGCTCCAGCGGTGTTGGCGCGATTTTGCAGAGTGCAGGGCACGGCCAATAGGATTTCGGAGGTCCGCTGGTCTTGAGGTTTGTTCGACGCCTGCCCCTGTCCGTGGGCTCAGCGGCGCGCGACGGCGCGTGCGGGCAGGCGCCGAACAAACCTCAAGAACTTCAGCCGTCTGGATTACCAGTCAATGCGGTGCTTTTCATCGGTTTCACGATGACGACGATCGTCGTCATCGTGAAGATACTGACTAGTGGTCGTGAGCGACGCGTGCCCGAGATTGTCACGCACAAGCCGCAAGTCGACCTGCTGGTCCGCCATATGCGAACCTTCGCTGTGCCGCATCCAATGCGCTGACGCCTGCTGGAGTTGATCGGCTCGTGGCGCATGCGTTTCACCGCGGTCGCGCAGCGCGTCGGCAGCGCCACTGAAAACCTGCTTGACGATGCGGTGCAGCGCGGCGCGCGTCAACGGCTTGAGCGACTGCCCGATCGGTAGTACCAGCGGTGTGTCTTCGTCCTGGGACGGAAGTGCCGGTAGTCCGCGTTCGCGACGGTATGCCGAGAGCTCCGCCATCATTTCCGACGTGGCTGGCACCAGCCGTTCCTTGCCACCTTTGCCCAACACTTCCAGCCACCAGCGATCCTCGCCGTTTGCGTCCCGGCGGCGGAAGAATCGGCCCATGGTGTTTTCACCCACTTCCGTAATCCGCAGGCCGCCCAGATAGAGCAGGGTGAACAGCCAGCGCACGCGCGCGTAATGTTCGCGCTCGCGGTCCGTCTCTTTCGGCATCGCGTGAATCCAGGTTTTGACTTCGAGCCAGAGCTCAGGCGACAGATAACGGGTGATACGTGGCTTGGCCCGCCGCGCGCGCTGGCGCGACAGCGAGAGCGGATTGCCGGCCAGATAGCCGGCCTGTACCAGCCACGCGAACATCGCGCAGTTCGCGCCAGGTCAGCAGCGCGTCCAGATCCTCATCGTCACGCAAGGGCCGGTGCGCGTCGAACGTGCTCTTCGGTGGTTTCGCAAAGTGCGCGTTATACGATGCGATGAAGGCGGGCGCATACGCGTTCGCGGCGTCAATGGTACTGATGCCGCGCAGCTGCAGCTCCTTCACCAGCCGGTCCTGCAGCGTCATAGCGCCGCACCAGCCGGCTGACCTGACGCTCACACAGCTGCAGCCGTTCAGCCGCCAGCACGATCGTCAGCCGCCGCTGGAGGACCGCTTCGATGATCTTCACACGCTCGAGCTCGTGCATGCTGATCGTGATGAATCCACGTCCGTTCATGTCCGGCTCCCGGGCTGTGCTCATGCCGCAGCATGCGCTACAGCACCCGGGCTCCGGAGCCGGGAACCGGACATTTCTAATGAGCCAGAACCCGACATTTCTATAAAGCTACTACACACAGCAGAATTGTTGATAATTTATATTATGTAAAATAATGTATAACAGGCGCAGCTCTCGTACAAAAAGACCGCCCGTGAGGGCAAATGAGTATCCCATCATGGCATTGACGGGCCCCGAGTCGTCCACCCCTTCGGTCCCACCGACCGATGAGTAAAGTGCTCTGGCGGCTACGTTATTTCGATGGGTCAGGACCCAGGCGACCGTACAGTTCCGGGTCCGGGCCAGCTCAAAGAGGGCCCCCAACACGGCCTTGCCCAATCCGCGATGTCGATGTGTCGGCGCAAGCGCAACCTCGTTGATCCACAACTCTGCCGGTTTGTCGGGGTGGATATAGTGAACTCCCGAGGCAAAGCCGACGACCACGCCATCGTCGATCGCAACAGCAATGTGATGACGAGGGTCCTCAAGAAATTCTCTGGTCAGTTCTGGATCTACCGGATTGTCGAATACCTCGGCTGCAACGTTTGTGAGAATGTCCTCGTCACCGCGCTGTAGAACCTTGATTTCGATGTCCATAACGCCGCCTCCTCCGCTCACGCAGGAACACCATCAAGACAACACCAGCCGATGCACACTTAATGGTATTGACCTGTAACCCCGGGATTTTGCCGATACACCAGCCTGGCAAGTTCGCATTACTGTCCCCGGTTTCCCGCATCGGCCGAAACAGCTCGCCGCACTTATGAGCGCCGCATCCACGGAGTGATTGTTAGTCCGACCAGCAATCCTTCCGGCGAAAGAAATCGTGAGACTGTCTGACCCCATGGCTCCTTCTTGTTCTTGACGAGCATTCGATAGCCTCGCGATTCCAGCTCCGCAGTTGCCTCTTCAACGTTCTCGACATCAAATTCGAGCCATGCCTGGGGAGCGGGCGTGTTGTCTGGCCAGGAATCTTTGCCAAAGCAGGACTGTGCCGCCTGATCGAGCGGCCACAAGGCAAAACTCCCAACGCCCTTCAGGGCCTCGGTATGCAGATAACCGCCCTGCTCCTCCGTGAATGAGATATTGAGGGTCTCGCCGTACAAGTTTCGACCCATGCTTCTATCGCGAACGATTGGTCCAAACCCGGCAACGAACAGGATCTTGATACGCTCGAACTCTTGCATGTGAGCTCCTCTTGCGGCAGCGGACAGCCCCGCGAATATAGTCAGCGGAGCGACTATTTGCCTTCGATCCATGCGCGCCGAACGTAGACATTATGCTGACATGTGTCTTGATTGAATTGGACATCTCGCGCATCTTTCAAACACTACACCTTAGCCACTCCATGTGCTTGCGCTGCAATTCGAACTCGCCGGGTCCTGCGTCATATTTAAGATGCACGTCGTGCTACTTGCTCGCGTCGGACTGAGCGTAGTGCAATTTCAAGTTAAACTCGAAACGCTGAATCCACTTGCCAGCACAGCCTCATCGACTTGCCGTGTAGCCGCAAAATCGGCGCTTTGTGAACCACGCGAATTTCGCCGTGCCAAGAGGTGGACGGGCACTGGGCCGTACAGGGACCTGGCCATGCACGCGCTGCATGCAGACCTCGGCAAAGCGGCGATGGCAATCGCTTTCGGCGAGGTTTGGACCAATATGGCGCAACCATTCTGGGCGCTGCTGGCGCTCGCGATTGCGGGGCACGCGGACGGAGGCACGACACATGGATGCTAACGAACCTGTCACGCGGCCGGCACAGCCCGTCCGCCGCCCGGTGCTGGTCTGGGACGCGCCGGTGCGACTGTTTCACTGGCTGGTGGTGGTGCTGGTCACGGCGGCCTATGTCACCTTGAAGCTGAACTGGATCGACTGGCACGTCCGGATCGGTGAGGCGCTGCTCGCGTTGGTTATTTCCCGGTTGTTGTGGGGATGCTTTGGCAGTGAGACCGCGCGCTTTCGCAGTTTCGTGGCGTCGCCCGCGGCGGCACTTCGCCATTTGCGTCACCTGTTTCGCCGCGACCCGGATGTACAGGTGGGCCACAATGCGGCTGGCGGCTGGATGGTCCTGCTGCTGCTCGCGTTGCTGCTGGTCGAGACGCTGAGCGGACTCTACGTCAACAACGACATCGCCGACGAAGGGCCGTTGAGCGAATGGGTGCCCGTGTGGCTCGCCAATGCTATTTCGACACTGCACGGGCTTGCTTGGGACATGCTGCTCGCCGCGGTGACGCTGCACGTGCTCGTGATCGCTCTCTATGCCGTAGCAAAAGGACACAACCTGCTGCGGCCGATGCTAACCGGCTACAAGCTCTTGCCTTCGTCCATTGACGCGCCGCGGCAGACGCCAGCGCTGCTGGCGCTGCTGCCTCTCGGCGTCGGCGCTGCCGTGGTGATGCTGCTCGCGGCTTATCTCTGAGTTTGTCGCGAAGCTGATCTCAGGGCGCCGTTGCAATGCTTGCGTCAGTTGCTCTTCGGCGGCACCACCTGGCCGCGGATTTCGCCGTTCGGATTGTTCTTGGTGTGAACGTTGATGTACATGTCGCCGGCTTCGAACATCTTGGCGTCGTCTGGCGATAGCGTGGCCTGGCCCTTTGTCGGGCTCGCCATCTCCATGTTGCCCTTCTGGGAGAGCCAGACCTTCACGTTGGCGTTTTTGCCGGCCGCAGCGGGCCCGTGGAAATGCGCCATCGTGGCCTGACTCGACAATCCGCTAAAGGTGATGTTCCAGGTTACGACCCGCGTGCTGGAGTCGTATGTAAGGTTGGCGCTGCCGTCGCCGGGCGTCTGCACGGGCGGAACCTGTTGGGCACCCGTCAACGGCACGTCAAATGAGACCGGCGCCGCTTGCGCCAAGGTCAGCGTCCCCGCCAAGGCCAAACCACCGAACACCATGAAAGCGCGCTGTGAGATGGATCGTGACATTTGGTTTTCTCCTTTTGGGTTTGCCCTCGCTGGGCGGTACTCATTATCGAAGAGTATGGAAGACCTCGTCGGCGCCGCTGGCAGCCAAAGCGGTGAGACAAGGATAGGCGCAACCCGCCGCTAACTCCAGGTGGGGTCCCGAAAGCCGGCTACCGCTGCTGTTGCCGCTTGCCTGGATCCTTTTTGTTTGCGGGGATAATCTGACACAAATTCGCAATTACCCCGATCGAAAACACCCATGCCCCACTCCTCACATTACGACCTGCAATCACTGCGCGTATTCATCGTCGTGGCAGAACTCGGTAGCCTGACAAAAGCGGCCGAGCGCGTTTGCATGACGTTGTCAGCGGTCAGCAAGCGCATGACGGACCTGGAACGCAGCATCGATTGCACGCTGATGCTGCGGCAGCCGCGCGGCATCGAGCTGACTACCGCCGGCAAGGGGCTGCTCGCGCACGCCCGGCAAGTCGTCGATCGCGTGAACCGCATGGCCAACGAGATGAGCGACTACGCCGCCGGCGTGCGCGGACACGTGCGGGTCTGGGCCAACACGTCATCGGTCATCCAGTTCCTGCCGCACGACGTGCAGGCTTTTCTCTCCGATAACCCCGGCGTGAAAATATCGCTGGAGGAACGATTGAGCGACGAGATCGTCGCGGCGATCCGCAGCGGCGACGCCGACATCGGCATCTTTGCCGACAACGTGCTGTCGCAAGGTATTCACAAGGCCTTGTATCGCGAGGACAAGCTCGTGCTGCTCGTGCCGGCTACCCATCCCCTTGCATCCCTCGAAGAAGTCGCCTTCGCGGAAACGCTCGACTTCGAGTACGTTGGCCTGAACGAAGGCAGTTCCCTTCTCTCGCGGCTGCTCGATGCCGCGTTCAGCGCGGACCGGGTGCTCAAACTGCGCATCCAGGTGCATAGCTTCGATGGCATCTGCCGGATGATCGAGCACGGACTCGGCATCGGCGTATTACCCGAAGGCGCCGTACGCGCGGAAATTCTTGCAGCGGGCCTGCGCGCCGTGACACTGACCGACGCGTGGGCGCATCGCGTGTTGTGGATCGGCACACTGTCGCGCGAAACGCTGTCGCCTGAAGCGCTGAACCTGTTCGACTTCATGTCAGGCCATACAGACGGTTAAGCTTGCCGACCCTTTCCAGAATGGAAAGGGTCGTTGAGAATCCATTGATTATCAGCACACGCGAGTTGTCGCAAAGTGAGCGTCAAGAGAACGACGTTTGCAAGGAGACAACCATGACGAAGCCACTGGAAGGCGTTCGCGTGCTCGAAATGGGCCAGCTGATCGCCGGTCCCTTCGCTGGAAAAATGCTCGCCGAGTTCGGCGCGCATGTCATCAAGATCGAACCACCCGGCACGGGCGATCCGCTGCGCAAATGGCGCCTGCTGCATGAGGGCACCTCCGTCTGGTGGGCGGCGCAATCGCGTAACAAGGAATCCGTCACGCTCGATCTCCGCTCGCCCGAAGGTCAGGACGTGGTTCGCCAACTGGCCGCGCAAAGCGACGTGCTGATCGAAAACTTTCGTCCCGGCACGCTCGAAAAATGGGGCCTCGGCTGGGATGAACTGCACGCCATCAATCCGGGCCTCGTGATGTTGCGCGTGTCCGGCTATGGGCAGACCGGTCCTTACCGCGACCGTCCTGGCTTCGGCGTCATCGGCGAAGCGATGGGTGGCTTGCGGCATCTGAGCGGCGAGACCGGCCGCACGCCTGTACGTGTGGGCATCTCGATCGGCGATTCCCTCTCCGCCTTGCACGGCGTGATCGGCATCCTGCTCGCGCTGCGCCATCGGGACCAAAACGGCGGTGCGGGCCAGATGATCGACGTCGCGCTCTACGAGTCGGTTTTCAACATGATGGAAAGCCTGCTGCCCGAGTACTCGGCGTTCGGCGCCGTGCGTCAGCCGGCGGGCAGCAGCCTGCCTGGAATCGCGCCGTCGAACGCGTATCGCTGCAGCGACGGCAAATATGCGCTGATTGCAGGCAATGGCGACAGCATCTTCCGGCGTCTGATGGAACTGATCGGCCGTCAGGACCTGGCCGACGATCCTGCACTCGCTCAAAACGACGGCCGCGTAAAGAACGTCGAGCGGCTGGATGCCGCGATCGCCGACTGGACCAGCCGTCACACACTCAACGACGTGCTCGCCTCGCTCAATGACGCGCGCATTCCCGCCGGAAAAATCTACGACGTCGCCGACATTGCGAGCGACCCGCATTATCGCGCGCGCGACATGATTCTCGACGCCCTCCTCCCCGATGGCACGCCGGTGCAATTGCCCGGCATCGTCCCGAAACTGAGTGCGACGCCGGGCGCAGTGAATACCTCCGCGCCCACGCTCGGCCAGCACACCGACGAGGTGCTGGACAACCTCGGCATCGACACCGCGACCCGCAATGCCTGGCGCGCACGCGGCATCATCTGAACAGGAGCCCCTCATGAGCAGCAAGCGTCTGTATATCCAGGAAGTCGCCACCCGCGACGGCTTCCAGAACGAGGCCAGGTTCGTCGACACCGACGCCAAGATCGAACTGATCGATCGTCTGAGCGCGTGCGGTTACGCCAAGATCGAAGTGACCTCGTTCACCTCGCCGAAAGCGATCCCCGCATTGCGCGACGCCGAAGCCGTGATGCAACAGATTGCGCGACGTGAAGGCGTGGTCTACACCGTCCTCGTTCCGAATCTGCGTGGCGCCGAGCGCGCGCTGTCGTGCGGTGTCGATGAAGTCAATCTCGTGATGTCGGTTAGTGAGAGCCACAACAACGCGAACTTGCGCATGAGCCGCGAACAGTCGTTCGCCCAGTTACGCGACGTGATCGGCGAGGTCAGGCAAACGAAAGTGGCGATCAACGTGTCGCTGTCCACGGCGATGGGTTGCCCGATGGAAGGCGATATCGACCAAGCTGAGGTGCTGGGCTGGATGCAGCGCTTCGCGGATCTCGGTGTGCACGGCGTGACGTTGTGTGACACCACCGGCATGGCGTACCCATCGCTGGTTGGCGCACTGTGCGCCGCCGCGCGCGAGCGTTTCGCCGCGCTCGAACTCACACTGCATTTTCATAACACGCGCGGCATGGCGCTCGCCAATACGCTCACGGCACTGGAAGCCGGCATCGACCGCTTCGATGCGTCGCTCGGCGGTCTCGGCGGATGTCCCTATGCACCAGGCGCAACAGGCAACGTGTGCACCGAGGAACTGGTGCACATGCTTGAACTCGACGGCTACGACACCGGCGTGGATCTCGCTGCCGTGCTGTCCGCCTCCGCCCTGCTTCCCGGACTGATTGGCCATGACGTGCCGAGCCAGTTGCTCAAGGCTGGACGGCGCCTGGACCTGCACTCGATGCCTCGCATTGCGGCTGACGGCTTGCCGGAACAGCGCGCATTTTCATCAGGAGCATGACATGGCACTCATCGACCATCTCGATCATCTCGTACTCACCTGCGTCGACTTCGCTGCAACGAAGCGGTTCTACACCGAGGTCATGCAGATGCAACTCGAAACGTTTGGCGAAGGACGTATTGCATTTCGCTTCGGTAATCAGAAGATCAACGTCCACGTGCGCGGCGCCGAATTCGAACCGAAGGCCCATGTTCCCGTACCGGGCGCGCTCGACCTGTGCTTCATCGCCACCGTGCCGCTCGACGAAGTGATCGCGCATCTGGCCCGCTGCGAATGGCCGATTGTCGAAGGCCCGGTGGCGCGCACCGGCGCCACGCAGAAGATTCGTTCCGTCTATGTGCGAGATCCCGATCTGAATCTGATCGAGATATCCGAACTCGTGGGTTGAGGTCATGACACTCCGCTACCTACGAACCGGTGATTTTCACGTGCCGTTCAGCGGCCTGAACCGCGTCCTTTTACGGGCCACCGCGCGCGAGGCGGGGGTTCGATGAACATCGTCCTGCTCGACGGCGGCACGTTACCCACACCGCTCAGCGCGCCGGCCTGGGCGAGCGAATGGTCCGTTCGTCCGGCCACCCGCGCCACCGACGTGGTCCATGCGCTCGAAGATGCCGCCATTGCGATCACGAACAAGGTGCCCATCCGCGCAATCGATCTGGAACGTCTGCCGAAACTGCGCTTTATCTGCGTCGCCGCGACGGGCTTCGATTGCATCGATATCGATGCCTGCCGCGAGTCCGGCGTGATCGTGTCGAATGTGCCGGGTTATTCGGCACAGAGCGTCTCCGAGTGGGCGCTCGCATCGATCTTCGCGTTGCGGCGCAATCTCTTCGCTTATCGTGAAGCCGCTCGCATCGCCTGGCCGGCGTCGCCGCATTTCTGCGTGCACGATGCGCCGATTCTCGACATTGCCGGTTCGACGCTCGGCATTGTCGGGCGCGGTGCGATCGGGAATGCGCTCGCACGGCTGGCCCGCGCGGTCGGCATGAACGTGATGTTTGCAGAGCACCGCGGGCGACAAACCGTTCGCGAAGGCTTCACACCGTTCGACGACGTGGTCCGCTCCGCCGACGTTCTCTCGCTCCACTGCCCGCTCACGGAAGCCACTCGCAACCTCATCGACGCGCCCACACTGCGCGCCATGAAACGCGGCGCGCTGCTTGTGAACAGCGCCCGCGGAGGTCTGGTCGATTCGATGGCGCTCGTCGAGGCGCTCGCAGCCGGCCACCTGGGCGGCGCCGCGCTTGACGTACTCCCGCAGGAACCACCCGATCCGCACGAGCCCCTGCTCGTGTGCGCGCATCCCAACCTTATCGTTACGCCGCACATCAGCTGGGCGGCGACGAATGCCGCGAACCGGCTCAAGGCCGGCATCGAAGCAAACCTCGCTGCGTTCCATGCGGGCGCGCCGATCAATGTGGTGACCGGCGTATAAGCCGACCCAAAACAAAGCAACGGAGACAAGTATGAACACCAGGAATCTAGACGTGGGCGGAAGTGCGTCCGCCCATTCGCGCATGGCTCCATCCGAACCGGGCGCTGCCAGCGATGCACACGCCCTTCATACCGAAGCCACCACATTGGGCGGCTGGATGGATAACATGCCCGCGGGTTCGCTACATCGATTTGTGGTGTGGGTGATCGGCATAGGATTGTTCTTCGACATGTTCGAAATTTTCCTTGTCAGCTCAATCGGTAGTGCACTCCAAGGGGAATACGGTATCGATAGACACAGCACGGACTTCAAGCTGCTGCTGGCCTCGGCGTTTATCGGCATGTTCGTTGGGTCATTTTTTCTGGGCAGCATGGCCGATCGAATCGGCCGACGCAAGGCGTTCTTGTTCAATCTGATCTGGTATAGCGGCTTTTCGCTGATAGGCGCATTCTCGGTCAATGCGGAGATGCTGGTGATCTGCCGCTTCCTCACGGGCATCGGCGTAGGTGCGATCTATCCCGTAGCTGATAGTTTTTTGTCCGAGATTTTGCCCAAGGAACGTCGCGGGCGAATGGCCGCATGGGCCTACACCGCCTCGTATGTTGCCGTGCCCCTGGTTGGATTCATGGCGCTTTGGCTTAATCCCCTGCACTTTGGCACCGTGGCTGGCTGGCGCGTCATTCTGGTTATCGGCAGCCTGGGCGCAGTACTGGTTCTGCTTGTGCAACATAAGTTGCCCGAAAGCCCGCGCTGGCTGCTGGCGCAGGGTCGCGTGGAGGAGGCTCACGCCATGCTTCGGCGCTTTGCCGCCAGTGCCGGCGTGACCGTGTCGGTCATCTCACCTGAAGCGACCGCCAAGCGAAATCCGATGACGTTGGGCGAACGCGTTGCCTTGCTGCGCCGCGCGCCCTACAACAAGCGCTACCTGATGTTGACCATCTTCCATCTGCTGCAGGGATTTGGCTACTATGGTTTTGGCACACTGGCCAGCACCGTGGTGAAAAGCCGTGGCTTTGACGTCACCGACGGAACGCTTTTTATCGCTCTATCGTTCCTCGGCTACCCGGTCGGATCTTTGCTCTCGATTCCGCTACTCAACTGGATAGAACGCCGCACACTGGTGATCGGCGCCATATTGTCAATTGCAGTTTTTGGCTTGGGTTTTGCCTATTCCAACAACTCAACGCTGATCGTTCTCTTTGGCGTGTTGACAACGTGTGCATCGAATGTATTCAGCAATGCGTATCATGTCTACCAGTCTGAGATCTTTCCGGCCAGCGTGCGCTCAACTGCCATCGGCAGTACCTACTCGTTGTCCCGCATTGTTAGTGGCATGCTGCCTTTCATCTTGCTCCCTATATTGAACCAACAAGGAGCAGGCGCTATGTTCGGCATCATCGCGGCGGCTTTACTAGTCGTGGCTATCACGCTGCGGATCCTCGGCCCCCGCACTACGCGACGAAGCCAGTATGAAATCAATCCGGGCTAAGCCACTCGTCATATTCAAGGTGTATGGCGGCCGGACGCCATACACTGTCCGAATTCAACACGGCTATGCATCCCGCGCGTCACTGCCGCATTACCGAACGCACCGCTACGGCGACATCATCTGCCACGGACGCAAGGGCTCGACTGTGCGCCGCTACCAGAGCGCCGTAGCCGGGTTCGCTCGCGGCCTCGCGTACAACCGTTCGTCCGCGGGTTCTCTCCCCTCGCTTCGGCTGGCGCACCGACCAGATAACTGCCAGCATCACCGTGCCGTCAGACGACGAATCGAAGCTCTGTACGTCAACCGATACGCGGAAGGCGTTTTCGTCCACACGTTGCGGATAGCTCGATACGATCGCTCCCGGGATGCGTTGCGCGAGATCCGCAGCCAGTGCGCGTGAAATCTGACTCTTCAACGGCTCGGCCCAGCGTGCGAACTCATCGATGGACACGCGGTTCGCATCCAGCCTGGAGACGATCTGCGGCCGATCGACCAGGTCGGGCACCGTCACCGGATCGATCGCGATCAGGATCGGATCGGCATCTTGCGGCTGTCCGACCGATTGAACCGGGCTCAACGTGTAGAAATTTGATGCCGGCGACGTGGCGCATCCGGTGAACACGGCCAGCACGATTATCGTCAGAAGCAACGTTCGATATCTGCTCATCACTTGTCCTCGGTCTTGCCTCGGAGCAGCGCTTCTGGATGGCGTTGGAGATACTCAGCCAGCGCGCGGAACGAGGCCGCTGTTCGCGACAACTCGCGCATGGTTTCGGCTGTGCTTTGCTGCAATGGCGAGTCGCTTTGCAACGCGCGATTCGCTGACGTGAGCGTTTCGCGCGCCGTAGCCAGCGTCGATTTTGCCTCCGGTGCCACATCGGTATTGATCGTATTCATCAGCGTATCTGCGTCATTGAGCGTTTTTCTCAGGTCGTTGCCGATTCCTTCGAACGGAATCTTGTTCAGCTTGGCGACGAGGCTTGTAATGGACTCCTGTAAGCCTTGCAGGTTGCCCGGTACGGTTGGCAATTGGGGCGTCGTCTTACTCCAGTCGACGGTTGCTTTCGGCGCCGAGGGAAAGAAATCGATCGCGATATAGAGTTGACCGGTCAGCAGGCTCGCCGTCCTGAGCTGCGCCCGCAGCCCTTTCTTCACCAGATAGTCCGCAAATTCTTTCCGCTCCGACGGTATTGCTCCAACAGCGCTTCCTGAATCGTCGCGTGAAATCAGGCGCTCCGGGAAAATGCTCACCTCGACGGGGATACTGAATTCCTTCGTCGCCGGGTCAAAATGCGTATTGATCGCCGATACCTCGCCGATGACTATTCCACGGAAGTCGATGGGCGCTCCGACAGTCAATCCGCGCACGGACTCCTTGAAGTTCAGCACGTATTTATCGACGACTGCGTCATGCTGCTTCATCGCCTCGGCCCGGCCTACGAAAAGCTCGTACTGGTGCTGCGCGTCTGCTTCAAGCCGGTTCGTCGCGCCAGATGGGTTCTCGAATGCGAGGCCGCCAATCAGGACTGACACCAGCGATTCGGTGTTGACCTTTACGCCTGTCGTATCCAGCGTCACATCGACACCGCTTGCGTGCCAGAAGCGGGTATCGTCCGTCACGTAGCGGTCGTAAGGCGCGTTGATAAAGACATGGATGATCATTCCCGCACCTTCGGGATCAAGCGCGAAGGAGACGATCTGACCGACCTGGAGCCGCCGGAAGAACACTGGCGAACCGATATCGAGCGAGCCCAGGTTATCGCTCTTAAGCACGAACTCTCGCCCTGGTGTGCCTGAGGCCAGGACCGGCGGCGACTCAAGTCCGACGAAATCGCTGCGCGTTTTTTGCGCCGACCCGATGTCCATTCCGACGTGCGATCCGGACAGCAAAGTACCTATGCCCGATACCGTGCCTCCAGAGATGCGCGGTCGAACAACCCAGAAACGCGTATCGTCGACGAGCATGCTGGCAGCGTTGCGGGACATTTCTGCGCTGGCAATCACTGTCTTATGATCACCTGAAAGTTCGACGCTCTTGATCACGCCGATATCGACATTCTTGAACTTGATCTTCGTTTTGCCAGCCTCAATACCTTCACCCGTCGAAAATCTGATCGTGATGGTTGGGCCGCTTTTCATGACCGATTGCACGACCAGCCAGCCGGCTATCAGGAGTGCGACCATCGGCACCATCCACACCAGCTGCAGCCGCCAATTCGACCGTTTGACAGCAAGGGCTGCTGGAAAGACGGCCGCACTTTGCTCATCCAACTGCACAGGCGACTCATTCACTTTCCGACTCCACCGCGTCCCATATCAGCCGCGGGTCGAATGACAGCGCGGCGAACATGGTCAGCACGACTACCGCGCCGAACGCAAGCGACCCGGGACCTGCGTCGATCGTTGCAATCGAGCCGAATTGCACGAAAGCGACAAGGATCGTAATCACGTAGATATCGAGCATCGACCACCGACCGACGAACTCCACTACCCGATAAATACGCGTTCGTTTGTGTGGGATTAGAGGGGAGCGCAACTGGGTGCTCCACGCGAGAAAGACCAACGACAGGAGTTTGAGCATGGGCACTACAACGCTTGCGATGAAAACGATGGTGGCCAGAGACCACGATCCGGAGGTCCAAAGATAGACGACGCCACTCAGGATCGTGTCGGATTGCGTACCCAATAAAGTACTTGTCACCATGACCGGAAGGAGAATGGCAGGGATGTAAAGGATCATGGCCGCGAACAGGAAAGCCCAGGTGCGTGCCAGACTATTGGGCTTGCGCCGATGCAGCACCGCGCCGCAACGTGGACAGACTCCGGCATGGGTGTCGGCAAAAAGCGGCTTTGAGAGCAAGCCGCAATCGTGACAAACGAACAGACCCGCGCGCGCGGCTGTGACCGCGGCGGCACTTGCCTGCAGCGCGTGCGGCACACCGCCCTCACCTTGCAATGCATCGATGCGCGCCCATATATCGCGCGGATTAAACGTCGCAGCCGCTGCCGCAAGCAGCACCATCACTGCGCCGAATGCCCAGATCGCGACGCCGGGAACGACCGTTGCGATGTGCTGGAGTTTGACCAACGCGACCAGCATGCCGAGCATAAGTACTTCGATCATTCCCCACGGCGCAACGTGCCGGAGCACGCGAAGAATAATTTCAGGTCTATGAGGAAAACCGCCGGTATGCAACGGCAAGAGCAAATAGATCACAGCCAGTATGTTCAGTGATGGCATCAGGATCGTTGTCACGAAGACAAGGCCCGCTATTGGCCACATACCGTCCGCGTACAGCGCCGAAGCCGCCCCGAAAAGCGTGGCTTCGACAAGTGTTCCATTGACCCAGAGTCCAAAAATCGGGAAGCGGTTGGCAACCACAAACAGGATCGCAGCGGCCAGGGTGAACGCCAATGTGCGATCGTGCGCCGTCGGCACACTTTGGTATCTGTAGAGGAACACACCGCATCGTTGGCACCGGCCTGTGCCGCCTTCAACGAGTGGCGTCTCCGACTGGAGAAGATCGCATTCATGACACGCGATCAGGCTGGCTTTATTCATCGTGGGCATCCGCTTGCAAGGCACACGATCCGAGAAACGTATGCCCTTCTATCCGACTCGCGCGGCTGTGTTCGTACTAGCGCCAGAGATCGGCTGACCTGACGGGGATCGGCCGTGTTGGCCGTCCCCGTTGTCCTGTACCCGTTGGGTCACTTGATCGCCTTGTCCTTGTCCTGCATGCTGCCGAACTGGTTATCGGCGCCCCGATAGACCACAACCGGATCAACGATCAATCGACCGTACTTTCGCCAATCGGCCTGGGTGGACAAGCGATACGGTACCCGGCCGGATTCGTCCTGCTGATTTGGCTGCAAGGAGGACGACGACGCAATTCCCGAATAGGCAACGGGCTTCACGCTCGAGCACCCTATCAAAGCTGTGCAAATTACGGCAATCAACAGGTGCCGCGGCTTCATTGACTTGTAAATTCAGATCTCCAGTTTCGATTCCGAGTCCCTCCGTTTCCGAAACCAGACTCAGACATGAGCACTCATGTGAGTGCGCAAGACTAACACTGCAAATCTGCAATGTAAACCGTCCAGGCGGTTTGTTTCTTGGGCGATCTATCGTCACTGAACGTGCCCCTTATAAGCGGAAACGCGAGAGTTGCACCCGAAAAAGCGCCCGCGCTACTGGCACGGCGTATGAGTATCAGACAAAGCCGTCCGATACGCGCATGAGGCGCTCGCTGTCACTCCAGCACAATCGGCTGCCCATGCGGCGTGTGTCGAGCGGCAATGTCCCACTCATTCTGACGCTGCAGAAGCATGTCTCCGGTCAGCAGTTCCTTGAATGCGCAAATGCGCTCCAATGCCGTCAGCCAATGACTGTAGTAGGTGTTGCCATGGTCCGGGTCGCCGGCGGCCTGCGCATCGTTGATTGCCTGATTCAAAAACGTCGCCCACTCTGTCCACGTAAACAGGCCACGTTCGTGCAAGGTCAAGGTCATCGCAAACGCCTGAGCTTCCCAGGGTGCGTCGAAGACGGGCCCTGCGGTGTCACATGGCAATGCCGGCAAGGCGGCACGCAAGTCGGGAAGATCCAGCGGGGTGTGAGTCATCTCAGACAGGCGCGCCGCCCGGATAGTCGAGGTAAGATTCCCAGCAATCGACGCAGACCGAAGCCGCAGTCGTATCGGCGCCCCAAAGTTCTGAGGCATCGAATTGCACTGTGTAGAGCCATTGGGGCTGTTCACCGAGACCGATCGCATTGGTGTCGGGAAAAACGTGGGCACCGTGAACAGCAACGATACGCCCTCGCCTACCCCGGCAATAGCGTGGCAGACGACAATGAGTAGATGGATTGAGCTGGCGGGTCAGCACCTCCTCACCGACTTTAAAGCGTGCATTGGCGGCCACCACGCGAACGGCGGGGTTGCCACGGCGCAGAGCAGCGGCAACCTCGTGAGCCATCAGCACGCGAGAGACCGGCGCCGCCGCATTCATCGACTTGCCGCTCCCGATTTCCTCCGCCGTCGCCAATCCCGCATTCAGTAGCAGCTTTTGCAGTCCTTCCAACCAGATTTCGAAGTAGCTGCTAGCGAGGTATTGTGCAGGCGGCAAGCTCTCCCGGGCAGCGCGAGACATGTCGATGTTCCATTTGCCGACTGCGCCCATCGCCAGCGTGATCGCCAGCGCGCGGCGCTCCCAGTCCGCATGAAAGATCAGACTGTCGGCTCCCGGGTGTATCGGGCCGAACGACTGCATGCCGCCGAGGTCCTGTGCACCGTTCATGGCGACTCCCGCACCGATTCTGGTGTCTTCGGCAGTCCCGTGCCGATCATCGAGTCACGTGTCACCAGGTCCGCGAGCGCTTCCTCGGAGAGACCCGCGGTTCCGGGAGGCTGCATCGGCAACACCAGATAGCGAACCTCGGAGGTGGAGTCCCACACGCGAAACTCGACGTCGGCGGGCTGTTCGAAGCCGAACTCCTTCAATACGCCGCGCGGATCGATGACCGCTCGCGACCGGTAAGGGGCCGACTTGTACCAGACCGGTGGAAGCCCAAGTACCGGCCAGGGATAGCATGAGCACAATGTGCAGACCACCATGTTGTGCACCGTGGCGGTGTTCTCCAACACGACCATGTGTTCGCCCTGCCTGCCGGTATAGCCCAGCGAAGCGATAGCTGCGGTTGCGTCTTCGAGTAACCATTTTCTGTACGCCGGATCGCGCCATGCCTTCGCGATCACGCGCGCGCCATTGCGCGGGCCCACCGTATGCTCGTAGGTCTCGATCAGTGCGTCCAACGCGTGGGGATCGACGTATCCCTTCTCGACTAACAGGGATTCCAGCGCACGGACACGCAAGTCCATTTCCGACAGCGCACTGCCCGAGTGATCGTGATCGTCCGCATGCGGATGTTCGGGCTCCTGACGTTGGGGATCGTTAGGGTTCATCGGCGGCCGCCCAGAAGGGTGCGACGTAACGAGTATGGTCGGCGCGCGACGCAAACGCAATTCGCTTGCACACGCCGCACGTGGAGCCCCGGGTTGGTCGACTTCTGCTCACGGCAGCGAGGCAAGCATGATCGACAGCCTTCTGATATGCGCTTTGAACGCATCGCTCGCTTCGCGATCGGTTGTCGGGTCCAGGTGCGACGTCTCGGCAAGTCTGACTTGCTCATGAAAATCGTTGACGACCGTGCGTCTTACGTCCGGCGGCAATGACCGTATGATGGATACAAGCAAAGCTTCTTCGGCATGAATCATGCCTAGAATCGAATGAATATCCATGGAAGACACTCCGTCGAAGGCGTCGTAAATACAATTTAGCACGCCCCTGCCGAACGTCTCGGACTACTTCGGAAGCCTCTTGCCCATGGCATCGGACAGCGAGCGAGTATCCAGGCACATCGAACTCGATCGCATGCGTCGGTCAGGCCGTCTTCACTGGCCGTAGACGTCGAAGTCGAAATACTTTTTCGCGATCCTGTCGTACGTGCCGTCCGCGCGCATATCGGCGATTGCCTTGTCGATTTTCGCCTTCAGGTCGGTATCTTCCTTGCGCAAACCGATCGCAGTGCCGCTTCCGAGCGTCTTCGCATCGTAGAGCGGGTTGCCGGCGAACGCGAAGTCCTTACCTCGCGGCGTCCGCAGGAAGCCGACGTCAGCCTGCACGGCGTTTTGCAACGATGCGTCGATGCGCCCGGCGATCAGGTCCGAGTAAACGAGATCCTGATCCTGGTAAGACACAATCACCGCGCCGGCCGGCTCCCAGTAGGTTTTCGCATACGTTTCCTGGATCGAGCCCTGCTCAACGCCGATTCGCTTGCCCTTCAGCGCTTCCGGCGCCGGTATGATCGTCGAGCCCTTCTTCGCGACGAGGCGTGTCGGGATCCGGAATACCTTCGACGAGAACGCGATCTGCGCCTGACGCGCCGGCGTCATCGACATCGTCGATAGCACGCCGTCGAACTTGCGCCCCTTCAACGCAGGAATCATCCCGTCGAAGGCGTTTTCGATCCACACGCATTTTGCGTTCAGGCGGCGGCAGATCTCGTTGCCCAGATCGATGTCGAAGCCGACAAGCTGGCCGTCGGCGGATTTCGATTCGAACGGCGGATAGCTCGCGTCGACACCGAATCGCACGGTCGACCAATCATTCGCGATTGCGTTGCCGGACGATACGGCGAGCAGCGCAATCGCCAGGGCTGCCAGCATGGATTTCATGTTTTTCCTTTCATCAGTCTTTTAAAGAAATGCGCGCCTGAATGAGCAACCAAGAGCAACCACAAACGTGCGGTAAGCGCGCCGGCGCGCCGGAACCCCGTGCCAGAACCGCATCCGGCGCGCAGCGCCCGACATTCGACCGTAATTCGCTCGATCTTACAAATTCATTAAAAAAATCAATTCATGCATAGGACGCATCCAGCCAGGTGCAACGCGTATCGATGTGTAAGCCAGACTTTCTACAATGAATGCACTGGCACGCGGGGCTCAGGATTGCCTGCCGAACCTCCCCCGCCGGTCGCTGATGGTTGGAGGCTGCGCGCCCGTATCGCGGAAGGATTCACCATGAAACCTGACCAGTTGGAAGCGCATGCGAACCCGGAGGAAACGACAGGGAGCAAGGTGCGGATCGTGCTGGCGGCGCTCGGGACCTTGATGGCGGTTTTCGGCATCGCCATTTGCGTATTTGGCCTCGTCGAGTTCAACAACGCAAAGATCCTTATCGGCGTGTGCGTCATCGTGGTTTCGACGATTACCTACATTTTGATGCTGACGGGAGGCGGGTGACGCGAGGCCAGACGGCAGCTGGCTGCCAGATCAACATCACGCTTCGTATGCGTTCGGCCTGAATTGTCTCGGGGTTGCGCCGACAAGCTTACGCATCATTCCCTTGAGGGCGTTGCGTCGAACGAAGCGGCGCAGGAGTGAGTCCGTCAACTACTCGCGCTAATAGCCATACAGCCCACATCCCCTACAGAATGGGATGTACCTGCCGCAAGCCATGTAGGGGCGTACGCCAAGGGGCCGACCCGTCATCCGTGAGCGTGCTGATTCCGGTCACTCCGCCATTGCGAAAACGTCAGCGTGCGCAAACCCACGTCGGCCGGCTCTATTCTGGTCCAGCAATAGAAAGCGTCGTCCCAGCCCGGGACGGTTCGCGGCTTTACCGTCCTGAAGTGCTTACCAGGACGGAAGGCCAGGTGCGGCCAGAAAACAGGCATCGACTCGCGTACCGCCATTTGCCTCAACAGATCCACCGGCCCACTCTCATCCGCCACGATCTCCGCCTGGGAGATCCAGTCGTTCTCGGCCCAGGCAAGGAAAACGCTCGGGTTGCCCGCACGATCGAACATCAGGATGGCATTCTGCTCCGGACGCCAGTAGTACTCGACGATGCCTTCAGCGGCAACCACCTCGTCGATGACCTTCCTCGTTCTCGGATCGCAATAGGTCGTGCCGTTTTCGCCCAAGCCCAGCCAGCCTGCCTCTGAGCAATGCCTGTTTTTGGCGTCTTTCAGATAATGAACCAGTCTGCTGGCTGAATCCGTATCCGTTTTTCTCAGATACAAATCGACGATTCCGGCATTGAAGGCCTTCACCGCGACGGTCTCATCCGCGACGCCGGTCAGGAGCACCTTTGCGCAACGCAAATTGGATATGGAAGAAAGGAATTCGACGCCGTTCAGCCCGGGCATGTCGTAATCGACGACAACTGCGGCTACCTCCGCGAATCGGGAATCCCGGGTCAGTACGTCTCGCTGCGCCGAGCTTTCTGCAAACCGCTCCAGGCCGTTCTCGCTCAGACAAGCCGACGCCGGCGCAAACTCCAGCGAATTTTCGCGGGCATGTTTGCGGATGAAAGCGAGTGCTGTTTGAGGCCGCGTGAAAAACAGATTGGTGGAAATATCCGGAAAGAATCTGCGTAATGCATCAAGGTATCTGTCGCTGTCGTCCACGAAGACGACAGATGCCGGATAGGAAACAGGGGGTCGAATAAAATTGTTCATGTTTTGACGTGGAATATGTGGCGCGCCTTGCACCGGCTTACATACCGGATTCTCTCACGCTGGCTCCCGGGCCGATTCCCGCTGAACCCATATAGTACCGGGGTATTGCATGAGCAGTGCAAACTTGCGCGGCCGTTCCGTCATAGTATGCGGATGGAATAGTTTAATTTTGATGGCACCGCGGTGGTCGTGAATACCGGACACGCGCTCGTCGAAAACGCATCACCAGCGCGGCCTTTTCGCAAACAGCGGTGTCATGGCAATAAGGCCCAGAACCGGACCGGGCAAAAGCAGCCAGGCGACGTGGACATCGAGCGAGCGATACGCACTGGTTGACCAGAGAATCGAGCAGGCCGACAGGAAAAAGCCAAAGCTGTTTTGCAGTGTCAACGCGCCGCCGATTTTGTCCGGCGGACACGCCCGCACGGACAGCGCCGAGAACTGCGGCGAGTCGGCCACGACACTCACGCCCCATACCAGCAGCAAAGCGAGTTGCAGCGAAGCGCCGAGCGTCGACGCCAGTGGATAGACGGCGCACAGCGTACCTGAAGTCGCCAACGCCAGCGCTGCTGTGCGCGCACTGCCCACCGACCGGCTCAACATGCCGCCGAGTACACAGCCCGCCGCGCCAATGCCGATGATCGCGAACGACCAGAACGCCACCGCGCTGGCCGCTGGCGGCGCCGTACCCGTCAACGCGTGCTGCACGAAGAGCGGCGTCAGCGTCCAGAATGCGTACAGCTCCCACATATGGCCAAAGTATCCAAACGCCGCGGCCCGGAACTCGCGGATTCCGATCACGTGCCACACGCCGCCGGACAGCGCCGGGCGACGCGCGCCACCAGCGCGCGCATGCGGCCCTTCGCCGAGCACAAACACCAGTAAGGCGCCGAGCACGGCGAGCCCGGACGATGCCAGCACGACCGTCTGCCACGGCACGCTCGAGAACGTGGCACGAATCGCGTGTACGGACGCCGTGCCGAGCGTCAGCATGGCAACCAGCAATGCGAGCGTTTGCGCCGCGCGCCCAGGCGCCCACGAGACCAGCAATTTCATTCCCAGCGGATAGATACCGGCGAGCGCCACGCCTACGCCGAAGCGGAACACGAGTGCCGAGCCGAGCCCCGCGCTGCACAGCGCAAAGAGCGCATTCAGCGCGGCACCGATCAGGCCGCAGACCGCGAACACGCGGCTGGCGGGCACACGATCTGCAATCCCGGTCGTCGCCGAAAGCAGCGTCCCGACGATAAAGCCCGCCTGCGTTGCGTTTGTGAGCCACCCTATGCCGGATGCGCTCAGGTGCCAGCTCGCCTGCAACTCCCGCATCGCGCCGTTCGCGCTGAACCACAACGAGGTACCGAGCAATTGCGCGACGGCGATCACCAGCACCGCGCGGTTCGCGGCCGCCGCCTGCCCGCCTGTCTGGCCGATCTCCAGTTTGTCTCCCACTTCGTCTCCTTCTGACTGCTTGTGCGTGGCTGGTGCTCTCCTTACCTCACCGCAGCACGCATTTGCTCACGCTGGCGCCCCGGCGATCTGCGCGCCGATGCCGAAGCTTGCACCTAGCCGTTCTCCTGCTCCTTGAGCCGCTTGCGGTGAGCCGCGACCTTCGCGCGGTTACCGCAGATCGCCATGCTGCACCACCGGCGGGCGTGACCTCGCGTGTGATCCGCAAACATCAATGTGCACCTCGGCCCTTCACACGCTTTCACGTACGTGAAGTCCTCTTCGCATACCAGTCTCGCCAGTGCCTCGGCTATGGGCATCAGTAGAGACTCGGGCGACTGCCAGCGCCGGTTCGCGCGAAGCTCAAAGCTCGTCACACCGCCCGAAGCGTTCGTGACGATTTCGCCATGCTGCTGGTCCCGCTCGAGCAGTTGATTCAAGGGTTCAAGCTCACGCAAGTCGTTGGCAACCAGCGGCCGCCCCTTCCTCTTACGGACAAAACCCCTGAACCACTCGCGCAGTTCGCGCGCGCGTGCCGCAAGGTCGTTGAGTTCGTCCGCCGACGCGCGGTTCCGGATTGCTTCGAGGGCCGCGTGAGGCACCAGCGCCGTCTGGTCCAACCAGGCAAGCAAGCCTTCCCCGTCGCTGATCCAGTCGACTTCTTCGTCCACGGGCGTCGCGACAGAGTTAAGGAAATCGAGGCCAGGCGCATCGGCCACCAATATCGCGGGGATCTGACGGTAGTCCATCTCTTATGACGAATATGCAGTGACGATGGCTGAATCGTAACCACTAAAAATGCACTTGACAAGTTACGTCTCCCGTTTGTAACCTGTAAATACAATTTAATCAGGTTACATGGCACGCCGCACGGCGCGACGCGATACACGTGTATCCCACGCAGCACCTAAGTCCGTCAAAGGAGCGAGAAATGTCTATTGGCAACGTGAGCGCAGTGCTTGTGCACGGCGCGTGGGCAGATGGCTCAAGCTGGAGCGAGGTCATCGAACGTCTGAAGGCACACGGCATTCATGCAGTTGCGGCGCCGTTGCCGCTCAGCGGTTTGCATGAAGACGTGGCGGCCCTCGATAGAACGCTGGAGCGCATCGACGGTCCGGTTGTTGTTGCGGGACATGCCTACGCCGGCGCAGTCATCGGATCGACGCGCGCCGACAACGTCAAGGCGCTGGTCTACATCGCTGCGCTTGCGCCTGCCGAAGGCGAAACGGTGAGCGATGTGTTCTATCGCGGCGAAGCGCACGCGTTGGCACCCAAGCTGTCACCGGATCGGCATGGCCTGATATGGCTGCCCGAAGAGGCGTTCGCGGCGGCATTCGCACAACACGCGAGCGCACAGGAACTGACGGTACTCAGTGCGGTTCAACGTCCCATTTCAGTTTCGTCCATTGGCGAGCCAGTCGGGCGCCCACTCTGGAAGGACCGGCCGAGCTGGTTTCTGACCGCCGGGCAGGACCGGATGATCAATCCCGACACGCAACATTTCATGGCACAGCGCATGAACGCGCGCGTGCATTCACATCAGGTTGATCACACACCCATCGTTACAGCACCTGACGTCGTAACCGATGTGATCGTCGAAGCGGTCCAGGCTGTCTCGGCGCGTTAGAGATACCTGAACTTTCATACGGACAGGCGCTCGCTGCCTGCCATTTTCTACCTCACCGGGAGTCAACCCATGTCCTCCATTGCCTATCGTTACGCTGACGCAAACGGCGTCAAGGTGTTCTATCGCGAAGCGGGTCGTTCGAACGCGCCGAAACTGTTACTCCTCCACGGCTTTCCGAGTTCGAGCCACATGTTTCGGGACCTGATTCCCCTGCTTGCCGAGCGCTTCCATGTCGTCGCGCCCGATCTGCCTGGATTTGGCCAGTCGGACATGCCGGACCGCGATACTTTTGCGTATACGTTCGACAACATCGCCAACGTTATCGAACGCTTCACTGAGCAGATTGGTTTCGATCGCTTCGCCATGTACGTATTCGACTATGGCGCGCCGACCGGCTTCCGGCTTGCGCTCAGGCACCCCGAGCGGATCGCAGCGATCATCTCGCAGAACGGTAACGCATACGAAGAAGGCTTGAGCGATGGCTGGAATCCGATCCGCGCCTACTGGCAGGATCCTTCACCCGCTAATCGCGAGGCACTTCGCGCCATGCTGACGCACGAAACGACCGTGTGGCAGTACACGCATGGCGTGCAGGACACCGCTTCCGTGTCACCAGACGGCTACTCGCTTGACGACTTCTATCTGAGCCGGCCAGGTGCGGACGAAGTCCAGCTCGATCTGTTCGGAGACTACCGAAACAATGTCGCGTTGTATCCGGCGTTCCAGCAGTATTTCCGCAGCCACCAGCCCCCTTTGCTTGCCGTGTGGGGGAAGAACGATCCGTTTTTCCTGCCGGCCGGCGCTGAGGCATTCAGACGTGACATACCGAACGCCGAGGTGCGCTTTCTCGATACCGGCCACTTTGCACTGGAAACTCATGGGACAGAGATCGCCGCGGCTATATCCGGTTTTCTTGTTCGCTGACATGCAAACACAGCGTGGTGCTTGTCCATCGAATCTCTGTTGAAGCAACTCATTCACGAGTAAAGGAGAAAGGAAATGTCCAGCAAGGTAGCCATTGTGACGGGTGCAAGCCAGGGTATCGGCCGTGCGACCGCCATCAGGTTGGCGCGAGATTTTGCGTCGGTCGTACTCGTTGCGCGCAATCGCGAGAACCTCGCCCAAACCGCTGACGACGTAAAAAAGGCCGGTGCCGAACCGCTTCCAATCTACCTCGACCTGTCTCACCCAGAGGCCGCGCAGAAAGTCGTCGACCAGACGTTGTCGACATTCGGACAGATCGACGCGTTACTCAACATCGCGGGCGCAGTGCCGCAGATCGATGTCTTCGAGATGAGCGACGATCAATGGGATCGTGGCTTCGCGCTGAAGCTGCACGGCGCGCGGCGATTGACGGTCGCGGCATGGCCATCGTTGAAGAAAACCTCGGGATCAGTGGTGTTGATGTCGGGGAACTCAGCGCTGTTTCCCAAAGCACCGTACGCGGCCGTGGGCACGATCAACGCGGCGATCGTGGCGCTGGCGAAAGCCTTCTCGGATCGTGGGATCGCAGACGGTGTACAGGTCAATAGCGTGCTGCCCGGCCCTGTGATGACCGGTCGGCGGCAATCCTACCTGGAACATTGGGCTCCGCTCCACAACATGACGGTCGAAGAAGCGACGGCACGGTTCCCTCTGGAAGCAGGAATCGCCCGGTACGGCACGCCCGAGGAGATTGCCGAGCTGATGGCGTTCATCGTGTCGCCTGCGGCTCACTGGATGACGGGTTCGACCTTGAGGATGGACGGCGGAGAGGTCAAGTCGATCTGAAAGCGGGATGCGTTATTCCTGAGGGTAGAAGAGACGTACGCACCGCAAACAGGCTTTGCCCCCGGCTGCCAGGGCCGGCGAATTTGTGTAAGCTCATCTTCGCTCTTATCGCCCAGGGAATACGCGTCCATGCCCTCTTCCATCCGAAACTCACTCGTCTGGATCTTCGACGCATTCGAACGCGATTCAACCTACATTCGCAGGCGCATGTTCGGTAGCGATGCCGCCTATATCGACGGCCTGTTGTGCCTGGTTGCAGCCGATCGCGATGCGCCGTGGAATGGCCTGCTGGTATGCACATCGCAAGAGCGCCATGCCGCGCTGATCGATGAGATGCCCGCTTTGCGGCCGCATCCGGTGCTCGGAAAATGGCTTTATGTGCCGCAAGACGATCTGGCTTTCGAAACCATTGCAGAGAGAATGACGGCGCTCGTGCTCGCCCGCGATCCGCGCGTGGGTGTGGAGCCCAAGCCGCGCAAACGTCGCGGCAAATCCACGTTGCCCACGACATAAGTAGCCAAAAAAGATCGCAACACGCGAGCTTGCACCGAACGGCTTGCGGCCGTTTTATGTCATCTGCACGACACCCACGGGGCGCACCATGACAGCCATGGCCACGATGGCGTCGACTCTCCCACCTCCCCGCCTGCCCCGCGTTACTCGGAGACGAACGAGGCCTACCTCGATACGGTGCACTTCATTCCACTGCCGCCCCATACGTGGGGACTGAGCCAGGCGCAAATTCAGTCGATCAGATAGCCTGCTGCTGGCGGCGTGACCCAACAACACGGGCACGCCGCGAGCAACGCGGAGCGGTCGAGACGTCCCGAAAGGAAAAGCGCCAACTAACAGCAGAGATCTCTGCCGAGATACGCGGTGACCGCCTGTGTCAGCGCGATGCCGTGCAATTCCTCCGGCAATGCCAGATGCGCGGCGACAATCTCACGATTATCAAGCCGCAGCTCGGGCATGCAATCGAGGTGCAGTTCGAAGAAATGCACCCGGTCTCTTCGCCCGTCCCAAATGCCGCAGGCGCTGCCCGCGGGGCGTAATGGGTACGACGAGAGACCAAGCTCCTCCTCCATTTCGCGCTGCGCCGCTGCATCAGGCGCCTCACCGGGCCGGACACTACCACCGGGAAAATTCCACTCAGCCCGGTACGATGACTTCACCAGCAACAGCGCCCGCCCGACGTAGATCGCTACTAGCGCACCCTCATGGCGAGGCCGTCGAAGGTGCCACCAGGCGCGAACGAGCGGGAATCCGAGGCGAAGCATCATGCGCCAGACAGAGTCGATCAGCATAGCCGGTCGCGCTCGTTCAAGGCTCGGCATCGGGTCTCTCCTTTCCTTTCATGGCCAGAGGATTTTACGGGTCGCCGCGTTAACGAAACTACCCATCTTCGTGCCGGGGCTATTCATGTAAACTGCGCGGATGTCCAAAGAAATCGACTACCTCAACCCCGCCCTTCCTGCTGGCCTCCGGTGCGTCTCGATGCCCGTGGTCGACGCGACCCCTACAACGCTTGATGGATTTGGCAAGCTCGTGGCGGACCCGAGCGAGTGCTCGATCGAGATCGTGCAATGGCCGGCGCTGGGAACAAGGCCCATAGATTCCGGAACCGGTGATGAGGCAGGCACAACCGAAGGCACATTTGTAAGCGAATGGCGCGGGGACATTCTCTACGGTCGAAACGAAGCTGTTGGTGGCAACTATATTCTTGCGTACGCCAAGGAACCTGAAGCAGCCCGCGAGGACAACGCCAATGCACCGGAACGCATGTTGCTTTGGCACGCGAACTACCACCCCGACGGCGGACAACTGTTCTTTCCTCTCGACCATCGCCCGTTCTACGTTCCTTTGGCGTTGCCCGGGGACGACATCGCGCCAGAGAAGTTCGTGTGCTTTCGCTTCGATGGACAGCAGGGTCTCTACATCCATCCGAACATCTGGCATGAAGGCGTGTTCACGCTTAGCGGAACACAGCGGTTCTTTGACAAGCAGGGCGCCGTCCACGCGCGCGTCTCTGTCGACTTCGCCCGCGAGTTTGGTTGCCTTCTCGAGGCACCCATCACCCGTAGCGCGACCGACGTACGGCTATAGACCTCCATCGCCATCGTACCTAACGGTCACTTACTGCTTGCCCGAAGCGAGCTGCTCGTTGCGCTCAGCGAGAAACCGGATCAGACCGTCCACACTGCTTTGCTGGATCTTGTCGCTGAACTGCTGCCGATATGTCTGGATCAGCCAGACGCCGAGCACGTTCAAGTCATATAAGCGCCAGCCCTGCGGCGTGCTGTACAGCCGGTAGTCGATCTCTGCAGGTTCGCCGTTCCTGGTCGAAATCGTGCGTACCACTACGTCCGTATCGGTTGGACTGATGTGTATCGGCGGATACTCGATCCGCTGATCAGGTTGGAGCTGACCGATAGCGCCCGAATAGGTGTGAATCAGGAGCATCTTGAACTGTTCGACCAGTTGCTGCTGCTGCGTCGGCGTTGCCGTGCGCCAGTAGCGGCCCATCGCGAGCGAGGTGGTACGGCGAAAATCGGTGTAAGGAATAATGTCGCGGTTCACGATATCCATGATGCGGGGAATATCGTCCGGTTCGACCGCCCGGGTACGCACCTCGTCGAGTATCTGCTGCGTCGCGGTCTTGATCAGAGCCTGCGGGTCCGATTGGTTGACTTGCGCGTACGCCGTACTGCCGAACGAGAATAACGCCGTGCAAAGAGTTACTAGAAAAAGCGTTTTCATGTGCGGAATCCTGGCTGAATGCACTGGCGTGCAGCTACGCAAGTATCCTCCATCTACGCCCGAACATGTCGCGCCAGCATTCGTCACTGTTGAAATCAAGGTATTCGCCGGCCCCAAGTTACGATTCGTCGAAGTTCACCGCACACCAGTCACGCCAGCCCAGCCTCGGCCCGGATGTCGCGATAAATGGCAGGCGCTCCCAGCTTCCCGTTTCCCTGGCCATCAATGCCGACGCTGCAAGCGAAGCGATCTCCTCCTGGAACAACCGCTTGGAGGCCCGTTCGGGCCAACGGCCGTCGCCAAACCGGATCTCATAGTCGGCGTCCGCCAACGCACAAATTCTCAATCGCGCAAAAATGCTATCTTTGAACCGTCTACCCAATATCGGCCGGGAGCGCGCTATGGCGGAGAACAAAGGTGATGTCGACGATCATTGGCACGTAAGCGCAGCTTGCTTCAACTGCGGCGCGGTTCGAACGGCCGCTCCCAATCTGTTCATCGAGCGAAACGGCGCTTCGGCGTTTGCTCACCAGCCTTCCAGTGAACAGGAAACAGAAGATGCTTGGCGAGGCGTCGTCATCTGTCCGGCGGCTGCCGTTCGGCCGCCAAAAGGTTTGAAGATGCCGGCAGGCCTCTTCCCGCAAGCCGTGGCTCCCGGCGTGTGGAGGCTCGGGTATAACGCCCGCTCTTCGTACGGCGCTCACAGCTACATCACGCTTGCAGGTGGCCTGCGTGTGATGATCGACGGGCCGCGCTGGTCCGGCCACCTGGAGCGCTGGATCGCGGAAGCCGGAGGATTGGATCATATCTTGCTGACCCACCGCGACGATGTCGCGGATGCGGGCATCTATGCGAAGCGTTTTGGCGCCCGCGTCTGGATCCATGCGAACGACGCCGATGGCGCTCCGTTCGTCACTGACGTAATCACGGGTGATCTGGCGCATGAGATGTTGCCGGGCGTTCGGGTCATTCCGATGGCGGGACATACGCGCGGAAGCGTCATGTTCCTCATCGGCCACACCCTTTTCTCTGGCGACTCACTGTGTTGGGATTTCCGCAGGCACGCTCTGCATGCCTTTCGAGACTTCTGCTGGTACGACTGGCCCACGCAACTTCGCTCCCTCGAGCGACTCGTTCACGAAAGCTTCAGTGGCGTGTTCGCCGGACATGGCGGAAGTATCATTCTGGATGCACCGACTATGCAGCGCGAACTGCGAGCATTTCTCGATACGGTAAAGGCGGACTGAGCGTTGCAATCGGAAATGATTCTTGGCGGTCGGAAATTTTCGGACGGGCTGTTAATTCACTTAGCTCCGTTTGCAGCGAAAATCTCCTTTGCCTCGGGTGACACCAGGAACTTGATGAACCCTTCGGCTGTATCTCGTTGCGAGGTGTTCGCCATGAGCACAGCGGTGTACGTGAGCGTGCTCTGGAGATCGCCCGGAAGCGGGCCAAGGAGCTTTATGCCGGGTGTCGTTGCGATGAGCGGTATCGTACCCGCCACCATATCGTTGCCCTTGCCCCTTGACACAGGTTCAAAAATCCCATTGGGTGTTGTGCGTACAATCTTCGGCTTGAGTGTTTCTGCAATGCCCAATTGCTCGGGGGCGTTTGCAAAAGCCTGGCTCGACTAACACCATGAGTCGCAATTTTGGCCGATGCGGTGCCGCGATGTACACTCCCTCAAAACCAAAAAGGGGGCGCCATGGTGAGGACATCAGCACGGCTGAACGGACACGTGGGGCACCAACGCCTCGCGCTCTATGCTTCGGCGGCGCTCGTGATTCAAAGCGTCGTGCTCCTCGCAGTGATCATCCGATATTATTTTTTCTGGAATGATTCGAGCGCTCTGGTCGGCGTTGACTTTACCGTTTTCTGGTCCGCCGCCAAGGTCGCGATTGATCACGGCGCTCCCGCGGTATTTTCGCCGCAATGGATGAGCCCGCTTGAGGCGACCCTAAGGCCCTTGGCTACAGTCGCACCTTGGCCCTATCCGCCGACATTCCTCGCGGTAGTATTGCCGCTTGGGGTGCTGTCGTTCCGCGCCGCGTTCGGTTTTTACGTCGTATTGTCGCTCTCCGCATATGCCCTGGCTATCTGGCGTCTCGCAAAGGGGCTTGACGTTGCAGCCAAGCTCGCGCTTGCATCGTTCCCGGGAGTCGCGATTTGCATCTACACCGGGCAGAATTCACTGATCACGATAGCGCGGCCGGCGGCGCGCTTGCGTTGCTCGCATCCAATCCGATATTGGCTGGCGCATGCGTCGCGGTGCTTGCGATAAAGCCCCAACTCGGGGTGCTTTTCCCGCTCGCGCTGATCTGTGGACGTCATTGGAAAGCGCTCTTCGCCTCCGGGTTGTGCGCTGCGGCGTTTGTGGCGGCCAGCGTGGCATTGCTCGGCAGCGCGGTATGGGCCGCATTCGCTTCATACCTGCCGGAATTTAACCGGCTTGCGGTTGTGCATGGCGGACACCTTTGGGGTGCCACACCGACTGTGTACGCGTCGGCGAGGCTGCTCGGCTTATCTGTCGGAGGAGCGTATGCCGTTCATGCGCTGATCGCCGTGCCGGCCGTCGCCGCGATGTCATATCTGTGGATCGTGCGCGCCCGGTTCGAACTCAGGGCATCGGCTTTGTGTATCGCGACACTGCTCGTGCAGCCCTATCTCGTCTATTACGATCTCGCTTGGCTTATTTTGCCTATCGTGTTCTTGATGCGCGATGCAAAAGCGAGAAAACTGAATCGCGCCGAATGGCTAGTTCTCGGCGTGGCCTGGCTCATGCCTGCCGAAGGAATTTTTGCGGTGCTGACGGATGTTCCATTGCAGTTCGCGCCGGTCGCGCTGGTTGCGCTAATGGTGGTTGTCATGCGCCGGCACATCGCTCACGCGGCCGGCACCATGGCGAACATCCGTAGCCGACCCTAAGCGACCTTACACGCTAGTACCAAACTGTCGGTACGCCGCAGACATCCAACGGCGAGGCTGTCGGCGCCCCACCACCACTTCGCCGATCGCAGTCATGCCCGCGGTTTCCGCGCAGGCCCGATTCGACGAATAACATACCTCCGCTGGGCGATAACCAAGGCGATGGCGGAGTTCAGCCCCCCCCCCCGCAAAAGGAGAGCTCACTATCCGTCCTTCAAGGTTCTGCGGCCTCGCCCGATATGCTAAGCTGTTAAGTAGTGCTGCGTGCAAATGTAGCGTGCGATCGATTGCTTTTCTCGGCTGCATGAAGAGGAGAAGCGACCATGAAAATCCTATGGGTCGATGACCACGAAATTCTTTGCGTTGCTCTTTCCGAATATGTCCAAACACACGCGTCGGAACTGAGCGCAACCCCAATCGACATCACGCCCGTCTTTACGCTTGCCAGCGCGCTTGAAGAAATCAACAAGACCGCTCCCCCAGACCTGGTATTCCTGGATCTTAATCTGGATGGTGAGAACCGTGGCGCCGCGACACTTGAGCATTTCCAGGCCGGAAATCCATCCCATGTTCCCGTGGTCGTCTGCACAGGACTTGCGCCTGGAAACGATCATGAAGTTGAAATTTTGCGAATGTGCATGCGTGACTACGCCGCTCGAGGAATCCTGTTGAAAGGCGGCGCGCACAAAAAAATGTTCATTGGACTGAGCAGGATCTTAGGCGGTGAACTCTGGATTCCGGAAGAAGTCTTGCTCCGCTTTGCCTGCTCGACGCAAGCACCCTCAGCTGGCCAGAATCAGCATCATCTTGGGCTTTCTCCGCGAGAGTGGGACTTGGCGCGTTGCATTGCACGTGGCCTCTCAGGGAAACAGATCGCAAGAGAGCTTAGCGTCTCCGAAGGACATGTCAGACAGGTTTCTTGTGTTATTTACGACAAACTTCAAGTCAGAAACCGCGTTGAAGCTGCACTTCGAGTCAATGCCGAGCTGGCCCTTGGAAAGGGCGCAGCAGATACGCGACTGTCGTGAAGATCTCCGCTACACCGCTCTTCATGTTCCCCTGGCATCACTTTTAACCGCTTTCGGTCGACGTTTTTGGCTTATGTTTTGCAAGTGTGATCAACAAGGTTCGTTCCGAAACCGGTTTCGACAAAAGCTTCATGCCACTGACGGCTACTTTTTTGAGCACAGCTGACGAGGTGTCCCCCGACCACAGGATTGCAGGGATCGAAGCGTCGGTAGCCGCGCGGACCGCCGTAATTGCAGCAATACCGTCTTCGTTTTCCAGCCGGTAGTCGGAGAGGATGAAGTGCGGACCGCTTGCCAAAGCCTCAATGCGCAACTGCTCGATGACGTCGGATGATGATTCCCCCGCCACAACGTAGCAGCCATGCTCGATCAGGCGCATCGATATTTCGATTCTTAAGTCGCGATTGTCCTCGATGATCGCCACGACCATATTGGTCAGGTCCGGGTCGTCGTCTTCAACCGTTTGAACCTCGCGCAACTCCGGCGGTATGAGTCCCAAGAACGGGACCGTAACCGAAAAACGCGAGCCCCGTCCTGGTGTCGAGTCCACGTCCAGTTTGTGACCAAGAAGGTTCGCGAGACCCTGGACAATGGACAGACCCAGGCCGAACCCCTTTTCACGATTCCTCTCGGGGTTATTGACCTGTACATAGCTTCTGAATATATCCGCCTGTCTGCCTTCAGGGATACCGATCCCGTTGTCCCAGACGCTTATCTTTATGCGGCTGCCTCGCCTCTGGCAACTCAGCAGAACGTGCCCCTTCTTTCCTCCCTGCTCGGAAGGCGTGTAACGGACCGCATTGATCACCATATTCCGGACGATCCTGTCCAGCGCATGTCGATCCGTACGGACCAGATAGGGGCGGCTATGGAGTCTTAACTTCAGCCCCTTCGCCTCAGCCAGCGGCTGCATATCCACGACGATGCCGCGTAAAAGGGAAGGCAGCGCCACCTCCTGAATTTCTACATTCCAGGTGCCGGACTCGAGCCGGCAGATATCCAATGCCCCGTTAATCATCCATTCCATCGCATCCACTTGCCTTTGCGCAAGCGAGACGTCTTCGACCAGATCGGTCGATTTAATGCTCCGCTCGATGAAATTTAACTTCAGGCCGAGCGTTGTGAGCGGTTGGCGCAGGTCATGGCTTATTGCAGCGATAAGCAGGTTCTTCTCCGCCTTTGCCGCTTCAGCCCGCTCTCGCGCCTCATCGATGATAATCTCTTTAACATATGCGCGTTTTTGAGTGTAAAAAATAAACCACGCGAGGAAACAATAACCAATTAGTTGAGCCGTATAAAAGCCCAGCATTGCTGGCCGGTAAATAAATAGAGGTGGTCCCAGGCTAAATCCGAACGGGATAGCGCCGAGCACGAATGAACCTAAATTCGCACGAAGACTGGGTGCGAGCAGCAGCAAGGTAAATGTATGGCTGATTAGCGTGTACTCAAGGAAGCCCAAACTGGCCAATTTGACGTAGGGAGCATGGCCCGAGAAATCGGGTGGGGTGAGCCCAAAGCTACCCACCGCCCACCAGAACGATGTCAGTGTGACGGCTGCAGCCCATGCCCAGTGCATCTGCTTGACCGCGTTGACGCCGGCGTGCTTCGGGAGCGCCATGGTCTTTTTCAGTAAGTATGCTGCCATGGGAGTGGCCATCACCCACAGTCCCAGGATCCAGACGACACGGAACCAAAGATAGCTATCCGACGTTTTGGTCCACGATCCATATACGCACAACAGCGAGGCTCCGACCGACACTAGCACGGTCCAACATACCGCTCGACGGGACAGCGATTGCAACAACTCACGTTTGACAAAGAGATTCTGCTCGGTACTGAGTGCTGCAACCGGTCCCAGAAAAGAATTCATAAACTCAGCGAATCTGCGGCGCTCGATTGTCTGAGCCGTTTCACCCGCGCACAGTGATGTTCTGGCCCCGGGCTTTTCGCCCGCGTCAGAATCACGTCGTGTTTGACTACGGGATGCCATAGCAGGCCTCCGGGAATCAGGTGCAGCTACGCTCCGTTGTGCTAGCTTTGTGTTCCCCTGCCATCTCTTTCACCCGCCTTCGGTCAATGTTTTTGGCTTATGTTCTGCAAGTAGGGTCAATAAGGTTCGTTCCGAATCCGGTCCCGACAAAAGCTTCATGCCACTGACGGCTACTTTTTTGAGCACAGCTGACGAGGTGTCCCCCGACCACAGGATCGCAGGGATCGAAGCGTCGGTAGCCGCGCGGACCGCCGTAATTGCAGCAATACCGTCCTCGCTTTCCAGCGGGTAGCCGGAGAGGATGAAGTGCGGACCGCTTGCCAAAGCCTCAATGCGCAACTGCTCGATGACGTCGGATGATGATTCTCCCGCCACGACGTAGCAGCCATGCTCGATCAGGCGCATCGATATTTCGATTCTTAAGTCGCGATTGTCCTCGATGATCGCCACGACCATATTGGTCAGGTCCGGGTCGTCGTCTTCAACCGTTTGAACCTCGCGCAACTCCGGCGGTATGAGTCCCAAGAACGGGACCGTAACCGAAAAACGCGAGCCCCGTCCTGGTGTCGAGTCCACGTCCAGTTTGTGACCAAGAAGGTTCGCGAGACCCTGGACAATGGACAGACCCAGGCCGAACCCCTTTTCACGATTCCTCTCGGGGTTATTGACCTGTACATAGCTTCTGAATATATCCCCTTGTCTACCTTCAGGGATACCGATCCCATTGTCCCAGACGCTTATCTTTATGCGGCTGCTTCGCCTCTGGCAACTCACCAGAACGTGCCCCTTCTTTCCTGCCTGCTCGGAAGGCGTGTAACGGACCGCATTGATCACCATATTCCGGACGATCCTGTCCAACGCATGCCGATCCGTACGGACCAGATAGGGGCGGCTATGGAGTCTTAACTTCAGCCCTTTCGCCTCAGCCAGCGGTTGCATATCCACCACGATGCCGCGTAAAAGGGAAGGCAGCGCCACCTCCTGAATTTCTACATTCCAGGTGCCTGACTCGAGCCGGCAGATATCCAGTGCCCCGTTAATCATCCCTTCCATCGCATCCACTTGCCTTTGCGCAAGCGAGACGTCTTCGACCAGATCGGTCGATTTAATGCTCCGCTCGATAAAATTCAACTTCAGGCCGAGCGTCGTGAGCGGTTGGCGCAGGTCATGGCTTATTGCAGCGATAAATTGGTTCTTCTCCGCCGTTGCCGCTACAGCCTGAGATCGCGCCTCCTCGAGAACAACCTCTTTTACACATGTGCGTTGCTGATCGTTGCAAATGAACCATGCGATGACACAATAGCCAATTAGTTGAGCCGTATACCAGTCAAACATTCCTGGTCGGTTAATAAATAGCAGTGGTGCCAAGTTAAATCCGAATGGGATAGTGCCGATCACGAGTGAACCTAAAGCCGCACGAAAACTGGGTGCGAGCAGCAGCAAGGTAAATGCCTGGCTGATCATCGTCAGTTCCACGAAGCCATACCGGGCAAATCTAAAGTAGTAACCGTGGAGGAGCACGAAGCTGGGTGGGATTAGCCCAAAGCTGGCCGCCGCCCACCAGAACGATGTCAGCATGACCAATGCAGCCCATGCCCAGTGCATCTGCTCGACCGCGCTGACGCCGGCGTGCTTCGGGAGCGTCATGGTCTTTTTCAGTAAGTATGCTGCCAAGGGAGCGGCCATCCCCCACAGTCCCAGGATCCAGACGACACGGAACAAGGGATACATATCCGACGTCTTGATCCACGATCCAAATACGAACCAGAACGGACTTCCGACCAACAGTAGCGCGATCCAATATACCGATCGGCGGGACAGCGATTGCAACAACTCGCGTTTGACGAGGAGATTCTGCTCGGTACTGAGTGCTGCAACCGGTCCCACAAAAAGATTCATCAATTCAGCGAATCTGCGCCGCTCGATTGTATGAGCCGTTTCACCCGCGCACGGTGATGTTCTGGCCCCGGGCTTTTCGCCCGTGTCAGAATCACGTGGTGTTTGAGTACAGGACGCCATAACAGGCCTCCGGGAATCAGGTGCAGCTACACCCCATTGTGCTAGCGGTCCGCCAACAAGTCGATGGACAAGTGTTCGGTTTTTTGCCAAACAAAAGTTCGTGATCCACGCAGGTGGTCCTACCTGAGATTTGTGCCCGCTGTGCCGAGCATTGGGTGGAAGACCGTCAAAGCTGCTGAACGAGGGTAAGTGCGAGTCTGATCTCTCGCGCTGCGCAGTACCAGTAACTCGCAGTTATCCTGATCAAACACGGTTCGCCAATTACGATATTGGGTGCTTGCTCCGCGTGTCCCGCGTCGAACTGCATCCGTAACCCGGCGTGCGCCGTACTCTCAAGAAGTCACGCTAACGAATAATCGCAAAGCGACACCGAACATTTATTCGCCCGCAAAGGAACATTTAATGCCGAACATCAAACTATCGACGTAACTACAACTGACACGGTTACACGGCGTAATAATGCAGCATAATTTGACACAAGGAGGGCGTCAATCACCGCACAATGGCTCGCGTTTCTCTCTTGTCGAATGCCTGTTACGAGTACGGTCTCTATAACCGGCCGATGCGGAAAACACAGTGCGTACATGCGCGACGTTCTCCACCTCACTTTCAGGGAGATTGACATGATCCGCAATACGCCCCCGAGTTAAGCCAGCTGAGTCGCGGACAGCTCCACGCCCCATATCAACCACAACTTCCAGTTTGTCTGCAGAACTGGCTGCAGTGTGCCATTAGGCATCCTGATTGTTAAATTGGCCATAAATCAAGGAGGTCCATTATGAAAACCCTTGCATGCATTGTCCTCGCCAGCTGTGTGCTTGCCAGCCCAGTCGTCAGCTTCGCTCAAAGCACTGCGCCCACCACCCGTGCGCAGGTGCGTGCTGAATTGATCCGTCTCGAGCAGGCCGGCTATCGCTTGGGCGACGGCGACCATACGAAGTATCCCGAGCAAATTCAGGCTGCTGAAGCGAAGATCGCTGCACAGGACAGCCAGCGAGCGGGCAACAGTGACGTTGGTGGCACGACGACCAACGGCACCTCAGACTCCGGCAGTGTCCAGCATATGTCGCAGCCCTCGCCATCGTCGTGCGTCGGCCCCGCAAGTTATTGCAACCTTTTCTTCGGTGGTAATTGACCGCCGATGGCTCGCCCGACACCGCCCCGACGATCCGGGTAACGTGCCCGAATCGTGTGGGGGCGTCCTCACCGGCGGCGTCCGAATCGTCGGCCCCTCCGCAACGAATAGCCAGTGACATGATGAACCCGCGGCCGATAGGCATTGCCGGCCATCTCTGCCCCTTTGCGTTGAAAGAAGCACTCTTACCCGCCCTACCCGATGGCGCGCGCGTCGTCTTCGTCGCCTCGGGCGTGGAAGACCCACAGCGGAAGTGCGAAAGCTGGAATACCTTCCCTTCCGGCTCCCCTCCGCCGCATCAAAGTTAACAATTTCTTCAGTCTCGCTCCATGGTGCTCGCACCGACTGGCGCGCAAGATTGCGGAACATGCGCTGGATGATGCCCACGCACGCCTTTCAGCAATCGGTCGCCAACCGTCTCGATGCCCTGCCGATGGTCCGCGGCCTCATTGCTGAATAGGCCTTCCGCTTCCAACTTGCCTGGAAGGAGAGCGATATGAAAAGTGCAACGAAAAACGCAACTGCAACCCCAGTCGACTCGAAACCGGCAGCAAGCCGCGAGGCCACGATTGTGCAGTCGTTTGCCGTTCTCCTTGCCTTTCAGTGCCTCGGGGAACTGATTGCCTATGTCACTCAGGTCCCGATTCCCGGACCTGTGATAGGGATGGTTCTGTTCCTTTGTCTTCTTTCGGCATCACCCGCGCTCGCGCAGCGGGTGGACTATGTGTCGCGCGGCCTGCTCAATCATCTCTCGCTCCTCTTCGTTCCCGCCGGGGTCGGCGTAATGGCGCTCGCCGGCGCGATGAAGGGTCAGTTGATTGCGATCTCACTCGCAATCGTCGTCAGTACGATTCTTTCGATCGCGGTTAGCGCGCTGGTGGCCGGCAAATTGATGGCCAGGCTCGAAAGAAAGCAGCAGCGCCTGGATGCGCCGAAGCCCACGCACGCTTAGGGCGCGACTGCACGGAGGTTGTCATGAAGTTTGGTGAAATATCCCCGATGGCGGACGCTTTCATCGGCGTATCGCCGCTGGCCGCGCTCACCGCGACCATTGGCGTGTATGTCTTCGCATGCTGGGTCCACACACTTGCGAAGCGAAGTCCTTTGGCCAATCCAGTAGCGATCTCCGTTGCCCTGCTCGTAGCGCTTCTGAAGTTGTCGGGTATGCGATACAGCACGTATTTCGAAGGCGCGAGATTCATCCAATTCCTGTTAGGGCCGGCCATCATTGCGCTAGCGGTGCCGCTTCACCGGCAGATGCCAAAGCTGCGCAAAGCGCTGGTCCCTTTGCTCGCTGGCCTGGTCGCCGGCTCGGCAACGGCGGTCGTCTCAGCCGTCGGGATAACGATGTTGCTGCACTGCTCAGGCGTTGCGGTGGCATCGATCGCGCCGAAGTCAGTCACTGCGGCCATTGCAATGTTGATCTCCGCCAGGATAGGCGGCATACCCTCACTGACCGCCGCGATGGTCATTGCGACTGGCATTTCCGGCGCCATGCTCGGAAGCCTCGTACTCGACCCGTTAGGCGTGCGGCGCGACGATGTGCGCGGTTTTGCCATAGGTGTCGCATCGCATGGCATTGGGACGGCGCGCGCATTTCAGATCAGCGAAGAAGCGGGAGCATTCGCCGGCCTCGGTATGGCGATGAACGGCATTTTCTCCGCATTCGTGTTGCCGATCGTCTTTCCTGTGATCATGGTTTGGCTGTTGACCTGATGAGGCTGCCCGTGGACGTTCACCTTCGCTTTCATCCCGAGACAGAAAACGTGAGCGAGCGTCAACCGGCGGCCGTTGCCACGGCCTACGTCGGCTAGAGATCTCGCCCGTTGCGCCCGATTGATTCCGTTTGCCTAAATCCGCTGTGGGAGGGCCGTAGCAAAAAAGTCAGTCGCGCGGCGCACGCGTGCCGGTACATACCGGCGTTTTGGCCAGACGAGGCTGACGTCTCTGACCTCGCTTATAAATTCGTCGAGAACCGTGATGACGTCCGGATGTCGGAGCTCATCGGCAAGAGAGACCTTGGCGAACAGGCCAATTCCAACGCCGGCCAGAACACCGGCCCGGATCGTTTCGACACTGTTGGACGAAAGATTTCCGCGAACGGACACGCTGAATCGACCCTCCGGGCCTACAAACGGCCAATTCGCCGACTCCATCAGGCCGCCATATAAAAGGCAATTGTGATTAACGAGTTCGGCGGGGGTTTTGGGTATTCCGTGTTGCTCGAAATAACTGCGGGAGCCGACGCATACGAGGGGGGTGCTGGCCACGCGCCTGACAACCGCATCAGGATCGTTGACGGGGCCCACCCGGATCGCCAGATCGATCCGATCTTCCACCATATCTCGTACGAAGTCCGAAAGAACAAGATCGACCTGAAGGCCGCGATTGTGCGACAACAGCTCGGGTATCAGCGGAAGGATGTGAAGGCGGCCGAAAGTAGCAGATGCGGCGATCCTGATCAGACCGGAAGCATTAAGCGTGCTGCTGGTCAGTTCGCTGTCGGCTTCATCCATCTCGTCAACAAGCGGTTTGGTCCGGTCATAGTATTTCTGGCCCTGGTCCGTCAGGGTCACGCTGCGTGTGCTTCGGTTAAATAGCGCCACGCCGAGGCGCTTCTCCAGCGCGCCGACGGCCTTGCTGATGGCGGACTGTGAATCGCCGGTTCTACGCGCCGCGGCGGAAAAGCCGCCCGCTTCAACGACGGCGATAAAGGCATTCAACTCCTGAAACCGATCCATTGCATTCCCCTTGCCCGACCCATTCTCTTGAAGAATAGATCTTATGGAAAATCCGCGGATTATCATTCCCGGCGACGACAATTACCATGAACCTGTCATTCACGAACAGGCAGAAGGTTGCGATGTCCACTCTCGCAGGAAAGATTGCCGTCATTAGCGGCGGAACGACCGGGATCGGTTTGGCGACTGCCCAACGTCTCGTCGCTGAAGGCGCTCACGTCTTTATTTTCGGCCGCCGGCAGGCTCAACTCGACGAGGCCGCCGAACTGATCGGACGCAACGTCACCGCTATTCAGGCTGACGCCGCGAACCTCGATGACCTCGACCGTGTCGCTGCAGTGGTGCGGGCCGAAAAGGGTGTCGTCGACATCATCGTGTCGAACGCGGGCTTTACCGAGCAGGCCTCGATCGACACCATCACGCCTGAGCATTTCGACAAGGCGTTCAACCTCATGGCCCGCGGCCCCGTCTTCCTGGTGCAGAAGCTGCTGCCGCTGATGACAGGGGGTGGATCAATCATCCTGGTCTCGTCGGCCATGCACGTCATGGGCATTCCTGGCCACACCGCCTACGCGGCGACCAAGGCGGCGTTGCGGTCCTATGCCCGCACCTGGGCTGCGGAATTCAAGGATCGCGGCATTCGCGTCAACATGCTCAGCCCTGGCGTCACCGACACCCCGATTCTCGACGCCCAGTCGGCGACACGCGAGGATCTGGTGAACATGTACCAGAGCATGATCCCGATCGGGCGACTCGCTCGGGCTGAGGAGCTTGCCAGCGCGGCGCTCTTCCTGGCGTCCGACCAGAGTTCGTACGTGACGGGTGCGGATCTGATGGTCGATGGTGGCATCGGCCAGGTCTGAGACCAGAGCGTCGCCGGCGCAGCGGCTGCTCGGTTCGATGGCGATAGTAGATGTAGATAGACGTTGTCGGCCTCGACTGACTTTTCCGCTTGATGGCGCGCAGATCGAACTCGTAAAGGGCGGCTACCAAGCCGCCCTGCCCGAGCCAGTTTGCGCAACTTCAAACTTCAAAAATCACGCGCAACGCCCCCTCGCCATCCGGATGGCCTTATCGAAGCTGCTGTCCGTGGCGACGTGTCTGTTGTCGACGCTCACCAGCCAACGCTCACCGTTGCAGCACCAGCGAATCCTCCGCTCTTCGAGGAGCAGCGCAAACCACCGCCAAATGGAGGCATCCTCGGCGTTGGCGGCTAAAGCCGCCGCCGCTCTGACATGCCTCATATCATCCAGATTGCCCACCTCTCACCTCATCAAGTTTTGACTGGCTCCCGACGTATCTGACCTATAGCCGGTCAGATCACCTTGCCCGGATTCAGGATGCCGTTCGGATCGAGCGCCGCCTTGATTGCTATCATCGCCGCCAGTTCCTCAGGCGAACGCGATACGGCCAGAAACTCTCGCTTGAGCAGACCAATGCCGTGCTCCGCGGACACAGAGCCGCCATACGGCTTCAACATGTCATAAACAAACGCGTAGATTGCGTGATGCGAAACGTCCGGCACCGACCGACCGTCGACCGTCAGGTGCAGGTTTGAATCGCCGATGTGGCCGAAGAAATAAGACACGTTGCCCGGCCATTTCTCGTCGAGCGCAACGCGGCAACGGTCGACAAATTCGCCCAGCGCACCGGTGGGCAGGCTAACGTCGAAATTCACGGGATCCAGCTTCACTGGAAACTCCGCGGTGCATTCGCGAATCGCCCAAAGCGCCTCTGCGTCACCAACCGATTGTGCAATCACCGCATCCAGCATCACGCCCTCTTCAAGCAGTTCACCGAGCACGGCTGCAAATGACTCACCGTCATCGGCAGCATCAAAGCTCGCGTGCTCAACCAGTGCATAAAGCGGGTAAGCCTCGGCGAACGGCGAGCGCCCGCTCGAGGTCAGCGAGACCCCCAAGCGGAAGAAGTCAGGCCACATCAGTTCGAACGCGCTGACATCGGTCCCGAACTTGGCCGACAGCCGTCGCAGCAGTTCCACCGCCTTGTCGTACGCGTCGAATGCGACGAGGACCGTGTGCCGTGCGGCGCGTCGCGGCCTTAACCGCAGCACGGCGCGCGTAATGATCCCTAGCGTGCCTTCCGACCCGATGAACAGGTGCTTGAGATCGTAGCCGGTGTTGTTCTTCACCATCTTGTTCATCGAACTGAGGATGGCGCCGCTCGCGAGCACGACCTCCAGTCCGAGGATCTGCTCGCGGGCGGTCCCCGACTGGATCACCCGGTTGCCCCCGGCATTGGTCGCCAGATTGCCGCCGATCTGGCAGGAACCGCGTGCCCCCAGGTCGAGCGCCAGTTCGAAGCCGGCTTCCAGCGCTGCCTCCTGGGCCGTTTGCAAGGTCGTCCCGGCCAGCACGGTCATCGTCGCCGAGGCGGTGTCGATCTCTTCAATCCCAGCCATCCGGTCAAGCGACAGCGCGATATCCGATGCCCGGGGAATCGCACCCCCTGACAGTCCGGTCATCCCCCCTTGCGGAACCACCGTCCGACGCGCTTCATTGCAGATGGCCAGCGCCCGTGCGACCTGCTCCACGGTCCGCGGCAAGAGCAACGCCGCGGGCCGCGTCGCGGCATGCTTCGTCCAATCCGTCATCGACCGTTCGCCGATCGCCGCACCCACCCGCACACCATCGTCGCCAAGCACTTCACGTAGCGCCGCCAGCGTGTCATCAAAGGAGGCGCTGCTCATACCGCACCTCCTGCGCACGACGTGAAAACGAAAGCATCTGAAAGTGGAATCGAAAGGGACATGTAAACACTCCTGAGGGAATTTTCGTTGATGTGACAAGCTGTATATACCGCACAAATGCAAACCGCAATCAGGGGTAAACGATGCAGCAAAAACAGGCAATTTGGAAAAAATCGCGGTATATACTGCGTCACATCGAACCGGCCGGCGCCGACGGTACGACCCCTACAGCGTTTTTCTATCCCTCAGGAGAAATCCCATGAACAAGATGGCAGGCTGGAAGAGTTGTGCAGTGACTTTGGCGTTGTGTGCGGCAAGCGTGGGCGCCCACGCGGACGACCTGGCCAACGTGCACAAGGCCGGTGAACTGGTGGTCGGCACGGAAATGCAGTTCGCGCCGTTCGACTTCCTCGAGAACGGCCAGCAAGCCGGCTTCAACAAGGATCTGTTCGCCGAAATTGGCAAGGAACTGGGCGTGAAGGTGCGCTTCATCGACCTGCCGTGGCCGAGCGTGTTACCCGGACTGGAAGCGCACAAGTTCGACATGGTCGGCGGCCCGCTGACGGTGACGAAGGCCCGTGCGGACCGCTACGCATACACCCTGCCGATTGCCGACGCGACCGACGCGCTGCTCAAGCGCACCGGCGACACGTCCCTCAAGCAGGCGTCGGATATCGCCGGCAAAACGGTTGGCGCGGGCAAGAGCACGGCACAGTACGAACAGCTGAAAGTCTGGGCTGCGACCCTGCCCAAGCCACCTGAAATCCGCGAGTACGTCGACTTCAATCAGGCTTACTCCGATCTTGCCGCTGGCCGCATCGTCGCCGTGGCGAACTCGGTAACCAATATCGCCTACGTCGCAAAACAGCGGCCCGACACGTTCGCGGTCATGCAACCGTCGTTCGGCGCGAAGGTGTACTACGCCTACTGCATGCGCAAGGACGAAGACAGCAAGACGCTGCTCGCCGCGTTCGACGCCGCGCTGGTCAAGATGAACAAAGACGGACGTCTCGCAGCCTTGCAGAAGAAGTGGCTTGGCGTCGCCATGGACACGCCGAGCACGCTGCCCGCACCGAATTATTGAGCGAGCCACACCGGTGTTCGCGCGTGTGCGGCGCAGAGCCTGCCGCACACGCCTGCCCGACCTTTCGCCCCCCATTTCCGACGCTCCCGCCATGTTCAGCCCGATTGTTTTTGCGCAAGCGTTCCCCCTGTTGCTCAAGGCGGCACTTGCAACCGTGGGAATCTCGCTCGCCGGTCTTGCGATCGGCTTTTTCCTGGCGCTCGGCGTATGCGCCGCACGGCTTTCCACCCACCCCGTCACACGTGCGTGCGGAGGAACCTATGTGTTCTTTTTCCGTGGTGTACCGCTGCTCGTGCAACTGCTTCTGGTGTACTACCTGCTGCCCTTTGTGGGCATCAACGTGCCGCCACTCGTCGCGGCAATCAGCGCAGTTTCGCTGTGTTCCGCCTCGTACGTCGCGGAGATTCTCCGTGGCGGCTTTCTAAGCATTCCGCCAGGTCAGATGGAGGCCGCCCGCATGCTGGGTATCCGCCCGTTCGACATGCTCCGGCGCGTGCAGGTACCCCAGGCGTTCCGGCTCACTCTGCCTTCGCTCGCGAACGAGATGGTGCTGCTGATCAAGGCATCGTCGCTGATCTCTGTTGTCGGCGTTGCTGAAATCACGCGCACCGCGCAGAACATTGCTGCCGGCACCTATCGGCCACTTGAAGCGTATCTGGCTGCCGGTCTGATCTATTTTCTGATCAACGGCACGCTGGCGGCGCTCGCTCATATGGCCGAACACCGGCTACACGCATGAGGCCTTACGATGAAACAGTTCGATCTCACCGTCATCACGCACAACCTTCAACCGATACTCTCGGGTCTCGCCTACACCATCGGCACCTGGACTGCGGGCGTTCTCATCGGCATAGCGATAGGCTTCATGATCGCGGTCCTGCAATTGTTCGGCAGCAGATGGTTGCGCGCACTGCTGCGTGCCTATGTCGAGTTCTTCCGCGGCACGCCGTTTCTCATCCAGCTCTTTCTGCTCTACTACGGCGGCCCATCGTTCGGTCTGACACTCGAGCCGATGACGGCCGGTGTTATCGGGCTAGGCCTCTATAGCAGTGCCTATTTTGCAGAGGCATTCCGCTCGGGATTCCGTTCAGTCCCGAAGGGTCATCTCGAAGCGGCGCAATGCCTCGGGCTGCCCCGCCTGCAGACGGTATGGCGCGTTCAGCTGCCGCAGATGCTCGTGCTGATCGTGCCCGCGCTCACCAATCTCACCATCGTGCTGAGCAAGGAAACCGCCGTCCTGTCGATCGTCACCGTCCCTGAACTCACCTTCGTATTGACGGGGATCGGCTCAGCGACGTTCGCCTTTATGGAAACGCTGCTCGTGCTGTGCTTCTGCTACCTCGCGCTGGTCGAAACGACGTCACGCGCCGGCGCATGGGCAGAGACACGTCTTGCCCGTTTTTACGCCTGACAGGGATTCCCCGCCATGAATGCCATTACTGATATGCCTACCAGTCCTATCCCGAACGCCACGCCTCCCACGCGCCAGCCTCTGATCCAGGTACCTGAGCTTGGCAAGCAGTACGGCGAAAACGAAGTATTACGTGGCGTCGACCTCGAAATCGCCAAATCCGAAGTCGTTTGCGTTATCGGGCCGTCCGGTTCGGGCAAGAGCACCTTGTTGCGCTGCGTCGCGGCGCTCGAAACCTATGACCGGGGCGAGGTGCTGATCGAAGGCGAACTGCTCGGTTACGCCGACCGCAACGGTCGCCGCACGCGGGCCTCACAGGGCGAGATCAACCGCGTTCGGCGCAACGTCGGCATGGTGTTCCAGCAATTCAATCTGTGGCCGCACATGACCGCGCTCGGCAACGTCATGGAAGCCTTGCAGCGCGTGCGCGGCCAGTCGCGCGACGAAGCGAAGCGGCGTGGCATGGCGATGCTGGAGACCGTGGGTCTTGCACACAAGGCCGACGCTTACCCGGCCAAACTTTCGGGCGGCCAGCAGCAACGCGTTGCCATCGCACGCGCGCTGGCGATGGAACCGCACATCATGCTCTTCGACGAGCCCACTTCGGCGCTCGATCCCGAACTGGTCGGCGAGGTGTTGCAGGTCATGAAGCAACTCGCCCGCGACGGTATGACGATGATGGTGGTCACCCATGAAATGGGCTTCGCCGCCCAGGTCGCCGACAAGGTGGTCTTCATCGATCAGGGACGCATCGCCGTGCAGGGATCGCCGCACGAGGTCTTTCATGATGCAGCCCAGCCGCGCCTGCGGCAATTCCTGCAGAACTACTTTGATCGCAACGCGTTCTGGACGCGAAGCAACGATACGGAGCCAGCATGACCCCTACCGATGCGCTCATTGACGCCCTTCGTCCCGAAGTGCGCGCATTGCCCGCCTATAACGCGGGGTTGTCCGCGGGACATGTGCGCGAGCAGTTCGGTGTGACACGCATTGCCAAACTCGCCAGCAATGAAAATCCGTACGGCGCGAGCGCGCGCGTGGCCGATGCGCTGGCGCAGGCGCTGGCCGACGGCATCGCTGTTTATCCAGACCCAGCCTGTGGTGTGTTGCGGGCCGCACTGGCGGCACGTCTTCCCGTCGATGCCGGACAACTGGTGATCGGCAACGGCTCCGAAGATCTGCTGTCCGTGGCGTCACACACGTTTCTTGCGCCTGGCGACGAGGTGGTCACCGTCGTGCCGTCGTTCGGACTGCACGTCATTTGCCCACAAAGCGTCGGTGCTATCGTGACGACCGTTCCGATGCGCGACCTCGAATTTGACGTTGACGCACTCTGCGCAGCGCTCACGCCCAACACGCGGATGCTGCTGGTGAGCAACCCGTCCAATCCTGTTGGCTGTGCGATGGACGGCGCGCAGATCAAGCGCCTGCTGTCCTGTGTGTCGCCCGGCACGCTGGTCGTCTGGGACGAAGCGTATTACGAGTATGCCGTCGCCACGCTAGGTTATGCGGACTGCCTGGCATTGCTGGCGGAATCAGGATTGCCGTGGCTTGTGCTGCGGACGTTTTCCAAAGCGTATGGACTTGCGGGGCTGCGGATCGGGTATGGCATCGCATCGGACTCGCGGCTCGCTGACCTGATGAACCGGGTGCGTACGCCATTCAATATCAATCACCTCGCCCAGTGCGCCGCGGTCGCGGCCTTGTCCGACCCTGAACACGTTGCCGCTAGCGTTGCGCACGTGACCAGCGAACGCGAGGGGATGCGCGCATCGTTGCTCGCGCTCGGCTATATGCCGGCACGCTCATGTGCGAACTTTCTGTTTTTCGACGCCCATGAGGATGCGGTCGCGCTGTCGCAGCGGCTACTGCGTGAAGGCGTGATCGTCAAACCATGGCGGGAAACAGGCTACGCGAACTGCCTGCGCGTCTCTATCGGCAGCCGCGACGACAACGATCTGTTTATTGAAGCGCTTACCCGTCTGGGCGCGGCACAGAGCAGAGGAATGCAAATTGAAATCCACTGAACGTAACCTACACTCCTCCGCGAATGACGTGACAAACCAGGCTGGCGTGCATGGAAAACGCGCAGCCCGCGGTACGCCGGCATTTGAAGTAACAGTCGAAGGGCCGACCATGGCCCGCTACGAGCGCGTCAAGACCTACATCCGGACCACCATCGACGCGGGCACCTGGCGATCGGGCGATCGCATTCCCTCCGAGTTAAGCCTGGTCGAAACACTCGGCGTGTCGCGTATGACAGTGAATCGCGCCTTGCGTGAGCTGAGCGACGAAGGCCTGCTCACCCGGCTATCGGGTGTCGGCACGTTCGTCGCCGAGAGCAAGCCGCAATCCACCCTGCTGATGATCGCCCATATTGGCGACGAAATCCGCTCGCGGGGTCATGAATACAGCTTCAAGACCTTGTTGCAAAGACGGGAAACCGCGCCGGCCGTCGTGTCGAATGCGCTGGGACTTGAACCAGGTGCCTCGGTGTTCCACGTGATCTGCGTGCACCGGGAAAATGGTCTGCCGGTCCAGCTGGAAGATCGATATGTCAATCCTGCGGTAGCGCCGGCGTTTCTCGACCAGGACTTCAACAACGCACGCCCTTCCGCGTATCTGTACAGCACGGTGCCGCTCGATGAAATCGAACACGTCGTCGATGCGGGTCTTGTCACCGTCACTGAGGCGGAACTGCTGGAAATTTCCAACGGCGAACCCTGCCTCACCCTGGTGCGGCGCACGTGGACAGGCGGTGTCGCTGTCACGTTCGCGCGGTTCGTCCATCCAGGGTCGCGCTATCGGCTGGGCTGCCGCTTTACGCCCGATGTCGCCCAGCGACAAGGCTAACGCTGACGTGCTTTCTTCACTTGCTCATATCGGACAGTCATGAAACAGATCGACAACCTTATTACTCTCGTGCCGGGCAAAGTCCGGCTTGATCAGTTGCGCAGCGTGCTGCGCAACACCACGCCAATCGAAATCGACCCCAGCGCGTTTTCATCGGTGGAACGCAGCCATGCGGTGGTCGACGACGTGATTGCGCGCGGTGCCGTGGTCTATGGGATCAACACCGGCTTCGGCAAGATGGCGCAAACCGTCATTGCGTCGGACAAGCTGGCCGAGTTGCAAAAGAATCTCGTGCTCTCGCACAGCGTCGGCACCGGCGAACTTCTCGCCGACAGCACGGTGCGCCTGATCATGGCGCTCAAGGCCATCAGCCTTGCACGCGGTCATTCCGGCGTGCGCTCCGAAGCGATTCATGCGCTCGTGCGTTTGCTCAACGCCGGCGTTTATCCGTGCATTCCGGCGAAGGGATCGGTCGGCGCATCTGGCGATCTGGCGCCGCTCGCGCATATGACCGCGGTGCTGATCGGCGTTGGACACGCACGCGTTGACGGCAAACGTGTCACCGCGCTCGAAGGATTGCGCCATGCCGGACTCGAGCCGCTGCAACTCGGCCCGAAGGAAGGGCTCGCCTTCCTCAACGGTACCCAGGTGTCCACGGCGCTGGCACTGGTGGGTCTGTTCGCCGCGGAAGACGTGTTCGCATCCGCCGTTCTCGCCGGCGCGCTGTCGCTCGAAGCGATCAGGGGATCGCTCGCGCCGTTCGACAGCCGTATCCATGCAGCGCGGGGCCAGCCGGGTCAGATCGATGTGGCCGCCGCTTACCGGGCACTCCTCGAAGACAGCCCGATCGTTGCGTCACATCACGATTGCGGGCGCGTGCAGGATCCCTATTCAATCCGCTGCCAGCCCCAGGTCATGGGTGCATGCCTGGATCAGTTGCGTCACGCCGCTGAAGTCTTGCGCATCGAAGCGAATGCGGCCTCGGACAATCCGCTCGTCTTTGCAGACGAAGGCGACGTGCTGTCGGGCGGGAATTTCCACGCTGAACCGGTGGCGATCGCGGCAGACAACATTGCGATCGCAATCGCTGAAATCGGTGCGATATCCGAACGGCGTCTGGCCTTGCTGCTCGATTCGAACCTGTCGGGCTTGCCGCCGTTCCTCGTCACCGACGGTGGCCTGCACTCGGGGTTCATGATTGCGCAGGTCACGGCCGCGGCGCTTGCCTCGGAAAACAAGTCGCTCGCCCATCCGGCAAGCGTCGATAGCCTGCCGACCTCGGCCAATCAGGAAGATCACGTGTCCATGGCGACGTTCGCCGCGCGACGTCTCGGTGACATGGCCGAGAACACTGCCGTGGTCGTCGGTATCGAAGCGATGGCCGCGGCGCAAGGCATCGAGTTTCATCGCCCCCTGCGCTCGACCGCGACGCTCGAAGCCGTGATCGGGAAGATTCGCGAGAGCGTGGCCTTTTATGAAAAGGACCGCTTTTTCGCGGACGATATCGCAGCCATGAAAGCATGGGTGACAGGGATCGAGGCGCCGGAATCCGTCGCCCGTACGCTGCCGAGTCATCGGGCCGCTACGGTCTGATGGCGCGCGGCGGCGACGCAACCAGGTCGCCGCCGCGCTTTGGCGTAAATAAACATGAAGGGAATATCCCATCCATCAGGGACGCCATATGGAAGACATCCGCGCTTCTGGTTCACCCCGGCAGGGGCAGCGGCAATTGCAGGTGCGCGACAATGATCAACGCACCTGCTTCCTGCTTGTGTGGAGCGATTCCGGCGACGGCGCAGCGGTACTCGCAACCAGCCGGACTTTTCGTACCATCCGCACGGCAATCTCCGAAGGCGTTGCGCGCTTCGGCACGATGGCGGTACGCCGGAAGATGCCTTTGTCCGGCGCCGCACAGCCGCCGGAGCGCGTCTAAACGGCATCAGGTGCGTCATCGGCACAATCTGCCGCGACGCTCCGCTCAACGCCGCCACGACCCATGCGGCAACTCAACGTCCCGCTTTGCCGCTGCCAATCCTTCGACGATGCCCGCGCGATCCAGCGCAATGCAGTAGACCGGCTTGGCACGCTCGAAGCGCCAACTGTCGGCGAGCGTGCCAACATCGACCGGATCGAAGCCAAACTGATCGAGAAGCCCACTCACGACGCGTTTGGCCTGCTCGTCGTCGCCGGCAAACGGCAGCGCCCGACGGTTCGGCGCATCGGCAGGCTTGCCGTCCGTTTCCAGGTCCTTCGCCAGAATCGCGTTGAAGGCCTTCACCACCCTGGCCCCCGGCAACGCGGCGGCCAGCATCTGGCTGGTGGTCGTCGAGCGACTGTCGAGCGCTGCAATCTGGCCGTCGCGTTCGGGATAGTAATTGCCTGTGTCGATCACGATCTTGCCGTCGAGCGCCGTAACCGGCAGCGCATCGATGTTCATGAACGGCACGGCCACCACCACCACGTCACCGAACTTCGCCGCCTCTTCTGCCGTGCCAAGCGCGCAGCCGATCGCCGAGGCCGTGCTGGTCAAGGTCCGCGGATCACGGGAATTGCTGATCATGACTTCGTGACCGCCGTTGCTGGCGAGCGTCGCCATCGCGCGGCCGATAAAGCCGGCGCCGAGAATGCCTATTTTCATGTTTCACACTCCATGTCGTTCTAAGGATCGCTCCGCTGAGCGCACGCCCATCGGTGAGAAACACTATGATTCAAAACTGTAATTGGATAAACATGCGAAAATCGACGGCTGTCGAAACCATGAGTGGTGAATAATGGACCGTTTGACCAGCATGGCCGTGTTCGTAAAAACAGCTGACAGCGGCTCGTTCGCCGCAGCCGCGCTCGCCTTCGGCATCTCCTCGCAGATGGCCGGCAAGCATGTCAGCACGCTGGAAGAGCGCGTCGGTGCGCGTTTGCTCAACCGGACCACGCGGCGCCAGAGCCTCACGGAGATCGGCCAGATTTTCTACGAGCGCTGCAAGGCGTTGCTGGCGGATGCCGAAGCGGCCGAGTCGGTCGCGCAGGAATTGTCGGCCTCGCCGCGCGGGCGTCTGCGCATCAACGCGCCGGTGACCTTCGGCACCTGCTGTCTCGCGCCGATGATCACGCGCTATCTGAAGGCTCATCCCGAGGTTCGGGTCGAATTGACGCTGAATGACCGCTTCGTCGATCTGATCGACGAAGGGTATGAAGCCGCGATCCGTCTCGGCTCGCTGTCGGATTCGTCGTTGATCGCGCGGCCGTTGATGCCGTACCGGCGGATCGTATGCGCGTCGCCTGGCTACCTGGCCGAGCGCGGCGAGCCATCCACACCGCAAGCGCTGGCGGAGCACGAGTGTCTGAGCTTCGTCTATACGAGCGTGCCGGTTCCTACCGAATGGCGTTTCGCCGATGCACAAGGCGAACACGTGGTGCCGATTGCAGGCCGCTTTCAGGCCAACGACATGAAAGCGCTGCTGGCCGCCGCCCTCAATGGCGGCGGCGTGATACTCGCGCCCGAAGAGGCGGTGAAAGACGAACTCGCCGCGGGCCGGCTGGTGCGGCTGCTTAACGGCTATCAGGCGCCCGAACGCCCCATGCATCTGGTGTTTCCGGCAAGCCGCGTCACCCCGAAGTTGCGCGCGTTCATCGATCAGGTGATGGCCGAATTCGGGCCGCACGCCGCGTGAAATGAGCCGCCGGGCAAGCCTGGCAGGCACCCTGCACCACCCGCCAATCTCCACCCAATGACCGCTAGAATTGCTGGCTTTGCCCGCTTCGGGCGCGCGACAAGGCAAAATACGGGTTTTGCGCGCGCCGAACGCACCGCAAGACCGGATGAATCAGACCTCGGCGGCATACTTGCCGCCGACCCTCGCAAAGACGCACGACGACGGCCCAGCAAGCCAATCTGGCAGCTCGGGATCGTCGCGTGCGGCGCAGCCAGGACAGCTCGTCCTTTAACAGAGCCCCTCAGGAGCATTCATGACCGATTCGAACCCGTCTTTCCTCGGCAGGATTTCACTTGCCGTCAGTACGTTTTTCAGCATCCTCGGCGACGGCGAATTCGCCGCCGGGGTGCTGCGCCTGCGTAAGGGTGGCGCGGTTGGCGCCGCTGCCGCGAGCGCCGCACCGGCACCCACGCCCGCTCCTGCCGCTGCACCGGCCCCCGCGCCACAGCGGGTGCCCACGCTGAAGGAAGCGAGCCCGGACGCCGCACTCCAGTTGCTCGGCCTGCTGCAACGCGACGCGCGTTTCATCGATTTCGTCGAAGAAGACATCAAGAGCTATAGCGACGCCGACATCGGCGCCGCAGCCCGCCTCGTGCACGACGGCTGCCGCGCGACCCTGCGCGAGCATTTCACGATCCGTCCGGTGCGCGACGAAGCCGAAGGCAGCCGCGTGACGCTGGCCGAAGGTTTCGACGCCACCTCGGTTCGCCTGACCGGCAACGTCGTCGGCAAGGCACCGTTTAGCGGCAGCATCAGCCACCGCGGCTGGCGTGTCGACGAGGTGCGTCTGCCGAAACTGACCAGCAGCCATAACGCCAAGGTGATCGCACCGGCCGAGGTGGAACTATGAGCGACGCACGTTTCTCGATCGGTATCGATCTCGGCACCACGCACTGCGCACTGTCCTATGTGGACACGACTGCCAGCGACGGCGAAAAGACCACCCAGGGCGTGCTGCCCATCGCTCAACTCACCGGCCCCGGTGCGATCGACAACCTCGATCTGCTGCCCTCGTTCCTCTATCTGCCGCATCCGGACGAACTTGCCTCAGGCGACCTGTACCTGCCGTGGACCGGTCAGCGCGAATTCGCGGTCGGCGAGTTCGCCCGCAACCGCGGCGCGGCCACGCCGATCCGGCTCGTCTCAAGCGCCAAGAGCTGGCTGTGCCATCCTGGCGTCGACCGTCGCGCGGCGATTCTGCCTAACGACGCGCCGCCGGAAGTCGCACGCGTGTCGCCGCTCGAAAGCTCCGTGCGCTATCTGACGCATCTGCGCGAAGCGTGGGACCACGCGCATCCGGACGCACCGTTCAGTCAGCAGGACATCACGGTGACGATCCCCGCTTCGTTCGATCCCGCCGCGCGCGAGTTGACCGCCGAAGCCGCCGAGGCCGCCGGTTACGGCCGCATGACGCTGCTCGAAGAACCGCAAGCCGCGCTGTATAGCTGGATTCAGAAGAGCGGCGGCCAGTGGCGCAAGCAGGTCAAGGTCGGCGACATCATTCTCGTGGTCGACGTGGGCGGCGGGACGACCGACCTCTCGCTGATCGCCGTGATCGAGCGCGAAGGCAATCTCGAACTGCATCGCGTCGCGGTCGGCGAACATATTCTGCTGGGCGGCGACAACATGGACCTCGCGCTCGCTCACGTGGTGGCGCGCAAGCTTGCCGCGCAGGGTACCCAGGCCGATGCGTGGCAACTGCGCGCCCTCACCTATGCGTGCCGCTCGGCGAAGGAAACGCTGCTCAGCGACCCGTCGACCGATACCGTGCCGCTCGTCGTGCCGAGCCGCGGGTCGAAGCTGATCGGCGGTTCGATCCGCACCGAGCTCACGCGCGCGGAATTGACCCAGACGATCCTCGAAGGATTCTTCCCGCAGGTGGAGAGCGCGGCGCGTCCGGTGAGCCGCGCGCGCGCCGGCCTGACGCAACTCGGCCTGCCGTATGCGCAGGACGCGGGCATTACGCGGCATCTGGCGGCTTTCCTTGGCCGTCAGGTGGGCGCGCTGGCGGAACTCGAAGGCTTGCGCGATATCGCCACGGCGGAGAGCGCGACCTTCCTGCATCCCACTGCCGTGCTGTTCAACGGCGGCGTGTTCAAGTCGCCGCTGCTGGTCGAGCGGATCATGGGCACGCTCAATGGCTGGCTCAGCGCCGAAGGCGCGCCGCAAGCACGCCTGCTCGAAGGCGCGGATCTCGATCTCGCCGTCGCGCGCGGCGCGGCCTATTACGGCTATGTACGGCGCGGCCAGGGCGTGCGCATTCGTGGCGGCACGGCTCGCGCGTACTACATCGCGATCGAATCGGCGATGCCCGCCGTCCCCGGTCTCGAACCGCCGATCCAGGCACTGTGCGTCGCACCGTTCGGCATGGAGGAAGGTACGGACGCCGAACTACCGGCGCAGGAGTTTGGGCTGGTTGTCGGCGAGCCCGTGCACTTCCGCTTCTTCGGATCGTCGGTGCGTCGTCAGGATCAGGTCGGCACGCTGCTCGACTTCTGGGGCCCCGACGAATTGCAGGAACTGGAGGAAATCCAGGCGACGCTGCCGTCCGCCGGCCGCACCGCGGGCGAAGTCGTGCCGGTGAAGCTGCATGCGCGCGTGACGGAAGCCGGCACGCTCGAACTCGAAGCCATGCCGCGCGGCACCGACGAACGCTGGAAGGTCGAGTTCGACGTGCGCGGCAGCGCCAATGCATGACTGAAATGAAGCGCTACAGTGTCGGCATTGATCTCGGCACCAGCAACACGGTGCTTGCGTATGCCGCGGCGGGCGATCCCGCGGCGGGCGATCCCGAGGCGGGCGATTCCGGGGTGGGGTCGCAGGAGATTCGCGTCTTCGAGATCGATCAGCTGGTGGGTCTCGGTGAAGTCGCCGCGCGGCCGCTCCTGCCGTCGGTGCGATATCACGCGGCGCCGGGCGAGCTGAGCGCGGGCGATTTGCAGTTGCCGTGGCGCGCGGCGGATAGTTCGGACGGTAGCGCGCCGGGCCAGGTGGATCAGCCAGTAGTGATTGGCAGGCTCGCGCGTGCACTCGGCGGTCAGGTGCCAGGACGGCTGGTGGCGAGTGCGAAGAGCTGGCTGTCGCACGCGTCGGTGGACCGGGTCGCGCCGATCCTGCCGTGGGGCGCCGCGGACGATGTCCGCAAGGTCTCGCCGGTCGAAGCCAGCGCGAGCTATCTGGCGCACGTGCGGGCGGCCTGGAATCAGCGCTTTCCGGACGCACCACTCGAAGCGCAGGACGTCGTGCTGACGGTGCCCGCTTCTTTCGACGAAGGCGCGCGAGCGCTGACGGTGGAAGCGGCGCGGATGGCGGGCCTGCCCACTTTACGGCTGCTGGAAGAGCCGCAGGCCGCGTTCTACGACTGGCTGTTTCATCATCGCGAGCGTCTGGCGGATGAACTGTCGGGCACCCGGCTCGTGCTGATCTGCGACGTCGGCGGTGGCACCACTGACCTCACGCTGATCGAAGTCGGCATGCGCGACGGCGAGCCGGAGCTTACCCGGATCGGTGTGGGCAACCATCTGATGCTCGGCGGCGACAACATGGATCTCGCGCTCGCGCATCGAGTCGAGGCGCGTTTGCCTCAAGCCGGCAACGAGCGCACGCGTCTATCGGCGGCGAGCCTGTCGCAACTGGTCGAGCGTTGCCGCGGCGCGAAGGAGCAACTGCTCGGTCCGCACGCGCCGGACTCGGCCTCGATCACGCTGCTCGGCGCGGGCTCGAAGCTGATCGGCGGGGCGCGCACGGTGCAGATTACGCGCGAGGAAGTCGAGCAGATCATCGTCGACGGATTCTTTCCGGCGGTGGCTCCGAACGAACGGCCCGGAAGGCCGCGCGGCGCGATCGTCGAGTTCGGCCTGCCCTATGCCACCGATGCAGCGGTCACGCGTCATATCGCGGCGTTTCTGAGCCGTTTCGCGGCGCAATCGCGTAAGGCGCTGGGGTCCGCGCGAGGTTCCACTGATACGGGCGAAGGCCAGGACGAACCGGTGCCGGTCCCTGACACACTACTGCTGAACGGCGGCGTGTTTCGCGCTGAGGCGCTCACGCAGCGCCTGTCCAGCACCTTGGGCACATGGCGCGGCGCGCCGCTCAACGTTCTGCACAACGACAATCCCGACGTCGCCGTGGCGCGCGGCGCGGTCGCTTATGCCCTCGCGCGCGCGGGCCAGGCGCCGAAAATCGGTGGCGGCTCGGCACGCAGTTACTTCCTCGTGCTGGACGAAACCGCTGATGGCGAGCGCGACAGTGAACCGGCGCAACGCGGCCTATGCCTGCTGCCGCGCGGCACCGAAGAAGGCCACGAGATCCGCATCGAAGATCACACCTTCGCGCTGCGCCTCGGGCATCCTGTGCGTTTTCACCTGGCTTCTTCAAGCGCGGACACGGTCTATCGACCCGGCGAGCTGGCTGATCTTGCACAAGGCGATTTCGTTCGGCTGCCCCCCATCGCGACGATCGTACAACCGCGTGGCGCAAGCACGGCGCGCGGCGAAACCGCGGTACAGATCGCAACGTCCCTCACTGAAGTGGGCACGCTCGAAGTCCACTGCATCGAACTCGACAATCCGGCGCAGCGCTGGCTGCTTGAATTCCAGTTGCGTCGTGCAGATGCCCAGGTGAATCTGTCGACGGAGCCGGCACCAGCCCGGCACCCTGCGCTCAACGACGCGATCGACCATATCGACCGATGCTTCGGCTCGCGCACGCAAAAAGTCGACCCCAAGGAAGTCAAGCGCCTGCGCTCGCAACTCGAACAACTGCTCGGGCCGCGCGAGAGTTGGAACAGCGCGCTGCTGCGCGAGCTGTTCGGTGCGCTGTGGGAACGCGCACGCCGCCGCCGTCGCTCGGCGGACCACGAACGGTTGTGGCTGAATCTGGCCGGCTATTGTGTACGGCCGGGCTTCGGCTATCCGCTCGACGAATGGCGCGTCGAGCAACTCTGGTCGCTCTTCGATGACGGCATCCAGTACGTCAACGAAAGCCAGGTCTGGTCGGAATGGTGGACGCTATGGCGTCGCGCGGCGGGCGGCCTCGACGAAAGCGCGCAACTGCGCGTGCTCGACGCCATGGCCTATCTGCAAACGGCCGCGCAATCGCGCCACAAGCTGCCGTTCGACGTGTCGAAAACCGGCTTCACCGACATGGTCCGCTTGAGTGCATCGCTCGAACGCATTCCGGTCGAACGCAAGATCGAGCTCGGCGAGTCGGTCCTCACGCGGCTCAAGAAGCCTGCGGAAAACCATCAGAGCTGGTGGGCGGTTGGCCGCATCGGTGCGCGGCGGCCGTTTTATGGCAGCGCGCATAGCGTCGTGCCGCCGGACGTCGCCGCGCTTTGGCTGAACACGATCCTCGCGCTCGACTGGAAGAAGGTCGACCCCGCGGCATTCGCCGCCGTGCAGATCGCCCGCATGACCGGCGACCGCTCGCGCGATCTGCCCGAAGACTTGCGCCATGCCGTAGTGCGCAGGCTCGAAGCGGCCAATGCACCGCGCGCGTGGATCACCATGGTCAGCGAGACCGTGGAACTCGATGACGCCGACGAAGGCCGCGTGTTCGGCGAATCGCTGCCTGCGGGGCTGAAGCTGATAGCGGGAACGCCAACCGCTCCGCAATAGCGGCCGGTTGCGTAACAGGAGTCAGTCAGTTCGCGGCCGTACAGATAGGCGAGCGGCAGGACACGCCGCCCTACGCCATCGACACCAGATTTCTGCCGCCGTGTTTCGAGCGATACAGCGCACGGTCCGCGCTCGCGAAGCCCTCGCGATGTGCCAGCCGGGAGCCCTCGGTCATCCGCGTCAAGGAGGCGCCGACGCTCACCGTCACCATGCCGAGCGGAGAGGCACGATGTTCGATGGCCAGATCCTCGACGCCCTGCCGCAACGCTTCGAGCGTGTCTTCAAGCGCCACCGGCTGCGCCTGTAACACCAGCAGGCCGAATTCCTCGCCACCCATGCGCCCGGCAATGATGCGCTCGCCGTCCGACGCCGCTTGCATCACCGAGGCCACCTTGCGCAAACAATGGTCCCCCGCCTGATGACCGTAGGTGTCGTTGTATTGCTTGAACCAATCGACGTCGACCACCACCGAGCCCATCATCTCGCCGTTGCGCGCTTCTTTCCACTTGTGCGCGATGCTTTCCAGCAGGAAGCGGCGGTTGTACAACTGCGTGAGCGGATCGATCGCTGTGGCGGTGCGCATTTTCAGATCGTTTTCGATCATCGCGCGCAGGTGGTAGAACACGCCTCGTTGCGATGCATCGAGGTGGCCGGGCGCGGGGTCCATCGCACACAGCGCGCCGACGATTTCGCCGTTCGGTGCGCGCAGTGCAATCGCCGCGTAAAACCGCACGAAGGGATGGCGCTGCACCAGCATGCATTCGCCGAAACGGGCGTCGTCGTGCGCATCCTCGATGACGAACAGTTCGGCGTCGCGCACCGCATAGTCGGCCAGCGAGTGCGCGCGGGTGATGAGCGGCATCGCCATGCCGACTTCGGCGCGGTAATGCTGGTTCTCCTCATCGAGCAGCGTGATCGCGGTGATCGCTGCGCCGGTTACGCTCTTCAGGATTTCCGCCGCGTGGGTGAAGCATTCGCGCATCACCTGATCGTCATGCAACAGCCACTCAATGACCGATGATTCCACCTCGGGTTCACCGGCGGTGGACGGATCAACTGACATCCGGCTGGACAGACGGTCGTTACTGTAAGCGAGTTGCACGGCTGGGTTCCCGTATGTGATTGCTTATGTCAACGGCATATACACCCGAAACTTGAGCGCCGGGTGCGTACTGCGCGTGGATCGTCAGCGCCGTGTGCGATCCAGCCGGGGAATTCGCCTCGTGGCACCGCGAAGTACAATTCACGCGCCGGCCGCGCGCCGCCGTCGGCCCTGCGCAAAAGCAGGCAGCGCTTCCATTCAACAGACAATTGCAGCGCGCTTCCAGCGTAATTTCAATCTCCCGCACGCAGCCGAACACTTTTATGACATCGATAGCCCACCCCGTGACGAACGCTTTGCTCATTACCGACGTCCGTCAGCCTGATGGTGCGCGCGTCGACGTGTCGATCGCCGACGGCCATATCGCGGCAATCGGACCGGACCTGCCGCGCGCGCCCGGCGTCGCCCATGAAGACGGCGCGGGCGCACTGCTGCTGCCGGGTTTCGTCGAAGGCCATACACACCTCGACAAAACCACCTGGGGCATGGACTGGTATCGCAACGCGGTCGGTCCGAAACTGACCGACCGCATCGAAAACGAACGGCGCTGGCGCGCGGAAAGCGGCCATGACGCAGGCGCTCAGTCGCTCGCGCTGGCCCGCGCGTTTCTGTGCGCCGGAACGACACGTCTGCGCACCCACGTCGATATCGATACGGACGCGGGCCTGCGTCATCTGGAAGGCGTACTCGCTACGCGCGATAGTTTGCGCGGTGTGCTCGATATGCAGATCGTCGCGTTCCCGCAATCCGGCCTGCTCGGCCGCCCAGGCACCGACACGTTGCTCGATCGCGCATTGAGCGCCGGCGCCGATGTGCTAGGCGCGCTCGATCCTGCACTGATCGACCGCGATCCGGTTGCGTCGCTGAATGTGACCTTCGACATCGCAAACCGCCATCACAAACCGATCGACATCCATCTTCACGAACCCGGCGAAATCGGAGCGTTCACGCTGGGGCTTCTGCTCGACCGTGTCGCAGCGCTCGGCATGCAAGGGCACGTCGTTGTCAGTCACGCGTTCTGTCTTGGCGCGTTGCCCGAGCGCGAACGCGATGCCTTGCTCACGCGGCTTGCCGATCTGCGCGTTGCGCTCCTGACGACCGCGCCGCCTTCGGTACCCGTGCCGCCGCTCAAGCCCTGCATCGAACACGGCGTGACGCTGTTCGGCGGCAACGACGGCGTGCGCGACACGTGGACGCCATATGGCTCGCCGGACATGCTCGAACGCGCGATGCTGATCGGCATGCGCTACGGCCTGCGCCGCGACGACGATCTCGCGATTGCGTTTGACTGCGTCAGCACCACCGCTGCCCATGGCTGCGGATTCACGGACTACGGCTTGCACGTCGGCGCGCGTGCCGATCTTGTCCTGGTGGATGCGGACACGATCGCCCATGCGATCGTCGCGCGGCCGCAGCGTTTGCTGGTGGTGGCCAACGGCCGGATCGTCGCGCGCAACGGCGCCGGGGTCGACCGCGAGTCCCATCATGGGCACGAGCAGTAACAGCATCGAGGTCCGTTGCACACCGAGCTGCTCGATGCCGCGAAACCACACGCCATAAGCAACGATCGTGGCGGCCAGCACGAGATAGGCAAGCGCAAGATAGTGACGCAATCCGGGATGCGTAGGCAACGGCATCAGGGTCGGAAAACGTGTTAGCAGCGCATAACTTGACGACTTCGGCCGGCAATCAGTCCGCGCTGCTATTTCACGCTAAGTCCGGCTTGTCCTTCAAGGCCGCTCGCCTCGCGCCAACCGTGCATCGATATCACGCACGACAGGCATCAGATCAGCAACGCTATCGATCACGTAATGCGCGCCCGCGGCCTGCAACTTCTGAATCGCCGCCTTGCGCCGCCAGACAAATTCATCCGGCGCCAACGCTTTGACATCGTCCTCGGCCATGCCAAAAGCATTGCCGCTTACAGCAACACCGACCGCCCACGTGCCGCCATTGATCCCTTCCTCGATGCCGACCTCGGTGTCGTCAACCTTGATGGCATCTTTCGCGCGCCACACACCCAACTCTGGCAACGTCTTATAGATCATGTATGGAGACGGACGTCCTTCCGGCGTGTCACCGGTACACACAATGCTATCCGGCGAAAAACCCTGAGCCGCCGCGCCCGGCACGATCTCGGCCATGATTTCGCGCGTATAGCCGGTGGTCGTGCCAATCCTGATATCGTCGCTACGCAGCGCGCTCGCCACTTCCGCGACGCCCGGAATCACCGAACTGTAGCTCGCGGCCACCGCGATGTTCTTCGGCACGAAGACGTCGTACACGGCGTCGATGTCCTCTTCGCCCGGCGTGCGGCCGTACTTGTCGGCCCACGCTTGCGACACGCGCGGCAATGCCATCAACGCTGCAATGTGCGGGCGCTTGGCCATGCCCATCGGACCACGTGCTTCGTCGATCGTGATCGCGACGCCAAACTGCTCGAACGTTTCGACAAACGCGCCCATCGGCGCCAACGAACCATAATCGACCACCGTGCCGGCCCAATCGAAAATCACTGCTTTTACGTGTTTCATCTACTTCAATTTCTCAGGAGGTTGTAAAGCTCGCGCGGCGTGCCGCGCGGGGCACTCTGTTCACGCTGCCTCGGCCAGCGTCTTGCGTTCTTCGATCGCCGCCGCCGGCGGCGCGGCGTGCCCGACACCCATCGCGTGAAGGGATTGCGCACACGCCTGCACCACGCGGTGCATCACACGCTCATCCACCTGGCCGATGCAGCCGATGCGGAAGCTGTCCACCACAGTGAGCTTGCCCGGATAGATGATGAAACCCTGCTCCTTCATCAATTCATAGAAGCGCTCGAACTTGAACGACGGATGCGCCGGCGAGAAAAACGTCACGATGATCGGCGAGCGCCAACGCGCGTTCAACAGTGGCTCGAAGCCGAGTTCATGCATGCCCGCGACCAGCACGTCGCGGTTGTTCGCGTAACGCGCGAGGCGCCCGGCCTGGCCGCCTTCGAGCTTATGCAGACGCAAGGCCTCGATAAACGCAGCAACCGTGTGCGTGGGCGGTGTGAAGCGCCATTGACCGGTGCGGTTCATCACGTCCCACTGGTCGTACACGTCGAGGGAGAGCGAGTGGCTGCGGCCCTTGGCCTCCTGCAACGCGCTCTTGCGGGCGATCACGAAGCCGAAACCGGGCACGCCCTCGATGCATTTGTTCGCCGACGAGACAAAGGCCTCGCACGGAATCTGACGCACATCGAGCGGCACCGCGCCGAACGCACTCATCGAGTCGATCAGCAGCTTGCGGCCTTTTTTCGCGGTGGCGGCGGCGATTTCTTCGATCGGATTGAGAATCCCGGAGCTCGTTTCACAATGCACCGCGACCACGTGCGTAATGCGCGGATCGGCGTCCAGCATGCTTTCGACTTCGACGCCGCGCGGCGGCAGGTAGTCGCCCTTGTCGAGCACCGTGCAGGCACGGCCGAGATAACCGAGGGTGGTCGCAATGCGCTTGCCATAGGCGCCGTTGGCCAGCACCAGGGCGTGACCATCGCGTGGAATCAGGCTGCCGAGCATCGCTTCGACGCAATAACTGCCGCTGCCCTGGAGCGGCACGCAGTCGTACTCGCCGGCGGTGTCGCCGGCTATTTCCAGCAGGCTGCGGCGCAGTTGGGCGGTCATTGCGCGGAAGTCGCCGTCCCACGAGCCCCAGTCGCGCAGCATCGCTTCCTTGGTCGAGAACGCCGTGGTCAGCGGTCCCGGCGTCAACAGATACGGCTCGCCTTTGGCCGGCGCGGCACACGTCGCTGCTGAAGGCATCGCGGACACTGACGGGGCGCTATCGATCGCGTTTTCCATGTTCGGAATCTCCGGTATCGCTGTTTCGGTCATGACACAGTACAGAAAGGCCGTCCATCGGTAAAATCGATATAATCGATGCTGGCATCACAAAAACTTATCTCTCGATGAGGTAGACGTGCAATACGCGCAATTGCGGGCGTTTCATGCGGTCGCGGAACATGGCGGGTTTTCCAAAGCGGCGCAGGCGCTGTCGCTCACACAGCCGGCGGTGTCGGATCACGTGAAGCGGCTCGAGCAGGATTACGGCGTCAAACTGTTCGAACGCGGCCCACGCGGCGTCGAAACCACCGAACTTGGCCTGCGCCTCTTCACCGTGACGCGGCAGATGCTCAGTTGCGAGCGCGACGCGCGGCAACTGCTCGAATCGGCGGGTGGGCTCGAGTCCGGCTCGCTCTCGCTGGTCGCGGACGCGCCCGATCTGGCCGTCGCGCTGATCGGCGCATTCCGCAAGCTGCATCCCGGGATCGTTGTGACGCTGTCGATCGCCAATGCCGCGGACTGCATGCAGCGTGTGCTGTCGAGCGCGGTCGACGCCGCCATTACCGCCGCGCCGCAGGTGCACAGCCGGCTCGAGTCGCGCGTGTTGCGGCGCGATCCGCTGGTGGCGATGGTGCCGGCAAGCTATCCGGTGGCGAAGAAACGCAAGCTGAGTTACGCGGAACTCGTGCAGCAGCCGATGATTTTTCGCGAGCCGCAATCGGTTACCCAGCAGTTGCTGGAGATCGAATTGGTGCGCGAGTCCTTGCAGGTCGAGCCGGTGATGTATGTGGATGGGCGTGAAGCGCTGGAGGAAGCGGTCGCGCAGGGGATGGGGGTGGGCGTGATCGCGCGCGCCGAATTCAATGAGTCGCGGCGGATCAGAATGATTCCACTCCAGGATTGCCAGGTTCAGATGATCGAATCGCTCACGCGGCTCGCCGAGCGGCCGGGTTCGAATCTGCTGGATGCGTTATTTGCGGTGGAGTTGACTGGCGCCACGACTGCGGCTGCCCAGTAGCCCAATAGAACGGAACGCCGCTGGGCAAGCGTTGTCCAGCGGCGTTTTCATGTTGCCTTGAGGCGGCGAGCGTATATCGGAATCGTGGCAGGCGTCGCCACACTCGAACACCCGCCGCGCGTCAGCCTGTTACCGCGAACCGCCGCTGGCAATAAGGCTTTCGCCGGTCATCCAGCGCGAATCGTCGGATGCGAGGAACACGGCCACGCCCGCAATGTCGTCTGGCTGGCCGATACGGCCAAGCGGTGTCGTGCTGATCGCCCAGGTCTCGAAGTCCGAGCCGACAAAGCCGGCACTATGGGTGCCTTCGGTTTCCACCATGCCGGGATTCACGGAGTTAACGCGAATCTTGCGCGGGCCGAGTTCACGTGCCAGTACGCCGGTGATGGCGTCCACCGCGCCCTTGGTGGCGGTATAAACCGCGCTGCCCGGCGGCGTGATGCGGCTGACGACCGAACTGACGTTCACAATGCTGCCGCCTTCGCCCAGATGTTTCACCGCCGCTTGCGTGACCAGGAGCAGACCCAGCACGTTCACATCGAACTGCTTGTGGAAGTGCGCTTCAGTGATCGCCTCGATCGGCGCCATCTCATACACGCCGGAATTATTCACGAGGATGTCGAGGCGGCCGTACGTTTCGACCGCTGTGTCGATGATGCCTTGCGCGTCGGCTGCCTTGGATACATCACCTGCAACGGCCACTGCCTTGCCGCCCGCCGTGGTGATTGCGGCGACCACGTCGTCCGCGCCCGCCTTGCTGGACGCATAGTTCACCACCACCGACGCGCCCTGCGCCGCCAGTGCCTTGGCAATCGCGGCGCCGATGCCCTTCGATGCGCCCGTTACAACCGCAACCTTACCTGTGAGCTTGCTCATGATCGTTTCCTTTGAATGAGGTACGCGCCGACGCGCTGTCGCGAAGATCTGCGGTGCTGACGTCGATGAAGCCGGAAATGGCGTGGCGCTGTCACTGGACACAATGTAGGCATGCAAGCCGTAGGGATAAAGCGGCTGAAGGCGAATAGATACGTCGGATGAGCCGAACAATCGGAAAGGGGTTGGGGACAAAGCGCGCGATCGGAGGTCCGGCTAGCGCGCAGGGCCGCAACCGGGATGCTGAGACCTCACCGCTCCGACGCAAACTCACCGAAAAACGATCGCGCGTTCGCATCGAGCGTCTCGACGTGATAGCCGCCCTCCTGCACGATCAGTGTCGGCAACTTCAGCGCACCGAGCTGGCCGCCGAGTTTGCCGAAGCCCTCGGTCGTCACGGCCACCATCGATTGGGGATCGTCCTTGTAGATGTCGAAGCCTAGCGCCACGACCAATGCATCCGGCTGAAAACGTGCGACCACGCGCAGCGCCGCGTCAAGTTGCTCGAAGAACACCGCTTCCGACGAACCGTGCGGCATCGGCAGATTGACGTTGTAGCCTTCGCCTCTCTCCACGCCGCGTTCGTCTTCGAACCCGGCCACCACGGGATAAAAATTCGTTGGGTCGCCATGGATCGACACATACAACACGTCGTCGCGGCCGTAGAAAATTTCCTGAATGCCCTGGCCGTGATGCATGTCCGTATCGAGAATCGCGACGCGCCCATACTTTTTCCGCAGCGCTTGCGCCGCGACCGCGGCGTTGTTCAGATAGCAGAAACCCCCTGCCGCTTCGGCACGCGCGTGATGGCCCGGTGGGCGGCACAATGCGTACGCTTCACCTGCGCCGTCGAGGATCGCATGCGCGCCGGCCAACGCGCTTTGTGCGGACCAGTAAGCAGATTCGTAGGTATCCGCGCCGATCGGGCAACTGCCATCGGCTTGATAGCGCGCGGCCTGTGACAGTACACCGCGCAACGGATTATTCTCGCGGATGTACACGTTCGACATCACTTCGTCGCCCCATTCCGCAGGCATCTTCTTCCACTCGCGGTGCGCTTCTTCGAGGAAGCGCAAATAGTTCTTCCCATGCACTTCCGCGAGCGGAGCCGCACCGAAATCCGCGGGTTCACGTACATCGAAGCCGAGCTTCTTTGCGGCTTCGACGAGCCGCAACGCACGCTCGGGCACTTCCTGCGGCGCGCGCATCTGGCCACGCGACAGATAGCTGCGCGGATGATGCTTCAATTGTGCCGGATGAAAAAACGTCTGCATGTTCCAAGTCCTTTGCTTCAGGCGTAAGCCGGCGCAGCCACCTTGGCGCGCGCCAGCACCGCATTGATCAACACGTTCGCACCGGCGGTCACGTCGCCGGGCAATGCATCTTCGGCTTCGTTATGCGAGAGGCCGTCGACACATGGAATGAACACCATCGCCGTCGGCACATGCCTTGCCAGATGAATCGCATCGTGCCCCGCACCGCTGACGATACGCTCGTATGCGTAACCGAGTTGCTGTGCCGCCTGTTCGACCAGCGCGACACAGGCTGAATCGAACGGTGTTGCCGGGCTCTTCCAGTAAGTCGAGATTGCGGCCCGCAGACCGCGTTGCGTCGCGATTTGCTCGAACGCGACGCGCACATCACGCTCCATTGCGTCGATTTGTGCGTCGTCGGGATGGCGCAGATCGACGGTGAATGCCAGCTTTCCAGCGATCGTATTGCGCGAAGAATTCGGCACGTCGATCTGACCGATCGTGACCAAGCCCGAGGGCGCGTAGCGCTGCGCGATGGCTTCGAGCTCGAGCGCCATTGCCGAGGCCGCAAAGAAAGCGTCCTTTCTATAGGGCATCGGCGTGGTGCCCGCGTGTGCCGCGACGCCGCTCACGTCGACGTCGAGCCAGCGAATCGCCTGACCGCCGGTGACGACACCGATCGGATGCCCGTGGCTCTCGAGAATCGGCCCCTGTTCGATATGTGCTTCAAAATAAGCTTCGACGTGGCTCGCATCCCGATGACGCGAATTGTCATAGCCGCACGCTCTGAGCGCATCGGCGAGCGTCATACCTTGCGCATCTTGAGTATCCAATGCAGCTTGCAAAGGCGTAGCGCCGACGAACACAGCGGAGCCGAGCATCGCAGGCGTAAAGCGCGCGCCTTCCTCATTGGTCCACGAGACGATTTCAATCGGATGATGCGTCTGGATGTTCTGATCGTTCAGGCTGCGAATCACTTCCAGCGCCGCGAGCACACCGTACACACCATCGAAGCGGCCGCCTTCCGGTTGCGTGTCGAGATGGCTGCCGATCAGCACAGGTTTCGCGTCATCGTTCGTTCCTTCGCGGCGCGCAAACAGATTGCCGACTTCGTCCGTATGCACCGTCATGCTCGCCTGCTTGCACCAACCGGCAAATAACGTGCGCCCGCGGCGGTCTTCTTCCGTCAGTGCCAGGCGCCGGACGCCGCCACGCGCGGTCGCGCCCACTTGTGCCATCTCCATCAAGCTCGCCCACAGGCGTTGTCCATCGACTTTCAACATCTTTGATTTCCCTTTGATTCAACGTGCCGGCAGTGCTTCTGGGGCATCGGCACGACGGTGTTTCAGCGCATCCAGTGCGACGATGCAGGACAACGAGATACCCGCGAGGCAGGTGTAAAACACCGCAAGCGGCCACCATTGCCCAGCGAACTTGTGCGCGAGCCACGTCCCCGCCAGCGGCGTCAGACCACCGGCAATCGCGCCACACACCTGGTACGAAAGCGAGATCGCCGAATAACGCACACGCACCGGAAACACGCCGCTGACAAAGCCCGCGATCACCGAATAGAAACTCGCCATACACACCACGGCAAGCGCGATGCCGACAATCATCGACAGTCGACTGCCGCTCTGCACGAGCGTGAACATCGGATACGGCGAAAGCATCGCGGCAAACGCGGCTAACTTGAGGAAGCGCGCACCGCCGATCTTTTCAGCGAGCCACGCGGCCAGCGGTTGGGACAGAAACTGGATGATCGCGACCGCGAACAGGCAATCGAGAATCAGCGATTTCGACACGCCGATGTTTTGCGTCGTGTACGAAATCATGAAGGTATTAGTGAAATACACGCCTGCGATACCGATCGTATTCGCGCCGATGCATAGCGCCACGAGCGCGCCGGAAGAACGGAACACTTCGGCAATCGGCAACTCGACGGTGCGCTTCGCGTCTTTCTCGCGCTGGAATTCCGGCGACTCGTTCACCCCCATGCGGATAAAGATGCCGACCGCGAGGAGCACCGCGCTCGCCAGAAACGGCAAACGCCAACCATACGCGATGAAATCGTCGTGCGGCATCGACGTGACCGCGCGAAAGGCGATCAGCGAGAGAATCAGCCCGGCCGGGCTGCCCAGTTGCGCGAACGAGGCAAAGAACGTGCGACGCCCCTTCGGCGCATGTTCGCCGGCCATCAGCACGGCGCCGCCCCACTCGCCACCCACGGCCACGCCTTGCACCACGCGCAGCAACACCAGCAGCACGGGCGCGAGTACGCCGACCTTCGTATACGCCGGCAGCAAGCCGACGCACACGGTCGCGACACCCATCATCATCAGCGTGGTCATCAGCGCTTTCTTGCGGCCGATGCGGTCGCCCAGGTGGCCGAAGATCACGCCGCCGAGCGGCCGCGCAAAGAAGCCGACCGCGAAGGTCGCAAACGACGCCATCGTGCTGAAAAACGGATCGTGCGAGGGAAAGTACAACTCGCCGAACACCAGCGCGGCGGCGGTGGCGTAGATGTAGAAGTCATACCACTCGATCATCGTGCCGATGAAGGCGGCGCTTGCCGCTCGCACGGGCTGACGGGTGGCTGGGGTTGAAGCGTTCATGGCGGCTCCTCAGTCGCGATTCCTGATATCAGGGGATCTTGTGAGGTGTTTTATCGCCAGCCATAAAATATTAGTCAAATTTTGGTTTATTATCTCAATTATAAATCTGGCTAATGTCGAAGGCGAATTCATGACTCAGCTGCGCGCGGACGTCACGCGTTTTTTGAACGACAGGCTCGACTGGAACCTGCTGCGCACCTTCCTCGTGATCATGCAGGAGCGCAGCGTGAGCCGTGCCGCGGCGCGTTTGCACCTGACGCAACCCGCGGTCAGCCAGGCGCTCAAACGGCTCGAAGACACGCTTGGGCGCAATCTGATCCAGCGCCGTGGTCCGCACTTCGAACCCACCCGCGCAGGCGAGGAGGTGTACCGGATCGCCAGCGATATTTACGGCCACATGTCACGGCTGGAAACCGAACTCGACGACCGCAGCGACGACATCACCGGGTCGATCCGGCTCCTGACGGTGAGCCGGATCGACTCCGGCGTCTACGACGAATTCCTCGCGGAATTCCACAAGACCTATCCGCGCGTGGATTTGCAGATCGAAGTGATGCGCTCGTCGGACATCATCTCGTCACTGCTGCAAAAAACGGCCACTGCGGGCCTCGGTCTATGCCGAACGCCCGTCGACAAACTCGAACAACGTTGTTTTCTACGGCAAAGGTATGCGCTTTTTTGCGGGCGGCATCATCGGCTGTTCGGGCGGCATGCGCTGTCGATCGATCAGTTACTCGCGGAAAACTTCGTGTCGTTCACCAGCGACCAGATCGGCGACAGCCTCTCGCCGCTCACCGTGTTTCGCGATCAGCGCGGCTTTACCGGACGTATCGTGGCGGCTTCGCCGAGCCTCGACGAAGTGCGCCGGCTGATCTTTGCCGGATATGGCATCGGCTGCCTGCCCGAGCACATCGTGCGCGACGACCTCGCGCAGCAACGGCTATGGCGCCTGCCGCCTGAAGAGGGGTTGGTCGACGTCGACATCGATCTGCTGTGGCTGCGCGCACGCAAGATGAACGCGGCCGAACACGCCTTTCTCGACGGCATGGAGCGCACGATGCAACGCTACGCGCTGCCTGAGCGGCTCGCGCCGCGTTGACTGAGGATTGGCCCCGCGGTTCACCGATTTCCGCGTTTGCGGAGCAATGCGATCTGCGCGGCCACACTTGCCAGCACGGCCAACGCGCCCAGCGTATCCAGAATAGTCGACCACACGATCCAGCCCTCCTTGATTCGCTCCCGGCACTTCCTGATCAAACGAAGATGCGCGCCAGCAACTGAATGCCGAGGCCGAGCAGACAGATAAAAAACCAGCGACGGAAGGTCTCCGGACTGATGCTCCCTCGCACCCGCTGCCCGATCCCCATGCCGATCAGGGCGGGCACCACGGCGAACAGGGATTCGCCCAGATCGCCGACGGCAAACGCGTGCTCTCGCGCGAGTCCGATGGCGAGCGCAATGGTGGATACGGTGAAGGACAAACCGAGCGCCTGAACCAGATCCTCTTTCTTTAACGCAAGTCCCTGAAGATACGGGACCGCCGGCACGACGAACACGCCCGTGCCGCCGGTGACCAGGCCGGTGAGCGCGCCGATCGCCGGCGACAGCCAGTGCTCATGCCGCGCCGGTACCGAGAGGCGCCACGCCATCAATCCGGCCACGGCGTAGAGCGTCAATGCAGCGCCCAAACCCGCGACGGCCCATTGCCCGCCCCCGCCGGCAATGAACGACGCAGCCGCCACCGTCCCGGCGACAATGCCGGCCATCATCAGCCACAGACGCTTGACCAGCGCCCGCACGCTGGGCCCCGCGAACAGTTGCCAGACGTTCGTCACGAAGGATGGCAGCAGGAGTATCGCGGCGGCTTGCGCCGGCAGCATCAGCGTGCCGAGCACGCCCATGGCGACGGTCGGCAGACCCATGCCCGTCACGCCCTTGACGAAGCCGGCCACGACGAACGTCGCGGCAACCACGCTCACGCGCATAGCAAAGGAAGAGATCATCGGGACGGTGTTCTGAATGTTATGTCCACGATTTTCGATTGCCGCTGCGTCGCGCACAATGCGTAAGATACGTACTGTGACTTAGGCTATGCCTAAGGCTCAGACTCAGTTGCAGTTGTACGTCCAACTCAAACCCGACTCCATGCGCTTCGATCTGATCGATCTCCGTCTCTTCCTGCACATCCTCGAAACCGGCAGCATCACGCATGGCGCGGCGCGTGCGAACATGTCGCTGCCTTCGGCCAGCGCACGTTTGCGCGGCATGGAGGAAGCATTGGGCGTGCCGTTGCTGGAGCGGGGCCGGCGCGGCGTAGAGTCCACCGCGACAGGCGATACGCTTGCGCATCATGCGAGACTCGTGCTCGGCCAGATCGGCCGGATGGAAGGCGAGCTCGGCGAACATCAGGCCGGGCGCAAAGCGTGCATCCGTCTGTGGACCAATACTGCTGCGATCACCGAGTTTTTGCCGTCCGCGATCGGCCTGTTTTTGCGCGATCACCCCAACGTGCAGATCGATCTGAAAGAGCGGCAAAGTACCGAAACCGTGAAGGCGGTGCTGGCCGGCACGGCGGAGATCGGCATCATCTCGGATGCCGTCGAACACGGCGCGCTGCAGACACTGCCCTTCGCCGTCGACAAACTCGTGCTGGTCACAAGCCGTGACGATCCGCTGGGCGCGCGGCGCCGCGTAACGCTTGCAGAAGTGGCTGACCGTGAATTCATTGGCTTGAGTACGAGCAGCGCGTTGCACGCGTACCTTGGCGAACGCGCGCTGCTATCCGGGCAGCCGCTGAGCGTCCGTGCCCACATGCGAACCTTCGACAGCATCTGCTGCATGGTCGAACAGGGCGCGGGCATCGCCATCGTGCCGGCCACCGCCGCGAAACGCTATCGCAGCACGCCAGGCATTCGCACGATCGAACTGACGGACAGTTGGGCCACGCGTCAGTTGCTGATCTGCATGCGCGACCTGAACACGCTGAAACGGCCCGAAAAGGCACTCGTCCGGCATCTGGCAGGGGTCTGAGGATCGCGAGGTGGCTCGGTTCGCGTCCAATTATCAATCAGACTTATTTCGTAGACGATTTTTAATCGATTTGCCTGATTGATCGTGGTTTCTTATCCTTGAAGCACAACCGGACACCGTGCAATGCATGCGACGTCCGCTCTGCTCCTCTCTGTCCTTTTGACGGCAAGATCATGGAAAGAACCACCCTCAACGTACGTGTCGACAGCGTGCGTGACGAAGCGCACGGCGTGCGCTCGTTCAGCGTATCGCGCCTGGACGGGCAACCGTTCGACCGCTACGAACCCGGCGCGCACATCGACGTTACCGGCCCCTCGGGGGTCACTCGGCAATATTCGCTATGCGGCGACCCGGATCATCGTGAAGCACACCTGTTTGCCGTCAAGCGTGAAGACACGTCGCGTGGCGGCTCACGCTCGCTGCATGAGGACGTGACTGTAGGCTGCGAACTGACGATCGGTGCGCCGCGCAATCTGTTCCAACTCGCGGCAGACGCAAGCGACCACATTCTGATTGCGGCGGGCATTGGCGTGACGCCGCTGCTGAGCATGGCCTATCGCCTGCTCAAACAGAAACGGCCCTTCGTATTGCACTATTTCGCGCGCAGCGCGGAGCATGCGGCATTCTTGCCGCTGTTATCGCGCGCACCGTTCACTGATTTCGTGCGATTTCATTTCGGCGTTGAGCGTGAGCAACTGGATACGGTGCTGGCCGAATGCGTCGCAAACTCGCACGAAGGCACGCACCTCTATACCTGCGGCCCGGCGCCCTTCATGGCGCGTGTGGTGACGGTCGGCGAAACGCGTGTCCCTGCCGAGGCGATACATCTCGAACGTTTCGCCGCCGAGCCCGCTTCGGCGACTAGCAGCGAATCGAACGCGCTCGATGCGTTCGACGTGCAGATCGCCAGCAGCGGTGCAACCGTACACGTGGATAAACACACGACGATCGTCGCGGCGCTGGCTTCGATCGGCATCGAAGTCGATACGTCATGCGGCGAAGGCGTGTGCGGCACTTGCATGGTCGACGTGGTAAGCGGCGCACCCGAGCATCGCGACCACTGCCTGAGCAAAGCTGAAAGGGCAAGCGGCAAGGTAATCTGCTGCTGCGTCTCGCGCGCCACGTCACCGTTGCTGGTGCTCGATCTCTGAGACTCAATCTTTAATGCAACCCGGTGCTGCATTCGCAGCACCTTCTCCGCCGCCCTTAGCGGTCGTCGTCGCGAATCGACGACGCATGCCGGCACAGCGCACGCACCTCGACGTCCATATACGGAAACAGCGGCAACTGGCTCAGCACGTCATGCAGGTGCGCGGGGCTATCGACATCGAACACGCTGATGTTTGCATAGCGGCCGGCGATGCGCCAAAGGTGACGCCATACGCCCTCCTGCTGCAGCTTCTGCGACATCGCTTTCTCATCGGACTTAAGACGCGCGGCGCGTTCCGCGTCCATCTCGGGCGGCAGGTTGACGGTCATTTCAACGTGAAACAGCATGCTTGCTCTCCTTTTCTGATCGGTAATAAAAAACCCTGACTACCCGGCAAACTACGCCGCGCAGCCAGGGTTATTAGATCCATGTGGTACGTCTATGCCTCTAAGGCATCAGAGCGACAACGCCTCAGGCTTCGGCGCGCGGACGTTCCACTTCTGCGCCCGGCAGATTGTCGCGCTCCTTGAATAGCGTGAAGTCGAAATCGATCAACGCAAACTGGCCTTCCACGCCATAGGGCTTGCCTTCCGCACCCTCGGCCTGCTTGACGGCCGGCACGAGGCCGTCGCGCGTGGCGAACGCGAAGTCGTCCCACAGATACGGATCGCCGTCGATGTTGATCTGTGTGGTCAGCTTGCGGAAGCCTGGCGTCGAAACGAAGAAGTGGATATGCGCCGGACGATGCCCATGACGGCCCAACTGATCGAGCAGCAACTGCGTCTGCCCCTGCGGCGGCACCGAGTAGCCCACCGGCACCACGCTGCGGAAACTGTACTTGCCTTCGGCATCCGTGCGAATCGAGCGGCGCAGATTGAAGGCCGGCTGCGATTTGTCGAAGTACGAGTAGTTGCCCAGGTGATTCGCGTGCCACACTTCAACCAGCGCGTTCACCAGCGGCTTGCCGTCTTCGCCGAGCACGCGGCCGCGCATCACCAGCGTCTGACCGGGATCGGTGCCGTCATCGAGGCGTGCATGCCCCTCGGACACCGGTGCGCCCGCCACATACAACGGACCTTCGATGGTGCGCGGGGTGCCGCCTTCGATGCCGGCCTTGGCTTCCGCTTCGTCCAGACGCAGGTCGAGAAAGTGCTCGAAGCCCAGGCCCGCTGCCAGCAGACCGAGTTCGCCGCTCTTGCCCGCGTCGCCCAGATAATTCAGCGCGGTCCAGAACTCGGCCGGCTGCACGTCGAGGTCTTCGATCGTATAGAACAGATCCTGAATGATGCGGTTGACGATCTGCTTGGTGCGCGGATTGCCTTCATGGGTGGCGCTGTCGTTGATCTTCTGCAACAGTGCGTCGATGGATTGCTTGTTCATGGGGTATCTCCTTCGTTTGATGTGCTTGGCGGCTAGCGAATGAGCCGTCAGTTCGTGGTGACGCTTGCGCCTTTGCGCGTATCGCGCCGCAAGCGGTCGATCTTGTTCCAGTCGAGCGTGATGCCAAGACCGGGCCCTTGTGGCAGATGCAAAGCAAAATTCTCGTAACGCAGTGGTTCCGTGAGAATCTCTTCGGTCAGCAGCAACGGCCCGAACAGTTCAGTGCCCCACTTCAGTTCGCCGAAGGTGCTGAAGAGTTGCGCCGAGGCGATCGTGCCCACCGCGCCTTCGAGCATCGTGCCGCCGTACAGGTCGATGTTCGCGGCGAGCGCAATGGCCGCCACGTTCGCGGCGCCGGCCAGGCCGCCCGATTGCGCGATCTTGACGGCGAAGACGTCGGCCGCACGCGCACTGGCGAGGGCGAAGGCATCCGCCGGGCCGTGCAGTGCTTCGTCCGCCATGATCGGCACCTGAGCGAGATCCGTCAGACGTTTGAGGCCCGCGCGATTTTCCGCGGCGATCGGCTGCTCGATCAGTGCGATACCTGCATCGGCGAAACGCTTGCCGGCCCAGATCGCTTCGGATTCGGTCCACGCCTGGTTCACGTCGACACGCACTTCGCCGCGTCCTGCCAGCGCTTTCTGAATCGCCACGACGTGCGCAACGTCGTCCGCCACCGCGCGCGAGCCGATCTTCAGCTTGAATACGCGATGGCGCTTTGCTTCGTACACGCGCTCGGCTTCGTCGATATCGCGGGTCGTGTCGCCGCTCGCGAGGGTCCACGCAACATCCACGGAATCACGTACGCGGCCGCCGAACAACTCCGACAAGGGCACGCCGAGGCGCTGCGCCTGAGCATCGAACAAAGCGGTTTCAACCGCGGATTTGGCAAAGCGGTTGCCCTGAAACAGCGCTCGCAGCTTCGCCATCGCCGCGCCCGGACGGGTCGCGTCCATGTCTTTGAGCAGCGGCGCGAAGTACGTATCGATGTTGACCTTGATACTTTCCGGGCTTTCCTCGCCGTACGCGAGGCCACCGATGGTCGTGCCCTCGCCCACACCGACCACGCCGTCGGCGCAGCGGATACGCACCAGCACCAGCGTCTGGCAGTTCATCGTTGCGACCGAGAGCCGGTGCGGACGAATCGTCGGTACGTCGACGAGAATCGTCTCCACGCTCTCGATCTTCACGGGTGTTGCTATCATTCGTTGCCCTCCTGAACTGCTTTACCGGGAGCCCCATAGTAAAAACAAACCCGCGAAGCAGTCCAACACCGATTTCGACTACTTCCATACCTTAGGGGTATGCATGGAACTTCGCCAACTCCGCTACTTCATTGCGGTCGCGGAAGAAATGAACATCACGCGGGCCGCCAATCGCCTGCATATGACGCAACCGCCGCTTAGCCGCCAGATCCAGCAGATCGAGGAAAGCATTGGCCTCCCGCTGTTCGAACGCGGGTCGCGGCCGCTGCGGCTGACCGAAGCCGGCCGCATTTTCTATGCACAGGCCAAGCGTTTGATCGACGAAGCCGACGAACTCGCACCGCTCACGCGACGCCTCGCGCAACTGGCCGAGCGCATCGTGATCGGTTTCGTGCCGTCCACGCTCTATGGCGCGCTGCCCGCGGTGATCCGCGCGTTTCGCGAGGCGGCGCCGCATATCGAGTTGTCGCTGATCGAGATGTTCACGATCGAACAACTCGGGGCCCTCAAAGGCGGCCGTATCGACGTCGGCTTTGGCCGCTTGCGTTTCGACGATGCGCAACTGGCGCGCGAAGTGCTCGTTGAGGAACGGATGATTGCCGCACTGCCGCAAGACCATCCGCTCGCACGCCAGAAGAAGCCGCTGACGCTTGCCGCGCTCGCGCAGGAAACGCTGATCGTCTATCCGAGCACGCCGCGGCCGAGCTATGCGGACCAGCAACTATCGGCGATGCATGACCATGCGCTGGAACCCAAGGCCGTTCATGAAGTGAGGGAATTGCAAACCGCGCTGGGGCTGGTCGCGGCGCAAGTCGGCGTGTGTCTCGTGCCGGAAAGCGTGGAGGGTTTGCGCGCACATGGCGTGGTGTACCGGACGGTGCCGACCGCCAATATCGCGTCGCCGATCATCATGAGCCGCCGACTGCAGGATGAGTCGCCGACGACTACGTTGTTGTGTTCACTGGCGCGGGAGTTGTTCAAGCGGGTTTGACGGAGGCGTGCGGCCCGCAAGCGGCCAGTTGTGCGGCCTTCCGGGCTGCCCGTAAGGCCTTCGCGAAGCATACCGCGCGGGCCCATCTCAACGCTCGTCGAACCGCCGCACGATATCCGCCATCAAATTGCGCAACCACACGTTGCCCTCGTCCTGATCGAAATGCTCGTGCCAATGCATCGTGACTGCCGCCTTCGGCAACGTGACAGGCAACTCGTAGAGCTGAAAGCCACCGTCCCGATTGAAAATCTGCGCAAGACGCCGCGGCAGCGTCGCGAATAGATCCGTCACGGCCAGCACGCTCGGCAAGGCCACGAAATGCGGCAATTCCAGCGCAATGTGCCGGCCGACACCTTGGGCGCGAAACGCGTCGTCGAGCGCATAGTGGCTGTGTTCGACCGATGTGATCTGCACATGTGACGCATCCACAAACGCCTTCATACTCAGCTCTTTCGTGCGCGGCAAGCCGCGCCGCTTGCGCGTCATGCAAACGTAAGTCTCCTCGAACAACGATTGATGACGCGTGCGCGCGGTCAGCGTCGGCAGATTGCCGATTGCAAAATCGAGCCGGCTCGCGCGCAACGCATCTTCGATTTCGGCTACCGGCAGAGGCTCGATACGCAATTTCACGCGCGGCGCCTGCTGGTGCAATGCCTCACAAATCGGCGGCAAGTACGCCAGTTCGCCTGCGTCGGACAGCGATAACCTGAACGTGCGCGTGCTCACCGCTGGATCGAAGTGCTCCGCGTAACGCAGTGCCTCACGCACCGTATCCAGCGCCCGCGCGACGATGCCCGACAGTTCGAGCGCAATCGGCGTGGGCTGCATGCCGGCGCGTGTGCGAATGAACAGCGGATCGTCGAACAAGGTTCGCAAACGCCCCAACGAGTAACTGATCGCCGGCTGCGATAGCGCAAGCCGCTGACCGGCCCGCGTGAGGCTGCGCTCCTCGACGATCGCCTGGAAAACGCGCAGCAGATTGAGGTCGACGTGGTCCAGCGAGTTCATCGAGATATCCATGAGATTGATCTTATATTTTATTTTAGATCAATTTGACGCATATCAGTCGGTGGACGAGACTGTGCTTCATCGACCACCCCACCACCACAATGATGAGCGATTCCTCATATCAGACCGTTGACACGAGCGCGTTGTACCAGCGCGCGCAGGCCGACCGCGTCGCCCCGTCGCTGTACTACGACCCGGCGGTTTTCGAAACCGAACTCGAGCGCATTTTCTACAAGACGTGGATCTGGGTCGCGCACGAAAGCGAACTGCCGAATCCGGGCGACTTCCGCACCACCACGATCGGCCGCCAGCCGGTGATCGTGGTGCGCGACAAGAGCGGCGCCGTCAACGTGCTGCAAAACCGCTGCCGCCATCGCGGCGCGACGGTGTGCGAGCAGCACAAGGGCAATGCGAAAGGTTTCACGTGCCCCTATCACAGCTGGACCTATGGCCTCGACGGCGCACTGCGCGCACTGCCCTATGGCGATGGCTACGAAGGTGTGATCGACAAGGCCGAGTTGCCGCTCGCCAGTCTGCGCGTGGGGATCTATCAAGGTCTGATCTTCGCAAGCTTCAATCAGGAGATCGAGCCGCTCGACGATTTCCTCGGCGGCGCCAAGCCGTGGATCGACCTGTTCATGAAGCAAGGCGCGGGCTATCCGATCAAGGCCAACGGCGAACATCGTTTCCGGTTCAACGGCAACTGGAAAATCCAGCTCGAAAACACCACCGACCTGTATCACTTCCCGGTCGTCCACAAATCGTGGATGAAATCGATCGATGACGAAACCGCCGCCGCGATCACGAGTTTCATGACGAGCGACGAGGCGTTCTGCCGCTCACTCGGCAACGGCCATAGTCTCGCTGTGCTGGTGCCGGAACTCGTCGATCTCGACAAGGACGACGGCGCACCGATCCCCGAGCGCTTCGAAGAACTTGCCGCGACGCTCGCGAAAAAGCACACGCCCGAGGAAGTACGCCGTATCGTGCGCTCGCTGATGGGTGTCGGCTTCAACCTGAATCTGTTTCCGAACCTCGCGCTGTCGATGGCTTTTTTCCGCGTGCTGCGGCCCATCTCGGCGAATGAGACGGAAATCCGTCACGTCGCCCTTGCAATGGACGGCGGCCCCGAAGAAGCGAACCGCGTGCGTCTGCGCATTCACGAACACTTCCAGGGCCCATTCGGTTTCGGCAGCCCCGACGACGCCGAAGCATGGGAGCGCGTGCAGCGCGGCTCGCATGCCGGCCCCGATTTGCCGATCCTCGTGAACCGCGGCCTGAATCGCGAGAGCACGGCGCCGAACGGCGAAAAGACCGCCCACGCCACCGACGAAACCGGCATGCGCGAAGCGTACGCACAATGGCGCACGATGATGGAGCAAGCATGATGGACAACAGGAACACGCTTTTTTCGCAGCAGACTTTTGCCGGCGCGATCGAACTGATCTGGCGGGAAGCCGAACTACTGGACCGCAAGGACTATCGCGAGTGGCTTTCGCTGTGGGATCCCGCAGGCTTTTACGTGGTGCCGATCGATCCCGCGACGACCGACTTTGCCGCCACGCTGAACTACGCGTACGACGATCAGGACATGCGCGAAAAACGCGTGCAACGCATGACGTCCGGCTATTCGGCGTCGGCTAGCGACGCCGCCCGCACCGTGCGCACGGTCTCGCGTTTCACACTGACGAGCGATGCGAGCGACGAGGTCGAAGTGAGCTCGGCGCAAATCATCGTCGCGTACAAACGCGGCAAGTCGACCCTGTTCGCGGCGGATCTCTCGCATCGCATCAGCTTCGCGAGCGGCGAGCCGCGCATCGTGCAGAAGGTGATCCGTCTGATCGATTCGACCGAGGCGCTCAGCGCCATCGGGTTCCTTCTGTGATTGACGACGATTCGTTAGCGTCCCTTCTCCTTACAAGCGAACCAGCGAGCACGACGATGCCAAACGACACGCTTTCTCCCACGGCCGTATCATCCGCCGCGCCCGCGGCGCCTGCGACCTCGCGGACACTGCGGCGGATCATCGTCGCCTCCGTGCTCGGCAATGCGCTCGAGTGGTACGACTTTTTTCTGTACGGCACCGCCGCAGCCCTGATCTTCGGCCCGTTGTTCTTCCCGCTGCACGGCGACCCGTTGATGGGCACCCTCGCCGCCTTCGCGGGCTTCGCTATCGGCTTTCTGGCGCGGCCGCTGGGCGGTATCGTATTCGGTCATATCGGCGACCGGCATGGCCGCAAACGCGCACTTGTGGTGACGCTGATGATGATGGGCGTAGCGACTTTCGGCATCGGTTTGTTGCCGACGTTCTCGCAGATTGGTTTTCTGGCGCCCGCCGCGCTCGTCTGTTTGAGGGTCGTGCAAGGCATCGCGTCCGGCGGCGAATGGGGCGGTGGTGTGCTGCTCATTAGCGAGAGCGCACCCGCCAATCGTCGTGGCTACTACGCGTCGTTCAGTCAGTTGGGTGTGGCAGGCGGTTTCGTCCTGTCGGCAGCCGCGTTCTATCTGGTGCAGCGACTGCCGGTCGAGAGTTTCATGTCCTGGGGTTGGCGCGTACCGTTCCTCGCGAGCGTGCTGATCTTCGGCGTCGGTGTGTATATTCGCCGGAGCTTGCCTGAGAGCCGCGACTTCACCGCGGCTAAACCGAAGCACATGCCCGTGCTGACCGTGCTGCGCAATCACCCGAAGCAGGTGTTGCAGGCGATGGGGCTGCGTGTCGCTGAAAACGGCGGCACGTATATTTTCCTGTCGTTCGTACTGGTGTATGGCAAGACGATCGGCGTGCCGGTTTCGGTGATGCTCGGTGGCGTGATGATTGCCATGCTGCTCGAACTCGCCACGATCGTGCTGTGGGGCCGGCTATCGGATGTGATCGGACGCCGGCCGGTGTATATGATCGGCGCGCTCGGCCTGGTCGTGATTGCGTTTCCGGCGTTCTGGCTGATCGATACGCATGAGCCGCTGCTGGTGTTCCTGTCGCTCGCACTAGGCTTGCCCTTCTGCCACGGTGCGATGATCGGCACCCAGCCCGCGTTGATGGGCGAACTCTTTCCAACCGAGGTCCGCTATTCGGGCATGGCGCTAGGCCACGAAATTGCGTCAGTGTTCTCCGGTGGACTCGCACCTCTGGTTGCTATCGCGCTGTATTCAAAGGTACATGCGTCGTGGCCGGTCGCGTTAATGCTGATCGGTTTCGGCCTCATTACCGCGATCACGCTCGCGACCATTCCGAAGAACATCAACAGGACGCACGATTGAGATGCGATCAGCGGCCAGGTGCGACATCGAGTGGCAGCGTAAAACTGCATTGGAGCCCGCCCTGCCGTGCCGGTTTAGCCGAGATTTCGCCGCCGTGCCGCGTGACGATGTTCTTGCACAGCGACAAACCGATGCCATTGCCCCCCGCCTTCGACGAAGAAAACCCGTCGAACAGCCGGCCGTGCGCTTCGGCGGGCACGCCTGGGCCGTTATCGATCACCTGCACGAGCGCGTATTTGCCGCGCAGACTGGTGACAAGGCGCAACTCGCCGCGTCGTGCAGCGGCAGTCGTGCATTCCGTCAACGCCTCGATCGCATTGAAGGCGAGATTCAGTATCACCTGGCCGATCAGCACGCGCTCGCAATACACCGGCAGCGACTCGTTCGTCTGCTCGATCGTAACCGCTACGCCCGCCTCTTTCGCACGCAATTCGATGAAGTACGCAACATCGGCGAGCACCTCGCGCAAATCCGCGTGCGTCTCGCTCGGCTCACGCTTGACGATGTAATCGCGCACGCTCTTGATGATCACTGCCGCGTGCTCGGCTTGACGATCGGCGCTACGCAGGCCCCACAACACGTCGTCGACGGAACCGGGTTGCGCGAGCCGCCGGATCGCGCCTTCAATGAAATTGCGCACCGCGGCGAGCGGCTGGCTCAACTCGTGCGCAATAGCGGTCGCCATTTCGCCCATCGCGTTGTAGCGACCCGCGTATTCCAGCAGCCGTGCTTCGTTGCGGCGTGCCTCTTCGACAGCGACTTCGTCCGTGATGTCGCGGAAGTGCAGCAGACGGCCGTTGAGGTCGTCTTCGATCTCGATTCTCCTGCACGTGATGCGCAACCAGCCCGGCGTGCCGTCGCGTCGCGTGATGCGATAACGCTGCGGTGCCGAGGGTTGGATGCGCGGTGCGCTGGCGAGCTGTTCGAGCAGCCTGTCGCGATCAGACTCGCTGCAATAGTCGAGCACGTCGCCCATCGGCGCGCCCTCCTCCAGACCCAGCACGCGCCGGCCGGACTCACTGACGAATTCCACTTCGCCCGCGGGCGTCAGTACCGCGACGCCTTCACCAAGATCCTGCATGAACTCGCGCAGCCGCGACTCGTAGCGCCGCAGCGTCTGCTTGAGCGAGTCTTCGACGCTGATGTCGCGAAACTGCACCATCACCACCGCGCGCTCGCGCAGCGGCACATGGGTGGCAATCGCCTCGGACAGCATATCGGCCCCCGTGCGCGAGCGGTAACACCACTCGTAGACCTGCGGGCCTTCGGTGATCGCACGGTCCATTGCGCCGACGCCGACCTCGCGCCGGTACTTCGGCACCGGACGGGTCATGTCTTTCGCCTTGAGCGGCAGCAATTCTTCAAGCGTAAAGCCGAGCGCTTCGCAGGCCGCGCGATTGGCCCATACGATCGCCTTCGTTTCGGCGTCGTGCAGCAACACGCACAGCGTGAGTGCATCGAGCAGGCGGTGGAAATCTTCTTCGGCGGGGAAATTCATCGGACGAGGCGCGGGAAAAAATCGATCACGTATGGGAAGGAACATAACACCAGACCGCCCGATTCGCGTCTGAAGATTTCTTTAGATACCCCCGGCGCGCTACCTAAAAACGCATCCCGCGTCCCAATTGAAGCGTTCTTTTTGCATTTCTAGACTGGTCTCACCCTGCACGCGTCGTCGTCTGCTTCATCGCCCGCGACCGAATCGTGCCTCGTGTTTCAGCCGATAACGAATCAAGGAGAAACCCCGCCATGTCAGACACCGCTACCGACACCGCCGCAGTCACCGTCGCAGAGGCCAGCCGCGATGCAACTCGCTTGCCGCTCGCCGATGTCATCGTCGAAATCGCCGCCCGGCGCGAAGAGTTCGATCGCCTGTCGCACGTACCGCGCGAGGTCATCGCCAAGCTCAAGCGCGCAGGCGTGTATCGCGCGGCGACGCCGCGGCGTTTCGGCGGCGATGCGCTAGCGCCGACCGCGTTCCTCGACATGATCGAACGCATCGCGGTAGCGGACGGTTCGGCGGCGTGGGTCGCGAGTTTCGGCTCGGCAAACGTGTATCTCGCGGCGTTGCCACTGGCCACTCAGGCGCATATCTACGCCGACGGGCCCGATCAGGTGTTTGCAGGCGGCCTCTTCCCTGTACAACCCGCACAGCCTGCCGACGGCGGCTGGCGTGTGAATGGCACATGGAAATTCGCGAGCGGCTGCAAGGGCGCGGATTGGCTCGGCGTGGGGATCGGTGCAGCCGGCTCAGGCGCGGCCGGTTCAGGTGCCCCCGGCAAACCACGCACAGCCGTGTTCCGCCCGCATCAGGTCGAGATCGTCGAGAACTGGGATGTGGTCGGCATGCAAGGCACCGGTAGTCACGATCTGCGCGTCGCCGATCAGTTCGTCGCCGACGACTGGACCTTCGTGCGCGGCGGCGAACCGTGCGTGGACGAACCGCTGTATCGCTACCCGACTATCGCCTACGCGGCGCAAGTATTGGCCGTGGTGAACCTTGGCCTCGCACGCGCGGCGCTCGATGTCGCCAACCAGATGGCCGGTGGCCGCAAAACGACGACCGGTGCACCGCAACTCGCCGACCGCGCGTACTACCGGATCGAACTGGCGAAGGCCGAAGCGCAGTTACGCTCAGCCCGCGCATTCTTCTACGACACCACCGACACGGTCTGGCAATCGATCCTCGCCGGCAACCCCGTTACGCCTGAGCAGATCAGCTTGTTGCGCCTCGCCGCGACACAGATCGCCCGCGAAGGTGCCGAGGTCGTGCAGCGCGCCTACCGGCTCGGTGGCACGATGGCGATCTATCGCTCGCATCCGTTGCAACGCCTGTTGCGCGACTCGATGGTGGTCACCCAGCACGCGTTTCTCGGCGAAGGCAACTTCGACGGTGCCGGTGCGGTGTTCGTCGGCGTACCGCCGATTCCGGGCTACCTGTAAGCCATTTTATGCATTTGACCTTCAATCGATTTTACGGAGAACCACACGATGTCCGATAGCCCGAAGCTCCCCCTGCGCGTTCTGTTCTGTTGCGGCGTGACGCAGAATTTTTTCGACTTGCCGCGCGAGAAGATCGGTGAAGTCTGGCAGGCCTACGGCAAGATGCTGGCCGCAGTCGAATCAATGGACGGCGTCAGCGTGCTCGGTATCATGGACGACGACCGCCTCACCGTCGGCAATGCCGACAACTCGCCGTGGACCTTCTACATCATGGCCGACGTGCGCGACTTCGACACCGCCGTGGCGGTGTGCAATCTGTATCGCACCACGCCGGTCGGCGAGTACAACCTGTGGCGCTACGGCAAGATCGAAGCGCGAGTCGGCCGCGCGTTGCAAGTGCCGCCGCAACATGCCAACGCGGCCTGAGCGTGCCGGAGCATAACGCGATGAACGAGACCCCGGATATGCTTGCTGTGTTGACCGAACGGCTCGCCGCGCTCGAAGCCGAATCCGCGGTGCGCCGCACGATGGCACGCTATATGGCGCTGTGCGATGTCCCATCCGGCGCACTCGAAGGCGAGACGCTCGCGGCGCTGTTTGCCCCCGACGCGATCTGGGAAGGCCTCGGCCCGCAGTACGCGAGCAAGTTCGGCCGCCTCGCCGGCCACGCGGAAATTCTCGCGATGCTCACACGCTACTTGCCGCCGTCGCCGCATTTCTCGGTGAACGTGCACTTCCTCACGTCGGAAACCATCGAGGTGCACGGCGCCACCGCGAAAGGACGTTGGATCATGTTGCAAGCATCCGGCTATGTCGACGCGCAGGCGGAGTTGATCTCGGCGCGCCTCGAAGTGGATTTCGCGCCCGCCGGCAATGGCCGTGACTGGCTTATCACGCACTTTCGCACCGAGCGTCTTTTCGATGCACCCTGGCAAGTCAATCCAAGGAAACCGAAGCCATGAACGAGTTTATCCAGACCTTGTCGATAGGCGGCACGGGCCCGACTATCGCGATCAAGGACACGATCGATATCGCCGGTTACGCGACCACCGCCGCGAGCCGCTCGTTGGCGGACGCGCCACCCGCCAAGCAGCACGCGGAAGTTGTGGAACGATTGCTCGATGCCGGCTGGCATATTGTCGGCAAGGCGAATATGCATGAACTGGCGTTCGGCATGACCGGTATCAACGACTACGCCGGCACGCCGCAAAATCCCCAAGACGCTTCGCGCATTCCCGGCGGCTCGTCGAGCGGTTCGGCGGCCGCCGTTGGTTTGAAGCTTGCCGATGCCGCGCTCGGCACGGACACCGGCGGGTCGATTCGCGGCCCCGCTGCTTGTTGCGGTGTGATCGGATTGAAGCCGACTTACGGACGCGTGTCCCGGCGCGGCGTGGCACCGCGTGAATCGACGCTCGATTGTGTCGGGCCGTTCGCGCGCGAGATGCAGGTGATCGTCGCCGCGATGCAGGCGATCACCGCCGACTTCGACATGCATGCCGCCTGCACGTCACAAACAGGCGCGTGGAACGTTGGTATTGTTCAGGTCGACGCCATGCCGGAGATCCTCAAGGCAGTTGCGCGCGCGGCAGACCAGACCGACTGTGTCTCACGCACAGTGGAACTCGCAGGGCTTGCCGCCGCCTTCGAAGCCGGCCTCTCGATCATCAACGCCGAAACCTCACATGCGTTCGGTCACCTGGTGGCAACCGGCAAGCTCGGACCCGATCTCGACGCACGGCTGCGCGCCGCTGCGAAAACAACGTCGGCGCAATGCGATGCGGCGGAGTCGGTACGCCGGCAATTCACCGCGGCCGTCGATCATGCCCTTGAAAGCGTGGACGTACTGATTCTTCCCACACTGCCCGGACTGCCGATCACGCTCGACGAGGCACGCGGCGGCACCCCGGTCATCGCCATGTCGTCGTTGATCCGGCCGTTCAATCTGAGCGGCCATCCGGCACTGAGCTTGCCCTTGCCTATCGATGGCTCGCCGCTCAAGGCCGGATTGCAGATCGTCGGTCGCAAGGGTGCGGATGAACAGATCTGCGCGATTGCGGCACGCTTCGAAGCGGCTCTTGCCGCTTAAGGTACTGCAGTTTTCTCATGGAGTAGAAGCAATGCAGAAAAGAGTCGTACTCGTCACCGGCGCCGCGCGCGGTCTCGGCGCCGCGATTGCCACACGCTTTCATGCGGCGGGTTACGCAGTCGCCGTCGGCGACATCGCGTTCGATGCCGCACAAGCCATCGCCCGCGAACTGAGCGCCGACGGCTCGAGCGCCTTCCCATTGAATCTCGACGTCACCTCGAAGACTTCGTTCGAATCCGCACGCGATGCGATCCTGCACCGCTGGGGCCGCATCGACGCATTGATCAACAATGCGGGCGCATCCAAAGTCGTACCCGTGATGGAGATCACCGCCGAGCAATTCGACCAGGTGATAAACGTCAATCTGCGCAGCGTGCTGTTCGGCTGCCAGGTGTTCGGCCAGCACTTCGCCGACACCGGCGCCGGCCGTATCGTCAACATCGCCTCGCTGGCAGGACAGAATGGCGGATCGGCCACCGGTGCGCATTATGCAGCGGCCAAGGGCGGCGTCATCACGTTGACCAAGGTGTTCGCGCGCGACCTGGGCGCAGCAGGCGTGACCGTCAACGCGATTTCGCCCGGGCCGATGGACCTGCCGATCGTGCACGAGAGCGTCGCGGCCGACAAGCTGAAGGCTGTCATCGCCAACATTCCGGCAGGACGTCTGGGTTCAGCGGATTATGTCGCTGAAGTCGCGGTGATGCTCGCAGCGGAGAACGCCTACTTCGCGAACGGCGCGTGCTGGGATGTGAACGGCGGCTTGTTCATGCGCTAACGCTCGGCTCTGGCTCACACGGCGGCGGTGTGCCTCAACGAGGCACACCGTTCGTGGACGTGTCCTGATCCCACACCGCCATTACGTCGCGCACCAGCATGGCGATCGACGCCGCGCCGAGCTTGTCCTTGATGCTCGCACGATGCACGTCGACAGTCTTCACACTGATCGACAGATCGGAGGCAATACGCTTGCTGCCGTTGCCGTCGATCACGCCGCGCAGCACTTCTTTTTCGCGCGCCGTCAGCGACTCCAGGCGCTTTTTCAAATCACGCTGCTTCTGATTGGCGGCGTGACGTTGCGCGGCAAGTTTCAACGCACGCTGCACGCGGTCGAGCATCTGCTGCGAGTTGTACGGCTTCTCGACGAAATCGATCGCGCCGTTCTGCAAGGCGCGCACCGACATGGGAATGTCGCCGTGACCGCTGACGAAAATGATCGGCAGCGTCGCCCCTTGACGGTTCAGCTCCGCTTGCACGTCGAAGCCGCTTTGTTCCGGCATCCGCACATCGAGCACGAGACATGCGGGCACGCCGGGATCAAAAGCGTTCAGAAATTCGCTTGCGTTGGCGAAGCCCGCCGACTTTACGCTGACCGATTCGAGCAGCCACGCAAGCGACGTACGCATGCCGTTGTCGTCGTCGACGATATAGACGATCGGCGCGAGGGACGGTGCGGACTGCGGCGCGTGGGACATGGAGTAAGTGGAAACTGTTCGGGGGTGGGCGATTCGAAGTCTATTGCCGCTTCATCATAACCACTGAAAAACGCCCTGAAAAGCGATAGTTACCCTGTAGCGCGGATTAATGCCCGTCGCGCGCTCGCCGTACAGAATCGCATTGGGGAAAGCTTTAGACGGATTGGGAAAGACGCCCTCATGCTCACCGCTCGCGCGGATTTTTTTCCGTACGTGGATTGATTACGCTTGAATCCAGACCCCCACCGCGCCCAAAGGAACCCAGACATGAAGCCGAACCAGCAATCGACTGCCGCAACCGCCACCGACGCGGCGGCAAAACAGCAATTCCGTCAGGCCATGGCGCATCTGTCCGCAGCGGTGAACGTCATCACGACAGCCGGTCCGCACGGACGCTGCGGTGTCACCGCAAGCGCAGTATGCTCCGTCACCGATACGCCGCCCACCCTGCTGGTCTGCCTGAATCGCTCGAGCGCGATGCACGCCACCTTCGAACGCAATCGCTACGTTTGTATCAACGTTTTGCCCGGCGAGCACGAATTGCTCGCGCGTCACTTCGCAGGCATGACACAGGTGCCGATGGAAGAACGCTTTGGCTGGCCGATCTGGGACGACGGCACGCACGGCGTGCCTGTATTGCGCGACGCGCTCGCGAGCCTGCAGGGCGAGATCGTCGATCTGAAGGAAGTGGGCTCGCACTCGGTGATGTTCGTCAAAACCACATGCATCAGCGTGCGCGCGGACGGCGATGGATTGATCTACTTCGATCGAAACTTCCACCGTATCAAGCGCTCGGCCTCGCATTGAGGGTGCCAGGAACAACTGCGTGGAGCCGCCGCGCGAGGCCCGCTTAAATCACGCCGGCGCTATCGGTATCGAACTGAAACTGCGGCACAGCCGCGACGGCTTCCACGAAACAGTCGATCAGATAGTCGCAGGCCGAGGTGTTCAAGGCGTCACGCCGCGAGATGATGCCGACCGACACGCGCGGCAATACTTCACGCACGGGTACCGAAACAATCCGCTCGCGAATCCAGTCGGTTTCCAGAAAGCTTTTCGGACAGCATGACAGCAGATTGCTATTCACCGACAGCGAAAAGCTGGCACTGAACGAGCTGCACTCCACAACCACATGCGGTACGCTTGCCCCATGCCGCACGAAGAAATCCTGAAGCGACTGACCGATGCTTTCAGGCGTGGTGTTCAGCATCCAATCCGCGCCTTCCAGATCCGCAATTGATTCCGCATGCGCCAACGGATGTCCCTTGCGAGCGGAAATGATCAACTCGCCTTCGAGCAATGAGCGGAACACGAATTCCGGCGCAAGTTTCTTTTCATCGACGATGGCGATCACAAAGTCGAGCGAGCCATCGCGCAGACGGGCCAACGCAGCCGTCAGAAAACCCTCCTGAACCGAGAGCCGCGTCTTCGGCATGCGCTGCCGGAACGAGTGAATGGCACGCGACAGAAACTTCAACGACACCAGCGGTGTGACCGCACACGACACGGTACCGCCCGCCTGACCGGACAGCTGGATCACATCGTCTTTCGCATGCTGCATCTCCGCGAGGATGAGCTTCGCCCGCGCACACACGGCCTGGCCGAACTGCGTGAGTTGCGCGCCGCGCGCGCTGCGTGACACCAATGGCACACCCAATTCCTGTTCAAGCTCACGAATCGCCTTGGTCAAAGCGGGCTGAGACAGACACACCGTTTTGGCCGCGGCGCGAATGCTGCCGTGCTGGGCAATCGCCACTAAAGCGCGCAACTGGTTGTATTTCACGGGTGAGCGGTCGGTTAGGCAGTTGGAGAAAGAGGGATCACCGTCGGCTTCAGACAAAGGCTGACGGCTTGAATCGATGGTACACCGCGAGAAAAGCCCCGGCCATGCTCCCAAATACCCATTGCCGTACGGGTCGCGGCAACGCCAACTCCAGCCCCACCGGGCGCGATAACCCAGCGTTATCACAATAAGAAAAAGCAAATCCAGAACGCTTTTTTGACTCCCTAGACTTTTCCTGTCGTCGTCATTGAAGGCGCTCCGCTCGTTCAACGCGCTTTCGAACCGATATTGAAGCGCTCTCGAAACGATATCGAAGCATCACGGATTGATTCACCTCCAGAGGAATCCCGTTCATGAAGTCACCTTCACTCAGTTCTTCGCTGCAGGATGTCAGTCAACGCGCGAGCCATGGCACATCGACCCGCGGGCTGATCGTCGCGACGACGATCGGCAACGCATTTGAATTCTTCGATCTCACCGTCTACAGCTTCTTTGCCGTGCTGCTCGGCAAGCTGTTCTTCCCGCTCGCTTCGTCGCAACAGCAACTCCTGCTCTCGGTCGGCACGTTCGGCATCGGCTTCATCGCACGGCCGCTCGGCGGCGTGCTGTTCGGGGTGCTGGCAGACCGCTTCGGCCGCATTGCCGCGATGAATCTCACGCTCGTGACGATGGCGGTCGGCACTGGCCTCATCGGCGTGATGCCCACCTACGCACAAATCGGCATCGCGGCGCCACTCGCGATCGTCGCCGCGCGTTTGCTGCAGGGCTTTTCCGCTGGCGGCGAAGTCGGCGTCGCGACTACGCTGCTCGCGGAACGCGCCCCTTCCTCGCGACGCGGCTATATCACGAGCTGGCAGTTCGCGAGCCAGGGCGCGGCGGCGCTGGCCGGCTCGCTGGTGGGTTTCCTGTTGTCGCACTACCTCGACAAGGCTTCGCTTGAAGCCTGGGGATGGCGTATTCCCTTTCTTGCGGGCGTGCTGATTGCGCCCCTCGGCCTCTATCTGCGTTCGCGTCTGGGCGGTGAAGCCGATGCGCCTGCCGACGCTGCGCGTGATTCTGCCGGCGTACTGACCACTGTTCTGCAACGCGACTGGCGTCTCGTCCTGGTCGCGCTTTTTCTGGTGGTCGGCGGCACGTCGGCGCATTTCATCGTGATCTACTACATGTCGACGTATGCGATCAAGGTGCTGCATCTGCCGATGGATGCCGCGCTCTGGTGCGGGATTCTCGCAGGCGCAGTGATGCTGGTGATCTCGCCAGTGGGCGGCATCTGGTCCGACACGTACGGCCGCAAACGCGTCGCCTGCATCTCGCGCGTGCTTCTGACCGTGCTCATTCTGCCAGGTTTCTATCTGATCCAGCATTCGCCTTCGGTCAACACCTTGTATCTGGTGGTCTGCGCACTCGCGGCGCTGCACTCCGTCAACGCAGGCGCGACCGGTTCGATGCTGCCGGAGATGTTCCCGCGCAGCACCCGCGCGACGGGACTCTCGATTGCGTACGCCGCAGGCGTGTCGATCTTCGGCGGCTTTGCACAATTCATCGTGACGTGGCTGATGCAGGCGACCGGGAATCCGGCAGCGCCCGCATGGTACGTGATCGTCTGTGGCGTGCTCTCGCTGGTCGCACTGCTGTTCGTGGTCGATCGCACGCGTCAGGACATCTAGGCCGCCGCACACGCGCCATTCACTCTCCAACTTCGCAAAATTCTCATGTCAGACACTCTTCATGCCGATGTACCGCTCGCCGCTAACAGTGAACTCTGCGACCTGTCCGCCCTTACGTTGCTCGATCTGCAGCGCAGGAAAAAGGTCAGCGCGGTCGACATTCTGAATTCGCACCTCTCACGTATCGAGGCCGTCAACCCGCAGGTCAACGCACTCGTGACGATCGCCGACGAATCGGCCTTGCGCGGCCGCGCCGCCGAGATCGATGCGCAATGGGCACGCGGCGTCTGGCAAGGTCCGCTGCATGGCCTGCCTGTTTCGCAAAAGGACCTGACCGCGACACGGGGTGTGCGCACCACATTCGGCTCGAAAACCTTCGAACATCACGTGCCGCAGCAGAGCGCACTGATCGCACGCCGCTGCGATGCCGCGGGTGCGCTGATGATCGGCAAATCGAACACCCCTGAGTTCGGCGCCGGTTCGCACACCTTCAACGACGTGTTTGGCGTGACGCGTAATCCGTGGGATCTGAGCAAATCCGCCGGCGGCAGTAGCGGCGGCGCGGCGGCATCCGTTGCGTGCGGGATGAATCCGCTGGCTTGTGGCAGCGACATGGGAGGCTCGCTGCGCAATCCGGCCGCGTGGAATGCGGTGGTCGGTTTGCGCCCCTCGCCGGGACGCGTGCCACGCGCGCCAGATTTGAACGGCTGGGCGACGCTCGGTGTAGATGGGCCGATGGCGCGCGATGTCGCCGACACCGCCTTGCTACTCAGTGCGATCTCCGGTCCCTCCGGCGAAACCGCGACCGAAATCAGCGAACCTGGGTCACGCTTTGCACAACCGTTGCAACGCGACTTTCGCGGCACACGAATTGCCATGTCGGTCCAGCTCGCCGGTCTTGCAGTCGATCCCGAGATTCAACGCGCCGTGCAGGCCCAGGCCGCGGTATTTGAATCGATGGGTTGCCAAGTGGTGTTCGCCGACCCCGATCTCGGCGATGCCGAGGACGTGTTCCGCATGGAGCGAGCGTGGATGATCGGCAGCCTGGTCGATCGGCTCGATGCCGATGCACGCGCACAACTGAAGCCGGAAATCGAAGCCGAGTGTCGTTTGCACCGCTCGCTATCCGCAGCGGATCTGGGCGATATGTTCGTGCGCAAGACAGCCTTGTTCGAGCGCATGCGCCGTTTCATGGACGAGCACGCGTATTACGTGCTGCCTGCCACGCAGATGCTGCCCTTCGACGCCGACTTGCGCTGGCCCACTGAATTCATGGGCACACGCTATGACTCGTACATCGACTGGATGCGCATCTGTTGGTATCTCTCCTCTACCGAATCGCCGGTGCTCGCTTTGCCGTGCGGCTTTAGCGCTTCCGGCTTGCCGATCGGCCTGCAGATCGCCGGACGCTTTCGCGACGACTGGGGTCTCCTGCAGTTCGGCCACGCCTACGAGGCCGTCGCGGCGCACGGCACGATGCGGCCACCGCTTGTCGCCGGACGCCGTTAAACACTGCTAATTCCGAGGTTCTTCCAGTAGCCGGTTCGCCGCCGGCTGCTTGCAGACAAGCAACGCGTGGCTCGCGGGAGCGATCACGTCCGTCACTTTTCGTACTTTCTCTAACTTGAGCGTCAGACAACATGAAAAAAACGCTACTGGCAGTAAGCCTCGCCGCAACCTTTCCGGCAGTGGCACATGCACAGAGTGCCGTCACGCTATACGGCATTATCGATGAAGGTTTGAGTTATACGAGCAATGCGGCGACGGCCAACGCCAACGGCAGCGTCTCGGGCCACAGCGCGGTTCGTCTGCTGAGCGGCGTGATGCAGCAAAGCCGCTGGGGCATGCGTGGCGCGGAGGACCTTGGCGGCGGCATGAAAGCGATCTTCATGTTGGAGAACGGCTTCGACGCCAGCACCGGCAAGCTTGGCCAAGGCGGGTTGCTATTTGGCAAGAAGGCTTGGGTGGGCTTGTCGGGTCCGTTCGGCACCGTGACGCTCGGCCGTCAGTACGACACGAACGTCGATATCCTTGGCCCGTTTGAGGTCGGTGATCAATGGGGTGGTTATATGGCGGCGCATCCTGGCGATCTCGACAACATCAATAACACGAATTCGACCAACAACGCGATCAAGTTCACTAGCAATACTTACGGCGGTTTGACCGTGGAAGGGATGTACAGTCTGGGCGGCGTGGCGGGTGATTTCTCGCGTAACCGGATCTGGTCCGTGTCGGCGGGGTATGTGAATGGACCGCTGGCGCTGGGTGTAGGTTATCTCGATGTCGCCAACCCGAATACATCGTTCTTCGGTAGTACCGGGAGCCCTGCTGCTACTGTGAATGGCGTGCCGGGCAGCAATATGGCGTCGCCGGTTTATTCAGGGTATGCGTCGGCGAAGTCGCTGCATGTGATTGGTGCTGGGGCGTCTTATCTTTTCGGTGCTGCGACGTTTGGTGCGACTTATTCGAATACGAGTTTTCGCGATCTTGGGGATTTTTCTTCAGGGCCGAATCCGGCTGGCCTGAGCGGCAATGCTACGTTGAATAATGCGGAAGTGAATTTCAAATATCAGATCACGCCTGATTTGCTGTGTGGTTTGGCGTATGACTATACGAAGGGGAGTTCGGTTAAAGGCATGACGGGGGCGACCTATCAGCAGGTCGCTTCGGGGATCGACTACTTTGTTTCCAAGCGTACTGATGTGTATCTGATCGGGGTTTATCAGAAAGCCTCCGGAACGGATTCGACTGGGAAGCAGGCTGTCGCTGCTATTAATGGGCCTTCTGCGTCGGCCGATGATAAGCAGGCTGTTTTGAGGATTGGGATGCGGCATAAGTTTTGATTTTTTTTTGCCTGCGCGGCGCTTATGTTGGTATGCCTACGGTGTTGGCCTTTCCTTGATCTGGCTTTTTTGCCTTTCCTTGATTTGTTAGTGGTCTATTAGCGTCGCCCCTGTGCGGGGCAGGCACCTACTTTTCTTTGCATGCCGCAAAGAAAAGTAGGCAAAAGAAAGCGGCTCAAACCGCTAATTCTTAAGTGGATCCCCTGGCTTGGAGGGGATAGTGGTGCATCTGGAATCCGTGCCCTCGCACATTCGGCGCAAGTGACAAAGCCATCATACTTCCGGTGGCGCTACGCGCGCCGAAGAGTACTTCATAAAACCATCCACTGCGTCTTGCCTCTCCTATTTTTCTCAGCACCACCACTCGCCGTTGCATCGCCGACGTCACTCTAGCCTCAACCGCTGTAGCAGCACCAACAGCGACTGTGGCTGTGGCTGTGGCTGTGGCTACGATCGCGGTTGCGGTTGCGGTTGCGGTTGCGGTTGCGGTTGCGGTTGCGGTTGCGGTTGCGGTTGCGGTTGCGGTTGCGGTTGCGGTTGCGGTTGCGGTTGCGGCAAATCGAATTTTCATTCGAAGCGGGGTTCACCCATCAGTGCAGAAACGCCCACACCGAGGCAAAGCCGAGGGTCCCACCATACACGAACGAAGCCCCTGGTTTCCCAGGCAGACCCATCCGCGACGCACGTAGTGCGGAGTGGGAGCTGACGAGCCCTTTGTCACTAACGCTGAAGGTGCGAGAACACGGATTCCAGATGCACCACTATCCCCTCCAAGCCAGGGGACCCGCTTAAGAATTAGCGGTTTGAGCCGCTTTCTTTTGCCTACTTTTCTTTGCGGCATGCAAAGAAAAGTAGGTGCCTGCCCCGCACAGGGGCGACGCTAATAGACCACTAACAAATCAAGGAAAGGCAAAAAAGCCAGATCAAGGAAAGGCCAACACCGTAGGCATACCAACATAAGCGCCGCGCAGGCATATAAATCAAAACCCCAACCGCGTCACACGAATCCACTCATACCATGCCTCCATCCCCTCTCCGCTCTGCGCCGACACCTGCAAAATCTCAATCTGCGGATTGACCCTCCTTGCATAATCAACGCACCGCGCAACATCAAACCGCAAATACGGCAACAGATCTATCTTATTCAGCAACAACAACGAACAAGCCCGAAACATATGCGGATACTTGATTGGCTTATCCTCACCTTCCGTGACGGAAAGAATCAAAACCTTAGCCCCTTCACCAAGATCGAACAACGCAGGACACACGAGGTTGCCTACATTCTCAATCACCACAACCGAATGCATCGGCGGATCGAGTTGCGTCAGAGCACGTGAAGCCATCTCCGCATCCAGATGACAGCCCGTGCCAGTGTTGACCTGAACGACACGCGCGCCAGTAGCGCGAATCCGTTCGGCGTCGTTAAGCGTCGCCTGGTCGCCTTCAATCACCGCAAGCGGCAACGTCGCACCGAGATCGTGGATCGTGCGCTCAAGCAGCGTCGTCTTGCCCGCACCCGGCGAACTCATCAGGTTCAGCGCGAAAATAGAGCGGCCCGCCAGCCAGCCGCGATTGCGTTCGGCCAGCAATTGATTCTTCGCCAGAATGTCACGCTCCAACGTAATCGAAGTGACACGTTCGCTCTCGTGGTTATGCGAGTGATCTTGTGCATGGGCATGATCGTGCAAGTGGTCGCCGTCATGTGAATGCTCATGCGGATGCGAATGCGCAAGAACACCGTCGTGCGAATGGTCATACGCCGGATCACCATCAGGTAAATGCTCATGAGGGTGCGGATGCGGGTGGCCATGCGAACGGGCATGCTCGTCCGAATGCAGTGATTCGTGCGAATGTGACTGGCCGTGCGCATGCGAATGGCTGTACGGATGCCGGAGTCCATGGCCCTGCTCATATTCGCTCACTCGCCGATATGCCGGTTCACGTGCTCCGGGTGCAGCGTGATCCTGCGCGGCTTGCGATTGAGATTGTGATTGCGTTTCCGCCTGCGCCGCCTCCTCCGCGTCCAGATCGGTCACCGCCACGCCCTGCGTATTCGAGCATCCGCATGTCGTACACATCACACCACCTCCATCTGCCGGATCTTCAACTGCTGCCCTGAAATCAGTTCGAGATTTTCGCTCCCGCATTCGCACTGGCCAAACGGCACATCGATCTCAAGTGTCTCACCACACGCAAGGCAGCGTGCCTGCCCGGGAATTTCGATGATCTCCAGGGTCGCGCCCTCCACCGCCGTATCCTTCGCGCAGACATCGAAGCAAAACCGGATGGCGTCCGGCATCACCGCCGACAATTGCCCAATCTCCAGCGTCACACTTCGCACGCGAGCGCCCTTGGCCTGTTCCGCGCATATCTCGACGACGCTGTTGGCAATACTCAACTCATGCATGGCGCGTTCCTCCATCGGTCAGCAGATGCGCGGCAGTTGCTCGCCCACCAGCATGTCGACGATACGCTGCCCGCCGAACACGGTCTGCATGACGACAAGACCAGCCGCGCCCGCTTCGCCCATTTCCACCGTGCCGATTGCTGCCGCCTCACGTCCCGCCGGATGCGCGCGCATGGCAGTCAGTACCCGCTCCGCAGCAGCGGCGGGCACGACGGCTACGAGCTTGCCTTCGTTCGCCAGATACAGCGGATCGAGGCCGAGGATCTCGCACGCGCCCTTGACCTGCTCGCGCAACGGCAGGTCCGCTTCACGCAACCGTATCGTCACGTTCGAACTCTGTGCGAACTCGTTCAACACGGTCGCGACGCCACCGCGGGTCGCATCGCGCAAACAATGAATCTGCGGACACGCGTCGAGCATTGCCGCGATCAGGCTATTGAGCGGACAGCAGTCACTTTCAACGTCGGCTTCCAGTGCGAGTTGCTGGCGCGCGACCAGAATCGCCGCGCCGTGATCGCCGAGATAGCCGTTGACAATCACGATGTCGCCAGGACGCGCGTTGCGTGCCGAAATCGACACGTCGCGGCGCACCACGCCGATGCCGGCGGTGTTGATGAAAAGTTTGTCCGCACAGCCGCGCTCGACCACTTTCGTGTCGCCCGTCACGATTGCGACGCCCGCTTCGAGCGCGACCCGTTGCATGCTCGCGGCGACGCGTCGCAAGATATCGACAGCGAGGCCTTCCTCGATCACCACCGCGCACGAAAGATATAAAGGCGTCGCGCCGCATACGGCCAGATCGTTGACCGTGCCCGCTACCGCCAACGTGCCGATATCGCCGCCCGGAAAGAACAGTGGATCGACGACGTAGCTGTCGGTCGTAAAGGCCAGCCGGTCACCACGTGTGGCGAGATCGGCGAGCGCGAATACGGCCTGATCTTCCAGCGCTGCGAGCGTGGGATTGTCGAAGGTCGAAACGAAGACGTCTTCAATCAGATCGCGCATCGCGCGGCCGCCGCTGCCGTGCGCCAGATTGACGGACACGTCGCGTACGCGGGCGACGCGGCGAGGTGCCGCGGGCTGCAGAGGATCGGACGCCCGGTCGTTCATGAACGGCCCCGCGTAGTGGATGCACAGGCTGCATCGGCTACAACGGCCGCGCCGCTGGCACCCAGGCATACCGGCGCCAACGCATCGGGTGATTTCACGTTCTGCCGCGCAATACGCCGCTCATCGATCCGCGACGTATCGATGCGTCCATAGTTGTAGTAAGCCGCACACGCGCCTTCGCTCGACACCATCAGAGAGCCGAGCGGCGACTCCGGCGTGCAGGCGGTGCCGAACACCTTGCATTGATGTGGCTTGATCACCCCCTTGAGCACCTCGCCGCATTGGCATGCTTTCGGGTCGGCGATCTTCAGGTTCGGCACATCGAACTTGCGCTCCGCGTCGAACGCGGCGAACGCCTCACGGACCCTGACACCCGAGTGATCGATCGAACCCAATCCGCGCCATTCGAAGAATTCACGCGTCTCGAACACGCGCATCACCGCGGACAAGGCCTGCGCATTGCCGTCCTCAGTCACGACGCGGCCATACTGGTTCTCCACTTCGCAGCGCCCGTCTGCAATCTGCCGCAATACCATCCACATCGATTGCAATACGTCGAGTGGCTCGAATCCCGCCACCGTAATCGGCTTGCGATAGTGCCGTGCGATGAAATCATAGGGTCGTGTGCCGATCACCATGCTGACGTGTCCCGGACCGAGAAAGCCGTCGAGATGCAAGTCGGGGGAATCGAGAATCGCCTTGATAGTCGGGATGATCGTGATGTGATTACAGAACAGCGAGAAATTGTGGACCTTTTTCGCGTGCGCCTGCAGGACCGTCATCGCGGTGCTGGGCATGGTCGTCTCAAAGCCGAGTCCGAAGAAGATCACCTCCCGGTCAGGATTCAGTTGCGCGAGCTTCAATGCGTCGAGCGGTGAATAGACCATGCGCACATCGGCGCCATCGGCTTTCGCTTTCAGCAGGCTCTTTTTCGAACCCGGTACACGCATCGCGTCGCCGAAGGTCGTGAAGATCACTTCCGGACGCTCGGCCAACGCGACACAATCATCGACGCGGCCCATCGGCAGCACGCACACCGGGCAACCTGGGCCGTGCACGAACTCCACCGTGTCGGGCAGCAATTGCTGAATGCCGTAGCGGAAAATCGTATGGGTATGACCGCCACACACTTCCATGATTTGCAGCGGCCGCTGTTTGGCGCGTTCGATGCGGGACACCAGCGCGCGGATTTCCTTCTCCAGCGTTTTCGCTTTGTGCGGGTCGCGAAACTCATCGACGTATTTCATGGCGCGCCTCCGTCGGGCGAGCTTGCCAGTCCAGCCGGACCGGCGAGGCCGCCGCGGTCGTCGGCAAGCAGCGTATGCACGAGGTCCCACAGAATGTGATAAATCGCGACGTGGGTCTCCTGCACGCGATGAATGCTGTCGCTTCTCACCACGAGGCAATGATCGACAGCGGCGCTGGTCGCCATGCGTCCACCATCGTGGCCTGACAGGCCGATGGTCAGCAGGCCCATCTCTTTCGCCTTCGTAAAGGCAGTCAGCAGGTTTTCGGAATTTCCGCTGGTCGACACCCCGATCAGCGCATCGCCACGCCGGCCTTGCGCCACCAGTTGCCGCACGAAAATATGACTGAAGCCGACATCGTTGCCGACCGCCGTCAACATCGCCACGTCGGCCACCAGATTGATCGCGGTGAGTGCCGGCCGGCCCGTGGTCACCGGATGCAGAAACTCGACGGCAATATGTGCGGCATCGCAACTCGAACCGCCATTGCCCATCGTGAAGAGCCGGCCGTCGCGGCGGTACATCTCGGCTAGCGCATGGGCGACCCGCACTACCGCCGGACCGTTTTCGTCGAAGAAACGTCGTTTCGTGTCGACGCTGTCGTAGGCTTTCAGACGTACTGAATCGAGCAGCGCAGCGTCGAGCTTGTCTGCGTCCTGGTGAGCGCCGTGCAGGAACGGATACAACGCCTGCAGCGATTCATGTTCGGGCATGGCGGTCTCCGTTGGCTTCTGGTCGCTCGTTCATGGCGCACTGCGCAGTTCATCGCGCAGCCCATCCATATCAGCCATGTCGTCCATCTCGCCCTGCGCGACGCCCAGTTCTTGCAATAACGCGAGCGTGCGCGCGGCTTCCTGCTCGTCGAGCCGGCTCATCGCGAAGCCCACGTGCACCAGGACCCATTCGCCGACGCACGCGCTCGCCGGTCGTCCCTCGTCGATTATGAAGGCGATGTTGATCACGCGCCGCACACCGCCGACGTTCACGAGTGCGAGATCGTTCGCCGCATCGGTCACTTCGACAATCTGTCCTGGGATGCCCAAACACATGGTGTTCTCCCCTTAACCCGCTTTTGCGCCGCGATTTCTGTACTGCGACTTCCTCACCACCTTCACACCGCGTTCAAATGCCGTTGCATTGCTGCGCCGCCGCGACGACCGCCTGGCCTAGCGACAAACCGCCGTCGTTGGCCGGTACCTGCCGATGCGTCAGCACACGAAAACCCGCCGCACCAAGCCGCCCAGCAACCTGTTCGAACAGAATGCGATTCTGAAAAACACCACCGGACAACGCGACACTCCGCGCATCAACTGATCCTGTCAGCAGGTCGGCCAGACATTCGACCATCCGCACGATCGCGATGGCCAGCCCCTTGTGAAACCGCGCCGCGACGACCGGCACGGACGTGCCGCGCAACACGTCGCCGAGCAAGGCCTCCCACATCGGCCGAGGCTCGATGCAACGCAAACCGTCCGGCATGATGCTGACGATTTCGAACGGATACGCGTGGGCGTCGCTGTCGTCTCGCAACGCCTGCCAATCAACCAGCGCCTCCAGTTCGATGGCGGCCTGCCCTTCGTAAAGCACGCGCTCCCGGCACACGCCAAGCGTGGCCGCCACGGCATCGAACAAGCGGCCCACGGAGCTTGCCAGCGGACTATTGACGCGCTGCGCGATCATCTTATCGAGCGCGGCGCGCGGCCGGCTGCTCAGGAACTGCTGGACGTCGAGCCCGGCGTATTGGCGCGTAAAGCCGCGCCAATCGAATGCCGCCATCAGATGCGCGTAAGCGCTGCGCCACGGTTCGTCGATGGCGCGGGTGCCACCGGGCATCGCAACCGGTTTGAATGTGCCGAGGCGCGTGAAGCCGCGATAGTCCGCCAGCATGAATTCACCGCCCCACAGCGTGCCGTCATCGCCGAAACCAAGACCGTCGAGCGCGATACCGAGCATCGGCAGCGCATCGAACGCAACACCATTTTCGGCCATGCACGCGGCAAGATGCGCGTGATGATGCTGCACCTCGACCACCGGAGCCTGCCACGTTTGCGCGAGGTCGTAGCCGATTTTGCGCGACAGATACTCGGGATGAAAGTCGACCGCTATCGCCTGCGGCTCATGCTCGAACAGTCGCAGATACTGCGCCACCGAGCGGCGATAGTCCGCATACGTCAGCGCGTCTTCCAGATCGCCGAGATGGTGCGAGACGATCGCCCGAGCGTCGCGCGTGAGGCAGAATGTATTCTTGAGCTCGCCACCCATTGCCAGCACCGCCGGCGTCTCGGCGAAACCCTCCGGCAACAGCAACGGCGCCGGCGCATAGCCTCGTGCGCGCCGCAACACGCGCGGTTCGCCCTGCACCACGCGAGCCACGGAATCGTCGACGCGGCGTGCGATGTCGCGATCGTGCATCAGGAAAACATCGGCGATGCGGCCAAGACGCGCGCGGGCATCCGCGTTGTCGATGCACGGCGGCTCGTCGCTGGTATTGCCGCTTGTCACGACGAGCGCTGAATCGATCGACTCCATCAGCAAGCGGTGCAGCGGCGTAGACGGCAGCATGAAACCGAGCGTGCCTACACCCGGCGCAACGCTTGGCGCGACACACTCCGCTCCGTCGGCACGCAGGATGACGATCGGTCCGGCTGCGCTATGCAGCAGAGCGAGTTCTGTCTCGTCCGGCGTGCAATAGCGGCGTACCGCCTGCAGATCGCGCGCCATCAGCGCGAACGGTTTGCGCTCCCGCCGTTTCAACCGACGCAAACGCGCAACCGCGACTTCATCGCCAGCGTCGCAGGCGAGCTGAAAGCCACCCAGCCCTTTGATCGCGACGATCGAACCGTGCCGCAGCAGCAGGCTTGCCGCGCGACAGGGATCGTCACGATCGGCACGCGCGCCATGCCGGTCTTCCAGCCAGACACGCGGGCCGCATACCGGACACGCGACCGGTTGCGCGTGAAAGCGCCGGTCGGCGGGATTTTCATATTCTGTGCGGCATGCGTCGCACATGTCGAACGTGGCCATGGTCGTATTGGCGCGATCGTAGGGAATGGCCTGAACGATCGACAGACGTGGGCCGCAATGCGTGCAGTTCGTAAACGGATAGCGGTAACGTCGGTTCGCCGGGTCGGCGATCTCCGCCGCACAGTCCGCGCAGATCACTGCGTCAGGCGTGACACCCGTCTGTACATGGCCGCTCACGCTCGGCACGATGCGGAAATCGCTGGCCTCGGCCGCTTCGCTCATTTGATGCCGTTCGATGGCGTCGATTCGCGCGAGCGGCGGACACTCGGTGCTCAGGCTTTCGATGAAACGTTGCAGCGTCCACGCATCGCCCCACGCATGAATCAGCACACCGTCGCTATCGTTGCGCACGTCACCGACCACGCCGCACGCATGCGCAAGCCGCCAGACGGTCGGCCGGAAGCCGACGCCTTGCACCAGTCCGCGTACACGAATTTCCTCGCCGACCGGGCCGGGGATCGCCGAACGTGGAGGCGAAGACTGTCCTGCAGGCTGTGCGTGCGTGCTCATGGCAAACTCCCTCGCTGCTTACCGCCTACATGTTGCGGATACGGATGTAGCGCTTGATGTCCTTCAAATTCGCCATCACGCCGACTATCAACGCCGGCAACAAGAGGTACTTCAGAAAACCTTTCATGACGCCTCCCACTTCCGTTATCTCACTCCGTATCCGTGACGGCCTGCCGCCTGGATGCCCAGTTGCTCAACCGTTGCTGAGCCGTTCGAACGGTGCATGCGAAATGCAACTCAGCCACCTGCCCGTCCGGCCTCTCAAGCCGCACGTGCGGACAAGCGCTCCATCCTCGCCATCACCAGCTTCACGGCCAGTTCAACCGCCTGCTCGACCGCCGCGGCCACCGCGCCGCTCAAACCCATCCTTCCTTCTTCGCCATTCTCGAACCCGAAGTCATGCGGCTCGCAACCGAGCACAACGATATCCTCGCAACCGCCGCCCAACATCCGCACCGTTTGCAGCACTTTGGCCGGATCCATCTCATGCGGCGACATCAGGATCGGCACCGCATACGGATCGCCGGGTTCATCGCCAGCGGAGTCTTCCATTGACGGCTCGATCACATACAACGTGCCCGGCGCACCGCCGCGCTGCGTCGTGTCGATCAGAATCGCGCTGTCCACGCCATCGAGCAGCGCATAGCAAAGGTCGATGCCGCGAATGCCGAAGTCCGCAACGCTCACGTCGTCGGCGAACGCCGGCAACTCACCGGCCGCAAGTTTCTCCCGCAGACGGCGCACCACTTCGACGCCGAAGCCGTCGTCACCGAGAAACACGTTGCCGATGCCCGCCACCAGAATCGTGCTCACGCATGGCCTCCTTTACGACTGGACAGACCGGATCGGCTGGTCCCATTGACCAGCGGCTCGATCTCGTCCGGGCCGAAGAAGAAGCGATGGCCGGGCATGCGCTGCATGCCGAAATCTTTGCCAGGGTCGTCGTCGACTGTGACGGCAACGTGCACGTGATCGTCGAAGTCGCGCTCGATCGATTCGATCGTGGCAACCATCCCGCTCAACGCGATATCGAAGATGTCCGCACGACCGCGTGGGTGCAAGCGCACCTGATCGCCGATCCGAATTTCGACGCCCGCCACCCGCACGCAAGCGAGATGGGGCCGTGCGTCGAGTTCCGCCCATGGCGACACCGGCATGGCACGCTCATCCAGCGGCGAAAATGCGCCGACACTGGCTACGTCGAGCGCGCGCACCTGGCGCAAGGTGCCATGCAGCTTCTCCATCTGCTCGGCGCCGAGACTTTCGGTACGTGCAAGCAAGGCCCGCGCACGCTCGTCCGTGGCGATCATTTCGCGCTTCTCGTCGTCGGTCATGGTGAGAATGCGCAGCGTGAGGATTTCGTCGATCTCCGTAGAGTCGAATAGATCGCCGGCGCTTTCGGGCGCGATCTGCGGGAAGTCGTAAAGAATGATCGGCGACGCGAGCATCGTGTCGGGCTGTTGTTCGTCGCCCACCAGGACAGGCCACACGCCGATATTGCGGCTCGCGGCAACCGCCGCCGCCAGTTCGGCAGGCGGATCGATCGACGAGATCCACGTGCCGCCCTCGACGGTCAGCACCGTATGACAGGACACCAGCGCGTACAGCGAAGCGGCATCGCGCTTCAGGCCGCGGGCATTGTCGAGCGGCGTCTCGTTGACGATACGCACCTTCAAGCGATAAACCCCGGCCGCCACGCTAGCCGCGCTCAATTCGACGTGACCTTGCAGCGAAGCGCGGGTACGGCGCAATCCGCCACGCAGCGTGCCTTGCTTGTCGGCGAGCGGTTCGAGTTCGCTGGCCGCATCGAACGAAAACGCAATCTGCAGCGGTGCGTCAAGCAATTCGCCGACGACCAGGACGGGCACGGCAATGTGCCGCTCGGCCGCTTCCTGCCAAGGCGTGTAGCGCCGCTCGTCGATATCGAGCACGGGCACGGTCCGCCAGGCCGGCTCCCCTGACTCCGGGCGCGCGGCGGAACCCTCCGACACATCCAGCACCATTCGCTCGATCACCTGCAGAAAACCAGGCCGCACGGCCACGCGGGTGCGCTTGTCGCCGCGCAGCAGGCACTCGGTCTGCGTCACCCACGGGTCGCTGCCGGATGCCTCGGCATAGGCGCGCGGATACACGCCGCCGAAGGTCCAGCGTTGCCGGTTCTTTACCGAGGTCGGCCGGTACGGATACAGCATGTAGCCTTCGTACAGCACCGCCTGAACCACACTCTCGACCGCGTTCACGATATGTCCTCCTCGACGCCATCGAGCAGGCTCGTCACCGCCTGCTCCCAGCTCGTGAGCCCCCGTCTGCTTTTGTAACGCGAGAGGCGATCGAACACTTCCCGGTGCAAGCACAGCCAGGTGCCGTTCGGGTAGTAGCGGATCATCATGTCTCGCCATAGCGTCACGGGTAACCGGTACGCCGCTTCCTTGTGCCAGGGAATCGGCGCGGCCTGCAAGGCGCCGTCGGCTTCGCGATAGAACACCGTGCCGCTGAACTGCAGCATCAACGGAATTTCGCCTTCTTCAAGGCCGTGAAAAAATTTGGTTGCGGCGACATTGAAATCGTAGCTGCACGGCACCGGCAGATCGAGCGTGCATTCGCCGGTGAACGGTGGCGTGATCGCCGTCGTATGCGTCCATAGCAGCGTGCGCAGCGTTTCTCCCCAGCGCGGCGGAGCGCCGAACAGGTCCTCGAGTCCGTATTGCTCGGCGGGCGCATAGCGGCGCTTCGTCGCTTCGATCTGGATCTGACATTGCAACGTGATGCTGGCAATCTCTTCCTGCACCGGCGTATTGACGATACGCAGCCGGAATGTCAGCAGCGGCGCTGCAGCGAACGGCACGACTTCCGCCGACTCGACAGTGAACCCGAGATCAGGCATGGAGCAAACCCTCCGGCACCCGGCCATGGCGCTTCAACGCGGCGAAGAAGCGATGAATCGAATCCCACGCCTCCCGCCCGCCGGACAGTCCGCGCCAACGTGCGCGGATCACGCCGGTCAGCGCGTAACACTGGTCAATCGGCACGCGGTAATACTCGCGCGCGCCTTCGCTGCGATTGACCAGCAGCGCTTCGACGTCGGGTTGCAGTTGCGCGAGTAATGGATTCTCGGCGACGAGTTCGTCCCACGCTTGCAACGCCAGTAGCGATTGCGTGCCACCGGCCGGTCCGGGATACAAGGCCACGACACGCTGCGCCGCGCTGTCATGAAAGAAGAAAGCGATATCGATTGGAATCGCCAATGCATCCCATTGAGCGTCGCTCATGCGGAAACCGGCGAGATAATGCGCATCGCGCGGCACCGGACGATAGCGCGCATTTTGCTGACTGCCGAACAGCAGCGCGCACGCACGGCAACAGCAGAAGAGCTGCCGTTTGGCAGTTTCGAACAAATGGGGATGATCCGGAAGAAGCGGCAGGCCGCACAACTCGCACTGCATGTCGTCGGCTTTACGGACGAAATGGCGCAACCGCGCGACCCAGCCGCGTGTCTGGGCGGCCGGTGTCATTGCGCGCCGGCCTCGGTCCGGCTTGCTACCTCGTTTGCTACCTCACTTGCCACCTCGTTTGCTGCATCGCTTGGTGCCTCGGTGCGATGCGGCACGAAGCGCAGTTCATGCACATTGACGTCCGGCAGACCTGCAATCTCGACACGCATTGCTTCGGGCGCCGCTTCGAAGATCGAGCGTTCGATTTCCTGCTGCAATTCACCGACCGAGTTGTGCTTGCCCTGCAGGCGGCCGGCCACGCGCACACGCACGGCTTCTTCCGCGGCGTCGAGCAGTTCGATCTGGATGCCCTGTGCGCCCAGCAGCGGCCGCATCTTCTCCACTGCACGCGACACGCGCGTCGGCAGATCCTGTGGATGCAGGCCGTGTAAAAGCAGCAACGCCGACACGCCCGCGTCGCGCTCGAATGCTTCGACCATGGCGTCGTCCAATGCGCCCGCCTCCGAAACGATCTCCATCAACCGTGCGAGCCCGTTCGTATGCAGATCGAGAACGACCTGCAGCAGTTCCTTGGCAGGCTCACGCGCGCGCGGATCGTCGAGCGCTTCCAGCGCCGCAATCAATTCGTCGATGCGGCGTTGCTGGGCGGCGACCGCGCTCTCGTGGCTCACTTGTGCGCTCCCTGCATCACGCCGAATGTCGGCGAGTGCGACGTGTCGATCGTCTTGCCATTGCCGACATACATATGCACGCCACACGGCAGACACGGGTCGAAGCTACGCACCGCGCGCATGATGTCAATGCCCTTGAACTTGTCCGGCCCGTTTTCTTCGAAGATCGGCGTGTTCTGCACCGCGTCCTCATAGGGTCCAGGCGTGCCGTAGATATCGCGTGGATTGGCGTTCCACGGCGTAGGCGGATACGGGTGATAGTTGGCGATCTTGCCGTCGCGGATCACGAGGTGATGCGAGAGCACGCCACGCACCGCTTCATGGAACCCGCAGCCAATGCCCTCTTCCGGCACTGTGAAATCGCTGAACGTGCGGGTGCGTCCGGCGTGCAGTTCGGCCAGCGCCTGCTCGGCAAAGTACAACGCCGCAGCCGCTGAATACGCCTGAAAATACGTGCGTGCCCGATCGCGTTCGATCGCATTGCTCCACTTCGGAATCTTCCATTCGAATTCGACTTCGGGCTTGAGCGCGGTCTTCGGCAGATAGATCTTCACGCTCTGACCGGTCGCCTTGATGTAGCCGATATCGACCAGACCCGCCAACGCCGTCGCCCACAAGCGTGCGATCGGTCCACCGCCGGTATCGAGCGCGAGATGATCGCCCGTACGTTTGTCGAGCCAGCGCGGCGACATCACCCACGTGTAGTTGCCGTCGAATTTACGCTTCTGCGGACGCGGCAGCGTGGTCTGGTTCCACGGATGCTTGCGGTCTACCGGATTGCCGAGCGGATCGTTCTTGACGAAAGTCTCTTCGTGGTCCCAGTCGTCGTAATAGGAACTGCCCAGCAGGATGCGGATGTTCAGGTTGATATCGACGAGATCGGTCGTCACCAGTTCGCCGTCCACCACCACGCCGGGTGTGACGAACATGCCGCGGCCCCACTGGGTCATCGTGTTGTAGTTGTAGTCGCACACGTTCGGGTCCTGGAACGAACCCCAGCAACCGAGCAGAATACGGCGGCGTCCGACTTCCTCGTAACCCGGTAGCGCGTCATAGAAGAAGTCGAACAGATCGTCATGCAGCGGCACAACCTTCTTCATGAATTCGACGTACTTCATCAGACGCGTGATGTAATCGGTGAACAGCTGAATGGTCGGCACCGTACCCACACCGCCTGGATAGAGCGTCGACGGATGCACGTGGCGCCCTTCCATCAGGCAGAACATCTCGCGCGTATAACGGCTGACCATCAAGGTCTCGCGATAGAACTCACCGGTGAACGGATTGAGCGCGGTCATGATGTCCGCGATGGTTTTATAGCCGTGCTTGTCCGCATTCGGCGCGGGCGTTTTCTGCGCCTTGTCCCATACGCCGGGATTGGTCTCCTTGACCATCCTTTCGCAGAAATCCACCCCCACCAGGTTGTCCTGAAAGATGTTGTGGTCGAACATGTATTCGGCCGCTTCGCCCAGATTAACGATCCATTCCGCAATCGCCGGCGGTTTCACGCCGTATGCCATGTTCTGCGCGTAGACCGAACAGGTCGCGTGATTGTCGCCGCAGATCCCGCAGATGCGGCTCGTGATGAAGTGCGCGTCGCGCGGGTCTTTGCCCTTCATGAAAATGCTGTAGCCACGAAAGATCGACGATGTGCTGTAGCACTCCGCCACACGGCGGTTCGCAAAATCGATCTTGGTGTAAATCCCCAGACTGCCGACGATCCGCGTAATCGGATCCCAATTCATTTCGACCAGCTTGCCCGGCGCTGCCTGGGTGCTTGTGGTCGCTTCAGGTGCGGTACTCACGGCCATGACCTTCTCCCTGCTGACAAGTCGAATTCCGCCAACTACGCCGCCCGATCAGCGACGGTAGCCGGTGGTGAGTTTCGAACCGTTATGACGCCATTTCGGCTCGTCGTTGAGCGTGTTGTTGGTCAGCTTGCGCAAGCTGCGAATCAGCGGACCGTAGCTCTTGATCAGATTCGACGACAGCACCGATCCCGGTGGCTGATCCATGAACGGCATGAACTTGTCGGGAAAGCCCGGCATCGTGCAGCCGATGCAGATGCCCCCCACGTTCGGACAGCCGCCAATGCCGGCCATCCAGCCGCGTTTGGGCACATTGCATTGCACGACAGGCCCCCAGCAACCCAGCTTGACGATGCAATTCGGGCTGCCGTACTCGGTGGCGAAGATCGCCTGTTCGTAGGAGCCCGCACGATCGCAACCGTCGTGCACGGTGCGCGTGAACAGCCACTTCGGCCGCAATGCGTCGTCGAGCGGAATCATCGGCGCGAGGCCCGCCAGTTGATACAGCAGGTAGAGCAGCGTCTCCATGAAGTTGTCCGGCTGTACCGGACACCCTGGCACATTGACGATCGGCAGGCCCGCTTTCGACTTCCAGTCCCAGCCGAGATAATCGGCGAGGCCCATGCAGCCGGTCGGATTACCTTCCATCGCGTGAATGCCGCCGTAGGTCGCGCAGGTGCCCGCGCCGACTACCGCCAGCGCGCGCGGCGCGAGCCGGTCGAGCCATTGCGGAATCGTGATCGGCTCCTGGGTATCGGGGTCGGTGCCCAATGCGGCCCAATAACCCTCGCGATTGATACGCTCGTTTGGAATCGACCCTTCCATCACCAGCACGAAGTTCTCGAGTTCCCCGCGGGCGGCCTGGTGAAACGGCTTGAGAAACTCGTCGCCGTTTTCATAGGCCAGTACGGGGTTATGCAAATGCACCTTCGGCAAGCCGGGGATCGCGCCGAGAATGACGTCCTCGATGCTCGGCTGAGTCGCCGCGGTAATTGATACCGAATCGCCGTCACAGCCGAGGCCCGCGGTGATCCAGATGATGTGCACTTCCTTGAGAGCAGGCGCGTGCTGAGTCTTGCGCCCATAGGGGACGTTGTCTGCTTCTGCCATGATGTGTGTCTCCACTACGAACCACGTTCTTTTTAGGTCAGGCAAAGATACGTGGCGAGTGCCGCACGGCAGTCACGTGTCCAGCAATCGATCGGCAATAATTCCGCACAATGCGGTTAAAAGGATCGGATTTGCTGCATGTATTGTTTGAGAATGGTGCCCACCGTGATGAGCCCGAAAAACTTTTTTGAGTATAGTTCAGCGATGCGAAATACCCCAGTTTCGCAACTTGTTCACGAAACATGGGGCAGCATATTGACGCCGATCGGCGGGTCTTCTGCAATTCTCTGACAATAGCCTTTAAGGGTTCGGTTGATTCACGAACCAATCTCGAGTTCTTCGAATCGCATCCATTTGTAGACCGCGACCGACAATAACCAGCCAGCCAGAAATACGCCGATAATCGCGTAGCCGATCATGCCGAAGTTGTCGTTCAGACTGCCTACCGCCTGCCAGAATCCGCCGCTCAGATGCAGCTTGCCGGCCAGTAATCCGAGACCTTCTACGCCGCCGACAAAGAGCGCCACGAGCACCGAGATCGTCGTGATGGTGATGTTGTAATAGAGCTTGCGGACCGGCTTCACGAAAGCCCAACCATAGGCGCCTAGCATCAGGATGCTGTCGGTGGTGTCGATCAGTGTCATGCCGGCCATGAACAGCACCGGAAACACCAGAATCGACCAGATCGACATACCTTGCGCGGCGCCGGCGGCGGAGATGCCGAGCAGCCCGACTTCGGTTGCGGTATCGAAACCCAGGCCGAACAGGAAGCCGAGCGGGTACATGTGCCAGCTCTTGCTGATCAGCCGGAACAGCGGCCGGAAAATGCGGGCGAGAAAGCCGCGATCGGCGAGCAGCATGTCGAGATCTTCATCGACGTAAGGCTCGCCTCGGCGTACACGCTGAAAAGCGCGCAGTACCGAACGCAGCACGATCAGGTTCAGCAGTGCAATGGCAAACAGGAAAAAGGTCGATACCAGCGTGCCGATCAGTCCGCCGATTTCCTTCAGGCCGCTCATCTGGCTTTGCAAGGCCATGGCGGTCGCCGCAATGCCGATCGTCGCCAGCACGACGATGGTGGAGTGCCCGAGCGAGAACATCAGCCCCACGGTTACCGGGCGCTGGCCGGACTGCATCAGCTTGCGCGTGACGTTGTCGATGGTCGCGATATGATCCGCGTCCACCGCATGCCTCAGACCAAACGAGTAAGCAAGCAGGCAGGAACCCATCAGCAGCGGATAGCCGCGAAACGCCACGAAGGCCGCCACCCATGCCGCGATATTGAAACTAAGTAGTAACGCGTAGAGCCATGCGATTTCACGGCGCTGGCGGCCGCGTTGTGTCCCGAGGAGTGCCTTCACGAACTCCGTCACGTGCTCTCTCCCGGGATGCGAAGGGCTATTGGTTCGCGCGGAAAGGCGCTCAATGCCTGTTTCGGATCATAGTACTTTTCACGCCAACGCGATCCACTTCGCGGTCCTGCCAATGTCTGGCACGCTGCATCGTCGCTCACGCGATGATGCAGCGCGTCACCATGCCGGACTACTTCACGTCGAACGCGTAATCGCCATGCGTGCGATGTCCGTCGGAAGCGACCGCCACCCAATGCACGGTGTAGTGACCGGCGGTGAGTGCCGGCAGTGGCACGGCGATCGCCGCCGCTTCATGAGCGTCGACTACGGCCTTCTCCGTGTTGATCTGCTTGCCGCTCGCGTCGGTGACCGTGAGCGAACTGAAGGCCGGTTCGAGCGGTCCGTCGAAAACGATCCTGACCTGCGCGGGCGACGCCACTGTGGCGCCGGCCCCCGGCACCTGCTTCTGTGGAAACACATGCGCAAAAGCCACGCTTGCGAAAGCGAGCCCGGCAATGAGCATTGGCAATTTCGCCGCTGTACGCATCCAACCCTGTCGATCGTGATTCATCACGTGGCTCCTGTGTTACTGGAAGAAAGGTTTGCCGATCGTGGTCGGCGCGACGTCATCGAAGAAGACGTGGGCCTGCACCAGAATACCCACGTGCGAGCCGCTTGCATGGTTGATCGGAAGTTGCGCTTCGACGCCGAACTGGCCATAGCGGTTGATCCAGATGAAACCCGGATTGACCGTGCCGGTTGTCTGCCCCTGGCTTCTGGAGAGTGGAATCTCCACCAGCGGAATCACGTTCGCCAACGGTTGAGGCAGCCCGATGTCATGCACGTGCTGCTGCAGATACGGCAAGCTGTATTGCACCGTGAAGCCGTAATTGAACGCGTTCGGCTGTCCCGCGCCTGTGGTCAACGCCGGCCCGGCTTCGCCCGTGATGGCGATCGGGCGCAGATACGCAAGTGATGCGGGAAGATCGCCCAAGCCCTTGCCGGCGTAGATCGTGGGCGAGATCGTCGAGAAGTTGCTGGCAATCGCACGGCTTCCCGTGCCGCCGAGTTCAGCATTCACGCCGACCGACGTCATGAACTCGTGTTCATCGTTGACGTACAGCAGGTACTTCAACCCGACGCCGAAATTGTCGAAGCCGCGCGCCGTCGGATTGTTCTGCATCGTATAGGTGCCGTCGACGGACACCGCCAGTCTCGGCGTGATCAGTTTGTCGTATTCGAAATCGAAGGTGTTGATGCTTTGATCGCCGTTATCGCCGGGCACGCGCTGATGGCCGTATTGCAGGTTGGCTTCGTCGCCGACGCCGGGATCGTCGACAGCCATCGTCGACGGGAAGACGCGATCGCCCGCGATCGCGTGAGCGCTGGCGAGCGAAGGAGCGAATAGCAATACGCTGGCGGCAGCCGCAACGAGCGACGCCGCGCACAACGGTTTGCCGTTGCGCGTTGCTGAGGTTTGCATGGTTCATCCTGTTCATGGGTCGTGACAATGCCGGCGCGCGCCTCTACCGACGGAGATGCGGCGGCATCGCGATGCAGTCAAGACATCGCAACGGTGTGACTCGAATCAGGATGCGAACGGAGGGGCGCGCGGCTGCGCGAAAGTAAGCGGTTCAACGCGGTGAACGCTTTCGAAGCGGGTGGCGACGGTATGCTGCAGCGCGCGGACAGTGACGGAGAACAACGCCTCGACACTGGGCACCACGGGCATATGAGCAAGCAGGCTGCAATAGCCGCAGGCGTCGCCGCCGGACATTGCAGCGTGTTGGGTGTGCTTGCCGGTGGGTTCGTCCGATGCTTCGTCCTGCATGGAGGGCATCGAAGCCATGGAGTCCATTGCCGGCATGGAAGCCATCGAGGGCATCGAACAATGTTCGCCTTGCATTTCGCTTTCGCCGCCACTGCGTGCGGCGAGCGAGTGCGAGATCGTCGGGGCAAGCGTTGCCATCAGGATCGCAAACAATCCCAGCCAACTGCCGATCTTCTGATGAAAACGACTCAAGATGCGCCCGACGACACGATTGGAAGCTGTCGCGGATTATGCCATGGCCCACCGCCCATCCTGCCCGGCAAGGCGCCGGTTATGCCGGAGATTTCGCCTAATCGCCGCGGACAGTAGACAATGCCTCATCCCGCCTATCGGCACGGAGTGTCCTTGACGTTCTCCCCTAACTGAAGGCCGAGGTTTCTCGGAGACACTGATGAAAGAGCCTCGCTCGCGTCCCCCGCAGTTTCCCGGCGATCATTCGCATGCGGAGTGGCGCGATCACACCGTTCCTTACGCCATCGTGGCCGCGCTTGTCGTGCTGATGGTCACGCTGATCGTCTGGCTGGTCGATCCGGCGCCGCCGAAAACCATCACGATGAGCGCGGGCCCTCACGACAGTTCGTTCTTCGTCGCCGCCGATCAGTACAAGAAGATCCTCGCGCGCAACGGCATTACGCTGAACGTGCTGGAGTCCGATGGCTCGGTGCAGAATCTGCATCGGCTGCTGGACCCGAAGCAGCATGTCGATCTCGCGCTCGTGCAAGGCGGCGTGGCCGATGGACTCGATACATCCTCGCTGATGTCGCTCGGCAGCGTTTTTTATATTCCGGTGGTGGTGTTCTATCGCGGCACGGGCGTCGGTGAGCTTTCAGAACTGGAAGGTAAGCGGATTGCGATCGGCCGCGAAGGCAGCGGCACGCGTCTGCTCGCGCTCAAACTGCTGCAAGCCAACGGTATCGAACCGGGCGGCGACACCGTGCTGGTGCCGAGCGACGGCTTGCAGGCCGCCACACAACTCGTAGCGGGCGACGTCGACGCGGCGATCCTGAACGGCGACTCAGCCACGCGCGGCTTGATGCTGCGGCTCCTGAAAGTGCCCGGCATCTCCGTGATGGATTTCGACGAAGCCAACGCCTATACGCGCATCTTTCCCTATCTGGACGAGATCGACCTGCCGCCCGGCGTGCTGGATCTCAAGCGCAGAATTCCGCCCAACACTGTCCATCTGATCAGCCCGACGGTCGAACTCGTGGCCCGGACCAATCTGCACCCGGCCATTTCCGACTTATTGATCGAGGCCGCGCAGGAGGTGCACGGCATGCCAGGGCTATTGCAGCACGCGGGGGAATTTCCGAGTCCGGTCGCCCATGAATATCAGATCAGCGAAGACGCGCAGCGCTACTACAAGACCGGCAAGAGTTTTCTATACCGCACGCTGCCGTTCTGGCTCGCGAGCTTCGGCGACCGCACGCTCGTTCTGCTGCTGCCAATGGCGGTGCTGCTGTTTCCGGCGATGCGTCTGATCCCGGCACTGTACCGGTGGCGCGTGCGCTCGCGCATCTATCGCTATTACGGGGCGTTGATCGCGATCGAACGCGGCGCGCTCGCCGATTCGAGCGACGAGGAGCGCAAGCAGCTTTTCGCGAAACTCGATCATATCGAGGCGTCGCTTAACCGCTTGCGCATGCCACTTGCATACGCCGACGCGTTCTATGTGCTACGCGAGCACGTCGGCTTCGTGCGCGGCCGGCTGACGGCGGCGCAAGGCAGCCGCCCCTAGACGGGGCAGCGGACCGTTTTACGCTTCGGCGGTGGCCGAAGGTGCTGCCGGCGGCGTGGCCGATTCTGCTGCGGCCGGGGTATCTGTCGAGGCGGCTTGCGGCTGGCTCTCGGCGTCACCTTGCGGCGTGGCCGTTGCTTGCGCAGTTGCGTCGGCAGAAACGTCCGAAGCGACAGAAGCATTGGCGGACGCGTCAGCCGCCGAAGCCGCTGCTTTCGCCGCGCCCCTGCTCGCACGATGCGCTTGCAGACGCTGCGCGCCGGCCGATTCCTGCGCCGTGACTTTGCCTGCTTCGCCGCCCGTCAGATCGACGCGCGCGGCGCCATCGACGAGACACTTCCAGTAGCGACTGCCGCGGCACCACGTCTTGATGGCGTCGCGCAACTCGGCTTCGCTCAACGACAGTTCCTTCGCGTGAAGCACGAGGTCCTCGAAGATGCCGACTTTCAGCGGCAGTTTCGGGGCCGGATTCTTCGGGAACGCGTTCGGGAAGCGCTTTTGCAGCTTACCGATCGATTTCACCACCGGGTCCACTGGCCGTGCGTCGGCCTGGGGCTTGGCGTTGGCCGCTGGCTTGGGAGCGGGCGCGGCACGGCGCGGCGGCGACGGCTTGCGGGGAGGCTTCGCGCCGGCCTTGGCAACGGGCTTGGCCGCAGGCGCAGCTTCGGCGCGTGCCGCTGCCAGTTGCTTCTTCAATTCAGCAAGTTGTTCGAAACCCATAGCGCACAATCGATCGAGAAAGACAAGATTGTAGCAGCGAGTTGGAGTGCGCTCATGGCGCGTGGCTTTGCGATGTGCGCCGGTGGCGGTGAACGTTCTGTTGTGGTGCGATTAAATTGGCGATTTTCTGTCCCGATTTCGCGTTTTCTCGCTTTCGTGCTTCGGGTATTTCAAGCAAATTTTGCCTCGGCGGCGCTTTTTGGTTGTGCCCTTACGGTGTTGGCCTTTCCTTGATCTGGCCAACCCCATAGACACACAGACAAACAAAGCGCCCCGCAGGTAAACAATTCAACCTTTACCAGAAACAGAACCATCAACCTGACACGCCGCAAGGCCAAAAACAGAAACACACAACCCACCCCGCCCAGCGTTATTCCGCAGAGAAAGCGCCAGTTGATGCCGCGCGGCGATCCGCGACACGATCGCCAAACCAAGCCCGCTGCCCTCGCCCCGGGCTTCCTCCCCGCGATAAAACCGATCGAAAACCCGCTCGATTTCAGCCTCTGGTATTCCGCTCCCGCTATCCACCACATCAAACCCCACCCGCTCGCCAGAGCGCTTCAGAATCACATCTACGCGCCCACCTCGCGGCGTATGCCGGATCGCGTTGTTGAGCAGGTTCCCCAACAGCACACTCATGCCGTGCGGCTCAGCCAGCACCGTATAGGCATCGTAGTCCGCGCGAGCGTCTTCACATTCAAGCCCGAGATCGATCTCTTTCGTCTCCGCAAGCAGCGAAAGATCCCCCACCGCCTGCTCGCCGATCCGGCGCAAACTCACCGGCACCATCGACGTCACCGGATGCGCATCCTCACGCGCCAGCGTCAACAACTGCTGCACCAGGTGAATGATCCGGTTGACCCGTCCCTCGACACGCTCCAGCGCTTGTCCCTCTCCCTTTAACGAGCCATCGCGGGAAGCCGCCTGCAATTGCAGCTTCAGCGCGGCAAGCGGCGAGCGCAACTCATGCGCGGCATCGGCGATAAACGTGCGCTGCGCCTGCGAAGCAATGTTCAGCCGCTGCAGCAGATCGTTGAGCGCTTCCACCAGCGGTTTGATTTCGACCGGCACGGCGCCGTCCAGACGCAAAGGCTCCAACGAATCGATCGAACGGGTCGACAGCGCGCGCGTCAGCCCGCCGATCGGTGCCAGTCCCTTTGCCACCACCAGCAGCACCAGCACGATCGTCACCGGCACCAGCACGCCGAGCGGCCACAGCGTATGCAGCGCCAGTTGCAACGCGAGGTCTTCGCGCACGGAGATCGGCTGCGCAACCTGGATATAACGGTCCCGTTGTTCCAACCCAAACGTGCGCCAGTGGTACTCGCCGCGCTCGACCGTGCTGAAGCCCGCAGGCAAACGCGAGAATACCGGTGCCTGCATCGAGTGATAGACGAGCTTGCCGGACCTGTCCCAGATTTCGATCACGACCCGGTCGTCAGCCAGATCGCCCAGGTCGGGGTTGCGATGCTCGCCGTCGCCCGCACCGGACAGATTCGACGGCAACGACAGCGCCACCGTATGCAGCTCGTAGTCGAACAGTTCGCTCGCTTCTTCGCGCGCGGTGTGAAAAATGCCGAAGGCGGCCACGCCCGAGGCCGCGGCCAGCCCGAAGATCAGCCAGCCCAGCAGCCAGCGGCGAATCGACGTCATCAGCACCTCTTCAGACGGTAGCCCACACCGCGCACGGTCACCACCTGCTCGGCGCCGATCTTGCGCCGCAAGCTGTGCACGTGCACTTCAATGGTGTTGCTGCCCACCTCCTCGCCCCAGCCGTACAGCTTCTCTTCGAGCTCAGCCTTGGTGAACACGCGCGCGGGCTCTTCGATCAGCGCCTGCAGCAACGCGAACTCGCGCGGCACGAGCGGCAGCACTTCGCCGCATTTGGTGACTTCGTGCGCCGCCGGATCGAGGGTGAGCTCGCCGTGCGCATAGATAGGTTGCTTCTGGCCGGTGCGCCGCCGCAATAGCGCGCGCACTCGCGCGGCCAGCTCATCGAGGTCGAATGGTTTGATCAGATAATCGTCGGCGCCCGCATCGAGACCGCGAATCCGATCATCGACCGCGTCACGCGCGGTCAGGATGATCACCGGCGCAGCACCCCCGCTCTTGCGGTAGGCATTGAGCACGTCAATACCGTCCTTCTTCGGCAAGCCGAGATCGAGCAGCACGAGGTCGTACACGCCGTTACCCAGCGACAGTTCCGCCGCGCGGCCGTCTTCGGCCCAGTCGATCGCGTAGCCCGAGCGGCGCATCGCGCCCAACACTGTCTCCGCAATCATGTCGTCGTCTTCGACGAGTAGCAGACGCATGGCCTCTCCTCTTTCCAGTTTGCCCGCATTGTCCGGCCCGTTAGCTTAACGCTTCCTTATGTCCTCCTTAAGGGAAGCTTAGGCGACGCTGAAGGGAAGCTTATGGGACGCTTAAATTCCGGTTAAGCGTTACTTAAGCTCTCCATGAGCAGAATCGGCACCTGTTCTGCGACATCCGCTCGCGGCTGTCCCATCTTTGTTCAGGAGCCGGATTTTGCCTGTTTTCAACGCCGCCACAGCAGCTATCTCCACGGCTACCTCGGCAGCGAGGCGCCCGGCCAGCCTGGCCGCCGTGCTCGCCGCCAAATCGGCGGCTGCTCCTGCGGCACGGTTGCGCGTACTCGTGCCCCTCTGCGCGATGCTGCTAGGCGGATGCACGTGGTATCACCGCGAACCGCTTGCGCCGCAGGATACGTCGACCTCGGTCCACTCACTCGAGCGCATCCAGATCGATCCGTCCACCATGCCGCTGCCCGAACTGGCCGCGCATCGCTTCGATCCGTCCGACGGACTCGACATCGACGAAGTCGCGATGCTTGCAGTAGCGAACAATCCCGACCTGAAGCTGGCCCGCGACGATCTCGGCATCGCCCGGGCTCAGGCTTACTCGGCTGGACTTCTGCCCGACCCACAACTGAGTGTGTCGAGCGATTACCCGGGCGCGGCCGGCACCACGCGCGCGTTCAATTATGGTCTGAGCATCGACGTGATGGCGATCGTGCTGCGCAGCGCGAACAAGCAATCGGCCGACGCGACGGTGGCCAAAACCGATCTTGGCCTGCTGTGGCAGGAATGGCAGATCGTCGCGCAGGCACGGCAGTTGTTCATCAAGACACGCTTCCAGCAGGACACGCTGCCACTGCTGCAACAGCAGCGTGACCTCGCGCGCACGCGCTACGAGCGCATGGCCGAAGCGCATCGCGACGGCAATCTCACCGCCGACACGCTGACCGCAGCGCTCACCGCATACAGCGATGCGCGCAAGCAGTACACGGACGCCGAACGCGCCGCGGAACAGACACATCACGATCTGAACGCACTGCTCGGCCTCTCACCTGAAGTGCAACTGCAACTCGCCGGCAGCGAAGACACGACCGAACTGCCCGACGCGACGCTCGATGCAGCGCTCGCCAAACTCGCGCAGCGCCGTCCGGACCTGATCGCACTGCAAGCGGGCTACGAAGCGCAGGAGCAGAAATACCGCGCGGCGATTCTCAGCCAGTTCCCGAGCCTCTCGGTAGGTTTCGTGCGCGCGCGAGACACCTCGAACATCTACACCAGCGGCTTCCAGATCAATCTGAGCCTGCCGATCTTCAACCGCAATCAAGGCAACGTCGCGATCGAAAAAGCGACACGTCAGCGCCTGCGCGACGAGTATCAGTCGCGCCTGAATCAGGCTTATGCCGATGTCGCCCATATGCGTGCGGACAGCGTGATTCTCACGCGGCAGTTGCAGCAGACCGAAGCCGCGCTGCCCGATGTCGACCTCGCCGCGCAGCATGCGGCTGCGGCCTACGCGCAGCACAATCTCGTGCTCGGCGCATACACCGATGCACAAAGCGCCGCGCTCACCAAGCGTGTCGACGTCGCCACACTGCGCGAATCGCTCGCCGAACAACGCGTCGGCTTGCAGGCGCTGCTCGGCAGCGCGATCCCCGACGCCTTTTCCTCCGCTCAGACCTTCACCGAAACTCATGCGAAATAATCCACTTTCGGCGCAGCGGCTACGTATCGCCTCTTATGCGATGTCCCTTGCCTGCGCTGCGCTGATGAGCGCCGGCGTCCATGCGGCCGGCGCTGCCAGTGCTTCCACCGGCGACGATGCGGCCGACCAATCCGTCGTATCCGTGCAGACCGTGCGGGTGCAGCGCGGCATCATTGCGCAGCCGGTGCGTGCATATGGCATCGTCGCGGCGTCCGCGTCGAACCTGACTACGGTTAATCTGCCGTACCTCGCACGTATCGTGCAGATGCGCGTGCAGGCCGGCCAGAGTGTGACGCGCGGCACGCCGCTGTTTGTCGTGCAAGCTGACCCTGCCGCAGTGCTCGCCGCCAACCAGGCAAAAAGCGCCGTGACGCTCGCGCAAGGCGAACTGACGCGCACGCAATCGCTATACGACAAAGGGCTCGCCACGCAATCGCAACTCGCCACCGCCCGCAAAGCCGTCGAGGACGCACAGCAGGCGCTCGCCGCGCAAAACCAGACGGGGGTGGCGAACGGCAACAAAGTCATCGCGGCACCAATCGACGGCGTGGTTCTACAGGTATCGGCGGCACAGGGCGATCAGGTGCAGCCTGGCGTCGCAATCCTGCAACTGGCCGGCGGCAATGGCCGTGACGCACGGGCGAACGTCGCGCTCGGCGTCGAGCCGTCGGACGTTCCCGCCATCCATGCTGGCGACACGGTTACGTTGCACGGCCTGTCCACCTCGCTCGCGAAGGCCGCGGCGGACGGCCGCGTGGTGCTGGTCGGGGCATCGGTCGATCAGCAAAGCCAGCTCGTCAATGTTGGCGCGAACGTCCCGCTCGGACAGAGCGCGTTCATTCCAGGCACGCGTGTCAGCGCCGATATCGCGACTCGCAGCGGCACGCATTGGGTCGTGCCGCGTGCCGCCGTCCTGAAAGACGACAAAGGCGCGTACGTCTTCCAGATCACGCCGCAAAACAAGGCGCACCGCGTGGCGGTGGTCACACAGGTCGAGAACGGCGACCGCTACGGCGTGGACGGCCCGATAGACGGCACGCAAGGCCTCGTTGTCAGCGGCAACTATGAGTTGAAGGACGGCATGGCGGTGCGCGCCAGCGGAGGCGCGCCGCGATGAATTTTGGTCAATGGATGCAGAAGCACCGGCGCTCGCTGCTGTTCGTGATCGCGTTGCTGGCGATCGCCGGCGCGCTGACTGCGTTTCGCCTGCCGATCTCGCTGTTCCCGAACGTCGCGTTTCCGCGCGCCGTCGTCTCGCTCGACGCGGGCGACCGCCCCGCCGAACAGATGGCCACGCTCGTCACGATGCCGGTCGAAGAGGCACTGCGGCGCGTGCCGAACGTACGCGACGTCGAATCGACCACGAGCCGCGGTTCGGCGGAAATCTCGATCAATTTCGACTGGGGCACCGACATGGCGCAAGCCACGTTGCAGGCGCAGTCGGCCATCAGCGAGATTCTCGCGACGCTCCCACAGGGCACCTCGATGCAGGTGCGGCGCATGGACCCGACTGTGTTCCCCGTGCTCGCGTATAGCCTGACGTCGAAACAGCAGTCGTTGTCGGCGTTACACGATCTCGCGCAATTCCAGATGCGGCCGTTGCTGTCTTCGGTGGAAGGCGTGGCGCGCGTCGAGGTGACGGGTGGCGCGCAGGACGAACTTGAAGTCGCGATCGATCCGGCACGCCTCGCCGCCTACAAGATCTCGCTCCCGGACGTGTCGAAAGCGATCGGCGCGAGCAACGTACTGATGGCCACTGGCCGCATCGAGGATCACTACAAGTTGTACCTCGTGATTGCCAACAGCACGATCACGCAACTCGACGACCTGCGCAACGTGGTGGTGTCGACCAACGGCGCGACGCAAATCCGCCTCGGCGACATCGCGACAGTCCACCAGGGTGTCGTGCCGCAATGGATGCGCGTGACGGCCGACGGCCAGGACGCCGTGCTGCTCAACGTCTACCAGCAGCCCGGTGCGAATAGCGTGGCGATGGCCAAGGCGATCCGCGCGAAGCTCGCCGACTTCCAGCATCAGATGCCGGCGGGCGTACATCTCTCGAACTGGTACGACCAGAGCGAACTGGTGATCGCCTCGGCGACCAGCGTGCGCGACGCGATCATGATCGGCGTCGTGCTGGCCGCGTTCACGCTGTTCGCGTTCCTGCGCAACTGGAAGATCACCGTGATTGCCGTCGCGCTGGTGCCTGTCGTGATGGCCGCGACGATTCTGTTGCTCGACGTGTTCGGCATGGGTTTCAACATCATGACGCTCGGCGGGATGGCCGCCGCGGTCGGACTCGTGATCGACGACGCCATCGTGATGATCGAACACATCGTGCGACGTATGCGCGAAGGCGGTGCCCACAAGTTCCACGGCCGCGTGATGGCGGCGGCGCTCGAATTCACACGACCGCTTGCCGGTTCGTCGGCGGCGACGCTGATCATTTTCGTGCCGCTCGCGTTTCTATCGGGCGTGACGGGCGCGTTCTTCAAGGCGCTCTCGGTGACGATGGCAAGCGCCCTGTTCATTTCATTTCTCGTCACGTGGCTCGCCGTGCCGATTCTGTGCGACCGCTGGCTGAAGCCCAAAGACGCCGAGGAGCACAAGGAAACCCGCTTCGCTTCTGGGATGAACCGGCGCTACGGCTATCTGATCGAGCACGGGACGGCACGCCCGATTCTCGTGCTGCTCGGCTTGCTGCCGCTGATCGTGGTGGCCGCGTTCGCCTTCACGCGAGTGGGCAGCGGTTTCATGCCGAGCATGGACGAAGGCGGTTTCGTACTCGACTATCACACCGATCCTGGCACGTCCGTGACCGAAACCGATCGATTGATGAAGCAGATCGAGGGCATCATCCGCGCGAATCCGAATGTCGCGACTTACTCGCGCCGCACCGGCGCGGGTCTCGGCGGCGATCTGAACGAACCGAACAAGGGTGACTTCTTCGTGCGGTTGAAATCGAGCGGCCGCGAGCCGATCGAAACGGTGATGGAAGAGATCCGCTCGAAGATCGAGACGCAGGTGCCGGGCGTGAACATCGAGCTTGCGCAACTGATGGAAGACCTGATCGGTGACCTGACCGCGGTGCCGCAACCGGTCCAGATCAAGATCTACTCCGACGACCAGAACACGCTCGATACCACCGCGCGCAAGGTCGCCGCGCAGATCGGCAAGATCCAGGGCGTGGTGGACGTCAACGACGGCATCAACCCGGCGGGCGACGCACTCGAACTGCACATCCGCCCTGAGGCCGCGGCGGCCGAGGGCATGGACCCACAGTCGATTGCGCAGGCCGTTTCCGACATGGTGGAAGGCAACGTTGCGACGCAATTCCAGACTGGTCCGAAGACGGTAGGCGTGCGGGTACGCGTGGCCGGCGCACTGAAGCTAACCGATACGCAACTGGGGCAGTTGCAGATTCGCGCACCGGACGGCCATCTGTTCGCGTTGAATCGTGTTGCCGATCAGGTGACGGTGACCGGTCAGCCGGAAATCAGCCGCGACAACCTCAAGCGGATGGTGGCCGTGACCGCGCGAATCGACGGCCGCGATCTGGGCTCGACGATCGCGGACGTGCAGAAGACGCTGAGTGACAAGAGCTTGTTGCCGACTGGCGTGTATTACGAGTTGGGCGGTTTGTACCAGCAACAGCAGATTGCCTTCAAGGGGTTGTTGACCGTGTTCGGTGCTGCGATTGCGTTGGTGTTTGGGTTGCTGCTGTTTCTGTATGAACGCTTCCGCGTTGCGCTGGCGGTGATGGCGATGCCGTTGCTGGCCGCGGGCGCGGTGTTCATAGGCTTGTGGCTGACCGGCATCGAGTTGAACATCTCCGCGATGATGGGGATGACGATGATTATCGGTATCGTGACTGAGGTGGCGATTTTTTATGTATCGGAGTTGCAGGGGCTGATTCGGGATGAAGGTATTGAGTTTGAGGAAGCGCTGATCGCGGCTGGGAGAAATCGGTTGCGGCCGATTGCCATGACGACTGTTGCAGCGATCCTGGCGCTGATGCCGTTGGCTTTTGCCCTCGGGCAAGGGGCGGCTATGCAGCAGCCTTTGGCGGTTGCCATTATTTCTGGGTTGATTGTGCAGTTGCCATTGGTGTTGTTGCTGTTGCCTGTGGTGTTGAAGGTGTTGATGAAGAGGGAGGCTATATAAAGGTTGGGTTTTTGCTTGCGCGGCGCTTTGTCTGTGTCCTTACGGTGTTGGCCTTTCCTTGATTTGTTAGTGGTTTATTAGCGTTGCCCCTGTGCGGGGCGGCACCTACTTCTCTTTGCTGCTGCAAAGAGAAGTAGGCAAGAGAAAGCAGCTCACACCGCCAATTCTTAAGCGGGTCTCCCGCACAGCCACGGAAGTGGTGCATCTGGATCCGTGCCCTCGCACATTCAGCGCTAGTGACCAAGGGCTCATCAGCGCCCACTCCGCACTGCGTGCGTCGCGGATGGGTCTGCGTGGGAAACCCGGGGCTTCGGTTGCGCGTGGCGGGAGCCATCAGCTTCGCCTCGGCGAAGTGCCGAATGAAGCGCGAGTACAAAACGTGGTGGTCGGTTTTATGGAGTACGCTTCGGCGCGCGCAGCGCCGCCGGAAGTATGAATGCCTTGTCACTCGCGCTGAATGTGCGAGGACACCGATTCCAGATGCACCACGATCCCCTCCAAGCCAAGGGACCCACTTATGAGCTGGCGGTTTGAGCTGCTTTCTCTTGCCTACTTCTCTTTGCAGCAGCAAAGAGAAGTAGGTGCCGCCCCGCACAGGGGCAACGCTAATAAACCACTAACAAATCAAGGAAAGGCCAACACCGTAAGGACGCAGACAAAGCGCCGCGCAGGCAAAAAACTCAACCCCTCAGTACATCCCCAAACCCGCCCACCCGGGCACCCAAATCCCGAATAGCATCAGCGACCCGAGGCGACAAGAGCGCCTCCAACTCATCAGCATGCCGATACTCCCGCATCCCGTGACTCAAAACCCGATCACCGGCAAAAGCAGGATGACAATAAATCTCCCCCACGCCAGTGGGCAAATCGGCAAGCGCAGCAAGCCACGCCGCCTCATCCATCCGCCCACTTTTAGCAATCCCAACAACATAATCGTTATGCACGATCCCAGCCCGATCCAGTCTCGCCCGCACCCGTGAGATCCACGGCCGCAACCACAGCGGCGCGTTAATCTCGAACGGCAAACGCATCGCCCGCATCCCATACTCGCGGCCAATCTCCAGAATCAACCCAAGCACCGTCGGATGCAAATGGAAATGCTTGTGCGTGTTGACGTGATCGAGCGTCAACCCCGTCCTCGCAAACGCCTCGAACTGCGCGCGAATCTCGCGCGCCAGCTGTTTGCGAACATGCGGCAAAAAGAAAAACCGCACGCCGTCCCGTACCATGTTGTCGCCAAAGCGGCCATGCTCGTCGAGCAATGCGGAAATCCCGGCGCGCGGCGTCACCGCGTCGCCGTCGGCAAGCACCAGATGCAGGCCGACCCGCAGCTCCGGAAGTGTCCGAGCACGCCCCACCGCGTCTGCTGCGGCAGGCGCGCCGATCATCAGGCTCGCGGCCGTCAACACGCCGTGCCGGTGCGCCTGCTCGACCGCCAGATTCACCCGCGAATGCAGGCCGAAATCGTCAGCAGTGACGATCAGCCCACGTCGTGGCTTAGCCGCCATCCGAAGTCTCCATGACATCCATCACACCCAAGGCCGCATCCTGCCTAGCCGCCGCAGAGGCCACAACCGGCATGCGCGCGCCACGCCACACCACATGCGAGCCGAACGCGCCCGCGATCCATTGAAATGCCAGCAAGGTATCGCGCAATGGCACGAGCGGCAAGTCACGCCAGAACGTGCGCTCATGACGCGCGGAACGCAGATGCAGCAGCATACGCGCGGCAAAACAGGCCGCCGTGCTCGCGCCGCTCGCCAGGGCGGCCCACAGGTGCGCGCCGTCGAACGGACCTTCAGCGAGGCCGGCGGTGAGCCATGCGCCGGCAACGAGCCACGGCGTCGGGAACGTGATGAACAGAAACGCAAAGCCAAGCGGGTTCAGCGAGCGGATCGTGCGCAGCCAGCGCGTTTCACGTTGCCACAAGGCGGAAAAAGTCGGCTCGATGACATCGGTGGCCACCATTACGCGCGAAAGCACCGTGCGAAGGCCGAGCGCGCGCACGTGTTCGGCGAGCCAGTAGTCGTCCGCGAGACAGTTTTTCAACGCGTCGAAACCGCCGATGCGCTCGAGCGTGGCGCGGCGCAAAGCGAGGGTCGCGCCGAAACCGAAGCGGCGCGATCCCGCGGCATGCGCGACGCGCACTGAGGGAGCGAACCACTCGTTGATAAAGAGCGCACCAACCCGCGGCCAGAAACCGCCGATGCTTTGCGCGACATAGAGACAGGTCACCACCCCCACGCGCGGATCGGCGAGCGGCGCCGCCACGGTGTCGAGATAATCGGCTTCGACTGCGATGTCGCTATCGGCAATCACGATGACGTCATGGCGCGCCCGCTCCGCCATGTTGATCAGATTGCTGACCTTGAGATTGCTGCCGTGCACGCGCGTATCGACCGCTAGCTCGATGTCGTGCATCGGATAGGCGGCCTGCAAACGGCGCACCACGGCAATCGCGGGATCGTCCGGAGAAGACACCCCGAGCACGAGTTGGAAATACCCGTGGCGCTGGTCGCAAAAGGTTCTGAGATTCTCATAGAGACGCGGCTCGGCGCCGCATAGCGGTTTGAGCACGCTGACGCCGACTTTCGCAAAAGGAGGCAGAGGATGCGGAGCCCGGACGGCAACACTCGCGCCACTCCCGCGGCGCACCGCGAAGAACGGCATCGCTACTGCAGCCACGATTGCATAGAGCGAAGCCGAGACGCAACCGGATAGCAGGATCCATTGGCATGCTGTCAATGCGTGTGCCGCCATCGCCTGCGTCCGTCAGTGCCCGACCAGCACGAACGGTCTGCCCGTAAAGCGTAAATGCAGAACGACGAACCAGCGCCGCGGACAATCCGCTTCAATCAGAAAGGGCCGACCGGCACGCGTTGCGTGGTGGTCCTGAATAGCGAGGTCGAAAGCGGCGTGCGCGATCTGGCGCATCACGATCACGCCGCTCACGATCAGCGCGAGCGCAAGGAGCTGAAAGCGTGTGGAACTGAAGACCTGCTGCGAAACCGGCAGGACCAGGAGTGCCAGGAATGCAAGCACTTCGGTACCCATGGCCGTAAGCGAAGCCGCCATCAGATGGGCTCGCAGCATGTCGACGGTGAGAGGCTTCATGGCGTGATCTCGTGGCCTGAAGAAACGCACGGCGACGTGCAGCGGCGCGATTTGCGGGGAAAAGCGCTGGCAAAAGCGCCGGCAAAAAGGCGCCGACATAAGCGCCGGCCGTACATTCGATCGATGTGCTTACGGTTAAGTTGCAATGCGCTGACAACTCAACGTAGTTTAGCGTGCTCATGTCGGGCACGCGACAGTAACCAGTTCAGGGGCGATAGTAGCGATTCTAACTGAAGGAAACCTTAAGGAAGAAAGAGGTATAAAGCGTGTCATGAACATGACCGCTACACTGCGGGAATGCGGCTTGGCGCTTACTTAAAAGCAGTCGCCGCTATGCAATAGACATCAAACGGAACCTCTCCCCTATGCGCGTACTCCTGGTAGAAGACGACGACCTGATCGGCTGCGGCATTGAAGCGGGACTGCGTCAAGCGGGTTTCACGGTCGATTGGGCACGTGACGGTCACAAAGCCAGTCTCGCGCTCGACACCACCGCGTATGCGCTGGTATTGCTCGATCTCGGCTTACCCAAGGTATCGGGTATGGAGCTGCTGAAACGGCTGCGCGACGCCGGCAAGGACGTGCCGGTGCTCGTGCTGACAGCCAAGGGCACGGTAGTGGACCGCGTCGGCGGTCTGGAAGCCGGCGCCGACGACTACCTCGGCAAGCCCTTCGATCTGACCGAGCTGATTGCCCGTTGCCGGGCCTTGCTACGTCGCGCGCAAGGGCGCAGCGTCGAAGTGATCCGCTATCAGGATCTGACGGTCAATCCCGCCGCGCAAACCGTCGAAGTCGGCAGTACACGCGTGCCCCTCACCTCGCGTGAATGGGCGATCCTGATGCAGTTGCTGACCAATCAGGGCATTCCCCAGTCGCGCTCGCGCCTCGAAGAGAGTTTGTATGGATGGCAGGAAGAAATCGAAAGTAATGCGATCGAGGTCCATGTGTCCAATCTGCGCAAAAAACTCGGCGCCAAACTGATCAGAACTGTGCGCAATATTGGCTACGTGGTAGAGAAAGCGTAATGTCGGCATCGATACGCCGCCGCCTGATGCTGCTGGTCCTGACCAGCATCGTGCTGATCTGGGGCATCGCGCTGATATCGAGCTATCGTCAGGCCACGCGCGAAGTCGGTGAATGGGAAGAGGCGCGCCTCGCGGAGCTCACGCAAATCCTCGCGCAGCTCGACCAACGCAATCTGACCACGCTGGCCAATGCGCGTATCGATGTGCGCGAAGAAGAAAAAGGTGGCGAACCCGGCGCGAACGACAGCGACGACGACGATTCCTTGCCGCGCGACGCGCTATTCCAGGTGCGCAGCGCGAACGGCGACGTGCTGGCCGGCAGCCCGCAATTGCACACGCTAAAAGCGTGGGATCTGCCCGTACCGTCCACGAGCGGCTCGCAAGACATCATGTTGGGCGGTCAACTGTGGCACTCGTTCACCTTGCGCGATACCTCGCCTGGCCACACGGTGCGCGTGTTCGAACCAGCCAATACCCGCAGCGACCTGGTGAGCGGTGTTGCCAGCCGGATCGCCCGCCCCACGCTGGTCGCACTGCCGGTGCTGGCGCTGCTGGTGTGGTTCAGCATCGGCTGGAGTCTGGCGCCGCTCAAGGTCCTCTCCGGCGCTATTCGAGGGCGTGACATCAACCGGCTGGAACCGGTCGACATCGGCCATGCGCCGACCGAGGTGAGGCCCCTCGTCGACGCGATCAATCTGGTGCTGTCCCGCTTGCGGAATTCCATCGAGCGCGAACGCGCATTCACCGCCGATGCCGCCCATGAACTGAAGACGCCGCTTGCGGCCATCAAGGTCCAGGCGCAGGTCGCATTGGCCGAACCGGACACGGCGTTACAGCGCATTGCAATGGAACGCGTGGTGCAAGGCGTCGATCGCAGCGCGCGGCTCGCAGAGCAGTTGCTGCTGCTCGCGCGTCTGGATGTGCACGAAAGACTCTCCTCCGCGCCGCTTAAGCCCGCGGCAGTGGCGAAGGACGCGCTACTTGCCAACGAACGCAATGCGCAGCAGAAGAACATTCACGTCACGCTCACCGGCGACATGCGCGCCGAGATCAATGCAGAGCCCGTACTCATCGGCATCCTGCTCGACAACCTGCTTGACAATGCAATCAAGTATGGGCACGCCGGCGGCCGCATCGAAGTAGCTGTACAGCGTGAATTCGGCCGGGTGCAGCTTACCGTGCGAGACGATGGCCCCGGCGTCGCGCCCAGCGATCTCGCGCGCCTGACGAACCGGTTCTTCCGCGCGACCGGCAATCACGCCACCGGCAGCGGGCTCGGCCTTTCGATCGTGGCGCGGATCGCCGAGCATTTCGGAGCAAACCTGCGGCTCGGCACGGGCATCGGCGAGCAAGGCCTCGCGGTGGAAGTGTCGTTTCCTGCTTATTCGGAAGCTGAGTGAGGGTGTTGCTGAGGATATCTACGAGGCCGCCGGAACGGCGATTGCCGCGTCTGCCTGACGAGGGAAGTGTCCCGCCCTCGCGCCCGTACTAGCGCTGGCTAGCTTCGCCCACGACCGTCCGCCCTGCCCGCTCCGCCCGTTCTACGCGCTTAGGCTCGCGATTCGACGACTCGGCAAACTGCCACGCAATGAGTCCGGGCACGAAGATCAGCAGATCACGAATGCGCCGCGCGCCGGCGAGCGCGAGGCAGATCGAAGGATCGAGACCCAGCGCACCGCCGATCAGAATGAAACCGCCCTCCTGCACACCCAGACCGCCCGGCACGAAGAAAGCCGCACTGCTGATTGCCTGGATCAGCGATTCGATCACCACCGCTTCGACCAGCGTGACATGAACGCCGAGAAAGTACAGCGCGAGCCAGATCTCCAGCGAGGTCAGGACGCATTGCAGCGGTTGCCAGAAGAACAGATAGCGCAGCACCGCGCCACGCCGGCGCCAGATCAGCTTGATGGCCTGGTCGATCTGCGCCGATTGTCCGACGAGCGCGGAGAGCTTGCCGCTCGTTATACGGTTCAGCACGCGCGTGATGCGCTCGAACGGGCTGGCATGCTGCACGAGAGCGAACAGCACCAGCAGCGGCGTGAGCACCACCACGCCCCACGCCAGTTGCCCGGCAAGCCGCAGCGTGTCGGAGTGCGCATGGGCGAACAGGAAACCGATGCCGACCATCGTGAACAGCAACTGGCTGATCACCGTGAGCTGCATATCGACGATGATGCTGCCGACCGCCGTAGACGGCCGCACGCCCCAGCGCTTGAGCATCCGGAACGACACCACCTCGCCGCCGATACGCGCCACCGGCAACATGCTATTGACGGATTCGCGGACCCAGACCAGATGCAGCATATTGGCGATGCTCGGCCGGTTCGCGCCGCGAATCAGCGAGCGCCAGTCGCAGGCATTGGCGATCATCGGCAGCACGTGCGCGATCGCCGCAAGAAAGAGGCCGGCACCCGCGGCACGCAGTGCGCCGAGCACGGCGCCGGGATTGTCCTGCCAGACCAGCCATAGTGACACCAGCAAGCCAGCAAGTGCGGCGACGCGGCCGAGATGCTTCATCACGCGACCACCCTTCGCGCGTGCATCAAGCCCGCCGCCTTGTCTTCGCCACTACCGTCCAGATACTCGCGCATCATTGCTTACCCAACCTGCTGTTCATCCGTCATTCCGTCCTGTGCCGCCGACAACAGGCCGTCGCCATCCACCTTGAAACTGAAACCGCGCCAGATCACGCGCGAGGATCGGAAGCTCGCCACAAAAATCAAAAACGATACGATATCCCATAACGGCAACAGCCACAGGTCCCGGTGCGCCTGCTGCAATGCGCGATCGGACAGCAGTTTCAGCACGAGCCGGGCGCATACGGCGACCAGCGCGAGCGGCCACGACCACAGCGCACCGCCCGAGAAGACGATGGCGAGCACGGCAAAAGCAAGCGGATGAATCAGCGCCGAGCCGAGATGGCCGAGCGGATCGATGCTGCGAATCGTGCGGCTCCAGCGCAGTTCGTGCGCGATCAGTTGCGTCGCGCTCGATTCCACGCAGGCATGCGAGATCGTGAACGGCGGAATCACCACCTCCTCGCCGATCATGCGCACGGCTTCGCCGATTGCATGGTCCTCGGCCAGATGCTTCACGAACGGTGTGAAGCCGCCGATTTTTTCGAGGGTGTCGCGCCGCATCACGATGGTCTGCCCAAAGCAGGGACGCGCAAGACCGAGCGCAAGCCCCGTCACGACGCCGGGCAGGAACTGGTAGTTGGTGGCTTTTGCCGACATGCGCGGCCAGAAACCGGGATCGGGCGCACCGCGATATACGCAAGTGACGAGACCGACGCCTGGCTTCTGCAATTCGCCGATCACATTGCGCAGATAGTCCGGCCCGACGCTCACGTCGCTGTCGGCGAACACCAGCACGTCGTGCCGGGCCTGCGGCAGCATATTGAGGATGTTGCTGATCTTGCGGTTCGGACCGTACAGGCGCGCATCCGCGACCACCGTGATGTCCGCTTCCGGATGCAAGCGCCGCAGATCCTCGACGGTTTGCAAGGCGGGGTCGGCTGAATCGTGCACGCCGAACAGGAATTGCACAGGGCCCGGATAGTCCTGTTGACAGAAGCTCGAGAGGTTTGTGAGCAACGCCCACTCGTTGCCGTGCAACGGTTTGACAATCGTGACAGGCGGAAAACTGGTCGGCTCGGACACCGCTCTCGCGAAGAACCGGCCGATCAGGGCACCCGCCAGGACCGTGTAGGCGACGCCGAAAACCGCACTCGCCGCACACGCATAGGCAAGCGTGACGGCGAGCAGATGCAAGGCGCTCACGCTTGGTGAGCGCGCAGGAAGCGGAAGAATTCGATGCCTTCACGCAGGCGCCGTTTCATCATGTCCCAACTCGTGAGCATCTCGCGCAGAATTTCCCAGATTTTCGACGGACGGAAATAGAAGCGCTTATAGAAGTTTTCGAGCTGGTGGTAGATCTCGTCACGCGACAGATGTGGATAACCGATCGCCGCGAGCTGCACCCCTGACTTGCTGACGAGGTTGATGACCTTGTTCTCTTCCAGCCAGCCGTTCTCGACCGCCTGGTTGTAGAGCGTCGTGCCGGGATACGGCGCGGCGAGCGACACCTGGATCGTATGCGGATTGATTTCTTTCGCGTACTCAATGGTCTTCTGGATCGTGTCCTGCGTCTCGCCAGGCAGCCCCAGAATGAACGTGCCATGGATCTTGATGCCGAGCTTGCGGCAATCTTCACTGAAACGACGTGCGATGTCGGTGCGCAGACCCTTCTTGATGTTCAACAGAATCTGGTCGTCGCCGGACTCGTAGCCCACCAGCAGCAGGCGCAGGCCGTTTTCCTTCATGATCTTCAGCGTCGCGTACGGCACGTTCGCCTTCGCGTTGCACGACCACGTCACGCCCAGCTTGCCGAGACCACGAGCAATTTCCTCGACGCGCGGCTTGAAGTCGGTGAAGGTGTCGTCGTCGAACATGATCTCCTTGACTTCAGGCATGTTGTCGCGGATCCACTTCACTTCTTCCAGCACGTTCTCGGTCGAACGCGTGCGGTAGCGATGCCCGCCCACCGTTTGCGGCCACAGGCAGAAGGTGCATTTCGAGCGGCAGCCGCGGCCCGTGTAGATCGACACGTACGGGTGCTTCAGATAGCCGATGAAATAGTTGTCGATCTTCAGATCGCGCTTGTAGACGGGCGCCACGAACGGCAGCTCGTCCATGTTCTCCAGGATCGGGCGCGCTTCGTTGTGCTCGATCGAGCCGTCGGCGGCACGATAGCTGAGGCCTTTGATCCCGGCGAACGGCTTGCCCTCGGCGACTTCCTGGCAGGTGAAGTCGAATTCTTCGCGGCAGACGAAATCGATCGCCTCGCTCGCGGTCAGCGAATTGTGCGGGTCGACCGCCACCTTCGCGCCGACCATGCCGATCAGCACCGAAGGCTTGCGCTTCTTCAGGTCTTCGGCAAACAGGGCGTCGGTGGGAAAGGACGGTGTACTGGTGTGGATAATCACCAGATCGTATTGCTGCGCTATATCGAGCGATGCTTCGACGGACAGGCCGTCAGCAGGGGCGTCGAGTACTCGGCTATCGGGGATGAGTGCCGCGGGCTGCGCGAGCCACGTCGGATACCAGAACGAGCGAACTTCACGCTTGGCCTGGTAGCGCGAACCCGCGCCACCGTCAAAGCCGTCGTACGACGGCGCCTGCAAGAACAGGGTTTTCATGGATGCTCCAGCAAGCCTTTGGTCGGCGCTTTCAGTTTTCTGTCGGAAAACTATCGGAACTATTGCCCGCGGGAAAGCCTGCGGGCACAGGGAATCGCGCAAATATTACGGAGCAAAGCTGAAGGAAACCTTAAGGAAAATACTCCTGGCCGTGTTGTTCTACGTGGTTAATCCTGAGCTTCGCCTCGCGCGCATCCGTATTCTATAGGCGAAACAAACGACAATCACCGTGCCGCTGCATGTCAGTGCGCAAACTGTCACGAATCGCGCGTAACGAGACTCGCGTTTCGCGTACTGAAGGCGAATGAATCGCCGGTACCGCACGAAAAACTTCTGCCGGTCCGCACACCTGTGCTGGCGGACCGGCCACTGCTGTCACACCGGCTTGATATCCGCCGCCTGCTTGCCCTTCGGTCCTTGCTTGATTTCGAAGCTGACCTTCTGGTTTTCCTGCAGCGATTTGAAACCTTCGCTGCGAATTTCCGAGAAATGGGCAAACAGATCCTCGCCACCGTCGTCTGGTGTGATAAAGCCAAAGCCCTTTGCGTCATTGAACCACTTCACTGTACCGGTTGGCATCTCGATTCCTCGCTTGCACCTTGGTTGATTGGGTTGCATTCGCCGTTTTTCGCCTGCTGCTTTCGATCATTGCCTTGAGTGCCCATTTTGCCCACTCGCGACATCATCCACTGCGGCTAGCTCCTGCCGGTTCCTGCTACTGCTGCTTGACTTTACGCCTGTTTGCGCGGCGCCGCTCAGGCGGTTGTTTCTCCGCCGCGGCAAGCGGAGCAGCAAAGCCCATGCCCCGCACCATCCGTGGGCGCACCGCCGATGCGATCGCGCGCAATCAGATAAGATGTTTGTTATCGGCAGTCCATCCTTGGCCGCGCAGGGTCAGCCCAATGCATCACGACCGCGCGACCTATCGTTTTCCCCACTTACAGGAACCCAGCATGGCCACCTCGAGCTATACCGATACCCGACTTCTGATTAACGGCGAATGGTGCGACGCTGCGAGCGGCAAAACCCTCGACGTCATCAATCCTGCCACCGGCAAAGCCATCGGCAAGGTAGCCCATGCTGGCATTGCCGATCTGGACCGGGCGCTGGCCGCCGCGCAGCGCGGCTTCGAAGCCTGGCGCAAGATTCCGGCCAACGAACGCGCGACGACCATGCGCAAAGCCGCCGCGCTGGTGCGCGAGCGCGCTTCGGACATCGCCCGCCTGATGGTGCAGGAACAGGGCAAGCCGTTCGCCGAGGCACGCGTCGAAGTGCTGTCCGCGGCGGACATCATCGAGTGGTTCGCCGACGAAGGCCGCCGCGTCTACGGCCGGATCGTGCCGCCGCGCAATCTGGCGGTTCAGCAAACCGTGCTCAAGGAACCGATCGGCCCGGTGGCGGCCTTCACGCCGTGGAATTTCCCGGTCAATCAGGTCGTGCGCAAGCTGAGCGCGGCGCTCGCGTGCGGCTGCTCGTTCCTCGTCAAGGCGCCGGAGGAAACCCCGGCGTCGCCGGCGGCGCTGTTGCAGGCGTTCGTCGAAGCCGGCGTGCCGGCCGGTACGGTCGGCCTCGTGTTCGGCGATCCGGCGGAGATTTCCAGCTACCTGATTGCGCATCCGGTGATCCGCAAGGTCACGTTCACCGGCTCGACGCCGGTCGGCAAGCAACTGGCCGCGCTGGCCGGCACGCACATGAAGCGCGCGACGATGGAGTTGGGCGGTCATGCGCCTGTCATCGTGGCTGAAGATGCCGACGTGGCGCTGGCCATCAAGGCCGCGGGCGCCGCAAAGTTCCGCAATGCGGGCCAGGTCTGCATCTCGCCGACACGCTTTCTGGTGCATAACAGCATCCGCGAAGAATTCGCCGCCGCGCTCGTCAAGCACGCTGAAGGCCTCAAGCTCGGCGACGGCCTGACGGAAGGCACGACCCTGGGGCCGCTCGCCAACGCCCGCCGTCTCACCGCGATGAGCAAGGTGCTCGACGACGCGCGCAAGACCGGCGCGAAGGTCGAGACAGGCGGCGAACGCGTGGGTTCGGAAGGCAACTTCTTTGCACCGACCGTCCTGACCAACGTGTCGCTCGAGTCGGACGTATTCAACAACGAGCCGTTCGGCCCGATCGCCGCGATCCGCGGTTTCGACACGCTCGAAGAAGCGATCGCTGAGGCAAACCGTCTGCCGTTTGGTCTCGCCGGTTATGCGTTCACGAAGTCGTTCCGTAACGTGCATCTGCTGTCGCAACAGATGGAAGTCGGCATGCTGTGGATTAACCAGCCTGCTGCGCCCTGGCCGGAAATGCCGTTTGGCGGCGTGAAGGATTCGGGCTACGGGTCGGAAGGGGGGCCGGAGGCGATGGAAGGCTATCTGGTGACCAAGGCGGTTTCGGTCATGGCGGTTTAAGACGCCGAAGGCCGTCGGGGTTTGAGGGCGAGGTTTCTGGCCTCGCCTGCCTGTTTGATCCGTGTGCCAGGTCCGCGAGCGCTCGTTCGCGGACCTTTTTTATTGCAACTTGGCCCGTCGGGTTGCCCGTTGATCCGCCGCTCATTCGCTTCGTTCAGATCGTTCTTCGCTTTATGATGTCCGGTCGTGCAACGAATGCCGCTTCACTATGAACGACACCTCCCCTCGCCTCATGCAACCCACACTAATCGGACAAGCCGTCGAACTGCGGCCGCTTCAGCAGGAACACGCCCAGGCGCTGCTCGAGGCCGCCGCGGACGGGCAGTTGTGGAACATGAAGCTGACCGTGGTGCCGGGGCCTGAGACCGTCGGCAGCTATATTGCAAGCGCGCTCGACGGGCGCGCGGCCGGCACCGTGATGCCGTTTGTGATCGTGCGGCGCGATACCGGTGCGATTGTCGGCAGCACGCGCTTCTGGAAGATCGACCAGGTGAACCGGAAGCTGGAAATCGGTCACACGTGGTTGGGCGAATCGGTGCAACGCTCGCGCGTGAATACCGAGGCGAAGTACCTTCTGCTGAGTCATGCGTTCGAAGCGATGCAGTGTGTGCGTGTGCAATTCACCACGGACGAGCTCAACGAGAAATCAAGAGCGGCGATTCTGCGGATCGGCGCGAAACAGGAAGGGATTGTCCGGCACGAGCGGATCATGCCGGATGGGCGTAAGCGCAACTCGGTGCGCTTTAGCATCATCGATGAGGAGTGGGCGGAGGTGAAGGCGATGTTGGAGGGGAAACTCGGGCGGTGAGACCCGCCTCACGTAACGCTCGTCACTCGCCGATCAACCGCACACGCCCCCTCCCCACGCTCGATCAAACGTGCACATCCCGCTCGCTAAGCGGCTGCGGTGGCGTCGTTGCCGCCGCAAACTCCTCGCGTAGCGCGTCACGCGCTTGATGCCGACGCACCCATAACGCGGTAAGAATCGGCACAAGAACCGCCGTCACGAGACACGCGGTCGCGACCATCGCCGTCGCAGCCGGCACCAGCGGCTTGAAGCGCGGAATCATCTCGCCGATGATCGCCGGGTTCGCCACCGCGGCCCCCGCCGTCGACGAAGCCGCGAGCCCCGCCGCCCCATTACCACCCGCGATCCAGCGGTCCGCGAGGATCAGCGGAATGCCCGTCACGACGATCACCCCGAGGCCCAGTACGATGCCCGGCAAGCCGCTCGTGACGATGACATTCAGATCGATGCCGTTGCCGAGCGCAAAGCCGAAAAACGGAATCAGCGGATGCACGCAGCGGCCAAAGAACTCGCGCAACTCGCTATCGAGATTACCCAGCGCGAAGCCGATCAGGAATGGCAGCACCGCGCCGACGAAAAGCCGTGGTTCGAAGAAGGCGACACCGGTCGCGCCGAGGATGATCATGCTGACGAGCGGCCCCGATTCGATCGACATCAGGACGAAAGCGCCCGCCTCCTCCTTGCTGCCGTATTGCTGCATCACCGCCGCATAGAGACCGCCGTTGGTCATGTCCATCGACGTCGTGATCGCGAGCACCGAGAGGCCGGCGAACAGGCCCGCCTTGACGCCGTCGATCGGAATGAAGTGCGATGCGACCAGCGTAGCGATCCACGCCACTACCATTTTGGTCACGAGCAGCGTGCCCGACTTACGCAGCACGACGCCGGTTGCCCGCAGGTCGATCGTCGCGCCCATGCAGAAGAACCACACCGCCAGAATCGGCACAGTGCCGGTAATCAATCCATTGGTGAACGAACCGAGGTATTTCCCGCCGCCCAGCGCAAACGTGTGGACACAAGCGCCGAGCAGTAACGGCACCAGCATCAGGCCGCCTGGAATGCGGTCGATGGCCTTCTTGAGCTTCATGCCTCCTCCGTGGACTTTGCGTCCAGTTGTCGGGTGGATCACCCGGGATGATGTCCCGTTCTTGCGCCGGGCGACTCCCTTTCGGCGCAATATAGCACCGAGATAGGAACGCCGTTCCGCTTCTTATAAGCTTCCTGCCGATCGTTTACCCTCGCATTATTCAAAGCCATCGTCAGCATTGATGCGGCAGTGCAATATTTTCGGACTGGTGTTCCACATTCTGGATTCTGCGCTACAGTCGAGAACAAACCGATGCCGCAATACCGCGCGGGTTGTAATCGGATTGGCATCAGTCAACAGGGAATGACGGAAATGGCAGCAATGGGCAAGCAGCGCAGGGACGACGACGTCGCGCAGTTGCAAGACGCGGACAGCACGGGCGGCGGAGCCAATGACCGAAGTGAATCTGCTTCGTCGATCGGCAGGGTCTTCGCGATTCTCGGCGCAATCGGCGACAGTGGGCAGATCGGCATCAGCGAGTTGTCGCAGCGGCTCGGCATGTCGAAGACCACCGTACACCGGGTGATCCAGACGCTGAAAGCGCTCGGCTATGTAACGCAGGAAGTCGAAACCGAGCGCTACCGGCTGACGATCCGCCTGTTCGAACTCGGTGCGAAGGCACTGGAGAGCGTCGATCTCGTGCGCGAGGCCGACGTCGAGATGCGCCGCATCGGCCAGGCGACTCGCGAGGCGGTTCACCTCGGCGCGTTCGACGAAGATGCGATCATCTACATCCACAAGATCGATGCCGATTACGGGCTGCGTATGCAATCGCGAATCGGCCGCCGCAATCCACTGCACAGCACGGCGATCGGCAAGGTGCTGCTCGCGTGGATGGACTCGGCTGAAGCGCGCGAAGTCCTCTCGCACGTGGAATTTCGCAAGTCGACGCAAAAGTCGCTCGCCTCCGCCGATGCCGTGCTAAGCATCCTGCCGCGCGTGCGCGAGCAAGGCTACGGCGAGGACAACGAGGAGCAGGAGGAAGGGCTGCAGTGTCTTGCGGTGCCGGTGTTCGACCGCTTCGGCCGCGTGATCGCCGGCCTGTCAATTTCGTTCCCGACAATGCGTTGTGGCGCAGACACGAAATCGCACTACGTCGCGCTACTCAAGCAATCGGGGCTCGCCATCTCGACGCGGCTCGGCTATCGCGAAGCGACAGCGCCGGAGCATGCAACTGTCGAGCAGGGCTCAGCTTAAAACACGAAAGCGCCACAAAGGGCGCCTCAATCAGGCGCCCATCGCTCTCTCACGCAGGCCGGCGCAATCTGCGATTCGCCATGCCGCGCAGCGCACACCGTCTGCCAACGCAAAGCGGCCCGAACACATCATCGGGCACATTCACCAGGCAAAGCTCCCCAACTCGATTTCCCGAACCGGCGCATGCAACCTGGCGTGCCCCGCTTCATCGCCCAGCAGCGCCTCAGTAATCGTCTCGCGATACACATGGAAATCGTAGCTCGAACGGCTGCGTGGCCGCGGCAGCGCGATCTGCACGACGCTCGCGATCGTGCCCGGCCGGGCTTTCATCACCACCACGCGATCGGCGAGAAACACCGCCTCATCGACATCGTGCGTCACCAGCACCGTCGTGATGCGCTCACGTTCGCGAATCCGCAATAGTTCATCCTGCATCTGATGACGCGTCAGGGCGTCGAGCGCGCCGAACGGTTCATCGAGCGTGAGGATGCGGGGACTTGCCACCAGACCTCGCGCAATCGCCACACGCTGCGCCATGCCGCCTGACAGTTGATGCGGCAGCGCGTCCTCGAAGCCTTGCAGACCGACCAGGCGAACCGCTTCCGCCACCCGCGACCGCAGCGTTTCTTCCGGCACATGCTGCGCGGCAAGACCGAGCGCAACGTTGCGTGTCACCGAGAGCCAGGGAAACAGCCGATGCTCCTGAAACACGATCCCACGCTCGGCGCCGATGCCCCGCACCGGCGCACCGTCGACCAGAATCTCGCCATCGAAGCCTGCGTCCAGGCCGACCAGCAGCCGCAACAAGGTCGACTTGCCGCAACCGCTGGCGCCGACGATCGCCACAAACTCTCCTTCGGCGATATCGAGCGAAAAATCACGAATCGCCTCGTAGGCGCGGCCATTGACGTCGAAAGTCCGGCCGACGTGCCGGAACGAAACCACCGGTTGCGGATGACTCATCACAGACCCTCGCGAAGCGTTTTCATGAACCAGCTTGCTGCCCATTCCCTTGCCCACCCTATTGCCCAACTCATTGCGCGCCGGCCGGCTCGGACACCAGCGCGATTTTCGTGAAACCGGCTTCGTTGATTTCCCCCATCGCCTGCAGCACGTTCCCGTACGGCAGACCTTTATCGCCGCGAATCTCGACGCGCCTTTCATGATCGCCCGACGTTTCGCGCGTCAGCGTACCGACGAGTTGCGCGCCGCTCACCTGGGTTTTATCGACATACACCGACCCGTCGCGCTTCAGACTGATCGCCACCGGCGGCTTGTCTTCGCTGAGCGGTTTAGCCTTGGCAGTGGGCAGATCGACTTTCACGCCCTGCGCCATCAGCGGCGCGGCCACCATGAAAACGATCAGGAGTACGAGCATCACGTCGACGAGCGGCGTCACGTTGATCTCGCTGACCGGCGCGGCGATGCGTCCGGCTTGCGCGGCTGGAATGCGGGCAGCCATTTCAAGCACCTCCGGTGACGGTGCGAACGGCGGCGTGCAATTCGGGGCGTGTGTGCTTCTCGTGAACCGCATGCTCAGGCGTATGGTCGCTCGAAGCATGCTCGGCATCCACGACAAAATCTCCCGCTTCCAGTTGCCTCGACAACTGCACTTCGACGAGACCCGTCAACGTATCGAGCCGGTTCGCATATGCGTTCAGATCGCCCGACGCGCGGTTGTACGCCACCACCGCAGGAATCGCGGCGACCAACCCGAGCGCGGTGGCGAACAGCGCTTCCGCAATCCCCGGCGCGACCACCGCAAGACTGGTGTTATTGCTCGCGGCGATCCCCTGAAACGCGTTGATGATCCCCCACACCGTGCCGAACAGGCCGACGAACGGTGCGACCGAACCGACTGTCGCGAGTACCGGCAACCCGCGTTGCAGTTGCTCGATTTCGACGCCGCGTGTAATCAGCGCGACCCGCGCGACGCGCTCCTTTAGGCTCTCGCGGCCCGACTCGCTGTGTTGCAAGCCTTGCCGCCAGGTTTCGCGCCACTCGCCGACCACCGCACGGTAGACGCGTGCAAACGGATCGTCGGCGAATTCGCCGAGCGCGCTCGCGAGTTGCGCAAGCGAGCGCTGCGTCTGCAATAGCGCAAGCCAGCGCGCGGCGCGCCGCTGCAACGCACGAAAGCGAAACAGCTTGTCGACGATCACGCCCCAGCTCGCCACCGACGCCAGCGCGAGCAGCACCATGATGGATTTGACGATCAGATCCGCTTGCGCGAACAACTGCAGCGGCGAGAGATGAGCAGCAACATTGGCAGGGTTCATGGCAGTTCTCCAGAATGCATCACAAGATGAAGATGAAGCAGGATCAATCGGTCAGTTGATAAACGATCGTGCCGGCGAGGCGGTACGCACTTGCGCCGAGATCGGGCGGTTTTGGAAACGGCGCTGCGGATTTGATCGCTTCGCGGGCGGCGTCGTCGAGCAGATCGCTGCCCGAGGGCGTGATGTCCAGATGCATGACATGTCCTTCCGCATCGAGCGTGAGCTTGTACGCAATGCGGCCTTCCTCGTGACGCAGACGCGCGGCACGGGGATAACTGTCCGCGGCATAGCGGTTGATACGCTCGAATACTCTCGCGACGTAGTCGCTCGGGATGCCGTTGGTGTCGATCACGCGCGGCTTCGGCGGAGTCGAAGCCTCAGTGGCGGCAGCGGGCGCAGAAGGTGCCGCAACGGGTTGTGCGACGCTGGGCGGCGTATTCGCGATTGCCGACGCCGCGGCCGGTGTGGGCACCGCATGCGTGGCCGGCGTACTGACCGGCGCCGCGTGGGTCACCGGACTCGCATGCTGCGGCTGGGGCGCTGCCGGCCTCACCCGTTGCAGCGGCGGCGTCGGCTTGAGCGGCTGCGGTGGCGTCACAGGCTGCGCAGGTTGAGGCGTCACCAACGGCTGCGGAATCTCAGGCCGCGCCAGCGTCAACTCGATGGTGCGCGCCCGCGGCGGCGGTTCCGGTGCGTGTGACCACACCAGATACAGCGCGGCAAACAGCGCACCGTGCAGTGCCACCGACACCGCCGTGCCGGTCCGCACGTGACGACGCCTCGCACCACCGTGCTCGTCGGCGAATGACGCCCCAAGCGCGGGTTCGTACAACATTGATGTGCTCACGTGGGACTCCTCCTAAGCAGTAGCTGCAAGCGCAGCCATCATCGTCAGGTGCTCACCCGAACACACGGGCGACTTCCTGCACGCCGTTCTCCACGACATACGCCTGCCAGTGGTCGAGCAACGCAGCGAGTTTTTTAGGTTCATCACCGGCACGATCGCGGGTCTCGCCAGGGTCTTGCGCGAGGTCGTAGAGTTGCCACGCGCCCGGCCCGACCGGCTGCGGAATGAACACGGCTTTCCAGTCGCCCTGCCGCACCGCGCGCATACCGAACAACTCCCAACCTGTTACGCGATGCGCGTCATGTACGGCGTCTGACGTGCGATTCAGATACGGCAGCAGCGACGCGCCCTTCGGCTGCGCGACCGTGCGGCCTTTATATGTGCGGCCCGGATGCTTCACGCCCGCGAGTTCGAGCACGGTCGGCACAACGTCCATCACGGTGGAAAACGCGTCGCCGATCTCGCCCTGGCGCGCGAGCGCCGGATAGTGCGCGAACGCGACCACGCGAATCCCGCCTTCAGTCGTGAACGCCTTATAGAGCCGCGACGGCGCAGTCGCCGCCTGGGCCCAGCGCGGTCCATACCAGACATACGAATTGCCACGCCCGACGTTGGGCAGGCTGTTGTCGTAGTGGTCGCTGATGAACTGCTGCAGGTTCGGACCGAACACCGGCAGCGCTTCAAGCAAGGCGCCTTCCGCGCCGTTGTCCGACAGGAACAGGACGAAGGTGTTGTCGAGTTCGCCCGTCGCTTTCAGATACTCGATGACGCGGCCCACATTCCAGTCCAGACGTTCGACCATCCCCGCATAGACTTCCATCGTGCGTGCCGAGAAAGCCCGTTCGTCGTCGGTGAGTTGATCCCATTCGGCATTGCGCGCGACCACCGGATGCGCTTCAACGTTCTCGCCGAGCAAGCCGAGCGCGCGCTGTTTGGCGAGACGTTCCTCGCGCAGCGCATCGGGACCGGCCTCATAACGGCCGCGATACTTCTCGACGGTTTCGGCCGGCGCCTGCAACGGCCAGTGCGGCGCGGAAAACGGCAGATAGGCGAAGAACGGCCGGCCGTCGTCGGGACGTTCGTCAAGGTAGTGCAGCAGCTTGTCCGTGAACGAGTCGGAGGAATAGAAATCTTCCGGCAGTTCGTCGACGAAATGGTCGTCCTCGACGTACAGCGAGCGCGTCGATCGATGCAGACGCGGTTGCTCGGCATCGATCGCGACTGGCTCAAAACCGTAGTGATTCGCCGCACCCGGCAGCAGCGCGAACGAACGCTCGAAACCGCGCGCCGACGGAGCGCGCTCCAGCGTCAAGCCAAGATGCCATTTTCCGGCCATCGTCGTGAAGTAGCCGGCATCGCGCAGCAGTTCAGGCAACGCAACCACGCGGTCGTTCAGATAGCCTTCGTAACCCGGCTTGCCCGCGAGTTCCGGCGACAACGCCTCAGCCATCGTGCCGATTCCCGCGATGTGATGATCGGTGCCGGTGAGCAGCATCGACCGGGTCGGCGAGCAGGCCGATGCCGTGTGGAAGTCCGTGAAGCGCACACCTGCGTGTGCCAGCGCGTCGAGGTTGGGCGTCGCGATCTCGCCGCCGAAGGCGCCGAGATCGGAGAAGCCGAGATCGTCCGCAACGATCACGAGAAAATTGGGGCGCTTCGATGATGTGCGCGCTGCCGGATCAGAAGACATGGTGTTCCTTGATGAAGGGTTCAGTCACAAATATCAATTCGCTATTGAGTCGCGCCATGAGCCGTCGCAATGTCACCGTCAGGCCCCGGAAAATCCGCTTCTAGCGCGGCCCGCGCCAACGCGTAGCCGATGCTTCGAGCCGTCCGCCAAGCCAGCCGAACAGCGCGCCGAGCGCGCCGACCACCCCCGCCGCGCTCAACAACCGGTCCATACGGAACAGTTGCTGCGCATCGAGCATGAAGCTGCCGATGCCCACGCCCGACGGCATGAAATACTCCGCACCAATCGCGCCGAGCCACGCGTAGACAAGTGCGAGACGCAAGCCGGCAAACACGCCCGGCACGATCGCGGGCAGAATCAGCCAGCGCAGCCGTTGTACGAAATCGAGCCGCAGCGTCTGCGCAACTTCGGCAAGTTGCGGCGAGAGGTTTTCAACAGCGCGAGCGGTCGCCACCACCATCGGAAAGAACGCGGCGAGCGCGACGAAGATCACCTTCGCGAGATTGTCGATACCGGCCCACGCGGTGAGAAGCGGAATCCAGGCGAAAATCGCAACCTGCCGCAGTGCGGCGAGCGTCGGGCCGACGGTACGCCGCAGCGAGGCGTTAAGGCCGAGTGCAAGGCCGGATAGAACACCGATCGTCGCGCCGAGTGCGAGCCCTTCGATCGAGCGCAGCAACGTGTGCAATAGCGGGATCGGTAATGCGCCGCTTTTCACGTCGTGCCATGTGCTTGTCAACACAAGCAGCGGTGCCAGCAGGATACGGGCGTCGACCCAATGCTCATGCGCGGCCACGCTCCATGCGAGGACCGCGACCATCGGCAGCACTGCGCCGTAGCCGTATGCGAGCCAACCACGCTTTGCATGCGTGACGTGCTCCGCCAACGCAACGCGCGGCCAGCGAACCACGCGCCGATCCAAAGCATGAATCCCGTAGTCCATCGTGAAACCGACCGCGCCGATCACGGCGATGCACACGAACACGATGTCGAGCTGGAACATCTGGCGCCCCCACACCATCAGGTAACCGATCCCCTCGGACGACGCGAGCAGTTCGACCGCGATCAGCGTGAGCCACCCCTGCGCCAGCCCGAGACGCAGCCCCGTCAGAAACGGCGGCAGCGCAGCCGGCACGGTCAACAACCGCACGCTCTGCCCGCGCGGCAAACGCAACACTGCCGCCATCTCGCGCAGGCGCGGCGGCACGGTGCGAACGCCGAGTTGCGTATGAATCGCCACCGGCACCAGCACGGCTTTGAGGATCAACACCACTTTTAGCGACTCGCCGATACCAAGCACCACCATCAGGAGTGGCAACCACGCGAGCGTCGGAATCTGAGCGAGCGCATAGAAGCTGGGCGCGATCACCGCGTCGACGGTACGGTTCGTGCCCATCGCGGCGCCGAGCAGCGTGCCGCCCAGCACGCCCGCGGCGAGACCGAACGCGAGGCGTCTCAAGCTGATGAACAGATTGGCCACGAGGTTGTCGCCAAACAGTTCGGCGGCGGTTTGCCAGACCAGTTCGGGCGTCGGCAGGATCTGCGGCGACATCCACTGATGATGCGACGCGAACCACCACAACGTGTACAACAGCACCGGCAGCGTCCATGCGGACAGGCCGCGCCAACTCACCGCGCCCGTTCCGCCTGGACTGCGCTTGCGGTGGTCAGCCGTCGAGCGCGACGGTGCTGACGGCCACCATGACAATCGCGGCGATGGCGGATTCGAAGTGGATAGAGTCGGTCTCAAGTTCGTGGTCCCTGAAGAGCGGCAGCCGGGCTGCTCAATAGTCGTAGCGCAGGGTTGCGCCGAACATCCGCGAGTCGCCCACCGAGGCCGTGTATGCACCGTTGTAAGTCGCGAACGAAGCAAGGTAATAACGCTTGTCGAACAGGTTGCGCGCCCAGATCGACAGGTCCCATTGATGGCGTCCCGTGGCCAGACGCCAGCCGGTCGCGACGTTGACGATGCCGTAGCCGGGCAGCTTGCCGTACTGCGAATCGTCGAGCGTGCCGTACTGATTCGAGCGCAGCGAGTAAGCGGCGGCGAAGTACTCGTCGATGTCGTGCGCGAGGCGGAACTGGTACTGCGCACTCAGGTTAAGAATCCAGCGCGGCGCGCCGGCCACGGGTCGGCCGGTAAGGCTGCAGGTCGCTTTCGGATTCGGGATCGCCACTTCCGACGGGCACGGTGCGTTCTCATACGACGTGTACGTCGCGTCGATATACGAGGCGTTGAGACCCAAGGTGAGATTGCGGATCGGCATGGCACGCAAATCGATTTCGGCGCCACGGCTGCGCACATCGGCCGCATTCGAGAGCACGGAGATCACGCCGGTGGGCGTGCCGACGAGACTCGTTGCCTGATAGCCGCTGATCTGCGTCCAGAACAGATTGGCATTGAGCATCAGGCGGTGCTCGAGGAATTCGCTCTTGATGCCGAGTTCGGCGTTATTGGCACGCTCGGGCCCGACGATCAACGAATTTGCCCCTTGCGTGGGCGCGGACGAAACGGCCATGTTCACACCGCCTGATTTTTCGCCGTGCGATAGCGTCGCGTAGCCCAGCACATCGGGCGCGAGCTTGTAGCCGAAGTTCAGGAGCGCAGACGGGCTCACATTCGACAGATGCAGATCGCCCGACGCATACGCGCCGATCACGCTGTTGCGCACGGCCTGCGCGGCCGGCCCCAAGCTTGCGCCGCCGATCGGCGCATTGCGGTTGACGTCGGCGGTCTTCTCTTCATACGTGCCGCGCACGCCCGCCGTCAAATCGGCGCGCGAATTGATGTGCCATGTGCCCTGCGCGAACAGCGCGAAGCTGTTGGTGGTCATGTGCGCGGGCGCCGTCGAGGTCGTATTGTCAAGCGCACCGATATCGCGGCCGAGGATCACCGCGTCAGCGTCCGGGCCATAGAAAGCGAACGTGTTGTTGGTCAGTTGCTGGTAGAAGTAATACGCGCCCGCGACGTAGTCGATCGGACCGCCGGTGGGCGACGCCACCCGGAATTCCTGCGAAAACTGGTGGTCGTTGACCGACACGCCGGTGTTGACGATCGCCGGCTTGTTCAGGTTGTCGTCGTTGGCCGGGTCGAAGTGCCAGAAGCGGCCAGCGGTGATGGAGGTCAGCGTAAAACCGCTCGGCAGCGTGTCGTTCACTTCCACCGACAATCCACTCTGATGCACGCTCACGTGTTGACGTGAATCGAGATTGACCTGGTAGAGCGAAGGATTCGTCACCGGCGATGCGCCGATCGACGCCGCCCGCCCGAGGAACTGATTCACACCGTTGATCGTGGGGCCGAGACCGTACAGTACCTGCGTGCCGTAGCTCGAGTCTTCGGTGTTGTAGTCGGCGATCACACGCACGTTCAGATCGCCGGTCGGCTTGAACAGCAACTCGCCGCGTCCGCCTTCACGTGTGCCGCCGTTCAGTTGCGAACCGGTGTACAGGTTCTTGATATCGCCGTCGTCGTGAGTGCGGTACAGCAGCAGGCGGCCTGCCAATGTGTCGGTGATCGGACCGGAGAGCACGGCTTTGGTTTGCGCATAGCCGCGTTGTCCGATCGACTGTTCAAGCGATGCTTCGGTCGTAAAAGTAGGCCGTTTCGTCGTGATGTTCAGAATGCCGGCCGTGCTGTTCTTGCCGAACAACGTGCCTTGCGGACCGCGCAGCAGTTCGATCTGGCTGATGTCGAGCGCGTCGAACACCGCCATGCCGGGACGACCCAGATACACATTGTCGAGATAGACGCCGACGCTGCCTTCGAGGCCGTCGTTCGCCGGATTGTTGCCGATGCCCCGCACGGAGATACTCGATTGCCGTGCATGGATATACGCGACGTTCGTACTCGGCAAGGTGTTCTGCAAATCCTGTACGCGGTAGTTGCGCTGCGCTTCGAGTTCGTCACCGCTCACGGTCGAGATCGGCGCCGGCACCTCCTGCACGTTTTCCTTGCGGCGACGGGCGGTCACGACCACTTCCTTCAATGCCGCCGGGGAGGCTTCAGTGCCCGCTTTGGCGGCGGTGCGTGAAGTCGTGGCCGTGGTCGCGGCCGTGTCCGCTCCGGCAGCCGATGCTTCCAACGGTGCAGCCGCTTTGGCATTCTCCTGCACGCCGGGCGCATGACTCACGTCCTGTGCCCAGGCGGCCGTTACGGGCAGCAATGCCGCTGCCATCAAGGTCAGACGTCGGTGGGTTTTATTGTTTTTCATCGAGGTGTTTTTTGTGGAACGCGAAGAGCATTCAGCCCGTGATCAAATCGACTTGTCAGCCTGGCCGTAGGCACGGTACGCCTGCCAGTGATTCGTCAGATTGAGCTCACGCAGCGCCTGAGTCAGATACGTGCGGTCTACCCACTGATCGACGTCGAACGGACGGCGAATCAGTCCCTGTTGCTTCGCGGTATCCACGTCGCGTTTGAAAGCGTCGACGAAATAGGTGTCCAGCAGCGGCGAAAACGTCACCGCCGGATCGCTCGACGCAAGTTCATTGCGCCATACCGTGGCCGGCACATTCGCCTGGCTCTGTTCCAGTGCGATATAAGCGTCGAGGTTGTGTTTATCGGAAAGCCATTGCGACGCTTGCACGACGGTGCGCACTACGCGCGTCGCCAGTTCCGGATGCGCCTTGAGAAAGTCCGCCGAAGCCACCAGCCCCGCCTTCAACGTGCCGACGCCCTGCTTGCCCTGAGTGCTGACCGGCACGTCGGCGAGGCCCTTGTCACGCAGCACGAACACGCCGGAGGATCCCCATAGCGCGTCGATGCGGCGCGCAGCCAGCGCCGCGGCAGCCGCGTTCAGATCAAGATTGACCACGCGGAAATCGCGCTCGCTCAACCCTTGCGCACGCAGCACGCTATCGAACGACAGTTGCAGCGCGGTGCCGCGAAACACGGCGACCTGTTTGCCCTTCAATGCATTCAGATCCGTGACGCCCTGCCCCGGCACGACCGCGAGAAAGCCGTTGATGTCGCGGCCAAGCGCCGCGATCAGACGCGTATCGAGTCCGTTCGCCCGGCCGATCACGCCGGCCAGGTCACCGAGAAAAGCCAGATCGACCTGATGGTTGGCGAGCGCTTCGTTGATCGCCGGGCCTGCGCCCTTGAAGAAGGTCCAGCGCACTTCCACACCGTCCTTAGCGAACTCCTTGTCGAGCAGCTTATTAACGTAAATCACGTCGACCACCCCACCGCCGGCCGGTTTCGGCCCCGCGCTGATGTCCGGCACGGCGATGCGGATCACTGTCTGCGCGGCGACAAAACCGGGTGCTGCGAGCAGCCACGTCAGTGCGACAAGCAGCAACGGCTTGGCCCATTTGATCGAGAGGTTCATGGGTTCTCCTGGAGTTTGTGAGGACGGGTTGGGCAAGCGCGCGGGCTGCGTGCCGTCAGCAGCCCAGCGGCCCGCGTGGTTTAAGCGGCCTTTGCCGCCGGATTCGGCACGACGCTGCGCGTAAAGCTGCGGCGACCGTCGACGCTGACCGGTACGTCGCCCTTCAGGGTCACGCGACGCACCACACGGTGAGCGTCGCCGTAGTCGTTGACGGCGTAGTGCTGGGTCGCGCGGTTGTCCCAGATCGCGACGTCACCCGCCTGCCAGCGCCAGCGCACGATGTTCTCGAGACGCGTCACGTAGCCTTGCAGCAGTTCCAGCAAATGCGCCGACGCGCTCGGCGTGAGACCGACGAAGCTCTTCACGAAATGCCCGAGAATCAGCGTCTTTTCTCCGGATTCCGGATGCACGCGCACCACTGGGTGTTCCGTCTCGTAACGCGTCGACACGAACACATCGCGATAGCGCTTGAGCGCTTCGGCGTCCCGCCCACGCTCGCCGACGTTAGCGTAGTTCGCGTAGTCGTATTCGTTGCTGTGCACGGCCCACAGTTGCTCTGCGAGCGCTTTGAGCGGCGGCGGCAGATCGTCGTAGGCGGTGGCGGTGTTCGCCCATACGGTGTCGCCACCCACTTCCGGAATCGTCACGCCACGCAGGATGGATGCTTGCGGATAGGCATCGACGAACGTCACGTCCGTGTGCCACGAATTCGCGCGCCCACCGCGATGCGAGTCGAGTTCGAGCAGGTAGTCGGTGCCGTCGACTACCGGCACCGTGGGATGCGAGACCGGTTCCCCAAGCAGCTTGGCGAAAGCTTCCTGGTCGGCATCCAGCAGGTGCGTCTGGCCGCGGAAGAAGATCACCTTGTGGCGCACCAGTGCGGCGCGAATCGCTTCGACGCTTGCCGGTTCGAGTTGACCCGATAGGCGCACACCGCGAATTTCCGCGCCGATGCGACCGGTGACGGGATGAATGTCCAACGCGTTGGACGTCGCGAGACTGAGATTCGACATGCGATGCAACTCCTAAGTTTGAGGACGAGACAGGTCAGCGCGCCACGGGGCGCGCGGGGCGAAAATCTTTATCTGAAGGTGGCGTTGAATCGAACCGGCTGAGCGCGGATCAGCTCAACAGCGGGTCGGTTGAGTCAACACGCCTGCAACAGGCTTGCCATCAGGCAGCGCGTTGAACACGCCGGACAGGAGCGGCGACACGACGGCGCCCGGAACCACGCGGAGCGCGGTTCGCGGCGGGCGGCTGAGTCGGCGGTATGAGGATGAATCAACACTTGAGTGGCTCTGTCTGCTGAATCGATGAGCCATTATCGGCAGAGTGGGTGTCGCGAATCTATCGCCCTTTAGACACTTGATAGAAGGGCTTTTTATATCGTTATGAGGTTTCTCACCCGGCGTCGCTTACTTCCCGCAGTGCATCCATATCGATCACGGTAATCCGGCTATAACGCACGTCCACAATACCCTGCTGCACGAGCCAGCGCAGTTCCTTATTGATGCTCTGCCGGGACGCGGCCAATAACGCGGCGAGGTCCTCCTGCGACAGCTTGATTGTCAGCTCCACGCCCCGCTCCGTTTTCTTACCGTGCCATTCGGCAAGCCCGAGCAACTGATCCGCCACGCGCGCGCGAAATCCGGCCAGCGCCGTCTTGCCCATCCGGCCATGCAACGCCCGGCTTCGCAGGCAGATCAGATCGAGCACGTTGCGTAACAACGCGGGCTCGCGAGCAAACAGTTCGAACAGTGCGCCGCCGGGAATGTGGAACAGCGTCGTCGAACCGTGCGCGCGCTGATCGTGCATCGAGCCGCGCCGGTCCATCACCGGAATGAAGTTGATGACCTCGTTCGGCCACATGTACACCGCCACCGCGCGCACGCCAGCCGAGTTGGTCCAGCTCATTTCGATCGCGCCCGAGAGGACCACCTGGATGTCGTCGCACGCTTCATCGCGCGCGAAGATCAGTTCGCCATTGGTCCATGTGCGCAGTTGGCCGGCGTCGCATAACGCGTCGATTGCGTGGGCGGGCCAGCTTTTCAGGCAGGGATTGGCGGTGAACGCAGCGTGAATCGCTTGACGAACGCCCGCGTCGAGCGAGCGGCCGTCACGCCGCGATGAGAGCAACGGCGCGGGACGTGCGGGAGGTCGCTCGACGGAGGGCCTCGCGGATGGCCGCCCCACGGAACGCACCACGGATGGCCGTCCCGCGGAGTCCAGATTGAATGCTTCGGTAATTGTGCTCATGGCTGACCGGCAAGAGATGCGGTTGGACTTGAATGACTGACGAGCAGTCGATCCTCCGATCTAACCAGTGTTAGCGGCGCGCGTAAAAGACTTGTTTTTTATGTGCTTATCACGCGTTCGGGCGTGACGATGAAGCACCGATGCAATGACGTCGAATTCGCCATGATCGTGGCATCGGGGAAGAGTATCGGCGAACCCGCAGGCCTTCGACAGAAAGCGGCTGGCATGCGGGCGAAAGACGGTTAAAAGACGGGGAGTAACGAGCGGCTAAGGGACACTAACGTAACGGGTCACGGCAGCATCCGCTGCAAGGTCTGATCCTTGAGCACGAAGCGATGAAACAACGCAGCAGCGATATGCAGCGCGATCAGCGCGAACAACACCCAGGCCAGATACCCGTGGATGTCGCCCATTGCATGCCCCACCGGCGAGCCGACCCCCGAGATGCTGGGGTAAGGCAACACGCCGAGCAGCTTGACAGACCAGCCGCGCGACGACGCGTTGGCCCATCCCAGCAAGGGCACAGCCAGCAGCGCCAGATAAAGAAGACCGTGCGTGACGTGCGAAACGACGCTGAGGAAAGGCGAAAGCGATGCAGGTGCGGGCCTGTGCGTGAGACGCCAGACGATTCTCACCACCACCGCTGCAATCAGTGCTGCTCCCACGCCGAGATGCCACGCGATCAGACCGTCGGGCCGCGTGCCCTTATGAATACCCGGCATGGTCCAACCAATCACGAATTGCGCAGCGAGCAACAAGACCACCAGCCAGTGCAGAAACTTGGCCGTGCCGTCATAGCCTGACGTGTAGCGTGAGAAATTGGCTTGGTCCGATCGCATGATCATGTGAATATTTTAGTCGCAGTTAAACCACCGGATGGAGAGAGCTTACCTGCGCCGCTGGAACACAAATTCCGGGCGCAATGATTCAGTATGCTACGGATCAAACCTTAAGAAAAGCTGATGCCACGCGTGACGAACGCTTGCAGCCGCACGAGGCGGAAACGCGTCGGCACCATGTAGAAAGTGCAATCGGCGATCCATGACGCCGGCTCGCATCCCGAGTCTGCAACTGAATGTATCCGCTCGGCATACGCACGGCGATCTGCTACGCCGTGCATGTTCCAGTTGTGCATACGCATGCGCATCGACCTGCCCGAGCACGCCGCGCGCACGAAGACCCGACATTTTTCGCAGCGCGCTCAACGGTTTGCCCGCCGGATCCTCGCCAACGGAACGGCTGATCGGAGCGCTGCCACGTGCCCCCACATCGTGTCGTGTTTCTGGCCGGCCTGCAAAGAAATCGACACGTCCTGTTACACACGAACACACCGGTAATCCAGCCGCTCAGTAGAGTTCGATCACACGTAAAAGGGAGGCAATGTCATGAAACGAATTTTCGCGCTGGTCCTGTTGGCTGTCACCCTCGGGAGTGCATTGGGCGGTTGCATCGTCGTGCCAGAGGGCGGTTATCACTATCACGAACGTTACTAAGCGTTGCCCGCGCAGCGCTATCCACACTCAATCGCAGAACCCGAGAATAAAACATGAATAATTCACGAAGCCGCTGGCTGTCCATGGCGATCGTTGCAGGCCTGGGGATCGGTGCATCTTCTGCCGCGCTGGCGCACGTCGATGTAGGAGTGAACATTGGCATCCCGGGTGTGGCCTACGCGCCCGTACCGGTCTATGCCCCGCCTCCGCCTGTCTACGCTGTCCCACCGCCGGTGGTCGTCGTGAGTCCGGGCTGGTACGGCGATCGCTATTACGACGGCCACCGCTACTGGGAGCGACGTGAGTGGGAGGAACACCACCACGACCGCGAATGGCACGACGCGCGCGGCTATCGCGACGGCCCGCACGGCGACTGGCACGACCACGGTGGCGATCACGGCGATTGGCACGGTCATGGCGATGATCACGGCCGGGGCGATCACTAATGCGTGTGCCGTGGCCGCGCCACTGACGCTGCCGTGCCACGCCGGCATTCGCGCCACACCTTTTGCAGGAGCGATGATTTGCTACGCAGCGATCCACGGCGTGTAACGGCACGCATCGACGGCACGATCATTTCCGCCGAATACAGTGAACAAACCGGCCAATTGTGTTTGCGTCAGGATGGCGCCGTGCTGCGCGAATGGTTTCCACCTCATTCGTGGATCGCGATTGCGTCGGTGGCCGGCGCACGGCATTGGGGTACGCGGCCTTCTGACGAGGACCTTCACGCGTTGCTGCGCAATGAGATGACCTTGTTGCGCACGTCGTAGCCGCGTGACGGGCACAAAAAAGGCCGGTCACCAGATATGTTCCGATGACCAACCTTTTCTGTTCGACGCGCAGATAGTGAACGAGTCGAGCAACATTGCGGTGACCCGCGTATTTCGTTTCTCGCTTAACGTGCGTTGTAGATCGGCGGCGAATAGGAGCTTACCGTCGTATCGTTGCCGCGACCGGATTGCCACGTGCCGTGGCTGCTCGAACCATAACCACTGGTATCGGCCTGACGAGCACCTTGCTGTCCGGAAGCTTGCGCCTGCGTACCCTGCGCGTTTTGCGGGGCCGGCTGATTCGATTGCGCAAACGAAGCGATCGGGGCGGCAAGAACAACTGCAATAGCAACAGCATTGATGAGCGATTTCATGAAACCACCTCCAGAAATTGACTTGTACGTGCTGCAGATGCGACGTGTGGTGCAGCCGATGAGCACAGTCTAGGAGCGGATCAGGCGCGGATAAATCCTCTGTTCCTGAATTCACTGTTGCTTTTGACACGACAATGGCAAAGGCCCGCCCATCAATGGTTTGCCGTTGTGCGCGGGGCCCGGCGGGATTCGTCTGATCAAAAAATTGCCGTCGTGCATTCTATAAACGCTGGCCTCACGTGTCCCGTGTCCCTTGTCACGCGCCGTTCACCCGTTCTTACACCGCAGCGATCCCCACATAGTTTTCTGCCATGGCGGTAGCTGCCGCACGTGATGTGGTCACGTATTCGAGTTCGGCTACCTGCAACTGTTGCTCGAACGGCGATGCGCCTTCAATGCGGTGCATCATGCTCGTCATCCAGTACGAGAAATGTTCCGCGCGCCAGATGCGTTTCAGCGCGGTTTCGCTATAACTGTCGAGCAGGTCGGTGCGATTTTCGACGTAGAACGCGTTCAGCGCTTTGGTCAACACGCGCACGTCGGCAACGGCGAGATTCATGCCCTTGGCGCCGGTGGGCGGCACGATATGCGCTGCGTCGCCAGCGAGAAAGAGCCGGCCATGCTGCATCGTGGCCGACACGAAACTGCGCATACCGACAATGTTCTTCTGGAAAATCTTGCCGTCCACGATGTGCTGGCCGTCGTGCGAATCGACGCGTGCGTGCAGTTCGGCCCAGATTCGATCGTCGGACCAGTTGTCGACGGAATCCTTAGGATCGCATTGGAAATACATACGCTGCACGTTCTGCGAGCGCGTGCTGATCAGCGCGAAACCGCGGTCGTGCCGTGCGTAGATCAATTCCTCCGATGACGGCGGTCCTTCGCACAGAATGCCGAACCAGCCGAACGGATAAACGCGCTCGAAATCTTTGCGCAATGCCTGCGGAATCGATGCACGCGACACACCTTGCGAGCCGTCGCAGCCGATCACGAAGTCGCATTGCAGTTCGCACGCTTCGCCTTCGTGGCGATAGCGGATCGACGGCTTGTCGGTATCGATGCCGTGCAGAGATGTCTCCGTCACGCCGAAACGCAGCGCCCCGCCGGCAGCCACGCGCGCGGCGACCAGGTCCTTGATGACTTCGTGTTGGGCGTAGACCGTGATCGAATGGCCGGTGAGTCCGGTCAGATCGATACGACGCCGCTTGCCTTCGAAAGCCAGTTCGAAGCCGTGATGCAGCGCGCCTTCAGCTTTCATGCGTGCGCCGACGCCCGCCTCGGTGAGCAGATCCATCGTGCCCTGTTCGAGCACGCCAGCGCGGATGGTGGATTCGATCTGTTCGCGAGTGCGCGATTCGAGCACGACGGAGTCGATGCCGCGCAAATGAAGAAGATGGGAAAGAAGCAGGCCTGCAGGCCCGGCACCGATGATGCCAACTTGAGTGCGCATGAGTTGTCTCCTGAATGCGGCATTTGATATGCACGCAGTTTGACAACCATGCGCTGTATCGCGCAACGCGATATGGTGGATAGGCAGTATCTAGTTTTGAGATAGCTGGTACGCCGGTTCAAACGGCCCGGATCCACGTAAATGCGCCATATCGTTGCCCAGAGGGCTCTTGCGCCCATTCGACTGGTAGCCGATCGTCCGCATCGTTTTGCGCGACCCCGAGGTAAACCCTGGCTAATTGACGTTGTCTGCTCAGCGCATCCAACAGCAGCGCTTATCGTAAAGCGCCACCTCCTGCCACGAATGGAATTCGCTCGGCTACGCGAGGAACAAGCGATAAACAGGATTCTGCGTCTCTTCCCAGTACGGATACCCGAGCGTCGCGAGAAAGCGTTCGAACTCGCTGTTCTCGCTCTCCGGCACCTGGATGCCAACCAGAATCGAACTGTAGTCCGCGCCCTGGTTGCGGTAGTGGAACAGGCTGATATTCCAGTTCGGCGCCATCGACGACAAAAACTTCATCAACGCGCCCGGCCGCTCCGGAAACTCGAAGCGGAACAGACGTTCGTCGTGGGCCAAAGGCGAGCGTCCGCCGACCATATAGCGGATGTGCTGCTTCGACAGTTCATCGAAGGTCAGGTCGACGGTGGCGAAGCCGTGCGCTTCGAATGCGCCCGCGATCTGCGCCGATTCGCTGCGATTCCTGATCTGCACGCCGACAAAGATATGGGCGGAATTTGCATCCGCAATCCGGTAGTTGAACTCGGTGACGCTGCGCGTGCCGACCAGTTCGCAGAAGCGCTTGAAGCTGCCGCGCTCCTCAGGAATCGTCACAGCGAACACCGCTTCGCGCGCTTCACCGACTTCGGCGCGCTCGGCGACGAAACGCATGCGATCGAAGTTCATGTTCGCGCCGGACGTGATCGCAATCAGCGTCTGGTTCTCGATGCCTTCGCGCTCGGCATACTGCTTGGCACCTGCAACGGCGAGCGCACCGGCCGGCTCCAGCACGCTGCGGGTGTCCTGGAACACGTCCTTGATCGCGGCGCATAGCGCATCGGTGTTCACGAGCAACACGTCGTCGAGATATTCGCTGCACAGGCGGAAGGTTTCCTCGCCGACCAGCTTCACCGCGGTGCCGTCCGAAAACAGCCCCACTTCGTTCAGCGTGACCCGCTCTCCCGCTTTCAGCGACGCGGCCATCGCGCATGAGTCGTCGGTCTGTACGCCGATCACCCTGATCTCCGGGCGCACCGATTTCACGTACGCGGCCACGCCT
>NZ_CAJNAT010000003.1 GCF_905220705.1 Paraburkholderia domus
AGGATCAAACTCTTCAGTTCAAACCTGTTACTGTTTTTCGGTCTCTTCCGAGACCGGTCGCTCACTCAACGTACTGACGAATGATCCTCCTGCCGAAGTGAATCCACCCCAACAGGAAAACCTTCCTTTAATACTAGTGTGAGACTTGATACTTTCGCCTCCAGCAGACCCCGAAGGATCCACCGGCGCGTCTTGCATCAAGCGCCCACACTTATCGGCTGTTAATTTTTAAAGATCGATTACGCATTCACTACCGAACCAGCGCCCGCTTCAACCACCCGGCACCGCTTCGTTCTGCGTCGCTGCATCAGCAGCAGAGAAACGAGATTATGAAGAACTTTCGCTACGTCGTCAACAGGTTTTTTAACTTTCTCAACCCGCCCACTTCGCTGAAAGCCTTGCCACTGCTGGCTCTCCCGCCTCCCGTGCCCCGGTGTCCGAAGCACGAAAGAGCGAGATTCTAGCGAGCCGGACCGTGCCTTGCAAGCGTTATCTGGAATTTATTTCAAGGGGCCTTTTCTATGCGCCCCGGTTCATCGACAACCGGCACTTTCACATCGGGGGCCAAAGCGCCCGCTGCCGGAGCGCCGATCGTCCAATCGTGCAGCACGGTATAGGCAACCGCCAGCAACGTCGGGCCGATAAATACGCCAAGGAAGCCGAAAGCAAACGCGCCGCCCAGGATACCCAGCATCACCAGAATCAGCGGCATGTCACTGCTCTTGCCGATCAGGATCGGCTTGATGACATTGTCGGACATGCCGACGACCAACACGCCCCATACGACCAGAAAGATTGCCCAACCCGTTGCGCCGCCGTGATACAGCCAGATCGCCGCGGGCAACCAGACAACAACCGGGCCGCCCGGTATCACCGACAGGAAGAACGTCGCCAGCCCAAGCAATGCCGGCGCCGGGACACCCGCAATCCAGCAACCGAAGCCGGCAAGAATGCCTTGCACAAGCGCCGTGCCGAGAATCCCGTAAACCACGCCCTTCACCGTGCTGCCCGCCAGCGTCAGCAAGTAATCGGCGCGTTCGCCAGCGATGCGCCGCATACCGGCCCTCAGCCAGGCCGCCGCGCCCTCCCCTCCGGTATAAAAGAAGAACGCGAGCACGATACTCAGCGCCAACAAACCCAGACCGTGCGTAACGGCAATCGCAGCCGCCAAAATCCACTTGCCGGCCGGCGCCGCAAGCGCACGCATTTGCGCGATCAGTTCAGAGTTGCTACTCGTTACATTCGTCCAGAACGTCTCGATATTCGAGCCAATCAGGGGGATTCGCCCCACCCACGGCGGCAAATCCGGCAAGCCGGCCTCAAAGAGCCTTTGCACCAACGCGACGATGTCGTGAACGTGCGCACCGAAAGCGAAGCCCGCATAGACGAACGGGCCAAGCACCACAACCAGAATGATGAGCACGATCAACGTCGCGGCCAGCTTTCGCCGGCCCCCGACTGCCGTGGTAAGTCGCCGGTACAAGCCCCACGAGCTGTAGCTCAGAATGGCGCCCCACAGCAGAGCGGTCGTGAAAGGCGCTAGCACCAGCAGGGAGCCGCCCACCAATATGATCAGCGCGAACACTGCCGCAAGACGTTCAATCAGTTGGTCCGATTTCACCATGAATCTCCTGTTGTGCCAGACCACAGCGACGAATAGACATACGGTTTGCCAGGCGCCCACTGAAGGCTGTCAGTATAGAAGCGAGTCAGGGCCCCCGGGCATGTCTTATATCATTCGGCCAGGACGCCACGCAACGCATCTGGCGGCACCGGCAACAGGCTTATTTTTAATGCAAAAACGTCCCAACCCATCGGGCATACTCAGCCAAATAATATGGCGGCATAGAAAAGACTAGAATATAAGGTTCTGTGCACCCCAACTTCCGGATTTATGCGCTCGCGAATCGCCAAACGTCTCCCCCCCGATGCCGACAAGCTTGTCGGTCTCTCGCTCGCGCTTTTCGCGTCGGGCAGCCGCACCGAAGACCGCTTCTGGGAAGCGAAGCTCGATGCGCTGCTGGCCAAGATCGTCCGCAACGCCAACCAGACTACGCTGGACGCCGCGCTCGATCATCTGCAGCAGAATCATCCAGATGCATACGGCGCTCTCGCCGACATGGCGGAAACACACAGCGAGTCGTTCATCGTCGAACATGAAGGCGTGCCTTACGAAGCGCTGCTGATTGCCGCGCCCGTGCTGGCCTGGACTCGCTACATGATTCCTTCCGGCTCGCTCAAAGCGGACGCGGCCGACGCGTTGCGCGCGCACCTGCAGGCGCACGTGCTCGCGGCCAATACGCGTGTCGCCATGGCGCCGTTCCTGTACAGCATCGATCAGCTACCGCGTCACCACGTCGAAACCTGGCGCATTGCCCAGCAACTCGCTCAAGCAGCGATGGCTGGCGGCAGCGTCAAACTCAACTTTGGCGAACTGCCGGAAACTTCGCCAATCCTGGCCGACCCGCGCTTTCTGCTGGCTGTGGTCGCGGCACCGGTGGGCGAACCGGCGTTTCGCTGGCAGGAAGAAGAAAACGGCAGCCGGATCGAGCGTGGCCAATGCCTCGAACAATGGGCAACGCAAGGCGGCGCCAATCTGTCGCTGGTGCTGCCCGGATGCGAATTCGAGTGTCTGCTGCCGGACGCCTATTATTCGGCCTGCCGCGACGCCGACGAACGCGTGCGCCCTCACACGGTACGTACCGCCGTGCGCTATCTGTTCGACACAATCGGCGCGGCGCCACAGGAGTTGCGCGCGGTTGTCGCGGGCTTCGGCGAGCGTCGTATCGACGAATACCGCGTCGGCTTCACGCGCCGGGGCAGCAATGATGTGATCTACGGCGTCGTGTGGCCACTTTACGGCCGCGAGAACGGCGAGCCCGGCATCGATGAAGAACCGCAGGAGACCGCTGCGTCAGACGACCCACTCGAAGAAATCGTCGCGTTGCTCAAGGAAACCGGTGTGACAGACGTGCGCCGCCACGCGGGCCGCTTCGAGCCGGAATATTGCGATGACTGCGGCGTCCCGCTCTACGCGGACCCGCTTGGCGAAATCGTCCACGCCGAAATGCCGGAGGACGCGGAACCCGCGCAACCGCATTTCCACTGACCCACCGGCGCCGGCGTCATTGCGCCGCACTGTCGACATCAGGAAGCCCCGCCGCGCGCGGGGCTTTTTTACGTCATTCCTCCTATGCCTTTTGGACAGGCCGTCAAAACGAAGGGAATTTGTCATCATAGTGCCGGTGGTGCATCGTAGTGCGCCCGGCATCCTCGCCGGGCCGCACGCATCGCGCCGCTTCGCCCGATTCATCTGGAGACATGGCATGCGATTCTCAATACTCAACTCAGACGCGGAACGACGCGACGGACTCAAAGCACTGCTGCGGCAGATCGACCGGTTAGCGCGCTTTAGCGAAGCACAGGATTGGCGTCAGGTTGAGCGTACGCTCAAGCGCCTACAGCCCGACCTCCTCGTGATCGATTGGCAGGACTGGATGTCGGTTGACGATACCCGCCGTCTGCTCAGCCACTATCCGGACCTGCGCATTGCAGTGCTGACCGACGAGGTTTCACCAACTGCCGTGCGGGACCTCATGGACGAAGGTGTGCTCGGGGTAGTTCCGCGCGAAACCGACCCGTGCCTGATCGTGCGCGCTTTCGAGATGGTTTTGCTGGGCGGTCACTATGTGCCGCCCGGAGCGTTGGCACTCGATCCGCCGCTACCGCCGGATTCCGCGATCCGCCCGTTCGATGAAAAGAGTCCGCCACCGCGCCGGACCAAACTGTCCAACGGTCTGTCGCCCCGTCAGGAGCAAATCATGCGCTGCGTCCACATGGGCAGCACCAACAAGATGATCGCGCGCACGCTCGGCATCAGTGAAGGCACCGTCAAGATCCATCTGACCAGCATATTCCAGCAACTCGGAGCGCCCAATCGCGCCGCCGCGGTCGCGCTCTACAACGGCTGGATGTCGGCTCATTTGCAAGTATTGCGCAACGATGGCGAAGGTTCGGTTCGTCCGGTAATGGGGCAAGCCGGCGCGGTGCCATTGCGGCGGCGCTTCCAGTATCCGTTGCCCGCGAACGACACGGCCGACACACAGCCAATGGCAGCCGAACCGAGCACGCCTTATGGTGACGCGCCTGACGGGCCGGCGGCGGACCAGGTCACGCAAGGTTCGGCGTAACGTCAGCCGGCGCGCGCGCCAGAATCGGAACGCGCACGTTCTGACTGCGTTCGCGCCGGCTGGCATGGAATCCGCTCACACCTTTTCTCGTCCAACGAGTAATATGAGATACATGGGTTTCCTCTACACACCGCTTCCGTTCTGGGTTGCTGTCGGTGGCTGGATCGCCACTGCGATAGTGGTCGCGCTCGCGCTGTGGAAAAATCCTTTCAAACGACTTCAGGACGGCACACTCCAGCATGTCTGGCTCGCGATCATCGTCGCGGTGTCGGTGCTGTGGGCGAGCAATGCGTGGCTCGACGACGGCACAGTCATGCATCTGCTCGGCGCCACGCTGGTCGTCACATTATTCGATTGGGCGCTGGCACTGATCGCCATGGCAATAGTCACCGGTCTCGCCGCGGTCGTCTTCGATGCCCCCTGGCAGGGTATTGCACTGACTTTCCTCGTATTCGGTGCGTTTCCTGTCGGTATCTCGACCTTGATTCAGCGCGCAAGTGTCGCGTGGTTGCCGCGTAACCTCTTCATGTTTATCTTCGGCCAGGGTTTTGTCTCACCCGCCATTGCCGTGTCGCTCACGGCGGCCGCAGCGCTCGGCGTTCACATCGCGCTCGCCGACGGTTCGATGACCGTGGTGCCGGCAGGCTACGCGTTCAGCGTGCTTCTACTAGCCACCGGCGAGGCCTGGTTCACGGGTATGTCGACGGCATTGATCGCGGTTTACCGTCCGGCATGGGTCACCACTTATGACGTGCGCCGATATCGATTGGGCGGCCCTCGCACCTGACACGGGCGCGGTATCGAGCACGTATCTGCGGCAATCGGCCGCCTCGGCACATAAAGCGACCGAGTCCACGCACCACGACAGGACAAAATATTTGTGTCAGGATTGAACTCATCCCGCTCGCCGTGCATCTTACGTGCCTCATGTCTTATTAGCGTCTAACGAACTAGATGGATCGCACCAACGTACCGCACCGATTGCTGCGGTTAGTCGGCCGGTTAGCAAGATTTGCAGCGGGTCTCTCGCTCATTTGCACTGCTCCCGCATACGCCGATCAACTCGAACAGCACAACGATCTCGTCAACAAATTTGTCAATGAAATGCATGCAGATCCGCTAGTCGCGGACTGCGCTGCTCATGGCGATTTTGTTGCAGGCACATCGACCGCCTTCGACCATGTCGAATTTCCACCCAGTTCCTTTGACAGCGCGCATGCGTCAGTCACCCCATGGAATGACTCGTTCGACGAGGGCAAGCAACGCGTCAAGGTGGACAACATCGTTACCGTCGAGGGCCTCGGTATCCGCCAGAGCGGCGGCGGAGATCCAGCCGATCTCAAGTTCCGCTGCGGCTACGTGGGCGCCCAAATGCTGGCGTTCAGTTGGAACGATCCGGTGCCGCCGGCACGTGCGCATAGCGCCGGGTCTACGGGGTCGGGAGCGTCCTCGGGCAAGCATAAGAGTGTGAAGGGCAAGCACTCCGCTAGCGGCAAAACTACGAAGAAAGCGACCGGCAAGTCCTCGAAGGCAAGCTCGGGGAAATCTTCGCGAGCGACTTCCAGCAAGTCTTCGGGCAAGTCCTCGAGCAAATCGACCACGAAGAAGTCCCCGGCGAAAAAGACTCAATAACAGGCAAGACTCACGGCCGTTTCGACTCACCCGCGCAACGGGTGATGCTGGCACCAAAAAAAAACGGGGCACACACTTTCAAAAGTGTGTGCCCCGTTTTTTATGCAGCGTCCGGTTAGGCGAACGTCTCCACGTGCCGCAAAATCGCCTGCAGCATGGCAGCGCCCAGCGACGCGCTACGTTCGCCGTTCCAACCCACCCGCTCGTCTGGCAGATTGGCGTTATCCTTGAACGGCATCTCCAGCGTCAACGACAGACAGCCGAATTCATTGCCGATGTACTTTGAAGCCAGCTTGAGCGCGTCCTCACGATACTTGCTCGCGGCGTAGCCATACTTGTCCTGGAAGTCTGGACTCGCATGCTTGAAGGCTTCGATGAACGCTTTCTGCTCTTCTCCTTGCCGCTCGGTGAAACCCGGCAGCATTTCGGAGCCGGCCACGAACACATACGGCAGCGCCTCGTCGCCGTGGATATCGAAAAAGAGGTCGCAACCGGTCGTGCGAATTGCGTCGCGCACCACCAGCACTTCAGGGCTGCGCGCGGCGTCCGGCTCCATCCATTCGCGGTTCAGGTTCGCGCCCGTCGCGTTGGTGCGCAGATTGCCGTGCACGCTGCCGTCCGGATTCATGTTCGGCACGATGTAGAACATCGCGTGATCGTAGAGCTTGCGCGCCACCGGATCGCCCGCCCAATCGCCCCAGCCCACGAGACGCTTGACGAGACCCTCGATAAACCATTCGGCCATCGTCTCGCCCGGATGCTGGCGCGCGATCAACCAGATCTTCTTTTTGGGCGTATCGCCGGTTTGCGGTGTGCCGAGCGTCAGCAGCGACATCGGCCGGCCTTCGACGGTCTTGCCCAGCTCCGTGAGCGTGGCCTGCGGCATCTGCTGAACCGCGCCGAGAAACTCCGAGTGACGTTCCTCACTATACGGCTCGAAATACGCGTAGTAGATGCGATCGAAATCCGGCGTGTGGTCGATCGTCAACACGCGGCCGTCGTAAGAAGTCGGCACGCGGAACCAATTCACCCGGTCATAGCTTGCTACCGCCTGGTAGTCGCGCCAACCCTCGGCGAACGCGCACGCTGCGGCGTTTTCGAAAGTCATCACGCAGCGCTCGCCTGCCGCGCCGGACAGTCTGAAATAGAACCACTGCGCGAACTCGGCGCGGCTGTCAGGCCGCACGCGCAGACGGATGTTGCCAGCGTCTTCGCAGGCCAGCACTTCGATCGCGCCCGCGTCGAAATTGCTCGTAATCGATAACGTCATAATGTTCTTCCCTGCTTGTGCGCGCGGCAATCGCCTAGTCAGCGATGCGGCGGCGGAATACGTAAGTGGAATCGTTCGAGGCTTCGGCGTCGAACGCGTAGCCTTCGGAGTCGAAGTCCTTCAACTGCTCGGGCTTGTCGAAGCGGTTTTCGACCGCATAGCGCGCCATCAGACCGCGCGCACGCTTTGCGTGGAAACTGATGATCTTGTAACGACCGCCCTTCCAGTCTTCAAACACCGGCGTGACGATCGGCGCTTCGAGCAGCTTGGGCTTGACTGACTTGAAGTACTCGCCCGAAGCGCAGTTGACCAGCACGCGCGACGCAGCAGCGTTCTTCTTCAGTTGCGCGTTCAAAGCCCGCGTGATCCGTTCACCCCAGAACGCATACAGATCCTTGCCGCGCGTATTGGCAAACCGCGTGCCCATTTCCAGCCGGTACGGTTGCAGCAAATCAAGCGGGCGCAGCAATCCGTAGAGACCGGAAAGCACGCGTACGTGATTCTGCGCATAATCCAGATCGGCCGACGACAGCGTCCTGGCGTTGAAGCCTTCGTACACATCGCCGTTGAACGCGAGCACCGCCTGCTTGGCGTTGTGCGTGCCAAAGCTGGGCGACCATTCTGCGTAACGCTGAAAATTAAGGTGCGCGAGCTGATCGGAAATGCTCATCAACGAACCGATCTGCTGCGGTGACAAAAGGCGCAGTCCGCCGATCAGTTCAGCCGCATCGTCGACGAAATCGGGGATCGTGTGCTTTTTGACATGCGGAGGGGTTTCGTAGTCGAGCGATTTCGCCGGCGACAGAACGATTATCATAGAGGCTTGCAGGCACGCCGTGCCTGGCGGTCAAAGACGAAAGCCAGATTGTAACGAATGCCCGGTTCCCATGCCTCACACGACGCTTTACGCGTCGTCCTCGATTCCAACGTGTGGATCGATATTCTCGTGTTCGACGATCCCCACACGCGGCCGATCCGCGCCGCGCTCGAAAGTGGTGCGCTGGCCGCGCTGATCGACGCGCGCTGCCTCGCCGAACTCACCTACGTGCTCGACTATCCGCAATTCGTGCATCGCAATGTCGACAAAGCGGCGGCGCTTGCCGTCGTCGCACGCCTTGCGCAATGGGTCGAACCCGCTGCGCCCGCGGAAGATGCCAGGCCGTTGCCCAAATGCAAAGACCGCGACGACCAGAAATTTCTCGAACTCGCGCACACCGCACAAGCCGACTGGCTGGTGTCGAAAGACCGCGCGGTATTGAAACTCGCCAAACGGATTGCGCGTGACTTCGGCTTCAAGATTGCACAGCCGGCACCGTTCGTCAGCGCCTGGATGGCAGACGGGTCAGCGCCCGTATGACCCCTGGCCGGATGGCCAACGTCGGACCGACTGCGCGCACGCCGCGCCGCGATTCCCTACAATCAGGCTTCGTCCTTTCGAACGACGCCCCCTGTCAATTTCGCCAACTCACCTGACCACGCTCCGGACAGCGCCATGAATGCACCGCACGACACGCCCATGAGTCCCTCGTTTCCGTCTCGCCTGCCGGACGTCGGCACGACGATTTTCACTGTGATGAGCGCGCTCGCCGCCGAAAAAGGCGCGGTGAACCTCGGCCAGGGCTTTCCCGACTTCGGCTGCGATCCCCGCATTGTCGACGCCGTCGCGAACGCAATGCGCGACGGCCACAATCAATACCCGCCAATGGCCGGCGCCGCCCCGTTGCGTCAGGCGATTTCGGACAAGATCGCCAACCTGTACGGCCGCCGTTACGACGCCACCAGCGAAATCACCGTGACGGCAGGCGCCACGCAGGCGTTACTGACCGCGATTCTCTGCGCCGTGCATCCGGGTGACGAAGTGATCGTAGTCGAGCCGAACTACGACAGCTACGTGCCGTCGATCGAACTGGCCGGCGGCAAGCCGGTATTCGTCACGCTCGACGCGCCCGACTACACGATCCCGTTCGACAAGCTCGCCGCCGCGATCACGCCGAAAACGCGGCTCCTGCTGATCAACACACCGCACAACCCGACGGGTACGGTCTGGCGCGCGGAAGACATGCGCAAGCTCGAAGAAATCGTGCGCGGCACCAACGTGCTGATTCTGTCGGACGAAGTATATGAGCACATGGTGTACGACAGCGCGCCGCACGAAAGCGTGGCGCGGTATCCAGAACTGGCGCAGCGCAGTTTCGTGGTGTCGAGCTTCGGCAAGACCTACCACGTCACCGGCTGGAAGGTCGGCTACGTAGCCGCACCCGCCGCGCTCACGGCTGAATTCCGCAAAGTGCACCAGTTCAACGTGTTCACGGTCAATACGCCGATGCAGGTCGGCCTCGCGGACTACATGAAGGATCCGGCACCGTATCTGGACCTCCCCGCGTTTTATCAGAAGAAACGCGACTTCTTCCGCGCCGGCCTCGCGAATTCACGCTTCAAGCTGCTGCCTTGCACAGGCACATACTTCCAGTGCGTCGACTATTCGGCGATCAGCGATTTGCCCGAAGCCGAATTTGCGCAATGGCTGACCGGCGAGATCGGTGTCGCGGCGATTCCGGTGTCTGCGTTCTATCACGAGCCACATGAATCGGGCGTGGTGCGTTTCTGCTTTGCCAAGCAGGAAGCTACCCTCGCCTCCGCGCTCGACCGGCTGGCGCGGCTCTAGGATGCCCCGCGCGATGCTGCGAACGAACCCACGTTCCTCGCCATCGCGCGCAGCAGCCCACGCGTGCGTTGCACGCCCGGGTTCATTTCAACCGCAACACCGCCACGCCTCAAGCCGGACGCGAGGCCGCGATATACGCCTTACGATCGTCGGTCACGCGCTGCGCGGCCGGCCGGGTGTTGATCGCCTTCACATAGCTTTTCCAGTCCACGCCGGCGTCGAGCAGCAAATCGCGGCCGTAGATCGTCTGCGTTGCCATGCCGACCAGCGGCAAGCTCACAAACCCTGCCGCGTCGGCGACACTGAAATGCTCACCGCGCAAATACGGCCCGAACTTCGCGATCCGCTTGAAGCCGGCAATGTGATGTTCGAGCAGCTTCTCGACGCGCCCCTTGGTCGCGTCAGTCACGGTGCCGCCGAAGAACGCCTCCTTGTAGAGATTGCGCGCGGTCAGTTCGAGATGCACATCCACGAACATGATCAACTCGCGCTCCTTGGCCGCTTCCCATGGGTCAGCAGAAAAAATCGCCTTGTCGGGAAAACGCGCGGCCAGATACTCGACAATGCTTTGCGATTCGCACAGATCGCCGTGCTCAGTCTGGATATAGGGCACCTTGCCGAGCGGAGAATGCTCGAGCATCGTTTCTTCCTGGCTCGGCATCACGAGCACTTCCTCGAACGGAATGCCGTGTTCGAGAAGCACGAACTTCACCTTGTTGTAATAGTTAGAAAGCGCGAAACCGCACAGCTTGATCATCGGGTGTCTCCTTCCTTCGGGTTGTTTGAGACCGCTCTCAAAAACAAGGCTGCGGCCTGCGATCAATCATCCAGTAAATTGCACGATCGTGCTATTCTAAAATAACCATGGAGTCGAGCATCACAATGACCTCTCGCAATTTCAGTATCGAGACTATCGGCATTGTCGGAACCGGTGCAATGGGTCGCGGCATCGCCCAGATTGCCGCACTGGCGGGCCTCACCGTGCGTCTTTACGACACAAACCCCGCTGCGATCGGGGCCGCGCGCGACTACCTTGCCGAGACTTTCGCCAAATTGACCGCCAAAGGCAAGCTCGACCAAGCCCGCTCGCTCGCCGCGCTGGCGAACGTGAGCGGCGCGCAGGTCATCGGCGATCTGGCTGATTGCGATCTGGTCGTCGAGGCGATCGTAGAAAAGCTCGATGTGAAGCAGGCCCTCTTTCGCGAACTCGAAACGGTGGTGAGCGGCCGTTGCGTGCTGGCGTCGAACACCTCGTCGTTGTCGATCACGGCGATTGCGGCTGGCTGCACGGATCCGTCACGCGTAGCCGGTTATCACTTCTTCAATCCGGTTCCGCTGATGAAGGTCGTCGAAGTAATCGACGGCCTGCGCAGCGATCCCGCCGCCGGCGACGCGCTGATGGATCTCGCGCGCCGCATGGGCCACACGCCGGTGCGCGCGAAAGACATGCCGGGCTTCATCGTCAATCATGCCGGTCGCGGCATGAATACAGAAGGCCTGCGCGTAGCGGGCGAAGGCGTTGCGAGCTTCGCGGACATCGACCGCATCATGCGCGAGCAGGCGGGCTTTCGCCTCGGGCCGTTCGAACTGCTCGACCTGACCGCGCTCGACGTATCGCATCCGGTGATGGAATCAATCTATCACCAGTTCTATGAAGAACCGCGCTTCACGCCCTCGCCGATTACGGGCACGCGGCTCGCGGGCGGCCTGATCGGCCGCAAAACGGGCGAAGGCTTCTACCGCTACGAAGACGGCAAACAGCAAGTGCCCGCAGAAGCGCCCGCGCCGACTGAACTGCCGCACAGCGTATGGGTCAGCAAGCGCTATCCGCAGGCCCATGAGGCCGTCGTGCAACTCATCGCCAAGGCCGGCGTCAAGCTCGACGAAGGCACCACGCCGGCAGCGGACTCGCTGATCGTCGTGACACCGTTCGGTCATGACGCGACCACCGCCGCTGTCGACGAAGCACTCGATGCAACACGCGTTGTCGCTATCGACGCCCTATTCCCGCTGGCCGCCGCGCAGCGACGCACACTCATGACGACGCCCGCCACCCGCCGCGCAGCACGCGAGACCGCGCACGCACTATTTGCCGCCGACGGCGTTCCCGTCACCGTGATCCGTGACTCGACTGGCTTCGTCGCGCAACGCGTCGTGGCGACCATCGTCAACATTGGCTGCGACATTGCGCAAAAACAGATCGCAACACCGAGCGATATCGACCTCGCCGTGACGCTCGGCCTCGGCTACCCACGCGGACCGCTCGCACTCGGCGACGCACTCGGCACGAAAACGATCCTCACCATCTTGCGCAATATTTTCAGCGTGCTCGGCGATCCGCGCTACCGTCCGTCGCCCTGGCTTGCAAGGCGAGCGCAACTTGGTTTGTCGCTGACACAAGGCGACGCTGCCGACACACAAACGGAGACACAACAATGAGCGCCGAACTCCTCACCTCGCGCCCGACCGAAAGCGAATCGACGCTGGTCCTCACGCTGTCGAACCCCGGCGCACGCAATGCGTTGCATCCGGACATGTATGCCGCGGGCATCGAAGCGCTCGATTCGGCGGAGCGCGATCCGTCGATCCGCGCCATCGTGATTACCGGAGCAGACAATTTCTTTTGTGCTGGCGGCAATCTGAACCGCTTGCTGGAAAACCGGGCGAAAGATCCGTCGGTGCAGGCGGAAAGTATCGATCTGCTCGGCGAATGGATTTCGGCGTTGCGTCTGTCGTCGAAGCCGGTGATCGCCGCCGTTGATGGCGCGGCTGCCGGCGCGGGATTTTCGCTCGCGCTCGCTTGCGATCTGATCGTCGCCGCGGAAGACGCCAAGTTCGTCATGTCGTATGCGCGCGTTGGTCTCACGCCCGATGGCGGCGGCTCATGGTTTCTCGCACAGGCATTGCCGCGCCAACTGGCGACCGAGGTGTTGATCGAAGGCAAACCGATCGGCGCCACGCGTCTCTTCGATCTCGGCGTCGTCAACAAACTGGCGAAGGCCGGCGCAGTGCGCGACACCGCAGTAGCCTGGGCTGATGAGCTCGGCAAGATTTCGCCGAACTCGGTCGCGCGCATCAAGGGGCTCATCGGCGCGGCCGGCGCACAGCCGCTCGCTGAACATCTGGTTGCCGAACGCGACGGCTTCGTCGCGTCCCTGCATCATCGCGACGGTCTCGAAGGGATTTCCGCGTTCCTCGAAAAACGCGCTCCGGTCTACAAGTGAACCTAAGTGAACGAAGGGACGATGCCTGAATACCAACTCCCCAAGCGCCGCCGCATCTTCCTGATGCGTCACGGCGACGTGACCTACTTCGACGACAGCGGTCGCGCGATCGACCCTGAAACCGTGCCGTTGAACGCGAACGGTCGCGAGCAGGCAAGCGCAGCAGGCCGCGTCTTCGCCGAACAGCACGTGCGGTTCGATCGGGTGATCGTGAGCGGCTTGCCACGCACGGTCGAAACCGCGCAGCGCGTATTGGCCGAGACCGGTCAGCAGATCGAACTTCAAATCGAGCCTGCATGGCAGGAAATTCGCGGCGGCAAGCTTGGCAACATTCCGCTGCAGGATATCGAAGCGGCATTTCTGGGCGTATTCGACGGCATCGTGCCGGAAAGCACGCGCTTTCTCGACGGCGAAACCATCGGCGCGTTGTTCGACCGCGTGTTGCCAGCGGTGGCGGCGTTGCGCGAGGACACATCGTGGGACACCGTATTGCTGGTGCTGCACGGCGGCGTGAATCGCGCAATTCTGTCGCACGCGCTCACCGCCGGCGGCCGCACTTTCTTCGGCCATCTGGCGCAGGCCACCGGTTGCATCAATGCGCTCGACGTCGGCACCGAGCCACGCGACTGGGTGCTGCGCGCGATCAACTATTCACCGCCGTCGCCGCTCCACCGCGACGTTCGCAACACCACGATGGAAATGCTCTACGCACAATTCATTCAATACAAGCGTAGCTGAACCCGAACTGGAGGAGACATATGGTGCAAGCCACACAGACCGGCGAACCAGAACACAAACCGGATTATTCGGCCTTCGAGGGCACGCGCCCGGTCAACGAGCGACAACGCTTCGACAGCGACGCGCTCGCCGCGTGGTTAGCCCAGCATGTCGACGGGTTTTCCGGACCGCTCACGCTAGAGCAATTCGCCGGCGGCCAGTCCAATCCCACCTTCAAACTCGTCACGCCATCACGCTCGTATGTGATGCGCGCCAAACCTGGGCCGGCCGCGAAGCTGCTGCCCTCGGCGCACGCCGTCGAACGCGAATACCGCGTGATGCACGCGCTTGCGGATACCGACGTACCTGTCGCGAACATGCTCGCCTTGTGTGACGACGAAAGCGTGATCGGCCGGGCGTTCTACGTGATGGAGTTCGTCGAAGGCCGCGTGCTGTGGGACCAGTCTTTGCCTGGCATGACGCCTGCGGAACGCACGGCGATTTACGACGAAATGAATCGCGTGATCGCCGCACTGCATAGCGTCGATGTCACAGCAATCGGTCTCGCCGACTACGGCAAACCGGGCAACTACTTCGCACGCCAGATCGGCCGCTGGAGCAAGCAGTACATCGCGTCCGAGACCGAGCCCATCGACGCAATGCAGCGCCTGATCGAATGGCTGCCGCAACATATGCCGGCGGAAACGGGCGAGCGCGCCTCGGTCGTGCATGGCGACTACCGGCTCGACAACCTGATCTTCCATCCCAACGAGCCGCGCGTACTTGCCGTACTCGACTGGGAGCTGTCGACGCTCGGCGACCCGCTCGCCGACTTCGCCTATCACTGCATGGCGTGGCACGTCGATCCGGCGCAATTCCGCGGCATTGCGGGTCTCGACTGGGCGGCCCTCGGCATTCCCGACGAAGCGCAGTACGTCGAGCGCTATTGCAAGCGCACCGGCTTCGAGATCCACGGCGACTGGAATTTCTATCTGGCGTACAACATGTTCCGCATCGCCGCGATCCTGCAGGGGATCATGAAGCGAGTGGTCGACGGCACTGCGGCCAGCGCTCAGGCACTCGATGCCGGCCGTCGTGCGAAGCCGATGGCCGAACTCGCCTGGCGCTACGCACAAAAGGTGCGCTGAACGAATCGATGCACTGAGTTGCGCTCCCGAACAAACGTCATTCGTCATCCGCGAGGTCATACATGAATTTCGATTACACCCCGAAGGTTCAGGCGCTGCGCGAGAAACTGCTCGCCTTTTTCGACGAGCACATCTATCCGAACGAGCAGGCGTTCTATGCCGAAATCGCGCGCAATCGCCAGAACGGCAATGCATGGCTGCCGACCGAACTGATCGAACAACTGAAACACAAGGCGCGCGACGCCGGCTTGTGGAACCTGTTCCTGCCTGAATCGGTACGCGGCGCCGGTCTGACGAATCTTGAGTACGCGCCGCTGTGCGAAATCATGGGCCGTGTGCCCTGGGCGCCGGAAGTGTTCAACTGCAACGCGCCCGACACCGGCAACATGGAAACGATCGAGCGCTATGGCAGCGAAGACAACAAGCGCGAATGGCTCGAACCGCTGCTGCAAGGGCACATCCGTTCGGCGTTTCTGATGACCGAGCCGGAAGTGGCGTCGTCGGACGCGACCAATATCCAGACGAGCATCGTGCGCGATGGCGACTCTTACGTGATCAATGGCCACAAGTGGTGGTCGTCCGGTGCTGGAGATCCGCGCTGCAAGGTCTACATCGTGATGGGCAAGACCGACCCTGAGGCGCCACGCCATGCGCAGCAGTCGATGATTCTGGTCCCCGCCGATGCTACGGGCATCACCGTGCACCGCCCTCTCACCGTATTCGGCTACGACGACGCGCCGCACGGCCATATGGAAATCACGCTCGAAAACGTGCGCGTGCCAGCCACTAACATGCTGCTCGGCGAAGGACGCGGCTTCGAAATTGCCCAGGGGCGCCTCGGACCGGGACGCATCCACCACTGCATGCGTTTGATCGGCCTCGCCGAGCGCGCGCTCGAACTCATGGCGAAACGCTCCATGCAACGCGTCGCTTTCGGCAAGACAGTTGCCGCGCAAGGTGTCACACAGGAGCGCATGGCCGAAGCGCGTTGCATGATCGAACAGGCGCGTCTGCTAACGCTGAAGACCGCGTACATGATGGACACGGTAGGCAACAAGGGCGCGCGCGGCGAGATCGCCATGATCAAGGTGGTCGCGCCGAATATGGCGTGCCAGGTGATCGACTGGGCGATCCAGGCACACGGCGGCGGTGGCGTCAGCGACGATTTTCCGCTTGCCTATGCGTATGCAGCCGCGCGGACGCTACGCTTCGCCGATGGCCCAGACGAAGTGCACCGCAACGCAATCGCGAAACTCGAACTGGCGCGCTATATGGATGCGGGTGCTGCGGCTCGCGTGGAGACGCCGATTACGCGGGTTTGAGCGTTTGATCGCTTGAGCGTGCGTTGGAGGTCCGCTTCGCGGTGGTCGATTGCGCCGCGAAGTCGAGACTGGCTCATGGCGGCACGGCCAGCAGCATCGTTCGATCTGTGCTCTAATTTTCGTCAACTGCGGCGCCCTTTGTGGCGCCGCTTTCACGAAACGAAGGAGCCAGGATGATCGACGTCTACAGCTGGGCAACCCCGAACGGCCATAAGGTTCACATCATGCTCGAGGAAACGGGCCTCGCGTATACCGTGCATGGCGTCGATATCGGCGCGGGCGACCAGTTCAAACCCGAGTTCCTCGCCATTAGCCCGAACAACAAGATTCCCGCGATCGTCGATTCGGAAGGTCCTAAAGACGCCAGCGGCAAGCCGTTCGCACTATTCGAATCGGGCGCGATTCTGATTTATCTCGCCGAGAAAACCGGCCAATTCCTGCCAACCGATCCGGCTGCGCGCTATGCGACGCTCCAATGGCTGATGTTCCAGATGGGCGGCCTCGGTCCAATGCTTGGGCAAACGCATCATTTCCGCATTTATGCGCCGGAGCCGATCGAGTATGCGATCAATCGTTACACGAACGAGACGCGTCGTCTGTACGGCGTGATGGACACGCAACTCGGCAAGACGCGGTACGTTGCCGGCAGTGACTACACGATCGCTGATATCGCCGCATTTCCTTGGACGCGCTCGTGGCAGAACCAGGGTATCGAACTGGATGCGTTTCCGAATGTGCGGCGGTGGCACGAAGAAATTGCCGCACGTCCGGCAGTGGTACGCGGCGTTGAAGTGCTGGCGTCGGCCCGCAAGCCGCTCATGGATGACAAGGCTAAAGAGATGCTGTTCGGTGCGACGCAGTACGCGAAGCGGTAGTCGTGCCGTCGTCCCGTGGCATCGACGCGTGTTCGCTTTGACATTGAAATTGACCGCAGCATTGGCATCCGTCAACGCGTCGACATAAAAAAGCGCGAGACGGCATCGCTGCCACTCGCGCTTTTTGCCAACCAGTTGCCTAAGAACGGTTAGAAATAGTGCCGCGTGATGAACTCCGCGACACATACCGGCCGCTCACTGCCCTGCCGCTCCAGCGTCACGTTCCACTCAACTTGCACACCGGCGTTGTCGATGTCGGTGACGGATTCAACCGCGAACCGTGCACGCAGTTGCGAGCCAACCAGCACCGGCGACGTGAACCGCACGCGATTCAATCCGTAATTGACGCCCATGCGCTGCTTGAGCGCAACCGTCTTTCCGAGCAGCGCCGGAATCAACGACAGCGTCATGAACCCATGCGCAACAGGACCACCGAACGGCGACTCACGCCGCGCCCGTTCGGGATCGACGTGAATCCACTGATGATCGCCGGTGGCTTCGGCGAAACGATCGACGCTCGACTGATCGACTGTCAGCCAGTCGCTAACGAGTGGTTCAGCGCCAACCAGCGCACGCAACGCCTCTGCATCAGCAAACGTTGCGGCAGGTACCGCGCTGCTGCCCGTCATGACGCGGCTCCCGGATCGCGTAGTCCGAATAGTCCCTTGGAGCGCACAGTGATCACCGTTTCGCCGTGCTGGTTGATGCCTTCCCACTGCGTCGAAACGATGCCGCGATCCGGCTTACTCTCCGAAACGCGCTTGTCGAGTACCGTGTTCGTCATCGTGATCGTGTCGCCGACACGCACCGGCTTCAACCAGCGAATCTCGTCGATACCGGGCGAGCCCATCGACGTGGAACCCGCAATCGCGTTGCGCACCAGCATGCCCATCATGACCGAACAGGTGTGCCAGCCGCTTGCGACCAGTCCGCGAAACGGCGACTTCGCGGCTGCAGCCTCATCCACGTGAAACGGCTGCGGATCGAACTTCTCCGCGAACTCGACAATCTCTTCGCGCGTAAAAGTATGCTTGCCGATTTCGGTAGTCGTGCCGACTACCATGTCCTCGTAACTCCGAACCATCGTCACACCTCTTTCTTATCCGATCCGACCAGTTGATCAGGCTTCCGCGGCGACAAATCCCGGCAGCGCAGCAAACCGCGCGAGATGGTGATCGACATCGCCCAATGTGGTTTCGATGATAGCAAGACGCTTGAACAGATGCGCTGCCGCCACCTCATTCGTGACGCCCATGCCGCCATGCAATTGAACCGCCTGCTGACCGACGAACCGGGCAGCCTGACCCACCCGCGCCTTCGCCGCCGAGACCGCGCGGCGACGTTCGTCGGCGTCTGCGCTCGTGTAACGCATGGCCGCGAGATAAGTGATTGAACGCGCCTGCTCGGCGTGAATCAACATCTCGACCATGCGATGCTGTAACGCCTGAAAACGCGCGATCGGCTGGCCGAACTGCTGGCGCGTCTTCGTGTACTCGGCCGTTGCGTGGTTCAGTGCATCGAGCGCGCCAACCGCTTCCGCACACAGCAAAACCGTGCCGTAGTCTGCGATGTGCTCGAGGGCCGCAGCGCCAGCGTGTTTGCCGGTGAGCTGGCGTGCCGGCGTGCCATCGAACTTGAGTGTCGCCGCGCGCTGGCCGTCGATCGTGCGGTAGTCGGTGACTTTGACGCCGGCCGCATCGCGAGCGACCACAAAGAGCGCGATCTCGCCGTTCAACCGCGCCGGAACGATCCAGTAATCCGCTTGCGCCCCGTGCAGCACAACTGACTTCGTGCCGGTCAACGTCTGCTGATCGCCCTGCCCGTTAGCAACGGTCTCGACCTCGAACAGGTCGTAGCGTGCGCGTGGCTCGTGAAATGCCACTGCAAGCTTGATCTCGCCCTGAGCCGCACGTTCGAGCAGCGACGCGTCTTCGCCCTCTCCGGTACCCGCAATCCGTAGTGCTTCGACACCCACCGCGGTCGCCCAATACGGCTCGATTACCAAAGCACGGCCAAGCTCCTGCATGACCACCAGCATATCGATCGGGCTGCCATTGAAGCCACCCTGCGCTTCCGGCACCGGCAAGGCGGTCAGGCCCAATTCAGTAAAAGCTGTCCAGTGCGCGTCCGACACACCGGATTCCGATTGCACGATTGCCTGGCGCGCTTCGAATCCGTAGCTCTTGTCCAGATAGCGACGCAGCGCGTCAGCGAATTGCTGTTGTTCGTCGTTGAAAGTGAAGTCCATGCGCCGCTCCTCAAAGTCCCAGAATCATCTGCGCGATGATGTTCTTTTGAATTTCATTCGAGCCGCCGTAAATCGACGTCTTGCGGAAGTTGAAGTAGTACGCGGCCAGCGGCGCCGCATCATCGTCACCAGCGAGGCTATGTTCGCGTTCGCCTTCGAGGAACGGCACGTCGAACGGTGCGGCCAGCGGTCCGATTGCTTCGACCATCAGTTCGGTCAGCGCTTGCTGCACTTCCGTGCCCTTGATCTTGAGCATCGAGGCTTCCGGTCCGGGCCCACGTCCGCCCGTTTCATTGGCGACCACGCGTTGCACGGTGACTTCGAGCGCCATCAGTTCGATCTCAAGACTCGCGACTTTCGCGGCGAACACAGGATCCTGCAGCAACGGCTTGCCGTTCTTCTTCTGATCGAGCGCGAGGCGCTTCAGGAATACGAGTTCGCGCTTCGATTGCCCAACGCGCGCAATACCGGTGCGCTCGTGCCCGAGCAAATACTTCGCATAGGTCCAGCCACGATTCTCTTCACCGACCAGATTTTCGACCGGCACTTTCACGTCTTCGAAAAAGACTTCGTTGACTTCGTGGTCCTCGTCGAGCGTGATAATCGGGCGCACGGTAATACCTGGCGTTTTCATGTCGATCAACAGGAACGAGATGCCCTCCTGCTTTTTCGCGCCGCTGTCGGTGCGCACGAGACAGAACATCATGTCGGCGTACTGGCCCAGCGTCGTCCAGGTTTTCTGACCGTTGACCACATAGTGATCGCCGACGCGCTCGGCACGCGTGCGCAGCGACGCCAGGTCAGAACCGGAACCCGGCTCGGAATAACCCTGACACCACCAGTCTGTACCGTCGAGAATGCGCGGCAGATAGTGACGCTTCTGCGCCTCATTGCCGTACTTCATCAACACGGGCGCCACCATCGAAACGCCGAACGGCAGCACGGACGGCGCGCCGATACGTGCGCACTCTTCGTCCCAGATATGCCGTTGGGTCGCGTCCCAGCCTGGGCCACCGAATTCTTTCGGCCACGCGATGACCGACCAGCCGCGCGTGCCGAGCAGCTTATGCCAGCCTGCGAAGTCTTCGCGGTTTAGCCGCTTGTGGTTGAGTACTTTGTCGCTCAGCTCGCGAGGCAAATTCGCTTCGAGCCAAGCGCGGATGTCGGCGCGGAACGCGTCGTCAGCGGGGGAATAGTCCAGATTCATGCGTCGTGTCTCCTGGCCGCAACCGCCCGCTGCCAGTGAGCCACTGCGCTATTGCAGCGGTTCCTTCAAAGCAGCCGGGACCGGCAGCGGCATCACTTCGATGCCTTCTTCGACCAAGGCTTTCGCGTCTTCCGGTGTCGTAACACCGCGAATATTGCGTGCAGGCGCTTCGTTGTAGTGAATGCGCCGTGCTTCCTCAGCGAAGCGGTCGCCCACGTTCTCAGTCTTTTCCAGTACCTCGCGCAAGGCACGCATAACGCGCGCCTGCATTTCTCCCGTATCCGCAGGGACTTTCGCTTCGGTCGCACCCGACAGATTCAGGCGCGGCGCGGACGGCAAACGGCTCACTTCATTCGCACCGCAGATCGGACATTCGACGAGCTTGCGGGACTGCTGCGACTCGAAGTCATCAGCCGAAGCGAACCAGCCTTCGAACCGATGGCCATGCGGACACTGTAAATCGAGGACCTTCATGTGGAATCAGGGCTTGCGTGCCAGTTTAGCGCAAAATGGAAATTTGTGAACGGTCGTTCGTAAATTTTTACGGGCGGCACGTTAACGCCAGGCGTCGCTGACAAATCGAACGCGGTGGGCGATTTTAACGCTTTGCGCAACGGACTGCCGAAGATGGCTTAATCGGCAAACGGCACACCGAACCCTTGGATGAAAGGGAACGCTGATCGTATGAGGCTCATAGGTTCGCGCGCTTGCCGCTGCGTTCCTTTTAGGCCACCAGAAATTCGAGCCGGCGGTTAAGCCGCGGTTCGAGTTCGAGCGCCTCTTTCGCGAGGTTGATCTGCTTGGCCGATTTCGCGACGTCGAATACGGCCGCCTTGATGTCATACCCGCCACGCGCATTTAGCCAGTCGAGGATGTCCGACAGATGCCACACCGACGCGCTGCCCTCGTGAACCGGCGGCGGGAAATCGACTGCATGGCTCAACATCAGCTTGCGCATGTTTTGCCGTGACACGCCCGCTACCTCAGCGGCATCCGTGAGGCCGACGAAGTCCGGCCCCGCCTCGACAAGGCGCGCAGACGGCACTGCCTGTTTGATATCTTTGAGTGCGCTGACCAGCGCTTCAAACGCCGACGCGCCTTCGCGAGCAAAAACCAGCGCAATGCGTCCCGGCTGCCCCACGCCGATAGTGGCGTCGTCGCATCCGGCTTCGCCCAGCCGCTCGACGATCCCGTCAAGATCGCAGTCCTCTGCAACGAGCCGGTATTTCAAGGTGAACACATATTCCATAATCTACTCCTGCCTTCATTCAGCTTCAGGCTTTTGCCCTTCGAACACTTTTACTGCCGGCGTGATGTGCAGTTGTCGACGATGCGCTTGAGGTGCTTTGCGTGATTGCCGGGATTTTTTGGCGTACTCCACACACTCGAAATGCAAAACTCGCCGCAACGACATTCCGCGTCGTTGTAAGGGCAGTACATCTTTCCCCAGGCGTGACCTTTGCCGCCGCCTTGGACGCGCCAGCCGTTTCTTTCCGCGTAAGCCAGCGCGGCCTCGACCTCTTTTTTGGAATGGATCCCACGGACCATCTATGCCCTCCAATTTAGGGCAAGCGCATCAGGTTGTCAAGTGACAACCTGATGCGCTTGCAACCACAACGGAATACATCTCACACCCTTCGTTATCCAAAATAAGTGTAATAACAAACCCCGTTGTCAGATGTCGATACTAGAGCGGCAACGGTCGTGGGGCGAGACTGTCAGATGGCATAGGACGGAACCCCGCTTTTCATACACGGGGGCACGCATTGAGTCGATATCGCGGCCACAATGACAAAGCCCCTGCCGGTCACAGACCAGCAGGGGCTTCTTGCAGATTGTCCAGTCGGCGCCTGACCCGCGCCCATTCCGAGTTCTGACCTGAGCGCGCTATTGCGGCTCGGCCATTGGCCAGGTACCCGACAACACCTTCTCCAGCCAGAACGTGCCGATGATGGTTTTCACGTCCGTCACCTTGCCCGTGCGTACCCATTCCAACATATCGGTGACGCTGGCGGTGAACAGTTCAAGGAATTCGCCGTCATCGAGTTTGCGCTCGCCGGCGGTCAGCCCACGCGCCAGATAAATATCGATGAATTCGGTCGAGTAGGAAATGATGGGATGAATGCGCGTCAGATAAACGTACTCACGCGCCGTATAGCCTGTCTCTTCTTGCAGCTCGCGTTTCGCGCAGGCCAGTGCACCTTCGTTCGGATCGAGCTTGCCCGCTGGGTATTCGACCATGACCTTACCCATCGGATAGCGGTACTGGCTTTCCAGCAACACGCGGCCGTCGTCGAATAGCGGAATCACCATCACGGCACCCGGATGCTGAACGTACTCGCGAGTGGCCTGCTTACCGTCCGGCAAGCGGACGGTATCGCACTTGAGCGTGAGGAACGGCCCTTGATGGATCGTTTTGCTCTCGAGACAGGTCTCGGTGAGCGTGGCGTCGTGATCGGGAAGTTCAGCCATATGCGACCTCAGGACAGCTTGGTGCGCGACGGCGGGACGCCGTCAGCGACGTTTGACGAGATACTGGAAGGTAAAGCCGGGGAACGCGAACACGACGAACAATGCGAACGTGATCGCGTAGAACTGCCACCCTTGTTCGAAGCGGTTACCCGCGCGCGCTTCCAGCAGAAATCCGAGCGCGCCGACCACAAAGTACAGCACGATCAATTCGGCAATCCGGATCCAGGCGCTCTTCTTCACCGCTTTCAACGGCAAGGCGGCGAAGAGACGCTGATTCAGAAATGGCAGGTTGGCGCCGACCAGCGCCAACAACACGATAAACCAACCCGCAGCCGACATCAGAGCAGCAGCGTGTGCTGGATAGCCTGCAGGCAGGCCTTCAACAGCGGATCCGGCACGATACCGAGCACCAGCACGGCAACACCGTTGAACGCAAGCAAAGCACGCGTGCTTGTGTCGGCGACAATCGGCGACTTGTCTTGCGGTTCGTCGAAGTACATCAGCTTGACGATACGCAGGTAGTAGAACGCACCGAACAGCGACGTGATCACGGCCAACACGGTAAGCCAGGTCAAACCGGCATTCATGGTTGCCTGCAGCACCGCGAGCTTGGCGTAGAAGCCGACTGCAGGCGGGATGCCGGCGAGCGAGAACATCATTACCATCATGACGAAAGCGAACACCGGGCTGCGTTGATTCAGGCCCTTGAAGTCTTCGAGCGTGTCCGCCTCGAAATCGCGGCGTGCCAGCAGCATGATGATGCCGAAGGTGCCCATCGTCGTAATCAGATAGACGATGCTGTAGTACATCGCCGAACCATACGCATTGGCCGCGCCGGTCGTCTTCTGATCCACCACGCCGGCCAGCAGGCCGAGCAGTACGAAGCCCATGTTCGAAATCGCCGAGTACGCGAGCATACGCTTGACGTTGCGTTGCACGATACCGGTGATGTTGCCGACAATTAGCGACAGCGCTGCCAGGATCACCAGCATTTGCTGCCACTCGACCGCCAGCGGCAGCAGACCCATCACGAGGAAGCGCAGGCCCCATGCGAATGCAGCCACCTTCGGACCGCCGCCGACCATCAGCGTCATTGCCGTCGGAGCGCCCTGATACACGTCGGGCACCCACATGTGGAACGGCACCGCACCCATCTTGAACGCCACGCCTGCCACGATGAAGATCACGCCGAACAGCAGCACGCTCGGATCGTAGTGGCTCGTGCCGATCGCCTTGAACACTTCGTTCAGGTCGAGCGAACCGGTCGCACCGTACAGCATCGAAATGCCGTACAGCAGGAAACCGGAAGCCAACGCACCGAGCACGTAGTACTTCATTGCAGCTTCGTTCGACTGCGCCGCGTCTCGACGCAGTGCAATCGCACCGTACAGCGACAGCGACATCAGTTCCAGACCGAGGTACAGCGTCAGGAAGTTGTTGCCGGAAATCATCACGAGTTGGCCGAGCAACGAGAACATGCCCAACAGGAAGAACTCGCCACGGAATAGTCCGCGATCCTCGAGGTACCGGCGCGAATAAACGATCGACACGGCATAGCCGAGCGTCACCACCGCTTTCATCACATTGGCGAACGAATCCACCACATACATGTGACCGAAGAAGTAGTGCACCTGCGGGTCGAACGCGTTCACCGCGAACCAGACGCCGGCAATCAGCGTCGAGAAGAACGCGATGAAATACGTGGTACGGCGACCGGCCTGGCCGACGAATGTGTCGTTGAGCCACGCGATCACAACGGCGAGCATCACCAGTGCGTCGGGCAACAGGGCAGTCATAGGGGCGTTTTGCATGATCTTTAAATTCCTCCGCTCTGCATTACTGTGGCAACGGCAGCTTGGACTGCGCGACGTGGGAGAGGAGGTTTTCCACGGATACGTGCATCACATCGGTAAAGGGCTTCGGATACAGGCCCATGAACAGCGTCAGTGCGGCGAGCACTGCCAGCATGAAGAATTCGCGACGATTGATGTCGAGCAGGCCCTTCACGTGATCGTTGGCGACCGCGCCGAAGTACACGCGCTTGTACATCCACAACGTGTAGGCCGCGCCGAGAATCAGCGTGACAGCCGCACCGCCTGCGATCCAGAAGTTGTACTGGACGGCAGCCAGAATCACCATGAACTCGCCGACGAAGCCGGAAGTACCCGGCAAGCCGCAATTGGCCATCGAGAACAGCATCACGAACGCCGCAAACTTCGGCATCACGTTGACGACACCGCCGTAATCGGCGATCTGACGCGAGTGCATACGGTCATACAGCACACCGATGCACAGGAACATCGCGCCCGACACGAAGCCGTGCGAGATCATCTGCACGATCGCGCCTTCCATGCCGAGCTGATTGAAGATGAAGAAACCGAGCGTTACGAAACCCATGTGCGCGATCGACGAATACGCGACCAGCTTCTTCATGTCGGCCTGCACCATCGCCACCAGGCCGATGTAGATCACAGCGATCAACGACAGCGTGATCACGACAGGCGCGAGGAAGTGGCTCGCGTCAGGTGCGATCGGCAGCGAGAAGCGCACGAAACCGTATGCACCCAGCTTAAGCATGATCGCGGCCAGCACGACCGAGCCGCCGGTCGGCGCTTCCACGTGGGCGTCAGGCAACCACGTATGAACCGGCCACATCGGCACCTTCACGGCGAAGGCCATGAAGAACGCTATGAACAGCAATATCTGCGGCGTCATGCCGATCTGCACGTTCTGCCACGTTGCCAGATCGAACGTTCCGGTCTGGATGTACAGGTACAGCAACGCGACCAGCATCAGCAGCGAGCCCATCAGCGTGTACAGGAAGAACTTGAACGCCGCATACACGCGGTTTGCCCCACCCCACACGCCGATGATGATGTACATCGGAATCAGCGTCGCTTCGAAGAACACGTAGAACAGCATGCCGTCCGCTGAACTGAACACGCCGACCATGATGCCGGACAGGATCAGGAACGCAGCAAGGTACTGCGCCACGTTCTTCGTGATGACTTCCCACGCGGAGATCACGACGATCACCGTGATCAAGGCGGTCAACACGACGAACCACATCGAGATACCGTCGACACCCAGGTGGTACGTGATATTGAAGCGCTCGATCCAGTTCGCCTTTTCGACGAACTGCAGATCGGCGGTACTCGAATCAAAACCAGTAATCAGCGGGATCGTCACGATGAAGCTGACGACCGAGCCGATCAGCGCGACCCAGCGCGCCGGGGCCGGGTTCCGGTCGGAACCGATAGCCAGGACCAGGAGACCTACGAGGATCGGTAACCAGATCGCGATACTGAGAATCGGATAAGCGTGCATTAGTGTCCCTCGCCTTATTTGCCGCCGAGCGTTACAAACAGGGTCAGGAGCCCCAACATGCCGATAATCATGGCGAACGCGTAGTGGTAGATGTAGCCGGATTGGAGGAAGCGGATCACGCCGGCAAACCAGCCGATAAAGCGTGCGCTGCCGTTGACGATGCCGTCGATAACCACGACGTCGCCTTCCTTCCAGAGACCACGGCCAATTGCCACGGCGCCCCGCGCGAACACGACTTCGTTGATCTTGTCCATGTAGTACTTGTTGTCGAGCAGCGTGTAGATCGGACCGAATGCGCGTTTGATGACAGCCGGCAGATCAGGACGAACCAGATACAGGAACCACGCCGTCACCACGCCCGCGAGCGCCAGCCAGACCGGCAAACCGGAGACGGAGTGCAGACCCATCGACGCCCAGCCCTGGAACTCTTCAGTCATCTCATGCAGCGCCGGATGGTTTTCGCCGATGAAGATCACCTTGTCGAACGCCACACCGTGCTGGAAGAAGTCGCCGAACAGCATCGGACCGACACCGATCGCGCCGATCACCACCGACGGGATCGCCAGCAGCACCAGCGGCAGCCACACCACCCACGGCGTTTCGTGCGGCTCGTGTGCGTGGTCGTCGTGACCATGGCCGTGTGCGTCATGGCCGTGACCGTCATGCGCATGCGCAGCCGCTTCGATGCCCATCGGCGACTCCGGATGCTTAGGATCGCGGAAGCGCTCCTTGCCGTGGAACACCAGGAAGTACATACGGAACGAATACAGCGCAGTGACGAACACGCTCGCCACGACCGCGAAGTATGCGAAACCCGACCCCGGCAGATGCGACAGCTTCACTGCGTCGATGATCGAATCTTTCGAATAGAAGCCTGAGAAGAACGGCGTACCAATCAGCGCCAACGAACCGACCAGTGACGTAATCCATGTGATCGGCATGTACTTGCGCAGGCCGCCCATGTTGCGGATGTCCTGATCGTGGTGCATGCCGATAATCACGGAACCCGCGCCGAGGAACAGCAACGCCTTGAAGAACGCGTGCGTCATCAAGTGGAAAATGGCGACCGAGTATGCTGATGCGCCGAGCGCAACCGTCATGTAACCGAGTTGCGACAGCGTCGAGTAAGCCACCACGCGCTTGATGTCGTTCTGGACGATTCCGAGGAAACCCATGAACAGCGCCGTGATCGCACCGATCACCATCACGAACGACAGCGCCGTGTCCGACAGCTCGAACAGCGGCGACATACGCGCGACCATGAAGATACCGGCCGTCACCATGGTTGCCGCGTGAATCAGCGCGGAGATCGGCGTCGGACCTTCCATCGAATCCGGCAGCCAGACGTGCAGCGGGAACTGCGCCGACTTACCCATTGCGCCGATGAAGAGGCAAATGCAGGCGACCGTCAGCAGGCCCCAGTCCGTGCCCGGGAAGCTTAATGCCGCGAGTTCGGTGCGCTTCGCGAAGACGTCGCCGTAGTTCATCGAACCGGCGAAAGCGAACAGCAGGCCGATGCCGAGCAGAAACCCGAAGTCGCCGATGCGGTTCACGATGAACGCTTTCATGTTCGCGTAGATCGCGCTCTCACGGGTGAAGTAGAAGCCGATCAGCAGGTACGACACCAGACCCACCGCTTCCCAGCCGAAGAACAGCTGCAGGAAGTTGTTGCTCATCACGAGCATCAGCATCGAGAAGGTGAACAGCGCGATGTACGAGAAGAAGCGCTGGTAGCCGTCGTCGTCGGCCATGTAGCCGATCGTGTAGATGTGCACCATGAGCGACACGAAGGTCACCACGCACATCATCATCGCCGTCAGCGAGTCGACCAGGAAGCCGATCTCGAACTTCGTCTTGCCGATCGTCATCCATTCATAAACGGTCGCGTTGAAGCTCGCGCCGTTCAGCACATCGAAAAAGACAATGGCCGAGAGGATGAAAGAGATCGCGACGCCGAGGATCGTGACCGAGTGCGCACCGGCTCGCCCTACCGCTTTCCCGAACAGCCCCGCAATCAGGGAGCCGGCCAGCGGTGCCAGCGGGATTGCCAGCAGCAGGTTTTCATTGAGTGTCGTTGACATAACCGCTTTACCTGAAATTAACCTTTGAGCTGATCGAGGTCCTCGACATTGATCGTGTCGAGGCTACGGAACAGGGTCACCAGAATTGCGAGTCCGATCGCCGCTTCAGCTGCTGCTACTGTCAGCACGAAGAAGACGAAGATCTGACCATGCACGTCGCCGAGATAATGCGAGAACGCGACGAAATTGGTGTTCACCGCCAGCAGCATCAGTTCGATCGCCATCAGGATGATGATGACGTTGCGGCGGTTCAGGAAAATGCCGACGATGCTGATCGCAAACAGGATCGCGCCGAGGACAAGGTAATGTGCAAGGGTCAACATGATTTCTATCTCCTGTCCGCTCAGCTGTTCTTAGCGGGTGCCGAGTCGGCCGCTGCTGCCGCTGCCGCGGCTTCTTCCGCCGCGACAGTTGCCGCGGTCTTTTCAGATGCCATCTTCACGATGCGCACGCGGTCCTGAGCACGCACCTTGACCTGTTCGCTGATGTTCTGGCGCTTGCTATCTTTCTTGTGACTCGTGGTCAGCGCAATCGCCGCGATGATCGCCACCAGCAGCACAAGGCCGGCGACTTCAAATGCGAAGATGTAGTCGGTGTAGATGATCTTGCCGATCACGCGAGTGTTCGACCAGCCGGCCATGCCGTTCGCTGCAGCGTTGTCGCGCAGCGCCGTGGCAGTCGCGCCGTAGCCGTGCCACAGGATCAGCGCGGTCTCGATCACGATAATCGCGCCCACCAGCGTGGCCATCGGCACGAAGCGTTTGAAGTCTTTGCGCAGCACGTCGATATTGATGTCCAGCATCATCACGACGAACAGGAACAGCACCATCACCGCGCCGACGTACACCAGCACCAGCAGGATTGCGAGGAACTCGGCCTCCAGCAGCATCCAGATCGCGGCTGCGTTGAAGAACGCCAGCACCAGAAACAGTGCGGACGAAACCGGGTTGCGCGAGGTGATCACCTTCAGCCCTGAAACCACCAGGAGTAGCGCGAAGATGTAGAACAGTACGGTCGTGAATTCCATGATTACCGGTTCATCGTTAGGCCATCGTCAGGCATTGTTCTTTGGCACGTGTGGCGGGTAAAAGCGGCCGAAACCGCCGAAACAACCGCACAGGTGCGCCGTGCCGCGGCGGTCAGGCCGCGGCGCTCGGCCCGACAACAGGCCGTGTTACTGCTGCATTTACTGCTTCAACTGAAGCGCTTCAACGATACGGTGCGTCGGCTGCCTTGCTCGCAGCGATCTCTGCTTCGTAGCGATCGCCCACGGCCAGCAGCATGTCCTTCGTGAAATACAGGTCGCCGCGCTTTTCGCCGTGATATTCGAGAATGTGCGTCTCGACGATCGAATCGACCGGGCAGCTCTCTTCGCAGAAACCGCAGAAGATGCACTTGGTCAGGTCGATGTCGTAACGCGTCGTGCGGCGCGTGTTGTCCGCACGGGTTTCCGATTCGATCGTGATGGCGAGCGCCGGGCACACCGCTTCGCACAGCTTGCAGGCGATGCAGCGCTCTTCGCCATTTTCATAGCGGCGCAGCGCATGCAGACCGCGGAAACGCGGCGAAATCGGGGTCTTCTCTTCCGGGAACTGCACGGTCACCTTGCGCTGGAACGTGTAACGTCCGGTCAGCGCGAGGCCTTTGAGCAGCTCCGTCAGGAAGAAGGTCTTGAAAAAGTTTTGGATTGCGGTCATGGGTTCATCCGCCCTTTATTTCCAGATATTCAACGGCGACATGATCCAGAAGCCGACCACGATGAGCCACACCACGCAAACCGGAATGAAAATCTTCCAGCCCAGACGCATGATCTGGTCATAGCGATAGCGCGGGAACGTGGCACGCGCCCAGATGAATACCGACAGCAGCAAGAAAACCTTGGCGACGAGCCAAACGATGCCCGGGACAAACGACAGGAAGCCGAACGGTGCGCTCCAGCCGCCGAGGAACAGTGTTGCAGCCAATGCCGAGATCACGATCATGTTGATGTACTCGGCGAGGAAGAACAGCGCAAACGCCATCCCCGAGTAATCGATCATGTGGCCCGCGACGATTTCCGACTCGCCTTCCACCACGTCGAACGGGTGACGGTTCGTTTCGGCGATGCCCGAGATGAAGTACACGACAAACATTGGCAAGAGCGGCAGCCAGTTCCACGACAAGAAGTTCAAGCCGTAGCCGGCAAAAATGCCGCGCTCCTGCGACGTCACGATGTCCGACAGATTCAGGCTGCCCGAGGTCATCAGCACGACGACGAGAGCGAAGCCCATCGAAATTTCGTACGACACCATTTGAGCGGCCGCGCGCATGGCACCGAGGAACGCGTACTTCGAGTTCGACGCCCAGCCGGCCAGGATCACGCCGTACACGCCGACTGACGAAATCGCGATCGCATACAAGAGACCCGCGTTGATGTCGCCGAGCACCGCGCCAGCCTGAAACGGAATCACCGCCCAGACCGCGAAGGCCGGCACCACCACCATGATCGGCGCGATCATGTAGATCCAGCGGCTTGCCTGAGCCGGCTGAATCACTTCTTTCAGCAACAGCTTCAGCACGTCGGCGATCGGCTGCAGCAAACCTGCCGGGCCGACGCGGTTCGGGCCGAGACGCACGTGCATCCAGCCGATCAGCTTACGCTCCCACAGAATCAGGTAAGCCACGCACAGCAGGATCACGACGGCCACCACCAGGATGCGCACCAGTGCCCACACCGTGGGCCATGCCACACCGAGAAGCTGGGTGCCGCCCGAGTTGATCGTATCGAACAAGCTCATTTACGCCTTCTCCACCACCAGTTCACCGAACAGGCTGCCCAGCGCTGCACCGGCAGGTGTAGCTGCCGATACGCGGACGACCGTCTCCGCAAGATTCGCGTCGCGCACGGCCGGCAACTGCACCGATTGCTCGCCCTGGCGTACGCGCACTGCGTCGCCTTCCTTCAAACCCAGTTTGTCGAACAGCGCAGCCGGCAGACCGGCCGAATTCGCTGCGCGCGCCGCTGCCGTCAGATGCAGCGACTCCGCGCGACGCACCAGCGCGTCAGCATGATAGATCGGCACGTCGGCGATACGCTCGAACTTGCCTTCCGCTGCCTTGCCGCGTGCAACCGTGGCACCCGTCTTGTTCGACAGACGCGACTTGATCTCGCCGTCGCCAAGCGCTGCCGTGCGCACTTCTTCTGAAGTGTCGAATTCGAAGCCCGGCACGCCCAGCAGGCTACCCAACACACGCAAGACCTTCCATGCCGGACGCGTGTCGCCGAGCGGGCGCACGACGCCGTTGAACGTCTGCACGGTACCTTCGGCATTGACGAACGTGCCGGCCGTTTCCGTGAACGGCGCAATCGGTAGCAGGACGTCAGCGTATTCAGCGCCCATCTGGAACGGCGACATCACGACGACCATTTCAGCCTGCTTCAGCGCGGCCAAAGCCTGCGCCGGATTGGCCGTGTCGAATTCAGGTTCGACGTTCAGCAACACATAGCCCTTGCGCGGTTGCTCGAACACTTCGCGAGCGTTCAAACCACCTTCGCCCGGCAATGCGTTCACAAGATGCGCGCCAACCGTGTTGGCGGCTTCCGTGAGGAAACCCAGCGTTGCACCGGTCGCGTCTGCGATCCATTGCGCCGCGGCGTGAATCGCTGCGAAGTCCGGATGACGGACCGCGCCGTTGCCGAGCAACACCAAGCGGTGTTCGCCGGTAGCGAGCGACTTCGCGACTTGTTTGTTGGCGTCCGTCGGCTGCGTGCCGGCGAAGGCTTCCGGCAGTGCCACGCCGTTTGCTTCCGAAACCGCGCCGGCGATGCCGGCCAGCGCGTCGAGCCATGCCGACGGCGCGGCAACGACACGCTGCGCTTGCGGGATCATCGCGTCGTCGTTGGTGGCTTGCACGAGCGTGAGCTTCGTGCCGCTCTTGGCGGCTTGACGCAGACGCGCGGCGAACAGCGGATGATCGCGGCGCAGATCCGAACCGATCACGAGCGCCGAATCCACGTTCGACAGATCGGCGATCGTCGTGCCGAGCCACGGCGCGCCGTTGACGGGTGCGGAGAAATCCGACTGACGCAGACGGAAGTCGACGTTAGGCGTACCGACCGCTTGCGCCAGCTGCTTCAACAGGAACAGTTCTTCGACGGTGCTGTGGGCGCTACCGAGAACGGCCAGCGCGTTCGCGCCGTGGTCGCCCTTGATGCCCTTCAGACCCTTGACCACATATTCGAGCGCGGTTTGCCAGTCGGTCTCGACCCACTTGCCGCCTTGCCTGAGCATCGGCAGCGTGAGACGTTCCGGGCTATTCAGGGCTTCGTACGAGAAGCGGTCCTTGTCCGAAATCCAGCATTCGTTGATGGATTCGTTTTCGAACGGCAGAACACGCATCACGCGGTTGTTCTTGACTTGCACCACAAGGTTCGCGCCGACGGAATCGTGCGGGCTCACCGACTTGCGGCGCGACAGTTCCCACGTGCGGGCGCTGTAACGGAACGGCTTGCTGGTCAATGCGCCAACCGGGCACAGATCGATCATGTTGCCCGACAGTTCGGAGTCAACCGTCTTGCCGACGAAGGACGTGATTTCCGAATGTTCACCGCGGCCCAGCATGCCGAGTTCCATCACGCCGGCCACTTCCTGGCCGAAACGGACGCAGCGCGTGCAGTGAATGCAACGCGACATTTCTTCCATCGAGATCAGCGGGCCGACGTTCTTGTGGAACACGACGCGCTTTTCTTCGCTATAGCGCGATGCCGACTTGCCGTAGCCCACGGCCAGATCCTGCAACTGACACTCACCGCCCTGATCGCAGATCGGGCAATCCAGCGGGTGGTTGATCAGCAGGAACTCCATCACGGCTTGCTGGCCCTTCACCGCTTTCTCGGACTTGGTGCGCACGATCATGCCCGCTGACACCGGCGTGGCGCATGCAGGCACGGCCTTCGGCATCTTTTCGACATCGACCAGACACATCCGGCAGTTGGCCGCAATCGACAGCTTCTTGTGATAGCAGAAGTGAGGAATGTACGTGTCGACCTTATGCGCAGCCTGGATCACCATGCTGCCTTCAGGCACCTCTACTTTCTTGCCGTCTATTTCAAGTTCAACCATGATGGTCAATCTTCCTTAACCTGTTACCGCTCAATCGTTCGCCCTGTTCATCGCCCGTTTCAGGCGATGAATCCCGCGGATGATGTGTTCTGGTGCGCTATTCAGCGTACTCAGGCAGCCACTGTTTCCGACGCCGCTGCCGCACCGGCGTGACCGCCGACGAGGCAATGCTTGTGCGCCACGTGATATTCGAATTCGTCCCAGTAGTGCTTGAGCATGCCGCGAACCGGCATGGCCGCTGCATCGCCGAGCGCGCAAATCGTGCGGCCCATGATGTTCTCAGCGACCGAGTTCAGCAGATCCAGATCTTCCGGACGGCCGAGCCCGTGTTCGATACGATGCACGACGCGATACAGCCAGCCGGTGCCTTCGCGGCACGGTGTGCACTGACCGCACGACTCTTCGTAATAGAAATACGACAGACGCAGCAGCGAACGCACCATGCAACGCGTCTCGTCCATCACGATGACCGCGCCGGAACCGAGCATCGAGCCCGCCTTGGCGATCGCGTCGTAGTCCATGTCCGTCTGCATCATCATGTCGCCCGGGATCACCGGTGCCGACGACCCGCCAGGAATCACGGCCTTGATCTTCTTGCCGCCGCGCATGCCGCCGGCCAGTTCCATCAGCGTCGCGAACGGTGTGCCGAGCGGAATTTCATAGTTGCCCGGACGTTCAACGTCGCCCGCGACCGAAAAGATCTTCGTGCCGCCGTTGTTCGGCTTGCCGATTTCCAGGTAATTCTGCGGACCGATCGCGAGCAGGAACGGCACCGCAGCGAACGTCTCGGTATTGTTGATCGTGGTCGGCTTGCCATACACGCCGAAGCTCGCCGGGAACGGCGGCTTGAAGCGCGGCTGGCCTTTCTTGCCTTCGAGCGATTCGAGCAGCGCAGTCTCTTCGCCGCAAATGTAGGCGCCGTAACCGTGGTGCGCATGCAGCTCGAACGAGAAGCCCGAACCCATGATGTTGTCGCCAAGGAACCCGGCGCGACGGGCTTCTTCCAACGCCTGCTCAAAGCGTTTGTAGACTTCCCAGATCTCGCCGTGAATATAGTTGTAGCCGACCGTGATGCCCATCGCGTACGCGCCGATGGCCATGCCTTCAATCAGCGAGTGCGGATTGAAGCGCAGGATGTCGCGGTCTTTGAACGTGCCCGGTTCGCCTTCGTCCGAATTGCAGACGAGATACTTCTGCCCCGGGAACTGACGCGGCATGAAGCTCCACTTCAGTCCGGTCGGAAAGCCCGCACCGCCACGGCCGCGCAGACCCGAAGCCTTGACGTCGGCGATCACCTGCTCAGGCGGAATCTTTTCTTCCAGAATGCGGCGCAGCTGGGCGTAACCGCCGCGCGCCACATAGTCTTCGAGATGCCAGTTATCGCCGTTCAGGCCGGCAAGAATCAGCGGTTTGATGTGACGATCGTGTAAAGACGTCATTTCGAAAGTTCCTCAAGCAGCTGGTCGATCTTCGCGCGGCTCATGAAGCTGCACATGCGATGGTTGTTCACCAGCATCACCGGCGCATCGCCGCACGAGCCCATGCACTCACCTTCTTTCAAGGTGAACTTGCCGTCAGCCGTGGTTTCGCCGAAGCCGATGCCGAGCTTCTGCTTCAGATATTCAGCGGCGCTGTCTGAGCCGCCCTCCGGGCCGAGCTGGCACGGCAGATTCGTGCAGAGCGTGATCTTGTATTTGCCGACCGGCGAGGTCTCGTACATCGTGTAGAAGGTAGCCACCTCCTGCACGGCGACCGCCGGCATGCCGAGATAGTCCGCAACGAACTGCATGAGTTCGGGCGACAGCCAACCATGCTCTTCCTGAGCAGTGGTCAACGCCGACATGACGGCGGACTGTTTCTGATCGGCGGGATACTTCGCGATCGCACGATCGATTTCTTTCAGGCCTTCAGCTGAGATCATTTTCAGACACGACTCTTTCAATTCCTACCGAACGAAAACCCGTCGCTCACATCATGCTGCGACAGACCCGGCGTTCCTTTGCTTGACGCGTGCTTCGGTGCAACCTGAAGACGCGCGCCGATGAATACGTCCTAGCGATCCACTTCGCCGAACACGATGTCCTGCGTACCGATGATCGTCACAGCGTCGGCGATCATGTGACCACGCGCCATTTCATCGAGCGTGGACAGGTGCGCATAGCCCGGCGCGCGAATCTTCAGGCGATACGGCTTGTTCGCGCCGTCCGAGATCAGATAGATACCGAACTCGCCCTTCGGATGTTCGACCGCCGCATACGCTTCGCCTTCCGGTACGTGGAAGCCTTCCGTGAAGAGCTTGAAGTGGTGAATCAAGTCTTCCATGTTCGACTTCATGCCGACACGCGACGGCGGCGCAACCTTGTGATTGTCGACCATCACCGGACCAGGATTCTTACGCAGCCACTCAATGCACTGTTTCACAATCCGCGTGGACTGGCGCATTTCTTCGACGCGAACCAGATACCGGTCATAACAATCGCCATTAACGCCGACCGGAATGTCGAAATCCATCTTGTCGTAAACTTCGTACGGCTGCTTCTTGCGCAGATCCCACTCGATACCCGAGCCGCGCAGCATCGCGCCGGTCATACCGAGGTTCAGCGCCCGTTCCGGGCTCACCACGCCGATACCGACCAGACGTTGCTTCCAGATCCGGTTGTCGGTGAGCAGCGTTTCGTATTCGTCGACGCACTTGGGGAAACGCGTAAAGAAATCGTCGATGAAGTCGAGCAGCGAACCTTGACGGTTTTCGTTCATCCTCGACAACGCCTTCGCATTGCGGATCTTCGACGCTTTGTATTGCGGCATTGCGTCAGGCAGATCGCGGTACACGCCACCCGGACGGTAGTAGGCCGCGTGCATCCGTGCACCGGACACCGCCTCGTACACGTCCATCAGGTCTTCGCGCTCACGGAACGCATACAGAAACACCGCCATCGCGCCCACGTCGAGCGCGTGTGCGCCGATCCACATCAGGTGGTTCAGCACCCGCGTGACTTCGTCGAACATGACGCGGATGTACTGCGCGCGAATCGGCACTTCGATGCCGAGCAGCTTTTCAATCGCCATCACGTAGCCGTGCTCGTTGACCATCATCGACACGTAGTCGAGACGGTCCATGTACGGCACGGACTGGATGAAGGTTTTGGTTTCCGCGAGCTTTTCAGTCGCGCGATGCAGGAGGCCGATGTGCGGATCGGCGCGCTGGATGACTTCGCCGTCGAGTTCGAGCACGAGGCGCAGCACACCGTGCGCAGCCGGGTGCTGAGGACCGAAGTTGAGCGTGTAGTTCTTGATCTCTGCCATGGCGTTCTCTTAGTGTTTCAGACCGCCATAGCGATCCTCGCGGATCACGCGCGGCGTGATTTCCCGCGGCTCGATCGTCACAGGCTGATAGACGACGCGCTTCTCTTCCGGGTCGTAACGCATTTCGACGTAGCCGGAAACAGGGAAATCTTTACGGAACGGGTGACCAATGAAACCGTAGTCGGTCAGGATGCGGCGCAGGTCCGGGTGACCCTCGAAGACGATGCCGTACAGGTCGAATGCTTCGCGCTCGTACCAGTTGGCCGAACTCCAGATATCGACGACCGACGCGACGATCGGCACTTCGTCGTCCGGCGCGAACACACGCAGACGCAAACGCCAGTTGTTCTGCACCGACAACAAATGCAGAACGGCCGCGAAACGCGGACCGTCGTATGCGCCATCGCCGTAGGTCTGATAGTCGACGCCGCACAGATCCATCAACTGCTCGAAACCGAGCGTGCGGTCGTCGCGCAGACGCGTTGCCACGTTAATGTAATCGCTCGCCTTCACGACGATCGTCAACTCACCGACTGCCTCGGTGGTGCTCAACAGGAGGCCGCCAAAGGCCGCCTCGAGGTTCGCTTTCAGGGTCTCGAGTTTGCTTGCCATATTGTGGGGGAGGCGTTGGCCTTATTGACGGGCGATTGTGTTGGTGCGACGAATCTTGGCCTGCAACTGGATCACGCCATACACCAGCGCTTCCGCCGTAGGCGGGCAACCCGGCACATAGACGTCGACCGGCACGATCCGATCGCAGCCGCGCACTACCGAATAGGAATAGTGGTAGTAGCCGCCGCCGTTCGCGCACGAGCCCATCGAAATCACCCAGCGCGGCTCGGCCATCTGGTCGTAGACCTTGCGCAGAGCCGGCGCCATCTTGTTGCACAGCGTGCCGGCGACGATCATCACGTCCGACTGACGCGGACTCGGACGAAACACCACGCCGAAACGGTCAAGGTCATAACGGGCAGCGCCCGCATGCATCATCTCTACCGCGCAGCACGCGAGACCGAACGTCATCGGCCACAACGAACCGGTGCGCGTCCAGTTGATCAGTTTGTCTGCCGTAGTGGTGACAAACCCTTCCTTCAAGACCCCTTCGATACTCATTTGCTTTCCACTCCAGACGGGGTGGCAAGCCTTGGCCACCCACGCAAACCGGCGATTAATCCATCATTCCCAGTCGAGGCCGCCCTTCTTCCAGATATAGGCGAAGCCCAACAGGAATTCGAGCAGGAAAATCATCATCGCCATGAAGCCAGGCCAGCCGATGTCGCGCAGGGCCACACCCCACGGGAACAGGAACGCGGTTTCAAGGTCGAAAATGATGAAGAGAATGGCGACGAGGTAGTAGCGCACATCGAACTTCATGCGCGCATCTTCGAATGCTTCGAAGCCGCACTCGTATGGTGCGTTTTTCTCGGTATCGGGCTTATTGGGACCGAGGATCTTGCCAATGCTGACCAGTGCTACGCCTAAACCGGTGCCCACAATGAGGAACAACAAGACGGGGAAATAGGCTGCGAGGTTCAAGACTATCCTCTATCGGTTGGTTCTGAATGCCGCCAAGAGCATAGCACTCCTGACGCGAAATCACTTCGGCAACGTACATGCCGCAAGCCCAACGCAAGCCGCGCGTCAGAAGTAAAAATGCCAGCCGAAGCGAAGCAAGCGGCTGGCATTTAGATAACATTTGGTGCCGACGGCGAGACTCGAACTCGCACAGCTTTCGCCACTACCCCCTCAAGATAGCGTGTCTACCAATTTCACCACGTCGGCACTAACTGCAATCCGGGAAAACAACTTATAAAACCCGCGAATCGCTTCAAGACTTAGATTGTAACTGGTCTAAACAGTTTGTTCAACGCACAAAAGCACTTTGAACGAAAATTTATTTCGGCACGTCTGTAGCGGGGACGGATGCAGCCGACGCCGGCAATATTGCCGAGCCACCTGCCGGCGCTGCCGCAGCGGAAGCCGCCACAGGTGCAGTCACAGCCGTGCCCAGCAAGCCCGCGGACGGTTTCGCGCGATACGCACCGAGGTACGTGAGCGTCAATGTCGTTACAAAAAACACGGCTGCGAGGACTGCCGTTGTACGCGACAAAAAGTTTGCCGAACCGGTCGCACCGAACAGGCTGCCCGATGCACCGCTACCGAATGCAGCGCCCATATCGGCGCCTTTGCCGTGTTGCAGCAAGACAAGGCCGATGACCCCGAGTGCCGACAACAACTGAACGACGATAATCAATGTTTTCAAATACAGCATCACACTCACCTGAGTCTTTATTTAACCGCGCCACACAAAGTATGCCGCGCGGGATTGGGTCATCCTCGCCGAGGCGCCCTGCTTAACCGGCGACGCTCGTCGCGGCCGCCGCTTTGCAGATCGCCAGGAAATCCTGGTCTTTCAACGACGCGCCGCCAATCAGGCCACCGTCGATATCCGGCTCGCGGAACAATTCTTCCGCGTTCTCCGGCTTCACACTGCCGCCGTACAACAACGGCACATCCGCCACCGCCGCGCCTTTTGCTGCCAGACGCGAACGCAGGAACGCATGCACTGCCTGCGCCTGGTCCGACGTCGCGCTCTTGCCAGTGCCGATCGCCCAGACCGGTTCATACGCGACAACGATACGTGCCGCGTCCTCAACCGACAGCTTCGCCAGCACTTCATCCAGTTGCGTGCCGACCACCTGTTCGGTCGAACCCGCTTCACGCTCTTCGAGCGTTTCGCCAACACACACGATCGGGGTCAAACCTGCTTCCAACGCCCGCTGCGTCTTCACCGCCACCAACTCTGAGCTTTCACGATGGTAAGCGCGGCGCTCCGAGTGCCCAACGATCGCGAGCGTGGCACCGAAATCCACCACCATCTGAGCAGCCACTTCGCCGGTATAGGCCCCATGTGCGAACGCCGAGACGTCCTGCACGCCCCACACGACCTTGCTGCCTTCCAGCAACGATTGAGTCTGCGCGAGATAAGGGCTCGGCACACAGACACCGACGCGCACATCAGCGGGCAATTCGCCCGCGCCTTGCGCCACTGCTTGCAACAGCGTTGTGTTCGCGGCGAGGCGCCCGTGCATCTTCCAGTTACCGACTACCAGCTTGGCTCGTTGTTTCGACATCGTCTCGTCGTCTCGTCTTTCGTTGGCGGCGGACTTGGCTTGCGCTTACAGCCCGCCTTTCGGATTCATGCGGCGTGCGCAAAACGCGCAATTTTACTGCGTGGGGTGGATCGGGTCAAACCGACCGTGTCAAGCGTCCTGACCCCAAGTCAATACGATCTTGCCAACGTGCGTGCTGCTTTCCATCAGCGCGTGCGCTTCGGCGGCCTGCGCGGCCGGAAACACGCGATGCACCACCGGCTTGATATGGCCATCTTCGAGGTGAGGCCACACGCGCTCTTTCAACTGCGCGGCGATCTTCGCCTTGAACTCGATCGGCCGGGGGCGCAACGTCGAACCCGTCACAGTCAAACGGCGACGCAGCACTTCATTCAGATTCAGCTCCGCCTTCGCGCCGCCCAGCAAGGCGATCAGCACGATGCGGCCGCCGTCGGCCAATGCGGTCAGCTCACGCGGCACATAACTGCCCGCCACCATGTCGAGGATCACGTCGACACCGCGATCATTCGTCAGCGACTTGATGACTTCGACGAAATCCTCAGTTTTGTAGTTGATCGCACGTTCGGCGCCGAGCGCCTCGCAGGCGCGGCACTTTTCGTCCGAGCCGGCCGTGGCGAACACGCGAAAACCCAGCGCGTGCGCGATCTGGATCGCCGTCACGCCGATGCCGCTCGAGCCCCCCTGCACCAGCAGCGTCTCGTTCGGGGCGCCTTCGCCCTTGCCGAGCTGCGCCCGGTCGAACACGTTGCTCCACACCGTGAAGAATGTTTCCGGCAGCGAAGCCGCCTCGACGTCCGACAATCCGGCGGGCACCGGCAAGCACTGCAACAGCGGCGCGGTCGCGTATTCCGCGTAACCGCCACCGGCGAGCAACGCACACACGCGGTCACCCACTTTCAAGCCGAACGGGTTGTTCTTCTCGTCGATGGCGCCGTCGACGATCTCGCCCGCCACCTCCAGCCCCGGCAGATCCGAAGCACCCGGCGGCGGCGCGTAGCCGCCCTTGCGCTGGAACACGTCCGGACGGTTGATGCCCGATGCTGCCACCTTGATCAGCACCTCGCCCGCTTTCGGCTGCGGCATCGGCCGCTCAGCCAGCTTGAGGACGTCCGGTGCGCCGAATTCGGTGATTTCGATCGCTTTCATCTGCGTCTACTCCAAGATTGGATTGCGTTGCCTACGAACGGAAATCGTCTGAGCTGCGACGAAGCGCTTCATGCAAACAGAGTACCCGCTTATGCCGGGTTGCACCTGCTTGCGTCTGTGCCTGTTTGCAACGCAATCCACCCTGCACCCTTCATGAAAAACGGCCGGCGCGCATTCGCGCTGCCGGCCGTCGCCCTGCTACCGCATTACTGCGGCGTCGGTTCGCCTTGCGGCGCGCCGCTCGAGGCGTCGTTCAGCAACGCCTTGGCCGACAAACGCACGCGGCCCTTTTCGTCCGTCTGGATGACCTTGACCTTCACTTGCTGGCCGTCCTTCAGGTAGTCGTTGATGTCCTTGATACGCTCGTTAGCGATTTCGGAGATGTGCAACAGACCGTCCTTGCCCGGCAGGATGTTCACGATCGCGCCGAAATCGAGCAGCTTAAGCACGGTACCTTCGTACACTTGGCCCACTTCGACTTCCAGCGTGATGTTCTCGATACGCTTCTTCGCTTCGGCCATCCCTTCGCTGCTCGTGCTGGCGATGGTGACGACGCCGTCGTCCGAAATATCGATCGTCGTGCCGGTTTCTTCGGTCAGCGCGCGGATCACCGAACCACCCTTGCCGATCACGTCGCGGATCTTTTCCGGATTGATCTTGATGGTGATCATGCGCGGCGCGTAGTCCGACAGCACCGTGTTCGCGCCAGACACCGCCGAGGTCATCTTGCCGAGGATGTGCATACGGCCTTCCTTCGCTTGCGCGAGAGCGACCTGCATGATTTCCTTGGTGATGCCCTGGATCTTGATGTCCATCTGCAGCGCGGTCACGCCTTGCTCGGTACCCGCGACCTTGAAGTCCATGTCGCCGAGGTGATCTTCGTCGCCGAGGATGTCGGTCAGCACGGCAAACTTGTTGCCTTCGAGGATCAGGCCCATCGCGATGCCGGCAACGTGCGCCTTCATCGGCACGCCTGCGTCCATCAGTGCGAGGCAGCCGCCGCACACCGAAGCCATCGACGACGAACCATTCGATTCGGTGATTTCCGAAACGACACGGATCGAATAGCCGAATTCGTCGGCGCTCGGCAGGCATGCAGCCAGCGCGCGCTTGGCCAGACGGCCGTGACCGATTTCACGGCGCTTCGGCGAACCGACGCGGCCCGTTTCGCCGGTCGCGAACGGAGGCATGTTGTAGTGGAGCATGAAGCGTTCGCGGTACTCGCCTTCGAGCGCGTCGATGTTCTGCTCGTCGCCCTTCGTGCCCAGCGTCGCGACCACCATCGCCTGCGTTTCGCCACGCGTGAACAGTGCCGAACCGTGCGTACGCGGCAGCACGCCGGTACGGATTTCGATCGGGCGCACAGTGCGCGTGTCGCGGCCGTCGATACGCGGCTCGCCGTTCAGGATCTGGGTACGGACGATCTTCGCTTCGATGTCGAACAGCACATTGCCGACGCTAGCCTTGTCCGCCGCAACCGTGCCGGCTGCCGCTGCTTCTTCTTCCAGCTTGGCCGACGTTGCTGCGTAAACTTCCTTCAGCTTGGTCGAACGGGCTTGCTTGTCGCGGAGTTGATAAGCGGCGAGCAGATCGGCTTGCGCCAGTTCCGACACGCGGGCGATCAGCGGCTCATTCTTGGCGGCCGGCTTCCAATCCCATTCCGGCTTGCCACCTTCGCGAACCATCTCGTGGATCACGTCGATCGCGACCTGCATTTGTTCGTGGCCGAACACCACTGCGCCGAGCATGATTTCTTCGGACAGTTGCTGCGCTTCCGATTCCACCATCAGCACCGCGCGCTCCGTACCGGCGACGATCAGGTCGAGTGCCGATTCCTTCATCTGCGGACGCGTCGGGTTCAACACGTATTCGTTGTTGATGTACGCCACGCGTGCTGCGCCAACCGGGCCGTTGAACGGCAGACCGGAGATCGCGAGCGCCGCCGACGCGCCGATCAGCGCGGGGATGTCAGCGGGAACTTCGGGGTTCAGCGACAGGACGTGGATCACGACCTGGACTTCGTTGTAGAAGCCTTCCGGGAACAGCGGACGCAGCGGACGGTCGATCAGGCGCGAAATCAGCGTTTCGCCTTCCGACGGACGGCCTTCACGGCGGAAGAAACCACCCGGAATCTTGCCTGCGGCGTAGGTCTTTTCGAGGTAATCGACAGTCAGCGGGAAAAAGTCCTGACCCGGCTTGGCGGTCTTGGCGCCGACCACGGTCGCCAGCACAACGGTGTCTTCGACGTCGACGATCACCGCGCCGCTCGCTTGACGAGCGATTTCGCCCGTTTCGAGACGAACCTTATGTTGTCCCCACTGAAATTCTTTGACGATCTTGTTGAACATAGTCATTGCTTTTCCTCTTCGTTATGCCGCGCGGACCAGAAGCGGCGCGGCAACGCCAGGACCGGCGCCACAGGGGAAGAGTAGTGTTATGCCATTCCAGAGAACCACGCCCTACGTTTATGTACGCGCGCGAACCGCTGGAATGACACAAAGCTCTGCCCTGAAGCCCGGCCGTATTTCTGCTTTTTTGCTACTTTTTTTACTGCTGTTTTCCTGCTAGCCGCCGCATGAATCGTCACGCTACCGCGACCGGCAGGCGGTGCACATCACATGAAGCGCACCGTGCAAAAACAAAATGCCTGTATCAGTGGAACTGACACAGGCATCTTGCTGAACGACTGGCCGATTACTTACGCAGACCCAGCTTCTCGATCAGTGCGCGGTAACGATCCGCGTCCTTACCCTTCAGGTAGTCGAGCAGCTTACGACGGCGGCTCACCATGCGCAGCAGACCGCGGCGGCTGTGGTGATCTTTCGTGTGTGCCTTGAAGTGAACGGTCAGTTCGTTGATACGGGTCGTGAGCAGCGCGACCTGAACTTCGGGGGAGCCGGTGTCGTTAGCTGCGCGTGCGAATTGCGCAACGACTTCGGACTTCTTGCTTGTTTCAACTGCGGACATGTCGATTTCCTTAAGAACTAGACAGGCGGTCACGGAAGAAAGGCCGTGCCGTGGGTTACCCGAGCGCACATGCCACATGACAACCATGTGGCATGCCTCACAACGGGACGCGTATTGTAGCACAGCCCAATCCGGCCGCGAACCCTACTGGCCGGGCGGGATCGTGGGCAGTTTGCGTTGGCCCGAGCGCCCGCTCTACCGCTTCATCTTGCACACGGTCGGCGGCATGGTGCGCTCGGGCGGCAAAGCCAGCACCGTACGGAAACCGTAGCCTGAACCTTCGTCATCGAACTTGACGCCCGGCGTGCCGACCCTATCCATCTCCATCACGTAAAGGGGCTGGATCAGCTGGTGATCATCGGCCCGCATCCACGAGGCGTGGAAGCCGTGGTCGAATTTGATGCCCTCCAACGCCCGGGCGACGGCTGTCGGGTCGGCACTGCCGGCGCGGTTCATCGCCGTGGCCAGGGCTTCGATCATCAATGACATGCGCAGCACCGGATAATCGTCCTGCGCGGCCGGGAAACGGGCTCGAAACGCCGCGTACCAGGCGTCGGAAGCCGCGCCGCCGACGTTCGGGTGCCAGTCGGCTACCGCGATCACATGTTTGACGCCGGCGTCACCCAGCGCGGCAGGCGCGCCGAGGCTGTTGCCGTAGAAGGTATAAAACCTGGTGTCCAGACCCTGCTCTCGCGCGGCCTTGACCAGCAGCGTCAGATCGTTACCCCAATTACCGGTGATAACCGCGTCCGCGCCGCTCGCGCGAATCTTGGCGATGTACGGCGCGAAATCCTTCACGCGGCCGATCGGATGAAATTCGTCGCCGACGACCGCAATATCCGGGCGCTTTGCGGCCAGCGCCGAACGCGCGAGACTGCTGACGTCGTGGCCGAAGCTGTAGTCCTGGTTCAGCAGATAAACCTTCTTTACGGCCTTGTCGCGCTGGATCACGTCAGCCAGCGCATCCATGCGCATGCCCGCGTGCGCGTCGAAACGGAAGTGCCAGAAGCTGCAATTGACGTTGGTCAGGGCGGGATCGTCGGCGGAATAATTGAGGAACAGTTCGCGATTGCCCGGCTCGCGGCTGTTCTGCTTGTCGATCGCGCCGATCAGCGCGGCCGCCACCGCCGAGCTGTTGCCTTGCATGATGTAACCGATGTGCCGGTCCGCGGCGGCGCGCAGTTGCACCAACGCCTCCTCGGCGCTGCCCTTGCTGTCCAGCACGACCAGCTCGAGCGGATGCGCGCCGTCGGCGAGCTTCACGCCCCCTTGTGCATTCACCTGTTCGACACCGAAGCGCAGATTGCGCTCCACCGCCGCGCCCGCGTTCGCGAACGGGCCGGACATGCCTTCGATCAGCGCCAGCTGGATCGGCGTACCCGTGGGCTTGTCTACTGGCTTGCCTGCCGGACCAGACGCCGCTTCTCCCGCGGCGTAAGCCGCCGCGGCCGCCGAAATCGCCGCCAGCGCCACGACTGCTGCTGCCGCCCGTTGCCACTTCGCCATCGTCATTACCCCGCTGGATTCGTCGAAGCGCGGATCATAGGGTGTTCCAGACGGAATAAGCAAGCCGGCGAATCCGTTACTGTGCTGCCGGCGACGCCTTGTACGAAGCGCAAATCTTTTGCTGCCGCCCGTGTCAAAATAATGCGGCTCGATGATAAAAACCGCTACTCAAATGCCATCGGAGGAATTCATGTTCAACCGCCACCCATCCACGGCGGCCTCGATCGAAGCGCCGCCTGTAGCACGCCTGCGCCGCGCCGCGCTCGCCTGCCTGAGTGCGCTCGCGCTCACGGCTACGCTCGCCGGCTGTGTCCAGCCATGGCAGCAATACAGCCAAGGCGCGGACGAATCGACCATCATCGCCCGCCTCGGCGCGCCGCGTGAAAGTTACGACCTGCCCAACGGCGGCAAGCGGCTGATGTGGCCAACCCAGCCGATGGGCGAAACCACCACCGCCGCCGACATCGACGCATCCGGCAAAATCGTCACCGTGCGCCAGGTGCTTCAGCCCAACGAGTTCTACCGGGCGGAAATCGGCAAGTGGACGAAGAGCGATGTGCTGGTGAACTTCGGCCGCCCAGTCGAAACATCGTACTTCCCGTTGATGAAGCGTGAGGTCTGGACGTATCGCTATCTGGAAGACAATGTCTGGTACATGATGTACAGCTTTTATTTCGACGATCAAGGCATTGTGCGGCTCACGCAGAAAACGCCTGACCCATTGCACGATCCGGATCGCCGCAGCCTGTTCTGAGTACACGCTCGAACCCATTGCGCATGAATTGACGAAGCCGCCTCTTCAGGCGGCTTTTTTTATTTATTGCGCATACCGGTGAGTTTTATTTTGCGTACAGCGCGGTCGATGCGGCGCGCCGCGACGGAGTAGCTTGAGTGCACGCGGCGCGTAAAACGTGCGCAGGAAAAGCAGGAAGCCCCAAGCTTTCAGGGCACGGGGCTTCTTGTCAATCAGGTTCGGCAGGCGCGCCGACAGCGCCCTGCTTTCCCACTACTCCGAACGTTGCGGATTCAACTTATCGAAGTTCGAATGCAGCTTGTTGAGTGCCGAGATATACGCCTTCGCGGAGGCCGCGACGATATCCGGATCGGTGCCCACGCCGTTGACAATGCGCCCGCTCCTCGACAGCCGCACGGTCACTTCGCCTTGCGCCTGCGTTCCGGTTGTGATCGCGTTCACCGAGTACAGCAGCAATTCCGACCCGCTCCCCACTTCCGTTTCGATCGCATTGAGCGTGGCATCCACGGGACCGTTGCCGCGTGCTTCCCCGGTCACTTCCTTGCCTTCGACCGAGAAAACGATCTTCGCGTGCGGCTGCTCGCCGGTTTCCGAATGCTGCGACAGCGAGAGGAACTTGTAGTGCTCCTTTTCCTGCGCTTCAGCCGACTCCTCCGTGACGATCGCAATGATGTCTTCGTCGAAGATTTCCGACTTGCGGTCGGCCAATTCCTTGAAGCGCGCAAACGCGGTATTCAACTCGCCCTCGCTATCGAGCGCGATACCCAGTTCCTGCAGACGCTGTTTGAATGCATTGCGGCCCGACAATTTGCCGAGCACGATCTTGTTCGCGCTCCAGCCCACATCTTCGGCACGCATAATTTCGTACGTGTCGCGCGCTTTCAGCACGCCGTCCTGATGAATACCGGAAGCATGCGCAAATGCGTTCGCGCCAACCACCGCCTTGTTCGGCTGCACGACGAAACCCGTGATCTGCGACACCAGTTTCGACGCGGGCACGATTTGCGTTGTATCGAGACCGACATCGAGGCCGAAGTAATCCTTGCGGGTCTTCACCGCCATCACGATTTCTTCGAGCGACGTATTCCCCGCGCGCTCGCCGAGACCGTTGATCGTGCACTCGACCTGACGCGCGCCGCCAATCTTCACACCGGCCAGCGAGTTCGCCACCGCCATGCCAAGGTCGTTATGGCAATGCACCGAGAACACGGCCTTATGCGAGTTCGGAATACGCTCGCGCAGCGTCTTCACGAGCTGGCCGTACAACTCCGGCACGCCATAGCCGACTGTATCCGCGATGTTGATAGTCGTCGCGCCCTCGGCGATCACCGCTTCCAGCACGCGGCACAGGAAATCCATGTCCGAACGGCTGCCGTCTTCAGGCGAGAACTCCACGTCGTCCGTGAACTTGCGGGCAAAACGCACCGCCAGCTTTGCCTGTTCGAACACCTGATCCGGCGTCATGCGCAGCTTCTTTTCCATATGCAGCGGCGACGTTGCGATGAACGTGTGGATGCGGAAATGATCGGCCGGCTTGAGCGCGTCAGCCGCGCGTTGAATGTCTTTGTCGTTCGCACGGGCCAGCGAGCAGATCGTGCTGTCCTTGATCAGGCCCGCGATGGTATGGATCGAATCGAAGTCGCCATTCGAGCTGGCCGCGAAGCCCGCTTCGATCACGTCCACCTTCATCCGTTCGAGCTGCTTCGCGATACGGATTTTCTCTTCCTTCGTCATCGACGCGCCGGGCGATTGCTCGCCGTCACGCAACGTGGTGTCGAATATGATCAGTTTGTCGGCCATGTCGGGTCTCCTGGGGCGTCGTTCAATTGGGGGATCGGATATTGGAATTCGGGTGTTTGCGCCACCGCTGGCGACGCTAAACCACAGACGAGGCAGACGGAAGGCGGAAATGATCAGCGATCAGCGCGCTAGCGCGTCTAGCGGTGCGCAGGCTTGTTGGGGCTCGTGTTGCAGCTCAAATGGGAACGTGCACGCATTCATCAAACGACTATAGCGGCATTCCCCTGATCGTGCAATTGGCACCGGACCTGCCTGCCACGCGCCGCCAGACCGGCCCCGCCAACAAAAAACGGCAGCCTCGGAAGGCTGCCGTTTTCTATGTCATTTCCATGCAAAAGCGGTGCGCAATTACCTGTCCCGCGCCACCGACCGAGCCGGATTCGCCCTGCCCCGCATCGCCTGGTAGCCCCAGAACACGTAGCCCGACAGACCGTACAGCACGAACAGGCCGAACAGCATCAGCGGCGGATCGGACGACACCAGCACGAACGCCACCACCACCAGCAGAATCACGCCGAACGGCACGCGGTGCCGCACGTCGAGCGCCTTGCCGCTATAGAACGGCGCGTTCGACACCATCGTCACACCGGCGTAGATGGTCAGCACGAAAGCGACCCACGGCAGCCACACCAGCTTGAGCGGCACGCGGTTGTCGGTGGCGAGCCACACGAAACCGGCGATCAGCGCAGCAGCAGCCGGACTGGGCATGCCTTGGAAGAAGCGCTTGTCGACCACGCCGATGTTCGCGTTGAAACGCGCGAGACGCAACGCCGCTCCTGAACAGTAGACGAACGCCGCGAGCCAGCCCCAGCGGCCGAGATCTTTCAGGATCCACTCGTACATCACGAGCGCCGGCGCCACACCGAACGACACCATGTCCGACAGGCTGTCGAACTGTTCGCCGAACGCGCTTTGCGTATGCGTCATGCGGGCGACCCGGCCGTCCATACCGTCCAGCACCATCGCCACGAAGATCGCGATCGCCGCGATTTCGAAGCGCACGTTCATCGCCTGTACCACGGCGAAGAAGCCGCAAAAGAGTGCGGCGGTGGTAAACGCGTTCGGCAGCAGGTAAATGCCGCGCTTCCTCAGGAACTGCTGACGCTGAGCGCGCCGGCTCTCGACTACCGGCGACTCCGCCACCATCGGCTTGTTACGGCGGAACGGACGCGGGAGCGGTCCGCCATTGCGGGGTCGACGCGGTTTGAATGCGGCCATTCGGAAAACCTCCTTGGTGCCGCTTTATAGTTCAGCGAGGATCGTGGACGACGCGGAAACCTTCTCGCCGATCGACACACGCGGACGGCTGCCAACCGGCAGATACACGTCGACACGCGAGCCAAAACGGATAAATCCGTAACGCTGGCCACGCGTGAGCGGCTCACCCGCACGAACGTAGCAGAGAATGCGCCGCGCGATCAAACCGGCGATCTGCACCGACGTCACGGTCTGGCCGCCGGCCATTTCGATCACCAGCGCATTACGCTCGTTTTCGAGCGAAGCCTTATCCACTGCCGCGTTCAGGTACGCGCCCGGGAAATATTCGACCTTCGAGATCGCGCCATCCACCGGCGAGCGTTGCGAGTGGACATTGAATACGTTCATGAACACGCTGATCTTCAGCGCTTCACGGTTGGCATATGGGTCATGTGCAGTTTCGACTGCGACGATACGGCCGTCTGCCGGGCACAGCACAGCGTTGGCTTGAGTCGGAATCGGCCGGGCCGGATCGCGGAAGAACTGCACCACGAAGGCCAGAATCAGCCAGAACAGCCATGCAAAGCCGAACCCCGCGAAGAATTGAACCAGTAGCGCTACGACGGCTGCGATGGCGATGAACGGCCAGCCTTCTCGCGCGATGATCGGATGAGGGTAATTCATGGATGGCTTCAGTATTTTTGGAGGGTAGCCCCCCTTCCTCGCGGAAGAAGGGCCCCCTAAGAACCGTACGTGCGAGTTTCCCCGCATACGGCTCAAATCTACAAACAAAGCCCGGTCTTAGGACCGGGCCGGCTTAGTTACCGCAATTTTACCTGCGTGCACCTGCTGATGGCAGTGCGGGTGAAGCAGAACCCTGTTCGAGAGAGCGTCCGTGCCACCATGCATCCGATACTCTAGATGATGGTCATGCCAGCCGGTCTCCTTTGTCAGGGCACAGCCACAATGCGAGCAAAGCCCGTCTTGCGACATATACAGCGAAACCCATTGCTTCCGATAACGCATTGAGTGTTCCATGCGCGCCTGTCGCAACTGTTCGCCGTACTGCTCCCACTCAGGATCAAAGGGATTGAATGCTCCTTTGACCTTTCTGTGTCGCTTAATTTCCGTACCGCTGATCTGGTACAGGCTAAGCAACCCCTTACCACCGTCGTCACGAGCTACAGGAACAGCGAACACCCAGTGTCGATTGCCCTCCGAGTGAAAGTATTTCTTCTTCACCCATTCGGCGCTCTTGTTCAGGTGCCGCCTCTTCGACCACCGCCAAAGCCTTCGGAAAATCAAAGACTCCATGCGGCTGTATGCCTCTTTGGCGACCACAGGACTGTGATACTGCGCCCAGCCCCGTAGCATCGGGTTCAGCAGTCGAATCAGATTCTCCTGCTTTACCGTCTTATGACCGCTGATCGTATCCGCCACCTTGCGATAGAACGTTTTCACGTTCTTCTTGCTCGGCTTGATGAGTAGCGTCCCCGAGTACTTACGGAAATTCCACCCCAGGAAATCGAAGCCTTGGTCAATGTGCGTGATCCGCGTTTTCTCCTCGGACAGTTGCAGACCTCGAACGGCAAGGAATGTTTCCACCCAAGGTCGAACTTCCTGCTCCAGCAACTCTTGCGAGTCACCGGTGATCACGAAGTCGTCCGCGTACCGCACCACATTGACTTTAAGCTTGTTGGCTTTTGCGATCCCAAACTTCGCACTAAGGTGCGCTAGCAGTTCTCGCTCCAGCCCGTTCAGCGTCACATTCGCCAGCGTCGGAGAGATGATCCCTCCTTGCGGCGTACCGGCCTCTGTCGCCTGAAGCTGCCCCTTGTAAATCAGGCCAGCTTTCAGCCATTTCCGGAGGATTTCCTTGTCCATCAGGACATGGGTCTCCAACCAGTTATGGCTAATATGGTCGAAGCATCCCTTGATATCCGCCTCCAGCACCCAACGGGCTGAGCCCTTCTGGGACATGGCGACGAATATCTGTGACATGGCGTCAGCCGTCGAGCGGTTTAACCTGAACCCATAAGAGTTCGGGTCGCTCGTCGATTCCGACACCGGCTCCAAGGCCAGCAGATACAAGGCTTGCATCGCCCTGTCCCGCATGGTCGGAATGCCCAGAGGGCGCTCCTTTCCATTGGCCTTGGGGATAAAGACTCTCCGTAAAGGCAGAGGCTTATATCCACGCCGCTTCAACCTGCCGACAGCAAGCCATCGGCTCTCAGGCGAGTCCCAAAGTTCGCGATCGACTCCAGCCGTTCGCGCACCCTGATTCTGCGTAACACGTCGTACCGCATACAGCTTTGCGGACAACGTGCGGGTCAACATCCGTTGCAGGGCTCTCCCCCTGCGCCAGTTGCCTTCCCGCGTCGCCTTCGCAATTCGAATCTGCATCCCTCTCACGTTCCGTTCAACCCGCCGCCAATCTACGGCGTACCAGTTGTCCGGCGCGTGGGAAAGCGCAGATCCGTCCTTTCGGACAGATACTCTCATGCTGCTCTCCTACTCGAAGAAGTGAATCCCGAGCGAAGAAGTGAATCCCGAGCGAAGAACAGATCGCCCCTTGCGGGAGCGATCTGCTCCCGCAAGGGGGTTAAAAACATATGCTGACGGTCCAGAAGCCCGACAGCAATCATCTTCCAGCTAAGGGTTAGTCAGCCATCTTGCGACGGTAGACCAGACGGAAGTCTGCCCGCTTTCGCGTGGGGTAATGTTCCAACCCCTATCCGACCCATTACAGACCGGCTTTCGCTTTCTCCGTCATCCCATACCTGCACAATCAACAGCGTCCCTCGCGGTTCGCCTGCCAGTCAAACTACGACCGGCAACCATACAGGCTTACCACGTTCCCGGCGTGTCACACGACTGACTTAGGTTCTGCCTATTCCCCGGCGGTCCGATGACGACGTAACCCGAATTTACAGCGGGTTATCCGACCGCACACCTGTTTGGTTGATGCCTGTCAGCAGCTTTGGCACCGTCCTACTTACGAGGTTTATCAGCAGTTCACTTGCATTAACCATATCAGCCAGCCTAGCCCCTCAACCCCGTTGCTGCTGGGAGTCTCCGGATGGTCATCTCGCAACCACCATCCGCCCGAACTTCCGGGGGGTACATTGTTAGAAGAGCTTCACACCCCACCATTGCCAGTGACGCATGTCTTCCTAGGCTACTGCTGGTCGTACAGCAGGTTCACTCCCCTCGCCAATGCAGCCAGCGAGGCCGAACAATGACACACCGAGCTTTTCGCTCGTATCGTTTAGCGACTCCGTTGCCCTGAGGCGCAGGAATTGCAAACATCACCCCGCCCTGTCGGCGGAGATGAAGCCGCTGACTGGGCGGGACCTGACGGTAATCAGGTCAATGCAATACGGTTGACGGCGGAATGCACCGTGTCCCGTGTTCACTACTAAGGTGTGCCCCTAAGGACACATCTACTGCTTAAAGTGCGGCTCACAAGGGAGCCGCCTGCGGAGGGCATGGTGAGTCCAGTCGAGACCTTCCTCAATAACCCTCTAGTCGATGCCCCGTAACGTGGGGCTGACGGACACGAGCGTGCGTGTCGCACGTAAAACCGTAGGATAGCAAAAGCCGCCCAGGGTTCAGCACCCTTGGACGGCTTTTTGCATTACCGGCTGCCGCGACGATGCGCCGCGCCAGTCAGAGGCTGTAAAGCTGGCTTCTTAGTTCTTCGACTGATCGACCAGCTTGTTCGCAGCGATCCACGGCATCATCGAACGCAGCTTGGCACCGACCGTTTCGATCTGGTGCTCAGCCGTCAGACGGCGGCGCGATTGCAGCGTCGGTGCGCCGGCCTTGTTTTCGATGATGAAGCTCTTCGCGTACTCGCCGGTCTGAATGTCCGTCAGCACAGCCTTCATCGCCTTCTTCGTTTCAGCCGTCACGATACGCGGACCCGTCACGTACTCGCCGTATTCAGCGTTGTTCGAGATCGAGTAGTTCATGTTCGCGATGCCGCCTTCGTAGATCAGGTCGACGATCAGCTTCAGTTCGTGCAGGCACTCGAAGTACGCCATTTCCGGCGCGTAGCCTGCTTCCACCAGCGTTTCGAAGCCGGCCTTGATCAGGTCGACCGTACCGCCGCACAGCACCGCTTGTTCGCCGAACAGGTCGGTTTCCGTTTCTTCGCGGAAGTTCGTTTCGATGATACCGGCACGGCCGCCGCCGTTCGCTGCTGCGTACGACAGCGCGATGTCACGTGCTGCGCCCGACTTGTCTTGCGCAACGGCGATCAGGTGGGGCACGCCGCCACCTTGCGAGTACGTACCGCGAACCGTGTGACCCGGCGCCTTCGGCGCGATCATGATGACGTCCAGATCCGCACGCGGGATCACTTGACCGTAGTGCACGTTGAAGCCGTGTGCGAAGGCCAGCGCTGCGCCTTGCTTGATGTTGGCGTGCACTTCCTTTGCGTAGACTTCAGCGATCTGCTCGTCCGGCAGCAGCATCATGACGACGTCTGCGCCCTTGACGGCTTCCGCCACTTCCTTGACTTGCAGGCCAGCGTTTTCAGCCTTGCTCCACGATGCGCCGCCCTTGCGCAGACCGACCGTGATGTTCACGCCGCTTTCCTTCAGGTTCAGCGCGTGAGCATGGCCTTGCGAGCCATAGCCGATGATGGTGACTTGCTTGCCCTTGATGAGGGAGAGGTCGGCGTCCTTGTCGTAGAAAACTTTCATGTCGGTTCCTTGGCTAAATTCGGTGAAATCAGTGAAATACAAATACTGCGAATGTTGTGTTGCTTGGCCGGGTTCTTAAAGGCACTACCCGGCTTCGATCGAGACGGCTAATAACGCAACTTAGAACCGCAACCCAGCTCGCGCGTCAAACCTTCAGAATGCGCTCGCCGCGGCCGATACCTGAACTGCCCGTACGGACGGTTTCGAGAATCGCAGTCGCGTCGATCCCTTCGATGAAGGCATCGAGCTTGTCGCTCGCGCCCGTCAGTTCGATCGTGTAGGTCTTTTCGGTGACGTCGATGATGCGGCCGCGGAAAATATCCGACATCCGTTTCATCTCCTCACGTTCCTTGCCGACCGCCCTCACCTTGATCAACATCAGCTCACGCTCGATGTGGGCGCCCTCGGTAAGGTCGACCACTTTCACCACCTCGATCAGGCGGTTCAGATGCTTCGTGATCTGTTCGATCACGTCGTCCGAGCCAATGGAGACGATGGTCATGCGCGACAGCGAACGGTCTTCGGTCGGAGCCACCGTCAAGGTTTCAATGTTGTAGCCGCGTGCCGAGAACAGACCCACCACGCGTGATAACGCGCCCGGTTCGTTTTCCAGCAGGACAGAAATAATGTGTCTCATGTTTCGCTTCTTCCAGATGTTTTGTCGATGTATGCGAGCGGTTTCGCGCCGCTTCGTCCGCCTTCGCCCTTTTTGAAGGCGCGCATGACGAAGCCAACGCTAAAAACCGTCGTTATAGATCTTCCGAACCCATGAGCATCTCAGTGATGCCCTTGCCGGCCTGGACCATCGGCCAGACGTTTTCGGTCGGGTCGGTCTGGAAGTCGAGAAACACCGTGCGATCCTTCAGGCGCAGCGCTTCTTTCAGCGCCGGTTCCACATCGGCCGTGCGTTCGATACGCATGCCGACGTGGCCGTACGCTTCGGCGAGCTTCACGAAATCCGGCAGCGCATCCATGTACGAATGCGAATAGCGCTTGCTGTATTCGATCTGCTGCCACTGGCGCACCATGCCCAGATAGCGGTTGTTCAGCGAAATGATCTTCACCGGAGTCTCGTACTGCTTGCAGGTCGAGAGTTCCTGGATACACATCTGGATCGAGCCTTCGCCCGTGATACAAAGCACGTCGTCGTCCGGGTGCGCCATCTTCACGCCCATCGCCGCCGGCAGGCCGAAGCCCATCGTGCCGAGGCCACCGGAGTTGATCCAGCGGCGCGGCTTGTTGAAGCGGTAGAACTGCGCCGCCCACATCTGGTGCTGGCCGACGTCGGAACACACGAAGGCATTGCCGTCGGTCAGTTCCCACGCCTTTTCCACCACGTACTGCGGCTTGATGATGTCGCTCTTGCGGTCGAACTTCAGGCAATCTTTGGCGCGCCAGGCTTCGATGTCCTTCCACCAGTCGGCGAGCGCCGCGGTGTCGGGGCCATGCTCGGCCGTTTGCAACTGCTCGATCAACTCCTTCAGCACTTCCTTCACGTCGCCGACGATCGGAATGTCGACCTTGACGCGCTTGGAGATGGAAGAAGGATCGATGTCGATATGGATGATCTTGCGCGGACGCGATGCGAAGTGCGCCGGGTCGCCGATCACACGGTCGTCGAAGCGCGCGCCGATCGCGATCAGCACGTCGCAGTGCTGCATCGCCATGTTGGCTTCGTACGTGCCGTGCATGCCGAGCATGCCGAGGAATTTTTTGTCGCTCGCGCGGTAGCCGCCCAGACCCATCAACGTGTTGGTGACGGGATAGCCGAGCAGATCGGCGAACTGGTTCAACTCACGCGATGCATCCGCGAGGATGATGCCGCCGCCGGTGTAGATGTACGGACGCTTGGCCGACAACAGCAAGGCCACGGCCTTGCGAATCTGGCCGGAGTGACCTTTCGTGACCGGGTTGTACGAGCGCAGCGAAACGGTCTTGAGCGGTTCGTACTGGCACGGCGTCTTCGACACGTCTTTCGGAATGTCGATCAGCACCGGGCCGGGACGGCCGGTTCGGGCAATGTAGAAAGCTTTCTTGACGGTAGCGGCGAGGTCGCGCACGTCCTTCACGAGGAAGTTGTGCTTCACGCAGGGACGCGTGATGCCGACCGTATCGCACTCCTGGAATGCATCCTGACCGATCGCGGCAGTCGGCACCTGGCCGCTGATGATCACCATCGGGATCGAATCCATGTAGGCCGTCGCGATACCGGTCACCGCATTGGTGACGCCGGGGCCGGAGGTCACGAGGCACACACCCACTTTGCCGGTGGAACGCGCATAGGCGTCAGCGGCATGGACTGCGGCTTGTTCGTGGCGCACGAGGACGTGCTGGAATTTGTCCTGCTTGTACAGCTCGTCGTAAATGTAGAGTACCGAGCCGCCGGGATAGCCCCAGATAAACTCGACGTCTTCGTCGGCCAGTGCCTTCATGAGCACGGTGGCGCCGATAGAGTCAGCTTGAGGATGGAGGGTCGTATCCGACGTGGAGAATTCCGCGCTGGGCATATTCATTTATTCACCTTTCGAATTTTCGGCAAAAAATTGATCGGGTGCTCTCTGCCGGGCTTGTGGCTCGGGTTCAAGCGGCGCGTCCAGTTGACAGGTGAGCTTCTTGGGCCACACCTCAATTGAGACAAGTCACTTATGTTGCGAACCAGCGACGATATCTGCAGATGTCCGCGCGGTCAAGCAAATATTGCCCTGGCGCCCTGCCCCTGAATCGCTCCATCGGCTAAAAGTGACCGAAAGCTTGTTATAGAGATGCAAGATACGGCGGGTTTCGCCCCAGCGACGCGAAAGTTTGTTAGCATCCGCGAGTTTTACGACATTTTTCGACCGATTACGCGCACGCACGCTGCGCCGACCCCCAAACGGATGGCATCAGACAAGGAACTCGCCGATTTTCTGGCGGGCGTCGAAAGGCGCGCATTCAAGCAGACGGTCTACGCCGTGCGGGACGACGACGCCTCGCTCGATATCGTGCAGGACGCGATGATCAAGCTCGCCGAAAAATATGGCGACCGTCCTCCCGCCGAACTTCCGCTGCTGTTTCAGCGTATTCTTCAGAATGCGATGCACGACTATTTTCGTCGTGCCAAAGTGCGCAATACTTGGGTTAGTCTATTCTCGTCGCTCGGCAACGCCGACGACGACGAGTTCGACCCACTCGAAACATTCGAGGCGCAACAAGGTTCAGCGGGCTCAGAAAGCAACGAACAGAAACTCGAACGCGAACAAGTCTTACAGTTAATCGACGACGAGATCCAAAAGTTACCGGCACGTCAACGGGAGGCGTTTCTCATGCGTTATTGGGAAGATATGGATGTCGCCGAGACTGCCGCCGCGATGGGCTGCTCCGAAGGCAGTGTGAAAACACACTGCTCGCGGGCCACCCACACGCTGGCGCAAGCGCTCAAGGCTAAAGGAATCACGCTATGAGCTCCCTAGAAACCAAAGAACTCGAGTTCGCCCGCCAGGTGCGCCGCGCGCTCGACGAAAACGCTGCCAGTATTTCGTCCGCCACGGTCGACCGGCTCGCCGTGGCGCGCCGCGCCGCGCTTGCTCGCAAGAAGCCCGAAACCGTGAGCGCGCCGGTGTTCGCGCCCGCCCTCGCCGGCGCCGGGATGCCGGCGGGTATGCCGCACGTCGACATGCCCCAGCGCCGCCGTTCGCCGCTGCGCCGCTTTGCGCTCGCCTGGCCGCTCGTCGCCCTGGTCGTCAGCCTCGTGGCCATCGCCTACTGGGAAGACCAGCAGCGCACCGCCGAACTCGCCGATATCGATGCAGCCATGCTAAGCGACGACTTGCCGCTCAATGCCTATCTCGACCACGGCTTCAACGCGTACCTATCACGCGCCCACTGAGCGGGAGATTCTTCGGGTGAGTTACAAGCGCGGCTTAGCCGTTGTTTTCGGATGCGCGATCGCGGCTCTCGTGTCGTTTGCCGCGACGTATCCGCGCTTTTATCCGAGCCCGTCGACCGCCAGCGCGCCTGCCGCCGGCGGTAACGCGACCGCCAAGGCGCCCGCGCCTACCCTCGCCGTCGATCTGCCGAGCCTGTCCGACAGTAATAGCCCGATGGCGTGGTCGCGCCTGACCTCGGCCGAGCATGTCGCGCTGGCTCCGTTCGCCAGCCAATGGGACTCCTTTAGCGACGAACGCAAGCGCAAGTGGATCAAAATCGCGTCGCGTTATCCGAAGTTATCGCCTGATGCGCAAAAGCGTCTGCATGATCGGATGACTGAATGGGTGCGCATGACGCCCGATCAACGACGCGTCGCACGCGAAAACTACCAGGTCTCAAAGGAATTGCCGCGCGAAACCCGCCAGAATGCCTGGAAGGCATATCAGCAGTTGCCGGAAGAACAGAAGGAGCGGCTCGCCGCGAGCGAGCGCAAGAGGCGGCCGAGCGTCGTGAGCGCACCGCCATCCGGCAAAACTGAGATCAAGGGCCTCGACCGCCTGGTCAACGCCCGGGAGCACGGCGCGAGCGGTGTCGCGGCGGTGAGCGCCGCGGCTGCCGCTTCGTTGCCGAGCCCGGCCGCCACACCGGCGATTCCCGCTGCGGGCAGCTTCGTGCCCGCCACGCCGCTGCCGGTTTCGCCGGCCGAGGCGCCGTCGATCTTCAACGGCTCCTGATCCGGGCCCGACTGTGTCCCAGCCACTCGCCACCTCGACACTACCCGCCGATTCGTCCGGCACCGCGCCCACCGTGCGCCGGCGCCTTGCCGCGCTGCTTTACGAAGCCGTGATCCTGTTTGGCGTCGTGTTCATCGCGGGCTATCTGTTCAGCACGTTGACGCAGCAGCGCAACGGCCTCACCCATCACAACATGCTCGCGGCGTGGATCGGCTTCGTGGTCGGCCTGTATTTCGTCTGGTTCTGGACCCACAGCGGCCAGACGTTGCCGATGAAAACGTGGCGCCTGCGCGTCGTCGGCGTTGATGGCGCGCCGCTGTCCACGGGCCGCGCGATCGTTCGTTACGTGCTGGCGTGGTTGTGGTTTTTACCGCCGCTTGCGCTGCATCCGTTGCTGGGCCTCGCCGTGCCGCAGACGCTGATAATCGCCGCGATCTGGTTCGCGCTGTGGGCCGCCACCGGCCGTCTCGACCCGCAGCGCCAATTCCTGCACGACCGTCTGGCCGGCACGCGCGTCATTAGCGTGGAGCGCTGACATCACGGGCCACCCGGTCATTCCCGGCACCCCTCGCTGTTTTCTCCTGCCAAGCCGCACCCGCTCCGTCCCTCTCCCGGCACAGTAATAAGAACTTCTTGTGACTGTCACGGCAGGGTCACGCGCGGCTGGCGCAATACGGGCACCGCAACTCGACGCGTGAGCCATGGACCCCAAAACGTCCGCGACTTCCCTGTTCCGCCAGACCGGCCCGAGCGTCGACCCTGTCGCGTTCCGCCCGGAACCCAACCCTAGTCACGGCTTGCCGTTGCCTGTGGCGTCACTGCCACTCGATTCGCACGCCGGACATCACGACGACGACCACGCCGAACCGCACCGCTATCGCACCATCTGGCTGTCCGACATCCACCTCGGCTCGAGCGGTTGTCAGGCGCCATATCTGCTCGACTTCCTGAGGCACAACGAGTCGGAATATCTGTACCTCGTGGGCGACATCATCGACGGCTGGCAATTGAAAAAAGGCTGGTACTGGCCGCAGGCGCACAACGACGTCGTGCAGAAGGTGCTGCGCAAAGCGCGCAAAGGCACCCAGGTCATCTACGTGCCGGGCAATCACGACGAAGCCGCGCGTCAGTTCTGCGACCTCGCGTTCGGCGACATTCACGTACGCGGCGAAGCATTCCACACGACGCTCGCCGGCAAGCGCCTATGGATCGTGCACGGCGATCTGTTCGACGGCGTGATCCAGCACGCGAAATGGCTCGCCTATCTCGGCGACACGCTCTACACGATGATCCTGATCCTGAACCGCTGGTTCAACCGGATCCGCAGCCGCCTCGGATTCCCGTACTGGTCGCTGTCGCAATACCTGAAGCATCAGGTGAAGAACGCGGTGAATTTCATCTCATCGTTCGAGCGCGTCATGACCGACGAAGCGCGCCGCCGCGGTTGCGACGGCGTGGTCTGCGGACACATTCACAAAGCAGAAATCCGCGACATCGACGGTGTGCTGTATTGCAACGACGGCGATTGGGTCGAAAGCCTGTCGGCACTCGTCGAGACGTATGAAGGCGAACTCAAAGTGATCTACTGGACCGTGATGCGCGCACCGGAAGTCGGCGTGCAAAAGGCCCGGGCGACCGCGTAGTCCCTCTCCACTTCTATTGGGCCGAAACCGATGAAGATCATGATCGTCACCGACGCATGGGAACCGCAGGTCAATGGCGTCGTGCGCACGCTGAAAAACACCACACGCGAACTCACCGCGCTCGGCCACCGCGTCGATCTGCTGACGCCGCTCGAATTCAAGACGATTCCGTGCCCAACCTATCCTGAGATTCGCCTGTCGCTGCTGCCGCGCCGCAAGCTGCACCAGCGGATTGGCGAATTCGCGCCCGACGCGCTGCACATCGCCACCGAAGGTCCTCTCGGCATGGCCGCACGCTCGTATGCGATCCGGCACAAGCTGCCGTTCACGACCGCTTATCACACGCGCTTTCCCGAATACGTGCAGGCTCGCTTCGGCATTCCGATCGCGGCCACCTACAAGTTCCTGCACTGGTTCCACAAGCCGTCTCTGGCGGTGATGGCGCCCACACCCGTGGTCAAGGCTGACCTCGAAAAATTCGGCTTCACCAACGTGGTGCTGTGGACCCGCGGCGTCGACCTCGACATCTTTCACCAGATGGACTCGAAGGTCCTCAACACCGCGCGGCCGATCTTTCTGTACGTGGGACGCGTGGCGGTCGAGAAGAACGTCGAAGCGTTTCTGAAGCTCGATCTGCCCGGCTCGAAGTGGGTTGCCGGCGAAGGCCCGGCGCTGGCCGAACTGAAGTCGCGCTATCCGCAAGCGAATTACCTGGGTGTGCTGACGCAAGCTGAACTGGCCAAGGTCTACGCGGCCGCCGACGTATTCGTGTTCCCGAGCCGCACCGATACCTTCGGGCTCGTGCTGCTCGAAGCGCTGGCCTGCGGCACGCCGGTCGCGGCGTATCCGGTGACCGGTCCGATCGACGTGCTCGGCGACGGCGGCGCGGGCGCCATGCACGAAGACTTGCGCGAGGCGTGCCTCGAAGCCCTGAAGATCGAACGCAGCCATGCCCGCGCATGGGCCGAACGCTTCTCCTGGGCAGCGGCATCCGAACAGTTCGCGGCCCATCTGAAGCCGTTGCCGCGCACGTCGTACAGCGAGGAAAGCGCCGCCGCGTGACGCGACGCGCCGAGCCGCTTATGCGAACCCGAAACTCCACCGCGGCACGCGCGTCGAGCGGCGCGCTGCACGCCGTCGATGCCGACACCGACAGCACCAACCGCGAGCCGTTCGACGATGTGAGCGAGCACGGCACGCCGAATCATGTCAATCACGCGAATGGTTTTCGCGGCATGAACGGCGCGAGCCTCGAGGGGCACGAGAGCGAAACCCACAACGAACCGCTCAGCCCCGACGATCCGTTCGCCCCGCTCCCCTTCAACCCGTACAAGGGCAATCGCGGCCTGACCCGCGCGTGGCACGCGATGAAAAATTCGCTTGCCGGGTTTCGCGTGGCAATTCGCGAGGAAAGCGCGTTTCGCCAGGAACTCACGCTCGCCGCGATCCTGATTCCATGCGGCGTGCTGGTGCCGGTCGATCCCGTGTCGCGCGTGCTGCTGCTCGGTTCGGTACTGCTGGTACTGATCGTCGAGTTGCTGAATTCGAGTGTCGAGGCGGCCATCGACCGGATTTCGCTCGAACGCCATGAGTTGTCGCGTCGCGCCAAGGATCTCGGCAGCGCGGCCGTGATGGTCGCGCTCGGCATGTGTCTGATGACGTGGGGGCTGATCGTCGGTCCGCTAGTCGTGCATTGGGTCAAAGCGTGGCTATGAGCGTAGCGATGGAATCCACCCCGCAGCACCGCCTGGCGCCGTTTTCCGGCGTCCCAAAGAATGAAAACCCTGAGTATCCGCTTGGTATAAGAACGGTCGGTTTATAATCGTCCGATAGCCTCACGGGAAACCGTTGGGGCGCTCAATATACCAACCGCGTCCGGGTGGATCACGCAGTAGCGGCACGCCGCCATGCGTCCAGCCCGGCGTAACCAGGGCCGGACGACATGGAAGCCAAACCTCCCCGCCGCACCCGCGAACGGATCCTCGAACTGTCGTTGAAGCTGTTCAACGAGATCGGCGAGCCGAACGTCACGACGACGACGATCGCCGAGGAAATGGAAATCAGTCCAGGCAACCTGTACTACCACTTCCGCAACAAAGACGACATCATCAACAGCATCTTCAGCCAGTTCGAACAGGAGATCGAAAAGCGTCTGCGTTTTCCCGACGACCACCGCGCGACCATCGACGAAATGTGGTCGTACCTGCAGTACATGGTCGATTTCACCTGGCGCTATCGCTTCCTGTATCGCGACCTGAACGATCTGCTGGCGCGCAATCGCACGCTGGAGACACATTTCAAGCAGATCATCAGCCACAAGGTGCGCTTTGCGAGCCAGTTCTGCGAGCAGCTCGTGGCCGACGGTGAAATGGTCGCCACGCCGGAAGAGTTGCACGTAATCGCCACCAACGTCGGCGTGATCGGCACGTACTGGCTGTCGTACCAGTTCGTGATGAACCCGCGCAAATACAACGAGCAGGAAACGATACGCGCGGAGCTGCATCAGGTGAGCGTGCAGATCGTGTCGCTGATGGCGCCTTATCTGCGCGGCCGCTCGCGGCAGATTTTCGACGACCTCGTCTCAGGCAAACTGCCCAAGCGCGAGTTCTACGACTACCTGCCGCCGAAAGAAGGCGCCGCGCCCCGCAACGAACCGAAGGACGTTTGAGTATGAAGTCGGTGTGTGTGTATTGCGGCTCCTCCGACGGAGCCAAACCGTTGTACGCCGAAGCCGCGCGCGCTTTCGGCCGCGCGCTGGTGCAGGCCGATCTCGCGCTGGTCTATGGCGGCGGCAAGGTGGGCCTGATGGGCGTGATCGCCGATACGGTGATGGCCGAAGGCGGCCGCGCAATCGGCGTGATTCCCGAGCTGCTGGTCAACAAGGAAGTCGGTCATAACGGCCTGACCGAGCTGCACGTGGTGCCCGACATGCATCATCGCAAGAAGATGATGGCCGACCTGTCCGACGCGTTCGTCGCGATGCCGGGCGGCGCGGGCACGCTCGAAGAGCTGTTCGAGGTCTATACGTGGGCACAACTCGGCTATCACCAGAAGCCGGTGGCACTGCTGAATATCGACGGCTTCTACGATCCGCTGATCGCGCTGCTCAAGCACACGGTAGAGGAAGGCTTCATGCGGCAAACCTATTTCGACATCCTGCAAATGGATGCCGATCCGGTCGTGCTGATCGACAAGCTGCAACGCTATCAGCCGCCTGTCAGCGACAAATGGGCCATCAAGCGCGACGCCGTTTGATGTTCGCCTGCCGCGCTTCTCCGGCCTGCTGAACACCTACCGCATGCTTCCTGCGGGCAACACACCCGAACGACGAGGTTGCAATGACGAAAACCGTTCTGATCACCGGTGGTAGCCGCGGCATCGGCCGAGCAACCGCGCGTTTGCTCGGCGCACGCGGCTGGTCGGTCGGCGTGAATTACGCACAGAACCTCGCGGCCGCACAGGAAACCGTTGCTGAAGTGGAACGCGCCGGCGGCCGTGCATTGCCGATTGCCGGCGACGTCGCCAGCGAAGCCGACGTGATCGGAATGTTCGACGCGCTTGAGCAGAAGTTCGGCCGGCTCGACGCGCTCGTCAACAATGCCGGGATTGTCGCGCCGTCGAGCCAGCTCGCGGATATGGATCTTGCGCGTCTGAAACGCATGTTCGATGTCAACGTGCTCGGCGCGTATCTGTGCGCACGCGAAGCCGCGCGCCGGATGTCGACCACCCGTGGCGGCGCGGGCGGCGTCATCGTGAATATTTCGTCGGCAGCTGCCCGTTTGGGTTCGCCGAACGAATACGTCGACTATGCCGGCTCGAAAGGCGCTGTCGACACCATGACGATCGGCCTCGCCAAGGAACTCGGCCCACAGGGCGTGCGCGTGAACGCGGTGCGCCCCGGCCTGATCGATACCGAGATCCACGCCAGCGGCGGCAAGCCCGAACGCGCCGCCCAGCTCGGCGCGACAACGCCGCTGGGCCGCCCCGGCAGCGCCGACGAAGTCGCCGAGTCGATCGTCTGGTTGCTGAGCGACGCCGCCTCGTACGTGACGGGCGCACTGCTCGACGTCACCGGCGGACGCTGAATACCGCTCTTCTGTTCTCGCGGCCGGCGATTTCAGGCGGCCGCCTTCCCCCTTCCCGACTCCCAATTCCCATCTATTTGATGAGGAATCAGCACAATCCGTCCGACTAGCGGCGATATTCCGCGCATTTTCTGTAATCGACCGTAATAAACTGGGACTACAATCGCGACGTTCGCATGCAATCGCATGCGACGCACAGCGAGAGCATAAGTCCGCGGCCCACGTCGCCGCGTACGGCGACCAGAGATCCTCATGTACGAAAACCCATCCGCGCCCTGGCGCACGGGGAACGTCGCGTCTGCGACGCCAGCGCCGGCCGGCTCCGCAGACGGTGCGCCTGGCACGCGCCCGGGCTCGGCACACGTTGCCGAAGGCGACGCGGACTGGCCCGCCAGCCACACTGCCAAAGCCGAAGGCACGGCGCCTGCAAGGCCCACCGCTCCTGCCGGTCCCACGCAGCCCACCACGCCGGCTCCCGCTTCGCGTGGCGCCCAGCGCTTGCGCGCGCTCACCGCTGCCCGTCCATTGATGTTGCTAGTCGCACTGGCGATCCTGTGCGCGTGGCTTTTGCCCGGCACCCTGGGCCACGAGCCGTGGAAACAGGACGAGACCTACACGTTCGGCATCATCCAGCACATGCTCGACACCGGCGATCTGGTCGTGCCGACCAACGCGGGCCAGCCCTTCGTCGAAAAACCGCCGATTTACGACTGGGTCGCCACGGGCCTTGCGTGGATGTTCGGCCGCTACCTGCCTTTGCATGACGCTGCACGCCTCGCGAGCGCGCTCTTCGCCGGACTGACCGTCTACTACACGGCACGCGTCGCCCGCCGCGCGGTGGCGGCGTCGAGCTGGCTGGACATGCGCGTGATCGGCACGCTTGCATTGTTCGCGAGCACGCTCGTCGTCATTAAGCACGTGCACGACATGATGACCGACGTCGCGCTGATGGCCGGCGCGGCGATCGGCTTCTGCGGACTGTTCGAACTGGTGCTGGTGCATCTGCGCGACGAAGCGCGCCTGCTGCCGGTCGACGCACGCCGCCGGCGCCACGCGATTTTCAGCGGCGCGGCGATGTTCGGCGCGGGCGTGGGCGTGTCGTTGCTGGCCAAGGGCCTGTTCGTGCCGCTTGTGTTCGGCGCCACCACCGTCGCGGTGCTGGTGCTGTATCCCGCATGCCGCACTCGCAGCTTTGCAGGGGCACTCGGCATCGCCGCGCTGGTCTGCGCGCCCTTCGCGCTGATCTGGCCGATCTGTTTCTATCTGCGCTCCGAAGCGCTCTTCAAGGTCTGGCTGTGGGACAACAATGTCGGCCGCTTCTTCGGTTTTTCGGTGGCGGAACTCGGCTCTGAAAACGAAAGCCGTCTGTTCGTGCTGCGCACCGTGCTGAGCGTCGGCTTTCCGGTTGTGCCGCTTGCGTTGGCCGCGCTCGCCGGCGGCGGGTGGCGCCGCTGGCGCGACCCGCGTGTCGCGCTGCCGGTGATTTTCGCGGGCACCGGCTTCGCCGTCCTGCAAAGCTCGGCAACGGTGCGCGAACTGTACATCCTGCCGTTCATCGCCCCGCTCGCACTGGTGGCGATGCAGGGCATCGAAAAGCTGCCGCGGCGTCTGCACGCGAGCTGGGACATCGCGAGCCGCGTGCTGTTCGGCAGCGCGGCCGCACTCGCGTGGATCATCTGGTCGATCATGAGCAGTCCGGCCGACACCCATGCGTCGCTGCACTGGCTCGGCCGCTGGTTGCCGCTCGACTGGGTGCTGCCGGTCAAGCCCGTACTGATCGCAGCCGCCCTGTTGATGACGCTCGGCTGGCTGTGGCTGCTGCCGGTCTTCAAATACACCGGCAAATGGCGCGGCGCGTTGAGCTGGTGTGCGGGTGCGATTCTCGCGTGGGGACTGGTGAGCACGCTGCTGCTACCGTGGCTCGACTATGCGAAGAGTTACCTCTCCGTGTTCGAAAATCTAGGCGCCAGCATGAATATCGAATGGAACGATGGCGATTGCATGGCCAGTACAGGCCTCGGCGAATCCGAAGCGCCGATGCTGTACTACTACAGCGGCATCGTGCATCAACCGACCGCAAATACCGCGACGACCGGGTGCACCTGGTTGATCGAACAGAGCCGCCGCGGCAATGCACGCACGCCTGCGGGCGATTGGCAGTTGTTCTGGTCAGGCGCGCGCCCAGGCGACACAGACGAATTGTTGCGGGTGTTCGTGCGGACTCCGGCGACGCCCGCGCGTGGCGAATAGCATGTAGCGTGCAAACAGCGCGTGGCCCGTGCTTGCTCGTGTTTTTTGCGCCTAGAACGACGAGCCGCGTTCTTTCAGGAAAGCCGTTTCTTCAGCCGTCGACTGACGCCCGAGCTGCGCATTGCGATGTGGAAAACGCCCGAAACGCTCGATGATTCTGGCGTGCCTCACCGCAGAGGAATAGTACGACGCACCGCCCGGCTCGGCCTTCAACTGTTTGAACAGGCGCAGCGACTCGTGCTGGCTGGCAAGCGTTTCATCGTGTTCGAACGGTAGATATGCGAACGCACGGTGATGCACGGTCGGCAATAAAAGGTCGGCGCCACTTGCGATCATCTGCTGCGCGATGCGCAGCGCTTTATGATCGGCAGCAAAAGCGCGCGGCGTACCGCGGTAGCAATTGCGAGAAAACTGATCCAGCACGATGACCAGCGCTAACGCGCCGAGCGGGGTTTCCGTCCAGCTGTCGAGGGCCCCTTCGCGCGCCGCATCGATGAGTGTCCCGAAGCGTTCCAGCAGCATTGCATCGAAGGCCCTGTCGCGCGAAAACCAGAGCTTGCGCGCTTGCCCGAAGGTTGGGGTGTTCGGGGCGCCGAACCAAGAGTCCAGGACTGCGCGCGCTTCTGAGCGCTCGGGCCCCGCTACCCTCTCAACCATTGCGATTGCGCATCCAGTCCGCCGTCTCAAAGAACGACGCCAGCAAACGCTCCCTCAACGGTTCGGAAAGCCCGACGTCTTCCATGGCCCATGCCATGCACCGCAGCCACTGATCCCGCTCGCTGGAAGCGATCGGAAACGGCATATGCCTCGCCCTCAACCTGGGATGGCCGAACCGGCTGATGTAATGATCGGGCCCACCCATCCATCCGCACAAGAACCAGAAAAACTTATCGCGAGAGCCGTCGAGCGATTCCGGATGCAAAGCCCGGATCCCGGCGAAATCCGCTTCGAGATCCATCAAGTCATAAAACCGATCGACCAGCTCGCGCACGCGCGCTTCGCCGCCCACCAGTTCGAAGGCCGTCGGCTGTGCGGCGGACACTTCATCGTTAAGATCGCTCATACCCAATCACAAAAAACAGGAAAGAAATTCACGCGTCCCGCAGCGACTGCAACGCGGGCCGCGCCAGCACATGCCGCAAGCTTAGCCAGCCACCCACGCCCGCGCAGGCGACTCCGGCTGCGATACCCGCGGGCAATAGCCACGGATCGAACGTCAGATAGAACTCGAACACGCGCGTCGCCAGCAACCAGCCGATCACCTGCGCACCGAGCGCCGCCATCAATCCCGCTAACGCACCAACCGCCACAAACTCGGCAATCTGCACCGCGCGCACCTGGCGATGCGACGCCCCCAGTGCGCGCAGCAGCGCGGATTCTCGCATGCGCTCATCGCGGGTGCCGGCCAGCGCTGCGTAGAGCACCAGCACGCCGGCCGCAAGCGTGAACGCGAACAGGAACTGCACCGCGCCGATCACCTGCTGCAACACGCGCTGCACCTGCGCCAGAATCGGACCGGTATCGATCGCCGTGAGATTCGGATAGGCGGCGATCAGCCCGTCGATGGTCGACTGTTGTTCCGACGGTAAATGGAAGCTCGTGATGAACGTCGCCGGGAAATCCTGCAAGGCGGCCGGTGGCATCAGCACGAAAAAGTTGACCTTGAACGAGCCCCAGTCGAGCTTGCGCACACTCGTCACCGGCGCATCGATTTGCAAGCCCGTCACATCGAAGCGCAGCATGTCGCCCGGCTTCACGTTGATCAACTTCGCGAGGCCCTGCTCGATCGAAATCTGCGGTGTCTTCGTGTCACCGTACCAAGTGCCGGCGGAGAGGCGGTTGTCATCGGGCAGCTCGGTCGTGTACGACAGATTGAATTCGCGGTCGACGAGACGCTTCGCATCGTCGCCCTTGAACGAATCCGGATTGACCGGCTTGCCGTTGATGGCGATCAGCCGGCCGCGCACCATTGGCGCGAGCTCCGTACCGGGCACGCCGTGCGTGCTCAGATAGTGCGTGACGGCTTCGCGCTGGTCGGGCTGGATGTCGATGATGAATTCGTTCGGCGCATCGGGCGGTGTGGATTTGCGCCAGCCGGCCACCAGGTCGTTGCGTGTCATCGCGATCAGCAACAGGCACATCAGGCCAATGCCGAGCGCGGTGATCTGCAACGCGCTCGCGCCGCTGCGCCGCTCCAGCGACGCCAACGCGTAGCGCCAGCCGATTCCCGCATTCACGCGCTCGCTGCGCACGACACGCGAAGCACCCCACAACGCCAGCCGCGCGATGCACGCAAACACCAGCAATCCGCCAGCGAAGCCACCCGCGACGATGCCGCCGAGCTTCAACTCACCGGCTGCGACGATCAGGAGTGCGGCGAACAGCACGATGCCAAGCGCGTAAGCGGCCCACGCGGTACGCCCCGCTTCGCCCCATTCGCGACGCAGCACGCGCACCGGCGGCACGCGCGTCAGCGGCAACAGCGGCGGCAAAGCGAAGCCGAGCAACAGCACCAGACCCGCCGCGATACCTTCGAGCGCCGGCCATGCGGTGGGGTACGGCAACACGACGTCGATCAGACTGCCGAGCCACGTCAACAACGCCATATGTCCCAGGTAACCGAGCGCTACGCCGAGCGCGCCGCCGATCAAACCCAACCCGACGAATTCAAGCGTGAATAACGCGCGTAGCGTGGCCTGACTGACACCAAGACAGCGCATCGCCGCGCAGCCGTCCAGATGCCGGCGCATATACCGATGTGCGGCCATCGCGATCGCCACCGCCGCGAGCAGCGCGGTGAGCAGCGAGACCAGCGTGAGGAAGTGACTCGCGCGGTCGAGCGTCTGGCGCACTTGCGGCTGGCCGTCCTGCAACGATTCGAGCGCGACGCCGCGCATCTTGCCGCCGTCCACCTTGTCATGCGCAAATTGCGCGAAGCGCGCCACCGCTGCATCCGTACCGGCAACCAGCAACCGATAGGTCACGCGGCTGCCGAAGGTGATGAGGCCGGTCGACTGGACCTCGTCGGCACGCAGCATCAAACGCGGCGAGAAATTGACGAACGAGAAACCACGGTCGAGTTCGCGCGTGATGACCGCGCCGATCGTGAAGCGGCGAGTGCCGACCTTCACGGTATCGCCGACGTGTAGCTTCAATGCGTCGAGCAGGGCCTGATCGACCCATACCGTACCCGGTGCCGGAATCGATTGTGCGGGATGGTCAGCCACGCCCGGCGCCGGAGCAATCCGCAACGCGCCGCGCAACGGATAACCGGGCGACACCGCCTTGATGGCGGCCAGCCGCGAGACCGGTTGGGTGCCGGTCGAATTGATCATGCTGGGGAAGATTGCCGTGCTGGCGGTATTCAGACCGAGCGCGCTCGCTTGCTGCGCGAACTGCGGATCGACCGGATGATCAGCACGAACGATGAAATCCGCGGCGATCATGCGCCGCGCATCACGCTCGAGCCCCTGATGCAAGCGGTCAGCCAGAAAGCCGACACTCGACAACGCCGCGACGGCGAGCACCAGCGCCAACAGCAGCATCGTCAATTCGCCGGCGCGCCAGTCGCGCGCAGTCATGCGGATGGCCTGGCGCAACAGATCCAACCTGCCCAACCGGCGCGCTGCATTGGCGCGCGCCGTGACCCTTCGCCCCGTATCGCTCAATCGTGCCTGCTCCTGGCAAACCGCGACACCATGTGCGTCGCCATCCCGCGAAAACCGCCCTGCACCCCGCGCCACAGCCGCGGCAACGCCCAGGCGGCCAGCATCAGGAAGCCCACCATCAACACCAGGAACAGGACGGGCACAAACAGCGCGAGCAACATGCCGCCGAACACGAGACCGTCTTCCGCGGTCGAGGTCACGACATTCGACACCGGTTCCGGCGACAGATTGATCAGCGCGCGCGTGCCCGCTTTCGCCAGATGCGCGGTGCCCGCCAGCGTACCGCCTGCGAGGGCCGCGACCGTCAGCAGCGCAGGATCGGCATGGCCGAGCGCGCCGGCTGCCAGCACGGCGCCGGCGGGAATACGGATAAAGGTATGAACCGCGTCCCATAACGAATCGAACGCGGGGATTTTGTCGGCGAGAAATTCAGTGACCGTCAGCACGCCCGCCACGCCGATCACCCAGGGTGAAGACAGTGCGGACAACGTATCGGGTAGATGGATGAGGCCAAGACGTGCGAACACGCCGGCCAGCAGGACTGTCAGATAGAGGCGCAGGCCGCTGCCCCATGAGAGGCCCGCAGCAAGCGAAAGTGATTCAAGCATGGCCGCCTCCAGGCGCGCTGTGCGTGCCGGGCGCTTCGACGGGCTGGAAAGGGAGTCGCCGTACCGAAGTCGTCAGACCCGCGCCAAGCCGGCCGCGCCAAAGAGGCCGCGGGCAATTTCAGGTTGGATTCTGATCTCATTATAGCCACGTTAATTCGCAGAACGCAGAGCGGTTAACAAATGACGGACTTTAATGGCGCGCGGTTCGAGCGCATGCGGACACGATAATCGGGCCCGACAACAGGGTTCAATGACCCGACGACAGCTTCAACCCGATCAAACCAATCACGATCAGCGCCGCGCTCGCCACCCGCGCGGCCGTCAGGGCCTCGCCCATCATGACGATGCCGAAGATGAACGCGCCGACCGCGCCGATCCCCGTCCAGACGGCGTAGGCCGTGCCAAGCGGCAACTGGCGCATCGCCATCGCAAGCAGAACGAAGCTGCCGAGCGCGGTCACGATCGTGAACACGGAGGGCCAGAGCCGGGTGAAACCTTCGGAGGTTTTGAGACCGGCCGCCCACGCGACTTCGAGCAAACCGGCAATCAGCAGAAGAATCCAGGACATGAGACAGCTCCATGGTCAGATGGGGCCGTCCCCGTTCGTAGCGGATGCGTAAGGTCGTCCTTACGGACTGTAATTATACCAAATTAGCATCAAACCGCGCCGACCAGCCGGTAGCCAACGCCCGTTTCCGTGACGATATGCTCCGGTTGCGCCGGGTCCCGTTCCAGTTTCCCGCGCAGATGCGCCATATAGATACGCAGATAGTGATGGCTCTCGACATGCGATGGCCCCCACACGTCGCGCAGCAATTGCCGGTGCGTCAGCACACGGCCGGCGTGGCGCACCAGCGTCGCCAGCAGGCGGTATTCAATCGGTGTGAGATGGACCGCGACGCCGTCGCGGCTCACCTGGCGCAAGGCCAGATCGACCGTCACCGCGCCGAAGCGCACCAGCGGCGATTCATTCGCGCCCCCCTGATTGCGGCGCCGCATATGCGCCCGGATCCGCGCCAGTAGTTCGGAAACACCGAACGGCTTGGTGAGGTAATCGTCCGCGCCGGCATCGAGCGCGGCGACTTTCTCGGTTTCCTGGGTACGAGCCGACAGCACGATGACCGGCAATTCGCTCCAGCCACGCAGCTCGCGAATCACGTCGAGACCGTCGGTGTCGGGCAAGCCAAGGTCGACGATGACGAGATCGGGCTTGCGCGTCGCGGCTTCGACGAGACCTTGCTTGCCGGTCTCGGCGTCGTGCACGACGATGCCCTCGCCTTCCAGCGCGGTTCGCACAAAACGGCGAATCTGCTTTTCGTCTTCAATCAGGACGACGGTGATGCTCGGGTCACTCATGGCTGGGCTTGGAAAGCGGGTTAAGAGTTGAATCGAGGTCGGACAATGCGTCGGCGCCTTCGTTTTCCAGCACATCCGGTGCTTCGGGCGGCGTTTCCACCGGCAAGGTGAACCAGAAGCGCGCGCCTTCGACGCGGCCGTCCGCGGACATCCGATTGAGCGCGCCGATTGTACCCCCGTGCGCTTCGACGATTGCGCGGCAGATCGCGAGGCCGAGACCGATGCCCGGCTTGGCCGACTCTTTCTCGCCGCGCGTGAATTTCTCGAACACACGCGCTTCCATGCCGGCCGGCAGACCCGGTCCGTTGTCGTCGACGGCGACGCGTACGAACGACTTGCCGTCCGCGTCGAGACGTTGCGCGCTAATCGTCAAGGGTGTTTCCGGCGAAGTATATTTGGCCGCGTTCTCAAACAGGTTCGAGAAGAGCCGCTCCATCAGCACGGCATCGAGGTGCAGCAGCGGCAAATCCGCGGGCAGCTTCACCTGCACCGGATGATTCGCCAGCACGCGTTTGCATGCTCGCAGCGCGGCGCCCACCGTTTCTTCGAGGAGCGTCCACTGCTGGTTCAGTTGCAGGCTGCCTGCCTGCAAGCGCGCCATGTCGAGCAGATTGGTCACGATGCCTGTCATGCGCAGCGCTTCTTCGTGGATCGCGTCGACCAGATCGTCACGGGGTTGCGCACCGGGATGCGCCTCACGCGATTGCGCCAGCATCGACGAGAAGCCGACGATCGTCGTCAAGGGCGTGCGCAGGTCGTGCGAAATCGCCGACAGCAACGAATTGCGCAAGCGCTCAGATTCCATATTGACGAGCGCATCGCGCGCAATGTCGACGTAGTGCACACGCTCGAGAGCCAGCGCGATTTGCGCCGCGAACGCATCGAGCATGCGTTGCTGCTCCGGCACATCCAGCTCGCGCTCGTCGCGCATCACGACCGCCAGCACGCCGCGCGTGCGCATCGGCGCCTTCAGCGGCAGGTACAGCGCGGCGGCGGCCGGCAGCGTATCGGTACCGTGCCCGGCGGGCTTCTGCTGATCGTAGACCCATTGGCCGACGTCGATATCGAGCATCTCGCCTTCGAGCGTGATCGTCGCGTCGGGGTCTTCGATCTTCTGCTTCACCTGATCGACGCTGTCCGGCAACAGGACCGCGACGCGCGCGCCGAACACTTCGCTCACATGCCGGCTGCCAATGCCGACGATCTGTTCGGTGGTGAGCGCCGCCGCCAGTTCGCGCGCCATGGCGTACATCGCCCCGGTGCGTTGCTCGCGGCGCCGCGCCACGCTCGCCTCGCGGCGCAGGCTCGAGGTGAGATGGCTGATGACAAGCGAGGTCAGCAGCATGCCGAAGAAGGTCAGCACGTACTGCGTATCGGACACCGACAGCGACATGCGCGGCGGCACGAAGAAAAAGTCGAACGCGGCCACGCTCATGAACGACAGCACGACGCCCGGTCCGCGCCCCAGCTTCACGGCCGTGAAGATCACGCCGAGCAGGTACAGCATGACGAGGTTGGTCAGATCGATATGGTCGATCAACTGGCTCGACAACAGCGTAATGGCCGCGCAGATCGCCAACGCGAAGCCATAGGCGCGCGGCGGTGAACGGCGTTCGCGCGCGGTGCTCAACGCCTCGCGCCACGCGTTGGCAGTCGTGCTAAGCAAGCGGCGATGCTCGGCGCCGTCACGTTCCGACGACGCGCGGATCAGCGTGAGGTCGAGATCGCCCGCGCGTTCGGCGATGCGCTCGCCGAGCGGGCGGCGCAACCAGCGCTTGAAACCGGTGCGGGCCGAAGCGCCGGCGACCAGCTTCGAGACGTTGCGAGCCTGCGCGTAACCGATCAGTGCGGCGACCGCATCGGTTCCGGCGAGCGTCGCGGTTTCAGCGCCGAGTTCGGCGGCGAGCTTCAAGGCATTCAGCGTGCGTTCGCGGCGCGCGTCAGGCAAGCGCTGCAGCGCCGGCGTTTCCACATAGACGGCGATCCAGTCGGCCTTCAGGCTGGCCGCGAGACGCGCTGCCGCGCGCACCAGCATCGGCGCTTCCGGGCCAGGGCCGACGCACACCAGCAAGCGCTCACGCGCCTGCCAGATCCGCTGGATCGAACGATCGGCACGATATTCCCGCATCTGCGCATCGACACGGTCCGCGGTACGGCGCAACGCCAGCTCGCGCAACGCAATCAGGTTGCCTTTGCGAAAGAAGTTGCGCACCGCGCGCTCGGCCTGCTGCGGCAAATACACCTTGCCGTCGCGCATCCGGTCGAGCAGCTCCTCGGCGGGCAGGTCGACCAATGTGACTTCGTCGGCGCGATCGAACACGCGGTCGGGCACCGTCTCCCAGACACGGATGCCGGTAATCTGGCCGACCACGTCGTTCAGGCTTTCGAGGTGCTGGACGTTGACCGTGGTGTAGACGTCGATGCCCGCGTCGAGCAGTTCGTAGACATCCTGCCAGCGCTTCAGATGCCGTGCGCCCTGCACATTCGAATGCGCGAGTTCGTCGACGAGAATCAGTTCCGGCTTGCGGGCGAGCGCGGCGTCGAGATCGAACTCGCCGAGCTGGCGCCCGCGATACTCGATCACCGCGAGCGGCAACACGTCGAGGCCTTCGAGCAGCGCCGCCGTTTCGCTGCGGCCATGCGTTTCGGCGATGCCGATCACCACGTCCGCGCCTTCATCGGCACGGCGCCGCGCGGCCTGCAACATCGCATAGGTCTTGCCGACGCCCGCCGACGCGCCGAAGAAAATCTTCAGCCTGCCGCGCTGACGTTTTTCTTCGTCGCGTTGCAGCTTGTCGAGCAGTTCGTCAGGATCGGGGCGGTTCATGCTCATTGGTTTTCATAGTAAAGCGAGCGGCGGTGCTTGCATGGTGGCACGGCAGGGGCAGCGCTGCAAATGGCGAAGGCGGCACCCCATGGACGCCGCCTCCTCTAACCACAGCCATCAACGGCGCCCGTCGATGCCCAGCGACGCTCAACCGTGTTTCATCTCATCCAGTGCGAGATTCAGTTGCAGCACGTTCACGCGCGGCTCACCCAGAATGCCGAACTGACGGCCGCTCGTATAACGATCGACCAGCGCCTGCACATCGTTCGTGGCGAGCTTACGCGCTTTAGCGACGCGTTCGATCTGATACGCGGCGGCCGCCGGGCTGATCTCAGGATCGAGACCGCTGCCCGAGGACGTCACCAGATCGACCGGCACCGGCTGCGACATGTCCGTGCCGGCCGCCTTCAACGCGTCGATGCGGCCTTTGATTTCGTCGGTCAGCGCCGGGTTGGTCGGGCCGAGGTTCGAACCGCCCGAATTGGTCGCGTTATACGGCATCGGGCTGGTGGCCGACAACCGGCCCCAGAAGTACTGCGGCGCATCGAACTGCTGGCCGATCAGCTTCGAGCCGACCACTTTGCCGTCCTGCTCGAGCAGGCTGCCGTTGGCCTGGTTGTTGAAGGCCGCCTGACCGACTGCAGTCATCACGGCGGGATAAGCAAGTCCGGTGACGGCGGTCAGTACCGCGAAGATCACGATCAGCGGACGGAACAGATTTTTCATGACAGGTAACTCCTTTTAAGCTGCCGCTTCTCAAACCCAGCCGAACGCGGCCAGCACCATATCGATCAGCTTGATGCCGATGAACGGCACGATGATCCCGCCCAGACCGTAGACCAGCAGATTGCGGCGCAACAGGATCGCCGCGCCCAGCGCCCGGTACTTCACGCCTTTGAGGGCCAGCGGAATCAGCAGCACGATGATCAGCGCGTTGAAAATCACCGCCGACATGATTGCCGAGGCCGGCGTGGCCAGATGCATCACATTCAGCGCGTTCAGTGCCGGATAGGTGGTCGCGAACGCAGCCGGGATGATCGCGAAGTACTTGGCGACGTCGTTGGCGATCGAGAACGTGGTGAGCGAGCCGCGCGTCATCAGCATCTGCTTGCCGATTTCGACGATCTCGATCAGCTTGGTCGGATTCGAATCGAGGTCGACCATGTTGCCGGCTTCTTTCGCGGCCTGCGTGCCGGTGTTCATCGCCACCGCGACGTCGGCCTGGGCGAGTGCCGGGGCGTCGTTGGTACCGTCGCCGGTCATCGCCACCAGACGGCCTTCGGCCTGGTGCGCGCGGATCGTGGCGAGCTTCGCTTCCGGCGTGGCTTCGGCGAGGAAATCGTCGACGCCTGCCTCTGCTGCGATCGCTGCTGCCGTCAGCCGGTTGTCGCCGGTGACCATGATGGTCTTGATGCCCATCTTGCGCAGTTCGGCGAAGCGTTCCTTGATACCGCCCTTCACCACGTCCTTCAGTTCGATCACGCCGAGCACGCGTGCGCCCTGCGCGCCTTTCTCGGCGACCACCAGCGGTGTGCTGCCGCGACGGGCAACTTCGGCCACTGCCGTGCTCACTTCGTTCGGGAAACGGCCGCCATTCGCTTCAACGTAGTTCTTCACTGCGTCAGCCGCGCCCTTGCGGATTTCGCGTCCCGGAAGATCCACGCCGCTCATCCGGGTTTGCGCCGTGAAGGCGAGGAATTCAGCGTGCAGCGAGGCCATATCGCGTTGACGGATATTGAAACGCTGCTTGGCCAGCACGACGATGCTGCGGCCTTCCGGCGTTTCGTCGGCAAGCGACGAAAGCTGAGCGGCATCGGCGAGTGCTTCTTCCGTCAAGCCCGGCGCCGGCACGAATTGCGATGCCTGGCGGTTACCGAGCGTGATCGTGCCGGTCTTGTCGAGCAGCAACACGTCGACGTCACCGGCCGCTTCCACCGCACGGCCCGAAGTCGCGATCACATTCGCCTGCATCATCCGGCTCATACCGGCCACACCGATCGCCGACAACAGCCCGCCGATGGTGGTCGGAATCAGACACACCAGCAATGCGACCAGCGCGGTAATCGTGACCACGTGGCCCGCTTTTGCCGCTTCGACCGAAAACATCGAGAACGGCAGCAGCGTCGCGGTAGCCAGCAACATCACGATGGTCAGCGCGACCAGCAGAATCGTCAGGGCGATTTCGTTCGGCGTCTTCTGACGCTTGGCGCCTTCGACCATCGCGATCATGCGGTCGAGGAAGGCTTCGCCCGGATTGGCCGTGACGCGTACGACGATCCAGTCCGACAGCACACGCGTGCCGCCCGTCACCGACGAAAAATCGCCGCCCGACTCGCGGATCACCGGTGCGGATTCGCCCGTGATCGCCGATTCGTCCACGGACGCAACACCGTCGATCACTTCACCGTCGGCCGGAATCACGTCGCCCGTTTCGACCAGCACAACATCGCCTTTACGCAGATCGGACGCCGTCAGAATGCGGATCGGCGACTTCGGATGCGGCTCGTTGAGCTTCTTGGCCATCACGTCTTTCTTCGCGCTGCGCAGCGACGCTGCCTGGGCCTTGGAACGGCCTTCGGCGAGCGCTTCCGCGAAGTTCGCGAACAGCACCGTGAACCACAGCCACAAGGTGACCGCGAGAATGAAGCCCGCGGGCGCCTCGGCCTGACCGCCGAGCGCGGCGATCCACAGAATGGTCGTCAGAATACTGCCGACGTACACGCAGAACATCACCGGATTGCGGAACTGCGTGCGCGGCGTGAGCTTCTTGAAGGAGTCCACGATCGCCGGGCGCACCAGCGCCGGGTCGAACATGGACCTGGTTGCATTATGTTCAGTCATTGAATCCTCGAATTTCCCGTTTGCGCCTATTCACTCGTTGGTCGCCTGTGTCATCCCTACGGGCCGCCTCAATGGGCGCCCATCATCATCAGATGTTCGACACCAGGTCCGAGCGCGAGCGCGGGCACATAAGTCAGCGCACCGACCAGCAGCACCGTGCCGAGCAAAAGCACGACGAACAGCGGGCCGTGAGTCGGCAGCGTGCCGCCGGTCACACCGATGCGCTTCTTCGAAGCCAGCGAACCGGCAATCGCCAGCACCGGGATGATCGTGCCGAAGCGGCCAAACCACATCGCGATCGCCGTGAGCCAGTTGTAGAACGGGGTGCTCACCGTCAGACCAGCAAACGCACTACCGTTGTTATTCGCGGCCGAGCTGAACGCGTAGAGGATTTCGGAGAAGCCGTGTGCACCGGGGTTTGCGATGCCCGCTTTGCCCGCATCGGTCAGCACCGCGATCGACGTGCCCACCAGCACCAGCAGCGGTGTGAGCAGCACCACGATCGAGACCATCTTCATCTCGTACGCTTCGATCTTCTTGCCGACGTATTCAGGCGTGCGGCCGATCATCAGGCCTGCCACGAACACGGCCAGCAGTGCGAACACAAGCATGCCGTACATACCGGAACCCACGCCGCCGAAGATCACTTCACCGAGTTGCATCAGCAGCATCGGATAGAGGCCGCCGATCGGCGTCAGCGAGTCGTGCGTATTTGCTACCGCGCCGCACGAAGCCGCCGTGGTCGCCACCGTGAAGATGCCCGACTGCGCGATACCAAAGCGCGTTTCCTTGCCTTCCGCGTTACCGCCCGACTGCAACGCATTCGCCGATTGATCGACGTGCAACGCGGCGATCGCCGGGTTGCCGCCTTGCTCCGCGCTGATCTCACCGAACACACAAACGGCAAACGCAATCGTCATAGCCGCGAGCACGGCCACGCCTTGTTTGCGGTCCGAGATCATCCGACCGAACACCAGCGCCAATGCCGCCGGAATGATCAGGATCGAGAAGATCTGCAGGAAGTTCGAGAACGGCGTCGGGTTTTCATACGGATGCGCCGAGTTGCCGTTAAAGAAGCCGCCACCGTTGGTGCCGAGCATCTTGATCGCTTCCTGCGATGCGACCGGGCCCATGGCAATGGTTTGCGTCTTCACCGGCGTATCGACGGTGACCGCATTGCCCTTGGCATCCTTCACCGGGTTGCCTTGCGCATCGAGCTTCGGTGCGGCATAGGTCGTGGTTTGCAGCGTCGGCACGTCCTGATACGACTTGAAGTTCTGGATCACGCCCTGGCTCATCAGGATCGCAGCGATGATCGCCGACATCGGCAGCAACACGTAAAGCGTCACACGTGTCAGGTCGACCCAGAAGTTGCCGATGGTTTGCGCGGTGTGACGCGCGAAACCACGAATCAGCGCGATCACCACGACGATGCCGGTAGCGGCCGAGAAGAAGTTCTGGACGGTGAAGCCGAGCATCTGCGCCAGATAGCCGACGGTCTGCTCAGGCGTGTAATCCTGCCAGTTCGTGTTGGTCACGAAGCTGACTGCCGTATTGAACGCACCGTCGACCGTCATCGGGCCGAACTGCTGCGGATTGCCCGGCAGCCAGCCTTGCACGCGCAACAGCACGTAAAGGAACAGCGCGCCGAGCGCGTTGAACGCGATCGTGGCGATCGCATAGTGCTTCCAACCCATTTCCGTCGACGGATCGACGCCCGCGATGCGATACAGCAAACGCTCGAGCGGGCCGCCGAAGCGGACCACGCGAGACGTGCCGTCCATCACATTGGTCAAATAACGGGACATCGGCACCGCGGCTGCCAGCAGCACGACGATGAAAAGGCCCGCCTGCAGGACATTGTTCGAGTTCATTCAATGTCCTCCGCGCGCAACAGCGCATAGACCAGGTACACAAACAACAGCGCGGTAGCCGCGCCCGACAACCAGAGGATCCAGTTCATGACCGAGCCCCCTGCCCACGCCGGAACTGCATCAGCTTCTCGCAGCCGGCAATCAACGCAAAGGTCAGTGCGAAAAACAGCACCATCCCCCCGACATACAGCACATCCATTTTTATTCCCCATTCACGGACTTTGGATAGGTGGAACGTTATGCCGATCCGCGTAAAGGGCTGGTCAAAGATCTGAGATGGGGTGTAAAAAACGCGTAAACGGAAAAGGCCGTTCCACCCTGAGATGGAACGGCCTTGTGCCGATGGGGTATAGGTTTGCGGTGTTTCACGCCGGCCTGGCTGCCACGCACAGGAAGCGACATGGCGCTGTGGCGTTTACACCTGCACGACGCTCCGTCCTGCGCTCATGGCATGAGCGTTTATGGCAGCAACACCGTCGAGCCCGTGGTGCGGCGCCCTTCGAGGTCCGCGTGCGCCTTCCCGACATCAGCCAACGCGTAGCGCTGATTGATACTGGTCTTCACCTTGCCCGACACCAGCACGTCGAACAACTCCGAGGACATCGCCTCGTAGTCGCTGCGCTTGGCGATATAGGTGAAGAGTGTCGGGCGCGTAAAGAACAGCGAACCGCGTCCGGCGAATTCCGACGAATCGATCGGCGGCAGCGGTCCCGATGCATTGCCGAAGCTCACGAACATACCGAGCGGCGCGAGACAGTCGAGCGAGCCCGTAAACGTGTCTTTGCCGATCGAGTCATACACCACCGGCACACCCGCACCGTTTGTGATCTCGCGCACGCGCTTGGTGAAGTTCTCGCGCGTATAAACGATCGCATGGTCGCAGCCGTGCGCCTTGGCGATCTCGGCTTTCTCATCGGAACCGACCGTGCCGATCACCGTTGCGCCGAGCGCCTTCGCCCACTGGCAAACCAGCAGCCCGACGCCGCCGGCCGCGGCCTGGATCAGGATCGTGTCGCCGGCTTTCACCGGATACGTGCGGCGCAGCAGATACTGCGCGGTCAGCCCTTGCAGCATGACGGACGCGGCCTGCTCGTCGGTCAATGCATCGGGCACCTTGACGACTTGCGCCGCCGCCAGCACACGCTCCTGGGTGTATGCGCCAGGCGGGCGCGCCACGTACGCCACGCGATCGCCCGCTTTGAGACCAGTCACGCCTGTGCCGACCGCGGTGACTTCACCCGCCGCTTCCATACCGAGGCCGCCCGGCAGCGGCAGCGGGTATAGGCCCGTGCGGAAATACACGTCGATATAGTTCAGGCCGACCGCAGTCTGCTTGATGCGAATCTCGCCCGCAGCCGGCTCGCCCACTTCGACGTCGACCCATTTCATGACCTCGGGGCCGCCGGTTTTATCGAATCGGATTGCTTTGACCATCATGCCTCCTTGTTATGGTTTCGCTTGATCGTGAAGCTACCACCTGTTCCTTCAGACCTGCTGCGTGAAGCGCAAGGTCAGCACGTCGAGAATCATTCGCGCGGTCGAAATGTTCGTGGCGCACGGGATGTTGTGAACGTCGCAGGCACGCACCAGCGCGTTGATATCCGGCTCGTGCGGCTGCGGCGTCATCGGGTCGCGCAGAAAGATCACCATGTCTACCCGCCCTTCCGCGAGCTGCGCGCCGATCTGCAGATCGCCGCCATGCGGGCCGGACAACATGCGTTCGACCGTGAGGCCATGCGCGTCGCCAATGCGCGTACCGGTCGTGCCGGTCGCGACGATCTCGCAGCGCCTGAGCGTATCGACATATTCGCCGGCCAGTTTGACGATGTCGTCTTTCTTGTGATCGTGCGCTATCAGTGCAATGCGGGTGCTCATGACGTAAGACTCCTGAAACCGTTGTGATTGTCGTTGTTGTGGTGAGGGTGAGGGTGATGCCGGTGCCGGCGCATCAAAACGCGCCCGTTCAGAACGTACCGGGGTAAGCGCCGCCGTCGATCAGCCAGTTCTGGCCGGTGATGTAGCCGGCATGCACGCTGCACAGGAACGCACAGGCGCGGCCGAATTCATCGCGATTGCCGAAACGGCCGGCGGGGATCGTCTTCATACGCTGCTTGCGCGCGTCGTCGACGGAAATGTTTTGCGCCTTGGCTTGCGCCGAGAAGGTGGTGGCGATGCGATCGGTGTCGAACAGACCCGGCAGCAGGTTGTTGATCGTCACGCCCGAGGCGGCCACCTTGCTGCGCGCCAGTCCCGCCACGAAGCCGGTCAGCCCCGAGCGCGCACCGTTAGACAGGCCGAGCACGTCGATCGGCGCCTTGACCGCCGAACTCGTGATGTTGACGATACGGCCATAGCCACGCTCGCTCATGCCGTCGATGGTCGCGCGGATCAGTTCGATCGGCGTCAGCATGTTGCTCTCCAGCGCACGAATCCAGTCTTCGTGCGTGAAGTTGCGGAAGTCGCCCGGCGGCGGGCCGCCCGCGTTGTTGACCAGAATGTCCGGCTGCGGACAGTTGGCGAGCGCCGCGGCACGGCCTTCCGGTGTAGTGATGTCGCACGCCACCGTCTTCACTTCGACGCCGTATTGCTTGCGGATCTCGGCGGCGGTCGCCTCCAGCGTCTGGGCCGTGCGCGCGACGATCGTCAGGTTGACGCCTTCGGCTGCCAGCGCTTCCGCGCAGCCGCGCCCCAAGCCCTTGCTGGCCGCGCAAACCAGCGCGGTGCGTCCTGCGATTCCCATGTCCATGTGTGTCTCCTTGTGGCGTAGTCGCGGCGCGGGGGGGCCCCGCGGATGCCCAATCGTTGCGAAGTTTCCCCCGATTCTAGAAGAATCGGTGCCGGACTGTGCCGGGCCACTGCAATCTCCGGTATCTTCCGGCGCCACTCTTTCGGTAAACTTGCGCCGTGGCGCGCCCGCCGGCCCGTTTCAGGCCGTGCGGAGCGCCAAACCGATCCCTCTAGCCGCCGCTTGCGCCCCCGCCATGACCCAGGACAGCCGTTTTCCCAATCTTTTCATCCTCGATCACCCGCTGATCCAGCACAAGCTGTCGCATATGCGGGACCGGGACACCTCAACCCGCACGTTCCGCGAACTGCTGCGCGAGATCACGCTGCTGATGGGCTACGAAATCACCCGCAATCTGCCGATGACCACGCGCCGCATCACCACGCCGCTGGTCGACATCGACGCGCCGGTGATCGCCGGCAAGAAACTGGCGATCGTGCCGGTGCTGCGTGCCGGCATCGGCATGTCGGACGGCCTGCTGGAGCTGGTGCCGTCGGCGCGCGTGGGCCACATCGGCGTGTATCGCGCCGAGGACCATCGCCCGGTCGAGTATCTGGTGCGCCTGCCGGATCTGGAAGACCGCGTGTTCATTCTGTGCGATCCGATGGTCGCGACCGGTTACTCGGCCGTGCACGCGGTGGACGTGCTCAAGCGCCGCAACGTAGCCGGCGAGAACATCATGTTCCTCGCGCTGGTGGCCGCGCCGGAAGGCGTGCAGGTGTTCCAGGACGCGCATCCGGACGTCAAGCTGTACGTCGCGTCGCTCGATTCGCACCTGAACGAGCACGCGTACATCGTGCCGGGTCTCGGCGATGCCGGCGACCGCCTGTTCGGCACGAAAAACTGACCGCGGGCTGAAGAAACCAGCGGCGGCGCGCGCAAAACGCCGCCACCGTGCAGTTTCAGAGCAGTTTCCGGCTACGCTCACCTCTGCCGCGGCCCCGCGGCGTGATAAAATTCGAATCCGCTCAAAGAGCGGCTCAACTTGCACGACCGCCCGGCGCATCGCGCCTTTACGCGGGGTCTGCCGGGACCGGCGCGGTCGGGGCGCTACTAGCTGCCCACCGACCGCACCGCCCCGCTCCAACCGCGCTGCCGACCTTCGGTCCCGCTAGCCGGGCCTGGCTGGGTGTGATCAAGCTGAAAAAGGTCTGACACCGAGCGGTCTGGCGCCGAGCGGTTCGACATCGAGGCGCAAGTTCGTCATCACGAGCGCAAGCGCCCGGCATCGCAACGACAATTGCACTATGCGTGCGCCCCACTGGCGCGCGCGATGGAGAAAGGTATGGCGGGTCATTCGAAATGGGCCAACATCAAGCATAAGAAAGCAGCGGCCGACGCCAAGCGCGGCAAGGTCTGGACGCGGCTCATCAAGGAAATTCAGGTCGCGGCCCGCATGGGCGGCGGCGACATCGACTCGAACCCGCGTTTGCGGCTCGCCGTCGAAAAGGCATATGACGCCAACATGCCGAAAGATAACGTCAACCGTGCGATCCAGCGCGGTGTGGGCGGTGTCGATGGCGCAAATTACGAAGAAATCCGCTACGAAGGCTACGGCATCGGCGGCGCGGCCGTGATCGTGGACACCATGACCGACAACCGCACCCGTACGGTGGCGGACGTGCGTCACGCGTTCTCGAAGAATGGCGGCAACATGGGCACGGACGGCTCGGTGTCGTTCATGTTCGATCACGTCGGCCAGTTCCTGTTCGCGCCCGGCACGCCGGAAGACAAGCTGATGGAAGCCGCGCTCGAAGCCGGCGCTGACGACGTCGTCACGAATGAAGACGGCAGTATCGAAGTGCTGTGCCCGCCGAACGACTTCCCGAAGGTGAAGGCCGCGCTTGAAACCGCGGGTTTCAAGGCCGAGCTCGCCGAGGTGACAATGAAACCTCAGACGGAAGTCGAATTCACGGGCGACGACGCCGTGAAAATGCAGAAGCTGCTCGACGCACTGGAAAATCTGGACGACGTGCAGGAAGTCTATACAAACGCCGCGATCGCCGACGAATGAGTGTGCCCGGCGGCGCCTCACGCGTGGATTTGCATTGAACCACGCCCGCGCCGCCGCCTGGCCCTCGCGTTGCTGCTGAGCGGGCGTTGGTCGGGTCCTGGTTCGGGCCCTTCCACACCGCCTCCACTCGGGTTCGCTATGTGCCCTGCGCCGCCGTCTGGCTGCGGGCACATTGCAAACCTCGCTGTTATTCCACGGCTGAGCGTGATGCTTCAGCCGTTTATGGTTTTTAAGTCTCGGGGATTCACATGAAGTTACTCGTCGTCGGTTCCGGCGGTCGCGAACATGCGCTCGCATGGAAGCTCGCGCAATCGCCGCGGGTCCAGCTCGTCTACGTTGCTCCCGGCAACGGCGGCACCGCCCAGGACGAGCGTCTGCGCAACATCGACATCACTGATCCGGCCGAACTCGCCGATTTCGTCGAGAAAGAACAGATCGCCTTCACGCTGGTCGGGCCGGAAGGGCCGCTCGCCGCGGGCATCGTCAATCTGTTCCGCTCGCGTGGTCTGAAGATTTTCGGGCCGAGCAAGGAAGCCGCGCAGCTCGAAAGCTCGAAAGATTTTGCCAAGGCGTTCATGAAGCGCCATGCGATCCCGACTGCCGAATACGAAACCTTCGCCGACGTCGCCGCCGCGCACGCGTATCTGGACGCCAAGGGCGCGCCGATCGTGATCAAGGCCGATGGCCTCGCCGCGGGCAAGGGGGTCGTGGTTGCGCAAACGCTGGAAGAGGCGCATGCCGCAGTCGACATGATGCTGTCGGACAACAAGCTGGGCGACGCCGGCGCGCGCGTCGTGATCGAGGAATTCCTCGTCGGCGAAGAAGCCAGCTTCATCGTGATGGTGGACGGCAAGCATGTGTTGGCGCTCGCCTCGAGCCAGGACCACAAGCGTCTGCTCGACGCCGATCAGGGTCCGAACACCGGCGGCATGGGCGCCTACTCGCCCGCACCGATCGTCACGCCGCAACTGCATGCGCGCGTGATGCGCGAAATCATCCAGCCGACCGTGCGTGGCATGGAGAAAGAAGGCATCCGCTTCACCGGCTTCCTGTACGCCGGCCTGATGATCGACGCGCAAGGCAACCCGAAGACGCTCGAATTCAACTGCCGGATGGGCGACCCGGAGACGCAACCGATCATGGCGCGCCTGAAAGGCGACTTTTCGAAGGTCGTCGAACAGGCAATCGCCGGCACGCTCGATACGATCGAACTCGAATGGGACCGTCGTACGGCGCTCGGCGTGGTGCTCGCCGCGTACAACTATCCGGAGACGCCGCGCAAGGGTGACCGGATCAGCGATATTCCGGCAGAAACCGTGGATTCGGTTACTTTCCACGCCGGCACGACGCTAGCGGACGGCAAGCTGACCACCTCGGGCGGCCGCGTTTTGTGCGTGGTCGGCCTGGCGGATTCGGTACGCAGCGCGCAATCGGTCGCGTACGAGACGATCAACCAGATCTCGTTCGACGGCATGCAATATCGCCGCGACATCGGCTACCGTGCACTGAACCGCAAGCACGACGCCAAGAACGAAGGCAAGCACTAAGCCCGCCCACTCGCCCGCGTGTGGCGCCAACGGCGCTACACTGCGGGTTTTCGCGACCGTTGCGGCGCCCACCGTACCATGTGGGCTTACCCCGGTTGACCGGCATTTCATCCGGCGCGAATGACCGTACCGCCGTGCCTTCCCAGGAACACCCTGGGTGATGGCTCGGCCCTCGCCCTTCAAGAAGAACCCGCGGCACGACGAGCGTGCCGCCCTCAGCATCTGCATTCATGACCGATTCGAGCTATGACGCACAGGCCGTGCGCAACTGGCTGCAAGGCCTGCAAACGCATATCGCGGACACGCTCGGCGCGTTCGACGGTAAGCCGTTCGCGACCGACGCATGGCAGCGCGCCCCCGGCGAGAAGCTGCGCGGCGGCGGCTGCACGCGGATTCTGGAAGGCGGCAACTTCTTCGAACGGGCTGGCATCGGCTTCTCGGACGTTTCGGGCGATACGTTGCCCGGTTCGGCGAGCGCCGCGCGTCCGCAACTGGCTGGCCGTGGTTTTGAAGCAATGGGCGTTTCGCTCGTGCTGCACCCGCACAATCCGCACTGCCCGACCGTGCATATGAACGTGCGGTTGCTGATCGCAACCAAGGCCGGCGAAGAGCCCGTGTTCTGGTTCGGCGGCGGCATGGATCTGACGCCTTACTATGGCTACGAGGAAGACGCGCAGCATTTCCATCGTGTGTGCCGCGACGCGCTGCAGCCTTATGGCGCGGACCTCTACCCGAGTTTCAAGCGCTGGTGCGACGAGTACTTCTTCCTCAAGCACCGCAACGAACCGCGTGGCATCGGCGGGATTTTCTTCGACGATTTCTCGGCGCCGGGCTTCGATCAATCGTTCGCGATGCTCAAAAGCGTCGGCGAGGGATTCCTCAAAGCGTACCTGCCGATCATCGAAAAGCGCCGCAACATTCCGTACGGCGAAGCCGAGCGGGACTTCCAGGCATACCGGCGCGGCCGCTACGTCGAGTTCAATCTGGTCTTCGACCGTGGCACACTGTTTGGGCTGCAGAGCGGCGGACGCACCGAATCGATTCTGATGTCGATGCCGCCTGTGGTGAACTGGCGCTACAACTGGCAGCCCGAACCGGGCACGCCGGAAGCGCGTCTTTATAGCGATTTTCTCGTGCCGCGCGAGTGGGTGTGAGGCTTTAAGCCCGCAGCCACTGCACGTGACCACGACAAAGGATCCTCACCTGAAGCCGAACGCTCATCCTGTCGCCCTGCCTCGCCGGATCGGACTGCTCGGCGGCACCTTCGATCCGATCCACGACGGCCACCTCGCGCTCGCGCGGCGTTTTGCCGACGTGCTGAACCTGACTGAGCTGGTGCTGCTGCCGGCCGGCCAGCCGTGGCAGAAAACGGACGTGTCGGCGGCTGAACACAGGCTGGCGATGACCCGCGCCGCCGCCGGCGCGTTAGTACTGCCGGGCGTGACCGTGCGGGTGGCGACCGACGAAATTGAACACGAAGGTCCGACGTACACCGTCAACACGCTGCAGTTGTGGCGTGAACGCGAAGGTCAGGATGCGTCGATTGCACTTCTGATCGGCGCGGATCAACTGGTGCATCTCGACACCTGGCGCGACTGGCGGCGCCTGTTCGACTTTGCTCACATCTGTGCGGCCACGCGCCCCGGATTCGACCTCGCGTCGATTCCGCCCGTGGTTGCCAAAGAAATCGACGCGCGCCGTGCCCGCGCCGACGTTCTGCAAGCCACCCCCTGCGGCCACTTGCTGATCGATACGACGCTTGCGTTCAACGTCTCGGCCACCGACATTCGCGCGCATCTGCGCGAACAGGTGACCCAGCGGCTTGCCCTCGCGGGCGGCGAACAGCAAGACCAGGCCGCGAGCCATGTCCCCACTGCGGTGTGGGACTATATTCTTCAACATCATCTGTACCACCGGTAACCCCATGGATATTCGCAAACTGCAACGCGTGATCGTCGACGCTCTCGAAGACGTCAAAGCGCAAGACATCAAGGTGTTCAACACCAGCCACCTGACCGCGCTGTTCGATCGCGTGATCGTCGCCTCCGGCACCTCGAACCGCCAGACCAAGGCGCTCGCTTCGAGCGTGCGCGAGAGCGTCAAGGAGAACGGCGGCGACATCATCAGTACCGAAGGCGAGGACATCGGCGAATGGGTGCTGGTCGATTGCGGCGACGCGATCGTGCACATCCTGCAACCGGCGCTGCGCCAGTACTACAACCTCGAAGAAATCTGGGGCGACAAGCCGGTGCGCATCAAGCTGTCGACGCCGAATCCGTTTGGCGGCGCCAGCGCGAGCGAGCTGGATGATGAGGACGAAGAGGAAGAAGCGCCGGTTGCCAAAAAGCCCGCACGCAAGACGCCGGTACGCCGCAAGTAAGCGCGCTTTGCCAGGCATAACGCTTAGTCTGCGATTGCATCCGCGACACCATCCGCGATGAAACTTCACATCCTCGCCGTCGGCCACAAGATGCCGGACTGGATCGCCACTGGCTTCGATGAATACGCGAAGCGCATGCCGCCCGAGCTGCGTATCGAGCTGCGCGAGATCAAGCCCGAGCAGCGTTCGTCGGGGCGTCCAGCGGAAAGCGTGATGGCTGCCGAGCGGCAGAAAATCGAAGCCGCGTTGCCGAAGAACGCGCGCATCGTCGCGCTCGACGAACGCGGCAAGGATTGGACCACGATGCAGCTCGCCGGCGCCCTGCCCGGCTGGCAGCAGGACGGCCGCGACGTGGCGTTTCTGATCGGCGGCGCCGACGGGCTCGATCCCGATCTGAAAGCGCGCGCCGATATGCTGCTGCGTGTCTCCAGCCTGACGCTGCCGCACGCAATGGTCCGCGTGCTGCTCGCCGAGCAGCTTTACCGCGCGTGGACCATCACGCAAAATCACCCCTATCACCGCGTGTGAGCGAACGATGCTGCTGACAGATCGTGCGTTGTTTGGTCTCGTTGGCCGCGCTGATTGACGCGCTTGCAGGCGCGTTTATCGATGCGCTTGTCGATGCGCTTATCGACGCGCTCTTCGTCCTGTCCTTCGACACGCTGATCGACGCTAGACTGACGAGCTCATCGCGCGTTCCTCGCGCATTGACGCAATCCGCCTCATCGAGACCTGTTCATGCCAACGCCTGCCGCTTCACTGCATCCATTCGTATACCTCGCTTCCCAGAGCCCACGCCGCCAGGAGCTGTTGCAACAGCTCGGCGTGCGTTTCGAATTGCTGCTGCCGCGTCCCGATGAAGATGCCGAAGCACTTGAAGTCGAGCTGCCCGGCGAGCGAGCGCGTGACTACGTGCAGCGTGTGTGCATCGCCAAGGCGCATGCCGCGCGCGCGCGTCTCGTGGCAGGCGGTCATGCCGCACGGCCGATCCTGGTTGCCGACACCACCGTCACGATCGACGACGCGATCCTCGGCAAACCCGTCGACGCCGACGACGCCGTCGCGATGCTCACGCGTCTCGCGGGGCGCGATCACGAAGTGTTGACGGCCATCGCGGTGATCGACGCGGAAGGCACGTTGCTGCCTGCTGCGCTATCCGTATCGAAGGTGCGTTTTGCTGCACTGCACGCGGACGCCGTGCGCCGCTATGCCGCAAGCGGCGAGCCGCTCGGCAAGGCGGGCGCGTATGGCGTGCAAGGACGCGCCGCGGAGTTTATCGAGCATATCGACGGGTCCTATTCAGGTATCATGGGTTTGCCACTTTTTGAAACCGCTGCCCTCCTGCGTGCAGCGCGCATCGACTTCTAAAATAACACTATGAATGAAGAAATCCTGATCAATGTCACGCCGCAGGAAACGCGCGTCGCGCTGGTCCAGCAAGGCGCCGTCCAGGAACTTCACGTCGAACGAACGCTGTCGCGGGGACGCGTCGGCAATGTCTATCTCGGCAAAGTCGTCCGCGTGTTGCCGGGCATGCAATCCGCCTTCATCGATATCGGTCTGGAGCGCGCCGCGTTCCTGCATGTAGCGGATATCTGGCATCCGCGCATTGCGGGCGAACCGCAACATCAGACGCCGCATCAGCCGATCGAAAAGATCGTCTTCGAAGGCCAGACGCTGATGGTACAAGTCGTGAAGGATCCGATCGGCACCAAAGGCGCGAGGCTCTCCACGCAAGTGAGTATCGCCGGGCGCACGCTTGTGTATCTGCCGCAGGAACCGCATATCGGCATCTCGCAGAAGATCGAGAGCGAAGCCGAACGCGAAGCCGTGCGCGCGCGTTTGACCGCTGTGCTGCCCGCCGATGAAAAAGGCGGCTACATCGTCCGCACCATCGCTGAAGATGCGACCAGCGAAGAGTTGGCCGGGGACGTTGCGTATCTGCGCAAGACGTGGGCGACGATCATCTCGCAAGGTCAGCGCATGCCGCCGACCAGCCTGCTGTATCAGGACCTGAATCTCTCGCAACGGGTGCTACGCGATTTCGTGAATGACGAGACCTCGCGTATTCAGGTCGACTCGCGCGAGACCTATCAGATGCTCGCCGACTTCGCGGCGGAGTTCACGCCGGCGGTGTCGTCGAAGCTGCATCACTACACTGGCGAACGGCCGCTCTTCGATCTGTACAACATCGAGTCGGAAATCCAGCGTGCATTGTCACGCCGGGTCGAGCTGAAGTCGGGCGGGTATCTGGTGATCGATCAGACCGAAGCAATGACGACGATCGACGTGAATACCGGCGGTTACGTCGGCGCGCGCAACTTCGACGATACGATCTTCAAGACCAACCTCGAAGCCGCGCACACGATCGCGCGGCAATTGCGGCTACGCAATCTGGGCGGTGTGATCATCATCGACTTCATCGATATGGAGAACGTCGAGCATCGCGACCAGGTGCTCGGCGAGTTGAAGAAGGCGTTGTCACGAGATCGTACGCGCGTGACCGTGAATGGTTTTTCGCAGCTTGGGCTCGTGGAGATGACGCGCAAGCGCACGCGCGAATCGTTGGCGCATGTGCTGTGCGAGCCCTGCCCGGTTTGCCAGGGTAAGGGGCAGGTCAAGACGCCGCGTACGGTGTGCTATGACGTGCTGCGCGAGATTCTGCGCGAGTCGCGACAGTTCAATCCGCGCGAGTTTCGCGTGGTGGCGTCGCAGCAGGTGATCGATCTGTTTCTTGAGGAAGAGTCGCAGCATCTGGCCATGCTGATGGATTTCATCGGCAAGCCGGTGTCGTTGCAGGTGGAGTCGAATTTGAGCCAGGAGCAGTACGATATTGTGCTGATGTGAATGGACCCAAGCCTTATACGACAAGGCTCTCACGAAGACCGACCCACGATGGTCGGTTTTTTTGTTAACGCGGGCGGCGCGATGGCCACAAGTGAGGGCGGCGGCGATCTGCTTGGCATGGTTGAGGCCGTGGCCGGTGCCGCGCTCGGCATTGACTTCGGTGCGATGACCGGTGATTGCGCCGATACGTCTACACCACTCGGCGACGCACAACCGTTCGAGTATGGCGACGATGCGCTGTCGAGCGACTCGATGGACCTTGCCGGCAACCTAACGCCCAACATGGGGCCCACTGGAAGCTGGTACACGAATCCGGGTAGTGGCCAGATGCGTACGTATGGTCAGGATGGTTTTCCGGTCGTCGACTTTGATTTCGATCACGACCATGGCCAAGGCATCCCACACGCGCATAACTGGGAGAACGGCGGCGGCCCCTTTCCACTTCGCGGTCCCGGCGTGCAGTTTTCGCCGCTACCCTGATGGTCCCGCTCAACCACTAGCCAACAATGACACCTTTACCGATCCTTGCCTTCATGGAAATCAGACATAGCTATCATGATGCAGAACTGGTCGGCTGCGCGTATTCGCGCACCGATTCCTCCCTTCTGCTCAGTTTCGAATGCACTGACGGCACGACGCCAAAACTGCTGTTTTCCGGAGTCACGGCCGTGCGTGCCAACGACTTCGGCCGACAGAACGTGGTATCGCGGCTGCTGATATCGCCGTCGCATGTGTTCACTCCTGACGAGATTCGCATCTATGTAAATTGGGCGAATAGCCAGCACGACTATCGAGCCTCGATGACAAACGAAAGTGCCCAGACGATCGCCGCGAGCGTTGCCGAAGCAAAGTCCATTCTGTTCGTATTGGAGCCGTCAGTTGGCGCCGAGGTGGTCGCGCTGTGCAGGGGCGTTCAGGAGACTGACTGAGCCCAACGCCGTGAGAGCAGCGACCCACTCATGACAATTACAGAATCACTAGAACCGTTCGGTCATTTCCACGATTGGTATCTGGATACTGTTGCGGTTGGACCGAACCACGAACCCCGCACGCTGACTCTCGGCCTGTACCTCAACGATAAGCGCGCGACAGTCACTTTCGAAGGCGTGACGTGCGTTTGCCTTGAAAACTGGGGATTGTTGAACATCGTCTACGCGATCCAGTTACTGCAGCCGGACGACAAAGACTACACACGGGCACGAAACGTTCTGGCAAAGGGAGAGCGCCTAAGCGATCGAAGCGGGGTTCATTTGGTCTACGTGTACTCCACCCTAGGCGCAGAAATTGTGATTGAGTTCGCCTCGCTGCAGATCGAGTCCAGCTGACGCGACGGTAGGCGCCGCAGAACACGACCGCCGCCGCAAGCACGTACCCGATGTTTGATCGTCCCCGCTTGCGCGAGTCGGCACCCTCTTCTCTTCCCGCAGCCGCGAGGACTACCCACGTCCCAGAAGACCTCTACCGGCCCTCAATTTCCCCGTTGACGCCACTAGAGCCAGAAGCGTATAACCATCCCACTGGATGTTAATTGGATGGCGCGCGAACGCCAAACGGAATAGAAATGGCCAATCTCAAACTCATCGACACCTCCCGCCCCAAAGGCGGTGAGACCGAAAAAATCACCGTCAACCTCGGCCCGGTCGACCTGGGCCAGATCGACTTACTCGTCGAAGAGGGTTTTTACTCGAACCGCACCGACCTGATTCGCACCGCGATCCGCAACCAGCTCGCGGTACACGCACAGGTCGTTACAGAAACGGTGACCCGGCGCGCGCTGGTGCTCGGCTTGCAACACTTCTCAAGGCAGGACCTCGAAGCCGCTCAAGCCGCGAACGAACGACTGGACATTCAAGCGCTCGGCCTCGCCAGCATCGCCGCCGATGTACCACCGGAACTCGCAGCGGCCACGATCGCATCGGTGGCGGTACTCGGCGCATTTCATGCGTCGCCCGCGGTCAAGGCAGCGCTCGCCGGCCGCATCAGGTAGCCGCGCCTCGCGTGGCTAATCCAATGGTTAAACGTGCGGATGAGCATGCGGATGAACATGTGGTTGAACCCATGAAGCTCATCGCCTGACCCAGCCACGCCCTATGCAGGTCAACGTATCAGTCTACGATCATGAAAATGAATGAAGATTTCCTGAAATCGATGAAAGAAGCCTTCGACCTGTTGCGTACGAAGGGGCCGAAGGAAGCGACCGCCGCGGTTCAGCGCGCGCTCGCGGGCGGCAAAGCCAAAGCAGGCAACGCCCAAACTCCGCACACGCCGCAGAGTGTCAACGAATGGGCACAAGCGTGGACACAGGCGCAAAGTCAGGCGCAATCACACGCCAACACCACGCCGCCCGCCCCTGCCGAGCGCACTTTCGACGCCGACACACCCGGCACCTTCAGCACCCACACCCTCAGCAACAGCGCGGGCCAACGCCAATACAAGCTCTACGTCCCCGCCGTCTACAACAACAAACCGTTGCCGCTGATCGTGATGCTGCACGGCTGCACGCAAAACGCCGACGACTTCGCCGCCGGCACGCGCATGAACGAAATGGCCGAGCGTCATGGCTTCATCGTCGTGTATCCGAATCAGTCACAAGCGGCCAATCATTCGGGATGCTGGAACTGGTTCAAGCCTGGCGACCAGCAGCGCGACCAGGGTGAACCGTCGTTGATCGCGGGCATCACGCGTGAGGTGATCGCGCGCTATCGCGTCGATCCAGCGCGGGTGTACGTGGCGGGCCTATCGGCGGGCGGCGCCATGGCGGACGTCATGCTGAAGACCTCGCCCGACCTGTACGCGGCAGCCTGCGTGCATTCCGGCCTCGCCTACGGAAGCGCGAAGGGTCTGCCGTCGGCGCTCGCCGCAATGAAGGGCGGCAAAGCGCATCGCAACCGCTCACACGTCGAACCGCTACGCCCGCTCATCGTGTTTCATGGCGATGCGGACACGACCGTGCATCCCTCGAACGCCACCGCGCTCATAGCGGGCTTCAACGCCGGCGTCACGACAGTCAGCGTGCCGCCACACCCAACAGGCACGGGGAGCGGCCAGCGCGGCTGCACGGTGCAACGACTTGTCGCGGCGAATGGCGTCGAAGCGGAGGTCTGGTCGATTCACGGCGCGGGCCACGCGTGGGCAGGCGGCAGCCAGCGCGGCTCGTACACGGATCCATCTGGCCCTGACGCGGCGGCCGAAATGCTGCGCTTCTTCTTCGCCCATCCGCGTGCGTCAGGTGCACACTGAACACCTTTCGACTGATGAATGATCGCGACGAAAATGCTGTACATCCTGCCGCAAAGGTATAAAGTGGCTCATGTTGCAGCGCAGCAAAAACACTGCGCCGCGCCGACCTGCCGTCTCACCTGAGACCTTGCCTCCGAAATCCTTTGGACGCCTGCGCCGGGTCACTTTGGAGATACCATGCACAGCCCCGCGATCGAACAAAACGCCGCCTTCGGCCAACGCACTTTCAACATCTTCACCGCCCTGCAACTCGATGGGCTGGCATGTCTGCAAAAACTCGGCGAGCTCAATCTCGCGGCACTGAAGGCCACCGTCACCGAAAGCAAAAACGCATTGTCGGCCGGCCAGCTCAACGCCGCGCCGTTCGCCGGCGCGGCCGAATTGCAGCAGCAACTGGTCCAGCGCACCTTGTCGTACGCACAGCACGTCAAGGAAATCGACGCGCAATTCACCGCGGCGTTGAACAAGGCCGGCGAATCGCTGCGTGAAGAGTTCGGTGCCAGCGTGGCTCAGTTCGGTTCGGGCTTCAGCCAGACCACGCCGTTCAGCTCGGATAGCGCATTCGGCGCAATGCAATCCGTGATGGCGTCGATGATTCATTCCGGCAACGTGCTGCAGGACAGCATCAAGCGTGCATCCAACATGGCCGGCACCGCGATCACCACGGCGGACAACGCCGCGCGCTGAGTCCCGCGCAAAAACGCGACCAGACAAAAAGGGGCCAATCGGCCCCTTTTTTTCAGTGTATTTGGATGACGCGCCGCGGCGGCTGAAGGACTGTGACTTTTCAGGTGGCAGCAGCGTTTGCAGACGTCAATCGGATCGCCAAGCGGTGCCCAAAGGCTTCAGTAAATTGCGCAACGCAGCGATGGTGATGGGTCGCGAGAACCAGAATCCTTGCGCCTCGTCGCAGCCGAGCGCTTCCAGTTGCGCTGCCTGTTCGGCTGTCTCCACGCCTTCGGCCGTCACGCGAAGCTTCAATGCATGCGCCATGGCAATAATGGCGCCGACGAGCGCCGCGCATTGCGGATCGGTACTCATGCGCATCACAAACGAGCGATCGATTTTCAGGCGGTTCAGCGGAAACCGCGTGAGATAAGCGAGACTCGAATAGCCCGTGCCGAAGTCGTCCACCGCGACTTCAACGCCTAATTCGCGCAATGCATGCAGCGTCTGCAATGCCTGCTCGGTATCGCCCAGCAGCACACCCTCGGTGATTTCCACTTCAAGGTACGAAGGGTCGAGCGCGGCATCTTCGAGCGCTCCACGAATCGTCTCGAACAGATTCTGCCGCTGGAACTGCTGCGGGGATACGTTCACCGCGATCCGTGGCAAGGTACCGGTGAGCCGCAGCAATTTGCCGGCGTCGCGGCACGCGGTACGGATCACCCACTCGCCGATCTGCTCGATCAGACCCGACTCTTCAGCGACCGGTACGAATTCGACCGGACTGATCAAACCACGCTGTGGATGATTCCAGCGCAGCAGCGTCTCCACCTGCGAGATGCGTCCATCGGCGAGCGTCACCTGCGGTTGATAAACAAGATGCAACTGCTGACGTTCGAGCGCTTCGCGCAGCATCGCCTCCAGTTCGAAGCGGCGCGCCGCCTGGCCTTCGAGTGCGGTGGAAAAGCGTCGCACTGCATGGCCGCTCACCGCCGAAGCCGCCGACAACGCCACGCCCGCGCGGCGCATCAGCGTCGGCGCATCCGCACCGTCGGCAGGATAGGCGACCATGCCGATACTCGCCGTAATGTTCAGTGCAGTGCCCGCGTAGTCGATCGATTCGGCGATGCGGCCCAGTGCCTCAGCAGCGAAAGCATCGGCCCCCGCGCCGGTTTCATTGATCAGCAACGCGAATTGCGTGCCGCCGATCGAGGCGATCGTACCGTCGTTCGGGAACAGACCGCGCAGCCGCTCACCGACAATCTGCAACACCAGTTCGGCCGCATGCAAACCGAGCGCATCGCGCAGTTTGCGCAAATGGTCAAGTTCGGCGATCAGCACGGTAAACCCATTGCCGCTGCGCTGACAGCGCGCGATCGTGAGCTCGAGGCGTTCGGTGAAAAGCGTCTGATTGGGCAGGCGGGTCACGCCGTCGTGATGCGAGACGTACCACAAGCGCGCCTCGGATTGTGCATAGCGCGTCATGTCGATGGCGATGCCGACATAGCGGGCAAACCCCGTGGCAACGCCGTCGGGATTGGCCGGCTCGGCAGCGAGCGGCGCCAACGCGAACACCACGCGAATTGGGTTACTGTTGCGCCGCACGTAGGTCCATTCGCCTTCATAGCGCGAGCTTACTGCCGACAGCGGCGGCAATTCGGCGCGTCGCCTCGCGAGTTCGGCTGGGTCGTGCAAGGATTCAAAGGTGCGCCGGCCGATCAATTCTTCGGCGGTGAAGCCGGTCAGCTTTTCGAAAGCGGCGTTGACGGAGTCGAACGTGCCGTCGGCTGTGCAGATGAACATGCCATATGGCGCCGCCGCAAGCGCGGCGTCGCGAGGGCGCGCTTCGGCGTAGGGGTGATCTTGCATCGCGCCGGCCTTTGAATTTCCTGGGTATTGAAAGCGAGTGAGCGTTTTTCCTGACGCATACGGCGCGACCGGCGAAGCCGGCAGATTCGGTCCGATCCGCCGGGTAACCGTGCGTATGATAGCGGCTTTCCTGCCGCACCCCACGCCGCCGTGGCGCGTGTTCCGCGTCGCAATCGTTTCACTCGGTGTATTCCCCGATTCCTGCGGCGGTGCGCCCGTCATCGCGCACATCATAAAGCGTTCGCTATTGCCGGGATACTCCGTGCCCCATGACTCAGTGCGCACGGGCTTTCGATGCATTCGCAAAGGGATTCGCCGGATTGACGACCGTTATATCCGTGGATATATTTTGCTCGCGATCCTTCAATAAAGAACTGCCGCCTCGCTGCATGGATCCGCTCGAAACAGGGTCTCGCTTTTCATGTCCAGGGAAATCATCGACTCGCACCTTCTCAAGGTGCTGCACACGCTTCTGACCGAATCGAGCGTGTCGCGCACGGCAACGTTACTTGGACAATCGCAGCCGACTGTCAGCGTGGCGCTGCGCAAACTGCGCGACATGACCGGCGATCCGTTGCTGGTGCGCAGCGGCAGCCGGATGGTTCTCACCGCGCATGCACTCACGCTGATCGAACCCGCGGCGCAAGCGCTGAACAATATCGCGGCCATTCTGCACCCCACCACGTCGTTCACCCCCGCCACCACCAGCCAGACCTTTCGCATCGGCTCGCCGGATTATCTCGATGCGTTTTTCGTCCCCGCAGTTGTCGATGCGTTTCATCGCGAAGCGCCCAGTGCGAAGCTCGAATTCAGGCATCTGATGATGGTGGACGGCGGTTACGAACACGGTCTGGAAAGCGGCTTTCTCGATCTGGTGATCGGCAATTGGCGCACGCCGCCGGAGCATCTGCATTTACAGCCGCTGTGCAAGGACGAACTGGTATGCCTCATGCGCAACGGCCACCCGATCAAACCGGGACGGCTTAGCAAGCCCGTCTACGAAGAAGCGGAACACCTGGCCGTGATGACCTACAACACGACGTCGTGGGGCACCGTCGATGTCGAACTCGCCCGCAACGGCCTGTCGCGCACCGTTACGACGACGCTGCCCTACTTCGGCATGGCGCCCTACGTTCTGGCGCGCTCCAATCTGCTGTTCACCACCACACGCGCACTCGCCACCCACTACACCAAGCTGCTGCCACTGCGCATCGAACCGGTTCCCGGCGAGCCGCAGGCACTCACCTACTATCAACTCTGGCACGATCGCACGCATCGCAGCGTTGCGGCGATATGGTTGCGCCGGCTGATTGCCAACGTCGCCAAAAATCTGGTTTCCTAAACGTTCGTTACCGGCACGCGCCTTCTTCAAACAGATAAAAAAACGCCGCAAGCAGAGCTTGCGGCGCGAATGCGATCATCGGATGTGTTGCAGGTGACAGGCCCTTTAAAACACCAAGCGATCACAAAGTGAGGTCGGTCAGACGGAAGATTGTTGTGGGTTAGCTAATGGCCCCCTCTGTCATGGCCTTGATCAGCGCGGCTTTGCCTTCGACCGCAGCGCCGAGTAATGCGAAGCCCAACGGGCGTTCACTGGTGGCTTGTCGGCACACGGCGCGCGCTGCGTGTTTCGCCGCGTCGCCGTCTGTTTCGAGCGACCACGCGCCCTCGCCCTCGGGTGTCACGACGACGGCGGGACTCGCGGGTGTCTTCACGGTAATCGGCATCACCGGGAAGGCGACGCGCGTCGGCTGCCCGGCCAGGGTGCGCGCGAGGGCCCGCGCGGCGTGCATGATCGGCAGGACATACGGCTGGACTTTGCCGTCGATCGCGGCACAGTCGCCGAGTGCATAGATATCCGGCGCACTCGTGCGGCACCACGCATCGGTTCGAATGCCCTGATCGATTTCAAGACCCGCAGCCGTGGCAAGCGCAGTACGCGGCGCAAGGCCGACCGCCGACACGACCAGATCCGCGTCGATTGGCTCGCCTTCGGCGAACGTCAGCCGGTAACCGTTCGATAAGCGGTCGATACGATTCACACTGCGTCCAGGATGAAAACGGATGCCGCCATCATCAAGCGCGCGAGCGAAGATCTCGCCCACGTCTTGCGGGAGCAAGCGAGCCAGCGGCGTCGCAGCAGGATCGATCAGACTGACCGCATACCCGGCGGCCGCGAGATCGTTGGCGAACTCGCAGCCGATCAGACCTGCGCCCAGAATTGCCACTGAGCGGCAACGCGTGAGCGCCAGCCTGAAGCGCGCGTAATCGCCGAGATCGTTGATCGACATCACGTCGCCTGCGCCGTCACCCGCCACCTTCAGGCGGCGTGGATCCGCGCCCGTGGCCAGCACCAGCTTGCTATAGCCAAGCAATGCGTTGTCGACAACAAGCGTGTGCTCGGCCGGCAAAATGCGCTCGACGTGCTGATGCACGCGAATCCACGCGCCCAGTTGCGCCGCCATCGCGATGGCGTCGAAACTCGCCAACGTCTGCGGCTCCTTCTTCATCGCCAGCGCATTCGACAACATCGGCTTCGAATAAAAACTGCCGTCGTCGCGGCTGATCATGACGATCGGCACCGTGCTGTCGAGCTTGCGCAATTCGCGCGCGACCGTATAGCCCGCCATGCCCGTGCCGACGATCACCACCGGCTGTCCCTTGTCCTCATGCAGAGCGGCCGTCATGCAATCACCTGCATTTCAAAGTCGTGTTTGCCGGTCGCGCAGTCCGGGCACAGCCAGTCGTCCGGTACGTCTTCCCAGCGCGTGCCCGGCGAAATACCCGCTTCCGGCAGACCCAGTGCTTCGTCATAGCGAAAGCCGCAGATCACGCATTCCCATACTTTCATGGCTTCTCTCCCGAATCACGAATCACGAATCGCACCGCAAACTAGCGCACATAGGCCTGGCCGAGGCCGATCTCGGCCAACGCTCGACGGTAGGCGCCAGACGAACGGTCGGCGAGAATCGGCGCTTCGGCCGCACGGTCGATCGGCAAATCTTCCGGGCGCTGTTGTTCGACGATCGCGCGATCTTCTTCGAACACCTGACGGTTGAATGTGTAGACGTCCTCGAGCGGCAAATCCTTGTCGAAGTTGCGTACGATCGGTACGAACAGACGCGTCTTACGCGCGGACACCGGACTCGCGGCATTCAGAATCGACAGGCGGCCGTTTTCGGGAAAGTGCACGGTCAGGCGCGCAAAGAACGGCACGTCCACTTCGAAGAAGCGGTGCCACAAATAGCCTTCAGGCGCGCGATGCTGCATCGACTTCGGGAAGTTGCTGACCGTGCTCACGTACTCCGCGTGCATGCCGCGTTCGCGCCGCTCGACCGAATACTGCGGCACCACCGGGTTATGCCGGTCGGCAAAACTGTCATGGTGAATCCACGCGAAATGCGCGACGTCGATGAAGCCTTCGGTCTGACGTCCCGCCGAAGCGTTGATGTCGATCGAGGGCGGCAAGATCTGCTGGAAGTCGGGATCGTCCCAGCCAGGAAACGCGGGCAACGGTTCTGTGCCGCCGCCAAGCGAGACCCACACGAGGCCATAGGCTTCCTGCGTCGCATACGTGACGAGATGCAAGCGGTCGGGAATCGGGCCGTCCGTTTGCGACGGAATGTGCTTGCACTTGCCGTCGTTACCGTACGCGAGGCCATGATACGGGCACACGATGTTGCCGTTATCGACCCATCCCTGGCTGAGCGGCGCGCCGCGATGCGGACAGATATCGCGTGCGCTCACCAGTTGACCGTTCGAGCGGAACACGACCAGAGGCTCGTCGAGCAGCGTCACGCTGATGGGTTTATCGGTCACGTCGGCGGCGAACGCCACCGGATGCCAGTAGCGGCTGAGAATTTCCCAGTCGTGGCTATCGAAAGTGCAATTGCGGGGTAACGCGGGGGAACGTTGGAATGTCAGCGGCGTAGCGGTGGCAGTAGCGGTGGCGGAACTCATGCATGTCTCCAAAACCTGGTGGGGGTTCGTCGCGCTCATGTCCTGTCTTGAGCGCGTGGAGAGGACGATAGCGGGATGAGGTCCGCCGACCCATCCCCTGAAGTGCATCTAGTCTATGTACGAAAAAGCATAGGCTGCCGCCGCACTGCCGGATTAATCCGCCTCGAAACGCCTACGATGCGCGCGGCAGTGCGGCTTCGATAAACACCGCGCACAGCGCTTCCATGCCTTTCGCGTCTTCTTGGTCGAAGCGTGCGACGACCGGGCTATCCACGTCCCACACGCCGATCAGCGTGCCGTCCGGTGCGACCAGCGGCACGACGATTTCCGATTGCGACGCCGAATCACAGGCGATATGACCGGGGAATTCGTGTACGTCGCGCACCACTTGCGTCTGACGGGTTTGAGCCGCCGTGCCGCACACGCCCTTGCCGAGCGCGATACGCACGCAAGCGGGCTTGCCTTGGAACGGCCCGACCACCAGTTCGCGGCCGTCGTGGAAATAGAACCCGGCCCAGTTCAGATCGCTCAGCGAATGGAACACGAACGCGGAAAAATTCGCGGCGTTGGCGATCCAATCGGTTTCGCCGGCGAGCAGCGCGCGCGCCTGGGCGACCAATTCTTCGTATTGCGCGGCTTTGGGGAGATGCGAGGCAGAGGAGACTTCGAACATGACGGCGTCCGTAACGAAAGCGGAAAGAGGAACAGCGAGGCGTGCAGTGTAAATCAAGCCGCCGTTTCCTTCACGGCACGCCCTGCTGCGCATGCTGCCCTCTTTTCGTCCGATCACGTGCCGACTGTTGGCTTTACCCAGACGTTAAGCCTGTGGGCAATGCCATGCGTCTATCGTTATTCGACGCCGATGATCACGCTTGAAGCCTTGAAGATCGCCATCGCCGCTTTGCCGCTCGCGAGGCCGAGGCGGTCGACGCTTTCATTGGTGATGATCGCAGCGATCTGCGCGCCGCCAGCGCTGATGGTCACTTCCGAATTCACTGCGCCCTTGGTCACCCCCGATACCGTACCGGCGATGCAGTTGCGTGCCGACACCTGGCTCTTCGCCACGTCGACCATCACGATCACCGACGACGCCTTGACCAGCGCGAATGCCTTCTTGCCGGCAGCAAGACCGAGCGACGTCGCGCTGCCGTGCGTGATGATCGCGACGATCTCGAGACCGTCCTGGGTGCGCAACGTTACTTCGTCGTTCACGGCACCGTGTTTGACTTCGGCGACTTCGCCGGCGAATTGATTGCGTGCGCTGGTTTGCATGTTGCTCTCCTGGTGGTGAAGCCTCGTGAAAGACCATTCGAGGCGATGTGTCGAGAGTAACGAAACGTCCGGTCTTTAGGCCTGCTTGTGCGTGAAGTGCGGTTTGGCACAGCCGCTATTGACGATTCGAACTCCAATGAAACCACATAACTGTTGTGTAGATACACTCATAACGCCGTGAAGTCACAACGCGGGCAATTGGCTTCATGCGTCCAGCATGGCGTGAAAAGTGGCGCTCATGTCCGCGAGGAGCCTGTAAGCGTGGGAACGCCCCCGCTCGTTCGTCCCGTGCAAGTGCAGCAGATATCCACCTCCCTGCCCGTCGCGCGACACCGTATCATCGTGCCCTTGGACCATCACTATCGAACTCCATGCCCGTCGCCGTTCTGCCCCGCTCTGCTACACGCTTCGCCGCCCGATTGCCGCACGTGCGCCGTGCCGCCATGCTATGCGCCGCCCTCGCAGCCGCCGCTACCCTCGCCGCCTGCAGCAACCCGTCGCCGATACGCGATACCCACACGAGCGTCGACACGGTCACGCTATTCCCGATCGCCAATTACGACCAGAACGTCGACCACTGGCTCGAACCGGACAGCCCCGGCTACGATCAGCCGTTCCTGAGCCCGGCGGATCAGCAGGCGCACTTCAGCGCCCTCTACGCGCGCTATTTCGGTACCGGCACGACCGCACCGTCGCCATGGAATTCCGCTTACGTGGCGATGCGTGTCTATCGCCAGCAAGGTGCGGACATTGTCGCGCTGCAGCAGCGCCGTATCGACAAGTTCGACAACACCGGCAAGAGCGGTGCGGCGATCGGCTACGGCGAGAATTTCCGGCCGCACGACAAGGCGTGGATCGACGCTATCGCGCAAAACATGGACGTCGAACAGTTCACGCAGGCGGCCGTCTACAAGCCCGAACGCCGCGCGATCGCCACCAGCAACCTGATGGTGCGCGAACTGCCGACCACGGACCCGTCGTTCTACGATCACCACCTGGCCGGCGAAGGCTATCCGTTCGACAATCTGCAGATCTCGGCGGTACGCCCTGGCACGCCACTGTATGTTCTGGGCAGCAGCGTCGACGGTGCGTGGCGCTACGTGCAGACGCCCGACGTGCAAGGCTGGGTGCGCAGCGACGGCGTCGGCATGACCGGCGACACCTTCGTCGACACGTGGCGCGCCGCCACCGCGAAGTCGCTGGGCGCGGTAACGGTGGCCTCGGCGCCGGTGCGCGACAGCCGCGGCGTGTTCCGTTTCGACGCGCCCGCCGGCACGCTGCTGCCGCTCGCCCCGGATAACGCCACGCGGCCCGCAACAGAGGCAATTAAAGCTGCGAGCGAAGCTTCCAACGCCCGCGCCTCGCGCAAACTCTTCGTCCCGGCGCGCGATGTGGACGGCCAGGCGATCATCCGCACCGCGCAACTGAGCGATGCGCAGATCGCCCCGATGCCGCTCGCCGCCACCCCGCGGCATCTGGCGATGCTAATGAAAACGCTGATCGGGCGGCCGTACGGCTGGGGCAATAGCGGCCTCTACAACGACTGTTCGTCGGAACTGCAAAGCATCTTCGCGACGTTTGGCGTCTGGCTGCCGCGCCATTCGTCGACGCAGATGAGCGCCGGCCGCATGATCGATCTGTCCGCGTCGACGCCGGCGCAACGGCTCGACTACCTCGCCCAGCATGGCGAACCGTTTCGCACGCTGATCTACATTGGCGGCCATGTGATGCTATACATCGGCAACACGACCCGCAACGGCATCACGGTGCCGGTGGTCTACCAGGACGTGTGGGGCTTACGCCCGGCCGACAATAGCCGGCGCGCGGTGATTGGCGGTTCGGTGATCCTGCCGCTGTTCGAACACATCCCGGAAGACGCGGCGTTGCAATCGCTCGCGGCGACCCCGACGTTCCAGATCAGCATCCTCGGTGCACCGGGCGGCGCAGCAGCGACGCCGTCGGCCCCCTCCACACCCGCCGCGCCGCCGGACGACGACAATCCGGCCGGTTGACCTACAGTCGGAAGCAGAAAACCCGGCCGGTTGAACCTGTGCGGCGACCACGCGCCGCACAGGCGTGCCCACGCCGACACCCGCACCTCACGGCGCCGCACGGGCGTGCTTAAAAATATTTTTTCCGGAGTGTCGATTCAAAGGCGATGCACTCGTCGTAACGTTGAAGGCCTGGCTCACGCAGTCGGTCTTTCAACTCACGAACCTGTTACTTCAAGGAGTCGCCGTCATGTCCAGCCCCGCTGTCAAACCGATCCCGGACGGGATGCACTCGCTGATCCCGTATCTGATTTGCGCTAACGCCGCAGACGCCATCGCGTTCTACATCAAGGCTTTCAACGCCGTCGAGCAGTATCGCCTGCCCGGACCCGGCGGCAAGGTCATGCACGCCTGCCTGAAGATCGGCGACTCCATGCTGATGCTGACCGACGAATGGCCTGATCACAACGCGCTGGGCCCGAACGCGCTGAAAGGCACGCCGGTCACGATTCACCACTATGTGGAAGATGTCGACGCCAGTTTCAAGCAGGCCGTCGAAGCCGGCGCGACCGTCGTCATGCCGCTTGCCGATATGTTCTGGGGCGACCGCTACGGCCAGTTGAAGGACCCGTTCGGCCACAGCTGGTCGCTCGCCACCCACAAGCGCGACCTGACCCCGGAACAGATTCAGCAAGGTATGCAGAATATGGAGTGCGGCCAGCAATAGGCCACGCACGCCATTCAGCACGAGGAGGACGTATGCAAAAGATTTCGCCATGCCTTTGGTTCGACGGTAACGCGGAAGAAGCCGCACGCTTCTACACGTCGGTGTTCCCCGATTCGCGCATCACCACCACGATGCACTACACGGATGCCGGCCCTGGGCGGAAGGGGGACGTGCTGTTCGTCACCTTCGAGCTGGAAGGTCAGGAGTTCGCGGCCTTGAACGGCGGCCCGCAATACAGCTTCACGCCGGCTATTTCGCTGTTCGTGCACTGCGCGTCGCAACAGGAGGTCGACGGCTATTGGACGAAGCTCCTGGACGGCGGCAAGGCGATGCAATGCGGCTGGCTTCAGGACAAGTTCGGCGTGTCGTGGCAGATCGTGCCGGACGCACTTCCCCAGATGCTGCGCGACCCGGACGCGGCGAAAGCGAGCCGCGTGATGCAAGCCATGATGAAAATGGTCAAGCTCGATATCGCGGTGCTCGAACAGGCTTACCGGGGCGGCTGACGCAATCTTTGATAGGATCGGTCTCGACCCATAAACGGCGAGACATGAACGGTGCGCGTCAACCATCAGGCTTTCTTCTGCTCGCTGTTCGTCGCGCGTCTCGCCGATCAGGTCCTGTTGTTCCTCGTGCCACTCGTCGTGTTTCAGACGACACACCAGGTGTCGTGGTCTGGTCTCGCGTTCTTTATCGAAACGCTGCCACGCTACCTGGTCTTTCCCTTCTTCGGCGCATTGTGCGACCGTATCTCGCCGCTCAAGCTGATGCGGGTGAGCCAGACCGTGCGGGCGCTGGTGTGCTTCGGCGGCGTGCTGGCTTATGCGCTGTTTGGCGGCATCGGCTGGCTGATCGCGCTCTCGGCATTGTGCGGTGTACTGACGAGCCAGGGGCTGGTCGCGCGCGAAGTGATGCTGCCGCAAATTTTCAGCACGCAGCAGTTCCAGCGCGTGCTCGCCTACTCGCAGCTGGCGGACCAGTTGGGCTTCGTACTCGGCCCGATGCTGGCCGCACTGCTGCTCGGCTTGTGGCGCTGGGAGTGGGTGGTCGGCGCAACCGGCGCGCTGTTTCTGCTTGCCGATGCAGCGTTGCTGCTATGGCAACGCACCAGCGGGTTCCGCGCCGGTGACCCACGTCCCGTTGCACCAGGCCACTGGACGATGCCCATGCGCATCGCACTTCGCCATGTTCTCGTTCTGCCCGGCCTGAAAAAAGTGGTGCTGCTCGCCGCCGCCGAAAATCTGGTGATCGGCGTGACCCTTGCGACATCAGCAGCAATGGTGACCGGTTTTCACGCGCAATCGAACCGCTACTATGCCGGCCTGCAGACTGCCGGCGCCGTGGCCACAGTGCTGATTCTTTTGACGATCGCGCGTAACACCTGGCCTGCGCAAACACTCGGCCGGGTCGCGTTCATTTCAATCTGTGCCGGTGGCGTGATCGCCGGTGCGAGTGCGGCGCCTTGGGGCTATGCGCTCGGCTTTCTGCTGATTGTCGGCTTCGACAAGATGTTCAATGTCTACATCCGCAGCGCACGGCAGAAAATCATTCCGCCCGAGGACTACGGCAAGACGACCGGCGTGGTGATCCTGTTGAACAACATGACTCAACCGCTCGCCGGTTTGCTGGTCGGCGTGTTTTCGGCGCGGGCACAAACCGGCTGGCTGATCGTGATTCTCTCGGTGGCGATGGGGTGCATCGGCGCGGCGGTATCGATCGGCTCCAAGCTGGTTCGGCGCAAACGCGCATTGGCGCTTGGGGAATGAGCTCGCGTGCTGCGTCTGAACGCCATGAAAGTGCTATCCGGCACGTCGCACCGGGAGCCTCAGGTTTTTTCAGTGGCAGAAAAAACCTGAATGGCCTCGCACACCACATCGAACTTCAGCAGTTGCGTAGGTCCAAACGCATTGCTGATAGCGACATCCGCAGCATCTCTGCCACGCGCCATCAAAACCCGCCCCGTCCGGGGCACATTATTCCGCGGATCGAATGTCTGCCAGCACCCGCCAACATACGCCTCGAACCACGCAGCGAAATCCATCGTCGCATAAGGCGGCGGCGTGCCGACATCGCTGATATATCCCGTGCAATACCGCGCCGGTATATTCATCGCCCGGCACAGCGTTACGGCCAGGTGCGCGAAATCCCGGCATACCCCTTTCCTCTCCTGCCACGCCTGCCAGGCGGTCTTGGTTGGCCGGGCGAAATCGTAGCCAAACACAATGTGGTCATGCACGTAGTTGCAAATCGCGTCCACCCGCCCGCGACCGAGCGGCATCTTGCCGAACGTCTGCCACGCAAATTCGGATAGCAAATCCGTTTCGCAATAACGGCTGCCCAACAGAAATACCAGCGAATCGTCAGGTAACGCCTCCACCGCATGCTGCTCGGTAAACGGCGGCCGCATCTCGGGCTCTGACGACACCTCGAGCACCGCGCTCGTCGACAACGCAAACCGTCCCTGCGGCGCCACGACCCGGCTGCATAAATTGCCAAAGCCGTCGCGATACTGCCTGATCGGCACCGGTGGATCGACCGCCAGCAAATCCGCGCTCAGCACTTCCTTCGCATGCGAAAAGTGCGTGTTCAACATCAACATCATCGGCGTCGGTTGCACGCACTCATAGACCAGCTCGTAGCCAACGCGCAATTTCATCACGACACCCTCTTCCAGTTGAAACGTTCAATTGACGCGTCCGGCGAGCAACCTGCGTTGCCGCTCCGGCTCACACATTCGATTTTTACAGGCCCGTTCATCCGGCTCACGCCTCACTCACCTTCGGTCACCTTCGGTCACACTCACATCGACCTGCAAACCGCGAAACGAATGCGGCGCGCCGTGCCATGTACCCCACAACGGCAATGCCTGGTAGTAGTTCCACGCCACCGCCACCCGGATCAGATGGCGATTGCCGACTATGCTATTGGTCGGATCAAAATCGACCCAGCCGGCGCCCGGCAAATAGATCTGCAGCCATGCATGCGTCGCACCGCCGCCTTGCGTCGCGTCGTGCTCGGGCACGAACAGATAACCGCTGACAAAGCGTGCCGCGAGACCGAGCGAGCGCACCGCATCCATCATCAGCACCGCGAAATCGCGGCAACTGCCGCTGCGGTTGCGCAAGGTGTCACCGGGACGGTTCACGCCCTTCTCCGTGCGGCGCACATAGAAAAACGTGCTTTTTATTTCAAGCGTCATCGCGCGCAGTAGCGCCATCGTGCCGCCTGTGCCGTTCTTGCCGCTCGCACCGCCGCCGCCCTGCACAGGAATGAAGCGGCGCGCCCATTCGTCCACGTCGCTGTCGGGATACTGGCGGCTGCGCGCGTTCACGAGATCGGACGCTTCCTCGTTGGTATACGCGAACGGCCAGTTCACCGCGTACGGTTCGAGCGCGTAGTCGGGCATCGGCGTTTCGAAATGTTCGAGCGTCGCTTCACTGTCGAAACGCAATTCGCTCGCCTTGCCCACGAAACTCGCGACCGCCACCGAGTTGTCGAACACGTCGTGCAGCCAGTGCAGCCGCGACGGCGTCGGCGTAATCGCCAACTGGGTCGTGACGAGGCGCAAGTCGTGGCTGGCGCGCGGGCGGAACATCATCCGGTGCTCGCCGAACCGCACGGGTTCCGAGTAACGGTAGACGCTGACGTGACGCACCGTGAAGCGCTTTGGCTCAGTCATCTGACAGGCCGATGGATGCAACCGGGTTCGTCCTGAGCATCACGTTCACGCTGGTAAAACTGCTGCCGCAGCGGGCGTTGAGCGCCCGGCACGGTTTGATCCTGAATGAGCCACGGCCAAAGTTCAGCGTGGTGGGATGCTGTCATCGACAAGCTTTCGATTTCAGCATACACCCGCCATATTGGTTGAAATCACTCATTTGACGGCAGCGCGGTTGCATGCGGAAGTTATCGACAGAATCTTCTGTTCGCAAATCTGGCTAAAACCGTCCCCATATGGAGTGATGCCCTGTCACACATGGCCTTGCGGGCGGCGCGTAGGGAAAATTCCGCCTCCTGCGCTCCCGCAACCCTCCGTTCCCGCGCTTTTCCCCCAGGCTGCGGCGCGGGGAAACCACCGTTCCCCCACAGAAGAGCTGACCTGCATAATCGAGATAGTTCAGTGTGGATTGGCGATAGATATAATCCGCCGTTTCAGCAATCCCACGAAGAGCCTTCATGCGAGTCGCCGTCATTAGCGCCTACTATAAAGAGCCGCTTCAGGTCTTGAGAAGATGTCACGAAAGCGTTCTTGCGCAGCCTGGTAACGTGACCCACTTTATGATCGCCGATGGATTCCCTGTCTCCGACGTTGATAGCTGGGCAGGTGTGGTCCACATCAAGATTCCCAATCACGCCGACTACGGAGATACACCTCGCGGTGTAGGTGCCGCGTGCGCGGCCGCGAATGGATTTGACGCGATCTGTTTTCTTGACGCCGACAACTGGTATGAGCCAAACCATGTCGAAACGATGCGCATGATCGTCGATGAAACGGGTGCGCAGGTAGTCACGGCGACTAGAAAGATTCTCACTGTCGACGGCCGTATGCTCGGCATCTGTAAAGAATCGAACAGCGTCGATTTCAACGACACCAACTGTTATTTCCTCACGCGCCCGACCTTTCCCGCATGCGCGGCGTGGCTATTCAAGGACGCGCGCGAAAGCATCAGCGGCGACAGGATATTCTGGAACGCCGTGCAAGCCGGTGGCTACGTGCGGTTCCACTCAATCGAGCCGACCGTCAACTACGTGAGCACGCTCGCATTTCACTATGAGATGTTCGGAGAAATTCCGCCAGACGACTCAAAGGTTATTGCAAAACTGCCGGGCCATCAGCATTTTCAGATGTTTAGTTACGCGCAATATAAGGCGATGGGCGGAGAAAGCGGCCGGTAATGGCTGTCGTGTGCACACAAAATTATCTGTTGCACCGTGCGCACTGCGGTCGTGCCGCTTCAGCTATTCCGGGAAATTGCCAGGCATCCGGCAGGCACGGGTCTGCGCGCCGCCGGACGGTTGTGATAGGGGACAGTCACGAAGCCTCAGCCCGGCTCGCCCCCCCCAATGCAACGGCCAAACGTCAGCCGGTAACGCTACACAGCACTCTGGCCAATTACTCTTCTAACGGCCTGTCGATTGGGTGCGGTGTGAAGCTCATATATTGTTTGATCTCCGGCTGCCCCACCGCAATCAGATTAAGCACGCCACCACCAAACCGACGAACAAATTCGTCGTCAATCCTGAAATCGAATTCGTCCAGCAGGACCGGCATTTCGATTGCTCCAGCCAAAACTGGAGCCAACCTCGCTGGTGAGACAGACTGCAAAATCAACTGTTGACGATCTTCGTCGTAAGTTACTACTACGGAACACGGCGGAAACTTAGTCATCGATACCCTCTGCACTCTTGATCGATCTATAACGCCCTCTGCTTGCACAGCGCGGTTGCCCGCACGCCGCCCATGTGGAAAGCAATCGCATTGCACATTTCCATTCGAGCCTCATACTGCAAGAAGCATCCGCGCCGGAGATTTACGGCGACGCGCGGCCCACGCCGCCCGACGATCGTGATAGGGGACAGTTGCACTTCGCCATCGAACATCAGCGGCGCCGCTTACGCCCCCCTCGGAGTGCCATAACCAAACGTCGATCGGATGGCACTTACCCTCTGGTAGTTACTCTTCCGACGACTAATCGATTGGGTCCGGCGTAACGGTCATGTATTGCTTGATTTCAGGCTGACCCAGTGCGATTGCATTGAGCATTGCGACTCCGAGCCGACGCGCGAACTCATCGTCAAGCCTGAAATCGAAGTCGTCTAACAGAATCGGCACTGTGAATTTTCCAGCCAGAAGCGGGGCTAGCTTGGCAGGTTCAACTAACTGCACATTCAAACGCTGACTGTCTTGGTCGTAGTTCAGAACTACGGAACGGGGTGGATCAATAGCCATCAATACCCTCTGCACTCTTGATAATCTAGAAATACCTGCTGTTTGCACAGCGCGATGCCGCGCGCGCCGCCCCTATGGAAAGCAATCGCATTGCACATTTCGATTTGAGCGTCATGCTGCGTACGGCATTCGCTCTGGAGATTTACGGCGGCGCGCGGCCCGCGCCGCCCGACGATCGTGACAGGGGACGGTTGCATTTCGCTACCGAACATCAGCGGCGCCGCTTCCGTCCCCCCTCGGAGGGCCGTAACCAAACGTCGATCAGATAACACTTACCCCCGGTTGCTACTCTTCTGACGACTTGTCGATCGGTCCTTCCGTGAACGTCATGTACTGTTTGATGTCAGGCTGCCCCAGCGCAATCGTATTCAGCATCCCGACTCCAAGCTGTCGCGCAAATTCATCGTCCAGTTTGAAATCTTGTTCATCAGCCATCACCACGCCCATTCTCCCTGCAACGAGCGGGGCAAGCCTAGTTGGATCAATGGTATGCACTATTAGCTGCTGCAGATCTTCGTTGTAGGTCAGAACCACAGAATACGGCGGATGTTTAGCCATCAGAGCCCCTACACTCTTAATAAATTTGGAATACCGTCTGCTTAAACGGTGGGGCTTCTCGCTCGCTGCCCGCCCGAAAATCGATCGCATTGCACATTTCGATTAGAGCGTCATACTGCGCGAAGCATTCGCTCTAGAGATTTCCGACGGCGCGCGGCCCGCGCCGCCGAACGGCGTTGATAAGAGGACGGTTTGCGCTTTTCCCACCGGCCTCATCGGGCTGGTTCCTGTCCCGCGGCACCATGACCAAAAGGTCGGTCGGTCATGGCGCTCAACATCCGATTAATTACTCTTCTGACGACTAGTCAATTGGGTCCTCGGTAACGCTCATGTATTTCCTGATGTCCGGTTGCCCCAGTGCAATCAGACTAAGCATCGCGGCGCCAAGCCGTCGCGCGAACGCGTCGTCAAGCCTGAAATTGTGTTCGTCCAGCAGGATCGGCACCTCGAGCGTCCCGGCCACGACCGGGCCCAATCTGGCTCGATCAATAGCTTGCACAGCAAACTCTTGACGATCTTCGATGTAGGTCAGAACCACGGAATACGGCGGATGATTAGTCATCGATACCCTCTGTACTTTTGATAGATCTGTAATGCCCTATGCTTGCACAGCGCGGCTGCTCGCACACCGCCCATGTGGAAAGCAATCGCATTGCACATTTCGATTTGAGCGTCATACTGCGCGAGGCATTCACGCTGGGGAGCTCCGGCGGCACGCGGGCCGCGCCGCCGGAAGTTGGTGATAAGCGGACAGTTTGCACTTTTCCCGTGGGCCACATTGGGGTCGTTTGCGCCCCTTCAGTGCAATGACCAAACGTCAGTCAGTCATACCACTTAACCGCTGGTCAATTACTCTCCTGACGGTCAATCGACAGGTCGTTGTGTCACGCTCATGTATTGCTTGATGTCCGGCTGACCAAGCGCAATCAGATTCAACATGGTAGCTCCAAGCCCTTGCGCGAATTCGTCATCAAGCCTGAAATCGAATTCGTCTAGCAGAATCGGTACTTCGAATTGTCCGGCTATGAGCGGAGCAAACTTAGCTCGGTCAACAGCTTGCAAGGCAAACTGTTGACGATCCTCGAGGTAGGTCAGAACCACACAATACGGCGGATGATTAGCCATCAATAACCTCTGCACTTTTGATAATCTTCGAATGCCTGCTGTTTGCACAGCGCGATGCCGCGCGCGCCGCCCCTATGGAAAGCAATCGCATTGCACATTTCCATTTGAACTTCGTACCGCGCGAAGCATTCACTCTCGTGACCCTCCCTGCCCCCACACTTAACCATTCCGCCGCCACCGCTCGCGGCTCCGAAGAGCGCGCCGTAAAGCATTGACCTCTTCGCGGAGCCAGTCAGATCCGGCACAAGGGCAGGATAAGGAACCTGCGACTGATCGCTCAGCAGCAACTCAGTTGTCTCGCCCCACTTCGGAAGTGTATCGCTCAGTTCACTACCAAACAGCTTCCCCGTGAACGTGGCTTTCCACGCCATGTAGCATTCAACGCAGAGTCCTGGTATGAAGGCATCGGCGTCAGACTGAAGTCCGGTGAGGTTAGCGGGTGGCGAAACCGGCTCATTACCCAGCTCCCAGTTGGTGAGCCACACCCCAAGTTCAGCATCGCTGATCGGCTTCCACCAGGCGCCGTTCGTTGACACTTGCGCCGTACGCGAGGACACCGTGCCGTTCGCGGCATAACGATAGTCGACGCTTAGTACGCGGGCGAGTCCGCCATTAGCAATACCTGCCGGTTCGTCATACTTGAAATTAGACACGCGACCGCGCTCGTCGTAAGCGATGCTCGCCTTACCGCTGTTGCCCGCTATCTGTGTTGCACGATTCGCGGCGTTACGCTCAAGCGTTCGCATCGCCCAACCTGACACGGCATCCTGCGTCGTTGCGATGTTGCCCTTTGCGTCATACGTGTAGGTCCAGTCTTCAATCTTCTTGCCATCCTGGGTGACAGTGGCTGACAGAAGGCGACCCACATCGTCGTAGCGTGCGCCGACTGTCATTTGACTACCCGTCCCGACCGCTTGCAGTCCCTGTTCGCCCGTCAGGTCGGTCGTTGCGCGTTCCGCATAGCCCGTGACGTTGCTTCGCGAGTCATAAACGAATGCGCGGACTTTGCCCGGTGTAGCGACCAGATGCGGACGCAACGAATTGGCATCGCTGTATTCAATCGTCGTTACCGCTTTCTTCCCGGCAACGGTCGCAGTTGCCTTCGTTGGCCGGTTGACGCTGTCCCAGGTGTACTGGACACCTCCATCGGGCGTCTGCCTCTGCTTCAGATTCCCTGCCGCATCCCACGTTCTCGATACCGCGCCGGCTGGCGTAGTAATTGTTCGAGGACGCAACGTGTCTCCGACATCAAACGAATACGTGCTGGTGCCGGACATATCGCTGAGCGTCGTCGTGCCGGAACCGTAGCTGAGCGACACATTACGTGTCGTGTCGGGATGGGTGACCGAGATTGCACGTCCGGTGGAATCATAGGTCCACGTTGCAACCCGCGAACCGGACTCGTCCTTTACGCCTGTCAAGGCGTTTGGAAAGCGGGCGTCCTCGTACAGATACTGACGAACGTGGCCATATGGTGCAGTTACCGAAGCAAGATTGCCCTTTCCGTCGTAAGCGTAGTCCGTGGGCATTCCCAAGGGATCTACCAGCGTAACGACGCGGTCGCTATTGTCATATACCAAACGAATTGAAGTCGCTGTTGCCAGTACTACGTTATCGACTGGCCACCAGGCGATCGATGACAGCCGCTGCCTGCCGTCATATGTAACCTTGCGGATCACACCCGTGCGGGTTGTTTCGGAATAGAACTTGCCGCTGGTATCCGAGTAGGCTTCCGTCGTGCCAAGCAGTTCGTCCTTCAGGTAGAAGTACCCGTCGCCAGCCTTCGTCAGGGAAAGACCAGCGGTTCCTGGCACGGCCCACGCTCCGCCAATCCACTTGAATGTCAGCGGTTGCCCGTTACCCCGATAAGCAGCGATTTTCGGCGTGCTCGCGTTAACCGCCGACAGATCAAGCCTTCGCTGCCAGTTGTTGACCCAGTAGCCGCCCATCGCCGTCTGCGTTTTATCGTAGGGCTTCGAAAGATAGGTACGGCTAAAGACAAGTGGAGACGTGTCACCGCTCGCGAAGTCAGCTTCGGAAACCATTACGTTGCCGTTCGCTGGGAACACTGGGTCTGCCACAGGACAGGAGTCGTCAGATGGATTGTCGGTCCCGTTGCACCAGGGAATAATCAGATCGGCCCTGCCCACGCAGTCGTAAGTGCCGAGGCCGATAGGGGTATTGCTTGAAACGTCGAGAGGGCACGACGGGGTTCCCCGGATCGCATGTGACTTCGGATAGAGCGCAAGACACTCCTCGTCAGTTCCCGCGCGCGCCCCGAAAGCGACCATCAACAACATGAATGCGGCCAGTAGACGGGCCAGGTTGCCTGCTGGCCCGCAAGACGGTTTGTTTATTCTCGTACGCAGCCATTTTGTCTTCTCCTCGATACTCAGCACGTCTTCTCGCATCGCCTCTTCCCAAGGTCAAAAGCAGAAGTAAACGCGCCTTCAACCGGCCTTACAACGATTCCGCAACGATCTGTAACGTTTCATGCAATTGCCCTGTTGCCACTACAAACGTCGCCTTCACTCCCCTACGTAATCCGTAGGGAATTACGCAAGAGCCCGTCAGTCATCAACGCGTCGCAATGAAAAACCCAGAACGTCAGACGCTGGATATCCGTACGTGAAAGTGATTGGACGTTGGCACGCAAATCAAGGCAGGTCGGAAGGGAAAAGACGGGGCGCGTAACACGCCGCACGAAAGGGAGATGAGTAGCGCAAGAAAGCGCTACGAGAAGAATCGCAGTACAAAGTGCGATTTCACAATATCAGACCCATGAAGAACGGGCTAAATCTCACTGGCGAAACACCCGAACGGCGACCACAAAGTTATCCCCAGTTTTTGTTGGCAAATCTGTGCATAACTATCCGGCAAAATCGGCAAGCTCTTGATGCGCTTGCTGTTTTTACCGTTACGTCGAACTTGGGCAAGCGAAGCACCTGCCCGCGTCGTGCGGTGGTTGCGGCTAACTTGTCGCGGAGTTGTGGATCAAGCGCGACTGGGACTGCACCTCGCCGACGAATCTCCGCCGCCGCCCGCCGACGTCAAGCGCATCAAGCCCATCAATCACGCACCACGCCCGCACCATGCCCGCGCCCGGCTTCCTGTGAAGCCGGCGCGGCGCGCTCTTCCTCACGCCATTGCTGCCGCGAACGCACCATTCTGCGCACGGCGAGGCGCGCCATCTTCACCCAACCCGACGGACGCGGGTCGGCAAGCATGCTGAGCGCTCGCGCGTAGTCGAGCGTTAGGCCGGGCGTCCACGCCATCGTCGCTGCGCGTTTGCGCAGTTGTGCGGCCACCCACAGTTCCGGCGTCGTGATCACGCGCAAAAACGGCCGCCAGCCGCCGAGGCTGCCCCACACGCGCGCAGACGCGCCTTCGATCGCCGCTTCCAGCGCGCGCGATACGCTGCTCGAACAATTGCGGTGCGTCAGGTTGTAGGTCGTATCCTGGCGATAGGTGTCCCAGAAGTGCCGCAGGCGCACCGGATCGTAATTGCGAATGCGCACCTGAACCGTCGACGGACACCATGCTTTCGATTCGGTTGGATAATTTGGCTGGAACACACCGGGCACGTCGTTCTCGCGCGTCGCACGCAGCAGCCGCGCGAAGTCGTCGGGCGAACGATCGATTTCGACGCCCGGATACAAGCTGATATAGACACCCTCAGGCGATTCGAGCGCGGCATGGCCGGTCGAAATCACGCCGTTACGATCCACCGCCGCGATGTAGCGATCGACGATCAACTGCCGCCGCGCTTCACCTTTAGACGAACCCACCGGCGTCCACACGTGAACGGTCAACGCGTCTTCATCGGCGGCGGGCGGGCCGTCCCATTCGACCGCGCTCAACCGACCGGGAGAGACAGCACTCGCGGCGGGGTTGGCGGCATTAGCACTTGCCTCATCCGAAGCCACCGCGGGATTCGTCGCGAGACGCCGCACGCGCATACTCAGCAAAATCATGTTCCAGCCGCCGAATATCAGGCCGAGGCCGAGACAGTACGGCACAGTGCCCACATAGTGCGTCGGATACGGCTGATAGAAGAAAACCGCCAGCGCGATTTCAATGCCGCCGCCGATCATCGCGAGCCGCCACGTGCGATACCGGACGACCTTCGCGGAGACGATCTGCAGCAGACCGTCGGCCAAAAAGAGCGTGCCGAAGATCATCGACAGAATGAAATTGCCGTGGTGATGGCCGGCGAGAATCAGCGCCGCCGCAAAGCAGAATGCGAGGCCCTTCACATAGCGCAGCGTGCGTTGCCCGCCCATGCCGGTCCAGGCGACGGCCAGCGTGGCGAGCCCTTCGAGCAGCAGCAATAACGCAAACGGTGTGATCGGGAAATAGAGCGCGCTGTCGAGCGCGTCGATGAACACCACCACACCGAGCACCAGACTCACCCAGCCGATCAACTGCAACGAGCGCCAACGCGTGCGCAGGTAATCGGTACCTAGCAGGATCATAACCAGCCGAACCATCGCAAGCCCTCCGTGATCGATGCGCCTTTCTGAACGCAATCTTATACACATTCACGGCGTCGGCGCAGCAGGATCCGGTGTAGCTTTGTTTGCGCGTGGTGCTGCATTCACGCAGCATCGCTTCGTGAATGCATGGCGCATCGACGCCACGCGATCGCAGCAAGATCCTCAGACGTACTTGTGGCGCTCGTGCCGATGCGCCTTCGACGGGCGTGTGCCGCGCTTGCTCGTGCTCGCGGCTGCATGCGATTCATCTTGCGGCGTGACGCGCGGGTTAGCGTATGAGCCGTGCTGCAAAACAGCGGGGCTTTGCATGGTTGCCGCGCCTTGTGGCGCAGCCGATGAGGTCTGTGCAGCGGGCAACGGCCCCGTTGCCGCGTCGATGACCTTCTGCAATTCGTCCTGCGCGTATGCGGGCAGCGGCGCGGGCGGATACGCCGCGTCGGCAGCCATGGCGGTGGAGGCGGCGCAAGCAACACCGAGGGAGATCATCAAGTGGGCGATTTTCATGTCGAATCCTGGTCAGGATGACGCGGCCTGCATGATTGGAAGCGTGGCGCGCGTCGATGGATCGGAAGGCTCCTGACGGCTTGCACCGTCAGCACAAACAGTGTGACGGCCGGGACATGAAGGGTAAATTTTATCAAGCCGGATTCAGATAACCATAATCCGGCTTAATAAGCGCCGGCGCGAAGCATTCTCGACGCACCGGCTTGCAGCGGATAAACGCAGCTCAAGCGAACGTCATTCAGGCAGCTGCGGCTTGCGGCATCGCCACGCCCTGCTCCCCGCCCAGCGCGTCGAGCAGATCGCACAGCATGCGGTCGAGTTCGGCCGTCATCAGCGTGACGTCGGAGTCGAAGCGCTCGTCGTCGTTCTGCGCGGTGGGATCGCTCGCTTCCTTGACGACGTCGAGCGGCGCGATGCGCTTGATCGTCAGCGAGGGCGTCAGCACGAACGACACACGATCGTTCCACGTCATCGCGAGCCGCATGCATTGCTTGCCGGCTTCGATATGACGGCGCATATCTTCGGCATCCAAAGTATGTCCGACGTAGCGCACCGTCGCGTTGCCTTCCGTCGGCGAACGCAATTCGGTGTCCTGGTCGAGCGTGAAGCCAGCCGGGCCTTCACCGGAAAGCAGCCACTCGGTCATCGCCGCAACCGGCGATTGCGTGACGCGTACGGTGCCAAGCGGCAGTTGATCGATCGACTTCACCAGCAGGCCGCGCACTTCGTCGGCAACCGCTTGCGAGCCCGCATCGATCACGAGCCAGCCATTCCTGGTATCGATCCACACGCGCGTGTCGCGACGGATGCTGAAGGCGCGCGGCAGCAGTTCGTCGGTCACCTGCTCCTTGAGTTCGCGCATCTGCTTGCGGCCGGGTTTGAAGCCCTGCTGCTCTTCAAGTTCGAGCGCGCGAGCCTTGGTCACTTGCGTGACGACCGAAGCCGGCAGCAATTTCTTTTCGGCGCGAAACACCAGCAACATCTGGCCATTGAGCGAATACACCAGCGAGTCGTTGTCGCGCGGCGATGCCCAGCCGTGACTTTGCATCTCGACGCTATTGCCCGGCGCGAACGCGTGCGGCGCGAGCCATTTCTCCATTTGTTCAGGGGTGACGGACCACGGAGCGGGAAGACGGTGCAACTGAAGGTTTTTGAACCACATGGGCGGGGTCTTGTACGGGCAAAGCGCGTCATTCTATATGACGATGGAGATGGCGAGGTCGGGCGCGTACCTCCACACTCTGCGCCGAAACGGTCGCATCGCGCGGTCCCGGCGGCCCACTGCAGGTGTCGAAGGAATTTCGCGCTACGATGCCCGTAGTGGTTTGCCGCATCAGTCTTAGGACGCGCTTTACGTTCAAATCAGCTAGACTTTTTGAAAGACGCGCGACATAGACGGAGGTGGCCATGGCCGATGAAACCGCACCCTGGCAGGTGGTGGAGTACGAGGGTTTCGAAATTCACGTGGCACCCTTCCCGAAAAACCCGCCCGACGAAACGAAGCCGTCAGCCGCGCCTGATAACCGCTACACGTACGTCGGTTACGTGTGCCATCCAGGCGCCGATCCGGCCATCCCCGGGCACGCGGTGCCGTTCCATGCGGACGGCGAAGAAAGCTTCGCCGGCAAGGACGAAGCACTTTACGAGGGAGTTCATGTGGGACGCAGCATCGTCGACGGCACGCACCCGGATTTGACGGTGCTGCCATTGGTGACGGGCGGCGTGTAACGCGCGCACGTCGGCTCGCGCGAGGCGCTTGCCGAATTTGCACCGCTACTCGCTGGGAAGCGCAGTGCAGATGTGCGCGCAAGCGCGCACATCTGCCTCAGCTGAACGCACGCTTGATGCGTGATTTGAGTAGCGCGCGCCGCAAGCGGCCGGTCCGCTCGGGTTCGCCGACCGCCTGAGCGCCCTCCACCGCAGTGCCGCGTCGCAGAAAATAACGATCGAAGGTCGCTTGCGTCATGCCCCACTTGTTCAGGAACTGACGGCGCCCATCGTTCTTGACAACCTTGCCGGTGCTCTTCTGCTGGAAGTGATAAACCAGACTGTCGCCAACGCCGAGGAACACCCGGCAACCGGCGTCCCACAACTTCATCGAAAAGTCGTTGTCGCTGCTCATGCCAGGGCTCAATTCGCTGCTATAGCCGCCGACTTTGTACCACCAGTCGCGATGCACGAGCGTTGGCGGCCACGTGGCGCCACGCCAGTCGGCGCGCACGAGTTTCGGCGTGGCGGCCACCAGCTCGTCGGCGCGGAAATTTTCCACGTCGCGACCGAAGTTCTGCACGACGACGCACGGGTTGCCGGAGTCGACCGGCTCGATCATCGTGCCGGACAGCATGAACAGATTGTCGGCCGGCATCTGCGCGAGGCGTTTGACGAGTGCATCGTCCCAGCCGGGACAGCAGTACATGTCGTCGTTCATGTAGACGATGTAGTCCTGCGTGGCGCGCGCCGCCGCGATATTGACCGCATGACAGATGCCGATGTTACCGGGCGAAGCGGTGTGTTCGATGCCCTCGTCGCGCACCCAGGCCAGCGTGCCGTCCGAACCGTCGTTCACGTGCACGATGATCTGATGCGCATGTGTGGAATGACGCCGCAGGCTCTCGATCACGAGCCGCAGGTAAGGCAGGTTGTTCCAGGTCGGGATAATGATTGAGAACATCGATTCGGTCCGTTGAGCTTGGCGTCGGGGAAGCGTCGGGGAAGCGTTGGCGGTGCAAGTGCCGGTGGGCGCTGTAAGAACCCGGAGCCGCACCGGCCGCCCAAACAGCGTCGCCAATAAGTTTTGCCGGGGATTGTACCGCCGCAGCCGACTCCTACGACAAATAGCACGGTCCGCAAGCCATGACGGCTATCTCGGAGCACGATTTTCCGTGCAAGGCCGCACGGTTTGCCGCGCTCCGCCGAGAGACAGCTAACTGTGTGCTCCGGCAAGCATTTTGCAAGGAGACGCGCGGTTATAATCGCGATCGCTCTACCGTCTTAAAAAATTCACCCAAGGATCCGGCCATAGCAACTCCGCCACCGGAACGGTAGTGTTTTTACATATTGTTGCCCTATGATTTTTGCTCCCAGTCTGGTCTGGCTCAGCACAGTCCTGCTATTTTTCGCGCCCGCAGTCAATCTCGTGTGGCGTGGCGGCACGGGCTACTGCTTTTTCGCGATTCTCGCGCTAGCGCTCGGCGCCGCCGTGGCCAACCGGCACACGCCGGGCTACTTCTCCGGTCTGCGCACCTACCGCTGGTTCACGATCGGCATGCTGGCGTTCGTCGTGGCAATCGCCGTCCAGCAGGCGGTGCTCGGTTATTGGATACCGCGTCAGTTTGACGCGTTGTCGCGCTTCGTGTTCGCCCTGCCGGTCTTTCTGCTGCTGCGGCAATTGCCGTCCCGGCATCTGCGCGTGATCGGCTGGGGGTGTGCTGCCGGCGCGCTGGCCGTGGGCATCTGGGCGCTCGTCGATCAACCCGCCGGCGGCTGGACGGATGCGAATCGTCTAAACAATTCCTATACGAATGCGATTCCGTTCGGGGACACCGCGTTGTTGCTCAGCTTTCTCTCGGTCTTCACCTTGGGCTGGGACAAGCCGCGTGACTGGCGCGTGTTGGGTCTCCGGCTGCTGGCCATGGTTGGCGGCGGCTACGCGTCGTATCTGTCGGGCAGTCGCGGCGGCTGGCTGGCCGTACCCGTGTTCGTCATCCTGCTGGGCATGCAGTATCAGTGGCACGCGCACAAGAAGCGCCTCCTGATCTCTACGCTGGCGATTGTGATCGGCGCGGGTGCGCTGCTGTCGACCGAGCGGATTCAGAAGCGCCTCGACGCAGTGACAACCGATGTTTCGATGCTGCATCAGGGCGACGACTACACGTCGTTGGGCCTGCGTTTGCAGTTGTGGAATGCATCGCGGCTGATCTTTACGCGTCATCCGGTGTACGGCATCGGCAAGGGGCGTCTGGTAGACGAACTGGGTCTGCTGGCCAAACGTGGTGAAGTGAAAAACGAGATCGTCAACGAGCGCGCCCATAGCGACTTTTTCTCGACCCTCGCTGAGATGGGCGCAATCGGCGTGATGTGCCTGCTGCTGTTCTACTACGGCATCTCCGTGTACTTCTGGCGACACCGGCTGTCGAATGATCCGGTGATTCGCGCGGCGTCCTATGCCGGTCTCGCGGTCGCGACCAGCACGGTGATTTTCGGCCTGACCATCGACGTCCTCGTGCCGATCATGGTCACGGTGCTGCTCGCGCTGCTGGTCGCTACGTTTTTAGCGGTAATCGACGCGCGCAAGCGTGAACTGGCGACGGCGCAACCGGCAGTCTCACGCGCGGGCATCCAAACCACGCCCGGCGTCAAGGCCTGATCTCAACGCGTGAACATCTCGTAGAGCGCGGCGACATGCGCGTCGACGCTTGGGTCGTAGACGAGGCTGCGCAGCGGCTCGGCGATGCGCGCGTCGCCACCCCGCACGCGCTCCACCGCAGCCTGAATCGCGCGCTCGAAACTCCCCGCCGACTGCCGCGAAAACTCGATCTTCGCCGTTCCGGTGACCGTCTCAGCCGATCCGACGTTGTCGGCGATCACAAGCGGCGTACCGCACATTACCGACTCGACCCCCACCAGACCGAACGGTTCGTACGCCGACGCCACCACGGTGAAATCGGCTGCAGCAAACAATTTCTCGATTTCCTTGCAGTACCCGACATAGCGAATCGTGTCGCTGGTTTTCGGCACTGGGCGGCCGGCCACCACCAGGCAAACCGGCAGCGTGGTCTGAGCAAAAAACGCCTCCAGCAAAGGATAGCCTTTGCGTTCGTGACTGGTCGACGAAAATACGAAGATCACGCGGTCTTCGGGCAGATCGAAATGCCGCCGCACCGCCGCTCGCTCGGCATCGTTCAGCGGCTGGAAGCGTGCCGTGTCCACCGGCGGATAGAGCACGTCGATACGCTCGGACTGCACGCCGTAAAAGCGTTGCAATTCGCGGCTCATCAATTGCGAATGCGCGACGATCGAACGCGCCTGCGAATAGACGCGGCGCTCCATGTCGATCTGCCATTGGTCGCTGCGGCGCGCGGCGCGTCCGGCGGCCTCGAGCGAGCCCGGATGCGTGCCGCCGCACAACGCGACGTCGGCATGCGTCGAGTGATTGATCGAGAAGACGCATGCCGGACGGTGCCGTTTCAGGCGTTGCTTCAGACGCCAGTCGAACGCCAGATTGCGAAGCTTGCGTGGCACCCAGCGGACATTGAGCGGTTGAGCGTCGATCCATGCTGCCTCGGGCAGCGAGCGATCGATCTCGCGGGCAAACAGCGTGGGACGCAGGCCCATCCGATGCAAGCCGGCAATCACGTCGCGCGTGTAGCGTTCGGCGCCGCCGCTATTTTTCAGCGCCTGGGCGGTCAGGGCGATGTCGGTAACAGGACGCCGGGTCGGGTCGGACAAGGAACGGTTCTCTGTGAGGCGCCCGCGCGGCAAAGGATCGTGCGGTCTGGATTTCGGGACAGCGGCAATTGTAAAGGATGGGCCCGGGACGCTACATGACGGGGCCCTCCCGTCACCGATTAGAATCTAGCCGAACCGCGCCCTACCCTTTTCCATGACCTGTCGGTTGCCACAGAAAGTGAAAACTGAGTCAGGTATGCGAAAAATTGCTGCCACGGATAATGAAAAGATCCGACCGTTCCCAAAAGAACAGACGCCTGGCGGGAATGGGCTAGAATTTCTCAGTCGCCGGAAAACTGCAAGAATTATGTAAGAAAGCGGCAAATATCCATCAAAAACCGGCCATGTCGAAAGTCTCCATCGTTGTGCCCTGCTTCAACCAGGAAGAATTCATCGCAGAAGCCCTTGAGTCTGTGTTGCGCCAGTCCTATGACGACTGGGAATGCATCATCGTGAATGACGGGTCTACTGACGGCTCTGGGGCCATCATCGAGCGGTACACAAAGACGGACCGCAGGTTCCGCGCCTTCACCAAGGAAAACGGCGGCGTCGCGGCAGCACGAAACTTCGGCTTCGCGCAGGCAAGCGGCGCGCTTTTCATGCCGCTCGATGGTGACGACAAGCTGCACCCTGATTTTCTGCGACGCGCCGTCGGGTACTTCACCGCGCAGCCCGATACCGACCTTGTCCATTGCAAGACAAAGCGATTCGGCGCAACCGGCAAGGTGTGGCGCTTGCCGGAATACAGCTACGAAAAGCTGCTGTGGCAAAACATGATCGTCAATACGGCCATGTACCGGCGCGAGGCATTTCTGCGCGTGGGCGGGTATTCGTTGGAAATGATCCACGGTTTCGAGGATTGGGAATTCTACGTGCGGCTTCTAAGCCCTCAATCCAAGGTCTGCTTTATTGATGCGCCGCTGTTCCTCTATCGCGTGAAGAACAGTTCGCGATCGACTGAACAGATGGAGTCAGGAAAGATCGAAGAGTCGCAACGCCTCATCTACGCGCGCAACAGCCCGATCTATGCGCAGTACACCGCGAACCCGATCAGTATTTTCGGGAAACGCATGAAAGACTTCGCGCCCTCCTACACAGCGCGCTACAGGCGACAGGCCCGCTATATTCATGCGGCGTACTGGGCCGTGATTGCGGGCCTGCTTGGGGTCGGCATTCTGCTTGTGTGGTAGTCAGAAGAGGCCGCCCTACACGGGCACGGGTGCGATGGCAGCTACTGCGACGGCTTATTTCCTCGCGCCGCGGGTCGTGTTACTTGCCATGCAGCGTAGTGTGGACTCACTGCATCGATTTGCCCTCGTCGACGGCGTCCTCATCCCCACGAATTTTCACGTTCTGCGGCATGACTAGCGAGCCCTCCCACTTTTCGCGTCACCCTGGCCGGGTGACGGTAACAGTGCCGGTAAAACAGTCCCTTCAGATCAATGGCCCTCTTTTCAAGACTTATGGCGTGTGACATGACCGATAGCCCGTCGACAAACCTTGCCTCCACAGCGTCGGACACCCGGCGCCCGCTGGTCTCGATCCTGCTGATCGCCTACAACCAGGAAAAGCAGATCGCCGACGCCGTGCGCAGCGCTCTCGCACAAACCTATGCACCGCTCGAAATCATCATCTCGGACGACGCCTCCAGCGACGCCACGTTCGCCGCGATCGAAGCCGCGATCGCCGGCTACCGCGGACCGCACACGGTGATCGCGCGCCGCAACGCGGTCAATCAGGGCATCAGTGCACATCTGTCGCAACTCGCGCAAATGGCTCAGGGAGACCTGCTTTTCGTTGCCGCAGGCGACGACATGTCCGCGCCTAACCGCTGCGAGCGGGTGGTCGACTTCTGGCTCTCGCGCGATCGCCGCCCCGACCTGATCGCCACCGACCTCGCGGACATGGACGAAGCCGGCAACGTCCACGAACGGATGGCGCCAACCGAACTCGACACCTATCGCAGTTTCGACGACTGGCTCGCCGGCCGTCCGTGGCTCATCGGCGCCGCGCACACATGGTCGCGGCGGCTGTTCGAACGCTTCGGACCCATGCTGCGAGGCGCCGCCGCGGAAGATCAGATCATGGTGCTGCGCGCGATCCTGTCAGGCGGGGCCGCGAGTCTGCGCGAGCCATTGGTGCGCTACCGGCGCGGCGGACTGTCGCGCAAACGCCGCTATGGATCGGTGGGTGAGTTGATTGCGCGCATGCGCCAAAGTAATCGCTATGGCCTGGCGGAACTCGCGCAGTTGCAGCGCGACGCCGAGATCGGCGGTGTGGGCGAGCGCATGCGTGCGGCGATGGCGCCCAAGCTCGCGCGCGAGCAATTCATTCACGCGATGTTCGAAGCCGGCGGCCTCGGAGAACGTATTGGGCTGCTTGTACGCAACCCAAAAGTGAAGCTCGGGTTGCGCATCCGCATGTTTTTGTACGCGACGTGTCCAGCGGTCTACGCGCCGGGAATCTGGCTCAAACGAATCGTGCGGAAAAACGGCCGCTGAAATGGCTAGAGCCGCGGAGGCACCCACGTTTGTCAGGGATTCGGGTACGAGGCGCGTGGGAGATGCCGGGATTGTCTGCTGACAGCAGCCGGTAGACGCCTGTCGTGGCGCAGCCCGGCCGCTTATGTCGACATGCGTGGAATTTGGCGAGATCCGGTCGGATTCGGGCAGGTTGAGCCGAATCGGATCCGATCAACCCGAACCCAGACTGAATCAAACTGAATTCGGGCAAATCAGGCCAAATCAGGCCGGTCAAGCCTGATCAGGCTGCGTCCTGCTGGAACTGGATGCGATGCAGATGCGCGTACAGCCCGCCTTGCGTCAGCAACTCGCGATGGCTGCCGCGCTCGACAATACGCCCTGCTTCCATCACCAGAATCCGGTCGGCGCGTTCGATGGTCGACAAACGGTGCGCGATCACGAGCGTAGTACGGCCCTTCATCAAGGTCTCCAGCGCCGCCTGCACGTGGCGTTCGGACTCGGAATCCAGCGCCGAGGTGGCTTCGTCGAGGATCAGGATCGGCGCGTCCTTGTAGATCGCTCGGGCGATAGCCAGACGCTGGCGTTGGCCGCCCGAGAGCATCATGCCGTTGTCGCCAACGAGCGTCTCGATGCCATTGGGCATCGCCTCGACGGTATCCCACAGGTTCGCCGCGCGCAGCGCCGCCTTGACCTTGTCCGGATCGGCCGTCTGCCCATAAGCGACGTTGTTGGCCACCGTGTCGTTGAACAGCACCACGTCCTGGCTCACCATCGCGATCTGGCTGCGCAGCGCATGCAGGCCGTATTCCGGCAGCGCGACGCCGTCGACCAGAATCTCGCCGCCGGTCGGATCGAAGAAGCGCGGCAGCAAATTCACCAGTGTGGTCTTGCCGCTGCCCGACGGGCCCGCCAGCGCGACCATTTCGCCCGGCGCCACTTTGAACGACACATGGTCGAGCGTGTGGCGGTTGTGCGTGGCGTTGCTGCCGTAGGTGAACGATACGTCGCGGAATTCCACTTCGCCGCGTGCCCGCTCGAGTGGCTTGCCGCCGCCCTCCGGCTCCGAAGGCTCGTCGATCAGGCCGAAAATCAGTTCACACGCCGTCATGCCGCGTTGCAGCGGCTGGTTCACGTCCATCAGATGCTTCAGCGGCGAGATGATCAGCAGCATCGACGTGACGAACGCCACAAAGCCGCCGACGGTGGTTTGATCCGACGACGACTGCACCACCGCGATCGTGATCACCACAGCGAGTGCAATCGACGCGAGGAACTGCGTCAACGGTTGCGCGAGGCCGCCGGAGACGGTCATGCGCATGGCATAGCCACGCAGACGCTTGCTCATCGCCGTGAACCGGTCCGTCTCGTACTTCTCGCCGTTGTGCACCTTGACGACCTTGTAGCCACCCACCGTCTCTTCGACGATGTACGATAGTTCGTTGGTCAGCAATTGATGCTCGCGGTTCAGGCGCCGCAACCGGCGGTTGATCTTGCCCACCAGCCAGCCGATCCCCGGCAGCAGCACCGCGACGATCAGCGTCAGGCGCCAGTTCAGATAGAACAGATAGCCGAGCAGGAAGATGACGGTCAGCGAATCGCGCACCAGCGTGACCATCACGCTCAACAGCACGTTGAGAATCTGGTTCACCTCGAAGACGATCGCGTTGATCACCGTGCTCGCGGTTTCGCGCTGGAAGAACGCCACGCTCGAGTGAATCATGCGCTCGAACATTTTCAGGCGCAGGTCGAGCAGGATCTTGTTCGACACGTAGGCGAGCAGATAGCCGGATGCGTATTGCGACACGCCGCGAACCAGCGCAAGGCCGATGACCGCGACCGGCACGAACCACTTGGCGTTGTCGCTCGCATGTGCGCCGAAACCCTTGTCCAGCAGCGGCTTGAGCAACGCGGGGATCGCCGCGTCAGTGCTGGCGCTCACAGCCATGGCAACGACCGCGCCGATCACCACCCACAGCAGCGGCTTGATATAAGGCCACAAGCGTCGAAAGACGACGGCAGGCGACGAGGCCTCTCCTGAACCGATGGGTTTGCTTAACGTTGGCTTCGCGCTCAAGGAATCCTCTGAGAATGCGGGACAGCATCCGCGCGGCGGGCGGAATGCCTGACACGCAAAATATCAAAAAAACAGCATTGTAAACGGTTGGGGATCATGGCCGGGGGTTATGGATCGGCCGGGTTATGTGGCCGGGCTGTATACTTGCGCGACCCATTCCGCCACCCTGCACCCTCCACGCAATTCAGGTATGCAAGAAACCACCCTCGGCGTCGCCATCATCACCAAAAACGCGGCGGCGCGGCTGGCCGAATGCCTGCAGGCCGTGGCCTTCGCCGATCAGATCGTCGTGATCGACGGCGGCAGCACCGACGGTACCATTGACATCGCTCGGGCGCACGGCGCGCGCGTACTCGAGCAAACCGACTGGCCGGGCTTCGGCCCGCAAAAAAACCGCGCCGTGGACGCGCTCACCACCCGTTGGATTCTCTCGCTCGACGCCGACGAGATCGTCTCGCCGGAACTGGCGGTGGCGATCCGCACGGCACTGGCCGCTCCCACCGCCGACGTATATGCGGTGGACAGGTTGTCGAGCTTTTGCGGCCACTGGATTCACCACAGCGGCTGGTATCCAGACTGGATTCCGCGCCTGTTCAAACGTGGCGCAGCGCGTTTCTCCGACGACCTCGTGCACGAGCGCCTGGTGTTCGACACGCCTTCACAGCGCCTGACCGGCAAGCTGATGCACTACTCGTACGAGGACTTCGAAGGCGTGTTGCGCAAGCTCGACGCATATTCGACAGCGGGCGCACTGCAGCGCCATGCGGCAGGCAAGCGCGGCAGTTTCGGCAAAGCGCTCGGGCGTGGCGCGTGGGCCTTCGTGCGGACCTACGTGCTGCGGCGTGGATTTCTCGACGGCCGCGCCGGATTCATGATCGCGGTGTTTAACGCGGAGACGGTGTACTACCGGTTTTTGAAGTTAGCGCGACTCGGGGAGAAGACGCAGTAGTAGCGGCGGGGTTCGTTGACTTGCCCGCGCCGCCCGCGCGGGCAAACCAGACATCAATAAACGATCTCGATCGAGCTTCCGGCAAACTCGCCGCGCAATGCCGCGAGCAGTTCATCGGTCGGCTTTACGCGCCACGCGTCGCCCAGGCGCATTTCGCCTTGCGCATTCTCGCTGCGATAGACCACCTGGACCGCGAGGCCGTTCGGAATCTGCACAGCCTGACGCTGGCCACCGCCGCCATAGCCGCCGCCGTTGCGGCCACCTCCACCACCGCCTCCATTGCCCCCACGCGACAACGCTGCCGGCGCCGGTGCAGCCTGTGGCTCGTCCTTACCCGCGCTATGCGCTTCAAGCACGCGCCGCAATGCCGACGCGTCCGCATTACCGTTCATCTGCACTTTCACGGCTTCCGCATAGCGACAGCGGGCGCGGCCAAGATCCATCACCGTATCGACCGTGAAGCGGATGCCGCCCGTGAACGCGTCGTTACGCGCCGAGCCTTGCACCACCAGCAGCTCGTCTTCCTTAAACAACTGCTTGTGCGCTTCAAAGGTCTCGTTGAAGACGGTCACTTCGCATTGACCAGTGCCGTCGTCGAGCAACGCGATCAGCATCTTGCCGCGCTGGGTCATCTGCGTGCGCAGCGACGCGATCACGCCCGCGACCAGCTTGTCGCGCCCTTCCTTCAGTTCGCCGATCTTCTGGCGCACGAAACGGCGCACTTCGTCCTTATACGCATCGAACAGATGGCCCGACAGGTAGAAGCCGAGCGCAGCCTTCTCTTCCTGCAGCTTCTTCTTTTCCGGCCATTCCGGCTCGTCGACCAGCTCGTGCCCTTGCGACGGCGCATCGCCCATGTCGAACAGGCCTGCCTGCATCGCGTTGGCGCTCGCCTGCTCGGCGGCTTCCATCGCCAGCGAGACGGAGGCGATCAGCTGCGCGCGGTTCGCGTGCAGCGTGTCGAACGCTCCGGCGCGAATCAAGGCTTCCACCGTCCGACGATTGACGATCCGGCGGTCGACCCGGTTGCAGAAGTCGAAGATGTCGATGAACGGACCTTCTTCGCGTGCGCGCAGGATTTCTTCGATTGCGTTCTGACCGCTGCCCTTGATCGCGCCGAGACCGTAGCGTATCGTTTTCGACCGCTTGCCGTCCGCTTCCGCGACCGGTTCGAAGCGATATGCGGACAGATTGACGTCGGGCGGCAGCACGGCCATCTTGTTCGTGAGGCAGTCCTCGAACAGGATCTTGACCTTGTCCGTGTCGTCCATGGCGAGCGACATATTCGCCGCCATGAATTCGGCCGGATGGTGCGCCTTCAGCCATGCCGTGAAGTACGCGAGCAAGGCATACGCGGCCGCGTGCGACTTGTTGAAGCCGTAGCCCGCGAACTTCTCCATCAAGTCGAAGATTTCGTCGGCTTTCTCGGCAGTCAGGCCATTCTTTGCGGCACCTTCGCGGAACAACGCGCGGTGCTCGGCCATTTCCTCGGCCTTCTTCTTACCCATCGCGCGACGCAGCAAGTCAGCACCGCCGAGCGAGTAACCGCCGATGATCTGCGCCATCTGCATCACCTGCTCCTGATAGACCATGATGCCGTAGGTCTCTTTCAGGATGGGCTCCACGCGCGGATCGGGATACTCGACCACTTCGCGGCCGTGCTTACGTGCACAGAAGCTCGGGATCAGGTCCATCGGGCCCGGACGGTACAACGCCACCAGCGCGATGATGTCCTCGAAGCGGTCAGGCTGGGCGTCTTTCAGCATGCCTTGCATGCCGCGGCTTTCCAGCTGGAACACGGCGACCGTATTCGCTTTCTTCAGGATCGTGAACGACGGCGCATCGTCGAGCGGGACTTGCGCGAGCGACCAGTCTTTCTTCGACGGATCGAGACGGCGGATATAGCGCTCGGCCCAGTCGAGAATCGTCAGCGTGGTCAGCCCCAAGAAGTCGAACTTCACGAGGCCGACGGCTTCGACGTCGTCCTTGTCGTACTGGCTCACGACGCCGCTTTCGTCGCCCTGCGTATAGAGCGGGCAGAAATCGGTCAACTTGCCGGGCGCGATCAGCACGCCGCCAGCGTGCATACCGACGTTACGCGTCAGGCCTTCCACGCGCTGCGCGAGTTCGAGCAGCTGATGCACTTCGTCTTCGTTGTCGAAGCGCTCCTGCAGCAGCGGCTCTTCCTTCATCGCGTCGGCGATGGTGACGTGTTTGCCCGGCTTGAACGGAATCAGCTTGGCGATACCGTCGGTAAACATGTAGCCGAGATCGAGCACGCGGCCGATATCCCGCACTGCGGCCTTCGCCGCCATCGTGCCGAAGGTGGCGATCTGCGACACAGCGTCCGCGCCGTATTTCTCCTTCACGTACTGAATCACACGGTCGCGGCCGTGCTGACAGAAGTCGATGTCGAAGTCGGGCATCGATACCCGTTCCGGATTCAGGAAACGTTCGAACAGCAGGTTGTAGCGCAGCGGATCAAGGTCAGTCACGCCAAGCGCATACGCGACCAGCGAACCCGCACCCGAGCCCCGGCCCGGACCGACCGGCACGCCGTTGTTCTTGGCCCAATTAATGAAGTCTGCAACGATCAGGAAGTAGCCCGGGAAGCCCATCTTGATGATCGTGCCGCATTCGAATTCGAGGCGCTGGTAATACGTTTCGCGCTGGGCCCCGCGCTCCGCTTCGTCCGGATACAGTTGTTCGAGACGCTTTTCGAGGCCCTCTTTCGACAATTGCACGAGGTAGTCGTCGAGCGACATACCGTCGGGCGTCGGGAAGAGCGGCAGCCTGGGCTTGCCGAGTTCGAGCGTCAGGTTGCAGCGCTTGGCGATTTCGACACTATTGGCGAGCGCCGACGGAATGTCAGCGAACAGCCCCGCCATCTCTTCTTGCGTGCGGAAATACTGCTCGGACGTAAAGCGTTTCGCACGGCGCGGATTCGCCAGAATGTCGCCTTCGGAAATACACACGCGCGCTTCGTGCGCGGTGAAATCGTCTGGCGTCGTGAACTGCATCGGGTGAGTGGCCACCACCGGCAATTTCAGCGACGCCGCAAGCGCAACCGCCTGCTGCACGTACTGCTCGCCACCGGGTTGACCACACCGTTGCAGTTCGATATAGAAACCGCCCGGGAACACCTTCGCCCAATGCAACGCATTGCGTTTGGCCGCTTCTTCATTCCCGGCGGCGAGCGCAAGGCCAATGTCGCCCTGTTGCGCACCCGATAGCGCGAGCAGGCCTTCACCCAGCCCGGATTCGAGCCAGCCGGCTTCGACTTCCGCGCGACCGCGATACTGGTTGGTGAGTGACGCCTTGCTGAGCAGCTCGCACAGATTCAGATAGCCGCGCCGGTCTTTGACCAGCAGCAGCAGACGCGAGGGCTTGTCGCGGTCGTCCGGATTGGTGATCCAGACGTCGCAGCCGGCAATGGGTTTGACCCCTTTGCCACGGGCTTCCTTGTAGAAACGGACGAGGCCGAACGCGTTGCCGAGGTCGGTAAGGGCGAGCGCACCCTGACCGTCTTTGGCCGCGGCCTTGACGATGTCGTCAAGACGCACGATGCCATCGGCAATCGAGAATTCGGAGTGGACGCGGAGATGAACGAAGCGGGGATCTGACATGGGCGACATTGTAACTCCACCCTTCCAGAGTTTTCAGGCCAAAGCCGCGCGTTAGCCGTCCGGCTTAGGAGCACAACGCGGGAACGCCATACGCCGGTGTTTTGCGGGCGATTTGCGCTGCCGCAAGAGACTGGCCATTCGGCCGAGTCCGACGAAACGCCAGCTTGAGGGATAATAGTGGTTTCGCCCTATTCGACGTGGCCGCACCGCATGGAGCCTGATGCGCGCAGTTCAATGCGCCCCATTTTCCACGCCGCGGGCACTTCTTACCGCTGGACACACATGAGTATCGTCAATCTCGCCGCGTATCATTTCGCGACAATCGAAGACACCGCCGCATGGCGCCCGCTCGTCACCGAGCGCTGCAACACGCTCGGCCTGCGCGGCACCGTCCTGCTGGCGCCGGAAGGCATCAACCTGTTCGTTGCGGGCACTCGCGAAGCCACGGACGCGTTCATCGACTACATCCGTCACGACGCGCTTTTCGAAGGCAAGTTTGCCAATCTGCAGTTCAAGGAAAGCCTGTCGGACAAGCAGCCGTTCACCCGCATGCTGGTCAAGCTCAAGCGCGAGATCATCACGATGAAAAAGCCGGCGATCCGGCCGGAGCTTGGCCGCGCGCCGTTCGTCGACGCCCCCACGCTGAAAAGCTGGCTCGACCGCGGCCATGACGACGAAGGCCGCCCCGTCGTCATGCTCGACACACGCAATGCATTCGAAGTAGACGTCGGCACGTTCGACGACGCGCTCGACTACCGTATTACGAAATTCAGCGAGTTTCCAGAAGTAATCGAGCAAAACCGCGCCGATCTCGAAGGCAAGACGGTGGTGTCGTTCTGCACCGGCGGGATTCGTTGCGAGAAGGCTGCGATTCACATGAAGGAAGTCGGTATCGAGAACGTGTACCAACTCGAAGGTGGCATCCTGAAGTATTTCGAGGAAGTCGGCGGCGCGCACTATCACGGCGACTGCTTCGTGTTCGACTACCGCACTGCGCTCAACCCGCAACTGGAGCCGACCGCGACCGTGCAATGTTTCGGCTGCCGCGCGGTGGTGACGCCGGAAGCGCAGCAATCGCCGATGTACGTGGCGGGCAAGACATGTCCCGAATGCCATCCTGACAGCAAAGCGGCCTGCGCCGCGTGACGAGAGCAATCTCACCCATTTAATCCATGACCTATCGTGGACGCTTCGCGCCGTCGCCCACCGGGCCACTGCATTCCGGCTCACTGGTGAGCGCGCTCGCAAGCTGGCTGGATGCGCGCGCGCATGGCGGTACGTGGCTTGTGCGGATCGAAGACATTGACGGACCTCGCACCGTTCCTGGCGCGGCCGAAGACATTCTGACGACCCTCGACCGTTTCGGCATGCATGCCGACGAGCCGCCCGTCTGGCAAAGCCGACGTTTTGCGCGCTATCAGACGGCGTTCGAGCAATTGAAGGCTGCCGGCTTGCTCTATCCATGCGGCTGCACGCGCAAGGAGATTGCCGACTCGCTGCTGCATATGCACGCGCGCAACACCACACTCGCCTACCCCGGCACCTGCCGCAACGGCCTGCATGGCAAACCGGCGCGCGCATGGCGCCTGCGCGTGCCCGACGGCGACGCTGCAGTGATCACATTCGAAGACCGCTGGCAGGGCAAACAGACGCAAAACCTGGCCACCGAAGTCGGCGACTTCGTGCTGAGGCGCGCCGACGACCAGTGGGCATACCAACTGGCGGTGGTGGTCGACGATACGGACGCGGGGATTACGCACATCGTGCGAGGCGCGGACCTGATGGATTCAACGGCCCGCCAGATCTACCTGCAGCGTTGCCTGGGCGTACCCACGCCGGAGTATTTGCACGTACCGGTGGTCACGAACGATCAGGGCGAAAAGCTCAGCAAGCAAAACGGCGCAACGGCGCTCGACCATGCCAAACCACTCGAAGCGCTGAGCGCAGCGGCACGGCACTTGGGACTTGAGATGAGCGGCGACAAACACGTGACGCTAGAAGGTTTCTATGCCGCCGCAACGACGGCATGGGCAGAACGCATGGGCGTCCGAGTGCAACCCAACTAGCGCCCAAAAGCGTCGAAGGCAAATCAGACAAGTCGACACCAGAGAAGCGCCGGCGGAGAGCCGGGAGCCGAAAGCGAAGAACTGTAGCCGTAGCTGTAGCCGTAGCCGTAGCCGTAGCCGTAGCCGTAGCCGTAGCCGTAGCCGTAGCCGTAGCCGTAGCCGTAGCCGTCCGCACGATAGCACCACCAAGGCGCTCGAGGTGTTTGCTCGATGGTCAAGCGGAGGGGGTTTGATGAAGTACCGCTACGGCGCGCGCAGCGCCGCTGGAAGAATGACTGCTTTGTCACCAGGGTGGAATGTGCGAGAACACAGATTCCAGATGCACCACTACCGTGACTGTGCGAGGGACCCGCTTAAGAATTAGCGGTTTGAGCCGCTTTCTTTTGCCTACTTTTCTTTGCGGCATGCAAAGAAAAGTAGGTGCCCGCCCCGCACAGGGGCGACGCTAATAAACCACTAACAAAACAAGGAAAGGCCAAAAATCCAGATCAAGGAAAGGCCAACACCACAGGCACCCAACCAAAACCCCTAAAAAAAATCACGACGACGTCGAAGACTTCCTAGGCATCCCAAACCCACCCAGCAACGCAGCCAACGGCTGTTTAGAAGAAGACTTCTGCGGAGCAGCAGCAGACGACGCAGCCGCCTCCTCACCCTTCCTCACAGAAGCCGCCGAAGGCTCATAAGGCTTGAGGAAGAAATCATCCACAGGCTGCGCGCGATGATGATGCGGCCGATCGAACGAACCCGAAGACGATGCCCCCGAGCGCCGGCGGCCGCCTCGCTCCTCACGGCCCTCTGCACGGCCATCAACGCGCTCACGCCGCGGCGGACGCTCTTCATGGTGATGCCGCACCGGCGCATCCACAACCAGACGTTGCACATCCAAAGGCCGCTTGATCAGCTTCTCGATATCGGCAAGCTGTTTCCGCTCGTTCGGGCTACAAAGCGACAAAGCATCACCGGAAGCGCCGGCGCGCCCAGTACGCCCAATCCGGTGCACATAATCTTCCGCATTGAACGGCAGATCGAAATTGATCACGGCGGGCAGTTCGGCGATATCCAAACCACGCGCGGCAACGTCAGTCGCCACCAAAGCCTCGATCTCGCCACGCTTGAACGCATCCAGTGCCTGCATCCGTTCATTCTGCGTCCGGTCACCGTGAATCGCAGTCGCGACCACGCCGTCGCGCTCCAGGCTCCGCGCCAGACGGCTTGCGCCAATCTTGCTGTTGCAGAACACGATCACCTGCTTGAGGCCGCGGTCACGAATCAACTTGACGACGGCGCCGGTCTTGTCACCCTCGGCGACCTCATAAACGATCTGCGTCACATTGGTCGCGGTCGAATTGCTGCGTGCAACTTCAATCGTCTGTGGGTCGCGCAGATACGTAGCGGCAAGCTTCTTGATTTCGCCCGAGAACGTGGCCGAAAACAGCAGCGTCTGACGTTCTTTCGGCAGCAGGTTCAGGATGCGCTGCAAATCCGGCAGGAAGCCCATGTCGAGCATCCTGTCGGCTTCGTCGAGCACGAGGATCTGCACCTGACCGAGGTTGGCAGTTTTCTGTTGCACGTGATCGAGCAGACGGCCCGGCGTGGCGATCAGAATTTCGACGCCGCGGCGCAGCTGCTCGGACTGCGGATTCATATCGACACCGCCAAACACCACGGCGCTGCGCAGCGCCGTGTGCTTTGCATACGACTGCACGTTCGCCGCCACCTGGTCAGCCAGTTCGCGGGTCGGCGTGAGGATCAGCGCGCGCACCGGATGGCGGGCGGGCGATGCGCTCGTGCTGGCCTGCGGCAGCAAGCGCTGGATGATCGGCAGCGAGAAACTCGCGGTCTTACCGGTGCCGGTTTGCGCGGCGCCCATCATGTCACGGCCGGCCAGCACGACGGGAATCGCCTGCTCCTGGATCGGCGTAGGGATGGTGTAGCCCGATTCTTTGACGGCTTTCAGAATGTCGGGCGCGAGGCCGAATTGATCAAAAGTCGCAGTGCTGGGCGTGACGGCTGTGTCGGACATGGTGGCTTTCGCTAAAAATGCGCTTGGCGCGGTGCGCGCGGCAGCGGTCGGAACCGCAGAGGGCATCAGGATGAAGGCGGAGCCACGGCGTTCCGCACGGGACCCGTCAGTACTACGGGAAAAATGCGGCCGGCTCCGGCCGGCGGAAACACCCGCCGGAAAGGCCGGTATTGTAGCACTTCAGCAAAAACACTCATGGCGCATCCGTCGGCTTTCTGCTTACGCGGGCAAAAGCCGGTGGGCTGCGGTTGGGTGCGGGCGTCGTCAAATCGTCGCAAAGCGCCCGCATGCCTCGCTGGCAGCGTAGTTCGCCTCCGCGACAGTTGCGTGACAACGGCCGCTTCCCCGCGCCGCCGCCGGAGCTCGGAAACGGTTCGGGGACCGGGCCGCCGAGGCGCAGAGGTGTGGGGCCACATCAAACGCCTCATCCGCTCCCTCGCACCCTGTCACCACGTCTCGCGCATCACCATCAAACGCATTTCGGTCATATCCTCGATCGCGTAACGTATGCCCTCGCGCCCCAGCCCGGAATCCTTCACGCCGCCATACGGCATGTTGTCCACCCGGAACGACGGCACGTCGTTGATCACCACGCCGCCCACTTCGAGCACATCCCACGCTAGGTGCGCGTGGGCGAGCGAATCGGTGAAGACGCCGGCTTGCAGGCCGAAGTCGCTATCGTTGACGGTCGCCAGCGCGGCGTCGAAATCGTCGAAACGCTCCAGAATCGCCACCGGGCCGAAGGCTTCCTTGCGATAGAGATCAGTGTCGCGCTTCACACCTTCGAGCAGCGTGGCCTCGAACATCGCGCCCTCCACCTTGCCGCCCGCGACGATCTTCGCTCCCGCCTGCACGGCGCTGTCCATCCAGCCTGCGAGGCGTTTGGACTCCGATTCGGAGATCATCGGTCCGACAAACGTCTTTTCGTCCTTCGGATCGCCCATGATCAGCGACTTCGTTTTGGCGATCAGCTTCTCGCGCAGCGCGTCGTAGACCTTCGCATGCACCAGAATCCGTTGCACGCCGATGCAACTCTGCCCCGACTGATAGAACGCACCGAACGCCAGCCGGTCGACCACATAGTCGAGCTTCTCGCCCTGATCGCCGTCGACGATCGCGGCCGCATTGCCGCCCAACTCCAGAATCACCTTCTTCTTGCCGGCCTTTTTCTTCAGTTCCCAGCCCACGGCGGGCGAACCGGTGAAGGAAAGCAGTTTGAAACGCTCATCGGTGGTGAACAGATCGGCGCCGTCGCGATGCGCCGGAAGAATCGAGAATGCGCCTTTGGGCAAATCGGTTTCAGCCAGAATCTCGCCCATGATGAGCGCGCCGACCGGCGTGCGGCTGGCCGGCTTCAACACGAACGGCACGCCCGCGGCAATTGCCGGCGCGACCTTGTGCGCGGTCAGGTTCAGCGGAAAGTTGAACGGCGAGATGAATGAACATGGACCGATCGGCACACGCTTCACATAGCCGTGATAGCCCTTGGCACGCGGCGAAATTTCCAGATTGATGATCTCTCCGTCGATGCGCACCGACTCTTCCGCCGCCACCTTGAACGTATCGATCAGACGCGTGACCTCGCCTTTCGAGTCATTGATCGGCTTGCCGGCTTCGATACACAGCGCGAGCGCCAGTTCGTCATATCGTTCGCGAAAACGCTTCACGCAGTGTTCGAGCACGGCCTGGCGCTTGAACGGCGGAAATGCACGCAACGCCGGCATCGCGTCGACCGCATAGCCGATCGCTTTGTCGATGGCTGTCGCGTCTGCCATCGCAACGCGAGTCGCCACTTCGCCGCTGAATTTATCCGTGACTTCAAGATCGGTGTTGGCGGCAACCGCAACGTTGGCGAGGTAGTACGGGTAAGTCTTGTTCAACATGACACGTTCTCCTTGATCCAAAGCCTGACAGAAGCAATGCAATCAGCAAGGGCTATGCCCCATTGCCGCTCTTAGCCCCCGCCATTCAAAGTTGTGCGCTCAGCCGCTTGATCTCGCGATTGAGGACGCGCTCGTTGTCCGAGTAGTCGATCGGCAGATCGATCACATGCACACCCGGCGTCGCGAAACACTCGCGCAGCAGCGGTGCGAATTCCGCGGCCGATTCAATGCGATGACCCTTCGCGCCGTAACTCTCTGCATACGCGACGAAATCCGGGTTGCGCAGCGTCATGCCGTAGTCCGGGAAGTTCATGTTTTCCTGCTTCCAGCGGATCATGCCGAATGCGTCGTCGCGCAAAATCAGCACCACCAGATCGAGCTTCAGACGCACGGCCGTTTCCAGCTCCTGCGAATTCATCATGAAGCCGCCGTCGCCGCACACCGCCATGACCTTGCGGTCCGGGTGCACGATCTTGGTCGCGATCGCCGACGGCAATCCGGCGCCCATCGACGCCAACGCGTTATCGAGCAGCAGCGAGTTCGGTTCGTGCGCGCGGTAGTAGCGCGCGAACCAGATCTTGTACATGCCGTTGTCCAGACACACGATGCCGTCCACCGGCGTGGTCTCATAGACGTCGTTGACAATCCGCACCGGGTACATCGGAAAACGGTCGTCATGCTGGCCTTTGACCAGGTGCGCTTCGAAGTGCTCCTTGATCTCCTTGAAGCGCGTGAAGTCCCAGTGCTCCTGACGCTCCTTGAGACTTTCCTTGAGCTGCCACACCGCGTTGGCGATATCGCCGACCACTTCGATCTGCGGGAAATACACCGTGTCGACTTCCGCGCCGAGGAAGTTGACGTGAATCACCGTCTTCTCGCCGGCGTCGCCGCTGCGCATGAAGAACGGCGGCTTCTCGATCACGTCGTGGCCGACATTGATGATGCAGTCCGCGTGGTCGATCGCGCGATGCACGAAGTCGCCGTCTGACAAAGTGGCGTTGCCTAGCCACATCGGGTGCGATTCATCGATCACGCCCTTGCCCATCTGCGTCGTGAAAAACGGAATGCCGATCTGGTCGACGAATTCGCGCAACATCTTGGTCGTGGTCTTGCGGTTGCCGCCCGCGCCGATCATCAACAGTGGATGCTTCGCTTTCGTGATCGCCTCGACCGCGCGCGCCACGGCCTTTTCCTCGGCGACGGGACGGCGGCTAAAGCTCTTCGGAATCGGATGGCCGTCGCCCTCTTCATGCGCGACGTCTTCAGGCAATTCGAGGTGCGTGGCGCCCGGCCGCTCTTCCTCTGCCTGACGGACTGCTTCGCGCACGGCGGCCGGAATGTTGGCGATCGACACGATCTGCCGCGTGTACTTGGTGAGCGGCTCCATCATCCGTACCACGTCGACGATCTGAAAATGCCCCTGTTTGCTCGACTTGATCGGCTTTTGGCCGGTCACCATCAGCATCGGCATGCCGCCCAACTGGGCATACGCAGCGGCGGTCACGAAATTGGTCGCGCCCGGGCCGAGGGTGGCCAGACACACACCGGTGCGTCCGGTCAGACGCCCATACGTGGCGGCCATGAAGCCGGCCGCCTGTTCGTGACGCGTGAGGATCAGGCGAATTTTCGAGCGGCGCAGCGATTCGAGCAGATCGAGATTTTCTTCACCGGGGATGCCGAACACGTACTCGACACCTTCAGCTTCCAGCGATTTGACGAACAGATCCGATGCTTTCATGGAGGGTCTCGCTTGATGAAACGGACGTGGGCCACGAGCCCACCCGTTGAGGTCCGGTCACGGATGATCGAAGACGACGACAAAGACGGCCAACACGACGCGAGCGGCGCGCGGCATGGCTAGACAACATAGTGGATGCCACGCGGGACAGCTTACTACTCGAATGGAAAGGATGCGCGCAGGCGGGCAGCGCCGCAAGGCAGCGGTAAAGATAAGGTGGGACAGGCGGCGGTATGTTTGAAGAAAGCCGCCGCATGATGCTCAGCGATTGATGGTGACGCAGTCGGACAGCATCGGCGGGGCATTTTCCCCGTCCGTCGCGTCGTACAGGTCGGCGCGGGGACCTTTGGTCCACCACGTGTAGCTGCCGGCTTGATATTTCGCGCCAGAGGCCGACATCGTGTTGACGAACAGCAGTTGCTGGCCCTTGACAGGCACAAGCGCAAAGCTCTGGCCGTTCGCCGTGTTCCAGTAGGTCACTTGCAAAATCTTGCCGGTCGCGCAGGTGTATTTGTGCGTCTGGCGATTCTTGGCCTGAATCTCGGCGAGCGGCAACGGCGCGGCCCATGCATTGCCGTACAGCGCCGCAAGACCCGCTGCCACAGTGACTGCAACAAACCATTTCTTCATTGGATGCCTCGATCGTTGTTGCACATCAGGCACGAGCGGTGCGCCTTGCGCTGCCGCTGTAGTTGCGGCTGTGTTGCGCGTCCGGATCGCTCGTGGACCCATCAAGAACCGGCCGCGGATTGCTTATGGATCGATCACGTCGGCGCACGCGTCGGTCGGCGCGGCGGCCACGTGCCCGACCAGCGGCACGATCTTCAACCCGGCCGACGCGATTCGGCACGGCGCAGCGGCGAGGCCACACCCTGTCAACCCGGCACACAGCGCGAGCAGCGCGCCGATTGCGCCGACACGGCCGAGCCTTCCAAGCCGCATGTTCTTGCGGGACTCCAGGGTCATCCTTACCTCTACTTCAACGAACTTCAATGAATCGGGTGTCGCGCGCGGCACGCTTGCGAGGCGCGCGAGTATTACGTTGCACATATCGATGCGCGTCACTACGGCCAGACGCTCTCCAACCTGCGTTACTTCGTGGAAACCGGCCGCACCGCCGCCGCGGCCTGCTTCGCGCGCGAACGTGCCTGCTCGATGTTCTCGCCGGTGGCCAGCGCCACACCCATGCGGCGCTTGACGAAACTCTCCGGCTTGCCGAACAGACGCAGATCCGCATTCGGTACGGCCAACGCCGCCGCGACACCTTCGAAAGCAATGCCCACTTCGTCCATGCCACCGTAAATCACCGCCGACGCGCCCGGCGCCCGCAGTGACGTATCCACCGGCAAGCCGAGAATCGCGCGCGCATGCAACTCGAACTCCGAGAAGCGTTGCGAGCACAGCGTGACCAGACCCGTATCGTGCGGACGCGGACTCACTTCCGAGAACCATACGTCATCGCCGCGCACGAAAAGTTCCACGCCGAAGAGGCCCCTGCCACCCAATGCCGCAGTGACCTTGTGCGCCACTTCGCGCGAGCGTTCCAGCGCGAGCGGGCTCATCGGCTGCGGCTGCCACGATTCGACGTAATCACCGGCCACCTGCACATGGCCGATCGGGTCGCAGAAATACGTGCTGACATCACCGCTCGCCGGGTCGATTGCACGCACGGTCAGCTGGGTGATTTCGTATTCGAAGTCGATAAAGCCTTCGACGATCACGCGGCCGTGATTCACGCGCCCGCCCGCCATCGCATATTGCCAGGCGGTTTCGACATCCGCATCGCTCTTCAACACCGACTGTCCCTTGCCCGACGACGACATCACCGGCTTCACGACGCATGGATAGCCGACCTTGGCGATGCCCGCGCGCAGTTCGTCGAGCGAATCGGCGAACGCATATGGCGAGGTCGGCAGGCCGAGTTCTTCAGCGGCCAGACGGCGAATGCCTTCGCGGTTCATCGTGAGTTGGGTGGCGCGCGCGGTCGGGATGACTTCGGCGAGGCCGTCGGTTTCGATCGCGGCGAGCGCGTCGGTTGCGATCGCCTCGATCTCGGGGACGATCAGGTGCGGGCGCTCCTGTTCGACCAGCGCGCGCAAGGCGGCGCGATCGGTCATGTCGATCACATGCGAGCGATGCGCAACCTGATGGCCCGGCGCGTTCGGATAACGGTCGACGGCGATCACTTCGACGCCCAGCCGTTGCAGCGCGATGATCACTTCCTTGCCGAGCTCGCCGGCGCCAAGCAACATGACGCGCGTGGCAGATTCAGAAAGGGGCGTGCCGATCCGTTGGCCGATCTGCATGGGGTCTCCAGATAAAAGTCGGATGAGGGTGGGATTGGGTAGAACGCGATGTTAACATGCGCACCCCGATACGCACCCGGTGCGCCAACGTCGCCGGCCCCGCGCCGCGCCTTGCTCACCGGGTCCGCGTTGCTATGTGTGCGTAAGGCGCGCCAAGGGCGCTGCGGCGCCAACCGCGGCCCACGCTGCGACGCACGTGTTTAAGTCCGCAGCACGCCGTTGCACTCGCGTGCTGCGAGCTTAGTGCGTTACCCTTACGCCTTCGCCAGTTTGAAGAGGAACGACGTCATGCTCCAAAGCTCCTCCGCGCGATGTGTTGCGCGCTTTATCCCTTATGCGCGCACGGCCATCGCCGCGTTGGGCGTCGCCGCGCTTTTCAGCGCGTGCGCCATGCCGAAGCATCCCGACTCGGAAGCCGCACCGCCCGATCCGTTCAACCCGGCCGCCACCCAGTTGCTCGACGACACCAGCTGGGTACTCACCGGCTGGAAGCAGGCCGACGGCACGGTGCGAGCCATTCCGCCGGCGGACCAGGGCACGCCGATCACCCTCGTGCTCTCCACCGACAAAGGCCAGCGCCACGCCAGCGGCTTTTCCGGGTGCAATCGCTACATGGGCTCGTATGCGCTGAAAGACGGCAAGCTGAGCTTCGGCACCCTGGGCGGCACGCGCATGGCATGCATGACGCCGGGCGGACAGATCGAAGGCGCCTATCTCAACGCGCTGACGCACATCGACCGCACCGGCGTGCAAATGCGCGCACCGCAGCAGATGCAACTGGTGCTCGATAACGGCGACACGCTCACATTCGACAGCAGCGCCAAATAAGCGCGCGCCACGCGCCGCGTGGCGACATGCCGCGTGGCAATATGCACGCTTGCTGCTGATTCATCGCAACCCTATCCTCGGATGCCTTGGCCACTGTTGGCCGCATTGCGAGGTGAAATCAAGATGAACGGCGATCGGAAATCTATCGGCCCAGCGCTCTCCATGCCGACGTACCAGGCCGCAATGACTTTGCCGATGGCGAGCACCGCGTATTTCGTGCTTCGCTATTACGCTCCGTGGGGAGACGGAGGTGCCGATGGCTGGCAAGTGCCGGTCAACTTACCCACGGTTTCGATTGAGGGCACACCGGCGCCGGTCACGATGTCAACGTGGTTTTCCTACATGAAAGATTATCTGCAGGGACAAATCACCGAGGGCTTCGACCAGCATGCGCAGTACTATGTCGCCGAAGTCTATGCCAGTACCGGGAAAGACTCGCAGATCGTATTCTCTGGGACGTTTCAACAAGCGGCCTATTACAGTGCGACGGCCTATATCGTGTATCCGTACCAGGACAAGGGGCAGATAGAAGTACTCGATCTGGATCTGACCGCTTCTCCAGCGGGGAGCAACCCCTATATAGTCGGCAACCCTAGCGTCTTTGCTTATCCTCCATCGTCACCGGGCTCGTCAGCGCCCTTGGCCCCGCCTGTGCTCTCTCTATTCGCGGATGGCAATCCACCCGCAAGGCCGGAATTCCGTTCGAAGGTGAATGCCAGAACCGGCGAAATCAGTTTGTTCCGGCCGGACCAGCAAACCTCCGTCAGCCAGATTGTCGACGAACTGGCGCCCGATGGATGCAGCAAGGCTTACCTGTACGCAACCAAAGCGGCTGAGCAGCAGGTACTGATCCTGCGCATCAAGGTGCCGACCACATTCGTTCACAATTCGAACCCGGATACGGTTTTCGGCGAATACCAATGCAGGGAGATCACGGTCGGAGCGCACACCGTCGATACCGCGATATTGGACTTCTGGACTGTCAGTAGCCGGATGCTTACCGACTACATCGATGCAGACGGTTACGCCTATGTATTTTTCGCGCCCGTCTCCTACACACAATCGAAAGTGACCGAGCAAGGCACGCCGGCCACGCGTCCGCCTGTCATGGCCTGGGGGCGATACACTGGCTATCTGCTGGGTGATCCGGACTATGCAGTCATCATCCGATACCGCGCGCCAGCGGATGCTTGGGTGGGAAACCCGCAAAATGCATTCTGCTTTGCCACGCCCGAGGAAGAGCAGCCGGTTACCGCAGCGCAATTGCAGGAATATCTGCCTGAGATCTTTGGCGATACGCTCGCCAATTTCGAGCAAGGTCAAATTGGCGCGGTGAATAAGGATCGTGATTGGCCCGCGCAGGAATGAGCGCCGACACACCGGCCTTCGCACGCCGCAATTGATGCTCGTCAGGACTGCCACTGCCTGGCTTGCAAGCAAGGCAGTCGCAGCGGCCGCGCTACGTCGATCGCGAATCATGTGCCAGCGGGCTGCCAATTGCGTCTTACCTTGCTCGCGCTTGCCTTCAAAGCGTTTTGCCTCGCCGGTTTCAGTTTAGAATCGTCGGCTTGCGTTCTTACGCGTCCGTCATTCGTTGATGTCTAGCATGCACATGGTAGTTTTCGGCTGGTTCGGCGGGTCGGCCGTCTGGTTCATTCCTCTTTTATGGCGTCTCGTGAAGTCGGTGCTGCCGGGTGGCGCAGGGTTGCGCGGCCCAGGCACGATCCGCCTATGGCTCGGCTTCGTCTGCGTGCTGGTGGCAAGCTGCACGCTCGAAGCGTCGCTGATCGGCGCGGCGGGCGTGGACGATTTCGGTCACGCGCTGGCTGGGGGCTTCGGTCATCTGCTCGGGCATATCGGTACGCCGCTCGCCGCGCTCGTCCTGCTGCTGATCAGCCTGCCCTGGCTGATCGACTTCGGCTGGCGCGACGTCGCGGTATGGGCCGACGCCGCGTTCGGCCTCGGCCTGTCGCGCGGCCTCGCTAAACGCGACGAGCAGGCACGCCGGCATCGCAGCGTCGATGACGGTTTGCCGTCGCACGTCTCGCCGTCCACCAACACGATGGCGCCCAAAACCAACGGACGTTATGCACGCCCGACAGTCTGGCGCCCACCCGCGAGCGGGCGCGCCACCGCTGTCGGCGCGGCTCCCGCCGCAGCAGCAGCCAGGGATGCAGCCGTACGCGGCGCAGGGGCAAACTGGCGCGCCGCCACTTTGAAACCGCGCAGCCCCGCAGGACCGATCGAACCGACCGTGCGCCCGGCCGCCGCAACGGCGCCGCACCAGGGGACGCGTCAAACGCCAGCGCAGACACAAGCGCCGAAGCCGGGCAAAGCGGCATGGATGCCGGCCGAACCAGTCGCGCCAGCCGGCTGGCTGCGCGATCCGTCGACCGCGCCGCGCACGCCTGCCCAGGCAGCCGGCGCGGGCGTGGCGGGATTGGCGGCAGCCGCCGCGCAAGCCTCGCATGCGACGACAGCCGTACGCATGGCCACGGGTTCGGCTAGCGGTGCGGCGTCGCATGCTGCAAGCGGCCCGAGCCGGCCATCGTCCATGCCGGGCGCCGCCAACTTTCGCTCAGCCAACAACCGGGCGACACCGGCCCGACAACCGGTCACGGCCACCTCGGGCGCAAACGCCGCACCGGCAACCGACGTGCATCGCCCGTCCCTCCGTTCATCAGCGCCCAGCTATACGCGGCCCATGGCGACCAGCGCGGACGTTACGCCGCCCGCCAGCGTGCAGGAAACGCTGCGCAGCATCGCGGAAAACGCCGCGCGCTGGACCGACATCGCCGGTGTCAGCCTCGCGCGCAGCAGCGGCGCGGAAAATACGATGGTCACGACAACTCCGCTGGGCACCGAGCCGCGGGTCGAGACTGATCAATCGGGTGTGGCTTCGCCGCGTGCCAGCGAAGTTGAAATTGCCTGGCTGCCGAACGTGAGCGCACCTTCGCTGGAAGTAGCCGAGGCTGCGCCGGACCCTGCGCCGCCGCAATCGCCAGTCGAAACGCCGCGAGTCGAAGCCGCATTTGAGGCGCCGATCGAGGAAGACAACGAGCCCGTCGTGCAATGGCCGATTGAGCCGCCGATCATCCGGACACCGTTGGCCGCGGCGCCCACATCGGCACCGGCATTGGCATTGGCATTGGCACCGGCACCGGCACCGGCGCCGGCATCGGCATCGGCATCGGCATCGGCATCGGCACCGGCACCGGCACCGGCACCGGCGGAAGTATCTGCGCAAGCAGAAGCACCAGCACCAGCACCAGCACCAGCACCAGCACCAGCACCAGCACCAGCACCAGCCGCGCAGTATGCGGCACCGGTGCCCACCCCCACGCCGTTTCAGATCTTCGCAGCCCAGCTGGAGGCGAGCAGCGCGCAAACGGACGTGTCGCCGTCCGTTGAAGACGAACTTGAGCAATTCGCAAATCAGAGCGACAGCAACGCAAACACACCCGCTGAACGCGTGCAGCCGATCGGTCAGGCCGCGGTGCCGTCGCAGGTGTCTGCATCGGACGTCGCCAACGTCGCCGTTCCCGCAGAAGCTGCGCATGCCGAAACTTTGCTCACTGAGCAGAGGCAGCCGTTTGATCAGCCTGCAGCGTATTCACCCCTAGCAGCGTCGACCGGAGCTACTACGGCTGATACAGCGGTCGTAGCGCACGTTAGCGAAATGCGCGCCGAAGAAGTGCCGTCGTCAAGCGCGACTGCCGCGTCGTCGCAAGACGCGGCGACGCGCGTCGCGCAGATCACAGCCATGCCAGCGCACACCGCGACGCCAGAGCCGGTGCATCACGCCACGCCGCCGTGGCACGTCGCGAGCACGAGTGAAGCACCCACGCCGGTCAAAGCAGCAACGATGGACGCCCCTGCCCTATCGGACGTATCGGACGTATCGGACGTATCGGACGTATCGGACGTATCGGACTTATCGGACGATTTGAATCCGTCAGCCGCCTCGGACGCTTCGACCGTCGTCGCCGCTGTGGCGCCGCAAAGCGCCGCATCGCACGCATCGAACGTGGTTCGCTTCCCGAGCTTCGCGGTTCAGGCCGCGCCGGCGGCCTCTGCCGCCATCGTCGACGAAGCCGCCAACGGGCCGGCTCACTCGCCGGGCCTGCCGGCAGCGCCGGCCGCACCGAGCATTTCGACCACCCAAACCGCACCGTCTGCAACCTACCTCGCGTCCGAACCCTCGACCGAACCCGCCGAACCCGCAGTCCAGCGCACGCCGGTGCGCGGCCAGGGCCCGGTCAACGGTTTCGAATTCCGCGCGCCGGCGGCGTCGATGGTCGAGTTGCCGACGCTCGATCTGCTCGCGCGCGCGGACACCGACGTCGAACCCGTTTCAGAAGAAAAGCTCATCGAAACCGGCCTCCTGATCGAGCAGCGTCTGCAGGAATTCAAGGTGCCGGTGACCGTGGTCGGCCATTCGGCGGGCCCGGTCATCACGCGCTTCGAAGTCGAACCCGCACTCGGCGTGCGCGGCAGTCAGATCGTCGGCCTGATGAAGGACTTGTCGCGCGGTCTCGGCCTCACGTCGATCCGCGTGGTCGAGACGATTCCCGGCAAGACCTGCATGGGCCTCGAACTGCCGAATGCCAAGCGCCAGACGATCCGCCTGTCCGAAATACTCGAAGCCAGCGTCTACCAGAACTCCCATTCGCAATTGACGCTCGCGATGGGCAAGGACATCACCGGCCATCCAGTGGTCGCCGATCTGGCGAAGGCGCCGCACATGCTGGTCGCGGGCACGACGGGTTCGGGTAAGTCCGTGGCGATCAATGCCATGATCTGCTCGCTGCTCTTCAAGGCAACGCCTGAAGAAGTGCGGCTCATCATGATCGACCCGAAGATGCTGGAACTGTCGGTGTACGAAGGCATTCCGCATCTGCTCGCGCCGGTCGTCACCGATATGAAGCTGGCGGCCAACGCGCTGAACTGGTGTGTCGGCGAAATGGAAAAGCGCTATCGGCTCATGTCCGCGGTCGGCGTGCGCAACCTGGCCGGCTTCAACCAGAAGATCCGCGATACGGAAGCCAAGGGCAAGAAGCTCGGCAACCCGTTCTCGCTGACGCCGGAAGCGCCCGAACCGCTCGCGCCGCTGCCGCTGATCGTGGTGGTGATCGACGAGCTGGCCGACCTGATGATGGTCGCGGGCAAGAAGATCGAAGAGCTGATCGCACGCCTCGCGCAGAAGGCACGCGCCGCCGGCATTCACCTGATTCTGGCGACACAGCGCCCGTCCGTGGACGTGATCACCGGCCTCATCAAGGCGAACATTCCGACGCGCGTGGCGTTCCAGGTATCGTCGAAAATCGACTCGCGCACGATTCTCGATCAGATGGGCGCCGAATCGCTGCTCGGCCAGGGCGACATGCTGTTCCTGCCGCCAGGCACGGGTTACCCGCAGCGTGTGCACGGCGCGTTTGTCGCCGATGAGGAAGTGCATCGGATCGTCGAGTATCTGAAGCAGTTCGGCGAACCGCAATACGAGGAAGGCATTCTCGACGGTCCGGCCACCGAAGGCGCGTCGCCCGATCTGTTCGGCGATTCGCCAGATGCCGAAGCCGATCCGCTTTATGACGAAGCGGTGGCCTTCGTGGTGCGCACGCGGCGTGCGTCGATCTCGTCGGTGCAGCGGCAATTGCGCATCGGCTATAACCGCGCGGCGCGGCTTGTCGAGCAGATGGAGACGGCGGGTTTGGTGTCTGCGATGGGCATCAACGGCAGCCGTGAAGTATTGGCGCCGGGGCCGGCGGAGTGAGTAGGCGGTGTTGAACTCTTGCGGGTAAAACACGGCTCGTACCGTTGCACAGTGACTGGTTCGAGCGGTTCCAGACCGCCTTAGACAAGAAGGCGCAATTGCTCGCGCCTTCTTCGTTTGATCCACTATAGGAACGTTCTACGGCGTGCTAGTCAATGATTTTGAAATCCGGGGCCGGTTGCACAATGTCACGGGCTAAGGCTGCCCGCGCAAATTCATTGACTCCAGGTGCCCCAGAGAAAACTGCGATCTCCTTAGAATCGTCACCATATGCTATCCAATCACCGGACGACGGCAAAACCACATAAGCCCATGTATTAAATGCGAGAGCATCGGCAGGGCTACCGCCCGGATCCGCTTGCAGCATCGTGCAGTAGTCGGCTTCGCTATCAGTCGGCTGAAAGATGATTGCCGGAAACTTCGAAAAATGATGGAAGAAATATCCAACCGGATCAGGACGCAAACCTACAAACGCAAAGCTGTCCCCAGTCGGATTGGTGAAGCGAAACAGGTCTCTGACAAATTGGTAGAAGTGGTGCGTGGTAACGATCGCCGAATCAAAATAGACAATCTCATGTTGCGGGGCGCACCGGAGCATGCTTACGCCCGCGGTGGCGCGTACCCACAACTCATGAAACTCAGCCGTATCGTCGACAAAAATCTGCTTTCTCATTTCACTTCAACCTTATCTTGGTTGTCTTGGCGCCGTTGATATAAACGTCAGCAGTCGGATAACCTGCGTTCGACTCGTCTCGAACAGTGTATGTTTTATCACCTTTCGTGAAAATGTCAGCCTTCCCGTCTTTACTCAATGTCTTTACGTAGCCGCTGTCGAGCAGATTCGCCTCGAACTCCGCTTTTTCAACGTCGGTCTTGATGTTGCGGATGCTATTGCGTGCGGTGATATCAGTGTATTCCGACGTAATCCGCCCCGGCGGAATCCCATCCACCTCCGTTTCCGCAGCAGGCTTACACATCTGCTTGATACGGTCCCAGTTCTCCGCCGCTTTCCTTGCTCCTTGACCGATGCCGTATTTGACAGCCGGATTATTGATGAGCCGCCAGACGAGCACGATTCCCCGTGCCGCGCCATCGATCAACCCTGCCGAGAAATGGCAACCACCACAGACAGTCGAAGCCGAAAGCGAAGAAGCACCGAGAAGCTGACGTGCGCCCTGAAGATTTGCCGGGGGCGCTATAGGCGAGTCCCCGTAGTTGTAGTTATCAATCCACTGATTGATTTCCTCATCGCCAACCGGGATATCCGTGCCGTCGTTCAAGTCGAGCAGACTGCCGTTTCTGGCAACCGTACCCGTACGTGACACGACCTGACCATCGGGCGAATACGTGAACCTGACTTTTAGAATCCGCCGGATACCGCCGTTCGCAGGACTTGCATACTCCTGGAACTTGAAGAGGTCGATACGTCCGCGCTGGTCATAGCGCAGGAAATAGTCGCCCGTTGGGTTATAGCCATACTGGATGCGGTGCGCCGCGTCGCGCGAGATAGCTTCGGAGGCGACAGGCTGATCCTCGACGGTGGCGATCGAAAACACGTTGCCAGTCGCATCGCGAGTTACGCGCCATTTTCCCGTCACTTTTCCGTCTGACGTCTGCTGGACAAATGCAACGCGGTTCGTCGCGTCGTACGTGATCCCGTAAGCCATCGTGACAGCACCTTCAGCCTTCGGCGCATCGAACCCGCTGGCCCCGGTCGCATCGCTGGTGGGCGTCTCGCCGATACCCGTCGTGTTTCCGCGAGCGTCGTAGACGAATGACTGAATCAGGTTCGGCGAAGCAATCATCGACGGACGCAAGCTCGTCGCATCGGCATAGCGAATCGTCGATATCGAAGTCCTCGACACGCTCTTAACGGTCGTCTTGATCGGACGCCCAGTTTCGTCGTAGCTGTACTCCGACGTTCCGCCGCTTGCGTCCGTATCTTTCAGCAGATTGCCCGACGCGTCCCATGCGCTGCTCGCATTACCCGCCGCCGACGTGCTAGTGGTTGGCCGCAGCACGCCGCCAATCGACGACATGTTCAACGTGGTGGTGCGCTTGCTACCGGTAATAACCGTAGAGCCGGCGTTATAGGCAAATTGCACATTGCGTGCAGAGTCAGGATGGTCGACCGCCACTGCCCGACCTTGCGAGTCATAAGTCCACGCCGCGACACGCGTGCCGACTTCGTTGATCTCGCCCGTCAGCGCATTCTTGAACCGGGAATCTTCATAGGCGTAGCGGTGTGTATAGTCATCCGGCCACGTAACGGAAACGAGATTGCCATTCGCGTCGTAACCGTACTGCGTCATTCGCCCCAAAGGATCGTTCAGGCGAGACAGACGACGCTTGTCGTCATAGTCGAGTCGAAGCGTAATGTCCTTGTTCGCGTCCGTGCCGGCAGCATGCTGAGTGATGGCGGTTAACAGACCCGATGCATCGTAGGTTGCCGTGCGGATAAACCGGGTCTTCGTCTCCTCCGACAGCAGGACCCCTTGCGCCGAGTACGACTCGACTGTCTCCGTCTGAAGATCAGTAAGCGTCCAGCCGGACGCGTTCTGCGCAAGCGCGAGACCAGTAAAGCCAGCCGTGCGCCAAGTGCCCGCCGACCAGTTGAACGTGACAGGCTCACCATTCGCGCGATACGCAATAACCTTGGATGAACCGCCGCTGTTCGCATTCGCAAGGTCAAGACTGCGCTGCCAGCTATGGAACCAGACCGGTCCCATCGAGATCGCATTCTTCGCAAGTGGTTTGGAGCGATAGGTGCGCGTGAACGACATCGGCATATCGTCGCCGCTGACGAAATCCGCTTCCGTCAGCGTGACCGCGCCATTGCCGGGATAAACCGGATCGGCTACCGGACAGCTTTGTTCTGGCTCATCCGTCGCAGGAACGGAACACCATTGGTCGATCTGCGCGATGTCGTTGATGCACGCATAGTTCCCCATGCCACCGGGTGTATTGCTGACCACGTCGAGGCGGCAGGACTTGGTACCGGGCGTTGCGCCCGAATTTGAGTACAGCGTGAAGCAGTCGGTCGCGTTTGCACCAAACGCCACCAGTAACAACATGAATGCGGCGAGGAAGCGGCACAGCATGCTGGCCGAGCCACTCTGGCATGTCCGGAATTTCATTTTTCTCCCTTTAGTTGTTCGTTTCGCCGATGAAGGCGAAAGCATTTTTAAGGAGAGTAAAATATTTTTATATACGACAATTCCGAAAAATCTGATTGCGTTGCAGTCGATCTGTGGTTCTTGGCAGGAACGAAGAGACGGCGTCGCATTGACCGTGCATGACCGAGCCACCACCACAGAGATGAGCGTGGCGATGAGAAAAAGGCGTGGATCGCTTCACGCCTTTGTTTCTCACAGGGACGCAAAGCCCCCTCAACGCTACAGCGACTACCGCATGGTTATGCGCTATGCGTCAGCATTGGTTAGCGGTGCGACAGACATGCTTGCGCTCGTTGCAGCATGTGCTATTGCTGCACTAGCAAGCAGGCCTGCGGCATGCTTCGCGGTGATACGGCTTTCAGGTACACCTTTAGCATCAAGCGCGATGACCTGATACAACTCGCGATCACGCACAAGATCACTTTTATATCCTTCGACCGTCTCTACCAGGAGTTCCAGCAATGCGCGCTGGCTTTGCCGTTCGTCGCGTGTCACGGTCGGGCATCGATAGATTGTGCTTGCCAGATTAACCAGCCGATTAAGCTGGCCAAGTTGCTGATCGCATAAGTGGAAAGTTGAAAGCGCGAGCTTCTCGTACTGAAGTGCGTCGACCGGGGGACGTGACGCAGTTTGAAGCTGTTTAGTGATTTTTGTCATGGTGCGATTTCCGGTTCGTTCCTGAATCGCCCGACACTTGCTAACAGATAGGGTGAGCGGGCACGTAGAGGGGTTAGCAGACCGGGCGTAAGACCAAGACCGGCGAGCCTTGCGGCTCCCCCTCCACGGCCCGCCCATAGAAGGCGCGCACGTTTGAGCACCACCCACTTTCGCGGGCAGTGCGGTCTTACGCTGCAGGCTGCTAAACCCGCGCCGTTTTGTCTAACGGCAGGAACAATTTACCCCATCTATTTTTCGAGACGGTCAACCGGGCAAGCTAAACGCGCGGATTATAACTAATCTTTACATTCCCCCCGACACAGTCCCAGAAGGTCATCACGCCGGGAGCGCGTACATTCAAATCACCCGCCCGCAACCCCACCTCACGAAGGCGACACCAACTTGAAATCCACCGGCGAATCGATCTCAATCCGCTTCGGATTAGCTTCGAGCAATCCGCTCTGCTGATCGCGCTTGAACACATACACCGTGCCGCTGTTCTGATTGCCGACAATCAGCCAATTGCCGGTCGGGTCGATCGCGAATTCGCGTGGCGACTTGCCGAGGCTCGACTGGTGCCCGACCTTCTTCAGATGACCGTTCGCCTGATCGACCGAGAAGATCACGATCTCGTTCGCATCGCCGCGATTGGTGGCGTACAGGAAGCGCCCGTCCGGCGACAGGTGAATGGCCGCAGCGCCTACCGCGCCCTTGAAGCCCGGTTCGTTCAGCGAGATCGTTTGCACCTGCGTGAGCTTGCCGTCGGCGTAGTTGAAGGTGCTGACCGTGGCAGCCAGTTCGCTCGTCAGATACGCATGCTTGCCGTCCGCGCCGAACACCAGGTGACGCGGGCCCGTGCCTGCTTTCTCCTGGGTGTAGCGCCAGTCGGTCGGGCCGAACAGGCCGCGGCTGCCATCCGGCGTGTAGCGGTACGAGTAAAGCTTGTCGGCACCGAGGTCTTGTGCAAACAGGTAGTGGCCGTCAGGCGAGAACACGGTGGAGTGGACGTGCGAGTTGTCCTGACGTCCCTTCACCGGACCACCGCCTTCATGGTGCACGGTGAGCACCGACGCGCCCACCTGGCCATCCGCCTGCAATGGGAACACCGCGAAGCTGCCGCCCGGATCGGCCGCCACCGAGTAGTTCGCGGTCAGCAGATATTTGCCGTCCGGCGACAGGCTCAGATAGCACGGGTCATTACCGTTCGACGAGACGTTGTTGAGAAAGGTCAACTGGCCGCTCGCGGCGTCGAAGCGAAACGCGCTGATGCCGCCGCGTTGCGTGGCCGGGCCGTTGTCGCCGGGCAATTCGTTGACCGCGTAGACGAAGCGGCGGTCACGGCTCACCACCAGGAACGACGGGTTGACCGTCTGCGCAACCGACACACGGGTCGCTTCGCCGGTCTTCGTGTCGAAGCGGTAGACGTAGATCCCCTCGCTCTTACCGCCGGTGTAAGTGCCGACCAGCATGTCATAGACGCCGTCGGCAGGGACCGGGCCGGAATCTTGCGCAAATGCATGCGAAGCAACAATCGAGACCATGAGCACGAAACCTTTTATTATCGAGCGGGCGGAGCGCAGAGGAACTGGCCGTCCGCCGCGCCATGAGGTGGATTGAGCAGCAGAAGGTGAAGGAGAGCCTGGTACCGCGCGCACGGCGACCCGGTGACTACGAAGCATATGACCTCCTGGACATCGGTTATTCGGTTGATTCGGTTGTAACGGTGTCTCTGGTCTGCCGCGCTATCGGTCGAATTGTTTTATCGAGGCAAGTATAAAAGCGTTGCGTCGGATCATGCATCGAATCCGGTCGGGCCGCGATCGGTCGGGCCGCGATCGGTCGGGCCGCGATCGGTCGGGCCGCGTCCGGCCAGCCGGATTCGGCCGGTGTGCCCCGCTGGCCGGCATATCGATGCATGTGTAGCAATTGTCCCGCCTGGCGGGCCGTCTGTTCAATCGCGTCTCACACTACGGAGTCTTCATGAACGTCACACTCAGCCTGGGCCCGCTCGTTTCGTTGATCGCCGGTATTCTGATTCTCGTCATGCCGCGCCTGTTGAACTACATCGTCGCGCTCTATCTGATCATCATCGGCATCATTGGGATCTTCGGCATGGGGTCGTCGCACTTCTAGGCGGCTGCAGTCAGCAATACGAGCAGCAAGGGACGCACGACCGGGCGCGGTGCCGGCCCGGCAACGTGTCGCACGAGCGGAGTGCCAGTGGTGGGAACGGCACGCGCGCTAATGGCGGCGGCAGTGCAACACGTGGCACATTGAAGCGGTGAAACTGCGCGACAAAGCGAAACGGCGCAACGAAGCAACGCGGCGGTGCGTGCGTAACAGATGCGCCCTAGATGCAAGACAACCGCGGAGAATCGCGAGCAATCGCGCGCCGCAAACCCGCGCAATGGGCAGTCAGCCGTTCGAAAGCTGATCCAGGCGCAAACGCCCCTGCAACGACAATCCGCCGACGGCATAATGACCGTCACCTTCCTGATGACGCCGGAAGCAGGCCCGTTCGATCAGAAAGGCCGCCGCGGCCAGCATGCCGTTGCGGCTCAGACCCAGCTGGCCATAATCGAGCGGCAACATCGAATCGTCGGCCAGTTCGCTAGCGGCGGAGAGAATCGTGATGCAATCTGATTTCGACGGGTTCAGCATCGCTTGGGTCCTCGAAAACGGCGTCTGCATGCGCCATGGGCAAGGCCGACGCATGATCCGGCGAGCGCCGCGCATCGGCATGAAAAACGATTGTAGGCAGTGATTTGACAATTACCAAATCGCGTTTTACCGCATTGCGCGCTGAACCAAAGCGCATCGCGCGAGTCCGGTAACAACAATGACCCCAAGCGCGGCGGACTTCGCCTCGCGTAAAACTGACACACTCCTCCATGCCCGCACTCATCGAAGACTACGCGCTCATCGGCGACGGCCACACGGCTGCGCTCATCTCCCTCGACGGTTCCGTCGACTGGCTTTGCTGGCCGCGCTTCGACTCCGGTGCCTGCTTCGCCGCCCTGCTCGGCACGCCCGACAACGGCCGCTGGCTGATTTCGCCGGTCTCGGATACGCCACCCAAAATCACGCGCCGCTATCGCGGCGAAACGCTGATCGTCGAAACCGATTTCGAAACGCCCGAAGGCGCGGTCACGCTGATCGACTTCATGCCGCCCGGCAACGGCTGGTCGGAGATGGTGCGGATCGTGGTCGGCAAACGCGGCACGGTGCGGATGCGGATGGAACTGGTGCTGCGCTTCGATTACGGTTTTTCGATTCCGTGGGTCGATCGCCTGAAGCACGACAGCGGCATCAAGGCAATCGTCGGCCCAGACACTGCGGTGCTACGCACGCCGGTCGACTTGCGTGGCGAGGACATGAAGACCGTTGCCGAGTTCACCGTGAGCGAAGGCGAGCGCGTGCCGTTTTCGCTGGCCTATGCGGCCTCGCACCTGCGCATACCGCCTGGCCGCGATCCGCACACGTCGCTGGCACGCACCGAGAACCATTGGCTCGAATGGTCGGCGCGCAGCACCGTCGAAGGCAAATGGGCCGCGCAGATCCGCCGCTCGCTGATTACGCTGAAGGCGCTTGCGTACGAGCCGACCGGCGGCATTGTCGCGGCACCCACCACGTCTCTGCCGGAGCAGTTGGGCGGCACGCGCAACTGGGACTACCGCTACTGCTGGCTGCGCGACGCCACCATCACGCTGCTCGCGATGATGCGCGGCGGCTACTACGACGAAGCCCGCGCATGGCGCACCTGGCTCGGCCGCGTGATGGCCGGCGCACCGGACCAGTTACAGATCATGTACGGAATCGCCGGCGAGCGACGTTTGCCCGAGTTTGAAATCGACTGGCTGCCGGGCTACCAGGATGCCAAGCCCGTGCGGATCGGCAACAACGCGGTTGGACAGCGCCAGCTCGATGTTTACGGCGAAGTAATGAACGCGCTGCATCTCGCGCGCGTCGGCGGCCTGCAGGCGGACGACACCGCATGGAATGTGCAGCGCGCGTTGCTCAGCCACCTCGACACGATCTGGCAAGAGCCGGACGAAGGTATCTGGGAAACCCGTGGCGGCCGCAAGCACTTCACCTTCTCGAAGGTGATGGCGTGGGTCGCCTACGACCGCGCCATTCGGTCGGCCGAAATGTTCAAGCTGGACGGCCCACTCGATGAATGGCGCGCAACCCGCGCGACAATCCACGCGGAAGTTTGTGCCAAGGCATGGAATCCGGCGCTCAACGCGTTCTCCCAGGCCTACGGCACCGATCAGCTCGACGCGAGCGTGCTGCTGATGCCACTGGTCGGGTTTCTCCCTCCGGCGGATCCGCGCGTCAAGGGCACGGTGGCGGCAATTGAAAGGGACCTGATGCACGACGGCTTCGTGATGCGCTACCGCACCACTGAATACGACGACGGCCTGCCGCCCGGCGAAGGCACCTTCCTCGCGTGCTCGTTCTGGATGGTGGACAACCTGGCATTGCAGGGCCGCATGGATGAAGCCATTGCCATGTACGAGAGGCTGCTCGGCCTCTGCAATGACGTCGGTCTGCTCGCGGAAGAGTATGATCCGGTCGCGAAGCGCCTGGTCGGCAACTTCCCGCAGGCGTTTTCACATGTTGCGCTGGTGCACACCGGCCTGAACCTGATGAAGCACGAACAGGCGATGGCCCAGGCGACCGGGCAGCCGCCGCATAACGGCACCACGGCAGAAGAACTTAATGCTGCGGCAACCCCCGATAGCGGTGCGGCAACATCGCCAGTACCATGATTTGATGACAGTTTGCGCGCAGCCCGCGCGCAAATTGCTGCATTGCACAAGTACGCTTTGTTCAGTATGATCGAGCAGACTGTTGGCCGAAAATCAATGTGCCTACAACCAATACGGCCTGCCGCAACGCCACACGCGTGTTTGCCAAGCCCCATGCGAACCGCCTAAAACGGAGCACCCATGCTCTACCAACTGCACGAATTCCAACGGGCGATGTTAAGCCCCCTCACCGCCTGGGCCCAGGCCGCGTCGAAATCGTTCGCGAATCCCGCCAGCCCTTTGGCCTACGTGCCCGGTGCCACAAGACTCTCAGCCGGTTACGAACTGCTCTACCGGCTTGGCAAAGATTACGAAAAGCCTGAGTTCAACCTTCATCAGATTGTCAAAGACGGTCATAACATTCCGATCATCGAACAAACGATCATCGAAAAACCGTTTTGCCGCCTGATGCGCTTCAAGCGTTTCGCAGATGACAGCGACGCTGTTACCCAATTGAAAGATGAGCCGATCGTGCTGGTGTGCGCACCGTTGTCAGGCCACCACGCTACACTCCTGCGCGATACCGTGCGCACGTTGCTGCAAGACCACAAGGTCTACCTGACCGACTGGATCGATGCACGCATGGTGCCGCTCGAAGAAGGCGAGTTTCACCTCGACGATTACATTGCCTACATTCAGGAATTCATCCGCCACATCGGTGCAAAGAATCTGCACGTGATCTCGGTATGTCAGCCCACCGTTCCGGTGCTCGCTGCCATTTCGCTTTTGGCGAGCCGCGGTGAAGACACGCCGCGCACCATGACGATGATGGGCGGCCCGATCGACGCGCGCAAGAGCCCGACCTCGGTCAACTCGCTCGCCACGCAGCACTCGTATGAATGGTTCGAGAACAACGTGATCTTCACGGTACCGCCGAACTATCCGGGCGTGGGCCGTAAGGTTTACCCGGGCTTCCTGCAACACACCGGCTTCGTCGCGATGAATCCGGAGCGTCACGCAGCCTCGCACTGGGACTACTACCAGAGCCTCCTGCGCGGCGACGAAGACGACGCGGAAGCACATCGCCGCTTCTACGACGAGTACAACGCCGTGCTCGACATGGACGCCGACTATTACCTCGACACGATCCGTGTGGTGTTCCAGGAATTCAGTCTGGCCGAAGGCACGTGGGACGTCGCAGGCGAACGGGTGCGTCCGCAGGACATCAAGAAGACCGCGCTCTTCACCATCGAAGGCGAGCTGGACGATATCTCCGGCGACGGTCAGACGTTCGCGGCACAAGAACTGTGCAGCGGCATTCCGGAGAAGAACAAGCGTCACTTCACCGCGGAAAAATGCGGCCACTACGGCATTTTCTCGGGCCGCCGCTGGCGCACCATCATCTATCCGCAACTGCGTGACTTCATCCTCGAGCACAACACGGCGCCGAAGGTAGCGAAGGAAAAAGTCGAAGCCTGAACGGCGCACGCCTGGATATAAACAACGGCCTCTTCTCCAGAGGCCGTTGTCGTTTTTGATGCTGCGTATGCCGTTGATGCGCCACCGCGCTGCAGCTTACTTCCGCAACAGATACGCAAGCAGCAACTCAGTGTTCATCTGGATGACTTCACTGCGCTCGCTCGCACTGCTGAAATCGCGACCGAGTGTCGCTTCGAGCGTGAAGCGGTTCGACACAATGTAGTAGCCCATACCTGACAGCGTCACGTAAAAGCGCAGCGGGTCGACGTTGGTACGAAACAGCCCGGCGCGTTGACCACGCTCCAGAATGCCGCCGAGTGTGGCGACGATCGGCGAGATCATTTCGCGGATGCGCGTCGACTTCTGCATGTAGCGTGCCTCATGCAGATTCTCGTTGTTGACGAGACGCAGCAACTCGGGATGATCGCGGTAGTAATCCCAAACAAAATGCGCGAGACGTGTCACTGCCTCGACCGGCGCAATGCCGTTCAGTTCGAGCGCTCGTTCCGCTTCATTGAGCGCGCTGAATGCGTGCTCGAGTACAGCCGTGAAAAGCTGCTCCTTGCTACCGAAGTAGTAATAGAGCATGCGTTCATTAGTCTCCGCGCGGCGGGCGATCTGATCGACGCGCGCGCCGAACAACCCTCCATTTGCAAACTCTTCGGCCGCCGCAAGCAGAATGCGGCGCCGCGTGCCTTCAGGATCTCTTTTGATTTTCGGCTGATTCATGGTGGCATCGTCTTCGTGAGCCGCGTTATCCGGATCGCGCCGCCGGCCTCTCCTCGGGCCTTGCACCGACAGCACTGAACGGGCTGGTTGGGGGAACACCCTTCTGCGGTCTTTCGAAAAAGCGCTTCGATTATGGCACATGGATTGCGGATGGCAATTGGGGAAATCGGCGATAATGTGCTATTTAGTTCAAGCCCAGCGCTTGCGCTTAGTTACCTCGATTCGTGCCGCCATTCACGCCTCTATTCGTGGCTGTATTTGCCTATATTGGCGCGTGTTTGCGCGCTTTCGCAGCGTTTTTGTGTTGCCCCGGCCTGCCGCGTGTTTTCCCTAATCCACGCTCGGCGAGCTGTGCAACCACGAGGCAAGCCCCAACGTCGTGACCGTGACCGATTCCAGAACACTCGCAGATCGCATCGAAGATCTGCTGCCCCAAACGCAATGCACGAAGTGCGGCTATCCCGCATGCCGTCCGTACGCCGAAGCTGTCGCCAGCGGCGAGGCCAACTACAACCAGTGTCCGCCGGGTGGCGCTGAAGGCATCGCGCGCCTCGCGGCGCTGCTCGGCCAACCCGTCATTCCGCTCAATTCGGCCAACGGTATCGAGCGGCCGCGTCCGCTGGCGGTTATCGACGAACAAGTTTGCATCGGCTGCACGTTGTGCATGCAAGCGTGTCCAGTCGATGCAATAGTTGGCGCACCGAAACAGATGCACACGGTGATCGCCGAGCTCTGTACCGGTTGCGACCTGTGTGTACCGCCCTGCCCGGTCGACTGTATCGCGATGCCGCCGGTCACGGGTGAAGCAACCGGCTGGGGCGCATGGAGCCAAGCCCAAGCCGACGCCGCGCGCGAGCGCCATAACCGGCGCGAGGCCCGCCTTGCGCGCGAACGCGAAGCTGCCGAGGCGCGTGCTGCAGCGCGGCGAGCGGTCAGCAGCACACCCGCTCAGGCGACGGAAACGGGTGCCACGGCAACGCCTGCCGCGCCCATAGCGAACGACGCCGAAGCGAAAAAACGCGCGATCATCCAGGCCGCGCTCGAGCGTGCGCGTCAGAAGAAAGATGAGTTGGCCGCCAAGGGCCAAGGCCCGCAAAACACCGAACGCGTCAGCGCCGACGTACAGGCGCAGATTGACGCCGCCGAAGCACGTCGCCGCCGTCTCGGACTTGCCGCGGACAACACCGATACGCCGCCGACGAAACGCTAACTTTTAACTTTAACCTTACGCTGCGCATGAACGCGAACAAACGCCGCGCCATCTACGAGACGCTTCAGAGTCTCAACCCGCATCCCACGACCGAGCTCGAGTACACCACACCGTTCGAACTGCTGATTGCCGTGCTGCTGTCGGCGCAAGCCACCGACGTGTCGGTGAACAAGGCGATGCGCAAGATGTTCCCGGTCGCGAACACGCCGCAGAAGGTGTTCGATCTCGGCGAAGAAGGGGTTGCCGGCTACATCAGGACGATTGGCCTGTATCGGACCAAGGCGAAGAATGTGATCGCAACCTGCCGCATTCTGCTCGACCAGTACGGCGGCGAAGTGCCGGAGGATCGCGAGGCGCTCGAAAGCTTGCCGGGGGTCGGCCGTAAAACGGCGAACGTGATCCTGAACACGGCGTTCGGTCACCCGACCATTGCCGTCGATACACATATCTTTCGGGTTGCGAATCGAACCGGGCTTGCACCAGGCAAAGACGTCCGCGCTGTCGAAGCGGCGCTGGAGAAATTCACGCCCGCCGAGTTCAAGCAGGATGCCCACCACTGGCTGATTCTGCACGGCCGTTACGTATGCAAAGCGCGCCGGCCGGAGTGCTGGCATTGCGTGATCGAGCCACTGTGCGAATTCCGGCCCAAGACGCCACCGCCAGATCTTTGAGAGCGGCGCGCCGCCAGCAAGCCACGTTGCCCCGGCGTAAAATGACGCCCTGCACGCACGCCTCAAGCGCCCCACACTAACCTCACCGCTCTCACGATGTTCAATCCCAGCCGCGACGAAGTCCGCCAATTTTTCACCGACACCTGGCGCAAGCAGCGTCAAGGCGAGATTCTGACGCCGCTCGAAGCGATCGCGGCCGACTGGATCGTCGAGCATCCGGAATATCACGCCGATCTAACCAGCACGGAAGCCGCTCAGGCTCAGGACTACTCGCCTGAACGCGGCCAGACCAACCCGTTCCTGCATCTGTCGATGCATCTGGCCATCACCGAACAGTTGTCGATCGACCAGCCGCCGGGTATCCGCGCAGCCCACGAGCGGCTCGCAGCCCGTCTCGGCTCGACCCACGAGGCGCAGCACGCGATCATGGACTGCCTCGGCGAAACCATCTGGGAAGCGCAACGCACCGGCACTCCGCCGGATACAGACGCCTACTTGCAGCGTATCGAGCAGCGCGCCACGCGCGACTGAAGGACGGCTCAAAGCCAGTCAGCGAGTTCAAGAGTTTTAAAGGTGCCGAACGGGTGCCAAACGCCCCGCCGCGATCGCGCCTGAGCCTCTCCGAGCCGCCGCACCGCGCGAATCACGGCGCCCAAAGCAAAACACCCCGCCGTTCGGTGGGGTGTTTTTCAATCTGCAAGCAAAGCCCAACGCGACGCTGTTACTTCTTCTGTACCAGACCGCCGTCCAGCGATTCGATGTAGGCCGCGATGTCTTTCATATCGCTTGGCGACAGGCTTTGCACCTGCGCCTGCATGATCGCGTTGTTGCGACCGAGGTGCGGGTTGCCGTTGCCCATCTGGTACTGGCGCAGCGCCCAGTAGACGTAGTCGGAATGCTGACCGGCGAGCTTCGGATATTCCGGGCTCACCGGATTGTTCAGGTTGGCGCCGTGGCAAGCCGCGCAGTTGTGGTTGCCGGCCAGCACCTTGCCGTTGCCGGCGTCTGCGGCGTGCGCGACGTTCGCTGCAACCAGACCGATGACTGCCGCCGACGCGCATGCAGCCTTGAACACCGTGTGGAGTGCCTGTTGGGGCTTATTCATGAATTCTCCTATCCCGCAATATATTTAGCCGAGTGACCGGTTGGGTGACCGCAGCCGATCACTTGTCGGGATTGCTCTTCGAAGAGGCATTTTGCGCCGCGTAGTAGGCAGCGATGTCGGCGATGTCCTGATCCGACAGCGACGTGGTGATCGCGCGCATCGTTTCGAAATGGCGGTCGCCCTTCTTGTAAGCGTGCATGGCGTTCTCGAGGTACGCCTGATTCTGGCCGCCGAGCATGGGCACGCGGTAGACCTCAGGGTAAGCCGTGCGGTATTCAGGGATGCCGTGGCAGCCAATACACATCGCGACCTTGCCTTGGCCCGCCTTCGCGTTGCCGACGACATCCGCTGCCTGCGCACTGGCCGCATAGCCCGCGAGCACCGACAGCGCTGCGATCACGACGTGTTTGCCGACGAATTTATTCATAGCATGTAACCTGGCTTGAGGGGAAACGGGCGCCCAAAAAGGCAACGGCCCGCGCCGTTATTCTTATAGGGTAGCCACGCAGGCCAAAAAAATCGGGCTAATTGTACCGCGACGCCGCGCCGAACGTCCACCGCGCGGGGCCAGCGGCGTATCCGGCCACCGCAAAGCCACGGCTAGCGCCATTTTGCGCCGCCGCGGCTGTTCCGCATGGCTTCGTGCCACCTGCCGCAATCCGCGCGCCTTGCCCGCGACGCCCGGCGCGCCCGCCCACCGGGCACGCCGGACGAGTTGAGGCTGCTCGCAAGCGCCGCATACCCACGCGAACCGGCGTCCGACACCGCGGGTGAAACCATACGCGAGCCTGTTTCAGGCCAACAGGCCTTCTGACTTATACTGGGTTTTTTCCCAAAAAAGAGCATCTCGCCATGCGTTTTGAAGGCTCATCGCAGTACGTCGCCACTGACGACCTCAAGCTCGCGGTCAACGCCGCGATGACGCTGAAGCGCCCGTTGCTGATCAAGGGCGAACCCGGCACCGGCAAAACGATGCTCGCCGAAGAAGTCGCCGCCGCGCTCGGCATGCCCTTGTTGCAGTGGCATATCAAGTCCACCACCAAGGCCCAGCAAGGCCTGTACGAGTACGACGCGGTCTCGCGCCTGCGCGATTCGCAACTCGGCGACGAGCGCGTCAAGGACATCCGCAACTACATCGTGAAGGGCGTGTTGTGGCAGGCGTTCGAGTCGGACGAGCAAACGGTGCTCCTGATCGACGAGATCGACAAGGCCGACATCGAATTCCCGAACGACCTGCTACGCGAACTCGACCGCATGGAGTTCTACGTGTACGAGACGCACGAGCTGATCCGCGCCAAACAGCGCCCGCTCGTGATCATCACGTCGAACAACGAGAAGGAACTGCCCGACGCGTTCCTGCGCCGCTGCTTTTTCCACTACATCAAATTCCCGGACCCGGTGACGATGCAGCAGATCGTCGAAGTGCACTACCCCGGCATCAAGAAGGAACTGCTCGCCGCGGCGATGCAGAGCTTCTTCGAGTTGCGCAACGTCGCCGGTCTGAAGAAGAAACCATCCACATCGGAACTGCTCGACTGGCTGAAGCTGCTGCTCGCCGAGGACATTCCGCCCGAAGCGCTGCGCTCGTCCGACCAGAAGCAGATCATCCCGCCGCTGCACGGCGCCTTGCTGAAGAACGAACAGGACGTGAGCCTATTCGAGCGGCTGATCTTCATGAACCGCAACAACCGTTGATGAAGGCGCCGCGCCGCACCACCGCCGCCGCCCAGGATACAGCATGCTGATCGACTTCTTCTACTCGCTGCGCGCCGCCAAACTGCCGGTGTCGGTAAAGGAATACCTGACGCTGCTCGAGGCGCTGAAAGCCAATGTGATCGCGCCGTCGCTCGACGAGTTCTACTATCTCGCGCGCATCACGCTGGTCAAAGACGAGCAGTATTTCGACAAGTTCGACCGGGCGTTCGGCGCGTATTTCAACGGCGTCGCGCAAGCCTCGGAGCTTGCCTTCGACGTCCCGCTCGACTGGCTGAAGAAGAAGCTGCAGCGCGATCTGTCGCCCGAAGAAAAAGCGCAGATCGAAGCGATGGGCGGCCTCGACAAACTGATGGAGCGCCTGAAGGAACTGTTCGACGAGCAGAAGGAGCGTCACGAAGGCGGCAACAAATGGATCGGCACGGGCGGCACCTCGCCGTTCGGTAACGGCGGTTATAACCCTGAGGGTGTACGGATCGGCGGCGACGCGGCGGGCAATCGCACGGCGGTAAAAGTGTGGGAAGCGCGCGCCTATCGCGATTACGACGACCAGGTCGAAATCGGCACGCGCAACATCAAGGTCGCATTGCGCCGCTTGCGCCGTTTCGCTCGCGAAGGCGCAGCCGAAGAACTCGATCTGCCCGACACGATCCGCAGCACCGCCGCCAACGCCGGCTGGCTCGACCTGAAGATGGTGCCGGAGCGGCACAACAAGGTGAAAGTGTTGATGCTGCTCGACGTGGGCGGCTCGATGGACGATCACATCAAGCGCACCGAAGAGCTCTTTTCCGCCGCCAAGGCCGAATTCAAGCATCTCGAGTTTTATTACTTCCACAACTGTGTGTACGACTTCCTGTGGAAGAACAACCGCCGCCGTCACGCCGAACGCATGCCGACGTGGGACGTGTTGCACAAGTTCACGCCCGACTACAAGCTGATCTTCGTCGGCGATGCGACCATGAGCCCGTACGAAGTGCTGCAACCGGGCGGGTCGGTCGAATACAACAACCCAGAAGCCGGCGCCGTGTGGCTGCGCCGTCTAGCCGATCATTTCCCGCACCACGCGTGGCTCAATCCGGAGCCGGAAGGTTTGTGGGCGTACCGGCAGTCGGTTAGCGCGATCCGCGAAGTGCTCGGCCACCGCATGTATCCGCTCACCCTCGCCGGACTCGAAACGGCGATGCGCATGCTGAGCAAATAATCAGGTCACGTTTTCACCCAACTATAAGAAAGCTGCAGCATGAATCCGTCTTCATCGCCCGAATTGTCTCCTCCCAACACACCTATCGGGCGGCTCAGACCGTTTGCCGATACGTCGTTATCCGCCATTGTCGCCGGCTTCGTCGCGATGATGACGGGCTATACGAGCTCGCTTGTGCTGATGTTCCAGGCAGGTCAGGCCGCGCATCTCACCGATGCGCAGATTTCGTCGTGGATCTGGGCGCTGTCGATCGGCATGGCCGTCTGTACGATCGGCCTCTCGCTGCGCTTTCGCGCGCCGATCGTGATTGCGTGGTCGACGCCCGGCGCGGCGCTGCTGGTGTCCTCGCTGCCGCATGTGGCCTACCCTGAGGCGATCGGCGCTTTTATCGTCTGCGCGGCGCTGCTGACGGTGGTCGGCCTGACCGGCTGGTTCGACGCGCTGATGAAAAAAATCCCGGCAGGCATCGCCTCGGCATTGCTGGCGGGGATTCTGTTCGAGATCGGCATCGAGATTTTCCGCGCAGCGCAGTTCCGGACCGCGCTCGTGCTGACGATGTTCTTCACCTATCTGGTCTTCAAACGCCTCGCGCCGCGCTATGCGATCGTGACGACGCTGATTGTCGGCACCGCTGCCGCGGGCGGCCTCGGCTTGCTCGACTTCAGCCGCTTTCATGTCGCGCTCGCGCATCCCGTGTTCACCATGCCGGCGTTTTCGGTCGCGGCGAGCATCAGCATCGGCATTCCGTTGTTTGTCGTTGCGATGGCGTCGCAGAACGTGCCGGGGATCGCCGTGCTGCGTGCGGACGGCTACACCACGCCCTCCGCGCCGCTGATTTCGACGACTGGCATCGCCTCGCTGCTGCTCGCGCCGTTCGGCTCGCACGGCATCAATCTTGCGGCAATCACGGCAGCGATCTGTACCGGTCCCGAAGCGCACGAAAACCGCGACAAGCGGTACACCGCTGCGGTCTGGTGCGGGATTTTCTATCTGATCGCCGGGATTTTCGGCGCAACCATCGCGGCGCTGTTCGCCGCCCTGCCGAAGGCGCTGGTGGTCTCGGTCGCGGCGCTCGCGCTGTTCGGCTCGATCATGAGCGGCCTGGCCAACGCGATGCAGGACCTGAAACAACGCGAAGCAGCACTGGTGACGTTCATGGTGACGGCCTCAGGCCTCACCCTGCTGTCGATCGGCTCTGCGTTCTGGGGACTGGTGGCGGGCGTGCTGACCCAGCTGGTGCTAAACGCCCGGCGCGCCTGAACCGCCGGCGAAAATTCGTCAACGGCGAACCCGTGCCGGCAGTCGGGGCCAGAAGTCGGCGCCGGCAATTGACACCGGAAATCAGTCACCCAAAATCCCCGTGAACGGATCGCCGGGCGCAAGTGTCAATACTGCATCAGGCGATCCGCCATAGAATAGAAGCATCCGGCAGCGCTTTCCGCCAAAATTCTCCAGCAACATGGCGGACAGACGCTGCAGCGTGACCCGCGGCCGCCGGAACCGTTTTTGCCCTTTCCGTCCGGTGGCGATCTCATTTCTCCTGAACCACGGCGCACGCGCGCCATGAAGGCTCGAACATGACAACCGCACTCGATCAACTCAAGCAATACACCACCGTCGTCGCCGATACCGGCGACTTCCAGCAGCTTGCCCAGTACAAGCCGCAGGACGCGACCACCAATCCGTCGCTGATTCTGAAGGCCGTCCAGAAAGACGACTACCGGCCGCTGCTCGAAAAGACCGTGAAAGCCCACGCGTCGAAGCCGGTAGCCGCAATCATCGACCAGTTGCTGATCGCGTTCGGCACCGAAATTCTCAAGATCATCCCGGGCCGTGTGTCGACCGAAGTGGATGCACGCCTGTCGTTCGACACCGAAGCGTCGATCGCCAAAGGCCGTGAACTGATCGCGCTATACAAAGACCATGGCATCGGCCGCGAACGCGTGCTGATCAAGCTGGCCTCCACGTGGGAAGGCGTCCGCGCCGCCGAAGTGCTGCAAAAAGAAGGCATCCACTGCAACATGACGCTGCTGTTCTCGCTCGCGCAAGCTGCTGCCTGTGCCGAAGCGGGCGCGCAACTGATCTCGCCGTTCGTCGGCCGTATCTACGACTGGTACAAGAAGAACGCCGGCAGTGCCTGGGACGAAGCGAAAGACGGCGGCGCCAACGATCCGGGCGTCAAATCGGTGCGCCGCATTTACGCGTACTACAAGAAGTTCGGCTACAAGACCGAAGTGATGGGCGCGAGCTTCCGCACGCCCGGCCAGATTCTGGAACTGGCTGGCTGCGACCTGCTGACCATCAGCCCGGACCTGCTGCAAAAGCTGCAGGAGAGCACCGACAAGGTCGAGCGCAAGCTGTCGCCTGAAATGGGCAACGGCGCGGACATCGAACGCGTGCCGGTCGACGAATCGTCGTTCCGTTTCCTCGTCAACGACGAAGCGATGGCAACGGAAAAGCTCGCCGAAGGCATCCGCGCGTTCGCTGCGGACGCTGTCAAGCTGGAAAAACTGATCGAAGCACTGCGTTGAGCTTCGCCTTCGCCGCTTGAGTGCGCGGTCGCGCATGTGGTCGCGTGTAGTCAAGTACGCGGCCCTGAGCCCCCGGTTCAGGGCCGCGTGCCGTTTACAGCCGCGCTTCTGATACGTGCCTGCCCCGCAGGCGCCTACGAAAGAATGTCACAATCGCTGCCCCAACAGACGACTACAATCGTCTGCACGCCCGCTCCCTCGTGGCCGTTTGCCGAAGGAACGCGGCGCCGCTAACCCATATTCCGGGAGACGACTATGTACGTTCAGCCTTACGTATTTTTCAACGGCCGCTGTGAGGAAGCGCTCAAGTATTACGGCGAGAAGCTCGGCGCCGAAGTCACATTCCAGATGCGCTACAAGGACGCACCGCCCGACGCGCAAGGCCAAATCCGCCCCGGCACCGAAGAAAAGATCATGCACGCAGCCGTCAAGCTCGGCTCGACGATCTGGATGGCGTCCGACGGCAACTGCGACCCCGCCGCAGGCCCGATGAACGGTTTCCACCTGTCGCTGACGGCCGACGACGCCGCATCGGCCGAAAAATACTTCAATGCGCTTGCCGATGGTGGACAGGTCATGATGCCGTTTCAGGCCACATTCTGGAGCAAAGGCTTCGGCATGGTGGTGGACCGCTTCGGTCTCGGCTGGATGGTGACGGTGCCGGAAGAGTAAGCCCAGCAAGCGCGACCGGTCCGGTTGCCGCAGTCGGCGCTGAAGTCGCAGTTGCAGCAGCGGCCGGTCGGGAACGAGCGTTCCGCCCTAAGCCTTCAGCAACGTGCGCGAATGCCGCTCGATGTTCCAGTTCGGCTCGGTCTCCAGCAGCAAAGCGCGCAAGCGGTCCACCTGTTCAGCAAGCCGCTGCCCGAGCCAATACGGCCCTTGCAAGTCGTGCGGCAACGCAAGCGACGCGTCGCGATGCACCTGTGCAAGCGGCGACGCGGCCGGAATGCCGAAGTGGGTCGCGCGGCCAAAACGCAGGCCACGCGCCATCGCCAGCAGAATGCCGCGCACGGCGTGCACCTCGACGCCGCACGCCTGCGCATACGCCAAGCGCGCTGCAGCATCGGCGCGCATCAGCGGACCGGTTGCCAGCAATTCCAGCGAACTGAGCACCGATCGATGCAGCCGCTGGATTTCTTCGAGCTTGGCCTGCGGCACATCGATCTCCTTCGCCACCGAAGGCATCAGCGAGCGCAACTGAACCAGCCGCTTGTTAATCGCGAGGAAGCGTTTGACCTGCTCCTCTTCGCTGATCGTCTCGCCTTCCAGCAAACGCGTATAGATCTGAGCGCAGGCGCGCAGATTGTCGGCGATCCCATAGCGCCACGAATAGGTCGCATGCAACGGCAAAGCGAACGAAAACGCCAGCGCGATCACGATGCCGATCAGCACATTCAGCGTGCGCCACAGGCCGACGTCGATCAGATTGTCGCCATGGCCCGCGACGATGCACATCGTGATCGCCGTCAGCAGACCGATGTACCCCGACGAGCCGATTGCGAACCATGCACAGATCGCCGCGACGATCGACATCAGCACATAGGTGAGCGGCAGCGAGCCGGTCAGGTTCTGCAACAGGATCAGCGCAAGGCCGATCGCCGCGCCGAGCAGCGTTCCCGCCGCCCGGTCGGCGGCCTTCTTGCGGATATTGCCGTGATGCTGCAAGCCGCCGATCACCACCAGCAGGGTCACCGACGACCAGATGCCGTGAGGGATGTCGATACCGGTGGTCGCGAGAATCGACACCAGCATGGCGAGGCCGACGCGCAAGCTATGCAGCACCTTCGCATGGCGATAGCGGTAGTACGGCGACGTGATCGCACGCACTATGCGGCTGATAGCCGAGCGGCGGCCCTTCACGGTATGGGAATCGGCAGAAGCCATGGCTGCGCGACGGACGCTTTGGAGGACGGTTCCGCTATCCTGCCCTGGACTGCCCCAGAAACACAAACGCCCGCAAACTTTAGTTTGCGGGCGTTGCCTTTCCAAGCGGGATGGGCCGGCTGACTTAGCCTTCGACCACGTCCAGATAATCTTCCGGACGGGTGCGGTCTTCGGCGCGCTGCATGCCGAACATACGCACCAGGAGGCTCACCACCACCGAGACCACCAGATTGACGATCAGCGACCACACCGCCGCGTAGCCCGGGATCGCCATGCCGAACAGGTGGATCGTGAAGATCGAGCCCGCCAGCTTCAGCGAAATCGCCATCCACGTGCCAGTGGCGATGCCGACCGCCCAGCCGATCAGGAGGCCGCGATAGTCGAGCACGCGCGTGTAGAGACCCAGCACGATAGCCGGCAGCGTCTGGATGATCCAGATGCCGCCCAGCAGTTGCAGCTGGATCGCATACGTCAACGGCAAGCCGAGAATGAACGCGACCGCGCCGACCTTGACGATCAGCGAGACCAGCTTCGCGACGTTGGTCTCCTGCTCATGCGACATGTTGCGGTTCACGAACTCCTTGTGGATGTTGCGCGTGTACAGGTTCGCTGCCGCAATCGACATGATCGCCGCCGGCACCAGCGCGCCGATACCGATCGCCGCGAACGCCACGCCGACGAACCACGACGGGAAGAAGTGCAGGAACAGCGCCGGCACTGCGAAGTTCGGGCCGAACGCCTTGAAGTACGGCGCGAATTCCGGCATGTCCTTCACGCCCGAAGCCAGAGCCATGAAGCCCAGCAGCGCGAGCAGGCCGAGCACCAGCGAGTAAGCCGGCAGCATTGCCATGTTGCGGCGGATCGTGTTACCCGACTTCGACGACAGCACCGCGGTGATCGAGTGCGGATACAGGAACAGCGCGAGCGCCGAACCCACCGCAAGCGTCGCGTACGCGCTGTAGCCGTTCAGGCTCGACACGTCCGGCGCCTTCAGCAGCAGCTTGGCCGGCGGCACGACGCTGAAGATATGGCCGAAGCCGCCCAGTTGCGGCGGAATCACGATGATCGCGGCAAAGATCACGATGTAGATCAGCACGTCCTTGACGACCGCGATCATCGCCGGCGCGCGCAGGCCCGACGTGTACGTGTAGGCCGCCAGAATCGCGAAGGCGATGATCAGCGGCAGATCGCCGACGAAGCCCTTGGTGTCGAAACCCAACGCGCCGATCACCACTTCGATACCGACCAGTTGCAGCGCGATGTACGGCATCGTAGCGACGATGCCGGTCACGGCGATCGCCAGCGCGAGCATGCGGCTGCCATAACGAGCGGAGACGAAGTCGGCCGAAGTCACGTAACCCTGACGTTTGGCGATGCTCCACAGTTTCGGGAACACGACGAACGCGAACGGATAGATCAGGATCGTGTACGGCAGCGCGAAGAAACCCGTTGCGCCCGCACCGAACACCAGCGCCGGCACAGCGATGAAGGTGTAGGCGGTGTACAGATCGCCGCCCAGCAGGAACCACGTGACGACGGTGCCGAAGCGCCGGCCGCCGAGGCCCCACTCTTCCAGATGGGCCAAGTCGCCCTTGCGCCAGTGGGCCGCGATAAAACCGAGAATGGTGACGCCGATGAAAAACAGGACGAAGACGAATGTTGCGGTGGCGTTCATTATTTTGCGCCCCCTTGCGAGCTGCCCGTCGAGCGGGTCTTGGTCTTGAAGTACACGAGCGCCGTGATGATCGCGCTGATCAGCACCCACAGGAGCTGATACCAGTAGAAGAACGGAAAATCGAACAACTGCGGTTCGACCTTGTTATATGACGGCACCCAGATCATTGCGATCCAGGGCAACAGCAGCAACCAGAGCCAGTGCTTGCTGGCTTTGTTCGCGTCGGCGTCGTGAGCCATGACGTCTCCTCTTCCCTATTATTGAAATGTTGGCCCGTGTTTTGACGGGTGGTGGATCCCACAGCGGCTGGCCGCCCCGCGGTTAGCCGCCCCGCGAGGGGTCGCCTCGCTGATGCCCACGGGCGCCCCGAAAGCTTCGAAAGAGTATAGGAGCCGCGAACGTGCGGTCAAGCAGGAACGACCCGAGGCGGGACAATGCTCTTGAGGCTGGCAGGACGGCGCTTTGACGCGGCGGGGGCAATGCTTCGACGAAGAGCAGGACCGCTCGCTGCGGCCGTAGGCCTGGGGCCGGGTGACCTATGCCTCACGCGCGCGCCCTTAAGCGGGAAGCGGACCCGCTGTGCGATGCGCGATGGGTTGGGGGCCATGAAGACCGTCGCGTGAGCGCAACGGCAACGGCCATTTTGGTCTTGCAGCAGTCGAGCCGGCTTGCCCGGCCCGACCGCTTCACTCGTCAGATCGTGAACGAACCGCCGTTCTGCCCGGTCGATTCCTGCAGACCCTTGATCCACTTGCGCGCCGGCAAACCGAGTTCAGCTTCAATTAGCTTCGCGCGTGCTTGCAGTGCCGTGAACGGCACGTCGAGCGCCGGGCCCGAGAAGGCGATCGCGATGCGGTTGCCATCGTGCACTTCCGGCAGCGCGACCACGCGGCCATCGAACGCTTCGTTGAGCCGCTTCATGTTGCGCACGAAGCTCGGATGATCGCCGAACAGGTTGATCGTCACCACGCCCACCTCGGTCAGACATGCGCGCACCGCGCGGTAAAAGCCGACGCTGTCGAGCACCGGGCCACGCGCGGTCGCATCGTAGACGTCGATTTGCAGCGCGCCGATCGTGCCGTGGTTGGCGCGGTCGTTGACGAAGTCCCATGCGTCCATTTCGTGCACGGTCAGGCGTGCATCGTCGTGCGGCAGTTCGAACATCGTGCGCGCGGCCACGACCACGGCCGGGTTCACTTCGACCGCCTCGACTTTCGCACGCTTCAGGAAGCGGTACGCGAATTTGGTCAGTGCCGCGGCGCCCAGACCGAGCTGAACGATACGCTTGGGCGTTTCGATAAACAGCAGCCAGGCCATCATCTGCTGCGCGTATTCGAGTTCGACGTGATCCGGCTTGCGCAGACGCATCGCGCCTTGCACCCATTCCGTGCCGAAATGCAGGAAGCGTACGCCGCCTTCTTCCGAGAACGTGACCGGCGCGAAACGCGGCTTGCGCGGTGCTTCGATTTGCGGTGCGTCGTGCAGGTCGTCGTCGTGTAGCGCGCGCTTTTTGCTGCGCACTACTTTCTGTTTGTTCAGCGTGTTGTTGCCGGTTTCAGCATCTTTGTTGCGGAAAGCACGTGCTTCAGCCGAGGCGCGCTTGATCAATTTCGTCATGTAAGGATGTCGCGCCAGAGACGCAATTTTTGGTCGAACGAGAGCATAGCATTCGCCGGACTCGACGAAGGCAATACGAGGGTGACGTAGCCGGCTTCGCCGATCACCGGCGCAAAGCGGCCCGCCGTCTTGCCGTTGAAGCAGACTTTGGCAAGCTTCGGCGCGTGGGCACGCAGCGAAGCGAAATCGTTGGGGCTGGCATTGCGGATGGCGGCGTCGAGACTGCCCTCGCGCTCGCATGCGGCGAGCACGTCCCACACGCCGATACCATGCGATAGCACGCGGCCCAGGCGATCTTCGTAAGAGAGTTCGGGGAGTAGCGGTTCGTCGAGCACCGTGCCGAGTAATCGCCAGAACTGATTGCGCGGATGCGCGTAATACTGCGTCACCGCGAGCGACGCCTCGCCGGGGAAGCTGCCGAGAATCAGCGTATGCGTATTCGCCGCGACGACGGGAGGGAAGCCGCGCAGCATCAGCGCTTTACCTTACTGTCCGATTCCGGAGCTTGCCCGGATTCATGCGCGCCCCGTTCGGAGAGGTGTTCTTGCTCCGCACGCGGCACACCATGGGCGCGCGACGCCGTATGCTCGAGCGGCCGGCCATGTTCCCGCACATGCGTGCGCTGCGGCGCGTGCGCGGACGCCGGGTGCGCAGATGGCATGCGCGCCGAAGCCGCCAGACGCGCCCACAGCGCGGGCAACATGCATTCAGTCACCATCAGCGGCGCACCGTGGCGCTCGAACACCGAGCGGCGCGCAACCAGCACGTGCGGCGGCATGCCATCGATTTCACGCGCCGCCAACCGGTACAGCGGATGGCGTGCAGTCAACCTGCGGCTGACCAGCGAGGATCGTGCGACGCTGCTATCGCTGTAAAGCAACTCGGCGAGCGGCCGCGTGCGTAGCCGGCGCGTGGCCTGCCACACGCCGACGCTTGCGGCCAGCGGCGCGACGCTATGCGCCGCGACAAACGGCACGCCGTCGACCGACAACACCACTTCCCGAACCCACACCGGCGCGCGCGGCACGAGGCCAAGCGCGGCGTGTTCGTCGGCCCAGGGCAGCGCGACGGCTTCGCGCGTCACACGCACGGCCACCGCGCCGAGCGTGCGCAGATGCGCGGTCAGTGATCCACCGCGGGTCAACCAGTCTTTCTGGGCGGCGCTCAAACCGGGTAAGGGCGTGACGCGCCAGTGGGCGTCGGCGGCATCGAAACGGATAGGCATGGTGTCGGATTATAACGGCGCCGTTGTCAGAGGATCGCGAGTCCCTCAGCTGCCTTCCCTTCAGGAAGTTCCATTGACAGCCATTCGGAAGCTAATCCGCTTCAATCGGATGTCGAATTCAGAGTGTTCCGATTCTCCGTGGCCAGCAACGCGCGATACAACCTTTGTGCTTTACAAAGTCGGCGGCCCGTCCGCGATCGAAGCGCGGGCCATGTGATCGGATATTGAAGGAGAAAAAAGAAACATGAGAACATTCCTGGGCGCTACCGTATGCGCAATGTCTGTGGTGATGGTGGCGGGTTGCGCAGCGCCGCTGAACCGCGATAAAGAGACATCGCTGAACAAGGCGGTCGGCATCGAAGTGACACCGGTTGCCAACGGCGTCTCCGTCAAGCTGCCCGAAGCCGCGCTGTTCGAGTTCGGCAAATCCGAAGTGCGCGGCGATGCAGCGGCGGTCATCAATCGTTCAGCCGTTCTGCTCAAGCGCAGCAAGAAACCTGTGTTGGTCGAGGGTTACACCGACAATGTCGGCACGCTCGACTATAACCAGCAGCTTTCCGAAGCACGCGCCACGGCGGTAGGTTATGCGCTCGTGGCGCGCGGCGTGGCGCTGGAGCGGATCCGGACGAAAGGCAACGCGTACAACAACCCCGTTGCCAGCAACGATACGGCCGAAGGGCGCGCGCTGAACCGGCGCACGGAAATCGTCGTGCGCGGCGAAACGATGGATACGCTGATGGGACGGAAATAGGCGTTAGCCACCCGACGCCAGAGTCAATAAAACGCCCGCGTCATGCGGGCGTTTTTACGTGTGCTTCCTTATAGGGGTGACTTCCCGGCTTCCGCGCCATTCGCGCGAACAACTATCGCGCGCCTGGCATCGCCGCCAATTGGGCCGTAACGCGCTCGACCACCGGCTCCCACGCCCCCGGACTCGGCTGCCTGAACAGATCGACAGAGTCATACCAAGGCTGCATCTCCTCATTGCCCCAACACCAGTGCGACACGTGATCGAGCATCGCCAGCACGGGGCGCCCCAATGCGCCGCCCAAATGCAAAGGCGCGCTATCGATGGTCACCACGGTATCGAGCGCGCTCACGTGCGCGGCCACGTGCGCGGCCACGTCGTCGAAACCGGCGTGGTAGTGCGCAGTCAGATCGCACACGCGATACCCCTGAGCACTCAAAGCCGCCACATCAGCGTGACGACCCGGCGTCAGCGGATGGAACACCACATTGGGTAGCGCGAGCACCGGAGCCAGCGCCGCAAGTGGAATCGACCGCTTCGCGTCGCGGCGATGGGTCGGGCTGCCCGACCAAACGAGGCCGACATGCAATCGCGCAGCCTCTCCACCACATGCGCTGACCCGCTCGCGCCATGCGGCCACGCGGCTTGCGTCGGCAGACAGATAGGCCGCACCACGCACCTGGTCAGGCCGCGAGCCAAGCACCGACGGCAGGCTCATCATCGGCAGGCCAAAGTGCGGCTTGCCGAGCGGTCCATCCTCGATGGACACACAATCCGCATATGAGCGCGCAAGCAGCGGCTGTAGCGCCCGGCGCACCGCAAGCACCAACCGGCCGCCCTCGTCGCGTACGCGCGCCGCCAGTTCGGGCACAAAACGCACCATCTGGATATCGTCGCCGTTGCCTTGTTCGCTATGCACGATCAAGGTCTTGCCGGCGAGCGGCTCGCCCGTCCAGCGCGGACACAACCGCTCCATCACGGTCACGACGTTGTTCGGTTCGCGGTCCTCACGCGTCAGACGCGCCGCGAAGTGCGGCCATGCGCTCGACCAGTCGCCGCGGCGCAACTTCAGATCGGCCAGATCGACGGCCGCTTGCGGCGCCGACGGATCGAGTGCGAGGGCTGCATGCAGCGCCGCTTCGCTGTCGGCAAAACGCGCCTGCTCGGCTAGATACATACCGATCGCGGCCAGCACATGGGCGTTGCCGGGCGCGGAGGCATCGACAGCGCGCATGGTCGCCTCCGCCGCGGCGGCGTCGTTGCACTGCCATTGCGCATGGCTCAGTTGCCAGGCGATCTCGGCATCGCCGGGATGGTGCGCCAGCACCTCGCGACAAACGCGTGCGACCGTGGACCAATCGCGGATTTCCCGGAACGCCAGCACGAGTTGCAACGGCAACGCCGGGTGGATCGCCGGATCGAGCGCATAAGCCCGCAATAGCGCCGCGCGACGCTCGGCTCTCGCGCTCTCATCAGGCAACGCCGCAAGCGCGATCGCCAACCACCAGGGGGCGCGGGCGTCTTGTGGCGCGTGCGGCTCATACGCGCGCAACATGTGCGCCGCGGCCGAATGCGCGCCACAGCGATCGATCAACCAGACGATCCATTCGACCGTCGCAGCCCACGGCTGCGCTGCTACCACGAGTTCACTATTGCGCTGCGCGGCGTCAGCGCGCCCGAGTGCGTCGGCGAACAGTGCCACGCGTGCATGACGCGCGCCGCTCCCTGCCGCCGGCGCTTGCGATGCACTGTGATATGCCGCTTCGAAACGCCCTGCGCTCGCGCACAGGTCTGCGTGCAATTGCGGCGCGCCCCCCTCTGCGACGAGTTCGAGGGCTCGTCGCTCGGCGGCGTCGAAGCCTTGTTCGCGCAAGATCGACCACAGAAGACACACGGGATCAGCAGGTTTCACCAGGTTGGAATCGGACATGGGAATACAAAGAGTTGTCGCACGCAGGGGCGCGATCGCAAAAATAAGACTCGGTGCATAAATGGCTTAAAGATTGCAAATAATCCCTTAAGCATCCGAGTTTCGATCGAGCCAGCATAAGACAAATACGTGTTTTCACATCTCACAAATCCATCTCGATTTAGTTTTGTTGAATAGATTTGCTTAGTTAACCATAATTATTTTCCGGTCGACTTCTGGCGACGCTCCAAATCGCCCGGATCAACAAAAAACCAAAAAGGAGTAAGGATTGAATACTACGAACTCGAAAGAAACTTCTGACCGCATCGCACATCTGGCCGCCATCGTATTGCGGCGTCCGGGCGCCTTGTATCAGGAGAAGGAACTGGCCGGTTCAGCGCTCGCACAACATCACACATCGAAGCAGACCAGCACGGCGATCGGCAGTCTCGCGGCAAAAGTACTGGCTGACCATCATTCCTGCATCGAGGCAAAGGAACTGGCTGGCTCCGTGCTATCGCAGGTGCGTCATTTGCATGGGCAAGCGCCCGCGCACTAGGCGCTCGCCGTTGTCCAACTGACAAAGCCGGCGCGACCTCCGCGCCGGGCAGCCCGGCGAACAGAAGAACGCACAAACGGGCAAAAAAATGCGCTGCCGAAGCAGCGCATTTTTTAACGACAAGCGTCAAAACGACGCCGATCCAAACTCAACTCAAACTCGAAAGCTCAACCCGCACGCGCCAGCAACAAAGCGTTAGTACGCTTCACGAAGCTCGCCGGATCTTCCAGCGCGCCACCCTCAGCAAGCAGCGCCTGATCGAACAGCAGATGACACCAGTCGTCGAAACTTGCGCTATCCGCGTGCAAGCCCTTCACCAGCGCATGCTCAGGATTCACTTCGAGAATCGGATGGAACGACGGCGCGTCCTGGCCTGCCGCCTTCAGCATGCGTTGCAGATAGCCGCTCATTTCGCCATCGTCAGCCACGAGGCAAGACGGCGAGTCAGTCAGGCGGAACGTCAGGCGCACGTCCTTGGCCTTGTCCTTCAGCGCTTCTTTCATCTTCTCGACGAGCGGCTTGAACTCTTCGCCGACCTTCTCCTGCGCCTGCTTTTCCTCATCATTCAACGCACCCAGATCGAGATCGCCGCGCGCGACGCTTTGCAGCGGCTTGCCGTCGAATTCGTTCAGGAACGACAGCATCCATTCATCGACGCGATCGGTCAGCAGCAGCACTTCCACGCCCTTCTTGCGGAACACTTCGAGATGCGGGCTGTGGGTCGCGGCCTGCCAGGTGTCGGCGGTCACGTAGTAGATCTTGGTCTGCTCGGGCTTCATACGCGAAACGTAGTCGGCGAGCGAAACCGTTTGCTCCGGCGATTCCGTATGGGTCGACGCAAAGCGCACGAGCTTGGCGATACGCTCGCGATTCGCGAAGTCTTCGCCGATGCCTTCCTTCAGCACCTGGCCGAATTCCTTCCAGAAGCCAGCGTACTTTTCCTTATCGGCGTCGTTCTCCGAATTGGCCAGTTCTTCGAGCATCGACAGTGAGCGCTTGGTCACGCCTTCGCGGATCGCCTTCACATCGCGGCTTTCTTGCAGGATTTCGCGCGAAACGTTCAACGGCAGATCAGCCGAATCGACCACGCCCTTCACGAAACGCAGATACCCCGGCAGCAGTTGTTCGGCGTCGTCCATGATGAACACACGCTTCACATACAGCTTCAGACCGGCGCGATGATCGCGGTTGAACATGTCGAACGGCGCTTGCGTCGGCACATACAGCAGTTGCGTGTATTCGCTGCGGCCCTCGACGCGGTTATGCGTCCATGTCAGCGGATCCTGATGATCGTGCGAGAGGTGCTGGTAGAACTGCTTGTACTGTTCTTCTGTGATGTCGTTCTTCGAACGGGTCCACAGCGCGCTCGCCTGGTTGACGGTCTCGTCCTCGTCCTTCGTGACCATCTCGCTCTTTTCGGCGTCCCACTCCTCCTTCGCCATCAGGATGGGCAGCGCGACGTGGTCCGAGTACTTCTGGATGATCGACTTCAGACGATGCGACGACAGCAATTCGTCTTCATCGGCACGCAGATGCAGCGTGATGGTGGTGCCGCGCGCAGCGCGTTCGATCTGCTCCACCGCGAAATCGCCCTCGCCCGCGCTTTCCCAGCGCACGCCTTCTGAAGCCGGCAAGCCGGCGCGGCGCGTTTCGACCGTGATCTTGTCCGCGACGATAAAGCCGGAGTAAAAGCCCACGCCGAACTGGCCGATCAGCGCCGCATCTTTCTGCTGGTCGCCGGAGAGCTTGCCGAAGAATTCCTTGGTGCCCGAGCGCGCGATCGTGCCGAGGTTGGCGATCGCTTCGTCGCGGCTCATGCCGATGCCGTTGTCGTCGAGCGTGATGGTGCGCGCGGCCTTGTCGTACGACACGCGAATCCGCAGGTTCGGATCGTTTTCGTACAGCGCGCTGTTTTCGATCGCTTCGAAGCGCAGCTTGTCGGCCGCGTCGGACGCGTTCGAAATCAGCTCGCGCAGAAAGATTTCCTTGTTGCTGTACAACGAATGGATCATCAGGTGCAGAAGTTGTTTAACTTCTGCCTGAAAGCTCATGGTTTCTTGTGCCATGGTCGGACTTCCTCTCTGTTACGAATGGGGTTCTAGTCAGGCGTGGCGCACGGCCGCGTCGCCGGGTCGTCCGCCTAAGTTGGGGCAAGCCGGCGCGGTTTCAAGAGGCGCGCCGCGCGACGCTGTCCAGATAGCGGCACAGAAACGTCGACAGCTCAGGATCGGCACAGTTGGCGATATTAAAACGCATCCATGTGCTCGGCGACTGCTGCGGAGAAAACAGGCTCCCAGGCGACAGCAGGAAACCGTCTTCGTGCCCGGCGGCCGCGAACGCGCTCGCGTCGACGCCGGTGTCGGCCCACAGGAACATGCCCGCTGCGGGTGTCAGGAACAGCTTCATACCCGTCTTCTCCAGCATCCGCACGGACTTCTCGCGCACGCCGTCGAGCCGCGCGCGCAGCCGCTCGACATGCCGGCGGTAGTGGCCCTCGGTGAGAATCTTGTAAAGCACGCGCTCGTTCAGTTCGGGGCTCGTCATGCCGACCAGCATTTTCTGATCGCTGACGGCCGTGGCCACCTCCGGCGCACACGCGATAAAACCCACGCGCAGATTGGGCGCGAGCGTTTTCGAAAAACTGCCGAGGTAAATCACGCGCTTCAACTGGTCGAGGCTCGCGAGCCGCGTGCCGGGATAGCTCGGCGGGCACAGATCGCCATAAATATCATCTTCGACGACGATGAAGTCGTACGCTTCGGCAAGCCGCAGGATACGGAACGCCTGCGCGGCCGTGAGTGACGTGCCGGTCGGATTCTGCAGCACCGAATTGATCACCAGCATTTTCGGCCGCCAGGTCTCAACCAGCGCCTCGAGCGCGTCGAGGTCCGGTCCGTCCGACGTGTACGGCATGCCGATGAGGCGCGCGCCCTGCGATGCAAAACGCCCGAACATCTGGAACCAGGCCGGATCGCCGACGATTACCGCATCGCCCGGCTTCACGTAGATCCGCGAAATCAGGTCAATTGCCTGGGTAATGCCGGAGACCATCACGATCTGATCCGGCGAAGCGCCGATTTCCAGCTCCTCAAGCCGCGTCTGCAACTGCTGGCGCAGCGGCAAAAAGCCCTGCGGCGTGCCAATTCCAAGCATCTGAGCACCGCTTTGCCGGCCGAGCGTGCGCAGCGCGTTGGTGATCAGATCACCGTCGAGCCAGCGCCCCGGCAGGTAGCCCAGGCCCGGACTGCGCTCGGGGCGCGCCCCCGTATAAAGCATATTGCGAAGCAGCCAGACAACGTCGATCGCGGCGGGCGCGGGCGCGGCGGCGGCGATCGTACGGATCTCGGGCGCCGACACCCCGCCGAGCCGTTCGCGCACATAGAAGCCGGAGCCGCGCCGCGACTCCAGATAGCCCTGCGCCACCAGCCGTTCGTAAGCCTCGACCACCGTGAAGCGCGACACACCCTTGTCCAGCGCCAGCTTGCGGATCGACGGCATGCGCATGCCGGGGCGAAACACGCGCTCCTCGATGCGGCGGCGCGCCCACTGGACGAGCTGCTCGACCAGCGTCAGCGACGCCGTATCGTGCGGGGTAGGAATCTGGGCAAGCGGGACGGACATAACGGGCTCCAACTGTACCGAACGGTATCGAATCGATTGTACCGTTACTGTGCCGGTCGCCGCCGCTACATTTAAGGCTACATTTAAGATAAGCAACGGATGATGAAGCGGCTCGGGTTGCACCGCGCCGCAGGCGAACGGCCTCGGGCAAAACCAGCCCAAACGCCATCCGTCTGGCCCGCCGACCCGGCAAACGGTTATGCTTACGACCCCGGCAACGCTGCTGCCGCACCCGGCGCGCGTTCCGGCTTACCGCAGAAACCGTTTTCCCGATCCGCCATGACTGCTCATTCGCTCCGTCTCGATCACCTCGTGATTTCCGCCCGTACCCTCGACGAGGGCACGCAGTACGTCGCCGACACACTCGGCGTCGCACCGGCCGGCGGCGGCGCGCATCCGCTGATGCGCACGCACAATCGCCTGCTGAACCTGTGGGGCGGCGTGTATCTGGAGGTAATCGCAATCGACCCGCAAGCGGCTGTTGCGACCGATGGTGCGGCACCGCGCGCCCGCCTGTTTGCCCTCGACGACCCGGCGACGCACGCGCGGCTCGAAAAAGGGCCCTACCTGTCGCACTGGGTCGCCCGGGTCGATCGGCCGAAGCGGCTTTCCGATTGGCAAACACAATATCCGCAGCGCACCGCACCGATCGTGCCAATGACGCGGGGCGATTTCAGCTGGGGGCTATCGGTGCCTGACGACGGCGCCTTCCCTGCCTGGCAAGGCGCAGGCGACGGCGTGCTGCCATCGCTGATCCAGTGGGACACGCCGCGGCATCCGTCGGCGGCCTTGCCGGAAACGGACATCGCACTGAAAGCTTTGAAAGCAACCCATCCGCAAGCCGACGCAATCGCGGCGCAATTGCATTGGTTGGGCGCGGCGCACCTGATCGCGCTCGAGCCCACGGAAGGCGCAGCGGCGCTCATCGCCGAGTTTGAAACACCCAATGGTCTACGGACCCTTAATTAAGCAGCGCGCGCGGGTCGACGACTCGCGCGATAATCGAAGTTTTGACCAGTTCCAGAGATACCAGCAGAGGAGACCATGGACCAAAGCGACTTGAAAGCCCCCACGTGGCAACTGTCCGAACGCGCACGCAAGCTCACGAGCTCGGCGATCCGCGAGATCCTGAAAGTCACGGAACGGCCCGAAGTCATTTCGTTCGCGGGCGGCCTGCCCTCGCCGGCCACATTCCCGGCCGAACGCATGCGCGAAGCAGCCGACCGCATTCTGCGCGACGCACCCGGCGCGGCACTGCAATACAGCGCGACCGAAGGCTATCTGCCGCTGCGTGAATGGATCGCGCAGCGCTACTCGGTGAACGGTGCGCAGATCCGCCCTTCGCAGGTACTGATCACGACCGGTTCGCAGCAAGCGCTCGACCTGCTAGGCAAAGTGCTGGTATGCCCGGACAGCCCGGTACTGGTTGAAACACCGACCTACCTCGGCGCGCTGCAATCGTTCTCGATGTACGAGCCGCGCTACGTGCAGGTGCCGACCGACGAGCAAGGGTTGATCCCCGAAGCGCTCACGCCCGAACTGACGGCGGGCGCGCGCCTGTTATACGCACAACCGAACTTCCAGAATCCGACGGGCCGACGCCTGCCGATCGAACGCCGCCGTGCGCTGGCAGCGTTTGCGAAGACCGCACCGTTCCCGGTGATCGAAGACGATCCCTACGGCGCGCTCGACTACGCAGGTGAACCGCTGCCCACCATGCTGTCCATGGCGCCGGATCACATCGTCCATCTCGGCTCGTTCTCGAAAGTGCTGGCGCCGGGCCTGCGGGTCGGCTACATCATCGCGCCCGAAGAACTGATCTTCAAACTCGTGCAGGCCAAGCAAGCCACTGATCTGCACACGCCGAGCTTCACGCAGCGCATCGTGTACGAAGTGATCAAGGACGGCTTCCTCGACACGCACGTGCCGACCATTCGCGAACTGTACCGCGATCAATGCGCGGCGATGCTCGCCTCGCTCGAACGCTACATGCCGGAAGGCGTAAGCTGGAACCGTCCGGAAGGCGGCATGTTCGTGTGGGTGAATCTGCCCGCGCAGATCGACAGCATGAAGCTGCTCGAAGAAGCCGTCGCGCAGAATGTCGCGTTCGTGCCAGGCGGTCCGTTCTTCGCGAACGAAGCCCAGCACAACACGCTGCGCCTGTCGTTCGTCACGGTGCCGCCGGCGAAGATCGACGAAGGCGTGTCACGTCTCGCGGCACTGATCCGCACGAAGCTCTAAGCTGTCCCGACCCGATCCGAACCACCGAATTCCCTACTGATCAAGGACGAAACATGGCTCAAACCAACGTGTACGACAAGCTCAAGGAACTGGGCATCGAACTGCCGAGCGCGGGCGCACCGGCAGCCGCTTATGTGATGAGCGCGCAAAGCGGCAACACGGTGTACCTGTCGGGCCACATCGCGAAGAAGGACGGCAAGGTCTGGACCGGCAAGCTCGGCGCCACGCTCACCACCGAAGAAGGCAAGGCCGCCGCGCGCTCGATCGCGATCGACCTGCTCGCGACGCTGCATGCGCATGTGGGCGATCTGAACCGCGTCACGCGCATCGTCAAGCTGATGAGCCTTGTCAACTCGACGCTCGAGTTCACCGAACAGCATCTGGTCACCAACGGTGCCTCCGAACTGGTCGCTGACGTGTTCGGCGAGCGCGGCAAGCATGCGCGCTCGGCATTCGGCGTGGCGCAGATTCCGCTCGGCGCATGTGTCGAGATCGAGATGATCGCCGAAGTCGAATAACGCATTCCAACAGGTTCGGCTGCCGGTTCGCCCGGCGGCTCGTCCTGAGCGTACTGAACGCGTCGCGAGGTGTCTGCCACCTGCGGCGCGTTTTGCATTTGTGGCGAGGTAGATCGTTCCTTTGTCACCAGGTAGAATCCCTGAACCCTACCAATCTGCTGGATTCGCCGGACCGCGCCCGATGCCCGCCAACACCGTTCGTTTCAAACAGATCGACGTGTTCACGTCGGTGCCCGTCAAAGGTAATCCGCTTGCAGCCGTGTTCGATGCCGAACCCGATGCCGCGGCGCTCGCCGCTTCCAGCCACGCTTGAGCGTAAAACGTCGCATCGTATGCATGTTTAATGCCCTATGCATAATAAGAGGCCTGGCACACCTGAATTCCGGATCCCGATGAAATATTCAACAACGACTGCCGGGCCGTGGCCCCAAGGCCGGCCGCATCGGTTGCGAATTCAGCCGGCCGGGACGGTCTGTTGCGCGCGCGTATACCCGATGCGCGGACCCTTCCTTAATCCAGTGGCATTCAGTAATATCGAAACGTACCCGGTGACCTGCGGACGATCACGCACGACGCCACGCTCCCTTCCCCTGCGCAGCAGTTCCGGCACCTTGGTCACCATGCAGCCACCTATGAAATCAGCGCAGTCAATGCTCGCGCAGTCGCCAAAGGCCGGCGCCAGGGAACGAGCCTCTCAATGAGCCAGTTCCGCTTCTCCGACCCGCGCGAAGCCAAACCCCGCCGCGACCCCGCTCTGTCGCGCCGCCGCGCTTTGCTCGCCATTCCCGCGCTCGGCGTGCTGGTGCTGATCCTGCTTTGGACTGTCATCTTCGCGCGCCTGTCGGTTGAAAAAGAAGCCACCAGTCGTGAAGCGATGGCCTCTGCCGCGATTCTCTCCGCTGCGCTGGAGCAGCACACGGTCAAGGCGATTCACCAGGTTGACCAGATCACCCGCTTCGTCAAATACGAGTTCGAGAAAACGCCGAATCATTTCGATCTGGCCAGCACGGTCGAAAAAGGCGTGGTACAGAGCGAGACGCTGGTGCAGGTGTCGCTGATCGACGAGCACGGCACGCTGATCGCCAACACGGCCGAGCTCAATCCCAAACATATCGATCTGTCGGACCGCGAACACTTCAAGGTCCACGAACATGAAAACGACGACCAGTTGTATATCAGCAAGCCGGTGCTCGGCCGCGTCTCCGGCCACTGGACCTTGCAGATGACGCGGCGTCTGAATCATCCCGACGGCTCGTTCGCGGGCGTCGTGGTGGTCTCCGAAGACCCGAGCTATTTCACCAGCGACTTCTATAACAACGCGGCCATCGGCCGCGAAGGCGTGATCGCGGTCATCTCCGACAACGGCACGGTGCTGGCGCGCCGCACGGGCAGCGTCGACACTGCCAGCGGCTCATTCTCGGCGAGCGGCTCGTATCCGACCTCGGAGCATGTCTCGGGCACCTACGTCGATTCGATCGATAACGTCACGCGCATCGTTTCGTATCGGCATATCGACGGCTATCCGCTCGGCGTGATAGTGGGTCTGTCGCAAGCCGAAGAATTCGCCGACTACAACCACACGCGCAATGTCTATCTGCTGATGGCGGGCTTCATTTCGCTCGCGATGCTGAGCTTCTTCGCGGTGGCCACCGGTTTGATCGGCAAGCTGCTCGGCCGCGAGCGCGAGATGACGCACCTCGTCGAATACGATCTGCTGACCGGTTTGCGCAATCGCTATGCGACGCTGCAAACACTGCGGCACGACGTGGCACAGCCTGCCAATCTCGGGCACCTCGCGATTCTCTTCATCGACCTCGACAACTTCAAGACCGTCAACGACACGCTAGGTCACAACGCCGGCGACATCGTGCTGCAGATGACGGCCTCGCGCCTCGCCGCTGCGGTTGGCGACGACGGCACGTTGAGCCGCATTGGCGGCGATGAGTTCGTCGTAGTGATCAAGGGCGACGACGTCGAGAAGCGCGCTGTCACACTCGCCGAAGCTGCTGCCGACGCGTTCGCCAAGCCTTTCGAAGTGCGCGGTAGTTCGTTCGTGTTGCATGCGAGCATCGGCATCGCGCTCTACTCAGTCGCCAACGAGAGCGAGATCGACCTGCTGAAAAAAGCCGACCTCGCCATGTACAGCGCGAAGGACGCGGGCAAGAACTGTTACCAGTTCTATTCGCCGCAGCTGTCGCACCGCGCGGACCATTTGATGAAGTGGGAACAGCAGTTGCGCGTGGCGCTCGCCGAAGGCCAACTGTTTCTCACCTATCAGCCGAAGATCGATCTGACGCGCCGTTGCATCACCGGCTTTGAAGCGCTGGTGCGCTGGAATCATCCGCAACACGGCCTGATCCCGGCCAACGAATTCATTCCCGTCGCCGAATCCACCGGACTGATCGTGCCGATCGGCGACTTCGTGATCGAGACCGCCTGCCGTCAACTGGCGTTGTGGCAGCAACAGGGCTACGACACGCTATCGCTCGCGGTGAACATCTCCGCGGTGCAGTTCTGGCGCGGCGATCTGTACGAAACCGTCTCGCACGCAATCGAAGAAAGCGGCATCTCCGCGCGCCGTCTCGAACTCGAAATCACCGAGACGGCGATGATGGAATATCCCGAACTCGTCTCGGAGAAGATCTTCGCGTTGAAGCGCCTCGGTGTGCGAATCGCGCTCGACGATTTCGGCACAGGCTATTCGTCGCTCTCTTACCTGAACCGCTTCTCGGTCGACACGCTGAAGGTGGACCGTTCGTTCATCCAGGCGATTCCCGGCGACCGCAGCGTGTGCGTGATGGTCACCGCGATCGTCAATCTGGCGCGCTCGCTCGGACTCACGGTGGTGGTCGAGGGCACCGAGACCGAAGAGCAGATCGCGTGGCTCGCCGCGCTGGGCCATATCGAGGCGCAGGGTTTCCTGTTCTCGCGTCCGGTGCCCGTCGACGCGATTCCGGCACTTCTCGAACGCTTTGGCGTATGCGGCATGAAGGGTCACCGCGCCACGCGTGAAACCGACAGCACCAGCAGCGTGTCAAGCGCCAGCACGAGCGCCAATAGCTGATACGGTCCGGCAGTGGCGCGCCTGTCACGCACGGGCGCGCCGCATACAGCGCATAAGCGCCGCCCCCGCGCATATCCAACCGCGGCATCACAAAACCAGCTACATTCACGCTGTACTGCGTCACTGCGCGATGCCGGCTGCCGGCCGCGCCAACACACACAATGATGATCTCAGAGGGCGGGCCGCCCGCGTGCCGGGGCCCGCGGCACCATGCAGACGATCACGGGCCAGGAAGCCGCCAGAAGAGGAAAACGGGAACCGCTATGGACGCTGTTTCGGGTTGTGTTCGGCCTGTCGGCGTTGTCGTGGGGTGGCCTCGCGCTGATGGCGCAACTTGAAAATCACTATGTAGAGCGCGAGGGACGGCTCTCGCGCGTGGCATTTTCCGATCTGATCGCGCTGGCCTGGATGGTGCCCGGGCCGGTGGGCTGCAATGTCGCCGTACAACTGGGGCATGCGCTGCGCGGACGCGCCGGTGCCTGGGTGGCGGGCATCGCGAGCGTGCTGCCCTTTTTTACGCTGATGACGCTGTTTGCGATCTTCTATCGCACGCCGCTCGTGCGCGCCGCCGCTTCGCAAACTTTGCTCAATCACTTCAGCGTAGTGCTGGCAACACTGATCGCGATCACCTGGTACAAGCAGACGCGCGCGCTGGTGCGCGGCAAGCTAGAATGGACCGCGGCCGTGCTCGGTTGCGTGGCGCTCTTCTATGCGCACAGTCCCGCGGCCTACGTGGTCATGCTCGGCACGGCCTTCGGCGCCGGCTGGCTGGTCAGCCCGGATCGCAATACGCGCATCGTCGTGTCGATCGGTCGCGGCGACTGGCAGATGCTGGCGGGCTTGTGCGTGCTGCTGGTGTTGTTCGTCCTGCCGTTGCCGCATCGCTATGAACTGGCGTTGCTATGGCCGCGGCTGGCCGGTGCAGGCATGACCTTGTTCGGTGGCGGCTTCTCTGCGTTACCGGTGCTCAAGACGCTGTTCGTCACACCGGCGATCGGTGTGTCGGATAACGACTTCACCTTGGCGTTTTCGCTATCCCCGTTGTCGCCGGGACCGCTGCTGAATGTGGTGCCGTTCTTCGGCTATCTGGTGGATGGCTGGGCAGGTGCGCTGATCGCCACACTCGCGCTTTTTGTGCCGTCGGGCTGCCTCGTGGTGCTGGCGCAGCGGCATCTGCATCAGTTGAAGGCCAATCCGCGTTTCGAGCACGGCATGCGGATCTTGCGGGCAGTCACCACTGCCTTTCTTGCGGTCGCCGTACTACGCATTGCCGGGCATGTGCCGTTCAAACCGGTGTATCTGTTGACGGCCCTGTTCTCCGGCATGTGCTTCGCGAAGCTCAAGGTGCCGGTGTATGTGGTGTACGGGACCGTGGCGATCGTGTGTGGGCTGTGGCTGGCCTACGGCGCCATGCCGTAGGCGTTAGTAACTCTCGCTTGATCGCCAGGCTTTTCAGAACCCGCGCGACAGCACCGCCACACCGATCGTCACCACGCCCAGCACGATATTCACCAGTACCAGACGCCGGATCGTGCCGACTGCCTGGGCGCCGTCCGGCCACTTCTGCGCCTGCACCGCGCGGCGAATACGCGGGAACACGGCGAAGCGAATGTGCCCGAAGATCAGCATCATCACAATGCCGAGGCCGGCCATGGCATGCAAGGGCCACGTGGCGTGACCGCCGCCGAATTGCATCAGCAGGAAGCCGCCGGTGACGAGAATCACCAGCACGGCTGCGGCGACCCAATTGAAGAAGCGGCCGAACACCGATTCCCACAAAGGCAAGCGCAGCTGTGGCGAGAGATCGGCAATGGCCGGGCGCAGGCAGAAATGCGCGAATACCATCCCGCCCACCCACACCGCGACCGCGAGCAAATGCAAAAAGAGCACGAGTTCGATAGCTTTGTTCATGTTGTTTTCCTCTCCCGACGACGCCATACCGCTTTGACGAATGATATTAATTGCGGCTATTGAGCGCATTCGACCGCGCGCTATGCGTGCAGTTCCATGGACTCACGACGTCTTGACATTCTTTGTAGTTCTTATTGCAACGCGCCCGATTACGCGACGGCGCTGCACCCCGGATTTTTGCAACGCGCGGCGTGCGCGTTAAAGCGCACGCCGCGTTCATGCCTGGCTCTACCCTACTTCTATTTCTTATTACGCAGCAACGGGACGCATACCGTCAAGCTTCATCTTGCTCTCAGGCGCACGCCCCTTGCGCGCCCGCTTGCCAATATGCGGCGTGAGCGTGACACCGCTCAGCTTCTCTTCATCGACACGGCCACCGCGACGCGTACCGATCAACACCACGCCCGCTTTGTTGATGGACAGCGCCTGCACCAGCGTTTCGTTGTCGTCGAGCGCCATCAGCGTGACGCCGCGTCCGCCGCCCGAAAGCGTCTTCATCTCGTCGAGGCCGAACACCAGCAGGCGTCCGCCCGAGGACAGACACGCGATATGCGTCGCATCCGGCAGCATCGGCATCGGCGCGAGCGGCGCGGCGCCCGCGTCGATCGTCATGAACGACTTGCCGGCCTTCACGCGGCTCACCATGTCGCCGACCTTGGCGACAAAGCCGAAGCCGTTGCTCGATGCAAGCAGCAATGCCTGATCGGCGGAAGCCGCGTAGTAATGCATCAGATGGCTGCCCGACTCGAGTTCGATCAGCGACGTGACCGGCACACCGTCACCCCGCCCACCCGGCAGCGTGGCAACCGCCACCGAATAGACTCGGCCATTGCTGCCCCACGCGACCAGCGTATCCGGCGTGCGGCACTGGAACGCAGCGTAGAGTCCGTCGCCGGCCTTGAACGTGAAGCCGGCCACATCCAGGCCATGGCCCTTCAGCGCGCGTACCCAGCCCTTCTGCGACACCACCACCGTAACAGGCTCGTCGACCACGCGTGCTTCGAACGTGGCGCGCTTTTCCTGCTGGATCAGCGTGCGGCGCTCGTCGCCGTATTGCTTTGCGTCGCCTTCGATTTCCTTGATGAGCAGACGCTTCATCGCCGATTCGCTGCCGAGTAATTCTTCGAGCTTGGCCTTCTCGTCGCGCAGTTCGGCCAGTTCCTTCTCGATCTTGATCTTCTCGAGCCGCGCCAACTGACGCAAACGGATTTCGAGAATGTCTTCGGTCTGCCGGTCCGACAAGCCGAACGCGGCCATCAGCGCGGCCTTCGGTTCGTCCGACTCGCGGATGATGCGGATGACTTCGTCGATATTCAAAAAGACGATCATCCGGCCTTCGAGAATATGAATCCGGTCGTCGACCTTGCTCAACCGATGACGTGTGCGGCGTGTAACCGTCGCGAAGCGGAACGCGATCCACTCGTGGATGATTTCGCTCAAGCCCTTCTGACGCGGCCGGCCATCGCCGCCCACCATCACCATATTGAGCGACGCGTTCGATTCGAGGCTCGTATGCGCGAGCAACGTGTTGACGAAATCGGTCTGATCGATGCGGCTCGACTTCGGCTCGAACACGAGACGCACCGGCGCGTCTCTGCCCGACTCGTCGCGCACCGCGTCGAGCAGTGCAAGCATGGTCTGCTTGGTCTGCAACTGTTCAGGCGTGAGCGCCTTCTTGCCGAGCTTGATCTTCGGGTTGGTCTGCTCTTCGATTTCTTCGAGCACCTTCTGCGCGGCCGTGTTCGGCGGCAGTTCGGTGATCACGAGTTGCCACTGGCCGCGTGCGAGCTCTTCGATCTTCCAGCGGGCGCGCACCTTCAGGCTGCCACGACCGCTTTCGTAGGCCGCGGAAATCTCGGCGTCGCTCGAAATGATCTGGCCGCCGCCCGGAAAGTCCGGCCCGGCGATGTGTTGCATCAACTCGGCGTGCTCGATCTTCGGATTACGGATCATCGCGACCGCCGCTGCCGCCACTTCACGCAGGTTGTGTGACGGGATTTCCGTGGCCAGCCCCACCGCAATGCCGGATGCGCCGTTCAGCAACACGAACGGCAAACGTCCGGGCAGGAGCCTCGGCTCATCGAACTCGCCGTCGTAGTTCTTCATGAAGTCGACCGTGCCCTGGTCGATCTCATCGAGCAGCAGCTTCGCGATCGGCGTCAGGCGCGCTTCGGTGTACCGCATCGCCGCTGCGCCGTCGCCGTCGCGCGAGCCGAAGTTGCCCTGGCCGTCGATCAGCGGATAGCGCATCGAGAAGTCTTGCGCGAGACGCACGAGTGCGTCGTACGCCGACTGGTCACCGTGCGGGTGGTACTTACCCAGCACGTCGCCGACCACGCGCGCCGACTTCACGGGCTTGGCGTTATCGCCGAGGCCCATGTCGTTCATGGCGTACAGGATGCGGCGCTGCACCGGCTTCTGGCCGTCGCACACATCGGGCAGCGCGCGGCCCTTGACCACGCTCACTGCGTAGTCGAGGTACTGGCGTTCCGCATAATTGCCGAGCGTCAGGAAGTCGCCTTCCGGGGGCGGCGGCTCGGTGAAAAGGTCGAGAGTGTTATCGTCGTCCATCTAGATTCCGTATCCGTGTTTGGCGTGAAGTTTCATGCGAAGGCAGAGCGTTGTTAAGAACGCTCGCTCAGATATCCGCTTCCACTTCGTTGCCCTTTTCTTCCAGCCAGCTGCGCCGCGACGCCGCTTCACCCTTGCCCATCAGCATCGTCATGCGCGCCACCGTGGCGTCATAGTCGAGTTCGCCGAGTGCCACGGGCGTCAGCCGTCGTGTATCGGGGTTCATCGTGGTGTCCCACAGCTGCTCCGCGCTCATTTCACCGAGGCCTTTGAAGCGGCTGATGGACCACTGTGTCTCGCGTACGCCGTCCTTGCGCAGCTTGTCGAGGATCGCCTCGAGTTCGCCTGCGTCGAGTGCGTAGAGTTTTTGCGCCGGCTTCTTGCCGCGCGCGGGTGCATCGACCCGGAACAACGGCGGACGCGCCACGCACACATGCCCGCGCTCGATCAACTGCGGGAAATGCTTGAAGAAGAGCGTGAGCAACAGCACCTGGATGTGCGAACCGTCGACGTCAGCGTCCGACAAGATGCAAATCTTGCCGTAGCGCAGATTCGACAGATCGACCTTGTCGTCAGGGCTATGCGGATCGACGCCGATCGCCACCGAAATGTCGTGCACTTCGTTGTTGGCGAACAGGCGGTCGCGCTCGGTTTCCCACGTGTTCAGCACCTTGCCGCGCAGCGGCAGGATCGCCTGGTATTCCTTGTCGCGGCCCATCTTCGCCGAGCCGCCCGCCGAGTCACCCTCGACGAGGAACAGTTCGTTGCGGCCGATTTCCGTCGATTCGCAATCGGTCAGCTTGCCCGGCAGAACGGCCACGCCCGAACTCTTGCGCTTCTCGACCTTCTGGCCGGCGCGGGTACGTGCCTGGGCCTGTTTGATGACGAGGTCGGCGAGTTTCTTGCCGTGCTCGACGTGCTGATTCAGCCACAGCTCCAGGGCCGGCCGCGAGAACGACGACACCAGTTTCACCGCATCACGGCTATTCAGGCGCTCCTTGATCTGACCTTGGAATTGCGGATCGAGCACCTTCGCCGACAAAACGAACGACACGCGCGCGAACACGTCTTCCGCCAGCAGCTTCACGCCCTTCGGCTGCAGATTATGCAACTCGACAAAGCTCTTCACTGCCTGGAACAGACCGTCACGCAAACCGGACTCGTGCGTACCACCGGCAGGCGTCGGAATCAGATTGACGTACGACTCGCGCATGAGCGTGCCTTCTTCGCTCCACGCGACGACCCACGTAGCGCCCTCACCTTCAGCAAACGTCTCTTCGCTGGTGCGCGCGTTTTCGACATAGCGCTCGCCTTCGAACAGCGGAATCAGCAGATCGCTGCCGTTCATACCTTCGAGCAGGTAGCCGCGCAAACCGTCTTCGTATTTCCAGCTTTGCGTTTCGCCGGTTTTCTCGTTGATCAGCGTGACTTCGACGCCGGGCAACAGCACCGCTTTCGAGCGCAGCAGACGTTGCAATTCGCCGAGCGGCAGGTTCGGCGAATCGAAATACTTCGGATTTGCCCACGCGGTGACGCGCGTACCGGACTTCTTGTCGCCTTTGGCCGCGGGGCGTACTTCAAGCTGCTTCGCGACGTCGCCGTTGGCGAAACTCAGATCGGCGATTTTGCCGTCGCGCCACACGGTGACGTCGAGGCGGGTGGACAGCGCGTTGGTGACCGACACGCCGACGCCGTGCAGGCCGCCCGAGAACGTGTAGGCGCCGCCGGCGGCTTTATCGAACTTGCCGCCCGCGTGCAGACGCGTGAAAACGATCTCGACAACCGGCACGCCTTCTTCCGGATGCATGCCGAACGGAATGCCACGGCCGTCGTCTTCGACCGAGACCGAATGGTCCGCGTGCAGCGTGACCGTGATTTGCCGGCCGTGGCCGCCAAGGGCCTCGTCCGACGCGTTGTCGATAACTTCCTGAATGATATGCAGCGGATTTTCGGTGCGGGTGTACATCCCGGGCCGTTGCTTGACCGGCTCCAGGCCCTTCAACACCTTGATCGACGCTTCGCTATACGCGGCGTTTGGCTTTTTCGTAGACATGGTTGACTCGGGTGCGTCGGTTCATCGTTGTCCACAGGTCCTGTGGACAGGTCCGTGGACAATGCGTTGAGTTTTCAAAAAAAGCGAAACGAAACAACGGGGTTAGATGAGGTGCCCGCAGTGCGGGCAAGCTGTTTTGTCGCCTGGCTTCCCATTGGCTCACTCGACGGCGGCTCGACGCCGGTTCTACAGCCCGGCAACGGCCAGCCGGTGCGAACGCCGGGGGAAGCCTGTTCGCGGGGTATTTTACTGATTTCGATACAGGCGGCAATTCACGACGTGCGGGATTGGCCATTTGGATAAGGGCCGGCGCTCGGGTGCGGCCTATTATGAGACCGCGATGAGGCTGCGCCGCAGCCCCGGCCCTTAGCCTCGACGTGACGTCGGCGCAACCTCGGATCGCGCCGACTCCGTGCGTCACTTGCGCTTGTTCTCCAGCTCGTCCCAACGTTCCAGCGCGATCAGCAGTTCCTCGTCGATCGCGGCGTAGCGCTCGGTCAGACGCGTGCCTTCCTGAGCGTCTTTCGCGAAGACCGAACCGTCTTCGAGTTGAGCGCCGATGGTTTTCTGCTCGGCTTCGAGCGCGGCAATTTTCGCCGGCAATGCCTCGAGTTCGCGCTGATCCTTGAACGACAGTTTGGCGGAACGCTGCGTATTGCGGGCCGCGCCGGTGTCTTTCGCCGCTACTTCTTTGGCCGCTTCTTTCTGCGCTTCCTGTGCCATCTGCTGCGAGCGGTCGCGCTGAATCTGCCAGTCGGTAAAGCCGCCGACATACTCGCGCCACTTGCCCGCGCCTTCCGAAGCGATCACCGAGGTCGCGACATTATCCAGAAACGCGCGATCGTGGCTGACCAGCAGGACGGTGCCGTCGTATTCGGTCAACAGTTCTTCGAGCAATTCGAGCGTCGGGATGTCGAGATCGTTGGTCGGTTCGTCGAGCACCAGCACGTTGGCCGGCCGCGCGAACAGACGCGCCAGCAGCAGGCGATTACGCTCGCCGCCCGACAGCGACTTGACCGGCGAACGCGCGCGTTCCGGCGCGAACAGGAAGTCACCCAGATAGCTCATCACGTGCTTCTTCTGGCCGTTGACTTCGACCCACTCGCTGCCCGGGCTGATCGTATCGGCGAGGCTCTTGTCCAGATCGAGCTGAGCGCGCATCTGGTCGAAGTACGCGACCTGCAGATTGGTGCCGATACGCACCGTGCCTTCGTCCGGCGGCAACTCGCCGAGGATCATCTTCAGCAGCGTGGTCTTGCCCGCACCGTTCGGACCGACGAAGCCGATCTTGTCGCCACGCATCACCGTGGCCGTGAAGTTGTCGACCACCGTGCGCGAACCGTAGCGCTTGGTGACATCAGTCAGTTCGGCGACGATCTTGCCGGACTTCTCACCTTGGCCCACGTCGAGCTTCACGTTGCCCTGCACGTTGCGGCGCTCGGCGCGTTCGTTGCGCATCTGCACGAGCCGCGCGATCCGGCCGACACTACGCGTACGGCGCGCTTCCACGCCCTTGCGAATCCACACTTCTTCCTGTGCGAGCAGCTTGTCGAACTTGGCCGCTTCGACTTGCTCGACCTCGAGCTGCTGCGCCTTCCTAGTCTGGTAGGCGCTGAAATTGCCCGGATACGACAGCAGGCGCCCGCGATCCAGTTCGACGATGCGCGTGGCGACACGGTCGAGAAACGCACGGTCGTGGGTAATGAAAAGCAGGCCCGCGCGCAGCGACACCAGCAGTTCCTCGAGCCAGCGAATGCCGTCGAAGTCCAGGTGGTTGGTCGGCTCGTCGAGCAGCAGCACATCCGGTTGCACGACCAGCGCGCGCGCCAGCGCGACGCGTTTTTGCATTCCGCCCGACAGCGAACCGACCCGCGCCTCGCCATTCAGACCGATCTGCTGCAGCGTGGTGGCCACGCGCGTACTCCAGTTCCAGGCGTCCGAATGGTCGAGCGCCGATTGCAGCGTGTTCATGCGCGACATCAGCGCGTCGTGCTCCGGGCCTTCCGGTTCGTCGGCAAGCTGATTGGCGACCGCGTCGTATTGATCCAGCAGCTCGCGGGCGTGGGTCAGGCCGGCGGCGACCGCTTCGAACACCGTGTCGTCCGTATCGAACTCCGGCTCCTGCGGCACGTAGACCGAAGTCAAGCCCTGCTGACGCGTGACGAGGCCGTCGTCAGGCTTGGTCAGATCGGCGACGATTTTCAGCAGCGACGACTTGCCCGCGCCGTTACGGCCGATCAGCCCAACGCGCTCGCCCGCTTCGAGAGAGAAATCCGCGTGATCGAGCAACGCGACGTGACCGAACGCCAGTTGGGCCCCGGTAATGGTGTAAAGCGACATGGAGAATTGGAGAAGACAGCGATGAGTCGGAACTGCTCATTGTACCGGGCGCACGGGCGGGTGCCTGTCTGCCGGAAGAGATAGGCTGAATGGCCGGCTTGCAAAATGGATACTGAGTGCGAAAACGCGGCCGGGCGGTGCGTGCACACGCCCGGCCGGCCGTTCATCCGTGCGACACGCTTACTTCACGTGCACCGTGATGGTCTTGCTCATCTCCGGGCCATACGAACGATGCGCGCCGTCGCCGAATTGCAGCGTCAGGGTGTGGTCACCCGGCGGCAGCGTCAGATCGGTTTCGGTCTGGCCTTTGCCGAAGTGAAGCGATTTGTCGTTAGCGGGGATGACTTCGCCCTTGGGAAGCGGCTTGCCGTCGATCAGCAGATGATGGTGGCCCGTGCCTTCCGTCATCGTGCCGGCTGGCGCGATCGTCATTCCTTCGACGCCAAACACCACGTGCACCGGATTGCTGACGGTTGCGCCGTCCGCCGGCTGCACGAAAGACACCCCGGCGGCCTGTGCCGCGCCCGATACGGCGAGCAGCCCGGCCAGTACCGTACCGGCCAACCATTTGTTTTTAAACATCGTTTTTCTCCTTTTTGGGAAACGAGAGTCATGCGCGGGCCATGCAGACGGCGATGGCGGCTCCAGCCGTCTGAGGCCGATCGTCGCAATGCATGCCAGGCGCCCGGCGCGCCTGTCCAAAAGATGAGCTACGGATCGAAGCATACACGCTGTGTATGACGGGGTCCGTTACGCGGATCCGGACGCGTCTCAGGCGCTTTGCGGCGATGCCACATCGGCAATTTGCGGCCCGTTTGTCAAATTCCGGTAATATTGCGGGTCGCCGCCGTGCCCAAAAAAGGGGCAGACTGGGCGGATCAATGCACTGAACCAAAGAAGAGTACGTCGTGAGCGAAGTAATTGAAGTGATTGAATATAAGAGCTGGGTCTGCCTGATTTGCGGCTGGATCTACAACGAAGAAGAAGGCCTTCCCGAAGAAGGTATCGCCCCGGGCACGCGCTTCGCCGCGATTCCGGACGACTGGCGCTGCCCGCTGTGCGATGTAGGCAAGGCGGAGTTTGCGGTGGTGGAATTCTGAGTTAGCTCGATTGAGCCGGGGGTGCGCTGGTTGATGTAGCGCGCCGGGCGGTTCGCGCGGCCCAGTGGGTGATGCCTGCTGGGCCGTTTGCTTTGTGGGACGGGCTTTGCAGCCCTCCTCGCAGCTGGGCGTGTTTGATATACTCTGCGCTCGCTGGCGAATTTGGACTCGCCGGATCCTGCTTGGGGTTGTGAGTCGGCGGGATTGCAGCGATTATTTCAGTTTGGTCCTCTCCCTGTAGTTCAATGGATAGAACAAGTGCCTCCTAAGCGCTAGATACAGGTTCGATTCCTGTCAGGGGGACCAACTAGTTTCCGAGTGTCGCCAAAGTTTTACTAGAAAGCCCCGTACTGCCTTGTGCTGCGGGGCTTTTTGCTGCCTTCGATATCGACGTTTGGCAGTGCACAACCCGGATTCCGCGAAGACATTGCCGAATGTCCCCCAGATACTTCCAAGACCACGAAACTCGCCCCTCCGCGCCGGCCTGAAAATCCAACGCCACTTGTCACGCAAGATGTATCACCGCCGTGACCGCGGCGGCATGCTTGCGAACGACGCGCAAACGCGCATCGCACCAGCCAGAGCAAGCCACGCCGTGCGGTTCGGCGCTTCGTGCTGACCCGGCAACGTTTGCGAAATGGCGCGCGGCAAGCATGGTGGAACCGGCGCACTGCGCCGGTTCCACCCTCGGTACACGAGAAATTGTTCACCGACGACCGTCCCCCAGATCAAGGATCGCCGAACATCCACAAAATCCATGCGGCATGCGAAAGCAACTTGCACGGCGGGGCCTAAAGTAATTCCAGCGGCCGCCGAAAATCAGGCATGGACAACGACGACCGCCTCCGCCCCGGCCACCCTCTTTATGAAGAAGCGATGGCCCTCGAATTGACCGTGCGCACTCTGCGTCACGCACAGGGCAAGAAGAATCCCGAAGACGTTCTCTATGGCTCACCTGCATGGGACGTCGTCAGCGAGCAGTTTGTGCGCGACCTTTATCGTGCGATGGGCGGCGATCCACACAAGTTGCCTTGAGCCTGGCTAATCACCCTTCGACTGCCACGGCCGCTTTAGGAAATCACGAAGGCCGCTTCGGAATCTCCAATCCCTTCGCCACCGCCGGACGCGCCACGAACGCAGCCAGCACCCGCTTCACATTCGAAAACTCGTCGATCCCGACCAGGTCCCCTGCTTCGTAGAAGCCGATCAGATTACGCACCCACGGGAAGGTCGCGATATCGGCGATCGAGTACTTGTCGCCCAGGATCCAGTCGCGCCCTTTGAGCTGCTGATCCAGCACGGCAAGTAGCCGCTTCGACTCGGCGATATAACGATCACGCGGGCGTTTGTCTTCGTATTCCTTGCCGGCGAACTTGTGGAAGAAACCCACCTGGCCGAACATCGGGCCGATGCCGCCCATCTGGAACATCACCCACTGGATCGCTTCATAACGGCCAGCGCCGTCCTGCGGAATCAATTTGCCCGTTTTGTCCGCCAGATAGATCAGAATCGCGCCCGATTCGAACAGCGGCAGCGGCTTGCCGTCAGGGCCGTTCGGATCGATGATCGCCGGAATCTTGTTGTTCGGATTCAGCGACAAAAACTCAGCGGACATCTGATCGTTCGTATCGAAGCGCACGAGATGCGGCTCATACGGCAGACCAGTCTCTTCGAGCATGATCGACACCTTCACGCCGTTGGGCGTCGGCAGCGAATACAGCTGAATCCGGTCCGGATGCTCGGCAGGCCATTTCTTCGTGATCGGGAAGGCGGAGAGATCGGTCATGGTGACGGTGTAACCCTTGTGCGTGAGTTGCGGCTGGAAATCGGAATCGGGAATCAGCGATCGGCCGGAAGACCGAAAAGAAAGACCCGAACGCGCGACCGCCAAATATAAACCGCCTCAGCACAACGCGTGCGAGCTCGCCTCAGTTCACCCTAACGCGAACGTGGCCACTCGACGCCCCGCCCTGCCGCACAACCTCAAGAAGGCACCAAGACTCACCATAAGTCCTTGGTCGCCGTGCCGGCGCGCAGGTTATACCCTTCGCGCCACAATGCCGCGCCGACCGTCAGCAGCAGCGTCTTCTGCTCGCCGTCGAGTTGCTCCCACGTCGCCGCCAGCCAACTCGCAAAACTCGCACAGGTAGTTTCGAGGTCGACAGGCGCTTTGCCCTCCAGGTACTGCCGTTCGAACATCGAAAGCACTTTTTCGGGTGTCATGGGCCGCCTCCTCCGTGTTGGATGCGCCAAGTCTAAAGGCGGCGCACAGCGCGCGGAGCGTTCGCGGCGTGGAACCCGGGTTACTCCCAGGCAAAAACGGCGCGGCGTCTCGCGCCTGGCCGCCCATTTCTGATGCCTGACAACTGAAGCAACTGAAGCCCGGCATCCCACGCCCCGTAACAACAGAAAAAGGCGCCGCAGCGCCTTTTTCCCGTCAAGCGACATCGCAAGCCGGCTTACGGCGCATTGTGCTTTGCTCTGTCCTTGGCATCCTCTTTGGCGTCGCCATAGGCCTTTTGCACTTTGCCGGCGCCTTGTTGAAGGTCGCCCTTGAGCTCCTTACCCGGATTATTGGTGACCTTACCGACCACTTCGTTGACCTTGCCCTTCACCTGCTCGCCTACACCCTTTACCTGGTCCTTATTCATGTTCGGCTCCGATATCTGGAATGCCGGCGCAACATTGCGCCAGTATCCCTAGGCCAGCAACGGGCGTGCCCGCGTCCGCCGCCACCGCGCTTCGCTCGATAAAGGCACTCGCAAAAATATTTCAAAAGAGCCCTAAAGTCCCGCCACACCGTGCCGTAAAGGTGCCATGGAGGGGCTATGGAACGCAGACTCAATACGCTGACAGGGTCGACCCAGGCGACGCTGATCGATCAGGACATCGCGCATATTGGGCGCGTAATGCGGCCGTCTTTACAAGGCGATTTGGGCGGACCGATTCTGCCGGCTACCTATTGGCGCACACGTCTGTACCAGTTGCTCGACAGCGGCAGCCTGTCCCATGCGCAACTGTGCGCGGTGGACAGCCTCCTGCTGCAACTCGACCGGTTCGAAACCGAACCCCAGCCTGCATGGAATGAACTGGCCCCGGCAGCCGCCGCGCTGTCCCAACCGCTGCACCCCGTGGCCGTCGGCCATCCTGTTTGACACGTTGCAAGCCTTGATGGCCAGCCTTCCGCGCCGGCCAGCCTGACCATTCCCCGCTAAAAAAAGGCCGCGAACCATGTCGCGGCCTGAACACGTCGCAACGCGGGGAATTCGCGTCACACCACAAGCCTACACGTCCAACTGTGACAGTCGCATTTAGGCGAAGGCGGTCTTGACCTGATCGGAAATTTTCTACTCGCGGTCAGCGAAAATAGGAAAAAGGGACGACCTTAGGTCATAATGTCCGCAAAAATTCCCAGCAAGGACATCCGTGACCCTCGCCGCACCGCTCGACCTGCTCAGACAGGCGCGCGCCCGCTTCACTCAACGCGAAATCGCCGCGCACGTCGGTAAGGACATCAAGACGGTACGCCGCTGGGAAAAAGGCGAAACACCGTGTCCGTCGATGCTCGAACCCGCACTGCGCGATCTGTTGCACAGTAGCGGCCGGACGAAAGCCGGCGCGGCGGCAGGCGACGCCCAGTTCCGCTTCATCGATCTGTTTGCCGGCATCGGCGGTATCCGCATGGGTTTCGAGGCGCACGGCGGCGACTGCGTATTCACAAGCGAGTGGAACGATTTCTCCACCAAGACCTATCGCGAGAACTACCCTGCCGGCGGCGAGCATGCGCTGATCGGCGATATCGTCTCGTTTCCCGCCGAAGAGGTGCCGAGCCACGACGTGCTGCTCGGCGGCTTTCCGTGTCAGCCGTTCTCGATTGCCGGCGTCAGCAAGAAAAACGCGCTGGGGCGGCCGCACGGTTTCGAGTGCACGACGCAGGGCACGTTGTTTTTCGACGTCGCGCGAATCATCGCGGCAAAGCGCCCCGCCGCGTTCCTGCTGGAAAACGTGAAGAATCTGCTTTCGCACGATAAAGGCCGCACCTTCGACGTGATCCTGCAGACCTTGCGCGACGAGCTCGGCTACGAAGTGCACTACCGCGTGGTCGACGGCCAGCATTTCACGCCGCAGCATCGGGAGCGCATCATCATCGTCGGCTTTCGCGGCAAGACGTCGTTCTCGTGGGACGATCTGCGCCTGCCGGAAAGCGGCCCGCGCCTCGGCTCGATCCTGCATCGCACGGACGGCAGCGAACCGGTGCTGGCGTGGGACCACGATCGTTTCTTCGACCACACCGCCAAACGCGTACAGCCGAAGTACACGCTCACGCCCAATCTCTGGACCTATCTGCAAAACTACGCGGCGAAGCATCGCGCAGCGGGGAACGGCTTTGGCTTCGGCATGGCTTATCCCGACAGCGTCACGCGCACGCTCTCCGCGCGTTATCACAAGGACGGCTCGGAGATTCTCGTCTATCAGGGCGAGCAGTCGCGGCCGCGGCGCCTCACGCCGCGCGAATGTGCCCGGCTGATGGGCTTTCCGGATACCTTCAGGATTCCGGTCAGCGACACACAGGCTTACCGGCAATTCGGCAACAGTGTCGTCATGCCCGTAATGCGGGAAATGGCGCGCATCATGCTGCCGCATGTGCAAACCCTGCTCGCCGAGGAAACGCACAATGGATCGAAGCAAGCCCTTTCGCTCTACTCCTGAGCGGCCTGACCCGTTACTCAGGCGCTGACGATGGTCGATATCGTCGACAGCGCAACGCGCAGCCGGATGATGTCCGGCATTCGCGGCCGCAACACGAAACCGGAAATCCTGATCCGCAGCCTGCTGCATGGCCAGGGCTTTCGTTTCCGTCTGGACGCGCGCGATCTGCCGGGGCGCCCAGACATCGTGCTGCCGCGCTACCACGCCGTCGTACTCGTGCACGGGTGCTTCTGGCACGGCCACGACTGCCATCTTTTCAAATGGCCGCAAACACGGCCCGAGTTCTGGCGCGACAAGATCGGCCGCAATCGCAGCAACGACGACAAGGTTCGAGCGGCATTGCTCGCGAGCGGCTGGCGCGTCGGGGTGGTGTGGGAATGCGCGTTGCGAGGTGCGAATCGCGATATCGACGGCGTGTTACAGCGGTTGGTCGAGTGGCTGAAGAGCGATGCGCCAAGCTTCGAGGAACGCAGCTGAAAGCTGCTTGTAGCCTGCCCGGCTCGAGCGAATAGTGGCGCCGCTGGTGATACACTCGATTGGCTAACTCGGGGTATTTTTTGCGTGCCGGCGCGGCCACAATCCGCCAGCACCCTGCAACAGTCCAATTGCAGGCCTGCAGCAAAAAGACACACCCCCGACTATCCCAGAACCACTCAAGAAGGGAGGCACACAATGGCTGATTTCCGTCTCTGGTCCGACGATTTCCCCACCAACGGCTTTATGCCGAAAGCCCACGAATACCACGACAAGGCCTTCGGCGTGGATGGCGAGAACATCTCGCCCGCGTTGCAGTGGGATGCGCCGCCGGCCGACACTCAAAGCTTCGCACTCACCGTTCACGATCCCGACGCGCCCACCGGCAGTGGCTTCTGGCACTGGGTCGTCGTCAACATTCCGGCTGACGTCCGCTCACTGCCGCGCAACGCCGGCAGGGCCGATGGCTCGCTGCTGCCGCAAGGCGCGCTGCAGGTGCGCAACGACTACGGCACGGTCGGCTTCGGCGGCGCCGCGCCGCCGCGTGGCGACAGGACGCATCGCTACATCTTCCGCCTGCATGCGCTGAAGGTGCCGCACCTGCCGATCAATGCGGACACCACCAATGCGGTGGCGCGTTTCATGACACATCTGAACGAGCTCGACTCGACCACCCACACTGGTCTGTACGAACTCAAATAACGCATGAGACGCGATGCCGGGGCGCTGTAGCAACAGCCCCGGCATCGTCGCTGCATGCCGTCTTGTCTTTCCGGGGCGGCACGCAGCGCGCGTGGTTCATCGCTGGATCGACGCGCCGCCCCACTCCAATTCCAAAAGAACGATGCACGCACAACCATCGCGCAAGGACAGTTCGATGCCGGCCGATGCCGCCTCAGCCCCACTCACTGCCGGCACATCGCTCGCGGACAGCCCCGAACAAGGCTTGCCGATTCCGCAACGCTACTGGGCGATGCTGGTTATCGCCCTCGCCCTCACGCTGGCAGTGCTCGACAGTGCGATCGCCAACGTAGCGCTGCCGACCATCGCCCGCAATCTGCATGCAAGTGCAGCCGGCTCGATCTGGGTCGTCAACGCTTACCAGCTCGCCATCACCATTTCGCTGCTGCCGCTCGCGTCGCTCGGCGATCGCATCGGCTACCGGCGCATCTATCTGGCCGGGCTGATCCTGTTCACGGTGGCGTCGTTCGGTTGCGCGCTGTCCACCTCGCTGTCGACGCTAGCGCTCGCCCGTGTGGTCCAGGGCTTCGGCGCGGCGGGCGTCATGAGCGTGAACACCGCGCTCGTGCGCATGATCTACCCGCCCGCGCAGCTCGGGCGCGGCGTTGCCATCAACGCGATGGTCGTTGCGGTATCGTCCGCGGTCGGGCCGACGGTCGCCTCAGGGGTGCTCGCCGTCGCCTCGTGGCCGTGGCTGTTCGCGATCAATGTGCCGATCGGGATTGCGGCGATCGTCGGCGGCTTCAAGGCGCTGCCGATGAATCCTGGCCACGAGTCTCCGTATGATTATCTGAGCGCGGTAATGAACGCGCTTGTATTCGGCCTGCTGATTTTCGCCGTCGACGGTCTCGGTCACGGCGAGCGCTTCGGCTTGGTTGCCGCGGAAGCACTCGGCGCGGTGGTGATCGGCTACTTCTTCGTGCGCCGTCAATTGACCCAGCCCGCACCGCTGCTGCCGATCGATTTGCTGAGGATTCCGGTGTTCGCCTTGTCGATCGGCACCTCGGTCTGTTCGTTCTGCGCGCAGATGCTGGCCTTCGTGTCGTTGCCGTTTCTGTTGCAGGACACGCTCGGCTTCTCGCAGGTCGATACCGGTTTGCTGATGACGCCGTGGCCGGCGGTGATCATCATCGCCGCGCCAATTGCCGGTGTGCTGTCAGACAAGGTGTCGTCCGGATGGCTTGGCGGCGTCGGACTCGTGGCGATGACAGCGGGCCTGCTGCTGCTCGCCACCCTCGGCGCACATCCCGAGCCCATGCAGATCGCGTGGCGCATGGCGCTGTGCGGCGCGGGCTTCGGGATTTTCCAGTCGCCCAACAACCGGACGATGTTGTCCGCCGCCCCGCGCGAGCGCAGCGGCGGCGCGAGCGGCATGCTCGGCACCGCGCGCCTCACCGGACAGACGCTCGGCGCGGCGTTGGTCGCGCTGATCTTCGGCATCGCGCCGCAGCATGGGCCGACCATCGTGCTGTATGTGGCTGCGTGCTTTTCAGCGGTCGCCGCCGTGGTCAGCACGCTGCGAGTGATGCAGCGCGTGAACGTGCAAACTGCGTGAGCGCGAGGCAGGCTTCAGCGCTTGCCGATCTGAGTGGGTTGTTGCCGGACTACGTTGCAAGCCTAAGCGCGCTACCGGCGTGAGCAGGTTATCCGCTTGAACCCGGATACAACAAGGGCGCGAAATCGCATGCTGCGGTCCGCGCCCTTTTTTAATGCTTCGGTCTTATCCAAACAATTCGACGTGATCAGCGCGCGCGGTCATTGAAGGAATCCATGCCGCCGTCGATGATGCGGCTACGACGACGATGCCGTCACGTCAGCGAGCTTTACCGCTTTGGCCGTCACTGAAGCGGCGGTCGCGACGTTGCGCAGATCGCCAAGAAACGTATCGCGCCAGACCGACAGATTGTTCTCGCGCATCGGCGCCATCATGTCCGCATGACGCGCCTGACGCTCGGCGAGCGACATCGATAGCGCGCGCTCCAGCGCCTCGGCCATCTGCGACAGATCGAACGGATTGACGACCAGCGCACCCGGCAGTTGCTCGGCCGCGCCGGCAAATTGCGACAACACGAGTACGCCCGGATCCGCCGGATCCTGCGATGCGACGTACTCCTTCGCGACCAGGTTCATCCCGTCGCGCAGCGGCGTCACATAGCCGACCTGCGATTGACGGAACAGCGCCATTAGCAGATTGCGCTCGTACTTGCGGTTCAGATACTGGATCGGCGTCCAGTCCAGTTGCGCGAACCGGCCGTTGATGCGGCCCGCTTCACCCTCCAGCGTCTGACGAATGCGCTGGTAGGTCGCCACGTCCGCGCGTGTCGGCGGCGCGATCTGCACCAGCGATACGCGTCCATGCCATCCCGGTGCATTCAGCAGCAGCCGTTCGAACGCCTGAAAGCGCTCCACCAAACCCTTCGAATAATCGAGCCGGTCGACGCTCATGATCAGCTTGCGTCCGCGCATGCCGTCACGCAGGCTGCGCACCGGCTTGCGGTCGGTGAACTGCTCGGCGGCCTTGGCGATCGCATCGGGATAGATTCCGATCGGGTACGCACCCACTTTCAGGAAGCGGTTGTAGGCGTGCACCATGCCGTCTTCGCTCGAGGTGCCGTGCTGGCCGCGCTCGATAAAGTCGACGAACGACTGCCGGTCCGCCTCGGTCTGGAAACCGATCACGTCGTAGCTGCACATCGCCTTGACCAATTCCTCGTGCGGCGGAATCGTACGAAGTACTTCCGGAACCGGAAAGGGAATATGCAGGAAGAAGCCGATTGGATTCTTCACGCCGAGCTCACGCAGACAACGCGCGAACGGCAGCAGGTGATAGTCGTGTACCCAGACGATGTCATCGGGCTTGAGCAGCTCCTTGAGCTGTTTGGCGAGCGTCGCATTGACGCGCTGATAGCCCGCGTATTCCTGGCGGTCGTAGCGCGACAGGTCGTTGCGATAGTGGAACGTCGGCCACAGTGTCGCGTTGGAGAAGCCGCGATAGTACTGGTCATAGTCGCGCTTGGTGAGGCCCACCGTCGCGTACGTCACATTGCCCTGCTTTTCGATCACCGGAGCGGACGGCTCACTGACCGTCTCGCCGCTCCAGCCGAACCAGACTCCGCCGGTTTCCTTCAACGCGTCCAGCACGCCGATCGCGAGGCCGCCTGCTGCGGGGCGGCCTTCCTGGATCGGCGCCACACGATTCGATACCACGATCAGTCTGCTCATTGGTGCTCCACCTAGTCAGTTGTTTCGTTGCATACGGATATGTGCCAAAAAGGTGCACGCAAATCGCGTGCCGCTTTTTGAGATGTCGGAAATAAAAATGTATGCAAATGTGACAAACGAGCAGAATCGCGCGATATCGAAGCACCGCGAAGAAGTTTTTTCTGCTTTGTATGACGAAACCGGAACCCTTCTTACCGGCTGTCAGACGGGTTCAAGCGTCCTGCTCCGAGCCGAGATCGCGCTGGTACTCCAGCCCTTCCTGACGCACGCCGCCCTGGTTGTGCTCGCCGTCTGGCGGCGCATTGGGCGCGATGCGATTCTGCGCTGCCGGATCCGGCGACTCCGCCGGGTCGCTCTTGCTGGTGGCCGGCCGGGAATCGCGCTTCGAGTGGCGCGCGGAACGTCGCAGTGCTGGATGTCTCATGATCGATGCCTCCAAGGGGAAGGCCGCCGCCATCGAGAGCGGCATCAATACAGTCTAGGGGTCACGGCGGTAAATTGCCGGTAAAAGATGCGCCGGCTTTGTAACAAATACATAAATTCGCCGCACCGAACTGCGGTTCAGCGCACAGAACATGTCAGAGTTGCATGCGTAGGGATTGCGAAGGCTGATGCTGCCTGGCTTGTGGCGTTTGCGTGGGCTGTGGTGGCGGATCGCCGATCGGCGGAGCAGCCGGTTCGATCGGATCCGGAGTCGGACTCGGAGTCGTGTCTGGCTCGCCAGGATCTGGCGAAGGCGGCTCGATTGGCTCGGGACGGTGAGCGTGCTTCGGGAGGGGAAGCGCGGGAGCGGTGGCGTATTCAGGCATGTTAGTTGTCCTCGTTTTGCGTTCCATTAAGTCGCAGCAAGGCCTATGCCGAATCGAAGGCGGGCGCAAAGACAAGCAGACGGTTTGGTGGACTACGCTTCGGCGCGCGTAGCGCCGCCGGAAGAATGACTGCTTTGTCACAGACGCCGAATGTGCGAGAACACAGATTCCAGATGTACCACTGTCCCTTGCAAGCCAGGGGACCCGCTTAAGAACTAGCGGTGTGAAGCGGCTTTCTTTGCTTACTTTCTTTGCCGCGGCAAAGAAAGTAAGTGCGTGCCCCGCACAGGGGCGACGCTAATAAACCAATACCAATTCAAGGAAAGGCCAACACCGCAAGCAAAAAACCCCACTTCAAGCGCCAGCGCCCCCCAACACACGCGATTCATCGGCAGCATCACCATCCTCACGCGCATCATTCCCATACTCAACGAGCCGGTTATAAAGCGTCTTCAGACTAATACCAAGAATCTCAGCAGCACGCGTCTTCACGCCACCACACTGCTCGAGCGTAGCCAGAATCAACTGCCGATCCGCTTCGGCAAGCGAAGTGCCAAACGGAATCGTGATCGCCGTACCAGCCGCAGGCTTCGACAACGTAATCTGCAACGGCACCGTCGCCGTGCTATCCGAATCCGACCCGGACATGATATGCGCGCGCTGCACATAATTCTTCAGCTCGCGGACATTGCCGGGCCACGGATACGACATCAACATGTCCTTCACCGAGGCCGGGAAATGCTTCTTCGTGCTATGGCGCTCGTTAAGTTCATCAAGGAACGCTTGCGCGAGCAACTCAACGTCTTTGCCCCGGTCGCGCAGCGGCGGCAGGCTGATCGGAAACACGTTCAGACGGTGGTACAAGTCGAGCCTCAACTTGCCTTCCAGCACCGCCTGCTCAGGATCGCGGTTGGTCGCCGCGATCAGGCGCACGTCCGTTTCGATTTCCTTTGTCGTACCGACCCGCATGAACATGCCGGTTTCCAGCACACGCAGCAATTTCACCTGCAACTCGATCGGCATTTCGGTGATTTCATCGAGGAACAGCGTGCCGCCGTTCGCGCGCTCGAAATAGCCTTTGTGCTGACGGTCCGCGCCAGTGAACGAGCCACGCTCGTGGCCAAACATCTCCGATTCGATCAGGTTCGGCGAGATCGCGCCGCAGTTCACCGCGAGGAACGCATGTTTGCGACGTAAGCTGAGTTGATGCAGCGTCTGGGCGGCGACTTCCTTGCCGGTGCCCGATTCGCCCACCAGCATGACCGAGGCCGCCGTCGGCGCAACGCGGCCGATCTGGTCGTAGACCTCCTGCATGACCGGCGAATTGCCGAGCATCAAACCAAAGCGGCCCATGCGGCGCAGCTCGCCGCGCAAGGTGCCGATTTCCGCCTTCAAGTCACCGGCGCGCGGCAGGCGCGACAGGATCGCCTTCACGCGCTGCATGTTAATCGGCTTCACCAGGTAGTCTGTGGCGCCCATCTTCAACGCATTGACCGCCGACTCCACTGTGGCGTGGCCAGTAATCACGATCACCTCCACGCCTGAGCGCGGATCAAGATCTTCAAACAGATCGACTCCACTGCCGTCGGGCAGCTTCAGGTCAGTAAAGACGACGTCCGGCATCTGCCGGACCAGTTGAATGCGCGCTTCGCGCAAATCGCCCGCAGTGGCGGTAGTCAGACCGTCTTCCCCGATGATGGCGGAAAGCGCCTCGCGGGTACCGGCATCGTCATCGACAATCAGTACGTGTGGCATCGCGTCTCGAAAACCCGAAAGCGTGAGTGGGAGAACATACAAAACCGCATGCTGAAAAAGCGGGTCGGCGGCTTGCCACTGCGCCGCGTGTGTGCCCAGATGTGAGCGCACGCTAACGTTTTTGCAACAGCGCCAAGCCACCTATTTGATTCAAAATAGCAACAATCTACCGGGATATTACCTAATATAGCGCTGCATTGTTGTCGATTCACCTATTATACGGCTTTATCGGGATAAATTTGTAATAAACGCCAGGTGCCGCTCGTCAAAGGGGAACGCTGGCGTGGCGCCATACGCGAGGTCACAATTGCAGCCCTCAGCTGCGCGGAAACGGCCATGCGCCGTCTTTGCCGTTCGGATGTGCCGAACCGTTTGCGCCATGTGCCGTGTCTGGCGTAGACGGGCCGCTGCTCGCCGCCGTCACGCTCCCGGACGGCGTCGCCACCGTGCCGCCTTCGCCTTCCCACCGGCTCAGTTCACGCACCGCCGGAACCTGCGCGGCACGGTTTCGCTGCACGTAACGCACAGCCAGAAAGCCGCCAAGGGCCATTAGCGCGCCGAAGATACCAATTTTGGGTCGTCCCATCGTGCACTCCTTGTTGTCGTCAAGCGGATCGGTGTCGAGCGTCGCGCGTTAGCGCGCGCTCAAAGCGCCAAGCAGGAAGCCGACGCCCGCGGCGATGCCGATCGAGCGCCACGGGTTGCGCCGCACGTAGCGCTCGGTATGGACTGTCGCGGTCCGGTAACGCCGCTGCGCGTTCTGCTGCGCATCGCCGAGCGCCGATTGCAGCGTTTCGACATGCGCGCCCAACCGGTCGCGCAGTGCGTCGATGCCTTCGCCCGGCACGTTGGCGGCAAGCCGCATCATCTCTTCCGAGTCCGTCAGCAGCACTCTCAGATCTTCGACAATTTTTTGGCCGCCAAGTGCAAGCTGTTGCGTGGTGTCAGTCATCATTCACTCCTGTGTCTGAAATCGGCGTTTGAGTCATATTTCCGGCGCGTCGCGAACAATCGGAGAACCGCATCCGCCGCCGGCGCGCTTTGAACAGAGTCGCTCAAAAGCACATGCATGTCGGACGGATCACGCAAACGTCATACCCGGTAAATTTGCCGCCCTCATCCAATGCCGGCACGGATTCAGGCACTTTCGACCGACCTTGCGCCGGGGCTATTTCATCGAGCGTCACATGGATTGCCGGAAGCGGCGTCAAAGTGGTTAAATCGAATTTTTATGAGATAGTGGCCGCATGGGTCTGTCTCGCGCCAGGATCTGCGCGCCGCAACACCAAACCATTTGCACAGGACTCCCCGTTTATGGCGTCAATCGACCTCGACTCGCCCACCGTCTCAGCCGGCGGCAATGCTTCGGCACAGGCGAAGCAGCGCGTCGCGGACGGCATCGCGGGACTGAAATCGTACGGGCTGCTATACGGCTCATCGCCGGTGATGCTCGATCTGTATGAACAGATCGAACGCGTCGCCAGCACCGACGCAACCGCGTTGATCATCGGCGAATCCGGCACCGGCAAGGAACTGATTGCCCGCACGATCCACGACCGAAGCAGCCGTAAGGACGCACCGTTTGTCGCCGTGAACTGCGGCGCGATTCCCGACGAACTCATCGAAGCCGAATTGTTCGGTCACGAGAAAGGCAGCTTCACCGGCTCGGTCCAAGGCCGTATCGGCTACTTCGAACATGCGAACGGCGGCACGCTGTTTCTCGACGAAATCACGGAAATGGCGCCGGTGCGCCAGGTGAAGCTCCTGCGCGCGCTCGAGACCGGCACGTTTTTTCGGGTCGGCGGCAACGAACTGATTCACGGCGACGTGCGCGTGATCGCGGCGACCAATCGTGACCCCGCGGTAGCAGTGAAGGAAAATGGTCTGCGCGAAGACCTGATGTACCGGCTCGCGGTTTTTCCGTTGCGCGCGCCGCCGCTGCGCGAACGTGAGGGCGATCGCGAACTGCTCGCGCAACACTTTCTCGCCTTGCTGAATCAGCAGGAAGGTACGAGCAAGAGCTTCAGCAAACGGTCGATCGAAACAGTGCGGACCTGGTCGTGGCCGGGCAACGTGCGCGAATTGAAGAACGCGGTGTATCGCGCATTCATTCTCGCGGAGAAGACGGTCGAGCTGCCGCATCCGCATCTCGCGTCGCGCGTGAAAAAGCCCGTAACGCAAGGCGACGCGATGAGCGTGTGGATCGGCACCCCGCTCGCGGATGCGCAAAAGCAGATCATTCTCGGCACACTCAAATATTGCGGCGGCGACAAGCGGCGCGCGGCCAAAGCGCTCGGCGTGAGTCTGAAAACGCTGTACAACCGCTTGAGCATATACGGCGGCGATGACGGGGCGGACGAAGAAACCGAGCAGTAAGCGGTGCCAGGCGCTCACGCGGTTCGTTCGGGTACGAGCGTGTTTTCTGTGTGCTCGCCATCTACTTTTGGCACTCTCCTCGTGCGCTTGCTGTCCACGCCCCGCGCTGCAGAAACGGCCGTTTCTGCATCCTTGTCATCTCATAATTAATCCCTTCGCACCACCAATCAAATCGGCACCTTCTCACCAGAAACCGATTTGACTCGCACCATCTTTTGCAATTGCTTGCACTTTCCCACTGCCAATTACAAATGGCATCCTGCAAAATGCGGCAGCGCATGGTGCAACGATGAGAAAGACGTGCTTTTCGTTCACACACGTGTTGCGCGTGTGAACGAAAAGTACTTGCAGGAGCAGAGACAGGGAAATGCAAAAAAGTATGGTGTGGGCCGAATGGGCAAAACGAACAGCCAAAGCGTCTAAAGCGGCCAAACCCGGACGTCCGAATACAACGGCGCTTGTCGCGTTGGCAGTGGCGATCTCGTCGGCGTTGAGCGGATGTAGCTCGCTCTATTCGGAAGGCGCCACCGCCGGCGCCGGTATCGCAGGCGCCGCGCTCGCGGCCAAAGTCACCAGTAATGCGGCAGTCGCTACCGGCATCGGCCTCGGCGCAGTGGCCGCAGCCCGCGCTGGCGTACAGTATTCGCAGCGCGTGGTCCACAAGGATACGCAGGACGGTATCGCCAGAATCGCCGGGCCCCTCGACGTCGGCGCAATCGCACCTTGGAGCGTGACTCACTCGGTGCCGATCGAAGACGATGAACACGGCCGCGTCACCGTGAGCCGCACGATCAGCGCCGGCACGCTCGATTGCAAGGAAATCGTGTTCTCGGTCGATCAGACCGCCACCCGGAATGTGCCGGCAAGCAGTGCGTTCTACGTCGCGTCGATCTGCCGTGACGGCGACAACTGGAAATGGGCGTCGGCCGAACCCGCTACCGAACGCTGGGGCGCGCTGCAATGAGGACGCTGTCGCTTCCGCGCCCCCGGAATAACCGCGCGCTGTCCGAGCTGCGGTTCGTCGATGGCATGTGCACCACACGGAACCCATCGGCGCTTCCCGGCAGCCGGCTGCGGCTCGTGCTGGCTGGAGCGCTATGCATCGGCGCCAGTCTGCTGACGAGCGGCTGCTCGTCGGTCGGCGCGGCGAGCGGTGCCGCGGCCGGTGTCGCGTCGGGCCTCGTGACCGCCAACCCGGCGGTCGGCATCGGCATCGGTATCGCCGTGCAGGCCGCGACCGACGAAGCGGTCGGCCGCTACATGCGCAACATGCACACCGATCAGCAGGACATGATCGCCGCGTTGGCGGGTGCGATGCCGGTCGGCGAGACTCGGCCGTGGGCGGTCAAGCACACGCTGCCGATTGAGAATGGCCACGGCCAGGTGCGCGTGACGCGCGCGTTCAGCTCGGCGCTCGCGCTGTGCAAGGATTTCGTGTTCTCAGTTCAGGACGGCGACGGCCCGGACGCGCACGAAGACTGGTATACAGCGAGCGCGTGCCGGCAGGACAAGGGCTGGAAATGGGCGTCCGCGGAACCGGCGGTCGAGCGCTGGGGCAATCTGCAATAAAAAAAGCGGCAGGGTCTCCCCTGCCGCTTTTTGCTTGAAGCGTCTTAATCAACTCGACCGGGTTTAAGACTCCACGTCTTCCAGACTGAAAATTTCCGTCTGGTCGTTGTACGAGAAAATCTCGCCATAACGGCCCCAGTTGATCACCGCGTCGAGCGTCTCTTCCGCGGCGCTGTCCGACAGAAAATCCTCCAGCTCCTGCTCGAAGCGCACACGCGGCGCACGATGCCCCGGCCGTTCGTTCAACACTTTCTTGATCCGCGCGGCGAGCGGCACGTGGCGCAGCAGGTGCTCGGCGAACATCATCTTGCGCTCCTGGGTGCCGAATTCCGAAAACACGCGTGCCGGCGGCGTCAGGAAAATATCGCCTTCGCGTATGTCGGCGAAACCCAGATGCTGCAGCACTTCGGCGACCGGGAACAGATCGTCCACCTCCAGATGCAGCGAGCGGGCGATTTCCGGCATGTCCGCGCGGCCGTGGTACGGCGCGGCGGCCAGCGTTTCGATCAGACCGGCCATCAGGTTGGTCGACACATGCGGCAGCCAGCTGTGGAGCTCGAGGCCCTTCTTGGTCGCTTCATCGGTTTGCCGCGCGGTCATCTTCGCGTAGATGTCGTCGACCAGCCGGCGGAATGCCGGGTCAAGACGGTTACGCGGATGCTTGAACGGCACCTTGATTTCGGCGATCACACGGCCCGGATTCGACGACAACACCAGAATCCGGTCGCACATGAACACCGCTTCCTCGATGTTGTGCGTGACGATCAGCACGGCCTTGATCGGCATGCGGCCTTGCGTCCACAGATCGAGCAGGTCGGTACGCAGCGTTTCGGCGGTCAGCACGTCGAGCGCGGAGAACGGCTCGTCCATCAGAAGCAGCGTGGGGTCGACCACCAGCGCGCGTGCAAAGCCGACGCGCTGGCGCATGCCGCCCGACAACTCACGCGGGTAAGCGTTTTCGAAACCGTCGAGACCGATCAGGTCGATCGCGGCGAGCGCGCGCGTGCGGCGCTCGCTCGCGCCGACACCCTGCGCTTCGAGACCCGCTTCCACGTTTTGCAGCACGGTCAGCCACGGGAACAGCGCGAAGGTCTGGAACACCATCGCCACGCCCTTGGCCGGGCCGTCGAGCGGCTTGCCCATATACGTGACTTCGCCGGCGGTCGGCTCGATCAGACCGGCGATGATGCGCAACAGCGTCGACTTGCCCGAGCCCGAACGGCCGAGCAAACCGACAATCTCGCCTTCGCGCAACGACAGATTCGCGTCGTCGAGGACGAGCAGCTCGCCCTGCGACTTGTTGAACCCACGGCACACGTCCTTGACGCGCAGAATCTCCTCACCGAGGCGCGGCGGCATCGGCGGGGTCTGGAGCGGCGCAGCGGTCATAGCAGCTTTAGGATTTTGCATCGCGTTTAGCCTTTATTTCTCAATCGAGCCGGAGCTTCGCTTCGGCGTAGGCGTACATCGGACGCCACAGCAGGCGGTTGAACAGGGTCACAAAGAGGGACATCACGGCGATGCCCACGATGATCTTCGGATAGTCGCCCGCGGCGGTGGTCTGTGCGATATAGGCGCCGAGGCCATGCGCGGCAACCTTGGTGTCGCCCCACTGGACGAATTCCGCGACGATACTTGCGTTCCACGCGCCGCCCGAGGCAGTGATGGCACCCGTCACGTAGTACGGAAAAATGCCCGGCAACATGGCCTGACGCCACCATTGCCAGCCGCGGATATGAAAGTTCTTGGCCGCTTCCCGGTAATCGTTCGGATACGAACTCGCCCCGGCAATCACGTTGAACAGGATATACCACTGGGTTCCGAGCACGATCAGCGGCGACAACCAGATATCCGGGTTCAGATGAAAGCGCACGATGACGATCACGAACACCGGAAACAGCAGGTTCGCCGGGAACGCGGCGAGGAACTGCGCGAGCGGTTGGATTTTCTCCGACAGCGCAGGCCGCAGGCCAATCAGCACGCCAATCGGCACCCAGATTACCGAAGCGATTGCGATCAACAACACCACGCGCAACAGCGTAATGAGCCCGAGTACGAACACGTGGCCAACCTCGTCGAGCGAGACGCCGGTACGGACATAGGTGAACACGCGGTACACCACATAAACCGTGGTGATCAGCACCAGCACGGCCCAGACGATGTCGCCGATGCGCGACGACTTTTCGCGCTGCGGAATCTGGAAACGCGGAGCGGAAAACGCCGGCAACTGGAAACGCACGCGCGCGGCCTTGGCGAACATCCAGCCGAGCGGCACCAGCAGACGGTGAATCAGATGGGTGCGGCGAATCAGGTCGAGCAGCCAGGATTCAGGCGCATTGCCCGAGCTGGTGGTTTCCATGCGGAATTTGTCGGCCCACGCGACCAGCGGGCGGAACAGCAATTGGTCGTAGGCAAGAATCACGACCGTCATGGCGAGGATCACCCAGCCGATCGCGTGAAGGTTCTTGTCCGAGATTGCCTGCGCCAGAAACGCGCCGATACCCGGCAGCGTGATGGTGTTGTTGCCGACCGTGATGGCTTCCGACGCGACCACGAAGAACCAGCCGCCGGACATGGACATCATCATGTTCCAGATGAGACCCGGCATCGAGAACGGCACTTCCAGCTTCCAGAAACGTTGCCATGAAGTCAAATGAAAGCCGCGCGAGACTTCGTCCAGGTCGCGCGGCACGGTGCGCAGCGACTGGTAGAAGCTGAACGTCATGTTCCAGGCCTGGCTGGTGAAGATCGCGAAGATCGCCGCCAGCTCGGCGCCGAGCACGCGGCCCGGGAACAGCGCGAGGAAGAACGTGACCGTAAACGAAATGTAGCCGAGCACCGGCACCGACTGCAGGATGTCGAGAATCGGCACGAGCACCATGCCGGCGCGGCGGCTCTTGGCAGCCAGCGTGCCGTACACGAGCGTGAAGATCAGCGAGGCGACCATCGCCGCCAGCATGCGCAGCGTGGTGCGCATGGCGTACTCGGGCAAATTCGACGGGTCGAGCGAAATCGCCTGAGTCTTGAGCGTCGACATCGGCGCCAGCGTCTCGTGAAAGCCGATCGCAGCCATCGCAATGATGCAGATAATCAGCGGAAAGGCGACGAAGTCCCAGCGATTGGGCAACACTCGCCATGCCGACGCGTTGGCGGTGCGCTGCAGGTTGAAGCTGAAATCCATCAGACGCTCTCCCTATTCATATAAGCATTCAAACGCACGAAAGGGGCCGCAGCTTCGGCACGGCAGTCTGAAGATCGGTCCAGAAAACGGAAATCAGGCATGGCAAAACGCGTGTGCGCGGTAAATCGTTAGCGTTGGAGACACGTAGACCGGTGACGGACGTGTCCTTGGGCAAGCTGCCCAGGACCGGTACCGCGAAGCCGGGCTCCTCTGTCGCCGCGGGCGCCGCCCGAGGGCTGGCGAGCTTTCCTTGTTTTGGACGGCACGACACTACACCATCCTATGTTTCAGGCACAACCTTTCACGCCAAATAGCAGCAAATCGCAGCGTACGCCGCGGCAACGGCCTTTGGCCCGCGGCGAGCGTCGACCAGACCCGGTGCAGCTGGCCGTCTAATGCCGTGCGCCAGCCACTTTCCAAACCATCGCGATTGTGGCCGGAATCACATTTCCCGCCCCCTGGAAAACCCGCGCAGCTATTCAGAAAGCTGATGCGCTGCCGTTAAAGACCTGATGGGCGAAGCGAACGCACTGCACCTTCCCGCAATAACGGTGGCGTCAGGCCCCATGACGGTTAAAATCAGGAGACGACACGCCTCCTTACGGTCACGCCGGGCCACAGCATGGCCCACACCGTGTGGCGTATCGCCGGCCGCTTTCACAGAGGCGAAACAGCGCCAGCGCGCTTCCACGAATGAGCTAGTTGCATGTCACAGCCAGACGGATCAGAGGGTCGATGAACAGGACAACCTTGCGCCAGGCAACCGGGCCGATCAGCTTCGCGCTGATCGTGCTCGTTTGCTGGTTCGTGGCCGGCATGGTCGCGGACCGGATGGTACAGCAAGAGCTGGACGCGGCCTTGCGCACGCAGCGCCAGATGTCCACGTCGATCGTCGACAACATGGCGGAAGTGATCGCCAGCGACCTCGCGATGTCTCGGGCCATCCCCGCAACCATGGCCGAAATGGACGTGGTCCAGCACGCGCTGGTGCAATCCCAGAATTATGCCGCGAACGGGGAGGCGACGGAACCCGCTCTGCGCGCCACGTTGTTAAAAGACCCGCAGATGACCGCCGTAAGCAACTTCCTGCACGACGCGCAAGGCTTCTCCGGGCTCGACCAGATCTGGCTCGTCAACGCCAACGGCACCTGCGTTGCATCGAGCAACTCCGTCAATAACCCGCTCGCCGCGGAACGCTCCTTCGTCGGCGTCGACATGCGCACGCGCACCTACCTGACGAATGCGCTTCTTGGGGCGTTTTCGGAAGCCTATGGCGTCGGCCGATCGAGCGGCGAGCCGGGCATCTTCATCGCAGCGCCGGTGTACGCCGACGGCCTGCTGGTCGGGGCAGTCGTGGCCAAGGTGGGCATCGGGCGGCTGCGCCATTGGGTCGCGCACGCCGGCACCTTCGTCGCCGATGACCACGGCGTCATCATCATGGCGCACGACAGCCAACTCGAAGGCCACGCGCTGCCGAACTCGCACGTCACGCAGATGAGCGCTAACGAGCGCATGACTATCTATCGCCGCGAGATCCTCCCCGACATACAGATTCAGGTCGACGCGCAGGTGCGTGAGCAGGCGCCCTGGGTGCCCGCAACCGTCGCCGGCCAGCTGTTTGGCATGAGCGAGCAGCCGGCGCCATCGCTGTATCAGGCACGCAGCGGCTTGAACTCGGGACTGTCGGCGCATCTGGTCGATCCGCTCGCGGCGTGGCCCGAACTGCTGCGCAATCACAAGCGCGATCATCTGCTGGTGTTTCTGACGCTGGCCGGCACGGCCGCGCTCGCGTGGGTCATCACGGTGTCGTACGTGCGCGAGCGGCGCCACCATCGCGCCACGCGCGATCTTGCCGAACAATTGCAATCGGCCAACACCTTGCTTTCGGCCGAGGCGCGCCACGATGCGCTGACCGGCGCGCTGTCGCGACGCTACTTCCTCGACCTGCTGCGCCACGAGATCGAACGCGCGCATGCGAGCAACGAGCCGCTATGCATGGCGATCGCCGACCTCGACCACTTCAAGCAGATCAACGATCGCTTCGGCCACGCTGCCGGCGACCGTGCGCTCGAACATTTCGTCGACACTTGCCGCGCCGAACTGCGCGGCGCCGACGCGATCGGCCGGCTGGGCGGCGAAGAGTTCGGCTTGCTGCTGCCGGCCACGGATCTGGCGGGGGGCCGCGAAGTCGTCGAACGCTTGCGCCTGCGCCTGAAGGCGATTCCTTCGCCGAAGTTGCCGGCCTCGGTGGGCCTGAGCGTGAGCATCGGCATCACCGAACTCTCGTCCGACGACCTGCCCGAACGGATCATGAGCCGCGCCGACACGGCGCTTTACGCCGCGAAGACGGGCGGCCGCGACCGCACCGAAGCGCTTCCACCGGACGACACCGCGCCGCCCGCGCGGACGGTAGCCAACGCCTGGTGATGCCCGGCAGCACGCCGGTCGCCACCGAAACTCAAGGCACGCCGCCGGTGCCGTTAGCGCCTCGATGCGTGCGGTAGCTGATGCAAAGCAAGTCGCCGCCTCGGGCGTCCCGTAACGAAGCAGGTATCATCAACCCTGACATTGAGGTTGCCGCTACCGCTCTAACGGGAGATTCGCATGAAGGGAAATTTGGTCATCGTCTGTCGCGATCAGGATGCTGACGCATTCGACCATCTGCTGGCCGAGTACGGCGCGTTCCAGACGCGCTTGTCGTCGACCACGTGGTATCTGAAACTGGATGTTGCGCCGGAACTGATTCAGGAAGAGATACTCGCGCGGCTCGGCAAGTACACCACGCACTACATCTTCGAAGCCGAAACGGTGACGTGGAATACAGTGGATAGTGACGCGGCGAATGCGTTGAACACGCTGTTTACAGATTAGCGCGACGGTTGCCGGACGCGCATTCCGGACGGCGCATCTAACATCGCCTTGCGGACGCCGCATTCCGAACATTGCGTTCGGACATCGCATGCGGCATGTATATAGCGGGGCAGGCGCCTGCCGCCGTTGCCCCGCTCAACCTACCAGGCGCTTTCCGAGACCGCCGTGACACGCGGCACCACTTCGAACGGAAAGCTCATCAAGACCCGCAAGCCACGCCCGCCGTGGTTGCCGATCTCCCACTCCCCGCCCGCACGCCGCACCAGACGCTCGACGATCGCGAGCCCCAACCCGCTGTGACCATTGCCACCGCGTGCCGGGTCGAGCCGAACGAACGGCCGGCTGGCATTGATCAGGTCCTGCGCGGCGATACCACTGCCGTTGTCGCTCACCGAAAGCGTGAAACCTTGCGCCGTGCGCGCTGTGGCCACAACGATCGGCGGCGCGCCATAGGCATGTGCGTTGTCCAACAGGTTCGACAGGATCCGGTCGAGCGTAGCCGCGGGCAGCAGGAAACCCGGCCCCGCGTTGAGCTCGGTCTGCACAGTGGGCGCACCCGCCGCCACCGCGCGATAGCTGCGCACCACGCGCTCGCACTGCGCGTCCACTTCGACCGCTTCGCTGCGATCGGCGCCGTCGTGTGCGAACATCAGAAACTGTTCGACGATATGCGTCATCGAATCGACGTCGCGCACGACGCCGTCACGCATCTTCACTTCTTCCATCATTTCGGCGCGCAGCCGCAAGCGTGCCAGCGGTGTTTTCAGGTCATGCGCGACGCCGGCCAGCATCACGGCCCGGTCGTTTTCAGTACGCGCCACTTCCTGAACCATCTGGTTGAAACCGTGCGTCAACTGCCGCAGTTCGCGCGGACCGCGCTCGGGCACCGGCGGCACCGGCAAGCCGCGGCCGAAGCGCGCCACCGCCTGGGCAAGCGAGCGCAACGGCTGCTGAAGCGCCCACGCGGCAAAGAGCGCCGCCATCACCGCGAACGAGAAAATAATCGCGAGCCACAGCACCGTGCGGTCGAGCGAACGCGGCGGGCGCAACGGCTGCACCGGCACCACGATCCAGCTGGCATCCGCGGTGCTGCGCACCCACAGCGTGGGCGGCCGGCCGGGCGGACCGACCCGCACCTGAGTGCCGGCCGGCATGCGATCACGCACGTCTTCGATAAAACGTTCGAGCGGCGCCGGCAAACCGGTGGCTTCGGGCGGCACGTCGGTGCTCGCCGGATCGACCAGCCTCACACGCGACGGCAAGGGCTGATCCGGCGTGCGGGCGACGTGCTGGCGCACCGCGTCGACGAGGAAGGTGGCTTCCTCGACTGCGTAGCGCGTTTGCAACTGGCTGCGCTCGAGCCGCATGAGCGCGTACCACGCGAAATGCGACAGCAGCAGCACCGCAATGACGAGCAGCGCTAACCGCCCGAACAGCGAATCAATGGGCCGGCGCATGCTGTTCGCCATCCGGCACGAACACGTAGCCGCGCCCGCGCACCGTTTGAATGAAGCGCGGCGTGGACGGGTCGGTTTCGAGAATGCGACGCAAACGCCACACCTGCACGTCGATGCCGCGGTCGGTGCCGTCGTATTCCGGGCCGTGCAGCAGTTCGAGCAGGCGCTCACGTGTGAGCGTGCGCATGGGGTGATTGACGAAAATCTTCAGAAGCGCGAATTCGCTGCCCGACAGCGTGAGCGGCTTGTCTTCGAGATGCAGCGTGCGCGACTGGAAATCCAGCGTGAAGCGGCCGAAGTTGAACGGCTCGCGCTGCTCTGGCGCCGCCGCCGACGGCAGTGTGCGGCGCCGCCGCAGCACCGCCTGCACGCGCGCCAACAGCTCGCGGGGATTGAACGGCTTGCCGAGATAGTCGTCCGCGCCGAGTTCCAGCCCGACAATCCGGTCGACGTCGTCAGCACGTGCGGTGAGCATGATCACAGGGATGTCGTCGCCCGACGCGCGCAGCTTACGCAGCGCGGTCAGCCCGTCTACGCCCGGCATCATCAGATCGAGCACGATCAGATCCGGACGCTCGCGCTCGAGCCTGCGCTCGAGCGTGCCCGCGTCGTGCAGCACCGAGACTTCGATGCCCTGACGGGCCAGATAGTCGCGCAGGAGATCGCGCAATTCGACGTCGTCGTCGACAACAAGTATTTGAGTAGCCATGGATTGAAGTTTAACGCGCAGCAGGAAGGGTTTTCGATTTCAGACGGCCCTCAAGGGTTACCGGGTGTTACGGTGAAAGGCGTACGTAATGACCCGTAATAGCCGCATCAAGCCACGTAACACAGCGCGAGGCGCAGTTCTCTACGCTGTGACTTACCGAATGCAGGCCGTCTTCCAGTACCGGTTGCATCGTCGGCTATTCCATTACAGGGAGTCTTACATGTCCACCAAAAAAATGTCGCGCGTTCTCGCCGTTGCCGCCACTGCCCTCGCCATCGGCGCAGGCGCTGCCTATGCCGCACAACCCGCCGGTCAAGGCGGCCCCGGCGGCTGGCATGGCCACTTCATGAAGGAACTGACGCAGCTGCATGACCAGCTGAAGCTGAACGCGGATCAGGAAAAGCAATGGCAGGCCGCGCTCGACACCATGAAGCAGAACCATGAGGCCATGCGCGCCAACCATGAACAGATCAAGGATCAGTTCAAGGCCGCGCAGCAGCAGCCGATCCTGGATCTGAACGCCATGGCATCGGCGCACCAGCAAGTCGAGCAGAAGGACGCGCAACTGCGTCAGCAAACCACGGACGCATGGCTCAAGTTCTATAACGGTTTGAACGACCAGCAGAAGACCACCGTCAGCACGGCGCTGAAGCAGCGTTTTGCGAAGATGGAAGCGCGTCACGAGAAGATGCGCGATCACTGGGAACATAAAAAGGGCGCAGCGTCGGCGCCGGCTGCCAATCAGTAAGCGGCACAACGAAGGCGGAAGGCGGCTTACGCTGCCGCCTTCCGGATGCAAAAACGCCACGGAAGATTTTCCGTGGCGTTTTTTTGCATGCAGCTCGCTGCTTCGAGCCAAGGTTTCGTTGCGCTCGCAACCATCAACCACCGGTCGATGAACGAACGGCCGGTGGTTGGCGCTTATCCGCGCTTACCCGCGCTTACCCATTGAGCGGACCGAGATCGAACAGCAGCACTTCGGCGTTCTCGCCCTTTTCGAGCGTCACCGTGTCGGTTTCGCTGAGCTTGGCAGCATCGCCAGCCTGAAGCGCTTCGCCGTTCACGGTCAGCGCGCCACGCGCCACGTGCACATACGCCAGCCGGCCTTTCGGCAGCGCGAACGTAGCCTGTTCCGCGCCATCGATCAGCGCAGCGTAGATCGAAGCATCCGCATGAATCGTGACGGAACCGTCCCGGCCGTCGGGCGAGGCGACCACGCGCAGACGCCCGCGCTTGTCGGCATCGTCGAAGCGTTTTTCCTCGTAGCCGGGCTGGTCGCCCGCGCGCTGCGGGATCACCCAGATCTGCAACAGGTGCGCCGGCTCGTCCTGCGATGCGTTGAACTCGCTGTGCTGCACCCCCGTGCCGGCGCTCATGCGCTGCACGTCACCGGGACGGATGGTCGAGCCATTGCCCATGCTGTCGCGGTGCGCGAGCGCGCCTTCGAGCACATACGTGACGATTTCCATGTCGCGATGGCCGTGTGTGCCAAAGCCCTGGCCGCCGGCGATGCGGTCTTCGTTGATCACCCGCAGCGGTCCAAAATGCACGTGTTGCGGGTCGCGGTAGTCAGCAAACGAGAAGCTGTGATACGAGTCGAGCCAGCCGTGATTGGCGTGGCCGCGTTCGTCGGAACGGCGAATCTCGATCATGAGGGTCTCCCGGTGGGTAAATAACGATGCACAGAATGTATGGGCGCAAAGCATGCTAAACAATCGGCAACGGCGCACCGGATCGTTTCATAAATCCGCGCAATCGTGCGCCGGCGGGGCGCGCGGCACGGCCAGACCGGCCACCGGCGGCCTTCCTCGCAAAACCGGCCGCTGGCCTGTCGATCATTAACGCGAATGAGCGCACGCAAGAACAACCCGCCCGCGACCCGACAACGTCGCGCATACACAACGCATGAGCCCGCCCATCGGCAGCCAGCGACGTCCTGCACTGGCGCCCTGCCCCTGTTCGGGTAAAATACCGCCCTTTTCAAGACGCGTAGGCGCTCAAGGCGCGCCGTCGGGCCCGGCCAGCCGGCCGCGACGGCACAGCCGCCTGCTTCGCCCCCTCGCCAATCCCGCTCGATCCGTCGAAAAGACAACGGCGGGACCAAAGCGGGATCGAAGCGGAAGCGAAGTGAAACCCATGCGCGGCGCGACAATTTTGACCGCCTAGAATAGCGACGGCCGGCCACGAGCCGGCGGTCGTCGAGATCGGCACACCACGACGATCAGTTTGATCCAGGAGAAACATGAAGAAGGCCGCACTGTGCGTGGCGCTTGCCGTCATAGCCACCGGCGCCATGGCGAAAGAGTGGAAAACCGTGCGTATCGGGGTAGACGCCAGCTACCCGCCGTTCGAATCGACGGCAGCCAGCGGCCAGGTCGTCGGCTTCGACGTCGATTTGACGAAAGCGCTGTGCGCGAAAATGAACGTCAAGTGCGTGTGGGTCGAGCAGGACCTGGACGGGATCATCCCGGCGCTGAAGGGCAAGAAGTTCGACGCGATCGTGTCGTCGCTGACCGTCACGGACAAGCGCCGCGAGCAGATCGACTTCTCCGACAAGCTGTTCGACGCACCGGCCCGCATGATCGCCAAAGCCGGCTCGCCCCTGCTGCCCACGGCTGAATCGCTGAAAGGCAAACGCGTCGGCGTCGAGCAAGGCTCGACTCAGGAGGCTTACGCCAAAGCGTACTGGGAGCCCAAAGGCGTGATCGTAGTGCCCTACCAGAATCAGGATCAGGTGTACGCCGACGTCGCTTCGGGGCGTCTCGACGCCGCATTGCAGGACGAACTGCAAGCCGATGCCGGGTTCCTGAAGACGCCGCGCGGCAAAGGCTTCGGCTGGGCCGGCCCGGAAGTGAAAGACTCAAAGACAATCGGTGAAGGCACGGCCATCGGCCTGCGCAAGGATGACGTCGAGCTGAAAGCGATGTTCAACCAGGCGTTGGCGCAAGTGCATCAGGACGGTACGTTCAAGAAGCTCGAAAAGCAGTACTTCGACCTCGATATTTATCCTGGTCGCTGAGCTGGGCACCTGCGCCGGTCACTGAGCCGTCAGCTGAGCGGGCCTCCAGCCCCGGCAGCCGGCCAGGTAAGCAGCAACACGCAGTACCCGCGAAACTCGGGGCTCGCCCGCATGGGCTTTCCCAAGGCTTCGTACTACAGTCGGCAATAGCTTCAAAAAACAGCTTCAACCCCGATTCAGAACGAGAGTCGAAAAGCGCGCTGCAAGACCGGCAACGGTCATGCAGTCATGATTTGCACAGCGGTGCGCTGTGCGCCGCGGGAATCGGCGAGCCCAGGCTCGCGGCAAACGCGGTGCAGAGCTGGCCGCGTCTTTCGCGGTGCGTCACCCACGCATCGTCAAGGACCCCATATGTTCCTTCAAGGCTACGGCCCGCTGCTTCTCAACGGCACCTGGCAAACCGTCAAACTGGCGGTGTTGTCGCTGGCGTTCGCTTTCGTGCTGGGCCTGCTCGGCGCGGCGGCGAAACTGTCGAAGAACCGCTTCTCCTATAGTGTCGGCACCGTCTACACGACGCTCGTGCGCGGTGTGCCCGACCTGGTACTGATGCTGTTGCTGTTCTACAGCATCCAGATATGGCTGAACAACCTGACCGACCTGCTCGGCTGGGACCAGATCGACATCGACCCGTTCGTGGCCGGTGTCGCGGTGCTTGGCTTCATCTACGGCGCGTACTTCACCGAAACCTTCCGCGGCGCGTTCCTCGCGGTGCCGCGCGGCCAGCTCGAAGCCGGCGCGGCTTACGGCATGACCGGCTGGCAGGTGTTCTCGCGGGTGATGTTCCCGCAGATGATGCGCTTCGCGCTGCCTGGCATTGGCAACAACTGGCAGGTCATGGTGAAAGCCACGGCGCTGGTGTCGATCATCGGTCTGGCGGACGTCGTCAAAGCCTCGCAGGATGCCGGCAAGGGCACGCTGCGGTTCTTCTTCTTCACCCTGCTCGCAGGGGCGATCTATCTCGTCATCACCACAGTGTCCAACTTCGTGCTGATGTACCTCGAAAAGCGTTACTCGACTGGCGTGCGAAAGGCGGATCTATGATCGAGATCATTCAGGAATACTGGCGCAACTATCTATATAGCGACGGCTACCGACTCACCGGCGTCGTGATCACGCTATGGCTGCTGGTCGTGTCGATCGGGCTCGGCTTCTGCCTGTCGATTCCCCTCGCGGTCGCGCGGGTGTCGAAGAAGAAGTGGCTCGCCAGCCTGGTGTGGCTGTATACGTATGTGTTCCGCGGCACGCCGCTCTACGTGCAACTGCTGCTGTGCTACACCGGCTTGTATAGCCTCGAAATCATCCGCAATAACGAACTGACCAACGCGTTCTTCCGCGACGGCATGCATTGCACGCTGCTCGCGTTCACGCTGAACACGTGCGCGTACACCACCGAGATTTTCGCGGGCGCGATCAAGGCTACGCCCTATGGCGAAATCGAAGCGGCGCGCGCGTATGGCATGTCGTCGTTCACGCTGTACCGGCGGGTTATTTTGCCGTCGGCACTGCGCCGCGCGTTGCCGTACTACAGCAATGAAGTGATCCTGATGCTGCACGCCACCACCGTGGCGTTCACGGCGACCGTGCCGGACATTCTCAAGATCGCGCGCGACGTGAACTCCGCGACGTATCAGTCGTTCAATGCGTTCGGCCTCGCCGCCCTGCTCTATCTGTGCATTTCTTTTGCGCTCGTGTGGCTGTTCCGCCGCGCCGAGCGCCGCTGGCTCGCTTACCTGCGGCCGCAAGGCAAGTAATAAAAAAAGGGCACCGCGCCCCAAGCAAGTAAGCCCGCCAAGGATTCTGATGAACACCAAGAAGCAAAAGCTCTTCGTCGACGAGCTTCACAAACAGTACGGCGATAACGAAGTCCTCAAGGGCGTGTCGCTGAAGGCCAACGCCGGTGACGTAATCAGCGTGATCGGCTCGTCCGGTTCGGGCAAGAGCACGATGCTTCGTTGCATCAACTTTCTCGAGCAGCCGAACGCCGGGCGCATCTTCGTCGACGGCGAAGAAGTCCGCACGCAACTCGCCAAGAACGGCGCCTTGCGCGTCTCCGATCCAAAGCAATTGCAGCGCGTGCGCACCAAGCTGTCGATGGTGTTTCAGCACTTCAACCTGTGGACGCACATGAACGTGCTCGAGAACATCATCGAGGCGCCGGTCAACGTACTAGGTCTGAAGCGCAAGGAAGCCGAAGAACGCGCACGTGAGTATCTGGAGAAAGTGGGCCTCGCGCCGCGTCTGGAAAAGCAGTACCCGTCGCATCTGTCGGGCGGCCAGCAGCAGCGCGTGGCAATCGCGCGCGCGTTGGCCATGCACCCGGACGTGATGCTGTTCGACGAACCGACTTCCGCGCTCGACCCCGAACTGGTCGGCGAAGTGCTCAAAGTCATGCAGACGCTCGCAGAAGAAGGCCGCACGATGATCGTCGTGACCCATGAAATGGCGTTCGCGCGCAACGTGTCGAATCACGTGATGTTCCTGCATCAAGGCCGCGTCGAGGAAGAAGGTCATCCGGACGAAGTCTTCAGGAACACAAAGAGCGAACGGCTCAAGCAGTTCCTGTCCGGCAGCCTCAAATGAAACCCTCGTACAGCCCGGTATTTGGGCTGTAGTCAAAGTAACATTACAAGGTTCTTACGAGCGCCTTTTTTACTTCGCTCACCTGTGCATTCCGGCCGTTCTGGCCTCGAAAACGGGCCCACTACTGGCCCGAACCACCCTCATTTCGCCCTACTCTGCCGCATTTGAAGCGTCAATAGTGGCAATCCTTGACGTGGCCTGTCCCAATCCGTGATTCCCTTACGGCGTAAGGGTTTCCCGCCATTTTGGGGACATCGCAACGATTCCTTGCACACATTCGTATTGCAATTTGGAGACACCGGCCCAAGCCGGTACTAATTTCTTCTCCCACCCAAGTGTATTTTTGATAAATTAGTAACCAAAGTAGCAAAACGAAGTTCATTAAAAGTAGTTTCACTTCAAAGCAACAGAGGAGAACCGGTCGGCGAGGGATCGGCATGGCGCGAAGAATAGCCCGCTGAGGCTATCCGTCACGGCAGGAGACCCAATCCACCCGCTAATCTCCCTGGTACCGATTTCTGTTCGGCGCGCTGCGTCCGAACACCATTCGCAGTACTGGGTTTCACTTTTTGACAGGGTATGGAGGAGAAGATGAAGAAAGCTTTGCTCGCCGCTGCGCTGATGACAGCCGGTGTAGTTGCGCACGCCCAAAGCAGCGTGACGCTGTACGGCCGCCTGGACGCTGGCCTGGAATACATGTCGGGCGTTCCGCAAGGCGTCGGTGCAAACGGCCAGGCAACTGGCAGCACGAACCGTTTCAAAGCAGAAAGCGGCGACTGGGGTACCAGCCTGTGGGGCATGAAGGGCGTTGAGGACATTGGTGGCGGCAACAAGGTCCTGTTCCAGTTGGAAGGCTCCTTCAATACCATGACGGGCGCAGGCCCTGGCGGCGGCGGTCTCTTCAATCGCTGGGCAACGGTCGGTTTGGCGAACGATCAATACGGTACGTTCACCATGGGCCGCATGCTCTTCATCTCGAACGGCGTGTGGGACTTCGACCCGTTCGGTCAATCGAACTGGTCGTCGGCATCGCTGGTGCGTGGCCGCAACTGGCCGCAATCGAGCAACAACTTCGCGTACCAGTCGCCGAAGATCGCAGGCTTTGACTTCTACGGCCAATACGCCCTGTCGAACGCAACGAACTGGAACGGTAACGGCACGACCGCTCAAGGTCGCGAAGCTGGCGCACAGGTCACCTACACGAACTCGCTGTTCCAGGTTCGCGGTCTGTACGACGAAATCCGCAACCCGGGTAACGGTATTCTGTACGGCCCGGCTGCTGCCACGCCGGCCAATGCGGCTAACATCTCCACCGGCGTGTTCGCGGCATCGCGCGAATACTCGGCTCTCGTGAACGTCTTCCTTGGCCAGTTCAAGGTTCAGGCCGCTTACCAGGCTATCCGCTCGGCAGGTGCAACGGGTGTTCTGCCGGGTCAGCCGACCACCCTCGATCACGAATGGGGCGGCGTGACGTGGCAAGCAACGCCGGCTGCAGCACTGATCGCAGCGGTGTACCACGTCAACGGCAACAATGGCGCGGGCAATGCGACGATCTACACGATTGGCGGTTCGTACAACCTGTCCAAGCGCACGCTGCTGGATATCCAGCTTGCTACGGCACGTAACAGCAAGAATGCTAACTTCGGCCTGAACGCAGACAATTCCGGCACGTCCACCGTAACGGACAACCCGCTGCCGGGTCACCAGCAATCGGGCGTGTACGCAGGTATTCAACACTCGTTCTAATCGAACGGGATCCCCCAAGGGGATGTCCTTCGGGGCGCCCCCCACGGGGACGTCCTTCGGGACGTAGTCGCAAGTTCTCCAAGAGAATCTTTTTCACGCTGCTGCGAGAGGCGCGTATCGGTGCGATGTCCGAAAGGGTATCGCACCGTTTTTTATTTGAGCGCACGGTTTTGCCACCGCCCCGCCGCACCGTTGCGGTGCGTGCAAGGCACCTGGGACGCGATAAGCAATACCGCCGCTTGAACCCTGTGCTTTAAATTTGCGAAGTCTGGCCGTTCAAACCGCCGCTTCGTTTTCCTCGCCCGTGCGAATCCGGATCACACGCTCCACGTCCGCGACGAAAATCTTGCCGTCGCCGATCTTGCCGGTCCGTGCCGCGCCGATGATTGCGTCGATCACCTGATCGCACTGGTTGTCTGCGACAACGACTTCGATCTTCACTTTCGGCAGAAAGTCGACCACATACTCTGCACCACGATAGAGCTCGGTGTGGCCTTTTTGCCGACCGAAGCCTTTAACTTCAGTCACGGTTAGACCTGTGAGGCCGACTTCAGCGAGCGCCTCGCGCACTTCGTCGAGTTTGAACGGTTTGATGACTGCAGTGATGCGCTTCATGGCGGACCTCGTCTCGTGATTGGAAGTTCGAAAGGGAAAACGGATGATTTTTATTCTACGCCGCGCCGGATGCATTGCGGCAAACTGCTGTCCGACGATCCGGCGCGCGCTACAGGTCTGCTATGGAGTAAGTCCGCAGCAACCGTTCGCGTCAGCTCACTCCACCGGCTCGGTGTAGCGCGACGTAATCGGATAACGCCAGTCGCGGCCGAACGCGCGATGCGTGACGCGAATACCGATCGGCGCCTGACGGCGTTTGTACTCGTTGATCTTGATGAGGCGCGTGACGCGTTTCACGTCTTCGACCGCGTAGCCCGCCGCGATGATTTCCGCGAGCGAGCGATCCTCTTCCATGTACATGCGCATGATCGCATCGAGCACTTCGTAAGGCGGCAAGCTGTCCTGATCGGTCTGGTTCTCGCGCAGTTCGGCCGACGGTGCACGCGTCAGAATGCGCTCGGGGATCACGTCCTGCTTGCCGAAGGTGGTGGCCTGATTGCGGTAATGGCACAGCTTGTAGACCAGGGTCTTGGCAATGTCCTTGATCACGGCAAAGCCGCCGGCCATGTCGCCGTATAACGTGCAGTAGCCCACCGCCATCTCGCTCTTGTTGCCGGTGGTCAGCACGATCGAGCCAAACTTGTTCGACAGGGCCATCAGCAACGTGCCGCGGATACGAGCCTGAATATTTTCTTCGGTGGCGTCTTCGGCGCGGCCTGCGAACTCTTCGGCAAGCGAACCGCGGAACGCGTCGAACATCGGCGCGATCGCGATTTCGTCGTAACGCACGCCGACGCGGCGCGCCATCTCGGCGGCGTCGGTGGTTGAAATGTCCGCGGTATAGCGCGACGGCATCATCACCGCGCGCACGCGATCCGCGCCCAGCGCATCGCACGCGACGGCCAGCACCAGCGCCGAATCCACACCGCCCGACAGGCCGATCAGCGCGCCCGGGAAACCGTTCTTGTTGATATAGTCGCGCACGCCCATCACAAGCGCTGCGTACACCTGCGCCTCGAGCGAGAGTTCCGGCGCGATCGCCGTGGGCACCGGTTTGCCACTGTCGAACTCGACAATCGCGTTGCCTTCCTCGAACTGCGCCATCTTGGCGACCAGTTCGCCCTTTTCATCGAGTACGAACGAGCCGCCGTCGAAAATCAGTTCGTCCTGCCCGCCGACCATGTTCACGTAGACCACGGCCAGGCCGGTCTCGCGAATCCGCGCACGCAGAATGTCAAAGCGCACCGCTTCCTTGTTCAGGTGATACGGCGAGCCGTTCGGAATCAGCAGCACCTGCGCGCCCGCCGCCTTCGCCATTTGCGCAGCCGATGCGTGCCACGCGTCCTCGCAAATCACCACGCCGTATTTCACACCGTCCAGTTCGAACACAAACGGCTGCGGGTCGGAAGCGAAATAGCGCTTCTCGTCGAACACCTCGGCATTGGGCAAATCCTGCTTGCGATAAGTACCGGCCACTTCCCCGTCCACGATCAGCGAAGCCGCGTTGAACGTATCGACCGGCGGGACGCCGCGCTCGATCGGCGCGTTTGCATTACCATGGCCGTTTGCCGCGCTGTGCGTCAAGTCACGCAGCGGATGGCCGACGATCACATGCAGGCCGGCGAAGGGTCTCAGTTGCGTGGCCAGGTCGGCGAGCGCTGCCGCGCTCGCTGCGTAGAACGCGGGACGCAGCAACAGATCTTCAGGCGGATAGCCGGATAGCGCGAGTTCAGGGGCGATCAGCAGCTTCGCACCATCGTTGTGCGCGGCGCGCGCGGCAGCGACAATCTTCGCGACATTGCCGGCGAAGTCGCCGACGGTGACATTGATTTGAGCAAGAGCGATTCGGGTCTTCATGGCAGGATCGACAGGCAAGCCAGGCGGCTTGCGAGTACCGTGGCTGGTTAGCTCGACGGCAACGGACAAATCGGATAAACGAACGACGCATCGCTACAAGCCTGCGTCGCTCATTGGGAACAGTCACACAGATTGAACCAGGAACGCTTTGATTATCGCACGGGCATTCTGGCGTCGCCCTCCGAGGTGGATGCCGCGGAATGGAATGCCCTCCTCGCGCAGCAAACGCAACCCACGCCGTTTCTGCGGCACGAGTTTTTGAGCGCGCTGCATGCGACCCGATGTGCGGTCGCCGATACCGGCTGGGCGCCGCAATTCGTCACGCTGACCGACCCGCGCACGGACAAGCTCGCGGCGGCCGCGCCCGTCTACCTGAAGGGCCACTCGTACGGCGAATATGTCTTCGATTGGGCGTGGGCCGATGCGTACAAACGCAACGGTCTGCCGTACTACCCGAAGCTGCTGTGCGCGGTGCCGTTCACACCGGTGCAAGGCAACCGCCTGTTATCGGCGGATACGCATGCGCTCAGGCATCTGGCGGCGACGCTGATGGCGTTCGCCGAGCAAGCCGACGTGTCGTCGCTGCACGTGCTGTTTCCGACCGAAACGGAAGGCGCTGCGTTGACCGACATGGGCATGATGCAGCGCGAAGGCGTGCAGTTCCACTGGTTGAACGACGGCTATCGCGACTTCGACGATTTCCTCTCCACGCTCGAACAGAAGAAACGCAAGAACATCCGCGCCGAGCGCCGCAAGGTGCAGGAAGCCGGCGTGACGATGCGCCGGATTCGCGGCGAAGATATCCAGGACGCCGACTGGCGATTCTTCAGCAAGTGCTATCGGCAGACCTACCGCGAACACTTTTCGAGTCCGTATCTGAACCTCGATTTCTTCCGGATGATCGGCGCCTCGATGCCGGAAAATCTGCTGCTGGTGATTGCCGAATACGAAGGCAAGCCAATCGCCAGCTCGCTCGTGGTTTACCAGCGCGACGCGAAAACCGGCGGCACCTTGTACGGCCGCTACTGGGGCGCGCTCGAACATGTGCCCTGCCTGCACTTTGAAACTGCGTACTACCAGCCGCTCGAATTCTGCATCGAGGAGAAGCTGGGTGCGTTCGAAGGCGGCGCGCAGGGCGAGCACAAGATGGCGCGTGGGTTCTTGCCGACCGTGACGCGTTCGGCACATTGGCTCGCGCATCCGGCCTTCGCCGATGCGGTCGGCCACTTCCTCGACAACGAAAAGAACAGCATCCACGCGTATGTGGACGAGCTGCGCGAACACAATCCGTTCAAAGGCTGAAGCGCACCCATGGCGTGGTTTCTGTATCTGCTCGAATGCTCGGACGGCAGCGTCTATACCGGCATTGCCACCGATGTGCAGGCGCGCTTCGACAAACACGTGAGCGGCGCGGGCGCACGCTATACGCGTTCGCGCAAGCCGGTGCGGGTGCTCGTGTCGTTTGAGTTGGCGGACCGTTCGAGTGCGTCGCGTGCGGAGTATTGGGTTAAGCGCTTGCCGCCTGCCGAAAAGCGGGTGCTGGCTGCGGGGTTGCGTACGCTCGAATCGGTGCTGCCGCTGCCCGAGCCCGAACCCGAACCCGAATCAGAATCCATTGCCGCAGACGAAACGGACATATAGATCCGCTCCCCCTATCCCCTCGCCTCGCGCATCCGCTCAGTCAGCAGCCGATGCATCAGCGCGATTTCCCCCACTGCGTCCGCCTCCAGTGATGAGAGCCGGTCTCGCGCAGGCAGATCGCGGCGTATCGGTCGCAACGTCCGATTCAACGCCGCCTCGATGTCGGCATTGGTGGAGGCAATCCACGCGCCGAGTTGATCGTCCATGCTGCGCCGGTTCGTACTCAAGCGCAGTTGGGTCGCGGTTCCCGCCATTTTTCGCAACACGCTCAGGACCGTCAGCGTCACCGTGTCGACCATCGAGTCCTCGAGCTTTTCGAGTCGAATCCGGCCGATTGCTTCCTCCGCATTATTGCTGCCCAATCCAGCGGCTCGACGCAAGCGCTCCATGTCCTTCTCGCTTCGTTCGGGTGACGCCAGTGCCGCTCTCAGATACCCGAGGTTAGCCCGCACCGCCTCGTTCAGATAGGCGCGGTAGTCGACCTTCTCCCGCGTCGGCCACAGATAGAACGTTGCCAGCAGCGCCAATACACAGCCGAGCACATTGTTGCCGAGCCGCGTCAGCGCGTAGGCGAATTCGCTGGCGCCCGGCGTCGCGAAGTCAGCAACGAGTACAAAGGTCGGCGTCAGGAACAGAACGAACAGGCTGTAACTGACGGGACGCAGCGCCATAGTGGCCACCACCAGTGGAAACACCGCCAATGAAATGCCGAGTGGCGAATGGATCGCATAGCCGATCGCGGCCGCCAGCACACCCCCGACGATGCTCCCGGCAGCGCGCTCGATACTCCGTGGCCAGGTCGCGGCGATGGACGGTTGCAGGATCAGCAGCGTCGCCATGGTTGCCCAGTAGCCGAAAGGAAGTCCGAGCGCCCGTATGACCAGAAAGCCCGCCGTCGTCGTGACGCCCACACGGGCTGCGTGGCGCAAGCCGACTGACTGAACCGAGAGGTTCGCCTTGAGGGTCGACCACATCCGCGTCAGCAGTCTGGCTGCACTGTCCGACCACCCAAGCGGCTGGGCATGCGCCGGCGCGAAATCAACCAGTTCGAAGTCGGACTTGAGTGTCACGGGTTCCATCAGCGCGGATTCGAGTCGTCTCGCGAGCCGCCGCAAACGAAGCTGCAAGCCAGCGAGACGGTTCCATTGCGCTTCGTTGGTGGCCGCGCCGATTCTTCGCAGAACTTCGCCCATCCCGGTCAGCAGTCGAGCCGCGCGTCTGACGCGACGTGCGTCTTCCGGGGCTTTTTCACAAGCCCCGGTGACGGCAATCAGATACGCAAAAAGCGCTTCACTTTCGGTCAGCAGGGCAAGGAGATTGTCGTAGGTTTCCCGGCCTGCCGTTCTCGAATCCGGCACGTTCGCCAGTGCCTTGCGCGAGCGCTCAAGCGTTGCCCGCGCATCGGCGCGAAATTTCGCGGCATGCGTGGCCCACTGTCCAGGCGCAGCGTGCTGCTCGAGCAGACGCGCGCTGTCGAATGCGATGTCAGCCAGACGCAGATACACCGCACGCAGCGAAGCGCGGCTCGTGCCGAACGGATGAATGCGCCAGACGGTCAGGCTCAGCACGACGGCAAACAGGCACCCAGCCAGATAGATGCCGAGAAACGCCGCGCCTTCCCGAAAGTCGCGCATGGGCCGGTCGACCATCACGACGCAGGCTGTAGCCGCGAGAATCGTCACCTGCGATGTCGCGGCACCCCAGATCCTGCCGAACGCGCCAAGCGTGGTGAATGCCAGAATGGCGAGCGCCGCGAACACCGTCCCCTCACCTGAAGCGAAGGCGGTCACGGCACCGCACACGGTCGACAGCAGCGCAAAGCCCATCATCGAGGCGAAGCGCGCGCGATTCGAGCCGGCCGCGTCTGCGAGACAGGTCCAGAAAGCGCCGATCGCGGCCCATGCGAAGGCCGGGTCGTGCAGCAGATTGCCGAGCACCAGCATGGCGGTGGACGCGCAAGCAGCTCTCAGCCCTTCCGACAGGTTGGCCTCGCTCGTCGAAAACGACACCATCCATACCGGCCGGCCGCGGTAAATCGCGGTGACGAGCGCATACAGGCTCGCGTACAGGCGGCTCGACCAGCGTGGCGACGAAGGGTTGGACTTGCGGTTCAACATCCGGACGGTGGGCTCACAAAAACGCGCGTTGGCGCTGCATCAGCGCATTAGTACGCCGACAGCAGGAAACCTGCTGCGGCCGCCGAATGATAAGGGTTAACGCTTAGATGTAAAAATGCATTCGGTTCATCCAGTCGATGCGCTGTGTCTATGCGCTGGAACCCCAGGCCAGACGGGCGCCGTCGGCACTACGCATTGAACAGGACGTGGGATCGGCGAAAACGCCATCCATGAAAAAACCGCGTGGCCCTTGCAGGCTCACGCGGTCTTTTTACCAACCAGCGGTGTAACGCAGCTTACTTCTTGTAGTTCGCCACGCCTTCGCTGATTTCCTTGTGCGCGGCTTCGATGCCCGCCCAGCCTTCGACCTTCACCCACTTGCCCTTCTCGAGCGCCTTGTATTGCTCGAAGAAGTGCTTGATCTGGTCCTTCAAGTACGCCGGTACGTCGTCGATCGACTTCAGATCAGCGGTCATCGGGCAGACCTTGTCGTGCGCGACGGCGACGAGCTTCGCATCGACGCCCGATTCATCGGTCATTTGCAGCATGCCGAGTGCGCGTGCGCGAACCACCGAGCCGGCCAGCAGCGGGAACGGCGTGAGCACCAGCACGTCGACCGGGTCGCCGTCGCCCGACAGCGTTTGCGGAATGTAGCCGTAGTTCGCCGGATAGCGCATGCCCGTGCCGATGAAACGGTCGACGTGGAGCAGGCCCGTTTCCTTGTCAGCTTCGTACTTCACCGGATCACTTTGCGCCGGGATTTCGATGATGACGTTGAAATCTTGCGGAAGGTCTTTGCCTGCGGGGACGTTATTGAAGCTCATGAGCGCTCTCTGATCAGATGGAATTCGGAACACGGCGTGCGACATGCGGCGCGTGAGCTCGAGCGGCGTGAATCGTGAAACTCGCCAGGACGAGGCGCTGCAGCCGGACAGTGCGGATTACGCCATTATAGCCAATCGGCCGATGGCACCTCTCGTTGGATCGGCGCGATAATCGTCTGGCGTCGCTCGATTGTGCCTCTCGTTTGTGAACACCACGTATCCGAACCTCGGCTTGAACCTCGGTTGCGTGACACCTCAAGGAGCCTGCATGGAAGAAGCCCGACACTTCATCAACGGCGAATGGGTTGCCGCATCAGGCGGCGAGACCATCGCGGTGGTCGACCCTTCGGACGGCCAGCCGTTCACTCAACTGGCCCGCGGCACCGCAGCGGATATCGACGCCGCGGTCCACGCCGCCCGCCGTGCCTTCGAAGGCGCGTGGGGTCAGGCAAGCGCCGCCGAACGCGGCCGTGTGCTGTACCGGCTCTCGATGCTGGTCGCCGCGCGTCAGGAAGAACTCGCCCAACTGGAAGCCCGCGACACCGGCAAGCCGCTCAAGCAGGCGCGCGCCGACTCGGCGGCGCTGGCCCGCTATTTCGAGTTTTACGCCGGCGCGGCGGACAAGCTGCACGGCGAAACGCTCCCCTATCAGGCCGGCTACACGGTGCTGACGATCCGCGAGCCGCACGGCGTAACCGGTCACATCGTGCCGTGGAACTACCCGATGCAGATCTTCGGCCGCAGCGTCGGCGCGGCGCTCGCCACCGGCAATGCGTGCGTCGTCAAACCGGCGGAAGACGCGTGCCTGTCGGTATTGCGCGTCGCCGAACTGGCGGCCGAGGCAGGTTTGCCGGCGGGCGCGCTGAATATCGTCACGGGTCTTGGGCATGAAGCGGGCGCGGCCCTTGCGCGTCATCCCGGCATCGACCACATCTCCTTCACCGGCTCGCCCGAAACCGGCAAGCTCGTGACGCAGATGGCCGCTGAAAACCACGTCCCGGTCACGCTGGAACTGGGCGGCAAATCGCCGCAAATCGTGTTCGCCGACGCGGATCTCGACGCAGCGCTGCCGGTGCTGGTGTCGGCGATCGTGCAGAACGCCGGGCAAACCTGCTCGGCGGGCAGTCGCGTGTTGATCGACCGGGCGATTTACGAGCCACTGCTCGACCGGCTGAGCGGCGCGTTCCACGCGCTGCGGGTCGGACCGTCGCATGCCGATCTCGACTGCGGCCCGCTGATCAGCGCGAAGCAGCAACAACGCGTGTGGGACTTCCTCTCCGACGCGCAACACGACGGCATCCCGATGGCAGCCCATGGCGAAGTGATCCCCGAGGCGCCGGAAAGCGGCTTCTACCAAGCGCCCACGCTGCTGCGCGACGTGCCCGCGAACCACCGTCTGGCGCGCGACGAAGTGTTCGGTCCCGTCCTCGCCGCGATGTCGTTTACCGACGAAGACGAAGCGCTGTCGCTCGCCAACGGCACACAGTACGGTTTGGTCGCGGGTATCTGGACGCGTGACGGGGCCCGGCAGATGCGCCTCGCGCGGCGCCTGCGCTCCGGCCAGGTGTTCATCAACAACTACGGCGCGGGCGGCGGTGTCGAATTGCCGTTCGGCGGCGTGAAGCATTCAGGCCATGGACGTGAAAAGGGTTTCGAAGCGCTGTATGGCTTCACGGTGTTGAAGACGATCGCCATTCGTCACGGTTAGTCAGGCACTCGCGTTCGCAGCAAACGGAAACACGCGGAAGCAGGCGTATCACCATCCATAACAAACAGCGGAGACATCATGCGGTTGACAGGTAAAACGGCCATCGTCACGGGTGGCGGCTCGGGTTTCGGCGAAGGCATCGCGAAGACCTACGCGCGCGAAGGCGCGAACGTCGTGGTCAACGATCTGAACGGCCCTGCGGCCGAACGTGTAGCGAGCGAAATCGCGCTTGCCGGCGGCAAGGCAATCGCGGTGGCCGGCAACGTCGCGCAACGCGAGGACTGGCAAAAGCTGCGCGAGGCTGCTCTCGAAGATTTCGGCAGCGTGCAGATCGTCGTCAACAATGCCGGCACGACGCATCGCAACAAGCCTGTGCTCGACGTGACGGAAGCGGAGTTCGACCGCGTCTACGCGGTGAACGTCAAAAGCATCTATTGGAGCGTGCAGGAATTCGTGCCGTATTTCCGCCAGCAAGGCGGTGGCGTTTTCATCAATATCGCGTCGACGGCCGGCGTCCGACCACGGCCGGGCCTCGTCTGGTACAACGGCAGCAAGGGTGCGGTGATCATCGCCAGCAAGTCGCTTGCCGTCGAACTGGGCCCGGACCGCATTCGGGTGAACTGTGTGAACCCGGTGATCGGCGAGACGGGACTGTTGTCGGAGTTCATGGGCGTTGAAGATACGCCGGAGAATCGCAAACGCTTTCTGGCCGGCATTCCGCTCGGGCGCTTCTCGACGCCGCAGGACATCGCGAACGCAGCGCTGTATCTCGCCTCGGACGAGGCGGAGTTCATCACCGGCGTCTGCCTCGAAGTGGACGGCGGGCGCTGCGTGTAAACGCCATGCGAACCAAACCTTCCAGCGCGGCTAGAATCGCGATCGACGGCGGTACTTCATTTCCATAAGAAAAGAGGAGACACCATGGCTAGTCCTGCAGATCCGCTCCACCATCCCGGCGCGGGGGCGCCACCTTCCACTTTTGAAGAGGCAACCTATCGCAAGGTCACCTGGCGGCTCGCGCCGTTCCTGATGCTCTGCTACGTGGTCGCGTATCTCGACCGCGTCAACGTCGGCTTCGCCAAGCTGCAAATGACCACCGATCTCGGCTTGAGCGACGCGGTCTACGGCTTCGGTGCGGGGATTTTCTTCCTCGGCTATTTCATCTTCGAAGTTCCGAGCAACGTGATCCTGCACAAAGTGGGTGCGCGGGTGTGGATCGCACGGATCATGGTGTCGTGGGGCGTGATCTCGATGCTGACCATGTTCATCACCACCCCGACCATGTTCTACGTGATGCGCTTCCTGCTCGGCCTCGCCGAAGCAGGCTTCTTCCCCGGCATCATTCTGTACCTCACGTACTGGTATCCGTCGCATCGTCGCGGCCGCATGACCACCTTGTTCATGACGGCGATCGCGTTGTCCGGTGTGATCGGCGGCCCGGTGTCGGGCTACATCCTGAAGAGCTTCAACGGCATGAACGGCTGGCATGGCTGGCAGTGGCTGTTCCTGCTCGAAGGGCTTCCCTCGGTGGTCGTCGGGATCATGGTGTTTCTGATGCTGGACGACCGTATTTCGAAGGCCAAATGGCTCACCGCGAACGAGAAGGAATTGCTCGAACGTCAGGTATCAGCCGAAGAAGCCACCAAGCACGACATGCCGATTCGCCAGGTGCTCACGAGCGGCCGCGTGCTAATGCTGAGCCTCACGTACTTCTCGTTCGTGATGGGCCTCTATGGCGTGAGCTTCTGGCTGCCGACCATCATCAAGGCGACTGGCGTGACGGACTCGTTCATGATCGGCCTGCTGTCCGCCATTCCGTTTGCGGCAGCGGTCGTCGCGATGGTGTTCGTGTCGCGCAGCGCGGACCGCAAGCGTGAGCGGCGCTGGCATATCGCGTTGCCGGCCTTCGCAGGGGCGATCGGCCTCGTGCTCTCCGTGGTGTGGGCTCACAACACCGTGCTGGCGATGGCCTCGCTCACGCTCGCGACCATGGGCATCCTGACCACTCTGCCGCTGTTCTGGAGTTTGCCGACGGCGATCCTCGCCGGCACGGGTGCGGCAGCCGGCATCGCGATGATCAATTCGATCGGCAATCTCGCGGGCTTTCTCAGTCCGTACGCGGTCGGCTGGTTGAAGCAGGCGACTGCCGCGAACGACTCCGGCATGTATATGCTGGCGGCGTTTATGATCCTCGGCGGTTTGTTGGCGGTGAGTGTGCCGGCGAAGATGGTCAACAAGTAGCGCGACTTCCCGGCAATCATCGCGAATGACGTGACGCAGGAACCGCCGTCAAGAATCCTGCGTTACGCGTGACGCGCCACGTTTCAAAGAAAAAGCCCCGGCATCTTCCAACGCTGGGGCTTTTTCTTTTGCGTCTACTGCGGCGCGTCTGAACCACACGCCACGGCGATCAATGCATCAAACAATATTCATCGCCAACGCACTCTCGCGATAATGCTCGCTCGCCTTGGCGGAATCGCCGATCTGCTCATGCAAACGCGCCAACGCGCGATGCGAACGAATTTTCAGCGTCTCGTTGTCGGCCAGTTTTAGCGCGCGCTCGAGGAACGATTGCGCCTTGCCCCACAACTGCTGATGCAAGCACAAGCGGCCCAATGCAAACATCAGATCGGCATCCTCCGGGCGATCCTTCTGCCACCCTTCGGCCTTCTGGATCAACGGCAACGCGTCGCCCCCGGTCGTGTCCGGATAACGGCGCAGCAGACGCGCGTCCCAGTTCTGTGCCAGCGCTTCTTCGACGATCTTCCGCGCCTCCTGCGGACGATTCAGCGTGACCAGCAGCTCGGCCGCGAGATCTGCGAGACGCGGCGAATGACGCTCAGTGGCCGACAGCGAATTCCACAACTCCAGCAGCGCATCGGCATTGTGGCGCCGGTCGCGCAGCAGGTTTTCCGCCGCGAGCTGACGCAAACGCACCGCTACCGCCGGATGGATTGCTTCGCGTTTTTCCAGCGTCTTGACGAGCTTGAGCACTTCGCCCCAGTTCTTCAACTGCTGTTGTGCGCGCAACATGATCTGCTGCGCGTGAATCCGCCGTGCGCCCTGCGACTGCATTTCGGTGAGCGCGGTGAGCGCGCCGTCCGCGTCGCGGCCATCGGCACGCATGTCGGCGGTGGCCATCAGGCGTGCATCCTGCCAGTCGGCTTCATCGATCTGGGCGAGCCATTCGTCGCGCCGCGCATATTCATGCATGCGATGCGCCGCGGTGGCTGCGATCAAACCGGCCGCGCCCTTGTTGTCGCCATTCGTGAGCGAATCTTTCGCGGCTTTTTCAGCGCGCGAGAAACGCCCGGCGTACAGATTGCCGATCGCGTCACGCAATGCAGCGTGCGCCTTCGCGACACGCGAGCGCGCGCGATAGGCCGCCACACGCTGCGGCATGCGCCAGATATTGCGCACGATGCGCAGCAGCGCGTACAGCAGGATGAACAGCACCACCAGTCCGACCACGAACAGATTCAGCGAGATATCGACGCGATACGGCGGATAGATCAGCAGCACCTGCCCCATGTCGAAGCGTCCGACCACCGCCAGCACCACCGCGATGGCGAACAACAACGCGAGCCATAGAAGTCCCCGGATTGCCATGATTAGCCTCGGCTCCGGTATTGATTGACGGCTTGCAGGCTGGTGTTCAGATTCGGCAGTTCAACCGCGGCCGAACCTGCATCCACCTGCTTGACCAGATCGATCACAGTCTGTGTTTTCTTCGACGTGTTGTCGAAATAGCGCGTGAGCGCAGCCTGCGCCGCCTGCAAGTCGGACTTCAGCGTGGTCTGGTTGCGCGAGAGCAGCGCGAGCCGCGCCGACAGCAAACGCAGCTTCAGATTCTCGCGCACGAAGTAGCCTTGATCGGGCGTGACGAGCATCGCGTCGGCGTTGTCGATGCGGCGCACCTGCACGAGGCTGGTGAGCTGCTGGCCAATGCCGGTTGTGACTTCACGCCACCACACTTTCCAGCGCGGCTCGCCGGTGGCCGCGGCCACCTTCGCCGTGTCAGCCCAGGTAGCGGCCTTCGGCGTGGCGTGGGCAATCGGTGCTTCGCCGGAGAGCGGCAGGCCGTCGACCTGGTCGATCGCGTTGTCGAGCTTGATCGCCATGCCGGTCAGATCCGTGGACGGCGCAGCCTTCAGCTTGTCGATGTCTTGTGCGATGGCCTTGCGCACCGTGACTGCCTGCGGGTTATCCGATGCAGCGAGACGCGTGTCCGCGCTTTGCAGCGCAAACAACGCCAGTTGCGTGTTGCCGGTGAGCTGCAACTGCTGGCTCGCGGCCGACAGCATCTGCCCGACTTCAGCCATCGTCCAGTCGTCGCGATTGCGGGCGAGATCGGTGTATTGCTGCTGCAGCGCCTGTTGCGCGGTCTGCGCGTCAGCGAGCTTGCCTTCGAGTTGCGCGACCTGCGCGTCCGATTGATGAACCGTGGCCAGCGCCTGATCGGTCTTGACGCGCAACTCGTTGGTCTGCGCGTCGTTGGCTTGCTGGCGTTGCGCGAGTTGCTGCTCAGTGCGCTCCACCTTGCGATTGAGCGCATAGCCGCCCACGCCCGCCGCACAAGCGATGATCACGACGACAAACCACAGCAGCGGTCCGCTCGCGCTGCGGCGCTTTTGCGCTTCGTAGGGCGTGAAGGGTGGATTCGGCGGCAACGCAGTGGTTGCGGCCGGCTGGGGTGAAGCGTTCGTGGATGCGTTCGTTTCAGTCATGCGTGATTTAGCCGGTGAATGAGCCGGGTTGGACGGTACCGGTTGAACAACAGTCGGGACGGCGGCAAGCAAGGCGCGGGCAATGCGATCATCGCCCGCGCCGGACACCGTAATGCTATCAAAACCCAATGCCCGCGCGGTCTGCGCGATACGGGGATGCGGCGTGACCAGGTTGGCGTGCTTCAGTTGCGCGATTTCGTCGGCGGTCAGATGCTCTTGTGCGAGTTCGTGCAGATTGCGCACGCCTTCCGAACTGGTGAGCAACCAGGCGTGCGGCTCGCCAGCAAGCAGCGCGTGCACGCGCGCCCAGCCGCCGATGGACGGTTCCGGCACGAGGCGGCGATAGGCCGCGACCGTTTCGACTTCGGCACCGGCCTCGCGCAAGCGGTCGGCAAGCCATTCGCGGCCGCCGTCGCCGCGCACGATCAGTACGCGCTTGCCTTCGAGACTCGCCGCGCCGAGCGACGTATCAATCGCCGCGAACAAGCCTTCGGAATCGAAGCGCGCCGCATCGTCGTCGGCTACCGACGGCGGACTGATGACGTTGTACGCCGGCGCCGTGACGCCGTGGCGCACCAGCGCCTGCACACTGCCCGGCCCGACTACGCCGATCGGCAGCGCGTGCGGCCAGATTGCATCGCTCCTGGCAAACGCGTGATCGACCGCATTGGGCGAGACGAACACCACCAGTGCATAGCGTTCCAGAGAAGCCAGCGCCGTGCGCAACGGTGCGTCGTCGGTAACCGGCGCGATGTCGATCAGCGGAAAGTCGAGCACGGCGATACCCGCCGCCCCGAGTTGCGCGATCAATTCGTTCGACTGACCGACCGGTCGTGTAATCACAACCGTGAACGCCGCCTTGCCGACGGATGTGGATGCGTTGCCCGGGATATCGGCCGCCATCACTCGCCGGTCGCCGCGCTGTCCGCCGCGTCGCCACCGGAACCTGCGGCGGGACCGCTGGCCGTGCTCAGCGCACGGACGATTTCCATCGCACCTTGCTGTTCGAGCGCGCTCGCCACTTCCTGGCCGAGCGCAACAGCACGTTCGACGGTAGGCGCCGGCGCCGATGCCTGCGCGCTCAGGACACGCTGGCCGTCGGGCGTAGCAACGATGCCACGCAGATGCAACGCGCCGTCGCGCCAGGTCGCATAGGCCGCGAGCGGCACTTCGCAACTGCCGCCCAGCGCGCGCGATACCATCCGCTCCGCTTCGACGGCCGCTGCCGTATGTTCGTGATGCAGCGGGGCGAGCCATGCCGCGAGGTCGGCGCGATCGGCGCGAATCTCGATGCCGAGTGCGCCCTGACCGGCCGCGGGCAAGCTGTCTTCGGGATCGAGCAGCGCGCGGATGCGCTCGCCGAGACCCAAACGCTTCAAACCGGCGGCCGCCAGAATGATCGCTGCATAGTCGCCGCGATCGAGTTTCGACAGACGGGTATCCAGATTGCCGCGCAACGGCCGCACCACGAGGTGCGGGTAACGCATGCGCAGCATGGCCTCGCGGCGCAGGCTCGAGGTGCCGACCACGGCGCCGGCTGGCAGCGCAGCAAGCGAGTCGTAATCGTTGGACACCAGTGCGTCGCGCGGATCTTCGCGTTCCATGATGGTGGAAAGCGCAAAGCCCGCGGGCAATTCCATGGGCACGTCTTTCAGGGAATGCACGGCCAGATCGGCACGGCCGTCTGCCAGCGCCGCTTCCAGTTCCTTGACGAAGAGCCCCTTACCACCAACCTTCGACAAAGTGCGATCGAGAATTTGATCCCCACGTGTCGTCATTCCAAGGATTTTTACGTCACAAGATGGATATAATTTGTGCAGCGCACATCGCACATGCTCCGCCTGCCACATGGCAAGGCGGCTTTCTCGCGACGCAATCACAAGCGTGTGGGGTGGCGCAAATAACGTCTCGGTGTTCATTAGCTTGCTGATCGAATGACGGGATGTAATAACAATCAATGTTAGCACGCGACCCCGTGTCTCAAGGCACAGCGGAGCGCCGTGCTGGCGCGGTATCGATGGAGGAGACGGGCCTCGCGCAGCGCGCGCCTGCCCCATCCCAGCCTGTTCAAGCACGGTCGTTCGCGCACCGGAGCGCGGCATGCGGGATGATGCAATGCGGCGCAACGTGTCCGGCGTGCATGCAAATGCGCGCGGCCACCCCTCTCTCCGGCGTAGTGCCATCGGCGCATACCGCTTTTTGCTGGTTCCGTGCAGTTCACGTTGCAACTCATAGTGCAGTTCCGCAGTAGCAGTTCATCACTCAACAGACCCTGGCTTCCCCGAGGAAACCCATCGTGACGTCTTCCGGATCGGCGCGCCCTGCCCGCCGCAACACTGCATCGCCCAACGCTTCCGCGGCTGACGCCGCTTCTGCCGCAGCAACGGCTGCCCAGTCCACGCCGGCCAAACGCGCCGGTAAAGCTGTCATGGCAAGCCAGGCCGCTAACGTCGCCAAAACCACCAAGTCGGCCAAAGCCTCCGCGCCCGCCAAGGCGGTGAAGGCCGTTAAGGCAAATAAGGCGACGCAAGCCGCGAACACCGCCCAGGCGCTGAAACCGGCCAAAGCCAAGTCCCCGAAGATCAAGGTCGCCGTGAGCGAAACCGCGTCGCAAGCCGCTAAAGCGCCGACGCTGCAAGCCGTTTCGCAGGATACGGTCGCGCCCGCGTCGAAAAGCAGCGGCCGCACGCGTGAGGACAAAGACCATCCGCTGTTTCAGGACATCCGTTACCTGGGACGCCTGCTCGGCGACGTGCTGCGCGAACAGGAAGGCGACGCGGTGTTCGACGTGGTGGAGACGATCCGCCAGACCGCCGTGCGCTTTCGCCGCGAGGACGACAGCGCTGCGGCACAAACGCTCGACAAGAAACTGCGTTCGCTGAGCCCGGAGCAAACGGTCAGCGTGGTACGCGCGTTCAGCTACTTTTCGCATCTTGCGAACATCGCCGAAGACCGCCACCGCAATCGCCGTCACCGGATTCACGCGCTGGCCGGCTCGACTTCGCAACCGGGCACCATGGCGCACGCGCTCGAACGGCTCGTCGAGGCGGGCGCCGCCGCGACGCCGGTGCTGCAACAGTTCTTCAACGACGCGCTGATCGTGCCGGTCCTGACCGCTCACCCTACCGAGGTGCAGCGCAAGAGCATTCTCGACGCGCAGCACGACGTCGCGCGTCTTCTGGCCGAACGCGATCAACAGTTGACCAACCGCGAACGCGCGCATAACGAGGCGATGCTGCGTGCGAGCGTCACGTCGCTGTGGCAAACGCGGATGCTGCGCGACTCGCGCCTGACGGTCGGCGATGAAATCGAAAACGCGCTGTCGTACTATCGCGCCACCTTTCTCGAAGAAATCCCGGCGCTCTACGCCGATATCGAAGAAGCGCTCACCGAGCACGGTATCGACGCGCGTCTGCCGCCGTTCTTCCAGATGGGCAGCTGGATCGGCGGCGACCGCGACGGCAATCCGAACGTCACGGCCGAAACGCTCGAGCACGCGATCACCCGCCAGGCCGCGGTGATCTTCGAACACTATATGGAGCAGGTGCACAAGTTGGGCGCCGAGTTGTCGGTGTCGAACCTGCTGGCCGGCGCAAGCGACGCGCTGAAAGAACTCGCGGCCATCTCGCCCGACCAGTCGCCGCACCGTACCGACGAACCGTATCGGCGCGCCTTGATCGGCATGTACACGCGACTCGCGGCGAGCGCGCGCGTACGTCTGGGTGAAGGCAGCGTGCCGGTGCGTAGCGCGGGCCGCGGCGCGGCGCCGATACGCGCCAAGCCGTACGACGACTCCGCCGAATTCGTGCGCGATTTGCACGTGCTGATCGATTCGCTCGCCGAGCATCATGGGGCGCCGCTCGCGGCACCCCGTCTGTCGCCGCTCGCGCGCGCCGCCGAAGTGTTCGGCTTCCACCTGGCGAGCATCGACTTGCGCCAAAGCTCCGACATCCATGAAGCGGTAATCGCCGAGCTGCTGAAACGCGCGGGCGTCGAAGAAAACTACGCAGCGCTCTCCGAAGAAGACAAGCTCACGGTGCTGCTGGCCGAACTGGCGCAGCCGCGCTCGTTGCGTCTGCCGTACGGCGAGTACTCCGATCTCGTGAAGAGCGAACTCGGCGTGCTCGAAGAGGCTCGCGTCACACGCGAAAAGTTCGGCGCGCGCGCGGTGCGCAACTACATCATTTCGCACACGGAGACCGTTAGCGATCTGGTCGAAGTGATGTTGCTGCAGAAGGAAACCGGCCTGCTGCACGGCCGTCTGGGCGACGCGCACGATCCGGCGCGAGCGGGGCTGATGGTGATCCCGCTGTTCGAAACGATCCCTGACTTGCGCAACGCGCCGCACATCATGCGTGATCTGATCGCGCTGCCGGGTGTCGGCGCGCTGATCGAACATCAGGGCAATGAGCAGGAAGTGATGCTGGGCTATTCGGACAGCAACAAGGACGGTGGTTTCCTGACGTCGAACTGGGAGCTGTACCGCGCCGAGCTTGCCCTGGTGTCGCTGTTCAATGAACGCGGCGTGACCCTGCGCCTGTTCCATGGACGGGGGGGCACGGTAGGCCGTGGCGGTGGTCCGACCTATCAGGCGATTCTGTCGCAGCCGCCGGGCACCGTCGACGGTCAGATCCGTTTGACCGAGCAAGGCGAAGTGATCGCGAGCAAGTTCGGCAATCCGGAAATCGGCCGGCGCAATCTGGAAACGGTGGTGGCCGCGACGCTCGAAGCCTCGTTGCTGCCGCACGGCATTGCACCCGCACAACTGCCCGCCTTCGAAGAGACGATGCAGCAATTGTCCGACGCGGCGATGGCGTCGTATCGCGCGCTGGTCTACGAAACGCCGGGCTTCAAGGAGTATTTCTTCGAATCGACGCCGATCTCGGAGATCGCCGAGCTGAACATTGGCAGCCGTCCGGCTTCGCGCAAATTGCAGGACCCGAAACAACGCAAGATCGAAGATCTGCGCGCGATTCCGTGGGGCTTCTCATGGGGTCAATGCCGTTTGCTGCTGACCGGCTGGTACGGTTTCGGCAGCGCGGTGGCCGCGCATCTGGACAGCGCGCCGAGCGATGCCGAGCGCGCCCGCCGCCTTGCGCTGCTCAAGAAGATGCACAAGACGTGGCCGTTCTTCTCGAACCTGCTCTCCAACATGGACATGGTGCTGGCGAAGACCGACCTCGCGGTGGCCTCGCGCTATGCGCAACTCGTGTCGGACAAGAAGCTGCGCAAGCATGTGTTCGAGCGGATCGTCGCGGAATGGGAGCGTACGTCGAAGGTGTTGTCGGAGATCACCGGCAAGAGCGAACGGCTCGCGGAGAATCCGCTGCTCGCGCGTTCGATCAAGAACCGCTTCCCGTATCTCGATCCGTTGAATCACTTGCAGGTCGAGTTGCTCAAGCGCCACCGCGCGGGCGATACCAACGCGCGCGTACGGCGCGGGATTCATTTGAGCATCAACGGGATTGCGGCGGGGCTGCGTAATACGGGCTGATCGAGCTGCATCTCAACCGGGCGGGTGATACCGCCCGGCTTAACCGGCGGTGGCTGCTGAGCCGTACGAAAAACGAAGCCGAACACGGATCATTTCGCCGTGTTCGGCTTCGGCATTTCCGGCGCTGGAATGTTGAATTTGAGGGGAGGTTCGCGCCGGGCCTGCTCGCGCGCTTCACGCTCGGCGCGTTCGGACTGCAGGCGCGCGTCAAGGTCGCGGCGCGCTTGATTCGACATATTCACATTGGAACCGGGCGCCGTGATACCGAAGCCTTTCGTCACGCTGGATTCATTCGGCTTAACCGGATCGGACGACAGTGCGCGCGGCAAGGTCGTGCCGTTTTCGCGATAATAATCTCGATTTTCTTGCGCCGGCGCGCTGCCAGGCAGCACGGTTGCTGCCACAACAAGTAAAAAACGCTGCACCCGTGACGCCTCCAGATTATTTAGTAATCCAGAGGTTACCACGGTGCATGCCTCTTTATTGAGACCGACACGGCCTTTGGCGCACGTGCGTCGTCAAGCCGCGCCTGCAGCTGTCGCTCCCGCGCCGGCTTATTGCGCCTCGACCATCAGCGCGTCGAGCTTGAACGAGCCGTCTTCCTGCACGTCGAAATACTGGCGTACCTCATCGGGCGAGCTGCTCCACAGCGAGCGAATCGCCACCACGCGCGGCTCCGGCGTGCGCATGCGCGCCACCCACGAGCTGAACTCGATCTCGATACGCCAGCGCTCGCGAATCGTCGCGGTAAAACCCGCTGCTTCGAAGAGCGCGATCCATTCGTCAGCGCGGTAGTCGCGAATGTGCGAGCCGTCGCGCAGCAATTCCACCGCCTGAATATGCGTGTCGAGCAGCGGATGATCGGCGCCGGCGATGTCGATGAACAGCACCTTGCCGCCCGGCTTCAACACGCGCCGCACTTCGGCCAATGCATGCGGCACATCGTGCCAGTGATGCGCGCTCATCCGGCTGATGACCCAGTCGAACGAATCGTCTTCGAACGGCAGCGTTTCGGCGGCGCCCTGTTGGGTACGGATGTTGGTGAGGCCGCGGTCCTTCGCGGCGCCAACGACCGTCTCCAGCATTTGCGGCGCGATGTCGTATGCCACCACTTCCTTTGCGTGCGGCGCCACCGCGAAACTCGCGTGACCTGCACCGCAGCCCATATCGAGCACCGTCGCGTCCGGCGTCGCGGCGATCGATTCGGCCAGCGTCCGCAGATCGGCGCCGGTGGCATGCGTCTGACTCGTCAAATACGCGGCGGCGGTCGAGCCGAAGGCGTCGGCGACTTGATCGTGGTGCTTCATGGAAGGCTCCGGTTATTCAGGCGGGGTTGGGCCGGGTTGGGCCGGGTTGGCCTGGACGGCGTTGCGCCGTTCCAGCCGTTACAATAGAGCCCGTCGTGTACCAGTACAAGTTAAGCAATTATTCTGGTATCAATAACACCACCCCGCCCCCCTCCAAGCGCTGCCCAATCAGAATGACCACGCCGTCCTCTGCCGACAACCCGCCGCCGCTCGATGCCACGCCCGCCCGCGCGCTCGGCGATTTCATCCGCGCTCACCGCGAACGGCTCACGCCGCAAGCGCTCGGCCTGCCGCCCGGCCCGCGCCGCCGCACGCCCGGCTTGCGGCGCGAGGAAGTCGCGCAGCTATGCGGCGTGAGTCCGACCTGGTACACGTGGATCGAGCAGGGCCGCCCGGTCTCCGCCTCTGCTGAGGCGTTGGCGCGGATTGCTGTCGCACTTCAATTGTCGCGCGCCGAGCGGGCTTATCTGTTCGAGCTGGCCGCGCAGCGCGACCCGGCCGAGCCCGATCCGGCCGCCGCCGACGCGCCCGCCACCCTGCTCGAAACGGTGCAGCTCGTGAACGCTCCGGCTTACGTGCTTGACCGGCAGTGGAACGCGCTCGCCTGGAACGCGCGCGCCGCCGACCTGTTCGTCGGCTGGCTGGATGGCAACCATGACCGCAATCTGCTGCGCTACACCTTCACCGAACCCGCGGCACGCGAGCTGATCGTCGACTGGGAAACGCGCGCGCGGCGCCTCGCCGCCGAATTCCGCGCCGACTCGATCCGTCATCTGAACGACGCCCCCACGCGCGGGCTGATCGACTCGCTCACCACGGCGAGCGATGCGTTCGCGCGCTTCTGGGCGTCGCAGGACGTCGGTGGCCGCGAAGGCGGCAGGCGCGAATTCAACCATCCGCGCGACGGCCGCATCGTCTACGACCAGATCACCTTCAAACCCGCGCATCGCGAGGATCTGAAGCTGGTGGTGCTGGTGCAGGAATAGCTGCGCGTTCCTGTACAGCCGCGGGCGGCCCGCGCCGAAGAGGCCGGCCGCCAGTGTTAAAATCCCTGTCTTTCGCTCGCTTCGCGGCTCAGCCCTCTGCACGCATGTGCAGTCCGCCATGCCGCCAGCCTCCTCACCTCGTTCAAAGCCCAACACCATGACGTCCCAACTGCACAAAAAAGGCGAAGCCTGGTCGGCTCGCTTCTCGGAGCCGATGTCGGAGCTCGTCAAACGCTACACGTCGTCGGTTTTCTTCGACAAGCGTCTGGCGCTCGTCGATATCGAAGGGTCGCTCGCGCACGCCTCGATGCTGGCCGCGCAGAAGATCATCGCCGACGACGACCTCGCCGCGATCCAACGCGGCATGGCGCAGATCAAGGGTGAAATCGAGCGAGGCGAGTTCGAGTGGCAACTCGATCTGGAAGACGTCCACCTGAACATCGAGGCGCGCCTGACCGCGCTGATCGGCGACGCCGGCAAGCGCCTGCACACGGGCCGCTCGCGTAACGACCAGGTCGCGACCGACATCCGCCTGTGGCTGCGCGGCGAAATCGACCGCATCGGCGGCCTGCTGACGGAATTGCGCACGGCCTTGCTCGACATGGCGGAGAAGAACGCGTCGACCATCATGCCGGGCTTCACGCATTTGCAGGTGGCGCAGCCGGTCACGTTCGGCCATCACCTGATGGCTTACGTCGAAATGTTCTCTCGCGACGCCGAACGCATGGTCGATTGCCGCAAGCGCGTGAATCGTCTGCCGCTGGGTGCAGCCGCGCTGGCCGGCACCAGCTATCCGATCGACCGTCATGCTGTGGCGAAGACGCTGGGCTTCGACGGCATCTGCGCGAACTCGCTGGACGCGGTGTCCGATCGTGATTTCGCCATCGAATTCACGGCAGCCTCCGCGCTGGTGATGACGCACGTGTCGCGCTTCTCCGAAGAACTCGTGCTGTGGATGAGCCCGCGCGTCGGCTTCATCGATCTGGCCGACCGTTTCTGCACGGGCTCGTCGATCATGCCGCAGAAGAAGAACCCGGACGTGCCGGAACTCGCGCGCGGCAAGACGGGCCGCGTGAACGGCCATCTGATCGCCCTGCTGACGTTGATGAAAGGCCAGCCGCTCGCGTACAACAAGGACAATCAGGAAGACAAGGAGCCGCTGTTCGACACGGTCGATACGGTGGCGGACACGCTGCGCATCTTCGCTGAAATGGTCGCTGGCATCTCGGTGAAGCCGCAAGCCATGCGCGACGCCGCGTTGCAAGGTTTCTCCACGGCAACCGACCTCGCCGACTACCTGGTCAAGCGCGGCCTGCCGTTCCGCGACGCGCACGAAGCCGTGGCGCTGGCGGTTCGCGTGTGCGCCGATCGCGGCTGCGATCTGGCGGACCTGACGCTGGAAGAAATGCGTAAGGAACTGCCGAACGTCGCGCATCTGATCGGCGAGGACGTGTTCTCGTATCTGACGCTCGAAGGTTCGGTGGCAAGCCGCAACCATCCGGGCGGCACGGCGCCCGAGCAGGTGCTCGCCGCGGTCAAGGCTGCACGGGAAGCGTTGAAGTAAGGTAGTGCCCGGCGCGCGTTAGCGCGTCCGGCAACGTGTGCGTTACCGCAGGCGTCATTGCTGGTAATAAGCGGCACGCGAAAAGAAAGGCGAACTCTTCGACGGGTTCGCCTTTTTCGTTTTCGTGGCCGGATTGATTGATTGCGCAAGGCATCGCGCACCAAAAGAAAGCCCGCGCGAAGCGGGCTAAATGAAAGACTTCCACCGATGCCTCTCGAAAGAGGCCATCGAAGTGTAGGCGTGTTTTGGCCGCGGACCAATCCGGTCATATTTCGGCCTATTACAAGCGTGCAATCGGTCGGCGCGCAAGCGGAACCGCCGATGCACCGCCAGTCACCCCCGCACCTGCACCGCGCTTTACAACGCCGCCGTCTCCGATACCGGCTCAAGAAAGCCCGCAGCGCGCAGATAGCCGACGTAGAGCCTGACCAGCGCATCGTAGTCGACGGTCAGATCCACGCCGTATCTTGCCAGCGCCGTCACCGTGCCGATCTGTTCGATCGGCAACGGCGCGGCGGACAGGTCACCGGTATAAAAGTCGCGAATCAGCGCCAGGCCGTTCGACGGCTCGAGATCCGCCAACCGCCGTTGCCACTCGGCCGCTGTCTGCGGATCGGCGCGCAAACCGCAGGCAGCAAGCGCCGCGAACCACTGCCGCTGGGTGAGCGCGAGTGGGTTGTTCAGATTCACCACCCATATTCCGCTACGCGGATGCAACGCCACCGCCGTCACCGCGCTCGCGAGCAGATCGACCGGCAGCATCTCGACCTCCCGCGCCGTTTCCGGATATGCGCCCAGCTGCAGGCAGCCCTTGTTGAACAGCCAGAAATGGTTGTGCGCGAAGTTGCTGAAGCCAGTGCGGCTGTCGCCGGTGATATTGCCCGGCCGCGCGACGACCGCCGGTAAGCCGAAGCGGCGCGCGCACGCCGCGACCCGTTGTTCGCCGACCCACTTCGTCAGCAGATAGCCGTTGTCCAGCAGCGGACGCGCGTTGCTCACGTGCTCGTCGATGCGCTCGGCGCCCGCCAGCATCTCGCCGACCGACAGCGTCGAGATGAAACAGAACGGCTTTTGCCGCTGCGTCAGCGCGAGCCGCAGCAAGGTTTCGGTGCCGCCGACGTTCGCGCGCTTCATCTCCTCATAGCTATGCAGGTGATGCACGAATGCGCCGCAATGCAGGATCGCGTCGACCTCCGCGGCGAGTTGCAGCCAGCGCACCGAGTCAAGTCCAAGCTGCGGCGCAGCAAGATCGGTGGGGATCACCTCGACTCGGCTGAAGTCGATCGCAAGGCCCGCCGCGCGTGCCTTGTCCTGCAACACGGCGAGCCCCGCCGCCGCGCTCGCACAGCGTTGCAGGCACACTACCTTGTCCAGCCGGACGCATAGCGCGTGCAGGAGGTAAATGCCGAGGAAGCCGCTCGCGCCGGTCAACAGCATCGTGCGGATCGACGCTGCTTCAGCGCCGCCAGCCAACGCCGGCGCGGCGTGTTCGATAGCGAACGGCTCTGCCGCATCCGCGAGCGCGCGCTCGATCATGTCCTCGTGACCGCCATCCGCAAGCGCCGCGATGGTGGGAGAGCGATAGAACGCAGCCATCTGGAACTCGATGCCGAGCGAATCGCGCAATTGCCCCTGCATTCGCACGGCCAGAATCGAGTTGCCGCCGAGCCGGAAAAAGCTGTCGTCGCGGCCGATGCCGGAGGCACGCAGCAGCCTCTGCCAGATCTCAGCGATGCGTTGCTCAACGCCCTCGCGCGGCGGCGTGCCGCTTGCACGCGACGGTGCCGGCAAGGCCTTGCGATCGTGTTTGCCGTTCGGCGAAGCAGGGAGCGCGTCGAGCCTGATAAAACACGCGGGCACCATGTAGTCGGGAAGCGCCTGCGCAACATGACGGCGCAGCGCGTCCTCGTCAAGCGCGGCGCCGCTCGCGCCCGGCCCGGCAACGTAATACGCGGCCAGATAGCGCGCCTCGCCCTCGCCCCACACGCGGCATGCAGCATGCGCGACGCCCGGCGCGGCCGCGATGCAATTCTCGATCTCGCCGAGTTCGATGCGAAAACCGCGCAGCTTGATCTGCGCGTCGTTGCGGCCGAAGTATTCGATCGTGCCATCGGCAAGAAAACGGCCGAGGTCGCCGGTGCGATACATCAACGCGTATGGCGCATCCCGAAACGGATCGACCACGAAGCGCTCCATCGTCATGGCCGACTGATTGATATAGCCACGCGCCAGATTTTCACCGCCGATGTAGATTTCCCCGACCGTACCGAGTGGCGCCAGTTGCCGCTGGGCATTCAGCAGATAGAGCCGGTAGCCCGGCAGCGGCTTGCCGATGATACGGCTCGGCCCGCCCGGCAGCACTTGCCCGCACGAGGCCATCACCGTGATCTCGGTCGGTCCGTACAGACTGAACAGTTGCGTGTGTTCGCTCCACCAGGCAGCGCTCGGTTCGTCCAGCGTATCGCCGCCGAAGCCGAGCAGTTGCAGATCGGGCAGTGGCTCGCGCGGCAAGCTCTGCACCACCACGGGTGCAAGCGAGGTGTGCGTGACGCGCTCCGCCTTCAGCAACCTGTGCAGGAGCAGCGGATCGCGGCGCGCCTCCTCCGGCAGCACGATAAGCGTGCCGCCGTGCAGCAGCGCGAGGAACAGATCGAGCACGCTCGCGTCGAAATTGGTGGATGCCGCCAGGGTGCTGACAGCGCCCGGCGCATAGCCGAGCGCGCGGCTCGCGCCGGCCACCATCCGCACGACGCTATGGTGTTCGACCAGTACCCCCTTCGGCTTGCCGGTCGAGCCCGACGTGTGGATCACATAGGCGAGCGCCTCGGGGCCGACAACTTGCGGCCGGCGCACCTGCCCGACCTGCTTGCCGGCCTGCTTGCCGGCCTCCTTCTCGACGTCAGTCTCCGCCAGAGCCCCCGTCCCCGCCTGAGTGTGCGGCGTCCCCTTCGCCAGCACCGCCGGGTCGATCTTGCGCAATTCGCCGAGGCCCGCGGCCTCCAGCGCGCGACGGCTCGGCTCATCGGCGAGCACCGTATCGACCGAGCAGTTTTCGACGAAATAGCGCAAGCGCTCGGCGGGATAGGCCGGGTCGAGCGGCACATACGCGCAACCCGCTTTGAGCACGCCCAGCACGCTCGCCACCAGCAGGACGCTCTTCTGCATGCTCAAGCCGATGCGTGCACCGGGCGGCACACAGGCTGACACGCCACGGGCGATGGCATCGCTGAGCGCATCGAGTTCGCGATAACTGAGCTGCTGCTCGCCGCAGCGCACGGCAACGCGCGACGCGTGCGCCGCCACCACCTCGGCGAAACGCGCGGGGATCGACTGCGGTGCATCCGCCAGAGGGTCGCCGCAGGCGAAACTCAGACACTGCGCATGTTGCGCGTCGCTCAGCCAGGCGAGCTCGCCGACCGCCGCATCAGGCTGGTGAGCCGCGGCGTCGCACAGCGTCATGAACACCTCGGCCATCCGCTCGACCGAGGCCGCGTGCAGCACCGAGCTGTCGTATTCGAAGCGCCCGTCCAGACCGCCATCGGGCCGCAAATAGAAAATCGCCGACAGGTCCGCTTTCGAGGTCAGCGGAGGACGTTCCTCGGCGTGATAATCCGCCTCGCCGATGGGGCCATTCAGTTCGATGCCGTTCTGCAAACTGAAAATCGCGTTCAGCGCACCAAGCTCGCTGTTATCGGTGTCGTAAGGCGTGGCGAGCAGATGATCGCGATCGTCGAGCATCTGGCGTTGCACCGCCTGCGCCAGCTCGCCGAAGCCTTGCCGCGTGTCGATGCGTTGCACCAGCACCACCATCGAGACGAACATGCCGTAGATCCCCTCGGTCCCCGGGACATCGCGGCCCGCATACGGATACGCGCATGCCAGTTGCTGCTGGCCGCTTACGCGCCATAGCCATACAAGGTACAGCGCAAACAGCACGGGCGGCAAAGTCATGTCGTGCGCCTCGGCAATCTGCTTCAGGCGCCGCATCTGGGCGGACCGCACATGCAGCGCCAAAGAGCGGTTCGCGTTGGGCTCGCGCTGCAGTGCGTCGAACGGCAATTCGGTGCGCAAGGCAACGGCGTCGAGTTTGCGCATCCAGTAGTCGCGCGCGGCAGCAAAGCGCGGCGACGACGCCACTTGCGGCGCCCAATGCCCGTAGTCGAACCACGAGAGCCGCGCGCCTGAAACCGGTTTGCCTTCGTAGCGCGACGTCAGTTCGTCCAGCAACAGCTTGAACGACCAGCCGTCGAAAATCGCGTGATGAATGCAGAGCAGCAAGGTGGTGCGGTTCTCTTGCGGGGACAAGAGCAGTTGTGCGCGCCACAACGGCGCACAGTCGAGCGGCAAACGCAGCGCGCGCATGGCATCGGCGCGCGCGTCGATTGCACCGGCATCGCAGCTTTCTAGCGGAATGCTCGAATCCGTCGGCATAGCGGCCGTGCCAGGCAGCACCAGCAATTGTCCACCGCGTTCAACGAAGCTCGCGTTGAAGATCGGGTTGTGCGCGAGCACGGCGACGAGCGCCTGGTGCAAGCGCAACGGATTCGCTGCGCCGCCGAAGTCCACCCGCATCACGATGTTGTACGCGTTATCGCCAGGCTTGCCGAGCGCGCGGGTGTGCATCATCCGCACGAGCCGGCTTGCCACGGGCGCGGGCATGGGCGCGCCAGGTTGCACGACGAGCGGCGGCAGCGCGGCACCTTGCTCGACACTCTGCCGCGCCCTTGCGCAGAAGGCGTCGAACTGCGGATGCTCGAACAGCGTCTTCAGCTTGACCGGCGCGGACAAGCTCGCGCTGACACGGTTGCATACGAGCGTGGCGAGCAGCGAGTGCCCGCCCAACTGGAAGAAGTGGCTGTGCTCGCCGACACTCTCGAGCGGCACGCCCAGCACCTCCGACCAGATCGCTTGAACCGCCAGCTCGAAGGCGTCGAAAGCGCGGCTCGCGGGGTCAGCCGGACCGGCTTGCGGTGCCGGCAATTTGCTGCGGTCGATCTTGCCGTTCAGCGTCAGCGGCAGCGCCTCGATCTGCAGCAGGAACGCCGGCACCATGTAATGCGCGAGACGTTGCGCAAGCCGGCTTCGCAGCACCGCCGGCTCCAGCGCCGCACCCACGTACCAGGCCACCAGCGCCGTGCCGCCCTGCCGCTCGCACGTGCCGACATAGGCGCTGCGGACCTCCGGCTGCTCGACGATGCTGGCCTCGATCTCGCCGAGTTCGATGCGGTAGCCACGAATCTTCACCTGAAAATCGCTGCGGCCAAGAAACTCGATCGCGCCATCCGGCTGGAAACGGCCGAGATCGCCGGAACGGTAGAGACGACCGGGGCCGAACGGATTCACCCTGAACTTCTGCCCGGTCAGTTCGGGCCGCAGCAGATAGCCGCGCGAAACAGCCGCGCCACCGATGCAGATCTCGCCGATCCCCCCGAGCGGCACCGCTTCACCCTCCTCGTCGAGCAAATGGATCTGGTAGCCGGGCAGCGGATGGCCCAGTTGATTGGCCGGCTTGTCGCCGTCGAAGGTGTTTTCGGTCGCCATCACGGTGGTCTCGGTCGGCCCGTAGATGTTCGACAGGCGCAGCATGCCGGACCAGAAGCGGATCGTCTCGTCATCACTTGCTTCACCGCCACACAAAACCGTCTCCAGATACGGCAGCGCGCGTCGTGGCAGCAGCTTGAGAATCGCCGGCGGCAAGAACGCATGCGTGATGCGTTCGGCGTTGAGAAAACCGAACAGCGCATCGGCGTCGGTGCGCACCGCTTCGGGCGCGACGATCAGGTGGCCGCCGTGCGTCAACGGATTGAAGATCTCCAGCACACTTGCGTCGAAATTGACGGATGCGAACTGTAGCCAGCGCGTGCTTGCATCACGCCGATAGCGGCCCGTCAGCGAGGCGATCAGGTGCGCAAGCATGCCACGCTCGATGACGACACCCTTCGGTTTGCCCGTTGTGCCGGAGGTGTAAATCACGTAAGCGGTGCGCTGTGGATCTGCCGGCGCAACGTGCGCCGTGATCGCCCCGGCCGCAGGGCCTTTCAACAGATCCTCGATCCGGTGCAGCGCGCAATCGGCCAGCGCGCTCAAACGCTCGTGCGTCGCCGCATCGACAATCACCGTTCGCAGTTGCGCATCCTTGACGATGTAGCGCAAGCGCTCATCGGGCATCTGCGGATCGAGCGGCAAATAGCCAGCGCCAATGGCGTGCACGCCGAGCATTGCCGGCACGATGCGCGCACCGCGCGAGATGCAAATGCCGATCAACGTGTCCCGCCCAGCCGGTGCGGCCGGCTCGAGCGCGGCGAGGGCCGCGCCCACACGCTGTGCGGCGAGCGCCAGTTGCGCGTACGTGAAAGCGGCGTCCGGGCCGCTAACCGCCGGCCGCGCGCCGTGCTCGAGCGCTGTCTGCGCAAACAGATTGAGCACGTCGCGCGCGGGGGCCGCGAGCGGGCCGCCGTCGGACCATGCAGCGCAACGCTGCCGCAGTACCGGCGTATAGAGATCGATCGCCTCGAGCTTCTGCTCGAGACTTTCGCCGACGCGCGCGAGCAGCGCCGTCAAATGCTCGAACGCGAGTCGCAAACCGTCGAGTTCCTGGGGATAGCGGCTATGCACGTGCAACTCGATCTCCTCGCGCACATCCAGATAGACGCCCATGTCCTCGTGCGCGAAACGGCGTGAGTATGGCGCCAGCAACGCCGCGGGCAGCGTGTCGAGCGCGAGCGCGTCATAGGGCAAGCTGTCGGTCTCGCACACGACATTGGTCGCACGCACGAAACCGGGCTCGCGCCGCTCGATGTCGTGCAGCACTTCGAAGGCCGGAAGCTCGGTGTGAAAATCAGCCATCTCGGCGCGCGCCGCCGCGTGCCGTAGAAACTGCCGCAGCGTCATCGTGTCGTCGAAGTCGGTTCTCAGGAAGCGCCGCCGTTCGTCGAAACCGATCGTCTCGTCGCGCCGGCAGCGGCCACGCTGGTGATGCGCGGTGAGCACCGCGCGGCTGCCGGTCATGCGGCGCAGCAACACGTGAACAAACAGTTTGATCAGCACGTCGAGCTCGACGCCAAGCGCTCTCGCCTCATGGCGCAATGCAGCGCCCGTTTGCCCGTCGAGCCGCACCGTAAAGCTGCTGTCAGCGAGCGCGTTCTGCCGGCGCGGCGCATGCCATTCGAACGAGGTGTCGCCCACCTGGCCTATCCAGAAATCCAGGTCGTTCTGCAAACGGTCGCTCGCAAGGAGTTCACGTTCGGCGTCGAGCAGGCCTTGCTGATCGATGCCGAGTGGCGCGCCGGGCGATTCGCCGCGATAGGCCCGCGAAAGCGCCTTGAACAACGGTGTCAGCGAAAAACGGTCGAGCAAGACGGGATGGCAGGCGAACACGAGATAACTGTGCCCGCCGGCGCCAAGCAGCGTGAACGCCCACGGCAGTCCGGCGTCCATGCGGAAGGCACGCGCGCATAGGCCGTCGATCAACGACAGCACGGCTGCTTCGTCGCGCGCGTCACGCCTGTCGAGATCGATGATGTCCAGTGCCGCGCGCACATCACGGCGGATGACCCAGCGCATGCCCTGTTCGGCTTCGACGAGCCGGTAGGCGAGTGGCCGGCAATGCTGCACCAGTTGCGCTACGGCGGCGGACAGACGCTCGACATCTGGACGGCCGTCGATCCGGTAGACGGCGCAGAGATTAGGACCGGCGGCGGCATGCGCCAACGTGCGGGATTGCGTGCGCGTCAACGCAAAAGAAGAGTGTTCCAAACGATACCTCGTTGTCGGGATGGACAGGTCCGATCGGCTCGCGTGGCGCCGGTAGCACGCGACTCGTGATCGCGCTGCGGCGCTTCGCCCGATGTTCCGGCCCACGCTATTGACGTGAGGCTGTTGCAACCATAGGAAAACTCTTAGAACTCCTGTTGTGTGCAGATTGACGTGGCAAACCTTGATTAAACACGGTTTATGTCAGCCGGATCCCATCAGACTGAATGCGCTCATGTATGCAGCAGAAAGGCAATGGAAAGATCTCCGGACTTGCCGTGTCAACGAGCCGAATCAGAGAACGCTGGATCGACATACAGGGTCAACGCCAATTGCATCCTGGCGTTTTTTGACTACCATCAAGTTAGATCCTGTCTCAGTGCTACCTCGACGATGTTCACCCGCACACGTCACCTTCGCCGCTTGACTGGACGCTTCGCTTCGCGCGTTAGCGCATCTCTATTGCATGCACATAGCGCGACGTCGGCGTTGACGCTCGCATCGGCTTTGGCGCTCGCATCGGCTTTGGCGCTCGCAGCCGTCGCAGGCTGCACCATCACACCGCCGCAACGCCCGCTTATCATCACGCCGGCGGCGGCCGTCAACAGTGCAACGCTCGACCAGTACCGCAGCGCGGTCGCTCAACGCATCATCGAACGCAGCCCTTCGTATGTGTTGCACGGCACGCCGCAAGCGATGCTGCGCTCGCTGGTCGTGGTGTCGTTCACGGTGGATCGCGATGGGCAGGTGGTGGCGTCGTCGGTGTATCGCACCAATGGCGACGACGAAGCCGAAAGCACCGCGCTCGCCACCTTGCGGCGCGCCGCGCCGCTGCCGCAACCGCCCGGTAAATTGCTGAACGGCCGTGGCCAGCTCGAACTGTTCGAAGACTGGCTATTCAACGACGACGGCAAATTCCAGTTGCGCGAGTTCGCCTCGCCGCAAGCGCAGACCATCAACTGAACGCGGCGCCGGAACGACAAGACGCGCGGCAAGCCGAGCGACCTGTCTTATACCGCCTTGCTGCACCGCGGCCGCGCTCGTTATAATTTTTCGATTCCCTACGCCGGATCCCTCCGGCACGACTCACGCCGCCCGCTCACCCGTTGGCGCGGCGCGAGTCCGATTGCAGCGCCGCCGCGCCATCCGCGCGGGTCGCCTGCCTGATTCGATGCACGATCGACGACGCGCTGCCTGACGGCTGCCGGCTGCCGTTGTAAGCTGTCGCATCGTCGCCCGCGCCGCGCATGGCTTCAACCGCCTGCGAGACGCACCGAAGCGCACGAACTTAAACAAAGATGCCGCCTGACCACGCGCCGCCCGCACATAAAAAGTACGGCGCTCGACGGCATCACGACATTTGGAGACCCTGCATGTCCACTTCGCCGATTTCCGCGGCCCAGCCCAATGCGTCCGGGCAGAACAGCAGCGCGCGGATCATCTTCGCGAGCTTCATCGGCACCGCGATCGAGTTCTACGATTTCTACGTCTATGCGACCGCCGCGGCGCTCGTCATCGGACCGGTGTTTTTCCCGCACGGCTCGGCGACCGCCCAGGCCTTGTCGGCTTTCGTCACGTTCGGCATCGCGTTCGTCGCGCGGCCGATCGGTTCGTTCCTGTTCGGCCACTTCGGCGACCGGATCGGCCGCAAATCGACGCTCGTCGCTTCGCTGCTGGTGATGGGTGTGTCGACCACGCTGATCGGGTTCGTGCCGGGTTACGACTCGATCGGCAGCCTCGCACCGATCCTGCTGTGCGTGCTGCGCTTCGGCCAAGGTATCGGCCTTGGCGGCGAATGGGGCGGCGCGGCGCTGCTCGCCACCGAGAATGCGCCGGCCGGCAAGCGCGGCTGGTTCGGAATGTTCCCGCAACTTGGACCGTCGATCGGTTTTCTGGCGTCCAACGGTCTGTTCTTCGCTTTGGCGTTGTCTTTGAGCGACGAACAATTCCGCAGCTGGGGCTGGCGCGTGCCGTTTCTCGTCAGCTCGGTGCTGGTCGCGCTCGGCTTGTATGTGCGCTTGAAAATCGCCGAGACGCCGGCCTTCCAGGCGGCCATTGAACGCAAAGAACGCGTGAAGGTACCGATCGCCACGCTGTTCTCGCAGCACTGGGTGCCGACCCTTCTCGGCGCGCTGGCGATGGTGGTCTGCTACACGCTGTTCTACAACGCCACGACGTTTTCGCTGTCGTACGGCGTGTCGGTGCTGCATATCCCGCGGCAGACGTTCCTTGGCCTGCTGTGCATCGCCGTCGTGTTCATGGCGCTCGCCACGCCGCTGTCCGCCTGGGCGAGCGACCGTTACGGCCGCAAGCCGGTGCTGATCGTCGGCATCATCGCAGCGATCCTGTCGGGCTTCACGATGGCGCCGTTGCTCGGCAGCGGACAGACGCCGCTGGTGCTGCTGTTCCTTGTCATCGAACTGTTCCTGATGGGCGTGACCTTCGCGCCGATGGGCGCGCTGCTGCCGGAATTGTTTCCGACCAACGTGCGCTATACCGGTGCAGGCGTGTCGTACAACCTCGGCGGGATTCTCGGTGCGTCAGTCGCGCCGTATATCGCGCAGGTGCTGGCCGCGCATGGCGGGCTGCCGTGGGTGGGCGCTTATGTGTCGATTGCGGCGGCCGTCAGCATGATCGGTGTGCTGTGCATGCGCGAGACGCGCGATGCGCGCTTGATGTAAGCGAGCGCGCTGTATAGATGGCCTGATTGCTTCCTTACCCTGATGCCGCCAGGCGCGCATTGACGCGCGCTGCGGCAGCATCGACTGGTCCCCGCCTTTCCCTCCGCCTTTCCGCACTTTGCTGGTAAATCCCCTGCCTTGCGCGTCTTTTTGGCTTGCCTATACTCGGATCCAATAACCCTATGGTGAGCAGGGAGGCTTTGATGAGTATTCATCTCCACAACGCAGACATCGTGATGATCATCGCGCTGGCGTTGCTGTGTTCACTACTGCTGGCGTTGCGCTTTCGTCCGGCGACGTGGAAGGGCATCGTCGTGGAAGCGCTGGCAGCCAATGTGGCTGCCATCACGGCGGTGATCGCTTTCGAAATGCTGCTTGCCTGAGCGGTCAAACACTGCGACGCCTGGTTGGGCGCGGCGGCTGGATGAAGCCTGACGCAATCCGACGCTGTTGAGCGGCTGCCCGTGCCTATGCAGGCAAGTGACAGCCGTCAGGGTCTCGCGCCGCGTCCAGGCCGACCACGCGCCGCAAGGCGTTACCGGTAGTAGTAGCCGTGATGATAGTAACCACCGCCGTAGTAATAGCCAGGCGCCGGCGCCACGATGCAACCTCCGAGCGCCGTTGCCAGCAGCGTGCCTGCGATCAGGGTCAGGATTAAGCGTTTCATATTGTTCTCCTTCGAGTCAGATTCATTCGAGCCGAAACCCCGAATAACTCGATTGAACACGACCCCGCCTCGCGCGAACGTTGCCATTTGTAAGGGAAAATCTCTGGGGTGTTACACGTTTGAGCCCTGCAACTGGCTGTGTCCGAAGCAAGGCGGCGACAAAGTCACATCAGACAAAAACACCGCCTATACTGCTTTGAGCATGCGCGTTTGGCGCAAGCCCTGCCAGTGGCGGGTACGTGGGTCGGAGCGCTGATTGTGCGTATTGGGCAAGCACTTCCATGCGCGGTGATTAAGCCGGGGCCACGACGAAGAGAGCACGCGTAACCAATTAGGTACTCAACGAAAAGCGACAGATTTAACAGATGTGTAATGCGCGACGCCGATCTGAACGCAGGGAGACCGGCTGCAGGACGCGAGTGACCGGCACACGAATCTGCCGGCACTCGCGCGGCATCCTTCGATGAATGCACCGTTGAACTCGACCGCCGGCCGGTGGTCTCTTTAGAACTGAGTCGGTCACTTGGTGTGGCCGCTCAGTGCATGAGTCAGTTTGTTCATTGCAGCGATTCCTCTCCGCCCGTAGTTCCCCGACGCGGGCGTTTTTTGAGGCGTTCCGTGGCAGCGCTCGTTTGATTGGGCGACTGCGCGTCGCGCCTCTTTTCTTTTAGCCAAACGATTGCGCGAAAGCGCAGCGAAGCCGCGCTCAGGCGGCTGCCGATCCGTGCTGCATGGTGGCGGCGCGCGGATCACGATGCACGTAATCGATCGCCTCCAGTGCCTCAGCGGTCGACGGCACTGACTGGCCGTCGCCGATCGAGATCGAGCGGAACGGCGCCTCGATGCCGCAATGCGACGGCGAAGTCGCTACAAAAATCATCACAGTGCGCTTCAGCAATGCATGCGCCAGATGAACGAAACCCGTATCGGTACCGACCACCAGTGCGCACGCGTCGATCATCTGCGCGATTTCGGTCACGCTCAGCTTCGGCAGGACGGTCGAACCCGGCACCTGCGACGCAATTTGCTCCGCCTCGGCGCGCTCGCCTTCCGAGCCCCACGGCAACACCACGTGAAAACCACGTTGCGCCAACTCACGGCCGACCGTTACCCAATGGGTCAGCGGCCACTTTTTGTCGTCTTTGGAGGTGGCGTGAAAGAGCGCCGCGACCGGCGCGCTGTCAGCCGCGAACGGTGCGGTGGCCGGCTCGGGCAGGCGCAGGTTGTAGACGGCCGGGCCCTCGACCTCGTAACCCAGCGCCTCGCCAGCGCTGATACGCATGCCGTGCCACGCATTGCATTGCGGACGCGGGCCGAAACGCCCGGTGTAGGCAAATGCTGCGCCCCGCTCCCCCAGATCCTGGGATTGATAGCCAATACGCTTCGACGAACGCGCCAGAAAGGCGATGATCGCGCTCTTGTACACGCCGTGAATATCGATGATGAAGTCGTAGCGGTAGGCGCGCAATTCAGCGATCGACGCCGCGATCGCCTTGAAATCGCCCCAGCGGCGTGCCTTTTTGAAGCGGCGCAATGGCGCGCAAAGCACGCGGTCTACGCTCTCGCTCCAATGCACCATTTCGGCGAATGCTTCGTCGGCCGCCCAGTCCACCTGGACGCCGGGAAACGCGCGTTTGATGTCCGCGGCAACTGGCAACGCCTGCACGATATCGCCGAGTGACGTGACCTTGACGATAAGGACTCGCTTCATTGAGGACCTATTAGTTGTTCATACGTCAAACTATTTTAGCCGACGATTGGAATAATCCAGGTTGAACACCGCATTGCGCCATACTTTCATTAATACAGCGCGTTACATTGCACGCCTTACAGATAACCCTTTTACTATATTTCAAAATACTTTCATACAGTTCCATCAATGCGGCACGCTTTATAATTCACCCTTTGCGTCAGCACATCCTCATGTCCCGGGCATTCCTTCCCCTCTCTTCCAGCATCGTGCGTCGCGCCAGACGCCTGTGGCGGCAATACGGCGTGTTCTGGCTCGGCGCCATCGCGGTCGGTCTGGTGGCGGTGCTGTATGCAAGACTGATCGATTGGGGCTACGGCGAATTCCGCACGATGCAGCAACAGCACGTATGGGCGCCGTTGATCGTCACGCCCGCAGTCGCGGCGCTCGCCGTCTGGCTCACGCGCAAGTTCTTCCGCGGCGCCGAGGGCAGCGGCATTCCGCAAGTCATCGCCACCCTGCATGCCAAGCCCGGTGAATACGGCGCGCGGCTGCTGTCGTTCCGGATTCTGTTCGGCAAGATCGCGGTGTCGTTTCTGGCGATTCTCGGCGGCTTCACGATCGGCCGCGAAGGACCGACCGTGCAGGTCGGCGCAGCGCTGATGTTCAATTTGCGGCGGCTGTATCCACGCTCGAACGCGCTGATCGAACGGCAGCTGGTGCTCGCGGGCGCGGCAGCTGGGTTGTCGGCGGCGTTCAATACGCCGCTGGCCGGGATCGTGTTCGCGATCGAGGAACTTACGCGCAGCTTCGAAGCCCGTGCGAGCGGCGTGCTGATTACGGCAATCATCATCGCCGGCGTGATCGCGCTCGGACTGAACGGCAACTACACCTATTTCGGCACCATCCAGATCGGTGCGCACTTCCCCAATCTGCTGGCGGTAGCCGTCCTGCTCACGGCGATCGTCACCGGTATTGCGGGCGGCGTGTTCGGCTGGCTGCTGCTGAACACCGCGCGCTGGATTCCGGCGCCGCTGCGTCAGTTGCACGGCGAGCGGCCCGTCGTGTTCGCCGCGCTGTGCGGCTTCGTGATTGCGGTGGTCGGCCTCATCTCCGGCGGCACGACCTTCGGCAGCGGCTATGCGGAAGCACGCGGGCTGCTCGACGGGCACGAGCACCTGTCCGTGTTCTATCCGTTTCTGAAGATGATCTCGATGGTCGGCTCGTATCTGCCGGGCATCCCGGGCGGCATCTTCGCGCCCTCGCTGTCGATCGGCGCGGGCTTCGGCAATCTGCTGCACATGGTGTTCGACTCGATGCAATTGCCGATGCTGATCGCCCTCGCGATGGTGGGCTATCTGGCCGCCGTTACGCAGTCGCCGATTACATCGTTCGTGATCGTGATGGAGATGATCGATGGCCATGCACTGGTGATTTCGCTGATGGCCACCGCGTTGATTGCGAGCCGTGTGGCGCGCCTGTTCGCACCGCCGTTGTATGAGTCGCTGGCAGAGCGCTATATGGCGCCGCTGCCGCAACCGGCACCCGCACCGGTGCCGGAAGTCCCCGAAGTCGAAGCGCCCGAGCCAGTAGCCGTCGATGAGGTCAACGGCGATGCCGCCGCTGAAGACGGCACTGGCACCCCGCGTCAGTAAACGACCACTGCCGGCGCGCGCATCACCACCGGCCGCGCCGGCACCACCACACACCCGGCCAGCATGACCGCCAGTGCGGCGATCAGAAGCAGATTCTTTTTCATCACTTGTTCCCTGGAAGACGCAGGCGGGCGCCAGGCCGGAAGTGTGCGCGGCGCCTGCGTTGTCAATCTGGAGAGAGCGGCACGAGCGACCTGATGCGCGCCGCACTGCACACGGCTGTTGCTTTTGAACTTACGCCCAGTGACCTTCGACCCAGCGATAGTTCGGGCCGTGTTCGACCCAGTGGCCTGGCACCCAGTGGTAGCCGACGCGCTCGGCCTGCCAATGACCCGCGACCCACACATAGCGGCCGTGGTCCCAACGCCAGTGACCGTGATCCCACACATAGCCGACGCGCGGCGCCGGCACGGCTTCGTAACGCACGGCAGGCGGTGCGGACGGCGCGATCACGACGATTTCCTCAGCCGACGCAGATGCCACAGCGGATGCGCCAGCAGCGATCAGAACAGCGTTGGCGATCAGCAAGCGAAAGGTCTTGTTCATGTTTTCCCTCTGTAGTTGGACACCGGATGCGGCGTTATCCGTTTAATGCGCGAGGGGACGAAAGCGCTGACGGCGCCCTTGTAACGGCGCACGCTGAAGTGCAACGGATTATTTCGACGCACGGAAAACGCGCGTGAGAAGCCCTGTGCGAGCGCACTCGAACGCAGAAGCAGAAGGGGGATGACGACGAGAAGAACGACGGTGCTCGCGCGCCCCGCTTCGTCACGTCATACCGACACAACGAAACAAAGCGCGCAGCACGTCATGTAGGACTCACTGCGGAACAGAACAGGCGGTGGGCAATCAGGCCTGCGGTATTTCGATCTTGACCTCGAGCACTTCGAGGTCGTCCTGGCGCTCGAGGCTCACGCGAATATCGTCATGGGAAATCTTCACGTACTTCGAAATCACGGCCACCAGTTCGCGTTGCAACGCAGGCAGGTAATCGGCAGGCGCGTGGCCGCCGGCGCGCTCGTGCGCGATGATCAACTGCAGGCGTTCCTTCGCTACCGACGCGGACTTCTTCTTCTCGCCCAGCAAAAACGAAAGAATCGACATTACGTGCGCCCCCCCTTACTTGGTGCCGAAGAGGCGCTGCAGCAGCCCTGGCTTCTGGTAATCGGTAAAGCGGAGCGACTTCTGCTCGCCGAGGAAACGCGACACGACATCCTTATAAGCTTCGGCAACATCCGTACCGTCCAGGTGCACCGCCGGCAGACCCTGGTTCGACGCGTGCAGCACCGCTTCCGACTCCGGAATCACGCCGATCAGATCGATGCGCAGAATTTCCTGGATGTCGGTGAGCGACAGCATTTCGCCTTCGCTCACGCGCTTCGGGTTATAGCGGGTGATCAGCAGGTGTTCCTTGATCGGCTCCTTGCTTTCGATTGCGCGCTTGGTCTTGGACGACAGAATGCCCAGGATACGGTCCGAGTCGCGCACCGAGGAGACTTCCGGATTCGTCACGATCAGCGCTTCGTCGGCGAAATGCATGGCGAGCAGTGCGCCCGATTCGATACCGGCCGGCGAATCGCAGACGATGAATTCGAAATCCATCGCGATCAGGTCGTTGATGACCTTCTCGACGCCTTCCATGGTCAATGCGTCTTTGTCACGCGTTTGCGAGGCCGGCAGGATGAACAGGTTCTCGCACTTCTTATCCTTGATCAGCGCCTGGTTGAGGTTGGCTTCGCCCTGGATCACGTTGATCAGGTCGTACACCACACGGCGCTCACAGCCCATGATGAGGTCGAGGTTACGCAGGCCGACGTCGAAGTCGATCACGGCGGTTTTGCTGCCTCGCAATGCGAGGGCCGATGCAAAACTCGCGCTCGTGGTCGTCTTGCCCACGCCACCCTTGCCCGAAGTCACCACAATGATTTTTGCCATTACCCTTACCCTGTGTTCGTCAAATTCGTCAATTATGTGCGGCCATATTTGCCGTGGAACGCCGCGTGCCGTGTACGTTCACGGCAGCGCGCGCTTCACGTCGATCAGGTGAGCCGCAGCGGTTCGATCATCAACTTTTCTTCTTCGAGCCAGATCTGCACCGGCTTGCCGAGCACGTCGGCCGGCAGCGGGTTCTCAGTCGTACGGTAGATGCCCGCGATCGAGATCAGTTCCGGTTCGAGACACGTGCAGAAAATGCGCGCGTCGTGATTGCCCTGCACGCCGGCCAGCGCCCGGCCGCGCAGCGGCGCGTAAATATGGATGTTGCCTTCCGCGATCACTTCCGCGCCGTAGCTCACCAGACCGAGCACGACCAGATCGCCCTTTGCGTAGATGCGCTGACCCGAGCGCAGCGGCTTGTCGACCACCGTGGTCTGCGACGAAGTGGCGAGGCGCACGGGCTCGACGGCAGGCGCTGGCTCGACTGCGGCAGCCGCGGCCGGTGTGCCGGTTGCGGTTGTGAACAGATCGGCCGGGGGCGTGGCCGTCGCGGAGGTGGCCACGGGTGCCGTAGCGCCAGCACTGGCGCCCTCTTCGTCTGCGGACTTCGCGGCGGCGCCGCGGCGGTCGCGTGCTTCGAGCAGGGGCAGCGCGGATTCGGCCGCCCACGCCTGCTGCGCATTGGCCACGACGCCGACCGGGCGCATACGCACGCTGTCGAGCAGTTGCGCGATGTCGGCGAGCGGCACGCGTTCGCTCTCGGCGAGACGGCGCACGTCGATCGCGACGACGTCGTTAGCGAAAAATTCGGGGGTCGCCTCGAAGCGCCGGGTCAGTTCAGCACGCATCGCGTCGAGGTCGGTTGTCTTGACCACAAACAGGAGCGTGTCGACAGAGCCGCTGCGGAGTTCGAAAAAGGGCGATTTCTTGGGCGACATAGCGTTCGGCAAAAAATTTTGCGTATTTTACAGGCGTCCAGGCGGGGAGCGAGTTTTTTTGCCGGGAGAACGCCCCCGTGCGGCCTGAATACCCGTGACGTTGCCACGCCTCGGCTATTCAGGCCGCGCTTAGACCGCTCATTTGGCCATGAATTCGGCCATGAACGCTGTAGCGACGCGGATGGGATGTGAGCGGCAGACAGACGCGCCGCTCGCGAGATCACTGCTGAAATACCTGCGACGTGGTCGGCACGTGGCGCACCAGCAGGCTTTCGGCCTGCTCCGGCGCACGTACGACGCGCCGATGTTCGCCGGTCGGACCGAAGCCGAGCGCCTCGTAAAAGCGCATCGCATTGCGGTTGGCGTCGGCGACCCACGCGTAGATTTCCATGGCGCCCTCGGCGGCGAGCCAGGCGCTGGCAGTGTCGACCAACAGCTCGCCGCCTCGCAGATGACGCACAGCCGGCGCCACCCACAGCTCGCAAACGAACGCGCGGCGCGCCGCGCTGTCGTCGAAATAGGCTTCGATCAATCCTGCCGGATGGCCCTCGGTATAGAGGATGAAACTCGTGGCGATAAACGAAACAGCGTGTTCGGCGGCGGTGGCGTCGAACGTGGCGGCATCCGCCGACAGCGCGTCCTCTAGCGTTTCGCCGAAGGCATAGGGTGCCTCCCGCAGCGACGCAGTACGGAGTTCGCGGAAAACGGCGCCCTGATCAGCGGCGATACGGCGAACGGTCAATGACGGACTCATGCAGACGGAAACCCCTTGAAACCCTAAGGCATAGCTTTAACCGAACCGGCGCGCGAGTCAAATCCTTATTTACTGGATCGGACCGCAGCACAGGCCAAAGAACCAGGAGCCGCGCGCCAATGGCGCCGCAATTCGCGCGCCCACCGCCTTGAACAGCCGGTTCGCGAGGCGCGCTGGCCACTGTGTTCAAGGCGCTTCGTAGTCGCCCGTGCCGTCGGGCCACGGCGTGAGCAGCTCGTAGCCCTCTTCGGTCACGGCGATCATGTGCTCCCATTGCGCCGACAGCGAACGGTCCTTGGTGACCACGGTCCAGCCGTCACGCTGCACGGCTGTCCCGGCGCGGCCCGCGTTGACCATCGGCTCGATGGTGAAGACCATGCCCGGCTTCAGACGCACGCCCTGCCCCGGTTGACCATAGTGCAGCACTTGCGGGTCTTCGTGGTAGACCTTGCCAATGCCGTGCCCGCAGTAGTCGCGCACGATAGAGAAGCCGTCGCGCTGCGCAACCTTCTGGATCGCGTGGCCGACGTCGCCGAGCGTCGCACCCGGCTTCACCTCACGGATGCCGGCAAGCATCGCCTCATAGGTCGTGTCGATCAGCTGGCGCGCCACCGTGCTCGGCTGGCCGACGCAATACATGCGGCTGGTGTCGCCGAAATAGCCATCTCTGATGATCGCGACGTCGATATTGACGATATCGCCGTCTTTCAGGATTTCAGTGCGGTTGGGAATGCCGTGGCACACCACCTGATTGACGGACGTGCAGACGGTTTTCGGAAATCCCAGATAGCCGACATTTGCCGGAATCGACTTTTGCGTATTGACAATGTAGTCGTTGCACAGCGCGTCGAGCTCGTCGGTGGAGACACCGGCCTTGACGTGCTCGCCAATCATCGCCAGTACGTCGGCCGCGAGGCGGCCGGAAATGCGCAGCTTGGCGATGTCGTCGGGAGTCTTGTAGGTAATGGCCATGAATTCGGTCGAGGTGCGATGTTGACGATCGTCCAATTGTACAGAGGATCGCCGGACGGCCTCCGCGAGCCGGGCCGAGCCTGCTCGCCAGATGCTTTCCGCATGCCGCCGATCCACTGTGAAAAAGCCGGCAACCCGGCATCGGCCCGGTTCAGGTTGCGAGCGCACACAGAAATCTTTTGTGGGGTTTGCATCTGGCAGCGTATTCACTCCGTAAAGGCGTTGAGGACTCGCTTTCTTCCGCGTCATCGTTTAGTTCTTCTCAGAAGAACGGGGCCTCCTTTTGCGTCCGCGATTTGCGTTTGTGCATCGCGTGAGTAGCCGTTGTCCGCGCGTATGCGCCGCGAGTCCGTGGCATTGGCAGCGAACCATCTGAGGAGCATAGCCATGTCGGAATCCAGCAATAACTCAGCAGACCTTATCGACGTATTTGACCGCCGGGTTGAACGGCGCCTGCAACGCAGACAGTTTTTCCGCAACGCTGGCGGGCTGGGACTAGGTTTGGTCGGCGGCACGCTGATTAGTGCCTGCGGTGGCGGCTCCGGATCGATCGCGTCAGCCCAGAGCGCGCCGACCGACCCGGAAATACTGAACTTCGCGCTCAATCTGGAGTATCTCGAATCGCAGTTCTACACGTATGCGACAACGGGTTCGGGCCTCGCGGCCGGCGTGACAGCCGGTGTGGGCACGATGGGCACGGTAATCCCGGGGCAGCAAGTGCCGTTCCAGGATCCGGTCGTTAAGGCCTATGCGAACGAGATCGCCAACGACGAGCGCGAGCACGTCAACTTCCTGCGCAGCGCGTTGGGCTCAGCAGCAGTCGCGATGCCCTCGATCGACATCGGCGGCACCGATCCGAACGGGGCGTTCTCGAATGCGGCGCGCGCAGCAGGGCTTGTTGGCGCGGGCGTGGCATTCAATCCGTATGCGAACGACAACAACTTCCTGCTCGGCGCGTTCATCTTCGAAGACGTCGGCGTAACGGCCTATAAAGGCGCCTCCCCGCTCATCACCAACAAGACCTTCCTCGAAGCGGCTGCCGGCATTCTTGCGGCCGAGGCCTATCACGCGGGGCTCGTGCGCACGGTGCTGTTTGCAAAAGGCGTCGACACGGCGAGCATCTACACGGCGGCCAACGCGATCTCCGCCGCGCGCGACAGCCTCGACAACAACGGCCACGACGATCAGGGCATCACCGGCGCGACGCCCGGCTCGTCGAACATCGTGCCGCTCGACAGCAACGGGCTCGCCTTCAGCCGCGGCTATGGCAACGTGCTCAATATCGTCTATCTGACCAGTACGGTGGCGACCAAGGGCGGCTTCTTCCCGAACGGCGTGAACGGTGTGCTCAACATGAGCGCCTGAAGCACGCGACGTGCCGTGCCCGCTGCACCGGCAACGGGTCGCCGCGATGACGATCGCGCTCGCCCGTTGGCCGGCCTTCATCTGCATTGCCTCGAACGCTTGAAGACGGACAGGAGCAGTCATGAACGAAGCGATGAGTCAGGCCGCCGTGCCACAGACCCTCACGGAGCAAACCTGTTTCGATATCCGCGAGACGCTGGCGGGACGGCGCCGCGGCTTGCGGGCGATGCTGCCCTTCGCCGGGCCGGCGGTGGTGGCCTCGATCGCGTACATGGACCCGGGCAACTTCGCCACCAACATTCAGGCGGGCGCCGGCTACGGTTATACGCTGCTGTGGGTGGTCGCTGTGGCGAATATCGTGGCGATGCTGTTTCAGTCTTTGTCCGCCAAACTTGGGCTCGTAACCGGCAGCAACCTCGCCGAGCTATGCCGCTCGGCACTGCCGCACCGTTGCGTGCTCGCGATGTGGGGCATCAGCGAAATCGCGGCGATGGCGACCGATCTGGCGGAGTTCGTCGGCGGCGCGATCGGCGTTTCGTTACTGACGCATCTACCGATGATGCCCAGCATGCTGATCACCGCGGCCGTCACTTATGGTTTGCTGCAGTTCGAGAAGCGCGGTTTCCGTCCGCTCGAGTTGGCGATCGCCGCGCTGGTCGGCGTGATCGGCCTGTCGTATCTCGCCGAGTTGCTGATTGCACCGGTGCATTGGCCATCGGTCGTCAAGCATACGTTCACACCGAGCCTACCCGACAGCAATGCGTTGACGATTTCAGTCGGCATCATCGGCGCAACGGTGATGCCGCATGTGATATTCCTGCATTCCGGACTCACGCAGAATCGCGTGAAGCCGCGCAATGAAGGCGAATGCACCAAGTTGCTGCGCTTTTCGAATATCGAAGTGGTGGTCGCGCTCGGCGTCGCCGGGCTCATCAACATGGCGATGGTGATCATGGCGTCGAGCGCGTTTCATGCCGGTCATGCCGAGATCGCCAGCATCGAAACCGCATGGCGCACGCTCACGCCGCTGCTGGGCGGAGCTGCAGCCGGCCTCTTTCTTGCGGCATTGATCGCATCCGGCATATCGAGTTCGGTAGTCGGCACGATGGCTGGGCAGATGATCATGCAGGGCTTCGTCGGCTTTCACATCCCTGTCTGGGCGCGGCGGCTGATTACGATGGTGCCGGCCTTTGTGGTCGTCGCCTGCGGCGTGGATGCGACGCGCGCGCTGGTACTGAGTCAGGTGGTGCTAAGTATCGCCTTGCCGGTGCCGATGATCGCGCTCGTGTGGTTTACATCACGCGGCGATTTGATGGGTCGCTATAGGAATCGTCGCACGACCACGATCGCGGCAGTGGTCGGCACGATCGTCGTACTAGCGCTCAATCTTGTTCTGCTGGTCCAGATCGCCGCCTTTTCGTCTTGATCGCGCGCCACCTTCGCGAGGTAGTCGTCCGCACGCCTGTCAGCCGCCCCTCACTGCGTCATGCCTAGCAACTGCTTGCGCAACGTCGGCGCGCGCGTCGACGGGTCGAGCCAGATGCCAAAAAATGCGCGGGCGAATGCGGGATCGTCGAACTCGCCGGTCATACGATCGCCCGCATAAAACCGCACGCCCTTGTCCGGCAAGTAGACCGCGCTTAACTGGTCACCGGGGCCGACATCGACGAACGCCTGCATCATATCCGCACGCCAGCGTTCCAACGTATCCGCCGGAATCGGCGTGCTCGCAAGACGCTCGATCTCGTTCATACCCGCCTCGACGAATCGCTCGCGCTTGATGCCGCGAGCGTAAATGATGTGCAGCGCGAAGCGTTCGTCATAATCGACGGGCACGCGTTCGCTCCACATCTGCGCGCGATAGAGCTTGAAGCCGAACACCCTGAAATCGCCCTCGCCCACGAGTTTCGCCGACTGCACGTCGCCGCGCCAATCGGCACAGGCGGCAGTCGCCCACAACACCAGTACGATAGTCGCGAGCGCGCGCACGTCAGTCCGCCGGGGTGAGTACGAACTGCATCACGTCCGTGCGTCCTTCGTCGAAACCGGCTTCGCAGTACGCCAGATACAGACGCCACGTCCGCACGAAAATCTCATCGAAGCCTTGTGTGTGAATCGTATCGAGCCGGGCTTCGAACGCGCTGCGCCAGCGGCGCAGTGTCTCCGCGTAATCGCGACCGAACGCCAACGACGTGCGCGCCGCGAGCTTGCCACGCCGCGCGGCGTCGATGAATCGCTGCGGGCTCGGCAACATGCCGCCCGGAAAAATGAATTCGCGGATGAAGTCACTGGTCGCGCGATAGGCCGCGAAATGCGAGTCGTCGATCGTGATGGTTTGCACGAGCGCGCGTGCGCCAGGCTGCAGACGTTCGCGCAAAGTGCGGAAGTACGTCGGCCAGAATTTTTCGCCGACGGCTTCGAACATTTCGATCGATACGATGCCGTCGTACTGGTCTGTCAGCGTCCGGTAGTCGCGCAATTCGAGGTGCACCCAGTCGCTCAGGCCTGCTTCGCTCACACGCTTCTGGGCGAATTCAAGCTGCGCAGGAGAGATCGTCACACCGTGTACGTGAATGCCCTGGCGCGCTGCATGCATCGCAAAACCGCCCCATCCGCAGCCGATTTCCAGAATGCACATGCCCTCACACAAACCCAGCGTATCGATGATGCGCTGATACTTCGCATGCTGCGCGTCTTCGAGCGATTGATAGAAATTGCCGTCGAATACCGCGCTCGAATACGTGAACGTCGAGTCCAGCCACTGCGAGTAGAACGCGTTGCCGATGTCGTAGTGCGCGTGAATATTGCGCCGGCTGCCCGAACGTGTATTGGGCCTGAGCTTATGACGCAGCCCATACCAGAGTTGCGCGAGCCAGCCGCCGTAGACGGTGCGTTGCAGCGCGCGTTCGTTGCGGATTGCGACGCGCAGCAAGGCGGCCAGATCGGGCGTATCGACCCAGAACGAGCGCCATGCGTCCGCAAAACCGATATCGCCTTTGCGCAGAATCGCGCCGCAGGCACGCCAGTCGCGCAGCTCCAGACGCGCGCCCGGCGCCGCGTGCGGATCGCCGAACACGCGCTGCTGACCGTCTGGCGTGATCAGCACCAGGTGCCCAACCTGAATCCGTTCGAGCAGAGATAGAAACAGACGGCCTGACGCGGGGACGGTTCGGTGCCCGCTCAGGGTTCTTGAAAGCGCCATGGCTGAATCTCCTCAATCGGACGAAATGGAGCGCGCAGCGGCGGACGGTTGGCCGGCTGCGGCGTGGTCGATGGGTGCGTCGTCGGTGCGCCCCGGCGCGGGGTTTTTGCCGTAGAACGGTGCTTTTTTAACGGCGAGGCGCAGCGCCTGCCAGTGAATTCTTGCGACGACGCCAACGGTCAGTAGCGGTTGACGGATCAGCGCGGCGAGCGCTGTCGAGCGCGTTAAGGGTTTTAAACGGCCACCCAGCGCCGTACGGATCAGAAGCCCGTCCACGTCTTTGTAGTCGATCGAGACAGACGCACTGTTCGGCGTCTCCCTGACGCGAAATTCGTAGCGCCCCTCAATGCGGCAAAACGGCGACACGTGCAGCACTTTGCGGCATGTGAGTTCTGTATCGGCAGTGATTGGCGCGTTGCCCGCGGCGCTCAGCAGATAGCTATGGCGATCGCCGAAGGTATTGCGCACCTCGGCCAGGAGCGCACGCAGACGACCGTCGCGGTCGTGGCAAAACCAGAGACTGACCGGATTGAACGCATAGCCGAACACGCGTGGGAATGCTTGCAGCCAGATCTTTCCGTCCGCTTCTTCAATACCCGCCGCCGATAGTTGCGCGCGCATCCATGTGGCGAGATCGCTGCCATCGCACGGACCGTGGTCGCGTTTGTGAAGGCTGAGCGGACGCCAGTGGTCGATGCCGAACCATCCGCTATCGAGCAACGCCAGACGATCCAGATCGCAGCGCACGTAGAACACCGGATACGTGAAACGATGGGGCTTCGGCCGCAGACGCTCGTGCATCACCTGGCCCGTCAAAAGCCAGGCGGCCGGGTTGGCATCGGTTTCGATGCGTGCGGGATTCATAGCTTGGCCCACGTCGGCGACGCGTCGAAATCGGCGGCGACGCGCAGTGCCGATTTCAGACCGTCCTCGTGAAAACCGTAGCCCGTCCAGGCGCCCGCGAACCAGGTGCGGCGCTTGCCTTGCAGCGACGGCAGACGGTGCTGGGCGTCGATAGCGGCCAGATCGAACAGCGGATGGTCATAGACGAAGCGGCGCAACTCGGTGCCCGGCGCGGGCTGCGTCACCGGATTGAGCGTGACGACGAGCGGCGTCCTGAACGGCAGCGGCTGGAGTTGATTGACCAGATAGCTGACGCACACCGGATGCGTGCCGTCGACGCTGCGGCTCCCCAGATAATTCCACGCCGACCACACGCGCTGACGACGCGGCAGCAGGTTCGTATCCGTATGCAACACGGCGACGTTCGGCTGACAACGCACCGCGCTCAGTAGGCTGCGCTCGTCCTGATCGGCGTCATTGCCCAGCAGACGCAGCGAAGTCGGCGCGTGAGTGGCGAGCACCAGCGCGTCGAAACGCTCTGTGCCCTTGTCCGTGAAGACATCGACGCCGTCGGCATCGCGCCGTACGCCTCTAACCGCAGTACCGACGCGAACATCGTCGAGCGTGCCGACGATGCGACGCACATACTCACGCCCTCCCCCGACCACCGTCTTCCACTGCGGCCGGCGGTTCACTTGCAGCAGCGCGTGGTTCAGGCAGAAACGCAGGAAAGTGGTGGCCGGGAAGGCGAGGATATCGGCGGTCGCGCTCGACCAGATCGCCGCGGCCATCGGCAGCAGGTAGTGGCGTTGAAACGCGCCACCATAGCCACCGGCCGTCAGCAGTTCGCCCATCGACGCGCGCGTTTCCATCGCGAGTTCGAGGTTGCTCTGCGCACTGCTGTTGAAACGCATGATGTCGCGCAGCATGCCGATGAAGGTCGGTGAGAACAGGTTGCGGCGTTGCGCGAACACCGTGTTCAGGCTGGTGCCGGCCCATTCGAGGCGGCCTGCGTCGAGCGAAACCGAGAAGGTCATTTCGCTCGGATGCGACTCGACGCCGAGTTCGGCGAACAGCGCGATCAGGTTCGGATAGGTGCGATCGTTGAAGACAAGGAAGCCGGTATCGACCGGATGCGTGTGACCCTCGAGGGTGACGTCGACGGTGTTGGTGTGGCCGCCCACATAGCCGGCCGACTCGAACAGGGTGACCTGATGGTTTCGCGCCAGCAGGTAGGCGCTCGCCAAACCCGAGATACCGGCGCCGATAACCGCGACCCGCGATCCGCGCGGCAGGCGTGAGGTCGGTGCGGGGTGGGTCATGGGCGCGTCTCCTGGTCTGGTGGACGCGCTTTAATGGATGGGTTGTGGCGGGGGCTGCGCGTCCTTGAGGGGATTTACGCAGCAGGGGCTGAAATGGATGCAAATTCGGCGGATTTGGGGGGCGGGTCGGATGGGGTATGTCAAAAGAGCCCAGTGAACCCGCCGCTGCGATCGTGGCCGCCGTATTCGCCAAACTGGCCGATCGCGCCTGGCTCCGGGCGGCGCACAGGCCCTCGGCGGTGCGCCAAGTGACCTAATATAAAGGTCTGAAGTAACTCGCGGGTTCGATGACATTGGAGAGCAGATGAAGACGCCCGGACTCGTCAAGTTCTCCGACTTCGAACTCGACGTCGACCGCTATCAGCTGCGCCGAGCCGGCCGGGAGGTGCGTCTCGAACACAAGCCGATGGAACTGCTTATCCTTCTGGCGGAGCGAGGGGGAGAACTCGTCGCACGCGCAGAGATCGTGCGGGCCTTGTGGGGAGCGAATTCTTTTCGTGACACCGAGAACGGCTTGAACACCGTGGTGCGGAAAATCCGCATCGCCCTGGACGAAGATCCGGCGAACCCGCAGTACGTCAAGACAGTCAAGGGTAAAGGCTACCGGCTGGATGGGATCGTGGCGCCACCGGCCGCCGAATCCCAATCAGGTCCAACGACCGCCGTTCGCGTGATCGTGCTGCCTTTTGCGAACATGACCGGCGACCCTGCGCAGGACAGCTTCTGCGATGCGCTGGCGGCTGAAACGTCCGCCACGCTCGGCGCGCTCAGGCCCGGACAATTTATGGTTATCGCGAGGACCACGGCCGCCCGATACCGCCGCACAGAAAAAAGCATTGCCGAGATTGCGCGTGAACTCGGGGTGGACTATGTCCTCGAGGGTTCCTTGACCCAGGAAGGTGAGCGCTTCCGAATCCTTGCCCAGCTGATCCGTTGCGCCGACCAGGTGCAGGTCTGGGGCCATGCGCACGAGCCGATGTCGCGCGGCGCGCTCGACATCCAGAAGGAAATCGGCGCGGCGCTGGTCGCCGAAGTGGCGCCGACCCTAACCGAACAGCAGCAGATGATGCTGGCCAGGCGGCTGCCCGTCGAACCGGCCGCGCACGACGCCTATCTGCGTGGCCGGTACTTCTGGTACCGGCGCGTGCACTTCGATGCGGCGTTTGCCGCGCACCATGCCATCGGCGGCGAAGATTTTTTTCGAAGCCGGGCCTACTTCGAGAGCGCAGTCGAACTCGATCCGACCTACGCGCTCGGCTATGTCGGCCTGTCGAACTTTCATGGCTCGACGGTCGTGCACGGTCTTTATCCACCCGAGCAAGGCTGGCCCCTCGCCCGCGTTGCAGCCGAACGTGCGTTGGAACTGGATCCGGGTCTGCCCGAGGCCCATCACGCGATGGCGGCGGTTCACTACTTCTACGACTGGGACTGGCGAAAAGCTGAAGCAGAGTTTCTGGAAGCGCTGCGCCTGAACCCTAGCTATCCCGAGGCCCGCAGGCTGTACGCGAGACTTTTGCTGGCTGTCGGACGCGAGCCGGAGGGACATGCGCAAATGAAGCGCGCCGAGCTGATCGATCCGCTCGCTTTCAAGGGCTCGCGGGCCTTCGGTCTTGTGTTGTCGGGCCGTCACGACGAAGTGATGAAAGAGTACTTTTCCGGCGAACGAAGCGAGCGCTCGCCGCTCATCTATCAGTTGTTGGCCACGGCGTTCGAGATAAAAGGCCGGTTCAAGGAAGCGGTGGAAGCCACGACAGAAGCACTCGTCTCGTGCGGCGGACACACCCGCGCACAGGCGATCCGCGCCCAGTGGGAAAGCGGTGGCCACGACGCGGTCTTGCGCTGGCTTCTGGAAGATCTGCTCGTTAGGCATCGCATGGGTTACACGTCGCCGCTGCTGCTTGCCGAGATCTACGCCAGACTCGCCAGACCGTCCGAAATGTTCCATTGGCTCGAGGCTGCGCTTGCCGATCGCTCGTCGCGTCTGTGCGAACTGCGCAGCAATCCCTGGTTTCAGCGCTATCTTTCGGCCGGGCAGTTCAGAAACGTGATAAAGCGGGCCGGCTTCTGAACGCCATGATGTTTGGTGAATCCGGCGGTCCAGCGGTCCGGCGACCGCGGGGCAATGCCGGATCCGTCGTTCAGTTTCCACCTTTGAATAGCGCATTCATGCGCGCCGCTTCACCGTCGTGCTGCGACTGGATCAGCTCGTTGTAGACCTGCTGGCGGGTTTTGCCGGTCGGCGAGCCCATTTCACTGCTCGTCGACGGCGTGCCGCCTACCGCGGTGGTGGCCAGATCCTGGGAAGGCTGTGCTTGAGTTGAAGCATCTTGCGCGTAAGCGCTGCCAACGACGAAGACGATGGCAGCGGCGGCAACAATTCGAAGGGCTTTCATTTTGCTTTACTCCGGAAAGTTAAGTCAGGAGAGGCCTCTAAGGAGCGGCCAGGGCGTGATTCCCTGAGTCCATGCACCAGGAGCCTGAAAGGCGTTTCAATGCGAGACGCCTGATGACATGCTGCTTTCGCGCGGCCGTTTCGCCCATGGAGGCTGAATGAAGAAATCCTTAATTTTCGCGGCGAGGTGCCTGGGCACGATGGGCGATTTACGAACGATTTCAGGGGATCGGTCATGACCAGCAGTTTGCTCCCGATGCGCACCGAACCCATGCGCGCCCGCCAGCGCTGGACGATTCTCGTCACCAGCACCAGCGGCGCGCTCGAGACCTTCGACGTCGTCATTTACGGCTTTTTCGCGCAAGAGATCGGCCGGGCGTTCTTTCCGGCCAGCGCGGCGCTGTCGACCGTGACTTTGTCGTTTGCGGTATTTGCGCTGGGCTTTCTCGCGAGGCCGTTAGGCGGCCTCTTCTTCGGCCATCTGGGCGATCGATACGGCCGGCGCCGGGTTTTTGCGTGGTCGGCGATTGTCGCTGCGCTCTCGACACTGCTCATCGCGAGCTTGCCGACGTACCGCATGTGGGGCGTGGCGGCGCCTTTTCTGCTGCTGACGCTGCGGCTCACGCAAGGATTCTGCGTCGGCGGAGAACTGCCGGGCGCGATCGTCTATGCGGTGGAAACGGAGCGCATGAAACCGGGCTTTTCGTGCGGCATTGTTTTCTTTGCGGTCAACATGGCTTTGCTGCTCGCCGTCGGCATTAACCTCGTGGAGCAACGGACGCTTACGCCGGCGCAGATCGACACGTTCGGATGGCGCATCGGCTTTCTTGCTGGCGGCGTTATCGGACTGCTTAGCTTCGTGCTGCGTCGGACGTTGCCGGAGACTGACGCCTACGCGCGGGCGGGCGATGCTCGTGAGCAAAAGCCGCTCTCCGTTCTGCTTCGCAATTATCGACGGCCGGTCGCAGTGGGGATGGTTGCGTCGATGCTGGTCGGACTCAGCAATGGTCTGCTTGTTACGCATGCAGCTGCGTGGCTTCGGCTGCTTCACTATGAACCGCAACGGATTGCCGCCGCCCAGACGCTGCATGTGGTGGCGATCTCTGCATGCATGCTGCTGATTGCACGTATGGGCGACGTGGTGCCACGACGTTATGTGTTCCGGGCCGGCGCTGTGTTATCTGCGCTGTTTGCGCCGGTTTTTTATCTGACGCTGGCCCGTCATCAGGCTGATCTGCGCGTGGTCTTTTTGATGGCCGCGGTTGTCGCTTCGTTTGCGAACGGAACGTTTGCCTGCGCGATTGCGGAATTGTTTCCGGTCGGCGTGCGCTATAGCGGTGTGGCGTTGGCGATCAACGTCGGGCTGGCTATGACGATGGGTGTGGCGCCGCTTGCCGCCAATATGCTCATTGCGAGGACGGGTTCGATGGAGGCGCCGGTGTTTTTGCTTGTGTTCGGCGCTGTGCTCGCGTTTGTTGCTTCGTTTGGGATGAAGCGGAGTTGGGGTGGGAGGGAGGTTGCGCAGAGTGATGAAGCTGGCGATGCGGGGAGCGTGGTGGTCAAGTGAGTCTTTGGGGGATTTACGTGACGGGGCTGGAATGGATGCGAAGGTGACGCACTTTAGGGCGTGAGGAAGTTGCTGATTTGCCTGAGTAGCTGATCTCCAGTTGAGTGCGGTGATTTATACTTTTGGGTGCCGCCTGGACAAAGGTGGCCGGGTTTGACAGCCCGAATCACCTACCCGCACATGGCCGCGCGATAGCGGCTCAATCATGTCACGGGAGTCTCTTATGTCTTCTTCGAATACCCCTTCTTCGTTTTCCAAACCCCGCACGCGCGATGAGTTCATCGAAGGCCTGCTCGATGCAGCGGCTAGCGCGGGAGATTTCTATGTGCAGCAGTTTGGACGGCTGGCGGCCATTGCGCAGTCGATTCGGATTGGCCGTTGGTCGGCTAAGGACAATGAGCAGTTGATCGAAGCGCTGGAAGGGATTGCTTGTCAATCGGAGCAACGAGCGAAGGTTGATGTGGATTTGTATCGGGGGATGCTGGCTGGGCAGTTGATGGCGCGACGATCAAGGAGCGAAGGTGCCAAGGTCCCCGCTTGTGCCCTGCTGCCCGCTAACGATACGAAACATTAAGGACGGCCGCGGCTTCGGCCGCTCTATAGTTGATGACGGCCTGCAGTAGTCCGGAACTGAGGCAGGCCGCTTCATGTTTTATTGCCCACGTCGGACCACGAACTAAAGCCTCTTTCTCGACGATCGCCGACCGGCGAAGGTTGTTCATAGGTTGATTTCAGCAGATCGGCATCGGACCGAGTCCGGCCATGAAGAGACACCCACCTCTCTGCCATGAATGACCGCTGACACGACGAAACCGGCCCCTCGCTCCCGACTTCGGTGCGATCCCCGGTAGGCTGAATTACCGAGTGTTGTCCTTGATGGGCGCTTTTGCCCGCATCATGCAAAATAGCCGCATAAAATGCGGAGGATGGATCGTGGGCGTCAACTTCGACCTGAACGATTTGCAGGCGTTTCGAGCCGTCGTGGAGTTGGGCAGCTTCCGCAAAGCAGCGGAGGCAGTCAACATTTCGCAGCCGGCGCTCAGCCGGCGCATCGAGAAGCTCGAAGCGGCGCTCGGCGTGCGGCTTTTCGAGCGAACCACGCGCAGCGTGACGCTCACCACCGTAGGACGCGTGTTCGCCCCAAGCGCAGAACAACTTCTGGACGACCTCGATGTCGCGTTGCTCGGCATCCGCGACGTCTCCACGAGCCGCCTGGGTCATGTGACCATCGCATGCGTGCCGTCGGTTGCCTACTATTTCCTGCCGAGCGTGGTTGCCGCTTATCACAGCCGCTATCCGCGGATCCGGGTCAAGCTGCTCGACTCGAGCGCCAATGAAGTGCTCGGCTCGGTAATCAGCGGCGAAGCCGATTTCGGCGTGAGCTTCATGGGCAGCCAGGAGCCCGAAGTCGAATTCAAGGTCCTGCTGCAGGAACGGTTCGTCGCCGCATGCCGCCGCGATCATCCCCTTGCTCAGAAAAAGCGCGTGACCTGGAACGAGCTTTATGAACACGAATATGTATCCGTCGACAAGACTTCTGGCAACCGCCTGCTGCTCGATCAGGCGCTGACCACCGTGGCGCCGAGGAAGCCTAGCGTCTGCGAGACCCACCATGTCACCACCATGCTTGGCCTGATCGAAGCAGGACTCGGTGTGGCCGCCGTGCCCTCAATGGCGATGCCCATGCGCGACCATCCGATTCTGACAAGCGTGCCGCTCGTCGATCCGGTCGTGACGAGACGTGTCGGGATCGTCAGCCGCCGGGGGCGTCCGCTCGCGCCGGCCGCGCAGCAGTTCTATCAGATGATTCTCGACACGAAGCGCAGCGGCATGGCCCGCGCGGCGAAGAAGACTTCGAAATGACACTGCCAAGGCTATTCAGGCTGCTGTACGTCCAGGTCCTGCTTGGAATGGGGCTGGGCATGACCGTCGGCCACTTCTGGCCACAGGTCGGCGCGTCGCTAAAACCGCTCAGCGATGCGTTCGTCGCGCTGGTACGCATGATGATCGCGCCGATCGTCTTCTGCACGATCGTCACCGGCATCACGTCGCTTGCGAGCGGCTCGAAGATCGGCCGGACCATCCTGAAGGCGCTGGCTCTGTTCTACTTTCTCACCATCGTTGCGCTCGTTCTGGGGCTCGCGACCGCGTTCGCGCTGCACCCGGGCGCGGGACTGCACATCGACGCGCATCATCTGGACACGGCCATCCTCGCGCAGTATTCGACGCGCACGCAGTCGCACGGACTCGTCGAATTCGCGCTGCATGTGATTCCGGAGACGCTTGTCGGCGCTTTCGAGAAAGGCGAGGTGCTACCGGTCTTGCTGCTCGCCCTTCTGTTTGGCTTCGCATTGAACGCCAACCAAAGCGCCGGGCGCCGGGTACAGGAATTCATCGACGGCATCGCGCACGTGCTGTTTCGCATCCTCGCGATGATCATGCGGCTTGCGCCCGTCGGCGCATTCGGCGCGATGGCGTTCACGGTGGGCCGCTTCGGCATTCGTTCGATTGGCTCGCTCGGCATGCTGATGGTGTCGTTCTATGCGGCGTGCCTGCTGTTCGTCGTCTGCGCGCTCGCTCCACTTGCACGCCTGCATGGCTTCTCACTCTGGCGGCTGCTGCGCTACATCCGCGAGGAACTCGTCATCGTGCTCGCGACGTCGTCGACCGAACCCGTGCTGCCGCGCCTCATCGTCAAGCTCGAAGCGCTTGGCTGCGACAAGGGTATCGTCGGACTGGTGCTGCCGGCCGGCTATTCTTTCAATCTCGACGGCACGGCGATCTACCTGACGCTCGCCTCGATGTTCATCGCGCAAGCGTGCGATGTACACCTCTCGGGCGCCCAGATCGCGACGATGCTTGTGGTCATGCTGATCACGTCGAAGGGCGCGGCGGGCGTGTCGGGCAGCGGACTGGTTGCGCTCGTCGCGACGCTCGCCGTCATTCCCGATCTGCCGGTTGCAGGCGTCGCGCTACTGGTCGGCATCGATCGCTTCATGTCCGAGGCGCGGGCCCTGACGAGCGTGATCAGCAACGCCTGCGCGGTGATCTTCGTATCGATGTGGGAGCGCGCCTGCGACCCAACGCGTCTGAGGGATGCATTGAGCCTGGCGCATGAACCCGAAGAAGCTTTCGATCAGCCCGCCGACCTGCCGGGCTGAATCGTTGCCGCCGTCTCAATGCGTGGCGACGGAATCGAGCCCGGTCGATGTCACCTCCGGCTGCACGGCGGGCGACGCGAGATAGTCGAGCAGCGCTTTCGCCTCCTTCGGATGCTGCGCGCCGACCGGGATGCCGGCCGCAAAGCGCGTGACGGACTGCATCGACTCCGGAATCTTGCCGACGTACGCCGCGCCCTTCACCGGGAGCAACTCGCTCACCTGCTGAAATCCCACTTCGTAGTCGCCGGTTGCAACCACCGACGCCACCGGGATCTTCGGGATCATCTTCGCCTTGGTCTTCACCTGTTCCTCGATGCCTAGCCGCTTGAACAACTCGCGCTCGATATAAACACCGCTCGCGCTATCCGAGTAAGCGATCGACCGGGCATGCAGCAAGGTTGCCTTGAGCGCCGCCTCGGACCCGATGTCGGGCTTCGGCGCGCCGTCGCGCACCACCATGCCGATCCGCGAATCCGCAAGCTCGACGCGCGAATCGGGAATCACCTTGCCCTGCTTGATCAGGTCGTCGAGGGCGTAGCCGACCATGATCACCACGTCGGCAGGCTCGCCGCGCTGGAGCCGGTTCGGAATGGCCTCCGGCGACTTGCCCATCGACGGGCCGAGCGCGGTATCGAGCGTATTGCCGGTGGACGCCGCGAACTTCGGGCCGAGCAGCTTGTAGGCGGCGGTAAAGCCGCCCGAACTCATCACATGCAGATCTGCGGCCTGCACATTCGCCGCAGCGGCGCAGGTGCCGAGCAGCGCCGCAGTGCAGAGTTTCAGAAGAAAGGATTTCATGGGGCGATAGAATGTCAGTCTAATGTTCGAGGAGACGTGCGATGCTTCAGGGAGCCGCATGCAGCGGAACGCGACGGCGCCGGTACAGTGCGAGTGTTGCACCGAGCCCGCACACCGCGGCGAAGCTCATCCAGTAGCCTGGCGCGGCTTTGTCACCCGTCATATGAATGAGCGCGGTCGAGATGACGAGCGTAAAACCTCCGAAGACCGCCGTCGCGAGGCTGTAGGCGAGAGAGAATCCGGCGACGCGCACCTCGACTGGCATCACCTCGGTGAGCGCGACGACCATCGCGCCGTTGTAAATGCCGTACATGAACGAGAGCCAGAGCAGCACAAGCAGCATGTTGACGAAGCTCGGTGCGTGGGCCAGCAGCGACAGCGCCGGGTAGGCGGTCGCAATTGCCAGGATCGTCATCGCAAGAAGGAGCGGACGGCGTCCGATTCTATCCGACAGCGCACCACCGATCGGCAGCCAGATAAAATTGGAGACACCCACGCACAGCGTGACGAGCAGGCTGTCGGCAGTGCTCAGATGCAGGACCGTCTTGCCAAAGGTCGGCGCATACACCGTAATCAGATAGAAGCTCGTGGTGGTCATTGCGACCAGCAGCACGCCCGCGCTCACGACATTCCAGTTCTGCACGAGCGTCGTAAAGACTTCTTTCATGCTCGGGCGATGCTGGCGCTGTTTGAATTCCTGCGTTTCCTCGAGATTGCGCCGCAGGATGAAGATGAAAGGCACGATCATGCAGCCGACGAAGAACGGCACGCGCCATCCCCACGCAGCGATCGCCGCCGTGTCGAGCCACTGATTGAGCGCGAAACCGAGCGCGGCAGCGATGACGATCGCCACTTGCTGGCTCGCCGACTGCCAGCTCGTGAAGAAGCCCTTGCGGCCCGGCGTCGCCATCTCGGCGAGATAAACCGATACGCCGCCCAGTTCCGCACCCGCGGAGAAGCCCTGCAGCAGACGGCCAATGAGAACCAGGCCCGGGGCGAAGAGTCCGATCGTCGCATAGCCGGGCACGAACGCGATCAGGATGGTGCCGCTCGCCATGATCGACAGCGTGACGATCAGGCCCTTGCGGCGGCCGACATCGTCGATGTACGCGCCGAGGATGATCGCACCGAGCGGCCGCATCAGGAAGCCCGCGCCGAACACTGCGAACGTCATCATCAGTGAAGCGAACTCGCTCCCCGCCGGGAAAAAGACCGCGGCAATCTGCGTGGCATAGAAGCCGAACAGGAAGAAGTCGAACTGCTCCAGGAAGTTGCCTGCCGTCACGCGTAGCACGGCGGATGCCTTCGATTGCCCGGGGGCCAGCGGGGGTGAGGAGGGATGCATCGAGTTGTCTCCAGAAATTTTGAACTTGCGGTGTTCGGGCGATTTGTTGTTTGTCGAATATTCGCCCGAACCACACGAAACGATAAGTGCTATTTTCGAAACGATTGATGTCCGTTGGTTATCAGTGTCGGGGAAGCGCTCAAGCTACAAAGCGGCACTGGGACGCGGGCGTTCGGGTGTCCATGTTGCGCCCCCGGTTCAGGTGATCGTCGATTTCCGCCGCGCATCCGAGCATGCGGGGATAAAGGAAGATCGTGAACGCGGCGATTTCCAGATCAGTCTCGGTCAATTCACCACGTTGCAGCGGCTGCCACAGCATCTTCAGCAGCAGCGCTGCGATCACCGCATCGACGTTGACGCAATATACGTTGCGGGACACGCCGGTATCGAACAACGCCTGCACAAGTTCGCGATAGAACGCATGGAACACGTTGTATTCCCCGCGCTTCTCGCACAGGTCCGCGATGAACACTTCGCGCGGGTCGTGGTTGACCGGCCTGTCCTTGAAGACGGGATGGTTCACGCCCGGCAGCTTCGCGATGTCGAGGCTGCCGGCATGCTTCTGCCGGGCCTTGTACTGTGCATACCGCTCGACCGAGCGCTCGGCCAGCGAGCGCAGGTCCACGCCATGTGCAGGGTCGGACGGATCGGCGAGGCCGCTGTCCCCGAACGCTTCGATCAGGAACGCGATGCCCTCATAGCCGTTGCCGCCATGCGTATAGCCGGTATGCGTGAGAAAGCCGACCAGCGCCTTGTTCAGTTGCACTCGCGCTGGACTTTCCGGACCGTCGGCCGATACCGCGCCTTTTGCACCCTGCGCCGAGATGGCTCCCGGACCGTTGGTGAGCAGCAGACCTACGAGCGTCTTGAAAGCGAACAGATCGTCGGGCCCGGGCTCGAGGTTGAGCAGCGCGGCAAAGCAGATTTCCGTGAGGCTGTGTTCGTTCAGCAAAGCTTGCGTGGTAAAGCCGCAGAAGCCGTCTCGACGGTGTCGCGAGGCGTCCGCCGATGCGCCGATCAGCGTCCCGAACAGCATGGTCCACCAGGGCAGGCTCTCGGCCGTAACGCGCGAGATGCGCTTTCGCATCAGCGGTCCCCATGCGAGCGTCGTGGTGATTGCGGCCAGCACCGCGTCGGCCGTCGGGTGATCAGGCTGAGACGCGAGCCAGCGGACGAGGACCGACTGGGCCCCACGCTCGGCGAGTCCCGCGAGCATCGCCTCAGCGCGCGGATCGCTTGAGTCGGCGAAAAACGGCTCGCTGCCGCCCGCGTCGATCCGGGCGATGTCGAAGTTCTCATCGAGCGCGCTCGTAAGGCCGGCTGCCGAGAAGCGATCGATCATCCATTTCGCGGCATCCCGAGCCGCTCGCTGGCGATTCGGCCCGATGATCGAAGCCGCGGCGGCCAGGATCGCGTTGGGCGCGTTTCCGGCCTCGCGAGCGGCTTGCGCAGCCGCGAGTTCCGGTGTTCCGTGCAGATTGACGAACGCGGCGATCGCGACATCGATGAGCTTCTCGTCGTTCTCGCCGCCGAACTCGTGAAGCAGGGCAAGACTGACGTTCGCTTCGAGCGAATGCGTCGCCGCGTCGAGCATCGAGGCGCCATGCAGGCTGCTGACCTGCGTTTTCGCATCCATCTGCGATGCCCCCGACGCATCCTTCAACGCCTGACGTGGCGCAATCGCACCGACTTGTCGATTGACCTGCAAGACCTGCTCGTCGTAGGGCGCGACTGCTCCCACTACTGGGATCGCAAGGTGGGGCGGAAGCTGGATCCCCTGGTCGGAGCCGAACCACGGCTTGAGCGCAAGGCTGCCTTCGGGCTCGAAGTCAGGCATCGTCGCGTTGGCGCGCATGACGGCGGTCAGGGCCGCCGGGATATGCGCGATGTTCGTGACGACCGCGCCCGCGGCGGAGCAGCACGGATCGTCAGGCGTGAAGAGGCGGTCCACGCCGAACTTCTCCATGAACCAGCGCTCCTTGGCTTGCGCGTCGTCGGAACCGCCCGCCATCGCGCCCGCATGGCCGACCGCTCGCGTGAGGTGGCTCTTCCACCGGCCCACCACACAGGCGACCACCGGTTTCGTGAAGGCCGCATCAGCCTCGTAGTAGCCGCCCGGTTCGCAATAGAGCACAGCGGCCTTGCTGCGCGCATCGTTGGCGAGTGCGAACGCAAATTCCGGCGCGGCATAGTGGATGTAGACGTCCTTTCCGCTCGAGATGACGGTCGACGTGCCCCAGCCGCTCATCCGCAGGTACTGCGCGATCGTCGTGCTGAAGCCGCCGGAGTTCGAGAAGATGGCGATCGACCCCTTGCGCAATGAATCGTCCGGACTATCGCCGCCGAGTGCTCCGCCGATTCTCACGCGATTCCATGAGTCAGCGACGCCGAGCCCGTTCGCTCCGAAGATGTCGATGCCCGCCTGCTGAGCCATCGCGCGGATTTCGCGGGCGTCGTGCACGGCGATCTTCTCGGTGATGATGAAAATCTTCTTCAGATCGGGATTGACGCGGATCAGTTCGGCGACGCCGTCGCGGGCCGCCGATGGCGGTAGATAGACCACGCCGCAGTTGAACCGGTGCCCCGCTTCCAGACCCTCGCGGACGTTGTTGTAAACCGGAATATCGCCGATAGATGTGGCGAGCACCTGGCCGCCCTTGCCCGGCGCCGTGCCGAAGACAATATTGCCGCCCGAGAATGCATGACTGACGGGCGTCACGTCCGAAGACTCACCGCCCAGGATGTTAAGTACGCACACGCGATCGTCGCGCGTGGCGATCTGCGCGAGCGAGTTGACGCCAACGAAATACTTGAACTGGTTGCTGGTTTGCTTGCACATGTCGCTCTCCTCAGGCTTGACCCGTTTCGGTTTCGGTCGCGGGCGCGCCGATCCGTGCTGCGATCTCGGCTCGGCCGCCGGCGCGCATCCACGCATCCGCCTGCCGTGCGTACTGGATGACCTCACTGATGTCGGAATCGAATCCGAACAGCCGGTACGGCAGGCCGAGCGAGTCGCATGTATCCCTCAGCGCGGCCATCCCTCGCACGAGGTTCGGCCCTCCGCGGCCGAGCACCACGTAAAGCGGCGTCGGCCCATGCTCGCTGAAGTGTTCGCGAAGAGCATCGGCCATCGCTCGCAGCGTCTCGAAGATGTCGGTGTTATTCGACTTGCCGCCGATGATGAAAAGCACATTCGATTGCTTGAGCCAGTGCCTGAAGCAGATTCGGGCCACTTCCTTCATCTTCGCGTAAGGCGGATTGCCGCCGAAATCCGACGAGATGATCGCGGCGTCGCCGAGCATTTCAGTCACGAGCGAATTGGCGCCGCCTCCGAAGGTCGGCGCGAGGATTGTCCCCTTGTCGTTGATCACGTACACGTCGCTCTGCCCCTGGTGGGTGCGAAGCTGATTGATCTCCTGTTCGAAATCGGAGTAATCCGCGGAGAACAGGTGAGGCGGCAATCCGAGACGCGCCCAGCGCGGATCGTCGCGATCGAAGCCGCACTTGAAGTCGCAGGCAACCGGCGTGAGGCGTCCGTTCTTGTCCTCGCGCATGCGGATCGGATTCAGTTCCAGCGTAGTCATGCCGAAGTCGTGAAAGAGCTCCCAGAGTTTCGGCAACTGCTGAACCAGCGGCGAGATGATCTCCTTCGGCGCACCGATCTCGCTAAGCGCATTCGCGACGACGAACGCCTTCAGGCCGGTCAGCGCATCGAACGGCACCATCGCCACATGCTTCGGATCGACCTCTTCGATGTCCATGCCGCCCATGTGCGAAAGCGTCATGGTCGGCGCGCGAAAGCGGGTGGAATCAGTGATCGAGAAGTAGACCTCGTGTTTGGCCGGGACGCCAGCTTCGAACGTCACGCCGTTCGCCTTCGCTTTCAGGTGCCCGACCGTGTGCTCGGCGAAGTACAGCCGTTCCTTTTCGGCCAGCGCTGTCTTCAGATCGGTCGCGCGGCCCAGCAGGCCCGCCTTGCCCTTCTTGCCGACTCCGCCCTTGAAGACCGGCTTGATGAAGATCTGACGATGACGATCGATCATCGTCTTGATTTCCTCCTCGCTGGCGCTCGGACCGAGGATCTCACTCGCTGGGAATCCGACGAATTGCAACAGGCGTGCGCCGTGTAACATACCGGTGATTTGCATGGAAATGTCTCCTGAAGGTCATTGCGATAGAAAAGAAAACAGGCCGCTCGTTGCTGACGCGCTTCGGTCGTAAGCGACAGGTGTGAAACGCGGCCGTAACGCCGTTGGAGTTCGGCTTGGCGGGGCTCTGGCGTGCTTTATGTTGTCCGATGCCTGAACCGGCTGGACCGCGGAAAACTGCACGGCCCAACAAGGCAGGTCGCAGGAATGTCTTGCAGCGCGTTAGCAGCGCAAGTTCCGCCGTACATTGTGCATAGTCGTGTCTCCGATTCGTTTTACTTTCGTTCCAATGTCGCTGGAATCTTGAGTACAGATACTCACGCAAAAGGATCTACGCGATAAGTGCATTTTTTTGAAGCATTGATGTTCGGGTGTTATCAATGCAGTTGGATGAACGTGGCATCGCCGCCACGTTCCTCTCCGCAGCCTGTCGGGGCAGACGTGTCAGCGGTCCAAGCTCTGAGATGACTTCAGTTGATGGTCCGTTGTCGGCGAATGAAGGGACATTCGGTATTTGCCGGAGACCGTCCGTTCAGGGTAACGATGCGAGCCGGTCGTCGTTGGGCTCAGTGCGGCCAGATGCAGAGCTATGCAACTACCTCGGAAATTGCCCGTAAGCGGACGATTCCGGCCATGCGAGACTGATTGTTCTGGTGAACGATTGCGAGTAGTGTCGACAGAATCGGAGGATGCAAAATCGGATCCGGAATACCGGAATCAGCGTCATCCAAGACCTTGACTCAGTTTCGGTCCACACGACGTACTTGTCCTGGAAAGGTGGAAGCTATGGAGCAAGAGCGACAGAACTGGACCGGTCCGCACCTGGGAACGTGGAAGCTGCAGTCCTTCACGACTGAAGACCTGGCCACGGGCCAGAAGACCGATTTGTTCGGCGCTCACCCAAGCGGTTATCTCAGCTATGGTCCCGACGGCCGGATGTACGCAATTCTGGTCAAGGAAGGGCGAAAGGCGCCAACCGATTTGGTTCCAACCGAGGCGGAGCGCGTCGATCTCTACAGCGGGTTTAGCTCATACGCGGGGACCTACAGCATAGAGGGCGACAGGGTCAGTCATGATATTGATGCATCGTGGAATCAGTCGTGGACAGGAGTGACCCAGGTGCGTCAGTTCAGAATCGACGGCAAGTACTTGCACATCAAGACGCTGCCGGACAAGAACCCGATAACTGGCAGGGAAAGCATTTCCGTGCTGGTCTGGGTCAAGGTCGAGTAGAGTGGATCCACGCCGAGACTTCTCAACCCACACTAGACACAGCCGAGGGGCGACCACTCCCCCGCGCGCCTTGCGCATGTTAGTGCGAGCGCATCCAGCGCGATCAAGTCACTGTTTTCCACGTGACAGAAGTGCAAGCGCATTTCCCGATGAATTAGCCTCGTCAGCACCCGGGACGCAGCGCGGCGCGCAACACCGCACTGCGTCCCGGGCACATGCTCGCTCAATCCCCGCCCCCATAGAGCGCATTCAAGCGATCCAATGTGCCGTCCTTCTGGGCCCGCAGCAATTCCTGATAGACCTCCGCGCGAGTCTTGCCGAGGTGCGCACCGCTTTCACTGCCACCGACGGACGTGCCGCCCACGGCATCCGACGTCATCGCGGCGTTGCTGTCGGATGCCGTACTGGATGTATCAGTGTTGTCACCCGCATAGGCGAGTGTGGCGCATAAGGCCAATGCGGCAATAGGGATCAAAGTCAGAGTCTTCATCGTATTCTCCAGCATGGTGCGTGGATATAACCTCAACGCTGGCCGAAGTAACGCGGCATGCGCGGGGAGTTCGTGCGGTTCCACGAGAGGCATCAAGCCTCGTTGCGGGGACGCGGCACGCTCCTGCAATACCTGGGCGGACTTTCCTTTATTCCCGAGCTACCGTTTTTTGGGCGGGGCACTATGACCACCCCATAGAGGAATCGCTCGTTTCCGGTAACTTCTTGCGCACAGACTTGCGCGACCCTGGTTGCGTATGCCCTTCGCATGAGGCAGCACGCGGCCAGTTGGAGACGTTCGACGGCAACACTTGAATCGCTGACAAGCTTGACCTCACCTCAAGTGGAACCTGGGCCGAATCGCAGATCATCGAACCAGGCAACGGCACGGAAGAATTAAAACAGCGCGTGAAGATGCAACGTGCATTAGCGAGCTAATTACTTTTTTTCGACGATGCTGTTGCACCGTACAATCTGGCGAAAAAAGGCGGCAATCTGGCTGCCCCAAACAGCTCGAATTATATTTCTGACGGGACATGCCGATGAGCCGCGACGAAATGAACGGCGCGTTGAAAGCGCGTTTTGTTCCCGCACTTCGCCAGCTAGGGTTCAAAGGTTCTTTGCCTCATTTTCGACGGCAACGGGATAATCGAATCGATCTGTTGACGGTGCAGTTCGATCGCCACGGAGGAGGATTCGTTGTGGAGCTATCTCAGTGCGCTGTGGAGGGTATCACCACCCACTGGAGGAAATTCATTTCCGCGACCACGGTCACGGCGCACGATCTACATCCCAATCAGCGTCATAGACTCGGGTCGCTTGGGCCGAATACTGATCACTGGTTCAGATTCGACGACGGCACGTCACCGATGGCAGTTGCAGACTCACTATGCGCTTACATCGACGAGGCTGAGCGTTGGTGGGCTACCAGGTAAAGCCTCCTTTTGCGGCGGCTACGACTGCTCGGTCGCCTGCTGTGGAGGGCCGGGCGGCGATCTTCGGCCAGTTTTAGTCATTCGATACCTTCGCGAAGATCGCCGACGATCGGAGGGTATGACGCTCAGAAATGACTGCAAGTCACGACAGCACCGAACGCATGATGTCTCCCTCACCGCTCGTGCTCGAATGACGGTGGCACGCGTTTTTTCAACAGGCTGCTAGTTAAGTCCATGAAGAAAATCGGGGACCGCACTTCCAATCGAGGCAAGATATCCCGCCATAGCACCGGCAACTTTTCGCACGGCAGGCCGTGCTGTCATCCGTTCACGCCAAGCCAGCAGGTTGGGCGTCTCTCCTGTTATCGGCGCACCCTTGCGCGCGCCGAACAACTGCGCCATGTAAAACGCAATGTCGGCATAGGAATAGGTCTCGGCCAGAAATTCTCGATTGGCAAGAACTCGTTCCATGCGTCGATAATATTGCAACGCTTCGTTGCGCGCAGTCTGCGCCGCAGGATCATCCGGCGCATCTTCAAGTCCCATCAGTCGGACAATGTGGGGAAAATAGATTTCAGCGCAGCAGTGTTCGAGCTGACGCGCCATGGCGCGCGCCTCTGGATGCGCCGGCCATAAGGCGGGATTGGGCTTCAGGTCTTCAAAATACTCAAATATTTGCGTGGAATCGAAAATCTCCAGGTTGCCGTCTATGAGTACCGGCACCTGATGCTTCGGATTGACGCGCAATACGTCTGGATGTTTGGGGGCATAACCGAGCAGCTGGTCAAACGGAGCCATCACCAGTTCGAAGTCGATACCCTTCTCGTGCGCCGCAATCTCGACCTTGGCGCCGAACATGCTTAGGGGTCCGGAAATTATTTTCATTTGTCTCTCTTCAATTGATCTTGTGTCCCGGCAAACTCACGATCGAACAGATCGATCAACACGTCGCGTTTGTGGGGATGAAGGGTGTATTGGCGTAGTTCAATGACCTTGAGTTGCTTGTCGTCAATGCTCTTGTCCATGTTTGATCTTCGCATTGATCGAGCAGAGGAGGCATGTGGCAGATAATAAGTCCGTTAACATGACACCTTATGTCATGTATTTGAGGTCAGGTGTCATTTATGAAAGCTAGCCGCCTTTTGTCGATCATGATGATGCTGCAAGCGCGCGGGCGTATGACCGCACCGGCTTTGGCTGAAGCACTGGAGGTTTCCGAGCGCACGATCTTGCGCGATATCGATCAGCTCTCCACTGCTGGCGTGCCCATCTGGGCGGATCGAGGTCGCAACGGGGGATTTCAATTGCGCGAGGGTTGGAGTACCGATCTCACAGGGCTCACGGAGCACGAAGCGCACGCGCTGTTTCTGGCAGGTTTGCCTGGGCCTGCGACAGAACTGGGCTTGAACGGCATGGCAACCTCTGCGCGGCTAAAGATGATTGCCAGTCTGCCTCCGGACTCACGCGAGCAGGCTGATCGTGTCGCTAGCCGGCTGCACATTGACACTGTGGATTGGTACCGTGCTCAAGAAACGCCGTTATTTCTGCGTGAAGTCGCCGATGCCGTGTGGAGCTCGTACCGTATCGAAGTGAAGTATGAGAGTTGGCATGGTTTATCCCGCCGCGAACTTGAGTCGCTCGGTTTGGTGCTCAAGGGAGGTACCTGGTACCTGATTGCCAAGGTGGTGGGCAGGCCCGGCGCACTGACCTTTCGGCTAGCGAATATTAGTGAATTCAAGTCCTCCCGCCGCCGTTTCAAGCGTCCTGCGCGATTTGACCTGGCGAAGCACTGGCGCGACGCCATAGACCGCTACGAGACCGATCTTTGTCGGTTGACAGCACATATCGCCGTGTCGGCGCGCGGCGAGAATTGGTTGGTCAACGCGCGTATTAAAACCGCTCCAGTTTTGCAGGGTGCCGGTAGTGCGGAGGTGCCATCAGGATGGAAAGAGTTTTTGATGCCCATTGAATCCATCGAGCACGGCGCGCGGAAGCTGCTGGGATACGGTTCAAATTTGAAGATCGTAGGGCCGCGGGAACTTAAGAATAAATTTATGGAAGAGCTGTCACAGTTGAAAGCGCTCTATAGGAGGGGCGCGTAATTTTGGTGAGAGATGAAGCTAGGAAAGGTCGAACTGAGTCGGTCGTCATCCAGCTGTGTTCGGCCACGAACGTTCGCTTACGCAAAACATTTGCCGCGCTCACCCGCAATCGCCAGATCCTAAATTAGCGGCACAGTCTCCCGAACAACACAACTTAACCGCCCAAAAAGCAAAACCCCCGCAGAACTTTCGTTCTGCGGGGGTTTTTAAATTTGGCGGAAAGGGTGAGATTCGAACTCACGGTACCCCTAAAGGTACACTGGATTTCGAGTCCAGCGCATTCGACCACTCTGCCACCTTTCCGGGTCTTCCAACTCACAGCAACGGGGCCACTTGGTTGCTTCTGAGTCAGATCCAAGCGGGTCGTTGCTTGGGAGAGAAAGATTATAGAACAGATGAATCCGATTTCCAAGCCCCTCGTCAAAAAAATTTCAAAGAGACTTGGCCATCGGTAGCAGCATCAAGCCGCCGGCGCTTCCAGCCGCTCCACTCCACCGAGGTAAGGACGCAGCGCCACCGGCACCGTCACCGAACCATCCGCGTTCTGGAAATTCTCCAATACCGCCACGAGCGTACGGCCAACCGCCAGCCCCGAACCGTTCAGCGTATGCACCAGCTCCGGCTTGCCTTGCGCATTCCGGAAACGCGCCTGCATCCGGCGCGCCTGGAACGACTCCGTATTCGAGCAGCTCGAAATCTCGCGATACGTATTCTGCGCAGGCACCCACACTTCCAGGTCATACGTCTTCGCAGCCGAGAAGCCCATATCGCCCGTGCACAGCGTAATCACGCGGTACGGCAATTCAAGCTTCTGCAGAATCGCCTCGGCATGACCGACCATCTGCTCCAGCGCGTCATACGACGCTTCCGGCGCGACGATCTGCACCATTTCCACCTTGTCGAACTGATGCTGGCGGATCAGGCCACGCGTGTCGCGGCCATACGAGCCCGCTTCCGAGCGGAAGCACGGCGAATGCGCGGTCAGCTTGATCGGCAACGTGTCCGCTTCGACGATGCTGTCGCGCACCGTGTTCGTCAGCGAAATTTCCGACGTCGAAATCAGATACTGGGTAACCGTGTTCTCGTCACCGCCCTTCTCGACGCGGAACATGTCGTCGGCGAATTTCGGAAGCTGGCCCGTGCCGTACAGAATCTCCGGATTCACGATGTACGGCGTGTACACCTCGGTATAACCGTGGTGCAGCGTATGCGTGTCGATCATGAACTGCGCCAGCGCGCGATGCAGCCGCGCAATCTGGCCGCGCAGCAACGTGAAACGCGCGCCCGACAGTTTCGCGCCGGTCTCGAAATCGAGGCCGAGCGGGGTGCCGACGTCGACGTGATCCTTCACCTCGAAATCGAACTGACGCGGCGTACCCCAGCGGCGCACTTCGACATTCCCGGTTTCGTCCTTACCCATCGGCACGCTCTCGTGCGGCAGGTTCGGCACGCCGAGCAGCAGGTCGGACAAACGCTTCTGGATATCGTCCAGCTTGGCCGCCGACGCCTTCATCTCGTCGCCGATCCCGCCCACTTCGGCCATCAGCGCCGACGTATCCTCGCCCCGCCCCTTCATCCCGCCGATCTGCTTCGACAGGGTGTTGCGGCGCGCCTGCATCTCTTCGGTACGGGTCTGGGTGTCGCGGCGTTCCGCTTCGAGCGCGGTGAAAGCCGCCACGTCGAGGGTATAGCCGCGGTCGGCGAGGCGCTTGGCGACGCCGTCGAGGTCTTTGCGCAGCAGCTGAATGTCGAGCATGGGATGGGGCGGGTGTTCGTTGTATGAAGCAGGGATTTTAGCGCACCGGCGCGGGCGGCCGGTGCGTTAGATGGTCAAGGCGTGCGGAATGGCGACACGGCCTCTGAAACGGCCGCGGCAGCACAAACGAAAAGGCTCAACTCTTTTTAGGCTTGTTCTCGCTGCGCCACTGCGCATCAAGCTCGGCCAGACGCGCCATCTTGTCGCCGATCTTGCCTTCGAGACCACGCGGCGTCGGCTCGTACCAATGCGGGTCGCGCATGTTGTCCGGCAGATAGGTCTCGCCGGCCGCATAGGCATCGGGTTCGTCGTGCGCGTAGCGATATTCGTGACCGTAGCCGAGTTCCTTCATCAGCTTGGTCGGCGCGTTGCGCAGATGCACCGGCACGCCGCGCGACTGGTCCTTGCTCACGAAACGGCGCGCCTCGTTGTACGCGTTGTACCCGGCGTTCGACTTCGGCGCGACCGCCAGATAGATGATCGCCTGCGCCAGCGCCAGCTCGCCTTCGGGTGTGCCGAGGCGTTCGTAGGTTTCGGAAGCGTCGAGCGCGATGCGGGCCGCGCGCGGGTCGGCGAGGCCGATGTCTTCCCACGCCATGCGCACGATGCGCCGTGCGAGATAGCGCGGGTCCGCGCCGCCGTCGAGCATGCGGCAGAACCAGTACAGCGCGCCGTCCGGGCTGCTGCCGCGCACCGATTTATGCAGTGCGCTGATCTGGTCGTAGAATGCGTCGCCGCCTTTGTCGAAGCGGCGCAGGTTCTCGGCGAGCGCACTGCCGAGCAAGGCGCCGTCGATTTCAGTGCTCTTCTGCTGGGCCGCCGCTCGCGCGACGATTTCCAGGTTGTTCAGCAGCTTGCGGCCGTCGCCGTCGGCGGAACCGATCAGGGCGTCGCGGGCTTCGTCAGTGAACGTGAGGCCGCCGAGTTCTTTCTGCGCGCGGTCGAGCAGTTCGCGCTGCTCTTCGTCGGTGAGGCTTTTCAGCACATAGACGGCGGCTCGCGAGAGCAACGCGCTATTCACCTCGAACGACGGATTCTCGGTCGTCGCGCCGACAAACACGAACAGCCCCGACTCGACGTGCGGCAAGAACGCGTCCTGCTGGCTCTTGTTGAAGCGATGCACTTCGTCGACGAACACAAGCGTCTGATGCCCGTTCGCGCGATGAATCTGCGCGGTCTCGACGGCTTCGCGGATATCCTTCACGCCCGAGAGCACCGCCGACAACGCGATGAACTCGGCATGAAACGCGTCGGCCATGAGCCGCGCGAGCGTGGTTTTGCCGACGCCGGGCGGGCCCCAGAGGATCATCGAATGGGCTTCGCCGGATTCGAATGCGACCCGCAGCGGCTTGTTCGGGCCGAGCAGGTGCTTCTGGCCGATCACTTCGTCGATATTGCGGGGCCGCAGGCGTTCGGCGAGCGGAACATTGGCACGGGTTTCTTCAAACATGACGTTTTGGGGATAATCTCGGCTTTTCCGGACGCGGTCCGTGTGAAGGCGGCGTGCTGCCGGATGAACAAAGCCGGCACGCAGGGGTGCGGGCGGCGTCCTGCATTATGACAGTGACGGCGCTCGGGCGATGAGCGCGCCGATCAGCCCGTAATCTCGCCGACAGCCTGACAGGCTAACATCGCGCGCGGTCTGGCCGGCAACACTGGCGCCGCACTCAGACGCGAACGTACAAGCAACACCAAGAGGAACACGATTAGATGGCACAAGATCCACTCGCCGGCGACGCCGGCTCCACCTACGCACCGCTCACGCCGGTGCCCGACGCGCGCCGCGCATTCCGCACCGGCGACGCTTTCGCGCTCTGGTTCTCGCTCGGCATCGGCCTGCTGGTCGCGCAGGCGGGCGCACTGCTGGTGCCGGGGCTGTCGCTGCCGCATGCGTTGCTGGCGATCGTGATCGGCAGCGTGATCGGCGTGGTGCTGCTCGCGCTGGTCGGCATCATCGGTACGGATACGGGCCTCGCGGCGATGTCCTCGCTGCGCCCGACGCTCGGCGTGCGCGGCGCATCGGTGCCGGCGGTAATGAACGCGATCCAACTGGTCGGCTGGGGCTCGTTCGAAGTGATCGTGATGCGCGATTCCGCCGATGCGCTCGCCAAACAGGCCTTCGGTGTCTCGATGCCGCTGATCTGGACCGTGATCTTCGGCTTGCTCGCGACGCTGCTGGCGATCAGCGGCCCGCTGTCGTTCGTGCGGCGTTTTCTGCGCACGTGGGGCATCTGGCTGCTGCTGGCGGGCGCCGCGTGGCTCTCGTGGAATCTGCTGGCCAAGCATGATCTCGCCGCGCTGATGCGCCGTCCTGGCACCGGCGAGATGTCGTTCGGCGGCGCAATCGATCTGGTGGTCGCGATGCCGCTCTCGTGGCTGCCGCTGATCTCCGACTACACGCGTTTCGGCCGACGTCCAGGCGAGACCTTCCGCGGCACGCTGCTCGGCTATGGCATTGCGAACATCTGGTTTTATGCACTCGGCGCGATCTACGGTCTCGCGGCCGGCGGCGGCGATGCGCTGCTGACCGGCGCGCTGGCCCAAGCGGGCGGTGGCCTCGCCCTGCTGCTGATCCTGATCGACGAAGTGGACAACGCGTTCGCCGACATCCACTCCGCTGCGGTCTCGACCGGCACGTTCTGGACGCGCGGCAGCGTGCCGTTGTTGTCGGCGGCATTTGGCGCGTTGTGCACGGCAATCGCGTTGCTCGTGCCGATGGCGAAGTATCAGAACTTCCTGCTGCTGATCGGCTCGGTGTTCGCGCCGCTGTTCGGGGTGGTGCTCGTGGATCACTTCATCGTGCGCAAGCGTCGCATTGAAGCGGCTGTGCTCGGCGATCTGCGCGGCCGTTACGGCTTCTCGGGCGGCTGGCATCTGAGCGCGTTTATCGCGTGGGCAATCGGGATCGTCTCGTATCAGGCGATCAATCAATGGCTGCCGAATCTGGGCGCTACGTTGCCCTCGCTGGCGATCGGTGCGGTGTGCTATCTGGCGTTGGTGTCGGCTCGAAAGACTGCCTACGCGTAATCTGCGCGAGCATCATCGCAATGTAGAAAAGGCCTGCAATTCAATTGCAGGCCTTTTCTTTTCATACGTCGTGAACCTTAATCAGTTCAACCCGCAGTTCAACCCGCAGTTCAACCCGCAGTTCAACCCGCAGTTCAACGCGTCGAAGCCCGATACTCGACGCCCGGCAACACGCACAGCAATTCGAACGCGAGATTCGCGCCGAGCAGCGCGGTCGTGCCGAACGGATCGTACGGCGGCGCTACTTCAACCAGGTCGCAGCCGACGATGTTCAACCCATGCGAGCCGCGAATGATTTCCAGCGCCTGCGGCACCGTCAAACCGGCGATTTCCGGCGTGCCCGTACCCGGCGCGAACGCCGGATCGATACCGTCGATATCGAACGTGATGTACACCGGACCGTCGCCCATGCGTTCCCGCACCCGCGCCATCAAGGGCACCAGCGACTGGTTCCAGCACGCCTCGGCCTGCACGACTTCGAAGCCCTGATCGCGGCACCAGTCGAAATCCTCGGCTGCGTAACCCGTGCCACGCAAACCGATCTGCACAACGCGGTCGCAATCGAGCAAGCCCTCTTCCACCGCGCGGCGGAACGGCGTGCCATGCGCGATCTTCTCGCCCATCATCGTGTCGTTGACGTCGGCGTGCGCATCCACGTGAATCAGGCCGACCTTGCCGTGCTTGCGATGAATCGCTCGCAGAATCGGCAGCGCGATCGTGTGGTCGCCGCCAAGCGTGATCGGCTTGCAGTTGTGCTGGAGGATTTCGTCGTACGCGGCTTCAATGCGTTTGATCGAATCGTGCAGGTTGTACGGATTGATCGCGACGTCGCCGAGATCGGCCACGCGCAGCGAATCGAACGGCGCGGCGCGCGTGGCCATGTTGTAAGGGCGCAGCAGCACCGATTCGCTGCGGATCTGGCGCGGCCCGAAGCGCGCGCCCGTGCGGTTCGAGGTGCCGAGATCGAACGGCACGCCGACGAAGCAGGCGTCGAACCCTTCAGCCGAGCCGACGTTCGGCAGCCGCATCATCGTCGCAATGCCGCCGCAACGGGGCATTGCGTTTCCGGACAGCGGTTGCGGTCGTTCACCGGCATCGGGGGAAATGAAGGAAGAAGTATTCATCGTGTCTCGGCAATGAAAAGGGGACTGTAAGAAAAGAGGTGCAACCGGCCGAGGGATCAATAAAAAAACGCACCTCGCCAAGCGAATCTGGATTCTTGAGCACTTTCCCGCAAGTTAAAATACGAACAGAATAAACTTCACATTGATTCATAGCGATGTATCCTGACGTATGTTCTCCCAACTCACCGATCTCGACCTGCGGCTGATCCGCGTCTTCCTCGCCATCGTCGACGCCGGTGGCGTCTCGCCGGCCCAGGCCACGCTCAACGTCGGCCAGTCGACGATCAGCACGCAACTCGCCACGCTGGAAACGCGCCTCGGCTACCGGCTATGCGAGCGCGGCCGTGGCGGCTTCAGCCTGACCGCGCGCGGCGAGCAATTTATCGACGCAGCCCGCGCCCTGCTGTCCGCCGTCGACACCTTCGGCATGCAGGCGCGCAATGTCGGCCGCAAGCTGGTCGGCACACTCGATATCGGCATGATCGGCCATACGCCGGTGTCGGCGAGCGCGCGTATCAGCGACGCAATCAGCCGGTTTCGGGCGCGCGATCAATCGGTGCGGTTTTCGATGCTGGTGCGCTCGCCGGGCGAGCTGGAAGAGCTGCTGCTGAATGGGCGGATTCAGATCGGCATCGGCTATTTCTGGCATCGCGTGCCGTCGCTCGAATACACCGAGGTGTTCGCCGAAGATCAGTTCGCTTATTGCGCCAAGGGGCATCCGCTGTTCGCTCAGGCGGGCGAGGTGTCGCCTGCTGACGCCGCAGCTTACGAATGGGCATGGCGCAGTTATCCGCTCCCCGAAGCCGAAAGTTCAACCACGCCGCAGAACGTGACCGCCGTGGCGGACAACATGGAAGCGGTCGCGATGCTGGTGCTCTCGGGGCATCATCTCGGCTATTTGCCAGGGCATTTCGCAGCGCCCTTCGTGAAGCAAGGTCTGCTCGCGGCGGTAAATCCGGCACAGATGCGTTACCGCGTGGCGTTTCATATGGTCACGCGGGCGCGTCAGCATCGAACGGATATCGTCGAAGCGTTTATCGACGATATGAAGGCCGCGCATCCGATGCAGGTGCTGGAAGCGGATGAGTAGCGGTGGTCAGCAATTGAAAAGGCCGCGCTCGATGGCGCGGCCTGTCTGCAAATCAAACTACTACAGCAATCAACTTAGCCGTTGATCACATCCGCGCCCTTCGGCACGGTGAACTTGAACGCATCGGCCGGCAGCGGCGGGTTCTTCTGGATATTCGAGAACGTCAGCAGCGTCACGTTGCCGAACACGTCGTGCAGCTCCATCGCTTCAAGATTGCCATCCTTGAAACCGATACCCACACGCTGAAACTGCGTGTCTTTCGCCTTAGGCGTCAGTTCGAGCCAGTCGATGCCGGCCTTCACGCCCGCGTCACGCAGCGTGAAGTTCTTGTCCAGATCGTTGCTGCCGAACAGGATCGCGGCCGGGCTCGCGCCGAGCGCGCCGCCGAGACTGCGTACCGTTACCTGATTCAGATCCTTGTCATACACATAGAGCTTGTCGCCATCGGCTTGCAGCAGTTGCGAATAGGGCTTCTCGTATTGCCAGATGAACTTGCCGGGACGCGCGAACGTGAACGTGCCGCTCGACGTGCCGGTCTTGCCCGCCGTGGACAGCACGCCGCTTGCACCCTGCGCCTTGCTCGGCGCACGCACTTCCTGCTGCACAAAGGTACCGCGCGCGGAATGAACTTGCGCGACGAACGCCTTCAGTTGCTCAGTGCCGCTCGCGAATGCCTGCGACGCGACAAGCATCGACGCACCGATCGCCACGCTGCCGACGCCACGTACGATCGTGCGAGCGAGGTGGCCGAAGCGGCTGGGTTGGGCACTCTGTCGTGCGTGCTGCTGCGCGAATGGCTGCATGGTGTTTTCTCCCTTGATTGAATTTGTTGAGCGGTCACGGCGGCGGGCTTTGGGGGCTGCGGCCGCGTGACCGTGGCGGTTAGCTTGAACCGCGAAGCCGAGGGACGCGCCCTCGGCCTCGGGTAACAGCTTAAGCAAGAAGCCTTAAACAGGACTTATGCGCGGACCTCATACGCTGCGCTTTGCGGCCGGGCCGGCGAAATAGCCATATGGTTGGCCTATTCCGCTTCCCGCGCTGGCGCAAGAATCTCGCGATTGCCGTTCGACGACATCGCCGACACCACGCCGGAGTTCTCCATCTGCTCGAGCAGGCGCGCCGCGCGGTTATAGCCGATGCGCAAATGCCGCTGCACCAGCGAGATCGACGCGCGACGGTTCTTCAGCACCACGTCGACCGCCTGGTCGTATAACGGGTCTGCCTCGCCGTCGCCCGAACCGCTTCCCCCGGCGCCCGCGGAGCCTTCGTCGCCCTCACCCCTTACGCCGCCTTCGAGAATGCCCTCGATATAGTTCGGCTCGCCCTGCTCCTTGAGCTTGTCGACGACGCGATGCACTTCCTCGTCCGATACGAACGCGCCGTGCACACGCACCGGCAAACCGCTGCCCGGCGGCAGATAGAGCATGTCGCCCATGCCGAGCAGCGATTCCGCGCCCTGCTGGTCGAGAATCGTGCGCGAGTCGATCTTCGACGACACCTGGAACGCCATCCGCGTCGGCACGTTGGCCTTGATCAGGCCGGTAATCACGTCGACCGACGGACGCTGCGTCGCCAGAATCAGATGGATGCCCGCCGCGCGCGCTTTCTGCGCAATCCGCGCGATCAGCTCTTCGACCTTCTTGCCGACCACCATCATCAGATCGGCCAATTCGTCGATCACGACGACGATGTTCGGCAGGCGCGACAGCGGTTCCGGGTCGTCCGGCGTGAGGCTGAACGGATTCGGCAGCTTCTCTTCGCGCTTGGCGGCTTCGTCGATCTTGTTGTTGTAGCCGGCGAGGTTACGCACGCCGAGCTTGCTCATCAGCTTGTAGCGGCGCTCCATTTCGGCGACCGCCCAATTGAGCGCGTGCCCCGCCTGGCGCATGTCCGTGACCACCGGACACAGCAAATGCGGAATACCTTCGTAGACGCTCATTTCGAGCATCTTCGGATCGATCAGGATCATGCGGACCTGGTCGGCGCTCGCCTTGTAGAGCAGCGACAGGATCATCGCGTTGATACCCACCGACTTGCCCGAGCCGGTCGTACCGGCCACCAACAAGTGCGGCATTTTCGCGAGGTCGGCGCACACCGGCTTGCCGCCGATATCCTTGCCCAGACCCATGGTGAGCGGCGAAGCCGCATCCGCATAAACCGCTGAGCCGAGAATCTCCGAGAGACTCACGGTCTGACGGCGCTGGTTCGGCAACTCCAGCGCCATGAAATTCTTGCCCGGAATCGTTTCGACCACGCGAATCGACACCAGTGACAGCGAACGCGCCAGATCTTTCGCCAGACCCACGATCTGGCTGCCTTTCACGCCGGTGGCCGGCTCGATTTCGTAACGCGTGACAACCGGGCCCGGATAGGCGGCGACCACGCTTACTTCGACGCCGAAGTCCTTGAGCTTTTTCTCGATCAGGCGCGAGGTGAATTCGAGCGTATCGGCGGAAATGGTTTCCTGCGCGGCCGGCGCCGCGTCGAGCAGCGAGATCGGCGGCAAGGTGGAGTCGCCCGGCAGGTCCGTGAACAGCGGCACTTGCCGCTCTTTCTCGACGCGCTCCGATTTGGCGGGCGTGACGACCGGCGGCACGATCATGACCGGCTCGTGCTCCTCGATCCGCACGCGCCCCTTTTCGACCTTGCCTTCGCGCTTCACGGCGGCGGCTTCACCCAATTTACGGTCGCGGCCCGCCTCGCGGCGCAGCTTGGCGAACGTGACCGCCGAAATGATCGATTCGCCGACCTTTTCCGACACCGACAGCCACGAAAAACGGAAATACAGCGACAAACCAATGCCGAGCACGATCAGCAGGGCCAACGTACCGCCCGTGAAACCGAGCGCATGCGATACCCCGCGCGCGACAGCTTCGCCGATCACGCCGCCCGGCGCACGCGGCAGCTGCACTTTCAGCGACCACATGCGCAACGCTTCGATGCCGTCGCAGGCGAGCAACACCAGCATGAACGCGAACGCGTCCGCGAGCCAGCCGGCATCGCGCGGTGCGTCTTCCTCCGGTTCCTCATTACGCGTGATACGGCGGTAATTGGCGGAGATGTGGCGGCCGAGCAGCACGATCCACCAGTAGGCGGACAGCCCGAACAGCAGCAGCAGGATATCGGAGGTCCACGCGCCGACGCGGCCCGCCCAGTTGGCAATGTGATCGACCTGCGCGGCATGCGTCCAGCTCGGATCGTGCCGGCTGTAGCTGACGAGCGCCATGAGCAGGAACACGCCGAGCGCGACCTGCAAGATCCAGCGGATTTCGGTGAAAAGGCGCGACATGCGGTGCGGCAATGCCTGCGCGCTCGCGGAATAGGGAGCTTTTGCCATTGATCCTGTTGCTTGTGTGGCCGATTTGCTGCCAGAGTCGCGGCCCGAAGCGGCGCCTAGGGCGGCTCCGGACCCGGTCCCGGCTGCCGGGTCCATCGATGCGGTCTATTGTAAACGCAGTGCCTCACGCAAGGCTGTAAATGACGGTAACTTAGCCGAATGGCCTCACGAAAGGCTGCCGGGGCCCGCGGCGACGCTATCGCCACGATCGGAAAGCTTCATGGAGCAGGCTGGCGTGCCGCCCTTTATAATGCCGCTCTGATACCCATCTATAGTTTCAGCTCAAGTCGCGCCGCCTCGCATGAGCGAGCCGGGCGCCGTAAAAGGATTCGATCATGCCCGCAACTTCCACGAAACACGCCAAAGTTCTGATTCTCGGTTCCGGTCCCGCCGGCTACACGGCGGCGGTCTACGCGGCACGCGCCAACCTGTCGCCGGTGCTCGTCACGGGTCTGGCCCAAGGCGGCCAACTGATGACCACGACCGACGTCGAAAACTGGCCTGCGGACGCCCATGGCGTGCAAGGCCCGGAACTGATGGGGCGCTTTCTGGAGCACGCCGAGCGCTTCAACACGGAAATCATTTTCGACCACATCCATACGGCCAAGCTGGATGAGAAGCCGATCCGCCTGATCGGCGACTCGGGTGAATACACCTGCGACTCGCTGATCATCTCGACCGGCGCGTCGGCGCAGTATCTCGGCCTGCCGTCCGAAGAATTGTTCATGGGCAAAGGCGTGTCGGCTTGCGCCACCTGCGACGGCTTCTTCTACAAGCAGCAACATGTGGCCGTGATCGGCGGCGGCAATACCGCAGTCGAGGAAGCCCTCTATCTTTCCGGCATCGCCAAGAAGGTGACGGTGATCCATCGCCGCGACAAGTTCCGCGCCGAGCCGATCCTGATCGACCGCTTGCTGGCGAAGGAAAAAGAAGGCGTAGTCGAGATCAAGTGGAACAGTACGCTCGATGAAGTGACCGGCGACCAATCCGGCGTGACCGGCCTGCGCATCAAGAACACGAAAAACGGCGAAACCACGGACATCGCGCTGCAAGGCATATTCGTCGCGATCGGCCACAAGCCGAACACGGACATTTTCGAAGGCCAGCTGGAGATGAAGAACGGCTACATCATCACCAAGGGCGGTCTGAACGGTTTTGCAACGGCGACTAGCTTGCCGGGCGTGTTCGCGGCGGGCGACGTGCAAGACCACGTCTATCGTCAGGCGATCACCAGCGCGGGCACGGGCTGTATGGCCGCGCTCGACGCGCAACGCTATCTGGAAACCATCGAAGAGATTGGCGAGCACGTGATGAGCGCGGAAGCCGACCGTTAATCGTCCCGCGAATCTGCGAGAGTAAGCGTAACGGTAAAATGGCGGCTGGGCATGCCCGGCCGCTTGCTTGACAGAAGGCCGCGGCTGAGAAGCCGGCGGCCTTTTTTGCGTCGTGTTCGCGTCGTTCCGGCGCCCTTGCGTGTACGCTTGCCCCGCCAGACAGTCAGACGTTGCGATGCGCCACGGCACGTTTCGTGCGCTGCAACCGTCGTCGCGCGATCGATCTACTTTTCTGTGTATTACCGATATGCCGAAGAATCAGCCCCACCCCAGCGAACCGAAGCGCGCCCGTGCCGTTGCCAGGCCCGCGCCCGAGACAGCCGCGCCCGTCGTCAAACCGAAGATCGAGCCGGCCGCGGGTCTAGCCGGCCTCGGCGCGTTGCGCGACGCGTTAAAGGGCGATACGCAACGCCGTGAGCGCGAACGTGCGGCAGCAGTGGCAGCGCAGCGCGAAGCGTCGGCCGATGCCGATCTGTTTCGCCGCGAGATCGGCGCGGTTGCGCCGCTGGCGGTCCCGCAGCGCGCCAGCTTGCCGCGCAATCCCCCGTCGCCGCTGCCGGTGCAAACCAAACTCGACGAAGAAGCCGTGCTGCACGAGGCGATCTCCGATGAGTTCGACCCCGAGGTGCTGCTCGAAACCGACGAAACGCTCTCCTATTGCCGGCCCGGCGTGAGTCAGGAAGTCGTACGCAAACTGCGGCGTGGCGATTGGGTCGTACAGGCGCAAATCGATCTGCATGGCATGCGTCGCGAGGAAGCGCGCGAGGCGCTGGCCGAGTTCATCCGTGAATCGGTGAAACGTGGCCTGCGGTGCTTGCGCGTGATTCACGGCAAGGGCCTCGGATCGATCGGCAAAGAACCCGTACTGAAGGGCAAGGTGCGCGCGTGGCTCGTGCAGAAGTCCGAGGTGATCGCCTTCTGTCAGGCGCGTCCGCATGACGGCGGCGCGGGTGCGGTGGTCGTGCTGTTGCAGCCGGGCGCAATGCCGGCTCACCCCAATTCCTGACGGAGTCCCGGTGATCCATCCGAGGCTGACGCTGGCGCTGACCATCATGGAGGCGCTGGCTATTTTCGCGTACGCGATTTCTGGCTTTATCGAAGCGCGAACCCGGCGGCTCGACGCGGTGGGGACCTTCCTTGTAGCAATCGCCACGGCGTTCGGCGGCGGCACCTTGCGCGACGTGCTGCTCGAGCGGCGGCCTTTCTACTGGGTCGAGCATCAGGGGTATCTGATTGCGATCTTCGTCATGTCGTTGTTCGCGCCGACACTATTGAAGATGACCTCGCGCCTGCTCTCCGAGCGGGTCTTGCTGGTTGCCGATGCGATCGGGCTGGGTTTGTTCAGCATTGCCGGCACGTCAATCGCGCACGACGCGCAGATGCCGTGGTTCACCTCGGTGATGATGGGAGTGCTGACAGGGGTATTCGGCGGTGTGATTCGCGACGTGCTGTGCAACGAGGTACCGCTGATTTTGCGCGATTCGCGGCCGTATGCGACCTGCGCTTTTGTGGGGTGTTGGCTGTACGTGCTGCTGGACTACATAAACGTCGATACGATTTATAGCGTGTTGATCGCCACCGCCTTTATCCTGCTCGCGAGACTGGTGACCTTCAGGTACAACGTCCGCCTGCCTCATTAAGCCTGTTTCACCAAGCCTGCCTCGCTAAAAGCGCGCCGCCCTGAACAAGACGGCGCGCGATCTGACGCTGCCTTACTTGTTAGTCGCCAACGCCCCCGCACTCTTCGAGCCGCCAAACAGCGCCGTCAGGTACTGGGAGTTGTTGTTCATCGTCGCCATCAACGTGTTGAGCGCGGTGAACTGATTCTGGTACTGCTTCGTCAACGCCGCGCTGTAGTTGGCGAGCGTGGTCTGCTGCGTCGTGATGCTCTTCAGATCGGCATTCAGCGCAGTGTTACGGCTGTCGATGATGCCGCCCGTCTTCACGAAGTCGGTAATGCTCTTGTTCAACTTGACGCCGAGGCCGTTGGTCGAGTTGAACAATGCGGCGACCTGCGCCGGGCTGCTGGTGAGCGACGTAGCCAGCTTCTTGTTATCGATCACCAGCGTGCCGTCCGCCGGATCGCCCTTCAGCGAAATGCCGATCGACGCGAGCCCCACCGCTGAAGCCCCCGTGCCGACGCCGCCGCCGATAATCGACGCCAACGTATTCTTGATCGTCATCAGCGTCGAGTCGCCGAGCAGCGCGCCGCCGGTCTTCGACGACTTGTCGTACGAGGACAGCGAGTTGATGGTCGTGACGACGGTGTTGTAGAGATTCGCGAAATTGGTGATGGCCGTGTTCTGCGCGGTCGTATCCGACGCGATCGTCAGCGTCTGCGTGGTGCCGACGGCGGCGCTCGACAGATTCAGCGTGACGCCGGAAATCGCCGATGTGACCGCGTTCGCGGAACTGCTCGCCTCAATCCCGCCGACGGTGAATAGCGCGTCCTGAGCGGCCTCGCTTTGCCGCCAGGCCTTGTTGGTATCCGACGACACGATCGTGGACGCCGTGCCATTCGCGCCAGGTGTGGACGTCACGCCGAGACTCGACAAACCCGCGTCATTCTGCACGCCGCTGGTGGAGACGTTGATCGTGTTGGTCGAGCCAGTGGTGGTCGAGCGCAGCACCAGGTGAGCGCCGCCCGTGCCGGTCACGATCGTGGCCGTGACGCCCGGATTGTTGCCCGCTTTGTTAATCGCGTTGGCAATGCCGGTCAACGTGTTGTTGGTGCTGTCGATCGTGACGTCCATCGACTTGCCGCCGACCGCGATGCTCAACTTGCCTGTGCCCAACTGGGCGGTGGCGTCGAACGCCGCCGACGACAGGCTCTGCGATGCAGCGATTTGCGTCACGTCGATCGTGTAGCTGCCGGCGACCGCGCCGGGACCGGCCTTCGGGTCCATGCCCTTGCCGCTCGCAGTGGCCGCGAAGGTCGACAGGGTGGTTCCGTCCGAGAGGTTCTTGATCGCCGCCTGCAACGCGTTCAACGCGGAGCTCAGGGCGCCGTAGGCGGACAGGACGGTGGTATCGCTCGTCTGTTTGGCCTTCAGCGCCGCCGTCTGGCCGGCCGTCTTCGCATTCACCAGGGCCGACACCAGCGATGCGACGTCCATCGTCGAGTTACCGGTGGAACCGCTGATAATCGATTGCGCCGCCTGCTGCACCTGGCTCTGCGCGTTAGCCGTTGCGCTGTTCACGGACGTAGTGGTGATGGTTGACATGCGAAGGCTCCGTGCGTCGAGTTATTCGTTATTCATTGCGTGACGCCCCGGTGGTGTTTCTTCATGCGGCGGCAACCCGGTTACGTCGCGGTTACGTCAGTTTTCTTACAAATTTTTCAAATGTTACACTATCTTTCTTGAAAGGTTTGTGACGTTTTGTCGTAACAAATCACGGCGCATAAGCTTTTGTAGCGTCCGATCATTATCGAAAGCGGATGAACGCCATGGCGCGTTGCGCAACGCGGTCTTCCGCTAAAATTTTTTGCGGCTGTCGATTTCCGTCGCCGTCGTTCGTCGTCAGGTAAACGGCCCCCCGGCCGTCATCGCGCCACAGCGCCCCTAGCAACCGCCATAGGTGAACCACGATGACCCTGAAGCTCTATGCCCACCCCTTCTCTTCTTACTGCCAGAAGGTCCTGACCGCGCTTTACGAAAACGGCACACCGTTCGAGCTGCGCCTGCTGGCGCACGACGACGCGCAGGTCATGGCGGAATTCGCCGCGCTCTGGCCGATCAAGCGCTTTCCTGTGCTGGTCGACGGCGAACGGACCGTGACGGAGGCGAGCATCATCATCGAATATCTCGGCTTGTATCACCCGGGACCGGTGCCGCTCGTGCCGCCCGACGCCCGCGCCGCGCTGGAAGTGCGCAGCATGGATCGCTTCTTCGACAACTACATCTCCACGCCGCAGCAAAAGATTGTGTACGACAGTCTGCGCGCCGAGCCGGAGCGTGACCCGCGCGCCGTGGCCGAAGCCCGCGCCATGCTCGACACGGCCTACGGCTGGCTCGACAAGGTCATGGCCGGGCGCGAATGGGCGGCCGGCGATACGTTCAGCCTCGCCGATTGCGGCGCCGCGCCGTTCTTGTTCTATGCCGACTGGACCCATCGGATCGGCCCGGCGTTTGAGCACGTCCTCGCCTACCGGAAACGGCTGCTGGCCCGCCCGTCGTTCGCGCGCGCGGTCGACGAAGCGCGCCCGTATCGCCCGCTGTTCCCGCTCGGCGCGCCCGACCGGGATTGAAAACACGAACCCGGCACGGACTCGACATAACCACGCGAGCGCACCAACACTATTTCCAAGCGATACACTTCACTTCGAAACCCACTTCCGCCCATCACTCAAAAGGCAAAACATGGACCGTTTCGAAGCGATGGAGATATTTACGCGTGTGGTCGAAGCGAACAGCTTCACCAAAGTATCCGAATCGCTCGACCTGCCCCGCGCCAAAGTCAGCCGCACCATTCAGGCGCTGGAAGAACACGTCGGTGTGCGGCTCCTGAACCGGTCGACGCGGCAGGTTAGCGTCACCGAAGACGGCGCGCTGTTCTACGAGCGCTGCGTGCGCATCCTCGCGGAAGTCACCGATGCCGAATCGTCGCTGTCGAACAAGCGCGAGAGTCCGTCCGGCACGATTCGCGTCGATACGTCCGGCACACTCGCCCGCGCACTACTGCTTCCCGCGCTCGACGATTTCTACAGCCTGTATCCGGAGATCGACGTGCGGCTCGGCCTCGCGGATCGCAACATCGATCTGATTCAGGACGGGGTGGATTGCGTGATCCGCATGGGTACGCCGGAAGAGTCGAGTCTCGTTGCGCGGCGCATCGGCCACGCGCGCATCGTCACCTGCGCGTCGCCCGCCTATCTGGAGAAATACGGCACGCCGACCACGCTCGACGAGCTCAGCGAGCATCGCGCAGTCAACTACGTTTCCGCACGCAGCGGCAAAACCTTCCCGTTCGAGTACGAGGTGGACGGCGAGATCGTCAAGGTCACGCTCAAAAGCGTGCTCGCGGTGAACGACGGCAGCGTCTATATCGGCGCAAGCGCGCTTGGCCACGGAATCATCCAGCCGTCGCGCTACATGGTCGCCGATCTGATCGCGCAAGGCGCGCTCAAGGAAATTCTGACGAATTACACGAGCCCCGGCACGCCGCTTTCCATTCTTTACGCACATCGCCGCAATCTGAGTTCGCGCTTGCGCGCGTTCACCGAATGGGTCACCGAACTCGTGCGCAACAATCCCGACTTGCGCCTGCCCGACGCCTGACTTCGGGCCGCCTGGACACAATGGGCGGCGCTTTCCAACCGACTGCGAGCAGCCTCGATCGGATAGCAAAAAGCCCCATGCGTCTCACGACGCATGGGGCTTTCTTCACATTCAACTCGAATCACTCAGCGAATAACCCGCCTCAGGCAATCCGTTCTTCGTTGGACGGATCGAACAGCACCGCCTTCGATGCGTCGAACAACAATGTCGTCGTCGACAAGGGCTGCGGATTCGAAGCCGGGTGCACGCGGCTCACAATGCGCTTGCCGTTGACCTGCGCGAACACCAGCGTGTCCGGTCCGGTCGGCTCGATCACGTCGACATTCACGTCGATCGACTGCAGGTTCGCGTGGTCACCATGCGCACCGCGTGCGTCGGTGATCCGCTCAGGGCGCAGGCCGAGAATCACTTCGCGCCCAATGTGCGACTTCACCTTCGCAGAGTCGAACGGCAGGTTCAACACATTGCGCGTCGCACCCGTATCCAGTTCGATGCCGACGCCCGAACCCTGCTCCACCAGCTTGCCCTGGATAAAGTTCATCGGCGGCGCGCCGATAAAGCCGGCCACGAACAGATTTGCCGGCGAGTCGTAGATCTCTTGCGGCGCGCCGAACTGCTGGACGACGCCGTCTTTCATCACCGCGATGCGGTCGCCGAGCGTCATCGCTTCGATCTGATCGTGCGTCACGTAGACGATCGTCGTGCCGAGGCGTTGATGCAACAGCTTGATTTCCGAACGCATTTCGATCCGCAGCTTCGCGTCGAGGTTCGACAGCGGCTCGTCGAACAGGAACATCACCGGATCGCGCGCGAGCGCACGGCCCATGGCCACGCGCTGACGCTGGCCGCCGGAGAGCTGACCCGGCTTGCGGTCCAGCAAGTGCGTGATCTGCAGCGTGTTCGACACGCGGTCGACGATCTGCGCCTGCTCCTGCTTTGGCACCTTGCGGATACCCAGGCCGAACGAGATGTTCTCGCGCACCGTCATCGACGGATACAGCGCATACGACTGGAACACCATCGCGATATCGCGATCTTTCGGCGAGAGGTTGTTCACCGTCTTGCCGTCGATCTGGATCTCGCCCTTGGTCACGGTTTCGAGGCCGGCGATCATGTTGAGCAGCGTCGACTTCCCGCAGCCCGAGCCGCCGACGAGAATCAGGAACTGGCCGTCTTCGATGTCGATGTTGACACCCTTCAGGACCGGCACCCCGTTCGGGTAAGTCTTGTACACGTCACGGATGGAAAGGCTTGCCATGCTGTGAATCCTCTTGTCTCTGGTACTGCTGGAAAACGTCTTGTCGGATGACGGCGGCGCACTATCAAAGAAGCCCCGCCGCATGCGAATGCTTTAACCCTTGACTGCGCCCGCCGTCAGACCGCGCACGAAATAGCGGCCGGCAACGATATAGACGAGCAGCGTCGGCAGTGCGGCGATGATCGCGCCGGCCATGTCCACGTTGTATTCCTTCACGCCGGTCGAGGTGTTCACGAGGTTGTTCAGCGCCACCGTGATCGGCATCGAATCGACACCGGAGAACACAATCCCGAACAGGAAGTCATTCCAGATCTGCGTGAATTGCCAGATCAGGCACACCATGAAAATCGGCAGCGACACCGGCATCAGAATCTTCGTGAAGATCGTGAAGAAACCGGCACCGTCGATCCGCGCGGCCTTCACGAGCTCAGCCGGAATGCTCACGTAGAAGTTGCGGAAGAACATTGTGGTGAAGGCGATACCGTAGATCACGTGCACCACCACCAGACCGGTTATCGAGTTCGACAGGCCGAGCATGCCTTCGAAACGCGCCATCGGCAGCAGGATCGCCTGGAACGGAATGAAGCAGCCGACCAGGATCATCGTGAAGATCGGATCCGCACCGCGGAAACGCCAGTGCGTGAGGACATAACCGTTGAACGCGCCGATGATCGACGAGATCAGCACGGCCGGAATCACCATCCGCACCGAGTTCATGAAGAACGGTTGCATGCCGTCGCAGCGCACACCGGTACACGCACCGCTCCACGCCTTGATCCATGGGTCGATGGTCCAGTGAGTCGGCGGCGTGAGCAGGTTACCGGTACGCAGCTGGTCGATGTCCTTGAACGACGTGGACAGCATCACGTACAGCGGAAACAGGAAATACAGGGCAAACAGAATCAAGGCCGCATAAATGACGGCACGGCTGATCGTCATCTTAGGCTGCATTGCGGGTGCTCCTCGATTCCAGATACATCAGCGGCACGAGCACGGCCACAACGGTGGCGAGCATCATCATCGACGATGCCGCGCCGACGCCCAGCTGCCCGCGATTGAACGAAAACGTGTACATGAAAATAGCCGGCAGCGATGAAGACGTACCCGGACCGCCTGCCGTCAACGCGACGACCAGGTCGAAGGTCTTGATCGTGATGTGGGAAAGAATCAGCAACACGGAGAAGAACACCGGGCGCATGCTCGGAATCACGATCTTGCGGTAGATGGTGGGCAAACCAGCGCCGTCCATCTGCGCAGCCTTGAAGATTTCACCGTCGACACCGCGCAAGCCAGCGAGAAACAGCGCCATCACGAAACCGGTGGATTGCCACACCGCTGCGATCACGATGCAGAAAATCGCCTTGTCGGGGTCACCGAGCCAACTGAACGAGAAGCTCGTCCAGCCCCAGTCATGAAACACCTTCTCGAGACCGACGCTCGGCGTCATGATCCATTGCCATGCCGTACCCGTCACGATGAACGACAGCGCCATCGGGTACAGGAACACGGCGCGCAGCGCACCTTCATTGCGGATCTGCTGATCGAGCAGAATCGCGAGGAACAGACCGAGGCCGACACAGATACCAATAAACGGAATGCCGAACCAGCCGAGGTTGGCAGCCGAGGTCCAGAACACGTCGTTATCGAACAGTTCGCGATAACGATCCAGACCGACAAAATCATAACGTGGCATCAGTCGCGAATTCGACAGCGACAGAAAGCCGGTAATGGCGATGAAGCCATACACGAAGACCAGGCTGATCACGACGCTGGGTGCGAGCACCAGCTTCGGAATCCAGCGATCGGCCAGGGCCGCCATCGGCGACGTGCGGCGGGTCACGGAAGCCGTGGTTTTCCCGTTTCCGCTGATAGAAGCAGTCACTACTCGACTCCTGCTGAAACTGTACCGCCGGGGCGCTCACGTAGGGAAACCGCGAGACCGGAACGGCATAGGTGTGACTCGATGAAACCAGGGGCGAAGTGTCTCGCCCTAAGCAACGCACCTGCTGCAAGCTATCTGAAGCGCGCGCCCGGCGCCCACGAGGGGAACCGCCAGGCGCACCACTTCGCTTACGTCACTTACTTGGTCTTCGCAGCCTTCGCGAGCGCGGCAACCGCGGTCTTCGAATCTTGCTGCGAGTTCATGAACTTCGTGACCACGTCCGAGATCGCACCGGCTGCTGCATCCGGTTGCGCCATGCCGTGTGCCAGCGAAGGCACATAGCCGCCCGACTTGATCGCCACTTGTTCATCCGCGTACGACTTCTTCGCGCAGTCGTCGAACTTGGCCATCGACACGCCCAGACGAACCGGGATCGAGCCCTTGTTCAGGCTGAACTGTTCCTGGAAGTCCGGCGACATGATCGTCTTGGCCAGTGCCAATTGACCCGGCGTTGCAGTCTTCTGGCCCTTCTGCTGGAAGAACACGAACGAGTCGACGTTGAACGTGTAGGCCTTTTCCGTGCCCGGAACCGCAGCGCAGATGTAGTCCGAACCCGCCTTCTTGCCGGCGTTGGCGAATTCACCCTTCGCCCAGTCGCCCATGAACTGCATGCCGGCCTTGCCGTTGATCACCATGGCCGTGGCCAGGTTCCAGTCACGACCCGTACGGCCTGCGTCGAAGTAACCCTGGATCTTGCGGACCGTGTCAAACACGCCGACCATCTGGTCCGACGTCAGCGTCTTCTCGTCGAGGTCGACCAGCGCCTTCTTGTAGAAGCCCGCGCCTTGCGACAGCACGACGTCTTCCCACAGCGTCAGGTCTTGCCACGGCTGACCGCCCATCGCGATCGGCTGGATGCCCGCGGCCTTCATCTTGTCGGCCACCGCGAAGAACTCAGGCCACGTGGTCGGCACCTTGCCGCCTGCCTTGTCCAGCGCTGCCTTGTTGATGTACAGCCAGTTCACGCGGTGCACCGAGAAAGGTGCAGCAACGTAATGACCGTCTGCGTGCATGATCTTGTCGATTTCCGGCGGCAGGTTCTTCTTCCAGTCGCCTGCTGCCGCGTCGATCGGCACCAGCACACCTTGCGAAGCCCAGTCCTGGATCAGCGGACCCTTGATCTGCGCAGCGCTCGGCGCATTGCCCGAGATCACCTGCGTCTTGAGTGCCGTCATGGCAGCCGCGCCTGCGCCGCCAGCAACCGCGAAGTCCTTCCACGTGTAACCCTGCTTCGTCATGTCGTCCTTGAGGACGCCGACGGCTTTCGATTCGCCGCCCGAAGTCCACCAGTGCAACACTTCGATCGACTCGGCAGCTTGCACAGCCGAGACGCCACACATCAGACCTGCGGCGCACAAAGCGCCCATGATCGCGCGAAATTTCATTGCTTATCTCCTCCAGACACCTGAACAAAAAACAAATGGCCCCTGATGTCGCCAGGGTGCTGTGGTTGGTTCAAACAGGCAAAACACTGGGCGATCGAGCACGGTCGGGCGCATGCTTAAGGCATGAACCGGCGGACCGATATCCGGCCGCTGGAAGCTCAAGAGATGAGTGGTTCGGGATGCAACTGACTGTCTCCTCTTTTGATTTTTGCCTGCCCGCGTCGCGCGCGGCAGACTCGAGGTGCCTCACACGTTAACCCTGACGCCAGACCCGCCTTCCGGCTTTCCGTAAGGACCGCCGGAGGCATGCTGGCACGTGCTCGCACGCAATGTCCGTTAACATGCAGGGGACGCCTGCCGATTCGGGAAAACGCGCATCTTGCCTCACAGCGCACGCTTTTTTCATCGAATTAGCGCTACCTCTTGATTTGGATTGTAGTTAAACTACAATTCAGTGTCAAAAAATATTTTATCGGACTACGGTCGCCCTTTTCGGTCCCCACGGCGGCCCCAGGATATCGACGGAGACTCATGCAAACCGATTCAAGCTTCACCTTCGTTCTCTTCGGCGGAACCGGCGATCTGTCGATGCGCAAGATCCTGCCGGCACTGTTTGAAGCGCACCGTGCAGGTGGCATGCTGGCCGACAGCGGCAAGATCGTCGCGGTGGCGCGGCATGTGGCCGATCGTGCCGACTACCTCGAATGGGTCAATGAGCACGTCAAACCGCACGTGTCCAAGAACGGTGTCGATGAAACAGCATGGGCGAGCTTCCTCGACCGTATCGAGTTCGTGAAGATCGACCTCGGCAATCCCGAAGACTTCGCGCTGCTGCGCGACGCCGTGAGCGACATGCCCGGCATTCGCGTGTTCTATCTGGCAACGGGTCCGTCGCTGTTCGTGCCGATCTGCCGCGCGCTGGCGTCGGTGGGGCTCAACGAAAATTCGCGCATCGTGCTGGAAAAGCCGCTCGGCTACGACCTCAAGTCGTCCAACGCAATTAATGATGCAGTCGGTGAAATCTTCGCTGAAGAACAGATCTACCGGATCGATCACTACCTGGGTAAAGAGCCGGTGCAGAACCTGCTCGCGCTGCGCTTCGGCAATGTGCTGTTCGAGCCGTTGTGGCGCCGTGAATGGGTGGAAAGCATTCAGATCACGATTGCAGAAGAGCTCGGCGTGGAAGCGCGCGGCGACTTCTACGACAACACCGGCGCCTTGCGCGACATGGTGCAGAACCATTTGCTGCAACTGCTTTCCATCGTGGCGATGGAACCGCCGCATTCGATGGATTCCGACTCGGTACGTGACGAAAAACTGCGCGTGTTGCGCGCGTTGAAGCCGATCGATCCGCGCGATATCAGCAAGATAGCGGTGCGCGGCCAGTATCATGCGGGCGTGATCCGCGGCAACGCGGTGCCGGCGTATGCTACCGAGCCGGGCGTCAAGCCGGACAGCACGACCGAAACCTTCGTTGCGGTGAAGGTGGAAATCGAAAACTGGCGCTGGGCCGGTGTGCCGTTCTTCCTGCGCACGGGCAAGCGTCTCGCGGACCGTGTTGCCGAGATCGTGGTGAATTTTCGTGCGGTGCCGCATTCGGCATTGGGCGCGTCAGCGTTGCGCGGCGGCGCGAACCGTCTCGTGATCCGTTTGCAGCCGAACGAGACCATTCGCCTCTACTGTCTCGCGAAGCAGCCGGGTGAAGGCATGAATCTCGCCAGCGTCCACCTCGACCTCGCGTTCGACCGGTTCTTCCGCGAAGGGCAGATGGAGGCGTATCAGCGCCTGTTGCTCGACGTCATCAATGGCCGCCTCGCGCTGTTTGTGCGGCGCGATGAGCAGGAAGCAGCATGGCGCTGGGTCGAACCGATCCTCGACGAATGGGCAGCGTCGCACAAGCCGCCCAAGCCGTATGCAGCAGGCACGTGGGGACCGGCCGCGGCGAGCGCGATGTTGGCTCAGCATGACACCTGCTGGCTCGAAGAAGAGAATTGAATCAACTGAATCACGGCGCCGCGCCTTGCCCCGATCGCGATCGAAGCACAGCGCAGCGCCTGCAAGACCCACCGACGAACTGAACGGAATGGCGCCGGTATCACGAAGGCGCCTGCAAGTCATCCCGCTTGCAGGCATCGCGTGAAAGCAGTACGGCACGTTCCGCAGATCTAACAAGAAAGCAGCACGGAGGAGAAGTGATCGAGCTTCACGCTTTCGACGATCAACGCGCCCAATCCGACGCGTTGGCGAAAGCGGTTGGCGACGCGTTACATGCGTCGCTCGCCGCACAGGCGGCCACGGCCGCAGGGGGCACGCCCAATACCGGCACGCGCCCGGCAATGCTTGCAGTGTCCGGCGGCACCAGTCCGCGTCCGTTCCTGCAGACCTTGTCCTCGCAATCCTTCGACTGGGCGCGCATTGCCGTGACGCTGGTCGACGACCGCTGGGTGCCGGAAACGGACAGCGCGAGCAATTCGCAGCTGGTGCATGACACGCTGTTGCAGAACGCTGCGAAGAACGCCGCTTTCTGGCCGCTGGTCGACACGGCGCAAGACCTTAACGCGCACGTTGCCGCGCTGAACGCCGACTCGCGCTTTAGCGTCGTGCCGGACGTCGCGATTCTCGGCATGGGCGAAGACGGCCACACCGCATCGATTTTCGCGGACGCGCCCGAATGGGACTACGCGATCACTACCGCCGAGCGTTTCGTGGCCGTGCATCCCGGTAGTGCGCCGCATGCTCGCGTGAGCTGGTCGCTCTCCGCCTTGAAAGAAGTGAAGCACCTGTTTTTGCTGATCGCAGGACCGCGAAAGATGGACGTGCTGAATGCCGCCGCCGCTTCGCTACAAAAAAATGCCATCTCGCAGTTGGCAAACGACAAGGGAGTGAGACTCGATGTCTACTGGTGTGCAAACTAAGGCGGTTCCGGTCGCGGGCCAGCACGCCGATGGACCGAGGCTGCTCGCCGACATCGGCGGCACCAATGCGCGCTTCGCGCTCGAATACAGCCCGGGCGAGATCGGCTCGGTGCAGGTCTATCCGTGCGCCGACTATCCGGGCGTTGCCGAAGTCATCAAGAAGTATCTGAAGGACACCAAGATCGGCCGCGTGAATCACGCGGCGATTGCGATTGCAAACCCGGTCGACGGCGATCAGGTCAGCATGACCAATCACGACTGGAGCTTTTCGATCGAAGCCACGCGCCGCGCGCTCGGCTTCGACACCCTGCTGGTGGTGAACGACTTTACCGCGCTGGCCATGGCCCTGCCCGGCTTGACCGACGCGCAGCGCGTGCAGGTAGGCGGCGGCTCGCGTCGCCCGAACAGTGTGATCGGCTTGCTCGGCCCAGGTACCGGCATGGGCGTATCCGGCCTGATTCCCGCCGACGATCGCTGGATCGCGCTCGGCAGCGAAGGCGGCCACGCCACCTTCGCACCGGCCGACGAACGCGAAGACATCGTGCTGCAATACGCCCGCAAGAAGTGGTCGCACGTCTCGTTCGAGCGTGTGGCGGCGGGCCCCGGCATCGAAGTGATTTACCGTGCGCTTGCGGGCCGCGACAAGAAGCGTGTGGCGTCGAGCGTCGACACGATCGAGATCGTCAAGCGCGCGATGGAAGGCGAGCCGCTGGCGGCCGAATCCGTCGATGTGTTCTGCGGGATTCTCGGCACCTTCGCGGGCAATATCGCGGTGACGCTCGGAGCATTGGGCGGCATCTACATTGGCGGCGGTGTCGTGCCGCGGCTCGGCGAATTCTTCGCGCGCTCGTCGTTTCGCAAACGGTTCGAGGCGAAGGGCCGCTTCGAGGCGTATTTGCAGAACGTGCCGACCTACGTGATTACCGCGGAATACCCGGCGTTTCTGGGTGTTTCGGCGATTCTCGCGGAGCAGTTGTCGAACCGCGCGGGCGGTAGTTCATCGGCCGTGTTCGAGCGGATTCGTCAGATGCGCGATGCGTTGACGCCGGCCGAGCGCCGCGTGGCCGATCTCGCGTTGAATCATCCGCGTTCGATCATCAACGATCCGATCGTGGACATCGCGCGCAAGGCCGATGTGAGTCAGCCGACGGTGATCCGCTTTTGCCGCTCGCTCGGCTGCCAGGGTTTGTCGGATTTCAAGCTGAAGCTGGCGACGGGTTTGACCGGCACGATTCCGGTGAGTCATAGCCAGGTGCATCTGGGCGATACCGCGACGGACTTTGGCGCGAAGGTGCTCGACAATACGATTTCCGCGATTCTTCAGTTACGTGAGCATTTGAATTTCGACCAGGTCGAGCGTGCGATCGATCTGCTGAACGGCGCACGGCGGATCGAGTTTTATGGGCTCGGCAACTCGAATATTGTCGCGCAGGACGCGCATTACAAGTTTTTCCGGTTTGGCATTCCTACGATTGCCTACGGCGATCTGTATATGCAGGCGGCGTCTGCTGCTTTGCTCGGCAAGGGTGATGTGATCGTGGCCGTGTCCAAGTCGGGGCGTGCGCCTGAGCTACTGCGCGTGCTGGATGTCGCCATGCAGGCGGGGGCTAAGGTGATTGCCATCACGTCCAGTAATACGCCGCTGGCCAAGCGGGCTACTGTCGCTTTGGAAACCGATCACATTGAGATTCGCGAGTCGCAGTTGTCGATGATTTCGCGGATCTTGCATCTTGTCATGATCGATATTCTTGCCGTTGGTGTCGCGATTCGGCGCGCTGTGCCTAGCGCGGATGTGGCTGAGACTGTCGCCAAGGCGCGACAGGGCGCCGATGATGATGCTAGTGCTGTGCTTGATTGGTTGAGTCATGGAGCGGCTTCGTCGGCACGCGACTAGTTTTTTGGGGCCTTCGCGGCGGCTTTTGTTGGTGGGTTGCCGTGTTGGTCTTTTGATCTGGTTTTTTTGCCTTTGGCGGCGGCATTGGCTGTTTGCCTACGGTTTTTGGCCTTTCCTTGATCTGACTTTTTGGCCTCTCCTTGATTTCTTAGTGGTCTATTAGCGTTGCCCCTGTGCGGGGCGGCACCTACTTCTCTTTGCTGCTGCAAAGAGAAGTAGGCAAGAGAAAGCAGCTCACACCGCTAATTCTTAAGCGGTTCCCCCGCTCAGCCACGGTAGTGGTGCATCTGGAATCTGCGTTCTCGCACATTCGAAGTTCGTGACACAGCAGTCATGCTTCCGGCGGCGCTGCGCGCGCCGACACGGTACTTCATCAAACCGTGTACTGCTGCCTGCGCTCAGCGGTATTTTGTCAAACCGTGTGCTATTGCTGACGTCAGTGGTACTCATCAAACCGAACGTTGTTGCCGCCGCTGCGGGTGCTTCATCGACCGTGCGCCGTTGCAGGCACGCAGCGGATATCCGGCAAATCGCCAGCTATCGTCACGCTCACCGCTGCGTTATCAGACCAATAACTGCTTTCGGCGTCAGAGTGCACTAGCGTGGCCGTTCGCCGTTTGCCGTTCGCCGTTCGCCGTTCGCCGTTCGCCGCGGCCGGAGCCTTTCGCAAAACCATTCGATTTTTTTAGCGCATCGCCGAGGCGAAGCCGACGGCTCCCCACGCTCAAACGAAGCCGTGGGTTTGCATGATTAACCCTTCCGGCGAGCACGTAGTGCGAGGCGGGAAGCATGACGCCCTTGTCACTAGCGCTGAATGTGCGAGAACACGGATTCCAGATGCACCACAGTCCCCTCCAAGCCAGGGCACCCGCTTAAGAATTAGCGGTGTGAGCCGCTTTCTTTTGCCTACTTTTCTTTGCGGCATGCAAAGAAAAGTAGGTGCCGCCCCGCACAGGGGCAACACTAATAGACCACTAGGAAATCAAGGAAAGGCCAACATCGTAGGCAAACAGCCAATGCCGCCGACCCGGCAATTCTCAGCTATTGCCAACCGTCTCCGACAAACGCTTGAGCGTAGCCACCCGCGCACCAATAATATCGATACGGCTGCGTTCATCGATCACCGGCGTAGTGGCATCGAGATACGTAGTCCATGCCTTTTGTGCACGCGCAAGCGTCGGACGCGAGCGCGCCGGCATCTTCGACTGCAAGCGGCGGTAATAACGGTTCAGATCGAACATCGCGTGTTCGCATTGCGCGTCCGCGGTACATGCGCGCGGACGGCGCGGCGGGTCGCCGCCGGCGCTGATTCTGGCCACCGCGCTGCGCAGCGAGAGTGCGCGGTCACGCACCGGCTGCAACTGCAGATCGGCCTCGGCCAGCACATACATCGAGCCGTGTGTGGTCTCGAACACGGCCGCCAGCAACGGCTTCTCGGCATCGCGCGAAGCCTGCCAGCTCGCCTGGCTTTTTTCCCACGGTTTGCGTTGCGCCTGCGGCAACTTCGTCAAAAGCTGCTGCCACGCGCCGTCCATCGCGGCCTTCCAGCCGATCCGCGCGTTGTCCATGCACTGCACCTGCCCCGTCGTCGACGACATGTCGCTGCGCGCAAGACAGGTGCGCATCGACGCGTCGATCGGATCAGCGGCGGCAACTTCGGCATGCGCCTGTAGCGGCGCGACACCGAACACCGCCGCTGACACTACCGACGACAAAGCCAGCGCGCCAAACGCGCGCCGCCAGCCGTCAGCGCCCAACCGGGGCTTCACTACCCGCATCGTCAGGCGCGCACGCAATCGACGAAGTATTCGATGCGCCCGTTGATGGTTTCGCCGACAAGCCCGTGGATATCCGTGTGGAAACCCGGGAAGCGCTCGTTGAACTCGCGCGCGAAACGCAGATAGTTGACGATGGTCTTGTTGAAGCGCTCGCCCGGAATCAGCAACGGAATGCCCGGCGGATACGGCGTCAACAGAATCGACGTGACACGGCCTTCGAGTTCGTCGATCGCTACCCGGTCGATCTCGCGGTGCGCGAGCTTGGCGAACGCATCCGACGGCTTCATCGCCGGTTCCATGCTCGACAGGTACATCTCGGTCGTCAGGCGCGCAATGTCGTTCGCGCGGTAGACACTGTGGATCTGCCCGCACAGATCGCGCAGACCGACACGCTCGTACATCGGATGATGCGCGACGAATTCAGGCAGCACGCGCCACAGCGGCTGATTGTTGTCGTAGTCGTCCTTGAACTGCTGGAGTTCGGTGACCATCGAGTTCCAACGGCCCTTGGTGATACCAATCGTGAACATGATGAAGAACGAATACAGGCCGGTCTTTTCGACGATGATGCCGTGCTCGGCGAGGTACTTCGTGACGATCGCAGCCGGAATGCCGGACTCGCCGAAGCCGCCGTCCATATCCAGACCCGGCGTGACGATGGTCGCCTTGATCGGATCCAGCATGTTGAAACCATCGGCGAGCGGGCCGAAGCCGTGCCACGCATCGTTCGGGCGCAGCATCCAGTCTTCGCGTGAGCCGATGCCCTCTTCCGCGAATGTCTCCGGACCCCACACCTTGAAGAACCAGTCGTCGCCGTATTCGTCGTCGACCTTGCGCATCGCGCGGCGGAAGTCGAGCGCTTCAGCAATCGACTCTTCGACCAGCGCGGTGCCGCCCGGCGCCTCCATCATCGCCGCCGCCACGTCGCACGAGGCGATGATCGCGTACTGCGGGCTCGTCGACGTGTGCATCAGATACGCTTCGTTGAAGCGGTGCTTGTCGAAACGGCTGTTCTTCGAATCCTGCACGACGATCTGCGAGGCCTGCGAAATGCCGGCCAGCAGCTTGTGCGTGGAGTGCGTCGCGAACACCATCGCGCCGATGCGCGGACGGCCCGCGCCGATCGCATGCATGTCCTGGTAGAACTCGTGGAACTCGGCGTGCGGCAGCCAGGCTTCGTCGAAATGCAGCGTATCGAGCCAGTCGCCGAGCATTTCCTTGATCATCTCGACGTTGTAAATCACGCCGTCATAGGTGCTCTGCGTGATGGTCAGAATGCGCGGCTTCAGGTCCGGATTCTTAGCCATCGCTTCGCGGGCGAACGGATTCGCCAGGATCTTCTTGCGGATGTTTTCCGGTTCGAATTCGCTGCGCGGAATCGGGCCGATGATGCCGAAGTTATTGCGCGTCGGCGTGAGGAACACCGGAATCGCGCCGGTCATGGTGATCGCGTGCAGGATCGACTTGTGGCAGTTGCGGTCCACCAACACGATGTCGCCCGGCGCAACCGTGCCGTGCCAGACGATCTTGTTCGAGGTCGACGTGCCGTTGGTCACGAAGAACACGTGGTCGGCGCTGAAAATACGCGCAGCATTGCGCTCGGATGCCGCAATCGGACCGGTGTGGTCGAGCAGCTGACCGAGTTCGTCGACGGCATTACAGACGTCCGCGCGCAGCATGTTCTCGCCGAAGAACTGGTGGAACATCTGGCCTAGCGGGCTCTTCAGGAACGCCACGCCACCCGAGTGCCCCGGGCAATGCCACGAATAGGACCCTTCGTCCGCGTACTGCACCAGCTCCTTGAAGAACGGCGGCGCGAGCGAATCCAGGTACACCTTGGTTTCGCGGATGATGTGGCGCGCAACGAACTCCGGCGTGTCCTCGAACATGTGGATGAAGCCGTGCAGTTCGCGCAGGATGTCGTTCGGCAGGTGGCGCGAGGTACGCGTTTCGCCGTACAGGAAGATCGGAATATCCGCGTTGCGGCGGCGCACTTCGGTCACGAACGCGCGCAGCGCGACGATCGCGGCTGCCAGTTCCGGCGTCTCGCCTTCCACCACGACGTTATCGACGTACGGCAGCAGCTCGTCGTCGTCGATCGACAGGATGAAACACGACGCGCGGCTCGACTGCTGCGCGAACGAAGTCAGATCGCCGTAGCTCGTCAACCCGAGCACTTCCACGCCTTCTTTCTCGATGGCCTCGGCCAAAGCACGGATGCCGGAACCCGAGATGTTCTCGGAGCGAAAATCTTCGTCGATGACGACGACGGGAAAACGAAACTTCATGGGCGATTCTCCAAAAAGAACGACCGCTGCATTTGACTAAGCAGCGGTCACCCGAATAGCTGGTGGGTCAGTACGCTGCCGACGTCACGTCTTGGGCAACGTGACGCCGTGCTGACCTTGATATTTGCCGCCGCGATCCGCGTACGACGTTTCACAAATCTCGTCGCTTTCGAAAAACAGCACCTGGGCGACGCCTTCGTTCGCGTAGATTTTCGCAGGCAAAGGTGTCGTATTCGAGAATTCGAGCGTGACGTGCCCTTCCCATTCCGGCTCGAACGGCGTGACGTTGACAATGATCCCGCAACGCGCATACGTGGATTTGCCCAGACACACGGTCAGGACGCTGCGCGGAATGCGGAAATACTCAACCGTGCGGGCCAGCGCGAACGAATTCGGCGGGATGATGCAGACGTCGCCCTTGAAGTCGACAAACGACTTCTCGTCGAAGTTCTTCGGATCGACGATCGTCGAGTTGATATTGGTGAAAATCTTGAATTCGTCGGCGCAGCGGATGTCGTAGCCGTAGCTCGACGTGCCGTAGCTGACAATCTTCCGGCCGTCTTCGGAAACGCGGACCTGATCGGGTGCAAACGGCTCGATCATGTTGTGCGACTCGGCCATGCGCCGGATCCACTTGTCGGATTTGATAGTCATAGGTGAACGCTGCTCGACTTGAGTGACAGGTGTGTGACGGGCAACAACCCGGTGGGTTCCGGGCCGGCCACCGCCAACGAAAGGCGCTTATTTTACGCGATCACGAGATTGCTGCTGCGGGCGGGGTCTGAGAGCAGTCCGTAGCGCCCCAAAAGGCTTACTGCAACGTCATTGAAACGGCCAAACGCTTGCGGCGGATCAGACCCGCCGCCTGCGTTGGATTCACTGGCGAATCAGCCCGCATGCGAGCGCGGGGCCTGCGCCATGCAGCGGATACGCATAAGGGTCGCTCGCGTCGTGATGCAATAGCACGGCGCGTTGCAACACCGAGCGGATACCGTCGAGCGACACGTCTGGCGCAACGATGAAGCCAGTGGCGACGCCGTTCGCATCCGCATGGATGTTGCCAAGATCGCCTTCGACCCGGGCGCCTGCTTTCAGCCGTTCGGCAGCCGGCGAGAACACCTGGCCGGCGCTGGAGCCGTCGGCGGCATTGCAGTCGCCGCGCTCGTGCACTTGCAATGCGTGGTCGCTATTAGGCGGCAAACCCGCGAGATTGTAGGTGACCTGCACGCCGTCCGAACGCTCGATGAACGTCACGAGGCCGCGCGCCTGATTGCCCACGGTGGGCAACAACTGCGCGTCGGCACGCTTTTCCTGTGGTCTCAGGAACGTGCTACAGCCGCATAACAACACGCTGCTGGCAGCCAGTACGATGAACGCATGCACCGCCTGCCCGTCGATTCGTTTTCCCATGCGATCCTCTTGCAGGCCTGGCGGCCGCCCCTGCGGCCGCTGAGCCGAACTTGTGAAGTCGACATGATACCGCGAGACCAGGCGCAAATTAGCGCCTTGGCCTCGCTTTGGCCCCTCATCCGAACGGCTACTCAGGTGTTCTGGACGACGATGCTGGGAAACTTGGAGGTCATGTCGCGGGCCCGCTCGGCGATATGGACCGCAACCTTGCGCGCGATCGACCGATAGATCTCCGCGATACGCCCTTCCGGATCGGCCACGACGGTGGGTTTGCCCGAGTCGGCCTGCTCACGGATAGCGATGTCGAGCGGCAGGCTGCCGAGCACGTCGACGCCATACTCCTTGCCCATCCGCTCGCCGCCGCCGGCGCCGAAGATATGCTCTTCGTGGCCGCAATTCGAACAGATATGCATACCCATGTTCTCGACGATGCCGAGGATCGGAATACCGACCTTCTCGAACATCTTCAGGCCCTTCTTGGCGTCGAGCAGCGCGATGTCCTGCGGCGTCGTAACGATCACGGCGCCCGTCACCGGCACGCGTTGCGACAAGGTCAGTTGAATGTCGCCGGTGCCCGGCGGCATGTCGACGATCAGGTAGTCGAGATCTTGCCAGTTGGTCTGCCGCAACAGCTGTTCGAGCGCTGAAGTGGCCATCGGGCCGCGCCACACCATCGGGTTGTCCTGCTCGATCAGAAAGCCGATCGAGTTGGCTTGCAAGCCATGACCGGTCATCGGGTTCATCGACTTTTCGTCGGGTGATTCAGGACGGCCGGTAATGCCAAGCATCATCGGCAACGAGGGGCCGTAGATGTCCGCATCGAGAATGCCGACCGACGCGCCGTCGCTCGCCAGTGCCAGCGCGAGGTTGACGGCGGTCGTGCTCTTGCCGACCCCGCCCTTGCCCGATGCCACCGCGACGATGTTTTTAACGTTCGGCAACAGTTTGACACCGCGCTGCACGGTGTGCGCCGCGATGTTCTGGGACACCTCGACACGTGCGTTTGCCAAGCCGGGAACGGCTTTCAGCGCATCGGTGAATTGCGTGCGGATCGCTTCAAATTGCCGTTTGGCCGGATAGCCGAGTACCACCTCGAGGCTAACCGTGTCACCCTCCACCGCCACGTTCTTGATGTTCTTGGCAGCCGCGTACGACTTGCCCGTGTTGGGGTCAGTGACGGCCGCGAGGGCAGCGTCGACCAAAGCCCGATCGATACTCATTGACACTCCGTGGGGAACACTTGCGGCGCGGCGGAATCGAAGTTTCGGCCACGCGCCGGAATTTGAAAAAAATTGTTAGACAGCATTGCTAAAACCAGGCTTGCCGTGCACCCTTCGGGCGGGCGGACCGCCATGGGGTCGCATCGCTGCGCACTTCAGTCATCATTGTAGTGGCTGGCGTCAAGCCTTGCCGGAAGACCCTTCTCCACTGTCGGACCGGGACCGGGGAAGACGCAGGATTCTCATATTATCGAGTAGTGCGCTTTACGGCCGTCACGTCCGGCGGATAGATTTACCGCTTCCACCCGCTTCACTCAAGAGGAATCAAAAAATGAATGCAAAAATCATGACTCGCCTTGCCGTTTTTGCCGTTGCCGGTTCGTTGCTGGCAGGCTGCGCAAGCCAACAAGGTACTGACACGGCAGTCGGCACGGGCGTGGGCGCAGCCACCGGCGCGGCGATCGGCGCGATCTTCGGCGGCGGCAAGGGCGCGGCGATCGGCGCGGGCGCCGGCGCAGCGGTCGGGGGCATCACCGGCTACAACTGGCAAGCCATTCACAACAAGCTGTCGGGCGCCACCAAGGGCACCGGCACGCAGATCACCGAGCAGCCGGACGGCTCGCTCAAGCTGAACATTCCGAGCTCGGTCACGTTCGACACGAACAGCTATGCGGTCAAGCCGTCGTTCGCACCGGTGCTGGATCAACTGACGCAGACCATGCAGCAAAACCCGGAACTGATCGCCCAGGTGATCGGCTACACGGATAGCACGGGTCAGCCGGCCTACAACCAGACGCTGTCGGTCAACCGCGCGCAAAGCGTGACGGGCTATCTGGGGCAACGCGGCGTTGCGCCGCAACGCCTGTCGGCACAAGGCATGGGCCAGAACCAGCCGGTCGCCGACAACAACACCGAAGCCGGCCGTGCAGCAAACCGCCGTGTGGAAATCTACCTGCGCGCTACGGCTCAGCACGCTACGCAGTAACAGCACAGCCTGAAAGAGGACCAAGCAGCCGGGCGCCGGGCTTTTGCCACTGGCGTCCGGTACGCCGTAAAGAGCGGAGGAACGAGAATCTCGCACGAGAACGAAAAAAATTTCGAACTCTGCCGAAAATCCGCGGTCTGTCTTTACGGTACGTGGCTGGCGAAGCCGCCGCGTCACCATTCTCCTCTTGTCGTTGTTGCTCCGGGGTTAATAGCCCCGGTTTTTTTTGGGCGCTCGCTTTTCGCTCCGAAGGAAGTCCCCTTGGGGAATTGGCGGACAAACCTGCCCACGCCGGCAACCGCCCAGCCGCGGCCCAGGCGGCCCAGCCCGCGCCGGGCGCCTGCCCTGCTAGAATCAACGTTTCGTCCCACCGCAGGCTCCCACCATCCTTATGTCAGCACCCGCAACCGATCTCTCCGCAGGCGCGCCGTCAGGCCGTCGCCAGGTTCTCGTCACGTCGGCCCTTCCGTATGCGAATGGGCAAATTCATATTGGCCATCTGGTCGAATATATCCAGACGGACATCTGGGTCCGGACGTTGCGAATGCACGGGCACGAGGTCTACTACGTGGGCGCCGACGACACGCACGGCACGCCAGTCATGCTGCGCGCGGAGAAGGAAGGTCTGACGCCGAAACAACTGATCGACCGCGTCTGGCAAGAGCACAAACGCGATTTCGACAGCTTCGGAATTTCGTTCGACAATTACTACTCGACCGATTCCGAAGAAAATCGCGTGTTGAGCGAATCGGTCTACCTTGCGCTCAAAGACGCCGGCCTGATCGAAGCGCGCGACATCGAACAGGCATACGACCCCGTCAAGGAAATGTTCCTGCCGGACCGCTTCATCAAGGGCGAATGCCCGAAGTGCGGCGCGAAGGATCAATACGGCGACAGTTGCGAAGTATGCGGTTCGACTTACCTGCCGACCGATCTGGTCAATCCGTATTCGGTCGTCTCGGGCGCCACGCCGATTCGCAAGACCTCGACGCACTACTTCTTCCGCCTGTCCGATCCGCGTTGCGAGAACTTCCTGCGGGCGTGGGTAGGCGGTCTGGCGCAGCCGGAAGCCACCAACAAGATGCGCGAATGGCTCGGCGACGCTGGCGAAGCCAAGCTCGCCGACTGGGATATCTCGCGCGACGCACCTTATTTCGGCTTCGAAATTCCGGGCGCGCCGGGCAAGTATTTCTACGTGTGGCTGGATGCGCCGGTCGGCTACTACGCGAGCTTCAAGAACCTCGCTGAAAAGCGCGGCCTCGATTTCGACGCGTGGGTTCGCAAGGGCTCGACCGCCGAGCAGTATCACTTCATCGGCAAAGACATTCTGTATTTCCACACGCTGTTCTGGCCGGCCATGCTCGAATTCTCGGGCCACCGCACGCCGACCAACGTGTTCGCGCACGGCTTCCTGACGGTGGACGGCGCAAAGATGTCGAAGTCGCGCGGCACCTTCATCACCGCGCAAAGCGTGATCGACACGGGCCTCAATCCGGAATGGCTGCGCTACTACTTCGCCGCCAAGCTGAACAGCACGATGGAAGACCTCGACCTGAACCTCGACGACTTCCAGGCGCGCGTGAACAGCGATCTGGTCGGCAAGTACGTGAACATCGCGAGCCGCGCAGCCGGCTTCCTGATCAAACGTTTCGACGGCCGCGTGCAGGACAGCGCGATGCAGCACCCGCTGCTCGCCACGCTGCGCGCCGCCGTGCCGCAAATCGCCGCGAACTACGAAGCACGTGAATACAACCGCGCGCTGCGTCAGACCATGGAACTGGCCGACGCGGTCAATGCGTACGTCGACACCGCCAAGCCGTGGGATCAGGCAAAAGACCCGGCGAACGCGGTCGCGCTGCATGAAACCTGCACCGTAAGTATCGAGGCGTTCCGTCTGCTGTCGCTGGCGCTCAAGCCGGTGTTGCCGAAGCTGGCGGAAGCCGTCGAAGCCTTCCTCGGCATCGAGCCGCTGGTATGGGCCGACGTGAATGTGCCGTTGAGCTCCACGCGCCCGATCAACGCGTACAAACATCTGATGACGCGCGTCGATCCAAAGCAGATCGAGGCGCTTATCGCAGCAAATCGCGACTCGCTGCAAGCCACGCCGGAACCTGCTGCGCCGGCAGATGCAAAGGCCAAGTCGAAGGCCGCAAAAGCAGCCGCCGCCGACAAGGACGAAACGCCCGGCATCATCTCGATCGACGACTTCGCCAAGATCGATCTGCGCATTGCGAAGATCGTCGACTGCAAGGCGGTGGAAGGTTCGGACAAGCTGCTGCAACTGACGCTCGACGTTGGCGAAGAGAAGACGCGCAACGTGTTCTCGGGCATCAAGTCGGCCTATCAGCCGGAGCAACTGGTCGGCAAGCTGACGGTGATGGTCGCGAACCTCGCACCGCGCAAGATGAAGTTCGGCATGTCCGAGGGGATGGTGCTGGCAGCGTCGGCTACCGACGAGAAAGCCGAGCCGGGCCTGTACGTGCTGGAGCCGGATAGCGGCGCAAAACCAGGCATGCGGGTGAAATAAACCACGCGCAGTTTGTGGCTCTCTAAAAAAGCACGTCTTCGGATGTGCTTTTTTCTTTGGTGCATCGCATGCCCACTGCAGCGCAGTGGCAGTCATCACAGCGACGCGAGCTATACGCAGATATGTCATCACCCTCTTTTCAATATGCAAGACTGGTCTGAACCGGTCCAGTGCCCCGTCACTGCCCCGGACGTTGCCCACAACCCGAGGACCATATCATGCGAGTTGACGGATATAACGCAAGCGCACCGCTCCCACTCACCGAGGAAAATTCACGTTCGTCCTCTCCGGACATCGCACAAACTGCGAAGCAAAATACGCCTAACACAGCCACGCAGGCGCCGCCGCCCTCCCCACGCATCCCGACTTCGGTGCTCGCGGATCGCGTGCAGCATCTCCTTGCCCCCTTGGCCAATGAAACTGCACGTTCACATCTGTCACCGGAAAGCAGGCAGATCACGTCGCCAGATTCCACAAACGATCAACCGTCGCAGCGGATCAGGACACCACGTGGAGGGCGGCTCCCTCCAAGGGGGATAGCCGGTCTTCCGCCGGGGGCTACACAGGTCCCGTATCGGGGGGCGTTCATCAACATGGGGCCAAGCATCGTACCCGACGGTACACCGGAAACTCGGCAAGCCAATGCTGCCATCGATAGCCTTTATCGCCCCGCCTCCTCTTCACAACGCATCACCGCGGAAAGCCTGGCTCGCGTGAGAGAACCGGGCGCACAGGGGCCATCGCCTGTGTATGGCTTCGGCACGACGATGGCTGTGATGGCATCCGCCGCCAGTACACCACGTGGCAACAGCAACCTGTACGACGCGGCTGCCACTCTCCAGCACATCCACGACAACGGGGGCGCGGGAAGGGACGTGGTGCTCGCGTCGATCGAAGGCTATCACCGCGGCGGCATGTGGAACGGCGACGAGAGAGATTTGCCGTCGTACATCAGACATCCCGGCGCCACAGGACTGCGAAATGGCGATGCTGTGGTGGATGACCTCGCTCACCATTTTTCCACGCCCTACAACCCCCATGGCGAAGTCATGGGACATCCCGAGACGTTTGCACTGATCGGCTTCGGTGACCACGCCGATAGCGTCCCGGGGCATGGCGACTGGCGGCCGGTTCAGACGGTTGCTGTGCAGCGACTCCATACAACCGGCGATTACCGCAACGACAGCTATGCGCTCTACCACCCCTACGAAGGCGCCTTCCGCTACGATAACTTCAATCAGTTAGCCTATGCCGTGTCCAGCTACCAATTAAGCTACTACGAAACGCCGGGTACCGGATCTGTGAGCACCTCCTACTATGCAATGCAAAACGTGCTGCAACATCCAATGGCTACGCAGCGCCTGGGTGAAGCAGGCGGGAGCTACGGGATCCCGCCTCTACCTGTGCAGCCGGGCGGCTCGACTGACAACCCGCCGATACTCGGCGCTGACATGTCCTGGATTGCCCATGTGGCTGTGCCATCCCTCACACCACCGCGTGCGAGCTTGCCGCCACCGCCCGACTTCGACCAGCCGGGCCCGTCGGGCTACCAGCCGCCACCGCGCGACGAACTCAAGCGCAGTGCCAACACCGAAACCGAGCGCCAGCCAATGGCGCTCTACCGCCCGTCCATCGTCACGCCGGCAGACCTGAAGAAGCTCGGTGGCTTCAGCGCCGAACAGACGCCGCTCAGCAAGGTCAACCTCGACATGCACAACTTCGACATCGCGGCCAATCCCTCGGTGATCGACGGCGCCGGCTATCTCGGCACATTCCGCAAGCCGGAGACAGCCCAGCAGAATCCGGCACTCGTCGACGCAAAAACCGGCTACGTCTACGCGGTCGCGCCGACGCCCAACATGGTCGATGTCAATGCCACGCTCGGCGCAAATGCCCGCAGCACCGGTACCGGCGAAGTCGCCGCGATGGGCCGCATCGATTACACACAGATTCGCGGCTGGCAGAAAATGGAGAACGGCAAACTCGGCAAATTCACGGCCAACCCCGATTACCGCTGGGACGTCTACGACCAAACCCGCATCGCAGGCGCCCAACCGCAACTGGCACGCTTTAGCGCGGACAATCCGGCTTGGGGCGACAGCGCGCGCCGACCGTACACCACTGCACAGACCGATCACGGAAAAACGGTCTATGCACCGAGGCAAGACCCAAACCTGGTTCAAGCGAATTTCTACAACCACGCGCTGGAAAAAATCGCTTACCTGAACGACCAGCAGGCCAAGGGTCAGGACTATCGCGGGCCGGTCGAGCTCGTCGCCCACAACGGCGCGTACGGCACGCTACAGGCCAACGTCCATACGCCGGCCGGGCAGGTCTTCTCACCCAACGGCCCCGATCACACCGACGTCACGGTAACAAACAGCGCAACCGACGTGAACGGCTATCACACATTCCGGATGGGCGACGACGGCCGGTTTCACACCAGGGTGCTCGGCGAAGACGAAGTCTTGCGCGTGGGCAGCAACGGCTATCTGTATCTCGACTACGCGCCCAAAGATCCGCAGAGCAAGAATGGTGTGTTCCGCTACATGGACAATCGCCTGATTCACGAAGAAGACCACAAGGTGCTCACCTATTCCCACGAAGGCTATGCGTACGTGAGCAGCACGTCCTATGACAGCAGCTATTCGCAGTGGAAGCTGACCGACGGCAGCAACGAGTCCTATTCGCCGCCGAAAAGCATCAACTTGTACTACGACGACACCTCAGGCAGCGCGCGAACCCAGTACGAGTTCGATAAGGATCCGGATTCCGCGTTACCGGCCGGCGTCGCTTACTTTGCGACACATATACCCAACGCCTCCTCAGCCTATGAAGACACCCGCTCGTTCATGCGCCAGGCCACACTCGATCAGCAGCAGCAGACCGCGGACTGGCTCAATCGCAACCAGGCGGCGCTGCTGTTCAAGGACGGGTTTTATCTCACCGCGACCGGCGATCACACCCTGGAGGTACGCAATCTGCAAGGCGATACCGTCACAACAGTTCGGACCGATGCACCGCCGCAAGCTGACGCGCCCGATATCAAGGCCCGTCATCTGGTATCCGATCAGACATGGGCTCGCCTGCAAAGCGAACAAGATCGCCGGGAAAAGTTTGAAGCACAAAGCAAGACCGCGTATGCCACGCAATAAAGCGGGATGATCGAGTCATGAGAACGCCGCGCCCGTGCATCGTCTGGCGCGGCGTTCCCAACATCACCACCGGATCCGGTCGAAACGCCGTGTGTAAAGCAGTTCCATGCCGTCGAACGTCCCGCCATAAGCCGCGACAGACCAATACCGTGTCAGATTGATGGTCGCCTTGATCGCATTGCTCGCCGACTGCAGACCTTGCTCGTAGCCGACCACGAGCCACTCGTTGATCGCCTTCGACACCATCACCACTTGCGGATCGGTCAGCCCGACTTCGCTTCGGCCGATCGAAAATTCGTCCAGCCCGAAAGTCTGCGCGATCCGCTTGCCGCTCGCGCTGCCGAGCAACGCAAGCGCCGTCGTCATGGTGCTTTGCTGACCCAAGTTATTGCCCTGATCCGTCCCGTGCCCGAACAGCAGCCACGAGAGCTTTTCGTTATCCGGCACGTTCGGCTCGGAAATCAGCTTCGCCACCGGGAACTGAACCGTGCCCGTGACCTGCACGCCCGCCTCGACCTGCTGGTTGCGGCGCATTGCCAGGATGTTAATGCCCGGATTGGCAACCGGACCGTTGAACGTGAAGAAGCCGTTCTCGATGTTGAGCTTGCGGCCGAACGCGGTATAGGTCGATCCCTGCGTCACCCGGACATTGCCGACCGCGCGTAACGGCAAGTTCGGCGCGCTCATCGCGGTGATCGTGCCGCTCAGGCCGAGGTCCGCGCCCATGCCGCGGAAACGGAAGCTGTTGCCGAGGCTGAGGTCGATATTGGCGCGTGGCGCAAACGGACCGATCGGCTTATTGGTGCCTGCCACTGGCGGCGGCCGCTCGCCCGCCACCGTGCCGTCCGGACGCACCACCACCACGTCGTCGCCGAGTTTCGGCGCGGATTGCTCAGGCATATCGAACAGCGCGCGATCGACCACGAATTTGCCGTTGATCGCCATGCCGCCCTCTGCACCGGCGTTAGCCACGCTCGCGCTGCCCGACAGCGACAGATTGCGGTCCGGCGCCGCGAACAACTCGAGCTTATCCGCGACGATGCTCGCGGACAGATCCGGCTGGGCGCCATCCAGACGCACACGGCCGGTTGCGCGCAGCGTGCCGCTCGCGCCGTGAAACTCGACCTGCTGGAAATCGACCAGATTTTGCGAGAGCGCGATGCGCACCACACCGTCCTTCAACTGCACGCCCTGATCGACCATCGTCGCCGACAAACCGTCGCCGAGCAGCGAACCCGTCAGGTTCGGCTTGGCGACCGTGCCGCCGAGCGCAAGCTTGAGCGCGAGGTGGCCGTCGAGCAGATAGCTCGGGCCGAACAGGCCGCCGGTCGTTTTCAGCGACGGCACGTTCGCATTCACGTTGCCGCTGACCGCGCCCTCTTCGTTGACGCTCAGGAAGCCATCTCGCATCACGAGCGTGGTGTGCGCGTCGGCGTCGACCACGCCGATCCGGCTGGCCTGGGCGTGGACAGTCGCATTCAGCCGGTTGCCACCACTGAACTCAGCGCGCGCGCTCATATCCGTGATTCCCAGCGAGGCCAAACCTCGACCGATTTCGACCGTGACATCGCCGCCGCGACGCTTCAACTGGATATGACCGCTTGCCGTGCTGCCGAGCGCAAAATCCCAATCGCCGTCGAACACGAGATCGGTTTTGACGGCCGGCGGCTCGCCGGTGATTTGCCGCCGCAGATCCTGCAGGCGCGCGAGCGAAATGTCGGTCAAGCTGCCCGTGGACTGGATCTTGCCGTGGTCGAACGCGAACGATTTCAGGCTCAGCACCGCGCCTTCGAGCGTGAGGCGGGTCGCGCCGAGTGTCAGGCGGTTCGGCCCGGCGCTCACGGCAAGCGGCGACTCGAGATTCAGCGCGGGTATGCCGCGGTTCTGGAGGCGGGTCACCGTGCCGTCCCAGCGCGTGCCATCGCGTGCTTCGGTCAGCTTGCCGTTGGCGGCCAGCGTCAGATCGAGCGGACGATCCTGCAGTTTGCCGGTGGCCGCCGCCTCCAGCGCGTGGTTGGCGCGCGTGCCGGACAGGCGCGCCGTGAGCGTGGTGAGATCGACGCCGCCAGCGCTGAGATTGCGCGCGTCAGTCGTGAAGACGAGCGCGCCGTTTGCGCCGTCGCGCAGTTCGGCGTGACCTTCCGCATGGCCGATGCGGTTACTGCTGAACACCACACTGTCTGCCTTGTAGTTCAGCACCACATTCGGATGCGCGAACGAGCCGGTGACGTCGCCATCCGCAGCGATGAGACCGGCGAGGCCGAAACCGAGGCGCTCCAGTTCCGGCGCATCGACGCGAAACTTCAGCCGGTCGCCGCGCGCGCCGAAGCTGCCCTGCAAGTCCACCTGATTGCCCGCCACCGATAGATTCGCGCGGCTCGGCAGAATCCGCGAGCCGGCTAGCTGGACCACGCCACCGCCCGTCAACGGCAAACCGTCGTAGACGCTCGGGCCGAGTTTGAATTCGGCCTTGGTGGTAAAGACCGGACCGAGCATGCCGGCCGCGGTGAGCGTGCCGGTCACACGTGCCTCGATCTTGTGGGCCGGTGGCGCAGCACGCCTGGGCGGCGGGGAATTGCGTTGAGCCACTTCGGTCCGCACCGCGGCCTTGGCGGTGTTCTTTACTGCGGCGGCGGCTTTGTCGCCAGGGGCCGCGCTTTTCGCACCGGCCGTGCTGCCCGCTTCTGCCACCCCTTGGGCGGCATTCTTGCTCCCGGCTTTGCTCGCCGCAGGCGCCGGGCCCGTTGCCGGCGTGCGCGCCGGCATCTGCGAAGCCAGGGTCAACGGATCGAAATCGGTCAGTTGCGCTTTCAGGTTGTAGGTGGAATTCGCGTCGTGCTTGAGCACGCCAGACAAATCGATGCGGCCTTTGCCCGACGTGACGCGAACATCGTTGAAGCTCATTCGCGCGGGGTCGAAGATCACCTTGCCTTGCGCGCGTAATCCTGCTTTCGGGTCGGCGAGATCGAGGGTCAGGCTTTGCGTGTCGTCGTTCAGCCGGATACCGATCGGACCAGCAAGCTGGGTGGGCCGCACGGTCGCTTCGAGCGCGTTCAGGTCGAGCCCGGCGACTTGCAGATCGAACTGGCCGCGCTTGCCGATCAGCGCGCCGCCGCCGGTGAGCGTTGCGCTCTTCACGAGCCGCACCTTCAGGTTCGAGATGCGCTGCGCCTGGGCGTCCAGGTGCACGTCGGTTTGCGCATCGATCAAAGGCAGCAGGTTCTGATCGATCGCGCCTGGTTTGGCGTTGACGATCGAGACACGACCGGCGACGGCGAAACCCGCAGCAGCGTCAGCGTGGACGCCGCCTTTGCCGTTTTTGACAGCGTGCGACTCGGCAATGCGGGCAGCGTCGCTGGCACCGGCGGTGTTTGCGGCACCGGAAGTACCGGCGGAACTCGCCGTATTCACCATGCCCGCACCACCCATCCCGCTGGCCCCACTAGCCGCCCCCGCCGCGCTCTGCCCCACCGGCTGCAGTTCGGCGCGCACCGCCAGATCCGCCAACGGTGCGCCGGGCGCAAAGGCCTGCGGATTGATGTGGTCGAAAGTCAGCGTGGCGCGTTGCAACGGCACGTCGCCGAACGGCGTGGCCTCGACCCGGGCATGGCCGGCAAGCTTCATGCCGCTGGCATCGAGTTCGGCGACGAGATTCTCCAGCGAGCCGCTCAGATGGCCACCCACCTGCACGGCCTCGTTGTTGACCTTGCCGGAATAGCCGAGATCGCCGGTCAGCGGAAACGGCCGTACCCCGTCCAGCTTCGCCGCCGCCGTCACTGCGCCGAACGGTGTGTCCAGCCGCTCGATCGCGGCTTCGTGGTGGCGGCCGTCGCTGCGGCCATGAAACATGAAACTGGAAAACTCGGTCGTCGACCCGCCCTCGCGCAACAACAGTTTGTCGACCTGCACATCGCGCACTTCGAGTTGCATCGGCAAGCGCAAGTCTTGCGGCAGTTTCAGCGGTCCGCTGCTGCTCGACGACGAAGAGCCGACGCGGGCGTCGATCGTACCGATATGCAGATAGTCGATCGTGAAGCGCCAAGGCTTGTGGGTCAGCCCCCAGCGGCCGGCCACGCGGTCGATCTGGATATCGGTGCCGCTGCCGTCGAGACTGCGCCAGCGCACCTGCCGCAGTTGCACGCCCTTCGAGAGCGCGCCGCTCTCCAGGGTGCCGGTCAGCTTGCCGCCGAGCAGTTTGACTGCCGCCTGCCACGCGTAAGCAGTCCCACGCTCAGTCGTCAGCGCGCCGTACAGCAGGCCGATCGCCAAAGCGGCCAGCAAAACCAGCACGGCGACCACCCACGCGAACGCTTTCAGCAACAATCGACCGCGACGGCGCTGCGGTTGCGGCGCGTCGGGCGGTGGCGGCTGTCCTGGCAAATGAGCGCCGGGCGGCTGCATGGGTGGCTGGGCGGAAGCGTCCGTGGTCATGCGGGGATCATGTAAAAGCAGGTTTCCATCAGAAGGCAATGCCGAGCGTCAAATACGGCCGCACGCTCCTGTTGCGGATCCCGTAAGCGACGTCGACATTGACCGGCCCGACCGGGCTGCGCCAGCGTGCCCCGACACCGACGCCGGGATAAAAGACTTTTTCGCTCCAGGTATCAGTGGCGGTACCGACGTCGAAGAACGCGGCTGCGCCCCAGTCGTGAGTGAACCAGTGCTGATATTCGGCCGCCGCCGTCACGAGATATTTGGTGGGCAGCACTGAACCGCCGACGTCATTACCAATGCTCTGATAGCTGTAGCCACGTATCGAATTCGACCCGCCCGCGCGGAATAGCAACGAAGCCGGGATACCGCTCGAACTGCCGCTCGTGAACACGCCGCCGAGTTCGGCACGGATCAGCACGAGGTCTTCCTTGCCAATCGGCAGGTACTGTTGGCCGCGGGCGTAGCCGCGGGCGAACGTCTGATCCGTCAGCACGCCTTTGACCGCAAAGCCCGCTTCGACGTGAATCAGATTGCCCGAGCGCGGGAACAGCGGATCGTCGGTATTGCGGCGGGTCCACGACCATGACGGCACCAGCGCGCGGCTGGTGGTCGGCGCGGCCGTATTCTGGTCGAGCCGGTCCTGGTAATAAAGGATCGCGTAGTTGTAGTCGATGAATTGCGACGTCCGGGCCCGCTGCACGCCGCCGCGGATACTGTAGATGCGTGTATCGGACACATCGGTCGTCGTGTAGGACGCCAGCACGCTATTGGTCCACGCGCGCGACCCCGGCGGCATCGCGAGCTGAATTTGCCCGTACTGCTGGGTCTGGTCGAGACGGCCCTCGACCGTGAACGGCCACGCTTTGCCGAACGTGTCGAGATACGAATACGACCCCTGGATCAACGGGCCGTTATCGGTCGAATACCCGACCCCGCCGCGGATACTGTTGTACGGATATTCCGACACCTTCACGTGCATCGGCGTCTCGACCGGTTTGGCCGGATCGCTATCCACGTCGATCGCAACACTCGCGTAGTACGGCGTGTTCTGCAACTGCCGTTGCAATTCGGCGACGCGCTGCACGTCGTAGATATCGCCGGCCGAAATCGGATTCACGTTGTCGACGATCTGTTCTGGATAGCGCCGCGTGCCGGATACGTCGAGCTTGCCCATCGTGAAGGTCGGGCCGCTGTCGAACGTAACCGACAATTTCGCTTCGTGCGTGCGCGGGTCGATCCGCGCCTCGGAGTGGTAGATTTTCGCGCCCAGGTAACGGCGTGCCTGCAACGCCTTGAGCGACGCGTTTTTCGCGTCGTCCCAGTCGCCTTGCGAAAACGGATCGCCTTCATGCAGCGAAAACGCGAAGCGCGTGGCATTTTCCTGTGCCGGGTCTTCAGTCAGCACCGGGCCGCGAAACGACAGCGAAATCGACGTGATGAGGGTTTGCGGGCCGGGATCGACGCTCACTGTTACTTGCTTCTTGTCGTCGACGGTTCGCACGTCGGTACGCACGACCGGCGTGAAATAGCCCTGCGTGGCGGCCAGATCGCGCACCTGCTGTGGGGTGGCGGTAATCAGAAATTCAAACTGGTCGTCGCTGATGTCGGGGCGTTTGGCGAACCGCGCCACATCCAGGTGCGCTTCGAGCAGCTTGCGCAGCGAGCGCGGCGTGGCTTCGATATCGACCTTGTAGCTGGCGGATGCGCGCTTCGCTGCATGCGCGTCGACCGCGGCAAGCATGAGCATGACGATGCCGAACGCCAGCCACGCGCGCAGCCAGCGCCGAATGGGCGTCAGATGCCCGCGCTCGTCACCGGTTTTGCCGCGCCGCACACGCGGCTCTTCGATCGCACACCCCGCCAAACGGGACCTCCGGCCGTGGTTGATGAATTCTGTCGTTCAGGCTCGCCGCGGCGGCCGAAGCTCGCTATTTGACCACATCGGCGAAGCCGCGCCATCTCTTAAAAGAGGCGCATGCCGCGTGACGCGCGGCGAGCCCTTCGGCCCGCACACCGCGCCCCATGCGGCATGCGTAATAAATGACGCAGGGATGCACAGCCCGAATCCGACACCGCCCCGCCGGCCACGTGCCCGCCTTTGACGCATCGCAGCAGCGCGGGTTCCGGGCGTTTTTGCATGCCGGCCGCTCGCGCCGGTCTCCGTTTTTCGACCACGCGCGGCGCATGCGGTAAAATTATGGAATAGGAGCGATGCCACGCGGGTTCCCGCCCGGCAGCCGCCATTCCCCAAACCACGGACGTCTAGCCATGTATCAATCGGACATCACCCAGTTCCTGAACCAGCTCAAGCAACAAAAACCGAATCTGGAAGCTGAGCAGCGCCGTGGCCGGTCGCTGCTGTGGGACAAACAGCCGATCGACCTCGAAGAACGCGCCGAGCAGAAAGCCTCGCGCGTAGAGCAGACGCCTTACTCGTACTATCAAAACTTCTAAGCGCGTGAGTCACGCCGACGAGGCAAAGGGCGCCACGCCGGCGCCCGACGCCGCGCTTGCCGCGCCCGCCACCGATTCGACGCCGGACACTGTCGACGGCATTGCTTTCGCACGCCTGTACGGCGAGCCGCTCTTCAAGCTCCCGACGGATCTGTACATTCCGCCAGACGCGCTCGAGGTGTTTCTCGAAACGTTCGAAGGCCCGCTGGATCTGTTGCTGTATCTGATCCGCAAGCAGAACTTCAACGTGCTCGACATCCCGATGGCGGACGTCACGGTTCAATACCTCGGCTACGTCGACCAGCTGCGTCAGACCAACCTCGAACTTGCGTCCGAGTATCTGCTGATGGCCGCCATGCTGATCGAGATCAAGTCGCGCATGCTGCTGCCGGTGAAAAAGGCCGACAGCGGCGAAGAAGCCGAAGATCCGCGTGCCGAACTGGTGCGCCGCCTGCTCGAATACGAGCAGATGAAACTCGCCGCACAGCGTATCGACCATCTGCCGCAGCTTGGCCGCGATTTCCTGCGCGCCGAGGTGTACATCGAGCAAAGCATCACGCCGCGCTTTCCGGACGTGGATAGCGAAGACCTGCGCGCCGCGTGGGCCGACGTGATCAAGCGCGCCAAGCTCGTCCAGCATCACAAGATTTCGCGCGAGGAATTGTCAGTGCGCGAGCACATGAGCACGATCCTGCGGCGACTGCAGAACGCACGCTTCGTAGAGTTCTCCGATCTGTTCGACACGAGCAAGGGTGTGCCGGTGGTCGTGGTGAACTTCATCGCCATGCTCGAGTTGTGCCGTGAGTCGCTCGTCGAAATCACTCAGGCTGAGCCGTTCGCACCGATCTATGTGCGCCTCGCCTATCTGCCGGCCTGAAGCCGCCAAACGGGGCTTGTGTGCACCATTGCTGCCGCAGCCACCCCTTTTCGGTGGGTGCGCCCCGGGAACAAATCCACTACAATCCGCCGCTCCGAACCTGTCATTACCGGTGAGGCCGCGGGCCACGCGAAAATCTGAGTTTTTGCGCCAACCGAGGTTCACGCCGCGCGAGGAAATCCCTGTCCGATCATGAAAGTCATCAGCTCGATCCATGAATTGCGCGACCAGTTGCGCGGCCAGAATCGCACCGCCTTTGTGCCGACCATGGGTAATCTGCACGAGGGCCATCTGTCGCTAATGCGCCTCGCGCGCCAGCACGGCGATCCGGTGGTGGCGAGCATCTTCGTCAACCGCCTGCAGTTCGGCCCGAACGAAGATTTCGACAAGTACCCGCGCACGATGGAAGCGGACATCGAAAAGCTGCAGAAAGAAGGCGTCTACGTGCTGTTCGCGCCGACGGAACGGGATCTGTACCCGGAGCCGCAGGAATACCGCGTGCATCCGCCGCACGATCTGGGCGACATCCTCGAAGGCGAATTCCGGCCGGGGTTCTTCCAGGGCGTGTGCACCGTGGTGATGAAGCTGATGTCGTGCGTGCAGCCGCGCGTTGCCGTGTTCGGCAAGAAGGATTACCAACAGCTGATGATCGTGCGCAGCATGTGCCACCAGTTCGCGCTGCCGACCGAAATCATCGCCGCCGAAACCGTGCGTGACACCGACGGCCTCGCGCTCAGCTCGCGCAACCGCTTTCTGCAGGCAGCCGAGCGCGCCGAAGCGCCGGTGCTGGCCGCCGAGCTCAATCGCGTGCGCGATGCGGTCCTCTCCGGCGATCGCGACTTCGCAAAACTCGAACAAGCGGCGATGGCGGCACTGGCTGCGCGCGGCTGGCAGCCTGACTACATCGCCGTGCGCAAGCGCTCAAACCTGCTGCCGCAGGGCCCGCAAGACGCGAACGCGGAATTGGTCGTACTGGCCGCCGCCAAGCTCGGCACCACCCGTCTCATCGACAACCTCGAAATCTGAAGCCGGCTTAGACTGCGCAAATACGCTTAAGAAGCACAAGGGATTGGTCATGCAACGAAACATGCTGAAGTCGAAAATCCATCGCGTCGCGGTCACGCACTGCGAGCTGCACTACGAAGGCTCGTGCGCGATCGACGAAGACCTGCTGGAAGCCGCGAACATCGTCGAAAACGAACGGATCGACATCTGGAACATCAATAACGGCGAGCGTTTCTCGACATACGCGATTAAGGGCGAACGCGGCAGCGGCATGATTTCGCTGAACGGCTCGGCTGCGCGGCGCGCGCAGTTGGGCGATCTGGTAATCATCGCGGCGTTCGCCGTGGTCGACGAAGCGGAACTGAAGGCAGGCTGGAAACCGGATCTGGTGTTTGTCGACGACAACAACAAGATCAAAGGCAGCCGCGATCACGTGCCGACCCAGAACTGGACCTAAGCCGGCCTTTCGCCGCACGGTTCATGCGGCGGGCGGCCACGCCGCCTGCTGATTCACCTCAGTCCTTCTTGCTGGCGCCGTTGGTCCATTGGATGATCGGCTGCCACTGCTCCAGATCCTTCTCCACGCGGCTTTTCGCGACGTCCCACAGGGTCAGGCCGTGCGCCGCCAGTTGCACGTAATTCTGCGTGTCGCGCAGATAGCCCAGCACCGGCAGCTTCAACCCTTCGACAAAGCGATGCAGCTGCTCTGCAGAGCGGGTACGCGAGTCGACGCGCATGCCCACCACACCGATCTCGATCGCGCCTTTCCTGACCGCCTTCTCCTTCGCCAGCCGCTCGAGAAAATCCTGGGTGGCGAGAATATCGAACATCGACGGCTGCAAGGGCACGATCACCTTGTCGGCCAGATCCAGCGCGATGCCGAGTCGGTTGCCGTGCAACCCGGCCGGCGTGTCGATGACCGCATGTTCCAGACCTCTGGGTGGTTTGGCGGGGTTTTCAAGGTCGACTTCCCATGTCTCGATGGGCGGCAGCGCAGGCGGCCGCAGCGACAGCCACGCGTGCGCGGACTGCTGTTTGTCGAGGTCCGCCAGCGCGACCCATTCCCCCAACGACGCGAAATAGCCGGCCAGATTGGTGGACAGCGTGCTTTTGCCCACGCCGCCCTTCGGATTCGCCACCACGATCACCGTCATGAATTCTCCCGGAAAGAAGGCTGGACGCCGCCAGCCGGTTTACCGCGCAGTTTGCTCTGACTTGCGCCGATGGGTCCTGATCCGTGCCGGTTTCAGGTTCACCCGCCGATCCAGCCGTTGATAATATCGACAAATGCGCCGGGGCCGAAGCCCCCAAACGGCTATTGACCGCCCTACACCACTGATTTTTCCATCGAGGACCCCAATCTCATGAGCAAACTCCGTCCGGAATACACCGCCGAGCGCCTGCATGAACGTCAGAAGGGCAAGCTGCCCGGCTTGCTGGGCGTGCATGTTCTGGCGCTGGAGCAAGGCGCCCTGACCGCGGAATTGACCGTGCGCGACGAATTGTTGGCGCCGAATGGCTTTTTGCATGCCGCCACCGTAATCGGCCTCGCCGATACCGCCTGCGGCTACGCATGCCTCGCGCATCTGCCCGAGATGGCGCGTAATTTCACGACCGTCGAACTGAAAAGCAATTTTCTCGGCACGGCGACGGAAGGCACGATCCGCGCGGTCGCCAAAGCCGTGCATCTGGGCCGCAGCACGCAGGTGTGGGACGCCACCGTCACCGATCCGAACGGCAAGGCGATGGCGCTGTTTCGCTGCACGCAGATCGTGTTGTATTGAATGACTGACGCGGGGGCGCGGCGCAGAGCCTGAATCACCCGGGCTTAGCGCCATAAAAAAGCACGCGGCCTCACGGCGCGTGCTTTTTTGTTGTCCGGAAAGGCCGAGTCCCGAAGCGCTTTGGTGCGTGGGTGCTTTGCCGGTTTGAGGTTTTACCGGTGTACCAGATCTTGCAACCGCTCGAACGTATCAGGCGGCCACTGCGCGTGGCGCTTTCGCCGCGCTCAGCGCCAGCGCGCCACCGCCGAGCAGCGACTGCACCGCCAAGGTCACCGCCCAGAAGGCCGGATATTCCCAGCCGCCGTTCGGCGACGCGAAACCCCAGCCGTTATGCAGATGCGCCGACATCGCGCCGAGCATGAACGGCAACAGCACAAGCGCGACCCAACGGACCTGCACGCCTAGCAGGAGTGCGATGCCGCCGATCAGTTCGACGAACGCGGTCACGTAGCCGAGCCAACCCGGCAAGCCAAGCGAGACGAAAAACTGCGCCGTTCCCGGCAGTGTGAAAACAAAGATCTTTTGCAGACTGTGCGCGAGGTACAAGACGCCCAAGGCAAGGCGAAGTAGCAAAGCGGCCAGATCGGCGGAGCGGTTCGAGTTCATGACGAGTCCTTTACGAGAGAAACGGCCCGCATCGGCCGTCGATGTAAGGACTGTATTCGAACCGTATAAGGCGAAAAACCCCTTTTCAGGCTTTGATTACTTCCCAATAGGATTTAATCACCCGCCATCCAGTTGATTTTTATTAACCCATTGCGGCAAAAAGCTTTGAGAGATCAAGGTGCTCGGCGAGTGTGTCGGCGAGGCGTTCCAGCGAAGCCTCGCGCAGCGCAGGGTAGTCAATTTTCTCGGCGTCGCTTAAGCCCGCCCACGCCAGCAGTGCGGCGCACGCGGCCGGCGTGTCGAACAGGCCGTGCACGTAGGTGGCGAGGATTTGGCCATCGGCCGAGATTGCGCCGTCCGGATGAGCGTCTAGCGCTTCGCTCAATTGCAGCGCGGGTGAACCCAACGCCGGGCCTTGCGTCTCGCCCATGTGAATCTCATAGCCGGCGACCTCAGGCGATCCGGGTAACGCGAGGTGCCCTGTCACGTTCTTGAGCGTTTTTTCGCGCGTCAGCACCGTCGAATAATCGAGCCAACCGAGGCCCGCACTCGTTCCAGGCGCGCCCTCCACACCGTGCGGGTCGGCCACTTCGCGTCCGAGCATCTGCATGCCGCCGCAAATCCCGATTACACGGCCGCCGTAGCGCAGATGCCGCTGCAGTACCGCATCCCAGCCTTGCGCGCGCAGGAACGCCAGATCGCCAGGCACATTCTTTGAACCCGGCAGGATGATCAGATCGGCCGGCGGAGGCGGCGTACCGCTTCGCACGTAATGAAAATCGACCTGCGGATGCGCGCGCAACGCGTCGAAATCAGTGTGATTGCTGATGTGAGGCAACACTGGCACGACCACGCGCAACATCCGGCCTGAATCGCTGCTTTGCGCGGCGCGCAGTTCGGGCGGCAGCATGTCTTCGGCGTCGAGCGTCAGACCGTGCAGGTAGGGCACCACGCCGAGCACCGGCTTGCCGGCCTTCGCTTCGAGCCAGTCGAGCCCTGGTTTGAGCAAACTGACATCGCCGCGAAAGCGGTTGATGATGAAGCCGCGCACACGCGCCTGCTCGCTGTCCGACAGACACGCGAGCGTGCCGGTCAAATGCGCGAACACCCCGCCGCGGTCAATGTCGGCCACCAGCACGACCGGACAGTCGACCGCTTCGGCGAAACCCATGTTGGCGATATCTCGGTCGCGCAGATTGATCTCGGCGGGACTGCCCGCGCCTTCCACAAAAATCGCGTCGTACGTCGCTTGCAGACGCGCATACGATTCCAGCACGGCCTCGAAGGCGACCGGCTTGTAGTTGTGATAGGCGCGTGCGTCGAGATTCATGCGCGCCTTGCCGTGGATGATCACCTGCGCGCCGCGATCGCTGGTCGGCTTGAGCAACACGGGGTTCAGATCGGTGTGCGCGGCGATGCCCGCGGCCACCGCCTGCAGGGCCTGCGCGCGACCGATCTCGCCGCCGTCGACCGTCACCGCGCTATTGAGCGCCATGTTCTGCGGCTTGAACGGCGCGACCCGCACGCCGGCGCGGCGCGCCAGGCGGCACAAACCCGCGACGAGCGTGCTCTTGCCCGCATCGGACGTGGTGCCCTGAATCATCAGCGTGCCGCGCGGCACAGGTACGGCGTCATGCGGGTTCGAAGTGGTGGTCACGGAATATCGGGTTCGGCGGTGAATAAGTAATAAGCGCAGGTAACAAGCGCGGGCAATGAACGCGGCATTATCCCATCGTGCCGGCGCGCGCTGCACGCCGGTACAATCACGCGATGATTCCCCGCGACCTCACCTTCGTTCTCGGCGGCGCCCGTTCGGGCAAGAGCGTGCACGCCGAACAACTGGCGAACGACAGCGCCCTCCCCGTCACGTACATCGCCACCGCGCGCGTGGCCGACGACGCCGAATTCAGCGCGCGCATCGCGCATCATCGTGAGCGGCGTCCGGCGCATTGGCAATTGCATGAAGCGGACCTCGATCTCGCCGGTGCCGTGACGCAAATCGACGCGCCCGGGCATTGCATTCTGATCGACTGCCTGACGCTGTGGCTCGCCAACCTGCTGTGCCCACCTGACGGCGACGGCTTGCCGGTCGATCACTATCACGCACACTTCGCCGCGCTGGAAGCGGCGTTCGTCAACACTAAAGGCAAGATCATCGTGGTCAGCAATGAAATTGGCCTGGGCGTGGTGCCACTCGGCGCGGAAACACGCCTCTATGTCGACGAACTCGGGCGGCTCAATCAGCGCATCGCCGCGTTGAGCACCCAGGTCACGATGATGGTCGCAGGCTTGCCGCTCGCCTTGAAAACAGCGGGCAGCGCGTGATGCTGTCGCTTCCTTTGATCGTGACCCTGGCAACGGCGGGCGTCGCCGTCGACCGTTGGCTCGGTGAGCCGCGCACCGCGCACCCGCTGGTCGGCTTCGGCAAATGGGCGATGCGTCTCGAAACGCGCTACAACACCGGCCGGCGTTTGCGGCTCAAGGGGCTGCTCGCGTGGTCGCTGGCGGTCATGCCGCCGGTGCTGATCGCCTGGTTTCTCGTCTCCGTGCTGCCGTTTTTTGCGGCCTGCGCGGTGCATGTCGTGTTGCTGTGGTTCGCCCTCGGCGCGCGCAGTCTGCACGATCACATTGCGCCGATCGCCGAAGCACTGACGCGACGCGACCTGGCGCAAGCGCGTCTGCTGACCTCCCGCATCGTGTCGCGCGAAACCGCTCATGCCGACGAAGCGGCGCTGTCGCGCGCCGCCGTCGAATCGGCGCTGGAGAACGGCAACGACGCGATTTTCGGCGCACTGTTCTGGTTTGCAATCGCGGGCGGTCCGGGCGCGCTGGGGTTTCGTCTGGCCAACACGCTCGATGCCATGTGGGGCTACCGCACGTCGCGTTATTTACGCTTCGGCTGGGCCGCCGCGCGCATCGACGATGTCCTCAACTGGATTCCCGCGCGCCTCACCGCCGCGAGCTATGCCTTGCTCGGCGACACGCGCACCGCGCTGCATTGCTGGCGCGAACAGGCACCGCGGTGGGATAGTCCGAACGCCGGACCGGTCATGGCGTCGGGCGCGGGCAGCCTGAATGTGTTGATCGGCGGGCCCGCGGTGTATCACGGCGCGCTTGAACACCGGCCGACGCTAGGCTTCGGACACCCCGCAAAGGCCACGCATGTCACGGCGGCATTGATGCTGGTGGAACGCACGGTCATTCTCTGGCTGGCGATGTTGATCGTGCTGGCGTTGCTCAGCGTGCCCTTCCATGGTTGATCGAACCGCTGGTCACAGGGCCGATACCGGCACCGAATTCAACACCGTGGTCCACGGCGGCAATCTGCACGAAGCGGCTGAGCGTTACGGCATTCCATACGCGCAATGGCTCGACCTGTCGACGGGTATCAATCCGCATGGATATCCTGTGCCTCCGATTCCCGCCGATGCCTGGCGCCGCCTGCCCGACGACGGCGACGGTTTTGCGGCCTGCGCCGCCCGTTACTATGGCGCGCCCGATGCCGCGCATGTTCTGCCCGTAGCGGGAAGCCAGGCGGCGATTCGCGCGCTGCCCTCGCTGCTGCCACGTGGTCAGGTTGGCATCGCGCCGCTCACCTACAGCGAATATGTGCCCGCTTTCGAGAGGGCAGGACACGAAGTCGTGCCACTGGATGCAACTTGGGACACCTTGCCCGATGCGTTCACCCATGTTGTCGTAGTGAATCCTAACAATCCGACCGCCGAACATCTGAGCGCCGGCAAGCTGCTTCACTGGCATGCACAACTCGCCGCGCGCGGCGGCACGCTGCTGATCGATGAGGCCTTCGCCGATACGATGCCGTCGGCGTCGCTCGCGGCAAGCACCCATCGCGCCGGGCTGATCGTGTTGCGTTCGCCGGGCAAATTCTTTGGACTCGCCGGCGTGCGCGCGGGCTTTGTGCTCGGTGCGCCGGCCTGGCTCGACGCATTGCGTCGTACGCTCGGGGCGTGGACGGTCAGCGGACCGGCGCGCCATGCCGTCAAAGCCGCCTTCGAAGACGAATTGTGGCAACAGCAGATGCGTACGCGGCTCGATGCCGAAAGCGCCCGTCTGGTGAGTCTGTTGCATGCACAAGGTCTCGCCACACACAGCACACCGCTCTTCGCCTGGACCGACGATGTACGCGCCGCCGCTCTGCATGAAGCATTGGCGCGACGCGGCGTGTGGACACGGCTCTTCACGGCATCAGGCAGCGTGCGTTTCGGGCTGCCTGCGAGCGACGCGGAATGGGCGCGCCTCGAAGAGAGTTTGCGCGAGGCTACTCGATGATTCGATTCCGACGCTTCGCCATCACCGCAGCACTTTTCGCGAGCGCGGTGCATGCGTACGCCGCGATCACCGTCACCGACGACACCGGCGCAACAGTCACCTTGCCTGCGCCCGCACAACGCGTCATCAGTCTCGCGCCGCATGTCACCGAACTGCTGTATGCCGCAGGTGGTGGCACGAAACTGGTCGGTGCCGTGTCCTACAGCGACTATCCGGCTGAAGCGAAGCAGCTACCGCGCGTCGGCGACAATAAGGCGCTCGACCTCGAACGGATCGTAGCGTTGAAGCCCGATCTGATCGTCGCATGGCGGCATGGCAACGCGCAGCGCCAACTCGATCGCCTGCGCGAGATGCACGTGCCGCTGTTCTTTAGCGAACCGCGTCGTCTCGACGATGTTGCCGTGTCGCTGACGAAGCTCGGGCAATTGCTCGGCACGTCGCCTGCCGCCGACGCAGCGGCGGCGGCATATCGGCAGGACATCGCACGATTGCGCACGCAGTATGCGAGCCGGCCGCCTGTCAGCGTGTTCTATCAGGTGTGGGATCAACCGTTAATGACGCTCAACGGCGAACATATGGTCAGCGATGTGATTGCGCTATGCGGCGGCCGCAATGTGTTTGCAAAACTCGAGCCGCTGGTGCCGACCGTCTCGACGGAAGCCGTGCTTGCAGCGAATCCGGAAGCGATCTTCACCGCCGCGCCCGGCGCGACCAAACCAGACACGACCCTGCCGCAACTCGATACATGGCGCGCGTGGCCGAGTCTGAAGGCGGTGGCGAACAACAATCTGTTCGCCATCGACGGCGATCTGATCAACCGGCCGGCACCGCGTATTGCGCAAGGGGCGAAGCAAATGTGCGAGGACCTGGAGGTAGCGCGCTCGCACAGGAAGAATGGCGAGCAATGATGCAGCTGCAAAAATCGTGAATCAGGAAGTATCGCATTAGCGCGAGACAACGTCTGCCCGCTTGAACGGCCACTGCTCGAATTCGGAAAGCCGCAAGCGATAACGCGCGACATTGCCTAGATAGAGGTGGTCGAGATCGGACTGGATCGCGTCGACAAACGAAGACATATCGCCTACCGCCACCAGATTCTGTGCGAGCGTTTCGATCTCGTTGCGTGTGCCAGCAAGGCCGCCGCGAATCACCTCCTGCACCACCTGTATCAACGCATTGCGATACTTGAGGCGAAACGCGTCCGGCTCTCCGACCGATTGTCGGATTGCCAGATAACGCTGACACGAGCGCTCGTACGCCCAGATAAAGACATCGCGCAACAACTCGACGCGATTGGCCTCGTACACACCGAGCGTACCGTCGACGTAGGCTTTTTCGGGAACGTCGATAAATGACAGCGGACACAGATTCTGCCGGATCAGGGGGATATTCGCGGTGAGACGCGAGACCCGTTTGTTGACGTCTTCGAACGGCTGCAGATACGGCAGGTGCACCATGCTGAAGAAAGCCTGCTCGAAGGGGTCGTCGATCTGGGCGGCCTTGTTCAACACCGCCTCGAAGCATTCTGCGATCTGCTGCGGCACGGCGAGCGGGAAAAATACGGTGCCGCTGATCTCCACTTCGCGCACGCGCAAACGGCCGCTAGCGAACGGGTCAGACATCAGATTGTCGGAGAGAATCGCGTGAAGGTTCAGTACGGTGAATCGATTGAAGCCCACTTCGTCCGCGCTCTCAACGATCATTTCGATCGCGGCCTTGTGGTTGAGGATCATCTGCGTTTCCTGAGCGTCCTTGCCCTCCGCAATGTGCCCTTGCTCGATCAGCCGTACGGTGTCGAGCCGCGTGTAGGTATTGCCCTCGAGTCGCGACGACGCCCACGACAAATCGATCAGAAGCCGGCTCATGATGTCGCGCGCGTAAGTGCCGGCAGGCCGGCCATCCGCCGACGTGCGGCCCCACTCGTGCAGACGGGCACGCTGCGCTTGCGATAAATACGCGTCCTGATTCGGACGATAGCGTTCGAGAAACGCGCGGTTATAGCCGACCGGCCGGCGCTCGTGCAGTGGCCGATTTACTTCTGCGCGCACCTCGAGACCCGCACTCGACACGGGCACATAGGCCTCACCGGAAGTGCCTGCGCCAGTGATAGCCTTTGCGGGGAAAACAGCCGCGCCGGAAGCGGATGCCTGCTTGTAGGCCACTGCGCGGCCAGCACCTTCCGAGATGATCCGGCCAGCCTCGAGCAACACGTCGAGACGGCGTTGCAGTGTGCGGCGCTGCATGGGATGGCGGCGCGCGGCAAGTGCCGCAGCGAGCGCACGAACGCCCCGCCCGTCAGCGCTTGCAGCGATAAGCTGCTCGATCAGATCCAATTCCTGCTTGATGCCATTGCTGTTCATACGCGCCACCCATGGAGCCCATGTGTCGCGATAAATTCATATCGTGACACTTTTCCGACCATTGTGGCACAAATCAAGCTAATCGCGACACTTTTTACGTCACAATTTGTCGCAATTTCAGTTTCGCGACAAATCCTCAAAAAAAGTGTCACGAATAAAACCAAGACTGACGCATTCCGGAGAGGCGGCAAGCATCAACCCCTCACGCATTCCACCTCACCAACGCCCACTGCTGCGCCTCGTCATCCCGGCGCAACCACACAACCGCCGCCATCTCCAGTGACCACCGCAGACAGCGCTCCAGCGGCACGTCCAGCACCAGCGAAGCGATCACCCGCATGACACCGGCATGCGTGACGACATACGCCGGCGACAACTCGCGCGTCTGCGCGAACGCATCGAACCACGCCCGCACCCGCGCAACGAATTGCGCGACACTCTCGCCACCATGCGCACGCGCGTGTTCGAAGTTGGCCGCCCAGTCGTCCAACAACTCGCGATCGATCGCGTCCCAGCGCTGCTGCTCCCAGTCACCGAAGTCCATCTCCTTCAGCCGATCGTCATGACTGAGCGCACAGCCGAAATCGTTCGCCATGACCGCCGCAAGCGTTGCACAACGTGTCAGCGGACTCGACATCAACACACGCGGCGGCGGTACCTGCAAGGTTGCCAGTTTCAGTGCAAGGACACTCGCCGATATCTCGGCGTCCTCGGCGAGCGCGACGTCGCTGTGGCCATAGCACACGCCCGAATCGAGCGCGACGGCCGGATGACGAATCAGGACGATATCCATGCGAGCCCCACAAGGTAGATGCTCAACTCGAAGATCTGTTGCGCGAAGCCGAGGCAGTCGCCGGTGTAGCCACCGATGCGTCTGACGAAATAGCGACCCAATGCAAAGCGCAGTGCCATCAGTACACCGAACGTCACGCAGGCGAAGCGCCAATTCGGCGAATCCAGCCAGTTTGGCCAGAGCAACAACGGCAAACCGAACACCGCGGCGCACAGCAACGCGGGACCACTCAAGCGCTGCGCGACCGGTTTGGCTTTACCTTCGGCACGGACATAGTCGAGCGTGGCCAGATAGCTGATTGCGAACACGCGGCTCGCCGCATGCGCTGCAATCATCAGACTTGCGGCGCGCATCGGCGGTAGTGCGGCGAGCGTTTGCCACTTCAATGCCAGCGCGATCACAAGCGCGATGGCGCCGAAAGCACCGATGCGCGAATCATGCATGATGCGCAACACGTCCTCGCGCGTATAGGCGCCACCGAACGCATCGACGCAATCGGCGAGGCCGTCCTCGTGAAACGCGCCGGTAACGAGAAGCGACGCAGCCATAGACAGCAGCACCGCTACACCCGCTTGAAATACATGCAACGCCGCGAGATAAACCAGCGCGCTCAATCCGCCGACCAATAGGCCGACGAGCGGAAAATAACGCGCTGCCGCATTCAGATAGTGCGGCTCATAACCGACCCAACGCGGCACCGGCACGCGCGTGAAATAGCCAAGCGCCGTGAAGAAATAGCGCAACTCTGCGAGCGGGTTCATGCGTGAGCCTGACGCGCGTTTCTGTATGACGGCGCCTTGTATAACAGCACCTCGTATGACGGCTCAAGCATCGCGATTCGCAACGCCCGCCGATTCGAAGCTCGCCATTTCGTTGACGAACGCCACCGCCGCGCGCAGCAGTGGCACGGCGAGTGCCGCGCCAGTGCCTTCACCGAGACGCATATCGAGCGAAAGCAACGGCAGCGCGCCGAAATGATCGAGCATGCGCCGATGCCCCGCCTCGTTCGACGCATGCGCGAACACACAATACTCGCGCACGTTCGGTGCGAACGCATCGGCCACCAACAATGCCGAGGTCGCGATGAAACCGTCGACAAGAATCGTCATGTGGGCCTGCGCGGCGGCGAGATAGGCGCCCGTCATCATGGCAATTTCGAAGCCGCCGAAAGTGGCAAGCACGTCGAGCGGATCGTTGGAACCAGCGTGACGCGCGAGCGCCGACGCGAGTACGTTGCGCTTTTTCGCGAGACCCGCGTTGTCGAGACCGGTCCCGCGCCCAACGCACTCGTCGATCGGCACGCCACACAGGCGGCTCATCAGACACGCGGCCGACGACGTATTCGCAATCCCCATTTCGCCGAAGCCGATCACATTGGTGCCGAGCGACGCGTGATACCGCACGCGAGCCGCGCCCGCCTGCATCGCGGCGAGCGCCTGTTCGTGCGTCATCGCGGATTCGCGCGCGAAGTTGCGCGTGCCGGCCGCAACTGGAATATCGATGAGACCGTCAGTCGACGGCAGCGGCGTCGCAATGCCTGAGTTGACCACTTCCAGCTCAACACTCGACACCCGGCTCAAGGCATTGATCGCCGCGCCACCCGCAAGAAAGTTGGCGACCATTTGCGCGGTCACCGCTTGCGGATAAGGGCTCACGCCTTCCTGCGCAATGCCGTGGTCGCCGGCGAACACGATCATTGCCGGACGATCGACGGTGGGGTGTTTCGTACGCTGGATCAAGCCCATCTGGCGCGCGAGCGTCTCGAGACGCCCAAGACTGCCGGGCGGCTTGGTCTTGGTATCGATGATGTGTTGCAGTTCGGCACGCAGCGTTTGATCAAGCGGTTCGACTTCGGTCAATCCCGACAAACCTGGCAAAGAGGTCATAGACATTTCTAGAAGAGAGAGTGTTTTTATAAAGCGCTTAGCCTGCCGGCGCGTCATCAGCGGCGGCCGATTCGTGACGCGAGCGCGGCGCGGGAATCAGCGCCTCATGCTCGCCGTCGCGAATCAGAATCAGCGGATAGCCGAACGCGCGGCTCGTCAGCGTAGGCGTCAGCACGTCATGCACCGGTCCAGCATACGCGCCGCCGTTGCCGTCGAGCAGCAGCGCATGTGTCGCGAAGCGGCGCGCGAGGTTCAGGTCGTGGCACGAAAACATCACTGTACGCCGAGGCTCGCGCGTCCAGGCGGTCAGCGCTTCGAGGCAGTCGATCTGGTGGTGAAGATCCAGATGCGAGAGCGGTTCGTCGAGCAACAACAACGGCGCCTCCTGGCACAATACCGCCGCCAGCGCGACGCGTTGACGTTCACCGCCCGAAAGCGACAGCACGTCGCGCGCAGCGAATGCGGCGAGGCCCAATACATCCAGCGCAGCATGCGCGGCCGCGCGATCGGCCTCGCCCTCCCAACCCCAGCCGGTCAGATGCGGAAAGCGGTTCAGCATCACGATATCGAGCACGCTAGCGCTGAAGGCGTCCGCTGCGCTTTGCGGCATCAGCGCGCGACGCTGCGCGAGCGGTAACGGCTGCCAGTCGGCGAGACGCACGCCATCGAGTTCGACATGACCCGCCGACGGTTGCGCCAGACCGGCGAGGGTGGATAGCAATGTCGTCTTACCCGCACCGTTAGGCCCGGCGATACACCAGATCTCACCCGCGTAGAACGTATGCGTGAACGCGTCGAGCAAGGTGCGCATGCCCGCACGCAAGGTGAGGCGTTGCGCGCTGAGCGCTGAATGTGGGACGTTGTGTGCGTTCATCATCGGCGCCTGCGCAACAGCATCCACAGAAACACCGGCACGCCGACGATCGACGTGATGACGCCCACCGGCAATTGCGCCGGTGCAATCACGGTACGCGCAATCAGATCCGCGCCCATTACCGCGACACCGCCGCCGAGCGCCGCAGCCGGCAGCAACATACGCTGATCGTTGCCGAACGCGAGCCGCAGCATGTGAGGCACGACGAGCCCGACAAAACCGATGGTGCCTGCCGTGGTCACCGCCGCGGCCGCCGCCAGCGACGCCGCCAGATACACGCGCAAGCGCAGCGGCATCACGGCGACGCCAAGCGCCTGCGCGGCGGCATCGCCTCGTAGCAGCACATTCAGACGCGGCGCAGCGGGCACCATTGCCACCAGCACGACGACGAGCGCGGCGAGCGCCGTCCATGGCATCGCGCCGCCATTCAGATCGCCGGTCAGCCAGAACAGCATGCCGCGCAGACGACTGTCCGGCGCGAGGTTGAGCAGCAGCGTAATGACGGCCCCCCAGCCGGCCGCGATCACCGCGCCGGTCAGCAGCAAACGCGGCGACGTATCCTGCGGTTCGCCCCGCCACAACTCGCGGCGCGCGAGGCCGAGCACCAGCAGGATCGACACGAAGGCGCCGGCGAACGCACTGGCATCGACGATCCACCACGCGCAACCGGCGATCATCGCGACCAGCGCGAACGCCGCCGCGCCGCCCGACACACCTAACACGTAGGGTTCGGCCAACGGATTGCGCAACAGCACTTGTAGCAGCGCACCCGCCAGCGCAAGCAACGCGCCGCATGCGAAGCCGGCCACCGCGCGCGGCAAGCGCAGCTTACGCACGATTTCGCCGGCAAGATCGGCGGACTCGACATGCGCCGCGTGCGACGGCAACAGCGCCGCCAGGACGCGCGCAGGCGCGAGCGAGACGCTGCCCAGTGCGAGCGACGCCATCAGCACAGCCAGCGCGATTCCTGCGAGCGCGAGCCAGATCGCGGCCGCGCGCTTCACACTCATCACACGCAGCGTGGCCGTGGGCATCGGACTCGAACTGCGGTTCATTAGCGCTTTCTCATGCTGGTACGTTCGTCGCTGCTGCCAACCAACCGGGACATACACACCACGCCGTGGCGAGTTATACGAGTAGGCCGTTTCATAGTCCTTGTTCAACAGATTCTGGATTGCGCAGCAACGTACCATGCCTTCTTAGCAGGGCCCACAAAGGCGAGCAACGCTGCACGAGCGATGGGGACAGCATGGGATGATATTCCTGTGGAGAGCGTGCGCGGCCCGCTTCCCCGCAGGCCGATGCGTAACGAGGTGCCCACGTTGTTTTACGTTTGCGCGGGGACGATCCGTTCCCTCTTGCCGCTATCCAGGCTGCCAGCACATCAATCCCGCCTTCCCACGCGTGACGCGCAGTGGCACACTCGCATGTTCAGCTTCAAGCACGCAATCAGGATCGACCTGCATGACGAATGCGGTCGCTTATCGTTGCGGGGGCAACGCAGGTTCGCGCGTTCAGGCGAACGGCACGCCTGCCTGACGTTTAACCGCGGTTTAACTGCAGTTCAACTGCGCGCACTGTCGATTGATAAGCGCGCGCGGGCACCAAAGAGCGGCCAGTTTAGGAGCGGCCTTCGGGTCCGTCAAGAATGGTTAATCCATGCGCAAACTGTTCTGTTAAGTGCAGGTTATTGTCCGATGCGAGAGTTGTTTTTCATCATATGGTCGATAAAAGCCTGCACAAAGCGATGTTGTTACGTCTCGAAACGAGACAATTGTCGGAACCTGCGACATTCCGCGCTAAAATGCGATGTCTTTAGAGGACGCAGCAGATGCTCACCGAACTCGAAACACTTTCACAGAATATCGGCAAGCTGATCGCGATCAGCCAACGCCACAATGAAGCGCGGCTCGCGCTCGAAGATCAGCTCGCCCAAACGCGTGCGGAAGCAGAAGCCACGCGCACTGAACTCGCGTTGATGCGCGAGGAGCGCGATGCACTGCAGGCGGAACGCGACGCGCTCTCGGCAAAGATCGACGACGCCCAGGTGCGCCTGAATGCGATCCTCGAAAAACTGCCGCGGGCTCGCGCGCACAACGAGCCAGACAATCAGCTCGATCTGCTCGAGGCCGCGCCGCATGAGGTCGAAGCGGAGAGCGACGTCACCCGCCATGGAGAAAATGCATGACCACCAAGCAGATCGAAGTATCGATTCTCGGCGTGCCCTATCGCCTCGCCTGCTCGCCGGAAACTGAAGGCGCGCTGCTTGAGGCGGTTGCACGCGTCGACGCCGAGATGTCGAAGATCCGCAACAACAGCAACGTGCGCGGCACCGATCGCATTGCCGTCATGGCCGCGCTGTCGCTGGCATCGGAACTGCTTAAGCTGCAAACAAGCGTGCGACACGGAGAAGCATTTCCCGCAGAAGAAATCCGGCGTACAATGCATCAAATGAACGAACAACTGGGTACTGTGATTCAGCAGTACAGCATGCAGTAACTGCCCAGCAGTCTCGAACAGTTTCAAGCAACCGGTCCAGAGATCGGCTGCGAATTCAAGCGGAATGCATGAGCAAAGACTCGGCAAACGTTTGAGTTCAAATGGTTTGACCTCCCTGCCTGGTTCGCCAAGGTCATATATTCCTTGAACCAATGCCATGTGCACGGTTGTGGAAATTTGTAGCACGGGTGTGCGCGTCACTCTGTCTGATGTACCCGAAGTGCTGCTAACTGCGACCAATTCTGAACCCCCGGTTCAGGATGCCGGCCTAGCGGCTAAGGCGGGGACCTTATTCAAAACGGCATCGGACTTCGGTTCGATGCCGTTTTTCTTTGGGCCTCGATTTTTCTTGCTGTATCAACCCCTTAACGTTCAATTCGATTCATGCGCTACTGGCTAATGAAGTCCGAACCGGACGAAGCAAGCATCGACCATCTCGCCCAGGCACCGCAACACACGTTGCCGTGGACTGGCGTACGCAACTATCAGGCGCGCAATTTCATGCGCGACATGATGCAGGTCGGCGACGGTGTGCTGTTCTATCACTCGAGTTGTCCTGAGCCAGGCATTGCGGGGCTCGCGGAAGTATCGTCAACCGCTTATCCGGACCCGACTCAGTTCGACAAGAAGAGCCCCTACTACGACCCGAAGTCGTCGCAGGAAACGCCGCGCTGGCTGCTCGTCGATGTGGTGTTCAAGAAGAAGGTCCCGTTGATCCCGCTTGCCGCCCTGCGCGAACACGAGGAACTGAAGGACATGCGCGTGCTCGTCAAAGGCAACCGCCTGTCGATCACGCCGGTCACTGAAGCCGAATGGCGCTTCATCACCAAACGTCTTGTTTGACGTTGCATACGCACATGCGACGCGCTGTTGCTGCAATCGTGTGCAAATCTGTGCTCGGATGACGGCAAACGTTGAGCAAACGTCAAATTAGGGAACCAAGCTCAGGTTACAGGCGCCTAACGGACTCGCAAACGGTGTGCCATCGCATGGCGTTCGCTCCAATCGTGCATAACCTGTTCCAGCAAGGAGTCCAAGAATGACGAAAAACACCGCACGTGCACTCGCTCTCGCTCTCGTATGCGCTGCCCCTGCCGCGCTCGCGCTGACGCCGGCCATGGCCCGCGCGCAGGGCGTGACGCAGTATCAGCCCGCGGGTGTGCTGTCGTTGAATGCACAGGCAAGCGCTGAAGTGCCGCAAGACGTCGTCGATATCACGCTGTTCTACGAGCAGGAAGCGAACGATCCGTCCGCACTCACCTCCACGCTGAATCAGCGTGCCGACGCAGCGCTGCAAAAAGCCAAGGGTGTGAACGGTGTAACGGCTCGTACCGGTTCCTTCTCGATCTACCCGTCCACCGATCGTGACGGTCGCATTTCCGCATGGCGCGGACGTACCGAAGTTGTGCTCGAATCGCACGACTTCGCAGCGGCGTCGAAGCTCGCGGGCCAGATGGCATCGATCATGCAGGTCGGCAACGTGCAGTTCTCGCTGTCGCCTGAAGCGCAGCGTGCCGCGGAGCAGAAGCTCACTGGCGAGGCCATCAAGTCATTCCGTGAGCAAGCGGCTTCGTCGGCGCAGGCGTTCGGCTACAACAGTTATTCGATTCGTGAAGTCAACGTCGGGCACAACGGCGTCATGCCGCGTCCGATGATGATGATGAGCGCACGCGCAATGGGCGCCGATGCGAAGGCATCCGCGCCGGTGCCGCTCGAAGGCGGCACGTCGACTGTGACGGTCAATGTGTCGGGCTCGGTGCAGATGAAGTAACGCGTTTTACGCTAGACGTACTGCTGCAAAAGAAAAAGCCACGGCATGCTGTGGCTTTTTTCATTGGCTTTTCACTACGATAAAACGTAGCGTTCAGTTAGCGCTAACCGCCGGTGCCGGTTCACGCCGCGCACGGCGATAGGACCACACCAGCATCCCAATGCCCACGAGGATCATCGGCAGCGAGAGCCATTGGCCCATTGAGAGACCCATGGCGAGCAGGCCAAGGAAGTCGTCCGGCTCACGCGCGAATTCCACCGTGAAGCGGGCCAGGCCGTAGCCGATCAGGAACACAGCGGAAATTGCGCCCATCGGCTTCGGTTTGCGCGAGAAGAAGAACAGCACGAAGAACAGCGCCACACCTTCGAGCGCAATCTCATACAACTCCGACGGGTGACGCGGCAACATGTGATATTGCGCGAACACTTCGTTCAGATGCCATTGCGCGGCCAGTTGCGGATGCGCGGTGAGCCACGCGGCGTCGTCCGGCGCGGCGCCTGGAAACAGCATCGCCCACGGCGCCGACGGATCGGTCACACGGCCCCACAACTCGCCGTTGATAAAGTTACCGAGGCGCCCTGCCGCGAGCCCCGTGGGCACCATCGGCGCGACGAAATCGGTCACCTGCAGCCACGAACGTTTGCGCTGATAGGCGAACAGCACCATCGCCAGCGTCACACCGAGGAAGCCGCCGTGAAACGACATGCCACCTTCCCACACCTTGAAGATGTCGAGCGGATGCGCGAAGTAAAAGCTCGCCTTGTAGAACAGCACGTAGCCGAGCCGGCCGCCAAAAATCGTACCGAGCACGCCGTAGAACAGCATGTCGTCGATGTCTTTCGCGGTCCAGCCTTGCGCGGCGACGTAAGGCAAACGCAACCGCAGCCGCCCGACAACGATCGCCGCGATGAACGCGACGAGGTACATCAGTCCATACCAGCGCACAGCGAGCGGCCCCAGATGAATGGCAACGGGGTCGAAATTCGGGTGAATAAGCATCGTGTTGTTATGGGCAGTTCAGGTTCAGAAGCGGATTTCTAGTCGATTTTCAAGTAACAGCCGGCGGTTTTGCGCACCATGCGGCGCATGCGTTGGACGGTTCGGCTTGCAATGCGTTCGCGACAGCGTCGAGTCTAAACACGAGGTGCCGCGAACTGCGCCTCGATGGTGGCCGCATGGACTCGCACGATCTCGATGAAGCCAGCCAACACCGGACTCACCTCCGCCGTGCGCCAGACCAGCCCCGTCTCGATCGCCGGCACGGATTCGGAGAGCGGCCGGTACACGACGCCGGTGCGGCGCAGGTTACGCAAGGATTGCGGCACCAGTGCGACACCTATTCCGGCCGACACGAGGCTCACGATCGTCTGCATCTGGATCGCCTCCTGGCCGACCCGGGGTGCGAGGCCAGCCTTGCCGTAGCAATCCATAATGATGTCATAAAAGCTTGGCGCCAAACGTCTTGGGAAAATCACGAGCGGCTCGTCGGCGACGTCGCGCAGGCTAATCGGCGTGTCCAGCCACTCGGCACGCAAGTCTTCCTGGGACCGCGTGGCGCCGCCCACGCGCGCCGCCGTTTCCATCGACATCGCGATCACCAGCGGCTCGCGGGCGATCGGCAACCACGAGAGCTGGGTGGCATGGCGCGACGGCAGCGGCGCGATCACGAGGCCCGCATCGATGCGCCCGGCCACGAGTTCGTCGACCTGCACGTCGCTGGTGGCTTCGGTCAATTCGAGGCGCACCCGTGGATAGCGTGCGCCGAAATCGCGCAGTAGCAGCGGCAGCAGGCCGTAATCGGCCGTTGAGACGAAGGCCAGCGACAACGCCCCCGTCTCGCCCCGCGCGAGGCTCTGCGCCAGCGGCCGCAACCCCTCGGCACTCGCCAGCAAGCGCCGCACTTCCGGCAGCAGGTCGGCACCCACAGATGTCAGTTCGACCGAGCGCTTGGTGCGCGCGAACAGCGCTACGCCGAGCGTCTCCTCCAGCGCGCGAATGGCCTGCGACAACGGCGGCTGCGTCATGGAAAGGCGTGCAGCCGCCCGTCCGAAGTGCTTTTCTTCGGCGACGGTCACGAAATAGCGCAACTGGCGCAGGTCAGGGATAGCGGGCAACATGATTAATACATTTTACGACCTAATCGAGCCTGAATAATATATTGGACACACGCTTAGCAAAACTGCATCCTTGCGCGACGCGTCGGAACTAAACTGGACTGGACTGAAGCGCCGTCGTACCTGCCGGCAAGCGCATTGGCGACGTCGGCGTAGCGCCTGCCGCACCCACTGGGCGGCAAACACGCAGCACGGATCAAAACAAAACAGACTGGAGTTCCCCATGGCATACAACCGTCGTTCGAAGAACATCACGCAAGGCGTGGCGCGCTCACCGAACCGCTCGATGTACTACGCACTCGGCTACGAAAAGGCCGATTTCGACAAGCCGATGATCGGCATCGCCAACGGCCACTCGACCATCACGCCGTGTAACGCCGGCCTGCAGCGTCTGGCCGACGCGGCTGTCGCCGCGGTTAAAGGCGCCGACGCGAATCCGCAGATCTTCGGCACGCCGACGATTTCGGACGGCATGTCGATGGGCACTGAAGGCATGAAGTATTCGCTCGTGTCGCGCGAAGTCATCGCCGACTGTATCGAGACCTGCGTGCAAGGTCAGTGGATGGACGGCGTGGTCGTAATCGGCGGCTGCGACAAGAACATGCCGGGCGGCATGATCGGCATGTTGCGCACGAACGTGCCAAGCATCTACGTGTATGGCGGCACGATCCGTCCAGGCAACTGGAAGGGCACCGACCTGACCATCGTGTCGTCGTTCGAAGCAGTGGGCGAGTTCACGGCCGGCCGGATGTCGCAGGAAGATTTCGAAGGGGTCGAAAAGAACGCGTGCCCGTCCACGGGTTCGTGCGGCGGCATGTACACCGCCAATACGATGAGCTCGTCGTTCGAAGCGCTCGGCATGTCGCTGCTGTATTCGTCGACGATGGCCAATCCGGATCAGGAAAAGGTCGACTCGGCAGCCGAATCGGCACGCGTGCTGGTTGAAGCGGTCAAGAAGGATCTGAAGCCGCGCGACATCGTCACCAAAAAGTCGATCGAAAACGCGGTGGCCGTACTCATGGCCACGGGTGGCTCGACCAATGCCGTGCTGCACTTCCTCGCGATTGCACACGCGGCCGAAGTGGAATGGAGCATCGAAGACTTCGAGCGCATGCGCAAGAAGGTGCCGGTGATCTGCAACCTGAAGCCGTCGGGCCAGTTCGTGGCGACCGATCTGCACAAGGCCGGCGGCATTCCGCAAGTCATGAAGATTCTGCTGGACGCAGGTCTCTTGCACGGCGATTGCATCACGATCACCGGCAAGACGATCGCTGAAGAACTGAAGGACGTGCCGAGCAAGCCGCGTGCCGATCAGCAAGTGATCTTCCCGATCGAGCAGGCGCTGTACAAGGAAGGCCACCTGGCGATCCTGAAGGGCAACCTGGCCGTTGACGGCGCGGTCGCCAAGATCACCGGCCTGAAGAACCCGGTCATCACCGGCCCGGCCCGCGTGTTCGACGACGAGCAAAGTGCGCTGGAAGCCATTCTCGCCGACAAGATCGTCGCTGGCGACGTGGTCGTGCTGCGTTACCTCGGCCCGAAGGGCGGCCCTGGCATGCCGGAAATGCTCGCGCCGACGTCGGCGATCATCGGCAAGGGTCTTGGCGAAACCGTCGGCCTCATTACCGACGGGCGCTTCTCGGGCGGCACATGGGGCATGGTGGTCGGTCACGTCGCGCCGGAAGCGTTCGTGGGCGGCACGATCGCGTTCGTGCAGGAAGGCGATTCGATTACGATCGACGCGCACAAGCTGCTCCTGCAACTGAACATCGACGACGCCGAACTGCAACGCCGCCGCGCCGCATGGCAGCAACCGAAGCCGCGTTACACACGCGGCGTGCTGGCGAAGTACTCCGCATTGGCACTGCCGGCCAACAAGGGCGCAGTGACGGGCTAAGGGTGTAGATTCCGGCGAACAACCGATCCTGTGGATCGTCCTGTTCGCCGGAGCATTGCAATAACCTTATGCTGGTCGTTACATATATAACTGCTTCTCGCGGTTCTCAAGATCGGCGTACCTTTTCTGCTGCTCGATAGCCCGATTCCAGAGGGCATCGGAAATCCTGAGGTTTGGCGTTGACGGCCCGCTATACAGCGATTCGTAGTTCACGCGGTTGGTGCCCGGCTCCACGCTCGCCCGCCAGACGGGCGTGCCGCCTATGCTGCGGATCTCCAGCTGGTTCGGCGCCGTCGAGACCGCGTACAAACCGTCCCGGAAAAGCCACGCAGCGTTGTTCGCGGTGAGCCAGGCGTTGATATGACTCACATCCTCCGGCTTGAGCTGAGTCTTCGATTGAAGAAAAGCGTCGCCGCTGCCCGAATAAGTCGTGCCAGGCAAGTCGGTCACGAACCGCGTGCTGCCTTTGGGCAGCGCTGAATCCTGATCCTGATAGAACTGGTAAAGCTGCTGTCGCGTACCGGAGGAATTATCCGGGAACAGGCTGCTTGGCGGTGGAGGCAGAACCGTGTTTCCCTGTCCGTTCTCCAGTCGCCAGGACTGCCGTGCGGCAAGCTCGCCGTTAGTTGCCTGCGGTGGCGCGACGTAAGGTGTGAACGCGGAGATTCCTTCGGTCAGCCATTTATGATCTTGGGCATGCTGCAGACCACCCGTATCGGGATCGTAGGCAAACACGCCGTTCATATCTGCCGGGTCCGACGGAATGCCGCCAATATAGGCATTGCCCTTCTCGTCGATACGCAAAACCTTGCTGTAGTCGCGCGCGGAATGAATGCGGCCATCGTCCCCCATCGAAAACTTATATTCGGAAGTGCTGGAATACGCCGAATCCACGGACGGATAGCTGTTGTCGTTGTAGAAGCTCAGCTTCGTCTCACCCTTGCCATCCTGATTATTGAAGAACGGCTTGATAAAGACAGCCCCGCGATAGTCTTCCCCTTTCGCCTGCTGGTTATCCAGATACTGTATTTTGTCGCGCGCCCGCTGGTAGAACTCGGCTGAAGCCATGACTGGATTCTCCTTTGGAACGTTGCGCGATTTTCCGCCACTGTTAGCCTCCGACACAAACGATTTGTGATCGTCGTCCTTCCATATCGGGTCGTTCGGGGAGAAATGCGCTAGCTGCGGTTGTGCACCCGCTGTCCGGGTGTGATCGAAGATGTCCGACCGATAGTCGCGGTTGGCCACATAGGAACCGAGCTCGCCGTTCTCGAATTTGCGCCAGCCGCGCACCTGAGCATTATCGATGCGGCCCATCGCGGCCACTTCGCCTGCGCCCGACATGCGATCGCCTTTACCAAGGCTCGCATCGACATCGACCATTTTCGGGCTCGGCGCGACGTAGTATACGTAGCCGCTCTTTTGCGCGCCGGACGACAGCCGCTCGGTCGCGCTCAACCTGTCGCGAAACGTACCAAGATAGCCGGCGCCGTCTACGGCCCCCGGTCTCGCAGCTAACTGGAAGTTGTGCACATTCAGGTTGACGTTCTGCATTCTGGTGTCCTGCAGGTTGAATCCGTTCGCCTGTTTCATCTGCTCAGGCGTAACGTTCGATGGTCGATAGAATGCGTACGGTTGTGGGTCCGACATGGCATCCAGACCGCGCTTAAGCTCGTCATGCGATGGCCGACCAGGCTGGTCGAAATTCGGTGGCGGCAGGCTCACAGACGGAAGCGACAATGCATGCGCGCCCTGGAGCTCGTGAACCTCGTAGGCATCGTCCAAAGCGTGGAACGACGCATTGCCAAGAGCAGAGCGCTGCGGGGCCGTCGCTTCGTAAGGCTGCCACGTACTCTCAGCATCGTAGGGGAACATATTCAAGCCGGAGACGCCCCCATGCTGGGGATAACCGTGCTCAATCAGATTATTCATCGCGGTGCTCATGTGCTGGAAATTCTGATAATCGAACGTCCCGTAGTTGGGGTCGTATATCTGGTATCGGTCGTTCTCATAGTTTTCCGAAGGATTGAGCCGTTGCACTATGATCAGATGACTTTCAACCATGGGAACGCCGTCGACGATACCGACGCCAGGAGGGTTACGGTAGTTGACTTCTACGGGCATCATCGTAGTTTGATAGCTTCCAAGACTATCGCCCGACGTGTGACGCTCTCCAAACTCGTATGCCAACTGGTTGCGCAAATCGTCACCAGCCTTAAGGTCGTATTCACCGGGTCGCGCAACAAACCCAGGCACGTCGTCCGGGAGATTGTCCTGGTTGCGCTCCTGCATCCGGTTGAGTTCGGCGAGTGTCTGCTGCCTCGTTTGCGGATCGGCAAGACGATCACGCGTAAAGCTATTCACGTCCGCCAGATTCGACGCCCGCCCCGTCGCTATGTTGTAGAAGCCGGAAGTTACAAGGCCGGCACAATGATTCGGCAAGGCATGCGGGTCTTCTGCTGCCTGCTGCATGGCCGAGAAGCCGAGACCGTTATTTCCTGTCGAAGGACCAGCATACGCATCGAACGTTGGAGTCTTGTTGGGTTGGCTGGCCGTCGGCGGCGGGGGTGTCCTGCGAACTCGCTGCGATGCGTCTGAACTTTGCGCCTGGAGGTCTGCGTCGCTGGTTTCCCCCGCAGCCAGGACGGCGGCGGCTTCCTTTGCCGGCCCCTCTCCTGATCGAGCTTGCAGACCAGCGCGCAAGGCTGCTAGCCGCTCCGCTGTCGAGAAAGTGGACTTTGGCGCGGGTTCTCCAACCCGTGTCTGCGGGCCTGCGCTGCCTGCTTCGGCGCCGTCTGCCGCTGACGGTCCGAATGCGGGTCCTTGTTCTGGCGGCGTCCTCCCGTCTGCCGCGTTAGCATCGCGCCGTGCGGTTGTCGGCAGAGGATTCATCGAGCTGTCCAGGTCGTCAGGAAAAACTGGGGATCGAGCACTGCTAATACCGGAAGTCGTCATCATTGCACCTTGCGAAATCAAACATGAGGGTTGTCTGCGTGCGAAGGGTTGGCACAAGGGCCAATGACGATGAAACCAAGATTGCCCGCAATGCGGGTCGTACCATGCGATAGTCGCTGAATCGCGCTTCCGTGGGAAAATCGCGCGGGCAGCAGAGGGCAGCACGGAAAACCGTGCTGCCCTTTCCTTTTATAATGCGTGCACCACGAGTCGGGCACCTGCACCGACGGAGACCATAATGAAATCAATGTCGTATGCAGCGCTCGCAGCGGTCGGCGTGCTGAGCGCCACGTTAAGCGCCGGCAGCCCGGCGGCGCACGCAGAGGCCGCCGCCGGCCTCGCGCTTGCCCAGCAGAAGAACTGCATGAGCTGCCACTCGGTGACGCGTCCGTTCATGGGACCGGCGCTGCATGACGTCGCCGCGAAATATGCTGGCCGCGAAGACGCCGCCACCTATCTGAAGCACAAAATTCTGGATGGCAGCACGGGGGTGTGGGGTTCGGTGCCGATGCCCGCGAATACGCAGCTCACGCCCGATCAGGCGGCTACGCTGGCGAGCTGGGTGATGACGCTCAAATGATGACGTTCAAATGAACGCAGCTTGGTGAAAATGGGGAGAGCGCCCGACGCAGGCGCGCGCCCTGCCATGATCAAGCGCTGCCCGAGCGCCGCGCGATCTCCTGATCAACCGCTTCCTTTACCCAGCCGGTCAATTCGGTCTCCAGAGCCAGCGCCACTTCACGCGTGATCTGGTTGACGAGCCATGAAGTGTGATCCTGCAACGCGTCGCGGCAGCGTGCTTCGATGATGCCCCGCCCCTCGCCCGTCAGAAAGCCCGCGAACCGTCCACGAAGACGTTCTGCAATGACATCCGCATCGAGATTCGGGTGTGGCCGTGCAAGTACTTCGTGAGCGATATCCGGCGGCACGATCGCGCCTGCCTCGATCGGCGCATGCGGCTCAGCCCGATCGAAGACGCCCGCTGACGGCATAACGACCGGCTCATGCGCGTGCCGGTGATCGGCAGCGTGATGTGCCCTGGCGCGTTTTTTTGGATGAGCGGGTTCTGGCGGATGCGCGTGCTCTGCCGCATGCACGGGCTCCGATGCGGACGCCGGCACCTCCGGCGCGCGCAACGTTTCCGGTGCAGATACCGCTTCTGGCGCAAGCATCGGCTCGTGCCTCGGTTCCGGCGCGAAGGCCGGTTCTTGCGCGGCCCCAGGATCGGACACCGGCCGCGTAGCCGGCGCCGCCGCGCCGCTCGGCGCATGGCGTACCTGGGCAAGATTGCCCGGTACGAGAATCTCGTGCAGAACTGGGATCGAACTATCGTCAGGATCGGGCACGTGCGCTCTCCGTGTTTGAGTCCAAGCTGAAGCAGCCCGCGTACGCGTCGAATCCATACGACAAAACACCACGCGACGCGGTTGGAAAGAAACCTAGCTGCCTTGCTTGTAGTTGTTCAAAGCATAGCCGCGATCACGATAGAAACGATAGCGTTCGCGGCCCGCCGCGAGTTCGTCGTGTGCGTTACCGACCACTTCCAGCAATCTTTCGAAGCGCGCGAATTGCGCGGGCACCGTGGCGCCGAGATTGAGCAGTACCTGATGGTGCGGCACATCGTCGAGGCTCGAAGCCAGCACGATCGGCGTTTGCGCGGCAAGCGGCGTGCCCGCCATGCAATGCGGCACGAAATCGAGTGGCGAGAAGGTCCACAACATTTCGTCGAAAGCCCGCAGGCGCTCGGGCTCGGCCAGCACGATGGTCGGCTGGCCCGCCTGATACGCCTTGCGGATCAGGCGGCACGCATACAGCAGCGAATCGCCGACGTTCGAGTGAAAATCGATTCTCGTCATCGGCGGCTCCACTTTGCGTCTGCAGCTACGCCCGCAACCTTACTGCAACGCGTCATTGCGCAACGCGACCGTCCGCGGCCCTGTCGATCAGGAACTGCGCGAGCAACGGCACCGGTCGGCCGGTGGCGCCCTTGGCAGCGCCGCTCTTCCAGGCGACGCCGGCGATGTCCAGGTGCGCCCACGGATACGCCTCGGTGAAGCGCGACAGGAAGCACGCCGCCGTCACACTGCCAGCCGGACGGCCGCCGATATTCGCGAGGTCCGCGAAATTCGACTTGAGCTGCTCCTGATACTCGTCGTCAAGCGGCATGCGCCATGTCGGGTCGGAAGCTTCACGCGATGCATCGAGCAGTTCGCCCGCCAGCGCGTCGTCTTTCGAGAACAGGCCGCTGTTGTGATGACCCAGCGCGATGATGCAGGCGCCCGTCAGCGTGGCGATGTCGATCACCGCTGCCGGCTTGAAGCGCTCGGCATAGGTCAGCGCGTCGCACAGGATCAGCCGGCCTTCGGCATCCGTGTTCAGCACTTCGATCGTCAGGCCCTTCATGCTCGTGACGATGTCGCCCGGCTTGGTGGCGGTGGCCGACGGCATGTTCTCGACGGCCGGGATGATGCCGACCACGTTCATTTTCAGGCCCATTTCGGCGACGGCGCGCAACGTGCCCAGCACCGAACCGGCGCCGCACATGTCGTACTTCATCTCGTCCATGCCTTCGCCCGGCTTCAGCGAAATGCCGCCAGTATCGAACGTCACGCCCTTGCCGACCAGCACCACCGGCGCGGCTTTCGCGGCGCCACCCTGGTATTGCAGCACGATGAACTGAGCCGGTTCGACCGAGCCGGCCGTGACCGACAGGAACGAGCCCATCTTCAGCGCTTCGCACTGCTTTTCGCCGAGCACTTCGACCTTCAGCTTCCAGTCTTTGGCGAGCTTCTTCGCCGTGTTGGCAAGGTAAGTCGGCGTGCAGACGTTGCTTGGCAGGTTGCCGAGGTCGCGCGTCAGGTCCATGCCGTTGGCGAGTGCGGCGCCTTGCTTTGCAGCAAGCTTGGCGGTCTTCTCGTCACCGGTATTGACGCTGAACACGATGCGCTTCAAGGCGCGCGGCCCGTTCTCCGGCTTGCTCTTCATCTGCGTGAAGCGGTAGGTCAGCTCGCGCAGCGCGAGGATCGCGGTGCGCACGCCCCAATCCGCAGAGCGCTCGAGGATCGGCAGTTGAGCGAGCGTGAAGGTGACCTGGACGATCTTGGTGCCGAGCAGTGCGCGCCACGCAGCCCGCACGGCTTCGCCGTAGGCTTTCTGACTGAAAGCATCCTGCTTGCCGAGGCCGACCAGCAGCACGCGCGAGGCGCCGATGCCGGAGACTTCGTGCAGGAACAGCGTGGTGCCGGCCTTGCCGTCCATGTCGCCGGCCTTGATGATGCGGGTCAGGAGGCCCTTGGTGGCCACGTCGATCTCCAGCGCAGCGCCCGAGAGCGTTTGCGACTCGAACACACCGATTACGATGCAATCGGATTTCCCGGTCAGGAAACCGTTTGACGAGCCTTTGGTCCAATCACAGGCTTTTATGCTAAAGTCCATCGCGCTTGTCCTCGGATAAAATCTGGGCTTAGGATGAAAGCCGCAATTATCCGCTATTTTTCCCGCGGCGGTTGCATCAGAGGCGTGACGGGAACCAATCCGTGCGCTACTGAGAGCACCCCCTCTCATCATCAATAATGATCTTCGAACGCTCCCTCCAGCGCGAACTCGCGTATACGGCTGGTGCCGTGTTCATGGTTCTCCTCACGCTCGTGCTGACGACGATGATGATCCGCATCGTCGGCTTCGCCGCTTCGGGCGAGATCGACCCGCGCGACGTGCTGGTCCTGATCGGCCTGACCGTGATCGGCTACATAGCCATCATGCTCGTCGCGACCCTGTTCGTGTCGATCCTGTTCGTCCTGACCCGCTGGTACAAAGACTCCGAGATGGTCGTCTGGCTCGCCTCGGGCGTCAGTCTGACCCGCTTCATCAAGCCGATCGGTATTTTCGCCACGCCGATCATCATTCTCATCATGTTCTTCGTGTTCGTCGGCTGGCCGTGGTCGAACCAGCAGAGCAAGCTGATCCGCGCGCGCTTCCAGCAGCGCGACGAAGTCTCGCTGCTCGCGCCGGGTCAATTCCGTGAGTCGGCCACCAACCACCGCGTGTTCTTCATCGAGAAGATGTCGCCCGACCAGGCTCGCGTCGAGAACGTGTTCGTGACCAGCACCGAAAACGGCAAGGTCAACGTGGTCGTGTCAAAAACCGGCCACACCGAAACACACAAGAACGGCGACCGCTTCGTCGTGCTGGAAAACGGCCGCCGCTATGACGGCGAACCGGGACATCCGGATTTCCGCATCATGGAATTCGAACGCTATGGCCTGAAGATCCAGAGCCAGCCGGTCGTCAATACGCCGACTACCACCGGCTTGCCTACGCTTACGCTCCTGCGCAACCCCACTGACGACAATCTCGCCGAATTCGCCTGGCGCGCGGGCCTGCCGCTGATCGCGATCAACCTGATGCTGCTGGCGATTCCGCTTGCGCACCAGAACCCGCGGCGCAGCCGCACGATCAATCTGGTGATGGCCGTCCTGATCTATCTGACGTACTCGAATCTGCTGAACGTGGTGCAGTCATGGATCGAGCAGGGCAAGATGTCGTTCGGAGTTGGGCTGGTTGGCCTGCACATCATTGTGGCGGTAATCGTCGCATTCATCTTCTGGCTGCGCGTGCGCAACCGGCCGCTATTCACGCGGGCGATGTTCAACCGTTCGCAGGGGGCCTGACCGATGCGCATCTATGAAAGGTACTTCGCGCGTCAGATCTATCTCACGTTCGTCTTTATTCTGTTCGCGTTTTCGGGTCTGTTCTTCTTCTTCGACCTGATCAACGAACTGAACTCTGTCGGCCACGGCAACTACAAGTTCCAGTACGCGGTGCTGCGCGTCGCGCTGCAAACACCGTCGCGCTTCTACGAAATCATTCCGGTCGCTGCGTTGATCAGCGCGATCTACGTGTTCGCGCAAATGGCGGCGAACTCCGAGTACACGATTTTTCGCGTGTCCGGCCTCGCCACCAATCAGGCACTGCGCTCGCTCATGAAGATCGGCATTCCGCTGGTGTTCCTGACTTACCTGATCGGCGAAGTGGTCGGCCCGTACACGGATCAGTTGTCGGAACGCGTGCGGCTCGAGGCATTGGGGTCGTCGGTATCGACCAACTTCGAGTCGGGCGTCTGGGTGAAAGACACGCTCACCGCGCGAGCGGACGGCGAGCAGGTGACGCGCTTCGTGAACGTCGGCGAATTGAAGCCCGACGCGACGATCAGCAACGTGCGTATTTACGAATTCGATTCGAAGTTCCGCCTCTCGAATGTACGTACCGCTCAAAGCGGCACGTACAAGCCGCCAGGTCATTGGCAGCTGACTGGCGTGACGGACACGCAACTGATCGACGTGCCCCCTCCCCCGGGCACGCCGACCGACGCGTTGAATCCGGTGTACCGTGCGAACCAGGTGGCGTTGCCGGAGTATTCGTTGCGCTCGGAACTGACGCCACAGATCTTGTCGGTGCTGCTGGTATCGCCGGATCGGATGTCGATGTTCAATCTGTTCCGCTACATTCAGCACTTGACCGAGAATCATCAGGACACGCAGCGATATGAAATCGCGCTGTGGCGCAAGCTGCTGTATCCGTTTGCGGTGTTCGTGATGCTGGTGCTGTCACTGCCGTTTGCGTATCTGCATACGCGCGCCGGCGTGGTGGGTGTGAAGGTTTTCGGCGGGATTATGCTGGGGATGAGTTTCCAGCTGTTCAACACGCTGTTCTCGCATATCGGCACGTTGAATACATGGCCCGCGCCGTTGACCGCGGCTACGCCTGGGCTCGTTTATCTCGTGCTCGGCCTGGTCGGGTTGAAGTGGGTTGATCGCCATTAGGAGCCTGGTTTATGGCTACACATGGGATTGTTCTGTTTGGGCATGGCGCAAGGGATGTGCGGTGGCGTGAGCCGTTTGAGAGGCTAGCTGAGAAGGTTCGCGCTGCGCGCGGCTCTGATGCTGACGCTGGGCCGGTTTTGTTGGCTTTTCTTGAGTTGATGGAGCCGGATTTGCCTACAGCTGTGGGGGTTCTTGTCTCCGACGGGTGCTCTGTTGTGACTGTTGTGCCTGTGTTTTTTGGGCAAGGCGGGCATATTCGCAGAGATCTGCCGGAGGTTATCGCGCGGTGTCGTGGGTTGCATCCTTCTGTCGAGATTAAGTGCGCTGTCGCGGTTGGTGAGGATGAGGGTGTGTTGGACGCTGTTGCTGAGTATTGCCTTCGGCAGGTTTGATTTCTGTTTTTTGCCCTCGCGATGCTTTGGTTTTATACCTGCGGTGTTGGTCTTTTCTTCTTTTCTCTGTCTGCGCGACGCTCTTTGTCTGCGTGCCTACGGCGTTGGCCTTTCCTTGATTTCTTAGTGGTCTATTAGCGTTGCCCCTGTGCGGGGCGGCACCTACTTCTCTTTGCTGCTGCAAAGAGAAGTAGGCAAGAGAAAGCAGCTCAAACCGCCAATTCTTAAGCGGGTCCCCCGCACAGCCACGGTAGTGGTGCATCTGGAATCTGTGTTCTCGCACATTCCGCGTGAGCGACAAGGCAGTCATACTTCCCGCCTCGCACTCCGTGCTCGCCGGAAGGGTTCGTCATGCAAACCCGCGGCGTCGTGTGGGCCATCGGCTTCGCCTCGGCGACGCGCTGAAAATACCGGGTTTTTGAATTGACGCTTAGTGAATCAACCAGCTACTCTCGTGAGTCAGACCTTCGTTGAGTCAATTCCCCGTTCTTTCCGGAATGACGAAGTGCTGACTAAAAAGCCGCTCGGATTCGCGTAGTCCTTCGTCCGTAAAGATCACGGACTTCGTCTTGTTGACGGAGTCTTCAATGAAGCCTCTTTCATGGAGTCGGTTCAGCACATCCCAGTCGAAGCCCTTCCATGCGCGGTATCGGTCATGCAGGGTCAGGTAGAGAAGGGCCAGGGCGACTTCGTCAATTGCATCAGTATCGATATTCATAGTGTTCCCACTGCAGCCTGCCGGACCCACACACAAAACCGTTCGAGGCTGGCCAGTGTCTCATCAGCTGCCTTGCTCCAGACAAACGGTTTGCGTGACCGCCGTCTGCTCATCGTTGCCTTCTCGTATCAAGTGCCAGACAAAACACTTTAGTACGTGATCGGCATCATTCAATGAATTTTTAACTCAAGACGCTGGCGATCGCAAGTGCGCCCTAACGCCGGAAGCCCCTATTAATCTAATAGCGCAACCGTGAGCGTAACGATAGCTAGTTGCCGGCAGGATTTCCGCTGCGTGCCGACAACAACGCATGGTTTGGTGAAGTACCGCGTCGGCGCGCGCAGCGCCGCCGGAAGAATGACTGCTTTGTCACTGACGCGGAATGTGCGAGAACACAGATTCCAGATGCACCACTACCGTGGCTGTGCGAGGGACCCGCTTAAGAATTGGCGGTGTGAGCTGCTTTCTCTTGCCTACTTCTCTTTGCAGCAGCAAAGAGAAGTAGGTGCCGCCCCGCACAGGGGCAACGCTAATAGACCAATATCAATTCAAGGAAAGGCCAACACCCTAGGCAAACAACCAATGCCGCCGCCAAAGGCAAAAACAAACCAAACCCTAAGCCGCGACCAAAAGCCCACCCGCGGAGCGAACCACCTGCTGCCGGGCAGCAAAAGCCTCCCCAATCATAAGAAGACTAGGCTGTGAAGCATCAAGCCACTGCTGAGCTTCACCGCAGGCAAGCTCCGAAAGCGTGAGAGTGAGCATGCGCTCCCGAGGCGTACTACACGCTTCGACAATCGCCACGGGAGTCGCCCCATCGCGCCCAGCATCAATCAACTCCTGTGCTATTTCAGGCCCGCTATCGCGGCCCATATAGAACACGAGCGAATCAGCATTCACCCGTTCACGAATCGCCTCAGTATCAGCCGCCCGGCTATGCGTAGCCAACGCAACGCTGCGAGACACACCGCGAAGCGTCAATGAACGCTTTAACGTCGCCGCACTAGCTAGCGCAGCCGTAATCCCTGGCACCACCTCATACTCGATCCCCGCAGCCTCCAGCGCCCGCATCTCCTCATCGGCACGCCCGAACAACATCGGATCGCCACCCTTCAACCGCACCACTACATCGTGCTCAAGCGCCGCATCCACAATCTGCTTGTTGATGAACTGCTGCGCCGTCGAAAGCTGCCCACAGCGCTTGCCCACCGCAATCCGCCGCGCACGAGCAGGCGCGTAGTCCAGCATCGCCGGCTCGACAAGCGCGTCATGCAACACCACATCCGCCATGCCGAGCAGCCGCGCGCCCCGAACCGTGATGAGATCCGCGGCCCCTGGCCCTGCACCGATCAGATACACCTTACCCATTCGCCTCAACCCCATTCGTCCGGTTCGTGCAAAACCCAAAGCGCGAGCGCGCGTCAGTCACCCATTCAGCAACTCAAGCCGAAAACGCCCGAATCATCCCTGCAGCGACGGTGTGATGCGTCGCTTCGTCGATCAGCACGAATGCGCCCGTGCCCTGATGCGAGTCGTACACGTCGCATACCAGCGGCTTCTGCAACGTCAGCGCCACGCGGCCGATGTCGTTCATCGTCAGCTCTTTGCGATCGGTCGCCTGCGACAGCGTATGCACGTCAAGCACTTCCCTGATCGAACCGATCCGCGCGAACACCGTGTTGGTGGTCTGCTTCAGCAAGTACTTGCGCTGCGTCGACAGCGGCGTGTCGTCGAACCAGCACAGGTCAGCCTCCAGCTTCTTTGCCGGTTCCGGCGCCGCTTCGCGCAATACGAAGGTGTCGCCACGCGAGACGTCGACGTCTTCCGCCAAACGGATCGTCACGGTTTGACCGGCAAACGCGCGGTCCACTGCCGCCGTTCCGCCCGTCACCGGCGCAATGATCTCAGCAACCGTTGCTTCGCGGTTCGCCGGCAGCACGACGATAGTGTCGCCGACCTTCACCTCACCCGCTTCGATTCGGCCCATATAGCCGCGGAAATCGTCGGCCTGGCTGCCATCCTGACGTGCGACCCATTGCACCGGGAAGCGCAGCGCCTGGCCCGTCGGAACATCGACCGGCAACGCTTCGAGCAAATCGAGCAGCGGCTCGCCTGCGTACCACGGCATGCTTTCGCTAGCGGTTACGATGTTGTCGCCCTTGAGCGCCGACACCGGCACGAAGCGCACGTCTTCCAGACCCAGTTGACGCGCGAGTTCGACGTACGCATCGCGAATCTCGTTGAAGCGCGTTTCGCTGTAGTCGACGAGGTCCATCTTGTTGATCGCGACGATGGCATGCTGCAAGCCGAGCAGCTTCACGATCGCGCTATGACGCTTGGTTTGCGGCAGCAGCTGCGCCACGCCATCGACGAAGGTCACGCGGGTCGCGTCGACCAGGATGATCGCTGCGTGCGCGGTCGATGCGCCCGTCACCATGTTGCGCGTGTACTGCTCGTGACCCGGCGTGTCGGCGATGATGAACTTGCGCTTCGCCGTTGCGAAATAGCGGTAAGCCACGTCGATCGTAATGCCCTGTTCACGTTCGGCTTCGAGACCGTCAGTCAGCAGCGACAGATCGATTTCGTCGCCAACGGTACGCTTATTCTTCGCGCGCGACAGTGCCGAGAGCTGATCGGAGAGGACTGCCTTGCTGTCGTACAGCAGGCGGCCGATCAACGTGCTCTTGCCGTCGTCGACGCTGCCCGCCGTGATGAATCGCAGCACGCCGAGGTCTTCTGGTTGGTGAATATTCATGATGTTCCTTGCTCTCTATCGACTGGAGTTAGCGCTTTAGCGCTTACTCCAGTCCTATGCAAAGCGGTCAACCGGAGTTAGTGCAAAGCTCTTACTCCGGTCCCATGCTTAGAAATAACCTTGCTTCTTACGCTGTTCCATCGCGGCTTCGGAAACCTGATCGTCCATCCGTGTCGCGCCACGTTCCGTGATTTCGGTCACGGCCGTTTCGGCGATGATCTTCTCGAGATCGTCGGCATCGCTTTCCACCGGGCACGTACAGCTGATATCGCCCACCGTGCGGAAGCGCACCAGCGCGGTTTCGCTGGTCTCGCCTTCGCGCATCGGCGTGAGCGGCGTGACCGGCACGAGCAGGCCGTTGCGGCGCACGATCTCGCGTTGATGCGCGTAATAGATCGACGGCAGTTCGAGCTGTTCGCGGGCGATGTATTGCCACACGTCGAGTTCGGTCCAGTTCGAGATCGGGAACACACGCAGGTGTTCGCCGTTATGCAGACGCGCGTTATACAGGCTCCACAGTTCCGGGCGCTGTGCCTTCGGATCCCATTGGCCGAATTCGTCGCGGAACGAGAAGATCCGTTCTTTCGCGCGGGCCTTTTCTTCGTCGCGGCGCGCGCCGCCGATCAGCGCGGTGTACTCATGTTCAGCGATCGTTTCCAGCAGCGTCACGGCTTGCGCAGCGTTGCGCGAATCCAGTTCGCGGCGCAGGCGAACGGTGCCGCGCTTGATCGAATCTTCAACGTGACCCACCACCAGTTCCGCGCCAATCTCTTTCGCGCGGCGATCGCGGAAGTCGATCACTTCGTCGTAGTTATGGCCGGTGTCGATATGCACGAGTGGGAACGGCAGCACGGTCTTGCGATTCGCGCCGATACCAAAGGCCTTCAGCGCAAGGTGCAGCACCACGACCGAATCCTTGCCGCCCGAAAACAGCAGCGCGGGCTTGCTGCATTCGGCGACCAGTTCGCGCAGGATATGAATCGACTCAGCTTCGAGCCAATCAAGGTGATCCATCCGGTTCGCCGTGTTGGTAAGCGGTGCATTCACAGTGGAATCGAGCGTGGTGCTCATGTTTGGTCCTTCGTTGATTCGCGTCGCAAGCGGTTGCTTGCGTCGCGGAAGTATTCAAATCGGTATCTGCGGCGTTCAGATCAAAAACCAAGTCCTGAACCGCCTGAATGCTTTATGCCGAAGCGTTTTCGCTGCTGCTGACGGGGATCGGCGTGATCGTCGTGATGTGCAGGCCACATTCCTTCGTATCACGCGACTCCCACCACCAGCGCCCTGCCCGACTGTCTTCACCGGGACGGATCGCGCGAGTACAAGGTTCGCAGCCGATGCTCGGGTAACCGCGCGCATGCAGCGGATTGACCGGCACGTCCAACGCTTTCAGGTAGTCCCAGACTTCAGCTTCGGTCCAGTCCGTCAGAGGATTGAACTTGGCAATGTTACGCGCCGCATCGTGTTCTTCCTCGTGCAGTTCGGCACGCGTCACCGACTGCTCGCGGCGTTGGCCCGTCACCCAAGCGCTGACATCCGACAGCGCCCGGTTCAACGGCTCGACCTTGCGGATTTCACAGCAGCGCTTACGCAGATCGACGCTTTCATAGAACGCGTTCAGACCGTGAGAGCCGACATATTCTTCAACCGCTGCAGCTTGCGGATGAAACTGCTCGATGTCGTAACCGTAGCGCTCTTTCACGCGATCGAGCATGCCGAGCGTTTCCGCATGCAGACGGCCCGTGTTCAGCGAGAAAATGCCGATCTTCACGCCACGCGACAGAATCGCGTGCGTGAGCAGCATGTCTTCCGCCGCGAGGCTGCTGGCGAGCTTCACGTTCGCGTGACGCGCGGCGATTGAATCGAGCAGCGCATCGAGGCGCTCAACCTTCGCAGCGAGTTCCGGCGTGAGCGATTGTGCGCCGCTCATGCCGAGGCCTTTGCCAGTTCGCCCGCTTCACGGCGGCGGAACAGCGGCGACGAGTTCACTGCGCCCTGATAGTTGAAGCTGAATTCGTCGAACGCCTTGAGCGCATCGTCGAAGTCTCTGTCTTCACGCAGTGCGTAAGCGTCGAAGCCGCAGCGGAACATGAACGTCAGTTGATCGCGCAGCACGTCGCCGATCGCGCGCAGTTCGCCCTTGTAGCCATAGCGCTCGCGCAACAGGCGGCCGATGCTATAACCACGGCCGTCGCGGAACACCGGGAAGTCCACGCCGATCAGCGCGATCGTGCCGAAGTCGCCGACGATATCCGCCGGTTCGCTATCCGGCGCAAGCCACACGCCGATTTCAGCGGTGCTGCGCGAAGCGATCAGCGCATCGCGCTCAGCCTGCCACAGCGCGAGCGGCACCAGCACTTTGCCGGCCGGCAATGCATCGACTGCGGGCAGCGTGCCGTCTTCAGCGGCGCGCACCACCGTCCAGTCATCGTTGACGATCGCGCGGTTCTTGATGATAGAAGCCATCTGTTCTGTATCCTTTTTCGCGGTTACGCGTGAGCCGGTTGACGCGAAGCGTACACACGTTCCTTGAACGGGGTGATGCCAATGCGGTTGTACGTTTCGACGAAGCGCTCGCCTTCGTGGCGGTTTTCCACGAACGTATCGATCACCTTGCTGATCACGTCCGGCATTTCTTCCGCCGAGAACGACGGGCCGATCACGCGGCCGAGATGCGCGCCCGTGGCGCCCGTACCCTGCTCGCCGCCGAGCGTCACCTGATACCACTCCGAGCCGTCCTTATCGACGCCCAGAATGCCGATGTTGCCGACGTGGTGGTGACCGCAAGCATTGATACAACCCGAGATGTTCAGCGACACGTCGCCGAGGTCGTACACGTAGTCGAGATCGTTGAAACGCTCCTGAATCGCCAGCGCGATCGGAATCGACTTCGCGTTCGCGAGCGAGCAGAAATCGCCACCCGGGCACGCGATGATGTCGGTCAGCAAACCGATGTTCGGCGTCGCGAAACCTTGCGCCTTGGCTTTTTCCCACAGCGTGAACAGGTCGCGCTTCTTCACGTTCGCGAGAATCAGGTTCTGTTCGTGCGACACGCGGATTTCGCCGAGCGAGTATTCGTCGGCCCAATCGGCGACCGCTTCCATCTGCGCGTCGGTGGCGTCGCCCGGGGCGATCGTGGTCGGCTTCAGCGATAAGGTCACCGAGGCGTAACCCGACACTTTGTGCGGACGCACATTGCGTTCGACCCAGCGAGCGAACGCGCGGCTTTCCAGCAAATGGTTCTCAAAAGAAGCATCCGTATCCGCCAGCTTTTCGTACACCGGCGGCTGGAAGTATTGCGACACGCGATCCACTTCGGCTTGCGTCAGCGTCGACGGACCGTCCTTCAGGTGTTGCCATTCTTCTTCGACCTGCGCCGAGAATTTCTCCGGGCTCAAGGCCTTCACGAGAATCTTGATGCGCGCTTTGTACATGTTGTCGCGGCGGCCATAGCGGTTGTACACGCGCAGCACGGCTTCGCAGTACGTCAGCAGGTGTTGCCACGGCAAATCACGGCGGATGATCGCGCCGATGATCGGCGTACGGCCCATGCCGCCACCGGCCAGAATGTCGGCCACCAGCTCGCCCTGCTCGTTCTTCTTCAGATACACGCCCATGTCGTGAATCTGCACGGCAGCGCGGTCTTCCTTCGAACCCGACACGGCGATCTTGAACTTACGCGGCAGCCAGGCGAATTCCGGGTGGAACGTCGACCACTGGCGCAGGATTTCTGCCCACGGACGCGGGTCGACCACCTCATCCGGCGCCACGCCGGCGAACTGGTCGGCCGTGATGTTACGGATACAGTTACCCGAGGTCTGGATGCCGTGCATCTGCACGGCAGCGAGCTTGCGCAGGATTTCCGGCGTTTCTTCGAGCTTGATCCAGTTGTACTGGATGTTCGAGCGCGTCGAAAAGTGGCCGTAGCCGCGGTCGTGTTCGCGCGCGATCTGGGCCAGCACACGCATCTGGTCGCTGCGCAGGTTGCCGTAAGGAATCGCGATGCGGTGCATGTACGCGTGGCGCTGCAGGTACAGGCCGTTCTGCAGGCGCAGCGGACGGAACTCCTCTTCGCTCAATTCGCCCGACAGACGGCGGCGAACCTGATCGGCATATTGCGCAACCCGCTCATCGACGATGGTCTGGTCGTACTGATCGTATTGGTACATTCGGGGACCCCAATTTTTGCGTGACACACGACGTTCCGGTTACGTCGCGGCTTGGATACCTCTCCTTTGTCAATGGAAGCAAACGAGCGTTTAGGCCCATCGCTCATTTGCTTATGACAAAGACAGATATCCATATTGAAAAAGATGGACAGATCGTAATAAACTCGCCTTATATTTCAAACGACTAAAAAATTCTTTTGATATGCGGAGAGGTTATATATGAACCTGCACCAATTCCGCTTCGTCCGCGAGGCTGTGCGGCAGAATTTCAACCTGACCGAAGCGGCCAAAGCCCTGTTTACAAGCCAGCCGGGCGTTTCCAAGGCGATCATCGAGCTGGAAGACGAGCTGGGCGTCGAAATCTTCACGCGGCACGGCAAGCGCGTGCGCTCGCTGACGGAGCCGGGGCGCATCATTCTTCAGTCGGTTGAGAAGATTCTGCAGGAAGTCGAGAGTCTCAAGCGGGTCGGTAAAGATTACGCAGCTCAGGATCAGGGCAATCTGGTGATCGCCGCCACCCACACCCAGGCACGCTACTCACTTCCGGCCGCCATCGCCGAATTCAAGAAGCGCTTCCCCAAAGTTCACCTTTCAATTCTGCAAGGCAGCCCGACCCAGGTCGCGGAGATGGTGATCCACGACCAGGCCGATCTGGCCATCGCCACCGAGGCGATCTCCAACTATAAGGAGCTGGTCTCGCTGCCCTGCTTCCAGTGGCATCACGTCGCCGTGATGCAGCCGGATCATCCACTGCTCGACCGCAAACTTTTGTCGTTGGACGATCTGTCCCAATATCCGCTGATCACCTACGACAACGCGTTCGCCGGCCGCACCAAGATCAACGAGGCGTTCCGTCTGCGTGGCTTGCATCCGGACATCGTGCTGGAGGCAATCGACGCCGACGTGATCAAAACCTACGTCGAACTGGGTCTGGGCGTCGGCATCATGGCGGATATCGCGTTCAATGCCGAGCGCGACCGCCATTTGCGCGCGATGCCGGTCGGCCATCTGTTCGGCAGCAACGTGACGCGGGTGGCGCTGAAACAGGGCGCCTATCTGCGCAGCTATGTGTATACGCTCGTCGAACTGCTGTCGCCGAGCATGAACCGCAAGCTGATCGAACAGGCGCTCAAGGGCGAACACGAAACCTACGAACTTTGATATCACCACGCTTCCCGCTACGGAGACCCTTCGATGACGTCGTATAAGAAAAAAATCAGCGGCATGGCCGCTCTCGGCGCGCTCTTGCTCGCCACCTCAGCACAGGCCGACATCAAGGTCGGCATCGATTTGTCGAGCACCGGCCCCGCCGCCGTGATCGGCATTACGAGCAAGAACGCGATGCTGATGTGGCCGGCCACGATCGCCGGCCGGAAAGCCGACTACATCTTCCTCGACGACGCCTCCGACCCGGGCAACGCGGTGCGCAACATCCGCAAGCTGATCAATGAAGACCATGTCGACGTGATCGTCGGTCCGAACATCACGCCGGCCGCGATGGCCGCGCTCGATCCAGTCGCCGAAAGCCAAACGCCGATGATCACGCTGATCGGCTCGGCGAGCGTGGTCGAGCCGCAGGAAGGCAAGAAGGTGTGGGCCTACAAGATGGCGCAGACCGACAGTGCGATGGCCGACGTGATGACGCGCTACATGTCGAACCACAACGTGAAGACGGTGGGCTTCATCGGTTTCGCGGATGGCTACGGCGAAAGCTGGCTCAACGAATTCAGCAAGTTCGCGGCGCTGCGTCATATTCAACTGGTCGCCACCGAGCGCTATAACCGCACCGACGCCAGCGTCACCGGCCAGATCCTGAAGCTGATGGCCGCCAAGCCCGACGCGATTCTGATCGCCGGCGCCGGCACGCCGACCGTGCTGCCCCAACGCACGCTGATCGAGCGCGGCTTCAAGGGCCCGATCTACCAGACGCACGGCATCGCGACGCCCGAATTCATCAAGCTGGGCGGCAAGGACGTGGAAGGCACGCTGTTCCCGACGCAGCCGGTCGTGGTGGCGCGCACGCTGCCGGCCGATCATCCGGCGAAGAAGGCCGCGCTTGCGTTCACCAACGAATACGAAGCGAAGTACGGCCCGGGCAGTGTGACCCAGTTTGCGGGCGACGCCGCAGGCGTGTATCCGCGTTTGCAGGACGCCGTGGCACGCGCGTTGAAAACGGCGCAACCGGGCACACCGGCGTTCCGCGTGGCTTTGCGTGACGAACTGGAACACGCGCATGAACTGGTCGTGCCGAACGGTGTCGTCAACACCAGCCCGAAGGACCACGTCGGTCTGGATCAACGTGCCAGCGTGATGGGCATCATCAGGAACGGCAAGTTCGTTTACCTGAGTCAGTGAGCATGGCGGGCGCGCGGCACGCTCCGTCGCTATCGAGCCGCGCGCACCGCTTCACCCACCACGATCCGTGATGAATCACATTTGAGTCAATGCGCACGTTCTTTGACCGGACATACCGTTCGAGCGGCGCGCGCCACGCAAGCTGCGTGTACCATGCTGACGGCCAGCTTGCAGTGAACGCGAGCTCGGGCTAATTTGCCGATTCCGTGCGAGCGCTGCGCGCCTTGAAACCACAAGGCCACCATCGCGTATCGCCAGTTCGTGAAGTCCGTCAGACCACGCATGCTAAAAACCAGAAAACGCATCATCATCGCCGCCGCTGTGGTTATCGTGATCCTCGCCATCGCGATTGCCCAAGCCATCGGAAAGCGCAGCGCTCCCACTGCGGCCACCGACACAGTCCCATCCGTCGTCGAATTCGCACCGGACGATCTCACCACCGTCAGTCGCCGTACCCTCTCCGAAACGCTGCCGCTGACCGGTTCGCTACGCGCGGTCACCCAAGCCGCAGTCAAATCGAAAGTGGCCGGCTCCGCGCTCAACGTCATGGTGCGCGAAGGCGATTCGGTCAAGACGGGCCAGATCCTCGCGAAGATCGATGCCCGCGACTACGTGGCCCGGGCCGAACAGACTCGCGGCCAGATGGCGGCCATGGCCGGCCAGCTCGACATCGCCAAACAGACGCTCGACAACAACCGCGTGCTGGTCGAGAAAGGCTTCATTTCGAAGAACGCCTTCGACACCGCGCAAAGCCAGTATCAAATCGCCCGCGCGAATCTCGATGCGGCGAAGGCGGCGCTGGCGTCGTCGAATCTGTCGTTGGACGATACCGTCGTACGCTCGCCGCTCGATGGACAGATCGCCTCGCGCTCGGTCGAACCGGGTGAGAAACTCGCGGTCGATACCAAGCTGTTCGACGTGGTCGATCTGCGCACGCTCGAACTGGAAGCGCCGGTGCCGGTCGGCGAGATCGGGCGCGTTCGCATCGGCCAGCCGATCCAGATCGCTTTCGACGGTATCGACACCCCCATCCAGGGCGCGATCACGCGCATCAATCCGGCCGCGCAAGCCGGCTCACGTTCGATCATGGTGTATGTGCAGGTCGCAAACCCATCAGGCACGTTGCGGGTCGGCATGTTCGGCACCGGCACGATCTCGGTCGGCAGCCGCCAGAACGTGCTGGTCGTCCCAGCCACCGCCATCCGTACAGACGGCACGCGGCACAGCGTCTATGCGCTTGTCGACGGCAAGCTGGTCGAGCAACCGGTACAAACCGGCGCGACCGGCGATGCCGACGGCGATACATGGACCGAGATCGTCGGCGGGCCGTTGGCCCTCGGCCAGCAGATCGTGAAGAACAATCTCGGCTCATTGCGGATCGGCAGCACCGTGCATGTGGTGCAGCCCGCTCAGCCTGCTCAACCCGGGCAGACTGCCCAGCAAGCGGCCAGCGTGCCGGGCGCAAGCAGCGCACGCTGACCGGAGCCCTCGCCTATGTGGTTCACCCGCATCAGCATCGGCAATCCGGTGCTCGCCACGATGATGATGATGGCGCTGCTCGTCATCGGTCTGTTTTCGTATCAGCGGCTCAAAGTCGATCAGTTCCCGGACATCGCCTTCCCCGTCGTGGTCGTGCAAACCGCGTATCCGGGCGCGTCGCCGGAATCGGTCGAATCGGACGTCACGCGCAAGATCGAGGAAGCGGTCAACACGATCAGCGGCATCGACGAAATCACTTCACGTTCGTACGACGCGCAGTCGGTCGTGATCGTGCAATTCGATCTTTCGGTCGATGCGGTGCAAGCCGCCCAGGACGTGCGCGACAAGATCGCACTGATCCGCCCCGATCTGCGCGACGGCGTGAAGGACCCGCGTGTGCTGCGCTATGACCCGTCGGATATGCCGATCATCACGGTGGCCATCTCGAACGCGCCGGGCGCGTCGTTGTCCACGCGCGATCTCACCACGGTCGCCGATCAGATCGTGCGCAAGCGGCTTGAAACAGTGCGCGGCGTCGGCTCGGTCTCGCTGGTGGGCGGCGTGAAACGGCAAGTACAGATCGACGTGAATCCGGAGAAGCTGCAGGCGCTTTCTATCGGCGTCGATCAGGTCATTCGCGCGGTGCAGAACGAGAATCAGGAGATTCCGGCCGGGCCGCTCACGTCGAGCAATGTCGAGCAGACCGTGCAGGTCAAAGGCCGCTTCGAGAAACCGGACGACTTCAAACGCATCATCGTCGCGCGGCGCGGCGCACAGTCTGCGATTCCTACTGCTTCATCGGCGACGCAGCCGATCACGCTCGATCAGGTCGCCGACGTGGCGGACGGTCAGCAGGAACCCGACAGCATGGCCTTGCTCAACGGCCAGCGCGCGTTGTTCCTGTCGATCATCAAGGCGCAGGGTGAAAACACCGTCGATGTCGCGCATGGCGTGCGTGACGCCGTCGCCCTGCTGCAACCGCAATTGCCACCCGGCGTCAAACTCGACATCACCGACGATTCGTCGATCAACATCGAAGAAAGCGTCAACGAAGTGAAGCGCACCTTGCTCGAAGGCGCGCTGCTGACGGTGCTGATCGTGTTCCTGTTCCTTGGTTCGTGGCGCAGCACGGTAATCACCGGCCTCACACTGCCGATCGCGCTGATCGGCACCTTCGCGGTGATGTACGCGTGCGGCTTCACGATCAACGTGATCACGCTGATGGCGCTGTCCCTATGCGTCGGCTTGCTGATCGACGACGCGATCGTGGTGCGCGAGAACATCGTGCGGCACGTGCAACTCGGCGCCGACCACCGCACGGCCGCGCTCGACGGCACCAAGGAAATCGCGCTCGCCGTGCTTGCGACCACCTTCTCGATCGTCGCGGTGTTTCTGCCGGTGGGCTTCATGGGCGGCATCATCGGCCGCTTCTTCCATCAGTTCGGCATCACGGTAGCCGCCGCCGTTCTGATCTCTATGTTCGTGTCGTTCACGCTCGATCCGATGCTGTCCTCCATCTGGCCGGACCCTGATCTGCATGACGCGGACACGGGCCGCAAAGGCTATCGTTATGGACGCGTCATCGAACGTTCCCTGCATCTGTTCGACAAGCAGATCGACCAGCTCACCGCGTTCTATCAGCGCCTGCTCGGCTGGTCGTTGAAGCATCGCGCGATCACGTTGGTCGTCGCTGCGTCCACGTTCTTCGGCAGCCTGTTTCTGGTGCCGTTCGTCGGCACCGAGTTTGTGCCGAATGCGGACTTCTCCGAAACGCAGATCGGTTTGAACACGCCGGTGGGCACATCGCTCGAAGCCACCTCGGAGAAAGTGAAGCAGGTGCAGGCGATTCTCGCCACCTACCCCGAAGTGCGCTTCAGTTACGCGACGGTCAACTCCGGCAACACGCAAGGTAAGAACACCGCGCTGATTACGGTGCGCCTGAAAGACCGGCGCGACCGGACACGCGGCATGGTCGAATTGAACCAGGTGTTTCGCGCGCGGCTCGCTTCGGTAGCGGGCGTATCAATCACCGAAATCGGCGTGCCCGACGGCGCCGGCAGCACGAAGGCGATCCAGTTGAGCTTGCAGGGCGACAACATCGACGAACTGCGCCGGCTTTCTGATGCGGTTCAAGCACGGATGGCGAAGATTCCAGGCCTTGTCGACCTCGATTCGAGTCTCAAGGCGGACAAGCCGATCGTCGCGATCAATGTGAAACGCGAACTGGCGTCCGACCTCGGCGTGGGCGTGGCCGATATCGGCACGGCATTGCGGCCTCTGCTCTCGGGCGACGCCATCAGCACATGGCGCGCGCCCGACGACCAGGACTACGACGTCAGTGTGCGCTTGCCGCGCTCGCAGCGCCAGGACGTCGACGATCTGGCGAAGCTGATGATCGCCACCAATCGCACCGACGCGAACGGTGCGCCGGTGCTGGTGCCGCTGCGGCAGATCGCGGACATCGTCAAGACGACCGGTCCCGACGTGTTGAACCGGCGCGACCTGCGGCGCGAGGTGATGCTGTCGGCGAACGTGAACGGCCGCTCGCCCGGCGAAGTGGCCTCGGACGTCGCGAAGGCGCTCGACGCAATGCATCTGCCGGCGGGCTACCACTATCGATTCGAAGGCTCGACCAAGAGCATGAACGAATCGTTCGTGTACGCGGTGGAGGCATTGGCGCTCGCGGTGATCTTCATCTACATGATTCTCGCGTCGCAGTTCGCGAGCTTCGCCCAGCCGCTCGCCATCATGGCGTCGTTGCCGCTCACCTTGATTGGCGTGCTGATTGCGCTGCTGCTGTTCGGCAGTACGTTGAACATGTTCTCGATCATCGGCTTCGTCATGCTGATGGGCCTGGTGACGAAGAACGCGATTTTGCTGATCGACTTCGCGAATCAGGCTCGGCGCGGCACCCTGCTCGATGCGTCCGGCAAGGGCCGCGTGATGGAGCGGCGTGAAGCACTGCTCGAAGCGGCGCGGGTGCGTCTGCGGCCGATTCTGATGACCACGCTGGCGATGATCTTCGGCATGCTGCCGCTGGCGGCGGCGCTCGGCGAAGGCGGGGAGCAACGCGGACCGCTCGGGCAGACGGTGATCGGCGGTGTGATTACATCGTCGATTCTGACGCTGGTGGTGGTGCCGGTGGTGTACACGGTGCTGGAGGATTGGGCGGATTGGGTGCGGAGCAAGTTCAGCAAAGTCAGCGCCGTCAAACAGGAGCAATAGCCGCGATTGATCATGCGGACGCCGCACATCCGACGGTCGCCGTTCTTCCCGATGTTCCAATCAAGAAGAGCCTCATTACGTTCCGGACCGGCTCAAACGCTGCCCGATATGCCTAGGAACGCATTCCGAAAAGCTGACAACGTCCGGTCGGATCCATCGGCGAAGTCGTCCAGCATCTGAACGACGGCACGAGCCAGCATGTCGCGTCGCAGCGTGTCGTACACGGCATCGTCCGAGAGGATTGCCGAGACGGCATCGAACGTTACGGGCGAAGCAATCTGTCGCGATTCGCGACCTAGCAGCGCCGACGCCGCAAGACCGACATCGAAATCATGCAACTCGAGCAGGTCTGCACCGTTCACCCAGATGCGATCCGTATTGCCCGCGTCGCAGTAGTTGCGAAGAATCAGAAGCAGGTCCGATGCGTCGGTATTCTTGGAGGCACGCCGGTCGTGCCATGCGAGAATTTTTAGAAGCGCAAGGCACGGCAGGCTCACAACCGGCACCACCAGGCGTTCACCAATGTCTATCTCGACAGACGTATCGACGGCCTCCCGGAACCCGAGAACATTCATCACAACGTCGCCCCGCGGCGGCCAGGTGACCGAACCTTCAGGGGCCTCGAGATCGCCGAACGGAACCAGATCCAACGGCACCGGTCGACCGACGTCCGGATCATCAAAAACCAGGGTGTGCTGCGCCTTGATACTCGCCCGGAAGAGTCCTGTCTGCTCGAGCCCGGCAATCAAGGCGCCATATGCATCCCAGCTGATCGCACAGACCGCAACGTCGACATCGCGCGTGGCACGCTCCGCACGAATGCCGTGCACATGCCAAAGCACTAGATCCCGTGCAGTTGCGCCTGCCACAACAAACTTCACGCCAAGCTGATGCGCGGTCTCCTGGACGTGGGCAAGCAGCGCCGCGGTGACTGGGTGTACGGGCCGCTCTTCGGCAACCTTAAGGCTGGGTAATGTACTGCTCATAGATTTGCGTGGCGGTGGAAAGATTGCGGCTGTCGCCTGAGGCGACGAGGTCCGCGTAGATGAGGAACGGGTGAACTAGCGGCTGGCGGCCAGGTTCCGTCCAGCCACGCTCGAGAGACTCCGGCCAGAATGATTCAAGAATCTCGACATCGCCACGCGGATCGGGGCGCAGCCGGGCGTTCAGCATGAACTGACTGTCAAGCGGGGCACGGCTGTAGAGGGTGACTTTCGCGGCCTTCAGTTCATGCGTCAGGATGTCAGCCGCCGACTCGCCACCGAGTCGAGCGTCGAAACTTGCGAAGTCGAACATGCGCCACCAGTCAGGCGTCGTGCTCGCGAAGCGCCGCGCACCCAGTTTGAATCGCAGGCGGGTCTGATAGAGGCTGGCCCACTCGAAGACAAATTTCTGCCAGTCCGGAAAGATGCGCTCGCCGCTGCTCTTCAGCGCGACAAGCCCACGGAACTGCAGATCGTCGATGACCTGGTTTGCCGTGCTCAATGCCACGCCAGAGGCCTGGGCGATAGTTCTATACGGCTGCGAGACGAGGCCAGGCTGTGTCGCTATAGCGAACATCACCTGCAGTCCTTTGCGCGTGGTGGCACGTCCTGTCTGCGGCTTTTGCGCATGCTGCGGTTTTGGCCGGCCGCAGATCATGATCATACCTTCAGGCTCGCTCAGAAACGCGTTGCCCGCCGCGTCCAGAAACGGCACGTTCTGCTCAATCAAACGGCCGGCGAGTTCCGGCTCGACATGGGGCGCGATTAGCATGAGCGGGCGTTGAGCCGAACGTGCTCCCGTTGCACGAGGATGATTTTGCGCGAGAAGAATATTTGCGATATCCACTGCACTTGCCCGTGTTGTGATGAATACGGGCATTTCGAATTTCCGGCCGGAGAGGTTGAATTCGATTGCAGAGTCGCCGTACGGAACGAGCGTGCGAACCGGCTTCGCCTTGTAAACGCCCGTCGAGCGTCCGAATGCGTCGCACGCTTCTCCAAGAATCTGCGTTTCAAGAAACGAATTGGCGGAGCGCGGCATGGTTTGCTCGTGTACGATTTTTATTAATGTATCATAAAATCGTACATACGCAAAAAATCGTACAAACTTTCAGCTCGCTACTCGTGGGAATGCGCGGGGGTACTGCACGCGCAATGCCGGCACGGCTCACCAACCGCCGACCGGCAGGCGGCGCGGCGGATTGCTGCTAAAGTGCATACCTTCAATTCGCCGTTTCCCCCATCATGCGCACCACCCGAGCCATCCACGCCGTCGAACGGCTGAAAACCCGCAGCGGCAACCCGCAGTTCGCCGCGATCAGCCTGTCCGGCGGCCTGTTTTATCTGGTCGACAAATCGAGCGGCACGGACAAGAAAGTCTCCGATCCGCTGACGCTCGACGACTTCGTCAAATTCGTCGACGGTTTCGGACCGCCGAAACCGCGCAAGGCGAGCAAGCTCGATATTGCGTTCGAAGCGCAGCTCAAGAAGAGCAAGGGCAGCTAGGCAGCGCCCCACCCCATTTGACGATCGAAGATATCCGCCCCATGACCAGGACAAGCGCCAGGTCCGTCAGCATCGCGCCGGACCACAATCAACCCACCCTGTCGAAGGGCCAGAAAGCGTTCAACACGCTGATCAAACAGATCGAAAAGCGGCGTGCCAGTTTGAGCGCGTGGGAGGAGTTCGCGCCCGCTTTCCAGCAAAAGTACGTGAATGAACTGCTGCCGCTGACGCAAAAGATGCAACATTTGCGTGCACGGATGGCACACCTTCTCGACGAGCAGAGCAACCAGAAACGTATCACGCAGACCGAGCGGCGCACCCTTTCAGCGGTGATTGTCGATCTGGCAGCGAGGTGTCTCGGGGAAGAAGATAGCGACGAGTTGAAAGCGCTGTACAACCGGCACAGCGGGTCCGACTACGACGACGAAAGAGCGTCCGAGTTAGACGAAATGAAATCGATGTTGGAGACGGTACTAGGCGTCGAACTGGACGACATCGACATGAACTCGCCCGATGAAGTTCTGGATCGCCTGCAGGCCCATATCGAACAGGACGACGCTGCGCAAGCAGCGGAACATCAGGCGCGCCAGGCACAAAATGCCCCAAAAAAGAAGACGGCGAAGCAGATGGCAGCCGAGACGCGCCGCGAGGAAGAAGAAGCACAACTAAGCCGCTCGATTCGCGAGGTGTATCGTAAGCTGGCCAGCGCGTTGCATCCCGATCGCGAAAGCGATCCAGAGGAGCGCAAACGGAAAACCGCGCTGATGCAACGAGTCAACGAGGCCTACAGCAAGAGCAACCTGCTGCGTTTGCTCGAGTTGCAGCTGGAATTGGAACACATCGATCAGAACGCGCTCGATAACCTGAGCGAAGACCGGCTCAAGCATTACAACAAGATACTGAAGGAGCAGGTAGGCGAACTCGACGACGAAATTATGTTTGTCGAGATGGCGTTCAAGGAACGCTACGGGCTCGACCCGATGGCCCCCATCACGCCGAAGAAGGTCATGCACGGGCTGACAGAGGACGTTTTTATGCTGCAGGAACAGATCGGATCGCTCGAGTACGATCTGGTGGAATTCCAGGACCTCGGCACGCTCAAAGCCTGGTTGAAAATCAGGCGGCGTTGAAATTGAATGGCTCCCTTCGCTGCCTGGCGTGCGCGTCATGGGTCCACGATCAACCGGGTTCTATCTCACGCCACTGGCCATTCGCCGCGCTGCTTGCCAACACGGCATCAATGAAGCGCAAACCCGCTACACCGTCATCCACCGTGGTGAGCAGCAGGCTTTCGACAGGCAACGGTTGACCCGCATTCAACGCTTCGATCTGCAACGCCGCATCTTTGTACAACTGCGCGAACGCTTCCAGATAACCCTCAGGATGCCCCTGCGGCACGCGCGTCGCGTGCGCGGCGAGCGCGCTTTTCACGCGTCCGCGCGTCAAGCGCTCGGCCGTTCCGCCTAACGGCGTGAACCACAATTCGTTCGGATTCTCCTGATCGAAAGCGAGGCTTGCTTTCGTCCCATACACCCGCAGACGTAGCGCATTCTCCGCGCCGCTCGCCACCTGGCTCGCCCATAGCATGCCGCGCGCGCCATTCGGATAGCGCAGCATCGCCTGCACGTGGTCGTCGATACGGCGTCCCGGCACGAAGGTGTGCAACTCGGCGGATAGCGCCAGAGGCAACATCCCCGTAACGAACGAGGCCAGATGATACGCATGCGTGCCGATGTCGCCGAGACAGCCGGCGGGACCCGCTAACGACGGATCCGTGCGCCAGCCCGCCTGTTTGTTCGTGCCGCTCGTTTCTATCGGTTCAGCCAGCCAGTCTTGCGCATATTCGACTTGCACCACGCGTATTTCGCCGAGCTCACCTCTTTCGACAAGCTCGCGAGCATGGCGCACCAGCGGATAACCAGAGTACGTATGAGTCAGCGCGAACAGCTTGTTCTTCTCGCGCGCAAGCTTCGCCAGCGCCTCACCTTCCGCCAAGGAAATCGCCAGCGGCTTGTCGCACACCACATGCGTGCCCGCCTCGAGAAAAGCCGTTGCCACCGGCGCATGCAGATGATTCGGCGTGACGATCGCAACTGCGTCGATACCGTCGTCGCGAGCGGCTTCGGCGCGCGCCATCTCGCGCCAGTCTGTATAGCTGCGCGCAATACCGGCCTCGGTGGCACTCGCTTGCGCACGCTGCGGATCGGACGACAATGCGCCCGCCACTAGTTCGAACCGATCGTCGAGCCGCGCCGCGATCCGATGCACGGCGCCGATAAACGCGCCCTGACCGCCGCCGACCATACCGAGCCTGAGTCTTCGTTGTGGCATCGCACCTACTCCTTTGCGATCTGCTTTAACCGCTTCACGGGCTGGCCGCGGCCAACATGCCCCCGACTCACCTGAAGATCGCGATCAAATACCAAGCACACGCTTCAATTGCGCCGCATCCACACCGCTGCCAGCGAAATCATCGAACGCATGCTCAGCCACGCGAATGATGTGCCGGCGGATGAACTCCGCGCCTTCACGGGCGCCGTCCTGCGGATGCTTCAGCGCGCACTCCCATTCCAGCACCGCCCAGCCCGGAAAATCGTATTGCGCCATCTTCGAGAAGATCGCGCCGAAATCGATCTGCCCGTCGCCGAGCGATCGAAAACGCCCCGCGCGCTCGACCCAGCCGCTATAGCCGCCGTACACACCTTGTTTGCCGTTCGGACGAAACTCCGCGTCCTTTACGTGGAATGCCTTGATGCGCTCGTGATAGATGTCGATGAAGGCGAGGTAGTCGAGTTGCTGCAACACGAAATGGCTCGGATCGTAGAGGATGTTCGCGCGCGGGTGCTGTCTCACCACATCCAGAAAGCGCTCGAAGGTCACACCGTCGTGCAGATCCTCGCCCGGATGCAGTTCGTAGCACACGTCGACGCCGGCTTCGTCGAACGCATCGAGAATCGGCGTCCAGCGGCGCGCGAGTTCGTCAAAGGCAGTCTCTATCAAACCTGCCGGACGCTGCGGCCACGGATAAAGATACGGCCACGCCAGCGCACCGGAGAACGACACGTGGGTATTCAACCCCAAACGTTGCGACGCCTTTGCCGCCAGCTTCATCTGATCAACCGCCCACTGCGTGCGCGCCGCAGGATTGCCGCGCACATGCTGCCCGGCAAAGCCGTCGAACAACGCGTCATAGGCCGGATGCACGGCGACGAGTTGCCCTTGCAAGTGCGTCGACAGTTCGGTGATCGTCACTCCAGCGTCTTCTGCGATCTCACGCAACGCGTCGCAATAACTCTGGCTTGCCGCCGCCTGTTCGAGATCGATCAGGCGCGCATCGCACGGCACCTGAATTCCCTTGAAGCCGAGGCTCGCGGCCCAGCCTGCCAGATGCGCGAGGTTGTCGAACGGTACCTCGTCGCCCATGAACTGGGCGAGAAAAATCGCCGGCCCTTTGATGGTTTTCATCGTACGGTTCCTCGAACTATGGCGCGCTTGTCATGCCCCTGCGAAAGACACACGGCAAGCGTGCTCCGGACGCCCAGGGTCAGAACGGCGAGTCAGGAAAATAGAACTGCTGCGCGTTTTCCTTCGTGATCAGTACCGACGGGATGATCGTGGTCGGCGGCAGCTTGTCGCCCTTCAGACGCGCTTCGGCGGTGAGCTTGATCGCGTCGTAGATGAATTTCGGCGAGTACGACACGTCCGCCTTGATCATCGGTGCGCCGTCCATCACGTTCTTCACCATGCCCTTCGAACCCGCGCCGCCGAACACGATCTTGATGTCGCTACGCTTGGCCTGCTCGATCGCCTTGAGGACACCCACGGCCATATCGTCGTCCGCTGCCCAGACCGCGTCGATGTGCTTGAAGCGCGTGAGGTAGTCCTGCATCACCTTGAACGCGTCGTCGCGATTCCAGTTTGCATACTTGGCATCGAGGATCTTCATATCCGGATAGTTCTTGATCACGTTCGTGAATGCGGTCCAGCGTTCGTTGTCGAGCGTGGTCGGAATGCCGCGCAGCGCGACGATGTCGCCCTTGCCGTCGAGCGCTTTCGCCAGATACTCGGCGGGAATCTTGCCGAACGCGGTGTTGTCACCCGCAACGTAGGCGTCCTGTGCGCTGGTATCCGTCAGACCGCGATCCACCACCGTCACATACACACCCTTCTTCTTCACCTGCGCGACCGGCTGCGTGAGTGAAGCCGATTCATACGGGAAAATCACCAACGCGTTGATCTTGTTCACCGTCACCAGATCCTGCAACTGGTTCGCCTGTTCGGGTGCGCCGGCCGCAGTCTTCACGATCACTTTCAGATCGGGATGCGCTTTCTCCAGATCGGTTTTCGCCTTGTTCGCCCACCAGACGATGCCACCCGTAAAGCCGTGGTCGGCTGTCGGAATCGCGACGCCCAGCGTGACTTTTTCATCGGCACGCGTGACGCTTGCCGTGCCCAGTATCCCCAACGCCAGCATGCCGGCGCCGACCGCTCGAATGACCTGCTTCATGGTTGTGTCTCCTGTGTCGATCCATGCCACATAATTGTGTCGATCAGAGTTAGTGCTTTGGCACTTACTCTGATCCCATGCAACATCGCTGCGTTATGAGGCCTTCATGCGCCCCGATTCTCGAACTTGCCGTTGTATCCCTTGAAGCTCAACGCCCACCACCTACCGCCGTCCGCGTTGCACGAACGCGACGAAGATAATCACCACGCCCTGCACCGCCGCGTTCAGATACACGCTGATGATGCTGGTCAGATTCAGAATATTGGCGATCACCGAAAGCAGAATCGCGCCTATCACCGTGCCGACAACACGCCCTTCGCCGCCCTTGAGCGCAGTGCCGCCCACCACCACCGATGCAATCGCTTCAAGCTCCCAAAGCAAGCCGGTGGTCGGCGTGGCTGAACCGAGCCGCGGCACGTACAGCACCGTCGCCACACCGACGCAGATACCGAGCAACACATACGTAATGATCTTCACGGTATCGACGCGAATCGCTGCGTAACGCGCGACCTGCTCGTTGGAACCGATCGCTTGCACGTGACGGCCGAACGCGGTGCGATTGAGAATCAGCGCGCCGCCCGCCGCAACAACCAGGAATACCCAGATCGGGACCGGCACACCGAAGAGGCTCGCGTAGTAAACGGGGCCGTACAGGTCGGACAACGAGTTATCCAAAGTCAGTGCGCCGCCATCCGCGAGCCACGTCAGCACTGCGCGAAAAATGCCGAGCGTGCCCAACGTGACGATGAACGGCTCGATGCGTCCTTTGGTAATCAGCAGACCGTGCGCGCAGCCAAACAAACCGCCGAGCAGGAGTGCGAACACAATGCCGAGCGTCACTATCAGCAAAGGCGCGAACGTATGGCCGCCGACACCCGCAGCAAGTCCGTTCATCAGCCAGATCATGCTGCCCGCGATCAGCGCCGCCATCGACCCGACCGACAGATCGATGCCGCCCGAAATGATCACGAAGGTCATGCCGACCGCGATGATGCCGATGAACGACGTACGCGTGAGCACGTTCATCATGTTGTCGAGCGTCGCGAAATCGCGGTTGAGCAACGTGCCGACGATGCACAGCAGGATCAGTCCAACGAGCGGCCCAAGCGCATACAGACGATGCGCGAAACGCAACGCGCGGCCGGATTGGACGGCTTCAGTGGGTGCCGGTCGCATGGGCGATCAACTCCTCTTCGGTCAAATGCTCGAGTGTGAGCGTGGTTTGCAGGCGTCCCGCGCGCATCACGGCGACGCGGTGGCACAAGCCGATCAGCTCGATCAGTTCGGATGAAATGACGATCACCGCGCGGCCCTGCGCGGCGAGACGATGGATCAGGAAATAGATGTCGCGTTTCGCGCCGACATCGACGCCGCGAGTCGGCTCGTCGAGCACGATCACGTTCGGATCGGGCTGCAGGAACTTGGCGAGCGCAAGCTTCTGCTGATTGCCGCCGGAGAGCATGCGCGCGCGGCTCGACAGATCGCCCGTGCGGATACCGAAGTCGCTCACGGCTTTCGTCAATGCCGCGCGGCCCGCTTTCATATCGAGCAACGGATGCGCGTAGCGTTCGAGTGTCATTAGCGTGACGTTGTCCTGCAAGCTCAGATTCACGTGCAGGCCTTTGCCTTTGCGGTCTTCGCTCAGATATGTGAGGCCGTGGCGCATGGCGTCGCGTGGGCTCCTCAGGTCGGCACGGCGGCCGGCGATTTCGATGCGGCCCGCTGTGCGTTTGCGCAAGCCGATGATCGCTTCGAATGCTTCGGTGCGGCCTGCGCCGACAAGACCGGCAAAACCCAGCACTTCACCGGCACGCACGTCGAAGCTCAGGTCTTCCACCCAGTCCGGCACGGCGAGGCCCTCTACTTTCAACGCAATCGGCGCGTCGGCAGGAACGGTGATCTTGTCGGGAAACATATCGGACACGTCGCGCCCGACCATCAGATTCGCCATCTGCTGCCGGGCAAGCCCCGCGGTTTCGCTGCGCGCGACGAAGCGGCCGTCGCGCATCACGATCACTTCGTCGGTGATGCGCTCGACTTCATCCAGCTTGTGCGAGATGTAGACGATCGTCACGCCATCGGCTTTCAGCTTCGCCATCAGCGTGAAAAGGCGCTCAGTTTCCGACGGCGTAAGCGTGGCAGTCGGTTCGTCCATGATGAGCAGACGCGCGCGGCGCGACAGCGCCTTGGCGATCTCCACCATCTGCTTTTCCGCGACGATCAACTCGCGCACTTTCGTATCCGGCGCTTTCTCGAGACCGACCTGCGCAAGATAGCGCGCGGCATCGGCACGCATCGCAGCATCGTCGACGAACCAGCCGCGCTTTTTTTCATGGCCGAGATACATATTCTGCGCAATCGTCAGATGCTCGGCGAGATTGAACTCCTGGTGAATCAGCACGATGCCGGCCGCTTCCGCATCGCGTGAGCCGATGAACTGCTGCGCGTGGCCGTCGACCAGCAAGGTGCCCGAAGTCGCCGTTTCGTAGCCGGCGAGAATTTTCATCAGCGTCGATTTGCCTGCGCCGTTTTCACCGAGCAAACCGTAGATGCGCCCCGGCGCCAACTCGAAGCTCACCCCGTGCAGCACGCGCACCGGCCCGAAGTCTTTGCGGATATCGTCGAAGCGAATGGCGAGGCTCATGACTTACGCGCTCCTGCGAATCACGAGCCGATGCGGCAGCAGCACGCCCGGCACGTTCATCAACGGATTCGCGAGCCGTTGCAGCAGGAGGCGCGCGGCGGTTTCGCCGAGTTCGCGCATCGGCTGGGCGATGGTGGTCAGCGGCGGATCGATTTGCGCGGCAAGCGAAATATCGTCGAAGCCGACCACCGCGACATCGTCCGGCACATGCTTGCCGACATTGCGCAAACCGTGGATCACGCCGATCGCCAGCGTGTCGGAGACGGCGAAGATCGCGCTCGGCGCGTCAGGCTGCTGCATGAGCACAGCCGCTGCCGATGCGCCCGCTTCATAGTCGAGGCTGTTCAGGTTCATGCGCCAACGCTCGTCGGGCGTGATACCCGCTTCGGTCAACGCGTCCAGATAGCCTTGCTGACGCTGGCGGGCGTACAGATAGTCGACATCCGAGTTGATCAGCCCGACGCGCCGATGGCCGCGCGCGAGCAGATGCCGCACCGCATCGCCCGCCGCCCGATAGTTGTCGATGCCGACGTACGGCACCCCCATCTCCGGATCGAACTCACAGCACGCGACCCACGGCAGCGCGCTGGATGCCTCGCCGAGCGCCTGCTGGATGGTGGCCGGGTCGAGGCAGATCGCGCCATCCGCGCGACGGCGGCGCAGCAGATCGAAATAGCTGCGCTCGCGTCCCGGATCGGCGCCCGTGTCGCATAGCAGCATGAAATAGCCGTGCTGGCGCGCGACGCTGTCGATGCCGCGCACGATCTCCGCGTAGAAGGGGTTGCCGACGTCGGGCACCATCGTCAGCAGCAGGCGGCTTTCGGCGGTGCGCAGGTTGCGCGCGAGTTCGTTGACGCGATAGCCGCTGGCGTCGACCGCCGCCAATACCTTGTCGCGCGTGGCGGGCCGCACGTTCTCGTGGCCGTTCAGCACGCGCGACACCGTCGCCACCGAAACGCCCGCCTGCTCCGCCACCTGGGCAATCGAAAGGCCCTCGACCGGCCGCGGCGGCTGAGCCTCCGGCTGCGGGCGCGCCTTCGACGACGTTGCAGGGGCCGCTTTGGACAACGACTTGGCCAAGTGAGTGCACCTCGAAAATGTAATCGATTACATTTTTGGGTGATCGCAGCGGGAATCGCAAGGACGGATCGCTAGGGATTAACACGGAGTCGAGCGGGCGCGACGGGAGCCGCTTCAAGGCGCGGCCCGGCAGCGCACTGCCCGTAACGGCCTTGGTTCGCGCCGCCATTTGGTACAATCCTGCAGTTACCCTGCCGCGACCTGCTGTGTGCCGAGTTGTACCCCGGGGCTGTACCCGGAGGCCGCCGGTCAGTGGCAAAGAATCGCAAACTCGCCAAACCACACTGCCGAATCCACCATGAACATCGAGCAAGCGCGTTTCAACATGATCGAACAGCAGATCCGCCCCTGGGAAGTGCTCGACCAGGACGTGCTGAATCTGCTCTCGATCGTCAAGCGTGAAAACTTCGTCCCCACCGTTTACCGCGATCTGGCCTTCGTCGACTTCGAAGTGCCGCTGCCGGCCGGCCAGCACATGCTGGCGCCGCGCGTCGAAGCACGCGTGCTGCAGGAACTGACGGTGAAGAAACACGAAAGCGTGCTCGAAATCGGCGCCGGCTCGGGTTACATGGCCGCCTTGCTCGCGCATCGCGCGCAGCACGTGCTGACGGTAGATATCGAACCGGAACTGGCAGAACTGGCGAAGAACAACCTGATCGCCAACGGCGTGCTGAACGCCGAAGTCGCCACCGGCGACGCCTCGCGCGGCTGGGCGAACGCTGCACCGTACGACGTGATCTGCGTATCCGGCGGCCTGCCGGTACTGCCGCAGGACATCCTCGAACATCTGAAGATCGGCGGCCGTCTGGCGGCTTTCGTAGGCACCGCGCCGGTCATGAAGGCACAGGTCATCACCCGTATCGACGAGAAGCAGTACCGTATCGCCGACGTGTTCGAAACCTATGTCGAGCCGCTGATCAACGCCGTGCAGCCGCCGCGCTTCAAGTTTTAATTCGCACGTTTATCCGTACGGCGGCATGCCGCCGTCCTCTGAACTGGATCTCCTGTTGATGCAAAATCTGACCGCTCCCGCGCTTGCCGAATGGCTCGCCGATCAATCGCGTCCCGCGCCCGTGCTGCTTGACGTGCGCGAACCGTGGGAAATCCAGACGGCGTCGATCGCCGGCGCCGTATCGATTCCGATGCGTGAGATTCCCGCGCGCAGCGAAGAGCTCGACGACGACGCGCAAATCGTCTGCGTGTGCCATCACGGCGCGCGCAGCGCCCAGGTCGCGATGTTCCTCGAATCGCGCGGCCACACCAACGTCTTCAATCTGCAAGGCGGGATCGACGCGTGGTCGCGTCAGGTCGACCCGTCCGTTCCCACCTATTGATTGCACGGTCGCGATGATCCGCCAGCGGGTGTCGGTCCTCGCGGCCGCTCTTGCGCTTCATTGCGCGACTCTCGCGCTTTTTCCGATCACCGCACACGCCGTCGGCCTCTCCCAGCTTTACGACGAAGCACTCTCGAACGACGCGCAGCTGCAAAGCGCGCGCGCGGCGCTTGCCGCCAATAGCGAAGAGCTGCCGCTCGCCCGCGCCAAACTGCTGCCGCAAGTCTCGGCGTCGCTCACCGCGAACCGCCAGAGCACCGATTTCGGCGGCGGCTTTCCTGCCTCCTACGGCAATAGCAACGGCTACACGATTTCGCTCACGCAGCCGCTGATCCACGTCGATAGCTGGTACGGCTATGCGCAGGGCAAGCTCGCCGTGGACTCGGCACAGGCGTCGTTTGGAGAGGCGCGGCAGGGCCTGATCGTGCGGCTTGGCCAGGCTTACTTCGACGCGCTCGCGTCACAGGACAGCCTCGCGATTGTGCGCTCGCAGAAAGCGTCGATTGCGCAGCAGCTCGAATCGGCCAAGCGTTCATTCGAAGTCGGCAACACGACGATCACCGATACCAACGAAGCCCAAGCCAAATACGATCAGGCGATCTCACAAGAAATTGCCGCGCAGAACGATCTTGCGGTGAAGCTGGCCGCATTGCAGCAGATTATCGGACACTCCGTCGAGCGTGTGGATGGACTCGCCGTCGGCGCGCCGCTGCCGCCGCCCGTGCCCGCCGACATCAATCTGTGGGTCGACGCGGCCACTGATGGGAACTACCAGGTCGTGCTCAAGCAGATCGCGCTGGACAGTGCGCAACGCGAGACGTCGAAGGCCAAGGCCGGCCATCTGCCGACCGTCGATCTGGTGGCGAGCCGCTCGCGCAGCAGTCTCGGCGCGGCCGGTGCGGGTAATTTCGGCGGCAATTTTGGTGGCGGCTTCGGCAGCGGCGCGAACACGCCCGCGCCCGGCACGCCGGCGCTCGCCGCGGAACTGGGCAACCTGGGGTCGTCGTATACAAACAGCACGATCGGCGTGCAGGTCACGATTCCCATCTTTGCAGGCGGTGCGACGCAAAGCCGTGTACGTCAGACGCGCGCGCTCGAAGACCAGGCCGCCGCCGATCTCGATACGGCTCGGCGCAACGCCGCACTATCTGCGCGACAGGCGTTTCTCGGCGTGGTGAGCGGGCTCGCGCAGGTGCGCGCGCTGCAGACTGCCGAGCGATCGGCCAACACGTCGCTCGAATCGAACCTGCTCGGCTATCAGGTCGGCGTGCGGATCAATATCGACGTGCTCAATGCGCAGGACCAGCTGTTTTCGGCGCGTCGCGATCTGGCGAAGGCGCGTTATGACACGCTGATCAATAGCCTCAAGCTGAAGGCTTCCACCGCCAATCTCACCGATCAAGACGTGCTGCAGTTGAGCGCGCTGCTGTCGCCGGTCGACGATGGTTCGTTGACCGCGCTTCCGCATGTGCCGACGGTGCCGCATCCGGGTGTCGCGGCCAAAGGAGCTGCAGGGAAGCTCGGGCGACGGGCACTGCCGAACGCGGCGGTAGTGCAGTAAGGCTGGCCAACCTCGACCTTCCTGACACATCCCTTTCATTGAGATTCTTCCGGTCTGCGTTGCAGATTTTTCGTACGGTTTCCTGAGCTTTGCACGGGCACCATGCTCCGACCATTTTTGGAGGAGCAGTGTGATGAGACTTCTAAAGACCGCGATGCTGTTTGCAACGCTGTCGCCGCTCGCGAGCTATGCAACGTTAGGCGGTGCGCCGAGCACCGGCACTTCCTCTCCAACGATGCTGCGCGCTGCACCGCAGTCAGCCTCCGCGTCTAACACGGGCGTGGCTCACAAATCCGCCACGGCTCCCTACACCGTGCGCGAGTCACGCGACGCCGACGGCGTCACCATCCGCGAATACGTGCTGCCCAGTAGTGTCGTGTTCGCAGTCACCTGGGAAGGGCCGATACGGCCGGATATGACGGCACTGCTCGGCAGCTATTTCCCCAACTTCGTTGCTGCAGGCGAGAGCCGCGCGCGCGGCACCGGTCCACTGATCGAAGGCAACGATGACTTCCGCATCGAGTCGGCCGGCCGCTTGGGACATTTCTTCGGCATGGCGTATCTGCCGCGCCTGATGCCGGCGAACGTCCGCCCTGGCGAACTGAAGTAATGCGACGCATCGATTCCGCGGAAAACAACAAGATGACGACAATCAACAAGACATTCTGGGGCGCACTGGTAGCCCTTGGCCTGACACTGTCCGCGTGTGGCGGTGGAAGTGACGGAAACGGCAGCAAAAACAGCGGCTCCATCCCCTGGTCCGCCGATCCCGACTGGATCAAGAAACCGGATGGCTCGGGCAATGCAGGTAATTCTGGCAATACATCCAGCAATGGCAGCAACACGGTGCCGATTCGCGTCGACAACTCGATGGGCAGCATCAACATGCTTTCCGCGACGATCACCGTGTGCGTCCCAGGCGCGCAAGGCACGAGCCAGTGCACGACGGTCGATCGCATGCTGGTGGATACCGGCTCGGTAGGCGTACGCATCATGGCCAGCGCATTGCCGACGCTCGGCTCTCAATTGCTCACGCAAGTCGGCGCCGTCGACGACGCGAGCGGCGTCGCACCGATCGCCGAATGCATGCCGTTCGGTTCCGGCACGACCTGGGGCTCGGTGAAACGCGCCGATGTCAAAATCGGCAGTCGCACGGCAAGCAATATCCCCATCCAGTTGATCGGCGACGGTGGGTACACCATCCCGTCGGATTGCGTCGCGCACGGCGGCCCGGACCTCAGCAGCGTCGAAAGACTCGGCGCCAACGGCATTCTCGGCATCGGCTACGGGACGTATGACTCGAAAGACGCGTTGACCACCGCGCTGCCGGGGAACTACTACTATTGCACGGGCGCCAACGCTTGCTTCAACACGCGCATGCTGATGAACAAGGAGGTAATGAACCCGGTCGCGGCTTTCTCGAGCGATAACAATGGCACGATCATCCGCTTACCCAAGCTGCCTGCCGGAGGCTTGGCAAGTGTCACCGGTGAACTGGTATTCGGTATCGGCACGCAGTCGAACAACGCGTTGCCGTCGAATGTGAATGTTCTGACGTTGGATGAGTACGGCGAATTTACGACTCAATATCAAGGTCGGGTGTTCAACTGGAGCGCAATCGACAGCGGCACCAACGGGTTCGCATTCCAGGACGATTCGATTCCCACTACGTCGGGCTGGTACACGCCGCTCACCGCGCTGAGCCTTGCAGCCACGATGGAGTCCACCAACGGCAAGGGAACGCCCGTCAATATGCCCTTCTCGATCGACAATGCCATCCGCATGTCGGCGAACGGGTACGCCGCTTACGAGAACGTCGGCTGGTATCAGTCCAACTCGAAAATGTTCATGTGGGGTCTGCCTTTCTTCTACGGGCGCAGTGTGTACACGACGGTGGGCAACGGCACGATTGGCAAGCAGAGCGGACCGTTTGTCGCGTTCTGACGAGCGCGGACGGGCAGGCGGTGTCGTGAAATACCGCCTGCTCGAGGTCGTTTCTGACTTCTCGTTAGGACATTTCAGCATCTCTCATTAATCGCCCGCAGGCACCATGCTCCGACCTGTTTTTTGGAGCGATGTGATGAAATTTGCAAAGATCGTGCTGGCCGCGTCGGCTTTTTTGCCGCTCGCGTCGTACGCGGCGTTGGGTGGTGCACCGGGTGCGGGTTCGGCCCCTCGGTCGTTGCTCCAATCTGCAGCGTCTGCTTCCTCTTCCCCATCCGCCGCGGCTTATACCGTGCGTGAATCGCGTGATGCCGACGGCGTCCGGATCCGTGAATACGTGCTGCCCAGCAATGTTGTGTTTGCCGTCACGTGGCAAGGGCCGGTGAGGCCCGACATGGTCGCGCTCCTCGGCAGCTACTTTCCGAACGCCGTCTCGGCCGGTGCGGGCCGCGCGCGCGGCACCGGCCCGTTGATCGAACGCAATGGCGACTTTCAGATCGAGTCCGCAGGCCGGGCGGGAAACTTCTTCGGTAAGGCAGTTTTGCCGCGCCTGATCCCTGCCAATGTCCGTGCTGACGATCTGCAGTAACGCGGCGCATCGATTTCACGGAACTCAAAAAATATGAAGACCATCAATAAAAAACTTTGCTTCGCGCTGCTAACGGCCAGTTTGGCGCTCTCAGCCTGCGGTGGTGGCGGTGGCGGTGGCGACGACGGTAACTCGAACGCGACCAAGGATAACGAAAAACCAGCAACGCCGACGCCGAGTCCAACGCCCTCACCAGCGCCGACTCCGACTCCGACTCCGACTCCAACTCCGGCTCCGGCTCCGACCCCGACTCCGGCTCCGACCCCGACCCCGACTCCGACTCCGGCTCCGACCCCGACCCCGACTCCGACTCCGACTCCGACTCCGGCTCCGACCCCGACTCCGACTCCGACTCCGACTCCGGCTCCGACTCCGACTCCGACTCCGACTCCGGCTCCGACTCCGACTCCGACTCCGACTCCGAGCCCGACTCCAACGCCAATCGCCGACGTCAACACCGTCCCAATCGTCGTCGATCGCACGATGCCTGGCGCCGTGGTCAACATGCCGTACGTGACCGTCACTCTATGCATCCCCGGCCTGCAAGGTGCGAACCAATGCGCAACCATTGATCACATGCTGCTCGACACCGGTTCGGCCGGCGTGCGTGTGATGGCCAGCGCGCTGGGTTCTGCACTCGCAGGCGGGTTGCCGGCACAAACTGGCGCCGCTAACGACCCGACCGGTGGCTCGCCCATCGCCCAATGCGCGACGTTCGGGTCCGGTTACACGTGGGGTTCGATCAAACGTGCTGACGTGACAATCGGCAGTAAGACGGCAGGCAATCTGCCGATCCAGGTGATCGGCGACGCTGCGTATCCGACCACACCGTCGGATTGCGCTTCACGCGGCATCTCGAACGTCGGTAGTACGGTAGCCACACTCGGTGCCAATGGCGTGATCGGAATTAGCCCTGCGCTGACCGACTTTCCGCTAGCAGCACAATCTGCGTTGTCGGCTACCTACTACTATTGTCCGTCCACGGGATCATGCACCAACGCGCGGGTGCCGCTCGACACGCAAGTCATGAATCCGGTCGCCAACTTCACGTCGGACAACAACGGCACGATCATCCGCCTGCCCGCATTGCCAGCAGGCGGCCAGGTAACGGCTATCGGTGAACTGGTATTCGGTATCGGCACCCGGCAAAACAACGCGCTGCCGTCGACGGCAAATATTCTGAAGGTGGACAACAGCGGCGCCTTCAGCACTGTATATCAGGGGCGAACGCTCACCAGCTACGTCGATAGCGGCACTAATGTGCTCCGGTTCCCGGATACAACGACGCCGACCCTAGGCGTCTTTTACGTGCCGCCGACTACTCTCAAACTGTCCGCCACGTGGTATTCCGCTGACTACTCCACCGTCAGGAAAACCGGTACTGTCCTTACGGTGCCGTTCTCGATCGCCAATTCGTCAAACCTGCTGGCGAGCCAATATGCCGCTTATGACAACCTCGGCGCATACTGGGCCGAGTGGGCCTTCCTCTGGGGTTTGCCGTTTTTCTACGGCCGAGACGTGTACACCGCGCTCAGCACTGCCCAAGTCGGGACGCAAACCGGGCCGTTTATCGCCTTCTGATTTTTCTCGACAGCACACGAGTGACATATAAGGCCGGCGCCGGAAGGCGTCGGCCTTATATCTTTTCGCGCGCCCCAGGCGCGCCATCACGCGACGCCAACTCCACCCCGCCCACCAATCCAAGATTGCGCACGTCGATCACATGCCGCGGGGGAATCAGCACACCAGTCGAACCCGCGACCGGTTCGACAATCACAGCAGCATTCGTCGACGCGTCGTGCAGCGTGACAAGCCACTCCAGTTCGTCAGCGAGATGCACAGCGCATGCACAAAGGGGCGGCGGTCATGCACCGCCTACGCCCGCTGGCCGATGGATGCGCTTCGTTGCGGCGCGACGCGCACCTGAACGAGGCGCACGTCCTGCTCCTGCACCAATTTCGCGCTGCAATACGCATAACCGACGTGGCGCATCACCACGTCACAGCACGCAATGCGCGGACTTCAAGTCGAAATTGCCGCATGGCATGTGCCTTGCAGTATACAAGCGGCAAGTCATGCGGGATAAGCCCTGCTGGCTGAAATCGACGCCCATAAACAGTCACCATCAATGGCAAGGGGAAATACATGAAACGTCGCAGTCTGTTGAAGTTCGGCTCCATGTCGGGCGCATTGGCGCTTGCAGGTCAGGTTCCGTTTGCTCAGGCGCAATCGGGCAGCGGTCCGATCAAAGTAGGCGTTCTACATTCCTTGTCAGGCACGATGGCGATCTCGGAGACATCGCTCAAAGACACCGCGCTGATGACCATCGCGGACATCAACAAGAACGGCGGCGTCATGGGCCGCCAACTGCAGCCGGTGGTCGTGGACCCGGCGTCGAACTGGCCGCTATTCGCCGAAAAAGCGCGCCAGCTGATCACCCAGGAAAAGTGCGCCGTCGTGTTCGGCTGCTGGACCTCGGTGTCGCGCAAATCGGTACTGCCGGTGTTCGAAGAACTGAACGGCCTGCTGTTCTACCCGGTGCAGTACGAAGGCGAAGAAATGTCGCGCAACGTGTTCTACACGGGCGCCGCGCCGAATCAACAAGCGATTCCGGCAACCGAATATCTGATGAGCACGGAAGGCGGCGGCGCCAAGCGCTTCTTCCTGCTGGGCACCGACTATGTGTACCCCCGCACGACCAACAAGATCCTGCGCGCGTTCCTCAAGTCCAAAGGCGTGCAGGAAGCCGATATCCAGGAGGTCTACACGCCGTTCGGCCACAGCGACTATCAGACCATCGTCGCGAACATCAAGACCTTCTCGCAGGGCGGCAAGACCGCGGTGATCTCGACCGTCAACGGCGACTCGAACGTGCCGTTCTACAAGGAACTTGGCAACCAGGGGCTGAAGGCGTCCGACGTGCCGGTCGTCGCGTTCTCGGTCGGCGAAGAAGAACTGCGCGGCATCGATACGAAGCCGCTGGTCGGCAATCTCGCGGCATGGAACTACTTCATGTCGCTGCGCAACCCGACCAACGAAAAGTTCAAGAAGCAATGGGCGGAATGGGTCAAGGACAACAACCTGCCGGGCGGCACCAAGCGCGTGACGAATGACCCGATGGAAGCGACTTTCGTCGGCATCCATATGTGGAAACAGGCCGTCGAGAAAGCGAAGAGCGCGGACGTCGATAAGGTGCGCGTGGCGATGATCGGTCAGACGTTTGCGGCACCGTCGGGCTTCACGCTCGAAATGGACGGCAATCACCATCTGCACAAGCCGGTGATGATCGGCGAAGTGCGTGCCGACGGTCAGTTCAACGTAGTGTGGCGCACCAAGACCGCGATTCGCGCGCAGCCGTGGAGCCCGTTCATCGCCGGCAATTCGAGCAAGCCGGATGTGGTCAGTTCGATTCCCGCATTCCTGAAGCGCTCGCGGGTTGCCTGACAGGACGGATCGCGACGACGGTGCGGTCAGCCGCCGCCACGATCCGACGTGATCTCTCGATGGGTGTGCCGGCCGCGTCGTGCGGTTGGACCGTGAATCTGACGTTTGCGTCTGGACCGTCTCGGTCCCGGCCTTCCCGGCCGAACTCACGAACCGGTTGCCGTAGTTGTTGCAACTGCGGCAGCCAAAGCAGACCCGCGGCGCAGTATCAGCGCGCAGCAATTCGGCGGCACGGCAGCGGCATTGAAACGATGCGCCGGATCGCCGCCCTGCCCGTTTTTCTTCAAAGGCCATCATGGCGTTTTCATTTACGAAATTCGCACGACGCAGCATCGGCGGCCTCGCGCTCACGCTTATCTTTGGCGCGCCGCTTGCCGCCTTCGCGCTCGCCCCGGCCGATGTCGCGCCGCTCGCCGGCGACGACTTCGATGCGAAATCCGCGGCAATCGACAAGCTGATTGCCAACCACGACAAAGAATCCCTCGCGGTGCTCAAAGCCCTGTCCGAGGACAGCGCGCTCGCCACCGATTCCGGCGCCGTGCTGCTGCAAGACGGCGACACGGCACGCGACGCCGTCACCGGCAAAACCGTCGCCGCGGGCGACGCGCAACCGGTCACACTGAACAACCTGCTGCGCTCGAAAGTGGCAGGCGCACTCTCGGGCCTGCAACTCGATTCGCCCGACCTCGCCACACGCGACGCCGCCATCACCGCGCTGCTGCAAAACCCCGATCCGTCGATCAAACCGCTCGTCGATGCGGCGCGCGCGAAGGAAACCGACCCGGCGCTCAAGAAGCGCCTCGACACGCTGTGGGCGATGACCGCCTTGCACGACGCCGACCCGGCCAAGCGTCTCGAAGCCGTGCAACTGGTCGCCGCGCGCCACGATCTCGACATGAACGAACTCCTGCGTCCGCTCGTCGCGAAGAAGCCGGACGGCACCTTCAACGAAGCCGACGAGCGCGTGCGCTCCGCCGCGCAAAGCGGCATCGACGAACTCGATTCGATCCAGCGCCGCAGCCAGATCGCGGGCACGCTGTTCGCGGGCCTGTCACTCGGCAGCGTGCTGCTGCTTGCCGCCCTCGGTCTCGCGATCACGTATGGGCTGATCGGCGTGATCAACATGGCGCACGGTGAGTTCCTGATGATTGGCGCCTACGCCACCTACGTCGTGCAGAACCTGTTCCAGCGCTTTGCCCCCGGCGCGTTCGACTGGTATCCGCTGCTTGCCGTGCCGGCGTCATTTGCCGCCGCCGGACTGGTCGGCATCGTGCTCGAACGGCTGGTATTGAAACACCTTTACGGACGTCCGCTCGAAACTCTCCTGACCACCTTCGGCGTCAGCCTGATCCTGATTCAGGCGACGCGCATGCTGTTCGGCGCGCAGAACGTCCAGGTGATCAATCCTGCGTGGATGAGCGGCGGCGTCACCGTGCTGCCGAATCTGATCCTGCCGTACAACCGGCTGGCGATTCTGGCGTTTTCACTGATCGTCGTGGGGATTGCGTGGGCTGTCCTGACTAAAACGCGCCTCGGCCTGTTCGTGCGAGCCGTCACGCAAAACCGGCGGATGGCCGCATGCGTCGGCGTGAAGACCGCGCGTGTCGATTCGTATGCGTTCGCGTTCGGTGCGGGCATCGCCGGCCTGGGGGGCTGTGCGCTGTCGCAGATCGGCAATGTGGGTCCGGATCTCGGCCAGAGCTACATCATCGATTCGTTCATGGCCGTGGTGCTCGGCGGCGTCGGACAACTCGCCGGCACGGTGATCGGCGGCTTCGGGCTCGGACTCGTCAGCAAGGCGATCGAACCGTTCTGGGGCGCTGTGCTCGCCAAGATCGCGGTGCTCGTGCTGATCGTGCTGTTCATCCAGAAGCGTCCGCAGGGCATGTTCGCCCTCAAGGGCCGTAGCGCGGAGGCATGAGATGACATCTGCTACTTCATCGGCTCACGTCCGTGCGACGAGCGGTGCCGCCGCGTCCGGACGCGAAGTGCAGTCCGGCTTCGCACTCGGCTTGCCGCCGCGTCCCGCATTACTATCGCGCCGCGCATGGCTCGCGCTGATCGCCCTGATCATCGTGTTCGGTCTCGGCGTACCGTTCGCCACGCTAGTGGTCCCGGAGACGAGCGCGCTCCATCTGTCCGCCTATGCGATGACGATCACCGGCAAGTTCATGTGCTACGCGATTGCCGCGCTGGCACTCGATCTCGTGTGGGGCTATTGCGGCATTCTGAGCCTGGGACACGCGTTGTTCTTTGCGTTGGGCGGATACGCGATTGGCATGTACCTGATGCGATCGATTGGCCACGAAGGCAAATACGGCAGCGACCTGCCCGACTTCATGGTGTTTCTCGACTGGCACCAGTTGCCGTGGTATTGGCAAGGTACGCAGCATCTCGGTTATGCACTGTTGCTGGTGGTATTGGTGCCGGCGGTGGTCGCGTGGGTATTTGGCTTCTTCACGTTCCGCTCGCGGGTGAAGGGCGTGTATCTGTCGATCATCACGCAGGCGATGACGTTTGCCGCCATGCTGCTGTTCTACCGCAACGAAACGGGATTCGGCGGCAATAACGGCTTCACCGACTTCAAGCGCATCGGCGGCTTTCCGATTACGCATCCGGGCACGCGCACAGCCCTCCTGCTGATCACATTTGCAGTGTTGATTCTGGCCTTTATCGGCGCGCGGGCAATCGTCACGTCGAAGCTCGGGCGCGTGGTCACGGCGGTGCGCGACGGCGAGACGCGCTTGATGTTCCTCGGCTACAGCCCGCTCGCGTACAAGCTGTTCGTGTGGACCGTATCCGCGATTTTGTGCGGGATTGCAGGTGCGTTGTATGTGCCGCAGGTCGGCATCATCAACCCGGGCGAGATGTCGCCGGGCAACTCGATCGAGATGGCGATCTGGGTCGCGGTGGGTGGACGCGGCACGTTGATCGGACCGATCATCGGCGCGTTTGCGGTGAATGGTGCGAAGAGCTTTTTTACGGCGAACTTCCCTGAATACTGGCTGTTCTTTCTTGGCCTGATTTTCGTGCTGGTCCCGCTGTTGTTGCCGAACGGCATCATGGGACTGATCGAAATGGTCACGCGCAGGAGGAACCGCTCATGAACGAAAACCCGATGGTTCCTGATCTTGCACTACCTGAAGAGCCTGCTGAACGGTCGTTGAGTGGCGTCGCGAGCATGGGGCACGCGGTGGTGCCGGGTGAGATCGATATTTCGCACGGGACGATTCTGTACCTTGAAGACGTGACCGTGAGTTTCGATGGATTTCGCGCGTTGAATGCGTTGAGTTTGTCGATCGACGCGGGTGAGTTGCGTTGCATCATCGGGCCGAACGGCGCGGGCAAGACGACGATGATGGATGTCATCACCGGGAAGACCGAGCCGGATTCCGGCAAAGTTTTTCTGGGGCAGTCGATCGATTTGACGCGGATGAATGAGCCTTCTATTGCTCGTGCGGGTATTGGGCGAAAGTTTCAGAAGCCTACTGTGTTTGAGCAACATCCTGTTTGGGAAAACCTTGAGTTGGCCATGAAAGCTGACAAGGGATGGTTGGCTTCTTTACGGGCGCGATTGGATCGTGAGGCGCAAGCGCGAATTGAAGAGACGTTAGCTTTGATTGGTCTTGAGAGCGAGGCTCGCCGTCTTGCCGGCGAACTGTCGCATGGGCAGAAGCAGCGGCTTGAAATCGGGATGTTGCTGATGCAGCAACCGGCGCTGCTTTTGCTCGATGAGCCTGCGGCTGGAATGACCGATGACGAGACCATGCAGTTGGCTGCGTTGCTCAATCACCTGCGTGGGACGTGTTCGATGATGGTTGTTGAGCATGATATGGAGTTTGTTGCGGCTTTGTCGGGTGATAAGGGAAAGGTGACGGTGATGGCCGAAGGCCGCGTGCTTGCGCATGGCACTTTGGATGAGGTCAAGCGGGATGAGACGGTGATCGAGTCTTATCTCGGGAGGTGATCTTTTAGGGTTTTGCCTGCGCGGCGCTTGTTGACTGTTTGCCTGCGGCGTTGGGAGTTTGTTGATTTTTTGCCTGCGGACGCTTTTTGGTTGTGTGCCTATGGTGTTGGCCTTTCCTTGATTTGTTAGTGGTCTATTAGCGTTGCCCCTGTGCGGGGCGGCACTTACTTTCTTTGCCGCCGCAAAGAAAGATAAGCAAAGAAAGCGGCTCAACCCGCTAATTCTTAAGCGGGTCCCCCGCGCAGTCGCGGTAGTGGTGCATCTGGAATCCGTGTCCTCGCACATTCCGCGTCAGTGACAAAGGGCTCGTCAGCGCCCACTCCGCACTGCGTGCGTCGCGGATGGGTTCGCCTGGGAAGCCACGGGTTTCGCTCGTGTTCGGTGGGGGCCATCGGCTTTGCCTCGGCGAGCGGCCTGACTACTCGGTGACAAGTCGCATCAGCAAATGCAGCAACGGCAGGCAGGTGTGAACAGGAATCGGTATCGAATGAAGCGCTCGACAGCCAGCATGCGTAAACAGGAGTAGATGCCAAATGACCCAATTGTTTATGAAGTGCTCTTCGGCGCGCGCAGCGCCGTCGGAAGAATGACTGCCTTGTCACTCGCGCTGAATGTGCGAGGGCACAGATTCCAGATGCACCACTATCGCAACTGTGGGGGGGACCCGCTTAAGAGCTGGCGGTGTGAGCCGCTTTCTTTGCTTATCTTTCTTTGCGGCGGCAAAGAAAGTAAGTGCCGCCCCGCACAGGGGCAACGCTAATAGACCACTAACAAATCAAGGAAAGGCCAAAGAGTCAGATCAAGGAAAGGCCAACGCCATAGGCACTCCGACAAAAAGCACCGCGCAGACAGCGCAAACAGACCGCGCCGCAGGCAAAAAAACACCGCTTCAGAGGAACATCCAAATGTTAGAAGTAGAAAACCTGAACCAGTACTACGGCGGCAGCCACATCCTCAGAGATGTGAAACTCACCGTCCCTGACGGCAAGCTAACCGTCCTGTTAGGCCGCAACGGCGTAGGCAAAACAACCCTACTTAGATGCCTGATGGGCGTCGTCCAAACCAGGAGCGGCTCAATTGCCTGGCGTGGAACGCCAATAACAAAACTGCCGACCTACTCGCGAGTAGAACAAGGCCTCGCCTACGTCCCGCAAGGCCGCGACATCTTCCCGCGCTTAACCGTCGAAGAAAACCTGTTGGTCGGCGCCGCCAGCAAAAAAGCCCCAAAGAAAATTCCAGACCGTATCTACGAACTCTTCCCGGTCCTGAAGGACATGCGCACCCGCCGCGGCGGCGATCTCTCCGGCGGTCAGCAACAACAACTCGCGATCGGCCGGGCACTAATGAGCGATCCGCAATTGCTCATCCTCGATGAACCCACCGAAGGCATTCAGCCTTCGATCATTCAGGACATCGGCCGCACGCTGCGCCAACTGGTCGAAGAAATGGGCATGACCGTGCTGCTCGTCGAACAGTACTACGACTTCGCCAAAGAAATCGCCGATCGCTATTGGGTCATGAGCCGCGGTGAAATCGTCGCGGGCGGCGAAGGCGCCAACATGGATACGGACGGCGTGCGCGCGCTGATTGCCGTCTGACGGGCACAAGCAGCACGGCATGCTATTCTCGCCACATCCTGTGGCAACGCGGCTAGTCGTTGCCTAACGCGCGCCGGCACGCGCCGCATTAGCGCGTCTGATACCGCGTCCCCTACTGCGCCGCGCCCCCCGTCCATTCGCACTTCCATCCGTATGTCGCTCCACGAAAACCACGCCGCACTCGCCACTGCGCAAAATACCGCGCACTCGCAATGGCGCGCGCGCCTCGAACTCGGCTTCGTCAAAGAGGGCGAGCGGACCACGCTCAAGCATCGGCGGCATGATGGTCCGTTGCGCGTGCAACGGCCGCTCTATCCAGAAGGCCATGCGATCTGCCACGCAGTGATCGTGCATCCGCCGGGTGGGATCGCGGGCGGCGATCAACTCGACATCGACGTGGAAGTCGGGGGCAGCGCCCATGCCGTCATCACCACGCCCGGCGCGACCAAATGGTACAAGTCCAATGGCGGTGCGGCACGGCAGAATATTGCGGTGCGTGTCGGCCCTCAGGCGAAGCTCGACTGGCTGCCGCAAAACAATATCGTTTTCGATCACGCCAACGCAATGCTGGATTTTTCGCTGACGCTTGGCGAAGGGGCTACCGCAATTGGGTGGGATGCGACTCAGCTTGGGCGGCAAGCGGCTGGTGAGCGCTGGTCGGACGGGCATTTGCGGGCTGTCTCGCGGATCGTTGACGCGAATGGCGAGGCACTGTGGCTCGAACGCGCAAGTCTTGCGGCGGCGGATTCATTGCGGGATGCGGCGCAAGGGCTCGCCGGGTTTCCCGCTTATGGGACGCTGTGGGCCGTGGGGGCGGCCTGCGATGATGCACTCGCTGAAGGGCTCACTTCCCAACTGCCGTTTGATGATTCGTTGCGGGCAGCAGCTTCCTGCGTCACCGATGGGGTTTTGCTCGTGCGGGCGGTTTCGCGGTCTATGGAGACGCTGCAGCGAGCTTTGACTCAATGCTGGCTCCAGCTGAGGCCTGTTGTGCATGGCGTTGAGGCTGTGCCGCTGCGGATCTGGTCGACGTGAGTCGCGCCTTGGCCAGTTCGCTCGCGGTATTCGCCTCATCGGCCGCGAAATGCGCCCCCGCATGCAAGCGGTGACCGCGCAGCACTGACTACCACTAGCGGCAATCACACCGCAGCAAAGAAAATGGCGCGATTGTTCGCGTCCTTTTCATGTGCCGATTAGATGGAATAGTGGCGACTAACGAAGTTGGCTCTGCGTCTTTTCATATTCGTCAGCGTCGATTATCACGAAAGAAAAGTAGGTGTCGCGACCTTTCTCCGTGCGCATCTCTTGCATGAACTTCAGCGCGGCCTCATTGCACCGCTGCCGAAAGTCATCCCACGCTCGTTTGACCCTTGGCGAAAAATCCATAATACCGTCAAGGTGAGGGTATGTGGACCCCGAAGTGATGGTGAATGTATCAACACCAATTATTGCAACATTAGCGTTCTCGCAGTCGGCAGGAATACCCCGTGCAGCCTCACCCTCGACATAAATCTCCGTACCAGGTTCGCCTATCGACGCTGAACGATACTTCTCAAGAATTTTTTCGCGGATAGTCATGTTGACCTCAGAGCGGCGATCTCCAATAGGATCAATACGCTTCTACATTTTCACAATCTATATCGCCCACACCATTTCTAACCATTTAGTGCCCGTCCCCACGTATGTACACTGTGCCAAGATCGTCTCGTCTAGTGGCCCTGCCATCACCATTCTGCACCGCCGCCCAAACGCCAAGGCCTCCGGACAGAAAGGGAAAAGACGCGATTGTGAACTGCACCCGAAAGCGAACGGGTGTCCAATGTAGGGGGCAGTTCATTGCCCGCGCCTCTTTATCCTTGCGCTAAATCTTGAACTGGCTATTCACCGCCGCTCGCGCGTTGGCAAGTTACCGCAAGCGTTGCTGGGAATTTTCATATTGTTCCTCGTCAAAAACTACAAACGAGAAGTAAGTGTCCGCACCTTTTTCGCGGATCAACTCACGTAGACAATTATGAGCGAAGCGCTTTCTGGACTCTCTGAATGCCTCCCACGGCATGACGCTTGTCGGAGATGCGTCGCCGATAGCGTCGAGGTAAAGCTCCTTTTCATTCGAGGTTATTCGTGCACCATCGATGCCGATGATCGCAAGCCCGAGCCGGTCGCAATGATCAACAAAAAGCAGCGCGTCGGAAGAGGTAAGAAACACCTCGCCGCCGGGCGAAACCTCCGCTCGAGCCAGATACGGGGCGTAGATATCGATACTGGTCATCGTACTTCCTCTAGAATTTGGACTTCCAGCCGGTGTCGTACCGGTCTGATACCTGCACAATCTTGCCGTCAACGTCGTTGCGCACAACGTAGTGCCCATCGTCGCGAATATACGCTGTGGCAGGATCGTCGCGTCGGGCACCGTTGCCATTCGGTATAAATCTATTGTCGCGGGTGGGTACTGTCCTCGATGGATGCGCGATTGTTGCCTCAACGTCCTCCTGAGTCCATCCGCGCTTCTTCATTTGTCCAACGATCTTGTTCTCGTATACGCTCGAAATCTGATTTGCAGTCGGCTTGCATAGCTTCGAAATCGCATCGACACCCGTGCGTATCGTTCCGGCGACACCGATAATCCCGAACGGATCGTCATTGCCGGAGGAGATAGCCCACGCCCAACCCAACGCAGGATTGAACATACATTCGATACATATCGGTTGTAGCCCCGGTTCCGGCAACGCACCGAGCATGGCGCGGACCCATTCAAGCCGATTGGCGGGTGGCCCGGCCGGGTTCACACCGCTTTCGAGGTTGGTAACCCACTGGCCTATCTCGTCGCTACTAATCGCCTTGGCGACACCCATCGGCGTCGATCCACCTTGGTTCTGCGCGACCGTACCCGTGCGCGACATAACCCGACCATCAGCGGAGTAGCCATAGTTGACCGTCAGAAACAGGTACAGGCTCCCATTCAATGCAGTGGGGTACTCGTTATAAGTGAACTGCGTTACCTGCCCTCGCGCGTTATAGGTGACAAGCGCTTCTCGATTGTCTCCGGCGAGATAGGTAGCGCGGTGCGCGGCGTCCCTGCGCATCGTGCCCAGCGTCCAACCCGATACTCTATTGTTGGCAAGGCGCAGATTGCCCGTCTCGTCATAGAAATACAGCCAGTCAGCGGCCTTACTTCCGTTGAAATATTCAAGAGCCGCTACCACACGATTTGACGAGTCGTAGCCAACACCTACTGTCCGTTGCTGCCCAGACGGTTTAGCATCGAACGCGCTTTCTCCGGTTAGATCATCAGTGGCGAATTCGCTGAATCCGGTCACGTTGCCCTGCGCGTCATAGACAAAGGCACGCACCTTTCCGGGCGACGCGATCATCGATGGAATCAAACTCGTCGCGTCGGCATATCGTACGGAAGTGACTGTCGTACTGGACGCATTCCGCACTACCAGCCGAACGGCACGGCCTGTCTCGTCATAACTGTATTCGTTAGTGCCGCCGGTCGAATTTGTGTCCGTTAGCAGGTTACCGGATGCATCCCAAGTCGTACTAGTCGTGCGGGCAGAGGAGCTAGTCCCCGTAGGTCGCAGCACGCCTCCGATGGAAGACAAGTTCACCGTCGTTGTACGCTGGCTGTCCGTGACGGTGGTTTTGCCGTTGCCGTAACCGAACTGCACGTTACGCGCGGTATCCGGGTGACTTGCCGCAGTGGCGCGGCCTTGTGCGTCATAAGTCCAGGTGGCGATGCGGGTGCCGGTTTCATCGATCTCACCGGTTATCGCGTTCCTGAACCGCGTATCGTCATAGACATACCGGCGCATGTTGCCGTCAGGCCAGATCACGGAGACAAGGTTATTGTTCGCGTCATACGCGTATTGCGTCATGCCGCCCAGCGGATCGTTTAAGCGCGAAATGCGGCGTTTGTCGTCGTAGTCAAACCGCAGCGTTAGATCGGCGCCCGCGCTGGTGTTGTCTGCATGCTGGGTGATCACGGTCAGCAGCCCGATGCCGTCATAGGTCAGCGTTCGGGTGAAGCCGGTTCGTGTCCTCTCGGACAACAGGACACCTTGCAGCGAATACGATTCGACTATGCCGGTAGTCGGGTCTGAAAGGGTCCAGTTCATCCCGCCTTGCGACAGCGCCATCCCGCCATATGTCGACGTGCGCCAGAATCCGCTCGACCATCTGAACGTGATCGGCTCACCGTTCGCCCGGTATGCAAGAATCTTTGACGAACTCCCGCTATTAGCATTCGTCAGGTCTAGCTGGCGCTGCCAGCTATGGAACCAGACCGGCCCCATAGCGCCGATATTTTTCGCGAGCGGCGTTGAACGATAGGTTCGCGTGAAAACCAGCGGTATATCGTCACCACTAACGAAGTCACTGTCAGTCTGCGTAACGGCACCGCTGCCCGGATAGACCGGGTCGGCAACCGGACAGGATTGCTCAGGCTGTGGATCAGTCGTCCCCGCGCACCATTGCTTGATGAGATCTACGTCGTTAAGACACGAGTAGCCGCCGGGACCGCCAGGCGAGTTACTTGCCACGTCAAGGGCACACCATTTAGTGCCTTGTATAGCACCGGACTTTTCGTATCGGCTGGTGCAGTCAGACGTATAGTCAGCTCTTGCGCTGAACGCCACCAGTAGCAGAATGAATGTCGCCAGTAGACGCGTCAGGTTGACGACCGGCCCATGAGAGGGGTTTCTTGGTTTCATGAATCTCCCTGCTGTAATACGTCGTTAGAAATGCGTAATAATTCGACGTTGCATCAGGGATGCGTGAAGCCCGAATAAGACAATTCGGAAAATTTCAATCGCGCAACACATCTTCACAAACAAGCTTAGATCGGAAGCTTCAGAGCAGGTATAGCGCTAGTCGGCGCACAGACGTCACCCGCATCGCGGGCATTTAACGGAGCCGGCTCGCACCGTTAGCTCATAAGTGGGTCACTCGCTCCGTCATGGCAGTGGTGCATCTGGAATCCGTGCCCTCGCACATTTGACGTGACTGACAGGCCCTCATACTTCCGGCGGCGCTACGCGCACTGTGGTGGCACCCCATTCAAGTGGAGGCTGTCTTTCGCTATCGCAAGCTACAGATGCACCAATTTGATGCGTGCAGTGGCCCAACAACGGTGCGTCTTACAGCCCCTCGCCCCGCCCGCCCACGCTGCACCGCCATGGCACATACCTTGCGTCGAAATCTCCCACGATGTTGCCGCGTCCTGACGGCAGCCGACCGCTTCTCGCCACCACCGCTCACACAACATGAACCGATCGACCCTTCGCCCAGCGCGTCGCGCCTGGCTCGCCGCACTGTTGCTCTCGCCCGTCCTCGCAATCCATACGCCCGCCGCTCACGCGGATACGCTCGACAACATCGCCAAAGCCGGTGTGCTCAAAGTCGCCGTGCCGGAAGACTATCCGCCGTTCGGATCGGTCGGCGCGGATATGAAGCCGCAAGGCTATGACATCGATGCCGCCGCAATGCTCGCGAAATCGATGAACGTCAAGCTCGAACTCGTGCCGGTCAATAGCGCGAACCGCATTCCGTATCTGCAAACAGGCAAGGTCGATCTGGTGATCTCCTCGCTCGGCAAGACACCTGAACGCGACAAGGTCATCGATTTTTCGACGGCCTATGCGCCGTACTACCAAGGCGTGTTCGGGCCCGCGGACATCAAGGTCACCGGTTCCGCCGATCTCACCGGCAAAACGGTCGGCGCCACGCGCGGCGCGCTCGAAGAAATCGCTCTCACGCAAATGGCGCCGAATGCCACCATCAAGCGTTTCGAAGACAACAACGCGACCATCGCCGCGTTTCTCTCGGGTCAGGTGCAGTTGATCGCCGCCGGCAATATCGTCGCCGCCGCGATCAATGCGAAGAATCCGCCGCGCCGTCCGGAACCTAAGTTCGTTATAAAGGATTCACCATGTTTCGTCGGCATGAACAAGAATGAAAGCCGGCTGCTGGCGAAGGTCAACGCCGCCATCGCCCAAGCGAAGGCGGACGGCACGCTCAACACGATGTCGAAGAAGTGGTTCGGCGCGCCCTTGCCGGCCAACCTGTAAGCGGGTCGTTAATTCAGCTTGATATCTTTGTAAGCTGATCTGGCAGTAAGCTTGTCGCGGTTCGTTTCGTGTCGCATTTCGAGCGACCGCGATGGCGCACAACGAAGCGCGACTCCAATCGCATCCGACGCCTGTCCTGGCTGGGACGGGCGTAACCCAACCCGACATCCGATGAAGCTGACACCTCGCGAGAAGGACAAGCTGCTGATCTTCACCGCCGCGCTGCTTGCCGAACGGCGCCGCGCTCGCGGCCTCAAACTGAATTACCCGGAAGCGATCGCGTTCATCAGTGCCGCGCTGATGGAAGCTGCCCGTGACGGCAAGACCGTTGCCGAGGTCATGCACTACGGCACCACGCTGCTGACGCGCGCCGATGTGATGGAAGGCGTGCCGGAGATGATCCCCGACATCCAGGTCGAAGCCACCTTCCCTGACGGCACCAAGCTCGTCACCGTTCATCACCCGATCCCCTAATCACGCAAGGCAGCCCCATGATTCCCGGCGAACTTCTCATCGACGACGGCGAACACGAACTCAACGCGGGCCGCGCCACCATCACGGTGGTCGTGTCGAATACCGGCGACCGTCCGGTGCAGATCGGCTCGCACTATCACTTCTATGAAGTGAACGAGGCGCTCTCCTTCGATCGTGAAGCGGCGCGCGGCTTCCGGCTCAACATCGCAGCGGGCACCGCCGTGCGCTTCGAGCCTGGCCAGGAACGCACCGTCGAACTGGTCGAACTGGCGGGCGACCGTGTCGTCTACGGCTTCAACGGCAAGGTGATGGGCAAGCTCTGATGCGCGACCCGCGCAAGCTTGCTTTGACCACTCTGCTCATTTCCGGATCCACACCATGACCTTACGCATTGGCCGCCGCGCATACGCGGAAATGTTCGGCCCCACGACCGGCGACCGCGTACGCCTCGCCGACACCGAGTTGCTGATCGAAGTCGAACGCGACTTCACGACCTATGGCGAAGAGGTGAAATTCGGCGGCGGCAAAGTGATTCGCGACGGCATGGGCCAGTCGCAACGCGTGCATGCCGACGTCGTCGATACGGTTGTGACGAATGCGGTGATTCTCGATCACTGGGGCATCGTCAAGGCCGACATCGGCATCAAGAACGGCCGCATCGCCGCAATCGGCAAAGCGGGCAATCCCGACATCCAGCCGAACGTGACGATCGCGATCGGCGCGTCCACCGAGGTAATCGCGGGCGAAGGGCTGATCGTGACGGCCGGTGGCATCGATACGCACATTCACTTCATCAGCCCACAGCAGATTGAAGAAGCACTCGCGAGCGGTGTGACGACGATGCTCGGCGGTGGCACCGGTCCGGCAACGGGCACGAACGCGACGACTTGCACCCCGGGTCCGTGGCATCTCGAACGCATGCTGCAAGCGGCCGATGGTTATCCGATGAATATCGGCTTTCTCGGCAAGGGCAATGTGAGCCTGCCGCAACCCGCACTCGAGCAAATCGCCGCAGGCGCGATCGGTTTAAAGCTGCACGAGGACTGGGGCTCGACGCCGGCGGCGATCGACAACTGTCTCTCTGTTGCCGACGATACCGACACGCAGGTCGCGATCCACACGGATACATTGAACGAAGCGGGTTTTGTTGAAGCGACGGTGGCCGCGTTCAAGGGCCGTACGATCCACACTTATCACACGGAAGGCGCAGGCGGCGGCCACGCACCGGACATCATCAAGGTCTGCGGCGAAGCGAACGTGCTGCCCTCCTCCACCAATCCGACGCGCCCGTACACCGTCAACACGCTCGAAGAGCATCTCGACATGCTGATGGTGTGCCACCACCTGGACCCGTCGATTGCGGAAGACATCGCCTTTGCCGAGTCGCGTATCCGTCGCGAAACCATCGCCGCTGAAGATATCTTGCACGACCTCGGCGCGTTGTCGATGTTGTCGTCGGATTCGCAGGCGATGGGGCGCGTGGGAGAAGTCATCATCCGCACGTGGCAGACCGCGCACAAGATGAAGGTGCAACGCGGCGCGCTGCCTGAAGACAACGCGCGGCACGACAACTTTCGCGCGAAGCGTTACGTCGCCAAGTACACGATCAACCCGGCGATCACGCACGGTATCTCGCATGAAGTCGGCTCGATCGAGCCGGGCAAGTGGGCGGACCTGGTGTTCTGGGAGCCGGCGTTTTTCGGCATCAAGCCGTCGTTGATTCTGAAGGGCGGCATGATCGCGATGGCGCAGATGGGTGACCCGAACGCGTCGATTCCGACCCCGCAACCGGTCCACTACCGCGAGATGTTCGCCACGCGCGGTGGTGCGCTCGGACGCACTTCCCTGACCTTCGTTTCCCAGATGGCTGCCGATGCGGGCGTCGGCGAACGCTATGGACTGAACAAGCGTATCGTTGCCGTGAAGAACTGCCGCAACATTACGAAGGCCGATATGATTCACAATGCGTGGCGTCCGGCGATCAGCGTCGATCCGGAAACTTATCAGGTGATCGCCGACGGTCAGTTGCTGACCTGCGAACCTGCAACGGTACTGCCGATGGCGCAACGCTACTTCCTGTTCTAAATCATGCGCACTATCGACAAACTGATTGCGCCGCATCTGAAGCTGGCACCTGTGCTGGTAAAGCGCGCGCCGACCCTAACGCTCGCTTTCGACGACCGTCGTAAGAGCCGTCTCGCCGCAACGCTCGATAATGGCGAGGAAATTGCGTTGCTGCTGCCGCGCGGCACCGTGCTGCGCGACGGCGATGTTCTGGTCGCCGACGATGGCGGCCTGGTGCGCGTGGTCGCCGCACCGGAAGCGGTGTTGTATGTCCGCGCGAAAGACGCGTTGACGCTGACGCGTGCCGCTTATCACCTCGGTAATCGTCATACGCCTGTTGAAGTCGGCGCCGATTACCTCAAGCTCGAATACGATCCTGTTCTTGCCGACATGCTGAAGCGCATCGGCGCAAGCGTGGATCAGGTGTCGATGCCGTTCCAGCCGGAATCCGGCGCGTATGGCGGCGGTCACAAGCATGGTCACGACGAGACCTTCGCGGAAGACTATGCGCTCGCCCAGCAGGTATTCGACGAGCATCATGGGCATGAGCATTCGCACGATCATGAGCATGGGCATGACCACTCGGATCATGAGCACGGTCATAGCCATGCGCAGGGTCATAGTCACGACCATTCGCACGATCACAAGGACGACGATCACGTCCACGACGAATCGTGCGGCCACGGACATCATCACCACCATGCGCATCGCTGAACTCACGGCATTGCTGCATCTTGCGTCACCGGCACTACCGATCGGCGCATTCAGCTACTCGCAGGGTCTCGAAGCCGCGATCGAAGCGCAACTCATCACCGACGCCGATTCCGCGCGCGACTGGATCGCAAGCGGTTTGACCGATGTGCTCGCGCGTGGCGAGCTGCCGTTTCTCGCCCATCAGATGGAACGCTGGCGTGCGCACGATGCAGACGGCCTAAGGGAAGCGAACAGCGAATTCCTGGCAAGCCGTGAGTCCGCTGAACTTAGACGCGAGACGGAACAAATGGGCTGGTCGCTGCGACAGTTGTGCGTCTCGCTGGAATGGGGCGACGCCGAACGGCGCACGACGCTGGCATCGCTCAAGCCGTTGGCCCAACCCACGGCTTTCGCGTTTGCCGCTTTCGCACACGACGCAGCGCCCGACGCAGCGCTCGCCGCTTACGCCTTCAGCTGGGTGGAAAACCAGGCCGCCGCCGCATTGAAGGCGGTACCACTCGGTCAACTCGCCGGCCAGCGCATCATCGTCGCGTTGCGCGAGCCGATCGACGCCGCCGTCACGCGAGCATTGGCCACGTCACCCGAAAACATCAACACCCTCGCGCCACAGTTGGGCATTTTGTCGGCGCGTCACGAGTCGCAGTATTCGCGGCTTTTTCGCTCATAGAAAGATCCATCATGAACGCACCTCATCACCCCGCTCACTCACCCGTCCGCACGAAGAAACTGCCGCCGCTGCGCGTGGGTGTCGGCGGCCCGGTCGGCTCGGGTAAAACCACGTTGCTCGAAATGCTCTGCAAGGCGATGCGCGAACAGTACGACCTCGTCGCGATCACCAACGACATCTATACGAAGGAAGACCAGCGTCTGTTGACGGTGGCAGGCGCGTTGCCAGCCGAACGGATCATGGGCGTCGAAACGGGCGGCTGCCCGCACACGGCGATTCGCGAAGACGCGTCGATCAACCTCGAAGCCGTCGACCGTATGCTGACGCGTTTTCCCGATGCGGACATCGTGTTCATCGAATCAGGCGGCGATAACCTGGCGGCAACGTTCAGCCCGGAATTGTCGGACCTGACGATCTACGTGATCGACGTGGCCGGCGGCGAGAAGATTCCGCGCAAAGGCGGCCCGGGGATTACGAAGTCGGATCTGCTGGTCATCAACAAGACGGACCTCGCGCCGATGGTCGGCGCGAATCTGGAAGTGATGGCCTCAGACGCGAAGAAGATGCGCGGCGAGCGGCCTTTCGTGATGTGCAATCTGAAGGCGCTCGACGGACTGGATGTGGTGGTGAAGTTTATCGAGACGAAGGGGCTGTTGAAGGTCTAAGCCCGCGGGGGCGCTTTAAAGCCTTGAAGTCGGGGCGCTTTCGCGCCTCCGCTCACTCCGGCAACAACGCCATCAACACATCCACGGTCCGCGCCGTCGCGCCACGGTGGCGCGCGGCAAACGCCGAGGCCGCGCCGCCCATCGCCAGCCGCCGTGCCTTGTCGCCGAACAGTTCGCGCAGCGCGCGCGCCAGATCAGCCGGATCTTGCACCTGCACCGCCGCACCCGCCGCGACCGCATCCGCCGTGGCTTGCGTGAAGTTGAACACATGCGGCCCGATCAGCACCGGTACACCGACCGCACACGCTTCGATCAGATTCTGCCCGCCCAGCGGCAGCAAACTCCCGCCGATAAACGCCAGATCCGAAGCGGCATAGTAAGCGCCCAACTCGCCCATCGAATCGCCGAGCAGCACATTCACATCTGTAGCCAAATCAGGCACGCCGCCGCCCGCACCGGAAGCCGCCGACGCTACAGCCGCGCTCAGCGCCCACGCCGAACGCCGCTCGAGACGCAAACCAGCCTTCTCGACCAACGCCGCCACTTCGTTAAACCGTTGCGGATGACGCGGCACCAGGATCAGCAACGCATCGTCGATGCCAAGCGCCGCGAACGCCTGCAGCACCAGTTCCTCTTCGCCTTCACGCGTACTCGCCGCGACCCACACGGGCCGCGTGCCGATTGCCGCACGCCACGCATGACCACGCGCCGCCAGTTCCGGCGGCGTGCTCATATCGAACTTCAGATTGCCGAGCACCGCGACGTTACGCGCACCGAGTGCCGTGAGCCGCTCCGCATCTGACGGACTCTGCGCCAGCACCCGCGCAAATCCGCCGAACACGTCTCTCGTCGCATGGCCGAACTTGGCCGCGCGCTTATACGAGCGTGCCGACATCCGCGCGTTGGTCAGCACGAGCGGCACATCCGCGCGACGGCATTCGTCGATCAGCGTCGGCCACACTTCAGTTTCCATCACCAGACCGAGCGACGGCCGCCACGTCCGCAAAAACCGCCGCACCGCGTGCGGCATGTCGTACGGCAGATAGCTGCGCAACACGCGGTCGCCAAAAATCTGCTCGCCGGTGGCGCGGCCACTCGGCGTCATATGCGTCAAAAGAATTCGCGCGTCGGGACGCGCCTTCATCAGCGCGTCGATCAGCGGTTGCGCGGCACGCGTCTCACCCACCGACACCGCATGCACCCAGATCAGCGGCGCATTGTCTTCCGGCAGCCGCCCGCGCGAGTGACCGAAACGCTCGGCGATATGCTCGCGATAGCCACGCTCCTTGCGCGAGCGGATCAGCAAGCGCAGCACGGCAAGCGGCGCGACGATCCACCAGAGCGCGTTATAAATCGCCCTCAGCATCGGGACTCCGCACACCCGGGCGCGAATCCGAATGCAAACGCGGGCTGCGCAGCGCGAGCGAAAAAGACAGCGGCGCTCAAACCAGCGCCCTGCCCTTCAGGCGCTCGAGAATGCCGAGCGGTGCGCAATCCGGCTGCGCCATCGCCTTGACCGGCAGGAAGAAGGTCTGCTCCAGCATGAACTGGCCGGACATCACCGCATGCGAAGTCTGGTCGGAGAAACACACCCACACGCTGCCCGGCGGAAACGGCATGGTCTCCTGCGGGCTCGACTTCTGATACTCGAGATCGGCCTTCATGCCGTCGTGCAGATTCAGCATCAGATGGTCATATTCGCTGCGCGGCGACTTGGTCACGTGCAGCAGATTCAGCAGCCACGCCGAGCCCGGCATCTGCGGTTTGATGCGCGGCAGGAAGCGCTTGGCCATATCCTCGAACGGTTCGCCGACACGCCATACGCGCGGTGCACCATGCGGATTGACGTTGGTGAACACGCGCAAAATGCGCTCGCCATAGTTCGGCCGAGATGGAAATGCATCGACGTGCAAACGGCTATCGTCTTTGCGCCAGGACGTCTCGCGCCCTTCCACCTGATGCAGCCGCAGGCTCGTCGGCGCGACGCGGAGCTTGCCGTTGTATTCGGGAAAAAGCCCATCGACCAGCGTGCGCGCATTGGACTGATAACGCGCGATCAACGCGCGCACCGCCGATTGCGTGACGGCGTCGCCGGCTACGCCATGCAGCGCACCGCCATTCGGCTCGAGACTGATGTTCTTGCGGCTCGGATCGGCCAGTGCGGGGTCGAGCAGCGCCTGTTCGCCGCCTTCGATCGCAAAGCGCAGATTCGGGAAATACACCACTTTGCCGCGTTCGACGCCGGCCAGCAGCATCTCGCGCGGCACGGACAGATTGCGTCCGTGCCAGTCGGCGTTCGCTACTTCGATGATCTGGGTTTCGTTCATGGTCGCCCTTGAAAACGGATGGAGCGTAAGGCGAAGCACACCGCATTACAGCGCTACAACATTAGAGCAGGCCGAACCCGGCCAACGCGGATTTCACTTCTTGCAGCGTAGGCGGCTTGCCGGCCGTGCCGAGATTGACGACGTTCGGCGACCAGTAGCCGCCGGTGCGCCACGCGGTGGCGAAATTGTACAACTCGACCGTCGGCCGCTTCAGCGCCGCCGCAATGTGAACTAGACCTGTGTCAACGCCGACTGTCGCCGCGGCGCCTTCGATCAGGCCAACCACCGCCGGCAACGACAATTTGGGCGGCACGATGGCCGCACCGCCGAATTCCTTCGCCAGACGCTCGCTGGTGACGCGCTCTTCCTCGCTGCCCCACGGCAGCACGATCGACGCGCCGCGCCGCACCAAAGACTGGCCGAGTTCGATCCACGCGGTATCCGGCCACTGCTTGTCGGCGCGCGAGGTGGCATGCACGAACACCACGTAAGGCACCGGCAGGTTCAGATTCGCCTGCGACAAAGCCAGCGCCGCGCGTCCGATGTCAATGCCGAAGTCGATCTCGTCGGTAGGGTGCGGCTGCGGGTCGTTCAGCGCCGCGGCCACCAGTTGGCGCGTGCGCTCGACCACATGGGTGCGCGGCTCGATCGGCACCCGCTTGTCGTAGAAGAAGCGCACCGGCCATTCGAAGCCCGCGCCGTCGGTACGGTTTGCGAGGCCGACCAGTGGTCCGCGCGCCATGCTCGCGACCCACGCAGTCTTGATGAGCCCCTGGCAGTCGATCACGAGGTCGTAGTTCTCTGCCACGAGCGCGCGGCGAAACGCGCCGATCTCGCGCCAGTTGTCGACCGACAGGATGCGCTTACGCCAGCGCCGCAGCGATACGGGAATTGCCCGGCGCACGCCGCTGACAAGCTCCACGAGCCCGACGAAGCTTTCTTCGACGAGCCAGTCGATCTGGGCGTCGGGGTGGCGGCGTCGAATGTCGGCGATCACCGGCATGTTGTGAACGACGTCGCCCAATGACGACACCCTCACGATCAGTATCTTTTGCACGCTCAAGTGTGGGAAAACCGGCTATCCGGCCCGAAGTGCGTTGAGAGAGCCCCCAACCTGTCGCTTCGCGCCAGGCCCCCCGAGGGGGGTGATCCCCCAAGGGGACTTCCTGCGGGGCGGAAAACTTGGGACGGCCCAGCGTTTTAGTAAGAGGACCGCAATTCTAGCGCGCCACGGGTAAATGGCATGAAAAAACGCGGCGCGGTAAGTGAAACCCGCGCCGCGTTCGACGGCAGCCGCGATTCACGAAGAACCGCGCCGCCGCTGGAGCTTTCAGAACGGCAGCTTCGCGTCAGGCTTCTCCGCCATGATCACGCGGCGGAAGTCTTCCTGGATGCGCTTAAGCGCTTCGTCGCTATCGGCTTCGAAACGCATCACCACCACCGGCGTGGTGTTCGACGAACGCGCGAGGCCAAAGCCGTCCGGGTACTCGACACGCAGGCCGTCGATCTTCACGACGTCGTCCGCGCCGGTGAACTTCGCGTTTTGCTGCAAACGCGCGATCAGTTCGAAGTTTTCGCCTTCTTCGAGCTTCAATTGCAGTTCCGGCGTGGAATTCGAGTTCGGCAGCGAGTTCAGCAGCTTGCTCGGATCCGCCACGCGCGTGAGGATTTCGAGCAGGCGCGCACCCGTGTACAGGCCGTCGTCGAAACCGTACCAGCGGTCCTTGAAGAACACGTGGCCGCTCATTTCGCCCGCCAGCGGCGCGCCGGTTTCGCGGAGCTTCGCCTTGACCAGCGAGTGGCCGGTCTTCCACATCAGCGGTTCGCCGCCTTTATCTTTGACCCACTTGGCGAGATTGCGCGTGCACTTCACGTCGTAAATGATCTGCGCGCCTTTGTTGCGCGACAGCACCTCTTCGGCGAACAGCATCAGCTGGCGGTCCGGATAGATGATCTGGCCGTCTTTGGTGACAACGCCGAGACGGTCGCCGTCGCCGTCGAATGCGAAACCGATTTCAGCGTCCGTTTCCTTCAGCGCGCGGATCACGTCCTGGAGGTTTTCCGGGTGAGCCGGGTCCGGGTGATGGTTCGGGAAGGTGCCGTCGATCTCGGTGAACAGTTCGACCAGTTCGCAGCCGAGCTTCCTGAAGAGCTTCGGGGCGAGCCCGCCTGCTACGCCGTTGCCCGTGTCGACCACGATCTTGATCGGGCGTGCGAGCTTGATGTCGCTGGCGATGCGATCCAGATACGCGTCAGCAATGTCGTACTCGGTGTACGTGCCGCTGCCTTCGGCGAAATTTTCGTCGACGATGCGCTGATGCAGCGCGAGGATCTGCTCGCCGTAAATGGCCGCGCCGCGCAGGACCATCTTGAAGCCGTTATAGTCCGGCGGATTGTGGCTGCCCGTCACGACGATGCACGAATCGACACGGCGTTCGCCGCCGTCGAGCTTCAACGGCACGCTGGCCGCAAAGTAGCCGACGGGAGTCGGCACCATGCCGACGTTGACCACATCGACACCGGCCGCACGCAGACCGTCCGACAGTGCCTGGATCAACTCGGGACCCGAGAGGCGGCCGTCACGCGCGACCACCACGGCGTCGCCGCCTTGCGCCCGCACTTCGCTGCCGAAGGCGAGGCCGATCGAACGCGCTGCGTCGGCGTCGAGCGTCTTGCCGATTACACCGCGAATGTCATACGCCTTGAAAATAGATTTGGAGATCATGTTGGCTCACTTGCGTGCAATGGAAAATTTTGACCGGCGTATCGCCGAAGGATCGGTAAAACTATCCGTTAATCCGAGCGATGCGCCCTTGCCGGAAGCGATCCGGTTCCAACTTATAATTGCGCCTTTCGGACATGCCCTAATAGACGCCCATTCTAATGCTTAGACGCCCTGCTTTTGCAATGTTGCCGCGACAGTCGGCCAGGTGGGCTGTTACACATTGCGCCCTGGCGCACGCTGCGTCCCTCGTACAACACGTGCAACGCGTGCAACCGCATAGGCGAGTGTCCACCGGATGCTGACGCTCAAACGCTTCGCCAATCCCGACGTCACGCGCGCCTTCACCAATATCGTCTGGCTCGGGCTGGAGCGGCTCACACAGATCGGCGTGGCGATCGTGATCAGCGGCATGCTGGCGCGCTACTTCGGGCCTGACACCTTTGGCAAATGGCAGTACGCGAACACGCTGCTGCTGGTGCTTTCGCCGATCACCTGGGTGTGCGGCGCGGAGATTCTGGTTCCCACCATCGTCAGCCGGCCGCCAACCCAGTTGGGCACGGTGCTCGGCAGCGCCTTCGCGCTGCGCTTTTCCGTTTCCGTCGCAGCGCTGCTGATCACGTGGCTCGGCATCGCTTTGCACGTCTTCGACCCGCTCGTGGGCGCCATGCTCGCCGGCCTCGCGGTGACGATGCTGTTTCGCGAACCGTTCGTCGGCGTGATCAATGCGTGGCTGCAAAGCATGACGTACAGCAAGCCGCAGTTGCTCACCAGCATGAGCACCGCCGTGCTGAAGGCCGGCTTCGTCTATCTGCTGGTGCGCGCGATGGCGACGCCCGCGCGCTTTGGCTGGCTGTGGGCCGCCGAATCGGCGGTGATCGGCGCGGTTCTGCTGGCCTATTACGTCCGCCGGCATGGCGGCAAGCTCGGCTGGCACCTCGACCGTTCGCTCTTCAAGCACTTCGCGACCGCGGGCACAGTGTTCTGGCTCGGCCTGATCTGTATGTATCTGTTCCTGAAACTGGACAGACTGATGCTCGAGCGGGCGATTTCCTTCGCCGACCTCGGGCGCTATTCCGCTGCGCAGCAGTTGAACGAAAACTGGATCACGCTCGCGCTGATGCTCGCACAGACGATCGCGCCCGCCTTTGTCTACCGCGTGCAGGACGCAGCGCTTTTGCGCCGCAACGTGTGGCGGCTCACCGCCATGACCGCCGCGCTGATGGTGAGCGGCGCGATCGTGCTGGATCTGCTGGCGGGTTTCATCATTCGCCGCGTGTTCGGGCCGGACTTCGAAGGCGCCATCGAGATTTTCCGCTGGGCCGTGTGGCTTTCCGTGCCGGCAGGGATTGAAGCGATCGGCAATCTGATCGTGTTGAAATATCAAGCCAAATTCGTCTTGCTTTCGAAGTGGCTGCTGGCGCTGGCGGTTGCGTTTGTGATCAATCTGCTGGCGATTCCGCGACTTGGCGCTTACGGTGCGCTGGTGGGTCTCGCCGCCGGTTATCTCGCCGCCGCGTCGGTTAATCTTTATTACATTCGTTTCAAATTGCGCCCATGACGAATTCATCCGCCACAGCGCTTTCCCTCGACGACGTCGCCGTCCTGATGCCCGCGTACAACGGCCAGGCCGACGTCGATCTCACGCTGACCTCCTTCAGCGAAAGCGCGCTAGTGCACGTACTCATCGTCGACGACGGCAGCACGCCGCCAATCGTCGCGCCGACGATCCCGAACATGAAGATCGAGGTGCTGCGTATGCAGCAGAACGGCGGCATCGAGCGCGCGCTGCAAACCGGCATCGACGCCCTCGCGCAGCGCGGCTTTCGCTACGCGGCGCGCATCGACGCGGGCGATCGCAGCGTGCCGCAACGGCTCGCCAAACAACGCGTGTTCATGGAATTGCATCCGAAAGTGGCCGGCCTTGGCATGTGGACGCAGGTCGTCACGCGTGAAGGCAAACCGCTTTTCATGCTGACGCCGCCCGCCGAACCGAATGAAATCCGGCGTCAGCGCTTCTTCCGCCTATGCCTCGCGCATCCTTCGATGATGCTGCGCATCGACGCCGTCCGCGCGGTCGGCAACTATCGCGCGGCGTATCCTTCCGCCGAAGACCTCGATCTGTTCACGCGCCTGATGGAGCGCTACGACTGCGCCAATCTGCCGGAGCTCGGGCTCTATTACGAGCTGAACGAAGGCGGTATTAGCGCGACCAAACGGCGCCGCCAGGTCAGCTCGACGCTGCGGCTGCAACTGCGCTACTTCAACGCGGCCAATCTGTACGACTGGCTGGGTCTCGCTAAAAATTTGCTACATCTCGTGACACCTTACCGGGCATTGCAGCGGATCAAACGCACGCTGCTCGCGCCGCGCGCGAGCCATTAATTCCGCTGCCCCGTCATCCACTCCGTCATTCACTGTCGAGCCCGTTCCCGCATGAAGCCTGCCTTGAAATCGACGCCCGCGCTACGCATTACACTCGTCTGTAACACCGCTTGGGCAATCTATACGTATCGGCAAGGGCTGATCCGCATGCTGGTCGGACGCGGCGTCGACGTGACGGTGATCGCACCGCGCGACCGCACGTTCGAACTGCTCACTGCGATGGGGTGCCGCTGCATCGAATTGCCGGTGGCGTCCAAAGGCACCAATCCGCGCGACGACCTGCGCACGCTTTTGTCGTTGTATCGTTTGTATAGAAGCATCCGCCCGCACGTCGTGTTCCACTACACGATCAAGCCGAACATCTATGGCTCCGTCGCCGCGAAACTGGCGGGCGTGCAGTCGGTGGCGGTGACGACCGGACTCGGCTACGTTTTCATTCAGCATAGCCGCGCCGCGCAAGTCGCCAAAAAGCTGTACCGTTTTGCGTTCCGTTTCCCGCGCGAAATCTGGTTTCTGAATCGTGACGACCAGGCCGCGTTTGTCGAGCAGAATTTGTTGGTGCATCCTGAGCGTGCGCGTCTTTTGCATGGCGAAGGCGTCGATCTTGAACAGTTCGCCTTTGCGCCGCTGCCGGAGCGGGCGGAATTCAAGTTCGTACTGATCGGGCGGCTCTTGTGGGACAAAGGTGTCGGTGAATATGTCGAAGCCGCGCGACGTTTGCGTGAACGTTACCCGCAGGCGCGATTCCAATTGCTCGGGCCGGTTGGCGTCGACAACCCGAGCGCAATCACACGCGAAGATGTGAGCGCGTGGGAGCAGGAAGGCATCATCGAGTATCTTGGAGAGGCGCACGACGTGCGGCCGCTTATCGCCGACGCCGACTGCGTTGTCTTGCCGTCGTATCGCGAAGGCGTGCCGCGTACGCTGATGGAAGCATCGGCAATGGGCCGCCCAATCGTTGCGACCAATGTACCCGGCTGCCGCGAAGTGGTGGCGGACGGCGTCAACGGATTGCTGTGCGAAGTGCGCAATGCAGAGAGTCTCGCGGCGAAGCTCGCGCAAATGCTCGACATGAGCGGCCCCGAGCGCCGCGCAATGGCTGAACGCGGCCGGCAGAAAGTCGCGCAAGAGTTCGACGAACGTGTCGTCGTCGAAACGTATAAAGACCTGGTACAGAAAATGACGGGCGTTTTACTTTAACGGAGCAACAGCATGACCACGAAGGGTACGATTCTGGTAACGGGCGGAGCAGGATTTATCGGCTCGCACACATGCGTCGAACTGCTAAACGGCGGTTACGACGTCGTGGTAATCGACAATCTCGTGAACAGCAACCGCGAATCGCTGCGGCGCGTGGAGAAAATCACCGGGAAGACCGTGGCCTTCTACGAAGCCGACGCGCGCGATGAAGCGGCGCTCAACCGTATTTTCGACGCACACCCGATCACCGGTGCGATTCACTTTGCGGCGCTGAAGGCGGTGGGCGAATCGGTCGCCAAGCCGATCGAGTACTACAGCAATAACGTCGGCAGTTTGCTGGCGCTGCTCGGCGTGATGCGCGATCGAAACGTCAAGCAGTTCGTGTTCAGTTCTTCGGCGACCGTGTATGGCGTGCCGGAAAGCTCGCCGATCGATGAATCGTTTCCGCTCTCGGCGACCAATCCTTATGGGCAATCGAAACTGATTGCCGAACAGGTGTTGCGTGATCTGGAAGTGGCGGATTCTTCCTGGCGGATTGCGACGCTGCGCTATTTCAATCCGGTTGGCGCGCATGAGAGCGGGTTGATTGGGGAGGATCCGGCGGGTATTCCGAATAACCTGATGCCTTATGTTGCGCAGGTTGCTGTCGGCAAGCTCGAAAAACTGCGCGTGTTTGGGGGTGACTATGAGACGCCGGATGGCACCGGGGTGCGGGACTATATCCACGTTGTGGACCTGGCGCGTGGGCATCTGGCCGCACTGGACGCGCTGGTTAAGCGCGATGCCAGTTTTGTCGTGAATCTCGGGACGGGTCAGGGGTATAGCGTTATCGACGTGGTGAAGGCGTTTGAGAAGGCTTCGGGGCAGCCTGTGCCGTATGAGATCGTGGCGCGGCGGCCAGGTGATGTGGCTTCGTGTTTCGCGGATCCGGCGGCGGCTTTGGAGGTACTTGGCTGGCGCGCAGAGTTTGGGATCGAGAGGATGTGTGCGGATCACTGGCGGTGGCAGGCGGCGAATCCGCAGGGCTTCGCTTAAGTAAATTACAGCTCGACAGCAGCATGATCGACGAAAGGTCACCATGCTGTTGGTCGAGCAATTCGCGGCGGCGGCACTCAACGTGGCCGACAATGACTATGTCATGCGACATCACGCCGCCATTATCTCCGCCACTCCCGGCATCGGCACGACGAGCCGCTTTCATCACACACATCGGAGCGTTTCCTAACCGCACGTTGTGTGCTGTACCGAACGGAATAGCGGTATTCCTACAGATACGCTACGACTAAACATTGCTCGACCAAGGGCCGAGCAGGCGCAGTGCTTCTTTGCATTAAAGGTCATGTCAATCATGATGCAAAAATGCAGGAGACAGTAAGCCGAATTATGACGATTTATCTATCGAATTGGTCGTCAAATAACTTCGCGACGTGATAGCTGGACAGTGTTGCCGAAAAACGTTTCGTATTGCCAATAACTGCCTCGTGACGATTTAGTAATACCTATTTGCTTGTCTTTTGAGTCGGCCAAGACATCGGCACTTTACGACTTTCCTGCTGATGGACGTGGAATCGCAAAGCGATACGGAAATAATTAGGCTTCGATTCCTCATGTATCTCGACGCGTCGCATGCGCGGAATACATTTTCCATATTGTATGGAGAGACTTTTATGCCGATTTTTTGTTGAATCAACCGGTACGACTTGCAATACCGAAACACTGATGTATCCGTCAACACACTTCGACCCGGGGGCAGCGATGGCTTTAGTCGGCAAGGTATCGGAATCGGTGTCAAAGGAAGTCGCCCCTTTCGATACCCGCCACGCCAGTCGTTCGTACGCCGAACGTGCGGATCTGAGCGGTCGCACCTTTTCAGCTTCTCATATGGATGGCACGACGGAATTCAGTCGCAGCGAAGAATCGTTTCCTTCGGACTCTTCAACGGAAACAGCGGCAAGTCCTATGGCTTGTCTCACCTTGTCTGCGGCGAACGATCCTGGCTTGCCGGTCAGGAAAAGCGACTTTACGAAGCGCGCCTTGGATATCGTTGGCGCGTCCGCCTTGCTCCTCACGCTATGCCCGATTTTCCTCGTGATCGGGTGCGTCGTGCTGAGCGACGGCGGGCCAGCTTTTTTTGGTCATACCCGGGTTGGAAAAGGCGGACGGCCGTTTCGCTGCTTAAAGTTCCGCTCCATGGTACCGAAAGCCGACGTCGTTCTCGCTCAACTCCTTGCCACCGACGCCAGCGCGCGTGAGGAATGGAATCGCGATTTCAAGCTTAAGAACGATGTGCGCATCACGTCCGTCGGCCGGTTTCTGCGCACGACGAGCCTCGATGAACTGCCTCAACTCTGGAATATCCTTCGCGGCGACATGAGCCTGGTCGGCCCTCGCCCGATCGTCAACGAGGAGCTGGAACGGTATGGCGCCGACGCCTACTACTACCTGTCGGTCAGACCCGGATTGACAGGATTGTGGCAAGTCAGCGGACGAAACAATATTGACTATCCATCGAGAGTCGCACTGGACGTCACTTACGTGAAAGAACGTTCAACGCTGCTCGACATCGGCATTCTGCTGAGAACATTCAAAGTAGTCTTCGACGGCAGAGGCGCGTACTGAACAGCATGCACTCCAGCCGAAACCAAGTAATCCGTACTGCAGCGTGCCTATGAAATAGTTCACGTCGTCGAATCGACTGCTATGAGAACACTTTCGCTGGAGACGCGTTGTTGAACTGCGGACTCAGACGACAGGGACTGCAGGCGGACTCGGCAATGAAGGGGCTTTCGCGATGGAATCCGCCTGTCCGTGCGGTACCTGCGCAATGACCGGGAAATCCAGAAGTTTGAGGAGTTTATGACAGTGAATCATGCGAATTGGTCAACATCGAACTTCGAGCCGGCGCATCAGCAACCTGCGTCGACAGGCCACTCTATGAGCGCCTTCTATCACGGGCGTTGGGTCATCATCGGTTCGACACTTCTGTGTCTGCTAGCAGGCATTGGCTACGCGACGTTCAAGCAGCCTGTGTTTCGCTCCGATATCCTGATTGAGGTCGAGCAGACTCCGGAACTACCAAAGAGTGCGTTAGGCGACGTGTCGTCGATGTTCGACTTGAAGACCGATGTGTCATCTGAGATCGAGGTACTGAAGTCGAGGCTGGTCACATCGCAAGCGGTCAACAACCTGAAGCTCTATATCGACGCTGAACCGCGGTATATCCCGGTCGTTGGCTGGTGGCTCTCCGAGCGTTCGGACGACTTGTCGACCCCACTGCCCGGCGGCTATGTGAGCGGCAAGGAAAGTATCGACGTCGCGACGTTAAACGTCCCGCAGCGGCTGTATAGCAAGACTCTCAAGCTGACGCTGGGACAGGGCGGAGCCTACACGCTTTCGGGCGGATTCCTGTTCGGGGACAAGTTTCAGCTTCAGGGCCATGTCGGCCAGATGCTTCGCGAGCAGACGTCGTATGGCCCGGTCGAGCTGCTGGTGCAGCACGTGGACGGGAAGCCGGGTGCAACCTTCAATTTAAGCCGCTATTCGGAAGCCGGCACGATCGAGTGGTTGCAGAACACCGTTGCGGTTCTGGAGAGAGGCAAACAGTCCAATATCATCGGCGCGACACTCGACGGTACCGATCCGAGAGAGGACAGCCAGATTCTGAATGAAATCGGTCGCGCATATATCGAACAGAACGGGCAGCGCAAATCCGCAGAGGCGAACAAGGCGATCCGCTTTCTGGACACGCAACTGCCGGTGCTGAAAGCGCAACTGGAAGCGGCCGAAGCCCGACTCAACGCTTTCCGGGCGGAGCACGGCACGCTTGATACGAGTCAGTACGGCACGGCCCTGCTGCAACAATCGGTAGCGGATCAGGTGAAGGTGTTCGACCTGAAGCAGCGCCGCAGCGAATTAATGTCGCGCTTCACCGAGGGGTATCCCGAGGTGCAGGCCGTCGACCGCCAGTTGCAGGACGCACAGGCGGCGCTAGCAGCGGTGCTGGGAGCCACCCAGGCGTTGCCGGCACTCGAACAGAGCGTTTTGCAACTACAGCGTGACGTGCAGGTCAGCTCCGACCTGTACAGGATTCAGCTCGGTACCCGTCAGCAACTCACGCTCGTGGGCGCGGGTAAGGTAAGTAATGTTCGGCTGATCGATACCGCGATGCCGACGGAGGAGCCCATTCAGCCGCGCGTCGGCGTCGTGATTGGCGGCTCAATAATCTCCGGTCTGCTGATCGGCGCGGGTCTTGTGTTCTTCCGGCGGCGCGTGCGCGGCCGTGTGGACGACCCGCAGGAAATTGAAGCGTCGATCGGTCTGCCCGTGTACGCGACGGTGCCGCCGCACGGCCGTCTGCCTGATTACACGCGTCGCAACGCGCTGGTGAAGCCGGCCGCACCTCTCATGCTCACCGATGGCTCGATCAATTGTCCCACCATCGAAAGCCTGCGCAGCTTCTACGCAATACTGCAATTCAGGCTCCCGGAAGCGCGTAACCGGGCTGTGCTGATCACCGGTCCGACCGCGGGCATCGGCAAATCGTTCGTTTCTGCGAATCTTGCAACGCTGGCCGGTGCGTCGAATAAACGCGTGCTGCTGATCGACGCCGATCTGCGTAAGGGCGTTTTGCATCAGTACTTGAAGGTCGAGTGCGGTCACGGGCTGTCAGAAGTTGTGGCGGGCACCCACCACATCAACGCGGTATTAAAGCGCAACGTGTTGCCGGGGCTCGACTTTCTGTCCACGGGTGAAGCGCCGTCCGGTCCGAGTGAGATGCTGTTGCGCCCCGAATTGTCGAACCTGATCGACGAGGTCAGCTCGCAATACGACATGGTGGTGATCGATGGCCCCCCGCTGTTGATGGTCCCCGATGCGATCATGCTGGGGCAGGCCGCCGGCGCGGTCTTCATGGTGGCTCGCCATGGCGTGACCACGTTGCCCGATATCCGTGAGAGCGCTCGCAGATTGGCGCAGGCAGGTGTGCCGATCCGCGGCGTGGTGCTCAACGACTTCAAGGCATTGCCGGGCAAATATGGTTACGCCGGTTATGCGGGTTACGCGGATAGCACGCTGGGTGATTACAGACGCGGTCGCTTTACAGAGCAGCCTGCGCAACAATGATCTCGCAGTGAGCTATCTATGCGCGGCAGCAGCACGCCACCTCCGCTCACGATAGTTCCATGGGGAAACCATGTCGAATATGACAGTGGTGATCTGTAATTACAACTACGGCGAGTATCTACGCTGTGCGATCGATTCCGCGCTGACGCAAACGGTCGGCGCGGCCCAGGTGCTCGTCGTCGACGACGGATCGACGGACGATTCACACGACATCATCCAATCGTACGGCGAGCGCATCACCGCGATCTTTCAGGAAAACGGCGGCCAGGTGGCCGCCTACAATCGCGCGCTCGAGCAGATCGATAGTCCTTATGTGATTTTTCTGGACGCTGACGACCTGCTGTATGCGGACACGGTGAGTCGCGTGATCGCAGCGTTCGCATCCGGTGACTACGTCAAAGTGCAATTCAAGCTGGATGTGGTGACCCACGAAGGCGACAAGACGGGCGTCACCGTACCGCAAACCACGGCGGTCGCCGACTGCGGCAAGCTGCTGCGCGCGGGTTGGCTCTATCCATCGCCACCTGGTTCAGGCAACGCTTACCGGGTTGCGGCGCTGAAGCGGATCTTTCCCATTCCCGTCACATCCGACAATCGCCATGGCGCAGATTTCTATGCGATCTACGGTATTGCGCTCCTCGGCCACGTTTGTATGCTCGATCTCCCGCTAGGCGGATATCGGGTTCACCGGTCTGCAGCAAGCATCGCGAACGGAGCGAGCGGGGCGAACGGTTCTACGGCGCAGCTCGCATTTTCCAACTCGGAAGGTCCGCTGGCCCTCGCAAGAAAGGCTGCACTCCGCTGGTCGACGCTGCGCGTCGTCGCGCAAGAGAGGCTCGGAGAAACACTCCCCGTAGCGTTTTTCGACTTCTCAACTGAAAAGGCACACTTTGCCGACCGCCTGTATCAGGCGTCGCTCGCGCGCCGATGGCGCTGGTTCGTGCTCGAATCCGGGAGCTATTTCCATACCGTGCTTGCGAATCCGTTCTGGAGCATGCGCAAGAAATTAGCTGTGTCCTGTCTGACAGGACTTTGTCTGATTCCGTTGACATCGGTCAGCGATCGCGCGGTGCGCTACATCGCCAATCCGCTGACAAGAGCGGGCCGTGTCGGCAAATTGCAGCCGGACGCCCGTTGAGCCGAATGGCGGCGAGTGATGTGGTTTGCCGCGTTGGGCAGGCAGTCTCAGGAGAAAACGTAATGCAGAACAAGATTGGCGAGCCGGCTGAACGGTCCAGCTGGGCTGGCCCGGCGCAAGAGTATGTCCGCATATCGATGCGCGGACAACTTGCATTCAACGGTTACTGGTGGGAAGACCCGGCGCGCGTGATGCTGTTCTTCATCTTGCCGCTCTACGCGTTGATTTCGATAGAATTGTTGGGCGATCAGAAAGCAATCGGACAACTGTATTTCAACGGTTTCTATGCATTGGTCGCCGCACTGTTCCTCATTACCATCCTGGCGGCGTCCTACTTCGGCCGAACCGTGACCCCAAGGGCCGGTCAGGAACCGGTCGAGATATCGCGATGGGTGCTCGATGCGCTCTTTGTGCTCTCATTGATTGGCTACCTGACCATGATGAGTGGCGTGATCGCCCACCCGGCGCTCATCCTGTCGTTCTTCAGCGGCGACGCAAGCGCATACGACCTGATCGCGGCGAAAGGTCGGATTGCCGGGATAAGCACACTGACGCAGGTGGCCGTCGCTTACGTGCCCTTGTACTTCTATGTGTTCCGGCAACCCGAGCGGGGCATCACACGGTACAAGATCTACCTGCTCGTCCTCCTCGGGTTGGCGCTGCTAAGAAGCTTTATTTTTGCCGAGCGCCTTGCGCTGATCGAGCTCGTGATTCCGCTCGTGTTAATGCTTGTGAAATTCCGGCGCTCGCATCGGACACCTTCCAGGATTCTGAAGCTCGGGCCCTATGCCGCCATCGTGCCGCTGATCGGGTTCTTCATCGCCAATGAATACAACCGCTCGTGGGAAACCTACTATATCAACGTCTATAGCAACATCTTCGAATTCGCGCTCGAGCGGCTTGCGCTGTACTACTCGACTGCGCTCAACAATGGCGCCGGGGTTCTAAAGATTCTCGGTTGGGGCGTAGGCGAACCCGTGTTCACCCTCGATTGGTTGTTCAGGTTTCCGATACTCGGCGACCTTCTTTTGGCACACCCCGATTTCAATGCGGACTACGTCGCCTTTCTGAGCAACAACGCCGACCCGGAATTCAATAATCCGTCCGGTATCTTCGTGCATTTCTACGAATGGGGCTGGTTTGCACTGTTCGTCGCTGCTTTCATCGGCTGGGTGTTCAACAGGAGCTATTCAGGATGGCGCAGCTCTAACGGGTTCTGGTGCTGCGCGCATCCGGTCTTGATGGTGTCGTTGTTCGAGATCCTGCGTGTTCCAATTCTGTTTAGCGGCAGAAACTTTGTTTCGGTCGCGATGCTGATCATCGTGTTCCGTTTCTTTAGAACGAGACCTGTCAGGCCCACTCGCACAGTAGCGTCACAATACTGACACACATGGGGCGCGCTTTATGCTCAGTCTATTCATTGCCGTTTCGTCTGAAAGACGGAGTGTGCGCTAAAGAAAGGCCGCATGACCAAGAAAATCGAACGCGTCCTGTCGGCCATTGCGATCGCGTCGTGTTGTGCGACGCTCGCTTACGCGCAACCGGACACGATCCATCCGTCCAGTGACGGCAGCGATCAAGCCGATATCATTCAGACCGCGCTCGACGCGCTGCGTGACGGCCAACGGCTGGTGATCGCGCCGGGTACTTACGTCGTAAGCCATTCGTTGGTTGTCAAGGCGCAGAGCGTGGTGGTGTCCGGGTATGGCGCCACGCTGGTTGCGACCCACCCTAACGATCAATCACTCGTCGTCAACGGGACGAACGCGACGGTCGCTGGTCTGACGCTGCGCGGCACGGGTAGTAAACGGCTCGAAACCGAAAGTTCCGCGAAAATCGTGGTGCGCGGCACAGGCATCCAGATTCTCGATACCAGGATCGAGGGCGGCGCGAGCGCGGGTATTTTCGTGTCTGGTGCGACTAGCGTCGCGCTAGCGGGAAATTGGGTTAGCGCGACGCTAGCCGACGGGATACACATCACGGGCGGATCGCAGAACGTTCTGGTGTCGGGTAATACCGTGATTGGCACGGGCGATGACATGATCGCAATCGTCAGCTACCAGACGGACGGCGCCTTATGCAGGAACATACTCGTCACCGGCAACAGGGTGTCGGGCAATTACTGGGGCAGAGGTCTGTCGGTGGTTGGTGGTTCCAACGTGACGCTGTCGGACAACACAGTGCAGGGCGTGCAGAAAGCGGCCGGCATCCTGGTCGCGCAGGAAGATGGTTACCGGACCTATAACGCGACGAATGTTGTGATCCACAATAACATCGTGTCAGACATAGAGAATTCGACGAGTCCCGACAACAAATGGCCAGCAGCGCAGCACGCGGGGATCGACATCAACACCGGCGCGGGCTCAGTTTCGCGCGTGTTGGTAACGGACAATAAAGTCTTGCGGGCGAACTACGGTGGCTTTCGCGCGCTTGGCAACGTCTGTCAGTACCGCATCACCAACAGCGCGTTCGCTTCGATAAGAGGCTCGCCGATTTCGATGCAGAGTAGAAATTGTGCGCCGAGCCAGATCGTCTCCAGCGTCAACACACTTGACGGCAAGGTATTCACGCAACCGGTAGGCACCTCCGCCACTGGCGAGCCCCCTATAACCGGTGCCGATGCGGCGCTCCTGCCGCGCGTCAACACGAGTGTTCGCGCAGCACGACAAACGCACTGAACCTCGGGTGAGTTGCGGGGCCAGAGTTGGAACGAACGTCCAACGCAAATATGCCCTTTCAATTCCGCCGATCGTCCGGGCTATCCCGCCAGATTTATTGGCTCGCCCCCTTCGCCGTCTATGCTGCACTGCGTCAGCGAAGGCAACGCGATAACCATCGCGGACCTTTGATCGTCTCCATTACCGCTTTTGTTTGCTGACCGCGCGAGCGAGGGCAATGCATCGCCATTGGCTTCTCGATTCGAGTGGAGGTCTGCCGTACCCCGGCGGGCCCTGCGATACTTACGTGAGGGAAATGATGACGACATTCCAGGCATACCAGCGTGGTAACCGTCTTCTCGAGGCGCTCCCAACGCATGAATGGGAAGTGCTGGCTCCTCATCTCGAACTCGTCGAATTAAGTCCGGGGCAACTGCTGTCGCAATCCGGCGAACTCATACGAACCGTCTATTTTCCGGCCACTGCGATCGTTTCCCTGCTGCAGACCATGGAAAACGGAAGTTCGGTGGAAATCGCCGCGATCGGCAGGGATGGCACGACAGGCGTGCCGATCCTGACGGGCGGAGATACCATGCCAGCCAGCGTTCAGGCTCAATGCCGGGGCTTTGCTTACCGAGTAAGCGCAAAAAAACTGCGCGAAGCGTTGGGCACTTGCCCTTCTCTACGTTCGCTGATGCTGTTGTACATGCAAGCCCTTCTCACCCAGGTCGCACAGACGGCGGCGTGCAACCGGCTGCATCGACTGGACGAGCAATTGTGCCGGTGGCTGCTGATCGACATCGATCGTTCGGGCACGTGTGATTTGCAAGTGACCCAGCAACTGATTGCGGATATGCTCGGCGTGCGTCGTGAAGGGGTGACTGAGGCGTCCGGCAAGCTTTGCGAAGCCGACCTCATCCATCACAGTCGTGGCCATGTCCGGATCGTCGATCGAACAGGGCTCGAGGCGCGGTCATGCGAATGCTACGAGATCGTCAGACGCGAATTCGACCGGCTATTGCCACGCATCACGGCGATGGAAGTTACACGCTGAGGAATTATCTATCCGCGTCCGAATGGACACCTTGGCGGGCATCCAGAATGACGGCGCCGGGTTGCCGCTTCCGTCCCTGCGCCACGCATATTATCGAGCACAGGTCGCAGACCATGTGCTCAAAACAACCTGCCTGTAAACCGCTTTAGGTCTGCCGACGCACCAATTCCGACGGTAGGACGTCACGGGGGAGCATCCGCAGTGCGCGCCAGCGCGAGCCATTCAGCGCAACGGATCGAACATATCTCGCCGTTCATTCTTGCCAACTTCGTTAGCGCGTCGTGAACGACATCCATGGTGTTCGGCTGCACGCAATCGTTCAAATCGAACCTGACGATGTCGTTATATCCGGAAGGCTGCAATTGACTACCGGCGGCGCATGGAGCGAAAGAAGAAGGCGCGTCTCGAGATAGGTGGACTGGCGCGATCTTTCGCGTCACGGCTGGAGTCTATTGCCACGTCCGGTGTCATACCCTACACGTACTGCTTCAGAGGCATCCGTTTTTCGACCTGGTCGCAATTCTAGTACCATATGATGTTTGCCGCGACAACCGCAGCGTCACGCCATCGCCCCTGCCTCTATGTGTCCTTCACGTTCGGCACGTTGCGCTACAGGCCACGTGCGGTGGTTCCCGGTAATCGCGCAGGAGGTGAATCGTTATAAATTTTCAATCTCGCCTCAATTGAAAGGACCCGGTAAATGTTGAGCGTTTTGACACATTTCTTATGCTTCACATTCGGCGTGATCATCGGCGTTTTCGTATGTGCATTATGTGTCGCACGTTCCAGAACGCCACGAGAGGATAAATAATTTTTTCTTCGGGACGCGCAAGGAGGCGGCTATCTCGAGCGCAGGGACGCAACAGGACGAGAATTCCCCGTTCAAAACCGCGACCCTGGCCCGCCCGTGCAGTGCGCCCGTTCGTCAATTCAGCTGATCTGTCCGTTCCTGCCCGTGCGGCGGCTGACGACCTGATTCACCACGGACCCGGCGATGCTTCTGGATAGCGTGCGTTCGCGCACAGTGCGGCTGAATGCGACTCGCTATCGTCGTGGAAACGCATGAGGTGCTGAAAAATCGGTTACGGTATCCGGCAACGCCGTTCAATTTCCTCGCTGTTCGCATGTTGGGCATGCTCTCTCCCGATTCAACGGCCTGATGTAAGACGCTGTAATCGTTTCGTAGTGCCGAGATAGTTGATTCAAGGTATTTTACGGGGGCACTTGTATTATCGGCAGACGAAATACCGTTCCAATTTGAGGAATACGTCGATGGACCACTTGCCTTTCCTTTCGATTACAGTCCAACCGGACAGTGAACGTCTTTATCTATTTGCCCGCGAAATGCCGAAGGCGATGCGCGATTGCTAGGCGAAAATTGCTGCCGTCACCGTGTTGATGGTTACGCTCGCAAGTGCCTACGTGGTTTTTTGCAACGCAAATGTGTACGACCAACGCGCTCGTCCGTGTGGATCTGTCCGACCTCAATGAACTTGGGGTTTCGCCGCTGGATCGGCAAAGCCTGCCGCCAGCCCCGTCCTTGTCCAATGAGAAAGTAGCGATGCAAAGCCGTTCGGTTGCGGAGCCGGTCATTCAGCGCTTCGATTGCGACGTATCGACTGCTCCCAGGCCGCTTCTTATTCGGGGTGCAATCGCGGAGAAATTTGCTGTGAATGCCGACCACGATAAGAGCAGCGGTGGTCTCGTCGAGATCACCTACTCCGTCGACCTTGCTCGCGACGCCGAGCTTGCGCAAACGATCCACGTCGACACGGTGGAAAGCGGCAAACAGCCGCTAAGATGGGGTCCGCAAGGCGTACGTAGAGCGCCTCTCGATCATATTGGCTTTATACAATCAGTGCTTCTTCCCTTGCTCGCCACTTTCGAACCACGTGGTTCGCTATATGTCGAACCCGCTTGTTCGTCGTCGCGGCAGCGCTTGCTATGGCGCGCCTGGACACTCGGAGAGGCTTGAGAGAAACCGCTATGAAAAGGACGGAGAATACTCGAGTACTGGTGTTCGTGTACGCCGGATACATCATGAGGTACATCTACCTCATTGTTGTCATTCCCTTCTACGGACGCGTACTCGGTCTCACCGAATACGGTCGCGTACTGGCGGCGATGTCGCTGATGAATGTGATCTGGATGCTGGTGAGCTACGGCTTTACCGTTGTCGGAATGCGAGACGTGTCCAAGGCGCACGTGCGCAGCGAATTCAACGAGATTTTTTCCTTGCATGTGAGCGCCCGTGTGCTGATGGGGTTGCTCGGCGGGATAGTGGGTCTGATCGCCACGTTCTGCTCGCCGGTTCTTTCAGAACGTCCGACTATCGGCATCCTCGCGACAATACTTGGCATCGTGTCCGGGTCGAATCTGGGCTGGCTTTTCCAGGGGCGCCATCGGTTTCGCACGCCGATCATCCTCGAGGTCGTCGGATTCGCGATGAGTCTCGTTTTGGTGCTCTCGATCGTCCGCAGTCCTTTGGATTCGTCATGGGTGTTGGGAAGTCTGCTGATCGCAGGCGTGTCCACTTCGATAATTGCATATGGGCTGACAATCTACGACATGGGACTACCGCGAATCCGGCCGACCGGCGTCAGTCAGTTGATTCGTAGCTCCACCATGCTGTTCTGTTACTCCACGGGATCAGTCATTCTGATGTCGTTTTCCACCTATCTGCTTACGCTTCTGTCGACGCCGACACAAGTCGGCTACTTCGGTGCCGCGGAGCGCTTTGCCACCATTGGACTGAGCCTCATGGGGCCGGCAGCGCAGGTTTTCGTTCCGACCATCTCGCGGCAGCTTGCGCAAGGCGACCATGATGGCGCGCGAGCGACGACTCGTCGGGGCGGTGCATTGCTGATCGGCTACGGACTGCTCGCACTTTGCGGCGCGCTCGTGCTGTCGCCATTGCTATTGCCACTGATTCTCGGCGAAGCGTTCGCGCCGAGCGCTCCTGTATTGCAGTGCTTTGCGTGGATGTTTCCCTTTGCCGCATTCAATCAGTTCATCAGCTTTTACGTGTTCGTTCCGCTAGAAAAGGACCGCTCGCTCGCTCTGGCCGGGGTGACGACCGGGATCGCCAACCTCGCCGCGGCGCTCTATCTTGCACCTCGGCACGGTGCGATGGGCATGGCGTTGGCGCGGGTGATCAGTGAGGCAACGCTCTCGATGATGCTGCTCGGCCTTGCAGCGCGCTTTGGCCTGTTGACAGACTTCAGGCGGGAGTCTGCTCGCGCGTTTGCGAAAGTGTGTTTTGCGTGCGGTGTCGGCGCGGGGGCGCGAAATACTGACGATGAAGGTTGACGAAAACAAAAAACGTGCGGTCTTACGTTAAGCCACAAAAGTGCTCAAGAATGGCATGGACGTACCGCTGGGATTGACTCACGCAAGACAGGGTCGCGCAGCGGCCGCAACTTAGGGCCGCCGCGACGACGTTCCTGCCGTTTCACCAAGGTTGCGGTTAACTCGCGCGCAAAACGGCAGTGCACAACGCTTCAACGTCCTCAGCATCGAGAATTCTTTCGCGGAGAAATTGCTCGAAGTGACTGATCACCGCCTCACGCCCCGAGCGCGAGAAGAGCGCGTGATCCACCCGCTCCAGCACCTTCGCCCTCACGTTCGTCAGCTTCCCGAGTTCGCTGCCGTTGGGGCCGAAATAAATCGTCAGTTCCTCGAGCCCTGCGTCGAGCGCGCCGTATACCAGCGACGTCTGCACACCTTTGTGCTCGAGGCCCGTCACGAGCCGACGGATCGCGCCGGTCGAGGTCGTTAAGCCGATGCAGCGTTCGAACGGGCCGCTTATGCGTGCAACGGCGCGCGTACACCAGCGACGCGCGAGCTCGCGGAAGATCGTCATGCCGTTCGTCTGGCCCTTCAGCAATCCGTACCACTTGCGCAGGTCGCGTATTGCGCGCCAGTAGACAAGGCTGGATTCGACAGCGCGGGCTCCCGGTAGCATTTGCGCGCGGCGCCACACGAAGAACGGCATATTGACCGACATGCAGCCCACTACGCCGGGATGCGCCAAGGCTGTATGAATGCTGACGTATGCACCCGAGCAGACGCCGAACATGACGACTTTCGGGTAGCCGGCCGCCAATAGCCAGTCGACGCCGACCTTCGCGTCTGTCACGCCGTGACGGGAGTAGACGACGCCGAGCGTCTGCGAATCGTCGCGGCGCTCGCTATCGCCAAGGCCGCCCAGGTCCATACGTAACGAGGCGATACCCTGCGCGGCGAGCCGGCGCGCCATCAGTACGGCCAGACGTCCTTCGCCGACGCGATGAACACCGCCGGTGTTGACGAACAGCACAGCAGGGGCGCCCTGGAGTGCGCGGCGCGGCTGGCAGAAGACGCCGACGTAGCGCGCACCGCCGAATACCACAGGCGTCTCATGGCCGCCCGCGAAATCGATTCTTGTGTCGGCGGCGGGTGCAAGCACGTTGGGCGCGGGCAGGGCTTGCATGGCGGGAGGCAAACCCAGCCACACAAGCACGCTGTTAAATGCATTCCTGGGCGGTACGCTAAACCAAGGATCGACCAGAAACTTGTCATACTCGGAAAAGATCTGTACGTCCGCCTCGGCACCCTGACGATGGTAAGACTCGAGCAGCCGGTTTATATGTGGGTTGTCGCAGGTATCGTGGAGCAGCACTCGCCGCGCGACATGTCGGCCGTTTTTCTCAAGGTCGACAGTGGCCAGTTGTTCGAGCGAGTCCGGATATAGCTGAAAACCATAGGCGCCGACAGCGCGCCCGTCGTCATCAGATTGCGCGAACTGGAGGCCGGTGGGCGTGCTGAGCCAGCTCTTATGCTGCATGCCCAGTTCCCGGATATAACGCTTGCCGGTTATGACGGGCGCCACCATCACCAGGCTATCGACGCCGCCCATTTCTTCCGCTGCGATGGCCGCCAGTGTCGCCCCAAGGCGTACACCGCAAAAGATAAGGCGTTCGACACCGGTCGTGGCCCGCAGATACGCTGCCGCTGCCTTGATGCTGTCGATCCACGCGCGAAAGAGGTCAGGGTCCTCCTCAATGCCTTTCGAGTCGCCAGTGCCAGGATAGTCGAAGCGCAGCGCGGGAATGCCAGCGCCCGCCGCCAGTGCTTCGGCAAGCTCGCTCCAACCACGGTAAGCGCACAGGGCCTCGTAGCCGAAAGGATTGCACAACACTGCGCCTATCGTGGCCTGATGGCCTGCCGGCCGGTGCAGCCAACCCAGGCAGCCATCGAACGTTACCGGCGTCGTTGTCGGAGTACTTGTCATGGTTTGTCGGCGCACTGGCGCGTGGTTTCCTCCTGGTCCCTATCTCCTCCGGCACGAACTTGCCCGATCGTGTTCTCGAGGGAATCGATACTCCGAAAGAGGTCATAGGTAATCAACTCATCTGGTATCTCTATGCCAAACACATCTTCGATAGCCATCATTACGCGGACCGAGCCAAGCGATGACAAGCCGGCAGCGTAGAGATCATCGCTATCGCCGAGGGTTTCGATTGGAACGTCCAGGCATGCCGTTTCTGAGAGAATGCGGCGCAAGTCGGCTTTCATCTTTTTTCCCAAAAATTCGAACATTCTTCATAGGATCGATGTGCTAATGCTGTGTGCTGCAATTTCGCCTGGAAGCTTCGGTCTCTAAACGTTAGTCGACAGTCTGGTCGCGCATGTACTGTGCGGCGAGGACTTTCCTGTCAATTTTGCCGTTCACGTTAAGGGGTAACGTGTCGACGACAACAATCCTTTCAGGTACGGCATAGGCCGGCAAGTGCAGCCGGCACGCCTGCAGAATTCGCTCGATATCGACGCGAGGATTCGTCACGAAGGCGGTGAGGCCGATAGCACTGCCGACTTCGTTGAGCGGCCATGGGATGACCGCGCATAGCGCAGCATGGCTGCACGCCTCGACGACATGTTCGACTTCCTCCAGTTCGATCCGGTTACCGCGAATCTTGACCTGAGTATCGAGTCGTCCCTGGAACACGATTCCGTGCCGCATGGATTCTCGCGCAGCGTCAGCGCTTCGATACCAACGTCGTGCGCGCCGGCCCGGAAAGGTCGCCTCAACAAACCGACTGTTGCCGGCTTCACTGGGTAGCAGATAGCCAGTTGCAAGCTGCGGGCCACCGATCAATAACTCACCCGTCTGCCCGGCGGCGACTGGTTCGAGGTCGGTATCCACTATCACCAGCTCCATGCCCGGAACCGCCCAGCCGACCGGTATGGACACTTGTCGCGGATCGTCAAGGAACTCGGCGGTGATCTCGAAGGAAGTGCAGGATACGGTCGTTTCCGTCGGCCCGTAAATATTCCTGAGCCGGCTGTTCGGTGCGGCCCGCATCCATGCCAGCGCCAGTGAGCTGGACAAGGGCTCGCCGCCGAACACCGAGACGCGAAGACTCGGAAATACACCGGGCCTCAATTTACGCAGTTGGCCCATGAAGCCGGCCACCGAAGGCACGCTATTCCAGTGTGTAATCTCGTGAGTCTTGATGAAGCCAGCGTTATAGACAGGATCGACGGTTTCAGGAATGTACAGGCAGCCGCCGTTCGCCCAGCAGACAAACATGTCGTGCACGGACGGGTCGAAGCTCAACTCGCAGAATTGCACGTAGCGCGCTCCGGGCCATTTCTCGTGTTCATCTTCCAGTTCCAATTGGCCTCGCACGTATGCATCGGCGTTCGCGTGTGAGATCGGCACGCCCTTGGGAACGCCAGTGGAGCCGGAAGTAAAGAGGATGTAGGCCAGATCCTGCGGCGTGCCCTCATGTTGCACATACGACGTGTCCGGCAGCCGCAATAGTCCATCGGCAACAGACGGTAGGTGCGAATCGTCCGCATTCTGGTCGAGCAGGAAAATTAGCGGCAACTCATCCAGCAAGGAGAGCACTTCATCGAGCGCAGCCACACAGCGGCGATCGACAAGCATCAGTGGCGCACCGGATTGCTCAATGATTGCCGCGATCCGCGCGGCCGGCCACTTTGGGATAAGCGGCACATATGCCATACCGGCGTCCAGAATGCCCAACAAGCCGACGTAGGCGTCGACACTGCGATAAGTGAACAGCAAACAACGGTTCGCGCCCCCAGTCGGGGCGGCCGCTCTCAGTCCTGCCGACACGCGGCGAGCCTGAGATGCAATCTCACCGTACTTGTAAAGGTGCTCGTCGACCCATAGCGCAGGACTTTCGGGCTGGCTAGCTGCGGTATCAAAGAAGAACGTATGCAGCATTTGAACGCCTCGATCTATCAAGGGTTGCGTTGGGTAACGTTCAGAATCTTCGGCTTCCAGACGATGTCAATGTCAGGCATTCGTGAAGCCACCAGTTAGCCCTGGCCTTCCAGCTATTTCGAGCAGTATGTGCAGACGGTTGGCGCGTGTTTGGGTCATGCGGCTCGGCTACCGCGCTCTCAGCGATGGACTTGCCCAGCATTGCCCCCGGCTTTACAGACAACCCACGCCAACCAAACGGTCCGGCGAATGGTGTTCGCACGAAGCTTAAAATTCAAAATTTCCGCCCTCTGTGCGATACCGCCCACAGACTTCGATTTAGGACAAATGCGGAGCACGGAGAACGCGTAAAACCTGCGGAGACTCCTGAGTTTTGCATGTGCTCCTGAAAACCGACGAATTTTTTTTAACACGACCTCCGTCATATACGGTTATTCACGCGATATTTCACGCGGACATTCGAACGTTCGGCGCCGCACAGACGCCGGACCTCCCTGCACGGAACATGACAGTTGCATCATCCGCCATTGCAAACTGTCGACGCTCGAAGCCGCCGATTGTTGCGACCTTCCGCTCTGGCGCGTGAATACCTCGAGGCTATCGTCGGATCTGATGTACAGGGTTGACGGAGGAAGCGAACAACGGTGCAGCGGCAACGTTGGGCAGCCTGGATGACCTGATCCAGCGCGGTGCCCGTCAGATCATCCAGCAGACGAGCGAGGTGGAATTGGCAACATTGCTCGAACTACGAGAACGTGAAGACACCTGGCGAGAAACGCCTGGTGGAACGCAACGATTATCTGCCCGCGCCCGAGGTCTTCACGACTATCGGGAATCAAAGAATTCCTGGCATGAAATGTCGCTGGACCTGAAATGAAAAACGAGCGTGGACAGAATTTTCTGAAGCGCGTCGACCTGATTTTTGGTGGCGCCTTTTTGTACGTGCTAGGGGCGTTTCGCAAAAGGCGGCGCCTGCCGACCGAGTGCGTGACGGCAGGCGTGTTTGCCTTCGCTGCGATCGGCGACTCGATTTTGTCGTCGATAATTATTTCTGAGTTGAGGAAAGTAAAAAAAATCTCCAGAGTGGTGGTATTTGCATCACGAAGCAACGCTCGCATCTATGAATTGTTCGATGGACTCGACGAAATTGTCATCGTCCCTTTGACCAGCCCGTTGAATGCGCTCAGGGAAATAAGAAAGCACGAAGTTGATGTCTTGATCGATACCTCGCAATGGCCGAGGATTTCGGCAATATTGGCGGCTTTTGCCAGGACGAAATTCACAATTGGCTTCAAGACCAGGCGTCAATTCCGCCACTATGCTTACGATACAAGCATCGAACATTGCGACGGCCTTCATGAGCTGGATAACTTCAGAAGATTGTTGCACCCTCTGGGAATTGAGTCGACGGAATATCCGAGAATAACCAGAGAGATCCGGCCCACTGGTTTGCCATTCGTCATTGACGATAGATATGTTGTTTTTCATCCATGGGCCGCTGGAACAAATTTTGAAATGCGCGAATGGCCCATGGAGTGCTGGCGCAACCTTGCACGTATATTGATTGACAACGGCTATGCCATTGCCATAACCGGGGGCCCGGAAGACGCCACACGGGCTCAGCAACTGGTTGACCTGATTGGCAGCCCAAAGGTCGTAAGCGTGGCAGCCAAGGTGAGCTTAACGGCGGTGGTTGGAATCGTAAGGCAGGCAGAGTGCATCGTTTGCGTCAACACCGGAATCATGCATTTGTCTGCCATGCTGGATACCCCGATGATCAGTCTGCACGGTCCTACGAATCCGTTTCGGTGGGGCCCTGTCAATAAAGAGCGTGGAGTCATTGCGGTGCCCAAGCGAGAAGGTGGAATGTTCCTGAATCTTGGGTTCGAATACCCCAGAAATGCAAAGTACGTGATGGGAAACATAAGCGTCGCTTCTGTCGCCGACGTTTTGAGTGAAGTTTATTCAATCAATCTAGGCCGCCATGACAAGAAACCCGCCGGTGAAGCTCTCGCCTCCTGATTTCGACTGCGCTCAATTAATGGTTGTGGGCGATGTCATGCTCGACTGGTACTGGCATGGCTCGACCTCCAGGATCTCGCCGGAGGCGCCCGTTCCTGTCGTCCATGTGCAAACCGAAGAGACGCGTGTCGGCGGCGCGGGAAACGTCGCGCTGAACGCGGCGGCACTCGGAGCTCATGTTCGTCTCCTTGGCCTCGCCGGGCAGGACGCGCACGCCGATCGAATTGAAGAGTTGCTGCGCGAAGGCGGTGTCGACGCCTTCCTCCAACGCGTCGTGGGCAGCAAGACGATTACGAAGCTTCGCATTCTTTCTCGCCATCAGCAGATGATCAGGGCGGACTTTGAGGACCATTTCCCCGCACGGAATGGCGATGAGTTGATATTCGTCTTTGAACGGCAGTTGAGCGAAGTGGATGCCGTCGTCTTGTCCGATTACGCCAAAGGCTCACTGCACGATTCAAAGAACCTGATTTCCGCCGCCCGGCGTGCAGGAAAACCCGTGATCGTCGATCCGAAAGGGACAGACTTCGACCGTTATCGCGGCGCCACCGTCATTACGCCCAACTTTTCCGAGTTCGAGGCGGTCGTCGGGTCTTGCGAGAGCGACGCCGCTATCGAACGCAAGGGCGCCGCCCTTTGCGACGCGATTGATCTCGAAGCGGTGCTCGTGACCCGCAGCGAGAAAGGCATGACGTTAATTGCTCGCGGCCATGCCCCGTTGCATTTGCCGACGCGTGCGCGTGAGGTGTTCGACGTGACGGGGGCGGGAGACACCGTCGTTGCCACGCTGAGTGCCGCGCTCGGTGCCGGTATGCCGCTGGACGAAGCCGTTGTGCTTTCCAATGTCGCGGCGGGCATCGTCGTGGCTAAATTGGGAACCGCAACGGTGCGCCGCCCTGAGCTTCAGCAGGCACTACAGCATGACTTGCATTCCGCGCGTCGACGAAACATTCTCGCGCGAATTTCCCTGCTACCTTGGCGAGTGAAGCCCCGCTCCGAAAAGCCAAGTAGTGTGAGCACCTGACTCAGCGAGTCTGTGAGCGGTACGTCGACGAACTTGCACGGTACGGACACCTTGTGCCGGCTGACAGCCTCTTCTCGATGCCAACCTCGCCTAGCATACCGGAGCGATATCTGATGAAACAGTCCGTGGAGACGTCCAACGCGCGGCGGGGAGAAGCTGCTGTTGACGCCGCGCTGCCGGCGGACGCTAGCTCGGCGCAATACGCTCAATGGCACGGTCCCGCTGCCGGGTTTGCAATCAATGGCAAGTTTGCGTCTCAACGCATAACAGGGGTGCAGCGTGTTGGTTATGAACTCGCGATTGCGTTCCAGCGCCTGTTTCCTGAGGATGCCGAACTGCCTGTGTTGATTCCTGTCAACGCGCGGTCCGACGTTGTCTTGCCGAAGGCAAAAATGGTCGGCCGGTGGTTGAAGGGTTCTCTGTGGGAACAACTGGCACTGCCTTTCGCGGCGGGCGGCCGAACGCTTCTCAGCCTTTGCAACATGGGCCCGTTATTCGTTCGTCGGCAGGTCGTGATGATGCATGACGTTGCGATCTACGATCTGCCGGAAAATTACTCGTGGAAGTACAGGCTTTGGTATCGCTTCGCGCTTTCGCTCCTGAAGCGCAACGCCAGACACATCGTGACGGTGTCGGAATTCTCAAAGACACGCATCATGGAGCGCCTTGGCGTCGACGCATCACGCATTTCGGTGGTCTGGAATGGCGTGGACCACTTTGAAAAGATCACACCGGACACGGCGATTCTGTCACGGTTGAATCTGCAGAACGATGGCTACGTACTCGCTGTCGGAAGTCTCTCGGTAGGAAAGAACCTTTCACGCATAGTTGCCGCAATGGAGCGCCTCAGCGATCGCCATGACTGGAAGTTTGTTGTCGTTGGTGGATGCGATTTGCGGGTCTTCAATCCACGAGCGAAGGCGAGTTACGACGTGTCGCAAAACATCATCGCCGCGGGATTCGTATCGGACGGTGAATTGCGAGCGCTGTATGAAAATGCAGCCTGTTTTGTGTTCCCCTCGCTATACGAGGGCTTCGGATTGCCGCCGCTTGAAGCGATGTCTTGTGGGTGTCCTGTCATCGTGTCGCGTGAAGCCTCGCTTCCGGAGGTATGCGGCGATGCGGCGATGTACTGTGATGCGCATTCGGTCGACGACATCGCGGACAAGGTCAGGCAGATGATGGAGGACGCCGCGTTGCGCGAAACCTGGCGCGAACGCGGAAGGAAACATGCTCGCGGATTCCGGTGGGAGCGGTCTGCACGTCAATTGCTCGATGTTCTGGAGCGTGAGCTCGCGGACCGTCCAGCTTTTATGGCACCCGTGCCGGGCAGCGAACAAAAATCGATCAGTTGAGGTAGGACGTCCTCTTAACGCTTCCCAGAATCGCAGGTTGCCGGGTGTTTCAACACTCGTGGCCAGAATGGGTCAATCAGTGCGGACGTAACACCACGAACCCAATGAGATGCCGAGGGACACGTGCGTAACCTGAAGACCACCATCAAAAGTTTCGCTAGCGCCGTCGGACGACTTTCCGTCGTTTCGGCCATCGTCGACCGACCATCCGTTCACGGGCTGCTCGAGAAGATCCCAGGGTCGCATATTCTCTACGGGAATGGCTGGGACAGACTCCATCCATTCGATCGCCGCTACGGCACCGATACCAGCGGATACGTCCCTGCCGAGGAACTGCTCGCGAACGAGTCCTTCCGCGACGACGCATTTCCATATGCCGGGTCGCAACCGAGCGTACTGCGCCTCGCTCTAGCAGCGCTGCCTCCCGTCGACTCCTGCACTTTCCTGGACCTCGGTTGTGGCAAGGGCCGTGCGCTTCTTGTTGCGTCGGAGTTCCCCTTCCGGGACATCTGCGGCGTCGAGCTATCGCCACCTCTGGCCGAGATCGCCCGCCGCAACGCCGCCATCATCGCCCAACGCTATCCGCAACGGACTGCCGTGCGGCTCGCGGTAGGCGATGCCAGCACCTTCCCTCTGCCCGCCGGCGACCTCGTACTCTTTTTATACAACCCATTTGGAGCCGAACTCATCGCCAAGGTTGTTGCAGGTGTGGAGGCGGCACTGGCTGCCGATCACCGCAGCGTCTATATCGTCTACTACAACCCGGTGTTCGGCCACTGCTTCGACGCCTCGCCGCTGCTGCGCCGCCGCTTTGCCCGCGTGCTTCCATACGCCGCCGAGGAACTTGGCTATGGACCGGACAAGGACGACGCACTGGTGATCTGGCAAGGTGGCGCTGCCCCGTCCCCGATCGCCCCCGCAGACGCACGGATCGTGGTGGCCTCAAGCGGTACGCGCGCATTGCTTGCCGCCCCTCAGCCGACCGCGAGTTAGTTATTTCATACGGCATCCTATCTATGTCGCTCTTTCACGACCGACAGAAATTCAACTCGCGCCCATGAATCGACACTTCAGATGAATGTGTAGATCCTTGCGATGCCATCCCCACACCGCAAACCGGGACGCTACCAGTACGAACGATCGTTCCTGGTTGATCAGGTCGGCTAAGCGGGACGGAACAGATGCTTCAAGTTGATCTGCTCTCGCAACGGTTGCCAGAAGAAGTGTCCCTCCGTCACAAGCGTCTTCGGCCCCACTTGCGCTTCGTTAGAAACATTCATCGATAAGCATGACAAACCATTGTATGGGCGGGTTAACCATGGCGTCGAACACGGCACCAATGAAGGTAAGCGCTCGTTGAAAACGTCGCGAGATATTGTACAAATTCCATTGGTAAGACAATTTAAAACGGTCGTTTCTACGCGTTTTTACGCTTCCCTAGATATCTTCTGTCACTAATTGACTTGGACGAGGGAAATATTTCATATATCGCTCGAGAGAAGGATAGATTGTCTTCTGACGATTAGATGCAAGAAGCTATCGCTTTTTTCCGCCAATTCTGGCCTGTTTCAAGATTGAAACGTTTCTTTGCGAATATAATTCGTCCCTGTGGAATCTTATGTAGAAAGATCTACCGCACACTTCGATGCCGTTCCATTTGAAGCGCGCGGGGCGAGTGCCCTTGTCTCTTGCTCGCACGATCGGTCGCGTGGCGCTACTTGTAGCGTGCGCGGTGGTAGCGTGCGTGCTCGCGACGGGTCGCTGCGGCAAATAGGTGAACGAGTTGTGCCGGCGCGCCCGGAATGAGCAACTCGGCGGCAGTACCGCTGCGTGACCGGCAACGGTTGGTAGCGTTCGCAGTGAGCAAAATTTCTCGCCAAAAGATCGTAGTCCTTAGTGCCTGTGACTGAACCTGCAGGCACGCCATCCCTGTACTTCCCGTACTTTTTTGGCAACGACAAAGGATCAGTATGCTTTCAATATCATTAATTCGTAGTACGAATAAATCAATAGATTCTCCCGGAAGATAGCTTCCGCGTGAGAAGTCCTCGAAGATACGCGCCGAGAATTGCGGTCGCTGACTCAGGCAGCGGGTGGACATCGTTCATCGCTCGCTTCGCCGAAGCGCGCACTGCACCGCGCGCGTAGATTTCGACTGGCGCCACCGTCGCACAGATGCCGGATAAGCAGGCGTAGATCCACGGCTGTGCCGTGTTATCGGTTCTGGCAACAATGTGCTTCGGGCTCAGACTCGGCGGTTCGCTGACGTTCAAGAGCACGCTTGCCGCGATGTAGCACGGAGCTTAAGTCATCGATTCGGCGTGAATGTTCAATTCACGAATGGCAATAACAGTTTGGACACCTATCCACTCACTAGCAAAAGCTATGGAGTCTGGCGTCATGCCTGTTGCTGACGGCATCGCCTGAGGAATTTCGTCGCAAGCATACGTTTCATCCCCCTAACCCATACGTCGCTTCTGGGCGACCTTGTTTAATTTTTTAGAGATTTGTTATGACAGTTAGTTTACCGGTTAAGACCTTGTCCGCCCTTCTCGTTTCGTGCGCCTTTCTTGCTGCATGCGGCGGCGGCGGCTCCGATGGTTCCGATCCCACCGCTACGGCGAACAGATTGCGCCGGCCGGGATCGTCGACGACACCTTCGACGCCCGCATCTTCGCCGTCGGCTGCTTCATCGACAACGCCGACCTCCAGTGTAATCTCGATCACGCAAGCACCGTACAACGCGGACCCCACCGGCAATACGGATAGCACGAACGCTATCCAGAATGCGTTGACTGCTGCAGCGGCGAATGGCAGTAGCGTGAGCATTCCGGCAGGGACGTTTGTCTATTCGAACACGCTCAACGCGAATGGCATTGCAGTCACGGGCGCCGGCAAAGCTTCGATCCTGAAGGCAACCAACGTCGCCAACGAGGCTTTTCATCTGACTGGCACTGGCGGATCGCTATCCAATTTTGCGATGACGAGCCCGGCCACGACGCGTTCGAATGGCGCGTGGGAGACCGCCATGGTATGGATCGACGGTGCCACGAATTTCAATGTTCAGGGCATCACGATTACTGGTTCTGCCAGCGCCGGCATTTTTAACAACGGTGGCCAAGGCGGCACGATCCAGAACAACACGGTGCAGAACACCCTGGCCGATAGCATTACGAATACGAACGGCGCGAACGGCACCGTCATCAGCGGAAATCTGGTCACCGGCTCGGGCGATGATGGCATCTCGATCGTCAGCTATTCGAACGCACCTATCGTCCAGAACATCACCGTCAAGAACAACACGGTCAAGGGTCAGGTCTGGGGCCGCGGGCTGTCAGTGGTGGGCGGCAACAATGTCACCTACACCGGCAACGTCGTGGACAACACCGATTCATATGCCGACTTGTACATATCGGCGGAATCTGAATACAACACGTTGGGCGTATCCAACGTAACCGTCAGCGGCAATACGTTTCTCCATGGTGGCGCGTCTCAAGGCACTGTGACGGTCTACAACTCGCAAGGGTCTACCTACAACATCAGCGGTGTGAACATGAGCGGCAACCAGATTGTCAATCCGGGCTTTGTTGGTTTCCAGTTCGTAGGCAACGGCATCGAGACCGGCACAGTCCAGAACAGCACCTTGTATTCGGCGCTCGGGTCACCGGCCTTGCAGAATAACGGCAATTCAAAATCGAATTTCCCGGTCACTGGCACGACCATGGCGGCGGTGTCCGCTTATAGCACCCCGGCCGCAGCAGGTGGTGCAGGCGCCACGAATTAAGATCGCCAGCCGATCAACCCCGCTCCGGCGGGGTTTTTTTTTCGCCTGTTCTCTTCTAGGCAGCCACCTGAAACACAGCCACGGCATCGCGCAATGCGACAGCGTGCTCTTCCAGCGATTTCGCAGCCGCAGCCGCCTCTTCGACCAGTGCGGCATTGTGCTGCGTGACTTCATCGATCTGCGAAACGGCCTTGTTGACCTGTTCGATGCCATCGCTCTGCTCATGCGCGGATGCTTCAATCTCGTTCATCACGCCCGTGACACGTTGAACCGCGTCCATGGCTTCGTGAATCGTCTTCTGCGCGTCGGACACGAGCGATGCCCCCTGTTCTACCTTGGCGGCCGATTCGCCGATCAATTCCTTGATCTCCTTCGCCGCCGAGCCGGAGCGTTGCGCGAGGCTACGTACTTCCGAGGCAACGACCGCAAAGCCGCGCCCCTGTTCCCCCGCTCGGGCTGCCTCGACGGCCGCGTTCAAGGCGAGGATGTTAGTCTGAAACGCTATCCCCTCGATCATGCCGATGATCTCGGCCACCTTCCGCGACGACTCGGTGATCCCATCCATCGTCTCAGTGACACGCGACACCACTGCGCCACCACGCGTCACCGTATCCAACGCACCCTGCGCCAGCCGGTTCGCCTGCTTCGCGTTATCTGCGTTCTGCTTCACCGTGGCCGAGAGCTGCTCCATGCTCGCCGCGGTCTGCTGAAGCGCCGCCGCTTGCTGCTCGGTGCGCGATGACAGGTCCGCGTTACCCGAGGCGATCTCGTTTGCACCTTGCGTAAGCGCCGCTGTGCTGCCGCGCACCTTCGCCACCGTCTCCACGAGGCCGTCGCGCATCTTCGTCAACGCGTTCAGTAACTGGCCCATCTCGTTGCGCGATCTGCTTTTGATTGCGATCGTCAGATCGCCTGCGGCAATACGCTCGAAGTGTTTGATGGTCGCATTGACCGGCTTGATCACAGCCGCCGACAAGCCGATGCGCGCCATCACACCGATCACGATGGCAATCGCACCAATCCCCGCGAACAGCAGCGTCGCCAGCTGAAAGCGCTGGGCTGCCGTCTCGGCCTGCTTACGCTGGCTGTCCATCTGCAAGCTCTGGAGCGCATCGATGGCCTTCGAATAGGCCGCGTAAAAGGCATTCGCCGTTTCGCCCTGGATGTTGCGGAAGGTGTTGAAGTCGAAGTCCGTCAGCGCCTTGAATTCAGGCTCGATCGCCTTGTCCACCAGCGCGCTGCGCGCCTGCTCGACGTTCTGCGCGAGCTTCTTCTCGTCCTCGCTCGCGAACGGGCCGGCCATGTAACTGCCGAAGTCTTTGTTCGACTCGACCAGCACCTTGTGCGCGGCCGGCAACAGCTCGTCCGTTTGCTTGCCGACGCTAAAGAGCGTCTGATAGGAGCCAAGCGCGAGCTGCACTTGCAACAGCTTCTCTGAACTTGCCTTCAGATGCGACAGCGCCACGGCGCTGTGCTGCGTTTCGTCGAGGCTGCTATTCGCGAGCTTCAGCGCGCCGTAGCCGACGCCGATCACGGTCAGCAGGAAAGCGACGAATACGCTGATCACTAGCGTCAGGCCGCCGCGAATGGTGATGTTGTTAAGCATTGGGTCTCCGGAACGTCCTATTGGTCGGCGGCGAACCCCACGATGCGTCGGCGGCCATCTTTTTCGCCGGCAACTTACACTTCGCCGCATCCAGGTTAACGGCCTTCCAGAGACCTCGTTAAATAGGTGGAATCCATGACGGGCATGGCTTTGCGGGCGATTAAAGCTTCACTATCTGGGATTTTTCGCAGAAGTGGCGCAAACGCTGCTTTTCAGGACGGCATGCGTTTCGTTTGTATAATTCGGCGTCTTCGCTCAGGCCCACTTTCATGCTTAGTTTTGCGCTCGGCTTTCTCGTTTCACTGCTGATCACACTGTTGATCGTGCGCTATGCGCATCTGCATGAAAAATTCTCGACCGATACCGATCTGGCCGGCGTGCAGAAATTCCATGTGCGCCCGGTGCCGCGCATTGGCGGCGCTGGGATTCTGGTCGGGCTGATCGTGTCTGCGGTGCAGTTGCATCATGCGTATCCTGCGGTGTCGGGCGGCATTCTGGGGTTGATCGCGTGCGGCATGCCGGCGTTCGGTTCGGGATTGGTCGAGGATCTGACCAAGCGTGTGTCGCCGCTCGCGCGGCTCGCCTGCACGATGGCGGCCGCCGCCCTCGCCTATTTTCTGCTGGATATCGCTGTCACGCGCATCAGCGTGCCGCCGCTCGACTTTTTGCTCTCGTATGCGGTGATCTCCTGTGCGGTCACGGTGCTGGCCGTCGCGGCGCTCGCCAATGCGATCAATATCATCGACGGCTTCAATGGCCTCGCATCGATGGTCGCGTTCATGATGTTCGCGTCGCTCGCTTATGTGGCATTCCAGGTGTCCGATCCGATCGTGCTGTCGGCATCGTTCATGATGATGGGCGCGGTGCTTGGCTTCTTCATCTGGAATTTTCCGGCGGGGCTCATTTTTCTTGGGGACGGGGGCGCGTATTTCATCGGCTTCATGCTCGCCGAGCTGTCGATCATGCTAGTGATGCGCAACCGCGATGTGTCGGCGTGGTATCCGGTGCTGCTTTTCATGTACCCGATCTTCGAGACCTGCTTTTCGATCTACCGGAAGAAGTTTATTCGCGGGATGTCGCCGGGGATTCCCGACGGCGTGCATCTGCATATGCTGGTTTATAAGCGGTTGATGCGCTGGGCCGTGGGGGCGAGGACGGCGCGGGAGTTGACGCGGCGGAATTCGCTGACGTCGCCGTATCTGTGGTTGCTGTGTCTAATCGCGGTCGTGCCGGCGACGTTGTTCTGGCGGCATACGCTGCATCTGTTCTGTTTTGTGGTGGTGTTTGCGGCGACTTATGTTTGGCTATATGTGAGTATTGTGCGGTTTAAGTCGCCGCGGTGGATGGTGGTGAGGAAGGGGAGGCGGTAACCGAAGGATGCGGCCAGCAAGCTACCCGCCACCACATCGCAGTAGACAGGTCCGCGCTGAAAGGTTCGAAAGCCTGAGGTGATGAGAGGTGGAGCAGAACTAACCGGTGGACTACCGGAGTGCCATCGCTAAGCGTATGTCAGCAAGCGCCAAACTTGGCGCCGCCCCGTTGGCGTCCGAGCGAAATGGCTACAGCCAGTAACACTCAGGAAGCGCGCGTAACCGGTGCCACGCTGCGCAAGTCCGGCGCTGCAGCCGGCTGATATTCCGGCACCCACCGCCGGAGGTCGCGCCGAACCTCTTGGTCGCTCGGCACACGATGCTGCATCAACCAAGGAAGCAATTCGTCCAGTAGATTGTCGGGAGTTTCACGCGCCTGCGCAATGCGCAACTTGGGATGCGGCGTGCGAGTAGTCGCTTCGTCATCGGCCAGCAGTTCTTCGTATAGTTTCTCTCCCGGCCGCAAGCCGGTGAAGACGATGCGAATGTGCTCTTCGCTGAACCCATAAAGACGGATCAGGTCACGCGCCAAGTCGACAATTTTGACGGGCTCTCCCATATCGAGAATGAAAATCTCCCCTCCCTGCCCCATGCTAGATGCTTGCAGCACGAGTTGCGACGCTTCCGGAATCGTCATGAAAAAACGTGTGATCTCCGGATGCGTGACGGTGACCGGGCCGCCCTTCGATATCTGCTGCTGAAACTTTGGAATCACGCTTCCCGCACTGCCCAGCACATTGCCAAAACGGACGGTCTCGAACTGCGTACGCGTACTCGTTTGCTGCAACGCCTGGCAAGTCATCTCTGCGAGCCGCTTACTCGCCCCCATCACATTGGTGGGATTCACGGCCTTGTCTGTAGAGATCAGTACGAAGTGCTTTACGTCGTGACGAATTGCGGCGCGCGCAACCCGGTAGGTGCCCAGCACGTTGTTGCGCACAGCCTGCCACGCGTTCAATTCCTCCATCAGCGGCACATGCTTGTAGGCCGCCGCGTGAAATAAGATGTGAGGTGTATAGCGCGACAGTACCTGATCGAGAAGCAACGAATCTTTTGCATCGCCGATGACCGGCACGACTGAGAGCTTCGGAAAGCGCTCGTGCAACTCTTCCGTGAGGCGATACATTGCGTACTCGGATAAATCGAATGCGATCAGTTGGCCCGGCTCGAAGCGCAGAATCTGGCGGCAAAGCTCCGAACCAATCGAGCCGCCCGCACCGGTCACCATCACCACACGGCCACGCAGCAGCGCTTCGACGTGCGGCATGTCAATCTTAACGGGATCGCGTCCTAGCAGGTCTTCCAGATCTATCTGACGCACACGCGAGAGGAACGCCTCACCTTGCGTGAGCGTTGTCAAAGCCGGCAATACCATGGCTCGCACGCCAGCCCGAACGCAGAGTGTTGCCACGCGCCGCTGCGCATCCACCGATGCTGAAGGGATCGCGATGATCGCGTGTTCGACCTTCATGTCCGAGGCCCAGCGATGCAGATCGCCAATCGGCCCCCAAACCTTGTAGCCGTATATTTCTCGGCCTTGCTTGGCAGGGTCGTCGTCGAGCAGGCCCACTAGCCGCCACTCGCTCGAACGAGACAGTTCGCGGGCGAGACTGGCGCCTGCGTTGCCCGCGCCCAGCACCACCACAGGCTTGCCCTGCGCCACCAGGCCGCCGTAGAGATAGAACTCCTTGGATGCACGATAGAGCGCACGCGAGCCGCCCATGGCGAGGAACAGCAGAAGCGGAGAAACGACTAACACGGAGCGCGGGATGATCGGATCCGGCTGAACCATCACAGCGACCATCATCATCGCGAACGCGCCGGCCAGCACGGCCTTCGCGATGCGCATAAGGTCCGGCAGACTGGCGAAGACCCACATGCCTCGGTACAGGCCGAAGACACGGAACATCAGTCCGTAGACAGGAAGAAGCCAGACAAGTGTCTTGACGGCTCCGGACCAGAATTCGACCGGCACATAACCGTTGAAACGAATCAGGTATGCAGCCAGCCACGCACCCGCGACTGCGCACAGGTCGAACGCAAAGGCGCTAAAAGATAGCCACGAGGCTTTAAGTCGAAGCATCCGTTTTACACCTCAGGTTGTTCGCAATGTGCCAAATTGAATTGACGCCAGCGAGAATCGATACCGATGCCAATCAAGACGAGTACGATCACCCAAGCTCCAACGCTACACCACTGAACGACCGGGGGCCACCTCAAAATTATCACCGCAAGAATTGTGCCTGCTGCCATGACCAAATACCAGATCCTGGCTGTCTTCGCGTGTCCGAGTCCGCACCGGACCATGCGCTGATAATAGTGTTCGCGGTGAGCCTGCCAGATCTTCTCTCCGCGCAACAACCGCCTCAGCAGGGTGACCGAAGCGTCGCCGATAAACGGCGAGAACACCAGCGCCGGAAACCAGATAGGCCAAACCTGATCGCTCCACCCCAGATAGCCGAGTGCGCCGGCGAGGAAGCCCAGCGGAATCGAGCCCGCGTCACCCATGAAGACTTTGGCCGGGGGGAAGTTGAACAGCAGAAAGGCCGCCGCCGCGCCGGCCACCGCTGCGGAGGCCAACATGAGTTCGCGCGATGCATGCACGCTGATCATTGCCGCAATGGCATAGCCCGCAAAACCGAACACGGCCATCCCGCCGGCCAGCCCGTCCGCGCCATCCATAAAATTGTAAAGGTTGACCAGCCACAACAGTAAAAAAGACATGCCTACCAGCAGCCAAAGCGGCACGTGCGCCGGGTGAGCCCACACCAGCACCGCGACCGCAGCGAGATGGGCGGCGAACCTCACGCGCGCGGGCAGTCCGCGCCGATCGTCGACCTGAGATACCGCGGCGAGGAAGCACGCGCCGACTGCCGCGAGCCACAGCTTCGGCGCGGTGATCGCGATCGCCACCACCACCACCGGCACGATGCCCCAGCCGCCGACGCGCGGCGTGGGCAGCGTGTGAAGCGAGCGGTCGTTGGGAACGTCGGTCGCGAGGCGCCAGGCGATGCCGGTTTTCAGCAGCACGAACAGCATGAGCGCGCATGCCGCGAACGACGCGCCTGACACCCAGAGCGTTGCCGGCCAGTTAGCTAAATTCATGATGCGCGGCCTCGCTGCGTCGATCGGTACCATTGGGCGGTCTGAGCCAGACCTTCATCGACGGAGAATCGTGGCTGCCACTGCAACTTCTCGCGGATACGCGACGAGTCGACACGCAATGGTTCAACAAGTCGCTCGACCTGCGCCGACCGGCCGGTAAGCTTGCCCGCGGCAAGCAGCCAGTTTGCCGGCACCGGCGCCAGCCAGACGTGCTTGTGCAAGTGCCGCCCAAGCACTTTCGCCAGTTCGGCGACGGTAAGGTCGGCGCCATCGGTGATATGAAAGCACTCCCCCGCGGCACGTGGATCGGTCGCGCACAAAATCAGCGCGTCGGCAAGATTCTCGTTGTAGACGAGGCTGCGGCGCGCAGTGATAGCGCCCAGCGGAAGCGGCAAGCCTTTGGCGATGACGCTCATCAACTGCAGAAAATTCGCGCGAACTTCCGGGCCGTAGACCAACGGCGGCCGGGCAATCACGACCTCGAGCCCGGACTCCTCACCGAACCGAACTAGCGCCCGTTCCGCTTCGAGCTTCGACACACCGTACGGATCCTGCGGCTGCGGCGGGTCGTCTTCGCGCAAGGGGCGGCCGCCGTCTGTCTCCGCCAGTGCCTTGATACTGCTCACGAAGACCAGGCGCCGCACGCCGGCGCGATGAGCCGCTTCGGCGACCCTGAGCGCCCCAATCACATTGGCCTCGCGGAAAGCCGCCAGCGAGTCGGACGCATTCTCGCGCATGACATGCACGCGCGCGGCAAGATGAATCACGGCATCCGGCTTGAGGCCCGGGGGCCAGGCGGCGGCGCCTGCCTCGCCCACCACGCACTGCCTCACGCCGCCAGTTTCGCCCGCGCTGCGCCGGACGATAGCCGTGACCTCATGCCCGCGCGCCAACAGCGTCCGGACAACCGTGCGCCCGACGAAGCCATTTGCTCCCGTGACGGCGACATGGCTCATAGCCATCTCCATCCGAACCGGCTGAAGAACCGGACCATCGACGTGACAAACAGGCGCACATGCAGCCAGCCCTTGCGCGACGCGCCACCACCGTGGTGAAGGATGCGCACCGCCGGCAGATACACCACGTCCGACACGTCATGCGTGCGAAGCGACAGGTCGTAGTCTTCGAAATAGAGAAAGTAACGGTCGTCGAAGCCATTGAGACGCAGCAGAACTTCCGTACGAAAAAGCATGAAGCAACCGCTGACGATAGGCGGATTGATCACAGGGTCGCGCTCGTTGACCACGTCGCGCATCTCATAGCGCGCGAGACGCGAGGCAAACGGCGCACGCAGAGTCGCAGGGAAAAAACCTCGCACGAGCAGATCGAGCACCGTTGGAAAACGACGGCAGAGAAATTGCTGGTCGCCGGTTTCGTCGCAAATGTATGGCGTGAGTAATCCGTAGCCGGCGTTGGCATCGAGAAAAGCCAGCGCTTTCTCCAGTGCATCGGCGGCCAGTTCGACGTCCGGGTTGAGAACCAGATGATAGGTACTGTTCGATCGCACCAGCGCAAGATTATGGCCTGCCCCATAACCGACGTTGCCATGCCCCGCGATCACAGTAAACGGTATATCGAGCCCGGCAAATGCGCGAACTGTCGGCGTCATGTCAGGAGCGCCGCCATTGTCGACAAGGAAAACACTGGCGGATAAGCCCGGCGCAGCACGCCGCAGCACAGTCCAACTGTCGCGCAGCGTTGAAAGGGTGCGCTCGAGTTGAGCGACATCGGGTCGGTAGACCACCACGGAAACGGAGAGATTCACGGCCTGCGCGCGCCGCCCCTGGGCCCCTTGCGCAGCGCCTGATTGCCGCATCAAATTGCTGACATTACTTCGACCCAATTTACCCCCATTGCGAAGCCTCGTAGTTTGAAGGAAAAAGCGGATTTTGGGCAGTCCGATTGCGATTTGTTACCAAGAGCAGGTTCGGGAAACACTATGTGAGATACCGCCTGACAGTTCGGCAGGCCGTCAGGCCCACGTCGCAAAATGCAAGCCATTGAAAGGCAATAGATATTGCTCCACAGCCATTTCTTCTCGCACGTCCGAACTTGAATCGGGTTTCACATTAATAAATTCGTAGATTAATTATCTGAATTAAATCAAACAAGACATTAAACCCAGTTGATACAGAATTTCTGCGTGAGAGGCAGCAGACAATTGTGTCTGGCATATGTTGCCGCAGCCGGTAAGGTGAGGCAACAAAGCAGCGTCCCGCGGCTATCCGTGTGCGCATCAGTAGTATCGTAACAACAGCCCGTAGCTCCTCCACGCCGGGCAATCGACACATCGTCACGCTGCGCAACGATCGATCCCTCGCTTTTCCTGCTTCAGCTGGCTTCAGTCCGACTCCATCGCTCCCCACTGTGACAAGATGGTTTCCGCCAGGCGACGAGGTGAGAAGCGCTCATGCGCAACGCGCTCACCATTGTTCGCCATTAGTTGCAGATCAATGTCTCCAGCTAAAGCGCTCGCCAACAGTTTCGCCAGGTGATCGGGAGTTTTGTACGTCAACATGTCCCGTCCTTGCCGGAAATTGGTTTCGAGAACTTCATTCGGCGCGGCGAAGACTGCGGCCCCAGACGTAAAGGCAGCCAAGGGGCGCTCATGAAAGCCGGTGTGGTGAGGCAGCGGGCACAAAACGATCTTCGTGTCGCCCATGGCGTCGATCAGATCCGGAAATGGGCGGTCCTTCATCAACTTAAGATTTGAACCTGAAAACCGCTCCGATACATCGTGATCCGAAATGATTGTGACTGGCAGATGCGAGATCGCCCGCACGAGCCTGTCGCGTCGAGCGAACTTCACAAAATCGAGGACGGCCGTGATCAGGAAGCGCATGTCCGGATCGCGGAAATTCACGGCGATATTTGCGTCCTGACACGCGATGAGCGTCTGAGTCAACGGATCAGTCGCCAGATCATCGACCGCGACAGCCGTCACGCTTTCGAACAGTTCTCGGAATAGACGATCGCGGTACGAGACTGGTGGCTGGAATCTGTTGCGGACGGCTTGCGGATCGGAAAGCCCGACCGGGAGAAGAATTTCGATCGACCGGTCGGCAATACGTTTCAGCGGCGTTGTCACCGTCTGCGGAAAGGTGATGCTCGACACCGCCTGAACGCTTTTCGAGCCAAGCATCCGCGACAGGTGCGCATACGAATAGTCCGTGAACAGCGCCTTACGGAACTGTCCGACCGAGTTGAGCTGATGCTCCATTGATTCATGCACGGGGCAATCGTGCATAAGATCGAACAGCGGCTTGCGCCACACTTCAAAAGTGGAGTCGAGCTTGCCGGGCGTGCCCGACGCATTTACGAGCTCCGAACCGAAGCCATTGAAACAGATGAAGAAAGCGCAGTTCTCGTCGCGGATGGTTTCGGAGAGTTGCCGGACATCACGAACGTAATCCAGGCAGAGCATGCGCACGCCGAGCGACGAAAACGCTTCGGTCAACTCTCGCGCAAATGTTTGATTGTGCTTGTGCCGGTCTATGTCATCGCGAATAAGAAGGACCGCATAATCATCAGGAGAAAACGAGCGGACGGCGCCCACTGAAAGAGGAAATACTGCTCTGGTCATGACTGCTCTTGGTTCTGGACAATCAACTGTTGACGATTGGAGCTGGTAAGCCACGAATAGCCCGTACGGATCGACATCGAATACTTCGATCTGAGCATCCGGAGGATGCCCTTCTCGAGACGCCCGGATGCCGCTTCATGACGCTTGCTTTCCAGCAAATCGAGGTCATCCTTCATGCGCAAGAGGTTTTCATTAAGGCCGCCGACATTTTCGCGCAACGACACATTCTCGCGCTGAAGGCTCTCGAAGCCGCCCGCCAGAGTGCGGTATTCACCGAGCAGCCCTTCCTGTTGCTTCTCGTAGTATTCGGTTACCCGGTCGTACTCGGTCTTAAGGTCCCCATAGCCCGTCGCGAGCGTCTTGTATTCTCCGAGCAGATCGCCGTGCAGTTTCTCGTAGTAGTCGGTGACCTGACTGTAGTCGGCCCTCAATGCCTCATACGCTGTGGCGACCTTGTTGTACTCATCGAGCAGATTCCTGAAGTTGCGGCTCGCTTCCTCGACTCGATGGCGAAGTCCGTTGTCGCCGAATTCAGCATCCATCATGCTGCGGTTGGGCGCCGGACGGACAATGAGACTCTCAGTGCGCAAAAGCTCCGCGGTAATGACGCGCGTGCGACGCCACAACTGATGGTCCGTGTCGAACACCTCGAGAAATTTCTTCCAGTTCGCGTAGGCGATTTCGTAGAGACGTTCGGTGTTCTCAATTAGCGCCGAAAGCCGGCGAATCGTCTTCTGCGTGTCCACGTCGACGAGCACAAAATCGACGTCATCTGTAAACGCTACGTTGAGCTCCAGCGGGTCGCTGATGCAGTTGAGCACGCCGCGAAAACCCGCTTCCATGCATGCGCCCGTGGGAAATCCATCGAACGCGCCCTTGCCCGCTTCCGTCGGCCGGTTGACCGACAGAATCATGTCCATGCGCGCATAGAACTCCCGGAAAAAGGTGTTAGGTTGCTTGCCGTGAAATATTATCGTTCTTGCGGCAGCGCCCAGTGGAATCTGATCCGGCGTGTAGTCGCCCACGACATGGAAGCGCACCTGTTCATACCGCTCGCTCAGCGCTTGCGCGACCGCAACGAACTGGTCATAACCCTTCTTCTTTGTGTCGTTGCCGTAGCGATGCGCCACAAAGCAGATATCGACCGTGTCCTTGTGCATGCCAAAGCGTTGCTTGTCACGGGAAAAATCGAAGTCGTTGCGCGTGTCGTACACGCCGCCGTAGATGAGCTCAATTTTCGCGGGATCACATTTGATCTTGTCGAGCAAATAATCGCGCGAAAGGTTCTGCGTGACGATGATCTTCCGGCAGAGCGGCGAATGAGCGATTGCCATGAGCTTTTCATCGCTCGTTTCGACATTCGGCTCAAATCCGCCGCCGGGGTAAAGCTGCAGAATGAACGGAATTTTTCGCTCGGCCAGAGCCGGAAGCATTTGCCAAGCGTTGTGCAGGAACGTGATATACGCGAGCTTCGGCACCGTATCCTTGAAGAACGGAAACCGATGAATCCTCTCCTTGATCGACGAATCCATTTTGCTCGAAGCAAGGTGTTCCTCGAAGCGAAGATTCGACGCCCAGGAATGCCACCCCTCTGTGCAGATTAGCCGCCCCGTATTAAAGTGGGTCAGATAATGAGAATACTCGATCGTCCGGAATGGCGAGAAGTCGCACGGGAGCATTTCATCCACGATCAGAAGATCGCAGAAAACTGGCTCGCGGTTTGTATTCATGTGTGTCATGTCGATAATGTCAAGTGCGGCGCTTCTCCGTGGCGCCAGGGCGGACTCAAAGCGCCGTGACTTCCTGCTCGCTCAACTCATCGGCGAAGGAAGACGTGCTGTCGTTGTAATTTCGCTGTGGAAAGCACGCGACGATCCGGTCGAGGTCATCATCGGAGAGACCATCGTGGCACGGCACGCCGATCACGGTCGGCGCAAGCTTATCCGTGACCTCAAGACCGAAGCTCGGGCAATCGGCGAACGCGGGATGACGGTGACAACCGAGGCCCCACCAGTGACGCCATTGAATCTCCTGCGCATCGAGTCTAGCCAAGGTAGCTTCCACGTCTTCGGACTCGACGATGATGTTCAGGCTCATCGTGACCCAATCGCCTGCGCCGGCTTGCAGCCGCGCGCGACGCTCCGTCGCCTCGAGTCGCGTGCGGTATGCGAGCGCCACGTTACGAAGCATCTCAATCTTGGCAGGCAGCACATCGAGCGCGGCCAGCCCGACCGCGGCTGCGTATTCCGATATGCGATAGTTTCCGCCGCGAATGGCGGACATACGTTCCATGCCCATGAATCCGAAGCCGGTCATCGCGGTCGCGCGTTGTTCGAATTCCGCGTCGGAATTCAGGATCGCGCCGCCTTCGCCGATGCCGAGAACTTTCGTCGCATGCAGGCTCACGCACACGGGCAGGTTGCCGACGTTCGAGAGCGCAGAGATCGCTGCGGCCGCATCGAACACGACAGGAATGCCGGTGCGCGACTGGAACTGAGCCCAGACTTGCTGATCAATCGGCGCGCCGAACGCGCTGATCACAAGGACAGCGGCCGGCTGCTCCGGCAGTTGCGGCAGGACGCGCTCGACGATTTCTGGCGTCAGCACCAGCGAAACCGGGTCGATGTCAACGAAGACCGGCGTGAGGCCACCGTTACAAACGGCATGAGCGCTCGCCACAAACGTAAATGACGGCATAACGCACAACTTTCGACCCGGTAACGCCTTCAGACGCAAAGCGATTTCAATTGCTGACGTACCGTTCGACGTCAAAGTAACTGAAGCGGCACCTGCCAGCTTGCCGAGACGTTTGGCGAACTCAGTTGCAAGCGGACCAAAGTTGCTGTAAGTGCGCGTCACATCAATTTTGCGAAAATAGGGCTCGATCTGATGGGTCGACGGCAGCAACGGAACAAGTACCTTAATCGGTAAGTTTGACATTTAATTACTTACATTTAATTACATATTGCCTCCAGCGGGATTGTACTCGCCTCCTGGAAGTGCAAACTGATTTTTTTTAGTGTTCGTTTCAATGTTCTGACATCGCCTTGATTTGGTCATGATTTCGCTATTCAGCACGAGTAGCGGGATCACCGGCCCCGTTGGCCGGTGCGCGCGCCGAATGTGGTGATGTTTGATATTTGCATTAAGGCGGCTTCCCCTAGGCATCCTTCAAACCATTGCGCAACGTACGCGGTGTTAGCTGAGTTGACGCCGCCACACCGAGACGATCGTGTCGACGATCGTCGTGGAAGGAAATTGTGTGAGCGCGCGGTCGCGTCCGCTATGCGCCATGCTTTCGAGGTCGAGCCGGCCAGCGAGCACGTCTTCGAGTATGGCCGCGAGTTCCTCTTCGGACCGGTACGTCAGCATGTCGCGGCCCTGGACAAAGTGCGTCTCCAATATCTCATTGGGAGCTGCGATCACACTCGCGCCCGCCGTGAACGAGGCAAGCGCACGCTCGTGAAAGCCGGTCTGATGTGGCAGCGGACACACCACGCACTTCGCGTCGTTCATCGCGTACAACAGGTCCGGGAACGATCTCTGGCCGATGAAGTTCAGCTTGGTATGCGCGTAGCGCTCCCTTACGTCGTGGTCGGAGATGAGCGTCACCGGCAGGTGGTTGATTGCGCTGACGAGGCGATCTCGCCGCTCGAACTTCACAAAATCTAGGACGGAACTGATTAGAAAGCGCACGTCCGCATTGCGCATGTCGAAATGAATGCCACACTCCTGGCAAGCGAGAAGGGTCTGAATGAGCGGGTCGACATTCAGATCGCCAATCGCCGATTCCGTCACACTCTCGAAGATCTCACGAAACACGCGTCCTTTGTAAGCGCGCACCTCCGAGTATCGCTGGCGTGTATTGTCCGAACTGGACAAGCCGACTGGAAGCAGGATATCGAGCCCGCGCGACGCATGAGGGCGTTGCCCCTCGGTAACGGTGTTGGGAAACGTGATGCCGGACACCACACGCACGCTCTTCACCCCGAGCAACCGGGCAATATGCGCGTAGGTGTAATCGGTTGAGAGCAGCCTACGGAACTTGCCGACCGAATCGATCTGATGCGCCATCGACTCGTGCACAGGGCAATCGTGCATAAAGTCGAATAGCAACTTCCCGTAGTACTCGAAGATGGACTCGAGCGTGCCGGGCCGTCCTGCCGAGTGCATCAACTCCGAGCCAAAACCATTGAAGCAAACGAAAAAGAGGCAGCGATCGTCGCGAACTGCTTCCGCGACCGCCCTCACGTCGCGTAGATAGTCGAGGCTGCGCACGCGCAGACCTTGCGCCAGGAAACCCGGAGCAAGTTCATTGGCGAACGTCTCATTATGCCTGTGCTTGTCTTTATCACTGCAGGTGAGGATGACAGCATAGTCGTTGGAATCGAAATTGCGCATCGTCGTTGAAGCCGCATCGCCTTGTCTATTCATTTAGTGACCTTGCGTTTGCTGGAACCGCCCCTTGTCCGATTACCCGCCTGGGAGAACGTCGTGCGCAGCGACATGGCAAAGCGAGAGCGCAGTAGTTTGAACGCCACGCGCTCGAGCCTGCCACACGGAATCGCTTCGTGTGACTTACCTTCATTGTCCGCTGCGCCAATCGCCGGTAACAAACGAACGGGTGTTTCGGCCGAGACCTTGCATTCGTCCAAGACGCGCTGCAATTCACTCACATGCAGCGCTCTTGCCGCGTCCTGCGCCCGCATCGCCTCGAGTTCCGCCGTCATCGCTACGAGACTCGAGTTTAATGAAGCGTTTTCGCCGCTCACCGATTCGAAGCCCTTGGCGAGCATCGCGTAGGCGCCCACCAAATTGTCGTGACGCATCAATGCGTCTTGAAGATTGGCGTCGACCTGGCGCGACACTTCCTTTTGGATAGCGAGTTCCCGCCTTGCTTCGGCGCGGATCGGTTCGAAGATCGCGGAGTCGATCATGCTTGTCTGCGGTGCAGGACGCACGATCAACGCCTCGGTTCGCAATAGTTGTTCGGAGATGACCCGTGAGCGCGCCCATAGTTGGTGGTCCGTGTTGAATACTCCCACGAATCTCTTCCAGTTCGCATACGCGAGCGCATAGAGTTTCTCTGGATTGCAGACAAGCTCGGACAACTTCTCGATGGTTTTTTTTGTGTCGAAATCGACGAGAATAATGTTCTCTTCGTCGGTGAACTCAACGTTGAGGTCCAGTGGATCGCTCACGCAATTGAGCACACCGCGAAAGCCGGCTTCCATGCATGCGCCGGTCGGAAACCCGTCGAATGCGCCGCCGTCGAGATTAGACGGACGGTTCACGGACAAAATTATGTCCATGCGCGGATAGAATTCGCGAAAGAAACTATTCGGCTGCGTGCCGTGAAACGTAATGCGGTCCGCCGCTTGTTCAAGCGGTATTTGGTCCGGAGTGTAATCCCCCACCACGTGAAAACGCACGGCGGGAAATTGTGTGCTCAGGGCCTTCGCGACCGCCACGAATTGGTCATAGCCCTTCTTTTTTGTATCGTCGCCATAACGGTGCGCAACAAAACAGATGTCGAGCGTGTTCTTGCCTGCGCCGAAGAATTTCTTGTCCCGGTTGAAATCGAACTCGTTGCGCGTATCGTAGACGCCGCCATAGATAAATTCGATCTTCCTGGGGTCGCAATCGATCGTATCGCGCAGATAGTCCCGCGACAGTTTCTGGGTGACGATGATCTTGCGGCACAGCGGCGAATGAGCGATCTTGCGCAGCTTCTCGTCGCTCGAGTCCACGTTCGGCTCGAAGCCGCCCCCCGGATAAAGCTGCAGAACGAAGGGTATGCGGCGCTCCGTGAGGTGCGGAAACACCTGCCACGCGTTGTGCAGAAACGTGATATACGCGAGCCTCGGGACGATCGAAGCGAGACGCGAAAAACGGTCGATCTTGGCTTTCACAACCTCGTCAAGCTCGCTCTTCGCAAGCTGATCGTCAAAGCCGAGGTTCGACACCCACGAGTGCCAGCCTTCGGTACACAGAAGGGCGGATGAATCGAAATACGTCAGATAGTGTGCGTATTCGAGAGTTCGGAAAGGCGAGAAGTCGCACGGCAGCATCTCGTCGATTATTAATAGGTCACAATAGCGCAGTTTGTCGACTGATGGTGTATCGAACATGACCGGGGCATCTCGTGTACGAACGGTAGCGGTGTCTCGCAGGCGCTCCGCGAAACTTTTGCTGCCTTGCTTCGCGCATACGAACTAGTTGGCTCAATCAAGCACTATCTCGCCGACGATAGCCGGCCCTCCATTTGTCACGCTCCGGCCACTCACCGGTCTGGCAACGAATTTCCCGCCAGTCGAGCCACGAAGCAGGTAAACGCGTCGAGAGTATTCGCATTCCGGTTTTCAGCTCCGAAGTCGCACTCGTGGATGTATTTGTTCAATGCTGATCCGTTCTCCACACACCGGGGCGGATCGATAGAATGCCTCACTTGAGTCTACACCCCCATCGCCCGATCAGGTAGTCACTACATGCCCCATGCTGTGAAGCAGAATCCGTTGCGCCACGCGCATCGGAATGGGGACGTGGAAGCCGTTCCACATCAACGGCCTGACTACAAGCGCACCGCATTTGTTCGGTCGGTCGAATACAACGCGACGCCACTCCAGCGCACGCCCAGCCGTCCGTACGGCGCGTTCAACTCCTCCAGGAACTCGCTCGGAATCGCGTGGCCATCAATGTCGAGTTGAATGCCCGCCGCGCTGCGTGTGAGCCGAACCCGCCCACGCAGCGGCAAGCCCGCGATAAATTGCTCGCCTTGCGCGGCCCAGCCCCGTCCGTCGTGCAGCCACCTTGATAAGCTGGTTTCGGCGTCATTGATGCGCTGGATGAGCACCGCGCTCATATCAGTATCTTGACCTTTACCGCGATAGTCTACGACAGACAGATGCCCGCCCGCCGTAGACGCATCGAACTCGTAATCGAATTCAAGCCCGACTTCACTCGACTCCTTTGATTTCAGGTCGGACTGGATTATCAGACAAAGATGATCCGGGCCAACCTTTAACCCGCCATCGCCGCCAACTTCCGGCGTGCCAAAAACGACCTCGAACGACTTCCACGCCGCGCGCGACTGCTGTATGCGATTCGAGGCCAGAATGCGGCTCTGGGCCCGCTCCTTGTCGCGGTCACGCGCGAGGAGTGCCGCCGTCCCGGAAAACACGTGGCCATGATGTGCTTCATCGGGGACGTTCAGCAAGCGCACATCGTGCACGCCCCCATAGGGTCCGAGATGAATGAAATCGATCGGTTGCCATGTCTTCCGGTCGATCAACCACAGCCCGCTCATCGTCGCGCGCCGCATTTCCCGCGCCGATTTCTCGCTCTCGCCGACCAGCACGAAATCAGGCGTCGCAGCAACGCCGCGCGAATAGATCGGACGGCCGGACTCCCAAAGCACAGTGTTGGAATTCAGTTCGATCAGCGATCCGGATTCGCTATTGCAAGCGATACGCTGACCTTCGCCGGTCACCCAGATGTTGTGCAAGCCCGAGTGGTTCTTGACCGCCTCAATGCTCAGCAAATTCAGGTCGGGGTAACTGAACGTGACGAGCGCCGAGCCTTTGCTGTGACCGTGCGCGATCACATAGAGCACGCCGTCCGCCTCGAAAATGGAATTGAGGTGATCGCCGATGACACGATGTGTGTCCAGTCGATCCCAGCGCGCGGACGAAATCCGGGCCTCCTGAACAACATCGGGCCGCGCTAGGTCGAGCACGCAGATGGAGTTGCGGCCGGTGTTCGTGCAGATCACACGGCCATCGGAACCACACAGGATCTGATGCGGCTGCGAGAGGAAACCATGCGTCTGCCGGGCGCCTGCAGACAAAACGCCTACCTCGGATTGAGCGTAAGTCTCCACGTCGACGAGTTGAGCGTTATCGACGAGTGAATGCGTAAGAACGAGATCCTCGCTCCCCGGGAACCACGAGATGCCATAGTATTCTCCGCGATTCCACTCGAGCGCGGTCACACGTTTCGAATTTAGCTCAATCAACAACAGTGCGCGCGTCGACGAAACAAGCGCATATATTTCTTTCTCGGAACTGATCATTTATCTCTTCGGCACAAAGCGAGCATCAGGGGCTGAAACATGTCAGCACCCTCGAATGCTTGCAGAAACATTACCAAATTATAGGCAGTTTTCTTGTCATCGGGTCTTATCCATTGTTACTGGAAATTAACTCGGCTTGACTGGAGGAGTATTGTTTCGTGCGGCGCAAATCGACGCGCATGCTACCGGTCAGTCTGCCCATCTGAGCGATCTGGTTGCCAAGTTGGCCGCTGACGGGAGGCAATGAGGATCGTCCGTCGAATCGTGCGGCATAGATCCGTTCGTGGCTAAACAGGTCCTGCTGTCTATGGTGCCACCGGAAACGCCGCGGCCTTGCTGGTGGCAACAGTGGTACGATCAACGTTCCCAATTCACCGTCTCGGCGTGCTCGGAGGGAAGCGGGGTCACTCACACTCAGATCGTCGCAGACCGAGCGAGGCGCGCCGCAACGGGCGCACTCGACCGATTCGGTCTATAGGTATATTGCAATTGTCTCAGGACGGCACAAGCGGACCACTGGACAGACGCTGCGCAGCGGTCAGTGCAAGGTGCCTAAACCTGCCCTGCCGCTTCGCCAACGAAATTGCAAAAAGCATTCTCGTAGGCATCCAGCATAGTCGCGCGGCCGAAGCGCTCAAGCGCCATCTCGACAGATCTGCTCTTCAAACGCCGCAGCGTTTCCGGATGTTCAGACCATTCGAGCAGGAGTTCCGAGATTCGCTGTGTCTCCCCCGGCAAAGCGAGATCGCCGTTGCGCCCCACCTCGATCATCTCCGGCACGCCCCCTACCGGCGCCGCGATCACGGGCACGCCGCACGCGTTCGCTTCCATGACGATGTTGGGTCGTCCGTCGAACTTCGATGGCAGCACAAGTACGTCCAGGTTGTGCAGAGCATCAGGCGTATGCTCGACAAAACCTTTGTACTTGATGCGCGATCGCGCCTCGCTTTCCTCCACGCGTTGACGCACAAGATCGGCAATGCCGCCGCTGCCGTACATCTCGAACAACACGTTCGGCACGCGTTCGAAGAGTGCTTCGGCCATCGACACGAACCCTAGTGGGTTTTTTTCGTCTGACATGCGTCCAACGTAGCCGACGGTGAGCGGGCGTTTCACATCGCGCAGTTTCGCGGGCTGAAACACGTTGAGATCGACGCCGTTTGGCACGACAACCACGTTCGGGTCCTGCTTGAACGAGGAACGCTCAACGAAGCGACGCATGTACTCGCTCTCCACGATAACGCCGTCATAGCAGCTCTCGTAGAGAAAGTGGTTGATGGTGTGCCCGAATTCATTGTAAAGCGTGTCGACGAGGCGCACACCCGGCCGCCGTTCCTTGAGGTACGGCAACTGATGATAGAGATCGTCGGCGCCGATCTGCAAAACCAGATCGATGCCGCGACCGTCGATTTCCTTCAACAGCAGTTGCGGCCGCAGCGGATGATTCACGCCGATGAGGTCGATCGCGCATCCATCGGCGACGAAATCCTCCAGCGGATCCGGCTTGTAGACCGCCGAGGCGTCAGTGCAAAAGGCAATCGTTACTTCGAAGCCGCGTGCACGCATGGCGCGCATGACATTGATCGACAGTGCGCCCTGAACGAGAAAAGGAAGGAGTACGAGTATTTTCGGTTTGTTCATGATCCCGCAAGCGGAGGTTGACGGAAGATCCGACCGATTCCGGTCCACCTTGGAGTAGTCGATTGGACGAGATGAGCTACTCATGAAGCGTGTGCCGCGTTCAGGTATTCGCGCTCCCATGTCTGGCTGCGCTGTCGCCAATATTCGGCGGCGGCGACTTGCGCGGCCACTTCCTTGTGCAACGTCCGCACGTCCTGGTAAGGATCTGCGCCGTCGCTGAACAAGGCCATCGCGCGGCGTCCCGTCGTCGCCCATTCCGCATCATGGGTGGGATCGGAGAGCGCGGCCTTGAAGCTCGCAAAATCGCCGACTTCGGTCGCCTGCATCATCATGCCTATCAGCCGGTAGCGCTCGATGGGCAAAAGGCGGCTCAGTTCGTGATGCCGGCACACCCACGCCAGAATCCGCTGGATGGTCGGATACAGCGAGCGCCGTTCCGCAACCGGCACTAGGTTGCGCAACATGGCGTATGCGATCTCCAGCAGCGTACCGAGCGGATCGGCATGCGTCACGCCGCTCGAATGCAGCCGCAGATACGTGAGCTTTTCCGGCACCGTGGCTATGCCGCAGCCTTCGCGCAATGCACGCGTCCATAGCTCATAGTCGGGAGCCCGCGCCATGTTCGGATCATCCAGGCCGATGCGCATGTGCGCGGAACGCCGCATCATCACCGACGACCGGCACAGATTGTTCGTGCCGACCCACGTATCGACCCGGCCGAATTCGTGTGACTGGTTCACCGTGCCTTCCAGCACTTCGGCATTCGGATGCGGCGCGCCGTCGGCATCCAGAAACACGACGTAGCTACCGATGATGTCCAGATGCGGATTCTGCGCCGCGAACTCGAGCTGCGCCTCCGCCTTGTGGGGCGCGATCCAGTCGTCCGCGTCGAGGTTTACCAGCCACTCGCCCCGGGCTGCCGATACCGCGCGGTTATAGCTGCCCGCGCCGCCAAGATTCTTTTCATTGCAGAGCACCCGAATGCGCGGGTCCCGGAAGCTCCTCACGACTTCCACCGAATTGTCCTTCGAGCAATCGTCGACGACGACGATCTCGAAGTCCTGCACGGTCTGGCGCAGGATACTTCGGATCGTCTGGTCAATGTAGTGCTCGTAGTTGTAAGACAGAACGATGTACGACAGTAGCGGCGTATCGCTCATGGCAGGCACCGGGCGACTCGATCCAGATCGGTGTCGGAAAGGAGATTGTGGAAAGGTAGGCCGATCACGCGGGGCGAAACGGACTCTGTAGTCGACAGGTCGCCGCGAGGTACATCCGCGAACGCCGGATGTTTGTGGCAACCGAAGCCCCACCAGCGGCGCCATTCGACCTGCTCCTCATCGAGCCGTGCAATCGTCGCCTGCACCGCATCCTCCGGCACGATCACGTTAGGCGTCATCGTGAGCCAGGTCTCACCTATGCCTTCCTGCAAACGCGACCGCTTGTGTGCGCCGATACGCGTGCGGTAACCATCGGTTAGGCGCTGCAGTTCCACCAGCCGCGCGGGCAATGCATCAAGCACCGCCAGCCCGACCGCCCCGGCATATTCGGAGATACGGTAGTTGCCCGCACGAATGGCCGATACCCGCTCCGCACCGAGGAAACCGAAACCCGTCATGGCCGTGGCGCGCTCCGTCAGGCCCGTATCAGCACAAAGAATCGCGCCACCCTCACCGATGCCCAGCGCCTTCGTGGCGTGCAGGCTTACGCACATCGGCTGCTTGCCCACTTGCCTGATCGACGAGGCGGCAGCGGCCGCATCAAACACAACAGGGATGCCCGTTTCGTCTTCGAAGGCTCGCCAGGCGACCTGGTCGGGCGGGGCGCCGAACGCGCTCACGACCAGCACCGCTGCCGGTTGCTCGCCGAGATCGCGCAACGCCGCCTTCGCGATCTCAGGCGTCAGCGTGAGCGTGCGTTCAGACACGTCGAGCAGATAGGGTGTGAGGCCTGTGTTGCAAACGGCATGCGCGCTCGCGATGAACGTGTAAGAAGGCATCAGGCAGTAGCGGCGGTCCGGTATCGCCCGGATCCGAAGCGCCACTTCAATCGCCGTGGTGCCGTTGCTAGTGAACGTCACGCCCGCGGCTCCGGTCAGCTTGCCAAGTCGGTCGCGAAATTCGGTCGTGAGGGGACCATAGTTGCTGTAGGTTCGCTTCTCGTCGATGCGCCTGAGGTAGGGCAGGATCTCATCCGCCGAAGGCAGTTGGGGAATCAACACCTTGATCTTTTCGTTGCTCATTTTCACTCTGATATTCAATCAGGCGGGCGAGGTGCCCACTCTTCACATATTCACCAACCAGCCGCTCGGCACTTCCGTCGCGAGATGCTCACGCAAAACCGCCTTCCGCCCGTCATGCGTCCTTTGCTGGTTGTCTCCTGATAATTGGCCGCGCCGGAACTCCCACCACCGTGCTGCCCGGCTCGACGTTTCGGATCACCACGGCGCCCGCGCCTATAGTCGACCATGCACCCACGACGACGCCGGGCGCCACCACTGCGCCAACGCCGAGATTGGCGCCCTCTTCTATCGTCACCCTGCCGGCAAGCGAGACGCCGGGGCCAAGGCTCGCGAAGTCCCGAATTCTGCAGTCGTGCGAGATGTTGCAGCCGGGATTGATCAGCGCATGCCGGCCGACTGCAATATCGGTTGTCATGCTCACTCGGCCGATGACCATGGCGCCCGGCGAAATGTCGACATACGGACCAATGGTCGCGGCGGGATGAACAACGCACGCATATTCGGCACGCGGCCCCAGCGTCTGCACCAGCTTGCGGCGCGCTTCGTTGACGCCCACCGCCAGCACATAGCGAGCGTCACCTTGCGCGCCTTCGCCGCGGGCGATCTCGTGCACCGCGACGCCATGAACAGATTCCCTGATGAGTCCCGGTTCCACTAGAAAGCACAGTATTTCCTCGCCGAGCACGGAGAGCGCTGCGAATACTTCGCGGCCGAGCGCACCGGCGCCGACGATCCTGACCGGCTTCATCTCAACCCTCTAGGTCCGACGCCGAAGGCGTACCAAGATGACCGGGCGCATCGGCGATCAGCGCGTCGAACGCGCCGGCGTAAGCATTCAACATGACATTCATGTCGAATCGCTGTTCCGCGTAGCTGCGCGCCTTGCGCTTGAATTCGCCCAGCATACGCGGATTTACAACGAGCTCGTTCACGCGGTTCGCAAACGCCGCGTAATCGCCCGGCTCGCACAGATAGCCTACAACGCCGTCTTCCACCATCTCCGGCAATGCGCCGACGCGCGAAGCGACCACTGCCATGCCGCTGGCGAGCGCCTCCATGACGGCATTCGGCCTGCCGTCATGGCGCGACGGCAGGAGGAGCACGTCACAGGCTTGCATATATGGTTTCACGTCCTCGACCGGCCCGACAATGATGAACTTGTCGTTCGCCAGCCCCGCCTGCTGCACCGCATTGCGCACCTGGCTTTCCATGGGTCCCGTACCGAGCATGATGAAAGTAACGGGTAGATCGGCCGGCATCCTTTTCGCGATCTCAGCCACGGCGAGCGGGTCCTTCTCTTCCGACCAGCGCCCCGAGAATCCGACGACGACTGCACCCTTGGGAACACCGAGCTCGGCAAGAAAGGCCTCGTCCCTAGGGGCGGGATGAAAAGCTTCAAGATCCACTCCGCTCGTGATGAGTCGGATGCGAGCTGGCGACTCTCCCGCGTCGATCAGCCAGTGACGAACCTCGTTGTTCTCGACGAAATGTTTGTCGATGAGGCTCGCATAGCGCCGGTTGTTCGCCGTGTGGCCCACGGTATTAAAGAGCAGATCCGTGACCTTCAGATTGGGAAACCGGTGCTTCAGCGCGGGCAAATAATCATAGAAGAAGATGCTGCCGGCGTTCCACACGACGGAAATTTCGCGACTCTCAAAGAGATAGTCGACAAAATCCATCCAACGATCCTGCGTCAGGAAGCGCGGCAGATGATAGATTTCGCTCGTGTACGGCTGAAACCACTTGGTCGTGTCGCCGTGAATGGCGTCTACGGCCACGGTGGACACGATAATGACACGCCACCCCCGCTTCTTGAGGTGCCCGACGATCTTGCTCAAGAGACGCTCTGCGCCGCCGAGAATGAGACATGGCACCGTCAGCATAATGGTCGGACGGCTTTCGTCGGCCAATGGCACGCGCAAGAGGTTGCGCAGCGGGTTCGGCGAGCGTCGCACCATCGTGCTGCGTTGACGCGAGCAAGCGAGGGAATCGGACGAAAGCACATCCGCGTTGAACTTGCTGATGTAGTGCGCTTGTGTCTCGTTGTCGATTACAGCGTCGCTGTTGCTCAAGGTGCTGCCATGCGAGCGATAGAACAGAAGCGGCTCGTGGAAGTTGAGAAACCGTGCGCCCAGCGCGGCAAGTCGCGCCCAGAAGAGCCAGTCTTCGTGAATATGTCCGTATGCCGGATCCGAATCGCGAAAGCCACCTGCCGCCTTCCATAGCGCGCGTGGATAGACCGAGCACGTCAAGATGGAATTGGCCTTGAGCAGCGTGGCGAGATCCGGCTGATCCGCCGGCGAGAATACGTCCGCGCGTTCGCCGAAATACTTCATTCCCGGCGAAACGACGTCGTAACCGTAATATTCAAGCAGAAAGATGGCCTTCTCGAGGAACGTGGGATCGAGACGGTCGTCCGCGTCGAGACAGCAGACGTACTTGCCGCGCGCATGGCTAATGCCGAAGTTGCGGTTCGCGCCCGCACGCTGCGCTTTGTCCTGCAGGAGCACGCGTATGCGGACTGACGCGTCCTCGATCAGCGACACGAAATGCTGCCGCGACTGCGCCGAACTCGAGCCGCCCTCAACGACGATGATCTCGATGTCCTGAAAGGTTTGTGCTTCCACCGAAGCAATCGCCTCGCGCACGAGATGGCCGTAGTTGAAGCACGGAATCACGATGCTCACGAGCGGCCGCTCCTGCAGCCAAACGTCGCCGCGTACATCACTTTCCAGCTCAGGATGAAATCCCTCAGTGGGCAGCAGCCTGACCTCCGGACGTTCGACCGGAACCGCCTCACGGGCCGCGGCAGCCTGTTCCTCGGCAAATACCAGCCGGCGGCGCTTCACTTCGCGCAGGTTGGCGCGCAGCTTGAGCTTGGCGCTCCACCAAACAATGCGCGCGAATTGCCTCACCCTGCGCGCGGCCTGCGGATGGCGTACGAGGAAGTTGCGTAATGGCGACGTGGCGCGCCAGAACAAACTGTTGCGCATTGCCTCGTAGTCACCATAGATGGTCAGGAGTCGGTGCTCCGCCTGAATCGCTCGAAGCTCGGCACCATTCGCTCTTGCCTCAAAGATCGCGGACTTTTCCATCTCATAGACAACGGCTTGGTTCGCCTGCGCCGCGTTCAGCTTGCCGTCCCGCATGGTGACATCAAGCTTGGTCACGAGTCGCCGAGTCTGCGTCTCCAGTTGCTCCGATTTCTTTCGCCACGACTGCTCCCAGCGCAGGGCCCGATCGAATTGCTCGTCGCGACTCGCCTTGAGCGCCTCGATCTGCCCGGCATCATCGTGCAGTTGCTGCAGGTCGGATGCCCACAGCCGCGCGACCTCCGCGAGGAGCGCGCCGGTGACGTCGGCCCGGTTCAAGCATTCGAAATCGCGAACGACCGCTGCGTTAGCATACCGAAGATGGCTCAGATTGAAATACAGCCGCGCCAGCCGCTCCTCGCGCGGCAGGCTAGCGTCTGGATCGAGCAGTTTGTCGAACAAAGCCTGCAGGTGTTCAGCGCGCGCGGCATTCCTCGTGAGAAAGCCAACGAAAACCGGTGCGTAGCCAGACTCCGGCAAATCCGCGCCGACCAATTGACATCCATGCTCGTCTGCGACACGGCGAAGACATGCTTCTGTTGGATAGAAGCGCTGCAATGGCGCGGGCGTGCCGCCTTTTACCGCGCGCAGCGTGGGAATTTCCAACAGAGCGAAACCATTCGGCGCAATGCTGTCGACCAGTTGCCTGAACGTTTTGCGGAAATCTTCGGCATGCTCAAGCACGCCTACGCAAACGACCATCTCGCGCTGACCGCTCGCTCGGGTGGCGTGGCTCGTCACGGCCTGCCGCTTCTCGATGACCTGCTGGTCCGTGTCTCCGGACCTGCCGGCTGCGCCGAGACCCGAGCTCGCCGACGATTGCGCGGCGAACCGGCCTGACCCTGGCGCGGCACCGCCCGCACGCGCCATATCGAATACATCATCGAGCACTTGACCGCTCTGTCCGCTGGCGAGCATCAGGACGCAGTTGATCCATTCGGCACGCGGCCTGGCCGCGCGATCTTCCGCGTTTGTCTCGACGCCGCCTGAAACGCCGAGTCCGCAACTGCGGCACTGCATGACCGGTACGCCATCACTCCTGACGGCAAACAGGACAAGTTGCTGGCCTTCACAGTCGGCACAAGAAGAATAATTATTTGTCGACTGACTCATAGTGTTTCGTTGAACCGAATTGGAACGGAGACGCACAGAGCGCCTTTTCCCTATGCACGCGGCCGCCTGAAGCCTAGGTGGTACGCTGCGCCGCAACGTCGAACCTCGCACGCGATGCGAGTCCGTTCGAGCATTGCCAGCACGAAGGGCTTGAAGTAAGCGCAGCCTTTCTCGCAGTGAGTTCCGTGCAGGCTTGTCGGTACCGTACCGCGCGGCGGGCCGGCATGCGTGATTTTCCCTAACAAACTCGAATCACGCTACCGGACTACATGCTGAGGGCGTTAGCCCTCTCGGCTCTGGCTGAAAACTGCCCGACTTCGAGGGGTCACATCAGTTTAGCGAGCCGTTTTAAACCCACATTGCAAATCTAGCATGTGAACGGAAACCGTGGCAGGTCATTATGCTACTAGACACTTGCTAGGTTATTCCAAGTTTGTGTCAAAACAGTCATGCTGCATTTTCTTGTTGTTGACATGGCAAAACGCGCGTGTCAATTTTACCTCAAACACCACTCGATCCGGTCGAAATGCCTCACCACGAAGGTTTCCATTTTCCTTGTCGATTGAGAAGGCCATCGCGCAATCCAACCATCATGCATCTCAATCGCCGCAACCGGGGCGCCTGCGTCGCAACGAAAAAGACAATTGACGCTACGAGCCGCATTGAGAGAAATAAACGCCAACCGAACGACATATGGGCCGAGCGCAAAATAAGCAGCGTATTGCGGCACATGTAGTAGTCGCGTAAGGGTGAATGAACGAAGATCTCCCGCTTTCGTCCAACCCACACCGCCACGACTTCATCACCCAACGAGTGAATCAAACGCGCGTTGCACACGCCAAAGAGGGCGTATCCCGCCGCCTTGGCACGCAAGCACCATTCTGTATCGACGTGATCGATAAACAGCGCTTCGTCCATTCCACCAATTTCTTCGAACGTGTCGACACGGACGAGCGTACCGGACGATATGAGGAAATCGACGTCCAGTTGAGCACATCCGGGCTGGCATGGAATCCGTTTGACGAACAGATTGCTCGAACTGACAAAACGCCCCGTGGTTCCGGTGCGGTTATCCACGATCGCAGGACCGACAGCGCCAACGCGAACGCCTTGGTCTCGCATGCGGAGATCCGCGGCCAGCAGCAGGTCGACCATGCTCGTTTCTGGAATGCTGTCGTGATCGAGAAATAGCACGTAGCGGTCACCGGCGGACGAATTGCTTTCCCGCCTCGTGACAGCAGCAAAACCCCAATTCTGCGCGGCCCCGATGCCCAGATTCTCCGTGAGTGACTCGAAGCGGCAAGCGTACTCGTGAGCCAGTTGTGCAATCTGCTCCGCCCCGGTTGCGGCAGAAGCATTGTCCACGAGGACGATCTCCTCCACCTGCGCCTGCAACGCCTCGATCATCTTTCGAAGCGTCGCTATCTCGGGATTGAACGTGACGATCACGGCAGCGACGGAGGGCCGCGGCGCGCAAACGCCGTTACTTGCAGCGCAAGACATTGAACTCATCGGCCACGCCCACCGCTGAGGCGGCGGGCAAGCCCGCCCGCTCGCCGCCGAACACCCGCCATTCGCACGAGAACACGAATCCGTGTTTGAGCAAACCAGCGCCGTGCCCGGATTGTCGCAATGGTTCCCGGGGACGCGGTTTCACAAGGATCCGATGTCGAGTGATCTCGGGCAAAATTCTCCAAGAATATTTGCCACTGCTCCGCCACTATGGATTGGGCGTAGTTCGTCTTGATATCTTCATACGCTGCTTCAGCAATTCGCGTTCGAAGTTCACTGTCTACGACCAGTCTTTCGAGCGCATCGTACCAGGCGTCGACACTGTGACTGACGAGCAGCCCTGTTTCGCCGTCGACAACGCACTCCACATAGGGTGACGTTTTCGTATATATACCGGCGATTTTCAGCGCGCCGTACTCCCTGTACTTGTTATTCGTCTTGTATAGGTTCGCGGTTGAGCCGGCCATCGGCGCAAGGCCGATATCGAGTTGATGCGAAGCCTTCATCCTGATGAAGCCCGAATAACTGGCGACGTGCGGCACATACGTCACCCGCTCCGAGCCAACCAATTCGGGCGGACAATACCCAAAGAACGTCAGCGTCACGTTGCGATACCTGTCGCGGAGGCGCATTAGCGCGGGAAGAATTTCCACGAAGTCGTCTGCCCGGGTGATGCTGCCGGCAAATCCAACACGCACTTCCCCAGTCGGCTTGCCGAGCTGTTGCATTTTTTCGATCAGCGAAAAATCAAACGGCGCATTCAGAAATGTGACGTTCGCCCGTGGATAGCGGTCTTTGATGTACTGACCAAGACGTGGCGCATTAACAATCACTGTCCTGGCGTCCGTGATCGACACGTCGAGCGTGTGCCGGACCGGCGCACTTTGATAAAACTGCGCCAGCGGCGTATCCCCCTTCAACTCCCAGAAATTGTCGTCCACGTAGTATGCGAACGGCACATTGTGCGTCTTCATCCACTCGATCATGGGCAGCGAGGCCGGGCTTGCTGTCCGGCTCAGGATCACGATGCCGCCGTCGAACAGCGTGCTTGGCGTGAACTCGGAGAGCAGTAGTTTTTCCACCTTCCCACGCGAGCCGACAGCTTCGGCGAGCAGCCGCTCAATGATCTGATTCGTCGGGATGTCACCTTCGGTCACCAGCTTGACGTCGAGCGACGGCGCCGCGCTCGTGCCACGGGCTAATTGCAATGCCGCCGTCTGCGAACGCGCGAATTTGGCGCTGGCGGGCAACAGTTCCATGAACGGCGTCGGCACGGCATAGGACATCCCAAAGCGTCGCCGGTTGATGATTTCGTATACGTAGACCGGCACGGTTGTGCGGCTGCGCAGCCGCACCCGCCAGCGCCCGGCCTCCTGCATCACGACCGGGTCGAACGTGAAATGCACCGGCTGGTTCAGATCGACTCGACTGAGTTCGCGTGCCGCACGAGCAACCTTCTCACCGCTCGACGAAATCAACTCCACCACGACCGAGCCGTTGCGGGGTCCATCCACGGCCAGCGCAAAAGCGATTCCGCCCAGCGAGCCAGCGGGCAGCGTGACATCGTACTCACGCGCCGCGAGCGTATGGAGGCTGTCGCTGAATTCAAGCGTGCCGCCGGGACGGCGCCAACCGTACTTCAGTGCATCTCGTTGAAGCGCGTGGAATGCGGGGCCACAACTATCCCAAAGGTCGGATGGCCGCGAAAGAATCCGGTGCCGCCACGAATAGCGACGCATGTGGCGCATCGCAGACAGTTCGTCCGCACCTCGGAGCCACGACTCATCGCTGCCCTGATGCCGCGCTCGGCCTGTCTCGTCGCCGGTCGATGCCAGGGCGCGTAGGCGCCTGAACTGGAGTGGCCAGGACGCCATGCCGCCGGAAGATGCCATCACTTCATGAAGCACGCGGACGTTGACTTCCCCCGAAAATTCATTGGCGCAAAAGTCGCGATTGCGCTCCTTCACGCCGGCGACGTCCACATGACCGTCGACGATGTGCCGCAAGACGCGATACCAGCCATCACGCTCGAATGGTTGATCGACGATGAGCGCAACCGAGCCGTCCTCGATATCAACGTAGGGGGCGATCGCCGGCAGCACCGCAACCGCACCCACAAGGTGCGCCGTCAGCAAAGGGTGAAGCGTCTTGTACCTGTTGTTGGGTGTCTTGCTCGGCGCCAGCAGCAAGTACCAGGGAGACAGGGAAGCGAAGCGGCGGAGCGCGAAAATATAGCCAGGGTCCCACGGCAGCAGCGTCACGCGGATCGATGCCGGCAACGCATCCAGCAACTTGCTGTCACTTTTCATGCCCGGCGCGATGAAGTGGATTCGCTGCCCTTCCGACGCAATTTGCGCCAACGCCGGCAGGATCAGTTCCCAGACAGCCTGGGATCGGTGCAAGCCGCCCATGAAGGCGAACACGATCTCGTTAGTCTGTTCAGGCCGCCGCAGCGCCTCGAACCGGCTTCTGACCTGATCTTGTGTCGCGCAGACAACCGGAAAATGCAGTAGCCGCGGATGCAGATCATGTTGCCGGAAATACTCGATCAAATGCAAACTGCTTAACAGTACGCCATCGAACTGCTTAAGACTCTCCCGCAGTGATTCCGTACGAAAGTCCTCGCCCACCATGACCGCCTCTCCCGTCTCGGCAAGCAGCGGCATGTTGTCATCGAGAAAATAGTAGACGGGAACACCGAGTACGCGCGCGGTATCGATCCAGACCTGGTACGAGCGCACCGCGCGAGACACAATCACGGCCGTCGCCCGTGCCAACGCTTCGAGAGGAGGATTCGGTGTATTGGAAACGACACGAATCCGTTGCGCCAATGGCGGCGGTAACATGTCGAAGTAAAGCGCCGTCGATGCGTCATACTGAACGTTTACGATCAGCAGGTAACCGTCGGCATCCGCTTGTGCGTCCAGCGGCGTGACGGCCTGGAGCATGCGCTGGCCCAGCCGTCGGCTGGCAAGATCAGCGCACACTTCGCGGGTAGCGGCGCCGTGAGTCGGATCGGGCGCGTCGACATCGTAGTCGCCGACACACTTGAGCTTCAAACGGCTATTGCGCGGTGTGCGCATCCATTCTTCGGCTGCCCAAAGATCAATATCGGCCGCTTCCGCTTGCAAATCCTCGACATCGCAAACGCCAACGGCCAGATCCAGCGGCTTCATTTCGAAGCACTCGGAAATGCGACGCCACAGATCCCATTCCGCGCAGTTCGCCATCACCACGTGAGGATCGACGAACCCGACTGAGTCGATAGCGTGCCGCGGAATCAGCACGGCATTTCGAGCTATAAAATTGCTGACGCGCAACTCGACCATCGACTTGCCACGCTGCACATGTTGCCCGAGGACCTGGACCGCGCCCGAGTCGTCGCGTTCGACAACTTCGACATAGCCAAAACCGATCGACTCAGGATCCTGTTGCGCCTGAAACAACAATTCGCCGAGCGCGTCGGGGTTGAAATGGTCGATTTCCCGAGCAAGAAGGACCAAAGGTGCGCGAGCATGCTGAATGGCCTCAATCCACCCCAACGCCGGCAAACCAACCACATGTTGATGTCGTAGCACCCCCATGCGAGGACTGCCTTTTTGGGCAGCGTCAAGCCAGCGCGACACCTGCTCATCGCAGGTGTCGTCGACGACAATGATCTGAATGGCTTGGATCAGTTGCGCATGCAACGATTCGACGGCACGTGCGAGTTTCAGGACATCGCGTTTGCCGACGTACAGCAGTACCGACAGATCAGGCGTCGTAGCGTCTGATTCGGCAAACCCTTGAGTGCCACGGATTACCGTTTCGACCTTCATTCATTTTCCTTCGACACACCCTGAACCATATCCAGGATACGCACGCGACGAACGTCGGCGTGCCAGCGCAGTCACTGCCCGGCCTTGCTCTCGTACTCCGCTAGCACACGCTTGGCCGGGCCATCCATCACCACTTCGCCCTTGCGCAACCAGATGACGCGCTCGCAGAACGATTCGAGCATCTCAAGACTGTGGCTCGAGAACACAAGAATCTTCCCTTGCTCCATGAACTCGTGCATGCGTCGCTTGGCCTTGTTGGCAAACTGCACGTCACCGGCGCCCATGACTTCGTCAAGCAGCAGGATTTCGGGGTTGATCGCCGTCGATACGGAAAACGCGAGGCGAATAAACATACCGGCCGAGTAGGTCTTCACCGGATAATCGAGAAACTCTCCAAGCTCGGAGAACTCGCCGATCTGCTGGATCCGCTCCTCTACCTCTGTCGGCGTGAGTCCGAGCAGCATGCCGCGAATGCGGATGTTGTCCCAGCCCGTCTGGGTCATCTCGAACCCCGTCGCGAGTTCGAACATCGCCGAGACGTGCCCGCTAATGCGCGCTTCACCCGACGTCGGCGGATAAATGCCGGCCATTACTTTCAGGATCGTACTTTTGCCGGCGCCATTGAGGCCGATCAAGCCAACGCGCTCGCCGTGCTCGATCTCCAGCGACACCCCCTTGAGTGCGTGCACGACGCGACGCTCGCTTGTTTGCTTGTTACGCCGCAAGGCATTGGCCAGCGCCGATTTCAAGCTATCCTGCCGAGCGGATACGTCGAAACGCACACCCACGTCGCGCAGGCTAATCTTCAATTCTTGTGTCATAGCACGTACACGATCCGTTGCGACATCTTCTTGACGACGAGCGCCGCGATAAGCCCCATCACCACGCAATAGCCAAGGGCGACATAGATGACCTCAGCCGGCGGCGCGTCGCTATTGAGCAGCGGATAGCGAATGAGCTCCAGCAGGTAATACAGCGGATTGAACATGTAGACGAAAGCCATCCCGCGTTCCTTCAGCATCGTCACGGTGAAGATTACCGGTGTCAAATAAAACGCAATCTGGATCACGCTGCCGAGCAAGTGCGGCAGATCGCGAAACCGCACGCCTATGTGCGCGACGATTACGAGATGAAAGAAGTTGATCAACAGGAACAGCACGAAGCACGGCAGCACCCAGAGCGCACCCCATCCAATCGGACGCTGGTACAACGCCATGCACACGAAGAACACTAGGATGCCTACTAAAAAGATGACGACGAACGGCACCATCGCCCTGTAGAGATAGATGGTCTTCGGAAACGGAAATTGCTTGATGTAGCCTTCTGCGACGATGAATGCATTGGCCCCTTCCACGAGGGACGAGCCAATGAAAGCCCACACCACCAGACCCAGCGTGAGGAACGGCAGGAACTCGTTCATTGGCTGATGGAAGAGACGTCCGTAGATCAGGCCAATCGAGGCGATGATCGCGGCCAGATTAATGAGAATCCACGCAGGACCCAGAACCGAACTCCGGAAACGGCTCTTGACGTCCTGGAGTCCCATGTGAACCCAGACCCGCCAGAGCTTTGCAGCGCTGACAAACTCCGCCAGAGACGGACGAGCGCTGGCGCTGTTATACGTGATCATTGATGCTTCGCTCCATTGTGATCATGCCGTCGGCGCGCGAGACCTCGGTGAAACCTAGCTGCACATAGAGGCGCCGGGCGTGCTCGTTGGTGTCGCGCACCAGCAGGTACACCGACGCCAGTCCGAGCGCTTCGCGCGCAAACCTCATCAGCGCCTCGATCCCCCGGCGCATCAACCCCTGCCCCTTGAATTCCGGCGCGACTACAAAGCGCCCGATCTCAGCCTTGCTCGCCCCGGCGTCGATCCCATAGATCGCCACCTGGCCGATACGCGAGTGCGTCGCCGCATCTTCGACGATGAATACCAGATCGTCCGCTTTGTCGAGGTAACGCGTGAACCAGCCGGCGTGCTGATCCCACTGAAGCACGTCGGCGGTGCCGAATTGCTGACGCGCGCCGTCCCGGTTGCGCCATGCGAGCGTGGACGGCAGATCAGCCTCGTCGAGCAGCCTCAACTGGAGATTGCCAGTTACAAACGGCGGATAGGCTTGCTTCATGCCGCGGCGTAGCGACTCACGAGGCTCGCTACCAGCTCGACATCCTTGCGCGTAACACCCATGTGCATTGGCAGCGACAGGATTTCTTTGCTGGCCTGATGCGACTTCGGGCACTGACCCTTGCCGTGTGCGTACATCCGGTACTCAGTGTTATCGCGGTAATGCACGCCCGGATAGACTTCGTGCTCGTTCAGCGCGAGCATCAATTCGTCGCGATTCTTGACACGAATCTGGAACAGATGGCGTGACGATTCGCAACCCTTGGTGATCGGCACGAGACGCACGTTGGCGTGACCGCCCAGCAACTCTTCGTACCAGCTCGCCAATTGGCGGCGATACGAGTTGTCGTTGTCCAGATACTTGAGCTGCACAAGACCAATAGCGGCCATGATCGAGTTGCCGTGATACTTGAACCCGACTTCCTCGACGTCGTACATCCACTTGTACGCGCCTTGCGAAGCCGTACGCGCGTACGTGTCCTTGTTGATGCCGAGCCAGCTCATCTTGCGTGCGCGCGCATCGTCTTCCGCGTCGCGGAAGCAGATCATGCCCGAGTCAGCCGTCGGCAAGTTCTTGACTGCCTGGAAGCTGAACACTGTCACGTCCGCATCATGGCCGACATGCTTGCCATGGAAGCGCGTGCCCGACATATGCGCCGCGTCGAGAATCAGTGCGAGGCCGCGGTCGCGACACAACTTCAGCACGCGCTCATACTGGCCGACATTGCCGCCGACACCGACATAGATCACTGCGCGCGTACGATCGGTAATGCTCGCTTCGATGCTTTCCGGATCCAGACAGAGCGAATCGTCGACGTCGGCGAACACCGGTGAGAGTCGCGAATAAAGAATCGCGTGATTCGACGACACGAAGGTCAGCGGGGTCGTGATGACTTCGTCGCCATCGACCCAGTTGTGCTTGGTCTTCAGGAGTTCAAAGGCCAGGTGCAAGCCAACGGTGTTCGAGCTCAGAAAGTGCGCATTCGGTAAGCCCGTGTAGGCCTTCCATGCTTCTTCGAACTGATTGGTCTTGAAACCAAGTCCGGTCCAGCCCTTCTCGAGGCACTCCTTGATTTCGTCGAGGCATTCTTGAATGCGGAAATTTGGTACGAATAGCTGAATTGCCATGAAAGTCTCCTCGCGAGTCAGGCTAATTAAATAATTCGGCGTCGGCAAGCGCGGGCGCGGCAGCGTCTTTTTTGGACAGCACCGGCTCGCCCTCGAACGGCCATTCAATTCCAATCGCGGGATCGTTCCACCCCAGCGAACGCTCGAATTCAGGAGCGTAGTAGTCGGTCGTCTTGTACAGGAATTCCGCGAATTCCGACTGCACGACAAAGCCGTGCGCGAAACCCTCGGGAATCCACAATTGGCGCTTGTTTTCGGCCGACAGTTCGACACCCACCCACTTGCCGAACCGGGGCGAGCTGCGGCGGATGTCGACCGCCACGTCGAACACGCGTCCGCTCACCACACGCACTAGCTTGCCCTGCGGCTGACTGATCTGGTAGTGCAGGCCGCGCAACACGTTGCGTGCCGAACGCGAATGATTGTCCTGCACGAACTCTCGCGTAATTCCGGTGGCCTCTGCGAAAGCCCTAGCGTTGAAACTCTCGTAAAAGAAGCCGCGATCGTCGCCAAACACCTTCGGCTCGAGAATGACGACTTCCGGCAGCACGGTCGGAACGGCGGTCAGGTTCATGCAACAGACTCCTGAAGAATGCGTTGCAAATAGACACCGTAGCCGTTCTTGGCGAGGGGCTTGGCCAGCGCTTCGAGGTCTTCCGCGGAAATCCAGCGATTGCGGAATGCGATCTCTTCGGGGCACGCGACCATGAGACCCTGGCGCTTTTGCAGCGTGGCGATAAAGACGGCGGCATCCTGCAGCGAATCGTGCGTGCCGGTATCGAGCCAGGCGTAGCCGCGGCCCATGATCTCAACGTTCAAACGGCCGTTGCGCAGGTAGTGCAGATTGACGTCGGTGATTTCGAGCTCACCGCGCGCCGACGGACGAATGCCCGCCGCGATATCGCACACGTCGGTGTCGTAGAAATACAAACCGGTCACCGCGTAGCTGGAACGGGGCGACTTGGGTTTTTCTTCGAGCGAAACCGCGCGGAAGTCCTTGTCGAACTCGACCACGCCGTAACGCTCGGGGTCATGCACGTGGTAGGCAAACACGGTCGCGCCCTGCTCCTGCGAGGTGGCATGCTGCAACTGCCCCAGCAGATCGTGGCCGTGAAAAATGTTATCTCCGAGAATCAGCGCCGACGGATCGTTTCCCACGAAATCCCGGCCGATAATGAACGCCTGTGCGAGGCCATCCGGCGAGGGCTGCACCGCATACTGCAGGTTCAAGCCCCAGCGCGCGCCATCGCCCAGCAGTTCCTCGAACCGCGGCGTATCCTGCGGCGTGGAAATAATGAGGATGTCGCGGATTCCGGCCAGCATCAGCGTGCTGAGCGGATAATAGATCATCGGCTTGTCGTACACCGGCAGCAACTGCTTCGACACCGAACGCGTAATGGGATAAAGGCGGGTGCCGGAACCACCTGCCAGGATGATGCCTTTTCGTTTCATGATGGATCCTTCGGGTATGCGATGGAGGCACAATCAGCCGAGCAACCGGTGTCCCTCGACAAACGCGGCAAGCACGCGATCCACGCCTTCGCGCCAATCGGGGAGGTCGATATTCAAGGCCGCGCGCAGTTTCGACGTATCCAGCCGCGAATTGGCGGGACGCGCTGCCGCGCTGCCGTACTCGGCGGCTGCGATCGGCAAAATGTCTTCCGGCTTGACCGCAATCGGAACGCCGGCATCGGCGAGCGTTTCGACAATATGGCGCGCGTACCCGTGCCAGTTGGTTTCACCCTGAGCGGCAAGGTGGTACACGCCGCTTGCCATGAGCGAGGCGCCGTTCAGATACTGGTGCACGGCGAGCGCCGTCACTTCCGCCAGCAGCGATGCGGGCGTTGGCGCGCCGACCTGATCTACGACCACGGACAACGACGTGCGGCTGCGCGCGGCACGTGCGATCGACTTGAGGAAGTTGCCGCCCTGCAAGCCGAAGACCCAGCTAGTCCGGAAAATCCAGTGCGCCACGTCCACATTCTGTACCGCGATCTCGCCGTCGAGCTTCGAACGGCCATACGCGGACAACGGCGCAGTCGCGTCGTCTTCCAGGTACGAGCCCGCCTTGGCCCCGTCGAATACGTAATCTGTCGAGTAGTGAACCATCAAACCGCCGAGCGCCTTGGCCTCGGCCGCAAGCAGCCCCGGCGCCGTCGCATTGACGGCGTGCGCGAGATCAGGCGACGTTTCCGCCGCATCGACGGCGGTGTAACCACCGGCGTTGACGATGACTTGCGGCTTGACGGAACGCACCGTTGCCACAATCTGTTCCGCGGATGTCAGGTCGCAGGTGTCGCGCCCAACGGCAACCAGACGACCGACCAGCGATAGGCTCCGGCACAATTCCACCCCCAGTTGCCCATGGGCGCCAACTACGAGAATCGTGCCAGTCTCGCCATCAGACCGCGACTCAAGGTCACGCATAGTGCTGACCTACCCACTTCCGGTATTCGCCGGAAGTAACGTCGTTCACCCACGGCTGGTTATCCAAATACCACTGCACCGTCTTCTTAAGACCGGTCTCGAACGTTTCGGCGGGGCGCCAGCCGAGTTCACGCTCGAGCTTGCGCGCGTCGATCGCATAGCGGCGGTCGTGACCCGGGCGATCCTTGATGAAGGCCATCTGGTGGCGATAGGAGCCTTCGGCCTTCGGCTTGAGTTCGTCGAGCAGATCGCACAGCGTGTGGACGACCTCGAGATTCGTCTTCTCGTTCCAGCCGCCCACGTTGTACGTTTCGCCGGGCGTACCGCGCTCGAGCACTTGACGGATCGCAGAACAGTGGTCGGTCACATACAACCAGTCGCGCACGTTCTGTCCGTCGCCATAGATCGGCAACGCTTTGCCCGCTAGCGCGTTGGTAATCATCAACGGAATCAGCTTTTCCGGGAAGTGATATGGGCCGTAGTTGTTCGAGCAGTTTGTAGTCAGCGTGGGCAGACCGTACGTATGATGGTAAGCCCGCACAAGGTGATCGGACGCTGCCTTGGTTGCCGAATATGGGCTATTGGGTGCGTAAGGCGTTGTTTCGGAAAACTGCGGGTCTTGAGGCCCGAGCGACCCGAACACCTCGTCGGTCGAAACGGCCAGCATGCGGAACGCAGATTTCTCTGCAGCCGGCAAAGCGCCCCAGTATGCGCGGACCGCTTCAAGCAGCGTAAAGGTACCAACGACATTCGTCTGCACAAAGTCAGCGGGACCGTCGATCGACCGGTCGACGTGACTCTCTGCTGCGAAGTGCACGACGGCACGCGGCTTGTGCTCAGCGAGCAGCGAGTCAAGCGCGACACGATCACAGATATCGACCCGGGCAAATATATGCTTCTCGCTTCCTTGAAGCGACTTAAGCGTAGCTAGATTGCCCGCGTACGTGAGCTTGTCCACGTTGAGCACAGGTTCGTCGCACACACTTAGCCAATCCAGCACGAAATTCGCGCCGATGAAGCCGGCGCCGCCCGTTACGAGAATCATACAAATCCTTAAGGTGTATTCGTGCGCCGCAGTATAAGCAGCGCGCCCCGCCCCTCTGTCACTGCCGCTCGCAGCAACAGCCGACGCTCTATTTTTGCGGATCCGCGCTCAAACCGATATTGACCGGGGGCGGATGTGTCTTTTAGCAATCGAGCCAAAACACACCACAGCGGGGCGGTTTTTGACGCTTGGGGAGCGGAGATTATATGACACCCAGCCCTCAAAACAACGCCCACATACAACTTGATACATCGAACGGGTCGCAAAAGTTCGCGAGCCGGAGCACGAAGCACCTGCTGTCGGCGAGCAGCTGGCACGGTCCGCAAAATGTGCAACCGTCAGCGTGCTTTAAGGTCGCATTTACCTGAGACTCTTTCATTGACCACCGATCATCGCAAAGCGACTGCAATCATTTCGTAATTTTTATCGTCAGATGCAGCACGTTCGCGGACGATTTCAGCAGACGCCCGCCTAAGCCGCCAACATCCACCGCAGCGTATCCATAAACGGAATCGCCTCAACCTTCGGCACCAACGAGCGCAACTTCGCCGGCGACCCAGCCAGCATCTTCACATCCGTTTGTCGCACGAATGCCGGATTGACCTGAATCTCGAGCTCATGCCCCGTCAACTCGCTCGCCGCCGAGAGAATCTCGCGAAGCGTGAAAGGCGTGCCAGTACAGACATTGACCGTTTCCGCAGCAACCTCCGAGTCGAGCAGCGCCTCATACGCACTCGCCACATACCGCACGTCCGAGAAATCCCGTGCCACATCGATATTCCCGAGCTCGATCGCCGCCTCCCTCCGCGCGAAATGCTCAACGATCTTCGGCACGAGGAAGTTCGACGTCTGCCCGCGGCCGGTGTAGTTGAACGGCCGCACGATCAGGATGGGCAGCCGGTCGAACCAGGTCCGCACCATCGTTTCCATTGCCGCCTTGCTGGCGGCGTAGTGGTTCACCGGCGTAAGCGGGAAGGTTTCGTCGATGGCGTCGCTAGTGACATTGCCGTACACATTCGCGCTGCTAGCGATCAAAAGCTTGCGAGGCGTATGGCCGACGGCCGCACAGGCCTCCAGCAGATTCAGCGTACCCATCACGTTGACGCGGTAAAAGTCGAGCGGATCGTTGTGGCCCACGAAGCTGATTGCCGCCAGATGCACAATGTAGTCGGGCCGCACGGTTTCGATCACACGCCTGCACGCGTCAGGCGACGTAATGTCGAGCCGAAGCCGGGTTGGCGTTTCAGGCTCGTTGCGCCCGGCCACCGTTTCGATCACGGTATGGCCACGGCCGAGCAGGTTGTCAACCAGATAGCGGCCAGTGAAGCCACTCGCCCCGGTGACGAGCGTGCGGATAGGTTGCTTCGCATGAAAAGACGACATGCTTTCTCCGTTCACGAGGGTCATCCTGTTGTGTTGCAATATCGCGCGTGCCACTTGCCGTGCCGCTTACTGACGGCGCATGCCACGATATCTATGCATCAAACGGGCTATTATGTCACGCTAACTTGCTGCACTGCCCAACGCGACACGCCTGGTTCGTAACCGCGTGTATCGAACTGCACCGACTCCCCCGATGACATCCTCCACTGCTTCCACCGCCGCTTCTACCGCCCTCGCGCAGCCACATCCGCTGCCGCTTGCCTTCGGTGACCTGCAAGGCTGCCGCACGCCGTTCCAGCAACTGCTGGCCAAAGCCGCGCCGCCCGCCGGCACGCCGCTGTGGTTCGCGGGTGACCTGATCAACCGCGGATCCGAATCGCTCGCCACGCTGCGCGACATCATCGCGCTAGGCGATCGCGCGGTGCCGGTGCTGGGTAACCATGACCTGCATTTGCTGTCGGTGTCGGCCGGGATTCGCAAATCGAAGAAAGGCGACACGATCGACGATATTCTCGCCGCGCCGGACGCCGCCGACCTGCTCGAATGGGTCCGCCACCGTCCGCTCGCGCATTTCGACCACGGCATGCTGATGGTGCATGCGGGCGTATTGCCGCAATGGGACGCCGCCCTGACAATGGAACTCGCCGACGAATTGCAGCGGGCGCTGCGCGCGCCGAACTGGAAGGAAACGCTTGCGGGACTCTACGGCAACGAGCCGAATCGCTGGACGCCCGGCATCAAGGGCATTGAGCGGTTGCGCCTGACGTGCAGCGCATTGACGCGCATCCGCTTCTGCAATGCCGAAGGCGCGATGGATTTCAGCACCAGCGGCGGCTTGAATTCCGCGCCGCCGGGCAGCATGCCTTGGTTCGACGTGCCGTCGCGCAAAACCGCGGACGTCACCGTGGTGTTCGGCCATTGGGCCGCGCTCGGTTTGACCCTGCGCGACAACCTGATCGGCCTGGATTCCGGCTGCGTATGGGGCGAGAAACTCTCCGCAGTCCGCCTTGCGCAAAATCCCGCGGAGCGCGCGCTGACCCAGGTCGACTGCGAGGCTTGCGGTGTACCAAACGGCGGCAACTAAGCTGCCCGCTAAGCCGACCGACCGGCCTGATCGACTGGTTCAATCAGTGCCGGCGAGGCGTTGGAGGAGTCGGCGGCGTCGGACGCGTTGATCGATGTGATCGACGTCGCGATCGCAGCGCCGGATCTCGTCAAGCCGCCCTGCATCTCCCGCAACGCCATTGCAATCACCCCTTCCGCCTCTGCCGCCAGCATGCGCCTGTCCGCACCCGGCGCAAGCGGCGCGCCGACATACACGTGCGCGGTCAACCGGCCGCCGCGCAACAACATGTTCAGCGAATCGGCCAGCGTCAGATCGTCGATATAGGCAGGCGCGGTGGATTGCCGACCCTGCGCATCTTCATACATGATGCAAAGCGGCTGCACCGCCGCCGAGGCCGATACGGCCGCCTGAAACATATTCGCGTGAAACGGCAGCAGCCTCAGACCGTTCGACGTCGTCCCTTCCGGAAACACGCACATCAGCTCGCCCGCGCTCAGGCGGTTGGCCAGTTCATGCATGATCCGCTTCGCGTCGCTGCGCTTCTCGCGCTGGATAAACACTGTGCCCAATTGCTGCGCCAGCCAGCCGACCACCGGCCACTGCCGGATCTCGGCCTTCGAGACGAATGGCGTGGGCCGCCACGCATTGATCACGTAGATGTCGATCCACGAGATGTGATTGGCGACCACCAGCGCGCCACGGTCGAGCCGCGCGCTGTCGTTATGCACGACGAGCTGCATGCCGCATAGACGCAGCATTTTCAGCGACCATTCGCGGTTGAGCGTCTGCCGCCCATCTGCGCCGGCCTTGTGAAAGCGCGTCGCGACGATCCACATGCCGTGCAAAAGATGCGCGATGAGACGGGCCTTGCGTAACGCGAGCTTCATAGTCGGAGCTTTCCGTAACTGGGCAATGCCGCGGATATTAGCGCTGTTCGAACGCGACGTGGCCGGACACGATGGTCGCCTGCACGCGCGCCGGCAGTTCATAGCCGAGGAACGGCGTGTTGTGCCCCTGGCTCTTCAGTGCGCGCGGCTCGACGCGCCAATACGCGTTGCGGTCGAACACGCAGAGATCGGCGACGGCGCCCACGGCGATGCGGCCGGCCGCCTCCAGCTTCAGCACGTCGGCCGGCGCCGTGGTGATGCGGTTCAGCGCCTTTGCCAACGGCACGCCCACTTCGTCGGCCCATTTGACTGTTAGCGACAGGAACAGCTCCAGTCCCGTCGCGCCCGGCGTGGCTTCGGCAAACGGCAGAAGCTTTTCGTCGTCGTCGACCGGCGTGTGGTCGGAGCAGATCGCGTCGATCGTACCGTCGACGAGGCCCGCGCGGATCGCTTCGCGATCGCGCTGTTGGCGCAGCGGCGGATCGAGGCGAAATTGCGCGTCGAAGTAGCCGATGTCGAGGTCGATCAGATGCACATGATTCACGGTGACGTCGCACGACACCGGCAAGCCTTCCGCCTTGGCCGCGCGCATCAAATCGATACCCGCCGCCGACGACACATGCGACAGATGCACCCGCGCCCCCGTCACCCGGACCAGTTCGAAGATCGTATGCAACGCGATCGTCTCAGCCGACACCGGCACGCCCGACAGCCCAAGCCGCGACGCCAGCGCACCACTCGCGGCCACGCCACCCTTGCCAAGATACGCATCAACGGGACGCAGCCACACGGTGTAACCGTAGGTCCTTGCGTACTGCAACGCACGCATCAATATCTGCGTGTCGACCACCGGCACGTCGGCCTGCGAAAAGCCGATGCAGCCCGCTTCGGTCAGCTCGACCATCTCGGTGATAACCTGGCCTTTCAGACCGACGGTCAACGCGCCGAGCGGATATACATGCGCCTGGTTCAGATTGCGCGCGCGGAACTTGAGCATCTCGACGAGACCCGGTTCATCGAGCGTCGGATCGGTGTCCGGCGGACACACGAGACTCGTCACGCCGCCGGCGAGCGCCGCGGCCATTTCGGATTCGAGCGTCGCCTTGTGTTCGTAGCCCGGCTCGCGCAAGCGCGCGGACAGGTCGACGAGGCCCGGCACGATCGACAAACCTTTGGCGTCGATCGTCTTCTCTGCGTGGAAATCAGCAGGCGCGTTGCCGATGGCAACGATCTTGCCCGCCGCGATAAAAATGTCCTGCTGTTGTTCGGTGCCAGCTGCCGGATCGATCAGCGTGCCGCCTTGAATATGAATCGTCATGCGCTGCCTTGTGTTTAGTCGTGATTGCCCGCGACGATCCCCATCACCGCCATACGCACCGCGATGCCGAACGTGACCTGGTTCAGAATCACCGATTGCGGACCATCGGCCACCTGCGAATCGATTTCGACACCGCGATTCATCGGACCCGGGTGCATCACGATCGCATCGGGCTTGGCGAGCGCGAGGCGCTCCGGCGTCAAACCCCAGCTCTTGAAGTACTCCTGCGCCGACGGCAACAGCGCGCCGCTCATCCGCTCGTTTTGCAGACGCAGCATGATGATCACGTCGACGTCTTTCAGGCCTTCGTCGAGATTGTGGAACACGCGCACACCCATCTGCTCGAGACCGCCCGGCAACAGCGTGCGCGGACCGATCGCGCGCACTTCCGGCACGCCAAGCGTGGTCAGCGCATGAATGTCCGAACGCGCGACTCGCGAATGCAGAATGTCGCCGACGATCGCCACACGCAAATTCGTGAAATCCTTCTTGTAGTGGCGAATCGTGTACATGTCGAGCAGACCTTGGGTCGGGTGCGCGTGACGGCCGTCGCCGGCATTGATCACGTGCACGTGCGGCGCGCAGTGCTGGGCGATCAGGTACGGTGCGCCGCTCGATGCATGACGCACGACAAACATATCGGCGTGCATCGCCGAGAGGTTGTTGATCGTGTCGAGCAGCGATTCACCCTTGCTCGTCGACGAAGCATTGATGTTCAGATTCAGCACGTCCGCCGACAAACGCGTCGCGGCGATCTCGAAGGTCGTGCGGGTGCGTGTCGAGTTCTCGAAGAACAGGTTGAACACCGACTTGCCGCGCAACAACGGCACCTTCTTCACTTCGCGATCGGTCACGCTGACGAACTGGTCGGCGGTATCGAGAATGTGATTGACGATCGCTTTCGGCAAACCCTCAATCGACAGCAGATGTTTAAGCTCGCCGTTTTTCGTGAGCTGCGGATTGCCCTTCAGGAAGCCATAACGGAAGCGCTCGGTGGCGCTGTCGGCTGAATCCCTGGGGGCCTGGGTGGCGGTGTTCATGGTGTACCTGCTCTTATTGCTCAATGCGGCTCAATGCGCAAAGCCGCGTTCAATCGACGCGCGCTTCGGTGTGAAAAGTGAAACGCTGATTGCCGTCGACGGCGCTCGCTTCGCGAGCCAGCACGAGCGTCGCCTCGGCGGCCACTTGCACGACGCCGCCGACAAAACGGGCGGCCACCGGCAACTCGCGCCCACCGCGATCGGCGAGCACCGCGAGTTCGACCGATGCCGGCCGGCCGTAGTCGTACAGCTCATTCAACGCAGCGCGAATCGTGCGGCCGGTGTACAGCACATCGTCCACCAGCACGATAGGACGCTTGTCCACGGAAAACGGCAGCGAGGTCGGGCTCGCCTGCGAGTGCAGGCCTTTTTTTGCGTAGTCGTCGCGATGCAGCGCAACGTTCACCACGCCGAAGCTCGGTGCCTTCAGATCGCGTGCAAGGCGCTCGGCAAGCCAAGCGCCGCCGCTGTAAATTCCGGCCAGCACGGGGCCATCGGCGGCGCTGAACGCGTCGCCATAAGTCGCACGAATCTGCTCGAGCACGGCGCGATAAAGCGCTTCGGCGTCAATGGAACTCATGATCGTCGGAAAGTCCGTCTAGATATTGCTGGAGGATGATGCTGGCGGCTTCGGCGTCGAGCATGTCGGCGCGGCCTTTGCCCGCGCGGATTTCCGCCTTCGCTTCGACAGACGAATAGCGCTCGTCGATCCACGTCACCGGCAGATTGAAGCGGCCATTCAACTGATTACCGAAGCGCTTCGCGAGTTGGGTCATTTCGTGCGGCGTGCCGTCCGGATGCATCGGCAAGCCGACAACCAGTGCGTCCGGCTTCCATTCGGCGATCAGCTTGCCAACCGCCTCGAAGCGATATTCGCGGCTGCGGTTCTGCACGATTACGAGCGGCCGTGCGCTGCGGGTGAGCGAATTGCCCACCGCCACGCCGATCCGCTTTTCACCATAGTCGAACGCAAGCAGCGTCGCCTCACGTCCGGCCGGCGGACTCATGCGTCACCTGTCATGCGTGACCCGCTTCGCCCGACAGCATCGACAGCGAAATGCCGAGCAGCGCGAGCGCCGCTTCCAGACGCTCTTCGGCGGGCACGTCGAAAACGATTTTCGGGTCGGCTTCAACGGTGAGCCAGCCGTTCTTCGAAATCTCTTCTTCGAGCTGACCGGCGCCCCAGCCTGCGTGGCCGAGCGTGAGCAGGAAGCGCTCCGGACCGGTGCCGCTCGCGACGGCTTCGAGCACGTCTTTCGAGGTCGTCATCTCGAGCCCGCCCGGCACCGACATCGACGACGTGTAGGTATTGCCGTCTTTCGGATCGTGCAGCACGAAGCCGCGCTCGGTTTGCACCGGGCCGCCGAAATACACGGGTACATGAAGAAGGGGTTCGATCTCGAGCTTGAGATCGATGCGACTGAAGAGCGCTTCCAGGTCGATATCGGTCGGCCGGTTGATCACGAGGCCGAGCGCGCCGCGCTCACTGTGATCGCAAAGGTAGACCACCGTTCCTGAAAACGTGGGATCCGCCATGTTCGGCATGGCGATCAGGAACTGGTTGGTCAGATTGATGCGATCGGTACTCTTGGACATAGTTCGGATTTTAGCAAAGACGGTGCAGGATGGCGGGCTTTGAGCGCGGAACCGCGACGTGCGCGATGAAGTGCGCCGCGAGCCATCGACGGCGAATCAAGTTGCACTCTATCACGCACGCAGGCCTTGTCCACGGTGCGGCTTGGCGGTGTTTTATGGCACGCATATCGCGTGCCTCCGGGCTCCATCATTGCTACTCGCTGCTTCCGGCTGAGGAAGCCTACCGGCGCACAGTACATGCAAGCCGATACCGCAGCAGATCAGGCGCCGCCCTGTTCGATCGAACGCGTCAATGCGGCCAGCGCGGCGTTGCTCCTTGCCGGCGCGACGCCCGCAGCCACTTTGTGCAGCATCGCGCGCAACGCTTCGGCCGTGTGTTCGAGTGTGCTCGCCGCCGGTGCACCGACGACGACGTGGGAGCGCACCGCCGGCGTCGATACGCCGGCATGCGCGCGGCGACGCCACGCAAGCCCGAGCGCATCGGCAACCAGCGCGACGTGACCGAGGCCCAGCGCACATGCGGCGGCGCCGAGCCGGTAGGCGGCGTCGCCCGCCTGCAGCGCTTCGCTCGGATCTGCTTTCTCAGGCTGATCCGCCGCACGGGCATGCTCGGTCAGCGCGGAAATCGAGGCATCCGCGGATTGCAGGAAATCCTCATAGGCGTGCGCGTTGACCGTTAATACACCGAGCTCACGCGTCAGCGTACTGCGAGTCGCGCTGATCGCTTGCGCCTGCACGGCGCCAGCTTCCCAAAGCATTTCGGATGCCTGGGTGCCCGCGACGTGCCAATCGACCGTCAAACCATAGTCGTGCAGCACTTCGACCTGATCGGCGTCTTCCGCCGCGGCGCCGAACAGCGCGTAGTCGCGCCACAGCAGCGCCAGCGTCGCGCGCACCAGCGAACGCGGCGCGCGCTCGATGCCGCGCGCATGATCGGCCAGCGTCAGGTTGCAGCGCGCATAAAAACGCCGCGCATCGGCTTCTCCAGCGGCGCGGCCGCTGACGCGCAGCGCTTTGGCGCAAGCTTTGGCGAGGCGCCAGAAATCGTACGGGTCCGGGCCCGTGAGTTCGGTCAGGACGGCGTCCAGTTCGTCGAGCGCCGCGTTCGTGAACGCCAACGCGGCGCCACTGTTATCGGGCTGCGCGCGCAACACCGGCAGCAACGCGCGCTCGTAGCGCGCCCGCAAATGAGCCAGTTGATCCGCGGACTGGCCGTGCAGCGACACCGGCGGCACCGGGCGGGCGCTCAGCGCGAGGTCTTCGAAAGCGACGGTCGAACCGGGCGTGTGCTCCGACAAATGGGTACAGAGCGCGCGATAGTGATCGAACAGGGTGGGCGAGCAGGACAGCTCGCGCAGATTGTGGCGCTCGAGCGCCGCGCGGAAATCGCGCAGCGCCGTGCCGAACACGGGGCGTGCGCTATCGGTGTCGGCCGGATCGCCCTCGGCCAAAGGCGAAAGCCGCACCAGCGCGTCCGCGAAGCGCTGCGCGCTCAGCCAGCCGGCCTCGCGCAATGCGTGCGACGCGCGCAGCAGCGCCGAGGTGCTCTCGCTGTGTTGTTCGAACGCCAGCAGCGCCTCGGCCAGCGCAAGCTCCGCGGGACGGACTGCGCCGCCGCGCGGATTCGGCAATGCGTCGAAAGAATCGGGTGCAGCGGATAGAAGAGTCATGAGCAGGCGACAGGAAGCTGACGGGCCGCCGCTCGGCATCGCACGCAGACTGATCGGCTAACGCGCGAACTGGCGACAGGACAATGACAGACTACCGCTGCGACACGGCGCAACCGGAGGACGTTCCGCGTCGACGCGTTGGGGCAGCGTTCCGGGCGCGGGAACCGCGTTCGATCCGGCGACGCCGTCTGCAAAACCCCGCGCCACAGGCACACGGCGTGGCACTCAGCTGGACACCGCCGTTTGCCCTTCGGACCTCAGATCTGGACCATCTCGAAGTCTTCCTTGCGCGCTCCGCATTCCGGGCAGGTCCAGTTAATGGGAACGTCCTCCCAGCGGGTGCCCGGCGCAATGCCTTCGTCCGGCAAACCGGCTTCTTCGTCGTAAATCCAGCCGCAAATCAGGCACATCCAGCTTTGATATTCCATTCTTGTGTCGCGTCGTAGAGTCCGTGGAAACGGGAGCCACGATGGTACCGTGTTGCCGCCCCAATGCCTAGCATTGACATCCTCTCCGCCATAAACGACGGGGATTCCTACGGCGCTCAGGCGGTTTCTACCTGAGTCGCTTCGGCGGGTTCCTGCTTCACGGAGCGGCCTGACTGCGCCGTCTCTCCACAGGCTAACAAGCACTGTCCGCGCTCTAAAACGTTGATCGCGCCGACCACGTCGGCGTGATTCTCATATCCACATGACATGCACGCAAACCGTGATTGCGTCTGGCGGTTGTCCTTTGACACATGGTTGCAGACGAGGCACGTCCGACTCGTGTTCTGCGGCGGCACGACGATGAGGTAGCCGCCATTCCACGCCAGCTTGTAATCCAGCTGGCGGCGAAACTCGAACCATCCCTGATCGAGAATGGCCTTGTTCAGGCCAGACTTGGCCCGAACGTGTCTGCCCGGCCGTTCAGTGCTGCCCGCTGCCGTTCTGGACATGTTCCGAACCTGCAGGTCCTCGACACAAACCATCGCGTGGTTTTGGCTGATCGTGGTCGTGGTCTTATGCAGGTAGTCGCGACGGGCGTTACCGATGCGGGCATGAATGCGCTGGACGCGGGCTCTTGCTTTCTTCCAGTTTTTGCCAAACTTTGCCTTGCGGCTCATGGCCCGCTGGGCTTTACGAAGCCGTGCCTCGTACCGCCTGAAGCTGTTTAGCGGGGCGTAGAACGTGCCGTTGCTTAGGGTCGCGAATCGGGTGATGCCCATGTCGATGCCAACCATGCCGGCCGCCTGCGGCACAGGTTGGCCAACCTCGCGCTCGGTCTGGATTGACACAAACCACTTGCCGCATGACTGGCTGACGGTAACATTCTTCGCCGTGCCCAGCGCGTCCCGGCTATTGCGATAGCGTAGCCAGCCGAGTTTGGGCAGAAAAATGCGGCTATTCGCTTGGTCGATCCTGAATTGCTTCGCGTCGGGATAACGGAAGCTGTCTGACCGCCCCTTCTTCCTGAAGCGCGGGAAACCTGCGCGCTTGGCGAAGAAGTTCTTGTAGGCCCGCTCAAGGTCTTTTAAGGCGTGTTGCAATGGATGAGTCGGAGCGTCCTTGAGCCACGGCGTGCCAGCACCATTACGCCATGCCGTCAGTTGCTTCGCCATCTCGACATAGCTGATGAATTTTCTGCCTGCTTCGTAGTTCTCCTTTTGCAACATCAGCGCCTTGTTAAACACGAACCGGCATGAGCCCGCGAAGCCGCGCATATCACGCGCCTGCCCGGTAGTGGGCATGAGTTCATATTTGTAGGCCTGAAGTCGGATCATAGCCACGACTATATTACTGGTCTATAAATACTGACAACGACCTTCGGCACGGCAGGCATTCAGTTTTGCGACGCGGTTGTATTGGGTCTTCCTGACCAAGCACCAGCATGGCGCTTTCACCAATGAGATTCTTGATGACACGCGCAGCGTTTTGGCAACGTATGCGAGTTCGACGGTGAGGGCAAGCACGTGCACCTGTTGATCAAAAGGATAGGTGTCCGTTTTGGCGGGTCAACTTCAGGTTCCCGACCTACTTGTGCGGGTCGTAGCGACGGTGCGCACATTGTCGTCTAGCGCCAGTAGCAGACGCCGCCCTTACAGGGTTGGGGCCGGTTGCGAAGTCCGCACTATCATTACCGGGCCTGAATACGAAGATTTGGCGCGCACTGGATCAGGGGCCGTCAAACGTAGGACGCGACGACCTCGGACTATGCGGATCGCGTCAATCCGTATCATATTGCGACTCAATGGCGCCCTCGCCGCCGAAGAATAGGAAAAAACGCCTTCCCGACGGTTTAGGCCGCATAATTGAGCCGATTGCGCACCGTCTGCGCCTAAATACAGCTCCTTTTCGTAAATTTTCATGCCCAGCGACACGCCTCCGATCGTCCTCACCTTCGGCCTTTCCGATCCCACCGGCGGCTCCGGCCTGCAAGCCGACCTGATGACCCTTGCCAGCATGGGCTGCCATGGCGTCTCCGTGCTCACGGGCTATACCGTGCGCGACTCGGCAAGCTGCGACGAAGTCACCGGGCTCGATCCTGAAGTGGTCGCGACCCAGGCCAGGATGCTCCTCGAAGACATGCCGATCGCCGCATTCAAGGTCGGCGCATGCACGCGCGCAGAAGTGGTGAGCGCCATTGCGGAGGTGGTCGCCGATTACGACGACATCCCGCTGATTCTCGCCCCCGACTTCACGCTCGACGACGAACACGTGCTCGCCGCCGACGAACTGCGCGAAGCGATTGCCGACCTGCTGGCGCCGCAAACCACCTTGCTGGTCGCCGATTCGGCCACGCTGCTTGCCCTCGCCCAGCCGGATGGCGACGCCGAATCGCCGAGCCTCGACGCAGCGATTTCGCATCTGCTGTCACAAGGCTGCGAATACATTCTGTCGACGGAAACCGGCACACATCGGCTCGTCAATACGCTGTTCAGCGAAGACGGCCAGTTGCGCCAGGATATGTGGGACCGCGGCAGCCATCGGATCATGGGGATCACGGATACGCTCGGTGCCGCGATTGCCGCCTTGCTGGCCAATGGCCAGGAACCGGCGGAAGCCGTGCGCGAGGCGCAGGAGTATCTGTACCAGGCGGTGCGCAGTGCATTCCGCCCAGGAATGGGCGCGTATATGCCGGACCGCTTCTTCTGGGCCCGTAGCAGCGACGACGACACCCCACCCGCCGCCGGCAAGGACGTAGCGCCGGGCGAAGCACGGCATTGATTCGACACGAAGCGCCTGCGGCGTGAGCGGCAGGCGCCCAACAAGCGATTCCGCTTTGGCTTTGGCCTCGGCCAAACAACGCCCATAAAAAAACCCGCATTTCTGCGGGTTTTTTCTTTTAGGAAGCACGCCTCGCGGCGCACTGCCCCATGTGCTTCGAACTGGGCCTCTAACGGGAGAGGCCCAACCGAAATTACATGTCCATGCCCATGCCGCCCATGCCGCCGGGCATACCGCCGCCCATCGGAGCATCTTCCTTCGGCAGTTCGCAAACAGCTGCGTCGGTGGTCAACAGCAGGCCAGCGACCGAAGCTGCGTTTTGCAGCGCCGTGCGCGTCACCTTCGTCGGGTCCACGACACCTGCGTCAACCAGGTCGACGTACTCGCCAGTTGCTGCGTTGTAGCCGTAGTTGCCCGTGCCAGCTGCAACAGCTGCCACCACGACGCTGGCTTCTTCGCCGCCGTTCGTGACGATCTGGCGCAGCGGCTCTTCCATTGCGCGCAGCACGATCTTGATACCTGCGTCCTGATCGGCGTTAGCGCCCTTCAGGCCAGCGATTGCCGTACGTGCACGGATCAGTGCGACGCCGCCACCAGCAACGATGCCTTCTTCCACAGCTGCGCGCGTTGCGTGCAGTGCGTCTTCGACACGTGCCTTCTTTTCCTTCATTTCGACTTCGGTCGCAGCACCGACCTTGATCACTGCAACACCGCCGGCCAGCTTGGCCACGCGCTCTTGCAGCTTTTCACGGTCGTAGTCCGACGTTGCTTCTTCGATCTGCGTGCGCACTTGCTTCACGCGCGCTTCGATCGTTGCAGCTTCGCCAGCGCCGTCGATGATCGTCGTGTTTTCCTTGCCCACTTCGATACGCTTCGCTTGACCCAGTTCAGCCAGCGTTGCCTTTTCGAGCGTCAGGCCGGTTTCTTCAGCGATGACTTGACCACCGGTCAGGACAGCGATGTCTTCCAGCATGGCCTTACGACGATCGCCGAAGCCCGGAGCCTTGACAGCAACAGTCTTCAGGATGCCGCGGATGTTGTTCACAACCAGCGTAGCCAGCGCTTCGCCTTCGACGTCTTCTGCGATGATCAGCAGCGGACGGCCAGCCTTAGCGACTTGTTCCAGGACCGGGAGGAGGTCACGAATGTTCGAGACCTTCTTGTCGTGCAGCAGCACGAACGGGTTCTCGAGCACTGCAACTTGCTTGTCCGGGTTGTTGATGAAGTACGGCGACAGGTAGCCGCGGTCGAATTGCATACCTTCAACCACGTCCAGCTCGTCTTGCAGCGACTTGCCGTCTTCAACCGTGATGACGCCTTCCTTGCCGACCTTGTCCATCGCTTCTGCGATACGGTCGCCGATCGACGAATCGCTGTTCGCCGAAATCGCGCCGACTTGAGCGATTTCCTTGTTGGTCGTGCACGGCTTGCTGATCTTGCGCAGTTCTTCGATCGCGGCCGTCACAGCCTTGTCGATACCGCGCTTCAGATCCATCGGGTTCATGCCCGATGCGACATACTTCATGCCTTCGCGGACGATCGACTGAGCCAGAACCGTTGCGGTCGTGGTGCCGTCACCTGCGTTGTCGCTGGTCTTGGAAGCAACTTCCTTGACCATTTGCGCGCCCATGTTCTGGAGCTTGTCTTTCAGTTCGATCTCTTTCGCGACCGAAACACCATCCTTCGTGACCGTCGGGCCGCCGAAGCTGCGTTCCAGGACAACGTTGCGACCCTTCGGGCCCAGCGTGACCTTCACAGCGTTCGCGAGGATGTTCACGCCTTCAACCATCTTGGCACGGGCGGAATCACCGAATACGACGTCTTTAGCTGCCATCTTCTAACTCCTTGAATTCTCTGGGATATGACCGGGAAAAGTAGCGACCAGCGCTTACTTCTGCACCACGGCCATGATGTCTTCTTCGCGCATCACGAGCAGTTCGTTGCCGTCGACCTTGACGGTCTGGCCTGCATACTTGCCGAACAGGACGCGGTCACCAACTTTCACGTCGAGTGCGATTTGTGCACCCTTGTCGTCACGCTTGCCCGGGCCGACTGCCAGAATTTCGCCTTGATCCGGCTTTTCTGCTGCGGCTTCGGGGATCACGATGCCCGACGCAGTCTTGGTTTCTTGATCCAGACGTTTGACGATCACGCGATCATGCAAAGGACGAAGGTTCATACATACTCCTCTCTTGATTGAGACTGAAGAACGCTGAGAAAACCCGGCTGGCTGAGCCAACCGGCGATGTTGTTAGCACTCTCGTGCAGCGAGTGCTAATTATATGGACGGGTGGTGACAAATTCAAGAAGGGATGTGGTGTCGATGTCGATGTCGAGATTCGCTTAACTTCGAACTCTGTTCACTTAAGCTCGAACTTCCGGGCGGCACTCGGCCGCCGTCGCGGCAAACGATTCCCAGCAAAAACAAAAGCTTATAGCCGAATCTGCTATCCGCTATGTAGTGCGCGCAGTACGACTCAATGCTCTATCTAACTGCATTCGTTTGCGCGTGCTAGCGGCTTTCGCCACCCAGGGAAAGCCCCTATAAAAATCGCAATCATCAGTCGCGCTCTGGCAGATCGAAGAACATGATGCGACCGACCGTCGCCGGCCTATCGGTCTCAATAGCCGAGACCTGAACGTAAACGTTACTGTCTTCGACCACCGTGTCGGGCCATACCGCACGCATGATGTCGTTTTTGGAAACCACGGCGTTATTGGCCTGGACAAGGAGAACAAGCACATCCATTGCCCCGCCCGCCGAGAACGGCCGGCTTCCCGTCGACATACGCCTCACGGGTTTCAACGGAGACGTCGACATTTCCGACACGCGTCATTGCCAGCCCCCATGCGTTGGATGTGCACGCTCAATTCAGCGCAATATTGAATTGACCGCCGTTTGATTTGTGGAACCGACCTGGCGCCAAAGTCGCGCTTGCTGAGAACAACGGTGGACAGCTTGCCGGAGACTCCGCCGTCGCGCTGGTGACCATTCTTTCGACGTAGTCGTTCCTACGAAGATCAACGGATGTGGAGTGACAGATTGTGTAGCTGTGCATGATCTGTCCGCCTGGCCCAACGTCCTGCGAATTAACTTGCATCCTGGATAAATACTGTATAAATTCACAGTACTGTTTTTATATACAGGATCGGTCATGAACCAGCTCATCCGCATCTTGAACGACGGTGACCGCGAAACGCTTGCGTGGTTGTGCAAGCATGTCGGAGACGTGCGCGTGGCTGCTGCTGCGCGACATCTGGGAGGCAACGGCAAACCGTACGTGTCCGCTGTGTGCCGCTATCTCGGCGTACGTCCACCAACGCCCCATCAACATAGCCGGCCTGTTGAAGACTGCACGGTCGGCGATAACTATCTTGCCCAGATCCGCCAGTTGTTGGCACAGCGAAACCAAGCATTGTTGAAGCATCAACTTTGATGCTGCGAGTCTTCAGGAAGATAACCGTATGACTAACGAGCCTGGTCTTGATATGGATGTCCACGACGTCAATCCTGTCGCCCTCGAACGCGCACTCCGCAGCGCGTCGCTCGACCTCCAGCAGATCATTGCCACAGTCGCAGGTCGTTACCTCGACAATGGCCGTCACCGCTACTCAAGTGGCGCGCAATTGCCGACCTGGCGCACGCTGCTGACAATCGATGAACAGGTCTTTGAGAATCGGGGCTTCCGGGCGAGGCACAACGAGACAGTACGCTCGACGTTTGTCCGGTTTGAGGACAGTCGTTTGTCCGGAATGGATCTCGACGAGCCCGTCGACTGGCGACGTGACGACGACAACTTGCCAGCCGTGTACCTGCTCGTGCGCGCACTGGTACAGGCCGACGCTACCGATGTGGCTACACAGGACTAGCGCGCCAACATCGACCGTTAGCCGTTATATTTTTGAATGCGCTCCAGAAAGTTCAAAGTTAAACGAACCAAACTCCAGATAGTTCCAACTGAAGTGAGCCGCAGGTTCAGAGTTGGCTGAGCGTCACGCCCTACATCCGACCTCGACGAGGCCTCCGGTTTCGTAGCGTGCGCCATGTCCGCTGTACGCGTCCGCCTGCAGGTAACCTTTGTACTTCTGCAGGCACCGCAGCGGATGCGAACCGGAGCGCGATTCCGCGAACTCGAACACGACCGCCGGCGGGTGGTCGACCCAGACACCGTTCTCCTCGCGTTGGCCGGCGCCAAGATAGCCCCATAATCGCGCGGTACGTGTCGCCGTGCGACCCTTATCGAGCAACTGCAGCGTCGTCGTGTCATCCACGTGCATGCGGGGGGCCTGCAACTGGTAGCCCGCAGCGGTAGCGGCCGCACTTCGAGCAACTCAGCCGCCGCCAGCTTCCATTCGCACAGCGTTGCCGGGGCAGGTGCGCACCACGTCGTGCATAGCGCATCTCCTGCCGGTTCAAAGGCAGGTGATCGACGTAGGTGTTGACCAAAATGTTAGCCAGCAGGCTCGCGCTCGCATTGATCTTCGGCCGAAGACGACATTGTCAGGTTCGAGGAAAACTACAAACGCATACCTTCATGACGCGCTCAGTCTTTACGCCGGGCGTTGCCCACGTTGGCGTAGCGTGCCTTCCATTCTTCCTGACCCTCGTTGCATGCGGCAGGGACATTAGCGGGCCGCGTGGAAACAGCAATGCTGTTCTGATGCGCACGGTCACCGAAGTTCGCCATTAGCCGGTAAAGCGTCGCCCGCGAGATCTCAAGCTCGCGGGCTGCGTGTAGTGACCGGCCGCGCGGCGGACGCGGTTCACAAGTTCGCGAACATTGCCAGGCCAGCTATGCGCACACATCGTCTTGATCGCTTCGTCGGAGAATCCGCGGATCTGATGAGTGGCGTCGGAACGGCATTTTTCCAGCATGTGATACGCGAGTGCCTCGATATCCTCACCGCGCTCCCTGAGCGGCGGTTCCGCAATGCGCAGCACACCGGCAAGTCGATATAGCGTATCGGTCGCTGTCGGTTCCAAACCGCACGGAACAAGTCACTCGATCATGTTATACGGAGAAGAAATGGAACAACACGTGACGGGAGCGAGCGCCCGGAAGAGCGTGACCACAGAGTGCAACACTAACGCATGCGTAGCACGTGGTATGCGCGGAGTGCCAATTTGCGCCAGATCGCGCAAGTGAGCTAGTAACAAGTCAACCGGCCTGTCCAACATAGGGAGTTTCTGTGCGGCTGCTATCTTATATAACCAATTTCGGCGATCCGTACCTGACATCGCTCCTCGCCGGAGTCATCATATTGTGGCTTGCAGCGACGCGGGCGTGGCGACCACTGCTTGCCTGGACGAGCTGTTTTAGTGTCGGGGTATTGGCCGTGGCAGCAAGCAGGCTTGCCCATGCAGGATGGGGAGTCGAAATCTCTGCACTGAACTTTGCGGTCATCAGTGGTCATTCCATGCTGGCCAGCGCAGTCTATCCAACGACTTTTGGCCTCTGCGCGACTCAGGCAAAACCACGCACTGCCAGGCTGGCTTACCTGCTCGGCTTCGCTTGCGCATTGGCGATCGGCGTGTCGCGGGTCCTCCTGGGCTTCCATTCAACTGCCGAAGTCGTGACCGGGTGGCTGCTCGGCACGCTTATCGCGGGCATGACATGCAGCCTGATGTCTCGGTCACGTGTCCGCACCTTTTCAGTCGGGAAGTTTTCGATGCACGACTCCACGCCGTTCGCAGCGACCGCAATGGCGCTCATCGTGATTTGTCACGGCAAGATCGTGCCCGTTTCCAACTGGATCGACAGCAACGCGTCCGAAGTGACGCAATGGAGCAAACCGCAAGCGGTTGAAACTCGCTAGACAGACCCGCGGCACCGACCGCTTTCGGTACAGGGGAGATCTTTTCGTCTGTGACGGGGTCAAGGCATTGTGCAGACAGATTGGTCCGGACACGGGGTGTCACGGTTGCCTGGCTTCTCCGACGTAAAACGCATGCGAATATGTCGTGATTCGACTGCAGAATGGCGTTTTCGCGCGCTATGCGGCGCATTCTGCCGACGAGACCCAGTGTTACGCTCAAGCAAGAAGCCTTCGCGGCAGTGAGCCGCCGTTCAGCGGCAGACTCAGCAGCCATCAGAACATACCGCGAAGCGCGATTGCCGGCGAACGGCGAAACATCGCTGCGGGAGCGACTGCGATGAGAATCAGAACATATACAGCGTTGACGCTATGGGTGTTTAGCAGTGCTGCCATCGCATGGCAGCCGGTCACCTATCCCATCCGAAGTCAAAACGCTTATCAGCGCAGCATCGACAACGCGATGTGCTACGCCACGGCCAACAAGCAGACCAAGGTCAACATGGCGCACGAATCGCAGCTTCCGCCGCGCCAACCAGCGGCCACCAAAACGTCGTCGACCGGTGCGCCGTCGCGGCCACCCTTGCCGTCCAGCAGTTTTTCAGCGACCCCGCCGGGCACGAGCATGCCAGCGGCCGCATCCGGTGCAAGCGTGCCCGCCGTGAGTACAACGACGGCCAAGGCAACGACCGCGGCGGCGACGAAGACGGCAAGTTCGACCACGGCTACGAACGCGACCGCAACGACCGCGGCGGCTACGCCGGCATCGGCAACCATCGCAGATAACGGCGCCTCGGAGACAGCAGCGGCGGGCGCTGCGCCGACAGCATCGGCATCTGGCGTGAAGCTGCCGCCCTTGCCGGCACCCGAACCGCCAATGACACAGTACTGGGCCGCGTGGGGCGCGTGCATGCAGGCTCGGGGTTACGTCGTCACACAGTAATCCCGCTTGCCAGCCTCGTTGCGGTGCCTCGTTTTTCTTGATTGTGGCGCCGGCATTCGACGCCCATTTGCGAAACGGCAATGCTTAGCGACGTTAATTCAGATCAGCATGATTACCCCCAATGCGAGCACTGCGGTGCGCCGCTAGCCGGCCGCTTTACGCCGTGCCCCCAATGCAACGCGCGTCCGGTTGATTCGTTCGGCGCGCGCATCACGCTTCCACCACCCCTGAAAGTCCCGCTGGAAAACACCCAGCCGATGCTGCCCGCCCGGCTGATCACGCCACGCATCTGGCGCCCTTCCTCAAGAGAGTTAACCGATCCGTACGCCGTCACCAAAGAGTCGCCGGTCACCGCCCCCGTCTCGCAGAGACTGCGCCAGCCTCTCGTGCTGGGCGCGTCGGTGGTGATCGTAGCCTCCGCCGTCTACCTGGGCTTCATCCACAGCAACGATTCGGTCGACGGCACCCCGATCGCGGTATCCGGCAAGGTGAAAAGCCAGAACGCCAAACCGCCAGTTGCGGTTGCTCAGCGGTCGCTGCCTGCGTTCGTCGCGCAACGGCCGGTGAGGCCCACACCCGTGCGAACGCCTCCTACCCCGCCACCGCCGTCTACGCTGCCGGCGCCAGGCCGCACGGTGACCGCATCGGCCGAGGCAAAGCACAATCCGGGCGGCCAGACCAGCAAGCCGCCCGACAAACCTCGCGTGGATGCCTCGAAGCAGATGAGAGCCGCCCGCGCCAATCTGCAACAGAACAATCTGTCTGCGACGAAAGCGCGCCTCGCGGCGGCCATCGCGGTACAGCCGGACAACCCCGAGGCGCTGCGCTTGCGCGCAGCCGTGGCCGAGCGTGAACAGCAGCGGGACGCGCTACTCAGCATAGCGCGCGGTTGTGGCTATATCGCGCGATGGGCGTGCGTCTGGCACAAGGCCGGCGACGCGCTGCAGCTCGATTCGAGCAGCAAGGAAGCCCAGCTTCTTGTCTCGCTCGCCTTGCGCGAGTCCGAACTGGCGAGCTCGTGGCCGCCGGCATCCGCGCCCGAGGCCACACCCGAAGAGCGCAGTATCGCCATCAGCCACCATTGAACGCGACGCGCACGGTAAGCGAAATCTTGCCAGGGTGGTCAGGGTGAACTAACGGGCCGGTACAGCCAAACGACGACTGACCTGATGCGCGATCGCCCGATAGCGCGCCGCCGTATCCCTGAGCGTGAGGCCGGCAAGCGGGCGTTGCGCCCGCGCCTGCCCTAGCGCCGCGACAACAGCCTCCGCATAGCACGGCACATCGTCTGTATCGACCAACTGCACGCCGGGAAATCCACTCGCAAACGCAAACGACGGAATCTTGCTCGCGACGATCGGAATCCCGGAGGCCAGTGCTTCGAGAAACGCCACGCTATGCGCCTCGCAGCGCGAGGGCATGACGAACACGTTCGACTCCGACAGCACGCTCGCCACGTCGGAGCGCGGCCCCGCCACCACGACACGGTCCACGAGTTCCAACTTCCGCACGAGGTGGATAACCGCGCGCTGGTAATCCGGATCCTCGACCACGCCGTACAGTAAGAGGCGCGCGTCTGCCACCCGCTTGAGCACCTCGCCGAAGGCATGCACCGTCAGAAGCTGATTCTTCACCGATGCATACCGCCCGATCTGCACGACTTGCGGCGCCCGGCCGCTACACCCGGCGCCGTCGGTAAACGCGAAACGACCGAGGTCGACACCGTTGGGCACCACGGTCATGGAAGGATGCGGCCCGATGGTCTGCACGTAGTCCATCACCCCTTGCTGGGATACGCCGATCACGACGCGGGCACGTCCAGACAGCATATGCTCGATGCGCCGGAACAATGGCCGCTCGAAGTCGTTGATCGCCGAATGCATGACGTACACGACCGGCGTGCGCAGCGGCAACGCGCGCGCATAAAACGAAGGAATCGTCGCGTGCGCGAAAATCACGTCCGGGCGAAATCGCCGCACCGCGAAGAACAGATTCCACAGTTTGCCGGCGATGCGTTTGCGCCGCTGCGGAAACCAGCACTGCACGCCGTGCCGCTGCAGTTCGTCCTGCAAGGGCAGGAATTCGGCATGCGCCGGTAGCAGCGAGGCCACGCACACCGCCATGCCCTCGGCGCCTTGATCGATAGCCAGGTCCTTCGCGAGAACTTCGGCGCCCGACAAACGCGGCGCCAGAACCAGATGTAAAACACGCATCATGGAATCCTTGCGGCCAGCGTCCTGAACAGCATCCACGCCGCGGCGCAGCCAAGGCCAACGGTCATCGACCAGGCAATGCCCGTCACGCCCCACCAGTGAACCGCCGGAGGCACGCTGACCAGCAGCACGACAACCTGAATCAGCGACGCATGCACGGTTGCCTTCGCATCACCCACCGCGCGCAGATAAGCGACCAGCACGGCGATCAACGCGCCGATCGCCATATTAATCACCAGAATTCTGAACAACGGCACCGCAGGCAACCAGGCCGCGCCGAGAATCAGCGAGAAGAGCGGCTCGGCGATCAGTCTCAGCACCTCGACGAACGCCGCCAGCCCCACCGCGATCACGAGAAGGTAGATCTTGATGAGCCGCGATGCCGACTGCGGATTCCGGCGATGACGCGCTGCAAAGGTGGGGAAGAGGTATTGCGACATGGCGATCGCGGCGTCGGCAAGCAGCATCTGCGCGAGCCGCGACGACATCTGATAGCCGCCCAGTTGCGCCGGGCCGAGCAGTTTGCCGACCACGACCTTGTCGAACTGGTTGAGCAGCAGATTGACCACGCTGCTCGCCCAGATCCACCGACTGAAACCCACGTAATGACCGATGCCCGACCAGACCGCGCGGATCGGCGGGCGCGGTTTCATCGTCGCCCAGGTCAGCGTGCTTTTCAGGCTTTCACCGGCCACGAGGCCGATCAGCACCGAGGCCGCACCGGCGCCGAAATACGCGAGCGCCAGACCGACCGAGCAATCGACGAATGACGCCGCCACCTCGACGCCGGCAATATGCTGGAAGCGCCGCTCGCGCTGCACGAGGTAGTACGTGGGCGATGCCAGACCACGCAAGAGCGGCAGTAGCGCGGCGAGCTGAATCAGCACCAGTGAGCCGTTCAGATGAAACTGGCTGCTCAGCAATGGCGCGAGCGCGACCAGCAGCAGTGAGATGAGCACGCCGCGCGCGGTGAGCGTCGTCCACACGGCGCCGAGTTGCGAGCGCGTCGGAGGATGTTCGCCCTGAATAACCGCTTGCGCGAGACCCGTGTCCGATAATGCCTCCGCAATCGCCACCGCGAGCAAGGCCACGCTCACGCTGCCGATTGCCGCCGGCCCGAGCATCCGGCCAATCGCAAGAAATTTGATCGCTACGAGTCCACGCACGGCGAACTGCTGCAACAGCACCCACGTCGCTGCGCTCGCGCCGAAGCTGGTCGCCATCGAGAGCGCCGGAAGCCTGATCGCCCGCAAGCTGTATCTCCGTCGAATCGGCGCGCCGCTGAGTCGGCCACACGCAGCGATTCAACGCATCGCTGCGTACGCCGCCGGCGCATAAATAGTTAGGTTGCACCAGCAAGCTGGCGAGCTTTTTCATTGCTGCTATGCACGACCTTACCGCGAGAGAATCGGCGACAACCGCCATCAGCTAGGCCCGTTCAGCCGAACCCATTGCGCGCTAGTACGTTTAGCCACAGAACGGGTCAAATAGACAGGTCCGCTCGCGCCGCCGATGCTAACGTTGTTCAGCTAGCGCGCCCGAAGGCAGGCGGGGTGAGCGTGCTCTTCCGCAACGCATTCGACCACTGACGACCACTGACGACCACTGCATCGATGGAACAAGACTACGTCCTGATTGTGGAACCCAACCTCACCGGCCATCGCTGGCGCTATGTCGAATGGATCATGCAGGCCTGCACGGAAGCCGGCTATCCGTGCATGCTCGCGACGGAGTCCGCCAACGAAGACCATCGGCTCGCCAGACAGATCGTCGCCGCGAACCGTGCGGATCTGCAGATCGCGTTCGTCGATCCGCAGGAGCGGCCACGCGGCCTGCTGGGCCAGTCGAACCAGTACTCGCGCTTTCACCGCTATTTCAAGCGCGTACATAGAGTCGTCAGCCATGCGCAACCGATCAGGCTGGTGGTTGTGCCCTACGTCGATTACTTTTTCTATGCTTTGCCGTTTCTCGGCTCGCCGTTTCGCAAGACACCGTGGATCGGCATCACCATGCGTTCGACGTTCCATCATCACAAGGTCGGCATCAAGTCGCCTGATCGTCCGATCGTGAATGCGATCAAGGCACTGCTTTTCAAGCGCGCAATCCAGACCCCCGGCTTGCGCACGCTGCTGACAATCGACCCGACGCTGCCGGAATGGTCGGCGCACAACGCCTCGAAGAACAGCGCGGCCGTCGCCTACGTGGCGGACCCGTTTCCCGACGAGCGAGCGGAAAATCCGGTGCTGGCCCGCGAGCGGCTCGGACTGGACCTCACGCAACGTTATCTGCTGGTGTACGGCTCGATCACCGAACGCAAAGGCATCTACGAACTGGTTCACGCGCTGACCCGTCTGGAGCACGCGCCCACGCTGATCGTTGCGGGCGAGCAGGACGCGGGCACGCGCCATTTCATGCGCAATCATGTGCGCAGCCTCACGCCCGCGCCAGTGATACTGGATTCGTTCATTGCGAACGACGTCGAGCGCGATCTGTTCTCCGCCTGCGACGCAGTCTGGCTAGGTTACAAGGGACACTATGGAATGAGCGGCGTGCTCGTGCAGGCGTACCGCTTCGGCAAGCCCGTGATTGCAACAGAAGACGGACTGATCGGCTGGTTCAGCCGGCGCTGCGAACTGGGACCGATTCTGAGCGACCTGAGCTCCGCTTCGATCGGCCGTGCGATCACGGAGACGATGACCTCGTGGCCGCACGCGCCGCAAGCCGTTCCGGCGGCACGCGAAGATCTGCTGTCACGGCATACGCTCCGGCAATTCAAGCAGACCCTGCTTCAGCAGATGGCCTGATCCGGCAACACGCCCTTCGACGCACCATCACCTCGGCAGACAGACGAGACTTAGAGGCTCGAATGGCTCCATGCGCCATTCTCTGGCCGGCAGCGGGGCCGGCCGCACGGTTGAGCATACTCAGGATAACTGGCCACCCGCAACAGGCACTTCTTCCCGCACCGAACTGTTGCGCTTTTCAGGGAACAGCGCATTACGCATACGCAGGAACGGATACTCGATCGCGCGGGTTGTGACATAGCCGATCGCAATCGCGAAAGCGAACTGCGCGGTGAGCGCCACAATCCAGATCACGCTCGGTGCAAGACCCATCGCGGTTGCTTTGCGAATCAGCATGTCGCCCGGGGCGAGCGCAAGCGAATGCCACAGGTAAATGCCGTACGAATAGAGGCCGATCCAGGCAATCCCGCGATACACCCACGACGAACGAAGCGATCCCGAATACTCCAGCACGAACACAATCAGCGCGGCGAAACCGATCGCCTGAATCGTGTAACCGATGCTTTCGTCGAGCGCGAAGTGTGGCGTCGCAAAGGCGAGCCACGCGCATAGCGCCACGATGCTGGCGACCAGCAGCCACTTGCGCTTCGCGAGTTGATGGTAGACACCCGGTTTCATCCAGTAGATCGCGGACAGGATCACGCCGACCAGCAAACTGTCGATCCGGTATTGCGTGTACGCGAATGCTCCTTCCAGGTTGCCGCCCGCCACCGCGAAGCAGCGCGCGGTGAGCACCACCGCGCAGATTCCGGTGAGCACGCCGACAATCGTCCATGCGCCGAGACGCCAGCGCGCGAACAGCAATAGCAGCGCTGGCAGGACGAGATAAAAGTGTTCTTCGACCGCGAGACTCCAGGTCTGGGTAATCGAGGTGCCCAGATAGTTCTGCAGGTGGGTCAGGTTCTGGAACAGAAACGTATTCCACGGATGGCGCCCGGCCAGCACATGAAAGGCGATCAGGATGTAATACGCGGGCCAGATGCGGAAAATCCGCCGGATGATAAAGCGCTTGGCGTCGACGTTACCTGTTTCGGCGTACTGCCGGAGCAGCAGGCCGCCAACCAGAAAGCCGCTGAGCGTAAAGAACAGATTGACGCCTTCACGCCCAAAATTCTTCAGGGGGTACTCGACGATATGGATCAGGAAGTTGTCAGTATGAACGGCGTGAAAATGAAAGCCCATCACCATGATAATCGCGATGCCGCGCACGAAATCCAGCTCGATGGCTCGCTTGCCTGTTGCGGGTCCCGCCCCGCCGAATAATTTCATGTTTTTCTCCCCTGTCACCATTCGCGGGCGCATGTCCCTTTTTGCATCTTCGGTGGCGGCACGCGTGCGTGCGCGCCAACATCAAGGCATTGGCCGACAACATAAGGAAGTGTGCGCGCGTCTTGCAGTGACCGCCCTTGCCACTGTCGCCAGAATCCAGGCAATCGGCGACGAAACCGGACACGCGCAACGGCCAAGCGCGCAGTTTCCCGCACAATGACCCGATGCGAGACCGTCCGCTTAGACCGACGGCGGATCGACAGCACGGGGAGGAATCAGCAATGCGCCATCAGTATGCGACGCTCTGGATATGGTTTTTACTGTTACCGCTTTCGCTGGACTATAAAGCGACCGACGCCAACGTAGGCCACTTCGCCCAATCCGCGCTGGTGATCCCAGCAATCGCCGCGGGCCTCGCCCTCGTGCTGATCGCACCACGCTTTCACGACCGCTCGCGGTTACGCTCGGCGGTCACTTTCAGCATGCTGCTGTGTGTGTTCGGCAGCATCGTCGCCCAGCTGGTTCAGGATAACGACACCGGCAACTATCTGCGTGTCCTGCTGCCGTTCGCACTGTTTGCGCTCGGCTATTTCGTGGCCTGCCGTCCGTGGAGCGAATACAGAATCTCGCAGTTCGAGAGAGCCCTGTTCTTCGCCAACGTGATCAGTCTCGTGTTCACCTTAATCTACGGCATGGCGACCGGGGGCGATCTCGAAGACGTCCGCTATCGCATCATCTCGGTGACGTTGCTTGGGCTGCAAGGCGTGCTGCTGCACGAATTCATCGTCGCCAAACGCTATTCCTTTTTCACGATCGCTGTGTTCGCCGCCAGTGTGATCGTCGAGTTGCTGAGCGTCACGCGCAGTTTGCTGCTCGGCACTGTATTGCTGTTCCTGATGGCTATGGCGCTGTCCGCGCCGTCGATCCGGCAGGTTTGGCGCGCGGTTGCCCGTACGGTGATCGCGGGCGCCGTGCTGGCCGGCGTGGCCGGGGTCGCGGCGCTAAGCTTTCCGACCGTCGCCGAGCACTGGACACAGCGTATATTCGCGTCAGAGGAAACAGTCACCGGCAAGGATCCGACCACCATCACCCGCCTCGCCGAGATGCGCGATCAGTATGACCAGGTGACGGCGTCGCCGGTAACGCTGCTGTTCGGCGCAGGCTACGGCCACTACTACCGCTATTCCCCCGCCTACCTGCCGGACCTCGCCGGCCAGATCAGCGAGAAAGACTTCTACGCGATCAACGAATGGGCCGCGGGCCACAACTTCTGGGTCTATCAACTCTTCGCGGGCGGACTGCTGTTCGGCATCGCCATGCCTTTGGCGACACTCGCCGCGCTGGCGATCTGCTTCTTCTCGTATCGCTACTGGCGCTCGGTGGTGCCCGACGCGCCCATGCTTCCGGTGCTAGGTCGCGCCATCATGCTGTTTGCCGCACTGCCCGCCACGTCGATCGGCGGCAATCCGCTGGGGCCGCGTTTCTCAGGACTGGTATTCGGCCTCGCCCTCGGCCTCATGATCGCCACGCACGCGCGATTGCAGCGCGCACTGCCTGCGCGGGTGAAGCGCACGCCGGCTCCACGGCATTTGCGACCGGCCGCGATGCCTGAATTGCCGGGCAGAATCCAGCCCGGCATGGGCCGCGCCGATCTCGCGACGACCCTCGGCATGTCGCGCACGGCAACCGCCGCGCCCGGCTCCAGCCGGTTCGGCGCCCTCGTGTCGCGCACCGCGTCGACGCCACGCTCCAATCGACCGAATATCGCCCGATGAAAATCCTCCATCTGCTTGCAAGCATCGATCCACGCGCAGGCGGCCCGGTTGAAGGTGTTCGCCGCAGCGGCGCGGCGATGCAGGATGCCGGGCACCAAATCGAAGTGGCCACCTGCGATGCCCCTGGTGACGCCTACCTGGCGGCCTTTCCGTTTCCGGTCCACGCGTTCGGCCCCGTCAACAGCCGCTACAGCTACAGCGCGCAACTTGCGCCGTGGCTCGTCGCCAACGCGAACCGGTTCGACGCGGTCATCGTGCACGGCTTGTGGCAGTACCACGGCTTCGCGGCATGGAAAGCGCTGCATAAAAGCGGTGTGCCCTACTATGTGTACGTGCACGGCATGCTCGACCCGTGGTTCAAACAGGCTTACCCGCTCAAGCATCTGAAGAAGTGGCTGTACTGGCCATGGGCCGAATACCGGGTGTTGCGCGACGCACGCGCCGTTATCTATACGACCGAGGAAGAGCGCGCACGCGCCCGTCAATCGTTCTGGCTATACCGGGCGCATGAACAGATCGTGCCGTACGGCGCGACCGTGCCGCCGCTTGAAGCCGCGCCCTTGCGCGAAGCGTTCCTGCAAGCCGTGCCCGGTTTGCGCGGCAAACGCATCGTGCTGTTTCTCGGCCGCATCCACGTGAAGAAAGGCTGCGATCTGCTGATCGATGCGTTCGCGCGCGTCGCCAGCCGCGATCCGTCGCTGCATCTCATGATTGCGGGTCCCGACGAGACCGGCTGGGTGGCAAGTTTGCGCGCCCAGGCCCAGGCAGCCGGCATCGCGCACCGCATCAGTCTGCCGGGCATGCTGCAGGGCGATCTCAAGTGGGGCGCATTTCATGCAAGCGACGTGTTCATTCTGCCCTCGCATCAGGAAAACTTCGGCGTAGCAGTTGCTGAAGCGCTCGGCTGCGGACTGCCCGCGCTGATCTCGGACAAGGTCAACGTGTGGCGCGAGATCGAAGCGGACGGCGCAGGAATGGTTGCCGCCGACACGGTCGATGGTACGGAAAAGAATCTCGTGCGCTGGCTCGAACTCGACGACAGCACGCGCGCCACCATGCGCGCTCAGGCGACTCGCACTTTCGAAGCACGCTTCCGGGTCGAAACCATGGTCAGCGCGCTGACCGCTCTGCTGGAAACTAAGGGCGGTGCCGGCGAAACGCGTGAAAGCACGCCCCCCACGCTGCGCGAAGCCACTCAACCGAGCCGGTAACCGGGCCGGTGACCGTGCGCCGCCAAGCGCAGTCACCGGCGGTCTTCATTGCTCTTTCATCAACGGTGTCAAGGTCGAGGCTGCAATCGGCAGGTTTTCGGCTTGAGGCTGCTGCGGCTGAGTCGACATCAGCGAACTGTTGGCAGCCTCGACCCGTGTGTTGCCGACCACATCCGGCACGTCCAGTTGCCGCACCAGATGACCCGCGAGCCGCAGCGAAAGCGCGGCGATCGTGATGGTCGGAAAGTTGGCGCCGACGGTTGGAAACACCGAACTGCCCGCCACGTAGAGATTGCTCATCCCATGCATCTTGCAATCGCGATCGACCACACCTTCACGCGGTGAATCGTGCATGCGCGTGGTGCCCATGTGGTGCCACGTGCCCTCCAGCTTCGCGGGCCAGGGGCGGCCTTCGAGCGGCGCATCGAGTTCGACGTCCGCGATGCCGGCCAGCTGCAACTCCTGCGCGAGCAACGAGAAGGTCTTGTCGAAGGTGCGCTGCACCTGTTCGCCCAGACGCCACTCCACCTTCACGCGCGGCATGCCGAACCGGTCCCGCTTATCGGCCGACAACGTGACCCGGCTATCCGGATTGGGCACCGCTTCGACGATTGCCTGCAACGTCACGTCGGTGATCAGCAACGGCCATTGCAGGAGCCGCGTCAAACCGTAGCCCACGGTGTGCAGCGGGTGCGCGATCATCGTGGCGATATCGTTTTTGAGCCTGCGGCCCGGCTGGTCCTTCTGCAGTAGCGCTTCCTTGCAGTGGATCAGCGCTTCGGACCCCGCGGTTCCTTCACCGTACCAGCGCGAATAGATCCACACACGTGAATTCAGCAGCTTCTCGCGCTCCATCAACTCCTGCTTTGGCGCGAACTGTGAGGATATCTTCGTGCCGTGTGCGGATACCGCGGCATTCTGATAGTGGTACTTGATGTCATACAGTTTGTTGCGAGCGTTGCCTGGACGAAAACGCACCTTTCCGCACATCATCCGCGGATGATCCATGAAGTACCGGCCTACCAGATCGTTGGCATTGCCAAGGCCCGTTGCGTGCACGTTATTCGAGGCGAGCAGAAGCCGCGCGTTCTCGATGCCACCGGTGGCCAGCACGAAAATCCGGGCGGTCACCGTCATCTTGCGTCCACTGATGGTCGCCACCTGCAGCCGCGAAATGGACGTGCCCTGAGCATCGGCGTCGATACTCTGCACATTCGCATACAGAAACACGCGCACCCGCGGTGAGCGCGACAGCTCGTCGCGATAGACCTTACCGAAACGCACTGGCGGGCTGAACTGCGCAACGGTATCGCGCATATCGCCGGTGCCGAGCGGTATGCGGCGCACGTCATGGCGCCCGATCTCACGCTCCCAGTAAGCGGGGTCGAAATTCTGCGGGCCGAGCTTCAACAGTTCATGCGTACGCGCGTAGTACGGCGCCAGTTCTTCGAGGCCGAACGGCCAGCCGCTGTGCGGGATCCAGTCGCGCTTCTCGAAGTCCCACGGATCGAGCGGGCGGCACCATCCACCCCAGCAGTTGCTGCTGCCGCCGAAGTAGCGGCTGCGCGAGCCGTCCGCGAACGAATAGGGAAGCCCGGCGTTCTCGCCGCGATAAAGGTCGCGGGTTTCGTCGTCAGGCCCGAAGCCCCCGCTTTCAAGCATGCAGGTGTCGACCCCGGCCCTCGACATCTCCAATGCAAGCGTAATGCCGGCGACACCTCCGCCGATGATGCAGACCGTCGTTTCAATGACCGTGTTGTGTTCAACAGTGCGAGTATCGATGAACATCCCTACTCCCCATCGTCTTCCTGCATTCTGAGTGCGTCAATTCGGCTACTCATCCAACCGGGGCTGGCGAGCAAACCACGCAGATGTCGTTACCGAACACGTCATCAGCATCGCCGCGGGCGTTGATCAAAGCAATCGATCGACAACAATCCCATTGCGGCCGCCGACATACCGGCTTGTGAACGACTTGGCCTCGCCAGCGTATAAACGCTGTGGTTTTCTATCTGTGCTTCAGGTCACGGAACCAAAACGTTTCCGGATAAAACGACAGGGATTGCCGCCGTACACGCCCTCGGGATCGAGCGAACGATGCACGACGGACAAAGGTGTCACCACGGCCGAACGGCCAATCGTCACCCCCATCTGCACAACACATTTCGACGTGATCCAGACGCCGTCCTCGATGACGATCGGCGCCACGCGCAGATCCATCGTGGTGCTCATGTCGTGAGACCCGGCACTCAGGAACGTGCCCTGGGAAATGCAGACGTTCGATCCGATGCGGATCAACGCCTGGTTATAGATCCAGACGTCGACGCCGAACCAGCAGTTATCGCCCACTTCCAGATTCCACGGCGACTTCACGCGCAGGGGATGCACGAAGCGGCAACCCACGCCGATCTTCGCGCCGAACAGGCGTAACAACGCCACCCGAACCGACGACAGAGGCAGCAGCTTGTTGTTGATCACGCAGGCTTCAACGACAAACCAGATGAGCTCGACCAAGGCACCGCGCTTCGCGCAATAGTTTCCCTTTCCGGCCAGGCTCAGATCGATGACACGGCCATTCTCACGGACGTCTTCGACTTCCGGTATGCGGCCGATGTGCGGATCGTCGGCAACGTTACCCATCAGATTTCTCCTGACCACGAACGGGAGTCGACATACTCGTGCGTCGTTGTTACATTATGTTTCGACTCCTTACTAAATGTAGCATCATGGCCGTACAGGGAAGCGTTTTGGCGGCTACACACGTACTGGTTGGCGCACGATAGCTCTATTGAGACCGCATCTTCCTGGGGAATACGATGACCATCTCGTTCCGGCATACAACCACCTCGCTGTTTCTCACCATCGCCACGTGTGCCGCACCGGCGTTCGCGCAGAACGCAGCGCCCGCTGCACCGACCCTTGCCGCTACGGCTGCGACCAGCTACGGCACCCCTGCCCCAGCAGCACCCGCCAACCCTGGCGCAGCGCATCGCAACAACGAAGCAAAGTTGCTGGGCGCCCCACGCGACTACGGGTCGCCCGACGCACAGCAAGGCAATACCGCCGACGCCCAGCAGGCAGCGCTGCTCGACGAACAACGCATGACGGTGTTGGGCGGAGGGCAAGGCGGGCAGCCGGCTGTGGGCAAGGGCCAGCGCAACAAGGCGCAGGCCGCCGCCAACGGCAAGGTGCGCGTGGCCGGCCAGCCGGGCGGTCCGAATGCGGCCAACGCCTTGATGCCCGAGGGCGCAGCGAAAACCACTTACGCCGATCCGTACGATCCGGGCAAGCACGCCGTCTACCGATCCCCGTGGTGATATCGCATTCATGAGATGGCCGCGTACCGGATCAATCCGGCGCGGCTTCCTCCGCTGTAGCCGATTTTCGCCGCCGCGAGGCCACCGCGGTTGAAGATCCCGCCGTGCCATTGAAATACGGCGCCTCCGCGTTTCCACGTTTGCCGGCGGGTTCACGAAGCAGCGTCGCCATCCGCGCTTCGAAGGTGCCAATCGTCGACTCCGGCGATAGCGTGCGCTCCGCATAATTGCGTGCGGCCTTGCCGAGCGCCGCGCGGCGTTCGCGGTCGCTCGCCAGCACCGTGATCGCCGCCACCAAAGCCTTGACGTTGTCCGGCGGCACGACCACGCCGCGCGGCAACACCGCGTCGTAGAGCCCCGTGCCGCGCCGCGCCATGGCCACCACGGCGCGCCCGCTTGCGAACATGCCGGTGAGCTTCGAAGGCATCACCAGATCCGCGGCATCGCCACGTTGCGGCAGAACATGAATGTCGGCGAGATTGAGCAGTTCGTTCAGGCGCTCCACCGGTTGCAGCGGAATAAAAACGCAGTTCGTCAATCCCGCGCAGCGCTCGAGCAGGCTCTCTCTCGCGGCGCCGCTGCCACAGAAAACGAAGGTGACATCGGCACGTGCGGCAAGCATCGCCGCCGCATCCGCGAGCGTTTCGATGCCCTGTTTCGCACCCATGTTGCCCGAGTACAGCACCACCTTCTGGTCAACCGGAATGCCCAGCAGACGCCGGTAGTCGCTCGCGCGCGCAAGCGGAAAGATGGTCGACACATCGACCCAATTGGGCAGGCACACGACCCGCGATGGCTCGACTCCCTTGTCCACCGCACGTGAACTCATCTGCGGCGTAATCGACGACACGGTAGCGAAGCGCCGCAGCAGCGTGCTTTCGATCCAGCGCGCCACGCGGGCTGCGCGCGAGCTTTTCAGAAGGCCCAGATCGAAGGCCGCATCGACCTCGAAGTCCTGAATATGCAACCAGGCACTCGCGCGCGCGAGACGTGCGAGCGCCAGCGTAGCTGGCGCGCACATCAGGGTCGGCGCGATCAGCATCACCGCATCGGGGCGCCACAGCACCTGCCGCGCGAGTAGCGGCAACGAGCTAGCGGCGAAGCTCGCGAGATGCAGCATCCGCTTCAGGCCGCTGGGACGCGACGGCACCCACAGTGGCGCACGCCAGATCGTCACGCCGTCGCGCATCTCGCGCTGATACCGCCAGGACACATAGTTCGCAGCAACGCGCCACTCAGGGTAATAGGGCGGCGCGCACACCACACGAACCTCGTGGCCACGGCTCGCCAGCAGCACAGCCATCTCGGCCGTGTACTTGCCCACTCCCGTCAGTTCAGGCGCGTAGTTGAGGCCGTAGATCAGAATCTTCATTGTGGCTGCCAGAACGTGTTAGAGCTTCGCATGCGCAACGGGGCCATGAAGGGCTTCAGTCGCTGAGCATCAGCGCGCAGCCACGAGCGATATTGGCGGCGGCGGAAGGCGGATCGAAACGGCGAATCACATCCATGCAACGGCGCGCCGTGCCGCCGGCGTCGGCGAAAGCCTCCATCGCCTTGAGCATCGTGCGCTGCAGTCCGGCGACGTCGCCCGCTGTGAATGAATAGCCGCTCACGCCGTCGATCACCAGTTCCGGCACGCAACCGCAACTCTCGCTGACCACCGCGGGGCAGCCGTGCGCGAGCGCCTCGTTGACGACGAGTCCCCACGGCTCGCTGTAGCTCGGCAGCACCATGCAGGTCGCGCCGTAGTACTCCCGGGTAAGCGGCTCGTCCTGCAAACTGCCGGCGAAGGTCACTGCGTCGCCGAGTTCGAGTTCTGCCACCTTCGTATGCAACATGTCCGCCATCGGACCCGTGCCGACAATGCGCAACTTGGCCGCTGGAATACGCCGCTGCAAGCCGGCGAACGCCTCGATTAGCGTGCCGATGCCCTTCTCTTCTGAAAGACGGCCGACATAGAGAAAAATTGGAGGATTGCCGGCGCGTGCCGCAATCCGCTCGACCAGCGCGCGCTCCGGCGAGAACGAGCCGGGCAACGCGGCAGCCTGACAGGGCACGAAAATCTTGTCGCGCTTCGCGCCGAGCGAAAGCAGATACTCGCGGCTGCGCTCGCCGAAACCAAAATAGCCGTCGCAGAGCGAGAAGAACACGCGCTTCGGAATCGACGTCAGCAGCTTCTTGGGCCGGTCGCGCGCGGTCGAATCGCAGAACACCGCACGCCGCTTGCCGGTCACGATGCACGCGGCCAGCATCGCCCAATATTCCGGACGGTGGTAGCCCGGCAGAACGATCAGATCCGACTTGGTCCGCAGGACTTCCCAGGTGAGCCGCGCGATCATCTTCATCGTCGGCACATCTTCGTAGCAACCGTCGAACAACTTTTGCATCGGATAACGATGGTACGAATAGTCGACATCCGAAAACCCGATGCGGTCGTGCTCAGTATCCGCAATCTGCACCATCGAGTAGCGAATCGCGCCAGACGACGAAATGTTGTGCAAGGCGGAGAACACGACACCTTTGTGGCGCGACCATACGACGTTGTGGAAGATCGTGACTGACGCGGTCATCTTTATTCAACTCCTTGAAAAATCGTCGCTGTGTGCATTAGACGCTACGCGCGCAAAACGCCCCACGCGTCCCTTCAATTCCGGAATCGCGCTCAACGGCCTTCAGTGCGCGCCTATGCCTGCATGGCGGCGGCAGGTGTCGAGCCGGCGTGTAATTCAACGAATTCCCGATACGTGGACGCGATGCCCTCTTCGAGGCCAATGGTCGCGTGCCAGCCCATTTGCGCGAGCCGCGATACGTCGAGCAGCTTGCGCGGTGTGCCGTCGGGTTTGGAGGCGTCGAATACGAGTTCGCCCTCGAAGCCGGCCACTCTGCAGATGCATTCGGCCAGTTCACGAATCGACAGGTCTTCACCCACCCCGACGTTGAACAGGCCTTCCGTCACGTTATGCTCGAGCACGAAGAGCGTCGCTGCGGCGAGGTCGTCGACGTGCAGAAACTCTCGGCGCGGCGTGCCCGATCCCCATACCGTCAAGGTCGCGGAGCCGTTCACTTTCGCTTCGTGCGCCTTCTTCAGCAGCGCCGGCAAAACATGGCTGCTGTTCAGGTCGTAGTTGTCGTTAGGGCCGTACAGGTTGGTCGGCATCAACGAGACGTACTGCGTGTTGTACTCGCGGTTGTACGCCTCGCACAACTTGAGACCGGCGATCTTCGCAATCGCGTAGGCGTCGTTGGTCGGCTCGAGTGGCGAGGTCAACAGATACTCCTCGCGGATCGGCTGCGGACATTGCTTAGGATAAATGCACGACGAACCGAAGAACACCAGCCGCTCGACCTGAGCACGATACGCGGCGTGAATCACGTTCGTTTCGATCACCAGGTTTTCATAGATGAATTCACCCGGCTGCGACGCATTGGCGAGAATGCCGCCCACGCGCGCGGCCGCGAGCAGCACCACGTCGATCCCTTCCTGCTCGAAGAAGCGGTTCACGGCAGCCTGATCCATGAGGTCGAGCTCCGCTCTCGTGCGCGTGACGACGTTGTGGTAACCCTCGGCATTCAGCCGCCGGACCAGCGCGGAGCCGACCATGCCACGGTGGCCCGCGACGAAGATGCGTGCTTGTTTGTTCATCGCCGTTACTCGTGATGTTCCAGCGCCGTGAAGCCGGCCAGCGTGACTAGCGCGTCACGTCTTGCAATCTGATAGTCCGCCCGCACCATTTCCTTGACGAGCGCGCTGAACGGCGTAGTCGGCTTCCAGCCGAGCTGCGCATGGGCTTTCGACGGATCGCCCAGCAGCGTCTCGACCTCGGCGGGCCGGAAGTAGCGCGGATCGACACGCACGATCACATCGCCCGGCGACATCTTGATTTCGCGCCCTTCCACCTTTTCGACAATGCCGACTTCATCCACGCCGGTGCCTTCGAAACGCACCGTGACACCCAACTCGGCGGCGGCGTGCTGAACGAACTCACGCACGCTGTACTGCACGCCGGTGGCGATGACGTAGTCCTCCGGCCGCTCCTGTTGCAGCATGCGCCATTGCATCTCCACGTAGTCGCGCGCATGGCCCCAGTCGCGCAACGCCGACAGATTGCCGAGATACAAGACCTTCTGCATACCCACCGCGATGCGTGCCACGGCGCGCGTGATCTTGCGCGTGACAAAGGTCTCGCCACGCACCGGCGATTCGTGATTGAACAGAATCCCGTTGCAGGCATAGAGGCCGTACGCCTCGCGGTAATTGACCGTGGTCCAGTACGCAAACAGCTTGGCGACCGCATAGGGACTGCGCGGATAGAACGGCGTGGTCTCGGACTGCGGAACCTGTTGCACGAGGCCATACAGCTCCGAAGTGGAAGCCTGATAGAAGCGCGTCTTGTGCTGAAGATCCAGAATGCGGATCGCTTCGAGAATCCGCAAGGCGCCAAGGCCGTCCGCATTGGCCGTGTATTCCGGTTCCTCGAACGAAACCGCCACGTGGCTCTGCGCCGCGAGGTTGTAGATCTCGTCGGGCTCCACGCGCTGGATCACGCGCAGGATGCTGGTCGAGTCGGTCAGGTCGGCGTGATGCAGAAAGAGTCGCTGGTCCGGGTCGTGCGGGTCGCGATAGAGATGATCGATCCGGTCCGTATTGAACAGTGATGACCTGCGTTTGATGCCGTGTACGTCGTAATCCTTGGCGAGCAGCAGCTCGGCGAGATACGACCCGTCCTGTCCAGTAATGCCGGTGATCAGCGCGACCTTGCGTTTCATGAAGCTCTCCCCTCGTTGAACTTTGTGATGTCAGTGCCATAGCACGATCGAGTGGGCGGCCCCGTCCATGGGGCCGCCGCTGCATCAATCCTTAGCCGGCGATGCTGTCGTATCCGTAATAACCACCTTGATAGCCGGAACCGAGGAATGCCCCTTCCTGTGGCACGTCGGTCAGCAGTACACCTCTGAGCGATACGCCACCGTTGAGCAGCCGCTTGGCGGTCTCGGCAATCTCGTTCAGCGGATGGCGGCCATGGCGCACCACCAGCAGGGTCGTGCCGGCGTACTTGCCGATCACCGTCGAGTCGGTCACGGCGAGCACCGGCGGCGTGTCGACAATCACAATGTCGTAGTGCGATTTCAATTCTTCGAGCATCGTTTCGAAACGCTTGCTCATCAGCAATTCGGACGGATGCGAAGGCAGCGTGCCCTTGGCGAGCACGTCGAGTCCAGGCAGCACGTCGCGCTGGATCATCGCCCCGAGATCGCCACCGCTCAGCACGTCCGAAAGCCCCGGCTGATGGCCGATGCCGAAATGCGAATGGACGTCGCCGCGCCGCATGTCGCCGTCGATAATCAGCACCCGCTTGTTCGCCGACGCCACCAGCGCCGCCAGATTCACCGACAGGAACGACTTGCCGGTGTCGGGCCGCGAACCCGTGATCATCACGATGTTGTTCTCGGCGTGATCGAGCGACAACTGCAACGAGGTCCGCAGATTGCGCACGCCTTCCACCGCGATGTCTTCCGGCGCCTGCTGCGCGAGCACATGCAGCCCACGACGGCGCAGCATGACGTTTTCCTGCAAACGCAGCTGCGTCTGGCTGCGCGGCACGATCGCGAACACCGGCACGCCGAGCACCGCTTCGAGTTCGTCCGGACGTTCCACGCCGCCATACATCGCGCGCTTGAAGAAGGTCAGCATGATGCCGATCAGCAAGCCGCCGCCGAGCGAGATCAGGATCGCCAGCACGCGTTTCGGACGCACCGGCTCGTCTGGCGTTTCGGCGAAGTCCACCACGCGCACGTTGCCCACCTGGCCGGCTTTCGCCACCCGCAGTTGCTGTGCGCTGTTCAACAGATTGGTATAAAGCTCCGTATCGACGTGCACGTCGCGCAGCAGACGCAAGGCGGTCTGCTCGGTATCCGGCATCACGGCCACGCTGCGGTTCATGTTGGCCGCCGCGCCCTCCAACGCCGCGATCTGCGCGTCCAGGGCGGCTACCGCCGGGTGATTCGGCGTGAAGCGCTGCAACATCTCCGCGCGTTGCTGCTGCAGATCGAGCAGCTTCGTCTTGTTGTCGACGACCTGCTGGAGCAGCAGCCGGCTTTCCTCGCCGAGATCGACCGTGCCGTGCTGGTTGCGGAACTTGTTATAGCGCTGCTCGGCGTCGTCGAGTTCCTTGCGCAAGCCGGGCAGTTGCTGATCGAGGAAGGCCAGCATGTGCTCCGCTTCGCTCGAACGGCTCTCCACATCCTGGCGCACGAATTCGCGCGCCATGCTGTTGACGATCGCCGCGGTCAGCGCCGGGTCGCCGCCCTCGAGGCTCGTGCGGATCACGCCGGACTGCAACGTGGTCTCGGCGACCACGAGCGCTTTTTGCAAGCGGTCCACGGTCCCCAGCGTCGAGGCGCGTTGCAGTTCAAAACGCGAGCCGGGCGCGCCGACCAGCTTATCGACGTGCAACGCGATCGGGCCGTCGGCGGTGTCGGTTTCCACGGTCTCGCCGACATGGCCGGAGAGAATCGCGATACCGTTCTTGTCGCGCAGCACGTACGACCCGCCTTCGCCCGAGGTCAGCGTGAAGGTCGTGTCGTAAAAGTCCTTCGACGTGTCGAAGCGCGACACGGCAATGCTCTCGTTACCCCACGCGTAACCCGACAGGTTGATGAACGACGGCAATTTGAAAAACCATTGCCCGTTCACCAACCCCGCGATCATGCCGCCGATGAACGGCAAGGTGCGCGGACCGGCCGTAATGTCGAGGTGCAAGCTCTTGACCGTTTCCTCGGTGACGAGCCGCGACTTCAGCAACTCGATCTCCGCCGCCGTCGTGGGCTTGGTGTCGAACATGCCGGTGAGCGGCGGCAAGGAATCCTTGTTGTTCGCATTGGCGTTCGCCGTCTTGTCCTCGACGTGGAACAGTACATCCGCGCGATACGTCGGCGGCGCGAGGAACGCATACGCGCACCCCAGCGCGAGTGCGATCAGCGTCACCATCACGATCGTGCGCCAGCCCCTCACGATCGTACGCAGATAGTCCGACAGATGCAGCTCGTCCGGTCCGGACACGTCGGTATAGCGATTTTCGAAGTTAATTGCCATTTTGTTCACCCAACAAAGCCCGGCGGTTCAAGGTCATGTTGCACGGTTGTTATTTCGCAAGAACGGCGCCCGTCACAGCCGCGTTGATCGCCGGCAGCAGCAGGTTCAGCACACGGTTGAAGCGGACCAGTCCACCTTGACCGACATACACGACGTCCTTCGGCTGGAGCTCGAACTGATTGGCGAGCACCATGGACACCGGCGAGGTCGCATCGAGGTGGTAGACCTCCGGCGCGTCGCTTGTCGAATTACGGATTACGAACAACTGCCTCGGCGCCGACGTGTTCGAATCGAAGCTTCCGCTATCGGAGATGGCTTGCGCAAGCGTCAGCGAACCGTTACGCATCGGCTGGATGGTCGCCGGCTTGTTGACCTCGCCCATCACATACACGCCGCTGTCTTCACGCGATGCCACACGTACAATGTCGCCCGCTTGCAGGTAGATGTCCGACGGATTGCGGCCACGCTTGATCAGATCGTCCACGTTGATCGGATACGTCACGCCGTTGCGGATCAACTCCACCCGGCTACGATCCGCAGCCGGACTGAAGCCGCCGCCCTGGTTGATCACACTCGTCAGCGACATCGGGATGTCGTTGACCGATTGAGCCCCAGGTGTACGCACTTCGCCGTCGACGTAGACCTGCGCGTTCCGGAACGAGGCCACCCGCACCGTTACCTCGGGCTTCTGATACACGTTGCTCAGACGCTTATGCAGCTCCTTCTGGATCGACGCGACGTCTTTGCCTGCTACATGCAAGTTGCCCGCGTACGGAAACTGGATGTCGCCGCTTTCGTCGATCAGAAAACCGGGCGCGGCATCAGTCGTTTTCGTGTTCTGTGCGGGCTGGCCAAGCGCGGCGGCGAGTTCCGGGTGATCCCACACGACGATCTGCAACACGTCGCCAGGGCCGACCTTGTATGCGGTCGGTTTGCCGAACAGTGCGAGCGTTGCAGGGGCGATCTGTGCGGACGTCTGCGCCGTGTTCATCTTGCGCAGCAGCGCGAGGTTGATATCGGTAATCTGTATCTGCTGTTGCTGTGATGGTTCGGTGCTGTAATCCCCACCCGTGTCCTGAATCGCGGCTGGGGTGATCATCCGTTGGCCCGGAACGATCCCGCATCCGGAAAGCAGCGTTGCAACTGTGAAAATCACGAGACTTCCCGTGCGTATACCAAGCGAGCTCATGGTGTTTCCTCCGTATGCCAGGACCTGTCCTCGGGGGAGGTCGCGCCCAGCGTCTTGTTAACTACTTAGTAAGCGTTTCGATGCACCAGTCCGGCGACAATCGTCGCGCCGATAATCCGCATATCGAGCGCGAACGACCAATGCCCCAGGTAGTACAGGTCATGTTCGACGCGACGCTCCATCTTCTCGATGCGGTCGGTTTCGCCACGAAAGCCGTTGATCTGCGCCCAACCCGTAATACCCGGCTTGATCCGATAGCGATTGATGTAGCCGGCGACCACTTTCTGATAGAGGTCGTCGTGCTCGAGTGCATGGGGACGCGGTCCGACGACCGACATGTCGCCACGCAACACGTTGAAGAATTGCGGCAGTTCGTCAAGGCTCGTGCGGCGTAGAAAGGCGCCGACTCTCGTGACGCGCGGATCGTCGCGCGTCGCCTGCTTGACCATGCCTTTTTGCTCGGGATGCAGACGCATCGAGCGGAATTTGTAGATCGTGAATACGCGGCCGTCCGCGCCCTTACGCTTCTGCTTGAAGAGCACCGGGCCGCGCGACGAGAGCTTCACCGCGATCGCAATGGCGAGCAGGATTGGCGCGAGGCCCATCAACGCCGCAGCGGCGAACAGGCGGTCGAAGATTTCCTTCTTCAGCATCGAACTGGCCGACAGGGGCGACGCAACGAGGTTGATCGCCGGCACGCCGAGCAGATCGATCACGCCGCTGCCATCGAACAATGCGATGCTGCGCACATCCGGTATGAAGCGGATATTCACCAGATCGTCGCGAAACTCGCTGATCAGCTTGCAGATCAGCGGCTCTTCGGCGAGCGACACCATCAGCCAAAGCTCGTGCACGTCGTTGCTGCGAATGTAGTCGGCAAGCGCATCCACCGTCTCGCAGACAGGCACCCGCGCGCTGGTAACAGCAGACACATCCGGTCGCGTGTTGTAGACGGCCGTGGCGCGAAAGCCAGTGCCGGGCTCCGATTCGATCCGGCGAATGATCGCGTCGCATTGCGAGCCGCTGCCGACAATCGCGACCTGATGCAGATTCAGCCCGGCACGGCGCGCACGCGCCAGCACCGCATGCGTGATCAGCCGGTTCGCGATCAGCAGGCCGCCCGTCACAGCGGTCCAGTACGAGAACCACAGCCGCGAGACGAAGTCGATGCGGTGCAGCGAATACATCAGCACGAGGGCACTTACCTGCACCATCAACCATGCAAGCGACACCTGCCCGGCCAGCGAGAGCTTGGAGCGGCCGCGCCATGATTCATACACGCCGAACGCTGGAAAGATGGCCAGTGCGAAGGCGGCGGAAAACATCACGAGCGCCCAATAGAACCCGGATTGAGCGAGGTAATCAAAGCGGATCTGCGACGCCACCGCCGCCCCCGCGAGTACCAACGCGACATCGAAAACTCGCGCGAGCAAATCCTGAAACTTGCGCATTTTGCTTACCTCGTTCTTGCCGTCCGTTCTTTTCCGTAAATGATTCCGGCAGCGCTGTTAGGAGCAGCGGCCGTAGTTATCGTTGAACCTCACAATGTCGTCTTCACCGAGATAGGTGCCAGACTGAATTTCGATGATTTCGAGCGGTACTTTGCCGGGATTCTCGAGCCGGTGACGCGTACCGATCGGAATGTAGGTCGATTCGTTTTCGCTCAGCAGGAACTGATCTTCGCCGCGCGTGACGAGCGCCGTGCCGCGCACGACGACCCAGTGTTCGGCCCGGTGGTGATGCAATTGCAGCGAAAGCTTCGCGCCCGGCGTGACGACGATGCGCTTCACCTGAAAGCGCTCGCCGTGGTCGATGGAATCGTAGAAACCCCAGGGGCGGTGCACCTTGCGGTGTGCATCGGCCTCGGGCGCGTGCTGTGCCTTGATGCGTGACACGAGGCCCTTGACGTCCTGCACGTGCGAACGGTCGACCACCAGCACGGCGTCTGCTGTTTCGACGACCACCACATTGGTCGTGCCGACACAGGCGACGAGCCGGCCTTCGGAATGCGCGTAGCTCGACACCGCGCCTTCGAACGCCACGCGGCCGCGCCCGGCGTTGCCATTGGCGTCCTTCTCCATCGCGGCCCAAACGGCGTCCCAGGAGCCGAGATCCGACCAGCCGGCATCGAGTCGCACGACCACGCCGGACGGACTCGCGCCGGACTCTTGCGGATCCGTGCCGTCGGTCGCGGCCACCTCGTCCACGTCACTCACTCCCGTCAGACGCTCCATCACCGCATAGTCGATCGAGTCAGCGGGCGAACTCAGGAAAGCGTCCACCGACGGACGGAAATACACGCCGTCGATGTGGCCGTCCACAAACGCACGTTCGCAGGCCGCATGCATCTCGGGCTGCATGCGTTTCAGCGTATCGAGCCACACACGTGCCCGCACGACAAAGATCCCGGCGTTCCACCAATACGTGCCCGCGGCGACGTACTGCGCGGCGATTTCCTCGGCCGGTTTCTCGACGAAACCGTCGATCGCATGACCGCCATCAGGCAATTCCGTGCCGATGCGGATATAGCCGAAGCCCGTATCGGGGCGCGTAGGCGGCACGCCCAGCGTGGCGATTGAGCCCTGCTCCGCGTATCTGGCGGCACGTTCCAACGCACCTTGCAGCGCGGGCACATCCGCAATCGAATGGTCGGCCGGCATGACGATGAGGATGGCGTCGTCGCCGTCCGCGCACGCGAGCGACGCCGCGAGCGTCAACGCCGGCGCCGTATCGCGCCGCGCAGGCTCGACGATCAGACGCGCTTTCACGCCGTTTTCGAGAAGCTGCTCGGTAATCACAAACCGGTGTTCTTCGCCGCACACGATGATCGGCGACACGTCCACCTTCCAGCCGGCGGGAAATCCGTCCATACGCCGCGCGGTCGCCTGCAGCAGCGAGTCGGTGCCGACGACGTCGATCAGTTGCTTCGGATAGTTTTCACGCGACACCGGCCACAGCCGCGTGCCCGAGCCGCCGGCAAGGATGACCGGGACGATGTGCGCGCAACGCGCGCCAACGGCCCCGGCATTGGCGCCGTCCGGGTTCACCGATGCAACGCTCACAGCTCCCTTAGTCAACATATTCGCATTCCTTATAATTCCGTGAAGCCAACGAAATATTTACCGAAGCACTGCGTGAAACTACTGCTTAATAAGCGCGGTCAACCGGTTCGCGGCGCGTGCGCTATCCGCCGACCATACGGCGGCTTTGAATCCGGAACTCAGTGGGGGAAATTCTCATCCGCTTGCGGAAGACCTTCGCGAGGCGGTCACCGTTACCCATACCGGTGCGCCGGGCAATCTTGTCCACCGGCAACTCCGACTCGGTCAGCAGGCTGCAGGTCACCGCGAGGCGCTCATGCAGCAGGAAGCTCGAGGGTGTGATACCCATTTCCATCTTGAAGCGGCGCAGGAAGTTGCGCTCGCTCATCGCGGCGAACTGAGCCGCATCGGCAATCGAAATCGACTGCTGACAATTTTCTTGCAGCCAGCGGGCTGCCGCGCGCACTTTGTCGCCGGGGCTCAAAGCGCCGTCTTCACCAAGCAGCGGCGCGAGGTTCGAGCACGAATCGGCGAGCAGGCGCTCGGCCACGGTGCGGGCGGTCGCGCCGCCGAGATCGCGCTTGATCATGGCGAGCGCGCTTCTCATCGATTCAAGGCGGTCGCCCGCATCGCCGTTCTGCTCGGTCTGGCGCGATGCCACCGGCTGCTGCTGGTGGAGATCGCCGCTTTCCTTGCCGTCCGGCACGTAAGCCGCCTCGAGCAGCGCGCGCCCTTCGGCGATCGGCCGGATCATGCCGGTATTGCGTCGAACGCGTCGCAACCAGGCGATCAAGCGCTCGTCGCCGGCTGCGGCGAATGCACCTTTGCCACCGGCGACATACAACGCGTCGAAGCCGCTGTAATGCCGCGCATCGAGTCCGTCGGTCCAGACCCGCAGTGCGGATGACGAGGTCACCATGCCGCCGTCGGCTGACAGAAAGGAAACGTCATACAACCAGCCGCCCGAGCCGGACGATGCCAGTTCGTTCGCTGCCTGAAACACCTCGGCAACCACGCCCGCGCCCTGCAGCGAGCAGTCGTTGAACATCAGTATTGCGATGCGACGCATACCCTTGTTCGGTGCGTGCACCCAGCGCAGCATTGCAGACTCGAAACTCGCGCAGGTCATAGTCATCCTCTCACCAGAAAACGGATCTACTTTTCAACCTTCAACGCCGACACAGAGGCATGCTCTGTGCAGTGCATCATAGCCATCAGCAATCAAGCATTTAGCCGCCATGACCGAAAGTGCAGACAAGTTGGCGTTTGGGCATAGTGGCCAACCACTCATTTTCAGAACAATCCCGCCACCGCTTATTTTTCAAAGAATTAATTGCCGATTCCGCATATGAATGAATTTACGTTCTGCGAATCTTAATGCCAATTAATGAAATTTTTCGTTCGCTGGCACACATACAATCGCTACTCGAAGTGCTCGAGTTGCAATTTGATTTGCCCGTCATTCCGCAGATTTGAAGTAACTTCTTTCCATCGCATCGTCGGAACGAGGGCAGCCGCCTTACACGCATCAGCTATTGCTTTTACAACGTGCCGGACGGGATTTCTTCAGACGATATATTCGGTCGGCAGAGACATGTAAAACAGCCTCCAATATAAACACTTTTGGAGCGACAAGATTATTTAATTCGTTGTTATTGGATCTGGAGAATATAAACAGGACGATTAATGTTTCAAACGTGAAACACGGCAATAAGACAACTTTAGACCGCCGGGCAATAGGCGGGCCAATGGCGGATTCTGTCGGATGAGAACCGGTACGATTCCGCCACTCAATTGCGGAAATAGCCTATGCGGTTTCCGCAACACATTGCGATACTAGGTAGCCCGAGGCGGGTCTGGCCTGGTCAACTAGCACTTCAGCGACGCCTTGTCGCCGGAACATAGATGTCGAACGACGCGGGGAACACATGTCGAAGGTACGCAAATATCGCACGCGGCGACCACTCGCCGTCGCCTCTGCCGCTCAATGCTTAGCGCTGCGCGTCGCTGCCTCGACTGCGGCGTTTGTCATGCTGGGGCTTGCGGCCGTCCCGTGCAGCGCGGCAGCCGCTTCAGCCGGCCCGGACGGCACGAGCAACGCCGATCTGACGGTCGACGGCAGAAAGTGGACACCCTGCGCGGCGGAATACGGCACCTGTCGGTTCAGCGGTACGCGTGACGTGCTATACGGCACAGTCGAACAGCATGTAGTGAAGACGTTTTCGAACAGCGCCGATTGCAATAACGGTGTGTTCGGCGATCCAGCGCCCGGCGTGGAGAAGCGTTGCGCAGTCGCGGTCACCGCGGCCGATGCGGGCACGGCAGCCAAGGCAGCGGCGGCAAGCGTAAACACCGCGCCTGCTGCCGCGCTGGAATCGACGCCCGCCGTGCCCACTGCATTGAAGGCACCACCCGGACAGGGCCTGCGCTGCGCCGCCCCCTCCTCACAGGTACGCGCGGCCGCGGACGGCGATCTGCTGGAAGCGGACACGCCGAGCGACGGCACGCGCCTGTTCGCAGCGGACAAACCGTTCGCGCTCGTCTTCACAACACGTCCGACGCAAGGCGATACGCTCAACTGGCAGATCCGTGACAGCTGGAATGCCGTGCGCGCCAGCGGCCGCTTCCCCGTTGCAGCAGGCGCCACGCTATCGACCCTCAATTGCGCGTCGACCATTGCCGGTTACTTCGCCGTCTCCGCTTCACTGGAACGCGCACACAGCCAACTCGAAGCGCGCGGTACACGTCCTGCAGGCATCGCCACCTTCGGCGTACTGCCTGACACCTCCACCGCTTTACCAGCCGTACGCTTCCCCTATGAAGACCTGCATCGATTCGGCGGACAGGGCACCGCCTACCTTGCGCCCGGTCAGCATTGCTGCGACGGCGACGGGTATCGGCCGGTCTATACGGCGCTCGGCCTTTCGTGGGCAAACGACAACCGCAACTGGTATATGGAAGAGCCGAAAAAAGCGGGTACGTTCGATCCTGCGAGCAAGCAGTTGCTCCCCTATTTCCGGCGTGGCGACATCATGCGCCTGATCCAGCTCGACGGCATTCCCCAGTGGGCAAGCCCCACCGGCAAAGAGACGCACAGCTACGCGCCGACCTCGCTCGCGCAAATGAAGGACTACATGGCAAAAGTCGGCGCCGAGTCCAACCGTACGCGGATGACCTACTTCCCCAAACAGCGCGACAACTACTATCAGGTGACATGGGAGCCGGACGCCGATGGCGGACTGCCGTGGCGCGATTCCGACGCAAACTTCATCGCGATGTATAAGGCCGTCTGGGAGGGCATTCATCAGACGGACCCGCATGCCGTGGTGATGGGTGTGACGTACGCCTCGGTGCAGGCAAACGTAACGTGGATGCGCCGTCTCGGTCCGCAGGGAATCGGCCGCTATATGGACGGTATGACGATTCACGGGTATTACGATATCGGCACCACACCGTCGCACCCACCCGAGCGCGTCGCCGATCCCGGCAACCAAGGCACCGTGCAAGGCGCGCTGCCCGCCGCAATGCGGGCACTGCGCCATGAGCTTCGCCAGTATCTGAAACCCGGTGCGCCGCTGTTCGTGACCGAAACCGGTATCAGCTACGACATCGGTGAGGCTTACGGCAAAAACTACCCGGGCGCGAACGTGCTGTATGCACAAGCCGCCGTCGTGGCGCGCACGCATCTCATCCTGCTGGGCGAAGGCGCGGATATGACCTATGTGTTCTACCTCGCGGACATGCCGGACGCCGCGCCCGGCTACGGGCTTTTCTTCGAACTCGATCATCCGAAGGGCGCCTACGGCCCCGCCCGCATCAGCCCTAAGCCTGCCGCGCTGGCGGTGGCGGCGATGACACGGATCATCGACGGAACGGATACGCTCGGGCCGCTCAAAGGAACGCCCAAAGGCGTTTACGCGTACGCATTCCGCCGGCTCGGCGGCGGCAAGATCGTGACCGCGCTGTGGACGCATGACAACGACGCATGGAACGCCAGAACCGGCTTCAGCGCCAGTCAGAGCGCGGACTATCGTCTGCGGGTCGACGCGCCCGGCACGTCGGGTGAAGTGACGGTGTTCGACATGATGGGCAACGCGTCGGCACTGGCGTATCGCGACGGTGTCGCAAGTCTCAAACTGTCGCCAACGCCCATCTATGTGGTCTCCGACAACGCCGGTGTGTTCAAGGACGCGGTCATGACCCCGGAGGGTTACGTTCCTCGCTAGACGGGCCGCGCATGGCGCGCATCGTGGCCGTCGTAGGCGTTTCGTTAGACACCGCTCGCTGTCGCGATGCGCCGATACTTCGGCGTGATGTGACAGGGCAGCCCGTTGTTTGCACACGTAGAATCCAGGCGGGTGCTGGTTCGGATGCATATCAACGCGTTGGAGCCGTGAGATGAACGGCCTCGCATGGACAATGCTGGTGCTGGCCGCTATGGCCGGCGCGTTTCTGTTCGCCACGGTCGGTGCGATTCTGGTCGCACTGCTGCTGGCGAATCTCTCAAATCGCCTCACCCGGGACGATGCGCACCACCACGACTACTAGCTAATAGCGACTAGCGCCTTCGGGATCGTCCTCGACTCACTTCGCGATCACCCGGCGCTCAACCTGCGCAGGCCCCACAGGAGATGACATGCTGACCGAGATCGATTTCCTGGATGTGGTGCGTCTGACGCCACTGGTCGCAATCGATCTGATCGTCAGCGACGCCGAGGGGCGCGTCTTGATCGGCCATCGGCGCAACCGCCCTGCCCGCGGCACATGGTTCGTTCCTGGCGGGCGCATTCATAAAGACGAAACGCTCGACGCGGCATTCGCACGCATTGCCGACGCCGAATTGGGCATCGCGAGGCTGACGCGATCAGCCGCACGCTTCGAAGGTGTGTTCGAGCACCACTACAAAGACAACTTCGCCGCCGAGCCAGACGTGTCGACGCATTACATCGTGCTCGCCTACGCCCTGCAGTTCACCAGCACAGTCTCAGTCGGTCGACTTGACCAGCACAGCGAATATCTCTGGCTCGCGCCTTCGGAGCTGCTCGCGCGCGCCGATGTTCACGAGAACACCAAGGCTTATTTCCGCTAACACCAGCGCCAGAGATTCCCCTTGCGCCAACAGCCTTGGCGCCCGCATGATCCCCCCATTGCCGGCGCGCAACGTGAGGCCGACTGTGAGTTCGCCAACGTGGGGGCCCATGTCGATACAGTATGATCGAGCTCACCTTCAGGGCTCGAATCAACATGCGATCATCGGCAGCCAGGCTCATTCGCGATTCATCCATTGCGTTTCTAGCGCTACTTTTCTTCGCTTTTCTTCCCGGCTCGGCGCGCGCGGCCAATTGCAGCGCCGGCACCCTGGTCACGGTCGTTGCCCACCTCGATGACGATCTGCTCTTCGTGGATCCCGGCATCAGCGAACGGCTCGATGCCGGCTGGTGCATCGTCACGGTGCATCTGATCGGCGGCGCCAACGGTGCGAATTTCGCCTACGTGCAAACCCGCGAGCGGGCTTCGCGGCTCGCTTATGCGCGCATGGCGGGGGTGCCTGACGAATGGATCGAAACGAATATTCCGATCGCCGGCAAGCTCGTCCATCAGATGGTGCTGAAGGCTAAGCCGCAGGTCCGGCTGCTTGAATTCCGGCTGCCCGGCGGCGCCGTGCGCGGCGGCCGCGAACCGCTCGGCCTCCTGTGGGAACAGCGCGCCACGCTCTCGACCTATCCGATGAATGCCGACGGTTCCGTGCGTGTGCAATACGATCGGGCCTCGCTGTCGGCCACGCTGAAGGTGATCCTCGCCGAGGCGTCGCAGATCTACACGCTCAATCCGGACACCGTACCGTTTCTCGAGCATCCCGATCACATCTACGCCGCGCGCATCACACGTCACGTCGCCCTGACGTTGAACAAAAGCGTGCCGATCGTGTACCACGTCACCTATCCGACCGGCGACTGGCCCGGCAACGTTCCCGCAGCCGAAGTTCAGCGCAAGCGCGACATTGTCGCCACTTACTTTTCTGTCGACGGCAGCGAGTTTTCGCACGTATTCGGCGAGTTTCAGTGGGACGGCAACTGGGTCGCGCGCCGCTATGCATTTGCCGATCTCAGCGATCACCGCGTCGCGGATTTCCAGTCGCATCCCATTACGCTATTCAATGCGGCGGCGAACCGCTGTCTAACCTCCGCGGGCAGCGGCCAGGCGCCGACACTCGCCGCATGCACGGGCTCACTTGCGCAACAATGGCGCTGGGATCCGCTGACCGTCTATCCCGGCAATACACGCAATGCCGCGCTCGTCAGCGTCGCGACTTCGCAATGCATCGCCGAACGCGACGGCTATCTGATCTCCGAGACCTGCGATCAATGGGACATGGCGCAGCGCTGGACGCCGTGGGACTTCGGCCTCGTCTATACGCCGCTGCGGCATTGCCTCGGCGAAAACGACGGCAGGCTCACCATGCGCGGCTGCACCTCGCTCACCACGCGCTTCCGTTGGGCGACGACGCAACACACCCAGGCCACTGACCTGCGGCTCGCCACCGCGATGGTTGGAGACATCACCGGCACCGGCGACACATCCGCGGTCTACGTGCAGCGCCAACATGATGGGCCCGGATTCAACGTGTACGCGGCGTCGCTTGCGAAAGCGTCACGCCCCGCCCTTTGGTACGCCAGCACCGTCTCGTTCGACCCGAATGCCACCGCGCCAAGTTGCGCGAATGACAAACTGTGCTTCGACAGCGCCCGCTTCCTGCTCGGCGACTTCGACGGCAACGGCAAGGCCGACTTGATGGTCATCACTGCGCGCCAGGGCGGCACTGCGTTCTGGTTGCTTCGCAGTACGGGAGAGCGCTTCGAGGCACCACGTCTGTGGCTCCAAACCAGCAATGCGTTCGTGCCTGAACTGACCCAGCAGTATGTAGCGGCGGATTTCAGTGGAACGGGACGAGCCGGCGTGCTGATCGCGCAGAAGCGAACCGACAGCGGGCTCGATCTCTGGACGGTGTCTTCCACGGGATCCGCCGGCTCGGCGCCGACCTTAATGGCGCAGGCAAAAAACCTGCAACAGAACGTCAATCTTCTGCCGGTACAGGCTGCTTCAGCGCGTGCGTCACTGGTTGCGCTGGACGGCGCGGACGGACGGCTCGCGCTCACGCCCATCGTCAACGACGGCACGCGCATGACAATCGGCGAGCGCAAAATCTTGCCTGCGAATTTTCTGCCAGACTTCGTCAAAGTGACAGTCGGCGCCGTGCATGGCACAGCGAGCAACACGCTGATCCTCGTGACGCCGCATCTCGATGGCACGAACGACGACGCGCTGATCGACGTTGCCACCCTCGACACCACGGATGCGGCAAGTGTGCCTGTCAAGGCAGCGACACTGCGCGGCATGTCATGGTCGGACGTCTTTCCGGCGTTCGTGCGTGATAAGCGCGATGCGGCGCTCGTGCTTTATCGAAGAACCGATGCGACGCTCGGCGACTTCTATTTCACCGGCGGCGCACCGGCGCTGACGCGCTATCCGGTCGGAAACGGTTTCGCCCTGGGCCCGGCCCAGGATCTCGGTGAACTGCCGGGGTTGTTCTCGGAGACGGTGCGGATCGATCGGTTGGCGCAGTAGCGCGAGCCGGTCGATCCGACGCCATTCAGGTCGAAACCCGCAGCGGCTGGACGAATTTCCGCGCGATCGTCATGTAGCGATCTGCCGTGTCATGCAATGTGTATCCCGCCAGTTGCCGGTTCGCACGCGGCGTGTCGAGCGCCTTGAGCAGTGCACGGCCATAGACCTCCGGATCGGCCGTATCGACGAGATTGACGCCTGCAAATCCACTGGCAAAGCCGAACGACGGAATCCGGCTTGCCACGATAGGAATGCCCGAGGCAAGCGCCTCCAGAAAACCGATGCTTTGCGCTTCAAAGCGCGAAGGCATGGCAAAGACACGCGAGGAGCGAAGGATCTCGGCGACATCCGTGCGCGGCCCGCACACCGTCACACGGCTGTCCAACCCGAGTTGATGAACGAGCGACAGCACCGCCTCGTGATAGGGGACGTCCTCGACGACTCCGCACAGCAGCAAACGCGCCTCGGGCTCGCTCTGCACCACACGCGCGAACGCGCGGATCGTGTCCAACTGGCTCTTACCTTCTATATAGCGGCCTAGCTGAACAATCTGCTTGGCAGGTACGCCGATATCCGGCTCCGGTGTGCCGTTGTCCTCCGCGAACAGCGACGCGTCGACGCCATTCGGGATCACGACCAGGGCCGGATGTTTGCCGATCTCTCGCAGGTAGTCGTCGATATTTTGCTGCGACACCCCGATGATCGCTCTCGCCCGCCGTGACAACAGGCGCTCGGCCTGCTTGAGCGCGCCGTTCTCGAAGTCGTTGACGCCAGAGTGCATGACCCAGGCGATCGGCGTATGCACGGGCAGAAGACGCACATAGAGTGCGGCGAGCGTGGCGTGAGCCACGATGAAATCGGGGCGGAATTGACGCACCACGCGATACAGGTGCAGCAGTTTACCCACCCTGCCGTAGCGGGTGCTCGGGAACAGGCAGGTGACACCCGCGGCCTGGAGCTCCGCGCGGATACCGGCGAAATCATCCTGCTGTGGAAGCAGCGATGTAATGCAGACCTCATGGCCGCCGCGTTGATGATGAATCGCGAGCCCCTTTACAAGTACCTCTGCCCCGGACAGCCGCGGTGCATGAATCAACTGAAGAATTCTCACGATTTATCTCTCTGGATAACCGCCTTTTTTGCGCAGCGGATGGACATGCCGAACAGCAAGTACCGGCCCCAACAAACATCGGCACCCCATCATGGTTTATCTGGCGCACCCCCGTTGAGGGGCGCGGCCTCGTCTTCATAAAACAGCGACAGTTCCGCCGCGAAGCGACTATCGCGAAGAAACCTTACACCGAAGGCCAAGCACTTTTCCGCCAACTCCAAGGTTCCATCGGCTATGGAATGAGCGCTATCGCCCATTTCTCGGCGGATTACACCGATTCACATAGTTAGGCATCCATTGCAAATCTTTTCGACCCCAATTCTCTATGGCGGATAAAAACTAGTCTCACCATACATACTTTGTGGTGCGGCCAACGCAATTAGTACTGCATTATTGTTCATACGTAACGACTCGTTACTTCTTTTAAGCATACTAATGCGTATTGTTGCGGTCGATTCTTCCCATCAGGGCCCCTATTGCTTACAGAACAGTAAAAAATTCATCGAACGGTGCAATGAATTCAGGCACTGCGATGTGAATTGCGCTGTTTCCCAAGACGTTGGTTGTTTTCGTCACACCTTCCCGGTCGTCCGATTCCGCCTAACCCGCCATGACGAGCGGCGCGGATTCGTACGACAAGAATTTCTCTGCAGAGAAATGCGTTTGGGGCCGACAACCCGGGAAGGCATCCCCTTCGCGCAACCGAACTGTTGCGCGCCCAAGGCAGCCAGTTTCGAAGCCTCGGTCATCGGCTGGCTTGCCATTGAACCCAGATGTTCGCTCCGTCTCCCGACGCGCTTCGCGCGAAGAGGCAAACGAATGTTCAGCTCACGCATTGGTTAGAGATTGATGAAATCGCAACTACTCCTACTCTCGACACTTTCCCTGGCACTGGCAGGTTGCGGCGGCGGTGGCGGCGGTAATGGCTCCAGCAACAACCCGGCAACCCAGCTCAACGGCACCGCGAGCCCATCCGGCGCATCGAGCCCGTCCAACTCGACTGCGGCGGGCAACAGCAGCACCGGCAGCACGGCCACGGTGAACGGCGCGAGCAACGCCGCCGTCGCGGCACTAAGCTGCACATCGCCGGCCATTTCGGCAGGCTCCGGCAGCGCCACCATTTCCGCCGATACGCCCAGCGCGGACGGCACACGCATCTTCGCTTCCGGCAGCACCTTCCAACTCGCCTTCACCACCAACGTGCCGAGCGCCGACACGCTGAACTGGGCCGTCACGGACACCCTCGGCAGGGTGGCGGCTAGCGGTAGCACCGCCGTACCGACCGGTTCGAATTCCATCACGCTCAACTGCACCTCGACGCTCGCGGGCTATTTCTCCGCAACCGGCACGCTCGCGCAGAACGGTGGCCAATTGCCGCAAGCCGGCACGCGTCCGGTTGGCATTGCGACCTTCGGTGTGCTGCCGAACCTGTCCGGAGTCGTGCCTGCCGTCACGTACGCGCATCAGGAGCAGCACCGCTTCGGCATGCAGGGCGCGAACGACAACGGCCCGCTGCTCGCCGACCTCGGCATCTCGTCGACGATCGACGACCGCCAGCTCTCGACGATGGAACCGAGCGGAGCGAATACGTTCAATCCGGCGGCCAACAATCTCGACCCGTTCTACACGACCGGCAATGTGATGCGCCTGATCCGCCTCGACGGGATTCCCGCGTGGGCGAGCAGCACCGGCGCGTTCCAGGATGACACGAGCGTGCCGACCAGTCTTTCGTATTACCAGAGCTACATGAGCCGCGTCGGTACGGAATCGAACACGATTCGCACGACCTATTTCCCGCAGCAGTCGGCCAACTACTATCAGGTGACGTGGGAGCCCAACCAGTTCTGGACCGACACGGACGCCAACTTCGTCGCGCTCTATAAGTCCGTCTATCAAGGCATCCATTCGACCGATCCGAACGCGGTGGTGATGGGCCCGACCGATGCGTTCCCGAGCCTGACCACGACGCGCCTGCAGCGCATCGCGTCGCTCGGCTTCGGCCAATACATCGACGCCGTCTCCACGCACGGTTACTACGACGCGGGTACGTCCCCTTCTCATCCGCCTGAGCGCTACGATGCCGATCCGTCCACGGCTTCGGGTTCGCTGCGCGGCCAGATGCGCGGTCTGCGCGCGGAAATGGCCACCGATTACCGTCCGGGCATGAAGCTGTTCTCGACGGAAGCCGGCATCAGCTACGACCTCGGGACCTCGTACGGTCCGAACTATCCGACCTCGAACGTGTTGTACGCGCAAGCGGCAGTCGCAACGCGCATGCACATCATCACGCTGGGTGAAGGTGCGGATCAGACCTACGTGTTCTATGGCGCGGACTACCCGGGCGAAGTCGGCTACGGTACGTTCTTCGATCTGAACGACGCGCAAGGGGCCTTCGGCGCGACGAACATCAGTCCGAAGCCGGCCGCGATGGCGATCAGCGCGATGACGCATACGCTCGACGGCACCCACACGCTCGGACCGGTGAACGGCACGCCGACCGGCATTTATGCCTACGCGTTCCAGCAGGTCGGCAACGGCGCTGTAATCACCGCTTTGTGGACGCACAACAACAGCGCGTGGAGTGCGAGCGCCGGCTTCAGTTCCACCTACAGCGTGCCGTATAGCCTCGCCGTGGATGCGCCGGGCACGAGCGGCACCGTGAAGGTGGTGGACATGATGGGCAACGCGACGAGCGCGAGCTACAGCAACGGTACGCTCACGCTCAATCTGACCGAGTCGCCGGTGTATGTGGTGTCGAACAACGCGTCGGTTGCCAAGGCCAACGCGATGGTTCCGGTGGGATATGTCGGTATCTAACTGACTAGCTCCGCATCATGTCGTAGACGTAAAAACGTCAGCCGGCCTCAGGGTCGGCTGACGTTGCTTTTTTGGGGCATGTCGCGCGCGAGCAAACCTCCTCAGCTTTCCCCCAGTTGTCCCTCCATTCCGCTCAACTCGCGTTCACGTTCGGTCGACACCTTGCCGATCGGCGGGCCCGCAAAGCTCTTGCGCACACCGGCGCCGTACCAGATCGCGAGCAGTGCCGCGAGCAAACCGACAATCACGTACACCACTTTCTGATTCGGCGGCTGCATGCCGACATAGGCGAGCACGAGTGCGCCGAACACCGCTGCGACCGCGAACGGCTTCGACAGCATGCCCAACTGGAACGGCCCTTTTTCCTTCCACGTGCGCCCTTCGGCGAAAATGCCGGCTGCAATCGGCATCGCGTAGGAAATGAACAGGAACACTGCGCTACCCGCGCTCAGCACCGTGAACGCATCGCCGTACAAGGTCACCACGATCGCGAGCACCGCCGAGGTCCAGATCGCGGCACCCGGCGTGCGATGCGCCGCATTCACTTTGCGCAACCACTTCGAGCCAGGCAAGCCGCCGTCGCGGGCAAACGCGAACATCATGCGCGAGGTCGAGGTGACGGCCGCGAGACCGCATACGTAGTTGATGAAGAACATCAGCAGTTCGATCAGGATGCGCAACGGCCCCGGAATCGGTGCAAGAATCGCTTCGAAGAATCCGGTGCCCTGCTTCACCCCCGCGACGATATCCGGCATCATCAGCACGAATGCGCACACCATCACGTAGCCGAATGTGGTCGACCAGAACACGGAGCCGATTATGCCGCGCGGTACATTGCGCGCCGCCTGATGCGTCTCCTCCGAGGTATGCGCGGAAGCGTCGAAGCCCGTGATCGTATAGGCGGTCAGCAGCAGGCCGGACAGAAACGCCATGGCGATGGTCTGCTTGGGCCACGCGCCGCCGTCGACACCCGTGAAGTTGGTGAAGGTATAGAGCCGCGACAGATCGATCTTGACCGGCGAATACACCAGCAGGGAAACCACCAGCATGATCGTCACCACAAAGATCAGATAGCCCGACAGGTCCGTGATCTTGCTGGTGATACGAATGCCGCGATGATTCAGGAACGCCTGCGAAGCGGTGATCACAGTCAGAAAGAGCGTTTGCTGCCACCAGCCGAGCGAATCGGGATTCACGCCAAACATCGGCGCGATCAGCGTGCGAAAGAACGGGTCATAGGTACCGTAGTTGATCGCGGCGACCACGAACACGAGACCCAGCAGATTCATCCACGCGGTGAGCCAGCCCCACAATTTTCCGCCGAGAATCGAACTCCAGTGATAGAGACCGCCGGCCGTCGGATACGACGACGCGATCTGCGCCATCGCCGCCGCAACGATCAACGCGAACAGCGAGCCGAGCGGCCAGCCGAGTCCGATCGACGCCCCGCCCGCTGCTGACAGGCCCATCTGGAACGACGTGATGCCGCCCGACAGAATGCAGATCAGCGAGAACGACACTGCGAAGTTCGAGAACGCCCCCATGCGCCGTGACAGTTCCTGCGCGTAGCCCATCTTGTGCAACAGCTTGACGTCGTTGTCGGCGGAGTCCGCCGACGGCACGGCCGTGTTGATGTCCATGACGCGATCCTTTGAACAGGGTTATGACGAAGCGGCTAAGCGATGCAGAGGCGTGACCGCGCGACGAAGGACCGGCTCACGCAGCCGTAAAGCAGTTATCCACGTACAGGTGCGCGCCGTTGACGAAACTGGCGTCGTCGCTGGCGAGAAAGAGCGCGGCGCGCGCGACTTCTTCCGGCGCGCACAGACGGCCCTGCTGCACCGACAGCGCCGCTTCGCTCGCATCGAAGCCATACTTCGCGAGCGCACTGATCTCACGGCGCCCATGCGGCGTATCGATGAAGCCGGGGCACACGGCATTGCAGCGAATGCCACGGTCGCGATACTCGACGGCAATCGAGCGCGCGAACATGGCGCATGCGCCTTTGGTCGTGCAGTACAGCACTTCGAGCGGCGTGGCCGCCACTGACGAAATCGACGCCGTGCAAACGATCGAACCGCCACCCATGGCGAGCATGTGCGGCAGCACCGCGCGCGTCATCATGAACATGCTTTTCACGTTGACGTTCATGAGCCAGTCGTAGTCTTCGTCAGTGGTATCGATGAACGGCTTCACGACGATGCTGCCGGCGTGATTGAACAGCACGTCGATGCGCCCGAAGCGCGCGATGATGTTCGCCACGGCGGCGTCGACGGCTTCGCGCTTCGACACATCGGCGGCAAACAGTTCGGCTGTGCCGCCTGCCGCGCGAATTCGGGTGACGACTTCTTCGCCTGCATCGGTATTGATATCGACCACGGCGACCTGCGCGCCTTCCTGCGCGAACAGCAGCGACGCCGCGCCGCCCGCGCCGGTTGCGCCGCCTGACACGATTGCAATCTTGCCTTCCAGCCTGCCTGCCGATCTGCTCATGCGTGACTCCCGTTCCAGTGTCTGGTGCATTGCATTGCGTAACGTTGTGCACAAAGTAGGGGCGGCAAAAAGTGGCGACTATCCAAAATTGGCAAAAAGTAAAAATCCCGTAAAAATCCGGGTTGCTAACAAATTCATTACATTCGAGCCAAATGCTTGCCGTATCGGACAGCCGCCGTGTTCGTGATCTGTGCGGACACAGGCAGGAAGCCGCCTGTGTGCGGGCGGATAGGTCGCTCCAACACTGCGACGTAAATTTTTTTTCGCATACACTGATCGGCACGAGGCTTTCGGGGAGCGCCACCAGAATCGGGAGAAGCTATGCAGCCGGTCAATCAGACAAGCAGCGCCGTCGAGATTCGCTGTTGCCGGAACATCGACGAGCAGGCGATGCTGCTCGACGCGTGGAACCAGAGCTATTGCCAGATTTCGCGCGGCGCCTTTGACGGCTCGGTGAGTTCTTTCGCCGCGGGCGGTGTGCGGGTGCTGGTGGAACGCTTGAACCGCACGGTCTATCAACGCGGCCAGGTGGCGCGGTCCAAGCTCGCCGTAGGCATTCCATTTCAACTCGAAGGGCATGCACTACTGTGCGGGCAGACGAGCCATCGTGACGGCCTGCATGTGTTTTCCGGCGATGGCGGGTTTGAGTTTTTGTCGCCGGACAAGCACGTCGTGGTGAATCTGGAGATCGAGCCTGGCGCGATTGGTGATGAACGGGTGCGCTCGCAGCTCGATGAAATTACGTCGCTGCTGGGCGCGAAGCCTGGCGTATTGAATGTCGATCCTGCGAGATTGCAGGGCTTTCGCGAGGTCCTGAAGCATTTACTCGATGCCGTGGCGGCGACGCCGACGTTGCTCGAGGATGCCGGTGTTGCGGCGTCGTTTGAGAAGTCGGTGATCTTCGGTCTCGCTGAGACATTGCAGGGCATGCAGCATGCGGACCCGCACGGGAATCTCGAGGCACGTACCGCGCGGAATTGGCAACTCGTGAGAGGGATTCGCGAGGTGGTGGAAGAGTCGCCGGATTGCCCACTGTCTGTTGCCGAACTATGTGCGCGATTTCACGCGAGCCGGCGAACGTTGCAATATGCGTTTGAGGATACCCTTGGGGTGAATCCTTCAGCGTATATACGAGCGGTTCGGCTTGATCACGTGCGGCGCGAACTAAGAGGCGCCGCATCCGTTACCGAGGTCGCTACCCGATGGGGGTTCTGGCATTTTGGGAATTTCTCGAGCGAGTATCGCGGGCAATTCGGGGAATTGCCATCGGAGACCTGGCGCAGCAGCAAGCGCCGCGCAGATTGAAGTTCGGTTCATGCCGACCGCCAAGCTTGCCCGCGAGAAAAACCGCAGGAGGCAATAAAAAAGGCGCGATTTGAACGCGCCTTCTTGGCTGCGGCGACGCGGCGGCCGTTATTGTTG
>NZ_CAJNAT010000004.1 GCF_905220705.1 Paraburkholderia domus
GCCAGTTATGGAACCAGACCGGTCCCATCGCATTGCCGGAAGTGCCGGGCGACACTGAACGATAGGTGCGGGAGAACACCATCGGCATGTCGTCGCCGCTGACGAAATCCGTGCTGTCGAGCGTAACGGCGCCGCTGCCCGGATAAACAGGGTCGGCAACCGGACAGGATTTTTCGGGTTGTGGATCGGTTTCGCCCGCGCACCACTTGTTGATGAGATCGAGGTCGTTCAGACATGCATAGCCGCCTGGTCCACCCGGCGAATTACTCGCCGCGTCGATAGCGCAGAACTTGCTGCCCTGGATGGCGCCTGATTTTGCGTAGCGTGTGGTGCAGTCATTCTGGTAATCCGCATTCGCACTGAAGGCGACCAGTAGCAGCATGAATGCGACCAGCAGACGGGCCAGATTTCCCGCTGGCCCGTAAGGCGGTTTGTTTGCTCTCATCTCTCTCCCTTTTGTAATGCGCCGTTAAAAACGTAATAAGGCGACACTGCATCGGGGAGTGCGACGTCAAAATGGGAGAATTCTGAAAAGCGCCGTAGCGCGACACATCTTTACAGGCCGGCTGAAATTGGCAGCTTCAAGGCAGGGCCGCCGCTAATCTGCGCGCCAACAAAGCCCGCTGTGCGGAACATCCAGCGGAGGTGAAAACCATGACATGTACGAGCTACAACGAAAGGGAATATCCGGTACGCGTCATCGTTGACCGCGACACCATTGACGATTTGCAGATTGACGCGCGCGCAACCTTTAAGTTAGGCACGCATTGAACTTCGTGAACTCAGGACGGACGCGGACGAATCGCGAGCGTCGTAACACGCGGACAAAAAAATGGCCCGCCGTCAGGCGGACCTTGGAAGGTCATTCGAGATCTGCGGCCGGGCGTCATTCTCTTCCAGGTGACGCGGCGCTCCAGCTTCGTACTAAGTGATCGCTGCACGCGCTCCTACTTCCTTCCCACAAGATATGTCACGCCATTCGGACCATAACGCTCCGAATGCGGTTTGTTTACCGGCAAGTGGAAGACGTCGCCGACTTTATATTCTTGCTCGGTGTCATCCACGCGTATATGCAATTCGCCTTCCAGAATCAACGCCTTCGCTTCGAATGAATGTTCATGCACATCCATCTCGACGTTCGCCTCCCGCGTCACAACAACCGCCTCAGGGAATCCGTCTTTCGTCAGGCTTTCAGTGAATGCTTCGCGGTCCATAGTGCCCCTCCGTCGGCAAGCAGTTGCGGAGACTTACTCTAACGCTATCCGGCAGTTCGTGCAGAGCGCAACCGCGTACTATGCCGATGCCGTCGCATGCGTTTCGACCTTCCTTCGGGCTCTCGCGCGCGGCGCTGCCGATTCACCCATCCCTTTCCTGCGGCGCTCAGCGTTCGATTCCGCTTCCTCCGCGTCGTCCATCACAACCGTCATCTTCCCCCGCTCGATGTTCGCCGCGGTTTCGTACTGTTGTGCCGTCCGCTCCAACAGCTCCGCAAGCATCATCTGATCGCGACGGTCGCAATGGTTCATTGCAATACCTTTGCGCAGCGTCCTGGCTAGCATGGCCAGCGACGAGAGCCGCTCGACGTAAATGCGGGTGGCCTCCACCACCTCAGCCGCAAGACGCTTGTACTCAGCGGGCTTTACGGATAGGCGAGGGTACATGTAAGTAGCTTCAGCGGGTTTGCTCATGGCGCGATTTCCGGTTAATTCTCGAAATCGCCCGACACTCGCTGCAAACGGGTGGGCGGGCACGTAGCGAGGTTGAGAGACCGGTGTTTTGCCAAGCCGGCGAGCCTTGTGGCCCCCTCGCCACCACCCGCCCATTGCGGACGCGTTGAGGCAGACGCACGAACCTGCACAGCAGGTCATGCGGTCAAAACATGCGGGCTCTCAAACCCGGTCATCATTGTTTTGACGACCGCCAAATTATAAGTGCGCCCTTCTCTTAAAATTCATTTTGTTAAGCTAACTATCTAACTTTGGCCAATCGGCCTAAGACAGTCCAAAACCTTCCCCCAGCGCAACGACATCGCACCTCTGAGCTTCGATCAAGCACCCCAACAAAGCAGCCGCCCAACCGAAGCCCATCCCCCTTCACCCGCCCTTAATTCACCACCAACACCGGCGCCACAGCCGCCGGATCACTAATACTCGGCCGGCCGTTCTCAACGTGCCCAGCCACACGACGCGAGAAGCTGGCGTCATCGTTGCTCGTCACCGTCAAGTCATACCAGTGATGGCTCGATGCCAGCACCCACGCCTCTTCGATATGCGCCTCGGCCGGCACCAGCACCGGACGTGTCCGCGCACCATACGCGTTGTCCGTCACCGTCAAGCGCGCAACGCCACCGCCCTTATTGCTGAACTTGATGAACACGTTCCCGTTCGCAACGTCGTACTGCACCTTGATTTCCGCCTCTGCGGGCTTATTGTGGCCGTGCCAACCCGCTGCCTGCGAAGTTGGCGCCGTCGCTGTCTGCGTATTGCCGGCAAACTTACGCACGAAGCCGTTCGGCCCAAACACCTCGAACGTATACACACCGTTCGTCGTCGTCAGATCGAAGGTCTCGTTGAGCGACTTGCCTGCCTCGATCGTATAACGCCACGGACCATCCGTGCGATTCGTCGAGTACACGTAGAAATGCGCGCCTTGATTGCCGGTGTTGGCAAGCACGATTTCGAATGTGTTCTTCTTCACATCCGCGCGCCCATTCACATGCAACTCATACGGCAACGCGCGGGCAAAACGGATACCCGATTCCTGCGGATCGAACGCGACTGGCGTCGCAGGCACGGTGGGTTTCGGCTGCGACGTACACTCGTTGGCGATCTGCTGATAGTTGCTCGTATCCGGGAGCGGCGGCACGGTGGCGTCCGGCGTGCGGAAGTCAAACGCCGTCGTCAGATCGCCGCACACCGCACGGCGCCAGGCCGTGATATTCGGCTCAACCACGCCAAAGCGCGTTTCAATGAAGCGAATCACCGACGTATGGTCGAACACCTGCGAGCACACAAAACCGCCCTTGCTCCACGGCGACACGATCGTCATCGGTACGCGCGGGCCGAGGCCATACGGTAAGCCGTCTGCCGTGTACGTGCCGCCACGCGCCGGATTGACCACGTTGTGAATCTCGCCGTCGGTGCTGACGGTCGACTGGCCTTGTGCCGGCGTCGTCGCCGGTTGCGGCGGCACGAGGTGATCGAAGAAGCCGTCGTTCTCGTCGTACATGATGAACAGCACGGTCTTGCTCCACACTTCGGGATTCGACGTCAACGCATCGAGAATCTGCGACGTGTATTCTGCACCGTAGGCGGGCGTATAGCTCGGGTGTTCGGAGTACGCAGCCGGCGGGCACAACCACGACACCTGCGGCAGATTACCCGCGAGCACGTCGTTCTTCAGGTCCGCGATTGTGCGCACCGTCTGCGCGCGCTCGTACAACGCTGAACCCGGCTGCGCGTTGATGAAGTTCGCGAAGTTCTGCAGCACATTGGTGCCGTAGTTGCCGTTCAACGGGTCCGCGCCTGTAAGACCTTGCTGGTAGATCTGCCACGTGATGCCCGCGGCTTGCAGACGTTCCGGGTACGTGGTCCACGAGAGCAATTGATAACTCGGCGGTCCGTCGCCGTCGACGTAGTCGCTGTTGTCGAGCAGCGGGCCCCCCATCGTGCCGGTCGGATCGACCATGCCGGTCATCAGATACGAACGGTTCGGGTGCGTCGGCCCCGGCAGCGAACAGAAGTAAGCGTCGCAAACCGTGAAGGCGTCGGCCAGTGCGTAGTGGAACGGAATGTCGCTACGCAAGTAGTAGCCCATCGTCATGTCGGTCTTGTACTGGGGCCACTGGTTGTACGCGCCGTTGTTGATCGCATAGTGCGTCGGGTACCAGGAATGGTCGAGATCGCCGATGCATTGCGCGCTGGTCGTCTGCGTGTTCAGATGGAACGGCAGCACAGGTTGCGCCGCGTTTTCTTTCGACGGCTGGTACCACACGGGTTGCTGGCCACCCGGCAGCGGAATCGGGAAGCGGTCGTTGTAGCCACGTACGCCGCGCAGATGGCCGAAGTAGTGGTCGAACGAGCGGTTCTCCTGCATGAATACGACGATGTGCTCGACATCGCGGATCGTGCCGGTGCGCGAAAACGCGGGCACGGCAAGTGCGTTGCGAATCGACTCGGGCAGCGCGGTTAGCGCGGCAGCAGCACCGGCGGACGAAGCCACGGTCTGCAGGAAACGGCGACGGCTATTTGATGTCATCGAATATCACCTTCTGCGGGTAAGGAAGAATAGCGCGACTCGTGCGCGCCGGTGGAATCAGGTCAGTTGCTGTTGGCGTTGTCGCCCGGTGCGTAATGCATCACGGGCGCGACTTGCTGGCTGTCGGCGGCGAGGCTGGCTTGCATGCTTTGTGTGATCGCGTCGGATGCCGCGGCAGGGTTGGCTGCGAGTGGTACCGATGCGTTAAGCATTGCCGCGGCAGGAGCCATGGGGGCGGCTTGCACGGCATTGTTGTTGGCAGTATTTACCGACGAAGACGCCGGCGCTGAGTCATCCGCGCCGCAGCCATTCAACGCGAAAGTTGCGAGCGCAACAAAAACGGCGGTAGCCAAAAGTGAGTTTCTTCTCATGTCTGCATCCAGCGTCGTGATGGCGGATGCAGTCTCCAATCCTTTCAAGAAATAATTGTGAAACGTTTGCGAGTGGATAAAACTCTTATCAAGCGTCAGTTATCCGAAAGGTGGTGGAAAGCAGCAAGCAGGAGAATGGTCACGTTAGCGCCATACGCTGAAGCTTAGGTACACCGAACGATTTGCGCTTTGCATACTTTGGTAAGTCAATGACACGCATCGAAAGACCTTTCGACATCTCGCGTCTCGAAGACGAATGGCTCGAAGCAGATGGCTTCGGCGGTTTCGCATCGGGAACCGTCGGCACGCTGCGCACGCGCCGCTATCATGCGTTGCTGCTGACCGCCACGCGCCCGCCTGGCGGGCGCGTGGTACTCGTCAATGGTGTGGAAGCCTGGCTCGAAGCGGACGGTCAGCGCTATCCATTGAGCATGCAGCGGTACGTGCCGGATGTGATCTATCCCGACCTGACAACGAGTCTCCTTGAGTTCAATACCGAGCCATGGCCGACGTGGCGCTTCCAACTCGATTCTCAGAGCGTGCTGACCGCAGAGCTGTTCGTGAGCAAGGCGACGCGCGAAACGGTGTTGCGTTGGCGGCTTGAAGGTGCAGAGGCAGCATCTGGCGCGGGCGCGTTCAGCCTGAAAGTCAGGCCCTTGCTCTCCGGGCGCGACTACCATGCACTGCACCACGAAAACCCCGCGTTCAACTTCAACGCGCAGACAAGCGGCGACCAGGCGTGCGTGAGTTGGCAACCCTATGGTGACCTGCCGATCGTCAATGTGGCGACCAACGGCGTCTACACGCACGCGCCTGATTGGTATCGAAACTTCTGTTACGTTCGCGAGCGCGAGCGTGGCCTCGATTTCAGTGAAGACCTCGCCACGCCCGGCGTGTTCAGCTTCAATCTCACCGATGGTGAAGCGGTGATGATCCTCAGCGCGTCGATTGCGTCCTCAGCATCCTCAGCGCCGGCAGCGGGGCCGGCAAGCACAAAACCAGTCGCCGCCCACGCAACCGAACTCGCACGCATCGAACAGCAGCGCCGCAGCACGCTCGGCTCACGCCTCCAGCGTTCCGCCGATGCCTACGTCGTCGCGCGTAACGAAGGCCGCACGATCCTCGCCGGTTTTCCATGGTTCACCGATTGGGGCCGCGATACGTTCATTGCCATGCGCGGTTTGTTGATCTCAGCGGGCCGTCTCGCCGAAGCCGAAGCGATTCTGCTCGAATGGTCGGGCACGTTGTCCGAAGGCATGCTGCCGAATCGCTTTCCCGACTATGGAGACACTCCGGAATACAACTCCGTCGATGCATCCTTATGGTTCGTCATCGCCGTCCACGACTATCTGGCGACGAACCACGCGAAAGCCGACACCCGAACGCGTCTGCAGCAGGCAGCCGAAACCATCCTCACGGGCTATACAAACGGCACGCGCTTCAACATCAAAGCCTCCTCGGACGATGGCCTCCTGAGTGCCGGCGTCCCCGGCGTACAACTCACGTGGATGGATGCGAAGGTCGGCGACTGGGTGGTCACGCCACGCATCGGCAAACCCGTGGAAGTGCAAGCGCTCTGGATCAACGCATTGCGCATTGCAGCAACGTGGAATCCGCAGTGGCAGCAGCCTGCTGAACGAGCGTTGCAAGCGTTTCATGAACGCTTTATCAACCCGTCGACGCAAGCGCTTGTCGATAACGTTGACGTGGATTTCGTAAAAGGTGCGGTAGATCGTTCGATCCGCCCGAACCAGATCTTTGCCGTAGGCGGTCTGCCGTTTCCGTTACTCGAAGGCGCGGCGGCGCGCGCGGTCGTCGATCAGGTCGAAGCGCAGTTACTCACGCCGCTTGGCCTCAGAACACTTGCCCCGTCCGATCCTGCCTACCGCGGGCGCTACGGCGGCCCTCCGATGGCGCGCGATGGCGCCTATCATCAAGGGACGGTCTGGCCATGGCTGCTAGGCCCATTCGTCGAAGCATGGCTGCGGGTTCACGGCGCCGAGCCGGACGCCCGTGCACAAGCCAAAGCGCGCTTTCTCGACCCGCTGTACGCGCATCTCGATCACGCCGGCCTCGACCATCTCTCCGAAATCGCCGACGGCGATGCGCCGCACACGCCCGCTGGCACGCCGTTTCAGGCGTGGTCGCTGGGGGAGTTGCTGCGCATCGAAAACCTGCTTGTCCGGTTGAAGCCCATTGCAGCGTAAACCGCGCTACGATGTGAGTCCCACCGCCAGGCCCGACGCAAGGACATCGTCATGCCACCGCTGCGCGCTGCCAATCTGCTCGACACGATCGAAGGTACCCGCCTGCACTCGGCTGACTGCGCCCATTGGCAGCGCTGGGGACCGTATCTCAGTGAGCGTCAGTGGGGCACGGTGCGCGAGGATTACAGCCCGGACGGCACCGCCTGGGACCACTTTCCGCACGACCACGCGCGCAGCCGCGCCTACCGGTGGGGCGAAGACGGCATCGCCGGTTTCGGCGACGACAAACTCAGCTGGTGCGTCTCGCTGGCCCTGTGGAACCGCAAAGATCCGATCCTGAAGGAACGCCTGTTCGGCCTCACCAATGCGCAGGGCAATCACGGCGAGGACGTGAAGGAGCTGTACTTCTACGTCGACGGCACACCGACGCATTCGTACATGCGGATGCTCTACAAGTACCCGCATGCCGCCTTTCCCTACGACGACCTGGTTCAGGAAAACGCGCGGCGCGGCGGCGACATGCCGGAATACGAGATCCTCGACACCGGCGTGTTCGACGATTTGCGTTACTTCGACGTGCAGGTCGAATACGCGAAACATGCGCCCGACGACATCCTGATGCGCGTGACGATCGAGAATCGCGCGGATGAGGCGGCTTCGCTCGATGTGCTGCCGCAGATCTGGGCGCGCAACTCGTGGTCGTGGAAGGAGAACAAGGACAAGCCATCGCTCGTGGCTGGCAAAGACCACAACGGTGAAGCCCATGTGGTCGGCAAGCAGCATGGCCATGAGCCGATCGTCGTGACGGCGTGGTCGAAGGACGCCCCGCAGATGGCGTGGCTGTTCTGCGAGAACGACACCAACGTCAAGCGCCTGTTCAATGTGGAGGGTACCGGGCCGTTCAAGGACGGCTTCAACGACTACCTCGTCCACGGCGACGAACAGGCGGTACGCCGAGACGCAGGCACGAAGGCAGGCGCGCACGCGTCGATTGAACTCGGCCCGCATGGCCGCGCCGTGGTGTACATGCGCTGGCGTCCGGCGTCGGGTCCCGATGCTGTGCAGCTCGATGCGGATGCGGTATTCGCTCACCGCATTGCCGAGGCCGACGAATTCTATGGCGCGCTGCAACACGAACTCGACGATCCCGATGCGCGCCTCGTGCAGCGTCAGGCGCTCGCCGGCATGTTGTGGTCCAAGCAGTACTACCAGTACGACGTGCATCGATGGCTCGAAGGCGATCCACTGCAACCCAAGCCGCCTGAGTCCCGCAAGCGCGGCCGCAATGCGGAGTGGCGACATCTGTGCAACGCAGACATTGTGTCGATGCCCGACAAGTGGGAGTACCCGTGGTACGCGTCATGGGACCTGGCGTTTCATGCGGCCGCGTTCGCGTTGATCGATCCGGCGTTTGCCAAGCGTCAACTGCTGCTGCTGGTGAAGGACCGCTTTCAGCACCCGAACGGCCAACTGCCCGCCTATGAATGGGCGCTAGGCGATGCGAATCCGCCGGTGCATGCCTGGGCCGCGTGGCGCGTCTATGAGATCGACCGGGCGCTGACCGGCACGGCGGATCGCGATTTTCTGGAACTCGTATTTCACAAGCTTCTGCTGAATTTCACGTGGTGGGTGAACCGCAAGGATGCGGAGGGCCGCAACGTTTTTCAGGGTGGCTTTCTCGGCTTGGACAACGTCGGCATCTTTGATCGCTCGTCACCGCTGCCGACAGGCGGTCATATCGATCAGGCGGACGGCACCGCCTGGATGGCGGCGTACGCGCTCGATCTGATGCGTATCGCGCTCGAACTTGCCTATGCGAACTACGTGTTCGTCGATATCGGCGTGAAGTTTTTCGAGCACTTCCTGTATATCGCCGAGGCCGTAAGTTGCGACGATGGTTGCGATACCGGTCTATGGGACAGCGAAGACGAATTCTTCTACGACAAACTGCGCCTGCCCGACGGCAGCAATATTCCGATGCGCCTGCGCTCGATCGTCGGCCTGATTCCGCTTTTTGCCGTGCACGTGCTCGAAGAACGTTTGCATGGTCACTTGCCGGGGTTGCGCGAGCGGCTCGTCTGGTTCCTCGAACATCGCCCCGATCTCGCGAAGCTGGTTTCACGCTGGAACGAACCGGGCAAGGGCAATGCGTTGCTGCTCTCTCTGTTGCGCGGGCATCGGATGAAAGCGCTGCTGCGGCGTGCACTCGACGAAAGCGAATTCCTCTCCGATCACGGCGTGCGGGCGCTGTCGCGATTTCACCGCGATCATCCGTTCGAGTTCAACCACAACGGCACCAGCGTCACGGTCAAGTATCTGCCGGCCGAATCCGACACACGCGTGTTCGGCGGCAATTCGAACTGGCGCGGGCCCGTGTGGATGCCGGTGAACTATCTGCTGATTGAATCGTTGTACGAATTTCATCGGTACTACGGTGACAATTTCCGCGTCGAGTATCCGACCGGCTCGGGGCAGAAGTTCTCACTCAGCGAAATCGGCGACGAACTGGCACGCCGGGCGACCACCTTGTTCCTGAAGGACAAAAACGGTGAACGTCCGGTGATGGGTGCGTATCCACTCTTGCAGGCCGATCCGCGTTCACGCGATCTCGTGCTGTTCCATGAGTATTTCCATGGCGACAACGGGCGTGGTGTGGGCGCTTCGCATCAAACGGGCTGGACCGGGTTGGTGGCGTTGCTCCTGCAACCGAGGGCGATGGCCGCGTCCGGTAATGTGCCGCTGGCAGGCGAGCCGGACCGGGCGCCGATTCCAACGTCGCCAACGTCGGCTATGGCACCCGCCCCCGCATGTCCACCCGAGTCAGCGCCCGAACCTGCACCTGCGTTGGCGACCACGGTGACCACGTAGCAAGTAGCAAGTAGCAAGTAGCAAGTAGCGAGTGGCAAGTGGCAAGTGGCAAGTGGCAAGTGGCAAGTGACAAGTGGCAAGTGACAAGTAGCAAGTAGCAAGTAGCAAGTAGCAAGTAGCAAGTAGCAAGTAGCGACCCGGCCGCGCGCGAGGTTACATAAGCCATACAGCGTGCGCGCCAGGCAGGTTGAGTCGTTGTTTTTGAACTGTGCGGGTCCAAGCGTGGTCTTTCATGTACCGCCACGTCCGTTCCATTGGCTTCCTTAAGTGAATCCCATGTCGACTACTCCGAACACCCCAACCCCGGCCAGTCACGAACCCAGTTGCAAAGTCAGCGCGGGTCCGCATGAAGCGCCGTCGTCGCCGGCCGGCAAGCGGCCCGCGCCGCCTTGCACGCTGGTGATCTTCGGTGCGGGCGGCGACCTGACCAAGCGGCTGCTGATGCCCGCGCTGTACAACCTCTCGGTGGACGGCCTGCTCGACAATGGCATGAAGATCATCGGCGTGAATCACGGAGCGCGCGAGACGAGCGAATGGCGCGAAGATCTGCACATGTCGCTGCAACAATTCGCCGCCGACAAAGCGAGCACCTTCCACGCCGGCAAGCTCGACGACAAAGCATGGGACTGGGTCGCGCAACGGCTCGAATACATGGCCGGCGAGTTCGAAACCGACGACACGTTCACGAAGCTCAAGCAAAAGCTCGATCAATCGCCGGGCAGCAACGTGATTTTTTACCTCGCGGTCAGCTCGCGCTTTTTCAAACCGATCGTCGAGCATCTCGGTAAAGCGGGCTTGCTGAAAGAAGGCGAGGGCGACTCGGGCGGCTTCCGCCGTATCGTGATCGAGAAGCCGTTCGGTACCGATCTCGCCTCGGCGCGCGATCTGAACGCGCACATTCTGTCGTACGCGAACGAATCGCAGGTGTATCGCATCGATCACTTTCTCGGTAAGGACACCGTACAGAGCATTCTCGCGGTGCGTTTCGCGAATGCCTTGTTCGAGCCGATCTGGCGGCGCGAATATATCGACAGCGTGCAGATCACCGCAGCCGAGACGATCGGCGTTGAAGGGCGCGGCAAGTTTTACGAGCAGACCGGTGCGTTCCGCGACATGCTTCCGAACCATCTGTTCCAGTTGCTCGGCATGGTCGCGATGGAGCCGCCCAATTCGTTCGATGCCGAAGCCGTGCGCGACAAGAAGGCTGAAATCTCCGACGCAATCCAGCCGCTGACCGCCGACGACGTCGTCTTCGGTCAATACGAAAAGGGGCCCGCGGGCATCGGCTATCGTGAGGAACCGGACGTCGCACCGGACAGCACGACGGAAACCTACGCCGCGGCGCGCGTGTACGTCGAGAACTGGCGCTGGGCGGGCGTGCCCTTCTATCTGCGGACCGGTAAGCGGCTTGCCGCGCGCCGCACGGAGATATCGGTCCAACTGAAGCCGGTGCCGTTCCGTCTGTTCCGCGACACGCCGGTCGACGCCCTGACGCCGAATGTGCTGACCTTGCGCATCGATCCCGCGCACGGCACGAGTTTCGATTTCAATGTGAAAACGCCGGGGCCGGTGATGCAGGTGGGCGCGGTCCAGTCGTCTTTCGACTACTCGGACTTCTTCGCCGAACGGGCCAATGTCGGCTACGAGACCTTGCTGTACGACTGCATGCTCGGCGACGAGACACTGTTCCAGCGCGCCGACAGCATCGAAACGAGCTGGTGCGCGGTAGACGATGTACTCCACCCGAAGACCGGCGGCGCGATGCCGGTGCACGGTTATCCGGCCGGCAGCGAGGGACCTGCGGAAGCGGATGCGCTACTCGCACGCGACGGCCATGCATGGCGGCCTTTGAAGCAGGATGCAGTTGAAAAGAAGTAACTCCATGAGATGCGCCAACACAATCGGGGGACACCGTGGCCACACGTAAGACGAAAGTGAAAAGCAGTACCGAACGGATTCTGGCCATCGATGTCGGTGGCACTGGCTTGAAAGCCGCGATCATCGATGCGGACGGACAGATGAAAACCGAGCGTTTGCGCGTGGCGACGCCGCATCCATGCACGCCGGATCAACTGGTGGACGCATTGGCGAAGCTGGTCGAACCGCTCGTCAAAACAGAGCCGCCCACGCTGATGTCAATCGGTTTTCCTGGCGTAGTGCGTAACAACCGCATATTGACGGCGCCGCACTTTGGCGTTGAAGGCTGGCACGACATTCCGTTGGCGGATTCGCTGGCGCAGCGCCTCGGCGGTCTGCCGGTGCGCATGATCAACGACGCCGAGATGCAGGGTTTTGCCGCGATCGAAGGTCATGGGCTCGAATTTGTGCTGACGCTCGGCACGGGTGCGGGCACGGCGCTGTTCCGTGACGGCGAGTTGATGCCTCACCTCGAGCTTGCGCATCATCCGGTCAGTAAGAAGGGTGTGGCTTACGACGAGTACATCGGCGACGCGGCGCGCGAGAAGGCGGGGAATAAGCGCTGGAATCGCCGGGTCCAGAAGGTAATCGGCATTCTCGATGCGCTGGTGAACTACGACAAGCTGTGGATTGGCGGTGGCAATGCGGCACGGCTGACGTTCAAGTTGCCCGCGAACGTGGCGACAGTATCGAACGATGCGGGGATCGAAGGCGGTGCACGTTTGTGGCATCCGAAGTCGCTGCGCGAGACGCGGCAGTTGCCGGAGGCCAATGAGAGGACGGGCCGGTTCAAGTGAGGCGCGCGTCGTCGAGCGAGTTATGTTGCGTCGGCGGAATAAAGCGCCCGGGCGATACGTTTGCCATCTAGAGCGGCGGCACGCGTTTTCTGGCGATGATTGTTTAGCCTTTGCGGCGGCCGGGCAACCGACGCCGCCGTCAAAGGCAACGCACTACCTGGCCGCATCACCCCAGCGATATTCCAGGCTAACCTCATCGAGCTGCGCTTTGACTTGTGGATCGAGCACAAGCTCCGTAGCAGCCAGCGTATCGCTCAGCTGTTCAGCGCGACTGGCGCCGATAATTGCCGAGGTAATCAGCGGATTAGCCAACACCCACGCAAGAGAAACCCGAGTCAAAGACTCGCCCGTCAGCGCAGCAATCGCTTTCAACTTCTCGATCGTTTCGAACTCGCGCTGATGCCAGTACCGCTCCTGGTACATTGCCCCCGCTTTGCCGACGGTTTCGGTAAATCGCCCGGACGTGGGCGCTGCATCCGCCCGATGCTTACCCGTCAGCAAGCCACCCGCCAGCGGGTTATAGGGCATCACGGCCAATTGCTCTTCTGCCGCCAGACGTAACAACTCCCTCTCGATCTGCCGGAACAACAGGTTATACCGGGGCTGAACCGATACAAACCGCGACACGCGCAACACATCAGCGCGACCCAGCGCCCGCGCCAGCCGATACGCCAGGAAATTCGACACGCCGATATACCGTGCCTTTCCCGAACGCACGATGACATCCAGGGCTTCGAGCGTCTCATCGAGCGGCGTATTCGCATCGTCGGAATGGAGCTGATACAGGTCCACGTAATCCGTGCCGAGCCGCCGCAGCGATGCATCGATCGCGTCCAGCAGATGTTTGCGCGACGCGCCTTGATCCCACGCTGACGGCCCCATCTTGCCGACCGCCTTCGTCGCCAGAATGTAGCGGTCGCGTTTGCCCTTCAGCCACCGTCCGACGATTTCCTCCGTGCGCCCGGCAATGCTCTCGTCGCCACCGAGCGGATAGACGTCGGCGGTATCGATGAAGTTCACACCGGCGTCCGCCGCCGTGTCGAGGATTCGATGCGAGACATCTTCTTCAGTCTGCAGACCAAAGGTCATCGTGCCAAGACACAGGCGCGAAACGGTCAGGCCGGTGCGGCCGAATTTGCGGTATTGCATGGTCAACTCCGAAGCAGGACGGAACGGTTGCGATATGCGGTGTTGCAAAAAGGATAAACGGTGCGGCGATTTCGCGTTCGATCACTCGTGCGCACCTGAGTGATGTGTCGTTAGTATTTAGAAAGATTTTCGATGAAATGCGTAAGTGCAATACGCCTTGAACGTTGGAGTACATCACCCAGGTCGTGTCGTTGACTCGGTCCTAAATTGACAGTAATTGAGGTGGGTATCCCTGACATACGAACATTTTCATATTCATCTAACGAATATAAAAATCGCCATGTAAAGGGCCACCTGATATTACAAGTATGTAATGCATTGCTGACCATGAAGCATTGAAAATTACGAATTGCATACGTTGGTAAAAAACGGAAATAATTTGATCACTCTGGGTAAGGCTCGGCGCGATTGATGCGTTTTGATGCGCATGAAATGATATCGATTCTCATTTAACAACTAGCCAGCCATCCCGTCGTCTTCCCTCCAAGCAGAAGACAGGCAGCCAGCCAATTGCGGTTTTGTCACTGATTGCATGTCGAACATGCGGATCTGGCAAGCGCACTTCTGACGGGATTTCCCATGTTCAACCACACGCCGCTTGCGACTGCGTTAGCGTTAACTTTTGCCGTTCCATTCGCCACGCCCGCTGTGGCGCAGACCGCGCCGCAAGCCGCATCGCAGTCGCCGGCTCAAAACGCGCCGGCGAATACAGCGGCCGAGAACGCGACCTTGCCGGCCATCGGTGTCGCGGCGCAAGCCGAACAACAGGACTTCCAGGCAGAACGCTCGACGGTCGGCGCAAAGACGCCCACCGCATTGCGCGACATTCCGCAGACGGTGACGGTGATCAACAAGGCGGTGCTCGCCTCCCAAGGCGCCACGTCGTTCCAGGACGCTTTGCGCAATGCGCCGGGCGTGACCATTGGCGGGGCTGAAGGTGGCCAGATCGGCAACAACATCAACTTGCGCGGTTTCACCGCGCAGAACGACATCTATCTGGATGGGTTCCGCGATCGCAACCAGTACTATCGCGACACCTTCGACCTCGAGGAGCTTGAAGTGCTGTATGGTCCGTCGTCGATGTTGTTCGGCCGCGGCTCGACGGGTGGCGTAATCGATCAGGTTAGCAAGAAGGCGAATCTGCATGACTCGGCGGAAGTCTCGGCAATGGTCGGTACCGACGATCGCTATCGCAGCACCGTCGACGTGAACCATAAGCTGACGGAGACGGCGGCGATACGCCTGAACGCATTCGGCCAGAGCCTCGGCTCGACGCGCGACGAGATGAAGAACAAGGACTACGGCATCGCGCCGGAAGTGCGTTTCGGCATCGGCACACCGACCGAAGTGACGATATCGGCGCTGATCCAGCACAACTACGACATGCCCGACTACGGCGTGCAGGCGTTGAACGGGCATCCGTCACCGGTGCCGAAGAACACGTTCTATGGCCTCACCACCGACCGCACGATCCAGGATGTTCAGACCTTCACGGCCGGCATCAAGCACAAGTTCTCCGACAGTCTGACCCTGAGCAACCAGACGCAGTTCTCGCATTCACTGACCGATGCACGCGAAACCGCGCCGCAAGCTGTGTTGACGGGCCCGCTCGCGAGCAGCACTGCGCTGACCAACGGCAATTACACGACGTTGTCGCCGTCGCAGTTGTTCATCAAGCTGCAGAGCCACGACCGTGTGATCGAAAACCATTCGTTGTACAACGACACGATGCTCGAATACAAGTTCGACACCGGCCCGGTCAAGCACGACCTGATCGCCGGCATCGAACTCGGCCACGACAGTTATTCGAATCAGGCGTACACGCGCAACAACTTGCCGGTCGTCACGATGGTGAACCCGGCGTATCTGTCATCACCCGCTGGTGTGACCACGACAGTCGGCAACTACGCCGATTCCGGTTCGAATGAGATCGCCGGCTACGTCAACGACACGGTATCGCTCGGCCAGCACTGGAAGGTGATCGGCGGCCTGCGTTGGGACCGCTTCCAGGCACAGATCCACAATTCGATCACGGCGCCGCTTTACGCGAGTCAGACCAACTTCTTCACCAGCGTGCGCGCGGGCGTGATCTATCAGCCGACCGACTGGCAGTCGTACTACGTGTCGTATGGCACGTCATTCGATCCGTCGCTCGAAGCTTTGACGGTCACCAACCTGACGCAAAACCTTGCGCCGGAGTCGACCAGGTCGTATGAAGTCGGCGGCAAGTGGGATCTGCTGGGCGGCAATATCTCGGTGACGTCCGCGTTCTTCCGCGAGGAAATGACTAACGCCCGCACGCAAGTTTCGCCGACCGAATATGAACTCGACGGCGACATCCGCGTCGACGGATTTCAGGCCGGCGTAACCGGTCACATCACCGACAAGTGGCAGATTTTTGGCGGCTACACGTACATGGACGCCATCATCCTGAAGGCGCTCGACGGCACGCAAGGGCACGTGCCGGCCAACACGCCGCGCAACACGCTGACGCTCTGGAGCACTTACGCGATCACGCCGCACTGGGAAATCGGCGGCGGCCCGACTTACATGTCGCCGCGCTACGCGTCGAACACGAACTACGTTCAGGTCCCGGGCTACACCCGCTGGGATGCGACCGCCGCCTATCACGCGAAGAAATACGACGTTCGGCTGAATCTGCTGAACCTGACCAACAAGATGTACTACGACGCGCTCATCCAGTCGGACGGTGGCCGTTCCGTGCCGGGTATCGGACGTACGCTGCTCGCGACGGTCGACTACCGGTTCTGAAGCGCGCCTCATTGATACGTTAGGCTTGCCGCTCTTGCAAACGGCAAGCCGACTAAACGAGGCCAAGGAAACTCAAGATGCTGCTGCACATTCCGAATGTATTGGACGCTGAGCAATTGCGCTTTGTGCGCGAACGGCTCGACAGCGCCGGCGACGCATGGGTCGACGGCCGCGCGACCGCCGGTTATCAGGGCGCGCCGGTCAAACGCAATCAGCAGATCGCCGAGCATTCACCGCTCGCGCGTGAACTTGGCGATGTGATTCTCGCGTCGATCGAGCGCAACCCGCTGTTCATCAGCGCGGCGTTGCCGAACCAGGTTTATCCGCCGCTCTTCAATCGTTACGAAGGCGGCATGCAATTCGGCAGCCACGTGGACGGTGCGGTGCGGGTGCTGCCTAACGGTGTGAAGCTGCGCACGGACGTGTCGGTGACGCTGTTCCTCTCCGAACCCGGCGAATACGACGGCGGCGAACTCGTCGTGGAAGACACCTATGGCGTGCAACAGGTCAAGCTCCCGGCGGGCGACATGATCGTGTATCCGGCCACCAGTCTGCATCAAGTCACACCGGTCACGCGCGGCGCGCGCCTCGCCAGCTTCTTCTGGGTGCAAAGCCTCGTGCGCAGCGACACGCAGCGTGCCTTGCTATTCGATATGGACACAGCGATTCAACGCCTGAACGCCACGCACGCCGACGATGCTGCGCGCCGTAGCCTGGTGGGCTGCTATCACAACCTGTTGCGTTCCTGGAGCGAAACGTGAGCGTACCCGAGGCTATTGAACTCGAACCAGTTGCGGCCATCGACGCCGCGGCGAGCGAACCGCAGGTGGGGTCGATCGATGCTGCTGTGTGCGTGGCGCTGATCTAACAGACCCTACGGACGGCGCGTGGCGATAGTGGCTCGCGCATCCGGCATCCTGCCCGCCCGCCAGCGGGAAAGCGCGCGCTCGCGCTAGAATCGTCGCAGACCGCCAAAACTGGTTACCTGTCCGCAGGCCGCATTTACACCGTTTCATCGCGTGATTGCCGAGCAACTTGGCCTGCCGGCCGAAGAGCAACTGGTGTGCGGCATGTCGCTCGGTTTCGCCGACGAACGCGCATTGGTCAATACGCTACGCACCGATCGCGAACCGGTTGAACGGTTCACGCGATTCCTCGATTGACGGCCATTCTCACTTCCTATCGGACCATCATGAAAACTTCGCGCCGCCATTTTCTCATGCTGGGTGTGGGCGTGAGCTCGTCGCTCATGCTATCCCGCGTCGCGTTCGCCGACACCGCGAACACCCTGAGCGAAGCCGATCCGAAGGCGCAAGCCCTCGGCTATAAAGAGGATGCGTCAAAGGTCGACAAGGCGAAATTCCCTGGCTACGCCGCAGGACAAACCTGCGCCAACTGCTCGCTATTCCAGGGTAAGGCCACCGACGCCTACGGTGGCTGCACGCTGTTCGGTGACAAGCAGGTCGCCGCGCGCGGCTGGTGCAGCTCGTATTCGAATATGTGACCGCGCAAGCGGCCCGCACGCCGGCACGTGTGATTAAAAACGCTTTGACCTTAATTCAAAGCGCTCAGTACCAGGTCATGCGAATGGCCGATCCATATCGCCGCGTCGCGGTGGTCGCGCAAGGCGTCGCCCGTATTCGGGTGCACAAAAATATCGAGCGCGCCGTGATTCAGCGTGAGCCAGCCGACGAGTTCGGCGAACTGTTCCTGCGCGAACGCGAGTTGATACGACCACATTGGATGCGGCCCGACCGGGCGTTCGTGAAAACGGCCCATTTGTAATTTGCCGTTCCAGTGCGTTTCAATCTGCTCGCGAAAGGTCCACGCGGCGTCGCGGCTGCCTGAATCGAAGTAAACGTGGGCGTGCCAACTCTCGATGGCTGAGGTGTCGCGAAAGGTCATAACAGGGTCCGATGGGGTTCAGTCTTTATCAGACACTCATTCTGCTTGAGTTTTCGCTGACGCGCGATGCCAGGCATCGTCGGCGAATTCGCCGGCGCGCGCCAGATGCCTGGTCATGGTGGCCTTGCGCAGTTCGAAGAGATAGCGCTTGCCGACCTCTCAACTTCATGGCTCACATCTGAAGAAATCGTCGCGCTACGCCGATTCGCCAAATTGGCCTGCCAATTCCCCTCGTTTCGCGCAATTGCATTCACGCGTACTCACATAAACTGTTTTCCATGGAGCGACAAAACACCGAGCCCATCGACGCGGTCTTCCCCCGCGTTGTTTTGAACCGTACCGTTGATGGCAGTTTGCCGCGGTTGTCTAACGTGGCAGGGCAGTAAAGCAGTAGGAAGTCGAAGCAATGCAAACAGCGCGCAAACGAAGCAACAACGCGCGCGAATCAGCAGGGGGTTGCAGCGAGGCGATGTTGAAGGCGAGGGACCGCGCTGTAACGCAGTAGCAGTTCAAGTAACAACAGTTTTGCTAGTTTGTGGTGGTTATAGGTCGGCAAGCATCCACGCGCCTGTACGACTCTTCCATCCTGTCCGGCCCTGTTCCCTCGCGGGAACAGGGTCTTTTTTTGTCTGTTCGGCAAATGTGACTTGTATTTAGCGGGTCCGAACCTACATGGCAGCTTGGCATTTTGGGCCTGCCGCAGCGGAAAGTCTGCTCGCGCGCGGCGGGATGCCGCACGGAATCGAGACTTTAAGTTGTTTAAGTCTGTCTTAATAGTTGCTTGCCATGATGGCTGCACAGACTCACATTAAGGGCCTGTCAAGCCGCCAGCGCATCGGCGGCGTTTGCCACCGGAGAGCACAGCATTCGGTGGTAGAGCCGAGAGTTAGCGAAGGAGGTTGAATCGATATGTCCAGTAAATCGCGAGTCCGCAAGCACACCCAGCCGGCCATGTCCCCGCTGCTGCGTGCGCTGACCTATAGCCGCACCGCCCACGAGCCGGTCACGATGGCGATGCTCATGCAGTGCTACACCGCCCTCGACGCATTCCGGCGCGGCCGAGGCTCGCGGGATTTGCACATGACCTTGAGCCGGCATTTGCTGGTGTCGCAGGAGTTGGCGCGCCTTGGTCTTGGCGAGGACGTTCTTGCCGATATCGAAAGCGCACATGCGGCGATGGTGCAGCTCGACGCGCGCGAGCATCAAGACGGCACCTGGATTCTCGACGACGGCGAATACAGGCGTCTTTGCACGGCGCTGGCGATTCTGGATGGGCAGCTGTCCGCTGCATCGTTGAGCGAGATTGCGAACGCGGAAGCGAAGATGATCGAGGGTTTGATGCGATCCGCTCGTGCGCAGGCTCTTGTCGAAGCGACTGTCTAAGGTCGCGTTGTAATTCTGCGGTGAGCCGTCGACGGCTCGCCATCTATCGGCACAGCAGCGTCAGAACATGATGTTGGTCCTGAGACCCACAACGGCTTCATTGCCGACTCGCTGCGATGGGTTCTCCGGATTCGGAATGCCGCCGGCCGGACGGAACGCGTACTGGAAGTCCGCTTGCAACTGCCACCACGGCGCGACCTGGTACTGATAGGTCGCTTCGATGATGGTCTCCGCGCTGCGCGACGGATACCCCGGTGTTGTGAGCGAAGCCGTGTCGCTCGCGAGGTTTTGCGCATGCGAGCCAATCCTCGCGTAGCCGACCGCAAGCCCGGCGACATCATTGTCGCGCCCCTTGAACGGCGCCTTCAGTGTCACGCCGACGTTCACCCCCAGGTCGACCAGATTGCGATCGCCTGGCGCGCCCATGATTCTGGCGAACACGCCTAACGATTGCGGACTGTCCGCGCCCGCACGCCAGACCATCTGGTCGGCCACCGCGTAGAAGCTGTAGTCGCCCCGGTGACTACGCGGAACGCCGGTGCTGGCCGGATTCGCAAGTGACAGGCCGGTGTTGTCGATCTGCTGGTCGGCAAAATTCCCCGTGTTGTACCAGAAGCCCAGTTTGTAAGTGCCAGGCAGTCCGGTGGGTTTAGCGTCCGACGGATTAGCCGGTGGCGGGTTGATCGCGTACTGCACTTCGCCGATGAACAGGGCGCTGTCATGCAGGTTGAAACTGGTGCCGTGCGCGTTCAGCTTCTGCGGATCGCCGATGCCATTGCCTGCCGGATTGCCGTCGAACACACCCGCCAGCACGGTCCACGAATCCGCGGGGGTGGCCCGCACGCGTACCCCAAGTGACGACAACGGATAGGCAGGCCCGCCCGCCGGCATATCGGTGGACGGCAGCACCGGCCAGCCAAACGTGGCGTTCATGAACGTGGTCGCATACTGGCTCGTCATGAACTCCTGGTCGAGACTCTGCTGCCCGATCTTCACATCGACCTTGCCCGCGAGCAGGGACTGCTGATACCAGAGTTCCCACAGTCTCGTCGTCGCATCCGCTTCGATGCCGGTCGCCGTTTGCAGGGTCTGCAGGTTCCGCTGGGTCAGGTTGGTGCCGTGAATCTGCAGGCCCGACACGTTGAAGGTGCCGCCCGGCAAGCCGATGGCCCTGCCCGTATCGACGACCAGGCCAAACTGGGTCAGACCGTCGTAAGCCCCGCCACGCGCAGTCCCACCTGACAGGTTGTTCAGATACTCACTGGTTTCCTGCAGGCTGAACGTCATGCCGTGGTCGCCGAGCCAGGGCCGCAGGCCACCCATGTCACCGAAAAGTGTCGCACGGTCCCAGAAACCAGTCGGCGCAGGCGGCGCCTGGTCCGCCTTCGCTGCGTCCGTTGCGGGCGACGTCGACGACGGCGCGGACTCGGCTGGCGTAGAGGTAGGCGCGGCTTCCGCACTCGCCTGAGCGAGCGCGGACTGTACAACGCCAAGAGACAGAAGGCAGGTCAGGCTGATGGGGGCACCGCACATCAGCAATGTGGTCTTGAGGTTTTTCTTCATGGCAAGGGGAGGCGAGATTCTCAGGCGGATAAATCCGTTCGTTTTTATGGATATGACACGCAATGTGTGGCGAGACCGTGACCGGGCCTTGTTCAGGAGAACCACCAGCTCAGTCGCAACGAGCGACCCAGCTCGTTGCCGACGGCGGACGTGCACAACATCGCGACCAGCGCGAAAGCGCCTACCGTGACGGCGACAATCGCGTACCCGATAGGCGTTAAAGGGTTGCCTGCATAGGCCACACGAAGTGCGGCGCGCCCGGCCGTTTTTTCCGGCACGGCGCCACCGAAAAACCTGAAGAATGATTTGATGAACATAAGCGCACCCCCGTCCTGCCCGGCCAAGCCGGGCGACGTGTGACGACGTGACTACATCTCGCAAGCGGACTTGCGACAAGCGGCCAAACGAAGGGAGCGTGCTGCTGACAGACCGGCAGAAAGCCAGTCATTGACGAAGCGCGCTAACCCGACAAAGCGAGTTAGCGGCGAAGGAGTGTTCCTGCGGCGGCTATCTCGCGGTGACTTCGCCGGCACAGGCCGGCATCGGACTTCCACTACTAGAGCATGTGTCCACGAGGGACTCCTTTTGATGAGACGGGGCGGATTGTATTCGGCTCACGATAAACACCGCAAGTAAAAAAACCGCAAAGACATCGCAGTCCGAATCTCCTGACGAGAATCCTTCGCCGAACGATTCTGTTTCTTATTCCGAGGTCATTCCCGCAAAGCGATGATTTTTCTTTCGATTCTGAAAGAAATAGATGCTGGAAATTTATATTGGCTCTGCTTAGCGAATGATGTTGACTTCGGATTCCAGCGCCGCCTAAAATTTAAAAATCTTCACAAACGGGGCTGATGCCTTGGACACCTGCAGTAGTCGACCTTCGAATAGTTTCGCTGCCTGACCGGCAGGACGTCCGCGCTCTCTTCATCCAGCCGCCGTCTTGCCTTCAGGCAGACGGTGCGCGCCGTAGTAACCCTCTCCGTGCACCCTTATTAGCGCTATATGGCCGCAGTATTTGCGCGTCCGTATGGCATCGCGTCGCGAGCGTCAACTCGCGGCTGCGTCCGTTCGCGCCTTGTCGATTTTCGATGGCGCAGGCGGACGCGTGGACAAGCGCGCGCGCAGCAGACGCGCATTGCAAACATGCAGCAAGCGCGTACAGACGTCGATAAGGAGCCGCCATGCCGGACAGTGACAGTTATCCCATATGCCGCTCACCTTTACCTTTACCTTTGCCTTTGCCTTTGCCTTTGCCTGAGGAAAGCGAGTAGACGTCCGTCAAAGCGCGCAGAGTGCGCCTGACCTCCATGTCTGCTGGCTTTCCGCGAATCGCGTCAAGCCAGACGCCTGGAGAAACATCATGAATTTCAGCCTCCTTCTTTCACGACTGCCGCAGGTTGAAGAATCGCGCGTCCACTACGACGCCATGCTGGCGCTGCATGCCAACGAACCGCACAGGTTCGCTGCATTCTGGCAACGGCTTAAAACACTCGTTTCGTAATCACTCGCGCCCTTTTCCGCCATACGCAAGCGACGTCGTCGTTCGACGGGACACGCTCTTACGTATGCCGGAGGTGCGCTATTTCCTTTTAATAACCAGAACCAGGGAAGAAAACAAAATGGCCACTCCAGCTAACGTCTCACCGCCACGCAGCGCTGTGCTTGACTCGGCCCATATCGGGGATATCAAAGGCGCTCTGGGCACCATCGCCCATCACGACACCGCGCCCCGCACCAACTGGTGGGCGCGCTTTCGAACACTGCTGGCCATCCTCGGCCCGGGCCTTATCGTGATGGTCGGGGACAACGACGCAGGCGCCTTCGGCACCTACACCCAGGCCGGCCAGAACTACGGAACCACCTTGCTGTGGACCATGCTGCTGCTGGTGCCCGTCCTCTTCGTCAACCAGGAAATGGTGCTGCGACTGGGCGCCGTCACCGGTGTTGGCCACGCGCGCCTCATCTTCGAACGCTTCGGCAAGTTCTGGGGGGCGTTTAGCGTTGTCGATCTGTTCATCCTTAACGCGCTGACCATCGTGACCGAGTTCATCGGTATCACGTTCGTCCTGGACTTCTTCGGCATCTCCAAGATTCTGGGCGTCTGCATTGCTGCGGCGCTAACGATGGCCGCCGTCAGTACAGGCAATTTCAGGCGGTTCGAACGCTTCGCTGTCGTACTGTGCGTCATGAGTTTGTTGCTTGTGCCCGTGCTGGTGTCGATCCATCCGCCGGTCGGCCAGATGACACGCGATTTCTTCATTCCGAACTGGCCCGCCCACTCGAAGCTGAGCGATGTGATGTTGCTCGTCATCGGTATCGTCGGTACGACGGTTGCGCCGTGGCAACTGTTCTTCCAGCAGAGCTACGTGGTCGACAAACGCATCACGCCGCGCTTTATGAAGTACGAAAAGGCCGATTTGTGGATTGGCATTGTGTTCGTGCTGATTGGCGCTGTGGCGATGATTTCGTTCTGCGCGGCGCTGTATGCCGGCAAGCCGGAGTTCGGTAATTTCACGGATGCCGGCGGCGTGATCGGCGGTCTGGAAAAGTATGCGGGTCGTACGTCCGCCACGCTCTTCGCGGTGGCACTGCTCGACGCCTGCATCATCGGCGCTGCTGCCGTGTCGCTGTCGACCGCATACGCCATCGGTGACGTGTTCAAGATTCGCCACTCGTTGCACCGTCCCGTGTCGGACGCCAAGGGTTTCTATCTCGTCTACTTCGGCATTGTTGCCGCCGCAGCAGCGCTGGTGCTGATTCCCGGTAGCCCGCTTGGTCTGCTGACTGAAGCCGTGCAAACGCTCGCGGGCGTGTTGCTGCCTAGCGCCACGGTGTTTCTGCTGCTGCTGTGTAACGACAAGGCCGTTCTGGGTCCGTGGGTCAACTCGAAGGAGCTCAATCTGTTTACGGGCGCCGTTATCTGGGTGCTGGTGATGCTGTCCATCATCCTGACCGCCTCGGTCGTCTACCCGGACATCACCGGCGAAACGATTCTGGAAACGCTCGCTGGCGGGACACTGTTGGCAATCTTCGGCTATGCCGGCACGGTCGGGATTCGCAGACTCCGTCGCGAAGCCGCGGATGGAGAAGTGCACACGTATCCGACGAACGCCCGCGATACATGGCGCATGCCGCCGCTCGACGACCTGCCGCCGCCGAATCTTACGCTGGCCAAGCGTGTCTGGATGGGTGTGCTGCGCGGCTATCTGCTGTTGGCTGTTGGCCTGGTTGTTCTTAAGGTCGTGCAGATGGCATTCTTGAAATAAGACAGATACCCGCGCCGGCCGCACCTTCGGTCATTCGCTCGAACGCACGACGCGATGCGACGCGACCTGAGGCTCACGCTATCGCGGGTTCGAAGCTGAAACAAGGATGAAATGAAAAACGCCCCTGACGGGGCGTTTGGCAGTTCGACAATCTTTCGTTTCTTGCTGACCTCGTTCTAATCGTTGTACTTCGTAATATCGAAATATGCGGTCCCGTTCCGCCCGCCACTCAACTGCACGAGCCGCGAACCGCCCGACGTCAACGCTGGGAACGGGCAATTCGTGCAAGTCTGCACGCCCACAGAATTGACACCCGCATAGACCGTCGTTTGATACTGACCAAACGTAGTGTTGTTCGGCCCACCGATCGAGAAACCGTCCACTTCCGTCGTCGAACCGGTGGCCGTTCCAGGGTAGGCCTGGATCTGCACGGACGTCACCGGATACGCGAGATTCTGTCCGTTCACGAGACTCGACCACGTCACGCTCATCGCGTACTGCGCGCTCGCCAGCGAGCCGCCCGGCGTGAGGAACTGCGTCGCGAAGTCAGGCAGCAGCGTCGGCCATGCGACCGTGCTCCCCGCCGCCGCGCTTAACGGGCTCCCCGGATTGACGATCGACGACTGGCCGAGCTGCGCGCCGTTCTTGTCGTAGAACGTCACGGTGTAGGTCGCGTAGAGCGGCACGGTGCTCGCGTCGATCGATTGCGCCGAGTAGTAGCCGCTCGACGCCGCCGGCGTGAAGGTCGCGGTCGACGACAGCGATTGCCAAGACCAGCGATACAGGGACGTGTTGCTGCTGGTGGTCGCGGGAGACACCGGTGCCGCACTCAACGTCCGATCCGACAGCCCCAGCGTGCTGCTGCCGAGCGCATTACGCTGCATCAGCCAGATCTGCGCAGCGAGTCCGGGTCCCGTGACGGAAGCCGAATACACCGTCGGATTCGAAGTGGTCGGAATCGAAATCGTGAGACCCGACTCATAACGGTTCACGTCGTTCAGCTTCGAATCGAGGAAGGTGCGGCGCTGGATTTGCGACATGATCGAAACAACGAATTGCGACTGATTGCCGATCAGATCCCAGCCGAGCTGCGTGCCGTTGGCGAGCGTGACGGGCGTGGGGAGCTGTTGCGCGATGGTGTAGAGCACACCGGCTGCCGCGCCGCCTGCCAGCGTGACCGGCAACTGCACGAGCGCAAGCTGCTTGCCGTTGCGTGTGAAGAAGGCGAGCGTCTTCGGCGAACCGAACACCGCACCACTGAAGATGGCATCGGTCAGACCGTGGCCGACCGCCAGATCGGTCGAACCGTTTTCGAGGAACGTGGAGTCGATTGCCGGTGAGCATGACGTGTTGAGCGTGCCGTTCGCGGCGCAGGCCGTCAGCAGGGACGCAAGCGGCTCCAGATAGTTCGCCGCCGCGGGCGGCGCTGCGAGCGTGACGGACTGGGCAGTCTGGTTGTTCAGCGCGACGGTCGTGCCCGGTGCCGCATTCGACGCCAGCAACGAGCCCCCGTTAGCCGCCGACACCAGCGAGACGGTGTCGATCACTGCATCGGCGCCGGTGTGGTTCGGCGTAAAGGCCATGCCGATGGGATCGAAGCCTGCCGTCTGGATGCCGTTCTGCGCGAGAATTTTCGTCAGGATCGCGTCGAGCGTGATGGTAGCGATCTGCACGGACGGCAGCGTCACCTTGGCTAGCGCCGTGGTGGATGCCAGGTCGATCGGGTTACCCGAGGCCGTCAGCATGGCGGCAATCGCGGTGGTCAGCGTGGTGACGTTGGCGACAGCGGGCGCCGTGCCACTCGGCAGTTTGGCGAGCACGGAGACGAGCGGGGCGGAAATGCCGGCGGCGTCGGTGGCGACGATCAGAAATGGCGCGGTCATGCCCTGCACGGAGATCGTGTACGCGCCTTGAGCATTGGTAGTTGCCGTCGCCTGAGCGCCGGTCGCATCGGTCAGCGTGACGGTCGCGCCCACTAAGGCGGAGCCGGTTGCGACCGTGCCGTTTACCGAGGTGGCCGTGACCGTTGGCGTGCTCGACGAGGTCGAGCTGGAACCGCCGCCGCCGCAACCGCCGAGTTGGAACAAGACAAAGGCGACGGCGGCCGCGACGCCGGTGCGCACTAACGATCCATGCATGAATTCCCCGATGCTCTGTTTACATGATGCGTTTGTTATATCGGCAGATTTTGCCGATGAGTGTGGCTATACTTGCCGCGCTGCGTCGCCGGCTCGAAAGCGGATTATCTGCTGCTATTAATCGATAAACGGCAAATTCCATGCGGGCTTTAGCGCGTTGGCAGAATACTTCAAAGCGGCGGTCTCGTGTCGCACGTCCGAAGGCCGTTCAGCGTTTCAATTACTTGCCCAATTCGTGTCCGATAATCCCGCCGGCTACCGCGCCGCCGACCGTGCCGACCGTGCTGTGATTGGTCGCCTCGTTGCCGATAACGCCACCTGCCGCCGCCCCGCCAAGGGTGCAGCCGGCCGTAGATGTGAGCAGCGCCAAAGCCGTTGCAATGACGCCCAAGCCAGTTCGATTCAACATGGTGTCACCTCGGATGTTTGTCGATACAAGCGAAGCAGCAATCCACATGCCGCCTTCTTATTACGAGTGTCCGTAGGGCCTGCGATCCATTGTCGCCCGGGCGCTGAAACGGGTTTGCTGGACTCATCCGCGCTTGCTAGACTGCCTTTCGCAACCCAACTGTAAGCGCGTTTTCGCCTTCGTACGCCTGCCTGGCGTTCACGTCCGCGGCGCGATCAATCGGAGACGCCATGTCTTATATGCTGCTTATCGTCGAACCCCCGAATCAACGCGTCGAACGCGGCGAGCAGGCGGGGCGCGAGGTCTACGACCAGATGGTGCGTTTCGCCGCCGACCTCAAAGAGCGCGGCAAGCTGGTCGCTGTGGAATCGTTGACCTCCGCCAGTGACGCTGTGCGCGTGCAGGTGCGCGATGGACAGCCCAAACTGCTCGACGGCCCGTTCGCTGAAGCCAAGGAATTGATCGGCGGTTTTTTCTTGCTCAATTGTGAAAGCCGGGAAGAAGCGGTGGCGATCGCGCAAGCCTGCCCGGCGGCCTCTTGGTGCACCGTCGAAGTCCGCAAACTCGGGCCTTGTTTCCTATAGGCGGGTTCGCCCATTCCCGGCTTTTTCTCGGGGTTTTCCCCAGGCCGGCGGCAAATATGTCGATCCGGTCCCGCATCGCTCGTCGTGTGAGTAAGGAGCCAGCAAACAGATAACGGCTCCCACTGACCACTCGCCACCCAAGGAGCGACCGCGATGCGATTCATGATCATAGTGAAGGCGACTGCCGTCAGCGAAGCTGGCGGGCCGCCAGACGACGCCCTGATGGCCGCGATGGGCGCATATCACGAAGAACTGGCCAAGGCCGGTGTGCTACTCGACGCAACCGGCCTGAAACCGAGTTCGAAAGGCTGGCGCATCCACTACAGCGCGGGCAAGCGCACGGTAATCGATGGTCCATTCGCGGAAACCAAAGAACTGATCGCCGGCTACACGCTGATTCAGGTTCGCTCCCGCGAAGAAGCCATGGAATGGGCGCGGCGTTTTCCGGCGCCGTTCGGCGAGCAGGCCGATGGCGAAATCGAAGTGCGGCAACTGTATGAACTCGAGGACTTCGAGCCGAGCCCGGAACGGGAGCGTTTCCAGAAACTGGACGCGGCCAAACCTTGATCCCGACGCCGATCCGGTCGCTAACCTAGGCGCCGATCCGGCCACACTGAAAGGATTCATCATGCTCAAAACCATTCTGATCGCCGTCGTCGCTGCGGTAGGCCTTGTGCTCATCTACGCGGCGACTCGGCCCGACAACTTTCGCATTGAACGCAGCGTGCGCATCGAGGCGCCGCCTGAGCGGATCTACGGGTTGATCGACGACCTGCATCAATTCAATCGCTGGAATCCGTTCCTGCGCAAAGATCCTGCGACGCAAGGCACCTACAGCGGCACGCCAAGCGGCAAGGGGGCGCGTTATGCGTGGCAAAGCGACAAAGTCGGCGTGGGGCAGATGGAGATCGTCGATACGGCGTCGCCATCGAGCGTGACGATGAACCTCGATTTCATCAAGCCGTACGAAGCGCATAACACCGCCGATTTCACGTTGAAGCCGGAGGCCGGCGCGACTCAGGTCACCTGGGCGATGCACGGGCCATCACCGTTTCTGTCGAAGCTGATTGAGGTGTTCATCAGCATGGACCGGATGGTCGGCAAGGATTTCGAAGACGGCCTGGGCAATCTGAAAACGCTTGCCGAGGCGAGCTGAATACGTGGGATCGCTCTACAGGCAGCGTACTGCGATGCAATTCGCGGCCTGTAGAGCACACAACCGGATCAATGGATTCCATCATGCATAAGCAGATCTACGTCAATCTTGCCGTCGACGACCTCGAACGGTCGAAGGCATTTTTCAGCGCGATTGGCTTCGGCTTCGAGGCGCAATTCACCAACGAGCAGGCCGCGTGTCTGGTCCTCGGCGAGAACCTCTACGCGATGCTGCTGGTCAAGGATCTGTTCAAGTCCTTCACGCGCAAGTCGCTTTGCAATCCGAAGGAAAGCACCGAGGCGCTGATGGGCCTGTCGTGCGAGAGCCGGGGCGAGGTGGATGCGCTGGTTGCGAAAGCGCTCGCCGCCGGCGGCACGGTGCCGCGCGCACCGCAGGACTACGGTTTCATGTACGGGCACGGCTTCGAAGATATCGACGGACACATCTGGGAGCTGATCTACATGGACCCGAACGCCAAGGCAGCGGGCTGATCCCGTGACGACGCCGGCCACCCATCGTGCCATCGAGGCAGTCTGGCGCATCGAGTCCGCCAAGGTCATCGCCCACGTCGCGCGGATCGTGCGCGACGTGGGACTCGCCGAAGAACTGGCGCAGGACGCGCTGGTGGCGGCGCTCGAGCATTGGCCTGACGCGGGCGTACCCGACAATCCAGGAGCGTGGCTGATGGCGACTGCGAAGAACCGCGCCCTCGACCGATTGCGCCAGGAAGCGCTGCATGCCCGCAAGCGCGAAGAGCTGGGTCATGATCTCGACGCATTGGAGGCGCACCTCGTGCCGGATTTCGTCGATTCCCTCGATGCCGCACGCGCCGACGATATCGGCGACGACCTGCTGCGGCTGGTGTTCACGGCGTGCCACCCGGTGCTGTCCACCGACGCACGTGTTGCGCTAACGCTGCGTCTGCTCGGTGGCCTCACCACGGACGAAATCGCGCGCGCGTTCCTCGTGCCCGAGGCGACTATCGCGCAGCGCATCGTGCGGGCCAAGCGCACGCTGTCGGCGGCCAAAGTGCCGTTCGAAGTGCCGCAAGCGGATGCGCGTGCGCCAAGGCTCGCGTCGGTGCTGCAGGTGATCTATCTGATTTTCAACGAAGGCTATTCGGCCACAGCCGGCGACGACTGGATGCGTCCGGCGTTGTGCGAGGAAGCGCTGCGGCTCGGGCGCGTGCTGAGCGGGCTCGTGCCTGACGAAAGCGAAGTGCATGGCCTCGTCGCGCTGATGGAAATCCAGGCGTCCCGCACGCATGCGCGCACCGATGCCGAGGGTCGGCCGGTGCTGCTGCTCGATCAGGACCGCAGCCGCTGGGACCCGCTGCTGATTCGGCGCGGGCTGGCCGCGCTCGGCACCTCGCACGCGTTGGGCGGCGCGAGCGGTCCGTACGCGTTGCAGGCGGCGCTGGCCGCGTGTCATGCGCGCGCCCGCCGCGCTGAGGAGACCGACTGGGCGCAGATCGTCGCGTTGTACGATGCGCTGGCGCAGGTGGCGCCTTCGCCCGTGGTCGAGTTGAACCGGGCAGTGGCGGTGGGGATGGCATTCGGGCCGGCTGCCGGTCTGGAAATCGTCGACGCGCTCGCCGCCGATGCGGCGCTCGCGAACTATCACTGGTTGCCGAGCGTGCGCGGCGATTTGCTGGCGAAGCTCGGCCGTTTGGCAGAGGCGCGCGCGGAATTCGAACGCGCTGCCAGCATGACGCGTAATGCGCGTGAGCGCGAGCTGTTGCTCGAGCGTGCTGCGCGCGGCATCGCGCATTGAACGGTGCCGCGCATCGAGTCTGAGTCGTTTAGCGCCGCGTCACCCGGCGCAGGCTCGCACCAGATAGAACTCGCGTGGACCGAATTCCTGCGGCGGATCGAGCAGCGGCTCGACGTAACGGGTGATGCCCACCTGATCGAAACCCGCCGCGATGCACGCGAGTTCCAGCATCTTTGCATCGTGGACGGTGAAGCCGTATTTGGCGAACGGCATCTCGTTGGCTGCTTCGGGCGTGATGGCCGCGATCACCAGTACGCCGCTCGCACGTAACACGCGGCGTGTTTCCTTCAAACCCGCCGTCAGGTCGGGCCAGAAATACGTCGAGTTGATCGTGATGGCTTTGTCGAACGACGCGGCCGGGAATGGCACGGACATGACGTCGGCGGTTTCGAGCCAGACCCGGCCATCGCGGACGAAGGTTGCGTTGCGGCGCCGAGCCTCGGCGATCATGGTCGGCGATAAATCGATGCCGGTGAAGATGAGTCCTGCAGCCTGATCCAATACCGATGCGATATGGCCGCCGTTGCCCAGACCGATTTCGAGAATCCGCTCATTCGCGTGCGGGTCGAGCAGAGCGAAGGACGCCTCGATGACGGCCAGATTCGAGCGCTCCAGCATATCGCCGACTGCCACGCCGATCTCGCCTGCGGGGCAGCCGAGTTGCGGAAGCAGAATGCTTTCGTCGAGATTGGCGACGAGGTCGCTTGCAAGGTTAGGGGATGCGTTCACGGTAAGTCCTCCATGACAGGTTGCGCTCTATGCCGCAGCGCGGATGCGCGATACGAGATCGCGGCGCCCTCAATTTATGTCATGAAAATTGGACTACTGATCATCCAATCCGCACGCCTTTGACTTACGACAAAGCGGCGTGCGGAAGGCTTTAGGATCGACGTCGAGTGTGTGAGAGGTAAGACACTTACCGAATTAGCTGGGCTACACCTAACGCCGCTTTGTGCGCAACCGCAACGAAGTTCGGACCGGGGCGTGTCTGCACTCCCCGCGCCGTTCACGCAATCAGGCCGAAAAGAACGCCATGGCACCCGTAATAACACCCGCAGCCGCAATACCGAACGATAGATTACGCAGCCATTTCTTGCGGGTCAGCAACGTGATCGCGCACAAGGCGATCGCAACCTGAATCAAGGTGGTGGCCTGGGCCCAGCGATGGTGGCCGTGCAGCAGCGCTTCACTTTTGGCGTCATTGTCCACGACTTCCTTTTCGATCGCTTCAGCCTTCGCGCGAATCGGCTCTTTCTGTTCCTTGTATTTGTCGACGTCGGCGATGAACTTCGCGTGTGCATCGGCATTGCCGAGCGACAGCGCTGCGCCGAGTTCAGCGAGATTCTCTTTCTCGCCCTTGGCCTGGTAGTAGTTCCATTGGTTCGACGCTTCGGTCTTTTTAATCGCGGCTTCGTTCTTGTAATACAGCGCCAGATTTTCGCTGTTGCCACTCTGGTACGCGCACAGTGCACCGATCGTCGCGAGGATCGCCGTCATCACGGCCATGCGGCTCGCAAAGGGGTCCGCGTCGTGGTGGCCGGCGTGTTCAACCGCATGGTCATGCGGACCATGCACTTCATATTCTTCAGACATCTGATTCTCCGAGCCGAGCTTTTTTTGTGGTCCCCGGGCGGCGCGCATGGCGGTGGCCCATGCGCGGGCGACGCCGCAAGCGCTGCGCGCCGGCCCGGGCGGGCTCAATCTTAGCGTGAGGCGGCCGGTGATGGAAAAGGTATCGGCGTCGGGCCAGGTCAATGAATGCCGACGGCTAACCACGCCCGCCGGTCGCTTCGGCCGTCACATCGTGATGACGACCCGGCCGCGCGTGCCGGCGGCTACCGCCTCGTAGGCCTCGCGCGCCCGTTCGAGCGGGAATTCCTGTGCGATCGCCGGGCCTTGCAGCTTGCCGCTTTCGAAGCCCTCTACCAGCGCCGTCATCAACGGTGCCGATTCGGCGACGCCCAGTTTGGCGCTATCCACGCCGAGCAGTTGCGTTTCGTTGTGATAGAAATCGATCAGGTCGAATTCCACGCGGCGCTTACCCGTGGCGCTGATTTCCAGCACCCGGCCGCGGCGCTTGACGAGACTCAGTGCGGTCTCAAACGCGACGCCGCCGACCGAGTCGTACACCACGTCCGCGCCGGCGCCGCCGGTCAACGCCTTCAGGCGCGCGGTCACGTTTTCGTCGAATGGGACGTAGTCGTCGATCAACCGGCCCGCGGGCGTATCGGCGGAAAGGGGATGGCGGTCGACGGCGATCACGCGAGCTCCCCGCGCTTTCGCGATCTGCACCACCGCGCCGCCGACGCCGCCGCCCGCGCCGATCACGGCAATCGTCTCGCCCGCTTGCAGGTGGGCATACTCGACTGTGCCGAGCCATGCGACCACGAAGTTCACGCCGATCGCGGAGGCCTCCGCGTGGCTGAGCGTGGTGGGCTTGCGCGACAGGCCGGCGAGCGGGATCTTGATGAACTCGGCGTGCGTGCCGTCGCGTGTGAAGCCGATATCGCCGCCAGTGCCCCAGACTTCAGCGCCGAGCCATGCCTGCGGACCCTCCACCACGACACCGCTGAAGTCGCGGCCGGGCGTGCGCGGCAGGACGGTGTGCTCGAAATGGCCGGACACGTTCTTGACGTCGCTCGGATTCACCGAGGCCGCCTTGACCTGCACGACGGCGCTGTCCGCGTCGGCTTGGGGCGTCGGCAGATCGACGTATTCGAGCACCTCGGGGTTGCCAAACGTCTTGAACTGAATCGCTTTCATTGCGTGTCACTCCTGTCGGGTCTTGCGCTGCGTTGTGCAGCCGATGAACGTAGTCTAAGTGACCGGCACAAAGGCGTTGAGACAAAGACTTTCGAAACGGCGGCTCGGTGCGCTGTTCGCGGTTCGCTTATGAAGACCGCGGACCCTGATGGTCCGTGTGCGAAGCATAGCGCGAGATGTCGGGCGAGGCATTTTCCGGGCGGTTCGCCTATGTACGATGGCCCATCACCAGCAGAAGCAACGACAGGGTCACCACCGATCCCACCGTCGACAGCAAAATCGTGCGCGATGTGATGTGCGCCTCGCGCCGGTAGAACTCCGCCAGCATGAATGGGCCGGTGCCGGTGGGCAACGCGGCCAGCACGACGGCCATCTCGACCAGGGTGGCTGAGAGCCCGAACACGTGCGCCGCGAGCCACCAGGTCAACGCCGGCTGAACCAGCAGCTTGACGCCGGTCAGCAGCAGCGAGATGCCGCGCGCACCGGTCTCGGGCGGACGCTTTTCCGCGAGGAACAGGCCAAGGCTCACCAGCGCGCACGGACTGGCGGCACCGCTTAGCAGCTTCAGAAACGTCTCCGCGCTTTGTGGCAACGCGACGTGTGTGCTCGCGAACAACACGCCCGCTATCGGTGACACGATCAGCGGATTGCGCGCCAGCGAGTTCAGCACTTTCAACCCCAGCTTGTGCGGCGTGCGCTCGGTCTGCAATCCGACTTCGATCAGCACGATCGCGAGCGCAAAAAGCACGCACGCGACGAGGATCGTGGCGATCGTGGTCGGCGTCAGGCTGGCTGAGCCGAACGCGATCATGCCGAGCGGAAAGCCGATGTAGCCCGTGTTCGGATACGACGCCGCAATCGCGTCGACGCTCGCGTCGGCCAGATGCCGGCCACTCATCAAGCGCATCATGAGAATCAGCAGAAACACGCTGACGCATCCGATCGAAAACGTCGCGACGAAAGCCGGTTGATAGAGCTGCTGCCAGGTGGCGTGCGCCATCGTGTCGAACAGAAGGGCCGGCAGTGCCAGCCAGACCACGAAGCGATTCAGCTCGGACGCGGCGTTCGGTCCAAGCACGCCGCGCCGGCGACAGGCAAAGCCCGCGAAAATCAGGCCAAACACGGGAAGCAGAATCTCAAGGGTGGCTAACATCGGTGCAAAAGAAGGGGACGGACAGAGCGATGCGCCAGCGTAGTGGCTTGCGTTGATACAATCCAATACTGTTTTTTGTATCCGATAATTCCTTTTCTGCATCGTCATTCAGCCCGAGGGTATCGTGATCGATATCAAGCCGCTACGCTACTTTGTGACGCTTGCCGAGACGCGCCATTTCGGCCGGGCGGCGGCACGCCTGAATCTGTCGCAGCCGCCTTTGAGCCGGCAGTTGGCTGCGCTGGAGGCGAACCTGGGGGTGACGCTGCTCGAACGCAGTCCGCGCAGCGTCACGCTCACTGCGGCGGGCGAGCGCTTCTACGTCGATGCGAAGGCGATCCTCGCGTCCGTGGAACAGGCGGTCGGCAACGCGCGAGCCGCGGCGCACGGCGATGCCGGCAAGCTCGCCATTGGCTTCACGATGTGCTCCGCATACAACGTCGTGCCAGGCTATGCGCGTGTGTTCGGCGCGGCGTTTCCCGAGGTCGCATTGAATCTGCGCGAGGTCGTCTCGAACGATCTGGCCGCGCAGGTGCTGGCTGGCCAGATCGACGCGGCGATCATGTTTCCGAGCGTGCCCGACAAGGGCATTGCGACCCGGACGATCCTCCGTGAGCCGTTGTGCGTTGCGCTGTCGCGCAGCCATCCGCGAGCACGCGCGCGGCGATTGAAAATCGCGCAACTGGCGGGCGAGCCGTTCGTGCTGGCGTCCGAGGAAGTCGCGCCGACCTTGCGTGCGACCATCCTCGAGCACTGCCGCTCGGGCGGTTTCGAACCGGATATCCGCTTTGAAGTGCAGTTGCAGCAGACCGTGCTCAGTCTCGTCGATGAAGGCGTGGGCGTGGCGCTGGTGCCCGCTTCGATGCGCAAGGCGCAACTCGCGGGTGTGGTGTTCCGGCCGCTGGTCGATGCGCCGCTGATCGAGCAGGTGCTGGCGTGGTCGCCGGCCAATCGCAATCCGTGTCTGGCGCGGTTTCTCGAACTGGCGTGAGGCGCCGTTTTATGAATTCGCCAGACGGTCTGTGGCGTCCGCAGGGTCTGCCGGGTCGGCGGGGTAGCGCATAGCGTCCTGCTTGAGGCGCCGTCGGCACCAGAACGTCCAGACCGTCAGGCCGGCATAGACACCGTAACGCAGCACCTCGGAGGCCAGTTCCGAGTGCGGATCATTCGGCCACTGCAAGATGATCAGGCTGCGCAACAGGTTCTCCCCGGTCATGCCCAGGCCCCATACGAGCGTCATCAACCGGATATAGGCGGCGAGCATAGGGCGTTCGCGCCAATGCTTTTCGTAGCTTTCGACGCTGCGATGATCTTCGCGCGCCCTCGTCGAACGGCCGAGGTAGAACACCAGCGGCCGCGGCAAGGCCAGTGAAACGAGGAACGACGCACCGATCATCCCCGAGACCATGGGATCCGCTAGCGCTCGCATGCGCGAGCCGCCGCCCGCGGCCATCGCGACCAGTGATAGCACGATGCCGACCAGCACGATTGCGCTGAGTGCGTCGAAATGGCGGTGGCGCACGAGGTCCCAGCTCATCCACGCGATCAGGGGCAGCGCGGATGCAACCAGCGCGCCGAGTTGGCCATAGTGCGGGAACGCAAGCCGGTAGGCGAGCCACGGCAAGGCGATGTTCACGATCAGCGCGGAGAGGTGGCGCAAGCGGGATTTCATGGACGCGCTCGCGATAAATACCGCCTACGCGCGCTTGCCTTCGATGGCGCGAAGGAGCGGGCTGTCAGGTGCAATGCGAATAAAGAACTGCGGGGGGTGAAAGCCCGCAGACGCCGCTCTCAACTCCGTCAGTGAAATGGTGCCGGAGAGTCGTTGCGGTTCGTGCAGGCCCAAAGCAAAGCCTTTCGATAGCCCATCGAAGTAGTCAAAGAATTCGCGCCGGGTGATGCCGCACACATTCGCAAATCGTCGCCATAAAGTGGTGGGCGCAAGCGAATGGGCGGCGCTCACCGTGGCACAACCGATCACGCGGCCAACCGGTAACTTCACATAGATCCATACGACAGTACCTGCCTTCACGTTCATCGCGCGACGTCGAAGTTCCACATGCTTGGTGCCTGCCAGTATGTTTTCGGCATGCCGCTCCTCAAGCGAAATGAGTACGTGTTCTGGGTGTTCCATGGGCAAACCCTTCCTGGAGGATTCCTTGAAGCTGTGCGTTGTCGATTGCATGAGTGATAAGCAGGTCCTGCGGACTGCCACAGCCCAACCGTTGCAGTGTGGCGAGCGGAACTGGACGTTCAAGGCAGATAATGTTGTCGAACACCGTCACGGTTTTCGTCTTGGATCGACCAATCGCTTCGAGTCCTGCAGCGTCGAGAACTGACGGATCGAGGTCCGAATTTTCCATCGCCTCTTGGGATTTCAAATACGCGTGCTGTACGCGTGCGATCGCGACAATGGCGCCAAGACCTTTGTTCTTCGCGGATTCGTAGAACAAGATCAGGTTACCACGCTTAAAGTGTCTGAGCGTCGCGACTCCGCTCAAATAGTGACGTTCTTTATAGAGTCTGGCTCGGGCGTGCGGCAAGAGGCTTTTCTGGGGTGAGTGTGCCAATAAGTCCTCTGCAAACTCGTGTCGCACCGGAGAAATCACCGCCCCTCGTCCGGGTAGGCAAAAGAGCGCGGGAGAGAGCAGTGTCTCCAGAGTCATCAAGGAAACATGTCCCACGTTTCCATCGGGCCTGACGAGGCGAACCTGCTGGTCGACGTCCCTATAGACCGGTGGGGTGTCGGGCAGGCACACGCGGGCAGCCCGAAAGAGGTGGTCCTTGCAGTCTTCCCAATTCGATGGGGTGACGACGCGTCCAACGGCAATCTTGGTTAGCGATGTCTGGCCCGTCATTCCGCCAAAGCCGAGCGCGGACGCTACCTCGCGGATTTGCGCCTGCTGCGCAGGAAATGTCAGTCTGATTTGGGACGTGCCTTCTGCCGTGGCTTGCTCTATCAGGTATCCAAGCAGCAGACGGGCTGCATGTATCGCACCAGGTTGAGTTTCATCGATGGCCACGCGCGCATTGAAATCGACGCCAGCGATTGTCCTGGGCCACATCAGATATCCGACCAGAACACCGTCGGACCAGACACCATGACGGTTGCAGACTCGCTCGTTCGAGTCGATTGCGGCCCACTCGGTCACGATAGCCGTGACGGGGATTCCGAGCCGGGATAAAAGCCGATGGACTGCGGCTTCGTCTGCCTGCGTAATGGATGCTATCGAGAGTGCGTTATTTCCTCCGGTCTGAAATACTTCTTCTCTTGTTTCGCCAGTATTCAAATCTTTAAAAGCACCGGGCGAGATGACCTGGATTCCACATCGGTCGTCAAGTCTCGCGGCCGCGTTGAGTATCGACGAGTCATTTGTGACTAGACCGGTGAGCCCGTTCTGAATGGCAGTGGCCAAATGTCGTAGGTCGGAGACGTCATTGCTACTCAATGCATTGGCTCGATAGCGTTCCGGAAATACTATAGACGCCAGCTCCGGCTTGAGGGCGTTCCACTCCTCTGCACTCGGGGTAGGAAAAGAGGGGAATATGCGAGCGTACGCCAGCATCGGATCTGTCACGCCAACGCGTGCGGTTCGGGTGAGTTCGGTCGTAATCTCTGTGCTCAAGGCCAACTGGCAGGAACCGGCTCTTTCAATTCGGAACAGGTCAAGGATTTCTTCGTTTCTACGTCTGCGTGGACCAAGGTCGAACAGTACATTCAGATCCAGCAGGAAGATTGGAGCCGCCGTGCCGTATGTCGAATTCAAGCCCAAGGGGTCGGCGGCGCTGAGCCCGCTTGGTGCGAATAATTGCGGCGTATCCAGCTCGTGACTGCGAACGACGATCGTCCGGTTCCTTGTCTCGCCACCCCTTACGATGCTCTGCACGTAGAAGCCTTGCTCTTCCCAGAACTTGTTGGCCTGAGTGAGGTCTTCTGCGACGCGCGCATACATGGAAATGAATGCGTGGTCTGTCAGATGTTTCTTGAGGTGTTGCAGCAGGCGAGTTGCAATCCCATGCTTTCTGAGCGTCGGCGCAACGAAAATCTGCCGGACGCGTCCCTTCGGATGTCTGGCTTCAAACAGTAGGTGGCCTGCATATGACATGCCCTTTGCATGACGTTCGACCGCGACGAAGAGTTGCTCCTTCCGGGCAAAGTCTTCAAAGACGCGTGACGGGAAGAATCCGAGGGCATTTTTATCGCTGTCTGCTGCCTCGTTGACTGAATCTACAAATGGAGCAACGTCGCTATAGCGATCCAGAATCTCAATGGTGTTTTTTTCGACGATCATCTCAGCGCGCGGCCTCCCAGCGTGTTGTCGCAAGCAGACGTTCTCCTGCAAGACGATGGCTTGCAGGAGGCTGCTGCGGACTATTTTGATTGAACTGTTCTTGAACAAGGCGCGTCAACCTTTCCAAGAATAGGATCGTAAAGATACCATTATTTAGGTTGGCATAATAATGGGATGCAGCGGTTGGATTGCATCATGAACGGAGTGGCTCTGCATTGTCGCTGAGCCTTATCGCAATGCCCCTTTTGAGGCGACGGGGCAACAACGGTATTGCTAGAATCTGCAATTATCAAACGCACGACTTTCCGAGTCACCACGCCAACCACCAGCCCGCCTATGTCGACACGCCCCACGCTCCTTACCACCGACCGCCTGATCATGCGTCCGCACACGCGCGACGATTTCCTCGACAGCTATGCAATGTGGTCCGATCCTGAAGTGATCCGCTATATCGGCGGCAAGCCGTTCACGCGCGAAGAAGTCTGGGCGCGCCTGCTGCGTTACGCCGGACATTGGGCGATGCTGGGATACGGCTATTGGGTGGTGCGGGAAAAGGACGGCGGCCGGTTCCTGGGCGAAGTCGGCTTTGCCGACTACCACCGCGAGATCGAGCCTTCCTTGATGGATACGCCTGAAATCGGCTGGGCGCTGGACCCAGCCGTACACAATCGCGGCTACGCCACCGAAGCCGTGCGCGCCGCACTCGCCTGGGCGGATGCACATTGGCCAGGCGGCGAGACCGCTTGCATCATCGCGCCGGAAAACCAGCCGTCGCTGAACGTCGCGCGCAAGTGCGGTTACCGTGAACAGCTTCGCACGACGTACAAAGGCAATCCGACCATCGTGCTGCGGAGAGCGGCAGGGATGGTGTAACCCGTCGCCTGACATCTCGTCAGTTTCTTCAATCTATGAAGCGTTGGAATCGTCGAGCCGGCGCGCAACCGGCTCGCGAACCGTCTTGCCTTATTGACCGCCTTCGCTCGCCGCCGCCCGCTGCCGCGCGATGAGGTCCACCAGGCGTTCAACCTGCTTGCCTTGCGCATCGAAGTTGCCGGCATCGAGCCAGCGCGCATAGCTTGGACGCAGCGCGGGCCATTCGCTGTCGATGATCGAGAACCACGCGGTATCGCGATTACGTTCGCGATATACGATCGCCTGCCGGAAGATCCCTTCGAACGTAAAGCCATAGCGCAGTGCCGCCGTGCGCGACGGTCCATTCAGCGAATCGCACTTCCATTCGAAGCGGCGATAGCCGAGATCGTCGAACACATGGTTCATCAGCAGAAACATCGCTTCGGTCGCGATGCGCGTGCGCTTCAGCCTTGGTGAATAGGTGACGTGCCCGACCTCGATCACGCCGTTCGCGCGGTCGATCCGCATCAGCGCGAGCGTGCCGACTGCGTTGCCGGTCGCCAGCTCGATCACCGCGTAGTGCAGCGGATCGGGGGATGCGGCCATCCGCGTCAGATGCTCGCGATATGCGGCGAGGCTCTCGAACGGCCCGACCGCGAGATAGGTCCAGTCGCGGCTATCGGGCGCCGAACTGTAGGCCTCGTAGAGATCCACGGCATGGCGCTCCACATCGACCGGCTCGATCCGGCAATAGCTGCCCACCAGCGGCTCGCGCCCGGGCGCCTGCGCGCCATTCCAGCCCGGCACGGGGGCGCCGATCGGCTGCTCGAAAGCGTTATGTCTGGGTTCCATGTCTGCTCTCCTGTCGATAGTGGTGACTGCTGTCTATGGAGAACGATACGACAAACGTGGTATGTTAAAAAGATCCAATAGAACGGTATTTGATAGGTCCAGCCGAGATGATCGAAATCATTGGCCCGCTCGCTAATTCAGCCGCCGCGACCGCCACCGCCGGCGGCGTAAAGCCCGCGCCGCTGCAAAAGCAATTGATCGAACGTTTGCAGCAAGCCATCCTCACAGGGCGTTTGCCGGCGGGGTCACTGCTGCCGTCATCGCGCTTGCTGGCGGCGGAGATGGGTGTGTCGCGCAACACGGTGGTGATCGCGTACGAGCATCTGGCCGCGGTCGGCTATGTCGTGGCCGACAAGAAGGGCACACGCGTGAGTCCGCTCTCCAGCCCCTCGGCACGCGGTGAACCGCAGACACCGGCGGTCGCGCCGGAGGTCGCCTACGCGGCGCGTGTCGAGCAATTCGCGGCGACGCGGACTCATGCCGACAACACCTTGCCGCTGACACCCGGCACGCCGGCGTTGGATCACTTTCCGCTCGCTGCCTGGCGGCGAGCGCTCGAACGTTCGATGGAGCGTGCGTTGCCGCTCGCACTCGGCTACGGCGACCCGATGGGCGAACCGGCCCTGCGCGACGCGATCGCCGCGCATTTGCGGATGGCGCGGGGCGTGCGCTGTGACGGCTCGCAAGTGGTGATCACCGAAGGTGCGCAGGACGCGCTGAACCTCTGCGTGCGGCTGTTCACCAATCCGGGCGACATCGCGTGGGTGGAAGATCCGGGCTATCGCGGTGCAAAAGCCGCGTTCAATCTCGGCGATCTGACCATGCTGCCGATGCCGGTCGACCCCGAAGGCATCGCGGTTCCGTCCGACGCCTGGCGCACGCATGCGCCCAAGCTGATCTACACGTCGCCCGCGCATCAGTATCCAACCGGCGCGGTGTTGTCGGTGGCGCGCCGGTTGGATCTGATTGCGCAGGCACGCTGCCGCGGCGCCTGGCTGATCGAAGACGACTATGACGGCGAATTCCGCCATACCGGCGAGCCGATCGCCAGCATGCAAGGGCTGGTCGAGGACGCGCCGGTTTTGTACGTCGGCTCATTCAGCAAGACGATGTTTCCGGCGCTGCGCATTGGCTTCGTGGTGTTGCCGCGCGCAATCGCCGCGCACACGGCGGTTGCACTGCAGGAGATGCTGCGTGGCGGGCATCGTCTGGAGCAACTGGCGCTGGCGCATTTCATCGACAGCGGCGAATTTGGGCGGCATCTGGGCCGCATGCGACGTTTGTACCGCGAGCGCCAGCAGGCACTGCGCGATGCGCTCACCGCGCATTTCGCGCCATCGCAGATTCTGGGCGGCGATTGCGGCATGCATCTGACGCTTCGCTTGCCGCCGCCTATTTCCGATCGGACCCTCGCCGAACGCGCGCTCGCCGCGCGGCTCAATCCGCGCGCGCTGTCGGGTTTTGCATTGCAGCAACGCGAGGAGACGAATGGGCTGGTGATTGGGTATGGCAGTACGCCAGCTGGGCAACTGGCGCCCGTCGTCCGCGTATTGGGCGAGCTGGTGCGGGAGATGGCGCGTGAGTCGAGCAGCGGGTCGGCAAGGCGGTCGACTACCCGGCGCGCTGTGTAAGTTTTTACGTTTGTCCGCGTGGCCCATGTCGCGCTATCGTGTCGTTTATGCGCGGCGATTTCGAAGTGCGCGACGTCGACGAATCGCCCGCAGGTCATGCCCAGCGCACCGCGATGCGACATCGCTTGGGATGCGGTGCCCGCCTGCCGGGCGGCTACTGCGCTCGGGCATGAAGAATGCCTTTGTTGTGGTTATTTACGACGACTTATCCGACCGGAGACGACATGAAGGAAATCGAACCGACCGCCTGGTATGAGCTTGCCGCCCATACGCCCGTGCGTGAAGGCTGGTACGAGGTGCAGTTGACGAGCGGGGACACGGCATTTGCGAAATATGGCGACGGCGTATGGACTGAGAAACCCTTGTTGGTGTTCACGCACTGGCGCGGCCTTTCCTCCGACCCGTCGAAAGCTGCCGATGGCGAGGCCGAATCGATCGGCGCGGAGGCCACCGCGGCTCAGGGCGTGCGAGCCGCATGGAACGCGTTCTTCCCGGGACTCGGCGAAGAACAGCACAAACCGCTGGACGCCCTGCCCAACGGCAAAGCCCCGCATTAGTTAGCCGATGGAATGCCTGGGCGGCGGCTTGCCGGCTGCCGCCTGGCGATGCCGGGTCGCCGACCTGGAGGATTGGGTAGCGTTGCGCCGACGCGAGTGCGTTAGCGGTCGTGTCCGCCAGCGTTGTTTCCCCTTGAGTTCCCAGCTGTCACTTCCGCTTCAGCGCGTCGGCCGCCATTCTGCCGATGTCTGTATCGATGTCCGGCGTCTCGCCCGTTTCGAGAATCCACGCCGCCGACAAACCCGACCACGCGAGAATCCATTGCAGCAGACGACGTCTTTCGAGTCCGGCGATTTGCGCCACTCGTTCGACGCGACGCTCGAACCGTCCGCGTACTAGCGCGGACTCCGAGTCCGGGTTGCAGAAGATGTTTGCATAGTCGAAGCCGCGCTCGCCGTACAAACCCTTCGGGTCGATTGCCAGCCAACCACGCGCGCCGAAATCGAGGACGTTGCCGTGATGAATATCGCCGTGCAGCACGACCGGCTCTTGTGGCGCGGCGAGCAGGGCTTGTGCTGCTGCCGCACTCTCGGCGAGCCAGTTCCCATATTGCTTTGCCGCAGGCCAGAGACTCTGGAACCAGCGCGGCAAGCCGACCAGTTCCGGCGGCGGTTTGTTGCGCGGTGCGTGGAGTCGTGCAGCGGCGGTGCAGAGGATGTCGATGGCGTGGTCGTCCGCCTCGCTGCTGCCTGTGCGGGCCATGTCCGCTAGCGAGTGATTGCTTTCGGCGCGCTCCAGCAGCACGGCGTCGGCATCATGGGCTAGCACGCGGGCCGCCCCGTCGCCGTCCCACCACACCATCAACTGCGCGCCGAATTTCTCTTCGGGTTCCTGTGCAACTTTCAGCATCGCGGCGACGCCATGCTGGCGCACCGGCAGCAGGCGGCTGCTGTGCGTGCGAATCGGCTCACCATCCGGCAGCAAATCCCACTTGACGATGTATTCGGCGAACATCGCGCTTCAGGCCGCGAGCGTGGCTGTGTGAACGGCGGCGGCGAGGGCGAGCAAGTCGGCGCGGACCACATGCGCCAACTCGAGCGCCTCGAATCCGGCTGCGCGGGCGGCCGCGTCGAACAGGGCGATATTGCTGTCAGCAGTATGCAAGCAGACGATGCGCACGGCTTCTCCGACGGTTTGTGGGTGGTCTTGCATTCTCGCCTGGATCACCCCGAGGTGGCGCTCGTATGTGGAAATCACGCCGATCCTGGATGCTGCGTGCGAAGGGCAGAGCGCAGCGTCCGTGGCGCCGTAGCTCGCGCAAGTGCGACTCAAGAGGCTGCCTCACCCGCTTTGCGCGTCCCCGCTACAATCTGCCTGATCCATTTGACGCGGAAGAGCACGTATGAAAGCCACCCGGGAACCCGTCGCATTGTCGCGGGCCACGCAGTTACTGAATCATGGACCCGTCACCATCATTACCAGCGCGCACGGCGGCCGCTCGAACGTGATGGCGGCATCATGGGCGATGCCGCTCGATTTCACCCCGCCGAAGGTCGTCGTCGTGGTGGACAGCCGCACGCTCACGCGGCAATTGATCGAAGCGAGCGGCGTATTCGGGCTGCAACTGCCGAGCCGCGGATTTGCCGCGCAGACGCTGGCGGTGGGCACGAACGCGGGTGCGGAACTCGACAAGTTCTCGGCCTTCGACCTCGAGACTTTTCCCGCGCAAGAGATCGATGTGCCGATGCTGGCCGGCTGTATCACGTGGATGGAATGCAAGGTCATCCCGGACGATAGCCAGCGGCACGATCTGATCATTGGCGAGGTGGTCGCCGCCTACGCGGATAGCCGCGTGTATTCGAACAACCGCTGGCATTTCGGCGACGACCCCGATCGGCGTACGTGCCATTACGTGGCGGGCGGGACATTCTTCGCTACGGGTGACGCGTTTGAAGTCGAGCCGGTAGCGAGCGGGGCGGGGGACTAACGACATGGCAGCGACGCGTCAGCGTCCTGCCGACCTCTTACTCAGCCCCCTCAGCAAACGCCGTGAGCGCATCCCCCGCCAACCGATAGCGAACCCATTCGCTTTGCGCACTCGCGCCGATCGATTCATAGAAGCCGATTGCCGGCTCGTTCCAGTCGAGCACGCTCCATTCGAACCGCCCACAGCCTGTTTCGCATGCAATTTGCGCGAGGTGGCGAAGCATCTGTTTGCCCGCGCCACTGCCGCGCGATGTCGGCGATATGTACAGGTCTTCCAGATAGAGCCCTTGTTTGCCGAGCCACGTCGAATAGGAAAAGAAATAGACGCAAAAGCCGATCGGCTCGCCGTTCATTTCGCAGATCAAAGCCTTCGCGGTGGACGTCGCGGAGAACAGGCTTGTTTCGATGTCTTGAACGGTAGCGACAACTTCGTGTTCCGCCTTTTCATACACCGCTAATTCGGTGATAAAGCGGAGAATCAAGGCGGCGTCGGGTGTGTGGGCGTGGCGGATGTGAATAGTCAAGGTGCAGGGCTCGGTCGGTCTGGATGGTGGATCGAAAGGGCCGCCGCGCGCGGCGGCCAATCTTCTATGTCGCTATAGTACGTGGGACTGAGGCCGCCGGGTAGTCACGCCGGCTCGCTCACGATATCCATTCGCGATGGCGTTTCTCGCTGTTGCCGAGATACTCGAGCACCCGTTCCAGCACCGGTGGCGTTTTGCCCCCAGAGCGCTCGTCGAGATCGCGATTGACGTGCCCTCACAAAATCGTTTACTGTCGATCCATGGACTTCCACTCAATTCCCTTCGCTGCTGTCACCACCACGACGACCACCTTCACAGGCGGGTCGTCTGGAGGTTGCGCACGCTAGAAGCAAGAAGCTGTGGCAGACCACCAAAGGCCCCGCCGGAAACGGACGGGGCCTTTGGCGTTTCTGGACCTCCGTTTGCGGCATCGATCTGCAGCATTTGCGACATCAAACCAAACGGAGCAGGACTGTGAACGACATCGATCATCGTGTATTGGGCAATAAACTCGACCTCTTCCATCAGCAGGAAGAAGGCGCCGGCATGGTTTTCTGGCACCCACGCGGCTGGGAGTTGTACCGCGTGCTGGAAGACTACGTTCGCGCCCGCATGCGGCGTGCGGGCTTTCGCGAGATCCGTACGCCGCAACTGCTCGCACGCTCGTTGTGGGAAAAAAGCGGTCATTGGGAGAAGTTCGGCGCGGCGATGTATTCGCTGTCCGACGCGGAAGAAGGGCGCGCGCTTTGTCTGAAACCGATGAGTTGTCCGTGTCATGTGCAGGTGTTCAACCAGCGCGTGCGCTCGTATCGCGAGTTGCCGGTTCGTTATAGCGAGTTCGGCGCGTGTCATCGTGACGAACCTTCGGGCTCGCTCGAAGGGCTTAAGCGTACGCGTGCTTTCGTTCAGGACGATGCGCATGTGTTCTGCACGGAGACGCATATCGAAGCCGAAGTCGGCCGCTTCTGCTCGTTGTTGCGCTCTGTCTACGCGGACCTGGGTTTTCCCGACTTCAAAGTAGCACTCGCCACGCGGCCCGCGATGCGCGCGGGCAATGATCAAACGTGGGATCGCGCGGAAGAGGCGCTGGCAAATGCAGCGCGCGCGGCGGCCCTCGGATTCGACCTACTCGAAGGAGAGGGCGCTTTTTACGGCCCGAAACTGGAGTTTCATCTGACGGACAGCCGCGAACGCAGCTGGCAATGTGGCACGATCCAGCTCGATTTCGTGCTGCCCGAACGGCTCGACGCGGAGTACGTCAACGAGCGCAACGAACGCGAGCGGCCCGTGATGATTCATCACGCGGTGCTCGGCAGCATGGAGCGTTTTATCGCGATGCTGCTTGAACATCACGAAGGATGGTTGCCGCTGTGGCTCGCGCCCGAGCAGGTCGTGGTTGCGACGATCAGCGATGCGAATGTCGCGTATGCGCAAGAGGTGATGCAGGCGCTTGACGACGCCGGCATCAGAGCGCTGCTCGACAGCAGACCGGAGCGGTTGGAGAAGAAGATCGTCGATGCGAGGGAAAAGCAGGTGCCGATTTTCGTCGCAGTGGGTTCGCGCGATGAACGCGATCGGACGATCAGCATTCGCATGCGCGACGGGCAGCAGTCGACGCTTGCGCTTGCGGAGGGTGTCGAACAGTTGCGGCTGGATGCGCTGCCGCCTCCAATGCGATCGATGCTATGACCGTAGCCTGTCGCCGGGCGGCATGGGCTTGCCGCCGGTGATTGCGCGCAGCCTGGCAATGGGATGTCGATTCGAGTTTGTTGGGGGGAGAGTGTTTGAGGCGTGAGCGGCTTGCGCCGAGTTTCGATGGGAGGACCTGCGTGGTAGGAGAGCGCTGTCCTCCTGGATCGCCGGTACGCCCGTCGTCATGATGCCACCGTCGAGCGGCACAGTCAGGCCGTTTACGTTCGACGCCTGCAGATGAGCTGCAACGTAAAGATGCGCACGGTGTTCGTCGAATCCGATGCGACCGCGCAATTGCGTTCGGTGATTCGCCGTTGCGCACGGGGCGTGATTCACGTCAGCTTCGCAGGCTCGCCCGCCTGGGAGGTCTGGCTTGCTGCAACCGGTAGCGGCAGGCCGGTCGCCGGGTCCAGATTCTTTTCCTTCGCCAGGCGGTTGATCAGTTTGTCCGATGGCTTCGGCGGAATCTCGGCCTGTTTCTTTTCCCATTCGAACGTGCCGTCCCATGCCGGTAGTTGAGCCGGTGGCAGCGGAACGATCCTGTCGATATCCGGAACAGTAGGGTTGCTCAGCTGGTTGCGGTCAAGGAAATTTCCTATCAGTTTGTAGCGGCGCGAGCGTTCTTGATCCTTGGAAAGATCAAGAAAATAGAGCTCCTCAGTAGCGGGTGGCGCGAGAAACGATTCCTCAAGATTCAGTGCCGATACGCTACTTCCAGCAGCCACGCCTTTCTGATATGCCACGAGAGCATCATGGTATTTCCCATTATTTTGACGATTTACTCCCAGTTCATAAGCTGCCCGCCCATGCCCTTGATCGGCAGCACATTGCCGCATCTGTCTTGCAACGTCCGGCGCTCGATCATGGGGAGCCAATAAGTCGGCAACGTAGTACTGTGCGTCCGCATTCCCCAGATCCGCGGCCTTGCGGATGTACTTCTGCGCCATCTCCGTGTTCTGCTTCAGGCCGTATCCGGAATTCAGGTAGTAACCAATATCGTAGTAACCCGTCGGAATCCCCTGATTGACCAGTTGGGTCGCCCATTCAACGGCCTCGCGTGCGGCGTCCGGCGAACTTGCCATGCCCTGCGACACCAGTTGCTGCACGTTATGGTTCGCCTTGTAATGGCCGTGCGCCGCTGCGATGCGGTAGTAACGCGCCATCTCGTCGAAGTTCTTCGGACCATCCCGCGTCTGCAGATACCGGCCGTAACGGAACAAGGCATCCGCGCCCGGATCGAGCGCGGGTAGACGATCAGCTTCGTGGGCGCAGGTGAACGCCAGATTGGCGCGTATGTTCCCCAATGCCGCATCCCAAGGTAGCGCGTCACCCCGGTTCGAACAGCCGCTCGCCAGCAAAACGAATAGTGAAACCAGTACGGGATATCTCATCGGACTACCAGCGTTACGCCTTATCGTTGTAAACGGTCAGTGTCCAGACTACGTCCGTGGTGTAGCGACGTTTCCCCAGTACGTCGTCGAGCCACACGAATATGCGTGGCCTGTACACGTCCAGCATCGGCAACGTTTCGCCCTTACGGAAGTACTGTGTCGTCTCGCCGCGTAGCTCTGCCAGAATCTGTGTGCACCACACGCCGCTTTCCGGACATCGCGCACCGGCCCGCACCTTCGTGCCCAGCGGTACGCGCGCCAGCTTCGCAGGCTTACCCGCCTGGGAGGTCTGGCTTGCTGTAGCCGATAGCGGCAGGCCGGTCGCCGGGTCCAGATTCTTTTCCTGCGCCAGGCGGTTGATCAGTTCGTCCGATGGCTTCGGCGGAATCTCGGCCTGTTTCTTTTCCCATTCGAACGTGCCGTCCCATGCCGGTAGTTGAGCCGGTGGCAGCGGAACGATCCTGTCGATATCCGGAACAGTAGGGTTGCTCAGCTGGTTGCGGTCAAGGAAATTTCCTATCAATTTGTAGCGGCGCGAGCGTTCTTGATCCTTGGGCAGATCAAGGTAGGAGCCTTCGTCCGTGGCGGGTGGTGCCAGGAATGATCTCTGAAGAATCAGAGCCGAGATGCTCTCTCCTGCGGCCACACCCCTTTGATATGCCACGACAGCATCATGGTATTTCCCATTATTTTGGCGATTTACGCCCAACGCCAAGGCTGCCCGCGCGTGTCCCTGATCGGCAGCACATTGCCGCATCTGCTTTGCAACGTCCGGCGCTCGATCATGGGGAGCCAATAGGTCGGCAACGTAGTACTGCGCCTCCGCGTTGCCCAGATCCGCCGCCTTGCGGATGTACTTCAACGCCATCTCGCTGTTCTGCTTCAGGCCGTATCCGGAATTCAGGTAGTAACCAATATCGTAGTAACCCGTCGGTATCCCCTCATTGACCAGTTGGGTCGCCCATTCAACAGCCTCCCGTGCGGCATCCGGTGAACTTGCCATGCCATGCGACACCAGTTGCTGCACGTTATGGTTCGCCTTGTAATGGCCATGTGCCGCTGCGATACGATAGTAACGCGCCATCTCGTCGAAGTTCTTCGGACCATCCCGCGTCTGCAGATACCGGCTGTAACGGAACAAGGCATCTGCGTCCGGATCAAGCGCGGGTAGACGATCAGCTTCGTGGGTGCAGGTGAACGCCAGATTGGCGCGAACGCTGGCAATGTCAGGTAAACCAGGCAAGTCATTCTCCTTCGAACAGGCGGCCAAACTTGTGATCGTTAACAACAGTAACGCGGCAACTCTCATTTCCTAGTCCCAGCTGGATCGACTTGGGTCATCTCTATAAAATTCAACTAATGATACGTATGGAGACGGATTTCCACTGCTTCCTTTCAGTCCTTTATTTTTGCCCAAAAAGTACTCCCAGCTCTTGAATACACCGCCAGCATCCAACCTCCCATTCAAACCCTTCTCCCCCACCCCCATCCCCTTCGTATGAATCCCCCACAGCTTCTCCCGCAGCGGCTGCGTCACGCGCATGGACTCGTGGCAGATATTCAACTCACTATCCACCTCCATGCTGCGCAGATTGATGTTGGCCGAACCGTGCGTCACAAAAACATCGTCAACGATCATCAGCTTGGAATGGATATACACCTCGTCCCACTGCATTCCCTTCGGCGTATCGGGCGGAACGAGGGTGCAGATATGCACATTGAGCCCCGGAATGTTCAGTTTCTGCGGGTCTTCCGTCTTCGCCTTCTCCAGTTGCGATTTCAATTCGCTCACCCGCTGGGCAGCCGCAGCGGATTCCTGCTGACAGGCCGCCATGTTGTTCACCGCATACTGTGCCGAGCCGGAGAATGGATCGACCTTCATCTGCATGGCATTCCCGAGCGCCTGGTCAGCCGCCTTCTTCACCTTGAGCGCCGCGTCATACTGCCTGCCCAGATCGTCGGCACGCTCAAGCTTCGCGACACCCGGCAGGACGTCCGCGCGCCCCAGCGCATTGAGCATCTGATACGTGCTGACCGTACCCAGGCCAATCCCGTCATCGCTCGAGTTCGTCACGACAAACAGATACAGCGACGTCTTGCGCCCTCCCTGCTGATAGGCTTTCACCAGATTTGTCAGCTTGTCCGCCAGCGGCGGAAAGCGGAAATACTGATTCTCGATGTATATGAAATTGCTGGTATTGTTGACCGCCTGAAGGTAAAGCGATTCGATATCCTTAACACCATGCTTTCCCGCCTGTGACTGGGTTCGCAGGATCTGCGCCATCACCGGTACGTCATCCTTGCCACAGCGCATGACCGGTTCCTTCGCCGATGCGCGCTGCTTTCCGAGTTGCTGTCCCGTTGCCTTATCCCACGCCTGACAGAAATTGCGGTTCAGGTCGATCAGGATCGGCCCCGTCACCCGGGCGGAGATGTCCTGCCGCGGGCGAAATCCGTTGCGCCCCATCTGCGGATGCATCCGCAGGTTGCCATGGCTGCTGGTGTCCCAGTATTCGTCGAGCGTGTTGTGTCCCATCACAAAGCCGGTGGCCAGCTCGGGATACTCGTAGTCGATCAGCACCATTTTCTGATGATGCGAGGGTGCGCCTCCCATCGCCAGGCTATTCTTCGCCTTCACACCCATACCACGCCCGGCATAGTCACTGTCGAACGCGGTGCGCCAGGCGATTTCTGCGTGCTCCTCCAGACTGAAATCGCGCGTCGCGAATTCAATATTGTCGAACGCCGGGTCACGCCAGTGCCGCAACGCATGGTTATGCCTGATCGTCGTACGAAATGAGTTTCCATTCGACCTCTGATCTGTGCTGGCGCATCCCCAAGAGGCTGTCGAGGCCGGGCACCATACGCGGGCTATTCATCACAAGCGGCGGCATGATGTCACCCTTGCAGAGACGCAGCACGGCATTAGGTGCTGTGCGCGGCAGGTACGACACACGCCAGACGCCATCTTGCGGGCACCTCTCGCCTGTTTTTGCGGCGGTGCCGAGTGGCGGCCGTTCGATCTGTGATGTCTTGCTGGCCGACAGCGGCAGGCCGGTGGCAGGATCGAGATTTTTAGCCTTGGCAAGACGCTCGATCAGTTGGTCAGACGGTTTCTGCGGTGGAACTGCTGCATCCTGCTCCTTCTGCCATTGGAACGTCCCGTCCCACGGTGGCAGTTTGGTCGGCGGCAGCGGAACGATCTGGTCGATATCCGGCACCTTCGGGTTGCGACCGTCGTTGTCAGTCAGGAACTCCCAGATTAATCGGTAGCGTCGCGAACGCTCAGGGTCAGCGGGTAGTGCCATGTAGTTCACTATCTGCGTCGGCGGCGGTGCCTTGAAGCCGTCCTCTAGAAGAGATGCTGATTGCGAATCTCCCGCTTCCACACCCTTCTGGAATGCCTCGACAGCCTCGGGAAAGAGATTGTGATCTTGGCGATCCATACCTAGCGTACTCGCCGCTTTTCCGTAGCCCTGATCGATCGCACATTGAATCATCTGCCTGGCAATGTCGGGAGCTTTGTCACTTGGTAGAAGAAGATAACCAACGTAATACTGTGCCTCGGGGCTGCCCAAATCGGCTGCCTTGCGGAAATGGCGGCGGGCCATGTCCGCGTCCTGGTCCACCCCATACCCATCTTCGAGATAGTGGCCCATATCATAGTAGCCCCCTGGTACGCCCTCCTTGATCAACTGCCCGGCCAGATCGATGGCTTCCCCTGCCGCGTCAGGTGAAGAAGCTGAACCATCAGTCAGGAGCCCTTGCAGGTTGTTGTTGGCCTTGTAGTGTCCGTAGGCGGCCGCGATGCGGTAGTAGCGGGCAATATCGTTAGAGTCTTTCGGCCCATTCTTCTTTTCCAGATGGCGACCATATTTGAATATCTGGTCGGCTATCGGATCGAGGGAGGGTAGATGATCGACTTCGTGGGTGCATGTGAAAGCCAGTCGAGCACGTACGGCAGACATTTCGATGGGCGACGGCAACGAGTTCTCCTTGTTCGAACAGGCATATAACAGCGGTGCAAGGCAAATTATCAGCGCAGCTTTGTTCATCGGTCAGTCCATCTTGCTGCGCGTCGTCGAAGTACGCGAAAAGCCGATGAGTGAGGCAACAGGCGCCAGCCCACTTTTCAGACGCATTCCATTTCGATCGATGATCTTCCCCCACCGTTCAAATGCCTCCTTCGGTTCATCCTGTGCACCCTCACCTCCGGTGTGCATTGCCCACAACCGTCTCCGCAACGGCTGCGTCACGCCCATGTGCTCGTGGCAGATATTCAGTTCGCTATCTACCTCCATGCTCCGCGTATTAATATTCGCTGAGCCATGGGTCAGGAACACGTCGTCGATAATCATGATCTTGCTGTGTATGTAGATGGGCATCCAGTCGTTTGCTGGCGAATCCGGTGCCACGAGCGTGCAGATATGGATATTCAGGCCTGGGATGTTCTTCGGCGCGAGCGGCTTCCCGCGATTCTGTCGGGCCTCGTCAAGTTTTTTTTGCGCGGACCGTTGACGTACCTGCGCGCCCACGCCGAGACTCATGCGGGCAAGCGCGACCTCATTTACCGCGCCTATGACGTCATGCGCTTGCTGAGCATCCTGCACTTGCTTCGCGAGGCCAGACATCAGGTTTGCCTGCCCAAGACTGTCCAGCATCTTGTAGGTGCTGTCAGTGCCAACACCCATTCCGTCGTCACTCGAATTGGTCACGACGAACAGGTAGATCGGTCCATCCTTGCCCTGATCGCGTCCCCACGCTACCTGCTTCGCGGCTGCCGCCTTGATCTGTTCAGCGAGCGGGTCCCATCGGAAATACTGGTTCTCGATATAGATGAACTTCGTCGCGTTACGCACCGTTTGGAGATAGAGCGCCTTAATATCCTGCTTCCCTTCCTGTGACTGTGTACGCGTGATCTGCGCCATGACGGCCGTACCCATGTCGCGACGCACTCTCAACCGGCCCGCCAACGGCTTGCGCTTCGTCAGCAGATCAACTTTTGCGTGACGTTGCCAAGCGCGGCAGAAGTTCGCGTTCAGACATTCCAGGATGGGCCCTGTGACAACGCTCGAGATGTCTTGCCGTGGCGTTTGTCCGTTGCGTCCGAAACGCGCATTCATCTTCGCATAGCGATGCCCATCATCGTCCCAGTAAGCGTCAAGCGTGTTATGCCCCATTACGAAACCGATCGCCTGTTCGGGTGCCTCATAGTCAACCATCACCATCTTCTGGTGGTGCGACGGTCCCCCGCCAAAACCGACTGTCACGGCCATTTCACTCAGCCCCTTGTCCGCGCGATGCAAGGACTCGCGGAACATGATCTCCACACGGTCCATCAACGAAAAATCCCGCGTAACCAACTCGATGTTCACGAGAGGCCGTACGCCCGGCAAAGGCCGCGAAGGGGCATCCGGCGAACCAGCTTCTGGGCGAGCCTTTAGACTGTCAGCGAGGTCCCGTTGCTCCGGCGATGCCGCAATACGGGCGCGGTAATACCAGACGCGGTCGTATTCGCGCTGAGTGTTGTTCTCGTTTTGGGTAGAGACACTTCGCAGCAGGTCGTACCCTGGATTTTCGTTTTCGATAAATTGCCCGACAGCGAATGAATCTGCCCAGCACAGCAGGCGGATTTTCACGCCGTCCAGTCCCTTCTTGATAAGCAGATCGCCGATGCAAAGAGAGTCTCCCCCGTCCCGCTTGAAATACATTGATGGCTGGAAGCCCCAGCAGATAATGTCGACCGTATGCCTCGCTGCCAGGATGGCGTCATAGATCGCGCCGAATGCTTCCTTGCCGTTGACCAACGGACGGTACGAGGCAGACATTGGAGGATATTCTGTGAGCTGCACGAACCACGGCGTACACAGCATTGCAGACGTGGTCTCATCGAGTGCGATTGGTGTATTGATACTGGCAGGCTTGCTCACGATTTATTCTTCCGGTTCATTTTTGAGCAGGGCGTTGTAGCGCTGGCGGTTCAATGCGCGGTCTCCCGGCGCATTAATGTCATCGGACGGCAGGCTTTCGTGGAAATGGAAGCCCTGATTCGCAAGGTCGCCGTTCGCCGCGTCGCCTCGATATGCCTCGGCAATGGGAATTGTGTGCACGACGCCGCTTGCCAACTCCAGCTCGTATTTTTGGGTGGTGACATGGTGGTCGACCGGAATCTGGCCTGTCTCGTCGATGACGCCTTGCTTCACCAGCGCGCCGTCCGCGAAAAGTCTGAACGGCATTCCCGTCAGCATGGACCCCATCGCGGAGGGCGAAGCCGCCGTCTCCAGCATCAGGCGCTGCGCCGGCAGACTGTTCAGCAGCGTACTGCTGGGCTCTTCGCTGGCCACCCCCTCCCTGCCCCAGAACGCGCACTTTTCCAGAATGTCGCCGGGCGTGCCGCTCTCGATGCAATTGGCGTTGATCCGGATGTACGACCCGCCCGCGCCAATCCAGACCTCGTCTTTCGCGGTCAGTACCAGCCGGCCCTCAGTGCTGGTGATCGTGACGTCCTTGAGTGCCGCCAGCGCCATCTCGTCGCCCTGCGCCTGGATCTCCACTTTGCCCTTCGCGGCAAATAACTTCATGCCGAGCTTCTGCGCAAAGAGCGATACTGCTTCACCGGCCGCGACCGTAAAGTTCTTCAGGACACTGACGTCCATGCTGCCACCGGCGGTAAAGAACAGGCTCTTTCGCGCAGCCAGTTGAAGATCATTGCCGGAGACCAGGCCGATACCTTTCGGAGCGCTTACCAGCACGCCCGCACGCTTCAACCCCTTGAGCGTGTTGTCCAGCAGCGCCTGCTGCCCGGCTACATCGGCTGCGAGTGCCCGCGCGCATTCTGTCGCATCGCCCAACGTGCGCATCTGCTGCATCGCCTGTTCCAGCGCCTGTACGGCCGCCTGCATATCGAGCTGTTTGCCCTGCGCCGCGTACTGGGCGTCGGCGGAAATGAATACGCCCTTCGCGCCCCGGATGGCAACGTGTTCGTCGGTGCGCAGTTCCGCGCCTTGTCCTCGCTCCCTGCGGTCGCCGTCGACCATGTGCCCAAGATTCAGCTCACTGGTCTGGAACGGCGTGGTCAGATGGATGTGCTCATGGCCTTCCCTGTCCTCCATGCGCATCTCGTTCTGCGCGGCGGTACGGATACGGTTGCGGGTGTGGTTCAGGTTGTTGACCAGATCCGGATGCAGGCTGTCGTGCATCGCCCCGATAATCACGGGTCGATCCGGATCCCCGTCGGTGTGAATGACCGCCACCTCCGCGCCGTCAATCAGCGGAAAGTGATGACCGTAGTTGCCACCGCTGTACGGCTTCGCAAGCCGCACGGGCCGGCTCGTGCCACCCGGACTCCACGTATCGAGGTCGAACGGCAGCCGGATCACATACCAGCCTTCCTCCGTCAGATAGGCTCGCCTGTAGTCCCCGGGCGATGTGATGCGTGCCGGCAGGATGCCATTGATGACCGGTCGCGCGGCCGGAATGACCGGCGTACGCCAGACCCGGTCGGACGGGATCGCCGTAAACGTATTCGAATACGCCTGCTTGCGGCCACCACTGGATGAGACAGCGACGATGAACAAACCATGTGGCGCATCGGAGAGCTGCTGGTCAAGGTTCAGTACCTCACCGGCCTCGAGCGCAAACACATTGCCGTTGCCTTCGAAGGTAATCTGCTGCGCCAGGTGGGCCTCGTGACGCCGTTGCGCAATGCGCTTTCCCTCCTGAGGCGTCTCGTAATGCTCGCCCCAGCGGTAGTCGACTGCGTTCGTGGTCCGGTCGCCACGCGCCGCGTTCTGCTCGACGAGCAGCGACACCCCGGCCTGACGGTGGTTGTAGTCGTTCAGCCGGATCGCTTCAGGCACGCGCCGCATGCGGCGCCCGATCGACCTGACGGACTCGGCTCCGGCGTTGGCCAGTCCCGAGTGGCGCCGGAACGGCACGATGCGCTGATTACGCGCATACGCATCAAGGTCATCGCCGAAGACGATGACTTCATGGTCCTTCGCCTGTTCAAAGCGGAACCAGATGCCTTCGTCGGCCGCAATGCGCTGGATGAAGGCGAACGTGGTTTCGTGGTACTGGGTGAGGTATTCGTGACGTTTGTACTGCGCCCGCAGGTGGAACCTGAAGTCGACGCCTACGCGATACCCGTAGTGGCGCAACGTATCAGTGATAATTTCCTGCGCTGACTGTTTCTGGAAAAGGCGGCTGGTCACCGTGCGGGCAAGATCAGCGATACGTGGCTCGATAAGCAACCTGTAGCGCGTCTCATCCGCGGACGTATCCATCTGGTCGAACTGCGTCACGATACCGTGGACGGTTCGCGCAGGCGGCATCTCACTGAACTTCGACGCGTTCTCGCCAAACATCCTGAGCAGATAGGCGGCGTTCGGATCGATGGGGTCGATCACGAACTTCGCGGGCCGCCCCAGCACCTGGTCCATCGGCATGCCGGCGACGGCGCTTGTGAACTCGATGTCGTAAGCGTACAGACGGCTGACGCCTTCGCCACCTTCGAACTTCAGCACCGAGAACGGTGCCGGATGCGGCGCAAGTTTGACCTCGTATGCCTGGGATGGCAGAACAATCGATTTCATGAATGCATTCTTTCTGAACAGGTGTGACGCGCCGCAAAGACACAAAAGTCAAAGACAGCGCAACCGGACACCGGCCAGAAAACGTCATCGCAAATGACAAGGTCGGGCCACAGAGTGACCCAGGACCAAACTGGCGAGGACATTCCCCAGCTTGTCGGTATCGTCGTGACCCGACATGGCGTCTTTTACGAGGCTACACCGCATTCATCATACGAATTGTAAAGATTTGCCAAAATTGATCGCACGAACTAGGTGCCGTCCCATGAACCATAAGGATCTTTAATTATTTCGCCAGACAAGGCGTTCAGGGAGGTAGGCATCGTTGGCGTTCGTTTCGACGCCCCGGCTTTCTCGGCCGACTTTGACGGTGTGGTTCTGTCGCAGCAGATTCGTCGTGATGCGTCACCGGATGGCAAAGTTCCGCGCGGCGTGGTGGTCGACACGCGCGCGGCGTGTCCTTCCAGTGTGTATCGGTGGTTTAGTCAGCAAGCAGCAACTTCACGCCCTCGGCTGCTTCATAACGAAGCTGTTCGAGATCGAGGCCCGGAATCACGCCGTTGTCTACCACTACGCGGCCATTCACCACGTTGTAGCGAACACGCGCCGGCTCGCCCGCTGTCACCGGTGCCACCGCCACATCATGGAACCCGTTGAAGCGCAGATCGCTGACGTCGTACAGCACGAAATCGGCCGCCTTGCCGACTTCGAGGGTGCCGACCGCATCCAGGCCGAGCACGCCCGCGCCGCCCGCGCTGCCCCAATGAATGATTTCTTCGACCGTGGTGGCCGATGCGCCTTGCGCCGCGCGATGCACTAACCACGCGAAGTGCGCTTCATTGGTCATGCTGCCGGATTCGTTCGAGGCGACGCCGTCCACGGCCAGCGACATCGGCACGCCCGCCGCTGCCATCTGCGGGGCAGGGGCAATGCCACTGCCGAGGCGCGCGTTGCTCACCGGGCAGTGTGAGCAACCGCTGCCGGTTTCCGCAAGCATCGCGATTTCGCTCGGTTGCAGATGCACGAGGTGGGCGAACCAGACGTCGGGCCCGAGCCATTCGTGATCGGCAACGAACTCTACCGGCAGTTTGTTGAAGCGCTCCTTGCAGAAGTCGACGTAGCGGGTCGTTTCGGAAAGATGCGTATGCAGCCTTAAGCCCATGCGCCGCGCCGCGCGTGCGACTTCAGGCAGCAGTTCCGGCGGCAGAGAAAACGTCGGCGTAGTGGGGGCAACGACGACGCGACGCATCGAAGCGTCGCCCGCATCGTGATAGCGCGACTTCAGGCGTTCGACATCCGCGAGCATCTGATCGAGCGTCTCGGGCTTCAAAGCGACTTTGGAAAACCCCGGGTGATCGCCCGCTGTCTGCAACGCGCCGCCACGGCACAGCACGAAGCGCATGCCGAACGAAGCCGCTTCGTCGAATAGCAGATCGCCAGTTTCGGTGGTGCCCTCCGCGTGATAGAGATAGTGATGATCGGCACAGGTCGTCACACCGGAGAGCAGCAGTTCGGCGAGCCCCAGGCGTGCAGCGACACGTGCCAGGTCCGGCGTAAAGCGCGCCAGACGCGGATAGGGCACGGCAGCCAGCCATTCCTGCAAATCCGAGTTTATGCCGGACGGCACCGCCTTCAGCAGGTTCTGGAACAGATGATGGTGCGTGTTCACCCAGCCCGGATAAACGACGCATGAACGCGCGTCGATCACGCGTTCATCGGCGCGCGGTTCGAGGTTAGGGGCGATGGTCTCGATACGGCCGTTGCGAATCCGCAGATCGACCTGACCCAGGCGCGCATTGTCACCACTTCGGCCGCTCATCACCGCGACAGGGTTCTTGATCAGCAACGCTTCAGTTTGCATGCTCACGATTCAATGTCCTTTCGGTTACTGCGAAGCGGCCGTCGGTCTGGAGAAACGCGCCGGCCGCGCTCGTCTTACTGCCTGGCTCGCTTATTCACGCACCAGGTTGTGCGTCTCGACAATCTCTTTCTTTTCTTCATGCGCGCCGTTCAACACCGCGTTCAGCACGACCGACACCAGACACGCCAGCACGACGCCGCTATGCAGGAACGGCTGCGTCCAGTCGGGCATATGCTTGAAGACTTGCGGCGCCATCACCGGAATCAGCGCGGTGGCGATCGTGAAGCCCACGATCAGCACGTTGTACCGATTGCGCTCGAAGTCCACCTTCGCCAATGTTTGAATACCGGCTGCAACCACCACGCCGAACATCGCGATGCCTGCGCCGCCGAGCGCCGCAGAGGGCGTCGATGCAACCACTGCGCCAATCTTCGGCACCAACGCCACCACGCACATCAGCAAGCCGCTGATCGCCACCACCCAGCGGCTGCGCACGCCAGTCAGGATCACAAGGCCGACGTTCTCCATGAAGGCGATGAACGGGAACGCCGCGAACATGCCGGCTATCGCACTCGCAAGACCATTCGCACGCATGCCGCGCACTACGTCTTCCTCGCTCACGTCCTTGTCGACGATGCCACCAATGGCGACGAACAGTCCCATCGATTCGACCATCTGCACCACCATCACAACGATCATCGTCAGAACGGGCACCACTGAAAACACGGGCGTGCCGAAGTGAAACGGCATCGGCAGCGTGAACCACGGCGCGGCGCTTACGCTCGTGAAGTTGCCCATGCCGAGCGAGCAGGCGAGAATGCCGCCAGCGATCAAACCGATCAGCACGGAGAGATTGCGCAGGAACGGACCGGCAAAGCGGTTGATCGCGAGAATCACCAGCGCGACGAACAGCGTGACGCTCAGGAAGGGCAACGCACCGAACTGCTGTTGGGCGGCCTCACCGCCACCGGCCCATTGATACGCGACGGGGAACAGTTGCAAACCAATCACGGTCACGATGCAGCCGGTCACCACAGGTGGGAAGAATCGTCGTAAACGTCCGACCAGAGGCGCGGCGAACATCGTGAAGAGACCCGCGCCAATCACCGCGCCACACACGCCGGCAAACCCGACGCCTGGGCTCAAGCCGATCGCGATCACCGGCCCGACGCTGCTGAATGCGACACCTTGCAGAATCGGCAGACGCACGCCGAACTTCCAGCAGCCGACGGTCTGCAAGATCGTCGAAATGCCCGAGCAAAACAGGGCGGTGCTGATTAGCACGGTAGTGTCGGCCGGCGACATCTTCAGTGCTGACGCGACGATCAGTGGAACTGCGATTGCGCCGATATAAGCCACTAGCATGTGCTGCAGACCGAGCGTGATCATCTGGCGCTTCGGCAGAATCCGATCGACGGGATGTATGGCGGTGTTCATGACGTGTCTCCAGAATATCGTTGTCGATCGGAACGCGCCGCACGGCCCGGCCGTGCAGCATCACTTCACGCGCCGACCGGATCTCCCGTCAGGCCGCAACCGGCACGGCAAGACAGGCATGGAAGCGGTCGGTCAGCGCGGCGCGATCGAGATCGCGTCCGATGAAAACGATGCGGCATGAGCGCGGTTCAGTGCCCCACACTTGCGCCGCGCGCAGTTCGATGACGTTGTGCACGCCTTGCAGCACGTAGCGGTGCGACTGGCCTTGCACGGCGAGAATGCCTTTCATGCGGAACAGGTTGGCGGCATCGGCTTCACGCAGTTCGGTGAGCCATGCTTGCAGCGCGTCGAGATCGATGTCCGCATCGACTTCGATCCCGACCGAAGACACGCTTTCGTCGTGCTGGTGGTCAGCGTGGTCTTCATCATGAAGGGCGTGTTCATGATCGTGGTGCGTATCATGTTCGTCGTGGTGATGCTCGTGTTCTTGCGCGTGGGTGTGCGCTTCTTCATGCAAGCCGTCCGTCTCCACGAGAATCTGTGAGAACTCATTTGCACCGACGCCGAGAATCCTGTCCAGGTCAATCTGTGCATAGCTCGATTCGACGATTTCGGCGGTGGCATTCAAGCCGCGGATACGCTGTGTCAGTGAAGCGATTTCTTCTGCCGTCACCAGATCGACCTTGTTGATCACGATACGGTCCGCGCAGACGATCTGATCGACCGCCTGGTTGTCGCTGCCGTCGAGCACCAGATCGTCCAGGTGCGCGGCGATATGCTTCGCATCCACCATCGTGACGACCGCATCCAACGTCACCTGTTTCGCGATCGGATCGTCGAGGAAGAAAGTCTGCGCGACCGGATACGGATCGGCGAGCCCACTCGTTTCGACGATGATGTGATCGAGCCGGTCCGGCCTCTCCACCAGCATGCGCACGATCCGCACCAGATCTTCGCGTACTGCGCCGACGCAGCACACGCAACCGTTCGTCATCTCGTAGATCTCTTCGGTCGATTCGAGCACGAGGCCACCGTCGATGCCGATTTCGCCGAACTCGTTCTCGATCACCGCGATCTTGCGGCCATGTTTCTCGCGCAGGATGTAATTGAGCAGCGTCGTCTTGCCGGCGCCGAGAAAGCCAGTGAGCACCGTGACGGGGATTTTCTCGATTTCGTTGTGGGTGGTGTGAATGTGATTCATGACTCGTCTCCGTTTCTTCGTTCGTGATGCGGTTCGTGCGGTTCGGCTTTCAGGCGATATGCGGTGCTTGCGCTTCTACATTGGCTTCTATCTCTTGCTCTCTCCAGCGTTTGACGGTGCCCGCTTCGAGACCGAACAGATCGAGCACTCGACCTAAGGTGTGGTCGATCATCTGGTCGAGCGAAACAGGGCGCGCGTAAAACGCCGGGACAGGTGGGGCGACAATCGCGCCCATTTCCGTGACGGCGATCATGTTGCGCAGATGCGCCAGCGTGTAGGGGGTTTCACGCGCCAGCAGCACCAAAGGGCGGCGCTCTTTCAACGTGACGTCGGCGGCGCGCGAAATCAGGCTCGACGACATGCCACTGGCAACTTCGGCAAGCGTCTTCATCGAACAGGGCGCGACGATCATGCCCAGCGAGCGGAACGAGCCGCTGGAAATGGCCGCGGCCATGTCGTCGCAACGATAGGTGAAGCTGGCGAGGGCGCTGACTTCGGCGAACTTGTAGGCGGTTTCATGCGTCATCGTCAGCAGCGCGCTGCGCGAGACGGTCAGATGCGTTTCGATATCGAGTTGACGCAGCAGTTGCAGCAGGCGCACGCCGTACGTGAAACCGGATGCACCGCTGATGCCGACTACGAGTCGCCGCGGGGTCATGACTGGGCTCCGGTTGCGGCGCGAGCCAGGATCTCAACCGCTTGCTGCGCAGCCCGATCGCTGATCTTCGCGCGAATGCCGTCAAAGTGAGAGCCACGCGTCGCGTCGATGCCCATGCGCGACGTCGTACCCGCAGCAGACGATGACGGATCGAGCGGACTGCCCGGCAGGCCATCGACGATGAACACGTCCTGATGGGGCTGAAAATGCGTGGCGATAGCCCACAGCACTTGCGAATCGTTGGTGATGTCGATATCGCTATCCACCGCCACCACATTCTTCAGATAGGGGTCCCAGCCGAGCAAGGCGAGCATGATCTGGCGTGCTTCGCCGTCGCGCGTCTGGTTCAACGCGACATAACAGTGAAAATGCGTGCCCGAGTTCGGATAGTGCAGCGCGGTGACGGAAGGAAAGCGCGCCTTCAGCTTCTCGCTCATTTCCGCTTCGCGCGGTAAGCGGGCCAGTGTCAGATGCTCGGCGTACGGGCCGCCGACGACATCGACGAGCCACGCATCTTTACGCCGCATCATCGTGTCGATGCGCAGCACGTTGTTGGTGGAGCGGTCCGATGAATAGCCGGTGAATTCGCCGAACGGACCCTCTTCTGCGCGGGCGTCCGGATCGATCGTGCCTTCGAGCACGAACTCAGCGGAAGCGGGAACGCCGATGCCGTAACGCGGCGTACGCACCAGTTCCAGCGGTGCACCAAACAATCCGCCTGCAATTGCGCGCTCATCTGTACCGAAGGGCACTCGCGCCGCGGCGGCCAGCATGAACAACGGATGCGCACCGACCACCATTGCGACTTTCAACGTATCGCCGCGTGCTTGAGCAGTTTGCAGCATGCGCCAGAGGTGGCCGCGCGAATGCAGGCTGGTTGCCAGCGCGTTGCGGGCATGCCGCATCGAACGGTGATAGCTGAGATTCGCGACGCCGGTCACCGGATCTTCGGCAACGATCACCGCGTTGGTGATGTACGGACCTCGATCGGTATCGAAGTGGCGAATCATCGGCAGTTGCGCGAGATCGACGGCGTCGCCTTCGATTACCTGGTCGAGGACAGGGCCGGTCGGAGCAAAAACCGGCGCGATCGGGGCGTTCGCACGTTGCTGGTAAGCGTCGAATAAGCCTGACGCGTCGACGTCGAACAAGCGGCCAATACGTGTACGTGAAGCAAAAAAATTGGTCACCAGCGGTGTCGCAATGCCGTCGACCTTCTCGCAGATCAACATTTCATGCCGTCCGCGCGCTGCCAATTCGGCCACTAGAGCGGTGACGTCCTGATCCGCCGCGACGGGCTGCTTGATGGTCAATACATCATCGGGAAACTGCTCGCGATACGCCTGAGTGAAGCGGTGAAAATCCTGCGTGGCGCGGAAGAGGTTATCCGCCATGGTGAACTCCGTCGAAAGCGAAAACGAAAGCGGACTGTCGGGAGAAGCAGATGCGATGTGAACCGCACCTGCCCTACAGCAAGCGCTAAACGCGTTAAGCAGGCTGCGTTACGTCATTCACGTAAGTCGCCTTCAAACGCTTTTCCGCTTCGGCCAGATCTTTCGGCGGCTTGGTCGGCTTGATGCCGACCAGACGGGCGATGTTGTTGCCCATATAGTCTTCGAGACCGTCTTCATCCAGATCCATGCCTTGCGGTGCCGGACCGCACAGCATTTCGAGTTCGCGGAGCCACATGCCCGGTTCGTTCGGCGGCGAATCGGTGCCGAACACGATCTTGTTGCGTGGCAGTTCGCGAGCGAATTCGACAATGCGCGACTGATAGCACCAGCCCGATTCGCAATACACGTTCGGCGTATCCATCGCCATCCAGAACGATTCGAACGAGTAGTTACCACCCGTTTGAATCCCGAAGTGACCGATGATGAAATTCACCATCGGAAATTCGCGGATGATCGGATAGAACTGCGTCGGAATCGTGTACGGTCCGTCGCCGGTGTGAATCAGCACCACCACGCCGAGTTCCGCACACTTCTTCATCGCCGGACGGAGCCAGTCGAGCGCGCGATCCGGACGATAGCCGTGCATGTTCGCGTGCAGCTTGAGCATCTTGAAGCCGTACTCCTTCACGTGGAATTCGAGTTCGGCTGCGCCGTTCTCCGGACCCCAACGCGGGTTGTACGTGAAGTTGCCGATAAAACGATCCGGGTACTTTTGCGTCAGCTCGGCGATATACGCCATGTAATCGCGAATGCCTTCACGGCCGCGGCGATTGCCGTCGCGATAGCCGGTGTTGCCCGGCGGCGGCTGAATGAAGCCCATGTCGATACGGCGCGGTTTGCCGTTGATGATGTACGGGCCATCCATCATCTTCAGCAGGCGTTCGCCGGTAAACGGCTCGCCGGTGTGGCGCCACGCTTCGTCGACGAGATTGGTCGGGTGCAGATGGGTATCGATGATCATCAGCGGGCTCCTGCGTAGGCTGCTTGAGTTGCATTCGCGGCATGTTTCTGTGAGACGCCGGCGTGTTGCTTCAGATAGGCTTGTGCTTCTTCGACGCTTTTCGGCCGCGCAGTGGGCTCGATGCCGATCATGCGGGCGAGGTTGTTGCCGAGGTAGTCCTCGAGCGTGTCTTCGTCGAGATTCAGGCCCTGCGGGGGCTCGTGGCACAACACTTCGAGCAGGCGCAGCCACATGCCGGGTTCATTCGGCGGCGTGTCCGAGCCGTAGAGAATCTTGTGCGTCGGCAGCACCTTCGCGAATTCGACGATCCGCGATTGCAGGCACCAGCTCGATTCGCAATACACGTTCGGTGTATCGAGCGCCATCTGATACGGCTCGAAGCAATACACGCCACCCGTCTGCACACCGAAGTGCGCCATGATGAAATTCACCGACGGGAACTCACGGATCAGCGGATACCATTCGCTCGGAATGCTGTACGGGCCATCGCCGGTGTGCAGCTTCACGAGCAGACCGAGGTCCGCGCATTTGCGCAATGCAGGGCGCAGCCAGTCGAGCGCGCGGTCAGGACGATACGCATGCATGTTGGCCTGCAACTGCACCATCTTGAAGCCGTGTTCTTTCGCATAGAACTCGATGGCTTCGGCGCCGTTCTCCGGACCGCAACGCGGGTTGTAGACAAAGCAACCGATCAGACGGTCCGGGTACTTCTGCGTCATTTCGACGGTGTACGCCATGTAGTCGTCGATCGATTCGCGCCCCGAACGATTGCCGTCGGTCCACGTATAGATGGTGTTGCCTTGCGGCGGCTGAATGAATGCCTTGTCGATGCGGCGCGGCTTGCCGTTGATGATGTACGGGCCGTCCATCGTTGCGATCAGACGCTCACCGGTAAATGGCTCGCCGTCGTGGCGCCAGGCGAGGTCGACCAGATTGGTCGGATAACAGCTGGTGTCGATGATCATGTACTCGATCTCCTTGAGAGGAACTGGTGTATCCAGTTGCCGGATCGCGGGCAGGCACATCGATGGAACGGAGCCCAGACGGGCTTGCCCATGCGGCCCTTTGCAAGACGCAGTGTTTGTGCGCCTTCCCCTCGCCGGCATCGAGTGTCACACTGATGTGCACTGCTGCTTGCGATGCAGTCTCACAAGATAAAAACGCTCTGTACAATATTTTTTAACCACGATCTTGATACGTTTGCGATATGGACATCCGGCTGTTGCGTTACTTCGCGGTACTTGCCGACGAACTGCATTTCGGCCGGGCAGCCGCACGGCTGCACATTTCGCAGCCGCCGCTGAGTCAGCAGATTCGCATCCTCGAAGAGGAGATGGGCACCGCGTTGTTCATGCGCTCGCAACACCGTGTCGAGCTCACTGATGCAGGGAAAACACTTAAGGAACAGGTGCCGCTGATCTTCGCGCAGTTCGAACGCGCGATCGATCTGACGCGTTGCGCGGGTCGTGGCGAAGTGGGCAGTCTCGAGATCGGCATCATTAGCTCGGCGATGGTCGAACCGATTCCGCGCGCACTGCGGGTATTTGCGGAGAAGCATCCGCAAGTACAGTGGACGCTGCATGAGATGACGCCCGCTGCGCAGATTCTTGCGCTCAAGGAGCGTCGGCTGGATGTGTGTTTCTTCCGGGTGTCGCATGAGGACCCGGAGATTCGCAGTGAAGTTGTGATGCGCGAATCGGCCGTGGTGGCGCTGCCGTTAGGGCACCGGCTCGCCGCACGTGAGGAGATTGCGTTGCGTGAGTTGGCGACGGAGCGTTTTGTGTCGTTCGGGTTGCAGCAGTCGCAGCTTGCGCGCTTTCTGCAGGACTGTTGCGTCGAGGCAGGGTTTACACCGCAGATCGAGCAGGAGGTGGTCGAGGTGCATACGCTGCTGTGTCTGGTGCGTGAAGGTTTGGGCGTGGCGCTGCTGCCTTCGTCGGCGCGGCAATTGACGACCGGCGGTGTCGCCTTCGTGCCGCTGGCTGCGCCGCGTCCTGAGGTGTCGCTGCATGCGCGCTATCGTGCGGAGGATCCGTCGCCCGTGCTTTCGCTGTTCCTCGACACCGTGCGCGAAGTGGCCGCTAGCGTGACTGTGGACGCGAAGGGCGATGAACGCTGACTAAGGTGCGCCGACCGTCTGCGCAACCAGTTCGCGAATCACGTCGATCAGCGGAGCCACGCGCGTCGCTTTCTCCCGAGGCCACACCGCATACAGGTTGTAATGCGTCGGAATTTCTACTTGCGTGAGTTCGACCAGACGCCCCTCGCGCCGCGCGTCCGCCGCGAGCAGGCCGCGCGCCAAACCCGCGCCCACGCCTGCGCTTGCGGCCGCGATCAATCCGGCGGCGTTGTCGAACACGGCAACTGCATCCGGTTCGATGGCGGGCATGCCTGCCGCGGTGAGCCAGGGAATCCACGAGCGTTTCGTGTAGCCGAGCAACGGTAAATCGAGTACCTGTTCAGGTGTGAGCGGCAGACTCAGCCCGCGCGCCTCAAGAAGCGCGGGCGACCCTACGGCAGTCAATCGGTCGCCGCAGATCAGCGCGTTTTCGAAGCCTTCCCATTCTCCATACCCATACCGCAGCGCAATATCCACGCGCTCGAACGCGTTGCGTTCATGGCGCGGCGTGGACAGTACCGTCAACGATGTGCCGGTCAACGCACCGAGCAACGCCGGCAAGCGCGCCACCAGCCAGCTCTGCGCGAGTTCGGGATCGACGTCGAGCGTGATCGACTGCTTGACCGTGCGCTCTTTCACCGACGACAACGCGCGATCGATCTGCTCGAAGCCATCCGCTAGTTGATTCGCAAACAGCACCCCGGCATCGGTCAGCACCACGCGGCCGCTTTCGCGCACGAATAACGGCTGCCCGACGAATTCTTCGAGCGTGCGGATCTGCTGGCTGATCGCGCTATGCGTCAGTGACAACTGGCGCGCCGCGCTCGAAAAGCTGCCGACGCGCGCCGCTTGCAGAAAGGCCTGCATCGACTGGATGGAAGGGTAGCGCTTCAACATGGTGTTAGCCGGACTTACGGGTGATGGAAGAAATCGTCGCTGGCGTTGTGCTTAACGGCTTTCAATAATGACCGCAAGCACGCGGACCCTTTGAATCACGCACCGCGCTGCACAACACCATTCAGGAGACAGCGCATGATCGAGATCGTGGTCAACGACACGCGGCACTCGCTCGACAATGTACCGGAAGACATGCCCCTGTTGTGGGTGTTGCGCGACCGGCTCAAATTGACGGGTACGAAATTCGGCTGCGGCGGCGGGTTTTGCGGCGCGTGTACGGTGCATCTGGAAGGCGAGGCCGTGCGCTCCTGTTTGCTGCCGATTGCAGCGGTGGCGGGCAAGCACATCACGACGATCGAAGGCTTGTCGAAAGACGGCACGCATCCGCTGCAGCTCGCGTGGGTGGCGGAGGACGTGCCGCAGTGCGGCTACTGCCAGTCCGGTCAGTTGATGCAGGCAGCCTCGTTTCTGAAAGACAATCCAACGGTCAACGATGAAACCATCGCGACGGCCATGTCGGGCAATATCTGCCGCTGCGGCACCTACTCGCGGATTCGCAAGGCGATCAAACGGGCCGCGTCGGGCGATCCGGCGCTTGCGTCGGTCACGTGGGTCGAGTCTCTGTGCACCTCCGCTTGCACCTCCACGAAAGAGGAGGCGTAAATGCGCAACGATAAGCAAGCGCTGAACAGCGCACACGGTGCGGCGCGTAGACGTTTCATCAAGCAGAGTTCGGCATTGTTGGCTTCCGGTCTCGCGATCGGTTTTCAACTGCCCGAGGCTGTCGCGAAAGACGCCAACGTAAGTGGCGATCCGAAACCGCAAGCGGGCGAGTTCGAACCGAATGCATGGGTGCGCGTGCTGCCCGACGACACGATCAAACTCGTGGTCCATAAGCACGACTCTGGCACGGGGACGCGCACCGCGTTGGCTGCGGTTGTCGCTGAAGAACTTGATGTCGATCCGTTTCGCGTGGATGTGATCACGCCGGAGAATCCGTTCTACGGGGACTACATTCATCCATTGTGGAAAGTGTTCTCGACAGGCGGCAGTACCAGTGTATCGCTTGAGTACGATCGCTTGCGGCGTGCAGGTGCAACCGCACGTGCCATGTTGATCGAAGCCGCCGCGAAACAGTGGAACGTGTCGCCATCCGCGTTAACGACGGAAAACGGCTTCGTTATCGATAAGGCTAGCGGCAAGCGCGCGAACTACGGATCGCTGGCGAGCGTGGCAGTGCAATTGCCCGCGCCGAAAGACGTCGCGTTGAAAGACCCGTCGCAGTTCAAATACATCGGCAAGCTGCAGAAAAAACGCGGCGCCGATCTGAAAGCGAGAGGGGCGTTTCCGTACAGCATTGACGTGTCATTGCCGGGGATGCTGGTCGCAGTCGTCATGCGCGCACCGGTGATCGATGCGCGTGTGCGTAGCGTCGATGCCAAAGCCGCGTTGGCGGTGCCGGGCGTACGGCAGGTGTTGCAGATTCCTGGACGTCCCGACATTCTCGGCGGCAATCAGGCGGGCGTTGCCGTGCTGGCCGACGATTATTGGTCGGCGCATCAAGGCCAGGCCGCGCTGAAAGTCGAGTGGGAAGACAGTCCGTTCGAAACCTTCGATAGCAGCAAGCTGGCGGCGCATCAGGCCGCGTGGCTCGACGATCCCGCTGCGCACGTCGTGCCGACGATTCAAACCGGTGACGCGAAGACCACGTGGCCGCATGGTGCGCGTGTGGTCGAGGCGTCGTATTCGATGCCGTATAAAGCGCAGAATGCTCTGGAGCCGATCAATGTCACTGCGTGGGCTAAAGACGGCCACATCGAATACTGGGGCGGTTTGCAAGTACCTTCCACTGTGCAGGAAGCGGCGGAGGTGGTCGGCGGGATTCCTGCTGAGCGCGTCGTGCTGCATGAACTCGTCTCGGGCGGTAGCTTCGGCTCACGCGAATCGAAGTACTGGTTATTCGAAGTGACATGGCTCGCGCTGAAAACCGGCGAACCGGTCAAGCTGATGAACAGCCGCGAAGACGAAATGCGTGCGCTCTTCTACCACTCGGCGAGTTACCACCGTGCCAAAGCGGCACTCGACGCGCACGGCAATCTCACCACGTTGCAATTGCGCGTCGTGATGCCCGCCTCGCCGGAACAATGGGAACCGGGTTATTTCGACCGTCCGGACCGGATGGACTACAGCACGACCGAAGCGATCAGCAAATACGAGTTCGCTTACGATGCACCGCATGTCGACATCGGTTGGGTGCGCCACGAAACCGGCGTGCCGACAGGTTGGTATCGCGCGGTGAGTTATATCCCGAACGTGTTCGCGGTGGAGTCGTTCATGGATGAGACTGCGCATGCCGCGCAGCGCGATCCGGTCGACTTCCGGCTCGCGTATATGAAGGACCCGCGGCATAAGGCCGTGTTGCGGGAGGCAGCGGAGCGGGCTGGGTGGGGTAAGCCGTTGCCTGCCGGTACCGCATTGGGCGTTGCGACGAATCAGGCTTATAGCAGCTATGTTGCGGTGGTGGCGCGGGTGGTTCGGAAGGGCGATGCGGTCGTCGTTGAGAAGCTGACGTGCGTGGCCGATTGCGGGTTGGCTGTATCGCCGGGCGGGGTCGAAGAACAACTGTATGGCGGACTGATGTGGGGGTTAGGGCATGCGACGGCGGATCGCATTGATATTCGCCACGGTCAGGTTGAGCAAAAGAACTTTGATACGTATCGCGTGATGCGCATGAGCGACATGCCGGAGATCGACATTCAGATCGTGCAAGGGGACCCGGCGAAACCGGGTGGGGTTGGAGAGTTATCGAGTCCTTCAGTGGCGCCCGCGGTGGCTAATGCGGTGTTTAAGCTGACGGGGCGGAGGTTGCGCGATACGCCGTTTGATCTCGAGAAGGTGGCTGCGCAAGCGGGCGGGCCAGCAAAGGTCAATGCGAAGGCGAAGGCCTGAGTTGGTGGCGGCAGCTTTCAGGCTGCAGGCCATTGGCACAGCCGCCACCTCAAGATTCAGGCGGGTGCGAGGCCGCCGTTCTGGTTTGTTCGTCGGCGCGGAGTAGCGCGGGTGAAAGGAAGCAGCCCATGACGGCGGACAGGATAATGAAAATCGAGGCCGCATCGACCAGCAGTCCGAAGCGCATGAAAATAAAGAAGCAGCATAGAAGGTTCAGCAGATGCAGGCATAAACCCAGAGCGGTGACACCCTTTGGGACCCTTCTTGTCAATACCGCAAACCGCGAGTGTGGACGGGGCACATACCAGATGATCAGCAACCCGAACGTCATGATGAGGGCACATTCTGCCCATTTCAGCCAGGTGGGGCGGCGCAGAAAACGTCCCTCGAAAATCGTCTCGATGACCTGCGCCTGAATTTCGATACCCGGTACCAGTTCCCCTAGCGCCGTCGTGCGCATGTCAGTCAAGCCGGCACCGGTCAGTCCGACCAGCACCAATTTGTCCCGGATCCGCTCCGGATCGACTGTTCCCTGCAGGATGTCGCGTGCCGACACGTAGCGGCTCAGCGTCGACCGAATGGATGCGAAATGCAACCAGATGTCACCGCCGGGCTGCGTGGGCACCAGTACATCAGCGACACCCACCGCTTGCACGCCCGATGTGTCGGCAAAGACGTCGATTGCCGATGAGTCCGTAGCGAGACGGAGCATTTCCATCGGTAGACTGGGAACCAGTTTCTCCCTCAAACCCGTGATGAGGGGAATATGCCGGACTACGCCTTGTTCGAGCGCCACGCTCAGCATCGCCTGCCCGTGGGCCGCCGCCTGCAATTCCGGCAGGCTGGCGAGCACGTACTCGAACCTTTGCACGTGGTCCAGTGGGTCAGCGCCGTGAACGAGGATCGGAGCGCTTCGCAGATCGGTGCTGGTGGCGAAGCCGGCATGATCGAGCGCCGCGGCACCCAGTATGGTCGGCGCCGCGCGCAACGACTTGGCGAGAATAGCTTCGTGGCTGGGAAGGGCACGCAAGCCGGCGGCGAGAGCCGCAGCCGATTTCGGCAGATTGCCAGCCACCTTGTCGGGAGAGGTCTGATCCGGTTCCGGCATGTAGATGTCGAGACCGATCGCCAGCGGTTTCAGTGCCGCGATGGCATCGACCAGGCTCGCGAGTCGATTTCGCGGCCAGGGCCATTGACCGACGCTTGCGAGCGTCTCTTCATCGATCTCGACGATGGTCACGGGCTGAGCAGTCGGAATCCGTGGGAAGTGACGTTGATACTGATCGAACAGAATTTGCCGGGCTGTTTTAAAGGAGTCGGGAAGTGCTTCATCGAGCGTGTCCACGAAAGCCGGACGTGCTATGTCGCTCGGCCATTCGCTGCACAGGTTGAGCAGGCTCAGGCCGAACAACACCACCAGTGCCACCGGACGCCCCTGCGCCGCCCTCAGCAGACGCCTGATCCGGGCAAGCCATGGGTCGAAATAGCGTTTCATCGACGGAAAGGCCATTCAGCGCCGATGACTGGCGCGGATCATTGGATTGTGATGACGACGCGCCGGTTCATGCGATTGGGAACGCCATCTGCCGTGGGCACCAGGGGTTCGCGCTTGCCCCGGGCCGCGGTCTCTATCTGTTGGGCAGGAATGCCCTGCTTGACCAGGAACGCTGCAACGGTCTGCGCCCTCTGCATGGACAGTCTGTCGTCGTGCTCCTGAGAGCCAGCCAGATCGGTGTGACCGACCACCACGACCTCAGGCGCGGGCCAGGTCGCCAGGACGGCTTTTAGCTTTTTAACCGTGGTGGATGACTCCGGAGCCAATTCGGTGGGGGAATCAAAGAGAAAAAAGATCGTAAATGTCATGGGGCGAGGCGGCCGGGCTGCGAGTAGCTCGCCATATCGTGCTTGCACACTGGATTGGTTATCCATCGTTTTTTCGATGGCGCCGCCCTTAGTGACGCCGACCCCAGCGTAAGCCTTGTCTATTGTCTGCTCTCCGGTGGTGCTGTGAACAATGACCGTTCCGACTTTGCCGTCTGGATCCGGCAATAGAATAATTTTGTCCGGCGTGCTGCACCCGGCCAGGAAAGCCAGCATGACGAAGGCCGTTGCAGATGCCAGCCCGTGACGTCGGATTGCAGCCTTCAACGTGCACCCTCCTATTTATCGCCGACTTCGATGATGAATTCAGTGCCGCGCACACCCAGCGTGGTAGTCGGCGTGCTGAAGCGGACGGCATCTGGATTCGCCTTCGCCAACTTTCCGGAAATCACGGCCAGGGAACCGCGTTTGACGGACGCGTCGAGCACTCCGTCATGGGTCGTGGTATTGAACGCGAATTTGTTGAGGTCGAGGATGGTATTGGCGCCGGCCGAGAGTTGGGTGGTGTCACGCAGCGTGATGCCGACGGAGGATTCCGGGCCCGTCACGATGCGATCGCTGCTGTAAACCTGGCTGCCGATGGCCGCACCCGAACTTGCTCCAGCCCGCTCGATCTGCACCGTGCCCTTAAGGGTCTTGACGACGCCGGCAGCTTCGGCGGCCAGTGCATCGGCGACAGCCATGCAGCCGCAGGCAAGAATCAAGGCATATTTGACGGCTCGAAGACGCATCGGTGACACCTGCTTGCGTAAAACTGCTTTTCGCGGGGCAGTGCGGTTCCCCGAGGTCGACCTGGTGTTGTGAGCGATCATTCCCAAGTGCTCGTAGCGCCGGGGCTTGTGTAGGGCGTGCAGAAATACTGCTCTTGGAAGTCAGGCGGAGGCGCGCCTGCTGCATCGAGCAAAATATCGCCACGATCTGAATGACTCTGTGCGCTTCCGCGCATATCGCACCAGACACTTCATTGGCAGCCGGCTCACTGCGATGTATGAAACCTACTAGTGACCGTCCGATGACGCGTGGGCCGCGATCGGCTGTTGGCAGTTGCGGTGTTTTCCAGACGCGGCGCCTGGCGACGGTATAGACTCAAATTGCGTTAGCTGATCTACCGCGTGGCGTTGGACCACCACGTGAGGCACACCCAGCCGGGGATCGGTGTGCCAGTTGCGTTGCGATGCGGCAAGGCGCCTGTTTGCGGCCGAATGCTCCCAGCAATGGCGGAGGAATTCAAATGTGTGATGTGTGTGGTGATGCGCAGCACGACCCTCAAGTATCGCGCCGAGATTTCCTGAAGACCAGCGCACTCGCGACGCTCTTGCCATGGAGCGTGGGCGCCGCGCTCGCAGCCGAGCCACCAGCGTCAGGCGCATCGCCACAACCGAACTCGATCGCGCCCGCAGACGCGTTGAAGCGGCTGATGGATGGCAACGCGCGCTACGCCGCCAACGCGCCGAATGAGCGCGACTTCTCATCGGGGCGCGCCGCTCGAGTGCAGGCACAGTATCCGATTGCCACGATCCTGGGCTGCGCCGATTCGCGCGTGGCGCCGGAGTTCGCGTTCGATCAGGGGCCGGGCGATCTCTTCGTTTTACGCGTCGCGGGCAACATCGTGAACCCGGATTTGCTTGCATCCGTCGAATACGGTGCCCAGTTCCTGGGGGTGCCGCTCATCATGGTGCTAGGCCACACCGGATGCGGCGCGGTCGATGCCGCAATCAAAGTGCTGAAGGCCAATGCGGTCCTTCCGGGTCATTTGCCGGGACTCATCAGTGCGATCAAACCGGCCGTCATCGCCGCCGAGAAGACGCAGACCGGCAACTTGCTGGACAACGCGGTCGCCGAAAACGTGCGGCGGCAGGTGGCTCGGCTGAAGAGCTCACCGCCGATCGTCCAGAAGCTTTACGTGGGCAAGAAGATCGACATTGTTGGCGGCGTGTATGACCTCGCCACCGGCAAGGTTGCACTCGTCTAAACGAGTGCATTGCCCGTGCGTGGGTGCCAGCAGCCGTACGTCGGCTTGCCTGGCGTTAGGGTTCCTGCAGAGTGTGAGATGAGCGTCGTCCGGAAGCGGGGCAACCTGACCGACGCTCTATAGCGCACACGTTGTACGGGGCCTTCTGTCAAAAGATCCCTAAGTCGACAAACACTAGCCGGTCGCAGCGATCACACGGATCAATCGCCTGTGTGACGTATTGTGTGCGCCTCACGGAACTCCGCCACGCCGCACAGAGCCAGAAAAATCCGCAGCGCGAAATGGCGGCCGGCGTGTCGCCGCCACGTCCATAGAAGATTCAGATTCATTACAGGTATAGCGTTAACTCAATGCAGACCATAAATAAGTTTTACTTTCCGATTTTCGGTCGCGCCGCCATTGTGTGAACCATACAGCCGGTCTCCATAGCCGCAATCGATGCGCTGCGCAACTGCATCCATGCGAAACACGGCTATCTCTTCAAATAATGATTTCTTAAGATTCCTTAAGAAATCATTCGTTGATCGTCGTCGATTAAGGACGATAGAAATTTCAATACTCAGGCTGATCCCCGGACCGGCGGTCAGACCAATAAACGGAAATGGAGACGAATTGATGGAAAAGCGCCTGATGACCTTGATGTTGCTCGCTGTCGCCGCATTGGCCGGCTGCGGAGGTGGAGATAATGTCAGCGCACCGACACCACCCAAGCTACTGACGAATATCGCCGTGCCCAATGCTTCGAGCCCACCATTCAGTTTCGACATCGGCTATGCCGAGGCTGGCAAATACTATCTGACCGACCGCAATAACAAAACAGTCGATGTCGTGGACACCAGTTCGAACACTTTGATCGCCCAAATCCCGGGGCCATTCATCGGTGCCGGCGCCACGACAAACGAGTCAGGTCCAGACGGAATTGTGGGTATTACTGGCACGAACACAATCTATGTCGGCGACGTCGACTCAGTTAAGGTGATCGATACGGTTGCGCAGAAGACGGTCAACACGATCACCATCAGTAATTCCGGATCTCGCGTCGATGAGGGTTGCTACGATCCTGACGATCATCTCGTGATGTACGCGAGCCCCGGAGACTCGCCGCCGTTGGTCACGCTTATTTCCACGCTGACACAAAAGGCCGTGGCAAAGCTTCCTTTCAACGGCTCGTCGGGGCTCGAAGCATGTACCTATGATCCTGCTTCGAAGAGCTTTTTGATCAACAACGACGGGACCGCTGCCAATCCCGATGGCGAACTCGATGTCATCACCGCCAGCTCGGCGGTGGCGGGAAACCCTGCCGTCAGCAAGTCGTTTCCACTAGGGAAATGCGGACCGGCCGGAATCGTGCTTGGCCCGAATAACGACGTGCTCATTGGATGCGATCCGCCGGCCGGCGACCCTCTCATCACGCTGATCCTCGATCGTACGAGTGGCGCAATTCAAGCCAGCCTGCCATTTGGCGGCGTGGATCAGGCCAGTTACGATCCGGCTTCCAACCGCTATTTCCTCCCGGCCCGGCATTACGTGACGAGCGGTATCGCTGCTGCGTCAGGATTTAGCCCGCAGATGGGCGTAATCGATGGCGCGTCACGGCAGTTGCTCTTTAAGATTCCGGTGGGCACAGGCGCGCATTCCGTCGCCATCGACAGCACGCTTGGGCAAGTGTACGTGCCGTTCCAGCCCGGCGCGGCAGGATTCCCCAACGGCGGAATCTCGGTGTTCTCGACCCACTAGCCTTTCCGATGCGGGTCGTAGTCTAACGGGCCGCGTGCTGCCTCATGCAAGGGCATGCGCAATGTGAACCGCGCAAGTCCATGATTGGCAGCACGCGCCGGCCGCAGTCAAGGCAGCAACTCGACCGGTGGCATCTTGAAGGTACCGGTTAGGACGCTTCCCGTCGGCTCATACGCGCGCGCAAACAGCGTGAAGTGGCGCCCGTCGGCAGGCGTCGGCAGCCAGTTCGCGGCTTGCGCATCCATCGGACGCTGGGCTTGCAGCCAGATATCTACGCTGCCATCCGCATTGACGACGAGCCCTGGCGTGCGGCTGCTTATCTGATAGCGGTTGATCGGATTTGCGGCGAGGAACTGCCCGTCCTTATCGACCGCATACAGCGACACCGACCAGAACGCCTGCGCCGGAATACCTCCCGACGGCACAGCGTCGTCCAATCCTCCCCGTGGTGCGGTCGCCGAATCCGACCACAACGGGTGACCGGACGGAACCAGAGTGCCGATGAAGATAGACGTGCCGTCATTCAACGAAATCGTCCGAATGAACGTTGCAACACGTAGATTTGCTCTGCCAGCAGCATCGCCAGGAACAGTGGGGACTACGGGCGACCGTTCCGCGGTCGCGCAGCACCCTGCTGATCGAGTGGCGCATCTGGCCGGCGCAGCGGCTACTTCGTGGTTGTCCCTGTGTCCAGGTACTTGTGCGTTAGCCGGTCTATCGTGCCGTCTTGCTTGAGTTGGGCGATCGCTGCGTTGAGCATCTGTAGCGTGTGCGTGTCGGTCTTGCGCACGCCGATCACGCTGCTTGCGGAGAGCAGTGCCGGATCGACGATCTGTGCGCCAGCCAGTTCGAAGTTTTTGCCCTCGGGCTTTGCAAGGAAGCCCAGTTGGGCGGCGGCGCCGACGACCAGCGTACCGTCGAGCCGTCCGTTCACGAGGTCGGCGTAGACGCTGTTCTGGTCCTGATACTCGACGATCGTCACACTGTGCGCGGCCCAGTTCTGCTTCGCGAATGCTGCCTGCGTCGAACCTTGCAGCACGCCGATACGCTTGCCGGCGAGCGATGCCGCAGTGGGCTGCAAGTGAGCGGCCTTCGCAGCGACGAGGCGAATGTCCGCTGGATACAGCGGCGTCGTAAAATCCATCACCGCGCGTCGTGAGGCGGTGGCGGCGAGCGACGCGTTGATCGCATCAAACTTGCGCGATTGCAGCCCGGCGATCAACCCGTCGAAACTACCCTCCACCCATTCGCATTTCACATGGGCAGCGGCGCACAGGGTATTGCCGATTTCGATGTCGAGCCCCACGAGCTGGCCGCTCGACAATTTGTATTCGTACGGCGGATAAGTCGGATCGGTGCCGAAACGCAATGTTTCGGCCTGCGCAGACTGGGCGACGAGGAGGGCGGCGGCTGCAAGCACCCGCAGCAGATGCTGGTTCATAGTTATGTCCTGACTGGATTAAGTAGGTGTGGTCCTGACGCGCAAAGACGCGGGCTACGCCTCGAGGCGCGCGAGCGCCAGCGTCACGAAGAAGCGCACGCCGAGCGGCAGCACTTCGTCGTTGAAATCGAACTCGGGATGGTGGCAATAGACGCCGCCCTGGCCGAGCAGCACGTAGGCACCGGGTCGACGCAGCAGAAACTCGGAGAAGTCTTCGGAGCCGCTGAGCGGCGGGAAATCGCGCAGGACGTTCGCCGTGCCGAGCACCTCTGCCGCCGCGTCAGCCGCGGCCGCGGCCTGCTCGCGATGGTTGATCGTCGCAGGCGAGCTGCCATAGAACGTCACCGCGATCTCGCATTCTGTCGCGAGCGCGACGCCCGCGCAGATCGACTCGATGCGCGCCTTCATCCGTTCGCGCACGCTTTCGTCGAACGTACGCACGGTGCCCGTCATCTGTGCATGTGAAGGAATCACGTTCGAGGTGCTGCCCGCATGAATGCTGCCAATGCTGAGCACGGCGGCCGAAGCGGGGTCGATCGCGCGGCTCACGACAGTCTGCAACGCGCAAATGAGCTGCGCCGCAGCCGCGATCGGATCCTTCGTCCTTTCCGGCGACGAGCCATGACCGCCGACGCCGTTCACGTCGATTCGCAACTCGTCGCACGACGCCAGCATGGCACCGTCTCGCACGCCCAACGTACCCGGCGCGAAATGCGGCGCGTTGTGTATGGCGTAGATTTCGTCGAAGGGAAAGCGGATTTCGAGCCCGTCGGCCAGCATGGCCAGCGCTCCGCCGCCGGTTTCCTCGGCGGGCTGAAAGATCAGCACGATCGTGCCTGCGAAATCGCGATGACGGCTGAAGTGGCGGGCTGTGCCGAGCAACATCGCCGTATGGCCGTCGTGGCCGCAACCGTGAAATACCCCTTGCCGCAAGGAGCGGTGAAACGGGCGTCCTTCTTCTTCCATGGGCAGCGCGTCCATGTCGGCTCGCAACGCGATTGCACGCCCACTTCCGGACATTGTGCGCGTGCCTCGAATGATGCCGACCACGCCCGTTTTGCCCACGCCCGTGTGTGTTTCGATATCCCACGCGCGCAATTTCGCGGCGACGAGTTCGCTCGTGCGCGTTTCGTCGAACGCCGTCTCCGGATTGGCGTGAATGTCTCGCCGCAATGCAACGAGTTCGTCGATGTCCGCATCGATGAGGTTCAGTCCCACTTTCGCTCCTTGTCCTGAGTGCTTCTGGCCGCGCCTTACAGACGGCGGCGGAGTGGCCGGAGTGGCTATACTAGCCAGCGCCGCGACTGGTCAATTTCCAGTTTTTTATGTACATAGCCAACGCTTATGGGCCGCGGAAACCATGAAAACCACCCAATTGCGGACCCTCGTGGCGATTGCCGAGCACGGCACGCTGATGGCCGCCGCCGAAGCGCTATGCCTGTCGCAGCCTGCCGTGACCAAGAGCATCAAGGAGCTGGAGGCGCGTCTTGGCGTCCAACTGCTGCTGCGCAGCGGTTCGGGCATCCGGTTGACGCCGTATGGCGAAGCGCTGCTGAGGCGTGCGCGCACCGTCGTGACTGAGATCGCGCGGGCCGAGCAGGAACTGGAGGAGATGAAGTCGTCGGCTGAGCGGACACTCGAGATCGGTGTATCGCTGCTCGCCGCGTCAATCGTCGTGCCGGACGCGATCCACGCGTTCCGTCAGCGGTTTCCCGATGTGCAGCTCGACGTGCACGAGTACCAGACGATGCGGCTCATCGACGGCCTGCGCGACGGCTCGTTCGACATGTGCATCGGCTTTACCGGCGAAGGCGATCCGAGCAACGAGTTTCGCGTGATACCGCTCGGCAACGTGTCGCAATCGCTGGCAGTCAAGCTGGGCGATCCGCTTGCGGGTGAGAGACAGCTTGCACGTTTGCGGGAGGCGCACTGGCTCTACAACTACACGCGCAAGAGCGTGCCCGCATTCTGGGCCGCGTTGACCGCGCGCGCGGGCGATACCGCGGGGGCGATTGCACCGCCGTCCCGGATTACGGTCTGCACGGCGCGGCGGCTCTATACGGAGCTCGCCAGCGAGGCGGGGGTGGTGAGCGTCTGGCCGGACTTTCAGCTCAACGAGGAAATCGAGCGCGGCACGCTGGAACGTGTTGCGCTCGATATCGCGCTACCTCGCCTCGCACTCAGCCTGATTTATCGCAAGGATCGCGTGCTGGGCGGCGCTGCGGAATATTTCATCGATTGCCTGAAGAGTAAGGCGTTGCCGGATTGAAGGCGCGGCGTAGCGCGCGTTCGATAGCTCGCCGTCCAAGGTCTCGGATTGGAGGCTATCGTTATCGTTTGGATACCTACCGATTAAATTCGCGAACCCCGTTATGCAGGGCGTCGTCGCCGGCTTCGCCGGTTCAGGTGGGATTCGAGTGGAAACTAGGGACGCTTCGACCGCTGTACCGTCGTGCTGCCTGATGTATTGGTGCCGGATGGCGCGCGGCAAACGTCTAAAGATATACAGCGCGGCGCTGCTATTCAGCGGTGGCATAAAAGAGATACTGGCTGCGATCGGCAATTCAACGAAAAGAGGCCAGAAAAAAGGCCTGTTCGTCATGTAAACGCACGCACATGATCGATAGAATTTCGTTACGCATCGTCACGGGTCCGATACCTGTCGGATCGCTTTCTCACATCGGATTTCCGGTTAATTCAGCATGACACGGCTTGCACGGCACTACGTCCCAGATCAACCGCAGCACGTTATCTTGCAGGGGCTCACGGGGCCCGCATTCCTGGACGAAGGAGACTACCTGTACTTCCTCGCCTGCCTGGCAGACGCAGCGCGCGTCGCCGATCTGGCAGTGCACGCGTGGGTACTCATGCCTGACGCGGTACAGTTCCTCGTGACACCTTCATACGAGTCGAGCGTGGCCATGGCGATGCAGGCAGTCTGCCGTCGCTACGTCGAGACCTTCAACCGCCGCCATGGGCGGCGCGGTTCGGTGTGGCGTGGCGGTTACTGCGCAACAGTGATTGAGCCCGACCGGTATTTCCTGCTCGCGAGCCGGGTTATCGATCATGCGCCGGTGCGCAACCGCCTGGTGGCAGAGCCGGGAAACTACCCGTGGTCCAGCTTCGCGCATCACATCGGGCTGCGTGTCGATAGCTTCATCAAGGACCATTCAATCTACCGGACGCTCGGCAATGCGCCGTTCGAGCGCCACCAGGCCTACCGCGATGTGAGCGCACAGCCCCTTGACGAACTCGAGGTCAACAACCTGATGCAGTCGACGCTCAACGGCTGGGTGCTCGGCAGCGCCACGTATTGCGAGTGGGCGGCGCAGACAGCCAACCGGCGTTTGATGCCCCTGCTGCTGCGCGACCGGCCGCCCAAGGCTCGCACGACACGCGCCCTCGCACATGTGGACTAGTCAAAAGAGAAACAAGCAACGAAACCTTGCCTGTTTGAGAGGTGCTACGCCAGGTCAGAGCGTTTCAATCCGCTCGACCGTATCTCTTCCTCAAGCGATTTCCAGTGCCTGCAATATCGGTAGATGTATTTCAGCAAAGCGATTCGCTTTCGCAATCAGATCGCCGCTGGTGTTGAGCGGGCTAACGGAAACGCCCTCCGTGATGTGAGCGGGTGCGGAACTCGTGCGCAAAGCGGCCTCGGCGAATTCGGCCCACTGTGTAGGTTCCCTTAAGTGACGTCGCCTCGCCAACAGGAAGAGCTGTGGCACACGCGGAATCAAAACGCCCGAACCGGACACCGGACTGACCAGAAATTGTACGTCCCCATGCTGGAGCGCCTGCTCGCAAATGGCGGCATTCAGCCTGTCCGATGACGGACGAGCGAGGTCAATCTGCGCCTCGTCCTGTACATTCAGCAACACGCCGGCTCCCACCAACAATGTCACGGCCTTGACGATGAGGGGGAGCGTAATCCCGCGTACGCGGACGCTGTTTTCAATATCGGCGAGGCGTGCGGGGTGATGGCTGGCAAGCGCGTCGAGAATCGGACCATATAAGCTTTCCGGTAGCGTCGCTTCTCCCAGCGCTCCGCGCACGTTCAGCAAGACCGAATCCCTCGGCAATGCCAGCATGACGCGATGCGCGCGCAGCGCCGTCTGCTGCGCCTCGTCACTAAGCGTCCGGCGCCCTTTGACCCAATAATCTCGCCGCATCGACCGGTTGATGCAAAAGTCCCGTACGGTCTCACGTAAAACGGTATCTGGAATGCCCGCCAACAAGGCGCGTTGAGCGGGGTTGAGATTGATCTCGTCAACGTGATCGCGATAGTCCGCAGAGCAGCCATAAGTCAAACCGCTCGCAGCAAGCGATGATGTGACCTGCGAGAAAGTCATGGGCTGCCAGTCACGATTGAAGTATTCATGTGCGAGGTAGTGCGTGTTTTCCTTGCACAATGCGTCGACACGTTCAGCCAGCAGCGGGTTGACCACTGCATAGCCGGGTTGCGTCGCAACCACGGTTTTGACGAAGTCTAATGCCGCTGCAATGTGCGTCTGGACCTGCGTTTCGGCGGGCACGCCACTGTGTGCACTCAACCGCGCGCTCGCCTGGAAATGACAGTTCATCAATTCGCGCACCGGCAACATCGTGGCCCACCCGGGCTGGGTGTTGTAGCTCATAGACACAACGCCGCCGTCATTGAGTTTGCGTCGTATGAAGTCGGCAATGAGCGCGCGGTTTTCGTCGGAAATCCAGCTCCAGATGCCGTGCATGCCGATGAAATCAAAATTCGGCAAATCGTCTCGCATACAGAATTCTGCGAAGCTTTCAGCGAACAATCTCGCCTGCGATCCGGCGCACTGTGTCAGTTGCCGTGCAAAGCTCGCATGAGACGGGTTGAAGTCAGTACCGAACCATCTTGTAGCGGACCCGGCTGCGTGGATATTCACGCTGACGCCGTGGCCGAATCCTAGCTCGCACGCGGTACGAAGAGCCGGAGGGGTGAGTCCCGACTGTAGCAACGGAAGTCTGAGGCGCAGCGGATCGAGTTCGTCGCAATACCCGTACGTGTACTCAATACCATCAATGCTGCCGGCTTCCCATTCACTCACGTTCTAGCTCTCATTTTCTTAAAGGATTGCCGTACTGGAACGACGTCTTCCCAATCCACTTTCAATAGAGGCCGGGCGATGCGGTCAACGTCGCCGGGCGCGGATCTCCCCGCCGCCGGGTCGGCGCGATGCGAAGCCTCTCATAGCGCGGGCCCCTTTGTCTATCCACAGTGCAACGCCAAACGTTCCTACGCGGTTTCCCGCTTTGATAGCAAGTCCTTCAGGTTCTCATAAGGTAGCGTCCCTTATATTCATGCGCCGACGGCGATGCCGCTCAACTGCTGGTCGGCTGATCCGGGATGAGGTTCGCGTCTTTGGTCATTCGACACACCTCGTTATCCAATCGACATTCGTCCATCGACATGAATAGTTCCGACTCCCAGCCGCAATCCGATGTGTGGTCCGATTGGCTGTTACATATTCGGCACGGAGATGATCCAGGGCACGAACGAGCCCTCCATGTCGAACTCAAACATCATGTGGACCGCGTTCTGGACGGCGCGAAGCTTGCCCCTGGCATGACGCTCGCCGACATCGGTGCCGGCGACGGACTGATCGGCTTAAGTGCTATCGACCGCATAGGCCCATCACTGCGCGTGCTTTTGACGGATATCTCGGCACCTCTGCTTCGTCACACTGAAGCACTCGCAGTTCAGCGGAACATCCAGGATCAGTGCGTCTTCATCCAATGCTCCGCCGAATCGCTCGATGGCATTGAGGATGGCACTGTCGATGCAGTCACGACACGGGCCGTTCTCGCTTACGTCCCCGACAAGATGGCCGCTCTGCGGGAATTTCATCGGATTCTCAGACCCGGTGGCCGGCTATCGATCGCCGAACCCATTATGCGCGACGATGCAATCGAGGCAAGCTCGCTGCGGAAAATCGTTGAAGGTCTGCCCGAGAAAGCCGGGGACAACTTCTTCCACCTGCTGCATCGCTGGAAAGCCGCTCAGTTTCCCGATACTGAGGAAAAAATTGCTGCGAGTCCGATTGCCAACTACGGCGAACGCGATCTGGTCCGCTTCGCTTTAGATGCAGGGTTCGCGGATATTCATATGGAGTTTCACGTCGATGTACGCCCCGCTGCGCTCACCTCGTGGGATGTGCTGCTTGGCAGCTCGCCGCACCCTTGGGCTCCGCGGCTCGGCGACATTCTCGCGACGCAGTTCACCGTGGACGAACGACTATTTTTCGAACAGATCCTCCGCCCGCAAGTTGAGGGTCGTCGATTGGTCACGGCCGAGCGCACCGCTTACCTTACGGCACTAAAGCCTAATCGCTGACGCACGCGGACGCTTCGGCCAATCATTTGCCGGCCAACGAAGCTGTGGCAACCGCTGTTATACATTGCGCTTCGCCGTTCAACTCGGGCGGCGTCGAAGCGCCGAAGCGTGCGCATCGCTATTCCGGCAGGTTCCGGAGTGCTCCTGCCGATGTGGTTGCGAGGACGAGCCATGCGCACATGCTCCGGAAAATCGCGCTAAAGGATACCGTCCAACGCCTTGGCAAGCCTGGCGACCGCGCCTTCGACGTCATGCAGTTTGTCCAGGCCAAATAATCCGATGCGGAAGGTCTTGAAGTCTTCAGGCTCGTCGCATTGAAGGGGAACGCCGGGCGCGATCTGCAAGCCGGCATCGGCGAATTTCTTGCCGGATCGTATGCCGTCGTCGTCGGTATAGCTGACCACAACGCCCGGAGCCTGAAAACCTTCGGCCGCCACGCTTTTGAAACCCTTGGCACCCAGGAGTGAGCGAACGCGCGCGCCGAGTTCAACCTGCTCCGCTCTCACTTTGTCGAAGCCATATGCCTCGGTTTCCTTCATGACGTCGCGCAGCGTCGCGAGACTATCCGTGGGCATCGTGGCGTGGTACGCGAACCCGCCGTTCTCGTAGGCCTCCATGATCTGCAGCCACTTGCGAAGATCGCAAGCGAAACTGGTGCTGGTTGTTGCGTCGATTCTTTCGCGGGCAAGAGGGCTGAGCATGACCAGTGCGCAGCAGGGTGATGCACTCCATCCCTTTTGCGGTGCGCTGATCAGGACATCGACGCCACTGGCCTGCATGTCCACCCAGATCGTGCCGGAGGCGATGCAATCCAGTACAAACATGCCGCCGACGGCATGAACTGCGTCGGACACCGCGCGTAAATAGGCATCAGGCAGCATCATCCCGGATGCGGTTTCGACATGCGGCGCAAAGACCAGATCCGGCTTGTTTTCCCTGATCGCCGCGACCACCTCTTCAATCGGCGGCGGTGCATAGGCGGCCTGCCTTCCTTGTTCGACCGGACGCGCCTTCAACACTATCGATTCAGACGGAATGCCGCCCATGTCGAAAATCTGCGACCAGCGGAAACTGAACCAGCCATTGCGGATGACCAGACACTTCTTGTTCGTCGCGAACTGCCGGGCGACGGCTTCCATGCCGAAAGTCCCGCTACCCGGGACGATAACGGCCGACTTCGCGTTGTAGACTTTTTTCAGAGAATCGGAAATATCGCGCATGACTCCTTGAAAGAGCTGCGACATATGATTGATTGATCGGTCGGTGTACACGACTGAATATTCGAGGAGTCCCTCGCGGTCGACATCGGGAAGTAGGCCTGGCACGTTTGTCTCCGGTTATAGACGAATATGAGGATCGAAAACAGATTCTAACGAAAGCCACCTGCACCAGCATCGGCCGAGACGCCCCGTTACCCATCCGGCAAGTTTCGGCGCGGACCAGCCGTCGAGTTATGCTGGTTTGGAATGCTCTACTGGCAACAATCGGCACGATTGTGAACCGTAGCCGAAGCGAGGTTTCAAAATGGAACTCCCAACTTTCCTTTGGGAGTGTGCCATGAAATTCGAACAATCCCGTGAGGCGTGGAACAAAGGCAAGCTGGTCGGCCAGAAGCCACCGCTCAAGTTCGCGATGTCACCCACGTCAATCAGGTCCTGCCGCGGGCACAGGTCGTGACATAGGGGCTCCGCGCGTACTGTTCGTGTTGAACACAGCGGGCGACGGCTACGGATCTGGCATCATCGGCTGTGTAATTGCAGCTCGCTTCGAACGCGGTCCCGGGAGACGAGCCGAGAGAGTTCGAAACGTTGGCGTGGCTGGTGCGCGGGCTTCCGTCCAAGACGATTGCGCTGAGAATGGGTCTTGAAGACATTACGGTACGAAAATACGTCAGCCATTTGCTCGCGCATTTCAATCTGCGGCGCCGTACGGAACTCATCGTCATGCTGGCGGATAAAGCGATCAAACTCGGCGTCCCGCCAATCACGGATCCCGCCCATGATCGAAGCCCGTCGGCCGTTGGGCAGCAACGAGCCGACTGACTTCAGCGAGCGTGCTTTCCGGCGCGGAAGACTTCCGCACCAGCACGAACGGCTCGGCGAAATCGCGAAGTGCGTGCGGAGACACCAGCTCGCCAGTGATGAATGCGACGGGAAGCACGCCCGCCCAGGCGAAATGCTGCCTGATCCGTTCGGCAAGCTCAATGCCGGTCGGCCCGTCGCGCAGCCGGATATCGGTGACAATGATGTCGGGTGCGCGGCCATCGTCGGCGAGAATCGATTCGAATCCCGCCATTGACCCGGCGGCATCCACCAGTGCGCCAGCACTGAGGAATAATCGGCGCAGGCCCTCGAGAACGGTCGGTTCGTCATCGCAAAGCAGGATGTATCTGCCGTTGAGGATGGACGTGCATGCGGCGTTCGCTGGGTCTTCCGTCACGATGACGGGTGCTGATTGCGATATCGGAGCGTACAGGGAGAAGCGTGACCCGCGCCCTTCGACCGACCAGAAACGCATGCTGTGCTTCGGCAGAATTCCGACAACCCGATTGACGATAGACAACCCAAGTCCGAGTCCTTTCGACCGGTCGCGGCCGGGGTTGTTAATCTGATAGTACTCGGCGAATATCGCATCCCGATGCGCGGGCGAGATGCCGATGCCCGTGTCCCATACGTCAATGCGAAGCCGCTCCCCAATCAGCACCCAGCCGATTACGACGCCCCCCGCGGAGGTGTTCTTGATCGCATTCGATACAAGATTGGACAATGCCCGTTTGAACAGGGAGCGGTCGCTTTCAATAGGCGGCGGGGGGCATCGACGCACGCTGATTCTCAACTCGATGCCCCGCGACTTCGCCGGTTCAAGGTATTGCTCGAAGACTTCTGTCAGCACGGCCTGCGTATCGACCGGTGACAGGTGCGGGACGTATGAGCCCAGTTCGCTATAGTCCTGAATGTCCTTGAACATGTCGAGGATGTCGCGTGCCGTTTCCTCGATAACGTCGGGATCATGGCTTGCGGTGTGTTCATCTGCGAGTTTTCTCCGCGCGCTACGGATAAAGAGGTTGATCGCGGCGAGAGGCTGCTGGATGTCGTGGTAGGCCGATGAAAAGAATCGCTCCTTCTCTCTGACGACTTCTCTCATGCGTTCATTTTGTTGCTTGACCACGCGAGAAGCGGCTTCAACGCGTGCCTTGGCTGCGCGCAACGTGCGCCGGAACACAAATTCGCGCCGGGCCGCGAGTTCAAACTGAATGCAGACGCCAATACCAACGAGATACATCATAGACACCATAGCCCCACGGGTATACCAGTGAGACCAGGACATGGAAGTACCTCAGATGTATCGGAGCAGTTCTATAAGATGGTAGGTTACAACGCATAGTCCGACTAACCATGCTGCCGTGATTGCGCGAAGTCTGAACAACGTGAATATCAGGAAAAGGGCAACGAAAAAACCGGGGAAAATCTCCTGTCCGACCCGGACTGGCGGGTAAACGTTCACCAGCCCCAATAGGGCGAACCAGCAGCTCAGCGTCACTACGCAAAGTAACCTGACGGCCCAGCGTTCGTCAAAGGCGCGCGGTCCCCACATCAACCATAACGGCAGAGCCATACCCACGGCACCTGCGAGTCGCACATAGCCAACGCGGAAGAGGATGCTGGGATCAAGCGTGTTCAGCAGCAACCAATCACGGATAACAACCGCGGTCCATATCAGTATGAGGCTGGCGCAAGCCAACCTGCGTTGGCTCGCGTAGCGACGCGCATAGTCCATACGGAACGCACGCTCCACAGCCGCCGAGCCAAACTTGCGTACCAGGAAGCCTGACAATCTCATAACGTTGCTTGATCAGGAAAGCCGCCGTGGGCGGACAGTGCGCGACGTCGAGAGGCTGTATCGGCGCACCACGGGTTAGACAGGTCCCCACCGAACATGGCTAACGGAGTAAGACGGCACATTCCAGCGAAAGCGGCGCCAGTGGTCATGGGTGCACAACACCACCGTGCGTAACCACATAAAAACAGAATAACAGGTCGCCATTTCTACCATCAGCCACAAATGTATCAACTACGGGATGTGTCCTTGCCTGCACTGGAAGGTTCAGCAAGGCGCTCCGCCATCATTGAAGGCGAATAGCTGATACGTCACCGGGATGAGCCAGCGGGAGTGCATACATCTTTCGTCTGAGTTGCTGGTCCGTCGCCCACGCATGTGCGTTGTGACGGCATTTCGCCTGACCAACAATGAATATGACAGCAACGCTGGAAAGGCATTCGTCGAGCGCATCCAGATCGATTGATCGTTGCAACGAGCCGAACCTGTTTTGGTTCGCGCGAAGACTGCTGTCGGTCGGCGAAAGATGCGCAGGCCGATCTCTTAAACTCCGAGGGAGTACTCCCATGAAACTCTATCAATCGATCACCGTCTGTCTTGCGCTGATAGCTGGAGTCACAGCAGACGGATGCTTCGCCCAAACGGCGACCAACCAGCAGGGAGCGGTAACGGATGGCAACGCCCCGCAGGTTTCAGAGGTCGCGGTTCCGACCGTCACACCGGCGCCCTCCGTGCCCGTTGGAAAAACGCGCGAGCAAGTGATGCGCGAGTTGGAAGACTTTCAGAAAAATGGCGGGCCAGCACTGATGTTCGATATTTACCGAGGCGGCGGCTAATGAAGCGTCGCGAGCCAGAAGGGCGTTTCGAACATCATGTGCGCGGAAAGCTGACGATGAGTGAGTTGCGTCACGGGCGGCGTCTAAACCATCCCGCGAGCGACATGCGGTCGCGCGTTGCAGGCAATACTTCATGCACCATGTCGGCGGATAGAAACACTGCGATCCGGCTGCCGACTGGCGAGATGTCTTGCGTGCTCAAGCCCTCTGGATGAAGCCGCAACGCGCCGCCGTCCTCGGGCAGCCAGTCCGCATTCAGATAGACGATGACGGACACCGTGCGGCTATCGTCATCGCGAAATTGATCGCGGTGTTGCAGATACGAAGCGCCCGGGGCGTAGTAGGCGAAGTGGCTCTCGTATTCTTCGAGTCCCAGAAAAAGTCCGCGATTTAACGCAATGCGCAGCATTTCCATGATCGCGAGATACCGGTCGCGGGCTTCGGACTGGCCCGCCTCCAGCCACTGAATCTGGTCCCCGCGCACATCGGGCTGGAGGGAGCGCGCGGCGCCCTGGCTGACATGCGCCAATGTGAGCGTCCCGGCCGTCGCAAGCGCTGCGCATTCCAGCGCCAGCGCGAGCGTCAAACTCGGGGGGATAAAATTGTCCTGCTCCGACCAGCCATGGTCATGAATAGCATCCACGATACGTTGATGCTGCTCATCTCCGGGTGCATCGAAGCACGCCGGCGAGTGTGATCGGGTCACTGCTTGTTCCTTCGAACGAAGGTGCTCGGTGGAAACTCGAACGGCCGTCCGAGGCGGGTATCGGCAGGGGGCTTGATCCGAGCGCAGCATAGTAACACTGACTGTCATGCTGCCCGCTCGCCGCGTGGGCGTCGCGTGGGTCCAACGTGCATTCAGCGCAGACTTCTAACCTGGCTCGGCGTGACACTTCCGGCAAATCGATTGCCGAAATGGGTTCTCGTGTAGTTGACGACGGCAGCGACCTGATCGTCATCCATCGCGTCGCCAAACGATGGCATCGCCTTCCGGCCGTGCAGTACGTTGACGATGACGTAAGGTGCTGCTTCTACTGCCGGGTTGTCAGCAAGCGCCGGGTAGTGACCCGCGCCCTGTGCGCCTTTTCCATCCGGCATATGGCATCCCGCGCAAGTCGCGTTGTAAAGCGCTTCGCCGCTTTTTTCGGTGAAGCGGTAGTCCGGTGAAATCGTGAAAGTGCGTGGGGCCTCCTGCGCCACCGCCAGAGCCGACACTGTCGCGGCTCCCGACAGCCAGGCCGTCAGCATCACGCTGAAGATCAACGTCGGCCTAGCCATTGACGATTCTCCGATGCAAGCGAGTGATCGCATCCAGTGACGACAGCACGGCGCCTTCCTGCCATGCCGGGATATGGGACGCGTGCTCTCCAGCAAGAACGATCCGCCCGTCGATCTGGCAGAGATTCGCGTAATGCGCTTCTCTCAACGCATCCGTCCATGCGGCGAAGCAGCCATTCGTGAACGGTGATCGGCTCCAGCTCATCGCGAAGCCGTTCTGGTACTCGCGCGCGTACTGCGGATGAATCTGGCTGCCCTGGCTCAATGCCACCGCGATCCGTTCCGCAGGGGGCAGTGCACCCATCTCATAGCTGGCAGGCCCCCACATGTAAGCGCCGAGCAGCACCGCAGGACCGGTCGATCCGTAACCTGTTGCCGGATAACCGATTGTCGAGATCGGCAGGTCAGTATGCGTGATGCCGCCGTAGATCTGCTCGTCTTCTTCCCAGAATCGCCGGCCAAATTGCAAGCCGATTTTCACCGATGTCTCGTAGGGCACCGCATCGATCGCGGCGCGCATGTCCGGCCCGACCGCCATGTCGATCTGACTCAGAATCGAGAGCGGGATGGTGCACACCAGCCAATCCGCGTGTGCGTTCCGCTCGGTTCGGGTGGTCGTATCGGTGTAGCGAACGGTGACGCCTTGCTCGTCCTGCAGGATGGCCGTGACTCTGGCGTTGAACACGACGGCGCTCGCGACCTGCGAATGAAGCGCATGGGCAATCCTGTCCATGCCGCCGACGGGCTGGAAAATGCTGCTCTGGAAGTCCTGCTCGTTTCCCGACGAGAGCCATTGCCACAAACGCGATGCAAGCAAGGGGTCGCGCGGGAGCAGATTCGACGGCACGGCCTTGGGCATCAGGCCGCCGCCATGCGCGGTCGCGAATCCGCGGCGCTCACTGCTTCGCCGGCCGGCCTGATAGCCACCATCCCGATCGAGCGCACCCCATTGGCGCAGGGATTCGAGTAGCAGATGCGCATCTTCGGCTGACAACGCATCATCGAGTGCGTCCTTGCGGATTGCTTTGGAAAGCAGTTCGGCGATATAGCCTTGATAGTCGGTCTGCACCGCCCGGAATCGTTGCGGCTTGCCATCGAAAGCATCCGTCGAATGCAGGTATGCGTTGTAATTGACCTGGATGAACGGCTCGAGCGACACCTTCAGGCGTTTTGCATAGTCGAGTACGCCTTGGTGGTGATACGGAATGCGCCACGGCCCTGGGTTCAGATAAAGCCCGTCAGCGAAATCGCAGGACTGGGTGGCACCGCCGAGTTCGGTATAACGATCGCCGCCCCTGACAGTCCAGGCCCGACCACCCGCGCGGTCGTTGTACTCGAGCACCTGCACGTGGTAGCCCGCGTTCCTCAACTCAAAGGCCGCGACGAGGCCGGCCATGCCCGCGCCGAGCACGAGAATTCGCGTTCCCTTGGGCGCGCCGTCGAGTCTGATCGGTCCGGCGTAGGTCGAGGTAGCGGCGAACCCCAACGTGCCCATGCCTTGCATCATGGCGGCCGCGCCGAGGTTCTTGCCGATCAGCGTCAGCAGGTGCCGGCGGCTCATCGTATTGGTGGTCATTCTCGACATAAGGACGCGGTGCCCCGACTGGAGAGAAACGATGACGAACGAAATCAGATGGCATCCCAGCTTGCAAAGGCCCGAGTCATCTGGATTTGCATGCTCGGGGATTGCGTTTGGGCGTATTGCAACCGACTAGTTCATTTTATGCGATCACCCGTTTCGTGTGAGAAGCGGACACATTCGCCACAGACGACCTCGATCGGACGCTTGCTACGCACGATTTCAACCTCCGTTCGGCCCCGAAGTTGTTATGGATCCGGGATTCAGTGCGCCGTTACCCGGTGACCTGATGCACGCCGAAGCCGCGCTGCTGTCTGCCAGCGGGCCGCGAACCGGCAGCCTTACTCGTCCCCGGGGATCAGGGTTGGCGTTTGCCGCGGCCACCAGCGGGTTTGCCAGCCGGTTTACGTGAACCCGCAGCCGGCTTGCTGGCGGGTTTGCTGCGTGGCTTTTGCGCGCTGAATGGGCTACCGCTGGGCAAGCTTGTGCCTTTACCCGCGGCCACGGCGCGTTGCGCCGCAGGCTTGCGTTTGTTTTCGCCGCTTTGCGGGCGCGGTTTTTTGCTGAGCTCCTGTATGGCGCCCGGCGCAGCTTGCGGCACTTTGGGCTTCTTAGGCTTTTTGGGTTTCTTGATGATCTGGCCCGTCGCGCTAGTTTGCGGCACGCGGTGTTCGGCTTCAAAACCCGGCTCTTCTTCACGGGGCAGCGTTTGCCGGATCAGCGCTTCAATCGCGGCCAGTTGCGGCGCTTCATCGGCACACACAAGGGACACCGCCACGCCGCTGGCGCCCGCGCGGCCGGTACGGCCAATACGGTGCACATAGTCTTGCGCCACGATCGGCAGATCGACGTTGATCACCAGCGGCAGGTCGTCGATATCCAGCCCGCGCGCAGCCACATCGGTGGCTACCAGCATAAGTACTTCGCCCGTCTTGAAGCGCTCCAGCGCACGCAGGCGCGCGGGTTGCGGTTTGTCGCCGTGGATGGTGTCGACCGCATAGCCCGCTTCATCCAGCATGGCCGCGAGGTAATCCACGCCATTGCGGGTTTTGACGAACACCAGCGCGTGCTTCCAGTTGTTCTCAGCCACAAGGTGCATGAAGAGGTCAGGCTTGTTCTTTTTATCCACCGGCACCACCCACTGCTTGATCTTGCTGACCGTGGAATTGGGTGGGCTGACGCTGATATTGACCGGGCCGCGCAAAATGCCTGCCGCCATGGCGCGGATATCGTCGGTAAACGTGGCAGAGAACAGCAGGGTTTGGCGCTGGGCGGGCAAGGCAGCAAAGACGGCGTTGAGTTCGCGCGCAAAGCCCAGATCCAGCATGCGGTCGGCTTCATCCAGCACCAGCGTTTGTACTTGATCAAACTGCACTGCGTTCTGGCGATGGAGATCCAGCAAACGGCCCGGCGTGGCGACGAGCACATCCACGCCTTTGCGCAACTTCATCATCTGCGGGTTGATACTCACACCGCCGTAGGCGGCCAGAAATCGTAAGTCGAGGCCTTTGCCGTAGTCGATAAAGCTTTGCAGCACTTGTTCGGCCAGTTCACGCGTGGGCACCAGCACCAGAACACGCGCGCGGTTGCTGGACACCGCCGGGCCGTGCTGCACCAGCCGTTGTAACAGCGGCAGCGCAAAACCTGCCGTTTTGCCAGTGCCGGTCTGTGCCGCAGCCATGACGTCCTTGCCACTGAGCACAGCAGGAATCGCCTTGGCCTGCACCGGCGTAGGTGTCTGGTAATTGAGGTCCTGCACATTACGCAGCAAGGGATCGATCAGGCCAAGCGAGGCAAAAGACATTGGCGTATTCCAGGCTAAAGCCGCAATTCTAGCGGTTACCGCCTGATTGCGCCGCGCAGATCAATGGTCGCGCAACCAGCCGCGCGCGCACCTGCATCGTCACCAACTGCCCGAAATAAGGCCAGAGTCCTGTCAGGCCATCCATGATCGAATCTGTCGCGGTAGCGAAAATCAGGAAAAGTCGAGACGGCACGAATAGGAATGCTTATTTCGCAAGATCGTAACGACAGAAGCGGGCCGGCCGGCGCCGCCCCTTGCGCGAACGCGGCTCGGCGCGGCGCCGAAGCCGGTGCGAACGGTGTGCCGCCGCTAGCGTTGGCGTCGTCCACCTGGAAAGCCGCGGCCGCGCGTTGCAGGCTCATCGCCTGTTCCTTCAGCGACTGCGCCGCGGCGGCCGCTTGCTCGACGAGCGCCGCGTTCTGCTGCGTCATGCTGTCCATCTGCGTGACCGCGAGATTCACCTGATCGATGCCGGCGCTCTGTTCCGCCGCTGCCGCCGCGATCTCCTTCACGACGCCGGTCACGCGCATGATCGCGTCGCGCGCTTCGTCGATCGTCGAGCCGGTGTTTTCGACCAGCGTCGCGCCGCTGCCGACACTGCCCACTGCATGACTGATCAGCTCGCGAATTTCCTTCGCCGCCGTCGCACTACGCTGCGCGAGGCTTCGCACCTCGCTCGCGACGACCGCGAAGCCGCGGCCCTGTTCGCCCGCGCGTGCCGCTTCGACCGCCGCATTCAGCGCGAGGATGTTCGTCTGAAACGCGATGCCCTCGATCGTCGCGATGATCTCGACCATGCGGCCCGATTCGCTCGAGATGCCCTTCATCGCCGCGACGGCCTGCGTGATCATGTCGCCGCCGCGGTTCGCGATAGTCGCAGCGCCGGCCGCAAGCTCGCTCGCGGTGCGTGCGTTGTCGGCAGTCTGGCGGACCATCGCCGTCATCTGCTCCATGCTCGACGCCGTTTCCTGCAACGATGCCGCCTGGCTTTCGGTGCGCGACGACAGGTCCGCATTGCCGTTCGCGATCTCGTTCGCGCCGCACGCGACGTTGTCGGACGCGTGCTTGATCTGGCAGATGGTGCCCGTTAGCGCGTCGCGCATCCGCTGCATCACGTGCAGCAGGCTCGACGTGTCGCCGTCGCGCGTACGGATCGCTACCGTCAGGTCGCCCGATGCGATCGCGTCCGCCACGTGCGCCGCATAGGCTGGATCGCCGCCGACCGTGCGCGCGATGCTGCGGTTCGTCACCGCGACGAGCGTCACGAGCACCGCCGACACCGCCACGAAAATCGCGCCGATCAGCCACAGCGACGCCATGAACGCTGCGTCGATGTCGTCGACATAGGCGCCGGTGGCGATGATCCAGTCCCACGGCGCATAGCGCACCACGTAGCCGATCTTGCCAACCGCCTGCGCCGACGCCGCGCCCGGATGCGGGAACACATAGTCGACGAAACCGCCGTCCGGTGCCTGTGCGGCCGACGCGAACGTCACGTAATGGTGACGGCCGTCGGCATCGGCGCTGCCCGCGAGATCCTTGCCTTCGAGTGCCGGCTTGATGGGATGCATCACCATCTGCGGCTTCGAGTTGATCACGAGGAAGTAACCGTCTTCGCCATAGCGGACGCCGCGCAGGCGCTCGAGCGCCTGCTTGCGGGCATCCGCCTCCGGCAGCGCGCCGCTTTGCGCCAGCGCCGCATACTCCGTCACGATGCTGAGCCCGACGTGCGCGACGTTCGTGAGGTCGTGCTTACGTTCCTCGATGCGGGTCTCGCGAGACTGCCACGCCGCCGAAACCGAGACGGCGAGCAACGCGACGAGGCTGATGATGAGCGGCAGCCACAGCTTCTGCGTAAAACTGAGCTTGTGCATCCTGAGTCCTCTTGCAAACGAATGGAAATCGCGCAGGGCTGCCGTGCGAAGGTGGCACGTGAATGGGTGCGCCGGGCGGCGCCGGTGGGCTGGCCGGCTTCAATCCAGGTAGTTCCTGCCCAGATTATCGGCAGATGCGAGCGAAAGTTTCGTCCTGTGAAACCCTCGGTTATCACGTTGCCGCTGCCAGCGAATAATCGAGGCGCAGCTGCCGTGGGCTGGAAAAATTCGCCCAGAGTCATCATTCGGTGCGATTTTGTGTTGCCGCCGGACCGTCTCTGCGGCCGCATCTTTAGCTGCGCTAACCTGACTCTCGCGCGCTCTCTACATATTCGCCAGTTCCTCCACCCCCGCTTCACGCAGAAAATGCGTGATCGTGTCCTCGATCACCGACCTCGCGAGCCCCTGTACGATGAACACAAGCCGTGTCGTGTGATCATCATCCGGCCACGCTTCAAGCCGCAACGGTTCATGCAGCAACTGCTGCACGCCATGGAACACAACCGGCCGCGATTCGCCGATGAAATTACCGATTCCCTTAACCCGCAGGATGCGTTCGCCGTGATAGCCGAGCAGTACGGTCAGCGCAGTTTCGAATGCCCGCATCGGCAATGCCTGCGAGTAAGTCAGGCAGAAGCTGTCGATGTCCGGATGGGCCACGCGTGACGCCGTCGCGCCCCGCATCAGCAACTTGCGCGGCGAAGGCTCGGCGCGCAACCAGGGCCGCAAGGCACGCGGTGTCAGAATGTCGAGCAACTGTTGTGCGTCAATCTCGCCGTTGCGCACAGGGATGCGCGTCGCACCGGGATTCAGCGCCTCAAGCGCGGCCTCGAGGTCGGCAAGCGCGGGCGCATCGACCAGTTCAGCCTTTGTCAGCAACAACCGGTCCGCGACCGCCACCTGCTGACGCGATTCCTCATGCCGGGCAAGTTGCGCGGCGCCGTGTTTCGCGTCGACGGTCGTCACGATGCCATCGAGTTGCAAACGGCCTTCGAGCGCTGGGTCACCCAGCAGCAACGAAATCACCGGGCCGGGCCGCGCAAGCCCCGTGGTCTCGATCAAAATCCGCTCGAAGGCGGGAATCTCGCCGCGCGTGCGGCGCTCTAGCAGATCGGCCACGGTCGCAGCCAGTTCGTCGCGCACGCCACAACACAAGCAGCCGTTTTCAAGCAGCGCGATGGTTTCGTCTCGCGAGGTGCTGACGAACAGATGATCGAGACCGATCGCGCCCAGTTCGTTGATCACCACCGCACAACGGCCCAGCGCCGGTTGCGGCAGCAGGCGATTGAGTAACGTGGTTTTACCCGAACCGAGAAAGCCAGTCAGCAACGTCAGGGGAATCGCAGCGGATTGCATGGTGGCTTGTCCCGGCACTCAGATAACCTGCAGGTCTTTACCGACGATGACCTGTCCATCGAAATGCTTGCGCGCATCGGCGGCCCACATCTCGTCGGTAATCGCGGGGTCGCCGCCCGGCACGAAATGGCTCAGCACCAGCGTCTTGACGCCAGCCGCCGCGGCGATCTTGCCGACCTGTTCCGTGGTGGTGTGGCTCTTCACGAGGTGATCGAGCAGCGTCGGCGCGTTGTCGACGGTCTTCATCAGCTTTTCGAGTGCGGGCAGGTACATCACTTCATGCACCAGTACGTCTGCGCCTTTGGCGAACTCGGCAAGCGCCGGGTAGTAGGTCGTGTCGCCGGAAAAGACGACGGTGCGGTCCCGCGTCTCGAAACGGTACGCGAATGCCGGCTTGATCGTGTAGTGGTCGACCAGTGTCGAGGTGACGCGCACGCGGTCGTCTTCCATCACGAGGCGCGGGCCGTCGAATTCGTGGATGTTGATCAGTGGCCGGAACGGCGGGCGGCCTTCTTCGCGCATTCGCACGTCGAGGTCGATCGCGTTCATGTCGACAAAGTCGTCGATCATCTTTGTCATGCGCGGCGGCCCGTACAGGTTGACGGGCGTGCGCAGGCCGGTGGCCCAGGCGAGGAACACGAGGTTGCCGAGGTCGGCGTTGTGGTCCGAATGATGGTGGGTCAGGAAGATGTCACGGATGCCGGGTAGCTTGATGCCCGCTTTGGTCAACTGCAACGCGACGCCGTTGCCGCAATCGACCACGTAGGGCTGACCGTCGACCACCAGCACGTTCGCCGGTGCCGCGCGCAGGTCAGACGGCGTGGGGCCGCCCTTGGTGCCGAGCAGGATCAGCTGGGTGCCTTTCGCCGAGTGTCCCGCGACGGGTGCAGGGGTTGCGGAGCTGGCTGGTGACTGCGCGTGGGCGTCCTGCATCCACGGTAGCGCTGCGGTGGTGCCTGCAGTAACGGCAATACGCATGAAATCACGACGGGAGCGTCCGAACGGCTGATCACTCATGGCTCTGTGTCTCCTGATATTTTTGGATGGGTGTGCTCGATTTTCCTGCGTAGCCGGGCTCAAGAACGATTGAATTCTAACGATTTCATAAGCATGCTTCCATGCCAGAAAACAACCGATCGCATCTAACCGGTGATCTGGCTCAGGTATGCTGGGCGTTTTTGGGTAGCTTCAGTTCAAGGGGAGAACATGCGGCGCGTCGTATTCAATCAGAAAGGTGGTGTAGGCAAATCGACCATTGTTTGTAACTTGGCGGCAATCAGCGCTAGCGAAGGGATGCGCACACTCGTCATCGACCTGGATGCTCAGGCGAATTCAAGCCAATACCTCCTCGGCTCGCAGGCCGCCGAGGCCAGCCCCACCGTCGCCGGCTTCTTTGAAACCGCGCTGACGTTCAGCTTCAGGCCTGTAGAAGTCACGTCGTTCATTCATCCGACGCGATTTGAGAACCTCGACGTCATGCCCGCTCATCCTGATCTGGACACGTTGCACGGCAAACTGGAATCCCGTTACAAGATCTACAAGTTGCGTGACGCGCTGAACGAACTCGACATGTACGACGCGATTTATATCGACACGCCGCCTGCGTTGAACTTCTACACGCGCTCCGCGCTGATCGCGGCCGAGCGTTGCCTGATTCCGTTCGACTGCGATGATTTTTCCCGTCGCGCGCTCTACACGTTGTTGGAAAACGTGAAGGAGATCCAGCAGGATCACAACGTCGCGTTGGAAGTGGAAGGGATTGTCATCAACCAGTTTCAGCCTCGCGCGAGCCTGCCCCAAAAGCTGGTCGATGAGCTTGTCAGTGAGGGCTTGCCGGTGCTGGCTTCAAAGCTGTCTTCGTCCGTGAGGATCCGCGAATCGCATCAGCAGGCAACCCCGCTCATTCATCTCGATCCGGGACACAAACTTTCGCAAGAATATCGGGCCTTGCATTCTGAATTGGCTGAATAAGGGGAGATCCGCGGACGGCCGCTTCGGCTACGTACGGTCGTCGGTCAGCGCCGGGGAACGGACGCTCGAACGTCTCTGTCACCTTGATACAGTTGAAGCAGCCATGTTCTGGTTCGCGAGAACGGCTTTTACCGATATGGCAAGCAAAAACCTCGCTTGCCCGCGCGCTCGGGCTTCTCTGGCCAATGTGACCAGAGCTTAGCCCGATTCGCTTATTGGTGTTTGCCGCCGATGTGCCTCTACCCAGAGCTCAAATTTTCCCGGTGGAAGCGGTGGCGAGTACAGATATCCCTGGTACATAAAGCAGCCGTGCTTATGCAGAAAATCGCGCTGTGCTCGCGTTTCCACACCCTCAGCGATGACACTCAGCGCCAGCACACTGCCAATGTTTATTACAGTCTGTGTCAGGGATTCGGCCATTGCATCGGTCCCGATACCTCGAACAAAGCTTTTATCAATCTTCAGTTCTTTGACGGGGAACCGGTGTAGATAGCTCAGGGACGAGTAGCCCGTGCCGAAATCATCGATCGACAGTGCTATTCCAAGGGCATGTATCGCATCGATCGATGTGCGAATGTCGTCGGCTGACTCATCAAACATGACTCGCTCGGTCATTTCCAGGGTCAGGTTTTCAGGCGACAGACCATGGACCTTCAAGGTGTGCGCGATAAAGCCGGGATAATTCGGACTCTTGAGGTCGGCGGCACAGACATTCACCGATACGTTCGGTATCTCGATGCCCTGAGTGCGCCACGCAGCGAGTTGACGGCAGGCTTCGTCCAGCACCCAGGCATCCAGTTCCGCAATCAGGCCACTTTCTTCCGCGATGGCGATAAAGCGGTCTGGCGGAACGATGCCCAGTTTCTCGTCGTTCCACCGAACCAGGGCTTCGGCCCCATGCAGTGTTCCCATCACATCGACCTTCGGCTGGTAGGCGACGCTCAGGGCGCTCCCTCGCAGGGCTCGCTGAAGCGCGATTTCCAGTTCGAGCTGTTCCTTGGCTTGACGCTCATACACGGGAGCATAGAAATGCATCTGGTTACGTCCCGTGCTCTTCGCCTTGTACATTGCCATGTCTGCGTTACGCAGCAGGGTATCGGCGTCCTGCCCGTCGTGTGGATACAGGGAGACACCGATACTCGCACTGAGCGTGATGGTGGTGTCATATGTTGCGTTGACGGTAATGGGCTGGTACAGGGTCTGCAGGATGCGCCCGGCTACGTGGGCTGCCCGATGTACGTCACAATTTCTCAGTACGGCCAGGAACTCATCTCCGCCGAGGCGACCAATCACGTCCTCACCCCGGACGCAATTCCGGAGACGCCGCGCGATTTCGCTCAACACTTCGTCACCGGCAGAATGACCCTGCGTGTCGTTGACCCGCTTGAAACGGTCAAGATCAATGAACAGAATCGCGAACTGGGACGAATTCAGTCTGGCGTCCGTCAGGATGCGGAGCGTTTCCCTGTTGAGTTTTGCCCGGTTGGGCAGGCCGGTCAAAGCGTCGAACCATGCCAGCGTCTGCAACTGACGCTCCATGGCGAATCTCCTGCGCAATTGGCCGCTGAACATCAGAGACAGCATGATGGTGAGCACGTCGAGTATGGCCGTCACGATACCAATGGCGAATGCCCGCTTACGCCACCCGGCGTAGATATCCTCAGTCGCGAGACCCACCACCACTACCAGCGGATAGTTGCCGATCTGCCTGAAGCTGTATAGGCGTTCGATGTGGTCGAGCACGGCAAAGTCGACATAGGTTCCGTGATCCGATTGCACGAGAGGGGGAAAGGAATGGCCGCCGGCGAGCGTGCTGCCTATATCGTCCTTGTGATACGGTTGCCGCATCAGGACGGTGCCATCTACGCGCAACAGGGTAAGGGTTCCATGATTGCCGAGTATTGCGCCTTCGAATAGCTGGTGAAAATAGCTGAGCCGGAGCGTGCCAGCAACAATGCCTTTGAAGTGGCCATTTGCATCGTCAAGACGCAGGCTCAGCGCTATCGACGGCTGCGCAAAGTTGGCCGTGCGTGGTACGAAGGGCTTGCTGAGATACAGGCCAGCCGCTTTCTGCTGTTGTTGAACCTGAAAGTAATCGCGGTCGCTAACATTGAACGTTGTCGGCCGAACCCCTCGGGAGTCGAGCACGCTGTTGCCAGCAGCATCTGCTGCGAATATCACGCCCAGTTCCCTTACATTGCTTGCCGAGCTGAAAGCGACGAGTTGCCGGGCATCGGGAGTGAGTTGGAGGAGGCTGGGGGTCTCCATAGTTGTCACGACATCCCGCATTGCAAGTTGGCAAATGTCGAGGTTGCGCTCGGTCTCTTTTTGCAGGGACAGCACGAGGTTCTGCGCAGCATCGCGGGCCTGTGCCATTGCGTCCAGCCTCATCTGGTACAGCGAGACTGCAGTGACCCCGGTGGTGGCAAGCGTGATGCCAATCCCGGCGAAAATGAACAGGGCCGGTCTTGCCAGAAGGGAACGCGTGATTCGAATCATAGTCTTCCGGATTATGTCTGTGCCCGGCCTGCTTTCGGTTGAGCTGGCGAGCCCGATACTGCCCGTATAAGCGGGAAGACAAGTGCCAATCTGCCACACGATAAGGCGGCACTTCAAGCAGTATATCGACACGGATGGCGCAATCTTTACGCTCTGCCTCGATAGGTTCCCGTCGTGCCGGCACAGGATGGCTGTGCCGAATCGCGCCCTTATATGCCGACGAGAAGTGAACCTGAAGCCAACCTGAAGCCAGGAAGGCTTATTTACGCCAGCTATTCACGGGACATGACACCAGGCACGAAGTGTCCTCCGGACCGCGTTGACGCAGCGGGTGGCGCGGCTCGGGGTGGAGAGGACAAAGCGGACTTCACTGGCATACGTAGCTACTGGCAGTAAAGATGTCACCACTCACGTACGTCCGCACTGTCGGATACGCGCACAGAGGCAGACTTTTCGTCACCGGCGTGCTGCTAGTAGAGGAAAGCACGATGTTGTTCGGCGCGATTCCCCCATATCGGGCATGGGAAATTGAATGGGACCCTGCCGCCTACTTGCTGAGTTCGAACGTAGTGGGTATCCACGAACTGTGTCCCTCGCTGGCGATACCGTACTTCCCATCCGCGGTCTTTTTCAGGAACGCGCACCACCCTTCGGTTTGCAGGTGTTCCCACTCGATGTGTACGCAATATTGCCCCTTGTCGTTCACCGTCCAGGTACCCTGGGCGTTGCCTGTCGCATGTTTGACCTGCGGCGGCGTCTCCCAGTTGGCGACAAAATTTCCCGAAGGGTCGTTCGTCCAGCGCCGAACATTGCCCTTCGGGCCGGTGCTTATAACTTTGGAATCCGGAATAACTTGCGTCAGGTCTTCCTTGGACAGCTTCTGCTCATCTTCTGCCCGCGCAGAAAAAACGATGCAGCCAAGCAGGACCGCCGATGCAGCCGCGGCGAAGCGGTAAGTCGAGGTCATTTTCGTCTCCCAGTATTCGCGTTGCTCCAGACCAGATCGGCGTGGACGCATGCAAGTCGATGACCATGCAACAACCGGACCATGGTTGTCGGAAAGCGCGGGACGGGGCGATGGCTCTCCAGCATGCGGCAGATTTCAGCGAAAGTGTTTCAGCGATGAAACAGCCTCGGATTGGCCGCTGCATTCGCGGCACCTCGACCGAGCGCATGGCATCATTGGGTCTGGGAAGCGACGTCGACTTATTCCGTATCGGATCAGGTTCGGCCAGTTATTCCGGAGCCTCACATGCCCAAAATCAACATCGCCGACGTACCAGAACGTCAAGGAACGGGTTATCCGCCTCCGTTCGATACCCACTGCGCCGAACGCATACGCCAGCGACTGGGCAACGCCGGTGGACTCAGTGATTTTGGGGTCAATCTGATGCGCTTGCCACCGGGTAATTGGTCGAGCCAACGCCATTGGCACTCTGCCGAAGACGAATTTGTCTATGTTCTTGAAAGAGAGCTCACCTTGGTCGAAGACGACGGTGAAACGGTGCTTCAGACCGATCAGGGTCGACCTGAGCCGGTCACTGTAGGACCGGGTGCGGCCTGTTAAAGACCTTCGACGTGTTGACCAGAATTGACGACAATGTTCCCACGGAACGATGGCGGGTTGTGCGCCGTCGTCGGAAACGCCGCTGAATCTAAAGGAAAACATGAGACGACTGTTCCTCGCTGCGCTTGCCGCCACCTCCTTCGTGACTGGCGTTCATGCGCAAAGCAACGCGTCCGGCCCGCTCGTCACGCCCTCGGGAAACTTGCAATTCGTGCGCGTCGACCGCGATTTCGTGGGCATGCTCGACAAGGAAATTTTCGATCGCTTCAGCGCGAGCGCGCTCACGCATTTCGATGACGTCGGCAGCGAAAATGACAGCATCACGCGCACGCTCGTGCAGACTGATTCGGGCCCGGTGCTGTACGACTTTCGCCACCAGCCGCCACTTGTGCAACGCTCGGGTAAGCGCATGACCGTCAAGCGCGTGTTCTGGCAAGACGATGAAGTCGTGATGCAAAGCTCGGAAGGCTGGTTCCGATTAAAACGCGGCGTGCTGACGAAACTGCAGTCGTCTACGACGACATACCGTTGATTACACGCGCACCCCGAACACACAAGCCGGCGATGACATACGTCGCCTCGCCGTGCCACGTTAATCAAAGTCTTTCCCCGCAACCGAAGTTGGCCGCCATCGAACCGGGTATCTTCCATGGCGATTCATGTTCGGATGGTGCTCCAGCACCATCCGAACCGACTGCTCACAAATTTCCGGCAAACATCTCGCCGACTTCTTCTTTGTGTTTTCCGTGACGCCATTCCCTTAAGAGCGGGTATCTCCGGAAACCACGACTCGGTTCATGCCTACGTTGCCGAGTTAGTCAAGATTGCAAGGCTTGGGCAATAGTGCGTTGCGCTCAAATACGGCGTTTGCTGTGAGCGAACTCCAGCAGCACTAGACGTGGGTGGATCGATAAAAACTGACGCATTGTTCGACCCCGCAGGAGCGGTGAGGGTCATCGTCACCTTCCACCAGTTACCCGATTTCATCGCGCTCAGCGATGTCGCCTGTCCGCCGCCCCATGTCCCTCGCGCTACAGCGCCCGTATTCGTATTGAGAACCCAGCCAAATTCGGTGCCGTTCGGGTCATCGGTCTGGATTGATCCACCGGGAAAGACCGTGGCGTTCGTGGTAGCGAGAACATAGTCAGTGAAACTATACGATTGCCCACCCTGAACCCTGATGATTTCGCGGACATTCGAGACCGACGAGCCGTTCGTGCTGGTAACCGTTGCGGCTCCCTTGTTCACTCCGGAAATATCGGGTGCAGGCACGGCGGTGCCGCCATTTTGTTGCGACCATGCATCTGGTGTGGCAAGACTCAGCGGCGAATTGATCAGATTGTTTGCATAGCAGGCGGCCACGACCTTGTCGGCAGGCGGTCCATAAAAGCTTGCGATGCTCGCCTGGATCGCGTTATCGGTCGTGTCGGATGTCGCCTTGGTGATCACCGCTCCTTCGAAGAACTGCACGGGAGCAGCGCTGCCGTCACCGCCTTCGCCAAGCGAAAGACCACCTTGCCATTGCCCGTTAAATGCATGACCCGCGTCGTTGCCAAAGTTCAAGGCTTCTGGGGGCGCCTGGTCATAGAGTGCTGTGAGTACACTCTGCGAGGCAGAGCCGCCTTTAACCGCGAAGATATTCGACGCGGTCACCGGTGAGTACTTGGAGAGCACGGTGACGAACTTTTCTCTTGGAGGCTGTTGCGGGCCGTAGAGATAAACGCCTGCCTCTGCGTCGACGCCCGGCCAGTTGATATCGAGTGCGTTGCATACGGGGTCTTTTACGTTGGGTGCCTGATTCGAGTCACCATCACAATAGCCAAAAACAGCTGCATTGCCGTTCGAGAACGCCAGCGCAAACATTTCGCCTTCAACTTCTCCATGTGCATAGGTGCCCGGGTTAGCACTGCTTTCCATATTTCCGTAAGTCCCGCAGCACGTGGAGGACTGGCTATAGTGCGCTCCCGCCACCATATATTCGGCGATATCGCTATCACCGATCGACTGGTTCACCGTGCCGAACCTGTTGCGGTACGCTTGTCCCGCCAAGGTACCCAGGGCTGGAATCTGGGCTCCTTGCAGCGGCACGAAGCCCAGCTTGGCCGGCGTACCGGCGAGCGCCGGCAAATCGTTTCCGATCGACAGCTGGAGGGTTGGTGACTGGGTGGTCAGCGCGGTGGGAGACTGCAGAAGTTGAACGGTCAGTGCACCACCGGTTCCTGGAAGCGTGATCGTCGCAAAGCCGTTGAGGACCGGAACGGTCGTCGTTTTTTGACTCCCTGAGCCACTATTCGGTACGGTCAGTGACTCCGTTCCGTCCGGGTTGAGTGTGAGGGTGGCCGGCACATTGCCGAATGCTCCTCCCTTGAGGGGCGCAACCAGATCGATCTGATCGTAAATGTACGTGACGGAACAGCTTGTATTGTTGCAGAACGCGTTTGCGCTTTTGACGTTGGCCGAGCCAATCAGCGTGCGGTCAGCGCCGTTCGGCAAAGTACTCGACGTATAGGGATAGACGTCCTGTGTTGCACCATCGGACGCCCGTTGAACCCGGAATAACGGGCCCCTGTAATTCTTTGTCAGCAAGCGTGTCACGCTGTGAGCTGCGGAGCACGGCGTGTTGGCAGTTGCTGCTGCGTCGCACGGTAGAGGACTCGTCGTCGCTGCTTCCGTTGATGTACTGTAATTTGACTGGGCGGCGTCATTCGTCGGCGACGCACTTGAGTTCGCCACCCCTGTCGCTTGAGATGCAGACGTGCCGCTGCTATCTCCATTGCATGCAGCAAGCCCGACGGTCATCGCTAACAAGACAGCAATTAATCCGGTTCCTCTGGACATCATGACCTCCTCCTATGAAACCACGTTTCTGATTAGGCTCACACAACTTAGTTATGCAAACTGATTTACCCAGAATCATCACTGATCAAGCAGGTATTCTTCGGAACTGCCACTTATTTCCGGTGAGTTAGAAAATGTGCTGCCGAGCGATGCAACGCACGGTCTCGGCCATGCTGCGCGGCGGTCGGGCAGTGGAAACGCACTGGCTGTCCAGTGGGACAGCATGCGATGACGCGAGGCGGTACGGTCGCTGCGTTAGGTAATAATATTAGTCAATAATATCGCCAGACCGTCTCAGTACAATCCCGTATGCATGTATAAAGGGATCGAGCACTTGCGCCCATATATAGGGCGGGCAGCGTGATTCTGTACGAACTTGATCGATATTATCGCTAATATAATTGCTAATGAATCGTCGAGCGGCTAGTCGAGGGACGTTCCCCCGAATACGCTTGTCGGTGGAAATCCGGCGAGAGTCATTCGTTCGATTGCTGACTAAGGGAATCTCCGCAAGAGGTCGATCCCGGTGTTAAAAAAGACTTCATCGCGGATTGGCGGGAAACCTGACAATGCCCAAGCCCGGCCAACAACAGACCTTGACTGAGGTTGGTTTAGACGACTGCTTTCAAGCCTTTTGCGGGCAAACAGGGAATTTGACACGCTTGCTCAATTGATAGCTGCATCGGATCATTGTCACTGTCGGAGCGCTCCAGCTTGGGTCAACTCCACTCACTGCGGAAGAATGCCCCGTTTTTAGAAAAGCGATCTATGGACGAAGTTGAGAAATTGAAGCGTGCGGTTTCGTGGCTCCGCGAGGCAGACAGTTTGCTCATCACGGCGGGGGCGGGTATGGGTGTTGATTCGGGCCTGCCCGACTTTCGTGGCGCGGAAGGGTTTTGGCGCTCCTATCCGGCGTTGCGGAAGCATCAACTGACTTTCCAGGACATGGCGAATCCACGTACGCTCGTCAAGTCTCCGACTTTATCGTGGGGCTTCTATGGTCACCGACTTCAACTCTATCGGCGAACCATACCTCACAGCGGATTTCAGGTACTCCTCCGTTGGGCCGAGAACATGTCGCATCGCGCCGCCGTTTTCACCAGCAATGTTGATGGTCAGTTTCAGAAAGCAGGATTTCGCGACGATGTCATAGCGGAATGCCACGGCTCCATCCATATGATGCAGTGCTCGGAAGTCTGCACTGACGCCATATGGTCAGCGGCGGCTTTTGAGCCTATCGTAGACGAAGCCGAGTGCCGCTTGCTCAATGAGCTTCCGACCTGCCCGCATTGCGGTGCGGTTGCACGACCCAACATCCTCATGTTCGGGGACTATGACTGGATTGAACTACGCACGGAGGCGCAGGAATCGCGCCTGAACGCCTGGCTTGCCTCCGTCAAGCGGCCCATCGTCGTAGAGATAGGCGCGGGCAAGACCATTCCGACCGTTCGGAATCTCAGTGAGCGGGTTGGTGCCCGTGTCATCCGCATCAATCCCAAAGATTCAGGCATCGCCCAGCACCGTGGAATCGGATTCGCAGGAGGAGCCCTTCAAACTTTGTCGCTGCTAAACGAGGCTTTAACCGGCTTCTAGCCGGCTCTTATGCAATTTCCAACCGTCCAGGCAGCCAGTCTCCCTGCGGTGCAGCTGCCGCGCGCCTGACAATGACCGGTATTGGCATACCCCGACTGCCATCGGTGGCGACTCGTGGCTACGTGTGGCAACATCGCGGTGATCTCTAAATCACGTTAGGCCTCGCGCAGGCCCACGCACTTCAGGAGAACTCATGTTCGACCACGTCAAATTCGGAGTCAGCGACTTTGCAGTGAGCAAAGCGTTCTTTCTCAAGGCGCTCGAACCGATCGGCGTAGCTGTTGTCTCGGAGGGGCCGCCAACGTACGGTGTCGAGCTTAGCCCGCAGGGTAAGGCTTCATTGTGCCTGTACCAAACCGAGGAGAAGCCGGCGCATCTTCATTTGGCGTTCACGGCCGAGAATCGCCAGCAAGTCGACGCTTTCTATCGCGCGGCTCTGGAGGCGGGCGGCAAAGACAATGGTGCGCCTGGTCCGCGCCCGCACTACCACGCGAACTACTATGCAGCTTTTGTCATTGGTCCGGACGGGCACAACATCGAAGTGGTTTGCCACCAACCCGAGGCCTGACCCTTCCATCGAGCGGAGTCGCGAGGCCAGGCCGCCTCTCATGTCAAACGTTGAGCGGCCGTTATTCGACGGTCTGCTGCTGCCGGTTGCCGGCCAGTAAAGACACTTGACGTGTAGCCGGTAGCCAGTGGGCCGCTCTGCGGCTACCCGTGCTGAGCGTAAACTACACGCACACTGCCAGCCCCCGGGAACTCATGCCGCCTCGCGACGACCATAACGCCCAGTTGCCTGCCTCGTCCCCTGCACCGGTCGGCGCCGACGCGTTGGAAGACCCGGCCCTGCTGCGCCGACTGCTGCGTGCCAAAGACCGCATGGATGCCGCCTCGCACGAGGCGTGGCCCGTCAAGCGCCTGGCCGAGGTCAGCGGCGTCTCCGAAGCCCATTTCGCGCGCTCGTTCAAACGGGCCTTCGGCGTCCCGCCGCACCGCTACCTGCTGACGCGGCGCATCGAGCAGGCCACCACCCTGCTGCGCGACACCGAGCTCAGCATCACGGAAATCGCGTTCGCAACCGGCTGGGAGAGCCTGGGCACCTTCGGCCGCATCTTCCGCGACATCACCGGCCAAAGCCCCAGCGCCATGCGCCTTGAGGCCCAGGCCAACATGCCTCAACTCGACCGTGTGCCCGCCTGTGTCCTGAAGGCCGCGCAGCGTCCCGACCTCACCATCGCAGTTTTGGAGAAGCGCCGCCGCGTGGTCAAAGATACATTCTGACCATCAACCAGGGAGGTGTCATGAACCAAGGTATTAATGTAGTGGGCTTGTATGTCGATAACCAGGACGAAGCGCTCACGTTCTACGTCGACAAGCTCGGATTTCGCGTCCACACGGACGTGCGCAACGGTCCCTACCGCTGGCTCACGGTCCAGCATCCTGATCAGCCCTCGTTCCAGCTCGGCCTGTTCGCACCCGGCCCGCCCATCCACGACGAGGCCACCGCGCAAACCCTGCGCGCGATGGTCGCCAAGGGGGCCATGCCGCCCCTGGTTCTCTCTGTGGCCGACTGTCGCGCCAGCTACACCGAGCTGAAAGCCAAAGGCGTGGAATTCACCCAGGAGCCGGTGGACCGCTTTGGTAGCGTCGATGCCGGTTTCCGCGACCCTGCCGGCAATGGCTGGAAGATGATCCAGGCCCCGAGGAGCACGACATGAATACCAGCAACTGGATTCGTCGGTTTCACCGGTGGGTATCCATCGCTTTCACGCTGACAGTGATCGCCAACTTCGTCACCATGGCCCGGGGAATCGGTCTCCCGCCGCCCTGGATCACCTACGCGCCGCTGCTGCCGCTGGCTCTCTTGCTGTTCACGGGGCTCTACATGTTTGTGCTGCCCTACGTCAGCCGCCAGCAGACCGGTGATAGGCCGCAGCGTTCTTTAGGCGACCAGGAGGCGCCACTCGCTTGAAGAACGCCCCAGTCGTGCGCCTCGGTGCAAGACTTTTCAGTCTGGCCACGGCCGTTCGACCCCGTTTCTCAAATGGTTGACAATCGCCGGATTCACGCGCGTTCTCATTGAAAGCCAATCGATAGCCAGGCGCGGCAGCGCATCGCCCAGTTCGGGTGTTTCCTGACTCAGGTAATGCGCCGCCACGCCGTTAATCAGTGACAACCCTCTGACGGCTCGCGCACGCGTTGCGCTCCCAGTGTGGTTGAACACTGGGCTTGGCGATTGAGCCGGCGATGGCCGGCTGTGGAGAAAATGGCGTGAACCGACTCAGCTTGAATACCAAACTGTGGCTTGCATTATTGATTACGTGGCTTGGTCTGCTGGGTCTCGGCGGCTGGGCCGCGTGGCAGTCGCGCACGACGATGCTGTCGGAGCGCAAGGCGGCAGTGCAAAACGTAGTCGAATGCGCATACGGCGTCGTGGCCGACTACGCGAAACTCGTCGATCGGCACGAATTGACGCTCGATCAGGCAAAGCAGCAGGCGATGGCGCGACTGTCGGTGATGCGCTATCCCGGCAATGGCTACATGATCATCACGACGGCGACACCGGTCGTCATCATGCATCCGACGCTCGCGGATCTGCGCAACAAGGACGTCACGCACTACGCGGATACCGACGGCAAGCTACTGTTCGTCGACATGGTCAAGCTCGCGCAGGCGCAAGGACAGGGCTTCGTCGACTATATGGCAAGATTGCCTGGCAAAACTGAACACGTGCCGAAAATCAGCTTCGTCAAACGCTTCGATACGTGGGACTGGTATCTGATTTCAGGCGTCTACGTGAACGACATCAACGAAGCGTTCCGCGCCGATCTGCTGCGTTATCTATTCACCATCCTCGTGACAGGAAGCTTTAGCACGATCGCGCTCGTGCTGATCATCCGCAACGTGAAACGCAGTCTTGGCGGCGAGCCGGCCTATGCTGCAAGCGTGGCGGAAACCATCGCGGACGGTGACCTATCGCGTTCTGTGACACTAGGTCGCGACGATCAGCAAAGCATGCTGTTCGCGATGGAGCGCATGCAGAGTCGGTTGGCCGACACGATCCGGCGCATTCGCGGTGGCACTGAAACGATCACTGTCGCCGCGGAGCAGATCGCTGCGGGCAATCTCGATCTGTCGGCACGTACCGAAGAGCAGGCGTCGTCGCTGGGCGAAACCGCGGCGAGCATGGAGCAACTCACTGCGACCGTGAAGCAGAACGCCGACAACGCCTTGCAGGCGAACCAGATGGCGCGCAGCGCATCGAAGCTCGCGGGCGAGGGCGGCGAGGTCGTCCAGCAGGTTGTGACGAACATGCAGAACATCGCGGCGAGTTCGGCGCGCGTGGTCGACATCATCGCCGTGATCGAAAGCATTGCGTTTCAGACCAATATTCTCGCGTTGAACGCGGCCGTCGAAGCAGCGCGTGCTGGCGAAGAAGGGCGCGGCTTTGCCGTGGTAGCGGGCGAAGTGCGCAATCTTGCGCGCCGCAGCTCGGATGCGGCGAAGGAGATCAAGAGTCTGATCGAGGACTCGGTGGAACGCGTCGACGACGGCAAGGCGCTCGTCGAAAAAGCGGGCGGCACGATGCATTCGCTCGTTGATGCAGTGAGGCGCGTCACCGACATCATCAGCGAAATCTCGGCGGCCTCCGAGGAACAAAGCCGTGGCATCGAGCAGGTCAACGTCGCCATTGCGCAGATGGACGAGACCACGCAGCAAAACGCAGCGATGGTCGAAGAAGCGGCTGCCGCCGCGCAATCGATGCAGGAACAGGCGCAATTGTTACGCGACGTCGTCAACGTGTTCCGGCTGCAAGGCGAGGCTGTCTGACGATGATCTATCCGGCCACCACGCGGTTGCGGCCATCGTGTTTGGCCCGGTACAGTCGCTCGTCAGCGACTCGTAAGAGGGTGTCGATCGTATCGCCGTCGCGGCCGAACTCGGAGACGCCGACACTGACGGTAATGGCGACGGGCCGCCCGGTTTCGGTATAGAACTCATCGGTAGCCACTGCGCCCCGGACGCGCTCCGCGACCGAACGTGCCATGTCTAGCGCGGCTCTAGGCAGCAGCACCATAAACTCTTCGCCACCGACTCGCGCCACGCCGTCATAGGGGCGAATGGCGTCAAGGCATTTCTGCACGAATCGCTGCAACACCTCGTCACCCACCTGATGGCCGTAGTTGTCGTTGATCAATTTGAAGTTGTCGAGATCCAGCGCCAGCAGCGAGAACGGCGCACCCTCTCGCCTGGCTCGTGCGATTTCCGCCTCCACTTGCTGGATAAACTCACGCCGGTTCGCGGCACCCGTCAGTGGATCGGTCGCGGCGAGATGCTCAAGCTTGTGATTGGTGCGTTGGAGCTCCTGCAGCGCGCCTTCCGTGCGTGCCATTGCCTCGGCGAGGCGAGACATCAGTTCTTCCTGACTGTAGATCGTCGAAAAAGAGCGCGTGGTGCGGAACGCCTGAACGACGCCATAACTCAGGAGGAAAAAGCCGGCCGCGAAGATCGCGTGCGCCAGCCACCACATATGATTCCAGGGCTTGCCGAGAATGAACGCGAGAGACGAAAGTGCAAAGGCGGTGATCGAGATGCCGTAGATCACCATCAGCGGCGAGCGAATGCGACGCAGCATCAGCACCATGACGTTCAGCGTCGAGAAGATGAGCGCGCCGCCCTCCATCGATAGTCGCACTGCGAGGCTGCCCGCAATGGGCGAGTTCGCAATCAGTCCGACAACCAGGTCGATCAGGACGAAGACGGCGATCCACGCCAGCCACGGGCGCGGCTTCGAGCGCTGCTCGACCGCGTCCGGTGCGTTGTGGTACGAGAGAAGCCCGATCAGCAACAATACTGACATCACCAGACGCGATGCCGGTCCATAGAGCAGGAATAGCCAGATATTATGGTGAGCCATGCCGGTGAATGCGCCGTGCAGCGCATAGACCAGCACAAAGCCTAGAAAGCCCAAAGTCAGCCACCGCAGCAGCGGTTCACCCGACGACAAATAACAACGCCAGGTCACATAGGTGACAAACAGTCCCTCGAGCGTCGCCGCTGCGATCGCGATTTCGTGGAATGCGTGGTTTTCGAACTTCAGGCTCGGGTCTTGAAAGAAAGCCAGATAAGCAATGAGGTAGGCAGGGATGAGCGCAAAACCAATGATCAACAAACTCGAGTAGACCTTGGTCACGATCCCAATGATGCGGGGCGGCTCTTGGATTGAGATGGTCATGCTCATGTGCCCGTCTCCGACAATATTTCTGTGGTTTTCGCATCGCCGAGCGATTGACGCGTGAATCGGCCGACTCGGACACGGCGCCATGCAGTCGCGCCGTGCCGAACATACCACGCGGCGGACTATCTTCAGGCTATTGGAAGTATATGCGTCAGGTTTCATCTGACAAGACGTCCAACGATCCGAATTTTGACGCTACCTCCTATAGCGCGACGGCCAAACGGAGCCTGTCACGGGTGAGGATCCAGTGACAGCGCTCCGGGACTCCAAAGGACCTTGTGCTATCGCCGGCGCGAGCGTCCACGCGACTGAATTGCGGGTTCCGCGTCCACGATGGTGAGGAGGTGCTGGCGGCCCTCATCAAGAATTTCATCCGCGAGGGCCGGGTCAACGTCTGCAACTGCACGCGAAAGCAGCAGCGTGCCGACCATCTGGCTGAACAAAGTGATCGCCTTCCCGCGACTGCCTTCGCTGACCCCCTCCGTCTCTTCGATGACCTTGGCGAAATCCTGGAGGTTCACCGCGAGACCTGCCGCGTAAGTGCCGTGTGCCACGTCGCCGAGCCGCCGGGCGTCGCCGACAAAACCCGACAGGGGGCAGCCCGCCTCGATATTCGCGCGATGCTCGGGCGAGAGGTACCACTCGATCCGTTGCCTGACCGGGTTGGCGTTGGCTGACCTGGCGTTTTCGATGATGGAGCCATACGTCTCCCCACCCTCTTCCATCGCCTTTTCCACGACGGCGGCGACCAGTGCGTCTTTTGATTTGAAGTGGTTGTAGAAACCGCCCTGCGTAAAGCCCGCCGCCTTCATCAGCTCGGCGAGCCCGACCGCATCGACGCCGCGCTCGCGAAACAGCTTCTCGGCGGCGGCCACGATCGCGTGCCGGTTTTCAACCGCCTGTTGTCTGGAAACACCCACTCTCCCTCCCTTCGGCCGACAACGGCCTAATCAGACCCATCGAAAAATACAATGTCGATCACAATTGACATTAGCAGGGTGGGCGCCCACACTGCATCTCAATGACAATGTCATTCACCATTGTCTTAAGTATAGCCTTCTTTACCTGAAAGTTCAGGCAGCAGAGGGCACAACGGTTATCTGACGCCTGACCGCGTCGTCACCCGAATCTTTAAAGAGGGTCTCACCATGACGAAGACAACCCCTGAACAGAACAAGGCGCTCGCGCTGGAAGCATTCGACACGCTGTTCAACAAGCGCGACTACGTTGCAGCCGAGCGCTTCTGGTCCGATCGATACATTCAGCATAGCGCCCACATTGCGCCAGGACGCGACGGCCTGTTCAACCTGGTTCGCGCGCTGCCTGACACCGCGCGCTACGAGAACCAGCTGATCGTGGCCGACGGTGACTATGTCATCGCCCATGGCCGTTTTTCCGGGGTCGGCAGGCCCGCCGCGTGGATTGCAGCCGACGTCGTCCGCTTCGAAGACGGCAAGCTCGCCGAGCACTGGGACGTCCTACAGGACGAAGCGACCCAGGCCGAATCCGCAAGCGGCCTGCCGATGTTCGGCGTCCGGTTCCCTGCCTGAGCACGCCAACCCCATCTACAGCGATATCAACATCACCAGGAAACGATCATGAAACTCACCGGAAACACGATCTTCATCACGGGCGGCGGTTCGGGCATTGGCCGCGGGCTAGCCGAAGCGCTCCACAAGCGTGGCAACAAGGTCATCATCAGCGGCCGCCGGCGCAGCCATCTCGACGAGGTGGTGGCGGCGAATCCCGGCATGGCTGCCATTGAGCTCGACATTGCCGACCCGGCCAGCATAGGCCGGGTGGCGGCACAACTGATCGCGGACTATCCCGATCTCAACGTGCTGATCAACAACGCTGGGATCATGCAGCCAGACCAGGCCGGCGGCCACATCGACGACGCGCTGATGGTGTCCACCATCACGACCAACCTGATGGGGCCGATCCGCATGACGTCGGCGCTGATCGATCATCTCAAGACCAAAAACGATGCTGTTGTCGCCTATACCAGCTCGGTCCTGGCTTTTGTTCCGCTGGCCGTGACGGCAGTGTATTCGTCGACCAAGGCGGCGCTGCATTCGTACATCCTCTCGCAACGCTTCATGCTGCAGAACACGAAGGTTCGCGTACTCGAGATCGCACCGCCCTGGGTGCGCACGGACCTCATGAACAGCCGCGAGGCCGAACAGGCGATGCCGCTTGACGCCTTCATCGACGAAACGATCGCTGTCCTCGGGACGGATGTGGATGAGGTTCTGGTTGAAGGTGCGAAGCAGTTCCGCGGGAACCCGGGACCCGATGAGCACGCTTTCGTCAATGGCCTGAATGCACAGATGCTGGAAGTGCTGGGCGGGTGAATAGCTGCCTGACGGACACGTGAGCCGGCGATGATGCCGTCGTAATCGCCCGGCCAATCCTGTGCGACGAGGTAAGCGTTTCGGCCGCCGTTCGATGCGCCTTCGAAGTAGGTGTACTTGGGCGTCTGACCGTAAAAGGCTGCAATCACCGCTTTGGCAAAATAGACGGCGGTGCCACGTGCCGCGTATGAGTAATCCTGTTTCTGCGTCGCATTGTTAAGGACATCGACGGGATAAACCCTGCCGACAGTCGCGCAGGAATCACCTCGGATTGGGTTTTGATCTGGACGGCGTGACAAGCGAAGTTCGCGGCGGCGGCGACGCACATGACAACGTGCTTTCGATTCTCGCGTTCGGAGAAGTGCGGATCAAAAGAAAGCTGGGATAATGAAGGGCTCGCAGCGCGACTTTCGGGGCTAGCCTCCAAGGCGTCGGCGGCGGAACCAGAGGTGAGTTATGCCCGAAGAAGTCCAGTACAGTCACTCAGCAGACATCCCCGGTTTGACCCTTAGCACGGCTCGGTTTGCCGAGTTTCGCTTTGAGCCGCACTATCATCTCGACTGCCATATCGCACTCATTGCCAGCGGGGTGCAACGTCAATCGTTCCGTGGGGAATCCCTGTTGCTCACGCGTGGCGCAATTCAGCTTATGCCTGCGGGCGAGGTTCACGATGGGGTTGCTGACGCGGATGAGTCGTACACGCTCCACACGTTTCGATTGTCGCCCGGGCTGCTGAATGGCTTCGGGGAGGAAATCACGGGCAAGCACTATTTCCCCTCACAGGCCGCAGTGGTGCTGCAAGATAGCCGCCTCTCAGATCAGTTGTTCAAAATTCACGCAACCCTCCGGCAGGGGATGAACGATCCCATCATGAACGAAACCTACGTTCTGGAATTGCTGGAGTCACTGTTCGCCCGTTTGAAGCAACCCTCTCCTCAAACTATCGCCGGAGCCTTGTCGTCCCAGCAACTACGACTTGTTCGGGAGTTCGTCGAGGCGCATCTTGCCGACAAAATCGTTCTGGAAGATCTATCCGGTCTTGTTGGCCTCGCTCGATTCCGGTTCTTGAAACTGTTCAAACGCACTATCGGCATGATGCCCCACGCCTGGTTACTGCGCATGCGGCTTGAAAAGGCGGTGGCGTTGATCAACGCGAACAGGAACATGCCGATCACTGAGATTGCGCACGCCGTTGGCTTCTTTGACCAAAGCCATTTCACGCGAGCGTTTCGCGAGGCGTACGGCGTTACTCCCGCTCGCTTCTGACGGCGGGCGGCGCGGCAATTTTTTACAAGGCGTTTTGGTAGCAGATCGGTAGCCTTTGGTTTTTGGCCTCGTGCCCATCCCGGGCGGCCTCCATCTAAGGCAGAAGCACCGAATGACTACTTTCAGCTTTCTTGACGACTACAGCGAAGGCGCACATCCTGACATTCTTCGCGCCCTGTCGGAATCCAACTCCATCCAACAGGCAGCCTGCGGGGAAGACTCCTACTCTGCCGAGGCAACGACTCGGATCAAGGCCCGACTGGGGGACACGTTCGACGGAGCCATCCACTACGTCGCAAGTGGCACGTTGGCCAACATCGTTTCGATATCTAGCTGCCTGCGTCCGCACGAAGCCGTCATTGCAGTGAGCTCGGGACATATCGTAGTTAGGGAGGCCGGTGCTATTGAGGCAACTGGCCACAAGCTCATCGTCGTTCCCGCTGTAGACGGGAAGCTCACGCCCGCCAATATTGAGGCCGCGCTTGCCAGCAATGCTCATTTTCCGCACATGGCAAAACCTCGGCTGATCTATCTGTCGAATGCTACCGAAATAGGCACCGTCTACTCGCTCGATGAGTTGCGCGAGATATCGGCGCTCGCAAAGCAACGGGGCCTCATTCTATTTCTCGATGGCGCGCGCTTGGGTGCGGCATTGGCGTCGAGCAAGAGCGACGCGACATTGGCCGATATTGCTTCCCTCGTTGATATTTTCTGGATCGGCGGAACCAAGATCGGCGCGCTTTTGGGTGAAGCAATTGTTGTTTGCAATCCAGCGTTGACGGAGGATTTTGCTTTTCATGTCAAGCAACGCGGCGGCATGTTAGCCAAGGGACGGCTACTGGGTATCCAGTTTCAGGCGTTATTTGGCGACAAGAATCTCTTCGTCGAAAATGCAAAGCACGCCAATGCCATGGCGGCAAAACTCGCCTCCGGGATCGTGTCTAGCGGTTACGCGCTCGAGGCGGAAACGGCCACGAATCAAGTATTTGCAATATTGCCCGATTCAGTCATTTCCGCTTTGAAGCAGTACTTTGCTTTCTACGTTTGGCGAGAGTTGGATAACGATCATTCTGTGATTCGCCTGGTAACGTCGTGGGCCACACAAGAACACCAGGTTGATGCCTTTTTTGGCGCGGTTCCCCCAGCTTTGAAGGCACGTACCCATAGCCGATACACTCAGAACGACTCGTCCTCGATAGAGCGCATCGCTCCTCTATCGAATCTTGATGACCGTTTTTCCCTTTGTACGCCCTGCTTCAACGTAAGCCAAAGCCTCATTGGTTGACGCAAACGGGAAGACCCGATCGATTACGGGCCGTATGGTTCCCGCATCGATCAGTGCGGCGATCCGACTCAATTGGTCTCCGCTGGGGCGCATGAACAAAAATGAATAGCTGGCATCATGACGTTTTGCAATTTTCCTGACGCGATAGCTCAAAAGGCGCATCACCGTTTTCAGGAACCACGAAGCGCCAATCTCCTTTGCAAACTCGGGATCAGGCGGCCCCGCGATCCCGATGAGCCTGCCACCCGGCCTGAGGACGCGCAGTGATTTTTTGAGCGTATCTCCGCCCTGCGTGTCGAGCACTAGATCGTAACCATTGAGGATGTCTGCAAAATCCTCTTTCTTGTAGTCGATGACGATATCCGCGCCGAGTTGCTTCACCAGTTCGGCGTTCCGCGCACTCGTTGTCGTCGCGACGGTCGCGCCCACATGCTTCGCCAGTTGAATGGCAAATGTGCCGACGCCACCCGAGCCGGCATGTATCAGCACTTTTTGCCCTTTCTTCAGTTGCCCTTTCTCGATCAACGCCTGCCACGCGGTCAGGCCTACCAGTGGAATCGAGGCGGCTTCTTCCATGCTGAGTGTGTTGGGCTTGAGCGCCACGCCGTCTTCCTTGACCGCAATGAATTCCGCGAAAGCGCCGATGCGATCTTTGTGTGGTTGCGCATAGACCTCATCGCCTGGTTTGAAGCGCTTCACGCGCGCTCCAACGCGGACGACGACCCCGGCCAGATCGTTGCCCAGAATCAGCGGCAAACGATAAGGCAAGATGAGCTTGAACTCGCCGTCCCGGATTTTTGCATCGATGGGGTTTACGCTTGTGGCGTGGATCTGGATCAACACGTCATCCGCTTGCGGCTCCGGGGTCGGCATCTCGCCGGCTCGCAAGCCATTCTTGCGTCCGTATCGATCGACGACGAATGCCTTCATCACCTTTCCTTGGAAATTTATCGTTGACTCAGGCTGCTTCGCGGGCAGTTGCTGGGATGTAGCGTTGGATATCATTGTGTTGTCCTATGCGACCGCGCTGCTCTGGATCAATTGTGCTTCAAATGGGGGAGAGGTGGCGGTGACGCCGTTTAAGTTTGAAGTCGCAGGTCTTTGCGAATACCGGCATCCACGAGACCTGCGGGCGCAAACCTGCGCAGCAATCGCATGCGGCCGGCGAGTCCACCGGCGGCATAGCGGAGTTTGGGACGAGCCGCGATGGCGGCTTGCAGTACAGTCTCGGCCACAACCTCGGGCCCGTCAGCACCCTCGACCACCTCTCTCACTCGCTTGGCCAGGGCCGTGCGAACCTCGCGGTACTCGTCGAGGGGAACGTCCGGTTCCATGAAGTTCGCGTCGAAAGGCGTCTTGATGTAGGCGGGCTCAATAACGGAGACCCGAATGCCCATCGTGCGCAACTCATGATCGAGCGATTCCGAATAGCCTGCGACCGCATGCTTCGTGGCGGTGTATAGCGCCATATACGGCATCGGCAAGAAGCCGAGCACGGAGCCGATGTTAATGATGCGGCCACTCCCTTCACGACGCATGTGAGGCACGACGGCACGCGTCATCCGGACGATCCCGAAGAAGTTCGTATCGAAGATTGCTCGGGCCTGTTCGAGTGAACTCTCTTCAGCGCCGGCGGGCGCAACGCCAAAACCCGCATTGTTGACGAGCAGATCGATGTGGCCCTCCAGTCGTAGCATTTCGCGAACGGCGGTGTCGACGGATGCGTCGCTGGTAACGTCGAGCGGCAGCAAATCGAAGGACCGTTTGCCGGCCGGTGCACCTCGTCTACTAGTGCCGTAGACCTTATAACCCGCCTTCGCGAGCCGCTCGGCCGTGGCTTCACCGATGCCTGATGAGGCGCCCGTAACAAGCGCTGTCTTGGTCTTGCTTTTCATAATGTCCTTCCTCCTGCAGTTCCTGGGGTGATCTTCATGGGACTTTCTTTCGTTGGACGGTGGTCACAATCCAGTTGCTGCGGCGACGCGGTGGAGAGGTCGTCCATCTGGTGGCATTACTATGATGGTCGTCATATTTAATTGCGAGCGCAAAGCCGGCGGAAAAGCCGGCATGACCGTGGGTGGAATCAGGCGACGTTAGGGGCGAGCTGCTCCAGTGTTGCCTCTCGCAGGGCGTCGGAAAGCTTGGGGTCGTCGACAGCGCGCGCCAGAAGCAGCGTTCCGACCATCGTGGCCACGGTAACGAGCGCGCGTTCGTGCGCGCCCGGCTGTCCCCAGTCTGACGACTGGCGGGCAATGAGATCGATCATCTCCTTGATACGACGGGTGGCCGCGCGCCGCACCTCGGGCGCCTGGCGGGGCATTTCCGAACCGAGGGCCGCGACTGGGCACCCCATCTCGGCGTTTTCGACGTGCTCCTTCGAGAGATAGGCGCGCACGAGCGATGCCAATGCCTGCTCCGGCGGCGCGCCGGCCGCAATGCTGGCCGACGCGGCGACGGCTTCAGCGCCGGCGCGATCCGCCGCTTCGGCGAGCATTGCCTCGCGCGAAGCGAAGTGGGCGTAGAAGCCGCCGTGCGTCAGACCGACATTCTTCATGATGTCGGAAACACCGGTGCCCGCATAGCCGCTGCGCCGTATGGCGCGCGCGGCTGCCTCGACGATGCGTTCGTGAGTGGCTTCCTTACGCGTAAGTGCGGATCGTGTCATGACGGCAGAGGTGGCGAATCGTATATATTACGTTCATCATATTCGGTTTTTGTGCAAAACGCCAGATGGAATTTCAGTCAGATGTTGGCGATGCCTGGTCTTGGGTGTGGTGTGCCCAGTTCACTCTGGATCAAGTTCTGGATTCCGGTAGGGGCAATCCGCCATGCACACACCGGTCGGCTGACGGCAGCAGTATATTTGGCAAAACTAATTTAAGCTGCCCGCTTTGAACGTACTTCGCCAGTGGATTGAGCTGAGATGCCTCATTCGGCAACGCTGTCCGGACGTACACGTTGAGCCTACTCCACGGGTGGTTCGTTTCTTATAACCAGTTCCATGAATCCCGAACCTGAGTCGTGCTCGCGGGAGAAGCGATATTCGGGAAGAAGCGCCAGCAATATCTCCGCGGTTGTACGGACCGTGCAACCGCGTCCCACGTGACCGCCGAATACTCGACCGCGGGGGTCGGCAACCGACATGTGCAGATGCGCTCCATCAGATGATATGGACCCAGCGAGCGTCAGGATTTCCAGATCATCGCGCAGCTCAGTCGAGTCCTCGTCTCCGGCAAATCGCAATTGGGCAACGCTGAGGCTCCCGATGCCCTGTATCACGAAGGCCGCCCGCAACTTGAGCTGGCGCAGCACGTCTTCGAGAGCGGCACGCAGATCGTCGCCGGGGAAAAGGCGTAAAGGGTGTGCTTGCATCGCGCGGTTCCTGGTTTGGGGCTTGGTGACAGGTTAAGGCGGATTGAGCTGGGCGACAATCGGGTAGCTCGGGCGCTTCGGCATCCGGCTGACCTCCTGTTGCGCGAAAGCCAGGTAGTCCGAGGAAATCGTCACCGTGGGCGCCGTCCGCACATCTTCGAATTCACGTCAACCAGGTAGCACGTTGAAAGGGCGGCAAATTTTGAACGAAAACTTTCCGCGCCTTACCGGTGGCTGAGATGAAAGGGGAATTGCCCCCTTACCAGGCATTTGGAAGTGTTGCCATCACTTACTCTGAGTGCTCACCTTGTAAGGAGATCAAGCATCATGAGCATACAAAGTGTAGGTGGTTCGCAAACCAGCACGAACCTGCTTTCTGTCGGCGCCACTCGCCGCTCGACCGGCGGCGGCTGCGAAGCGGCGTCGTCCTCGTCGTCTTCGTCGATCAGTTCGACGGATTCAAACCCGCTGTTGTCGGCACTCGAGGCGGCGTTGGCGGCACTTGGGATTGGCAGCACGTCGTCGACCACGGCTACATCGGGTACGTCGAGCACGACTGCCGCTTCGAGCTCGTCCAGCACGGCAGCGTCTTCCACCGCCTCCACGAGCGATTCGACGTCAACCAGTTCGGTGTCCGGCGCGCTGCAGGCCTTTCTCGGGGCGCTGTTTCAGACACTAGGGTCGCTTCAGCAGCCGGGCAATAGTGACGGCTCCACGTCTAATAGCACGAGCGGCTCCACGAACTCGATCGCGACTTCTTCGTATGGGGATATTGGCGGAGCGCTGAATGCACTCGCACAGGACCTCGGGTCTGGCAGCACGACGAGTTCGACTACTGCATCTGGTACCTCGGATACAAGTGGCAATTCTTCTTCGTCTTCTTCGCAGACGTCGACGCTGCAGACGGATTTTCAGGCTTTGTTGAGCTCACTCGGCGACAGTAACTCGGGCACATCGTTGCAGTCGTTTGTGCAGACGCTCGCGGATAACCTCAAAGGAAATTCGCATATGCAAACGGTTGGTAGCCTGGTGTCGACCACGGCTTAAGGTAACAAAAGTACAGGCGGTTTTCCGTCCTTCCTGATGACGTCATCGGGAAGGACGGAGGCCGACCGCGCGTCGAGCTGGCATGGTTTTTTTGTCGGGCAATAATGACTTTGCCGGATGGTCATGTGGATGACAACGACGAACCTGCAATGGCGCTCGTCGTGCGTGGAACTGCGCGATTGGCTTGCGGTAGCACGTATCTCGACCAGGGTTAACCCATTCGAAACGATGCGGTAAAGCACATACAGTTCTTGCATACCAACTGGCTTCAGACGCGGGGGCATCTCCACCCAGGAGTGCCCGGCGGTGTTTCCTCAGTTCCACGAACTCAAAGGAGATGACAGATGGAAATCCGCGATCCTTCCCCGGGCCTCTACAACGAAGATCTTGCGCCCGCCAGACAGCGCAACTGGGGCGCCTTCAGCATTTTCAACGTCTGGACCTCGGACGTGCACAGCCTCTGGGGCTACTACCTCGCCGCCAGCCTGTTTCTGCTGTGCGGCAGCTTCATCAACTTCGTGCTGGCGATCGGGATCGGCTCGCTGGTGATCTTCGCGCTCATGAACCTGATCGGCTACGCTGGCGAGAAGACCGGCGTGCCTTACCCGGTGCTGGCGCGCGCCTCCTTTGGCGTGTGGGGTGCCAATCTGGCGGCCATGGTGCGCGCCGTGGTGGCCTGCTTCTGGTACGGCGCGCAGACGGCAGCCGCTTCTGGCGCGATGGTCGCGCTGCTGATCCGCAGCGACAGCCTGATGGCGTTTCATAAGGGCACGCAGTGGCTCGGCCACTCAGGGCTGGAGGTGATCTGCTACGTGATCATCTGGGCGCTGCAGTTGCTCATCATCCAGAAGGGTATGGAGACGGTGCGCAAATTCCAGGACTGGGCCGGTCCGGCGGTGTGGGTCGCAATGCTGATCCTGGCGATTGGCCTGTGCGTCAAGGCCGGCGGCTTCTCGTTCACCAGCGGCATTCCGATGAGCGTGCTGCTCGAGAAGACCAGTGACGCCGGCGTCAGCGGCGAGCCAGGCTCGTTCTGGGCACTGATGGCAGTGGGCGCGACCTGGATCACCTACTTCGCGGCGCTGTACCTGAATTTTTGCGACTTCTCGCGCTATGCGAAAAATCGCGACGCAGTGAAGAAAGGAAACCTGTGGGGCCTGCCGATCAACCTGATCGCATTCTCGCTGGTCGCCGGCGTCACCACCATCGCCGCCTTCAAGGTGTACGGCGAAGTGCTGCTTCACCCAGAACAGATCTCCGCCAAGTTCGACAGCTGGGTACTGGCACTCATTGCGGCGCTGACCTTCGCAGTCGCCACGCTGGGCATTAACGTGGTGGCCAATTTCGTCTCGGCCGCATTCGACATCTCCAACACGTTCCCCAGACGGATCAGCTTCAAGAAGGGGGGATACATCGCCGCGGCTATCGCACTGGTGCTCTATCCGTTCGCGCCGTGGGAAGGTAACGCCGCGCACTTCGTGAACGCCATCGGCGCCACGATGGGCCCGCTGCTGGGGATTATTCTGGTGGACTACTACCTGGTGGCCAAGGGCAACATCAACGTCGCGGCGCTCTACCAGGAGCACGGCGAGTACCGCTACGAAGGCGGCTGGAACATCAACGCGCTGGTCTCCGCGGCGGTCGGCAGCGTGTTTTCGACCTTCCTGCCTAACTTCACCAATCTGCTGCCGGTCTGGTGGAATACCTATGGGTGGTTCTTCGGCGTGGTGATCGGCGGCGGCATGTACCTGATCATGGCGACGCTGCGGCCGCGTGCTGCGATCGCGCCGACCCGCGCTTGAGGGTTTTCCTGGGGGACGGGTAGGGGCGAGTCTTGGCCTCTGGCATGCGGAACAGGCATGGCAACAATGCCGATGGTTTGCTGTCGACGGTCATGCTAGGATTTCTCGCAAACAACTCCGGAGACTGCTATGCCGTTCATCTGCGAAAACGTTGAATGTCGCGCCGTGCTGGCCCGCGGGCAGGTCAGAACTGTTCAAGAGAACGAGGGGTGGTGCTTCTACTGCCCAGACTGCAAAGTGAGGAACGCGTTGAACGATATCGGCGCGCTGGGCGGTCCTGTTGAGTTGGTTCAGCCGGAGCGATCTGATCTTCCACACAAAGTGGTTGCAACTGCTCGACCATTGGAGGACGGCAAGTACGCGGCGCAATTGCGCGTACAAAGGGCACTCGGTATGAAGGGGACTTACGCGGTCGAAGAACATTGGGAACAACTCGGTGTATTCCTTGACGCGCACGAAGCCGTCGCGCATGCAAAGTCCGTTGCGGCAGACTGGCTGGGAAAGGCATAGTCCCGAGTTGAGCGCTGGATTCAGCCGTGCGCACCGTGTGCGGATCTTGACGGCCGGCCCGCGACCGTAGATCCGCAGCACAAGCTGGTGCTGCACGGCGCCAGTGCCGTGAAGGTAACGGTTCAGCTTTCGGTATGCTCAATGAGCGTACGTCAACGGAACCGCTTTACCCTGAAATGCTCCGCCAGACCCGATGTCACGGGTTCCGAATTCATACAGCGTCGCTCATGAACCTTCGACGGGAGCGAGCTTGACAAATAGTCTGGCAGCTTCGTTGCCATGGGACAAAGCGCGCAGTGCGAGGGAGAGCGCTAGCTGCGCGTCGTGGGCGACTGCGCTGCGGTCCTGATCGAAGAGTTTGACGGCGTGGCGCATATGCTGCGCCGCTTGATCGTGAAGCTCCGCTGCCGTCGCGTGAAGTTTTGCCGCGTTTGCGCTGTTTGCGCCGGAGCCGGTCGATGCAGGCGCTCCGGGCGGCGTACTGGCGCTGTGCGCACCGGCGTCGTGTGCCTGATCGATTGCGTGCAAGGTGTGGCCGTGGGCCATCATCGCCTCGTGTGCGGCGTGGGCGTAGTCTTTACCGCCCTCGAAATGCCGCGATGCCGCGCGGTGATATCGCGCCGCCTGCTCGTGATGTGACGCCGCAGCTTCAAGATGTTCTTTTTTGCTGTGCTTCGTGCTCATACCGGCTCCTGCAAGACTGTAGGACCCACTCCGATGACGACTGATTTGAAAACACAGTGGCGGGTCGGAAACCACAAGATCCGAATTTACACGCACTTGCGCTCTCGGTGACGTTTTCGTTACGCGAAAAACAATCCATCAAAATCGTCATCTGCGAATGCCTTGGGGCATTCACTCCTCGCACTGCACGTCCTGCTTTCGCACAACGATAATCACCGGGTATGTCCCGTGTTCGAGTTCCACGCGTGCGACTACGGCCATCGTCGTGTTGTCGATGTCGTCGTACACGCTGACTTTTTCATGCCGAAGGTTCGTGACACCGGTACAGGCAGACGCGCGACCCTCGTCGGAGACCTTGCATTGGATCGGGTTGTCTGCAAGGTAGCGATATCGGTCTCTTTCGGGGGTCGCAAGATATTCACGAAAGCTCTGTGCCGCTCCGCCGATACCGGTGACATACCCAATGGCGCACTCCAGTTTGGGCGTATCGCTGCTCGCGGATGTTTGGGCTGTCGCGGCTGTGCTTGCCAGCGCGATGACCGCCGCGAGTGTCGATGCAAGAAGGTATTTCATGGCGCAAATCACCGTTGTCGGATCGAAGTGCTGGATTGTAATGGCATCCTGCCCGAGAGGTCAGGAAGCGCACAGCGGGACATATGCGGGTCAGAAGTCACGCTACTGCGCGGCCGCGGTTTATGAGTTCGTGAAGAACGATGACGGCAGCGAGCGGCTGGTGATCAACGCGCAGAGCTGTGTGCACTGCAAGACCTGTGACATCAAGGATCCGACCCAGAATATCGTCTGGGTGACGCCAGAGGGCGGTAATGGTCCGAACCACTCGAATATGTGATCGGTCTCACTGGATTTTTTCTGTTGCCAACTTCAGGCCTAGTCCGACAAACAGAGCTCCCATCGCCTTGGTCAACCAGGAGGAAATAGCCTGGTTGCGGCGAAGCGCGCTTGTCATTCGCGCTGCGAGAAACACGTAGATAATACTCGTTGCTATTCCAACCATGTTGCCAGCCACGCCTAACGCGACGAGATGCTTCACTGGACTTGGGTCGTGTGCGTTCATAAACTGGGGAAGCAATGCGATGTAAAACAGCGCCACTTTCGGGTTCAAGACATCACTGAGAAAGCCTTGCCAAAAAATGAGCCGCAAAGCTTTCGTCCCGGTGTCGCCGAGGGGAAGAGCCAAGCTCCCCTTGGAGCGCAATGCTCCCAAGCCGAGATAGACCAGGTATGCCGCGCCTACCCACTTCAACGCGGTGAACGCCGTGGCTGATGCTAAGACAAGCGCAGAGAGACCCGTTACCGCAACGAGTAAGTGCACGTAAGCGCCGAGATTAATTCCGAACGCGGCGCATAGGCCTGCCATACGTCCCTGAGCAATCGTTCGCCAAAACTCACCGAGCGCCGTCGCCGTCGAGAACATAAGCGCCCCAATAGTACGGATGGCGATAAAGCGCGCCGTCTTTGCCATTCAGCATGTCTCGTTCGGTCTGCGCAAGGGCTTCTGCTTTTGACAGGGAAGGATCTGCGGAGAGCGTCTTGAACACGGTGGTCGTGACGTCTGCGGCTGAACGGGATTCCACCGCCCATTGGGTGACCAGCATCGTGCGCGCGCCTGCGGCAAAAAACGCCCGGCTCAGTTCCGACACGGCGTCGCCGGCGTTACCGGAGGCCAGCCCTGTGTTGCATGCCGACAGCACCACCCAGTCTGCATTCAGGCGTAACGTCACAATGTCGTCTGCCGTCAGAATCGAATCCTGGAGTCCGTTCCCTTCGTAGGCTAAAGCCAGACCGGACTTGTGCCACTCCGGCGGCTCGCCCGGAATGACCCCGTGTGTCGCGAAAAGCACCACCCGTTCTGTGGATAGATCGGCCTTCAGAACCGAACTTCGCGTCGCTTGAGTCCCCGAAACAATGCTGCTCTGCGGAGCGCCAAGTGCTGTAGCAATAGACCGCGCCTCGTCAAGGGTCTCCGGAAGGGGAGCGACGCGCCGGTAGTCGAAATGGGATTGAGCCGGAGTTGAAGCCGTACCCTTCTGCAAGCCTGGCGGGTCTTCGGTTGCGGACCTTGCCGCCGCCGCGCCGCTGAAGCTCGGATCCGCAAATGCGACAAAAGGCTGGCTGGCATTTGGCGAGGGATGCGCCCTTGCAATTACCAACGCAGACGCGCTCGGCAGCCGTACCGTCGCGATGGAGCTGATCCACCATTTTGCACTCTCCAGACTTTCGGTCGGCTCTGTTACAAGGACGTCGAAAGGTGTGCTGGCAAGGGGCCCGCTTGTTACGATGTATGCCGTTTTAGCTTCGCGAAGCTCGTCTGCAATGGGTGCAATGAGCGATTGGTACAACCCCACGGACGCGGCCAGATTGAAACCGCTCGGGTCGCCAGGTCGTGCTGGCGGGGAACCAGCGTCAAATATAGTGCGCAAGGCAATGATCTGCTTCTTCAAGTCGGCGCGCGATGTTGGGAGCCGTACAGCTTTGAATGTGCCGTCTGGGCGCACGACAAATGCGTACGCTTCGTCGCGTGCGGCGTAGAGGTCAATGTAGACCTCCCCCTGACGGAGTGTCGAACTTAAAGCCGCAGGATCTGGTAGCTCAGGAGCGACCAGATCCTTGTACGCGGGGAACTCCTTCTCAATCTGTTTGCGGATGCTCGCCAGATGTTCGTCCACCTCACCCACAGCACTCTGCTCCCGCTTTACAACTGATGCTGCGGCGCTCTGCTGTAAGAGAGTGCCTCCATTGCGTGATGACGAAAGCTGACTGACCGCAAGCGTGAGGGCCAGACGTGCCGTGTTCTGCTGATAGCGAATTTCCTGCTCCTGCTCGACGAGAGCCCTGAGAGCAGGATTGGAGGCCGCGAGTCGCGCTGCACCATCAGCCATAGCGCCGTAAGTAGCGTTTGTATGAAAGAACTCAGCAATGCGAAACGCTACGCGTTGATCCCTGTCGTTGCCGGCCATCAGCCTCTTCATGGATAACTGCAGTGCGCCGTCGACCACGAGCGAGCCTGCGGTGCTCGACGCGTCCCAGCTGCCGGGTGATCCAGTGATCTCAGACGCGAATTTAATGACTTGTCCGTTCGTTATAGTTGAATTAGGGTCGTTTAATTCATACAAGATTTTCAATGCCGCATCTGATTTATAGTATGGCGCGCCTGCGCCGTATCGCCGGAGTTCCCCAGCCATCGCAGAGGTGATTTTTTCGTCAGCTTCTCGCCATTGTCCGCGGGACGCTAATATTAACGACGCCCGCTCTCCGCTGCCTTCATTTTTGCCCACCACCGGGTTCACCGAGGCCGCCGCCGCCCACCCATCCGCATCTGCGGCATACTCGCGTATTCGCCCTTGTACCAAAGCAATCATTAGTCGGGCGCGTCTCGCTTCTGAATAAGAGATTGAATTCGGAGATAGGTCCGATTTTCGGAACTCGTCGAGAGTGGCACTGATGGCAGCCAAGGCTCCGTCATAGTCATCGTTCGATGAAAGGGCGATGGCAAGGGCGTAGTCAACTTCGCCACGCTGAAAAGCATTTAGATGTAGATCCTGATGCGTTTGCATAATCCAACGCATTTCATTCGCATAGCTCAACGCCTCCATTCTGCGATTGTTCTCAACCATCGTGCGAACGGGTTCCGACAGGTGGTCGAATAATTCGTCGACTGCTAGGCGGTGCCGATGTTCGCTCAGTGATGGATCGTTCAAATCACGCCACGCCAGACTGATGACTGCCCTACGTGCCGATAGGGCGAGATCATGGCGGTTGAGATAACGGCGCTCGAACTCTGACTCCGCGAACATTTCAGCGTATGCGGGGTTACGTGGAAGTTGTTCGAGCTCGGCAGCAGTGGTGCTGCTCGCAAGAGACTTTGCTTTTTGCAGCAACCGGTCGGCGCTAACAAAGTCGCTAGCAGTGGCATAAGAATTCGCTAAATTCGAAGCCGCAAGCGATCGTTGCCCCGCCGATATATGACCGTCGTAGACAATCTTCTCGCGAATCCGCATCGAGTCCGCCACTCTTCCTTCGCGGAAGTAGGTGCTCGCGAGCTTGTCGAGCAGGGCGTACCGTTGAGCTCCATCCGAAATTGTCGACAGTTGCTGCTCGACAAGCAACTCGTCGGTAGGCAGTGGGCTCGTCGACGCCAACGCGGGTCCTGAGTTGATCGACGGCATTGAATTTGGGCCGGGCCCCGGCCCACACGAGACGCAGACGCTCAACAGCGCAAGAGACGCAATCAGGCGAGAGTGCCATGGCGCATAGCTTTGCATGGTCGGCCCCGGTGGGTGCTGGGAGGACGCCTGATCGCTGACGAATAGTTACCCATTCAAGCACCAGCCCATGCCGATTACAAGACCAGCCACCATCTTGAGCACTACAGTCTCGATCGCGTCCGGGAACCACGCCCCGGTGCCGCACTATCTTTCCGGGCGACCTCGAGTCTCGAGTCTCGAGTATGCGCTCCCAGCCCGGTCGCCATCTTTCTTCGTGAAATTCAGCAATAGTTCGAACAATCGACGGACAGCCGCTAGGTCAGCGTCTGCTTCCGTGCTGTGCTGCTCGATCTGCCATTGAGCTTTCCGAGTCGCTAGTTGCAGCCGCTCCACCAGCACCGCCCGCGGCGGTAAGGTCGTCAACATGGATGCCTGACTTGTCCAGTCCAGCAGCTCAATCTGTTCGGACTTCTGGCCTGTGCAAAGAATGATGCCTAGCGGCGAGGGCTCCATGTTGATTGTGGCGGATGACCAGTCGGGCCGACCGAGTGTCGAACGGCCGAACGGGGTCAACCCCGGCCTTAAGCTTCGCTCGCAAGCGGCCATTCGTTGAGCGCGGCGCTCGATGGCCTACGGATGACCGCTTTGGCCTGCGGATGCAGCCGGTGCACCGACGAGTTTGGTTGCTTCCTAGTCGGGGAAAAGACATGCGAATTACCACCACTCCGCATGATGGCGAATATCCACTTCGACACGACCTGTCTGGCGACCATCGCTACGGGTAGTTCGATCCCTGGTTTTCCTCTATACGACTGTCACCACGAGGTGGTGCGGGCGGGCCCAGACAGAGCGCGATGGAGAGAATCGCGGAGTGCTTCATCGCGGTCGGAGTCTTGCGTCGCTATGGCGATTGAAGAGGCTGGCGTGGTTCATCAAGCGCCGGTTCTGGCTCACATGAGAATCGCCCGTGCAGCGCTGCGAATGGTATTCGGCGTTTCGGGCTTAACCCCTTTAATTGAACCACGCCGTTTTTTGCTTAACGTTCAGTCATGGTGGCGATGTTTGTGATGGCGCTTGTCCGGTCGGTAGCCGCGGGCATAGTCGTCCGCGTACGAATTGGACCGCGACATGTTGCCGCCAAGCGCCGAACCCGCGCCGCCGCCCACGGCTGCGCCGACGAGGCCGCCCGTGCGGCCGCCCATCGCATTGCCTGCCGCTGTGCCGGCGCCGCCCCCGAGCGCGCCACCGATGATGGCGCCCGTGCGTTCCCTGCGGTTTGACGTGACTGCACCGCCGGCGCCGCCCCCGACTGCACCGCCAATGACGGAACCCGTGCTGCCGCCTACTGCGCCGCCAAGAGCAGCACCGGCTACGCCGCCGAGCGCGCCGCCAAGGGCATTGTTCATATCGCCGGCCACCGCAGGTAACGACGCTGCAGTGGTGAGCGCTGCAATGGCAACGATCTGGAAGATTCTCTTCGACATAAAAGGTCTTTAGTTTTTGGGACGGCGCCGAGTATAACCGCCCTCCGAAAGGTTTTTGTAACCCGGTAGTTCGGACCTCGGTAAGAGGTGTAACAAAATGATCCGATGGCGTTTTAGTGAAACGTTTTCGGTACCAATTGGCGTCAGGCTGCAGTCGGCGGTCACGCGCGCAAATCCCCGCTTCTACAGGGCGGACGACCCAGCAATTCTCTGGATATCGCTCGTCCATTCCTGCCCGGCACGTCCGCCATTGCCGTCATTTGTCTGATTAAAGCCGTAGTCAGTCGTTTATCATGGCTGGCTCACGTCGTTTGCAGGATCCGTCAGTAAGCATGATGAATACCCGAAAGATTTTGATGATTATTGGAGGGCTCCTGCTCGGAGCAGCAGGGATCACGTACCTGATGCTCCTTCAGGCGGACCGCCGCTCAATGGCAGAAGTAACGGCCGCCATGGATAGATCCGCACATCCTCCAGTCGTCGATTCGCGCGTCGGCGATCAGGTGACGGAAGGCAGCATCGGCCAGTCGACGCCATCCGGCGCAATCACGGCAAGTACTGCCATCGCGCAGCAGTCGTTGCCCGCTCCGGCATTGGCACCTGCGCCCATGACGGCCGCACCCGCATCCAGTCCGGCCGCCGCACAAGTCACCGTGCAACCGAAACCGGAGGCACAACCGAAGCAGGCGCCATCGACGGCAGTCGCGTCGGTGAACGTGCAGAACTCGGGTGCGCCGAAAGTGGTTCCGGCGCAGCGCGCCCAGCGTGGACGAGACGGTCCGGACCGTCGCGCGATAACGACTCAAGGCTCGACACCGGAAACGGACGAACTGGTCAGGGAATCGGCGAAGCTCGATCCATCATTGCCTCCGCCGGATATGTCGGCCGCTCGCGCCGCCATGGACCAACGTAGCTCGAAGCCAGGCACGGGCTCGAACCCTGTCGCGGCCGCAATGACGGATCAGCTCGTCAGGGATTCAGCCAAGCTCGATCCTTCGCTGCCGCCGCCCAAGTAACCGACTTCTCCGGGAGCACGTGCGGCGGCATGAACTCTCCCGGCACTTGAGCACCGCGCTCCAGCGCTTGGTGTAAGGCGCCCGAAGCAAGCGAATTGGTTGTTGCCGTCCACAGTTGAGCACCGGGGAATGACTGCTATCAGGAAAGTTGGCCGATTCCTTAGGGTCGCCGTGTGCCGCCGATCGCCGTCAGGCAGTGACCGGCCACATGGCGACGCTCGACGTCTTTCGTGCTGAGCTGTTCGCACGTCAGATTCTCTTGAGGTTTGTTCGACGCCTGCCCATGTTTCCTTCGGTTTACCACGCCCTACGGGCTCCGAGTATCGAATGGAGTGCCCGGCCGGGCGTAGCGGGTCAGAGTTGCGCAAGGCCGCCGTCAACGGCGACTTCGCTGGCGGTCATGAAGCTGCTGTCCGGCGACGCGAGAAAGGCGGCCGCCGCTGCGATCTCCGCTGGATCGGCCATGCGCTGGAGCGGAGTCATCGAGGCAAAGACCTTCTGGCCCTCCTCGCCTAGTGCTTCCTTCGCGAGTTCAGTCGCCGTCGCCCCGGGCGACAGTACGTTTACCCGGATGCCGGTGCCCTTCAGGTCCTCCGCCCAACTCCGCGCGAGATTGCGCACTGCCGCCTTGCTCGCGCTGTAGGCGCTCATTGCCGGGGCGCCCGTGGTGCCAGCGCTCGATCCGGTCAGGATTATCGAACCGCCCTTGCCCATCAGCGGCAGCGCTTTCTGGACCGTGAAGATCGTACCCTTCACATTGGTGTCGAAGGTTTCGTCAATGTGCTCGGCGGTGATCTTGCCGAGCACAAGCTGGCTTCCCGCCCCGGCATTTGCGAAGACGATGTCGAGGGTTCCGCGCTCGGCCTTCACCGCTGCGTAGAGTCGGTCGAGGTCGGCCAGATCAGAGACCGAGCCCTTCACGGCGCGGGCATTGGGTCCGAGGTCGGCCAGAGCGGCGTCGAGCGCTTCCTGCCGCCGGCCGAAGATGAAGACGAAGGCGCCCTCCTCGATGAAGCGCGTTGCTGCGGCGCGACCGATGCCGGTAGCGCCACCGGTGATCACGGCGGTCTTTCCATTTAGTCTGTTCATGTCATGCATCCTTTATTGGAGTCGTTCGGAAGCAGGGAACTGTATTCATGAACCGCATGAACACATAGAACCCGAACCCTTTAACTGTGAGTGCCGAAACAAAAGCGACGGACACGATTCTGAAGGTCTTGATTCATAAAGCCAATTGACTAAATATCTATAACTGCCATCTACTCTTTGGATACGTATGCTCGATAACGTCACCATCAATCAACTTCGGGCTTTCGTTGCCGTGTGTGACCAGGGAAGCTTTTCCGGGGCTGCACGGGAGCTGAGGCGTGCACAGTCAGCGATCAGTCACGCGATCAGCGCGCTCGAAAGTGCCTTTGATGTGGTGCTGTTCGAGCGCAACGCTCGCAAAGCGACGCTTACGGCCGCGGGCCGCAGCCTCCTGCCTGATGCTCGTGGAGTGATCTCACGCACCGAGGAAATGAAGATGCGCGCGGTTGCGATTGCTGAAGCCGGGGTGCCACAGGTCTCGATTGCAGTGGATACCTATTTTCCGCGTGCGCACCTGATTGAATGCCTGCGCAGGCTGCAGTCGGACTTTCCAACCGTTGCAATCAATCTGCGCGTGACGACGATGCAAGGCGGCGAGCATTTGGTTCTCGAAGGCACGTGCGCATTGGCGGTGACGATCACCGACGTGCCGGAGTTGAGCCCGGCTACCATAGAAAGGGAGCATTTATGTGAAGCGCAAATGGTGACCGTTTGTGCGCCATCGCATTCGCTGGCTGCAATCGCGGGGCCGATCCCGCGGGAGGAATTTGGCCGGCACATTCAACTCGTCGTAACCGACAATCAGCCCGACGCGGAAAAGACACAACAGGGGGTCGCCGGTGAACGCCAGTGGTTGGTGAATGACCTCGGCGCGAAGCACGATTTGCTCAGGGGAAGCTTATGCTGGGGGCACATGCCGCATCATATGGTTGCGGAAGACCTCGCGAATGGAACACTTGTCGAACTCCAACGGCGCGCATGGCACATGCGCCCCCTCACGTTCATGATCTCGCAGCGGCGCGGGTACTCGTTTTCCGAATGCGAGATGCGGCTGGTTGCGCTCCTTCGCAATCGTCATCGCTTTTCAAAGAGTGCCGGCAAGCGCTCCGTCTCACACAAAGGCAAAAAAGCGTGAAGGCCCGCCACGCGTGAGCAACAGCCAGTACGGCCTGCCGCTCCTCGACGGATGTCCGCAAAGGGACGAGCAGCCGCTGCACGGCGCCTGAAGGGTGACCGTTGGCTAAGCCCGATGATCCGCTTGGCGACTGGCTGGAATGGATGGCCGCTGTAGTTTGGAAGCTGCCGAAGATGTGGTGATGGATCCAACGTCGCTTCAGGGTCGGCTGCAGTCCTCTGCGCAATGCGCGGTTTGAGAGTTCTGACGCGCGTCGGCATCGGGCAGAGTTCAACGGCCAGTAGCCGCCGTTGGCCCGCGTTCTCATGCGAACATTCGAACGTCGGTGCCGCCCGGACAACGGACATTCCCGCGTGGTCCGGACCTGCTTGTGCGGCGAGGGCCTACGCAGCCCACGGGCCAGGCGGACCGATCGCTACGACTCGATCTGTGCCTTCAGGAACAGCGAGAAAAGCTCCGACTGCGATTTGATATCGAGCTTCCCATAGACGTTCCGGCGATGGACTTTCACCGTCTCGGCGGAGATCGCGAGCTTGTACGCGATCTCCTTGTTCGAGCGGCCGCTCAGCATCAGCCTGACGACATCCAGCTCGCGCGCGGTGAGCGGCGTGCCGCGCTGCTTCATCGCCTCTTCGAGACTGCCTTGCCACTGAGGCGTCTGCGGCGCGGCGCTTTTCTCCGCGAGTACACCTTCGAAGAACATCCGTTGCCGCATCAACGCGGCCACCCAGGGCCGCATCAGGTCGAGCAGGGCGATCTCCTCCGGACTGAAGCGCTTCTTGCGGCCGAGCGAAAGACAGAGCGTGCGCGAGTCGTCGAGCTGGACGTTGTATTGCACCTCGTCCGAGACGACGTTGTGCGTGAAATAGAGCTTGTAGTAATCGGTCTGGTCGAAACACTCCGGTGCGACATCGGACAGACGGAAGAGCCCGCTCTTCAGCGCCTCGCGATTGGCAATATAGAACGGATCCAGCAGATACAGACCCTTCACGTAGTCGTTAAAGAGCGGATCCGGGCCGTCGCCTTCATACTGCGATTCGGCGAACACGTGCGGGCGGCCGTTGCTGAATAGCAGCGCGACCCAGCTGTCAACGTTCACGTACTCGTCGAAGTGTCGTGTCAGCGCAAGCCAGAAGCCCGGGCGATCGACACACTCGATGAGCTGGCCGACCGACCGGTGCCACGCCACGTCCTGCAAGGTGAGATTCATGCGCGTACCCCCGTCGGGTTAACCAATCGACGTGATTATTAAAAACGGCGGCAAAAGTCATACTTGAATTCGCCCTTGGGCGAAGGCTCAAGAGTATGCGGCAAAAGATCCGCTCATCAAAAAAGGTCCAACCATGAAGATTGAAATCGTACAACTGGCCGGTCGCGACGGCGACACGGTCTACAACCTGAACCGCACGTTACGGGCAATCGCCACCTGCGCTGCAGACACCGATATCGTCCTGTTCCCTGAAGCCCAGATGACCGGCTTTCTCGAAGTCGAAGAGCTTGCTGCGCTGGCCGAGCCGCTCGACGGCCCGAGCATTAGCGCAATCAAGGACGCCGCGCGCGAGCACGACGTCGCCGTGGTGACGGGGCTGATCGAGCGCGATCGCGGCCAGTTCTACAACACGACGGTGTTCGTCACGCCGGAGGGCGTCGCGCTTAGCTATCGCAAGACGCACCTGTGGGTCTCCGAGCATGGCGTCGTGCTGCCCGGCGATCGATACGCGACGGTCGAATGGCGCGGGGTGCGCCTCGGCCTGCTGATCTGCTACGACATCGAATTTGCCGAGAGCGCACGCGCGCTCATCGAACTGGACGCGGAGCTGTTACTCGTGACGAATGGCAACATGGAGCCGTTCGGCCATGTCCACCGCACGGCGATCATGGCGCGCGCCCAGGAGAACCAGGTCTTCGCCGTGATGGCGAACCGGGTCGGCGAAGGCAGCGGTGACATCACGTTTGCGGGCGGCAGCGCTGCAGTGGATCCGTTCGGGCGCATGCTGTTCGAAGCGGGGCGCGAGGAGAGCCGCCACGCCGTCGAGCTGGACTTCGCGCAGATCGCGGCAGCGCGCGCTCTCTACAACTACCGCGCCGACCAGCGCCTGCCGTTCCCGGGCGAGCGCGTTGAACATCCTGACGGACGTCGCGAGCTGCTGATTCCCTGAGCGATCTTCGGATCGATCAACTCCTGCCCGGCCGCACGGCCGGGCGCGGAGAAAGGACGAGTAAGCAGGATCAATCGGTCTTGAGCTTCGCCCAAAGACGGTTCTCGAGACGCATCAGTGGTGCCGTGACCGGCTTGGTGATGACCAGCTTGCGGTACACCTCGGGCGACGGGAACACGGCCGGGTCGGCGAGCACCTCGGGACGTACCAGATGCCGCGACGACGGTACTGCGGACGGATACGACGTGTCGTTGGTCAGGGCCGCGCTCTCCTTCTCCGATAGCACGAAGTCGATGAACTTTTGCGCGGCATCGGGATGCGGCGCGTCCTTCGGGATCGCCATCATGTCGAACCAGATTGGCGTGCCTTCGCTCGGAATCAGGTACTTGATGTGATACGACTTGTGGGCGTCGGCGGCGGAGATGCGCGCGGAGTTGACATCACCCGACCAGCCGAGCGCGATGCAGATGTCATTGCCCGCGAGGTCGTTGATGTAGCCACTCGAGTTGAACTGCGAGATGTACGGGCGGATCGCCTTGACCGCCTCATAGGCGGCCTGGATGTCGGCAGGATTATCAGAGTTGGGGTCTTTCTTCAGATAGATGAGCGCGGCGGTGAAGGCGTCGGCGGGCGAATCGAGGAGGGAGATACCGCAGCTCTTGAGCTTCTGCGCGTACTTCGGGTCGAACAGCAGCGACCAGCTGTCAAGCGGAACGTCGTCGCCGAGCAGAGCCTTCACTTTCTCGACGTTGATGCCAAGGCCGTCGGTGCCCCACGACCACGGAATGCCGTACTGGTTGCCCGGATCGTCCTTCGCGAGGGTCTTCATGATCTCGGGGTCGAGTAGCGCGTAGTTCGATATGTGCGACCGCTCAATCTTCTGATAGATACCGGCCTGCAACTGACGCCCCCAGTAGTAGTCGGACGGCACCACGACGTCATAACCGGAGGTGCCCGCGAGCAGCTTCGCCTGAAGCGTGTCGTTCGAATCGAACTCCTGATAGACGACCTTGATGCCGGTGGCCTTCTCGAAGTTCGCGACCGTACTCTTGCCGATCGAGTTGCCCCAGTTGTAGACGTTGACTACCTGGTCCTCGGCCTGTGCGCCCGGCATGCCGTGCCATACGAGCCCACTCAGTACGAGCGCCGCGCAGGCCGTTTTCAGTCCTTTCCTTTTGTCCCCTACCATTCCACTTTCCTCCGTCGATGTTGTCAGCTAATGAGGACAAGTATGCGGCTCGCCGTTGATTTCAATAATCACGTCGATCGGTTAACCCGGGAGGGGTACATCCCTGAATCAAACCTTACAGAACGGAGCTGTGCGGCCGCTCCGGACCGCTACGCCAAACAGGCGAACCTGACTTTGTGGGGCAGATATTCGCCTTTCTGAACACGTGGCATTTGCCAGCGTCACGGTTAGGTTTTGAATATGTAAAGCCGTTTGTTTGTTTGATTCGTCTGCGGGAAGGCGTTCGTGCTGATTTTTCCCAATGTCCGATGCGCCCCCATGACCGGACCGTCGTCGAAAATAACATCGAAGGTCTCTTGTGGGTTGACATGAGGCGGTTGCGTCAGGCAGCAGTCGGCCGGGTTTTGCCGGGATGCAGCTCGCGGCCGGCGGTTCTCGTGCCCTAGCCAGCTGCCTCTAGCTGTCCTACGTTTTGTTCCAGATGGCTCAACGAGATATCGAGGGGTAGAAACGCGGCGCTGTTTCGCCCGTGATGGTAAGTGCGGTGAGCATCTGACAAAATCTCTAGAAGAATACTAAGAATGGAGGCAGCTTGCGGCCGGTCGAATACCGTTTCTCCACGATTTGGCGCATCGACGCGCCAGTGCAGGACGTTTGGGCGGCAATCCAGGATTCGGCGCGCTGGCCCGAATGGTGGCATAACGTCGAGCGCGTGGACCAGCTGGACGCGGGTTCCGATCAGGGCGTGGGGGCCGTACAACGCTATACGTGGAAAGGCTGGTTGCCCTATCGTCTCGTCTTCGATATGCGGGTGACGCGTGTCGAGCCGTTGGTCGCGCTGGAGGGGGAAGCCACTGGCGACGTCGAAGGCGCAGGCCGCTGGAGCTTTTCGACCGGCGGACACAACCTCACCGTGGTCCGTTATGACTGGTGTGTGCGTACGAACCGCACATGGATGAACGCATTGGCGCCGTTGTTACGACCGGTTTTCCAATGGAACCACGATGCAGTGATGCGTGAAGGCGGCGCGGCGCTAGCGCGGCGGCTCGCCTGTGCAAGCAGCTAGTTGATGAGGTCGCTCAGGCGAATGCTTTCGAACAACTTTCGTTTGAAGCGATTTGGTATACCCCTCCACCCTATTTGCCATATACTCCCCCTCGGTATATGGGAGATCATTAATGAGCCACACCATTCGTGAGAAACAAAAGCTTCTCAACCGCGTTCGCCGCATCAAGGGGCAGGTGGAAGCCATTGAGCGGGCGCTCGTGGAAGAGCAGGGCTGCATTGACGTGCTGCAGCAGATAACCAGCTGCCGCGGCGCGATGAATGGCCTGCTGGCCGTTGTGCTGGAGGACCATATCCGCACCCATCTCGTCGATGCGGAAACTCATGAAGAATCGGCCGGCAGTGCGACTGACCAGCTCATCGAAGTCGTTCACAGCTATTTCAAGTAGAGCAGAACATGAGTGATTTTAAAAACGCCGCATTTGGCGCAGGACATGACCACATCTTTCTGGGTGCCGGTCATGAAAAGAACGAGCGCAAGACGTGGGCTGTGATTGCGCTGTGCAGCGCGATGATGCTGATTGAAATCGTCGGCGGCAGCATGTTCGGCTCGCTGGCGCTTGTCGCCGACGGCCTGCACATGTCGACGCATGCCGGAGCAATGCTGATTGCGGCCCTCGCGTACACCTATGCGCGCAAGCACGCCACCGACTCCCGCTTCGTGTTCGGCACCGGCAAACTGGGCGATCTCGCAGGGTTCACGAGTGCCATCGTGCTGGCAATGATTGCAGTGCTGATTGGCTACGAGGCAGTGTCGCGTTTTCTGTCGCCGGTGCCTATTCACTTCGGCGAAGCGATTCCTATCGCGGTGGTCGGCTTGCTAGTCAACCTGGCAAGCGTGTGGCTGTTGAGCGGCGGTGACCACGGTCATAGCAATGGTCATAGTCACGGTCATAGCCACGGGCATGAGCATGGTCATGACGACCATGCTCATGAAGACGAAGGGCAGAAGATTTTCGCGCCGTCTGGCGTGTTTGCGGTTTCCATCTTCGAGGATGGCGTGCCACCCGTTTTCCGCATTACACCGGCGACGGATGGTTCGCGACTGGACGCCTCGACGGTGTCCGTTACGACGGTGCGACCCGATGGGACGCAACAGGTATTCGCGCTCGCGGACCGTGGCGGCTATCTGGAATCGAAGGAAGACATCCCTGAACCGCACGCCTTCAAAGCCATCGTGCGGATGCCGGACGGCGAGCACGAAGTGGAATTCGAAGAACATGAGCACCACGTCGACGCACATGAAGCAGCGACCCGCGACCATAACATCCGGTCGGCATACATCCACGTGATGGCGGATGCGGCGGTCTCCGTGCTGGCTATCATCGGCCTTTTACTGGCACGTGCATTTGGCTGGCTCTGGATGGACCCGCTCGCTGGTGTCATCGGCGCGCTGGTGATTGCAAACTGGTCTTATGGATTGATGCGTGACACCGGCGCAATTCTGCTCGACATGAACTCCGATCGGCGCATGGCGGAGAACGTGCGGAACGCCATCGAGGACCGTGGCGACAAGGTCGTCGACCTGCATGTATGGCGGGTGGGTCCAGGTCACATGAGCGCCGTGGTATCAGTGGCAACGGGTGAACCCCAGCGTGATTCGCGCTTTTATCACGCGGTGCTCGAACGCTTCAAGGGGCTGTCGCATGTCACCGTTGAAGTACAACCTTCACACGCGGCGGCCTGATCCATGGCAGTCAAGTCGCCGTGCATCGACGTGTGTGCTTTCGATGGTAAGACCAAACTGTGCGTTGGATGTTTTCGTACCCTGGATGAAATTCGCGGCTGGAAGAAGATGACCGACCACCGGCGCCATCAGGTGATTAACGACCGGGCACGGCGACAGGCCAAGCTGCTGCGGGACACCCTGGCGTTGTCCCCGGGCGCTGCAACTTCGAATAACTGAATCCAGGGAGCGCCGCTATTCGCCACGCGCTTTCGGTATGGCAACTTGCTTCCGTAACGCACGGCGCGGTAAAATCGTGCCTGCTCATTGGGGAGTAGCCGCCTCGAACGCCATGTTCGAGGGCGCACGTCAACATACTTGGCGAGTCGAGAGACTTGCTATGGCGTGCGCAGCCAAGTGCCTGGCAAGACCGATGACACGCATTCCGACCTAACCGGGTCGCCGGAATGCGCGTCATCGCGTTCTTTCTGCGCGGCCCGGATACAAGACCCCATGCAATCCTTCCTCGTTTCGACCAGTGTGGTTGGTCTCGCTGAAATTGGCGACAAGACACAACTCCTGTCCCTTGTGCTTGCTGCACGATATCGCAAACCGATTCCCATCATCCTTGGTGTGCTTGCAGCAACACTCCTCAACCATGGCGCATCGGGTGCGTTGGGCGTGTGGCTGGCAAGTATTCTGAGCCCTAACGTCCTGAATTGGGCAGTTGTCGTATCGTTTGCGGTTATGGCTGTGTGGATTCTCATTCCGGACAAGCTGGACGACGCCGATGCGGTATTGACGAAAAATTCGATGGGCGTCTTCGGCACAACGGCCGTTACGTTCTTTGTCGCCGAGATGGGCGACAAGACTCAAATCGTGACCATTGCCCTGGCTGCGCGTTTTCATGAGTTCTTCGGCGTCGTCGCGGGCACAACGCTCGGCATGATGTTGGCAAATGTGCCCGTCATCTACCTGGGTCACAAATTCGCCGACCGCTTGCCAACAAAGGCGGTCCACATTCTGGCCGCCGTCATCTTCGTTTGTCTTGGTGGCCTCGCCCTCAGGACCGCGCTGTACCCGCAAGCGCACCCGCTGTTCTAGTTCAAGCGCTCGTTCCGTACGTTCGAGGTATGTGCTATATCCGGCGCATGCCTTGAGATTTCCTAGGGTTCAGAGACGTCGAACGGTGAATCAAGGGCGTCATATGTCCAGCCGTCTCACATCATGCCGCCAGCGCTTCCGGTGCCGCCCGCTCCGGATCCACCGCTCCCGCCTGTGCTGGTATTGGGCGATGTCGCAATCGGATGTGCAGCCCCCGCCGTGACCACGAGTGTGACGGCGGCTGCGTCCGGTTCGCCGTTGGTGTCGATTGCGCCACGAGCGAGGAGCGCTTCTAGATCACTGTCCTCGCCTGGTTGGCCGACAGTGAATGCGGTGGTCAGAAAATTGGGCGTGGAAAGCGTAACACCATACTTCTGCTGCAGACCCTGGGCGACAGCGGCCTGCGCAGTCAGAACGTCGGTCTGATTCTGCAGCGTCTGCTGAAACTGCGTGTTCGTCGAGAAGCCGGTGATGAGCCCGTTTTCATTCGTACCGAGTTGCGCCGCGAGATATGACAACAACAAATCGGTCTCCGGCGTGACGTTGTACGTGCCGCCAGCGAACGCTGCGGAATGCAGGATCGTCACGCCCGAAGTCGCAGAGATCATGCACGGCAACACTGCGCCGAACGTCGCGTGGTAGTTTCCGTTCGCATCCGCTGCGACCGACATCGCACCGCGCGCGCAGTCGATGCTAATCGTCGCGTTCGCGAGTGCCTTGCCCGTTGCCGCGGTACCAGCGATCGAAATCATTGACGTGCTGCTTGCGCTACCGCTACCGCCACCACCGCCGCCGCAGCCAGCGAACAACGCAACGGATGCAATCAGCAGCCCTGCGCTGATAGAACGGATGACGTGCTGTTGTCGAGTGCTCATCGAAGTCTGCCGTTGGTTCGTACGTCGTCTAAACGATTTCGCGAAGGCGTCTATTCCATCTTTCGCACACGTTTGATACTGCGAACGCATTGCGAAGTGGCTGGCCCCAGTGAGGTGGATGCTCGGCTTGGCACGTCATTCCATTGCGCACTATTGCCCACCATTCTCGAAGGGCACCTTCCAGACGGTCACGGTGTTCGTGTTGTCGTCGACCGCTGCAAAGCGCACGAACTCTTGACGCGGTTGCGAGAACGCCAGTCCGAAGGCACCGGCTTGAGCCGGGTCGACAGGAAGCTGCGCGACGAAGCGGCCTTGCGGCGTGAATTCGACGATTTCGCTCGGCTGCTTCGGATTGCTGTTGATCGCGTCGCCGTTCGCGACGAACAGATGGCCGTTCGGTCCGAAGGTTAGTGCGATCGGACCGTGGAGATGTGCGTTGTCCGCATAGATCACCACGCCTTTGCCGCCGTCGTGCTGCGAATTGCCCGCACCGAATACCGCGAAGATTGCGTTGTCGACGGTGGACGCGACATAGAGTACGTCGCGCTGCGGATCGTAGGCGAGTCCGGTCGGGCCTACCACCAGTGCCGAAGGGTCGCTGTGAAACGGGTAACCCGAGGCGATCTGCGTCGCGCGGTTGAGACGAACGCCGTTGTCGTCGACGCTCACGTCGAGGCGCACGACCGTCCCGTTCAGCACGTTCGATACGAACACCTTCGCATGGTCGCCTTGATCGAAGATTGTCAGATCCCAGGGGCCGTCGATCTTCGCCGTCGCAGGCGTCCATTGCGCGACGATGTTGCCAGTTCGATTTAGCACCAGCAGCACGCCGGGCTGGATCGTCTTGAAGGTGCCATCCGTGGTCGGTACGCTGCCGACCAGTACGAAGCCGCCCTTGAGAACACCGAGTGCGGTGCTCAGGCCAAGACCGGGGGCACCCTGGAAGAACGTGACCGGCTTGTCGTTCGGCACGATCTTGACGATTGTCGTGCCGGTGCCCTGCGCGTTCTGCGCGTTGTTGAAATTCGAGACCAGCAGGTCGCCTGCGGCGATCGTGCCGAACCTGGGGAATCCGTCGGGCACGAAGGCGACGCCATACGGATTGACGTCACCGTTGGCAGGCACAGTCGATGAGGTGACGAACGACGGCGGGAGCAGCGGCGTGAGTTCGTCGGCAAGGGCGGAGCCCGCTGCCGAAAGGGCGAGGCTGGCGCCGTACAAGGCGGCCAGCAGCAGGTGTTTCAGCGTGCGGTCTTTTGCACGGACGACGCGCTGACAGGGTTGCCGGTCGATTGTCGGATTGAAGCCGTGTATGACGGGGTTCATGACTGGGCTCTCCAAGAAGGCCACGGGGCGGGCGCACTGTTGTCGCTGCACGCAGTGCGTGCCGGCCGCCGCTAGCGGATTTCGCCCGTGCCCGCGCGGCGGGTACCAGCACTGCTGCCTTGCAACCCGAACGGGCGTTGCGCAGCGTCGGCAACGGTGGGGCGGATCTTGTAAACCAGCAAATACTGACCCTTTGCCGGCGGGTGCGTGGCAAGTGAGGCGTGCTTCATGCAAAAAGCGGAACGGGATCGTCCGTGCGCAGTAAACGGCTGGCAGGAACAAATATTCCCGCGTGACCACGCGGAATTTCCTGTCATGGCACACCAGTCCGTTCAAGTTGAAGTAGTTGCTGGCCGCCAGGGACCGCGGCGTCGACTCGGTCACGCCGATGGGATAACCCGCCATCATCTTCGGGGAGCACTCTGCGGAGCTTCGCCGCGATCTAGCTCCGGGTCGGCGCGCGGTTTTTCATGTCTCCCGCTGCTTCGCTGCGAAAGACATGAGAGAAATTGATCAAATCAAACAAAAAACATCAATTCTCATCAGATATTGTTCGACCCACAATGGCTCACCCGTCGGCAAGGCGAAAGACGCGATACCGCGCGGGAAACGGCCATCTATTCATTCCTGTTGCCATTCAGATCACGTAGATAGATAGGAGTAGAAAGCAAATAGAAATATGGTTCTGACGCAAAAGAAAGAATGGCCTGTGCCAGTACTCAGCAGCCCGGATTTTCGTCGGCACAGTGCCGCGACTGCGTGAGGGGGATGTCCGGACAGGGCGATCCGCTCGCCTGCTGGCTTCTTCCACATTCCTACCTACCTTCACGCCAATCTATTACCTTCAAGGGAAACAACAATGCGCTTTTGTCATCTTCGTCATGAGGTCGCGGGTGCTGTTTTTGTTGCGATCACGGGAATTCATCTGTCTTGCTCGCCGCCAGTGAAGGCGGCCGATGCTGAACTCAACGTCTACAACTGGTCGGACTATATCGCCAAAGACACGATCCCGAACTTCGAAAAGGAGTCTGGGATCCACGTGCGATACGACAACTACGACAGTGACGATACGCTGCAGGCCAAGCTTCTGGCGGGGAGTTCAGGTTTCGACGTCGTCGTGCCATCGTCGAACTACATGGCGAGGCAAATTCAGGCGGGCATGCTTCAGAAGCTCGACAAGTCGCAGATCCCGAACCTCAGGAATCTCGACCCGGTACTCATGAAAATGATCGCAGATGCCGATCCGGGCGCGCAATACGGTGTGCCCTGGGCCTATGGGACGGATGGCATCGGCTACAACGTGCAGGAAGTGAAGAAAGCGCTGGGTGAGAACGCGCCCGTCGACAGCTGGGCGCTGGTGTTCGATCCGGCTAACGTTTCGAAGCTGAAAAGCTGTGGCGTCTCGTTCCTCGATCAGGCCGCCGACGCATTTGCGACCGCGCTGCAGTATCTGCACAAGGATCCGAACAGTTCGAATCCCGCCGACTATCAGGCCGCTTTCGATCTGCTGAAGAAGGTGCGGCCCTATATCACCCAGTTCAATTCGTCGGGCTACATCAATGATCTCGCGAATAACGATGTCTGCGTGGCCATCGGTTGGTCCGGCGACGTGGGCATTGCGCGGCGGCGCGCGGCCGAAGCGAAACGGTCCTATGAGGTCCGCTTTTCGAACGTCAAGGAAGGTGGCCTGCTGTGGTTCGACGTGATGGTGATCCCGAAAGACGCGCCGCATCCCGAAGCGTCCATGAAGTGGATCAACTATATCGAAGACCCGAAGGTCAATGCGGCGATCACCAACGAGGTGTTCTATCCGACCGCGAACCGTGCCGCCCGGCCGTTCGTCGACTCGGTCGTGTCGCAGGATCTGAGCGTTTATCCGGGCGATGACGTGCTGAGCAAAATGACTCTGATGAAGCCGTTGCCTATCGACATTGTCCGGCTGGAAAACCGCCTTTGGGCGCAACTCAAGGCCGGTCGCTAATCGCGTAAAACGGCTTGATTTCAGCGGCCGTTGTTCGCTGCATCGCATGAAACTACCAGCACGCTAGCCCGCCTGCGCCGGTAGTGCGCGGGCAACCTTTCCCTGATCGCAGCACGTCTTGTGAGTCTGCCTAGCGAGCCTCGCATGGATGACGTCGCGACATGCAGACCGCCGGAGACCGGGTGGCGGTGGCATCCACTGCGCGGCGAGAGAACTCCTCGCATGAATGAGCCGGCCGTGGTCCTGAACCAGGCTAGGCCTCGGGACCATGGCCGGAATCGGCTTCTTTGCCCTGCGCCAGCAACCATTCGAACATCTGCTCGACGATGGGTGAACGCGACTGCTCGGCCACTCGCGATATCCACCATGTCATGCCCGGCAAACGCGGGTAATCGGCCAGGATGGTCAAAGCGCCCTGATCGATACTGCCTTGCGCCACCAGCCTGGACAGGCAGGCAATACCGCGCCCACGCAACACGGCGTCCAGCACAAGACGCTGATCGTCATAGATCGCGTTCATGCGATAGGCCGACAGTTGCCCGCGGAATATCGGCGCGGTGCTCTCGCTGGTCAGGTTCTCTTCCAGACAGATCAGGCCCGTATGCAAATGATGTTTGGCGCGCGGCACGCGGTCCAGTTTCGCCGCCAGTTCCGTTGCGCACACGGTCACCCACTCGTCCTGCAAAAACGGCATCTCCAATAGACCGGCCTGTTGCATCGGCCGCGCGCCGATCGTCATATCGACGTCGATCTCATCGACATAACGCGCGCTCTCGTCGGTGGAGAGCAGCGGGCATAAATCGGGAAGCACCTGCTGCAATTGATCGAGACGCGGTTGCAGCCAGCCGTGCAGCAACGGCGCGGGACACACCAGTACGACCAGCCCGGGGTCCAGATACGTGGCGATCCGTCCGAGCCCGCTGCGCAGCGTTTCCATCGAGCGCTGCACGCTTCGTTGCAGCACTTCGCCAGCGACTGTCAATTCCACACCACGGCCGATTCTGCGAAACAGCGGTTGCCCCAGTTGCTCCTCGAGTTGCTGGATCTGGTGGCTGATCGCCGATTGCGACAGGTGCAGTTCGTCGGCCGCGCGGGAGAAGTTGCCCAGCCTCGCGGCCGCTTCGAAGCCCATCAGCAACTTCAGGGAGGGGACACGTTGCATGGAGATATGAGAAAAGTTGATTGATTCGACCAAGAAACATCATTTTTCATCAAGTGTAACCCGTATCACAATGGCTCACCACCTAACGACGGAGATAGCAGGATGATTCGCTTCGACGCACGCCAATATGGCTACCGGATGCCCGCTGAATGGGAAACGATGGACACCACCTGGTTGGGATGGCCGATTCTGGAAGGCCGCGAAGACCTGTGGGGGAGTCACTATCTGCGGGTTTGCCGGGAGTTTGCGCTGGTCGCGCAGACGGTCGCCCGCTATCAGCGCTGCGTGGTGAGCGCTCACCACAGCCAGGCGGATGCCGCGCGCGAATTGCTCGGCAACCGTGTCGAGGTTCTTGCCGTCGCCGCGGAAGACAACTGGCTGCGCGACTGCGGGCCGATTTTTCTGCTGGGCGAGCGTGGCCAGCTGGGCGCCGCCGCGTTCCGCTTCAATTGCTGGGGCGAGAAATACTAGCCTTACGACGGCTGCCAGCAGGTGGGACAGGACATCGCCCGCGCGGCCGGGGCGCAGATCTTCAACTCTCACATGGTGCTGGAAGGCGGCGCGTTTTACGTGGACGGGCAGGGCACGCTGGTCACGACGGAAAGCTGCCTGCTGCATCCGAACCGCAATCCGCACATGAACCGCGCTGAAATCGAGGCCGAACTCAGGCGCATGCTGGGGGTGGAGAAGATTATCTGGTTGCCTGGCAATCCGGATGAAGTGGAAACCAATGGGCACGTGGACGGCATTGCGTCCTTCATCGCGCCGGGCAAGATGCTGTTCCAGACCGCGAGTCCGGTGCAGGGCGATTACTTTCATGTGATGCGTGAGAATCGCCGAGCACTGGAATTAGCCACCGACGCTGCCGGGCGGCACTTTGAACTGCTCGATCTGCCGTCGCCGATTATCAGCGAACGCTATGGGTCCGAGCGCTACTGCGATTGCTACGCGAACTACATCCTGGTCAACGGCGCGGTGATCTCGACCGCGTTTGGCGTGGAACAGGACCAGGCCGCGCGCGAGGTCTTCGCTCAGGCGTTCCCGGCGCGGCGCGTGGAGTTGTTGCCGATTCCCGCTTTGTCGATCGGCGGCGGCAGTATTCATTGCTCGACGCAGCAGCAGCCCGCTGTCACTGCTCACTGATCCAGACCGAATCCGATCGAAGGAACCTTCACATGTCGTCGCGAAACATCACCGTAGCGTCGGTGCAAATGGCATCGGGCAGTTGGACCTTTGAAGACAATATGGCCACCGCGGAACGATTGATCCGTGAGGCCGCAAGGCAGGGCGCCAACCTCGTTTTGTGCCCCGAGCTTTTCATGATGCCGTACTTCTGTCTGGATCAGAACGTGCAGCATCTGGAGTTGGCCGAGCCGTTCGAGGGCAACCCGAGGATTGCCCGCTTCGCGAGACTCGCCGGCGAACTTGGCATTGTATTGCCCATCGGGTTTTTCGAGCGGGCCGGCAATGCCGCCTACAACTCGATTGCCGTCGCCGATGCCGACGGCACAGTACTCGGCGTGTATCGCAAGACGCACATTCCGGACGGCCCCGGCTATACGGAGAAATTCTATTTCACGCCGGGCGACACCGGCTTCAAGGTGTGGGACACGCGCTTCGGCAAGATCGGCATCGGCATCTGCTGGGATCAATGGTATCCGGAGACGGCCCGCAGCCTCGCGCTGATGGGTGCGGAAGTTCTGTGCTTTCCGACCATCATCGGGTCCGAGCCGTTCAGCAGCGACTTCGACTCGGCGGGGCACTGGCAACGCACGATGCAGGGCCATGCGGCAGCCAACATGGTGCCGGTGGTGGCGGCTAACCGGATCGGCCGTGAAGTCGGTTTCGGCAACGGCAATCCGCAGCAACAGGGTCTGGCCGGCGTGTTCTACGGGTCCAGTTTCATTGCGGATCACACGGGCGTGAAACTGGCCGAAGCCAATCGCACGGACGAAACCATTCTTCTGCACACATTCGATCTGGACGCTATTCGCGCGGATAGACAGTCGTGGGGATTTTTCCGCGATCGCCGCCCGGAGATGTATCGCACGCTGCTGACCAGCGACGGCGCCTCGTCCTGCTATCGCTAAGGAATATGTCATGAAAAAGCACTGGTTGCCTGCGTTCACCGGCCTCGGACTTTGTCTCTGCCTGTTGGTCGGGCAATCCCATGCCGAGGAAGAGAAAGTACTGAACCTGTACAACTGGAGCGATTATTTCGCCCCAGACACCTTGTCCGAGTTCCAGAAGGAAACCGGCATCAAAGTCCGTTACGACGCTTACGACAGCGACGAAACATTGCAGTCCAAACTGATGACGGGCGACAGTGGCTACGACCTGGTATGGCCGACCAATGACTTCATGGCGAAGCAGATCCAGGCCGGCGCGTTTCGCAAGCTCGACAAGAGCAAACTGCCGAACCTCAAGTACCTCGACCCCGCGCTGATGAAACTGATGGCGCAGTCTGATCCCGGCAATCAGTACGGCGTTCCGTACATGTGGGGCACCGTGGGCGTGGGATACGACCGCGCCAAGGTCAGTGCCATCCTCGGGAAGGACATGCCCGCCGACAGCATGGACCTGCTGTTCAATCCGGCGATTGCGTCGCGCATCGCCGCGCACTGCGGTATCGGCTTGCAGGACTCCGCGAGCACGGTGCTGCCGTTGGCGCTGCGCTATGTCGGCCGCGATCCGGTAAACCCGACTGCGCAAGACTATGCCGTCGCGCAGACCATGCTGCTGAAAGCCCGGCCGACTATTCATCTGTTCGTCGATTCGGCCAATGCCAACGAGTTGATCGACGGCGAACTGTGCGTCATGGTGGGCTACTCCGGCGCGATCAACCTGGCCTCGCAAAAGGCGCGGGAGTTGGACAGCAAGCGCGACATCGTCTACGACATCCCGAGCGTGGGCAGCCTGATGTGGTTCGACGGCATGGTCATTCCCAAGACCGCGAAGCATCCGGACAACGCGCATGCGTTCATCAACTACATCTTGCGGCCGGACGTCGTGGCGAAAATATCTAATGCCACGCGATACGCCAATGCCAATCTGGGCGCACTGAAGCTGATGGACCCCGCGCTGGTCAATAATCCGAACATCTATCCGAATGAGCAAAAGAAACGGACTCTGTTTACGCCGGTGGTCGAAGCACCCGCCACCGCTCGTCTGGAGGGGCGAATCTGGCTCGGCCTCAAGGCGAGCAAGCCCTGAATGGCCGACTATGCATCACGCTTTACCGATCTGCTTGAGGTGTTTTCCATGACGACAAGACGTCATTTCCTGAAACGGGGACTGCTGGCCTCCGGCGGCGCGCTGTTATCGGGTGCGCTGGGCAGCGGTTTCAGCACGATGGCGCGCGCACAGAGTGACAGCTGGCAGATGCCGGACGAAGGCGGCGCCCACGCCGCGACCTGGATGGCATTCGGCCCCAGCGAGGAAATCTGGGGTGGCAAATTGCTGCCCGTGGTAAGAGAAAATCTGGCGGGTATCGCCAAGGCCATCGCGGCACACGAGCGGGTGAAAATGCTGGTGCGCGACGAAGACCACGACATCGCCGCTCGCCTTTGCGGTGCTTCGGTCGAGCTCGTGCCTCAACCAGTCGATGACCTGTGGATGCGCGATACCGGGCCCGTGTTCGTCAAGGGCCCCGCGGGCCAACTCGGCGCCGTGGGCTTTAACTTCAACGGTTGGGGTCACAAACAGGAGCACGAACAGGACGCGGAAGTCGCAGCCTTCGTTGCGCGTCGCGCCGGGGCAAGATTGCTCGAAACGCATCTGGTGCTGGAAGGCGGCGGCATTGAAGTGGACGGCGAAGGCACGGCCATTATCACGCAGAGCTGTGTGCTGAATGCCAATCGCAATCCGGGTCTCAGCAAGGCGCAGTGCGAGGCGGAGTTGTCCCGCCTGCTCGGGCTGCAGAAAATCATCTGGCTGCCGGGCATTGCAGGCAAGGATATTACCGACGGCCATACCGACTTCTACGCGCGCTTTACGAGCCCAGGTGTCGTGGTTGCCGGGTTCGATCCGGATCCGTCTTCCTACGATCACGCAGTGACGAAGCGCCATCTGGATATCTTGCGCAAATCCACTGATGCGAAGGGGCGTCCATTGAAGGTGGTGGCGCTGCAAGGCCCGAAGACGGTGCGCCGGAAGTATGAGAACGATCAGTTCGCGGCTGGGTATATCAACTTCTATGTGTGCAATCACGCGGTGATCGCCCCGGCGTTCGGCGACGGCAAAGCAGACCGCAATACGCGTGACGTTCTCGTGGATCTGTTTCCCGGCCGGGATGTGATCCAACTGAATATCGATGGCGTAGCGGCCGGCGGTGGGGGCATCCACTGCACCACACAGCAGCAACCCAGCTGATCAGATTCGCGAGCCGCTGCAAGACGGCCCGCTAGTGCGGCAGGGATCCCATTGAACCCGGATCTTCGAGCCATCGTGAGACTGCGGACAGCACCTGCGTCTCGATGCCAAGAAAGCCATGCGGCGACTTCGCTCCGCATTCACTGGCGCGAGCTCCGCCGCGCTCGCTGCTTGATACTGCGAGGAACTGCAACCGGTTGTCCTCAGCGAGCGCGCGGGCCGCTCTAAACGGTGAAACCGGACATCCGTCATTCTCGTTCGATACCACCAGAACCGGCGTAGCGCCGAGGTCCCAGTGCATGCCCGAAAGCCCGCGCTCGCCACGCATGCCGATCGTGACGGGCGAGGTCAGTACATACGCGTCGGCCAGCCGTGGCTCGCGTTGGAGCACATTGCCAACCGAAATCGTGCCTCGGCTGGTGCCAACAAGTGCGATCTTTGCGGAGGGAAAGCGTTGCCTGAGCGCTGCGACAATGACGTGTAAGTCCTGAGCGTGAGCTTCGCTCAGACGGAATGCGTCATTCATACCGGATGATTGATCCGATGGCGCATCGACGACAGCGATCGCGTCGCCCGCAGAAGTCCAGTATCCGGCGGTCCGGAGGAGGAAATTTGCCTTCATTGTCGTCGGGCCGGCCTCGCCAAGGGCGACCACACCGTCATCTCCGGCAAACAATACGATGACCCATGGTGGCGCGCTGGCTGGCCGTTCGATGAAGACTGCCTGGGTTTGCGACCCCCGGACTGGCACTTGCATCAGTTCACCTGAATACGCCGGCAAAGCGGTTATGGCCGTGCACGCGAATGCGCATATTTGCACCGCGAACCTGGGCAACAGTTTGCAAAGCCTGTTGCTGAAACGGGTTACGGGCCTCGCTCTTGCTGATTTCTTGTCGCGCATTCTGAAGATCGCGTAATGATTCCATTCGCAGCATACGTGAATCGAGTAGCGGATGCAGAAGCGGTGATGTTCAGTGAAGCGCGGATAGCGGTGCAGCGCCCAAGCATAGCGCCCGATTCTGGAGGCGTTCGTCAATTCAGCCGCCCGGCTCAATGATCAGATCGATCGCATGCGCGGTCCAACGCAGAGGCCTATCTGCCTCCTCGCTGTTCACTATCGCGTCACGACGAAACGGCCGATTCGCAACGGAGCACCGGCTCGAAGTTGGGTGCAAAATAGCGGTATGAAGGTGTTAAAGCAAAACCGGACAACCTGATCGATCAGTGCGGTTGCGAAACGGTCGCGCAAGTACTCGGTCGTCCGGCGGGGTCAACGAAACTCGTAGGAAATGCGATGCAATCGAAGACTCATTGGGAACACATCTACACGGCGAAATCGTCGACCGAAGTCAGTTGGTATCAGCCACATGCGACGCTGTCGCTGGGTCTGATTCAACGAATCGGCATCGGGCCTGATGCTGCGATCATCGATGTCGGCGGCGGTGCGTCAACGTTGGCCGACGATCTGGTCGCTCATGGCTATCACAATCTTTCCGTGCTGGACCTCTCCGGCGAAGCGCTGGCCGTGGCGCGCCGGCGACTCGGACAACAATCCAGACTCGTGCAGTGGATCGAAGCGGATGTCACTTCTGCGCCCTTGCCGGAGCGTTTTTTCGATGTCTGGCACGACCGCGCGGTGTTCCACTTTCTCACAGACGAGGCCGACCGCCGCGCGTATGTCGATCAGGTAATGCGGGCGGTCAAGCCGGGTGGCCACGTGATCGTTGCCACCTTCGCTCCTGACGGCCCGGCCGAGTGCAGCGGTCTTCCCGTAGTCAAGTACGACGCCGATTCGCTACACGATGAATTCGGCCCGGCATTCGAACTGGTCGAACACGATGAAGAAGCGCACGTCACGCCGGCCGGGCGCGTCCAGCATTTCATCTATTGCCACTGCGTTAAGCCGCATTGAGCTGAATCTGCCGCCGCAACACTGAAGTGACTACAGCGAACGCTCGATCGCCTGCCCGAGCAGCGCCAGGCCCAAGTCGATCTCGTCCTCGTGGACGGTCAACGGAGGGGCGATCCGGAAGACACCACCCATGCCCGGCAACTGCACGATGTTCATGCTGAGCCCCAGGTTCATGCACTCGCGAGTGATCCTTGAACCAAGCCCATCCGCCGGCTCCTTCGTGCGTCGGTCCTTGACGATCTCCATACCCAGAAGCAAGCCTCGTCCGCGAATGTCGCCGATGCACTCAAAACGTTCCATTAGATCCATCAGGCCGCGTTTGAGTCGATCGCCCATCAGATTCGCGCGCGCAACCAGCCCCTCGCGCTCGACCACATCCAGCACCCGCAGACCGACGGCGGCGGGAAGCGGATCGGACACATGGGTCGTATAGAACAGGTAACCCAATTCGTGGGCGCGCTCCTCTATCTTTGCGGAGGTCACGACGGCCGCGAGTGGCAGACCGGCGCCCAGCGTTTTTGAAAGGGTGAGAATGTCAGGCGTGACGCCATCGCGCTGAAAGGCGAACATCGTGCCCGTACGCCCGATCCCGGTTTGCGCTTCGTCGAGGATCAGCAGCATGCCGCGCTCCTCGCATTTGCGCTTCAGTGCGGCCATGTAGCCCTCCGGCAGTTCGATGATCCCGCCGGAACTGAGGATCGGCTCTGCAATGAACGCCGCGAGATTGCCACTGGATTGACGATCGATGAGATCGAAGGCGTAGTCCAGCTCTGCCAGATAGTCGTATTCGCCATTGCGCTCGAAGCGCGGCCGGTACTGGAACGGGGCGGGGATCGCGAAGGAGCCGACGGCCGCCGGACCGACGCCCTTGCGACCGGCGCTGTAGGTTGCAGATGCCGCGCCCCCCGTCATGCCGTGCCACGACTGCGCAAACCCAACGATTTCATATTTGCCGGTGACCAGCTTCGCCATGCGAATGGCGGCCTCGTTCGACTCCGCGCCGGTACTGAGTAACAGTGCCCGATCGAGGCCGTCAGGCGTAATGTCGGCCAACCGGGTTGCCAGGTCGACCACTGGTCGCGAAAGCATCCCGCTGAAGAGGTGGTCAAGCTTGCCGGCGTATTCGTTGATGACCGACACGATTTCCGGATGGCTGTGCCCAAGCACCGCGCTCATCTGCCCCGAGGTGAAATCCAGGATCGCGCGGCCGTCTGCGTCATAGACGAAGCTGCCTAGGGCGCGCTCAATGATCATCGGCTCGAAGGTGCCGCCGTAGCGGATGAGGTGCTGCCTGGCGTTTTGCCAAAACGTTGCATCATGGTTCCGGGACACCTTGCTTCTCCTTGGCTCATGGCGGGAATAGCTTGCAGTCTAGATGGCTCTCTGCTTTCATAGAATCGAATAGTTCTTATGGAAGCTAGAAACGGGCCTAATACCTTGAGTCTCTCACTCGAAATCGATCTGCTGCGTTCGTTTGTCGTCATTGCCGAAGTGCGGGCGTTGAGTCGTGCGGCCAACCGGATCGGCCGGACCCAGTCTGCGTTGAGTCAGCAGATGAAGCGCCTCGAAGAAATCGTCGATCAGCCGCTGTTTCAGCGAACGGGTCGTGGCGTGGTGCTGACGAATCCCGGCGAACGCCTATTGATCCACGCCCAACGCATTCTGCGATTGCACGACGAGGCGATGGCCGATCTGTCCGGCAAAGGGCTGTCCGGGACGATTCGCTTCGGCTGCCCGGACGACTACGCCGCCGTTTTCCTCCCGCATTTATTGCGTCAGTTCTCGAGTCAACACCCGCATGCGCTGGTGGAGGTCATTTGCGCGCCCACGCCACGATTGCTCGAACAACTGGAGATGCATGCACTGGACCTTGCCTTGATCTCGTTGCCGGAGGACACCCCGAATGAGGACATCATTCGCCGTGAACCGTTAGTCTGGGTTGGCTATGCGGGACTGGATTCCGCGCACTTCGACCCGTTGCCGCTGGCGCTTTCCGATCCGGACACGCTCGACCACGTGGCGGCTTGCGAGGCGCTGCAACGCGCTGGCAGGGCCTATCGCATCGCCTATGCGAGCAGCAGTCTTGCCGGCCTCACGGCGCTCGTCCGCTCTGGGCAGGCCGTGGCCGTTATCACACAGACTGCCGTCGCTCCGGATCTCACCATACTCAATGGCGATCCTGCGCTTCCGCCGTTGCCCACCGTAGGCATTGCTCTGAAGTTCGAGCGAGAGCGTCCTTCACATCTGACGACGGTATTCGCTGAGCACATCAAATTGACGCTGCCCTTGCTGTGAGCGAACAGGCTGAGGTACGAGCGTCGCTACCTGCAGGAAGCTCAACGGAATCGTGCAGCGTGGATCGCTAAGTGGGCGAAAGCGGAGATTCAGGCGGCCACCGGGGATGAAACCTTGCGAAGCTCCATAGCCGACGTTCAACTTCGCAGAGCTGACCTTCATAAGCTGGTCGGTGGCTTGCCAGTGAAAACCGCCAATTGAGCGTCAAAAGCACGCCTGTAGGCGGCCCGCGCTTCGCCGCGAGCGACATAGGCGGAGAGGTTCGGATATTCGTCCAGCAAACCCGATGCTTTCAACCTGAGTAACACCGACACCATCAACTCGACGTCGGGACGAAACGGCGCATCAATGCGGTTAATCGCCCTGCTCGCCATCAACCGACACCACCCGGCCATCCCCATCCTCGAAGCGAAGATGGAGCTTCTCGCCACTAAACGATAAGAGATATTTGCGTTGTACGCCGAATGCCGGAACCCGCAAGTCGACTACAAACCGCTGCCCGTTCAACCATGTTCCTTTCGTGGCCGTGATGTAACCTGCGGCGGGGCCAGATTTCAACGGCGAACCCCTGCGATATAGCCCATCAAGTCCGATCGGCTCGTCGTACTTCACCGAAGAAGTGGCCGAATCATGCGCATAGGTTTCGAATTCAACATGCGGATGAGGGTCAGTCAAAAACAGGCGAAGCGACCTTAGCTTTAGCGCGTTGTCAGGAAATTTGTAGGTCCTTCCCGAGATAGAGGAAGCAATCACAGGCGTTGGGCCAACGGCCGCAGGTTTTTCGACCGAGGCATCGTTGATCGCAATTGTGAGCAACTCAGCGGCGTTTACGTTTGGCGAGAGCGCCGAATCGGACTTGACCGCTGCGTAAATACCTTCGATCAGCGCGAATTGCGAAACGTATTTGTGAGCAGTCACCACCGCCACGACATCCAGATCCGGAAACACCGCTATGTTCTGGCCGTGCCAGCCATTTGCCATGAAGACGCGTCCGCCGGGAAATACCCAAAACAGGTTCGAGTAGCGTTGGTTGGGATCGTAGGACGCATGCATATTCACTGTCGGGTGACGCAGAACATCCGCCCAACCGGGGGGCAACAGTTGCCTTCCCTCCCATTCACCATGGTGCAAATACAAATAGCCAATCTTGGCCATATCGCGCGGCAGCAAGGCCAGCGTCGATCCTCCGATCGTGAGACCTTGAGGATCGCGGCCCCAGCGCCAAGTGGTGATGCCTAACGGAACAAAAAGCTTTTCCTTCGCGTAATCTTCGGCAGTTTTTCCCGTAAGCCTGGTAATGATCGCGGAAAGCACATGCGGATTGCCGCTGTTGTAATAAAAAGACTCTCCCGGTGGACGTGCCATGGGGCGATCAAGAATGAATTGAGTCCAATTGGGACTTCGTTGCAGATCTGCGACGGATTGTTCTGTGCCGCCCTCAAATCCCTCATCCCAATCAAACCCGGAGGTCATATCCAGGAGGTTTTGGACTGTTATGGCTTTCTTTCTGTCGTCGACGTTCGCGATGTGGCGATCGGTGAAAAAGTCCAGCGCGGGGTGATCGAGACGGTCGAGCTGGCCGTCCTTGTAGATCATTCCAACCAGCGTGCCGATAATTGCTTTGGTGCACGAGTGAATATCGTGCGGAGTGTCCGCCGTGTAGGGCGCGTAAGTGGCCTCTGTCACAATTCGCCCGTGACGCACGACGAGCAGACTGTCAAAGCTATGGCTTCCCCCAAAGTCGACCAGCGTGGCGAGTTCCGACGAATCCATGCCCTGTTCTTCCGGCGTGGAGGTCAGCCATTCTTTGGTCGGCCAAACAGGCTGAATGGCGTCCTGTGCCTGCGCAGTTCCATTGCCGAGTGAAGTCATCAGAACCCATAGGCCCAACGCAAGGCTTAAATGGAAAAGCGTTTTAGCCTGCATGAGCATCAACTCCACGTGATGAGTGACGGGTCGCCTTCTGACGATAATGCGCAAGCGCGATGCGACGTGCTCGTCTCATTGAACAAGCTTTCTCGCCTCCAACCATCAACCTGAGCGGAGACTACATCGGGTATGCCAACAGGTGCAACGGCGGGGCAAGTACCCTAGCGAAGTGCAGCCGCTACCGCCTCGTCAATCTGCACCGCAAAGCGCGCTTCAACATCAGGCACCGTGTAGCCAAGTGTCAGTTCCAGATGCGCGTCGCCTAGCGTCAACTGGACGAATGTCGCTGCCCGCAATGCAGCAGTCGATTCGTCAAATCGCTTTCGGAGAATTGTTGCGGCGAAGGCACGCACGACCTTTGCACCATTTTCGTAAAACACCTGGCCGAGTTCCGGAAAACGCGCGGCCTCGGCAACGATGGCCCGGTAAAGCCCCAGACTATCCGGCGTAATAAGGCTTCGTGCCATCACCCATCCCAACTCGTGCAACTCGACTTCGGGTGCGCCATCGGATTGCTCGCCCTGAGCGCTGGCAAGCAGCGCGCCCACCTGAGCGCACATCGCGCTCACCAGACCAACGAAGAGCGCCTCCTTCGACTTGAAGTGGCGGTAGACCGTCTGTTTGCCGACGCCGGCGGCCGAGGCGACATCGTCCATCGTTGCCAAACCGAAACCCTCGCGTAAGAAAACGGTTTTCGCGCCTTCGAGGATTGCAGATCGCTTGCGGCATTGCAGCGGGCTCAGGCCGGGGAAAGAAGAAGTGTGCATGCGAGATAAATAACAGATCATCAAGTAGTTGACAAGACTGGGCAGTCTCGTTTAGATTTGTCAAAACGAGACCGATGAGTCTCGTTTGTGTGACTATTCAACTTCGCAGGTATTCATTGGAGAACGCTTTGAAACTGTTCATTACAGGTGGTACTGGCTTCATCGGGCAAGCGGTCGCGCGCAAGGCAATCAGCCTCGGTCATCAGGTGACGGCGCTGGTGCGCCAGGACAGTTCGGCGGCCGCCAGCGCGCTGGCAGGTCTCGGTGTGAAACTGCATTCCGGTGACCTGCGTGAGCCAGAGTCTTTCGCTGCAACTGCCGGTGCCGCTGATGGCGTGGTGCACGCCGCGTCGACCAACGATGCTTCCGCCGCTGTTGCTGATGAGGCCGCGGTTGTAGCGATGCTTTCGCATTTGCGTCCGGGCGCGGCGTTTGTCTATACGTCGGGCACCTGGGTCTACGGCAATACGGAGGGGGGGCCCGCGACTGAAGCATCGGCGCTGAACCCGACACCACTCATCGCCTGGCGGCCTGCTGTGGAGCAACGTGTGCAGGCGCTAGCAGCAAGCCGCTCGATTGCCGCAGTGATCCTCAGGCCGGCGATGGTGCACGGCTACGGCGGCGGCGTCTTCGGCATGCTTGCCGGCATGGTCCGTCAGACCGGCAGTGTGAGGATCGTCGGCGATGGCCGCAACCACTGGCCTGCCGTTCACGTCGATGATCTCGCCACGGCTTACCTGAGCGCGGTGGAGCGGGCGGCAAGCGGGGACGATCGAGTCACGGGACAGATCTTCAACGTGGTCGCGGAAGACGCCGTTGCGGTTGCCGAAATGGGTGAAGCGATTCGGGCCTCGGTAGGCGCCGATCGCGTCGAACTCTGGCCACTCGACGATGCTCGCCAATCACTTGGACCGTTCGCTGACGCACTCGCGCTCGACCAGGCAGTAAGCGGCCAGCATGCCCGGCGAGTTCTTGCGTGGAAGCCCCATGGCCCCGGCCTGATCGCGGACCTCTCTGAACGAAAGCACTTTCAGCAAATCAACGGAGCATGACCATGGCGTGGAACAGTGCATCTTTCGAATCGATTCTCGTGATGATCGTAGCGGTTCTGTTCGCGATTGCTGGGGTGGTCAATCTCACAGGACGCGGCGCGGTGAAGCGCGACTTCGCGCGCTGGGGTTACCCGGCATGGTTTCATTTGCTCTGTGGCGCTCTTGAGCTGTTGTGTGCGGCACTTCTTTTTGGACAACAAACCAGAGTCCTGGGCCTGATGCTCGCCGGCGCTATCTTGGTCGCCGTGCTCTTCACGTTGCTACGAAACCGGGAGCCGTTCGGGCATCTCGCCCCTGCGCTGATCTTCTCGGGGCTCATTGTGGCTACCGTGGCGCTCCGCGGTTGAGGCTTGCTCGCCACCAGGCGAGCGAGCCCGGGACGCTAACAGGCCGCGCGGGCAATCCATGCTGCAGGTACTTGAAATACGCACACGGATAGCGGCATTGGAGCAACTCCAATTTGATCACGTGCGTCACGCGTTTGCTTTTTGTAGCGATAGCTGGGGGGCGAACCACGCAGGCCTCGGATTGGGGACCAGGACCCATTAGGGGTATTCCCGAAATCGAAATTCACCGTTGCGAACAATGCGCTTAATTATCAGCGACCGCTTTCGTAAACTGGGTATGAGCTGCTACGGACTCGATCGCGCGCTGTCGGCGCACTGTATGTCGTCAATACTGCGTAATGCCGGCCTGAGAAGACTTATTGCGCGCCACGAGCCAAGCGTACAACGACCGCTATGGAGAAATACGAATGGATCGTTTGCGTCGAAATTCCAGTCCAATCAAGGAGGAACGGGTCATGAACAAGGCAACCAGCACACTAATCGCCGCCGTCGCCGCACTCACGCTGTCGGGCGGCGCTTATGCACAGAGCAATAACACGCTGGCGACCCCAAGCACCGTGTCGCCGGCCGCCGTGTCGCCGGCCAATACAACGAGCGGCTACGGCACGCCTGGCGTCACCAATTCGGACAGCGGCATGAGCACAGCGTCGCCGAACTCGGGTCTGCCGAATAGCACGAACAATAGCGCGACGTCCCTCACCAACGCTCCCGGGAGTCACAACACGTTGGCGACCCCGAGCGTGGTGTCGCCGGCTGGCCAATAACAGCAATGTCATGGACGCGCAAATGCTGACGGGCGCGTGAGCAGTTAAAGCCGCGGTAGAGCGAGACATCGAGTCCCTCATTCGGCACCCATCGTAAGAAAGACCGCTGCCCTCACGGACAGCGGTCTTTTTTTCTCACTGACCTCTTCCCGGCAGCGGCTTGCGGCCCACCGACTGGTTGCATGCCATTAAGGTGACCGAATAACAGCGACTGACGACGCACGGTATGCCGAGGGAGGGGGCCGGCAGAAAAAAGGCACAAACAAAAAGCCGCGGTCGACGCCGCTACAATAGCGTTCGTGCGATGCGCCCGCCGCCGGGCCCGGCCTAGCTCGCACGGTGGCGACGCCTGCGGCGGCAGGCGCCGCGCTTGAGCCACCGCAGCGCGCTAACCAACCGGTCAGGCCAGACATGCTCGGCGAAGTGGGCTCGCCGACAATGGGGGGATCTATGCTCGACAAGGCGCTGCGTATCGAGGGCGGACCGGACTGGCATCACTTCCAGGTCCACACCGACAGCACTTTTGTCGCGGTACTGCTTGTTGCCGCTCTCCTGCTCGCGATTCTGCTGGCGAGCGCGATCTGCTACTACGTGACACGCTCGATCATGTTGATGATCGTTGGCCGCCTCGCACGCCAGGAGCGGCGCAAGTGGCTGCGAGCCGCCAAGCGCCATAAGGTCTTCCATCGACTCGCGCCGCTTGTGCCCGCGGCGATCATCTACGCGGCCGCCCCCCTGATTTCCGGACTCACGTTCCCGCTGATCGCATCGCTCGGACATCCACTGGCGATGCTCGCGGCCTGCTACATGGTGTACACGCTGCTGCGCGCGTCGCTCGCGTTCCTTGGCAGCATCAGCGAGCGCTACAGCCACTTCCCATCCTCGAGCGTGCGGCCGATCAAGAGCTTTTTGCAGATCGCCACCATCGTGCTGTACGTGATCGCGCTGATCGCCGTGATTTCGGTGTTGCTGGAGCGTTCGCCCGCATACTTTCTCACCGGTCTCAGCGCGATGACGGCGCTTCTCATCATCATCTTCCGCGATTCGCTGCTCGGCTTCGTGGCGAGCATCCAGCTCGCCGCCTACGACATGCTGCGGGTGGGCGACTGGATCGAGGTGCCCGGTTTCGTCGCCGACGGCACCGTGATCGACATCGCGTTGAACACGATCAAGGTGCGAAACTTCGACAACTCGATCGTCATGCTGCCGAGCTATGTTCTACTAACGAATAGCTTGAAGAACTGGCGTGGCATGACAGAGTCTGGCGGCAGGCGCGTCAAGCATGCGATTCATTTCGACGCCGACACCGTCCGCTTTCCCGACGAGGCGCTGCTCGCCCGGCTGCACGACGATGTCAACCGGCCGCTCGCCGCACTTGCGCCCGGTGATGCACGGCGCCGCACGAACCTGGGCCTGTACCGTCTCTATCTGACTGCTCATTTCCGCGATCACCCAGCGGTCCGCCACGACATGCCCCTCGTGATCCGCCAATTGCAGTCCAGTCAGCCCGTCGTCGCGCTGGAGATCTTTCTATACCTCGACGAAACCCGCTGGGAACCCTACGAAAACCTGCAGTCGGACATGCTTGACCATGCTTACGGGCTCGTGCCGTTGTTCGGCTTACGCTGCTGGCAGCAGGAATGCCCGTCATCCCGACAGCCCTAGCGGATGCTGCCCGTAAATTAGACGAAGGCTGAATGATCTTGAGCGATGTGACACAGGAGGTTGTATGAACCCGGTTTCCGATCTTTCTGTTTTATTGAAAACGTTGGAGCCGGTGCTTAATCCCGGCGTGTTTGTGTTTGCTTCGGTCAAGGACGGTCATGCCATTGACCCTAGTGTCATCGTTGCGTCAATCCGGGAGCCGGAGGGGTTGTCGGTCGTTACGAGTGAGACGGACGCGGCGACCAGCGGTTTGAACGCGTTGTTCAAATGCGCCTGGATTACGCTAACCGTGAATTCAGCCTTGGATGCGGTGGGGTTGACCGCAGCATTTGCCCGTGCATTGGGTAATTCCGGCATCAGCTGTAACGTGGTGGCGGGCGCGTACCACGATCATATTTTTGTTCCTCTCGAATCGGCACAGACGGCGATGCAGGTGCTTCATCAATTGCAGATGGATGGAGGGATCGCGCAGCAACTAGTAAATGGTGCTTAGCTTTCGGATTGGGAATCAAGAGGGTTGGCGTTAGACATGGACCGCCTATTTTGCGATATTCCCGCATCGGACCAATTCGATGCCGTATTGCAACTTTTGATTGGCCGGCGGCATATTTCATTGCAATACTACTGCCGGATTGCGCGTTGTTGAGCGCGGGGTTTCACGGGCGTTTTATTTAGCTGAATTTTTTCAGTGAACGCTGAGGAGCAAGCCGATAAGGCATTTTTTTTTGGATTCTTATGGTCAATGTATAACGCCGTGAGCGATATAAACCGCAGGTCTTGCGGTTGACATTGCGTTAGGCGCCTATCGAAAGGAAGGCATGAAAATGACACGCGTCCGAGTTGAAGGCTTTACCATTTCGCTTGACGGATACGGAGCTGGTCCGAGTCAAGACATGAATAATCCGCTCGGCGTGGGCGGGACAGATTTGCACCAGTGGTTAGTCCCGACGCGCACGTTCCAACAGACCCTATTTGGCGCCGACGGTGGCACGACGGGGATCGACGACGACTTCGCCGCGCGGGGCTTCAAGAATGTTGGCGCCTGGATTCTGGGAAGAAACATGTTCGGACCGATTCGCGGTTCCTGGGCCGACATGAACTGGAAAGGATGGTGGGGGGACAACCCGCCCTATCACCTTCCAACTTTCATCTTGACGCATCACGCGCGCGCGCCCATCCAGATGGAAGGCGGAACGACATTCTATTTCGTGACGGGCGGTATTCACGAGGCGCTTGACCGGGCGCGCGAAGCAGCCAACGGAATGGATGTGCGCATTGGCGGCGGAGCTAACACTATCCAGCAATATCTTCGTCCGGGCCTCATCGATGAGCTGCACGTCGCTATCTCGCCGGTCCTGCTGGGCGGGGGAGAGCGACTGTTCGAGGGGATTGACGCACGCGCTCTGGGATACGAATGCGTTCAGTTCGTTGCGTCGGAGAAAGCCACCCATGTTGTACTCCGGCGCCAAGGGCACAATGGCGGCTAACGACCGGTTGCAGCGGACGGTGCTGCCGCGCCGCCGCTGAACCGGAACGTTGTGGGTTTTTCTTTGTTTGAGGCGCCCATGTTCTTGCTGGATACCGCGGTCGCATTACGAGAAAACGCCCACGGCAGATCGGCAGATCGGCGGATCTGACGGCCACGAGCCGCCACTCACCGTCTGTTCGCTGGCCCCGCGATCGCCCGGTGTGCCAGTGCCCGCCTCGCTTTGCGGCCGATGGGCGCCGCAAAGCGCAAGCGGCTCTTCACTCGTGCGGCCAGAAAAAGGAAGTCATCTACGTCCGGTCGGCTATCATGCCTATCCTCTTCGAAGTAGCTCCTTATGATTTCCGTCCGTAATGTCACGCTGCGCCGCGGCGTCAATGTCGTACTCGACCACGCATCCGTCACTTTCACCCCTGGCGAAAAGATTGGCCTTGTCGGCCGCAATGGCGCCGGCAAGTCATCCTTCTTCGGCCTTCTCAACGGCACGTTGCACGAAGATGGCGGCGAGTTCTCGATTCCCGCTGCATGGAGGATGGGCCAGGTCGCGCAGGAGATGCCGGAGACCGAGCAGAGTGCGACCGACTTCGTCATCGAGGGTGACACCGTACTGCTGGCCGCGCAGGCCGAAGTAACCGCCGCTGAGGCGAGCGACGATGGTATGCGCATGGCGCACGCCTACATGGACCTGCACGACGCCGGTGCGCACGATGCCCCCGCACGTGCCCAGGCGCTGATCCAGGGCCTGGGCTTCAGTGCTGCGCAGCTTGGCCAGCCGGTCAACAGTTTCTCCGGCGGCTGGCGCATGCGACTGCAGTTGGCGCGTGCGCTCATGTGCCCGTCGGACCTGCTGCTGCTCGACGAGCCGACCAATCACCTTGACTTGGACGCGCTGGTCTGGCTGGAAGCGTGGCTCAAGCGCTACGAAGGAACCATGGTCGTGATCAGCCACGACCGCGAATTCCTCGACGCGGTGACGCAGGTGACCGTGCACGTCGACAACGCCAAGCTCGTGCGCTATGGCGGCAACTACAGCAAGTTCGAAGAGATGCGCGCTGAGCAACTGGTGTTGCAGCAGGCCGCAATGTCCAGGCAGGCGGACAAGATCGCCCATCTGCAAAAATTCATCGACCGTTTCAAGGCCAAGGCCTCGAAGGCGAAGCAGGCGCAGAGCCGGGTCAAGGCGCTCGAACGCATGGAGAAGATCGCACCAGTGCTTGCCGACGCAGAGTTCAACTTCGAGTTCAAGGAGCCGCTCAACGTCCCGAACCCGCTGTTGTCGATGCTGGACGCGAGCTTCGGCTACCCGGCGCCGACCGACGCACCGCCGGACACGCCGCCGACGGTCATCGTCCGAGGCATCAACCGATCCGTGCTGGCCGGGCAGCGCATCGGCATTCTCGGTGCCAACGGCCAAGGCAAGTCCACGCTGGTAAAGACGGTGGCGCACGAGCTGGCGCCGATTGCCGGCGAAATCAGCGAAGGCAAAGGCCTGAACATCGGCTACTTCGCCCAGCAGGAACTCGACGTGCTGCGTCCTCTCGATACGCCGCTGGAACACATGATCCGCCTTGCCAAGGACACGCCGGCGCACCTGCGTGCCCCCGGCCAGAGTGGCACCGAACAATCGCTTCGCACCTTTCTCGGCACCTTTAGCTTCAGTGGCGACATGGTCCATCAGGCGGTCGGCACGATGAGCGGCGGCGAAAAGGCGCGGCTCGTGTTGTGCATGATCGTGTGGCAGCGCCCCAACCTGCTGCTGCTCGACGAGCCTACCAACCACCTCGACCTGGCCACACGCGAAGCGCTAGGCATGGCACTTAACGAATTCGAAGGCACCGTGATGCTGGTCAGTCACGACCGGTCCCTGCTGCGCGCGGTATGTGACGAGTTCTGGCTCGTCACCAAGGGTGGCGTCGAGCCCTTCGACGGCGATCTGGACGATTACCAGCAGTTCCTGCGCGACGAAGCCCGTCGCATGCGCGAGCAGGCTGCCGGGGAGCAGAAGGTCATCGCCTGAGTTAACGCCCTGGCAGTTCCAGTTTGGAAGCTGCCATAGCGCTGCTCCGCGAGCCGAGCCGAAGCCACGCAGGGAAGCATGGGGACACGCGAAATTTGAGTTAGGCCGCTCGAGAGCGGCGGAAATAGTTCGCAGTATGCTGATTGCGCGAGGCAGTGACCGGCCATGCAGCGTCATTCGCTTGCTTAATTGCATGGGCATCATTCAAACGGTGACTCCGTTTCAAAAAACGCTGTCTCGATTGAGACTGTGAACGTATGAGCCATGTCGGTCTATCGTGAGACGAAGTCCGCGCATACACCACTATGGTTCATAGGACGTGTGCGCTAGCGCACATAAGATGCCGAAGGCGTTAAAAGTTAGGTTGAAACTTTCGGGAAGTAATCCATACTTCCAAACACCCTTCAGGCAGCCAGTCCGTCGTTCGAGGTAACGACAATGCGGCGGACCCGAAACAGCCTGCCCTCTATCCTCCCACCGCCAAGGGAGTTCACCATGATTTCCGCTCCATTCACGCGGCGCGCGTTCGTTCAAGGAACCGCGTCGGCAATCGCACTTGCGTCACTCCCCAGGCTAGGCGTCGGAGCGACGCCGACCGTAATCAGGCTAGAGTGGCAAACGTTCAAGACGACGCCGCACTATGCATCGTATTTGAACGCGGTTAAAACGATGAAGGCCAATACTAATTCCGCCAAGCCCGCGTCGTGGCAGTACTGGGTCAACGTTCACCTCAATTATTGCCCTCACGATCTGCCGTACTTTCTGACGTGGCATCGTGGTTATATCTATTATTTCGAGGAGCAGTTGCGAACCGTATCCGGCGATAGCGGCCTGATTCTTCCCTACTGGGATTACTACACTTATCCCGTCATGCCGTCGGAATTCACGGATACTGCCAGTGGCAATCCGCTCTACGTTTCGCGAGTGAACACGAATGTCTATCAGGCGCTCTCTCTGAGTCCGTTCGGAACCAGCGTGACAAACTTTCAGCGCGCCCTGAGCAACGCATTCGAAACCTTGCTGGAGAGCGTGCCGCACGATGCGGTGCACGACATCATCGGCGGTGATATGGGCGACATTACGACGGCCCCGATAGATCCGATTTTCTATTTGCATCATTGCAACCTCGACCGCTTGTGGAACGCGTGGTCGCTGCGCTCGACGAGCAAGGTACCCGCGGCGAACAATAGTTACTGGAACGGTAGCTTCACATACTCAAGCGGTCTGACAATGACGAAGTCCCTTACGCGCACGACGAAGGGGCTGGGCTACGACTATGCCAACGACAAGATGCCCACCGTATTGCCGCCACAGGCGCGTGATGGGAGGATTATTCGTGTGCAAGGACAGACCATGCCGAATCAGACGCGCCCGGCAGTAGCCGCATTGACGACGACCCCGCCGCGCACCGTGTCCTCCACGCGTGAGTCGTTGGGGGGCGTGACGAACGTGTCGCTAGGCACCAACTCCTTGAGCGCCGCCATTCCGCTTCAGGCAACCAGCACGAACACGCTGCAGAGTGTGCTCACAACTTCGCCTGCAGTCGGTCTAGGCAATTCGTCAGCGGCAACAACTGCGAGCCCACTGGCCGCGACTCCGGCCACGAAGTTCCCGTACGTGAAGCTCGTTCTCGATGGCGTGGCCCTTGCGAAGGCGGCCAAAGCCGGGGGGTTCTTCTATAACGTGTATATCAATTTGCCCGCTTCCGTAGACGTGAATGCCGCAGGGGCGCTGTACTTCGTCGGCACGCTTGGCTCTTTCGAAATTTCGACCGCGGCACATCACGGCATGAACATGATGAACTACGACGTGACCGATCTGCTGGCGCAGCAAGGTGTGAATAAACTGTCCCAGATCGTGGTTTCGTTCGTGCGTATCAATGCTGCCGGCTCGCCGAGCGGCAACGCGATCGCTATTCAGGAGATACGAATCGAGCTAGGCACGGATGCGCCATAGTGGATCGAGCCCGCGGCTACAATGGGTAGAGGACAACGACGCAGGTTGAAAGTCTCGAAGCGACATGCGCTCGAAGTCTCGCGGCGACTGGTGCGATCGTCGTTTCGCGGTTGGAGTAACGCGCGTCTTCGGAATCGACATCAGCGGCGGCATGGCCACTGGGTCCTCGCGGGCTTGCTATCGCGCTGTGCGGGCGCTTATCGATGAAGCAACATTGCCATCTTGGCAAGAACCAGCTTCATCATGAGCGACATCGGATAGCGCGAGTAATAGGGAACATCGGTTGGAATTGTCCGGCCGTCGGTTTTGAACTTGGTGCAAATGCGCATTTGCACCGGCAACACATCATTCTTGCATCGGGATCGATACAGATCCACCCAATGTTTGCCATCATCAAAAGCGAGAAGCATTGCCGAATTACAGCAGGTCGCGATCACTCGATTCGTCGCAGAGCCTTCTCTGATCTTGTGATATCTCAACAGTGAGGTGCCTTTCAGGCACCTCACCCGATCCTTCCGATATACGAGGTATGCCGTTCCTCCATCCGGGTCTTGAACCGAGGTCGCATGGGGTAGTGACTCAATCTGTCGAGCTCCTTCCTGACAATCGTCGCAGTAGCAGATGACGCTGGTAATCGGTGCGCCGATAGCCTCATAGGTGACCTGCCCACACACACAGTCAATCGTCGCCATCGCCCGAGGTCTTTTATCCATTCGCTATTCCGCTACGTTTCGCGCCGGCCAGTGGCTAGTTTTAGATTGTGAAGCATGCTGCAAAGTACAAGATTTGGTGCACTACGTAAACTGGCTTCCATGCAGCTTGATGGCTCAGCCATCGGGAAGAATCGCCGACCTGCCGTGAGATGCGTCAGACGGGCGACCATCGTGGCGTGCATTATAGGCACGAGGACCATGGTCTCTCATGAGTCTGCAATTTCCGGCGTGCCGAGTCTCCGCTGCCGGGAGAGGTGACGGACCGCCGCAACCAGCTGTCGCGCCACACTAGATGGCCAACAAAGCCTTAAGCAAGAGGTGACTGCACGATCACGCCGTACCATCCCAATCCGCGATAACTCTCATACCCTGGGGTAGCGGCGAACGATACCGTACGGCCATCAGTCAGTTGATAAAAACCTGCTGGACGGCCGTCGGTTTTCAGACGGAACTGTTCGTCGAGCACGCCTTTATCGTCCGAACTCGCAATTACGCGATGCGACGCATTGACGATCATGCAGCGCGTGCGGCGCCATTCTTCCTCCGTGAGCCGCACGCCTTTAACGACCGCCGACGCCTGTGGCGCCCAGTCGAAAAAAATCACCAGCGCGCCGAGCGGCTTGCCGTCGACCGCGCCGTTTTCTCGGATCGCTGTCGCATAGGTTGCGACGTGCGCGTGCTTCAGAAGCGGCAGCGCCTCGATATCGCCCGCAACAAAGTCCGCGCCCGAAGGCGTTTTCATCGCATCTCGAAACCAGCCGGCTTCAGCGACATTGCGATCGTGCACCGCATATAGATCCGGCCGGCCATTCGCGATCACATTGCCCGCTGCGTCGACGATCCATAAATCGCGGTACACGGTATAGCTGTCGAGAATCACCGACAGGCGGCGCGATGCATACGCCCGCGTTTCAGCGCTCTTATTGGCGAGACAGTCGACTACCGCGGAATCGGTCGCCCACCAGCGCACGTCGCATGAGCGCTCGTACAGATTGCGGTCTATCACGTCGATCATGTTCAGCGCGAGATCGGCGCACCGCTGACCCTCGTGCGAGCGCAGCCGTTCGATCATGCTGTCGCCGAGATCGGTCAGCTTGGTCAGCGAGCCCGCGAGTTCGCGATTGAGCACCGTGGTGATTTCGCCGATCCGCGCGGATACATGCTTGACCTGATTCGCCACGACCGCGAAGCCACGGCCCGCATGGCCGGCGCGCGCTGCTTCGATCAGTGCGTTGAGTGCGAGGAAAGTGGTCTCGCGATTGATGTCGTTGATATCGGAGATTTTGCCGGTGGCGAGCTTCTTGACGTGATGCGTCAATTCGACGATTTCGAGCGGATTCGACATGGCGTGGTCCCGTTGTTTGCAATGTTGTGGCTACATAAAAGCAAGCATTGGGCCGGGATGGTCCCTCGGGCAGCACAGGCGTTGTCATGCACCTCGCAAACGTTTGGTGATGCATGTGGTGGTGCAGGCAGAAGATGCGATGACCGGCGACGCACCGGGTACGTGCATCGCCGATCTTCGCCTATACGTCACGCAGAATCTCGTGAGCCGCTGGTTCACGGAACCTTAAACAGCTTCGCGCACGTGAAATCGACGAACACTCTAAGTTTCGGCGACAACTGCCGACTCGATGGCCATAGGATCGAGAACTGTCCTGGGGTGATCCGATGCTCGCCGAGCAATGTCGTGAGCATGCCCGTCGCGAGCGCGTCGCGGACCAGATCGGCGTGATCCAGTCCTCAGAAAGCGGCTGGTCGAACCCGCTCGTCGTCGGATTCCTGTTAGGCGCGGCACTGCTGGCCGCTGCGTTCAGGGTAATCGAAACGCGAGTCGCGCGGCCAATGCTTGATCTGTCTTTGTTCCGCTATCCGCGTTTTTCGTGATTCTCGGCCGCACGCGTGCCGGCGACGACTCGTCAACAGATCGTGAAAATAGAAAACGACCCCGAAATCCCGAACTATCTTCCGCGCGCCGTCCAATGGCATGATGTTGCCCTCGGTTCCTAATTCACCCCCCCTCCCGAACATGTCGAATCTGATCGTACACGGCGGCCTCCCGTTACGCGGCAAGATCGTGCCATCCGCCAACAAGAACGCTGTCCTGCCAATCCTTTGTGCCACGCTGCTTACCGACCAGCCGCTACGTCTCATCGGCGTACCTGAAATCACCGACGTCAAGAAGATCCTGGAGATTTTTCGCACGCTCGGTAGCGATGTGTCGATGGACTTTGCTACCGGCATCCTCGATTTGCATCACCACGCGACGGCATTCGATCCCGTCGCGCACAGGTTGCCTGAGGAGATGCGTTCTTCGATCATGCTGGTGTCACCGTTGCTGGCGCGTTTCGGCGTTGCCCGTCTGGAAAACGATGTAAAGGGCTGTACGTTAGGCGTCCGCGAAATTGATCCGCACGTTGAGGTGTTCGAGCGTTTCGGCGCGTGCGTCGAGCGCACGGCAGACTCGCTGATCGTGCGCGCAGCCACTCAAATGGTTGCCAATCATCATTGGCTGGACTACGCGTCGGTCACCACCACCGAGAACTTCGTGCTATGCGCGGCTTCGGCTGGCGGCACGTCTACGCTAGTCAATGCAGCATCGGAACCGCATGTGCAGGAGTTTTGCCGTTTTCTGGCCATGCTGGGTGTCGCAATCGACGGCATTGGCACATCGCGTTTGAGCGTAGACGGCGGCCGCAAACTCGGGGGCGGCGAGTTTCGGTTCAGTGAGGATTTCCACGAGATCGCGACTTTTCTCGCGCTTGGCGCAATCACCGGCGGCGACATCGTGGTCAGAAACACGGCGCCCGAGCAGTTCCCGCTGATCGACCGCACCTTCGCGAAGTTCGGCGTGCAGGTAGAGCATCGCGATGGCTGGTCACATGCTGTCCGGGAAGGCCCATTGCGAGTGCGCCGGCCTTTCACCCAGAATATTCTCACCAAGGTGGAAGCGGCGCCTTGGCCTTATCTGCCCGTCGATCTGCTCCCCATCTTCATTGCACTCGGCGTGAAGGCTGAAGGCAGCGCGATGTTCTGGAACAAGGTCTATGACGGAGCGATGGGGTGGTCCGTTGAACTCTCCAAGTTCGGTGCCCACATTTTTCTGTCGGACCCTCATCGTCTGATTACTTTCGGCGGACTTCCGTTGAGTCCCGCGAAAGTCGAGAGTCCGTACATCATTCGCGTGGCAATTGCGCTGCTCATGGTCGCCGCGAGTATCGAGGGGCGTTCGGAAATCACGAATGCGCTGCCAATCCGTCGTGCCCACCCGAATTTTGTGGAAAATTTGCGCTCGGTGGGCGCGAACGTGGAATGGACCAGCAGCGAATGATTGTCTAAGCCCTCACGCGATGCCCGAACGGCGTCACTATGTAGTGCCCGCGTTGAAACCGTCCTAGATTGATTTGCAGCCGCCACCGTACCAAATCGGGCAAAGGTATTTGTCCATCTCAGGAGTGTACGAAATGCTTGTCTATATTTTTCGGGGACCTGGTCGCGTGTTCGGCTTTACGGTAGACGAAGCGGGAGCGAATCTGCCGGCAAAATTCGCTCCTTGGGTTTCATTTAAGTCAGTGGAGCTGAGCCGGGACAAACCAACCCCAGGCGTCGACTCGGGAGAGTGTCTGGACGACATCGAGAAGTATGGGTTCCACATTACCGACGCGCACGTTCGCATTACTGACAAGGTGGTTTGATGTCGTCTTGTCACTCGCGAACGTCCGCGAAGACGATGGACGGCCGGCCTTAGACGCTGGGGCCGATGATGTCGATGAAGAGAGCAGTGCAATCACTCCAGATTGTCAGGCTCCATGCTGTCCTCCAGATTTTTTCGCAGTTTCGTCATGACACTGTGTGCTGCCTCGATGTCCTCAACAGATAACCCGTCAGAGAGGCGGTTGACCCAAGCGGCCTGAAGTCTCATGGCAGCGTCGAATGCCTCGCTCCCCTTGTCCGTCAAAACGACAAGTTGCGCGCGGCGATGGTGGGGGTTGACCTCGAATCTAACTAAGCCGTCCTCTTCCAGGTCGTTGACTATTCGTTGCACGTTTTGGCGATTGGCGCTCAGATCCCGAGCGATCCACGCGACCGGTTGAGGCTGCTGCGCCGCGGTGATTGCACCAAGGATCTGCCAGCGGGCGCTCGTGAGTCCGAGTTCCGCGACGAGGCGATCGCCTGCGATCAGAAGCCGGCTATTCAGCCTGAAAAAATCGAGTATGAAGCTCGTCAGGGTCTCGCCGGCAGGCGTTCTTTTCATCTTACGCATCTGTCACCATTGAAGTAAATTGACATCATAGTGTCAATGCACTATACATCAGTCATGTCAAATTGACACTGTGCAGCCAACTTAACGGAGTCACTATGCCGCAATTGCGCCCACTTGACCCTTCTTTCCCGATCGAACGTCAACTCGCCACGGACGCCGCCCCCGTTGTACTGGTCAACGTCTTCACACTGGATCAGGCCGATGAGCAGGTCTTTCTCCAAGTCTGGCAGGACGATGCGGCGTTTATGAAGCAGCAGCCCGGCTTCATTTCGACACAACTTCATCGCGCAATCGGAGAAAGTCCGACGTACCTGAACTATGCTGTGTGGGAGTCTACCGCTCACTTTCGAGCGGCATTTGCCCATCCGGAATTCAGGGCGAAGCTCACCGCGTATCCTTCGTCGGCGGTCGCTTCGCCGCATCTGTTCCAGAAGGTTGCGGTGCCAGGTATTTGCGTCGGTTAGTGGGGCGTTACCATCGGGCGCGATCTCGGAAGCGCACCTGCTCCTGCACCAGAACCACCGACCCGTGGCCATAAGTAACGGTAAAGCAACGGTAAAGAAACGGAGACACTCATGAAAGTAGGATTCATCGGCCTTGGCGTGATGGGGCAGCCGATGGCGCTCAATCTCGCGCGTGCGGGAACGGCACTGATGGTGTGGAACCGCAGCCCGGAACGTTGCGTCGCGTTGCGCGACGCAGGTGCGCAGGTTGCAGACAGCGCCAGCGACGTCTTCCGGCAGGCACGCATCGTCATCCTGATGATGGCGACTGATACGGCGCTCGATGAGGTGCTCGGCCGCCACACCGCAGATTTCGCGACGAACGTCGCAGAGCATACGATCGTGCACATGGGGACGACGTCGGCCGACTATTCGCGGGCTCGAAGCCGACATCCGCGCGGCGGGAGGACGATACGTCGAGGCGCCCGTCTCGGGCTCACGCAAGCCGGCCGAAGCGGGACAACTGGTGGCGATGCTGGCGGGCGAGCCGGCGGCCGTCCAAGAAGTGCGTCCTCTCCTCAAGCCGATGTGCCACGAAACGGTGATCTGTGGAGCGGTGCCCACGGGCCTTCTGATGAAGCTGTCGGTCAACACGTTCCTGATTCCGATGGTGACCGCGCTTGCCGAAGCGTCGCATCTCGCGCGGCGCTATGGGCTCGACATGAAGCAATTCCAGGCAGTGCTCGACGCGGGGCCGATGGCGAGCAACGTATCGCGCGTGAAGGTCGACAAGCTCGTGAACGAGGATTTTGCGGTGCAGGCCTCGATCCTCGACGTGCTGAAGAACAACCGGCTCGCGGCCGAAGCGGCGCGCAATGCAAATCTCGCTTCGCCGCTGCTGGATGTCTGCTTTGACCTGTACACCGAGACCGTCGGGTTGGGCCACGGTCAGGCCGACATGGCGGCCGTCGTGCACGCGATCGAAGCACGCACCGAGGCGAGGGGGAATGGCTCGCGGGCTTGCGAACCGACAGGCCGGCATCCGTGATCTTTCGCGCGCATGCACGAGGTTAGCGTACGAGTCGATATCGGCGCGACATCTGGTCATCTACAAACGAGCGACAACTGACATCCCGAGGCAGTTGCTCGGGTAGTATGCCGCGATAGCCGTTTGCCAATCTGTCACCACGGTAGCCATTGAATGAGTACCTACACGTTCCGCCTGCTAAACGTATTTGCCGAATCGACTTTTGGTGGTAATCCGCTGTGCGTCTTCGAAGATGCAAGGGGCATGGATGATTTGACAATGCTTGCTCTTGCCGCTCAGTTCAACCTTTCCGAAACGACGTTTGTTTTACCTTCGGATCGCGCAAGTGCGCAGGTTCGCATTTTCACGCCAGGCTATGAAATGCCATTCGCTGGACATCCGGCGCTCGGCACGGCACACGTAGTGCGAGACGTCATCCAGACTGGCGACAGCCTCACTCTTGAGTTCAAGGCGGGCGTTATACCGGTAAGCGCACACGAGGACGTGTGGACCTTCGCCGCACCGCATGCAGGCAAGCCAAAAACGGCAGCCTGTACCTTGACCGACAGAGAAATTGCATCGTTACTAGGCTTGAACGAAGACGATTTGCTTACGTCGCCCATATGGGTCAACACAGGTTCAGATCAGTTACTGGTCGCGCTGAACAGCACGGATGCGGTTCGCCGTGCACGGCCCGACAGCGCGCGTTTGGATATTTGGCCGCAAAGCAGTCTCGGTCGAAAAACTGCCTACGTGTTCGCGTTTGATTCTGCCCGGCCGGGAAGAGTGCTGTCGCGTTATTTCTTTGCAAAGCAAAGCGGCGGTATTTCGGAAGACCCGGGCACGGGCTCAGCCTGCGCAAACCTGGGTGGTTGGCTGCTCGCCAACGGGGAGAAATTGCCGGCGGCATTTGAAATCGAACAGGGCGAAGCGGTAGGGCGCCCCAGTCTGCTGCGGCTTTCAGTGATCGAGAGCGGTGAAATCCATGTGGGCGGGCGTGTCATTGAGATTGGGCGAGGTGCAATCACCCTGTAGCTTCGGCATGCCGACTGCTTGATAACCGTTTTGAGACATTTCTGCAGGTGCCCCAAACCGCCCCAAAGGGGCTCACGTATTCGGCGGCCGCGCTACCCAGAGGCCGCTGGCGAGGCCACTTTCTGGCTAGAGGGCGACGCTGTGCCTAACGCACGTCAGCGGAATCTTCCAGCCTTCGCAACGTAACGCAACTCTTTCAGCAGTGCCGCCTCCAGTACTGGCGACGAGAGCGAAAGAAATAGAGCCTCTTCGGTGCCCAGTGGGTGTCCGGTGATTTTTTAGGCGCTGATATTGATGACTGAGCCGACCGTTACGCCCTGTGTCGTGCCGGAACCCGTAGCGGTTTGTGACGGCGATGGCGAAGAATTCGCCAATGCGCTCAGCGCGCCATGCGCGTGAAGATGATGGACGCTTTTGCCAGGACTGCTCTGTGACGTTGCCGTCTTCAGGTGAGCCGCGAAACTCGGCTGGCTTGATTCACTCGCTGACGTGTGACCCGTCAGCTTCGACAGCCCGGAACTAACGGCGCTGCTCACGCCGCTGAGAAGTGAGGCTGCTGCACCGATTGGAATCATGTCGACGTCCGTCAGAATGGGGCAACCGAAATGCCCGCGCGTTCGAACTATACCGAGTTTTCTCGCGACCCCCGTGAAATTTTTACGTCGCCTGGCGCGTCGGCGCTCTGGTATTTATCGTGCTCGATGAATGCGCGCAATTTGGGCAAGACCCACCAGCAGTAATCTTTCGATATCCTTGCATGGGTTGTCGACAATCGGGATTGGGAGGGGTGTCCATTGCATCTCGCCCAGGAGCAGACGCTGCAGCGATGCCGCCGAGAACGGCAAGCCTGCCCTGAGGGCGTTCACTGCTCCGCGCTGGCACCGGTTAGGGCTCGTACCCGGCGTTCATCGGCGGCGAGATCGCGCGCATTTCCCGAATACACGATGCCGCCATCGTCTAGCACGTAAGCATAGTCGGCGATCTCGAGGCTCATGCGTGCGTTCTGTTCCACCAGCAGTACCGATATCCCCTCATCGCGCATCTGCGACACGACTCGAAACACCTCCCGGACGATCAGCGGGGCCAGGCCTTGCGATGGCTCATCGAGAATGAGCAACCGGGGATTGAGCAGGAGTGCGCGGGCAATCGATAACATCTCCTGTTCGCCGCCGGAGAGCAGGCGCCCGCGGTTGAACTTGCGTTCGGCCAGGCGCGGAAACAGCTCGTAGATCCGCGCGATCGTCCACGGTCCGCCGCGCTCCAGCGGGACCTTCAGATTTTCCTCGACACTGAGATTGGCGAAAATTCTTCGCCCCTCTGGTACGTAGCCGACGCCACACGCGGCGATCCGGAAGGTTGGCCAGCGCGTGGTATCCGCCCCGAAGATCGTCACGCGCCCCTGGCGCGCGGGCGTCAAACCTACGAGGGTACGCAAGGTCGTGGTCTTGCCGGCCCCATTGCGACCGAGCAATGCCGTGATTCGGCCCTCCGCAACCTCCAGGCTCACGCCGTGCAGGATGTGGCTCTTGCCGTAGTAGGTATGCAGCCCTTCGGCGGCGAGTGCGGCGGTCATGGGGCAACCTCCGTGCGTCGCACTTCGGTGTGAGCTTGCTTGGAGCGGTCCGGCGCGGCGCTCATGGGGCAACCTCCGTGCTTCGCACTTCGGTGTGAGCTTGCTTGGAGCGGTCCGGCGCGGCGCTCATGCTGCGTTGCCCAGATAGGCAGCCTGTACGGCCTCGTTGGAAGCGATCTCCTTTGGCGAGCCTTCGGCGAGGAGGCTGCCCTGGTCGAGCACCGTGATTCGATCGGCCAGATGGAAGACCACGCGCATGTCATGCTCGATCAGCACGATGGTGAAATTGCCGTCGCTGTGCAGGCGGTGCACGAGTTGCGTAATCTCGTGAGTTTCCTGATCGCCCATGCCGGCGGTGGGCTCGTCGAGTAACAGCAGGCGCGGCCGCAGCGCCAGCGCCATTGCGATCTCGGCAATCCGCTGGTCGCCGTGCGGAAGCTCTCCAACCAGGTGGTGCGATTTACCGGCAAGACCCGTAAGCTCAAGCGTTTCCTCGACGTGACGACGAACCCGCGCCCGCTCGGCGTTGCTGATCCACGGGCGCAGGCGAAAACCCTCCGTCACCTCTGCACTAATGCGCACGTTCTCGAATACCGTCAGTTCGGGAAAAATCTCGGTGATCTGAAACGTGCGGGCGATGCCGGCCGCAACGCGCCGATACGCAGGAAGCGTCGTGATGTCGAGTCCGTCGAACACGATCGTTCCCCTGCTCGGCGGAAAAAAGCCGCTGATGAGATTGAAGAAGGTGGTCTTGCCCGCGCCGTTCGGCCCGATGACAGCGCGCAATTCGCCCTTCTCGACGGTGAGCGATACGTCACGCACTGCGGTCAGGCTGCCGAAGCGCTTGCTGACGTTCCTGACTTCGAGCACGGTCATTGGCGTGCCTTCGTGCTATGCACTGCGACGTGAGCGCCTTCGGGCGGCCGGGCGGCGCTCATGAGTCGCTCCTGTGCTGAATGAAGCCGAGCAGCCCGCGGGGGAAAAACAGCACGATCGCGACGAACAGCATGCCGACGAACGACATCCAGTTGACCGTGATGCTCGAAAGATAATCCTGCAGCACGACGAATACCGCGGCGCCGAGCAACGGCCCCCACAAGCTGCGCATGCCGCCCATGACCGCCATCATGACGAAATCGCCCGACTGGCTGTAGTGCAGCCCGCGCGGGTCGGCGAAATTGTTCAGGAGAGCGTAGAGCGCACCGGCGAACCCCATGAAGAAGCAGGACAGCGTGAAGGCGATCCAGATATGCCGGTCGACGGGGATGCCGAGAAAGCGCGCACGCTGCTCATTTTCGCGGATCGCGATCATGGTGCGTCCGAACGGGGAGCGCAGGATGAAACCCATTACGCCGATCGCCAGCGCCAGGCAAAACAGCACAAAGTAGTAGAAGGCATTGGCGTTCGACAGGATGTCGATCCGGGCGATGCCGAGATCGAGCGGCTGGCGCGAAAAGCCGCGCAACCCGTCGTCGCCGCCGGTGACGGAGCTCCATTGGAAGGCGATGTAGTAGAAGACCTGCCCGAACGCGATGGTGACCATCGCGAAGTAGACACCGCGTCGCCGTGCGATGAGCGCGCCCAGCAGTGTGCCGGCAATGCCGCCGAGCAGCGTGCCGCACAGCAACGCGAGCGGCGTGCTCGGCGCGAGAAACTTCAGTGCGAGGCCGGCGCCGTAGGCGCCGAGCCCGAAATACGCAGCGTGTCCGAAGGACAGCACACCGGTAAAACCGAGCAGGAAGTTGACCGACATGGCGGCCAGTCCGAGCACGAGCACGCGCGTGCCGAGCGCGGTGTAGCCGCCGAGCGGCGGCATCCAGTAGGGCGTCAGCAAGAGCACTGCCCAGAGTGCTGCGATGACGACGAGCCGGCGAGGGTGGCGAGTTTCGCTCATGTCATCATGCCTTCTTCACCGAGCAGGCCGCGTGGTCGGATCAGCAGGACCACGGCCATCAGCACGTACATGATGGCCTCGCTCGCCGCAGGGAGGAATACCGCGGTGATGCCCGAGGCAACGCCGATCAGCAAGCCGCCGAGCAGCGTACCGGTGAGGCTGCCAACCCCGCCGACGATGATAGCGATGAAGCTCGGCATCAGGAGGCCGGTGCCCATCGTCGGCTCCAGCCCGAGCTGGCCCGCAGCGAGCACGCCGCTCAGACCTGCGAGATAGATGCCGGCGGCGAAATTGAGCGCGCGCAGCCTGCCCACGTTGATGCCGAGCGCCGCGACGGTCTCGAGGTCGAGCGTGCCGGCCCGGATCCGTATGCCGAGCCGGCTGTAGCGCAACAGCAGGAAGAGCAGTGCAACCGCGAGGGTGACAGTGCCGACCATGAACAGGCGGTAGCCGGTGATAAAGAAGAGTTCGTTGCTCAAGGGCTGAGCCAGCGCCGGCGGAATCGTGACAGGCTTGCCCTGCGCTCCCCAGATGAAGCGGGTGCCGTCCTCGATCATGAAGGCGAGGCCGAACGTCAGCAGCAGACTGTAGAGCGGATCGCGCCCGTAGACCCGCCGGATGAGTACCCGTTCGACGGCGAGACCGATGACGGCCGTGCATATCGGCGCGATCAGCAATGCACCCCAGAACCCGACATACGGCGTGATCGTATAGGCAATGTAGCCGCCGATCACGAGAAAGCCGCCGTGGGCGAAGTTGATCACGTTGCTCAAGTTGAGAATGAGCGACAGGCCAAGCGCCATCAGCACGTAAAACGCACCGATGATCAGCCCGTTGGTGACGTTGAAGAGGAGTAGTTGTGTCATCGGCCGCTCATGTCGAGACGCAACCCGTGCACGAGCTGCGTCGGGCAGCCTGGGTCGCTGTGTTGCCGCACATGCGTGTCAGGTTCATACCAACGGCTGCCTGCACTACCGCGCGGAGATCGTCTTTGGGATCAGGTCGGCCACTGAAGCTTGCAGCCGGTCGCGGCTTCGGGCGGTGCTGTCTTGTCGCCGGCGACCACGCGATCGACACGGAACAGATCCTCCGGGTCGCCCGCCGGCTGAGAGAGCGCTTCGCCGACGAAGGCGGAGGTCATCAGCTGGTGGTCTCCCTTGCGGTAGTAGCACTTGTTGGGCTGCAGCTTGACGTCGTCCGCGAGTTCGAACCCGCCGAGCGCTTCGGCGAGTTTTTTCGCATCGAGGCTCTTTTCCTTGTTGGCGATCGCGGCGAGCGTATGAACCGATGTGTAGCCAAACCAGTGGCGTGCGGTGGGGACTTTGCCGTTGTTCACTTTGCGGATCTCGGCGACGAACTTGTCGACGCCTGAGACGCCCGGCTGCTTCCAGTACCATTCGAACATCCAGATGCCGACGCGTGCCTCCGGCGGCATCGCTTCGAGCGATTCGAGTTCCTGCTGAAGCCCGGCAACGTGCATCTGCTTGCCGATGCCGAACTGCGCGACCTGCTTCAGGCAGTTGACCATGTCGGAACCTTGCGGCAGTACCAGCAGAACATCGGGGTTGGCCGCGCGCGCCTTGATCAGGTATGCAGAGAAATCGGTCGTGCCGAGTGGCGTGAGTTCGTTGCCGGTCATCGTGCCGCCGAGCTTTTGCAAATCCGCCAGCGCGGCCTTCTGCAGCGTATGACCGTAGGCGTAGTCCGGCGTAATGAAATGCCACTTCTTGCCGTACTTGGTGAAGAGGAGGTCGGCGACCGCATTGGCCTCCATGCTGGTCGTGTTGCAGACGCGATATACGTTCCACTTGCAATCGCTGCCTGTGATCGTGTCGGTGTGGCCGCCCGAGACGATGTGCAACACCTTCTTCTCGTTGGTCACCTGGGCGATTGCCTGAGCGACGCCTGAATTCACATCTCCGATCAGGAACGTGACCTGATCTCGATCGATCAGCTTGCGCGCCTTCTGCACGCCGGTGCCGACGTCGTTCGCCGAGTCTTCTACCAGCAGTTCAATGGGACGCCCGAGAATGCCGCCGTTGGCGTTGACCTGTTGCACGGCGAGCCTGGCGCCCATCACTTCATTCTGTGCAACTGCAGCATAAGCGCCGGTCAACGGATCGACCATGCCGATGCGCAACGGCGTCTCGCCGCGTGCCTTGATGATGAAAGGTGCGGCGAGCTGCAACGCTGCAGCAGCAGCGGCCCCCTTGAGCACCGTACGTCGACTAACAGCGCGGATATGGCCCGGAGTCTTCATAGGGGTTCTCCCTTATTTCTTCACGTCGAACCGGTCAAACACCTGCATTTTTAACCGAAGCGTGAGCATCCCCGGTTAATAGAATCTTGATCTTGTTAGATAGGATCCACAAGTACTCGTTATCCCACCGGCTGGCTAGCGGATATCCGCTTTAGCGAAATTGGGGCGTCCCCCGCAATCATCTCCGCTTTGGTTGCTGTCGATTTCACCCTAGACCCGCGCGGCGGCCGCGCGGGGAGCCAGTCGCACGCACGAATTTGGACGGCTCTTTTGATCACGGTGTCCAGCGATAAATGATGACGCTGGTCCCGTTGTAGTTGTCTTTCGTGACCACATACTCCCCAGTCGACCGACGGTACGATCTAAGGCCGTACATCGAATCCACGTCATTGCCAACGTACACGGTATTGGGGTTGCTGTTGATCAACGTGGTGTCCAGGCTGCCAGTGATCAGATTGAAGGCATCGATATTGGGCACAGTGTGTACGTATCCGACAAACAGATAGTTGCCGGCCGCCGTGATCGACTTGGGATTGGCGCCGGTGAGATTGATCACGGGATTGGGAACGGTCGTGTTGCCTGCGAGCCAACCGTGATACACCTCGATTCGTGTTCCGATCGACGTCCAGTCCGTACTCCCGAGAATGCCCTGTGCCAGGATCATCGTGTCGCTTTCGGGCAGGTAGATGATCCGCGTCAACGGCGTGATCGTGCCCGGAATGGGTGTTGCAATTCCTGCTCCCCAACTCGGCTGACCGTTGGCATCGAAGCCCGTCAGCGGATAGTGCCAAATGGCATTCGTCTTGTCCAAACCGGCCCAGACATCCCCTTTGCTGTCGAGGCAGAATCCGTCCCTGACCGGTGCGGTCGCATTGAACGCCGTACCTGGAAGCGTGGCGTCCGGTATCGCGATGTAGCCATTCGCAGCATTGAAGTGGAAAAAGTAAAAGGTATCGGGATTCTGGCCGGACGCTACGAGGATCCGATTGGCTCCGACGGCGGCAAGTTGACCGAAGTGCTCATCCCGTGAGCGATCGTTGATGTTGATGCGTGGATCGGACGGATAGTCGATCGGGTCGACAGTGTTCGCTACGAAGGTTCCCCCAGCGGTGCCGCTGTAAATGTTGGTGCCTCCATAGAAGTACGCGCCGTCAGTACTCGGGTCCGGAGCGGCAACCCCCTCGAAGTTGAGCGACTGAAGCTTCCATTGCAGGTGGCCAAAACTGTCGTAGGAGTGAATGTCGGTGCCGCCGTCACGGCCAAGGTCCCAGCTTCCGCCCCACGGGTTGTTGAGTACGTACAGGTTGCCGGCGGCATCTTTGCCGATGCCGGTGACGCGGGTAAAACGCTTATCGCCAACCTGACCTTTGATTCCCGTTGTCGTATCGAGATATCCCCCCTGAATACCAAATGTCCTGACCAGAATTGGAATACCCAGAATGTTGTAGATCTTGATGTTCATGTCGGGGCCCTCGTCGCCGATCATGAGACACCCAGTCGACGAATCGAAATACAGCGAGGACGGTCGAGAGGCGAGGGACATCTGGATGGTATTCACGAGCACGCCGGCCGGATTGAATTCGAGGATCGCGCCGGCACTCTTCTGCGCAACCCAGATGTTTCCTGCGCTGTCCACCGCGAGCGCGCCGGGGCCTGAGACGGCGATATCCTGCCGCCAGACACCGTCGGTGGTATAGACGCGGACGCGATTTCCAGGAAAGTCGCTCGCATAGAGGAGCGAGCCTGACGTCGCGAGTCCCGTGATGACATCACCCACCTGCTGAGTCGTTGTCGCGCTGACCGAGATGAAAAAGTCGCGAGTTTGAGTGGTTCGGTTGTACCGCCCCACCGCGCCGCTGCCGTACGTGGTATTAAACTGCAGAGCGGCGAAGATCGAAGTTGCATTACCCGTAATGGCGCTGCCCTGAAACTCGCCGTGACCTCCGATGGACCCCAGGCTTTGACCGTTCTGGTATATCGCGACACCCCCTTCGTTTTCGTCCCACATGGAAGCCGTGTAGATGACGCCCTCGGGCGCTATCCACATGGAACGCGCGACGCTACCCACACGGGTAGCGTTGGTCCCGAATGTGTTTGCCACCCAGTCGGTGGTGTACTGTCCCTGGCACTCCGGCGCAAGTGTAGCGATCAGCAGTGCGGCGAGGAACGTGACATAGATTCGTTTCATGATCGGCAAGCGTGCCCTCCTGAGGCAGCTGATTTCGGGGATTGCGGATTGGCCCATGCTCCGCTCGCCGCTTCAGCTCGCGTCTGTCCAATTCAACGCAGCGCTCGATCGGTATATCGGCGAAGTGCGGAAAAGGTTGAGCGGTTCGGGGTGGCAAGCGTGGCCCGCGAGAGGGTGATTTTTCGCGAAGCGGAGGTGCGGCAAGGGCCGATTACCGAAGTTCGGGGCCGTTGGGCGTCTGACTGGACTCGGCCGACTGCCGAACTTCCGGGCTCGCCAGGTCGTCGGGCGAAGTTGCCCAGATTTATAACAATGTCTCAGGTTGAACGCTTACCGAGTCTTCAGTTGGCGCTCCATCTCCGACACCAGTTCGCGCTGCGTCGTGGCGCCCGCGCCGGCGAAGTTCCAGATCTTCCCGCTGTGCGTCGCCATATCGCGGCCTGGCAAGGAGAAGCCCGTTCTGGATTTCCTCACCTTCGTCCGACGCTGTTTATTGGTCATGAGCCGCTTCACACCGCTCCCAAATACGGCGTTACGCGCGCTCATCCGTCCGTCGATCTGGTAACACTTTCCCACGCGTCAAATTCTGCACTGAGTGACGAGAGCTTTTCTCGGACCAAACCGAGCGCATCACTGCCTAGCAGAAGATGCGATGGCGGCTCGTCGTTTTCGATAACGGACAACATGGCACGCGCAGCTTTGACAGGGTCTCCGAGTTGTCTACCGCTTTTCTCTTCCCGTCCTTTTCTGATCGGATCGAACAGAGCATCGTAGTCCGGGATCGAGCGCGGCGTTCGAACCATCGATCGACCGGCCCACTCAGTGCGAAAAGACCCGGGTGCCACTGCGGTCACGTGGATGCCGAACGGCTTGACTTCTTTGCTGAGGACCTCGGAAATCCCCTCTAATGCGAATTTGCTGCCGCAGTAGTAGGCGATTCCCGGCATCGTGATAAAGCCGCCCATCGATGTGATGTTGAGAATATGTCCGCGTCGTCGCTCGCGCATATACGGCAACACGCTCTTCATAACGGCAACCGCACCGAACACGTTCACGTCGAATTGCCGACGCATTTCAGCAAGCGGCGACTCTTCCATGACGCCCTCATGACCGTAGCCGGCGTTGTTCACCAGCACGTCCAGTGGTCCCACGTTTGCCTCAATGTCGTTGACGACATCGTCGATTGAATCGAAGTCGGTTACATCAAGTACTCGACCGAATGCGCTTGCGGAATCAAGCGATTCAAAGCGGTGTTTTGCCTGCTCGCTTCGTACCGTGCCGACGACCCGATACCCCGCGGCGAGTGCTTCTTCGGCCAATGCGCGTCCGAAGCCGCTACTGACACCGGTGATGAGCATGGTTTTGGTTGAAGGCATTGCGAACGCTCCTGGGTTGGTTTGGAGAGTTGCATGTTATTCTGAATATTCCATGAAAATCAGGTCAAATTATCTGTCTTTATTGCCTATTTCTATGAGCAAAGCAGCCCGCAAGGAGAGCATTGATCAACATGTCCCGTCTGCCAGCGCACGTGACCAACGCCGCATGGTGTCCCTGCTGGCCGCGCTCGCTCCGCGGGAAGGCTACAACCTGACTGCGTTGAGCGATGTGCGTATCCTGCGTTCCGACCGGGCGTTGTCTCGCACGCCGGTGCTATACGATCCCGGCATCGTGATCGTCTGCCAGGGTAGAAAACGGGGATTTTTGGGTGACCGGGTCTATGTGTACGACGAGCAGCACTATCTCGCCGTCGCGGTGCCGGTCCCCTTCACGATGGAGACCGACGCGACGCCCGAGTGTCCGCTTCTGGCCCTGTACCTGCATCTGGACTTTCAGGTGGCGGCCGAGCTCATGATTCAGATAGGTCAGCATGGTTTGCCATCGCCGGGCGACGTGCCGCAGACCATGATGTCGAGTCCAATGGATGCGTCGATGCGAGCGTCTGTGTTGCGTTTCCTGGAGGCAATGAACCAGCCACTTGACGCCGCAATCCTGGGTCCGGGGCTGGTACGTGAATTGTATTTCCGTGTTCTCACCGGCGCCCAAGGCAACGCAATGCGCGCGGCTTTAGCGATGCAAGGGCAATTCGGCAAGATTGGGAAAGCGCTGGAGCGTATCCATGCGACCTATGCAGAGCCGCTAGACCTTCCAGGTTTGGCAAACCAGGCTGGGATGAGCGTTCCTACGTTCCACAGTCACTTTAAGGCCATCACAAGTACTTCGCCGATGCAGTACGTGAAGTCCACTCGATTGCATCAGGCTCGCTTGCTAATGGTGCGCCAAAGCATGACTGCTGAAGCGGCCTGTCATGCTGTCGGCTATGCCAGCCCCTCTCAATTCAATCGGGAATTCAAGCGACTCTTTGGCCGAACGCCTGCCGCAGAGACGAAACGCCTTCGGGAAAGCTTCGCGCTGCCTCCCGCCTTTCCAGAGTCAAAGTTCGTCTCGTCACATTGAGGACCGGCGATTGACGGCTTCCCCTATATGCACGTCGGCCGGCTCGATGTCCGAAGAGTCCGTTGTACAACTAAGCGGCCGACCAGGGACGCCCCCTGGCCGGCCACATTCGACAAGCGACACGACACGAGATCGTTGACTGTCCCAACGAATCGCGTCGCGTCGGTCAAGTAGCACGCTCCACTAGCCGCAGAGCATAACCCTCCGCCTAAAAGCGCTCGCGGTCGAACTCCGGCAGCGCACGCGTTCCTTCAATCGCGACCGAGTGCAACAGTTCAGGCTCCAGATCGAGCAAACGCAGGATCGTCGGCGCGACCTGCGTGGTCAGCACACGCTCGTCGTTGGTCCGTCCAGCGTGATGGGCGTGAGGCACGTAAACCACGAGACCGAGATGGCTGTCGTCGGGTGCATTGCCGCCGTGCTCTTCGTCCTTGGCCGTACTCGAGGTATAGATGACCCCCGGGTTCGGCTGAACGATGATGTCAGGCGTGCGTCCGCGTGCCGGATCGCCAAACCAGTTGCTCAGCTGCGGGCCGTACAGAATGTACGCCTGCGGGCCGTCCGCGCAAATGCCGGGTGCGTTGCAGCTCAGGTTGTCTTTCAGGGTCTTCACGACCTTAGGCAGTTGGCGCTGATCGCGCAACCAGATCAAGCCGACGTCATCGGTCTGGACGAAACCCGTATCGACGAGCCCCGTTCCGTCATTGAGGTTGCCGCTCTTCGTATTGTTCTGCCCGAAATTTCCGTTCGGATCCAGATAGTTGCTTGCTTCAAGCAGCTTCGAAAGCGTGTCGCCGTTCTTCACCAGCTTCGAATGATCAGTCGGGGACTGCCCATGCTTCGCAGTGACGATGATCGCCGTCGACGAATAGAGGTTGCGCTGCTTGAGTTCGGACACGATGCGACCCAATGCGTTGTCCAGATACGCAATAGCGCCGGTTACTTGCGGACCCGGCGTGAAGCTCGCATCCAGATAGCCGCCGCCAGTCGCCACCGTTGCCTTCTGGGCGACGCTCAAGGTCTGGAAGTTGGCTCCGAACACGGTAGGCACGTCGGCGGTGCCTTGGCCTGTCGAATCCTTGCCGTCGATTTCATTGATCAGCGACTGCACATGGTAATCGTCGAACTTTTCCGTGTGCGTGTAGCTGTCGAGGTAGTACGTGTGGGTAACCGGATCAATCGAATTGATCTCGGTGCGCGAGAGATCGTCGACGCCTGTGCCTGACGGTCCATTGAGCCAGTCGTAGCCCCACGCATGTTTGTCTGCCCAGGCGGTGCGAGCGCCTTTCACATTGTGTTTGACCACTTCGAAGATCGTGTTGGTCTTCACATAGTTGTGCGGATAGACGGGCGTACAGACGCCATTGACCAACGCATGCGGGATGGCTTGCGGATTGAACGCGCCGCCACCGTTGAGATTCGTCAGGGCGCCGCCGTTCTCGCCGTCAATACCCGTGGTCTCGTCGAATACGACATTCCAGCCTTGCTTGCCGGTGCAAGTGCTATCCGACGGCGCGTAGAGCGTGCGGTCATAGGATACGTCGTAGAACAGGCCCGCGGACTTGGGCGAGCCGCCGGTGACGAGCGCTGCGAGGCCCGGGAACGAATCCGAAAGACCCGGTGTGTGTGCGTTGGTGTAGGTCGTACCAGACTTGGCCAGCAACGCAAGATTAGGGCACGCATTCGAACTGATGCAGCGTGCGACGTCCTGCTCATGCAAACCATCGAAGCTAATCAGCAACACATGCTTTACCGACTCATGCTCATGATCGTGCTCATCGCCCGCCGCTGCGCCCACCGAGTACAGCCCGGCAAGCAAGGCAACGCCCACGCCAATGGCATTCTGCGTACGCTTCCATCTCCTGATCGTCTTCATTTTCCCGTCCTTTTTCAGGTTGTCACGAAATATTTCGTAATCGGGAATGAATGTGCCGTGCAATTGAGTCGTCTGGATGAACTGACGCTTTCGATTTCATAACGCGTAGCATCTCATGCTACAGGCCGGAAAAACACGTAATAATATGTATGACTTAATGTTTCCTTAAGCATTGGGTGATCCGGTGGTGCGTCAGGGGTGTGGCCGTCTGCGGCCGTTGAGCCGGGCTTGCGTGCCTACGATCGGAAGGTGCGGCCGGGCAAGCCGGCCGTACCCGGAATCAAGCCTTCAACGGCAGCCAGATTTCGAGCCCGCCCATGCCGCTGACGGGGTCGAACTTCTCGTCATAGCGCTCGAAGTTCGGTGCATCGGCCGGGATATGTCCCGATGCCGGCAGCCACTGATTCCAGATCGTGTTCCAGGTGCGCCGCACGGTCGAGATATGCTCGCGGTGGCTGAACACTGCGTAGCGCTGCGGGGAAATGCGCAAGCGGCTTAGTTCGGTAGCTAATGCCGAAAAGTCACTGACTTCGACACCGCACAGATAGTCAATATTGCCGGCGTCGTCGGCGTTGTAGCAGACGCCATACGCTACGTTGCCGACCTGGCCCGGCACTTTGCCGAAATAGTCGCCAAAGCGCTGCCACTGCGAAGGAATCGCGGCGCAGGTTTCGCTTGTGTAGCGCTCGCTCAGGCCCGCGACGAGAAACGGTTTGCCGTCTTCGAAACGCGGCGGTTCCAGATGCGTGAAAGGGGTTTCGTCCATTTTGATCGGCTCCACGATGGCAAGGCTGTCGAGATGACCACACGCGCGCAGCGCTTCGGGCGTGAGTCCGAATTGTTCGCGAAACGCACGCGTGAATGCTTCGTGAGAACCGTAACCGGCGTCGATGGCGACTGTCAGAATATCGGGTGCACCGTCGGCGAGGCGCCGTGCCGCTTCGCTCAGGCGGCGCGCGCGAACATAGCGCATGACCGAAAGCCCGGTGGCCGCTTCGAAAGCGCGCGCCAGATGAAAGCGCGACACGCATCCGCAGTTTGCGATGTCATCGAGCGTCAGCTCGCGGGCAAAATGGCTTTCGATAAACCAGAGCGCTTTTCCAACGGGGTTCATATCAGCTCTCATGTCTGCATGAAGCCAGCATAGCCAGGCGCGATCCGGCGCATTTGATCGCGCTTGCGGTTTTGCAACAGCCCGCGAATGAACTCCTTCGTATGCATGCTTCGAATACGCCGCGCGCAGATCAATAGTTTTCCGTCGCTGCCTCGTTGCCGCTGGAGCGAGGATGTTCGGATGCTGATGTGCCGTGACCGTGTGCGTCCGCATCGGCGCCGCCAGGTTGCCCGGGGCGCAGCAGCAAACCGCCCAGCACACCCGCCGCTGCTGCGAAGATCGCACCGAACAGGAACGCCAGGTGATAGCCGCTATTGAGGGCCGCCGTAGCGCTCCCGGAAGCCTGCATCGCATCGCTGCGCGCGGCAGCGAGACTTGCGAGCACCGCGAGGCCGAGCGCGCCACCCATCATGAACGACGTATTGACGATACCGGACGCTAGGCCCGAATCGCTCGGATCGACGTCGCTCATGGCGGCCAACAACACGGGATTGAACGCGATGCCGGCGCCGAAGCCGAGCAGGAGCATGCCCGGCAGCACGTCGAACACGAAGCTGCCGTTGACCGGCGCGCGTGCAAACAGCGCAAGGCCACATGCCGCGACAAGCAGCCCGGCAGCAAGCGGAAGACGCAGTCCGAAGCGCATCACCACGCGCGCCGACAGGCCCAACGAAAAGAACGCCATGATCAGATTGGCAGGCAAAAACGCGAGTCCGACCTGCAACGGCTGGTAGCCGAGCACACGTTGCAGATACAACGCGGAGATGAAGAACCACGCGAACATTGCTGCCGCCCACAGTACGCCGACCACGTTGGCGGTCGCGACATTGCGCAAGCGGAACAGACCGAGCGGCATCAACGGATGCTGCACGCGCGCTTCGATAACGAGAAACGCGATCAATAACGCGAGCGCGGCGAACAGCAGCCCCAGCGTCTGCATCGAGGTCCAGCCGGCTTCGTTGCCGTTCACGACTGCGTACACGGCGAGCATTAGCGAAGCCGTCACCGTCACCGCGCCGGCCACGTCGAGCCGTTCACCATGAGCATGACCTCGTGCAGAGGGCAGGAGCGTGACGCACAACGCGTAGACGGCGATGCCAATCGGCAAGTTGACGAGAAAGATCCAGTGCCAGCTCAGCAGGTTGGTCAGCAGACCGCCAAGCAATACACCGATGCTGCCGCCACCCGCGCAGACGAACCCATATACGCCCATCGCTTTCGCCCGCTCACCGGTCTCGGTGAACAGGTTCATGATCAACGACAGCGAAACGGCTGAGACGACTGCGCCGCCCAGACCCTGCACGGCACGGGCGCACACCAGCAGAACTTGCGAGTTCGCCATGCCGCATGCGAGCGACGCCAGCGTGAACAGCGTGATGCCGCCGAGGAACAGCTTGCGGTGGCCGTAGAGATCACCCAGCCGCCCGCCAAGCAGCAGGCAACCGCCGAAGGTGAGCATGTACGCATTGACCACCCACACCAGCGAGGTCTCGGTAAAGCCGAGGTCCGCGGCGATCGACGGCAACGCGACGTTCACGATTGTCGTATCGAGCACGATCATGAGCACGCCGAGGCACAGAACGATCAGCGCCAGCCAGCGTTTGTTGCCGTGGATGGAATGGGTCATGCAGGGGCTCCTTTGCCGTGGTCAATCGGGCGCAAGCGGATGCAAGCGGATGCCGGACGTGCCGCCGCTCGGCACAAAGTCGGAAACCCGGTCGGCAACCCGTTGATGGCAATGGGAAATTTTAGTCTAGCACCCGTGACTTTTGACCCACAACTACGAATTCCTGGGCGGCGCGAGCCGTCAATGCCCGCCCAGTAGTTCGTACTTGCCGCCGCGCTCCAATGCCCGCTGATAGGCCGGCCGCGCGTGAATGCGCTTCAGGAAATCGACGACGGCGGGAATTTGCCCTTCCATGCCGCCGCGAGCGGTGGCAGCTTCGAGCGGGAAGCTCATCTGAACATCGGCCGCCGTGAAATCGTTGCCGACGAACCAGCCGGTCGCGCTCAATTCGTTATTGATGTAGCCGAGGTGCAGCTTCAACTGCGGATCGATGAAGCTCGATTGCAGCGTCGACGCGATCTTGCGCGCAATCGGCTTGGCGAAGAACGGCATTGGCGCGCCGGCGATGCGCAGGGCGATCAGTTTTAGCAGCAGCGGCGGCATCGCCGAGCCTTCCGCGTAGTGCATCCAGTAGGTATAACGCAGCCGCTCGGGCGTGCCCGCTGCGGGCGCAAAGCGGCCCTGACCGTACTTGTCGACCAGATACTCGATGATTGCACCGGATTCGGCGAGGGTCTGGCCGTCGTCGGTGATGACGGGCGACTTGCCGAGCGGATGGACTGCGCGCAACTCAGGCGGCGCCAGCATCGTTTTTGCGTCGCGCTCGTAGCGCTTGATCTCGTACGGAACGCCGAGTTCTTCGAGCAGCCACAACACGCGTTGCGAGCGGGAGTTATTCAGATGATGGACGATCAGCATGGGTCGGGAAACGGTGGCCTGTGGAGTGTCACATCATAGGGGCGTTATGCCGAGGCATAGCTCCAGGAAAGAGGGGCTCCTTGATGGGCTAAGTCATCGTACGCAATTCGAAGCGTTTGATCTTGCCGGTTTCGGTGCGCGGCAGCGCCCCGATGAAAGCGATGACGCGCGGGTATTTATACGGCGCCACGCTATTTTTAACGAAATCCTGCAGTTGCGCGACCATTTTGTCGTCAGGCGTATAACCTGGGTTCAGCACCACGAAGGCCTTGACGATCTGTCCGCGCGTCTCGTCGGGTACGCCGATCACGCCGCACTCAGCTACCGCATCGTGTTGCATCAGCACGCTTTCCACTTCCGGCCCGGAGATGTTGTAGCCGGCGGAGACGATCATGTCGTCGGCGCGCGCCTGATAAAACACGTAGCCGTCTTCGTCGAGATAGACCGAGTCGCCGGGAAGATTCCAGCCGTCACGTACGAACCGCGTTTGCCGCTCGTCGGCGAGATAGCGGCAGCCAGTCGGCCCGCGTACCGCGAGTTTGCCGATCGTGCCGGGCGCAACGGGCTGCATGGCGTCGTCCACGGCTTGCACGACGTAGCCCGGCACCGCGCGACCGATGGCATGCGGGCGGATCGCGTCGCCTTGCGCCGAGATGAAAATATGGATCAGTTCCGTGCCGCCGATCCCGTCGATCATGTCGATGCCGCTTGCGTCGTGCCATAGACGGCGCGTCGAATCCGGCAACGCCTCTCCCGCCGAGACCGTTTTCTTCAGGCTCGAAACGTCATGATGCGCAATGAGCGGTGCCATTTGCCGGTAGAACGTCGGCGCGGTGAACATGATCGTCGCGTGAAAGCGCTCGACGGTTTGCAGCAAGGTCTCGGGCGTGAGCCGCTCGATCAATACCGTTGACGCACCCACTCGCAGAGGAAAGCACAGCAAGCCGCCGAGGCCGAATGTGAAGGCGAGCGGCGGCGTGCCGCAAAATACATCGTCCGATGAAGGTTTCAGAACATGACGCGGAAACAGATCGCACATCGCCAGGACGTCGCGATGAAAGTGCATGCAACCCTTCGGCGCGCCTGTCGTGCCGCTGGTGAAGGCGATCAAGCAGACGTCGTCAGCGGCAGTGTCGCAGGCTGTGAAGTGGTCCGGTTTGTTGATCGCAAGAGTGTCGAGCGAATCGGTGGAATCATCATGAAACAGACGCGTTTGTTTCAGGCCCGCGCAATAGAACTCGTCCTGCGGATTGGTGCAGCGCGCGAGTTCGTCGGTCAGTCGTGCGTCGCATAGCGCGGCGCTGACTTGCGCCTTCTCGATGATCTGCTTGAGTTCTTTCGCACGCAGGAGCGGCATGGTGGGCACGACGACGAGGCCGGCCTTCAGGGCGGCGAGCGCCGTTACTGCCATGTGCAAGGTGTTCGGCCCGCGCAGCAGCACGCGGTTGCCCGGCTGCAAACCCATTTCATCGACCAGCACGTGCGCGCTGCGATTCACCAAGGCAAGCAACTCACCGTAAGTGGTCGCTTGCGGCTTCCCATCCACGTCCGACCAGATCGCCGGACGGTCGCGATGTCCCGCTTCGATCGTTCTGTCGAGTAATTCCGTCGCGCAATTGAAGCGCGCCGGGTAAGCAACGTCCGGGTTGTCGAGCAGAAAGACGGGCCATTGATCCTGCGGCGGAAGATTGTCGCGCGCGAAGGTATCGACGTGTGCTGACGGTTCCATCATTGTCTCCCGGGCGTTGAGCCGGCTGAATGCGCTTCGGTTGGCTGGGTGGCTAGGTATTTCGTATTTCGAGCGCTTACTGGGGGATCACTGCCGTCGCTTCGATTTCGACCTTGGCTTCGTCTTCGATCAATGCGACGACCTGCACCGCGCTCATGGCGATGTCGTAGTCGCCGATCAACTCGCGAAACGCCCGGCCGATGTCTTTCAGCGAGGCGAGGTACTCGCGCTTGTCCGTGACGTACCACGTCAGGCGCACCAGATGCTCGGGTGCGCCACCCGCTTCATGCAGCACAGCCAGCACGTTCTTGAGCGCCTGAATGGCTTGTGATGCGAAGTCGGTGGTCTGGAAACGCGCCTGTTCGTCCCAGCCGATCTGGCCGGCGATGAACACTTGCGTGCCGGTTGCAGCGACGCCGTTCGCATAGCCGCGCGGCTTGATCCAGCCTGCGGGAAGGAGAGCTTTTTTCATGAGCGATTCGCCTCAGTGGATTCGGGCTGTGGAGCAAACGCCGCGAGCGCGCTCGCGATGTCGGCGGGAATGTCGATGGATGTGCCGCTTTCGAGCGATGTCGTCACGAGCACCTGTTTCGCGCGAAAACGTGTTTCGTTGCCGCAATAGCCGAGGATGTCGATGCTGATCGAGCGCCGTCCAATTGCCACGACGCTGAGTGCCAACGTGATCGTTTCACCCATCTGGCTCGGCCGCGAAAACTCGCAATCGAGTTTGACGATCGGCAAGCCGACACGGCGTTGCGCGATCATCTGCGCATAGTCGATCCGCATGCCTTCGTTGAACCAGTCTTCGACCAACGCGTTGGTCATCACCAGATATTGCGGAAAGAACACAATGCCGGCCGGATCGCAGTGCGAGAAACGGATGCGGACCGGTCTTTCGAAGGTCGTGTTCATTTCGCTGCGTCCTTGGCGACTTCCGCGGCGTGAGCCTTCAGGAGGTCGCGGCCGACAATCAACTGCTGAACTTCAGTCGCGCCTTCATAAATCCGCAACGCGCGAATCTCGCGATACAGCATCTCGACGGCAGTGCCGCTTTGCACGCCCATGCCGCCATAGAGTTGTACCGCGGCGTCGATCACCTGTTGCGCACCTTCGCTTGCGTGCCACTTGGCCATGGCGGCTTCGCGCGTGACGTTCTCGCCTTGATCGCGCAGCCAGGCCGCGCGGTAGACCAGCAACGCGCTACTGTCGATCGTCAATGCCATTTGTGCGAGTTTGGCTTGCGTCAACTGAAAATCGCCGAGCGTCTGTCCGAACATCTTGCGCGACGACGCACGCGAGATGCCTTCTGCCATTGCATGGCGCGCGAAACCCAACGACGCAGCCGCTACCGACGTGCGGAAAATATCCAGCGTACGCATCGCGAGTTTGAATCCTTCGGCAGGCGCGCCGAGCATCTGACTGCGCGGCACGCGTGCGCCGGCAAAGTGCAAACGCGCTAGCGGATGCGGCGCGATCACGTCGATGCGTTCGGCGATTTCCAGGCCCGGCGTGTCGGCGTCGACGATAAAGGCGGTGATGCCGCGCGCGCCTGGCGCTTCGCCGGTTCTGGCGAACACGACGTAGAAATCGGCGATGCCGCCGTTCGAGATCCACGTCTTGTCGCCGTCGAGTACGTAGAAGTCACCGTCTTCACGCGCTGAGAGGGACATGGCGGCGACGTCCGATCCCGCTTCCGGCTCCGACAAAGCGAAGGCGGCGATAGCGGTGCCGTTCGCCACGCGCGGCAAGTAGCGCGTCTTTTGCTCATGCGTGCCACCGAGCGAGATCGCGCCTGAGCCGAGCCCTTGCATCGCCAATGCGAAATCCGCGAGACCGGAATGCTTGGCGAGTGTTTCTCGCAGCAGGCACACGGCGCGTGTGTCGATCGTGTCACCGTGGCCACCGTAAGCAACGCCGCCGACGCCGTATTTCAGCCAACCCGCCGACCCGAGTTCACGGACCAGGCGGCGGCAGGTCGCATCGACGTCATCGTGCTCGACGTGCGAAAGATTCGCGAGGCACCATGCTTCGACACCCTTAGCCAGTTCGCGATGGCGTGGCTCGAAAAAAGGCCAGGCCAGCGCGCTGTGCGGATCCATATCGTTGTTCGTGCTCAATTCAATCTCCCTCGAACACAGGGCGGGACTTTGCGGCAAATGCGCTATACGCCCGTTCGAAATCGCGCGTGCTCATGCAGATTGCCTGTGCTTGCGCTTCCGATTCGATCGCTTCGTCAATGCTCATGCTCCATTCCTGGTGCAGCATCCTCTTCGTGATGCCATGCGCGAAGGTGGGGCCGGCGACGAGATCGGCGGCGAGTTTTTGTGCGTCTGCGAGGAGCGCTGCCGGTTCGCACAGGCGGTTATAGAAACCCCATGCGTGGCCTTCTTCGCCGCTCGCCGAGCGGCCGGTGAACAGCAGCTCGGCGGCGCGTCCCTGACCGATAATGCGCGGCAGGATCGCGCAAGCGCCCATATCGCAACCCGCGAGGCCGACGCGCGAGAACAGAAACGCGAGCTTGCTGCGCGCGGTGCCGAGGCGCATGTCGGACGACATCGCCAGAATGGCGCCGGCGCCGGCGCATACACCGTCTACCGCAGCAATTACCGGTTGCGGGCAATGACGCATCGCTTTGACCAGGTCGCCGGTCATACGCGTGAACAGCAACAGTTCCGGCATCGGCAGATCGATCAGCGGCGCGATGATGTCGTGCACGTCGCCGCCGGAGCAGAAGTTCTCGCCAGCGCCATGAATCACTACCGCCTTGACGTCGGTCGCGTAGGTGAGTTGCCGGAACAGATCGCGCAACTCCGCATACGATTCGAATGTCAGCGGGTTCTTGCGTTCGGGCCGGTTCAGCGTGATCGTCGCGACCTTGTCGGCAACCGACCAGCCGAAGTGCTGCGCCTCGTAACCGGCGAGCGTCAGGCGGTTGCCGGCTAGTAGCGCATCGGTGTTGGATCGTGTCATGAGTGCTTTCTCCGATTCGGTGCGGATCAGTCTTTCAGACTGTCGAGCAGATGTTTCTTGAGTTTGCCGAGGCGCTGATGGGTGCGCGATTTTTCGTCGAGACTCAAGCCGCCGAACAATTCGACAACCCATTGCTCGTGCGCGACTGCCATCTTGTCGAACGCCTTGCGGCCTGCGGGCGTGAGGCACACGCTGATCGAACGGCGATCGTTCGGATCGGTATCGCGTGAAACCAGACCTTCCTTTTCGAGCTGATCCGTGATGCCGGTCACGTTGCCGCCCGTCACCATCAAACGGCGCGACAGCTCGGTCATCTTCAGGCCTTCCGGATGACGTTCGAGTTGCGCCATCAAATCGAAACGCGGCAACGTGGTGTCGAATTCGTTACGCAGGCGCTTGCGTAGTTCGGCTTGCACGAGATTGGTCGTGGTCAACATGCGCAGCCACAAACGCAGACCCATGTGACTATCGACGCCGGTGCTCATTTCCAGATCCACGACGTTCTCCGCTGGTTTGGCGACGCCTTTGCGTGGCGGCTTGACTTCTGCCGTCGGGGGTTTTTTGATGTTCGATGACTTGGTCACATTACTTCTCCACCGGAGATGGAAATGGATTGGCCCGTGATCGCGTCCGAGCCGGGTTGGCAGAGCCACAGCACTGCGTTGGCGACCTGCTCCGGACTCACAAAGCGATGTTGCGGATTCGAGCGAAGCAAGGTTTCGCGCGCCTGCTGTTCGGTGCGCGAGGTCTTGCTGGTGATCTGTTCGAGCGATGCGTGCAGCAGCTCGGTCTCCGTGTAGCCGGGGCAGACTGCATTGACGGTGACGCCTTTCGTGGCGACTTCCAGTGCGAGTGAACGCGTCAAGCCGATCACGCCATGTTTCGCGGCGCAGTAAGCGGCGACGTACGCATAGCCGATTTGCCCCGCCGTGCTCGCGACATTGACGATACGGCCGTGGCCGCGTTCGAGCATGCCGGGCAATACGGCGCGCGTGCCGAGGAACACGCCGGTGAGGTTCACGTCGAGCATGCGTTGCCAGAGCGCCATGTCGGTATGGCTGAACGGCGCGGCTTGCGCCTGGCCCGCGTTGTTGACGAGGATGTCGATTGCGCCGGCTTGTGCGAATGCTTTCTCGACCGATTCTTCGCTCGCGACGTCGACGCTGATGCAGGCGACCTCGCCGAGCCCGTTGAAATTTTCGCGCTGCGCATCAAGACGTTGTGCGTTCCGCCCCATCAAGGTGACGCGCGCGCCGGCGCGCAGCAGCGCTTCGGCCACCGCTGCACCGATGCCGCTGCCGCCGCCGGTGACGACAGCGTGCTGTCCTGCGAGCGTTCTGATGGGCGTGTTCACGTGGTTCCTTCTGCGCGTTGCGCGCGTTCTTGCGGCGTCAGGCCTGCGTTCGCAGCGGCCTGGGCACGCTCACGTTCGAGATTGCGTTCCAGTTGCGACTTCGCTGCCGTGTAAGGCTTCGGCCACATCACATCGAAATAGCCGATTTTTGCGGCTTCATTCAACGTCCACGACGGATTCGCCAGATGCGGTCGCGCAATTGCGCAGAGATCCGCACGGCCTGCCGCGATGATGCTGTTCACATGGTCTGCTTCCGAGATCGCGCCAACCGCAATCGTTGCGATTCCTGCTTCGTTGCGCACGCGGTCGGCGAATGGCGTCTGGAACATGCGGCCAAACACGGGCTTTTCCTGCTTGCTGACCTGGCCCGACGAGACGTCGATCATGTCGGCGCCTGCAGCTTTGAAGGCACTGGCGATTTGCACGGCGTCGTCGGGCGTGGTGCCGCCTTCGACCCAGTCGTTAGCGGAAATTCGCACGGAAATCGGCTTGTCTTGCGGCCAGACTGCGCGGATCGCCTTGAAGACCTGCAATGGGTAGCGCAACCGGTTTTCGAGCGAGCCACCGTATTCGTCGGTGCGATGGTTGGTCAACGGCGACAGGAAGCTCGACAGAAAGTAGCCATGTGCGCAGTGCAGTTCGAGCCAATCGAAGCCTGCCTCGGCGGACATTTGGGCAGCGCGCACGAACTGCGCTTCGATTTCTTGAAGTTCGTCTGGGGTGGCCTCATGCGAAATCTGACTGACGCCACTTAAATATTGTTGCGGCGAAGCGGACACAACCGGCCAATTGCCTTCGTCGAGCGGCTGATCGATGCCTTCCCACGAAACGCGTGTCGAGCCTTTGGCGCCGGAGTGCCCCAGCTGGATGCCGATCTTCGCGTCCGACTGACTGTGCACAAGGTCGACGATGCGCTTCCACGCCGCGAGATGCTCGGGTGCGTACATGCCGGGACAAGCGGGCGTGATGCGCGCTTCGGGCGACACGCAGGTCATTTCCGTCATGACCAGTCCGGCGCCGCCCATGGCGCGCGCACCAAGATGCATCAGGTGATAGTCGCCGGCGATGCCGTCGACGGCAGAGTATTGCGCCATCGGCGAGACGACCACGCGGTTTTTCAGCGTGACGCCACGCAACGTGAAGGGCGTGAACATCGGCGGAACGGAGTGTTTTTCGGGGGCGCGGTCAATGCCTGAGCGGTGTGCGAGCCAGTCTTCGAATGTCGAGAGATAGGTCGCGTCACGCTCCCGCAAATTCTCGTGCGAAATGCGCTGCGAACGCGTCAGCAGCGAATAGGCGAACTGTTCCGGTTCGAACGATGTATAGCGATCGACATGCTCGAACCACTCCGTCGAATTGCGCGCGGCGTTCTGAATGCGCAATACGTCGATGCTGCGGACATCCGTGTAGTGCTTCAACGCGGCGGGTAAGTCACCGGGATGCGCGCCGATGCTGTTGGCGAGTTCGATCGAATCCTCGAGCGCGAGTTTGGTGCCGGAGCCGATCGAGAAGTGCGCGGTGTGCGCCGCGTCGCCCATCAGCACGATCGGCGTTTGCGTGCCGTCGACGTTGCCGCGCCAATGCACCCATTCTTCGTTGACGACGCGCGGGAAACGAATCCACTGCGACGAACCGCGCAAGTGCGCTGCGTTCGATAGCAACGCGTTGCCGTCCAGATACTTGGCGAACAGCTTCTCGCAGAAGGCGATGCTGTCTTCCTTGCTCATTTCGTCGAGACCGGCGGCGCGCCACACACGCTCCGGTGTTTCGACAATGAACGTGGAGGTTTGATCGTCGAAGCGATAAGCGTGGGCCTGGAACCAGCCGAACTCGGTTTCTTCGAAGGCGAAGGTGAACGCGTCGAACAGCTTTTTGGTGCCGAGCCAGACGAAGCGGCAATCGCGCATGTCGATGGCGGGCTTGTAAGTGGCGGTGTACTTCTGACGGATGGCGCTGTTGGCGCCGTCACAGGCGATGATCAGGTCGGCGTCGTAGGTTGTGTCGTCCGTGACCTGGGTTTCGAAAACCAGCTTGACGCCGAGCTCTTCGCAGCGTGCCTGCAGGATATTCAGCAGACGTTTGCGGCCGATGCCGCAGAAGCCGTGGCCAGACGAGCGAATCTGCCTGCCGCGGAAATTGATCTCGATGTCGTCCCAGTGATTGAAGGCGTCGAGTATCGCGTCGGCGCTTGGAGCGTCGGCGGCGCGCAGGTTGCCGAGCGTCTGGTCGGAGAACACGACGCCCCAGCCGAAGGTGTCATAGGGCCGGTTGCGCTCGACCACCGTGACGTCATACGCCGGGTTCCGTCCCTTCATTAACAAACCGAAGTACAAGCCGGCTGGGCCGCCGCCGATACAGACGATGCGCATGATGTCTCCTCACGTGGTCTTTGCTCTGGAATGTAATTTAGGCTTCGATAGTTTAGATGTCAAGTAAATTGTGGGCGGGCTGGAGGGCTTCAGAAGGCATTTGATCTGAAAGAGTAAAGTCGGTCGGACCGAAATACAGACGGTCGGAGGCCGATGGTCTGCGGGAGAATCTCTCTCACGAGCCTTTACTCAACTAGACTAAATGGTTCCCGCGTTGTGGGAGGCGCTAAGAAACGCGACTTGGTTTGCTATGAAGTCCGGACGCGTGGAGGCTGGATGGAATCTGGCGAAGTCGGTGACGGGGGAGTTGGGGGCGACGCCTGAGAGGATTTTGCCGACGTTGAATAGTTTTGCTTACGCAACCCGTGAAAAACTTCTGTTTACGGGATGGTAGACGCACTGATTGCGGAGCTCTTTGACTGACATTGTTGTCGTCAACGCAAATTTGACCCGGATACTGAACTCAGCTGGACCACGAAGGTGGTCCGCAAATCCTTGCTGCTGGAACTTTTCATGGTTGGCAGGCGTGGTCACTCTGACGTCGGCTTTGCATTCATAAGCTTATGCATTGCGCCGGTCGTGCTGATACGTCACTTTCGGAACGGCCACCAATTCTGCCGCAGAAACGCAATCAGGTTCCGCAACGGTGTTGTTGGTCATACCCGTTTTCGATGCACATCCGATTGAACGCAGGAACGGCAAACTTGATTGCAGCCGCGGTACCGCAAAGTCGAACGAGCCGCTCCAGTCACACCGAGCTAGTATCTGAATCCAATTGAGCCAGTGCGCCATCTGCGCCAAGCTGCTGCCGTGCTTTTTCCCAATAGTCCTGGGAACGCCCGTCGGGACTTCCTTCTTCCTCCCAAAGATAGAACGCGAGCGTACGAATTTGTTCCTCGGTAACAGGCACATCCATTTTCAATCTCCCAAAAAATACCGTCAATGGGTCAAAGGATCGTCGCTATGCTCAACCGACTTGGCAGTTCGAAAGGGCAGCACTGCACGGTGCCCGCCTTCCGAATGCCAAACAACCCATTGATGCGTGGTCCACGACTACCGCTAACCTCTTTGTTGGTAGCGACGGTTCGCTGCGATCCGCGTGACTACGGGCACCACACGGGGGTTCAACACAGGAATTGAGCCAGCACGACGTTCAGCTCGCGCAACGATTGCATCAATGGTGACTCGTGCGACCGCGCGTTGTGCCCGCCTTGTGAAGTGCTTCATACGGCGGTCGCTGACCGGATGCCGAGCCCACACTAGCGCTGCGAACCAACCGATAACCGTCCAGCCCAGCAGGATGTTCACCATCGTCACCGCAAACGCGTCTTCGCGTTCTCTAGCGTCTGCAATCATTGCGGGCGCCAGATAGAGCATCAGCGCCCCCATGATCACTGCACCCTCGATAATCTTCAGCATTTCGACACCTCACTACAGTCTCTGTCTGCAGACGACCTTCAGATTAGTGGCCTGCGTACAGACGGCCAACAGACTCGGCAGGTTGACGGCTGCCAGACTCCGAAGTCGATGCGACTACACCACCGTACGAATCATTGACGGAGCCGACCGCGTCGTTGCGTTCGACTGCAACGGTTTGCGCACTCTGGCCACGCTGCGATGCGGGCGCGCCCACTGACGGGCGATAGGAAGGTGCCGGGCCATAGCCGCTGGCAAACGCAGGCGCAGCGATAGCGGTGGTAGCTGCGATGAGCAGAGCTGCAAGAAGTTTGCTTTTCATGACGAATCCTCAATGCGATTTTTAGGAGCGTTGCGGGTCGAGTGAGACGCGCGCCGCTGACAGGACTCAGTTTAGGCGGCGCCTATCCTTTTTCTATGCCAATAGCGTGAAATCACAATTGCTGCAAAGCGAACAATGCGGCGCTGCCGCGCCCACAGCGGGTTCGCGGGTATCCCCAGGTTGGAAGAGGTCTGCGGCACGTAGTCGGCACCGACCCCCGCGCGCCCATGACTGCGGAAGCGTATGCTGCTGTAAATCATCGGGAGACGACCATGAACCTTGCTGGCAAGACTCTATTCATGTCCGGTGGCAGTCGCGGCATCGGACTCGCGATTGCACTCAGAGCCGCACGCGACGGCGCGAATGTCGTGATTTGCGCAAAGACCGCCGAGCCGGACCCCCGTCTCGAGGGTACGATTTATACGGCGGCTGCAGCGGTTGAGGCTGCTGGCGGCAAGGCGCTCCCGCTTGTTGTGGATATTCGCGACGAAGAACGCGTGAAAGCAGCCGTTGCCGAGACCGTTGCGTTGTTCGGTGGCATCGATATCCTCGTGAACAATGCCAGTGCCATTCGACTGACTGGCACGCTAGACACACCCGTCAAACGGTACGACCTGATGCACGGGGTCAATGGCAGAGGCACGTTCGTATGCGCGCAAGCGTGCCTGCCGCATCTGCTCAATTCGCCGAACCCGCACATCCTCACGCTGTCGCCGCCACTGGTCAGCGACGCAAAATGGTTTAGCGACTTTCCGGCATACTCCATTGCAAAATACACAATGAGCCTGTTCACACTAGCGCTTGCCGGAGAGTTCAAAGACCGGGGTGTCGCCGTCAATTCGCTATGGCCTCGAACAGCTATCGCGACCGCCGCTGTGCGCAATGAGATTGGCGGCAAGGACATGATTGCAGCATGTCGCAAGCCTGAGATAGTCGCCGACGCGGCCCACTATATCCTGACGCGCCCAGCCAAAGAGTGTTCGGGAAACTTCTTCCTCGACGACGAAGTCCTGCTGGCCGCAGGTGTGCGCGACTTTGCACAGTACGACGTGCAGACTGGGGCGGCATTGCAAGCGGATTTCTTTGTGGAGGCTTTGCCGGGCATGTTGCCGGCGGACAATATGACGAAGCGCGCTTCCCGCAACCCCGCTCAAGCGAGCGGATAGCGGTCGTTGCCCAACACCAGCGCGGTTCGCGACCACCGTCTGCAATCGGCAAGCTATACGGGGCGAACGGGGACAAACGCCCAGCATGCGCCGCTGCACCGGTCCCTACTGAATCCGGAGGAATCATGAGTCGAACGCAAACAGCTTGGCAGCACTGATGACAAATGGTTGGACCCTGACGCGATAGCAAAGGAGTATCTCCACATCTCGTCAGTACCGCAGCGCGTGGACATGGGAGGTCGAACTGCGACCTTGGGTCGAAAATTATTAGTGTAGACATGCCGTTCGTCGCATGGAATCGAATCTCGCAAGGTAGTCCAAATTGACTTACAGGATTTCGGTTCCAACCCGATGATTCCTACGCGGGCTTCTGAGCGGGTCGGCGCCTAGCCCGCACCTTCCTGACAAATCGTCTTGAGCTCGGCGACGAATTTTTCGGCTGCCTCCCGCCCCGGGCTATCCTCCCGCCAGATGGCTGACAGCGGAAGCGTTCCGAATGGTGCGGCGTAGCCAATCCTGCGCAATCCATACAACGCGCCAACTTCATCGATCGCGAAGCCTGGTAATAATGCGATCGTGTCGGTGTGCGCGCAAATCGCGAGATTGATCGTGTAGACGTGCGAGTAAATCACGCGATGCGGCAACGGAACCCGGGCGGCATCGAGTACGTTACGCAAATTCGTCAGCAACACGCTCGGTCCTTCCGGCAGAAACCACGGGAACGCGGCCATTTCTTCCAGCGTGACCGTCTTGCCAACGAGCGGATGATGCGCGCGCCCGACAAATGCGGGACCGCCATCGTGGAACAGCGGTTCGGCACGCAGGACCCCGGGACGGTCAAGGTCGATCCATCGACCGATCACCAGGTCCACGTCACCTGCGTCGAGTTCGGACAGCAATTGCTCCATCGACGCCTGCCGCAGCGTCAGCCCCACGCGCGGCGCCACTTTCCCGAACACATTGACGCAGCGGGACAGCGCCTCCCACCAACCCACCGGTGTAAATACGCCGACCGTCAGCTTGCCCGACTCACCTCTGGACAAGGCGTCGCACTCGTCTTCCGCGCGTTCCAGGTCGGTCATGACCCTGGCGCTATAGCGCATCAGCACTTCACCCTGCAAGGTGGCGCGCGAACCGAACGGTGTGCGTTCGAACAGTTGCGCCCCGATCAGCGTTTCCGCCTCGGTCAGCGCTTTTGAAATCGCGGATTGGCTAAGCGCCAGTTGTTCACTCGCCTTTTGCAGACTGCCCGTGCGCCCGATCTCGTAGATCACCGAGAGGTGTCGCATTTTCAGGCGCCCCACACGTTTTCTGCTGTCTTCCATTCGGTGTTTTCCCGGGCATGAATTTTCTTCATGCCGCTTGCCGGTTAATTCGTTTTTTTGGCGTGCCAAGTGCCAGCAGACTCGGGTTGACGCCGCACTCAGTCACGCCGGAGACAAAACATGGAACCGATTATATCGGCAAGCGTGCGGTGCCCTAATCAACCTTTTCAAGCGGAGTAGCGGTGGGAAAACAACGGATATTTGGCAAATGCTCAACGGCAACGGCCGTCGCATTTGCCTTGAGCGCAACCCACGCCCACGCGCAAAGCAGCGTGGAACTGGGTGGTCTGATCAGCGCCGGTCTGAACTATGCGACCAACGTCGGCGGCAGCGCGTCGACCTATATGAGCCCGGCCGGCGTATTGAGGCCGAACACGTTCTTTCTGCGCGGCACCGAGGATCTCGGCGGCGACCTGAAGTCTGTTTATCTACTCTCGGCTATGTTCAGCATTGCGAACGGCGCCAATGCCGGCGGCAACGGTTCATTGTTTTCTCGCGAATCCTACGTCGGTCTGTCGGACCAATGGGGCACGCTCACTGCGGGTTCGCACCGCGATTTCATGTTCGATTTGTCAGTCGACGGTTATACCGGCGCGTACTACGCGGGCATCGTCGGCGCTCACCAGGGGCCGTTTGCGGGCTTCGGCGTGCCGTACGGTGGCAATGGCGACATGGACTTCGACCGCGTCAACGGCGAGGCGCTCAACAACAGTGTGAAATTCAGGTCGGCGAATTTCAACGGACTGACGTTTGGCGCGATGTACGGTTTCGGCGGGCAGGCGGGACGATTCGGCGCGTCCTCGTCAAGCAGCTTCGGAGCCAATTATTCCAACGCACTGCTGGGTGTTGGCGCGGCTTATACGATGGCCAAATATCCGCAACTCAATAATGGCAGCGACGGAATCCGGAATATCGGCGTCGGCGCCAATATTCGCCCCGCGCCGTGGAAGCTGGCCGTGCTCGCTACCTGGTCAAGGAACACCGCGACCGGCGGTCAGATCGCCGCCTACGACGCAACAGTCGGCTTTGACTTCACCCCCGCGATCGGCGCGAGCCTGACCTACACCTACATGGACGGCAACGCGGTGTTGCAGGACAAACATGCGCAGAGCCTCGCGGGCACTGTCAATTACAACCTCTCCCGGCGTACCACGGTTTATGCGGAAGTCGTCGCGCAACGCGCGACGGGTCCGGGTGCTAAAGCACAGATCAACGGCACGCCGGGCGCATCGAGTTCCGGCAACCAGATCGTTACCTCATTAGGTATCCAGACGGTATTTTAGGCGATCGTCTTCCTCTGTCCGCTTCCCATTTTCTCTGATAACCAACCAGATCAATAGCCATGCAACATTTTTCCAGCCAAGCCGCGCCCGTTGTCGAAACCCTCTCCGGCAAGGTCCGCGGCCACGTAACCGACGGCGTCGGAATCTGGCTCGGCGTACCTTACGGCGCGGCCACCGGTGAACTCGGCCCCTTCGCCGAAGTCGAGACGGCGCCCGCGTGGGAAGGCACGCTCGATTGCGGCGGCTTGCCAGCGGTATTCACACAGCCACAAAGCAGACTCGCGGAAGTCATGGGCCCAGCCATCGATGCGTCTCCCCAATCGGATCAGGCATTTACCGTCAACGTTTTCGCGCCGCAAGACGCGCAAGGACTTCCGGTGCTCGTGTTCGTGCACGGCGGCGGCTTCAGTTCAGGCGGCGGCACGCGCTGGTACAACGGTAGTGCGTTGGCGCGCAACGGCAACATGGTCGTTGTGACCGTCAACTACCGGCTCGGCATCTGGGGCAATTTATCCGCACCGGACGCGCCCTCCAACAATGCCGTGCGGGACGTGCTGGCCGCGTTGCGCTGGATCGCCGCGAATATCAAGGCATTTGGTGGCGATGCGGACAACGTCACGCTGTCGGGCCAGTCCGCCGGGGCGGTACTGACCCGCTTGCTCACCTTGTGCACCGAGGCAAAGGGCCTTTTCAAGCGCGCCATCATGCTTAGCTGCCCAGGGCGCCTGGGCGCGACGGCGGACGACATCGGGGACGCGACACATCACGTCATGAAAATTCTCGGTGTGCACAATATTGCGGCCTTGGCACGCGAATCGTCGGCACGCGTCCTCGATGCAGTGATGACAGCCACCCGGGAGCGTGCCGTACCGGGTTCGGTCACGCCACTCTTTCGCCCCTATACCGATGGCGTGTTGCTACGCGACTGGATGGACGATCTGGATACGGCCGCCGGGCGCGCGCATTGCAGTGAAATCATGGTCGGCTTTACGCGTGAGGAGTTCACATCGTTCCTATGGCAACAAGCTGAGGCAATCAACGATGCACCGGACTCCGTCCTTGACTGGTATCGCCATGCGTATGGTGCGGACGCCGTAGTGCGGTATCGCCAGATGGCTTTGCACCGGACCGGCGCGACACCTTATACCCAATGGGTCGATGGATTGTCGGAACAGATTTTCGGGCTGCCCGCCGTGACGCTGGCGAGTACCTATGCTGAACACGGACAGGCATTCGCCTATCGCTTCGATCTTCAGACTCGCAAGCCGCATCTATACGCCCCGCACTGTCTCGAACTGCCGTTCTTCTTCGACAATCTGACCGACTGGTTCGATGCGCCGATGCTTGAAGGCTTCAGCAACGATGAGTTGCAACCGCTCGCTTCCCGCTTTAGCGCCGGCGTCGCGAGTTTCGTTCGAACTGGCAACCCCGGTCTCGACGGATGGCGTGCCTTTTCCGGCACCGGGCCGTTTCTGATGTCTTTCGACAAAGACCCGGTGTAGCCGCGGACTCAATACCTCCCACACCATCCTGAAAGAGCGGAACCATGAAACCTGTGTCACCTGTGCAAATCGCTTCGCCGCTATCGGTGGTCGACGCGAAGTTATGGATGCTCGGCCTTGTCTGCTTCTGCGTGATGGCCGTGGACGGCTTCGATACGGCGGCGATCGCATACGTCGCGCCGACACTTGCTCGCGAATGGAACATCGCGCATGCGGCGCTCACGCCTGCCTTTGTCGCTACGAGTATAGGTGCGGTCCTCGGCTATGTGTCGAGCGGCGCGCTCGTGGCACGCCTCGGGCGGCGCCGTCTCATCGTGCTTGCTATCGTGGCGTTCGCGTTGCTCTCTCTCGGCACCACGCTTGCCGGTTCGATCATGAGCATCTCTGTGATTCGACTCGTCACCGCGGTCTGCCTCGGCTGGGCGGTGCCGGCTACGATCTCCTGTATCGCCGACCATGCCGGGGAGCAAACTCGCGCTGCGGCAACTATCGCCGCTACAACCGGCTTGTCAGCCGGTGCCGGGTTGGGCGGTTTGCTGGCGTCGCTGCTGATTGCGCATCATGGCTGGCAGTCAGTTTTCATAGCAGGCGGGATCCTGCCGCTCGCGCTGCTGCCTTTTGTCTGGGTCGCGCTCGGTGGAACCGACCACCGTCAGCACGCGGACGCTTCTTCGTACGGCGTGGTAACGCAGGATTCGGCTAAGTCATCGAGCATCGCAGCGCTGTTTCATGGTCAGTTTGCATTCCAGACGATCGTCATCTGGTCCATCGCATTCGTGGCCTTTCTCGTGACTTATCAATTCATGTTCTGGGTGCCGACCTTGCTCGTCTCGTACGGATTTTCGCCGGCAAGTGCAGCCTTGGGTTCAGCGGCCAATGCAATCGGCGGTATCGCGGGAAATATGGCGTTGTTGCTGTTTGTCGGGCGATACGGGGTGCAGCGATCGTTAATGGTTACCGCGTGTCTCGCGATCGGATGCATTGTCTGCCTCGGTTTGCTGACGGTGGAGGGGAGCGCTGTGTTGCTGCTCATTGTCGGGGTGGGCGCGGGCACGACCAGCGCCTGCGTCGGGCAAGCAACGTTAGCGGTCATGGCGTATCCGCCGGCCCTACGCACGACCGGGGTGGGTTGCGCCGCCGCTGCGGGGCGCGTCGGCGCAGTGGTTGGCCCCGCAATCGGCGGGATTCTGCTAACGCTTGGCTTCGCGCCGCAGCGAATCGTTTTGGTCAGCTGCCTGCCGATCTTCCTGATCGTTGGCCTGCTCGCAATTTCGCAGTTCCAGTCACGGCGAGCGGAACGTGTCTGCGCGGGGATCGACTGATCGAGAGTACTCCTGGTCATGGTCACGCGACGATGCCCGACGGCATGTGGGGTCCCACGATCCCTGAAGTGACTGCCGCGCTTCCTGGTGTCCCGATGATCAGCCGAACCTCGATCAATGCCTGGGACGATCCGAATGTGCGGGCGGCGATCGAGAAGACTGGCCGCAAGCAGATTCTGATCGCAGGCGTTTCGCTGGAGGTGTGTGCGGGCATTCCGGTGACCGACTATGCCACGGCGGGTGTGGAAATGCTGCATGGCAACGACGATCCGAAGGCGCAGCAGGTGTATGCCGATCTTGACATGCCGTTCGCCGACCTGGTGTGGAAGCTCAAGAACGCCTCGCGCAAGTAAGGCAACAACCGGACTCGGCGAGGGCGAACAGCATCCTCGTCCGAACAACCTCGAAGCTATTTCACATGGCCGGTCCGACCTTTGCGGCGCATCCGCATGCTGGAATTCCGGCGATGACCTGCGTGTTCGAGGACGCGATAGGGGGGCATGTCAATTCGTGATTCCGCGACCTGGACGCTCTGCCGAAGAGCCGTCCAGCGAAACGTGAACGCCGTGGCGCGTAGACTCTATTGGCGCGCGACCGGCGTGAACCCGTAACGTGTGAGTACGTCCTGTGCCTCCGGACTCATCAGATACAAGGCAAGCCGGTAAGCGGCGTTGCGGGTGGCAGCGGTCTGCGGCAGTTCCAGGACAGTCATCCCATAGTCGGCGGAGATGCTGAGGTTGGCCGGGAGTTCGACCTGCACAAGGGTCGAATCGGGCGTTGTTTCGTGAGAGCTGCAATAGCCAATGAAGACGTCGACACGCCGCGTCGACATAAAGTACTTCACGGGACTCTGACCCACTGGAACCTGAGGCGCTGCTGCACCACCCACCAGTTGCTGCGCTTTCGCCTCCAGAATCTGCTTTGCTCCGGGGCGCACTGAGTCAGCCTTTGCGAACAACTCCCATGCATAGTCACCGCCCGGGTCTGCCTTCGGTGTTGAAGTGCCGATCTTTATATTCGGATCCAGCAGTTTGTCGAGCAGATTATCGGTTGTGAGGCCGACGTCCGGTCGGGCCTGGACACAAACCCGATTCCTTGCAAAGACAACAGTGGGGGCAGCCTTTCCTTCTGTCGTCAAGCGCTGCGGATGCGCCATATTGGCGGAAACGAGGGTGAGCGCCTGAAAGGCATTGATAAAGCGAGTCATGGAACCTTGAGGTAACCACTTTTGTGTCGTTGTATCGAGATATATATAACGCAATGCATGAGCCTTCAACAAGTAGTGGCCAGTGATAGATGGAATCAGGCCAAAGTTCCGTCCATGCAAATCAACACGCTTTTGCCCATCTCAAACGCATCCTGGAGCTGGACCGTCTGCGACTGCGGGGGCGGACTTTGAATATGTAGGCAGGTTTACCACCTTCAGCGGCATCGCGAAGACCTGGACTAAACTCTGAGAACAACCGGCGACGGTGCCTCACGAGGAGACAGATGTCATGGAACGCTCTGCATTTCTCGCTGCCACCCGGCAGTTGGCAGCAGCAGCCGAAATTCTAGCCAAGGCCGGTCCCGAAGACTGGCGGTTCGACGCTTTCCAGACGCTCGCGTTCTTTCGCCGATACGATAATCCCGGTCCCAGTTTGAACGCGGTCGCAACGTCCGACGACGAGTTGTTCGCGCGCACAGGGCACGCCGCACTCACTTTGGCTGGACGTAATGAGTTTGCCGCCGCGCATGAGCTTCTTAAGCAGGCCCGATCGCTTTTGCCGGCAACATGAGTGCAGCTGGCGTTTCTGCTAGTCCAAGATGACGAGCAGTCCAGGTCGCCACAAAGCGAGCCAACGCAGACGGGGTGAGGCCTTGGGTTTGAACAGCGAGGAGCCAGTCATGCTTTCTGAAAGGAAGCGGAGGTAGTATCCGGCGACTGATTCTGGCGTGACATGTACTGTCGTCGGGCATGGCATACCCATAGACGACCGTACACGCTCGAGCAATCAACTGTGCCGTCGATGCTGCTGTGTTAGCGCGCCGACTCGCACACCCGCAATATATCGAGAGCTCGAAATGGACACTTACATCTTGTTAGGCTGTGGCTTTGGTGCGGCTCTGCTGATTGCAATCTGGGGAATCTGGAATCTTAGGTAATCCGCAAAACAGGCACCCGAAGAGCAGGTGACGAAGAATGCAGATTGCGCGAAAGAGCGCGTAACCGAATACGTGCGTCCGGCCACCCAATAGGTAAGGATCGCTAACGTATTCAGAAAGACGTTCCGGCACCGGAGTGCCCCTCATGCTTTCCCAGGCCTCGAAGGCCTGGGCAGTACACGTGGGCAGGACCGATCAAAACGTTGGGGATTGAACGTGATCGCGTGGTTCTGGACGACCGAACCCCGGCTGCCACTCAGGCGCTCAGCATGTTCGCCGTCAGTGGATTGAGGCAAGCGGCCGGGAAATAAACCTAAAAATCAATTTAATACAGTAACAAAAACTGGCTTCAGCTAGATACGATAGTGGAAAACGCTGCCTGTCGGCCATAACACTGGTCCTTAATAACGGGCATCCATTCCCTTTCTAAACAAGCCCTCAACGCCTCCTATGCCACGCCCGATCGTTGCACAGATTCATCCCGACGCAGTCAGCCACAACCTCTCCCTCGTCAAGCAGCGGGCGCCTCGATCACGGGCTTGGGCCGTAGTCAAAGCCAACGCATATGGGCACGGAATCGATCGCGTTTTCCCGGCACTCGCGAATGCGGACGGTATCGCGCTGCTCGATCTCGACGAAGCGGTCCGTGTGCGCGAGTTGGGTTGGACCAAGCCGATTCTTCTTCTCGAAGGTGTTTTCAGGCCAGATGACGTGCAAATCGCCCAGCAGTTCGATCTTTCCATGGCCGTGCATTGCCGTGAGCAACTCGATCTGTTGCGCTTGTCGCCGTCACGTGAACGCGTCAATGTGCATCTGAAGATGAACTCGGGGATGAATCGCCTTGGATTCCGGCCCGACGCGTACCGCGCCGCGTGGGAGGAGGCCCGCTCGATTCCCGGCATTGCGGATATCACGCTGATGAGCCACTTCGCGAATGCTGACGACGGCGACGTGGCATGGCAGATGGATCGCTTCGATGCGGTGACGCACGGCATACCGGGTCAACGAAGTCTCGCGAATTCAGCGGCCGTTCTGTGGCATCCCCAGGCGCATCGTGACTGGGTGCGCCCGGGTGTCGTGCTGTACGGCGGCTCGCCCACCGGTCAGTCGCGCCACATTCACGACGTGGGCTTGCGTGCTTCGATGACGCTCAAGAGCGAAGTGATCGGCGTGCAGTCATTGTCGGCCCAGGAAACAGTCGGTTATGGCCGTGCTTTCGCCGCGAATACCGACATGCGCATCGGCGTGGTGGCATGCGGGTATGCGGATGGATACCCCCGGCACGCGTCGACAGGGACGCCAATCGCTATCGACGGAATCATGACGCACGTGGTTGGCCGCGTCTCAATGGACATGCTCACGGTTGACCTGACGCCGTGCCCGCAAGCGCAGGTTGGTTCAAAGGTCGAACTGTGGGGCGAGCAGGTCAAGATCGACGACGTCGCTCATGCGTCGGGGACGATCGGGTACGAACTGATGTGCGCTTTGGCAAAACGGGTGCCTGTGGAAGTCGCCTGAATGACTTTCTGTCTCGCCGGAGCGTGAGACAGTCAGTCAGGCCTAGGGATAATCGCGTATTCAGCCGCAATGCGGCGCGATATCGTGGCTGTATAGGCGTCGTGGTGTCTAAAGCAGCGCAATAGCATTGCAACCTGACATTTTAAGTTTACGTAATAATCGCGAGGCGCGTACGATTCGACTCACTAACCATTAAAAATGCGTAGGTCATGGCTTTCAGCGAACCAAGGTCTCCATTTTTCAAGTGGGTCGTGTCCTCCGCTCAGGATCTGAGCGCGGAGAATCGGCAAATATTGCTGGCCAACCTGTTCACGCGAACCGCGTCGATTGTATTTGCGTCGATTTGCGAAATCAGTGTTTGCGCGACCGCGTTCTATTTTTATCCAAAAGTCCTTTACGCAGGCTGGGGCGGCGCCGTCGTTGCGTTGCTGATAGCTCGCCTCGCGTTGATCTGGCTGTGCTGCCGGCGCAGCGCTCATAATCAGCCGACACCCACATCGGCATTCCTTTTCGCGAGCCTTCTGTGGAGCGCGCTATTCGGGTTCGGCACTTTCTTGTGCAATATCAGCGGGGATCAGACGCTTTTCCTGCTCGGCAACGTTTGCGCGGTGGGTGTAATCGGCGGGCTGGCTGGACGAAACGCCGGGACACCCCGCCTCGTGCTGCTGCAGATTTCGTTCATTCTCGGGTTTTTAGGCGTGGGGGCGGCGCTTTCTCCGGGCTCTGGCAAGCTCGTGCTGCTGTTTCAGGCGCCATTTTGCGCAGCGGGCTTCTTCACGGTTGCGCTGCGCAGCAACCGTGACACCGTTGCGTTGCTGCTGGCGCGCGAAAACAGCCATCGCCTTGCCCATCACGACAGCCTCACCGGCCTGCCCAATCGCGCGCGTATCAGCGAGCTCCTGCTGGAGCGCACCGAGGCAGGCTTGCGGCGTCAGGATCAATTGTTTGCTGTTCTACTGATCGATCTCGACGGCTTCAAGGCGATCAATGACAGCCTGGGCCATGCCGCCGGCGATCAGATCCTGCAGGAAGCGGCGGTTCGATTGCGTGAAGTGCTGCCGGCCGGCGATCTCGTGGGACGGCTGGCCGGCGACGAGTTCGTCGCCATTTCCGACGGCACGGGGCTGAACCGCGACGTGCGCTTGCTGGCGGACCGGATCGTCAAGACGCTGGCGCGACCTTTCGCGCTCAGCGAGGCGCTGGTGCATATCGGCGCGAGCGTTGGCGTCTCGCTCTATCCGGAACACGCCAGGACCGGACCGCAATTGTTGATCTGCGCGGATCGCGCCTTGTATTCGGTCAAGCGCAGCGGCAAAAGTGCGTTCGCGCTCTTCGATGCCAGCAAGCACGCATCCCACGAGAGTCTGAGCCTTCTGCGCAGCGACCTGGAAGGCGCCCTGCAGTCCTTTAGCGGTTTGCGGATGGAGTATCAGCCCATCGTCGATCTCAGTGACGGGACGATTTCAGGCCGCGAAGCATTGATTCGTTGGAATCACCCGACCCGCGGCGAACTCCCTCCTTCGGCATTCATTCCGACCGCCGAACGGACGGGTCTCATCCTCGCGTTGGGCGAGTGGGCGTTGCTGCAATCATGCACGGAAGCTGCAAACTGGCGTGACGGCGTGACCGTCGCGGTTAATGTCTCGCCGGTGCAGTTGCGGGAGGAAACGTTTGCGTCGGCCGTCGCGGCGATCCTTCATAAGACCAGGCTGCCGCCGGCGCGCCTGAATATCGAGGTCACTGAAACGGTGCTGCTGAACGACGATACGGTCACCCGGCGTAACGTCGGGAAGCTTCGCGCGCTGGGAATCGGGCTCGCGCTCGATGACTTTGGCACCGGCTTTTCGACGATGTCGACTCTCGTGCACTTCTCGTTCGACAAGCTCAAGATCGACAGTTCATTCGTCAAGGAGTCGGTACATCGGCGTGAATCCGCTGCTGTGGTTCGCGGGATTGTGGCTTTGGCGCGGGAAATCGGCATGCCGACCACGGCGGAAGGTATCGAGACGCAGGAGCAGCTGGATTTTGTGCGCGTCTGCGGATGCACGCACGCTCAAGGTTTTCTTCTCGGTAAGCCGGTACGGGGCGAAGAGATTCCGCAGCTCGACTCAAGGCTCGCTGCGCATTCCACGGATAAGGGATGAGAGGTGGCGTTGCAGATGAACGGCTTGCCTGAAACCAGCTTGAACTAGCTGCATTGCCAACTCACGCGCGCCAGGCCATTGAACAACGATTCACGTCGAAGGATTGCGCACTGTCTGGCGGGAGTCGTTCTCGCGCGACTGCGCACCGCGCCCGCTGAATCCAGCGGGCGCTGAACATGGCGGCCTGCTCTTACTGACGCAGTTCCGGCGAATCCTGCATGGCTGCCTGCAGCTTCTGCACGGCGTCAATTGTCGCGCGTTGTGCGGCGAGACCGAAGTTGCGCTTGAATTCGCTAAACTCCGCGTGACCGCTGCCCGTTACTTCCTTTTTCGTCACGAGCTTGCCGCTCGGATCTGTCACAGTACAGACAAGCGTCACCGAAAAATCGGTCGGCGGCCAGGTCAGGATGCTCGGCGACGAAGACGTGGTTGAGATTGTCGGCGTGACCACATAGCTCAGGCTTTTTGATTGAGCCATTGCCTGATCAGGCGCGACATTCAGCTTCACAACATTGCTGAACACCTGGCTGAGTTCGACATAGATCGGAAGTTCCAGATCGCGATACGGTTTGTAGGCCACCTTGTCGCCGCCACCGCCTGGCGTGACGACTTCCTTTGCGCGCAGTTCGTCGGTAATGACGAGCCCAACCGTCTTGTTGATCGGCGCCGTTTGGGTCGTCGACGTTGCCGCGGTCGTGGTGGTCGCGGTGAGCGCCGCCGGGTCGCCGGAGATGGTGATGTCGTGTGCGCAACCTGCGAGCGACGCAATTGCGCCGGTGACCGCGATACTGCGAATAAGATGCATCAGCTTCATGATGATTTCTGGTCTTTGAGAAGAGAGGGATTACTGGATGGCTTGCATGAACGCGGGATCCGCATAGAGCGACGCGAGCAGTTTCTGGACGATGAGCGGATACTCCTGTGTCGCCCTCGGAATCGCAATCGCGGCTGCGAACGACGAATCCCATTGCGTCGTCGCGCTCTTCACGCTGTCGTATCGCACGTCGGCGCCGCGCTTGACAATGAAGCGTGCGGTGATCGTGCCCGTCGCCGTGCCGATGTTGGCATCGACGTTATTCTTCAGCAGCACGCCGCTCAGTTCGACCTTGGCATCGGGTGAAAGCGCGCGGGCGATCGTCAGTTCCTGCTGTAGCGCGCTGGAAAGGTACTGGGCAAATGAATCGCCAACGGGCGAGGTCATTCGATTCGCGCGCAGTTGCACGGATGAGTGATCGCCATCGCTTGCGTCGTTGGTGAAAGTGCCGAGACGCGTTGCCAACGGAGAGGCGTTCTTAAGCGTCTGGATATTGTCCACGGAAGCCGAATAGGGCGGCGCGGCAACCGAGCACGCGGCGAGCGCGACAACGGGGATGAAAAGGAGAATCCTTCGTAGGGCAAACATGGGCTTCTAATGCCTCTTTGGTTATGGTCAAAATGAGGTGGCCAGCCGCCTCGACTCTTATCTAAAGCTAAAGGGCGGTTCACTTGTTATCGGCAAGCCCCGCGAAAAATTGACAGAAGGGTTATTCTCTTTTTTTGCAGTTGAAAGTAAATCGTAATGAACGTATGCGACAAGCATTGGCGGGCTGATTCAGAATTAACCGGTCCCTGCCCGGCAATTGCACTATTGCCAATAGCACTGACTCATTTCCGCTAGCGCGCGCTCTTGATTCGATACCGAGGCAGACATGGAACCCACATGGCAATTCCAATTAAGGATCACCGTCTCACCCGCGCTTGCAAACGATCTGCGCGCAGACCTGGCGAGTACTTCGCATGCCGCGCTTCGTGATGTACTGCGCAGGCACAACGCGACCTTGAAGTGTCAGTTCGACGCTTTTGCCGACTACGTAAGAGAAGCGGAAAAGCAGGGGCCGGAAAACTATCCGCTTTATCAGTGGACCCGGCAGACAATTGAGAATCCGGAAAAGAAGGCGAAGTACTTGCAGTCGTTCACTGTCTACGTGAATGGCGACGAGATATATGGCCAGGAAATCGCCGACGTAATGGAAGCCGAACTGCGGACACTGATCAGTAACGACGGCATTGAAAGCGTCGCCAGGTTCGATACCAATCCAGCGAATAACCCGCAGCCGCCCAGGCGCTAGCGATGACACGCAGTCCACCTGCTTTCCAACACGACACTCGCGTGTAACAAACAGTAATTATCTTCTCGGCACCGCTGGCGTCTGAGCGCAGCGGCTGTCGACGCGCGATCGCGTCCGTCATTCTTTTCCACGGAGACACTCATGCCGACACCGGCATTCCGGCCTTTTGCGCTCATCGTCCTCAGTGCTGTGACAGTACTGCTCGGTGCGTGCGGCGACGGCGTATCGTCCCCTGCGCCGACTCCTGCTGCATCGGCCAAGGCAGCATGCGGCAATGCCCCCGTGGCCAGCGCGCACATGAGTTGCCCGCCGGGCTTTGTCCCGCCCGCCTCCTGAGTTCCGAATTCAAATTAGGTCCATCGCATGGTCACCAAAACTCGTCGAGATTTTCTGAAGCTGTCCGCCGGACTAGCGGGCGCGACAGCTGCCACCACCCTGTTTCCCGAATCGATTCGCAAGGCGTTGGCAATCGAGCCGAGTTCGGTCTCCGGCACCATTCAGGACGTGCAGCACATCGTCGTCTTCATGCAGGAGAACCGCTCGTTCGATCACTATCTCGGTCACCTGAGCGGTGTGCGCGGCTATAACGACCGCTTCCCCGTGACGCTGCCGAACGGCCAGCCGGTGTGGTTCCAGCCGCGCCAGGAGGATCCGACGAAAGTGATCGCGCCGTTCCGCTACGACACGACCAATCCGAACGTCAACGCGCAATGTATCGGCGGCTTGCCGCACACGTGGGCCACCACGCACGGTGCGATCGATAGCGGCCGCGCCGACAAGTGGGCCGTGCAGAAGAGCAACATGACGATGGGCTATCACGTGCGCGAGGACATTCCGTTCCATTACGCGCTCGCCGACGCCTTCACCGTGTGCGACAACTACTTCTGTTCGATCCCGGGCAACACACACCCGAACCGCATGTATCTGATGACCGGGATGGTCGACCCGCTCGCCACAGGTGGCGGCCCGCTACTCGACAACACCGACTTCATCGACAACCAGTTCGACAGCATCAAGCTGCAGCCCTTCAACTGGACCACCTATCCTGAGCGCCTGGAAAAGGCGGGCATCTCGTGGCAGATCTATCAGCAGGGCACCGGTTTCGATAATTTCAGCGGCAATTACGGCACGAACATGCTGGCCTCGTTCCAGAACTTCGTGAACGCGCCGGCGGGTTCGTCGCTGCAGAATAGAGGGATGAGTACGCGCACACTGACGCAACTGAAGGCCGACGTGCAGGCTAATGCGTTGCCTCAAGTGTCCTGGTTGTTGCCGCCCGCCGCGTATTCAGAGCATCCGAAGTTCACGCCGCTCTACGGCGCCAATTACATCTCGACGATCCTCGATGCACTGACGTCGAATCCCGACGTCTGGAGCAAGACGGTTCTCTTCATCATGTATGACGAGAACGACGGTTTCTTCGATCACGTGGTGCCGCCGCAAGCACCTACATTGCCGGGCTCCGGCATGAGCACGGTGGACATCACGCTCGAACGGCATAACGTGGTGACCGCGACGCAAGCGGGCACTTACACCGCCGACAATCTGCCATACGGCCTCGGTCCGCGCGTGCCGATGACCGTGGTGTCGCCATGGTCGAAGGGCGGCTTCGTCTGCTCGCAGGTATTCGATCACACCTCCGTGCTGCAATTCATCGAAAAGCGTTTCGGCGTTATCGAAACCAATATCTCGCCATGGCGCCGCGCGGTCTGCGGCGATCTGACCACGGCGCTCGATTTTTCGAAATCTGACGCGACCGTGCCGTCGCTGCCGAGTACGCAAACCTACGTCGCACAGGCCGATATGCAATGCGCGCGTTCGACCGCGCAGGCCGCGCCCGCCAGCACCGCTCAGCAGTTGGTGACGGCGCAGGAGGCCGGTACGCGGCCCGCGCGCGCGCTGCCGTATGAGTTGCATGTGAACGGGCAGTTGCAGGCGCAAGGGTATGCGCTGACGTTCGCGAATACCGGCACGCAGGGCGCGCATTTCTGGGTGTACACGGGCGACCCGACCGCGATGCCGCGTCGCTACACCGTTGAAGCTGGCAAGCAGTTGACCGATACGTGGGCGTTCGACGCGAGCGGCAATTACATGGTGAACGTCTACGGTCCGAACGGCTACTTCCGGCGCTTCGCGGGCTCGTCGACTGCGGATGCTGCCGCGAAGCCGGATGTCGTGACGTGTTACGACGTGGCCAACGGCAACGTCTATGTCACGCTGTTCAATGCGGGAACGACGCCGCTCACGGTCACCGCGTCCGACGTCGCCTATGGCCAGGCGCCGCTCACGCTGACCGTGCCTGCGGGGAAGAGCGTGGAGGCGCATTGGGACCTCTCATGCAGCAGTCAGTGGTATGACTTTCAATTGACTGTTGCGGGCAATGCGGGCTGGTTACGGCGCATTGCGGGCCATGTCGAGACGGGCCAAACCAGCATTACCGATCCGGCAGCAACCGCGCCGGTGACGAAGGCGATTTAGGCGCGCGGATCCGACATTTCTTTCATTGTCATTTCGGAGTGGGCGCAAACTGGTAAATCAGTTTTACATTTGGCGACAAGGCGTCAAGTTCGTGAGAGGATGGCAATTCACTTTTTCTCGCGGAGGGCGAAATGGGACTCTTGGACGAAGTAGGCAAGATCGCTGGGGCAGTAGCAGCCGTTGAGGCGGCGGAAAAAGTCGATCCGGAAGCAGGCCTGCTAACGAAGGGCGTTGCCGCGATTGCGGGCTTTGAAGGCGCCGGTGCATTGGAGTCGTTGGTCGAGAAGAAAGACGGCGAGAAGCAGGACGACGCCGACAATGCTCAAGCCACAGACGATACGAATCCTCAGACGTGATTGTTGCGCGGTGAGCGGGCCAGTCCTTTGCAGGACTGGCCCGTTTTTTATGGTGAGTCGGGACCGACATCTGCCGCAACGCAATCATGGAAACCGGTCGGCGGGATGTCGGATAGCAGCACGATCTTCCTGACCTCGGCCCTCCATCGCGCGGTCCTCGTTAGCGAATGAATTTGAGGACGATTCTTTGACCATCTCTGCAAAACGCCGGAGTTTGACGCTCGGGTTGCCCCTGCTGCTCAGCCTTGGCGCTACCCCCACACTGGCCGCAAGCGCATCCTCGCTGGCCGACATCGAACGTCGCAATGGCGGACGCCTTGGTGTGTTCGCTATCGATACTGGTTCAGGCCGAACCTTGGCTCATCGCGCTGACGAGCGCTTTCTGATGTGCAGCACTTTTAAAGGACTGCTCGCCGCGCAGGTGCTATCCCGCGTGGATGCCGGCAAGGAGGATCTTGCCCGCCGTGTGTCATACACCGAGAAAGACCTGATCTTCACGTCCCCTGTGACGAAGGCACATGTCGCGGAAGGCGCGATGTCGGTCGGCGCGTTGTGCCAGGCCATCGTCGAAGTGAGCGACAACACGGCGGCAGTGTTGTTGATGAGAGGCGCTGGTGGTCCTGCCGGTCTGACTCAATTCGTGCGCGGTCTCGGCGATACGGTGACTCGCTTTGACCGGTACGAACCCGAGTCGAACAAATATAGCGGTGTGCTCGATACCACCACGCCTCGTTCGATCACGAAGTCGGCAAGCAAGATTCTCTTGGGGAATGTTCTGAGTCCCCAATCGCGTACGCAACTGGAAAACTGGATGGTCGCCTGCACGCCGGGTCTAAACCGGCTCCGCGCTGCTTTACCGCCGGACTGGATAGCGGGTGACAGGCCCGGAACAAGCGTAGAAGAAGAAACCAACGACTATGCAATCGTGCGCCCACCAGGACGCGCTCCGCTTGTCATCGCCGCCTATTACGATGCCCCGGCGCTTGGCATGCCCGCTCGGGAGGCCGTGTTGCGGGAAGTCGGTGCTGCATTCGTGAAGTGGACTTCGGATCAAACATGACGATGGTCAGCCAGCGGACGAGACGGCACCTGCGCTCGCGCTAACGTGGTTTGCTCCGGACACTCTTCCTGGCACTCGCGGCGCGAGGAGGCGTCTCTTTAGCCGGTAGCGCACCGCTACCGTTCATCTGCTCCATCCACGACAAAGCGTCGACGTACGACAGGAACTGCTGGAGATACCCAGGCGACAGTTCGCGCATCAGCGAGAGCGACCGATGCACCAGGCTGCTTGAGTTGAGCGGCCCGGCATTACCCGGCGCTTTCTTCAGCGACTGCCGCAACTGTTTCTCGGAGCGGACCTTGGACCAAGTCTCCCTGAAGTAATCCAGCACTTCCAGTTCCGGATAAGCGGGACGCCGGGGCGTGGCGTTGCCCGCGGCGGGGCCGGTTCCGTTTGCCGGCGCATCGCTGGCGATGTAGTCGATCAATTCAGCCAGCGCCCCGCGAGTGGGTTCGCCGGATGACGCCGCGGTGCCAGTGCCAGCATCGGCAGCCTTGAATTCAGCGCGCTCAAGATCGCCGGCATAGGCCTCGATCAGTTTGGACAGCCTGTCGTCCAGGAGACGCCGTGCCTCGCCGCTGTGGCCAGCTGCCCGCCGATCCAACGCCTCGATGAAATGAAAGCGGATGGGATCCAGGCGATCGGCGCCGCGTTCGCGCCATGCGTCGAGCGTTGCCCGGGCGCCGTCTGTCACTCCGCTAGCGCCACTGCTTGCGTCATGCACGCTACTCACGGGGCTTCACCGTTGCGCTCGAAGGCCTCGGGACCGGCGCTATTTCCACGCGCCGGTTTTTGGCCCGGCCCTGGTCGTCGGCATTCGAGCTGACAGGCTGCTGGGAGCCGAACGCGGCCGCAAATACGGACGAGGCGGGAACGCCTTCATCGATCAACGCACGGGTCACCGTCAACGCGCGCTGGGCCGACAGCTCCCAGTTGTCGGCAAAGCGGCGGTTAGCCTCCCGCACCTGCCGGTCATCGGTAAAGCCGCTCACCATCAGGATCTCGTCGTTGGCCCGCAGGTAAGCGGACAGCGGCCCCGCCAGACTCTTCAATATGTCCCGGCCTTCGGGCTGCAATTGATCGGAGTTCAGCGCGAACAACACGCTGCCGTTGATGCCGATGCGTCCGTTGACCAGCGTCACCCGGCCCGCTGCCAGCGGTCCTGCCAGCGCCTGCTCCAGGGTTTTGCGGCGCTGCGTTTCCAGCTGACGCTGCTTGACCTCTTGCTCCAGCCTGGTCGAGAGTTCCAGTTGCACGCCGATGACGCCCACCAGGATCAGCACGAAGGCGCCCAGCAGCACCGACATCAGGTCGCCGAAGACGGGCCATATGGGCGCCGCGGTCTCCACGCCGCCGTCGATTTCCTCGCTCATGCCGCTTCAGCTCCCACGGACGCCCGCTTGCCCGCAAGCTGTTGCAGGTCTTCGACGATCTGCTTCTGCGACATCATGCTCAGGTCGATGACTTCTCTCGCCTGGGCGACGTAATAGGCCAGCTGCTCGTCACTGCGGGCGAGGGACTTGTCCAGCGCGGCTTCGATACGCTGCAGATGCGCGACCAGCGTGGTGTTCGACTCGCCGAACGACTGGACGGCCGCGCCGAATGCGTCGCCCAGGCTCGCCACTTCGACGGCGCTGCCGGTAACCTGCGCGGCTATCGCACCCAGCTTCCCGGTCTCGAGTTCGACCTTATCGGTGAAACGGGTGCCGACACGATCCAGCAGATCCGCTGACGTGGCGACCAGTGCGTCGACGGCGGAGCGCTGCTCGGTGGAGGCATGGTTCACGGCATCGAGCAGGGTTTCGAGCGTTGCCAGCAGACGGCTGCGTTCCTCCAGCATTGCGGTGTCGCGGACCATGCTGTCGGAGAGCTTCTGACGCAGTTCGGCGACCACTTCCGCCGCAGCCTTGGGGGCTTCTGACGCGGCTTGCACGAGTTGGGCGATCTCGGCGATCGTATTGCTCGCGTGCGCCTGCGTCTGGGCCGAGATGTCGCGCGCGGTTTGCGCCAGCACGTCGCAGATCTCCTGCTGCCGGCTTGCCGTGCGCGTACCCGCTTGCTCCCACTCCTTGCTCAACGTAGCGGCCATCGAACCGAGCGTCTCGGTCCAGGTCGCGAGCCGTTGCTCGTCTCGCGAGGCCAATTCCGTCTGCAAGTTCGTATGCGACTGTCCCACCGTGCGTAGCAGCGACGCCGAGTGCTGTTCGAAGGTCGCTGCTGCCGCCGCCAAGGCTTGCTGATTGTGGCCGGCGAGCTTCTCGCTGACGTGTTCCTGCCGTGACAGCGCTTCGTTCCATGCTGCCGACACGCTGCCCGCCGTGCTTTCCATGCGCGCGGAGACGCCTTCCAGCAGACCGGCCGAGCGTTGCTCGAAGGTCTCGGTGAATCGATCCAGCGACGTGCTCAGGTGCTGAGTGAGCGCCTCGCTCGATCGCTGGTGTCCCTCAAGTGCCTTGTTCCAGATGTCCGCAACCGTGGTGGTGGTCGCCTCGAATCCGCTTGTGAGCCCGTCCAGTTGCCGCTGCACGGCGTGTGTGACGGTGTCGTGCAGCGAGGCGGTCTCGCGGGCGAGACCCGCCATCGTGGCCGCCATGACCGGCTGCAGTGCCGCGCTGGCGGCGCGGGTGCTTTCAGCGACGCTCTCCTTCAACGATTGTTCAACGGACGACGCGAGGCGCGTGTACGCGGCCTCGGCCTTACCGTGGAAGGCCTCCTGGCTCGCAATCTGCCGCTCGTTCAAGGCGAGGCTCTGTTGCTCGATGGCCGCCATCATCGTCTGCAGACGATCGACCAGCGTGGGCATCACCTCGGCTTGCCGCTGCAGGAGCTTGAAGCTTTCCTCGCGCTGATGGGTCTGCGAGTAGATGCGCAAAGTCGTCGCGATGTTCACGTCGAGCATCTGCGCGGCATGGATCCGCTCGCGGCGGCACAACGCCGAAAGCAGCCCCAGCATCGCGGATGTGGCGACGCCCGCAATCGAAGTGCCGAACGCGAAGCCCAGTCCCTTGACCGGTGCGGCGAGCGACGCGCGGATAGCCTGCAAGTCCGTCGCGCTTTCCAGCGCCATGCCGGTGCCACGCAGGGTCGCCACCATGCCGAGGAGCGTGCCGAGCATGCCCAGCAACACGAGCAAGCCGACCAGATACGGCGTCAGCGCCGGGCCGGGCATGGCCACACGCTCACCCTCGACGCGCAGGCGCACCGCATTGCGCAGGCTGGGATGCAACGGGCCAAGCCAGGCGCCCAGGCTGGGCGGCGGCTCGGACAGGCCCGCGACCGCGCGCGCCAGCGTGGAAGTGGCCTCGCCGTAGCGTTGCAGTTCGAGCGCGCCCGCCACGTAGCAGGCGCCAATCAACATCGTGACAGCCAGCGCCAGCGAGTTCGAGCCGACATAGCCAACACCGATCCAGCACACCGCGGCCAGACCTACCAGAAAGACAACAAGATTGAGATATCTGGACATAGTGTCCCAGTTAGCGGGTGCGAAGGGCCGCGAGCAACCCTTCGACCGGTTGTAAACGAACATCCAGTTCGGCAAGCAACACGCTCTGCATATCCTTGCGGAACGTGTCCAGCCATGCGCCGGGCATAGCCGTTGAGGCGTCCTCCGAGGCTTCGGCGTCGGCCAGCGTCTGTTGCTCCGCCTGGCGCAAACGCTCGAAGTGCCCTGCAAGCAACCCGGGCACGGCGGCCAGCAGGCTCCGTTCGCGCTCGCTGAGCGCTCGCTCCATGACGGCGTCCACCACCGCGAGCCGGGCCATCGCGGGCGTTCTGGCGGCCAACATGCCCCGCAGGCGGCCACGCAGATTGCCGATGCCCGTCTCCATCGACTGTTGCATGGCCAGGTAGCGCTGACGAAAAACCGCGTAGTCGACCGGCGCATCCACAGGGGCTCCTTGAGGGAGCACGTGCGACGCGGGCCCACGACGCCTCGCGACGGCAAACACGCTATCGCCGACGATGGCATTCGCCAACGACGTGCGCACGCGGGCGCACTCGCCCTCTTCAGCGTCGCCGAAGGCGCGCGCGCCGGCGGCGCCGGCAGGCGGATTGTTGTTCAGCGCCGAGGACAACGCGATCGCGTCGGTCCAGCCGAGCCACTGGCTTAGCCGGTCCGAGAGCGATTGGCTGGATTCGGAAACATCGACGTCCGTCAGGCGAGCAAGTAAGCGAATGAGCGCCGGGCCACTGAAAGCTGTGCGCTGTGGGGCTTGCACCATACCACCAGAGTCAAAAAAGTCAGCAGTTTACACGCCAGCGGGGTGGGCGATGCAGCCCCTTAATGAGTTGGGCGGCCGAACGTGGGATTTCGGCGTGTCCGACAAGCCCCTCGCGATCCTGCGATTTCGGTCTCCATGGCGGTTTTTGCGAGGTTGTGCGGTGTCTTTCACTGCGGCCATTTCATCCGGCTGTCATGGCTTCACGACTAGGATGCCCCATCACTTCTGTCGCGCCCTGGTCCGGCACGGTACTCGCGGCCCGCATAGAACCGTGCGTCCGCCGTTCGCGTTGGCGACCTTCCACCCCCATACAAAAACACCAGACATGTCGAACAAAAAAATCGCCAAAGATTTGCTGACTGAGCAGGGCGCGACCATCGTCTCGCGCCGCGGGTTTCTGAAGTTTGCCGGCGCGTCCAGTCTCGCGACGGCCGCGGGCACGCTCGCGTCGGCGGCGCGGGCCGCGAACAGCGTGCCCGACGGTACGCCGGAGCAGATCCATCTGACCTGGGGCAACGATCCGACGAACGAGGTCACCGTATCGTGGGCATCGCCGGCGCCGGCGGTCAATCCGCAGGTACGCGTGAGCAGCGCGGGCGAGGCGAGGGCGACGGTGCATGGTGTCCAAAGCACCTACACCGACGGCATCAACGGCGAGGTCGTGTTCACCTATCACGCGCGCCTGCGTGGTCTGAAGCCCGATACGAGTTACGAGTACGAGGTGAGCGCCGACAACGACAGCAGCGCGGCTCAACCCTTTACCGCGAGCTTCCGCACGGCGCCTCGCGGCCGTGCGCCATTCCGCTGGACGAGCTACGGCGATCTGGCCACGCCCAATACCGGCTGGGTCCTGTCGTCGCCGCAGAGCCGTTTCGCGGTTCAGGCCGTCGAGCGATTTCAGCCGCTGTTCCACTTGCTGAATGGCGACCTTTGCTATGCCAATCTGAACCCGACACACCAGCCGGACGTGTGGCGCGATTTCGGCAACAACTGCCAGACCTCGGCGTCGAACCGGCCGTGGATGCCGTGTCCGGGCAATCACGAACTCGAATTTCACAACGGCGAACAGGGCCTCGCCTCGTACCTCTCGCGCTACACGCTGCCCGAGAATCACACGCGCTTTCAGGGACGCTGGTACAGCTTCCGCGTGAGCTCGGTGCTCTTCATTTCGCTCGATGCGGATGACGTGGTCTATCAGGATGCGGCCGCGTTCGTCGCGGGCCCGAGCCCCCTGGTGCCGGTGGCGAGCACGGGCAATTCGCCGATTCAACCGGGCACGTCGCTCTATGTGCGCGGATATAGCGAAGGCGAGCAGACCCGCTGGCTCGAAAAGACCTTGCGCCGGGCGGCGGAAGACAAGGAGGTCGACTGGATCGTCGTGCAGATGCATCAGGACGCGCTGAGTTCGTCCAAAACCGGTAACGGTTCCGACAAAGGCATCCGCGAAGCCTGGCTGCCGCTGTTCGACCGCTACGGCGTCGACCTGGTGTTGTGCGGGCATGACCATGACTACGAGCGCAGCTATCCCGTGCGCGGCTGCAATCACAACAAGGGCACCGATATCGCCACGGGACGGGTGGTCGATACGATGCAGCCGCGGCCGGTCATGTCGGCGGTGTCGTCGGGCGCGTCGACGTTCGATACGAGTCACGGCACCATTCACCTGATTCTCGGCGGTGGCGGGACCAGCGCGCCGTTAGACGTGTATGGGACGGATATCGGTACCGGCTTGCCGCAGGCGCGTATTTTCACCCGGCCGAATCGTCCGGTTGCCGGGACGACCGCGGGTACTTTTGTGCGTGCTGGCGCGGATGCCGTTGAAGATGCGGTCTGGTCGGCGCAACGCGACACCGGGACGGGCTACGGTATCGCGGTGTTCGATCATGATCCGGGACATCCGGGTGGCGAGACCACGATTACGATGAACTACTATCACGCGCCGGGGGCTGACCAGACGCCGACGCAGAACTATGAGTTGTTCGAAACGATTGAGTTGAAGAAGACGCGCAGAGGGTGAACCCAACGCTATTTCATGCGTCGTGACTTGAAGCCCGGCAGTGTCCGGGCGTCGGGGCTCCACGCAAGGTGGACGGCCTGCTCGACGGCTGCCTTGAACTGTGAATCGCTCGACCACAGCGGAATGCGTGTGCGAAAAAAATCCGCCCACTGAAATTCGGCAAAAGGTTCGGGCGTTTTTAGATAGCCCCCTGCGTCGCGCGCGAACGCGGCGATGCTCCGGTACGGGTCGTCGGCGAGGGCGGAGACCTCATCGGGTATCGAGGAAATGGCTCGCAGGATGCCGCGTTCATCGTAGGGATGCACCCAGCGTTTGTCGATCACGGTGTCCCAGAACTTCACGTCCGGCAACCGCGACAGGTCATCCACGACCACGGCGAACGCTTTTTTGATGCCGCCGTCCCACAGCGCACGCGCGAGGTGGTGGTGGTCGATGACGTAGTGTCGGTCGCGCTTGCCAATGACGGTTGGAATCGGCGCGGCTTTCAGGAAGTCTTTCAAAGACTTTGCATCCATGGCCAGAAGGCGTTTTCGTTTTGCATCGACTTCCAGCATGCCCACCGTTGCCTGCAGCGGGCGCAGTTGTTCAATGTCGATACTCGTTATCGTTGCCATAGGGTGACCCTCCGTATCTGGCAGCATTCTACTGCCGCGCTTACGCTCGAACGCTGCGGAGTTGTCAGGGGTCGACCAGCCCCGGCTGGACTCCCTCGGGCAGACGCGGTAGGCTGTAAGTGCTGGGGATTCTGTTTGGCTATGCTGGTCTTAAACGACAACGTGGAGCCTGCACATGGACGTAAGCACGGAAACGCTGGTGGAGTTGCTTCGGGAAGTGGAAGCCGACGACCCGATCGACTATGCGGACCTTCCCTTTGGAGAACAGGAACTCAGGCGCCTTGTCATGAGTTCACTTGTCGAGCGTCACCACCTGGTCGAAGCAGGCAACATGGCGGTCTCCGACATCCATGCGCTCTATCTGCTAAGCACCGCCAAGCTTGTTCTCGAGAACACGGTACTTCACGCGAGGCTGCTTCTGCTCCAGGGGCAGCAGGTCGACGTACAGTCACTGTTGGCTCCGTTTACCCTCAAAGGCAAATCTTAAAAGCGGGGCGCCCGGCTCGGCGTCGCAAGCTTCACTTCTCAAGTTCGGCAAACAGCCAATCCTGAAAGCTACGCAGCTTCGGCAATTCGGCGCGGGATTTCAGCAGGTTCAGTGTATAGCCGTGCACGGGGAGTCCTTCGAAGCCGAACGGCGCCACCAGCCGGCCTGTTTCCAGTTCGCGTTGCGCCAGAAGCAGGCTTTCAAGGCAGACACCCAAGCCGTCGACCGCCGCGCTGATCGACATGAACGAGCGATCGAAGCGCGGACCGCGTCCGATGTCGAGCCGCGTCTTGCGATGCAAGCGCATCCAGTCACGCCAGCCCACCAGACACCCCTCGCTATGAATCAGCGGATGGTGCTGCAAGTCCGCGACGCTGTGCAGGGGATGCTCGCCAGCCATGAGCATCGGCGAACACAGCGGCACGATCGTTTCGGGCGGCAATTCGAGCACCATCGTGCCGGCCGGCTGCAGCTTTCTCGGACCGTAGCGAATGTCGATATCGACCGCTTCCGAGATCAGATTCACCGCCTCTGACGACGCATTCAAACGCACATCGATATCCGGATTCGCCGCGCTGAAACGCGCGATGCGCGGCATCAGCCATTGAGTCGCAAAACTCGGCGTGCAATGAATCGTGAGGATGTCGCTCTTGGCGGCCCGCCCGATCTCGCGGGTTGCCGCGTCGATTCGCGAGAACGCCGCGGTGATTTCCTCAGCGTATTGCCTCCCGTAGTCCGTCAGGATCACCGTGCGGTGCAGCCGATGGAACAGACGAATGCTCAATTGCTCTTCGAGCAGCTTGATTTGATGGCTGACGGCGGAGGGCGTGACAAACAGTTCGTCTGCTGCGAGCGCAAACGACGAGAGCCGCGCGGCGGCTTCGAATGCCTGTATTGACTTGAAAGTGACGCGATTGTGCATGGCAGCATCAAGGTGAATTCAATTCATCCATTGAGCCATCTTAATTCGTTTGAGCGCGTGTGAGCACGAGATTACGCTTGAGTCACTGGGATCGGCATCACGGCGGCCCCTGCAAAAGACCCATCAGGAGACGAACAGTGACCACCAGCGAAACCGCGCCGTATGCCAAGCTCGCGGAGCACGCCTATCAGATCCGCCGCAACGCGCTGCGCATGGGCGAAGTGCAGGGGCAGGGCTATATCGGTCAGGCGCTCGATATCGCCGATGTCCTGGCCGTCGCCTACTTCCGCGCCATGCGCTATCGCGCCGACGACCCCGAATGGGAAGGCCGCGACCGCTTTCTACTATCGAACGGCCACTACGCCATCGCGTTGTATGCCGCGCTGATCGAGGCCGGCATCATCGCCGACGAAGAACTGGAGACCTACGGCAGCGACGACAGCCGTCTGCCGATGTCCGGTATGGCGAGCTACACGCCCGGTATGGAGATGTCCGGCGGCTCGCTTGGCCAGGGGCTGACGATCGCCGTCGGCCGTTGCCTCGGTCTGAAGCGCAAAGGCTCCGACGCCCGCGTCTACACGCTGTTCTCCGACGGCGAACTCGATGAAGGCGCGATCTGGGAAGGGCTGATGTCGGCCGCCCACTGGAAGCTCGACAACCTGATCGCGATGGTCGACGTCAACAACCAGCAGGCCGACGGCCCGTCGTCGAGCGTCATGGCGTTCGAGCCGCTGGTCGAGAAGCTCCAGGCGTTCGGCTGGTTTGTGCAACGCGTGGATGGCAACGATCTCGCTGCGGTCGTCGCCGCGTTCGATGCGGCGCACGCGCATCCGGAAGCGCAACCGCGAATCATCGTCTGCGATACGCGGATGGGGTGTGGCGTGCCATTCCTCGAAGCGCGCGAGAAGAACCACTTTATCCGCGTCGATGCGCACGAGTGGCAACTCGCGCTGCAGGCACTGGAAGCCGGGAGAAACGTATGAGCGCCGCCGCACCGAAACCGCGTCTGAAAACATCGGCGATGATCGCGTCAATCGCCAGTGAAGGACAAATAACCCGCTCGGCCCCGTTCGGACACGCATTGGTCGAACTGGCGCGCAACCGCCCCGAAGTGGTCGGCATGACCGCCGACCTCGGTAAATACACCGACCTGCATCTGTTCGCCAAGGAATACCCCGAGCGCTATTACCAGATGGGCATGGCCGAGCAACTGCTGATGGGCGCCGCCGCCGGCATGGCGCACGAAGGCGCGCAACCGTTCGTCACCACGTACGCCGTGTTCGCCGCGCGCAGGGCTTACGACTTCATCCATCAGGCGATTGCCGAGGACAACCTCGACGTCAAGATCGTCTGTGCCTTGCCGGGCCTCACGACCGGCTACGGCCCGAGCCACCAGGCGGCCGAAGACCTCGCGCTGTTTCGCGCGATGCCGAATCTCACGGTGATCGATCCGTGCGACGCCATCGAAATCGAGCAGATGGTGCCGGCCATCGCCGACCATCGCGGGCCGGTGTATGCGCGGCTGTTGCGCGGCAACGTGCCGGTCGTGCTCGACGAATACGACTATCAGTTCGAACTCGGCAAAGCCAAGCTGCTGCGCGACGGCGCCGAGGTGCTGATCATCTCGTCCGGGATCATGACGATGCGCGCGCTGGAAACAGCCAAGGCGCTGGCCGCCGATCGCGTCGACGTGGGCGTGCTGCACGTGCCGACCATCAAGCCGCTCGACACCGTCACGCTATTGCGCGAAGCGCGCCGTTCCGGCCGCCTCGTGGTGGTGGCGGAGAACCATACGGTGATCGGCGGGCTAGGCGAAGCGGTGGCCGCCGTGCTGTTGACCCATGGCGTCACGCCGCCGTTCCGTCAGATTGGCCTGCCCGATGCGTTTCTCGACGCCGGCGCGCTGCCGACCTTGCACGACCGCTACGGCATTTCCACCGAGGCGATGTGCGACACGATCAAAGGCTGGCTGCGATAAGCGATGCACGCAGGCGTAGTTACCGATAGCCAACAACGTAGCAATCCATAAGCTTCACATTCAGGAGATCCGCATCATGTCAGAGTCACGTCTACTCGACGGCAAGGTCGCCGTCATTTCCGGCGGCGCGTCGCCACGCGGCATCGGCATGGCGACCGCCCGCATGTTCGCCGCGCACGGCGCGCGCATCGCTATCTTCGATCTGGACGAAGCCGCCGCGGTCGAAGCCGCGGCGTCGATCGGGCCCGAGCATCGTGGCTACGCGTGCAATGTGACTGACCGTGGCGCCTGCCAGGCGGCTGTCGAACGCACGGTCGCCGATTTCGGATCGGTCGACATCCTGATCAACAACGCCGGCATTACTCAAGCTGCCAAACTACTCGAGATCGATCCGGAAGGCTGGGACCGTATCCTCGATGTCAACCTGCGCGGCGTGTTGTACCTGTCGCAAGCGGTCGTCCCGCAGATGAAGAAACAGAAGAGCGGCTCGATCGGCTGCATGTCGTCGGTGTCCGCGCAGCGCGGCGGCGGCATTCTCGGCGGCCCGCATTACTCGGCGGCAAAGGCCGGCGTGCTCGGTCTTGCGAAGGCGATGGCACGCGAGCTCGGCAACGACGGCATCCGCGTGAACTGCGTGACGCCGGGCCTGATCCAGACCGACATCAACGCGGGCAAGATCAGCGACGACAAGCGCGGCGAAATTCTTGCTGGCATTCCGCTCAACCGCCTGGGCGTACCCGACGATGTAGCCGGCGCGTTCCTGTTCCTTGCGTCGAACCTGTCGTCGTATATCACCGGTGCGGTGATCGATGTGAACGGTGGCATGCTGATTCACGGCTAACGCCGGTCTGACAGGACGGGCCGTCTGGCGGGAGGCCGGCGGCGATAGAGACGCTGTAGTAGAGAACAGACGACCGCGGCGAGTGACACGTGCAGCCGCCGCGGAACAGATTCGAAAAACCATAACGACGCGCGATCCAGGATTGGAGGAAGACACCATGACTACCCGTTCCAACGCCCCGCAGGGCATCAGCCGCCGCACCTTTCTGAAAGCCGGCGCGGCCATGTCCGCCGCCGCGCCGTTATGGAGCATCTCGCGCAGCGCGATGGCGGCCCCCGAGTTTTCGTACAAGCTCGCAACCGGCCAGGACCCGACGCATCCGGTCAACATCCGCGCTCAGGAGGCGATCAATCACATCCGCGAAGCGACCAAGGGCCGCCTCGACATCAAGCTCTTTCCGCAGAATCAGCTCGGCTCCGACACGGATTTGCTGTCGCAGGTGCGCAATGGCGGCGTCGAATTCTTCAACCAGGCCTCGTCGATTCTGGCGACACTGACGCCCGCCGCGGGCATCGTCAATACCGGCTTCGCCTTCAAGGACTACGACGCGGTCTGGAAGGCGATGGACGGCGATCTCGGCAACTACATTCGCGCGCAGATCGGCAAGTCGGGCCTCGTCTCGGTGAGCAAGGTGTGGGACAACGGCTTCCGCCAGATCAGTTCATCGACCCGGGCGTTGCGCGCGCCGGCTGACCTGAAAGGCTTCAAGATCCGCGTGCCGCAAGCGCCGATGCTGACCTCGCTTTTCAAAGCGCTCGACGCCGGCCCTTCGCCGATCAATTTCAACGAGTTGTATTCGGCGTTGCAAACCGGCGTGGTGGAAGGTCAGGAAAACCCGCTGCCGATCATCGCGACGGCCAAGCTCTATGAAGTGCAGAAGTACATCAGCCTCACGTCGCACGTGTGGGACGGTTACTGGATTCTCGGCAATCGCGCCGCATGGGAGCGCCTGCCTGCGGACATCCGCGCGATCGTCACGCGTGAATTCGAAAACGCCGCGATGCTGCAACGCGCGGATATCGCCAAGCTCAGCCTCTCGTTGCGCGACGACCTGAAGAAGAAAGGCATTACCTTTATCGACGTCGATCGCGATGCTTTCCGTGGCGCGCTGGCCAAGACAAGCTTCTATCACGACTGGAAAGCCAAATACGGCGACGAGGCGTGGGGGCTGCTGGAGAAGTCCGTCGGAAAACTGGGGTAATGCGATGATCTCGATCTCCTATTCGCACGAGCGGCAGCATCGGTTCGCCTGTGCGCTCGATTCCGCCCTCGGCCATCTGGTGGAGATTCCCGCCGCCCTGCTGGTGCTCGCGGAAATCGTCGTGCTGCTGGCGGGCGTGACGAGCCGCTATGTGCTGCATTCACCCCTCGTCTGGTCCGATGAGCTTGCGTCCATGCTGTTCCTGTGGCTCGCCATGCTCGGCGCCGTGATCGCCTTACGGCGCGGCGAGCACATGCGGATGACGGCGCTGGTCGGCATGGCGCCGCCGGGCGTGCGCACCTTTCTCGAGGTGGTCGCGATCGCGGCGCCGGTCGCGTTCCTCGCGATGGTGATCGGCCCGGCGATCAGCTTCGCACAGGACGAATCGTTCATCACCACGCCGGCGCTCGAATTGTCGAACTCGTGGCGCGCGGCGGCGTTGCCGATCGGTTCTGCGCTGATGCTGCTGGTCGCCGTGGTGCGGCTCGCCCGCATGAGCGACTGGCGCCTGACGCTCGCTGGGATTGCAACGGTCGGCGCGCTGGTCGGCATCTTCATTGCGCTGGGACCGTTGCTGCGCGATCTCGGCAATATCAACCTGTTGATCTTCTTTGTCGGCCTGGTGGCGCTCGGTGTGCTGAGCGGCGTGCCGATTGCTTTCTCATTCGGGCTCGCCACCTTCGGCTACCTGGCGCTGACCACGAATACGCCGATGCCGGTGGTGGTCGGCCGGATGGATGAGGGCATGTCGCATCTGATCCTGCTTTCGGTGCCGCTCTTCGTGTTCCTCGGTCAGTTGATCGAGATGACCGGCATGGCCGCCGCGATGATCGCGTTTCTCGCGAGCCTGCTGGGTCACGTGCGCGGTGGGCTGTCGTATGTGCTGGTCGGCGCGATGTATCTCGTGTCGGGCATCTCGGGTTCGAAGGCCGCGGACATGGCGGCGGTCGCACCCGTGTTGTTTCCCGAGATGAAGGCGCGCGGTGCGAAGCCGGGCGATCTGGTCGCGCTGCTGGCCGCGACCGGCGCGCAGACCGAGACAATTCCGCCGAGCCTCGTGCTGATTACGCTCGGCTCGGTGACCGGCGTGTCGATCTCGGCGCTCTTCACCGGCGGCATGCTGCCGGGCATCGTGCTCGCCATCACGCTGTGCGCGGTGGTGCAGTGGCGTTACCGGCGCGAAGACCTGTCAGGTGTCAAACGCGCGAGCCGTGGCGAGATTTTGCGCAAGCTGGTGATCGCGGTGCCGGCGCTCGCGTTGCCGTTCGTGATTCGCGCGGCGGTGGTCGAAGGTATTGCAACGGCGACTGAAGTTTCGACGATCGGGATTGCGTATGCCGTGCTGGCGGGCTTGCTGATCTATCGCCGGTTCGAGTGGAAGCGGCTCAAGCCGATGCTGATCGATACCGCGACTTTGTCGGGCGCGATTCTGCTCATCATCGGCGCGGCGACGAGCATGGCGTGGGCGCTGACTCAATCCGGCTTCTCAGGACAGCTTGCGCAGACGCTCGGCGGTTTGCCGGGCGGCGCGGCGATGTTCATGGCCGCATCCATCTGCGTGTTCGTGATTCTCGGCAGCGTGCTCGAAGGCATTCCGGCGATCGTGCTGTTCGGGCCGCTGATGTTTCCGATCGCGCGGCAGATGGGCATTCACGACGTGCACTACGCGATGGTGGTGATCCTGTCGATGGGCGTGGGTCTGTTCGCCCCGCCGTTTGGTGTGGGCTATTACTCGGCTTGCGCGGTGAGCCGCATTCATCCTGACGAAGGCATGAAGCCGATTCTGGGCTACATCGCCGCGTTGATGGTCGGTTTGATCATCGTCGCTGCAGTGCCGTGGATTTCAACCGGCTTCCTGCATTGATCCGCTGACGTACGAGGCGGCGCTGTGCAGCCTCGTACGAAGTTCTTTCGCCTGATCCGATCCGATTCGTTTGATTGCCGCCGCCCTGCATGCCGGGGCGGCGTAGAGGAGCCTTTTGTCATGTCCACCACTGAAGCTCAGCCAGTTGCACCGATTGCTTCGCTGACTGCATCGTCATCGCAGTCAGCCGCGGCGGTGCAAACGCAATTGCGCCAACAAGCGCCCCAGTTGCCGCTAGCCGACGCGATCCGCTTCCTGTCCATCGATTCAATTCTGCGTGCCGGTGAAGGTCATCAAGGTGTGCCGCTCGGTATGGCCGAAATCGCAACGGCGTTATTCACCCGGCATCTGAAATTCAATCCCGCCGATCCGACCTGGCCCGACCGCGACCGCTTCGTGCTGTCCAACGGCCACGGTTCTCTGCTGCTGTATTCGCTGTTGTATCTGACAGGCTATGCGGCGATCGGTCTGGATGAACTGAAGACCTTCCGCGAACTTGGCTCGCATTGCGCTGGCCACCCCGAGTACGACCCGGCGCATGGCATCGAGGCGACCACAGGTCCGCTCGGGCAGGGCATCGCCAACGCGTTCGGGATGGCCATCGCCGAAGCGTATCTCGCGGCGAAATTCGGCAGCGAGCTCGTCGATCACTACACGTACGCGTTCGTCGGCGACGGCTGTCTGCAGGAGGGCATCGGACAGGAGATGATTTCGCTGGCGGGGCACCTCCGGCTGGGCAAACTGATTCTCTGCTGGGACGACAACCAGATCACCGACGACGGCAGCACCTCACTCTCGATCAGCGAAGACGTTTGCGCGCGATTTCGTGTGGGCGGCTGGCATGTGATCGAAGTCGACGGTCACGATCTCGAGGCTGTATCCGCGGCGTTGACGATTGCGCGCGCCGATCCGCGGCCATCGATGATTGCGTGCAAGACGGTTATCGGCCGTGGCATTGCGCGCTTGCAAGGGCAGCGCGGCGGCCACAGCGGCAAGCTGTTTCAGTCGGATGCCGATGCAGCGCGCGAGCAGCTCGATTGGCCCCATGCGCCGTTCGACGTGCCCACGGAAATTCTGAGCGCATGGCGCGAAGCGGGCCGACGCAGTAGCGACGAATACAACGCATGGCACGCGCGTCTCGCCGCTTTGCCGGACGCGCAGTGCGCCGAGTTCGAGCGGGTCCAGGCGGGCGGCTTGCCGGAGGGATGGCGCGAGGTGCTCGACGCGTACCGCAAGCGCGCCGTGGAACGCGGCGAGCCGCAGCCGGGCATCACTGTGTCGGGCGAGATCAGCGATCTGTTCGCGATGCTGCTGCCCGAGCGCATGATCGGTTGCGCCGATCTCGAAGCACCCACGGGCCACAAGCGCCAGTTGCACGCCTTCACCGCCGACGACCCCAGCGGCGCCTACGTCCACTGCGGCGTGCGGGAACATCTGATGGGCGCGATGGCCAACGGCATGGCTGCGCACGGCGGCGTCATCGCGACCAGCGTCACCTATCTGGCGTTCTCCGATTACCAGCGTCCGGCGATGCGTATGGCCGCGCTGATGGGCCTGCCGGTGCACTTCGTGTTCAGCCACGACTCGATCGGCGTCGGCAAGAATGGGCCGACTCATCAACCTGTCGAGATACTCGCTTCATTGCGCGCCATGCCGAACATGCGCGTGCTGCGTCCCGCCGATGCAGTAGAAGCCGCCGAGTGCTGGGCGCTCGCGCTGGAGCACCGCAGCGGCCCGAGCACGTTGGTATTTGCACGCCAGGCGTTGCCGCTGGTGCGTCGCGAGCATAGCGCCGAGCCATTGTCGCAGCGCGGCGCTTACGTTTTGGCCGAGGCAGAGGGCGGGCCGCGCGCCGTGACCTTGCTCGCCACCGGCTCCGAAGTCGTGCTGGCATTGCAGGCACGCAGCGAGCTGCAGGATGAAGGCATCGCGACTGCGGTGGTGTCGATGCCGTGCTGGGAAATCTTCGACGAACAGGACGCCGACTATCGCGCCGCTGTGTTGGGTTTAAACACAGTGCGCGTGGGTGTCGAGGCGGCGTTGCGTTTCGGCTGGGACCGATATCTGGGCGAGCGGGGCGGTTTTGTCGGGATGACAGGCTTCGGTGCTTCCGCTTCTGCGGAGACGTTATACGAACACTTCGGCATCACGGCGCAGCATATCGTCGCCGAAGCGAAGCGGCATTTATAAATCATCGAGGAGATGAGCATGCAACGAATCGTTTTTCTCGACCGCGCCACGCTTGCGCCACAGATAGCGTTGCGCGAGCCGCGCTTCGATCATCAACTGATCGAGCACGATCGAACGGCGCCGGATCAACTGCTGAAGCGGCTGGCCGGCGCATCGATCGCCATCACCAACAAGGTGCCGTTGACGAAAGAAATATTGGCGCAACTACCGGATCTGAAACTCATCGCGGTCGCCGCCACCGGCACCGATTGCGTCGACAAAGCGGCCTGCCAGCAGCTCGGCATTTCGGTGTGCAATATTCGCGGCTATGCGATCAACACCGTGCCCGAGCACACCTTTGCACTGATCCTCGCGCTGCGGCGCAATCTCGTCGCGTACCGGAACGACGTGCTCGCCGGCGAGTGGCAGAAGTCCGGGCAATTCTGCTTCTTCACGCATGCAATTCACGATCTGGCCGGCGCACGGCTTGGCATCATCGGCGAAGGGGTGCTTGGGCAGCGTGTCGCGGAAATCGGCAAAGCTTTTGGCATGCTGCCGATGTTCGCCGCTCACAAGGGGAGGGAAGGTCTCGGCCCGCTCTATACACCGTGGGACGATGTGCTCGCGACCAGCGACATCATCACTGTGCATAGTCCGCTCACACCGCAAACGCGCAACATGCTTGCCATGCCCGAGTTCCGCGCAATGAAGCGCAAGCCGCTGATTATCAACACGGCGCGCGGCGGCCTGGTCGACGAGGACGCACTGGTGCAGGCGCTCGACGAAGGTTTGATTAGCGGTGCGGGTTTCGATGTGACCGCAAGCGAACCACCCACAGAGGATAATCCGCTGATGCGCGCGGCCGGCCGCCCAAATGTCGTTCTGACGCCGCATGTCGCGTGGGCGTCGGACGAGGCACAGCAGTGTCTCGCGGATCAATTAATGGACAACATTGAGAATTTCGTCAGCGGTGCGCCCACCCATCTGGTGCACGGGGCGTATTGATTGACAGGGACCGCTGCGTCGCGCCGCGCGGATCGTCGGAGGAATCGCGTCCGCCTCGACCGCGAAGGGCACTAGCTCGTTGCCGACAAAAATCTGATTACTCCGGACGAGTAAATTGAGTCTCCCAAGCCGCATGCCCCGTTGCATCGAGCTGTAATTCCCCGTGGCCGCGGGCGCAGAGAATGCCCGCGGCGTTTGCACTATCCCGCTCGTGCCTCGCGACCCTTCAGCACAGACCTTTTTTTCGCATTAGCATGGCGAGGATGTCCCGTGCCGTTCGGTGGAGCGAATCACCGGACCATTGCCGCTGGACCATCAACGTGTTCAACGTGTGGGATCGCGCCAATCATCCCCACATCAACGCATCGCAGGCCCACGCCGCGAACCTGCCGTTCCACGTAGGCTTCGAGCGGACGGCCATCTTCAATCCAATCGCATCGATTGAACGAATTGTTGGTTAATATGAGGAATGTACGTACATCATTGATAGTCGGCGTGCTTCTTGTCGAGTTGGTGTTCGGCGTTTTTTTACTGTCACACAAAAGCCATCGCTCGACGGTCGACCCCGACGTCACGACAAGCAGCCAGACGGAATTGGCCGCGATTTCCCCCCAATTGGGTGACACCCATGTGGCCGCAGGAAGTGTAGTTGGCGCAGCGCCTCTCGCGAGTAACACAGCGACCAGTTCCGGGCAGTCCACAAGCGGCACAGTGGTGACGGCATCCGACTCGCCTGCTAAAGGCGGCGCGCCAGTAGTGCGACCGGACACGCGTACACGCGAACCGGTTGCCGTCCATAGTTACGTTGAGCCGAAGATCAACCCCGTGTGGCGAACCGAAAGCAGGCGCGACAGTTCGCATCGGCATGGCTCGAATCCGGTCGCGTCAGCGATGACGGATGAGCTGGTCAAAGAGTCCGCGAAACTCGATCCTGCACTGCCGCCGCCGACCCAACCAGCGTTGTCACCGACGGCCCAGCCCAGTCATAACGACCCGTACCGTCCCGGCTCGAACCCAATTGCGGCTGCAATGACCGATCAGCTTGTCAGAGAGTCCGCGAAACTCGATCCGGCCCTGCCGCCGCCGGACCAGGCCGGCATGAAGTAAGCGCGCGACGCGAAGCGTGGGTTGCTACCGGTAGAACACGTAGTCCGCGAGATAGGGCGAGCTTCCGGGTTCATGTTCCGTCGAACACGGTGCCGTCGGCGCCAAGCCGCCGACGGTATGCACGCGCTGCACATACCGCACGGTTGAAAGTGCGCCGCTACCGGACGTGCTATGCGCTTCGAGCAACAACTGCGGTATGCTCGCCGGCGTTTCGCTGGGCCGCTGTGCGATCACACGGCCTACGATCCGGCTGCCATCTTCCGCCTCCCAGGACGGCCCCGCGCCGTGCCGGACCGCAGCGTGGCCACTCGCGTCGTAGAGCGTTGCGAGTGGACTCTTGAACACCCATCCGAGACGATGCTGCGCATCGAATTCGCACGAATAATTCTGTACGCCGGACGCAGTGAGTGTCATCACGCGCTCGGCTTGGGGTGGGTCGATGGATGCCCCCTGGGGACTTGCGGGCGGCATGGCACACGCGGCCAGCATGGACACGGCGATGGCCGAGAAGCTTGCTTGCGAAATATTCCTGAGCATGGATACCACCTCGAGTGAAGCGCGGCGCATGACGCTGTACGCACGCCGCGCAGCTATTGCTCCGCTGCTACGCGGGAGATTCGCTCGCGGACGACGCCGATCGCCTGTTTGAGCGCGTATACGTCTTGGAAATAACGCTGCGGCATCCGGATCTGGTTGGCATGCGCATCGATGTGCTCGATCTCGTGCTGCCATTTCGCAATCTGGTCCGGGCTTGGATGGCTGTTTTTCCATATTTCATCTTCAAGCGCTTTGATCTCGCGATACCAGACGACCAGGCGTTTTTTTATCCGCGCCTCCGCCATGCGCGGTAACGCTTGCAGCAGGCCCAGCAGTAAAGCCATGAAGGGAAGCAGGATCAGCAGACGTCGTTCGATAAAGCTGGCCAGCCAGAACGGCAGGTAGCGCTGCAGAAAGGGGCGCCCCGTTTTGAAGTAACGCTCGCTCTCTGCGGAAACAGGAAATTCTTCGGTGTTCAGGTTGGGAAACACGCCAAGCGGCGTGAAGTAATCTTCGCCACCGTGGACAGTTTTGGCCGCGTCCAGCAACAGGTAGACCAGCGCGGGGTGCAGCGTGTCTTTGGAGACGAGCAGCGCGGTAGCGGCAAGCAGCGTGACGTCGGTTTGCGGCAGATCGTTGACGATGCTGGTCGCGGCGCGCGGAAAAATCACCTTGGATAGCGATGGGAATTTCTGCACCAGCGCATCGGCCTGCGCAAAACTCATCAGTTTGAGGTCGCTGTTCAGCAACGTTGTCTGCATGACCGCATCGGGCCTGCCGATAAAGAAAGCCGCATCCAGTTGACCGCTTTCGAGGCCCTGGTAAGCTTTGGTCGCGTCCATTTCGAGCAGCGTCGTATTGTCCCGTGTGATGCCGCTGTATCCGAGCAATACTTGGGAGACGTTCAGCAGGCCGCTGCCAGGAACACCGATTGAAATCCTTTTGCCGCGTAGTTGTGCGAGCCGGTTGACGGTGGACTCGCCACGATAGAACACCCAGATCGGTTCATAGGAGACGGCGGCGATCGTCTGCAGGTGATCGGTTTCTTGCGGACTGGTGGTGCCGGACTGGATGAAACCCACCTCGTAGTCGCTGTCCGGGTCTTTTAGCCGCTGGTAGTTTTCGCTCGACCCCGACGAACTGCGGATATCGAGCCTGATGCCATCGCGTTTCAGGATGGGTGCATAGCGATCCGCAAAGCCGCGATAGATCCCGTTGTCTGCTCCGGTTGTGATGACGATCGTGTGCCGGAAGGCGGGTTCGAGTATGACCCATAGCCCCCAACCTAGCGCAGCCATCAGCAGTATCACGCCGGCGATGAGAAACCGCCGCCGACCCGGCGTCATGGGGAGCTTTTCGTTGCGATGAAGCGCAGGGTTGTGCCTGGGCATTGTCCGCCTCTCTCGTTCGGCGCTACTCGCCAGGTCCTGGCCGCGCGAGGTCGGCGCGGAGAAAGCGTCGAGGCGGCAGCGTTGTCATAGTTGCAGACGGCGCCGCGAAGTTTGCCGCGTGAAGCATTGACCTTGCCGCGCCGTGATGGTGTCTAACAGCCAGCATGGATAATGCAGCGCCTTGGACGCCTTGTCCACATCCTCACTCAAGGTGGCGACCGTCCCGGCGAGTGAAAAATCAATGCTTCGGGGAATGTTGCGCACCATCCGGCACAAATACATAGCCATGGCTGCGAACGGTCTGGATGAACCTCGGCGTGGAGGGATTTGCCTCCAGGATTCTGCGCAACCGCCACACCTGAACATCGATCCCCCGGTCGGTATGACCGTCTTCAGGGCCGTGCAGCAACTCGAGCAGCCGCTCTCGGGTAAGCGTACGCATGGGGTTGTTGACGAAGACCTTAAGCAGCGCGAATTCTCCCGCCGATAGCGTGAGCCGTCTGTTTTCCATGTTGAGTGCGCGCAACTGAAGGTCAAGCGTGAATGGGCCGAATCCGACGACCTTGTGTTCTTTCTGCGCGGCGCCCGACCCAGTCAGGGTTTGTCGCCGCAATACGGCGCGCATGCGCGCAAGCAGTTCACGAGGATTGAATGGTTTGCAGATGCAGTCGTCAGCACCCGTTTCGAGTCCCACGATCCTGTCCGTGTCGTCGGGCCCCGAGGTCAGAATCACGGGGACATTGTTGCCTGCGGCACGGAGTATGCTCAGCGCCGCAAGGCCATTCAAGCCTTGCATGATCTGGTCGAGCACAATCAGATCGGGCGGGTCTCGTTTGATGTGTTCCCCGAGTGACTTGACCTCATGCAAAACGGATACGGCCATGCCCTCTCGTCCGAGGAAGTCGGCCAGCGACCCAAGTAGTTCGACATCGTCGTCAACGACCAGTATTTGAGTTGTCATAGCAGGGAAATCGAACGCTTCGGCTGGAAAGCGGGTTTGCGAACGTGGTGGCTGTGGCATTCGGTTTGCCGGCTTTGCCGTGCAAGCTTTCAGTGCCGTCAGGATGCGATTGACCCGCGAACGTTGTGCTTCAGCCTCTTTAACGGAGCAACCAGCAGGAATCCGTCGCCGAATTTTGATTTTTTATTTTGGCGCTTGCCCGTTGTCGCCGGCTTGAACGACACCGTGCGACTCTACTGCCCATGTGCCGACATTCTCGGTGCCGCCTGACGTTTCCCCACGCCTCAGCCCGTTAATTGACCTAACGACATGATGGCTGTTGCGGGTCTCGTCTTCATCAGGTCCGAGAACGCAGCAGCCATACTCGCGCTCGACTTGCGCCGGCCTCAACTCGCCATGCTGCTCTGGTCAGTGCGTACACCGTTTTCATGGGGCTGCACGCGGCGAATCGGCGGATAGTGAAAACGTTGCTCGAGATGGGCCGCGCTCGGTATGTAGATGCGAAGCATGATGTAAAACAGGCCATCCGGCGCAGGCAGCCAGTTGGATTGCGTCGAGGCATCGGCCGGTGGCGCTGCCGACAAGCGCAAGCTCAGGCCGTGCTCGTCGTAGCGCAGTTGCGGCGAGCGATCGCCGATCGAATATCGGTCGATCACGTTGTCCACCAGCATGCATGACGTTTTGTGGTACATCGTGATCGACCAGAATGCCTGCGCCTGCGGCAGACCATCGGGCGGGAACGAGAGCTCGTAGCTATAGCGCCCGTCGAGTGGACGTCCTTCGCTGTCGCAGTCGGCGGTGACATACATGGCCTCCTCGACGCCGAGCGCACCGATGTAGTTCCGGCTGACGTGCGCGCGGGCCAGGTAGTCGTCGCCGAACGAAGCGCGGACTTCCACCGGCAGGAACCATCCGCCACCGAGCGCCGACGGCTGGGGCACGCCCAGTTCGCCGATCACCTGGTCGAGCGCGCTGCCGAGGGCGGCGAGCGTGGGCGCCTCGAGCGTCGATGCGTCGATGTCCGCGCCGATGCCGACGGCAGCATACTGAGCGACGAGCGCCGATTCCGCGGCAGGCGGAGGATTGCGCAGGAGCGCCGCGTTGACCGCCGCCGCATAAAGGCGCGCGTCGCCGAGCGCCGCACGTCGTGTCACGCCGACGTCGACACGCCGCTGCGCGGGTTGACCGCCGAGCGTCTTCAACACGAAGCGATCCTGCAGGGCATGCACGGCAGCCAGATCGTCCATTCCGTCGACCAGGACGCGGCCGATCAGCCAGACGTCTCGCGTGGGGCAGGCGATCGGCGTGAGATCGTCATCGGCGGGCAGCGCAACCTCGCCGTGGTGCAAAAGGAAACGCCGCGCGCCATTGCCGGTCGTGCGTGTGCCAATCGATTCGAACGGGTTGGTGTAGAAGTCCAGCAGACCGAGCACGTAGTAGCGGCCGGCCGTGTCGGGAACCTCCAGCACGAGCGGTTCGTCGCCGAGGTCCAGCCATGTGCTGAGGTAAAGCGTGTCGTTATTGGGCGTCACGACTTCGCGGTTCCGCGGACCCAGCAACTGGCGTCCGCGTACCAGCTGATTGACCCAGCCGAGTGTCGAATTCGGACTGTCACCGGCAAATTGTCCGCTGTCGTCGCGGCGAGGACACATCGCTGCGCGCATTCGCGTCATTTCGAAGAGAGGCAGGGTATAGAGCACCGCATCGCGGGCGAGTGCGGTGATGTTTTCACTGGTAGAACAAGACATGGATGCCGCTCCGGCTGTGGACGGGAAGGAGTCGGGTCAAGCCTACCGGGACGGCCAGATAACGGCACTAGGGTTTCGCTATGTTAAACACTCCCGGCCCATGCGCTGCCTATACTTTGCGCTCCGCAGGCTTGCAAAGGGACGCCAACGTCCCGCCTTCCGCGCGCTCTCGCGCACGCAAGCAGATCCTCATGGAGTTTCTCGAATGACCATTGGCAATGCACAGCAGGAATGGGCTTACGTCGCAGGCGTTCAGGCATTCATATACGGCTATCCGCTCGTCGAGATGGTGCGCACGTGCGCGCTCATGACTGCGGTCGACGAGGCGCAGAACAATGGGCGCGCACCGATCAACCAGTTCTCGCATTGCCCACGGCCGTGGACACACGAGGACCGCGACGTCGTCACGCCGGCGAATGACCTGCTTTATTCCATGGCGTGGCTGAATCTTGCTGACGGCCCTGTCATGTTCGCGACGCCGGCGCCGACCGGGCGTTACTTCGTGATGGAATTCATCGACGCGTACAGCAATAATTTTCAGAACCTCGGTCCGCGCTTGGTGGGGCCTTCGGCGGGGACCTTCGCAATCGTTGGGCCCAACTGGTCTGGCTCGCTGCCGCCCGGTGCGGTCGAAATCCGCTGCCCGACCAATCTCGTGTGGGTGCTGGGCCGTGTGCTGATCGACGGCGTCGAAGACATGGAGGAAGCGCGTGCTTTCCAGGCAGGCTTCACCCTGCGCGCAACGGCGCCGGGCCGCTTGCCGCACGCGGTCGCGCGCTACCAGTCCTGGGCTGAGTCCGGCGAGGGGTTCTTCGCGAACCTGGCGCGAGCGATGGCCGACGATCCAGCGCCTGCGGCCGATGCAGGCCTTGTCGCGCAGTTCTCTCGCATCGGCATCACACCGCATGGGGCGTTCCACGCCGATGCGCTCGGCGACGCGCAGGTGGCGGCCTTGCGAAGCGCGGTTGCCGCAGGCGTCGAGATCGTCGAAGGTCATACTCGTAGCCGTCGCGCGCGCTCATGGTCGATCAACTATGCGGGTGGCCGATTGGGCACCGACTATCTGGCGCGAGCCTGTACCGCGATGAAAGGCCTCGGCGCGCTCGCGAGCGAGGAGGCGCTCTATGCGCTGTGCGACTTCGACAGGAACGGCGAGCAACTCAACGGCGAGCATGGCTACGTCTTGCGCTTTCCTGCTGGAGGACTGCCCCCAGTGGATGCCTTCTGGTCAGTATCCCTTTACGGCAGCGATTTCTATTTCGCGGACAACCCGATCCGGCGCTATGCGATCGGCGACCGCACGCGTGGTCTTCGCTATGGCCCGGACGGATCGCTCGAAATCCTGATCCAGCACGCAGCGCCGCGTGAGGGCATCTCGAACTGGTTGCCTGCACCCACGGGCCGGTTCTATCTCATCCTGCGCATGTACCATCCGCGCGAGGCGATCCTGTCGAAGGACTATACGATTCCGCCGGTCGAGCGGGTTAGCGAAACTGTGCGGCAGTGAGCTGACATGCAGCCTGTCCGTTGGCGGGCAGGCTGCGTTGTCGAGATGCCTTGGCACTGTCAAACCACTTCTTCGCGTCCTGATGACGTCGTAGCACGATCATCGCGAACGCTATCGGCGCGTGCGTGGAAGTACTGCAAACGACGCACCGAGCGTTCGGGATTCAGCAGCCAGATGCCGAGTAAGCCGCATGGAACCAGAATGGAACCCATTACGGAGAAACCATGCCTGAAGCCTTCGGCGACACCCTGCGTATCGCCCACGAAGTGACCCATCAGCGCCGGCGCAATGAGACCCGCCAGCGTACCGAGCGAAGCATTGATGCCGAGCCAGGCGGCGCGCTGTCCGGTGGGCGTGACTTCACCGATGATCAACGGGGCGAAGAAGAAAATCAGCTGGCTCAGCACGCTCGTCGCGCTCAGACACAGCACCTTGATGCCCGCACCGATCGGAAGCGTGGTACCGAAGAGGGCGAGACCTGCCAGCGCGACCGGCACGCTCGTCATGACGCCGCGCGATAGGCGCGAACTCACGCCCTTGCCGGCAAGCCACTGGGACAAGAACGATATGGCGAGCGTGACGGGAATGCCCGCGCCAACGATCAGCGAGAACAACCACCCTGCGTCGGCTGCAGGATAGCCGAGCGCGAGCCGCAGGTAGGCTGGAAACCAGGTGAATCCCACCGACAGCACCGAATAGCCGACGAAGGTCAGCAGGATGCAGCCCGCCAACGTCGGATCGACGAAGAGCCGCCGGTAGGGGACGTGTCGAGACGCGTGCTGAGCCGTATCGGAGACCGCCGGACCGGCCGTCTCGTCGACCGTGCCTTCGGCACCTAGCAATAGCCACAGCACCGTCCACAGACAGCCGGCGATGCCGAGCACGAGGAATGCCCGATGCCAGTCGTAGTGAATGATCAGAAAGGTCAGGCACGGGCCGGACAGCAGCATCCCGGTGTTGGCGCCTTGCAGCACGATCGCGCTGGGTACGCTGCGCTTGCTGTTATCGAACCATTTATAGGTCGCGTGAACGGCGAGCGGGTAGGCCGGGCCCTCGCCCGCGCCGAGCAGAATCCGGCAGAGGATCAGCAAGGGAAACGAAACCGTGCCGACGAGCGGAAATTGCACCAGCGCCCACGTGAGCGCAAGCACCGCCAGCAGCCATTTCGTCTTGATGCGGTTGGCGGCAAAGCCAAACAGCACACCGGCCGTCGAAAACAGCAGAAAAAAGCTGCTGCCGACGAGGCCCAGTTGCTGCGGCGTCAGTCCGAGATCATGCATCATCGGCACCGCCGCGAGACCGATGACGGCCTTGTCGGCGAAATTGATCAACATGAACAGGAACATCATGGCGACGACGATCCATGCGCGCCATCGAGTGCTTATGTGGAACATGTCTTCTCCGTGGATCTGATTGTTGTGAACGCGCGGTGCAAGAACCGCGGGCTCGGACGGCGCCCTGTGATTGGCGCTCTGATTGAGGCCTAACCAGCCGGACTCAGAATCGTTCTTGTAACGCGAGGCGAACACCGACTTGATGGTTCGTGGCGGACGGACTGAAACCGCTGATCGATGCGACCGCGGGTTGTCCGAGCGAGTCGCGGCCGCTGGCCCGCTGCAGCACGGTCAGCAGATAGACGCTGGTTCGTTTCGACAGGTTATAGACCGTGCCGAGGTCCAGTTGCAGGTACTTGGCGCCGCCGTCGCCGTTCACCGAGTTGCGGTCGGTGTAATGGATTGCGCTCGCGAGCAGAAGCGCTGGCGTGACCTGCGATCGCACGCTGAATTCCAGACTTGTGAATACCGCTGTACCCGTATATTTCAACGGATCGGGACCGGCAGCGGAGCCGAGGTCTTCGAAGCGTGTATTCGTGATCACGAAGCCAAGCGTGACGGGGTCGAACGCATACTGTATGGCCGCGCCGGCGAGCTGGGTCGTTTTCGCTGATGCATAACCGGCATCGACCGGATAGGACTCGGGCGCAGTGGGCGAACCGAATGAACCGATATTGTTCGACGTGGCAGGGCCTTTGTTGGGCGTCGTGCCGTACAAGGACAAATTCGGATCGCGTGCGTTGAGATAGCCGGCCGCCAGCGACATGGAGCCGACGCTGTAGCTTGCACCGAGCGACCACAACTGATTCTGCGTGACGCTTCCCGCAACGCCGCCGAGGCTGTACAGACCGGCTGCCGCGAAACCGCGATAGTCCGGAGTCCGGAATTTAATGGCGTTGTTGATCCGGCTGGTATTCGACAGACTATCGACATCGTCAGGCTGCGCGCCCATGTAGCCGGCCCATTGGCCTGTCGCTGTCAATGGCTGCACGAAATCGGTGTACGTATCGTATTGCCGGCCCAGCGTCAGTTTGCCGAAGCCGCCAGAGACGCCCACGTAAGCCTGCCGTCCGAACTCCGCGCCCCCTTGGGCGAGTGCCCCGTTGTTCAACGTGAAGCCGTTTTCGAGCACGAAGAGTGCTTGAAGACCACCGCCAAGGTCCTCGACACCACGCATTCCCCAGCGGCTTCCAGCCATGCCGGTTGCGCTGCCGTCGGTCAGGGCGAACTGAGATGCGCCGTGCGGGCCCGTCGCGGTTCGCGCGGTTTGCGCGTTGTTCACGTAGGTGAGTCCGAAGTCGATCACGCCATATAGCGTGACGCTGCTTTGTGCATGCGCGCTGAAGGCGAGAGTGCCGAGCACCCAGGCGAGATGACGAGTTTTCATTGACGAGTCTCCATGGTTCGATTTTGTGGTTATGTGAGTGAAACGAAGACGAACTGGACGTCGCCGCGCGTCCCACGCGTGCCGTTGCGGGGAGTCGGACGCACGGTTTTCCCGCTCTAATCCTCGTCGGTGAGTGCGCGAGAGGTTCGGCTGACGACCAGCGCATCGACGGCGCACGAAGCCTGGCCTTTGGGCCGCGCGATGAACGGATTGATATCGATCGACTCGATGCTGCCGGCGTTGGCCGCGGCGAAACGGGACAGCGTGGCCAGGGTTTCGGCGAGTGTGTCGACGTCGACGGGAGCTTGGCCGCGCACGCCACCCAGCACCGGCCATGCGCGAATTTCGCGAATCATCCGGTGCGCTTCCGCGACGTCGAAGGGGGCCTGCCTGAACGTCACGTCCTTGAGTACTTCGACGAGAATGCCACCCAGTCCGAACATGACGACCGGACCGAACACCGGATCGCGTGTCACGCCGAGAATGCATTCGACGCCGTCCTGGATCATCGGCGCGACGAGCACGCCTTCGATGTGCGCGTTAGGCACGGCGCGCGCAGCGCTCTCCGTGATACGCACGAAGGCCGCCCGTACCGCTTGCGAATCGGCAAGCCGCAGCGCAACGCCGCCCACATCCGATTTGTGCGCGATGTCGGCGGACAGCACCTTCAGCACTACCGGGAATCCGAGCGCAGCGGCCTCGCCGGCTGCCTCGTCAGCGCTTCTCGCCACACGGCTCGAGACGACCGGGATGCCTGCGTCGGCCAGCAGCCGGAGTGCGTCGGCTTCGTCGAAACGCGCACGGTCGATGGCGACAGGTTCAGGCAGTGCAACCGGCACCGGCTGCCGCGCGAAATGCCGGCTAAACGCGTGCAGCGCGGCGATCGCCCGCACGGCGGCAGCGGGTTCCTCGAAGGTCAGACAGCGGTGTTGCTCGAGAAATTTGCGGTTCTGCTCGTCGAAGAGGGATACGACGGCAATGGTCAGTGGCGGATGGGCGGCGCGCACACGCGCCCACAACTCGGTGACGAGCGGTCTGTGTTGCGGTGAAATGCCGGTGACGGCCTGGAACGACACCATCGCGCCGTATTGGCCATGCTCCAGCATCGTGTCGACGGCGTCGGCGAGCAGCGCGGGCTCGTTGAGTATCTGGCCGGTGATATCGACTGGATTGACCGCGGACGCGAACGGCACGCGCTTGAGAATCGCCTGTTGTCCGGCTTCTGCCAAAAGCGGCACCGAGAGCCCGACCCGCTCGGCTTCATCGACCATCAAGACACCGGCGCCGCCGGAAATCGACACGATGCCGAGCGCGTCGGACACCGGTAACGGTGCGACTGAACACGCATAGCCGATGTCGAATAGCTCGTGAATGTCCTGCGCACGATAGACGCCGTATTGGCGCAGCACGGCGTCGTAGATTTTGTCGCAACCGGCCAGCGACGCGGTGTGCGATGCCGCGGCTGCGGCGCCCTGCGCGGTGCGGCCGACCTTGCACATCACGACGGGTTTGCGCTGGGCGCGAGCCAGTTCGAGCGCGGCGCACAGTTTTTCGCCGTCGCGCGCGCCTTCGAGGTAGCACAGGATCACGGACGTCGCGGGGTCGAGCGCTTGCCACGCGAGCGCGTCGGCGAGTTCGATGTCCGCTTCATTGCCCGTCGAGACGAAATGGCTGATGCCGAGGCCGCGCCGCTGCGCAAGCATCAACGCGAAGATCCCGAACGCGCCGCTTTGACTAATCAGCCCGATGTTGCCGCGCAACGGCGCGGCGATTTTCAGCGCCGGGGTGAACGTCGCGTACACGCCTTGATGATTGTTGACGAAGCCGAGGCAGTTCGGTCCAAGTAAGCGGATCGCGCTTTCCTTAACGAACGCGCGTAGATCGTTCTGCGCGCGTACACCGTCTGCGCCAGTTTCCGCAAAGCCGGACGAAAACATCACGATCGAACGGACACCGGCGGCCGCAGCGTCTTCGACAGCGGACATGACGCCCGATGCGGGTACCGCGCAGATGGCCATATCGATCGGCGCACCAATGTCGCGAAGGGTCGGGTATGCCTGCAGACCCTGGATGCGCTCCTGCTTCGGGTTGACCGGGTAAATCGCGCCGGGGTACCGCTGGTTCAGCAGATATTCGACTGGCAGGCCACCTATCTTCGCCGGATTCGACGAAGCGCCGACCACGGCAATCGATTGGGGATTGAACAGCGGGCCGAGCGCCGCCTGCTGGGAAGGAGACAAAGACATCGATACCACTCCGCGTAGAACTGTAGGGGTGGGTCGAGCCTAACAATCTGACAGGATGCCGATACTAGGGTTTCGCTATGTTAAACACGTATGGAAGCGGGACAATCGACGTGCTTCAATTGGCACAAGCGCGCGTCGAGCGCTTTTTCCGTACAGAACGATGGCTCCGAACCCACTCCGTAATCCCCAGTTCGCCACGACGCTCGCTCATGGCCTCGAGTTGTTGAATTGCTTCAAGGTGGGCGATGCGATTCTCAGCAACAAAGACTTCGCTGAGCGCACTGGCCTGTCGAAGGCGACGGTGTCGCGGCTGACGTATACGCTCGCCATGCTCGGCTTTCTGCGCTATGACAACAACGTACGCAAATATCGGCTGGGCTCGGCAGTCGTGTCGGTCGGTTACCCTTTTCTCCAAGGCCTGCGTATCCGCGAACTGGCGCGACCGTTGATGAGGGAGCTTGCCGATGTGGCGCGCGGTTCGGTGTCGCTCGGTATTCGTGACCGCTCGCACATGGTGTATGTCGAGACTGCACGCGGTCACGAATCGCCGGCGTTTCGTCCGGAAACCGGTGCTTCGCTGCCCATTCTCGCTTCCGCGATGGGGCGGGCCTGGCTGGGCCGCGCCGAACCCGCGCAACGCGCTGCCGTGCTCGAGCAGATTCGCACCCAGGATCCCGCGCAGTGGGACGCCTATCACGCCGGTCTGGCGGGCGCTCTGCGCACGTTTGATGAGTGTGGCCTCGCCCTTAGCGAAGGCGATATCGAGCGTGAAATCCATGCGGTTGCCGTGCCGATGCGCGAACCGATCAATTCTGAAACCTTCGTTTTCAATTGCGGCGTGCCGCGATTGCAACTGAGCGACAGGACACTCGTCGACGTGATCGCTCCGCGCCTCGTGGCGATGGTCGATACACTCGAACGGCAGCTTGGGTCGCAGCATGCCACGCAGCATGTGGCCGGCGACGAAGCACGAACTTCGCCCAGTCCGCCGCTTGTTGAGCGGGCATCCGTGGACTCATTTCCCGACGACGACGATCGACAGTTCGCCTTCACGCTCGCGCGCGGTCTGGAAATTCTGCGCTGTTTCCAGCCCGGCGAAGCAGCGCTTGGCAATAAGGACTTTGTGGCGCGTACGGGTTTGTCGAAGGCCACGGTCTCCCGGCTTGCCTACACGTTGACCGAGCTCGGCTACCTGCGCCATGACGACATGGCGCGCAACTATCGGCTCGGCGGCGGCGTGTTGTCGATGGGCTATCCGCTGCTGGCCGGCATGCGCATTCGACAGATCGCGCGGCCGTTCATGCGCGAGCTTGCGCTTCAGGTGCGCGGGTCTGTTTCGCTTGGCATGCGGGACCAGTCGAATATGGTCTACATCGAAAGTTGTCCGCGCGATAAGCGAATTCACGCGCGGCCCGACGTCGGCGCGGTGCGTCCGATTCTGCGTATGGCGATGGGACGGGCGTGGCTCGCGGCGGTGACCCCGCAGGAGCGTGAAGTGGCGCTGAACCGGCTGCGCGTCGCCGTGCCCGACCAGTGGCAACAGTACGGCGCGCAGGTGCAGCAGGCGCTTCACGATTATCATGAAACGGGCGTTTGCTTCTCGTATGGTGATATGCAGAAGAACGCCTACGGCGTCGCTGCGCCGTTGTGCGCGCAGGTCGACGCGGAGACGCTGGTGTTCAATTGCGCGGTGCCGGCACAATCGTCACAGGGACGCCGGTTGATCGACGATATCGCACCGCGACTCGTGACGATGGTCTCGAACGTCGAGATTGCGGCTGGCTTGCGTTAGCCGCTCAGGCGGTTGGTCAACGGTTTTGCCGAGTCGTTTTTTGGTGATCACCCGCTTTGTGTATTGGAGCAGGCAACACCCTCACGCTTCATTTAACCGCGACCGAAACAAAACTGCGCGCGTGATTGCGCTGGATCAGCACGGCGACCTGTTTCCCTGCCTTTGCTTCCAGCGCGGTCACGTCCGCCGACGTTTCGACCAGTGTGTCATTGAGCGACAGGACGATATCGCCGGGCTGGATGCCAGCGCTTGCCGCCGGCCCATCGACGCCGTCCACCATCAGACCGACGGCCAGGTCGCTCGCGCGCCGCTCTTCCTCATTCAGCGGATGCATGCGCAAGCCCAGACGATCGCCTGCGCTGCCTCCTGCGCTGCCTTCGGCTGGACGAGCTTTGGGGCTTTCAGCGGACGTGCCGACCATGGCCGTGATGGTCATCGGCCTGCGATTGCGGATCAGCTTGAGTGTGGTTTTCGTCCCAGGCGGCAGAGCAGCGGCATCTTCGGCGAGTTCGGCCGAGCGATCAATCGGCTTGTCGCCGATCCGAATGATCACGTCGCCTGGCTTGAGGCCGCTCGCGGCAGCCGATGTGCCGGGCGCGACGGAATTGACCAGCGCACCTGCCGGTCGTGGCAGACCAAAGGCCACAGCCAGGCCAGGGCCGACGTCCTGCACCTCCACGCCAAGGCCGCCAGGGGATGTCGCTTGCGCGTCTTGCACCTGCGATCGTACCTTGGCCGCCAGGTTGATCGGGATGGCAAAGGCCAGACTGGGGGACCTGTCTGAGTCCGCGTAAATCTGCACGTCGATGCCGACCACCTCGCCGGCACGGTTGAACAGGGGGCCGCCCGAATTGTTCGGGTTGGCGGCGAGATCGGTTTGAAAAAAGGGAAAACTGCTCCCGTCGAGGAGCGTGCGGGACGTGGCACTGACAATGCCGGCGGTGACGGTATTCTCGAAGCTGTCGGGCGAGCCGATCGCGAGGACCGGTTCACCGACGCGCACCCGCGACGAATCACCGAGTTTGACCGTCGGGAGCTTCGTGGCCTCGACCTGAATGAGCGCGATGTCGCTCGGGATGTCGACCGTAAGAACCTTTGCCTTGAACTCGCGTCGATCGGTTAGCCTGACCGTCACTTCGTCGGCTTGATCCACCACGTGAGCGGTGGTCAGAATGAGGCCGTCGGGGCTAACGATAAAACCGGAGCCCATCCCTGTAATGGCGCGTGCCGAACCGCCTTGAGACGTCGGTGATGGCGGCACCACATGCTTGACGAAGGCAAGAAGGGGGTCGTCAGCATCGATTGCAGCGGGGGCGGGCAGCGACGATTGCTGCTCAGGGGCCGTCGCGCTGATATTCACGACAGCGGGCCCGTATCGCTCCACGATGGTAGGAAAGTCGATCGACGCTGCAGCGTTGGCCGGTGAAACCCGCTTCTCCTTTGCAGGTGGCGCAGCCACGGCCGCGGCGTTCGCCGTCGGCTGAAGGCACGAGTAGCCAGAGAGAAATGCCGCTATCAGGGCGGCGTGGAGCAAGGTGCGTGCAAGGGTCGGGTGAAACACAGTGCACCTCCATGGCGGTCGAATTGCCAGGGCTAGGCGCGTGATCAGTGGGCCGATCGATACATGAACGCATCGATAGCACCGGTACGACAATGCACGGTCCTCCCCCTACAATGATTTATAGAAGAGCGGTGGGAAAACTGCACCGAGTGCTAATCCTGGGGTGCGGCTGCGAATGGCGCAGCGCGACCAACGATCGTCGCCGAACCGATGGCGACCGTTCAGATACTGTGTGCCTCAGTGTAATCAGGGGCGTTCGGATCGAACGTGTTGGCAGGAACAGGCCGTTCGCGATGCATCGCTACCGCCTCGTCAAGCCGCTTGCAGATCTGGTCCGCGTTCCGGATGCCGGGCAGACGCCTCACGGGATGAGCGACATCGTTGGTCGTCAGGATGATCGTGGCGGTGCCGAATAGGCGGAGCCACCAAGGGTGGATCGATGTGATGCGCTGAACCCGGGAAAGCTCGAGACTCGATACACGGCGATGCAGAATACCTTGCGTCCAGGTAATTCGCGTGGTGTCGATGACGATCCGGGTGAACGCGGTCTTGACGAACGGAAAACTGACGCCGATCAGGACCGCGCCGGCTTGTGCAAGCAGCACATGCCACTGAAGCGGGAAAGCGCTCAACGCGCAGACATGGATGCAGCCAATGATTGCCATGACAGCGCTCCCTTTCAGGAGCGCTGGAAGGTTGCAGGCCTGCGACGGCGCACCGCTGAAAATCACCTGATTGGCCATCGCAAATACTCCTCTTTCTGATCCACGGCCCTCTTCGCCCATCGAAAAGGCAGCGCTGCTTAATCCGGTTGCGCGTCGGCGAACCGACCGCTGGCCGGCGATGGTGCCGGTGGTTCGCCCAGTATAGCCTTCACGGGGAAGATCGTCCGCAACGCGCACGCACGGGGCGGTGAGCGCGGCGGACAGGGCGGGGCGCCGTATGCGCACATCCGGAGCGCGCCCCGGACGTTCATGCTGCCGGGAAGGCTAGAACGTATAAGCCAGCTTGCCGAACGCCGTACGGCCTAGCGTGTTGTAACCGTACGCGGTGGAGTACTGCCGGTTGAAGAGGTTCGACAGATTGGCAGACACGGTGAGGTGCGAATTGACCTTGTAGGCGGCACGCAGCGCGACCGTTGTGTACGACGGCAGATAGGTCGTGTTGAACTGGTCGTCGAAAGTCGATCCCCCGTAGAGCAGCGAGACCCCGGTACTGAGGGCATGAAGGTGGAACTCGTCCCACATGTGATCGACGCTCAGACTGACCGTCTGGCGCGGGCGGCGGGGCAGCCACGTCTGGTCGGTGACGTCCTGCGGATTCAGCAGGCCGATCGCCAGACTCACAGGTGTCGATTGGCCGACTGTGCCCTTGTACGACAGGTCGATACCCTGGATGTGGGCCCGCCCGATGTTCACGGGCATAGAGGTCACGGCGTCGAAAGAAATGAGGTCGTGGACCCGGGTGTCATAAACGGCGGCCGTGAAGGTGCCGAAAGACGTTGAGGCGTCCAGCGCCGCCTCGATCGTGTCGCTGCGCTCGGGAGTCAGGTTCGGGTTCGCGTAGCCCGGATAGTACAGATCGTTGAAGGTCGGCAGGCGGAATGCATTGCCGTACGAAAGTCGCGCCGTATAAACCGGCGTGATCGCGTAGGCCACGGCGACATTGCCGGTATTGACCGACTGGCCCTGAATAATCTCGTGACGGCCCGCAAGAAACACCGTCAGTGCACCGAGCGTAGCTGACTGATGGAGCGAGACAGACGAATCGTTGCGCGCGGGCAAGCCTTGAGGGACATCTACCGGCAGGAAAGCCAGCTCGCGGCTGAAGTCGTAGGCGAGCTTCGTCTCTCCGGAAAGCGGCAGACCGAACAGTGTCAGCCCGCGTTCCTGATGCGTCAGCGAGGTCGACGTGCTGAAGCGCGTCGAGTCGAACTCATCGGTTGGGATGGTCGGATCGTTCGCATAGAGGAACTGGCGGTCTGTGGCGTAGCCCACCGACTGGTCAAACTGAGTGGACGGCGTAATGTCCAGGTGAAACGCGAGGCCCGTCGTCAACTGGTTATCGCGCTGCCGGTCGGCGCCGCCTGCGTTGTCGTAAGACAGGTCGGACTTGTGGTAAAGGGCGAACGTGGAGAGCGACCAGTTGTCATGCGCATAGCCTAGGCGCGCATCGACGTCCTGGGCATGGTACGGGTTCCGGCCGTCCTCATGGCCATAGGCATACGGCTGGGTCGCATCGATCCCCGCGGTGTTGTAGTCGTGCAGACCGAGCGAGTAGGTCAGCCCGGACAGCGCCGAGAGCGGACCGGTGGACGGGATACTGCCCGACGTGCGGATCTGCGTATCGAAAGTCTTGTTCGAGCCGCCGCCTACGGAAACCGTGGTCTTGTTCGGCTGATTGGACGCATGGTTGGTGAACAACTGCACGACGCCGCCCATCGCATCCGCGCCGAACGACGCGGCCGCCGGCCCTGATATGACTTCGACGCGGTCAAACGCGGAGGTCGGCAGATCCGCCCACTCGGCCACCCCGGTGGTCACGGAGCCGACCCGGATACCGTCGATAAACACGGCGACCTGATTGCCCGACGAGCCCCGGATGCTGACCGAGGCGGTGGAGCCAGGGCCGCCGCTTTGCGAAACGGTGACGCCGGGTAGCGTGGCGAGGGCTTGCGTGATACTCGGGTCGGCGGGTGACAGACGTTCGAGGTCGGTGCGCGTCAGGACCTGAGTCGTGGCGAAGCGTTGGTCGAACGATTGCGGCAGGTGCTGCGTGTCGCCGGTAACGAGAATATTCGGCAGCGTGGTTTCGGCCGGCGCCTGCTCCGGCGGCGGCAACGACGCGTCGTCCGCGGCCTGTGCAACCTGCCATGCCGAGACGGTCAGGGCAGAGGTGATGATGAATTGATGGAACTTCATGATTGAACGGCAGATCCTGAGGGTCGGGCTGTCGTTGCAACGGGCGACCGCATAAGCGGTGCTTGCACATCGGGACACCCCGCCCCGGCGCGGCTGCGCAGACCTCGGTTTGATGGCAGGTCTCCTGGCTCGCGGGTCAACGTCACGTGCCGACCTTCCCGGGGATCCAGTGGTCATGAGTGGCACAGACTCGCCGCTTACAGTTGCGGGGGCAGCCGCAGACTCGGAGCATTGCTGCTCGTACTGCGTTCCCTTTTGATCCCGGTGACGGGAACCATCAGCGCGAAGCGTACCGATGCGTAGTGGTTGCCGTCAACCACTACGGCGCTTATGGTGTGCCGTCCATGGGCGTTATGACGGTTTCCTGATCATCGTCGCGAAATGCATTGATTTAAATCACCGAATACTTTCAGCGAGCTTCTGACGCAACGTCTTCGCGGCCTGAACCATATTGCTCAACGCGGCTTCCGTCTCGGGCCAGCCGCGTGTTTTCAGGCCGCAGTCGGGGTTGACCCAAAGCCGTTCGGCCGGCACCACGTCGCATGCCCGTTCGAGCAATTGCTGCATCGCATCGGCACTCGGCACGCGCGGCGAATGGGTGTCGTACACGCCCGGTCCAATGCCATTCGGATAGGCGAACTCGACAAAGCCATCGAGCAGTTCCATCGAGGAGCGAGAGGTCTCGATCGTGATGACGTCCGCATCCAGATCGGCGATCGCAGGGAGAATGTCGTTGAACTCGGAATAGCACATGTGTGTATGAATCTGCGTGGCGTCGGACACACCGCCCGCGGCAATCCTGAACGCGCGCGTCGCCCATTCCAGATACGCTGGCCAGTCTTCCTGGCGTAATGGCAAGCCTTCTCGGAAGGCGGGTTCGTCGATCTGGATGATCCGGATGCCGGCTTTTTCAAGGTCGATCACCTCATCGCGAATCACGAGCGCCAACTGCAGCGCAGTGGTCGAGCGCGGCTGGTCGTCGCGAACGAATGACCACTCGAGCATCGTCACCGGTCCGGTCAACACCCCTTTCACGAGGCGTTCCGTCAGAGACTGCGCGTGGCAGGCGGCGTCTACCATCATGGGTTCAGGCCGATAGACGTCACCGTAAATGATCGGCGGTTTGACGCACTGCGAGCCGTAGTTCTGGACCCAGCCGTTTTCCGTGAACGCGAAGCCCCAGAGCTTATCGGCAAAGAATTCGACCATGTCGTTGCGCTCCACTTCGCCATGAACGAGCACATCGAGTCCGAGTTCTTCCTGCTTGCGAATCACGCTTGCTGTTTCGGCGCGCATCCGTTCGAGGTAATCGAGTGCTCGCATCTTGCCCCGCTTGTACGCTGCGCGAGCTTGCCGGATTGCCGGTGTTTGCGGAAACGAGCCGATCGTCGTGGTCGGTAACAGCGGGAGCTTCAGTGAGTGCCGCTGCACGCTGCTGCGGGCCGTGAATGGGCTCTTGCGGCTAGCCATTGCATCGGTGATGCTCGCCACCCTTCTTTGAACGAGGACGTTCATGACGGCGCCCGAGGCACGTCGTGCATCGAGCGCGGCATCCGCTGCCGCGAGCGCTGGCTCAGCGGCAACCGGGTCGCGGAGCGCGAGCGCAATCGTGCTCACCTCATCGAGTTTCTCGGTCGCAAAGGCAAGCCATGATTTAAGCTCGGCGCCGAGTTTCGTTTCGCAGGCTAGCGTGACCGGCACGTGAATGAGCGAGCATGACGGTGCTATCCAGAGGTGCTCACCGCGTTCCGCGTGCAGGGCATCGAGCGAGCCGGCGATTTCGCCCAGATCTGCGCGCCAGATGTTCCGGCCGTCGATCACACCCGCCGAGAGCACTTTGTCGGCCGGCAGCGCGGTGCGCCATACCTGGAGTTGTTGCGGTGCCCGGATCAGATCGATGTGGACGCCGTGAACGGGAAGTTGCGAAACCATCGGCGCATGATCGGCCGCCGTGTCGAAATAGGTCCCGAGCAAAACCTTGCGGCCCGAGACCCCCAACACGTCGTACGCTGCCTTGAATGCCTCGAGCCATTCCTCGTTGAGGTCGAGGCACAAAGCCGGCTCGTCGAGCTGAAGCCATTCGATACCGCGTTGTTTGAGCTGGTCGAGAATACGCATGTAGCGGATCACCAGCTTTGGCAAAAGCGACAGACGGTCGAAGCCAGGAACGGGACTCTTGGACAGCCACAAATACGTGATTGGCCCGATCAGCACCGGCTTGACCGGAAGATGCAACGCGAGCGCTTCGTCGATTTCGTCAAAGAACCAGTCGACTCCGCCATTGAAGGTCGTATCGGGTCCCAGTTCCGGCACCAGGTAGTGGTAGTTGGTGTCGAACCACTTGGTCATTTCCATGGCCGGCTGCGCTTTGTTGCCCCGCGCGAGCTCGTAGTACTGCGTCAGCGAAAGCTTCGCCGGGTCGAATCCGAAGCGCTCCGGCAGCGAGCCGAGCAGCGCGCTCAGGTTCAGCATCTGATCGTAGTAAGCGAAGTCGCCGACAGCGACGAAATCCAGCTTCGCCGCCCGTTGCAATTCCCAGTGCCGGATGCGCAGTTCTTTCGCGATGCCCTTGAGATAGGCATCGTCGGATTCTCCGCGCCAGAACGATTCCTGTGCGAACTTCAGTTCGCGCTGCGCGCCGATGCGCGGAAAACCAGAGATGTGGGTGCGGGCCATGGACGTTACGCCGTTTCGCGCAGGGTCTGAGCCGCCGCGACCATATTCTTCAATGCCGGAATGACTTCTTCCCACTGGCGCGTCTTCAGGCCGCAATCCGGATTCACCCACAGGCGTTGCGCCGGAATGCGTTCAGCCGCCTTCTTCATCAGTTGAACGATGTGCGCTTCGGTCGGGATGTTCGGCGAGTGAATGTCGTACACGCCCGGTCCGATTTCGTTCGGGTAGTTGAAGTTGTCGAACGCGTCCAGCAACTCCATATCCGAGCGCGACGTCTCGATGGTGATCACGTCGGCGTCCATATCGGCGATCGACGCGATGATGTCGTTGAACTCCGAATAGCACATATGCGTGTGGATCTGCGTTTCGTCATCCACGCCATTGGCGGTGATGCGGAACGACGTCACTGCCCAGTCCAGGTATTCCTGCCATTGCGATTTGCGCAGCGGCAGGCCTTCGCGCAAGGCCGCTTCGTCGATCTGGATCACGCGCACGCCGGCCTTTTCGAGGTCCAGGACTTCTTCGCGGATCGCCAGAGCGAGCTGGTAGCACGACACCGAACGCGGCTGGTCGTCGCGTACGAACGACCAGTTTAGAATCGTGACCGGGCCGGTCAACATGCCCTTCATCGGCTTGCTGGTGAGCGACTGCGCGTACTTGATCCATTCGACCGTCATCGCCTTCGGGCGGCTGATGTCGCCGAACAGGATAGGCGGTTTGACGCAACGCGAGCCATACGACTGCACCCAGCCGAACTGGCTGAAGGCGTAACCATCGAGCTGCTCGCCGAAGTATTCGACCATGTCGTTACGCTCTGCTTCACCATGCACCAGCACGTCGAGGCCTAGGGCTTCCTGCTCACGGACGCTGCGCTCGATCTCGGCCTGCATCGCGGTCTTGTAGCCGGCTGCATCCAACGCGCCGCTCTTGAACTGGCTGCGCGCATGGCGGATTTCACCGGTCTGCGGGAACGAGCCGATGGTCGTGGTCGGGTAAGCCGGCAGCTTCAACAATGCAGCCTGCTTGTCGGCGCGCGCCGGATAGGCGCTCTTGCGTTGACCCAGGGCCGGGCTGATCTTCGCGAGCGCAGCCTTGACCGCCGGGTTGTTCACACGCGGCGACGCGCGGCGTGCGGCAATGGCGGCACCGTTAGCAGCGAGTTCCGCCTTGACGGCGTCGCGGCCCTGGTTCAGCGCGGTGGCCAGCACCTTCAGTTCGCCCAGCTTTTGCAGTGCGAAGGCGAGCCACGAGCGGACTTCCGCATCCAGCTTCTGTTCGCTGTCCAGATCCACCGGCACATGCAGCAGCGAGCACGACGATGCAATCCAGAGGCGCTCGCCCAGTTGCTTCGCGACCGGCTCGAGCCAGTCCAGCACGCTGTTGAGGTCCGTCTTCCAGATGTTGCGGCCGTTGATCACGCCGAGCGACAGCACGCGGTCCTGAGGCAATTGTGCAATCACCGTAGCGACTTCAGCACGCGCATTGATCGCATCCAGATGCAGGCCCTGTACCGGCAGCTTGCAAGCCAGCGACAGGTTATCGAGCAACTGGCCGAAGTACGTAGCCAGCAACAGCTTCACCTTGCTGCTCGCCAGCGCGTCGTACGCGGTGACGTAGGCTTGTTGCCATTCAGCGGACAGTTCGGTGACGAGAATCGGCTCGTCGATCTGGACCCATTCAACGCCTTGCGCCGCCAGCGTGGCCAGCAGTTCCGCGTAGACCGGCAACAGGCGCGGCAGCAGGGACAGCTTGTCGGAGTCGTCCTTGGCCTTGCCGAGCGCCAGATAGGTGACGGGCCCGACGATCACCGGTTTGGCCTTGACGCCTTGTGCCTTGGCCTCAGCCAGTTGTTCCAGCAGGCGCGACGGGTCGAGTTTGAATTCGGTGCCAGCGCTGAATTCGGGGACGATGTAGTGATAATTGGTGTCGAACCACTTCGTCATCTCGCCGGCAGCGACACCGCCGCAGCACGCGCCATGGTCTTCGGCACTCTTGGCCGTTCGGCCGCGGGCGACGCGGAAGTAGTTGTCGAGGGTGTCGCCGTGAAAGCCGCGAACACGTTCAGGGATGTTGCCGAGCGTGAAGCTCATGTCCAGGACCTGATCGTAGAACGAGAAGTCGCCAACCGGCACCTGATCGAGTCCTGTCTGGTTTTCCCAGTGACGCTGACGCAGTTGCGCGCCCAGCGCCGTCAGTTCGTCGCGTGACGATTGGCCCTTCCAGTAGCCTTCCTGGCCAAATTTGAGTTCGCGCTTGGCGCCAATACGGGGGAAACCCAGGTTATGCGTTGTAGCCATGATGATGAACCGCTCCTGATCCTGATTGGATGAACGGGTCGATCATAGGGGGAACGGTCCATGAAATATAATGGCATTATTTCATTGATCGATTAACTTTCCTCATGGGTTCGCGATGCTCGAACGAGTACATCTGACGATTATTCGGGAGGTGGACCGTCAAGGCTCCCTGACGGCCGCCGCCAATGTGCTGTGCCTGACGCAGTCGGCGCTGAGCCATACCGTCAAGAAAATGGAACAGCAACTCGGAACCGCGGTATGGGATCGCGAGGGCCGCAACCTGCGGCTGACTCAGGCCGGTCAGTACCTGCTCGGCCTCGCGAATCGTGTGCTGCCGCAGATGGAGCACGCGGAAGACCGGATGAAGCAGTACGCGCAGGGCCAGCGCGGTACGTTGCGTATCGGCATGGAATGCCATCCGTGCTATCAGTGGCTGCTCAAAGTCGTGTCACCTTACTTGAAGCGCTGGCCCGACGTGGATGTCGACGTCAAACAGAGATTTCAGTTCGGTGGAATCGGCGCGCTGTTCGGATACGACATTGACGTGCTCGTCACCCCGGATCCACTGAAGCGGCCGGGACTGCGCTTTGAGCCGGTGTTCGACTATGAGCAGGTCCTTGTCGTGAGCGAAGACCATCCGCTGGCGAATGAGGCGTACGTCACGCCCGAGCAGTTGGCAACCGAGGTGCTGATCACCTATCCCGTCGAAACCGATCGGCTGGATATCTATAACCAGTTCCTGACACCGGCTAACGTCGTGCCGAAGCGGCACAAGGTGATTGAAACGACTGACATCATGCTGCAGATGGTCGCGAGTGGGCGCGGTGTCGCCGCTTTACCACGATGGCTGGCAGAGGAGTATGCAGACTCGATGCCGCTCATGCCGCTCAAACTTGGAAAGAAGGGTATCTCCAAGCAGATCTTTCTCGGCACCCGCGAAGCGGACGACGCAATCGACTATCTGGCGGCGTTCGTCGCTCTCGCCCGCGAGTCGGACTGGAGTGCCGCCAGACTTCGTGTTTAGCGGCCACTAGCTTGGCGCTGCAAACGTCGAGTCGGACGCGGCGGCGCCGGTTCCTGCATCGTCGCTACGCTCACGCGCCTGCCGACGCTTCCAGTTCCGCGAGACGTTTGCGCAGCAAGCGATCCTCCTGGAAGCGGCTGGTTTCGTCGCGAATCACTGCGACGATGCCGCTGAGCTCGTTTTGCGGCGAATGCAGCAATGCAACCGTAAAGGCGATCGACAGTGACCGCCCGTCCTTACGTATGGCGGGAACACGCAGCACGTCGTTGCCATAACGGGTTTCGCCCGTTGCCATGGTCTTCTGATAGCCGTCCCAATGACGGCCGCGCAAGCGTTCTGGAATGATCAGGTCCAACGACTTTCCCAGTGCCTCGTTTTGCGTAAAGCCGAACATGCGTTCGGCCGCGGGGTTCCACAACGTAATGTTGCCGCTAGCATCGGAAATGATGATCGCGTCGCCGATTGCGTTGACGAGTTGCTCGAAGTCGATGGTTGTTTGCATGGTGCTCCTCCGAATGTGAAAACACAGATCCTTGAGTTGGATGTGGCGCCTGCAAAGAATGCCATATCCGCAGGCCCGAGCAACCCCACGGGCCCGCGGTGCGACACCGCTAAACGGCTTTGACTTCGCGCAGGTTGAAGATGTCCTGCTTGCTGTACCCAAGGCTCGCCAGTACTTCGTCTGTGTGTTCGCCGAGCAGCGGCGACGCGGTGACTTCCGGCTTCATATCGGAGAACTTGATCGGGCTGCCGACCGTCAGATATGAGCCGCGTTTCTTGTGCGGCACTTCGACGATCGTGCCGCTCGCGCGCAACGAAGGATCGTTGGCCAGTTCCTTCATCGTCAGCACCGGCGCGCAGGGAATGTCGAACTTGCGCAGGATGTCGACCGCCTCGAATTTGGTCTTGTCGGCAAGCCAGGCTTCGATGGTTCCGAAGATCTCGAAGATATGCGGTTGACGGGCTTCCGCAGTCTTGTAGGCCGGGTCGCTAATCCACTCGGGTTTGCCGAGCGCCTTGCAGATCGGCTCCCACGCATGGCCCTGGATCGTGAAATAGATGTACGCGTTCGGATCTGTTTCCCAGCCCTTGCACTTGAGTACCCAACCCGGCTGACCACCGCCGCCCGCATTGCCGCCGCGCGGCACCACGTCGCTGAATTCGCCGTGCGGATATTGCGGATATTCCTCGAGATAGCCCACGCGCTCCAGCCGTTGCTGATCCCGCAGCTTCACGCGGCACAGGTTCAGCACGCTGTCCTGCATCGACACCGCGACCTTCTGGCCTTTACCGGTTTTGTCGCGTCCAAGCAGGGCGGTGAGGATGCCGATCGCCAGATGCATGCCGGTATTGCTGTCGCCGAGCGCCGCGGCGCTAATGGTCGGCGGACCGTCCCAGAAGCCCGTGGTGGACGCCGCACCGCCCGCACATTGCGCGACGTTTTCGTAGACCTTCAGGTCGTCGTAGTGATGGCCGTCGCTGAAGCCCTTCACCGAAGCGACGATCATCTTCGGATTGAGTTCGTTCAGGCGTTCCCATGAAAAACCCATCCGGTCCAGCGCGCCTGGGCCAAAATTTTCGACCAGCACGTCGGATTCGCGAATCAGCTTTTCGAGCACTTCCTTACCTTCGGGCTTTTTCGTGTCCAACGTCAGCGACTTCTTGTTGCTGTTGAGCATGGTGAAGTACAGCGCGTCGGCGTCGGGAATGTCGCGCAACTGGTTGCGCGTCACGTCGCCTGAACCCGGTCGTTCAACCTTGATCACGTCGGCGCCGAACCAGGCGAGCAACTGGGTGCACGCGGGGCCGGCCTGAACGTGGGTGAAGTCGATGATCTTGATGCCTTCGAGAGGTTTGGTCACTTTGCTATCTCCGTGGTTACGCTGGATCACTTTTTCATCGCCGCGCTTTGCGGGTTCAGATTGGTCAGGCGGCCGCTTTCGGTACCGGCCGCTTCATCGATGACGGCATTGATCAAGGTCGGCTTACCCGATGCGATCGCTTCGAGCAGTGCCTTCGTCAGCTCTTCCGGTGTGGTCGCGTGGTGGCCGACACCGCCGAATGCCTCGATCATCCTGTCGTAGCGCGCACCCTTCACGAACACGGTCGGCGCGACGTCCTTGCCGCCGGTCGGGTTCACGTCGGTGCCGCGATACACGCCGTTGTTGTTGAAGACGATCGTGCAAACCGGCAAGTCGTAACGGCAGATGGTTTCGAGTTCCATGCCGCTGAAGCCGAACGCGCTGTCGCCTTCGATTGCGACAACCGGTTTGCCGCTCGTCACCGCCGCGCCGATCGCAAAGCCCATGCCGATGCCCATGATTCCCCACGTGCCGGAATCGAAGCGTTTGCGCGGCTCAACCATATCGATGATGCTGCGCGCGTAGTCGAGCGTGTTCGCGCCTTCGTTGACGACGTTGATGTCCGGGCGTGTCTTCAGCACATCGCGGATCGCGCGCAACGCGCTGTGAAAATTCATCGGCGACGGATTTTTGTCGAGCGTTGCGGCCATCTTTGCGAGGTTCTTGCTCTTGCGCTCGGCAATCGCGCCGGTCCACTCGGCGCTCGGCTTCGCAAATCCCGCATCGAGGCCTGCGCGCAACGCCGCCACGCACGAGCCGATATCACCGATCACCGGCGCGGCAATCGCGACGTTGCTATCGATTTCGGTCGGCGAAATATCGACCTGCACGAAACTCTTCGGCTCCGCGCCCCACGTTTTGCCTTTGCCATGCGAGAGCAGCCAGTTCAGGCGCGCGCCGATCAGCACGACAACGTCGGCTTCCTGCAGCACAAACGAGCGCGCCGCCGACGCCGATTGCTCGTGCGTATCGGGCAACAGGCCCTTGGCCATCGACATCGGCAGATACGGAATGCCGCTTTGCTCGACGAACGCGCGGATTTCCGCGTCGGCCTGCGCGTACGCCGCCCCCTTGCCGAGCAGGATCAGCGGACGCTTCGCGCTCTTCAGCACATCGATCGCACGCTTGACCGATTCCGGCGCCGGCAATTGACGCGGCGCGGCGTCGACCACTTTGACCAGCGACTGCTGCGCCTTCACGGCGTCCAGCGTTTGCGCGAGCAGCTTGGCCGGCAAATCCAGATACACGCCACCGGGGCGGCCCGATACCGCGGCACGGATTGCACGGGCCACGCCGATACCGATGTCTTCCGCATGCAGCACGCGATACGCAGCCTTCGCATACGGCTTGGCCGCATTCAACTGATCCATTTCTTCGTAATCGCCCTGCTGCAGATCGACGATCTCGCGCTCGCTCGAGCCGCTGATCAGGATCATCGGGAAGCAGTTGGTGGTCGCGTTGGCGAGCGCGGTCAGGCCATTGAGAAAGCCCGGCGCCGACACCGTCAGGCAGATGCCCGGCTTCTGCGTCATGAAGCCGGCAATGGCCGCTGCATTGCCCGCGTGCTGTTCATGACGAAAGCCGATGAAACGCATCCCCTCCGCTTGTGCAAGCCGCGCAAGGTCAGTGATCGGGATACCGACAAGACCAAAGATGGTGTTGATGTCGTTCAGTTTCAGCGCGTCGATGACGAGATGAAATCCGTCGGTCGTCTCGGCTGTTTGTTGTGTCGGGGTATCTTCTACTGTTTGCCGGTCGGCTTCTGCCATGATGTTGCTCCTTGGTCGCGGGACGTTATGGGTTCGTCGTGAGTGGCGGGCTCACGTTGTTGTTCATTCAGGCGAGCCGCCGGACGACGGCTGCAGGCGCACTTCGGCGATGACTGCGCCGGCCGGCGCGCCCGAGTTCTCGATCCAGCGCTTTCTCATAGGGGCGAGGATGAACTTGGCGGACACGGCCGCTGCGATCGAGATCACCGCCGCCGAGATGAACACGGTGCTCCATCCGCCGTTCGCCGACAGCACCGATGCGATCGGCACCAGCATCGACGCGGTGCCCTTCGCGGTATAGAGCGTTCCCGCATTGGCTGCGGCGTATTTGCTGCCGAACGTGTCCGCGCAGGTCGCCGGGAAGATCGAGAAGATCTCGCCCCAGCACAGGAACACAGCGGCCGCGAAGAACATGAATGCGTAGGGGTTGTGGCCGAACTGCATGAGTCCCAGCAGTGCGACGCCTTCGCCGAGAAAGATCATGAACATCGTGTTTTCGCGGCCAATACGGTCCGACAGAAAGCCGCACAACGGACGCGTGAAGCCGTTGCACAGGTTGTCGATCGATAGCGTCATGGTGAGCAGCGGCAGCGTGATGCCCATCAGATTCACGGGCAGCTTGGCAAAGCCGTATTCCTTCGCGATCGGCCCAAGCTGCGCGGTCGCGATGATGCCGCCGGCCGCGACGAACACGAACATCAGATACAGCACCCAGAAGAGCGGTGAACGGATCATCTCGCCGGGCGTGTAGTCGATCTTGCTTGCGACCACGCGTTTGGCGGCGACCGCGAATGCGGGCGGTTTCGGCCGTATCAGCAGGGTGGCGAGCAGCAGAATGCAGACGCCCTGGAAAATGCCGAAGAACATGAACGTATGCTCGTAACCCGAGCGCTGGATCATGTTGGCGATTGGAATCACGGTGACGGCCGCGCCGGCGCCGAAACCTGCGGCGGTCAACCCGGCTGCGAGCCCGCGCTTGTCCGGAAACCATTTGAGCGCCGTGCCGACGCAGGTGCCATACACGCAACCGGCGCCAATACCGGCGATCACGGCCGCGGCGTAGAGCTCGGCGAGACTGCTCGCATGCGCGTCGATGATCCAGCCGAGCGCCGCGCACACCGAACCGCCGATCACAACCGGGCGCGGCCCGAACTTGTCGACGAGCCAACCTTCGATAGGCACGAGCCAGGTTTCGGTGACGATGAAGACCGTGAATGCGGTCTGAATGGCTGCCTGGCCCCAGTGGTGGGCGTTATCCATCGGTACGACGAACAGCGTCCACGCATATTGCAGGTTCGCGACGAGCCCCATGCATACGATGCCGATCGCTAGCTGCACCCAGCGGTTGTGCCGGAACGGCGTACCGCCTGTCCCGGATGCGTTGGAATGTCCCATGTCCTTCGTCTCCTGTATATTCCGTCGCGCTCGAACGGCGCGTTGGACTTACGTGATCGAATCGCTTCATTGCCGGTCTGTCTGTGGGCAATCAAGCGCCAGTGGTCGGCCAGAGGAAATTGCACTGACGAAAACCGTTGCCCGTCGAACTCACAACAACTGGCTAAAGGCGTTTCGCGTGGAGCGCGTCTGAAGGATGCTGCGCGCGAACAGCGATAAGTAAAAGTTAAAACATTTTATGGTTTGCATTAGGCATACCTAATAGATAGGTGTGCCGGTTCTGACGATGGGGCCATGAGCAGCGCCATTCTGCGGCGATTGAACTGGTTCACGGTGCACCGCAAGAACAAGCGGCGGCCTCCCGTCGCACTTGCGTTCGTGGAATTTTTTGGTCTGGGAAGGCGTGGCGAGGATTGCCGGGGCGTCTATTTGGGCGCGAAGCTGCTGCGCAGCCGGCCGGAGGGCGTATCGAGGGCGACTGTCCAGGCATCCTGATTTCGTCGCTGTCGCATCTGGAGGAGTGAATATATAAACAAAAGACTATGGTTTTTCGAAAAAACTTTAACTGTTGTTTATCTATGCGCGCTCCTATTCTTGGTCGTGTCAACTTGCCTGAAGGAGACGACCATGAACCCATCCCAATTCGATGCTCACGACAACGCGCATGATGCGGAAATCGAGGCGCAACTGTGCGCCTATAACAGCGCTTTCGATGAACTCGGCCTGCGCTTCCGTTGGGATGTGCGCACGCTGGCGTCATTAGCCATGATCGACGATCAGGAGGCGCAGATTGTCGCGTACATTGAAGCGCACCACGCGCACTTGCTGAACGCTTATAGCGCGGGGTTTCTGAGCCGGGCCATTCTCGAGAGGAAAAACGCTCGCTATCCGGCGCGTCTTTCGATGCGCGTCGACAGCACGCCGCATCTGAGCCACGTGGTACACCAGCCACAGATGAGAAGCCCGCGCGAGCGCGTGTCGTACGAGGTCGAACTGCCGGCGCTGGCTGGTGTTTAGACGCGGCGCACGTCAGTCAGGCAGCGTTCAGGCGCGCGAGGCGCATTAGCGATCCACGCGCTGCTGCAGATGGGCCGGGTAGCGGTCGCCGACCACCTTGACCGCTCGCAGGGCTGCTTCGATGGCGGACAGATCGTCAGCCGACAGCTCGACGGCGGCCGCGCCGACGTTCTCTGTCAGGCGATGCAGCTTGGTGGTACCCGGAATCGGCACGATCCACGGCGTCTGCGCCAGCAACCAGGCAAGGGCGATCTGTGCGCGGGTAGCGCCTTTGCCGTCGGCGATCCGGCCCAGCACTTCGACGAGGCTCGCATTGGCCTTGCGGTTTTCTTCCGAGAAGCGCGGCACGATATTGCGGAAATCGGTTTTGTCGAACGCGGTGTTCGCGTCGATGGCGCCGGTGAGGAAACCCTTGCCGAGCGGGCTGAACGGCACGAAGCCGATACCCAGTTCCTCCAGGGTCGGGAGCACCGATTCTTCCGGCTCACGCCACCACATCGAATACTCGCTTTGCAGCGCCGCCACGGGCTGAACGGCGTGAGCACGCCGGATCGATTGCGCGCCCGCTTCGGAGAGGCCGAAGTGCTTGACCTTGCCCTGCTGGATCAGCTCCTTGACGGCGCCGGCGACGTCTTCGATCGGCACGTTCGGGTCGACGCGATGCTGGTAGAGCAGATCGATGCGATCGGTCTTCAGGCGCTTCAACGCGGCCTCGACGACGGCGCGAATGCGCTCGGGCCGGCTGTCCAGGCCCTGACTCACGTCGCCTTCCTTGAAACCGAACTTGGTGGCGATCACCACCTGATCGCGAAACGGCGCGAGCGCCTCGCCGACGAGTTCCTCGTTGAAGAACGGCCCATAGGCTTCGGCGGTATCGAAGAACGTCACGCCCTGTTCGAAAGCGGCACGGATCAGTTTGATACCTTCCGATTTTTCAGTAGCGGGGCCATAGCCATAACTCAAGCCCATGCAGCCGAGGCCGATCGCCGATACGTCGAGTCCGCTATTTCCAAGTTTGCGATGTTGCATGTTCGTGCTCCTTTCTCGCCATGACGGCCCGCTTCGCTTACTTGCTCGCAGACTCGACGGAGACTTCGGTGTCTCGCGAGGGTCGGCGAACGACTCTCACCTTCCCGCTGTTTCCTCCACCGCAGAAGAACTGATCGCCTCCATCGGATTCGAGCCCGGATACGGTCAGGCCGGGCGGCATCTCGAGGCTTTCCAGGACTTCTCCCGTACGCGGATCGATTCGCCTCAATTCGCTCGCATCATCTTCCCAGGTGGCGTGCCAGAGCTCTCCGTCGTTCCAGGTGACTCCGGTGACGAAGCGGTTGGACTCGATGGCGCGAATAATCGCCCCCGTTTGGGGATCGACCTGAAGAATCTTGCGGTCGCGATAGCGTCCCACCCAGAGCGATCCCTCGGCCCACGCGAGTCCCGAGTTACCGTCGCCGTCTGGCGCCGGGATCGTGGCGAGCACGCTGCCAGAATTCGGATCGATCTTCTGGATGCGATCGCCAGCGATCTGAAACAGATGCTGGCCGTCGAAGGCCGTTCCTGCTCGCGCGGCGACATCGATCGAGCGCAGCGTTTCTCCGCTCGCCGGATCGAAGGCGTTCAGCTTATCGCCGGCAGCAATCCAGACGCGCTGACCGTCGTACGTGACCCCACCCACACTCTCGACACCCGGAAAGGGCCCATATTCACGCACGATTTTGGCAGTTGATTTGTTCATGTTTGCATCCTAATCACTCGGTAGGGGAGCGGGGAGTAACAAAGTCGTCGTGAATCCGGGCATGGGCGGTGTCATCCAGCGTCGCGCCCGGCCGCGACCGAACGACTGCACCTTGCCGGCTGCCGCCAGCGAGTCGAGTGCCCGCTGCATGGTGCGCTGGCTGGCGTCCAGCGCAATCGCGAGCGCCGAGCTCGACCACGACTCACCGTCCGCGAGAAAGGCGAGCACCATGGCATGCGGCTCTTCAACCGGCCGCGCGAGCACGACAACCTCGCGCGCGCCGTGCGGGACCAGCGCAAAGCCTCGCTTCGTCGCGCTCACACCGGCCAGTGGCCCAAGCAACGCGCGAAGCCGCCCAACTTCGACGCGCAGCCGTGCGCGATGCGATTCATCGGCATGCTTCGTCCGGAATGCCCGCGCGATGAGTACGTCCCGCGATACGTCTTCGGGCCACGCTTCGGCCAGTGCGCGTGCGAGCGTGAACAGCACCGGACGCCTCGCGAGCGGGACCGCGATGTTGGCTTCACGCACGACATAACGGCACGCGTCCACCACGAGCGCCTTCGATGCCAGCAACGCCTCAACCTCTTCGAGCAGGAGGAACCGCTCCTCGCCATGCGCAAGCAGACGCGCCGCGGGTGTGTTCAGGAGCAGGAATGCGCTTTCGACCTCTGCCATCAGCGACGGGATGCCCGCATGGCGCGCGGCGCGCTCAGCCCTCACGAGGGCAGCGCGCGCTGTTTTCGTCTGGAGGCGGCGCATCGCGATCCCCGCGACGACCAGTTCGTGGGCGGTTCTCGGCGCAGGCGGGAAGGGCGTGGGGTCGAGTTTGGCGAGCAAGTGCTCGGCCTCGTCGAGCCGTCCGATCAGAAGAAGGCGCCGGACTTCGAGATATCGCGCATGCGCGGCGTTCAGCCGGTCGCCGTGGGCTTCGAGCGTTGCTCGCGCGGCGTCGAGCGCCTTCGCGGGCCAGCCCAGATCGCGCGAGGCGAGCGCAATTTCGGCCTCGGCGACCACGCACCTCGCGCGGGCCACGGGCTCTTTTGGGCCAAAGGCACGCGCCGCACTTCGCACAAGTGCTTTCGCTCGAACGAGATCGCCGAGCTGCGCCATCGCGATGCCTCGCAGCGCGAGCGAAGGTGCGTCGTCGCGCAAGGCAACCCGGTTCAGTGCGCCGAGCGGATCCCCCGCCGCGAGCGCCCGCGCCGCGGCCGTCACTAGCGAGTCCATGGTCTATTCGAATCCCGCCACACTTGTCACTCCCACTGTTCGGGTGCCCGTGACTAATCTAGCACGACCACCAACCCGTTCGTCGTATCGACACATGAGCGAACGACGAAGGACTCCCAAGGAGGGAAGCATGACCACGACACATACGACCGGGACACGTGAAGCGTGGCTGGCGGCACGGCTCGAATTGCTTAAGGCGGAGAAGGCATTCACGCGGCAGAGCGACGAGCTGGTCCGGCAGCGCCAGGCACTGCCCTGGGTGCGAATCGACAAGACGTACCGATTCGAAACCGAAGCGGGAAGCGCCTCGCTGGCAGATCTCTTCAGAGGACGCTCACAGCTCCTCGTGTACCACTTCATGTTCGGGCCCGACTACAAGGCAGGGTGCCCGTCGTGCTCGGCGATCGCGGATGGGTTTGACGGCTTCGTCGTTCATCTGGCGAATCACGACGTCACGCTGATGGCGGTGTCGCGGGCGCCGCTCGAGAAGCTGCAGACGTACCGGCGCCGGATGGGGTGGACGTTCCCTTGGGCGTCCTCGGGAGGAAGCGACTTTAACTTCGACTTCAACATCGCGTTTACCGAGGCGCAGCAGCGTGAAGGGAGCATCGAATACAACTACGAGCGCGGCGGCCACGCGATGGACGAGACGCAGGCCGTCCCGGAGCCCGTTGCCCAGTTCGCGGCCACCTGCGGAACTGACGCCGCGACGTACACGCGCGACAGGCCTGGTTTGAGCGCGTTCGTACTTGAGGACGGCGTCGTCTATCACACCTATTCCACCTATGCGCGCGGCGTGGATGGCATCTGGGGCATGTACCAGTGGCTGGACCGCGCTCCGAAGGGGCGCAACGAGACGGGCGTCTGGTGGAAGCGCCACGACGAGTACGAGAAGCGCTGAGATAGGTCATGGGTCACGTTTGCGCAACCGGGGGGCGGGAAATGTCAGGACGCTTGATCGACGAGCGAGATTCGCAGCGGGCGTTCTTCGGCGTTTCGGCACTGCTCTTCGCCGTCAGCGCGGCGGTGACGATTGTCGGCGCCGCGTCCATGTCGGCCATGGGCGAGATGCCGATGCCCGGCGGCTGGACGATGTCGATGGCGTGGATGCGGATGTGCGGACAGACGTGGCCTGGCGTCGCGGTGTCGTTTCTCGGCATGTGGGTGGTGATGATGGTCGCGATGATGCTGCCATCCCTTGTCCCCATGCTGTGGCGCTACCGCGCGGCCGTCGGCGGGACAGCCGCGACGGGTCTGGGTTGGCTGACGATGCGGGTGGGAGTGGGGTACTTCTTCGTGTGGGCCGCGTTGGGCATGGCCGCATTTCCGCTGGGCGCTGCGCTGGCGGCGCTCGAGATGGAATTGCCGGCGCTGGCGCGCGCCGCGCCGCTCGCGGTCGGTGTGATCGTGCTGATTGCCGGGGCGTCGCAGTTCACAGCGTGGAAGGCACGCCGCCTTGCCTGCTGCCGCCAGACGCCTGGGCGCTGCCGTATGCTGGACGCGGACGCTGCGACGGCATGGCGATACGGCCTGCGCCTCGGCCTCCACTGCAGCTACTGTTGTGCCCCTCTGACGCTCGTCCTTCTCGTTGCCGGGGCCATGGATTTGCGTGTGATGGCGGCAGTCACGGCGGCTATCACCGTTGAACGTCTTGCGCCTCGTGATGAGCGCGTGGCGCGTGTCATTGGGGGCGGTATCGTGGGCGCAGGGTTCGTGCTGATCGCACGAGCAGTGGGGCTTGGATGAGACACCCGTCTTCGCCAATCGCTCGTTTTCGCCGGATGGCTTTTGCGGTACCAGAGGGTGTTTTGCGGCCTCTATCTGCGATCTGATGAGCGGGCCGCGGTGAGCGCCGCGCCCGCTCCAGGGGCGATGACGATCAGTCCGTCACGCCGCCGTAGTTGCGTTGTCCCCGCAGACGCATGGCGATGCGGCCAAACGCGCGCCATTGCTGAGCGATCAGACCGTCGCCATAGGAACGCCCTGCGCCGTGCGGTGCAGGCAACTGGTCACGAATACCGGTCGGCTCGACGCTCGGGTTCCACGATGCGGTCCTGAACATCATGTCCCACCACGGAAACAGCACGCCGAAGTTACAGCCATAGCGCGTGCCTTCATGACCGTAGCCGACTGCGTGATGACGCCGATGAAAAATCGGGCTCACGATCACGCGTTCGAGCAACCATCCATACGGCAAGCGCGCGTTCACGTGCTGCACGCTTTGCATGAAATTGCCGACCGCTACCAGCACGACGAACTGCGTCGGCTGTACGCCAATGAACAGCGAAATCGCGGCGAAGAAAGCGGCCTGAATGATTTCGTCGAGAAAGTGATTGCGGTCGTCGGCCCACAAGGACATCTGCTGCTGACTGTGGTGCACCGCGTGCAATTCCCACCACACGCCGAAGCGGTGTTGCCAGCGGTGATACCAGTACCCGAAGAAATCGAGCACGATCAGATAGATGAGGAACGACACAACCGGCTGATCGGTGACCCCCGGCCACAGTCCGTCGATGTCGATGTTCGGCACGTCGTAGATCGCCATCAGGCTCTGCCAGTGATCGAACAGCGGCTGCAGCATGAAGAAGAACGCGATATTGATGATGCCGAGCTTGGCGATCCACGTGTAGATCACATCGGTTCGCAGCGCTTTTCGATCGGACCACGCCTCGATGGGACGCAGTGCTTCCAGCGGGCGCAGGGCGAGATACGTAATCACTATTTCCAGCACACCGACGATCACCCAATAGAGTGCGTCATAGGTGTCCTCGTCGTATCCCATCAGGCCGAAGCGATAGAAAAACGGCTGCACCACGTCGACGTACAGGAGTGTCTGCAACGTCGAGATGCCATTGTCGAGTTGCGCGACGATTTCGTGGATCATCGAAAACCTCTTGAAATTGCGGGTGCTGTCATTAAAACGAAAGCCTGTTCAGTCTGGATTGGGCGCATACACGGGTGCGCGGTTGGCAAAATACAAACCGTGCGGTGAGCGTCCGACCGCGATCGTGTCGACAAGTTTCTGTGTCGTCAGATCAATGATGCCGACGTGCCGCGAAAAGCGGAATGTGACCCACAGGTAGCGGCGATCGGCGGACAGTTCCATGTCGTCAGGACCGGGCATGAGTCCGGTAATGTCGGCGGTCTTCGTCAGCGTGTTGTAATCGAGAATGCTGATCGTACTTTCCACGCGGTTCGTGACAGCCACGTGCTGGCCGTCGTCGAGGTTGCGGAAGTTGTGCGCGCCGCGTCCCGTCTGGATTTTCTTCACGACTTGTTGTTTGTGCCAGTCGACCACGGCGACGTCGTTCTCGCCCGTCATGCCGATCAACAGATAGCGGTCGTTTGGCGTCATCCAGAGGCCGGCGGGCGTATTGCCGACGTGCAGTTTCCACAGCACCGCCTGTGTCGCCAGATCGATCGCGGCCACTTCGCCCGTGTCTTGCAGCGTGACGAACACAGTCTTGCTATCGGACGAGAATGTCATGTGACTTGGCGTCTTCGATAGCGGGACACGGTTGGCGAGCGTCATGTTCTGGCCGTCGTAGTGATACACGTCGACGCGATCCAGTCGCAGGCCTGCTGTCACGAACCATTTGTGATCGGGCGAGAAACCGAGCTGATAGGGGTCTTCAATATCTTCGACCTTGCGTTGCACGCGGCCGGTGTGCGGATCGAGAAACATCAGATCGTTCGAGATCGAATCGGCGACGATCAGCGAGTGACCGTCGGGCGTGATCATCAAATGATGCGGTTCCTTACCGGTCGGCTCCGTGCCGATGACCTTGTGCGTGGCGGGATCGATCAGTGTCAGTTGCGCTTCACCGGAGTCGAGCACGATCACGTTGTCGGCTGCCTGCGCCGGCATCGCCACGGTTAGCGTGCAGTAAGTTAGCGCGGCAAGTGCGCCGGCTTTTTTAATTGAAACGATCGAAATTGGCATCTGAACGATAGACGGGCGGGAAAACAAATTGGGGGAACATCACTACGGCGGGCGCAAAGGGATTCAGCGCGCGTAGAGGCTAACGCCTTAACGCGTCAGTTCGCTCTGTCGATGACACGCGAGCCTGTGTTATTTATATGAAGGGTTTGACGATGGCTGAGGCCACGTCAGATGGAAAAGCAAAAGGGCGCGGCTGATAACAGCACGCGCCCTTGATTTGATAAAAGCTGCTCGGGTCTTGTACTCGCGGACACGTTCAGTCGAAATCGAACATGTCGAAAAGCGAGCGCTTCTTCTTGTGTCCCCGATAATCCGTGCGGTGATTGTCATGCGTGCGATTGTTGTCGTACGCATGATCGCGATGCCGATCTCGATCCGGGTGGTCGTTCCGGCTCGTGCGCGCGATAGCATTAACCGACATGTCGTCGCTCCCGGCATCCTGTGCGATCAGCTTGTCGAGTTCGCCGCGATCGAGCCAGACGCCCCGGCAGACCGGGCAGTAGTCGATTTCGACCGAGCGTCGTTCGGTCATCAGCAAGTCAGTGGTCTTGCAAACAGGACATTTCATTTCGTTGCTCCTCTAGGGTAAAGAATCTATCGAGCGAGGCGCTTATTGCCCCGCCCCAACCGTCCGCTTCGAATTTGCCCGGCGCACGAGCATGTTCAATGCCTCGACAAACGCGGAGAACGCCATGGCCGCGTAGATGTAAGCCTTCGGCACGTGCGATCCAAAGCCTTCCGCAATCAGCGTCATACCGATGACGAGCAGGAACCCGAGCGCGAGCATGACGACGGTCGGATTGCGATCGATGAAGCGCGACAACGGGTTGGCGGCAAACAGCATCACCGTGACCGCTGCAATCACTGCAACGAACATGATCGGCATGTGCTCGGTCATCCCCACCGCGGTGATGATGCTGTCGACCGAAAACACGATATCGAGCACCAGGATTTGGCCAATCGCAGCCATGGCGGTCAACTGCACGGTAGTGCTCGCGTTGTCCCGTGCTTCTTCTGAATGGACGACGTGGTGGCGAATTTCACTCGTAGCCTTCCAGACGAGGAACAGACCACCGCCGAGCAGAATCAGGTCGCGCCACGAAAACGCGTGGCCGAAGAGCTCCACGGCGGGCGCGGTCAGTTGCGCAATCCACGCGACGGTGCCGAGCAGGGCGAGCCGCAACACGAGCGCGAGCATGATGCCCAGGCGCTGCGTGCGCGCGCGTTGGGCTTCCGGCAGCTTGTTGCTGAGGATCGAGATGAAGATCAGGTTGTCGATGCCGAGCACGATTTCCATCACGACCAGCGTAAGAAGCGCAGCCCATGCGGCGGGGTCGGCAGCGAGTACGAGTAGAGAGTCCATGGGGTCCGTAAGCGAATGAAAGCGGTAACGTCGGTATGCCGTCATCATCGCCGCCTTCATGGTTCGGATAAATCAGTGATAATCTGAACGACATATCGTTTTTTTCGAAGTGTCTCCAGCATGCTCAACTATCGCCATCTGTACTATTTCTGGATTGTCGTGAAGGAGGGCGGCTTCGCGCGCGCGGCCGAGCGCCTCGACATGGCAGTTCAGACAATCAGCGCGCAGGTGCGCGAACTGGAAAAATCGATCGGGCGTCAACTGCTGAAGCCGGCAGGGCGCGGCGTCACCATGACCGAAGCCGGCGAGACGGCATTCAATCGCGCGGAGCAGATTTTTCAGATCGGCGAGGCGCTGCTCGACGAGATGCGCGAGGCGGGCAGCGAACGCGTGGCGCGGCTCGCCGTGGGTCTTTCGGACGGCATCTCCAAGCTCGCCGCGCACGCGCTTCTGGCGCCGGTGCTCGATACGCCATCGCTCAGGCTCCTATGTCATGAGGGTGAGCATGCGCAGTTGTTGTCCGAACTCGCGCTCCATCGGCTCGATCTCGTGCTGGCGTGCCAACCCGCGCCGCACAACGCGGACCTGCGCGTCGTAAGCCAACGCCTCGTCGGTTCGCCCGTCGACTGGTATGGCCCCGCGGAGATCATCCGCAAGTCCGCCCGCGCCGGCTTTCCGCAGTGCCTGGCCGATCTGCCCGTGCTCCTGCCTACCGGGCACGGCGCGTTGCGCGCGCGGCTCGACCGGTGGTTCGAAGCCCAAGGTATCCGGCCGCGGATCGTCGGGGAATTCGAAGACAGTGCGCTGATGGCGGTGTTCGCTGCGCGCGGCCTCGGCGTGTTTCCGCTCGCGGAACTCGGCGCCGGGGACGTGGCGCTGCTGCGAGGACTGCGCTGGCTCGGTCGGGCGGAAGGCGTGATCGAAGAGATCCACGCGATCCGCTCGCGGCGCGGGCAACATCATGTGCTCGCCTCTCAGGTGGTCGCTGCCGGTCGTGCGTGACCGCGCGGTGCGTCCGGCAGCGTGATGTGTCGCTTTGTGGCCAGGCTTGGCTTAAGTGCCCACGCATTGAACACGGCAGCGAGCAAGGCGATTTCGCCGTCCGCCAGATAGTCGTCCGCGATCGCGACGGCGACGCATAGGCGAATCACCTTGCGGCGCAGCGCGGGGTCGTCGATCTCGTTGATTAGCGTGGTGAGCAGGGCCGTGTCGAGTTGGCCGACCGGCGGCGCGCACGGCGTCTGCGCGACCGACTGATCCTCGCACAGCGTCTGCACGATCTGGGCGAATTGCGCAGGCGCGAGACCGAGTTCTCCGGCAATGTCCAGACGTTCGAGTGCGCACTCTTCCGCGCTGCTGACGTGGCCGTCGGCAGTGAGGACCAGTGCCACGATACGTGCGGCGGCTTGAGGACTGTTGCGCGGATAGGTCCGCATGTTCGGGCTCCTTTCGCGGACACTGTCCGCAGTAGTGATGAGCCTCAGTCTGCGTCAGGTTGTGGAACGGATAAATCTGTTAATCCGAGATTGAAGGTTCGAAAAAACCGATCCTTCCGCGGCGGACATGAGCCATTCCCCAGCGCTCGGCGCGATGCCAACGCCCTATCGGATAAGATACGGATCGCCGTATTTTTCCGAATAGAAGGAGTGTTTTCAGTGATTCAACCGAGCAACGTGTTCAAGGACAACCTCGCCCAACTGCCCGCCATTGACGGTATCGAACGTATCGATCTGCTCGACGGCAAGGGCGCCGTGGTGGCAAGCATCGAGAACAAGCCGGGCAAGCAGGGCTCGCTGGCGGTGTACCACTATCTGCAGCAGGCCTTCGGCAGGCTGGACGCCAAGGCGGCCGAACACGGCCTCGCGGTGTTCGCCGAGCATACGGCGGACGCGCGCAACCGTCCGGGTGCCCACCCGAACGTCGATCATTTGCTCGCGATTGCGGCCGGTGGGGAAGCGTTGCGCATCGACGTTGTCGCAGCGGGCTGAGCGCGCTGTCTCGCACCTCTGTCAAACGACGCGTTGGTGGAGGCGTTGCCGGGGCTCATGACTTGAGCGGCTTCAGGTCATGAGGCTTTGAATCGTCAGCGGCAAGAATAAAGTCAACGAATGCCCGGAGCGGGGCCGGCCCGTGTGACAGCGACAAATGCTTTCAAATCGGAAAGGTCAGGTTCCTGCATTGTTCGGTTTTCCGCACAGGTCATCCAGATTGAGGTGGATTATCGCACGCTGGAAATCGGCCGATACTTCACGTCAAGCGCCTTTCTTGCGGCGCACCTACCGAGGAACAACATGAAGCAACTTCAACTGGGTAAGACGGGTCCGCAAAGCTCCGCCATCGGTCTCGGCTGCATGGGCATGTCAGGCATGTATGGCCCATCTGACCGCGCCGAAAGCATCGCAACGATCCACGCCGCGCTCGAAGCCGGCATTACGTTGCTCGATACGGGCGATTTCTACGGCTCTGGCCACAACGAAATTCTGATCGGCGAGGCTCTGAAAAGCGCGCCGCCGTCACGCCGTGACGCGGCGATCATCAGCGTGAAATTCGGGGCCATGCGCGACCCCGCAGGGGGCTGGTCGCTCTACGATGCACGGCCCGCGGCGGTCAAAAACTTTCTCGCCTATTCGCTGCAGCGGCTGGGCGTCGATCACATCGACATCTACCGCTCCGCGCGGCTCGATCCCAATGTGCCTGTTGAAGACACGGTCGGCGCGATTGCCGACATGATCAAAGCCGGCTATGTGCGGCATGTCGGTTTGTCTGAAGTGGGCGCCGCGACCATTCGCCGTGCGGCGGCGGTTCACCCGGTGAGCGATCTGCAGATCGAGTACTCGCTGATTTCACGGGGCATTGAAGACGAAATACTGCCGACGTGCCGCGAACTCGGGATTGGCGTGACAGCGTACGGCGTGTTATCCCGCGGCTTGATCAGCGGCCACTGGAGCAAGGATTCGGCGGGGAAGGGCGATTTCCGCGCCATGAGTCCGCGCTTTCAGGGCGACAATGTCGATCACAATCTCGCGCTCGTGGATGCGCTGCGCAAGGTGGCTGATGCAAAGGGTGTCTCGGTTGCGCAGATCGCGATTGCGTGGGTTGCAGCCCAAGGTAGCGATATCGTGCCGCTCGTTGGCGCGCGCCGGCGCGATCGCCTTGCGGAAGCGCTCGGTGCGGTCGACGTGATGCTCACCGCGGACAATCTGGCGGCGATCGCACAGGCAGTACCGAGCGGGGCAGCCGCAGGTGAACGTTACGCGGCGGCGCAGATGGCGCATCTCGACAGCGAACAGGGCAGTCACGGCCACACGGCCTGACGGGTAGCCGGGGGTTGTGCAAACCGGGTGAGCCACGCATTTTTTATGCTATGTGGCGTGGCTCCCCCCGGTGTCAATGCATCAGAAATGGTGGTCCTGTTCAGTACCCGGCGTGAACGAGACACCACGCAATACCTCACCAAATCCAGCGCTTCTCAACGTGACGAATTTCTCACGGGCGGCGCGCGGCGCACTCGTATTCGCGAGCAGGTCGCGAACGGCAACCAGTTGATTCGGATCCGCGCCAACATCACCGTTGCCGCTGACGGTCGACGTCACCGCCCAGAGCGTGACTGTGCCGTCATTTTCAACGCGGCCGGTCAGGTTGCGCAGCCCGTCCGTCGCCGGTGCCCATGGCAGTCCCGTTGCCGTATTAGAGCCGGTCGGGTATCCGGGCACCGTGTTCTGCTGACCCAGGTTCAGACCCGCCTGCAGCGTGTAGGCGAGCGTCCACTTCTTCGCACCGGCGTTGTACACCCACTTCTGCAGACCCGCGCCAGTCTGCGCGGCTGCGTGCGTGTAAAGGTCGGCGCCACCCGTGTAGCCATCGCCCTCGTCCGCCACATAGAGCGTCGTCGCGTTAGCGAACCAGACGCCAAACGGATAGGAGAGCGTGGTCGCGGTCTTGTTCGGTGTCGACGGGAAGCCCGCCAGTACGCACATATTGCTTGGCAGTCCGGTGGTTTGGACCGTGGCCGGGTCGTAAGAAAGCGGCGTGCTGGGCAACGCCGCATTGGCGGCCGGTACGCCTACGCCCGACGGGCAGGCCTTTCCAGTGGTATCCACGAAGTACACCGTGTTCACACCGTTGCTGCCACTGCCCTTCGTAAAGTAGAGGACGTTGTTGAATACTGTCATGCCGCGGAAGTTATCGTCCTTGCCGATCTTGTCCGCTGCCCCGCCCAGTTCAGTGACCGAAAAGCTGGCGACTGGCGTCGGCGTCCCCGGGTCCTGCTGCGCCTCATGGTGTTTCGTCGGATCGATGAGTTGTGCACCGGCGCCGAGGACCACGCCAGCCGGTTGGGGGTTGGCACCGTTACCCGCGTTGCCGGCCGTGTAGAAAATATCCTGGCCATTGCGGTTGTTCAGAATCGCCGAACGTCCGTTGTTGCCGCTATAGGCGTTCGTCTCGGTGACGCGGAGGTGTCCGTCGCGGTCGAGGCGAGCGACTGCCCGATAGAAGCTCTGCCCCACCGGATTAGTGGGATCGACTGCGCCAGGCGTGTTCGAATTGGAGACGTCCAACGCATTGACCGGCGCCACATAGCCCATAAAGGTCAGGTACTGGCCGTCGAGCGAAAGGTGCAGACCGAGTTCCGATTTGGAGCTGAAGCTGGTCACGAGCTGGTCGTGTCGCGACGTTTTCTGCAAACTGTTGGGGACTTCGAGCGAGCTTACCCACTCGCCTGACGGCGTAATCTGATCGAGAAAGATCCGCGACGTGATGCCGAAGCTGCCGTCATAACCGTCGTTGTTCCATACGTACGGATAGGTGCCGTCGTTCGGCGCGCCAGTGGCCGCTCCACACCCTCCCTTGGTGTTCCCGCAATTCGGCGGTAAGACCGTGCCAACCTGAACGTTGCTTGACTGGTTGTCGTACACGCTTCGACTTACAACCAGTAAGCCTGGCTCAAAGCGGTTGTCGCCGCGGAAATCGGACTGCTCGGCATGTGCGTTGAGGGCGGCGGCGCAGAGCACCAGTGCTACCGTGGAAGCCGGTCGGGGGAATGACGGGCGGCGTGTCGCTTGGCGAACGGGAGTCGTTTTCATCTTTCGTTTCCGGGCATAGAGTTGGAAGTTCTTTCGGACGGACGAGCACGTACAACCCGGCTACCGTAACAACGCTTGATGAAAGATTAGTGGCGGCGACTTTGGTGCAAACCCCCATTGCGAATCCGCGCATTCGCTTCGCTTTCCCGGGACCGGTTGAGAAGCGGAGACACGCAGTAAAAAACTGTAGACCCAGCGCACCGACAAAGACCCCTGTAGTCGGGGCGGCATTGAGCGGAACCTGCAAGCGGAATCCATAGCGGGATGCCGCAGTAACGATTCTGGTTCTCATTTTTAACGTGGCATGAGCCATACACTATGCTGGACTAGTGGTAGCAAACATGCATGCGTCGACGGTCGAGCGACGGGCCACATCAGACGGAACAGGTTGCTTGGGCAACGCCCCGCACCGTTATCGCGGGACGTAACCGGTCAAGGAGGCTATATGCAAGGAGACGCCAAGGTTCTCGAATATCTGAACGCGCAGTTGAAGAACGAACTGAGCGCGATCAATCAGTATTTTCTGCACGCGAGAATGTACGAGCACTGGGGGCTGAAAAGCCTTGGGAAGCACGAGTACGACGAATCGATCGGCGAGATGAAGCATGCAGATCTGTTGATCGAACGCATCTTCATGCTGGACGGCTTACCCAACCTGCAAGACCTGCATAAGTTGCTGATTGGCGAGGAAACGAAAGAAATTCTCGAGTGCGATCTTAAGCTCGAGCAGGTTTCGCAGGCAACTTGTAAGGAAGCGATTGCTTACTGCGAGACGGTTCGAGACTTTGTCTCACGCGACATCCTCACCCATATTCTCGACGATACGGAAGAGCATATCGACTGGCTCGAGACGAATCTGGCGTTGATCGATAAGGTTGGGATTCAGAATTATCAGCAATCGGGAATGGATTCGCCGAGCTGAGTCCATCTATATTGAGTCCCGCCTGCGCGTCGCACCTGATTGATGCGAAGCAGCACGCCACCTTACGGCATCCCGAACCTGGCTAATGTAATGGCATGTTCGGGGCATGCCGTCACGCACAAGCCGCATGCCCGGCACGCATCGGCGTTTGGCGTGTACGCGACTTTCATGCCGTGTACGCGCAGCTTGAATCGCTGCAGCGCTCCCAACTGCTGATAGTCAGCTGTGTCAATCCGACGGATTTCGAAAACGTCCTCGGGACAAACTACCGCGCAATCGCCTTTGCCTTCGCACCGTTTCAGATTCACCACGGGAGCAATCACGCCTGCGGGCTGCTTGCAAGCGGAGGTCGAAGCGTTGCTCATGCTTGATCCTCGCGGCGTTTGCCGTCAGCGGACGACAGGTTCTTCTGAAAGTTTTCGCGCTCCTCCGGCGTCATCCGCTCCCACCGACGCCAACGCCGGCGTCCGTGGCAGCCGCCATGCCCGCGAAATCCGCCAAAGAGAATCCGGCTCAGGATCAACAAGCCCATCGCGTGGAGATAATCGATTGAACGGCCACCAATGAATAGCGCCGGGACAACCCAATTCCAAAGCGTCATCACCATCCATCCCAGCACGGCGATGCCCACCAGAACCAACAGTACTTTGCCGAAGCATCTCAGTTTGAATCTCATCGACCTGCTCCTTTAGATATCCAGTTCGTCATACACGGCTTGCAAGCGAACGCGCAGATGCAGTACCGCGTAACGCTTGCGTGCCAACAGCGTGTTCACGCCAACACCGCTTTCGGATGCCAGTTCCTTGAAGCTGCGCCCTTCCAGCTCATGCGCGACGAAGACGTCGCGCTGATCGATGGGCAATTCGTCGAGCGCGTCTTGCAGCGCTTTCAGCAGCACCGACCTTGCGTAGACGGCCTCCGGGCCGGCATCCGTTGCCGGCAGGGCAAGATCCAGTCGATAGTCGGTGTCGTCGGTGTCGTCGACCCTGTCGGGCAGCGGTTGCTCGCGGCGCTTGCGAAAGCGGTCGATGATGCGGTTTCGCGCCACCCGAAACAGCCACGCGCTAACCTGTTCAATCGGCGCAGGGAGCCGGTAGGCTTGCACGAACTCGTGAAATACATCCTGCAAGATGTCTTCAGCTTCACTCTGATCGTGCACGCGACGCCGGATGAAATTCCCGAGCTTCGTACGCTCACGCAACACAGTTGCAGTGATGTCGTTGTCTCGTTCGATCATCGGGTTCGGGGTGCGCGGCGGTTCCATACGTCTGTAGACGATTCACGCCTGGAAATATTGTCGGTGCCGGGAAAAAATGGCGATGCGGCCCGGAGGCCGGCGCCCAAACGTTCAGCAACGGGATGCTTGGACGCACGCCGTCGCGGCGTTGGGGCGATGTGGAGGATTTCGTCGCGCGTGACGACGGCCTTTATACATCGCTTCGGAATCTCCCGAAGTGCATTTCTCATTTTCGGCATTTTTCCGTTGAATTTGTTTGCTTAGACTCCGTTCAGATAAACCGCTGGCCCGTCACGACGGGCGTTGCTTCGTCAGCGAAGACGGCGGCACCGCGTGCGCCGCACCTATCTGAACCCATAACAGGACGGAGACAAGCATGTCTGAAAACAGCTACGAAACAGGTCGGCTCAATTTGCCGTTTGTTGGCATCTGCACGTTCGCGAAGTCTCCGTTGTGTCTTGACTGGGACAAGATCGACGCGGACGTCGCGGTAATGGGTGCTCCCTTCGACTGCGGTACGCAATGGCGGGCGGGCGCCAGATTCGGCCCCCGTTCGATTCGCGATGCGTCGACCCTGTTTTCGTTCGGCCACGGCGGGGCATACGATTTCGAAGACGATGTCGTCTATCTGCCTAGCAACGAAGTTCGCATTGTCGATATCGGCGACGCGGACATGGTGCACACCAACACAGAGAAGAGTCACGCCAATATCGAATACGGCGTGCGCAAAATCCTGGCGGCGGGTGCCTTGCCGGTGGTGATGGGTGGCGATCACTCGATCAACATTCCCTGCATCAATGCGTTCGAAGGCCAGGAGCCGTTTCATATCGTCCATATCGACGCCCACCTCGATTTCGTCGATGAGCGTCACGGCGTACGTCATGGCCATGGCAATCCGTTGCGTCGTGCTGCGGAGAAGAGCGTGGTATCGGGCATGACGCAGGTCGGCATCCGCAACGTGTCGTCTACCGCACGTGAAGGATACGCGCAGGCGCGCGAGATGGGCTCGGACATCATCTCGGTGCGCGACCTGCGGCGCCTCGGCATTCAGGGCGTCCTCGACCGCATCCCGAAGGGCGTGCGTTATTACCTGACGATCGACATCGACGGTTTCGATCCGTCGATTGCGCCGGGTACGGGCACGCCGAGCCACGGCGGCCTGCTCTATTACGAGGGACTCGAATTGTTCGCCGGCCTCGCCGAGCAGGGTGACGTGATCGGTATCGATCTCGTGGAAGTCGCGCCGGACTACGACCATTCCGGTTCGACTTCGATTCTGGCAGCGCAATTGCTGCTGAACACAATCGGCCGCGTGATGCATCAACGCAAGGTCAAACGAAACCAATCCCGCTAAACGGGATTCTTGTGCGCCACGCGAGCGCGATTGCCGGTCAGACCTATCGTGGACCGCAATCGCGTCACGCGGCGGGCGCTATTTGCCTTTTCGTGTGGCGCCGCTCACTTGCTTGGCCGCAACCCGCAGCTGGTTGCAAAAGGCCAGCACCACCCGCGCCGATTCGCCTCCCTTGCGCGTGATGATCTGAAAGTCCAGATGTGTCACGTAGTGCTCGGGGTCGATGCGGGCCAACAGACCGCCGTCTACCCAAGGTTGCGCGTAGTGGGGCGGTAGAAATCCGATGTAGTTGCCCGACAGGATCAGCATGGCGCGGCCTTCGACGTTGTCGACCGAGGCCGCGGCCTGCGGCATGCGCAGCAGCTTGAGCTCGTGGTTGCCGAGATACGCGCGGGCAGCGAGCCGCTGCTTGCTGAGTACCGAAACGGGCACGCGTCCGCTTGCCCGCTCGTACAGCGGATGGGTCGACGCACAGTAGAGTCCCTGCTCCTCGCGATAGAGCGGCACGTAGTCGAGGCCAGGAATACGCGCGGGAAACGGTCCCACGGCGAGATGCAGGCGGCCGTCCAGAACGTGCTGTTCCATGCTGCCCGGTGTGTCGATCTGCACGTGCAGGCGGACTTCGGGTGCCATCTGGCCGAACTCGCGAATCGCAGCCGGCAGCGGCGAATATTTGTCGGTCAAGGTCGCTTCGATCATGCCGAAGCGCAGCACGCCGGAAAGCTGATTGCGCAACGCGCCGGCTTCCATATGAAACGTGTCGACCGCGCCGAGCAGGCGTTGCGCGGCAGCGTGCAACTCCGCACCTTCTTCTGTGAGTCGGAAACCTGCGCGTCCGCGTTCACACAAGCGCAGCCCGAGGCGCGTCTCCAGTTGCGACATGTATTCGCTAATGCTCGACGCACCAATGTTGAGAATCGGCTGCGCGGCGGCGAAACCGCCGCATCGCACGATGGTTTCGAAGATCCGCAACAGCTTAAGATCCGTGTCCTGAACTTGCATCGTCCCGCCTCTCGATTACTTCGGGAATTACCGAAATGTGTTTCATCAATGGTGCATTTTATTGAGGAATTTGGCTACACAGAATTGCTGTCAACCCCACTGCTCCAAATTAGGTGAAGGTATAAGGACAGTGCGGCCCCAAAGCGATGTTTTCTGTGCTGAAGCGTAACGCGTTCGCCACTTCCGGCGGCAGGACGATCTGGCACGTCACGATGTGAGGAGAGCACGATGAAAAAGACGTACGCAGGCGCAAGCTGGTTGATCGCAGTCGCTTTGAGCACGGTGTCGGTGGGCGCGACGGCGGCAGAACAGGTGGTCAAAATCGGCTTGACCGGACCTTTGACCGGCCCGCAGGCCGCCATCGGCAAGGACGACGAAAACGGCGTCAGGATGGCGATCGAGCGTCTGAATGCCCAGGGGCTCGTGATCGGCGGCCAGAAAACCCGTTTCGAGCTGGTTTCGCAGGATGACGCCGCCGATCCGCGAACCGGCATGACAGTCGCGCAAAGCCTGGTCGATGCCAACGTGAAGGTCATCTTCGGGCCGTTCAATTCCGGGGTCGCGATTCCGATCTCAAACCTGGTGAACGTGTCGGGAATCGTGATGGCGACCGTCGCGTCGAACCCATCGATCACGCAGCATGGCTATCCGTTCGTGTTTCGCATCTCCGCCAGCGACACGCAACTGGGCAGCCGCATGGGTGACTTTGCGGCCAAGGCGTTGAAGGTCAAGCGCATCGCGGTGATTGACGATCGCACGGCATATGGCCAGGGCGTCGCCGATGAATTCATCAGTGCCGCCAAAGCCAACGGCATCGAGATCGTCGATCGGGAATATACGACCGACAAGGCGACCGACTTCGTCTCGATCCTCACACACATCAAGGGCGCGAACGCGGAAGGGATTTTCTACGGCGGTTACTACGCGCAAGCCGGTGCGTTGCGCAAACAGATGAAGCGCCTCGCGATGAATGGCTACCTGCTCGGCGGCGACGCCATGTGCAACGCCGAACTGGCGAAACTCGGCGGCGATGCGGTCGATACGCGCGTGTATTGCCCGCAAGGCGGCCCCGTACTCGATCAGACACCTGAGGGCCGTCAGTTCAAGGCGGACTACAAGCAACGCTTTCATACCGACCCGTTGACCTACAGCGCGGCCTTATACGACGGTGTGAATATCGTGGCGCAGGCCATGCAGAAAGCCAATTCGATCGAACCCGCCCAGTATCGCGCCGCGCTCGCCGGCATCGATTCTCACGGTGTTTCAGGGCACTACCGGTTTGACAGCAACCGCGACCTGACGGACTCGCCAATCACGATTTATACCTATCGAAATGGCGAGCCCACGCCGCTGGCTTCCTCGCAGCCCTAGGCTCACGTCGCCCAACCCGGGCGAAGGGGTGCGGCGTATGACATCGCGGCACCCTTACGCCATGGGTGCCGTCCGCTGAACCATACGGTAGCTTTCCATCAAGTCGATCATGAAGACCTGCAGGATGGTCGGGGGCGCGGCGGCCCGCCGCGTGATCGCGCAAAACGGCCAATCCGAGCCGAGTTGCTCCGGGCAGATCTGATGCATCTCGCCGCGCGCGACCCATCGGGCAGCGTAGTGAATCGGCAGGAATCCGATGTAAGCGCCCGATAAAATAAGGATGGCCTGCGCCTCGATATTGTCGACGGTGGCTGCGGCTTTACTCACCTTGAGCATCCGCAGGTCGTGCTGCTGCAGATACCCCCGCGCCACTACGCGGCTGGCCGCGATCGCCTCGTCGAGCGCGGCGTCGTCAGGCAATCGGCCGGCGAGTGCGTGACCCTTCCCGCAATATAAACCGTCCGGTTCGCAATACAGGTCGGTGTAGGTCAGCCCCGGCACGTGCAGTGGAAAATGCCCGACTGCGATGTGCAGCCGGCCGTCCAGTACACGTTCTTCCAGTTCGGCGGGCGTGCCGACGTAGACATCCAGATGCACGTCGTGCCCTCTCGACACGAACGCTTGCAGTGCCTGCGGCAGCGGCGAGGCCGAGTCGGTTACCGTGTTGTCGATGATGCCGAGATACAGCTTCCCCGAGACGTGCTTTTTTAGCGCATCGGTATCCACACAGAAGCTTTCTACCGCAACCTGCAAGCGCTGCGCCGCCTCGAAAGTGGCCACGCCGTGTTCGGTCAGGCGAAAGCCGCTCCGCCCCCGCTCGCAAAGCTTGAGCCCCAGGCGCGTTTCGAGCGTCGTCATTTGCTCGCTGATCGTCGACTGGCTTACGTTCAGGGTCGCCTGGGCGGCGGAAAATCCGCCGCACCGTACCACCGTCATGAACACCCTCAGGAGTTTGAGGTCCACGTCCTGCAACTGGATCACGGTCGTTGCTCCCCTTGCGCCGCTTGCTTCGATATTCCCGATATGAACATCTGATTCACGTGATTTTTACCCCCTGCCTTGTCGTACATAGTCTCTCAAAACACCGCGCTGCCACAAGCCGCGTTTATATCGATGGACCCCGGTCGCTTTTGAACGGCCGGACCTGTCGGCTACTACGCAGGATCCACGAACAAACGTGGCAAGAACAGGCGGACCTATCTGCACGAAGCCGGCCCATGAGAGGCCGAATAGCAGCCAATCCGTAAGACAGGAGACAACGATGGACAAGGTCGTACAGAATTATCTGGAGACGTTTGGCATTCGGGAAGAGACACAACGCTTTCTCGCCAGGCCGCAGAAAATGTTGATTGGCGATGCCTGGGTGCCGCAAGGCGACCGCGAATCCTGCGCGGTGCTCGAACCCTCCACCGCGGGCGTGATCACGCATATTCCCTTGGGCACGACCGCCGATCTGGATCGCGCGGTCGACGCTGCCCGCAAGCAATTCGACGGTGGACCGTGGCGAAAACTCAAACCCCTTGAGCGCGAGCGGCTGCTGCATCGCCTCGCCGATCTGATCGAAGCGAACGCAGAAGAGTTGGCCGAAATCGAATCGATCGACGTAGGCAAGTCTGTCGCCAATGCGCGTGACGTCGACATACAAGGCACGATCGATACCTTTCGCTATTTTGCCGGTTGGGCGTCGAAGCTCCACGGCCGTACGGTCGAACCCTCCCTGCCTGGCGACTACGTTGCCTACACACGCAAGGAGCCCATCGGCGTGGTCGGCGTCATCGTGCCGTGGAACTTCCCGCTGCAAACCATGGCGTGGAAGGTCGCGGCCGCGCTCGCCGTGGGTTGTACTACTGTGATCAAACCCGCTGAACTCACGTCGCTGTCCACGCTTCGCTTCGCGGAGTTGGTGCAGGAGGCCGGAATTCCGGACGGTGTGGTGAACGTCATCACGGGGCGAGGACGCGAAATCGGCGCGGCTATGGCCGCCCATCCGGGCATCGACAAGATCACGTTCACGGGTTCCACCGAGGTGGGTCGAACGGTCGGCCAAGCGGCCGTGGGCGGCATCAAACGGATGACACTCGAACTGGGCGGCAAGTCGCCGGTGTTGGTGCTAGAGGACGCCGACATCGAAGCGGCGGCCCAGGCCGTGGCAAACGGCGTTTTCTTCAATTCTGGACAAGTCTGCGACGCGGGCACACGGGTCTACATCCAGCGCGGCATTCACGATAAGTTCATTGGCGCGCTGATCGAGTACACCCGCACGTTGAAGATCGCGCCAGGCCTCGATCGGGATTGCTTCATCAGCCCGCTCGTTTCCGCGCTGCAGAAGGACCGCGTCTCGTCCTATATCGAAACCGGGCGGCGCGAAGGCGCGGAACTTGTGCATGGCGGCCACGTGCTGGACCGGCCGGGCTACTTCGTCGAGCCGACCATCTTTACGCATTGCCGCAGCGACATGAAGGTCGTGCGCGAAGAAATCTTCGGACCTGTGTTGGTGACCACCCCCTTTGACGACCTGGGCGATGCCCTGTCGCAGGCGAATGATTCTCCGTACGGTCTTGCTGCCGCGATCTACTCCAATGACCTGAACCGTGTGCACAAACTGATTCCGCAATTGCGCGCCGGTACCGTCTACGTCAATGCCCATAGCACGATCGATCCGTCGATGCCGTTCGGCGGCTTCAAGGAATCCGGCTTTGGCAAGGACCTCGGCCCCGAACAGCTTGATCATCTGATGGAGAGCAAAGCGGTCTGGATCACGCTGCGCTGAACCGTCCATGCGCCGACGGCGTTTCCAGCTGAGCGTGAGCCAAAGTGCCACGTGACGAGCGGGCGCCGCGGCCACGCATGCATGCCGAGTCAAGCCTATTCCATCAACCTCTCATTGCTGTCAGGGGTACATGATGCAAGCAACAGACGAAGTCGTTAAAAGCACGGTAGTCGGCGTCGAGCACGGCGCCATCGAAGGTCATTCAATCGATTTCATTCCGGATAGCGAACGAACCGACAGGTTGTCGAGACAAGGTCCATTCTGGTTTCTGGGTAATTTCACATTCTTCACCATGACCATCGGCTTTGTTGGTCCCAGCATTGGCCTGAGTGCGCTGTGGACCACGATAGCCGGCACGCTTGGCATTATGTTCGGCACCTTGTTCATGGCCTTTCACGGTTCGCAGGGACCGCATCTCGGCTTGCCGCAGATGATCCAGTCGAGAGCGCAATTCGGTTATCGCGGGGTCATCGTCGTTCTGTTGGCGACGTTATTCGTGTTTGCGGGATTCAACATCGTCAACCTGGTGCTGATGATGCAAGGTCTCAAGGCATTGTTCAATTGGGATCCCGTCAAGGTGGCGTTGGCAGTGACCGTTCCGGCCTCGGTTCTGGCGATTCTCGGCCACGACTGGATGCATCGCAGTTTCAAATGGGCGTTGTATCTGTCGATCCCCCTTTACGGTCTGGTCACGGTAGCTGTGCTGATGCACTGGGTGCCTGACGTCCCCCTCGCGGCTGTCGCACCGGGCGCGGCACCGACGCCACCGCTGGGCTTCAACTGGATTGCGTTCATCGCGCAATTCGCGGCCGCCGCCAGCTACAACATCGCTTACGCACCGTATGTATCCGACTACTCGCGCTACCTGCCGAAAAACACGCCGAGCGGCAAGTTGATCGCGGCGGTGTTTCTCGGCGCATCCCTGTCGGGTGCGTGGATGATCGCGATTGGTGGCTGGCTCGCGGACCATCTGCACGCGACCGATGTGCTGGTCGCATTGAGTCAGGTGGGTAACGACCTGGCACCGGGGATGGGAAGCATTGTTGTCGGCGTCACGATTCTGGCGTTTTTGCCAGTGATCGCGATGAACATCTATAGCGCCAAGCTGACGGCCATCACGGCAGTCGATTCGTTCCGCAAAGTCCAGCCGACTCCCAAGGCTCGCATTCTGGCGATTCTCTTTGTAGTGATTCTCCAGCTGGGCGTCGCGCTCAGCATCTACACCTCGGGTAAGGGTCTCTCCGTCCTGAATATTTACCTCGTTGTCATGCTGTATTTTCTGGTCCCCTGGACTGCCGTCAATCTGACGGACTACTTCTTCGTCCGCAAGGGCCGCTATGCCATTCCGCACTTCTTCATGCCTCACAACAATCTGTACGGAACATGGGGCGCGCGCGGTCTGATCGCGTACGCGATCGGCTTTGTCGCGATGATTCCGTTCTTCTGTGTCCTCGACGGCGCTAACGAAGTGTATGTGGGCCCGTTTGCCCGTGCGATGGGTAGCGTCGATCTGGCGTGGCTGGTCGGTCTGATCGTCTCGGGCATTGCCTACTACGCCTTGTCGCGTTCGCTCGATCTGAAGTACGAGGAATCGGTCATCGCCCACATCGAGAAGACCTCACCGCAATACACCACGGGCGACAAGGGTCGCTACTGAAACACGGACAAACCCGTCAAGATCTGGAAATCAGGCAAATATCATGGCTACCGAGCAATTCGATTACATCATTGTGGGCGCCGGATCGGCAGGATGTGTGCTGGCCAACCGGCTTACCGAGGACCCGGCGGTCCGCGTTCTGGTGCTGGAATACGGCGGCAGCGATCGCAGCGTCATCATTCAGATGCCAAGTGCGTTTTCGATGCCGATGAATACGGCCAAGTACAACTGGCGTTATCAGACCGCGCCCGAGGCTCATCTGAACGGCCGCCAGCTGCATTGCCCGCGCGGCAAGGTGCTGGGAGGGTCATCGTCGATCAATGGCCTCGTCTATATTCGCGGCCACGCTTGCGATTTCGACGAATGGGAGGAACTGGGCGCGCGAGGTTGGGGTTATCGCAACTGTTTGCCGTATTTCAGGCGCGCGGAGACCTACAAGTTCGGCGGGGACGAGTACCGGGGCGCGGCGGGGCCGCTGTGCACCAACAACGGCAACAACATGGCGAATCCGTTGTACGGTGCGTGGATCGAAGCGGGGGCAGAGGCCGGATACATCAAGACGGAGGACTGCAACGGCCACATGCAGGAAGGCTTCGGGGCAATGCATATGACCGTCAAGGACGGCGTGCGCTGGTCGACCGCGAACGCCTACTTGCGCCCTGCAATGAAGCGGCCGAATCTGACCGTCGTGACGAATGCGATGACACGTCAAGTGATTCTCGAGGGCAAGCGTGCCGTCGGGGTCGCATACGATCAAGGCGGACGCACGCATGTCGCGCGGTGCCGTTCTGAGGTGTTGATCGCCTCCGGACCGATCGGCTCGCCGCACTTGCTGCAACGCTCCGGAATCGGGCCGGCCGATGTGCTGAAAAAAGCGGGGATCGAGGTCCGGCATCACCTGCCCGGGGTCGGCGAGAACCTCCAGGATCACGCGGAAATCTATATCCAGTACGCGTGCAAGGAGCCCGTCACGCTCAACGCGAAAATGGACCCGTTCAGCAAATTCATGATTGGCTTGCGCTGGCTCCTGTTCAAGGATGGCCTGGGTGCGAGCAACCATTTCGAGGCGGGCGGATTCATCCGTTCTGAAGCCGGGTTGCGCTGGCCGGACATTCAATTCCATTTCCTGCCGGCCGCCATGCGCTATGACGGCGACAAGCCGTTCAAAGGGCACGGGTTCATGGTGTTGACCGGACCGAACAAGCCGAAGAGCCGAGGCCACGTGAGAGCGGTGTCAGCCGATCCCTATACGCATCCGGAAATCCGCTTCAACTATCTGGATCGCGAAGAGGACCGGGAAGGATTTCGACGCTGCGTGCGCCTGACCCGGGAGATCATCGGGCAGCCGGCGATGGACCGCTTCCGTGATGTCGAACTCGCTCCTGGGCCAGACGTGCAAACGGATGAACAGATCGATGCCTTCGTCAGGGCGAATCTCGAAAGTACGATGCATCCGTGCGGTTCGTGCCGCATGGGGGAGGACGATATGGCGGTGGTCGATTCCGAGTTGCGGGTGCGCGGCATTGACGGCTTGCGAGTCATCGATTCATCTGTTTTCCCGACCGAGCCCAATGGCAACCTGAATGCGCCGACGATCATGCTGGCGGAACGCGCGTCGGATCTGGTCCGCGCGGTGTCCATGTTGCCCGCGTCCGACGCTGACGTGGGCCTGGCCGAGGGATGGGAGACGCGGCAACGCACGCATGCGCCGACCCGGGATTTGCATATCGGGTAGGTCGATTGACGGCGACAATGTCGAGCGGCGCCGACGTGTGTAGGTGGCTTGCGGCGCACGCTGCCTGTTCAACGTCGGACGCCGCTAATCTGCGCCTTCCGCGCGGCCGCCGTTGCCAGGGCCACGCATTGTTGTGCTAGGACATCGGTTGGATCGACCAGGCTGACGCGTGTGCCGGTCGTCCCCACGAAACTCGTCTGTGGCAATAAGAGCGGCAACTCGGTACATCCCAGGATGATGACATCGACGCCTTTCGCTATGAGCCCATCAATTGCAGCGGCGATGTCGTCGAGGCATCGCCCGGTGGTGAATCCCGCTTTTACCCCTTCCGTGCCGTAGATCGCGTCCATCACCCGAGCCTGCAATTCCGCTGCCGGAACGATTTGCCGCATGCCCTGTGATTTGAGGGCCTTTTCGTAGACGCCACTCGCGATCGTGCCCGAGGTGGCCAGCACGCCAACGGAGCGCAACAGCGGAAATGTTTCTCGGAGATGGCGCACTGTAACCGTCAACATATTGACGATCGGTATGCCCAGATACGGTTGAATGCGTTCGATGAATGCGTGAGCGGTGTTGCACGGAATTGCGATGAGGTCCGCGTCGCCTGACTCGAGCTTCTTGCAGGTCGCGTAAAGCGAGATCGTCGGGTCGGGCCCGTCTCCGATCAGGTTTTCCGTGCGGTCGGGAATTTGCGGATTCTGTTCAATCAGCAGCCTGATATGGTCCTGATCCCGATTCGCCGGCGTATTGCGTACGATCTTCTGCATGAAGTCCACCGTGGCCGCAGGTCCAACGCCACCGACCACACCCACTTTGAAAATGGATTCGGGCAAACCGTATTCGCCCGCAATCACGTACTGCGCATACGCGAGATTCGAATCGATCAGTGGCACCCGAAACGGGCCCATTTCCTCAGCCACGAGCGCAATTTCCGTCAGGCCCGGCACGATGATTTGTGCACCTTGCGCGATGAGGTCCTCGCACGCCTCGCGCAGAAGCGCGACAGGCCGGCCCGACAGGTTTCCGCTCTTGACGCCGTTCGCGCCGTAGACGGCTTCGGTGATGAGATCGATACCTTCGCGTGGGCGGGAATGAATGACTTCAAATTCCGGCTCCGCGAAATACTTTTCGAATAGCCCTTTTTGACGGGTGTAGTCCGAGGCCAGCACGCCGATTCGCCGTGCCGTCGGAAATTTTCTTCGAACGTGGCTGCGAACGGCTTCCACCATATCGACAATCTGCAAGGGCGAGTTAGCCTTGAGTTCGTCGATAAACGTGTGGCTGAGAAAGCAGGGGAGTACAACGGTCGTCACCCCCGCTTTCTCGAAGCCGCTAATCATGTCGAAAATGTATAGCTTTCGTTGAGTCGTCGCTTCACCGCCTTTGGCTGCGCTTCGAAAGGGATGCTGCTCGAAAATGACGTCGACGTGTTCCGCATCGCTCGAAGCGGGCGTCGATTTGACGAGCTTGAAAAAGACGTCCGCACTAGCCAGTGGCCCCAGGCCGCCTACTACGCCGAACTTTTTCCCGCTCAGCACGCTTGCGCCGATCATTTTGTCTCGCCTTGCAGTTGGCCCAGGACAACGTTGTTCTCTCCGTCGTTCTGCCTGGCCACCCGCTTGGCCTCCCACTTCGCAATGACGGCCGTCGCGATGCTGTTGCCGATCACGTTCGTGGCGGTTCGCCCCATATCGAGAATCTGATCGATGGCGAGGATCAACACCACGCCAGACGGCGGCAAATGAAACATCGGGGCAACCGCCGCAACCACCACCACGGAACCTCTTGCGACGCCGGCCATTCCCTTGCTGCTCAACATAAGCACCAGCAACATCATGATTTGAGCGCTGAGCGGCATATCGATGCCGAACGCTTGCGCAATAAAAATCGCGGCGAACGCCTGGTACATCATCGATCCGTCGAGATTGAACGCGTAGCCGAGCGGCAACGTAAAGCCGACGACCTTCTTGTCGATACCGAACTGTTCGAGCTTCTCGGTCAGGCGCGGATAAGCGGCCTCACTGCTCGCGGTCGAAAAGGCGAGCATCGCGGGCTCCCGGACCGCTTTGAGCAACCTCCAGATCGATTTGCCCAGAAAGACGTGGCCAACGAGGATAAGCGCAGCCCACAGCAGGACGAGGCCAAGGTAGAAGCATCCGACGAGCTTGCCATAGGTGGTCAACACGTCCAGGCCGTGCACCGTAATCGCGGAGGCAAGGGCGCCGAAGACACCAATGGGCGCGAGTCGCATGACATAGTCGGTGAGCTTCAGCATTGCGGGGACGAGTGCATCGATGGCTGCGATCAGAGGTGTGACGCGTGGGTCCGACTTGATGGCACTCAGGACCACACCAAACAGCACGGAGAAGACGAGGATTTGCAGGATGTCATTTCGAGCCATCGCATCGATGATGCTGGAAGGAAACGCATGCGTGACGAAGTCCTTGAAGTTCAGACCCGCGGTGTTGAGGCCGGTGGCAACATCGGCACTGGTCTGCGTCATATGCAAGCCGGCGCCGGGCTGAAGCGCATTCGCCAGGACGAGACCAAGCGCGAGCGAGAAAAGCGAGGCGCACACGAACCATCCCACCGACCTGAACCCGATTCTGCGCACGTCGCTCGTCCCTTCCATTCCGGCGAGCCCGGACACCAGCGTGGCGAAGACGAGCGGCGCGATAATCATCTTCACGAGGCGCAAGAAGATATCGGTAATGATCGAGAAGTAACCGGCGATTGTCTTCGCTTCTGCAGCATCGGCTACGCTCCGATGGCACACGTAACCGACAATCACGCCGAGCACCATGCCGACCAGAATATAGAACGTTAGGCGGTTTTTCATTTCCATCAGTCCGAGGAAGGCGCACAAAGGCCTGACGTGACCACGTACGCTGGCAGGAGGCAAAAACGCCGTTAGTGAGGCGGCGTTTCTGTGTATGGACGGATGATAGAGATGATCAAAAAAGACTCAATGCGGGTCCTGCATAGGGATATGCGAGACTCGCATAAGGCGGGATAACCCTTAATCCGCGGCCTGCGACGCGGCGCGAAGGTGACGCCAAAGCGCGTCCAGAAACTCGCTGCGATTCGAGGCGTCCCGGTAGACGCGTAGCTCAACTTCGAGATGCCATGCGTCCCGGCCGGCTGGGACCAGTTCGCCCGCGTCGAGTTCGGCGACGATCGAGCTTTTGGGAAGCCAGGCGACGCCTTCGCCTTCGAGGACGAGTTTCTTGAGGACCTCGGCCATGTCGGACTCGTAATGAGGCTGCAAAGCCGGGGTTGCATCGACTCGACTCAGGAGGAGTGCAAGACAGCGGCCGAAATAGCTGGTTTCCGTGTACGAAATCAACGGCAATGGACGAGCCGCTGTTCCCGGTAAGCGGAACATGGGCGCACCACGTGGGTTTGGCCGGCAGACAGGCATCAGTACATCGACGCCCACGGTGAGATGCTCGTACCTGATCGGGTCGAGATGAAGCGGCAGCTCCGGGTGATGGTAGGCAAACATCAGTTCGCAGTTGCCGTTCACGAGCATCAGGATGGAGTCGTGGACGTTGGTGGGTATCACCCTGGCACGTACCTCCCCGAAACGTGCGGTGAGCGCCTTTAGCCAGGCAGGCAGGAAACTTAGCGCGATCGTATGGCCCGCTGCAATCTGCAAGCCTTTGCCCGCCATGCGTTGGTCGATACGAATGATGGCTCGCGTATCGAATAGCTTCCCAAGGATATCTACCGCTGCTTCCCGAAACAGTTGTCCGGCAGGCGTCAGCGTGGGAGGAAAGCTGCTTCGGTCGATGAGGTCCGCGCCCACCCATTGCTCAAGTGACTGAATGCGCCTGCTGAACCCCGACTGGGTGACATTCCGGAATTCCGCCGCCCGCGAGAAGCTCTGATACTGGGAGAGCGCGATGAAGTCCTCAATCCACTTGATTTCCATGTCGGATCCAATGTGTGCAGCGATGGCGCTCACCGCTGTGCGCCGAATGGGAAAGCTCTGTGCGTGATCCCGAAACTGGCCGGCCACTCCCGCTGTGCGTTCAATGGTCGCCTCGGAGGTACGGGCCGGTTGAGTTGGCAAGATAGGCAAAATATAACAGGCAAAATTGTGCCGGTTGAATTCGTTTTTTTGCGTTAACTGACCAAAAAATGATGGTTAAACGCAATCCTGTTTAGCATCGGCGTCATGCGCGTCATCGTCGGATCTTCGGTTTTCCCTATCAAAAAATCACATGCGATTAAATCGGATGCGATTGACATCGTCGATTTTTTCGTCCACTATGCATCGCATGCGATTGAAGCGCATACGATGCAAATCCACTCAACAGCCTTTCCATCAAGGAATCCATCATGACCAAGATCGAAAAAGTCATTTTCTCCGGCAACACCCATACCACGATGAACCGCGACCCTGGCGTCCAGCGGGGCGAGCACGGCGTCGTCGACATCAAGCTGTCGGCGCCCGGCGGTGAAAACTACGAGTTCATCGCCGCCGTGCCGCACCCGACCGCCGAGCAGCTGTTTGCGGGCGCCTGGTCGGCCTGTTACATCAGCGCGCTCGGGATTGCGGCCTCCCTGAAGAAGGTCACACTGCCGCCCGACCATTCCGTGGATATTCAGGTAGACGTGGGCCAGACCGGTCCCGGCTGGTTCCTCGGCGCCCAGTTCACCGTTCGGGTGCCGGGTCTGGCACAGGACGTCGCCGAGGCAATCGCCCACGCGGCTCATCAAATCTGCCCGTATTCGAAGGCTGTGCACGGAAACATCGAAGTCGCCCTGAACGTCGTCACGGCGTGATCGGGCAAGACATGCACCTCTCTCACTGAACCCTTTTAGCGAATATCCATCATGAAAACCAAACTCGTTGTTGCATTGCTTGTCGCCCTTTCGGCTTCCGCTGCCACGCCCGCGTTCGCCAGCGGCTATGGTCCGGCCCCGTCTTACCGTCCCTCGATTGGCGCTCCGGCGTCGCAACGCGGTCAGAGCGCGCAAACCCTCGCCGCTGAGCGCGACGATGCGACTGGCTCGCAAGCAGCGTATGGCGGTGTAGTTTCCAGCCAATCAGAAGCGGGAAGCCGTGTCGCCGCGCCGCTGCGCGACAACCTCTACGCCCGTCACTAGCTCGCGTATCTCCCGTCGCCATGCCGGCGCGCATCATCGCCGTTGATGCGCGCCGTCTACCGCATGGGGGGCATCGCATTGCGATACAATCGCATGCGATATATTTTTGCTTGCGAGACTTGTGTCTCTAGCCAAAGAGGATGCTGATGAAATCCACCGACAAACCGGCAGACGCGAACGTGGTGCTCTCCGACTTCCTGTGCTTTGCGGTCTATTCCGCAAACCTGGCGTTCGGCAAGGCCTACAAGCCGATCCTCGAGGAACTCGGGCTCACCTATACGCAATACATCACGATCATTGCGTTGTGGGAGGAAGACAACCAGACCGTCAGCAGCCTGGGCGAGAAGCTGTTTCTCGAATCCAACACGCTCACGCCGATCCTGAAGAAGCTCGAGGCGATGGGTTATCTGGAAAGGCAGCGCGATCCCGAAGACGAGCGCCAGGTGCGGGTCAGTCTCACGAAGGGCGGTCGGCGGCTGCGCGAAAAAGGCTTGAAGATGGACCTCGTCGAGGCGACTGGCTTGGCGCCAGATGAGTTCGCGAAAGTGCAGAAGGCGATCGTGACGCTGCGCAACAATCTCATCAAGTCGGTCCAAAGCGGGGAGTGATCCGCTATTTGCGCAGCGGTCTCAAACCGGCGCGAACCTCTTCGGCAAACAATTGCGGCTGTTCCCATGCTGCAAAGTGGCCGCCTTTATCCAGCCTGTTGTAATAGATGAGGGTGTGATACGCCCGCTCCGTCCAACTCCGCGGGGCCTGATAGTTCTCGCGGGGAAAGACGCTCACGGCAGCCGGGACGGACACATCGGCGGCGGCCAGGAAGTTGAAGTGAGACTCCCAATAAAAGCGTGCGGCGGAAATTCCCGTGTTTGTCAGCCAGTAGAGTGTGATGTCGTCGAGGAGGTCGTTCCGTGTCAGGTCGCCTGCGGATTCTCCATTGACGGTGTGCCCGAACACGGCCGAGGTCAAGGCCGCCACCGGCTGAACATACCCGTCGCCGTGATCAAGAAGCCAACTCGCCAGTGCAACGGGTGAGTCCGCCAGTCCGTAGAGCGTTTGCGGGCGTGTCCCCATCTCCAGGGCATAGGCGCGTCGTTTCCTGGCCGCGCTGCTCAACTGCTCGTAAGCGTGCTTTTCGTCGTCCGATAGACCGGGTGGCGGCGGATCACCGGCTTGGAGCGCTTTTGCAATCTCGGGCGGCACAGTCGCAGGGAAGTTGACGTGGATGCCCAGCAATTCCGGTGGCGCCTGCTTACCCATCACATTCGCGACGATGCCACCAAGATCACCGCCTTGCGCCGCGAATTTCTCGTATCCAAGGCGCCTCATCAGGACGACCCACGCACGCGCGGTACGCTCCGGACCCCAACCGGTCGTGGTAGGTTTGCCAGAAAATCCGTAGCCGGGCAAAGACGGAATGACCAGATGAAAAGCATCCGACGCGTTCGCACCGTATGCCGTGGGATTCGTCAGCGGATCGATAATCTTCAACATCTCTATCACCGAACCAGGCCATCCGTGCGTGACGATCAGTGGCATCGCATTTTCATGTTTCGAACGAACGTGGATGAAATGAATGTCCAGCCCGTCGATCTCGGTCATGAACTGCGGCAGGGCGTTCAGTTTGGCCTCGCACTTGCGCCAGTCGTAATCAGTCGCCCAATGGCGCGCGAATTCCTGAATCATCGCGAGCGGCACACCCTGCGAGTCATCGGTGACCGTCTCCCGGTCTGGCCACCTCGTGGCTTTGATGCGTCTGCGTAAGTCGATCAGTTGCGATTCCGGCACATGCACACGAAGCGGACGAATAGCGGTCTTGTCGCCGCTGGCCGGTTGGGCAACTTCAGTAATCGCTTGATCTGTTTCCGCAAAAGCGAGCTGACTCAGCGAGCCTGCGGCAACGGTCGCCGCTGCCACACTGACAAAACGACGCCGAGACGGCGATTGGGGAAGAAGGGTGTCTGACATAGCATTTCCGATGGGTAAAGCGAGGTTCCCGATCAACGACAATGTGATCTCACGAGCCATTGAACGCGATACGCCCACGCCGAGCGTGCTCGGTGTGGGCGTAGTGGAACGTGCGAAGGATATCGAACCAAGAGGATTGCTTACCGTATGGGAAGCAGAGTTCAATCCGGCGGCGCTCAGATAATCAGCTGCCGCGATACAAGCTGCTGATCTGGGCGAGCTGACCATCCTGCTGAGCCTGCACCAGCTCGTGTCGGACCTCTGCGCGCGTCTTCTGCATTGCGCCAGTTTGGCTCGGGTTCCATTGCTGTATCTGCGCGGCGGCCGATTGGCCAGCGCTTGCTGCAGGCACTTCAGAGGCGTGAGCGAAGCCAGCCGTAGCGAATGCTGCGAATGCCAAAGCGATCATTGAGGTTTTCATGTCGTTCTCCGTGAACCAATAAATTAAAAGGAAGGCGCCGGGGTATCAGGAGCAAGGGCAGCAATTCGGTCAGGCTCTGAGAATCTGCTTGCGTCTTGCATCCGGCGTTGATGCATTAAAACGTGCCGACGTATCTGGCTTGTGTAGGGAAACCGGGTCAATTGCAATGTTCTGTATCACCTCGATGCCCAGATACATTGCGATACGAATCACGGGTTTTCCGCCAGCAAGGCCTTGATCTTCGCTTCGGTCTGTTCGTAGTCACCTTCGCCGAAGTGCGTGTAGACCACGTGCCCTTTCTTATCGACCAGATAAAACGCAGGCCAATACTGATTGTCGTAGGCGCGCCACGTTGCGTAGCTGTTGTCTTGCGCTACCGGGAACGTAATGTCGAAGTGCTTGATCGCCGTCTTGACGTTGTTCGTGCTGCGCTCGAAGGGATACTCGGGCGTGTGGACGCCGACCACCACGAGGCCCTGGTCCTTATATTTCTGATTCCAGGTCTTCACATAGGGCAGCACGTGGATACAGTTGATACACGTGTAGGTCCAGAAATCGACCAGCACGACCTTGCCCCGCAACTGCTGCATGGTCAGGGGATCGCTATTGAGCCATTTGTCGATGCCGGTGAATTCCGGCGCGGTCGCGCTGTTGTCGATCTGGCTTGCAACGGGACCTGCGGCAGCGCGAGCCGCAGGACTTGCAACGAGCGTTGCGATTGCGGCGGCGCCAGCGGCCACGGTTGCGGCGAACAGGGCGACAGAAGCGGTGGTTTTGAGCCGGGAGAGCATGTCAGAGTCCTTTAATGAAAGGGAAGATCCGGACGTCGTGTCGGGCATTCAAGTGGTTGGCATGACTGCATTTGAACGCCCGTTCGTATCTGGCTTGTGTCGCCGGGGCGGCCGGGTGCAATGTTTTGTGTCAGGCGAGCGCCCAGATACATTGCGATACAAAGCGTCGCGCGTACTGGGCTATAAAGCAGCCATTCCTACTTCGGAGCGCCACATGAATACCGAGCTGCTGCAAGGATCCTGTCATTGCGGGACCGTGAAATTTGAAGTCCGTACCGAGGTGGTCCCTGCCGCGCGGTGCAATTGCAGCCTGTGCCGGCGCAAGGGCGCGCTGATGACGCCGCCGTTCGCCGCTGGCGAACTGAAGATCCTGCAAGGTGAAGAAGCGCTGACGCTCTATCAGTTCAATACGCGCACGGCGAAGCACTACTTCTGCAAGCATTGCGGCATTTATCCGTTCCACCAGACGCGTAAAGATCCGCAGCTCTGGCGCGTCAACATCGGTTGCCTGGAGGGCGTCGACCCGTATACGCTGGAGGCCAGTGTTGCCAATGGCGCCAGCCTGTCCGTCGTGGAGGACGCATGAGACGGTTCATGGCGATTCTCGCCTTCCTGGCAGGCGGATTGGCAGCGGAACTGGCGCATCCCGTGCACTGTTCGCTGGTCAACGTGAACCGGGTGCGAGTCAATCGTCGAAGGGATTGATCCATTGATGGAAAACACCGACCACGTGCTGATCGTCGACGACGATCGGGGTATCCGTGAATTGCTTGCCACCTATCTCGAGAAGAACGGCATGCGCGTTTCGCTGGCCGCCAACGGCCGCCAGATGCGTACTGTCCTCGAGCAGGGTGCGCCCGATCTGATCGTGCTTGACCTGATGCTGCCCGGCGAAGACGGTCTCGTGCTGTGCCGGGAGCTGCGTGCCGGCAAGTTCCGCACGGTGCCAGTATTGATGCTGACCGCCCGCAGCGAAGAGGCGGATCGCATTGTCGGGCTGGAGATGGGCGCCGACGACTACCTGTCCAAACCGTTTGCGGTGCGCGAACTGCTGGCGCGCATCCGCTCCGTGTTGCGCCGCGCCCGGATGCTGCCGCCCGGCATGCAGGTGACGGAGACCGCGCCGATGATCGGCTTCGGCGACTGGCGCCTCGATACCACCGCGCGCCATCTGCTCGACGCCGAGGGCACCATGGTGGCCTTGAGCGGCGCGGAGTACCGCTTGCTGCGCGTATTCCTCGATCATCCGCAGCGCGTGCTCACGCGGGATCAATTGCTCAATCTGACCCAGGGCCGCCAGGCCGATCCGTTCGACCGCTCGATCGATCTGCTGGTCAGCCGTTTGCGGCAGCGCCTGCAGGATGTTGCGCGCGAGCCGCGTTACATCAAGACGCTGCGCAGCGAAGGCTATGTATTTTCGGCGGCCGTGATCATGATCGAAGGCAGTCCATGAAGCTGAATGCATTACTGCATTGGCCGCGCACGCTGTTCGCGCGGCTCGCCCTGATTCTCTTTGTCAGTCTTGCGCTGGTGCAGACGCTGTCGGTCTGGCTCACCATGACGGAACGGGACCAGACGATGACGAACGTGATGATGGGTTACATCGCACGCGAGGTCACCAGCTCCGTCGCGCTGCTCGATCACTTGCCCGCTAACGAGCGCGCGGAATGGCTGCCCAGGCTGGCAAGGCGCACCTATACCTTTAGTCTGGGACCCGGCGTTGCCGGCGCGCCTCCGGATGCGACGCTCTCGGCGAGGGTGGCTCAATCTATCGCAGACGGCATCGGCAAGCGCTATCCGCTAACGGCCAATGCTGTCCCTGGCGACCCGGACCGCCTGCAGGTCCATCTGCAGTTGAGTGACGGCACACCGCTGACGATCGACTACCGCCCCATGCCGGGCGCGCCGCTGTCGCCATGGTTGTCATGGTTGCTGGTGCTGCAGTTGGTGGTGCTGGCCGCATGCTGCTGGGTAGCCGTACGGCTGGCGACGCGTCCACTGAGCCAGTTGGCGCGAGCGGCCGATACGCTGGGCCCTGACCTGAAGGCAGAGCGTCTGCCCGAGGACGGACCGGACGAAGTGGCGCGCGCGGCGCGGGCGTTCAACGCCATGCAGGACCGCATCAGGTTGTACATGACCGAGCGCTTGCAGATCCTCGCGGCGATTTCGCACGACCTGCAAACGCCGATCACCCGCATGCGTTTGCGCGTGGACGTGATGGACGACAGCCCACAGGGAGCCAAGCTGCAGCAGGACCTGCAGGAAATGGAAACGATGGTCAAGGAAGGCGTCACGTACGCGCGCACCATGCACGGTGCTAGTGAGGCGCCGCTGCGCATCGATCCGGATGCGCTGTTCGACAGCCTCGTGTTCGACTATGTCGATGCGGGCAAGGACGTTTCGCTGCATGGTCGAATCGACACTGCACTGGTGACGCGTCCTCAGGCGTTGCGCCGGATCGTCGGCAATCTCGTCGACAACGCGCTGAAGTTCGGTGGGACGGCCGAGATCAAGGTTGCCTCGCGGGACGGGTACATAACCGTCTCAGTGCTGGATCGCGGGCCGGGTATTCCGGCTGAGTCGCTGGAAGCGGTGTTTGAACCGTTTTATCGGCTGGAAGGATCGCGCAATCGGGGAACGGGCGGTACGGGGCTGGGCCTCGCGATTGCGCGGCAGCTTGCTTTGGCGATGGACGCGGCCCTGTCGTTGCACAACCGGCCCGATGGCGGCCTGGAAGCCAGGCTTTTGTTGAAGGGCGTCAGCTAGATTACAACGGTGCAGGTACGGGTAAGAGATCGACGTCAATATAGCTGTGGCGCCGGCGCTATCCTCATCGTGTCGCGAGGGCGCCGACGCTTCGCTAGTCGAAAACCATCAAGCTTGCATTGGCCGATTGCGCACAACCAGGCCGAGCACGGCACACGCCATCAACAACGAGCCGGTGACGAAGAACACAGCGTGCAGACCGAGATGGACGCCGATCAATCCACCGAGCAACGGTCCGATAACCTGACCGGCGAATTGCGCCGACTGAAGATATCCGAGCATCGTTCCCGACTGGTGTTCACTGGCCGCATGCCGGACCAGTTTCGCAATCGACGGCAGCAGGCCAGCCAGCGTCATGCCCATCAACCCACGCAGGAGCGCCAGTTGCCACCACTGTGTGACGAACGCTTGCGGCACCATGACGAGTCCGGTCAACACGAGGCAACCGATAATCACGTTCCAACTGCCGATCCGGTCCGCGAGTGCGCCAAGCCGCGCCGCAGTCAGCATGCTGCCGAACGCCGAGCACGCCATCACGATGCCGGCGGTGCGGGCCAGGTGGTCGGTCGGCACATTGAGGTGCGCGATATACACGGTGATGATCGGCTCGATCGACATGTTGGCGAGCAGCACCATCATTGCGGTGAGCAACAGCGCGATCATCACGGTGCGGTTGGCCAGCTTCGGCGCCGTGCCGCTGGTTGAAGCACGTGCTTTGGTATCGGACTCGGGGTGAAAATCTTCCCGTACGAACAGGACCGTCAGCAACGCGGCGACCGCGATCATGGCACCGCCGGCGAAGAAGGTACTGCGAATGCTGATCAACGAGGGCAGCAGTCCACCGACCAGCGGACCCGCGAGACTGCCGGCCAGCGAGCCGGTCGACAGGATGCCGAGCGCCCACCCCGCACGCTCGCGCGGCGCCTGGGTGCCGATCATGACAATCGACGCCGATGCATATCCACCGATCAATCCGGCCAGCAGTCGCAACACGACCAACTCGGTCACGTTGTGCGCCATGCCGATCAAGGACATCACAATCGCCATGCCGACCGCTGCTCTCACGAGCATGGGCTTGCGTCCATAACGATCGGCGAGACGCCCCCAGAGCGGCGCCGTGACGGCCGTGCCGAGAAAGGTGGCGCCGAACGCCACGCCTGACCACTGCACGATCGCGGCCTGCGAAGTCACACCGAGTTGCTGCACATAGAGCGGCAGAAATGGCAGCAACATGCTCAGACTGACGAGCGTGGTAAATGAGCCGAACACGCAAATGAAAAGATTGCGGCGCCAGTAGAGGGTATTTCGTGTGGCGTAACTGGTGGCGTTCATGAACCCAACCCCATGGGGCGCCACATTGGCTGGCTGATTCATAACGCCCCCTGCGATTCGGCACGCATCCGCGCGCCGGCGATGAGCACCACTTTCCGTTCCGAGTCCATTGCCTGCTCCATACGTTTGGCGCCGCAGCCAGATTTGGCCGTAGCCGTCACCGATGGAAACCAGTTTAGATATGAACGCGCGGCGAGAGAATCGCCGCCGCTCGGCAGACATTCTTCCGCGTTGCGGTTTAATCCGCGTCGGTAATCGCTTTGAGGGCGCTGAAATGGGCGCGCAGACGCGGAATCGCGAAGTCGACGAAGGCCCGGACTTTCGGTACCGCGAGACGGCCTTGCGGCGTAAGCAGGTGAACGGGGAGCGGCGCCTGCTCATAGCCGGTCAGCACGATCTTCAATGAAGCTTCGCGGACCTGTTCGGCGACGTGATACGAAAACAGCCGCGTGACGCCGTACCCGTCAACGGCGGAGGCCACCGCGCCTTGCACGCTGTTGACGATCAGCCGTGGCGTGAAATGCACCGTTTGCGGCGCGGCCGAATTATTCGACGACGGAAAACTCCATGAATCGACGCCGAAATGCGTCATCGAAATGATCCGGTGGTGGGCGAGATCGGCGGGTTCCTTGAGACGCGGATGGTTGGCGAGATAGCACGGCGCGGCGGCAATCACCCGGCGTACTTCGCCGACTGGCATCGCGATCAGCGTCGAGTCGGCCAGGTGGGCAATGCGCAGCGCGACGTCGATTCCTTCGTCGATCAGGTTGGCGGGGCGGTCGAGCAGGTAGAGACGTGCGGTGACATCCGGATACAGATCCACGAATTCGTCGAGCAGCGGACGCAGAAAGTCCTGACCGGCGGCCACAGGCGCCGTTAGTGTCAGTGTGCCGCGCGGCGCCGCCCGTTCGCCGGCAATCGTCAGATCAGCTTCGTCGAGATCGGTCAGGATTTGCCGGCACGAGGCGGCGTAGCGTTCGCCGGCTTCGCTCAGCTTGATCGTGCGGGTTGTGCGGTGCAGTAGCGCCATACCGACATGTGCTTCGAGAAATGCAATGGCGCGGCTCACGGCGGCAGGCGAACGGCCGAGCCGCCGGCCTGCCGCGGCAAGGCTGCCCTCGTCGAGGGCGGCGACGAACACCTTCATCGCGTCGATTCGATCCATTGTCGTTCAGGCGCCAGGGAGGGACGAGGCGAACTCATCGCGTGGAGCGGAGCCGAGCGTCTCGACGAGAAAGTCGACGAAGCGTCGCACCCGCAACGACAGATGGCGTTTGTGCGGGTACAGCAGCACGAACGGCCGCGAGGCGCCGCCGAGCTCCGGCAACACTTCCACCAGACCGCCTCTCGCCAGGTCCTGTTCAACCACAAAACGATACGTCTGGAACAGCCCTGCGCCGCTGCGCGCCAAGGTCACGCCGCCGAGCACATCGCCCGCGCTCGAATAGCCGCCGTCGGTGTAAAGCTCCCGCACATCCGCTCCGTGTTTGAACAGCCAGGGAATCTTGCGGCCACTGCTTGGCAGGTCGAACTGGATGCAATCGTGGCGCGCGAGGTCGTCCAGCGACGCTGGCATTCCGGCTCGCGACAGGTAAGCGCGGCTGGCCACCACAACCAGTTCCGCGTCTTCGAGCTTGCGGGCGATCAGATTCGATTCGCCCGGCGCGCTTCCGCGAATGGCCAGATCGAAGCCTTCCTCGGCGAAGTCGATGTTGCGATTGCTGATGTGCACCTCGACCCGCACCTGCGGATGCCGTTCGCGGAAGGCCGGCAGGATGGGCAGCACGCGATAGTGCGCATAGGGAGTCGGCATGCTGATGCGCAACACGCCGGCCGCCTCGGACTGCTGGCCGGTCGCTTCGCGCTCGGCGTCGACGAGTTGTCCGAGCGCCTCGCGGCATCGCTCGTAGTACGTCCTGCCCGCGTCGGTCAGCCGGATACGGCGCGTGGTTCTGACGAAGAGCCGCACCTCCATGCGCTCCTCGAGCCGCGACACCGAACGGCTCACCGCCGCGGGCGTGACGCCGGCAGCGGTGGCGGCGTCCGTAAAGCTCTCCAGTTCCGCCGCGAGACAGAACAGTTCGATGCTGCCGAGCATCACGTCGTCGAACTGGCGCTTGTTGGTTCGTTCGATGATTCGCGGGCTATTCATTACGTGATGTATCAAATGAATTCGACATGGGCGCATTTATCAACGTGAGTGGCATAAGTATAGTCAGTTGCATGAGAGCTGGACAGACATCGCGACTGCCTGCGGTGCCCGCCGGTGGTAACCCCCGTCGAACTTGGGACAACTGAAAGGAGTGCAGCATGCCCTACATCAATATTCAGGTGACGCGTGAAGGCGTCACGCGCGAGCAGAAGGCCGAGTTGATCAAGGGCGCCACCGATCTCGTTGTGCGCGTATTGCACAAGGATCCCGCGGCCACTTTTGTCGTGATTGAGGAAATCGATACGGACAATTGGGGCTGGGGGGGCGAATCGACCACCGACATTCGCGCACGGCAACGCTGAGCGCGTCGCGATTTTCATGGGGCTAAGGACATGAAAGACTCTCCAAATCTGCTCGCCCGCTTGGGCGTCGCCTTGCCGATCATCCAGGCGCCGATGGCGGGTGTGGGTACGCCGGCCCTCGCTGCGGCGGTATCGAACGCGGGCGCATTGGGCTCGCTCGGTGTCGGTGCGATGAACGCGCAAAGCGCGCGGGCGGCGATCCACGAACTACGCGCGTTGACCAGCAAGCCGTTTAACGTCAATGTGTTCGTCCATGCGCCGGCCGTTGCCGATCCCATTCGGGAGGCGCGTTGGCTCGACTATCTGGCGCCGCACTTCGCGCGCTTCGGTGCTAAACCACCCACGGCGCTGAGCGAGATCTATACGAGTTTTGTCGAAGACGACGCGATGCTCGCGATGTTGATCGACGAGCGTCCGGCCGTGGTCAGCTTTCACTTCGGCTTGCCGTCGGCCGCAAAAATCGCGGCGTTGCGCGAAGCCGGGATCATGTTGCTGGCGAGTGCCACCAGCCTTGACGAAGCCGCTCAGATCCATGCAGCAGGACTGGACGGCGTCGTTGCGCAGGGTGCCGAGGCAGGTGGTCATCGGGGCAATTTCGACCCGTCGGCGCCGGACGAATTGCTTGGCACGATGGCGCTTGTGCGGCGGTTCGTTCGCGAGATTCCGCTGCCGGTGATCGCGGCTGGCGGCATCATGGATGGCGCGGGCATCGCGGCTGCGTTGGCGCTGGGCGCGCAGGCAGTGCAACTCGGCACTGCATTCGTCGCATCGCCCGAATCGGCTGCCGACGCAGCGTATCGGGCCGCACTGCTGAGTCCCGATAGCCGCACGACGTTCATCAGCGCGATTTCTGGACGTGCGGCGCGCGGCATCAAAAACCGCTTAAGTGAGCTGGGTGACGATCCAGGGCGCCCCGCGCTGCCTGACTATCCCATTGCTTATGACGCCGGCAAGGCGCTGCATGCGGCCGCGAAAGTGCAGGGGAGCGCCGCCTATGCTGCTCAATGGGCAGGGCAGGCCGTGCGGCTTTCGCGCGCGATGCCGGCGGCGGAACTGGTTGAGACGCTGGTTCGCGAGGTCCGTGAGGCGCAAACTGGAACAATTTAGGTGAACACTAGAATCCAGGCGATGGCAGCCGCTGACCGCTTCCGTCCACAAAGCGGAAGTTGCAAGCGGACTGCCACCCGGCTCATTGTTCAACGCTGGCGCGATGTGCCGATCAGTTTCGCCGTTACCGCCCGGACTTGAGTTGTGTCCACAGCCTGTTTTCAAGGCGCAGGATATCGGCCGGCAACGGCAATGACAGTGTGAGCGATTTCATCTTTTCACCGCGGGGGTAGACCGCTTCATTGTCGAGGATGGCCGGCTTCACGAAAGTACGTGCAGCAGCGTTAGCGTTGGGATAGAAAACCTGATTGGTGATCGCCGCGCTAACCTTAGGCTGAAGGATGTAATTAATCCATTGCATCGCCGCTTCCGGGTGAGGCGCGTCTTTGGGCACACCCATCAGATCGAACCACAGCACGCCATCGCCTTTTGGAATGACGTAGCGAATCTCGTAGGAGCGGTGAGCCTCTTCGGCACGCCGCTTCGCGATCCCGACGTCGCCCGACCACGCGAGCGCGATGCAGACATCGTTATTGGCCAGGTCGTTGATGTAGCCGGAAGAATTGAACTGGGTGATGTACGGGCGAATCGTTTTGAACAGCTTGTACACGGCCTGATAATCGGCGGGGTTGGTGCTATTGGGATCCTTATGCAGGTAGATCAGCCCAACCGAAAATGCGTCTTCTGGGGAGTCGAGCACGGAAACACCGCAGGTTTTCAGCTTCGATACGTATTGCTGATCGAACAGCAGATCCCAGCTATCGTAGGGTGCATCCTTGCCTAATATCTGCGTCACTTTCGTGACGTTGTAGCCGATGCCGTCCGTTCCCCATGACCATGGCACGGTGTATTGATTGCCCGGATCGGCTGATGCCAGCATCTTCATGAGCACCGGGTCCAAGTTAGCCAGGTTCGGAATCTTGCTCTTGTCGAGTTTCCGATAGACGCCCGCTTCAATCTGCTTGCCGGCATAGCTCGACGATGGCACTACCACGTCATAGCCCGATGACCCGCTTAGCAACTTTGCCTGCAAGGTGTCGTCGCCGTCATAGACGTCGTAGCGCGTGTGAATGCCGGTTTCCTTTTCGAAGCCTGACACGGTGTCGTCGGCGATATTGTCCGACCAGTTGTAGACGTTCAGTTCTTCGGCTTTAGCATGGTTTGTCGTTATAGCCAGCATCCCCGCTGTTGCGAGGAGTCCAGTGACGACAGTGATGAGATGTCGGGATGTCATAGTGACCTTTCGGTTTTAATGAAGGAACTCATGCAAGGGAAAGAAGCGTCAGTCAGCGGACGGGCAGGTGGCGTGATCTGCTTCGCGGCGCCAGCCAACCTGCTCCAGTGCTGTCAGCAGTCGGGCTGCACCGAGCGCGGGAACATGAACGCCTTGGCCATCCATATCGTCAGCAGCAACAAGGGCGTTGAGAATGGCCTCTTCGACCGCTTCGGCAGCCGCGACGAATAGCGGAGAGATGAAATCCTGACTGACGCTGCGCACGCTGATGACAGGTTCGATCGCTTTACCGTAGTTCGCCGGCGGTATGCCGCGGTTGCCGACCGAGAAGGCGATGAAGATGTCGCCACTGGAATATTCGGTGCCGCCCCCCACACGGGCCAATCCGATGCTCGCGCGTCGTGCAATCTGCTCGCACTGATGCGGAAGAAGCGGCGCGTCGGTCGCAAGCGTCACCACGATCGATCCCATTCCGGGGACGCCCGTCTGACGCCGGTCGAATGGCGACGGCAGATTCCGCAGCACCTCGCCAACCGGGTAGCCCGCCACACGCAGTGCGTCGCGACGGCCGTAGTTAGCCTGGACCAGCGCGCCGACGGTCCAGCCGCCGTCCTCTGGTGCGAGTCTGCGCGAGGCGGTTCCGATGCCGCCTTTGAATTCGTGACAAATCATGCCGGTACCGCCGCCAACCGACCCCTCGGCCACCGGTCCACTGGAGGCCTGGGCCTGCGCTTCGTGGACATGCGCCGCAGTGACATGCTGCCCCCAGATGTCGTTCAGCACCCCATCGAAGGTTTCCAGCACTACCGGCATGCACCAGTACTGGCTATTGCCGACCCACGCGCGTTCGGCGGCGACCAGTGCATCACGAACCACGCCGACGCTGTGCGTGTTGGTGTAGGCAATCGGCGTGGTTAGCAAGCCGGCTTCGCGGATCCATTCCAGGCCGGTGGCATCGCCGTTTCCGTTGAGCACATGACAGCCGGCAAAACATGGATCGAACCGTGCGATGCCGGCGCGCGGCTCGATGATCGTCACGCCGGTTCGAATCGAACCTTCTGCGCGGTTTTCGACCAGGGTACGATGACCGACTCTTACGCCTTGCACGTCGGTGATGCTGTTAAATGGACCGGGCGTGCCGTGGCCGACTCGAACGCCGATGTCTCTGATACCCATACTTTTCTCCTGTGTTGCTTGCTGCGAGCAAGCCTGCCGTCGCGCATGCGTCGGGGTACTGAGATGGTAGGGTGGGGAGAGGCAGGTGAAAATCAGGCCGAAGGGCTAGAACGATCGTGCGACCTACCCTCTTAGGGGTAGTGGGGGAAACTGACATGCAGCTTGAAGTAGCGGACGTTGCATTTCATCAGCGGCTTGGACGCCTGGTCGAAAAACTCGACGACAAACAGTTCTGGCATGCGCTGATCGACCTGTTGCGCAAAGTGGTCCACTTTGACAACTGGGTGGTGGTGATCTTCTGGCCCAACGGGAAACCCCAGTTGATTGCGGAGATCCAGGCGCGCACGCCGCAGGACGAACTGTTCAAAGGGTATTTGAACAGCGTCTACTTGCTGGACCCTTTCTATCAATTCAGCCTGGGCGCGATCAGCCCGGGCGTGTATTGCCTCGACGAAGTGGCGCCCGACCACTTCCGGGAGACCGAATATTTTCGCCGTTATTTCTCGGTGAACGTGCTGGAAGATGAGGTGCAGTTGTTGGCCCCGCTGCCCGCCGGCGGAACGCTGTCTGTGTCGATGGGCAGTGAACGCCGCTTTAGCTCGACTGAAATCGGGACCCTCTGTCTTTACGGCGCATGGTTACTCCCGTTGATGTGCCATGCGCTGTCCGCACAGACCGCTGCGCTACCCCCGCCGGTGAGTGCGGCCGCAGGAGGCGACCGGCGCCTTCACTTCGAACAGGCGTTGCGCAAGCGCTCCAATGCGTCGCTGACCAACCGCGAAATTGAAATTGCGCTGATGATTCTTGCCGGTCATTCGACAAAAAATATGGCAAGGCTACTCGGCGTGTCACCTGCCACTGCTAAGGTTCACCGGCGCAATCTTTACAAGAAGCTGGATATCTCGTCTCAGGCGACGCTGTTTCTGCTGATCATGGACGAAGAACCGGAAGCAAGCTGAGGCGAAGCGGTGCTGACGATGAATCTCGGCGATGAACGGCCTCATTCCCCGCCTATCCGTTTCCGTACCAGGAGCGCTCGCGCCCTTTCTTCTGTACGCTGTCGCCGTGGGCTGGCCGCTGATCAGCCCATTGCGGGAAAACCAGCATAAGCAGACGGCCGCCCGGCGCTTGCGGGCGGGCGGCGCACCGTTCGCTGGCGCAGGGGCCCCGCCCACTGAGAAGGAGCCAGTCATGGAATCGTCTTCAGGCCCGCAAGTGGGCGCCCAGGAAACCAGCCACGCGTCGATGCCCAAGCTGGCGCTGGCCGCCATCGGCATCGTGTTCGGCGACATCGGCACCAGTCCGCTCTACACCATGAGCACGGTATTCGACTCGGGTCACGGGCTGGTGCTCAACCGCCTCAATGTGCTGGGCGTCGTGTCGCTCATCATCTGGTCGCTGATCATCGTGGTGTCGTTGAAATACGTGACGCTGATCATGCGCGCCCACAACCACGGCGAGGGCGGCATCATGGCGCTGCTGGCGCTGGCCTCAAGTTCGGTGATGGACCGGCCCCGCCTGCGCAACGGGCTGCTGCTCGCCGGTGTGTTCGGTGCGGCGCTGTTTTACGGTGACGGCGTCATCACGCCCGCCATCTCGGTGCTCAGCGCGGTTGAAGGGCTGCAAGTAGCGGAGCCGCAGCTCAAGCCCTTCGTGGTGACGATCGCGCTGGTCGTGCTGATCGGCTTGTTCCTGGCGCAGCGGCACGGCACGGCGGGCATCGGTGCGGTGTTCGGGCCGGTGATGGTGGTATGGTTCGGCGTGATTGCGGTGGTCGGGCTGTTCAACATCGGTCGCGCGCCGGGCATCCTGGCCGCGTTCGACCCGTTCGTGGGCCTCGAATTCCTGATTCGTAACGGCTGGGGGGCCTTTGTCTCGCTCGGTGCGGTGGTGCTGGCGCTGACCGGCGCCGAGGCGCTGTATGCCGATATGGGTCACTTCGGCGCGCCGCCGATCCGCCTGTCGTGGTTCGCACTCGTGCTACCCGCGCTGGCGCTCAACTACCTGGGCCAGGGCGCGCTGCTGTTGTCGGACCCCAAGACCGTGGACAACCCCTTCTTCCACCTCTTCCCGTCGGTGGCGCTGTTCCCGATGGTGGTGCTGGCTACAGTGGCGACAGTGATCGCGTCGCAGGCGGTGATCAGCGGCGCGTTTTCCATGACCAAGCAGGCCATGCAACTGGGCTTCATGCCGCGCATGGGCATCGTCTATACCTCCGAACGCGAGGTCGGCCAGATTTACGTGCCCGCCATCAACTGGCTGCTGCTGATCGCGGTGGTGGCGGCGGTGCTGGGCTTCGGTTCCTCGACGGCGCTGGGGTCGGCCTACGGCATCGCGGTGACGGGCACCATGATGATCACCACCTTCCTGACGTTCTACGTGGTGCGCTACGCCTGGCACTACAACTGGTGGCTGTGCGTGCTGGCCACCGGCTTCTTCTTCATCATCGACTTCACGTTCTTCGCGGCCAACCTGCTCAAGTTCGTGGATGGCGGATGGTTCCCGCTGCTGTTGGGCGCGATCATGTTCACCATCATGTCGACCTGGCACCGCGGCCGTGAGCTGATGGTCGAAGAGGCCAGCGTCCATGCCGGCGCGCTGCCGCTGGCCAAATACCTGGACAGCCTGTTCGCGAAGGAAACGATACGCGTGCCCGGCACTGCCGCGTTCCTGACCATCGACCCCAACACCGTGCCGCACGCGCTGGTCAACAACCTGGCGCACAACCACGTGCTGCATGAGCGTGTGCTGTTCGTGCACGTGACCAACCGGGATGTGCCCTATGTGCCGCGCGAGCAACGCGTGGCGATCACGCCGCTGGGCCACAACTGCCACAGCATCGTCGTGACCTACGGCTTCAAGGACGTGGCCAGCCTGCCACAAGCGCTGCGTGACTGCGAGCCGAAGGGCCTGGTGGTCGATCCGGCGCAGGTGTCCTATTTCCTCAGTCATGCCACCGTGGTGGCGACGGGCGGCAAGGGCATGCCGGTGTGGCGCGAACGCGTGTTCAGCGTGATGGCGCACAATATCGGCAACCCCGCGGCCTATTTCAAGCTGAACTCAAACCGCGTGATCGAACTGGGCTCGCGCGTCGAAATATGAGGTAGAACCTGCAAACATGAAGAGACTTTTCGTTTGCTGTGACGGCACATGGAACTCGGATAGCGACGAGTTTCAGGGGGTGCCCGTTCCAACCAATGTCGTTCGTTTTTTCAACGCGTTGAGTGAGCACGGCGACGATGGCGTCGAGCAGCTCCGGTACTATCACGCCGGCGTTGGCGCTAACGAAGGCTGGCTTCGCCGCCTCATAGATGGCGCGATAGGATTAGGCCTCTCGCGAGACATTCGAACCGCGTACAAGTGGCTGTCCGACCACTACGAAGAAGATTCTGAAATCTTTGTGATTGGCTTCTCTCGTGGGGCGTTCACGGCTCGAAGCCTGGTGGGCATGCTTCATCATTGCGGACTTCCTCACGAGGCAACCTGGGCGCTGGTAAAGCAGGCATGGAACCTGTACCGGCTTGACCCAAAAGTACCGGAAAACCTCATCCGGCAGGAACGGTTCCGCATTGAGAATGGCAAACCGCCTCCCGTTCGCTTTCTGGGGGTGTGGGAGACGGTGGGTGCGCTCGGAATCCCCGAAATTGTGAACTTGTTCGGCCTCGGGAGACAGCGCTTCGAATTTCATGACACGACGCTTTCGCCAGAAGTTGAACGTGCGGCACACGGCCTTGCAATCGACGAGCAGCGGAACAACTTTTTGCCAACGTTGTGGACGGACGAGGATGGCTGCGACCCGGCACGCGTGACGCAAGTGTGGTTTCCTGGCGTGCACGCTGACGTTGGGGGCGGCTACAAGGAGACCGGGCTTTCTGATGCCACACTCAAGTGGATGATTGGCGAGGCCGCGCAATACGGTGCGGTGTTCGAATCAGAAATGTTGAACCAGATAGCCAATGCGGGCCCGTTGTCGCCGTCTGCGGTACATGGCGTCCTCCACAACTCACTCACTGGCTTCTACAGGAAAATCGGATTTCGTCCTCGATCCTTTCCGTATCTCGTGAAGAGTTCACGAAGGTGTTCTGAATCGATATCGGATCTGGCATTGGCACGGCAGGCTAGTCCGCCCATCTTTCAGGCGCCCTATCGACCGAATATAGACCCTGCGGCCGCGGTCCAGGTGCGGGTTTTCGCCAGCCCGTTGTGGAATTGGACAGGTATTTTCATGAAGGAGGGCGTGCGCTACCGGTTCAAGGTGCCTGAGGGCCAAACGTGGCTGGATGGGGACAGCGCATCGGGCGCGGAGGGCACGCCAGGTAACTGGGCGCAACGTCTGTTTGCGTGGCCCAAGCGGGTCAGGGGGGCGAACTGGTTCGAACTCTGCGGTGCAATCTCCTATCCAGGGCAACCGGGCGAGGCGGCGGTGCCACCTCAACCCTTCTACTTCAGAATTGGTAGAGAGGTGGAGATCAAGGCTCCGTATTCGGGTTACCTGTACTGTTTTGCCAACGATGCCACCTGGGCGTATTGGAACAACCAAGGGAGTCTGCGGGTTGAAATTAAAGAATCAGACGGCTTGCCAACTGGCAAGGGGGCGGCATACGCGCCTTCAGACGAGGACCTGACTGCGCCTGCGACAGCACCCGGCGGTTCTGGACAAGGTCAACCGTCATGACGCGTCAGGCAGTTCGTCAGGCATCGGCGACTTTGCGTCTGTGACGACTGGCTCGCATACGCTGCCGCAAGACAGCCGTACGTGCGCGAATCGGATAATTACTCCGTGCACTTGGTCCGCATTCACTGCGCGTTAAGGGGCGCTCATGAGCAACCTATCTTCCGCCCCTGCATCCGGGCAAGCAGACCGTGTCACAGCCTGGAGCCTGATCAGACCGTACTGGGTTTCCGAAGAACGCAGAACCGCGTGGGGCCTGCTGATCACGATCATCGTCATGGACCTCCTTCTGGTCGGCATCAACGCCCGCTTGAACACGTGGAACCGCGATTTCTACAACGCGCTGGAAGGCAGGAACGTCCGCGAATTCCCGCAACTGATGCTGTTTTTCAGCGCGCTCGCGTTCGCGTTCGTCGGGATCTCCGTCTATAACCGCTATCTGCGCCAGATGCTTGGCTTCCGATGGCGCCAGTGGCTGACCACGCGCTATATGCAGGAGTGGCTGGGCGACGGCACCTTCTATCGCATCGAGCGCGACCGCCTCACCGACAACCCTGACCAGCGGATCGCCGTCGACCTCGAGTCATTTGCCAACACCACACTTTCGCTCACACTCGACCTGCTGTCGACGCTCGAAACACTCATCTGGTTCTCGACAGTCCTATGGAGCACGGCGGGCGCGCTGGCAGTCATGATTGGCGGCACGCCCGTCCAGATTCCTGGCTACATGCTCTGGGCAGCCATCGTCTATGCGATTGCCGGCTCACTCCTGACAAACAAGGTCGGTCATCCGCTTGTGTCGATCAACTACCAGTTGCAGCGCGTCGAGGCGGATTTCCGGTTCGGCCTGATCCGGCTGCGCGAAAACGCCGAGCAGATTGCGTTCTACGACGGTATGCGGACCGAGGAATCGACCGCCCAGGACCTGTTCGGCCGGATTCGTGAAAACTGGTGGCGCGTGATGAAGTACACGCGGCGCTACAGCTTCGTGCTCAATTTCTACGGTCAGATCGCCGACATCTTTCCGATCGTCGTGGCATCGCCCCGTTATTTCGCAGGATTGCTTAGTTTCGGCACGCTGATGCAAATCGCCGACGCCTTCGGTTCGGTTAGCGAATCGCTTTCGTGGTTCATCAACAATTACGACACGCTCGTCCAATGGCGCGCAACGGTCAACCGTCTGCGCGAGTTCAAACGCGTCATGCAGCACCCTCATCTGAAGGAGTCCGTGTCGCCCGCAACCGAGCATGGCGGCATCAATCTGCACTACGTCGACGAGAGCCAGCTCAGCACGCACAAGCTCACGCTTGCGCTGCCCAACGGCGAGACGCTCACGAGCGTGCGAGATATCGTCGTCAAACCCGGTTCGCGATGGCTCGTGCGCGGGCCGTCCGGATCGGGCAAGAGCACGCTATTGCGCGCGCTGGCTGGCCTCTGGCCGTTCGGAGAAGGGTCCATCGACGCCCCTGTGAACGCGCGCATGATGTTCATCCCGCAGCAGAGCTACCTGCCGGTTGGCACCTTGAAGGCGGGGCTCACTTACCCCGCAGCGGCCACCGACTTCAGCGACGAGGAATGTTGCGAGGCGCTGCGTGTGTGCCGGCTCGAAGGCTATGTTGACCGGTTGCACGAATCTCACCAATGGTGGCGCATTCTTTCTCCGGGAGAGCAGCAGCGGCTAGCGGTTGCACGCGTGCTGATGCATAAGCCTGACTACGTGTTTCTCGACGAAGCCACGAGTGCGCTCGACACTGAGAACGAAGCGCATCTGTATCGACTGCTGACCGAACGATTGCCGAAAGGGGCGATTGTCAGTGTCACGCACCGCAAGCCGCTTGCGCAGTTCCACCAGGAGACCCTCGATATTGCGCGTGCGGGCGAGCACGCAGTCGCCTATACCCGGCCGCCGTCGACGTGAGCGCTTGATCACAAAGACGGCGTCGCAATTTCTTTCACACTCCTGACAAGTTCGGCAGCGCCGCGCACGCGGGAATGAATTCCACCCCGAAATTGCCTCATCGCCATGAGCTACCACTGGCGACACCTTCTGAATCAGACGTAGTTTATTTGGGTCATTCGCTATCAAGTAGCGCTGTACATTGCCGATAACAAGGGTGAGCGAGCGTTACGAGAATGCAGCAGCAACGCATAGCAAGGACGGTACGTAGCGAACGCGCCGGAAAGGGGGGCTCCTATAACAGTTCGAGACGATGGTTGCCATGAAACGACTGGCATCCGGTTATCGTCCGGAAAAGAGACGGACAGAAAGAATAATGAAGCGACGTCTGATTCAATGCCTGTCGGGGATGGCATTGATAGCTGCAGCCGCAAGTGCATTTGCCGACGACGGCTTCACTATCGCGCGCTTCGATGTGGAGGGGAACAGCCTGCTGCCGGCCGACGAGGTGCAACGCCTGTTGCAACCGATGAGCGGACCACACCGCGTCTATGGCGATATCCAGCACGCGCTCGAGGCGCTGGAAAATGCCTACCGCAAAGCGGGTTACACGGCAGTGCAGGTCTATGTGCCCGAGCAGGAGCTGACCAGCGGCGTCGTCAGGATCCAGGTGACCGAAAACCGGATCGGCAAGATCACCGTCACCGGCAATAAGCACTTCAGCGAAAAGAATGTCCTCGCCGGGCTGCCGCGACTCCAGAGCGGCCAGTCGCCGAACCTGCGCGCAATCTCCGAGGCGGTGCAACTGAGCAACGACAACCCGGCCAAGCAGGTCGGTGTGACGCTGGAGAGCGGCAACGAACCCGGCACGGTCGACGCCGAAGTCAAAGTGGTGGACGAGAATCCGTTGCATATCTTCGCGACGGTCGATAACACCGGCGCGACCTCCACCGGCCGCTGGCGCACCGGCGTCGCTATTCAGGACGCCAATCTGTTCAACCGCGATCAGGTCGGCACGCTGGCGTACACGACATCCCCCGACAGCCCGAGCGGCGTGAGGGTTAACGTCTATTCCGTCGGCTATCGGATTCCGCTGTACAGCCTCGGCGATAGCCTTGATTTCTTCTACGGCAAGTCCGACATCAACACGCCAAGCGCGTCGCCGACGCTCGGCGGCCTGCTCGGCTTCACCGGCAAGGGCGACATCTACGGTTTCCGCTGGAACCACTTCTTCACCCGCCGTGGCGAGACCACCAGCAAGCTCATATTCGGCGTCGACTACAAGAAAATCGATTCGACCTGCAACGTCAATGGCGTCGGGATCAGCACTGCGGGACCGACGCCGCCCGTCGCGTCCTGCGTGCCCTACGCAACGATGCCGCTCAGCCTGACGTATAGCAGCCAGACGCTTGGCGTCGGGCAAAGCATCGATTACGACATCGGCATCTCGCGCAACGTGGCGACCGGCACGGAATACACCAACACCGACGGCCGCACCGATCACTATTCGTACCTGACGCCCGGCAGCCGCGATACGGTCGACGGCTTCATGATCCTGCACGCTGACGCATCGATCCTCAGGAGTTTCGGCAATGACTGGCAGTGGCGTGTCGCCAGCTCCGCGCAAGCCGCGAGAAACCCGTTGGTGTCGTCGGAACAGTTCGGCCTGGTTGGCATATACGCTGTGCGCGGCTTCACCGAGCGCGCGGTAGTCGCCGATAGCGGCGTGTTCGTCAATGCCGAGATCTACACGCCGCAACTTGTCAGCAAAGGCAACCTGCGCCTGCTGGCTTTCTTCGACTTCGGGTATGGCCACAACAGTAACGTCGGCAGCAGCGGCCTTCCGGCGAACCTGAACGTATCGAGCCTTGGCCTCGGCGCGCGTTACGTCCTGGGCCGCAACGTCAACATCAGGCTAGACGTCGCGCGAGTCGGCGCCGCCGGCAATTCACTCACCGAGAAGAGCGGGGACTTCCACGCCGATGTCGCCGCGAGCATAGGCTTCTGATATGACAAGTCGAGATCAATCGAATCGGCCGCGTTCCTTGCGCCCAAAGACCGTCTCGCCGTTGCGCATGTCGGCGATTGCTGCTGCGGCCATTTTCGTGACGTGGAATATTCCGTCCGTGGCGGCAGCGCCCGCGGCCAATGCACTGCCGACTGGCGGCACGGTGACGTATGGCGCCGCCACGATCACGCAAAACGGCAATACGCTCAACATCAACCAAAGCAGCGGTTCGGCGATTGCGAGCTTCGGTACGTTCAGCATCGGCGCCAACGCGGCAGTCAACATCAACCAGCCGGGAGCGGCATCGTCTTTCCTGGCGCGAGTGACCGGCTCGGACCCGTCCCAGATTTACGGCCTGCTCAAGTCGAACGGCACGGTTGCGCTGATCAATCAGAACGGCATCCTGGTCGGCCCGTCCGGCGTGGTCGACGTATCGCGGTTCATCGCCAGCACGCTCAACATCCGCGACAGCGACTTTCTGGCGGGACGACTGACGTTCAATGCCGGCGACGTTGCGGGCCGTGTCGAGAATCAGGGCGTCATCAAGACGGCCAGCGGCGGCAGCGTCTACCTGATCGGCGCCGACGTGAAGAACAGCGGCGTGATCACCAGCCCGAACGGTGAGGTGCTGCTGGCAGCCGGACAGACGGTGCAGCTAGTCGACACCGGCACGCCGGGTGTGACGGTCAACGTGACTGGCACCAGCGGCAACGTGACCAACCTCGGCACCATCGCAGCGGAAGCGGGCAGCATCGGCGCGGCTGCGGGCCTGATCAACAACAGCGGCGCCATCAACGCCAGCAGTGTGGTGAATCGAGGCGGACGGATCTTCCTGCGCGCCTCGCAAAACCTGGCCACGACGGCAAGCTCGAGCATTACGGCCGACGGTGCGATCCAGGGCGGCAATGTCACGTTGGTTTCGGACAAGATCGCGTATCTTGGCGGCACTATCTCGGCGACCGGCTATGCGGGACCAGGCGGCTATGTCGAGACATCGGGCAAGCAGTCGCTGGACGTGGTGAAGCTGCCGACGGTCGGCGCGGGCGGTAAGTGGTTCATTGATCCGTATTCTCTCGAAGTGGTGGCGGGAAGCTCCAATAACGCGAGCACCTCGGAGAACGTGATCACCTCTACGGGTTCGGGCTCCACCATCAGTGCCGGCACGGTGTCGGGCATGCTCAACAGCGGCGCCAGCGTCATCCTTGCCACCGGCGCCGATGGCGGAACCACCGGCGGTGACATCACCGTTAGCGCCGCCATCAACAAAACCAGCGGCACGGCGGCATCCCTGACCCTGAATGCCGACGGCAACATCAACATCAACGCCGATGTCACCAGCACCTCGAACACGCTTGCGCTGAATCTCAACACCAACGTCAACGGCATCGGAAGCGGCACCCATACGGTGACCGTCAGCAACGCCACCCTCGGCCTCAACGGGGGCGCGCTGACCGTCAGCGACGGCGCGAGCGCATCCGGCAACGGCAATATGGTGCTGGGGAGCGGCGGCTCGATCGACCTCAGCCACGGCGGCGGCCTGTCCGCCGGCAACCTGACGCTGCTGGCCGGAGGAACGCTGAACGCCAATGCTTCCGCCCACCTCAGTCTCTACGCACTGACCAACGGCGGTACGTTGTCGCTGAACAATTCCAGCATGAACGCCGGTTCGTTTCTCAATACTGGAACGGCCACGTTTACCAACATGACGGGATCGGTCAGCAATGTCAGCAACCAGGGCACCCTGTCGATGACGTCCGGCACTTCGCTTGTCGGCGAACAACTCACCAATACCGGCAACCTCGCGCTGGACAATGCCACCCTGAGTGTCGGCACGTTCACCAACGACACGGGCGGACATCTGTCCGGTAACGGCACGATTTCGGTGGCGTCCGGCACGGGCGTCCTGCTCAACAATGGCACGATCTCCCCTGGTGGCGACGGCGCGATAGGTTCGCTGTCGATCAATGGTGGCTATAGCCAGAGCTCCACCGGCACGCTGCTGATCGACGTCGCCAGTGCCAGCAGCTACGACACGCTGAACTATTCCGCGTCGTCGCTCTCGCTCAATGGGACCCTGCAAACGAATTTGCTGGGCGGTTATGTCCCGGCGTCGGAGACAAGCTTCGCGGTACTTTCAGGCCCGGTCAGCAGTACCGCGCCCGGTGTATTCCGTCATGTCCTCGGCAACGTGATCGACAGCAACGGCGCCCTGCAGATGATCAAGCCGGTTTACAACAGCTCGGGGCCGGGCTTGTCGCTTGCCATGGCGGGATCGGAGACCATCACTTATACGGGCACGGGCGACAGTGTGTGGGGCGGCACCTATTTCTGGTCAACCGGTTACTTCCCGACGGCCATCGACAACGTCATCGTGACTGCGGGTGGACGCCTCGCGCATGGCGTCTACGACGGTGTCGATACGGTCAACAGCATCACGTTCGGTGCGGGCTCCAATCTGTACCTGTCTGGCGGCACGCTTAATGTGACCAACCTCAACGGCAACGGCAGCGTCGCTGTCGGCGGCGGCGTTCTCGGTTATACAGGCGTTGCCAACCTGGCTTCGTTGTCATTGACCAGCGGGGGAAGCATCGTCGGCACGGGCAGTGGTTCCCAGCTCAATATCGCCGGCAGCTTTTCGCAAAACGGCGGCTCGATCTCGACCAGCGGCGATATGTCTGTGACGCAAAGCACGGGCGACCTGACAGTGGGCGATATCACCGCGCGCAACCTGACGCTGACCGCGGCAAGCGGGGCAATATCCCAGCAGGACTCGCCACTGCACGTCACGCAACAGTTGAGCACCGCGTCAGCCAACGGCACGACACTGACGCTTGCCGGCAATCAGATCGCTGGACTTTCCGCCAGCAACACCACCGCTGGCGACATCTCGATCGTCAATCACCTCGACACTTCCGATACCAGCGCGGTGAATGTCAACCGCATCACTAACGCTGGAGGCAACGTCAGCATAAGCAACACGGGCGCGATGACCGTCGGTGCGGTGGGCGTCAATGCGACAGGCGGCATCGATCTGTCGGTCGCCAGCACCGGTGCCTCGACCGGCAATCTCACCCTCAATGGCGCGCTTTCGTCCGCTGGAGGGAATATCAACGCGGTCGCCGCCAACAACCTATCGGTCAATGCGAACGTCGCGACATCCGCGCCGGGATTGATCACGCTTACAACGGTCAACGGTGTCGTGACGTATGCGGCGGGTGTCAGCCTTTCCGACGCCACCGGCACGCGCGTGCCAGTGCCGGTTGTGGTGCCGCCGATAACACCTATAACACCGGTGATACCTGTGACGCCTGTGACGCCTGTGACGCCTGTGACGTCCGTGACACCTACGAGCCCCGCGACTTCAGCAACCCCTACGACTCCGGCGACTTCTGATCCTGATTCTTCACAAACGGTGGCGTCCGTGGTTACGCAAGCGGTGACGCCAGTATCGAATGCCGTTGTTCAGACTGTGACGTCGACATCGGCCGTCACCACGACCTCCACGCCTCCCACAACGACAGCCGGCGCCAGCAGTTCATCGTCCGCGGAACCCACGACGGTGGGCGGTCAGCCGGGCACGTTCGGTGGCACCGACACGCCAGTAGATTCGAGCCAAAGCACCAGCAAAAGCGGCAGCAAATCCACCACGACCAAAATGTATTGCAGCTGATATCCCGACAATGAAACGAGTCATCAACACAACCCATTGGCGCGACCGTGCGATGTTCCGGCTCACGGGGCAATTCCTGCTGCTGCTAGTCATGGTGGGCTGCGGCAGCAGCGCCTATGCGCAGGCTGTGGGCACGGTTACGCACTTGTCCGGCGTGCTGACGGTGAAACACGCCGACGGCAGCACGGCGCTGCTGGCGGTCAAGTCATCGGTATTGCAGGGCGACACGTTGGTCACCGAAGTGAACACGTACACCCGAGTGAAATTTGTCGACAACGGCGAGATGGTAGTGCGCCCGTCTTCGCAAGTCGTCATCAAAAGCTACGTGTACGACGTGGATCACCCGGAGATGGACAATGTCGCCATCCGCCTGGTCAACGGCGGCTTGCGCTCGGTAACCGGTCTGATCGGAAAGCGCAACCATGATGCCGTCAGCTTTGAGACGCCGACGGGCGCCATCGGCGTACGTGGCACCAACTTCGGTGCGCTGTTCTGCCAGAACGATTGCGGCAGCGTCCCGACGCCGAGTGGGAACACGCCGCAGAATGGTCTGTATGTCGACGTGTCGCAGGGTGCCGTAGTGCTCAGCAATCCGGCCGGCCAACAGGTCTATCAGACCGGCCAGTTCGGCTATGTAGCCAACTTGAATACCCCGCCGATGGTGATACCGCCGGCACAGGGCGTGCCGGTAACGATGCCGCTGTCGATCAGTCGGAATGCACCGGCGACGAATGCCGGTGGGAAGGGCTCTGACGTGGATTGCGTGGTGCAGTAAATGCAGCAGGCATCATGGCCCAGTGTCGTAGCGCGAACCCGGGCCAACAGGATCAGTGACTCCGCTGAAACTGGATCCAACCGATATTATCGTCATGCCCATGCCATAGCATTGCGTAAACCCGACCCGTGACGTTGCTTGCACGAACCCAATCTCCAGTCGATACTGAATCGTGCACGCCATCGGGAGGCCGTCATGAACGTCACGAGCGAACACCTCAAATCGATTAACGCGATTTTGAAAAGCAAAAAGCGCGACTCGGATCCGGCACATTTCCTCGCCCTGCTGACGGGCCAGTTCATCATCTACGGCATGGACGATCCCCAGCGCAATTATCTTGCGATCGCTCTGCTGGCGGAGGAAGCCTTCAAAGCGAATCAAACTTCCATCGACGAAAAAAAAGTGGGACCGAAAGTCGCATCCGACAAGGCGGTCTCGAAACAGGTGTCGAACTATTTCATCGACTTCAACAAACAAGGCGACGTGGTCGCCCACGGCGCAGGCTTCGCGCTCATACGTGGCGCCGATCCCACTCCGCAAGATGCCACGCGTGAAGCAGAGCGGGCTGCGTTCAGCACCCGGTTCGAGACTTCCAGCCTTGGACTCACTGCGGTACCCAACGCCGATCAGCTTTTCTCCGGCGCGAAAAAGGACAATCTGGATCTGTACAAGTCCAAAAAAGAACTCAAGGATCTGACGGGTAGCCTGAAGAACTTCGCCGTGCGTCGCGCGTGCAAATTTCTGATCTACGACTCGATCAAGGACGGTGTCAAGATTGCCTACGCATTGGACGACCTGACCCTCTTAACGGTTGTCACGGGCGCCGCCATTAACCTCAGGGACCCAGGCGGCAAATCGGTCAAGCAGAAGGTGCCGGTATGCACATCGGAGATCCGGGAGATTTTCCGCAACTGGGACTACCTCAAGGACCACGTTGTGTTCTTCAAGGATTTCAAGAGCGTACCGCCGCCTTGGTGCGCGCCGACCGCTCAGGGCAACGAAATCGCGCTCTGGGCGAAGTACGCAGCCGCGCGGGCGAGAAAGCTGCAGGCAAAATACGACAAGACTGATAACAAGCTCTACAAGACTGTGAAGAATACGGTCGCAAGCGCGGCACAGAACAATATCCCGATCCTCACGCTGAGAGACTTCCACGCGTCGAAACCAAGTGCTTTCAACCCCAGGTATGCCCTGCCCGTCGATAACGAGGCACACGAAAACGTGTAATCGCCAGTCTGGAGGTGGCACAAAATGTACGAGATGCAGGATGTGCGAACAAAGCTCGACGGCTTGGCCATCGAACCAGTGTGCTATTACCGTCAAGGGAAGGGTATGTGCACCGGGGTGGTCATGGAATGGGTACGGAGAATATTGGTAGGAGACAAAAATATCAACCCCCAATCCTCTCTTTATCCCAAGATGATGATTGATCAAGACCAGGACTTTTTTAAGGAAAATAAAATCAAAATTTTAGAGAAATCTAAAAAGAAAGATGATAAGAGAGAACACGCGCAGAAAATAATCTACGACAGATCGCGGAGTGCCTTTGATAGCGATTTTCAGACTAATGGGGCACGTCACCCGTGTCTTTCGGAATGGATCGCATTGACTGCCGAGTGGAAAGGCGCATCCGGAAAGGGCGATCCCAATCAGAGATATATTGTGAAAGGGAAAATCACCCTCTGGGCACAGAAATACAACATAACCGCGGCACCGGAGGGGGTTGATCCTAAGGTCATCGAGAAGTACCTGGCGGAAGCAAATCGGGATGCATATGATCACGATTACTGGGAATGGAGAAAGACTGAGCCGATCGAAGTGGGCATCTTTAAGGAATATTCCGAGGAGGTGGAGCGGATGTACTTTGATGACGTTGGAATAGCATTGCGTGCACGGTTCAGCGGAATGAAAGTTATCGAGTCGGCCAATTCATTGAAAATACAGACCAGAACGTCTTGGGAAGCGGTGCAGCAGGCAATTAGAAACCAGCAGTTCACAGAAGACCGGGGAATCGTATTTGGCATCCTCGGAAAAGATATCGCCCATTCGTTGGGTTTGTACCATGTCGGCAAACAAGAGTATTTCTGGATGGACCCGAACTACGGCGTGTGGTTCATGGAGCAGCCTGGAATCGTCGACGCTATGAAGTATCTTTTTGATGCAACGGGCAAACCAGGAGAGGCAGGGGTCTACCAGGAAAATGGCGGTGGGACACCTACCGGGTTCGAGTATTCAGTTTGGGGTGCAAACAGTTGAATTCGACCTTGAGCCGTGCTCGAGCGTTCAAGACGGAACAGGTACACGCGCTCTTCGACGTGAACGTATTCGGCATCCAACGAACCCTGAGGGCTGTATTGCCTGACCTTCAGGAAACAGGGTGATGGCCTGGTTGTGAATATCGGCTCGATCCTCGGCCGGGTGACCTTCCCTTTTTTCGGTGGCACGCGTCCCGCACGTTTGGTAGTGGGGCAGTCGTTCGGCGCTGACGCTATCAATGCTCAAGCAGTGTCGATCCATGCCCAGTTGATGGAGGGTCTCGGTCTCGGACAGTTCGCCGAACCGCGCATGGATTCGGCGGCGGCTTAAAAAGCCGGTCACCCACTGTCGACGATCGGTAGCACGCGACCCGATGCGGACAATCAATATTCCAGCAAGCGGCCAATTGATCCCTGCCTGTTAATCGGGCCCTGGTCGGATCGTCAACCTCAACTTAGCCGGCGTCTTTCCGTCGTCATCGGCAGGCAGCGGGTCCGAACGCAGGACGGCCTGCAGGGCAGCTGAATCCCACTCGGGATTGCCACTGGATTGGGCGATGGTTGCCTCCAGAAGCCGACCGTCTGGCTCACTGCGCACAGCAATAATCGTTTGCAGGTTTCGGTCCTTCCCGTCCCAGACGATATTGGGTCTGATGCGCTGCCGGAGTTTCTTCGCGAACGATCGGACTGCATCGGTGCGCAGGACGAAAAACTGGAATTCCGTCTCGATGGCAACCGGTTTCCCGTCTGTGCCGGTAAACGCGTTACAAATGGCCAATTGCGACTTACGAAGCGCGATATCGTCAAACATCGGATCTTCGGAGGACCGAACCAGCACGGCATCCGTCACCTTCCCCTGCGCATCCACCGAGGCCCGGACGACTGCAAGCAGGCCTTGTGTCGGCAGCGTGCGAACAACGCTGGTCGAGAGACCATAAGGGGGGGAGCCATAGTGGCACTGCATGAGGACAGCTGGAACGTATTGAAGCAACGGCTGGGCGTGGAGAGGCACAGCGGCGATCGCGATGGTAGTGGCCAGGAACGCGTGTAGTTTTCTTATCATTGATCTGGTTCGTCAAAGGTTCGAAGTGCAGCCCGTACCGCTGCCATTCGCATAGGCATCTTGCGGCAAAGGGTTTGACACAACCTGGTAGCGGCACGGCGGCATCGAGTGCCCAGGCTTGCATCGACATGTGTGGGTTGGTGCTCCATCTGATGCGACCGGCGGTGATCGTGAACTGCCCTTCAGTGAGCTCTTTCTAACGTCTCAGCTTTGTCGAAAAGCAGTCGTTCATGCTCCCGACTGCGCACCGCTGACCGCAGCGGATGGTGCGGGACGCTGAGAGTACCAGTGCCGATCACGCTCAATCGATCAGGAATGCGCAAGGAAAAATAACCGCGCGCCGAGGACTAGTTCCGTTGTCCGCGCTATCGACGAATTGCCCTGCTGCGACATTTACACCGCTTAATGCAATTGTCGTACGGAACATGTAGTCAAGGAGTGCTCGACGCACAGTCCGAGCTTGACGTCGGCGAGACGATCAGTTGATCGGGCTCAACGTTCGCCATGCCAAAGCGCGTCAAATGGGCCATGGCGCCGCTGTTTGACCATCATGCACCTATTGTCTGAAGATTGACTGCAATTCGGACATCCGTGCCGACAGAGGATCCGCCTCTCCTTTACCGCTCAACCGAGAGAGGATAAAAGATGGGGACTTTCCGTTTCATCTACCGTGTCGTTTCCGCCGGGGCACAGCAACTGGAACGAGGCACGTTTCGTGGCTATGTGGAAGTGGTCACAATTGCTGCGGACGGCTCAGTGTTTAACGATGTGTTGCCGTGCGGACTCTTGAGAGAAACTGAGGCCGACGCGTATGCCGACGGGGCAGCCCTCAAGGATCGGCTCGAAATCAAGGAGATCATCCGGGAAGCCACGTTAGATTAGCAACCGGCCGCACTGAAACGGAACGCGACCTTGTCCGATCACCCTTGTCAGCCGTTCATGACCTGCTGATCCGCGCTTGCCAGAACACCCTGTGTCAACCGCGTCTCATGGCAAGCCGCGCTTCCTCACAGGCTGCTAAAAAGCAGCTCAGATTCGCGCTGAATGACGGCGTAACAGTCGCAGGCCTGAAGTTCCAGCGCAGCGCGGTCGACCAGCCGGATCCGTCCATTGTCGTAACGGATCGCGCCGGTATCCTCGAGCTGCTTCGCGATCTCTGCCACCTTCGTCCGACGCACGCCCAGCATGTTCGCGATCAATTCCTGTGTCACGTGCAACTCACTCGCCTCAAGGCGATCAAGACTCAGCATCAGCCATCGACAAAACCGCTGAGTAATCGAATGATGCCGATTGCACACGGCAGTCCGGGCCATCTGGCTAATCAGCGCTTGCGCATAGCGCAGGAAAATTCGCTGCACAGAGCCGCCACGTGCAAACTCTTCCACGGCGAACTGCGCGTTCAACTGGTAAGCCTCGCCCGCGCTCTGGACCACGGCACGATTCGACGCGGTGTCTGCGCCCATAAAGACGGTTATGCCAAGTAACCCATCTTTGCCGATGACCGCCGTCTCTGCCAACCCGCCGCTATCCGTCACATGCAGCGTGGAAATAATTGCCGTGGTGGGTAAATACAGGTGCGTCAGGCGGTCGCCCGGCTCGTGCAACACCTTCCCCAGCGGCATGGAAACGGGAGTGAGATGCGGCACGATGCGCGCCCACTCCTCGGCGGGGAGGCCAGCCAGCAACTGATTCTCGTCCCGAGCCTGTAGCCCATCGCCAGGCGTGTCAGTCGCACGAGCCTGTGCCTGCATACCGCGTAACACCCGCTCGGTCAGATTGATATGCAGCCGTTCAAGTTCGTCCCGATTCTGCTCAGGCAACAGACTCAGCACTGCCGTGCGCAACGTGTCATGCCCGAGCGCGTCAAGGATCTTGAGTTTCGCGAGCGTTCCCAGATCGCTCTTGCCCGTGCGCCATGCCGAAATCTGGGCGCGTGTCAGCCCGAGGCTCTCGGCCAGTTGTGCATCGCTGCAAAACTCTCCGAGCCGCTTCACGTCGTCGTACAGCGCATGCCAATCGAATGTCATTCAGGAAGGACGAAAAGGGTTGTCAAATACATTTGACGTCGACAAGGCGGTATGAAATACTGCCTCGAATAGAAAATGTGCGAATCAGCGTGTAACGTGTAAGGCCAATTAATTTGTTATAGCACACGGCATGCGCTCGATACATGAGGGGCGGTCGCGCGCCTTTCTGCATTACATTCAAGTTGTTACCGGAGCCTTCGCTTGAGCGATTTCACATCGTACGTGCGGCTGCCCCATACGTTGACCGCCGACAAGCCTTCAATCGTTGCCTCGGGTTCGATCGACGACGATCAATTCGCAGCACGTCAGGTCGAATTTGTCCGTCATCTATTCGGTTACTGCACCTATTTGCATGAGCATGCCCGGACAACGCCAGTGTCCGATGCTTTTCTGGCCGTGTTCGTCATGCTACTTGAAGTTCTCGAACTGAACGCCCCAATCGAAGCACGTCAATGCGCTACGCAACTTGCCCGGATCATGCAGGTGACGTTTCCTGGTCTCGAAGTTGAGACGAAACAGATTCTGGATTCGGCCATCGCCAAAAGCAAACGGCCCGACGCATGACGCAACGCTGCCTCAACGCTTCAATCGTGGAGCGCAATTCGGCATATCAATGTTCGATTCCATTCTTCGGCATCGAAAGCTTGAGTCGCACATGATCGCCCAAGGTCAAAACGATAGTTCTTCTGTGAGCGAAAAGCGCCGCCGAGCGTGGCGGTTTGCCAATGCAACCTTTAACGACGTGCTTATCTGGGTAGGCACGACGACTGCGATTGTTCTGATGGTTCTGTTCGTGGTCGGCTGCTGCTATCTCAATGGTGCGTAAAGCTTGTTTCAGAGATTGAAGATGCCTCATTTTCCGTTATCAGACGAAGACTGGTCCAAGATTGAACATCTGTTTCCGCCTATTAGTAGCAAGGGCGTCGGACGCCCACGCCGAGACCCGCGCCCTATCATTGAAGCGATCTTCTGGGTCATGGAGACAGGCGCAAAATGGCACCACCTCCCCAGCCATTACCCACCTGCGCAGACCTGCTACATTAAATGGCGCGAGTGGAAAAAAGCCGGATTGATGTCCAAGGTTGCGGACGCGTTGGACACGGTACCTATTAGGGAAGCAACCCGCTGCTCGCCGGATTTTTAAGCCCCCGCTCGGCCGAAAGGGCGGTGTCGATCAGTCTCGCTTCGTCAACGGTGATTGACTCAAATTAACCGACAAGGTCGATCGACAATTTTGTCTGACCGCCTCAGACTGGCCGGTCTGTGTCCGCCATCTACATCCGCCTCGCGGGCTTTTTCAATCCGCTGCCCAATCGCTGTTTCAGATGGAAGTGACGTCTAGCGAGCACGTTGATCGCAGCCACGCACGCAGGAACTCGTACCGGCCGAGAGAGGGCGACAGGGTTTGTAACTCGGCGGAGAGCCTATCGAAAGAGTGGATCAGCTCTTCCGCTGTGGACCGTTTAAAGCACGCCTGCGCATGCGCATCCGGTAGTGGTGGAGGACTTTCGGCGGCGGGCAACCCCCGACGCCATTGAACAGGAAGGGGATAATCCGGCCCCCACAAGACAGAAGCTGATGGGGCGGCAACCGCTCCTGAAGCAGTTATCGCAAAAGCAATGAGTACGCATACTTCTCGCATCGAAGCCTCGTGGTTCTCGCTGCGGCTAGTTCCTTCGACTTGGCCACGGCATTCCCCTTTGTTCTGGTTTCCAGGACCTGCAAAAAGCGCTTTTCTTCAACCACGGCGCCGCCAACGCGGCAAAGACAAGCTTCGTAATTTTGACGCAGTGGCACGGCGTTTCTGAATGGGCCACCGTGCCCCAAATCATAGCCGTGCGGTGAGAGCGTGACTAGCGACGTGTCGAGATGCTGCGAAGCTTTGGCTTAAGGGTGCTCCCAATGGGTAACGGGTGCCAGGATACTTATCAGAGTCCTCGCGTTGCGCTGCCCCTGATCTCCGACATTGTTGTTCTTTACACCGCCGGATGCTACCTGCGACAACGGAGGTCCGTGAACGACCGATACTGTTGAAAAAGTCGGTGACGGCCGTTCTTATCCGGCTTTCATGGGTCGCTTTACCCTTAGCCGATGCTCGCGAGCGGTTTGTGGGGCGATCTGAGAGGTCGAATTTTTCGCTCGCGATGTTAGCGCGACGCGCTACGACTTTTTCAACAGAATCGACCCACTGCCGCCGTTCGACCCTGCAAGGGTCCGGCGACGGCTCTCCAAGGTGCAACGGCCGTTCAGTCGGTCACATTGGGTGGCCATCGGCGCCGAGTCGAACACGGTGTGCTGCGAATGGCCGCCTCCGAAAAAAGTTCGAGACCGTTGTCAATATAAGGCCGTATGGAAACGTGGTGTGGAATGTGCGCGGTGACTGAGCTAGTGCCATCGATCAGGACGATGGCGACGAATTTTGAAATCGATGATGGCAATCGCTATCGCGGTTCTGCGTGCGGTATCGCGCAGAGACCAGCGGTTCCCTACTCTATGCTTAATTGCTTAGTCGGAAGCCTTCAATTGGGGGCTTGAAGTTTGCCGGAGAGGATGGAATTGCCCCGCCCGGCTGTCGGCAATGAGGGGGTTCCCTTGGAGGTTCGTCGAGGGATGACACAAGAGCGTGCTGCAGATACCGTTGGCGCCGTGCTTGCAGCGGTTGGACAGACCAGCGACGCGAGGCGATGTTTGCTGTTTGGGCATCGTAGCGTCGCCGCCTATGTTGGCGTGCTGGGAATTCTCGACGCCAGGATGGCCTATGTAAAGCTCAGCCCGGAGATTCCGGCTACGCGGATCGCGGCCATCATCATGCAGTCCGGCGCGCCGTTGATGCTGGTCGATCGTCGTAGCGCCGGGGTGCTGGAAGAAGTGCTGTCTTTGCTCGACTGCCTTCTGCTTGATGAGCGTCCGGATATTTCATACACAAGGACTTAAGATGATCTTTGTGGGCGGCGGCGATCTTCTTACGCAAGCGGTAAGTTGCGCTCACAAGCTTGGGCTGAATGTTGATGTCGTGTGTTGTCCAGTTGGCGACCCTTCTATACCAAGACTCAAAAAGCTTGATGTTGCGATATTGGAGGCGGAAAATCCAAATGTTGATCTGCTGCCGATACTGGATGATCTCAAGGGTAATGTGGCTTTTTCAATCAACAACAAATATATCTTGGGTAATGGATTATTATGTTCAAGTGTTAATTTTTTTAATATTCATAACGGGCTCACTCAAAGATACAGAGGTGCTGCGGAAGTTTGTATTTTTGCGGCGCTTTGCAAGGGCGAACAACGATATGGCGTCACCTTGCACAGGATTCTGCCGAGCCAGAAAGTTGATTCTGGTCCGGTTATAGCACAACTTGAGTTCGATATTGCTACTGATGATGTATTTTCAACAGTTCTCACGAAGTCACTCGATGCCTGCCAAAAAATCTTTGAGTTAAATGTTGAAAGTGTGGTGACTGGAACATACAGAGCAAACGACGTCGAACTTTTCGATTCAGAGTATTCATATAAAAAACTCGCTCAGATCTGCGTTGAAGCTGACGCACTCGGATTTGCCAAAGCAAGTAAACTTGGACCTTACGCGGCTTTGTTCCCTAAGTTAAAGGCTTTAGTTGAGTCGTCGCGCTAAGACGCGGCGTGGGGAACGCTCTAGCCAAGGAAGCTATACGCCTCGTCCAGCTATTGGGGACGCTCGTCATCCAGCATAGGGCTCGACATCATCACGGCGGCTAACGCTCAGTTTTGTTAGATCACGCGCAACAAGACAGAGGAGCTGAGTGATCGAGTTACTCAGCACAGGTTGGTCCAAGGCAAACCTTGCCCGATTTTTCTCACCCCAACCAGTGGCCGCAAAAGCCCATCCAGCTGACGGCAGATCAACGCGGCGAACGTCCACCGTTGGTTGCGGAGCTGCCGCTCAAACACCAGCCCGCGCACGCTTGCGAATGGCGGGAACTGGCCGCGTGCTGCCTCATGCGAAGGGCATACGCAACCTGAGTCGCGCAAGTCTGTGATCGGCAGCACGCGATCCGATTGAGTCGCTCAGAACTCGTGACCTACTGTCCGCTCCAGCTGGAGCATAAGACGTTCGCCGACGCCTCATCGGCCCGTCACTCCTTCACAGGACCATTGGAGACGGCGCCTGCAACCTGGGAAAGAGACTCTGTTTCGACAGGTTCGATGATGGCAGCGAGACCAGTCTCTGATCGCGCATGGCGTTCAAACAAGGCTAGAAGTTGAGGGCGCAGTCCATCGCCGCGTTGGGCTGCGAGCGCGTGAAACGAGAGAAATGGCAACATGGTTGAACTCCTTTCAATGAGGGACAGGCGAGCGCTACGTCGATGACGGCATTGGCGCTTCGGGCGCCCGCAAGATGCACGCGGTTCGAGCGCATCGCCCTTCGTCCGCCGGCCTCGGTTACTGTGCGATCGCATGGACAGGCTATGGCAGCAAGTCGGTATGGGCACCCCGATTCTTGCTGTCTATTTCACGTCGCTACGCCTCCTGGCTCCGTCGCTTACGAACGACGCGCGCAGTGACCATCGCCACCACAAGACGCGTGTCGGTTTATCGAGTATTGCAGCAAGAAACGGGGGGCGGCTGAATGCTGGCGCCAATATTGTGCAGACAGAGGGAAGCCTTTGCGTTTCCCTCTTTCAACCACAGTCAATGAGGAATTCACCATGTCCAGGGAAGATGACAACAAGGCCGTCGTGGGCCGCTGGTTCACCGATTTCTGGGGCAAGACATGCAAGCTCGACATTGTCGACGAACTTGCTGCTCCTGACATGCTTCTTCAATACTCGCTGCACGAGGCGCGCCGTGGCCGCGAGGACATCAAGGCATTCATGACCGATTTCCGCCAAGCGTTTCCGGATCTCAACTTCTGGGGCGCCGCTGATCTCATCGCCGAGGGGGACTATGTAGTCGGCCGTTGGGAGGGTGGAGGCACACATACCGGTCCGGCATTCAGCGATTTCCTCATCGGATCGCTGCCGGCCGCGACCGGACGGAAAATGCGCTTCACAGGCACGACCGTGCTACGGCTCAATGGTGGCAAGATCGTCGAAGAAATCGGGCTGGACGACGGCGTAACGGCGTTGCAACAACTTGGACTCCTCAAGGCGGCGTGATCGAAGGTACAGCGCTTCCGCAGTTTTTCAGCAACGCTGTGCGTATCTAACGCCACAGCGGGCCGGGAGCACACCGGCCCGTTGTGGCGTTATCTGTCCACTGGGCGACCGGCTCAAACCAGTTCGACAGCGGCCGCTCGGCCGCAGACGATAGGCGACCTGAACTAGCCGATCCCGATCCGACGACGAATTTCCGTGGTCGACTCACTTCGGCCATTGGAGGCGCTTACGAGCCGTTGGCGAGAACGGGTCAGCTATGTCGCAGGCGACGCCAGGGATCGGCTGGGTTTGCGTGCTGTACTGGTGCGTCCTGACGGGTTCGTCGCGTGGGCAAGTGAAGCCTGTCCTGACGATGAGGAGACTGCCGAGGCCTTGTCGCTATGGTTCGGCGAACCTGAGGATGCGGGTGCATCCGCCTGGTCGATAGCAACATCGGAAGGGCCGTTGTTCGGGCGGAAGCGTTAATCAGCCAGCTTGCGGGTCGATGATCTTCGCACTTCCTTGTTCAACGTTGCCGGAGTGGCGACATGAAGTATTATTTCCCCCGCAGCGAAGCGTCGTTTTGACAATGGATGCTTCGCAGCGTTCGACGTTCTCTGGTAGTGAATATGAACCGCGTGTCGAAATAAAGGAGAAGTGCAAATGGAGGCGATTTCGCCGGCGCGAACCGCGCTTGTCGTCATGCATTATCAGACTGACATTCTCGAGCTCTTTCCATCGGTCGCACCGGCCTTGCTCGCCAATACGCGCAAGCTATGCGACGCGGCGCGGGCCAAAGGCGTCAGCGTCTATTTCGCCAACCTCCAGTTCAGTCCGGGCTATCCGGAAGTCAGCCCATTGAACAAGAATGGGCAGGGAATCAGGCAACTTGGCCTCTTCGTCGACGACCGGATCGCGCCGGAGTTAGGCCAGCGGACCAGTGAACCGGTCATCATCGCGCATCGCGCCAGCGTGTTCTTCGGCACCGATCTGCAGGCACGACTCTTTGCACAAGGTATCGATTCGCTGATTATGGTCGGCATTGCGTCGACCGGTGTTGTGCTGTCGTCGGTCGCGTATGCGAGCGACGCGGACTTCCGCTTGTACACGGTCAAGGATTGCTGTTACGACCCGGATCAGGTGGTCCATGAACATCTGTTCTCCACCGCATTCGAGTCGCGTACCACGGTGCTGTCGCTCGTGGATGCCTTGTCGCTGCTCGCCTAGACGTTCCACGTTCGCTCCGGAGCAAACGCGGGCCAGTCGAGTGCGTGCTATTCCGTACCTGAATGAACGGCTAGTGAGTCCCGTTCGACGACGAGGTTGTTCCAGATTGATCCCGCACGAACCTGAGAAGTAGATAGCCCATCGTGCCCGATAGCATCGACCCAACGATCACCCCCAGCCGGACGGGTGTGAAATATTCGGGACCTTCGAAAGCGAGTGAGCCGATGAACAGACTCATGGTGAAGCCGACACCACACAGTGCTGCGATGCCAACCAACTGAGGCCAGTTAGCGCCCTCAGGTAGCCTGGCCAAACCGAGCCCAACCAGCGCGGCGCTTGCCCCGCAAACGCCGACGAGTTTTCCGACGAACAAACCTGCGGCGATGCCAAGCGGCAGCGGCTCTGCCAGTGCCGTGAGTGTCACGCCAGCGAACGAGACGCCGGCATTGGCAAAAGCAAAGATCGGCAAAACAGCGAAGGCCACCCAGGGGTGGAGTCCATGTTCCAGTTGGTGAAGCGGAGAGTCGCCTTGCGCGTCCTTCGTCTTCAACGGCACGGCGAAAGCGAGCGCAACGCCTGCGAGCGTTGCGTGAACGCCGGACTTCAGCACGCACACCCACAAGATCACGCCGACAATAGCGTAAGGTGCAATTCGTGTGATTTTCAGCAGGTTCAAGGCAATCAGCACTGCAATTGCCACGGCCGCGAAAAGTAACATCGGGATGGAAAGATCGGCCGTGTAAAACAGCGCGATGATAACGATCGCGCCCAGATCGTCGGCGATCGCCACCGCGGTGAGAAATATTTTCAGCGAAACAGGCACCCGTTTGCCGAGCAGCGAAAGAATGCCGAGCGCAAATGCAATGTCGGTGGCCGTTGGAATGGCCCAGCCATTCAAGGCCGCGCCATGTCCACGATTGATAAGAAAGTAGATGAGTGCGGGCACGACCATGCCGCCGACTCCAGCGGCGACAGGCAGCACGACCTGTGCGGGAGTGGAAAGCTCTCCTTCAATGACCTCGCGTTTGACCTCCAGTCCGACGAGGAGAAAGAAGATGGCCATCAACCCGTCGTTGATCCACAGCAGCAACGGCTTCGCGACAATTAGTGATCCAAAGCGAACCTCAACGGGGATCTTCAGCAGATCGTCATACGCGTGTCGAAGCGGGGAGTTGCTGCAGATCAGCGCGAGTACTGCTGCGGCCATGAGCAGCAGTCCGCCCGCCGATTCCAGTTTGAGGAAGGTGGAGATTCCATCGATCGTCTTGCGAAACGCGTTGTCGATCACGATGCCCGTCCGTTGTCAGCGCATGAACTCGTGAAGGTATCTGGGTCGCCCGGTCAGATTTGGTCGCATGGGGCTGTTCCGCGACTGCCTCTGGAACAACCCAAAACACATGATATTTTTAATGAAATTCGCAGGCTATTGGACTTTGGGCCTATATAGGGAGGCATCTCACCGCCCATCACGTATAGCGAAAATCATCGATACCTGACAGCGATGGCTGTGTATCATCAACGCATAGTCGACGCTTTCGGCGCGGTCGTCACGCTGCTCTTGTTGTGCCGGGCCACCCACCGCTTTCAACGTGACTCACCCAATCTCGTAAGAGCCATAAAGATCATGCAAGCCGCTCATGTGCTGTTGCCCGACGCGGTGGTCGTGCTCGGGATCGTGATCGCCTCCCGGGTGGGAGACTTCTGCTCCGAGGCAACGAACCGGCGTCTTACTTACCTCATCGCGCTCCTGTCGTCGGCCGTGGCGTGTGTGGGGTTCGCGATCCAATCGTTCGACCCGCATCAATACTATTTCTTCTCGCGGATGATCGTAATCGATTCATTCGCCAGCGTGATGAAGTCGGTCGTGTCGCTTGGCTTCGCTGTGTCGCTCGTCTATTCGCGTAGATATCTCGAAGATCGCGACATGTTCCGCGACCACGTGTTCCTGCTCGGCATGTTCTCTCTGCTCGGCCAGTTGATCATGATTTCGGGCAACCACTTCCTGATGCTCTACCTCGGTCTCGAACTGATGTCACTGTCGCTGTACGCAATGGTCGCATTGCGCCGCGATGTCGCGCAATCGAGCGAAGCGGCGATGAAGTACTACGTGCTTGGCGCACTGGCTACGGGTTTCCTGCTGTACGGCATCTCGATGCTCTACGGCGCGACGGGCTCGCTCGAACTGAACGAGGTACTGAAGGCGGTGGCTTCAGGCCACATCAACGATGCCGTGCTGCTGTTTGGCGTGATTTTCATCGTCGCAGGCGTTGCATTCAAGATGGGCGCGGTACCGTTCCATATGTGGGTGCCGGATGTCTACCAGGGCGCGCCGACCGCAATGACGCTCTTCGTCGGCGGCGGTCCGAAGGTCGCGGCGTTCGCTTGGGGCCTGCGCTTCCTCGTGATGGGGCTGCTGCCGCTCGCAGCCGGCTGGCAGGGAATGCTCGTGATTCTGGCGGCGCTGTCGATGGTCGTCGGCAACATTACCGGTATCGTCCAGCCTAACGTCAAGCGGATGCTCGCGTACTCGGCTATTGCGAACATGGGGTTCGTGCTGCTGGGTCTGCTGGCGGGCGTTGTCGACGGCAAGACCGAAGGCGCGGCCAGCGCGTACGGTTCGGCGACGTTCTACAGCATTGTGTATCTCGTTACGACGACAGGCACGTTCGGCGTGATCATGCTGCTGGCGCGCCGCGATTTCGAAGCGGATATGCTCGAGGACTTCAAGGGCCTGAATCAACGCAGCCCGGTGTTCGCGTTCGTGATGATGGTGATGATGTTCTCGCTCGCCGGCATCCCGCCGACGGTCGGCTTCTACGCCAAGCTCGCGGTGCTCGAAGCCACGATGAACGCCGGCCTGACATGGCTCGCGGTACTGGCCGTGATTACGTCGCTGTTCGGCGCGTTCTACTACCTGCGCATCGTCAAGCTGATGTACTTCGACGCACCGCAGGACACGACGCCGCTCCCGGCCGGCGCCGGCAACCGTACGCTGCTTGCGCTGAACGGCGTGGCCGTGCTGGCGCTCGGCATCGTTCCGGGTCCGCTGATGACGGTCTGCCTGCAAGCGATCTCGCATACACTGCCGCGCTGATTTCGGTGGCTGGCTGATTCAGCTTCGATATGCGCGTACCTCGATCGTGCGACGCGTTCCAGAAGCGCACACCGCTGGTAGCGGGAAAGGTCACCGGCGTGCCGCATGTCGCCGACGTCAAATCATGTCGTTCACGAGAGGGACGTCGCGTGGACGCGCCAGATTCACCGATTCACCGGCTTGTTCAGCACATCCATAGGCGATAGAAGACGGGGAGCAGCGATGTCGCGACAAGTTTTCTATCATTAGCCAGTGCGCTATGAAAACGTTGCTACCCACGCGGCCGACAAATCGGACCACCGGACGCGGTGTTGGCATGCTTTCATGCCTTTCCTCAATGCGCACTGCATGCTTCGCCGGTCGGGGCCGCCTGACAAGCGTACGCAAGAGCTGCCGCCCCAACGGGCGATCGCGGCAACTGCCGCTCCTCATTGAAGAGGAGCTTCGCATGAAATACCCCGAATGCCTGCGACGGAGCAAGTGGCCCGCCCGCCATGCATGGCAAGGGAGTCGAGATGTCTCACGAACTCTACATCCAGGCACTTAGCGCGATGTTCCTGTTCTGGAATGGGGCGCGCATCCTGACCTACCTTCCGACTATCGGAAAACTCCTCGCGAGGGAAACAGACGTGCGCAGCCACAGTCTGCTCAGTTGGGGAAGCTGGGCGCTCAGCAATGGCACGTTCGCACTCATGCTCCTCGAAATGAGCCGGGGAATTCCGAATGGGATGTTCTGGATGAATCTGGCCAACACGCTGATGTGCGTGATCGTTTCGCTCATCATCCTCTTCAGGCGGTTCCCTGGGCTGCACACAAGTGTGAGCAAGGCCTATCGAAAGATCAGACGAAATGAGGCGAGGGCTGGCGCCGTGTCCGGACAGCCGGGATTGCTGCATCTGGGTACAGGTAGCCTGGCTGCGGGCGCCAATCTTGCGGTGGATCCAGTACCGTCCAGACTGCCTACGCGGTTCGGACGCCCCGAGCTTTGGATTGCGTCGGCAAGCGCATTGGCCTTCGGGGTCGTGGGTGCCGTTACCTATGATGTGTGGGCCAACCGTGATCAGAGCGCCTACGTCGAATCGAAGGCGAGCACAGAGCAGGTGCTCGGGATAACCGGACCGGCATCGCGGACGCAACAAGTGTCTTCGTCCGGTCCGGTTACGCCATCAACCGCGCCTCCTGCTCGCGCCACCGCAATCGCCCGTACCGAACTCGCTCCGCCTACGCCTTCCACTTCGTTCGAACGCCGCGCGACACCTTCCCGGGGCTCCGCTGCACCGCGACCAGTGACAGGGCGGCCTGGCAAAGCGGGCAACGGCGCGCCCCAGCATCGCGGGAATTGGGCGTCGCACTTTATGGCGAGCGTGCGGCAGGCGCTCGGCATCACCCGATTGACACCGCCAAAGCGACAGACGTCTTCGTCCGGTCGTGGCGCACCATCATCGTCGGCTTCTTCTCGCGGAACTGCGGTTTCCCGTGCTGAGATCGCCCGGCGCGTACCTTCCCCTCCGTTCGATCACGGCGCTGCGCCTTCCCGGGATGTCGCCGAACCGCAGTTCGCTTTGGGGCGGCCTGGTCGTGCGGGCGATTTCGCCCCGCAGGATCGCCTCCGTTCGGCGCGGTACGTTCCCGTGTATGAAGCGCCGCCTACCGTCGTCATTGAAGCGGCGCCCGTCGTACACGAGCAATCCCCAGTCGTGTATCAGGAGCCGCCCGTCGTGTACGCGCAAGCGCCCGTCGCCTACGGCCGCGGATATGAGGGCGAGTACAGGGACCGTCGGCAATGGCACGACAATGGCTGGCATAAGGGCTGGAAACATCGTCAGCACGAGGAGGACGACGATTAGTGCCAGCCGTTTAGACACTCAGCCGATTTTTTCGAATGCGGCTTTGTACAGGGTTCGCTTCGGCTCGGCAAACACTCGTCGCACCATCGGTTCGAAGAACGCTAGCGGCAGCGTTTCCGCATCCGGATCGAAGGCCGCCGCGTCATATTTCTCGCAGAAATGCGCAGTACGTTTGAACAACTCCGGCACGTCGCGGTAGTTATCGCGCAGATTGCGGTCCATGCCCATGTGGTGAAAGAAGTAATACCCCTGGAAGACCCCGTGGTGCTTGACCATCCAGTGATTTTCCGCGCTGACGAATGGCTCGAGCAGCACGGCTGCAACGTCGGCATGGTTGTAACTTCCCAGCGTGTCGCCAATGTCGTGCAACAGCGCGCAGACGACGTATTCCTCGTCCTGGCTGTCGCGATGCGCCAGCGTGGCAGTCTGCAAGCTATGCGTCAGGCGATCGACAGGAAAGCCGCCAAAGTCGCCTTTCAGCAAGCGCAGGTGTATTGGGCGTATCCATGCAGCTCGATAGTGCGGTGCAGGAAGCGCGCGGTATTGGCGGAGGACATGCGGGCCTGCTGCGCATCGGCGCGACGCCGGCCACCACGAGTTTTGCACTGCGCTCGCTGTTCCCAACGCTGCTGGCGGAGCGGCCCGCCGCACGCGTCACTGTGACGACAGCGTTTAGCGACATGCTATTGGACGCCATCGACAAGCGTGAAGTGGAGCTGGCTGTGTGTCCCTTGCCCGAGACATTGGGCGCATCCATGGCCAAAGAGGTGCTGTATGACGATCACTACAGCTTGATGGTTAGCACCGGGCACCCTCTGGCCAGGCGGGAATCGGTCACGCTAGACGATCTGGTGGACTGCGAATGGGCCGCGTCCAGTCGACAGGAATTTGCACGTGTGCAAATCGAGCAAGCCTTTGCAAAACAGGGCTACCCGCGTATGCGCGTTGTAGCCGAGGCCAATAGTCTGGCCGCGTTGATTCTGATCGTTTCCACTACGCAGCTGGTCAGCTTTATCAACGCGCGCAGCTTCGACCCGGGCCCTCTACCGTTCGACATTGCTGTGCGCCCGATCCAGCTCGACGGCCTGGTGCGTCAGGTCGGACTGATACGAAGGGCCGGTTATCTATCCCCGATCGCGCAACGCGCTCAGGAAATTTTGCGCAACGCAGCCCGGGAGTTGTGAGCCTGTACGCCTCGCGCGGCAGCTGGAATTGGCCAGTATTTGGCAGTTGCGTGCTGTGGGACGGTTGTGACCGAGTTCAGAAAGTCGGCACCGCGACGGTTGGTCCGTTCGATGCTGCAGTTCGACGCCGCGTGTCTGCTCGTCCGACGCTGCGGGGATATCGCCCATAATGTCGGTCACACGCGCTGTACCGCGACGATGACGTTGGTCATCGCGTTGCCGGGTTTTTCAGTGAGCGGCAAGTCGCGCGGTCGCGCGGTATGAGCCAACCCGCAATCCTTTCATCGGGAATATTGCTGGGTGGAGTAACGTATTGGGGACTCAATTTTTCGTCAGGTCAAAATGAGCTTTGAGGCGCTTATGTCTACGGACGCAGACACAATCACGGACGAACTCGTCGCCGGAATCGCAGATCGCATGGTCGAAGAAGGCCGGAAAGTGTCCCCGGTGACCGTTTGGCCGGAGATTCCGGGCGGTTCGATCGTTGCCATTGCGGCAGCTTTGCAACGCTGGCGCGACGCGCGGCAGCCTGTCACGCCCCACTTGCAGGTCCAGGCCGCGTTGCCGGAGCACATCGCCGAAACCATGATGAGCGCCGCCGATCGGATCTGGATGGCCGCCCAAGGCGAAGCCGATAAAGCGGTCAGTCAGCACCTGAGTGCCGTGAACCAGCACCTCGACACCGCCCGCACGGAACGGGACGAGGCGCTTGTCGAGTATCAGAAGACGGTGGCCGAAGTCGAAACCGGGCGTGAGCGGCACGTTGCGCTGACGAGCGCGCTGAGCACCGCCGAGGATACGTCCACGCGTCTCGCGGCGGAACTCGCAGCCGCGACGGGGCGCGCTGAGGCTGGCGAGGCTCGAGCGGAAGAACTGGCGCAGCGTGTGTCGGTGGAAGAGGCCGCGTTGGAGCACACGAAGGCGGAACTCGATGAGGAACGTCACGCGCGTGGAGAGTTGGCCGCCGCTGTTGCCAGTCAAAACGATGAAATAGCGCGGATGAAGCAGGAGCTCGACGAGGCGCGGCAGGAGGTCATCTCGTTGGGCTATGACTGTCAGGCTAAGTCGGCCGAAGCGGATAGAGCGTTGGAGGAGGCTAGTGAGGCTTCATCGCGCGCAGAAGCCGCGACGGCGCAGGCGAACGAGAGCCTTGCGCGGGTTACGGCGGCGGAGGCTGAACGGGACGAGGCGCGCTTTGCGCTCGAAGCAGAGCGCCAGACGAATGCGGCGCGCCGTGAAGAAGCAGCGATTCAGTTTGATGAATTGCAGCGCGTCGGCCGTGAACTGGAGGCGGCGCGGGAGCAGGTCAGCGCTATGGCTGAGGCGAAAGCGGCTGTGAGCGCTGAGCTGGCTCAGGTTTCGCAGGATGCGTCTGTCGCGAGCGCTGAACTGGCCCGGGTCTCGCACGACGCGTCGGCCGCGAAGGAGCGGGCCGAGGCCGCAGAACAGCGTGCTAGGACGTTGGAGCAGCGTGTCGCAGAAGTCGAGCAGGCGAAGTCTGCCGAAGCGGAGCGGTGGTCGCAGGAAGCCAGCGCGGCGTCGTCGCGTGCAGACGCTGCTATGGCGCAGGCGAGCGAGAGCCTTGCGCGGGTCACCGCGCTGGAGGCTGAGCTGGATGAGGCGCGTACTGCGCTCGCAGCGGAACGCCAGACAAGCGCGGCGCGGAGCGAGGAAGCGTCGAATCAGTTTAGCGAACTGCAGCGCGTCGGTCGGGAGCTGGATGAGGCGCGCGTCGCGCTCGAAGCGGAGCTCCGGACAAGCGCAGCGCGGAGCGAGGAAGTGTCGACTCAGCTTAACGAACTGCAACGCGTCGGTCGGGAGCTCGAGGAGGCGCACATCGCGCTCGACGCAGAGCGCCGGACAAGCGCAGCACGGAGCGAGGAAGCGTCGGTACAGCTCAACGAACTGCAACGCGTCGGTCGGGAGCTTGAGGAGGCGCACATCGCGCTTGAAGCAGAGCGCCGGACAAGTGCAGCACGGAGCGAGGAAGCGTCGGTACAGCTCAACGAACTGCAACGCGTCGGTCGGGAGCTCGATGAGGCGAGGGAACAGGTCAGCACAATGACTGCGGCGAAAACGGCCGCGATCGCTGAACTGGCTCAGGTGTCGCAGAACGCGTCTGCCATGAGCGCTGAACTTGCCAACGTTTCGCAAGATGCGTCTGCTGCGAAGGGGCGAGCGGAAACTGCCGAACAGCATGCGGCGACATTGCAGCAACGCCTTGCAGAAGTCGAGCAAGCGAAGTCGGCCGAAGCGGAACGATTGGCGCAGGAATCCAGTGCGGCTTCATCGCGCGCAGAAGCTGCTACGACGCAGGCAAACGAGAGCCTTGCGCGGGTCGCTGCGATAGAGGCGGAACTCGATGAAGCTCGAACCGCGCTCGCTGTAGAGCGCCAGACAAGTACCGCACGGAGCGAGGAAGCATCGGCCCAGCTCAACGAATTGCGGCGCGTCACCCGGGAACTTGAGGAAGCGCGAATCACGCTCGAAGCAGAGCGTCGGACAAACGCAGAGCGCAGCGGGGAAGCGTCGAGTCAGCGCGACGAACTGCAAGGCATCACCCGAGAACTCGAGGCGGCGCGGCAGCAGGTCAGCGCCATGGCTCAGGCGAAAGCGTCCGCTAATGCTGAACTGACCCAGGTTTCGCAGGACGCATCTGCTGCGAGGGAGCGGGCAGAGATCGCAGAGCAGCGTGCGGCGATGCTGGCCCAGCGCCTCGCTGAAGTCGAGAAGGCTCGCGCGGAAGAAGCGCGACGCAGCCAGCAACTTGCCATTCAAGCGGGCGACTCTGCGAAGGCGGAAGAAGTCGCCGAGTTACAACGCCAGATCTCGGCGCAGGCCAAAGCGCATGAGAAGGCCTTTACCGAGCTTCGCGCGATTGCAGAACAATGGGTAGAGCATGCCAAGGACTTGAAGGAACGACTCGGTTCAGCTAACGAGAAGCTATTGTTTATCGACTCACGCAGCACGGGAGAAGTAGCGCTCATCCGGAAGCTCTCGTCTGAACTTGAGCGGCTGAAGCCAGATAGTGAGTTGGTATCCCGGGACACGCAGCAGAAGCTTATCAGCGCTTCGATGGCCGAGCGGCTTGCGCAGAAGGGCTATCGGTACGACCCGACGACGGCAGTTATGTCGAAAGTGGAGCGCTGATTTTCTGCAGGCTGTCGACACTGTCGGCCAGACCTCCGCAGAACGCCGGATGCTTCGATCCGGCGTTCTGCATCGTCGTGCTAGCCAGTCACACTGCTTACCACTTATGCCGAAGCCCGATCACCGCCGAAACTTGCGACTTGGTGGTAGACGGGGAAAGCGAATAGATCTGCGCGTACTGCGCGTCACCCGCCGCTTTCTGATAGATGCCGACGAGGAAGACATCGGTGCGCTTGCTGAGCAGGTAATCCACGCCGGTATTCACCTGATGCCATTTTGGACTGTTGTCCTGCGGGTGGTATTGCCCGGTAGTGAAGATATACGCGGCGCCCAGAATAAGCTGCGGCGTCACGTAGTCGGTCAGCGAAACCTCAAAATTCTGCAGCGTCAGGCGTGATGTGTCGACATAGTCGAATCGCGCATTGGTATAAAGCAGCGATAGGTTCGCAGGGCCGAACGCGTAGGCGCCGCCCGCTCCAAACATCCTCTGCTTGCTGACACCCGCATTGGTCGCCGGATTCGTGATGAACGGCGACGTGAAGCCATAGTCGTTCACCACCGCGCCGTTCGTGTTATTGGCGTCGTTCGGTGTATTGACCTGAAGGTACGCAAGACCGGCCGACAGCGGCCCGTTTCGATATTGCACGCCGGCGCTATAAGCGTTGTTGTCGGAGAAGCCGCCCGCCTTATTCGAAAAGCCGTAGAGCCCTTCAAACTGAAGACCTTTATAGTCGATGCTCTTGTACTGGACCGCGTTGTTGATCCGGAACGTGTCGAATACATTGTCACTGTCGCCAATGTGCGCGCCGTAGGCCGCGAACTGACAGGCCGACGAGAATGTACACAGGGTTACCGCCTCGTCGTATTGACGGCCTAGCGTCACCGTCCCGAAGGTATCCGACGACAAGCCGACAAACGCCTGCCGGCCAAACTCACGACCACCCTGCGACAGTGCGCCAGTCGCCACGCTGTAGCCGCCTTCCAGCGTGAAGATGGCCTTCAGGCCTCCACCCAGATCCTCTACGCCCTTCATCCCCCAGCGCGGCGTCTGCATCGGACCGCTCGCGAATTGCCACGTCGCGTGACCTTGCTTGTCGGCCCCTTTCTGGTTGTTCGCATAGACGATGCCGGTCGAGATCAGCCCGTACAGGGTCACGCTGCTTTGGGCGGATGCCGTCTGGCAGAACAAGGCCATTGAAGCGAGAACGAAGATGCGTCGATTCATGATTTCCTTTGAGTGCTTGTTTTGGGAAAGTGAAAGTAAATACTTGAATCCGAACTATTTTTAGGATGCCGAAGCAAAGCCATTGCGTCGCAGCGAAGGCTTTGTGTCTCCGATTACCGTCTCAGCTTTCCAGGGTGAGTGGACAGCTCAGCAAGGCGTTCCCGCGCCTCGGCGGTCTGTCGCTGCGACTGCCCTTCGGCAATCGCCCCGTACGGCGATGCGAATCTGATGCGATTGCTGGCGATTCTTGCGGAACAAAATTCGCGACAGCTAGAACTGAATTTGACTACCAGTGATCGAATTTTTAGCGCGCCAAGGGTTGGGAGGTGCGCGAATCGCGCACGCTCGCACTTAATTCGTCTGATATTTGGCGCAGATGGGGTGCTCTAATTTCGGCATCACTCATCTTCAAAATTGATGCTTGCGGGGACACTTTTGGCTCTTAATAATCGTTTGGACCGGCAGCACTGAGCGTTAAACGACCGGCCCCTTGTATCCAGGAAGGACCAACGGAGGAGATGATGTCAGTAATCGAAAATGCCGGACGTCGGCGTTTGCTGCGGATGACACTCGCGGCGGGCGGCATGGCTGCAACGGGCGCACTGCTTTCGGTGCGCGCCTTTGCGGGTGACAGGGCAACCGTCAACATGCAGCTGGGCTGGATTCCGGGCGGCAACCAGGTCGGCGAGGTGACGGCGAAACGGCTCGGCTATTACGATCAGGAAGGAATCGACTTTCACATCCAGCCGGGCGGCCCGAACATTGACGGCGTCGCGATTGTCGCCTCGGGCCGATCCGACGCCGGTGAGATTTCGTCGAGCCCGTCGATCATGCTTGCGGTCTCGGAAGGCTTGCCGATCAAGTGCATTGCGGTCGGATTGCAGCAGCATCCTTACAGTTTCTTTTCGCTCAAGAAGAATCCCGTGCGCACTGCGCACGACATGATTGGCAAGCGTATCGGTATTCAGTCGACGGGCATGGTGCTGCTCAAGGCGCTGCTCGCGAAGAACAAGATTCCGGAAAGCCATGTCAACATCGTGCCGATCGGCGCCGACATGATGCCGCTTCTGAGTGGCCAGGTCGATGCGGTGACGGGTTGGCAAACCAACACCACGGCGCTCAAGCCGCTCGGGGCCGATCGCGTCGACCTGCGCCTGTGGGACACCGGCGTGCGCCTTTACGCGCTGCCGTACTACGCGAACACCGCGACACTCAAGGACCATCCCGACACCGTTGCACGTTTCCTGCGCGCCACCGCGCGTGGCTGGCTCTATGCGAATGCGCATCGCGACCAGGCTGTCGATCTGCTCATCAAGGAATATCCGAACCTGAACCACGCCGATGAGCGTGTCGCGATTGATTCGCTGATGGGCTACGCGTTCGATCAAACCACGCAGACCCAGGGCTGGGGCACGATGGACGCGAAGGTCTGGGAAGAGCAGATCACGATGTACGGTCAGCTGGGCCAGTTCCAGAAAGCTCAGCCGAAGGTCGATGACGTGATGACGATGGACGTTCTCAACGCTACCCGTTCCTCTCGCCTCAAGGTGTAATCCATGCATGCTGCCACTATGAATCCGCCGCGCGCGGAAGGGTCCGGCTCGTCTGTCGGCGCGCTGCAAGACACCAATCTGTCTATCAGTTGCCGCAATATCAACGTGCGCTTTTTCACTGACCGGCGCAGCGTCACCGCGATCGAAGGTTTGAACCTTGACGTCGCGGCCGGCGAATTCCTCACGCTCCTCGGTCCCTCGGGTTGCGGGAAGTCGACGTTCCTGCGCGTCGTCGCGGACCTCATCAAACCGAGCCGCGGCGAGATCAGCGTGCTCGGCGCGGCGCCCCGTGTCGCGCGTGAGCATCGCGACATCGGCTTCGTGTTTCAGGACGCCGCGTTGCTGCCGTGGCGCACGGCGATCCAGAACGTGCAGTTGCCGCTTGAAGTTGCGGGCGGCAAGGCGCGTGCGGGCCGGGCGACACCGCGTGAACTGCTCGAACTCGTCGGCCTCAAGGGGCGCGAGGACGCTTTCCCGCACGAGATGTCCGGCGGCATGCGCCAGCGTGTCGCGATTGCACGAGCTCTGGTCAGCGACCCGAAAGTCCTGCTGATGGACGAGCCTTTTGGCGCACTCGATGAAATCACACGTGACCGGCTGAACGAAGAACTGCGTCGCGTCTGGAAAGAGATGGGCCTCACGACCCTTTTCGTCACCCACAGCATTTACGAAGCGGCGTTTCTCGGCCAGCGCGTGCTAATGCTGGCCGCCAACCCAGGGCGTGTGAAGGAGATCGTCCCGGTTGGACTGCCAGAAGACCGAACGCTCGATATCCGCGAGACCCGTGAATTCGTCGAACTCGCTGCGTATCTGCGGCGCGTACTGGAGACCTGCTGATGACCACGTCCGAAATGCAATTGAACCTGTCGTCTCAAGCGGCCGACCCTGAAGCGCAAGCGTGGCTTGCGCAACGCCGCCAGCGCCTGTGGCGCGCGCGCCTCTTGCCGGTACTCGGCGTCGCGGGCTTGTTGTTCGCCTGGTGGGCGGTGGTGGCGGGTTTTCATGTGAAGCCGTTTATCGCGCCGTCACCGCTGCTGGTTCTGGAGACGCTTTTCAGCAAGAGCGACGTGCTGCTGCAGAACATGGTGCCGACAGCGATCGAGGCAGTGGGAGGTTTTCTGCTCGGCAACCTGGCGGCGATCCTGATCGCCACCGTCTTCGTGCACAACAAGACGCTGCAGGACATCTTCTATCCGGTTGCGGTGATGATCAACTCGATTCCGGTGGTCGCGAAGGCGCCGATTCTTGTCCTCATTATGGGTAACGGTCTCGAGCCGAAGATCACCATCGCCGCGATTGTTTGCTTCTTCCCGACGCTGGTGAACATGGTTCGCGGGCTGCAAGCAGTGAACCCGCAGGCGATGGAACTGATGCAGATCCTGTCGGCCAGCAAGCGCGAAATCTTCTTCAAGCTGCGCCTCTACGCTTCGCTGCCCTATCTCTTCTCCGCCTTGCGCATTGCCGCGTCGATGTCGGTGATTGGCGCGGTGGTCGGCGAATGGATCGGCGCCACGCAAGGCATCGGCGCCATGATCATTCAGGCGACCTACAGCTTCGATTCGGCCTTGTTGTACACGGCAATCATCATGAGCGCTGTGCTGTCCGGCATGTTTTTCCTGGTGATCGCGATTGTCGAGCGCCTGGTGGTCAGATGGCAGCCCGAAAGCACGCATTGAACCGAACACGAAACACCCGAATTCTCAGAGGAGACAAGTGAACATGATCAGCGATTTGATTCAGGAAAGCGTGCGCGATGTGCGCGTTGCGGCCAAGGCAAACGTCGTGGTGGTGGGCGGCGGTCCCGCAGGACTGTCGGCAGCGATCGGGGCGGCGCGCAACGGCGCCGAGGTGATTCTGCTGGAGCGTTACAACCACCTGGGCGGCCTCGCATCCGGCGGCATGGTGCTGGTACTCGACGACATGTGGGACAACCACCTGCAGGAAATTTCGGTGCGCGGTGTCTGCATGACCTTCATCGAACGGATGGCGGCGCGCAAGCTGGCGATGTTCCCGCGCTCGGACGAGTGGGGCGAAGATCCCGCTGCGTATCGCAAGTGGGGGCGTTGGGGCACCTTCGATTTTCACAGCCAGAAGACGCCTCACCCGGTCTGTTTCGCCGCAGCGTTCGATCCGGATGCGATGAAGCGTGTCGCGCTGGAGATGGTGGAATCGCTCGGCATCAAGTTGCGTCTGCATTCATGGTTCTCGCGCACGCTGGTCGAAGACGGTCAGGTGAAGGGCGTGATCTGCGAGACGAAGAGCGGCCGTGAAGCGATCCTCGCCGACGTGGTGATCGACGCGACCGGGGACCTGGATGTTGCGGCGTCGGCGGGCGTGCCGCATGTCGGCGGCACCTATATCACGACGACGGTATTTCGACTCGGCGGCGTAGATACGGAAGCGGCCGAGCGTTTCGAAGCCGAAGAACCCGACGCGTTTGCGGCACTGGATCGTCAGATCAAGCGCATTCTCGGTGGCTCGTGGGGCTACTGGTGGTTGAAGACACCGCTGCCCGGTGTGGTGTGGTGCAACTGCCCGCACATGGCCGGTCTCGACGGCCTCAAGCCTGAAGACCTGACACGCGCGGAAGTGCAGGGCCGGCAGCACATTCACGCGGTGGTCGATTTCGTGCGCGAGAAGCTGCCCGGCTTCGAGCAGTGTTACGTGATCGACGTCGCGCCGCAAACCGGCGTGCGCCAGACGCGCCTGCTCGAAGGCGAGTATGTGATGACGAAGGATGACCTCGCGCAGCGTACCCGTTTCGACGACAGCATCGCGCGTGGCCGTGATTACTACATGCCGTATCGCGTGTTGCTGCCGAAGCAGATCGACAACCTGCTGGTTGCCGGCCGTCACTATTCGGCGACCTCGCAGGCGCAGAAGATGTCGCGTGAAATCCCGCCTTGCATGGCGATGGGCGAAGCCGCCGGTGTGGCTGCCGCGCTCTCCCTCAATGCAGGCGTGCGAGTGCGCGATGTCGACGTGCACGCACTGCAGACGACCTTGCGTGCGCAAGGCGCCGATCCGGGCGACCAGACCGGCCGCAATGCCGACGTCCCGTCGATTGCCGCACACATTCAGAAGCGGGAGGCCGCATGAGCGTCGCCGACAACGTTGCAAAGACCGCTGACCTGCCGCTTTCCGGCGTACGCGTCGTCGATCTCACGCAGGTCATGATGGGCCCGGTCTGCACGCAGATGCTCGCCGATTACGGCGCCGACGTGATCAAGGTCGAGCGAAAGGGCGCGGGCGACTTGAGCCGCTCGACGTTCGAGCCGGTGGCCGGCGCGGACAATCCGATCTTCTGCAGTCTGAATCGCAACAAGCGCAGCGTGGCACTCGACCTGCGCGACGCGCAGCAACTGGCTGATCTGAAGGCGCTGATCGCGGACGCGGATGTAGTTGTCAGCAATTTCCGCGCGGGCGTGATGGACCGCATGGGCGTCGGCTATGAAGACTGCCGCCGATTGAATCCGCGGGTCATCTACGCGGTGGGCACGGGATTCGGCGAAACCGGACCGTATGCGCACAAAGGTGGCCAGGACGTGCTCGCCCAGGCGATGAGCGGTGTGATGGCGCGTCGCGCGGATGAGTCGCTGCCGATTTCCGTGTACCCGACAGCGCTCGCCGACTATTCGGCTGGCATGCACATGGTGCAGGGCATCCTGCTCGCGCTGCTGCATCGTGAACGCACGGGCGAGGGGCAGAAGGTCAACGTGTCGCTGTACAACTCGATGCTTGCGATGCAGATGCAGGAAGCCGCCATGATCATGATGGCCGACTCGGAAGTGAACTGGGCCGCGATGCCGCTCTCGGGTGTCTTCGATACACAGGATGGTGCGCTGGTACTGGTGGGAGCGTTCAAGGCGAATCCGCTGCGCGACATCTGTACCGCGCTGCAGATCGAAGACCTTTCGGTTGATGCGCGCTTTTGCAATCTCAACCAGCAGTTCGCTCACAAGACGGAATTGCAACGCATCTTCCGGGAGCGCTTTGCGAGCAACACACGCGATTTCTGGCTCGCGCGACTCGAAGAGCAGGACCTGCTGTGCGCACCGGTGCGTGATCTGCGTGAAGCACTGGTCGATCCTCAGACGCTGCATAACCGACTGATTCTGGAAGGCGAGGGCGAAGGCCAGCCGGTGCGCTTCATCGGCAGTCCGATCGAGCTCTCGCTTGCGCCGGTCGGCTTGCGACGTGGGCCGCCGCGCCTCGGCCAGCATACCGAAGAGGTCCTGCAACAATTGCGCGGCAAGGTCGCCACGGAGGCTGTATGAGCGTACGTCTTGTCATCGACCAGCACGTTGCCACGGTGACGCTGGCGCGGCCGGAAGCACTCAACGCCGTGGACCTGACCACCGAAGCGGAACTGCAACGCGTGTGGACCGAGCTCGAGCATAGCCGCGACGTACGCGTCGTGGTCCTGACCGGCGAGGGCGAGCGCGCGTTCTGCGTCGGCGCGGACCTGAAGAATCCGTCGGTGAGCGGCCTGGAATACTGGGCGGCGCCACGCCCAGGCGGCTTTGGCGGCATTGCGCTGCGCGAGACGCTGAACGTGCCGGTGATTGCGCGGGTCAACGGTTATGCGCTGGGGGGCGGATTCGAAATGGTGTTGGGGTGCGATCTGGTGGTCGCTTGTGAAGAGGCGAGCTTCGGGCTGCCCGAAGCGCTCGTCGGGCGCATGCCGCTCGACGGCGGCATGACCCTGCTGCAACGCCAGATTCCGTACCGCCAGGCGATGGCGATGCTGATGACCGGCCGCCGCGTCTCGGCACGCGAAGCACTCGACATGGGCCTCGTCAACGAAGTCGTGCCGCGTGCCGAGCTGGACACCGCCGTCGACCGCTGGGTTCAGGCGCTGCTCGCGTGTGCCCCGCTATCGCTGCAGGCGATCAAGCAAGTGGTCAAGCGCACCTCCACACTCTCGCCGGCGGACGCTCAGGCACTGCGACTGCCCGCCTTGGTCGCCGCGCTGGAATCCGATGACGCGAATGAAGGCGTGCGCGCCTTCCAGGAAAAGCGCAAGCCGGTCTGGAGTGGACGCTGATGGCCTACGTCATCACGTCGCCCTGCATCGATGTCAAAGACGGTGCGTGTGTGCAATGCTGCCCCGTTGACTGCATCTACGAAGGCGGGCGCACGCTCTACATCCACCCCGGGGAATGCATCAACTGCGGGGTGTGTGTATCGGTGTGCCCGACCGAGGCGATCTTTCACGATGAAGAACTCCCGCAGTCGGAGGCCATGTTCGCCGCCGTGAACCGGGATTTCTTCGGGCCGGAAGCGAGTGCGCTCGGTTCCCCGGGTGGCGCATGCGACGTGGGCAAGGTAGCCTGCGATCATCCCGTGGTCGCAGCCTGGACGGTGCGGCCGATGAACTGAGAAAACACGATGCATGCGAATGTCCTGAAGTATTTTGTCGAAGTGGCTCGGTGCAGTTCGATCCGCAAGGCTGCGCAGAACCTCTATGTTGCGTCGAGCGCGGTCAACCGGCAGATCCTGAAGCTCGAAGCCGAGATGGGGACCGAACTGTTCGACCGGCTGCCGAACGGCATCCGCTTGAACGCGGCCGGTGAGCGCATGCTGCAACACATTCGCGCGACGCTGAACGACTTCCACTTGATGCGCAGCGAACTTGACGACCTGAAGGGCGAGCGCAAGGGACACGTGTCTGTGGTGGCGATGGATTCGCTTTTCGTCGATTTTCTGCCGGCGACCGTCGAGGAGTTTTCGGACGCCTATCCGGCTGTCACTTATTCGATCGCCGCGGTGCCGCCGCACGACGTACCGACGCGACTCGTGAGTGGCGAGTATGACGTCGGCATTACGTACATTACGAAGCTGCCCGCCGGGCTCGATGTGGTGACCGAGGTATCGTTGCCGCCGGGTGTGGTCATGGCATCGTCCCATCCGCTAGCGAAGGCGGAGCGCATCAGCTTCGACGAATGCCGCAATCACGCGTTTCTGCGGCTCGAAGGACGATCGCCGATCCAGGGCGTCGTCACGACCGACTTTCCCGAGTACTGGGAGTCGCTGCACCCGAGCGTCACGTGTAATTCGACGACGCTGCTCAAGCGGCTGATTGCGTCAGGGCGCGGCATTTCATTTTTCTCCAAACTGGCTTTCCTCGACGAACTGGCGCGCGGTGACGTGGTATGGAGGCCGCTCGACGACGTGAACGTCAATGCACTTACCGTCGGCATCATCACACCCAACCAGCGTGCGCTACCTCACGTGACGCTGGAGTTCGTCGAACGTATCGTGCGGCGCCTGAGGCACGTCGAATTGGCGTTGCGTGACGCCTGATCTTTAACTAACAGGAATACAACGTGGTCACATCAGGCTATACAGATACGCGCCTCTTGATTAACGGCGAATGGTGCGACGCTGCGAGCGGCAAAACCCTCGACGTCATCAATCCTGCCACCGGTAAAGCCATCGGCAAGGTGGCCCATGCTGGCATTGCCGATCTGGACCGGGCGCTGGCGGCCGCGCAGCGCGGCTTCGAAGCCTGGCGCAAGATTCCGGCCAACGAACGCGCGACGACCATGCGCAAGGCCGCAGCCTTGGTGCGCGAGCGCGCTTCGGACATCGCCCGCCTGATGGTGCAGGAACAGGGCAAGCCGTTCGCCGAGGCACGCGTCGAAGTGCTGTCCGCGGCGGACATCATCGAGTGGTTCGCCGACGAAGGCCGCCGCGTCTACGGCCGGATCGTGCCGCCGCGCAATCTGGCGGTTCAGCAAACCGTGCTCAAGGAACCGATCGGCCCGGTGGCCGCCTTCACGCCGTGGAATTTCCCGGTCAATCAGGTTGTGCGCAAGCTGAGCGCGGCGCTCGCGTGCGGCTGCTCGTTCCTCGTCAAGGCGCCGGAAGAAACCCCGGCGTCTCCGGCGGCGCTGTTACAGGCGTTCGTCGAAGCCGGCGTGCCGGCTGGGACGGTCGGCCTCGTGTTCGGCGATCCGGCGGAGATTTCCAGCTACCTGATTGCGCATCCGGTGATCCGCAAGGTCACGTTCACCGGTTCGACGCCGGTCGGCAAGCAACTGGCCGCACTGGCCGGCACGCACATGAAGCGCGCGACGATGGAGTTGGGCGGTCATGCGCCTGTCATCGTGGCTGAAGATGCCGACGTGGCGCTGGCCATCAAGGCCGCGGGCGCCGCAAAGTTCCGCAATGCGGGCCAGGTCTGCATCTCGCCGACACGCTTTCTGGTGCATAACAGCATCCGCGAAGAATTCGCCACCGCGCTCGTCAAGCACGCTGAAGGCCTCAAGCTCGGCGACGGCCTGACGGAAGGCACGACCCTGGGGCCGCTCGCCAACGCCCGCCGTCTCACCGCGATGAGCAAGGTGCTCGACGACGCGCGCAAGACCGGCGCGAAGGTCGAGACAGGCGGCGAACGCGTGGGCTCGGAAGGCAACTTCTTTGCACCGACCGTCCTGACCAACGTGTCGCTCGAGTCGGACGTATTCAACAACGAGCCGTTCGGCCCGATCGCCGCGATCCGCGGTTTCGACACGCTCGAAGAAGCGATCGCTGAGGCAAACCGCCTGCCGTTTGGTCTCGCCGGTTATGCGTTCACGAAGTCGTTCCGCAACGTGCATCTGCTGTCGCAACAGATGGAAGTCGGCATGCTGTGGATTAACCAGCCTGCTGCGCCCTGGCCGGAAATGCCGTTTGGCGGCGTGAAGGATTCGGGGTATGGGTCGGAAGGGGGGCCGGAAGCCATGGAAGGCTATCTGGTGACCAAGGCGGTTTCGGTGATGGCGGTGTAGCTTTTAGCAGTAGGCACTCGGTTTGACATGAGACGGGTCGAGGAAGGGGCTACTTGTCGGTAGTCCGCTGCCCGACTCGGGGTTGATCTTCGGTCGCATGAACGCATCGGGAGGCAGTACATGCTGACGCTCTACTCGTATCCGGATCTGTTCGGTGTAGCGGACAACAATCCATTCGGACTGAAAGTCTTCGCATTTCTTCGACTGTGCCGCCTGTCGTTCAAGCACCGGCACGTTCTCAATACCGCACAAGCGCCGCGCGGCCAGTTACCCTACATCGTCGATGGTGCCGACATGATTGGCGATAGTGATGCGATCATGGCGCACATCAAACGCAAGTACTCGCCGTCGATCGACAACGGACTCTCGCCCGGCCAATTTAACCTCGACCTGCTGGTTCGCCGCACGTTGGACGACTTGTACTGGCCGATGAGCTATTCCCGCTGGCGCGACGACCGCTTCTGGCCGACCTTCCGGGACGCGCTACTGACCACACATCCGCAGATCGCACCAGCCGAACTGGATGCCGCGAGGGCGTACAACAGCCAGCGGTACTACTATCAGGGCATCGGCCGCTACGAGTCCGAGCAGGTCTATGCGCGTGGCATCAGCGACCTTGGCGTAATCGCAGACCTGCTCGGCGACAGCGGCTTCGTGTTTGGCCCGCAGCCGGCGAGCCTCGATGCGGGCATCTACGGGTTTGTCGCGAATATCTACTTCTATGGGATCGACACGCCGCTGAAGCAGTACGTGCTGTCCCGGCCAAATCTGGTGCGCCATTGCCTCGCCGTGCATGACGCGGTGGAGGGTCGTGCGCAAAAGTCCGCTGTCTGAGTGAATGAAGCAGGCGAAGGGTTTTTGACGGCTGGCTATTGTCTGGTATCGATCGACCGCACGCGGACCCGAATCGGCCCCAAGCCGCCTGAATTTCAATGACCGTTACCAGGTGCCTAACTGCCCCCGGGCCGGGGACCGCTGGAATGGCGGTCTGTGGCGGGTCGACCGCATACGAGTGGGAAGAGGCCGCAGAAGACGGTCCCCGTTGCCCCTGCCACTGATCATGCCATCGCGGCGCGGCCTCTGAAAACACAATGCCCCGGCGTCGGCTTTATAGCTGGCCCGGGGGTGTTTTTAATTGGCTCCAGTTATTCTGCAATGCGTTTGAAGCTGGCGTAGTAATCGTCGGTGTAGTAGCAGTCGCCAGTTTGCCTGCGCGGTCCACCACATACGATGCGGCGCTGCCCTCGATCCGCCGAGCCAGGCGTGCGAACTGTGTATGCGTGGTAATAGCCGCGCGGATGCTGCGGGAGCAATGCCGCGCTGTTGCGGAACAGGACACCGTCCTCGCCAAAAGGGAACGGGCCGCCCGCTTTGATCAGGCGCAGTGTTTCGGCTGCTTCCCCCGGCAACTGAGCCTTGGTAACGGTGACCGGCGCGCTCTGCCCTTGCGCGCTCGATGCGGCGGGGGTGTTGCTCGCGGCCTGCCCAAGCTGACCCGGCGCTTGACTCGCGGATGCGCCCGGTTCCTGCGTCGCGTTTTGCGATCCGGTCTTGCCGCATCCGCCGAGGATCGCGCTCAAGGCGAGGATGCAGGAAAAAGCCCACGCTAGCTTCACGAAATGGTTGTCTCCGGGTTGACCAGCACTCGACGACCACGAACGATTTAAGGGTATCGCTAATGGCAGAGTGAATCAATGTCCGACCGGAAATAGAAATTTTTAACTCGATCACCAGGCCGATGCGCGGTTTTCGGCGTTCGAGAAGTATTCAAATCCCGTCACCAGGGCCCGTCAAGATGTCCCGAACGGAAAAGGGCGAATCAACAGCAGAAATCTCTGCCGAGATACGCAGTGACCGCCTTCGTCAACGCGATGCCCCCCAATTCCTCCGGCGATGCCAGATGCGCGGTGACAATCTCACGATTATCAAGCCGCGGCTCGGGCATGCAATCGAGGTGCAGTTCAAAGAAATGCACCCAGTCTCTTCGCCCGTCCCAAATGCCGCACGCGCTGCCCGCCGGGAGTAATGTGTAGGATGGCAAAGCAATATCCTTCTCCATTTCGCGCCGTGCCGCTGCATCAGGCGTCTCACCGGGCCGGATACTACCGCCGGGAAAATTCCACTCGGCTGAAGCAACAAGATAGGGCCGTCTGAGAGTTCGCCATTATTCACCCAGCTTATCGCCGGTCGAGGTAACGTTTGCGAACTTTCTGTTAGCGCCTCGTCACACTTGTACGCGCTGGATGGCGCCAGCGACCGCTCGCACGGCGAGCAGGTATCCATCAACACCAAGGCCGCATATCACGCCGCGTGCCGCCAATGAGATCAGCGAATGTCGATACTGTTCCTCCCGCTGATGGATGTTGGTGATGTGCACCTCGATCACCGGTTGGCGAATCAGCTTGACTGCATCAAGAACGGGTATCGACGCAAACGAAAACCCCGCTGGGTTGATGACGACGGCCGCATCCCTTTCGAAGGCTTCCTGCAACCAGTCGACCATCACGCCTTCGTGGTTCGTCTGGCGAAAATCGCATTCCAGGCCAAGCTCAGCCGCAAGGGCTTCAGTACGCTCTTTCACCTGGGCAAGGGTTGTCGTGCCATACAGGTGCGGTTCGCGCTTGCCAAGCATGTTCAGGTTCGAACCGTTCAGGACATAAACAAGTGGTTTCATCAGCATTGCCTGCGTTTCAGTGAGAATGGGATTGAGTGGGCGCGTGCCCTGATGAACCAATGACTTCTTCCGCGGAGTCGACCCGGTTCATGTCGATACCCAGCGTTTCAGGGGCGGTGAGGATCGCGATGAGCGAAATGACGTTGAACACGACGCACACTGCGATGACGCCCCACGGCGAGCCATTGCAAAGCGCGAAGAGCCAGACGGCAAGAACAGGCATCGGTCCTCCGGCGACCAGATTGGCGCCGGTATAGGCAAGCGCCGAGCCCGAGTAGCGCACGTTGGTTGGGAATGCCTCAGCGAATGCAACAGGTTGTATGCCGCTCTGGAATTGGGTGAATCCGAGAAAGAAGCCCATTGCAGCCAGCATGGGTACGAAACTCTTCGTATCGAGAATCTGAAAGTACACGAACAGCATGAGCAAAGTTGCGATCGACCCGATCGCGAGCGCTTTCTTGCGACCGATACGGTCGCTCAGCATGCCGCCGGCCAGCGCGCCGACGATGGCGCACACGTTCGCGCCCATCAACAGCAGGAAGCCCGTCTGTTTCGGCACGCCCAGCGTTTTCGTGACATAACTCAACGAGAACACAACGATCAGATAGAAGATCGCCGCAGGGCCGCAGAAGAACAACATCCATCGCAGCACCACTCGCCAGTGAAGGCGCAGTGCATCGCGCAACGGGCTGCCCACATGGGCTACTTCGGTTTTACGGAGCGCGACGAACGCGGGCGTCTCACTGACTCGAAGCCGGATGTAGATACCGACGATCACGAGAATGAAGCTCAGGACGAACGGAATGCGCCAGCCATACGCGTCGAACGCCTGCGCTGACATCGTCGATGAAAGTGCTAGCAATACGCCGTTGGCCATGATCTGACTGAGCGGCGAGCACAAGCCGAGCAGGCCGGAGTACTTGCCGCGACGATCGGGACTTGCGTGTTCGATCGCCATCAACTGCGCTCCCGTCGATTCCCCACCCAGCGCGAAACCCTGCAGGATGCGAAGCACAACCAGCAATAGCGGCGCCCATACGCCGATGCTCGCATAGGTCGGCAGCAAGCCCATCAGCATCGAGCAGAGACCCATCACGGTGACGGTGCCGAGCATCAGATTGCGCCGGCCCAGCTTGTCGCCAAGGTAGCCGCAAATGATGGCGCCAAGTGGCCGCGCCGCGAGTCCAACACCGAACGTGGCGAGCGATGCCAACAACGCGGAGGTCGAATCCATCGAGGGGAAAAACAGGTTGGGCAGCACGGTGGCGGCTAGCGCGCCATATAACGTGAAATCAAACCATTCGAGTGCGGTCCCGACCGCCGCCGCGGTCACTGCGCGCGTGCGCATCGCCTGCTGCGCGGGTAGGTGCGATTGCTGATCCATGTTGTCTCCTGTTCCAAACCTGTGTCGGTGTCACGTGCCGGCAAACCTTGTCATGTCGACCGCGAGTGGTCCGTCTTTTGATATGCGTCTCATGCGGTGTGCGCGATGAAGCGTTCGACGAGACGGCATGTTGCACAGATTAACAGCGGTAGTGGGACAGCGTTCCAGACTGGAATCTAGTTCCGCATTATGCAATCATGCATGTTCTACTGAATTGACGGGAGGTTCCATGCCGGGTGTCACCGAGAGAACACTGGCGGTGCTCGAATTTCTGGCGACACAGATGGAAGGAACGCCACTCGCGTTGATCTCGGATCAACTTGAGATCCCGCGTAGCGCCTGCCATCGTCTGCTCGCCGATCTTAAGCAGTGCGGCTATGTGCGTCAGTTACGCGAGCAGGGCGACTATGTGCTAACCACGAAGCTGGTCGGGCTGGGTCTCAGCTATCTCGCGACGTCCGGCATCATCGATATCGCGCAAACCATGCTCGACCGTCTTGCGGAAACATCCGGCGAACTCGTGCGGCTCGCGATCGTCGACGGAGACAGGCTGACGTGGGTTGCCAAGTCGCAGGGAGCGCTGAAGGGCTTGCGGTACGACCCGGACATGGGCATGGATACCATTCTGTCGTGCAGTGCGACCGGCCACGCGTGGATGATGACCATGACCGATGAGCGGGCGCTCGAATTGGTGACACGCCAGGGGTTTGGGCAGCCGAAGCAGTACGGCCCGAACGCACCGACCACCGTGAAGGCGCTGCTGGGGTTCGTCGATGCTGCTCGTTCCCGCGGCTACGCAACAATTTATGAGGTGTTTGCGCCGGGGATGACGGCGATGGCCGCTCCAGTCCAACGACGGGGTTACCCGGCGATAGGGGTCATCAGCATTGCAGGCCCGGCCGTCAGATTGACGGAAAAGCGCATGACGGCACTCGGACCTGCGCTTGTGACGGCTGCAAACGAACTCGCGGCCGCCAGCCTGGCATCTCCGCTCTTTGGTCGAGTGCGCTAGTGTCCGACGCGCGGTCGAAGCGCATACGATCGAATATTAGGTTTGCTTATGGATCATCAACGGACCTCCACGAATGCTCGTGATTGGCCGCAGGTGGCCCACTGCGGAAGTTGGATGGGCCGAGATAAAGTGTCCGGAGCCGGACATTCGAGCCGTCAGTGCGTTGAAGGCGCGCGCAACTTGCCAGCGGAAACGCTATCCACGGCCGTATGCATACGCTTAAAGCGATGCCTGTTCCAGAAACTTTCTAATCTCGAGAGAGTAGGCGCCAGGATGCGAGAACCTGAGCATGTGGCCGGTGCGCGGCATGATGACTTCCTGCGAACCCTTTATGCCTTTCAGGAGGATCCCCGCCGCTTCTTCGCCGATCAGCTTGTCTTCCTCGGGAGTCAGGATCAGCGTGGGTACCTCGATTTTCTTCAGCAGGGCCGTATAGTCCACCTTCTCGATCGAGCGCAGGCGGTTGACGTAGGCTTTGTGGGGCGTCTCCTTGACGAAGAGGGCGTGACTCTTTCCGGTTGACCAGGGGATCTCCCCCTTCTTATCAAACGACGAAGCCAACTGCGCTGCGTGGACTCGAAGGGTCGTCTGTCGGTAAAAGGGCCCAGGGAAGAACGGTGCAAGCGCTGCCAGCGTCTTGAGTAAGGGCGACGTGATCGGACTCCTGGCAAAGCCACCAGAGAGCACCAGACCCTTAAGGCCCTTCGGCTGCCGCGTCGCAACCGCGATCGAGGAGACCGCGCCGTACGAATCGCCAACTAATACATAGCTCTCGAGATCCTTCACCTGGTCAGCGATGAAGTCGGCCAACGTTTCCAGATTGCACACGTCGTCCGGCAAACGAAGGGTACGCATGGGGCGGCTCTGCAAGTAGGTCAACTGGTTAAGCTGCCACGGGGCCCCTGCGAAACAAGGGATCATGACCAAGGTGGGCTCTGTTTTCATGGGGTACGCCTGGCGGCTTGAATAAACGATCACCGAACTCTAGGAGGACCGAGGCATTCGATCCAATGGCATTTACACACCATGTCGATGCACGAGATTCATGACCCCGGGTCGCTCCGGCCGCGGCAAGCCCTGCCGATGTTTAGTCCGTGATCATCATGTTCGTAATCCACTCGACGGCGGGCTCGTTGGCGCGCCCTCGGGCTCGAATAACGAGCACCTCCCAGGTTGGTAGCGCCAAGGGCACCTCAAAAAGGCTCAGCTGCGCGGTCTCCTGCATCCGCAATGCGACCCGCTCGGCAACAACGGCAATCGATTCCGAAGCGCCGACCATGAACGGAACAGCCAGAAAGCTGGGGCAGGTGACGTTCACCTTGCGGGTACGACCGAGGTTCTCCAGCGCATCGTCGACAGGGCCCCGTGTATCGCCGCGCGGCGAGACCAGAATGTGGGGCAGGCGAGCGAAGTCATCCAATTCCATGTGCAGCTTTTTGCCTCGCTCGACCAGAGCTGGGTGGCCCTTGCGCGCGATGCCGACGAAACGCTCCTGATGGACAAGCTGGCAATCAAAGCGCTGCGGGATCTGGGCAAAGGAGCCCGACCCTAGCACGATGTCGAACTCGCCGGCGTCTAACATGCGCAGAGCGGATTCGGTATCGGCCGGCCTGAGCCTCAGCACGACGTCCGGCGCAGCGGCTTGGATCTTGGCCAGAACAGGGGCGATGACGGTCAATATGGCGTGATCGGTGGCCGCCACTGAGAGCATCGCTTGCAAACGACTTGGATCGAACGGGCCACGTGGACTGGCGACGAGCCTGATCGACTCGAGCACCGCCGCCACTCTCGGCATTAACTCGATGGCCAGCGGCGTCGGCGCGATCCCGCGGGGGTTACGAATGAAAAGCTGATCAGAAAAAGCCGTACGCAGCCTCGATAGGGCGTGGCTGGTTGCGGACTGGGACAAATGCAATCTTTCGGCCGCGCGGCCGACGTGCCTTTCGGCCCAAAGCGCCTCAAGTACAACCAGAAGGTTGAGATCGAAACGCGTCAGATCCAGGGGCTTCATGCTGTATTAGCCTTTTCGGTCATAACTCGAAGCACGGAACTTTCATACGGCCCTTTCGGGGCTGCTAGCTAACTTGCGCCGTTGCCACCCTGCCAGCTAACGTACGCGGCGGTACTCATCGCGTCGATGTTCGGCAGCTCGCCGATGCGAACGTGCTGAAAAAAACCCAAGCAATGGCCCCAAGGGCATTTTTCTGGTGTGGGTTCAATCCAGCACGAATATCCTAAGCGTTTCCAATCCAACGATCTGTCATCGTTGACGCGTCGAAGAAGCTCCTGTGCGATTACCTCGCACCAGCTTAAGGCGTCTTCCGCCGACTCCGCTTCGATCAATACGCCAGTTGACGATTCGTAGTCTTCGATCACTCCGCGCTCGAATAGCTCACGTGGCTCAGGCTCGTGATACTGGAAAATGACGAGATATTCGTGCGTCATGCCGTAAGGAAACGATTGAGGGTTTGTCCCGGACGCAGTTCGTGCCAACGTCGTCGAGACCTGCCATCGATTGTCGATGATCTGCGCACCGATGTCGAATGTCTGAAAGTGTTCAGGTTTATACGATGCCTGCCCGCATGTGCCTGTGGCGCGCGCCCATGCCCGTGGTTGAGGGCAGGCAGTCTATGGGAAAGATAACCCTTCGCCCGAGATCACAGCGTACCCTTCCGACACGAGGATCGGTGCGACATACCGCGAAATCTGCGTCCTCGAATGATTCCCGATCAGCCACTCGCCCAACGAGCCGGGTGGTGGCTTGTCGTGAGAGGAGCCGACAGGGACAGGAGCGCTCCGATGGCGAAAATGTGTTAGCAGCCTGGACAGCGTTTCCGCGTCAATGCGATGCCGCGTTCTTTTATCACCGAAGAACAACGTCAATCCCACCTCTACCGAACCCTCATACTCGAATTGTTTGCCCTTTCCCAGTGTATAAGCCGTTGGCATAGGCCCCTCCATAGCGTCGAATTGAATCGGCAGTCTAGTCGTGCATCAGGACACGACATGTCCTGATTCTCGCTACACTTGAAAGCCGAGAAACCATCACGCCCAGCGTCGGGCTTCCAACCATTTTTTTCGCGCTACCGAATGCCTTCCAATCCCAGACTCGTCGAAGCTCTGTTCCGCCTGTTGCCGTACGTCGAGGACGAAAATGACGAAGCTAAGGCCGCAAGCGCCGGAATTTCAATGTCCGATCTGCTGGCCCGTCTCGCGGCCGAGTTCGACCCGAAGCCCAATGAGCGAACGGTACGCCGCGCGCTAGGCGACATGAGCGAACTGGTCAGCCATGTCGGCCACACCCGCGGAGCGCGTTGGTTCAAGACCAGCGCAAACCCGTTGCTTCGGGATGAACGAACCATGAGCGCAAATCTGGCCATTGCGCTATGCGCACTCAATCGGGTTGCAGCCCGGCAGCTTCCGGCTGTGGTTTTAGCCGACTTGCAGCCTTATTTCGAGCGGGCAACAGCGACGCTCGCCCTTGAACGTAACAATGAACGAGCGAAGCGCGGGCGATCCTGGGCGAGCAAAACGCTCAGAATCGACAGCACTCAGCCTGTGCTTCCGCCGCCCGTCGACGCTGGCGTTTATCAGGCGGTGACTCAAGGTCTGCTTTACGACCTGAAGCTGTCGTTTCGCAACCGGCCGGCAGGTCAAACTGAACCGGGCGAACGGGTCTATCGGATGAGTCCACTCGCACTCGTCGATCGGGCCGGCGTGCTCTACCTGATTGCTTGGGGACCGGATTCCCCAGGCAATCAATTCATGTTCCGGATGGATCGACTGTCTGACGTACGCGTATTGAGCGAGCCCGCCGATCAGGACCCCGCATTCGACCTGACGAAGTACGTTGAGACAGAGAGCAAGTTCCACTTCATGCCGGAGCCTGAGGTCGAGTTGAGGCTGCGCGTATACGAAAGTGCGAACGGCGAGCAAGGCAGGCGCTCCTCCCACATGCTTCGGGAGTTCCGGCTGTCGAGCGATCAGGGACCCGTGGAAGAGGGCGAAAACCACTCGTTTGTCCTGACGGCGCGGGTGAAGCCATCCGTAATGCTTCGTCAGTTTCTGCATAGTCATAGCGACTCGATCGAGATCCTCGCGCCGCAGAGCTTGCGCGATGAGTTCGCCCAGCGAGCACGCAATCTCCTGAAACGCTACGACGACGCCAGCGTAGTTCGATAAGCCGAGCCGGTCTCTCCTCGCTCGCCGCGACGACATTCGGACACCGTGTGGCCCATTCGTTCCTTAAGGTAACGGTTCGGCCGCCAATGCTCGTGCGGCCGCCGAGCAAACGAAAGTCCGAAGGAGAAAAATTGCGACGCGAACACCTGAAAACTACGCATGGATTTCCCATGGGTTCCATCAGTTCTGACGACGAAGGTCGGCAGACAGCAAGCGATAACGCCGGGCGGATCCTCGGCCGATACGAACCCGCAACTGATGTCACGCATACGCCGTCGGGTCGTCCGATAGGGAGGGGCAACTTTCTTGCCGCACTGATCAGTCGGGCATGGAACGAGCGCAACTGAACTAGCGGGCGGCGCCGCAAACGCGGCTGGAATCACGGGGTAATCGACAATGTCAACGAACAGTGAAGTTCTACGCGCCGCGGAGTGGCTCAGAGTGGACATCCGCAGTTGCCGGCTGCTTTCGCCGCTGCCTCGATGTCCGTCGTGCGGCGGCGTGGCGCGGCCGAACATACTGATGTTCAACGATTCCGAATGGATCGAAGATCGCAGCCTTCGGCAGGAGCGCCAATTCTCCGCGTGGCTGGCGCGTGGTCCGCACCCGCCGACGGTGCTGGAGCTAGGCGCGGGGCGCGCCATTCGCACGGTCCGCCGTGTGGGCGAATATCACGCGGGTCGGCTGATCCGGATAAACCCGCGAGAATTTCAACTCGAACCTGCAATGGGCATCGGTATAGCCGGTGCCGCGCTGGAGGTGCTCGAGTTGTTGGACGAGCAATTGCGCAACTCAGCGGCCGGCGATCAGCCGACGTGAGCGTAACGCCTTGGGAAACCGCAATCGAAATGGAGATGCCTTCATGCCTCTTATGATCGAACACATCGACGCGATCGCCCGCAAAAAAGGACGTGACGTGCTGTACCTGGAGTTTTTCCCGTTGCCCGACGCCGCGTCGTCGCATTATGAGTCGTCGCTGAGCCGTAGGGAGATCATTCGCTGGCTGGACCAGAATTCGTTTTCGTGGGAGCCGTGTGGCGATTGCGCGTCGGAAACGACATTCCGCGCCTATGCCGGTCAGCTTTATATTGACGTTCTGTTCGACGAGGGCGATCCGCGGTACCGGCGACTCCAAACCTTCCTCGAATATCCGGACGGCACTATGCGATTCGGTGGCACCAGGTTCTTCGTGGTGTCGCTAGAGTACGCAATGCGCAACCGGCACCACGACGAACCCGGTTTCTGGGACAGCGTCGCGGACAGGCTCTAGTTGTGCTCCGCGCCAGGCGCCCAAGTGTGCACCTGGCGCCAGTGCTGGTGCGTTAAAGGTACCAGGTGGACAGTTTCAGTAGCCATCCATAAACAACACCATTTCTACCTGCCGAAGCGTCCATGGTTCAGGTTGGGCGCGCGGGGCCGCTGTTATTTCTTCGCGCGCATTCAGTTCATCGCGGATGGCGCGAACGAGGGCACTGCCGGCAAATACGCTAGCCCAACTTTTGTACCCGATTCCCCAGCCTTTTACGTGGTATTGGGGCGGCGGCGTCCGGCTACCCCCGCGGCCAGGCACCCGGCCAATCGCCTTGAGGTAGCCCGGGACAGTCTGAACGCTCTGCGCAACGAGAAGTCGATCGATGCGCCTGATCAACGAATGAGCGACGCGGCTGTCCCAGATCACTAGTGTGCCTTCCGGCTCCAGGTGCGCGGTGGCGAAGGCGGCGACCTTGGTCCAACCACTGTTCATCAATGCGCCTGGCAGCGCTTTGTGCTGGGTCGCCGACATGATCACCGCTTCGACCGTTTTATCGTCGAACTTGCGCTGCGGCACGCCGCCCCATGAGAAGACCTGGTCCGCGAAGCTGATCGCCTGTGCGCGCTGCGCGCTCGTCCAACTGCCAACCGTGGTCGCCAGCTCTTTTGCCAACGTTAATAGTAGCGCGAGGTCTCGCACGGTGGCGTGATAGCCGACCTCCGGCCGCGGCCAGAAGTAGTGGTCGAGACGTGTACGCCAGCCGCTTATCGGGGCGCCGAGCGGCCCTTTGCGAAAGACCGGTTGGAACGGATCTGTTTCGATGTCGGCAACCAACGCTTTGATTAGATCCGCCGGGATATCGCACGGCGGCACAGATAGCGCTGCTGGCTCCGTGGAGCAACCTTTTATAGGCTGAGCTTTGGCCTTGTCCTCGGGAATGTCGAAGTCGGATTGCTCGAAGATAGCGATTCGCGCTTCCAGATCGAGATCGCTGATGGCTCCGACGAGGCGCTCGCGGCCATACTCGGTCAGGCATACCCCATCGACCTGCCAGAGGGTGCGGGGATTAATCGTCGTGGTGGTTTGCAGAAGACGCGCGTTCGTTTGGAGCATAGGCCTTGTGGCCTGAGCGGTATTCCAACACGTGGTCTTTGTGAGCGCACGGCACAAAACCTCCAGCGAGAACTGCGCCCCCTTGTCCCACAACACTGCAAGCGGCTCTCTGGAACTTAGCCGCGGTATCGCGTCGATGGCTGGATCGCGCCCCTCTCCAAATCGCTTGAACCAGAAGTCCCATGCTGCGAGGAAACGTTGCTCTGGAATCTCGCAGTTTCCCGCGTGCGGAAGCAAAATCAAATCTTCTTCTCCTTATGAAATCTCGCCCCAAAACGTATTTGGCTAGCGCGAGTCATATACGTCCTTATGGACGATATCGGCAAATATCGGGGGCGACTTGAATCGGCGGCGAGCAACGCATCGCCTCTTACGGCGAAAGTGGCCTTAGAAAACGAGCCTTCAGCATGTAATTGCGTGTACCGGATGCGCGGGACCCGATCACCATAATCCGGAGGCCAAAACGGACACGAATTGGCCTGATTGATCTTTACGCTAACTCCCTGTTGAACGCTTAACAAGGAGGGTGTGAGATGAATACGACTCGGTCCGTGCAAGAAGCATCCCGGCTGCTCCGGGATGCAGATGCCCTGATCATCGCCGCGGGAGCTGGAATGAGTGTCGACTCGGGTTTGCCGGACTTTCGCGGCTCGCATGGCCTCTGGACCAGCATGCTTCCGGAGGGAATGAACGAGCGCGATATCGGCTCATTGACCCAAGGTGATATCTTCAGACGCGACCCGCTCGCCGCATGGCGTTTTTACAGTCGCGCGTTGCAGGTGTGCACCCAAACCGTTCCGCACCCGGGGTATCAGACGCTGCTTCGCTGGGCTCAAGACATTCGCCACGGCGCGTTTGTCTATACGAGCAATGTCGACGGTCATTTCCAGCGCGCAGGATTCGCCGAAGAGCGTGTGGTCGAGTGTCACGGATCGATCAACTTCATGCAGTGCAGTCGACCATGCTCGCCTGCGATCTGGTCGTCGAGCGATCTTGCGGCCTCACTGGGCGACGCCGACCGCCTGACCAGCGCCGGATTGCCGCGTTGCGGCTGCTGCGGCAGTTTCTCGCGGCCTAATTTCCTGATGTTCTCCGATAGTGCGTGGCTGGGCGCGCGCACCTTCGCACAGCAATTGCGGCAGGAAGTGTGGCGCGGTCAGATTCGAAACCCCGTCGTTGTGGAGATAGGCGCTGGCCTCGCGGTACCGAGTGTACGGATGTTCGCGGAGAGCCTCAGAATGCCGTTGATTCGGATCAACCCTCGTGACGCCGAGATCGGAGAAGGTGCGGGTGTTGCGATTCGCGGCTCAGCGCTGGAGATACTGAGCCGCATTGACGAGGCGCTGGTAGCTCAGCGGAAGTCATGATGATTTCGGGGCTTATCACTGGCCCTGAATGTCCGCTCTCGCACCAGCGACCCGCAACGGACCGTCGAATAAACCTTGCGAAGGTCCGCTAATGTTAAGGGTTATTCGATGCCTCCTCTCGACCGGACCGCGATCCCGCCCTGGGTGACTGGACCAGAGGTGGAGTCCTCGATGACCTGAGACGGCGCCACATTGCCCCTTGCCCCCGGCGCGAACGCGAGAATGCGCAGGTTCGGCTCGGCAACAAGGACCCGCCCGTCCGAGGAGATGGCGATCTTGTTTCCCGGCAGGCCAGAACCAGTGATTCCCGTGGCTGGACCGCTGATTGTCCGTACCGGCGGCACGTCGCCGTTCGCCTTGGCGGCGAAAACGCTCACCTGGATCTGCGTCAGGTCCGTGGTCTGGTTGTAGACGAATAACTCGTCCGTACGCGGGTCGACAGCGATCGTCATGTTGTTCCTTGCAAAAAGTCCGGCCCCCGGCAGCAGGCCGGTTTTGCTACCCGTGAGGCTGCGCAGAAGCGGGGGCGAGGTCATGCTCCGACGCGTGCCAAGCGTGTCGATGATCGCCGCTCCCCGTATGTCATAACCCGCAATCAGCAGATTGTCGTCGCTGTCGATCGCAATGCTCACGTACTGGACGATATTCGGATCGGTAATGTGAATCGGATTGGTTACAGGCCCAGAGCTGTTGGCGGGAGCGACCAGCACCCCCGCCTCCGCGGGGCGAACGGTCAAGACGAAGTCGTTGAGGTGGGAATCCACCGCGATACTGAGCAGGTCATTTGTTATCGTCAACATGAACGACCGACTGGGTGCCTCATTGCCCTCGGCCTTCCGCGGAAAGATGTCGACGGTGCTGTTGGTAAGAAACTGCGCGACGTGAAAGGAGTCCTTCTTGTCGATCACCGTCGCTCCAGCGGTCATGAGGGTGGTGAGCGGCCCTTGCAGCACCTGGCAGGGCTCGGTCGCTCCGTTGGCGCGCAAGGAGTAACCGCGAATCTGATCACTGAGAACGAGGAAGACGGCGTCGTTGGGGCAGGCGGCGTGCGCCAGTGGGACCCCGAACAGCATACTGACGACGGCGACACATAGCGCGGGTTTCATGACATGCCTCCTTGGTCATTTTGTGCGAATGCGCCAATCAAGCATAGACCCCGGGCGGAGGCCGAACGGAGTTCCGCGAGTTGGAACCTGTGTTTTGGCGGGCGATGCGAGGGAATACCCATCGATATCGAACGGTAGTCCGGTGTGCTAACGCGTTATGGCCCCATGTCGCAGTTGGATGGCCGGGTTTTTAACGCATGATTGGCTCGTTCAGGCCAGAAACGAACGGTCGGAACGCCTGTCTGAGCGGTTCAAATTGGCCGGCTGGTGCCTGGGCGCTCGGCGGGAGCCGACCCACAAGGGCCCTTCGATTCGCTTCGGCAAAGTGGTAACCGAGAGTTACACATGACGAAACTTTCGCTGGCATCCGCTGATTACTCGGTCAGGAACCACAGTATCGTGCGCACTCTTGCTCTGCACCACTGTTCCCACCACAATTGCGCTCGCGTTATTGCAATACCTGTCCGTAGTGGGTCTACCGAGATGATTCTTAATGCAGGCCTTCCGGAAGGACTATGCTTTGCGCTATGAACAAGAAATCGATTCGCGACAGTGTGTTTGGCACACTCGTATTCTTCGCCCTCGTATTTACGCCGGCGTGGACGTTCAATTATTGGCAGGGCTGGGCGTACCTCGCCACTTCTATTGCGGCATCTCTTCTCTATACGATCTATCTCATCAGATACGATCCGGCACTCCTGGCTCGGCGCCAGAAAGTGGGTCCGTCGCATGAAAGCGAACCGGCCCAGAAAATCATAGTACTGTTTATCATTATGGCGTTTGTCGCACTTGTCGTATTGCCACCGCTCGATTGGCGACATGCATGGTCGCTCGTGCCGTGGTATGTATCTATCATCGGCGATGCGCTCGTAGTGTTCTCATATTATGTGTTTTATCTTGTCTCCAGAGTCAATAGCTATGCAGCTGCCAATGTGCGCGTGGAAGAAGGACAGAAGGTTGTGGACACGGGCGTGTACGCATGGGTGCGTCATCCGATGTATTTTGGCACGCTATTTTTGATCGTCGGTACGCCGCTTGCGCTTGGCTCATGGTACACGCTCGCGCTGACACCCGTTCTTCTGGCTGTTCTCTATTTCCGCATAAAGAGCGAAGAAAAAGTGCTCGTTCGTGATCTCGTCGGTTATGTCGAATATCAGACCAAAGTGAAATATCGCTTGATTCCGTTCGTTTGGTAACAATGACCATGACAACACTTAAAAGCATTCGATAAGCGGGGCTCCCGCGACACGACAAGTATTGAATCTATTCGCGGTGACCGCTTTGGAGTAAATGGAGGGGTGTGTCGTATCGCTGCGTTTGGCCGGGTGGCGCCACATGCGATTCGCATATCAACTTCGGCATCGCATGACAGCGACCGGCAGCACGCGACCCGGTGCAGACAGTCATCAGCCTGCGAACTGTGCGGCGCGTCTCGGCGTGCAGCGGACATTCGAGGGATGAGATCGTTGGCGGGTCCTCGGCCGAAGCTCGATTGGGTCACCGAAGGACAGCGGGCGGTATTTCCGCTGCGGCTATCGACGCGGTGTTCGTCGGCATATGCCGCCCGAGGAAACTCGCGCAGTAAGCCGTTAGTGAAAGTTGGCGATGAAATTGCGCAGTAAAAGTTGTCAGTGAAAGTAAGCACCAAAAATGTGGCGCATCCAGTGGGCTATGCTAACTTCGATGCGACTAGCTCAAGTTTCTTACAAAGTGATGAATAGCTTCGATTCGTCTATCGAAACCTGTCTGTCCAACATACACTTCGGTCATTTCGCGACCCAATCCATAGCAGCCATCGCCGACCTTTACACCTTCAAAGGCCTCGTACTCATTCCCGTGCTGTGGTGGATGTGGTTCCAGCAGGACGAGCGCCGCGAATGGCGGCGAGAAATGGTTCTCGCGACGCTTCTCAGTGGCCTCGTGGCGCTCTTCGTCGGAAGACTGCTAACCCACTGGTTGCCGTTCAGAGTGCGCCCCGTCTATAGCGCTGAACTGCATCTGCACTTTGCAGGTAGCGATATCAAGGACCCACTGCTGACAAGTTGGAGTTCCTTCCCAAGCGATCACGCGATGCTGTGGATGGCGGTCGCCACCGGGATCTTCCTCGTATGGCGTGGCATCGGTGTGCTGGCGATTCTCTACACCGTGCTGTTCATTTGCGTTCCGCGCGCCTATCTCGGCTTTCACTACCCAACCGATTTGCTGGTGGGCGCCGCTGTGGGAATCGGAATTACCTATCTCATGACGCGAGATGCGATCCGCGTGCGCTACGCGACTCCGGCGCTGCGATGTATCGAACGCAGTCCGGGGCCTTCAGCGATGCTGGCCTTTATTCTGTGCCTCGAACTCGTTACGCAGTTCGACGAATTGCGCAAGCTGGCGAGCGGTGTGCTCAAACATCTATGAACCACGCGTTGCGTTGCGGCGCTGGGAGCGTGTCGGTGGTGGTGCCGCCCGAGCGCGTGATTTTATCGAAGCCAGGTTCATCAACGCGACACGCGTCATTGTGACCGAAACGGCCGATCGCAATGGGGAGAAGCTCGTTTTGCAATTCGACCCGACACCGGCGCAACAGATGCTGGTCGCCTGCCTGTGGTCACGCACGCCAATACCAGGCGAACCCGATCTATGGTCATTTTCTGCAATCACTGACGAGCCGCCGCCAGAAGTCGCAGCCGCCGGTCATGATCGCTGCATTGTTCCGATCAAACCGGAAAACGTCGATACACGGCTCAATCCGAATCTGTCCGATCTGGCTGCGCAATACGCCATCCTCGATGACCGCGAGCGGCCGTACTACGAACATTGGATGGCGGCCTGATGCGCGTGCAATGCCGCGCAGCGGGCGGCATCGCATCTGAAATGCAAAAGCCTGCTTGTACGGGCTTTCCTTGCATATCGATGATTTCACGCCTTAAGTTTTCGCTCAGTGCCCCTCTGTGCAATTTTCGAGCGCCGGTAAATACCGCGGTGTGTATACAGGCAGTCGCCGGCAGAAGTCGACCCGGAGCTGCCTTTCGACCCGGAGTGACCTTTACGGCAGCTCTCCAAGGTGAAACAGCCATTCGTCCCCTAGTGTCTGCCGGCAAGTCATCGGCCATTCAGGCCGGTTGCCGATTGCAGCCGCGTGCCGCCTTACATGATGCGCTGTCTGCCCGCTTTCGAGAACCACGAACGGATCCCGCGGACACGAAAAAGGGGGCGCGGGCCTTGCGGATGCGGGTGACGTTCGATCGGTTTCGGGCGAGACGTGCGCGGTCGAGTTGGTGGCGCTAGCCGGCAATCTCCAGCGCGAGTTCAGCGACATGTTTTGTCCCGGAAGCGCGCGATATCCAGCTCATTTTGTGAAGTCCCGATCTTCTTGCTCGGCCGCGCCTCCCCGATTGCACATACGTTGCTCAATGTGGCTCGCCGAGGCAAGCATCAGCGACATCGACGATCGGCTCGCTGTCGCCATAAGCTTCGTAGAAGCGGTCGACGCACCTTATCTGACCGAAGGTCCACCATGTCCCGGGTGGATCATGACCCAGCCACATCACCGTCGCCGCCGCCTTTGTCCGAAGTCCCCATTGTTGCCAGTCAGAGCCTGTTGGCAAAAAACGACCGTGCTTGTCCGTGTACAAGTTCAGGTCCAGCCCGTATAGCTTCAGGTATGGCGGGTTAAGGAGATCCTCTATAGCAGGCTTTTCGCCACGGGAAATTCGGGCGTTTTCGACTGCCTCGTCCAGCCGAAAATCGCTCATGGCACGGCTGATCACTGACAACTCGAACAGCAGCGGCGCGCCAATTGCCAGGCACGTAACACCTATGCAGAGTACGAGCACCGCAAGAACGCGCCTTCCGGTTAGCGATGTCCGCGACACTCGCGCCTCCCATCGTCTGCTTTTCCTGTATGCCTGCGCGCGCTCGGGCAGCGTGAAACCACGCACAGTCTCCTTGGGACGATGCACAGCCTTGACGCGTGTGCGAAGCCCGCGCCGAACTTGCCGACAGCGCCTGATGCATTAGGGTGTTTCACCTTCCTGCGGCTGTTCGTCAAGATTGCTCTTGAACTCGTACTTCTTGTGCGAACCGTCGCAGAATGGCTTGTTCTGCGAGTGGCCACATCGACACAGCCAGACCTCGTCCTTATCCACCTCAATATTTTTCCCGCCTTGAGTGGTAATCTTGAAGTCGCCCTTGATGTGGTACGGGCCGTCATTCCGGGGGGTAATAATTGCAGTCGCCATTTGCGCCTCCGCTGATTCTGAATCACGCGTTCCGCACACGTTTGGGACACTCGATGCGGCAACCTGAATACAGGTCAATTTCAGTCTATATCTGATACCGCGCGAAGGTCCGGCGAGCGTTGTGGCATCGCACAAAAGCTTGTGGAGAGGTTCGCCGCGAATGGTATGAGGACATCATGATCTGGCTCGCCGATGCGGTGCTCGTGATGCACGCGCTGATCGCGCTTTTTATCGTGTGCGAACTCGCGGCGATCTGGGTTGGCTCCGGCCTCGGTTGGGAAGGTTTTGTCGCGTCAAGGCGGAAGTGATGTTGCTATGCGTGCGGTGGTACGTCGCTTCGAGGGAAAACAGACGCGCAGGGCGAACAACAACCCGCTCTATCTGGTAAAGCGCGCTATGGTATCTAAAGAGACTTTTGGGCCTATTCGCTGTGTCAATGATGATGTTGCAGTCCACCATCGCAAAAGCCGCCGACCCGACTCTCGATCAAATTCAGGCGCAACTGCAAGGACACACCGTCACCATCCGGGGCACCACTTTTGGTGGCGGTAACTATCGGCCACAGTTTCGGGCGCTCGAACTCGACGCCCCGTAAGCGGACGGTCACCTGTGCGATTGCAGGGCGCGACGTGGCAGGGCCACGCTGACACCAGTCAAGACCGCCGCGTAGGCGCATTGGGCTCTGGGATGCCTTGGGGTTACTGATCGAGGCCGCCCGCATCGCTCCGGATCGATAAGGCCACATTACTCCCTCCCCCGCCGTTGATCCGGCTTCCACTTCGCCATACCCGCTTGCTCCGCTCGGAGAGTTCGCCGCAACAGCGGGATCTCATTCCGGCTTATCGAAGACGCCAGCTTCGAGATCCTGTCCGAAATGCTGCACCCAACCGGTTTCGAAGCCGATGGGGTATTCCCTCGCAATTTGTGTTGATAGTCTGGTTACGGTGACATATCCCTGCAGGCCGACGTTCTCGTCGCCCTTGGGGTCAGTCGTATCCGTTTCCAGCAGTTCGAATTCACCTTCTGCCAGTCCCTTGCGCTGCAAGGTCGCCAGGAAAGCCTGGCGTTCATCCGGTTCGATCAGTCGCATCTTCCGCCCTCCCGTCTGTCCGACACCGATATTTTTGGTCCCCTTCACGACGTTGTCATAACCCCAGAACGTTACGCAGTGCCCGAGTGCGTCATAGCTGCGGCTGAGGTTGTGAAAGCCGAATGCCATCCGCTCATCTGGGTCCGATCCTGTCGCAGTCGGGAATCACCAGCGTACAGCTTTTGTGCACGCGCTTGACGGAAAACTGTCCGGACAGTTTTGTCATAGTTCCTGCCATCCTTCATGACCCGTCGCAATTTGCATCGGTGCGCAAAGCGCCCGGGCTCGTATCTGTGCCGATTGCAACGTCCGCTCGCTGGATGAGCCGATGCGAATGGACGGATCAATCCATGCGCAGACCGATAGCAGAGGCTCGTTGGCCACAACAGGGCTACACTCAAAATGGGATAAATTCCGGAGCAATACCATGACCGACGCTACTCCCCAAAGCACATTTCGAGGTCTTCCCCTGACGCCGGAGCAGGACGCAGAAGTCAGGCACTACATAAAGAAAAGAGAGCAGCATGGCGCGCCGTGGGACACGCCGGAGTTGGAGGCCATGCTTCGAGACATGCTGCAGCCCCCGAGCGACGACGACGGAGGACTCGGTTCCACCGTCGACGAAACGAAGGCGGCCACAGAACGCGCGACAGCTTCCATCGACGAGACCATGGAACCCATTGAAGCCTGCGAAGAGCGGAATGCTGCGATGGAAACCGAGGGTATGAGGGGACCGAAGCGTTGAATCCCAGGCAGCGCTCGCGACTGGTGTTGAAATTCACCCTATGCGTTCGGATCGTGGCATGAGCCTGTTTGGGAACCCGGAATCACATCGATCGCGCGGACGTCGTACCCGCGGCGCCCTTTCGATGTCGGCGGTCCCGAATACCTTCGAAGACACCTGAAGGGTGACCTAAGCGCTGGAAACATCCCCCGGCTTTCGTGAAGACAACCCGATTGCCGGGGCATCGCACAGGAGGCGCCGAGCGCAATAGCGGCTTACCGAAGCGCGTTCGATTCCACGACTTGATGACGACCGCGCCCCAACGTCCGGCCAGCCGGTTTTGTACAGCCGCATGTGCGGATATTCCTGGTCTGAGGGGAACATGGACCGGTTAGAGCATGCGATGCTCGAATATCACGAGCGTAGCAAGCATCGCGTCAGTGGCTACGCCCCGGGCCCCGGGAATCTCGACTGGGCAACCCAACCGGATCCGTTCCGGGTGTTTCACGGCGCACCGCGCATTGGTCTGCCGTTAGCCGCGGATAGCCTGACTACACGCTACAACGAACTGCGCTGCGGCGCTTTGCCGCCCGCGCGCAGATTCGATCTTTCCAGTCTGGCAATCCTGTTCGAACTTTCGCTCGGCCTGTCGGCGTGGAAATCCTACGGCACCCAGCGGTGGGCACTGCGCTGCAACCCTTCGAGTGGAAATCTGCATCCAACCGAAGGCTATCTTCTGTGTCCGACTCTGCCCAGCTTGTCCGGTGGGGTCTACCATTACCTGAGCCGGGACCATTCCCTTGAATGTCGCGCTGCAGTGGATGACGAACGATGGAGCGAGGCGTTCCCGCCAAGTGGCGTCCTGGTCGGCATAAGCTCGATCCCCTGGCGCGAGGCGTGGAAATACGGCATGCGTGCCTGGCGCTACTGCCAGCACGATTGCGGCCATGTCATCGCCGCGGTGAGTTACGCAGCGGCAGCGCTTGGCTGGCAGACGCGGCTGGTGGAGGCGGCTGCGGACGACGCAGTCGCCGACCTGCTTGGATTGAACCGCGGAGAAGATTTCGGGAAGGCGGAAGCAGAGGCGCCGGATGCCTTGCTCTGGATCGGCAACCCTGAATTGCAGCCTGATCTTGAGCGCATGCTGATCGCCCTGGATAGCGCACAGTGGCACGGACGCGCGAATCAGCTGAGTCCGGGACACGTGAAGTGGCCGGATATCGATTCGATCCATCGCGCCACGCATAAGGCCCGTACTCGCGAACCAACCTTGCCGGATCCGGAAGAGCGCCCGTCGCCCGCGGCGCCCGCCCTTGATCTCAGCTTTGCCCGGATCGCGCGGCAGCGTCGCAGCGCGGTGAATTTCGACGGTACGACGTGCATCACCAAGGCGGTGTTTTTCAGCATGTTGGCGTGCCTCTCGCCACGTCATGACACGCCGCCGTGGAATGCGCTGGCGTCTCCTGCAGCAGTGCATGCAGCGCTAATGGTGCACCGCGTGGGCGACCTGGAGCCGGGCCTGTATATGTTGGTGAGAAATCCGGGCGCGCTGCCGGATCTCAAGCGGTCTCTACGTCCAGAATGGCTTTGGCAAAAGACCGGCCCCGATCATCTGCCGCTCTATCTTCTGCTGCCTTACGATTTGCGCGCCACGGCAAAGTTGATCTGCTGCCACCAGGATATCGGCGCCGATTCCTGCTTTGCGCTGGGGATGATCGCGGGATTCGGAATCGCGTTGAAGCAGCCATGGCGTTATCGCCATCTGTTCTGGGAGTGCGGCATTCTTGGCCAGGCGCTCTATCTCGAAGCCGAAGCCGCCGGCGTGCGCGCGACAGGGATTGGCTGCTTTTTCGATGATGAAATGCACGCACTGCTCGGCGTGAAGGATCACAGTTGGCAAAGCCTGTATCACTTCACCGTCGGCCGTGCGGTGGACGATCAGCGCCTGTCCACATGTCCACCGTATGAGGTTCAGCCTTGAAGCGAGAACCTCCTGTCCCGATCGTGGTAAGACGGTATTTTCTACGAGCGCCCGGCGATTGAACGTCACACATAGTCCTCGTTTTCCTTATCAATGCGCGGCGAACCAAACGTATTGGCGTGAGAATAAAACGGAAAGCGACTCGCCCCAATACGAAGAATAGAACCGTCGCCAGAAAGCTTGCTTTAAGGTCTGCTCTCCAAGGCAGCGATGGTTGAAAGCATCTATTCGAATTGCATCGAAGCGGACATTTTCGAGTGGTCGCAACTGGAAAGGCATAAGCGGCCGCTTCGACCGAACGTTGCCACGCTAATCTCTGCGAATGTCTCCTTTATGAAGGATTCCGGACAATCTGAAGTGTGCATTCCGTGATCGACAACCATTAAGGGTTATTCGATGCCTGCCATGGGCCACAGGAATGTGACGGTGCCTCTGCGCGTGTTGGCGGGGGGCGAATAACCCTTAACGTCTACCGCCTCAAATCATCAACCCCTGATATTCGTCGTCTGTCGCCGATCTGCCTCGCATCTTCACGCGCAACCTTACCTGCTCACCGCCCGCACAGATCTATACTTGTCGCCATCCACGAGCACGCGAGCGGCGTGGACTCGACCGGCAAGCCCGCGGTTGCCGCGATTGCGAATCTGTCGAGCGCGTCGTCGGTTTCTGACGCACTCAAATCTTCTGCGGCGCGCCGTGTCTAACCCTCATGCATCGCATCGCGCACGAGGTTCGGCATGACACCGCGCAAATCGAAGATCGGCTGTCCACTTGAACATTGCTTGGACGTGTGGCGCTTCACGCGTACTTATGCGTTGACACTTGCCTTGTGCGCCTGCGTTCAACCATGGGATCGCTTCAAGGCGGGCGAGCCGGAATCCGCCGTGACTGCCGCGCTAGGCCAGCCTAAAGAAACCTATGACCTTCCGAATGGCGGCAAGCGTCTGATGTGGCCGACGCAACCGATGGGCGAAACCACCGTCGCCGCGGATATCGACGCGGACGGCAAAGTCGTCGACGTCCGCCAGGTGCTGCAGCCGTTGGAGTTCTATCGCGCGGAGCCGGGAAAATGGACCCGCAGGGACGTGCTCGTCAATTTCGGTCGTCCCGAAGAAACGATGTATCTGCCGCTCGTCAAGCGCGAAGTCTGGAGCTACCGGTACCTGGAAGACAATACGTGGTACCAGCTCTTTCACTTCTATTTCGACGACGCAGGCGTGTTGCGCTCGACGCAAAAGAGCCCGGACCCGCTTCACGATCACGCCGACGATCATCCGTCGAATTGAGTTGCATGGGCGCCAGGCGCGTTGCCATGCGATCGCGAAGCGGTGGCGGGCGAAAAGCGTTCAATCGCTAATGGTTATCCGGCGGATGATTGTGGTCTTCATTGCCGCCGTGCGCCTCGCCGCCGTGCCCACCGGACGGACCGCCCGGATGCACGGCAGCCTGTCCCTGAGGACCGCCCTTCATTTGCCCAGGCGGCTGCGCCGGCCCGTGCCCGTTTCCCGGCTGCGGCTGCACCGGCCCATGAGCGTACCCCGGCTGGGGTTGCGGCTGCGGGCCGCCGTGCATGACCGGCCTCGGGTTCATAGCCGGTCCGCCCGCCGCCGGCGGACCACCATGCGGCGGGGGACCGCCCCGCATCGGCGGCGGATGATTCGCCCACCGGTCCCGGTCGTGATACCAAGGCTGGCCGCGGTAGTAGTGATCCCAGTAAGTTCCGAACGAGAAAGCTACGATCGGCAGCCCGATCTGCACGCCGTAAGTCATGATCGGCACCTCGGTACCCTGGTACGGATAGTCGAGATATTCGCCGTAGACCCAGCCGCGCAGTCCGGGCGCTTCGACGTCGCACCAGCTGTAATCGGAAACGCAACCGTACACCGTAAGCTGCGCGCTCGGCGGCACTTGCGCAACCACCGGATAATCCCCGGACGGACCCGCATAAACGTCCACAGGCTGATTCGTATACGCCAGCGATTGAGCGAACGCCGCGCCGGACAGCGCTATCAGGCAAACGCCCCCCGCGATGGCTCGAATGACGATTTTCTTTTGCACGATTCCTCCCTCGGAAAGAGCGGCCCATGCATGAGGTGCGCTATTGGTTTCGTCCCGGCCATAACCGCGCCTCGATAGCAGGGCCACATTGCTTGGACAATCCTGGTGGCGTTTGAATTGCACCCGACTGTCTGCGCAATTACGGTTTGTCAGCGTTCTTACCGTTCAGCAACTTTCATGCTTTGCCGGTCATGCGTCGAGCTGAGCAAAGAGCCAGTCCGGGAAGCTGCGCAGCTTGGGAAAATCCGCGCGGGATTTGGAGTGCTCTTTTGCCCGACGGTTAGCGGCGAACGCGTGCTATCGACCCTGAGCGGCCTTACGCGCTAGTGAGACGACGACGGCCGTTTCCAAGGTACAACGGTCGTACAACGCCGCATGGCAGCAGGCAGGTGATCGGCCACTGCGGTCGGTTGCGGGTTGCGACCAAGGGCCTTGGCAGTCATCCCGCTTAATGTGATCGTGGCCGCTCGCCGTCGCAGGCTGTTGGTAGCCGCCGCGCATTATCCGCCCAGCGCAATGATCGCCATGGTCAGCGCGACGCCAAGGGCCACCATCGCGAATCCTGCTTTCCATCCGCCGAATCCAGCATGGCGGCCCAGCGCGACGCCAGCACAGAACAACATTGCCAGCGTAAGCACACGCGAAACAATCAAGGCAGTTGAGGTGTCCTTGAACAGGACGAACGGCAACGCGACCGGGAAGGTAGACAAGACGACGATGACGAAAACCCCTGCGGCGCCGATATAGTCTTCGAGCAACAGCCGCGGGCGGTGAGGCAGAGTCGCCGTCGCAGCAATACGCGCCCGGATACGCTCTAGCTCGGTATCGGCAATCAGACTCTTCATCGACTTTGGCAATGCATTGCGGAGCAGGCGGACCGCGGTCGCAGCGTCCGCTTCGTTTGTCACGGCAAGCGCAAGCGTGAGCCGCCTGCCGCGATTTGCCAGGGTGCGTACCAGAAACATCACCGCATCGGCCAGTCCCCATGCGAGGTTGCAGCCAAGTGCCGTGTACAGCATTTTCCGGCCGGCATCTTCTCCGGCCGTGACAGCCGATACGGCGCCGACGAAGGTAAGCGCCATGAACAAGCCAAAGCACCCTTCCGAAACCCGATCTACGGTATCGAGGATCGGTTCGCGCGTTTCAACCTCTTCCTGATGCGTCAGACCGGTAGCGCGCATGAATTCCCCTTTCGCGCATAGCGCCTGGTCACGTTCGTTGCCGGCCAAACTGACAAGCGCGGCGCGTAACATCTCTGGCTAGAGAGCAGTTTCATCAGCGTACAGCGGTCGATTCGGTCACGCTATCAGACCAAGATCGTATTGCAGCTTTTCGTGCTGACGCCTACCCTTCATCTTGAAAGGATTTCCAGAACACCGTAAGTCAGCGTGCACATGGAGACATGGAATGGCGAAGACCCAGGCAAAGAACGACCGGTCCCTGGAAAACAAGCCCTTGTCGTATAAGGAGTACAGGAAAGAGTTGTTCCGGCTGCACGTTGAACTGGTCAAGCTCCAGGAGTGGGTCGTTCAAACGGGGAGCAAAGTCTGCATTGTCTTCGAAGGACGCGACGGCGCAGGCAAGGGTGGCACCATCAAGGCGATTACCGAGCGCGTGAGCCCACGCATATTCCGTGTGGTTGCGCTGCCTGCGCCGACCGAGCGCGAGAAGAGCCAGATGTACCTGCAACGCTATCTGCCGCACTTGCCGGCTGCAGGGGAAGTAGTGATCTTCGACCGCAGTTGGTACAACCGCGCGGGAGTCGAGCGGGTGTTGGGTTTCTGCTCTGACGAGGACGCAGTGAAGTTCTTGACGGCTGTGCAGCTAGTCGAGCAGGCGATCGTCGAATCCGGAATCATCCTGCTCAAATACTGGCTGGAGGTCAGTCAGGAAGAACAGACTCGCCGCCTCGAGGCGCGCATCCACGACGGGCGCAAGGTGTGGAAACTGTCCGACATGGATCTGAAGTCCTATGGCCGATGGTATGACTATTCGCGCGCGCGTGATGCGATGTTCAGCGCGTCCGATACTCAGATTGCTCCATGGTTCGTGGCTAATTCGAATGACAAAAGGCGTGCGCGACTTAATATCATCAGTGATCTACTTCACAAGATTCCCTATGAAGCGATGCCGCGCAAAAGCGTGACTTTGCCCAAGCGGCAAAAGCCGGACGACTATAAAGAGCCGGACCATCCGTTTAATTACATAGCGGAGAAATTCTGACTCTGATGGATCACTGCGGACCAGGGCCATTATGACCGTGCTGTCGCGGCACGCAGTCCGCAGAGGGACGGCAGCCGTGCGAGGCGGCCGCCCGAGACGATTCTGCTAGTCATCGCAAGGTTCGGAGGGCCGGAAATACCGGTCAGACTCGTTCGCACGACAGCGCTGCGCCGCGGGAGGCTTTCCAATGTAGTTCGAATGACGACCACCACCGGTCCTTTGACATCGCCTTCGGACGGCGCGATTCACAACTGCTGTGGTCACCGCTAATGTTCCGCTCACGTTCAGTAGCCAGATCACGCGAACCTGCGTCTGGCAACGCGCGCGAAAATAGTTGCCTTCACGCTCGGCCATGATCGATGAAGCCTGAACGTTCCATCCGCCAACGAAAACTCCACGGCCAGCCTGGTCGCCGGACATTGCGGCTTTCAGCGGGCGGCGTCCGCATACCTTTCCCGGATTGGCTTCGCGATTTCAAGAAGGAGTGGGCACGGCCCGATATCGTCGCCGGGCTGACCGTGTCCGCCGTCGTTATTCCGAAGGCGCTCGCATATGCGACTATCGCCGGCCTGCCGGTTCAGGTCGGGCTTTACACGGCGTTCATACCCATGCTGATCTACGCTTTGCTGGGAACTTCGTGTGTCCTCAGCGTGAGTACAACGACAACGATCGCAATCCTGGTCGCGACGGCGCTCAACGGCGTGGCGTCTGCGAACGATGCGGCCAGTCTGATGACGGCTTCGGCGACGCTGACATGCCTGGTGGGCGCGATCCTGGTCGTCGCAAGACTGCTGCGCCTGGGCTTTGTCGCGAATTTCATTTCCGAACCGGTGCTGATTGGCTTCAAGGCAGGCGTCGGGATCGTCATCGTCGTTGACCAGGTACCGAAACTGCTTGGCATCCATTTTCACAAAGGCTCGTTTTTCCACAACCTGCTCGCCATCGCGCAGGGGGTTCCGCAAGCGTCATTGGTCACTGCGGCAGTCGGCGTGGTCATGATCGGCCTTCTGGTCTCCATAGAACGCCTACTCCCGCGAGCGCCCGCGCCCTTGATCGCGGTGGCGGCGGGGATTGCCGCCGTGAGCCTGTTTGGCTTGCCGGCGCATGGGGTAGCGACGGTAGGCAACGTGCCGACCGGGCTGCCTGCGTTCACGCCACCGGATCCGCGGATGATGATGGCGCTTTGGCCACCAGCCCTCGGCGTCGCACTGATGAGCTTTACCGAAACAATCGCTGCTGGACGGGCGTTTGCGAGAAGTGGCGAGCCGACCCCACAGCCAAACCAGGAGTTGCTAGCGACGGGGCTGGCGAATCTTGGTGGCGCGTTTTTCGGCGCCATGGCCGCTGGAGGAGGGACGACGCAGACCGCCGTGAACCGCCTGTCGGGCGCGCGATCCCAACTGTCCGGACTGGTCACCTCATTTGCCGCGCTCGGCACGATGTTGTTGCTGGCGCCTCTCATTGGGCTGATGCCGGAAGCCACGCTGGCCGCAGTGGTTATCGTGTACTCGGTCGGGCTGATTAAGCCGGCGGAGTTCCGGGAAATCCTGAGCGTCCGGCGCACCGAGTTCATCTGGGCTCTTGTCGCGCTGATCGGCGTGGTGCTGGCCGGCACCCTTGAGGGGATTGTCGTCGCCATCATTGTGTCGCTGGTGGCGCTCGCGCACCAAGTGTCAGATCCGCCGGTTTATGTCCTGGGCAGGAAGCCCGGTACGAATGTGTTCCGGGCGCAGTCGAGCGAGCACCCTGAGGATGAAACCTTTCCCGGCATGCTGATGCTGAGGCCGGAGGGGCGGATCTTCTTCGCCAATGCGCAGCGCATTGGCCAGAAGATGAGGCTGCAAATTACCGCAGTGAAGCCGAAAGTAGTGGCGATCGATCTCGCGGGAATATTCGATTTCGAGTTTACCGCATTGAAAATGCTGACAGAAGCTGAGAAGAAGTTGCGCGAGGAAGAGCGGGTCACGGTCTGGCTCGTCGGATTGAATCCCGGCGTACTTGCGATGGTCCGGCGCTCTCCCTTGGGAGAGACACTTGGGCACGACAGGATGTTCTTCAACATGGACCATGCGGTTGCCAGGTATCACTCCAGCGAGACAGGTGGCTGACGCGACAAATGCATATTCAACGGAGCGATGTGCGCAGGTAGGGGCCAAATTTGGAGAAACGGCGCGCGTTCGTAAATGACAGGAGCGCAAAATGGTATGTCTGATGTTGGGAAACATTGAACCTGGTACCTCCGACGACGAGATCCAGGAATTTTTGGTGAAGTATGGATTCCCGCCGTACGATGAGATCGTTCACGTCCATGGAGAAGGATCACGACCCGCGGTCAAGCTGACCTTCAATTCGCTGGATCCGGAGGCCTTGCGCAAATTACAGCCGCGCATCCATGACCTCTTCTGGAAGAACCGGACAGTCACCGCGAGGGTTTTGAGGGACCACTACAAGTGAGTCGAACCCGTGGGTGACCGCCCGGAATGACAGAAAAACTTCGCGAATCGAATGGCCGTTTGCTGGGTATATCCGACACCTGAGCGTCCGCCAGATAGGGCCGACGAGTGACGCGTCCTGGCCGAACCCGGCCGACCTGTTTGCGCTCTAGAATTGCGGTGGTAGGAATCTATGCGATCAGCAGAAACCGTCGAACTACTTCGGCCGCTCGGCCCGAGATTGCGGCAAAGGCCGCTTTCAAGCTGCAAGGGCCGGTGGGGCTGGCCTTCGAGCGCAGCCTTGACTTCACGGTCTTCCCATCGCATCGGCTTGCAGCGGACACTCATTGGTGACGAATGGCTGAGGTCCGTCGCTACCTGTTCGGAGCCGGCTGGACGCTTTGTTCTGATGGCGGTTCGAGACTGTTTTCCGGGGCCGGCTGGACTTCCTCTTCCGGAAGCGGCTCGATGCTCTGCGCCGCGGGTGGCTGAATGCTCTTGACCACGACGGGCGGCTCAACGCCTGGCACCGGCGCGCTGTGCAGGTCGGTGCTCAGGCCCGTGCCGACATTCGAGGTCGTGGTGCTTGCACTCTTGAGCACGCCGTGCGTATCGAACAGGAACACCGCCGCCGACGAGCGCGTGTCGGCACCGCCAACCAGCGCCCCGATGAACGGAAGAAAGCTCTCAGGATGCGGCCTCGACGTCACGAACATGTAGACGAGCAACGTCGAACCGTCGTCCAGCGCGGTCTGCACCGACGCCGGGCCGAGCGTGGCTGTCACGTCTTGCAGGGTCGTCACGCCACGCCTGAAGCTCGACATCTGTTCCGGCCTCACTTTGACCTTGCCCCTGTTTGACGAATCCCTTAGCCAAGCGAATTATGCGGCTTCACCTTGCTGAGCCGCGAACCAGTTCTTCTCGAATGTCATGGGGCTGACGTAGTCGAGTG
>NZ_CAJNAT010000005.1 GCF_905220705.1 Paraburkholderia domus
GTCTCCTTGATGCGACTGGCGTTCAATGCGCCAGGCGTCGTTATAGGTCCGGCAGCAAACTCCTCTACCGGTGTCTGTGTCTAGAAGGAATGGCTGATGCCGGCCATCACGCCGAGTTGGCCGACACCCGCTGCGGGCGTTGCGCCTGGGCCACCGGCACTCAACGTGTAGTGCGCTTTGGCACTATTGAACAGATACCCGCTTTGCAGATAGACGCTGGTCTGTTTGGAGAGCAGATAGGTACCACGCAAAGCGGCCGATGTGGCACGCGTGTCCTGTTGCTTGTCGATGGTGTGATAGACACCGCCGTCCATCACGAAGTAAGGCGTCACGTAGTAGGAACCGGTGAGGTAGAAGATATCCGTGCGCACGTCCCGAGCTGCCGTCTCAACGCGACGACCCAGCCAGCCGCCACCGACTTTCGCTTGCCCCGCCTTGATGTAGCCATTGAGTTGCGTGCGTGCGTCCTTGTCACTGCTGTTCGCCAAGGCAATCGGTGCCAGGCCATTGAAGAAATTGGCTGCTGCGCCTGGGCCGCCGTGCTGTTCGTCATAGGAGGCGGCCACGCCGAACGCACTGGCGTCGTAGCGCAGCATCGCGGACCATTGGCGGCACGCCTGCGAATTGCCCGGGATCGATCCCGCACAGGTCCCTTGTCCAGGTGAGTTGCCGGTGCCGCTCGAGTCGCGTCCGAACGAATACGTCGCGCCGACCGTCACGCCGTAGAACGTGCCTTTATAGGCCACCGTGTTGTCGCTGCGTGAGTTGGGAATATAGGCGTCGAGGCCACCCACGCCACCGTAGATATCCGGACCCAGAATGTCGGAATCGGTGATGGCCCAAAAACTCATGGTGTACTGGCGCCCAAAGGTCAATGCACCGTACCGGCTGGACAATCCTACCCATGCCTGACGTCCAAATAGCCGGCCGCCCTGATTCATGTCACCTGCACGAGTATTGAAGCCATTTTCCAACACGAAGATGGCCGCGAGCCCGCCACCTAGATCCTCCTTGCCGCGCAAGCCCCAGCGAGACGGCACGGAGCCGGTAATGCCGGGCATCCGAATCACCTTATCGCCTGCGGCATTCGCATGAGTGACGAGCTCGATACCGGTGTCGAGAATCCCGTAGAGCGTCACGCTGCTTTGCGCGAACACGGGACCGCTGATGGCGAGCATGGCCGCCGCTGCAATAGTTGTGTATTTCATGTCTCCAGACCTGATATTTTATTTTCTTCGACTGAATTGCGCTTTACATGACGTCAGTAATCGTCATGATTCGTCACGCTTTGGCGTTGCAAATAGGGTGACAAGTACTACGAATTGATTGATGCAGACCATCAATCCAGCCAGGACCTCTCAGGCGACCAGAGGACGTACCGGGGCTGAGATGGTGCCGATGTCCGTGGGCAGGTGCCCTACTGCCCTGAGCGCCACCGTTTCAAAACCGCGATTCAGCACATCGCCACGCCAGGCGACATGCTGGTCGGGGCGGATCAGTACGAACCTGGCCTGATAGAGCTCCGCGACGGCTGCTTCGCCGACGTGCACGACGGCGAGTTGAGGCAGCGCTGCGCCGGCGCGTTGCAGCGCCAGTTGCTGTTCGTCGCTGAATCCGCCCGCTCCCGTGCAAAGCAGCGTGAAACCGCTGCCAAAGCGGTCATATAAGGAACGACCGTCGGCGAGCCATGCGTGTGGCGCACGATGGCCCGGCCGTGCGCATGGCACATACAGGTTGGCCGGGTCCGGAGAAGCAGGGCCTGCTTCAGCCTCGAGGAGCGGAGACGACTCGTAGCGTGTCCCAAGATGAACACCCGGAATCACGAACTCCGAAGTCGCATGGAACATCAGGTAGTCACCGAATGCCGCGCGTGCGGAGTTGCCAGCGGGGCCGGACTCATACACTTCACGAGGCACACGCAGGTGGCCGATACTATCGGCAAAGCCGCGTGCAAATGCCGTGTTTCTCAGCGCAGCGGGACGACGCTCCGCTTCATAGCTCGCCCCCAGCGCCTGGCCGGCGTGGCCCTTGATCATGGCTTCGAGCTTCCATGCGAGATTGGCGGCATCGTCGATGCCGGTGTTGTAACCGAGGCCGCCGGTCGGCGTAAACAGGTGCGCGGCGTCGCCCGCAAGAAACACCCGTCCAGCCTGAAACTGTTCCGCCACCAGCGTGAACCCCGCAGTCCATGTCGAACTGCTCTTCAGCTCGAAAGGAATATCGGTGCCGATTGCTTCGGCAATCCTCTGCCGCACGCTGTCGTCGTCGGGGCGTTCATCGTCGCGCATCTGCACGTTCATGATGAAATGACCGTGGCCGTCAACGGCGATGATGAGGGCGCGCTGTTTGGGGCTGAAGGTCCAGTATTGCCAGGCGGGTGCGTGCGGGCTCACGCGATAGAGGTCGGGTGCGTAGAAATAGACGGCGTCCATCTGGCCGCCCATGAATTCCCGCTTCTCGCCGGCCACACCTTCATAGCGGATACCGAGCGATTTGCGCACGAAACTGCGTGGACCATCGCAACCGATCAGGTAGCGCGCGGTGACGGTGCGGGTTTCGGCAGCACGCTCGGCAGTGGCCTCGAACTCGACGGTTGCAGTGACCCTGTCGTCGCTTTGCGAGATATCGACCACACGCGTGCTGAAATGCACCCGGCAGCGGGTATGACTGCGCGCCGCTTCAAGCAGAACCGGCTCGACATACAGTTGCGAACAGCGATGCGGTGGCTCGGGCGTTGCCCAGGTGAACGAATGTGCCTTCGCCCATTCCACCGCGTCCTGCGATGCGGGTTGATGAAGCCGGGCCAATTCGTGACCCGTAATCGACGTGAAGTACGCAACGTCCGGCGCATAGTCGCGCGGCAGCCCCAGCGAGCGGATTGCCGCAGAAATACCGATGCGGCGGAAATGCTCCATCGTGCGTGCGCTGTTGGCATTGGCGGCGGGATGGGTGCTGGTGCCGGGTTTCGCATCGAATACCTCGACACTGATGCCGCGCTGGCCGAGCTCAGCGGCCAGAAACAAACCTACCGGGCCACCGCCCACGATGATCACGTCGCAGTCCACCACATCCATCTCCTCATTCTTTTAAAGTGTGGATGCGACGTTAAACGCTGGCGGGCTATAAATCTATACAATGGATTTCATACTCACCATGAAACAGGTGCATAGATGCAACCGCCCGATCTGAATTTCCTGTACGTGCTTCAGGCCCTTGCTGATGAACGAAGCGTGTCGCGGGCTGCCGATCGGCTCGGGCTTACGCAACCAGCGGTCAGTCATGCATTAGGGAAATTGCGGACCCTGTTTCAGGACGATCTGTTCGTCCGCGCCGGACCGGTTATGGCTCCTACCCCTGTTGGCGAGCAACTGATCGAAGGTGTCGCACGCGTGCTGGCCATGGTGCAGCAGGAAATCTGGAGCACGAAAGCGTTTGACGCCACGACCACGGAACGTACATTCTCTGTATGCCTAAGTGATATGGGCATGATCGTGATACTGCCGCGGCTCCTGGCAGCGTTCCGTGAGCGGGCGCCACTTGCGACGTTAAAGCCGATCCAGCTGCCGTCGATGGAACTGGCGGGCGCACTACAGGATGGTAAGGTCGATCTGGCAATCGGCTATCTAGGCAAACTCGGTGACAATCTGCATCAGCAGTCGCTGTTTCGCCGCTCGCTGGTCGGCATCGTCAAGGCTGGCACCAAACGCAAGAAGATCAGCATGACGCTCGAGCAATTCGTTGAGCGAAAGCATGTTGTCGCCGGCACCCTGGCGCTGACCAACCAGTTGTTGGAGAGGGAGTTGCGCCAGCAAGGCGCGCGTTTGAAAGTGGGCGTAGAAGTGCCTTTTCTGCTGGCTGTCCCGAACCTCGTCGCCACGTCCGATTTCATCGCAGCCGTGCCCGACGAACTCGCAACCCTGTTCGCGAGGCTTGCAAATGTTGAAGTGTTTCCCCTGCCGATCAAGCTTCCCGACCTTACCGTTCAACAATTCTGGCACGCCCGCTTTCACAACGACGCAGGGCATCGTTGGCTCCGAGGTGTCGTTGCGGAAACGCTAGGACAGGGTTGGAAAGATCAGGCCTAGCGCTCGCCGTCGCCTTATCGAATGGCCCACGGCGGATGTGGATTGAATGCGTCGAGAAGGAAATCAGTCATGACCCGCACCTTCGCCGGGGGAGCCCGATCCGGCGCGCGAACCAGGTGTATGCCGCCGAGGTCCGCGGTGCGGACTTCGAGCGTGATCTGCTCCAGTGCGCCTTGCCGGATTGCATCGGCAACGATGAACTCGGGCTCGTAAAGAACGCCGAGACCGGCAACGGCTGCTGCAACGAGTGCATCGCCGTTATTGGCCCGCATGGTTCCCTTGACGGCCACATGCTTGTCCCCATCTTTGCCGAACCGCCATTCGTCGGGTCGCGAGATGTTGGAGAAAGTAACGCTCAGGCAATTGTGGCCAGCCAGTTCGGACCAGCGTTTCGGGCGCCCATGCCGCGCCCAGTAGCCCGGAGCCGCACAGACAATCATCGCGCTCTCCGCGAGCCTGCGTGAGACGAGACGACTGTCCTTCAGACGCCCAACCCGGATCGTCAGATCCCAGCCCTCTTCCATGAGATCGACGACGCGATCGTTCAGCCCGAGGTCGATGGTGACCCCGGGATGCTTGTTTCTGAAGGCAGGGATCAGCGGCGCGATGTAGCGAACGCCAAACGAAAGCGGCGAATTCAGCCGCAGCACTCCGCTCGCCTCCACGCGCTGGGACGCGATCGTCGCCTCCGCTTCTTCCAGATCGGGCAGGAGGCGGGCACAGGTCTCCAGATACTGCTGTCCCGCTTCGGTGAGCGTGAGCTTGCGCGTGCTGCGGTGAAACAGACGCACGCCCAGCCGGTGCTCCACCGCATCCAGATGCTTGGTCGCCATGGCGGGAGACAGGCCGAGTTGCCGGGCGGCCGCGGAGAGGCTTCCGGCAGTAGCTGCACGGGAGAACACCTGCATTCCCGTAAGGCGGTCGAGCATTGTGATTTCTCGCTGTGGTTAAAAACTGAATCGACGAATATGCATGTTATCGCCTAAAAAGTGCAACTGTATCCTTGCGCCGTAATGTTCGAACCAGCCTGCGTGCGCCAGCAAACGGATCCTTCTGAAGTTGGCGCTTCCATTCAGTGAGCGGGTTCGGATGTACATCGAACTTCTGCGCCAGTCAGTGCCACCTTTGCCTTGAACGCCGCTAAGGGCTTCCGCGAGGCTCAGATTCAAGCAGTTCCACGAATCGCCCTGTCCGAATTTTTGACGCCACCTCTAGACGGTCTGGCGTAGCTTTGTGCTGCTCATTTGTTCAGCAATGAACATTTTATCATTTGTTTTTAGGGAATTTTTTTGCCGTGAAGGTTGAATCCGCGTTTTGGATGTGATGAATCGGCAATCTGTGCGCCTCGGTTCTGACGTGTTGTTGCCGCTGAGTGGCCAGCCTCGATTCGACTTGAGCGAGACGCATAGTATTGAAATTTATGAATTTTTTGTGAAATAAATAGTGCGCGAGAGAAGTTTCAGCATTTGATGCCAGCGCTGCTGATCGGGAAACATAGGGTTTACCCCAATCAAGATATTTGTGGTTGATGCCGTCATATCATTTGTTCATACATGATCACTTGATCATCGGTATGGCCGTAAGTCGAATGGAAGCGCAAACGTTAGCCACCAAGAATTATGGCGACCGTCGCGCGATTCAATCCGCTGTGGAAGGCCCCCATGTCAGGCGAATAACGGGGTCGATGTTGCGGGTTGGCTAGTTTTGGCCCACAGGTGCCGTCGAGCAACGCACCGAGGCGGGCAACATTGAATTGCGCGCTGCTCGCGGCGAAGCAAAACCACACACGCTCGAAAAAAACAGGATTTCGCCATGCGCGATCGCGTTTGGAAGGTTACGGGGCAGCTTGCCGGTTTGTTTGCTTTGCTGTGGGTCTTGCTGGTGTTCGCCGCAGTTCATGCAGTCGCGAGTGACGATCTGCCGGCATCGAACCGCATCAGGATCAATCTGGGGCAGACGCCCTGGCGGTACGTCAAGGACGTCGACGATCCTGGTTCGATGCAGCCGGGTTTCGACGACTCGGGTTGGCAATCGGTGGGCGTGCCGCAAACGCCGTCCGACAACGACACTTTCATCAACACGAAATCCGGTGGCGACCAGTTGTACCTGACGGGCAACATCAACTGGTACCGCAAACACTTCACCGTGGATCCGTCCTACGCGAACCGCAAAATATTCGTCGAGTTCGAGGGCGCACACACGGGGGCACAGGTCTACATCAACGGCCAGTTCATTCCCGGCAACAGCCTGATCAACCCCAAAGCCACTCACGTGATCGGCTTCGTTCCGTTCATCGTCGACATCACGCCTTACGTGAAATTCGACGGGACGGATAACGTGATGGCGGTGAAGGTTGCGCGCGGCGACAGCTTCTTCGAGTCGCCGAGTTTTTCGGGCGCCTTCCGCTTTGGTCAGGACGATACCGGTCTGTTCCGGCCCGTGTGGATGTACATCACGGACAAGGTTCACATTCCGGAGAATGTCTATGCGGTCCTTGGCACCTGGGGAACTTATGTCTCCACGGTCGCCGCGAGTACCGCTTCGGCCACGATCCGTGTACAGACCAACGTGCTGAACGAATATCCGACGGACCAGCAGGTGACGTTGACGACGCAGATCGTGAACGCCAGCGGTAACGTCGTGGCAACCGCCCAGGATACCAGTACGGTGCCGGCCAATGCGCCGCCGGGTTTGCATCCGGGCCTGTTCGATCAGGTGCTGACAGTCGCGAACCCGACCCTCTGGTTTCCGAATAACAGTATCTTCGGCAGTCCATATCTGTATCACGTGATTCACTCGGTCAGCGTCGGCGGCACCGTCGTGGATTCCACGGAGACTCCGCTCGGCATTCGCACGATCACGTGGGACCAGAACTTTCCGATCATTAACGGCCACCCGCACTATCTGTGGGGAGCCTCCGGGCGCTACGATTACCCGGCGCTCGGATCGGCTGTGCCGGAAGAGCTGCAATGGCGCGATCTGAACCTGCTCGCGCAGGCGGGCGGCAGCCTCTACCGGCCCGGCCACTCCAGCCAGGGCCCGGAATTCCTCGACGCCGCGGACGCCTACGGCGTGATGATGATTCAACCCAGCGGCGACGGCGAGAACGGATTTTCGATCCTCTGCACGAGCACGGTCACGACGGGCTGCACGACGGCTGACAACGTGGAACTGAAGAAGGAGCTGCACCGGGACATGATCGTGCACGATCGCAATCATCCCTCGGTGCTGGCATGGGAAGCCGACAACGGCTCGACCGATACATCGCTCGCGCAATCCCTGAAGGCATTGTCGCAAGTGTGGGACCCGATTCTCACGCGCGCCCAGGCCGACCGCATGCCGAACCCGCTTAACGGCGACATCCTCGGCTGCAGCGGCGAAGGGTGTGACATCAATGTCAAACAAACCTATCCGGATTCGCCTGCGTGGGGGTCCGAATATTGGGGAGACGGTGTCGGCCGCGCGCTGTATGACTATGAACTCGCGTTTGCCGCGCCTTACCTGAACGATTGGGTGCACAGCGTGGCCGGCAAGTCGTTCGGCATCGCGCACTGGTACCTGGCCGATACGCCAGGTGAAATCAACCAGCAGATCGATGGTCCCGGCTCGCCGCAAGGAAACGCGAACGGCACCACCCCGGAGATGGTGCGCGGCAATGGCGCATCGATGATGGATGCCAACCGCATTCCACGCCTGCTTTACTACATCTATGAAGCGGCCTGGACGCCGTTCCAGATCAAGCCGGTGGTCAAACTCGCCTACCACTGGAACCGTTCTGCTGCCGGCCCCGTGACCGTCAATGCGTTCAGCAATTGCGCCACGGTGCGGCTGCTGCTCAACGGCCAGCCGGTTGGCCCCGACCAGACTCCGAACCCGCCGACGTCGGACCCGAGGGCGGACCTGAGCGAGAACACGACGCTGCTGCCGGCCCAGGTGCACTGGAATAACGTCGCGTGGGCACCCGGCACGCTGCTGGCTGAATGCCTGGACGGCAATGGCCAGGTCGCCGCGACGGACACCCAGGTGACGGCCGGTCCGGCCGACCATATCGTGCTCACGGTCGAGCCCGAACTCGTCAAGCCGGACGGCGAGGTTTTCGCGCTCACGGCCAACGGTACGGACGCGGCCCTCGTGACGGCGACCGTGGTGGATGCGAACAACGTTCGCGTGCCTGACGCGAGCCCGATCATTACTTTCAACGTCAGTGGCCCCGGTACCTACCGCGGCGGCTCCGACCACCTGGTCACGGCGAACCAGCCGCTTGGTTACCATGCGCCTGGCGATCCTAACTTGTCGGCTGAAGGCGGCCTGACCCGAATCGCAGTCAAGACGCAGTTCATGCCCGGCATGGTCACCGTGACGGCAAGCGCGCCTGGCCTCGGTGGCGGCACGACCACGTTCAACGTATTGCCGACCGGCAGCCAGCAGGTGTTCAACGGCAATGCCCTGGTTATCGGTCCGCAACAGGCGAGCAGTCTGCAGATCATCACACAGCCGCTCAGCCAGACGGCCGCCGTGGGACAAACGGCGCAGTTCACCGTGCTCACGGCCGGCGCTTCGCCGAACTTCCAATGGATGAAGAATGGCGTGCCGATCGCCGGTGCGACCAGCTTTACCTACACGACGCCGGCTGTTCTGAGCGGCGACAACGGCGCAAGCTTCAGCGTCGACGTGAGCAACGCCAGCGGCAGCATCACGTCGAGTGCGGCAATCCTGACGGTGGTGGCGCCGGCGGTGCCGACCATCGTCACGCCTCCCGCGCCGCAAAGCATCACGAGCGGGCAGGGGGCTGAATTCACCGTGGTGGCGGCCGGCTCGCCAGTGCTGACCTATCAGTGGCTGAAGAACGGCGCCGCCATCCCGGGCGCGACGCAAGCGGTGTACGACACGCCGATCATGCAGACGTCGGACAGTGGCACGGTGTACAGCGTCGTCGTGACCAATAGCGCAGGTACGGTCACGTCGGGCGGCGCCACCTTGACGGTGGGCGCCGCGACCCTGCCGTCCATCCTCTCGCAACCGCGCAGCCAGAGCGTGCCGGTTGGCCAGAGCGTGACCTTTAACGTGCTGGCCAGCGGCTCGGCACCCCTCCAATACACGTGGACGAGAGACGGCACGCCGGTCGGCACGAACGCCTCGAGCATCGTCATTGCATCGGCGCAGAACGGCGACGCCGGCAGCTACGTTGTCACGGTTACCAATAGTGCCGGTAGTGTCACGAGTACGCCGGCCACGCTCGCCGTAAGCGGCGGCGGTGATACCAACCTGGCGCTGGGTGCGAAGGCTACGGCCAGCAGCGAGCAAAATGCAGGCCTTTCGGCTAGCTTTGCCGTGGACGACAGCTTCACGTCGCGCTGGTCATCCGCACCAGGTATCGACCCGTCCTGGATCGAACTCGATCTCGGTTCCGTGCAAACCTTCGACGAGGTCGCGCTGGTGTGGGAGAACGCCTTCGCCAGGGCCTACCAGATCCAGGTGTCCAACGACAACCAGAACTGGACGACCGTCTTTACGCAGAACGCAGGCGTGGGCGGCACCGAGACGATCAGCTTCCCGAGCACCTCGGCCCGCTACGTGCGCATGTACGGCACACAGCGCGCGACGGACTACGGCTATTCACTGTTCGAGTTCGAAGTCTTCGACGCACCGCAATGCGGCAGCGCAGCCGAGCGCTATACGCCGCTGGGCGCGGCGCCCGGTCAGTACACATCGACCATTCCGGGGCTGCCGTCCGGGCCGAACGTCCCGACCGTGCGTGACAATCTGAGCGGTCTGGTCTGGCAGCAGTTCCAGACGACTTTCCCGGCCCAGGGCGCGCAGTTCACGCAGACAATCGCCGCGCAATACTGCGCGTCGGTCGGCATGCGTCTGCCCACGCAGAACGAAGCGTTGACCGTGGCCCGCTCCAACTACGGCGCATGTGCGTTTCCGGCCCCGTGGGGTACGTGGACGACAACCGGCGTGCCGAACGATCCGACCAACGCGTACCTCGTGTTTTCGTCGGGCCAGTCGGTACCGGGCATCATCAACAACACGCCGGGTTGGGCGCTGTGCGTCGCGGGCACATCCGCCGCCGCCCCTGTGATTGCCGCGCAGCCGGGCAGCCAGAGTGTGGCCCAGGGCCAGACGGCCCAGTTCACGGTGGGCGTTACGGGCACCGGTCCGTTCAGCTTCAATTGGCTGAAGAACGGCACGCCGGTTGCCATCACGACCACACCGGTTTACACCACGCCGGCAACGGTAGCGGCCGATAGCGGCGCAGTGTTCACCGTTGTCATCGCCAACGGCGGCGGCAGCGTTACCAGCGCGCCTGCAACGTTGACGGTGACCGCGGCAATCGACACCGGCACGGGCACGGGAGATGGCGGCAATCCGGTCGCCGGCGGCAATCCGGGAGATGGCGGTAATCCGGGCGCTGGTGCGCCGGGCGCCGGCAACCCCGTGCCGAGCGCCAACCTTGCAATCGGCCATGTCGCGACGTCGAACGGTGTGGAAGGCGACGCGTTCCTGCCGGCAGCGGCTGTGGATGGCAACGACGCTACGCGTTGGTCATCGTCGTTCGTCGACCCGTCATGGATCCAGGTGGATCTGGGCTCGGCGCAGACGTTCGATCGCGTCGTGCTGCGCTGGCAGGACTCGTATGCCGTCGCGTACCAGATTCAGGTATCGAACGACGAGGGTGACAACAAGAACTGGACGACGGTCTACTCGCAGGCGACCGGCAAGGGCGGCACCGAGGACCTCCGCTTTACGGCCACCACGGCCCGCTATGTGCGGATGTTCGGTACGCAGCGAGCCACCCAGTTCGGCTACTCGCTGTTCGAGTTCGGCGTGTACAACACCGCGACCACGCCGCAATACGCGGTCACGGCGAGCGCGAGCGGTAACGGCGCGATCACGCCGGCCGGCACGACCCAGGTGTTCCAGGGCGGTCCACAGACGTACTCGTTCACGCCGGCGGCAGGCTTCGCGGTCACGGGCGTGCAGGTGGACGGCAGCAGCATCGGGTTGGTCAACAGTTACACGTTCGACGACGTGCTGGCGCCGCACACGATCAGCGTGACGTTCGGACCGAGTTCGGCCGCGGCGAATCTCGCACTCGGCGCGAAGGCGAGCGCAAGCGGTCTCGAAGCCGATGCGTATCCGGCATCGGCCGCGGTGGATGGCAATCTGGCTACGCGCTGGTCGTCGGCCTTCGTCGACCCGTCGTGGATCCAGCTCGATCTCGGTTCGGTGCAGACGTTCAACCGTGTGATTCTGTTCTGGCAGGACGCGTTCGGCGTGGCCTATCAGATCCAGACCTCGAACGACGGGCAGAACTGGACGCCGGTGTTTACGCAGACTGCCGGCAAGGGCGGCACCGAAGACTTGTCGTTCCCGACCGTCAGCGCACGCTATGTGCGGATGTTCGGCACGCAGCGCAATACGGCGTATGGCTACTCGTTGTGGGAGTTCCAGGTGTACAACATGCCAGTGGCGCCGGCCATCACCGCGCAGCCGGCGGCCGTCACGGTGAATCAGGGCGATCCCGCGCAGTTCGCAGTGGTGGCGAGCGGTACCGCACCGCTCAGCTATCAGTGGCTGAAGAACGGCACGCCGGTTGCGACGACGACAACGCCGTCCTATACGACGCCGCCGACGGTGGCGGGCGATAGCGGCGCGACGTTCAGCGTGATCGTCAGCAACGCTGCGGGCAGCGTGACAAGTACCGGCGTGACGCTGTCAGTTAACGCGCCGCCGGGCAGCGCGAACGACGGCACTGGACAGGACACCGGCGGTGGCACGGCCGGAACGGCCAGCGCGAATCTGGCGCTGGGCAAAGTCGCCACCGCGAGCGGCGAGCAGGGCGACGGTTACAGCGCAGCGAACGCCGTCGACGGCAACCTCGGCTCGCGCTGGTCGTCAGACTTCAACGACAACGCGTGGCTCACGGTCGACCTCGGTCAGCCGATGCGCTTCGACCGCGTCGTGCTGCGCTGGGAGAACGCGTACGGCAAGTCCTATCTGATTCAGGCGTCGAACGACAACCAGACGTGGACGACCGTCTCGACGCGCGATGCAGGCGCGGGCGGCACGGAAGATCTGCCGGTGGTGGCCACGACCGCGCGTTACGTTCGCATGCAAGGTGTGCAGCGTGCCACGCAGTACGGGTACTCGCTGTTCGAGTTCGAGATCTACAACTCGGCTGCGACACCCGCCGTCACGATCGCCGCGAGCAGCGGTCCGAACGGCGCGATCAGCCCGTCGGGCAGCGTGAGCGTGGGTGAAGCGGGAACGCAGACCTTCACGGCGGTGCCGGCGGCCGGTTTTGCCGTAGGCGCATTGACCGTGGACGGCCAGTCGCAGGGTGTGCAGTCGACCTACACCTTCACTAACGTGACCGCGCCGCACAGCATCAGCGTGAGCTTCGTACCGCTCGCTGCAGCCGTGAACCTGGCGCTGCACAAGACGGCGACCGCCAGCGGCCTCGAAGCCGATGCGTATCCGGCGTCGGCAGCAGTGGATGGCGATGCGGCTACCCGCTGGTCGTCGGCTTTTGTCGACCCGTCGTGGATCTCAGTCGATCTCGGTACGCGGCAGACTTTCGATCGCGTCGTGCTGAACTGGGAAAACGCGCATGCGGTGGCGTATCAGATCCAGACCTCGGACGACAACCAGAACTGGACGACGGTGCTCACGCAGACCGCGGGCCAGGGGGGGATCGAAGACCTGAAGCTGCCGGCACCTGCGGCCGGACGTTATGTCCGCATGTTCGCGACGCAGCGCTCGACGCCGTACGGTGATTCGCTGTACGAATTCGAGGTGTACAACACTGCGGCAGGGACGTCGGCGGCGGCGAGCTTCATCGAGCAGCCGGCCGACCAGACAGTACCGGCCGGACAAAACGGCCACTTCGCGGTGATCGCGTCGGGCAGCGGTCCGTTCAGCTATCAGTGGCGCCGCAACGGGACGCCGGTCAGCGGTGCGACGTCCCGCACGTACGACACGGCGGCTACGACGAATAGCGATGACGGTTCGGTGTACAGCGTCGTGGTCACGGGGCCGAACGGCCCGATCACGTCGAACTACGCCAGGCTCAGTGTGGACAGCACGATACCGAACTACACGGTGACGCCGGGCTTCGTCGGCGTCGATCTGCTCAACAACACCAAGGGTGCCTTCACCGACGACCAGGTGTATGTGGAGATCATCGGACGCGACCCGCAGAACGGCGGCAGGTTCGTGTGGCTCAAGCCGGACGGCACGATGGTGCCGATGGCCCTGTCGGACAACGACGCGCCGGGTCACCTGAGCGCCGCTGGCCAGAACTACAGCAACTACGCCTTCACACTCGCGCAGGCCAAAACGCTGCAGTTCCCGCACGTGTCGTCGGCTCGCATGTTCGTGTCGCTCGGCAGTCCGCTGTTCATCAAGGTGCTGGACGATGCGAACGGCAATGTCGCTTTTGCCGGGCCGAATCCGCAGAACCCGACCGATCCGAACGTCAATGTCGTTTTCGACTGGATCGAATTCGACAACGGCGGCGACACGCTCTTCATCAACACGACGCAGGTGGACGAGTTCGGCATACCGCTGGTCGAGGACATTTACGGCATGAATCACACCACGCACATGCAAACAGGCACCACGCTGAGCAGTGCGGAAATCTTCGCGGCCTACGCGCGTGAAGTGCCGCCGGAGTTCCAGTCCCTGTCGGCTTCGAAGATCCGCATCATGGCGCCGGCCAAGGGCAGTTTCGGCGCGGGGCAAGCGAACGGCAATTACTTCGACGGCTACGTGAATCAGATGTGGCAGCTCTATGCGAACCAGGATCTGGTGCTGAACCTGTTCAGCAATAGCCGGCGCTTTGTCGGCAGGACGCAGGGTGACCAACTGGTATTCACGGAAGTCGACCTGAGCAACGGCGCCTTCGTCGGTGGGACGTATAGCGTCAGCAAGCCTTCCACGCAGGACGTATTGCTCGGGGCCGGCACGCTTGCCACCGGTGACTCGGTCACCCTGCAGATCGAAGCGCAGATCTGCGCGGCGCTCAACCGTCACGTGATGGAAGACGTGACCAAATGGGCGGTGCCGACCGCCTGGTGGAGCCAGTCGCCGACCAACGAGTACGCCCGCTTCTTCCATGACCACAGCGTCAGCGGACTCGCGTACGGATTCGCCTACGACGACGTGTCGAACGGCAGCTCGTCGATCGTCGCGCAGAAGCCTGAGCACATGGTGCTGGGTATCGGCTGGTGATGCCCGGCTGAGGGTTTGTTGCAAGCGCAACGGGCGCCCGCACGGCGGGCGCTCACTATTTCTTGAGAGGCGTGTAAATGCGGTTTGGGACAGTGAGCCGGGTGCTCGACGGTGCAGGGGCGCGGCGCGCGCGAGTGGTTAAACAGCGAGGCTTCACGCTGCTCGAACTGCTCGTGGTGCTGGTCATCATCGGCATGCTGGCGGCCATCGTGGGGCCGCGCTACTTCTCGCAACTGGGCAAGTCGCAGGTCACGATTGCCCGCGCGCAGATCGATGTCCTCAGCAAGGCGGTCGACAACTTCCGGCTCGACGTGGGCGTCTATCCGACGGCTCAGGAAGGGCTGAACGCGCTGGTCGTCAAGCCGGCCAATGCCGACAAGTGGAACGGACCGTATCTCAAGAAGGACGTGCCGCTCGACCCCTGGGGACACTCTTATGTTTATCAGGTGCCCGGCACCAAGGGCGACTACGCGGTGATCTCATACGGTCGCGACGGTCAGCCAGGCGGTACCGGCGAGGACGCCGACATCAGCAGCGAATGATGCGGTACAGGCACTGGCACAGGCAATGCGAGCGCGCCCGTCCGGGCGCGTGACAACGTGGCAACCATCGGCAGCACGGCAACATGCAATACGAAGTGAAAGCGCTTTCGTCCGACAACCAGATCATCGCCCTTGTCATCGACGCGCAGGATGAAAACGATGCGCGACGCCAGCTCGAAGCGCGCGGGCTGCACGCAACGCGGCTTGTTCCGCAACGCTCGCTGCGTTTGCCGTCGGCGTCGCGGGGTGGCCTCTCGCTGGTGCTGTTCAGCCAGGAGTTGCTGGCGCTGCTGACGGCCGGCCTGTCGATTGTGGAAGGTCTGGAGGCGCTGCTGGAGCGCGAGGGCGGCGGCCGGCTGCGCGGCGTGCTGGAGCGGCTGCTGGCGGGTCTGCGCGAGGGCAAGCGCTTCTCGAATCTGCTGGCCGAGCAGCCGGACGCGTTCCCGCCGCTCTATGTCGGCATCGTCCGTGCCGCGGAGGGCACGAGTGACTTGCCGCGCTCGCTGCAACGCTATGTCGACTATCAATCGCGTATCGACACGGTGCGCAACAAGCTCATCAGTTCTGCGATCTATCCGTGCATCCTGCTGGTCGTGGGCGGCGGCGTGGCGGGTTTCCTGATTGCTTACGTGGTGCCGCGCTTCGCGACCATCTACGAAGGCACGGGCCGGTCATTGCCGTGGATGTCGCAGGCTTTGCTCGACTGGGGTACGTTCGCCGCGTCCCACGGTTTGGCGCTGTTTGCCGGCGCCGTCACCGTCGCGGTGGCCGGCGGTATGTTTCTGCGCGCCGCGATCGCGAGAGCCGGCCTCGTCACCCTGTTGGGACGTATTCCGCTGCTGGGTCCGCACTTGCGCATTTACCAGTTGTCGCGACTGTATCTGACGCTCGGCATGCTGCTCGGAGGCGGCATTCCTATTGTCGCTGCGATGGAGACGGCCGGCGGGACGATTTCGCCGGCCTTGCGCGAGCGCCTCTCGCAGGCCCGCGCCGCCGTGCAGGCCGGCGCGACATTGTCCAGTGCGTTTGACGCCGAGGAACTGACCACGCCCATCTCGTTGCGGATGTTGCGGGTCGGCGAGCGTTCGGGAGAAATGGGCAACATGCTCACGAAGTCGGCGGCGTTCTACGACGGCGAAATCAGCCGCTGGATCGACCGCTTCACCCGGCTGTTCGAACCGCTGCTGATGTCGGCTATCGGGCTGGTCGTCGGCACGATCGTGATCCTGCTTTATATGCCGATCTTCGATCTCGCGGGGAGCCTGTCATGACTGTGCAGGAGACAACGGCGCCGCTCTTCGACGCCGATTTGCTGGTCCGCGCACGCACGGCCGCGGCAGCTACGCAGCGTCATCTGCTGGTCGAACTGGAGGCGCTGACTGGCGCGGACCCGCGCGAGCTGATGCAGGCGCTCGCACAGCGGGTCGCGATGCGCGTCATCGAGACTGCGGAGATGCTGACGCTGCAGCCGGCCTTCGACCGCGTGCCCCTATCGCGTGCCATGCAGCGCCGCTGCGCGCTGCTGCGCGACACCGATGGCGGCCTGATCGGCGTGCTGACCAGCCCGTTCGATCTCGACCTGCAGACCTGGCTGGGCGCGCAGGCGGGGGCGCTGATCGACGTGCGGCTCACCCTGCCGTCCGATCTTCAGGCTTACCACACGCGCATGGAGAAGTCCGCGCGCGCCGTCGACAGCCTCGTGACGGACGGCGGCGCGACGCAGGCCGATGGCAGCACGGCGCAGGTGCTGTCCTTCGAGTCGATCAACGAGGTGGCCAGTCCGGCCGTCAAACTGGTGAATTCGACCCTGTACGACGCGCTCAAGGCCGGCGCCTCCGATATCCACCTGGAGAGCACCGCGAGCGGCCTGGCGTTGAAATACCGCGTGGACGGCGTGCTCGACGCGGCGGCGACCGTCAACGGCATCGAGACTGCGGAGCAGGTGATCTCGCGGCTCAAGGTGCTGGCGGAACTGGACATCGCCGAGCGGCGCGTGCCGCAGGACGGCAGCTTCCGCGTGGCGGCGGGCGGCCGTGACATCGACCTGCGCGTGTCGATCATGCCGAGCATTCACGGCGAGGACGCGGTGATCCGGATTCTCGACAAGCGCGCGATGATCGAGGCCTATGGCTCGCTGACGCTCGAGGCGCTGGGCTATGACGGCGAATCCCTCGCGGCGCTGCGCCGTCTCGCAGAGGAGCCGTACGGCATGGTGCTCGTCACCGGCCCGACAGGTTCGGGCAAGACGACGACGCTCTACGCTGCGCTGACAGAAATTCACAACGGACGCGACAAGATCATCACCATCGAAGATCCGGTCGAATACCAGCTACCCGGTATCCTGCAGATTCCCGTCAACGAGAAGAAGGGGCTGACCTTCGCCCGTGGTCTGCGCTCAATCCTGCGGCACGATCCGGACAAGATCATGGTGGGCGAGATCCGCGACCGGGAGACGGCCGAGATCGCCGTGCAGTCGGCCTTGACGGGCCACCTCGTGCTGACGACCGTGCACGCCAACAACGTGTTCGACGTGTTCGGCCGCTTCAGCCATATGGGTATCGATCCCTACGCGTTCGTGTCGGCGCTCAACGGCATCTGGGCGCAGCGTCTCCTGCGCGTCAACTGCACCCACTGTGCCGCATCCTATGTACCAGGGGACGCCGAACTAACACGTCTCGGGCTGAGCCGCGCGGACGTTGCCGATTTTGATTTCCGCCAGGGCACCGGCTGCGGCGACTGCCGCGGCACCGGCTACCGCGGACGCCGCGCGATCGCGGAAATCCTGATTCTCGACGACGAGATCCGCGACATGGTGGTCGAGAAGCAGCCGATCCGGTTGATCAAGGAAGTCGCCCGCAGGAACGGTACGCGCCGCTTGCGCGACGTAGCGCTCGTCCAGGTCCGGCGCGGCGAGACGACGCTCGCCGAAGTCAAGCGAGTCACCCTCAATGCGTAAGCCCTTGATGCCTCGCTGGCTGCGCGGACATTGCAGGCTCAGCCTGTCGCGTGGGGCTGTTTCGGTGCTGCGTATGGGCACGTCGCGCAAGTCCGCGCCGGTCGTCGTGGACCGGCCATGGTCCGAACCGCCCGGAACGGCGCCCGATGAACTGGCCGCGCAGATCGCCGCGACGCTAGCCGCAGCCGGCGGCAGCGGACTGCCGGTCTACGCCACCTTCGCGGACAACCTCGTACGCTATTTCATCGTCACGCCGCCGGGCAACAGCGCGCGCATGCAGGATCTGCGCGCCGCCGCCGAGGTGCGCTTCGTGGTGCTCTACGGCGAATCCGTGGCAGGCTGGCAGCTCGTTGCCGACTGGCAGGCCGGCGCGCCGTTTCTCGCATGTGCCGTGTCGCGGGGTCTGCATACGGCATTGCAGCTTGCGGTGCGGACAGGGCGCGGCTGCCTTGTATCGGCGAGCCCGAACTTCGTTTGTGCATGGAATCGCGAGCGGCGCCGTTTCAGCGCCGATGCGTGGCCGGCGACGCTGCACGAGGGCACGCTGACGCTCGGCCTCCTCGCCGGCGGCACTCGGCCTCGTCTTGCCGCTGTGCGCACGCTCGAACTGCCGGAGGATGCCCCGCCGCTCGAATGGCTGCGCGAACAGGTGGCGCGCGTCGCGTTGCTCGACAATCTGCCGGCTCCGTCCGTGCTGCATCTTCATGGTCCGTTGCTCGACGCCTGGCAGCCGCGCGTCGCGTCGTCCGGCGGCGCAGGCATGACCGTGCACTGGTGTGCGGCCGATCATGTCGTGGCTGGACCGGCCAGCATCGGCATGACGGCGGCGCAGCGCGCCGGCAGCGGGGCGACGCCATGAAGCGCCTGCACATCGACCTTGCGCCGTTCAGCGTTCGGCGCCCGCTGTATCGCATGCATCCGGCTGCGCGCTGGCTGGCGCTGGCCGGACTGTTGCTGTGTGTGCTGGCGGGCTTGCGCGCGCAAAAGCAGTTGACCCGCCTTCACTCGCTCGATCAGGAGGCGATGCACCTCGCGGCGCGCGCGGCGCAATCCGCACGCTCGCTCGTGCGGGTCTCTAACGAACCGATCGACGCGAAGCAGGCGAGCGCAATCAATGCGGCCGTGGCCCGCCTCAACCTGCCCTGGGACGACATTCTCAACGCGGTCGAAGCCGCCACGCCCCGCGAAGTCGCGCTGTTGTCGATTACGCCAGAACCCGCTCGCGCGCTGCTCAAGATCGAAGCGGAGGGCAGCAGCAGCGACGCAATGATCGCTTACCTGAAGGCGCTCGAGCAGCAGCCGCTGTTCGGACGCGTCTATCTGGTCAGGAACGAGCGTGCCCGGGACCAGACAGATGGCGTCATCCGTTTCCAGATCGAAGCCGAGTGGCGCAGGAGCGGATTGTGAAGCTGCCGGATCTGCCGCATGCCCTGTTAGGGCTGAGCCTTGCGCTAAGACGCTCCAGTGCGGGCGCGCTGGTCGCCGGCGGGCTCTTGCTGGCGGCCGCTGTCATGTGGTTCGCGCTGCTGCCAGGCCTGTCGGCGCGCATTGTGCAGCAGACGCGCGAGGTGGCGCGCGCGCGCTCGGCGCCCAAGCCCACGCCGGTCGTTTCGTCATCGACGCTGGCTACCCAGCGGCTGGCGGATTTCTATGCGGCGCTGGGTGACGCAGGGCACACCGAACAGATCGTGACCCGGCTGTTCGAGGCCGCCACCGAGGCGGGCATCGTGCTCGACAAGATCGACTACAAACCGGCGCTGGATGCCGCCGGGCGCTTCGAGAGCTATACGATCGTGCTGCCCGTCAAGGGCGACTATCCAGACCTGCGGCGCTTTTGCGAAAAGGTTCTGCTGACGGTTCCGTACGCCGCGCTCGACGACATGCGCTTCAAGCGCACCTCGGCCAACGACCACGTTGTCGAAGCCGGCCTGCGTTTCACGGTCTTCCTGCGGCCTGCCATACCGGCGGCCGCGGGTGCCGCAGGTGCCGCGGCGAGCGAGGTGCCGCGATGAAGGCGATGAAGCGCAGCCACGTCGCGCTGGCGTTCGTCGTCTGCGCCGGCGTGCTCCTGTTTGCGGACCGCAATCCGGCGAACCAGATCGTTGAAGCCGCGCCGCGCACCAGCAGACCTGACGCGACGCGGGCTGCCGGCTCAGGCGCCGCGGCGGGCGTCAGCATTGCGGCACTGCGTGCACGCGCCGACCTGTTCGGCTCCGATCATGGTGAACACCATGATCTGTTCGGCAGCCAATCGTGGGCCCCGCCGTTGCCATCGCTGGCGCCGGCGCATGCGGAGGTGCCCCCGCTGCCGCCGTTGCCGCCGTCGTCGTCGGCGCCCGGTTTGCCCTTCACCTATCTCGGCAAGAAGGCGGCGGACGGCCGCTGGGAAGTGTATCTGGCGAGTGGGGACGAGACGGTGATCGTGAGTGAGCAGACCGTCATCGGCGCGACCTATCGTGTCGACGCGATCAAGCCGCCCACCATGACGCTCGTCTACTTGCCCCTGAAACTGGTCCAGACCCTGGACATCGGCAGCGCTGATTGACCGGCGCGCTGCGAGGAAACGAATCGTTCCACATGCAACTCTCCCTCCAATGCAAACTCCGCGAAATCGCGCGGTTCATCGTGTTGCCGGTGCTTCTGACCGGCTGCGCGGCGCAACAGGCCTTTCGCGACGGCCAGAACTTCGTCGCCGAGGGCAAGACCGATGAAGGGCTGGCCAAGTTGCAGGAGGCGGTCACGCGGGAGCCGCGCGACGCGCAATATCGTTCGAGCTGGCTGGCGGCGCGCGAAAACGCGCTCGTGCGTTACGACGAGCAGGGCGACCGCCTTGCCGGCAGCGGTGCGCGCGAGGCTGCACGCAAGTCCTACCAGCATGCGCTTACCATCGACCCCGCCGACGAACGCGCGCTGACCGGGCTGGCCGCGCTCGACAGCGCGGCACGTCTGGATGCCCTGGTCGATCGCGCGCAGGCCTTGGCCGCGAAAAAGGACAGCGACGGTGCGCGCCGTCTGCTCGCCCAGGTGTTGACCGAGGTGCCGGCGCAGCCGCGCGCCCTGGCGCTGCAGCGCAAGCTGACTGGCGACGCGGGTGTGTCGAGCGTCGAGGCGGCACTGGCGAGCGCCTACCGCAAGCCGATTCGCATCGATTTCAAGGACGCCACGCTGAAGCAGGTGTTTGAGGTCATCTCGCGTACCTCGGGGCTGAACTTCCTGTTCGACAAGGACGTGAGGACGGACCAGCGTACGTCGATTTTTCTCAGGAGCAGCACCATCGAGGCGGCCGTGCGCTACGTGCTGGCAACCAATCAGCTCGCGCAGCAGGTGCTCGACGAGAACACGGTGCTGATCTACCCGGCCACGCCGGCCAAGCTGAAGGACTACCAGGAACTGGCGGTGCGTACCTTCTTCCTCTCGAACGCCGAGGCGAAGACGGTTGCCAACACGCTCAAGACCATCGTCAAGTCGCACGACATCGTCGTCGACGAGAAGCTCAACATGGTGATCGTGCGTGACACGCCCGAGGCCATCAAGATGGCCGAGAAGCTCGTCGCGCTCGAGGACGTTGCAGAGCCGGAAGTGATGCTCGAGGTCGAGGTACTGGAGGTACAGCGCGACAATACACAGGACCTCGGCATCCAGTGGCCGAACTCGGTGACGTTCACGCCGCTGCCGGCCGGCAGCGTGCTCGGTTCCGCGAGCAGCACGGTCGGCAGCACGGTGGGAACACTCGGAACGCCGTCCACCGGAAGCGGCGCGTCGCCTTCCCTGTTGCTTAGCGATCTGCTGCACCAGACTTCCCGCACCGTAGGTGTTTCGTCGATGCAGGCCACGCTGAACGCGAGCCTCGTGGATTCCACCGCCAAGTTGCTGACCAACCCGCGTATCCGTGTGCGCAACCACGAGAAGGCCAAGATCCTGATCGGCGAGCGCGTGCCGAACATCACGTCGACGGCGACCTCGACCGGCTTCGTTTCGCAATCGGTCAACTACCTCGACATCGGCCTGACCCTGAACGTAGAACCGACCATCTACCTCGACGACACGGTCGGCATCAAGGTAGCGCTCGAGGTCAGTAGCCTGCTCAATCAGGTTACCGGGACCTCCGGCACGACTGCCTACGAAATCGGCACGCGTACTGCCAGCACCGTGCTGCAATTGAAGAACGGCGAGACTGACGTGCTTGCCGGTCTGATCGACAGTCAGGAGCGCACCTCGGGTAACAAGCTGCCCGGCCTCGGCCAGCTGCCGGTCCTCGGCCGGCTGTTCGGGGCGACCACGGACGACGACAAGAAGACGGAAATCGTCCTGTCGATCACGCCGCATCTGGTTCGCAACATTCAGCGTCCGGATGCCGGTCTTGCCTACTTCACGGCCGGCACGGAATCGAACATGCGGAGCATGATTCAGTCGAATGGGCTCGCCTCCACTTCCTCGAGCGCTTCGACAAGCGCGTCGTCCGGAACCGCCACCATTGCCGCCCCGAGTTTGCCGTCGAACTATCCGCAAAGCGGGGCGAATGGCGCAAACGGCATGACGGGCGGCCTCGCCGCGGGCAGCGCAATTGATCCGGACGTAGGCGGCGCTGCGCCCGGCGCAGGCACGGCCCAGATGACGATCCAGGGGCCGCCGCAGGTCAAGGTGGGCGATTCGCTCACGGTGGCGCTGCTGATGCAGGCCGACCAGCCCGTGACCAGCGTGCCCGCGACCGTCAGTTTCGACAGCACGAAGCTGCAGTTCACCGGCGTGACCGAAGGCGACTTCCTGAAGCAGGGCGGCGCGCCGACCAGCTTTTCCAGCCGCGTGGGCCAGAACGGCCAGTTGACCGTGGCCGACACGGTCGCGGGCGGAGCCGGCGCATCCGCGCAGGCTACCTTCGCCGTGCTGAGTTTCAAGGTGCTGGCGCCGGCCGCACAGACCGCGATCCAGGTGCAGCCCGGTGCGCTTGTCGGCGTGGGCGGCGTCCCCGTCACGATGGTGCCGCCGTCACCGTACGACTTCGGGATCCTGGCCCGATGACGAGCGGCGAGAGGCACGGCGTATTCGGTTGCAGGCGCGCCGGCGGCGCGGGCGGTTTTACGCTGATCGAGCTGCTGGTCACTCTCGCCATTCTGGGCGTGCTCGCCTGTATGACCGTACCCGTGGCGCAGGTGATGCGTCAGCGCGAACGGGAGCAGGACTTGCGCGTGGCGCTGCGTGAAATACGCGGCGGCATCGACGCTTATCAGGCCGCGAGCAAGGAAGGGCGCGTGGCCAAGGAGGCGGGCGCCAGCGGCTATCCGCCCAGCCTGGGCCTGCTGGTCGACGGCGTGCCGGATCAGACCGATCCGAAGGGGCACAAGCTGTACTTCCTGCGCCGCATCCCGCGCGATCCGATGAACTACAACGCCGAGCTCGGCGATGCGGCCACGTGGGGCAAGCGCAGCTACGCGAGCGAGGCGGACGACCCGCAGGAAGGCGACGACGTGTACGACGTCTACTCGACCTCCACGGGCGTCGGACTCAATGGCATTCCCTACCGGAAATGGTGACTCGATGAAAGGGCGCTTGCGTACAGCCGGCTTCACGCTGATTGAGCTGCTGATCGTACTGGCGGTGATCGCGTTGATGCTGACGCTGGCGTTGCCGGAGTATTTCCATTCGATCGACGCGTCGAAGGAGAAAATCCTGTCGGAAAACCTGCACGTGACCCGCGACGCCATCGACAGGTTCTACGGCGACATAGGGCGGTATCCAGAGTCGCTGCAAGAACTCGTGGATAAGCACTACCTCCGGTCGCTGCCTGTCGATCCGATCGCAGACAGCACGACGGCCTGGCACATCGTTCCCCCGGACGAGCAGTTTCCCGGCAACGTCTACGACATCAAGAGCGGTGCCCAGGGTACGGATCGCGACGGACAGCCGTACGAGGCTCGCTAGACATGCGAATCGGCAGCCGCAGGCGGCATAGGAAGCAAGGGGGCTACGCGTATCTGGCGCTGATGATCCTGATCGCCATCATTGGCGTGGCCGCTGCCGCCGGAGCCCAGCTCGGCGCGATCTATCAGCGGCGAATGGCCGAAGAGAATCTGCTCGCCATCGGCGGCGAATTCCAGCGGGCGCTGTTGAGCTATGCCGCGGCCACGCCCTTGGGTCAAGCGACGCAGCCCCGTACGTTCGACGATCTTCTGCGCGATCAGCGCTACCCGAACGTGGTGCGCCACTTGCGCAAGCTTTACTTGGACCCGATGACGGGCAAGGCGGACTGGGTGCTGGTCAAATCACCCGACGGACAGACTATCGTGGGCATACACAGTGCGTCGAACGCGCATCCGATCAAGATCGCGAATTTTACGGGGGATTTTCAGGGGTTCAACGATAAGCATAGCTATGCAGGCTGGGTGTTCGTCGCTCGTCTGCCTTTGCTAACGTCAGGCCAGAGGCCGTCAAACAGTCAGGCATTGAGTTCCCCGTCTCCCTGAAGTCCGTGAACGACGACGGTGGGACTCCCGCGCGAAGTAGGCTCGCACCTACTTCGCGGTCCTTCTGACTTCAATCTTGTCGCGCGGGGGGAGGCTTGCCAGGATTTTTTCCATTCGAGCTTCGTCGGCCGAAATAGCGGCGTCGATACGCGGATCGAAGGTGCAATCGAGTCGGACACAGGCAAGGTTAAGCGCACGCGTAATTTCGTCGATCATTTCCTGAATGGATTCGCTGTGCTTATGCTCGCGAAGTGCGACACGCAGATCGTCCAGCTTGCGCGTGAGCAGTGGCACGACCACGATGCGAACTACCATTCGCTGGTCCCTTTTTGCTGGATCGAATGTGGCGCACGCTTTGGAAAGCGCGGTCAGTTCATATTCTTTTAACAAAGCGGTGCTGGTCATGGTGATTCGGGCGTTGTGCGGGAGCGATTTTTCGAATGAAAAAATAGCGTCGTGCTAACTAAGCACGACGCCAAAACGTTCTGACTCGGGGCGAATCGGAACGTGAGAGACAGTGCGATATTGCGGGTTCTGACTAGACGCTACCGATGAGCCGCGCTTCGCGCATGCAACATATTCAGCAGGGCATTTGTCTGAGCCAACAGCATTGAGTGGTATTCCGCAGGCAGAGGTACATCGTCCATGAGCGACATGGTCCTTTCAACCTCATGCCGAAATGACTTTGTGATCTTCGCGCACTGAGCCGCTGTGAGGTGTGGGAATGTGGCGTCAAGGAAATTGCCCATCACCACGATCTGCGCGCCGAAACTGGAAATAGTCTCGCTGTTGGACGCGACAAGGGTAGTGAGTGATTTCAGAAGCGCGTTGGTATTCTTCAAAACCAGAACTCCTCAGAACCCTGCCCAGCCGGGATGACGCTCGTCTGCCGGGATGAGTGTGCCGGCGCCGGTCGTGGTCGCGGTGTTGGGTGATTGACGAACTGTTCCCGGTTTAGCCGATTCCGTGCGACCGTTGGTCATTGTCCTGGGGACGGGCGGGCGCGGTTTGCTTTGTGGAATCGCTGTTCGTGACGCGGAGGTCCCTGTCGCGGCGACCTTGAATACCGAGACAGCGTCTTTCAAGTTCATGGCCTGCTCTTCAAGTGATTGCGCCGCTGCGGCAGCTTGCTCGACGAGCGCCGCATTCTGCTGAGTCACTTCGTCCATTTGATTGACGGCCTGATTCACCTGTTCGATGCCATGGCTCTGTTCTTCAGAAGCGGCTGCGATCTCACCGACGATATCGGAGACCTGCTTGATTGCCTGCTTTACCTGCCCCATGGTTGCGCTAACCGCCGTCGCCTGTTTCGATCCATCCTGAATCATGGCTACGGACGACCCGATCAGCTCCTTGATTTCTTTCGCGGCAGTGGCTGAGCGTTGAGCCAGACTACGAACTTCGCCGGCAACGACAGCGAAACCGCGTCCCTGTTCGCCGGCACGGGCAGCTTCGACGGCAGCGTTTAACGCCAGAATGTTCGTCTGGAATGCAATGCCCTCAATGACGCCGGTAATTTCGGAAATTTTGCTTGAACTGCCGCTAATCCTCTCAATCGTTCCTACCATGCCCTGGACAGCCTCATTGCCTGTGTCGGCAATGCCGGTCGCATGCGTTGCCAACGTGTTCGCCTGACGTGCGTTGTTGGCATTCTGTTTCACTGTTTCGGTTAGCTGCGTCATGCTAGCCGCGGTTTCCTCAAGGGACGCGGCTTGCTCTTCTGTGCGAGAGGATAGGTCAGTGTTGCCGCTGGCGATTTCCCGGGATGCCACCGTGACAGATTCTGTGGATGCTTTGATCCCGTGAACCGCCTTGCTGAGCCGCTGATCCATTTTCTTCAGCGCTGTGAGAAGTTGACCAAACTCACCTCCTGAGTCCACGTCGATCTGGTTTTCCAGCTCTCCATCAGCGATATGGTTTGCAATGGACAGGGCTTTATTAAGCGGGTTCGAGATCGCACGCAGCAAGTAGACCGATACAGCGGCGGCGACTACGACACCGACGCCGAGAAGTGTGATGGCACTCCAAAAAATGGCCTTGAATGTGGCTGCGCTGTCGTCGGCGAATTTCTTGGCCTGGGCCATATTGAGCGCAGCATCCAGGTCCAGCGCGTCGTCCAACGTCTTGGACAATGGGACAATCTTTTCGATCGTCGCCGAAGCAGCGTCGAAATTGCCCGCGCTAGCGGCAACTACGGTTTCATTCGTCAATGCCGTGAACTGGGGAATGACGATTTTGATCTGCTCTGCGAACTCAAGCTCCTTGTCGCTGGATATGAGGTTCGGGTAGTAGCGATTCCAGGAGGAATTGATGAGTTCTAGGGCGGTGCGGATTCTCGCAACGGCATCTCCTGTTTTACTCAGGTCCCGGTATGCCTGAATGCGCCGTAGTTGAACTCGCACAGTCAACTCGGCTGAACGAACATCGGATAAGTCACCAATTGGAATGATGTTTCTGGAATAGGATTCGTTCATGTTCGAGTTCATTCTGTAAAGACCGAATGCGCCAAAAATCCCGATGGAAGCCATGAGAACGACGTACACGACGAATGCGAGAATGATCTTGAATTTGATTGTTTGTACTAACTTGTACACGCTTTTTCCTTTATAGCCTGATTGTAATAAGTGCTATAGGAAGGACCCATGGCCTCAACCTGTCTTTTTGTTTACGGCAGGTATGGCTATCACTGAAGGTGAAAATTGTCAGGCATTTGAAAAAATCTTCCCTGGCGAGGATTCCAGAGATTTATATTGGTATGTTAAGCAATGCTGACTATGAATGATGTTGATCGGCTGATGAGTTCCGCGAGAGAACTTCATCTTTATTTTGGTGCTCATGCACTGTCACCGTGCGCGCATGAACCCAAGCAATAGCAAACCGGTAACGAGCCCGTCAGGTGACCACGATCGACGACAGCGGCCGGCGGGGGCTTCGCGGCGCCATTGCACCGGCGTAGCCGAGGCGGAAACCGAAGATAGGCTCCCATCCGTTCCAGTCTTGCTGCAGCGCTGCACGTATGGTTGACGATGTCCGCGACGTTTCCAAGGTGCGGGTCTCGTGGTCAATCACTTCGACGAAATGGTTCATTGGTTGCATCGCCAGGTCGCGATTTGTGCCGTCGAGGTGGATGCGCTGCCAAAGCCGTCCGGCCTCAATATGCAGGCGGTGATCCTGTCTTGTGCCGCGGACCATGATCAGTCCGAACGCGGCTGCCGTTGCGCAGGCCACTGTCCGGGTTGCTTTCAACCAGTTCGCGTCGGCCCGCTGCAGGGCTTCCGCGCTCAGGGCGGACGGGTTTGCCGCGATTGCGCGTAAGCCCGCCCAGCGGCCCTCGCGCAAGTCCGGCGTGTCGATGATGAGTTGCGTCGCCTGCATCATCAGGTCCGTAAAGACCGTGCCGCCTGGTGAGGTCGCCTCGAGGAAAATGACCTGCACATCTGCCGAAGACGCCAGTCCGGCAAGCGCGTCGAGTGTCGCCTGATCGATCTTTCGATCCGTATCGTAGGGAAGGCGATTGGTGTGTCGTCGGGCAATGGCATCGTGATAGGGGTGCTTCGCTTGCCGGGTCGGCCGCAACTCGATTGCCGCGGCGAGATTGTCATTGCCGGCTGGCGACTCAGGCAACAGACGGACGACAGGGTTGAATCCTTGAGCCGGTGCGGCTACGCATGCGTTCTCAATGGCGCATCCGAGGCCCATGTAGAGCTCTCGCCGGAATGGATCGAGTTCACCGAGATTGCGGTTCTTGTCGGCCAGTACCTCGATGTGAGTGGAGCGTAGCCGGAACAGCCAGGGTTGAGTATCGTAGGGGCTGGCAGAAAGAATCGCTGCAGCCGCAATTCTGACGACACCTGCTCCCTGACCTGACGCCCAGTAATCCCAGGGGCCCTCGCCGCCGATGTCGGGGAGTGGCGGTGGTGAAGCGGTGTCGGGTCGTGTGGACGGCTGACCAAACGCGGACAGATCGACCAGCGCGGCCAGTCCACCCGCGACGAATGAGCGGCGGGAAAGCGAAGGGACTGTCATGGTATGTATTCGTGCGGGTTGTGACAGACAGAGTGCGCAACGCGGACTGGATACTGGCTGACGGACCTCCATGGTAGAGGTTCTACGGGCGGCGCCAATTTCACTGAGCGAAAATTGTGTTTTTGCTTGTAGTGAGAAGTCGGATTGTCCGCCGAGTTTTCAAACGGGATCCCGGACGGCTAAATTTCTTCTGTGGGGCGGCTGCAACCCGATGTTTGTCTACGCCGAAGAATCTGGCTGCGGAAGAACCAGATTGTGTACGTCTGACAATGTTTGCTGCCACAAATAGATATCCCCTTGTGACTTGGGTTTGTCACTCTCTAAAAAGGGCTTGAGCAGTGCAAGCAAATCCTTTGATCGCGACGTCTCGAAGGGGGCTATAGTGTCCGAGACAAGGCGACCCATCACGTATTTCGATTGACGCGTCGATTGATCGGCCGTTTGGTTCAAAGACGCATCGGTAAGCTCTCCGTTACGGCTTGCAATGTATGTTGTGCTAGCGGCTGCGTCATTGATTTGCATGTAGTAGTAATTTTGCGAGCTCCGCATTGAGGTCAATGCGAGAGGCGCGCCTGCAGACAATGACATGTGATAACTGGCTGCCAGGTGCGATCGTTGGTTTTGCGAAATAGTCCCGTACAGTTCGCTTCCTTTTATGTTGGTGTGCTGTGAAACCTGATAGGAAAAGGTGTCTTGTTCATTCAAGCGCATCGGATTTGCTTCTGTAGGCGCCTGGGTAATGGAAGCATTGAAATCGGCGAGCCCTGTCAACATGGCGTGGTCCGCGTCGCCCAGAGAGGTCGCGTAAGTTGTTCCTGGAATCTGTTGCGACGGAACACCGTAATCGCTATTCATTTGAGTAAATGCATCTTTGAACATCGTCATGAGCGATGCGTCGCCGTGACCCCGCGAGCTTGTTTTGTCAAATTGACTAAGATACTGGTTGATGGCCCCGGTGCGTTGCGCCTGATTGCCCCAGATCGCAGAGTTGCTCATATCCACACTGATTTTCATCGCACCGGTCGGGCCGATTACACTCACGGTTCTTGCCGCACTGTCCGCGTGAAAGTCGATCGATTGTAGTGGTTGTCCTTTGACGGGCACACTAGACTGGAGATCCACCGACGACAGAACCGACGGGTCAAACTGCGTTAGTCCGCTCAGATTAAGGCGCGGAGGGATAGCGCTCAGTCCGTCGATTGCATCCTGAAACGAACCTGAGAGCTTCGCAAGCGCACTACGTTCTGCATCTGTGAGCTTGCCGTTGCTTTTCACACCAACGGTCAGGCCGCCATCCTGACTGTGCAAGGTTATGTCGACTTCCACGCCGCTCTTTGTCTGGATCGTAAGCCTGATATCTGCTTGACTGCCCTGTACCGTCTGCCCGATTGAGCTCACCGGGTTTGCCGGCGCTATCTGAACCGACTGCAAAAAGTCATCGCCAGTGGTTTTGAAGCGCTCAAGTAGTGCACTTCCCAGTCCGTAGAATTTGTTGTTGGTTAGCGATGCGGATAGCACATCGCCCGCCATTGCCATTGTTATCGATTCGTTCGAGTTGTTCGCCAGGGTCAAGGTACGCGCCGTAGATTCGTTCGTGGGTGATGCGGAGTACTCCGGCAGCGGACTTGTCGCACCTGCCTGACTAATTGTGACGACTGTCGATGATTCTGGCGTTGCGGCCGTTTCTTCCGTGACAAGTTTGGTCGCCGATACAGTCGATCCGATGCTATTCAAGGATAGCAAGCCTGGTGAGAGGTTTGCCGTAATCAGTGAAGACACAGTTGTCATGTGTGGAGGTATCCGGGATTTGGCGTAAACGAGTTTGCGGGTGCTCAAGAGGTCCCCGTCCTGGACGGTTCTATAACGGCGAGGGTCGCAAAGACTTTAGCGGTTCAGTGCCGACGTCGAAGTGTTCTGTTATTGGAGTTGTCGTCACTCAGCACTCGGCAATGTGCCGCCGGCACAGTTCATGAAGAGCCGGATCGCGGCTCAGCAGCAAAAGAATCTAGCGGTATCGTGTCCGGTTTCTCGGAGAACGAAGGCCAATGCTCGGCTCGCTTCTCATTATCGGGAAAAACCGAATACACCACTGATTGAGTGTTCTGCGTCAGAGGGCAAGATGCGATGACCCGCGCATAGAAGCGCTCCGCCTGATTGAGGTAACAGATGAGTGCCCACTCAAACACAATTCTTTAGCAATCCAAAATGTGATCTGCCAATGCAGGTTGTCTGCCGTCGATCTGGCGCCTCGCACGCTCTGCAAGCCTGTGGGCGACAGGCCGAGTCGCCGGGCGGCCGCGGAGAGGGTTCGGGCGGTAGCAGCACGGGAGAACGCCTGCATTCCGGTAAGACGATCGAGCGCTGCTATTTCTCGCTCTGGTGAAAAACTGAATCGACAATTAAACATATTATCGCCTCATAGGTGAAACTGTACATTGCTCTCCATATCTTGTTAGAGGCCGCGTGAGCGGCGAGGGCAGGTAGCAATGAGAGCATCCACATCCCGGCGAGCAGTCGCGGTTCGAAAGGTATCGCGCCGTGAATTCTGTGTCGCCGCCACAGTCGGTGGCCTTGCCGCCGCGTTGACGAGTTCGGTTTCCGAGGCGACGCCATCCGCGCCGGCCATTCAGCCTCGATGGAATCGGGCGAAGGCGCTGGACGCCGTCATTCTCGACGCGGTCAACAGCGGGCATATCGTAGGCGCGACCGTGATTGCCGCAAAAAACGGAGAGATCGTCTACCGGCATGCGGCTGGTTTTGCCGACCGCGAATCCCGCCGGCCAATGACTGAAAACGAGGTCTGCCGCCTCGCGTCGATGACAAAACCGATTGTCTGCGTGGCGGCGCTGGCGCTCATCGATGGTGGCCGCCTTGGCTTGGAAGATCCCGTGATCCGGTGGCTTCCCGACTTCCGGCCGAAGCTGCCCGATGGCCGCGAGCCCGTCATCACGGTGCGCCATCTGCTCACGCATACGGCGGGGCTGACTTATGGGTTCCTCGAGGCTGAGGGTGGTCCCTATCACCAGTTGGGCGTATCCGACGGACTCGACCATTCCGGGCTGACGCTGAAAGAGAACCTTCGGCGAATTGCAGCGGCACCGCTGCTTTTCGAGCCTGGTACGGCCTGGCACTATTCCGTCGCCATCGACGTGCTCGGCGCCGTCATCGAGCGCGTAACCGGCATGACATTGCCTGATGCGGTCCAACGCATCGTGACGGATCCGCTGGGCATCTCCAGCATCCGCTTCGTTGCTTCAGCCGATACAGTGCTGGCGACGCCGTATGGCGATGCGTCGCCTCAGCCCATCCGCATGACCTATCCCTTTTCGCTCGCGTTCGGGCAAAGCGCCATCGTGTATTCGCCCGCCCGGGCATTCGATTCGAAGGCCTTTCCATCAGGTGGAGTCGGCATGGTAGGTACGGTGGAAGATTACCTCCGCTTTGCCGAAGCGATGCGCTCAGGTGGCGCGGGCATCATCCGCCCGGAGACCGTAGCGGCAATGACGTCCAATGCGATCGGTGATCTGCCCGTCGGCGCAGCCGGCCCAGGCTTCGGCTGGGGACTCGGCGTGGCCGTGCTCAGGGATCCGGCTGCGGCGAAATCGCCAGTGAGCGCCGGCGCCTGGAACTGGTCCGGCGTGTATGGCACGAACTTCTGGGTGGACCCCGCTGCCGGCATTTCTGTCGTTGCGTTGACGAACACAGCAGTCGCAGGCATGACCGGGAATTTTCCAATGGCACTGCGCCGTGCAGTCTACCAGGAGGTGTAATGAAGGCTTATCAAATCCAGGCCGGTGCTGGCCTTGACGGACTTGAACGTGTCGAACGCCCAAGCCGGGACCCCGGTGCCTACGAAATCAGGGTGCGCGTGGACGCCGCCGCGCTCAACCATCGCGATCTCAGTTTCGCGCGGGGCCAGTTCTATAACCCGCCGAGCTATCCGATCGTCCCGCTCGTCGATGGATGCGGGGACGTCATCGCCGTTGGGGAGGCGGTCACCCGTTTCAAGGTGGGTGATCGCGTCATCACAAGCTACTACCCGCGATGGATCGACGGTGCGTTGTCCTCTAACAAAACAGCCGTGTCCTTCGGCGCGCAGTTCGACGGCACGCTCGCCGAAGAGCTCGTGGCAAGTGAGGAGGCTTTCGTGCTGGCGCCACGCAGTCTTGATCCCATCATGGCTGCAACGTTGCCTTGCGCCGGCGTGACGGCATGGAATGCGTTGTTCATTGCAGGTGCGATCAAACCGGGCGGCAGCGTCCTGCTGCTGGGAACCGGCGGTGTCTCGCTCTGGGCGCTACAGCTTGCGAAAGCTGCTGGCGTCTTCACGATCGTGACATCGTCCCAGGACGAAAAACTTGAACGTGCACGCTCGCTGGGTGCGAATGCAATCGTCAACTACCGGAACAACCCGGAATGGCAGGACGAGGTCCTCCAGCTCACGGAGGGGGCCGGCGTTGATGTTGTTGTCGAGGTCGGAGGCGAGGGCACATTGGCGCGCTCGCTAAAGGCCGCGGGATCCGGTGGGACGATTGTCGTGATCGGCCGGGTCAGCGGCGGCGGGGGGGTCTCGATCGAACCCGGGGCACTCATCGGCGGAGCAAAGCGCCTCGCCGGGATTACGGCGGGTAGTCGCGCGATGCTCGAACAGCTCGTCCGTTTCGTCGACGTCAACCAGATCAATCCCGCCGTCGACAAAGTCTTCCCGTTCGATGCGGCTCCGTCCGCCTATGAGTATCTCGCGGGAGGCCGGCATTTCGGCAAGGTGGTAGTCGACGTGCGCGCATAACGCGACGCTCGCTTTCTGCTCCGGTGGCAGGGAGCTTTCGTCTGGCTGCGATCGCCAGTTAAGCCATCAGCAAGGGAATCGTGTATGAGATTGACGTCAGTGTTGTTGGCGATTGCCGTTAGCCCGGCATTCGCCGCAGACCCCGTTCACATCGGTGTCACAACCATCCTGAGCGGCCCGAATGCCGATCGCGGACAGAGCGAGCAATACGGCGTCGAGTTGGCATTACAGCGCATCAACGCATCCGGCGGTGTGCTCGGCAGACCTGTCGAGGCGTTCTATGCCGACAACGTCGCCGATCCGGCAACAGGAATTGCGGCGGCGAAGCGACTCATCGGGCAGCAGCACGTTTCCGTGTTGCTGGGCGCGCTTGCGACACCGGTCACGCGTGCCGTGATGCCGGTAGCGAATGCCGCGAAGGTGCCGTTTGTGATCGACATTTCGGCCGGGCAGGAATTCGTCGATGCCGCCGGTTCCGGGGGTTACGACTACGTTTTCAAAACCAGTCCGTCCGATGGCGACGTGGCGACTGCGATGATGCAGTGGCTGAAGGCCCGGAACGTCAAGCGTATCGTCATCCTGGCGGACGACAACGACTTCAACCGCGCCAACGCGGTGGCGATGGAAAAAGCCGCGACGGCCGCTCACATCGAGACGTTGGCCAGCGAGACCGTTGCGAAGGGAACCACGGACCTTGTTCCGTCCATCGAGCGATTGAAGGCGCTGCAACCCGATCGCATCGTTACGTTTCTTGGCGCGTCCAGTGCGGCGTTTTTCCGTGCTTATGAGCAAACCGGCGGCGGCACCCCGATAGCGGGCCGCATTGATTTCACGGCGGCGATTGCGAATTTGTCTCCGCGGTTCCTGGCGGCTGGCGGGCTTGATCAGGCTGCGGGGATTTCGGTATTTACACCCTCGGCGCCCGACTCTGGCGTGCAGGAGTTCGTGGCCGCTTACCGGGAGAAATACGGGCTCGCGCCGACCCAGCGGTCGGTCCTCGCGTTCGAGGCGACGGAGCTGGTCGTGGACGCGATCCGTCGTGCGAACTCGGACGATCCTGTTGCGATACGGCAGGCGTTGCGATCGACCCAGATGCCTTCCATGCTGGGTGGCACCTTTGCGATGGATGAGCACAATCACGCCCACGTCATGATGCAGATCGTTGGAGTGCGGGGCGGCAAGCTCGCGGTTCTCGAGCCGGTCGGGAAGTAGGCCGTCCGGACCGCGTGCAGACGCCGCTCGAGTTTGCACGCCACGCGCATGCGTACACCATGCAGACGGCCGGACTTTTACCGGGTCGCCAGCTCCGACTGTTGCGGAGAAAGCGGATTGCGAGTGGCGTCTTCCAGGCTGACAATCGATTGAGCAATGGCTTCCGTCGTTGCGAGCGTGGTGATTGCCCCTGCACGCAACGCGCCCAGGACCGCGGTTGTCTTGGTGTTTTCGCTGGCGACCGCAATAACGTTCGGAATGCGTTTCAGGTCTTCCATGCTCAGACCAATGACCCGGTCGCGCACGGGAGTGACAACGGGGCGGCCGGCAATATCGATGAAGTGGTAGCCCATCAGGTCTCCAACCGCCCCGCACTTGCGGAGTTCGGCGATCTCGTCCGGCGAAAACCAGCCGTTGCGAACCATGATGCTGTCTTCATTGATGTCGCCGACCCCAACCAGCGCGATGTGGGCTCTACGTGCCTTGTCAAGCGTGGGTTTGACCGCATCGTTGTGCAGCAGGCCCTCGCGGACGGCAGGATCGCCCACGAGAGCTGGCGCGTAAAGTGTTTCGCTGCCACCCCCAAAACGGGCGGCAAGCCGACGGCTGATGTGGTCGGCATTCATGATCTCGCCGCCCCGGTAGAAGCCGCCGATGGCGCAGACGAAGGTCGGAGAGCGCTGCGTCGACGAGATCGCATGCTCCGAGATCGCGTTGATATTACGGCCGATACCCACGGCAACGATCATGTCGTTGGTGAGAATGCGATCCAGATGGCTGGCGACCAGACCGGCAAGCAGTTCGCGCTGCTTGTCCTGGTCCTTGTGATTGACGGACACGATTGCTTTTTCGATCCCAAACCGCTCGATCAACTCACGCTCGAGGTCTCGTGTATCACGTGGATGGTGCCTGACGCGAATTTCAACGATGCCTTCTTCCTGCGCACGCTTCAGAAGACGGCCTATCTTGGCTCGCGACAGCGAGAACTGCTTCGACAGATCTTCCTGCGTGAGTCCGTCGACGTAGTAAAGCGTTGCCAGACGAGTCAGTTCGTCGGTGGTCATATGATTTGTCTCTTTCCCATTCGGCTGGATATTACGTGGCTTGCCGCGGAGCCGGTGGGTAATCGACTTATGACCGGGGCAGCCAGTTCAAGCAGGCTTGTTGTTGCGGGGTAACTGGTGGTCATCCTCGTATTCCTTGATGCGGTTCACCTTCGGGACGGAGCGTCCGCCATCGAAGCTCGCACCAAGCCATGTATCAACAATCGCTTTCGCGAGTTCGGGACCGACGACGCGAGCGCCAATTGTAATGATTTGCGCGTCGTTGCTCTTGCTCGCCCGTTCCGCCGAGTAGGTGTCGTGACATTGCGCAGCGCGAATGCCATGCACCTTGTTGGCGGCGATCGCCATGCCGATGCCAGTTCCGCACAGCAGCACAGCCCGATCGAATTCGCCTTGCGCAACCTTCTCCGCTACGGCGAACGCGATGTTTGGGTAGTGGACAGGTTCCGCCTCGTAGGTTCCGAAGTCAGTGACGTCCAGCCCCTTGCCAGTCAAATGTTGCTTGATCAGTTCCTTCAGGTCAAATGCGGCTTCATCGCACCCGATTGCCAGCTTCATATTTCACTCCAGTTGTCCAAGATTGCTCAGCGCACGATTGATCAAATGTCCGTTGATGATCAAATTCTCAATCGTGTGCGTGTGAATGTCAAGACCATAGGTGCGCGCTTTCCGTTAAGGCGTCCAAGGCGCTATTGGCCGTAATCACTGCGCTGCAGCAGATTTTGAGGTGAGATGACATTAGGGGTAAACCACGTGATCCGAGTAATTGACAGGTGCTTGGAGCGAACCTACGATGTCATCCAGATGCTCAAATGTTCAATGACGAGCAAATGTTAGGAGACAAAGTGGACGACCTTCTTGTGGATGCCAGTGGTGTACAAAAGGCATTCAATGGTGTCAGGGCGCTAGAGGACGGCCGGTTGAAGCTGCGGCGCGGAAGTGTCCATGCGCTATGCGGGGGGAACGGTGCCGGAAAGTCGACCTTCCTTGGCATCGTCATGGGTATCACCCAGCGCGATGCCGGAGAAATCCTGTTCAAGGGACAAAGCGTCAATTTCCAGACGCCGGCCGAAGCACTCGACAATCGCATCGCGATCATTACGCAGGAGCTTTCGCCGATTCCCGGCATGACCGTTGCCGAGAACCTGTATCTTGGCCGCGAACCCCGCAGGGCCGGTGTGCTGGTCAGATTCGGGGCGCTCGTGAGACAGGCGCAGGAACTCCTGGACCGCCTTGCTTTCCCGGTCGATGCCCGCGCACGCATGTCGTCGCTGAGTCTCGCGCAGATCCAGCTGGTTGAGATCGCCAAGGCATTCAGCCGCGACTGCGACGTGATGATCATGGACGAGCCGACTTCAGCGATCGGCGAGCGCGAAACCGAAGTGCTGTTCAACGCGATCCGTAACCTGACGGCGCAGGGGACCGGGATCATCTATGTCAGCCACCGGCTCTCGGAAATATTCCAGATCGCGGACGACTACACGGTCTTTCGCGACGGACGGTATGTCGACAGCGGGCGTATCGCCGACATCGACCGCTCCTATCTGGTGAGCACGATCGTCGGACGCAAGCTGCATTCCGCCGAGAAGGTTCGCAGGGCCGTGGGCGAGCCCGTACTGGAGTCGACGGGTCTTTCCCGGGAGTCGGAATTCAACGATATCTCGCTCACGGTTCACGAGGGAGAAATCCTTGGCATCTACGGGCTCATGGGCGCGGGCCGCAGTGAATACCTCAACTGCATGTACGGGCTGACCCGTCCCGATAGCGGTCAAGTCAGGCTCAAGGGCCGCGCATTGCCGGTTGGCCGCCCCGCCAAGGCCATCCAGGCCGGCCTGTCGCTTGTGACGGAGGATCGCAAGGAGACGGGACTCGTGCTGTCGGCGTCCGTGCGCGACAACATCTCGTTCTCCGCCTACAACCGCCTGTCGCGCCTGTCGCTGATCAACCGCCGGAAAGTGAAGGTCCTCGTCGACACGATGGTTGATCGCATGCGGATCAAGACCAGTTCCGTTTCGCTGCCGGTCTCGTCGATGAGCGGGGGAAACCAGCAGAAGGTCGTGCTCGCGCGTTGTCTTTCAACCGAACCCACGTGCCTGCTGTGTGACGAACCGACCCGGGGTATCGATGAGGGCGCCAAGCGCGAGGTCTACAAGCTGCTCGACGACTTCGTGTCGAAAGGCGGCGCCGCCATGGTGGTGTCTTCCGAGGCACAGGAGATTCTGGATGTCAGCGACCGCATCGCCATTTTCAAGTCGGGGCAGTTGGTCACCGTGATCGACGGCCATACCACCACTCAGGAAGATCTTTTGCACCTCGCATCATGAATACTCATACCACTTCCCTGAAAGTCCCGGCAAGCCAAAGCCGTTCCGCCCATATGCGCGATATCTACCGGCGCTACGGCATCGTTGCCGTGCTCATCGTCCTGTGCATCGTGTTGTCTTTTGCCAATCAGTACTTTCTGACGCTGGGCAACATCGCGGACATCCTGCGACAAACGTCGATCAACGGCATTCTGGCCGTCGGGATGACGTATGTCGTGCTCACGGCGGGCATTGACCTGTCGGTCGGGTCCACGCTCGCTCTCGCCGGCATCATCAGCGCCAGTCTCGTGACGGGTCCGCATCCGCACGGCGCGGCAATTGGACTGGCGGCGGGGCTTGCCGTAGGCGCTGCCATCGGTGCGATCAACGGTTTGCTCGTTGCCCGGCTCTCCATTCCTCCTTTTGTTGCGACGCTCGGCATGCTGAGCGCGGCGCGGGGGCTGACCTATATCTACAACGATGGCATGCCGGTGACCGATCTGCCGGATGGATACCTGACCATCGGCACGGGCGCGATTGCCGGGATACCGGTGCCGATCATCGTTTTCGCTCTCGTCGTTGTGCTGTTCTGGTTTGTCCTGCGCTATACGACCTACGGCCGCTACGTTTATGCAGTGGGCGGCAACGCAAAGAGCGCCAAAACAAGCGGTATTTCGACGGGGAAGATCCTCTTTTCCGTCTACGTGATCGGCGGACTGCTGGCGGGTCTTGCCGGGATCATCCTCGCCGCGCGCACGACATCGGCATTGCCGCAGGCCGGCGTGTCCTATGAACTCGATGCGATCGCGGCCGTCGTGATCGGCGGCACGAGTCTTTCGGGCGGCACGGGCTCGCTCGGCGGCACGGTGGTCGGCGCGCTGCTGATCGGCGTCATCAACAACGGACTGAATTTGCTGGGCGTGTCGTCGTATTACCAGCAAGTTGTAAAGGGCGTCATTATCGTCGGTGCCGTCCTGCTCGATGCTTCGCGCAAGAAGCAATAACGTCAATCTCAAAAGAAACATTCCGGAACTATTCAGGAGACTTCGATGATTTCGTGGAAAAAAACCTTGCTGGCCTGCGCAGTGATGGGCCTCACCTGCACTGTCGCGCAGGCGGCCAAACCCATCCGTATTGGCGCAGCGGTGTATGGGCTCAAGGGTGAGTTCATGCAGATGTGGACCAACGCACTAAAGGCTCAGCCCGCGGTCAAGGACGGTACGGTGCAGCTCACGGTATTCGACGGCAACTATGACGCGCTCACCCAGAGCAATCAGTTCGACACGATGATCACGCAGAAATACGACGCGATCATTTTCGTGCCGATCGACAAGGCAGCGGGCGCGGCCGCCGTGGCCAAAGCCGCCGCGGCGCATATTCCGGTCATTGGATCGAATACCCTGGTGTCCGGCGACAAACTCACGTCCTATGTTGGTAGTAACGACGTGATTGCGGGACAAATGGAAGCCGGGGCGATCGTCAAGGCGATCGGCGGCAAGGGTAATGTGGTCATCCTCGAGGGGCCGATCGGCCAGTCCGCGCAGATCGATCGTTCGAAGGGTATTCAGGACGTGCTGTCGAAAAATCCGGACGTGAAGGTGCTCGAGCATAAGACGGCGAACTGGTCGCGTGCCGAGTCGCTGGCGCTGGTCGAGAATTGGCTGACCGCGCATCCGGGGCAGATCAGCGGCATCATTGCGGAGAACGATGACATGGCGCTCGGCGCAATCCAGGCGCTGAAATCGAAGGGCATCGATCCGAAGAAAGTTCCGGTTGCCGGTATTGACGGAATTGTCGACGGCATCGCCGCAGTCAAGCGCGGCGAAATGACGACCTTCTTCCAGGACTCGCAGGCGCAGGCGCAAGGCGCACTGGACGTTGCGCTGCGTACGGTCATCGGTTCGTCTTACAAACCGCGCTCGGACGTCTGGGCGGGATACGGCGCGAAGATGCCTTGGGACGACGGTACGGCGAAGTCCTACGCGGTGCCCTGGACGCAGGTCACGCCGGCCAACGCCCAGGAGATTCTCAACAAGATTCCCAAGAGTAATTAATCAAGGAGTGGAGCGATGTCGGTCAATTCAACGACCCCTTTTGATATCACGGACCGCGTCGCGGTCGTGACCGGTGCGGCAAGCGGTATCGGGTTTGCCGTTGCCGAGTGCCTTGCTGCCGCGGGTGCGCGCGTTGCGCTGCTCGATATCAACCCGGCCGTCGAGGCCGCGGCCCGGACGCTTCCTGGCGGCCCGGAGCGGCACGTGGGTATCGCGGCGGATATCACGGTTGCCGGGATATCGGATGCCCTGGTGCGGCGCGTGACTGAGACGTTAGGTCCCGTCGACATCCTGGTCAACAATGCCGGCGTCGCTCTGCTTGAGAACGCGGAAGCACTGTCCGAGGAAGCCTGGGACAGGACGATGACAATCAACCTCAAAGCCCCGTTTCTCCTGGCGCAAGCCGTCGGCAAGCAGATGCTGAGCCGTGGTGGTCCCGGCCGGATTGTGAATCTGGCTTCTCAGGCGAGTGTCGTCGCACTGGAGCGCCATGTGGCGTACTGCGCGAGTAAGGCGGCAATCGTCGGCATGACCAAGGTGCTCGCGCTCGAATGGGCAAAGCGCGGCATTACGGTCAACGCCGTTTCGCCCACGGTCGTGGATACCGAACTGGGCAGGAAAGCCTGGGCGGGCGCGGTGGGCGAAGCGATGAAGGCTAAAATTCCCGCAGGGCGATTCGCACGCCCCGACGAAATCGCCGCGTTGATTCTGTATCTGGTCAGCGATGCCGCCGCTATGGTCAACGGCGAGAATATCGTGATTGATGGCGGCTACACCGCCCAGTAACAATACTCAAGATGTAAAGGAACGGTATGAATCGCGTCATTAACAATCCTGATCTCGTTGTCGAGGACATGCTTCGCGGCATCCTCGCGGCACACCCGGAGCTGCGCGCCGCACCGGAGAATCCTCGCGTTGTCTCGCATGCCCATGCTCGCCAGAAGGACCGTGTGGGTATTGTGACCGGAGGGGGATCAGGACACGAACCGGCTTTTATCGGCTATGTCGGGCGTAACCTGGTGGACGCCGTGGCCATCGGCGAAATCTTTTCGTCGCCGACTGCGAAATCATTCTTTGAAGCTTTCAAGGCGGCCGATAGCGGCGCGGGCGTAGCGTGCCTTTACGGCAACTACGCAGGCGACAATATGAACGTGAAGATGGCAATCAAGCTGGCCGAGCGCGAAGGTATTCGCGTGCGCACGGTCGTCGCAAACGACGATGCCGCGTCGGCGCCGAAAGACGAGATCGAAAAACGGCGCGGCGTTGCCGGTGAAATCGTGATGTGGAAGGTGGGGGGGGCACGGGCCGCTCAGGGCGCCACGCTCGATGAAGTGATCGCCAGTGCGCGCAAAGCGGTGGACTCGACGCGCTCGATCGGCGTCGGCCTGTCCGCCTGTACGATCCCGGCGGTCGGCAAGGCGAACTTCGTCATCAAGGATGGTGAAATGGAGGTCGGCATCGGCCATCATGGCGAACCCGGAATCCTGGTCCAGCCTACCGTTCCCGCGAGAGACATGGCGAGGCTGATGCTCGACAAGCTGTTGCCGGATCTGCCTTTTGCCCGAGGCGACAGGGTGTCGGTGCTGTTGTCCGGTCTCGGTGCGACGCCGGTGATGGAGCAATACATCCTGTACGGAGAGGTTGCCGAGTATCTGCGGGAAGCGGGAATCGACATCCAGTTCTCGTTCGTCGGCAATCTGTTTACGTCCCTGGAAATGATGGGGGTTACGCTGACGTTGACGAAACTCGACGACGAACTGAGCGCGTGCCTCGCGCATCAATGTCAAAGCATCGGACTCAATGTGGGAGACGCACGATGACTGAAATTGTTAAATTGGCCGATGCCGGCGGCGTGGTCGTCGATCTGGTTCGAACCATCAATGCGAATCGCCAGTATCTGAGCGAAGTCGACGGCGCGATTGGTGATGGCGACCATGGCATCAACATGAGCAAGGGCTTTAGCCAGTGTGGGGAGCATCTTGCGGCACGCGGATCGGCACCGTCGCTCCAGGTGGCTCTCGCTGATCTGTCCTCGGCACTCATGGACGGCATCGGCGGTTCAATGGGACCGCTCTACGGGACGTTCTTTCTCAGCATGAGCGACACGTTCGCGGACCACGCCGAACTCGACAAATTCCTTTTCTATCAGGCGCTCGTTGCCAGTATCGATTCTGTCCAGGAGATCGGCGATGCGAAGGTCGGCGACAAGACGCTGATCGACACGCTTGCTCCCGCGCGGATGGCGTATGGGGTGGCATTGGAAGAGGGCAAGAGCTTCCGGGAGTGTATCGATGCGATGGTGGTTGCCGCGGAAGCCGGGATGAATTCGACCCGCGAGCTGCGCGCCCGTATCGGCCGGGCAGCCCGTTTAGGCGACCGTTCGATTGGTGTCCTGGACGCCGGCGCATGTTCCTGCTTTCTGATTCTGCGCAGCATGGGTGAATCGATCACGCATCTGCTGGATAGTACGGCGGTGCCTGCCGCCTGAGGTCGTCACAGTACCCGAAGACTGGATGCCGGAGCCTCGTCGAGAAAAACGCGCGGGGCTCCAATATATTAATTTAGGTATACGAAACAGTGGTGATTCATGGATCATGCTAATCCGACCCGGACAGAACTTGCCAACGCAGTTCGGTTTCTAGCCATCGACGCCGTCCAGGCTGCCAATTCTGGACACCCCGGTATGCCGATGGGAATGGCGGATATCGCCGAAGTACTGTGGCGCAAGTACCTGAAGCATGATCCGGCAAGTCCGGATTGGGTCAACCGGGATCGCTTCGTGCTGTCAAACGGTCACGGGTCGATGTTGCTCTATGCCGCGTTGCATCTGAGCGGCTACGGTCTGTCGATAGACGATCTGAAGGGTTTCCGGAAGTGGCAGTCGATTACGCCCGGTCACCCGGAACGCGGTCTGACGCCAGGGGTCGAGACGACTACCGGCCCGTTAGGACAGGGTCTTGCCAATGCCGTCGGCATGGCGTTGGCTGAACGGCTGTTGGCCGCCGAATTCAACGAACCGGGTTTCGACATTGTCGATCACCACACGTATGTGTTTCTCGGCGACGGCTGCCTCATGGAAGGCGTCTCACATGAAGCGTGCTCGCTCGCCGGCACCTGGCAGCTCGGCAAACTGATTGCGTTCTATGACGACAACGGCATTTCGATAGATGGCCATGTCGAGGGCTGGTTCACCGACCAGACCCCGATGCGCTTCCGTGCGTATGGCTGGCATGTCGTCGAGGGTGTCGACGGACATGATCCGCTGTCGATCGAGCGGGCGATCGAGGCAGGGCGAGCGGAACGTGACCGGCCGACGTTGATCTGCTGCAAGACGGTGATCGGACATGGTTCGCCGAATCGGGCCGGCACGCACGACGTGCATGGCGCTCCACTTGGCGCCGCTGAAATCGCGGCCACGCGGAAGCATCTTGGCTGGCATCACGCGCCGTTCGAAATTCCCGAATCGATTCGTGACGCGTGGGATGCGCGCGCAGCGGGCCGTGAGAGCAACATGGCCTGGCGCACGCTGTTTGAAACCTATCGAACTCACTTCCCGGAAAAAGCCGGCTACTTCGAGTCCCGCATGCACGGCAGCCGCCGCGAACGATCCGCCCAGGCGATCGAAAGCCTGCTGGCGGGCGGTGACTGGTTCGAGCAGAAGATGGCGACTCGCAAGGCGTCGCAGAAATGCCTGGAGTTGCTGGTTGGTCGATTGCCCGAACTTCTGGGCGGTTCGGCAGACCTGGCGCCGTCGAATCTCACCAAGGTGCCGGCTTCGCGCGCGCTCAGGCCCGACGGCGCGAACGGGCCTGGAAACTATATCCACTACGGCGTTCGCGAGTTCGGCATGGTCGCGATCATGAATGGCGCTGCGCTCCATGGTGGTTTCCTTCCGTATGGCGGGACCTTCCTGGTGTTTTCCGACTACGCGAAGAATGCGCTTCGTATGGCGGCGTTGATGCATCTGCAATGTATTTACGTTTTCACCCACGATTCGATTGGCCTCGGCGAGGACGGGCCTACCCATCAGCCGATCGAGCACGCGGCAATGCTGCGCCAGATTCCGGGGATGAACGTGTGGCGTCCGGCAGACGCGGTCGAAACGGCATATGCGTGGGCGGCGGCATTGGAAACAACTGATGCTCCGACTGCGCTGCTGCTTTCGCGCCAGAATCTGCCGCCGCTTTCCCGTACCGCGCAGGCGAAGGCACAAATCCGGCAAGGCGGTTATGTGCTCTCGGAGGCCGTTGGCGGACCGGCGGACATCATTCTGATTGCGACGGGTTCCGAGGTGGAACTCGCGCTCAAAGCGCGGACGGCGCTCGCCGATCAAGGGATTGCCGCAAGGGTCGTGTCGATGCCGTCAACCACGATCTTCGATAGCCAACCGCTTGCGTACCAGCTTTCCGTTTTGCCGCCCAAGATCCGGCGCGTGGCCATTGAAGCGGCGGCCGGCGATTTCTGGCGGAAGTACGTTGGTCTGAGTGGCGCTGTGATCGGGTTGTCGCACTTTGGCGAGTCGGCTCCGGCTGAGACGTTGTACGAAGAGTTCGGTATTACGGTGGACGCGATCGTCGACGCGGTGAACCGCACGCTCGAAGTGGGACAAGGGGTGGTCGACTAGTTGCGTCGCCGCGTCGTGCCCAAAAGTGCCGGAATTGCCGACACCGGCGCGATGTCGTGATCATCCTCGATATCAATTTAACGACGTTCGCCGCACGGCGACATTACTTCCTGGAAATGACATGGCGCTGATTTCATTGCGGCAGTTGCTGGACCATGCGGCGGAGCACGCGTATGGCGTGCCGGCATTCAACGTCAATAACCTCGAGCAGGTTCAGGCAATCATGCAGGCGGCCGCTGACTGCGATAGTCCGGTCATCATGCAGGCCTCCGCCGGGGCGCGGAAATACGCAGGAGAGGCGTTTCTGCGTCACCTCGTCGAGGCGGCGATCGAGACTTATCCCGACATCCCGATCGTGATGCATCAGGACCACGGGGCGTCGCCGGCTGTTTGCCAGGCCGCGATCCGCAGCGGATTCAGCAGCGTGATGATGGACGGTTCACTCATGCCGGACATGAAAACCGTTGCGACCTACGACTACAACGTCGAGGTGACGCGCACTGTGGTGGAGATGGCGCATGCCATCGGGGTGTCGGTCGAGGGTGAGCTCGGATGTCTGGGTTCGCTCGAATCGGGAATGGCAGGGGAAGAGGATGGCTCGGGTGCCGAAGGCGTATTGACCCACGACATGCTGCTGACCGATCCCGAGCAGGCCGTCGACTTCGTGCAGCGTACCGGGGTCGACGCGTTAGCAATTGCTATTGGCACATCGCACGGTGCCTATAAATTCTCCCGCAAACCGTCGGGCGACATTCTTGCGATCGACAGGATCAGGGAAATTCATCGCCGCCTGCCCAATACTCATCTGGTGATGCACGGATCGAGTTCCGTGCCTCAGGAATGGCTCGAGATCATTCGTGAATTCGGCGGCGAAATCCGCGAAACGTACGGTGTTCCGGTGGAAGAGATCTGCGAGGGCATTCGCCATGGTGTACGCAAGATCAACATCGATACGGACATTCGCCTCGCGATGACCGGTGCAATACGGCGCTCACTTGCACAGCGTCCTTCCGAGTTCGACGTGCGTCGATTCTTCACAGACGCACTCGGCGCGGCCCGGGATCTGTGCCGTTCCCGCTTCGAGGCATTCGGCAGTGCCGGACAGGCGCAGAAGATCAAGCCGGTTGCGCTGTCGGCGATGGCAGGGCGCTATGACCGCGTGCACTGCGCGTAATGGGTTGCGCTGGCACGAGCGCGCGATAGGTCAAACGGCCCCAGGAATCCCGTCGGAGTCAGATTGATGAAAGTACAGATATTGGTTATTTTTGGCGGCACGGGAGATCTTGCCATGCGCAAGCTTCTACCCGCGTTGTATCAGAACCACCGGGAGGGCGCGCTTCCGGATGGCATGCGCATCGTCGGCGTCGGACGGGAGGGGCTGGAGCGGAACAGCTACCTCGATAAGGTACGTGATGCCTTGCGTCAGTTCCTGCCCGCGACCGACTTCGACGACGCACAGTGGACCACCTTCTCAGCTCGCCTCGAATTCGTTCAACTGGACGCGCGAGTGTCTGCGGACTACGCGCGGCTCGCCGCAATGTTGCGATGGCAGGACAGCCGTGGGCACATCTTCTACCTTGCCACACCGTCGGAACTGTTTATTCCGATATGCACCGAACTGAATCGGGCCGAGCTGGTCTCCGCCACATCGAAGGTCGTTCTGGAAAAGCCGCTGGGCCATGATTTGCCCTCCGCTCAACGGATCAACCGCGAGGTCGGGGCGATATTTCGCGAGCAGCAGATATACCGGATCGATCACTACCTCGGTAAGGAGACTGTTCAAAACCTGTTTGCGCTGCGCTTTGGCAATGGAATGTTCGAACGCCTCTGGAATCGCGACGGGATTCGTGATGTCCAGATTACGATTGCCGAGCAGGTGGGCGTTGAGGGGCGAGGTGCGTTTTACGAGCGCACCGGCGCAATGCGGGACATGGTCCAGAATCATCTGTTGCAGTTGCTGTGCATACTTGCAATGGAGCCACCGCTGAGTCTCGAAGCGGATGCCGTACGCGACGAGAAGCTCAAGGTCCTTCGCTCGCTCAAGCCGCTCAGCGCGGTCGATGTGGCACGGCAGACCGTACGTGGCCAGTACACGGCCGGCGAGATGCATGGCGCGCCGGTTGCCGGCTACCTGGACGAGCCGGACATCCGTGCCGATAGCCGGACGGAGACATTCGTCGCGCTGAAAGTGGAGCTGAATAACTGGCGCTGGGCAGGCGTGCCCTTCTACCTGTACACCGGCAAGCGCCTGCAGAGTCGGGTCGCGGAAATCGTCGTCAATTTCAGGGATGTGCCGCACTCGGTTTTCGGCTCTCCCGGCACGGACAGCCAAGGCAACCGCCTCGTCATCCGGTTGCAGCCGGACGAGAGCCTGAAACTCTACCTGATGACCAAGGCGCCGGGTGATGAGATGACGGTCAGGCCGGTGAGTTTGAACCTCGAGTTTTCTTCGGCATTCTCGACGAGACGAAGGGATGCCTACGAGCGGCTCCTGCTCGACGTGATCCGCGGCCGACTCACACTTTTCATGCGCGGCGACGAACTCGACGCCGCATGGCAATGGGTCGATCCTGTAATCGACGCCTGGCGCGGGCAGGATCCTCCCGAGCCTTATGTCGCGGGAGGCGGGGGTCCCGATGCAGCCCTCGCGCTGCTCGCGCAAGGCAGCGCCGCGCCATGTGATGCGTAAGCGTCCACCATTGCTGTATGCATGTCGACGGAGTCTCTCCCAACCCGTTGATTCCAATCGATCGCCAGATAGTTCCCGCCAAGCAGACCGAACATGACTCACATAGCAAGCACCCAGTACATCACGCTGTCCTCATTTCTTGCGAAAGCAGCACTTGACGAACGAGTCCCGGCAGGACTGGTTACGCTGATCGAATCTGTTGCCGACGCATGCTCCTCCATCGCAACGGCTGTTGAGCGAGGCGTATTCGACGGCGCATCCGGAATTGCTCATTCCGAGAATGTCCATGGAGAGGCGCAAAAGAAACTCGACGTCGTTTCCAACGACATTATGATCAGTACGGTCGAGTCGATTGGTTGTCTGCGCGGACTGGCATCTGAAGAGCTCGAGTCGGTTCAGGTGAGCGGGCATGAGCATGCCACGGATACCCCTGAATATCTGCTGCTTTTCGATCCGCTCGATGGATCCTCCAATCTTGAGATTAACGGCATTGTCGGAAGTATCTTTTCCGTGCTGGCGGCGCCGGTGTCTGACGCCGTACTCGACGAGCGTCATTTTCTTCAGCCGGGCGTGAAGCAGGTCTGCGCGGGGTACGCGATCTACGGTGCAACGACGATGTTCGTGCTGACCACGGGGTATGGCGTCGACGGTTTCACGTTCGATAGGGAGTCGGCATCATTCGTGCTGACCCACCCACAGCTTCAGATCCCGGAAAATACCTGCGAATTCGCGATCAACATGTCCAACGAGCGCTATTGGGAAGAACCTGTGCGCCGCTATGTCCGTGAGTGTGTGGCGGGTGCTTCCGGGCCGCGACAGACGAATTTCAACATGCGGTGGATAGCGTCCATGGTCGCGGAGGTCCATCGAATCCTGATGCGTGGAGGCGTTTTCCTCTATCCGCGGGACAACAAGAACCCTCAGCTTGCTGGACGGTTGCGGCTGACCTATGAGGCCAATCCGATGTCGTTCATCGTCGAACAGGCTGGCGGGATGAGTACGACGGGCGAGATGCCGATCATGGAAGTCCAGCCTGACCATGTCCATCAGCGCGCTCCCGTCATTCTCGGGTCAAGGCTGGAAGTGGAGCGCCTGATCCGATACCACGATGAGGTCGTGGCCGCATGGTCCTCGCTGCAAACGCATTACGAGAAGATTCGCGATGCGCACATGCGCGACTGGTTCGCCCCCGAGAACGATCCCGCTCCTACCCGTGCTGAGCGCTTTGCGTTCGCGGGCGGCGGTCTCGCGGCCGATTTTTCGAAGAACCGCATCACCGACGAAACCCTGAAGCTGCTGGTGCAACTCGCGCGCGAAGCCGGCGTCGAGAAACGCCGCGACGCGATGTTCGCGGGCGAAGTCGTCAACCCGACCGAAGGCCGCGCCGCGTTGCACACCGCGCTGCGCGCCACTGATCCGAAGGCGCCGTTCCATGCGGAAATCCAGGCGGAGCGCGCCAAGATGGCCGCATTCGCCGACAAGGTCCGCAGCGGCGAGTGGACCGGCTATACCGGCAAGCGGATTCGCTATGTCGTGAACATCGGCATCGGCGGCTCGGATCTCGGGCCGAAGATGGTCGTGCACGCGCTGCATCATCTGGCCACGCCGGAGATCACTACGCACTTCGTCTCGAACGTGGACGGCGCGGATCTGTACAACGTGATGCAGATGATCGATCCCGAAGAGACGCTCGCGATCATCGTCTCCAAGACTTTCACGACGCTTGAAACAATGACCAATGCGCGCTCGTTGCGCGACTGGTTCATCGAGAAAGGTTGCCCGGAAAGCGCACTGGCGAAGCACTTCGTCGGCGTGTCGGCCAATCCTTCTGAGGTGGTCAAGTTCGGCATCGCGAAAGAGAACGTGTTCGAGATGTGGGACTGGGTCGGCGGGCGTTATTCGCTGTGGTCGGCAGTGGGTCTGTCGATCATGATTGCGATCGGCCCGCAACAGTTCGGTGAACTGCTGGCCGGTGCCAACGAGATGGACCAGCATTTCCGCGACGCGCCGCTTGAGAAGAATCTACCCGTGCTGCTCGGCATGATCGGCATCTGGTATCGCAACTTCTTCGGCTCGCAAAGCTATCTGGTCGCGCCGTATTCGGAAGCGCTGCATTTCCTGCCGTCGTACCTGCAACAACTCGAGATGGAGAGCAACGGCAAGTCGGCGCGCCTGGATGGCGTGATGGTCGACTATCCGACTGCGGCTGTGACCTGGGGCGAACCGGGCACGAACGGACAGCATGCGTTCTTCCAGATGCTGCACCAGGGTCCGACCATCGTGCCGATCGACTTCGTCGCCGTGTTGACGCCGGAGCATCCGCTTGTCAGCCATCATCCGAAGCTGCTGGCGAACTGTTTCGCGCAAAGCGAAGCGCTGATGCTGGGCCGCACGCTCGAAGAAGCGAAGAAGGTCGCCGGTGCGGACAAGCCGGAACTGGCGCCGCATCTGGTGTTTCCGGGCAACCGTCCGACGAGCACACTGCTGGTCGATGCGCTCACCGCGCGTTCGCTCGGCGCATTGATCGCGTTGTATGAGCACAAGGTGCTGGTGCAGGCGTCGGTGTGGGACATCAATCCGTTCGATCAGTGGGGCGTCGAGCTCGGCAAGATTCTCGGCAAGGTCGTCGAGGCGGATCTGACGGCGGCAAGCGTCGATGAGAAAAAGCATGACTCGTCGACGTCGGCGTTGATCGCGCGGGCGCGTGCCAGATTGCGCTAATGGAAACGCTCCGCTGATCACGGTGGATAGCTGCTCGTTTTCCGTCTGCGCTCGCCAGCGTTATGGCATCTATGCAGCAGAGAAGATGCGACGAAAATAATTAATCCGCGTTCCGTCCGTTTGAGGCTGTCCGGGACACGGTCATCTGTAGTGTCGTGACCGGAGAGTAAGTCATGAATTTTAATAAAATGACCCTGCGCGGCAAGCTCACGGTGGCGTTCGGATTGCTTGTCTTGCTGGTGCTGCTGGTGTCCGGACTGGCCTTGCAGTCGCTGAGCAATACGAACGAACACTTCAAGACGTACGTGGACGGCATCGCTGCGCGCGCGGCGCTCGCTGAGCAGGTTCGCACGGCGGTGGACCGGCGCGCGATTGCCGAGCACGAGCTTGTGCTTGTCACGAAGCCAGAAGACTTCGAGCTGGAGAAGGCCGCGCTGACGCAGGCCCATGCGGACGTGCAGGCGCGCCTGCGAGAGTTGAAGAGGCAGAGCGCAGCCGACACAAGCCCAAAGTCCCGGGCACTCACCGCCGAAATCGATCGGGTCGAAGTCCAGTACGGGCCGGTGGCAGAGGACATCTACAACGCCGCGCTGGAAAGCCGGCACGCTGCGGCTATCGCCATCATGAACGACCAAGGCCGCCCGCTGCTTGCGGCTCTGATCAAGGCGACCAATGCGTACCATGACTACACGGAAGCTCAGTCGCGGCAGTTGATGAGCGAGTCCGCAGAACGCTACACCAGGCAGATCGTGCTCCTGATCGGGATCTGCGTGGCCGCGCTAGCTGCAGCGGTGGTTGCGGCGGTGCTGATCACACGCAGTCTGACCCGTGCTCTTGGTACGGAACCCGCTGGGCTGGGCGAGGCGACGCAGCGCGTCGCGGGTGGGGACCTGAGTCCAGTGCCGGGCGCACGCGATGCGCCACGAGGTAGTGTGCTTGCTTCGATGGGCGAGATGCAGGTAAGCCTTGTGCGTCTGATTGGTCAGGTTCGTACCTCGGCGGACAGCATCGCCACCGCATCCAGTCAGATCGCAACCGGCAACGTCGAGCTGTCGTCACGCACCGAGCAGCAGGCAGCATCACTGCAGGAGACAGCATCGAGCATGGACGAACTGACCTCGGCCGTCAGAACGAACGCCGACAACGCGCGCCAGGCAAACCAGCTTGCGGTGAACGCGTCCGACATCGCGACACATGGCGGCGAAATCGTGCTGGAAGTCGTCACGACCATGCAGGCTATCGCTGAGAGTTCGGGCAAGGTGGTCGATATCATCAGCGTGATCGAAGGCATCGCGTTCCAGACCAACATCCTCGCGCTGAATGCCGCGGTAGAAGCGGCGCGCGCTGGAGAGCAGGGACGTGGCTTTGCGGTAGTCGCAAGTGAAGTGCGCGCGCTCGCTCAGCGGAGCGCGACAGCCGCGAAGGAAATAAAGCAACTGATCGGCGATTCGGTGCAGAAAGTGCAAACCGGCTCGGCGCTCGTCGAACGCGCCGGCGCGACGATGGATCAAATCGTTTCGGCGGTCGCGCGCGTGACCGACATCATGGGTGAAATCAGCGCCGCGACCGACGAGCAGTCCAGGGGGATCGAGCAGGTGAATCGCGCGGTAGGCCAAATGGACTCGATCACACAGCAGAACGCCGCCTTGGTTGAGGAAGCGGCCGCGGCGTCGAGATTGCTCGAGGACCAGGGCCGCCAGTTGATCGCCGCGGTGACCATCTTCCGCCTTGACGGTGCTCTTCACGGTCAGCCGATGCAGATTTGAGCGGCCCCGCCACCCAAGGCTCCGGTCGTAAGGACACAAGAGCCCCAAACCTCTGCCGCGAGGGCGGCCACACCGGCGCCGGCAACTGCTCACTCGCGGACAGAAGGCTGGGAAACGTTCTGACTGGCAAATGCGGTCGCCGTTCGCTTCCTCCCTCAGGCCGCTTGCGCCGCCGGCGCACACTCGCGCGAGTCGCGCAATGCAGCGATCGTTTCCACTGTCTGGATGCAGGCGCGGGCGACCTCGGTGCCTTTCACTTCGAAGTGTGCGAGGAAGAAATTCGTGTGCTCCCCCGAGCTGTGGAAGTGATGCGGTGTCAACACGGCGGACAGGACCGGTGTTCCGGTTTCCAGTTGCACCTGCATCAGTCCGGAGATGACTGCCTGACCTACGAATTCGTGGCGATAGATCCCGCCATCAACGACCAGCCCGGCGCAGACCACCGCCGCGTACTTGCCGCTCTTCGCAAGAATTTTAGCGTGCAGCGGGATTTCGAATGCTCCGGCAACTTCGAAGAAATCGCAGTCCGATTCGCCATAACCAGCCTGAGCGAGTTCCGCGACAAAAGAGGTTCGACAACAATCGACGACGTCTTTATGCCAGCAGGCCTGGACGAAGGCGATGCGCTGGGCGCGCGATGAAGATGGTGTGTGAGTAGTTGCCACTGGGCGAGTCCTGTGTGAAAAAGGAAAAGGGCGCGCAGGGGCTAAGCCGCGTGAAGAACGCGAAAAGAAATCCTGCTCTCTCATCCGGACTGTTACCGTCGGCCCTGGAGTCACACCAGGTCTGCTGACCTTGCTGCCAGGAGAGGCGCAGCAAGCGCTCGCGGGCTACGCGTGTACACGCGATTACCGCCGGTGGGGAATTGCACCCCGCCCTGAGAACATTCGCGGCATTTACTGCCGCGTGTGAGAATCTAACATAGCGTGCTCTGCCGGTGAATGGCCGTTTATGGAGTAAGCGCACTTCCTTCCGCCGTCGTGGCGGTGCCGCTCCAGTTCGGGTAATCGCCGTATCCGCGTTCGGTGCCGCCGAACAGCGTACTTCCGTCGAAGCTGGCAAGCGGCAGACCCTCGGCCAGGCGGCGAGGAAAGTCGGGGTTCGCGACGAACGCGCGGCCGAAGGCGACCAGGTCCGCATAGCCGTGCGACAGAACCCACTCGGCGCGGGGCGAGTCGTACTTACCGGCAACAATGACGGGGTGCGTAAAACGTTCGCGGATGGCCCTGCGGAATGTTTCGGTAAACTGAGGGGCATCGTCCCAGTCGGCCTCGACGAGATGCAGATAGGCAATGCCGCGCGCCTGCAGAAACTCGGCTGCTTCGAGAATCGTCGGCAGGATGTCGGGGCAGTCCATGCCGCGTGCGGTCAGGAACGGCGCGAGACGGATGGCGGTGTGCTCCGCGCCGACTTCCCTGGCCACGGCGTTGACCACATCTTTCAGAAAGCGCAGCCGGTTTTCACGCGAGCCGCCGTATTCGTCGGTGCGTCTGTTGGAGGTCGTGCGCAGGAACTGGTCTACCAGATAACCATTCGCGCCGTGAATTTCCACGCCGTCGAAGCCCGCGTCTACCGCGTTGCGCGCCGCGCGGCGGAAGTCGGCCACGACATCCCGAATTTCCTTGACGGACAACGCACGCGGCGTCGGACACGCGACCATAGCGCCTACGCCCGTTGCCGGGTCCACTTTCCAGATCTGACCGTCGAAAGGAATGGCGGACGGCGCGACAGGCAGTTCGCCGTCGTGGAAGTCTGGATGCGACATACGCCCGACGTGCCACAGTTGCAGGAATATCCGGCCGCCGGCGGCGTGAACCGCATCGGTGACGAGACGCCATCCGGCGACCTGCGCGGCGCTATAAATGCCCGGCGTGAACGAATAGCCTTTGCCCTGTGGAGAAATCTGCGTGGCCTCGGTGACGATCAATGCGGCCGATGCGCGCTGCGCGTAGTAGCGCGCCATGATCGCATTGGGCACGTCGCCCGGCTGCGTGCTGCGCGAGCGTGTCATCGGCGCCATGACGATGCGGTGCGGGAGTTGGAACTGTGAAACAACGGTCGGCGTGAAGAGTGACGAAGCGGTGGATGTCATGGTGGAAATCTCCGGCGGCGTGAGGTAAAGAAGAGTCGCGGATTGAAGAAGTGAGCCCATTGTCTACACGCGAGCCAGTTTTGATAATTGGCCTATCTTTTGAAGGATCTTCAAAAAATATGGGAATATCGTGGAGGGCCCCGCTGATATCCGGCTCTTCGTTGAGGCAGCAAACCCGGCGGTCTTTCCGCTGCCGGCGCACGCCGGGTCTGCAGCCGTCGGTTTCTGTTACGCGTGGCGGAAGACCTGGAGGATCTGCTTGTACTCGAGGAAGTCATCGATGCCGGCGAGCCCGCCGAGCCGGCCCTGGCCGCTGTTCTTGAAGCCGCCTTCCTCGAATTCGACCTGCATCCCCGCCCACTCGTTGATGCAAATGTGGCCGGCATCGAGCTGACGCGCCACGCGGATCGGCCGGTCCGTGTCCCGCGTCCAGATGCAAGCGCTCAGGCCATACTCGCTATCGTTGGCTAGTGCGATGGCTTCGTCTTCCGTGTCGAACACCTGAAGCGTCTGAACCGGGCCGAACACTTCGTCGCGCGAGATGGCGAGACCCGACGCGGGCACTTCCAGCAGCGTGGGGCGGTAAAAGGCGCCCGCCGCGAGTGGCCCTTCGACAATCGGGCCGCCTCGCACGAGGACCGTCGCGCCTTCCGCCAGCGCGGCCGAGACCATCCGGTCGACCCGCTCGACTGACGCGCGGTCGATGAGCGGACCCATCTGGCTTGATGCATCGGCGGACGCACCCGGCTGCACGGCGACGAGTCGTGCAGCCAGCAGGTTCTTGAACTGCTCAGCGATTCGGCGCTGAACCAGAATGCGGCTACCCGTCACGCAGAACTGACCTGCGAACACGGTCGACGATGCCGCGATGGTCGGCACCGCCTGTGCGAGATCCGCGTCGTCGAAAACCAGATGCGGCGTCTTTCCGCCAAGTTCGAGCCCGACCCGCTTGAAGCGGGCGGCGGCCGCCGTGGCGATTGCACGTCCGGTTGAGGTGCTGCCCGTGAAGTTGATGGCCGGGACATCGTGTGAGTCGACGAGGAACTTCGCGCCGTCTGCACCGCTTTCAACGAACAGATTGATTGCCCCTCGGGGAATTTCCGGCACGCTCGCCAGTATCTCGGCCGAAAGCCGCGCGGTCTGTGCCGCCTGGGCCGGCAGCTTGACGACTGCGGTGCAGCCTGCCGCGAGCGCGGGTGCCAGCGCGCGGACCAGCAGGTAGGCCGGCGAATTCCATGGCACGATCAGTCCTGCAACGCCCACGGGCTGGCGGAGTACCATCGACTGCGTTCCGGGGCGCGGCTCCGAGACCCGCCCAAATGTATGCAGCGCGAGGCCGGACGCAAACCGCAGCGCGCGCACGATCTGCATGGCTTCAAAGCCGGCTTCGACCCTGGGCTTGCCGTTTTCGGTCGAGAGGCAGTCGATGATGTCCTGGGAACGTTGCTCGTAGGCATCGGCGAGATGGCTCAGCGCGGTCGCGCGCTTCATCGGATCGACTTTCCAGTCGGTCTCGAGAAAGGTCCTACGGGCGGCGGCGACGGCACGCTTCGCTTCGTCGAGTCCGCCGTCGAAATACGATGCGAATGCCTGGCCGGTTGCCGGGTCGATGCTTTCCCGGGGTGTGCCGGTTTCCAGCCATTCGCCGTTTATCCAGTGAGTTGCCTGTCGTTCCACGAAAAGTCCTGTTGCTAGGTTGCGAGTCGACTGAGGCTATCTTCGTCCCGGCAGTGCGATAAGCGGGTCATGGGAAAAAACAGTTTTAATCGGCGGTGAGAAGCGCACCGGTGCGCTTGAGCGGACGAAGCGGAGCACCCAGACCTGATCGTGAGGATCTTTGCCAGCCCAACAATCGCGTCAGTATCCGCGCGCACTACTCACGCCGCGCGGCAAAAGCCCCGTCCCCGATAGGTATTGTTCGCAATAACCGCCGCAGCGGTCTCGAAGTCGGTAGGCGCCGAGATATGTGGAGCACCGTCACTGCAGATGGCGCCACAAACGGGAGTCAGGTGGCAGCGGTTCTGCGCGCCCGCAACACGCGCTTGCCCGCAATGGCATATATCGCGTCGCTGCATACGACAGCGCTGTTTTCCACGGAGATATGAAACTCAGGGAGATTATCTACCTTGACGACGTCGACGAGGTCCCGCTGGAAAGGCTTCAACTCTCGTGCCGAGCGACACAATTGAATGGTGCTATTGAGGATGGCGAATATTTACATTGAGTCGATCCCGGACCGTTGAGGCCGGAAGAGACGGTCGGCAGTCACCTGATCTCCGCGTAGTAAATGTGGCGAGGTGCTTTGCGGCGATAACACCCGCTATCGCGGCAAAGCTCTCCAAGGTTCTATGGAGCAGGACGCCCTAAGCGCCGTCGGCGCGATTTTGCAATATGTAGGGGACGGAAGCCCGCTGGTCGGCCATTGCGGATACCAAGCCGGCTGAGTTCTGAGTCAGCAATGCGGCGGATTGCCGACGGTGGCGGCGTCATGCAGAGGACGTCCGCTTTTAGTACCCGTGAGCTCATACTCTCGATCCCTCGCGGACACTCGTCGGCCGACCACGCGCGTCCGATTCACTCGCGCAAGCTGACCCCTTAAACTGACTGCAGGCGCGCTATCTACGGGGGTATTCCTTGCTAGAAATCGAACTGAGCCGTGGTCAAACCGTTACCTCTAAGCATCGACGATGCGTGTCATAGTAAGCCAAAGCCGCGCTAGCAAATTCAACGGACACCATTAGCGTTTCGTTGGACACCGCCAGCAAAACAAGCAATCCGCAACAGCATCCTGGACGCTGGGCACTCGCGCCTCTATGAGCTAGCTGCTTATCGCGATTTCGTGTGCTCACTACTTAGCTTGTTTACGTTTGTGTTGCTTCAAGAATGCATCGGGAACGAAGGTCAAATTTCCGCGTGCTCGAGAACATGCGACATAGAGCTTGTTGCGGGTCTCTGGGTTGAGGGTCGCCAGCGCTCCAGCCTTCCAGGCATCGAGTGCGGCAGGGTGCAGCACCACACATACGTCCTCGTAATGGTCGAGACCTTTCGAAGCCCCCCAATTCTGCGAGTAGCAACCGTATTTGTAATGCTCTTGTAGAAAGAGCTTTACGATTTTGGGCGATTGATATAAATCCTGCGCGACCGCATGATCTTCGACCAATCTGACATCAGTGAGCGCGTCCGAGTGAGACTCGATCCGAATGCCAATCTGCTCAGTAATAAAATCACATACTGACTTGCTGCATCGCCGACTTTTTATCAGCGATGCGAGATCCAATTCCATTTTTGCCGCTTTAAAGCGCGCTTTGTACTTCTCATAGTCGGCATGGAGGTTGATGTTCACCGCGCCGTCGCGGCTCGTATCGTATGTATGCTGAAAAAAATCACCCACGAACATGCACTCAACCTCGCTCCGGCAAAGTGCCATTAGCAGATTGAAATCATGCCCAGCAAAGTCCTGCACCTCGTCGACGAAGAAGGCATCAAAGTATTTCTCGATTCGCGCTATCACGTCCTTGACCGTGTCGGTTTGCTCCACGTACTTCGCGAGTCGATGATGGTATAGCCAGCGCCCCTTCGTCATATAGCGGCGGTCATCGTCAAGGCCAAATTTCGGCCCCTTTTCCGAAGACCGCGCGTAGGTCACCCCTTTCGTTCGCTTCTCGCTCAGCAAGAACGGTCGATAGCAAAACGAATGCAAAAATGTGAAGTATGTGTAGAGGACAATGTTCGCTGGAAAGTATCCGAACTTTTGGATAATTCGGGTGCGCAGATTGTCCCTGTTTGCTTCAGTGTAAGTAACAATCAAGACGCGTCGAACCTCGTCCAATCGCTCGACAATCCTGTATGTTTTTCCAGAGCCCGCAACGGCGAATATCACTGTTTTATCCACGCGACCGCCTCCTGGATATAAACCGGCGCCACCAGCACATCTGCCTTTTTATCCAGGAGCTGGAACGCCGCCTCTGCCTTATTGTCTAGCATGTACTGCTGAACGGTGAGCTTCTTCCTTCCCGCTGCGAATAGGTCTTCGCATGCGACTTTGTTGTCCTCGCACATGCAAATTTCGAAGATGGATCGCTGATCGTCCGGATCGGCAAATATTTTGATCGTGGGATCAATGTAGTCGGCGTAGTTGTCAACGCACGTCTTCTGATACGCCCCGTCGTTGTCACGGATCGCCGCCACCCTGATCTTGAGAATCTTGGCGAGATCGAAATAGCGTTTGAAGCTGGTGCCATCAACAGAGATGACGTGCACGCCACCGGAACACGAAACAGCGTTTCAGCGGCTATACGACGCCGCCAACAAGATACTGGAAGCGACCTATAACGACGAGGAGACGGCTCGGCAGGCAATCCAAGCGTTGTCAGTAACTCGAACGCGGTTGGAACAGCGGATCGGGGAACTGGCACGCGAAGTGACTGAGAAGGTCGATGCGTCTGCATTGAGGATGGCACATGAGGCGGCTCGCCTTCTGGCTGAAAAATTCACGGAAGCTGACGATGCCGCCGAGCGTGCACGCGATCGTTACAACAAAGTTGGCCGGCGATTGACCTGGAAACTGCTAGGGGGCGCGGCGGTCCTGCAATGCTTGCTACTGGCGGGAGCGTGGCTTATCGTTGAGCGCACACTGCCATCGCAGGCAGAAATTGAAGCTCGTCGGCAGACGATCGAGCAGCTTTCGCAACAGGCATCAGAGTCGCGTACGGAGATTGGGAATTTACAGCGGGACGCTAACACTATGACTCGAAAGGTCACGAGTCTGGAACGCCGAGGCGGCCGATTGGAACTCACGAATTGCGCTGAAGAAGGGCAACCAGCGCGTATTTGCATTCGAACGAACGAAGGAGACTCGGATGCGCCTATAACGATTGGCGACAAGACTTTTCGGATTCCATGGGGGTATTAGTCAATTTGGTGGCCTCGTGCGGCCTCAGAGGTTTTCAGGTCACGATAGGGCGCTCGATCAGAACGAAACCCTTCTGTTGAGGGCCGTCGCCGTTAGGACATGGCGACGATACGATGCGTTGCTCAGAGAAAGGTAGTAACCGTGAGCGTATAGACAGGGCTGCGTCGGGCAGAAGCGTCTCCCGACGGGCCCCGCGTTATTGATGTGACCCTCGTGGAGAAGTTCCCGGAGAGCCTTGTCACACAAGGAAAGTCGAAACTCCTTGTGCGTTTTTCTCGCCCGACCACCGAAGAAGGCCCGAAAAGTCGAAACTTAATTTCCGGCCGTGAAGAAGCATGATTCGCTGTTACCCCCGGCCACATAAGGAAACAAAAGTCGGCACTTTTTTGTCCGGTGATATCTGGCGTAACAAGCTCTGAATGTGGCGTAAAAAGCCGCTTGTGAATGCTCGGCCGGAGCACGACGATAATATTCGCTTTCGCTTCGACATCCCGCGCCCTATAACTTATTTGCAGGGCGATTATTACGTGCCATAGGGTCCACAAAATCCGTTGGCACTGCCAGTTCGCACGCCATCTTGCGCCCCGGGACCTCGCCCCGGCGCACTGCTCCCCTTATTTTTCACAACCACCTAAGACTTTGGCCGCAGGCAATTCGCCTGCGAACCCAAAGAGCTTTTCGTGCGTCTGAGAATCCTATATTTGTGTCGACTTCCGGGCGCGCGGATAAGGAATCACATCCGTAAAAAATGCACTTTAAATTAAGGAGATAACGTGAAATCACATCTGATGGTGGCTTCTGCTGCCGGATTGCTTGTCATGACCGGGTTGGCGTATTCGCAAGGCATGCCAGAGACTCAGTCACCCGCACCGCAGGAAAGCACAGCGACTCAGGCTGCCCCTTCCAGCACGGCGACGCAGTCATACGGCGGTATGCCCGACACGAAAATACAGAGTGGCGCGAAACAAATGAAGCCCTGCGGTAACGACCCGCAATGCAATATCTTCTTTGGCGGGAGCTAAACATAATCGGGCGACGTGCGGGAAATCAACGGAAAATAAAATGGACTCGCGTTGGACGGCGTGACCAACGTCAGCCGTCCCCACCTGTACACACACGCCGCGGCCATCGCACTCGGCAATCAATTGCAGCGGCATGCGGCAGCGCTGGGGTGACGCTACCCTGAGTCCTGAGGTGAGCGGTTCCAGGACGGTGAGGAATTCCAGGAGACGACATTATCTCTGCCAGAGGTGAGTCGTTCCAGGAGTCGAACAGCACCTTGGATGCGTACAAAGACACGTCAAGGTGAGGAGTTCCAGGAGATGGTCAGCCAGGGTGAGCGATTCCAGGAGGTGAGCAATCGCCGTCTCGAACACGCACCTTAAATAAGGTGAGGATTTCCAGGGAGTCCTCGCCATAGCAATTGGCGGTGATACATCGAATGTTCAAAAACTCACCCTGAATGCTCCTCCACAAGCCCGATACAACCAATCTTGTGACCTTGTACAAGGTGCCAGACGACGGTTGGAAGACAAGCTAAAAACCGAGAGATGGGAACATTCGGGAGCGCGTGCGGTGATAATCTTGCTACCTGTCGACGCACTTTCGATTCGACGGTGAGAAGATTCGGGAGGCCTGCCCGAATGCAATCACCTGCAAGTTGCTTTCTATTCACATGGACCGTTTTCCCAAATGACTCCCGGCGCTTTTGGCGAAGAAATCAGGTCGGCACTCCAACCGCACGCCGACGCTCAACGTGCGCTCGCGATGCGCGCCTACATGCGTCACCACTTCGAGTTCATCGGTGTGCCGACACCGTTGCGGCGGCAAGCGGTATCGCCGGTGTTCAAACGGCTGCCGGTCGAGAATGCCGATCATCTGGTGGCGTGCGCGGATGTCTTATGGTCGATGCCGGAACGCGAATTTCAATACGTCGCGACCGACCTGTTGGCGCGTAAATGGAAGATGCTTGCGGCGACAGACATCACACACTTATTGACGATCGCCCAGCGGAGCGCCTGGTGGGATTCGATCGATCCGTTGGCGGGTGTTGTCGGCGATATTCTGAAAGCGGCACGAGTACATACGCCGGCGGTGCAGGCCGCGATGGACGCGGCACTCCAGCACGAATCGCTGTGGGTGCGGCGCATTGCCATGATTCACCAACTCGGCTGGCGTGAGCATACCGACGAAGAGCGCCTTTTCGGGTACGCGCGTTCGCTGGCTGCGGAAAGCGACTTCTTCATCCGCAAGGCTATCGGTTGGGCGTTGAGGGATTACGCGTGGCATGCTCCTCACGCGGTTAGCGCCTTTCTTTCCGCTTCACTGGACATCCTGTCGCCGCTTACTCTGCGCGAGGCATCGAAGCATCTGCCGTCGATCCGCTGACGCTTCTAGGGCGGAATATTTGCCGTTCAATTAGCGGTTTGTGCTCACGCAACGCGCTTTTTTTAAATAGCGCTGCGCACTGCGGCACGCAAATCAATGGGCCTAAATTAACGGCGTCAAAATCAAAAACTTTAGAAAAATATTTAACTCCTTTGGCGCGGTCAAAAACCTTGTCGTCATCGCTTAGTAACATGCGTCAGCAATACTCGGCAGCGCTGCAAGCTTGACTCAAAATCCGCAAAAAAACGCGCTGCTCCGATCGAGGGTTGACGCGAAGGCCATACCCTCGGGGGTTTCACATGACTATCCGTCATCGCATTACGCTATTGGTTGTCTCGATGTTCGTCGCCTTGTCGGCGATCGGTGGTTACGCTGTCTATCAAACGCGCGGCAGCGCAGCCGAAGTGCGCAAAGTGACCGAGGGCGTCGTCCCTAGCGCGCTCGCTTCGGCCGACCTCGTCTCGCAGGTCAAGGACGTGCAACTCGCCACCATGACCCTTGTCTATGCGCCGGACGCCAACATGGTCGTCCAGGCACAAGACGAACTGAAGAAGAAAAAGGCCTCGTTGCAACAGGCCCTCGCGCTGCAAGCCAAAGATGCCGCGAGCCATGCGCAGAAGGGACTCGTCTCGCAAGCCAACGACAGCCTCGAGAACTACTTCTCCGCGATCGCCGAGACGGCGAAAATGAAGGCCGACGGCAAGAACGAACTTGCGCAAGCGTATCTGTTCGCCAACGTCGCGCAGTATCGCGACGAACTCGAAGGCATCGTCGAAACGCTCCGCGTCGAGAAGAACCGCCAGAAAGACGAGGCAATCACCGCGCTGAACGCCACGCTTTCCACCACCACGACGGCCATTGCCATCGTCACCGGTATCGCGATCATTCTGCTGACCTCGATCGGCTCGCTGCTCTACCGTCAGATCACTCGCCCGCTCAGCCGCATGCAGGCCATGATGAGTGAGATCGCATCGAGCCAGGACTTCACGCGCCGCGTGCCGGTGGGCCGCCTGGACGAAATCGGTCATTCGATCGTCGCCTTCAACGGCATGATCGAAAAGATCCAGGAGAGCTCGGCGCAACTCAAGCAGAAGACCGCCGACATTCAGGCGATGTTGCAGAACATGCAGCAAGGTATTTTGACGGTAGTCGACGGCGCCGTGATCCACTCGGAGTACTCGGCGTATCTGGAAGACATCTTCGAAACGAAAGACATCGCCGGTCGCGATCTGATGGATCTGGTGTTCTCGGATACCGATCTCGGCTCGGACGTACTCTCGCAAGTCGATGCAGCCGCGCATGCGTGCCTCGGCGAAGACTGCATCAACTTCGCGTTCAATCAGCATCTGCTGGTCGGCGAGATTTCGAAGCGCATGCCCGATGGCCGCGTGAAAATTCTCGACCTCAGCTGGTCGGCGATTACCGACGAAAACGACGTCATTCTGCGTTTGATGCTGTGTGTGCGCGACGTCACCGAACTCCGGAAGCTCGCGGCGGAAGCCAGCGAACAGCGCCGCCGTCTCGACATGATCGGCGAGATTCTCGCGGTCAGCGAAGAGAAGTTCCATCACTTCATCGAAAGCTCCGCGGGTTTTGTCAGCGAGAACGAACGGATCATCCGCAAGCATTCGGAAGCGGACCATGCAGCAATCGCCGAGCTGTTCCGCAACATGCACACCATCAAGGGCAATGCGCGGACCTATAACCTCGCGCATCTGACCAACGTCGTCCACGAAACCGAGCAGAGCTATCACGAACTGCGCCAACCGGACGCTGACCGCTCGTGGGATCAGGACCACCTGATGCAGGAGCTGACACGCGTGCGCGAGGCGATCGAGAGCTACGCCAGGATCAACGAACAGAGCCTCGGCCGCAAGGCCAAAGCCGGAGCGAACAACGCCGGTAACGCTAGCCGCTACGTGATGGTTGAGAAGGACCAGATTCAGCAGACCCTGAGCATGCTGGATAAGACCAACGCCGGCGAACTCCACGAATTGCAGTCGATGCGCGATGCGATGCGCCAAACCTTGCGCGCCTTGGGCAGCGAAAGCGTGCACGATGCGCTGTCCGGCGTGCTGGACTCGCTGCCTTCGCTCGCGCAGGAATTGGGCAAGCCGGCGCCGACCGTGCGCATCGACGACAACGGCTACCGTCTGCGTGGCCAGGCGGGCGGCACGCTGAACAACGTGTTCATGCATCTGTTGCGCAATTCGATGGACCACGGTATCGAGACCGCCGAGGCCCGTAGCGCGCACGGCAAGGCACCGGCCGGCACGATCGATATTGAGGTTGGCGTTGACAACCACGCGCTGCAGATCACGCTCAGCGACGACGGGCGTGGCCTCGCGCTCGAACGGATCCGCGGCATTGCCGTTGAGCGCGGCTGGATCGGCAGCGACGAACAACTGAGCGATGAAGCCATTGCCGAATTCATTTTCCGGCCGGGCTTCTCCACCGCAGCAACGGTCACAGAAGTGTCGGGCCGTGGTGTCGGCATGGACGCCGTGCGCGACTTCCTCAAACGCGAGAACGGCCGCATCGAACTGCGCTTCACCGACGATCACAAGGGCGCATCGTTCCGTCGGTTCCAGACGATCGTCTGCCTGCCGGATAACGTCGCCGTCGATACGCTCGGTGTGGAAGCGCGTGGTGACGCTGGCGAACTTCAACTCGACGCGATGGCGGATTGAACGTTGATCGAACGCTGATTGACGCGTTTCGCGACGGACTTCGGAAGGATAGGTTGTGATTCAACAGTACGTATTGGCGGCGATGGCTGGCAGCGCGGTGACCGCGCTGCTGGCATTTGTCGCGCACAAATTGCAGAGCACGAGGCTGACGGCACGTCTTTCCGCCGAAGCGGATGCCCGGATCAAGGCGTTGTCGGCGGAGCAGGCGGACCACGGCGAAGCGATCCGCGAACGCGAACAGGCCGCGCAGGAGATGGAAGCGTTGGCCGCACAGTTGCGCGAGGAGCTGATGCAGCAATCGGCCAGCGTCGAAGAGCTGCGCGCAACGTTGAAAGCAGCGACTGACGACAAAGACCAATGGGCCCATCAGGCGCAACAGATCGCCGGCGAAGCCGCGCGTCTGAAGAGCCTCGGCGCAACATTCGAGCGTTGGCACGAGCAGATGATCTCGCTGATGACGCAGAACCACGACATGCACTCGAAGAACCAAGAGCTGTCGTCGATCGTGCGGCATGTGGTGATCGTCTCCCTGAACGCGTCGATCGAAGCCGCTCGTGCGGGGCCGGCGGGACGCGGCTTCGCGGTGGTGGCGAGCGAGGTCCGGGCACTCGCCGCGCGGTCAGAGGAATTGTCGAAAAGCTATCGCGACAGCCTGCACCGCAACGATCTGACCACCACCTCCACGTTCCAGGACATCCAGGCGGGCGGCAAGATGATCGCGGCGTCGCTCTCCAGCGTCGAATCGCTTGCCAACCAGTTTCACTCGAAGCTGCGCCAGGTGCCGATGTGATCACGGGCAACGCGAAGGACAGCTTCGAACGCATTTTCCGCAAGGCGGCGCAGGCACGTTTGCCGCTGGATTCCGGCGATACGTGCGAAATCACACCGCTTGCCGACGCTGGCACGGGCGCAACGAAGGACACCCAGGTGGTCGTGCTGACCATCTCGTCGATCGTGTTCAGACTGCTGCTAATCCTTCACTTCGACGAGAACGACAGCACCCGGAACTACTACCTGAAAGAGGCCGACGAGCGGCAGTTTCAGGAAGTTTTTCTGGAAGTCTGCAATCTGTGCTGCGGCGCGATGAATCAGGAATTGCTGCATTATTTCCCTGACCTCGGCATGTCGACGCCTTATGTATTGAGCGCGCGTTGCCTGGGGCATCTGCCGGAATTGAAGCCAGGTTTTCTGTCGTCGTATTCAATCGTGCTTAACGGTTCCGTGCAGCTTGCCGCGACGGTATGCGTGTGCGCGCATGCGCCGATCGACTTCGTGGCGGACACGAGCGCAATCGAAGAAAGCAGCGGTGAGCTTGAGTTGTTTTGAGTGTTGACAATGATGTCGATATCCGTAGTGAGCAGGAACGCGAAATGAACATGAACAAACCGGTCAGCAAGGTGCTGGTGCTGGACGACTGCCCGGTGCATAAGGAAGCGCTGAAGCGCTTCTGCGACGAGAACAATCTGGTCGGCGTGAAAGTCGGCAAGAACCGCTTGCAGTCGGTGCTGCGCTCGAACATCGATCTGGGCGCGGTTCTGTTCGCTGAAAGCTACGGCGGCTCGGCCGAAGCGAGCGCCGAGATCGCGATCAGGATCAATGCAGTGCGCCCTGAGTTGCCGATCATCATGCGGCGAGAGGCCGATCCGGGCTTGGACGGTTTGCCGGAGAGCTTGCGCCGGGTGGTCTGCGCGGCCTACGTCGCGCGCGATATGGCGCCTTTGCGCCAGGTGATCGACGAATATATCTTCAGTCTGGATTACCCGAACGCGTTGGTGCGTGGTATTGCCGACATGACGCAGGCGATTCTCGGCGACGTGTTCAAGGATTTGACCATCACGTCCGACACGCCTTATATCGTGCGCGACCGGATCATCTTCGGCGAGGTGTTCAGCCTGATTCCGCTGGAGAGCGCGTGGTGCCGTGGCTACATGATGATGCAGGCGGAAGAGACGCCGATTCTCGAACTGCTCGATCGCTACCGGATGATCGACAACGCAGAAGATGGCGAAGCGAACTTCCGCGATCTGAATAGCGTGCTCGGCGAAGTGACGAATCTGATCTGGGGTTCGTTCAAGAACCGCTATGTCGGCGATGCGGACGCCTGGCTGCGCAGCCAGGTGCAAGTGCCGCTGCTGGTGAATCACAAGCACAAGTACATCTCGTTCGGCAGCGGCAATCCGCAACTGTGTTTCATGTATTCGCTGACGGACCCGCAGTCGGGCCGTTCGGTCAAGCTGCATCAACGTTTTGTGTTCAGCCTGAGTTGGTCGCCCGAGGACTTCAAGGAAGTCACGGACGATGTCGGCGCGATGGTCGAAGCGGGCGAACTGGATCTGTTCTGAGTGTTGTCATAGGAAAAAACATGTCGAAAATTCTGGTGGTGGATGACTCGAGCACGGTGCGCGACGAAGTGGCCGGTTTTCTGAAGAAGAACGGTCTGGACGTCGACACGGCGGTGGACGGCAAGGATGGCCTCGCCAAACTGAAGGCCAGCCCCGGCATCAAGCTGGTGATCAGCGACGTCAACATGCCGAATATGGACGGCCTGACGATGGTCGAAAAGATTCGCGGCGAACTCGCGAACACGACCGTCAACGTCATCATGCTGACGACCGAGAGCAGCCCGGCGATGAAAGAGCGCGGCAAAGCGGCCGGCGTGAAAGGCTGGATCGTCAAGCCGTTCAAGGGCGACGCGGTGCTCGAAACGTTCCGTAAGCTGGCGAGCTAGACGCTGCACGCGCGGCGAGCCGGCCAAAGGTGAGGGTTTTCGGGAGCCCGCGCGCCGGTGATTTGCAAAGCATGATTCGCTATAACGGCGACGGTTGAAACACGCTAGTCTCCCAGTGAAAGTGAACGACTGGGATGACACGTGATGGCCGCGAAAACTTCAAAAAGCGCTGGCGCGGCAACCGCGGATGCCGCCATGGTCACGCACGTCCCGGCTCAACAGGCATAGGGCGGCGTCGGACATGTGCCAATTGCTCGCCCTCAACTGCGCCGAACCCACTGACGTCAGTTTCTCGCTGACGGGCTTTGCCGCACGCGGTGGCCTCACCGACCATCACGTCGACGGCTGGGGCGTGGCGTTCTACGAAGACCGTGCGTGCCGCGTGTTCGTCGACGAAAAACCCGCGTATCAGTCGCCGGTGGCGGAGTTTCTGAAGAGCTACCCGATCAAGTCGCGCAATGTCGTCGCACATATTCGCAAGGCGACTCAAGGCGGCGCGCGCGTGGAGAACTGCCACCCGTTCATGCGCGAGTTGCGCGGCCAGCAATGGGTGTTCGCGCATAACGGCGACCTGCAACCGCTTGGTGAATCGGAGCAAGGTCCGTATGCGGCGGTCGGCACGACCGATAGCGAGGCGGCGTTCTGCTTCATCATGAATCGCCTCTACGCGCATTTCGCCGCTCACACGAACAGCAACGCGGACGACATCGACGCCGCGTTCGACGTCATCGAGCAGGCGACGCGCACGTTGACTCCGTATGGCATTTTCAATTTCGTGCTCTCGAATGGCAAAGCGCAATTCGCGTATTGCTCAACGCGTCTGTCGTACGTGATACGTCACTGGCCGTTTTCGCGCGCACGTCTTGTGGATGGCGATCTGACGGTGGATTTCGCTGAGCGTGGCACGCCGGCCGATCGCACGGCGGTGATCGCCACCACGCCGCTCACCGATGAAGTGTGGACCGCCTGCAAGCCTGGCGATCTGCTGATGTTCCGCAGCGGCGCGCTGTTGCGGCGCGCGCATGTACCCGTTCCCGCCGAAGTTCTCGCGACGGCGATTACGGCGTGAATTCAGGGACTAACAGCCAGGAAGTGGCGGTCGTGGGGATTCGTCATAAGTTTTGATTGGCTGCACGAACGAGCCGGCTGCCTTGACGGCGGCCGGTCTGCCGAATGCATTCAAAAAGCTCAAAGGTGAGAACATTCGGGAGCCGACGGCAATCGGCGACACGTGAGCTCATACACATCACTCCGCCTCACCATCCAGCAATTCCGACGACAACTCCCGCAAGCATTCGCCGAACAGATCCGCAGCCGGCGCGGAGCGTAAGCGCCTGACACACACCGCCTCTTACCTGGGTATGCAGATTACTCGATCCTCTCCAAAGGTGAGGGTTTGCGGGAGTCGTCCGTTCGAGACCATCGGTGCGCCGCCCAGCATGCCTTTGCGGCCTGCCCCCAAACTCGAAAGGTGAGCGTTTTCGGGAGCAATCCGATGGGCACTTCACGCCGAACCCCATCCGCTCTGTACCAAAGGTGAGACTTTTCGGGAGCAGGTGCGCGCGTCGTACGGAGACGCTGCGAGCGATCCCTTATCACGTAATCTTCGTCAATCACGCGATGACCGTGCTCACACGCGTGCAACTCAACGAGAAATTACGTGGCAATAGCGTGCTGCATCAGGGGCGCAGCCTCGACGTATCGATCTGGCGGCTGCGGCGGCTGATCGAGATCGATCCTTCCGAGCCGCGCTATGTGCAGACGGTGTGGGGACGAGGCTATGTGTTCGTGCCGCACGGCGAGATTGGAGCGGCCGAGCGCGGCGCAATGGTCGCGCCCGGCGTGTGAGTATCGGCGCATCTGCCGAAAGGTGAGGTTTTACGGGAGCGTGACGCTCGCGAGTCAGGCCTGCTTCGCGACCTCGCGAATATCGGCCACCGGCGTTTGCCCGAATGCATCGCTGAAGGCATAGTCGAGCAACTGGGTGGCGCATTGCTCGGGTGTCGAAAGCTGGCCGTTGCGCTTGAGGTCTTCGAATTTTTCGCGCATCGGAAACTGCTCGGTGCCGCTGCTGCGAATTTCCGCCTGCATATTCGTATCGATAACACCCGGCGCCAGACTGCAAATTCGCAGCGCACGATTCGCGTCGAGTGCAACGGCGCGTGCGTGATGATCGAGCGCGGCTTTGGTCGCGCAGTAGATGCTCCAGCCGGGATACGCATTGCGCGCCGCGCCGCTGGAGATATGCACGATGCGCCGATCGGTCGCTTCGACGCTGGCTGCGGCGAGCGCGCTCGCCAGCATCAGCGGCGTGGCCACGTTCAGACTCACGGCGGTCGCGATGTCCGTGGCGTCCTGGCCTTCGATCGGACCGATCGGCTGAACCATGCCCGCGTTGTTGATCAGCAGTACGCTCTGCGCGCCGCTGACGAAGCCGCGCAGTGCATCGGTTGCAACCCACTGCGCGACGCGTGTCGGATCGGCAAGTTCGAGTTCGATTTCTTCGAGCAGCGCCGGGAAACGCTCTTTAAGCGTGGCGTGACGCGAGCGGGACAATCCCAGTACCGCGATGCCACGCGTCAGCAGTTGTTCAGCAAGGGATGCGCCGAGCCCACGAGTGTGGCCGGTCACGATCGCGCGAATCGGAGAAGAGGTGGACATGTCGTTCCTTGTGATCGTTGGCTTGAGAAGACGGTCATTTTCTCACGCTATGTTTGCTGCTTGCAGCGGCGCCGTTTTTCAAGCCGCGTTCTAATCGCTCTCATGCAATAGCTTATACCGCTGCTACGCGCACTTCATATCCTCTGCATGTCGCCTTCACGCGGAACGAAAGCGCTCGCGATATTGCATCGGCGTTACGCCGATTCGCTTCGCGAAGACAATGCGCATCCGGTCCGCGGTGCCGAAGCCGCAGTCGTAGGCAATCGCCTTGAGCGCTGCATCGCTGCTTTCGAGCAACTTGCGCGCGGCATCTACACGTGCGCGCTCGACGAATTCGTGCGGCGTCACCTTGGTCTCCTGCACGAACACGCGCGCAAAATTCCGTGCGCTCATTCCCGCGACGTCCGCCAGTTGTTTGACCGTGAAGCTCTCGTGAATCCGCTCCATGACGTGCGCCTGAACCTTGGCGACCGGTGAGGTCTCATCAGCTGGAGCGGTGAGATAAGGACTGAACTGCGACTGCCCGCCTTGCCGCTGCGCAAACACCACCAACCGCTTGGCAACGGCGAGCGCCGTGTGCGGCCCATGGTCCTCAGCGACTAAAGCCAGCGACAGATCGATACCTGCCGTCACGCCCGCCGACGTGACCAGGTTGCCGTCGCGCAGATAGATTCGGTCGAAATCGACACGTGCTTGCGGAAATTGCTCGGCGAGTTGGGCCGCGTGCTGCCAATGCGTCGTGACATTGTGCGCGTCGAGCAGCCCGGCATGGCCGAGCGCGAACGCGCCGGTGCAGATCGAGCCATAACGCTCGCATTGCGTAGCGACTCGCGACAACCATTCCAGCAAACGTGTATCGGGCGCGGCGCCCTCGGGTAGCGCGGGGCCGCCTGCAACCAACGCTAGGTCAAACGTGCGGTGCGAGTGGTCGAAAGTGGCATCGGCCATGAGCGTCATGCCGTTGGACGCACGCAGCGGACCTGGCTGCGCGCTGAGCAGCGTGACCTCATAGCGATCCTGCGGCGCGAGGAACCGATTGGCCTCGGAGAACACATCGACCGGACCGGCGACGTCGAGCGCCTGCACGCCAGGAAAGATTGCGATCGCGACGGTAGGCATCGAGTGACTTCCTTTGACGATGGACGGAATCCGCAACTTGCGGCAGTCAACGCGGTGCGTTTGGCAGTGTTCAACGGCCCGCGGCGATTGCCCGTGACGGCGCGCTGACCAATACTGAACTTCATCGGACGCGCTGCCTGAACGGTCAGAATAAAAGCATCGCGGACCAGCATACCAAACGCGCGATCGACTCACAAAGACCGCGTGTCCGGTTCATTCAAGTCTTTCATGGAGCACTTCACATGACCACGATTGCAGGCATCCAGATCCCCGACAGCATGATGGCGCGCGAAGCCACACAGCTCGTCCGCGATACCGAAACAGAGTTGCTCTACCACCATTCGCGGCGCGTGTTCCTGTTCGGCTCGCTGGCCGGCGCGCGCAAGCAGCTCAAGTACGATGCCGAGCTGTTATACATCGGCGCCATGTTTCATGACATGGGGCTCGTCGCGCCGTATAGCAGCGAGCATGATCGCTTCGAGGTGGACGGCGCGAACGCTGCGCGTGATTTTTTGCAGCGCCACGGCATCGGCGAAGCTGACATCGAGCAGGTATGGAATTCGATTGCGCTGCACACCACGCCTGGGATTCCACAATATATGAAGCCCGTGGTCGCGCTGGTCACCGCGGGCGTGGAGATGGACGTGCTCGGCCTCGCCTACGACGAGTTCACCGAGCAACAACGTCACGAGGTGATTCACGCGCATCCGCGCGGCGCGCATTTCAAGGAAGGCATCATCGATGCATTCGCACACGGCACGATTCACAAACCGGAGACGACCTTCGGCAACGTGAAGGCGGACGTACTGGCGCTGAAAGACCCGCATTACCATCGCGAGAATTTCTGCACGATGATTCTGGGGTCGGCGTGGAGGGATTAGTCGGCACGCCGCGGCAAAAGTGACAGCCGAGTAGAAGAAAGATTATCGGCGCAAATTTTATTCAACCTGTCATTTCCAGTAAGCGTTCGCGACTAAAGCCATGAAACACCCGGTCAGCCGTGCATGGCAGCCGTTCCCGGGTGTTGCATTCCCAGACCCGTCATGTGCAGCGGATCGACCGCCGCCTGTGTGTCTGAGCGTTTGAACGTCGCCTACGTAGCCGTTTTTTTAGACCGGCTACTCACTTGAGACTGGAGATGACATGAAATCGATCCGAACCGTACTGATGTGCGGACTGTTGCCACTCGCGCTTATGGCGGGTTCCGTACAGGCACAGGGAATAGGGCGTGCCGGCACGTATCTGATGCCGCCGAACTACGGCATGATGATGGACAAGTTGACACCTGAACAGCGTACTCAGGCCATCGGCATCCAGCAAAAAATGATGCAGATGGAAATGGAGTATCAGGACACGATGGCGCAGATGGAGATGAAGCATTCGCATGAAATGATGCAGATGCAAAATCAACTGCTCGATATTTTCAAAGGCCATTGAAACCGGCCAAATATTCGACCGGGCTCGCAGGTGGACTAACGCCAGGCGTTGTCCCGGTCATCCTCTGCCATGCAACGCGGCGATCTCCTGCAAATCCAGATCCCGCTCAAGCACGGTCAGCAGTTCATCATGAATCAACCCTGATCGATGCATCCGCAACAACTCTCGGCGACCGGCCGCCACGGCGGCAAGCACCACGTCGTAATGCGCGGTTCGAACATCGGCAGGATATTCCGTCACGTCCTGGTAGGTTTCGGTCATCTGCGCCCGATAGCTATATTGCTCCAGCAGGCGCGGATGAATCACTTGTCCCTGTGCGTCGTGCACAAGTGGTTGGATCGCGGCAAGCTGCGTTGCTTCGAGCCTCGCCCACGCCTGAGGTTCGGTCAAATGCCGTTCGTTGCGCTCGTTGACGCTATCCAGATTGACCCTGCGAATCAACGCACCGATCGTGGTCCCTTGCCCGAGCACGGTCACGAGAATCACCGCGAATGACGCGACCAGAATCAGATCACGCCCTGGCATCGCCTCGGGCAACGAGAGCGCGATTGCCAGCGTCACCACGCCACGCATGCCGGCCCAACTCGTCACAGTCGCCGAGCGCCAGTCGAGCGCAATGTTTGCGCGCCGCATCAGCTTGCACGCCAGTCTCTTCAACCATTCGACGGCGAACACCCACACGAAGCGCGACAGCACGACCGCCGCGATGACCGCGCCGACAGCCGGCGCCAACGCGGTCAATGTGTCGCCGACGCCACCCAGTCGCACGATCACGCCGCGCAGCGACAGCCCGATCAGAATGAACACTAGCGCTTCCATCAGGAAGATGAGGATCTGCCAGAAGGCAGTGCCGCGCGTACGCACCGAGGCAGAAAAGATGTCGTGCTGATGCCAGCCAAGCACCATGCCGCAACTGACGGTTGCGATGACGCCCGAGACGTCCAGCATGTCGCCGGCGATGTAGCTGATCCACGCGGAGAGTACGGATGCGGTGATGATGAGGTAGGCGTCGTCGAGATAACGCAGCAGCCTGACGACCACGAAGCCGATCGCGATGCCCACTGCGATGCCGCCCAGCCCGAGCACGGCAAAGCGGCCGGCCGCATGTTGCGCGCTGAACGTGCCGGTCAGCGCGGCTGCCACGGCGAAGCGGAACAGGACGATGCCGGCAGCGTCGTTGAGCAGGCTTTCGCCTTCGAGCAGGACCATGAGTTGGCGCGGCAGTGCGACGCGCTCCAGCACGGCCTTTGCTGCGATGGCGTCAGGCGGCGAGACGATCGCGCCTAGCGCGAAACACGCGCTCCACGGCAACGCCGGCACGACCCAATGCACGACCAGGCCGACCGCGAGGGTCGTAAAGGCGACGGCGCCAATCGCGAGCAACAGGATGCCGCCAAGGTTGCGCTTGAATTCGTCCCACACGGAGAAGTAGGCGCCGTCCATGAGGAGCGGCGGCAGGAATACGATCAGGACCAGTTCGGGGTCGAGATTGACGGGCGGCAGGCCTGGCACGAAGGCCATTGCGGCGCCGCCGACCAGAAGCGCTGCGGCCGGTGGGAGTCGCAGCCGCTTGGCGACCAGTTGGAGACCGATCATCGCGACGAGCGACAGCAGGACGAGTTTGAAGGCCATGACGGAGGACATGCGGGGGCCTCGGCGAGTGGTAAAGCGTGGGGAGTTTCTTTTTATCACAGGGCGGGGATTATGCCTGCGGCTGAGCCGATGGGAGATACGCTTGTGGCATCAAGCACTTGGCTTGCCTGTGCGCTGGTTGTCCACAGCCTTGCGAACAAAAACTGGGGATAAGTTTCGGGGTGACCTCCTCGGACGGCTAGCCCTAATTGCGTCGCCCGTTTTTTCCCTGGTGAGGGAGAGTCTGCTAGAGGTCGTCTGAGTGCGTTTCGACGCGATTCCCCATGCGCGTTCGCTATTCCTGTTATCGCCGGTGACACGTGTTGATGACTGACAGGCGCCCGCGTGGTGTCCTACGAATTGTTCTGAACTCCTGTGAAAGCATGTTGTGAAGATGCCAGGGCAATTGCATGAAACGTTACAGATAGTGGCGAGGTCGTTGTAAACGCGGTTGAAAGCGCGTTTACTCTGGGTTTTATGCCCCGGAACAAGCGATGCAGGAAGACGTACTCAGTATCGAAGAAGCGTTTGGCGATCCGCGCAGCCGCACGCCATCTCATGATCTGACGGAGATGCTGGTGGTGGCGCTGTGTGCAATTCTGTCGGGTGCCGATAGCTGGGTGGCGATCCAGACATGGGCTGAAGCGAAGCTGGACTGGCTGCGCGGCTACCTGCCACTGGTCAACGGCATTGCGTCGCATGACACATTCGGGCGCGTGTTTGCCGCGCTCGATGCACAACAGTTTGAAGCCTGCTTCATGCGCTGGACTACGCATCTGTGCCCGGCGCTGGCCGATCAGGTGGTAGCCATTGACGGCAAAACAGTGCGCGGCTCGCACCGCGGCGATCAGCGGGCACTTCATCTGGTGTCGGCCTATGGCAGTGGTCTGGGCGTGGTGCTGGGGCAGGTGCGCACGACAAACAAAAGCAACGAGATCACGGCGATTCCAGAGTTATTCGACGCACTGCTGCTCAAGGGCGCGATCGTGACGATCGACGCGATGGGTTGCCAGCAGCGCATCGCCGACAGGATCATCCAGGCACAGGCTGACTATGTGCTGGCAGTCAAGGACAACCAGCCTCCGCTCGCCCGACTGATGCGTGGTGTCTTTGACGCACTGGAACGTTGGCCAGAACTGCACGCTGGCACGTTTGACGAATACCGCGAGATCGAAAAGGATCATGGGCGTATCGAGACGCGACACTGCGTGGCCCAGGATGTCTCCTCACGCTGGCCCGGCAAGGTGGACGGGCGCTGGCCGGGACTGCGCTCGGTTGTCATGATCGAGGCGACGCGCGAAATCGCCGGAGTCGCCTCGACGCAGCGGCGTTACTACATCAGCAGCCTGCCCGCCAACGCGTGCCGGATCGCTCATGCAGTACGTTCGCACTGGCGCATCGAAAACAACATGCACTGGGTACTCGACATGGCCTTTGGCGAAGACCAGTGTCGTGTGAGAGTCGAGAATGCCGCGCAGAACTTCGCGATCCTGCGTCGTATCGCCATGAATCTGCTCAAGCGCGATACACGCACAAAGGCAGGACTGAATATACGTCGCCTTAAGGCCTGCGCCAACGACCAATATCGTGCCAGCCTGCTGGGCTTGTGAGCTTCATGCAATTGCCATGGCGACTTCGGTTGCCCCTTTTCGTTTTGGGAGTAATCCTATGGTGACCCCCGTTCGCTGGCCATACTGTGGCCGGTTTCTCTCGCCACTTCTATCCCCAGCCGGTGATAACTCCCCGTTGACCTAGCTGTTCCGCCCGCCTTAGCGCGGGTTTTTTTTCGCTTGCACAGGCTACGCGATGTCGGGTCGATGCTCTATAGGAAAAGTACGATTTTGTAAAAACGTTGTAGCACTGCGAAATTTTGCAAGTTGGTGACAAATCGTTAGTCTGATTTCCGCTAGTTTACGGCCGGTTAATAATCCGTAATACGAAGCATAAGAATGAACCGGAAGACATACAGGCTGGTGTACAGCCGACTGAGAGGAATGCTTGTCGCCGTTGAAGAAACCGCCACGGCAATCGGCAAGCAGGCAGGACAGACCACGGTCCGCAGCAGAAAATCACAGGGTATGATTTTTTCGCTGCGGCAGATCACGTTCGCCGCACTCGCGCTCCTTGGCGCGTTGCCGTCGCTGTCGTGCGCACAGATCGTTCCGGGAGGCGCGCACGCCCCGTCCGTGGTCCAGACACAGAACGGCCTGGACCAGGTGAACATCAACCGGCCTTCCGGCGCTGGCGTCTCGATGAACACCTACGGCCAGTTCGACGTGCAGCAGAAAGGCGCGATCCTGAACAACTCGCCCATCATCGTGCAGACGCAGCAGGCGGGCATGATTAACGGCAATCCGAACTTCGGTCCTGGGCAGTCTGCGCGTGTGATCGTCAACCAGGTCAACAGCAGCGCGGCGAGCCAGATCAACGGGCGTCTTGAAGTCGCGGGCCAGCGCGCGGAAGTTGTGATCGCGAACGGAAGCGGGATTTCCGTGAACGGTGGCGGCTTTATCAATACATCGAGAGCCATCCTGACCACGGGGACCCCGAACTTTGCGCCCGACGGTTCACTCTCGGGCTTTAACGTGACCGGCGGCAACATCAGCATCCAGGGCGCGGGGCTGAATGCGGGCGATACCGATCAGGTTGACCTGCTGGCCCGCGCCGTCCAGGCAAACGCTGCAATCCATGCAAAGAATCTGAATGTCGTGACCGGTGCGAACAGCGTCAACCATGACACTCTCAGTGCAACGCCTATCGCGGGCGATGGTCCGGCGCCGGGCGTCTCCATCGACGTGAGCCAGCTCGGGGGCATGTACGCGAACCGTATCGTGCTGGTCGGCACGGAGAATGGTGTCGGTGTCTCGAACAGAGGCGTGCTCGCGGCGCAGGCGGGCGATCTGGTACTGAGCATGAACGGCCAGCTGACGCTTGCCGGACAGACCAGAGCGAGTGGCAACATGGCGCTCTCTGCCGCAGGCGGCATCGACAACAGCGGGACCACCTATGCGCAGCAGAACGTGAGCGCAGGCACGTCTGGCACGCTCACGAATAGCGGCGTGCTCGCGGCGCAGCAGAATACGACCGTCAACGCAGGCAGCGTGGCGTCAACGGGCACGCTCGGCGCGGGCGTGAACGGCGACGGCAGCCTCGCGCAGTCCGGCGATCTTTCCGTGACGGCTGGCGGCTCGCTTGCCGCGACCGGTCGCAACGCGGTGGGTGGCAATGCCGCGCTGAAGGGTGCGATGGTCAAACTCGCCGGGAGCACTACCTCGGCGAACGGTGCGCTCCAGCTCGCGGCCAGCGGCGGCGACCTGAACCTGTCCGGCGCAACGGTGACGGCGGGCGGCGCGCTGGACACGCGCGCCTCCGGGACGCTCACGAACGACGGTGGTGTACTGTCCTCGGGCGGCGCGCAGACCGTCACGGCGGGCGCACTGTCCAACCGCAACGGGCAGATTGTCTCGGACAGTACTCTCAACGTCGCGGCGACAAGTGACTTGCTGAACCAGGGCGGCACGCTGCAGTCGTCAGGTGCACTCTCCGTCAGTGCGGGTTCGCTCGATAACACAGGAGGCCATGTTGTGGCGGTTGGCGCGGACGGCCTGACGCTGGCGATGGGTGGCCTGCTGAACAACGGCGCAGGTGGGGCCATTGGCGGCAACGGCAATGTGACCGTGCAGGCCGGGCAGATTGCGAACGCGGGTTCGATCACGGCGGTGCAGTCGCTGATCTCCAGCGCCGTGCAGTCGCTGTTCAACAGCGGCACGCTGGCGGCGAACGGCAATGTCACGCTGGCCGCAAGTTCGACGCTGACGAATGCGAACACCATCGCGGCAGGTCACCTTGTGACACTGACGGCGGCGACCGTCGACAACAGCCACGGCAACCTCGGAGCAGACCAGCTCGCGTTGCATGCGACGAACCTCGTCAACCACGGTGGCAGCATTACACAGACGGGCACCGGCGCGACGACCGTTGACGTGAGCGGTACGCTCGACAACTCGGGCGGCACGCTGCAGACCAACAGTGACAGCCTGGCGCTCGGCTCCGCTGCGCTCATCAACGACGGCGGCACGATTGCCAGTTCCGGCACCGGCACACTGTCGATCAACGGCGGCACGCTTTCGAACAACGGCGGCACGATTGCGACGAATGGTGCGCTCGGTGTCCGCTCGGGTGCGGTGGCGAATCGCGGTGGCACGCTGGCCGCACAGACTGGTGCGACGCTCCACGTCGCCTCACTGGACAACAGCGCGGGCGGCTACGTCGGCGCTCAGACTGTTTCGGTGACGGACACGGGCGCGCTGGATAACGCGGGTGGCACGATCCAGGCGGACGACACGCTGTCTGTCACGGCGCAGTCGGTTGCTAACGACGGGGGTTCCATCGCGAACGGAGGGACCGGTAAAACGACGGTTGCCGCCAGCGGCGCAGTCACGAACACGGCCAATGGCCTGATTGGTGGCAACGGCGACGTGTCGGTGTCGGGTGGCAGCATCGGCAATGCGGGCGGCACGGTTACCGCGGGTGGTGCGGCGACAGTCCAGTCCGCCAGCACGCTCGACAACCGGGCTGCCCTGATCCAGGGCAGCGGGAACGTCTCAGCGTCGGCGCAGGATGCAATCGACAATACGGGCGGACAGATCGAGGCGGATGCGACGGTAGACAACCCGGCTGCAACGCTGGCCGTCACAGGCGCATCGCTCGACAACACGAACGGGCGTATCGCAAGCACTGGATCGGGTGCGACAACGGTCAGCGCTGCCACCATCACGAACAGCAATACGGGCGGCGTCGCTGGCGCAGGCACCATTGGCGGCAATGGCGACGTGACCGTGAACGCGGGCACGTTGTCTAACACGAACGGCGCGCAACTCGTGTCGGGCCATGACCTGACGCTGGACATCGCCCAGCTTGCAGACAACACCAGCGGCTCGCTGTCAGGCGCGAACAACGTCACGCTGAACGGCCCTAACGCTGCGCTCGTCAATGCGGGCGGTTCCGTTCATGGCAACGGTGCGGTCGCGCTGAATGTCGCGTCGCTGGACAACACGTCGGGCCGGATCGGCAATGACACGGGCAGCGGCGGTTCGGTGTCCGTCAATGCCGGCACGCTGGCGAACCAGAACGGCGCGATTGGCAGCGACCAGGATCTGAGCGTCACGACCAACCAGCTTATGGGCGACGGCAGGATCATTGCCGGGAATGACGGCGCAGTGACGGTCAACAGCGATTACACGTTGACCGGCACCAACCAGATTCAGGCTAATCACGACCTGACATTCACGACAGCGGGCAGCTTCACGAACCAGGGCACGCTCGGCGCAGTGAACGCACTGACGGTCAACGCCGCGAACGTCGATAACCAGGCGGGCGCGGATCTGAACTCGGCAAGCACGACGGTCAACGCGGCGAACGCCATTACCAACGAAGGACGCATCGAAGGCGATACCGTTGCGACAAATAGCGGTTCGCTCGTTAACACGGCAGCGATCATCGGTAACACGGTCACGCTGAATGCCGGTTTGATTGCCAACACAGGTGCCGCCGCTGTGATGGCCGCTGCTTCGCAGCTGAATCTGTATTCACCTGGCAATATCTCCAACACGGGCGGCGCAAATATCTTCAGTCTCGGTGACATCAACATCGCGGCGAACGGCACGCGCGACATGAACGGCCTGCTCGCCAACCGCAGCAATTCCGTCACCAACGACCAGTCGACCGTCGAGGCGCAGGGCAACATCGAGGTTGCCACGCAGACGCTGACTAACACGCGTACCGCGCCCACTGTCGAGACCGTGATAACTGATGTTGAAACCGAACATCAGACCAAGCGCAGCAAGTACATGGCCTGCGCGACCGGGAATGCCGACAAGGGCTATTGCACGCAGGCCATGTGGGACGATGGCTATATTGCTCCAGTCAATACGACCTTCTCCAGTTCAGACGTCGTGTCGCAGGCCGCCGGCCCGAATGCGACTGACAAGGTGCTGGTGGTGAACGTCAACGGCCAGCCGCAAACGATCTACTACAACACGTTGACCTCCAACGCTGACGGCACGATCACCGTGAGCTATTGGGATGGCTACGATCCGAACGTCAACTACGATCCGGGCACCGAATACGCATCGCGCAACGATGCGCACAAGGGCTACCAGCGCGTCGAGATCGCCCGCGACACGACGACCACTACCCAGCAGGACCAGGTAACCGGTCCGCAGGCGCAGCAGGCGCAGATCATGGCGGGCGGCAACATGGTGCTCGCCAACGTTGGCACGCTGAACAACGCGTACAGCGCCATCGGCGCGGGTGGCTCGATCCAGATTGGCAGCGACGACGCGAGTGGCGATGTGGCAAGTGGTAACTACGGTGGCACACTGGTGAACAACATCGGCCAGACGCTCTACCAGTACCAGAAGCAGGAGATCGTTTCGACCTACGCGTGGAACGAGAATATCTCCCGTGACGTGGGTACGGTAGTCGAGCCGTCAATTGTGCTTTCACCTGTCGCAATTGGCGGCACGGGCGGCACTATCATCGCGAACAACTCGGTGCAGATCAGCGCGACCGACATCAACAACACCAACGTTGCGGCGGCAAACTCTGCGACCGGCGCTACGGGCGGCACACTTGGCGCGAACGGCACCGTGGGCGGCATCATCGGCACAGGCGCGCAGACCGTCAATCTCGCCACAGGCCAGACGCAGACGATCAACGCGCCGCAGTCCATCGCTGGACCGGACGGCGTGCTCAGTATCACGTTGCCGTCGAGCGGCCTGTACACGTTTAACACGGCCCCAGGCGCGTCGTATCTTGTCGTTACCGATCCACGACTGACCAGCTACACGAGTTTCGTTTCGAGTGACTACATGCTTGGCGCGCTCGGCCTCGACCCGTCGAAGACCATCAAGCGGCTGGGCGATGGTGTGTATGAAGAACAGATGGTGCGCAACCAGATCACGCAACTCACGGGGCGCGTCTATCTGCAGGGCTACACCAGCAACGAGGACGAATATCGCGCGCTGATGAACAACGGCGTGAACGTCGCGAAGGAATTCAATCTCGAACCCGGACTGGCGCTGACTGCCGCGCAGATGGATGCGCTCACGAGCGACATCGTGTGGCTGGTCAGCCAGACCGTCACGCTGCCGGACGGTAGCACGCAGCAGGTGCTGGCCCCGGTTGTCTATCTGGCACTGACCCACGCGAACGACCTGCAGCCCACCGGTGCGCTGATTACTGCCGATGATGTGGAGATTCACGCTACGGGCAGCGCGACGAACTCGGGTGTCATCAAGGGTGGTACGCAGACCGTTATCGCCGCGACGAACATCCTGAACCGGGGCGGCTCCATCGGTAGCGGTCCGGGCAGCGGCACGGTCGACGGTACGACTGTGGTTTCCGCGACGAATGACGTGGTGAACGCGTCGGGACGGATCACTGGCAACCGCGTGGCCGTACTCGCCGGTCATGACATTGTGAACACGACGCTGGTGGACACCGTTGGTGTCAGCTCGACTGTCGGCAACAGCAAGGTCAGCCAGAGTCTGCTCGGCGCACAGGGCACGATTGCATCGACGGGAGACCTGCTGGTGGTGGCGGGCAATGACGTGTCGGTTCATGGCGCGAGCATCGCGGCGGGCGGCAATGCGCAGATCGCGGCCGGGCGCGACATTACGGTGGATACCGTGCAGTCGGACACGTCGCAGTCAGCGACAAAGAATGCCGACCATCGTTGGGAAGCATCCAGCACGATCAACCAGACTGGCGCAGTCACGGCAGGCGGAAGTCTCGCGATGCAGAGCGGCAACGACATGACGTTCAGGGGCGCGACGATCAGCGCGGGGGGCGACATGGTTGTTGTCGCGGGCGGTAACCTGACGGCAACGACTGTCACGAATACCGCGACCTATAACAACGTTGCAGCCGACGACAAAACCCGCAAGCAGGCCGATCGCAGCTACGACGAACAGGCGGTCGGGACGAACATCAGCGCAGGCGGCAATGCAACGCTCGCGGCCCTGAGCGCCGATCCCGGCAAGGGTAACGTCACGCTCACAGGGTCGTCGCTGGCAGCGGGCAGCGGCGCGGCAACCATTGCGGCCACCGGCAACGTGACCATCAACGAAGGCCGCGAGGAACACGATTCGTACTCGGCGACCGAATCGAAGCGCGGGAGCTTTGTGCATGGCTCGACCACCGACTCGATGCAGAACACGCAGGCGAACATCGGCGTGGGAAGCACCGTGTCCGGCGATACGGTCACGGTCAGCGCAGGCAAGGACCTGAACGTGAAGGGTTCGACCATCGCAGGCACGAACGACGTGAATCTGGCGGCGGCAGGCAATGTGAATATCACGACCTCGCAGGACACGCAGAGCACATCAAGCTACTACCAGAAGCACGAGTCCGGCCTTGGCACGGGCGGCGGGATCGGCATTTCGGTGGGCAGCAAGACGCAGACTGACATGGCCAGTACGACACAGGTAACGAACACGGGCAGCACGGTCGGCTCGCTGAATGGCAGTCTGAACATCACCGCAGGCAAGGACCTGCACGTCACGGGCAGTGATCTGGTCGCGGCGCAGAATGTCACGGGCACCGGCGCGAACGTCACGATTGACTCTGCCGTCGATACGATGCACCACGACGAGACACACGAGGTCAAACAGAGCGGTTTTACGCTTGCGATCAAGGCCCCGGTGATTGACGCGGTGTCCAACACGGTTGACCAGGCACGTGGTGCGAGCCGCAGTCAGGATGATCGCGCGGCAGCATTGCACGGCATGGCAGCGGCAAGCGGTGCGATTGATTTCGCTCTCACGGGCAAGGCGGCAATGGATGCGATCGCGAACGGAGAGAAGCCGGAAGCGAAAGTTGAACTCAGCTACGGCAGCAGCCACAGTAAGAGCACGTATGCAGAGGACAGCACGACCAATCGGGGGGCAAGTATTACGGCGGGTGGCACGGCTGCGTTCGTGGCGACCGGAGACGGCACGCCGGGAAGCGGTAACCTGACAATTGCCGGTTCGAGCGTGAACGCGAACGACGTGATCCTGGCGGCAAGGAATCAGGTCAACCTCGTGAACACGACCGATACCGACTCGACGCGCAGCAGCAACGAGTCCAGCAGCGCGAGCGTGGGTATCTCCTATGGCACGCAGGGCTTCGGTGTCGATGCGTCGATGTCGAAGGCGCACGGCAATGGCAACAGCGATGCCGCCATGCAGAACAACACGCACATCAACGCGAGCAACACTGCGACGATCATCAGTGGTGGAGATGCCAATATTATTGGTTCGAACGTCAATGGCCGTCAGGTGAATGCGGATGTGGGTGGCAACCTGAATATTGAGAGTCGTCAGGACACGATGACGAGCGCCGCGCATCAGGAAAGTAAGGGCGGCGGCTTTGCGATCAGTCAGGGCGGTGGTAGCGCGAGCTTCAGTCATACCAGTGCGAACGCGAACGGAAGCTATGCGGGTGTGAACGAACAGGCGGGGATTCACGCGGGCGACGGTGGATTGAACGTCAACGTTCACGGCAATATCGACCTCAAGGGCGCGGTGATTGCGAGTGATGCCGATGCGTCGAAGAACAACCTGTCCACGGGCACACTGACCTTCAGCGATATCCAGAACCAGTCCAGCTACGACGCGCACTCGGGCGGCTTCAGCGCGGGTGTGACGACTGGTGACGGAGGTGCGAACTACAGCACCCACGGCAATACCTCAGGCAAGAATACAGGCGGCGGTGCGCCGATGTTGAGCCAGGACGACAGCGGCAGTGACAGTGCGACCACGCGTAGCGGCATCAGTGCGGGCACGATCAGCGTCGCCGATGCGGCCAGCCAGACACAGGACATCGCGGGCCTGAACCGCGACACGTCGAGCACGAACGGCAGGGTTGCAAAACTGCCGGACGTGAACAACCTGCTCGACCGTCAGGCGGACATGATGGCGGCGGCAAGTGCTGCCGGCGAAGCGGTTTCGCGGCGCATCGGTGACTACGCTGACGCACAGGCTAAAGCAACGGGCGATCCGGCGTGGGATGAGGGTGGGACTTACCGGATCGGGATGCACATTGCGGGAGGCGCGCTCACAGCGGGTCTGGGTGGTGGAGGCATCGGAAGTGCGGCGCAAGGCGCGGCGGGTGCGGGTATCGCAGCGTGGGCGGCGGGCGATCTGAACCGGCTGGCCAACGGCACGCGAGACGCGCTGGGTGGTGGCGATGCGGCGCAGATGGCGGGTAATGTGCTGTCCAACGTTGTGGCGGGTGCGGGCGGGTTCCTGATTGGCGGGACCACGGGCGCGTTCACGGCGAGCAATGCGGATCTCTACAATCGAAGCACAGGTAACGGTGACGGCCAGGGCAGCACGGCGAATTCGGCGCTTGGCTGGATTGGCGATCAGTTCGCGAGCGCGGGACGTGGCGCGGAGAACCTGGCGAACCAGTTCGCGGCGTTGGTGAACGCGAACGGCCCGCAGGGGCCGTATGTTGATCCAAGCGATCTGAATGGGCCGGGTGGCAACTCGAAGCCGCCGGCGGCCGGTGGTTCGGCAGCGCTGGTTCCGATGTGTGCCGTTCCGCCGTTGTGTGCTGCCGTGCCGGTTGTAACGCCGGGAACGCCGGGGTATTTGCCGGGCAATGCGACGCTGAATAGTGGCGACAATTCTGGGTCGCAGGATGCAAGTACGCCGGTGGGGGTCAGCGGTAGTCCAATGGATGTGCCACGTGGTACTAATGCCCCGGCGACCATTGGAGGAGTTGATTACTCAGCTCATGCTATAGACCAAATGCAGGGTCGGGGTGTGCCGCCCTCAGTGGTGAAAAACACCATTGATAATGGCGTTAACTACCCTACGCGTCCTGGAACAACGGGATACTATGATCCGGTGAACAACGTTCGGGTCGTCACGAATTCCAAAACCGGGCTTGTCGTCACGGTTATCCCTGGAGCACCTTAAAATGAAGAGAACGTTTATTGGTCTGGATCTGGATGTAAAAAAAATCTTGCTCAAGGAATGGGATCCAATCGGTGTTGGCGCTTCACCTGAGGCGGACGATGAATACGACTCATATGTCCAGGATATTAGCCGTATGCTTCGAGAGGAAAAGACAGTCGACGAACTGTACTCTTACCTCAGGTGGATTGAGGTCGAGCATATTGGTCTTGATGGAGATGAATTACATACCAGAACTGTTGCCCATCGACTCATGAGTTTGGATAAAGCTACTCGCTGATGACGACAAACCCGGCCGCGGCCGGGTTTGTCGTTTGTAGAGTCGTTCAATCCGGCGTGATGACGAGCCTGCCGTGCTCGACCTGGATTCTCACACGCTGGCCAGGTGGAAAGCCGGCCTGTTCAAGCCAGATGCCGGCGATGCGCAGCCACGGAAAAAACCGTGGTGTTCGCCAGGGTCTTCCCTCTTTGGGGCTGGGTCGCCAGCGCATAAGTTCCTGGACGGTAGCGTGACGCTCGGGATGAGCGTGCAATGCATTAAGATTGGCGTCAGCCATGATCAACTCCTTCGGTGAGTTGGTGGTGGTTAGCGGTCGGTGAGTGCTCGTAACACTCACTGGCCGCGCTTCGTTTACATCACGGTGTCTTCCTTCATTAGCCGCCTATCGTCGACGGTTCATAACCTTCTGGACCTGCGTCTTCCTGACGAAGCTGTCGATCACCAGGATCAACGCCTGTTGCTCGGCATCGGGCAGGCTGTCCACCTGTTGATAGAGACTCAGTAACTCTTGATTGTGAATCTTGGGTTCGGCCGGTGCGGGTGTTCGTCCGGCCAGTTCATCCAGTGTGACCTGCAAAATATCGGCGATCCGTACCACGGTATCGAACTGTGGTGTAGCAAGGCCGCGTTCCCAGCGGTTATACACACGCGGGTTGATTTCCAGCAGTTCAGCGAGCCGCGCCTGGGTGATCTGTCTCGCAGAGCGCAGCAGTCTGAGTCGTTCGGCAAAGACGGACATATCAAAGCATCCCAACGAAAAAGGAGATGCATTCATTCTAAGTACCCCCTTCTGCCAGGCTTGCCATTTATACACTATACAGTGTATTGTTAACTACATCAATTGGAGTATTGACAGGTTTTTAGCCGAAGGACGATTCATGCCGCGCATTCCCGAAACCGAGCTGGAGAGACTGAAGCGCGAAGTGTCGCTGGTGCGGCTGATCGAGTCGCAGGGGCATGAGCTGAAGAAGCGCGGCCGCGACTGGGTGATGCGCTGTGTGTTCCACGAAGAGGACACGCCGAGCCTGTCGGTGTCGGAGGCGAAGAATGTGTATCACTGCTTCGGCTGCAACGCGTCGGGCACGGTGCTGGACTGGGTCATGAAAACCCAGGGGGTGAGCCTGCCGCATGCGGTGCAGTTACTGCGTAACGACGCGCCGCTCGCGGGTGCGGAGAAAGTGGGCGTGAACCGCTCGCAGGCGCGACACCTGCCTTCTTTAGCTGCGGGTTCTGATGAAGCGGTGTTGCTGCGCGAGGTGGCCGACACGTATCACGCGACCCTGAAGCAGAGCCCGGAGGCGCAGGCGTATCTGGTGCAGCGCGGGCTGGTGCATGGTGAGCTGATCGATACGTTCAGGCTGGGCTATGCGAACAAGAGCCTGACGTACCGGCTGCCGCCGGGGTACTCGAAGGAAGGCCGTGACGTGCGCGCGAAGCTGCAACGCGTGGGCGTGTATCGCGAGAGCGGACACGAGCACCTGAACGGGTGTCTGGTGGTGCCGGTGTTCGATCTGGAATCGGGTGACGGGGTGGTCAACGTCAGACAGATGTACGGGCGGCGGATTGCTGCGGGTCACAAGATTCCGGCGGGCCAGCCGAAGCACCTGTATCTGTCGTTGCCGCTTGCCGGTGTGTGGAACGAAGTGGCGCTTGTTGCCAGCCGTGAAGTGATCGTGTGCGAGGCGCTGATCGATGCACTGACGTTCTGGTGTGCGGGGTATCGCAACGTGATCGCGGCGTATGGGGTGAACGGGTTCACGCAGGACCATTGGGACGCACTGAAACGGCACGGTACCGAGCGGGTGTGGATCGCATACGACCGGGACGACGCGGGCAATAGCGCGGCGGAAAAGCTCGGCACGGAGTTGCGCGAGGTAGGCATCGAGACGTGGCGTGTGCTGTTCCCGAAGGGCATGGACGCGAACGATTACGCGAGGAAGGTTGCGCCGGCGGACAGGAGCCTTGGGGTGTTGTTGCAGCAGGCGGAATGGATTGGCAAGGGCCGGCGTGCTGCGGTTGCGGCGCAGGTTGAACCGGTGCCGGTCGACGAAGTGACGGACGCTAAACCGGCCTCTTCTTTAGCCGCTGTTGCTGCGGCTGAGGCTGCGGTTACGCCAGCCACGGCGATGGCCGCTAAAGAGGAGGTGCAGCCCGCGCCGGTGGACGAGCTCGACGTGAAGCAGACGGAAGGCGGTGAACTGCTGTTCACGTTTGGCGAGCGCGTATGGCGTATCCGTGGCTGGCAGAAGAACCTCGGGCCGGAGCAGATGCGCGTGAACGCGCAGGTTCGGCGCGGCGACAGTTACCACGTCGACACGCTGGACGTGTACAGCGCGAAGGCTCGTGCGGTGTATCTGAAAACGGCGGCGATTGAGCTCGGCAACCAGGAAGACACGCTCAAGCGCGATCTCGGGCGCGTGCTGCTGAAGCTGGAGACGTTGCAGGATGAAGCGATCCGCGCGACGCTTGCGCCGAAAGAAAAAGGCGTGACGCTGGACGCTGTTGAACACGCGGCAGCGCTGGACTGGCTGAAGGCGCCGGACCTGATTGCGCGGCTGGAAGCGGATATGGCGCGCTGCGGTGTTGTAGGCGAAGCGACGAATCTGCTGGCCGGGTATCTGTCGGCGGTGTCACGCAAGCTCGATGCGCCGCTCGCGGTGCTGATTCAATCGAGCAGCGCGGCTGGCAAGAGTTCACTGATGGATGCAGTGCTTGACCTGATGCCGGACGAGGAACGCATCCAGTACAGCGCCATGACCGGACAGAGCCTGTTCTACCTGGGCGAGACGGACCTGCAACACAAGATTCTGGCGATTGCCGAAGAGGAAGGCGTACGTCAGGCGGCGTATGCACTGAAGCTGCTGCAAAGCGATGGTGAACTGACGATCGCATCGACGGGCAAGGACGAGGCGACGGGCAACCTGGTGACGAAGCAATATCGTGTGAAAGGCCCGGTCATGCTGATGCTGACGACGACCGCGATCGACGTCGACGAGGAATTGCTGAACCGGTGTCTGGTGCTGACGATCAACGAGAGCCGGGAGCAGACGCGCGAGATTCACGCACGGCAGCGGGCGAAACAGACGCTCGAAGGGTTGCTGGCCGAGACGGACAAGCAGCACATCATTGAACTGCATCGCAACGCGCAGCGGCTGCTCAAGCCGGTTCACGTGGTGAATCCGTTTGCCGAACAACTGACGTTCATGGACGACAAGACACGCATGCGGCGCGATCACATGAAGTACCTGACGCTGATCCGCTCGATCGCGCTGCTGCACCAGTACCAGCGGCCACACAGGACGGTCACGCATCGCGGCGAGGCGCTGACGTACATCGAAGTCACGAAGGCCGATATTGCGCTGGCGAACCGGATCGCACACGAGGTGCTGGGACGCACGCTCGATGAATTGCCGCCGCAGACGCGGCGGCTGCTGACGATGGTTCAGGCGTGGGTCAACGAGCGATGCACGGCGACGGCGCAGAAGCAGAACGAATTCCGTTTTACGCGGCGCGACGTGCGCGAGGCGACACGCTGGGGCGATACGCAACTGAAGGTGCACCTGGCGCGGCTGGTGGAGCTTGAGTATGTGCTGACGCATCGCGGACTGCGTGGGCTCACGCATGAATACGAGTTGCGCTATGACGGGGTGGACGATGGCCGGCCGCACCTGATGGGCCTGCTTGAGCTGCAAACACTCGACAACGATGCAAACCGGTCGGGGCAAAACGATGAGCGGTCGGGGTCTGGTCGGGTGGTGGCCGGGGGCCGGTCGGAGGTGATCGATCAGGGTCAGAGCCACGCGGTGCAAGGCATGGAGGCGGAACCGGTCGGGGTGAACGCAAACGCGTATATCGGAGAAAAGACGTGTGCCTCTTCTTTAGCCCGCGTTGTTGAGGATTCCAGATGACAAAGAAAACGACGCCGCGCGTGCTGCTGCCCGTGATTGGCCCGGTGGACGATCCACAAAGCCTGTATCACCAGATGCGGCAGTACCTTGAGTGGCAGCGGGTGCGCAACTACAGCGAGCGCACGGTGGAGAACCGCGAAAGCAATCTGCGCCTGTTCATCACGTGGTGCGACGAGCGCGGCGTGACGCAGCCGCAGGAAGTGACGCGGCCGATCCTCGAGCGGTATCAGCGGTATCTGTTCCTGTATCGCAAGCCCAACGGCGAAGCGCTCTCGGGCGGCAGTCAGGTGAAGCGGCTTGAGCCGATACGGGGCTGGTTCCGGTGGCTGATCCGCCATAACCGGATACTGGGCAATCCGGCGGCTGATCTGGAGATGCCGCGCGTGGAGAAGCGTCTGCCCAAACATATCCTGTCGGCGGAAGAAGCCGAGCGGATTCTGAACGTGCCCGATGTGACGAGCGCGATGGGCTTGCGTGATCGGGCGATGCTGGAAACGCTCTACAGCACGGGCGTGCGGCGCTCGGAGTTGGTGGCGCTGAAGGTTCACGACATTGATTACGACCGTGGCACGCTGATGGTTCGCCAGGGCAAGGGCAAGCGCGACCGGCTGATACCGATCGGCGCGCGTGCGCTGGCGTGGATCAGGAAGTATCTGGACGAAGCGCGCCCGCAGCTCATGATGGGAGACGATGACCGGACGCTGTATCTGACGATTCAGGGCGAAGCGGTTCATATCAACACGTTGGGGCGGCTGGTGAACGGCTACATCAAGGAGTCGGGGCTTGAGAAAAGCGGCTCGTGTCACCTGTTCCGGCACACGATGGCGACGCTGATGCTGGAGAACGGCGCGGACGTGCGATTCGTGCAGGCGATGCTCGGCCATGCGGACCTGAAGACGACGCAGATCTATACGCATGTGGCGATACGGGCGCTGAAAGAGATCCACACGGCGACGCACCCGGCGCGACTGGAGCGAGTGAGTGATGCGCAGGACGGGAAGGTCACGCGGCTGAGGCGGCATGAATACAGCGAGTTCAGCCGGAACATGTTCGGGATGGCGGAGGCACGAAAACCATTGGCCGACGATGTGCCGGATAGAAGTGAAGAGCGATAGAGAGACGGAGGTAAAAGCGATGGCGAAGACGGTGGCAGAAAGACAGGCGGCATACAGGGCGAAGCGGCTACAGGCATGTGCTGACGGCAATGGCGAGCGGCGGCTGAATGTGTGGGTGAGTACGGGCGTTGCGCTAGGACTGGAGCGGCTCGCGCGCCGTTACGGCGTAACGAAACGGGACATGCTGGAGCGCCTGGTGAAGACGGAAGATGATCGTGTGCTCGCGGGCATGGAACTCGACACGCCGGAGTGGGACGCGTACTTCGGCGCGCAGACCGGCATGTGCGTGACGGGCGGATAACGGTCAGGCAATGGATGGGCGTTACGCGGTAACGTCCATCGACACGAACGCGACCGGGACGCGCCGACAGGAAGTGAAGAACGTAAAAGGCAAGCGCGGCCTTGCGGCCGGAAACCTGGAGGGCCGGGGGTAAATGGGCCTGCGGCCCATTTAACATAACCGCTTGGAAATTAGCACCGTTTGGCGGGCCGTCATCGCGCCAGCCGTTGCCTCTGCCGGCCCGCCAAACGGTGCTAATTTGCGTTATGTCTGGCGCCCCCGGCCCGCCGGGTGCGCGAGGCGCACACCAGTAAGTCAGGGCCATAAACCGGCCAGAAACCTGGCGTACCAACAAAGCCAGGCATGGCGCTACGCGCAGATAAAAGTCAGGGGCCGCGCAGCGGCCACTCAATGGGGTGAACCCCGCCCACCCGGCTGTCTGCTGCGCTCGGGCTGCGGCCGCGGTGCGGCCTCCGCTCCGTGCTCGCAGCCTGCCTCCCCGTCCGCCCCCAGGGGGCTCCCCCAATGTGCCGTTACTGCGTAACGGAAAACAAACCCCCACACAAAAGCAAAAGCGTGCTTCGCATGCGGTGCAAGCCGCCGAGTCGTCTTGCACCGCATGTCCGAGCGTGTCAAACCGGTGGCCGTCAAGGCCAAGCCCTACGGGCGCTGCGCGGCCTTGACGGGGTTAGCGCCTCAAAAACATCCGCGAAATACGGTAGCGGCATCCGCGATATCCGGTAAGCCAAATGCGCGGCGTTGCTACTCGGGTCCCACAGGCGAACGCAGCAAGATCGACGAAGTTGGACGACGTTACGCTACTGCGCTGAGTTGAGCATGAGGCTCTGGCATTGGAAAACATCCGCGATATCCGGTAAAAACATCCGCGAAATACGGTGCCTCGCGTTCAGCGTGGACGCAGCACGACGGCCCAGTTCCGCCGGGTTTGCCGTCGCACTGCGTGCGCCGTCAAACCCGGCGGGATGAAGTTAGTTCGTGATGCGATGTAATTGAGATGGGAGGAATGTGTCCTCTGGCAGACTCGCGTCTTTAGACCAAAACCCGCTTCGGGGCAAAAAATTGCAGTTCGAAGGACGCATCAGCGCAAAACCATCGGCAGGCCCTTGGTGCATCAGGGGAAAACGCGATTCGACAACGGCGGGCGTGTCGGGTGCAAGCGTCTGGGGGTCAGCGGTAGTCCAATGGATGTGCCACGTGGTACTAATGCCCCGGCGACCATTGGAGGAGTTGATTACTCAGCTCATGCTATAGACCAAATGCAGGGTCGGGGTGTGCCGCCCTCAGTGGTGAAAAACACCATTGATAATGGCGTTAACTACCCTACGCGTCCTGGAACAACGGGATACTATGATCCGGTGAACAACGTTCGGGTCGTCACGAATTCCAAAACCGGGCTTGTCGTCACGGTTATCCCTGGAGCACCTTAAAATGAAGAGAACGTTTATTGGTCTGGATCTGGATGTAAAAAAAATCTTGCTCAAGGAATGGGATCCAATCGGTGTTGGCGCTTCACCTGAGGCGGACGATGAATACGACTCATATGTCCAGGATATTAGCCGTATGCTTCGAGAGGAAAAGACAGTCGACGAACTGTACTCTTACCTCAGGTGGATTGAGGTCGAGCATATTGGTCTTGATGGAGATGAATTACATACCAGAACTGTTGCCCATCGACTCATGAGTTTGGATAAAGCTACTCGCTGATGACGACAAACCCGGCCGCGGCCGGGTTTGTCGTTTGTAGAGTCGTTCAATCCGGCGTGATGACGAGCCTGCCGTGCTCGACCTGGATTCTCACACGCTGGCCAGGTGGAAAGCCGGCCTGTTCAAGCCAGATGCCGGCGATGCGCAGCCACGGAAAAAACCGTGGTGTTCGCCAGGGTCTTCCCTCTTTGGGGCTGGGTCGCCAGCGCATAAGTTCCTGGACGGTAGCGTGACGCTCGGGATGAGCGTGCAATGCATTAAGATTGGCGTCAGCCATGATCAACTCCTTCGGTGAGTTGGTGGTGGTTAGCGGTCGGTGAGTGCTCGTAACACTCACTGGCCGCGCTTCGTTTACATCACGGTGTCTTCCTTCATTAGCCGCCTATCGTCGACGGTTCATAACCTTCTGGACCTGCGTCTTCCTGACGAAGCTGTCGATCACCAGGATCAACGCCTGTTGCTCGGCATCGGGCAGGCTGTCCACCTGTTGATAGAGACTCAGTAACTCTTGATTGTGAATCTTGGGTTCGGCCGGTGCGGGTGTTCGTCCGGCCAGTTCATCCAGTGTGACCTGCAAAATATCGGCGATCCGTACCACGGTATCGAACTGTGGTGTAGCAAGGCCGCGTTCCCAGCGGTTATACACACGCGGGTTGATTTCCAGCAGTTCAGCGAGCCGCGCCTGGGTGATCTGTCTCGCAGAGCGCAGCAGTCTGAGTCGTTCGGCAAAGACGGACATATCAAAGCATCCCAACGAAAAAGGAGATGCATTCATTCTAAGTACCCCCTTCTGCCAGGCTTGCCATTTATACACTATACAGTGTATTGTTAACTACATCAATTGGAGTATTGACAGGTTTTTAGCCGAAGGACGATTCATGCCGCGCATTCCCGAAACCGAGCTGGAGAGACTGAAGCGCGAAGTGTCGCTGGTGCGGCTGATCGAGTCGCAGGGGCATGAGCTGAAGAAGCGCGGCCGCGACTGGGTGATGCGCTGTGTGTTCCACGAAGAGGACACGCCGAGCCTGTCGGTGTCGGAGGCGAAGAATGTGTATCACTGCTTCGGCTGCAACGCGTCGGGCACGGTGCTGGACTGGGTCATGAAAACCCAGGGGGTGAGCCTGCCGCATGCGGTGCAGTTACTGCGTAACGACGCGCCGCTCGCGGGTGCGGAGAAAGTGGGCGTGAACCGCTCGCAGGCGCGACACCTGCCTTCTTTAGCTGCGGGTTCTGATGAAGCGGTGTTGCTGCGCGAGGTGGCCGACACGTATCACGCGACCCTGAAGCAGAGCCCGGAGGCGCAGGCGTATCTGGTGCAGCGCGGGCTGGTGCATGGTGAGCTGATCGATACGTTCAGGCTGGGCTATGCGAACAAGAGCCTGACGTACCGGCTGCCGCCGGGGTACTCGAAGGAAGGCCGTGACGTGCGCGCGAAGCTGCAACGCGTGGGCGTGTATCGCGAGAGCGGACACGAGCACCTGAACGGGTGTCTGGTGGTGCCGGTGTTCGATCTGGAATCGGGTGACGGGGTGGTCAACGTCAGACAGATGTACGGGCGGCGGATTGCTGCGGGTCACAAGATTCCGGCGGGCCAGCCGAAGCACCTGTATCTGTCGTTGCCGCTTGCCGGTGTGTGGAACGAAGTGGCGCTTGTTGCCAGCCGTGAAGTGATCGTGTGCGAGGCGCTGATCGATGCACTGACGTTCTGGTGTGCGGGGTATCGCAACGTGATCGCGGCGTATGGGGTGAACGGGTTCACGCAGGACCATTGGGACGCACTGAAACGGCACGGTACCGAGCGGGTGTGGATCGCATACGACCGGGACGACGCGGGCAATAGCGCGGCGGAAAAGCTCGGCACGGAGTTGCGCGAGGTAGGCATCGAGACGTGGCGTGTGCTGTTCCCGAAGGGCATGGACGCGAACGATTACGCGAGGAAGGTTGCGCCGGCGGACAGGAGCCTTGGGGTGTTGTTGCAGCAGGCGGAATGGATTGGCAAGGGCCGGCGTGCTGCGGTTGCGGCGCAGGTTGAACCGGTGCCGGTCGACGAAGTGACGGACGCTAAACCGGCCTCTTCTTTAGCCGCTGTTGCTGCGGCTGAGGCTGCGGTTACGCCAGCCACGGCGATGGCCGCTAAAGAGGAGGTGCAGCCCGCGCCGGTGGACGAGCTCGACGTGAAGCAGACGGAAGGCGGTGAACTGCTGTTCACGTTTGGCGAGCGCGTATGGCGTATCCGTGGCTGGCAGAAGAACCTCGGGCCGGAGCAGATGCGCGTGAACGCGCAGGTTCGGCGCGGCGACAGTTACCACGTCGACACGCTGGACGTGTACAGCGCGAAGGCTCGTGCGGTGTATCTGAAAACGGCGGCGATTGAGCTCGGCAACCAGGAAGACACGCTCAAGCGCGATCTCGGGCGCGTGCTGCTGAAGCTGGAGACGTTGCAGGATGAAGCGATCCGCGCGACGCTTGCGCCGAAAGAAAAAGGCGTGACGCTGGACGCTGTTGAACACGCGGCAGCGCTGGACTGGCTGAAGGCGCCGGACCTGATTGCGCGGCTGGAAGCGGATATGGCGCGCTGCGGTGTTGTAGGCGAAGCGACGAATCTGCTGGCCGGGTATCTGTCGGCGGTGTCACGCAAGCTCGATGCGCCGCTCGCGGTGCTGATTCAATCGAGCAGCGCGGCTGGCAAGAGTTCACTGATGGATGCAGTGCTTGACCTGATGCCGGACGAGGAACGCATCCAGTACAGCGCCATGACCGGACAGAGCCTGTTCTACCTGGGCGAGACGGACCTGCAACACAAGATTCTGGCGATTGCCGAAGAGGAAGGCGTACGTCAGGCGGCGTATGCACTGAAGCTGCTGCAAAGCGATGGTGAACTGACGATCGCATCGACGGGCAAGGACGAGGCGACGGGCAACCTGGTGACGAAGCAATATCGTGTGAAAGGCCCGGTCATGCTGATGCTGACGACGACCGCGATCGACGTCGACGAGGAATTGCTGAACCGGTGTCTGGTGCTGACGATCAACGAGAGCCGGGAGCAGACGCGCGAGATTCACGCACGGCAGCGGGCGAAACAGACGCTCGAAGGGTTGCTGGCCGAGACGGACAAGCAGCACATCATTGAACTGCATCGCAACGCGCAGCGGCTGCTCAAGCCGGTTCACGTGGTGAATCCGTTTGCCGAACAACTGACGTTCATGGACGACAAGACACGCATGCGGCGCGATCACATGAAGTACCTGACGCTGATCCGCTCGATCGCGCTGCTGCACCAGTACCAGCGGCCACACAGGACGGTCACGCATCGCGGCGAGGCGCTGACGTACATCGAAGTCACGAAGGCCGATATTGCGCTGGCGAACCGGATCGCACACGAGGTGCTGGGACGCACGCTCGATGAATTGCCGCCGCAGACGCGGCGGCTGCTGACGATGGTTCAGGCGTGGGTCAACGAGCGATGCACGGCGACGGCGCAGAAGCAGAACGAATTCCGTTTTACGCGGCGCGACGTGCGCGAGGCGACACGCTGGGGCGATACGCAACTGAAGGTGCACCTGGCGCGGCTGGTGGAGCTTGAGTATGTGCTGACGCATCGCGGACTGCGTGGGCTCACGCATGAATACGAGTTGCGCTATGACGGGGTGGACGATGGCCGGCCGCACCTGATGGGCCTGCTTGAGCTGCAAACACTCGACAACGATGCAAACCGGTCGGGGCAAAACGATGAGCGGTCGGGGTCTGGTCGGGTGGTGGCCGGGGGCCGGTCGGAGGTGATCGATCAGGGTCAGAGCCACGCGGTGCAAGGCATGGAGGCGGAACCGGTCGGGGTGAACGCAAACGCGTATATCGGAGAAAAGACGTGTGCCTCTTCTTTAGCCCGCGTTGTTGAGGATTCCAGATGACAAAGAAAACGACGCCGCGCGTGCTGCTGCCCGTGATTGGCCCGGTGGACGATCCACAAAGCCTGTATCACCAGATGCGGCAGTACCTTGAGTGGCAGCGGGTGCGCAACTACAGCGAGCGCACGGTGGAGAACCGCGAAAGCAATCTGCGCCTGTTCATCACGTGGTGCGACGAGCGCGGCGTGACGCAGCCGCAGGAAGTGACGCGGCCGATCCTCGAGCGGTATCAGCGGTATCTGTTCCTGTATCGCAAGCCCAACGGCGAAGCGCTCTCGGGCGGCAGTCAGGTGAAGCGGCTTGAGCCGATACGGGGCTGGTTCCGGTGGCTGATCCGCCATAACCGGATACTGGGCAATCCGGCGGCTGATCTGGAGATGCCGCGCGTGGAGAAGCGTCTGCCCAAACATATCCTGTCGGCGGAAGAAGCCGAGCGGATTCTGAACGTGCCCGATGTGACGAGCGCGATGGGCTTGCGTGATCGGGCGATGCTGGAAACGCTCTACAGCACGGGCGTGCGGCGCTCGGAGTTGGTGGCGCTGAAGGTTCACGACATTGATTACGACCGTGGCACGCTGATGGTTCGCCAGGGCAAGGGCAAGCGCGACCGGCTGATACCGATCGGCGCGCGTGCGCTGGCGTGGATCAGGAAGTATCTGGACGAAGCGCGCCCGCAGCTCATGATGGGAGACGATGACCGGACGCTGTATCTGACGATTCAGGGCGAAGCGGTTCATATCAACACGTTGGGGCGGCTGGTGAACGGCTACATCAAGGAGTCGGGGCTTGAGAAAAGCGGCTCGTGTCACCTGTTCCGGCACACGATGGCGACGCTGATGCTGGAGAACGGCGCGGACGTGCGATTCGTGCAGGCGATGCTCGGCCATGCGGACCTGAAGACGACGCAGATCTATACGCATGTGGCGATACGGGCGCTGAAAGAGATCCACACGGCGACGCACCCGGCGCGACTGGAGCGAGTGAGTGATGCGCAGGACGGGAAGGTCACGCGGCTGAGGCGGCATGAATACAGCGAGTTCAGCCGGAACATGTTCGGGATGGCGGAGGCACGAAAACCATTGGCCGACGATGTGCCGGATAGAAGTGAAGAGCGATAGAGAGACGGAGGTAAAAGCGATGGCGAAGACGGTGGCAGAAAGACAGGCGGCATACAGGGCGAAGCGGCTACAGGCATGTGCTGACGGCAATGGCGAGCGGCGGCTGAATGTGTGGGTGAGTACGGGCGTTGCGCTAGGACTGGAGCGGCTCGCGCGCCGTTACGGCGTAACGAAACGGGACATGCTGGAGCGCCTGGTGAAGACGGAAGATGATCGTGTGCTCGCGGGCATGGAACTCGACACGCCGGAGTGGGACGCGTACTTCGGCGCGCAGACCGGCATGTGCGTGACGGGCGGATAACGGTCAGGCAATGGATGGGCGTTACGCGGTAACGTCCATCGACACGAACGCGACCGGGACGCGCCGACAGGAAGTGAAGAACGTAAAAGGCAAGCGCGGCCTTGCGGCCGGAAACCTGGAGGGCCGGGGGTAAATGGGCCTGCGGCCCATTTAACATAACCGCTTGGAAATTAGCACCGTTTGGCGGGCCGTCATCGCGCCAGCCGTTGCCTCTGCCGGCCCGCCAAACGGTGCTAATTTGCGTTATGTCTGGCGCCCCCGGCCCGCCGGGTGCGCGAGGCGCACACCAGTAAGTCAGGGCCATAAACCGGCCAGAAACCTGGCGTACCAACAAAGCCAGGCATGGCGCTACGCGCAAGAAAAAGTCAGGGGCCGCGCCGCGGCCAGTCATGGTGTGAACCCCGCCCACCCGGTGCGTCTGCTGCGCCCGGGCTACGGCCGCAAGCGGCCTCCGCTCCGTGCTCGCAGCCTGCCTCCCGTCCGCCCCCAAGGGGCTCCCAATCCAGAGTTACGAAAAATCAAAAGCAAAAGCGTGCTTCGCATGCGGTGCAAGCCGCCGTGTCGTCTTGCACCGCATGATCGAACGTAGAACCCTGGCGGCCGTCAAGGCTGCCCTTCGGCGCGCTTGCGCGCGGCCTTGACGGGTTCGGCGTCAGGTTGGTACGCGAAGGTCTGCGCGATTCTGGAGCAGTGGAACACGACGGTCCTGTTCCGCCGGGTTTGCCGTCGCACTGCGTGCGCCGTCAAACCCGGCGGGACGAAGTTGCTTCGTGATGCGGTGTAATTGAGATGGGCGCAATGCGTCCTCTGGCAAACTCGCGCCGTCTGGCCAAAACCCGTGTCGGGGCAAAAAATTACGGATGGAAACGCGCATCATGGAAAACCGGTTTGCAAGTTCCTGTCGCGTCAGGAGAAAACCTGTATCGACAACGGCGGGCGTGTCGGGGTGTGGTGTTCGTTACAACCGCCAGTTGCATCCAGAAGAAAAAACAGTCGCCAAGCAGCTCGCGGATAAGAGCGGCGGCAAATACACAGAGGCGCAGATCGAAGACCAGATGCGCATCATGGGTGCAACCTCGAACGGGACCAACGAATCGGGCGCACCGACGACCTTGATTGGTCAGGCACCTACGGACTCGGGTGCACAGTGGATGTCGGCAGGAACAACTGCCGACGGCAAGCCGATCCTGACGCAGATAACGGCACTGGCGAATCCGGAGTTGCAGTCATATATTCTGTCGAACTATGCGACCGACGTGCCGGGCACAGTTTCATACGACCCGTTGTCCGGCTCGAAGTCATCAACTATAACGGGACCGTTTACCAAGTTCGACAAGAGCGACGCGGACTTTATGCGTAACACAACGGCAGATGCGGCGGGGATGGTTTCGACCAACGCTGGACGTGTATCGGCCCTTGCAGCAGCGGGTGCGGCAATAACGCCTTGCTCAGTGGTCTGTAAAGGTGTTGCATACACTGGAACAGTCATAGGGATCGCCGCAGATGCGGTTGGGCAATTAGCTAGGCCGAATACCGGGCAGTACCTTTTTAACGGTTCAACGTCTATCGCATCGAACTACATATCAGCGGCATCGCCCGTGCTAACCCCCGCCGTGAATGAGTTGGTGAATCAAATAAACGGCAGTGGTGCGACTACGAACGTGCAAGACAAGATAAATGCAATTTTCGGACCTCAAACTTCCAAGGGGAAAAAATGAAGGTCAGATTCATCGACAACGGCAACCTAGCTTCATGGCTTCGCTTGACGCTAATCGTTATCGGAATAGGGCTTGCCGCGGTCGCGCTTGCATGTGAACTCCCGGTTTTTTTGGCGAGAGCTTTTTTGTTAGTCGGCTTTTTCTCAGTGCTTGTCGGCGGAATGACCAGTCGAGCCAAATTGCTAAATATCAAGCCCTTCGATAACAGCTACAAGAGAGCGCGCGATAGCTACAAGTCGAAAGACGACGGGAGCGGCAAATGAGCTGCTGAGACAGCAGCGGGCTAACGATGCCTGCTGTTGCGCGTCGTATCGAATCACGGAATGAAACACCCATGAAACTCAGAGAGAGGCTGGCGGCGCTGCCGCTCACAGCCCTGGTATCGCTCGCGTCCAACGCGCAGCATGCGCCCACGCCAGCGGACGAAGCCGCTGCCGCTCGGGTCAACGCTGAGCAGAACCAGCAGATCCAGCAGCAGCGTGACGCACAGCAGCGCGACGCGACCGTGCAGGCACCCGCCGTGCGCTCGACCCTCCCCACATTCGAGGGCTATCCGCTGCTGCCGGTCGAGGCACCATGCTTCCGCATCGGCAGGTTCGCGCTCGATGTCCCGACGACACTGCCCGATGCCGTGCGCAGCAAGGGAGCGTCGGCCCTATCACTGGACCAGTTCGCCTTTGCGCGTGAATGGCTTGACCATTATCGGGGCCAGTGCGTCGGCAAGTCCGGCATTGACACGCTGACCAGGGCGCTGCAGCAGGCGATCCTGAGTCGTGGCTATGTCACGACGCGTGTGCTCGTCCCGCAGCAGGACCTGTCCAGCGGCACGCTGGCTTTTGCGCTCGTTCCAGGCGTCGTACACCAGCTCCGCTTTGCGGACCCTGACACACGTGGCACCCTGAAGTCTGCATTCCCGGCAAGCGACGGCGACCTGCTGGACCTGCGCGATCTTGAGCAGGGACTGGAGCAGATGAAGCGTGTCGCGTCGCAGGACGTGGACATGAAGATCGAGCCGACCGAGACACCGGGCGAAAGCGATGTCGTGGTGAGCGTGAAGCGTTCGAAGCCGTGGAGCTTTGTTGCATCCGTCGATAATTCAGGCACGGACGCGACCGGCAAGTGGCAGGGCAACGTGAGCCTCGGCATCGACAATCCACTGGGACTCAATGACATAGTTACGGTCGGCGCGAACCAGGACCTGTCGTTCGACAACAAGTCGCTCGGCTCGCACGGATTCAACGGGTCATATTCTGTGCCATGGGGCTACTGGACGGCCACGCTGTCCGGCAACACGAACACCTACTACCAGAACATCGCGGGCGTCAACCAGACGTTCGTGTCCAGCGGCAATTCGCAGACGGCCGCACTCAGGCTCGCGCGTGTACTGAGGCGCAGCCAGAGTGATGTATTCGGCGTGGAGTTCCAGCTATCGAAGCGTTTCGGCGAGAGCTTCATTGACGACACCGACATCCCGCAGCAGCGGCGCAACGACACGTTCATCGAAGCGGGTCTGACCGACCGGCATTACTTCGGCGCGTCGCAGTTCGACGGCACGCTCGCGTACCGCCAGGGGATCGGCGGGCTTGGCGCGACATCCGACCCTTATCCAGACGGCCCCACGTACCGTTACCACATGGCTGTGCTTGATGCGAACCTGTCGGTGCCGTTCGCGGTCGCCAGCCAGAGTTTCCGCTACGTGACGACCGTGCACGCGCAGTTCACCAACGACACGCTGTTCTATCTGGATGACCTGACCATTGGCAGCCGTTACACCGTGCGCGGCGTCAACGGCGAAACCATGCTGGCGGCAGAGAAGGGCTTTTACTGGCGTAACGAGCTGCAATTACCGCTCGGACAGACCGGACAAACGCTGTACGCGGGGATCGACTATGGCCGCGTGTTTGGTCCGAACACGGCGTTTCTCGCCGGGACGCAACTGGCGGGCGCGGTGATCGGCATCCGCGGTGGTCTGCCGTCGCGCTTTGTTGGAGTCTCCTATGACCTGTTCGTCGGCACGCCAGTCTACAAACCCAGCGGCTTTCCGACCTCACGCGTGACCGTCGGAGTCCAGGCGACGGCGCAGTTCTAGCGCGCCGTGGGGGAACGCGAGGGACGTTGCCCACCCCGCGTGCACCGCAGCATCGACAACTCACCTGTTTAGATTTTAGACAAGTCACTTGTCTTGTTAATCCGCGTTAAGGGGCGCCGTTAGCTTGAATCTCAAACGAGACACATGTCTAATATGTAGGACCGTCCCTCTGTAGGGGACGAAGGTTTCGCCGCACCGCAGCGTGTGGGGAAACGTGGGGGAATGGATGTTTGAGGGCGCGAGGGGAAAGAAATTTCCCCCACACGCTGCCCGGAAAGGCTTGTGTGGCGGGGCTGTTTATCACAGGGTGTGATTTGTCCACAGCTTTGTGCACAAATTGTGTGGACAACTAGAGGTTGGAGCGCCGCACCTACGGCAGCGGGCTTGCCATTCTGGCTTTTCCACGTGACCGGCCGTGAAGCGATGAGTGATGCTTACTCATCAACCGCGACGGGATATTCCCGCTGCTTCAACTACTTGGCTGGGATGTGCGAAGGTTGTCCACAGGCTTGCCAACATTTTATGGGGACAAGTTTTTTGCCCTCGGTGCCCCCGTTCCTTGTGCCTACGACGCTGGAAAACAAAAGGAAGCCAACGCCGCAAGCGCGGAACCCATCCATGCTTCCGCCCAAGGCAAAACCCCGCTTAAGCCTTCAGCGGCGAAGCCGCGACCTCTTCCCTCGATTGCACCTGCAACACCGCATCCCGCTTATCCAGCAGATGCTGCCGCAAAATAGCGCTCAACTTCTTCCCATCCCGCGCTTCGAGCGCCTTCAACATCTCGTCATGGTCATGAATCGCACTATCCCACTTAGGGATCTGAAAGTTCGACCGAAACCGTAACGCCTGCAGGCGTCGATTAACAGCGACATAAGTCTGCCGCAGTGCTGAATTCCTCGCCGCCTCATTGATCTTGTCGTGGATCGCCTGGTTGCGACCGTAGTACCCGGCCAGATCATTCTGCGTCCGGCAAGCCAGCATCGCGTAATGCAGCGCTTTGATCTCAGCAAGCTCCGCAGCCGTCATCCGCTCCGCCGCCAACTCGCCGGAAAAAGCCTCAAGACCACTCATCAATTCAAAGGTCTCACGCAACTCCGCTTCCGACATCTTCGACACCGATGCGCCCCGGTTCGGCGAAATCTCGATCAGCCCTTCCGCGGCCAACACCTTCAGCGCCTCCCGCAGCGGCGTGCGCGAAATCCCAAGCGTCTCGCATAACTCGCGCTCGTTCAGTTTCTTGCCCGGCTCAAGCACCCCTTCGACGATAAAGCGGCGAATGTGCTCCACCACCGTGTCGTGCAAGCGCTGACGCTCGACCTTCGGCATCAGCGGGGAAGCCGCGACACCCGCATCGAAATCCGAATTTTGCATACAAAAGCCCTCAACATCGTATTAGTGCGATTTTATCGGAAGCTCAAAGAATAGGTAAGAGCACGGGTAAACACCGGTGTAAGCAAGCAAATTTTGCCTTGGGTCGGCCGTCGATCGTCTGATATAGTTTTTTGCATGCAAAATTCAATAGGAGGAGCCCAATGCTCAAGCTAGACTTTCACCCCGCTGGCCGTCACTTCCTGCAGATCCCGGGTCCGAGCCCGGTGCCCGATCGCATTCTCCGGGCGATGAGCTACCCGACCATTGATCACCGCGGCCCAGAGTTCGGCGAACTCGGTCTGAAGGTGCTCGAAGGCATCAAGAAAATCTTCAAGACGCAGCAACCGGTGGTGATCTATCCGGCCTCCGGTACCGGCGCGTGGGAAGCGGCGCTGTCGAATACGCTGAGCCCCGGCGACAACGTGCTGATGTTCGAAACGGGTCACTTCGCGACGCTGTGGAAAAAGATGGCGGAAAGCCTCGGGCTGAAGCCGGAGTTTCTTGGCCTGCCGGGCATCGAAGGCTGGCGGCGCGGGGTTCAGCCGCAAATGATCGAAGAGCGCCTGCGCGCCGACACGCAGCACGCGATCAAGGCGGTGTGTGTCGTCCACAACGAAACCTCGACGGGCGTCACCTCGGACATCGCCGCCGTGCGCCGCGCGATCGATGCCGCCGGCCACCCGGCACTGCTGCTGGTCGACACGATTTCGGGGCTCGCCTGCGCCGACTATCGCCATGACGAATGGGGCGTCGACGTCACCGTGTCCGGCTCGCAAAAAGGCTTGATGCTGCCGCCGGGTATCAGCTTCAACGCGATCTCGCCGAAGGCATTCGCCGCCAGCAAGCAGGCCAAACTGCCGCGCAGCTTCTGGGACTGGACCGACATCGTCGAGATGAACAAGACCGGCTACTGGCCGTACACGCCGAACACGAACCTGCTGTACGGGCTCAATGAGGCGCTGGAAATGATTCTCGGCGAAGGACTCGACAACGTGTTTGCCCGTCATGAGCGTCTCGCCGAAGCCACTCGTCGTGCGGTCCGCGCGTGGGGTCTGGAAATCCAATGCGCGGATCCCGCTGTATATAGCCCCGTGCTGACCGGCGTGATGATGCCCGAAGGTATCGATGCCGACGCGGTGCGCAAGGTCATCTACGAACGCTTCGACATGTCGCTCGGCACCGGCCTCGGCAAGATGAAAGGCCGTATGTTCCGCATCGGCCACCTCGGCGACTGCAACGACCTGATGCTGCTGGCTACGCTGGCCGGTTGCGAAATGGGTCTGAGGCTCGCGGGTGTGCCGCTTAAGGAGAGCGGCCTGCCTGCCGCTATGGCGTGGTTGAGCCAGCCGACGCAAGCGTCAGGGCTGAAAGCGGCGGCTTGAGCATCTGAACGCGTGGGCGCCGGGCGCACCAGCGGGACAGCGCTCGGCGCGTCAGCGTATGAGTGCATCAGCGCATCTCGCAGCAAGGGAGGACGGGGAGCACTTCCCTCACGAAGCCGCGCATAGAACGCGGCCCATCAACAACATGCGATGTTCCCGCGGCCGGCGTGTGTCGCCGACGGGCGACGACGCAGCGCGCCATTCCAGGCGTGCCGTCGATAGACTGCAATGGAGAGAGACGATGAAGCGGTTTCGTGTGAGCAGTGCGACCAGTATCGTTCTAGTGATGCTATGCATCATGTACTTCATCACTTACCTGGACCGCGTCAACGTCAGCACCGCGGCGGCGGGTTTCGGCAAGGAATTTGGCCTTTCCCATACGGAAGTGGGCTTCGTGTTCTCCGCCTTCGCTTATCCGTATCTGATTTTTCAGATCATCGGTGGCTGGGTCAGTGACCGCTTCGGCGCGAAACGCACGCTGATTTTCTGCGGCGCTATCTGGGGCGTCGCGACTCTGCTGACCGGCCTCGCCGGCGGCCTGGTCTCGCTGCTGGCCGCGCGCGTGTTGCTCGGTTTCGGCGAAGGCGCCACGTTTCCTGCTGCGACCTCCGCGATGGCGCGCTGGGTCGCGAAAGAGAAACGCGGCTTCGCGCAGGGCATCACCCACGCAGCATCGCGCATCGGCAATGCCATTGCACCCGGCCTGATCGTGCTTGTCATGGCGACCTGGGGTTGGCGCGAATCGTTCTATATCTGCGGCGTGTTCAGCTTGCTGTGGGTTGCCGTGTGGGCGTTCACGTTCACCGAACATCCGAAAGATCATCCGCGTATCACGAGCGAGGAACTCGACGTCTTGCCCGCGCCGAAGCCGAAAGCGGCCGCTGTGCCGTGGGGAAAACTGTTTCGCCGCATGTGGCCCGTCACGATCGTGTACTTCTGCTACGGCTGGACTTTGTGGCTGTTCCTCAGCTGGATTCCGCAGTACTTCCTGCACAGCTATCACCTGCAACTGCAAAAGTCGGCGATCTTCGCATCGGTCGTGTTCTTTGCCGGCGTACTCGGCGACACGCTCGGCGGTATCGTCACCGACTGGATCTTCACCCGCACCCGCAGCCTGAAGCGCGCGCGAAGCTGGATGGTGTCGGTGTGCATGCTGTTCTGTCTGCTCTCGCTCATCCCGCTGATGTTCACGCACGACCTGTATCTGTCAATGGCGTGTCTCGCGTCAGGCTTCTTCTTCGCTGAAATGACGATCGGCCCGATGTGGGCGATTCCGATGGACATCGCACCGGAATACTCGGGCACCGCGAGCGGCATGATGAACACCGGCTCCGCATTGGCCGCGATCATCTCGCCGGTGGTCGGCGGATTTCTGATCGACTACTTCGGCAGCTGGGAGTTGCCGTTCGTCGGCAGCATGCTGTTGATGGCGATCGGCGTGGTGCTCGCGTTCCGCATGCAGCCGGAAAGCAAGTTCGAACTCAACGCGGCCGACAAAGCGCACGCCACCACGGGCGTGGGCGCATAAGCAGACTGCACCGTTTCTTCTCTTCGCCTTCAACTAAATGACCACACTACTCAGTCAGCGTCTCGTCGACGCGCGCCGCAATCATCTGACGCTCGATGCGTTGCCAGTGGAGCAGGTGCCCGCAGATGGCGCTGCCGCTTACGCGATTCAGCACGACATCCTGCGCGTGCTGGGTGCGCCGATCGGCGGCTGGAAGATCGGCGCGAAGTCCGACAGCGGCCCGATTCAGGGCGCACCGTTGCCCGCGAACGATCTGTACCCCGACGGCGCACGAGTGCCGCGTGAAGCCTTCGCCCCGCTGGGACTTGAACTGGAGATCGCATTCCGCTTCGGCCGTCGCTTCGAGGCTTCGACCACGCCCTATGGCGAAGCCGACGTGCACGCAGGCATCGGATCGATCGGTGCGACCATCGAGATCGTGGCGAGCCGCTACGCCGGCTGGCCCAATGTCGACAAGCTCGCCCAACTCGCGGACTTGCAGAATCACGGTGCGCTGATCGTCGGCGAATTTACGCCGTATCGCGAGGACTTTCCGTTTGTGGCGCCGTCGGCACGCTTCAGTTTCGAAGGGCGTGACGTGGTCGAGACGACGCCCGCCAATCCGGCCGGCGATCCACGGCGCCTGCTGACTTGGCTCGTTAATCACGCCACATCGCGCGGCATTGCGGTCACGCCGGACATGGTCATCACCACCGGTTCGTATACCGGAATGTTTTTTCCGCAGAGTGCGGGCACCGCAAGCGGATGCATTGAAGGGCTCGCGCCGATCAGCCTGACGCTGTACTAGCCCGTTTCTTATAGCCGACGATATGACGAACCCCACCTCCGCTTTACTCGTCAAGCCGATCCATCTGGTGCCTTCCGCCGCGCGCCTGACGACGCCACTCGCCCAGCATCTGCGCAAGTCACTGCGCGGCGACGTGTTGTTCGATGCGGCGAGCCGCGGCCGTTACGCGACCGACGCGTCGATCTATCAGATCACGCCGATCGGCGTGGTGGTGCCGCGCGATCAGGACGATCTGCGCATTGCACTGGAGATTGCACGAAGCGAGAAAGTACCGTTGCTCGCGCGCGGTGCGGGCACGAGCCAATGCGGTCAGACCGTCGGCGAGGCGCTGGTGATCGACATCAGCAAGTGGCTAAACAACATCGTCGCGTTCGATGCAGGCGCGCGCACGGTGACGGTCGAACCGGGCGTTGTGCTGGATCATCTGAACGCGTGGTTAAAGCCGCACGGCCTGTGGTTTCCGGTCGACGTCTCGACAGCGGCGCAATGCACGATCGGCGGAATGGCCGGCAACAACTCGTGCGGCTCGCGCTCGATCGAGTACGGCAATATGGTGCACAACGTCGATGCGATCGACGCCATTCTCGCCGACGGCAGCGAAGCACGTTTCGCCTCATTGCGGGAGGTGCCGCAAGGCGCGCGCTTGCAGCAGATCGTCGAAGGCGTGAAGCGGATTGCCGAGCGGGAGCATGCTGAAATCGTGGAGCGTGTGCCGAAGGTCTTACGGCGTGTCGCGGGCTACAACATCGACGTGTTCGATTGCCAGAACCCGCGCGCTTACACCGACGACGGCATCGCGAACCTCGCGCATCTGCTGGTCGGTTCGGAGGGCACGCTTGCATTCAGCCGGCAACTGACGCTGAAGCTCGTACCGCTGCCCACGCATAAGACGCTTGGCGTGGTCAACTTCCCGACCTTCTGGCAATCGATGGATCTCACGCAGCACATCGTGAAGCTGAAGCCGGTGGCCGTGGAACTGGTCGACCGCACCATGATCGATCTGGCGATGAGTAATCCCGCCTTCCGTCCGGTGATCGAGAAGGCGCTGGTCGGCGAGCCGCAAGCGATCCTGCTGGTGGAATTCGCGGGCGAGGATCGTGACCAGCAACTTGCGTCGCTCAAACAACTGACTGAACTGATGGCCGACCTGGGCTTGCCCGATTCGGTCGTCGAGATGCCTGCCGCGAACGAACAGAAAGCGCTGTGGGAAGTCCGTAAAGCGGGCTTGAACATCATGATGAGCATGAAGGGCGACGGCAAACCGGTCTCCTTCATCGAGGATTGCGCGGTTCCGCTCGAACATCTGGCGGAATACACGAGCCGTCTGACCGAAGTGTTCCATCGTCACGGTACCGAAGGCACCTGGTATGCGCATGCAAGTGTCGGCACGCTGCACGTGCGGCCGATTCTCGATATGCGGCGTGGCGGCGCCGCGAAGATGCGCGCCATCGCCGAGGAAGCGGCGGCGTTGGTGCGCGAATACAAGGGCGCGTATTCCGGCGAACATGGCGACGGCTTGTGCCGAGGCGAATGGGTCGCATGGCAATACGGACCGCGTCTGAATCAGGCGTTCACCGAAATCAAGGCGCTGTTCGATCCGGATAACCGTTTCAATCCCGACAAGATCGTGCGTCCGCCGAAGATGGACGACGCGCGCAATTTCCGCTTTGCGCCGGGCTACGAAGCGCAACGGATCGAGACCGCGCTCGACTGGTCCGCATGGAACGTCGAACGCGATCCGCTAACGGGGCAGGAGACGCTGCCGGGCAGCGGCAACGATTTGTCGGGCGGTCTCGCGAAGGCCGTCGAGATGTGCAACAACAACGGTCATTGCCGCAAGTTCGACGCGGGCACCATGTGCCCGAGTTATCGCGTGACGAAGGATGAGCAACATGTGACGCGAGGGCGCGCGAACACTTTGCGTCTGGCCATTTCAGGGCAGCTCGGCGAAGCAGGACTCGCCAGCGACGACGTCAAGGACACGCTCGACCTGTGCGTCTCGTGCAAGGGCTGCAAGCGCGATTGCCCGACGGGTGTCGACATGGCGAAGTTCAAGATCGAGGCGCGGGCGGCGCGCCTCAAACGGCATGGTCTGCGTCTGCGCGACAGGCTGGTGGCTTTCATGCCGCGCTATGCGGCCGCAGCGAGCCGCGTGCCGGGTTTGATGGCGTTGGCTGACAACGTGCCGGTGTTGTCGGCGTGGTTCAAACGCTCGGTCGGTTTCGCGCCTGAACGGACGCTGCCGCGTTTCAAGAAATCGTTCTTGGCGAGCGCGTCGGCGACCAAACCGCCTCAGGGCGGTGCGCTGAAAGAAGTGCTGTTGTTCGTCGACACATTCAACAACAACATGGAGCCTGAAAACGCGCGCGCCGCGCAGCAGGTGCTGGAGGCTGCTGGTTATACGGTGCACTTCAATACGCGCCAGGGCGAGCGGCCGGTGTGTTGCGGCCGCACCTTCCTCGCGGCCGGTTTGGTCGATGAAGCTAAACACGAAGCGCGACGCATGCTCGATCTGTTCAAACCGTTTGTCGAGCGCGGTGTACCGATCGTTGGGTTGGAGCCGTCGTGTTTGCTGTCGTTGCGCGACGAGTTTCTCAACTACGGTTTCGGCGAAGAGGCACAACGGCTTTCGAAACAGGCGTTTCTCTTCGAAGAGTTTCTGGTGCGTGAGGAAAACGCCGGTCGTCTGAAGCTTGCGTTGAAGCCGTTGGCGAAGGAGAAGGCGCTCGTACATGGCCACTGCCATCAAAAAGCCTTTGACGCGTTCACGCCGGTACAAACCGTGCTGAACTGGATTCCTGAACTGAAGGTGTCGACGGTCGAGTCATCGTGCTGCGGCATGGCGGGCAGTTTCGGCTACGAAGCCGAGCACTACGCGACATCGCAAGCGATGGCGGAATTGTCGTTACTGCCCGCGGTGCGCAAGATCGACGGCAACACGGTGATGGTCGCGGACGGCACGAGTTGCCGGCATCAGATTCATGATGGCGCGGGCGTCGACGCGTTCCATGTGGCGCGTGTGCTGGCGATGGCTTTGCGGTGAGGGTGGGTCAGTCGACGGTAGCGGTGCCCTGCTCAGGCTGGCGCCGGGCAGCCAGTTCAGGCCGGAGCAGCGCTGAGTCAGCGCGCCAGCCACTATTGGGCGCTTACTACCTGCCGATACGCGGCCGGCGCCACGCCGACGCTTTCACGAAAACGATGGCCGAAATGACTGGCGTTCGCATAACCGCACTGCTCGGCGACTTGCGCGAGCGACAGTCTCGTGGTGCGTGCGCGTTCGAGCCGTTGCTGCGCGATCCAGGCAGCAGGCGGTAGTCCGAACGACGTGCGGAACATGCTGCGTGCGCAAGGTGTGCGCCGCTCAAGGGCGGCTTATCCGTTGTTGGTGGTGGCGGGGAATCTGGTGGCGTTCGATCTCACGCGTCGACTCTTTGTGCGGCGCGTGAGGACGTCCTAATCCGCCGCGGTCCACTCCGGCCGCTTTCCCAAGCTGTCGAACAGTTCGAGTATCGTCGCCTTGACCTTCTGCACGGCATTGCTCAGCAACGCTGTGTCGTGCCAGCAGAGCGACAGGTCACGCGAGAACAACCGGTGATCGACCTTCGCAAGCTTGAGCTTGTGCTCGTCGAGTTCAACGTGCGCAGCCGTCCACGGCAGGATCGTCACACCTAGCTTTGCCATCACCGCCGCGAATAACAACGCGGTGGAACTGGCCTCGAACAGAATCTCGCACGGCAGCCCGGCTTCGCGCAGCGCCCACTCGACGCGGCTGCGAATCGTATTCGGTGCACTGGGCAGGATCAGCGGCATGCGCGCGAGTTCGCTGATCGACACCGGCTCGCGCGGCATCTGAAATTCCGGCCACGCAATCAGATAGAGCGCCTCGGTGAGCAACCTCTGCGCGGCGACCCCGCGCGTTTCGACCGCGTCCACCACGACGGCCAGTTCCACCCGGCCGCTACCGATCAAACTGCCGAGTTCTGCGCTCGGTGCTTCGAGCAACTCCAGCGCGATGCCGGGGTAACGGTCGCGAATCGTGCGGGCGAGCGGGATCGCCACCATCCGTGCCGTGCTCGACGGCATGGCGACCGACACTCTGCCTTGCGGAAGCTCGGCGTCCTGCCGCAGCAGTTCGCGCGTGCTGTCGGCCTGCCGCAGCAACTCGATTGCGTGCCGGTAAAGCGTTTGCCCGGCTGCGGTGGGCGCCACGCCCTGCACGCTGCGCTCAAGCAACTGCATTCCCAGATCGCGCTCCAGATTGCGCATCTGCTGGCTGATCGCGGGCTGCGCGATATGGAGCGCTTCGCTCGCGCGCGTGACGTTGCCACACTCCACCACTTTGACGAAATACCGCAGTTGCCGCAGGTCCATGTGGGTCGCTCGCTCCTTCATCCCATAACAAAATCCGATCGAACCAGAGAAATATCATATTTTTCGATTATCGAGCGCGTTCTTATACTCAAGCCACAAAAAACCGAAGCGTGCCCAGCGTGAGCTGTCCGGCGCCGCTTCAAAACGGCCGGCTTCTGTCGGCTTGGAGACAAGGATGTCCAAAGCGATCGCTGCATCGACGTCGGCGCTAAAGCCCCGGCGCACACCCCTCACCCGCGAACAGATCGGCGGCTTCTGGGCGGTTTACTCGGGATGGGTGCTGGACGGCGTCGATTCCGTGATCTACGCGCTGGTGCTGATTCCGGCGCTCACCGAGTTGCTGCCCAACTCGGGTATTGCCGCCACGCCCGGCAACCTTGGGATGTACGGCTCGATCCTGTTTGCGCTGTTTTTGATCGGCTGGGGGCTGTCGTTCATCTGGGGGCCGCTCGCCGACCGCTTTGGCCGGGTCAAGACGTTGGCCGCGAGCATCCTCATTTACTCCGTGTTCACCGGCGCCGCTGCGTTCGCGCACAACGTCTGGGAGTTGGCCGCGTTCCGGCTGATTGCAGGCATCGGCGTGGGTGGCGAATGGGCGCTCGCTGGTACCTATGTCGCCGAGAGCTGGCCGGAAGATCGTCGCAAGATGGGGGCGGGCTATCTGCAGACCGGTTATTACGTCGGATTCTTCCTTGCCGCCTTGCTGAACTATACGGTCGGCGCGACGTATGGCTGGCGCGCGATGTTCCTGTGCGGTCTCGCGCCCGCGTTGGTCGCCATTTTCACGGTGCTCAAGGTGAAGGAACCGGGTCAATGGCGCAAGGCCACGCATGGTGTCGGCCAGACCAATGCCGCCGCTGTGTCGAAGCGCCGCCCGCTGATGGAGATATTCGCGCCCGCTTATCGGCGTCGCACGTTGACGAGTGCGAGTCTGGTAGGCGTCGCGATCATCGGCTTGTGGGCCGGGTCGGTCTACGAGGCGAGCGCTGTCGTGACGCTCGCGACGCGTGCCGGGATCGACCGCGTCGGCGCCGTGCATCTCGCGTCGATCGGGGCGGCCGTGTTGTCGGTGGGGACGATCCTCGGGTGTCTCGTCGCGCCGTGGCTGGCGGAACGCTTAGGGCGCCGCGTCGCGCTTGGGACGTACTTTGCCGGTATGGCCATGTCGATCGTGTTTGCCTTCGGCTGGGTCTTCTATCTGCCGAATGGACTCAACCTGTTCATGGTGTCGTTGTTGTTTCTTGGCTTCTTCGGTGGCAATTTCGCGATCTTTTCGCTGTGGCTGCCTGAGCAATATCCGACCCGGATACGCGCTACCGCGTTTGCCTTCAATGCGTCGGTGGGGCGGCTGCTCGGCGCGGGCGTCAACTTCCTGCTGGCGGCAGCGATTCACTGGCAAGGTTCGCTCGGGCTGCCGATTGCGTGGACCGCGGTGGCCTTTGTGATCGGGCTGCTGATCTTGCCGTTCGCTGTCGAGACACGTCATCAGACGCTGCCGGAATAGGCGCGTCGTTGATCACATCGCTCAGGCTATCCACAGCCGTCATCAATTCGCTGGAGAACTCAATGCAAGCGTTACAAGGAATCAAGGTCGTCGAACTGAGCCGGGCGCTGTCGGGGCCGTTCTGCTCGATGGTGCTGGCCGACCTCGGCGCGGACGTCATCAAGATCGAACCGGGCCCGGGCGGCGACATGAGCCGAACCTGGGGGCCGTTCGACCGGGGCGTGAGTACCTACTATCTATCCTGCAACCGCAACAAGCGCGGCGCGTGCATCGACTTTCGCAATCCGGAAGGACTGGCCGCGATCCACCGGCTGATCGACGATGCCGACGTGGTGATCGAGAACTTCAAGCCTGGCACGATCGACAGCATGGGGCTCGGCTACGACGTGCTCAGCGCGCGCAATCCGCGGCTGGTGATGGGCAGCATCAACGCGTTCGGCGCCGATGGTCCGATGAGTGGCTGGCCGGGTTTTGACCAGATTGCCCAAGGTTATTCCGGCCTGATGAGCCTGACCGGTTTCGCCGATGGCGACCCTACGCGCACCGGCACCGCGATCGGCGATCTGAGTTCCGGCATGTGGCTTGCGATGGCGATACTGTCCGCGTTATTGGAGCGTGAGCGAACCGGGCGTGGCCAGCATGTGAGCACGTCGTTGCTCGCGAGTCTGGTGGGGCTGCTCAGCGTGCATGGCCAACGGTACCTGAGCCTCGGCGATATTCCGCGCCGCACCGGCAACGCGCATTCGGTGATCGCACCTTACGGCGTGTTCGAAACCGCCGATGGCCCGCTCAACATCGCGCCGATCACGTCGGACATGTGGCTGCGCCTGTGCCAATTACTCGAATTGCCGGCGTTGCCGGACGATCCGCGCTTCGCGACAAACGAAGCCCGAGTTGCGCATCGCGATGAGTTAAAGGCTGCGTTGGAAGCGCGTTTGAAGACGCGTGGTAAGCGGGAGTGGACAGAACTGTTTATCGGCGTGGGATTGCCCGCCGGACCGATCAATACGTTGGACGAAGTGTTCGCCGATCCGCAAGTGCAGCATTGCCGGCTGGTGGAGACGGTCGAGCATCCGACACTCGGCGCGCTGCGCCAGGTCGTGACGCCGGTGTCGAGTTCGGCGGTGACGGGTGATTCGCCTGGCCACGTCAGCCGGCATGCGCCGCCGGGCCTTGGCGAACATACTGTCGATGTACTGCGCGAGACGGGTTTCGATGAGATATCGATCGAGGCGTTGATTGCCGCGAAGGCGGTGCATCAACAGGGTGGCTATTCGCTACCGGAGAAGGCTTTGGAACACACTGCGGGCGTTACGCAATGAGCTGGCCGCAAACCTTGAAACATGCGACGCGAGTTGCGCTATGAACCCGACGCGAAACTCGAAACACGGCTGCGGGAATTGCACAATGAGCGGGCCACCAACCTTGGAATATGCTACAGAGGTCACACAATGAACACGCCGAATGCATCGCCGTTTGCGGTAACGGTCGATATCGTGGATGAACGGATTGCGCGCTTGACGTTCAGTCATCCTACTCGCAGGAATGCGCTCAGCGCTGAGCTGTTGCAAGCGCTCGATGCGCAGCTCGCCGACCTTGCGGCACGGCGGATACCGGTCGTGATACTTGGCAGCGGTGTTGGGCAGGACGTTTGGAGCGCGGGCCACGATCTTGGTGAGTTGGCGCACGACCGCGACCCGATTGCGTACGGCAAGCCGTTGGAGCAGGCATTGCGCCGCGTGCGTGCTTATCCGGGCGTAGTGATTGCGATGGTGTCCGGCTCCGCGTGGGGCGGTGCCGTCGATCTGGCGATGAGTTGCGACCTGGTTGTTGCTGACGGCAGTGCGCGCTTCGCGATGACGCCGGCGAACATTGGCTTACCTTATACGACGAGTGGCCTGCTGCGTTTCTTCAACAACTTGCCGATTCACGTGCTGAAGGAAATGTTCTTCAGCGCGCAGCCACTCGATGCCGCGCGTGCTGAGCGTTTTGGCGTGATCAACCGTCTGGTCGACAGCGACGAGCTGGAAGCAACGGCGCTTGAACTGGCGCGCGGAATCGCAAGCAAAGCACCGTTGGCGATCCAGGCCGTGAAGGAACAACTGCGAATACTTGAAGACTTGCAGCCGATGCCTGTCCAGGCGATGGAACAGATTGCCGAGCTTCGCCGCCAGGCATGTGAAAGCGCGGATTTCAGCGAGGGACTGACTGCGTTTTCAGAGAGACGGGCACCGGTGTTTAAAGGCGAGTGAACGAGGCGTTTGCCCGAGTCCGTGAAGATATCGAGGGTAGCGAGCGGTTCGGGGACCGGTGATGTACTGAGCGACCGCGCCTGCACCGACAGCGTTAAAGGTGAGTATTTTCGGGGGCAAAAAAAGCGGACTGTGGACCCCGCCGGTGAGCTTTTTCGGGAGTGAAAAAAGTGCGAAACGCGCAACCGCAAGCGTTTCGCTGGGCAACCCGCATGCGTCAAAAAACGGGCTACCGGTCGGTTTTATGAAGTGTCCTTCGGCGCGCGCATCGGCTTTAGCCACGCGATCCTGACGGACATCACGCCATCGTCATACGGCGACCGATGGTGTTGCCACACCTATGCACTTGCGTGGCACGCGCTGCACCACACCGGTACGGGTGCGGGAATGCGGCTCTACAGGATCGAGAGACTGAAGCAATAACCTTCATCTACGGGACCGCACCGGATACCCGAGAGTTATACCGGTGCGGCGCACCATGCGCTCAACGCGTCTCGCACTTCGCCAATGACCGGTCCCCATTCGCCTAATTCTTGCTGGCGGAACAGACGCATGGACGGATACCAGGGGCTATCGGCTCTATCTACCAACCACCGCCACTCGGAATAGGCGGGCTGTAGTACCCATACGGGTAGGCCAGCAGCGCCTGCAAGGTGTGCAGCGGATGAGTCGACTGTGATAAGAAGATCGAGCGTTTCAAGTATCGCGAGCGTGTCACTAAAGTCTTCAATCAGTGGCCCCAAGGTATGCACGTCAAAATCGTCAGCCAGCATTTCGCTCCCTTCCTCGCAGTCACCTTTCTGAACTGAGAACCAGGTTATTGGGTGCAAGTGAAACAGCGGCCGCAGCGTATGCAAACTGATAGACCGGAAACGATCATTAGTCGTATTCGGGCTTCCCTTCCAGACGAATCCGACGCGCCGCCTTTTCGCACATGCTGTGCGCGGAGCAGTGGCTTCAATGTAGGAGCGCCAATGGTCGCGCCGCTTCTGTGTCGTCGTGAGATATGGCATGGCAACCGGGAGCGTTGATATTTTCAAATTCATATACGCCGGTATCCGCATCATATAAGACCAGTACTCGTATGGTCCGCTTGGCACGGTGGGGTATGTGTAGACCTCTCGCACGCCGGTCATGCAGGCAGCAATTTCGGCGAGCGGTGGATCGACAAGTACATCGACCGTCGCGCCTTGTCGGTGCAACCACTCGGCGAACCTCAGGAACTGTATCTGGTCGCCGAATCCCTGGTGAAGTACGTACAAAAACCGGCATCCCGCTACCGGTTCCCCTTTCCACTCAGGGAATTCCGGGTGAATCAATTGACTACTTATCGACGGGTATGTATAGAAAATTTCATGTTGCTTCCATCCTTCATCGAAATTGCCCAGGACAAGCTGCACACATGAGACAAAGTACTTCACGCTCATGTCCTCGTTTTCAGGCCAAAAACGTGCCGCTTGCATTGCATATGGAAAACATTCTCTAGCCTTCCCGCACATCCACAATGCCCTTGCTGCGTTGTAGTATAGAAAATGGCTCTCGGGATTGACCGACAGTCCCTGCTTGGCGAGCCTCAATCCATCGGCGTAACGGTGATTCTCGTTCAACAAGGCAGAGATTTGTCTCAGCGCATCGGCATTGTTTGCATAGAGGCTGCTCAATTGCTCTACCACATCGTTAGTCTCATTCTCTCGCCCCGCCTTGATGAGTGCGATGATTAGGTCGAGCCCGTCCTGTAACCCTGCCGGGCCTAGCACCCAGGCGCGCAAAAGGCTGTTGGCAGCATCATCGGTTTCTTCAAGTTCTGCACTGATCCGGCCAATGGCGCGGATAGCGTGATGCAGTTCCGGCTCGATCTCAAGGGCTTTTCCGTAGTGGGCTTTAGCCTCAGGAAGTCGGCCCGATTGTCGAAGACAATCTGCCAGATTTCGGTGCAGCGTCGCCGTACTCCCCGCGATACTAATAGCATGGCGATAGAACCCTTCAGCCGCCATCAAATCCTTCGCCAGTGCGGCAAGCAATCCACACTGTTCCAATATGTCTGCACGGTCCGGGGCGACGAGTGATGCACGGTCGAGAAAATCTCGCGCCCGCTGAAACTGGCTATCGAGAAAGCAAGCCAGTCCCGCGCAATGAAGCGCATGCAAGTTCTGCGGTTGCAGATTTAATATTCGGACATATCCCTTGATGGCTTCTTCCAGATTGTGTTCGGCGAAGTCCGCATCAGCACGCGAGACAAGGGCGTTCATGTTTTCGTCAGCGGTGCTGATATTTATAGGGAAAGTTCTCAGCATCTTTTTTCCATCGATTTAGACAGAAGTACGCCCCTGTGCCTCGACAGGTACAAGGACGTACCTCGCCCACTAGTGGCTTATTTTGTATAGGTCGCCGTCAGAACGCTTCCGTTCAGTTTCGCCTTCGCGGAAATAATGATGTAGTAAGCACCGGCGGTGGGATTCGCCATCGTACAGGTCGCAGTATTACCACCGAAAAGCTGCGATTGACATTGCGGATGAAGCACAGAGGGCGTTCCTGCCCGAAGATACAGCCACCCACCTTCATTGGTAGTTGTCGGTTGCAGCGTAACACTCACGCCCTTGACTCCAGCCGGGATATCCAGTTGGTAATACCGCATCTCGCTATTCTGGGCGAAGACCGGCGTGGGAATATCCGCCGAGAAATCAATAACGGCCGGTGGCAACACATTAAACGGACGCGTGTACGTACTCTTAGCGCCGTTACTGTCCGTAACGATCAGACTGATGTTGTAGATACCGGCGTAGTCAAAATTAACGGTGGGATTTACCGATTGCGTCCATACCATATCCGGGTCGCCGATGCCGAAATTCCATGCCCAGGATTTGATAGTCGTTCCTCCCCGCGCGGTAGACAGGTCGGTACACTTCACCTGCATGGCGGCTGCCAATTCTGAGCAATAAAAATCCACCGCCGCTGGAATTTTTCCTGACTTCGCGGCAGTAACCGTCGCATTTGCATCGACAATGCCCGCGCCCAAAGACCGAGACCAGTCAAACGTCGCTGGAAAAGGCTGGGCATTCTGCTGAATCAGGGCCCGCATTTCTGCCGCGCTCAGTGGAACAGGTGCCACCGACTGGGCAAGTGCAACAACTCCGCTTACCATTGGGGCCGACATCGACGTGCCGTTCTGATACGAATAGCTCTCCGCATCAGGGGTGGACGTTCCACTGTTGTAGGTAGACAAGATCCAATCACCCGGTGCGGCTATATCGACGACCGGCCCATGATTTGAATCATAGTAACGAACGCCATTGCATGCGGAGTTGCCCACCGTAATAACGTTATGACAGTTTGCGGGCTGGTATTTTGCTGCGTCGTTAGCCTCATTCATTGCAGCGACCACGACGACAGCACCCCGAGCCGCCGCATAGTCGATTGCAGTCTGCATCGTCGCGGAACACACCCCGTATCCGCCAAGGCTAGCATTGATGACTTTCGCCGGATGAGAGTTGGCGGGCACCCCTAGGATCATTCCGCCCGCGGCCCACATAATCCCATCTGCTACATCAGAAAGTGCGCCATTGGCGCATCCGTCCAACACCCGTGCCGAAACGACCTTCGCGCCGGGTGCGACCCCGGCAATACCGACACCGTTATTGTTCAGCGCAGCCATGATGCCTGCGACATGCGTGCCGTGCCAGTGAGCCGTCGAACGTATGGCCGCAGGCGGTAGCCCCGTATTCTTGCCGTCTCCACCACGGCCCCAAAAGGTGAAGTCGTACCCACCAGGCAGAATATTCACGTCCAGGTCGCTATGGCTCGTGACACCAGTATCCAAGAGGCCGATCACGACCCCAGCGCCGCTCGCCATATTCCACGCTCCTTCCGCGCGAATACCTACCGTCGATTGCCCAGGATCTAGGTTCGAACCTAGACCCCACTGTGAACTGTACAACGGGTCATTAGGAGCGGACGCAGCGAACATTGGGGTATCAGGTTCCACATACTCAACGTCGGGATCGGAGGCGATCGCACGCATGAATGCCTTGGCTTCTGTGGCGTTCAGTTTGCGCTCAGTTGTGACCACGTCTGAACCGATACCCATGCGTCGCAAATGGTGCGTTCTCGAAGGAAATGCGCCCGCAAGTTTGTCCAACCTTGACTGGACCGCTGTGGTTGCGTTTCATTCGGGGGTGCCGGTCTTGTACTTGACGATAAAGCGGTCGGTCTGCGTGTCAGGCGCAATACCGCTCGCATTCATCTTCAACGACATTGCGAGCGGGACAGTGGTTGACTTCGCCGCCAGCGCCGCAGTCGCCTCCAGAGACTGCGGTGCGGCTGTCGGTGATGGTGTAGCTGAAGATGTCGAATCACTCCCGTTATGTCCACCACATGCGGCAAGCGCAAGTGAGACACAGGCAGCGCCTGCAAGTATTCGAAATGTTCCGGCTCCTGACCACCGCAGACCGATGCCGCCGATGGTTTTGCGGGAAAATTTCCGCTCGTTTTCCTGTCTCTGTTTTTGCATTTTTCCTGTACCTCATACGGCCAGTAAACAATTGCCCCTGTTCTTTTTGTTTTGACGCTGCGGCCCTGGTTGCGACCGCGTTTCGATCTTTTGCGCAAGTTGGGCGCAGGTCATATTGCTTTTCTCGGCAAACTCTCAGCGAATGATTAGCGGCGACGTGCACGCGCTATTGCGTTTCTCGCCGTGTTGTAATCATTCGTAATACAGGAGCCTAAATAGCCGGGGCGAGCGCGGACATCAGCGATATCTATTTATCGACAGGGAAAATTCATCGGAGGGTGTGAGACTTTGGGACGTGCTGTTGAGGCAATAAAAAGGCGCGAATGATCGCACCTTCTTCTTTGCTGCGGCGCTGGGCCGCTAGATACTATGAGGTCAGCAGGCGTATAGCCGCTGCGCGTCGAGCACCGGCCACGTCGGCGGATCCGCCAACGGCGGCGCAGCCTTAACCATCCCCGGCGCGTTTTCGAATACCTCGGCGAGCCAGTCGACAAACGCCCGCACGCGCGGCGAAATCTGCCGGCTTTTCACATACGTCACCGAGACGGCGACCGGCGTCGGCTTGCACTTCGGCAGAACCTCGACCAACTGTCCAGACGCAAGATACGGCGCAGCAGCAGCGCGCCCAGGCTGAATCAGTCCCAGGCCTTCGAGCCCGCACGCGAGGTACGTGTGTTCGTCGTTCACCTGAATGAAGCCGTCCACTTTCACCTTGCTCGTCCGCGCCGCCACGCTGAAGTCGAAGTCCACACGCCGGCCGGTTTGCATCGACAGCCAGTTCACCGCGACGTGATTCGAGAGATCGTCGAGGTGATGCGGCTCGCCGAACCGCGCGAGATACGCGGGGCTCGCGCAGGTGACGCGTTCGAGCAGCCCGAGGCGGCGCGCGAGCAGCCGGGAATCGGGCAACTCGCCGAGCTCGATGCTGCAATCCACACTCTCGCCGACCAGATCGAGCGTGCGATAGCTCACGCCGAGCGCCAGCTCAACATGCGGATGCAGCGCACGAAACGAGGCCAGGGCGGGCACCACGATCGACGCGGCAATCATTCCCGGCATCGCGACGCGCAAGCGGCCGCGCAGGTTCTCGGGACGGTTGAACAGGCCCGATTCGACTTCTTCGATTGCGGCGAGAATCTGCGCGCAGCGTTCGTAGTACGCAGCGCCTTCGGCGGTCAGCGTGACCTTGCGCGTCGTGCGCACCAACAACTGCACGCCGAGCAGGGACTCGAGCGCCTGCACGGTGGTCGTCGCGGTGGCGCGCGGAATCTCGAGCGACTCGGCGGCGCGCGTGAAGCTGCTTGCATCGACGATCCGCACGAAAATCCGCATGGCCTGCACTCGATCTATCACGATGCTTCTCCGGTAAGGCGCGGCTTGCGGCGGGTCAGTCCGGCAGCGAGCAGAGGTGCGAGCGCGAATGTCGCGAACAGCCAGAGCGCGGTGTGCTGCGCGCCGGGTAGCGGAGCCAAAGTCGTCAGACCGGCGCCGTTCGCGACGAGGCCCGCGAGCGCCGAGCCGAACGCCATCGCGAACAGTTGAATGGTGGTGATCGAGAGTGACGCAAGGTTCTCTTCGCCTGGCTGCGCGGCGGTGAACACACTTGTAAGCAGATGCGGCCAGCCGATCCCGACACCCAGTCCAACGCTCGCGAGCGCCGCGCATAATGCGGCCGTACCCGGCAAGCGGTCGAACAAACCTGCTATCGGCATCAGCCACGCGAGTGCGGCGAGTCCGAGTGCCGCGACCACGGGGCCGGCGCGGCTTAATCGCTGCGCCGCAGCGGCAGAGCGGCCGGCGCTGAACATCGAGCCGGCCGACCAGCCGGCTGCCATCAATGCGGTCAGATAACCGGCGGCCAGCGGCGAGCGTCCGTGAATCGTCTGCAAGAAATACGGCACGAAGATTTCACTGGTCACGCCGATGCCGAGCAGACTCATGCAGGCGTAGATGCTGCCGATCCGCGTGCGAATCGAGAACGAGCCGCTCGGCAACAGGCGTGTGCGGGTGCCGCTGCGTTCGAGTCTGGCAAGCAGCCACACGAAGCCGAGGCCGGCGACAACGCCGAGCGCGTTCCAGCGCATGTCCTCGGTTAATGCCGCGAGCGAAATCACCAGGACTGAGGCGCCGAGCAAGCTGACCTTGAGTAACGGAATCGGCTGAGCGGTTTCACCGCGGACGCGCTTGTCGTCGACCTCGCGATGCACAATCACAGCGAGAAGCAGAACGACCGGCAGCAACACCCAGAACGCCAGACGCCAATCGCCGAGTTGCGCGAAGATTCCGCCGACCGCCGGCCCGCATAACGTGGCAACGCCCCACATGCCCGACACAAGTCCCATCGCGCGCGGCCACAGGCGCTCTTCGAACACCACGCGAATCAGCGCGTAACTGAGGGCAAGCAGGATGCCGCCGCCGAGACCTTGCAGCGTGCGGCCAGCGAGCATCCATAGCATCGACGGTGCACTCGCACACACGACGGTGCCCAGCGCGAATACCGCGAGCGCGCTGAAGTAAGCGGAGCGCGCGCCGAGCACCGCGAGCAGGCGCACCGACAACACCGAGCTGAGAATCGATGCGATCACGAACAGCGTCGTGTTCCACGCGTACAGTTCGAGCCCGCCGATGTCATGCACGACCGAGGGCAGGATCGTCGTTGCCACATACACGTTGGTGGCGTGCAGCGCGACGCCGCCTGCGAGGCCCAAAGCCCGCCAGCCGTTGCTGCCGCTGAGCAGATCGCTCCATGCCGGTACATCCGATTGCAGATTTTTCATGTCATGGACAGCCGTGCAAGGCTGGCTTATTATGCAACTATTGGCTTGGATAATAATGTGCTCCGATGAGATATGCAAATGAAAGCTTGGAAAATTCACCGGCGCTCGTGCAAACCGCACCGACTGCCGCGCCGGTGGATCGCATCCTGAATCTGTTGAAGACGCGGGGGCCTTTGTCGACCGCGTCGATCGCGGGCGAACTCGGCATCACGGTCGAAGCCGCGCGGCAACAGATCCAGAAACTGCTGAGCGGCGGCTTGATCGAAGGGCGCCAGGCGTCGCAGGCCGGGCCGGGGCGGCCGAGTCAAAGCTGGGCTTTGACGGAAGCGGGCAACGCCCGCTTTCCAGACACGCATCCGCAATTGACCGTGCAATTGATCGGCTCGATTCGCCAGCTATTCGGCGAGGAGGGGCTCGACAGATTGATCGATCAGCGTGCAATAGAAACGCGCGCGAACTATCTCGCGGCGCTCAAGCCGATCAAGGGGCTCAAGGCGCGGCTGACCAGACTCGCGGAGATTCGCAGCGCCGAAGGCTATATGGCCGAGTTGCAGAAAGACGGGCGCGACTGGTTGCTGCTCGAGAACCACTGCCCGATCTGCGCGGCGGCGCGTACGTGCCAGGGTTTCTGCCGCACGGAGTTGCAACTGTTCGCGGAGATCGTCGGCGAGGAAGGATCGATTGAGCGTGAGGAACATGTGCTTGCCGGCGCGCGACGATGCGCATATCGCGTGCGGCTGAAAGATAAATAACTTGGTATTGCCGTGCAAGCTTATGCGCTTCGAATCATTTAAAGTGCACGCAGGCCCGCGATGATTTTTTTACGATTAAATTTCCGCTTTTCTATGCGAGGATAAAACGCCAACGTTGATGTATGCGCGATAGCTCTTGATCCGCATACACGCGTTGCGCGCCGGACACGCCCGCCGTGCGCGCTTCGCACCTTGCAAGGAAATACCGTAGTGAAACTTATCCCTCGCCTTGGCGTCGCTGTTCTTCTCCTCCACAATCTCTTATCGCAAAGCGCGCTCGCGCAAACGCAACTGGCTTACACCACCTCCTGGATCGGCAACAGTTTCGGCTTTGGCGACGGCAAGTGGATGCAGCAGGACATCCAGGCGATTAGCGTCGGTTCGGATGGGACCGTTTACACCAATGCACCCTGGGACGAAAGCGGCAGCGAGATCGCCGCGTATCGCGCAGGCGACAAAATTGCTGTGGCCGGCTCGACGCATGGCTGGGGCGCCGCCGGCGGCGATGCTGTCGCGACGAACCATACCTACCTGTATGCGGCGATGTCGATCGGCAACGAGAGCAACGGGTTGGTCGGCGCGGACTATCCGCCGGCCAACCAGACGTGGTTCGGCATTACGCGGCGCACGCTCGCCAATCTCGCGACCGGCGCGCCGTTCGACGGCGGCATCGGCAATAGCGCCAATGCAACGAAGAACAGTTTTCTGCGGCTGAACGCGGTGACGACCGGCACCGATGCGGGCATTCGCGGGATGGCCGCCACCGATACCGAACTGTATGTCGCTGATACGTACAACAGCCGGATAGTCGTACTCGATGCCGCATCGATGCGGCGCCTGCGTTCATGGAATGTGTCCTCGCCGGGACGAATTGCGTTGGACACCGATTCGACGCTGTGGGTGATGAGCGGTGTTTCATCTGGAAACCTAAGTATTCTGCATTACGCCGCCGATGGCACCGCGCTCTCCGGCGCATTGACCTTGCCCGCCGGCACGGTGCCGACCGACATCGCAATCGCACCGTCAGGGCAAATTCTGGTCGCAGACAACGGACCGGCGCAGCAGATCCTCGTCTTCGACAGGCATGCCGGCGGTCAGCCGCGAGCCGCTGCGTCGATCGGCACGCGCAATGGCATCTTCCACGAGGTCAAGGGTGTGCCGGGCGACTGGCGCTTCAATGGCATCACGGGCCTGGGTGTCGATCCGGCCGGCAATCTGTACGTCGCGCAGAATGGCGAAGGTCCGCGGCCGCTCGGCTCGGCATCGGTCGGTCAGGGGGCCGTGCTCGAAAGCTACGTGCTCAGCACGCATGCCTTCAACTGGCGCCTGTACGGGCTGACCTTTGTCGATAGCGCCGCGTTCGATCCGGCGACGCCGAATTCGGTCTACACCGGCTCGAAGCGCTTCACGCTCGATTACAAGCGGCCGGTCGGCCAGCAATGGTCGTACGCGGGCTTCACGCTCGAACGTTTCGATTATCCCGACGACCCGGCATTTCACGAGCCGCGTGGCGTGCGCGGCGAGCCGATGGTGCGGCGAATCGACGGTAAGCGTTATCTCTACACGCTCGATCCCGGCGCGCACTATCTGAATGTGTATCGCTTCGACGCGGCGCATGGCGAAGTGGCGATTCCGTCCGGTCTGCTGGCGCAAAATCCGCTGCCGGGCTCGTGGCCGGCAGGGCAGCCGACGTATGGCGAATGGCTGTGGCGCGATAGCAATGGCAACGGCACCGTCGAGGCGAGCGAAATCAGTAGCAACCCGTCGACGGGCAGTACGGTCGGCAACGGCTTCTGGTGGGTCGATACGCCGGGTAACGTCTGGCTCGCCACGCCGACGAGCGGCATCCGCGAGATGCCGTTGCAAGGCCTCGATTCCGTCGGCAATCCGATCTACACGTACGCGAGTTCGAAGATGTTCGCGATGCCGCAACCGTTCACGCGGATTGCGCGGATCGTCTATGTCGCGGCGACCGACACAATGTACATATCCGGTTTTACGAGCGCGATTCCGTGGGATCCGACGCACTGGAAGGAGGCCGGCCCGGTGCTCGCGCGCTATGACAACTGGAGTTCCGGTACGCCGACGCAGCAATACACCATCTCATTGCCGTGGAATACGCAGAGCAATCCACAGACGACGACCGTCGGCGTCGCGGTAGCAGGCAATTACATTTTCGTCGCCGAGTTGTACACCGCGAAGGTGGATGTGTACGACATACGCAATGGTCAGGCGGTCGGCTATATGACGCCCGGCGCGAGCGTCGGCAGCACCACCGGCTGGGTGGATGTTTATCTCGGCATCAGCGCGGTGCGGCGCGAGAATGGCGAATACGTCGTCCTGCTGGAAGACGACGCGCGCGCGAAAATCCTGATGTATCGATGGACGCCTTAACGTGGATCGCGTGGATCGCGCTCGGTCCCATCACGAATGGACGGCAGCGCACGATCGGTATATAACAACGTGAAAGGATGGTTTTGTTCGCTGACATATCAATTGGAGAAAAGTTTCATCATGACGCAAGACGTAACGCCTCAGCCGCCTACGGGCGACCGGCCCGACCTGGAGCACCTCGACGCCGCGCTCAGTCACGTGGGTCAACAGGTATCGTCCGGCAGCATCGCTTCGGGTGCCGCAAAGGGCATTCTGTATAGCCTGATCGAAACCCTCGGCGCGTTCGTCGGCGATCCCGATCTGCCAGAGCACGCCCGTTCGGGTTATGAGGGGCTGCTGGAAGCCGCTCGCGAATTGCGCGCGAAGCTCGACCACTGAAGGCAGTGGCACGCCGCCCGCGGGTGGCGTGGTTCGCAGCGCAATCGCCGCCGCGTTTCGGCGGCGCGGTTGTCTGTGATAAAAAGGCGCACTGTTTCCAACATTGCGCCTTTTTTATGCTTTCCTCGTCTGCTATCGCCTTGCTGGCCGTCGGCATTATTGTCGTACTGATTACGCCGGGTCCCACCAATACGCTGCTTGCGGCGGCCGGTTTGCGCCAGGGCGTGCGGCGTTCATTACCGCTGATTGCCACTGAACTTGCCGGCCATCTTCTGTCGATTTCAGTGTGGGGACATTTTCTCGCGCAAGCCGCGCACGCGTTGCCCTGGTTGCCGTCGCTGTTGCGCGTGGCGGCCGGCGTGTACATCGCCTATCTCGCCGTCGATATGTGGCGCGCGGCGGTGGCCTTGCCCGATTCGACACAGCGGGCGAGCGGCAAGCGCACGCTGTTCGTGGCGACGCTGCTCAATCCGAAAGGCTTGTTATTCGCCGGTACGATTTTTCCCGCCATCGCGTTCGCGCATGTGTCTGTGTATGCCGTGGCGATGCTGATATTCGCCTGCTTGCTGGTGCCGATCGCGCTTGCGTGGATCGCGTTCGGCGCGGCGCTTGGCAGCGGCAAACTCGCCTGGCTGAATCCGGTGAAGATGCAGCGCGGCGCGTCCATTGTGCTGGGCGTGTTTTCCTTGTCGCTCGCGTGGGCGGCGCTGCACTAAGAACGCGTCTTGTACCGCGCGGTCAAACTTCCTGACTGCTGGTTGCGCTCAGCGCCTCGAGCCATTCCGCCGGCCCGGATGCAATTTCCAATTGCGGTGTGCCGTGCCAGTCCGCACAGCGCTGCAAAGCGCGGCGAAGATCGCCGGCAAGCCTCGCGCTGAGTCGCACGCCGGGTTCGATGTGCAGCGATTTCAGTTCGAACACGCCGGTTGTTCGATGCGCTTTCGCATCCACGCGGCCGACCAGGCGCCCCCGGCTCAAAAGCGGCAACACGAAGTAGCCATATTTGCGCTTTGCAGCCGGTGTATAGCATTCGATCGCATAGTCGAAATCGAAGAGCGCGGCGGCGCGCTTGCGGTCCCACACCACCGGATCGAACGGCGACAGCACTGTGGTGACGGTTGAAGCGAGCTTGCCGGTTGCGGCGTCGTCGATCATCGGCGCGAATTCGTGATGGACGAAGGTGTCCTGCTTCCAGCCCTCCACTTGCACCGGGATCAGTTCGCCCCGATCGGCAAGCGCACGCAGTTCGTCGCGATAGGGGCGGCGCGGCAGCCGGTAGTAATCGGCGACCCAATCGGCGCGCACGACGCCGAGCGCGCGGCAGGTGCGGCGCAATGCTTCCTCAGTGACGGTTTCCCGCGGCGGCAGGTCGCGCGCGTCGTCCCAGTCCGGTAACACGCGTTCGGTCAAATCATAGACGCGATGAAAATTGCGCCGCTCGGCCACCATCAATTGCCCGATCGCGAACAGCACTTCCAGGTGGCGCTTCTCCGGCTTCCAGTCCCACCAGCCGTTGCCCTTGCCCGCCTCGCGAGCGAAGTCCGCCGAACGCACGGGGCCGGTCGCACGGATATGCGCGAGCAGTTTGTCGATGTCCTTGCGATGCTTTTTGTGCCACTCGGCCGCGTATTTCCAGCCCATGCCGCTCGGATCGAGCATGCGGTGGCGCAGCAGGCCGTAGTCTTCGGTCGGAACGAAACAGGCTTCATGCGACCAGTATTCGAACAGCTTGCCTTCGGCAAGGTGCTCGTCGAGCCATTGCTGCGGATACGCGCCGAGCCGGCTGAACAGCACGAGATACGGGCTGCGCGCGACCACGTGGATCGTGTCGATCTGCAATTGCGCCATGCGACGGATCGCGTCGAGCACGTCGGCTTTGACGGCCTTGCGGCGCGGCGGCGTCAGCAAACCTTGCGCGGCCAGATGCAGCGTGCGCGCGGCGGATAACGGAAGACTCTTCACGCGAGCGTCGGTCACGGGCGTTGGTCGATGAGTAACTGCGATGGGAGCGGACGCTAGGTCCGGCCTAAATCAGCAGTCGCTACTGTAGCGTGAATACGGCAGACGAATCGGCATGGGGCACGACCGGCGCATACCACCGTGGAAGGCAACGCAGCCGCAATGACTCAGCAACTAGCAATCCGTCCGAACCGACCTTACCAGTCGCGCTTGTGGTGCTTATCCCAGCCGCGATGCCGGCCATGGTCATGGCGCTCGCGATACCCGCGGTAGTAATCACCGCGATACCCATAACCGTACACGGGTTGCACAGGCGCATAAACGACCGGGGGCGGCGTATAAACCACGGGCGGTGGGGCAACCATGAGCCCGGGCGTGTTCACGAACACGCCGACATCCACCCGGGCCGAAGCGGCAGTCGATGCGCAGGTGGCAGCAAGGCTGAAGGCGGTGAAAACGATCGCGCGTTGGATCATGCTTGTCTCCTGTTTCGAAAGAGGCAGCCATTCGCTGTCGAATAGCTGACGACAATATTACGAAACAGAAAGCAAGGCAGGTGAAACCAGTTGAAGGCGTGTGTAACAGCAGATTACCCAATGCCATTGCTGCCGCGGGCGGGGGGAGTGGGCCTACGCCCGGCACGTCGCGCGAGCGGCGGCCGAACGCGCGACTAGGGCGGCCCCGGGAAAGGCTTCCTTTAAGCCCCCAAAGCGACCGCTTCTCCCGCCGAAACGGCCAGCAGCTGATGAATCTGCGCGACCACCGCAGCACCTTCTCCGACCGCTGCCGCGACGCGCTTCGTCGAGCCGGCGCGCGCGTCGCCGATCGCGTACACGCCTTCGACAGTCGTCGCGAGATCGCAGACGGATGCGCCGTCCACACTGGCGCCAGTCAGCACAAAGCCCTTGTCGTCCAGCTGCACGCCGCAGGTGCGCAGCCAGTCGGTATTCGGATCCGCGCCGGTGAAAAGGAACAGATGCCGCGTGTCGAAGCTTTTGGTGCCGTCCGGCAGCGGCTTCTTCAACACGACCGAGGCCAGCCCGATTTCGTCCGTCTCGAGCTGGCCGACTTCCGAATTCGGATGCACGAACACATTCGGCAGCGAGCGGATGCGGTCGATCAGGTAGCGCGACATGGTGGCTTCAAAGCCGCTTCGGCGGATCAGCACATGGACCTTGGCTGCGTGCGTCGCCAGATAGACGATCGCCTGGCCCGCCGAATTGCCGCCGCCCACGAGCACGATCTCCTGGCGCTTGCACAGCTTGGCCTCGACCGGCGACGCCCAGTAGTAGACGCCGCGCCCATCGAAGCGATCGAGCCCTTCGAGCGCCGGGCGCCGATAGACCGCGCCGCTCGCGATCACGATCGCGCGGGCGGTGATCTGCCCTCCGCACTTGAGCTCCAGCCGATGCGGCGACTCCGCGCAATGCAGCGCCTTCACATGGACGGGAATCGCAACGTGCGCACCGAATTTCTGCGCCTGCACGAACGCGCGGCCCGCCAACGCTTGACCGGAGATGCCGGTCGGAAAGCCGAGATAGTTTTCGATCCGCGAACTGGCGCCCGCCTGGCCGCCCGGCGCGCGGCTGTCGAGCACGATGACCGAGAGGCCCTCGGACGCGGCGTACACGGCCGTGGCGAGGCCGGCCGGCCCTGCGCCGACGATCGCGACGTCGTACACATGCGAATTGTCGAGATCGGGCAGCAAGCCGAGGCAGGAGGCGAGTTCCGGCATGCTCGGATGACGCAGCACCGAGCCGTCCGGGCAGATCACGAGCGGCATGTCTTCTTGCTGCGCGGCGAATTGCTCGATCAGACGCAACGCGTCTTCGTCGCGTTCGTCGATGACCGAGTGAGGATGGCCGTTGCGCGACAGGAAGCCCTGCAACATCACAAGCCGGGCGTCCCGGCTGTTGCCGATCAGGATCGGGCCCCCCGCGCCTTTCTCGATCAGCGATACGCGCCGCAGGATCAGCGCGCGCATGATGCGCTCGCCCAGCTCGGCCTCGGCGACGATCAGCGCGCGCAGCTTGTCCGGCGGAATCAGCAAGGCGTCGACGGCGTCCGTCGCCATGCCGTTGACGAGCGCATGCCGCCCGGACAGCTGCCCGACTTCGGCGAGAAAATGCCCAGCGCCGTGTTCTGCAATCACGACCTCGCGCCCGATGCCGTCGCGCTGATAAATCTTCACATGCCCCTTCAACATCACGAACATGCCTGGACCCGTGTGACCGGTCTCGAACAGCAGCTTTCCTGCTTCCCAGTGGCCCACTTCGCCGAACCGACGCAGACGGTCGATTTCTGCACACGTGAGTTCGGGGAACATCTGATGCATCCGTGTCGCGAGCGACGAAAACGGCGCGTCGGCGACGACGGCTTGTTGCCCTTCTGCTTCTTGAGTCGACAGCATTGAACCGCTCCTTCTGTGTTCATCCTGATTGATCGACACGGGGGGCGAAGCGGCGCGGGCGCGCGAGGGCGCCGATGTGAATGCGCTGCTGCGCTACACGGCCTTCGGCGCGATATCGTCGACCGCCACATCGGGCGGCGGCATGCCGGGCAGCGCGTCCACCGCTTTGCCCGAGTCGCGCCAGGCTTCCATGCCGCCGCGTAGCGGCAGCACGTCGGCGAAGCCGGCTTCGTTCATCTGTTTGGCCATCCATGCCGCGGATATTTCATTTGGGCACGAACAGTAAATCACCACCTTCTGATCGTGCGGATACGTCGCGACGATCTCGTCGAGCTGCCGTTCGTCGGCAAATTGCGAGCCCGGAATCACGAACGGGTCAAGCGCGCGCTTTTCCTGCGAGCGGATATCGAACAGTACCGGCGTCTTGCCGGCCGCGACCAGTTTCGCCAACTCCTCGACTTCGATTCGCTGGGTTGCGAGCTTGGAAATCAGCTGGCGCCGGCGAACCCAGCGATAAGCCGCATACAGCAGCAGCAACGCCACCGCTACCAGCGCGGCCGTGCGCCCGAGGCGTCCGGCCATGGCGAACAGCATGTCGATCTGCTTGGCGAACAGCGCACCGATGATCAAACCGGTACCCGACCACAAGGCAGCGCCGATACTGTCGTAAGTGAGAAACGTACGGTAGCGGGTGCCCATCGCACCGGCCATCGGAATCGACACGATCGACAGGCCCGGCACAAACTTCGCCACTGCCAGCACGCGCACGCCCCAGCGGCCGAAAAAGCGTTCGGTCTTTTTTACACAGGTGTCGCGTGACAGCGAAAGACGGCAGATCGTTTTCAGCGTGTTGCCGCCGTACATACGGCCGGCGAGATACCAGGCGCTGTCGCCGATCAGCGTGGCGAAGATCGACAACACGAGGACCGGCATCAGCTGTGTGCCTATTGACCCAGGATGCATGGCCGCCATCGCCCCAAACAGCACGAGCGACGGCATCGCCGGCACCGGTAGCCCGAGCGAGGCGGCCAGCACGTTGACGAAGACGAGCGCCGGTCCATATTGCTCGACGAGATCATGTAGCATCGGCTTACATCCGCAGCCCTTTCGGACGCGGCGCAGGTAGGGGAAGCAACGGAGTATCTAAGGATTATGGACGCATTTTCAAGACGTGCAAATGTCCGGAAAATCGGCCCGTTATTCGCGTGTTAAAAGCGCGGCCACGGCATGCCTGGCGGGCCAAAAGCGCGAATTAGAAGCGCGAATGGAACAAAGCGAAATTGATTGAAACGTTTGCCGCAAGCGAGTGGCGAAGAACGCTTTACGGACACTCGTAGGATGTCCTGCAATACGCAAATCGAAGCTGGCGGTCCACAGGCAGCGCCCGGCTTTCGCGCGTGAAGCGCAGTGCCGGGCGTGGCTGTGTTACTGACGATGATTGTGTTGTTCGCCCGGCAACTCCGCGCCATGTGCGCGAATTGCGGCAATCAGTTCGGCAGGCGTGATCTCGTAGCGCACTTCGCGGTGAATGCCTGGCTTGCGCTCGTCGACCTCGATCAGAAGAATGCCTTTGCCATCTTCTGTCGATTCGAGGCGCAGGGAGCGGAGTTCGCGTGCCGTTGCGTCGTCGTATTCGGTGAGCAGGGCCATTGACCCGGAGGACCCGGTAGTGCGCATCGAGGTTGTCCTTGTTCCGTTGATGATCGAACCATTGTACGGGCAGGTGAGCACGCCGTCTGTCGTGCCGTGCTCACACGCGGGGTATCTGCCCGTCCACCTATCTGCTTGCCGGGACGACGCGTTGCGCGTTGCCTGGCGAGGCCCGCCGGGCAATGCGCGGCGCGACGCCCGACTGTGACAACCAGTTTAACGCGACTCCCCGCAACGACGGGCGCATTTTTCGTGCCCCGTGGCGGTGCAGCCCTTCTCCCTGGCTGTCACGGTGCTGACGCGCGGTTCGGTTATGGGTGGGGCAGCGAGCGTGCCAGGCGGAAAAAAATAGCCCGTCCTTGAAGGGACGGGCTGCTAAACGCCGTTGTTACTCGGGTCAGCCTGCCCTTGCAACCAACTGGGCGCTGACGTTTCCATCGTGATGCGTCAATTCTGGCCTGTCGAGGTGGGGGTAACGCCGATCTGTCAGATCAATGTAATGCGGATTCTTCCTGCTCGACCGCGTGTGCAATTCCGTGCTCTGCGTCGCGCCTAAGTTCGGGCGCCGACGTGTGCGCCGGATGCCGCGCCGCATTGCCCGGTGCGGCCTGCCGCAGCGGCTGCGCAGCACGCCGCGCGGGCGTTGCATCGGCGACGGTGAAAAGACGCACCGCTTCGTCCAGCACATCGGCCTGTTCCGCGAGACGTTGCGCCGTGGCTGCCGCCTGCTCGACCAGCGCTGCGTTCTGCTGCGTGGCGCCGTCGAGATGCGAGACCGCCTGATTGACCTGGCGAATCCCTTCTGCCTGTTCGCTGCTTGCATTCGCTACTTCGACGATGATCGACGACACGCGGCTTACCGCTTCATCGATCACGCGCATTTGTGAGGTCGTGCGTGCAACCAGTTCCGTGCCGAGCGCCACTTCGGTTGCACTCGCCTCGACCACTGACTTGATTTCCTTCGACGACGCCGCGCACCGTTGCGCCAGCATTCGCACCTCGCTGGCGACGACTGCGAACGAGCGGCCCGCTTCGCCCGCGCGCGCCGCTTCCACGGCGGCATTCAGCGCGAGGATATTGGTCTGGAACGCGATGCCGTCGATCACGCCGGTAATGTCCGCAATGCGCTTCGACGCCGCTGTGATGCCGGCCATGGTCTGCTCGACCTGACCGGCGATCTTGCCGCCGACGGCCGCCGCCGCTTGCGCGTCTTTCGCCAGATCGAGCGCGCGGACGCTGGCATCGGCGTTGGCCTGCACGGTGGTGGTCAGTTCTTCCATGGTGGCCGCCGTTTCTTCGAGCGACGCCGCCTGCATTTCGGTGCGCCGCGCGAGGTCGACATTGCCGCTGGAAATTTCGCGCGCGTTGTCGAGCATGCCGGTAATCTGCGCGCGCACGTCGTAGACGATCGCCGCAAGATTCGCCTTCAGTTGATTCAACGCCTGCAACACATCGCCGAGGTCGTCGTGACGCGCGATCACCAGATCGGCGGTCAGGTCACCGGCAGCTAGGCGGGTCGCGAAGCCGGACATGTCGCGAATCGGTGCGGCCAGTTGCCGCGTCAGCACCCGCCAGGAGACGAGGCTGAAGGCGGTGGCGACGCCGAACGCAATCCAGAACGGCACGGGCGGCGTACCGTTCCATGCAGCGAGGCCGGTTAGCAACAAAGCCAGCGATGTGATCGCATACCCGATCGCCGCACGCGTTGCGACCGGCAGACGCATCAGCGATTGCACGCGGCCGAGCATGCCCGTGCGTACGACCATGCCGCGATGCAGCCTGAACGCCCGCGACTCGCCGGTGCGGATTCGCGCGTACAACGCTTCGGCGGCGCGCACCGCGTCGCGTGCCGGTTTCACGCGCACGCTCAGATAGCCGACCACCACGCCTTTATCGACTACCGGCGTGACGTTCGCATGCACCCAGTAGTGGTCGCCGTTCTTGCGGCGGTTCTTGACGAGCGCGGTCCACGGGCGGCCGTCGCGGATCGTCGTCCACATGTCGGCGAAGGCTTCGCGCGGCATGTCCGGATGGCGGATCACGTTGTGCGGCTGGCCGATTAGCTCATCGCGGGCAAAGCCCGATACGGCGATGAACGCCGGGTTGCAGTATTCGATGCGGCCGGTAAGATCGGTCGCGGAAACAAGCATCTGTGACGAAGGGAATTCGTACTCGTGCCCAGTGACAGGCTGGTTGTTGCGCATGGCTTTCCTTGCAGGTACGGACGCGCGTCCGCACGGTCCTAATATCTATGCAAGGAATAACGGCATTAACCCCGTGGCCTTTAGGGTTTCCCAGTAAACCACTCAGGTTTATGGCGCACCGGGCCGTTATTGCAGGGTTGTCTTGATGCGCGCTGCGTAGTCGTGAAAATCGGTGTCAGATGCTTCGCGCGTTGTCTCCAAAAGCGCTAAACTGCGCCGTTAAAAGGGCTGCAGACGCATTCCGTGCTCCTCTTAACCGCAGCGGTCTGCCTGCGCGAACCACGCCAACGTTGCCAGCCGATGCAGAAGATCCTCGACCGTACTCAGGAATCACTGGCTCAAGCGTTCGCTTCGCTGGCACATAGCGCGAAGCGTCAACAGCGGGTGTACCTGGCGACAATCGCTTCGCTGATGCTGATCGTGGTGGTCTTTGCATTGCTGCTCGCCGTGCTCGCCGCGGACAAGCAACTCGACTACCGGCGCGCGTTCGCGTCCCAGAGCGCCGCCGGCATCTCGTTGCTCCTGCACCGGCAGGAGTCGTTTCTGCGGCGTGCTGAACTCACGCTCGACTACTATCACAGCACCGACAACGTATTGCGCGCGCCTGCAAGCGCCGAGGAAGCGGTGCGCCAGTACGGCGCGACGCGCGGCACGGTGCAAAGGGTCGATGCGCAATTCGACCTGCTGGTGGGTGACGCCACGCGTGCCGCATGGGGGCCGCAACTCGGGCCACACCTGTGGCGCATCTACGAAGCGGCGCAGTCCACGCTGGTGACCCAGCAATCGTTCGAATTGCCGCAACGCGCAATTCTGCTCGGGCTGAACGAAGACTATGCCGCGATCCTGCCTTCACTTGCCCATCCGGTCGGCGACTCGGACGCCAGGCGAAGCGTTGGCGATGCTCCGCTGCCACAGCCTGCGATGGTGACGACCTTGCGCGAAGCCCTCGAACGGGAACTGCAGGCGCAAACCGGCAAGCGCGTGCCGGCCAAGGGCGAGCGGATCTGGCTCGGTCCGTATCGCGATCCGCTGACAGGCGTGCCGGTAATCTCCGCTGTGAGCGCCTACTATGCTGGCGATACGCCGACCACGCTGATCGTGATGAGCATTCCGCTTGCGGCGTTTGCAGGGGATCTCTCGCGGCCTGGCCGTGAGGGAACGCTGTTGCTGATGAGCGCGGATCGCCGTGTGATGGTGTCGTCGCCGCCCGTCGATGCGGCCACCGCAACCATGCTGCAGGACGCCGTCGCGCATACGCCACCCGATAGCTACCGCTACACGCGCGATGGCGCGATTCTGATCGATCCGTTGGTGCCCGGTTTTGGCTCGCTGGTCAGCTATCTGTCGTGGCGCGGGCTGGTCGCCGCGCTGGGTTGGCAACTGGCCGTACTCGCCGGCCTCGCGGTATTGGTTCTGGCGGCGATCGCGCTGACGGCACGGCTGTGGGGGCTGCGTCTGCTGCGCAGTACGTTCGCGGAAACTTCGCGCGCCCTGGAAAGCGAAACCATCAACCACATTCTGGTCAGTGCGACGCCGGTTGGTTTGTGCATCGTTCGGCGGAGCGATTTTTCCATCATCACCGCGAACGCTTTGGCCGACGAGTTGCTGCACATCGAAGCGGCTGGCAATCGCTTGCCACCGCATGTCGTTGGCGAGTTTCGCGTGCCGGCGCCGGGAACGCCGTCGGTCGCAGCATTCGCCCGGATCGCGACTTTTGTCGCGCCGGCGTTGCCACAGCCGCCACAGGCGCAGTCGCAAGCGCCACTGCAATCACAGCCCGCGCCTGACGAAAACGCCTCGCCGCCTGCGCAGTTTCTGCAGTTTACCTACGCGTCGGCACGTTATGCCGGCGAAGACGTGCTGTTCTGCGCGATTCTCGACGTGACCGTCCAGCATGCGCTCGAACAGCAATTGCGGCTCGCGCAGCAGACCTCCGAGGCTGCGATGCGGGCGCGTTCGAATTTCTTCGCGTCGATGAGTCACGAAATCCGTACGCCGCTGAACGCCCTGCTTGGCAACCTCGAATTGTTCGCGCGTACGCCGGGGCTCGAAGCTCACGCGCAACGGCTCAAGGCACTCGGTGTGGCGGCTGACGCGCTGCGCCGCATCGTCAATGACATTCTCGACTTTTCGAAGATCGACGCCGGCGAGATGAAGCTGGTGACCGAATCGTTCCGGCCGCTCGACGATTTCGAGAATATCGCCCTGTCCTACGCGCCCATGACGGCGGATCGCGCGATCCGCTTCTATGCGCATCTGTCGCCGACGCTCGACCGGGTACTCAGTGGCGATCGCACGCGCATCGCGCAGATCGTCAACAACCTGCTGAGCAACGCGTTCAAATTCACCTCGTGCGGCAAGATCACGCTGAACGCCGACGTGACGGACGATTTGCAAGGCCGGCCGACGCTGATTTGCCGGGTCTGCGATTCGGGAATCGGCATGGATCAGGTGCTGGTCGCGCGCATCTTCAGCCCGTTTGTGCAGGGCGAAGCGAGCACGTCGAGCCGCTATGGTGGCACCGGCCTTGGTTTGTCGATCTGCGCGCGGCTGTGCGAGTTGATGGGCGGCCATATTTCGGTCGAGAGCGTGCTGGGCGTCGGCAGTGCGTTCAGCGTGTCGATTCCGCTCGCCATGCCCCCGGATGCGTTGCGCGAGCCGGCCGTCGAACCGGCTCGCCGGGGCAATGTGCTGGTGCTTTCGCAGGAACGCGAGTCAGGGCAGATCATCGACAGCAGCTTCCATCTGGCGGGCTGGACTGTCCACACGGTCGTGTCGATGCGCAGCGCACAGGCGTGGTTGCGCGTGAACCGGCCGGACGCGATGGTCGTCACCGGCGAGTACGACCTCGACGTGATTGCCGCACTACGCGCGGTTCACCCAGCGGGGGTGGTGTGGATTACGCGTACCGGGCCCCATCGCCCCGCCCCATGTGGCGAAGGCGTGCTGGAAGTCACGGAGTTCAGCCGCAAGGCGATTCTGGCCGCGGTGGATATCGTGGCCACGGGCGCTGCGGACGTGGCCACGACGCTGCCGCCGGCGCCTGCCGTGTCGCCGCCTGCGGTTAATCCCGCCTTGCAGGGTTTGACGGTTCTGGTTGCAGAAGACAACCCGTTGATCCAGACCCTGGTCGTCGAACAACTCAGCGCACTGGGGTGCCTGCCGACGATCGCAGGCGACGGGCGGCAGGCGCTGGCGGAATTCGAGCGGGCGCGCTTCGAGGTGGTCATGACCGATATCCACATGCCGGTCATGGACGGCTACGAATTGCTGGCGGCCTTGCGCCGGACCTACCCGGACGTGCCGGTGCTTGCCTTCAGCGCCGTCACCGATAGTCGGCAGGCTGAAGGTTGGCGCGAGCGCGGATTTACTGGATATGTCGCCAAGCCAGCATCGTTGAGCGAATTGGAGACCGCGTTGCTCGCGGTGGCGTCGATGCGGCGTGAGTCGTCGCCGGAGACAGAAGCTATCGTGGGCGCTCCGGCGGCTGTGGTCGTGGATACGGCAACTGTCACGACACACACTGCGGCGCCCGCCGATTCAGTGGGCACCCTTAGCGCTGATGACAAGGCGCGATACACGGCCATGCTCAAGGCGCATCTGCAGAACGATCTGCCGAAGCTGATGGCGATCGTCGAGAGGGAAGACCGGCACGCATTGCGAGACTGGGCGCATAGCGCGGGCGGCGCGTTTCTGGTCGTCCAGACGCCGCAATTCACGCGGGAATGCCACGCGTTGCAGCGGCTCTGTCAGGACAGCGAACGCTGGACGACCGAGATGGACGCGCGCGCGATCTCGCTGCACGACGCGCTATGCGAGTACTTCGGCCTTGATGAAACGTCGGCGCGTTGACCCGTTCGCCGCAGCGTGCCGGCCGGGTCGCTTCGCGATGAAATCGATCTCGACCGGCGCATTGCGCGCGAGCACGGTGTCAAACCAACCCGGTCATGTAGTACACCGAGATCACGAAAAACACCGCCAGCGTCTTGATGACGGTCACCGCGAAAATGTCGCGATACGACTGGCGGTGCGTTAGTCCCGTCACCGCCAGCAGCGTGATCACCGCGCCGTTATGCGGCAGCGTGTCCATCCCGCCGCTCGCCATGGCGACCACCCGGTGCAACACTTCCATCGGAATATGCGCCGCTTCCGCGCCCTTGATAAACGTGTCCGACATGGCCGCGAGCGCGATGCTCATGCCGCCTGATGCCGAACCCGTGATACCCGCCAGCGAACTCACCGAAACAGCCGCGTTGACGAGCGGATTCGGAATGCTCTTCAGTGCATCGCTGACGACGAGGAAGCCCGGCAGCGCTGCAATCACGCCGCCGAAGCCATATTCCGAAGCGGTATTCAACGAAGCCAGCAATGCGCCCGCCACGGCAGCCTTGGTGCCGACCGCAAAGCGTTCGCGTACACGGCCAAATGCCGTCACCACGACCATCACGATACCGAGCAGCAGTGCGCCTTCAACGGCCCAGATCGCGACGACGCTTTTAATCGTCGTCGTGACCGGCGCATGGATGCCCGGCAGGATATCCGGTGCGATGGTGTACGTCGCGCCGTACCAGTTCGGAATCCAGCGAGTCAGCAGGAAGTTCGCCACGCCGACCAGCACCAACGGCGCGACCGCGAGCAGCGGATGCGGCAGTTGCTTCGATTCGACGCGTTCCGGTTCGTTGACGAGGTCCGTGCCGTAGCCTTCGCCGGTCGCCATCGCCGCGCGGCGGCGCCATTCCAGATACGTGAGGCCAACCACGATGATGAACAGCGAGCCGATCACGCCAAGCGTGGGCGCGGCCCAGGACGTTGTCTTGAAGAAGGTGGTCGGGATGATGTTCTGGATCTGCGGCGTGCCCGGCAGCGAGTCCATCGTGAACGAGAACGCGCCGAGCGCGATCGCACCAGGCATCAGACGCTTCGGAATATTGCTCTGGCGATACAGTTCGGCGGCGAACGGATACACGGCGAACACCACCACGAACAGCGATACGCCGCCATAGGTGAGCAATGCGCACACCGCGACGATCACCGCATTGGCGCGTGAGCGGCCGATATAGCGGATGGCCGCGGCCACGATCGACTCCGAGAAGCCGGACAGTTCGATGACCTTGCCGAACACCGCGCCCAGCAGAAACACGGGGAAGTAAAGCTTCACGAAGCCGACCATCTTCTCCATGAAGATGCCGGAGAACACCGGTGCGACGGCACCCGGATCGGTGAGCAGCACCGCGCCGAGAGCAGCGATCGGCGCGAACAGAATGACGCTGTAGCCGCGATACGCGGCAAACATCAGAAACGCCAGCGCGGCGAGGACGATGACAAAGGACATTGAGTCTCCAAAGCTTGGTTGTTCTACGTGTACGCCGTCCCGATGACTGCGACGGCCCGGCGCCCGCAAATGCAGATTCCATGCCACCCGCGCCGCAGCGGCCAGCCTGTTGATTTCTCAGGCCGAAGTTCGAAACTTGATTCGGCCGATTGTACCCAAACGTCTCCAAAACGGGACGCAAATCAGCTGAACATAGGCGGAACCGAGGTTAAATCCTTATGCAGAGCGCTTGCTGGCAATCTCGCCGGTGAGATAAGCTTGTCTACGAAATGAGATATGCATAAATATAACGATAGCCGGAGACAGCGACACCATGATGAACGACTGGGCGGGCCTTCCTGCTACCTACGGCGACGTACTCCGCCGGGCGATGGATTCGCTCTTCCGCACGTTCGAAAACTTTAGCGAAGGCACGTTCATCGTCGACGCCGAGGCGCGTGTCGTGTGGATTAACAAGCGCTACGCGGCGCGCTTCGGTTTTTCGGACCCGGAGCAGGCAATCGGCAGGGATTGCGAGGCGGTGATCCCCAACAGCCTGATGCGCGAGGTCGTGAACACCGGCAAACCGATTCTGCTCGATATCCTCGAAACGGACCGCGAGCCGCTTGTCGTGACGCGGCTGCCGCTGAAAGACGATGCGGGCAACACAGTCGGCGCGGTGGGTTTCGCGTTGTTCGACGAGCTGAAGGCGCTCACGCCGCTTTTCTCCCACTACTCGCGCGTGCAGGAGGAATTGATCGCGACGCGTCAGTCGCTCGCGCAGGCCAGACGGGCGAAGTACACGTTCGGAAGTTTTGTCGGCACGAGCGCGGCCAGTCTCGAAGTGAAGCGCCAGGCGCGCCGCGCCGCGCAACTCGAGTCGCCGGTGCTCTTGCTCGGCGAAACCGGCACGGGCAAGGAGCTGCTGGCGCATGCCATTCACGGCGGATCGGCGCGAGCGAATCAGCCGCTCGTGACGGTCAACGTCGCGGCGATTCCTGACACCTTGCTCGAAGTCGAATTCTTCGGCGCCGCGCCCGGCGCCTATACCGGTGCCGACCGGAAGGGGCGTGTCGGCAAGTTCGAACTCGCGAACGGCGGCACACTGTTTCTCGACGAAATCGGCGATATGCCGCTGCCTTTGCAGGGCAAGCTGCTGCGAGTGCTGCAGGACAAGGAGTTCGAGCCGCTTGGCTCGAACCGGATCGTGCGTGCTGACGTGCGGATCATCGCCGCCACCTCGGCCGATTTGCCGGCGCTGGTCGCGGCAGGACGTTTCCGTGCGGACTTGTTCTATCGCCTGAACGTTTTGACGATCCAGGCGCCGGCACTTCGGGAGCGTACGTCTGATATTGAAGCGCTTGCCTACGCCATGCTCGAGGACCTGTCGATGCAAGCGCGCGGCGCCAGTCACTTCGAATTGCAGGACGATGCGTTGCGGCTGCTGTGTTCGTATGGGTGGCCGGGCAATGTGCGCGAACTGCGCAACACGCTGGAGCGGGCGGTGATGCTCTCGGACAGCGAGCGAATCGATGCGCGTGCGCTGGCGCCGTTCATCGGCCCGACACAAGGCAGCGGCCATCGCCCACACGTATCCATGGTCTCTGAAGCGCACGCTTCAGACGCGGCTTCAGTGGCACTCGAAGCGATGTCGTGGAGCGACGCCATGGCCGCGTTCGAAAAGCGCTACCTGGGCGACGCCCTGCGCGCCAACGGTGGTCGCGTGATCGAGACGGCCATGCAGATCGGTATGGGCCGTGCGACGCTCTACAAGAAGATCGCGGCATACGGCATCGAGGTGTGACAAAGTCCGGCGACATCGAGTGACGCAGCGTAATTGCCGCGTGGCACAATCGCGTGATCGAAAAACAAGATGTGATCGGGGTTTCAAATGAAACGAAGTCTCTCCTCTTTCGCGCGCCGGGCTTGTGCCGCGCTGGCACTTCCCGCCGTCGCCATGTTGGGCGGTTGCAGCAGCAGCGCACCGCTGTTTCTGTCGGACGGGCGCCCGACTACGCTGGTTCAATGTCCGGCCGGTTCCGACTCTTGCTCACAGCAGGCAAACGCGGCTTGCGGCGGCGCTTTCGACGTCGTGCGCCAATCCAGCGACAACGGCACGCTCAGTCTGATTTACGCCTGCCGGGCGAAATGACGTTAAGCCAGCCAACGGCTGGCTTAACGGGATTGCCAATTTCCCTCCTTTAATCCCGCCGCCCGGCCATGACGGGGCGTCTCCCTCTCAGCGCGGATTCCGTTTGAACGGGCCCAACCCGGCTGGACGTCCGCACGGCGCGCTGATGTCACGCAATACGCATATGACCGTCATAAATATCTGCCTCTAATGCGCATTGCCGAAACGGTTATGATGCGTAATAGATATTTATCAAGCTGCCCCCAGATTATTACCCTTACCGTTTGCGCCGATAACAAAGCGCTCCGGTTTCGTCGTTAATTCGAGTCGGTGCGGCACCTAACGGAGCGCGAAGATTCTCCGCAGTATCCTCATCTGGCCGGCTCAAAGTTAAAACATTCACGCAGATTTTGCCGGGTTGCGGCGGGCCGAATTAATGGGTCGAGAAAGATTTTCCGTTTGAGTGAACTGGATCGCGTAATTACGGCACGCTTTATGCTGTTCAAACGAGTTCAACGAGTAATTCCGGGGAAAACAATGAATCATCAGCAACTCGAAAGAGATATCGAGCATCTTGAACATGTCATCTCGCATATCTCAGCTGAAGACCGTATCCCGCTGTCCTATTGGCGTAACCGCATCGCTTCGGTGTCCGGGGCAGCCCTCGTGCCGGCGCAGGCAAGTCGCGTCAAACGGCTGACCGCAGCCCTCTCGGCGTTGGAGGAGCGGCAGAAACCGTGACCGTCCGCGGGGGGAGGGTGACGTGTACCGTCTGATCGGGTAACGTTTTCTGCAAAAATAAGGGAACGTAGCGCCCACGGACCCAGGAGGAGCATGCAACCAGCAGGACTTTCAGCGACTCGGCTGACGGCGCTCACGAGCGCCATGCAAGGCTATGTGGAACGCGGCGAGGTGGCGGGCGTCGTTTCGTTGGTCTGGCGGCGCGGTGAAATCGGCTATTTCGAGCCGCTCGGCTTGCGCGACGAAGCCGGGCAGTTGCCGATGGAGCGTGACACGCTGTTTCGCATCGCGTCGATGACTAAACCGGTGACCAGCGCGGCGGTCCTGATGTTGATCGAAGAGGACCGGCTCGCACTCGACACACCGATCTCGTTGTGGCTGCCAGAACTGGCTGCGCCATCCGTGCTGCGCGATCCCACCGGCCCGCTCGACGAAACCGACCCGGTCCGAGCGCCGCTTACCGTGCTCGATCTGCTCACACATCGCGCCGGCTATGCGTATCACTTCACCGCCACCGGTCCTTTGGCCGAGGCCTACGCGGCGGCCTTCAACGGTATTGAAGCGCGAGGGGATGCCAGCGCGTGGCTGACGCGCATAGCGAGCTTGCCGTTGATGTTTCAGCCCGGCTCGCGCTGGCACTACGGCATCGCGACCGATGTCCTCGGCGTGCTGATCGAGCGCGTAAGCGGCATGCGGCTCGGCGACTTCTTCCGGACACGGATTTTCGAACCGCTCGGCATGCGCGACACAGCATTCTGGGTGCCCGACTCGCAGCTCGCGCGTCTGGCGACAGCTTATGGTGTCGAGCCGGGCACGCGGCGGCGTGTGGTCGAAGATCATCCGTCGACGAGCCGCTGGGCGAATCCCGAGCGGTTCCAGAGCGGCGGTGGCGGCCTTGTCTCGACGGCGCAGGACTATCTGCAGTTCGCGCAACTATTGCTGGGACGTGGACGCATCGGTTCGACGCGGTTGCTGTCGCATCGCTCGGTCGATTTGATGCGCTCGAATTTTCTGACCCGCGACCAGCGCCGCGTGCCGGCGTTCGGCCAGGTGTTGTGGGCGGGCCAGGGCTTTGGCCTCGGCTTGTCCATTGTCGACGATCCTGCGCAGCAGCTGCCGCTCGGCTATCGCTCGATGGGTTCGTTCGGCTGGCCGGGTGCGTATGGCACAAGCTGGTTCGCCGATCCGGTGGAAGATCTGATCGGTCTCATACTGATTCAGCGGCGTGCTGTCGAACCATTTCCGATGGCGGTCGATTTTGAACGCCGCGTGTACGATGCAATTGACGATTGAGTGCGTTGGCCACGGCAGTTAAGCTCAGGCGCCCTGAACCGGAGTTAGTCACGGGCCACCCTGTGCGGGTGGCCCTGCGCGGGCCGCTCTATCCGGCGCTTTATTCGTCTGATAGTGTCCCGCAACGGAACTTCCTCCGGGGCGTCCGCACTGCAGTTCGTCAAATCGATCGGAGTACCCGCCATGGCCTCGTACAAACAGTTGACTGCCCAGCTCGAAAAGCTCCACAAGGAAGTCGCGGCGGCGCGCGAAAAAGAAATCGCGCAGGCGATCGCCGAGATCAAGCAGAAGATCGTCGAATACGACCTGACAGCGGAAGAGCTGGGCTTTACGAGCAAACGTGCGGCGGTACGCAAAACGGCTTCGGTAGCCAAGTACCGCAACCCGAAAACCGGCGAGACGTGGAGTGGCCGCGGCCGCTCGCCTGGCTGGCTGGCGGGCAAGAATCGCGAACGCTTTCTGATCGAAGTCTGAAGCTCTTTCGTGCATGGCGCTTGCGCTCGCAACGTGCCGGCTTTCTCCAAAGTGAAGTTGCATCGGGTTTTTCTCGCACCGCTGAGAGGGTCCCGAAAATGCTCACCTTTCGCGTGAGCTTGCAACGTGCGCTGTGGATTTCGCGAAGCGCCCCGAGCCAGGGTTCGTTGTTTCGGTGAGCCTGGTTTCATCGGATGACGCACCTTGCGGTGTGCTTGACCCTGCTGTCCCTCGCGACTGCCCCACCTTCCTTGAAACCCGCGCCAGCCTTTGCTGGCGGGCGTTCCCAGGCTATCCGAAGAATCGCGTAGTCCGTCGTCCGGTTCTCTTGCTGCCTTTTCCGCGGACGTTGCCTCGAGACTGAACTTCACGCCGCTGGTGCGTGAGCGCTCCCTGATGTGTTCACCTTTCGCCCCGATTCGAGGTTCGCAATCGCGAGTCCCGAAAACTCTCACCTTTGCGCTCGTCCACGTGCGTGCCCCGATGCGCTACGTGGTTTGCCACGCCATATACCCGGGGCAAACCCGGAGATGATTTCGCCTCATACCCCGGATCAAAACTCATCGATACATGGTCGCGAAGACCGGACAGCACAATGGGTCATCCCCTCACCCCCGACGGAAAGACCATGAGCGTATCGACGGACAAACAACTCTTTATCGGCGAAGGCTTCGAAGGCCCGGGCGTTAACCTCGCGCACATCAACGTGCTGGTTGGTCCGCGCAACGGGCCGGCGGGGCAGGCCTTTGCCACCGCATTGGCGACGCCTTCAGCGGGCCATGCGCCGTTCGTCGTGATCGCGCGTCCCGGCGTTCCCACCAAGCCGCTCACGCTATATGTGAACAAGGCGCAGATCGTCGGCGACTTCCATGGCAACGCGACGTGGGGCGCCTCGCAGGCCGGCATCGCCAAGGCAGTGGCTGAGTCGCTGGAAAACGGCACGCTGCCGCCGGAAGCCGAAAACGATTGGGTGGTGGTGTCGGCGAATTGGGTCAACCCGGGCACCGACGATCTCGATGCGGTCTTTGAAAACAACTACCGTGCGTGTAAGAACGCGATCCTCGCAGCGATGAAGGGCCTGCCGCATCGCGAAGAAGTGTTTGCCGCCGCCCGCGACGTTTCGAATCCGTTCTACACCCCCAAACAACGTTAATCACGCGCAACGCGGTTCGCGCGCCATGCGTGCCGCGCGACCGCCTGCGCAACTGGATGCGATCAGGAAGGAGACAAGCACTATGGAATACATTCGCCTCGGCCACTCGGGCCTGAAGGTATCGCGTTTGTGCCTCGGCACGATGAACATGGGCACGCCACAATGGAAGCCGTGGATTTTCGACGAAGCGCAAAGCGAGCCGATCGTGCGTCACGCACTGGAAGCCGGCGTCAATTTCATCGACCTCGCCGATTTCTATTCGACCGGTGTCGGTGAAGAAGTCGTGGGTCGCATTCTCAAACGCATCGCACGCCGCGAGGAAATCGTTGTAACGACCAAGGTCGGTTACGACATGGGCGCGTATCAGAACGCCGGCGGCCATTCGCGCAAACACATCATGGATGGCATTGACGCATCGCTTACGCGCCTCGGTATGGACTACGTCGATATCTACATGCTGCATTTCTTCGACGTGAATACGCCAGTCGAAGAAACCATGGGTGCGTTGAACGATATCGTGTGCGCGGGCAAGGCTCGCTATATCGGCGTATCGACGATGTACACGTGGCAGTTTGCCAAGATCATGCAAGTATGCGAGCGCAATGGCTGGCACAAGCCGATCAATATGCAGTTGCAATTGAACCTTGCGTACCGCGAGGAAGAGCGCGAAATGATTCCATACTGCCAGGATCAGGGCGTCGGCGTGTCGGTGTTCAGTCCGCTGGCGCGTGGTCTGCTGACCTGCGATCCGAACTCGACGCGCAACCAGACCGATTTCTTTACTGCGCAAATGTATGGCGATACGGCGTCGCGTGAGATTGCTGCTTCGGTGGCGCGCGTGGCGGCGCGGCGCGGCGTTTCGGCTGCACAGATCGCGCAGGCGTGGGTGCTGAATCATGGCGGCGTCGCCAGCATGCTGGTTGGAGCGGATACGCCCGCGCAATTCGACAGCGCGCTCGCCGCGCTCGGCACGAAGCTCTCCGCCGACGAACTGTTCGAACTCGAACGCAATTACACACCGTGCGATCTGATCAACGACTACACCGCGGGGAAGCGAATTGCGCGCGAGTCGCGGCTCGCACAAGGCACATTTGTCGAGAACCTGGAGCAAGCGGCATGAATGCATTCCTTCGAACCGGACACTATATCGCCGGTGAGTGGTATGAAAGCGCGAGCACTTACCCTGTTCTGAACCCCGCGACAGGCGACGTCATCGCCCAGGTCGCGAAAGGTGGCGCAGCGGAAACGACGCAAGCGATTGCTGCCGCGGAGCGGGCCCTTCCGGCATGGCGCCGGTTGACCGCAAAGGAGCGCGGCGCTCGTGTGAAGCGATGGGGCGAGTTGATGCTCGAGAACCGCGACGCGCTCGCTGAACTGCTGACCCTCGAACAAGGCAAGCCGCTTGCCGAAGCGCGTGGCGAAGTCGGTTATGCGGCGAGCTTTTTCGAATGGTTCGCCGAAGAGGCCAAACGCAGCTACGGCGACGTGATTCCGAGTCCGAATCCGAATGCGAAGATCATCGTCACGCGCGAACCGGTCGGTGTAGTCGCGGCCATCACGCCCTGGAATTTCCCACTCGCGATGATCACGCGCAAGGCTGGCCCCGCGCTCGCCGCAGGCTGCACGATGGTGCTCAAGCCGTCGGAAGAGACGCCGCTGAGCGCGTTCGCGCTGGCAGTCCTCGCCGAGCAGGCCGGCATTCCGCCGGGTGTCTTCAACATCGTCTCCGGCGACGCAGTGGCGATCGGCGGCGCGCTGACTGAATCGGATGTGGTGCGCAAGCTCTCGTTCACTGGATCGACGCGCGTCGGCAAATTGCTCGCGAAGCAGTCGGCGGATACGTTGAAAAAGCTGTCGTTGGAGCTTGGTGGTAACGCACCGTTCATCGTTTTCGACGACGCCGATCTCGATGCCGCCGTGCAAGGCGCAATGGCCTCGAAATTCCGCAACACCGGACAGACCTGTGTATGCGTGAATCGCTTCTATGTGCAGGAAGGTATCTACGACGCGTTCACGTCGGCGTTGACACAAGCCGTGCGGAAGATGCGTGTCGGCAATGCGCTGCAAGGCGAAGTCGAGCAAGGTCCGCTGATCAATCAGGCGGCGTTGAGGAAGGTCGAGGCGCACGTGGCCGATGCGTTGCAAAAAGGCGCGAAGGTGCTGACTGGCGCAAAGCCGCATGCGCTCGGCGGCACGTTCTATGAGCCGACTGTGCTGGCCAACGCTTCGAATTCGATGCTGATCGCCGAGGAAGAAACCTTCGGCCCGGTGGCGGCCTGTTTCCGCTTCAAGTCCGAAGATGAGGCCATTGCCGCCGCCAACGATACGCCGTTCGGCCTCTCCGCGTATTTCTACACGCGCGACCTCGCTCGCGCATGGCGCGTCGCGGAAGCGTTGGAAAGCGGCATGGTTGGCATTAACGAAGGAATCCTCTCGACTGAAGTTGCACCGTTCGGCGGTGTCAAACAGTCGGGCCTCGGCCGCGAAGGCTCGAAGTATGGACTCGATGAATACACCGAACTGAAGTACATGATGATGGGCGGGCTCGGCCGCTAGCCCTTCGTTCCGCGTGTTCATCCCTCGTGCTCACCTGGCGCGTCGCATGTCGAAGCATGCGGCGAACAGCGAGGCGAACGACGAGTTGAATAGCGAAGCGAATCACCAGCCTAACCTCGCGACTTGGCACGGCACCGGCATCACGCTGGCGCCGTGCCAGCCGCGTACGTACATAGAAGGAGACAGCGTGAGCAATCAGGATAGTCAGGCGGCCACTCTCGGCTTCGCCCCCACTTTGCCGCCCGCCACATCGGCGGCCGCGCACGGCCCCATTCCTCTCGACGACGTTCCGCTGAACGCGTTCCATGTCAAGATCGCCGGTTTGACGTTCGGCGCTCACTTTACCGAAGGATTTGCACTCGGCACGATTGGCTATGCGCTTGCATCGCTGAATCGGCAGATGCCGCTCGACGCATTCTGGATGGGCATGATCGGCAGTTCCGCGCTGATGGGCATCTTTGTCGGCAGCCTTGTTTTTGGTTGGCTGTCGGATCGGCTGGGACGGCAAAAGATCTTTCTGCTGAGCTTCCTGATCATCACCGCCGCAGCGTTTGCACAGTTCTACGTGCGATCGCCGTTGGAATTGTGTGTGTTGCGCGTGCTAATCGGCGTCGGCATGGGTGGCGATTTCGCAGTCGGCCATGCGATTCTCGCCGAATTCTCACCGCGCAAACATCGTGGCACCTTGCTCGGTTCGTTCAGCGTGGTGTGGACCGTCGGCTATGTGGTGGCCAATGTGCTCGGCATGCACTATGCCGATGCTTCGCCGGATGCATGGAGGTGGTTGCTAGCATCGGCCGGCGTACCGGCGTTGATCGTGCTGATTCTTCGCATGGGTACGCCCGAATCGCCGCGGTGGTTGTACGGCAAAGGACGCGTCGCCGAAGCCAAGGCGATCGTACTGAAGCACTTCGGTTCCAACGTGACACTCGATGGCGGCAATGATGAACACGCGGCTCATGGACATACCGGCTTTGCGCGGCTTTTCAAAAAGGACCTGATTCGCCGGACGATCTTCAATTGCGCGTTCTTCGTGTGTCTCGTGATTCCGTACTTCGCGATTTACACATTCCTGCCGATGATCCTCAAGGCCATCCATCTGGACGACGGTTCGGGCGCGGACTTCCTGCTGAATGGTTTCCTCGTGCTTGGCGCGCTGATCGGTATCTGGCTCACGATTAAATTGTCGCGCCGCGCGTTTCTGATCGGTTCGTTCGCGGTGACGTGCTTGTCACTGGTTGCATTGAGCGTACTGCCGGAGTCTGCGACGCTGGCGATGATCGTTGCATTCGCAATCTTCACGCTGACGATGTCTGCTTTCTCGAACCTGGTCGGCGTGTTTCCGCCGGAATGTTTTCCAACCGAGGTACGCGCATGCGGTGTTGGACTTGCGATCGCGTGTAGCCGTCTTGGCTCGGCTGTCGGCACTTTCCTGCTGCCGCTCGGGATCGTCCATCTAGGTTTTCACGCGACCATGATGGTGCTTGCAGCTGTTTTGCTGATCGGCATGGTTGTCTCGATCGCCTGGGCGCCGGAGACAAAGCACCTGACGTTGAACGAAGCGAGCGGCGCCTAGCGCACCCACGCGTTTCGATAAAACCCGCCGCACCGGCAACGGTGCGGCGGGTTTTTTTCGTGCGCTGTGTCGTCTGAGATCGACCTTCCGTCTGGCATTTTTAAGAAAAATCCTATTTCCAGTTCCTGCCAAATAATCACCCGTCAGAAGTGTTTTGCGTCTCGTAGGGCGATTCTTAATTAAATAGGAATCGTCCTACGTACTTACGTCGCGAGGAATTTTAATATTGTTTTGCGCCTGAACGAGAGGCCAATAGTTCGAAGCAAAGACCGCCATTTTCCCGGTGTAGAACATTGGAGCGCCCAGGGGCAAATGGCGAATCTCATTGAACGTCGATTCGTCCTCGATCCAAACATTTTATTTATTCACTGGAGCAGCAAACATGAAATCAATCCTCCCCGCAATCGCGATCGCAACCGGCGGTCTGTTGGGCCTCGCATCGTTCGGCGCCAACGCGGCGGACGGCACGATTACGTTCACCGGTACGGTGTCGGACACCACGTGTTCGATCAACGGCGCGGCATCGGGCTCTCCCGCTAACCTGGCTGTCACCCTGCCGACGGTTTCGGCAGGCACGCTCGCCGCACAAGGCGCTGTTGCCGGCACGTCGAGCCCGACCGACATGACACTCGCACTGAGCGGCTGCTCGGGCACGGCCACCAAGGCGATTGCCGCCTTTGAAAACGGTCCGACCGTCGACCAGGGCACCGGTTATCTGACCAACCAGGCCGCTTCGGGCCCGGCGTCGAACGTCGAGGTGCGTCTGCTGAACGCCTCGCTGCAACCGATCAATATCACGACCGGTTTGAACAACGACATCGCAGGTCACGGTGCAACGATTAGCGGCGGCGCGGCGAACATGAAGTACTTCGCGCAGTACTACGCCACGGGCAAGGCAACGCCTGGCGCGGTGAGCACGTCGGTGCAATACACGATGCAGTATCAGTAAGCGATGACCGAAGGCGTTCGCTTAGCTGAACGCCTTTTTTACCGCCTTATTTCAAGATTACTTTTAAAGGTGCTGTGATGAAGTTGCTAAAAAAAATGACGATGGGAATCGGTTTTGCATGTGCGCTGCTAGCAGGCAGCGCACATGCAAGCGTGACGATCGGCGGTACGCGAGTGGTGTATCCGCTCGAGCAACGCGAAGTCACAGTCAAGCTGGATAACGACAGCCACAATCCGTCGCTCGTACAGGTATGGATGGACGACGGTAATGCCGATGCAAAACCCGGCGACGTCAAGGTGCCGTTCGTGATTACGCCGCCGATCTTCCGGATGGATCCGAAGAAAGCGCAGACGCTGCGCGTGATGTACAGCGGCGAAGCGCTGCCGCAGGATCGTGAATCGGTCTACTGGCTAAACGTGCTGGATATTCCGCCGAAAGCCGATGCTGCCGCTAACGTGAATTCGCTACAACTGGCCTATCGCACCCGTATCAAGGTGTTTGTGCGCCCAGCCAAGCTGCCGGGCAAGCCGGAAGAAGCGCCAGCGCAATTGAGCTGGAAGATTGCCGCGTCGCCGGATGGCAAGGGTCAGGCGGTAAGCGTATCGAATCCGACGCCGTACTACGTTTCGTTTAGCGAAGTCGATATTGAAAGCGGCGGTCACACGTTCAAGAACGAACAGGGCGGCATGGTTGCGCCGCGTGCGTCGGTGGTCTTGCCGGTAGCCAGGATGAATGGCGTGCCGGCAGGCGCCAAGGTTCACTACACCGCGATTAGCGATTACGGTGGCGCCCTTAACGGCGACGCGACACTCGGCCAATAGAGCGCCGCAACTGGCCGCTCGGGCGGCAGCCTCCCGCCCTATTGCTTAACCCCTTTAGAGCACATGGCGTGCGTTGCACAGGCAACGCACAAGGACGATGCACGCCTGTTGCAAGACATTGGAAGTCAGTTAAATCATGAAACTCTCACCTCGTCATCAGTCGCAAGCTAGCACCAGTGAATGTTCTGGCTCGTTCGGCCTGAACCCGGTCACCGCCGTTGTTATGTCGGTGTTCGCGGTGCTGGGCGGCGTCCAGTCGGCGAGCGTGAGTGCAGCAGAGAACAGCGATACAGCCGCAGCCGCAGCCGTTCAGTTCGACACGACGTTTCTGCGTACCGACCCGAAGCAAACTGTGGACGTTGGGCGTTTTGCGCGAGGCAATGCAGTGGAGGCGGGCGTATATGCCGTCGACCTTTGGGTCAACGATGTCCGCGTGGCGCGTCAGGATGTGCGCTTCGTGGCCACGCGTGACGGTCAGAGTGCCCGTGCGTGCTTCAGTCGTCAGATGCTGGAAACGCTTGGCGTTGATTTCGCCAAGGTGGGTGCGGATACCGGCGCGAAGCTGCCGGCGCGTGCGTCATCTGAGGCAGGCGCAAGCGCTGACGTGCCCTCCAGAAAACAGTCCGGCGAAGCCGCTGCCGCCAATGCCGACGAATGCGTCGACCTTGCTACAACGGTACCGGATGCGACGGTCGACTTCGACTTCTCGGAACAGAAGCTCGTGCTGAGCATTCCGCAGAAATATATGCGCAACGCCGCACGCGGCTACGTGCCGCCGGACATGTGGCAAACCGGTGTGAATGCGGGCTTCGTGGGTTACAACGCGAACACTTATCACACCGCCGGGTCGGGCATGGAGTCGACGCAAAGCTATCTTGGCCTGAACGCCGGCGTGAATATCGGCGCGTGGCATTTCCGCCATCAATCGTCGGTATCGCAGCAGACTGGCCAGGGCACGCATTTCGACAACATCGCGACCTACGTGCAGCACGACGTTGCCGCGTTGAAATCGCAGGTGACGTTGGGCGACGGCTATACGACCGGTGATGTGTTCGACAGCGTGCAGTTCCGTGGGGCGCAGATCGCCACCGACGACCGCATGCTGCCGGAATCCCTGCGCGGCTACGCGCCGGTGGTGCGTGGCACGGCGGAAACGAATGCGCGCGTCTCAGTCCGGCAAAACGGACAGGTGATCTATGAAACCAGCGTGTCGCCGGGTCCGTTCGAAATCAATGACCTTTATGCGACCGGCTACGGCGGCAACCTCGACGTAACGGTGACCGAGGCGGATGGCCGCACCAAGACTTTTACGGTGCCGTTTGCTTCAGTCGCGCAGTCGTTGCGGCCCGGCACGACGCGTTTCTCGGTGACCGCCGGGCAATTGCGTAACGACTCGCTCGAAACGAAGCCGAACTTTGCACAGTTCACATTGCAACGTGGTCTCACGAACCTGGTGACGGCCTACGGTGGCGGCGTCGCGGCCAACGGCTATGTGGCTGCCGACGTTGGCGCGGCGCTGAATACGAAGTTCGGCGCGTTCTCGGCTGATATCACGGGTGCACAGACTCAAATCCCGAATCAAAGCACGATGCGGGGCACGAGCTTGCGCATCGGCTACAGCAAGTTCATCGATCCGACGGACACCAATATTTCCGTGGCAGCTTACCGCTACTCGACAGCAGGGTTTATGAACCTGTCGGATGCGGCGTCGGTGCGCGATCTTGCGATGCACGGCGGTGATACGAATTCCGTCTATCGTCAGCGCAACCGCCTCCAGCTCACGGTCAACCAGAATCTGAAGGACCATGGAACCGTGTTCCTGAGCGCTTCGTCGCAGCAGTACTGGAATCATGGCGGCAGCGATACGTTCTATCAGGCTGGCTACACCAACAGCTTCAAGTACGGCACGTACAGCATCACCGCTGGACGTACCCGCAACTCGGACGGCTCGATGTCCAACCAGTACATGCTCAGCACGACGCTGCCGCTCGGCCATAGCCAGCATGCGCCGCTGATGTCGACGAACCTGTCTAGCTCGGGCGGCTCCACGAACCTGCAGGCCAATGTGAGCGGCTCGCTGGGCGATAGCAACCAGTACTCGTACAACGCGTACGGCTCGTATGGCTCTGGCAACGGAAGCAGTTCTTCCAACACCGGCGTGAGCGGTGCATGGCGCGCGCCATATGCGCAGATGACGGCGTCGGCGAGCGCGGGTTCGGGCTCGAGCCAGATGTCGGCTGGGGTTAGCGGGTCGATCGTCGCGCATCCGGGCGGCGTGACGTTTTCGCAGACGGTCGGCGATACGTTCGGCATCGTCGAAGCACCGGGGGCAGCGGGCGCAAGCGTGACGAGCTCACCGGGCGTCAAGCTCAATGGCCGTGGTTACGCGGTGGTGCCTTACCTCACACCGTACGGCATGAACACAGTCGACATCGATCCGAAGGGCACCTCAACCGACGTTGAATTTGAATCGACGTCGGAACAGGCCGTGCCGCGCCTCGGTTCGGTGGTGATGATCAAGTACAAGACCGTGAGCGGACGTGCTGCGTTGGTTCGCGCGCCGCAACTGGGTGACAAGGCGCTGCCGTTCGGTGCGGATGTGGTGGATGGGAATGGACGCACGGTTGGCGTGGTTGCACAGGACAGCCGGATTTTTGCGCGTGGGCTGGAGGACAAGGGCTCGTTGTTCGTGAAGTGGGGTTCGGCGGCGTCGGAAGAGTGCCGGATTGATTATGTGTTGCCGAAGTCGACGGGTAAGGCGGGCGCCGCTTATACCTCAGTGGAAGCCCATTGCGTGGGTGGCCATGCATATGCCGCTGCTAGTCATGATTCGGTGCAGAGCATGCAGATGGAGCAATCGAAATGAATCAGATCTTGAATGGCAGTTTTCGACGAGCCAATGCGAAACGCCTAAATGGGGTAGCTGAATGTCCGACTATGTCATCGTCCGTCTCGGGACACACGGCCATATGGAAAGTCATTTGTGTCATGTTATTCACGTTGATGCAGTTGACTTTTGGGGCACCCAAAGCCCACGCGGCGACCATCAGTTGCTCCCTGCAATCCGCACTCAATTTCGCTCCTGCGCTCAATACGTCTGGCTTCGGTCGAGATGCGACCGTGGGCGGTACTACGCCAAATTATTCAACGCCTGTGAACTTCCACTGCGACGGTGATCCCGGCGCGGACCGTGACATCTATGTGTGGTTCCAGGTGTCGTCAGCGACTCTTGTGTCTGGTTATACGGATCTGTTCAAGACAAACATCGACAGCGTTGGCGTCCGGTATACGATTTCCAACGGTACGGGGACCAGTTGCAATAGCGTGCCTGTCAATGTTTTCAACGGCAAAGTACAAGTTGTTTGTCACCAGCTTCACCAGGCTGCGTCGCCCGGGCAAAACTATTCACTGATTGTCTCGGCCCAATTCGTGAAGCTTTCGAGTGGGGCGGTTGGCCCGCTTACGACGATTCCGACATTGGCCGTTTCGAACGGTGTCAACAATCAAGGCGGGTCTACGACATGGGGAAACGTATTTACAGGTTCGGTGAACGGAAGCTTCTCCACACTGACTTGCTCGGTCACTACGTCTTCAGTCGCCGTGTCGATGTCTCAGGCGAACACGAACCGCATGCCTGCCATCGGATCGACAGATAGGCCAACGCCATTCAATATCGGCCTGAACTGCGATCCCGGCGTAAAAGCCTTTATGACGTTGACCGACGCTACTGTGCCGTCCAACACGAGCAACACCTTGTCGTTAGGAACCGAGTCCACGGCGAAGGGGCTTGGCTATCAGATTCTGTACAACGACAATCCGGTGTCGTTTGGGCTTGATTCAGCTATAGCGGGCAACCAGAATCAGTTTTCTGTGATGGCCAGTCCGGCGGCGGGCGGCCGCGTCAACGTGCCCTTGACCGCACGCTTCATCCGAACCGGCGCTATGGAGCCAGGCACGGTGATCGCGAAGGCGACATTCACCATGTCATATCAGTAGAGCACCGAAGGCGCCAGCGCGCCTCCCGCAAGCACGTCGGCAGGCGCCTGCGCAAAGGCGCCGCATCCGTCCCCAAAACCCCGTTTCCATACGTCCGCCCCCATGACGTGTATCATTCGTTCCCTGCGCTGTTCTGCGCTGGCGATTCCCGTATTGTCGAACGCTCGTTCGTGACCTGGTTCCGAGACGGCCGGATTGCCATTGTGAAGAGGGTTCTCCGGCCTGATTCCCGCAGCTCGACGCCGCCGCACAAGGCGTGCAGACCGGTAGCCACAAGCTTCCGAAGATCGCCCGAACCTCTTTCCGTGACCGCCAGACCCGATGTCAGTCTCCGAACTCAAACGCCGCCGCACGTTCGCGGTCATTTCCCACCCGGACGCGGGCAAAACCACGCTTACTGAAAAGCTCCTGCTGTTTTCGGGCGCGATCCAGATCGCCGGTACCGTGAAGGGCCGCAAGAGCAATCGCTACGCGACGTCCGACTGGATGGAGATCGAGAAGCAGCGGGGCATTTCGGTGGCCAGCTCGGTGATGCAGTTCGAGTACGGCGACGCCGTCATCAACCTGCTCGACACGCCGGGCCACGAAGATTTCTCGGAAGACACGTACCGCGTGCTGACCGCGGTCGACGCCGCTGTGATGGTGATCGACGGCGCGAACGGCGTCGAAGCCCAGACGCTAAAGCTGCTCGAAGTCTGCCGTAGCCGCAAGACGCCGATCGTCACCTTCATCAACAAGCTCGACCGCGAAGTGCGCGAGCCGCTCGAACTGCTCGACGAAATCGAGCAGCATCTGGGCGTCGCTGCCGTGCCGTTCACTTGGCCGATCGGCATGGGCAAGGAATTCCAGGGCGTCTACGACATCCAGCGCGACCAGGTGCGCTTGTTCCGCGCCGGGCAGGATAAGGCGGGTGGCGAGGTCGAAACGCTGCACGCGCCCGGCGACGAAGAAGGCGAACGCCGCTTCGGCCATAGCTGGGTCAAGGCGAAGGAAGAGATCGACCTGATCACCGGTGCGTCGCCTGATTTTGATCGCGAGCAGTTCCTCGCGGGGCAGCAATCGCCGGTGCTGTTCGGCTCGGCGATCAACAATTTCGGCGTGAAGGAAATTCTCGACGCGCTGGTCGACCTGGCGCCGCCGCCGTCGATGCGGATGACCGTGCAGCGTCCGGTGATGCCGGACGAGCCGAAGTTCACCGGCGTCGTGTTCAAGGTGCAGGCGAACATGGACCTGGCGCACCGCGACCGCGTGGCGTTTATTCGCGTGTGCTCGGGGCATTTCGAACGCGGCATGGCCGTGAAGGTGACGCGCACGAACAAGACGTTCCGCGCCAATAACGTGGTGACGTTCCTCTCGCAGCGTCGAGAGACGGTCAGCGAGGCGTATCCGGGTGACATCATCGGTATCCCGAATCACGGCACGTTGAGTCTCGGCGATACGCTGACCGAAGGCGAACTGTTGCAGTTCGTCGGTCTGCCGTTCTTCGCGCCGGAAATCTTCCAGACGGTGGAGGTGGTCGATCCGATGCGCGCGAAGCAACTCGGTGAAGCGCTGAAGCAACTCGGCGAAGAGGGCGCGATTCAGGTGTTCCGTCCGGAAGTGGGCGGCTTGATGATTCTCGGCGCGGTGGGTCAACTGCAGTTCGAAGTGGTGTCGCATCGTTTGTCGACCGAATACAAGGTCGACGTGCGGATGGCGCCGGCGCGTTACCGGATGTCGCGTTGGGTCACCTGCGACGATGCGGCCGAATTGCGCCGTTTCACCGATTCATACGCCGCGCGGATCGCGCTCGATGCATCGGATGCGCCGACGTATCTGGCCTCGCACGTGGGGGAGATCGAAGTCGCGCAGAAGGCGTGGCCGAAGATTGTCTTTAACGAATTGCGCGAGCATTCGGGTGCGCCGTTCAAGAAGTCGATGTAAGCCGCCATATGCGGGACTGGCGCGGCCCGGCTGGAAGTTCTTCGATGTCGCCTATCAAGCAAAAGGCCCAGTGGAAACACAGGGCCTTTTTTGCGTGGACGGATCACGTGGTTGTCGCTCTCACTCTCTGCACAAACGGCACTGTGTGCCGCGCAGCGATGATGGCCCTTGATACATCAGTGTCGCACCGCCGCTATTTGCTGCGCGTCTGTCTCTACATCAGATGCGCTTTCGGCGGAGGTCGGATTGCGCTCTACGGTTTTTTCTGTAGGCGAAGCTTGTCCGGCGATTTTTGACGCCTCTTCAAGGAGGCGCGTTGCACGACTAGCGGTAATGCGGCTTTGAGGGATGCCCTTCGCGTCAAGCGCGATAACCTGGTACAGTTCGCGGTCGCATTCGAGTTCTTGCTGATATTGCTCCGCCGTGTCGACAAGCAATTCAAGCATGGTCTGTTGGCGTCGTCTTTCGTCGCTCGTGACAGCAGGATTCCTACACATTGAGGACGCAAGTGTGATCAGCGTATTCAGTTGGCTCAACTGCCGGTCGCAAAGATGGAAGGCAGATAGCGCGAGCTTTTCGTACTGGAGTGCGTCGACAGGCTGGCGTGAAGCGGGTTGAGATTGTTTTGTGGGTTTGTTGCTCATGGTGCGATCTCCCTGGTACATCTCGGATCGCCCGACACTCGCTTCGGTAGAGGGTGAGCGGGCACGAAGCGGGATGGGAAGACCGGCGCTGTACCATACCGGCGAGCCTTGCGGCTCCCCCACAACAGCCCGCCCATTGACAACCAATAGACGTGCAGAAGTAGACGCACAGCCCGCCTGAGCGGGTGTGCGGGTACAGCTAGCAAGCAGGCTTCCCAACCTGACAGCCGGGTGTTTCCCGACGGCTTGATAATTATAAAGCAGTACGGCGTGCTGCTTGCGACTTGTTCAAGCTAAATCACCAATTTTGGCCGTTCGGATAAGGCTTTACAAAGTTCAGCCGCACGCTTTCGAATTCGGGAGGGCTAGGCTCCCCTCTGCTGCTGCGCGGGGCCATTTGCTTTAAGGCTTCTTGAGAGTCCAATTCCGCAAAGACGACGCGGACGCCGCGACACCGAATGCCCGAAAGCTCATCACGATACACAGGCCCCGCACGGGTGCCCTTATTGATAGTTCATCGTGAATATCGCCGCGGCATTCACTCTGCCGGGTGTCATGCCCGTTGCGCCGAGCCGGTAATACTGCGCGAAAAACTGAAACGACGTGTTGCCTGTCGTCGCGGAGGTCAGCAGAAGGGGGCTGTCCAAAGTAATCGGTGTATTCAATGCGTTGAGGAGTTGTACACCGATACCCGTCGCCGTGCCGTTCGATGCCAATACAGTGGGCACGCCTGATGTTCCCGTCGCTGAAGAAAACGTGACGGCCACGTTCACACCTGCCTGGCACACCAGATTGATAGAGAACGGCGTGGTAGCCGCCGTTGAGCCCGCGCCCGCGAACATCGTCGGGCTGACCGTGGCCAGTGGAACGCGTTGATTCGCGGATGCCGGGTCGACCGAGCAGGTGACTGGTCGGATTGCCGTACCGCTCGCAACGCTCATATTACTATTGCCGTTATTGAGCGTTACGCCTGTGTTCAGAATGCCGGTGTTATATAGTGCGCCGGAAATTGTGCCGCCTTGAATACTTCCCGTCGCAACGAGCTCGAATGTACCCGAGACCGTAAAACTCCCGTCGGCGGCGGTATTCCCGAGCGACGAAGTGGTAGAGCAATAGCCGGTGCCGACTAACGGCGTGCCTTTGCTGTCGCGCATACGCATGCCGACGCCTGCGACGTTGGTGGGATATACGCCTGTCATGCCCGTAACGGCGGTGACGCCCGACGGACAGGCAACGACCGGTTGGTTAGCGAGATTGGGCGCGGAGCATTTGCCGGAAAGCGTGAACGATTGGACCGTTCCCGGGATAACTGTGCCAACCGCCAGAGTATTTGAAACCGCTATCGTGCCGTAGGTGAACGTAGCCGGCAGCCCCGTCGTCGGGCAGTCCGCTCGCGCGGCGGTAGCCGCGCCGAGCGTGATCATTAAAGGAATAAGTATTCGAAAAACCGAGCGTCTGCCGGATTCTGACTTGAACATTTCAGATTACCTTGAGAAAGAAGCGAGTTCGCGAGAGGTTGTGCTCCCGAAACTCCGAGGCCGGTTCGATGCGCCAATAGCGCGCTCGCGCGCTTGCCTAAAGGACGTTGGGTTGTCGGGATCCAACGCTCCGTGGCTATCGCGCGTCTTGATAAGATCGAGACGATTGCAGTGAACGCCAGCGACAATTGAGATGATCGCGCAGGAGTATCCCGATAAACATCGGAATATTCTCAAATTGATAGGAATTGTCTGGCGCTGTGGTGCGAAAAATCTGCAGCGAGTTAAAAGCTTTCTTGCGCAACCGTCCGTGAAGGGTTCACCAGGATTGGCGGCAGATCAGTCGAAAACGTTGCAGCTATTTTTCAATAGCTCGGCCGCCTCACGCCATCTTCAAAACCTCTTCCCGCATCCAACTGGCAAACGCCTGCACATGCTCAAGCTCCGCGTGGCGTTGCGCCACGTCGACCCCTCATTTTTCCAGCGCTTGCGCGTAGCCAACTTCGTATGTAGTACGGAAGGCCTCGTCGCTCGCTACTCCGCTTCTTTCGCGAGTTCGGGGCGCAGCATCGGCCGCCCCAGCACCTTGCGAGCCTGATCCGTCTGGTTATGCTCAAAGGCGTCTTCGAAATCGGGCAGTTCGTGAAGGGTGAGGCCGACCTCGGCAGTCACCGCCACCTGCTTCCAGTCCGTTACTGCGTCGAGAACTGCGGCCAGAATGACCAACGCTTCTGCCTCGGGCAGCGCGAAATACGCGCACGCGTCCACAAGCATTTGAACCGAATCGATAGGACCCGCATCCTCCGTAAGCCAGGTCTTGGACTCGCGCAGCTTGCCGGGCATCGGGTTCACATCGAACGCCGGCGCGATGCGCCACTGATCATTGCCGTCGTAAAGGAAGCCGAGGTTTTGCAGATGGTCGTCGGTATTGGTGATTAGAAGGTTAAAGACCAGTCGTCGCCACAGTTCCTTCGCATCCTTGTCCGGATGCGAGCATTTCTGCTGCATGACGTCCACGATTTCGGTGTAAGCATGGTCGTCTCGACGCGAGGCTTGCAACATGGAGGCAGCGGACAGGTAGGGAATGCGCAGGTCGGCGCCTTCGCGGTCAAACCGTTCGATGAGGGCAACCGGCGTGCCATTGAGGTCGACGCAACGGGCATTGGCCGTGGTGATCCCGGCCTTGCGTGCGAGGTGCAGCGCGAGCACTTCGGCCCGCGTGACGTTGATGGTGTCCTTGACGCTAGGGAACTTGCCGATGGCCAGCTTGCCGTTTTCATCGAGCAAGGTGCATTTGGGACGCATGCCGCCAAGCGAGGTGCCCTTGCCCTGCAGGTAGCGCAGGTCTTCGGTGGTTTCCTTGCTGGTCTCGACCGCACGCGTTGCCCTGTACATCCGCTCAAGCTCAATCAGCGGCGGCGTCATGCGCCGACCTTGGGCAACCGTGTATAGATAGACACCGTCCTCGCAAAGACGGAGCGCGCCAACGCGGCTGAAATCGTCCACTGCGCACAGATAGTCGAGTTCGTTTAACGGCGGCAGGCGTGGATTGCTCCTGCGCTCTTTGGCGCGTGCCCGCTCGATGACGCGGCGACCCCACGCGTCAGGCGCGGTGTCCGCGAGCGCAAAATGAAACGTCGAGTCCCCTGCATTGGCGGCCCGACGCGGTTGATAGCCCGATACCAGCGGCAGGTCGGGCGAGATTTCAAATTTGTCCGGGTTCGCCAACCAGGTATCGTCATACACGAACTGCGACACTTCGCGACGCCCTTGGTTCGCGTAAGTTAGATGCCCGACAAGTTGCCCGGACGCCCCGAGGTGAACCTCCAGGTTCTGACGAATACCGGGCTTGGCGGATTTGGCTTTCATTCGCTAGGTCTTCTCAGAACGATTTGGTGGCTTTCTTGCGTGGGCGCACTCGTTGAGGAAGCTTCTCGTCCATCAACGTGAGACCAATATCGTCCTGACCGCTGTCGAGGAGGTCGTTGAGGCGTTGCAACTCTCCGAACAGGTAGAGAGCCCGAGCCAGGAAGTGTAGCTGCACGCGCGGGTCGCCAGCTTCCATCCGCTTGACGGTATTGAGCCCCGCCCCAATCCGCTCGGCGAGCGCCTGCTGCGTCAACCCTCTCCGGCGACGCGCACGATTGAGATCCTCGCCGAGTTTCGACAGCGTTCGCTGCACCGGAGTGGGGAGCGGTTTTTCGGCGTTACGGCCCTCGTATGGGCTTTTAACAGGTTTAGTGGACTCCATGAGGGCTATTATAGTGAGTGTAGTCAGGCGCGCTAGATAAATCCGTTAATGGCCCTCATATGGGCTTTTATGTCAGTTAATAGCCCATATGAGGGCTTTTATACAGAATAACCCAAGATTTGATCGGAGAGAACGGGCGCGAGCGCAACGAACCCGTCAGCAAAGAAGCGCCTGGCTCTGCTCGCCTCACTCCATCTTCAAAACCTCTTCCCGCATCCATCCCGCAAAAGCCTGCACATGCTCAAGCGCCGCGTGGCGTTGCGCCACGTCGAGCCAATACCCGAACGGCCCGGTCACTTCGACGTCGGAAAACCGCGCAAGACTCCCATCCGCGAGCTCATCGACGATCATGTTCCGATCGACAACCGCCAGCCCCGCGCCTTTGCGCGCGGCGTGGATCGCCTGTTCGAGCGTGGAGAATTCGATGCCGTTCTCCGCATAACGCGCGGGCAACCCCGCCTTCGCCAGCCAACTCGGCCAGAGATCCAGTCTGGCTTCGTTATGCAGCACATGCAGTGCGGGCATATGCTCCAGCAGCATGTCGAGCGGTTCGCCGAGCAGACGCGGTGTACCGACCAGCACGTGGCGTTCGACCATCAGCAATTCGGAATGGGCATCGGCCAGCGCGTGACGGCCGAAGCGGATGTTGCAATGACAGTCTTCCGTGGGTGAGGTGCGAACGGACAGTTCGACGTCGGGTAACTCATCGGCCAGCGAGCCGAGCCGCGGCGAAAACCATTGCGTGGCGAAGGTGGGGGGTACAGCGAGCACGAGGCGGCGCCGGCCCTTGGCTGCGGTGATCTGACGGAAGCCACGCTCGATCGTGTCGAATGCTTCAGAGAGGCAGGGCAAGAATTGCAGGCCTGCCTGCGTCAAGCGGATGCCCTTGTGATCGCGCTCGAACAATTTCTCGCCGATCGATTCCTCGAGCAACTTGATCTGCCGGCTGACCGCGCCTTGCGTCACGCAGAGCGCGGTGGCGGCACGATTGAAGCTCATGTGGCGGGCGGTCTCTTCGAAGAAGCGCAACGCGATCAGCGATGGCAAGCGCCGCATAAATCACCTTCTGTCTCTTTGTTCATCCGTGCACGCTGGCTGATATCAGGTCAGCGCCGCCGCGGAATATATGTTCGTGCCGCGCGTTGTCTCCGACGCGCTCTGCTGGCCGTCAATCAGCCAGCAAATTTCAAAAGGCAAACGTGTTGTTCGGCATCCAGAGGATTGTCGCATTTCGGCGCGATATTTTGCCTGAGTACGCTAAAAAAATCCCGATACACGTTGGCTCTGATCAAGCGGAAATTCGCGCACGTCACGCTGCGGATTCAGAATCGCCGCGCAAGTCCCCGTCTTCGCCTATTCTGACGAAGACGCGCGCCTCGCTGCCGGCGCGCCTTCTCACTCTGCGGAGCTCCTGTGACCGTTCGCAATCTCGATGCCTTGTTCCGACCCAAATCCGTCGCCGTGATCGGCGCCTCCGAGCGACCGGGCAGCACCGGTGCGATGGTGTGGGCGCGCGTGCTGGAGGGCGGTTTCAACGGCCCCGTCTGGCCGGTCAATCCGAAATACGAAACGCTAGGCGGCCACAAGGTGATCGGCGATGCCGGCGATCTACCGCAAGCGCCCACGGTCGCGGTGATCTGTACGCCGCCCGACAGTTGGCCGGGCATCATCCATAAACTCGGCGGCTTGGGCACGCGCGCGGCGATCATCGTGGGTGAAGTGCGGAGCGATGAGGACCGCCTGCACCTGCGGCATGCGCTGTCGGCGGCGCGGCCGAATCTGTTGCGCATTGTCGGGCCGGGCAGTCTCGGCGTGGTGTCGCCGGCGCTGCGAGCGCATTTCGGTGCGCCGTCCTGCACGGTGAAGGCGGGGGGCGTCGCATGGGTCTCGCAGTCGAATGCGTTGACGAATGCCGTGCTCGGCTGGGCGCATGCGCGCGGGCTCGGTTTTTCACACGCGGTGGCACTGGGCGGCGAGGCCGACGTCGATGCTGGCGACGTGCTCGATTACCTGGCAAGCGATCCGGGCACGCGCGCCATCCTGCTCGAACTGGATACGGTGCGCGCGGCGCGCAAGTTCATGTCGGCGGCACGCGCGGCGGCGCGCAACAAGCCGGTCCTGGCGCTGCGCTCGGGCCGCGCGGATCCCGACGACGGGCTCTACACCGCCGCGTTTCGCCGGGCGGGCATGGTGCGGGTGGACGCGCTCGACGATCTGCTCGACGAAATCGAGACCCTCGGCGTGGGCCGAGTGGCAGCCGGTGCCACGGCGACGCTGATCACGAGCGATCGCGGCCTCGCCACGCTCGCCTGCGACGCTTTCGCCGCGGCCGGCGACACGCTTGCACCGTGGCCCGCCGAAGCGGACGCGGCGCTCACCGAAGCGCTGCCGTACGCGGTTGCCGGCAATCCTCTGCAACTCGGCGACGACGCCCGTCCGGAGCATTTTGGCACCGCGCTCAAGCTACTCGCCGAGCATCGCAGTACGGGTACGGCGTTCGTGGTTCACGCGTCGACGCATGGTGCGCCGGTCGGCGAGGTTGCGCAGGCGTTGATCGAGAATCAGCGCTTCGCGTATCGCGGTTTGCTTGCCTGTTTCTTCGGCGGCGTGGATGCGGCGACGCGCGACGCGCTGCATGCGCAAGGCATTCCGGTTCATACGACGCCGCAGCGGCTCGCTCGCGCGTTCGCCCGGTTGGTGGACTACCGGATGGGTCGCGAACTGCTGATGCAGACGCCGGAAGATTTGCCGGCGCAGATTCCCGAGGAGATCGACGCTGCCCAGGCGCAAGCGCGGGCTGCGATTGCGGCCGGTGAGCACGAATTGACCGGCGCAGCGGCTGCACAGTTTCTTGAGCGCTTTGGACTGAGCGTCGAAACGCATGCGGGCGGCCCGCAGGCGGGATCGCCGCAAGCACCAATGGGGGGATTGTCGGAGAAAGCGGATGAGGAGTCAGCCCAGGGGCCGGCCCAAGAACCCGCCGCCCAGCGCATAGACCCGCTGATAGGCGACTGCGCGGACCAGAGCGCTACGTCGTCGCGAAGATCCGTTGTCGACATCGCCGTCGAGCTTCACGATGACGACAACTTCGGCCCGGTCTTCCGCTTTACCGCACCGTCTGTGGATGGTGTTTCCGACCCGCTGCGCGTCTACGGCCTGCCGCCACTCAATCCCATGCTGGCGCGCGACATCGTCACGCGCTCGCGTTACGCGCGGCTAATCGCGCCGGAGCCGGCGTTGGCCGCCATGACTGCGTTGTCACAGGCGGTCTGCGACGTCAAGGAGATCGTCGGGCTCTCGTTGACGCTGCGGGCGTTTAGCGACCGTGTCGTCGTGATCGCGCCGACCCTGAAGATCGCACCGACCCGCAGCCGTCTCGCCATCGTGCCCTATCCGCGCCGCTTCGAAGAGACGCTCGACTGGCAGGGTTTGCGCGTCACGGTCCGCCCGATCCGTCCGGAAGACGAAGCAGCGCATCACGATTTCGTCGAAGCGATGACACCGGAAGATTTACGGCTGCGCTTCTTCGGCGCGGTCGGCAGTTTCGACCATTCGCAGCTCGCGCGCATGACGCAAATCGACTACGACCGCGAAATGGCGCTGATCGCGACGGTGACGAGCGAAGACGGTTTCACACGGACGCTCGGCGTGGTGCGCGCAGTGGCCGATCCGGACAACGAGACTGCAGAGTTTGCCGTTGCGGTGCGCTCCGATCAGAAAGGCAGGCGCCTTGGGCAATTGCTGATGGATCGGATCATCAAGTACGCGCGGGCGCGCGGTACCCATTGGCTGGTCGGCGAGGCGTTGCGGGAAAATACGCCCATGATCGCGCTGGCCAGATCTTGCGGCTTCACGATCACGCCGACGGAAGATCCGGGCGTGATCGGTTTCAGGATGGCGCTGGATGAAACTTAAGCTCAGGCCGGCAGCTTCGTCGCCGCTTCGTCCACCTGCGTGCGGGTCACGGACAACTCTTCCAGCAAGGCTTCAGCGTAGACCGCGCCAGTCTCGCGTTCCAGACGCGCGATGGTCGCCGCGCAACGGTTCGTATCCTTCAGCGTCGCGATGAACGACTTCACCGATTCACCCGCCTTGAAGGCGTCGAACAGCGGCACGCGGATGTCGTCCGGCAGCGGACGCGCCGTCCATTGATACGGCTTGCCGTTGTAGGTGAACGACGGCGGCAGCACACGCTCTTTCTTCGCGGCCGGAATCAGGCCGAAGGTGCGCGCGGCGTCGCCGATCTGGTCGGCCGAAAACAGCTCGTCCGGGCTGATGTCGAATTGCTGAATGAAGGTCTCGATGCTTTGCATCGCCGCAGCGCGGTCGTCGCGGCGTTTTTGCGCATGAGCGACGATGTCGCGCAGTTCGTCGGCTTCTTCAGGTGTGATCGTGAAGCTCGACTGCTTCTGCTGGAGTTCGGAAAAACGCAGGAATTCGGAATCGGTCAGAAGTTTCGCCATTGCTTGATCGTTGAGCGCGCATGAGGAGACCCATGCGGCGTGATTTTTGAGAGGGTCGCCATTCTAAACCATGTGCGGAAACGGACGATTTGTGCAGCGGCCTGCCGCACAAATTCGCTCTCCGGCAACGGCGCGCTAGACCGCCTCTTCCCGAAACATCGATAGCGCCTGCACCGTCTCGCGCAGCAGCGCCGTCGCCGCCTCCAACGTCGGCGCGACGTATTCGTCGATGCGCCGCAAGTACGGGCAGGTCAGCGCCGCGATTGCCTGACCGGACGGCCCCTGGACCGGGAAGGTCACGTCGGTCACACCGAACGTCTGCTGACTGTCCTTCTGCGAAAACCCCGCCGCGCGAATCCGCTCGCAGGCCTGTTCCAGGGCATTACGATCGATCGTGACTTCACCCTTCACCTTGGTGTGTTCGGCCAGCATCTGTTCGCGCTGCTCGAAGCTTTGGAACGCAAGCATCACGCGGCCCGAACCCGTATCGATCAAGCCCACCCGCGACCCAAGCCGTACCGACATCCCCCACGTGCCCGGTCCATCCACTTGAGCGATCACCAGCAGATTGCCGCGGTCGTATACCGCCAGATGACACGATTGCTCGGCAGCATCGGCAAAGCGCTGCATCAACGGCAGCGCTTCGGAGATCAGCCGGTTCATCGGCGGATGACGATGCGCTAGCGCATACAGCTTCAGACTCAACGAATAACGGTCGCCCGCCGCGGAGCGCACCACGTATTGCCGCGCGACCAGCCGCTCAAGCATCCGGTACATCTCGCTCGCGTTGCGTCCCAGCAGCTTGGTGATTTCGGCGCGCGTCAGTCCTTCCTTCTGCTCGGCGAGCAGTTCGAGGATGTCGAGGCCCTTATCCAACGCTGGCGCGCGGTAACGGTCGGCGTCGTCTTTGTCTTCTGCGTCCATAGCGAGCGAGGTCCCGTGTGTTGTTCTCATTATCTGGTGCATGAGTGTAAGTGCGTGGTGAATCTCGTGCGAGGTGGCGCTGGTCCAGGGAAAACACGGATGATTGGTGCAGCGCACATTCCTTGACTTCGGAAAGTGCATATATGAATAATACGTTCATTGGTGAATTGACGCACACCAATACTTCATAAGAAAGCGCAGGACGAAGTGCTGGCTATCCGTGGCCGGTTCACATAGTTCCCACAACGCACTACTTTGTATGGGGCCGGTGTAAGCGTTAAAGCGCTAACTCCGGACCGACACAGGAGACAACCATGTCGTTCACGAAAGGGCCATACACGGCTCGCCGTTGGTTTCGCAGTTCATTCACTGCCGTAGCCGCGGCAGCGTGCGTCGCCGGCATTGCCGCAAGCAGCACCGCGCAAGCCGCTGACGCCGGCAAGGTCGGGCTCGGTCTGCCACTTCTCACGTCGCCGTTCTGGCAGTCGTACAACAACTATCTGCCCAAGTACGCGAAGGACATGGGCATCGATATCCTCGCCCCGGTCAATTCGAACGGCGATCCGGCCCAGCAGATCACCGACATGAACAACCTGCTGAACCTCGGTGCGAAGGGCATCGTGGTCGGCCCGTTGGATTCGGCCGCGATCAGTCGTGCACTCGATGCAGCGGCGGCGAAGAATGTGCCGGTGGTTGCTGTAGACGTTGCGCCGACGCAAGGCAAGGTGGCGATGGTGGTGCGCGCCGACAATCGCGCGTATGGCGAGAAGGCGTGCAAATACATCGGCGAGCATGTGAAGTCGGGCAAGGTCGTGCAGATCATGGGCGACCTGGCGTCGGTGAATGGGCGCGACCGATCCGAAGCGTTCCGCTCGTGTTTGAAGGGCTTTCCGGCTTTGTCGCTGCTGGAAATTCCGGCAGCCTGGAAGGGGGACGTCGCAGCCACCGCGCTCGACAGTCTGCTCACTGCGAATCCTGACGTGAAGGCGATCTACATGCAGGCAGGCGGCGTCTATCTGTCGCCGACGCTGCAAACCCTGCGCCGCAAACAGATGCTGTTCCCGATCGGCGATGCGAAACACGTTGTGATTGTCAGTAACGATGGCATTCCTCAGGAGTTCGACGCAATTCGTCGTGGCGATATCGACGCTACCATTTCACAGCCCGCCGATTCCTACGCGAAATACGGTCTCTTCTACATCAAGGCAGCGTTGGCCGGGCAGACCTTCAAGCCGGGCCCGACGGATCACGGCAGCAACATTATCCAGCTGGCGCCGGGCGTTCTCGAAGATCAATTGCCGGCGCCGCTCGTCACGAAGTCGAATGTCGACGACAAAGCGTTGTGGGGCAATACCGTTAAATGAGCGAGCCGACGCCCTCCGAGCCGGTCGTCGAAGCGTTTGAGGTCACCAAACGCTTCGGTTCCACGGCTGCGCTGAAAGACGTCAGTATCCGCGTGATGCCCGGCGAGTCTCATGCGCTCGTCGGGCGCAACGGTGCGGGCAAATCGACGCTGGTGTCGATCCTCACCGGCCTGCGCAAGCCCGATGCCGGCGAGGTGCGTTTTAGCGGCGCGGCCGCGCCGTCGATCGCGGATCGCGATGCGTGGCGCGAGCGCGTTGCCTGCGTTTATCAGCATTCGACGATCATCCGTGATTTGAGCGTCGCGGAGAATCTGTTCATTAACCGGCAGCCGTCGCGCGGCGGTGTAATCGATTGGCGCGCCATGCGCCGTGATGCGCGCGAGTTGCTCGATCACTGGAAGATCGACGTGCGCGAAGATGCGCGCGCGGGCGATCTGAGCGTGGAATCGCGGCAACTGGTGGAGATCGCGCGGGCACTGTCGTACGGCGCGCGCTTCATCATCCTCGACGAACCGACCGCGCAGCTCGACGGCGACGAGATCAAGCGCCTGTTCCGCCGCATCAGCGAGCTGCAGCGCGAAGGCGTGACCTTCCTGTTCATCTCGCATCATCTGCAAGAGGTCTATGAGATCTGCCAGGCCGTGACGGTGCTGCGCGACGCACGGCATATCGTCAGTGCGCCGGTTTCCGCGTTGCCGCGCGAGCAATTGATTGAGGCGATGACCGGTGAACGCGGTGGCCTTGCCGTCGCCGATGCAGCGACGCGTGATGCATTGCCTGCCGACACCGCCATCGCGCTGGAAGTCAAAGACCTGGCCGGTTCGGATTACGAAGGCGTGTCGTTCACAGTGAAGCGCGGCGAAGTGGTCGGGCTGACCGGCGCAACGAGCAGCGGCCGTACGAGTGTAGCCGAAGCGATTGCGGGTCTCCGCGCAGCCAAGCACGGTTCGATCAGCGTCGACGGAACAACGCTGCCGCCGGGCGATGTTCCCGCCGCATTGGCGCACGGCATCGGCTGCGTGCCGAAGGATCGACATCATGAAGGCCTGGTGCTGACGCAATCCGTTGCCGAAAACGCCTCGATGACGATCGCGCGTCTGCTCGGCAAATTCGGCATCGCGCCACCGGCGAAGAAAAATGCCTTCGGTCAGAAGATGATCGACGCGCTCGGCATCGTCGCGCAAGGCCCCGAGCATGTCGTGTCAGGGCTATCGGGCGGCAACCAGCAGAAGGTCGTGATGGCGCGCGCGCTCGCGACCGATCCCAACGTGCTCGTATTGATCGACCCCACGGCAGGCGTCGATGTGAAATCGAAAGAAGCGTTGCTGTCAGTCGTGGATCGTGTGCGCGAAGACGGTAAAGCCGTGCTGGTCGTGTCGGGCGAACTCGACGACCTGCGCACCTGTGACCGCGTGCTGGTCATGTTCCGTGGCCGTGTCGCGGCCGAATTTCCCGCGGGTTGGCTGGATCACGACCTGATCGCATCCGTTGAAGGAGTCAGTCTCCATGAAGAATAGTGTGCCCAGCCCTGCATTTGGCACCGCGCAAGGTCAAGCGCAGCCGCAGCCCGTCGCACAGACGACGCGCGGCAAGCGCGCTCGCAGCGAATTCGCCCGGTTGCGCGAACTGGCCTTGCTGCCCGCGCTCGCGTTGTTGCTCGTGATCGGCGCCTTTGTCAGCCCAAGCTTTCTGACGAAGGCGAATCTGATCAGCGTGTTGGGTGCGTCCGCGGCATTGGCATTGGTCGTGCTCGCCGAATCGCTGATCGTGCTGACCGGCAAGTTCGATCTGTCGCTCGAATCGACGGTGGGCATTGCGCCCGCTGTCGGCGCGATGCTGGTGATGCCTGCGGCGTCCGCGGGATTCGGGATGCAGTGGCCGGCGGCAGTGGGCTTGCTTGCGATCGTGGTGGTCGGCGCGGTGATCGGCTTCGTCAATGGTTTCCTGGTAGTGCGTCTGCGGCTGAACGCATTCATCGTCACGCTGGCCATGCTGATCGTGTTGCGCGGCATGCTGGTCGGCGCAACTAAAGGCGGCACGCTGTTCGATATGCCGCCGTCGTTCTTCTCGCTCGCCACCACCATTGTGTTCGGCTTGCCGTTGTCCGTGTGGCTTGCGGCTGTAGCGTTTGCCATCGCTGCATTCGTGCTGCGTTATCACCGCCTGGGTCGCGCGTTATACGCGATCGGCGGCAATCCGGAAGCCGCGCGCGCGGCGGGGATTCGCGTCGAACGTATTACGTGGGGCGTGTTCGTGCTCGGCAGCATGCTGGCCTCGGTGGGCGGTTTGATCGTGACCGGCTACGTCGGTGCGATCAACGCGAACCAGGGCAACGGCATGATTTTCACGGTATTCGCAGCGGCGGTGATCGGCGGCATTTCGCTCGACGGCGGCAAGGGCACGATGCTCGGCGCTCTTTCTGGCGTGCTGCTGCTCGGCGTCGTGCAGAACCTGCTGACGCTTGCCCAGGTGCCGTCGTTCTGGATTCAGGCGATCTATGGCGCGATCATCCTCGGCTCGCTGATGGTGGCACGGCTCGCCAGCGGCGAAGGCCAGAACTGATGCGCACGCATCACGGAGAACTCACTTGACCAGCCTCCCGTTGCAAACGCCCCAAGCATCGCAAACCGATCCACGCCTGATCCTGCTTAGCCCCGCGGATAACTGCCTGATCGCGGCGGCGCGTCTCGATGCAGGCACGCAGGTCGAGATCGAAGGCGAGCGCGTGACGCTCACCAAAACCATCGACCTCGGCCACAAGGTGGCGCGCCACGAACTCGCGAAAGACGACAAGGTGCTGCGTTACGGCGCGGTGATCGGTCACGTGACCGAAGCAGTGGCACGCGGCGCGCATCTGCATACGCACAACCTCGAAAGCGATTATCTGCCCACGTATACGCATGACGCGGGACACGAGTTCGTCCATCACTGATTCGAGCACAATGACGTGGCCTCGCGCCGCGCTGGAATGATCATGACTGACTCTTTCGAAGCATCCGCCGCCGCGCAGCAGCCCATGCTGCAAGGCTATCTGCGCAGCGATGGCCGCAAGGGCATCCGAAATGTAGTCGCGGTGGCGTATCTGGTCGAGTGCGCGCATCACGTCGCGCGCGAGATCGTCACGCAGTTTCGCGAACCGCTCGATGCGTTCGACGATCCTTCAGCCGAGCGCGAGCCGCCGGTGCATCTGATCGGGTTTCCCGGTTGCTATCCGAATGGGTATGCCGAAAAAATGCTCGAGCGTCTCACCACACATCCAAATGTAGGTGCGGTGCTGTTCGTGTCGCTCGGGTGCGAGAGCATGAACAAGCACTACCTCGTCGACGTCGTGCGTGCGAGCGGCCGGCCCGTCGAAGTCCTGACGATCCAGGAAAAGGGCGGCACGCGCAGCACGATTCAATACGGCGTCGACTGGATTCGCGACGCACGCAAGCAACTTGCCGCGCAACAAAAAGTGCCGATGGCGCTAAGCGAACTGGTGATCGGCACGATTTGCGGCGGCTCGGACGGCACCAGCGGCATCACCGCGAACCCGGCCGTGGGCCGTGCGTTCGATCATCTGATCGACGCGGGCGCAACGTGCATCTTCGAAGAAACCGGTGAGCTGGTGGGCTGCGAGTTCCATATGAAAACGCGCGCCGCAAGGCCGGAACTCGGGGATGAGATTATTGCGTGTGTCGCGAAGGCGGCGCGTTATTACTCGATCCTTGGGCATGGCAGTTTTGCCGTCGGCAATGCGGACGGTGGCCTCACCACGCAGGAAGAGAAATCTTTAGGCGCGTACGCAAAAAGTGGCGCGTCGCCGATTGTCGGCATCGTCAAGCCTGGGGATATACCGCCGACGGGCGGCCTCTATCTGCTCGATGTGGTGCCGGATGGCGAGCCGCGCTTCGGCTTTCCGAACATCAGCGACAACGCGGAGATCGGCGAACTGATCGCATGCGGCGCGCATGTGATTCTGTTCACGACCGGACGCGGATCGGTGGTCGGCTCGGCGATTTCGCCGGTCATCAAGGTGTGCGCGAATCCCGCCACGTATCGCAATCTCGCTGGCGATATGGATGTCGATGCAGGCCGCATTCTCGAAGGTCGCGGCACGCTCGACGAAGTCGGCCGCGAGGTGTTCGAGCAAACGGTGGCGGTGTCGCGCGGCGCCGCGTCGAAATCGGAAATGCTCGGGCATCAGGAATTCATCCTGACGTACAAGACTTTCGATCCGGTGGGCCCGGCTTGTTTGCCGTCGAGCGCTGCACGGCCGCATCGGGTTGTTGCGATCGAGCCGCACTGAGCGGCGGGCAAACATCGTCAGCACGTGCTAAAACACTACCAAAGAGGAGACGCGGTCCATGACGGCAAAGGTCGGTTCGAAGATCGAACAGCGGCGCGGCATCGGCCGCCGCGCATTACAGGTAACCGGATTAGGGCTCGGTACGGCACCGTTGGGCGGCCTGTACCGCGATCTGTCCGATGAAGACGCACACGCGACCATCGCCGCAGCGTGGGATGCCGGCGTGCGTTACTTCGACACCGCGCCACATTATGGGAACACGAAGGCCGAGCATCGTCTGGGCGATGCCTTGCGCCGCTATCCGCGCAGCGAGTATGTGTTGTCCACCAAAGTCGGCCGCCGCTTCGTGCCGCGCACCACGCCTCGCGATCCAAACGATGGTTGGCAAAATCCGCTGCCGTTCGAAGCGATCTACGACTATACGCATGACGGCATTCTGCGTTCGTTCGAAGACAGCCAGCAGCGCCTTGGCATCGTCGATATCGACATTCTGCTCGTGCACGATATCGGCCGCATCACGCATGGCGACAACAACCCCCATTACTGGCGGCAGTTGACTGAAGGCGGCGGCTTTCGTGCGCTCGATGATTTGCGGTCCTCCGGTGCGGTTAAAGCGGTTGGGCTCGGCGTCAATGAAAGCGCGGTCATACTCGACGCGATGGCTGAATTCGATATCGATTGCGCGTTGCTTGCGGGCCGTTATACGCTGCTCGAACAGACTACCCTCGACGACCTTTTGCCGGCATGCGAAAAACGCGGCGTCAGCATCCTGTTAGGCGGCGCGTTCAACTCGGGCATTCTGGCGCGCGGCGTCGGCGGCGATCTGAAATTCAATTATGGCGAGGCGCCGCCCGAAGTCATCGAGCGCGTCGCGCGGCTCGAAGCGGTATGTCGGGTGCATGGCGTGCCGCTTGCTGCCGCGGCCTTGCAGTTTCCGTATGCGCATCCGGCGGTCGCGAGCGTGTTGACCGGCGCGCGTAGTGCCGACGAATTGCGTGAAAACGCCGCGTCGTTCGAGCTGCCGATCCCCGCGGACCTGTGGTCCGCGTTACGTGACAAGGGCTTGCTCGACAGCCGCGCGCCCGCGCCAGAGGATTGATTTGACGATGCCTATCGACGCCCACCAGCACTATTGGGACCCCGCTCGCGGCGACTACGAGTGGCTTACGCCGGAACTGAAAATCCTGTACCGGCCGTTCGGTCCCGCCGATCTCAAGCCGTTGCGCGAAAGGGCGGGCATCGAGCGGACCGTGGTGGTGCAAGCGGCGCCGACTATCGACGAAACACGTTACTTGCTGGGCATCGCGCGCAATGAGCCCTCGATCGCGGGGGTGGTGGGCTGGGTGCCGTTGCTGCTGCCGAATGCGCCGGCTGTGATCGAAGCGCTGGCGCATGAGCCGAAGTTCAAAGGCGTGCGGCCGATGCTGCAGGATCTACCCGACGATACGTGGATCGCGAACCCGGATCTCGCGCCCGCGATTGAAGCGCTGATCGCGCACGACCTCGCGTTCGACGCGTTGATTTACGCGCGGCACGTCGAGCCTTTCGAAACGTTCGCGGCGCGTTTTCCCGCATTGCGCATTGTCGTCGATCACGGTGCCAAGCCGCCGATCCGTTACGGCCGAGCGGCTTGGCCAGCTTGGGCCGAGGCGATCACCCGGCTCGCAAAATTTCCGCACGTGCACTGCAAGCTGTCGGGCCTCGTCACCGAAGCGTCGCCTGGCTGGACCGAGGAAACGCTTCATCCGTATGTCGACCATCTGCTGAAGTCGTTCGGTCCCGCGCGTTTGATGTGGGGCAGCGACTGGCCGGTGCTCGATCTGAACGGCGACTATCTGCTGTGGCACTCGGTGGCGAACACCTTGCTCGCATCCTTGAGCGACGCCGAGCGCGAGGCGGTTTTCGGCGGCAACGCCGCTGCGTTTTATCGACTTTGATGTGACGAGCACGCGTTACGAGCACAAGAGAAAGCCCAATCAACTGGAGTCGTAGATGACACAAAGACTGGCCGGCAAGACGGCACTGATCACCGCGGCAGGACAAGGCATCGGCCTCGCCACCGCGGAACTGTTCGCGCGCGAAGGCGCGCGCGTGATCGCCACAGATATCCGCATCGACGGGCTCGCCGGCAAGCCGGTCGACGCGCGCAAGCTCGACGTGCGCGACGGTGCAGCGATCAAGGCGCTGGCCGTAGAACTCGGCGCGATCGACGTGCTGTTCAATTGCGCGGGCTTCGTGCATGCCGGCTCGATTCTCGAATGCAGCGAAGAAGATTGGGACTTTGCCTTCGATCTGAACGCGAAGGCGATGTACCGCATGATCCGCGCGTTTTTGCCCGCGATGCTGGAGAAGGGTGGCGGGTCGATCATCAATATGTCGTCGGCGGCGTCGAGCGTGAAGGGCGTGCCGAACCGCTTTGCGTATAGCGCGTCGAAAGCCGCGGTAATCGGGCTGACCAAGTCCGTTGCTGCAGATTTCATTACGCGTGGTGTACGCTGTAATGCGATTTGCCCGGGCACGGTGGCTTCGCCGTCGCTCGAACAGCGGATCGTCGAGCAGGCCAAGGCACAAGGCGCGACGCTCGAGGCCGTGCAGGCGGCCTTCGTCGCGCGTCAGCCGATGGGCCGCATTGGCAAACCGGAAGAGATCGCTGCGTTGGCGCTGTATCTCGCGTCTGACGAATCGTCGTTTACCACCGGTCATGCGCATGTGATCGACGGCGGCTGGTCGAACTGACAGACCCCGAAAGCTACTGATACACGAACCGAATACCTCTGAAAGGAAGTGCAAGGATGAAACTGCTTCGTTATGGGCCGAAAGGCCAGGAAAAGCCGGGCTTGCTCGATGCGCAAGGCAAGATTCGCGATTTGTCGAAGGTGGTTGGCGATATCGACGGCGCTGCGCTGACCGACGAAGGCCTCGCCAAACTGCGCGCGCTCGATCCGGCTTCGCTGCCGGTCGTGGAAGGCAATCCGCGCATGGGACCGTGCGTCGGCAAGATTGGTAAGTTCATCTGCATCGGGCTGAATTACGCAGACCACGCCGCCGAATCGAATCTGCCGGTGCCGTCGGAACCGGTGATTTTCAACAAGTGGACGAGCGCGATCTGTGGCCCGAACGACGACGTCGAAATTCCGCGTGGTTCGAAAAAGACCGACTGGGAAGTCGAACTCGGCGTAGTGATCGGCAAGCCCGCGAAATATATCGACGAAGCCAACGCGCTCGACTACGTCGCCGGTTACTGCGTGATCAACGACGTGTCGGAGCGTGAATGGCAGATCGAACGCGGCGGCACGTGGGACAAGGGTAAGGGTTTCGATACGTTCGGCCCGATTGGCCCGTGGGTCGTGACGCGCGATGAAGTCGCCGATCCGCAGAACCTGAGCCTGTGGCTCGAAGTAGACGGCCACCGCTATCAGAACGGCAGCACGAAGACGATGGTCTTCGGCGTCGCGAAGCTGGTGTCGTATGTCTCGCAGTGCATGAGCCTGCAACCGGGCGACGTGATTTCGACTGGCACGCCGCCGGGCGTCGGTATGGGTGTGAAGCCGAATCCGGTGTTCCTGAAGCCGGGCCAGACGATACGTCTTGGTATTGAAGGTCTCGGCGAGCAGACGCAGAAGACTTACGCGGCGGAATAAGCGGTGCAGTAGGCCGCACAACCAGCGCCGTTCAGGATGAAAAGCCGCGACTGCTCGCCAGCAGTCGCGGTTTTTTCATGCGCGCCGGTGTTAGCCGTTCGTTCGCCTCGCCCATCAAGAGTGCACAGTTCCGCTTACCCCGCCGGTTCGTGCTCGCCGTTGTCGCTGATTCGATTGATCGTGCCTTGTGCAACAGCGACGAGCTTCTCGCGGCCGCCGTCCATCACATACACATTGCACTGGCAGGTTGCCTGAAGCCGGCCCGCGTAGACGACCTTCGCCCGCGCGATCAGCGTGCCGTTCACTACCGGCCGCAGATAGTTGATCTTGTACTCGCCGGTCACGACCTTCGGCCCGAGCGACAGCGCGCCGGCGAACGTCAGCGCATTGTCGGCGAGATAGCTGATGACGCCGCCGTGCACGAAGCCATGCTGTTGCCGCAGTTCATCTCGGATCGGCAGGCATAGCGTCAGTTCGTCGGTACCCGTATGCATCAGCTCGGCGCCTAGCAACATGCTGAACGGCTGGGCATGCAGTGCACCGCGCGCCCGGTCGAGGATGTCGGTCATTGTGGATCCTTCGGGCGTGGCCCGCAGTGGCGTCTGCACCCGCGTGCGTTGTGCAGTCCCTACCCACTCTAGGAAGCGCCGATGCACCGCGTCAAGGTGAATCCGAAATATCTGCGCGGCATTGTTGCGCAAAATGATGGGGATTGCGGAGTTGGCCGATGAAAAGGGGTTGTAAGACGATTTTTGACGACATTGATCTCAAGCAAAGTTCGGCGTTGCCGTTAACCCTGACGTACCTTCCGTCATTCTTTGCATTCAGGTGTTCACGATGTTCAGCAAGATCAAGGTCGCATCCGGCCTGTTGTGTGTTCTGGCCGCGTTCTGCGTTTTCCAGCTTGTCACGGTGGGTTTGGGGTTCTGGTCGCTCACGCGCACGCACGACGACGTGGGCGATCTGTCGAACATCGCCTTGAAGCAGGTGGACGCGGTCAATGAAACGACCCAGCATCTGATGGATGCGCGCATCAACCTGTCGCGCGCCGGTACGCGCATGGTGCGCGGTGGCGCGGAGCCGACCGATATCGTGCAGCACGCCCGCGAACAGCTGACGGCGGCCGATCAGTCGTTCGGCGCCTTCATGAGCGCGCAGAAGACCAGCGACGAAAACAGCACCCGCGCCGCCGCGCTCGCCGAGCGCTATAAGAAGCTGCACGACGCGCTCTCGGAGCTGGTGCAGTTTCTGGACTCGAACAATATCCAGGCCTTCCTCGACCAGCCGACCCAGTCGTTCCAGGACGCGTACCTCGCCGAGTCGCGCAACTTCGTGCAATTCGGCGACGCCGCGAGCCATGCCTCGCTCGATTCGATCGATGGCCGCATGACCCTGTTCCGCGGGGTCAGTATCGCGATCCTGCTGGCGCTGGTTGTCGGCACATTTGCGGTGTATGCGGCGCTGCGCCGGGGCGTGGTGGCGCCGCTGGAAGAAGCTGGCCGTCACTTCGACCGAATTGCGCAAGGGCGTCTTGATCAGCCGATCGCCTCGCGCGGCACGAATGAAATCGGCCGCCTGTTCTCAGGCCTCGCCAAAATGCAGGCGAGCGTGGCGCGCACCGTGCAAACCGTGCGCGAATCCGCCGATTCGATTCACCTCGGCGCCGACGAAATCGCCACCGGCAACGCCGATCTCTCGGCGCGCACCGAAAACCAGGCGGCCTCGCTCGAAGAAACGGCGTCGAGCATGGAGGAATTGACTGCCACCGTACGCCAGAACGCCGATCACGCCCGCGAGGCCAATGCACTCGCCGAAACCGCCCTCGAGGCGACCTCGCGCGGCAGCGAGGTGGTCAACGAGGTGGTCGACAAGATGCGTGGCATCGCGCAAAGCTCGGACAAGATCGCCGAGATCATTTCAGTGATCGACGGCATTGCGTTCCAGACCAACATCCTCGCGCTGAATGCGGCCGTCGAAGCGGCGCGCGCGGGCGAACAGGGGCGTGGCTTCGCCGTGGTGGCGGGCGAGGTGCGCGGTCTCGCCCAGCGCAGCGCGCAATCGGCGAAGGAAATCAAGACGCTGATCAGCGAATCGGTCGCCGAGATCCAGGGCGGCTCGGTGCTGGTCGAGCATGCCGGCGAAGCGATGCGCAACGTGTCCGCGTCGATCTCGCGGGTCACGCAGATGATGGCGGAAATCAGCGCATCGTCGCTCGAGCAGAGCACGGGCATCGAGCAGGTCAACCAGGCGGTGGTGCAGATGGACGAGATGACGCAGCAGAACGCGGCGCTCGTTGAGGAAGCGGCCGCAGCGGCCGCCTCGCTGCATCAACAGACGCAGCAATTGAAGGAGGCGGTTTCCGTGTTCGAAATTTCGGAAACTGTGTTGCGGATGCAACAACCGGACGACATACACGGGCAAACGGCGGGGTTTGCGCGGTCGGCGATGCGGGCAATTTAACCCGTACGGATGCCCCAAAAGAGGGCAACTGCAAAAGAAAATGGCCCGCCGAAGCGGGCCATTTTGCATCAGACGCAAGCGCCTAAGCGTGCCTCAAAGTACCTGACGGTACTTAGGCCGGCTGGATGTTCGCAGCTTGCTTGCCCTTCGGGCCTTGCTTGACTTCGAACGTCACTTTCTGGTTTTCCTGCAGGGACTTGAAGCCGCTGCCTTGAACTTCCGAAAAGTGTGCAAACAGGTCTTCGCCGCCGTCGTCCGGGGTGATGAAGCCAAAGCCCTTTGCATCGTTAAACCACTTCACAGTACCTGTTGCCATTTTTAATCCAGTAAATGTTGTGTGTTGCATTCGCGACCGCTATTTCTCAACACGAGATCGAGCGCGAAGTACGAGTTGTATCACGTCTTTATGATGGACGCCAATCAACAAGTATTCGGGTATTCCCCTGATGGGGCCCTTTTGGGGCCCAGAAACCATTTTGGAGGGGTGCCCCAGCCGGTAGGGTAAACTGCTTGTATTACACGTCCAGGAAAAACATTGACACATTATCAGCAAGAAGAACTCACCTCGTTCTGGAGTCGTTTGACCCCCTATCTCGCGATACTGGAGTCGAAATTACCTCAAGAAGACGCTCCGGACCCGGTTGGCCGTATCACGGTCGATACCGACGACCACCAGGCTTTCGCCCTTCACACCACCGATAAAAAGCCGCACGGCGACACATCGGAAACTCCCACCGGACAAAGCGCGACCTACACGCGATTTAAAACTGCCGACGCCGATTGGGGACCTTGGCAACGCGAAGAATATTGATTGACCGGCCAGTCGGCTTGTAACGCCGATCTCTGGCAAGACGGCCGGCGCTTAGCCCGGCAACGCGTCATAAGCGGTCGCGAGGTGATAGGGCGTGGTCGACGGCATGTCGGCACGCGCGACTTCACCGGCCGCTGTTTTGCACTCGAACCAGCCTTGCGGACGCAGGAAGCGCTGCCGGAAAAGCTCGATTTGCCGCGGCAGCGCGGCGAGCGCAGCGGGGTCGCCATGGCTCGCCAGGGCGCGCAGATATTCGGTCTGAGCCCAGATCCGCTGGGTGGCATCCTTGATTCGTCCGGTTTCGTCGAGCGAGGCGCACACGCCGCCCGTTTGCGGGTCCACGCCATATTGCTGCGCGAAGCTGAACGCGCGTGTCAGCGATTCGTCGAGGCCTGACGCTTCGAACAACGCGCCCGCCTGCTTGACCAGCCAGAACCATTCGAACTGGTGTCCCGGTTCCAGACGATTGTCGTCCGAGCCAATCGGCAATTCGGCGATGCAGCCGGTCGGCGCATGCACGAAGTGATGCGCAACGGCGCCGGCAAGACGTCGCAACGCGGCGTCGAAGGCGCTGTCGCGCGTGGCGTCACGGGCGGCGAGCCAGGCTTCGGTCAGGTGCATCAGGGGATTCTGGATCGGCGTGCCGGTCACGCTGGCGAAGTCCGCTGTGAGTGCGGCGTTGAACAGGTCGGCCTCGGCAGCGAAGCGCGACTGAATCAGTGCCGACGTGCGATGCACGGCTTCCAGCGCGTCGCGGTTGCCGGAACGGGCACCGTATTCCGCGCAGGCGAACACCACGAACGCATGCGTGTACAGGTCTTTGGTGGTGTCGAGCGGTGCGCCCTGCGCATCCACGCTATAGAACCATCCGCCGTGGCGCGTGTCCTGAAAGGTGTGCATCAGCGAATCGAACAGCACCTTGGCATGCGTCGCATCGCCTGCTTGCGAGAACACGAACAATTGGCGCGCGCACGCCATCGCCCGATAGCGCTCCGCGGGCAACGGCTCATGACCCTCGGCGCTGACCGCTTCGAACGGCAGCTTCAGCGCGGTGTTGAAACCGGGTCCGCGCCACAGCGGCAGTACCACACGAGTGAAGTGATCACGCAGTGTGGTGGCGGGAGTGATCGTCGAAGCGGCGGAAGGGGTCATGGTCTGCATAGTTCGGTTGGTCAAACGCAGTCATTCGAAACGCCTGCGGACTTGGGCTCTCGCTGCGGCGTGCGGTCAAGCATAAAGCAAACGGCTGCCGCTGGCACTCCGTCATAAGTGCTGAATACGCTTCAAATAAATTTCAGATAAGGAGGAAAAACAATGTTGGGGAACCTTGAGCTCATTTCCCGTCTGGTGCTGGCCGCTGCGCTCGGCAGCGTGATTGGCTTCGAGCGCGAACGGCTCTCATGGGCCGCGGGGTTGCGCACGCATATGCTGGTCTGCGTCGGTTCGACGCTAATCATGATCGTGTCGGCCTACGGTTTTGCCGAAGTACTGTCGGGCGATCACGTCGTGCTCGACCCGTCCCGGATGGCCGCGCAGGTGGTCTCCGGCATCGGCTTTCTCGGCGCGGGCTCGATCCTGCTGCGCGGCGAAATCGTGCGCGGGCTGACGACGGCGGCAAGCCTCTGGTCAGTCGCAGCGATTGGGCTGGCGGTCGGCGGTGGGTTGTATACGGCGTCGATCGCCGCGACCATCATCATTCTGATCATCCTCGCCGGGATCAAACCGCTCGAGCGCCGCTTCATCACGGTGAAGCAACGGCGCCAACTGACGATGATCGTCGAGCGCGGCGCCATGACCTTCCATTCGCTACACGACGAACTCGGCGCCGCGAGCCCGCGCGTCAAGCAATTCGTGATGCAGCAAAGCGATGACGCGCCGGAGTGCGATGAAGTGATGATCACGTTGCACCGCGTGTCGAATACCGAATATGAAGCGATCTGCGCACGCTTGCGTCAACTGCACGGCGTCAGGCAGTTCCGGCAGGACGAGGTGTCGTCTTAAAAACGGAAAAACGTCTGCGAATGGCTTCGGCAGGGGCGGGCGGCCATGCGACAATGCGGTCTCGAAAAATTCCAATGGCTTTGACGAGCGGTGCTCGGCGCCCGCTTTCCGGCGACGACCGCTTTTTTCTCTATGGCAGATTCCGCAGCATCCACGCAGTCCCGGCCTCCGCGCGCCGCTTCGAAGAAGCGGCGTCAGGCCACCGTCTCGACCGAAACTGAAAACAAGCTGGCGCGCGCCGCGCGCTCGGCACAACGTCTCGCGCAACTGAGCGATGCCTCACGTGACGACAGCACGCTCGATCTGTTCCCTGACGATCCCACCCGTGCCACGCTCGAAGCGATGAACATCGACGTGCGGCAAGGCACGCTCCATGGCTTCGAATTACCCGATGTCGTGCTGGCAGCGGTTGGTGCGATCGATGCCGATGGCGTTTCGCTGGAGGCGAGGGCGGCGCGCCGCGCGCCTCGTGCTGTGAAATCCGACGAACCCGTGCAGGTGAATGCGCAATTGAGCGGGTTGGAGACCGAAGCTGTGGAGGGCACGGCGTCGCCTGTTGGCGAGCTGGCTTTCGGGGATGTGACCGCGGCAGCAGACGCGCCGGCCGAAGAGAAGCCGGCGGCATCGGCACGTGACGCAGCCGTGCCGCTCACGCCTGCCATGGCGGCGGCTACCGTGGCGCGCAGCGTGACCGCGCTGCGCCAGGCGGCTGAGCCGGGTGCCACCGCGATCGAGACAACGGTTGCGTCGACTTCGGGCGGTGCGAAGCCGCCTATGCCGCCGCAGCGCTTTGCGGCGACCTTTGCCAAGGCGACGACGGCTTCGCGAGAAGCGGCCGGCACCGAAACCGCGGATGCGGGAACGGTTTCGGCGCCGTCTTCGTCGGAGTCTGGGTTCGGGTCTGAGTCTGGCGCGGTTACTGTTGAACCGAAGCCGGCCGCCAACGCGTCTGGCAATACGTCTGCATCTGCGTCCGCTTCTTCATTCGCGCATGCAAACGGCGCTTTCGCTGCACCCTCATTCCGGGAAGCTCAACGCGCCGAAGCTGCCGCGGCAGCGCTGCGTGCCGCGCCTGAACTCGACCGTGCGCGTGCGACGGCCTTCGCCGATACCGTCGACGCCCTATATGGCGTGATCGCCGATCAACGCATCGCCGCGACCGACCATTCGCGCCGCATGAAATGGATGCTGTCGATCGTGGTGGGCGCGTTGCTCATGACGGTCGCGATCGGCATCACGCAGACAGTGCTCCTGATGCGCCTGACGCGTGAAACGACTGCCCAGCAGCACCGTATCGAACAGATGATGCAGAACCAGCAGGCCGCCATGGCCAGCCTGCTCGACACGCACATAGCGATGGCCAACGCGGCGGCGGCCAATGCGGCTTCTGACGCAGCTGCAAGTGCGGCGCCTCAGCCAGCCGCGGCCACGCCCGCTCATGGCAAAGGTGGCGCGCGAGCAAAGCACGCGCACAAGCCGAAAGCAGCCAACTCGCACTGAGTTTCAGTGACCGCCGCGCCGGCGTTCGCTGGCCGCGGCGGTTTGTTTTGCCGACGCTGGCGAGCGCGAAACCCGCCCGCAGCGGGGAGCCGCAGTCGGCCGCGCTTCAGTCAGCGGAACCTTTTGACCCCGAAATATAAAAAACAGGGACGTTGTCATGATGCGACGCACCATGGATAAAAACCCTGTGGCAACACACCACACCCGAGAAATTGCTGCATCGCACTAGCTTTTGCCTAGGGAAAACCCTATAATGCTTCTTAAGGGAAAACCCTAGCAAATGCAGTAACCAACCGGGAGTCGCCATGAGCTTCATTTTTGCATTGTTCCAAAAGGTCAGCGACCTCTTTGCGTCGCCCCATCTGCCGCTGGATTCGGACTACTCGTATGCAGCCCGCAGCGCCGAAGCAGAGCGCATGCGCAAAGCGCAATCTACGTTGTTCGGCATCAAGCTGAGCGACTAAAAAGCAAAGTAGTACAGCCTGAGCGCAGACCACCGCGCATGGGCGCGCACCTCGAGTGCGCCTCGCATCATTGAAGCCACCGCCCGCGAAACGCGTGCCGTGGCTTTTGTTTTTGGTGCGGTTACCGCTCAATTCCCAGTCTTTCCGAATATTTCCCGGCCGAAATGAATGTAACGGCGGCTGACACGGTGCCGTCGTGCCGTTCCGGCGATCGACCTCGCATGCGCTGTAGATGGGCGGCGAACGCCGAAAAGGCCGCTATTCATCAGTCCCTTTCTATGAAACGTGTCCTTACAAGTGCTCACGTCTTCATGCGGTTTGCACCGCTAAAGTTGGTCTCAAGCGTACGGCGTCTGGTCCGAACCCCAAATCGCGGTTCGATGTTGACTGAACACGGGCGCTGGCTTGACACAAAACTTTGTATGGGAGGTCACTATGAAAACCTTTAACAAGACATCGCGTTCGATTGTTGCAACCTTGCTGGCGGGCGGCGCGTTGCTCGCAGCCGGCAGCGCTTTCGCCCAGGAACGGGTGGTCGTCGAGCATGGTCCGGGACCGGCGGTTTACGGTCAGCCGCACATGATGCCGGTGGATGTGTCGATCAACATCGGCTGGCATGGCGATCGTTACTACGACGGCCATCGCTACTGGGAGCACGACGACTGGATGCGTCATCATCCGCGCGACTACGATCCGCATCATCACGGCGACGACCATCGCCCGCCGCCCCCGCGCTACTAATGCGCGGATGACTGCGCCGCATGACGCGGCGTGAAGTCCACAAAGCCGGTCCTTCCTCACGGAAGACCGGCTTTGTCACGTTCGGTCTTGAAAACGGACACGCTGCGCTATGCTTCAAAGCTTTCATCGAAGGCAGCAGGAGAGCGGCGTGGACAAGGCAGTGATTGGCGTAGTGGGTACGGGGTTGATGGGCGTTGGCATTGCAACGCAAAGCGCCTTGCACGGGCACCGGACGATCGTTCACGACGTCGACCCGGCGCGCCTCGCGAGCGTTGCGCCGAAGGCGGAAGCGGTGCTCGACGAACTGATCGACGCCGGACGCATCGACCACGCCGCCAAACAGGCGGCGCTCGCACGCATCGAGACGCATGCGCAACTCGACGTCATGGCGTCGGCGCAATTCGTGATCGAGGCGATTCCCGAGGTGCTCGAGTTGAAGCATCGACTATATGCGTCGCTGGCTGAGTTGATGGCTGACGACGCAATCCTCGCGAGCAACACCAGCGGCTTTCCGCCCGATCAACTGGTTGCTCCGTTGCGCGCGAAGGAGCGTTTTTTGATCGCGCATTTCTGGAATCCGCCGCACATGATCCCGCTCGTCGAAGTCGTGCCGGGCACAGAGACCGCGCCGGAAGTCACTGAGCAGACCGCTGCGTTGATGAGCGCGATCGGCATGGAGCCGGTGGTGCTGGCGAAGGCGATTCCGGGTTTTGTCGGTAACCGGCTGCAGTTCGCGGTGCTGCGCGAGGCGTTGAACATCGTGCGCTCGGGAGCGGCAACGCCTGATGTAGTCGATCGGGTCATGAAGGCGTCGCTCGGGCGCCGGTGGGGGATCGTCGGGCCGCTCGAGGGCGCGGACATGGGCGGCCTGGACACCTTCCTCGACATCTCCACGCATCTGATGCCGGAACTCGCCAAAGACGAAGACGTGCTCGATCTGCTGCGTGCGCAGGTGAACGCGGGGCGCGTCGGCGTGCGCAGTGGCGCGGGTTTTTATGATTGGGACGACGCTCATCTGGCGCGAGTCAAGGAAGGCCGCAAGCGGGTGATTAGTCGCGGTTAATGGCGTTACGCGGCAGACGAGACACTCGCCGTCGCCGCCAACCTATCACGCTGCTTCTCAATCCCACCCAGAATCGATTCCGTCAATCCGTCAGGAAATCTCGAAGGGACCTGATCGCTCACTGCATTAATCACATGATCGGTTGCGTCCACCACTTCAGCGATGATGTCTTGCGCCGTCTCACTTCCCAAGCCAACCTGTCGTGCCAGTTCGATCCAGTGCCGCCGCTGAATCTTGTCGATCAGATAGTGATTGGTACTACCGCGAACGGCCATCGCCATTTTTACCTTCTGACGCGCGATCTGATTCCGCCCGGGGCCAATGATCGGATGGGCGGAGAGCACGTCATAAAGCGGCGTCGACCGGTACATCCCGCCCGGCAGATGAAAAATGCTGAAGTTCTTCGCATGCCCATCCGTTGCTGCCAATAGCCAGAACACAAGTTGAGTCTTGAAGAACTGCCGCCGATCCAGATCCGCGTTTTCCGAGCCGAGCAACACGTCCATGATCTCGGCGATGCCCGGCCCACCGTCGGCTTGGTACTTCAGATGTGAGGGCCGTCCAGTGGCCTGGCACATGTCTTCCTGCGGAAGGCGCACGATCCAGCTCGCGTCGCTCGACAGCCTACGGTCGAAACGCTTGACCACGAGCGCTTTCTGATTCTCGAACGTTGCAATCTCGCAGTTCGCAGCGGGGAGTCCATACGCCGATACGATTTTCGAGCACAGCCATTCGTTCTCGATCGAGGTCCGCATGTCCGCCTGCATGTTCCCAACCAGGCCGAGCGGGAGTTTGAAAATATGCGTGGTCGGCGTGCTGCCAGTCGGGTAGATCCACTGCTCATCGTGGCGCAGCAGCGCCGTTTTCTCCTGCGCGCCGGCAATCGATAACCTCAGATCCGCAACGCTATCGTGTTGGCCGAGCGGCGCCGCTGAGGTGGCATTGCGCAGCAGCAGCGCGATCTGCGGCCCGGATAACGGCGTCCCAGAGATATCGTAGAGATCGGTGGGTTGCTCGTTGGGCGGGAGTAGTTGGATTGCACCGACGCAGTCCCGGCCAAGCGCCACCAGCAGATCGAATGCGTTCGTGCTGCCCGTGCGATGCCGTTGAGCTAATCGCCGGCGGATCGCATCGCTATCGGGAAGCAAATTGTCGAAGAATGCGCTGACCACATCGCCACGGTAAGGTTGATTCCCGGGCGTGAACGGCATCGATAGGGAAAGGGGGCGCCCCTGTTCGTCTTCGATCCACTCGTCGAGATAACTCAGGCGGTCCCCGTCCCGTGCTTTTTCCCAGTAGCCGACGGGCAGGCCGTTCATCCAGATGTTGAGTCGTTGTGTCTGAGAGCGGCGCGCCATGATTACCAGTTTTCCCGTTTCTTTTTGGTCGTGATTGCCCCAAGGGGTTGCTTCGAACTCGACGCCTTCTGAGTTCGGCCTGAGCGGTTGGCGACCGACGGAGATTTCGCTTTCTTGGCGGCGGGGACGTGTCGTTGAAGTTTCGGCGTCTCGGCCTGCACGGGTTTATTGCCGGGCGCGGACGACGCCTGACTCATATGCAACTCCACGTTCAGCAAGCGCATGACCTTAAAGAGCCGCTCGACGCTTGCCGATGCCGGATTGGCTTCCAGTTGCGCGTAGCTTTGCTGCGTGATGCCTAGCAATTCGGCCAGTGCAGCTTGTGTGAGTCCCGCGGACTTGCGAAAGCCCAGCAGAATGGGGCGGAGCTGACTTAGCGTCTTGATAGCGTAATCCATCGGATTTTCTTCAGGCTCGTACAGTCTTTGGATTGTAACATATAAATACAGTCAATAAACTGTAAATAAAATAAACAGTCTATAGGCTGTATGTGTAATTTACAACTTAAAGCCTGTTAAGATGGAGCGCGAAGCCAACCGATGAACAGGAATTCCCGGAAGCGCGAATAGCCGTAGTCCGCTTCACTCTCGTCCCTAGCACCTCCAGCACCTCCAGCACCTCCAGCGCGTCTGCGGTATAAATACCTCCCGCCTCACCCGCAAACCCCAACACAAACCATGTCCCACTACTTCTACGACCCCGCTGCCGGTCACGGCCTCCCGCATGACCCGTTCAAGGCCATCGTCGCCCCACGCCTGATCGGCTGGATTTCCTCACGCGCCACCGACGGCACCCTGAACTTGGCGCCCTACAGCTTCTTCGGCGCGTTCGCCAGCTTCCCGCCGATCATTGGCTTCTGCAGTGAGGGCCGTAAAGACAGCGTCGCCAACATCGAAGCGACCGGCGAATTCGTCTGGAATCTCGCCTCCAAGCCGCTCGCCGAGCAGATGAACCGCTCCTCAGCGCCAGTTCCATCCCACGTCGACGAATTCGAACTCGCCGGTCTTACACCGGCGCCGGGCCGCAACGTTGCCGTGCCGCATGTCGCCGAATCGCCGGCCGCGCTCGAATGCAAGCTGCTGCAAGTGGTCCGTCTGCATACGCTCGACGGCAAGCCAATGGACAACTACCTGTCGCTGGGGCAAGTGGTCGGCGTCCACATCAACGAGACCTATCTGAAAGACGGCCTGTTCGACACCCACGCCGCGCAGCCGATCATGCGTGCCGGCTACCGCGCGGACTACGCGCAAATCGGCGAGATGTTCCAGATGTTCCGCCCGACCGCATAAGCACCCAAAGCGTTTGAAGCACCTCGCGCCGCGCAATGCGGCGCGGCACCTATCTGATCGCCTCCACGACACGCAAAGCCGGATCCCCGCAAACTGGCCCGCTTGATGCTTGCAACCGACGCTCCAACGCGTCGTTTTCAACTGCCGGCTCACTCAAGAGGAGCGCGATCATGTCCACCGAATTCGCCACGCAGTTCAGCCATGTCCGTCCGCAAGACACGTCCTACGTGGATCAGGGCCTACGCGACTTTTTTCTTTACCGGGATTTAGGCATCGCGCAAGCAACCGGCGGCAAGGTACTCGCGCAACTCGTCAAAGCGAATCACGCACCAGAGCAAGGCACCGGCTGGCACCGTCATGAGGCCGATTTCCACATTGTGATCATGTTGAAGGGCTGGGCGCGCTTTATGTATGGCGACAAGGAGACGCTCGTTGCCGCCGGCGATTGTGTACATCAGGCGCCGGGCATCGTCCACTATCTGTTCGATTACTCAGAAGATATGGAGTACATCGAAATTGTTTCGCCGGCCGATTTCAAATCGATTGAAGTCGAAGGTCCGTGCGAAGTGCCGGCGGTGCAGCCGTGGAAGAGCGTCCCCGCTTGACCAGCGGAACTGCGCCACGGCGCCCGCATAACGAGGCCGCATGCGGCATGCACAGAGAGCTGCCGAGTCATCGGCGCATGCGGCCGCCTGAAGAAACGGCGACGTTCGCGCATGCGGCTACCCGAGAAGACGAACAGCTTATTGCGTCGCGGGTGGCCGTCGTCGCGGCGCCGGTGACGCCTGCTGAGGCTTGGCGGCGCCTCCGGAGCCAGCTCCGTTCGGCGTGGCAGTCGCGGCGCTGGTATCTATCTCGACTTCAACCACCGCCGCAGCAGCAGGCGCAGCTGGTATCACCTCAGAAGCCGCGGCCACCGATACCGGCTTGATAGTCCGCGCCCGCGAACTCACCACCACCGCGCGCGGCTCGTTGTCGTAAATCACCGCCCGTACGCGCGGATAAATCTGCCGCTCCCACCGATGTCCATTGAACACGCCATAGTGCCCCACACCGGTCTGCACATGATGCGTCTTCAGATACGGCCGCAACTTGTCGCACATATCCTGCGCCGCGAGCGTCTGCCCAACCGCGCAGATATCGTCCTTTTCGCCCTCAACGGTCAGCAGCGCCGTGCGGCGGATCTTCGAAGGCTCTACCAGCCGCCCCTCTACTTCGAGCTCATGCAACGGCAACGCGTGCCGCTGAAAAACCGTATCGACGGTCTCCAGATAGAAATCGGCCGTCAGATCCATTGTCGCGAAGTATTCTTCGTAGAAAGTGTGGATCGTGTCGGCCTTCGCCGGATCGCCTTTGGCGCGTTCGTAATGCATGGTCTCGAACGAGTCGAGATGGCGGCCGAGGTTCATCGACATAAACGCGGTCAGTTGCACGAAGCCAGGATACACGCGACGGTGCGCGCCCGCGAAACCGAACGGTACCGCGCTGATCAGGTTCTGCTCGAACCACTCGATCGGCTTGCTCTTGGCCAGTTCGTTGACGCGCGTCGGATTGATGCGCGTGTCGAGCGGGCCCGCCATCAGCGTCATGCTGGCGGGCTGCGCGGGGTTGTCGTCCGCAGCCATCAGCGCGACCGCGGCCAAAGCGGCGACCGTCGGCTGGCACACCGCCAGCAGATGCGCACCCGGCCCGATCGTCTCCGTGAAGTCGATCACATGCTGCACGAATTCGTTGAAGCCGAAACGGCCCTGGCTCAGCGGGACGTCGCGCGGGTTGTGCCAATCGGTGATGTAGACGTCGTGCTCCGCCAGCATCGTGAGCACGGTGCCGCGCAGCAACGTCGCGAAGTGGCCGGACATGGGCGCGATTACCAGCACGCGCGGTTGCGGATGCGAAAGCGTGGCGTTCTTACGGAAATGCAACAGCGAACAGAACGGCGTGTGCGCGGCGATTTCCTCGACGATCTGCACGGGATTGCCTTCCGTCACCACGCTATCGATACCGAAAGGCGGCCTCACAGGCGTGAGTCCGGCGAGCGTCAACAACTCGCAGGCCGCGCGTATCGAGCGTCCATGCGACGTCTCGCCGAACGCGGGCCAGGCGTCGAGCGAATGATTCACCAGCGCTGCGCCGTGCCGCATCGGCAGCATTACGTCGGCGAAAGCCTGGTATGTGGGATATGCGAACAGGTTCATAACCTTCGCACGAGTGCAGGAAAGGAAGGAGCCCGAATAGAGGCAAGTCATGTGCCAATCATGCGCTCGCACTGACGCGGCCGTCCCCGCACGTTGGCATAGCATTTGCGCGAGTCATGGGAACGGGCTGAAATTGCCGCGCTTTGGTGCGCCCGCGCACGGCAACGTGCATGCGCATCGTCAGGCGTCGGATGAGCGCCTCATATGGAGGAGAATCGTATGGCGAATACCACGCTCACCATCAGCAGCAAGAATTATTCATCGTGGTCGCTGCGCGGCTGGCTGCTGACCAAATTCAGCGGCCTGCCTTTCGAAGAGATCGTGATGCCGATCGACGATCCCGCTGCGCGCGCCGAATTGTTACTGCTGTCGCCGTCGATCCTGGTGCCGTGTCTCTTTCACGACGGCATCAAGATCTGGGACACCATGGCGATTGCCGAATACCTGAACGAACTGAAGCCGGAAGCGGCGCTATTGCCCAAAGACGTCCGCGCGCGAGCGCATTGCCGCTCGATTTGCGGCGAGATGCATTCGGGATTTGGTTCGCTGCGCTCGGCTTTGCCGATGAACCTGAAGGCGCATTTTCCGGGCTTCAAGGTGTGGGCGCGGGCGCAATCGGATATCGATCGCATCGTGACGATCTGGAGCGAGTGCCTGAAGCAGTACGGCGGCCCGTTTCTGTTCGGCGAGCGTAGCGCGGCAGATGCGATGTACGCGCCGGTAGTAACGCGTTTCGTCACCTACGACGTGAAGCTGGATCCGGAGATTGTCGAATACGGGCAGCGCATCATGGCACTGCCTGAAATGCAGCAGTGGATCGCAGACGCGCAGCAGGAAGTGGAGGAGATCGACGAACTGGACGTGGAGTTTTGATGACTGCGCGTGGCGGCGCCGTTAGCGCTGCCGGCGCGGCAGCAGGCGCCGCGCCTTTACGAAAGCTACGCCTCAATCCCGCCCGGCTTCCAGCTTGAACACGCTCACCACCTGCGCAAGCCGCGCAGCCTGATCGCGCAATTCAGTCGCGGCGAGTTCCGCCTCGCCGACGATCGTCGCATTCTGCTGGGTCGCCTCACCGATCTGCGTGACGGCAAGGTTGACCTGCTCGATGCCACCCGATTGCTCGCGCGACGCAACGCTGATCTCCGCCATGATCGCGCGCACCTGGCCGACCTGGTGAACGATGCCCTGCATCGTCGAGCTGGCCTCTTCAGCGATCCGGAAGCCGCTTTGAACGGTCGCCGTGGAGGCGGAGATCAGCTCCTCGATCTCCTTCACCGAAGCCGCGCTGCGCTGCGCGAGCGCGCGTACTTCCGACGCCACCACCGCAAAGCCCTTGCCGTGCTCGCCGGCGCGTGCCGCTTCGACAGCAGCGTTCAATGCAAGGATATTGGTCTGGAAAGCGATGCCTTCGATCACGCTGGTGATCTCGGCGATCTTCTGCGACGAGCGGCTGATCTCGCCCATCGTCGAAACCACGCGCTCCACGGCGCGGCCGCCTTCGAGCGCGGCATCGGCGGCATTCGTGACGAGCGTGTTGGCCTGGGCGGCGTGGTCGGCGTTCTGCTGCACGGTCGACGTGATCTCTTCCATGCTGGCCGCCGTTTCTTCGAGGCTGCTCGCCTGCGTGGCAATACGCGCGGCAATATTGCCGCTGCCAGTGGCGATCTTTTCAGTGCCTTCCGACATATCCGTCGACGCATTGCGCACTTGCGAAACGATGCGTGCGAGGCCTTCGCCGATGCCGTCGATCGACTGCATCAGGCGGCCGATTTCATCGGCACGCGCATTCGCACCCTTCGCCACGCGCACGCTCAGATCGCCGGAGGCGAAGCGCTCGGACGCCTTCGCGGCTTCGTCGAGTGGACGGCTCACGAGGCGGCGCACGGCGATCAGGAACACGATCGCGAACGCGCCGACCAGCGCGAAACCGATCAGCAGGAATTCATCGCGCGTCGTGACGACGTCGGCCATCACCTCGTCACGCGGCGCGATGCCGCCCACCAGCCATTGCCACTGCGGCACGGTGATGAACGACACGAATTTGTCGCGCGCGTTGCGCTCGCCCAGCGCTGCGTCGGCGGAACTGAATTCGAGTTGACCTTCCTTCATGTCGAGCATTTGCTGATACGGCGCGTTCGCCTCGTCCGCTTTCTGGCCGGCGGCGGCCGGATGCACGATCAGCTTGCCGCGATCCTCGCCCTTCGACGCATCGAGCACGAAGTAGTAACCGCTGTCGCCGATTTTCAGTTTGCTGATACCGTCTTCGACCGACTGGATCTCCTTGTCCACGTTCACGCCCACGAACAGCGCGCCGATCACGCGACCGCTCGCGTCCGTAACCGGGCGGTATTGCGTAATCAGACGTTTGCCAAAGAGCGTGGCAAGTCCCGTATAGGACTTGTTCGCCATGATCAGCGCATACGCCGGCGCTTTGCGGTCGAGCAGCGTGCCGATCGCGCGCGAGCCGTCCTGTTTTTTCAGCGAAGTCGTCACGCGGACGAAATCGTCGCCGCTGCGTGCGAACACGGTGGCAACCGCGCCGCTGCGTTCGAGAAACTGATCGGGAATCGAGAAGTCCATGTTCAGGACTTTGTCGCCGGCCTTGATGGTCGGGGTGGCGACGCCGTTGACGTCGACTTTCTGGGTGTCGTCGAGCGTGTAGCCGGTGGGCAGAAAGCTCGCGAATAGCGACATCGAGCGATCGACTTCGGACGACAGCGCCTTGTCGAACAGCGTGATCATGGCGGCGATCGAGCGGTCCTTATCGGCGACGCGTTCGAGCACCTGATCGCTGACCTGCTCGCCGGCGCTGCGCGTGAGCGCCCACGTAAAAGCGGCGAAAATCAATGCCACCAGCGCGCACGACAACACGGCAAGCCGGGCGCCAACGCTGGCGCGGCGCAAAGAGAGAAATTCCATGGGCGTTCGGAGTAAGGAGAGACATGTGACGCGCAAACCATGCGGATGCATGGTTTACACCTATGTCAGGATTACGGCCGATTTGCCCATATCTTTAGCGCATTTGAAAGCATTACGTAATATAGCGACGTATATATCGTCAACGTGGCGATCGTGCTGACCCGCCGCGCCAGGTGCGCAGCAGTAGCGCATTGGTGACGACGCTTACGCTCGAAAACGCCATCGCCGCGCCGGCCAGCATCGGGTTCAGCAAGCCGAAGGCGGCAAGCGGAATGCCGATCAGGTTGTAGACGAACGCCCAGAACAGGTTCTGCTGGATCTTGCGCCAGGTTCTGCGCGAAATGTCGATGGCGTCGGCCACCAGCGCCGGGTCGCCGCGCATCAGCGTGATGCCGGCCGCCTGCATCGCGACGTCGGTACCGGTCGCCATCGCGATGCCGATGTCGGCGGCGGCGAGCGCCGGGGCGTCGTTGATGCCGTCGCCCACCATCGCGACGATACCGGCACTGCGGATCTTCAGGTCGCGGATCACGTTGGCCTTGTCGTCAGGCAGGACTTCCGCGTGGAATTCGGCAATGCCGAGCGCCTCGGCGACGCTCGCTGCGCTGCCTCGGTTGTCGCCCGTGACGAGCACGCTCTTGATGCCCATTTGGGCGAGCCGTTCGACGGCCGCACGGGCGGTCGGTTTGACGGTGTCGCCGAAGGCGATCAGTGCGAGCGCGGCGGGCGCAAGCGGTGCGCGCTGCATCAGCCAGGAGACGGTGTTGCCCGCCGCTTCGAGCTGTTTTGCGCGCTCGGTGAGTTGCGGTGGCAGCTGGATGCCGAGTTCGTTGAGCCAGCGCGTGCTGCCGAGCGCCAGGGTGCGGCCGTTTATGTCCGCTTCCACGCCGCGCCCGGGTACGGCGCGTGCCGCGCTTGCCGTGAGTGTCGCAACCGGTGACTTCGTCGCGACCTTTGCTACCGCAATGGACGCCGAAGCGCCTAACGCGCTATCGCCCGTTACCCCAACACCACCATTCGCTGACGATTCTTCTCGCAGACCGCGCGCCTGTGCCGCGTCATGCGCCTTCACGACTGCCCGTGCCAACGGGTGATCGCTGTGCCTTTGCACGGCCGCGGCGAGCGCCAACGCTTCGTCGTGCTCGATGCCGCCGATCGCCTCGAACGCCGTCACCGACGGTTGCCCAAGCGTCAGCGTGCCGGTTTTATCGAACGCGACGATATCCACGCGATGCGCGGTCTCCAGCGCCTCGGCGTCCTTGATCAGCACGCCATGCCGGGCCGCGACGCCGGTGCCGGCCATGATGGCCGCGGGCGTCGCCAGTCCAAGCGCGCACGGGCAGGCGATTACCAGCACAGCGACCGCGTTCAGAATCGCGGTTTCGCCACCCGCGCCGGCGATCAGCCAACCCATTAGCGTGAGCGCCGCAATCGCCAGAATCGCAGGCACGAAGATCTCGCTGACGCGGTCGACCAGCCTTTGGATCGGCGCCTTCTCGGCCTGCGCGCTTTCCACGAGGCGGATGATTCGCGCGAGGGTCGTCTCCGCGCCGATCGCGGTAGTCGTGACCGCAATCGCGCCTTCGCCGTTGATCGAACCGGCGGTGACAGGATCGGCTACCTGCTTGGGTACCGGCAGGCTTTCGCCGGTAATCAGCGATTCGTCGATATGGGTGCGGCCTTCGAGCACCGCGCCGTCAACCGGCACTTGCTCGCCGGGACGCACGATTACCACCGTGCCGACCCGCACTTGCGCAAGCGGCACTTCGCGTTCGTCCGTGCCGACGCGGATTCGCGCGCGGTCGGGGCGCAGCGCGTTGAGCGCGCGGATCGCATCCGTGGTCTGGCGCTTGGCGCGCGCCTCGAGCCACTTGCCGAAGCGCACCAGCGTAATCACCACCGCCGATGCTTCGAAGTACAGATGCATCATGTCGCCCGGATGGGTCGCCAGTTCATAGACGCTGATTCCATAAGCCGCTGACGTGCCGAGCGCCACCAGCAAATCCATGTTCCCGGCGCCGGCCCGCACCGCACGGTAGGCCGCGCGATAGAAGCGCGCACCGAACACGAACTGCACGATCGAGGCGAGGGCGAATTGCAGCCAGGGCGAAAGCATCGCGTGCAAGCCGAACCATTCGCCGACCATTGGCAGAACGAGTGGCAGCGTCAGCACGGCGGAGGCGAGCACCGCGGCCAGTTCGCGGCGGGCTTGTTGGTGTTTGCTGTCGGCAGTGGCGGCAAGGGCGGCATTCCCGGCCGACGCCGGTGCGTCGGGCGGCGCCATCAGCGTCGCCTCGTAGCCCGCTTTCTTGACGGCCGCGATTAGCGCATCGGTGTCGGCACCTGCGCCTGCGTCGCCTGGATTGACGGTCGCGGTTTCGGTCGCCAGATTCACAGACACGCTGGCGACGCCCGGCACCTTCGCAAGCGCTTTCTCGACGCGCATCGCGCACGAGGCGCAAGTCATTCCACCGATTGCCAGTTCCGTGGCGTGCGATATTTGCACCGGTGCGATGTCCGGCCGCGCCGACGGCGTGGCTTCGTAGCCTGCTTTGCGCACGGCGCTCGCGAGCGTTTCGGGGTCGACAGCAGTCTCGCTATCGACGCTGGCTTTTTCAGTGGCGAGATTCACCGACGCGCGCGTGACGCCCGGCACTTTGGCGAGCGCCTTCTCCACACGCATCGCGCACGAGGTGCAGGTCATCCCGCCAATGTCGAGTTCGGTGGTTCTGGAGGGCGTAGCGTCCGCGGGACGCTGTGGCGTGGCAAGTTCGGTCATGGTAGCTAAGGCTCGTAGCGGCATCGGGCCGCGTTATGAACCCAGTATTGACCTTCCCATGATGGGAAGGTCAAGGATGTTGTTGTGGCGCATTGATACGCCGCCAAACGCGCCACAACAACGCGTTGCCGAAAGCGCACCGGATGTCGGCCAGCCGATCCGGCTCGTGCCGCCAGCTACGGAGCCAGGGAACTGGCAACTGCGTCGCGCTACGGTTGATGAGCAAAAGACTCAGAATGCCGGCGGCGCGTCCAGCATCGCTTGGCCAACGGCCTTCTGCCCGTCGCTCTCTCGCGCCAGCAGGGCTTCAGCCGCGCCGCGCCGGTCGGCGGCTTCCTTGTTCTGGCCGAGTTTCCATTTGCCGACCAGTCGCGTGACCTCGATCTCGAGGCCGACGATCGCCCCCAACATCTGGGCGATATAGTCGGCTGGCGCGTCGCCCATCTTCCACGGCACCGGTTCGCCTGCTTCCATCTTGCGGGTGAGCCGAGCGACCAGGCCGCGTACGAACGCCTCGTCGTCGCGCACGAGGATCCGGCCGTGGGCGTGCACCACCATATAGTTGTAAGTCGGCACCTGACGATGCGTCTCGTGCTTGCTCGGATACCAGGTCGGCGAGATGTAGGCGGCCGGGCCCTGGAAAATGACGAGGGTTTCCGGGTTGGCGGCGACTTCTTGCCAGACGGGATTGGCTCGGGCGACGTGGGCGCGGAGGATGCCGTGGGTTTGGGCAGGTGCCGCGTCATCCCCTCCGGGGACTAGCTTTGCGTCGAACTCGAACGGCAAATGATTCGCATCGAACCCGTTCGGCCCGTGGGTAATCAGCGCGCCGAACGGCTGCTCGGCGATCAGACGGTGGAGAACCTCTGGACGGTTCTCTTCAAAGTGGGCGGGCATGTACATAAAACGCTCCGGATACAAAAAGGCGGCGAGTAGTCGGGAAGAGCAGTCAGCAGGACAAGAACCGGCGCGGAAGTGGCAAAAATCGTCAACCGTACGCTAAATTGTGTCCGCGCGCGCATTGCAAAGCGCTATTCCTGCCTTTGCGCTTGCCTGGTGAGCAAGGATACGATACAACCCGAAGTTGTCGGAATCGCCAGCCGCGGCCTGGCTGCGCTGGGCTTAGGGAGGCCACGCAAACAGGTTCCGCTGCGCACCGACGTCTCCCTTAGGCCTGCACGTTCTGCCACCTGAACGAATGATAAAAAATCGCCAAGAACTGTTTTCGTTTCACTGGACCTGCGCATCGCTCGCAGGCCTCGCGTTTCTGGCTGGTTGTGCGTCGACTTCGTCAACGACGCAAAAAACCACTGGCTGGATCAAAGACGAAGTTGCCGATTCGTATGTATTCGGCTATCCGCTGGTGCTGATGGGCGTCGCGCGCGACGCGGCGGTCGGCACCGATCCGGGCCAGGCACCGGTCAATACGCTGCGCCACGCGCAGGCGTTGCCGCCGATCGGCGCGGCCAATCCGCTGCAGCCGAGTCTCGACACGCTCGACTCGACCGGCTGGCTGGATGTCGGCAGCGAGCCGGTGATCGTGTCGCTGCCCGATTCGCACGGGCGCTACGTCGACGCCCGCGTGCTCGACATGTGGACCAACGTGGTGTGGTCGACCAGCTCACAGTTCGCTACCCGCGCCGCAGGCATCAAGGCGCAAACGATTGCCTTCGTCGGCCCAGGCTGGCAAGGCGATCTGCCCAAAGGCGTGAAGCGCGTCGACGTGCCGACCCGCAACGCCTGGGTGAGCGTTCGCATCCAGTCGAACGGCACCCGCGATCTGACGACGGTGCGCAAGCTTCAGCGCGCTATCCGCGTCGCGCCGCTGAGCGTGTATGCCGGCGACACACGCTCGGCATCGATTACGCCGCCCCACAGCAATGCCGCCGATGCCGCCGCTGCTGCTTCCGGTACGCCGGCCGCGCAAGTCGCCGCGCTCGACGCGAATGCCTTCTTTAGCCGGCTTGCGCAGGCATTGCCGGAAAATCCGCCGACACCGGCCGATCCGCACGCACTGAAAATCCTGTCTGACTTCGGCGTAACGCCTGGCGATCCGGTGAAGCTGCCGAACGCGCCCGAGGCGATCGCCGCGGGTCTGGCCGACGGCCACCAGCGCGTCGTCACGCCGCCGTCCAATCTGCTGAACGGCAATGGCTGGAGCTGGTTCGGCGACGGCGTGGGCAACTACGGTCCCGACTACGCAATGCGCGCCTACGCTGCGGCGACCCAACCGGGCATCGGCACGAAGGACGATGAAGTACGCGCGGTCGTCGCCCAGGACAGCGACGGTCATGCGCTCAATGGCGCCAACCGCTACGTGATTCACTTCGCGCCGAACCAGTTGCCGCCGGTGCGTGGCTTCTGGTCGATCACCGCCTATACGAAAGACGGCGCGTTAGGGGAAAGCGCGCCCGCGCGTCTGGCGGTCGGCGATCGCAATGGCGCACGCCGCAATCGCGACGGCTCGCTCGACGTGACGGTGTCGTCGACACGCGGCAAGAGCGGCAACTGGCTGCCGGCGCCGCGCGCCGATCTGCAACTGGTGCTGCGTCTGTACGCGCCGAAGCCGCAAGCTACCGACGGCAGCTGGCAACCGCCGGCGGTGATGCGTCAGTGAAGTCCGCCAATGGAATGCATTCATTGAATGCATTAGTGAAATGCGTCACTGCTGTGACAGTAATGAATGAGTAACGCATAAATCAGCCCATGTCTGCCAGCTTCGTGCTGGCAGACATAAAGCGCTGTAGCGCGAAACAAAGTGTAAGTCGCGACTTACATTTCTATCCCGGGTAAGTTTCACCACTTATACTGCCGCATGCGGGATTTTCGTTTTCGCGGCGGGCTTGCCGCCGCATTACCCAAGACCGAGCATGGCAAGCCTCAATAAAGTATCACTCGCATCTTCCATCCAGACCGTGCGCGACGTCGCGCAGTCACGCCGCACCCGGCGTGTCATCACGGGCCTGCTGATCTTCCTCGTATTATTCGGTCTGCTGGGCTTTTTCGCGGCGCCGCCGTTGATTCGCCACATCGCCGAGCAGCAACTCAGCAAACAACTCGACCGGCCTGCCACGATCGGCCGCATTGCGCTCAATCCGTACACACTTAAACTCGAAGCCGATCGCGTGCATATCGGCGAGCGGGGTGGTGCGGGCGATTTTGTCGATATTTCACGGCTCATTGTGAAGCCGTCGTGGAGCTCGCTGTTTCGCGCGGCGCCGATTATCGACGAGGTGCAACTCGATTCGCCACGCTTTCATATCGTTCGCTACGATGCGCAGCGTTTCAATTTCACCGATCTGATCGAGAAATTCTCGAAGCAGCCGGCCAAGCCCGATAGCAAGCCGACGCTGTTCTCGGTGTCGAACATTCGCCTGGAAAACGGCCAGATCACGTTCGACGACAAATTGCTCGGCGCAACGCACGTGATCGATCAATGGAAGCTCGGTATTCCGTTTATCGCCACGCTGCCTTCGAAAACCGACATCTTTGTGGAGCCGTTGCTGCGTGCGCGCATTGACGGCAGCCCGCTTGCCATTGACGGTAAGACCAAGCCGTTTGCTGCGTCGCGCGAATCGGAAGTGTCGTTGCGCTTTGACGGGCTCGACGTGCCGCAGCTCTTGTCCTATGCGCCGACCAAGCTGCCCGTGATTGTGCAGAGCGGCAAGCTGTCCACTGACCTCAAGCTCAATTTCGTGATGTCCAACGACACGCCCTCGTTGCGCGTGGCGGGCACCGTCGATCTGAACGATGTGGACGTGCGCGATCAGAGCAAGGCGCCGTTCTTCGCGGCGCGCGCGGTACATGTGGCTGCCGCGACACTGGAGCCGTTGAAGAGCCTGTATCACATCGACGATATCCGCATCGACGCGCCAAGCGCCAATCTCGCGCGTGATAAAGAAGGCGTGTTGAGTGTCGAGCGGATGTTCGCGCCTGCGCCTGCTAAGGCAGCGTCTGCGCCGGCTGCGGCCACAACGGCTGAAAACGCTGCGAGCGCGCCCGTCGCGGCATCCGGAACAAGCGCCACGGACAAAACCGCACAGCCTCTCGACCTGTCGATCAAGCGTTTCTCGCTTAACGACGGCTCCGTGAACGTTCACGATGAAGCGGCCTCGCGCCCCGTCGACGCTGGCCTGCAGAAACTGGCTGTCACGCTGACCGATTTCTCGACGCTCGCTACCGCTCCCGCGCATTACACGCTCAATACCGACTTCAAGGACGCCGGCGGCTCGCTCGGTGTGGCCGGCACGTTTGGTCTCGTCGCGAAGACCGCCAACGCAAAGCTCGATCTGAAGTCATTGAAGTTGCCCTTGCTGCAACCGTATATCGACACCGCGACCGCCGCACAAGTGGTGGACGGCGCGCTTTCTGCCACCGCGAACCTCGATGCGAACTGGTCGAAGTCGCCGACCGCCGTGATGGTCACCGACACGCAACTCGATTTGCAATCGCTCAAACTCGCGGTGCGCGGCAGCAAGACGCCCGTGGTCTCGCTCACGCAAGGCCAGGTGACGGTCAAGCAGGTGGACCTCGCGGGGCGCACTGCCAATATCACCGGCGTCGACACGACAGGGCTGGTAGTCAATGCGCAGCGTCTGAAAGACGGCAGCATCGACCTCGCCGCCCTCGCTGGTCCGCATCAGGCTGAGCAGCGGCGCACGGCGATCCACGCGGTGAAGAAGGCGCAAGCGGAAGGGCCCGCGTGGCACTACAAGATTGGCGAACTCAACCTGAAAGACGCGACCGCGAATTTCACCGACAACACTACACCGCAGCCGGTGAAGCTAAGCGTGACGCCGCTGCAACTGAAGGTGCAGCAGATCAGCGACGATCTGAGTAAGCCGCTGCCGGTCGATCTGCAAGCCACGCTCAACAAGAAAGGCACGCTCGGCATAAAGGGTGATGTCACGGCGACGCCGCTCAAGGTGGCCGTCAAGGTCAATGCGAACCGCCTGGATGCGGCGGCTTTCGAACCGTACTTCGGCAGCAAGCTGAATGCACTGATCGCGAGCGCGTTGCTCAACGCGAACGGCGACCTCGCACTGAGTCAGGCGAAGGCGCTCAAGGCGACGTATCGCGGCGACGTGGCGCTTGTCGAAGTTCGGATGATCGACAAGGCGACCTCGGACCCGTTCGCAGGATGGGGTTCGCTCGCGCTGACCAACCTGAAGGCCGACTATGACGAACACGGCACGGTGGTCGACGCGGGCCGCGTGACGTTCACGAAGTTCTATGGGCGTGTGCTGCTCGACGCGCAAGGCAAGCTGAATCTCAAGGACGTGGTCGCGCATGAAAGCGGCGCCGCGCAATCGCTGACACGCGACAAGAGCGGCTCCGAACCCGTGCCGCTGACGCCGCAAGCTGCGTCGGCCCCTTCTGCGCCGGTAGTGGCGTCCGCACCGGTGCCGGCGTCGTCGGCAACCCCGGCCACGGTCACGGCCGCAACACCGCCGCAAAGCCCCGTCAAACTGCACTTCGGCCAACTTGTGCTGCAGCAGGGCCGCGTGAACTACACCGACAACTTCATCAAACCGAACTTCACCGCGAACCTCGTCGGCATTCAGGGCACGGTCGGCGCGTTCGGCACGCAATCGACCACCCCTGCGCCCGTCGACATCGCCGCGAAGGTGGCGGCCAATGGTCCGCTGTCGATTCGCGGCACGGTCAATCCGCTCATCGCGAAGCCGGCGCTCGATTTGACGGCGAGCGCACACGATATCGAGCTGACCAACCTCACGCCGTATTCGGCGAAATACGCCGGCTATCCGATCACCAAGGGCAAGCTGAACGTCGATCTGCACTACAAGCTCGATAACGATCAGTTGAACGCGAACAATCATATTTTCATTGATCAGCTCACGTTCGGCGATCACGTCGAGAACAATACGGCCACCAAGCTGCCGGTTCGTCTCGCGATCTCGCTGCTGAAAAACTCGCGCGGTGAAATCGACGTGAATCTGCCGGTGTCGGGTTCGTTGTCGAATCCGGAGTTCAGCATCGGCGGGCTCATCTGGCATGCTGTGCTCAATCTGCTGGAGAAGGCCGTCACTGCACCGTTCTCGCTGATCGCCAATGCGTTTGGCGGCAATGGCGAGGAATTGGGCTATGTCGAATTCGATCCGGGTTCGGCGAAACTTTCGGATGCCGCCGACAAGAAGCTCGACACCATCGTGAAGGCGCTGGCCGACAAGAGTTCGATCCGTATCGATCTGATTGGCCGCGTCGATCCGGCGATCGACGAACCGGGCCTGCGGGCGCAATACGTCGAACGCCAGGTCAAGCAGCAGAAGATCAAGGACGTGGTGGGCAATGGTGAGAGCGTCGATCTGTCAACCGTCACCGTGGATCCGAAGGAATACGACAAGTACTTGACCAAGGCCTACAAGGCGGGCGACTTCAAGAAGCCGCGCAATTTTGTCGGCTTGACCAAGAGCCTGCCGGACGACGAGATGAAGGCCGCGATGGCCGCCAACGCTCCAATCGACGACGCCAGCCTGCGTCAGCTCGCGCAGCAACGGGCGCAAGCCGTGCAGCAGTATTTCGAGGGCAAGATCGATAGCAGCCGCGTGTTTATCGTCGCGCCGAAGCTGAACGCGGATGGCATCAAAGACAAGGGCGCGACGACGCGGGTGGACTTTGGGTTGAAGTGACGTGTTGCGTTGCAATGCGAGCCGGTTCGCAGTCGTCGCGCTGCCTTCGTGACGCGATGTGGCGTATTGCGTTGTGGACGCACCGCTGCGCCGCAGCGCGCGGTTAAGCGGCGCGCGTCGGCGTCTTCTTCAATGCAGTCTGCTCGATCACCCGCGCGAGCGTGTCGAACGCCGGGCCGATCTTCTCGTTCGCCACGCAGGCGTATCCCAGCAGCAGTCCGCGCCGTGCGGGCGTCTCGCTGCTGTAGTAGGCGGCGAGCGGACGCACGATCACGCCGGCGTCGTAAGCGGCTGCCGTGACCGCGCGATCGTTCGCATGATCGGGCAGGCCGAGCACCAGATGCAGGCCGGCCTCGTCGCCCATTACCGGCAATTCGTTGCCGAAACGCGCGGTGATCGCGTCGATCAGAATCTGCCTGCGCTCGCCGTAGAGCGCTCGCATGCGACGAACATGCGACGTGAGATGACCGTCCATGATGAAGTCGGTCATCACCGCCTGCTGCATCAACTGCCCTTCGCGATACAGCTCGGCAACGCCCGTGCGGAACGTATCCACCAGATGCTCTGGCGCGATCATGTAGCCGATTCGCAAGCCTGGAAACAGCATCTTTCCCAGGCTACCCACATAGATTACCTGGCCGGCATCGTCGAGCCCTTGCAGCGATGCGAGCGGACGGCTGCCGTAGCGGAACTCGCTGTCGTAGTCGTCCTCGATAATCCAGACGTTGTGCTGGCGTGCGTATTCGAGCAACGTGCGGCGGCGCGCGAGACTCATCACCATGCCGAGCGGATATTGATGCGACGGCGTGACGAGTGCCAACCGCGGCGGCTGTTGCAGATCCTGCTCGCGCGGGTTGAGACCCTCGTCATCCACCGGCACCGGCACTAGCGTAATCCCTGACGATTGCAGCACGCTGCGCGCACCCCAATAGCATGGCTCCTCCACCCACGCGCGATCGCCGACGTCGGTCAACAAGCGCACGGCCAGATCGATCGACTGATGAATGCCCGTTGTGATGATGATCTGGTCAGGCGTGCAATTCACCGAGCGCGCTACGCGCAGGTAATCGGACAGCGCGCGCCTTAGCGGCCGATAGCCGCCGCCTGGCGCATAGGTCAGCAGATCGGGATTGGCTTCCTTCCACAATCTTGCTTGTAAGCGGCTCCATGTGCGCGCCGGAAACTCGGCGACGTCGGGCACGCCTGGCATGAACGCACCCCATTGTTTGGCGGACACGCCTGCTTGATCGATAAGCCTGCGTCCGCGCGTGGAGAGGTCGCCTAGATCGCGTTTGGGCGGCTTTATAGCCTCGGCTGCCGGACTGCCTTGCGCGTCGACACTGGCCACCACCGGCTTCTTGCGCGCGTTCATTGCCGCAGTATCCGGCCGCGTGTCGGCGACATAGGTACCGCTGCCAGTGGTCGAGATCACATAGCCTTCGGCGGTCAGCTGGTCGTAGACGTGCAGCACCGTGTTGCGCGCGATGCCGAGATCCTCGGCGAGCATGCGCGAACTGGGCAGCTTGGTGCCAGGCGGCAGCTGGCCGGTCAGGATGGCCTGCTGCATCAGCCGCAACGTCTGTCTGTAGACCGGCTCGGCGGCGGCGCGGTCGAGTCGCGCGGCAAGCCAATCCGACAAAATCACGGTGTCCAAGTGGTTCTATCCGGAATAATGAAATGGTTCCATATTGTAGAACCGTAAGGGACTATAGTGAGCCACGCAATTAATGCAATCCCGCTGTTCCGCAGGGGGAGCCGGCCGGACCGCAGAGGAGACTAGTGCGATGAAAACCGATGACGTGATCGTCAGCTTTCGAGGTGTGCGCAAGACATACGACGGCGAAACGCTGGTCGTCAAACAACTCGATCTGGATATCTATCAGGGCGAATTTCTGACGCTGCTCGGACCTTCGGGATCAGGGAAAACCACATGTCTGATGATGTTGGCGGGCTTTGAATTTCCCACCGGCGGCGAAATCTGGCTCGATGGCACGCTGCTCAATACCGTGCCGCCGCACAAGCGCAACATCGGCATGGTGTTTCAGAACTACGCGCTGTTTCCGCATCTGACGGTCGAGCAGAACGTCGCGTATCCGCTCACCGTCCGCAAACTTTCCGCGGAAGAGCGCGCCCATCGCACGAATAACGCACTGAAGATGGTGCGCATGGAGGGCTTCGCAAAGCGTTATCCGGCACAGCTTTCCGGCGGCCAGCAGCAACGTATTGCCTTGGCGCGGGCGCTCGTGTTCGAGCCGAAGCTCGTGCTGATGGACGAGCCGCTCGGTGCGCTCGACAAGCAGTTGCGCGAACACATGCAGTACGAACTTAAATCCTTGCACGAGAAGCTCGGCGTCACTTTCGTGTACGTCACGCACGATCAGGGTGAAGCGCTGACCATGTCTGACCGCGTTGCCGTGTTCGACAAAGGCATCGTGCAGCAACTCGATACCGTAGACCGTCTGTACGAATCGCCGTGTAACGAGTTCGTCGCGAACTTCATCGGTGACAGCAACAAGCTGCGCGGGACGATCGCGAACGTCGATGGCGAGTACTGCGAGTTTCATCTGGTAGACGGCACGCGACTCACGGGACGCAATATCGGCGGCGCGCGGGCAGGCACGCCGGCGGTTGCGTGCATCCGGCCCGAGCGCATGAAGCTCGCCAATGGCGTGTCGCGGCCGGGCGCCAATGCCCTGAGCGGTGAAGCGCGCGGGCTGATCTATTTCGGCGACCACGTGCGTATGCGTTGTGGCCTGCCGGAACAGGACGAGTGCTTCGTCAAAGTGCCGCTCGGTACTGATGCACTCGAAACCTTCGCGCCCGGTGCGCCGGTTGCATTGGAGTTCGCGCCCGAGCATCTGCGCGTGTTTGCAGAGGCGTGAGGCCGTGCGAGGCGTGAGTAGTTCAACGCAGCAAAAAGCAGTTCACGTAAGCAGCACATAACAAGTCGCACCGTACTTAGCTGAAAGTCGAAAGCACACCACCAAAGGAGAGCAACACACCATGAGCAAGATCGGGAAATCGCGCTGCGCCATCGCTGTCGGTGCTGTGGCACTCGCGCTGGGCGCCGCGCAAGTCAATGCAGCCGAACTGACGGTTGTCAATTTCGGCGGCGCGAATGGCGACGCGCAAAAAGTCGCATTCAACCAGCCGTTCGAAACGCAAACCGGCAACAAAGTGACCGCCGTCGAATACAACGGTGAGCAGGCCAAAGTGAAGGCAATGGTCGAAGCGAAGCATGTGAACTGGGACGTGGTGGAAGTCGAATCGGGCGACATCGGTCGTGGTTGTGACGAAGGCCTGTACGAGAAGCTCGACTGGTCGAAGATCGGCAAGAAGTCGGATCTGATTCCGGAAGCACCGCAGACCTGCGGCGTGGGCTTCTTCGTGTGGTCGACGGCACTCGCCTATAACGCCGACAAGCTGAAAACCGCGCCGACCGGCTGGGCCGATTTCTGGGACGTGAAGAAATTCCCGGGCAAGCGTGCGATGCGCAAAGGCGCGCGTTACAACCTCGAATTCGCGCTGATGGCCGACGGCGTGCCGCCGAAGGACGTCTACAAGGTGCTCGCCACCAAGGAAGGCCAGGACCGCGCGTTCAAGAAGCTCGACGAACTGAAGCCGAATATCCAGTGGTGGGAAGCGGGTGCACAGCCGCCGCAATTCCTCGTCGCGGGTGATGTGGTGATGTCCACCGCGTACAACGGCCGTATCGATGCCGCGCAAAAGGAAGGTAAGAACCTGAAGGTGGTGTGGAACGGCAGTATCTACGACCTCGACTATTGGGCGATTCCGAAGGGCACGCCTAACAAGGCGCTGGCCGAGAAGTACATCGCCTATTCGATCTCGTCGAAGCCGCAGCAGGACTACGCGCACAACATCGCGTATGGCCCGGTGAACGTGGCGGCCATCAAGGCGCTCGATCCGAAGACGCTGGCGAATCTGCCGAACTCGCCGGCCAACGGCAAGAACGCCGTGCTGCAGAACCTCGCATTCTGGACCGACCATGGCGATGAACTGGAGCAGCGTTTTTCGTCGTGGGCTTCGAAATAATTAGCCGGGTGTGAGAAGGCGCGGTTTTCCCGTTAGGGAAGCCGCGCCGTATCGAGGCTTTGCATGGGACCGGAGTAAGCGCTAAAGCGCTAACTCCGGATCGACAGGAGACGGGTGTGACTACGATGACGATCGCCGCCGATTCAACGGCTGAGTCGAGTGTTCGGCTCAAGCGGGAACTGAAGGCCGCGGAAGCGAAGAAGCGCGCAATGGCGCTGCTGCTGATTGCGCCGCTCGCCATTTTTTTGCTGCTGATTTTTGTCGTGCCGATTGGCGCACTGTTGACGCGCGCCGCGCAGAATCCGGAAGTGGTAGGCGCCTTGCCGCATACGCTGAATGCGTTAAATGGTTGGGACCGCAAGACGCCGCCGCCTGATGCCGCTTATGCGGCGTTGGCCGTGGACCTTACTGCGGTCGCCGACAGCGACGGCATGGGCGCGCTGGCACGCCGCCTGAACGTCGAGATTCCCGGCTTCCGCTCTCTGGTAGCGAAATCGGCGCGAGCGATGCCTTTTGTCGATGACAACAACAAACCGTTGACGCTCACGCCTGCCCAGATCCACGCGAAGTTCGCCGAACTGGACGAGCGCTGGAACGACATCACCTACTGGCAGGCGATCGCAAAGAATTCAGGCGCATATTCGCCGTTTTATCTACTGGCCTCTTTAGACCATAAACAGGACGCGTTCGGCCACATTATTCAGACCGACACCGACCAGCAGATCTATCTCGCCGTGTTCCAGCGCACCTTTGTGATCGGCGCGGCCGTCACGTTCTTCGCGCTGCTGCTCGGCTATCCGCTCGCTTACTGGATTTCGACGCTCTCCGAGCGCCGCGCGAATCTGGTGATGATTCTTGTGCTGATTCCGTTCTGGACGTCGATCCTCGTGCGCGTCGCGGCGTGGATTGTGATTCTGCAAAGCGAAGGCTTGGTGAACAAAGCGCTGATGGCCACCGGGCTTTTGCACGATCCGCTGTCGCTGCTGTTCAACCGCACCGGTGTGTACATTTCGATGACGCACATTCTGCTGCCGTTCATGATCCTGCCGCTGTACAGCGTGATGAAGTCGATCCCGCCGACGTATCAGCGCGCTGCGATTTCACTCGGCAGCCATCCGTTTGCGGCCTTCTGGCGCGTGTATGTGCCGCAGACTTATCCGGGCATCGGCGCGGGCGCGTTGCTCGTGTTCATCCTGGCGATTGGCTACTACATCACGCCGGCTTTGCTCGGCGGACCGGGCGATCAGATGGTCAGCTACTACGTCGCGTACTTCACCAACGTGACGATCAACTGGGGCATGGCGTGCGCGCTCGGCGGTTTGCTGCTCGCCGCGACGCTCGTGCTGTATGTCATCTATGGGCGCTTCACGCGTTCGTCATTGAGCCTCGGCTGATCGCCTGAACGGAGCCTACTCGCGATGAAACTTGCCAAGCCTTTGTTTGCGCCGCATACGTCTTTCGTTGAGCGCGTGTGGTACTTCACGCTGCGCGCGCTTGCGGTGCTCACGCTGCTGTATTTGATCCTGCCGGTGCTCGCGATCGTGCCGCTGTCGTTTTCGTCGAGCACGTTTCTGGTGTATCCGATTCCGGGTTGGTCGCTGCGCTGGTATCAGAACCTCATCGCGTCGGATGAATGGCGTATGGCAGCGAAAAACAGCTTTATCGTTGCGCCGTCAGCGACTGTGGTGGCAACCGTGCTTGGCACTTTGGCTGCGATTGGCCTGACCAAAGCCAACTTCCGCGGCAAGGCGCTGCTGATGGCGATTCTGATTTCGCCGATGATCGTGCCGGTGGTGGTGGTTGGCGTGGGCATGTACCTGTTTTTCGCGCCGCTGGGGCTGGCGAATACGTACATCGGTTTAATCCTTGCACATGCGTCGCTCGGCGTGCCGTTTGTCGTGACGACGGTGGCGGCGACCTTGCAGGGTTTCAACTACAACCTCGTGCGAGCCAGCCTGTCGCTCGGTGCGAATCCGGTGAAGACGTTTTTCCGCATTACGTTGCCGGTGATCGCGCCGGGGGTGATTTCGGGGGCGCTGTTTGCGTTCGCCACTTCGTTCGATGAGGTGGTCGTCACGCTGTTCCTTGCGGGCGCGGATCAGACGACATTGCCTCGGCAGATGTTCACAGGTATTCGCGAAAATATCAGCCCGACGATTGCGGCGTTGGCGACGATTTTGATCGTGTTTTCTACTTGCCTGCTGTTGGCGCTGGAGTGGCTGCGGGGGAGGAATGCGGCGCGGGCGGTGAAGGCCTAGGCCTCAGACGTACTACACCTGCTATGCAGCGTGAATATCGACACTGCAACTTTCTGACATCATTCTAGGATTGTTCCCATTCCGCGCACATCTGCGTCTGGTCATACTCAGAGACTTCTTAAAGAAGATGCGCTGGACGCAGAAAAAGAATGAAACTTCGGGTAATGATGTTGGCGTGCGCTCTGGCCTTGTCAGGCTGCGCGCAACACGCGGCACGCGAGCGGCTCGGCATCGAAGATGCCACGGTACTGAAAACGGGCGTGGGCGCTTCGCAGGACGAAGCCGCAGGCGCGCCGACCTCGCAGTGGGTGAACACCTACGCGCCGATCACCAGCAGTCGTGCCGCACTCACGTCATTGCAACAGCGGCTCGATCAATTGCCGGGCGACAAGCGCAGCTATTTCCACGCGAAGGCGCAATGCTGGATTAATGTCGGGCGCGAGACCTGGCAAGCCAACGACCACTGGGGTTTCCTGGAGGAAGCGATCGGGCAGGCCGCGATGATCACGATGGGCCTGGAAAACGGCACGTCTTTGTCAGCGGCTAACCCAGCCTTGCGTACTGTTTCGACAGTGCGCCCCGACCTGTGGAAGATCGTCAATGTGATCAAGAGCGATCCGGCCACCGCCCGTTGCCCCGAGGCACAGCAGCCGCTCGCTTGTGCCGAGGTCGAATTGATTCATGCCGGCCACGATGCATGGACACGCAATTTTCCGGCAGCTGAGAAGGCGCTGCCCGGCATTCAACGCGAATTGCAAAAATCGGCTGAAGCTGCGTTGCAATGTGCACCGCCGCAGAAACATGCGCCTGTAGCTCCGGAAAAGATCACGCTCAGGGCCGACTCGGCATTCCGCTTCGATAGCGGAGACGAAGCCGGCATGCTGCCGGGCGGCAAGGAACAACTCGACAAGGTGATGGCAGGACTACAGCAGGTAAAGGGCTTTGTTCAGTTGAACGTCAACGGCTACACCGACCGTCTTGGTAGCGACGCCCACAACCAGAAGCTCTCGTTGCAGCGCGCGCAAACGGTGCGTGACTACCTGCGCAAACGTGGAGTGACGCTGCCCATTACAGCGCAGGGACGTGGCAAAGCGAACCAGTTGACGGAATGCGCGCAGATGAAACGCGATGAATTGGTGAAGTGCCTTGCGCCGAACCGACGTGTCGAAATCGAATTCGTTCGCGGACAGGACTGAAGCGGTGGATCGCCGTTCCATACATACCCATGCATTGGCGCGTTATCGCACTACGCTTCGCATTACATCACGTGGATATTTCTCTCTGCACGAAAAAGATATAATTAGGAAAACGATTTAATGACCACTATTCTGATTGTGGATGACCATCCCGCGCTTCGGCTTGTTATCAAGACCCATCTTTCGCAGCTGCTCGGAGTCACTGACATAATCGAGGCCGAAAACGGACAGGCGGCAGTCGAAATGGCCCGGCAGCATATACCTGATCTCGCCATCCTCGACCTCGATATTCCGCGCATCAGCGGTCTTGATGTCATTCCGCGGCTCAAGCGGGCTCATCCGTTGATCCGTGTGCTGGTTCTGTCGGGTCAGGATCCAGCTATCTTCGCTTCGCGTGCGATGCGGTCGGGCGCGCAAGGTTTCGTCGCCAAGTCGCAAGAGATGAAGGAAATCGTGCGCGGCGTCGAAGCCGTGCTGGCGGGTTACACCGTTTTTCCGATGGGCGCCGGTGGAGCTGGGATGCCGGCGTCGCCGGACGGCGAGGAAGACAAGCTCAAGCTGTTGTCGGACAAGGAACTCGTGATCCTGCAAATGCTGTCTAGGGGGCTGTCGAACAAGGCGATCGGCGACGCCCTGTTCATCAGCAACAAGACCGTCAGCAGCCACAAAACACGCATTATGCAGAAGCTGCGGGTCAAGTCACTGGTCGAACTGATCGATTTCGCGCGGCGCTGCCGGGTTGTGCCAATTCAATGACATTGCGACAGGTCCGATAATACGATGAGCTATGCACTGTTGATAAGCGCCAACCCGGCATGGACGCGATCGAGCGGCCTTGAGACAACGCTCGGTCGCCTCGGCTTTCATACCAGCACGGAAGCAATGGTTTTGGCCGTTCAGGAATCTGTCAGGCTCGTGCTGGTGGATTGCCAGTTGGGTGCGCAGGAAGAGGGCCCCCAGCCTGAAGGCATTGCTCTGAACGCCGGGTGTCTGCATTTTGCCGTTGTTCATGCGGGTGCTTCCGCACAGGCGCTTGCAGATCTGGCCGGACGCTTCCATGGCGTGCTGTCGCTGCCAGTCGAAGAGCGTGCGCTGATCGGCGCACTGGCGGAACGACGCTATATCGCGATTTCCGCAAGCGAACGGCGCTCGTTCGGCGAGAAGCTCGACGAACTCACCTGTGGCGATGCAACCATCGCGCGACATTTCATCCGTCTGCTGATCGACACCAACCGGACCACGTTGGCTGCGCTGCGCACCGAGTTCGGTGCGTCGTCGTGGGATGCCGTGGCCAGTGCGGCACACTGCATCGCTGGTTCGATGCGTATGCTCGCTTGCACGGGTATGATCGCGCTGCTAGTGCGGCTCGAAGCGGCGGCACGCGAACGGGACGCGGTGCTTGCACGGACGCTCCTCGCGATTGTTGCTGATTCAATCGAGTATCTCGAAGCGCAACTCGAGGAGCTCCTCGACGCTGCTGTGCAGCATTGATCCGTTGTCGCGGGTGTCGCTTCTCTTTACCTAGTTGCTCCCCGCGCTTTGCCGGACCGGCAGGAAGCGTCCCTGAGTGACCTGCGTTGCTGCTTGCGCCGGCACTTCGTTTGTCGAAGATGTCGCGTTTCGATAGTGCATGTAGCGCCCTATCACCTTCGGAACGTAACTCATCGTTTCGGCATACGGCGGAATCTGACCGCCGTATTTCTGCACTGCCCCCTCACCCGCGTTATAGGCCGCCAGCGCCAACTGCAAATCGCCGAACTGCAGCATCAACCGGCGCAGGTAGCGCGCACCTGCTGCGACATTCTGGCGCGGGTCGAATAAATCCGACGCACCATGCCGTGCGCCCGTGCTGGGCATTAGCTGCATCAGGCCGGTGGCCCCTTTTGGGGATACGGCTTGCGGATTGCCTCCCGATTCGACGTCGATCACGGCCATCAGCAAAGCACTATCAACATCTGCGGCGTGGGCCGCTTCGTTGATCATGGGCGCGAGCGCCATGATGCGCGACACAACGGACGTCGCGGGCCGCCGTGACAAAACTGACGTCGCACCGTCAGATTGCATGACGACTGACAGTCGGTCGGAACTGTCCGAAGGGGAGGCGGAGTTTGCGGCACTGATCGACGACGAGCCCTGAATAGTGCTGCTGGCATCCGTCATGCCGCCGATCATCATAATGACGTGAGACGGATTGTGGGCGAGCAGTATCTGGGCATCGGCCGCATGAGCAAAGAATGGCAAGCACATTGTGCTCGCGATCAGTATCTTGAGCACCGAACGATGCAGCCGTACGCCTGGCTCCGACGTGCCCGGCGCAGCGCGATGCCGCCTTGACGTGGCATCGCTCCGTGCAGACCAGGAGTTGCCTAGGCAGCACGACGTCGTCGCGAAGATACTTTTAAGGCTGTTTGACATCGTTTGCCGCACCGGCGCGATAGCTGGACTGCATCCGTACAAGGGCCTCTGATTCGAGTGCTATTGGCCAGCGACCTGAATTAACGCCATTTTCCAACGTCACTTTGCACAGAAAATCCGGATTTCGAGGTGAGCCGTACGGATCCCGGTTTTCATCCGCAGGTTCACGATTCAGAATCCCACCGGTGCCGATGTTACCAATGACGTTAACTGCGTAATAGAGCACCTTGTTCACGAGGGGGACGTACATGTCATAGCAATAGTGCACGCGAACCTTTAGCAGGTTTGCATCCTGGATATTCACTCCTGAGTTCCGGGCCAGAGCAGAGTCGCGGTACATCAACGTATCGTTGGGGATTTCGGAATAGGACATGCCCTCGTCAGGGTAGAAGCGCAACTGGGCAAAATCCTGCACTGCCACGGCGCTGGGGTTCAGCGTGGTGATCTTGCTGAAATTGCTCACGTCGAACTTCGCTTTCGCCTGTGCGGTTTGCACTCCTTCCGCTGTGGCTTGGCGTGCGTAGAGCGGTGCCAGGCCGCGTGCAAGGCCCGTTTGCATGGATGCAAGGGATCCGTGGTTGACTGCACCTTCGCGGGCCGCTTCCAAGGCGGCAACGTCGAGTGTTGATTTTGCCTGATAGAGCAGCACAAATTGCACGGTGGCAAAACAGAAGAACAGTAACAGGGGCGCGACGACCAGGAATTCGACCATCGACTGCCCTGACTGACGGCACCGTTGCCTGCTATGAGCCAATGCAAATATCCGGGAAGCAGTCTGATTCGGCTTCAAATGTGTGAAATTCACCTGGTCGCCTCAAAGACAAGTTGATCGCCGACCGAAAGCTCGTGCTGGCGCGCCGTGCCGCCAAGCATTTCCAGGGTTTGGGCTGCGCGCAGGTTGACCAGCATGCGCCGTTTCGGCACGTCGTGATGGATCGCGACAACGCGCTGTTGCCGGTCGAGAAACAGTATGTCAATCGCAAAGCGCATGCCGAACGTGTGGACTGCCCAGCAGCTCCGTAACAATAGTGCCTCGCTATTTGGCAGGTGATCGCGGCCGAGGAGGCCTTGCATACGCTCCTGCGCAGTTTCAGTGATCGAAACACGAATACCGATGTCGTGTTCGCGAGTAATCAGACAAGCGGACCTCATAGCAGTCCCTCTTGCACGAATTTCATGGCGATCGGAAACCCGAGCACGATAAACGTAACCGGGAAGATAAACATGAGCAGGGGGAATACGAGCTTGACTGGCGCTTCCATGGCCTGTTTCTCAGCCCGCTGAAATCGCTCGACTCGACGCTGGACAGACTGGAAACGCAGCGTCTTCGCCAGACCAGCACCCATTCTTTCCGCCTGTACCACAGCGCCGACGAGGTTCGTGACTTCCTTGACTCGTTGTCGCTCGTCGAAACGGCGAAGAGCGTCCGTACGGTTCAAACCAGATTTCAAATCACGCAGTACATGCTCGAGCTCGCGGCGCAAAGGACCCTCTGGGCCTTTCTCAACCGCTTTTTGTATGGCGCCGTTAATGTTCAGACCAGCCTCGACACCGAGCGTGAGGAAGTCGAGATAAATCGGCAGATGCTTGAGGATTGCCGAAACATGACGCCGGCGCACGTCTCTCGTCCAGATGCGCGGATAGAAATAGCCGAGCAATACGGCGCCGATCAAGACCCAAAAGGAGAACATCCCCAGTGCCAGCATGAGTGCGAGCGCAACGAGCGTCACCAATACCGATGAAACAAGCGATAGCGAAAGGAATTGCCGTGCATTCATCAAAAACGACAGTGACGTGAGTCGCAGTTGCTCATCGGTCCTGGCAAGGCGTTTCTTGCCGAAAATATTGCCGAAGTGATGAGCGACAAAGTTGACGAGTGGCCACAGCATCCGAAGCGGTTTTGGCAATGGATCAAGATAGGTACGGTCCTCGTCGTCGACGACGGATGTCAGGCCTGTGACGGATTTCAGAAATAGTGCGACAGCGAGCACAACGCCGACACTGATAAGTAAAGCAATGAATAGAAGCATGGGTCACACGTCGATGTTTGTGATCTTGGTGATGGACTTATAGCCGAGAAATTCCATCACGGCGATGACCGCCAGTGTGCCCCAGCCGACTGGCTCGTTGAACAGCGGCGCCATCGCCTTCGGTTCCATGAAGTGCAAGACAAGCATCAGGAGCAGCGGCAGGCAGGTCATTACGATGCCTTGCATGCGGCCCTGGGAAGTCAATGCCTTTATCTTGCCTTCCATTTGCAATTTCTCGCGCAAAGTGCCAGCAACAGATTCCAGCGCCTCAGCGAGATTTCCGCCCACTTCCCGTGCAATGGTGATGGCGGCCGTCACCATCATGAAGTCTGGAATCGGAATGCGTTTTTCCACGTTGCGCATCGCAATGTCGAGGTCGATGCCCAGACGTATTTCACGCATCAGCAGGTCGAATTCCTGCGAGATGGGAGGAGCGGATTCTTGCACCACGCTTTCTAGTGCTATGGGAAAGCTTGCGCCAGCGCGTAGAGCGCCGGCCATCATCAGCAGCGAATCGGGCAATTGACGTTCGAGCATCGCGATGCGCTTTTTGCGCATTCGCGCGAAGTATCTTTTCGGCAGTGTCAGTGCAATAGGCAGCGCCGCCAAAGCGACTAGAATGCTGTGGCTCAACAGAAATGCGAGGATGGGCAGCACCACTATAGTGAGCATGCTCCATACGGCCATCTTTTGCCGATTGACGAATACGAACGCATCGGCGAGGGATGCCTCGATCTCGCCGGCCATCTGGTGCGAGCTTGTGGCGATTGTGGCCCTGCCGGTTCGGGCAATCATCCAGATGACGAATACGCTGCCGAAAAAGGCGAGAGCCAGAATAACGGGGAGACTCATGACCAACCCTCTACTCCAAGCGGGTGAAAATATCCGTATTCACAGGAATACGTCTGCGAATCAGGTCTTGATAGAAGTCGGGAATATATGCGGTCGGTACAAATTGACCTTCGATCTTGCCGCTTTCGCCAAAGCCGTCTTCCTTAAAAACGAACACATCTTGTAACTGAATGATGCCTGACTCCATACCGCTGACTTCCGTCACGTGAGTCACGCGGCGCGAACCACACGAGAAGCGGCTCTGCTGCACGATGATGTCGACTGCAGAGCAAATCTGTTCTCGAATCGCCTGCAACGGCAAATCAAGACCTGCCATCAATGTCATTACTTCAAGACGCGCAATGCAGTCGCGCGGCGCGTTGGCGTGCGCGGTAGTAAGGGAGCCGTCATGGCCGGTATTCATTGCCTGGAGCATGTCCAGTGCTTCACCGCCACGGCACTCGCCGACGACGATTCGGTCGGGTCGCATCCGCAGGCAATTCTTCACGAGGTCGCGAATGTGAATTGCGCCCTTGCCTTCCATGTTCGCGGGACGTGCTTCGAGCGAAACAAGGTTCGGCTGTGACAATTGCAGTTCCGCTGCGTCTTCAACGGTGACGATCCGTTCGTCGTCCGGAATGTAGCTTGACAGGACGTTGAGCAAGGTGGTTTTGCCCGACCCCGTACCACCGGAGATGATGATGTTGGCGCGCTGTTCAACGGCAGTTTGGAGGAACTCCAGCATCTCAGGCGACATCGAGCCGAATGCAATCAAATCCTCACCGACCAGCTTGCGCTTCGAGAATTTTCGGATGGTGAGGCTGGGGCCCTTCAGTGCTAAAGGGGGGATAACCGCGTTCACACGCGAACCATCGGCGAGACGCGCATCGACCATCGGCGAACTTTCGTCGATCCGGCGCCCGATCGGTGCAACAATCCGTTCGATTGCGCCAAGCACGGCACGGTCGTCGGTAAAGATCACCGGCGAGCGGGTTAATCGACCTGATTGTTCGATGAAAATTTCGTTGTGGCAATTGACCATGATTTCGGACACCGTGGGGTCCGAAATCAATTCTTCGAGTGGTCCGAGACCGATAATTTCATCGAAGACACTTTTCTTTAGTATAGCGATTGGAATTTCGGTCGTGCGAAAAGCGTTGTCGTTCGCGAGAATTTCATCGAGCGCGGCATTGACCGTTTTGTGCAACTCGTCGTCTTCCATGCGGGAGACATTGAGGCGGCGCAAGTCCAGTGCTGCGATCACTTTCATGTGAGCACGCTTGCGAAGTTCAATGCCGGCCGGGCTATTGATCGGTGCCACTGGTAAGGGCTGCGCAGCAGACTTCTTCGCAGGTGCCGCCGGGACCGGAGTTGGGGGGAGGGTAGCGCTCACCCCTTGAGCGGCGGGTTGTCGGGTAAAGGGCACCTCGAATGAGGCCATGCTTGCCGGTGAAGCGTACTGGGAAGCGAGCGATTGCTGCGTCGCATAAGTTCCGGACGTGACGACGTTAGTGTCGGCAACAGCGCCGACAGACGACCGATTTTCCGGCTGCCCGGAGACAGTTGAGGCAGCCCCTTCGGCAAACACTGCCGACGGATCACGGTTTTCCTGTGGGGCGGCTGCAGCACGAACGATTTTTAAGGTCGTTGTGCCGATTTCGATCTTGTCTACTTCCGTCAGCGGACCATATCGCGTAATCGGCGCACCATTAACGAGTGTGGCCGTAATACCGCCTTGATCTTCGATGTAATACGCATTGTGTTCCCGCACGATGCGGGCGTGCAACTTGCCTACCAGCATGCCCTTTACCACGATATCGCAGCCGGCGTCCTTGCCAATTGTGCAGCCCTGGTCGACCAGGAACGCCTCGACCGGCACGTTGCGCGCGTGTACTTGGAGATTTAGCATGATGCCTCTCGATGTAGTCCGATCAGTTGCTAGAGTTGCCAAGCACGTCGACTTGCTGTGCGGGCACCTTGCCGCTCATGACAGCAGGTGATGCGGGCGCAGAATCAGTCATCTGAGTATTCGGCATTGTGCCGACATCATTTCCCGACGTGACTGGCGGACGTTTTGCGGCATTCAGCATGCGGAGCGCCTCGGCAACGCCGATCGCCGGCGCTGGTTGTGCCGTGCCGCTGGTGATCGGGGCAGGACTCACCGTGACCGCTTGCGGCGGTGTGCTGCGAAGCGGAGTCGGGGTAACCGCGGGCGTTGGCCCGATCGGATGCCGTGTGGCGGGCGTGGAGTCTTCCTGTTCCGTGGCCGCGAGTGGGCTCGGATTGCCAAAACCGCTGCGATACTTTGCATCGAACTTGTCCGCTCGTGCCAGCAGATCCGTATTTGGTGACAGCGCCGGGTCGGAAATGACAGGTGTCACGAAAATGACGAGATCGCTCTTCTTTGAGCGGAAACTGTCCGAGCGGAATAATTGGCCGATGATTGGTAACTGGCCCAGGAATGGCATGCCACTGCTGGCGTTCAGCGCATCGGCGCTGATGAGTCCGGAAATGGCGATTGTCTCTCCGGCCCGCATCGAAATGTCGGAACTCGTCCTTCGGGTCATGAAGCCAGGGAAGCCGCCGTAGGAAACCGACGGGTCGATCTGACTGATCTCAGTCTGAAGGTTGGCCGATATGATGTTGTTCGCATCGACAACCGGTTTGATATTCAGCTTGATGCCATATGGCTTGTAGTCGACATCGGTGGTGCCGAGCGCGCCAGCTTTTGGAATGGGCACTTCGCCGCCAGCGAGGAATGTTGCGGTGCCGCCGCTTTTCGTATTCAACTCCGGTGCTGCAAGAATGAAGGCGTCGCCGTTGTTGACCGCGAAGTTGATCTTCGAAGTGATGTTGGACGCGATGCCCGCGAGGAAGTAGCCGGTCCCAGCCGTTACAGCGGTTGCGGCGCCGGTCGCGACGCTTGCTGCTCCGCCGATGACTGGTCCGTTGAACGGGCTGTCCCACGCGATGCCGAGATTTTGCTGGCCGGTGCGCGTGATCTCCATGATCTGTACCTTGAAGTGGATGGTCTTCTTCAGCGCATCACCTTCGTCGATAGTGGTGGTATCGATCACATTGCTTAGGTCCTCGGTGGCAGCTTTGACGAGCGGCGCCATGTCACGATGCACGACACCCGACAAGACGATGTTGGGGCCAATTGACTGGATGCGCAGCCCTGGTACTGACTGCAAGACGGAGCGCAATTGATCGAGGGAGGCGCTCACGTCGCCCTTGGCGATGCGAACGGTGGTTTGCAGCGCGATACCCTTGTCGTTCCACACGACCAGCGAGGTGACGCCTGGCGCTTCGCCCAGCAGCATCAATCGGCCGTCGACCACATTCGCAGTCACCAGTTTTCCGTTGCCGATCGCTACGCGCTTGATCGTGCCGGGCACGTGCAGGATGCGAACTTCGCCGCGATACATTTCGAGCAGGTTGGCGCTGACTGTTGCGCTGTCACCAGCGTAGGACGTAGCAGACTCTGCGAGCGCGACAGGCGTCGCTTCGCACAGGAGAATGCCGATGACGATCGACGAGAAGATTCGGCGACGAAACAGCGTCGCGTGATTTTTGACTTTCATTTCTTGAAACCTGTGTTCTTTACTCAGTTCCGACCCGGCGTGCCGCGCGTATCGTTTTTCTGGAGTTGCTTGGCGATGGCATTCGCCTCTTCGTAGACGTTCGGCCGTTTGGCTTCAGAAGACGAGTCGGAGGGCCAACTGGACGATTGCGCGGAGTTTTCGAGCGCAGTAGATGTAGCAGAGGATGCTGGAATGAGCTTCGTCTGAGTCAGGTCGCCGCCACCAGAGATAATTTCAACGACTGCCGGGCGTCCAGTGATACGCGAGAACAGGTTGCCTTCCACAAGCTGCATCGGGATATGGTTGTCCTTATCGTCCGAGTTTCTAAGAATCAAACGCAGCGCGCCCACTTTCTGCGCCAGTACGATTCGTGCGGCTTCCGATACAGGGACTTGCACAGTGACAGTTCCGTAATTCGACGCTGACTGCGGATTGTTGGCGTTTTGCATGGCTTCGCCTGCGTCGCGCGGACGGATGTCTTGTCCCGTAGCCAGAATTAGCGCATCGGGCATCAGCAACCGGATCATCTTGCCGTCGCTGGTCGATGATGTGTTGGCGTCGGCTTGCGGATCGAGGTTCTTGCCGACCCAGTAAATGTCGACTCGATTTCCTGGGCGAACCATCGCAGAAGTCGAATTGACCGTATCGATCTCAAGCGTGAGTGCCCGCTGCCCGGGTGGAACAACGTCAGAGAAGTCGCGGCCGCGTAGCGCATCAATGTCGCCTGCGCGCAGCGGTAGACCACGTCGAACCGCCTTGACGAGGCGCGATGGACGATATGCGTCGAAATCCGCGGCGCGGATCATATCGTCGTAGACCAGATCGGGAGCGATTTCACGTGCAACGAAGTCACCACTGGACAATGGCGTGCCAATCGGCACGTCCCGGCTTGGGACGACGACCTCGATGCCGGCGCGATTTCGTTGGCCGGCCATTTCGGCCTTGATCTTGGCCTCGCGGTCCGTAAGATACTTGTACAGCAGAAACGTCAGGCCCCCTGCCACCAGCACGGCAGCGATCAGCAGGACCCAGGAGTTTCCAAGAAGCGAGCGAAATTTAATTTTTTTAAGCATGACATATTAACCCTGGGAAAATCAGGGTAGGGAGAGACTGAAGCTATAAGCACCAAAATACGATTTGAACGCTGCCGCAAGGGCGGTGATAGGAGGAATATCACTGCCCGAAATCAGCACAATCGCAATCAGAAGCGTTACCAGCACGTATTCGACATAAGCTTGGCCGCGTTGCCGACCGAGGTGTCTTGCGGAATGTTTCATTCAACGGTTCCTTGCTGCATTGATGACTGCCTCGGTTTGCCCGTTGCGGTCGGAAAAAATCACGTCCAGACGGTCACTGCCGCGCTGCATGACCATGGCATTTCCCATAATTCGCTGGGAGCCGTCTAACCGGTACGCGGGCGCTTGGGTGACGGTAGACCAGCCTTCGTCCGAAAGCTTGGTGCTGTAGCGCTGGGCGTTGTCGCTGGCGCGGCCGGACATTTCAACGAGCCATGTGCGCCCTGCCTGGCCAGGGTCGCGACTTTCGACATCCGAAATAATCTTGCCGCCTTCCGGAAACGGAACGACCGAGTCGGGTATCCGATGCCGTACGGCTTGGCCGGACAGCTGCATCACGCTCAGGAGCCCTTTGGTTTTCGCGCCGTCGGGCTGCGGCGGAATGGTGAGTACGTAGTGGCACGTATCGTCCAAGGCGCTGAGCAGCCAGCCGGACGGTCCGCGCTTTCCCTTCGCCGGTACGCCTTCGTTCGTCCAGAATTCGCGGAACTCGTTCGATACATCAGAGGGCGATCCAGCGAACTCGAGTCCCCACACGGAAGTAGGGACGCCGTTCACGATCATGTCGCGACCGATGGCCTGCATGCGGTCCGCTTTGACGGGCTGTTTGTCGCAGGCGGTGTCCGCCATCGCGACGCCAGAGATGAGTGCGAACGCGAGCCAACTGCAGCGCGCGATTAACTGAGCGAATGTCATGGTCTGAGTCGATCGTTTGGAACAACGTCCTGCCGAATACGGCCGAACTCGAGCTGGGCGGTGGTGGTAATCTCTGGCGCGTACTTTTGCAGACCGGTATAGAGAGACGGTTGCACCACAATCGTGTTAGCCGCGGGAACTGCCTTGGCGAACAGCGCCTTCGCGTTTGAACTACCCTCTGCTAGCCACGTATTCGATAGCAACACATTCGTGTCGCTGAAGCTCAGCCCTGAAAAGCCGGGCCACAATCGCTTAAGCGTATCGCTGTCTTGTGCAATGGCAATACCGAGCGTGCCGGTTTGCAGTGTGCGTGTCGGCAGAGCCATCTTTGCGCTGTACGTGCCGCCGCTGGCGCTCTGCACCGCGCCGAATGTCGATGCGGTGTATTGCTCCAGGTTTGTAGCGGGTCCTTCGCTGTTAGCGGTGATGACGCGGACGTCCTGGGCCGAACTGAGAAATGGTTTGCCGCTGTGATCGGCCCACATTGCCTGCTGGGCAGACGGCAACGACTCAGCATTGCGGTCCGCGCTGCTGATCGTCGTGCCGTTGGCCGAGGCGAATCGCTGCAAAAATTCGCGCCGCATTTCGTCATCCATCTTGCCGTTTGTCACGGCTGTATTGCCATAGCTGGTCGACCAACCCTCCGTACTTGTAGGATCGGTTTTCAAGTTCTTCTCCGGATCTCCGTCCGACCAAACGGTTCGTTCCCAGGCGACGTAACGAGAACCCATCAGCGTCTTGTTGCGAACGTCATTGAATTTGCCGAGCATCACGATGGCGAGGAACAGTACGCTCATGACCAACACTGTGGCGACCAGAAACTCCACAACGGCTTGACCAGATTGATTTGCGCTTTTGATATTGATTCGCATCATGGCTTTCCTGTCGGGGCTCCCGCCGAGATTTGCGTCGCCATCGCGGTGCTGCGTTCGCTGCTGCTGACCGGCGCGAGCGTGGCCTGCCAGTACGGACTGAAGAGACTCGGGTATTCCGTTTGTCCGTCAGCGCGCGCCCATGCATCTGCGTGCATCAATGCGCCGCTGATTGCACCCAAGGAACTTTCGTTCGGGCGAACGAAATAAGCATTCGCGCTCGACAGAGCCCGCATGACACCACCGGCGTCGTTAGACTGGACCGTCATGCGACCACCGCCTTGCAAGCCCGGTGTCTTTACGAGAGTGTCGCCGGCGCGCTCCACTTCAATCGTGATACGGGGGGCCTTGTTTGCCACCGGTGTGCCGCTCATGTCCTGATAGGGCAGCAGACCGCCGTTGTTACTGTCGAGGGAGGTGCCGGGTCCGTCTAAGAATTGTTTCGCCATGGCTGGCGACACGAGAGAACCCGGCATCGGGCTGGTGTGATCGCCGAAGTTGTAATAGTCGCCATAGCCCTGCCAGTCTTCCCTTGCTGCGAACGGCGGGCGCGACATGAAGGTCGTAATGTTTCCGTTGGCGCTTCCGCCACTGCCCGCAATGGCGTCAAACGCATACAAGCAAGTGATATTTACGTGTGCGGTGCTAGCGTCAATAGACTGCCAACCTTTCTTGTCGGTGCGTAATTGGGTGCCGCCGTCGTGTGAGACTGTGATGGTGATACGGCCACCGCCGTTCCGGCAAACCTTGCTGGCGGAGTCATCAAGTTGCTGGTAGCCCGCGACGCTGCGTGTCGAATCACGATTCTTGACGAAATCGTCAAGCGTGTCTTCGTTGGTCACGATGTCAGCGAAATGGTCGTAGCCTTGCGTGCCTGCCGGCGTGACGGTTCGCGTGTACGACTGCCATGCCGCCAACTGAACAGCATTGCGCGGGCCTGTGAAATAGCCGTTTGTGACGTGCGTGTCGCCTTGATTTTGTCGGGCAACAGCATCGGCCGTGTCCGGCACGGCGACGAACACAGCGGCATGGTAATTCGCCTGAGCGTTGCTCAATGCCAGGTTGATCGATCCAATGCCCTTTGTAAGTGTGGGAAGCAACGCGTCCAGGGTTGCGCGCACTGGCGCAATATCAGCCTTGCCGCGATTTTTCGGCGTGGTCCATTGGTCGGGGTGATCCGCGATCCCGTTCACGCTATCGTCGAGATCGGAATGGCCATAGGTGGAATCCAGATCGTCGATCCAGGATTTCAAACCAACGGCCTGCGCTGCGGTGACCTGATTGGCGATCATCGCGCGGTTTGTATAGGCGGAGAAGTTGTAGTCGCGTGCCTGGAGCACGGCTGCACTATAGGCAGCGGCGTCCGCTGTGTTTTGGAGTTTGATCTTGGCGCTCGTCATCTGGAACGAGTTGAACGCCACATAGAGGCCGATGCTGCCGATCAAGAGGAAAATCAGAGCAGGGACCAGCGCCTGCCCGCTAGCGCTGGCGACCCTGGCCCTGCCCTTGCGGGCAGAGCGTTTCATGATGATTATCGTGAGAGCAAGCTGATTAGTTGCCCGACATGCCGATGTTGTTGTTTGCGTCGTACGTGCCCATGTTCTTCGTCTTGTTCGCGTTGCTCGTCGCGTCGTTAGCATTCTGTTGCGACGACTTGATGTTGTCCGTACCTGCCTGGCCTGACATTTCCTTGGCAAGACCGGCGGTCTGATTACGCAGCGTTTGACCGAACAGCGAATAGACGCCGATTGCCGACACGGCGATTAGTGCGACGATGATGATGTACTCAGTCATGCCTTGACCAAGTTGCTTGCTTTTACGGCGGATTTGGGAAAGTTTCATGATATCTATTTCAAGTGAATTAATAAAATGCATGTTGTCTGTGCGTGGTTTTACCGTGCATTGATATTTTGAATGGTGACATAAATTCACGAATTAGCTGATCAAAATGCAGAGCAACAGTGCCGGGACGAAGTATAGGAATCGGCGGGTTTTAGATGGGAGGGAAATTTCTCAACATTCGAAGTTCGTTTCCCAGGCCGAGCGATAGTTGGATCTGTTGCTACGGGTAGGCACAGTCACTTGAAGGGCAGGGGCGATTCCGGTGTGCGCACCACTGTTGCAACGGCGTCACGCACGCCAATAGTGCCTCATATCTTGATAGAAGGAACTGATTCGGCGTGGCTTCAGGTCGGGCATGGTTAATCAGCCCATTTCGGCATATGTCTTACATTCGTGCAGATTATTCCCACGCATATTCATCTATTTCTGGGTTTTTGGGGATAGGTCTTGCAGTTAAATTCGCGGCACGTGAAAAGGTCTGGATCGAGTTTGTTTAGGAAAGGCGATCGGTTTTTTGCGGTGGCTGTCTACACGGCTTCAAAAATTTAACTGCGAGCGGGGCTCGCCCGTTTTTGGGAATGCAACAGGTATGAATAAAGTTTATAAATCGGTTTGGAACGCAAAGGCGGGCACCTATGTGGCCGCTGCGGAGACCGCGAAGGGTAGTGGGAAGAAATCGAGTCGTAGTGCTCGAAATGTTGCGATTTCCGCGGTCGGGCTCTTCTCCGCGCTCGGCGCCGTGAATTCAGCCTATGCGTATTTCAGCATTGACTATACGAGCATTGGGGGGTCTGGCATATCTGATGGTTGGAACGCCGACGGATCACAACACGATTTCACTCTTCGTGTTCCTAACATAACGTCAGCTGTCAATGCCGGAGTTAAGCCGGGCGACACAATAGCGGTCACTGGCGGGTATTCAGGGACTTGTATCGTGGACGCGCAGATGGAGTGTAAGGGCGTATTTGCTGGCGCGTCCGGCGGAAGTGGTAGTGGCACGGGTACAGGCACAGGGGGCAACACGGGCGGTGGAATTTCGCTTGAAGACGCTTATCAGTACGTGTACCAGAAAAATGACCTGAAGTATTTCCACGTGTCCTCGACCAAGCCGGACTCGGTAGCTTCCGGTGCGGATGCGATGGGCATCGGCCCGCACGCGGTGGCAAGTGGTACGGATAACATAGCGATTGGCGACGAGGCGTTGGCATCGGGCGGGAACTACGCGATTGCGATTGGCGGTGGTGCCCAAGCGGCTGCCAATGGCGCTGTCGCGGTCGGCCAGACCGCGCAGGCGACCAACAGCTCCGCGCTCGCGTTGGGCAACCAGGCGTCCGCTCTGGCGACCAATGCGGTAGCACTGGGAGCGGGGTCCGTCGCTGTTCGCGCCAATACGGTATCGGTCGGTAGACCGGGCGGCGAACGTCAGATTGTCAATGTCGCGCCGGGTACGGCGGGCACTGACGCGGTCAACCTGGATCAGTTGCGCGCAGCCGTTAGTGGTGGCACGCCGACCCCGACTCCGACACCCACGCCGGTCGATCTGAAGTACTTCCACGCGAACTCAACACTTGCCGACTCTGTCGCGGGTGGTGCGGAGAGCGTAGCTATCGGCGGCAATGCGACCGCGAACGCGAACAATTCGGTTGCGCTGGGAGCGAACTCGCTGGCGAATCGAGCGAATGTTGTCTCGGTGGGCAGCAGCGGTGCAGAACGGCAGATAACCAACCTCGCTGCAGGTACCTCTGACACCGACGCAGTCAACGTGAAGCAACTGAACACCTCGATCGCGAGCGCGGTCACTGGGGGCACGTTACCCGACTTGGTGAAGTATGACGACTCGACACACGCCACGCTGACGCTGGGCGGTGCTGATTCCACGACTCCTGTCGCTCTCCTGAACGTCAAGGCGGGAGCGGTTAACGGCAAGAGCACGGACGCCGTGAACGGAGCGCAGTTGTACAACCTCCAGGAGTCGGCCACCTCGTCCTTTCAGACCCTGACAAACCTGATCATTGACACGGACAATCGGACCTACGGTCTGGCGCAAAGTGTCGCTGCGGCGATGGGCGGTGGTTCGAAGGCGAATCAGCTTGACAACACGATCAGCGCGCCGGCCTACGCGGTGGATGGCACGACGTACAACAACGTTGGTGATGCCATCGGCGCACTCGCATCTGCGAGCACCGGCACTGACGCAGTCAAATACGACACCTCGAGCCACGACAAGGTTACGCTGCGCGGCAGTGGCTCGACCACGCCGGTCGCACTGACCAACGTGGCAGCGGGCCAGATCACGTCGAGCAGTAGCGACGCTGTCAACGGTTCGCAACTGTACGGTACGGCAAACAGCGTGGCAGCCGCACTGGGTGGCAATTCATCGGTTGGTGCGGACGGCAAGGTATCCAAACCGGCCTACACACTGGACGGCAGCACTTACAACGACGTCGGTGCTGCCCTGAACGCGGTGAATGCAAAGGCTTCCTCTGGTTCGACGGACGGCGTGGTGTACGACACGTCGGCACACAACAAGGTGACATTTGGCGGGACGACCGCAGGACATCCTGCCGTCACTCTGACCAACGTCGCAGCCGGCCAGATTACGTCCAGCAGCAATGACGCAGTAAACGGCTCGCAACTGTATGGCGCGATGGCCAGCACGGCCGCAGCGCTTGGCGGCAATTCGGCAGTGCAACCCGACGGCACGGTTTCAAAACCGGCCTACACGGTCGCGGGCACCACGTACAACGACGTCGGTTCTGCGATTGACGCAGTGGGCACAGCCGTTGGCGATATCAATAACAATGTCGCAAGTACGACGAAGTACATTAAAGTGGTGTCGACGGCATCGGGCGCAACGGCGAACGGAGCCGAGTCGGTTGCGATCGGCGGCAACGCATTCGCTAGCGCTACCAAGTCGCTTGCCATTGGCTCGGGCGCGCGCGCCCAGTTCGACAATTCCGTGGCGTTGGGTGCGAACTCGGTCGTGACGGACCCCAATACGGTTTCGATTGGCCGGTCCGGCTCGGAAAGGCGGATCATGAACGTGGCCGCCGGCACTAACGATACGGACGCCGCGACGGTTGGCCAGCTGAATGCCTTGCAAAAGCAGGTTGTCCAGCAATCGAGCGGCGTGCGTTCAATGCTGCTTGGCGCCACGCCGGTCACGAGCTATATCGCGGTCAGCTCGAACATTACCCCCGGCATGGATCCGACGTCGGTCGACAATACCAAGTTGAACGCGATGGCTATCGGCCCGGGTGCCGAAAGTAACGGTGCGAATTCACTCGCCGTTGGCGCAAAGTCGCTTGCCAGCCTGGACGGTACGACAGCCGTTGGGTCGGGTGCAGCTGCCATGGCGCTTAACGCGACGGTCATTGGCAACGGCGCGACCACTAGCGGCGACGCAAACAACGGCGTGGCAATTGGTTACAACGCAAGTGCCGAAGGCGTCAACGCTATGGGCATCGGTTACAACGCTCATGGGCAGGGCGATGACTCGCTTGCAATCGGCACGAACGCGTCTACGGCCTTCGGCGTAGCTAAAACGATGGCGTTGGGCTCGGGCGCTACGGCTAGCGCTGTTGGTGCCGTGGCACTGGGTGCTGGTTCGGTCGGCGATCGCGCAAATGCGGTTTCGGTCGGCAGCAGCACGGCTCAGCGTCAAATCATCAATATGGCGGCGGGTACGGCGAACACCGATGCGGTTAACGTCAGCCAGTTGAAGGGCGTGACCGACGCGATCGGCGGCGGCGCGGGCGTGAATGGCGATGGCTCGATCAAGAAGCCGAGTTACGTCATTGGCGGCAAGACTTATACCGACGTCGGCACGGCTCTCGCAGCAGCGGGTACGGGCACGGGCGGAGACTCGGTGGTGTACGACACGTCGGCACATAGCAAAGTGACGTTTGGCGGCACGGGCGCAATGACGCCGGTGACGCTGTCGAATGTGGCGGCGGGCACGGCGAACACCGACGCTGTCAATGTGAAGCAGCTGAAGGATCTGGGTGCAAGCTTCGACACCAGCGGCAATGTGACGGGTGGGTTCGTTGCATATGACGACTCGTCGAAGGGCTCGATCACGCTGAAGGGCGCGGGCGGCACGACGATCACGGGTCTGAAGGCCGGTGTACTGTCGGCGACGAGCACGGACGCGGTCAATGGTTCGCAGCTGTACCAGACGAACGCGAACGTGGCGAACGTTGCGGGTAACGTGACTAACCTCACGAACGTGGTGAACAACATCACTAGCGGTACCGGCGCGGGCATCAAGTACTTCCATGTCAATTCGACGTTGGCGGATTCGTCTGCAACCGGGACGGATGCGGTCGCGATCGGCGGTAAGGCCAGTGCGACGGCGTCGGGCTCAGTGGCGCTGGGTGCAAACTCTGTAGCGAACCGCGCGAATTCGGTGTCGGTGGGTGCGGCCGGTTCGGAGCGCCAGATCATCAACGTTGCAGCGGGCACGACGAATACCGACGCGGTGAACCTGAAGCAGCTGAAGGATCTGGGTGCGAGCTTCGACACCAGCGGCAATGTGACGGGTGGGTTCGTCGCATACGATAGCTCCGCAAAGAGCAAGGTGACGTTTGGTGGCACGGGCGCAACGGCACCGGTGACGCTGTCGAATGTGGCGGCGGGCACGGCGAACACCGACGCGGTGAACCTGAAACAGCTGAAGGATCTGGGCGCAAGCTTCGACACCAGCGGCAACGTGTCGGGTGCATTCGTTGCATACGACGACTCGTCGAAGGGCTCGATCACGCTGAAGGGCGCGGGCGGCACGACGATCACGGGTCTGAAGGCAGGTGTGCTGTCAGCGACGAGCACAGACGCGGTCAATGGTTCGCAGCTGTACCAGACGAACGCGAACGTGACTAACCTCACGAACGTGGTGAACAACATCACCAGCGGTACCGGCGCGGGCATCAAGTACTTCCATGTCAATTCGACGTTGGCGGATTCGTCTGCAACCGGGACGGATGCGGTCGCGATCGGCGGTAATGCCAGTGCGACGACATCGGGTTCAGTCGCCCTGGGTGCAAACTCTGTAGCGAACCGCGCGAATTCGGTGTCGGTGGGTGCGGCCGGTTCGGAGCGCCAGATCATCAACGTTGCGGCGGGCACGACGAATACCGACGCGGTGAACCTGAAGCAGCTGAAGGATCTGGGCGCAAGCTTCGACACCAGCGGCAATGTGACGGGTGGGTTCGTTGCATACGACAGCTCTGCAAAGAGCAAGGTGACGTTCGGCGGCACGGGCGCAACGACGCCGGTGACGCTGTCGAACGTGGCAGCAGGCACGGCCAACACCGACGCGGTGAACCTGAAGCAGCTGAAGGATCTGGGCGCAAGCTTCGACACCAGCGGCAACGTGTCGGGTGCGTTCGTTGCATACGACGATTCATCGAAGGGTTCGATCACGCTGAAGGGCGCGAGCGGCACGACGATCACGGGTCTGAAGGCCGGTGTGCTGTCGGCGACGAGTACGGATGCGGTCAACGGTTCGCAGCTCTTCCAGACGAACGCGAACGTGGCGAACGTTGCAGGTAATGTGACTAACCTCACGAACGTGGTGAACAACATCACCAGCGGCACCGGCGCGGGCATCAAGTACTTCCATGTCAATTCGACGTTGGCTGACTCGTCAGCAACTGGCACGGATGCCGTTGCGATCGGCCCGAAGGCATTGGCAACGGCGAAAAACTCGGTGGCACTGGGCGCGAACGCGACCACGACAGCCAATCTGGGCGCAGTGGCATACCAGGCTGCCAGTGGCACGCTGTCTGGCCTCACGCCGGTGGGTGAGGTATCGGTTGGTTCGGTCAACAACGAACGCCGCGTGACCAACGTAGCGGCGGGTGCCGCCGCCACCGACGCCGTGAACGTCAGCCAGTTGCAGGCGGCTGTGGTTTCTGGCACGGGTGCGGCAACGGCTGACGCCGTGAAGTACGACTCCTCGTCGCATGACAAGATCACGCTGGGCGGCAGCAGTGTGGCAATGCCGGTGGCATTGACCAACCTCGCCGCAGGATCTGTCACCACCAACAGCCGCGATGCCGTGAACGGCTCGCAGTTGTTCGGCGTGTCGCAGAGCGTTGCAGACGCGTTGGGTGGTGGGTCGTCGGTGAGCCCAAGCGGCACAGTAACGAAGCCGGGCTATGCGGTTGATGGTCAGACTTACACCGATGTAGGCTCCGCGCTCGACGCAGTGTCCGCAACGGTGGGTTCGATTAACAATACGATCTCGAACACGACGAAATACATCAAGGTGGTGTCGACGGCATCGGCAGCGACGGCTAACGGCGGCGAAGCGGTCGCTATCGGCGGTAATTCGTTCGCGAGCGCGAACAAGGCGATCGCCATCGGTTCAGGTGCGCGCGCGCAGTTCGACAATTCCGTGGCGCTTGGCGCAAATGCAGTTGTATCGGCGGAAAACACGGTATCGATTGGTCGCAGCGGTTCAGAAAAGCGCATCATGAACGTGGCCGACGGTTTGACTGATACTGATGCCGCAACAGTTGGCCAATTGCACGCGCTGCAAACGCAGTTTGCTCAGCAGTCCAGTGGTGTGCGCTCGATGCTGTTGGGTGCTACGCCGGTCACGAGCTACATCGCTGTTAGCAGCAATGTGACGGCTGGCGGCGAAGGTACGACGGTCGACAACACTAAGCTGAATGCCATGGCGATCGGTCCGTCGGCGGTGTCGAACGGCGAAAATGCGCTGGCAGTTGGTGCGCAAGCGCTCGCCAGCGTGGATGGTACGACGGCCGTCGGCTCAGGTGCTGCTGCACTGGCCAATAATGCGACCGTGATCGGTAAGGGTGCCTCGACCAGCGATGAAGCTGTCAACGGCGTCGCGATCGGTTACAACGCACAAGCTGAGGGAGCTAACTCGTTGGCGTTTGGCTCCAAGGCGCAATCGCTCGGCGGTGATTCGATCGCGATGGGCAGTCAGGCTGTAACCAGCGCGGCTGCAACGAAGTCGATGGCGCTCGGCACAGGTGCGACCGTAACGGCAGCCGGCGCAGTTGCACTGGGTAGCGGTGCGATCGGCGATCGTGCGAACGCGGTTTCAGTGGGCAGCAGTACCGCTCAACGTCAGATCATCAACGTGGCGGATGGCACGCAAAATAACGACGCGGTCAACCTCGGTCAGATGAGCCGTGCCATCGCGGCTGTTTCGGGCGGCGGTTCGGCTGACGCGGTCGTCTATGACACGTCGGTGCACGACAAGCTGACGCTCGGTGGCGCAACTTCGACGACCCCTGTTGCATTGACCAATGTCGCGGCCGGCCAGGTCACGTCCAGCAGCAAGGACGCAGTGAACGGCGCACAGTTGTACAACACAGCCTCCAGCGTGGCAACCGCACTCGGCGGTGGCGCGACGGTGGGCACGGATGGCAAGGTGTCGAAACCGGCCTATACCCTGAACGGCAATACGTACACCGACGTTGCTGCAGCGTTGAGCGCAGTGAACGACAAGGCGGGCAGCGGTTCGACCGACGGTGTGGTTTACGACACACCGGCGCACGACAAGGTGTCGCTGGGCGGTGTTGGTGCAAAGACGCCGGTGACGGTATCGAACGTGGCCGATGGCGTGGCGAACAACGACGCGGTGAACGTGAAGCAGCTGAAGGCACTGGGAGCAGGGTTCGATTCGAGCGGCAACGTAACGAGTGCATTCGTTGCGTATGACGACGCGAACAAGGCGCAGGTGACGTTTGGCGGTGCCGGTTCGACGACGCCGGTGGTGCTGGCCAACGTGGCAGCAGGCCAGGTCAGCTCGGCCAGCAGGCAGGCCGTCAACGGCTCGCAACTGTACGGTGCGATGAGCAGCACGGCCGCGGCACTGGGTGGCGGCTCGACGGTGGGTTCGGACGGTAAGGTCTCGACACCGAGCTATAAGGTGAGCGGCAACACGTACACGGGCGTTGGCGCAGCGTTGGCCGCGTTGGACGCGAAGGCAACGACCGGCTCGCCGGACGGCGTGGTATATGACACGTCGACGCACGACAGGCTGACGCTGGGCAACACGGGCACGCCGGTGACGGTGGCCAACGTGGCCGACGCGAAGAGCGACGACGAAGCAGTGAACCTCAAGCAATTGAAGGAAGCTGGTTTGACCGTCGACACGTCGGGCAACGTGACCAACTCGTTCATCGCCTATGACAACGCCACCAAGGGCACGGTGACCTTCAACGCGGGCGGTGCTCCGACCCAGCTGAAGAACGTGGCTGCGGGTACCGATGCAACCGACGCTGTCAACTTCGGCCAGATGCAGACGTATGTGGCGCAGAACGCCGGTAGCGGTGGCACGGCGAATGGCGTGGCCTACGACGACGCATCGAAGAGCAAGGTGACGCTGGGTGGCGCGGGTTCCACGACGCCGGTGACGCTGACGAATGTGGCAGCAGGTACGAGCGCGACGGACGCGGTGAACTACTCGCAGTTCTCGAGCCTCCAGAGCGTGGTGAACAACCTCTCCAACGGCGGCGCGGGTAACACGACCTACGTCAACATCGACAACAGCAGCACGGGTGGTACTGCGGCGGTGGCTTCGGGCACGGACGCGATTGCAATCGGTAACGGTGCCTCGGCAACGGGTACCGAGGCGATTGCGATCGGCAAGGGCACTACGACCGCGGGTGACAACTCGGTCGCGCTGGGTGGCGGTTCGTCCGCACCGAACGCGAACGCGGTGGCGCTGGGTGCGAACTCGACGACGGATCGCGATAACTCGGTATCGGTGGGCTCTGCCGGTAACGAGCGTCAGATCACCAACGTCGCTGCCGGTACGCAGGCAACCGATGCAGTCAACCTTGGTCAGTTGAACAACGCGATGGGTGGCATGCAGCAGTCCATCAACAACGTTGACCGCAGTGCAGCCAAGGGTATTGCTTCGGCATCGGCGCTGAATATCGTCACGCCGTACCTGCCGGGTCGTACCACGCTGAACGCGGGTGTTGCCAACTACCGTGGTTACCAGGCTGTTGGTCTGGGCGTGTCCCGCTGGAATGAGAAGGGCACGATCAACTACAACCTTGGCGTGTCCTCCTCGGGTGGCAACAGCACCATCGTCCGCGCTGGTATCGGCATCGTTCTGGGCAACTAAGGCAAGGCCGCAAGGCCTTGAATAGAAGTCTGAAACGTTAGCTGTCTGGGTCGCACGGGAAGCTTCCGTGCGACCCTCTTTCCATGAGAAACAGACATGAAGTATTCATTGATTGCCATCGCGCTTGCCGCGATGCTGGCAGGCTGTTCGTCGTCCGCGACGCGAGACCGCCTGCAGATCCAGGACCCGACCGTCCTGCAAACCGGGTTCAGCGCGACGCAGAGCCAGGCCGCCGGGGCAGTGACGCCGCAGTGGATCCAGACCTACGGCGGGGCGCACAACGGCGCGGCGCTCACGGCGATCCAGACGCGGCTGAACGCGCTCGGTGAGCGCAAGGCCAACTATTTTGGCGAGAAGGCACAGTGCTGGGTCAACGCCGCGCGCGACGAACGGTCCGCTCGCGACGGCTGGGGCTTCGTCGAAGAGGCGCTGTACGAAGCGAACCGGCTGACCACGGCGCTCGAAACCGGGCAGGGACTTTCGGTCGACAACCCGGAGTTGCGCACCGCTTCAGTGGTGCGCCCGGATCTGTGGAAGCAGATCCTTGCTGCGAAGACCTCGCCGCTGTTCGCGCAGTGCCAGGAAGCGCAGCGGCTGACGGCGTGCTCGGAAGTCGAGCTGATTCACGCGGGCCATGAAGCGTGGACGCGTGATTTCAGTGAGAGCCAGCGTCTGGTGGATGGTGTCGAGACGGGCGTGCCGGGTATCGGCGCGGCGCTCGAGGCCTGCACGCCGCCGCCGGTGGCTGCGCCTGTCGCTTCGCCGATCCCGCAGAAGATGACGTTGCAGGCGGACGCGACCTTCCGGTTCGACAGGGGCGACCTGGCCGGCATGCTGCCGGGTGGCAAGGCGAAGTTGGACCAGTTGGTGCACGATCTTCGGCAGGTGGATGATGTGACGAGCATCCGTATCGAAGGCTATACGGACCGCCTGGGTAGCGACAGCTACAACCGTCAGCTGTCGGCAAAGCGTGCGGAGACGGTGAAGCGTTATCTGCAGAGCGGTGGTGTGAACACGCCGATGAGCGCACGCGGCCGAGGCAAGGAAGAGCCGGTGGTGCAGTGTAGCAACCGTGGCCAGCAGGCGCTGATCGACTGCCTGGCGCCCAACCGCCGGGTGGAGCTGGACTTTGCGCGCAGCAGCAATGCGCAGGCAACGGCTGTGCCGCAGGTGCAGCAGATACAGCAGCAGGGGCAGTAACAGCGGATGGCCGCGCCTTTTCGGTGCGGCCATTCCTTTTGATCGGTAGTACTGCAGCACGTATCAATCGGAATCAACTCAATCGTTACGGTGCCTGAGTATCTCGTGCGCTACGGCGAGGTTCTTTCTCACGAGCGCGAACGAGGTTTGCGCTCGCTTCTTACCCAACTTCACGTCAGGTTCGCCACGTCATCAACGGCGGACTACACCCATCAAACATGCTGCCGTGCCCGAAGCCGCAGCACCTCCTCCCTTTCCAGTTGGCCACAGGTAGCACGCGAATAATTCGATTTCAAGCGTTTGGAACCAGCGTTTTCGCGTAGGGGCTTTTAAATCCGCGGGGGTAGGAGAATTCTTGCGAATGTTGCGGAATTATCAAACCATCGAGTCGAAAAAATTTGTCATCCTTATTGTTAAAATTTTGTTCGATTCACAGTCTGGGCTAATTCGATTCGCGTATGCGCCCATTGGTTAGTGATTAAAGAGTGGAGCGATAAATGAAGAGAATTGTGATTATTGATGATCACCCGATGATCCGTGGAACGATAGCCAGCGTGCTGAGCAGCGACCCGGAAGTGGAACTCGTCGGTGCGTGTGGCGATGGTGAGGATGGTCTGAAAATGGTCCTCACCGAAAATCCCGATCTGGTCATTCTTGATCTGGACTTGCCGCGGCTTGACGGTTTGTCGATGATCCGTCGTATTCGGGCGCTTAACACCAAAATTAGCATTGTCGTTCTATCAGCTAAACCGGAGCACGTGATGGCTGGTTATACGCGCGTTGCCGGCGCAAATGGCTATGTCGGCAAGGGGCGGGAAATCAGTGAGCTGATTACCGCCGTGAAGTCCGTGTTGTTCGGCTATGACTGCTTTCCGGCCGATACCGCAAATTCGGCGCAGGAAAACGGATTAAACACACTGTCGGCGCGCGAGGTGGAGGTGTTGCAATATCTGGCGCGTGGCGTGAGCAACCGGGATATCGCGAGCCGTCTATTTCTGAGTGACAAGACGGTGAGCACGTATAAGAGCCGTATTCAGGAAAAACTGGGTTTGTCTTCGTTGGCCGCGTTGATCGAGTTCGCCTCGCTGCACCGGCTGATCGACTGAGCGTTCAAGATGATGAACAAGATGCGCTTGCTCGGTTATTCTGCGAGTGCGCGCAGCCGCGCGCCGCGCGCTGCGTGTACGGCGCGTCTCGCTTCGATCCGCGTGGCGACGGCGTTGGGTGGCGTCCTTGCATTCGCGCTGCTGTGCATGGTCTCGGTGCGCGCCAATGCGGCACCGCTACCCGGCGCTGCAGCCCCTGAGGGGCAAACGTGGCAACTTGCGCTCGCGGGTCTGGCAATCGTAGTGTTGGTTGGCGGATGGCTGGCTCGCTCTGTGCTGATGCGCGCTGCACAGAAGTTGAACGGCGTCGAGGGCAAACGGAAAAGCCGCTGCTGCGCAGTCGAAACGCGGGAGCAGACCGCCGGCAACGCAGCGTCCACGCAGGTGAATGCCGGCGTGACGCGAGAACGCCTTCGGCTGGTCGACGCAATGCACCACTATTCGGGCGGCCCGTTGACTGTGATCGCGGGCCTGCTTGAATCGGTCGAAACAACTGCGTTGCCGCCCACTCAACGCGCCAAGCTGCGCGTGATTCAATCCGCGCTGCGGACATGGGCCCAAACGCTGCATGACCTGGTGGATGCTTCGCAACTAGCGTCGCGCACCCTCGTTCTCGATGAAAGCGTGACGGATCTGCGCGAACTCATCGAAGGCGTGCTCACGTTGTTGGCACCAGCAGCGGCGCAGCAAGGGCTGCGCTTGAGCGCCAACATCGATCGAACCGTGGCCATGTATATCCTCGCCGACAGCGGCCGGCTCGGTCAGATTGTCTTTCATCTGGTGAGCCGCGCGGTTCGCCTCACTCGGTATGAGCAGATTGTGGTGAGTGTTAGTACTGAACCACTCAATGTCGCCTCGCAGCGCATTTTTATCTTCGTGACGGATGTCGACGCAGCAACCGTTGACGCGGCTGACCTGAAGCCTTGCGGGCCAGGTACGGTTGAACCCTTTGCGGACGTCGCGCATTTCGGCCGTGACGGCGATCTGGCGCTCTGTCAACTACTCGCGCAGCGCATGCATGGCGAGCTTTCAGTTGGCCGTGTAGCAGATTCCTACATACACGCCTTATTCAGCGCGCCAGTCACCGTCGAGCGATGGGAAGCGTATGAAGAACCGGCGCGGGAAGCGGAAATGCCCCAGCCCGTCTTCGTCACGCAACCGGTGGAAGCATCCGAAAGCGCTTTGCTCGAACCCTTCGAGCGCAGCTATCTCAATGCGCTTTCGGAAGAAGGTATCGATCTCCACGCGTTTTTACACGGTTGGCGCCGTTCGATGGACGACGACCTGGCGCGACTGTACAGCGCGCATGACCAGCGCGATATCGACGGGTTGCGCGCCCTGCTGCACCGCCTGAGCGGCGCGGTAGGCCTCGTTGGCGCACGCAGTTTGATGGAGGCGCTGCAGGGCGCGAACGCTTCCCAGCTTGTGCATGACGCCGGCTCAATCGACGTGCTCGTGAGGCGCGCCAAAACCTTGATGATGCAACTCGACATAACGATTGACCCACACCGGAGCAGCGTACGATGAACCGACCGCTGGCCTTGATCGAAGGCGATCTGGCGATTCCGAAGCCGCGGCCGTTCGACGGCTTGCCGCCACCGTTCGGTTCGCGGCGCCGCGCTGCGCGACAGGCGACACGCGATGCGGCTCGGCAAACTTCACAGCAAATGTCACAACAGGCGCCGCTGGGCACTGCTCGGCCGCCGCGTTCCAGTCCGTTTCCTCCGGGCGTAAAACACATTCTGTTCTACAAGGCGCCGCCGCAACGTGTGGATTCGCGATTCGATACGGCCATGGCTGAAGCGAAGGGCTATCTCGATCGCGAGGCGGCCAAGGTGCGCCCTCGTTCATCGCGTTCGGATCACGTTCTCGGGGCATCGATCTTCGTCGGATGCGGCATCGCGCTGGCCTGGCTGCTTGCGACGTGTGCGATGAAGGACGCGGAGAAATCGAAACCGGTGTTGGTAGCGCCGACGGTTCTGGCGGACGCCCGGCCGCTCGTCGACCATCCGGAAAGCGTCGCCAAGCCGACCGTTGCGGATAAGCCGGTAGAAGAGGTCGCTGCTCAGAAACCTGCGGCTCCCACGACTGCTGAGGTTGCGAAAGCGGTGCCAACGATTCCGGCGGCGGCTGACGCGCCGATGGTCGCGCAAGTCACGCCGCTGTCTTCAGCTCAACCGCGGGGGTCTGCACAATCTGCTGCGGCGTCTGCGGCCGTGCCCAGGCAGATCGACCGAGCCGCCTCGTTGTCTTACGCAGTGCCGAAACGGGCCGTGCGTGTCATTGCCGGCGACAGCGATACGGTCAAGCCGGCGGAAAAAACCACGAAGCGAGTCAAGATGGCACGCTTGAGCGAAGCGCACGTCAACGAACGCGTCGCGTTGAACCGCGCGACGCGTCCTGCTATGCAACCCGCGCCGTCGAGGCAGCCCGAATGGGCCGCCAGCGCATCGCGTTCACACGACGATGCTTTGTCGGACGATGCATCGTGGCTGAACTGGGCCGCTCAGCAGCGCCGGCCGTCTCCAACCATGCGCGCCACTGCGCCCGTTGACAACAACTGGAACGAGCACATGACGCAACGCCGGATTACCGACAATCCAGGTGCTTTTCACACCGACCGCGGCGGACAGTAAACGTATGGCGAATTTTCCTTAAGATATGTACGCAACTTTCCTCAGGTATTGGAGAGCTGTCGCCCTTTCGGTGGCGGAAACAAGACTTGCTATCTGACCGCTTTCCAGTGCATTGCCCATGTGGCCCAACGCAACTCAACACGCAAAAAAAAAGCCCGACCAAAGTCGGGCTCTCAAATCGGCTGCGTCCTCCACAGGACGCAGCACCTGCAAAACAGCTAAGCCGTTTGCTCTACCGCCAGCTTAATAAGCTTAAGCAGCCAGCAGCGAACGCAACACGAACGGCAGAATCCCGCCGTGCTTGTAGTAATCCACTTCGATCGGCGTATCGATACGCAGCAGAACCTGCACGCGCTTCTCCTTACCGTCCTTACCGCGAATCACCAGCGTCACTTCCTGTTGCGGTTTGAAGTCGCTGCCGAGGCCTTCAACGTCAAACGTCTCTTCGCCAGTAATACCGAGCGATTGCACGCTATCCGAGCCCTTGAACTGCAGCGGCAGAACGCCCATGCCGACCAGGTTCGAACGGTGAATCCGCTCGAAGCTGCGTGCGACCACGGCCTTCACGCCCAGCAGTTGCGTACCCTTCGCTGCCCAGTCACGCGACGAGCCCGTACCGTACTCTTCGCCTGCAAACACAACCGTCGGCGTGCCCGCGTCGATGTACTTCATCGCTGCGTCATAGATCGACTCTTGCTCGCCGCTCGGCTGATGAATCGTCAGGCCGCCTTCCACACGCGAGCCGTCTGCCTTTGCCGGGATCATCAGGTTCTTGATCCGGACGTTCGCGAACGTGCCGCGCATCATCACGTCGTGGTTGCCGCGGCGCGAGCCGTAGCTGTTGAAGTCGGCCTTCTGCACGCCGTTTGCCTTCAGCCACTTGCCTGCCGGCGAGTCTTCCTTGATCGAGCCTGCCGGGCTGATGTGATCGGTCGTGACCGAGTCACCGAAGATGCCCAGTGCGCGTGCGCCCTTGACCGGAGCGATGCTGTCGGCCGGCGTCATCGAGAAGTCCTTGCCGAAGAACGGCGGCTCAGCGATGTACGTCGACTTCGGCCAGTCGTAGACTTGACCTTCCTCGCCTTCGATCTTGCTCCACAGGTCGCCCTTCTTGGTGAGCTGTGCGTAGTTCTTGCGGAACGCGTCTGCGTCCAGCGCGAACTTGAGCAGCTCGTTGACTTCTTCGCTGGTCGGCCAAATGTCGCCCAGGTAGATGTCCTTGCCGCCCTTGCCCTTGCCGACCGGTTCGGTCATCAGGTCGCGCGTGATGTTGCCGGCGATCGCGTAAGCCACAACCAGCGGCGGCGAGGCCAGGAAGTTCGCGCGGATGTTCGGGTGAATACGCGCTTCGAAGTTACGGTTGCCCGACAGAACCGCTGCCGCGACGATGTCGTTCTTCGTGATCGCTTCGTTCAGTTCCGGCGTCAGATCGCCCGCGTTACCGATACAGGTCGTGCAACCGTATGCGGCCAGCGTGAAGCCGAGCTTGTCGAGGTACTTCATCAAGTCGGTCTTCGTCAGGTATTCCGTGACGATGCGCGATCCCGGAGCCAGCGAGGTCTTGATGTGCGGAGCGACCGTCAGGCCGGCTTCCACAGCCTTCTTCGCCAACAAGCCAGCAGCCAGCAGCACGCTCGGGTTCGACGTGTTCGTGCACGACGTGATCGCAGCGATCAGGATGTCGCCGTTCTTCACGTCGACGCCGTTGCTCGTCGTGTATTGCGTGTCCAGATCGGCTTCCTTCTTCGCAAAGCCGTTTTCTGCCACCGGCTTCGAGAACAGGTCGCTGAAGGTCGACTTCACGTGACCGATTTCGATACGGTCTTGCGGGCGCTTCGGACCTGCCAGCGACGGCGTTACCGTGCCGAGATCCAGCGTGACGACCTTGGTGTAGTCGATCTGGCCAGCCTTCGGAATACCGAACAGACCCTGCGCCTTGAAGTAGTTTTCGAAGGCGGAGATTTCTGCGTCGGTGCGGCCCGTGCCCTTGAAGTAGTCGATGGTTTTTTCGTCGACCGGGAAGAAGCCCATGGTTGCGCCGTATTCCGGCGCCATGTTGCCGATCGTTGCACGGTCCGGCAGCGACAGCGACTTCGTGCCTTCGCCGAAGAACTCGACGAACTTGCCGACAACCTTTTCCTTACGCAGCAGTTCGGTCACGGTCAGGACCAGGTCGGTCGCCGTCAGGCCTTCGCGCAGCTTGCCCTTCAGTTCGACGCCCACCACGTCCGGCGTCAGGAAGTACACCGGCTGGCCGAGCATGCCGGCTTCAGCTTCAATACCGCCCACGCCCCAGCCCACCACGCCGATGCCGTTGATCATCGTGGTGTGGCTGTCGGTACCGACCAGCGAATCCGGGTAGTACACCGTGTCCGCGCCTTCGGCCTTCTTGTGCACGCCGCGTGCGAGGTATTCCAGGTTCACCTGGTGAACGATACCCACGCCCGGCGGCACGACCTTGAACGTGTCGAATGCCTGCATGCCCCACTTCATGAACTGGTAGCGCTCGTTGTTGCGCTGGAATTCCAGTTTCATGTTCAGGTCGAGCGCGTTCTTTTCGCGGAAGTGATCGATCTGTACCGAGTGATCGACGACCAGATCGACCGGGACCAGCGGTTCGATCGACTTCGGATCCTTGCCCATGTGTTTCGCGACACCCCGCATGGCAGCGATGTCGGCGAGCAGCGGCACGCCGGTAAAGTCTTGCAGCACGACGCGCGACACGACGAACGGGATTTCGTCGACGCGCGCTGCGGTCGGCTTCCAGTTCGCGAGTTGCGTGATGTGTTCTTCGGCGATCTTCTTGCCGTCGTAGTTACGCAGCACCGATTCCAGCACGATACGGATCGAAACCGGCAGGCGGTCGATCTTGATGTTCAGTGCCTTGCCGAGTTGCGGCAGGGAGTAGAACTTGCCTTTGCCGGAACCGCTGTCGAATTCCTTGAGCGTTTTGTGGAGGTTGTGGGCCATGGTGTTTTCCTTGGTTTGATCGCGGAACTACGTTACTTAACTTGACTAGATGACGTAAAGATCGACGTACTCATTGACCGGCATGGCTTCGAGCCTTGCCTGATCCAGCGACACGTCGAGAATCGCCAGTTGTTGCTTGATCGGAAAGCGGCGCGCGAGGTTGGTCTTGAACTTCTCGACCAGCAACGGAATCCCGTCTTCGCGACGACGCTTATGACCGATCGGGTATTCGACTACGACTTCATCGAATGTCGACCCGTCGTTGAATTCAATCGTCAGTGCATTGGCGATCGAACGCTTCTCCGGATCGTGGTAATCCTTCGTGAACTGCGCGTCCTCGACACATTCCATCTTCGCGCGCAGTACATCGATACGCGCGTCCTGCGCGATCGAATCTTCATAATCCGCAGCCGTCAGGCGGCCATGGATCAACGGCACGGCGATCATGTACTGAATGCAATGATCGCGGTCGGCCGGGTTGTTCAGGGGGCCTTTCTTGTCGATGATGCGGATCGCGGCTTCGTGGGTGCGGATCGTGATCTTCTTGACGTCGTCGACGAGCTTGCCTGCGCTTTGCAACTGCGCGTGCAGCGTCATCGCCGCTTCCACCGCTGTTTGCGCGTGGAATTCAGCCGGAAACGAGATCTTGAACAGCACGTTTTCCATCACGTACGAACCATACGGACGCTGAAACTTGAACTCGTTGCCCTTGAACAGGACATCGTAGAAGCCCCACGTCCTGGCCGTCAGCACCGACGGATAGCCCATCTCGCCGGTCTTCGCGATCAACGCGAGCCGCACGGCGCGCGATGTCGCATCGCCTGCTGCCCACGATTTGCGCGAGCCGGTATTCGGCGCGTGACGATACGTGCGCAACGCATGCCCATCGACAAATGCTTGCGATACCGCGTTGATCAATTCGTCGCGCGTCAGGCCGATCAATTGGCCGACCACAGCGGTCGAAGCCAGCTTCACCAGCAATACATGATCGAGCCCGACCTTGTTGAACGAGTTCTCGAGCGCGATACAGCCTTGAATTTCGTGCGCCTTGATCATGCCGATCAACACGTCTTTCATCGTCAGCGGCTTCTTGCCCGCTGCGATGGCGCTGCGCGAGAGCCAGTCGGCCGTCGCCAGAATTCCGCCGAGGTTATCCGACGGATGGCCCCATTCCGCGGCCAGCCATGTGTCGTTGAAGTCCAGCCAGCGGATCATTGCGCCGATGTTGAAGGCGGCCTGAACCGGGTCCAGCTGGAACGACGTGCCCGGCACCTTGGCGCCGTTGGGGACGATCGTGCCGGGCACGATCGGTCCCATCAGCTTCGTGCAGGCCGGGTAGGTCAGCGCCTCGAGACCGCAACCGAGCGTATCGATCAGGCAGTTACGCGCGGTGTCCAGCGCGAGCGTGCTGTCGATCGGGAAATCCAGTACGTAATCGACAATATCGACCAGGACTGAGTCCGGGTCGGGTCGCACGTTGGAAATCGGAGCGGACATCGGGGCGCTTTCCTGATGTAACGGATTAGTTGGTCTTGTTGATCGCGTTCGATTGCGTCGGCGCCGGTGCGCCTTGCTGCATCTCTGCCGTCTTGCACTCGTCGGCCAGACGCGAGCTGTCCTTGTCCGAGAACAACATGGCCTTAGTCGGGATCACGACGAGATCCATGCCCGTTGCTGCGTCGTGGAAGCGGTCTGCACCCGTGGTGGTCGCTTCGCGCGGCAGATTGTAGTTTTTGTTCGCCCAGTGAACCGTGACGATCTGGTCACGCTTCATGTCGCCCTTCAGGTCGAAAGCCAGACCTTCATTGCACGACCACTTGATCGAGCCGTCCGGAACCGGATCGACCTTCGCTTCCTTGGCCGGGTTCGGTTTGCGCTTGATCAGGCGTTTCGGCTGCGGCTTCTTCGGCACAGCCTTGGTGGCCGGCTTCGTGGTGGTGGTCGCCGTTTGCGCGGCGGCGTCAGTCGCGACGGTCAACATCGTCGTGGACAGGGCGCCAATCACGGCGGCGATCATCAGCTTTTTCATGGTGGAGAACCTTTCTATCTAATTTCAGTTGAACAGTACGCGGGCTACCGGTCCTGGCAACCGCGAGGGTTGAACTGCACGCGCTATGAAAGCGCACAGCGGCCGCTATTTTCTCCTATTTAGCGGCACGTACTTCAAATTCTCGGGGCCGATGTAATTTGCGCTCGGACGGATGATCTTGTTGTCGATCCGCTGCTCGATAATGTGCGCGCTCCAGCCAGCCGTGCGGGCGATCACGAACAGCGGCGTGAACATCGCCGTCGGCACGCCCATCATGTGATATGAAACTGCGCTGAACCAGTCGAGATTTGGAAACATCTTTTTCACATCTGCCATCACTGTTTCAAGTCGCTCGGCGATATTGAACAGCTTCAGGTTGCCCGCTTCCTTCGAGAGCTTCTTCGCGACGTCCTTGATGACGCTGTTGCGCGGATCGGAGATCGTGTACACCGGGTGACCGAAACCGATCACCACTTCCTTGTTCTCGACGCGACGGCGGATGTCGGCTTCGGCCTCATCAGGCGTCTGATAGCGCGACTGGATTTCGAACGCGACTTCGTTGGCGCCGCCGTGTTTCGGGCCGCGCAGCGCGCCGATTGCGCCAGTGATCGCCGAGTAAATGTCCGATCCCGTGCCCGCGATCACGCGGGCGGTAAAGGTCGAGGCGTTGAATTCATGCTCGGCGTACAAGTTCAGCGACACATGCATCGCGTCGACCCACGCCTTCGACGGCTCCACACCGTGCAGCAGGTGCAGGAAATGGCCGCCGATCGAGTCGTCATCGGTTTCCACTTCGATGCGCTTGCCGTTGTGCGAGTAGTGGTACCAGTACAGCAGCATCGAACCGAGCGAAGCCATCAGCTTGTCGGCGATGTCGCGTGCGCCCGGCACGTTGTGGTCGTCTTTCTCGGGCAGAACCGTGCCGAGCACCGACACGCCGGTACGCATCACGTCCATCGGGTGAGCGGCGGCCGGAATCCATTCCAGCGCGGCCTTCACGTTCGCGGGCAGGCCGCGCAGCGCCTTGAGCTTGGTCTTGTAGGCGGTCAGTTCGGCTTGCGTCGGCAGCTTCTCATGCACCAGCAGATAGGCGATCTCTTCGAATTCGCATGCACCGGCGATGTCGAGGATGTCGTAGCCACGGTAATGCAGGTCGTTGCCAGTCTTGCCAACCGTGCACAGCGCGGTGTTGCCAGCCGTCACGCCGGACAGCGCGACGGATTTCTTCGGTTTGAAGCCGCTTTTAGGTTCGTTCTCGCCTTGTGCACCGGCGGTTTGCGTCGTCTCGCTCATCTCCCGCAATCTCCTTTGTGCCTGCTCATTGCTTCTGGTTGAACCGCGCATTCGATGTTGGCTTCGTGCCGCGCCAGGCGATGCTGCTGCGATTCGCTTGCACGGCTACGCATACGGGCGCTCTTCAGCGCTGCCACGCCGGGTGCTGCGTTGATCATCGCGCTCATGATGAGGCTTGCCCGTTAGCGCCCACTTCCGTGAAGAGCGGCGCCGCGTCTTGCGGAACGGCGCGGCCAGTGGATTGCGCGCGGCGCAGCACCGACCAGTAATAGCGATAGCTGGCCCGGTCGTGCAACGTGTCGTGATGGCGCGTCGGTCCCCACTGCGCGGATTGTGCCGCCAGCAGAATTTCGGTAGCGGTGACGATTTCTTCGTCGCGCGGAGCAAACGCGGCCACGATCGCTTCGATCTGCGCCGGATGGATGCTCCACATCCGCGTGTAGCCGAACTCGTTGCGGGCGCGGGCCGCGTCGCTCGCGACCACGCTCATATCGCGCACTTCCGTGCTGACGTTATGCGACGGCACCTTGCCATACGCATGGCAGGCCGCCGAGATCTCGAGCTTCGCGCGCCGCACCAGCGGATGATCGAACTGACCGGGCGAGCGCATGGCGGTATCGGGAATCGCGCCGTCGTGCGCGGAAACGAAGTCCATCAGGCCGAAGCTCAGCGCCTCGACGCCGGGGAGCGCGGCCAGATCGAACACGCGCGTCAATGCACCATGCGTTTCGACCAGCAATTGCACCGGCACCGGCTGGGCAATGCCGAGCTCGCGCCGCGTCGCTTCAATGAACGCGACCATTTCGGCGGCATCGGGAACGTTGCGGATTTTCGGCAGGGTGATGTAGGCGGGCGCTCGCTTTGCGGCACGCAAAATGAGGCGGACGTCGTCGCGCCAATGCGCGTGATCGAAGTCGTGGACCCGCACGCCGACGCGGCCGAAGTGGTCATGCTCGCTGCCCAGCAGCGACGCGACCAGCTCGGCGTGTTCCGCTTCGCGGCCGACCTGCGCGCCGTCTTCGCAATCGAGCGTGATGTCGAACACCGGCCCAAGTTGCTGCTGCAACGCGAGCGATTTCAGCATCAGCTTCTCGCTGCCGGCGTAGTGATCGCAGGCAGGCAGCACGGCAGGCGGCACTTCGCCGTCAAACAGCACTTCGGCGGGTGTGAGGGCGCGCATCTTCGGCGTCAAGGGCGTGGGTGGTCGTTGAGGAAATCTGATTCGGACGCGCTCTGCCTTAACTGTCAGCAAGGCGTGACGCAAAGCGCGTTCGGATCAGGGGCGAATACTGGCACGACAAATTGCGGAATGGACAGCAAAGTGGAGCACCGCACCTGCATTCGCACGTAAAAAACCGGAACCCGCTGCGATAACGCCACGGAGTTCCGGTTCGTCTGCATCTGGCGCTTAGCCGAGCAGGTGTTGAACGCCTTCGCGCTCTTCGAGCAACTCGTTCAGCGTGCCGTCCATCTTTTCACGCGAGAACGCGTCGATTGCCAGGCCTTCAACGCGCTTGTACTCGCCGTTTTCGCACGTAACCGGCACACCGTAGATGATGTCTTCCGGAATGCCATACGAACCGTCCGACGGGATACCCATCGTGACCCACTTGCCGTTCGTGCCGAGCACCCAGTCACGCACGTGGTCGATTGCAGCGTTAGCTGCCGACGCTGCCGACGACAGGCCGCGCGCTTCGATGATCGCCGCGCCGCGCTTGCCGACGGTCGGGATGAACGTGTTGCGGTTCCATTCTTCGTCGTTGATCAGCTTGGTCAGGTCTTGACCTTCAGCCGTGGCGACGCGGAAGTCCGGGTACATGGTCGGCGAGTGGTTGCCCCACACAGCCAGCTTTTCGATCGAAGCGACCGGCTTGCCCGACTTGGCAGCCAGTTGCGACAACGCGCGGTTGTGGTCCAGGCGCAGCATGGCGGTGAAGTTCTTCTTCGGCAGATCCGGTGCCGACTTCATCGCAATGTAAGCATTCGTGTTGGCCGGGTTGCCGACCACCAGCACCTTCACGTCGCGGCTGGCGACTTCGTTCAGCGCCTTGCCCTGAACCGTGAAGATTTCGGCGTTTGCCGACAGCAGATCCTTACGCTCCATGCCTTTCGAACGCGGACGTGCGCCGACCAGCAGGGCCACGTCAGCATCCTTGAATGCAACCTTCGGGTCGTCAGTGATCACGACACCCGACAGCAGCGGGAATGCGCAATCATCCAGTTCCATCACGACGCCTTTGACGGCGCCTTGCGCTTGCGGCAGGTCGAGCAGTTGCAGGATGACCGGCTGATCCTTGCCGAGCAGATCGCCATTGGCGATGCGGAACAGCAGGGAGTAAGCGATTTGACCTGCGGCGCCGGTGACGGCAACGCGCTTTGCGGGCTTAGCCATTGAGAAATCTCCAGGACGATGCGTTAGACGCTAGGGAAAACGCCATTCTATATGCGCGTTCAGCGAAGCGTTGTGAAACACGGCGGAATTCACTGTTCGCGTACGGCCTCGTCATTTTCCGAGGCTGTGCGACGCGCTGCGGCAAGACCGCCATGCCGGAAACCTGTACTACTAGCGGGGAGCGGGGCATGTTGGCGCCGGGTAGCCGCTGCACGGTGCGGGCTCCTGCAAACAGCGCGTTTCGGCAAGCGTCTGACCAACGAATGGCGGCGAATCGAAACCTGGACTGCGTGGGAACAGCATGGTGCAGAGTGGCTGCCGGTGCGCTGCGGCGTTGCATTACATCGTGCAAAACAGCCGCCGAAAAGCCCGCAAACCCTTGCTCGACAAGGAGTGTAGGAGCCGTCAGACACAAAGTCAACATTATCTTATGTCTTATATAAGACATATCTATTGCGGGGGAAACCCTAGACGCGGCCCGGCTCTTTATGATGAAATGCGCGGATGACTTCGAACCAGGCGAACACCGCGAATCCGAACGGCCATGGGGCCACGGGCGAGGGTGTATCCGCTGCCACGCCCGCCACGTCGCCCACTTTCAGCCCCTTGTATCAGCAGATCAAGGGCTTGATCACGCAGAGCCTCGAAACCGGCGAATGGAAACCTGGCGAGATCATTCCTAGTGAAGTCGAATTGGCGGCAAGATACAAGGTCAGTCAGGGAACCGTGCGCAAAGCGATCGACGAGCTTGCTGCCGACAACCTGCTGGTGCGACGCCAGGGCAAAGGTACTTTTGTTGCAACGCACAATGAAGATCGCGCCCAATTTCGCTTCCTCAGATTACTGGCCGATGACGGCGCGGAACACCCGCACGTCAGCCGCCTGCTTGAATGCCGGCGCTTGCGCGCTTCGGCGGACATCGCCCGGCAACTCGATCTGAAACCCGCCGATCCGGTGGTGTTGATCAAGCGCTTGCTGCAGTTCGACGGCGAAGTCACCGTACTCGACGAAATCTGGTTGCCTGGCGCGGTGTTTCGCGGGCTCACGCTCGAGCGGCTGTCGGAGTATAAAGGTCCCCTCTACGCAATGTTCGAGACGGAATTCGGCACACGCATGATCCGCGCAACGGAGAAGATCCGCGCGGTTGCAGCAGAGCCTTCAGTGGCTGACCTGTTGCATGTGCCGGCAGGCTTTCCGCTGCTTTCGGTCGAACGCGTCTCCTATACATATGGAGACCGGCCGGTTGAGGTGCGCCGTGGTTGGTATGTCACAACCGGGTATTACTATCAGAACGATCTGAGCTGAATCGGGATGAAAAAAGGCGCTGCGTCCCACACGCGCGCCTGTTTGAAGGCGCCTTTATCGCGCGCGCTGTAACGGACCTGTAGTGGTTTTCGCTGCAGCGCGATATAAAAAGGCGCTAAAATTGCGGATTAGTGTGACTACATAGTAGGGGTCTAGCATGGCTGAAGCCGTAAAAAAACCGAGGCCGGAATTCCGGAACATCGGTATCGGGCAGATTTTGACGGCATACCGTCTCCCGCTAGCGGGGCGCGTGTCGATCTTGCACCGCTTAAGCGGTGGGCTGCTTTTTGTTTTTCTTCCGTTCCTGCTGTACCTCTTCGATCAGAGCCTGACTTCCGAACTTAGTTTCGAAGTCTTCAAGGGCTTCCTCTCCAACATCATCGTCAAGCTCATCACGCTCGTTCTCGCGTGGGCCTTCCTGTTCCACTTCTGCGCAGGTGTGCGTCACCTGTTCATGGACACGAGCCACGGTCTCACGACTAAAGAGAAGGGCAAGCAAACCTCCATCGTGGTGCTGGTCGTTTCGTCGCTTCTGACGATTGCTTTTGCGCTCAAACTCTTCGGAGCATTCTAAAAAAATGGCAGCTAATAACCGAATCGGTCCGAAGCGTCTCGTTGTCGGCGCACATTACGGTCTGCGCGACTGGCTTGCCCAGCGCATTACCGCCTGCATCATGGCCGTGTACACGGTGATCCTGCTCGCGTGGTTCTTCGGCGCGCGCGATTTCTCGTATGACGGCTGGGCGTCGATCTTCGCCACGCAATGGATGAAGCTCGCCACGTTCGTCACGCTGCTGTCGCTGTTCTATCACGCGTGGGTTGGTATCCGCGACATCTGGATGGACTATGTGAAGCCCGTTGGCATGCGCCTGTTTCTTCAAGCGCTGACGATCGTCTGGCTGCTCGCATGTGCGGGCTACGCTGCGCAGATTCTCTGGAGAGTGTAAAAGAATGGCTGCAATCAAGAATTCTCTGCCGCGTCGCAAATTTGACGTGGTTATCGTCGGCGCAGGCGGCTCGGGGATGCGCGCTTCGCTGCAACTCGCGCGCGCCGGTCTGTCGGTTTGCGTGCTGTCCAAGGTGTTCCCGACGCGTTCGCACACGGTGGCTGCCCAAGGCGGCATCGGCGCATCGCTCGGCAACATGAGCGAAGACAATTGGCACTATCACTTCTACGACACGATCAAGGGTTCCGACTGGCTCGGCGACCAGGACGCGATCGAGTTCATGTGCCGTGAAGCACCGAACGCTGTCTACGAACTGGAACACATGGGTATGCCGTTCGACCGCAATGCGGACGGCACGATCTATCAGCGCCCGTTCGGCGGCCACACGGCTAACTACGGCGAAAAGCCGGTGCAACGCGCTTGCGCGGCCGCTGACCGTACCGGTCACGCGCTGCTGCACACGCTGTATCAGCAAAACGTTGCTGCCAAGACGCAGTTCTTCGTTGAATGGATGGCGCTGGACCTGATCCGCGACGCCGACGGCGACGTGCTCGGCGTGACCGCGCTGGAAATGGAAACGGGCGACGTCTACATTCTCGAAGGCAAGACCACGCTGTTCGCTACGGGCGGCGCAGGCCGGATCTTCGCGGCTTCGACCAACGCGTTCATCAACACCGGTGACGGCCTGGGTATGGCTGCGCGTTCGGGCATCGCACTGCAGGACATGGAATTCTGGCAATTCCACCCCACTGGCGTGGCCGGCGCGGGCGTGCTGATTACCGAAGGTGTGCGCGGCGAAGGCGGCATTCTGCGTAACTCGAACGGCGAGCGTTTCATGGAACGCTACGCGCCGACGCTGAAGGATCTGGCACCGCGCGACTTCGTTTCGCGTTCGATGGACCAGGAAATCAAGGAAGGCCGCGGCGTGGGTCCGAACAAGGATCACGTGCTGCTCGACCTGTCGCACATCGGCGCCGAGACGATCATGAAGCGTCTGCCGTCGATCCGCGAAATCGCCATGAAGTTCGCGAACGTCGATTGCATTAAAGAGCCGATTCCGGTTGTGCCGACCATCCACTATCAGATGGGCGGTATCCCGACGAACATCAACGGTCAGGTTGTTGGTACGCCGAAGGGTCATAAGGAAGTCGTCAACGGTTTCTACGCGGTGGGCGAATGCTCGTGCGTATCGGTGCACGGCGCGAACCGTCTCGGCACGAACTCGCTGCTCGACCTGGTGGTGTTCGGCCGCGCGGCCGGCAACCACATCGTCAAGCACGTGAAGGAAATCAAGGAGCACAAGCCGCTGCCGGCCGACGCTGGCGATTTCTCGCTGGCGCGTCTGAACAAGCTGGACAAGTCCACGTCGGGCGAATACTCGCAAACCGTCGCGGCCGAAATCCGTTCCACGATGCAGGCGCACGCTGGCGTGTTCCGCACGTCGAAGCTGCTGGCCGAAGGCGTCGAGCGCATTCGCGAAGTGGCGGCACGTGTCGACAATATCTACCTGAAAGACAAGTCCAAGGTGTTCAACACGGCACGTGTTGAAGCGCTCGAAGTGGAGAACCTGATCGAAGTGGCACGCGCCACGATGATCTCCGCCGAAGCGCGCAAGGAAAGCCGTGGCGCGCACGCGCAAAACGACTTCGAACATCGCGACGACGAAAACTGGCTGCGCCATACGCTGTGGTTCAGCGAAGGTGATCGCCTCGACTACAAGCCGGTTCACATGCAACCGCTGACCGTCGAATCGGTGCCGCCGAAAGCGCGTACCTTCTAAGGCACAAGTCAAAGGAATTCAGAAATGGCCAAGCGTACATTTGAAATTTACCGCTACGATCCGGATAAGGACGCAGCGCCGCGCATGCAAACGTACGAGATCGAAATCGACTCACACGAACGCATGCTGCTCGACGCGCTGCTCAAGCTGAAGGCGATGGACGAAACTTTGTCGTTCCGCCGTTCGTGCCGCGAAGGCGTGTGCGGTTCGGACGCGATGAACATCAACGGCAAGAACGGTCTGGCCTGCTTGCAGAACATGAACGACCTGCCGCAGAAGATCGTGCTGCGTCCGCTGCCGGGCCTGCCCGTCGTGCGCGACCTGATCTGCGACTTCACGCAGTTCTTCAACCAGTACCACTCGATCAAGCCGTACCTGATCAACGACACGCCGCCGCCGGAAAAGGAACGTCTGCAATCGCCGGAAGAACGCGACGAGCTCGACGGTCTGTACGAATGTATCCTGTGCGCCAGCTGCTCGACCTCGTGCCCGAGCTTCTGGTGGAATCCGGACAAGTTCGTCGGCCCGGCTGGCCTGTTGCAAGCCTACCGTTTCATCGCGGACAGCCGTGACGAAGCGACGGGTGAGCGCCTGGACAACCTGGAAGATCCGTACCGTCTGTTCCGTTGCCATACGATCATGAATTGCGTCGACGTTTGCCCGAAGGGCTTGAACCCGACCAAGGCGATTGGCAAGATCAAGGAATTGATGGTTCGCCGCGCAGTCTGAGATGGACGAAACATCGCATCAGTCCGACCCTCTCCGCCGCGCGCGCCTTCGCTGGCGTGCGCGGCGGGGCCTGCTGGAAAACGATCTGATCTTTGAACGTTTTTTCAGCCGATATGAGCATGACCTCAGCGATGCCGATGTAGGCGCTCTCACGCGCCTGCTCGAGCTGAGCGATAACGACCTGATGGACTTGCTGCTCGTGCGCAAGGAACCGGAGGGCGACCTTGCCGACCCGGATGTGATTCGGGTGCTGGAGCTGCTGCGCAACGCTTGAGCGTCTTGAGCGCCGCTTGTCCGTTGTTCCCAGGCGTGCAAATTATCGAAACCCTGTTTCCATACTTCGATTGAGGATGTGCTATGACCCCGTCAGATGTTAAAGCCACGCTATCGTTCAGCGACAATTCGCCGAGCGTTGAAATGCCGATTTACAAGGGCACTCTCGGCCCGGACGTGATCGACATCCGCAAACTGTACGGCCAGACTGGCAAGTTCACGTACGACCCGGGCTTCATGTCGACGGCGGCGTGCAATTCGGCGATCACCTACATCGACGGCGACAAGGGCGAGCTGCTGTATCGCGGCTACCCGATCGACAACCTCGCGGAAAATGCCGACTTCCTCGAAACCTGCTACCTGCTGCTGAAGGGCGAACTGCCGAACGCAGCGCAGAAGAAGGAATTCGTCGACACTGTCACGAAGCACACGATGGTGCACGAGCAGATGCACTTCTTCTTCCGCGGCTTCCGTCGTGACGCACACCCGATGGCGATCCTGGTTGCGGCAGTCGGCGCGCTGTCGGCGTTCTATCACGACTCGCTCGACATCAATAACCCGCGTCACCGCGACGTGTCGGCCATTCGCATGATCGCGAAGCTGCCTACTCTCGTCGCCATGGCGTACAAGTACAGCATCGGCCAGCCGTTTGCGTACCCGAAGAACGACCTGTCGTACAGCGCGAACTTCATGCACATGATGTTCTCGAACCCGTGCGAAGAGTACAAAGTCAACGACGTGCTGGTGCGCGCCCTCGACCGTATCCTGATCCTGCACGCTGACCACGAACAGAATGCGTCGACGTCGACGGTTCGTCTGGCGGGTTCGTCGGGCGCTAACCCGTTTGCATGTATCGCAGCGGGTATCGCTTGTCTGTGGGGCCCGGCGCACGGTGGTGCGAACGAAGCCGCGCTGAACATGCTGGAAGAAATCGGCTCAGTCGACAACATTCCTGAGTTCATCAAGCAGGTGAAGGACAAGAACTCGGGCGTGAAGCTGATGGGCTTCGGTCACCGCGTCTACAAGAACTACGATCCGCGTGCGAAGCTGATGCGCGAAACCTGCCACGAAGTGCTGGAAGAGCTGGGCCTGCACGACGACCCGCTGTTTAAGCTGGCCATGGCACTGGAAAAGATCGCGCTGGAAGACGAATACTTCGTGTCGCGCAAGCTGTATCCGAACGTCGACTTCTACTCGGGCATCGTGCAGCGCGCGCTGGGCATCCCGACGTCGATGTTCACTTGTATCTTCGCGATGGCACGTACGGTCGGCTGGATTGCACAGTGGAACGAAATGATCGCCGATCCGGAACAGAAGATTGGCCGTCCGCGTCAGTTGTTCGTCGGCGATACGCCGCGTGAAGCGAAGCCGCTTGCGCAACGCTGATCGATTATGGTCTGGCAGGATTGAGAAAGCCCCGGCAGTTGCCGGGGCTTTTTTACTTTAGAACAGCATCCTTGTCCTCATTAAACGCCTGGCGCTTCACGCGTCATAGTCGCTGCAACTTCCGCCTTCATATCTGAGTCGATCCGTCGCGCCAATTCCGACGTCCAAAGGCGCACAATAAATCCACAAATTCGTAGATCGATTCCCCATCGCTAAATTGCCGCCGCGTACAAGTGCTTCTCTTGTAGCTGAAAAGCAGTTGTACGCGGAGGAGATTCTTTGTGCCACTTAAACGGTGATTAAAGTGGTTGGCGAAGTTTTTTGAAAAGCGAGGAGTAGAAATGAAGGTAACTGCGAGGCTATGTTCACTTTTCTTTGCTTCACTCACTGGCATGCTAGATGCCAACGCGGCAGGACCATCGCTGGCGGCAGATGTCGATATTACGGAAATGTTGTCGCAGCGATATAACGTCACATACTACGATGGAAGAACCTGGGCTGCCTTGCCGGCTCTGGGTGGCAATGTAACATTAAAACCGCGATTTTCAGCGGAAGGGGGTGGTACCGCTCCGTGGGCTTTTTACAAGTACGGTATTGAATTAAAAGACAAGAATGATCCGAAATCCAGCTTTTACGTCTTTTTGGCAACAAGTACAGAGCCTTGCATGTCTCACCAAACATCTTCTTCGGACGGATTTTTGAATGAGACTTTAGGATACGTTTACGAAATAACTACGCAGTATACAAACCTCGCTACCACTAATGTTCAGAATGCAAACGTGTCAGTGGCTTATCGAGTATGCAGTAAGCAAAATGTGCTATCGGTGAGATTTTTCGATCCGATAACGAGTGGCATTCCGATTGGAATTGGTGCCCACGTCAATGGCCAGACTATAAGAGTCTCGGAGACTTACGTGATTTTGAACACAGAGGGAATCTTGTATCCACAGTAATCAGATGAACATCTGAATGGAGCGGTGCGATGAGATTTCTTTCTATTTTCGTGGCTATTCTATTGATATTTTTTGGAGTTACTGGAAATACTTCTGCGCAGCCGGCACAAATTCCCGAGTTTGTCTACCGGGCTGACACGCGTGCCCCCCACGAGGTGAGGCGTGCTGGGGGATTTATTGCGAGGGGAGTTGATGCATCGCGGCCGGGAACGATTGCCGACCTCAGTCTCTACAATCATGCGACCGGACATGCAGGGCCTCAGAACGACTACTCAGGCTATGTCTCGACAACGACGGATTTCATGCGGGGATACCGCTGGTTGTGGGATCAGGGAGGTGGGTTCCGTAGCGGCTATGTCTACACGATTCGTCCAACTGCAAGTTTTGTTGATGTCAACGCCAGCTTGGGCCGATTCCTGGATCCGATCATCCGGCAGGAAAATGAATGGGCTGCGATGGGGCGGATACACTGGTATCAGGTTGTCGGATGGCGTTCAGTAGCCGAGCCGCCGACAACACCGATGACGCCCAACCCTGAATACAATCCGAACCATATCGCGTTCACGCTGGCGCCCGTTGGGGCTCAGCCCGAGCTCGCCCATTTTCCTGTCGGGCATGAGGCATGGAATGAAATGCCGTGGGTTGAATTTACGAATTGCGGACGACCGCCAACAGGTAATACACAACGAAGTGTGCAATCTGCGGGCGAGCAATGTATCCCGTTCGATAATGGAAACATGGACTATGCATACTACACGGGATATTTGTCTGCGCTCAGTTCGACATTGTGTGGTGGATCGTGTCTCGAGGGAGATAGAAGTTTTAATCAGTATGAAAATTTCGATGCATCAATAACCTTTCTATATGATCACGGTACTCAGCGCGAATGCGATCACGGTAAGGAGGAGATGCCTGAGAGCATTGCGGAAATTTATAATGAAAGTACCTGCAATCGCATGCAGGTTGACGATAAACTTCGCGTTAGAGAGGGGTATCTTCTGAAAAGTGCAGACTCGACCTGTATGGTGATAGCGACCCCAGATACTCAATATACAACCGGTGAAATATGTCAGCCATCCGGCAGAGGTGTATTTGAAACGAATAATCCAATACCTACATGTCCGTCGGGCTACAGGCTTGCGACCGCAGAGGACGTTGAAATAAATTCGAGTATTTGCTTCACGCAATTGGATATATATAGTGTTGCCCGGCTGGATGGCGAAAATATTGTATCCGGAAGCGAGCGTCTCCCATGCGTAATATCGAAAAACACAAGTCAAACCCAAAGCTCTTTATGCAAAAAAATCTCATACGCGACACCTGAAGTTGTTGTTTCCTCTCCTTCTCCTGAAGGTGCTGTATGTTGGGATCGTTACGCGGCCGTAAACGTTCAGCAGGCGATGGCGAATAAAACAGCTTTGTGCAATTTGGTCCTTCACTCGCCGAGCGGTTCAAACGTAATTGGTTTGGCTGATGGCTGGTTTAACGCGGAGACTTGCACTGTGTGGGCGGAGGCACCTTCGCAAAAGCCCGGTTATACCTTCTGTAACAATGGCGTCGCCGAAGGGAGCCGCTATCTTTCGACCATGATTTTGACCAGCGCCGGAGAAACATGCCCATCCGGCTTCCAGCTGGCATCGGAATCGGAGTTGCAGGCTGATCCAAGTATTTGCTATGGAACATTGCCGGCGGGATCGACGGCGCGTCTGGCGAACTCGGCCTCGGTGACGATGTCGCTTAGCGCAAGCCCGACCACGCCGCTGTGCACCACAAAGGCATCGGATCCAACGACGTTGACGATGGCCGTTTGCAAAGCGGCGTTGCCTGTTCAATAGACTCGGTTATAGGGCGGTTTTCTGTTTCAGAAGGTCCCGTGGGTTAACTTCGCGTATTTCCGGGCGGCACACTGCCGCCCGGCTTTGATGGGCGTTTCCGATTCCCGTACGGTGCGAGCGCGGCGTGCGGTTTTGATCTTTCCAGCGAAGGCGAACGCGTTTCGAGGTCGGCGATTGCTGAAGTCGCATCCTTCGGTGGATGCCCGTGATTGTCGAAAAAACGGCGATATGCGCTTGGCGTCATGCCGCGCGTCGACAGAAACTGTCGATTGAAATTGGCGAGATTCGAGAACCCCGCCTTCGTGGCGATGAGTGCGATTGGCCAGCCCGTGCCGGTTAGTTGCCGCGTCGCATAGCCGATGCGCAGCCGGTTCAGATAACGCCCGACGCTCTCGCCCACATGCCGCGCGAAGTAACGGTGTAGCGAGCGCTCTGAGAGGTTTGCCACCGCGCACAGTTCGGCGATGCGCAACGGTTCGTGGAAACGTCGATCAAGCAGGTCGAGTACGCGATTCAACCGCTCCGCTTCCGACGTGCTACCGCCTGGCGCGACAGCGGGCGCGATGCGGGCCGTGTGCGCGGCTTGCGCCGTTTGCGGCGCTTGTCGGCTTTGAGCGCTACGGGCGTGTTCTTGCAGCGCACCCCGCGCATGAACATGCGCAACCGGCGACGCCAACGGCTCCGATTCTGCTTCGGATAGACACGCCAGGACTTCAAGCGCCGCGCCGAGCCGCACACGCGGAGACTCATTCAGCAAAGCGCCCATTTGTCCGCGAATCAACGCCACATCGTCTGGCGCAAACCGCAGCCCCGGCGCGGCGCGCCTCAACAAACTACGCAACGAAGCAAACTCCGGACAGCAATCGGCCATCCGCCTCGCCCAATCGCCGTTGAACCAGATCACGATCGCCACCTGCGGCTCGCGCGCATCGATCGGCTCCGTCGACGCCCACGTGTGCGGCATATCGGGCGGTACCAGCACGAGATCGTCGCCGCTGTAGTCGGCGATATGGTCGCCGACGAAGCGCCGGCCACGGCTGTTCATCGTCAGTGTGAGTTCGTATTCGGGGTGGTGGTGCCACTCGAACGGAATCTGCGCGAGCTGCCGATGGTAGACGCGGATCGAGCAGCCGTCGGGGATGGTGACGCGTTCGTATTGGGGTTTCACGGTGCGCAGCCTGGCCGCGGGAAGGAAAAACGGTGAATGTCTGAATTGTATCGGTAATTGGCTGAAAAAGATGCATTCTGGGGGTCAAAGGTCCCTAATCTGGACGCACCCCAAGGCCATACAAAACCCATGCAAGGAGACAAGCCATGCCACTCGTGATCGACAATCTTCCGGAAGCGATCCGCACCACGAAGCGTGCGCTGCGTACCGCGTTGCCGAACTACGCGCAGGTGTTCAACGAAGTCGAAGGCGCGATCCGGCAGCAGGTCGACGCCATCCGTCTCGACCGTGAGCAAGGGCGCGAAGCGATTCCCGCGTTCGACTACTCGACTATCGTTTCGGGCGACGTCGACCCCGCCACGATCGCCCGGATCAGGACGCGCGGCGCATGCGTGGTACGCGGTGTTTTCCCTCGCCAGCAAGCCAGCGACTGGAACGATGAAATCGCGCAATACGTCGAGCGCAATAATCTGGACGATAAGCTCGCCCAACGCGCAGAGGACAAATACTTCGGCAATCTCTCGTCAAGCAAGCCGCAGATCTACGGCGTCTACTGGTCGAAACCGCAAACGGCGGCACGGCAGTCCGAACAGCTGACAAACACACGCGTATTCCTCAATCGATTGTGGACGTCGGAGAGCGAAGGGAAGCAGCACTTCGATCCGGATCGCGTGCCGGTCTACGCAGACCGTATCCGCCGCCGGCCACCTGGCTCGGAATCGCTGGGTTTGTCGCCGCACGTCGACGGCGGATCGGTCGAACGCTGGCTCGATCCGAATTTCCAGCAGGTGTACCGGCATGTGCTGTCCGGCAACTGGCGCGAGTACGATCCGTTCGACGCCGCTTTCCGCCCTGATGTGCAGGAGATCGCATCGCCAGCCGTATGCTCGATGTTCCGCACCTTCCAGGGCTGGACCGCGCTGACGCCGCAAGGACCCGGCGACGGTACGCTGCAACTGATTCCAATCGCCAATGCGATGGCCTACATCGTCCTCCGTGCGCTTCAGGACGACGTACCGGACGACGAACTCTGCGGTGCACAGCCGGCCCGCGCACTGTCGATCCAGCCTGCCTGGCATAGCCTGTTGCTAGAAGCAATCACGCCGATCCCGCACATGCAAGCGGGCGACGCCGTGTTCTGGCACAGCGACGTCGTGCATTCCGTGGAAGACGCGCATCGTGGCAGTGGCTATAGCAATGTGATGTACATCTCCTCGGCGCCGTGGTGCGCGAAAAACGAGGCGTATCTGAAGCGCCAACTGCCGAGTTTCCTGCGTGGCGAAAGCCCGCCGGATTTCCCCGCGGATCATTTCGAAACGGACTTCGTCGGCCGGGCGCAGGAAAGCGATTTGACACCGCTGGGGCGCGCGCAACTGGGGTTCAATCTCGAACGCGGAGCCTAATGTGCGTGGCGGTGCGTGTTGGCGCATGAAGCGCCGCGCGGCGCTAACCCATGAGCACGCGTGGCGTTCCATCGCGCACGCCACGCGATCTCTTGCCGGGTAACACCCATACAGGTATCGCCACTACCACCCAACTCACTGTTTTTTATCGGTTTTCTCCGTGATTCATGAGCCCAAAGCGGGGTTCTGCGTGGCATAATCGACCGACACAGTCAGCCCGCAGTCATCACTACCCCGCATACCATGGCACAGACTCTCTACGATAAATTGTGGAACACACACGTGATCCACACGGAAGAAGACGGTACGACGATTCTCTATATCGACCGTCACCTGCTGCACGAAGTCACCAGCCCTCAGGCGTTCGAAGGCCTGAAACTGGCTGAGCGTCCGGTGTGGCGTATCAGCGCGAATCTGGCGGTGTCGGACCATAACGTCCCCACCACGGATCGCAGTCACGGCATCGCTGACCCCGTCTCGAAGCTGCAGGTCGATACGCTCGACACGAACTGCGACGCCTACGGCATCACGCAGTTCAAGATGAACGACCTGCGTCAGGGCATCGTGCACATCATCGGACCGGAGCAGGGCGCTACGCTGCCGGGCATGACGATCGTCTGCGGCGACTCGCACACGTCCACGCACGGCGCGTTCGGCGCACTGGCGCACGGCATCGGCACGTCGGAAGTCGAGCACGTGCTGGCCACGCAAACGCTCTTGCAGAAGAAGAGCAAGAACATGCTGGTGAAGGTCGAAGGCCCGTTGCCGCGCGGCTGTACCGCGAAAGACATCGTGCTCGCGATCATCGGCAAGATCGGCACGGCAGGCGGCACCGGCTACGCGATCGAATTCGGCGGTTCGACGATTCGTGCGCTGTCCATGGAAAGCCGCATGACGGTCTGCAACATGGCGATCGAAGCAGGCGCGCGCGCCGGCATGGTCGCCGTGGACGACACCACCGTCGAATACCTGAAGGGCCGTCCCTTCTCGCCGGAAGGCGTCGAGTGGGATCACGCGGTCGAATACTGGAAGCAGTTCAAGACAGACGACGGCGCACAATTTGACCGCGTGGTCGAGCTGAACGCTGCGGAAATCGTGCCGCAAGTCACGTGGGGCACGTCGCCGGAAATGGTCACGGCAATCGACGGTCGCGTGCCGGATCCGGAACGCGAAAAGGACCCCGTCAAGCGTGACGCGATGGAACGCGCGCTGAAGTACATGGCGCTCGAACCGAATGCGCCGATCGAATCCATCAAGCCGGATAAAATCTTCATCGGGTCGTGCACCAACGCGCGCATTGAAGACATTCGCGCCGCGGCTTACGTCGTGAAGAAACTTGGCCGCCGCGTCGCGCCGAACATCCGTCTGGCCATGGTCGTGCCGGGTTCGGGGCTGGTGAAGGCGCAAGCGGAACGCGAAGGGCTGGATAAGGTCTTTACTGATGCCGGTTTCGAATGGCGTGAGCCCGGTTGCTCGATGTGTCTCGCGATGAACGCCGACAGATTGGATCCGGGCGAGCGTTGCGCGTCCACGTCGAATCGTAATTTCGAAGGTCGTCAGGGCGCCGGTGGCCGTACCCACCTCGTGAGCCCCGCGATGGCTGCTGCTGCGGCTATCGAAGGGCATTTCGTCGATATTCGCAAGCTTGGATAAATCGCATGATGAAGAACATGAATCGCAGCACTCTATTGCGCCGTTTCGCACTCGGTACGCTGGCCGGGCTATTGCTCGGTCTGGCCGGCTGCAACACGGTGCACGGATTCGGCGAGGACATGTCGCACCTCGGCAATTCGATCAGCAATCACGCTGACAAATAAGCGGTTTTTGATTTTTGCCGGCGATGCGCCGGGCGGCTTTCCGGCTGCTACGCGCATCGCCCGGTCTTGAAACAGGCGCAAGCGTCATGGATAAATTCATCGTACACACCGGCGTCGTGGCGCCGCTCGATCGCGAGAACGTCGACACGGACGCGATCATTCCGAAGCAATTTCTGAAGTCGATCAAGCGCACGGGTTTCGGTCCGAATGCGTTCGACGAATGGCGTTACCTCGACCACGGCGAGCCGGGTCAGGACAACTCGAAGCGTCCGCTGAATCCGGATTTCGTGCTGAATCAGCCGCGCTATCAGGGTGCATCGGTGTTGTTGGCACGCAAGAACTTCGGTTGCGGCAGCTCGCGTGAGCACGCACCGTGGGCACTGCAACAATATGGTTTCCGCGCGATCATCGCGCCGAGCTTCGCCGATATTTTCTACAACAACTGCTTCAAGAACGGCCTGTTGCCGATCGTGCTGACCGAACAGCAAGTTGACCACCTGTTCAACGAAACGTACGCGTTCAATGGCTTCCAGTTGACCATCGACCTGGACGCGCAAGTCGTACGCACAACGGATGGCGACGCCACGTATCCGTTCGAAGTCGCGGGCTTCCGCAAGTACTGTCTGCTGAACGGCTTCGACGATATCGGCCTCACGCTGCGTCACGCTGACAAGATTCGCCAGTTCGAAGCCGAGCGGATCGCGAAGCAGCCGTGGCTGAACCACCGCATCGTCGGTTAAAGGCTTGCAAGCCTAAGAGCCCGATGGCTCGCCGATTTACGCTCAAAAGTGTCGAAGAAAACCATTAAGGAATTCGCATGAAGATCGCAGTCTTGCCGGGCGACGGCATCGGCCCCGAAATCGTCAAGGAGGCCGTCAAGGTCCTGAACGTGCTCGGCGAAAAGTTCGAACTCGAAGAAGCGCCGGTTGGCGGCGCGGGCTACGCAGCGAAGGGCCATCCGCTGCCCGATTCGACGCTGGCGCTGGCGAAAGAAGCCGACGCGATCCTGTTCGGCGCCGTCGGCGACTGGAAGTACGACTCGCTCGAACGCGCGCTGCGCCCAGAGCAGGCGATTCTCGGTTTGCGCAAGCACCTGCAGCTGTTCGCGAACTTCCGTCCGGCGATCTGCTATCCGCAACTGACGGGTGCTTCGTCGTTGAAGGAAGAGATCGTTTCGGGTCTCGACATCCTGATCGTGCGCGAACTGAACGGCGACATCTATTTCGGCGCACCGCGCGGCGTGCGTTCTTCGCCGGATGGGCTGTTCGAAGGCGCGAAAGAAGGCTTCGATACGATGCGTTATTCGGAACCCGAAGTGCGCCGCATCGCGCACGTCGCGTTCCAGGCGGCGCAAAAGCGTCAGAAGAAACTGACGAGCGTTGACAAGGCGAATGTGCTGGAAACGTCGCAGTTCTGGCGCGACGTGATGATCGACGTGTCGAAGGAATACGCGGACGTCGAGTTGTCGCATATGTACGTGGACAACGCGGCGATGCAGTTGGTAAAGGCGCCGAAGGCGTTCGACGTGGTTGTCACCGGCAACATGTTTGGCGACATTCTCTCCGACGAAGCAGCCATGCTGACGGGTTCGATCGGCATGCTGCCGTCGGCCTCGCTCGACAAGAACAACAAGGGCTTGTACGAGCCGTCGCACGGTTCGGCGCCGGATATCGCCGGCAAGGGCTTGGCGAATCCGCTGGCAACGATCCTGTCGGCCGCGATGATGCTGCGCTACTCGCTGAACAAGGCGGAGCAGGCGGATCGCATCGAAACCGCGGTAAAGAAAGTGCTGGAACAGGGCTTACGCACCGGCGACATTCTGACGCCGGGCTGCAAGCAGGTCGGCACCGTGGCAATGGGCGACGCTGTTGTCGCTGCGCTGTAAGGCGGCTTGAAGCCAGAAGTAGCACAGGCAGTAGTTAGGTCGTCAAACGGCCTTTAAAACGCGAATTGGCCTCGAAACAGGCCGATTCGCGCGTAATACGGACGATAGCGGCAGACGATCACGTCGCCAGATTCCGGTTTTCGTGTATATTGTAGCGATGGCGCACACAGCTCAAATCCCCTCGATTTCGAAACTGCACGGCAAAACAGCCCGTGTGGTTGAGCTCGTCATTACCACCACCAAAGCGATTACCCCGAAAACGATCACGAAACGCTGATCGTCCGTCGTGCCCGCTCATCTTCCCCGCGCGGTCACTGCGGGCAAAGATGCGGGGAAGTTTCCATTCGAAGGGTAGAAGTCATGAACGTAGGTCTCGTAGGTTGGCGCGGTATGGTCGGCAGCGTCCTGATGCAACGTATGCAGCAGGAAGGCGATTTCGACTTGATCGAACCGGTGTTTTTCAGCACCAGCAACGCGGGCGGCAACGCGCCGTCGTTCGCCAAAAACGAGACCAAGCTCAAAGATGCGACAAGCATCGAAGACCTGAAGAAGTGCGAAGCGATCATCTCCTGCCAGGGCGGCGATTACACCAATGAAGTGTTCCCGAAGCTGCGCGCAGCGGGCTGGAACGGCTATTGGATCGACGCGGCTTCGTCGCTGCGCATGAAGGATGACGCGGTCATCATTCTCGATCCGGTCAACCTCGACGTGATCAAGAACGCGCTGGTCAAGGGTCAGAAGAATTTTATCGGCGGCAACTGCACGGTCAGCCTGATGCTGATGGCGCTGGGCGGCCTGTTCCGCGAAAACCTCGTCGACTGGATGACGGCCATGACGTATCAGGCCGCTTCGGGCGCGGGCGCGCAAAACATGCGCGAACTGCTGCAGCAAATGGGCACGCTGTACGGTGCAGCCAAGGAAGATCTGGCTGATCCGTCGTCGGCGATTCTTGACATCGACCGCCGCGTGCTGAGCGCAATGAACAGCGACCGCATGCCGACCGACAATTTTGGCGTGCCGCTGGCCGGCTCGCTGATTCCGTGGATCGACAAGGATCTCGGCAACGGCATGTCGAAGGAAGAATGGAAGGGCGGCGCGGAAACCAACAAGATCCTCGGCAAGCCGGCCATGGGCACGCCGGGTTCGATCCCGGTGGATGGCCTCTGCGTGCGGATCGGCGCAATGCGCTGCCACTCGCAGGCGTTGACCATCAAGCTGAACAAGGATGTGCCGCTGGACGAAGTGAACAGCATCCTCGCGTCGGGCAACGACTGGGTCAAGGTCGTGCCGAACGAGCGCGAAGCTTCCATGCGCGATCTGTCCCCGGCTGTGGTTACGGGTACTCTGACGGTGCCGGTCGGACGTGTGCGCAAACTGGCGATGGGCGGCGAATATCTGTCGGCTTTCACGGTCGGCGATCAGCTGCTGTGGGGCGCGGCCGAACCGCTGCGTCGCATGCTTCGCATTGTGCTCGACAAGTAAAGTAAACTACGCGCTCACGACGCGTAGAAAACTCAAGAAGCGTCGCGCTTGCGCGGCGCTTTTTTCATTGTGTGCTCCGATTATCTTGTCTCTTTCCAACCGCAAAAAAGGGCTGCGCGCTGACGCGCCTGGAGTCCCGATGAACCTTCGACTCTCTTCCCTTCGGACTATGTCTATGCATCAAGGTATGAGCCGACTGACAGCCGCTGCCGCTTTGGCGTTCGTGCTGACTGGCGCCAGCGTGGGTAGTGCAGTGGCAGCGCCGGTCGACGCCGCGAGCGCGCCGGAGGGTGCCTCCGTTTCATACGCCGCCGGGAGTCAATATACGGTGCGGCCAGGGCAGTCGTTGAACGACGTGGCGATTGCCGTCACGCAATCGCACGACAAGGGGACGCTCGCACGCGCTTCGCGCGCGCTGTTCGATGCGAATCCGAATGCCTTCATGAGTCATGACCCGAGCCGGATGCGCGTAGGCGCGCTGTTGACGGTCCCGGCGCTGGATGCGTCCGGCGCACTGGCGGCTTCCGCGCCAGTTGCGGGGTCTGCGTCTGCCACCGCATCGGCTGCTACGGCTGCACCTGCTTCCGCGCCGAACGCGGCGGTTGGCGCGGCGAGCGGTGTGGCTCAGGTCAATGCTGCCGCAGCGAGCGCGGCAAGCGCCGCGGCTCGCGCTGCTGCGCCCGCCACGCCTGCGGTTTCGGCGACGGCCAGTTCGATGGCCGAAGCAAGCCCGGCGACGCCGGGTAGCACGACAGCGGTCGGCGCGGTTCCGGTGGCGCCGATAGCGGGTTCACAGGCCGCAGGCGTGTTGCCGGCCAGCGGCGCGCATAGCTGGTCGGGATCGGTCCAGCCCTCGGCCAGCGAGACTGCGGAGGGTACGTCGGCGGCTGCTCCGGCACAGCCGGCATCGCAACCGCGTACGCAGGTGTCCAGCCTGCAGCAATTGCTTGCGCTGAAAAATCGCGTGCTGATGGAGTTGCAGAAACACGGCATCGGCGGTTCGACGGTTGCGACGGGCACAGCGTCGACGAACGGTACGCAGCCTTCGGTGGGCGCTTCGCCTGCGGCGGCCGTTCCCGGCCATGGTGGCGCTGCGATTTCCACGTCGAACGATGCCGGCATCTCGCAGACGAATTTGAGCATCGCGGCGGCGGTTGGCGCGGCGTTGGTCGTGCTGCTTGGGGCTTTGCGTCTGCGGCGGCGCAAGCGCGCCGGTGTTGCTGAGTCTGAAGGCTCGCTCGCGAAAGACGCAGCAGCGGCTTCCGCGCGAGCGGCTGCTGGGCCGCAGGATATTATGTCGACGCGCGCAGCGTCGGATGCAAGCGACGACGCGGCAGCGGGGCATGAGGCGTCGCTGGCGGCGGCTGAACGTGAGATCGCAGAAGGCGATGCGGCGGCACGGGAAATCGCAGAACGCGTGGCAGCGGAGCGCGAAGCGGAAATTCGCAGCGCTGCTGAGCGGGAAGCGGCGGAGCGTGAGGTAGCAGAGAGGGAAGGTGCGGAGCGCGCAGCGGCGGAACAAGCAGCAAGCGAACGCGCAGCAGCGGAGCGTGAGGCTGCAGAACAAGCCGCAGCGGAACACGAAGCCGCCGCCCACCAACCGCACACAGGCTTGCCCGCACAGGAGCCCAGCGCTTCCCAGCACGCGTGGCAGGAAAGCCACCCGGCGCCCGAGCCCGTCGAACTTGAGTATCCGAGCCCGGAGCTCATGCCGACTGCTCAAAGCGGTTTCACATCCGAACCTCTTCCCGTCGCCCATCACGAAATCCTCGAAGGAGCGACCACGGCTGCGAGCCTTGCAGCCGCCGCGGAACTCGGTGCTGAAGCCTTGCCGCTGGCATCACTTGAACCGGTCAGTGAGACTTTCCAGCAAGAGGTGCCTCCGCATCGCCTGCAATGGGACGACGAACCGGTATTGAGTGCGTCGGCCGTGCCCACGGCCCAACAGGAAGCGGCCCACGTCGAACCGACGTATCAGCCGTCTGATGAGCCTCAAGCGCCGTCACATCAACAAGCCGAAGCCGGGATGTCCGACGGCGAAGCGAATGTCGAGCCGGCATCCGTCGCGCCAGTTCAGTCGGCGCTGGCCGTCCCGACCGAGTTCCCGCGCGACGCCGTCGACGCATTCAGCAGTCTGGACATGCCATTGCCGCCACGCGTCGAATTGACCGACGCAACCGTGAGCACGCCCGGATCGCTGTCGACGCAGCCGGTTGGATCCCAGGAAGCCACGTCGCAGCAAGCCATTGCGCCGTACGATCCGGACGACGCTCCGCACATCGCCGATGAAATCGCTGCCGGCACCGCGGGCCATGCAGCCGTCGCGGGCCTAGGGGCGGCCGGCTTCGGCGCACTGAAGCTCGATTTCGACCTCGAGTTGCCGCCGAGTCCGGCTCAGCCGTTGCCCGCCTTCACGCAGGCCGATCTCAGCCGCATCGCCCGCAACAAGCTCGACCTGGCCGCCGAATATATCGACCTCGGCGATCTGCCCGGTGCGCGCGTGCTCATCAACGAAGTGATTGAAGCGAACGATCCGGCCACGCGCACCGACGCCCGCGCGCTGCTCTCGACGCTCGCACCGTTGTCGTGAAGCGTATCGCGCTAGGCGTCCAGTACGACGGCTCGGCATTCTGCGGCTGGCAGTCGCAGCTGCACGGCAAGACCGTGCAGGACGAACTCGAACGGGCGTTGCGCGAGTTCGCGCAAACGCCTGTGCAAACCGTTGTGGCGGGCCGTACGGATACGGGCGTGCACGGTCTCGGCCAGGTCGTGCACTTCGACACCGAACTCGATCGCACGGATTTTTCGTGGATTCGCGGCACCAACGCCTTCCTGCCGAAGACGATCGCCGTGCAGTGGGCCAAGCCGATGCCCGATGAGTTCCACGCGCGTTTCTCGGCGTTCGAGCGGACCTATTACTACGTCCTGTACGTCCATCCGTTTCGCTCGCCGATGCAGGCTACGCGGGCCGGCTGGATACACACGCCGCTCGACGTCGATGCCATGCGAGCCGCCGCCGCTCACCTGATCGGCGCGCACGATTTTTCGGCGTTCCGTTCGTCGCAATGTCAGGCGAAAACACCGGTTAAGCATCTGCATCAGATCGACATCCGGCAGCAGGGCGACTTCGTTCATTTCCGCTTTCGGGCGAACGCGTTCCTGCACCATATGGTGCGCAACCTGATGGGCTGTCTCGTCGATATTGGCCGGGGACGCCACCCGGCGGAATGGATGGCCGAGGTTCTCGCCAGCCGGGATCGCGACTGTGCCGCGCCGACCTTCATGCCCGACGGCCTTTACCTGGCGCAGGTGGGCTATCCTGAGCAATTCGCCGTGCCCGCGCCGCAGACCGGCAGCGTGCCGTGGAGTACCGTATGGACCGAGCAAGCGCAAACATGACATCTACTGAAAATCTGGCGGCCGAAGCAAACGCCGGCGCGCAACAGCATGCCGCGCCCCATCGCACGCGAATCAAGCTGTGCGGCCTGTCGAAGCCGGAAGACGTGTCGCAGGCGATCGACCTCGGCGCCGACGCGATCGGCCTCGTGTTCTATCCTCCGAGCGCGCGCTCGGTGAGCGTTGCGCAGGCCGTCGAACTGGTGCATGACGTGCCGCCGTTTGTGTCGGTAGTCGGCTTGTTCGTTAATGCAACGCAGGACTGGATTCGCGAAGTCGTCAGCAATGTCGGACTCACGCTGCTGCAGTTCCATGGCGACGAGACCGCGGAGCAGTGCGAATCCCTCGCCAGCATTGCGGGTTTGCCTTGGTTGCGCGCGTTGCGAGTCGCGGCGGATACTCAGCCGGCAGATTTGGTAAAATCAGCGCTTAACTATTCAGCAGCCAGCGGCCTCCTGTTCGACACCCATGTCGAAGGCTATGGCGGCGGCGGGAAGGTTTTCGATTGGTCACTTATTCCAGCAGAGCTCGCGCGTCGGGCCGTTTTGAGTGGTGGGTTGAACGCGCAAAACGTCAGTGACGCGATCCATCGCGTGCGCCCGTACGCGGTCGATGTCTCGAGCGGCATCGAAGTGCCGGGCGCCAAGGGCGTGAAAGATCACGCCCGGATGGCGGCTTTCGTACGCGCGGTGCGCGCAGCGGACGCCGAATGATTCAGGCGGCGCGGTTTTCTCATATGAAAGCCGTGCGCCACACTGAGAAGAGTGATCACCATGTATAACTTGCCTGACGAAAGAGGCCATTTCGGCCAGTATGGCGGCATGTTCGTCGCTGAAACGCTGGTTCACGCACTCGACGAGCTGCGTGCCGCGTACGAAAAATTCCAGAAAGACCCGGAATTCGTCGCCGAATACGAGCGCGAACTGAAGCATTTCGTGGGTCGTCCGTCCCCGATTTATCACGCACAACGCTGGAGCGAAATGCTCGGCGGCGCGCAGATTTTCCTCAAGCGTGAAGACCTGAACCACACCGGCGCGCACAAGATCAATAACGTGATCGGCCAGGCGCTGCTCGCGAAGCGCATGGGCAAGCCACGCGTGATCGCGGAAACCGGCGCGGGCCAGCATGGCGTGGCGACCGCGACCATCGCGGCGCGCTTCGGCATGGAATGCGTGGTCTACATGGGCGAGGAAGACGTGCGCCGCCAGGCTGCCAACGTGTACCGGATGAAGCTGCTCGGCGCGACCGTCGTGCCCGTGACGTCCGGTTCGCGCACGCTGAAGGACGCGCTCAATGAAGCGATGCGCGACTGGGTGACCAACGTCGAAAACACTTTCTACATCATCGGCACGGTGGCGGGCCCGCATCCGTATCCGATGATGGTGCGTGATTTCCAGCGCGTGATCGGCGACGAGTGCAAGGTGCAGATGCCTGAACTGGTCGGTCGCCAGCCGGACGCCGTGATTGCGTGTGTTGGCGGCGGTTCCAACGCGATGGGCATCTTTTACCCGTACATTGAAGACGCTTCCGTGCAACTGATCGGCGTCGAACCGGCGGGCGACGGGATCGAAACCGGCCGGCACGCGGCCTCGCTGATCGCCGGCACCCCGGGTGTGCTGCACGGCAACCGCACGTATCTCCTGCAAGACGAGAACGGTCAGATCATCGAAACGCATTCGATCTCAGCCGGGCTGGACTATCCGGGCGTCGGTCCTGAGCATGCGTGGCTAAAAGACAGCAATCGCGCGCAATATGTCAGCATCACCGACGAAGAAGCGCTCAAGGCGTTCCACGATTGCTGTCGCATCGAAGGCATTATTCCGGCACTGGAATCCAGCCACGCGCTGGCCTACGCCGCGAAGCTCGCGCCGACGCTGCCGAAGGACAAGGTCCTTCTGGTCAATCTGTCGGGCCGCGGCGACAAGGACATGCATACGGTCGCTGAGCGATCGGGCATTCAGTTCTGAGCGCCGCGACGATGCGCGACGAGTTCGACGAGCCGCAACCGGCGCTTGAAACCAGCCCGGTCGCCGAAGTCATGGCGGCCGAGGCACCTGCATCCCTTTTACCGCAGGTGCCCGCCGGCATCCGGCTGTTGAACCGCGATTTTCTGACCGATGTAGCGAACATCCCGGACGGGTCGATCGACCTGATCCTTTGCGATCCGCCTTATGGGCTCGGCAAGGATTACGGTAACGACTCCGACATGCGCAGTGGCGAGGATTTCCTCACCTGGACGCGTGGCTGGCTTGAACTGGCTATTCCGAAGCTCAAGCCGTCGGGTTCGCTGTATATCTTCTGCACTTGGCAGTACGCGCCGGAAATCTTCAGCTTCCTGAAGACAAAGCTCACGATGATCAACGAAATCATCTGGGACAGGCGCGTGCCGAGCATGGGTGGAACGGTGCGCCGTTTCACCTCGGTGCACGATAACATCGGTTTTTTCGCGGTGTCGAAGGATTATTTCTTCGATCTCGATCCCGTCCGCATCCCGTACGATGCCGTCACGAAGAAGGCGCGTTCGCGTAAGTTGTTCGAAGGCAGTAAGTGGCTGGAGCTTGGCTATAATCCGAAGGACGTCTGGTCGGTATCCCGGCTGCATCGGCAACACGCCGAACGCGTCGATCATCCGACCCAGAAACCTTTGGAAATCGTCGAGCGGATGGTGCTGGCAAGTTGTCCCAAGGGCGGGCGCGTGCTCGACCCGTTCATGGGCAGCGGCACCACCGCAGTCGCTTGCGCCCGGCAGCAGCGCGAATTCGTCGGCTATGAGATCAATGAAAGTTACTGCGCAATAGCGCGCGAACGCGTTAGCGCGGCCGCGTCGGCGCCCACTGCCGCTCGCAAAACCCGCAAGGTTGCGGGCAAGGCTGAGCAGCAAACCGAGGCGCAATAAGCGCGCAGTAGCTAAAAAATCCGAGAATATTCCATGTCCCGTATCAAGAACACGTTTGCCGCGTTGTCCGCCCAGGGTAAGAAAGGCCTGATTCCGTTCATGACGGCCGGCGACCCGGATCCGGCACGCACGGTCGAATTCATGCACGCGCTCGCCGCCGGCGGCGCCGATGTGATCGAACTTGGCGTACCGTTTTCCGATCCGATGGCCGACGGCCCAGTGATCCAGCAATCGTCCGAACGCGCGTTGGCGCATGGCGTGTCGTTGCGTCACGTGCTGGCCGACGTGAAGCGCTTCCGTGAAACCGACGACAAGACGCCGGTGGTGCTGATGGGCTACGCCAATCCAATCGAACGCATGGGCACCGAAGCATTCGCCAAGGCTGCGCAGGAAGCCGGGGTAGACGGCGTGCTAGTTGTCGACTACCCGCCTGAAGAGTGCGTCAATTTCGCTGAACAGATGCGATCTGCCGGCATCGATCCGATCTTTTTGCTTGCGCCTACCTCTACGGATGAGCGCATCGCAGAAGTCGGCAAAATTGCCAGTGGCTACGTCTACTATGTATCTCTGAAAGGGGTGACCGGCGCGGCAAATCTGGACGTTTCCAGCATCGCGAGTAAAATCCCGGCCATCAAGTCGCGCGTACCCCTGCCGGTGGGCGTCGGTTTTGGCATCCGTGACGCGCAAACGGCGCGTTCGGTGGCCGAAGTGTCCGATGCCGTCGTGATCGGCAGCCGTATCGTGCAATTGCTCGAACAAGCCGCTCCGGAAACTGCCGCCGAGACGCTCAAGCACTTCATCGCTGAAGTGCGCGAGGCGCTCGATAGCGTCGCGACTGCCCGATAACAGTTATTTTTGTCGTCTGTAGTGTGAACGGCGGGTTCGTCCCGCCGTTTGCGCAACCGCTGACCCCAGAAGGATTCAATATGAGCTGGCTCGATAAGCTGCTGCCGCCGAAAATCAAACAAACCGACCCGAAGAACCGCAAGGGGATTCCGGAAGGCCTGTGGATCAAGTGCCCGTCGTGCGAAGCTGTGCTGTACCGCAACGACGTCGAGGCCAATCTGCACGTTTGCCCGAAGTGCGACCATCACATGCGCATCGGCGCGCGTGAGCGGCTCGACGGCCTGCTCGATCCGGAAGGCCGCTACGAAATCGGCCAGGAAATCGTCCCGGTCGACGCGCTCAAGTTCAAAGACAGCCGCAAGTACCCGGATCGCCTGAAAGAGGCGATGGACGACACCGACGAAACCGACGCGATGGTCGTGATGGGCGGCGCCATCCACACGCTGCCGGTGGTGGTCGCGTGTTTCGAGTTCTCGTTCATGGGCGGCTCGATGGGTTCGGTGGTCGGCGAGCGTTTCGCGCGCGGCGCGCAGAACGCGCTCGAACAGAAAGTGCCGTTCATCTGCTTCACCGCTTCGGGCGGCGCGCGAATGCAGGAAAGCTTGCTCTCGCTGATGCAAATGGCGAAGACCACGGCCATGCTGACCAAGCTCGCCGAAGCCAAGCTGCCGTTCATTTCCGTGCTGACCGATCCGACCATGGGTGGCGTGTCGGCGAGTTTCGCGTTCCTGGGCGACGTGGTGATCGCCGAGCCGAAGGCGCTGATCGGCTTTGCCGGCCCGCGCGTGATCGAACAGACCGTGCGTGAAAAGCTGCCGGAAGGCTTCCAGCGCGCCGAGTTCCTGCTGACGAAGGGCGCGGTCGACATGATCGTCGACCGTCGCAAGCTGCGTGAAGAAATCGCGCAATTGATGGCGCTGCTGAGCCATCAGCCGGCTGACGCAGTCGCGTAAGCCTTCGTATCCATACTGCGGCGCGCCTTCGCAGGCGCGGCTGTTGTCGGAAAAGCAGTCAAAAAAATAGCGCGCCGCGAGAGTCATCAAGCGGCGCGCTGTCATTTCCGGGATAATCACGGTCTCGCAACGCAGCACAGATTCACTCGATGACCACATTCCCCACCCTCGACGCGTGGCTCACGCACCTTGAATCCGCGCATCCGGTCGGCATCGACATGGGTTTGGGCCGTATCACGCAGGTACGTGACGCGATGCAGCTGTCGTTCGCGTGCCCGATCATCACGGTCGGCGGCACGAACGGCAAAGGATCGACTTGCGCGATCCTCGAATCGATTCTGCTGCGCGCGGGTTTCACCGTCGGCTGTCACACGTCGCCGCATCTGCTGTCGTTCAACGAGCGCGCACGCGTGAATGGCGAAATGGCGAGCGACACGGACCTGCTGCCGCACTTCGAAGCCGTCGAAGCTGCGCGCCTGAGCCTTGCCGAACCGGTCACGCTGACCTACTTCGAATTCACGACGCTGGCCATCATGAGCCTGTTCGCCTCGCGCGGACTGGACGCGGTGATCTTCGAAGTCGGCCTGGGCGGCCGACTCGACGCGGTCAACATCCTCGACGCGGACTGCGCGATCATCACCAGCATCGATATCGATCACACCGAGTATCTCGGCGACACGCGCGAGAAAATCGCCTTCGAAAAAGCCGGCATTTTCCGCCCGGGTAAGCCGGCGATCTGCGCCGATCCGGTGCCGCCGCAAACATTGATCGATCACGCCGAAAAGATCGGCGCCGAATTGTGGTTGTTCGGCCGCGATTTCCGTTACGAAGGGCAGGCGGGCAGCGAGCGCCAGCAATGGAGCTACGTGGGCCCGACGATGCGTCGTTCCTCGCTCGCCTATCCGGCGTTGCGCGGGGCGAATCAGTTGATCAACACGTCGGCGGCCCTTGCGGGTCTTGAAGCGCTGCGCGACCGGCTCCCGGTCTCGGCGCAGGACATCCGCCTAGGCCTCGCCAACGTCGAACTGCCGGGGCGCTTCCAGGTGCTGCCGGGCAAGCCGGCCATTGTGCTCGACGTGGGCCACAACCCGCACGCAGCCGCGGTGCTGACGCAAAACCTCGGCAATATGGGCTTTTTCCCGTACACCTATGCCGTGTTTGGCGCGATGCGCGACAAGGACATTGCCGGCGTACTGGCGCACCTGAAGGGCGAAATCGATCATTGGTGCGTGACCGATCTGCCGACCCCGCGTGCGGCTTCGGCGGAAGAACTCGAGGCGGCCTTGCGCGAGCAGGGCGTGAGCGACGGCAACGACAGCAGCGTGACGCGCTACGCATCACCGGCGGAGGCTTTCCAAGACGCGCTAAAACGAGCGTCAGAGAATGATAGAATCGTGGTTTTCGGCAGTTTCTATACGGTAGCAGGCGTGATGGCCTACCGTAAATCGCAGCAACACTGAACGGGCGCCAGGCTCGAACCAAGCGATTCATGGGAATTTTCTCGTTCGGCAAGAAAGACGACGCACCTACTCGGCGCGGCGCAAACACCAGTTCCACTCGGGCCGCTCGTGGCGAGCGCGTGGAGCGGCGAACCCGCCGCACGGAGCGCACCGTAGATGCCGATGCGATGCTGCTCGACCCTACGTTGCCTGAAAAGCAGCGTGCGCGGCGCAGACTCGTCGGCGCGATTGCGCTGGTCGTCGCGGCGGTGGTGATCCTGCCCATGGTGCTGGATTCGCATCCCAAGCCCGTCACAGACGACATCTCTATCGACATTCCGAACCGCCCCGCGCCGAAGGTCGCCAAGACCGACGAAGACACGCAGGCCGGTGTAGCACCGGATAACCCAGCGCCTGACGCGGCACTCGCCGCTTCCGGCCTTGCGCCGACAACGGCAGCCACGCAAGGCCAGTCTGGCGCCACCAAGCAGCAGAGCGCAGCTACGAGTGCAGCGCCCGCAGTCAAGCCAGCTGTGAAACCGCAAGCGCCCGCCACCGTCGCGGCCAATACGGCACCGGCAGCGCCCGTAGCGCAAGCCCCTGCCAAGCCGGTCAAAGCGCCCGCCACGCAAAGCGCAGCGAACGTTTCAGCGCCGAGCGAAGACAGCGCGAATACGGCCGCCGCAGGCGCGGACGCCAATTCCGGCACGCCGGCATCGCCGCCGGGCAGCCGTTTCGCCGTCCAGCTGGGCGCATTTGCGAACGATGCCAACGCGCGTAGTTGGGCCACCAAGTTGAAAGCGGCGGGCGTGCCCGCATATACCGAACATCGGAAACAGGCCGACGGGTCGACGCTCACGCTATTGCGCGCCGGTCCGTTCGCCGACCGTGCAGCGGCTACAGCCGCAATTGCGAAGGTTCGTGAGGCCGGCCTGACGTCGGGCGCGAACAGCGGCGCTGCACAGTAAGCGAGCGATGTTCACTGCCTTCGACTACGCTGTAATAGCGGTGATCGGTTTGTCGGCCTTGCGCGGCACATGGCGCGGCTTTTTGTCTGAGATATTCGGGCTGATCGGCTGGATCGCGGCGTTTTTCATTGCTTGCCGCTTCGTCGCTTATGTCGTGCCGTTTATCCCTGCCACGTGGCCGGGCGGCGCGCTGACCCAGTGGCTGCTGGCGTTCGCGCTGGTGGCGATCGGCGTGGTGCTGGTGGCAAGCGTGCTGAACGCGTTGCTGAGCCGCATTGTGCAGGCAACCGGCTTGAGCGGCGTAGACCGCTCGCTGGGTTTGATGTTCGGCCTCGTGCGCGGGGTCATTCTGGTGCTGATTCTGGTCGCCCTTGCAGGCTTGACCGAACTGCCCCAACAGGAATTCTGGCGCAACGCCTTGCTTCGGCCCTATGCGGTCGAGGGCGTGCACGTAATGAAACCGCTGCTTCCCGAGACGCTCGCTGCCTACGTCCGCGTGTGACGATCAGGTGAACGGTTGAAGGAAAGCAGCAGGACTCCGGCGCAATCCGGTTGCCTTTATGCACCACCGCGTACCGTTGCGTACCCTCGCGCAGCATCGCAGGCACCGGCCGCCGTTACGAATTTCGTACCTTTGAAGGACATGCCATGTGCGGCATCGTAGGCGTAGTTTCCCATTCTCCGGTCAATCAACTGATCTATGACAGCCTGCTGCTTCTGCAGCACCGCGGTCAGGACGCCGCCGGCATCGCGACAGCGAACGGCAGCAATTTCCACATGCACAAGGCCAACGGCATGGTGCGCGACGTGTTCCGCACGCGCAACATGCGCAGCCTGCCCGGCACCACCGGTATCGGCCAGGTCCGTTACCCGACCGCCGGGTCTGCATCCAGCGAAGAAGAAGCCCAGCCGTTCTACGTGAACGCGCCGTTCGGCATCATCCTCGCGCACAACGGCAATCTGACCAACTGGCAGCAGCTGAAAGATGAGATGTTCCGCATCGATCGCCGCCACATCAATACCAACTCCGACACCGAAGTGATGCTCAACGTGCTCGCGCACGAATTGCAGCTGTCGAGTTCGAGCCTGCAACTCGATCCGGCCGCGCTGTTCAAGGCGGTGTCGGGCGTGCATCGCCGGGTAAGGGGTTCGTACGCGATCGTGTCGTTGATCGCCGGCTACGGTTTGCTCGGTTTCCGCGACCCGTTCGGCATTCGCCCGCTGTGCCTCGGCAAGCAGGAAACGCCGGAAGGCGTCGAATGGATACTGGCGTCGGAATCAGTCGCGATCGAAGGTATCGGTTTCGAATTTGTGCGTGACATTGCGCCGGGCGAAGCCATTTTCATCGACCTCGAAGGCAATTTGCACTCGCAGCAATGCGCGACGAATCCGAGCTTGAACCCGTGCATTTTCGAACTCGTGTACCTCGCGCGTCCGGACTCGGTGCTCGACGGCGTGCCGGTCTACAACGTGCGTTTGCGCATGGGCGATTACCTCGCCGAGAAGATCAAGCGCGAATTGCCCGACGTCCCAATCGACGTCGTGATGCCGATTCCCGATTCGTCACGTCCGGCCGCGATGCAGGTCGCGAAGAAGCTGGGCGTCGAGTATCGCGAAGGCTTCTTCAAGAACCGTTACGTGGGCCGCACCTTCATCATGCCGGGCCAGGCGATGCGCAAGAAGTCCGTGCGCCAGAAGCTGAACGCAATGGGCATCGAGTTCAAGGGTAAGAACGTGCTGATCGTCGACGATTCGATCGTGCGCGGTACCACCTCGCACGAAATCGTGCAGATGGCGCGCGATGCCGGCGCGAACAAGGTGATCTTCGCTTCGGCGGCGCCGCCGGTGAAATACCCGAACGTCTACGGTATCGATATGCCCACGCGCGGTGAACTCGTTGCACATGGCCGCACGGACGACGAAGTCGCACGCATGATCGGCGCTGACTATCTCGTTTATCAGGACGTTGACGCTCTGAAGCAGGCGGTGCGCGATATCAACCCGGCGCTGAAGGAATTCGAAGCCTCGTGCTTCGACGGCAACTACGTGACGGGCGATGTGACCACCGAGTATCTCGATCGCATCGAAACCGCGCGTCTCGCGCCGTCGTCGCAATCCGATCGCGACGCTGCGAGCGAAGCGGCTGACGGCGGCCCGGCGCGCTCGCAACTGCATCTCCAGTTGTCGGTCGGTTGAGTGATAACGCTCATGGCGTGGCCCGCTGCACGCCACGCCGCGAGCGTGTTAGCATGGTGGCTTGCGTCGATTTGATCTCAGCTTGCGGACGCGGGGCAACCCAAAACAGCTAAAGCGAATGGTGGAAAAGCCGCAGTCTTCCGCCTCCGCTCCAGCTTTTCCCCGCACATGAAGCCCGCTTATGCCGACGCAAAAGCGGGCTTTTTTGTTGCTGCCGTTTGGCGTGATGCGCTCTGCTCACTGAGCCATAGACGCCGAACCCAGCCATGGAACATTGGAAACCAGAACTAACATGGACGACTCCCTGAACTTCGATACGTTGGCAGTCCGCTCGGGCACAGTGCGCAGCGACTTCAATGAACATTCGGAAGCGATTTTCCTGACCTCGAGCTTCGTCTTCGCGAGTGCCGCGGACGCCGCCGAAAAATTCAAGAATTCCGAAGACAATTACACCTATTCGCGCTTCACGAACCCGACTGTCTCGATGTTCCAGGACCGTCTGGCTGCGCTTGAAGGTGGCGAAGCGTGCATGGCCACGGCTTCGGGGATGGCCGCGATCATGTCGGTGGTGATGTCGGTGCTGCAGGCCGGCGACCATCTGGTCAGCTCGCAGGCACTGTTCGGTTCGACGCTCGGCATGTTCTCGCAGATTTTCAGCAAGTTCGGCATCACGACGACCTTCGTCGATCCGACCGATCTGGACGCGTGGAAAAACGCCGTGCGTCCCGAGACGAAAATGTTTTTCCTCGAAACGCCGTCGAACCCGCTAACCGAAGTCGCCGATATCGAAGCGATCAGCAAGATCGCTAAGGCGGCCAACGCGATCTTCGTGGTGGACAACTGCTTCTGCAGCCCAGCCTTGCAGCAACCGTTGAAGCTCGGCGCAGACGTCGTGATGCATTCGGCCACCAAGTTCCTCGACGGCCAAGGCCGTGTGCTTGGCGGCGCGCTGGTCGGCTCGAAGAAGTTCATCATGGAAAAGGTGTTCCCGTTCGTGCGTAGCGCTGGGCCGACGTTGTCCGCATTCAACGCATGGGTGCTGCTCAAGGGTATGGAAACACTGTCGCTTCGCGTCGAAAAGCAGTCGGAGAATGCGCTTGAAATCGCTCGCTGGCTCGAAAAGCATCCGGCCGTGAACCGCGTGTTCTATCCGGGGCTCGAATCGCATCCGCAGCACGCGCTGGCCATGCGTCAGCAGAAGGCGGGCGGCGCGATCCTGTCGTTCGAACTGAAGGGCGATACGCCTGAGCAGATGCGCGCGAATGCCTGGCGCGTGATCGACAACACGAAGATCTGCTCGATCACCGGCAACCTCGGCGATACGCGCACCACCATCACGCATCCGGCGACCACCACGCACGGTCGCGTGACGCCTGAGGCGCGTGCGGCGGCGGGGATCAGCGAAGGCTTGATCCGTCTTGCAGTGGGTCTGGAAAACGCCGGCGATATCCGCGGCGATCTGGAGCGCGGTCTGGCGGGTTAAGCCGTAGAGAGGCAGCGGCGCGGTCCGGGGACCGCACCGCCGCCCGACCGCTTACGCCGCTGTCAGTGGGCGCTGGCTGCGCATCGTGACGAGGACGATGAGCAGCGCCAATACGAAGAATGCAGCAGAAGTGGTGGCTGAAACCGACAGAGCATGAGTGAGTTCGGCTTTGGCTTTCAGTTCCGAACTCGATCCGGTGGGCCCATGCGCTAAAGCGGCGCGCCTAAGCGCCAGATCGACAACGAAGACGACAACCGCCGTGCCCATTGCGCCGCCGATATAGTGCGTCGCATTGATCAACCCGGAAGCCGCACCGGCGTCGCTCGGCGCCACGCCGGCAATGCCAGCGGTCGTCAGCGGCACCAGCGCCGCGCCGGTACCGATCCCCAACATCATGATAGGCAATGCCAGATCGGCAAAGAACGTGGTGTCGGCACCCACCCTGCTCAGGCACACCATGCCGGTCGCTGCGATCAGCAGTCCTCCTGCCAGCAGACGTCTACCGCCTAGCCGCGGCAAGAGCCAAGGCACGCCGACCATCACCATCAGAAATTGCGTCACCGACAGCGGCAGGAAGGCGAGACCCGCGTGGAACGCGCTGAGTTCAAGGACCTCCTGCACATATTGGGTCAGAAAGAAGAAGGTTGCCAGCATGCCGCCTATTAGTAGCATCCTGCCGGCATAGGCTCCCGAACGTTGCGTGCTGGCGAACAGCGAGAGCGGGATAATCGGTTGCCGTGCCCGCTTCTCGATGAGAACGAAGGCGGTGATCAAGAGTCCGGCCGCGATGAGCGGCACCGCGACACCTGGGCGTGCCGCTCCGTCCGGCACGTAACGTACGAGCCCGTACACCAGAAGACTCGTGCCAAGCGTGACAGTCAACGCGCCCATGACATCGAAGTGGCCGCCTTTGCGCGGCGCTTCAGGCAGGCATCGCGGCCCCAGCATCAGCAGCAGTGCGCCGATGGGCACATTGATGAACAGTACCCAGCGCCAGGATGCGAAATCGGTCAGTACGCCACCGAGCACCAGCCCTGCCGCGCTTCCACCGCCGGAGACCGCCGTGTAAAGACTGATTGCGCGCACACGCGCCTCGCCCTCCGGGAAAAGCAGCATCAGTAGCGCGAGTGCGGACGGTGCGGCAAACGCGGCGGCGATGCCTTGCAAACCGCGCGCGAGCAACAGTTCATGGACCGATTGTGCGAGTCCTCCAGCGGATGACGCCAGGACAAACGCCGCGCTGGCGGCCAGGAACACTCGGCGGTGTCCCAGGATGTCGCCGGCGCGGGCGCCCAACAGCATGAATCCGCCGAACGTCAGCATATAGACGTTTTGCACCCAGGACAGATCTGCGCGTGCAAGTTGAAGGTCTACCCGAAGACGGGGCAACGCCGCGTACATCACGGTGCCGTCGATGACCACCATCAACTGGCAGGCCAGGATGACGACAAGAGCAAGCGTGCTTGCGGGCAGACGATTACGCCCGCTCGCGAGGTGCCGGGATTCTCGGTAGCCTGTCATGGCATCTGCCTTCAGGCAGCCTTGCGGCTTTCGAGCTGCGCGATGTCCGACAGGGAGAGGTCCAATTCGTCGCGGAGAAAACGAGGCATGGTCCAATGCGGCAGCGCGCCTTCATCGAACGGGCCAAAGGATTCCCGATACAACGGCAGCCAGCGAAGCGATTGCTCGATCAGTTGCTCACGGCTCGGCTCCTGCTGATAGGCCGCGTAAGGGCAACTGCGGTGCTCGATAAAGAAACCGCCGGGCAAGCGTTCCTCACAAAGTGTCCGGTATTCGCGTGTCTGGAGAATGAGGTAATGCCAGATCTCATCGATTTGCTGCTCGACTGGCAGAAAAAGACCACTCAGTTGATCCCGGTGCTTCGAGACCAGATAAAGGTAACGTAAGCATTCCACCACTTGCCGTTCTACGTAGTTAGAGGGCGAGCCGGTACGTCGTGTGAAATACAGGATTACTTCCGAATACAGTTCGTGGCCGAGCAACGCCTGTGCGTCGACCGCCGGGGCAGAATGCGTGGAGTGCATGCGATTTCCTTGTTGCAAGGGTAGAAGCTAGGAGTTGTTGGCCGACTCATGAGGTTTCGCGAGCCACGCGTATTTTCCTGACTTGCCTATGGCGATATGGGTGCGGTGCGAAATGGTGCAATCCATTCCAGTCGCTTCCTGGATGCGCTTTTGTAAATCAGCGGCTTCGTGCGGAATGAGCGGGGCGCGGTCGAACGTCGTGTAATGCAGGCAGGCTTTCGATTGCTCCACCGTGTGCAATTGATAGACGAAGATATTGGGCGAAGCGGCGCAGACCAGATCATCGAAATCGGCCTGCGACACAATACCGTGCGAAGTACTCAGCATCTCCTTTTCGCGGCCGCAGAACCTGACTATTTTCTCGGGATCCACCGATCCGTCGGCGGTCTGGACGCAGTCGCCGGAGCGGTATCGGATCAGTGGCATGTACGGATTGCGCACGCTCGACACGATCAGACTGTAGACAGAGTCACTCGCCGCAAACGGCACGAGTTCCAGTTGCATTTTGTCGAGATACGGCGAGTAGCGGCCATGCCGATCGCTGTAGTAGAGATAACCGAGTTCCGTACTGCCAAAGAGATCGATCACCGGGCAACTGAACTGCTCCAGCAGGAATCGCCTGACGTTTGCAGGGGTGTACTCGTAAGCGTGGATGATGCTGGCGGGTTGGGGGAAACGTTCACCCAGTCCGTATTCAGATACCTTCAGAACGAAATGGGCCAGATGGTAGCTGGAGCAATCCAGATGATAAAACCCGTGAGGATGGGGCTGCCGGGCAGCTTCGATGTCGTCCAGCATGCACTCGATATCGGCGCGCGCCCACAATGCCGGATCGAGTTTCTGGTTCAGATAGGAGGTTCGCTGATCGAGCCGCCGCATTCTGGATGACGCTGTTTCTGCTGTGTCTTCACCAGATTTCCGGGCGTTTACTCGTGCCACGTGTTCGGTTGCCAGTACCGTAGTGAGGGATACGCGCTGACACTGTTGCTGCCAGGTGAAGCGAATGTCGGGATGTTCGCTCCATAGCTGGTAGTACGAGTTCAACAGGAAATAAGGCGGGCGGATGATTTGCATCCTTGCGTGATGGGTTCCCGTCGAGAGAACGAACTCCGCTGCGCCTGTCTCCAGCGCGGCGGCGAGTTGCGCCGTCATCCAGTTGTCGGGAAAGTCCAGTGCGATAGCCGGCTTCTCCAGAATCGGAAAGAATTTTTCTGCAATCGACTGTTTGTAGATTGGAATGTCTTTGACCTGCTCGATTACATCGGCCGTCGGCTGGTTTTTCATGCGCACTCCGTAGGCTTATTGCGATGTCGAGAGAGGCCGGCCCTTGCGACTTGCAAGGGCCGGCCTCATGAGCGCGGCAGGAGGGTAAATTTTTCTCTGGCTGTCAGCTCATTCTCAACGTGGAACGATCAGCTAACGCAACCCGTCTTCGGAAGTGGCTTGGTTTGAGCAATCGAAATGCAGCCTTCTTTTGCAGCGGAAATGCAGCCCTCCTTGGCGCCCGAGATGCAGCCGGCTGTTTCGGCGGAGTTGGCGGCAACCCACTTGTTCCATACGGAGTTCTGAGCAATTTGGTGAACTAGCTTTTCCATTGAATACCTCCAAAGGTATAAAAAATATGGGATTGGGATGCACCAACAAAAAATATTACGCATCCCTTACCTAGGGCTTTCTTTTTGAAAGTTGGTTCAATTCCATTTGTGGTCTTAGGCGGTGAGGTCGAGCTGTTGCGCATTCGGGCGCAGACTCGAGGTTCATGGTGAAATTTTGGCGTTGATTGTCAAAGCCATTGATGCAGAGGGCTGCACGGCGGGAGCGAGGGGGGAGGTTATGACCGAAAATCGCGACGACACTTCGCGCTTTTTCATGGCGCGTGCGACGCAATGACGCATCTAATTCGTACTGCTTTGTTTTGCGGATTTAACTATTGGCAACAGTGCATGGAGGCGAGGTTCAAGCGTGCCTGTGATTCCGTGTTGCGCGCCATTGCCCGGGCGCCAGCCCGAAACGCCGCGTGAATGCGTGAGTGTATGCGCTCTGATCGCCAAAGCCGATGTCCAACGCGATATCGCTGAGCGATAGGCGTGGATCGGACAGCAAACCAAGAGACGTATCGAGTCGCAGACGCTGCAAATAGCGATGCGGCGTTTCGCCAAAGGCGTCGATAAAAAGCTGATGAAAGCGCCGCAAGCCGAAGCCGCAATGCGCGGCAAGGTCGGCGATACGCAGCGGCTCTGACAGATGCGCGCGCAGCCAGCGGTCGATGCGCGCGAAGTCGAGGCCGGCGCCAGACGCTTGCGCCCCGGCCACCGTGCCGGTGTCGGCCACCAACGCAGCGCCCAAGCGTGCGGCTGCGTCCCATTGAAAACGCCGGGTGTCCAGATCGTCGGTTTGAGCGCCGCCCGTGGCGTGCGCTGCAATCCGATGCGCGAGTTGCGTGAGCGAGGGATCTACCGTTACAGCTCGCGCCCGGTCGAACAGACGCTCCGGCACGGCCAGCGAGGCGGCCGGCAGATCCAGTACCAACTGCCGGTTCTCGCCAATGCCCGCGTAATCGTGCCGCGCGCCGGCCGGGATGAGCCAGGCGGAGCCGGCGTCGATCTGATGCGCGACGCCGTCTACCGCCATCACCATCGCGCCGTCGAGCCCGAGCACGACCTGGTGAAAGTCGTGCACGTCCGACGCTTCGATTGCGCCGTAGCGGCGCAACGAAACGCTAGGTGCAGTGACGGCGGCGTGACCCATTGGCGAAACCCGATTACAAAAACAGCGAAAAACTTAGACGCCGAGCAGTTCGACTTCGAACACGAGCGTTGCATTCGGCGGAATCACGCCGCCTGCGCCACGCACGCCGTAGCCGAGTTGCGGCGGAATCGTCAGCTTGCGCGTGCCGCCGACCTTCATGCCTTGCACGCCTTCGTCCCAGCCCTTGATGACCATGCCGCCGCCCAGCACGAACGCGAACGGGTCGTTGCGGTCCTTGCTCGAGTCGAACTTCTGGCCGTCGGTCAGCCAGCCCGTGTAGTGCACGCTGACGGTCTTGCCGGCAACCGCTTCGGCGCCGGTGCCTTCAACGATGTCTTCGTATTTCAGGCCGGATTCGGTAGTCACAGTCGACATATGTCGCTCCTTAGGTCAAAAACGTAAAAACCGACATTGTAGGCGTGTTGGCGTCCTATCGCCCAGGATTGCGGCGTGGCATGCGGTTTGCGTCCATGTTGGCCGTCCGGCCAGGCTGATTGCGTTGCGCGGCATGCCTATAATGGGACTTCTCTTAACATTTCATGCACTGCCTGAGAGGGCTCGATCGTGACAACGTCTTCCGCCGGGACGACCGGCGCACAGCCGGTTCTTTCCGGCTTCGCCGTATCCGAACGCACCGCACATCTGCGCGCGGAAACCGCGCTGTTCATGCGCGACCACGTGCTGGCGCTGGTGTCGCACGACCTGCGGGGTCCGCTGAACGCCATCCATAGCTGGGCGTACGTGCTCGAGCGCAAGCTCGATGCGAACGACCCCAATTCGCAGCGGGCCGTCACCGGGATTCGTAACGGCGTGGACCAGCAGGTGAAGTTGCTGGAGACGATTGTCGACGCCACGCGTGCTGAAACCAAATCGCTGGCACTCGCCTGTGCGTCGTTTCCGCTGCATCCGCTAGTTGATGAAACCGTGGCAGAAGTCCGCTCCGGATTGGCCCGCGCGCGCGGTGTCGAGGTCACGGTCGAGTCGCGACTCGCTACCGAGCAGCTCAACGGCGACCGTGAGCGCCTGGCCGCCGCGCTGTGGGTCATGCTCACGTTTGCCGTCGAAGCGAGCACGGAGGGTGCCGTGGTCACGCTGGCTACACACGCGGATGCCACCAGGTGGCATGCCACCGTCACCTTCAATCAGAACGCCAGTGCACTGGACGATCCATCGTTGCCGCATTTGCTGGAAGCCTTTGCCCGCAAACAGGCGAGCGAGCCGCGCGAAGCCAAACGGATCGCGTGGGTGTTCGCGCTGTGCAAGCGCGTCGCGGAAACGCACGGCGGCGATTTCGAGCAAAGCGACGCACCTGAAAGCGAAACTGCTACGCTCGCGCTGCATGTGCCGCTGAGTGCGCCGGCACCAACTTGAGCAGCGGCTATCGGGGCGCGTTCCTGCGCGCGATTAACTTTCGTCTTGCTTTCACCCTCTATACTGACAACTTTTGTTGCCGGAGCCCTTCGCTTTGATCCAGGTTGTCGCCCTTATCGGTGCGTTGTTTCTCGTTGCCCTCAACGGTTTTTTTGTCGCCGCCGAATTCGGTCTGGTGAAGCTGCGGCAGACGCGCGTGCAGAGTCTCGCGGCCAAACATGGCATGCGCGGGCGTTTGCTGGCGAAGGTGCATGGACGGCTCGACGCGTATCTGTCCGCCTGTCAGCTCGGCATCACACTGGCGTCGCTCGGGCTTGGCTGGATCGGCGAGCCGGCGTTCGCTGAACTGCTCACGCCGGTCTTCAGCCTGCTTGGCGTGGAATCGGAGAAGCTGATTCACGGCATCTCACTGTTCTTCGCGTTCTCGTGCATTTCGTTCCTGCATATCGTGGTCGGTGAGCTGGCGCCGAAGTCGCTGGCAATTCGTGAGTCTGAGAAGGTTTCGTTGTGGGCCGCCACGCCGCTCTACGGCTTTTACTGGGCGATGTATCCGGCGATCTGGGTCCTCAACACGAGCGCCAACGCGGTGTTGAAGCTCGCTGGCCTCGACGGGGACCACGGCCACGACTCGCATTACTCGACCGACGAGCTCAAGCTGATCCTGCGTGGCCGCCGCGCCAACGTCGCGACGGAGCTCGGTTCGCCGGACGGTGCATACAGCCAGGACGAATGGAACACGATTGCGCATTCGCTGGATTTTTCGCGCATGACCGTCTCGGATCTGATGCGCCCGTCATATGAAATGGTCGGCCTGCGGCGCGATTTGCCGTTGCGCGAGAACATGCAGGTGGTGGCGCGGCACCGCTTCAGCCGTTATCCGCTGTTCGAAGACGCGTCCGGGGAGCGCGTGGCCGGCATGATCCACTTGAAGGATTTGCTGCTGGCACGGCACGCGGGCAGCACGCTCGAGGACCTCTCCAAATATGCGCGGCCCGTGCAGTACGTGAAGCCTGACATGCCTGCGCTCGAACTGTTTCGCCGCTTCCGCAAGGGCGCGCCGCATTTCGCGCTGGTCGGTCATAAGAACTCGAAGCCGATCGGCTTTCTGACGCTGGACAATCTGCTCGGCGCACTCGTGGGGCAGATTCACGACGAATTCCGCCAGGGCGACGCCGACTGGACGCGCATGGACGACGGCACGTTGATGGGCAAGGGCAGCTTGCCGGTGGTGTCGTTGGAACGCGCGCTCGGGATCGACATCGACGAAGGCAAGGCCGAATCGGTCGGCGGCCTCGTGATTCAGGCGCTCAACGATCTGCCTACCGAAGGGCAGCGCGTTGAGTTCGATCACTTCGACGTGGTGGTCAAGAAGATGAAAGGGCCGCGCATCGTGCTCGTGCGCGTCTATCCGAAAACCTTCGATGACGAAGGCGGTTGAACGGCTTCTGTGCTGAGCCCGTCCCAAGCCCACTGAAACATTGCTCAAGTAAAATCGCCGTCCATACCACCGGGGGCGACATGGGATATTTGCTGGTGCTGTGCGTCGGTTTGCTGGCTGGCACCTTGAGCGGCGTGATCGGTACGGGCTCGTCGATGATGCTGATGCCCGTTCTCGTGATGCTGTTCGGTCCGCAGCAGGCGGTGCCGATCATGGCGATCGCCGCAATCATGGGCAACTTCGGAAAGATTCTCGCTTGGTGGCGCGAGATCGACTGGCGGGCGTGCGGCGCTTATTGCGCGACTGCGGTTCCAGGCGCCGCGCTGGGTGTGCGGACGCTTCTTGCGTTGCCGCCCCATGCGGTTGAACTGGCGTTGGGGCTGTTTTTTGTCGCCATGGTGCCGACCCGGCGCTGGCTGGCGCGACGCGCCATCAAATTCACTTTGTGGCAGCTTTCGCTGATCGGCGGCGTGGTGGGTTTTCTCACTGGCATCGTCGTTTCCACCGGGCCGATCACAGTGCCCGTGTTTATGTCGTACGGCCTGGTCAAAGGCGCCTTTCTCGCGACCGAAGCGGCTGGATCACTGGCTGTCTACGGCACCAAAGTCGCGGTCTTCAAGCATTTCGGCGCATTGCCATTGCATGTGGTGATCGACGGTTTGATCACCGGTACGGCACTCATGATCGGGTCCTTTTCCGCGCGGCTAATTGTGGTCCGGATGAGTCCTTCAGTTTTCAAACTTGTCGTTGACGGGTTGATGTTGTCTTCCGGGGTTTCGTTGCTGTGGGCGGCGGGGCGGTAGGTTTTTTGCGAAAAAGCATGGAATATCACCCCACCGACGCCTCAAACACCCTCCTGTAGTTCCCCCCAAGAATCGCCCCGACTTCCGCTTGTGAGAACCCGGCAGGCAACAGCGCACTGGCCAGATCGGGCAACTGCTCGTAGCTCCTGAACACTGGGGGTGAAATAAACCCGAGCATGTCGCTCCCCAAACCGACATGGTCTACCCCCACGACATCCGCCATGCGTTTGACGCTTTCAGCCAGTCGAGCTGCATCGGTGCTCCTCCCAGATGCGGTTATTTGCGCGTCGATGTTACCTGGCTTTTATCCAGCGTTAGCGCTCCGACCATGCTTTCAACGAGCTTCAACGCTTCGGCTTTCAATGCGACGGGGTCGTCTGCGCCGTCGAGCAATTGCGCCGCTTCGCACACCATGCTGCCGATCATCCGCGCGGCGAGGTACGCCTTTGCTTTTTCACGGCCGGTGCTCTGGTTCGTCAGCGCGCCGAGGAGCAGACCGTAGACGTGCGCTTCCTCGATCTCGCGGCACCGCGCCGGGCCGAGCACGGCGGGCGCAGTTTCGATGACGAGTTGCCGGTAGGCGGGTTCGGTGCAGACCTCCAGGAATTCGCGGATGCCCGCGCTCATCCGTTTTGCTTTCGGCGCGGCTTCGGCTGCGGATTTGACTTTAGATGCGGCGCTCGCCTGGAGAGATTCGACCAAGGCGTCGAACAGTTCGGCTTTGTCAGCGAAGTGGTGATAGAAGGCGCCTCGGGTCACGCGCGCGCTGCGTGCGATGGCTTCTATCCCGATCTGCTGGTAGCCCTGCGATGTGAATAGCTCGCCGGCAGCGGTGATGAGCGCCTGCCGGGTCGCGTCCGCATATTCCTCGCGACGGGATCTTGGGGTTGGATCTGCTGTCGGCATCGGGTTCGATTTTTATCCCTTGATTTTTCACATTCTGATTGTAGTATACATACACGGTGTATGTGAAAATCGTGTTGTATGTTTAGATGGCCTTTGGCTGCGGCCATGGATACATGGGCAAACAACACCGTAGGTAAGCAATCCATTCAGGAGCAAACCCACATGACGTCAGCAGAAAAATACCTTCCTCCGACTGCAGAGCAGTTAGCCAATGCCCGGACAGCAGTGCAACGCTTCGCCTCGGAGTGGCAGCACCCGGTCGCCGACAACCTGGAAGATCTCATGCACGAGGACACACAAAACCTGATTCCACCCATGACCGAACCGGCCAACAGGGCAGGCGTAATCGAACACTTCCGTCAGGTCCTGACCCAACTTCCGGACTTGAAAGTAGATGTTCTTCAGTGGGCGCCCACTGGCGACGCCGTCATGATCGAATGGCAGGCATCCGCCACCGTAGCCGGACAGGCGCTCAACTGGCAGGGTGTCGACCGCTTCAACCTGCGCGGTGACCGGATGTACAAAGGGCAGGTGTATTGGGACACGCGACGAGTCGCGGAACAGGTGGCCGAAGCAGTCAAACGCGCACAGCAAGGCGGCTCAGCGGGATGATGCATCGCCTTGAAAGAGTGAAATAAAAAAGCGGTTAAAGCACATGCGCTTTAACCGCGTTCGACCTTCTAACAATCGCAGATCAACTGCGTGGCACGCCGTCCTCCACCAACACCGCAATAGGCATCGCGCCCAACGCATCGCGCAGATAGAGCAAGCCGTCTTCATCGACCTTAGGCGCCGCCGGACTCAACCAATCGAATAGCGCACGCCCGGCCAGATCCGCAGGCATCTCGATTGCCGTATCACCCCATTTAGCCGGATCGACCATTGGCAAATCGTCGTTCTCACCGAGCAATCCTGCAGCAATCCGGCTCGCCATCACGACAGCCCACGCATTCCCATGCCGCCGCGCAAACGCGATCACATGCGACGCATGCGCACCGCGCGCCTTGAGCGGCAGATACGTACTCTGACTCAGCAACTCCGGCAAATGCGCGCGCAACGCCAGCACGCGTTGCACCACCGCGAGCTTCACCCGGCCATCGCGCCAGTTCGCCAAAAACTCCGACGGCGGTGTCTGCCCCAGCCACGCCTCACGTTTGGCAAAATCAACAGGCCGCCGATTGTCCGGATCGACCAGACTGAAGTCCCACAACTCAGTGCCCTGATAAAGATCGGGAATCCCAGGCGACGCCAGCCGCAACACCGTCTGCTGCAAACTATTGAGCGCACCAGCGCGCCCAATCCGCGCGACGAACGCCGACAGCTCGCGCAGGAATCCATCGCGCCGCTGAGGCGCCAAAATATCGAAGAGGAAGTCGCGGCAGCCGGCCTCATACGCTTCGTCCGGTGCGAGCCAGTTGGTCTGCAGCTTTGCTTCCCGAAGCGCCTTCAATTGCCATTGCGCGACGCGCTCGGCCAGTGCCTTGACGCCGGCTTCATCGTCCGGCTTCAAATCCGGGGGCCAGCAGCCCACCAGCGTCTGATACAGCATCGCTTCGGCGGCGGGGCCTGGTGCCCAATCGTAGCTGGTGTCGTGGCTGATACTGCTGATTGGCGTACCGACGACGGCGCGGCGATGCGGCGCGTTCAAGGTCGACCACGCGCGCAATCTGGCGCTCCATTCATCCGGGATCTCACTCAACACGGCAAGCCGCGCGCGCACGTCTTCGCCACGCTTGTGGTCATGCGTTGCCGTGGCGAGCATCGCGTGAGGAAAGCGCTGCGAACGCTCGAGATTCGCCGCATGAAATTGCTCGACCGACAAAGCAAACTCGCCGGGGTCCGAGCCGACTTCATTGCGCGACAGCAAGCGTCCATAGCGATAGCACGCCGTATCTTCAATCGCCTTTGCGGCGACCGGCGCGGTCAATTGCGAAAACAGCGTCTGTGCGGTGCGCCGCGCCGAACCCGCATGACTCGGCGGTGCCCCGTTCGGGCTTTGCTGTTGCGATGGGACGTTGCCCCGAGCATTCGGCACTTCTTCGGCGCTGCCTCCAAGCCACGCGTTCACGCGGTCGAGCACCACGTAATCAGCGCGCGAAAGCGTCTCGCGCGCGCCTGCCAGCGCCTGCTCGAAATACACGTTATCGGCGGCGCTGCGCAGCCCGTTCTGTGGATAGATCCGATACACCGGGAAATGCACGACCAGTTCGGTCAGCACGCGCCGCAACGCGGTGAAGGTGAAATCGCGCGTCGTCAGCGAATCGCGGGCAATCCGATGCAGCGCGCGCGCCGCGCGGTCCAGTTCCGCCGAGAGGTTCTCCACGAGAATCTTGCGTCGCGCGGCCAAGGCTTCGTCGGCGAATCGCGGGCTGCGGCCGGTGAGTTCGGCCCACGTCTCTCCGAGCGGCTCCGCGCCCGCCGGATCGTGCAGCAGCGCGCCCACGTCGTTCATGAAATCGTAGCCGGTCGTGCCGTCTATGGGCCAATCGTCGCGCAGCGGTTCGCCGCGGCCGAGAATCTTTTCGACGACCACATACGGCGCGGTGTCGCGCAATTCGGTGAGGCGCTGCCGCAGTCGCTGACAATACTCACGCGGCTCAGCGAGACCGTCTACGTGGTCGATCCGCAAACCATCCACCACACCTTCCTGGTACAAACGGAAAATCAGCGCGTGCACGGCCTCGAACACTTCGGGCCGCTCCACACGCACGCCCGCCAGCGTCGAGATGTCGAAGAAGCGCCGCCAGTTCACTTCGTCCGATGCGGTGCGCCACCACGCGAGGCGGAAGTGCTGCCGTTCGATCAATCGATGCAAACGGTCACGCGTAACCGGATCGGTGGGCGCATACGCTTCCAGCACCAAGTCGATCGCCGAGGCGCCGTTTTGCGCGACGAACTCGCGCAGCATGTCGCGTCCTTCGGCGGCGCGCGGTTGATCGGCCGGCTGCGTCGTCAGGCCCTGGAAACGTTCGGCCAGTGCGTTGAGATCGGCGCGGTCGGCGCCTTGCAGAATCGTCGCGTAGTCGATGGGACACACGGGAAACATATGCGGGCCGTAGCCGATATAAAAACGTCCGCTGTCGGCCGCAAAATGCAGCGCAATCCGGCCTGCCGCGAGTTCCTCACCGTACTGCGCGCCGAGGGTCGGCGCCAGCACCTTGCCGCGCAAGGCCGGATCGGGCGAATGCCAGTCGACATCGAAATGGCGTGCGTACGTGCTATGCCGGCCCCATTCGAGGATATCGAGCCACCATGCATTACTCGAGCCACCGACGCCCATATGGTTCGGCACCACGTCGACGATCAGCCCCATGTTGCGCGCGCGCAGTGCATCGACGAGGCGTTTCAAGCCCGCCTCGCCGCCGCATTCGGCATTGACCTGGGTGTAGTCGACGGTATCGTAGCCATGCATCGAGCCCGGCTCGGCCGTGGTGATGGGCGACGCGTACACATGGCTGATGCCGAGCGCGGCGAAGTATTCGACATGCTTGACGGCATTGTCGAAGGTAAAGCCTCGATGGAATTGGAGGCGAAGCGTGGAGCGCGGGACGGTCATGGCGTATCAGGCTCCGAAGACGCGTTGGAAGAAGCAGCAGGAACGGTTGCGCCGCGACGCGCGCGGTCGACAGCCAGCAGACGATCGCTGAAGGTGTCGTCCTCGAACAATTCGGCGATGGGCAAGGTCACCCGGCGGCGCCAGTTCGGATGCTCGTCGATCGAGCCCGGCAGATTCGGCTGCTCGACCAGCGCGAGCAGATCTTCGAGCGGGAACGTGACGAGCGGCCCGGGCGTCGCGGCGACGAAGGCGAGTGCTTCGTCCACGGGCGCCTCGTCGGGCGGCGGCGCTGCCACGTCCGGCGCGGCGACGCCGGCGTCCTGGAACGCGCGCCATAACAGCGCGCGATCGGCGGCGCGTTCTGCCTGCGCCACTTCCTCGGCGTCGCGGCCATCGGCACGCGCCATCGTCTGACCGATCCGGTTACGCCAGGTGATGTCGCTGCCGCGCCACCAGCCGGCCACCGTCGGCAGATCGTGGGTGGTCGTGGTGCCGACGGCGTTGCGGTCCCACGCGTGCGGCGGCTTGAAGCCCCTGCCGCTTTCCGCGCCTTCGAACCACAGCACGCGAATGCCGGCGAGTCCGTGCTCGTGGAGCCGCTCGCGAAAGCCGGGCGGCACGGTGCCGAGATCTTCGCCGATCACGATCGCGCGATGCCGCCACGATTCGAGCGCGATCAGCCGCAGCAGATCTTCGAGCGGATAGCGCAGATAGGCGCCATTACGCGCGCTCTCGCCTTCGGGCACGAGCCATAGACGCCGCAAGCCGAGAATGTGATCGATCCGGATGCCGCCCGCATGCGCGAATGCTGCGCGCAGCATGTCGATAAAAGCGGAGAAGCCCTGCGTACGCATCGCGCGCGGCGAGAAGGTGGTCAGGCCCCAAGCCTGTCCCGCCTGGTTGAACAGATCGGGCGGTGCGCCAACGGAAATGCCTTGCAGCATGTCGTCGCGGTACGACCATGCATGGCTGCCGGCACTATCGCACCCTACGGCCAAGTCTGCGATCAGCCCGACGGCCATGCCGGCATCGCTCGCCGCATGCTGCGCGTGCGACAAACCCTTGGCGGCAAGCCATTGCAGAAACAGATGAAAGTCGACTTCATGCCGATGCGCTTCGGCAAAGGCTTCGACTTCCGGGCTGCGCGGATCGCGCAACGCCTCGGGCCAGTTGCGCCAGTGGCCATTGCCGCCCTCTTGAGCTAACTGCACCGCCTGCAGCGCTTCGAAACGCGCATGATCTTCGAGCGCACGGCCGGCACGTTCGCAGAAGCCATGAAATTCGAGTGCACGTGGTGTGTCGTGTGCGCGTTCCTGCGAGCAGAAGTTCTCATAGAGCACGCGTAAGACCTTCAGCTTCAGCACGACCGCGTTCGGCCAATCGATCAGCGGTAAGTCTTCGAGTGTCGACCATGCGCCGGTGGCCTGCGCGGTGTCGAGCGCGGTGTCGAGCGCGGTGCGCGCGGCGTCCGCGCCGAACACCGCAGCGGGATCGATATGCGTGACGTTCAGCCACAAACGCGACGACGGCGAATACGGACTGAAGCGATTCGGCTCGGCGCTGAACATTGCGTGCGTCGGACTGACGGCGAGCGCATGCGCGCCGTGCTTCGCGCTTTCGGCGGCCATTTGCGCGAGAGCCGTATAGTCGCCGATGCCGCCATCACCCGTGCGTCGCAAGCCGTATAACTGCGCGGCAATACCCCATAGCGGCGGCGTTTGCGCCGCGGCGCCGTCGTGCAGCGTGCGCCATGCATCCGCGACGGTATAGCAGCGTGAGGGCGCCACGGCCAATGTCATGCGTTGCTCGTTGATCACCAGCGTGTGATAGCCCGGCTCGTCGATCGGCGCGAGCAACGCTTCCTCGCCTTTAGGCGCCGTGAAGCGGCCGTCGATGATCGAGCCGCTTTCGAGCTCGATCCGATAGTGACTGCCGGATTTGATCGCCGCAGCGGGCAGCGCAATGCCGCGCTCAACTTCAGCGGTCATCAACGGCGGCAGTTTTTTGCCGGACAGTTCGGCTTCGAGCGCAGCCGTGCTGTGCCGGATTTGCGTGGCGTTACCGCAAGGCAAGCCCATCCGTTCGAGCAGCACGGCGAGCGTGCTCTCCGGCACGTGCTGGGTCGTATGGTGCGCATCGCGCCACTCGACTTCGAAGCCGGCGCGAGTGGCAAGGGTATCGATCGTATCGGTGGGGCGTCGGGTACTCACGCGTGGCGCTCCTGTTGGCCTGCGATGCGAGCATCGTGGCCGATGGCATAGTCGCTGACGTCGCCGCTCACCCACGCGACGAACGCGTATGACGGCAACACCTTGACGTCGATCTGCTCGCGCACGCGCGGCGGCGTTTCGAAAATCACCTTGCCGGCAGGCAGATCGGGGAACGCCACGCTCTCCTTCGAGAGATTCAACGCGATTGACAAGGTTTCGCCGTCGCCGAGTTTCCAGCGGGCGATCAGCGCATTGGCGTCCCCGCCATTTGCGGCGGTCAGCACGGTAGAGCCGCGCGCTTTGGCATGTTTCAGGCGCGGTGTGATCAGCTTCGCCCGCACGGCGAGCGCGGATTTGTAGAAGTGCATCCAGTCGAGGCGGTCCTTCGCGTCGTCATCCGCGGCGGGGCCTTGAGCAGGCTCGGGCGGTGACGATGCGGCAAAGGTCTTCACGTCGTTCGGATCGGGAATCTGGGCCCGACGCTTTTCGTCGCTGAACGCCGAAAAGCGTGCGAATTCCCGGCGCCGTCCTTCGCGCACGGCGTCGGCGAGCTCGCCGGTGTGGTCGGTAAAAAACAGGAACGGCTGGGTCGAGCCGTACTCCTCGTCCATGAACAGCATGGGGATGTGCGGCGACAGCAGCAGCAAACCGGTGGCGGCGCGCAGGGCATTGTCCGACGTCAGCTTGCGCAGGCGCTCGCCGAAGGCGCGATTGCCGATCTGATCGTGATTCTGCAAGAACATCACGAACGAGGTGGGTGGCAGATGCTGGCTCGATTCGCCACGTGGCGCACCTTTGTGAATCGGCGACGCGTCGCCCTGATACGCGAAACCTTCCGACAGCACACGCGCGAGGCGACGGATCGGCTGATCTTCATACGCGTGGTAATAGCCTTCGGTTTCGCCCGTCAGCAGAACGTGCAGCGTGTTGTGCGCGTCGTCGTTCCATTGCGCGTCGAAATGGGTTTCCAGCAGGCTCGCGCTGTTGTGCTCGTTTTCCAGCACCAGATGCACATGCCGCCCGTGCTGCACTCTCGCGCGGATATGGTCGGACAATTCGCGCAGCCACGCATGATTGTCGATGGCATGCACCGCATCGAAACGCAGGCCGTCGAGGCGATATTCGTTAATCCAGTAGACGGCGTTGTCGGTGAAGAAGTCGCTCACTTCGCTACGGTTGAAATCGATCGCGGGGCCCCAGGGCGTGTGCGTGCCTTCGCGGAAAAACGAGCGGGCGTATTCGTGCAGATAATTGCCGTCCGGGCCGAAGTGGTTATAGACCACGTCGAGAAATACCATCAGTCCGAGGCCGTGCGCGGCGTCGATCAGCGCTTTCAGTTCTTCGGGCCGGCCGTACGCGGAATCGGGCGCATACGGCAACACGCCGTCGTAGCCCCAGTTGTGCTTGCCGGGAAAGTCGTTCAACGGCATCAATTCGATGGCTGTCACCCCGAGCGCGGCAAGCGCGGGCAAACGTTTCTGCACACCCGCATAGCCGCCCATTGCGCCGACGTGCAACTCGTACAACACCGTTTCTTCCCACGGGCGGCCATGCCAGTTCGTATGTTCCCAGCGATACGCGCGCGGGTCGATCACTTCGCTCGGACCATGCACGTCTTGCGGCTGAAAGCGCGACGCAGGATCGGGCACCGCGTGCTCACCATCGAGCCGGAAGCGGTACAGCGTGCCCGCGCCGCAGTCGACGGTCGCTTCGAACCAGCCGTTGCCGGCGGACGTCATGTCGTGCGCGCCTTGGGTCGGTCCGTTTTCGATCGCCACCTGGACGGTCTTGCACGAAGGCGCCCAGAAACGGAACCGGGTGCGCGGGTTCGCGCCCGTAGCGCCCAGCAGCTGTGCGCTGAACGGCAGGCAATGCGCGTGATGATGCGCGTGAGGATCAATCGGACTTTCGGACATGATTCATCACCATTCGGTTTTGCTTCCCGCCTACGTGGTCGGCGACGTATCGCTGATCGGCGGATGCGCACCTGGATCGGGCGGCAGGGCGGTCAACAGCCGCGGCCCGTGCTGCGCGCCGGCCTTCCAGCCTGCCTGCCAATCCGCTTCGCCGACGGGTTGCGCCGCCAGCATGACGAGGCTATGCGCGGCCACTTCGACCTCCGGCACCGCCAACCGGTGTGGCGCGCTTTCCGGCTCAGCAGTATCCAGCAGCACATGCCATTCCAGATGCGGTGCGGGTGGCGCGAAACGCACCGTTTCCGCCGAGGCGTTGAGCATCATCAACAATACTTCTGTTTCGCCATTCAAGCCTGGACCTGCGCGCCGCAGCGTGAACGCGCGGCCTTCGGGGTCCTGCCAGGCCTCGATGGTGAGTGGATCGCCGTGTTCATCGAACCAGCCGACATCGAACAGGCCCGGCAATACTTCGCGATCGCCGAACAGAAAGCGCGTTTCGCGCAGCAGCGGATGCTGTTTGCGCAGTGCGATCACGCGCGCGACGAAGGCGGTCATCTGACGGCCTTCGAGCGACTCCGCGCGCTCCCAGTCAAGCCATGATAGTTCGTTATCCTGGCAGTACGCATTGTTGTTGCCGTTCTGCGTACGCAGTGACTCGTCGCCTGCCAGCATCATGGGCGTGCCGAGCGCCATCAGCAGCGTGGTAATCAACGAGCGGGCCACGCGCTTGCGAGTTTCGAGAACGGCCGGATCGTCGGTTGGGCCTTCCACACCCCAATTGCGACTGCAGTTTTCGTTGTGGCCGTCGTTGTTGTCTTCGCCATTCGCCTCGTTATGCTTGTGTTCGTACGCGGTGACATCGGCGAGCGTAAAGCCGTCATGCGACGTGACAAAGTTGACCGATGCCCACGGCTTCCTGAACCGCCGGTTGAACAGATCGGCGGAGCCGGTCAGGCGCGCGGCAAGGTCGGGGCGCAGGCCCGCATCGCCGCGCCAGAAGCGGCGCACCGTGTCGCGGAAACGATCGTTCCATTCGGCGAAGCCCGGCGGATGATTGCCGAGTTGGTAACCGCCCGGGCCGATATCCCACGGCTCGGAAATCAGCTTGCGCTGCGACAGAATCGGGTCCTGGCGCAATGCGTCGAAGAAACCGGAGCCGGGATCGAAACCATGCTGCTCACGACCGAGCGTCACGCCGAGATCGAAACGGAAGCCGTCGATATTGAACTTGGTCGACCAGTAGCGCAGCGAATCCATCACCATCTGCAGCACGCGTGGATGCGCCAGGTTCACGGTGTTGCCGCAGCCGGTGTCGTTGATCTGGTGGCGTTCGTCGCCGGGAATCAGGCGGTAGTAACTCGCATTGTCGAGGCCGCGCCATGCGACGGTCGGGCCCATCTCGTTGCCTTCGCAGGTGTGGTTGTAGACCACGTCGAGAATCACTTCGATGCCGGCCGCGTGCAATTGACGCACGGCGATGCGCATTTCATCGAGCCGGTGCGTGCTCAGATACGACGGCTCCGGTGCAAAAAATGCCGCGGTGTTGTAACCCCAGTAATTGCGCAGGCCGCGCTCCACCAGAAAGCGGTCATTCAGAAACGCATGCACGGGCAGCAATTCGACAGCGGTCACGCCGAGTTTCAGTAAATGGTCGATGAATTCCGGCGAAGCCAGTGCGGCAAACGTGCCACGTTCGTGCTGGCGCAAATCGGGGCGCAACATCGACACGCCGCGCACATGCGCCTCATAGACGACGGTTTCGCCCCAAGGCACATTCGGACGCTTGTCGTGCGACCAGTCGAAGGCTTCGTCGATCACGACGCACTTCGGCATGGCCGGCGCCGAATCGCGGCGGTCGATGGAAAGGTCGGCTCGATTCGAATGCACGCGATAGCTGAACAGCGCGTCGGACCAGCGGAACTGCCCGACCAGTTTGCGTGCATACGGATCGAGCAACAGTTTGTGCGGATTGAAGCGATGCCCATGTTGCGGCTGATACGGCCCATGCGCGCGAAACCCGTACGCGGTGCCGGGGTGCGCATTGGGCAAATAGCCGTGCCAGATTTCGTCGGTGCATTCGGGCAGCGTGAAGCGTCGGATCTCTTTGCGACCGGTGGGGTCGAACAGGCAAAGCTCGATTTTCTGCGCATTCGCCGAGAACACTGCAAAGTTGACGCCGAGGCCGTCCCAGCTGGCGCCGAGCGGATAGGGCGAGCCGGGCAGAAGCCGGTCGGGCAGTGCATGCGACATGATTCCCCTTCCTTGTTCTGTTTTATGAACGCTATCGTGGGACTTCATGCAACGAGCGCGCGGCCTGGCGGCCGCGCGCTTGCCTTACAACACATCCATCAATCCGCGCGCAAAACGATCGTCGCCAAAGGCGGCAGCGTCAGCGCAGCGGAATGCGGCCAGCCGTGGTTCGAGATTTCGTCGGTATGAATCAGGCCGCCATTACCCATGTTCGAGCCACCGTACACGCCGGCATCCGTATTCAGCACTTCCACCCAGCGGCCGCCGCGCGTCATGCCGATCCGGTATCCGATCCGCGGCACCGGCGTCATATTGCACACGACGACGAGTTCGCGGCCTTCGCCATCAGTGCGGCGGTAGGCGTACACGCTGTTGCCGTTGTCGTCGCCGACCAGCCATTGGAAACCGCCCGGCTCGCTGTCGAGCCGATGTAGCGCAGGTTCCTCGTTATACAGATGGTTGAGGTCGCGCACGAGTTTCTGAACGCCGTGATGGTTCGGATCGTCGAGCAGATGCCAGTGCGGCGACGTGTCGTGATCGAACTCGGCCATCTGGCCGAATTCGCCGCCCATGAACAGCAGTTTCTTGCCCGGATGCGTCCACATGAAGCCGAAGTACGCGCGCAGATTGGCGAACTTCTGCCATCTGTCGCCGGGCATCTTGCCGAGCAGCGAGCCTTTGCCGTGAACGACTTCGTCATGCGAGAGCGGCAGCACGAAACGCTCGGAATACGCGTACACCATCCCGAACGTCATCATGTGGTGATGGTATTGGCGGTAGACCGGGTCCTCTTCCATGTAATGGAGCGTGTCGTGCATCCAGCCCATGTTCCACTTGAACTGGAAACCGAGGCCGCCGTCTTCGATGCGCGCCGTCACGCCAGGCCACGCGGTCGATTCTTCGGCGATCGTGATCGCGCCCGGTACGCCCGGCACATAGCCGACTTCATGATTCAGCCGCTTCAGAAACGCGATCGATTCGAGGTTTTCGCGCCCGCCGTAGATATTCGGCACCCACTGACCAGGCTCGCGCGAATAGTCGCGATATAGCATCGAGGCGACCGCATCCACGCGCAGGCCGTCGACGTGATAGCGCTTCAACCACGCGAGACCCGATGCCACCAGGAACGCGCTCACCTCGTTGCGACCGAGGTTGTAGATCATCGTGTTCCAGTCCTGGTGATAACCTTCGCGCGGATCGGCGTGCTCGTAGAGCGGCGTGCCGTCGAAGTCGACCAGGCCATGCGCGTCGTTCGGAAAGTGCGCCGGCACCCAGTCGAGAATCACGCCGAGACCGGCCTCGTGCGCCTTGTCGACGAACAGGGCGAATTGCTCAGGCTTGCCGAAGCGTGCGGATGGCGCGAACTGTCCGAGCGGCTGATAGCCCCACGAACCGCCGAACGGATGCTCGGCAACCGGCATGAACTCCACGTGCGTGAAGCCCATGCTTTTCACGTAAGGAATCAGCCGCTCGGCGAGTTCTTCCCAGGTGAGCCCGCGCTGACCTTCTTCGGCGACGCGCAGCCACGATTCGGCATGTACTTCGTAGATCGAGATCGGCGAGCGAGGGGTTTGTTTGGCGGCGCGCGACTGAATCCAATCGTGATCGGTCCATGCAAACTGTTCGATCTCGTCGACGTGCGCGACCACTGACGCAGTGCCCGGCGGCTTTTCCGTTTGCATCGCGCACGGATCGGCTTTCAACGGCAGCGGATGACCGTCGCGCGACAGCAACTCGTATTTGTAGCGCGTGCCCGGACCGACGCGCGGTACGAACAATTCCCATACACCGGCTTGATGACGCAGCCGCATCGGATGACGGCGACCGTCCCACGAATTGAAGTCGCCGACCACCGACACGCGCCGCGCGTTCGGCGCCCATACGGCGAAGCGCACGCCCGGCACGCCGTCCACTTCCATTGGGCGCGCGCCGAGGCATTCGAGCACCGCGTACGGGTCGCCACCGGCGAGGCGGCCCAACGGCTCGTCGCCGAGAACGGGGCCGAACGAATACGTGTCCTCGATTTCCTGCACGGTGCCGTGCCAGTCGATGCGCAAGCGATAGGGCGCCGCCGACGTGACGCGCCCCGCAAACAGCCCCGGCCTGAGTTGCTTGAGCTCGCCGAGCGTGGCGCCATCCGCGCGTGAAATCACCGTGACGTGCGAGGCGTTGGGTAACAGCGCGCGCACCACCGGACCCGCATCCGTCTGATGCATGCCGAGCTGCGAGAAAGGATCGGGGTGACGCGCTTCGACGAGCGCGTCGATTTCGAGCGGTTGAAGGCCTGCGGCCGGATCGTGCTCACTCATAGTCGCCCTCGGCCGGAGTAGGCGGTGTGGCGGCGCCTGGCGCCTGGGTTGATGGATCGTGCTGCGAGTGGCCGGTGTCGCCGAGCAACCGGCTGGTGAGCGCGGCGAGGCCGCGTACCGGCAAACTGAGCCACGTCGGACGGTTGGCCGCTTCGTAACGGATTTCGTACGCGGCTTTCTCGATCAGGAACAGATCGAGCAAGGATTGTTCGGCTTCGGGCGCGACCAGTTGCGTCGGCGAATCCGCGACGGCGGCGCGGTACTCCTTCAGGAACGTTTCGGTCGCGTGGGCCCGGAAGCGGTCGAACAGCACGCGTTTGCGATCGGCAGTTTGCTGCGGCGCGCTTTCCATCGTGGACTGCGCCGCTGCGCTCGCATACGAGAGCGAGCGCATCAAGCCGGCCACGTCGCGCAACGGGCTCGACTTCTGACGCCGCTCCTCGAGCGTGCGCGCCGGCTCGCCTTCGAAGTCGATCAGATAGGCGTCGCCCTGCGCGACCAGCACCTGACCCAGATGGAAGTCGCCGTGAATGCGAGTGCGCAGTGCGCCCGCATCGCCCGACACCAGCTTGCTGACCGCGGCGACCAACGCGGCGCGGCGGTCGATCAGGCTTTGCGCCAACGCTTTCGTGTCCGGATCGCTCATCTGCTCGATGCGCGGGGCGAGCAGATCGAGCGCGCCGGCGAGCATGGACTGCGTGCCGTCGACCCACGCCTTCACCTGGTCGGCGCTGGCGAGTTCCGGTGCGAATGCCGGGTCGTCGGAAGGTGACGCAAGCGCCATGTGCAGTTCGCCGAGCCGCTTACCGATGGTGCCGGCCAGCGCGCTGTAGCCTTCCATGAGAATCGCTTCGTTGTCGCGATCCGGCGATTGCCCGTCCGTGTCGACGGCGATGGCGAGTTCGTCCACCGAGCGGCGCAGGTAGTCGAGCGACCAGTTCCAGGCGTCGCCCTGATTGTCGATATAGCCTTGCAAGATAGCGAGCGTATGGGGCACGCCTTCGGGATCGACGCGCACCACTTCACCATACAGTGGCGCGGTGTTCGCGTAGCCGAGCTGGGTCAGATAGCGGCTGATTTCCGCTTCCGGATGAATGCCGCTTACCAGACGCCGCACGAGTTTGAGCACCGCGGCATCGGCGATGATCAGCGAGCTGTTGCTTTGTTCGGCTGCCAGCCAGCGGATCTCAGGCCGTTCGCCGAGATCGTCGAGTTCGGAGAAGCGCTCGGTCGGTATGAACCTGATTTCGCTCTTCTGCACGGTCGGAATGACCGCGCGTTCGCGCAGTTTGCGCAGCACGCCATGCGCGAAGATCGGCAGCGCGAACGCGTCCGTCAGATGGCCGACGTTGCGGCCGCGGCGCACGCGCGCCAGCGCCAGTTGCATGAACAGCGGTGTAGTGGTTTCGCCGCCCCACGTGATTGCGATCGGCACCACGTAGCGCTCGGTGTGATCGCCCACGTCCGCTTCGATCTCGGTAAATGCGAAACCGCCGTTCGGGATCGTGGTCAATGCGGCAAGGTGCACGGCGTGCATCTTCTGATCCTTCGATGCAAACCAGCGGCGCCGGCTCAGCCATGACGGCAGCACTTCGGATTCGAGCAGGCGGACGTTTTCCGGCGTCGGGCCGGCCTGGCCCTCGCGGATCACGATCGTAACGAATTCGGGTAGCGGCTCGGAATGTGCCTGCGCCCAGGTCGGACGCTGGCCGCCCGGGCACAGCATGAACCACAGGAAACCGTACGGCGGGAAGGTCAGCAGATAAGTGAGCTGGCCGATTGCCGGGAACACGGAATCGGCGGTCATTTCGATCGGCACCGAGCCGTTGAATTCCGATAGATCGAGTTCGACCGCTTGCGGTGCGCGCGACAGGTTGGCTACGCACAATATCGGCGGCTCGCCTGGCAGTTCGCGCAGATACGCAAGGATCTTGCGGTTTTCCGGTTTCAGGAAGCGGATCGTGCCGCGTCCGAAGGTTTGTTTCGCGCGACGCGTGGCGAGCATGCGCCGGGTCCAGTTCAACAGCGAATGCGGGTCGCGGCTTTGCGCTTCGACGTTCACGGCGTCGAAGCCGTACAACGACCCCATCACCGGCGGCAGCACCAGTTGCTCAGGATCCGCGCGCGAGAATCCGCCGTTGCGATCCGACGACCATTGCATCGGCGTGCGCACGCCGTCGCGATCGCCGAGGTGAATGTTGTCGCCCATGCCGAGCTCGTCGCCGTAGTAGATCACGGGCGTGCCGGGCATCGACAGCAGCAGCGAATTGATCAGCTCGATGCGCCGGCGGTCGCGCTCCATCAGCGGCGCGAGGCGGCGGCGAATGCCGAGGTTCAGGCGCGCGCGCCGATCGCTCGCATAGGTGTTCCACAGATAATCGCGCTCGGAATCCGTGACCATTTCCAGCGTCAGTTCATCGTGATTGCGCAGGAAAATCGCCCATTGGTTCGTTTCCGCGAGGTCCGGCGTCTGCCGCATGATGTCGGTGATCGGGAAGCGATCCTCGCTCGCAATCGACATATAGATGCGCGGCATCAGCGGGAAGTGAAACGCCATGTGGCATTCGTCTTCGTCGCCGAAATATTCCTTCACGTCTTCCGGCCACTGGTTTGCTTCGGCGAGCAGCATGCGGTTCGGATACTCGGCGTCGATGGTCGCGCGGATCTTCTTCAGTACCGCATGCGTTTCCGGCAGGTTCTCGTTGTTGGTGCCTTCGCGTTCGACCAGATACGGCACCGCGTCGAGCCGCAGCCCGTCAATGCCCATGTCGAGCCAGAAGCGCATCACTTGCAGCACTTCCTTCAGCACGGCCGGATTGTCGAAGTTCAGATCGGGCTGATGCGAATAGAAGCGATGCCAGTAGTAAGCGCCCGCGACCGGATCGTGCGTCCAGTTCGACGGCTCCGAATCGATGAAGATGATGCGCGTTTCCTGGTACTTCTGATCGGTATCGGACCACACATAGTAGTTGCGATGATTCGACCCCGGCTTCGCGCGACGGGCGCGCTGAAACCACGGGTGCTGATCCGACGTGTGGTTGATCACCAGTTCCGTAATCACGCGGATGCCGCGTGCGTGCGCTTCCTGAATGAAGCGCTTCACGTCGGAAAGCTGGCCGTAGTCCGGATGCACATTGCGGTAATCGGCGATGTCGTAGCCGTCGTCGCGACGCGGCGACGGATAGAACGGCAGCAGCCAGATCGCATTCACACCGAGCTCGGCGATGTAATCGAGCTTCGCGATCAAGCCGGGAAAATCGCCCACGCCGTCGTTGTTTGCGTCAAAGAACGACTTGATGTGCACCTGATAAATGATCGCGTCTTTGTACCAGAGTGGATCGTCGCTCAGGGCCGCGGGCTTGCCGCGCCGATGCGAGCGCGCCTTGGCCGCACTGTCGGTGGCCGCGCTCGCATGGGTTTGCGACGTGCTTTGGGCTGAATCGTCACGCTTCATGTCGCACCTTCCGTTGGGGTTGGGTTGCCAGCGTTGTCTGCGTGATAGTCGCTGTCGGCATCATCCGGGCGCTCGGCGGGCAGGCCGCCGAGCGGCGCGATGCGCCAGATCGAAAACGGCTGGCCAGAACCGAGCCGGACGTGTTGCGAGCGGCCGTGCCATTCGAAGCGTGCGCCGGTCATCTGATCGGTCACTTCCAGCGCGCCATGGTCGTGCAGATTCCAGTGCTGGAAAGTGTCCCACGACAATTCAATGTCTGCGCCCTGTTCGTTGAATGGGTCGAGATTGATTGCCACCAGGATCACGTTGTCGCGTGCCTGCGTCGCTTTTTCGAAGAACAGGATGTTGTCATTGTGCGCGGGGAGGAACGTGAGGCCCAGATGCGTTTGCAGCGCCGGGTTCGTGCTGCGAATCCGGTTCAACGCACTGATCTCGCCGACAATGTTGCCGGGCCGGTTCCAGTCCCACGCGCGCAGCTGATACTTCTCGGAATCCAGATATTCCTCGCTGTTCGGCAGCGCGGCGGCTTCGCACAATTCGAAACCGCTATACACGCCCCACAATCCGGCGAGCGTGGATGCCAACGCGGCCCGAATCAGAAAGCCGGAACGTCCGGAAGACTGCAAATGCCGCGGGTTGATGTCCGGCGTATTGACGAAGAAATTCGGCCGGTAGAAATCACGCGCGCTGGTTTGCGTGAGTTCGGTCATGTACTCGATGAAGTCGCGTTTGGACTCACGCCACGTGAAATACGTGTACGACTGCGAGAAGCCGATCTTCCCGAGCCGGTTCATCATGCGCGGCCGGGTGAAGGCTTCGGCGAGAAAGATCGTGTCGGGATAGCGCGAGCGCACGTCGGCGATTACCCATTCCCAGAACGGCAGCGGTTTGGTGTGGGGATTGTCGACCCGGAAAATGTGCACACCCGCCTCGATCCAGAACAGGAAGACGTCGCGCAGCGCGAGCCATAGACCGGGCTTGGCGTCGTGCGCATAGAAGTCGGGATTGACGATGTCCTGGTACTTCTTCGGCGGGTTTTCCGCGTAACGCAGCGTGCCGTCGGGCCGCCAGGCGAACCACGTCGGATGCTCCTTCAGCCAGGGGTGATCCGGCGAGCACTGGATCGCGAAGTCGAGCGCGATTTCGAGGCCGTGCGCGTGCGCGGCGGCCAGCATCTGCTTGAAGTCGTCGAGCGTGCCGAGTTCGGGATGCACAGCGGTGTGGCCACCTTCGGTCCCGCCGATCGCATAGGGGCTGCCTACGTCCCCCGGTTGCGCGTTCAGCGTGTTGTTGCGGCCTTTGCGGTTCGCGATGCCGATCGGGTGGATCGGCGGGAAGTACAGCACGTCGAAACCCATGTCGCGGATGCGCGGCAGTTTCGTGATGACGTCAGCGAAAGTGCCGTGGCGCGATTCGTCGTCGCTCATCGAGCGCGGGAAGATCTCGTACCAGCTGGCAAAGCGCGCGGCGGTCCGGTCGGCATCGATCTTGTAGACGATCGGATCGCGGCTCAGGAACGGCCGGTGGCGCGCGGCGGTCATCGCTTTCGCGGTGGCCGGTTCGAGCAGCAGCGCGAGCTTGGCCTCGGGGTCGGCCTTGGTGAAGAGCTTGACGATCTGTTCGAGCGGCTCGGTCACCGCGCCTTCTGCGGTTTCCACTTCGGCGAGCACCAGCGCGAACAGATGCGTGGCTTCGTCGAGTTCGAGCTCGACGGTTTGGCCTGCCTTCAGCTTCTTCTGGATATGCTCGACCAGCGACGCAAAATCGTCGCGCCATGCGATGACCGTGAATTCGTGACGGCCGAGACGCTCCAGCGGGATGCGTGCTTTCCAGATATCGAGGCCGGCCGGCTGTGCCGGGCTCATCGGTACTTCGTGCCAGGCCGTTTCGTCGGCGGCGCGCCAGATAACGGCGGCGGCAATCTTGTCGTGACCTTCCGCGAAGATCGCGGCGGTGATTTCGGCGCGTTCGCCCACTGAACGCTTGGCGGGGAAGCGTCCATCGTCGACCGAGGGCGCTACGCTCTCGATCGCCACGCGCGGCGCGTTGATCGCTTCGAGGACGGTTTTGTGGCCGCTGCGCTTGCTGTTCGCTTTGTCGATGGGCGGCGCGAGGCGGACCGGATTGTCGGCTACCGCGCGGAACAGGCGCACTGCGCCGGGTGCGAGCGTGAACGGCGTCAATGCGGCGGGCGTGGCTTGCCCAGGCGCGTCGAGCGGGGCGAAGCGGGTGAAGTTGCCCGGCACGCCCGGGAGGAAGCGCGCGGGGTCGACGCGCACAGGCGCGCCGAGGTCCGGATTGATGACGATCAGGACCGCTTCGGCAGCGTTGCGCAGATCGGGTGTGTCGGCACGCAGCAAGACGGCTGCAGGCGCGCCGGGACCGCTCAGCGGGCGCAATTCGCCATTGGCGTGCAGCGTCTTCGTATGGCGCGCCACCTCGTTCGCATGGCTGATCCGTTCCGAAAGATCGAAAGGCTTCGATTGACAGGCCAGCGCAAACTGCGAAGCGTCGCCGCGTGTCTGCGACATCGGCTCGGCGATGCCGTATTCGAAGCCCATCGGCATCATCCAGCCGGTGCCGGTCGAGGCCGACGCGAACAACGCACGCCGGTAGGCCCGTTCGACGATGGCGGCGTCGTGCGCATCGCCGAGATCGGCGGCGAGGCGGGTGCCGTAAGGCGCTTCGGGAAAGGCGATGGGTGGGGCGATGCGCGCGAGGGCGGCATGCTCTTCCACCATCCAGCTGGCGCGGAAGTCCCACCAGCGCACCGACGAGAACACGCTGTCGAAGCCCGCGCCTTCGAGGCCGAGCAGATCGCTCCGGGCGAGACCCGGCGTCGCGGCAAGGAAACGCACGTCAGGATGCTTTGGGCGAACCGCGTCGCCGAGTTGCCGCCAAACTGCGGCCGGCACGCGATGCGGCGAATCGAACCGGAAGCCGCCAACCCCCGCCTCGGCCAGCGCCAGCAATTGCTGCGTCCACCAGTTGACTAGCGGTGTGCTGCTGGCTGCATCGTTGAAGTTGGCATACGCGACGTTGTCCTCGTGATGCACGTGGCGTGGATCGAGCCGCGCCTCGTCAGACTCGAATGAGTGGAACCAGCCGGGATGTTCGGCGTACAGCACGCCATCGGCAGCCATCCGGTCGATCACCAGGTCGACCAGCAAGATCAAGCCATGCTGGCGGGCGGCGTGAGTAAGCGTGCGAATCGCCTCCGTGGCCGGTTGCTGAGTCTCGAACACCGGATGCAGCCGGCCGTGGTTGCCGACCACCTGTCCGTGACCCGCCCGGCCCGGCTCGAAGATGCCGCCGATCAGTGCGTGATCGAAGCCCAGTCCGGCTGCGTGAGCGAACTGCGAGGGCCATGCATCGAGCGGCCCGACGAGAAGTGAATGGAAAAAGTAAATCCGCGGCGCGTACCCGTTTGGAGATTCCATCGGTCGTTTCCAGATTCGTCCTGCTGCGGTGTGGATGCAATTTACATGCGATCACAGCGCTCATTGGGCTTCCAGAGCCGGATACCGCGCGATGCGTAAAGCGAGGGCGCGTACTGGTCAATGTAGTGCAAAGATCGTCACGCCGCTGGCCAGTAGCGGGTGATTTGACGCCAGACGGCGCTCACCCGGGGCTGGCCAGAACTATTCGCAAGACGCAGCAAACGTTGTGCCAGTGCGTTCTGGACGGAAGCGGAAAGGTGGGAAAGCGCGCGCCCAAGGGGCGGCGCGACGAATGGTCTGAAGAGCGGCAGGCGCGGTGGCGGAGCGCCCACGTGTAAAACGGACGGGCGTCGCCTGGGTTTTACACGGAGTGAAGCGAGACGTGTGTCGGGGCCGCAAAAGGCGAAGCGGCGGCCGGCGGGGCAAGCATTGCGAGGGAAAAGACTGTCAGTGAAGAAGGGCGGGTCAAGAGCCGACAAGGCCCGCTGCTATGTTCACGCACAAGCCGAGCACGGCGACGTTGAAGTAGAACGACAGAATCGATTGAGCGAGCGCGGCGCGGCGAATCGTGCGGGAGCGCAGTACGACGTCCGAGGTTTGCGAGGCTACGGCGATGGTGAACGAGAAGTACAGGAAGTCCCAGTAGTCCGGCTGAAGCTTGTGGTCGGGAAACAGCAGGGCGGTCTCCGTTGCATCCGCGTCGTAGTAAATCCGCGCATAGTGCGACGTGAAAATGGTCGGGATCATGAACCATGCGCCGATCATCGTCAGGCCGGTCAACACGTAGTGCCACGCAGTCGAGGCGCCGGCCGTGCCCTTCGCGGAGGCCAGTTCGAGCACGATCGCGGCAATGCTGGCGATCGTCGCGACGCAGATGACGAACAGCACCACACCGGCGTTTTCATCGTCGCGTCGAGCAGATTCACGGACCCGGCCTTCGTCCGCGAAGGCCATGTGAATCCAGATCAGCACGAGATAGGTCCATACGGCGGCGTCCCAGCCGACCAACCCGCGCACCATGGGGCGTGTGTGTCCGGGGAGCACCAGCGCGGCTACGACACCGACGGCGAGGCCGATCAGCATGCGTGGTCGATTGCGGAGAACCTGCGGAAAATAATTTTTGAGCATGGAGTCAAGGGTGAAGGGCCGTCTGTGTCGCGGATTCTACTCGCGCTTCAGGTGCCATTTGTCGAATGGGCGAATCACAAGCTATAGTCTTTCGCAGAGGCCTTGCGTGCCACTTTCAGTTGAAAGGCGATTGGCAGGTGGCGCGCATTTGGCCTTGCGCGCCGCGGAGTGACGCTGTTTCACAAGGTTGTCATCAGCACAACGTAATGCGGTTCGCATCGGCATCATGCAGCCACACAAGACCGCTTAAGCGGCGCCAGACCAGGTTTGGGGTAGAGAATCAACGTAACGCGCGGGCGGTATCACATCACGGCCGCGTTGCCCGTTGAGAATGACTCACGATCGACTCACCATCTGGAGCCCCCATGACAGATGTTCCTGAGAATAAAGATGCGCACCACGAAGTGACGCATTCGGCTGGGTTTTCATCGTCAACGTCGTCTTCGCTGCGGTTTTCGCAGTCGCCTTCGCTTCGAGTCTCGCGTTCGTTTTCGTTTTCGGCCTCGCGCAGAGCATGGGTGCTGGGCGCGTGCGCCACCGCCGCCGCGCTTGCGTTTGCCAGCGCGGGCCGCTCGCTCTCGTGGATCGCCCCGGCGTTCGCCGATGCGCCCGCCGGCGGCGGACTGGACGCCTTCCTCGCGCTCTCGCAGCGTCTCACCGGCCACACGGGCTTCGACACCGTGCTCGGCAAGCGCGTCTATGACGCCCTTGCCAAATCCGACAGTCAGTTCTCCCAGAACATCGCCGCACTCAACACGTGGCTGCAAGCCCATGGCGGCGTGCCGTCCGATACTGTCACGCAGGCATTGCAGGCCGACCAGCCGGCGCTCGCGAAATCCGTGAGCGCGATCATGCGCGCGTGGTATCTCGGTCTCGTGGGCGACATGCCGCATGTGGACGTGGTCGCCTATGAAAAGGCGCTGATGTTCGAGCCGGTCAAGGACGTGCTGACGATTCCGTCCTATTGCCGCGATGTGCCGTTCTACTGGACGCAGAAGCCGGTGAGCGCCTGAACGACGTTGCTCTCGCGCGTGCCGCATCGGCGTATCGCCTGATTGAGTCGTTCGACGAAACGCCGGCGTGCGAGAACAGCAAGCAACGATAAGCCAGTAGAAGAGAAGAGGGCAACAATGGCAAACTCAAATTCCGCCGACATCGTCGTGGTCGGGTCGGGCGTGGCAGGTGGGCTGGTTGCACACCAGATGGCGCTGGCTGGCGCATCGGTGATTCTGCTCGAAGCCGGGCCGCGCATTCCGCGCTGGCAGATCGTCGAGAACTTCCGCAACTCGCCGGTCAAATCCGACTTCGCTACACCCTATCCGTCGACGCCATACGCGCCTCATCCCGAGTACGCACCCGCCAACAATTACCTGATCCAGAAGGGCGACTATCCGTACAACTCACAGTACGTACGGCTGGTCGGTGGCACGACGTGGCACTGGGCGGCCGCTGCGTGGCGGCTGTTGCCGTCGGACTTCCAGTTGCACAAGCTATATGGCGTGGGACGTGATTGGCCCTATCCGTATGAAACGCTGGAGCCTTGGTATTTGGCGGCTGAAACGCAATTGGGCGTCTCCGGGCCGGACAGCACGATCGATCTCGGTTCGCCGCGCTCCAAGCCTTATCCGATGAGCGCGTTGCCGCTGTCGTATATGGATCAGCGCTTTAGCGACGTGCTCAACGCACAGGGCTTCAAGGTGGTGCCCGAGCCGGTCGCGCGTAACAGCCGTCCGTACGATGCGCGACCCACCTGCTGCGGCAACAACAACTGCATGCCGATCTGCCCGATCGCGGCGATGTACAACGGCGTGGTGCATGCGGAGAAGGCCGAACAGGCCGGCGCGAAGCTGATTCCCGAGGCGGTCGTGTACCGCGTCGAGGCGGACAACAAAGGGCTCATCACGGCAGTCCACTACAAGGACCCGAATGGCAACAGCACACGCGTGACCGGCAAGCTGTTCGTGCTTGCCGCGAACGGCATCGAAACGCCGAAGCTGATGCTGATGTCGACCACCGATAAATTCCCGCACGGCGTTGGCAACAGCTCCGACCAGGTGGGCCGTAACCTGATGGACCATCCGGGCACGGGTGTCACCTTCCTCGCCAACGAACCGCTGTGGCCCGGACGCGGGCCGATGGAGATGACCTCGATCGTCAACTTCCGCGACGGCGCGTTCCGCTCCGACTACGCGGCGAAGAAGCTGCATCTGTCGAATGGTGTGCCGACCATGGGCGTGACCGCCGATCTGCTGAAAAAAGGCCTCACCGGCGCCGAGCTCGACCGGCAGATCCGCGACCGCGCCGCGCGCACGCTGAACATCAACAGCTTTCACGAGCATCTGGCGGAGCCGCAGAATCGCATAGTGCCTTCGGCAGATCATAAGGATGCGCTCGGCATTCCGCAGCCCGAGATTTACTACTCGATCAACGACTACGTGAAGAAGAGCGCGGCGAACACGCATGAACTGTATGCGCAGATCGCCTCGCTGTTCGGCGGCGCCGAGGTTTCGTTCGACGACACTTTCGCGCCGAACAATCACATCATGGGTACCACCATCATGGGCAGCGATCCAGGGGATTCGGTCGTCGACGCGGACTGCCGGACGCACGATCACTCGAATCTGTTCATCGCGAGCAGCGGCGTGATGCCGACTGCTGCCTCCGTGAATTGCACGCTGACGATCGCAGCCTTGTCGCTGAAACTGGCCGACAAGCTCAAGCGTGAAATCTGAGCCCTGAACGGAGAGCCACAATGACGAAAAACACCTCTCGCGTGCAGCCGGCCGATGCGCTTGTTCATAGTACGCGTCGTCGCCGTTTCGGGGTGGCGACGCTGGCGGCCGTGTTTTCGCTGTCCGCGCTGTATGTCGCCTGGCACGAAGCGCATGGGCCTGGTGCGCGGCATAACGACGAGCTGCCGATCACGCAGGCCCACGCGGACGACGCCTCGCAACCGGCCGATGCCGCGGCCACGCCGACTGCGGTGGCCAGCAGCGATCTCGTGAAACGCGGTGAATACCTGGCGCGCGCCGGCGACTGCGTCGCGTGCCACACGGCCGACAAAACACGCCCGTTCGCGGGCGGCCTGCCGATCAACACGCCGTTCGGCACGATCGTGACGCCGAACATCACGCCCGATCCCGACACCGGCATCGGCCAATGGAGCGACGCCGATTTTCTGCGCGCGATGCATGAAGGCGTCGGCAAGAGCGGCGAGCGGCTGTATCCGGCTTTCCCGTACGCGGAATACACCAAGGTGACCGATCAGGACGTGCTGGCAATTCGCGCGTATCTGAACACGCTGACGCCGATCCACTACGCGCCGCCGAGCAATAGCCTGAAATTCCCCTTCAATCTGCGCTGGCTGATGGTGTTCTGGAACCTGTTCAATTTCGACGAAGGCCGCTTCGTCCCCGATCCGAAGCAGAGCGCCGAGTGGAATCGCGGCGCGTATCTGGTCCAAGGTCTCGCGCATTGCGAGGAATGCCATACGCCGCGTAATTTCACGCAGGGCTTGAAGACGAGTTCGCGCTTCTCCGGCGCGATCCAGGCAGGCTGGCATGCGTACAACATCACGCCGGACAAGAACAGCGGCGTGGGCAACTGGAGCGATGACGAACTGGCAGCGTATCTGTCGACCGGCGCAGCGCCGGGCCGCGCCAATGCGGCGGGCCCGATGGCCGAAGTGGTGACCGACAGCACGCAGTATCTGACGCACGAGGACATCGGCTCGATCGTCACGTACCTGCGCTCGGTGCCGCCGATCAACGGCGGAGAATCGCGTCCGCGTGACCAGTGGGGCAATCCCGCCGTCGACGACGTGACCGCGTTGCGCGGCACCACGATCAATGCGGTGAACGGTGCGCAACTGTTCATCGCCAATTGCGCGACGTGTCATAACTGGACCGGCCAGGGTGTCGGTGCAAGCGCGCCGGGTGCATATCCGTCGCTGATCCACAACTCGGCGGTCGGCGCGAGCGACGCCAATAATCTGGCGATGGTGATCCTGCACGGCGTCAGTCGTACGACGAAACAGGCTGATGTGCTGATGCCCGCGTTCAGCACCCAACTTACCGACGATCAAGTGGCCGCCATCACCAACTATGTGACCAAACAGTTCGGCAATCCGCAGTCCACCGTGACGGCGGATCAGGTCGCCAAATTGCGCGTACAGCAATAACGACTGCGCTGACGGCGCATTTACCGGTAAGTCCTGCCGGAAATGCGCCGTTTTCGCGTCATTTCTACAGCATTTCCGCGAAGCGAGACGCCAGGAAAAGAGAGGGAACGCGCATACACACTTGCGGCTGCAGCACTATCATGAGCGGATGGCTTCCGTCCTCATCAATTCCGTTCAGCATCATCCGGCCAATCGGAGCGGCCGCGACTTTGTCGTGGGCGATTTGCATGGCTGCGTCGATGCGCTGCGCTATCTGCTGCGCGACATCGCGTTCGATCCGGCGCGTGACCGGCTCTTTTCGGTCGGCGACCTGGTCGACCGCGGCGAACATTCCGAGCAGGCTTTGACCTTGCTCGAAAAGCCGTGGTTTTACGCGGTGCTCGGCAATCACGAAGACACCCTGTGTGCCGTCGCCGACGGGCGTATGCGGCGCCAGTGGTGGTATGGCATCGGCGGCACATGGGCGGAGAATTTGACCGACGAACGCTTGCAGCACTACGCCGAACAGCTGCGGACACTGCCGCTCGTACGCGTGGTGGGCAGCGGCAAGGAGCGCTTCAATATTCTGCATGCCGAATTCTTCGGCACGGACGCCGAACTCGACGCCGGGAATTTTTCCGCTGAAACGCGCCAGCAATTGCTGTGGGGGCGCGATCTGGCCTTGGGTAATGGCGACCCGCTGCGGCAGCGTGGCCTCTCGCTGACCTATTGCGGACATACGCCGATGCGCGATATTCACCAGATCGGCTCACAGATTTTCATCGACACCGGCGCATTCGGGCCCGGTGGCAAGCTGACAATTGTGGCGCCTCAAGCATTGCGGCGCTGGTCGATCTCGGTTGAGGAGGCGCGGGAGAGCGGGGCGGCGGAGTTGGCCTTGCCTTGATGGTTTCTTAGCCTACCTGATTGAGTTCGAACACCATATCGATGCTCGTGCCATTCCAGTTGTATTCCAGATACGCCGCGTGATGGCAATCGCGCAGCAGCGTCGTTCTGAACGCGGCGAGGCACTCGCCTTCGTCACCCCGCACCGACGGATACACGATGCCCGGCGCACCAGCCTCGCGCACGGCACGGCCGAGCGATTGTCCGGCGCCATAGTCGTCGGGTGACAGCACCGCGAGATCGAGCGAGACGTCGCCTCGGATATCGACCACGTTGCCTTGCGCCACAACGGTGTAGAGCCGCATCTGCTGCCGCATGGGCGGCTCGGCAGTCGCCTCCAGAAATTTCCCCGTGTGGTAGCGCGTCTCCGCGATCGCAGTGGCACGCGAGCGGGCGCAATAGAACACGCCATACGTGCCGTTGGAGAAGCGGCTGCCGAGCGGATTCAGGTGCGTCAACGCGGCCATGATCGGTCCGTATCCCGGGCCGAAACGGCGCTCGTCACGTGGCACGAGATCGAGCTCGCCGACTTCGGTTCGCAAGCGGTCGTTGGTCATCGCTTCGAGCGCGTAGAGGGCGTCGAAATCTTCCGGCGATGCAACCCGGTCGAACAGATTGACGGCCGGAAATCGCGTCGGAATCACGCGATACGCGGGCGACCAGTCGAGCGGCGCGGTGCGCCAGCGGTCCTGCCAATGCGGTTCTGTCACGCCCAGCCGCCTCGCATCGCGTCGAGATACTGGCGCACGGCTACGAGATCGCTGATATTGCCGGCCAGCATGCGGTCTAGCGCGCGGCGGCCGCCGAATGGTGGTGCGCTGTTGGGGCGTTTGATCCAGGTGTCGGCGGCGCTGGGCTGCGGCAGCAGGATTTGCAGCGCCTTATAGATGCCGAGCAGCAGCGAGAGGCGTTCCAGCGTGTCGCGCCCCAGACGTGCTGTCTCGGGTGCGGATTTCCATTTGAAGTAGGTGGAGCGGCCCGGCGAACCGAGCAATACGATCTGCTCTTCTGCGCCCAAATCCCAGTCTCGCGCGATGTTGAAGAACGCGCGCAGACCCGCCGCCGACATTTCCGTGAGCGTGGGCTCCGACACCGGCCGGCGGATCGGCGGTTCGGGCTGGGTGACGCGAGCAGCGTGAGCCATGAGTGGACAAGTCCTTATCTGTACTTGATATTGATATTAGTCTAAAAATGGATTTTTGCAAGAGAATATAATCCCGGCTCGTTATGAAGTCGAAGATCAGGAGAAGCAGGAGATGTGGGTTCGAGCAGTAGCAACAGCAGTTGCAGTGTGGTGTGTGTCCGGTGCGGCAATGGCAGCGGGTTATGCGGAAGTGTGGAATCCGCCCGAATCGACCGGGCATACCGCGAAGCACGCAAAGAAAACGACGGGTGCCACCAAGGCCAAGCCTACCGCCGGCGTGAAGGGGGTGTCGAAGCACGCGGCGAAGGGTCAACATGGCGCGCAGCGGGTCGCGTCGGCGTCGAAGAACGGTGCCAAGCCGGCGGCGCACGGCAGCGTAAAGACGGTCTCGGCCAGGAATGCTCACCACAGTGGCGTGGTGAAGAGCGCGGGCAAGCCGCAGTCGAAGTCAAAGGCAGCCGTGATGGCGCAGGGTAAAAAGTCTCACGCACAAATTGCTCAGGCGAAACCCGCTCAAGGCAGGATCATGCACGCCAACCTGGTTCAAGGCCATACAGCGCATGCCCACGCGGTCAAGGTGGCGGCGAAAACCGGCCCGGCCAAACCGGCTGTGGTCCACACGAACGCGCCTGCCAAGGCCTCAAACGTAACGGCGAGTCCCGCTGCGGCCGTAACCGCTAATCCTGCAATTGCCAGCAGCGGCTCGTTGCCGCCGATCCTCCACTAACCTCAGGTTCAGGCGGCGCGTTTGCGTTTGACCTTTGCACCCGGCGGACCCAAGGCAGTGCGGCCGAGTTCGACGATGCGCGCCGAGAGCTTTTCGAGGCGCGGCGACTGGACCTTCCAGGCGTGCCAGTACAACTCGACATCGGTGGGCTGCTTCGGCGCAAGGTCGATCAGTTCGCCGCGCTCCACGGCATCGCCGAATTCCAGCTCGGGCACCATGCCGTAAGCCAGGCCTCGCTGGATCGCCATATAACGCGGCACCGGCGCGGGCACGTAATGGCACGGATAAGCTTCCGGCGGCAGGCCGAAGCGCGTCTCGAGAAAGCGCGCCTGCAACGCGTCCTTGCGTGAGGACAGGATCACCGGCGCGCGCCGCGCGCTTTCACGCGTCAATCCATTCGGAAACCATCGCTCGACGAACGCTGCCGATGCCACCAGCCGGTAGCGCATCGCGCCCAGCCGTTCGGCGAAACAGCCGCGCATCGGCGCCGGTTCCGTGGTGATGCAGCCGATTGCGAGGCCTGAGGCGAGTAGCGCGTGGGTGTGATCCTGGTCGTCGACGGTCAGATCGAGCAGCACGTTTTCCTGCAGCAGGATCTCGGAGAGCGCGGGGAAGAACCACGTGGACAGCGTGTCCGCATTCACAGCCGCGACGACGTTCAGCAATGCTTCGTTGGCGCCCGCGAGATCGCTGGCGAAGTCGTCTTCGAGCAGGGCGGCGCGCCTTAGATATTGCAATAGACGCTGGCCCATCTGCGTCGCGCGGCACGGGCGCGTGCGCACGATCAGCGGATTGCCCAGGCGCGTTTCGAGTGCCCGCACTCGCTGCGATACTGCCGACGAGGTGATGTTCAGGCGCACGGCGGCTTGCTCGAAGCTGCCGGTTTCGATGACCGCGCGGACGGCGGCGGTTTGTCGGGGGTCGAGGTCCACTGATCTACTTTTAAATGAAATGGTTAGTTTTTCAGCTTAAGCGAAAGCCGGCGAACCTTATGCACGGTTTAGGGTGAGAAGTTGTTTTTTTCATTGCGTTGCCAACCCATTCGTCACCAACCGCAACGTCTCCACCGACCGCTTATCCCTCACCCGTGAATGCAAGGTCACACGTGATTCCGGCAGCGGCGGCAAACCCAACCGGGCGCCGACGTCGATCAATCCACGCGGCGCCACTCTGCGCGCCAGCGGCGACACCGCCAGACCGGCTGCAACCGCGGCGCCAACCGCAGCCACACCGCCGCCGACGAACACTTCCTGCCATGCAACCCCAGCCTCATTCAGCGTATGCAGCGCGACATCGCGCACATTGCACGGCGGACTCAGCAACGCGAGCGCCAGTGGTTCGCCGACGCGCGGCAGCCATTCCGGTGTCGCAAGCCAGCCAAGCGGCTCGCTGAACAGCGCCTGTGCGTCGTCACGTGGCGGCTCATCGGCGCCATAGCGAACGATCACCGCGTCAAGGCGCCGTTCATCGAACTGCGCGAGCAGCGCTGCCGACGTGCCCAGATGCAATTCGACGACCAGACCCGGATCGTGCGCGTTGAGCCGCGCGAGCAATTGCGGCAAGTTCGTTCCCGCGACATGCTCGCTCAGCCCCAAGGTGAGCCGCCGATGCTCCACTGAGAGCGAACCCAGCGCCCGCTCATGCGCGTTCAGCAGATCGCGGGCCGCGCCAAGGAACGCGTTGCCGTCCGCGGAAAGACGCACGACGCGTGGCGTGCGCTCCATCAACTGCTTGCCGAGGTGCGCCTCCAGCCGCTTCAGCTTCAGGCTGACGGCCGATTGTGTGGTGTCGAGCGCGTCGGCGGCCCGCGTGAAGCTGTGCAGATCGGCGACCAGTACGAAGGCGCGCACCGCGTCGAGATCGAGGACTTTCATTTCAGTTGAATATAGATGAAATAGCCGGTGATGGCTGTTCATTATGACTGAGCGCGCCTAAGCTGTGTTTACCCAATCACGGCAACCAAGGAGTTTCATCATGCCGCTCACACGAATCGCATTGCGCGCCGGCAAGCCGGCGGAATACCGGAAGGCACTGACGGACAGTATTCAGCGTTCGCTGGTGGACACGTGCAATGTGCCGAAAGACGACATCTTCATGCTTATCACCGAGCACGAAGCCGGCAATTTTGTGTACGACAAGCAGTATCTGAACATCGAACGTAGCGACGATCTCGTGGTGATTCAGATCACGTTCAACAACACGCGCACGCTCGAACAAAAGAAGGCGCTGTACAAGCGCATGGCGGACGAACTGGCGGAGTCGCCGGGACTGCGACGAGAGGATGTGTTCATCAATCTCGTCGAAGTGCTGAAGGAAAACTGGTCGTTCGGAAATGGGATCGCGCAGTACGCGGTTTGAGTGACTGACACACCCGGCGGCCTGCGTTTTTTTTGCGGCAGATCGGAATGCGCAGGGCCATGCATGGGGTCGCCGAAGCTTGCGGCGCGCCGCGCGCGCGGCCGTTACGGGGCACTGTATCGCTATAATGGTTCGCTGTCCTTTCCTAACCCACCGACCCTCCTGCCGCCATGACATCCGACCGCATCGATCCGTCCCACGAAGCCCTCGAACTCGGCGGCTCCGTCTGGTTTCAGGCCGGCGCGCAAACGCTCGGCGGTGCGTCGCGGATCGCGCTGCTCGCGGCGATCGGCGAGACCGGTTCGATCACCAGTGCGGCGAAAGCCGTCGGCATGAGCTACAAAGGCGCGTGGGACGCCGTCGACACCATGAACAACCTCGCCGGCGAGCCGCTCGTCGTGCGCTCGACGGGCGGCAAAGGCGGTGGCGGCACGACGCTCACGCCGCGCGCGGTGAAATTGATCGAGACATTTCGAGCGGTCGAACGCGAGCATCGGCGTTTTCTCGAACGCGCGGGTGCGGCGATCGAAGGCTTTGCGACGGATTGGGATCTGATCGGCCGCATCGGCGTGAAAACGAGCGCGCGCAATCAGCTTTATGGAACGGTGTCGGCAATCACGCGCGGCACGATCAACGATGAAGTGTCGCTGGCGCTGCCGGGTGGTCATACGATCGTCGCGGTCGTCACGCATGAAAGCACTGAGACGTTGGGGCTCGCGGCGGGGGCGGCGGCGTTTGCGTTGATCAAGGCGTCGTGGGTGGTGCTGCTCGTGGAGGATGAAAGTGGCACGCCGCTGAAGCTCTCGGCGCGTAATCAGTTGCGCGGCACGGTGCAGAGCGTGAAGCGCGGGGCGGTCAACGCGGAGGTGTCGTTGGTGCTGGAAGGCGGTTCGGTGATTACCGCGGTCGTCACGAATCAAAGCGTCGATACGCTCGGCCTTGTGGAGGGTGGGACCGCGGTCGCGGTATTCAAGGCGTCGAGCGTGATTCTTGGCGTGAAGGATTGAGTACTTCACGGCTATAGGGCTGCGCGAACCGGGGCTGTGAAGGTTCTGAAGGTTCTGAGGGCCCTGAAGACGCGCGTTGACGTTAAGGCACGCTGCGCTCGTACCCGGCAAACGGATGGTTCTCGCGCACACAACCATCGCTGACTTGCACAACCTGATCACCGAACACGGCAACATCGTCGGGATCGTGCGTGATCAACACCATCGGAATATCGAGCCGCGTTTGCAGGTCCGACAGCTCGCGCCGCATACGCTCACGCAGCGCGCTATCGAGCGCGGAAAACGGCTCGTCCAGCAACAGCAACTGAGGTTGTGCGACCAGCGCCCGCGCCAGCGCCACGCGCTGCTTCTGTCCGCCCGAAAGCTGCGCCGGATGATTACCCGCCACGCTTTTCAACTCGAGCGCATCGAGCCAATAATCGACTTGCGGGTGCGAGATCCGCGCGCGCGGATTGAGCCAACCCTGCTGCAAGCCGAAGCCGATGTTCTGCCGCACGTTCAGATGTGGGAACAGCGCGTAGTCCTGAAACAGATACGCAATCTTGCGTGCCTGCGGCTTCAGATCGACGCCGCGCGCGCTGTCGAATAAAGCGTTGCCGTGGAGCGTAACAGTCCCTTCGTCAGGGCGAAGCAAGCCGGCGACGGCCTGTAGCGTCAAACTCTTTCCCGCCCCGGACGGCCCGAACAGCACGACGCGCTGCGTGGTCGCCTTGAACGCGACGTCGAGCGTGAAACGGCGCTCGGCGCTCTCGAAGGTCTTGCGGATGTCAACAGCGAGCGGCATATCAGCGGGACGTCAAAAGCGTGTGCTGCGGCACCAGACGGCCCGCGAGCAACAGGATCACGACACACGTCACGGAAGTCACGAGCACGAGAAAATTGGCGTGCTGTCGTCGCCGGCCTGCACGGCTGAATAGACCGCGACCGAGAGCGTCTGCGTGCGTCCTGGCAAGTTGCCCGCGATCATCAGCGTCGCGCCGAATTCGCCGAGCGCCCGCGCAAACGCCAACAATCCGCCGGCGAGAATACCGCGCGCGGCGAGCGGCAGCGTCACGCGAAAGAAGATGGCTGTCTCGCTGACGCCAAGCGTGCGCGCGGCCCGTTCGAGCTGTGGATCGACCGCTTCGAAAGCGGCGCGCGCCGACTTCAGCACGAGCGGAAACGCCACCACCGTCGAGGCGATCACCGCGCCCTGCCAGGTGAACACCAACTGGATATCGAGGCGATCGAGCCACGCGCCGATCACGCCGCGCCGTCCTAACAACACGAGCAGGTAGTAGCCAAGCACGGTGGGCGGCATCACGAGTGGCAATGTGAGCAGCGAATCGATCAGGTCGCGCGCGCCCGAGCGCCAGCGCGACAAGCCGAAGCCGGCCGCGACGCCGAACACCAGATTGAGCGCGGTGGCCCAGCCCGCTACTTTCAGCGACAGCAGGAGCGGAATCCAGGCCTGTTGCATGAGCGTGCAGTACCTAAGTTAATGTGCGGGCTTGAAGCCGTACTTCGCGAGCACGGCCTGGCCGGCCGGCGACAGCACGAAGTTCATGAAGGCTTGCGCGTCGGCCGCGTGACGGCTGCCTTCGACTTGCGCGATCGGATAGGTAATCGGCGTTTGCGTCGGCACGTTCATCGCGACCTTGACTTTGTCCGGCATGACCGCGGCGTCGGTGCTGAATACGAAGCCGGCGTCGACTTCACCGCGCGACACGTAGTCCAGGCTCTGGCGTACGTTCGATGCCAGAACGGCCTTCGCGTTGACCGCGTCCCACACGCCCGCGGCTTGCAGCGCGCCTTGCGCATAGCGGCCAATCGGTACCGAAGCCGGGTCGCCGTAGGCCACACGCTTCACATTCGCCGACGCCAGATCGTTCAGCGAGGCCGGCGCGAAATGGCTGTCAGCCGGCACGATCAGCACCAGCGAATTGGCGGCGAAGTCGCGGCGCGTGGCCGGAACGATGACTTTTTCCGCGGCGCCCTTGTCCATCGCTTTTTGATCAGCGGAGGCGAACACGTCGGCGGGCGCACCCTTGGCGATTTGCTGCATCAGCACGTCGGACGCGCCGAAGTTCAGCAGCACCTTGGTGCCAGGATGCTGCTGTTCGAAGACTTCGCTCACCGCTTTGAACGCGTTGGTCAGGCTGGCGGCGGCGGAAACCACCAGTTCGTCGGCACGTGCGTTGACGCTGACGACAACGGAGACGGCGCTGGCGATGAACAGCGCATGTTTCACAAGGCGGCGGGACAGTGTCATGAGGTCTTGAATGTCCGGTGTGAGCCGGAACGGCGGGTTAAAACGCTATCGTAGTATATGAAAGGTTATAACGATACCCATGACGATTATTCAGTTGCGCGCATAGAGTGGCGCGCGGATCGGCGGACGTGGACTTCGGTTGCCGGACGAGCAATCGGTTGAGTTTGCTTCAGACGTCCGGCGAGTGAGGCGGCGTAAGCGTGTTGAGCGTCTGCGACAGCGGCGCCGTGGCGGGGCGTACATCACGCACGGCCTTCCACTTGGCGCGGATGAACGGCCTGTCGTGACCGGACACCTTTAACGCGATATGCGTGACCCAGCGTTGCGTCGGCACGTGCACGCCGTGCATCAGCACCGCGAGGACCATCAGACTCGCGGTGACGGGCAAGGCCGACAACCGGCCCGGCTGGAGATTCCACGCCATGCGCACGAAGACCAGCGCCGCCAGCGCGCCGACCAGGCAGCCAGTGACAGCTTCAGACGGCGAGTGAGCGCTCAGCACGACGCGCGACAAACCGACCGCGATGCCCGCGGCCAGGCCCAGTAAGACGCCAAGCAGACGAATCGCCGGACGCGCCGGCAGCAACATCAGGAACAGCACGACCGGATAGACGGCAGTAGACAGCATGGCGTGACCGCTGACGCCGGTGAAATCCAGTTCGCGCACGCCGACGCCCCAGCCGAGGAAGGCCAGCTTGGTTACGGTCACAATGCCGATGGCCGCGCCAAGCAGCAGCAACCAGCCCGCTGCCATGCGCCACGTGTAGCCGATCGCCAGCCAAAGTGCAATGGCGAACGCGAGCGGCAGCGTCATGCCGGCGCCGCCGAGGCTGGTGATCGAGTACCACAGATGGACAGGTAAATCGGGCATGGCAAAAGCGCGACCAAGGCCGCGTAGAATCGGGTTGGTAATGGTTTAACGCGCGAGCGGCGAGAATCGCCGACGCCGCAAAGACGTGTACCGAAATTATTTACTCGTCAGTATAGACGGGTGCTTCGGGCCAGGCTCGCCACGCGCCAGGCTTTTTGTGACGGGACGTTGGCTGGCGAACAAGCCTTGCAATCGTTTGACGTTGTTGCTGCTACAAGGTTCGCCGGGCGGAAAATTCGGCGCTCGGCAGCGGTTAAGGCCTCCAGCATCGCATGAGGATTGGTGTTATTGTGCATTGCACAACAAAGCGTCGTTCTATCGAACGGCACCTGTCCCTTTTTGCGAGGTTATCCGCCGATGGCAAAAAGTCTATCGAAAATCTGGCTGCGCGGTCTCAAGCGGCTGCTCGCCATTCAAACCGAGCAGGCCCACACAACCAAGCGTGCCACCACGCGGCCGGCGCGAACTGCTACCAGCAAGCCGTCGGCCAAGGTCCGTCCTATCAAGCCAGTGGCCGCGCTGCGCGTACCCGCGAAACGCGAGGCTCCGCGCGCTGCCCCAAGGGAATCGCGGGTTCGTCCGCGTGCTTCGGCATGGGCGAGCGGTTCGTGGACGCGCTCGTTCCATTCTGCGCCTGCTTCCCCTGGGCGGCTCGTCAATCACCTGCAGTACGGTTTGTACATCCCGTCCGGCCATGCACACGAGGCGATGCCGCTAGTGGTGATGCTGCACGGCTGCACCCAGTCGGTTGGCGAATTCGCGGAAGGCACGCGGATGAACGTGCTCGCGGACCGATTCGGCTTTGCCGTGGTTTATCCGGAACAGTCGAAGCACGTGCATTCGCATCGCTGCTGGCATTGGTATGACGCCAGCGACAGCGCCGGCGGCGCTGAGGCGCGTGCGGTCGTCTCGCTGGTGGATTCGCTGGTTGCACAGCATGGCTTCGACAGCGAGCGCGTGTATGTCGCCGGAATCTCCGCCGGGGCTGGCCTGGCGGCGCTTCTGGCCGTCAACTATCCGGAGCGTTTCGCCGCGGTCGCGCTGCACTCCGGCCCCGCTTTCGGCGAGGCCCGTTCCGGTATTACGGCGATGGACGTGATGCGGCGCGGTGCGCGCCGCGAGCCGGCCGAGCTCGTCGACGAACTCGTTAATGTGGCTGAATACCCCGGCATGCCGGCCATCATCGTCCATGGCGACGCTGACCATGTGGTCGCGCCGGTCAATGCTGACCAGTTGGCGGAGCAGTTTCTCCGTCTAAACCGGATCGTCGACGAGAAAGGCGCGCGCAAATCCGGCGAGGTCAAGGAAGAGCGCAAAGGTGGTGTAGTAATGCGCGACTACGTGCGCGGCGGGCGGCGCGTGGTGCGGTTGTGCCGTGTGCAAGGGCTCGCGCACGCTTGGAGCGGCGGCGACGATGCCGTGCCGTTCCATTCCGCCAAAGGTCCGGACGCAAGCGCCATGGTGTGGGAATTCTTCAAGCACCAGCGTCGCACGGCTACCGGCCGTATCGCTGAAAGCACGGTCGCAGAAGCCTCGGCAGGCGTCCGGTGACGGTGGAGCAACACTTCGAAATGAGTATTGGCGCATTCCTAGGGTTTTCCCTATAATACGGGTTATCACCTAGGCGTTAACGCCTAAACTCATAGTCGAGGTTGACCATGTATCTGCTTAGCCGCCTGTTTCTGTTTCTGACCAAATCGCCCGATCAACTTGCGAAAGAACGCGCTGACGCCTTCCTCGCAGAAGCAACCGATCTGTACGATCTGGAATTCCGTATGCGCAAGCTGGACCGTGAGGCGACCACCCGCCAGCCGTCGTGGATGAGCCAGCACTAAGCTGCGCCAGTTTGAAGCGTCGGTACATCGTCCAGGCGTTCCTGATCAAAACAACGTGAGCGGGCGCTTACTTGCCGAAACGGGCAAGTGTACGTTGTCGCGCTTCGGCATGGTCGACGATCGGTGCGGGATAGTCCTTGCCCAATGTCACGCCGAATTCCGCGAGCCGTTCCGCACCCGCCAGCCATGGCGCGTGAACCCATTTGGCCGGCAGTTTCGCAAGCTGCGGTAGATAGCGTTTGATAAAGCGCCCTTCGGCGTCGAATTTTTCGGATTGCGTGATCGGGTTGAAAATCCGGAAATACGGTTGCGCGTCGCATCCCGTCGATGCCGCCCATTGCCAGCCGCCGTTATTCGCCGAGAAATCGAAGTCGTTCAGTTGTTCGGCGAAGTAGTGCTCGCCGAGCCGCCAGTCGACGCCCAGATCCTTCACCAGAAAACTCGCCGTTACCATCCGCAGGCGGTTGTGCATGTAGCCGGTGCGGTTCAGTTGCAGCATCGCGGCGTCGACCAGCGGGTAGCCAGTGCGGCCCTCGCACCACGCGGCATACGCCTCGTCCGCTTCCGGGCCTTGCTCCCAGCGCAGCCGGTCGTACTCTTCCTTGAACGACGCGCCACCCGCCAGCCTCGGATGATGCGCGAGGATCATGAAGTAAAAATCCCGCCAGATCAGCTCCGAAAGCCACGTGGCCGAGCCTTGCCCGTCGGGCTGCAGTGAGCTCTCGTGCGCGAACCGCGCAAGCGTGCGGATCGAGACAGTACCAAAGCGCAGATGCATCGACAGGTAGCTCGGGCCTTTGACGGCGGGAAAGTCACGCCGCTCCTTATAGCTGTCGATGCGTGTCACGAAATCGTCGAGCAGACGTTGCGCGCCGCTCATGCCGGTGGGCAAGTTGAGCTCCGCAAGATTGCTCGGTGCGAAGCCGAGCTGGTCGAGCGCCGGCAACTGGCGGTCCAGCCTGGGCGGCAGTGCTGTCAGATGCTTCGCGTAAGTCTCGACCGGATACGGTTTCAGATCGAAGGCCGTCAGCTGCTTGAGCCAAGCGTTCTTGTACGGCGTGAACACCGTGAACGGTTTGTTCTGGGCTGTCAGCACCTCATCGCGCTCGAAAATCACCTGGTCTTTGAACGTCAGCCACTGGCGTCCGTCAACGGCCAGCCGCTCCCGCACCGTCTCGTCACGCTCGATCGCGACTGGCTCGTAATCGTGATTCGCAAACACCGCATTCACGCCGAGTTCGTCGGCGAGCCTGGGTACGAGATCTGCCGGATCGCCGTACAGCACGACGAGCCCACCGCCTTTGGCGCGCAATGCTTCGTCCAACTCATCCAACGCAGCGAGAATGAACTCGATACGGCGGTCCTGCGCTTGCGTATCAGGATGACGAGTTTGCCAGGCGTCGAACAGTGGTTGCAGGATCGTTGTGTCGAATACGAACACGCACCAGACACGCTCGCAATGCTTGAGCGCGTAGTAGAGCGCGGCGTTGTCCGTGCTGCGCAGGTCGCGGCGAAACCAGACCAGACCGGTGTCGAAGGTGTTGTTCAGGCGTCGGACGCGTGTCATCGGAATCGCGGAGCGGGGTGAATGGTTGCGCGGCGAAGCATCGACCGGCGCATAGGCTGTGAGGTGACGATATTACTGAACGGCGCGCTTATTCACAGGCCGGCGAGCGATAGCCGTCGGCACATGGTTCGGTGTTGCACATTGCATGCCGCATCCGCAGTACGGCATAACGCCCGCTCCTGATTGGCAGGGTGCGGGCGCTCTCCATGGCGGCGCGGTTTAGCCGCGCCGCGTTGGCGTATTCATCAGCTATTCATTGAAGCCGCGGCTTACGCGACTTGCAAACGGACCGCGACGTTGTTGCGCGTGGCGTTCGAGTACGGGCAGACCTGATGCGCTGCGTCGACCAGTTCCTTGGCCGCATCTGCGGCGAGACCCGGCAACGAGACGCGCAGATCGATGTCGAGCGCGAAGCCGCCGTTGTCGTTCGGGCCGATCCCCACTTCTGCCGTCACTTGCGTGTCCGCCGGCAAAGTCTGCTTCTTCTGGCCGGCGACGAACTTCATCGCGCTCAGGAAACACGCCGAGTAGCCGGCTGCAAAGAGTTGTTCAGGGTTTGTGCCTGCTGCGCCGTTGCCGCCGAGTTCACGCGGTGCTGCCAGCTTCACGTCCAACGCATTGTCCGACGACACTGCACGGCCGTCACGGCCACCGGTGCTGGTTGCGCTTGCTTTGTAGAGGATGTTCATGGTGCTACTCCTTAATCTGGGTTGTCAGGATCTGCATGCTTGCCGCGGCTTGCTCGCCCGCCGTTCCGGCGGAGCGCTATCGAAGCGGCATGTGACAAAGATAGTACCCAAATCATTTGTGTGCAAATGAATTTTCGTATCGTATCGATAGCGTGCTTTTTGAAACAAGGCCGGCTAGTGGCCCATGTAATCGTTGAGTGTGGTGCGCAGGCGCGTTAGATCGTCACGCAGACGGAGCAGGAATTCCGGTGTTTGCTGGGTTGCGCAGAAGATTTCTGCCGGTACTTCGCGTGCCTGGCGCTTCAGAGCGGTGCCTGCTTTGGTGAGCCGGATATAGACGAGCCGCTCATCTTCAACGCCGCGTACCCGTTCCAGATATCCCTGCGTTTCGAGACGTTTGAGCAGCGGCGTGACCGTTGCCGAGTCGAGATTCAGTCGCGCGGCGAGATCTTTGACTGTGATGTCGTCGGCTTCCCAGAGCACCAGCATCGCCAGATATTGCGGATACGTGAGGCCGAGTTTGTCGAGCAGCGGCTTGTACGCTTTCGTCATCGCAAGCGAGGTCGAATAGAGCGCGAAGCAGAGTTGCTCGTCGAGCGTGAAGGGCAAGGCGGGGCGCTGGGTCATGATGCATCTCGCGTAAAAAGAGCGTGCAAATCGATTGCGTGCAAACCATTGTGCCGCAAGTCGAGGCAAGTTGACGAGCGTGGCAAGGAATTCGGCGAAGTAACAGGGGGCGGATGGCGCCCTGAGACGGGAGTGCGGAGGCCGCTATAGGGCGAGAATGCAGAGGGCGCTCACGCGGAAGCGGGCCGCGTTCGGCATTGAAACCGCGCGGGCGCTAAAAAGGCGCCCGCGCCTGAACAGCGCTCAAGCCCGCTTTCAAGCCGCCGGCGTGGTCGGCAGGTCTGGCGTTTCGGGCGTTTGCACGCCGAAGCAGCCGCGATAGGTCGCGTAGAACGAGCAATACAGCATGGTCGTGACGATCATCGTGGCGGGCATCAGGATCGCGAACGCGAAGTCGCCCGCGCCCAGCGCCTGCATCAGCGCGGACAAGCCGAACGAGACGGTTGTCGCCACCGCGAACCACAATGCGCCGAACACGATGAACGCACCGCGATTGCGCCAGCAACTGACGATGCTGAAGAACATCGCCTTGACGGGCGGCACCTCGTGCCACGCGATAAGAATCGGCGAGAACCAGAAAATCATTGCTACCGGAATGTAGAACGCGAACGCGGCGATCACTGCCAGCGGGATATTGCTGTTGGCGATCGCGTCCTGATCCATCGTGGCCGTGCCGAGCATGACCTTCAGCAGCATGCCGCCGTCGGCGAGTGCCGAGCCGGCCAGCACCAGCGCCATCGCGACCACGTAGAGCACGCCCAGTACTAGCAGACGTTTGGCGACCGCAGGGCCGTACGAGTGAAAGCCGTCTACCAGAATGGTCGGGAACACCGGCTTGCCCGCGATCGTGTTGCGGCACGCCGCCATGAAGCCCACCGCGACACCCGGAATGAAGACCAGCGGCAGCACGCCGCCGATGACCGGAATCTGCGACGCCAGTGTCATGACCAGCAGATAGGTGAAGAACAGCGTCAGAAACGCGAGCGGGTTCTTACGGAACAGCCAGATACCCTGCCGGAACCAGACATAGCCGGTTTTCGCGGGGACTTCGATCAGTTGCATGGGATATGAATGCCTGGAAGTGCAACGCCGGACAGGCGTTCGCGCAGAATGCGCTCGAAATGGCCGGGGTCGTGCGGTTTGAGCAGTTCGGCCGCGCGCGGCAAATGAAAATCATACAGGCGCGAGACCCAGAAGCGGTAAGCGCCCGCGCGCAGCATGTCGCCCCAGCGGCGGTTTTCTTCGACGGTGAACGGGCGCACGGTCTGGTAGGCGCGCAGCATGGCTTCGGTGCGCGTTTCGTCCAGCTTGCCGGTGGCGAGGTTGACGCACCAGTCGTTGACCGTTACCGCGACGTCGAACAGCCACTTGTCGCAGCCGGCGAAATAAAAGTCGAAGAAGCCACCCAGGCGCACCTCGTGGCCGGTTTCCGGCGCAGCATGCGCGAACAGCACGTTGTCGCGGAACAGGTCGGCGTGGCAGGGGCCTTCGGGTAACTCCGCGTAATCCGCCGAAGCGAAGAAAGCCTCCTGATGCGCCAGTTCGGACGACAGCAAGTCGCGCTGCGCGCCCTCCAGAAACGGCAGGATAGCCGGCACGGTTTCCTTCCACCACGGCAGGCTGCGCAGATTCGGCTGATGCCGTGCGTAATCGCGCCCCGCCAGATGCATGCGCGCGAGCATTTGCCCGACCTCGACGCAATGCTCGACTTGCGGCGCCAACTCCGGCGCGCCTTCGAGCTTGGTCACGATGGCGGCGGGCTTGCCGTGCAGCGTGCCGAACAGCGCGCCGTCTTCGCGCGGCATGGGGTCCGGCACCGGCACGCGGTGCGCGGCCAAATGCTGCATCAGATCGAGATAGAACGGCAGTTGTTCGGCCGTCAGCTTTTCGAAAATCGTGAGGACGTATTCGCCGCGCGTCGTCGTCAGAAAGAAGTTGCTGTTCTCAATACCGGAGGGGATGCCGCGAAACTCGACGACATCGCCGAGATCGTAATGACGCATCCATTCTGCTAGTTGGGGTTCGGTGACAGCGGTGAAGACAGCCATGCGGGAAACGTCGGATCAGGTTAGTCGGGCTGGCGCGATGCGGCCAGTGCGAGGTGTGGCAAATGCGTTGCAGAAAGCGCGATCAAGGTCAATCAGGTCAGCGAATCCTGGCCGCCGACCTGGCCGCCAGGCTGGGCAGCAAAGCGCTGCGGCAATTCAACGCGGTTTCGCCGCGCTGCAGGCGGTGCTGAAAACGGCCACGCAGGCTCAAAGCCCGAGGCGACGCCCGCGGGCCGCGCAGATCCGGGGGAGCGGCCCACGCCGCCCCCGCATGCATCAATAAGTCAGATTCACCGACGGCAACCGCGTGCTTGCACGGCCGTTGTCGCGCACGGCGGGCGACGTGTCGAGCGGCGCGCTCATCTGATAGCGCGTGCCGAGATTCGAATGCACGTTGATTTCAACCGGCTTGCCTTTGTCGCGATATTCGGTGATTTCGGTGCCGTTAGCACTGCGTTCGTAGAAGCTTGGCGTGCGCGGGACGTTGATTTCGACCTTCGAGCTGACCTCGGCGGCCGGACGATTGATCTTCTCCAGGTCAGGCAGACCGGCCCGTTCGTTGGCGGACTGGGGCGCGCCGGGGGCCGGAGTGTCATCGACAGGCTGGGCAGCCATCGCGGCGTTGCCAAAGGCGAGGGCCAGTGCAACGGCGACGGGAAGGAGCGGCTTCATGGTGATTCTCCAATATGGTGCCCCGATTCTAGCAAATCCAGCCTTGCCTACGGGCGCGATCGCCTTATTTTGCGCCGCTTTCGCACGATGTGCGCGCAATCTTGCAACCGCTGTTGCGGCCGCTGTGGTAAGCGCCGCGCGGTCATTTGGCGATCACGGGTTCCGTGGTAATGTCGTCTCATCAATCGAGGCGAATGACGATGAACAACGATACCAATCAACGCGCGGTGCAGACTCCCGCCAACAGCTTCCCGACCGAATCCTTTGACGACGCGACCGAGGCCGTCACGCGTCTGTCGGCGATCTACGAAGCAAACACTTCGTTCCTGCGCGACGCCTTCGCGCGTTACCGCCGCAACGAATTGTTCGAGCGCCGGGTGCGCGCCTGCTACCCGTTCGTCCGGGTGTGCACCGAAGTCAACACGCATATCGACTCACGCCGCTCATACGGTTTTGTCGCGGGGCCAGGCGTGTTCGAGACCACGGTCACGCGGCCGGATCTGTTCGGCGACTACTATCGCGAGCAGTTGCGCCTGCTGGCCAAGAACCATCACGTGCAGATCGAAGTTGGCGTGTCCGATCAGCCGATTCCGATTCACTTCGCATTCGCCGAGGGCATTCACCTCGAGGGCGATCTGGATCGCGAGCGCCTGTTCCTGATGCGCGACGTGTTCGACACACCGGACCTCGCGCTGCTCGACGACCGCATTGTCAACGGCACGTATGAGCCGCTGCCGGGCGAGCCGCATCCGTTGGCGCTGTTCACGGCGGCACGGGTGGATTTTTCGCTGCATCGGCTGAAGCACTATACGGCGACGTCGCCCACCCATTGCCAGAACTACGTGTTGTACACGAACTACCAGTTCTATATCGACGAGTTCGTCAAACTCGGCCGCACGATGATGGCCCATACCGACGACGAAGAACTGCGCGCCTATCGCAGCGAATACACGTCGTTCGTCGAACCGGGCGACGTGATCACATACAACGAGAATCTCGGCGAGCAGGCGCAGGAAGGAACGGCGCCGCCGCGTCTGCCGCAGATGCCTGCGTACCACCTGAAGCGTGCAGACGGCAGCGGCATCACGATGGTCAACATCGGCGTCGGGCCGTCGAACGCGAAGACGATCACGGACCACATCGCCGTGCTGCGTCCGCATGCGTGGATCATGCTCGGCCACTGCGCGGGTCTGCGCAATACGCAGCGTTTGGGCGACTACGTACTGGCACACGGCTATGTGCGCGAAGATCATGTGCTCGACGACGATTTGCCGCTGTGGGTGCCGATTCCCGCACTTGCCGAAGTGCAGGTGGCGTTGGAACGCGCGGTTGCGCAGGTCACGCAACTGGATGGCGTCGAGTTGAAGCGCGTGATGCGCACGGGCACGGTGGCGAGTGTGGATAACCGTAACTGGGAGTTGCGCGATCATCGTGAGCCGGTGCAGCGGCTGTCGCAAAGCCGCGCGGTTGCGCTTGATATGGAAAGCGCGACGATCGCCGCCAATGGGTTCCGCTTCCGCGTGCCTTACGGCACGTTGTTATGCGTGTCGGACAAGCCCTTGCATGGCGAATTGAAACTTCCCGGCATGGCGGATCAGTTCTATCGCGCGCAAGTCGATCAGCATTTGCAGATCGGGGTGAAGGCGATGGAGTTGTTGCGCATGAACGGCTTGCATCGGCTGCATAGCCGCAAGTTGCGCAGCTTCGCGGAAGTGGCGTTTCAGTAAGCGGTATGGGTTTGAGTGTCGGCGCCGGTGTATAGCCGCGCTGAAGCGTCCGGGGGGGCACGCCCTTCGGACGGATAGTTTCGTGCGGCAGCCAGGATCGCACGAGCCGGTTGGCATACGCGCCGCTGAAGCCACCGAAGCGGCGCAGACAGCGCAATCCAGCCCCCGGTTGTTGCGCTTCATCCAGCGACAATTCAACCGGCCCAGCGCCGATGCGATCCATGTCCCGCGCGCGTGCGTTGGTGGCGGGAACAAATTCCAGTGTCCCGGTGCCCTCGAGTATGACGCGCACCTGCTCAGCGGTGCGGATCCACGTTTCGTTCATGTCGATGATCATCCGTTGATGATCAACCACCCTCCATAGCCTGCCGCCCACCGGCAGTCGACTACGTGACGGCCTCGCTTTACTCCGGGCTCGTCCTCCCGTGGAAATGCAGCGGAAATCGCTCGTTCAGGCTCACCCGCCGTTGGACAGCGCTGTTCGATAGCGGCAATTGTTTTTCGGAATTGTCCTATTTCGGGCGCGTTCGCAGTGACGATATTTTTGTAAACGCAGCGAAAACTACATTTACAAACGGCGATAGCCATCCAACTACATAGAGACACGATGACGACTAGGCGATTATTTTTACGAACAAGCTTGTTATCTTTTGTTGGCATCACGTCCCAAATCGCAAGGGCGACTCCCACATCCCCCCAAATTGCAGCCACTTCGCTACGCGGATATGCGCTAACAAACGGCGCGACTGCATTGAGGCGCGACGACGGGTCATGGGTATTCTGGGTGCGCATCATAAATTTTGACAGCCCGAATAGTGATATTACGGCTAGTCTTCAAATGGCGACGGATAAAAACTTCTCACAAATTATTGATGTACTACCTGTCAATCTCACAAAGACAAAATCATTTATCGCCCAGACGGTGTACACGCCAAAAACAGGCAATACACAGCTCTATTATCGTTATGTTGTCGGATCGAGTCCGTCTATCGCACCATCCGTCAGTTCCTCAGTAAGCTCGATTGCCCCGTGGGATACAGAGTCAAAGGCTGAATAAAATGGCAAAAGTGGAAATGACGTTGCAGTTCATCGAGAATGGTTCCAATTCGATGGTTACTTATCAGGCGTTTGTGTCCGCGGCAAATAGCCGGAATGACTCTCTGTCAATTATTCAGAATGGCACAAATCTCATTGCGACCATATCAAATGTCGCTCCGATGCTGAAACCGGTGCGCATCATGACAAACCAAATGTCTGCGACGTCTGCATTAATAAGGGTCGTGACGGATTGGCAAAATCCGGACAAAAGAATCCAGCCAGGCGATGTGCTGACCATTATCAGTGCTGCTGGAACAATTGCAGTTACAGTGCTTGTTTTGGCTGAAATCGGCCCTGGCGCCGCAGTGGCAATCGGTGCACTCGTCCTGGCTGCCGACTTGCAATCGACCTTTCAGCCATATATAAACTCTGCGAAAATATGGTTGGGTAATTACATGTCGAACTTGCTGCAAATCTCGCAACCTGCATCGGTTGCTAGTGCATCGCTTTATTGGTCAAGTCTTCAAACCGGGAGTGGATATGTGCTTGCCTCATACGACGAAATATTGACGCAAAAAGGGTTGTTCATTTGTCTGAGCGACAAGGGGGTTTCAGGTACCGGCTTGATGCCTATGGCAACCCCCGTTCCAGGTAGCTTCACACCGGTCAACGAGGCCCAATATAAGGAAAACTACTGCCAATATTTGAGTGTTAAGCAGGGTTGGAGCGATATTGTCAGTGGAATGGATTATTGCAAAAACGTGCAATTCAGATAGCTATGACAGAAATGCCGCGTTGTATTCGGATTTTCATTATTGGATTTTTTCTCGCTTTCCTGTGCGAGGCTTGGGTGGAAGTCGCCTTGCTTCAATCCGGCTCTCTGCCGTGGGACGGTTATTTGGCCGTGTTCGCAAGTCTTGTGGCGAATCCCCTAGCGTTCGTGTATGGGATAAAGAGAAGGAGATGGGCTTATGACCTGCTTAAGTGGATCGGGGTTTTTGGTCTTGTATGGACTATATTCGGCCACTCATATTTGCAAGAATTGGGATTGTGGGCTATCGCGCTCATTACCGTTTGCGTGTGGCTGCGACTCGGCGCGCTGCTCATATTGCGGCGCGAAGCGGCGAAAGATTGGATCGAAGCGAATACTACCGGCGACGGACTGCGGCGGCGTAGATGAATGACGAATAAGCGGCCTTTCGCTTCTGCCGTCACTTACCGCATTGCGCGGTAGGTGATGGCAGAAATTTTCGCCACAGTCATCCCTGTGATTTTGAAATTACCCAGACATTTAGGGTTTCAGCAACCTGTAGACCTTCGCCGATTTCCGCCAGGAGAATAGCGTCCAGGCGTTCATCGCTCCGACCGCGATCATCCAAACTACGACGCGCGCACTGGCGTCACCGCTGTGAGCTTCATTTATCCATTTAAGGTAAAGGAGGGCTGACATCAGAATGCCAGCCACAAACCACCAGAAGGAAACCTCGGGTGAATCGACACCGCAAATCTCGCCCGTGGCGTGGTTTAACCATCCCACGAGTGTTTGCCAGTTATCCGTATCGCGCAGTACGGCCGTCACGACCATGCCGTTTTCAAGTCGAGGCGCGCCACGCATTTGTACAGCGTACTGACGTTTGCCCGCAACTGTGACGTTAAAGGCTGTTCCGATTGTTCTCCTGCCATATTTGTCTTTATCGGCCACTATCCCGCCGATGTTTTCAAGCGTGACAGTAATGGCATGGTAGGTCATGAGCAGATGGCGCAGTAGCTGAATCCATAAGCATAGCTGTCCTCCGTAATCCCGAGACACTGACGGTACGGGTTTTTGGCACCACGTTGCGTTTCGTCAATGCACTTCTCGATCTGCTTTGTTTGCAGGAGTTCTGTGCGCCAGGCACTTCATCACGTCTCCGCTGGAGTCCGAAAGATCCCTGCTTACCAAAGTAACGCTGGCAGGTCCCCCCAGAGAATTTCAGAACTGCCCAAACCCCGTCAGCCCAATCAAACTCCCCGCCGCCAACAACCACAGCGGATGAATGCGCGTTTTCAACGCCAGCACGGCGGTAAAAGCGGTGATTGCCCATGCAATCGCCGTCGGGTTCGACGCTTCGGCGATCAGGGCCGCGCTCGCCGCGACGATGCCGGCCGTCACCGGCACCAGTCCCATTTGCGCGTAACGCCGCCACGGACGGTCCTTGAACCGGTCCCATGCATGCAGCGCGAGTATCGTCACGAGCGAAGACGGCCCGAACTTCGCCACTGAAGTCACCAGCATCCCCGCCCAACCTGCCACGTGCCAGCCGACCAGCGTCACGATCATCAGGTTCGGCCCCGGCGCCGCTTGTGCGAGCGCGAACAGCGCGCTGAATTCGCTGGCCGGCATCCAGTGATGCACGTCCACGACCTGACGTTGCATCTCCGGAAGAATCGTGTTGCCGCCACCGAACGCCAGCAGCGAAAGCTGACTGAAAATGATGGCGAGAGAAATGAGCGTGTCGTTCATCGTACAGCTCTCGACGCGATGTAGATGCTTAGCGGCGTGAGCACCAGCATCGTAGGCAGAAGCGGCAGGCGCATGATTGCGATCGCGATGAAGCCAAGCGCGGCGATGAGCGCAGCCATTGGTTTATCCCGCAACGGCAGGAGGATCTTCACGGCCATCGAGATCAACAGGCCGGACGCAGCCGCCGCGAGACCGGCAAACAGATGGCGAACGTGCGGGTTGTTTTGCGTGTGTTCGTAAAGCACGCCAAGGCCGATCACGACCAGCGAAGGCCCAGCGATCAACCCGAGCAGACCGGCCAACGCACCCGGTACGCCGCGAAAGCGCATCCCGATCGCCACCGAAAGATTGATCACGTTGCCGCCCGGCAAGAATTGGCACAGGCCCAGCAAGTCGGTGAATTCCGCGCCGGTCAGCCAGCGCCTTTGGTCGACCACGGCGCGCCGCGCCAGCGGCAGTGCGCCGCCGAACGAGATCAGTCCGAGGCCGAGAAAGCCGCCAAAAATCTCCCGCAACGTGGGCGTGGGCGCCTGTGCGGCTTCGGTTGAGGTGAGGTTGTGATCCATATCGCCAAGCTTCCAGTTCAAGCTCTGGAGGTTAGCGCCGAACAGGCTCAAGGCAAAACGATTTTTGAGCGCGCCTTTGTGATCTAGAATCACAAGCATGGCTCGTAATCTTCCTCCCTTTCCGGCGCTGCGTGCCTTCGAAGCTGCCGCGCGGCATGAAAGCTTCACCGCCGCGGCGAACGAATTGCATGTGACGCACGGTGCAATCAGCCGGCAAGTCGCAGCTTTCGAAACCTGGCTCGGCGTGCAGGTGTTCCATCGCCGCGGCAAGCGCGTGCGCCTGACCGACGACGGCCGCCGCTATCTGGCCACCGTGCAGGCCGCATTCGACAGCATCGCGCTGGCCACGGACCAACTGCGCGACACCGGCGTCGTTCATGTGCTGCGGGTGAATGCACTGCCGACCTTCGCGATGAAATGGCTGCTGCCGCGGCTCCATCAGTTCCAGCGCAAGGTGCCGAATGTGGAGCTGCGCTTATCGACTTCAAACGCGCCGGTCGAAACACTGGACAGCTTCGACGTCGCGGTGCGGCGCGGTCCGGCGCATTGGCCGAACTGCGTGAGCGGCCATTTTCTTGGCGAAAGCGAGATTCCGGTCTGCAGTCCCACGCTCCTGCAACGCTCGCCGATCAACGCGGCCGACGATCTCGCGAAACATGTGCTGCTGCATTCGGATACGCGGCCCGATGCGTGGGGCAACTGGTTATCGGCAGCGGGAGTCATGGCGAAATGCCGGAAGAAGCAGTCGTTCGATCACTTCTACCTGGCCTTGCAGGCCGCGGTGGATGGCCTCGGCGTGGCGCTCGGTCCGTTGCCCTTGCTGGCGGACGAGCTGGCATCGGGACGGCTCGTCGTGCCGTTGGCCGGCCCGCGGATCGATGCACGCGGCTATTGGTGGGTGGCGAGGCGGGAGGTCGCGCAGGCGCCTTTGGTGGCGCAGTTCTGCGAATGGTTGCAAGCGCAGGGTGATCAGACCGATGTAGCGGAAGCGAGCGACCTGGAGGCCGCCCGCTAGAACCTGTGTGCGTTGCTCAATGCCCATTGAACAACGCACGCTGACTTCGCGCACGGGGCGCGAAGCTTCAACATTACAAATAGAACATCCGGTCTTCATCCGACTTGGCCGGATGCGGCTCAGCTTCTTCGCGGTCTTCGTAGAACTTCAACACTGCTTCGAGCACCTGATCCGGGTCGTCGATCACCTGCATCAAGTCCATATCAGTCGGATTGATCAGCCCCATCGGCGTGAGCGAGTTCTTGAACCAGGCAAGCAGGCCTTCCCAGAACTCGCCGCCCACCAGAATGATCGGCACGTGGCGCGACTTCTTGGTTTGAATCAGCGTGAGGACTTCGGCGAGTTCATCCAGCGTGCCGAAGCCGCCCGGCATGACGATCACCGCATCCGAGTTCTTCACGAACGTGACCTTGCGCGTGAAGAAATGGCGGAAGCGCAGCGAGATGTCCTGCCACTGGTTGCCCGATTGCTCGTGCGGCAGTTCGATGTTCAGGCCGACCGACGGGGCCTTGCCCGCATGGGCGCCTTTGTTGGCTGCTTCCATGATGCCGGGGCCGCCGCCCGAGATGACCGCGAAGCCTGCGTCGGACAGCTTGCGCGCGATCTGCGTGGCGAGTTTGTAGTAAGGCGAGTTCGGTTTCAGGCGCGCTGAACCATAGATGCTGACAGCCGGGCGAATCTCCGAGAGGTACTCGGTCGCCTCGATAAACTCTGCCATAATCGTGAACATCTGCCACGATGCGCGGGCCTTCTTAGCCGTTGCGCGCTCTTGATCTGCGAGTGATCGCAGACTCGGAATCACTTTTCTCTTAGTCATAATGCCTGAAGAACGAAGCCTTGAAGGTAAGACCCTGCTATTGGTCGACGGTTCGAGTTATCTGTACCGGGCCTACCATGCGATGCCTGATCTGCGCGGACCCGAGGGTGGCCCGACGGGTGCGCTCTACGGAATGATCAACATGCTGCGGCGCATGCGCAAGGAAGTCACTGCAGAGTATAGCGCCTGCGTGTTCGACGCCAAGGGCAAAACGTTCCGCGATGACTGGTATGCCGACTATAAGGCGAATCGTCCGTCGATGCCGGACGATCTCGCGCGCCAGATCGAGCCAATTCATGTCGCCGTGCGCGCGCTTGGCTGGCCGCTCCTGATGATCGAAGGCGTCGAGGCTGACGACGTGATCGGCACGCTCAGCACCGCCGCGGAGAAGCGCGGCATGAATGTGATCGTGTCGACTGGGGACAAGGATCTGGCGCAGCTCGTGTCGGATCATGTCACCCTCATCAATACGATGACTAACGAGAAGCTCGACCGCGAAGGCGTGATCGCCAAATTCGGCGTGCCGCCGGAGCGCATCATCGACTACCTGTCGTTGATCGGCGATACCGTCGACAACGTGCCTGGCGTCGAGAAATGCGGGCCGAAAACGGCGATCAAATGGCTGACGCAGTACGAAACCCTCGATGGCATCGTCGCACATGCGGACGAGATCAAAGGTGCGGTAGGAGACAATCTGCGACGTGCGCTCGATTTTCTGCCGATGGCGAAGAAACTCGTCACCGTCGAGCGCCAATGCGATCTGACCGGCCATATCGTGTCGATCGAAGAAAGCCTGGAAAGCCGGCCGGAATCGCGCGAGGAACTGCGCGACGTGTTCACGCGCAACGGTTTCAAGACCTGGCTGCGCGAAGTGGAAAGCGCGGAAGCGGTGGCGGGTCCCGAGACCGACGTGCCGCCGGCGCTCACCGTGGATCACGAACGTCACTACGACACCGTGCAGACCTGGGAACAATTCGACGCCTGGCTCGAAAAAATCAACGCCGCCGAGCTGACTGCGTTCGATACCGAAACCACCTCGCTCGATCCGATGACCGCGCAAATCGTGGGCTTGTCGTTCTCGGTCGAGCCTGGCTATGCCGCGTATGTACCGGTCGCGCATCGCGGTCCGGACGCACCCGTGCAATTGCCGCGCGATGAAGTGCTGGCGAAGCTCAGGCCCTGGCTCGAAAGTGCCGGCCACAAGAAGGTCGGCCAGCACATGAAGTACGACGAACAGGTGCTGGCGAACTACGGCATCGAAATGCGCGGCATCGAACACGACACGCTGCTGGAATCGTACGTGCTCGAATCGCATCGTACGCACGATATGGACAGCCTCGCGCTGCGTCATCTCGGCATCAAGACGATCAAGTACGAAGAGGTTGCGGGTAAGGGCGCGTCGCAAATCGGCTTCGACGAAGTCGCGCTGGAAACGGCCGCCGAATACGCGGCGGAAGACGCCGACATCACTTTGCGTCTGCATCAGGCTTTGTATCCGCAAGTGGCCGCGGAGAAGACACTCGACTACGTGTATCGCGACATCGAAGTGCCGACCTCGCGAGTGTTGCGCAAGATGGAGCGTACCGGCGTGCTGATCGACGCCGAGAAGCTGCGCGCGCAAAGTAGCGAAATCGCCACGCGTCTGATTCAACTGGAAAGCGAAGCGTACGTGCTGGCCGGCGGTGAATTCAATCTGGGTTCGCCGAAGCAGATTGGTCAGATTTTCTTTGAGAAGCTCGAATTGCCGGTGGTCAAGAAGACCCCGAGCGGCGCGCCGTCCACCGATGAAGAAGTGCTGCAAAAGCTCGCCGAAGACTATCCGCTGCCGAAGATCCTGCTCGAACACCGCGGCTTGTCGAAGCTGAAATCGACCTATACGGACAAGCTGCCGCGCATGGTCAACGCCACCACCGGCCGTGTGCATACGAACTATGCACAGGCGGTTGCGGTCACGGGTCGGCTGGCGTCGAACGATCCGAACCTGCAGAACATTCCCGTGCGTACCGGCGAAGGCCGCCGCATTCGCGAGGCGTTTATCGCCCCGCCGGGCCACAAGCTCGTCTCCGCCGACTATTCGCAGATCGAATTGCGCATCATGGCGCACATTTCCGGCGACGAATCCCTGCTGCGTGCGTTCTCGCAAGGCGAAGACATTCACCGCGCCACTGCGGCGGAGATTTTCAGCGTGACACCGCTCGAAGTCTCGAACGATCAACGGCGTGTAGCGAAGGTCATCAACTTCGGTCTGATCTACGGCATGAGCGCGTTCGGTCTCGCCGCGAACCTCGGCATCACGCGCGATGCAGCCAAGCTGTATATCGACCGCTACTTCGCGCGGTATCCGGGCGTCGCGCGTTATATGGACGAAACGCGTCTGAGCGCGAAGGCCAAGGGCTACGTGGAAACGGCGTTCGGCCGCCGCCTGTGGCTGCCGGAGATCAACGGCGGCAACGGCCCGCGCCGTCAGGCAGCGGAGCGCGCGGCCATTAACGCGCCGATGCAAGGCACGGCCGCCGATCTGATCAAGCTGTCGATGATCGCGGTGCAGAAGTGGATCGAAGAGTCGAAGATCGGTACGCGCATGATCATGCAAGTGCACGACGAACTGATTCTCGAAGTGCCGGACGCGGAATTGTCCGATGTACGCAAGCGCTTACCGGAACTGATGTGCGGTGTCGCCGCGCTGAAAGTGCCGCTGGTCGCTGAAGTGGGCGCCGGCCTGAACTGGGAAGAAGCGCATTGACGTACATGTGACGAAGCGCTCAATAGGCGATAACGTCGTGCGCATGTCACATATGCGTATTGATAGCTTGTGACAACCCGTGCCGCTCGCGGACAATCGCTACGATAGACGGCGCGCGTTCATGTTTGACGACGCGCCGTCGCGACGCATGACCCATCGGCAAATACGGAGAGTTCAATGCATCGGTTTATCGTCGTTGGCGGGGGCGCAGGGGGGCTGGAGTTGGCGACACGCTTGGGCGACCGCTACGCGCCTCACAAGAACAAAAGCGGTGTGCGCGCGCAAGTGACGCTCGTCGACCGCAATCCAACCCATATCTGGAAGCCGCTGCTGCATGAAGTGGCAGCCGGCAGCATGGACCCGTTCACCCAGGAACTCGAATATGCGGCGCAAGCGCGCTGGCATGGCTTTGAGTTTCAGCAGGGTGATCTGACCGGTCTGGACCGTGCGAACAAGCGTCTTACGCTCGGCACCGTGCTCGACGACGATGGCGCCGAATTGCTGCCCGCGCGCGAACTCGAATACGACACGCTGATCATCGCGATCGGCAGCACCACGGCGTTCTTCGGCGTGAAGGGCGCACCTGAGTTTTCTCTCGCGCTCGATACGGTTAGCCAGGCGGAGCGTTTCCGCAAGCGCTTGATCGCGGCCTGTATGCGTGCGGAGCATCAGGTGCATGAACCTGTCGAATCGGGGCCCGACACGTCGTCGACCTCCACTGAGCCGCGCATCCAGGTGGCGATTGTCGGCGGCGGCGCGACGGGCGTCGAACTCTCGGCTGAGTTGCGCAATACGGCCCAGGTGTTGTCCGCGTATGGCTTGCATAAGCTCGATCCGCGGCACGACGTCGGCATCGTGCTGATCGAGGCGGGGCCGCGCATTTTGCCGGCCTTGCAGGAGCGTGTATCGACGGCTACTGCCGAATTGCTCACCAAGCTCGGTGTGAAGCTGATGATCGGCGAGACCGTGGCCGAGGTCGCGCCCGGCATGATCCGCACGGCCAGCGGTAAAACCGTGCGCGCCGATCTGACGGTGTGGGCGGCGGGCATCAAGGCGCCCGCCATTCTGAGCCAGCTCGACGGCCTGCCGGTCAACCGTTTGGGGCAACTCATCGTGCGTCGCACGTTGCAAACTGAAATCGACGACAACATCTTCGCACTCGGCGATTGCGCGGCTTGCCCATGGCCGGGCAATGAGCGCAACGTGCCGCCGCGTGCGCAAGCGGCTCACCAGCAGGCAAGCTTCCTGATGAAGGCGCTGGCGGCCCGGCTCGAGAACAAGCCGCTGCCCGAATTTACCTACCGCGACTTTGGCTCGCTGGTGTCGCTCGGGCACTTCAGCGCGGTCGGCAATCTGATGGGCGGCGTGATCGGCGGGAATATGTTGATCGAGGGGCTGTTCGCGCGCTTCATGTACATGTCGCTGTACCGGCTGCATATCGCGGCGCTGCACGGCTATGCGCGGATGGTGCTCGACACCTTTGCGCACTGGTTGCGGCGCACCACGCTGCCGCGGGTCAAGCTGCACTGAAGGCCGGCCGCGCTTGAGACGGTTGGTTGCTTGTGCAACAGGATGCGGGTGAAGCGTATCCTGTTGCATCCAACCTTCACCCGAGGAGCGCCGCATGCTGAAACCTGATATCGACAGCCTGGTCCCGCACGTTCCCTTCAATCGGCGTACCTTCATCAAGGCTGCGCTCGGCACCGGTTTCGCTGCGGCCGTGCTGCCGGTGTCGGCGCAAACCATCCATACCGATAGCGACGGTCTTGAAGCCGGCGAGGTCGCTGTGCGTTCAGGCGACACGCTGGTGCCGGCTTATCGCGCGCAGCCGAAGGGCAAAACGCATTTGCCGGTGATCATCGTCGTTCACGAGGCCTTTGGCGTGCACGAACATATCGCCGACGTGTGCCGGCGCTTTGCGAAGCTGGGCTATCTGGCGATCGCCCCGAACCTGTTCGAGCGGGAGGGCGATCCTTCGGTGCTGCCGACCATCCAGCAGATCGACGATCAGATCCTGAGCAAGGTGCCGGACGAGCAGGCCGTGGCCGATCTCGATGCGACCGTCATGTGGGCTGGCGAACATGGCGGCGATCTGAACCGGCTCGGTGTGAACGGGTTTTGCTGGGGCGGGCGTATTTCGTGGCTGTATGCGGAACACAATCCACGGCTGAAGGCTGCCGTGGCCTGGTATGGGCGCGTAGTGGGCGCGAAGAACGCAATGACGCCGGCCAATCCGCTTGACCTGGTGGCGGATCTGCATGCGCCGGTGCTGGGTTTATATGGGCTCCAGGACAAGAGCATCCCGCAAGACACGCTCGAGCAGATGAAACAGGCCATCGCACAAGGTCCCCAGGTGGGCCGCGGCTCGCAATTCGTCGTGTACGACGATGCGGGCCACGCGTTTTTCGCTGACTACCGGCCGAGCTACAAGAAGGCTGATGCCGAGGATGGCTGGCGACGTACGCTCGTGTGGTTCAAGCAGCATGGAGTCGTATAAAGGCACACGCTTGATGGGCTGGCACGTTCGATACTTTCGATGACTCGCCAAAACGGCGTGCCGATGCGCTCGGCTCAAAGGATGAAAAAAGGCTGTGGCTGCCAGAAAAAGCAGCCACAGCCTTTTTGCTATTCGTCCTGCTTGATGGGACGCTTAAGGATTCGGGCCCGTTGCAACCGGCCGCTTCGGGTCAGAACTCCATTCGCTCCACGATCCCGCATACAGCGCCGCGCCGTGCATGCCGGCGATCTCCATCGCGAGCGCGTTCACGCATGCCGTTACACCCGAGCCGCATTGCAGTACGACGTGCTCCGGTGGCGTGTCGCCCAGCAACGCATGGAATTCCTCGCGCAGCGTGTGGGCCGGTTTATAGCGGCCGTCGGCGGTGAGGTTGTCCTTGAAGAACCGGTTGAGCGCGCCCGGAATATGGCCGCCGACGCGATCCAGCGTTTCGTTTTCGCCGCGATAGCGATCGTTCGCGCGCGCATCGACCACGACGCGTTCTTTCGTGCCGAGATTGCGCTCGACAGTCTGCGCATCGACGGTGACAGAAAGCGGCGCACCCGCTTTGAAGTCGCCTGTATTCTGCGCCGGCGCGTCTTGCGTCAGCGGACCGCCAGCGGCCTGCCAGGCTTGCAGTCCGCCATCAAGCAACGCGACGGCATCGTGGCCTAGCCAGCGCAGCAGCCACCAGGCACGGGCGGCGTACATGCCGCCTTGCGCGTCATAGGCGACCACTTGTTGACCCTGCTTCAGGCCGCGCGACTCGAGCGTTTCCACGAGGCGCGCGCGATCCGGCAGCGGATGGCGGCCATTGTGGCCGTTCTTCGGCCCCGACAGATCGCGATCGAGATTCAGATAATGTGCGCCCGGCAAATGCCCGGCCAGATAGGCTTTCTCGCCCGCCTCGGTGTCGGCCAGATCAAAACGGCAATCGATGACGAACACGCTGCCCGGCGCGGCGGTCAGCCTTTCCGCGAGATTGGTCGCGGAGATGAGTGTGGTGTAGTGAGTGTGCGGCATGACGTCTCCTGTGTCGACCGGAGTGAGCGCTGTGGAACCAAAGTAAGCGAATGGCCGAACGATACTGATAGTCTAAACAAAAAAAGACGGGCCGAAGCCCGTCTTTCCATGCTTTGATGCGGTTCGCGCAAGGACCTGCTCAAACGGCGGTCGAGGCGCACCGTGCGCGGATCAGATCGCCCCGAGTTCGCGCCGCAAGAATTCGTGGAAGTGCTGCATGCCGTCTTCCATCGGGCTCTGGTACGGGCCGACCTGCGATTCACCGCGGCTCATCAGCGCGCGGCGCCCCGCGTCCATACGTTCGGCGATCTCGTCGTCTTCGCGAGCCGTTTCCATATAGGCGGCACGCTCGGCTTCGACGAATTCGCGTTCGAACAGCGCGATTTCCTCAGGGTAATAGAACTCCACCACATTGGTGGTTTTCTGCGGACCGCGCGGAATCAGCCACGACACGACCAGCACGTGCGGATACCACTCGATCATGATGCCCGGGTAGTACACCATCCAGATCGCGCCGAATTCCGGCGGATTGCCGTCACGGAAGCGCAGAACTTCGTCGTGCCATTTGCGGTACGTCGGGCTGCCGGGCTGCTCCAGATCCTTGTGAACGCCGACTGTCTGCACGCTGTACCATTCGCCGAATTCCCACGTCAGATCGTCGCAATTGACGAAGCTGCCGAGGCCCGGATGGAACGGCGCGACGTGGTAGTCCTCCAGATAGACCTCAATAAAGGTCTTCCAGTTGTAATTGCACTCGTGCACTTCGACGTGATCGAACATGAAGCCCGAAAAATCGAAGTGTTGCTTGGTGCCGAGGCGTGCCAGATCGCGCGCGACGTCACGCCCCTGCGCTTCGAACAGCAAGCCTTGCCAGTTCTGCAGCGGCGTGCCGCCGAGATTCAGGCAGGGGTTATCCGCAAAATGAGGTGCACCGAGGAGCTGGCCGTTCAGATCGTACGTCCAACGGTGCAGGGGGCAGACGATGTTCTCCGTCTGGCCGCGGCCGTTGAGCATGATGGCTTGCCGGTGGCGGCACACGTTCGACAGCAGTTCGACTTGCGACTGCTGGTTACGGACGAGCACACGCCCTTCGCTCTCGCTGGGCAAAGCAAAATAATTCCCCGCTTCGGGCACCATGAGATCGTGGCCGATGTAGCGAGGACCTTTCTTGAAAAGGGTTTCGATTTCGCGCGTTAGAAGCGCTTCGTCAAAGTAAGCCGTGACTGGCAGCTGGCTGTGGACAGACCGCAACTGCAATGCATTGCTCAGATTGGACATTCCCACTCCCGTGAAGACGTGAAAGCAGTGAACAACCCAACCATCGATAGATTCGATTTAGGGAGCCAGCGATTATACCTGTTTCCCCTTCCTTGGGGCGCTTAAGTGCCTGATTTGGGTCAAAAATGTCAAGTAAGTTCACGGTTTTCGCCACGGACCAATCGTTTTTTTTCTGCGAGACTGAGGGTCGGACGCGAAGGGCAAAGGCGGGGCGCGGGCTGGCGATGGGATCGGAAATGTCGCTTTTGCCGTAGAATGTCCGACTTGTTTTAATTTTGCGACTATTCATGGCGAAGACCGCGTCGAAAGATACTGCTGCCGCGCCTGCTGAAGGCGTCGATACCACGCCGCTGCCCGCGAACTACGAGGCGGCCCAGGCCGAGCTGGAAGGTCTGGTTGCGCGTATGGAAAGCGGCAATCTCAGCCTCGAGGAGTCGCTCACCGCGTACCGGCGCGGTGCGGCTCTCGTAGCGTTTTGCCAGCAGCAGCTCGAGAAGGTCGAGCAGCAAGTGCGCGTGCTCGATGGCGAGACGCTCAAGCCGCTGCCTATGAATACCGCAGGCACAGCCGCTACTGAAAGCGGGGACGACCTATGACATTCGAACAATGGACGCGCTCGGTACTCGAGCGCGTCGAATCGGCACTAGAACACTACCTGCCTACGGAAGCGACCGAGCCAGCCAAACTGCATGAAGCCATGCGCTATGCGGTGCTGGGCGGCGGCAAGCGGGTGCGCCCGCTGCTGTGCCATGCGGCCGGAGAGCTGACCGGCGCGCGCGCCGAGTGCCTGGATGCGGCGGCGGCGGCGCTGGAAATGATTCACGTGTACTCGCTCGTGCACGACGACATGCCCTGCATGGACGACGACGCGCTGCGTCGCGGCAAACCCACGGTACACGTCAAATATGACGAGGCCACGGCGTTGCTGGTCGGCGACGCGCTGCAGTCGCAGGCGTTCGTCGCGCTGACGTCCGATGTTCTGGCCCCGGCTCAGCAGGCTTCGCTGGTCCGCGAGTTGGCGTTGGCAAGCGGCTCGATCGGCATGTGCGGCGGTCAGGCGATCGATCTGGCGAGCGTCGGCCATACGCTGACGCGCACGCAACTGGAAACCATGCACCGCATGAAGACTGGCGCGTTGCTACGTGCGGCAGTGCGCATGGGCGCGCTGGCCGGCGAAACGCCTGATGCGGACGCGATGCGCTCGCTCGACGCGTATTCGGCCGCAGTCGGCCTCGCGTTTCAGGTCGTCGACGATATTCTCGACGTCACGACCGATTCCGCGACGCTTGGCAAGACGGCAGGCAAAGACGCGAAGGACGGCAAGCCGACCTACGTGTCGATTATTGGGCTAGAGGCGTCGCGTGCGCTCGCAGCGCAACTGCGCAGCGACGCTCACGCTGCGATTGCGCCGTTCGGCGCCCGCGCGCAGCGTCTTGCAGAATTGGCCGACCTGGTGGTGAACCGGGTTAGCTGAACGCGAAAGCTCGCCGCCGCGCACCTTTGCTACGGGTGCGTGTATGAAGTGCGGGCGCGTAAGTTTTCCTACAATGGAACGACGATGTACGACTTGCTGAAAACTATCGACGACCCGGCAGCCTTGCGCCGCCTCGATCGCCGCCAATTGCAACCGCTTGCAGACGAGTTGCGCGCCTTTGTGCTCGACAGCGTATCGCAGACGGGCGGCCATCTTTCGTCCAACCTCGGCACGGTCGAGTTGACCATTGCTCTGCACTACGTGTTCGACACGCCACGTGACCGGATCGTCTGGGACGTCGGCCACCAAACCTATCCGCACAAGATCCTGACGGGTCGCCGCGACAAGATGCACACGCTGCGTCAGCTCGGCGGCATCTCGGGCTTTCCGAAGCGCGACGAGTCGGAATACGACACCTTCGGCACCGCGCATTCCAGCACCTCGATCTCGGCCGCGCTCGGCATGGCAGTCGCCAGCAAGCTGCAGGGCGAGAACCGCACGGGCATCGCCGTGATCGGCGACGGCGCGATGACGGCCGGCATGGCCTTCGAGGCGATGAACAACGCCGGCGTCGAAGACGACGTGCCGCTGCTGGTCATCCTCAACGACAACGACATGTCGATTTCGCCGCCGGTCGGCGCGCTGAATCGCCATCTGGCGCGCCTGATGTCGGGCCGCTTCTACGCTGCCGCGCGTGCGGGCGTCGAACGGGTGCTGCGTGTCGCGCCGCCTATGCTCGATCTGGCCCGCAAGCTCGAAGAGCACGCGAAGGGCATGATCGTGCCGGCCACGTTGTTCGAAGAATTCGGTTTCAACTACATCGGTCCGATCGACGGTCACGACCTCGATTCGCTGATCCCGACGCTGCAGAACATCAAGGAACTGCGCGGTCCGCAATTCCTGCACGTCGTCACGAAGAAAGGCCAGGGCTACAAGCTGGCCGAAGCCGATCCGGTGCTGTACCACGGCCCGGGCAAGTTCAATCCGGCTGAAGGCATCAAGCCTGCCACCACGCCGTCGAAAAAGACGTACACGCAAGTGTTCGGCGAATGGCTGTGCGACGCGGCTGAGCTGGACGCGCGCGTGGTCGGCATCACGCCTGCCATGCGTGAAGGCTCGGGCATGGTCGAGTTCGAGAAGCGCTTCCCGGATCGTTACTTCGACGTCGGCATCGCCGAGCAGCACGCGGTGACGTTCGCCGGCGGTCTGGCTGCCGAAGGCATGAAGCCGGTGGTCGCGATCTACTCGACCTTCCTGCAACGTGCTTACGACCAATTGATTCACGACGTCGCGCTGCAAAACCTGCCGGTGGTGTTCGCTATCGACCGCGCCGGTCTGGTCGGCGCGGACGGCGCCACGCACGCGGGCGCTTACGATCTGGCGTTCATGCGCTGCATCCCGAACATGACGGTGATGGCTGCTTCGGACGAAAACGAATGCCGTCAGATGCTGTACACCGCTTTGCAACAGCCGAACCCGACGGCGGTGCGCTATCCGCGCGGCGCCGGCACGGGCGTGGCGACGGTCAAACAAATGACGGCGCTGCCGCTCGGCAAGGGCGAGATCCGCCGCGAAACGTCGCAGCCGGCCGGCAAGCGGATTGCGATTCTGGCATTCGGCACGATGGTTGCGCCGTCGCTGGCGGCCGCTGAGCAACTGGACGCCACGGTGGCGAACATGCGCTTCGTGAAGCCGCTGGACGCCGAGCTGGTCCGCCAGCTGGCCGAAACGCACGACGCCATCGTGACGGTCGAAGAAGGCTGCGTGATGGGCGGCGCGGGCTCGGCTTGCGTCGAAGCCCTGCTTGAAAGTGGGGTTATGCGACCCGTACTACAATTGGGCCTCCCGGATCGCTTCATCGATCATGGGGATCCGGCCAAGCTGCTCGCCGCGTGTGGTCTGGACGCAGCGGGCATCGCCAAGTCGATTCGCGAGCGCTTTCTTTCCGGCGGCGCAGTCGCCGGTCAATCGTCGGTGAAGCGCGTCGCTTAGTTGCGTTGCTCGACGGCGTCACTTAACTGCGTAACTTAACTGCGTCGATTGGCTGGTCGTTCAGCTGCTCTGCCGTGCGCTGTGCCGCGGCTATGGCGGCCATAGCAATCTCCAACTTGAATCGATGGACCTTCGGGCCCATCATCCGACGCCGGCAGGGGCCGGCGTTCGCCGTTGCGCACCCTGATTCGCACGGTCGCTGAGAGCCCCCAAACCTGTCGCTTTGCGACAACCCCGATGGGGCAATCCCCCCAATCCCCCAAATGGACTTCCTTCGGAGCGGGGGACTTCCCGAGGAGCGGAAAGCCTTGGGGCGGCCCGGCGTTTTCTTGAAAGGACAAGAATATGAACCAGATGAATCCCGCCTTTGTGATGCCCGACGTGCAGAGCACGCCCGATACGCGTCAGATTCCGATTCAACGCGTCGGCGTCAAGGCAGTGCGCCATCCGTTGACGGTGCGCACGCAAGGCGGCGAAGTGCAGCCTTCGGTGGGCACGTGGAATCTCGACGTACATCTGCCAGCCGATCAGAAGGGCACGCACATGTCGCGCTTCGTCGCGCTGCTTGAAGAGAACAAGGCACCGCTCGAGGCGGCCACGTTCCGCACCATGCTCGCCGCGATGCTCGAAAAGCTCGAAGCCGAGGCCGGTCGTATCGAAGTGTCGTTCCCGTACTTTGTGAACAAGACCGCGCCGGTGTCGGGCGTGCAAAGTCTGCTCGACTATGAAGTGACGTTGACGGGCGAGACTCGCAACGGCGCGACGCGTCTGTTCCTGAAGGTGCTGGTGCCGGTCACGAGCCTGTGCCCGTGCTCGAAGAAGATTTCGCAGTACGGCGCGCACAACCAGCGCTCGCACGTCACGATCAACGCCGAGCTGGCGGGCGACGTGGCGGTGGAGGAACTGGTTCGTATCGCTGAAGAAGAGGCCTCGTGCGAACTGTGGGGCTTGCTGAAGCGTCCGGATGAGAAGTTCGTCACTGAACGTGCCTACGAAAATCCGAAGTTCGTCGAAGACCTGGTGCGCGATGTCGCGCAACGTCTGAACGCGGACGAGCGCATCGTTGCGTATGTGCTCGAAGCTGAGAACTTCGAATCGATTCACAATCACAGCGCGTACGCCGTGATTGAACGGGATAAGCGGGCGGCGTGATTCGCGCGTTCGACATTGCTCAAACAGAAAAGCCGCTCTTCCAAGCGGCTTTTTTTACACCTTCGCGTCAGGAAGTTCAGCGTGCGAGCGAAGTCAGATCCCAGCGCGGCTTTACCGTGAACGCATAGTCTTTGCCCGATTGATCGGGCCAGCGTTGCAATCGCAATGCGCCGGCCAACGCGATCATCGCGCCGTTATCCGTACACAGCGACAGGTCCGGGTAGTGCACGAAGAAATTGCGTTTCTTCGCCGCGGCGGAAAGCGCCTCGCGCAGTTGCCGGTTCGCGCCGACGCCGCCTGCCACCACCAGTCGATTGAGCTTGGTCAGTTTGAGCGCGGCCAGCGATTTCGCCGCCAGCACGTCCACGGCAGCGTCGACGAACCCACGCGCCAGATCCGCTTTCGCCTGCTCGCAGATATTCGCGCCGCCGAGTTTCTTTGCGTGCGTAAGGACGGCGGTTTTCAGCCCGCTAAAACTGAAATCGAGGTCGCCGGAATGCAGCATCGGGCGCGGCAGCAGCACTGCGCCCGGCGTGCCGAATTCCGCCATTCGCGATACTTCCGGGCCGCCTGGATAGCCGAGGCCCAGCAGCTTGGCGGTTTTGTCGAAGGCTTCGCCGGCGGCGTCGTCCAGTGTTTCGCCGAGCGTCTCGTAGACGCCCACGTCCGTCACGCGCATCAACTGCGTATGGCCGCCTGACACCAGCAACGCGACGAACGGAAACGGCGGCGGTTCATCCACCAGCAGCGGCGACAGCAAATGCCCTTCGAGATGGTGGATGCCGATAGTCGGCTTATCCCACGCCATGGCCAGCGAATTCGCAACGCTCGCGCCGACCAGCAGCGCGCCCGCGAGGCCAGGGCCCTGCGTATAAGCGATCGCGTCGATGTCGCTGCGCACCGTGCCGGCGCGTTCCATCACCTCTTCGAGCAGCGGCAGCGCGCGCCGGATATGGTCGCGCGACGCCAACTCCGGCACCACGCCGCCGTACTCCCGGTGCATCGCAATTTGCGAATGCAGCGCGTGCGCGAGCAGGCCGCGCTCTGTGTCGTAGAGCGCGAGACCGGTTTCGTCGCAGGAGCTTTCGATGCCGAGAACGAGCATGATGGGGGCTTTGAGCGGGCGCGCGAGTGAAGCCACTCGGGCACCCAAAAGTGAGAAGGCAAGCCTGAAAGTATAGCAGCGCGGGCTGGGGGCCGCAGGCGCGCGGGTACAATGCGGCCCTATGGAATCCTTCGATATCGCAGTGATCGGCGCAGGCGCGGCCGGCATGATGTGCGCGGCCGTGGCCGGGCAACTCGGCCGTCGCGTGGTGCTGATCGACCACTCGCAGCGCCTCGCGGAGAAAATCCGCATTTCCGGCGGCGGCCGGTGCAACTTCACGAATCTGTACGCCGGACCTGCCAATTTTCTGTCGGCCAACCCCCATTTCTGCCGTTCGGCACTGGCGCGCTATACGCCGCGTGACTTCATGGCGCTGCTCAAGCGTCATCATGTGACGTGGCACGAAAAGCACAAGGGGCAACTGTTCTGTGACCAGTCGAGCGACGCGGTCATCAATGTGCTGAAGAACGAGTGCGACGCGGGCCGCGTTGCGTGGCGCACGCCACTCGCGGTGGAGCAAGTGCGGCATGACGCCGAAGGACGGTTCACGCTGGACACCCACTCGGGCCCGATCACGGCCCGCGCGCTCGTGGTGGCGACCGGCGGCCTATCGATCCCCAAGATCGGCGCCACCGATTTCGCCTACCGTCTCGCCAAGCAATTCGGCCACAAGCTGATCGACACCCGTCCCGCGCTGGTTCCGCTGACCTTTGCCCCGGCCGACTGGGAACCGTTCTCGGCGCTCTCAGGCGTGTCGCTCGAGGTGCAACTGGCGACCGGCAGCAAGAAGACCGGCGCCGAGTTCAACGAAGACCTGCTACTCACCCACCGTGGACTGTCGGGCCCGGGCGTTCTGCAGATTTCGAGCTATTGGCAGCCCGGCGAGCCGATCCAGATCAATCTGCTGCCTGAGCAGGATGCCACGAGTGCCTTGCTGGAGGCCAAAACCGGCACCAGGCGCCAGATCGCCAATCTGCTCTCGGAATGGGTGCCGCAACGGCTCGCTCACGTCTGGCTGGAAACCCACCAGATTCCCGCCGAAGCGCGCGTGGCCGATCTGCCGGACAAGACCCTGCGCCGCGTCGGTGAGGCTTTGTCGCGCTGGACGCTCACCCCGAACGGCACCGAAGGCTACCGCAAGGCCGAGGTCACGCGCGGTGGTATCGACACCCGCGAGCTGTCGTCGGCGACGATGATGAGCGCCCGCACGCCGGGTTTGTACTTCATCGGCGAGGCGGTCGACGTCACCGGCTGGCTCGGCGGCTACAACTTCCAATGGGCCTGGGCCTCCGGCGTGGCGGCCGGCCAGGCGTGCGCGGAGTACGTTTTGGGGGCTTGACGGCGCATTAGCTTTGTGAGAAAGCTCTGCTATACTCCTGAACCTTTGCAGAGTTCCGTTATTGAAAAATGACGACCATCCATGTAAAAGACAACGAGCCGTTTGAAGTTGCCATGCGCCGCTTCAAGCGCACGATGGAGAAAAACGGGCTGCTAACGGAACTTCGCGCCCGCGAGTTTTACGAAAAGCCTACAGCTGAGCGCAAGCGCAAGAAGGCGGCTGCGGTTAAGCGTCATTTCAAGCGTCTGCGTGGCCAGATGCTGCCAAAGAAGTTCTACTGATTCTGGCGTTGCCGCGGTTCCCGTCGAACGGAGCGGCGACATCCAACGGTGACGGCACAGCAGGTGCCATCACGGAAAACACGGCCCTTCGGGCCAGCCGGCAGGGTCGCATCCACTACGCAAAATTGCGCCAACCCGCTTGAGGAAGCAGTCCCAAGCGGGCGTTTGTGTTGGATGCGGCGTATTGGTACGGCAAGCGGCCGGTTTTTAAATTTTCAACGCATTCAGGTGAGTGATGAGCCTCAAGGACCAGATCAACGACGACATGAAAGCTGCCATGCGGGCGCGCGAGACCGAGCGTCTCGGCACGATCCGCTTGCTGCTCGCCGCGGTCAAGCAACGCGAAGTCGACGAACGTGTCACCCTTGACGACGCGGCGATCACCGCCGTCATCGACAAGATGATCAAGCAGCGCAAAGACTCGATCAGCCAGTTCGAAGCCGCTGGCCGCACGGATCTCGCCGACAAGGAAAAGGCCGAGCTGGCCATCCTGGCCGCCTATATGCCGACGCAGATGTCCGAGGCGGAGATCGTTGCCGCAGTTCAGGCCGCAGTCGCACAAACCGGCGCCGCCGGCCCGCAGGACATGGGCAAGGTGATGGGCGTGCTCAAGCCCAAACTGGCCGGCCGCGCCGACATGACCGCTGTGTCGGCGCAAGTCAAAGCCGCGCTCGCGAAGTAATTCCTGTATTTCCGGTCTGTGCGCGCCGTTGTTCGACGGCGCGCACAGCCTTGAGCTTTTTAGGTAGCGTCATTCACTGTGATTCCACCGTCATTCCTGCAGGACCTGCTCAACCGCGTCGATATCGTCGACGTGGTCGGCCGGCATGTGCAGTTGAAAAAGGGCGGCGCGAACTTCATGGGGCTGTGCCCGTTTCACAACGAGAAGAGCCCTTCGTTTACGGTTAGTCCGACTAAACAGTTCTATCACTGCTTCGGCTGCGGCGCGCATGGTACGGCCATCGGCTTCCTGATGGAGCACGTCGGCTCCACGTTTCCAGAGGCGGTCAACGAACTCGCTCAATCGGTCGGTTTGACCGTGCCCAATGAGCCTTCGCCGGGATATGGCGGCGGTTCTGGCGGGTATGCGCCGGCTGCGTCCAAGGCGGTCACCACGGCGCTGTCCGACGTCATGCAGACCGCGTGTGACTTTTACCGCAAGCAGCTGCGCGGCGCGCCGGTCGCGATCCAGTATTTGAAGAAACGCGGCCTGACCGGCGAGATCGCCGCCCGTTTCGGCCTCGGCTACGCGCCGGACGGCTGGCAGAACCTCGAGCCCGCGTTCCCCAACTATCGGGACGATTCACTGGTCGAGTCGGGTCTGGTGATCGTCAGCGAAAAGTCGGATGCGCAAGGCCAGAATCGCCGATACGACCGCTTTCGCGAGCGGATCATGTTCCCGATACGCAATGTGAAGGGGCAGGTGATCGGCTTCGGCGGCCGCGTCCTGGACGGCGGCGAACCGAAATATTTGAATTCGCCGGAAACGCCTCTATTTAACAAAGGCAGCGAGCTGTACGGGCTGTTCGAGGCACGTCTGGCGATTCGTGAACAGCACTACGTGCTGGTGGTCGAAGGCTACATGGACGTGGTCGCGCTGGCCCAATTGGGGTTCCAGAACGCGGTTGCCACGCTCGGCACGGCCTGTACGCCGATTCATGTGCAGAAACTGATGCGTCAGACCGATACGGTCATCTTCAGCTTCGACGGCGATTCGGCAGGGCGCCGCGCCGCGCGCCGCGCGCTGGATGCCTGTCTGCCGCACGCGGCGGACAATCGGACCATCCGGTTCCTGTTTCTGCCGACCGAGCACGATCCGGACAGCTATGTGCGCGAATTCGGCACGGAAGCGTTCGCCGAGCAGGTCGAGCGTGCCATGCCGCTGTCGCAGTTCATGCTGAACGAGGTGCTGACCGGCAAGGAGCTGGATCAGCCCGAAGGCCGCGCCCGCGCGCTGTTCGACGCGAAGCCGCTGCTGCAGCAACTGCCCGCCAATGCGCTGCGCGCGCAGATTATGCATATGTTCGCCGACCGGCTCGATGTGCCGTTCGACGAAGTGGCGGCGTTATGCGAAGTCGACGCCCGGATTGCGGCTGCCGCCCGATCGGCGCCGGCCCGCAAGGATCGGCGCAGTGTGACCGGGATCGAAGAAAAAACACTGCGCAATCTGGTGATGTATCCGCGGACGGTGGCCGTGCTCGACGAGGAAGCCGAGCAGGCGCTTCTGAGCGTCACGCGGCATGGCGAGCTGTTCGAAGAAGTGACGACGCATGCGCGCGCGCTGGGCGATTCGGCGGAGTTCCAGTTGCTGTCTGACCTATTGCGAAACGGCGCCAATGCCCCAACTTTCGAGGAAATCTTTCGCAAAATTCTAGACTATGATGAAAACGTCCGGGATTTACTGCTGAAGGACCCGGCGGATGCGACCGTCATCGAGGAACGGCGCGAGCAGGAACGGATCGTCGGAGAGGAATTGAAAGCGGCGATTCTGAAGATGCGATACGACGCTTACTGCGATCGGCTCGAGCAGCTTTCGCGGCAATCCCGGCACACGCCGGAGGAGTTCGCGGAACTGACGGGCCTGAATCAGAAGCGGGCCGAGATGAAGCGCCAGCTCGGGCTGTAAGCGGGATGGCAGAGGCCTGAGTGCTATAATAAAAGGTTTCTAGCGGTTTGTTTTTTCAATGGTTTTCCTAGCAAAGGCGAAAAGGCGATTGCGATGGCAAAGACACCAGGCGGAAAAAAAGCAACGGGCACAGGTTCGAATGAGCCGACCAGAAAGGTCACCGAGGCCAAGTTAGCTTCTTCCCCCAGAAAAACGTCTGCCGCAAGCGTCACACCTGCTGCCGGGAAGAAATCCTCGACCAGTTCCGCTGCGCGAGCGGAGCCGGTCAGGGCGGCGAAAGCTGTACCACCACCGGCCGCAGAACGGCCGGATGTCAGAAGCGCAAGGGAAGCGCCTGCCGCGCAGGACGATGCGGTAGAGCGTGAGACTCCAGTATCCACGGTTCAGCCGGCTGTTGTCCAACAGCCGCGAGTCGAGACTACAGCCGGTACGACGAACTCCATGACGAAAAAGCTGAACGAAACACCCGTCGATGACGACGCAACCCAAAGCGAAGAAACCCCTGCGGCCGTTCCCGGCAAGGTGGAAAAGGTCAAGGCTCGCGATCGTCGTGCAAAGGAAAAAGCGCTGCTGAAAGACGCGTTCGCGTCGTCGCAGCCGGGCACCGTCGAGGAACTCGAAGAGCGCCGTTCCAAACTGCGCGCGCTGATCAAGCTCGGCAAGGAGCGCGGCTTCCTCACGTACGCTGAAATCAACGACCACCTCCCGGACAACTTCACCGAGACCGAGGCGATCGAAGGCATCATCAGCACGTTCAACGACATGGGCGTGGCTGTGTACGAGCAGGCGCCGGATGCTGAAACGCTGCTGTTGAACGACAACGCACCCGCCGCTTCGTCCGACGACGAAGTGGAAGAGGAAGCAGAAGTCGCGCTCTCCACCGTCGACTCCGAATTCGGCCGCACCACCGACCCGGTCCGCATGTACATGCGTGAAATGGGTACGGTCGAGCTGCTCACGCGCGAAGGCGAAATCGAAATCGCGAAGCGGATCGAAGACGGCTTGAAGCACATGGTGATGGCCATCTCCGCGTGCCCGACCACGATCGCCGACATTCTGGCGATGGCTGAGCGCGTCGCGAACGAGGAAATCCGTATCGACGAACTGGTCGACGGCCTGATCGACGCCAACGCGGACGATGCGGATGGCTTCTCGGCGCAGGAAGCGGAAGCGATCGAGAGCGAAGACGAGGAAGCCGAGGAAGAGGAATCGGACGACGAGGAAGAAGACGACGGCGCCGCGCAAGCCACGGCCAACGCAGCGCAGATGGAAGCGCTCAAGCGTGCGTCGCTCGAAAAGTTCGCCATGATCAGCGAATGGTTCGACAAGATGCGTCGCGCGTTCGAGAAGGAAGGCTACAAGTCCAAGTCGTATCTGAAGGCGCAGGAAACGATCCAGAACGAACTGATGACGATTCGCTTCACCGCGCGTACTGTCGAGCGTTTGTGCGACACGTTGCGTGCGCAAGTGGACGAAGTGCGTCAGGTCGAGCGTCAGATCCTGCATACGGTGGTCGACAAATGCGGCATGCCGCGTGCGGAATTCATCGCGCGTTTTCCGGGCAGCGAAACGGATCTGGAATGGGCCGACAAGATCGTCGCTGAGGGCCACGGGTATAGCGCGATCCTCACGCGTAACATTCCGGCTATTCGCGAACAGCAGCAACGCCTGCTCGACTTGCAGGCGCGCGTTGTATTACCGCTGAAAGACCTGAAGGAAACCAACCGCCAGATGGCGGCCGGCGAACTGAAGGCGCGCCAGGCCAAGCGCGAAATGACCGAGGCGAACTTGCGTCTCGTGATCTCGATTGCGAAGAAGTACACGAACCGTGGTCTGCAGTTCCTCGACTTGATTCAGGAAGGCAACATCGGCCTGATGAAGGCGGTGGACAAGTTCGAATATCGTCGCGGCTACAAGTTCTCCACGTACGCCACGTGGTGGATCCGTCAGGCCATTACGCGTTCGATCGCTGACCAGGCGCGTACGATCCGGATTCCGGTTCACATGATCGAAACGATCAACAAGATGAACCGCATCTCGCGTCAGATCTTGCAGGAAACCGGTCTCGAGCCGGATCCGGCAACGCTGGCTGAAAAGATGGAGATGCCGGAAGACAAGATCCGCAAGATCATGAAGATCGCGAAGGAGCCGATCTCGATGGAAACGCCGATCGGTGACGACGACGATTCGCATCTGGGCGACTTCATCGAGGACAACAACACGGTTGCGCCGGCCGACGCCGCGTTGCACGCCAGCATGCGCGATGTCGTGAAGGACGTGCTCGACTCGCTGACGCCGCGCGAAGCGAAGGTGCTGCGCATGCGTTTCGGTATCGAGATGAGCACCGATCACACGCTCGAAGAAGTCGGTAAGCAGTTCGACGTGACGCGTGAACGGATCCGTCAGATCGAAGCGAAGGCGCTGCGCAAGCTGCGTCACCCGAGCCGCTCGGACAAGCTGAAGTCGTTCCTCGAAGGGAATTGATCGAAGTTGGCGGCCGTGGGAAATGATGGAGTGGTTTGAAGGGGTCTCCGGGTTGTTTCGCTCAGGCGAAGCGGTTGCGGAGGCCCTTTTTTCGTGTAGTATGTCGGCCAATCAACGAATTGGCCCGGCCATCATGACCGGGTCTTTTTCTTGGGCCGGACGCCGTGCTGGTTGCAGGCAGCGGACTCATAATCCGCCTCCGAAAGGACACCGTCGGTTCGACTCCGACCCGGCCCACCATAGATGTAAAGAAGGGTTCCGAGTTCTCGGAACCCTTTTTGTTTGTGCGCCCAGCATGGGCGCAATCTTGTGGGTGCAAGTCCCACCGTGAGTTGACCACAGCGAACGAAGCGAAGCACAACTGCGAGAGGGTGACCAATCGTGGAGAGGAAGTGTGAAGCAAAGCCGCGAGCCGATGGATAAGAACCGGATAGAAGGCGGTGCCGATCAGGGCGAGCAGCCAAACAACTGCAAAGCTCTCGTGGTCAAGGGTCAGGCGGCGTAAATCCGGCGGTTGTGCGGTGAAGGATTGCGTTCTTACCTGGGGAGATCTCGCCTCATGCCTGAAAGGGCGACGGCGTCGAGCCGGAGCGAGAAGTCAGCAGAGGCCATAGTAGCCAGAGGACAGGCCGGTGAGGCTGGAGCTATTGGCGAAGGGCCAAACGTGAAGGAGTGTCCAGCGTCATGTCGATGCGACAGGCAATGCGTCAGATGCCCGTGCAAGCGGGGCGAGCGGGAGTAGCGCGCGGTGAAGCTGCGCGTGTACCTGCTAGCGACGAAGCCTGCGGCCCGCGGCATGCATCCGGGGACACAGGGTCAGCGCTGCTGGAAGCGGCGCTGACGAGAGAGAACCTGAAGCAGGCGTTCAGACGGGTACGGTCCAACAAGGGAGCCGCTGGCGTGGACGGTCTGGACATTGACCGGACGGCGCGTCATCTGGTGACGGCGTGGCCCGCGATCCGTGAACAGTTGCTCAAGGGGACGTACCGGCCCAGTCCGGTACGGCGGGTGACGATTGCGAAGCCGGATGGAGGCGAGCGCGAGCTTGGCATCCCGACGGTGACGGACCGGCTGATCCAGCAGGCACTGCTGCAGGTGCTGCAGCCGGCTCTGGACCCTACCTTCAGCGAGCACAGCTACGGCTTCCGGCCGGGACGGCGTGCGCACGATGCGGTACTTGCCGCGCAGTCGTACGTGCAATCCGGGCGGCGAATCGTGGTGGACGTTGATCTGGAGAAGTTCTTCGACCGGGTCAACCACGACATCCTGATCGACCGCTTGCAAAGACGCATTGGCGATGCGGGAGTGATCCGGCTGATCCGGGCGTATCTGAACAGCGGGATCAGGGCACGCCACAAGGTGGGCCGCTATCGCCGTTGCTGGCTAATGTTCTGCTCGACGAAGTGGACAAAGAACTGGAGCGGCGGGGTCACTGCTTTGTGCGCTATGCCGACGACGCGAATGTCTATGTTCGCAGTCGCCGCGCTGGTGAGCGGGTGATGACACTGTTGCGACGCCTGTATGGTCGGCTGCGGCTGAAGGTCAATGAGACCAAAAGCGCAGTGGCCAGTGTGTTTGGTCGCAAGTTTCTGGGCTACAGCCTGTGGGTGGCTGCGGGCGGTGTGGTCAAGCGCAAGGTGGCGGCCAAACCGCTGCTGGCGTTCAAACATCGCATTCGTGAACTGACCCGTCGCTCTGGCGGGCGCAGCATGCAGGATGTGGTGGAACGCTTACGGTCTTACGTGCAGGGCTGGAAGGCATACTTCCGGTTGGCGCAAACCCCGAAGGTCTGGCGCGAGCTGGACGAATGGCTGCGTCACCGGCTGCGTGCCATCCAGCTCAAACACTGGCGCCGTGGCCCGACCATCTACCGGGAACTGCGTGCGCTGCGGGCCTCGGCTGACGTGGCGCGGCAGGTGGCGGCGAACAGTCGCCGCTGGTGGCGCAACAGCGGCCAGTCGCTCAACAGCATACTGACCATCGCATACTTCGATCGGCTGGGTGTGCCCCGACTCTCATAACCTCAACTTCCCGAACCGCCCGGTGCGGACCCGCATGCCGGGTGGTGTGGCAGGGGCGCAGTCGTATATGACTGCCCCCCCTATGCCGATTGTGGTGGGAGTCCAATATCAGATGCGGCAATATGCCGCTTTCGCTGTGCTATTAAGTAAGCGATCGTTCATTGACGCCCTATCGCCACGCGCCCGGAGAGGCGACGATAGTGTCCACTTAAATCGGAGGTGGACACTATGGCAGCAGACAGCAGCGATCTGAACGA
>NZ_CAJNAT010000006.1 GCF_905220705.1 Paraburkholderia domus
ACGCCTCGTCCTGCGGCGACGGCACGTGAACCACGTGCATGCGGTCATGCTCGCCGCGCAGCCACGCGCGCAGGTTGATCACCAGCTTGATGACATCGAGCCGGTCGGTCTTCGCGCGTCGCTTGTGGCGTTCGACCGGAATGCTCGCCGGATCGACGACGTAGCACTCGATGCCGCGCGCCTGCAGCGCGCGACAGATCCAGAACGCGTCCTGGCCGGCCTCGTAGCTCACGACGACCCGCACGCCCGCGGGCAGCAACCACTTCTCCTTGTGCCATTCGATCAGGTCCAGCACCGCCTGCAGGCGGGCGGCGGCCTGTGGCTGCGCGACCGTGTGCACGGCGGGCTTCTCGCGCCGGCCGTCGTGCAGCGCGACCTTCCAGTTTGCTCCGGCAAGCTCGAGTGATACCGCCAGCACCGGTTCCTCACCACCCGTCGTGAACGTCTGATCCGTGCGCATGATGCTCTCTCCTTTGAACAGGACTCGACACGCTGATTTTACGTATCAGTTCGTCGACGTCCCCTGCTCATAGGATCTGTTCGAGGGTTTGGAGCTTGCGGACAAAGCCGCTTCTTCACTAGGTCGACTCGACCGACTGGGCACTCGCAAGGCCAATGCAGCCGCCAAGATTCACCGGAATCTGGCGGGTGAAGCCCCATGTATCGCGCCGCCGCATGAAGCGAGGTGCGAGGGGCCCAGCTGCAAGTTCACATTTCACAAAATCGGAGAAATGTATGAATGCGCATCCCAATCACACTACATTTAGCGACGAGTTAACAGACCTGATAGCCCGCCTGCACAGCTTCGGTAGCTTGGCCGACGCCAGACACAGTTCACTGCCGCCTCGAGCGTCTTTGCCCGAGAAATGTCACGGCGTGCTCGCTATGGCGGAGGCGCCTCGAGCGGCGGCGATACACGGACGAAATTCTCCGACTTTGTGTCCGCTTAGCATCCGTCGGCTTTGCGCTCCCGCAACAAGCAGCCAAGTGGAATCGGAAGTCGATAGCCCTGACTACCGTAAGCGGCCCGGGCATCACGAGGTCAATCCTGGAATAGAAACAACGGTCAGTGTTTCTTGCCATGGTCGACTACTCGAAGTGACGGTTCTCACTCTAGAGATTCTTCGAGAGAGAGACTGGAGGCAGCCAAGCGATTGGGTATGTAGCTGGTCTACCGTTTTCTCTAACCATCATGTGTTTCGCCGTGTCTCAACCAGGCAAGCATTCGAACATGCGGTGCATCACCTCGCATCCTTACCCGCGTCGGTTGTCAAGGCTTATAACGATGCTTACCTTGACTACCAACTCACACCATGTACGGAGCACGGCCGCGCGAACGAAGCAAAAAGGCTGCGCGAATCGCTGAAAATTGCAACCACCTGGACGGAGTTGCGGGTGAGAGTGCGGCCAGTATTCGATGCCCGTCAGGTTGAGCTGCCGCACCAAGGCGTGCGCCGCTCGGAGCAGATGAGTCGTGTGCGAATCTTGGATAACTCGATTCCACGCCACACCGAGAAACCTTGCTCGGACGATTCACTTACGTGGCATCGCCCGCCTTACGCTCCAAGACCAAATCTGAAGAATGCAAACGGACGCGAGGCGCTGGCACCAGCTCAAGCAACCAACCCTAGTGCGTGACAGGAGACCATCATGAGCATTGCGCTCTTGCATAGAGATATGGACAACTATCCGATGCCCGCCCCTGATGCGGCTGACATGGTGCGACGACCTGCGAACAGCAGATGCATCGAAAGATGGAAGGACCACGCAGAACTCGAAGGCGTCGTCGAGGGATATGATGGGCATTCGGTCGCGTCGCCAGGAGACACGTCATTGACCTCTGCCGGGGGTCGGAGATGAGTGTCAACCTTCCTACTACCATCCCGAAAAAATCTCAGTGGCAATTGCTGGAAAGTCGTTGGTCCTGCGACAGCCCCATTGGAACCGCACTGTCGCCGTACTCCGACGCGGAATTGCGGACCGAACTCGAACGGTTGGGTACGCCGGTTGAAGGTCAACGATACATCTGGGAGGCCCGTGCTAAGTCACCGTCTCGAAAAGTCCAGTCGCGAAAGGGCAACATCATCTCTCGTTACACGTCCCGCAAGATGAAGTGCAGGATGGCAACAGAGAGTCGAAAGGCCGAGTTCGGTGCGGTCGTCAGATACGATTGGGATGGGACAACGCGCGAGTTCTATTGCCAGCCACCCCAGGTCAGAATCAGCGTGGAACTCGAGCGAAAGCGGCCAGACGGCACATTCACGGTCTATCGTGCTCCCACGCCCTATACGCCGGACATCCTTAGGCTGACGCCCTATGGCATCTACACCGATGAATGGAAAACGGAAAGGGACCTTGAAAAGCTTGCTGAAGAGTATCCGCGCCGATTCTACAAAGACGACGAAGGAACATGGAGATGTCCTGAGCGCGAACGGCACTTCGCTGCTTTGGGCATCACGTTTTGCCTACGCTCGGGGAACGAGAACGGCGCGATATTTGTATCGAATCTCGAGTTTCTCGACGACTATCTATGCGACAAGAGTGCACCGCTAACTGACAGCTCCTGGCGGGCGATTGAAAAAATAACAAGCACCTCCTGTCCGATGACCTTAGGCCTGCTTTTAACGTACGCCTATCCAGAGCGTACGCCGTGGAACGAGTCTCTCCTCGTCGAGACGCCACCCGACGCATTCCTCGTCGACGATGTCAATAAGGCGATAGCTGACCAGCGCATTTTCGTCGACCTCGAATACGATGACCTGAGCGAGCCAGACGACGTTGTAGTGTGTAATTCCCGCGCGCAGCTCGATGAGCTTCAGTTCAATCGACCGGTTCCGAAGGCAGTCAGCGACGAGGTTAGCTTCGGGGTCGATATGGGCACCGAGTTCATGTTTAAGGGTCGCCTTGAGGTGTTTGAGGTTTCGTTCGTCAGCTCGGAATCGGTTCACTACTTCGACCAGCGGAGCCACAACAGCGGCCTGATGCAAGTGTCTGACTTCGAGCGGGCGCTCTTCAACCGACAGATACTTCTACTTTCGTCTCAAACGTCGACCGATAAGCCCCTCTCTCAAATCGACGGTCTCACTGACTATCAGATTGTTGAAGGAAAAAAGCGGTTTCTCATTGTTCGCGACCTCGAAGCAGGCAAGAAGGTTCGGTGCAACCTAGGCCCGAGGCAGATACAGCGAATACGAAGGGAAGTGCGGGCGGCAGGCGAGTCGTTGCCAGCCCAGCGACGGGCCGCGACACCAAAGCGTCGGAGCGGCGGACGGTGCCAGATAATCCCTCAGCAGTTGGACCTGATTCGAGAGACCACCGAGCGGGGTAACAATTCAACAAATCCAAGCGGCGCTGCATCATATCGAATCTACGTGGAACTCAGCGAAGCTGCGGGAGTAGACGTCGTTTCGAGAAAGACGTACTACTTCCACCGACAGAAATTCCTCGACATCAAGGCCAGGCAAGGCAGCAGAGTCGCCTACAACGAGGAGCCCGCAATATGGTATCTGCACGTTGAAGACAAGATACATGGCGGCCGTCCATTCCATCGGGTCCACATCGACCATACCAAGCTGGATGTCTTCATAAAAATCCGAGGCAAAGGCGGGAGGGTTTTTCGAAAACGCCCATGGCTCACCGTCGTGATGGATGCCGAGACACGCATGGTGCTGGCCTTCTATCTCTCAATGCACGCGCCGAGCACCATAAGTTGCATGATGGCTATTCGAGCGATGGTCCGAGTGTTCCGACGTACACCCGCAATCATCATCGTCGACAATGGAAAGGAGTTTCACTCCGACGCATTCGATACTCTCTGCGACCTCCTTCGCATCACGTTGCAATTCCGTCCCGCGCACAAGTCCCGTTTTGGTGGCGTGATGGAGCGGTTGTTTGGAACAACCAATAGCAAGCTTATCCACTACTTGGTAGGCAACGCAAAAGCGTTACGCAACGTCCGAACGGTGACGCGGTCCGTTGACCCGATAAGGGCTGACCTCATGAGTTTCGCGGAATTGCATGGGCTTCTCGATGAATACTTCTTCAGGGAATACAACCTCCAGGTGCACCCAGCCCATGACCATTCTCCCATTGAATACATGCATCTCCGGTTTGCCCTTACCGGGCGCCGCCTGAAAAGGCTGACTCCCTACGACTCCTACTTCTACATCCTGACATGTGTGCCGCCTTCAAAAGGCGCAACTCGAAAGCTCGACAAGCAGATGGGTGTCAAAGTCGGTCATGTCTGGTATTGGGCAGATGAGTTCGCCGACAAAATGGTGCGTCCGCAGAATCTTCCGGTGCTCGTGGACATGTGGGACGTAAGCATCGTCTATGCATTGCTCAATGGCAAATGGGTTCGTTGCCAATCGCGGCTGCTAATGAAGTACCGGAAGCTGACGTACGTGGAGTGGGGCTACGTCATGTACGAGGTCCGAATGCGCATGCGCGGCGAGCCCGATGAAGCTCTGGAAACTGCACTGTACGCCGTGCTCAAAGGTCATGTCCTCCCAGATGTGGCTTCGATGACCGAAGCTACGCGCCAAGTTTACGGCGATGCTCGCCTCATTGAAGACCATACGGCAGCTCAGAAGGAAGCAATCATCGAGTTGCCGGTTACCACACCTGCCGAGCTTGGCCCGCCCGAGGACGACAGCATTATGCGCATCCCTCTGCCCAAGGCGCAGAAGGGTCGATTCAAGATGAACTACAACTCCCTGCCCACGTCCCGCCCGGTCTAGTCGAGGAAACGTCATGAGTTCAATCACTTTTCAACAAGCGTTACACGGAAGTCCGAACGAAAAGGGTGCGTACATCGCCTCACTTCGATTCATGCACCGAAATCTTGAGAGAGTCCTGGGTGAAGTCGAACGGCATATGATTCCGAGCGCCGGTCTCTCGCTTACCGTTGTCGTTGGTCCCGCAGGCGTTGGTAAAACAACATTTGCCGGGCTCGAGACTGAAATGCTGCTCAAGCTCTATGACGCGGAGATACGCGATAACCCCGGCGTGATTCCGGTCGTATTGAGCAGTATTGACGCCGCAGATGGGAAGGAAATCAACTGGCAATTGTTCTACCAGCATCTCCTTGATGACCTTCATACATTGAGTCCGGACGTCCCCGCCCAACGAGACGGACAACCTGTTGACGTTGTGAAGAGCTATCGGGTGACCTTTCAAAAAGCTCTGCTTAACCGAAAGGTTCGTCACGTGTTGCTCGACGAAGCTGTGCACTTGACCGATTCGAGAACGGAACCTTTGCAGTACGGAAACCTTCTGAAGTCTCTGGCGAACCGTGGCTCCATGAATTTGCTGCTCGTGGGTGCCTACGGCTCTGAAAGGCTGGTTCGCGCTAGCGGACAATTGGCTCGGCGAACCAGCGTGGTCCACTTCCCGCGGTATCTGGCGAATCAGGACGATTTCGACGCGTTTACGCAGTTCATCAAAGACTTGGCGAAGGAGCTTCCGCTGCCATTCGAGGTTGACCTCGGGAAGTACGTGGAAACGCTCTTTGACGCTCACCTCGGCATCCCGGGATATGCGGTCAAGACCTTAGTCAGGTCGGTCATTGCGTGCGCGTACGAAGGATGCAACTCGTGGAAAGACGAATACGTATGGAACTCGCTACCGTCCAGAGCAGAATACGAGACGATTGCGACTGAGACGTTGGAGGAAGAAGAAAACATCAAGCCTTATCTCTCGTCTGCAACACCGATTACATATCCGAGCGAAGCTGAATTGCTTGCCGGCATTTCAGCGAGGCAGGCACGAGCGCTCGGTGACGCTGCGCGAGGGTTCCGTCGATGAAGAGTCCGTTTCGAACGCGATTGCCTGGCGGCTGGCCCGACGACGCGCCGCCGCGGTCAATTCTGCCCAGCCTTCCACCCTACGGGTGCTCGGGCGAAGACCGCGAGAGTCTGGGCAGCTACGTTTCTCGACTGAGCGATGCTCAGGACATTCCGCGCGGCGCGTTGGGGTATCGAATCGTGGGTCCAACCGCGCACGAGCTGTTTGGCACTGACCCGCTCCGGTTGGCTCAAGACATTGGACGTTCCGATTACGCTGCCAATGTCTCTAGCCTTACAGAAGAAGCGAAGCATTGGGCGTACGCGCTTAACAGCCTCACGCTGCGCAATAACCTGCAGCTGTGTACGCTGCTGCCAATGAAAGGCCTCGTCTCACCATTGAAGTTGATGTCAAGCGACAGGCGATTTTGTCCCGTTTGTTTCAAGGAGGACGAGAAGTCGGGGCGCCAGCGTTACGACAGGTTGCTTTGGAGCATCAAGGCTGTCGTTGCATGCCCTCTACACCGAACACGGCTCGTCACGCGCCTGGAGCAAAACCGGGACGCCAGCTCATGCAACGGTGCAAACGTTCGTCCGGCCCAAGGCGGGTTGCCCGAATCACCCCCAACAGTTCCGGCGTCAGAATACGAAATCGAGAGCGCACGTCTAATCGCGGAACTTCTGGACGATGCAATCTTCTTTCCAGGTCTTAGCTACGTGCCATCTGCTCAGTCCGCCTTTCTAGTCCACGCCATTGATGCTCTGTTCGCAGGAAAGTCCGCTCATTTCGCGGCGCATCTTCGCGTCGGCAAATCGCAAGTGCATGCATGGGTTAAGGGAAAGGTGCGCATGAGCCTCCCCCGGCTCGCGCTGACTGCCTACTGTTGCGGGTGTGCAATCGCGGACATATTGCTCGGCAACCGGGTGATGCTTTCACGGCGAGCAGCACCGGAGTGTCAAGACCGGCGATTGCTACAAATTGGCGGCACCGGAGCCAAGCAACCGAAGAATGAGCTTCGGTCGAAACTCGGAGAACTGATTTGCGGAGGTACCGTTAAGAGTGCGGCGGAGGCGGCGAAGGCCGTTGGAATATCTGAAAAGTTTTTTCGAAGGGAATTTCCGCTAGAACATGCGGCCGTGAAACAGCAGGGTCGCGACCTTGTGACGACTCTCCGGGACGAGAACAGAGACTCGTATGACCAACTTTACCTGGCGGAACACATCGCACTCTGGGAAATGGGAACCTATCCTTCCAGAAGGCGGGTCACCAAGCGCATGCGTGGGAAGACAGAGAGCTTGGGACGACACCAAGATGCGCACAGGGCTCAAATGAAAGCTCACGCGCTCACGGGAATACCAATCGCTCGATGTGGAGGCAGAATGCCGGGGCGTCCGGTCAGCGGATAACCGGAAAAAAGGATGTGATGCGGGACTTTTTAAGGCTGCTCGTACTACCTACAGATGTCGTTTACGACATCTGTAGAGTAACGACACATACCGCCCGGCTTCCACTAAGTACTTGATTTTCTTGGTGCGCCCGGCTGGGATCGAACCAGCAACCCCTGCCTTCGGAGGGCAGTACTCTATCCATTGAGCTACGGGCGCTTCAACACGAAAGCGCGGCAACCTGAACAGGAGCGACGCCAAAGCGAGACAGAAAGGATACCCGGTTTCAGCCCAACCGTCCACCGGACGGCCTATATGGCGAGATTGGGCGCCATCTGTCCGCCATCCCGCAGGTGCCGGCTACACCTCGCGATGCGGGTAAACGCCTGCTGAACACCTCGCCGCGCCCCTCGCCGCCGCCGAAATGTTGCGTCTATAATCGTCCGTGCCTGAATAAAGCAAAGAAAAAGAAGTTGCCGTCACGCTGTACCGCTCACATACCCACGGAGACGAGACAAGCATGAGCGAAGCACCACACGGAGCCCCAATCAAAACCCCCGGGCAGCTCATTGCCGCGATCATTGCCAGTTTTGCGGTACCGATCGTCATCATCGTTCTGCTAGTGATCTACGTCGATAACTCGACGCGCACCGGCGCCGGCACCGACAGTCTTTCCCAAGCCGAGGTCAGCGCGCGCATCAAACCGCTCGCACAAGTCGACATTCGCGACGCCAATGCGCCGCGTGTCTACAAGACCGGCGAAGAGGTTTACAAGGCCGTTTGCTCCGCGTGTCACGCGTCGGGTGCGGCAGGCGCGCCGAAATTCACCAACACCGCCGACTGGGCCCCTCGCATTGCGCAGGGCTTCGACACGCTGTGGCACACGGCGCTCGCCGGCAAGGGCGCGATGCCCCCGCGCGGCGGCACCAGCCCGGACGACTACAGCGACTTCGAAATCGCCCGCGCCGTGGTTTACATGGCGAACAATTCCGGCGCGAGCTTCCCTGAACCGGCGCAACCGGCAGCGGGTGCGGCGGCGGCCGCCTCGGGCGCTGCTGCTGCCGCGCCGGCGGGTGCTTCGGACGCTGGCGCCGCACAAGCCGCTGCCGCGATGGCAGCCATGGCAAGCGTGCCGCAAGCAGCTGCACCGGCAGCCGGCGGGACGCAAAGCGCGGACGCCTCGCAAGCCGGCAAGGCGCTTTATCAGCAGGTTTGCCAGGCGTGTCACGCGGCCGGCGTGTTGAACGCACCGAAGTTCGGCGACAAGGAAGCGTGGGCGGCACGCCTGAAAGACCCGATCGACACGGTCTACAACTATGCGCTGCACGGCAAGGGCGCGATGCCACCGAAAGGCGGATCTACAGCTTCCGACGCCGACGTGAAGGCCGCTGTCGATTACATGATCAGCGCCGCGAAATAAGGCGCTTGCGAGATCGCTTCGGGCGGTTCTCGCAAAACAGAAAATCCCTGCATCGTGGCGACACGGGCAGGGATTTTTTCTTCAAGGTTTCTGCAACAGCGCCTTCAAACTCGCGAGCCGGTCTTTCGGCGACATCGGCGCTTCTTCGGGCGTCGGCGGCGGAGCATCGTCGAGCAGCATCTCCGGGATGAAGCGCGACGGCTCGCACACCACGGTTTCGCGCGCGCGCTTGCGCTTTTTGCACCAGTTCAGATGCAGGCTGCGCTGCGCACGCGTGATCGCGACGTACATCAGACGGCGCTCTTCCTCGATGCGCGCGTCGTCGATCGGCTCGTCGTCGGGGCCGCCGCGGTGCGGCATGATGCCTTCTTCGACGCCCACCAGAAACACGTGGGGATATTCGAGCCCCTTGGACGCATGCACGGTCGAAAGCCGTACCGCATCCGGATCTTCTTCACGGCCTTCGAGCATCGACATCAGTGCGACGGTCTGGATCAGGCCGAGCAGATTCTTGCCGGTGTCGCCGAGGCCATCGGCGGTGTCATAGCCGGTTGCTTCGCTTTTCTCCGAACCCTCGGGCTCAGCTTTGGTGCCTTTGCGCTTCAACCATTCCATGAACTCGAGCACGTTCTGCCACTTGGACTGCGCCTGACGTTCGTCGAACGCGTCGTACAGATAGGCTTCGTAGTGGATCGCGTCCATCAGTTCGTCGAGCAGCGGGCCGGCGGCGTCTTTCTCGGCGCGGTCGGTGAGACGCTGCATGAAGTCGCAGAACACGCGCATCGGTTCAATCTGGCGCGGCGACAGGCGCGCCTCGATGCCGCCCATGTACACCGCTTCGAATAGCGACACCTTCGCCTGACCCGCGAACGACCCGAGCGCTTCGAGCGTCGTATTGCCGACGCCGCGGCGCGGTGTGGTGATCGCGCGGATAAACGCGGGGTCGTCGTTCGCGTTGGCGATCAGGCGCAGATACGCGCAGATATCCTTGATCTCGGCTTTGTCGAAGAACGACTGGCCGCCGGACAGCACGTACGGGATCCGTTCACGGCGCAGCACCTGTTCGAAGATGCGCGCCTGGAAATTGCCGCGATACAGGATCGCGTAGTCGCGGAAATTCGCGCGCCGCTCGAACTTGTGCGCGGACAGGCGGAACACGACGGACTCGGCTTCGTGCTCTTCGTCGTTGCAAGGCGTGACGGTGATCGAGTCGCCCATGCCGTGTTCGGACCACAGCTTCTTTTCGAACAGCTTCGGGTTGTTCGCGATCACGTTGTTCGCGGCGGTGAGAATGCGCACCGTCGAACGGTAGTTCTGTTCCAGCTTGATCAGATGCAGCTTCGGAAAATCCTTGCTGAGCTGGCCGAGATTTTCGAGCGTCGCGCCGCGCCAGCCGTAGATCGCCTGATCGTCGTCGCCGACGGCCGTGAACGCCGCACGGGGGCCGGCCAGCAGCTTCACCAGTTCGTACTGACAGGCGTTGGTGTCCTGATACTCGTCGATCAGCAGATAGCGCAGCTTGTTCTGCCAGCGGTCGCGCACCTGCTCGTTCTTCTCGAAGAGTTCGGCGGGCAGGCGGATCAGATCGTCGAAATCGACCGCCTGATACGCATGCAGCGTCGCCACGTAATTGCGGTAGACGATCGCGGCCTGATGCTCGTCCTCGTTCGCGGCGATCGCGATCGCCTGCTCGGGCATGATCATGCCGTTCTTCCACAGCGAGATGATCGACTGGATCTTGCGGATGAAGCCCTTGTCCGTCGAGCCGACCTGCTCCTGGATCATGCCGAAGCAGTCGTCCGAATCCATGATCGAGAACTGCGGCTTGAGGCCGACATGTTCCGCTTCCTGCCGCAGAATCTGCACGCCGAGCGAGTGGAAGGTGCAGACCGTCAGCTGGTTGACGGGCACTTTGCGGCCTTCCTTGCCGGGTGTGGTCAGCGTCTTGCCTTCGAGCAGCTTGCCCACGCGCTCGCGCATTTCCAACGCGGCCTTGTTCGTGAACGTGACGGCGGCGATGTGGCGCGGCTCGAAGCCTTTGGCTTCGATCAGGTGCGCGATTTTCTGCGTGATCACGCGCGTCTTGCCGCTGCCGGCGCCGGCGAGCACGAGACACGGACCGTCAAGATAACGGACCGCTTCATTTTGAGCGGGGTTCAGGCCTGCGGACATCGTCTGTGGATGGGTAATGCGGTTGAGGGCGCTTAGGTGCGGAATCGCGAGACCGAAGGCCCGGGGGCATGCTGCGAGGGGCCAGCGGCTGGAATGGCACAGCGCGTGCTGCGGGATTCCGGCTCGCTACGCTCCGCGCGAGAGGAGCGATGTTAACACGGATAAATGCGACGGATAAATGCGACGGATGATTGCGACAGACTGGGGACGGATGACCGCAGCGGACACGCCGCGCCGGATGCCTCGACGGCGGATCCCAGGCGACGTCGCGTCCACGCTTGAGCGATGAGATGACAGATATCGCTGACAGCCATCCATGACAACGCTGACAGTCTGCCTTCGGGACATGCCACAATTACGCTGTTGCGCGCCGTCGCCGCGGTGGCAAAGCGGCGCGCCGTTTTTGCAGGAAGACACGCATGTCCGCATCGCTGAAGATTGGATTGATGGGTTACGGTTTTGCTGGCGCGACCTTTCATGCGCCGGTGATCGAGCACTGCGGGCGCGCGAGCATCGCGGCCATCGCGACGAGTCAGCCGAAGCACGCACTGGCCGATTACCCGCACGCAAAGGTGGTGGCGGATCTCGACGCGCTGCTGGCGCTTGAAGAAGTCGAGTGCGTCGTGATCGCGACGCCTAATGACACGCACTTCGACCTGGCGCGCCGCACCCTGGAAGCAGGCAAGCACGTGGTGGTCGACAAGCCGGTCACGCTCACCGCCGCCGACGCCCACACGCTCGCCAACATTGCGCTTGCTCGCGGCAAGCTGTTCGTGCCCTTTCACAACCGCCGCTGGGACGGTGATTTTCTGACCGTGCGTGATCTGCTTGCCAGCAGAGAGTTGGGGCGCATCACGCAATACGAGTCGCATTTCGACCGTTTCCGGCCAGAGGTTCGGCAGCGTTGGCGTGAGGAGGCTTCGCGCGGCGGTGGTTTGCTATTGGATCTTGGACCGCACCTCATCGACCAGGCGTTGGCGTTGTTCGGCGCACCGCAGACCGTATCCGCGACGGTTCGAACACATCGCGACCAGGCCAGCGCGCCGGACTACGTGCATATTCAACTGGGGTACGGCGAGTTCGAGGTGGTGTTGCATGCAAGCGCATTGACTGCGCTGGTCGCGCCGAGGTTTGCGATCCACGGCACGCAGGGGAGCTATGCGAAATACGGGCTCGATACACAGGAAGATCAGCTGAAGGCCGGCTTGCGGCCTGGCGACGAAGGGTTCGGCGCCGGCAATACAGCGGGGGTATTGCGCGTGCTCGAAGGCGATCAGGAAGTCGAGCGGGCGGTGCCTACGCGTAACGGCGAATACGTCGGTTTTTATATTGCCCTGGCGGATGCCATTCAGAACGGCGTGAAATTTCCTGTCAGCGCTCAGGATGCGGTCGACGTGATGACGATTATCGAGCTTGCCGCCCGAAGCTCCGAGGAAGGTACCCGGCTGCCGTTCGAGCGTATTCGCTGAGTTCTTCCTTACGAGGCGTGTTCTGGCTATCTAGCGGTGGCACATGGGCAAACCGTGTCGCCGCCAAATCGAAATTCCTGACAACGCCGAAAGGAACATAACGTTACAAATAACCCCGCCTCCGCGGTCAGCGCGAATCCCCCGTAATCCGTTGCTACCCCAGTAGCACCACAAAACGACAACGACTTCCGGAGAGTCCATGCCCCGTATCGTCCGCGCACTAGCAGCATGCGCATTGCTTAGCTCACTGGCCGCCTGCGTGGTGACCCCGCAGCAACCTGCACCGGCGCCGCGCCCCAACCCGCAGCAGATCGCGGATGAGCGTCTCCATCAGGTGAACGGCCGTATCGACAACCTGAGCCGCCGCATCGACGCACGCGTCAACCAAGGCTACTACCCGCCCCCGCAAGGCGGCGCGTTGCACCACCGCCTCGACGTGATCCGTCAGGAAGCGCACGACATGGCGGCGCAACACGGCGGCGGCCTGTCCGGCGACGAACAGCGCGTGCTGAACCAGGAACTGGACAACGCGGCACACGCCATCGGCGAATAATCGCGCAGGTTCAGGCACTGAAGCAAAGAAGCGCGGGCATCATGTCCCGCGCTTTTTTTTGGCTTTCGCGAAGCCGCAGGGCCAACCGCCATGCCCCTTGCGGGCCTTTATTTGACAAGCCCCCGGCCCTCGCGTACATTCGCCGCACGCGTCGGGAGAGCGTGCTGGCCGCAGAAAATTGCAGGCCGCGCCGCCGAAGGGGCACACCCGCAAACTCTCAGGCAAAAGGACCGACCGCGTCGAAGAACCCGCGCCCAGGCAACATCAAGGCATCGGTTTTTCGCACTCTGGAGAGCGGCAGTAGCCGTCTGCGTCGCGTACGTCAAACGTGCATCGAGCAGATATTGGCAGGCTGCCCACCGAAGGGGCGCGCGTTTCACCGTAGCGATCACGGCTTCAACATCGCACGGTGGCGCAATCTCTCAGGTATCGAGGACAGAGGGGTCATGCAACGCATTCGCTCGCAGCCGGCAGGCCGCGAGGCGTAGCGCCGCATGGCCTTTTTTGTTTCACGAGACGCCTGAGGCCCCATGACCGAACTCAAACACACCCCGCTCAACGCCACCCATCGTGCGCTCAACGCCCGCATGGTCGATTTCGGCGGCTGGGACATGCCCGTCAACTACGGCTCGCAGATCGACGAACACCGCGCCGTGCGCACCGACGCCGGCATGTTCGACGTCTCGCACATGTGCGTCGTCGATTTCACCGGCGAACGCGTGCGCGCCTTCTTCGAATACGCGCTGGCCAACAATGTCGCCAAGCTGCAAACGCCGGGCCGCGCGCTCTACTCCTGTCTGCTGAACTCGAATGGCGGCGTGATCGACGATCTGATCGTCTATTACTTCGGCGAAGATCACTTCCGCGTGGTCGTCAACGCCGGCACCGCCGATAAAGACATCGCCTGGTTCGGCCAGCTCAACGCAGAGGGCAGCTTCGGCCTGACCATCACGCCGCGCCGCGATTACGCGATCGTCGCCGTGCAGGGCCCGAACGCCCGTGAAAAAGTCTGGCAAACCGTGCCGGCCGCCCGCGCCGCCACTGAAGCCCTGAAGCCGTTCAACGCCGCGCGCGTCGAAGACACGCCGTTTGGCGAACTCACCGTCGCCCGCACCGGCTACACCGGCGAAGACGGCTTCGAAATCATCGTCCCGGCGGATCACGTCGCAGCGCTGTGGAACGCGCTGCAAGCACAAGGCGTGCGCCCCGCAGGTCTCGGCGCGCGCGACACGCTGCGTCTCGAAGCCGGCATGAACCTGTACGGCCAGGATATGGACGACAACGTCTCGCCGCTCGACGCCGGCCTCGCCTGGACCGTCGATCTGACTTCGCCGCGCGATTTCGTCGGCAAAGGCAAGCTCGAAGCCGACGGCTCGCAGGCCGCGTTCGTCGGTCTGATCTTGCTGAAGGAAAACGGCAAGGCGGCAGGCGTGTTGCGTGCTCACCAGAAAGTCGTCACGCCGCAGGGCGAAGGCGAAATCACCAGCGGCACGTTTTCACCCACGATGCAGGAATCGATCGCCTTCGCGCGCGTGCCGAAAGGCGTGCAGCCGGGCGACACCGTTCACGTCCAGATTCGTGACAAAAACGTTCCCGCAAGCGTGGTAAAACTGCCGTTCGTGCGCAACGGCAAAGTGCTCGCAGTTTAAGCAGCCGTCGCGTGCGTCTACCTTTTTAAGTTCATACCGAATAACACCGCATAGGAGCATCCGATGAGCATCCCGGCCGATCTGAAATACACCGAATCGCACGAGTGGGTCCGCACCGAAGCGGACGGCACGCTGACGGTCGGCATCACCGACCACGCGCAGGAAGCGCTCGGCGATATCGTCTTCTTCGAAGTCCAGGAACTGGGCAAGACCGTCGAAGCCGGCGACACCGTCGCCGTGATCGAATCGGTGAAGGCCGCTTCCGATATCTACGCACCGGTTTCGGGCGAAATCATCGAAGCGAACCCGGCCGTCGCCGACACGCCGGATGGCGTCAACAGCGCGCCCTACGAAAACTGGCTCTTCAAGATCAAGCCGGCCGCGGGCGCAGCGCTTGACCGCCTGATCGACGCGGACGCGTACTCGAAGGCGATCGGCGCCTGATTCACCGCAAGCTGCACCATTACGTTTAAACCCGACAGGCGCGGCGCGTCCGATTCAATCGCTGAACGGACGCCCGCACCGGCAGGAACACCTCATGAAGCTCGAACACCCGGATCGTCTGATGAACCGCACTCCTCTCTCGCTCGCCGCGCTCGAAGTGCATGATGCCTTCGCCGAACGGCACATCGGCCCGGATTCGGCCGACCAGCATGCGATGCTCGAAGCCCTCGGCTTTGCGTCGCGCGCCGCGCTGATCGACGCCGTCATTCCGAAGACGATCCGCCGCACCGAAACGCTGCCGCTCGGCCCCTTCGCCCAGCCGAAGAGCGAAGCCGAAGCGCTCGCCGCGCTGCGTGAACTCGCGGACAAGAACCAGGTGTTCCGCTCGTACATCGGGCAGGGTTATTACAACGCGCACACCCCGACGGTGATCCTGCGTAACGTGCTGGAAAATCCGGCGTGGTACACCGCGTACACGCCGTATCAGCCGGAAATCTCGCAAGGCCGTCTGGAAGCGCTGCTGAACTTCCAGCAGATGATCGTCGACCTCACCGGTCTGGCGATCTCGAACGCCTCGTTGCTCGACGAAGCGACCGCAGCCGCCGAAGCGATGACGCTGCTGCAACGCGTCGGCAAGCCGAAGTCGAACGTGTTCTACGTCGCCGACGACGTGCTGCCGCAAACCATTGAAGTGGTGAAGACGCGCGCCACGCCGGTCGGCATTGAAGTGAAAGTGGGCCCGGCTGCGGATGCAGCGAACTCGAATGCATTCGGCGTGCTGCTGCAATACCCGGGCGTGAACGGCGATGTGCGCGACTACCGCGCACTTGCCGACGCCATCCACGCAGCGGGCGGCCACGTGGTGGTCGCCGCCGATCTGCTCGCGCTGACCGTGCTCACGCCGCCGGGCGAATGGGGTGCGGACGTAGCCGTCGGCAACACGCAGCGTTTCGGCGTGCCGGTTGGTTTCGGCGGCCCGCACGCGGCTTACCTCGCTGTGCGCGACGAATTCAAGCGTCAGATGCCGGGCCGTCTGGTCGGTGTGACCGTCGATGCCCAAGGCAATCCGGCGTTGCGTCTGGCTCTGCAAACGCGCGAACAACATATCCGCCGCGAAAAGGCGACCTCGAACGTGTGTACCGCGCAAGCGCTGCTCGCGATCATGGCCAGCATGTACGCCGTCTATCACGGCCCGCACGGCCTGAAGACGATCGCGCTGCGCGTGAATCGTATCGCTGCGCTGCTCGCGGCCGGTGCGAAAAAGCTCGGCTACACGCTCGTCAACGACACATTCTTCGACACGCTCACGTTCGAAACCGGCGCACGTACTCAGGCGCTGCATGACGCCGCCACCGCGAAGCGCATTAACCTGCGCCGCGTGAGCGACACGCGCGTCGGCATCTCGATCGACGAAACCACCAAGCGCAGCGATCTGGCCGATCTGCTCGCGGCATTTGCGCAAGCGGCGTTCGTGAACGACGTGCCGCAAATCGACGCCCTCGACGCCGAACTGCCCGCCGAAAGCACCGTGCCGGCCGCGCTCGAACGCACCAGCGCGTACCTCACGCACCACGTGTTCAACCGCCACCATTCGGAAACGGAAATGCTGCGCTACCTGCGCAGCCTCTCGGACAAGGATCTGGCACTCGACCGCTCGATGATCCCGCTCGGCTCCTGCACGATGAAGCTGAACGCGACCTCGGAAATGCTGCCGGTCACGTGGCCCGAGTTCGGTCAGATTCACCCGTTCGCTCCGGCTGAGCAAACGGTCGGCTACCGCGAAATGATCGATCAGCTCGAACAGATGCTGGTCGCGGCCACCGGCTACGCAGCCGTGTCGCTGCAGCCGAACGCCGGCTCGCAAGGCGAGTACGCGGGTCTCTTGATCATTCACGCGTACCACGCATCGCGCGGCGAAGGTCACCGCAACGTCTGCCTGATTCCCGCTTCGGCGCACGGCACGAACCCGGCGTCGGCGCAAATGGCCGGCATGCAAGTGGTCGTGGTTGCTTGCGACGCGCAAGGCAACGTCGATATCGAAGACCTGAAGAAGAAGGCCGAGCAGCACGCCGACAAGCTCGCGGCAATCATGATCACGTATCCGTCAACGCACGGCGTGTTCGAATCGAACGTCCGCGAAATCTGCGAGATCGTGCATGCGCACGGCGGTCAGGTCTATGTGGACGGCGCGAACATGAACGCCATGGTCGGGCTGTGCGCGCCGGGCCAGTTCGGCGGCGATGTCTCGCACCTGAATCTGCACAAGACCTTCTGTATTCCGCACGGCGGCGGCGGACCGGGTGTCGGTCCGGTCGCAGTCGGCGCGCATCTCGCGCAATTCCTGCCGAATCAGATTTCGTCGGGCTATGAGCGCGCGCCGAACGGTATCGGCGCCGTGTCGGGCGCACCGTACGGTTCCGCGTCGATTCTGCCGATTTCGTGGATGTACATCGCGATGATGGGCGCGAAGAACCTCACGGCCGCCACCGAAACCGCGATCCTCAACGCCAACTACGTCGCGAACAAACTCGCCCCGCATTATCCGGTGCTGTATTCGGGCCCGGGCGGACTGGTTGCGCACGAGTGCATTCTCGATCTGCGTCCGATCAAGGAAACCAGTGGCATTTCGGTCGACGACGTCGCCAAGCGCCTCGCCGACTACGGCTTCCACGCACCGACCATGAGCTTCCCGGTGCCGGGCACGCTGATGGTCGAGCCGACTGAATCGGAGTCGAAGGAAGAACTCGACCGCTTCGTCGAAGCGATGATCGCGATCCGCGAGGAAATTCGCGCGGTGGAAGATGGCCGCTCGGATCGCGAAGACAATCCGCTGAAGCACGCGCCGCATACGGCAGCGGTGGTCATCGCCAACGACTGGAAGCATGCGTATGCGCGCGAAACCGCCGCTTATCCGCTGCCCACGTTGATCGCGAAGAAGTACTGGCCGCCGGTCGGCCGTGCGGACAACGTGTACGGCGACCGCAATCTGTTCTGCTCCTGCGTGCCGATCGCCGACTACGAGTAAGCGTGGCCGCCAGCCGCGCATCGCCTGAAGGTTGTAAGCAGGCGTTGCGCGGTTCTGTCGCTTGTCACGGCAAACGGCTAACATCACACACCGAATCAGCCTAACGAGGAGTTTCGCATGGCGCGAAAGGTGCGATTGATGCAGAGCCGGACCGAAGCAAGGCGAGCCCAGACGTGGCAGCAGGCTTGCACACTGTTGTTGGCAGGCGCAGCGATGCTGCTGCCGCTGCGACAGGCGCAAGCGGCGATGAATTTTTGTGCAGCACCCGCGCTGCAAACCAGCGAGCGCACCAACGCTGATCCAGGCGTCAAGGCATTGGTGAGCAATGTGCAGGCGCATCTGAACGACCCGCCGCATGCGCTGGCGAAACTGCATACCGAGGGCACGCTGCCGCACGAGGGCATCTACGATCAAAGCGTCGAGGCGGAGAAGGATCTCGATCTGCTGCGCGACGCCGCGCTCGCCTGGCGCGCGACCAGCGACGACCGTTATCTGAAGCTCGTCGACCGCCTGCTGTATGCGTGGGTCACGACTTATCAGCCCAGTTTCAATCCGATCGACGAAACCCATTTCGATGGCCTGATCCTCGCTTACGACATGACCGCGAGCGCGTTGCCGGTGAAGACGCGCAATGCATCGATGACGTTCCTGACGAAGCTCGCGAGCGGCTACATCGCGCAGATCGACGCGCAGCCTCGGCCGCTCAAGGGCACGTTCAAGAACAATTGGCAGAGCCACCGGATCAAGCTGATCGCGATGGCCGCGTTCACGCTCGATAACCGCAAGATGATCAACGCGGCGCAACGTTTGTTCGACGAGCATATCGGCGACAACATCGCGCCGGACGGCTCGACGGTGGATTTCGCCGAGCGCGATGCATTGCATTACGTCACCTACGACCTGCAGCCGCTCGTGACCGCCGCGCTCGCGGCGCGCCGCCACAACCGCAACTGGTTGCCGGAGAAGGGGGCAAACGGCGCGTCGCTGCAAGCCGCACTCGACTGGCTCACGCCGTATGCGGACGGCAGCAAGACGCATGAAGAATTCGTGCATTCGACTGTTCCGTTCGATGCCAAACGTCGCGAGGCTGGTTTGCCTGGCTATTCGGGTCAATGGGATCCGAAAAACGCGACGGAACTGTTTCACCTGGCGGCGCGTCTCGATGGACGCTATACGCCGATCGCGCTGCAGCTCGCACCGACGCCGCCCGCGTGGCTCGCCGTGTGTTTACCGCTGCCGGCGCGCTAAACTAACTTTTATCAGCAGGAGCAGTAAATGGCAGTCAGCGTCTTCGACCTTTTCAAAATCGGCATTGGTCCGTCCAGTTCGCATACGGTCGGGCCGATGCGCGCTGCGCTGATGTTCGCGCAAGGGCTCGAACGCGACGGGCTGCTTGCGGCGACAGCATCGGTGAAAGTGGATTTGTATGGTTCGCTCGGCGCGACCGGCAAGGGGCACGGCACCGATCGCGGCGTGATGCTCGGCTTGATGGGCGATGCGCCTGACACGGTCGATCCGGACACGATCGCGCAGCGTCTGGACGCGGTGAAGGCGTCGCGCAAGCTCGCCTTGCTCGGCACGCACGAGGTGCCGTTCATCCAGAAAGATCACATTTCGTTTTATCGCCAGGCGCTGTCCGAGCATCCGAACGGCCTGAAGCTGCGTGCGCTCGATGCGCAGGGCGAGACGCTACGCGAGTCGACGTATCTGTCGGTGGGTGGCGGGTTTGTGGTGACGGCGGGCGCGCCGAACACGAAGGTGCTGAGCGCCGTCGAACAATTGCCGCACTCGTTCCGCAGCGGCAACGAATTGCTCGCGCTGTGCAAATCGACCGGCAAGAGCATCGCGCAATTGATGTGGGAAAACGAGCGGGTCTGGCACACGGAAGAAGAGACGCGTGCGGGCTTGCTGAAGATCTGGAACGTAATGCAATCGTGCGTAGCGCGCGGTTGCGGCATCAACAATCCGGTTGCAGACGGTACGTTGCCCGGTCCGTTCCAGGTGAAGCGCCGCGCACCACAGTTGTATCGTGCGTTGTCGAGTAATCCTGAGCTGGCGCTGCGCGATCCGCTGTCGATGGTCGACTGGATTAATCTTTACGCCATCGCCGTGAATGAAGAAAACGCTGCGGGCGGGCGCGTGGTCACGGCCCCGACCAATGGCGCGGCCGGCATCATTCCCGCCGTGCTGCATTACTACACGCGCTTCATGCCGGGCTCGAACGAGCAGGGCGTGATCGACTTCCTGCTGACGGCGGCGGCAATCGGGATTCTGTACAAGCTGAACGCGTCGATTTCGGGCGCGGAAGTGGGGTGCCAGGGTGAAGTGGGCGTGGCCTGTTCGATGGCTGCGGGTGCGCTCGCGGCGGTGATGGGCGGCACGCCTGAGCAAGTCGAGAATGCTGCCGAGATCGGCATGGAGCATAACCTCGGGCTGACGTGCGATCCGGTCGGCGGGATGGTGCAGATTCCGTGTATCGAGCGCAATGCGATGGGCTCGGTGAAAGCCGTGAATGCCGCACGAATGGCACTACGCGGTGACGGTACACATTACGTGTCGCTCGACTCTGTGATCAAAACAATGATGCAAACCGGCGCGGATATGAAGACGAAGTACAAGGAAACGTCGCGCGGTGGGTTGGCGGTGAATATTGTGGAGTGTTGAGAGCGCAACGACCCGATCGCACCCATCGCAACGCCTGGAGGCTTCATCGCAATGCCGCTCGCTTCTGAAACTTCTTCCACCGCCCAAACCACCGGCGCGCGTCTCGTCGTCGATGCCTTGCTGACGCACGGCGTCGAACGTGTTTTCTGTGTTCCTGGTGAGAGCTTTCTCGCCGTGCTCGATTCGTTGCACGATGAGACCGAACGCATCCAGACCATCGTCTGCCGTCACGAAGCGGCCGCGGCGAACATGGCCGAAGCGGTTGGCAAATTGACCGGCCGTCCGGGCGTCGCTATTGTCACGCGCGGACCCGGTGCGACTCACGCGTCGATCGGTGTGCACACCGCGTTTCAGGATTCGACGCCGATGATCCTGCTGATCGGTCAATGCGCGCGCGAACATCTGGACCGCGAGGCCTTCCAGGAAATCGACTACCGGCGCATGTTTGGGCAGATGGCGAAATGGGTCGCGCAGATCGACGATCCAAAACGCATTCCCGAATATCTGAGTCATGCGTTTCACGCGGCGACGTCGGGACGGCCGGGGCCGGTCGTGTTGTCGTTGCCGGAAGATGTGTTGAGTGATGCGTGTGACCTTGTTGCCGGCGCGCCCGCGTACAAGCGTGTGGCGGCGTCACCGTCAGCAGCGCAGATGGAAGAGTTGCGTCGATTGCTGGAAGGGGCACAACGGCCGATGGTGATTGCGGGCGGCAGTGGTTGGACGCCCGCGGCATGCGCCGACCTGCAACACTTCGTCGAAAACTGGCAATTGCCGATCGGCCTCGCGTTCCGCTTCCAGGATACGCTCGACAATGAGCACCCGAACTACGCGGGTGATATTGGCCTCGGTATCAATCCGGCGCTTGATCAACGTATCCGCGATGCGGACCTGCTACTCACGCTCGGACCGCGCCTAGGCGAAGCCACGACGAACGGTTACACGCTGCTCGACATTCCCAAGACCAATCAAACGTTGGTGCATGTGCATCAAGGTGCGGAAGAACTTGGGCGGGTCTATGCAGCAGACTTGCCGATCGTCTCCGGTATGCCCGAGCTGGCAGCGCTGCTTGCGGTGTTGAAGCCTTCTGCCGGGAAGCTCGCATGGGCCGGTGCGGCTGAAGAAGCCCATCGCGCGTATCTCGACTGGCGCAAGCCCCGTCAGATTCCCGGTGACGTGCAAATGGGCGAAGTAATCCAGCAGTTGCGCGCGCACCTACCGGAAGATGCGATCCTCACAAACGGTGCGGGCAACTACGCCACGTGGCTGCATCGGCATTTCTCGTATCGGCATTTCCGCTCGCAGCTAGCGCCGACCAGTGGCGCGATGGGCTACGGCGTACCGGCGGCGATTGCGGCGAAGTCGATGTATCCGCAACGCGCGGTCGTCGCGTTAGCCGGCGACGGCTGTTTCATGATGTCCGCGCAGGAACTCGCGACGGCGATGCAGTACGACCTGCATGTGATTTTCATCGTCGTGAATAACAGCCACTTCGGCACGATCCGGATGCATCAGGAGCGGCACTATCCGAATCGTGTGCACGGCACCGGTCTCACGAATCCCGATTTCGCCGCGTTCGCGAGGTCATTCGGCGCGCACGGTGAAACCGTGGAGCGGACTGAAGATTTTCTGCCTGCGTTGCAGCGCTCAATGGAAGCGAAGCGTGCCGCAGTGATCGAGATTCGCATGCCGCAGGAGGCAAGTACGCCGGGCGCAACGTTGGAGCAGATTCGCGAGCAGGGGAGGAAACTGCGAGGCGAAACGGCTTAGTGTAAAACGCTTGTGCGCAACGTCCCTCTGCGCCGGCGAATCCTAAATCGAATCTTTGACGTACAGCAGACTTCCCATTCGATCGCCTTGTGTGTCGTTTGACGAATCGGCTACGGTTGCTGTTCGTCTGAACGATTCAAGGAGTCGATATGCTTAAGGCTGCGGTATTTGCGGGTGCGTTGGGACTGTCGAGCGCCGTGTTCGCAATGGACGTGTCCTGTCCAGTTCATCCCACGGCGGAATGGCTGAAGGAGAGTGACGCCCGTGCGCAGATCGAAGCGCAAGGCTACAAGATCGCGAAGTTCGAGATCGACGACAACTGCTATGAGGTCGAGGCCTACAACAAGGACGGCAGAAAGGTGGAATTGAACTACGACACCAAGACGCTTGCAGTCATTCGGCAGAAGATGGAATGACGCCATCGGCTCACGCAAGTAGCTTCATAAAAAAGCCCCGCGGAAAAGCGAGGGCTTTTTTTTACCTTCACGCTACAACCTGTTTACCTGGCAAACGAACAACTACGCGTATATGACCGACAACGCACCAAGCTCTTTCATCAGCGCGGGCTTTTGCGATTCGATCACGTCGGTTTGGATTTGATAGATCACGGACTTGATGACTTCTGTCTGACTCATGGTCGTCTCGTGCATGAGTGTCTTGATATCTTCGGCGATGCGCGGCGTCACCTTCATCGACAGCCGCCGCCGTGCAGCGCCGCGGCGCTCCTTGAAGCGTTCGGTCGCCGATTTATGTGCCTTGATCAGCCTTGCCCGCGGATATTCACCGGACGCAAACCGGTGCAGATAGAGCGTCATGAGCACCTTCCGAAATTCGGTCGAGCTCGCGCTGTCGACCATATACGCAGCCAGGTCGAGAACATCCAGATAGATGGCGGGCAGTTGTGCCTCGATCGGCCTGACTTCCTTCTGCCGCGCTTCGCGGACGGCTGGCGTGGATTGCGCTGGAATGGCGACCACATGGTCACAGACGTCACACACCGCTGCGAGAATATTCTTCACCTCACCTTTGCCGTCACTGAAAGGTACGTCACGCCGCGCAAAGGTCGTGCTCACAAGCTGCTTGCAGTGATGGCAGATTGCCTTGCTCTTTTCGCCTTCTTCGTAGAGTTTCATCTTCATGGCTTCACTCACTGGTGCACGCTGATAAACACGGTTTCCGGGTCGCCCACGAAGTAGAACTTCACGTACCAGCCGCCGGACTCAATGATATGAACATCTATTGCCGGCGCGTTGTGATGAGGTGACGAACTGTATTGTGTGCCATCGCTCTTCGTAACGAGAACCTCGACGAACTGAGCTGTGACTTGCCCGGTCGACAGAAGGTTTTTCACGTTAATGGCAGAACGGGCCTCATGCTCGAACTTCCCGGACCTGAGCGCGGAGATGACCGCGCGCTTCACTTGCCTGTACTTGCTTGGTATCGACAACCGCACCTCCGATTATACGATATGTCTCGTATAAAACGCGCTTCACTAATTTCGTGCCACCCTCGGGGATTGTCGATGCATTTTTTTCGGGAGAAGGCTAACTACACTTGCGTGCGGACTCGACCTCGATACGCCAGCCATAAAAAAACCCCGCCGAAGCGGGGTTCCCGTGACGCCAAAGCAAGCAGCAAAACAGCTTACTTCCCGCCCACGCTTTGCAGCGTCGTCCACTTGCCGTCGACAACCTTGTACAGCGTGATGCCGCCGTTCTTCAGGTCGCCCTTGCCGTCGTACGCGAGGTTCGCTGCCGTCACTGCCGGCATCGAGGTCTTCGCGAGCAGCGGCAGGTACTTCGCCGGATCGGTGGAGTTAGCCTTCTTCATTGCGTCGAACATGGCCATTGCGCCGTCGTATGCGTACGGCGAGTACGTTTGCACGTCTTCGTTGAAGCGCTTCTTGTACTTCGCGACGTAGTCCTTGCCACCCGGCATTTCTTCCAGCGGCAAGCCGGCCAGCGATGCCACCGTGCCGTTCGCTGCGTCACCCGCGAGCTGGATGAACGTCGGCGTGTGAACCATTTCGCCGCCCATCAACGGAGCCTTGATGCCCAGTTGCTTCATCTGCTTGACCATCGGTGCTGCTTGCGAATCCGCGCCACCGTAGTAGACCATGTCCGGGTTGACCGACTTCAGCTTGGTCAGGATCGACTTGAAATCGACAGCCTTGTCGTTCGTGTATTCGCGATCGACGATCTGGCCGCCCGCAGCCTTCGCTGCCTTTTCGAACTGATCTGCCAGACCCTGGCCGTACGCCGTGCGGTCGTCGACGATCACGATCTTCTTCATGCCCAGGGTCTTCACCGCGAACGTGCCGGCGACCGAACCTTGCTGCGTGTCGGACGTCATCATGCGGAACGTGGTCTTGAAGCCTTGTTGCGTGTACTCAGGCGCCGTCGCCATGGCGATTTCGGGGATGCCCGCGTTCGCGTAGATGCGCGAAGCCGGAATCGTGGTGCCCGAGTTGAAGTGGCCGAGCATGCCCTTGATGCCGTCATCCACCAGCTTTTGTGCAACGGTCGTGCCGGTGCGCGGGTCGGCCTGGTCGTCGGCCGAATCCAGCACGAAGCGAACCTGCTTGCCGCCGATCACCGGCTTGGTCGCGTTCATGTCTTCCACTGCCAGCGTGATGCCGTTCTGGAAGTCCTTACCGTAGTGCGCCTGTGCGCCCGTCATCGGACCGGCAAAGCCGATCTTCACGTCTTCGGTCGATTGAGCGTTGGCCGTCCCCGCCAGCGACATTGCCGCAACCAGCGCTGCGCCTGCCAGCTGTTTCATCTTGTGTTGCATAGCTTCTCCTTGGTACCAGGTGTGGATGGAGCGGTTTTTCGGGGTCGCCGTACCGCTTCCGTTTTAATACAGAGCGCCCCCAAAACCTGTCGCTTCGCGCCAGGCCCCCCCGAGGGGGCAATAAAATTTGGGAGCGGCCCTGCATTTTATTGAAGTAATCGATGAGGTTCGCTCAACCGATCGTCATCAAATTCGCATTACCGCCTGCTGCTGCCGTATTCACGCTGACCGAGCGTTCCGTCAACAGACGCTCGAGTGCATAGTCCTCATCGCCGCTTTCCAGCGCACGTGCCGCGACGCCCTGCACCGAGACGATCGGCCCCGGACGTTTCGCGACTTCCTTCACCAGCGCCAGCAGTTCGTCGCTATCGCCTTCGAACAGCACTGCGTCGAATGGCGTATCGGCGCTCTTCTTCACGCTTGCGTAAGACTTCAACGCGGCAGGCAACTGCGACACCAATTGTTCACCAGCCGCGCCCTCGAATAACGCGCGATTTCCCGTAGCCAGCGCCGCGGCAAACTGCACACGCGCACCGCTCGCCGTCGAGGCAATACACAGCACCGTGCCGCGCGCGCCCAACGTGTACGTGTTGCGCTCGCCGGTGGGCCCCGACAATACCGCAGTTGCGCCCGCCGGCACATGCGACAGATAACCGTCGCAGCGTGCGGCCAGCACCAGCTGCTGTTCGCTGATCAACCAGTCGCGCAGCGCCGTCAAGGCAGCGGACGGATTGTCGCTGTTTTCACCGGCTTGTGGCGTATCCACGATCAACGACTGCGCCAGCGACTTCGGCAAACCAGCCGGACGCGTAGCCAACAGACGTTGCAGATACAGCGCGCCGCCGGCTTTCGGACCCGTGCCCGACAAACCTTCGCCGCCGAACGGCTGAACACCGACCACCGCGCCGATCACATTGCGGTTCACGTAGATGTTGCCGACGTGCGCGCGGCTGATCACGTGAGCGATGGTCTCATCAATCCGCGTATGGATGCCGAGCGTCAGGCCGTAGCCGGTCGTACGGATCTGTTCGAGCAGCTTGTCGAGCTGGCTGCGACGGTAACGCACCACATGCAACACCGGGCCGAAGACTTCGCGCTTCAGTTCGTCGATGCTGTCGAGTTCGATCAGCGTCGGCGGAACAAACGTGCCTTGTGCGCCGCCTTCCGGCATCGGCAATTGCTCGATCTTGCGGCCTTTCTCGCGCATCGCCGCGACGTGCGCGTCGATCCCGCGTTTCGCGTCGAGGTCGATCACCGGGCCGACGTCGATCGACAGGCGGTCCGGATTGCCCACCGACAGTTCGCGCATCGCGCCCGTCAGCATCTCGAGCGTGCGGTCCGCAACATCTTCTTGTAGACAGAGAACGCGCAACGCGGAACACCGTTGACCGGCGGAATCGAACGACGACTGCAGCACGTCCGCGACGACCTGTTCAGCGAGCGCCGACGAATCGACGATCATTGCGTTCTGGCCGCCGGTTTCGGCGATCAGCGGAATGGGCTTGCCTTCCGGGTCGAGGCGATTCGAGAGCGTCTTGTTGATCAGACGCGCGACTTCCGTCGAACCGGTGAACATCACTGCACGGGTGCGCGGATCCGCCACCAATGCCGCGCCGACGGTTTCGCCGTCCCCCGGCAGCAGTTGCACCGCGCCCGCCGGCACACCGGCTTCGCGCAGGAGTCGCACGGCTTGCGCGGCGATCAGCGGCGTTTGTTCGGCCGGCTTCGCGAGCACGGTGTTGCCGGCAGCCAATGCCGCGGCCACCTGGCCCATGAAAATCGCCAGCGGGAAGTTCCACGGGCTGATACACACCACCGGACCGAGCGGGCGGTGCGTGTCGTTCGAGAACTCGTTGCGGATCTGCGTCGAGTAGTAGCGCAGGAAATCGATCGCTTCGCGGATTTCCGCGACCGCGTTCGCCAGCGACTTGCCGGCTTCACGCACCACGAGCCCCATCAGCGTGTGCATTTGGGCTTCGAGCAGATCGGCGGCACGCGCGAGGCAATCGGCGCGGGCATCGACCGGCGTGGCTTGCCAGATCGGTGCGGCAGCGACCGCGTGTGCCAATGCTGCGCTCACATGTTCCGACGTCGCTTCGACGACCGTGCCGACGAGGTCGCGATGATCGGCCGGATTGCGCACATCACGTGCTACGCCGACGGCGATCTCGTTGTCTTCGAGCATCGGCGCGGCGCGCCACGGATGATGCGCACTCGCCAGCAACGCCGACGACAGCGAGGCCAGACGATGTTCGTTCGACAGATCGAGGCCCATCGAATTGAGACGCTCGGCGCCAAACAGATTGCGCGGCAGCGGAATCTTCGCGTGCGGCGCGCCGAGCGGGACGATCTTCGAGGCTTCGTCGACCGGGTCGGCGATCAGGTCCTTGATCGCAACGCTTTCATCGGCGATGCGGTTCACGAACGACGTATTCGCGCCGTTTTCCAGCAGACGGCGCACGAGGTACGCGAGCAGCGTTTCATGCGTACCGACTGGCGCATACACGCGGCACGGACGGTTCAGCTTGTCGCGGCCAGTGACTTCCTCATACAGCGGTTCGCCCATGCCGTGCAGGCATTGGAACTCGTACTGGCCCGGGTAGTAGTTATTGCCCGCGAGATGATAGATCGCCGATAGCGTGTGCGCGTTGTGCGTCGCGAACTGCGGATAGACCGCGTCCGGCGCACTGAGCAACTTCTTCGCGCAGGCAACGTAGGACACATCCGTGTAGATCTTGCGCGTGTAGACCGGATAGCCTTCGAGGCCGTCCACTTGCGCACGCTTGATTTCGGTATCCCAGTACGCGCCCTTCACGAGACGAACCATGATGCGGTGACGGCTGCGGCGCGCCAGGTCGATCAGGTATTCGATCACGAACGGGCAGCGCTTCTGATAAGCCTGAACCACGAAACCGATGCCGTTCCAGCCGGCCAGCTCCGGGTCGAAGCACAACGCTTCGAGCAGATCGAGCGAGATTTCGAGGCGGTCGGCTTCTTCAGCGTCGATGTTCAGGCCGATGTCGTAGCGGCGCGCGAGAATCGCCAGCGAGCGCACGCGCGGCAGCAACTCGCTCATCGTGCGTTCCTGCTGCGAACGCGAATAGCGCGCGTGCAGCGCAGACAGTTTGATCGAGATGCCCGGGCCTTCGTAGATGCCACGGCCGCCGGCGGCCTTGCCGATCGCGTGGATCGCCTGTTCGTACGATGCGTAGTAGCGCTGCGCATCGGCTTCGGTGGTCGCCGCTTCGCCGAGCATGTCGTACGAGTAGCGGAAGCCGCGTGCTTCGTACTTGCGGCTGTTGGCGAGCGCTTCGGAGATGTTCTCGCCGGTGACGAACTGCTCGCCCATCAGGCGCATCGCCATATCGACACCCTTGCGGATCAGCGGCTCGCCGCCCTTGCCGATCAGGCGCGTAAGCGCCGACGACAGACCCGTTTCGCTATTGGTCGTCACCAGCTTGCCGGTGATCATCAAACCCCACGTCGCGGCGTTGACGAACAGCGACGGCGCCTGGCCGACGTGCGACTTCCAGTCGCCCTTGCTGATCTTGTCGCGAATCAGCGCGTCACGCGTGGCGCGATCGGGGATACGCAGCAGCGCTTCGGCGAGGCACATCAGCGCCACGCCTTCCTGGCTCGACAGCGAGAATTCGTGGATCAGTCCTTCGACGCCACCACCCTTGCTCTTCGTGCGTAGCGTTTCGACCAGCTTGCCGGCCATCGCTTGCACGTCGCCCGCGAGATTAGCCGGCAGTCGCGCCTGGCCGAGCAGGAACGGCACGCATTCCGGCTCAGGACGGCGGTACGCAGCAGTGATCGCCGCGCGCAGCACCGATTGCGGTTGCACGTTCTGCGCGAATTCGAGGAACGGATGCGACGCACCGTCTTCCTCCTGCTCCACTGTTGCGCCATCAGCCAGATCGGCCGAGCCGGTGTGGCCCGACAATTCAGGCGGCAATTGGCCGTGTTCGATCCTTTCTAGGTACGCGAAGATCGCCTGCTTGATCAGCCAGTGCGGAGTGCGTTCAAGACGAGTGGCGGCATCTTTCAGCCGGGAACGCAGGAGGTCGTCGACCTTGACGCCAAGGGTGGTGCTAGCCATGTTTCCTTCTTCGGATACCAGACGAATTCGCTGGAGAAAGACTAAAAGTTGGGCGAATCGTACGCCTCCCAATAAAAAGGTGCAACCATGCATTGCGCATGGTTGCACCTTCGTGAAAGCCCTCTATGGCGGGGGTTTGCGCCGGACGGCGCTGCGCGTGGCGACGGCGGTTGCGATCAGTACTTTCCCTGGCGTGAATCTTTTCGCTTTTACCCTTATCAGATTGCTCGGCGCGCCGTTATACAGAACATGGATGGTCGCGGCCGCAAGGCACGCACATAAAAACGGTACGGGGTTTTAGAGGACTGGCGAAATGGAAAAGTGGTTAGTGATATTAGGCATCTGGGCCATGTGCGCGACGTGCGCAGTGCTGTTCATTCGTGGCGCGACGGGTGGCTCGGGCAAACGCGAGGCTGTCGAAAAGCGCACGCGCCCGGCGTCGCGCGCATCGGCTGGCGATACGCGGGCAGCGTTGAACGATTGAGTGGTGGAATCCGGCGACTTGCTGGAGACATAGCGATCTGCGCCTCTCGGCTGACATAGCGAGCGGTGAATAACGCGCCGCCGGATTCAACCGGCGGCGAAACAGACGCGCGCGCCAGGTGCAAGGCGTCAAATGTCGAGCGGGTCGACTTCCAGGTTCCAGCGCAGCACGCCTTTCAGGCCACGCAGCTTCGGTTGCCATGCGCGCAAGGTGGCCTGCAGCGCGGCCCGCGACGCGCTCTCGATCAGCAATTGCGCGCGATGCACATGCATCACTTTGACGATGGTGAGCGGCACGGCGTCATAGACTGTCACGCGCTCGGCGGCCGGGATCTCCGTCAGCGCGGCGGCGGCCTGCTGCAGGAAGGCGAGCGCGGCTTCGAGCGTGCGGCCTTCGGCGCGCAGCAAGGCCTGATAGACGAACGGCGGCAAATGGGCGTCGCGCCGCTCGGCCAGCGTCGAATTGGCAAAGCCGACGTAGTCGTGCCGCCCCAGCGCGTGATACAGCGCGTGACGCGGGTAGCGCGTTTGCACCAGCACTTCGCCCGGTAAACCGCCGCGGCCTGCGCGACCGCTCACTTGCATCAATTGCGCGAAAAGGCGTTCGCTCGCGCGGAAGTCGTGTGAAAACAAGGCCGTGTCGGCATTCAGCACACCGACCAGCGACACCCGCTGGAAGTCGTGCCCCTTCGCGATCATCTGCGTGCCGACGAGGATGTCGACCTCGCCGGCGTGGACGTCGGAGAACAGCGCCTGCGCGCTGCCTTTGCGGCGCGTGCTGTCGGCGTCGATGCGCAGCACGCGGGCGCCGGGTACTGCGCTCGCCAGCGTTTCTTCGACGCGTTGCGTGCCGCGTCCCATCGGTGCGATGTCGACGTTACCGCACTCCGGGCACGAGCGCGGAATGCGCGCTTCCCAGCCGCAATGGTGGCAGCGCAACGCTCGCTCGGGTTTGTGCAACACGACGTACGCGCTGCAACGCGGACAGCCGGCAACCCAGCCGCAGGCGTCGCAGGCGAGCTGTGGCGCGTAACCGCGCCGGTTCAGGAACACGAGACTTTGCTCGCCGCGCTCGAGCCGCGCCTTCAACGCCGCGATCAGCGGCCCTGACAAACCCTCCACCGAGGCCCGCCCGCGTCGCCGTTCTTCTTCCAGATCGATCAGTTTGACGGTCGGCAAGACGGCTTCAGCGACGGCGCGGCGCGACAGAGTGAGGCGCTTATAGCGCCCCTGATCCGCCTGCCACCAGCTTTCCAGCGACGGCGTGGCGGAGCCGAGCACGACCGGTAAGCCGAGTTGCTTCGCGCGATAGATCGCAAGATCGCGCGCCGAATAGCGCAGGCCTTCCTGCTGCTTGTAAGCCGGATCGTGTTCCTCGTCGACGACGATGATTGCAAGTTTCGGCAGCGATGCGAGCACCGCCAGCCGCGTGCCGAGCACAATGCGGGCACGCCCGGTATGCGCTGCGAACCAGTTGCGAGCGCGTTCGCCTTCCGCAAGGCCGCTGTGCAGCGTGACGATCGACGTGCCTTCGAGCGCAGCAAAACGCGCACGGAAGGCCGACTCGAACTGGGGCGTCAGATTGATTTCAGGGACGAGGACGAGCGCCTGCGCGTCGGGTTTCGCCGCCAGAATCTCGGCGAGCGCGCGCAGATACACCTCGGTCTTACCGCTACCCGTCACGCCGTGCAGCAGGAACGGCGCAAAGCCGTTCGCGTCGCGGATCGCTTCGACTGCGCTCGCCTGTTCGTCGGTGAGGGTGGGTAGGGTTGGGGCGGGTGTATCCGGTGATGCGGGGGTGGCGAGCACCTCGGCGGCTTCGACCACCTCCAGCGCAACCCAGCCTTCGGCTAGCCATGCATCCAGGGTTGCGATGGCTTTAGGATGCAGCGCACGGGCGTCGGCTGCGATCAGAAACTCGGCCTCGGTCAGGGCCCGGGCAAGCTTGCGCAACGCGCTGGCGCGAGCCGGCAATGTTTCCGGTAACGCGACGCGACCCTGGGCCGTCAGGCTGTAACGCTCTTCCGGTGCGAACAGACGCGACCAGCGCGAAGCATCACGCAGGGCTTGCGGCAAAGCGGGTAGCGCGACTTCACCTAGGCCGCGTTGATAGTAGTCGGCGGCGAAGGCCGTAAGAGCCAGCCATTCGGCCGACACGGGCGGGCAGGCGGTGCAAACATGGTTGACCGCCCGCAGGCGCTCAGCGGGCACGTCACTGTGAGTGGTCACTTCGCAGACGAGACCCACCACGTGACGTTTGCCAAACGGCACGCTCACCAGCATGCCCGGCGCGACACGCTCGGCCGTGTCGCAGCGATAGTCGAACAAAGTCGGCAGCGGATGATCCAGCGCGACGCGGACGAACACTTCACTCACGCGGTGGTGTGGATCGGGTAAATGGATGCGGCACAACGCCGCGTCACGGTGCACATTGGACAGACGGCGAACCCATCGAAGTTAAAGTAAAACTTCAATTTCGGCGCTAAGTTTTGGATTCGGCTGAACAATTGCAATCGGCCCGCTTGCCTGTGGATAACTTTGTTGAGAACTTCGGTCAGATAGGCCAAGAACCGCGCCGCAGCGGCCTTCTGTGGGATTCCGCACATTTTGTCGCCAACCCGTGAAACCCTTGCCAGACAAGGCTTAGATCAAATGCGCCTGCAATGTGCAAGGGCAATGACACGACGAAAGCTTCTACCGCGCCGCAGCGTGATCAATGTGCATAAGTCAAGTCTTGACTTTCGCAGGACCGCCATCTGACGGCCCGCCGACTACAAATATTCCCTTAGACCAAGAGCCCAGTTCGCTGCGCCGCAGCAAAAATGACAACGATTACGGCGTCAGGTTGGTGCATGCGCGCCACTGCGAATCGCTCGGCTATGACGATGTACTTCGTCCACGAGTTCGGCAACATTCTCCGGCGGCGTGAACTGCGAAATGCCGTGGCCGAGATTGAAGACGTGGCCAGGGTGATTGCCGAAGCTGTCGAGCACGGCGCGCGCTTCCATGCGGATCGAAGCCGGAGGCGCAAACAGCACCGAAGGATCGATATTGCCTTGCAGCGCCACCTTGCTGCCCACGCGCTCACGCGCCTTGCTCAGGTTGACGGTCCAGTCGAGACCGACCGCATCCACGCCGATGTCGGCGATCTCGTCGAGCCACAACCCACCGCCCTTCGTGAAGGTGATCACCGGCACCTTTTCGCCGTCGTGATCGCGTTTCAACTGACTCACCACTTGCTGGATGTACTGCAACGAGAAACGTTGGTAGACGCCGTCCGCGAGCGCCCCGCCCCAGGTGTCGAAAATCATCACGGCTTGCGCGCCGGCTTCGATCTGCGCATTCAGATACGCCGCAACCGACTTCGCGTTGACGTCGAGAATACGGTGCATCAGGTCTGGGCGCGCGTACAACATCGATTTGACCGTGCGGAAGTCCGCCGAACCGCCACCTTCCACCATGTAACACGCCAGCGTCCACGGGCTGCCCGAGAAACCGATCAACGGCACGCGCTGACGGCCTTGCGCGTCGGTAAGTGCGGTGCGGATTTCACGCACCGCGTCGGTCACGTAGCGCAGCGTGGCGTCGATATCCGGCACGGCAAGGCGCGCCACATCGTCTTCCGTGCGCACCGGGCGGGCGAATTTAGGACCCTCGCCGGTGACGAATTCGAGACCCAGGCCCATCGCGTCCGGCACCGTCAGAATGTCGGAGAACAGAATCGCGGCGTCGAGCGGGTAGCGCTCGAGCGGCTGCAGCGTGACTTCCGTTGCGTACGCCGGGTTCTTCGCCAGACCGAGGAAGCTGCCCGCGCGAGCCCGCGTGGCGTTGTATTCCGGCAGGTAGCGCCCGGCCTGCCGCATCAGCCAGATCGGCGTGTAGTCGGTCGGCTGGCGCAGCAGCGCGCGCAGGAAAGTGTCGTTCAGGAGTTTATGGGCCACGTTGCATACGACTGAGGGCAAAAAGGCATTTTACCGGACCCGGCTCGCCGCATCGCGCTTGATGCGGGCAATAACTCTCACGCAACTTGCTTGCGACTGGCTCTTTTGCTGCCCCGTGCGGCGCCATGACTCAGCTGAACGGCCAATGTTCAAGTGTGAATTGCCGGGCTATCATCCGACAGCCTTACCAAACAATTACGCACAACCAAGGAGACCCGATGAAGAAGGCAGCACTCGCACTGCTCGGCGTTTTAGCCGGTGCTTTGATGCACGCAGGCGTGGCCCAGGCGCAAACCAGCGCCGCCGCGGCGCCCTCGCGGCTCGATGAAATCCTCACGCGCGGCACGCTGCGCGCCTGTACAACCGGCGACTATAAACCGTACTCGTTTTACAAGGCAGACGGCCAGTTCGAAGGCATCGATATCGACATGACGGAGTCGCTCGCCAAATCGCTCGGCGTGAAGGCGGAATTCGTCAAGACGTCGTGGCCGAACCTGATGAACGACTTTGTCGCAAAGTGCGACATTGGTGTGGGCGGTGTTTCGCCGACGCTCGAGCGCCAGAAACGCGCGTTTTTCACGCAGGCGTACATGATCGACGGCAAGACGCCGATCGTTCGGTGTGACGACGTCAGCAAATATCAAACGGTCGCGCAGATCGATCAGCCAGCGACTCGCGTAATCGTCAATCCGGGCGGCACCAACGAGCGTTTCGCCAAACAGTATTTCCCGCATGCGAACTTGACCGTCTATCCGGACAACGTGACGATCTTCAAACAGATCCTCGCCGGCAAGGCCGACGTGATGGTGACGGATGCATCGGAGACGTTGTTGCAGCAAAAGCTGAATCCGGGTCTTTGCTCGGTGCATCCAGACAAGCCGTTCCAGTACGGCGAGAAGGCCTGGTTGCTGCCGCGTGGCGATGTGACGTTCCAGCAATACGTCGATCAGTGGTTGCACCTCGCGCGAGCAACCGGCGAATACCAGACGATCTCGGACAAGTGGCTGAAGTAAGGTTATGGGGTACGGCCGCCAGCGTCCCGCTCGACCGGAAACGCAGGCGGCTTGAAGGCATTAATAGGTTCGCATGGCTGGCACAATCATGTAACCGGACCCCAATGTGTTAAGCAGAAACCGAACAATGCGCGTGGACAGGGCTCCAACGATCCGGCCATCTGCGCTCGCTTCTCGCACGGGTGAAGTGTTGCAGCGCAGCACGGGTGCCCTGCGTTGAACCAGGCGGTTGCCTGATGCCGGAAGGCGCCTGTGACAGGGGAAATTCTTTCCAAAGAAGTTGAGCGTGCAACTATTTCATGCGGAATCGACTGAACGGATTACGCCGCACTATGCGTCGCGAATCGCATCAATCAGGCGTATGAAATTGCCCGTCAGTCATCGGTAAAAATTACGTTTAAAACGTTTCAAAATGGAAATAAGTCCCGCAGCGCCTTGTCTGACGGGCGTTACAACCTGAAACACTTTGTTACCGCGCTCGTAGGTTAATTCGCCCACAATGCCCTCAACGGTTTCAACACGGATGTGGCTGGGTGCGTGGTGTGAGCGGATACGATGCACTTGCCGGTCGGCCTATGCCGAAGCCCTGTGAAGGGGCATCCCTGCTGGGGCCGTAGTCGACGCAGGGTCGTCGTCTCAGTTGGTTCCATCTTTGGTCTCCTCGCGCTAACCCCGTAGCGTGTGGTTTTTAGCGGGCTCCAGGCCCGCTTTTTTTTCGTCTGGTCAAACGTTTGCGAGCTTGCTGACAGCTGATTTTGCAGCTGAGCTGGCCGCCAGGTTCGCCGCCTACAGCGGCTCATTCCAACGCAAACGGTTCCCCCAAAATGCCGGTCGGCGTCGCGCGAATTTACGTGCGGCGCCAAACCAGCATTGCCGTCAGGCTGTCTTGTCTTCCTTCACCTTCAATTCGCTGATCATCCGTTCGCGCATGATGAATTTCTGTACTTTCCCAGTCACTGTCATCGGCAGTTCGTCGACGAAGCGGATGTATTTCGGCACCTTGTAGTGCGCGATCTGGCCCTGGCAGAACTGCTGGATTTCCTCGGCTGTGGCCTGCTCTCCTGAGCGCAATACGATCCACGCACACACTTCCTCGCCGTACTTCGAGTCGGGCACGCCAAACACCTGCACGCTCTGGATCTTCGGATGCCGGAACAGAAACTCTTCGATCTCACGCGGGTAGATGTTTTCGCCACCGCGGATCAGCATGTCCTTCAGACGGCCGACGATGTTGCAGTAGCCTTCGGCATCGAGCGTCGCCAGATCGCCGGTGTGCATCCAGCCGTCGACAATGCTTTCCCGCGTCTTCGCTTCGTCGCCCCAGTAGCCTTGCATCACCGAATAGCCCCTGGTGCACAGTTCGCCCGTCTCGCCCACCGGCACGATCTTGCCAAGCGGATCGACGATCTTCACTTCCAGGTGCGGCTGAATACGGCCGACCGTCGTGGTGCGCTTGTCGAGCGGGTCCGTGGTCGAACTCTGGAAGGACACCGGGCTTGTTTCCGTCATGCCGTAGGCGATGGTGATCTCGTTCAGATGCATTTTCGAGACGACCTTCTTCATCGTCTCGATCGGGCACGGCGAGCCGGCCATGATGCCGGTGCGCAGACGTGAGAAGTCATAGGTGGCGAAGTCCGGATGATCCAGTTCCGCGATGAACATGGTCGGCACCCCGTGCAGCGCGGTGCACTGCTCTTCGGCGACGGCCGCCAGCGTCGCAGCCGGGTCGAAGCCCTCGCCCGGGAACACCATATTCGCGCCGACCGATACGCACGCCAGCACCGCCAGCACCATGCCGAAGCAGTGGTAGAGCGGGACAGGAATGCACAGGCCGTCCTGCTCCGTTAGACGCATCGCCATCGCGATATAGCGCGCGTTGTTGACGACATTGCTGTGGGTCAGCGTGGCGCCCTTCGGATTGCCCGTCGTGCCGCTCGTGAACTGAATGTTGATCGGCTCGTGGCAGGACAGCGTCGCGCCGATGGCGTCGAGCTTCACGACGTCGAGTGTTGCCCGGCCCTGCTCGATCACGTCGGAAAAGGTCAGCATGCCGGGCGTTTCCGTGTCGCACATGCGAATCACGTAGCGCAGGTCGGGCAGACGAGCGGCGCGCAGTTCGCCCGGCGTTTGCGTCGCCAGTTCCGGCGCAAGCTCCTGCAGCATCTCCAGGTACATCGACGTCTTGAACCGCTCCGCCGCAATGATCGCCTTGCAGCCGACCTTGTTCAACGCGTACTCGAGTTCCGCGAGACGATAGGCCGGGTTGATGTTGACGAGCACCGCACCGATGCGCGCGGTCGCGAACTGCGTAAGCAGCCATTCCACCCGGTTCGGCGACCAGATGCCGACGCGGTCACCCTTCACGATGCCAAGCGCCAGAAGCCCGGACGCCAGCACGTCGACTTCTTCGGCGAACTCCTTCCAACTCCAGCGGATTCGTTGTTCACGAAACACCACGGCCGGGCGGTCAGGAAAGCGCGCCGCAGTGTCGCGCAGAAATTGCCCAACGGGCGCTTCGCTCAACGGAATTTCGGTCGATCCTCGGACATACGACAGATTGTCTTTGGGTTCGATGAGTGCGTCTTCTCCGGACATGTGCGTTGCCATGGTGTTGTCTCCGTGAGCGGAAGCTCGCCCTATTAATAAATACCCTCAGCCTGTCGCGCCAGATTCCGGAGGAGTCATTCCCTCGAGGGGACTTCCCGCGGGGGGAAAGCTTGGGGCGGCACGGCGACTTCCTGAGAAAGGAATTTGAAACCGATTGTGCCACCGGCGTATGTCCACGGCATCAAGTGTTACCCGCCCTCTGCGGCCGCCTTGGCTGCCACGGCGGCTCAACGCCCGTTCGGCATATGCGATTTTGCTGACCTTTCCGTAAACGTCAAGTAGAGGTCAAAAAAAAGCAGCCACGAAGGGCTGCTTTTTCTCTGCTACGTATTGCTTAGTTCTGACCGCGCAACTTGCGCAGACGCTGGATCGCAGCGAGCTGAGCCGTCGCGTACGCCAGTTCCGCTTGCGCGGTCGCGTATTCGAGGTTCGAACCCGTGTTTTGCAGCGCCTCTTCCGCACGCTTGCGTGCATCTTCGGCCTTGGCTTCGTCGAGATCCTTGCCGCGGATCGCAGTGTCGGCCAGAACCGTCACAGCGCCCGGTTGGACTTCGAGAATGCCGCCGGCGACGAACACAAACTCTTCTTCGCCGTTTTCAATTTCGATGCGCACCGCACCCGGACGAATCCGCGTGATGAGCGGCGTGTGGCCCGGCAGAATGCCGAGTTCACCCGCTTCGCCCGGCAGCGCGACGAACTTCGCCTGGCCCGAGAAGATTTGCTCTTCCGCGCTGACGACGTCTACTTTAATGGTTGCCATATCGACTCCTGTTGCGACCCGAGTTAGCGCTTTAGCGCTTACTCGGGTCCCATGCAAGGCTCGACCAGAGTTGGCGCTTTAGCGCTTACGCTGGTCCCATGCAAGGCTGTTGAGCGTAATAAGAGGCGCCGGTTTTGCGTGCCGGTACAGTTAAGTACCGATCCCGCGCGAGGCCGGCGCCCGCTTCGTTACACCCGACCTTTACTGGATCTTCTTGGCCTTTTCGAAGGCTTCGTCGATCGTGCCGACCATGTAGAACGCTTGTTCCGGCAGGTGATCGCACTCGCCTTCCACGATCATCTTGAAGCCACGGATCGTTTCCTTCAGCGGCACGTACTTGCCCGGCGAGCCCGTGAACACTTCAGCGACGTGGAACGGCTGCGACAGGAAACGCTGGATCTTACGAGCACGCGCCACGGCGAGCTTGTCTTCTGGCGCCAGTTCGTCCATACCCAGAATCGCGATAATGTCGCGCAGTTCCTTGTAGCGCTGCAGCGTTTGCTGCACGCCGCGCGTGATCGAGTAGTGCTCTTCACCAATCACGTTCGGGTCGATCTGACGCGAGGTCGAATCGAGCGGGTCCACTGCCGGGTAGATACCCAGCGAAGCGATGTCACGCGACAACACGACCGTTGCGTCCAAGTGGCCGAAAGTCGTAGCCGGCGACGGGTCGGTCAAGTCATCCGCAGGGACGTACACGGCCTGAACCGACGTGATCGAGCCGGTCTTGGTCGACGTAATACGCTCTTGCAGCTTACCCATTTCTTCAGCCAGCGTCGGCTGATAGCCCACTGCCGACGGCATACGGCCGAGCAGTGCCGACACTTCCGTGCCTGCCAGCGTGAAACGGTAGATGTTGTCGACGAAGAACAGCACGTCGAGGCCTTCGTCACGGAAGTGCTCAGCCATCGTCAGACCGGTCAGCGCGACGCGCAGACGGTTGCCCGGCGGCTCGTTCATCTGGCCGTACACCAGCGCGACCTTGTCGAGAACGTTCGAGTCCTTCATTTCGTGATAGAAGTCGTTCCCTTCGCGGGTACGCTCGCCAACACCGGCGAACACGGAGTAACCACCGTGTTCCTTAGCGATGTTGTTGATCAGTTCCATCATGTTCACGGTCTTGCCCACGCCGGCGCCACCGAACAGGCCAACCTTACCGCCCTTGGCGAACGGGCAGATCAGGTCGATAACCTTGATGCCGGTTTCGAGCAGTTCCGTCGACGGCGACAGTTCGTCGAACGCCGGAGCCTTCTGGTGAATACCGCGAACCACGTCCGAGTTGATCGGGCCGGCTTCGTCGATCGGGCGACCCAGCACGTCCATGATCCGGCCGAGGGTGGGCTTGCCAACCGGCACGCTGATCGGCTTGCCGGTGTTCTTCACCGTCGTGCCGCGGCGCAGACCGTCCGAAGCACCCAGACAGATGGTACGGACGACGCCGTCGCCCAGCTGCTGCTGGACTTCGAGGGTCAGTTCCGAACCTTCGAGAATGAGCGCATCGTAAATCTTCGGCATGTCCGAACGCGGGAATTCCACGTCGATCACCGCGCCGATGCACTGTACGATCTTGCCTTCTACCAAAGCAGTAGTACTCATCGCTTTTCCTTTAGATACTCAATTCTTCACTCGCGCAAAGGCGCAGTTTCGGTGGGGTCGCCTAGGCGGATGCGCCACGAAGGCGCACACGAAGCGGCGTGCTTGACCTTTATGGTCAGACTGCCGCTGCGCCACCGACGATTTCCGACAATTCTTTCGTGATCGCGGCCTGACGGCTCTTGTTGTACACGAGCTGCAGTTCGTTGATGACCGTCTTCGCATTGTCCGAAGCGGCCTTCATTGCGACCATTCGTGCCGACTGCTCCGATGCCATGTTTTCCGCGACGGCCTGATAGACCAGCGCTTCGACATAACGCACCAGCAGTTCATCCACCACTGCCTGTGCATCCGGCTCGTAGATGTAGTCCCACTGCGTGCTCGGCGTCGCGCCGTCTTCGTCCTTGCGCTCGAACTGGTCTGCCGACAGCGGCAGCAGTTGCTCGATCACCGGCTCTTGCTTCATCGTGTTGACGAAGCGCGTGTACGCGAGGTACACCGCCGAAACCTTGCCTTCCGAGTACATGTCGAGCTGCACCTTCACCGCGCCGATCAGCTTTTCCAGATGCGGCGTGTCGCCCAGATGCACGACATTCGACACCACCTTGGCGCGCAGACGGTTCAGGAAACCCAGACCCTTGGTGCCGATCGCAGTTGCTTCGATCGTCTTGCCCTGGCCTTCCAGTTCCTTGAACTTCTGCAGCGACGCGCGCAGCACGTTGGTGTTCATACCACCGCACAGACCTTTATCGGTCGTGACGAGGATGATGCCGGCCGTTTTCGCACCTTCGTTCGACACCATGAACGGGTGACGATACTCCGGGTTCGCACGGCTCATGTGCGCAGCGATATCGCGGACCTTGTCGGCATACGGGCGAGCAGCGCGCATGCGCTCCTGAGCGCGGCGCATCTTCGATGCGGCCACCATCTCCATCGCTTTCGTGATCTTGCGCGTGTTTTGCACGCTCTTGATCTTGCCGCGAATTTCCTTCATTCCAGCCATTGCTTGCTCCTTGTCGGCCCGAGTTAGCGCTTTAGCGCTTACTCGGGTCCCATGCAAAGCGATCGAAGCGGCGCGGGTTCAGTTGCCTGCGGTCCGCGCCGCTTCAAGGTCCGTTTATGCCTTGCGGATCACTCGCAGATCAATAAGCGCCGGACTTCTTGAAGTCTTTGAGAGCCGTATGCAGCAGGGCTTCGTCGTCCTTCGAGAGTTCCTTGGTATCTTCGATGCGCTTGACCAGGTCAGCGTGGCTCGTCTTCAGATAGTCGCGCAGGCCTTTTTCGAACGGCAGCACTTGCGCAACTTCCAGATCGTCGAGGTAGCCGTTGTTCGCGGCGAACAGCGAGACAGCCAGTTCCCACACTTGCAGCGGCTGATACTGCGGCTGCTTCAGCAGTTCCGTCACGCGGCGGCCGCGCTCCAGCTGCTTGCGGGTGGCTTCGTCGAGGTCCGATGCGAACTGCGCGAATGCTGCGAGTTCACGGTACTGTGCCAAGTCGGTACGAATACCGCCCGACAGCTTCTTCACAACCTTGGTTTGAGCCGCACCACCAACGCGCGAGACCGACACGCCGGCGTTAATTGCCGGGCGGATACCTGCGTTGAAGAGGTCGGTTTCCAGGAAGATCTGGCCGTCGGTAATCGAGATCACGTTCGTCGGAACGAATGCGGTCACGTCGCCTGCTTGCGTTTCAATGACCGGCAGTGCCGTCAGCGAACCGCTCTTGCCCTTCACTTCGCCGTTCGTGAACTTCTCGACGTACTCTTCCGAGACGCGAGCAGCACGCTCCAGCAGACGCGAGTGCAGATAGAACACGTCACCCGGGTAAGCTTCGCGGCCCGGCGGGCGGCGCAGCAGCAGCGAGATCTGACGGTATGCCCAAGCCTGCTTGGTCAAGTCGTCATAAACGATCAGCGCGTCTTGACCGCGGTCGCGGAAGTATTCGCCCATCGAGCAGCCGGCGTACGGCGCGAGGTATTGCATCGCTGCCGATTCCGAAGCCGAAGCGGCCACGACGATCGTGTATTCCAGCGCGCCGGTTTCTTCCAGCTTGCGGACCACGTTCATGATCGACGAAGCCTTCTGGCCGATCGCGACGTAGATACAGAAGAGGTTCTTGCCCTTCTGGTTGATGATCGCGTCGACTGCGACTGCGGTCTTGCCGCACTGGCGGTCGCCAATGATCAGCTCGCGCTGGCCACGGCCAACCGGCACCATTGCGTCGATCGACTTCAGACCGGTTTGGACCGGTTCCGAAACCGACTTACGCCAGATCACGCCCGGAGCAATCTTTTCGATTGCGTCGGTCTTCTTCGCGTTGATCGGGCCCTTGCCGTCGATCGGGTTGCCGAGTGCGTCGACCACGCGGCCGAGCAGCTCCGGACCCACCGGCACTTCGAGAATGCGGCCCGTCGTCTTGACGATGTCGCCTTCCGAAATGTGTTCGTACTCACCCAGAATCACGGCGCCGACCGAGTCGCGCTCGAGGTTCAGTGCGAGACCGAAGGTGTTGCCCGGGAATTCGAGCATTTCGCCCTGCATCACTTCCGACAGGCCGTGGATACGCACGATACCGTCGGTCACGGAGATCACGGTGCCCTGGTTGCGAACGTCTGCGCTCGCTTCAAGGCCCTGGATCCGGCTCTTGATCAGCTCGCTGATCTCAGAGGGATTGAGTTGCATTATTCGCTCCTGATAGTCAATTCTGTTGCGTGCCAGCCGCTAAAACGCCTCAGGCGCTTCAGGCCGTCAGAGCCGTCTGCATGCTGGCAAGCCGCGCGCGGACCGAGGTATCGAGCACTTCGTCGCCGACCGTCACGCGCACGCCGCCGATGAGCGACGCGTCGACTTCGACCGTCGGCTTCAGCTTGCGCTTGAATTTGCGTTCGAGACTTGCGACGAGTTCGTTCAACTGCGCGCCTTCGAGCGGGAATGCGCTGACGATCAGCACATCTGCCGCCCCTTCGCGGGCATTCTTCAACTCTTCGAACTGCACAGCGATTTCCGGCAGCAATTGCAGGCGATGGTTATCGACCAGCATTTGCACCAGATTCTTCGCTTGCGCGTTGTCCTTGAGCGGCGACTTGACCGCGGCCAGCAGCAGTTCGCTGACCTGGGCGCGGCTTACTTTCGGGCTCGAGGCGATCGACAGCACTTCGGGCAGACGCGCAACCTGTGCCAGCTCCTGCACGAGCGTGGACCAGGCGGCGATGTCACCAGCTTCGGCCACGCCAAACAGCGCTTCTGCGTACGGACGGGCGATGGTTGCAAGTTCGGCCATGATCAGAGCTCGGCTTTCAGTTGATTCAGCAGGTCAGCGTGAGCTGCCTGGTCGACTTCGCGCTTCAGGATCTGTTCAGCGCCCTTCACGGCGAGTGCGGCGACTTCGCCGCGCAGCGTTTCGCGCGCCTTCACGACTTGCTGGTCCGCGTCGGCCTTCGCTTGCGCGATGATGCGAGCGGCTTCAGCTTGTGCTTGAGCCTTGATTTCGTCAGCGACTGTCACAGCGCGCTTTTCTGCGTCAGCAATGCGTTGCTGACCATCGTTGCGTGCCTGAGCGAGTTCCTGGTCGACGCGCTTGTGAGCGGCTTCGAGTTCAGCCTTGCCCTTTTCAGCGGCAGACAAACCGTCAGCAATCTTCTTCGAGCGCTCGTCGAGGGCGTTGATCAACGGCGGCCACACGAACTTCATCGTGAACCACGCGAGGATCAGGAACACGACCATTTGCGCAAACAGGGTTGCGTTGAGATTCACGGTGTTTCCTTAAACGTTGCTAGTTCGGAAAGTGAAACGGCAAGGCGCTCATCGATTCTGTATTCGATCAGCGCCTAAGTGCCCGTTCCGCCCTGCACCTTCACTAGTTATAGCTCAGGCGCAAACTTCCGAGGAACCTCAGCCTGCCAGCTTCGACAGCAGCGGGTTCGCGAACGCGAACAGCATTGCCACACCAACGCCAATCAGGAACGCAGCATCGATCAGACCAGCCAGCAGGAACATCTTGGTTTGCAGCGGGTTCATCAGTTCAGGTTGACGAGCACATGCTTCGATGTACTTGCCGCCCATCAGGCCGATACCGATACAGGCGCCGATTGCACCCAGGCCGATGATGATGCCGATACCGATGGCGGTCAGACCCTGGATGTTGGCGATGAAAGCTTGCATGATCACTCCTTTGTGAAAAGTCTTTTAGAACTGGTTGGAACTGGGATTTAATAAAGCAAAACTAAAAACAATTCGTCGCTCGACACGCCGTGATTAGTGGCTGTCGTGTGCCTGTCCGATGTACACCAGCGTCAGCATCATGAAAATGAATGCCTGCAGCAGAACGATCAGGATGTGAAAGATCGCCCAAACCGTGCCTGCGATGACGTGGCCGATAAAGCCGAGCACTGACGCGTCCGCGCCGAAACCCCACATGCTGCCGAGCAGGGCAATCAGCAGGAACAACAGTTCGCCCGCGTACATGTTGCCGAACAGCCGCATGCCGAGCGAGACCGTCTTTGCGACGAACTCGATGATGTTCAATGCAAGGTTCGGGATCCACAGCAGCGGATGCGCGCCGAACGGAGCCGACAGCAGTTCATGCACGAAGCCGCCTGCGCCCTTGATCTTGAAGTTGTAGTAAATCATCAGCGCGAACACGCCGAGTGCGATACCGAGCGTACCGTTCAGGTCGGCCGTCGGCACGATGCGATGATGGGGAATGACTTGCGACAGACCCAGCCAGCCAATCACGCGACCCGGCAGGTCAACGGGGATAAAGTCGAGCGAGTTCATCAATGCGACCCAGACGAACACGGTCAGTGCCAGCGGTGCGATGAAGGTGCGCGAGCCGTGGATCATCGACTTCGATTGATCTTCGACCATCTCGACCAGCATTTCGATCGCGCACTGGAAACGACCCGGCACGCCGGACGTCGCCTTGCGGGCTGCCAGATGCAAGATGGCGATCGTGGCCAGACCACAAACGATCGACCAGAAAAGGGTGTCCAGATTCCACACGTGAATGTCGAAAATCGACGTCTGGTGCGCGGTGGAAAAGTTCTGCAAGTGGTGCGCGATGTACTCGGACGGATCCAGAGCGCGCGTGCCTTCGCTAGCTGCCATATCGTTAATGCCACCCAAATTGTCGAAAATCGTCTTAGGTCGTTCCCGCCGCAATTCTGTATTGCGGGAACACACCGGGTGCGGATCGTGTCATATCCGCACTCCTTACGCCAGCGCTGCGCGCCAGCCTGAATTTTGTGCTGCTACTCTCTGCTACGACCTTAACGCCACGCGAGGGCGATCCAGTAAGTCTTGAGCGCGATGAGGTAAGTCACGAGCAGCGGCACCCAGCATACGTCGTGATACCAGAAGGCGATGGCTACAAACATCGCGATCGTTGTCCCCATCTTGAGCGCTTCGCCAATCATCCAGCTCATCGCTGTTTTGGCGCCGCTCAGCGTTCTAAGACGTGCCGCGAACAGCGCGCTCGGCACCCAGCAGATCGCTCCCCCCAGGAACGCGGACAGCGCAGCAGCGCCCGGCGGCTTGTAGAACAGCCACCACACCAGCGTCGCACCCAGGGACAAAACCATTTGCGCCGCCACGACCTTGAAAGGCGTGACACGCGATGGACGACTCACATTCGGGCCAAACAGCTTTTCAGCCTCGACCCGGGTGAGCGGAACGATATTGTTATCTTGTTGCTCGACATCCCACGCATCGTCAGTTGTAACGTGCTGACCGGTGGACGCAACGGAAACGGTGCGTTCAGCGCGGTGGTCGTCACGCCCATTCTTCGGCGCTTGATTCGACGTTTTAACCGCCATCGCAGTGTTCCGAAAGTCTTGTTCCAGCCCGCGAGCTTACGCTGCGCTTACGGGGTTGCCGTGCAATTAAATCCGGGCGATTGTAAGCGATAGTTGCAGGCAATTCAAGACTTTAGGCCGTTCAATAACCAGCGTGAAAACGGCCTTCACCATGCGGGAACGCGGTCTCGCCCGACTTGTACACGGCAAATGTAAGGCGGTCGGGGGATGGCAAAACATGCGCAATGAATCGGTGAGGTTGAAGTGCGCGAATGCGTCGTTTCGACGCTGCGACGGACGTCTCAAAAATGCAACAGACGATGGTTTTTGGCAGCTTTGGTGGACATGAAGGACGGCACAGGGTAGTAGAGAGACGGCGGCTGTCGACCCTCTTTTCCTATGGCGATCAGACAACGTAGAACGCGGCCCTCTGCATCGGACGATCGACGCCGCGAGCAAGCAGGCGCCAGCTACTTCATTTCGATGCCCGCTCTGCACTTCGCCTGGCCCATCCGCGTGTCGGCACACAACGCGCGTTGCCAGATCCGAACACGCCAAAGGACGAAGTAAGTGGAACCAGGTGCAGTGGTAAGGCTAACCCGCAAGCAACCACGCCTGAGCGACCAACTCAGATCGCCGCACAACCCAGCTAAGCCTGCGTCACGGCGAAAATATCAGGGCAGGCCAATACATCGCAATCCTTACTATTAAACATGGCAAACAGTTAGGAATCCAACCGACATCCACCTAGGTTTTCGATCAATCAAGGAGAGCGTCAAACGAGCCAGACTTACAGCAGGTACGACCGCGCTCCACCACCGCTGCCGAAAACACACGAAACGCGCCGAACAGCTTGCGAGCGAGACCCAGCCAGGCCGCAAGCATGTTCAACGCTTCCACGTTCAACCCGCCATGATTAGACTGTAGCGTTACCACGCAACCGGACAAGAATGCCTTCCAGCGCATCCAGATCGCCGAAATCCACCAGTACCTGGCCACGGCCGCGCCGGCCGAGCTTGATCTTTACGGTTGCTGAGAGCAGATCGGACAACTCCTCTTCAAGCCGCCGCGTGTCGCGACCACCGTCCTGATTCGCCCGCGCCTTTACTGCGGGCGCAGCCTTGGTGGTCGTCGTCACCAGCTTTTCGGTCTCGCGTACCGACATGCGCTTGTTGACGACCTGGTTGGCCAGCGTGATCTGCGTCGCAGCGTCGACTGCCAGTAGCGCGCGTGCATGGCCCATGTCGAGATCACCGGCCAGCAACATCGTCTGCACCGGCGCCGCCAGATTCAGCAAACGCAGCAGATTCGATACAGCGCTGCGCGAGCGCCCTACCGATTCAGCCGCTTGCTCATGCGTGAAATTGAACTCGTCGAGCAAGCGCTGAATACCCTGCGCTTCTTCCAGCGGATTCAGATCTTCGCGCTGGATATTCTCGATCAGCGCCATCGCCGCGGCGGCCTGGTCTGGCACGTCCTTCACCAGCACCGGCACCTCGTCGAGTCCGGCAAGGCGTGCAGCGCGGAAACGCCGCTCGCCGGCAATGATCTCGTACTTATCCGCCGAAACCGGTCGCACGAGGATCGGCTGCATCAGCCCCTGGGCACGGATGCTGGCCGCCAATTCCTGCAATGCGCCTTCGTCCATACGCGTGCGCGGCTGGTACTTGCCGGCCTGCAGCTTGCTGAGCGGCAGCACGTGCGGTGCACCTTCGATCGCCATAGCCTCGGTAATGTCCGCACTGCCACCAAGCAGTGCTTCCAGGCCGCGGCCCAACCCTTTTTTTCTTGCTACTGCATTCATCGTGCTTCCTCGATCCGCTTAGGACGCCTGGGGCGCGTCATTCAATGTGCGCACCCGCTCAATCATCTCTGCACCGAACTGCACATACGCCTGGGCGCCGCGCGACGCCTTATCGAACACAACGCCCGGCAACCCATAGCTAGGCGCCTCGGCAAGACGCACGTTGCGCGGGATCACCACATCGAACACCTTGTCCCCAAAGTGCTCCTTCAGCTGATCCGAAACTTGCTGTTGCAATGTGATGCGCGGATCGAACATGACGCGCAGCAGGCCGATCACCTTCAGATCGCGATTCAGGTTCGCATGCACCTGTTTGATCGTGTTGACCAGGTCGGACAGCCCCTCGAGCGCGAAGTACTCGCACTGCATCGGAATCACCACGCCGTGCGCGGCGCATAAGCCGTTGAGCGTCAGCAGCGACAAAGCCGGCGGACAGTCGATCAGGACGAAATCGTACTCACTTTCGACCGCCGCCAAGGCGACCTTCATTTGGCGCTCACGGTTCTGCACGCCGACCAGTTCAACCTCGGCACCTGCGAGTTCACGGTTAGCGGGCAGCACGTCGTAGCCGACGGCTTCTGGGCGTACTCGCGCATCTGCCACCGACACGCCATCCACGAGCACTTCGTAGACGGTGTTTGTGCATGCGGCCTTGTCGACGCCGCTGCCCATCGTGGCATTGCCCTGCGGGTCCAGATCGATGAGAAGGACTCGCTGTTCCTGCGCTGCCAAGCTCGCGGCCAGATTGACCGCCGTCGTCGTCTTGCCGACGCCGCCCTTCTGGTTCGCAACGCAGAAGATTTTTGCCATCGTTGGTGTGTCCCTTTTGCTGCTTGAATAAAGTAGAAAGCGCTTCTGGTACGCGGTGCGTGCCTTGCACCTGCAGGTAGCGCCTGTCAGTTGTCGGCGTCCACCAGAACCTTGATCAGATGCCGCTCCGCGTCGAGCGACGGCACGTTCAGTCGAATAATCTGTTCCACGTGTGTACCCGCTGGCAGGCGCTCGATCTCGCCATCCGGGCGCACCCCCTTCATCGCCCAGATCGCACCGTGCTCCGCAACCAGATGACGGGCCAGTGTAACGAAATCCGAGAGCTCTGCGAATGCGCGCGACACGATTACGTCGAACTTTGCCGGTACTTCGGCGCCCGGCTGCAAAGTCTCGACGCGCCCCGTGACGACCGACAGATTCATAAGGCCAAGCTCAGCTTTGGCCTGAGCCTGAAAAGCAGTCTTCTTGTGAACGATGTCGTTCACGGTGACGGTCCAGTCAGGCAACACAATTGCGAGCACGATACCAGGTAATCCGCCACCGGAACCCACGTCCAGCACCGAGGAAGCGCCGCGCGTAGCGAGATGCGGCACGATCGAAAGCGAATCCAGGATGTGCTGGATGAGCATCTGCCTCGGGTCGCGAATCGCCGTCAGGTTGTAGACGGCGTTCCACTTGGACAGCAGCGCAACGTAGTCAAGTAGTTTGCCGAGTTGCGCGTCGCTTAGATCGAGGCCGAGCTCGCGAACGCCGTCCGCTAATATCGGCGCTAGTGCCTCGTTACCCCTTCCCTTCTGACTCACCGTCATTGCGCCACCGGCGTGCTGTCGGTGCCGGGTTCGGCGGGTTTCGTCGAACGACGCCCCAAGCCACGTTTCAGGTGGACCATCAGCAAGGAGATCGCCGCCGGGGTAATGCCGGAGATACGCGACGCCTGGCCGATGGTCTCAGGGCGGAACTGCGTCAGCTTCTGACGCGCCTCGAACGATAGCCCCCTTACTTCGGCGTAATCCAAACCTTCCGGCAACCGCGTACTTTCGTGCGACTCATTCCGCTCAATCTCATCGGCCTGGCGGTCGATATACCCTTGATACTTGATGCCAATCTCGATCTGTTCCTTGATCTGGGCGAGCAGAACGTCGTCTTCGGCCAGCGTTTCAGGCGCAGCACATGCCCCCGCGCGCAAACCGCAGACGCCGTCGTATGTCACGCCCGGACGGCGCAGCAGATCGGCCAAGCTGTATTCGTGGTCGATTGGTTTGCCGAGCAACGCAGTCGCTTCTTCTGCCGGTAACGTCTTAGGATTGACCCACGTCGTACGAAGGCGCTCTGTTTCACGTGAAACAGCCTCGCGCTTGCGGCTGAATGCGTCCCACCGGACGTCGTCGACCACGCCAAGCTCGCGCCCGATCTCCGTCAGACGCATATCGGCGTTATCTTCACGCAGACTCAAACGGTATTCGGCCCGGCTCGTGAACATGCGATACGGCTCGGACACCCCCTGCGTCACCAGATCGTCGACCAGAACCCCCAAGTACGCCTGATCGCGGCGCGGGCACCATGCGTCCCTGCCCTGCACGTGCAAGCCGGCGTTAATCCCCGCCAGCAAACCTTGAGCAGCCGCCTCTTCGTAACCGGTGGTGCCATTGATCTGGCCCGCAAAGAACAGCCCGTTGATTACCTTGGTTTCCAGCGATGCCTTCAGTCCACGCGGATCAAAGTAGTCGTATTCGATCGCATAGCCCGGCCGCAGAATATGCGCGTGCTCCAGACCACGCATTGATCGCACGAGTTCCAGCTGCACGTCGAACGGCAGACTGGTGGAAATCCCATTTGGATAGAACTCGTTGGTCGTCAACCCTTCCGGTTCGAGGAAGATCTGATGCGATTCCTTCGACGCGAAGCGGTGAATCTTGTCTTCGATCGACGGGCAATACCGCGGCCCTACCCCTTCGATCACGCCCGTGTACATCGGCGAACGGTCAAGACCGCCGCGGATGATGTCGTGCGTACGCTCATTCGTATGCGTGACCCAGCACGGCACTTGGCGCGGATGCTGCTCGACGCGCCCCAGAAACGAAAAAACCGGCACCGGATCCAGATCACCCGGTTGCTCTTCGAGCTTCGAAAAGTCGATCGTCCGGCCGTCGATACGCGGCGGCGTCCCGGTCTTCAGGCGGCCTTGGGGCAGCTTCAATTCCTTGAGGCGTGCGGACAGCGACACCGCTGCCGGATCGCCGGCACGGCCACCGGTGTAGTTGTTCAAACCCACGTGAATCTTGCCGTCGAGGAACGTTCCAGCCGTCAAGACGACTGCGCGCGAGCGGAAACGAATCCCGACCTGCGTCACTGCGCCGACGACGCGGTCGCCCTCCACCATCAGATCGTCGACCGCCTGCTGGAACAGCCACAGGTTCGGCTGATTTTCCAGCCGATGCCGGATCGCCTGCTTGTACAGCAGACGGTCCGCCTGCGCGCGCGTTGCACGAACAGCAGGCCCCTTTGACGAATTGAGGATACGGAACTGAATCCCGCCCTCGTCCGTCGCAGCCGCCATCGCACCGCCAAGCGCATCGACTTCCTTCACCAGATGGCCCTTGCCAATACCGCCAATGGACGGATTGCAGCTCATCTGACCGAGGGTTTCGATGTTATGCGTCAGCAGGAGGGTGGTATTGCCCATACGTGCCGAAGCCAAGGCGGCTTCGGTGCCGGCATGACCGCCGCCGACGACGATTACGTCAAATTCTGTGGGAAAAAGCATCGCGGATCTCACGCCAGATCGTCGCGTGAGCCTTTCAAAGGAAAATGTATGGGCGAATTATAACGGGTTCGGTTTAGGCCCGAATTTCGGCCGAATGGCCAGGCAACAAAAAAGCGGTGTGTTTCACGTGAAACACACCGCTTCGAACCGCAGCGATCTGAACAAAAATGGGGAATTAAGCCACTTTCTTGGCCAACCCGAGATACGTTTCGATCACGCGCGGATTCTGCGCCAGATCTGCCGCGGGCCCTTCCAACGCCAGTTCACCGGTTTCAAGCACGTAGCCATAGTCGGAGATTTGCAGCGCAGCACGTGCGTTCTGCTCGATCAGCAGCGTCGCAACACCGGTCTGCCGCAGCGCACTAATGATATGGAAGATTTCCTTCACAATCAGCGGCGCGAGACCCAAGCTCGGTTCGTCGAGCATCAGCAGATCGGGTTTGCCCATCAAGGCACGCCCGACCGCCAGCATCTGCCGTTCACCGCCGGATAGCGTCCCGGCCGCCTGCTTCCGACGCTCTTTCAAGCGCGGAAAAAGCGTAAAGACCGGCTCGAGTTGATCGAGAAAGTCGCGCTCCCCTGCCCGTTTGCGCCGATAGGCGCCGAGAACCAGATTGTCTTCAACGGTCATCGACGCAAACAACTCCCGCTTCTCCGGCACGAGGCACATGCCTCGCGCGACCCGTTTTTCAACCGGCACCGCGCTGACGTCTTCACCTTGATACAGAACCACGCCTTTCGCATGGCCAGTGGTCGGCAGCGCGCCCATGATCGCATTCAGCAACGTCGACTTGCCTGCGCCGTTCGGGCCAATCACCGAGACGATCTGCCCGGGGCGCACTTTGATCGCAGCGCCGTGCAGCGCTTCGACCTTGCCATAGCGGACCGACAAACCGTTCACGTCGAGAATCGGTGCGGCAGCATTCATCGTGTTCTCCATCATTCCACCCCGCCCAGATACGCTTCGAGCACAGCCGGATCTTGCTGGACATCCTGCGGCAGGCCTTCTGCGATTCGCGTGCCGAACTCCATCACCACCAGACGATCGGTGAGATTCATCACGAAATCCATATCGTGCTCGACCAGCAGCACGCTCATGCCTTCGGCTTTGAGGCGGCGCAGTAAGTCCGCCAATTGAAGTTTTTCCTGATACCGCAGACCGGCGGCAGGTTCGTCCAGTAGCAGCAGCGTCGGATCGCAGCACAGCGCGCGAGCGATTTCGAGAATCCGCTGCTGCCCCAACGCCAGGCTGCCCGCTTCGTCGTACATATGCTGCTCGAGCCCGACGCGACGAATCTGGCGAGCCGCCTCGGCCATCAAGCGCGCTTCTTCCGCGCCGTTCAGGCGCGCAACGCTGCGCCACACGCCGGCCTGACCACGCAGATGCGCGCCGATCGCAACGTTCTCCAGCACCGTCATCCCAGGTAGCATTTTGACGTGCTGGAAGGTGCGGCCAATGCCGCGCTTGACGATTTCACGTGAACTCAGCGAATCGATACGCTCCCCGCGGAACGTGATTTCGCCGCTCGTCGCTTGCAGCACGCCCGTGACCAGATTGAAGGTGGTCGACTTGCCGGCGCCATTCGGGCCGATTAAGCCGATGATCTGCCCTGCTTTCACCTCGAAGCTGACATCGTTCACCGCGACCAGCCCGCCGAACTGCTTGCGCGCCTTATTCACCGTCAGCAGATCTTCACCGGCGGCCGGCTTGCTGCGTTGCGGCAACGGCTCCGCATGGTCCGACAGATGGGCGCGCGGACCCTTCGGGAAAAACCGCGCGACAAACGGCCAGACGCCTTGGCGAGCGTATTGCAGCAATAGCACCATCAGGATGCCGAACACGATCACTTCGAAGTTACCGTTCTCGCCAAGCAACTTGGGCAGCAGCGTTTGCAGATAGTCCTGCAAGATGGTCAGGATCGCTGCACCGAGCACGGCGCCCCAGACGTGCGACACACCACCCACCACTGCCATGAACAGAAACTCGATGCCGTGGTTCAGACCAAACGGCGTCGGATTCACCGCGCGTTGCAGGTGGGCGTAAAGAAAACCTGAAATCGACGCCAGCACTGCGGCATACACGAAGATCACCACGCGCATCCACGCCGTGTTGACGCCCATTGCTTCGGCCATCATGCCGCCGCCGCGCAGTGCACGGATCGCCCGCCCAGGCCGGCTATTAAGCAGATTTTGAACAGAAATCACCGCGCCGAGCACCACCACCCAGATCAGGTAATAGATATGGCGGCCGGACTCCAAGTTGATGCCGAAAACATTCAGCACCGGAATCCCGTTGATGCCGTCGTACTTGCCGAGCATCTCCAGGTTGCCGAACAGATAGAACAGCGCCAGCCCCCACGCGATCGTGCCGAGCGGCAGGAAGTGGCCCGATAGCCGCATCGTCACCAGCCCCAGCATCAGGGCAATCAACGCCGTCACCACCACGCCCGCGATCAGTGCGAGCCACGGCGACACGCCGTACGTCGTCGTCAGATACGCGGTCGCATAGGCGCCGATACCGACGAACGCCGCCTGCCCGAAGCTCGTCATCCCGCCGATACCCGTCAGCAGCACGAGACCGATCGCGACGATCGAATACAGGCCGATGTAGTTGAGCAGCGTCACCCAGTACTCGGGCACATGAATCGGGTGCGGCAACACCGGCAACGCGAACAGCACCACGAGGAACAGCCAGAAGAACTTGTTTTTCATGATCCGTTTCATCGTGTCACTCCTCTTCCTCTTCCTCTTCCGAGTGCGGGCTGGCCAGACTTCGCCACAGCAGCACCGGGATGATCAGCGTGAACACGATCACTTCCTTATAAGCGCTCGCCCAGAACGACGAATACGACTCCAGCAGACCGACCAGGATCGCACCCGCGGCCGCCAGCGGATAGCTGACCAGACCGCCGATAATCGCCCCCACGAAGCCCTTCAAACCCATCAGGAAGCCCGAGTCGTAGTAGATAGTGGTCAGGGGTGCAACAAGGATGCCGCACAGCGCACCGAGGCCCGCAGCGAGCGTAAACGCGAGGCGCCCTGCTTGCGTCGTGCCGATGCCGACGAGCCGCGCGCCAAGGCGGTTCACGGACGTCGCACGCAAAGCCTTGCCGGAAATCGAGCGATCGAAATACAGGTACAGCCCGCCGATCAGGACCACCGCCGTGCCGACCACCCACAGGCTTTGCCCGGAAATCGACAACGTGCCGAGGTTGAAGGTTGCATCGGAGAACGCCGTGGTGCGTGAGCCCTCCGCGCCGAACATCACGAGCCCGAGGCCGACCATTGCGAAGTGCACCGCCACTGCCACAATCAACAGCAGCAGCGTGGTCGCCTCCGCGATCGGCTCATACGCGAGCCGGTAAACGAACGGCCCCATCGGAATCACGATCAGCAGCGTCAATGCGATCTGCGCGAGCATCGGCAGCTGATGCAGGAAAACACCTTGTGTGAGCGCGTACACCGCGATCGGAAACAGCAGATATTTGCCGACCAGCATCACCAGCGTGCGAGCCGCATGCCGGCGTCTTTCGGCATGCCGTGCCAGCCCCGCTATCTCGACGACAAAGCATGCCGCGCCCATCGCCATCAGCAGCCAGCACGTCGCTGGAAATTTCTGCGTCTGCAGTGCGGCGAGCGTCAGCGCGCCGTACGAAACAAACTCCCCCTGCGGGATAAAAATCACCCGCGTCACGGAGAACACCAGCACCAGTGCAAGCGCGAGCAGCGCATAGATCGCGCCGGTGGTGATGCCGTCCTGCGCGAGGATCGCCGCAATTGATAGATCCATACTTCCTCGTCCTGAAGCGTCGAAATCGAAACCGGGAAGCAGTCGTGGCGGCAGAATCCGCGGCCGGCCAGCGACCTGCAATGCCTGAAAAAGCGACCGCCGCGCCGGAATACGGCACGGCGGTCGTTGCCATTGTCATCGAACACAATGGCAATGCGGCGTCATGTGCCGCATGTTGCGCGAGAGGCGCGTATCGCTTTCGTTGTTAGTCGTTCTGCAGCTTCCACTTGCCGTCGACGATCTGCACGATCACGCGTGCGCGCTTGTCGAGGCCGTTGTGGTCGGTCGTCGTGGTGTTCATGATGCCGTGCGAGACCGGCAGCTCCTTGATGTTCTCAAGCGCGCTGCGCAGTGCCTCGCGGAACGCTTCAGTACCCGGCTGAGCAGTCTTCAGCGCGACCGGAATCGCAGCTTGCAGCATCTGGCCTGCGTCCCATGCGTGACCGCCGAAGGTCGCCACCGAACCCGCGCCATACGCTTTCTCATACGCTGCCTTGTAGGCCTCCGACGACTTCTTCACCGGATTCGATTCCGGCAGTTGGTCCGCCACGAGGATCGGGCCGGCCGGCAGGAACTCGCCTTCGCAATCCTTGCCGCACACGCGCAGGAAGTCGTTGTTGGCGACGCCGTGCGTCTGATAGACCTTGCCCTTATAGCCGCGCTCCTTGAGCGTCTTGGCCGGCAGCGCCGACGGCGTACCTGCGCCCGCGATCAGCACCGCATCCGGGTTCGCGCTCATCGTCTTCAGCACCTGGCCGGTGACCGATGCGTCGGTGCGGTTAAAGCGTTCGTTGGAAACGATCTTCAAATGGTGTGCTGCGGCAGCGGCAGTAAAGACATTGTTCCAGCCGTCGCCATACGCATCCGCAAAGCCGATGAAGCCGACTGTCTTCACGCCGTGACGCTCCATGTAGTCGGCGATTGCGTCAGCCATCAGGCTGTCGTTTTGGGGCGGTTTGAAGGCCCAGGCGCGTTTCGCGTCCATCGGCGAGATGATCGCAGCCGATGCCGCCAGCGAGATCACCGGCGTCTTACCTTCCGCTGCGGGGTCGAGCATAGCGAGCGAATTCGGCGTGACGGTAGAGCCGATGATTGCGTCGACGTGGTCTTCGTCGATCAGCTTGCGCGTGTTCTGCACGGCCTTGCCGGTATCCGATGCATCGTCGAGGATGATGTATTGCACCGTCTTGCCGCCGATCTCTTTCGGCAGCAGCGCGATCGTGTTCTTTTCAGGAATCCCGAGCGATGCGGCAGGACCCGTGGTGGACAGCGTGACGCCGATTTTCACCTGCGCGAAGGCCGCGCCCGCGCCGCACATCAACGCCATCGCGATACCGGTGCGTACCCATTGCTTTGTCTTTTTCATTGCAAGTCTCCAAACGCTTTGAAGCGCGTATCTGTAATCCGGCTCACGGGCCGGGTGTCTGAATCTAGTTATAGGGCTCAGGCATGCCAAGCATGGTTTTCCCTGCTCAGCGTCAATGCCGTCGCCGCTCTGGTGCCACTCCCCTGCTGCGAACCACTGCTACGATTTCTTATGCACAAAACACTAACATGTTAGTAGTATTGCGCCCTGTATCATCCACGGTCAATAGACGGTCGCCCGAATGCGGGTTTGTCCTGAAACCAGCCGCTTTCGCCTCACCTTGACCGCTCATCCTTCGCTTATCCAGGGCACTCCCCGCACCACAATCCATCAAGCGCGGACAATAAAAAAGACGCGTCAACTTGCACGCGTCTTTTCGATGGGGTTCCGTATCGCTTCGCCTTCGCTCAGTCGCCGGACAGCTTCCACTTGCCGCCGACAATCTCCACCATCACGCGCGCCCGCTGGTCGAGGCCAGCGTGGTCGTTCGCGCTTATGTTGAAGATGCCGTGGGAAGCGGGCATATCTTTAGTGTTTTCCAGTGCCGCACGCAGCGCCTCGCGGAACGCAGGCGTACCCGGCTGACCTTTCTTCAGCGCCAACGGAATCGCGCGTTGCAACAGCAAGCCTGCATCCCATGCGTGACCGCCGAATGTCGATACCGAACCGGCGCCGTACGCGGCTTCGTAAGCATGCTTGTACGCGAGCGAGGTCTTCTTCACCGGGTTCGAATCGGGCAGTTGGTCAGCGACCAGCAGCGGACCGGCCGGCAGATAAGTGCCTTCGCAATCCTTGCCGCACACGCGCAGGAAGTCGTTATTGGCGACGCCGTGCGTCTGATAGTACTTGCCCTTGTAGCCACGTTCCTTGAGGGTCTTTTGTGGCAACGCGGCCGGTGTGCCCGCGCCGGCGATCAGCACCGCATCCGGATTCTGCGACATGATCTTCAGCACTTGACCGGTCACCGAAGCGTCGTTGCGCGCGAAGCGTTCATTCGCGACGATCTTGATCTTCGCAAGATCGGCCGCCTTGCCGAATTCCTTGAACCAGCTTTCGCCATAGGCGTCGGCAAAGCCGATGAATCCGACCGTCTTCACGCCGTGATTGGCCATGTGCTGCGCGATCGCGGTGGCCATCAGAATGTCGTTTTGCGGCGTCTTGAAGACCCATGCGCGCTTCGCATCCATCGGTTCCACGATGCTCGCCGCAGCGGCCATGGAGATCATCGGCGTGGTGCTTTCAGCAGCGACGTCGATCATGGCCAGCGAGTTCGGCACGACGGTCGAGCCGATCAGCGCGTCCACGTGATCTTCGCTGGTGAGCTTGCGTGCGTTCTTGACGGCCTGGGTCGAATCGGTGGCGTCGTCGAGCACGACGTAGTCGATTTTCTGCCCTGCCACTTCTTTAGGCAGCAGTGCAATCGTGTTCTTTTCCGGAATACCGAGCGATGCGGCCGGCCCCGTTGCCGACACCGTCACGCCGATCTTCACGTCCGCGAATGCATATCCGCTCCATGCAGCGGATACCCCGGTGGCGACTAGTGCCGCGCTTATCCAACGCAATGCCGACTTCATCCCGCTCCTCTATCTACCCCGTTATTCATTTGAATTTAAATCCGCAGATTTAAATCACCGACCCAGCGGTCGGTGAATAGCGAGTTTAGCGGACGAAAGCGCCGCGCCGCAAGCATTTTGCAGGGTTGCGGCAGGCAAAATTGGGAGCGGTTCGGTGAATAAAAAAGGGTCACCGAATTAGTGCAAAAATTGAATGGCGAATAACGAAAAGCACAAATAAAAAAAGCGCTGTTGGATATCAATCCAACAGCGCTTTCGTCTGGGCACTTAGTGCCTCATGTCTCCTCGTTCTCCACCTGCAAAATTCGTGGTGCATCAGAACTGCATGAAGATTAAACGAGCACCTAACTGCTTACAACTAGCAATTACCCTAGTGGTGCACTGCGGCACAAAATTGGGGCACGTTTGTGTGGCTTGGGTTGTACAGCCCGTCGCAACGCACAAAGCAGGATCCAGTGTGATCGACTTCAAAACCGCCGAATTGTATCGGATGCCGAAGCAATTTAAAAATACGCGGCGCTTCAGGCCCGCAACGGCCTCACTCTCGCCACGATCTCACCGACAATGCCGCGCCGGAACGCCAGCACGCAAGCGATGAAAATCACGCCAGTAACGATGGTCACGGATTCGCCCAGCGACCGGAACCAATCGACGCCCGTCGACGAAGCGAGCGCCGTGCCGATATCGCCCAAACGGTCTTCGAGCGCAACGATCAGCGCCGCGCCGAGCAGCGGCCCGAACAGCGTGCCCATGCCGCCGACGAGCGTCATCAGGATCACGAGGCCCGACATCGTCCAGTACGCGTCGCTCAGCGTCTCGAAGCCTTGCACCAGCACCTTGAGAGAGCCCGCCAGACCAGCGAGCCCCGCAGACAGAATGAACGCCAGCAGCTTGAAGCGATCGGTGTCGTAACCGAGCGATACGGCGCGCGGCTCGTTCTCCTTGATCGCCACCAGCACCTGCCCGAACGGCGAGTGCACGATCCGCACGATCAGCAGGAACGCCAGCACCATCACCGCCAGCACCACAAAATACAGCGTCACATCCGACGAGAGATCCAGCAAGCCGAACAGCTTCCCGCGCGGCACGCCTTGCAGGCCGTCCTCACCGTGCGTGAACGGCGCCTGCAGGAACACGAAGTAGACCATTTGCGCGAGCGCCAGCGTCACCATCGCAAAGTAGATGCCCTGCCGACGGATCGCAAACAGCCCGACCACCAGCCCGAGCAGCGTTGCCGCAGCGGTGCCGGCCAGCACGCCCAGTTCCGGAGAGAAGCCTAGCGTCTGCATCGCATAGCCGGTGACGTAACCGGCCGAAGCGAGAAACATCGCATGACCGAACGAGAGCAAGCCGGTGTAGCCGATCAGCAGATTGAAGGCCGCCGCGAACAAGGCGAAGCACAGCACCTTCATGACGAATAGCGGATAGATGCCGAGCACGGGCACCGCGAGAAGCGCGATCAACAGCAGACCGTAGAGCACTTTTCTCTGCATCATTTTTCCTTGCCGAAGAGACCCGCCGGGCGCACCAGCAGCACGAGCGCCATGATCACGAAGACGACGGTCGCGGACGCTTCCGGGTAAAACACACGCGTCAGCCCTTCGATCACCCCAAGCAACAGGCCGGTAAGAATCGAGCCCATGATCGAACCCATGCCGCCGATCACGACCACTGCGAACACCGTGATGATCATCGGCTGGCCCATTAGCGGCGAGACCTGAATCACCGGCGCGGCGAGCACGCCGGCGAACGCCGCCAGCGCGACACCAAAGCCATACGTGAGCGTGATCATCAGCGGCACGTTGACACCGAACGCCTCGACCAGCTTCGGGTTTTCGGTGCCCGCGCGCAGATAGGCGCCGAGGCGCGTTTTTTCGATCACAAACCACGTTGCGAAGCAGACCGTGAGCGACGCCACCACCACCCACGCCCGATAGTTCGGCAGGAACATGAAGCCGAGATCGGTCGCACCGGAGAGTGCCGACGGCACGTCGTACGGTTGCCCAGACGAACCGTAGATCGAACGGAACACGCCTTCGACAACCAGCGTGAGTCCGAAGGTGAGCAGCAGCCCGTACAGGTGATCGAGCTTGTACAGCCAGCGCAGCATCGAGCGTTCGATCAGGATGCCGAACACGCCGACGATCAGCGGCGCGAGCACCAGCATCACCCAATACGGCAGACCGAAATACGAGAAGCCCATCCACGCGAGCATCGCGCCGAGCATGAACAGCGCGCCATGCGCGAAGTTGATCACGTTGAGCAAGCCGAAGATCACCGCAAGGCCCAGGCTCAGAATCGCGTAGAACGAGCCGTTCACGAGCCCCAGCAACAGCTGGCTCAGCATTGCCGGTAGCGGAACGCCAAAGATTTCCATTGAAGCCTTAATCCCTTAAGCCATCGCCAGGGTGAGATCGCTTACGCACGATCCAGCCGGCGTGCGACCGGCGAGCCATCCGCACGATCGCAAACGGCATGTGAAGCGGTTCGCCGTCAGTCTGTGTACCATCGAGGCGCTATGCATCGCCCACCAGGTATAGCAGACAGACGGTCATGTGGTTATCAGCCTGCCCTTATTTCCACAACGCGCAGCGCGTTTCAGCCTTGGTCGTGAACGCCTGCTCGCCGGGGATCGTCGCAGTGATCTTGTAGTAGTCCCACGGCTCTTTGGATTCGGCCGGCGTCTTCACCTGCATCAGGTACATATCGTGGATCATGCTGCCGTCCTGACGGATGTAGCCCTTCGCGTAGAAGTCGTCGATCTTGGCCTTCTTCAGTTGCGCCATCACCTTGTCGGAATCGGTCGAACCGACCGCCTGCACGGCCTTCAGGTAAGTCATGGTCGCCGAGTAGTCGGCGGCCTGCAGGCTCGACGGCATCTTCTTCATCTTGTCGAAGTAGCGCCGCGCCCACGCGCGCGTGGTGGCGTCCTTGTTCCAATACCAACTGTCTGTCAGCACCAGGCCTTGGGTCGTTTCCAGACCCAGACTGTGGACATCGTCGATAAACATCAGTAGTGCGGCCAGTTTCATCGTCTTCGTGATGCCGAATTCCTTGGCAGCCTTGATCGAGTTGATCGTGTCGCCGCCCGCGTTGGCGAGGCCGAGAATTTGCGCCTTCGACGCTTGCGCCTGCAACAGGAACGACGAGAAGTCCGATGCCGACAGCGGGTGACGCACGGCGCCCAGTACCTGACCACCGTTGGCCTTCACCACGTCCGACGTATTCTTTTCGAGCGCCTTGCCGAACGCGTAGTCAGCCGTCAGGAAGTACCACGTCTTGCCACCCTGCTTCGTCACCGCCGAACCCGTGCCCTTGGCGAGCGCCGTCGTGTCGTATGCATAGTGGATCGTGTACGGCGTGCATTGCTCGTTGGTCAGGGTGTCGGCGCCCGCGCCGATGCTGATATAGACCTTGTGCTTCTCACCGGCCACCGTATTCATCGACAGCCCGGTTGCCGAATTCGTGCCGCCGATCAGCAGATCGACGCCGTCGCGATCGAACCATTCGCGCGCCCGCGACGCAGCGATGTCCGCCTTGTTCTGGTGATCGGCATAAACCACCGAGATCGGCTTGCCATTGACCTTGCCGCCGAAGTCGGCCACGGCCATGCGGATCGCCTCGAGACCGCCCTGGCCGTCAATATCCGCATACAGACCCGACATGTCGGTGATGAAGCCGATCTTCACGGCATCGTCAGCGGCCTGCGCGCTGCCCATCGTCAACGCGGCGCCGGCGGCAACCGCAAAACACAGTGTGGCAAGTCGCGCGAGTGGGTTCTTTTTCATTCCTGTCTCCTTGATTCTTCGCTTGTGGTTATCAGAGGCAATCGGACGCTTTTTTATACGCCCAGTAGGTCGTGCAGTATCGGCATCTTGCTTTCGAGTTCACTGGATTCGAAGTGTTCGACGATGCCGCCGTGCTCCATCACGTAGAAGCGATCGGCGAGCGGCGCGGCAAAGCGGAAATTCTGTTCGACCATCACGACGGTGTAGCCGCGCGCCTTGAGCGTCATGATCATGCGGGCGAGCGCCTGCACGATCACCGGCGCAAGGCCTTCCGAGATTTCGTCGAGTAGCAGCAAACTCGCGCCGGTGCGCAGAATCCGCGCGACGGCCAGCATCTGCTGTTCGCCGCCCGAGAGCCGCGTGCCTTGGCTCATGCGGCGTTCCTGCAGATTCGGAAACATCGAATAGATTTCTTCGAGCGACATCATGTGCGCCTTGTCGCCGACGGGTGGCGGCAACAGCAGATTTTCCTCACACGAGAGGCTCGAAAAAATCCCCCGCTCTTCCGGGCAATAACCGATGCCGCAATGGGCGATGCGATGGGTGGGCAGGTTGATGGTCTCGCGCCCGCCGATGCGGATCGAACCGGTGCGCCGGCCGGTCAGCCCCATGATCGCGCGCAGTGTGGTGGTGCGCCCCGCGCCGTTACGGCCCAACAGCGTGACGACTTCGCCGCGGTTTACCGTCAAATCGACGCCATGCAGGATATGGGACTCCCCGTACCATGCCTGCAAACCCGCGATCTCCAGCGCGGGGGCACCGCCAGCCGTACCGCTCACTTCGAGGCTTTCACGCTCGGCAATCGTATTCATGCGTGGGCTCCGGCGAGCGCCGCATCGGCGCTGCCCATATAGGCTTGCATCACGAGCGGATTTTTCGACACCTCGGCGTAGCTGCCTTCGGCGAGCACTTCACCCCGTTGCAGCACGGTAATGGTGTCGGAGATGCCGGCGATCACGTTCATGTTGTGCTCGACCATCAGAATCGTGCGTCCGCTCGATACTTTTTTGATCAACGCGGTAACGCGATCGACGTCTTCATGGCCCATGCCTTGCGTCGGTTCGTCGAGCAGCATCAGCTCCGGCTCCATGGCGAGCGTGGTGGCAATTTCCAGCGCGCGTTTGCGGCCGTATGAAAGCTCGACGGTCAAAACATCGGCGAAATCGGTCAAGCCCACCTGGGTAAGCAAATCCATCGCGCGGTCGTCAAGCTGACGCAGCGTGCGTTCGCTCTTCCAGAAATGAAATGCTGTGCCGAGCACGCGCTGCAAACCGATACGCACATTCTGCAATGCTGTCAGATGCGGAAATACAGCAGAGATCTGAAACGAGCGGATGATGCCGCGCCGCGCGATTTGCGCCGGCCGTTCGTTGGTGATGTCGATACCGTTAAAGACGATCTGGCCCGCCGTCGGCTCGAGGAATTTGGTGAGCAGATTGAAGCAGGTGGTCTTGCCTGCCCCATTAGGGCCGATCAGCGCATGGATCGAGCCACGGCGCACGCGCAGGTTCACACCGTTCACGGCGATGAAGCCTTTGAACTCGCGGGTGAGGCCGCGCGTTTCGAGAATCGTATCGCCGAGAATCATGTTCCCTTCCATACGGAGTAAGGCGAAGCATTACGATCTTTCGCGCAAACGGCTGCGCGACTTTGTGTGACGGCGGCACCCCCGTGCCGCTCGTTGGCGTGCTGCACCAATCCGGACGGTAGTCCATGGGGCGGCACGCAGCATGGCTGCCATTGTCGCGCCAATGATGCAGCGCATTCATCGGGATTTGCACTTAGTGGATGACAACTGCCTGAGGCAGGCTCGCCGCATGCTCAAACGGCATCCGCACCTTGCTCGGGGGCGTGCATGAGGATGGTCGAACAGTGCTTCGACCCTGCTCAAGGCACGCCAGGGGGAAGTCCGAGGCACGCGTCGCAGCCTCGGCTTCCACTGTCATACGGTGTGTCACACGGCGGACATGGACGACGCAGCGCTCGTCTGGACCAGAACGCTGCCGGCCAGGCGTGCGCGGCGGTCTTCACGGATCATGTCGCTGGCGCGTTCAGCGATCATCAGCGTCGGCGAATTGGTGTTGCCCGAGGTGATGGACGGCATGACGGAAGCATCGACGACGCGCAGACCGTCAACTCCGATAACTCGTAGGCGGTTGTCGACTACCGCGCCGGGATCGTCGACGGCACCCATTCGGCAGGTGCCCACCGGATGAAAGATGGTGGTGCCGACCGCGCCTGCGGCCTGCTGAAGTTCTTCTTCGGTCTGGTACTGAACCCCGGGCAGAATCTCTTGCGGCCGATAGCGCGCGAGCGCGGGCGCTGCGGCAATACGGCGCGTGAGACGCAGTGCGTTGGCCGCGACGTGCCGGTCGTAGTCCGTCGACAGATAATTCGGCGCGATCAACGGTGGCGCCGAGGCATCGGTCGAATCGATGTGAATGCTGCCGCGCGAGGTCGGGCGCAACTGACACACCGACGCCGTGAACGCATTGAAACGATGCAGCGGCTCACCGAAGCGGTCGAGCGAGAGCGGTTGCACGTGATACTCGAGGTCTGGGCGAGTGAGTGAGCGATCATCCGGATCCGATTTGGCGAAGGCGCCGAGTTGCGACGGCGACATCGACATGGGACCACTTTGAAAGAGTGCGTACTGCATGCCAATCATCAGCTTGCCCCACCAATGGGCGGAGGCAGTATTGAGCGTGCGCACGCCGTCTACTTTGTAGGCCATGCGCAATTGCAGATGGTCCTGCAGATTTTCGCCAACGCCGGGCAGATCCTTCACGACCTCGATGCCGAGATTTTGCAACCGTGTGCCGTTGCCGATGCCGGACAGTTCGAGCAATTGCGGCGAGTTGACTGCGCCCGAACTGAGGATCACTTCGCAACGGGCTTTGGCGAGATAGTCGGTGTTATCGCCGCGATACTCGACACCGGTGCAGCGGCGTCCTTCGAACACGACGCGCTGGGTGTGCGCACCGGTGATGACGGTGAGATTCGGGCGCTTGAGCGCTGGACGCAAGAATGCTTTCGACGCGTTCCAACGGATACCGCGTTTCTGATTGACGTCGAAGTAGCCAACGCCGGTGTTGTCGCCGCGGTTGAAGTCGTCGGTGGCGGGTATGCCGGCTTGTTGTGCGGCTTGTGAAAACTCTTCGAGGATCTTCCATTTCAGGCGCTGCTTTTCGACGCGCCATGGGCCGCCTGCGCCATGCGATTCGGACGCGCCGGCGTGATGATCTTCGCTGCGTTTGAAGATGGGCAGGACCGAGTTCCAGGACCAGGAGGCGTCGTTGGTGACGCGGGCCCATTCATCATAGTCCTCGCGCTGGCCGCGCATGTAGATCATGCCGTTGATTGATGAGCTGCCGCCTAATACTCTGCCCCGTGGGTATGAGAGGGAGCGGCCGTTCAGGCCGGGTTCTGATTGGGTTTTGTAAAGCCAATCCGTACGGGGATTGCCAATGCAGTAGAGATAGCCTACAGGCACGTGGATCCAGTGGTAGTCGTCTTTGCCGCCGGCTTCTAACAGTAGGACTTGTGTTTCTGGATCTTCGGTCAGGCGGTTGGCCAGGACGCAGCCTGCCGTGCCGGCGCCGACTATGATGTAGTCGAATTCGCCTTCCAGGCGGGGGGGCGCCAGTGGCGTTTTTTCGGTGTTGCTCATTGTTTCGTCTCCTAAGCTTTTTTGCCTGCTCGGCGGTTTTTTCTGTGCGCTTACGGTGTTGGCCTTTCCTTGTTTTCTTAGTGGTCTATTAGTGTTGCCCCTGTGCGGGGCGGCACTTACTTTCTTTGCCGCCGCAAAGAAAGATAAGCAAAGAAAGCGGCTCAACCCGCCAATTCTTATGCGGGTCCCCCGCGCAGTCGCGGTAGTGGAGCATCTGGAATCTGTGTTCTCGCAAATTCAGCTCTGGTGACAAGGCAATCATTCTTCCGGCGACGCTGCGCGCGCCGAACAGCACTTCATAAAAACGTTGGTTCACTTGGCGCCCACTCCGTTCACGTATGTCAGCTGCCCGATGCTTCACTCAGCACCCCGTACCCACACTTGCTCGCTGTCAACTGCATCCGCTTGCGCAACGTACCACCAAGCGATCAGGCGCCTCGCCGAGGCGAAGCCGATGGCCCCACCACACCCAACCAAAGCCCCAGGTCTCCCTGGCAGACCCATCCGCGACGCACGTAGTGCGGAGTGGGAGCTGATGAATCCTTTGTCACTCACGCTGAAGGCGCGAGGGCTCGGATTCCAGATGCACCACTGCCTCCTCCAAGCCAAGGGACCCGCTTATGAGCTGGCGGGTTGAGCCGCTTTCTTTGCTTATCTTTCTTTGCGGCGGCAAAGAAAGTAAGTGCCGCCCCGCACAGGGGCAACGCTAATAGACCATTAACAAATCAAGGAAAGGCCAACGCCGTAGGCAAACAACCCCAAAGCGCCCCGCAGGCAAAAAAAACCCTATTTCGCCACAGGCATAGTGAACTCAGCCCCCTTGGCGATGCTATCCGGCCACCGCTGCATGATGCTCTTATACCGCGTATAAAACCGAACACCCTCCTCCCCATAGGCATGGTGATCACCAAAAAGAGACCTCTTCCACCCACCAAAAGAATGCCAGGCCATAGGCACAGGAATCGGCACATTAATGCCAACCATCCCAATCTGGATCTGCCGCGAAAAAGCCCGAGCCACCCCACCGTCGGAGGTAAACAACGACACCCCATTAGCAAACTCGTTAGCGTTAATCAGCCCGACAGCAGAAGCAAAATCCGGCACCCGCACGACACACAGCACCGGACCAAAAATCTCTTCGCGATAAATCTTCATCTCGGTCGAGACGTCGTCGAACAAAGTGCCACCGAGAAAGAACCCCTTCTCATGCCCAGCCACCTGATGGCCGCGCCCATCGACAACCAGCTTCGCACCAGCCGCAACGCCGGCATCGATATAACCCGTCACTTTCTCGCGATGCGCCGCCGTCACCAACGGCCCCATCTCGGCTTCCGATTCCATCCCGTTGAGAATCTTCAGGCTCTTCACCCGCGGTGTCAGTCGCTCGATCAATTCATCGGCAATATGCCCCACCGCAACCGCCACCGAAATCGCCATGCACCGCTCGCCCGCGGAACCATAGGCAGCGCCGATCAACGCATCGACAGCCTGATCGAGGTCCGCGTCCGGCATCACCACGAGGTGGTTCTTCGCACCGCCCAAAGCCTGCACGCGCTTGCCGTGCTTGGTGCCTTCCGTATAGATGTACTCGGCAATCGGCGTCGAACCGACAAACGACAACGCGCTCACCTCGGGATGCACAAGCAATGCATCAACCGCCACCTTGTCGCCATGCACGACATTGAACACGCCATCCGGCAAACCCGCTTCTTTCAGCAGTTCAGCCAATCGGTTCGAGACAGACGGATCACGCTCCGACGGCTTCAGCACGAACGTGTTGCCGCAGGCAATCGCCACCGGGAACATCCAGCACGGCACCATCATCGGGAAATTGAACGGCGTAATGCCGGCCACCACACCCAGCGGTTGACGCAAATTCCAGTTGTCGATGCCGCCGCCAATCTGGTCGGTAAAGTCGGTCTTCAGCAAATTCGGAATGCCGCACGCGAACTCGACGATCTCAATGCCGCGCATCACCTCGCCCTTCGCATCCGAAAACACCTTGCCGTGCTCGCGGGTGATCAACTCCGCCAGTTCGTCATGGTGACGGTCGAGCAATTCCTTGAACTTGAACAGCACGCGCGCCCGCTTGATCGGCGCGGTTTCGCTCCATGCCGGAAACGCAGCACCGGCGGCGGCGACCGCCGCGTCGACTTCAGCGACGCTCGCCAGCGGCACGCGGGCGCTCACGCTGCCAAGCGCAGGATTGAAGACGTCACCAAAGCGGCCGCTCGTGCCCTCGACTTTCTTGCCATTGATGAAATGGGTTAGCGCGCGTGCACTCGTCTCGCTCCGGACAGCATCGTCCTGATATGTCTCGCTCATCTTCGTGTCCTCTTTCTGTGAATGTCTTCCGCCACCGCAAACGGCGTGATGAACGCAAGCGTACGGCGCTTCGGGGCGACAAATCCAATGAGTAATGCTCAACAGCGCTATAAGCCGAGCTAATATCAGGATATGGATCTGACTCTGCTACGGGCGTTCGTTACCGTCGCACGCGAGGGCAATCTCACGCGTGCCGCGGTCCACCTTCACCTGACCCAACCTGCCGTCAGCCTGCAAATCAAGCACTTGCAGGAGACGCTCGGCGTGACGCTGTTCACGCGGACGTCGCACGGGCTTTCGCTGACACGCGACGGCCAGGCCCTGTTGCCCCATGCGGAACGCGCGCTGGGCGCCGCGAGCGACGTGCAGCGCGCGGCGGCGGCGCTGCGCCACGAAGTGCGCGGTCGCTTGCGGATCGGCACGATTCTCGACCCGGCTTTTCTGCGCCTCGGCGGATTTCTCAAGCAACTGGTGGAAACCTGGCCGCACATCGAAACGGCGCTGCGCCACGGCATGTCGGGCTGGGTGCTGGAGCAGGTGCGCGCGGGCGAGTTGGATGTCGGCTACTACATCGGCTTGCCGTCCGACGACGATACGCGTGACGTCGCCGCCTTCCACGCCGTCACGCTCACCCACTTCCAGTACCGCGTGCTGGCGCCGGCCGGCTGGAAAGACCGCGTGAAAGGCGCGCGCGACTGGCGTTCGCTCGCCGCACTGCCCTGGATCTGGACGCCGCCCGCATCTGCGCACAATAGATTGTTGTCGCGCTGCTTTGGTGAAGCCGGCGTAAAACCGGTTAAGGTAGCGGAAGTGGACCAGGAGCCGTCGATGCTCGATCTGGTCAAATCAGGTGTCGGTCTTACGCTCGCGCGTGATGCCACGGCGATCGCCGAAGCTCACGCGCACGCGTTGACCATCGTAGAAGGTGTCACCGTGCCGACCCAGCTCAGCTTTATTACGCTAGCGGAGCGCAAAGACGAACCGGTGATTGCCGCAGCATTGAAGTTGATCGAGCAGCAGTGGGCGGTATGACCGCGGCATGAGGGCCGGTCTGAGTGCACAACCGAAGCGATATGAGCCACTCTCATGACAGCCGCTCACCGTGCGGCCGCTGGTCTGGCCCACAGGCTCGTCCGTGCTGACCGCCCCTGGCGGTCGTACGTGCTGCTCACATTGGCAGGCCATTCTCGTCGGCCCCGGCATCTGAAACGACACCGTCACGCGCTTTTTGTTAGATTGGGGGTTCGCGCTCACGCGCCGGCTCCGCATCGTTTTGTTCCGCCTGATTTTGTCCTTCCCGGCAGCTTCGCCCCGGCAACACCGGAAGCCGCCGACCACTCCATCCTTCGACAGGAGCCTGACATGGCACGCAACATTGAAATCAAAGCCCGCGCCCAGCATTTCGAGCAACTGCGCGAACGCGCCGCGAAGCTCGCGCCGGACGCGCCGCTGATCTTCCGCCAGCAGGACTTTTTCTACGATGTGCCGCGCGGGCGCCTGAAGCTGCGCCAGTTCGACGACGGCACGCCGGCCGAACTGATCTTCTATCAGCGCGACGACCGCGACGGCCCGAAGGCGTCGTATTACACGCGTAGCCCGGTGACCAACCCTGAAGCGATGCACGCGTTGCTCGCCACGGCACTGACCACGCGCGGCATCGTGACGAAGGAACGTCACGTTTATCTGACGGGCCGTACGCGGATTCATCTGGACCGCGTCGATGGTCTCGGCGACTTCATCGAGCTCGAAGTCCTGCTGGCTCAAGAGGACGACGAAGAAGGCGGCCACGCCGAAGCGCACGCGATGTTCGCGACCCTCGGCGTGCCGGAATCGGACCTGGTGGCGGTGGCCTACGTCGATTTGCTGAACCCGGACAGCGAACCGAAGCAAGCTGCGTAAAACTGATGCATCGCGGGTCGCGGCAGAATCAATCCGGGAACAGCGGCCCCCAAAGACCCAAAACGCCAGAAAGGCGGGAAGCTGCCGCATCAAGCGGCGGCGGCCCCCGGCGACAGATGGCCGAGCGGCAACGGTCCATTGCGCTTGAACGTGGTCAACACGATATTGGAGCGCACGCTGTCGACGCCCGGCACACGCATCAACTTCTTCATCACGAACGTCGAGAGGTAATTCAGATCGGGGGCCACGATGCGCAGCAGATAATCGGCGTCGCCGACCACCGCGTGGCATTCCAGAACTTCCGGTAGCACCTCGATCTGCTGCTGGAATTGCTCGATGATCGAGTCGCCGTGATGCTTCAACTTCAGGCTCGTAAAAGCCGTCACGCCGAGCCCGAGTTTTTCCGGACGCAGCACGACGCGATAACCGTCCACCACACCGACCTGCTCCAACCGCTGCAAGCGCCGCCCGATCTGCGACGGCGACAGCGGTACCTGCTCAGCCAATTGCTGATGGGTGGCCCGGCCAAAGCGCTGTAGAACGTCCAGCAGCGCGAGATCGAAGTGATCGAGTTCTAACATGATCGATATCCGCATTTAGACCGTGATTAATGCACGATTATTGCATATCAAAGCACCATAGCGCTGTCATTGCGCCCTTTCCGCACGTCTGCCGCTCTACACTTGCATCACCGTTTCAACCCGCAGTCACCGTAGAGCGCGCAGCAATATGTCCACAGCCAACACCGCCAAACTCAAAGAGCAATTCGATGCCGGTCTCGAAACCCGCGCCGATTTCACCATCGACCAGCCAACCGAACGATACGGCGCAGTCGACCACGCTGTATGGCAACAGCTTTATGCACGCCAGACCGCGCTGCTCAAGGGTCGTGTGTGCGATGAGTTTCTGGCAGGCGTCGACTGTATCGGCATGCCGCCCGACCGGGTGCCCTTCTTCGACGAAATCAACGCAAAACTAACGCCCGCAACGGGTTGGCAAATCGTCGCCGTGCCCGGACTCGTGCCCGACCAGGTGTTCTTCGAACATCTGGCGAACCGCCGCTTTCCCGTGACATGGTGGATGCGCCGCCCCGACCAGCTCGATTATCTGCAGGAGCCGGACTGTTTTCACGATCTGTTCGGCCACGTGCCGCTGCTAATCAATCCGGTGTTTGCAAACTACATGCACGCGTATGGCCGCGCCGCGCTCGCCGCTAATGATGCCGGCGCGCTGCCACTGCTCGCGCGGCTCTATTGGTACACAGTCGAGTTCGGCCTGATCCGCGACGCGGCGAGTCCGAACGGCGTGAAGATCTACGGTGCAGGCATCGTCTCGAGCAAAGGCGAGACGCTCTACAGCCAGCAGAGCGCGGCACCGAACCGGCTCGGCTTCGATCTCGAACGGGTGATGCGCACGCGCTACCGCATCGACACGTTCCAGAAAACCTACTTCGTGATCGACGACTTCACACAATTGTTCGGCGTCACGCAAACCGACTTCGCGCCGCTACTGGCGAAGCTGGCCGCAGAGCCGGCGTTCGCGGCAGGCGACGTGCTCAAGCGCGATCGCGTCATCACGCGCGGCACGCAGGAAGGCTGGCAAACCGACGGCGATATCTGACGACCCAAGCTGAACAGGCCGACAGCAGGCTAATGGCATCCGTGAAAAAATAGCGGATGCGCACGCCCACCGGCGCGCCTGTTCAGATCAACGAGGTAGCACCATGATTAACAAACTGACTTCCGAAGAACGCGCAACGCAGGTCGCGGAACTGCACGGCTGGCAAGCCGTGGCGGGACGCGACGCGATCCAGCGCCATTTCAAATTCGCCGACTTCAACGAAGCATTCGGCTTCATGACGCGCGTGGCGATCAAGGCTCAGGAGATGGACCACCACCCGGAATGGTTCAACGTGTACAACAAGGTGGAGATCACGCTGTCGACGCACGAAGCCAATGGTTTGACCGAGCGGGACATCAAATTGGCACGATTTATCGACACTATTACAGTGTAATACAAGCGCTCAGGTGCACTAATGCACCCCGAATCGAATGATTTGACGGAAATGAAAGGACATTGCAGGCAATTCGACGCCCAAACCTTCAGTTCTACAGGCTATTATTAAGGCGCACGTAAGAATCCCACGCAAGCCTTGCAATCCCGTCCAAACGATCCGGCGATAGCGTCTGCTGACGCTGTACAATCATCAGCGCATACGGCTTGGAGAGCGCGCTTGCCTCCTTGCACAGAACGAGTTCGTCGCCGCTCGAAGGTGAGCGGGCGCGCCAGAAGTTGATCGCGGCTTCCAGTTCGTGAATCGTTATCTCGGACATGACTTCGTGATCGCTCGTTGGCCGCATTAACGCTGCTCGATAGCTGCTTCGTGGTCACTTCGTGCCAGTTCGGCATGGCCATGCCGCACGCTGCCTGTGCAGCAGGCGCCCCGGCGAACCGCTTGCCCAGACGCCTAAACCCATTGTACTTGAGCGAAATCCATGCGACTCCTTCTGATCGAAGATGACCGCCCCATCGCACGCGGCATCCAAAGCAGTCTCGAACAAGCCGGCTTCACCGTCGACATGGTCCATGACGGCATTTTCGCCGAACAGGCCCTCACCCAAAACCGCCACGAACTGGTGATCCTCGATCTGGGCCTGCCCGGTATCGACGGTATGACACTGCTCGCGCGCTTCCGTCAGAGCAATCGTCACACGCCGGTGATCATCCTCACCGCGCGCGACGAGTTGAACGACCGCGTGCAAGGTCTGAATTCCGGCGCGGACGACTACATGCTGAAGCCGTTCGAACCCACCGAACTCGAAGCGCGCATTCGTGCGGTCATGCGCCGCAGTGGCCCGCACGGCGATATGCCGCGTCCGGAAGTCTCGCTGGGCGGTGTGCGCCTGTCGGGCGTCGATCGCCGTATTTTCAACGACGACAAGCCGCTCGAACTGTCGCCGCGCGAATTCGCGGTGCTCGAAATGCTGCTGCTGCGCCACGGCCGCGTGGTTAGCAAGGCTCAGTTGCAAGACCATCTGACGCACTTCGGCGGCGATCTCGGCGATACCGCGATTGAAGTCTATGTGCACCGGGTGCGTAAAAAGCTCGAGAACTGCCGTGTCGAAATCGTCACGGTGCGCGGCTTCGGTTACCTGTTGCAGGAAATCCGCCAGGCCGCATAATCGTCGCAAGGGCCGCGATCTGTGTTGCGGCCTGACAGCGCCGGGCCGGCGCCGCGCACACGGTGCGTAAATCGCCGGCATCCGGCGAATTTTCACGGCGCCACGGTGCTTTTCGCCGTTGCCTCTTTCCCGCGCGTTCGATCATGCCCCAGCCGGCCGCCAATAGTCTGCGCCGCACGCTGCTGCGGCGCCTCGCTGCTCCCCTTTCGCTGCTCGCACTGATGAGCGGCCTGATCGCTTACTGGCTGGCGTGGCAGTACACGCAGCACGTGGTCGACCGCTCGCTCGCCGATCTCGCCACCGCGATCTCCAAACAGATCCAGATTGCCGGCCCCGACGCCAAGGTGACGGTGCCGCCGCTCGCGCAGGCCATGTTCTCCGATCCGGTCGAACAACTCGTCTATCGGATCAGCAACGGCGACACCGAAATCGCCGGCGACCACAATCTGCCGCTGCAGGGCACTAGCGTGCGACGTATGCATTACGCGTACGTATTCGAAACACAGCACGACGGTGTGACGGTGCGCGTGGCGCAAGTACGCGTCGACCAGCCCACCGGCAATCCGATCGTCGTCGAAGTGGGTCAGCCGGTGCATCACCGTTTTCGCATCGCTGCCGAGTTTCTGGTCGCGATCATGATGCCGCTGCTGTTGCTACTGCTGGCGGGCTGGGTCATCGTGTGGCGCGTCGTCAATCAACAGCTCAATCCACTGACCGACCTCGCGGATTCGTTGAATCGGCAAACCCACACATCGCTCGAACCGGTGGACGAGACCTATGTTCCAGTCGAGATCCGGCCGCTCACCGGCGCGTTGAACGCGCTGCTCGATCGTCTGAAAACCGCCCTCGACGGCCAGCGCAAATTTATCGCCGACGCCGCGCATCAGCTGCGCACGCCACTCACCGCTGTCAAGCTGCATGCGGAACAGGCCGCGGTCGCACGCGACCCGCAGCAGACGCTTGCCGCGGTCCGTGAACTGCGCGCTGCGGCCGATCGCGCCGTGCGGCTGTCGAATCAGTTGCTTTCGCTGGCGCGCGCGGAGCCGGGCGAACAGGCGGCACGTTTCGTCAACGTGGATATGGCCGCGCTCGCTTTCGATACCGGTGCGGAATGGGTGCCTCGTGCGTTGACTTTCCACGTCGACCTGGGCTTCCAGCGCCTCGACGATCCTGCCAACGATCACCCGTTAATGGCGCGCGGCAATCCGGTGCTGCTGCACGAAGTCATCGCCAATCTGCTGGATAACGCGCTCAAGTACGTGCCGCCATCGCGCTTCGATGGCGGTCGCATTACCGTGACGGTCTCGCAAACGGTGATAGACGATCGGCGCATGGCCGAGATCGCCGTCGAAGACAATGGGCCAGGTGTGCCGCTTACGCAGCAAGCCGATCTGTTCAAACGGTTCTTCCGTGGCGACGGTCAGAGTGAGGCCGGCGTGGATAGCGGTGCCGGTCTCGGTCTCGCGATTGTCCACGACATCATGGTGCTGCATCACGGCAGCGTGCATTACGAGGATGCGCCGGAAGGCGGTGCGCGCTTCATCGTGCGTATTCCGCTGATAGCGGCCAGCGTTCAACGCGACGTCGATCCCGAGGCGCGGCGCCCGGCAAAAAAATCGGCGCACTCGGCGCCGATCGATATCTGACTCTGCAGTGGTTCGAAGTCCTGCCGCGGGCTGCCTTGAGTTCACTTACGTTCAACTCAGGCAACCCGCGTTTCATTTCTTCTTCGTTTTTTTCGCCGACGTCTTCACTTTGCTGGCCAATTTGTCGGACTTGGAAGCGCCCTTTTCTTTCTCGGCCGGTGCCAGCATCGTGCCGCGGCACTTACGAGCGCCGCAACGGCATTCGTATTCCTTCTTGAGCTTCTTGGTCTGGCGCGCGTCGATGACGAGACCGTAGTCGTAAAAGATCTCCTCACCTTCAGCGATGTCGCGCAATGCATGCACGTACACGTGACCGTCGATCTCTTCGGCTTCGCAGTTCGGCGCGCATGAATGGTTGATCCAGCGCGCGCTGTTGCCGTCCACTTTACCGTCGATCACCTTGCCGCTATCGAGCGCGAAGTAGAACGTGTGATTCGGTTCGTCCGGATTATGCGGATGACGGCGCAATGCTTCCTTCCAGGAGATCCGCTCACCCTTGTATTCGATCAGCCGTTCGCCGGCCGCAATCGGCTCGGTGGCAAACACGCCTTTGCCGTGCACACCCGAACGGCGCACGGCGATCCTGCGTGAACTCATTGAATGAATCCTTGTGAAGAACTGGGGGTGAAGATCCGGCAGCCGCCAGAAATGCCCGCGTCTAACGCGCTGCTTTTTCTGACGCGGATAGCAAACGCGGCGCCTTGCGAGCGCCGCGTCGACCTGTGACGCTCATGCGCCACATCCGGCATCCTACACGCTCAAGATGGCTTCGTTCAACCATCAATAAGACGTACGCGCTCAAGGCGCATTGGCAGGTTCACCGTTGTCCGAAGGAAATGTCGCCGAACAGTGCTTTTTGCTCGCGCGGCTGTGAACGCCAGTACTGCGGCGGCGCTACGACAGTCGCGCCGAGTTGCGCCGCGGCATGCCACGGCCAGCGCGGGTTGTACAACAGCGCGCGAGCCAGCGCGATCAGATCAGCATCGCCCTCTTCGATCAGTTGTTCAGCATGCAGCGGATCGGTAATCAGGCCCACGCCGATGGTAGTGAGGCCCGTCGCCTGTTTGACGGCTCTCGCGAACGGGATCTGGTAGCCCGGCTCAAGCGGAATCTTCTGCAACGGCGAGACACCGCCGGACGATACGTCGATCCAGTCGCAGCCGCGCTTTTTCAACTCCTGCGCGAACGCGATCGTGTCCTCGAGCGTCCAGCCGCCTTCGACCCAGTCGGTCGCCGAGACACGCACGCCAACCGGTTTGTCGGCGGGAAACGCTGCGCGCACGACGTCGAAGATCTCGAGTGGAAAGCGCATGCGGTTCTCGAGCGAACCGCCATATTCGTCGCTGCGTTGATTGGCGATCGGCGACAGGAACTGATGCAGCAAATAGCCGTGTGCCGCGTGCACTTCCAGTGCGTCGACGCCGAGGCGCGCGGCGCGGCGCGCAGAGGCCGCGAAGGCTTCGCGGATCCGGTTCAATGCGGGCGTGTCGAGTGCAAGCGGGGGCTCTTCACCCGCTTTGTGCGGCAACGCTGACGGCGCATGTGGCAGCCAGCCGCCTTGCGAGACCGGAATCAGCTGGCCGCCTTCCCAAGGTGCCTGACTCGACGCCTTGCGCCCCGCATGCGCCAACTGTATCGCGACGCGAATAGGCGAATGCTTGCGGATTGCGGCGAGAACGGGCACAAGTGCGGCTTCGGTGGCGTCGTCCCACAGTCCGAGATCGCCCGGCGTGATGCGGCCATCCGGTTCAACGGAGGTCGCCTCGATGCACAACAGGCCGGCGCCGGATAACGCGAGACTGCCAAGATGGATCATGTGCCACGCCGTCGCCTCGCCACGTTCGGCGGAATACTGGCACATCGGAGAGACGACGATACGATTAGGAAGCGTCACGCTACGCAGCGTGAGCGGAGAAAAGAGCGCGCTCATGGATTACGCCTAGTAAATACCAAAGAGCGAACGAGCATAGCACCGCGGATGATTGTCTGCAGGTGCCCGCAGATCAGGGTTTCGGCTCAACCTGATCGAGCCACTCGCTGAACATCCGGCGCGCGGCGGCTTCCAGCGTCGGACCGAACTGCGCAGTCTCGGCCCGCAACTGACGCGCATCGATACCGTGGCCGGCAATCTCACCGGCGTTACCGATCAACCAGGGCTCGAACCGGTCGGCGCGAATCTCCGGATGACATTGCAGGCCCAGCACGTGACCGCCCCAGGCGAACGCCTGGTTTTCGCACGCAGGCGTCGAGGCGAGACGCGTGGCGTTGTCGGGAAGATCGAACGTGTCGCCGTGCCAATGCAGCATCGATGTGTGCGCGCCGTCCAGATGACGCACCGGTGAAACACGGCCCGCATCGGTGAGCGTAAGCGGTGTCCAGCCGAGTTCGGTATGGCCTGCGGGATAGACGCGCGCACCGAGCGCACGCGCGATCAATTGCGCGCCGAGGCAGATGCCGAGCGTCGGCAAACCGGCGGCAATCCGCCTTTCGATCATGGAAAGCAACGGTACGAGCGTCGGGTAAAGCGCGTCGTCGGTTGCACTGATCGGGCCGCCGAGTACGACCATGAGCGATGCGGCAACCGGGTTCGGTGCTTCGATACGGGCAAAGCCGACGTCGAGATAGCGCACCGGGCGACCACGTTCGCCGAGCTCCAGCTCAAGACTGCCCAGATCCTCGAAGTGCACGTGGCGAATGGCCAGAACTTCGCGATTCATCAGCCTGTCCCACCTTCAGGTTGACTAAAGACTTGCCGCTACACGGCGCGAACCGGCCAGCGGACGGCAATCGCCGCCCGCCGGAACCCGGCTTGGCAGTGTAGCGGATTGTCCCGGAAGAAGCCGCCTTATTGGGCGAAGATCTTCCAGGTCTTCTTCTGGGTGGCAACGTCGGCCGCTTCGTACACCGAGCAATCGAGACGCAGATCCGTGTCCGACATATTCATGTCGAGCAGCCCGCAGTGATGCGGCGTCTTCTTCGGATTCTTGCTCGGCTCGAAGTGCGTGCAGCTCAGGCACATGCGGTGCGGCGGAATGGTGCCCTGCGCTTCCAGCTGGTGGATGGTCTTGAGCAGCGTGCGATAGAACAGCGTCTGCTCTTCGTCGCGCAGCGTGCCGACCGCTTTGGCCAAGAAGTCCGGCCATTGCGCAGCGCGCTTGGCGGCGGTGCGGCCGCGCGCCGTCAGACGGACCGCGAGGGCGCGACCGTCGTCGAGGGCACGGCGCTTTTCGACCAAGCCCTTGGTCTCGAGCGTGCTCACGGCATCGCTGGTGGTCGCGGCCGTCAGGGCCGTTTCACGGGCGATTTCGCCAAGACGCATCGGGCCCTTGCGCTGCATCAGCAAGACCAGAATTTCGCCTTGGGTCGGCGTAAGGCCTGCGCCCTCCGCCCATTCCCAAGCCTGGCTCCGCATCGCCGTGCTCAATCGCAATAGGCTGTGGGTCACTCGCCCGGTTGCCTTTTCTCCGTATACGCCTTCGCTCATAATCTTCGTTTGGTTTATTAAAGCTTGCGTGCGATGCCGGCAGAACCTCTGCCAAGCACACCCGTAGCCTGTGTGGGGTAGCCTCGCCCAAAAGCAGACGAGACGGTTTCTACTATCTCAAAAATTTACCGCCTTGCAAGCCAAAGGCAGCGAAAACGACATTCTATGCGAGACCGGCCAATCGTACAGCTAAGTTATCCAACACAAGCTGTGGATAACCATGGGAAAACACAGGGGATGGCGTGTGTGCCGATTCTTGATAAGCCACGTGCCACCTCTGCCCTTACAAAAGTTGTCCTCGTTTACCGGCACCGATGCGCCTCGGATCAGCCCAGTTATAGTTTACATAGCGCGTTGACTTTTCAGGGAATTATTCAGTTGTCCACAGGCAGATGCAATGCTTGTTAACTACTACTACGTTTGTATACGTAAACTTTAGAAAAACCTAAAGCCCCGCGAGCTGGAAATTTATTTACGAAAAAAAACCCGCACGAAGCGGGTCTTCCTTACGGTTTAACGTAAGCAATCCTGTATCTGGCTAGGCTCGCCACTGCAGACACTGCTGCCTTACAGCTTCGTGCAAGGATTTTTCCTGGTCGAAGACGCCGCGTAGCCACGTCGCGTCATTCACCTGCCCACGCGCGATCGCACCGATTTCGGCAAGCGCTTTGCCCGAACCCAATGCTTCGGCGTGCGGCGCAATCAGATCCAGCGTTTCGAGGATGTCTTCGGAAATCGTCTTGCGTTCGCTCGTTTGCGGATTGATGCAGTTGCCGGCCAGACCGAAGCGACATGCTTCAAAACGGTTGAACGTGTAGACAAGGTAATCGTCTTCCTTCGGCGTGATCGGCTTGTCGAGCAGCAAATGCCGTGCAAGCGTCTGGATGTAGCAGGCAATCGCCGCGGCGCGATCCACTGAAAACGGCGTATCCATCACGCGCACTTCGATCGTCCCGAAACCCGGCTTCGGCCGGATGTCCCAGTAAAAATCCTTCATGCTGTTGACCACGCCGGTGTGAACCATCTTCGAGAAATACTCTTCGAAGCTGTCCCACGTCAGCACGAACGGCGCTCGGCCGGACAGCGGAAACGCGAACACGGAATTCAGGCGTGCCGAATGAAAACCGGTGTCCACACCTTGCACGAACGGGGATGAAGCCGACAATGCGATGAAATGCGGAATGAAGCGCGACATGGAATGCAGCAGATACAGCGCGCTATTCGGATTCGGACAGCCGATGTGCACGTGCTGGCCGAACACCGTAAATTGCTTGGCAAGGTAACCGTACAACTCCGAAAGATACTGAAAGCGCGGTGTATCGACGATCTGCCGTTCGCTCCATTGCTGGAACGCATGTGTGCCGCCGCCGCACAAGCCGACGTTCAGGTGATCGGCCGCGGAAACCAGCGTGTCGCGGATCTTACGCAAATCGGTGACGGCCTGTTCGTGCGTCGTGCAAATACCAGTCGACAACTCGATCATGCTTTCGGTTATTTCCGGCGTGATGTTGCCGGGAATTTTTTCGTCCTTGATGAGGCGCATCAGATCCGAGCCGGCTTTGGTCAGATCATAGTCGTGCGTATTGACGATCTGCATTTCGAGTTCGACACCGAATGTGAACGGTTTCGAATCGATGAAGGGTTCGAGTGACATGGCGTCCCCTAAGTCAGGTCGGCCGGTGTGTGTCACATGCGTGTGTCACACACCGGCCGTTTTTTAAGCGAATAAGCTGGATAAAGCGCGCAAATCACGCGCCTGAAGAATCGAGTGGCGGTGCGCGCTTACTCTTCGCGCCGTTCGGCCACCAGTGCAAGGCTGCGGTACACGAGCCACGGGCCGAGAATCTGCAGCACGAAGATCGAACACATCACGATGGCCCGCAATTGCGGATCGAAATTCGGATAAAGGTTGTACGTATCGTCGACGAGCAGGTACGCGAGCGCCGACATGGGCGATAACGACAGACCGAGCGCCATGCCCTGCTTCCAGTTCAAGCCGCTCGGCTTGGCGAATGCCATCACGCCCACCAGTTTCGCAACCAGACGCGCAACAATCAGACCCAGCGCCGCGACACCGCCGAGCGCGATGTCTTTCCATTCGAATGAAGTTAGCGTCAACACGAACAGAATCACGGTCAACAACCAGCCGGCCGTGCCGAAATGTTCCGGCCACAACTGCGGACGCGCTTCAAGATTCTTCACGATGATGCCTGCGGCCAGCAATGCAAGAATGGTGGAAAGCTTGAACACATGCGCCACCGCAATGGCCAGCAGCACGAGGCCGAACAGCGCGACGAACGAATGCTCGTCCTGCATGTTCAGGCGTCGATAAAAAAACGTGCAGGTGCGTGCCAACAGATAGGCCAGCACGAGCGAGCCGACCAGCAGATAGAGCGGCTGCAGAATCGTGGCGTATACGTTGCCATAAACCTCCTGATGCAACCAGCTGGAGACAAGCTTTTCGATCACCACCGCATACATGCTGTTCAGCGCGGTAAGGGTCAACAAACGTTGGGTCACCTGGCCTTCCGCACGCAACTCGGTTTTGAGCTGGATCACCATCGCCGGCGAAGTCGCCATGGCAATCGCGGCGAGCACCGTTGCCACGATCAGCGGCACCTTCAGGAACAACAAAACCGGCAAAACCAGCGCGAATGTCAGCGTGGCTTCGGCGATGCTCGACAGGATCAGCCAGGGATTGCGGCGAATCCAGCGCAGATCGAGCCGGCTGCCAAGTTCGAATAACAACAAACCCAGTGCGACATCAAGCAACGGCCGCGCGGCGCTTGCGGAATCCGCGTCGATCACGCCGAAACCCGCTGCGCCTGCTACCAGACCGATGACTGCATAGCCGGAAATGCGCGGCAAACGCCATGCGCGATAGCAGAGTTCGCCGCACAGACCCGCGGCGAGCAATGCAAGACCAGCCCAAAAAATGGCGTCAGGAGTGAGGGGCCAGGCTGGAAAAAATGAAAACGCCGACTTCATTGTGATGGGTTCTCCTTGGCAGCAACGGCAGACGACACGAACCGGTGCAAACACCGGCGAGCGGATGGGCGCATGAGGCGCTCACTGTCGCGATCGCTTCGCGTGATCAGCGTTGCGAGTTTTCAATGATCGGAAGATCTGAATGCGCAGCAGCCGCAGGGAGCGCGGCGCATTCTGGGGTGCGGCCGCAGCAACCGGCACGGCACGGTGAAAGAACGCCGTCGACTTTGAATCAGATTCTGATTGAGCGGCACCGTTCCATTGCAGCATGTGCCGCCAGAGGCGAAGCACGACGCGAAAAGAACGGCGATTGTGCCATAGCTTTTTCAGGCTTGACCGAAAACACAGGAACATGCAGGCAAAACGGTAAAAACGTACGTTATCTTCGTGCGATGAGGAAAAAGCGACCGTTTTAAAAACGGGTCTGGCTCCCATAGGGTACACAGTCGACGTGGCAGATGTGTTTTTTGGGGCACAGACGGAGGTGTTTTTCAGCGATTTTTGACGCTTCTGATTCGACGATCACGCTCGATCTCGCGATGGCCTTTCTGTTTACAGGTTTACTGTATGTATACGTAGTAACAGTTAACAAGGTGCCTCGTTTTCTGTGGATAACCCCAGTTTACCGAATCAATTCATGAGGTTGCCGCTCGCATAACAGGATGCACAGCGTGTGCGGCAGCGGCGGGTATACAAGGGTAACTTTTCGGGATTTTCGGCGGCACCAAAGTTACCCCGTTTACGTCCACAACGGTTCCACATGAGTTGCGTCGGTAAACGGTGCGGTTATCCACAAGTTTCAGTGGATAACTTTTTTGGCCGCCGATGTTCAGCGCGCGAGGTTAACTCGCTGTGCCTTGACGCAACGCGCGTAAGAGGAAGCGAGCAGGATCGATGTCTTCGGCCAAATCCCGTTCGAGCGGCCATGGTTCGCCTTCAATCTGCGAGGCGATCAACTCGGCTCCCAGCGCTGCCCATACCAGGCCACGCGAACCGAAAGCGAATGCGCCATACAAGCCGTCGACGCGTGGCAAATCGAGCGGCCATGCGCCACGTAGGCGTTGGGCGTCGCGCGTCGATGCGGCTTCGTCTGCGAAGTTGCCGATCATCGGCATCCGGTCGCTCGTGACGCAGCGAAACGCTACGCGCCCGGCGAGCGCCGCCGCCTGCGCCGAATCGACGATGCCGTCAAAAGCCGGCAGCATCTGCGCGACACGCTCGAGGTTTTCCAGATGGCCATCCGGCCGCAGCGAGGTGTCGGGGTCGTCGAGTTCGTAGGTGGCGCCGGTCAGCGTGACGCCGTTGGGAAGTGGGACGGCGTAACCAACGCCCATCACCGGCATCCCGAGCGGCGGCACAGTGCCCGGCGGCAGCAAAGTCAGCTGGCCGCGGATGCTGCGGGTTGGCGCGTGCTGCAAACCGGCGAGGCGTGCGGCGTCGTGTGCGCTCGCGACAATGACCACCGGCGCGCGCGCGATGGCCTGCCCTGCTGCGTCGAAGACGGTCCATTGATTGCCGGAGCGCTCGAGGCGCGCCACATCGACGCCGAAGCGGCGTTCGAGCAGCCCGCCCGCCGCTGCACACTGCGCGGCGCAAAGCGATGCCGGATCGATCCAGCCCCCATGCGGAAAAAACCAGCCGGTACGCGTGAGTGGCATACCGGCGAGCCTTTGTGCTTCGCTCAGCGAGACGGGCGTCACATATTCCGAGGGGTAACCGAACGCCGCGATTGCCTCGCTTATCGAGCGTGCTTCTTCGTCGTCCGAGGCGATCTGCAACAGCCCTGGCGCGCCGCGCAATGGATGGTGGCCAAGCCGCTCGAGCGCAGCCCAGTGTCTCAGCGTGTAGAGAAAGCCCGCACGCGTGACGCGCGAAGCAACGCTGTCGTCGCGCGAGATCATGGGATGAAACACGCCGGCCGGATTACCTGAGGCGTCCTGCGCCACCGATGCGTGGCGCTCCAACGACGTAACGCGCCAACCGCGCGAGGCCAGCCGTTCGATTGTCGCGCAGCCCGCGAGCCCGGTGCCGATCACGATCGCATGCCGTTCTTCGACCTCAAGCGGCGCGGGCGGCTCATAGCGGCGCACGCGCCAGCGTGGCGCGAAATGGCCAACCAGCATCGCGCGTTTCCAGCCGAAACCGTCAATTTTTTGGTACACAAAGCCGTTTTGCGTCAACGCGCGTTTGATGTCGCCGGCGCTGCTATAGGTCGAGAATGTGGCACCCTCACCGGCCAGCCGAGCGAGCGCTTTGAAGATCGCAGGCGTCCACATTTCCGGATTTCTGGCGGGCGCGAAGCCGTCGAGATAGAACGCATCGGCGCGCAACCTCAACGCCGGCAAGCTGTCCACGGCATCGGCAAACACGAGCGTCAGCGTGACCCGTCCGCCCTCGAATTCGAGCCGGTGCGTGCCGGGGACGAGTATCGGCCATTCAGCGGCCAGCGTTTCTGCCAGCGCGGCAATTTCCGGATCTGAAATCGTTGCCGCATTGACGCTGCGTAAATCGGCTTGAGTAAACGGATGCTTCTCGGTCGAGACGAAGTGCAACCGCTCGCAGCGCGCCGGATCGGCGCGCCAGGCGGCCCAGGTTGTCAGGAAGTTGATGCCCATGCCGAAGCCGGTTTCGAGCACAGTGAAGACGCGGCGGCGTTGCCATCGCTCCGGCAGCGCATTGCCGCGGAGGAACACGTATTCAGCCTGCTCGAGACCGCCGACGGCACTGTGATAGATGTCGTCGTAGAGCGGCGAAAAAAGTGTGCCGTTGTCGCGAAACGCGAGGACGGCGGGGATTAGCGGATCGGTCATGCGCGGCGATAAATAACGCTCGAAAGAGCGAATCAGACGTTACCGCCAGCGCGCGCAGCTCGCCGGGCGGCGAAAAAGACGCGCGGCAACGTTGGCAAAAACCAACGCTAAGCCCCGTCCCTACTGGGTTTCAGCCTTCAATTGAGGCTCGCGAAGAGGAAAAAGAAGGGTTTCCCTCTATATCTGCCCCCGGAACCGCTTAATTCTTCGAAACCCTTATCCTGATTGGGTTTGCGCTGCGCTATCATAGCAAGCGCCGCGAAGGGAGCGGCAGCACGGCCGACGGGCAGTCAACTGCCCGGCGCTATGTCCGGAGGGGATCCGGCGCCGCAGCTGCTCGACGGCGCGGCCCGCGCACGTATAATCGGCGCGTTCGCGCTGTTCGTGTCAACCTAAACTCAGAAAGGAACCTTAATGAACAAACAGGAACTGATCGACGCCGTCGCAGGACAGACCGGCGCCAGCAAGGCTCAAACCGGTGAGACGCTGGACACGTTGCTTGAAGTGATCAAGAAGTCTGTGTCGAAGGGTGACGCGGTCCAGTTGATCGGCTTCGGCAGCTTCGGTTCGGGCAAGCGCGCAGCACGTACGGGTCGTAACCCCAAGACCGGCGAAACTATCAAGATCCCGGCCGCCAAGACCGTCAAGTTCACGGCTGGTAAGGCGTTCAAGGACGCAGTCAACAAGCGCTAAGCAGATTACTGCCTGGCAGTTGACACCCGCCAACGGCGGGTTTTTTTTCGCCTGCGATTTTTGTTCTGGCCGCGACGAGCGTCGCAGCCAAACCATCAGCGCCAGGCGGAAAGGCCGCTCAGTCGTGGCGATGCACGATTTCACCGTGGCCATGGTCGTCGTGGTCGTGACCATGATGATCGTGGTCATGGTCGTCTTCGTCGAAGTCCCATGCCGGGAACGGATCGGCGAATTGTTGCCACGCTTGCGGGCCCGCCGCATATTCCTCATCGGTCACGAGGCACGCGTCGAACTTCGCTTGCCAGACAACCGGGTCGATGCCGACGCCGATCATCACCAGTTCCTGGCGACGATCGCCGATGCTCAGGTCGTCCGGATCGCCGTACCAGTCGGCGGCGATTTCGGCGGCCAGCTCATCATCGCCGTCCGGCCATTCACTGCGATCCTGAGCGGCCCACCACATGCCCGCCGGACCGTGCCGGCAAGCGCCGCCCGCCTGTGACAGCGAACCGGCGATGTCGTTACGCGTTGCCAGCCAGAAGAAACCCTTGCTGCGCAAGACGCCCTTCCACTCCTGATGCAGCAGTGCCCACAGGCGCTCAGGGTGAAACGGCCGCCGCGCACGGTAAATGAAATTGCCGATGCCGAATTCGTCCGCTTCGCCGTGATGGGCATGACCGTGTTCATGTTGGTGATTAAGCGACGCGAGCCAGCCCGGTGCGCTCGACGCCTCGTCGAAATCGAAACGCCCGGTATTCAGCACTTCGGCAAGCGGCACCTCGCCAAAACGGCTCAACACTTGCACTGCACGCGGATTGATGCGGGCGAGGATGCGCTGCAAACGCGTGAGTTCATCGGTGCTCACCAGATCGGCCTTGTTCACCACCAGTACGTCGCAGAATTCGATCTGCTCGATCAGCAATTCGACCAGCGTCCGATCGTCCTCCTCGGTGGCGGCGATGCCCCGTTCGGAGAGCGCGTCGGCCGAACCATAGTCGCGCAGGAAGTTGAACGCATCGACCACCGTCACCATCGTATCGAGCCGGGCGACGTCGGACAGCGACGCGCCGTCGTCGTCGACGAAGGTGAACGTTTCGGCAATCGGCATCGGTTCGGCCACCCCGGTCGACTCGATCAGGATCGCGTCGAAGCGCTTTTCGCCCGCAAGCCGCTTGATCTCGATCAACAAGTCGTCGCGCAACGTGCAGCAGATGCAACCGTTCGACAATTCGACGAGCTGCTCTTCGACATGCGAGAGCGCCGCGGCATCGCGCACGAGGGTTGCGTCGATATTGATCGCGGCCAGATCGTTGACGATCACGGCGACGCGCAAACCGGCACGATTCGCGAGGATATGGTTCAGGAGCGTGGTCTTGCCGGCGCCCAGAAAACCGGAGAGCACGGTGACGGGCAGTAGCGGCTGGTTCATCGCAGTACGGAAAGACAAGAGGATTGGAAAGCGCGCCGGGCTTGGGGTCGCATGACCCCGGGACCAGAAGATGGCCGAATGCCGACGGCAGCACGAAGCCGCATTGTGCATCAAAACGGGTGATGGCCGGGCGACGGGCCGGATCGGGAAGCGCGGGAGTCGGTGCGTGAGCTTAGTGCGCAGCCGGCATCAGATTCCACTTGCGCAGGATCGCGGCGATCTGCATCGCGTACTTATCACGCAGCGCCGGTGTCTCGGAGTGATATGCGCCGACCGCTTGCCAGGTATTGCCGTACTTGTTCATCTGGCGGCGCAGATGCCACGCCGCGATATAGACGTTCTTGCAGGGCTCCATCAGCGTGCCTTGCGAGATGCCGTATTGCGCGAGTACCGGCAGATGGACCGAGTTGATCTGCATGACGCCGTAGTCGGTCGAGCCGTTGGCGTTCTTATGCAACGCGTCTGGACGATTGTGTGACTCTTGCCACGCAATTGCGCGCAGAATCAAGGGGTTGACCTTCTGATACTTCGCCGCTTCGTCAAAGCAATCGGCGCGCGCGGACCCTGCTGCGATCAGCACGGCAAGTCCTGCGGCGGCGGTGACGAAGGTTCGTTTCATCGGTCAAGACGACTAAACAAATCGCAAGGGTAAGGTTTGGTAAGCCAATGCATCGGCCATAGTTCAGTCCCTGGAAGCCGGTGAGGCTCACTGGCTGGGCCTTTGTCGGGCATCGGGGAAAACCCGTGTTCGTAAGTCGCTTCCGGCACCTCGAACGGCTCGTATCATACCGGCAGACCTACATGCGTCAAGTTGGCTAACCGACATAGTCACGCGGAAAACGAAGCGCTTCTGTGGTTCCGCGCACAGAAGCTTATTTGCTTTCAATTACTTGACAGTTTGTGACGGTCTTTAGAGTAATCGCACCGGGCCGTTTGTTTTGTGACAAATCCGACATGAAAAACTGTTACTGTTCATTTTTTTCGGACATTGGATGGTCGGCATCCGCGGCGTTGATCGCCTGTGAGGCCGGCTGGCAGACCGACAGGGCGGCGGCCTGCTCAAATGTTCGCACTGCATGACCGTCGGCGGCTACGGCCGTCGGCATCGATCCCACATTCCATGAGAAGAAATCGTATGGCATTGCGTCGCGTCGCAACGGCGCTGCTGGTGGCTGGATTGATCACCGCGCAGACAGCACAGGCTCAGGTGACACTCAACTTCGTGAACGCCGATATCGACCAGGTGGCCAAGGCGATCGGCGCCGCAACCGGCAAAACGATCATCGTCGACCCGCGTGTGAAGGGTCAACTGAACCTCGTGTCGGAAAATGCGGTGCCTGAAGATCAGGCACTCAAGACCTTGCAGTCCGCTTTGCGGATGCAGGGTTTCGCGCTGGTGCAGGATCACGGCGTGCTGAAAGTCGTGCCCGAGGCCGATGCCAAGCTGCAAGGCGTGCCGACCTACGTCGGCAATACGCCGGTTGCGCGTGGCGATCAGGTGGTCACCCAGGTTTTTGTGCTGAAGAATGAATCGGCCAATAATCTGCTGCCGGTCTTGCGTCCGCTGATCTCGCCGAACAATACCGTGGCGGCCTACCCGGCCAACAACACGATTGTCGTGACCGATTACGCCGACAACGTGCGGCGTATCGCGCAGATCATCGCGGGTGTCGATACGGCCGCGGGCCAGTCGGTGTCGGTGGTGCCGCTGAAGAACGCGAATGCGATTGATATCGCCCAGCAACTGACCAAGATGCTTGACCCGGGGTCGATCGGCAGTACCGACGCGACGCTGAAGGTGTCGGTCACCGCGGATCCGCGTACCAACTCGTTGCTGATTCGTGCGTCGAACGTCGCGCGTCTGGCGGCGGCAAAGCAGTTGGCGAAGGAGCTCGACGCACCGACCACCATACCCGGCAACATGCACGTCGTGGCGCTGCGCAACGCGGACGCGACGAAGCTCGCGAAGACCCTGCGCGGGATGCTCGGCAAAGGCAGTGACACAGGCTCGTCGGGCGGCTCGAGCGAAGCGAATTCGTTCAACCAGAACGGCGGTGGAGGTGGTGGGTTGGGTAGCAATTCGACGGGCGCGTCGGGTACGCCGCCGCTGCCGTCGGGTGGACTCGGAAGCAGCTCGACGGCGTCGCCGATGGGCGGCAGCGGGGGAGGATACGGCTCGAACAGCGGTTCCGGCGACCAGATCGGCAGCGACAAGAGCAAGAGCGACGACAATCAGCCAGGCGGCATGATCCAGGCGGACGCTGCCACCAACTCACTGATCATCACGGCGGCCGAGCCGGTGTACCGCAACCTGCGGGCGGTGATCGACCAGCTCGATGCGCGGCGCGCACAGGTCTATATCGAGGCGCTGATCGTCGAGTTGAACTCCACTACGAACGCGAATCTCGGCATTCAGTGGCAGGTGGCAAACGGTTCGGTCTTTGCCGGCACCAACCTCTCGACCGGCTCCAGCAACAGCATCATCAATCTGACCGCGGCGGCGGCGGTGACGGCGACGAACCCTGTGGGTCTGGCGGGAGCGCTCACGGGTCTCCAGCAGGGGCTCAACGTCGGCTGGGTGCACAACATTTTCGGTGTGCAGGGACTCGGCGCGCTGTTGCAGGCGTTGTCGCAGACCGCCGACGCGAACGTGCTGTCAACACCTAACCTCATCACGCTCGACAACGAGGAAGCCAAGATCGTTGTCGGTACGAACGTGCCGATCCAGACCGGCTCGTATTCGAACCTCACGAGCGCCACTGCGACCTCGGCGTTCAATACCTACGACCGCGTCGACGTGGGTCTGACGCTGCACATCAAACCGCAGATCACCGACGGTGGGATTCTCAAGCTGCAGCTCTACACGGAAGACTCGGCGATCGTGAACGGCACGACCAACGCGACGACCAACCCGGCCGGCCCGGAGTTCACCAAGCGTTCGATCCAGTCGACGGTGCTTGCCGACAACGGCGAGATCATCGTGCTGGGCGGCCTGATGCAGGACAACTACCAGGTCAGCAACAGCAAGGTGCCGCTGCTGGGCGATATTCCGTGGCTCGGCCAGTTGTTTCGCTCGGAACAAAAGACCCGCCAGAAGACCAACCTGATGGTGTTCCTGCGCCCCGTGATCATCACCGATCGCGATACCGCACAGGCCGTGACGTCGAACCGTTACGACTACGTGCAGGGCGTGACGGGCGCGTACAAGTCGGACAACAATCTGATCAAGGACAAGGACGATCCGGTGGTTCCGCCGATGCCGCTCGGCCCGAGCCAGGGTGGTTCGCCGGCGATGAATCTGTTCAATCTCGACCAGATGCGCCGTCAGCAGATGGCGCCGCCGCAGAGTGGCTCTCCTGTTCCGGTCACGAACGGTGGCGCTGTGCAGACGAACCCTGCTGGACAGTCGAACCCGGTCACGAACGGCGGCGCTGTGCAGACAAATCCCGCTGTGCAGACAAACCCGGTACCGGTGGGGCCATCCACCGCATCACCTGGAGTGCAGCCGTGAGCACGCCGTCCACGCCGCCGTCAGTTTCAGGATCGTCGGCAGCGGCGCAAGCCTCGGCGATTCCGCCTGCAGTCGTGACGGAACATGCCGAGCGCAGCGCGCCGTCGGCGGTCGCCGCGAGGCTCGTGCCCTACGGCTTCGCCCGCAGCGGCCAGATTCTGGTCGCACATCAGCACGCCGACGGTCTCGAAGTCTGGATCAGCGAACGCACCAGCGATGCTGCGCTGGCCGAGGTCGCGCGTAACTTCGGCGCGTTGTCCGTTGTCCGTTTGCCCGCCGACGAACTCGCGCAGGCGATCAACCAGGCGTATGCGCGTCAGGACGGCAGCGCGGCGCAAGTGGTCGGCGAGGTGGAAGGCGAAGTCGATCTGTCGCGATTGATGCAGGACATCCCCGAGGTCGAGGATCTGCTCGAATCGGAAGACGACGCGCCGATCATCCGCATGATCAACGCGCTGCTTACGCAAGCGGCGCGTGAACAGGCCTCGGATATTCACATTGAGCCGTTCGAGACGTCTTCTGTGGTGCGCTTCCGTGTCGACGGCACGCTGCGCGATGTGGTGCGGCCGAAGAAGGCGTTGCACGGCGCGCTGATCTCGCGGATCAAGATCATGGCGCAGCTCGACATTGCCGAGAAGCGCCTGCCGCAAGACGGCCGTATCACGCTGCGTGTCGGCGGACGTCCGGTCGACGTGCGTGTCTCGACGCTGCCCACCGGTCACGGCGAGCGCGCGGTGCTGCGTCTGCTGGAAAAGGACGCATCGCGCCTGAATCTCGAAGCGCTCGGCATGGCGCCCGACACGCTCGTCAAATTCGACAAGCTGATCGGCAAACCGCACGGCATCGTGCTGGTAACAGGCCCGACCGGCTCGGGTAAGACGACCACGCTGTATGCGTCGATGTCGCGGCTCGAAACCGCGACGACCAACATTATGACGGTCGAAGATCCGATCGAATACGACCTCTCCGGCATCGGCCAGACACAGGTCAACGAGCGGATCGGCATGACCTTCGCGCGGGCGCTGCGTTCGATTCTGCGGCAGGACCCGGACGTCATCATGATCGGTGAAATCCGTGATCTGGAAACCGCGCAGATCGCGGTGCAGGCATCGCTCACCGGTCACCTTGTGTTGGCGACGTTGCACACGAACGACGCGGCGTCCGCCGTCACGCGTTTGACCGACATGGGTGTTGAGCCGTATCTGCTGGCGTCGTCGCTGCTCGGTGTGCTGGCGCAGCGGCTGGTGCGGCGGCTGTGCCCGGTGTGCCGCGAAGAGCGCGTCGAAGAGGATGGCAGCGTGCGCTGGCATCCGGTCGGCTGCGACAGGTGCGGCCAGTCCGGCTATGCGGGCCGGCGCGGCGTATACGAACTGCTTTTGATCGACGACGAAATCCGCGCGCTGGTTCACCGCAATGCATCCGATGCGGAAATTCTTGCTTCGGGCCGTGCGCAAGGCATGCGTACGCTGCGCGAAGACGCGGACCGCTGGCTCGCATCCGGGCTGACGTCGCTCGAAGAAGTGATCCGTGTAACGGGCGGAGCATAAGCGCATGCCGGCATTTCGTTTCGAAGCGATCGACGCGGCGGGCAAAGCGCAAAAAGGCGTGCTCGACGCGGACAGCGCGCGCGGCGCGCGGACCAATCTGCGTTCGCAAGGACTGACGCCACTCGTCGTCGAACCGGCTGCGACGCGCACACGCGGCGAGCGCAATCAACGCCTGTCGATGGGACGGCGTTTGTCGCAGCGCGAGCAGGCGATTCTCACGCGGCAACTGGCCAGCCTGCTAATCGCCGGCTTGCCGCTCGACGAAGCGCTTTCGGTGCTGACCGAGCAATCGGAGCGCGACTACATTCGCGAGCTGATGGCGTCGATTCGCGCCGAAGTGCTTGGCGGCCATTCGCTCGCGAATGCGTTGACGCAACATCCTAAAGACTTCCCCGAGATCTATCGCGCGCTGGTGGCTGCCGGTGAACATACCGGCAAGCTCGGTCTCGTGCTCTCGCGTCTGGCTGATTACATCGAGCAACGCAACGCGCTCAAGCAGAAGATCGTGCTCGCGTTCACCTACCCGGCGATCGTGACGCTCATCGCCTTCGGCATCGTCACGTTTCTATTGAGCTACGTGGTGCCGCAAGTGGTGAACGTGTTCGCCAGCACCAAACAGCAGCTGCCGATTCTCACCATCATGATGATGGCGCTGTCCGGTTTCGTGCGGCACTGGTGGTGGGCGATGCTGCTCGGCGTGGCCGTGCTGGTGTATCTGGTGCGCTCGATCCTGAAGCAGCCCGGCCCGCGCCTCGCCTTCGACCGCTGGCTGTTGACCGCCCCGCTGCTTGGCAAACTCGTGCGTGGCTACAACACGGTCCGCTTTGCCAGCACGCTAGGCATTCTGACGGCAGCAGGCGTGCCGATTCTGCGCGCGCTGCAAGCCGCCGCCGAGACGCTCAGCAACAACGCGATGCGCGAGAACATCGACGATGCGATCGTGCGTGTGCGCGAAGGCACGTCCTTGTCGCGCGCGCTCGGCAATACGAAGACATTTCCGCCGGTGCTGGTTCACCTGATCCGTTCGGGTGAAGCGACCGGCGACGTGACGACCATGCTCGACCGCGCAGCTGACGGCGAAGCACGCGAGCTGGAGCGTCGCACGATGTTCCTGACGAGCCTGCTCGAGCCGTTGCTGATTCTGGCGATGGGAGGGGTGGTGCTGGTGATCGTGCTGGCGGTGATGCTGCCGATCATCGAGTTGAACAACCTGGTGCAGTAAAGCGGAGAGGTTTTTCGATTGCGCGGCTGCGGCGGTTAATGTGGGAGCCGCTGTGGGAGCCGCCGCGGCCGTTACGCAATCAGCTGACGCGAGGGAGAACGCCTGGGTCAGCGTACGTAGATCGTGGGACCTGCCGGATTGGCTGGCAGGAACACTTCGGAATGCGCGCCATTGCGGTCGATGATGATCGAGCGGGCGCGGACTTCGGAGAGCTTGGCGCCTTGCATGAGCGCGCTGCCGAGCGATACCGCATGCGGCGGTTCGCCGCCGACGCTGACGATGGCTGCGGCCCCTTCCCGCAAAGCAAGGATGCCGAACAGATGCACGTCCTGGTTGGCGCTGCGGGTGAGCTGCCCGCCGAACAGCGTGGCGGCCTGTTCGGTCGAGACCTGCGCGTGCGCGGCGGCAGCGGGCAACGGCGCGCCCGACGTCGTGGAGATCGTGATGACCCAGTAGGTCAGCGTCGCGCAGAATACGGCGAACAGCGCGAGCGACAGAAGGCGGATTTGGATGGCGTTCATGCGCATATTGTACGGACTATTGTGAAAATTGCGTTGTGGGAAAGTGCCCCTAACTTGGCGCTTCGCACCAGGTTCCCCCGAGGGGAGGCGAGAAACTTGGGGTGGCCCGGCGTTTTCTCGCAACCCTTCAACTGCATGACATTAAAATGACCGGCCGGGCGCGTTCAATGGCACCGTGATTGCCTGCCGCGCACATCCCGCCCGATCGAAATTTCACCTGAAAAGAGGTAGCAACTTATGCAACTGTCGACCACTCGCCGTACCGAAATCGCGGGTCCGCGCAGCCGTCGTCAACGCGGTTTCACGCTGATTGAAATCATGGTCGTGATCGCGATTCTGGGCATTCTGGCGGCGTTGATCGTGCCGAAAATCATGAGTCGTCCGGACGAAGCGCGGCGCGTGGCCGCCAAGCAGGACATTGGCACCGTGATGCAGGCGCTGAAACTCTACCGTCTCGACAACGGCCGTTATCCGACTCAGGAGCAAGGCCTGCGCGCGCTGATCGAAAAGCCGAGCACAGACCCCGTGCCGAATAACTGGAAGGACGGCGGCTACCTCGAACGTCTGCCGAACGATCCGTGGGGCAATACCTATCAGTATCTGAACCCGGGCGTGCATGGCGAAATCGACGTATTCAGTTACGGCGCGGACGGCAAACCGGGCGGCGAAGGCAACGACGCCGACATAGGTTCGTGGCAGTAGTCCGGTAGTTCAATGGTTTATTGAGCGCAGTTGATTGTCAGGCGCGCCGGATCGCCCTGCTCTTTGGCGATCCACCGCGCGTTTTATCGACGCATTGTTTTTCTGATCTTTAGTTGATCGTTCGTGGCCGGCACTATGCGACTGTCCGCTTGCAAGTCCTCTGTGGACACTTCGTGTACGGCATCACTGCCGGGCACGGCGTGCGTCGGCGCGCGCGTGCACGGCCCGCGTGGCGCACGCCGTTTCAGCGCAGGCGGCCCGAAGCGTGCGGCAGGTTTCACGCTGCTGGAAATGATGGTGGTGCTGGTCATCGCGGGCATTCTGGTATCGCTGACCGCGCTGACGATGACGCGCAACCCGCGCACCGATCTGAACGAAGAAGCGCAGCGTCTCGCGCTGCTGTTCGAGTCGGCCGGCGACGAAGCCCAGGTGCGCGCACGGCCGATCGCGTGGCAGCCGCTCGATGGCGGTTTCCGCTTCGATCAACGTACCGAAGACGGCTGGCGTCCGCTGCGTGACGACCTGCTCGGGCCGCGCAACTGGGAAGGTGGTGTGACCGGCGTAACGATCAGCTACCCAGGGTCGGATTCGCACCCGAGCCGTGTCGTGTTCGGCACCGAAGCGATCGACGTGCCCGTGCAGATCACGCTGTTTTCGGCGGCGGGGCGCGCGACGATCGTCGGCACCGGCAACGGCCGCTATGAGGTGCACTGAGATGCGTCGTTGCAGGGACATGGGAGCGCGCGTATCGCAGTGTGATTCGCAGCGCGGGTTTACGATGATCGAAGTGCTGGTGGCGCTGGCGATCATCGCGATTGCGTTGGCGGCATCGTTGCGCGCGGTCGGGAGTCTGGCGAGCGGCGAAGCCGATCTGCATCAACGGCTATTGGCGGGATGGAGTGCGGACAATACGTTGGCGCAATTGCATTTGACGCATGGCTGGCCAAACGTCGGCTCGACGAGTTTTGACTGTTCGCAGGGCAATTTGCAGCTGATTTGCACCGAGCATGTGACGGCGACGCCGAATCCGGTGTTTCGTCGAGTGGAAGTGATGGTGACGATGCCGGGGCGTTCCGGCAATCTTGCCCAGATGGTGACGGTGGTCGCGAATGAAAACAACCGTTCCCTCTAAGCGCCGCGGCCGATCGGGCGCGCGTGGTTTCACGCTGATCGAGTTGCTGGTTGCGATTGCGATCATGGCGGTGATTGCCGTGTTGTCGTGGCGCGGCTTGGACCAGATCATTCGTGGCCGGCAGACGATTACGAACGCGATGGAAGACGAGCGCGTTTTTGCGCAGTTGTTCGACCAGATGCGAATCGATGCGCGGCAGGCCGCGTCGGATGATGAGTCAGGACAGGCGGCCGTGTCGGTGTCAGGCAGCGTGTTGCAGATCGTGCGCGAGATGGTGCTGCCGGGCACGGCACCGCGTTTGCAGGTGGTGAGGTATCGCGTGTCTGAGGGGCGCGTGGTCCGGTACGCATCGCCGCCGTTGGGGAATGTGGGCGAGCTGCGGCGCGCGCTGCGCGGTGGCGAGGGAGAGGGCTGGACGGCGGTACCGCTGATGGGGGGCGTCGGTGCTATTTCTGCTCGCCTTTATGTGCCCAAGGTTGGCTGGACCACCCAGATGAAGGATGTGCAGAGTGCTATTACGGAGAACGACAATAATTTGAAGGTGCCCCAGTTGGGGAATGCGCCGCTGCCGCGGTCGGTGACTGGGCTGGAAGTGAGTGTTGGGGCTAAGTCGTTGGCGCAGCCTGTTACGCGGGTTTTTCTCGTCGGAGAATGAGATGAAGGTTTTTTTGTTGTCTCCGCGACGCTCTGGGTCTTCGGTGTTTTTATTGTCTTCGCGACGCGCTGTGTCTGTGCGCCTGCGGCGGTGGCTTTCGTTCTGTTCTTTGCCTGTTCGGCGTTTTTTTCTGTGCGCTTATGGGGTTGGCCTTTCCTTGTTTTGTTATCGGTCTATTGGCGTCGCCCCTGTGCGGGGCGGGCACCTACTTTTCTTTGCCGCCGCAAAGAAAAGTAGGCAAAAGAAAGCGGCTCAAACCGCTAATGCTAAGCGGGTCCCCCGCGCAGCTAACGGCAGTGGTGCATCTGGAATCCGTGCCCTCGCACATTCAGCTTTCGTGACAAGGCAGTCATCCGTTCCGGTGAGCGCGCAGCGCGAGGCGGGAAGTATGACTGCCTTGTCACTCCGGGTTGAGGGTACGGGGGCACAGATTCCAGATGTACCACTACCCCCTCCAAGCCAGGGGACCCGCTTAAGAGCTAGCGGTTTGAGCTGCTTTCTTTTGCCTACTTTTCTTTGCAGCAGGCAAAGAAAAGTAGGTGCCCCCCCGCACAGGGGGAACGCCAATAGACCGATAAGAAAACAAGGAAAGGCCAACGCCGTAAGCGCACAGGCAGGAAAGCTGCCGCGGCCAGTACAAGGAAAGGCCAGCCCCGCAGGCACACAGGCAAAAAGGCAGCCGCAGGCAAAACAACAAGGCGTAGCAATCATCAGCGCCCTACTAGTAGTCGCGCTATCAGCGATCTTAGTATCGGGCATGCTCTGGCGCCAGCAAGTCCAAATCCGAAGGATAGAAAACCAGCGCCTCCTATCCCAGGCGCTATGGGTCTCACGAGGCGCACTGGACTGGACGCGCCTGATCCTCCGCTCGGAGGGCGACACCTCGGCAGGCATCACCTACCTAGGTGGCTTATGGGGCGTCCCCATCGCCAAAACGCGCCTGTCGGATTTCCTCGGGCAAATAGGTGAAGTCAGAGCCGAGCAAGGCCAGGAAACCTATCTCTCAGGTTCAATCGAAGACGCCCAGGCAAAATTCAACCTCCGCAACCTGGTCTCGAGCCCAGCGCCCGGCGTCATGCAGCTGGACACGGAGCAGATCGGCGCCTATCAGCGTCTGCTCGTATCCCTGGGTGTGAACAGCCAACTGGCGAAAGCCACCGCCCTGCAGGTACGCGCAAGTCTCGCTCAATCGGCGACACGTTTTCAGCAGGTCACGTCCACCGCCGGGACAACGACGGCCCCGGTCACCGCGGGCGGCGGCGCCACCGGCGGCAGCTTCACCGACAAACCCGGTATGGAAGACGGCGACGACAACGCGGCGGTCGCGCCGCTGCAAATGATCAGCGTCGATTCGCTGCTCGATATCCCCGGCTATACGCCGGAAATGGTCGCGCGCTTGCGGCCGTTCGTCACCGTGCTGCCGACGGTATCGGCAGTCAACATGAATACGGCCTCCGCCGAAGTGATCGCGGCGATCGTGCCGGGGATGAGTCTGTCCTCCGCGCAAGCCTTCGTCGCGCGTCGGCAGACAGTGTTTTTCCATAACGTCAGCGATGTGCAACTCGCCTTGCGCGGCGCGGGCGTACAGACGGTCGAGATCGATCCGGGCGAAATGGACGTCAACTCGAACTACTTTCTGATCCACGGCCGCGTGCAGCACGAACGCGCGGAAGTGGACCGCACGACCCTCGTCTATCGCGACGCATTGACTCACACTACGCGTATCGTGCGGATACAAGACCAATTATGAATAACGCCTTTCCCAGAGAGAGTGGCCTTTGAGCACGCTGATCGTCCTATTGCCGCCGCGTGACCCGGCGGTGCCGTCGCAGGAATGGCAACTGCCGGACTTGCCGTTCCTGTTGCTCGACAAATCGGGCCGCACCCAACGCGCAGGCCGCTCGGCGCTTGCGCTGCTGCCGCGCGCTTCGTCGACGGTGCTGATGGTCGCCGCCCGCGACCTGCTGATGATGCCCGCCAAGCTGCCGCCATTGCGCGGTCCGAGGTTGCGTCAGGCATTGCCGAATATCGTCGAGGATCAGTTGATCCAGGACCCGCAAACCTGCCACATCGCCGTCGACCCGCAACCGGTGGCCGGCGGCCGGCAGTTGCTCGCGATCATCGACCGCGGCTGGTTCCGCTTTATCTGCGAGGGCTTTGCCGCAGCCGGCCACCGCAGCTTGCGCGCCGTGCCGGTCACGCGTTGCCTGCCGCAAGCAGTCGCGCTCGATACACCCGCCGAAGTTGCGGAAATGGTCAACGCGGGTGAGCCGGTCATAGCGGGCTCGGCGAGCGTCGCGACGTCGTTGCCAGGCGTGGCGCCGATTGTCGCGCCGGGCGTCGCGTCGGCGGTGCCGATGGTGGCAGCCGTGCTCGGTGCCGTCGTCCAGACCGCGCCCGCATTGCTGCTCGAAGGCGCGATCGAAAGCGCGATGAGCAACGGTGCGCCACGCGTCGAACTGGCTATCGCGCGCGGCGTGCAAGGCGAAGGGCTGGCGGTGCCGGCTAGCGCCGTGAACGCGACGCTCAGCGCGCTCGCCGGCGCCGCGCCGGTCTCGCTGTACATGCTGACCGAGGTGCCGGGCAACGAGCCGAGTCTCGCAGCAACCAGCCCGGCAAAGCTGGCTGCCTACGTGCACGGGGCGAGCCCGTTGCCGTTCGAACAACTCGCGCGCCGCGCGCTGACGTGCCGCTTCGACCTGTGTCAGTTCGAGTTCGCCTCGCAGCCGTGGCGGCTCGACCGCGCGACGCTGCGGCGTCTGCGCCTGCCGGTCATGCTGGCGGTCGGCGCGCTGGTGATCGCGATTGTCGGCGCGAATGTGCAATGGTTGATGCTCTCGCGCCAACGCGACGCGATCAACACGCAGATGACCGAGCAGCTCCTCAACGCCTTCCCCAAGACGACGGTCGTGCTGGATGCGCCCGATCAGATGTCGCGCCAGTTGCAGCAGTTGCGCGTGGCGGCGGGCGAATTGTCGCCAGACGATTTTCTATCGCTCGCCGATGGCCTGGCGCGTTCGTTGGCGCCGGTGCCGGTCAACGGCATCGCCGCGCTTGATTATCACGATCGGCGGCTCGATGTGACCTTCAAGCCCGAAGTGAAACTCGATGCCGATTTCACCAAGCGCCTCGCGCGCAACGGCCTGACCGGCGCGATCGACAGCAACACCGGCAAGTGGACCATCAGGAACGGACAATGAAAGCTGAACTCGCCCAAAGCTGGGCTGGATTCTGGGACCAGCGCACCGAGCGCGAAAAAACGCTGCTGACATGGGGCGGCGGGGTGCTGGCCGTGGTGATCGCGTGGTCGGTGCTGTGGGCGCCGGCCCAAGACGGCCGCGCGCGTCTGCATGAATCGCTGCCCACCTTGCAGCGTCAGTTGGCACAGATGACCGCGCAGTCGAATGAAGCGCGCCAGCTCTCCGCGGCGGCTCAAGGTGTCGCGCCGACCGGCGCTGCGCTAAAGGACGCGCTCACCGCCTCGCTCAGCGATCACGGTCTTGCCGCGACCCAGGTGCAGGTGATCGGTAACGCCGTGCAGATCCAGATGAAGAACGTGTCGTTCCCCCTGTGGACGAGCTGGGTCGACGACGCGCGCAAGCAGTTCAAGGTGCAGGTCGCCGAGGCGCACGTGACTGCGCTCAAGGAAGACGGCCAGGTGGATCTGACGGCATCGTTGCAGCCGTCTACCGCGAAATGACCGCGCCGTTACAGGATCTCGCATGACTTACTGGATGCGGCGCCTACGCGTCGCGCTACCCTGGCTGGTGGTCGCCGTGCTGGCGAGCGCGGCCGTGATGCTCGCGTTGTTGCCGGCCGCCTGGATCACGCCGCAGTTCGCCAAACAGACCCGTGGTCACGTCAATCTCGTCGACCCGGCCGGCTCGCTGTGGCACGGCTCGGCCACGCTGATGCTCGCCGCCGGTTCCGACATGAGCGCGGCGACCCTGCTGCCGGGGCGCATCGAATGGCACACCGCTTTCTGGCCGCTCTTCACCGGCCGTGTGCGGATGATCATGCGGCACAGCGAAGCAATGCCCGACCCGATCACCGTCGACGCGACCCTGCGCAGCGCGACCGTCACGCCGGGCGCGATGGCGGTGCCGGCTTCGCTGCTGAGCGGCCTCGGCGCGCCGTTCAATACGCTCGATCTGCAAGGTGACGTGCGCCTGGCATGGTCGGATTGGCGCAGCTTCAATCAGGAAGCCTTCGGCCAGCTGACTGTGACCCTGAACGACGTCAGTTCTCGCGTCTCGCTGGTCAAGCCGCTGGGTTCTTATCGGCTGCTGTTCCAGGCGCAGGGTGCGTCGTCCACGCTGGATCTGACGACGCTCAAGGGGCCGCTGATGCTGACCGGCAACGGCAGCGTGTCGTCAGCCTCGACATCGTTTCATGGGACGGCCAGCTCCGCCCCGGAAGCGCGCGACAACCTCGCGGGACTCCTGAATCTGTTGGGCCGGCCAAGCGGACCGGATACGGTCGCGCTGACGTTCGCACACTAAGGTTCGTTCATTGAGGCGCGGGTTGTAAAAAAAGAGGCATGGCCGCATTGCGCGGCCATGCCTCTTTTGCTTTCCTTTGGCGAATCGCGCGCCTAGTTGCTCTGCGCCGGTTGCGGCGTGGCCCCGCTTTGCGCCACAGGCGTCGCCGACGCTGCCGGCAGCGGCGCGGGCGCCGCCATGTCGCCCGTTTCGCGGTTCATTTGCGACGCATCCCAGCCGCCGCCGAGTGCCTTCACCAGACCCACCGACGACACCATCCGCTGCCCTGCGAGGCTCTCCAGCTTTTGCTCAGCCAGGAAAGCCGTGGTTTGCGCGGTCAGCACGTTGACGTAGCCGACAGTGCCCGCCTTGTACTCGTTCGTGACGATGGCAAGCGCCTGACGCGCTGAATCCACTGCTTGCCGCTGCACGACGATCTCCTGTTCGAGGATGCGCTGCGAGGCAAGATTGTCCTCGACGTCCTGGAACGCAGCCAGAATCGTTTGACGGTAGGTGGCGACGTCCTGATCGTAGGCAGCGCGAGCGGCTTCGGTCTTGGCCTCGCGCAAGCCGGCGTCGAAGATCGTGCCGGCGAGTTGCGGGCCGAGTGTCCAGAACCGCGACGGCAAGGTCAGCAGCTGCGAGAACACCGAATTCTGGAACCCGCCGGTGGCCGACAGCGTGAGCGACGGGAAGAACGCCGCGATCGCGACGCCGATCTGTTCGTTCGCCGCTGCCGCCTTGCGCTCGGCTGACGCGATATCCGGACGCCGCTCGAGCAGCGCCGACGGCATCTGCGCGGGCACGGCAGGCGGCGTGGCGGCCAACGGCATTGGGGGAATCGAGAAGGTCGAGGCCGGTTCGCCGACGAGGACGGCGATCGCATGTTCGTCCTGAGCGCGCTGCACGCCATTGTCGATCGCGGCGGCTTGTGCCGATTGCAACTGCGTTTGCGCCTGAATCACGTCGGAGCGCGCGGCGACGCCTGCCGCGTACTGGTTCTGCGTGAGCTGCAGCGAGCGCTGATAGGCCGCGACGGTGTCGTCCAGCAGCTTCTGCGTGGAGTCGAGCGAGCGCAGTGAGAAATAGGTTTGCGCGAGCGTGGCCTGGGCGGAGAGCCGCGCGTTCGCCAGATCGGCAGCGGCGCCCTGCTGGCCGGCTTTCTGCGAATTCACCGAGCGTGTGACCGAACCCCACAGGTCCGGCTCCCAACTTGCGTCGAGTTGCACGTTGTAGCTGTTGCTGATGCCGGAGCGGCTCGAGGTGGTAGTCGAGTTGCTACTGGACGACGCGCCATAGCCGGAACGCGTAACGCCCGCCGATGCACCGACGGTCGGGAAATACGCCGCGCGCGCCTCGCCGACCAGCGCGCGAGCCTGCCGGTAGGCGGCGGCAAATTGGGCGATGGTCTGGTTCGACGCGTTCAGCTTGTCTTCGAGCGCGTTGAGTTGCGGGTCCTGGTAGATGGTCCACCAGTCGCCGCGGTCTTGCTGATCGGCCGGCTGGGCGACTTTCCAGCCAGGCGCGGCTTCCTTGTAGGAAGCGGGAATCTCGGCTGCGGGCCGTTTGTAGTCAGGGCCGACCGCGCAACTGGCCAGCAAGGTGGCGAGGGCCGCCGCCACGGCGATAGTCAGGGCGCGCGGCGCGAGCGCCCGCGCGCGCGCGATTCGTTCAAACTGCATGCAATGGATTCCTTCTGGACGCCGCAGTGCGGCCAATGGCGGCACTCCTGGCCGGGCGAGATCATGGCTCTGCCGGAATGTTAGCGTATGGACCGCTTGGACGCGGGAAACTGAAAGGGTAATGCGGGGGGAGGCGGAGGTGTGTTACTTAGGGCGGCGGAATGGTTACGCGCTGTTACCGGCTTCATTGCCTGTGGCGACGCAAAACGCCGCGCAGGCAACGAACGCCGGTGCTGTGCGAGGGAATTAAACCCGCGAATCCGAGGACGTAGTCTGCCGACAGGCCAGCTTGCCAGCCGCAGCCCGGCACGGCGCACCTGAGCGCGCCTGGCAAGCGCTCCCTGGGTTTGCGTCAGTGACTGTAGCGGCACTGGCCACTGCCATAGCGGACCCCGCCAATTTCACGGGGGCGGCCTTAACCCCCTTCTGCCCTCGCCGATGTTCCACCCATGCAAACACCGCGACCCCCACCGATCCACCGGGCAGCACGAACAGCACGGCGAACAACGCGAGTTTCCACCAGCGATGCGGCCCTTGAAAGCTGTTCAGCGCGGAATCGGTCAGGGAGCGGCTCAGGCCGCCAAGGGTGTTTTTGAGGTACAGCATCGGGAAAATCCTTTTCGCACGGCGCCATTGCGACGTGCAGACAATCGGTCAGAACATGGTCTCGGGTGGCGCGGGTCGCGCGTAACTCGTTGCCTACAATAATATTGACTATGCAATTAAATTTCAAGATACTTTGGCACGCGCGCAGTCGCGGTGTTGTTTTTGCGCTGTTCGCGCTACGCGAAATGGAGTTTGACTTGTCTGCCTAGGCAGCTAGAATCCATTCTGCTTGACGATGTTCCCGGATACACGATGACTGAAGGCCCTTACAACGCGGACGAGATTCACCTCGAATCGAGTCTTGGCTATTACCTGACGAAAGCGCGAAACGTGCTTGTCGAGCGGATGGACCGTGCGGTCAAACCGTTAGGACTGACCGCCCAGCAGATTGGCGTGATTCTGGTGTTGTCGGCACAACGTGCGAGCACGCCGTTCGAGTTGTCGCGCGTCATGTCATACGACAGCGGATCGATGACGCGCCTGCTCGATCGCCTTGAAAAGAAAGGCTTTATAGTGCGCACGCGCAGCGACGCCGACCGTCGGATGGTCAAGCTGCAACTGACGCCGCAGGGCCACGAAGCCGCGCAGCAATTGCCCAGTCTGGGCGCCGTCGTGCTGAATGAGCAATTGCGCGGATTTTCTGCCGCGGACCACGCCGCCTTGCTCGACCTGCTCGGCCGTTTCATTGCAAACGGCATCGGCGAGGGAGCAAGCGCGTGTTGCGGCCTCGGGCCCCCGCAGGAATCGCTGGAAGACTCACCCGAAGTGCCGCCGCCAGATCACGGCGAGCAGTAACCAGGAGGCGTTTTTAGAAGCGCCGTTGTTTGAAAATGTCTGTCTGGGCAGAGGGTGATCCGGCATGTAAGAGCGCCATTTGGAGGGTGCGATAAAGCTGCCGCGACAAGCTTTCCCAGCTGAGGAGAAACACACATGGCTGCCACGGCTCCCGCCGAAGCCCCACCTGCCGCCGGACTGGCCCCGCTCAAAGGCGGGGCGCTGGCATTGCTCACCGTCGGCCTCGCGCTCGGCACGTTCATGGAAGTGCTCGACACATCGATCGCGAACGTCGCTGTGCCGACCATTTCCGGCAGCCTCGGCGTGGCGACCAGTCAGGGCACCTGGGTCATCTCATCGTATTCGGTAGCTTCGGCTATTGCGGTGCCGCTGACCGGGTGGCTTGCGCGGCGCGTCGGCGAAGTGCGGTTGTTCACGCTGTCCGTTCTACTGTTCACGATCGCCTCGGCGCTGTGCGGCTTCGCGCACAACTTCGAGTCGCTGATCGCGTTCCGGCTCCTGCAAGGGCTCGTTTCCGGACCGATGGTTCCGCTCTCGCAGACGATTCTGATGCGCTCGTACCCACCGGAGAAGCGCGGGCTCGCGCTTGGCCTCTGGGCGATGACTGTGATTTGCGCGCCGATTTTCGGACCCGTGATGGGCGGCTATATCACGGACAACTACACGTGGCCGTGGATCTTCTATATCAACGTACCGATCGGGGTGTTCTCAGCGGTGTGCGCGTTTCTGCTGCTGCGCGGCCGCGAGACCAAGGTCACCAAACAGCGTATCGACGCGGTCGGACTCACGTTGCTTGTGATCGGCGTGTCGTGCCTGCAGATGGTTCTAGACCTCGGCAAGGATCGCGACTGGTTCAACTCAACGTTTATCGTCGTGCTGGCGATCATCGCGGTTGTGTCGATTGCGTTCATGCTGGCGTGGGAGACGACGGAGAAGGAGCCCGTTGTCGATCTCTCGCTATTCAAGGATCGGAACTTCGCGCTTGGCGTGGTGATTATTTCGTTCGGGTTTATGGCGTTCTTCGGGTCGGTGGTGATTTTCCCGCTCTGGCTGCAAACAGTGATGGGTTACACCGCTGGGCTCGCCGGTTTGGCGACGGCACCGGTCGGTATTCTTGCGCTGTTTTTGTCGCCGATGATCGGCAAGAACATGCATCGGCTAAACCTTCGCGTAGTGGCGAGTTTTGCGTTCATCGTGTTTGCGTTTGTGTCGTTCTGGAACTCGACTTTTACGCTCGATGTGCCGTTCAATCATGTGATCTGGCCGCGGTTGGTGCAAGGGATTGGGGTCGCCTGTTTCTTTGTGCCGATGACGACTATCACGCTGTCCAGCGTGTCGGATGAGCGGCTCGCCAGTGCTTCCGGGTTGTCGAACTTTTTTCGGACTCTGTCCGGGGCTATTGGGACGGCTATTAGTACGACTTACTGGGAGAACGACACGATTTACCATCATGCGATGTTGACCGATTCGGTGAACGTCTATGCGGCTAATACCAATGCTTATACCAATGCGTTGGCCGGGCTTGGGCTCTCTGGGGATAGCCTCACCGCTCAGTTGAATCAGGTCGTTACGGCGCAGGCTTATATGATGGCCACTAATGATTTTTTCCGCATCTCTTGTGCGGCGTTTCTTGTGTTGGCTGTGCTTGTTTGGGTTACTAAACCCAGGAAGGGGGTTGGGGCTTCTATGGGGCATTGAGGTTTGGGTTTTTGCCTGCTCGGCGCTTTTGTCTGTTTGCCTGTGGCGTTGGCCTTTCCTTGTTTTCTTAGTGGTCTATTAGCGTCGCCCCTGTGCGGGGCGGGCACCTACTTTTCTTTGCATGCCGCAAAGAAAAGTAGGCAAAAGAAAGCGGGTCACACCGCCAATTCTTAAGCGGGTCCCCCGCACAGTTGCGGTAGTGGTGCATCTGGAATCTGTGTTCTCGCACATTCGGCGTCAGTGACACAGCAGTCATTCTTCCGGCGGCGCTGCGCGCGCCGACGCGTCGTTCTTAAAAACGGTCGCGGCGTTTTTTTGTGGCGAGTTTCTCAGTACTACGCTCGCGTTTGGTGCGTGAGCGCTTTCTCCTCGCCGACTGCGTTACCGGTTTTCTCCCTCCCTCACTGGGTTACCTCTTCCCCTCTCGTTCCCGGGACCGATTGTCCCCGCGATGCGTCCGAGGGCGTCGCTGCCGGCGCAGGTTGCGACGGGTTCCCGCCGCTCTGCGGCGCGCCCGGGGAGGTGCCTCGTACGTATTCCTTGAAGTCGGCGCCCGCCTCCCATGGGTTCGGTTTGCAACCCATCGCGCCATCACAATGTGCCGCAAATCCAATCGTCGCAGTGCCGTCCGGGTTCGGTGTGCGCGTGATCTGATACGCCAAGGCGCGCTTGCCACCCTCCGGGCCCGCAGTCTGGATCAGCGTGTCAGTCGCGGACTCGATCTTGTACTTCGAATGACTCGTTACCCACGTCTGCGCACGCTGCCACCAGACGTCACACTCGGTTTTTGTCGAACACGTCAACGGCGTTGTCGCAATCTGCATGACGTCCGGATCGACCTGCCCCTGCGTCGAACATCCCGCCGCCCCCACCAGGCACAGTACGGCCAATAGACCTTTTTTCATCACGTTGAAGCCTCCCTCTCTCGAGCGGGTCATCCAAGTTGGACCGCATCCCGAGCAGGGTGTTTCATAGGCATCGACGAATCGCCAAACAAGTGGAGATTTTGCCGGTGTGGTCGGAGGTCCGGCTCGGCTTTCCGTAGACGTTACCTATGCGCAATGAAAAAGCGGCCTCCAAGGCCGCTTCCTGTTTCACAAATGAAAATGCCGTTCAGTGTTAACCGAACGGCATTAGCCTACTTCCTGCTTCGTCGTTTAGACGCTAAACCGGTTCAACGTGTACGCGCGGTATGCCGCGACGAATGCGTCGAATGAACCCACCTCTTCATGTTCAAGTTTGGCCTGCTCTGCAAGCGACTGCGCAGCAAGGTCGGTGAACTCCTTGGTCTGCGCAGCATCCAGCGGACGCGAGCGGAAATAGGCGGCGTGCGCTTCGCTTTGCTCGAGGCCGAACTCGAGGAAGCTCTGCTGTTTGTCGCGCATCGTCTGCATTACGCGTGCAGACGGCGTCAGCGATGCATCCGCCAATTTCGCGCGCTGAACCGCTACGGCGCGCGCGTGCTCGTCGCCACCGTGCAATGCGTCGAGCGTGGCCGCAGCTGCGTCGATCTTGACGAGCAATTCGTTCGACCAATCGATCATCGCGATCGGGCTGCCGTCGCGCGTCAGTTCGAGGCCCGGCTTGCGGCCTTCCATCGTTACGCGGCCAAAGTTCTGATTTGCCTCCGCATACGCTTCCGGTGGCAGCGGCGCGCTGTCGTCGAGCGCACAGACCAGCAGGTAAGCGTCCAGAAAACGAGACGTCTCCAGCGAAATGCCAATCGGCTCGAATGGATCGATGTCCATGCAGCGTACTTCGACGTACTGCACGCCGCGCGCAGCCAACGCATGCAGCGGACGCTCGCCCGGATGCGTGACGCGCTTCGGACGGATCGTCGAATAGAACTCGTTCTCGATCTGTAGCACGTTCGTGTTGATCTGCACCCACTCGCCGTCGCGCTGTGTGCCGATCGCTTCATACGCGGGATACGGCTGGCTCACGGCCTTCGAGAGCGCGTCGAGGTAGCCCGGTAGTGTGTTGTAGTCGGCGTGCAGCGCGGCTTGCGCGGTCGTGTTCGAGTAGCCGAGATCGCTCATGCGCAAGCTGGTCGCGTACGGGCGATACAGCGTGTCGGCGTCGAACGTGTCGAGCGTGTGTTTGCGATCGCGGAGGAATCGGCGATCCAGCGCCGGCGACGCACCGAACAGGTACATCAGCAGCCAGTTTGTGCGGCGGAAATTGCGGATCAGCGCAAGGTAACGGTCGGACTGGTAATCGACGGCGTTTGCCGTGGATTGCTGGTCGGCATGCAATACCCGCCACACTTCTTCGTTCAGCGAATAGTTGTAGTGGATGCCTGCAATGCACTGCATTGTGCGGCCGTAACGGAGCGCCAGGCCAATGCGGTACACGTACTTCAGTTTGCCGATATTCGAGGTGCCGTAATGCGCGATCGGAATACCGTCGTCCGTTTCGGGCAGCAGGCCCGGCATCGAGTTGTTCCACAAGATCTCGTCGCCGAGTTCGGCGTAGACGAAACGATGCAGCGTATCGAGCTTCTCAAGCGTGGTCGCGACGTCGTGCTCAGCCGGCGTGATCAGTTCGAGCAGCGCTTCGGAATAATCGGTGGTGAGCGACGGATGCGTGAGCGCGGACCCAAGCGTGCGCGGATGCGGCGTCATGGCGAGCCCGCCGTCATGCGTCACGCGCAGGCTTTCCTTTTCGATGCCGCGCAGGCCGCGTATCAGCGCGTCGCGCTGCGGGCCTGAGGTCAGCACGGACAGGCGGTGCGATAACGCGTCGTTCGTACGGGAAGGTGTCGTGTTTGGCATTGATGCAAGTCGGGCGTTGTCGGCCGCCATGTGCCGCTTCACTGCATACATGCAGCACTGCGCGGTTGACAACGTTCGGCGGAATTTTCGGGTAGCGGGCACTTTAACATCTCGCCACGACGGCTGCTTGAGGCCGCTTCGGCGGGCCCTCGGACGACACAACCCGGCCTATTTTCAGGACGAAACGGCCGGCCCTGCTCCCCCGAGTACCACGCGCGCTCAGCCGCCGCGCGCGGCGCCGGCCCGATCCGCCACCTCATTCCATAGATGCATAGCCGCATACGCACGCCACGGCCGCCACGCGTCGGTGCGAGTGCGTTGCTGCGTGGGTCGCACGAGCGAGGGGTCGCGCGCGCAGATCGACTGCATCAGCACGAGATCCCATGCAGGCCAGGCGTCAGCGTCACGCCATGCACGCATGGCCACATACTCGACTGTCCACGGACCGATGCCAGGCAGTGCGAGCAACGCTGCGCGCAGGCTGTCGGCATCGGCGACGTTGCTATCGAGCGGTACGTCGCCCGAAGCAACCGCCTGGGCGAAGCCTTGCAAGGCCGCTACGCGTTTACCCGGCATGCCGATCTTTTCCAGATCCACAGCCGCCAGTGCGGCAGGCGTCGGAAAGCGCCACGCGGTGTTCTCATGCGGATGACCTTCAATGCGCTCGCCGGCACGCTGCACGAGCCGTCCGATGATGGTCGTCGCCGCCTTCACGCTGACCTGTTGCCCGACGATAGCGCGCACCACCAGCTCGAAGCCGGACCACGCGCCCGGTACGCGCAAGCCCGGCACGGCTTCGATCAACGGCGCGAGCCATGGGTCGGCGGCCAGTTCGTTGCCGATCTTCTTCGGGTCGGCGCGCAGGTCGAACATCCTCGCGATCGGCGCGGCGAGCGCGTCGGCATGACGGCTCGCGGGACCTTCGATGTCCGCGACGATGCAGCGCTTGCGCGGATGCAGGCGCACGCTCAGCGTGCCGCTGTCGCCGGCCCAGTCGATTGCGCGGCGGTAGGCGCCGTCTTCGACCGCTTCGACGCCCGGCGTCGCGCGGCCGCCGAAAAAGCGCAGCAGGCGCGGCCAGTCGAAGGGTGGTTTGAACGGCAGTTCGAGTGTTGCGACGTCGTCAAGCGTACTCACGCGGCGTGGTCCAGGTTGGTGGTGGTGGCAATGGCCGCGTGCTCGCGGCGCTTGGATTCATCGCGCGAAACGTCGCCTGCGTGCTGGGCTTCGTTGTCGAGCAACGCGGCCTTGCGCGGCAGGCCCCAGCGATACCCCGCCAGCGCCCCGCCCTTTTGCACGACGCGATGGCATGGAATCGCCAACGCGACCGGATTCGTCGCGCATGCGCTTGCCACAGCGCGCACCGCCCGGGGTGAGCCGACGGCTTCCGCGATCTGGGAATAGCTGCGCGTCTCACCGTAGGGAATGCGCCGCAGCGCGTCCCATACGCGCTGCCGGAACGCGGTGGCGGCGATATCCAGAGGCAGGTCGAAGTCCTGGCGAGTGCCGCGTAGATAAGCGTCGATCTGCGCGATAAACGGTGCAAGCCGCGCCGCGTCTTCGACCAGATCGGCGTTGATGAACTCGCCGCGCAAATCGTTGGCGAGTATCGCGGCATCGTCGCCGAAACCGATTTTGCAGATGCCTTTGTCGGTTGCGGCGACCAGCACGAAGCCGAGGGAGGTCGGCGCGCTGGCGTAGCGCACGGTGAGTCCGGCGCCTTTGCGGCGAAACGCGGACGGCGCCATGCCCAATTCCGCCGAGGCGCTGTCGTACATCCGCGACGGTGAGCCAAAACCGGCGTCCAGCGTGGCGCGCGTCACGTCAGACCCGCTGTGCAGCGCATCGCGTAACGCGGCGCCGCGCTGCGCGGCTTGATACTGCCGGGGCGACACGCCCACCACGCGCTTGAACAGGCGTTGCAGGTGGAACGGGCTGACGTGCACCGCGTCGCTCAATTGCGCGAGCGTGAGGCGTTGCTGCGGATCGGCATCCAGTGCGGCACACGCGCGATTGACGATTTCCAGCTCACGCGGCAGGCCGCCGGGCTGGCAACGCTTGCAATCGCGATAGCCCGCGGCGCGCGCGGCGTTTGCATCGGTGAAGAAAGCGACGTTTTCGCGGCGCGGCTGGCGCGACGCGCACGACGGGCGGCAAAACACGCCCGTCGTTTTGACGGCGTAGAAGAACGCGCCGTCGGCCTGCGGCTCGCGGCGGGTGACGGCTTCCCAACGTTCGGCGTCGGTGGTCCAGCTAGTGGTGCCGACGGCGGTTTCGCTGCCGGTGTCGATAGGGTCGGTGCGGTTCATGATGGTCCCGGAAAGGCGGTGTCGATGCTCACCAATGTAGGCCGCATGCCAACACACTACGCTCCGGTTCTTGCTCTGTCATTGCGCTTCCTCGTAGACCCGAAGCCCCGCCAGGCGCTCGTTTCGCCTCAAACTGCGACAATTTGGCACGATATCGGGTTTTCCCTTAAAAAGTTATTGCGTCGCACCAACCTCATGTGTATATTAGTCCTTGTCTCCTCCATGTCTCCTCCTGATATGGATTCAGCCCGCTCCACATAGAGCGGGCTTTTTTTCGTCTGAACATCTGATCCGGCCCTCCGCGGTCGGCTCATGCCCGCTCTCGCTGCGCCGCCCTTTCTTCTACACTGGTGGCTAATCACCCGTTCTGCGAACCAGCCAAGGGGCGTTCGACATGAAAATCCACATTCGCGAAATCGATCACATCGTCATTCGGGCGTCGAACGTTCCGGAAATGACGCGCTTTTATTGCGAGGTGCTCGGTTGCAGCGTCGAGAAGGAGCAGCCTGATCTGGGCTTGACGCAATTGCGCGCGGGGCGCTCGCTGATCGATCTGTTAAAGGTCGGCGGGAAGCTCGATCATCCCGAAAACGGTGTGCCCGGCGCGGGGCGGAATATGGACCACGTGTGTTTGCGCGTTGACCCGTTCGACGCCGAGGCGCTCACGGCGCATCTGGCCGAACACGGCGCGCGGCCGGGCGAGGCGGCGTTGCGCTATGGCGCGGATGGGTTTGGTCAGTCGCTGTATCTGTTCGACCCGGAAGGCAATATGGTCGAACTCAAAGGGCCGCCCGAAGCGGCGCGCGTGACGTCCTTATAGCAACGGGCGTGGCCGCCGCCCACCGGCCGGTGCAATACGCTGGCGTCAAGGCAGACACGCGCCTACCGGCGTAGACAAACCCACGCGGTACTTGCGACGGCGGTACCAGCGCTACTTGCCTTGTCAGGCAATATCAGGCGTTGGCGGGCGCCTTCAACACCGTCCACTCGATCTTCACCGCATCAGCGTCGGCACTGCCGAGCCATGCTTCGCCGTCCTGCACGGTGCACTGCAGACGCATGGTTCGCTCGGCCAGCTTGCCGAGCGCGGCGGCGATGTCTTCGCCGAGCGTCCATACCGTCACATTGCGCATGCGTTCGACCTTGCTACGCACCCCTTGCCACCAGATGTCCGACGTGCGGCCGCCATAGGCGATCACGATCACTTCGTTCGAGCGGCCACTCGCCTTGGCGATGCGCCGTTCGTCCGGCTGCCCGACTTCGATCCATGTTTCGATCGCGCCGGTGAGGTCCTTCTGCCAGAGGTCCGGTTCGTCGACGTCCGACAAACCTTTGCAGAATTCGAGGCGTTCCTGCGCGAACAGCGCAAACGCGGCGACGCGGACCATCATCCGTTCGTCGGTTTCCGAGGGATGGCGGGCGATCGTCAGGGAATGGTCGGCGTAGTAGTGCCGGTCCATGTTGGCGATCTGAAGTTCCGCCTTGTAAATCGTCGATTTGAGAGCCATGCCGTTACTAAACCAGGCGCTCGCTCCACCGGAGCGAACAGAAAAAGAGTCGTCGACGGCGCGTTGCCGTTTTCCGTGTTTGTTATACATCGCATGTTCCTCCCGAGCCGAACGTCGGCTGCTATTGCAACTATCGCAATAGGAGAAGCATTTATCGCGCCACTACCGGCTCGAAAGCAGTGCCATAGACCTCGGCAGCGGCCTCCCGCAAGGCTTCGAGCACGACCGAGGCCGCCGGCGAAAGCAGATGCGACTGGCGCGTGATGATACCGAATGTATCCATTCTGCACGGTAAATCGATCGGTACCTGTTTGAGAACACCGTACTGTTGGTACTGGCGCGCCACTTCAACAGGTAAAACCGCCAACATGTCGCTTTGAAGTAATAAGCTTGAAATCGCCAGAAAATTGTTCGTATTGACTACATTCTGGGGTGGATTGAGTCCGATCTGCGAAAACATCAGATCAAAACGATGACGCAGAACACTGCCCGGTGGGTGCAAAACCCAGCTCGCATTGACGATGCCCCGCAGTGTCAAACCTGTTTCATTTTCGAGAGGATGGCCGGGACGCGCCACCACACACAGGGGCTCGTCGGCGAGCGGTTCGTAGCGGACTTCGTCATTGAACTGGTTTTGCCGTTCCAATACCCGGCCGATCATGATATCCAGTTCGCCCTCGGCGAGCCTCGGCAGCATGACGTCTGACGTTTCCACCTCCGCCCAGATCTGCAACTGGGGATACCGTTCCTTCACGCTGGCGATGGCGCGCGGCACCATCGTCGCGGCGGCCGCGGCGATCACGCCAATGCGCACCTGGCCGGCCAGACCGGCGCGCAGTGCCGAGATTTCCTCGTGCGCGTGGCTGAGATTCGAGAGCACCATGCGCGCGTGACGGATCATCACCTCGCCGTACAACGTGGCGCGCATACCATGCGGCGTGCGGTCGAACAGACTGACCTCCAGCATGTCCTCCAGCTCTTTCAGGAGCCGTGACGCGGCGGGCTGGGTCATGCCGAGCACGTCGGCGGCACGCCGGACATTACCCTCCTCTTCCATCGCCGCGAGCAGCTGCAACTGTCGCGTCTTCAGCCTCGCTCGCACGAACCAGTTCGAGTAGCTACGCGTCATGGCCAGTCTCCCTATGCGGCTTGAAACTGTCTCTCGGACGATTTGCCGTCCTTAAGTCTCCATCATGCCATATCGGAATTGATATCGGTATGGCCTAAAAAGGGATTGGAAAGTTATTGGGGCGGCTCATACCATTCGTGGGCTTTCTCACCACTCACCCCGACGCTCATCCACGCCCCGGCTGACGCCGCCGTGAATCCCCGTGCTGCAAATAAACGAAACCAACGCAGCCTTTAAACCTCAGCAACTACGTTGCATGGGACCGGAGTAAGCGCTAAAGCGCTAACTCCGGATCGACAGGAGACAAGTATGACCAGCAAGCTTCGCCGTTTGACGCTATCCGCGATCGCCGCCGCGGCGCTCGCCGCACCCTTTGCCGCGCAATTCTCCGCGCACGCGGATCAGCCGCTCAAAGTCGGCTTCCTCGTGAAGATGCCGGAACAGGCCTGGTTCATCAACGAACAGAAAGCCGCCACCGCGCTCGGCCAGAAGGACGGCTTCTCGGTGGTCAACATCGGCACGCCGGACGGCGAAAAAGTGCTGGCCGCAATCGATAACCTCGGCGCTCAAGGCGCCAAAGGCTTCGTGATCTGCGCGCCCGACGTGCGACTCGGACCGGCGATCGAGGCGCGCGCGAAGCGCTACAACATGAAGTTCGTCACCGTCGACGATCAACTGGTCGACTCCACCGGCAAGCCGCTGCCGAACGTGCCGCATCTGGGCATGTCCGCGTTCAAGATCGGCAATCAGGTCGGCACCGCGATCTCCGAAGAGATGAAGCGCCGCGGCTGGAAGCCGGAAGAAGTCGGCGCGCTGCGCATCACGAACTACGAACTGCCGACCGCCAAACTGCGCACCGACGGCGCAACGGAATCGCTGTTGGCCGGCGGCTTCAAGAAGGAAAACATCTTCGACGCCCCGCAAAAGACCACCGATGACGAAGGCGGTTTCAACGCGTCGTCGCCGGTGCTCGCACAGCATCCGAACATCAAGAAGTGGGTGATCTTCGCGCTCAACGAGGAAAGCGTGCTGGGCGGCGTTCGCGCGACTGAACAACTGCACATTCCGGCGGCGGATGTGATCGGCGTCGGCATCAACGGCGCGGGCGAAGCGTTTGCCGAGTTCCAGAAGAAGGAACCGACTGGCTTCTACGGCACGATCGCCGTGAGCTCGACGATGCACGGCAAGGAGAGCACGGAGAACCTCGTCGAGTGGATCAAGGACGGTAAGCAGCCGCCCGCCGACACGCAAACGACCGGCAAGCTGATGGTGCGCAGCAACTGGCAGGACGTGCGTAAAGAGCTCGGAATTTAAGGGGTATTCGAGTCTGCACGCTGCGGGCCGTATCACGCTAAGGCTATAACGCTATCGCGAGAGCGGCCCGCACAGATTGTCCACCCGCTAGAGGCTTTCGATGACGGTTTCTCACACTGGCGAAACGGCGCCGCCCGCGCAAGCGCCCTCGCCTACCCTTACGCCGGCTGATCCGTATCTGCGACTCGACGGCATCACCGTGCGCTTTCCCGGCGTGCTCGCGCTCGACCAGGTATCGCTCGACGTGCGGCGCGGCGAAGTACACGGCTTGATGGGCGAAAACGGCGCCGGCAAATCCACGTTGCTCAAGGTGCTGTCCGGTGTGAATCAGCCGGCGGCGGGCACGCTGTCGCTCGATGGCGTCGAGCAGCAGTTCGTCACCACCAGGGCGGCCATCGCGGCGGGCGTCGCGATCATCTATCAGGAACTGCATCTGGTGCCCGAACTGACAGTTGCTGAAAACCTGATGCTCGGTGCCCTGCCCAACCGCTTCGGCGTGCTCGATGAGAAGGCGCTCGTTGCACGTGCGGTGCGTGAGTTGGAACGACTCGGCGAAACAATCGATCCATCGCAGCAAGTGAAGAATCTCTCGATCGGTCAGCGGCAGATGATCGAGATCGGCAAGGCGCTCATGCGCGATGCGCGAGTGATCGCATTCGACGAACCGACCAGTTCGTTGTCGTCACGCGAAACCACGCAGCTGTTTCGGATCATCCGTGCATTGAAGGCCGAGGGCCGCGCGATCATCTACGTCACGCATCGCATGGACGAAGTCTACGAACTGTGCGACCGCGTGACCGTGTTTCGCGACGGCCGCCACATCGACACGATCGAAGCCGGCGGCGGACTCGATCGCGATCGTCTGATCAGCTGCATGGTGGGCCGTTCGATCGCCGATGTGTACGGCTACCGCTCACGCGAACTCGGTGGCGTGCAACTCGACGTCAAGGACTTGATGGGACGTGGCTTACGTGAACCGGCTTCGTTCAACGCACGTAAAGGCGAAATCCTCGGCTTCTTCGGTTTGGTCGGCGCGGGACGATCCGAGTTGATGAAGCTCATCTACGGCGCGGTCAAACCGGCTTCCGGCGAGATCATGCTCAAAGGCAAGCGCGTGCGCTTCGCCACGCCGCGCGATGCCGTGCGTGCCGGCGTCGCACTGTGTCCGGAAGATCGCAAGCAGGAAGGCATTGTCTCGATCGCCTCGGTGTCGGACAACCTCAACATCAGTTGCCGTCGCCACTTCAGTCGCTTCAGCGTGCTCAACGGCCGCAAGGAAGCACAGACCACCCGGGAGTTCATCGGCAAGCTAGCGATCAAGACACGCAACGGCGACACGCCAATCGGCACGCTCTCCGGCGGCAATCAGCAGAAGGTCATCCTGTCGCGCTGGCTCGCTGAAGACATCGACGTGTTCCTGATGGACGAGCCCACGCGTGGCATCGACGTCGGCGCGCGCAGCGAGATTTACGGCTTGCTGTATGGGCTGGCCGAAGCCGGACGCACGGTCATCGTCGTATCGAGTGATCTGGCCGAAGTGATCGGCGTAGCGGATCGCGTGATCGTGATGAAGGAAGGCCGCATTGTCGGCAATCTGCCGAAGGCGCAGGCCACGCCCGATGCGCTGATCAAGCTCGCGCTGCCTCGCTAGGAATGCCGCGCTCATCAGGCAACTCAAGGCAACTCAAGGCAACCGACGGCAACTGAATCGCGCCATTGAAAACGGAATAGACATTATGCACACACCCTCAACCGAACCTTCTACGCCAGCCGTCGCTTCCGCGGGCCTAGGCGCGCGCGCCGCGCGCACCTGGGACCTGATCAACAAGTCCGGCATCGTGATGGTGTTCGTCATCCTGTTTGCGGTTTTGTCGTTCACCGTGCCGGATTTTTTAAGCTCGCGAAACATTCAGGGCTTGCTGCTTTCCGTCACGCTGATCGGTTCGATCTCCGTGACGATGATGTTCGTGCTCGCGCTGGGCGAAGTGGATCTGTCGGTGGCGTCGATCGTTGCGTTCGCGGGTGTGGTTGCGTCCACCTTGATCACCGCGACGCATAGCGTGACGCTCGGCATCGCCGCCGGGGTGCTCGCGGGTGGCGCGGTCGGGCTGGTCAACGGCGTGCTGGTCGCGCGCTACAAGATCAACTCGCTGATCGTCACGCTAGCGATGATGGAGGTCGTGCGCGGTCTCGCCTACATCACGTCGAACGGCGACGCGGTGATGATTTCAGAGGAGCGTTTCTTCGACCTCGGCGGTGGCGCATTCCTCGGCATTTCGTATCCGATCTGGAGCAACATTGTCGGCTTCGTGCTGTTCGGCTTTCTGCTGAAGAAAACCGTATTCGGCAAGAACGTGCTGGCCGTTGGCGGCAATAGCGAGGCCGCTTTGCTGGCGGGCTTGCCGGTCACGCGTATCAAGATCACAGTGTTCGTATTGCAAGGCCTCGTAACGGGGTTTGCGGGCGTGATGCTGGCGTCGCGCATGAGTCTCGGCGACCCGAAAACGTCGGTTGGTCTCGAACTCGGCGTGATCTCCGCATGCGTGCTCGGCGGCGTCTCGCTGACTGGCGGCGTCGCAACGATTTCCGGTGTGCTGGTCGGCGTGTTGATCATGGGCTCCGTGCAGGACGCAATGAGCCTGATGAATGTGCCGACCTTTTACCAATACCTGATTCGCGGCGGGATTCTGCTGCTCGCAGTGCTGTTCGATCAGTACCGCCGCAGCAAGCGCGTGCACTGACGCTGACGCACGCCCCGAGCTAGGCGCCCCCCTACATGCTTGCCAACAGGAGATTTCATGGCTGATTCCAACCAGACTAAAAAGCCGCTGCGCAGCCAGGCGTGGTTTGGCCTCAAAGACCGCGACGGCTTTCTGCATCGCTCGTGGATGAAGAACCAGGGCATTCCGCACGACGAATTCGACGGACGCCCGGTGATCGGCATCTGCAATACGTGGTCCGAACTGACGCCTTGCAACGCGCATTTTCGCGAGCTCGCCGAGTACGTGAAAAAAGGCGTGCACGAAGCGGGTGGCTTGCCGCTCGAGTTTCCGGTGATGTCGCTCGGCGAAACCAATTTGCGGCCTACGGCCATGCTGTTCCGCAATCTCGCTTCAATGGATGTCGAGGAGTCGATTCGCGGCAATCCGATGGACGGCGTGATCCTGCTGGTCGGTTGCGATAAGACGACGCCCGCGCTGCTGATGGGCGCGGCGTCGTGCAACCTGCCTGCGCTTGCCGTTTCCGGTGGCCCCATGCTCAATGGCCGCTTTCGAGGCAAGAACATCGGCTCGGGCACGGGTGTCTGGCAGATGTCCGAGGAAGTGCGCGCCGGCACGATGACGCAGGAAGAATTCACCGAAGCCGAGTCATGCATGAACCGCTCGCGCGGCCACTGCATGACGATGGGCACGGCGTCGACGATGGCCTCGATGGTCGAATCGCTCGGCATGGGCTTGCCGCACAACGCGGCGATTCCCGCGGTCGATGCGCGCCGGCAGGTGCTCGCGCATCTGGCTGGCCGGCGCATCGTCGATATGGTCCGCGAGGATCTGACGATGGACAAGATCCTCACGCGCCAGGCGTTCGAAAACGCGATCCGCACGAACGCGGCGATCGGCGGCTCGACCAATGCGGTTGTGCATCTGATTGCGCTGGCCAAGCGCATTGGCGTGGAGCTTTCGCTGGAAGACTGGGAGCTCGGCTCGAACGTGCCGTGCCTGGTGAATCTGCAGCCGTCGGGCGAATACCTGATGGAAGACTTTTACTATGCCGGCGGCCTGCCTGCGGTGCTCAAGCAACTCGGCGAGCAAGGCCTGCTGCATCGTGAAGCGCTGACGGTGAACGGCAAGACGATCTGGGACAACGTGCGCAATGCGCCGAATCACGATGAGAAGGTCATCACGACGTTCGCCGAGCCGTTCAAGCCGAAGGCCGGCATTGCGGTGCTCAAGGGCAACCTGGCGCCGAACGGCGCGGTGATCAAGCCGTCGGCCGCGACGCCAAAGCTGCTGAAGCATCGCGGCCGTGCGGTGGTGTTCGAGAATATCGAGGAATTCCACGCGAAGATCGACGACGAATCGCTCGACATCGACGAGCACTGCATCATGGTGCTCAAAGGCGCGGGGCCGAAGGGTTATCCGGGCTTTGCGGAAGTCGGCAACATGCCGCTGCCGAAGAAGGTGCTGCAAAAGGGCATCACGGACATGGTGCGCATTTCGGACGGCCGCATGAGCGGCACCGCCTATGGCTCGGTGGTGCTGCATGTATCGCCGGAAGCGGCCGCAGGCGGGCCGCTTGCGTTCGTGCAAACCGGCGACATGATCGAACTCGACGTCGATGCCCGCCGTCTTCATCTGGATGTCACCGACGAAGAACTCGCGCGTCGCCGCGCTGCCTGGCAGCCACCTGCGCCGCCCGCACGCGGTTACTACAAGCTCTACGTCGAACATGTGCTGCAAGCGGACCAGGGCGCGGATCTCGACTTCCTGGTCGGATCGAGCGGCGCGCCGGTGCCGCGCGACTCGCATTGATCGCCGTTTGAGCGGCTGGACGGTTCTCCCTGCGCTTTGCGAGAAGGCGTATTGCCGATGCGGATCGAAAGCCCGCATCGGTTTTTTTATCTGCATCACGTCACAGAAAAAGCGGGCGGAAATAAAAATGGCCGGGCAATCGATGCCCAGCCGATTTTTAACTCACAGGTTCACCACCCCCGGCTTTTTTAGTCAGAGGGTTTATGGCGTAACTCAAAACCCGTCAAACCCCGGCGTTTAGCCGGGGCGTTGGCGTTTAGCTTATTGTTTGATAAATCGATCGTTTGCCCAGAGGCCTTGCGTATCGCTATTGGCAGAATTCACGAATTCGACATCATGGCCGACCACACGCACAACGCGGAAACTCGAGTTTTCCGGCGTGGAAACGCACTGATATCCGGAGAAGAATTCCTGCATCTTTTGCTGTTCACCGGCTTGCGCATGTTGGTCGGCGGCGTCGAGTTTATCCTTCGACAGACAGCCATAAGCGTTGGCCTTGAACTGGATCGTTTGCTGCGGCTTGACCATGGCGTCTTGCGCCTGAACAGAAGCGGCAGCCAATCCCGCAATGGCGAAAACAAGGGCGATTCGCATTTTCATATTTTCCTCCGGTGCGGGTTGAATTACTCAGGTTAGCTATGTATTTAACTTTAACGTCGAACCCGCACCTTGCACTCTAGGAGAACGCGAGAGAACGACAAGCACATCTTGTGTGCGGTCGCAACAGCGGCGAATTGTCGCACCACCTGTCGCACCTGCTTAAACCTTAAGCAGCAGCTTAAACAGGGCGGATTGAAACGGATAACTAAAAGATGGGCAGGGCGCACCGCTTTAACCAGTAAAGCTTTGCGGCGCGTATTGGCGTAAACGAGAGGCATCAATTAAGTGATTTACTACAATTAGCGGATGCATTTGGTGCATTGCACACAAAGTCATTCACCCGACTAATCAAAAATCACGAAATAACGGTGTATGTGCAGAAGAGAAACGGTGCCAGGTGTGCCAAGCGACGCAGCGCGGCGTCTCTGGATGGTGCAGCTTGAGGTCACTCGCCGTGCTGGGTGGCCTTGAAGAACTCGGACTGGAACATGCACATGCGCAACGCATTGTGATAGCGGCCATTGCCGAAAAACTCCTCGATCAACTCGGCCTCGTGCCGGAAACCGCACTTCTCGTAGACGTGGATGGCAGCCGTATTCGACTTGTCGACGATCAGGTAGACCTTGCGCAGATTCAGCACCGAAAACGCATAGTCGATCGCGAGCTGCGTGGCGACGGTGGCATAGCCGCGGCCCTGCGCATGCGGCGCGATGATGATCTGGAACTCACCACGCCGGTGGATATAGTCCAGCTCGATCAACTCGACGACGCCCACGGTTTCGCCCGCGTTATCGATCGCCACGAAACGGCGCTCGCGCAGATCGTGCACGTGCTGGTCGTACAGCTGGGTCAGTTCAGAGAACGTTTCATAGGGCTCTTCGAACCAGTAACGCATGATCTTTGCGTTGTTGTTCACTTCATGGACGAAGCGCAGATCGGTGCGCTCGAGCGGGCGGAGGGTCAGTTCGCTGCTGCGTTCGATAGTCATTGGATTCCCCTTGAGAATTATTGATTTGAGTGCGCAAGCTCCATGTGAGCGATCGAGCTTGCGTGTCCTGTTAGTCCAGGCCCAACGCAGGGAGTTCTTGCAACGTCTGGCTCCGGCGCTGCGCGTTCTTGCAACGCGCGAGGCGCCGCGCGGGTTCGGCAAGGGTGGGGCGTCGCGTTGTCGCAGGCCGGTTATCGCAAATTTGTGAGGGGCTCGGCACCGTGTGGGCACATGCGGTGCTCTACAATGAATTCAGGCTCTTGCGATGGAGGCTACCGTGATCGAGCACTTGATATTAGGCGCCTTTCTGGTCATCCCGCTGCTTATCGTCGCGTTTCTTTTCTCTGACGAATTGTGGCAAGAACATCGGCATCTGCACGAGATGGATCCCATGCCCGCGAAATCCCGCCGTATCGACTGGCGGCATCCGCTGCGCCGCTCGCGGCATCGGCTTTGAGCCGGTTAACCCGCCGCGTGGGTGAGTGCCCTGCAAACGTCGCTGCGAGACGGGGCCGGCTCGCGAATTCGACCCGCACATAAAAAAGCCTGCCGTTTCGGGCAGGCTAAAAAGAGATCCACACTCAATGCCTTGCGGGTACAAGGCATTCGCCAGTCTAGCCGCACGGCGGGTCCCGCTGGTTTCACCGGCCATTACACATATTACGGGGTGTGACCAGTTGCGCCGCGCCCGCTCTCAGTGGGCGCGCCAATGGTCGCGGATGCGCTTGGCCAGCGCTTCGAGCGTGGCTGCATCGGCGACCTCGCGTGCGTGCATGCGCAGCGGCTGTCCTTCCCAGCGCGGGATCACGTGAAAATGCACATGCGGCACCGTTTGCCCCGCTGCGGCGCCGTTGAACTGTCCGATGAACACGCCGTCGGGGCGCAAGGCCGCGCGAACGGCAATGGCGAGCTTCTGCGCCATGCGCATGCAGGCTACCGTCGAGGCATCCGACAGGTCGAAAATCTCGACCGCCGCTTCCTTCGGCACGACCAGCACGTGACCGTCGGCTTGCGGCATCAGGTCCATGAAGGCCAGCGCAGCGTCGCTTTCCGCCACTTTGATGCAGGGTAGTTCGCCGCGCAGAATTTTCGCGAAGGGATTGCTGTCGTCGTAGTTCATCACGCGTCCTCTAGGTTGCCGGATGTATCAAGGTGGAGATGCTGTCGGCGATATTGTCCACCACCTCTGTTACAACGTGCAGTTACAGCGCGCGCGCTGCGCGTTTGATTGCTTGAGGCGGCTGACCGAATGCGCGCAGAAAGGCGCGCCGCATCCGTTCGGTATCGATGAAACCGGTTTCGGCAGCGACGGCTTCCATTGAGTGACGACCCGCTTCGAGCATGGCGCGCGCGGCTTCCACGCGCAGCGCCTCGATGGCCTTGGCAGGCGACTGGCGCGTTTCGTCGCGAAAGGCGCGGCTGAACTGACGTGGACTCAGATGCGCGACATCGGCGAGCTGTTCGACCGTCAACGGCTCGCGCAGATGGTTCTTTGCGTACGAAAGCGCGTCCTGAATGCGGTCGGACTTCGGTTCCAGATCGAGCATGGCCGAGAACTGTGACTGGCCGCCGGTGCGCCGGTGATAGACCACGAGCTTCTTGGCGATGGCGCGCGAGACTTCGACGCCAAGATCGCTTTCGACCAGCGCCAGACACAGATCGATACACGCGGTCATGCCGGCCGAGGTCCACACCGAGCCATCGACGATAAAGATGCGGTCTTCGTCAATCCGCGTATCGGGGAAGCGCCGCTGCAATTCGCGGGCGTGGTACCAGTGAGTCGTGGCATGCCGGCCGTCGAGGATGCCTGCTTCGGCCAGCACGAAGGCGCCGGTGCAGATGCTGGTGGTACGGCGCGAGGCGGCGAGGGCGTCGTTCAGAAACGCCCGCAATGCCGCTGAGGACGGCTCGATCTGCATCGCGCCCGTGACGACCACCGTGTCATACGCCGGATCGCCTAACGGTTGTGTTGCGATCTCGACGCCCGACGAACTGCGCACCATCCCGCCCTGTTCGGAGATGACTTCCACCGCGTATTCCGGTTGCCCGGCCTCGAGGTTCGCCAACTCGAACACGGAGATCGCCACCATATCGAGGATCTGGAAACCGGGAAAAACCACCACGCCGATGCGTTTCATCGCAATGTCTCAAAACGAGGTAAATACGACATTTGAGACAAGAGGCTACGCGCCTAGACTTGCCTCGTCAACACCGCGATGCCCACAAAAAAGGCACAGCGGCGGAAATTCCAGGTTTTCCCCATTCATCGATCAGGCCTCAGGCGTGACGCGCAAAGCCCGCAAGGAGAGCTTCACATGGCAACGCAAGCAAACAAGGGTACGGCATTGATCACGGGCGCATCGTCGGGCATCGGCGCGGTTTATGCGGACCGCCTCGCGCGCCGCGGTTACGACCTGATTCTGGTGGCGCGCGACGTCAAACGTCTGACCGGCGTGGCCGAGCGCCTTGCCGGCGAAACCGGCCGGCATGTCGATATCGTTGCCGCCGATCTCACCGAAAAAGCCGACACGCGCCGCATCGAAGAGCGTCTGCGGACCGACCGCAAAATCACGATGCTGGTCAACAACGCGGGCGTCGGCGCGACGGCTTCGCTGATCGACTCGGACGTGGATCAGCTCGAAAGCATGATCGACCTGAATGTGACGGCACTGACGCGCCTGACGGCAGCGGTCGTGCCGGGTTTCGTGGAACGGGGCAACGGTATCGTGATCAATATCTCGTCGATCGTCGCGCTGTCGCCGGAGACGCTGAACGGCACCTACAGCGGCACCAAGTGCTACGTGTTGAACCTGACGCAGTCGCTGCATCATGAAGTGGGCGGCAAGGGCGTGCAGCTGCAGGCTGTGCTGCCGGGCGCCACCAGCACCGCGTTCTGGGATCGCGCGGGTCTTGCGGTCGAACATCTGCCGACGCAGATCGTGATGACCGCCGAGGACATGGTTGACGCCGCGCTCGTGGGCCTCGACCAGCATGAACTCGTGACGATCCCGTCCTTGCCGGACGCGGCCGATTGGGAGCGCTTCAACACCGCTCGCCAGCATCTCGGGCCGAACCTGTCGCATAAGCTGCCGGCTGCACGTTATGCGCGCGGATCAGCGGCGGCTTAGTGAGCGCTTGAGGCTGCGTGGAGTGAGTGCGCTTCGCGCAGCCAACCGGTCAAAAATGGCGGCGAAGCGCGTGTGGGTGTGGTCTTGTGGCAAGGCGGGTCAACTGCTCACCGCCACCTGATTCTTCCCATCCCGTTTCGCCCGATACAGCCCCACATCGGCGGCTTCGATCAGCGTCGTCACCGGTTCAGTTGCGGACGGCACGATCGTCGCCGCGCCGATGCTGATCGTCACGACGCCGCTCGTCGAACCTGCATGCGGAATGGCGAGTCCTTCGATTGCAATGCGGATTTTTTCAGCGAGCAAGCGCAATCCACCTGACGACGCACCCGGCAACACCACCGCGAACTCTTCACCGCCGAACCGCGCCGCGAGGTCGGGCGAGCGTCCGAGGCACGACTCGACAGTGTGCGCGACGCGTTTAAGCACTTCGTCGCCGGCAACGTGTCCATAGGTGTCGTTGTAGGCCTTGAAGTTATCCACATCGATCATTAGAAAGCCAAGGCCGGTTTTGTCGCGCGTGCCGCGACGCCATTCGGCGGCCAGATACTGATCGAGGTAACGTCGATTCGACAAACCCGTCAAACCATCCGAATGCGTGAGCCGCTGCAATTCCAGATTGGTCGCGAGCAATTGCTGTTGCGACTGACGTAGCGCCTGATAGGCCTCGTCGCGCTGCAACAGATTCAGATACGAGCGTGAGTGGTAGCGAATCCGCGCGATCAACTCGATGCGATCCGGCAGCTTGACCAGATAGTCGTTGGCGCCTGCCGCGAAGGCCGCGCTCTTCACCAGCGGCTCTTCCTTGGTCGACAGCACGATGATCGGAATATCGCGCGTTGCCGGATTCTGCCGGTATTGCCGCACGAGAGTGAGGCCGTCGGTGCCGGGCATCACAAGGTCTTGCAGAATCACCGTCGCGCGCGTTTCCTCGGCGCAGCGCACCGCCTCTTCAGGCGACGCGCAGTAGTGGAAGTCGACGCTCCCTTCGCCGGCCAGCGCCTGGCGAATCGCCTCGGCGATGATCGCCTGATCGTCGACCAGCAACACCATAATCGGGCACTCGGCCGCGGGCGGATTGCCGAGGATGCGCGCCAACGCGTCATCGATGGCGCTATTCGGCGCGTCCTCCGCATACGCCTGCGCATTCGCGTCGTGTTCAGCGAAGGCCGGCGCGGTGCCGTTCTGATGCGGTTTGGAAGTGTCCATGTTGGTCAGCCAGAATAAATGTCAATGAATCGTAGCGGGCTAAGGTGCGGGTAGTGTGCGCCTACCTGGCCTTAGCGTGCACCGACGGCAGCGACGAGCGCAGCGGCAATGCGGGGCAGAGGCAGGATCGCGGCGGCGGCGTCGAGCGCTGCGGCCGCCTTCGGCATGCCGTACACGGCAGAGGTTGCCTCGTCCTGCGCGATCGTGTGATAGCCCTTGGTCCGCATTGCCTTGAGGCCGATCGCTCCATCGCGCCCCATGCCGGTCAGCAGCACACCGAATGCCCGCGCTTGCCAGCGCGCCACGACACTATGAAAAAATACGTCGACGGAAGGCCGGTAGGGCGTCTCGGCCGGCTCCTTCGTATAGCCGAGCACGTTCGGCAGCTTCAGGTGCAGATGATCGTCGGTGGCGGCGAGCAGCGCCACGCCGGCTTGCGGCCGGTCGCCGTCGCTGGCGATTCGCACGGGCAGCGCCGATTGCTGGTTGAGCCAGTCGGCCATGCCGGCGGCGAACGCCGCGTCGACGTGCTGGACGATGACGATTGCGGCCGGAAAATCCTTCGGCAAGCCGGCGAGCAAAGTGGCGAGTGCCGCCGGCCCGCCCGCCGAGGCACCGATCGCAACCAGCGGCGTGTCGCGATTCGTCACGCTTTGGGGCCCCGCCGCAGCTGCGGCGCCAGGCGCGTTGCGCTCGGTGACCAGCGCGGCGATGCGGTCGATCTTCGCGATCAGGGTGGCGATGCTCTTGTGCGCGTCCGGACCGCTCAGCGAGGGCGTATCCACCGCATCGAGCGCGCCCGCGCCCATCGCTTCGTAGACCCGCCACGCGTTCGCGCCCACGTCGACGGTGACGATCAGGATGGCGCACGGCGCGTGCGCCATGATGCGGCGCGTGGCTTCGATGCCGTCGACATTCGGCATCACCAGGTCCATCAACACGATGTCGGGCCGCTGCGCGGTGCAGAAATCGACCGCCTGCTGGCCGTCCTGCGCAACCCACAGCACCTCGTAGTCGTGGCGCGCCGCAAGCGCGCGGCGCAGCGCCTCGACGGCGAGCGGCAGGTCGTTGACGATTCCGATTTTCATCCGTTGTACCCGTGGGTTTAACCGTAAGCTTCGCCGATCAGATCACGCACTGCATCGAGCAGTGCTTCGTCGTGGAAACTGCCTTTCGCCAAATAGTAGTCCGCGCCTGCGTTCAGGCCGGCACGGCGGTCCTCTTCACGATCCTTGTACGAGACGATCATCACAGGTAGCGCTTGCAGTTGCGGATCGCGCTTGATGAGCGTGACGAGTTCGATGCCGTCCATCCGCGGCATGTCGATGTCGGTAATCACAAGGTCGAAGGGCTCGCTGCGCACCGCGTTCCAGCCGTCCATGCCGTCGACGGCGATTGTGACGTCGTAGCCGCGTGTGGCCAGCAACTTGCGTTCGAGTTCGCGCACGGTGAGCGAATCGTCGACCACCAGCACGCGCCGCGTAGCGCGCCGTGCGGCGAGGGCAGCGCCGTGCTGCGTGTGTTTCAGATCGCCGCCCGCCACAAGCCGTTCGACCGAGCGCAACCAGTCGTCGACGTCGGCGATCAGCACCGGGTCGCCGTTTTCCATCAATGCGCCGGCGGTGATGTTCCTGATCTTGCCGAGACGCGGGTCGAGCGGCTGCACGACCAGCATCCGCTCGCCAAGAAAGCGATCGACCACCACGCCGTAGGTCGCCTCGCCGTCGCCGATCACGATCATGCTGACGGTGTCGGCTTCGTTGACGGGTGGTGCGGTGTCGAGAATCTGATGCGCGGTGACGACCCCGATACGGCGGCCGTCGAAGGCGATGTGCTGATGGCCTTCGAGCAATTCGATCTCCGCACGGCTTACGTGCAGCGTGCGGTTCACATGCGCGAGCGGCACGGCGTACGGCTCGCCCGCGACTTCAACAAGGAGGCTGCGAATCACCGAAAGCGTGAGCGGCAATTGCAACTGCACGCGCGTGCCGACGCCAGGTTCGTGCGTGATACGCACCGTGCCGCGCACGCGCTTGACGACGTTATGCACCGCATCGAGTCCGACGCCACGGCCCGAGACATCGGTGACCTGATCGCGCAGCGAGAAGCCGGGCAGGAAGAGGAATTCGAGCAGTTCGGTCTCGGACAGGCGCGCGGCTGTTTCCGCGCTCGCCAGATTTTTGCGGACGATCGAGCTGCGCAATGCTTCGAGGTCGATGCCCGCGCCGTCGTCGGTGACGCTGATGAGCAGTGAGCCGGCGGTGTGGCGGGCGTCGAGCGTGAGTGTGCCTTCTTCGGACTTGCCCCGTGCGAGGCGTACCGCGGGCGCTTCGATGCCGTGGTCGATCGCGTTGCGCAGCATGTGGCCGAGCGGCGCTTCGAGCAGATCGAGAATGTCGCGGTCCACCTGAGTCGATTCGCCGACCAGTTGCCAGCGCACCTTCTTGCCGAGCGAACGCGCGACGTCGCGCACCATGCGCGCGAGACCGCCGGTGCCGTCGCCGAAGGGGCGCATCCGGCATTGCAGTGCGGCGTCGTAAAGCTGCTGCGACAGATGAGTCGAGCGGCGGTCGAAGCTCTCCAGATCGGCCAGACGCTCGGCGAGCAGATGCTGCGATTCCGCCGTGAGGCGGCGCAGTTCTTCGAGCGCGGCGTACGCACGCGGGTCGAGCTTCAGGTCGGCGAGCGTTTCGTGCAACTGATCCAGCGCGCGCGAGCCGTCACGTTGGACGCGCTTGACGCGCAGCATCGATTGCGCGAAGGGTTTGAGCCAGCGGGATTCGACCAACGATTCACCGGATAGGGACAACAGCCGGTCGAGGTTGTCGGCGCGGACGCGCAGCATGCGGCCGGGGTCTGTTGCCGGGGCGCTTGCTTCGTTCGGGGTGGATGCGGTTGCGGCGGCGGACTCAGAAGCGGACGACGTTGCAGAGGCGAACGCGGACGCATCTGCAGTCTTACTGGCCGGTGCGGCTGCCCCTTCGGCGCGCAGAGCATTGGCTAGCAGATTGAATGCGGCGTCGGCGTCCGCGTCGTGGTCAGCGCCGGTAGGCATTACAGCATCCCGCCGCATTGCCGCGCCATGCGGCACGACACCCGCCATACGCGCTTGCAACGACGCTACGCATGCGCTGACGGCGTCACGCGCCGACTCATCCTCGTCGTTGCCGATGCGAGCAACGATATCGACGCCGCGCAGCAACGCATCAATCCAGGTAGCATCGAGCAACGCACGCCCGTCCTGCGCCGCGACGAAACAATCTTCCATCGCGTGCGCGAGTTCGACACCGACCTGCACGCCGACGATACGCGCTGCGCCCTTCAGCGAATGAGCCGCACGCATGCACGCTTCGAGCGCGGCGGCGTCGCGCGGCGCGCGGTCGAGGGCGAGCAGGCCGTCGTTGAGCACGCGCGCCTGGGTCCGCGCTTCTTCGCGGAAGAGATCGATTAGCGACGGCCGGCGCGGGTCGTCCGTCATCCGAGACTCCGGTTCAAGGTATCGAACAATGCGTCGGCGTCGAGCAGGCCGACCGTCATGCCGCGCCACGGGGCCACGGCGCGCGTATGCGAGGCGGCAGCGTGGGACAGCGTAGCGGGCGGCGGGCAGAAGGTGGAGACCGCGATCCGATGCACGCCATCGACCTCATCGACGGGCAACACCGCGTGCTCTTCGGCGCGTGAGACCACCAGCAAACGCGGCAGGTCGTGACGTGCTTTATCGTCGCCCGCGCGGGTGTCGGCCTCGAAACCCAGCAGATGCGCCAGCGACAGACACACCAGCAAGTCGCCCTGCACATTCACCACGCCCAGCACCGCGCGATGCTGCCGATGCGGCAATGTATGAATCGGCCGCGTCTGCACGATGCGCTTGAATATCGGCGTAGGCAGCCCGAGCCATTCACCGCCGATACGGAAAATGAGGAACGACTCACTCGCACCTTGCGGATCATGTCGTTGCTGTTGCGCCGGCGTGCGGGCGTCATGCAGCGAGAGATCCACGAGCGGAATTGGCCGCTCGAGCAATTTGGCCGCAGCCGCTTCGAATACAGGGCAATTCAGGCAGCGCACGTATTCGACCAGGCGCTCGCACGACGAATCGCCGCGCACGCCGATGCGGTTCCAGCAATCGTCGAAGGTCACCGTGCGGTCTTCAACCACGTTGCGCTCCCTGTGCGCGCGCCGCGCGATCCATCAACAGACGCGCACCGTTGCGATCGCCTTCGAGTGCGAGCAGCGTCGCCAGATGCGCAAGCGCTTCGCCATGCTGCGGGTCGAGATAGAGCGCCTTGCGATACTGGCCGCGTGCCAGGTTGGTATCGCCGCCGGCGTCGGCCAGCACACCGAGCAGGTAGAACGCATCGGCTTGCGGCGCGTGATGTTCCAGATAAGCGTTGATCGCGTTCGCGGCTTCCACCAGACGGCCCGCGTCGGCTAACGCGTGCGCGGCTTGCAGCGTGTCGCGTGCGGCGTTGGTCGGCGAGGCGACCGGCGGTGACATGAACTCGTGCGGCTGCGGGACGGTCGTGGACAGCTTCGGCGTGCGCTGCGAAATACCGTTAAACGGCGTCTGCGGCGAACCATCGCCGAACGGCGTTCGCGCAACCGGATCGGGCCACGCGAAAGGCTCTGCTGAGAAGACTTGCAGCGGCGCGAGCGCGGGCATTGGCGAATGCGTCATTGCGAGTGCAGCGGCGGCGGTGGCGAGCGGCGCGGTGTGCCAGCCATTGAGTCGCGCTTCAGCGGGCGTGGCGCGGTGGAATGCAAATGCCAAAGGAATCTTTGCCGACTGCATGCCATAACGCATCAACAGCCCGGTTTCCGCAGGGCCGACGAACAGCGTGCCGTTTTCAGCCAGCACGCCGTTGAGCGCATGCAAGGCCGTCTGCTGCGCTTCGCGGTCGAAGTAAATCAGCACGTTGCGGCAGAACACGAAGTCGTAGACGCCGAGCGCCGTGGCATCGAGTTGCATCAGGTTGGCGCGCGAAAACCTGACCGTGTCGGCAATACGCGGCGCGAGACGCCAACCGTCTTCGGTGCGCGTGAAGTGGGCGTCGCGAAATGGGAACGCATTGCCGCGAAACGAGTTGCGGGTGTACACGGCGCGCTGCGCGAAGGCCAGTGAGCGCTCGCTGATATCCATGGCGTCGATGCGCATATGCGCGGCGTCGATGCCGGCGTCGAGCAGCGTCATCGCGATCGTGTACGGCTCTTCGCCGGTCGAGCAGGGCAGGCTCAGAATCCGCAGCGGCAGCGCGGTGCCGCGCTCGTCAAGGCGTTCGTGCGCGAGACGCGCGAGCGCCCTGAACGCGTCGGCGTCGCGGTAGAACCAGGTCTCCGGCACGACCACGGTTTCGACCAGCGCCTGCACCAGGGAGGGCGACGCTTGTGCGGCTTCCCAGTAGTCGGCGAGCGTGGCATCGGCGTGACCGTCCGCGTACCAGGCGGCGGCGCGCTGGTCGACCGCGCGTTCGATCGTGCTATGACCGAGCGACGCTGCATCGAGCCCGATGGTTCGATGCAACAGATCGACGAAGCGTCGATAGAGCGGCGCGTTGTCGTGATGCGCGTTCATGCGTGCGCCTCGGGAAACAGCAGAGCTTTGACATCGTCCGGCAGCAGATGCTCGACGCGAATCCATTGCACCTGGCCGCCTGCCTCGCTCGCGACCGGACCGAGATAGCGCGCGTGCGGCATGTCGATGCCGGCATCGTGAAACGCGTCGGGGTTCAGGCGGATGGTGCGCGTCGCACCTTCGAGCAGCAGCGCGAGCAGGCGTACCGTGCCCGCATGCGGATAGCGCACCAGCACGACGCGCGTCGACATCAACTGTGCGGCGGGGCGGCCGAGCGCGAGCGCCGGCAGATCGATCACCGGCAGCGGTGCGCCTTCGTGATCGAGCACGCCCGCGACCCACGACGGCGCACCGGGGATCGTCTTCGGCGGCGACTGCGGCGTGAGCGGCATCAAGCGCTCCACCTGCGTCGCATCGATCACGTAGCGTTCGCTATCGAGCGTGAAGAGGATGAAGAGCATCGGCGTGGGCGTGGGCGTGGGCTGAGGTGGAGAGGCGTGCGGGTGTTTTGCTTCAGCGTGCGTGCCTGAATGAGCCCGCCGCGGCGCGTCAGGCAACCACCTTGAAGCGCGATACACCGGTGCGCAAACTATTGGCGACGTGCGTCAGATCGTCGATGGCCTGAGTCGATTGGCGCAGCGATTCCGCTGTCTGCTGCGCGGCCTCCGAGAGCTGCGTCAGCGCCTGGGTGATCTGTTCGGCGCCGGTGGCTTGCGTCTGCATGCCTTCGTTGACCATCGAGAAGCGCGGCGCGAGCGCCTGCACCTGCTGGATGATCTGCGTGAGATGGCCGCCCACGTTCTGCACGTCGAGCATGCCGCGCCGCACTTCTTCGGAGAACTTGTCCATGCCCATCACGCCCGCGGCCACCGCCGACTGGATCTCCTTGACCATCTGTTCGATGTCGTAGGTCGCCACGGCCGTTTGATCGGCGAGGCGGCGAATCTCGGTTGCGACAACCGCGAAGCCGCGGCCGTATTCACCGGCCTTTTCTGCTTCGATCGCCGCGTTCAGCGAGAGCAGGTTGGTCTGATCCGCGACCTTGGTAATGGTGGCGACAACCTGGTTGATGTTACTGGCCTTCTCGTTGAGGATCGCGAGCTTCGCGTTGACCGAGCCTGCCGCTTCCATCACGAGGCGCATCGTCTCTTCCATGCGCGCGAGACCGGCGTGACCGGTGCCGGCAAGCGCCGCCGATTGGCCGGCCACTTCGGAGACTTCGTTCATCGTGCGCAGCAGATCGCGCGAGGTCGCGAAGATTTCGCGCGACGTGGCGCCGATCTCGGTGGTGGTCGCCGCGGTTTCGTTCGCGGTGGCTTGCTGTTCACGCGAGGTCGCGGCGATTTCCGTCACCGACGTGGTGACCTGAACCGCCGACTTCTGCGCTTGGCCGACCAGTGCGGTGAGCTCGTCGGTCATGCGGTTAAAGCCTGCTTCGAGTGCGCCGATTTCATCCGCGCGGTTCAGTTGCAGACGCTGCGTGAGGTCGCCCGTGCGCATGACGTCGACCACTTGCAGCACCTTCGCCATGGGCGTGGTGACCGCGCGCAGGAGCCAATAACCCGCCAGCACGGCGGCGACGGCGGCGAGCAGCAGCATCACCAGCAGCACGATACGGGTCGTCTCGACCGACCTGCGAATGCTTTCGGCGGACTGATCTGCGTTGGTCTTGTTGTCGTCCACCAGCTTGCGCACGGAGAGCCGGCCCGTTTCCCAGACCGGCGTGAGTTGCGTGTTGAAGATACGCGTGGCGTTCTCTTTCGAGTTTGACAGAGCGTTTATCAGCGACGTCTGGATAGGCAGATATTGCGTGTGTTGCTGGCGAAAGTCGTTGAAGAGGTCACGGTCGTCCTGACGGAAGATGGTGCCGCCGTAATCGTTGAGCAGCTTCTGCAGGGTTTGCTGCGTCTCAAGGAGGCGCGCGGTGTCGCGCTTGACGGAATCGGGATCCGCATCGACATAGATGAGACGCTGCGTGACGGTGTAGTTCTCGAACCAGGCCGCGCGCATCGCGGTCGCGTAGTAGAGGCCGGGCATCGAGTCTTGCTGCTGGCTCTTCGCGTCGCGGTCGATGCCGCCGAGTTGCTCGAAGGTGACGATTGCCATCGCCAGCATCACGATCAGCACGATCCCGAAGCTGCACAGAATCCGTTGCCGGATGGTCCATTGTTTCACGCGCACGTCCCTTAACTTTTTGGCTTGGTCTCGACGCCCGATGTCGACTTGTAAGTCTCGGGGTCGACGGATCGGAAAGCTTTACGGGTCGTCGGATTTGTCCGACGGGCCATGCGGCGGATTCTACATTGATCGTGGGAATGGATGGCGGTCGAACAGGCGGCATTTTGCGGTGTTGGGTGGGCGTGGCGTTGCATCTCGGACGGAACCCCACGTGGGAAAAAATGGTGAGCGAGGACGCTCGCGCGCCGTTACACCCGTAATGGCCAGTTACCAACTGCAGCATCTATTTCTGCGCGCGCCCCACACAATCTGTTCCATGCCTGAACGGCGGGAGCGAAACATGAAAAAGATTGCGGTGGCGTTGTTGATGGTTGGGAGCCTGAGCGTGGCGGGGCAAGCGTCGGCGCATGGCAATGGCGGCGATGTGGTCGGTGCGCTGATCGGCGGGGCCGTGCTGGGCGCGGTGGTGACGTCCGCGCTGAATCCGGCGCCTGTGGTCGCTTACCAGCAGCCGGTCTATGCGCAGCCGGTGTATCAGCCGGCGCCCGTGTATGCGGGGCCGCCGCCGGGATACTGCTATGACCAGTACCAGCGCGCGTACGTCGCGTGCGGTGCACCGCCGCCCGCGCAATACGGGTATCCGCAGGAGCCTCAACCGGGCTGGTAAATGAAATGCTTGGGCGCGCGCAGTCTCAACGCTCGCGCGCCGCAGAGAAAAAGGCCGTCGCGCATTGCGACGGCCTTTTTTGTTGGGTATCCCTGCTCAGTGCTTGTGATGCAGCCACTCCGCATAATGCGTGTCGAGCCAGCGCTCGAGGCGTTCCGGCTTCGTCTTGGCGCGATAGTGCGACGCAGCCCAGATCGCCAGTCCGACCACTAGCATCACCATAGGTCCCAGCAAATAAGCCATTAACGATTCAGACATGGGGAGCCTCCATCCCGGCTTGCATCCGTCCTCTTAGTTTAGGCGATGATCGGCGGGAAAAAAGGACGCTGTGATGGGTTGGCCGGCTGCGCGGCGGGATGGACGTAGTTGCACTGGCGACGGTGCAGAAGATGGTGATTTAGAACCTAGCGAAGAAGTTATTTTTCTTTTTATTGTTAGGCATTTGCAGTCGATGATTCTTTGTCTGTGTACCATAAAATGCACTGCTGGCGTGATGGTGAGACGAGCTGCGGCACCCTGCTTGGCACCTGCCGCATCTGTTGCACTTAGCCGATCACGCCTTGTCGGCCGCTCTCGATCTGGGCGTCGACGAAATCAGCCCACTGTTGCAAGGTTCGACGTCGTTCTGCGGCATGCTCGGCGTGGTCGTCTCCGTCTGGGATGTCTTTGACGGTATGCGCCAGTGCATTTTCAATCGCGTCCGAAGGCTGCCCCATCTCGCGCAAGTGGGTCGCGGCGGTGCGTCGAAAGTCATGTAGGACGAAATGCTCGACGTCGAGCCCGATCGATTTGACGGCTTGATTGAGCGTGCTCTTCGCGATTGGCCGATCGTCGCCCCTGACGCTCGGGAACACGAAATTCCGGCTGGTCTTCGTTTCCTGAAGCTCGCGAAGCAGGGCGACCGCCTGATCCGAGAGATACACCACGTGCTCGCGGCCCTTGTTCATTCGCACGGCGGGGATCGTCCATCGCGCGGCGTTGAGCTTGAATTCGGACCAGGCCGCCTCGACGATGTCCGATTTCCGCACCATCGTCAGCACAAGCAAATGCAAGGCCAATTTCAGCGGACGGCGAATGTTCGATGCGTAGATCGCTCGAAGCATTGCGCCGATTTCGTCTGGAGCGAGCACGCGGGTGCGGCTGTCCGGCGTCGCGATAAAGCGTGCCGGAATGAGCTCCGCTGGATTGTCCGTGGCGAGTTGCCGGGCGATCAGGTACTCGTAGAGCCGCTTGACCGCGTTGCGCGTGTGCAGCGCCATTTTGGGCGAGCCACGGCTTTTGATCTGGTCGCATATCGCGCGGATGTCGTCGTCCGTCACGGCTTTGATCGGCTTGGCGCCGATGGCGGGGAGGACGTCTTTTTCGAGCGCGCGCCGCGTGGTGCGCTGATACTCCGCCGACTTGCCGGCCATCTCCGTCGCGAGATAGAGCTCCACGCCTTCGCGCAGCACCTCGGCCTTGCTCTCCGCCCCGCGGTCGCGGCGCGCCGTCGCCACCGGCGAAACGCCGTTCGCGACCATCTCCGCATACTTCTGCGCCTTGGCGCGCGCGACCCGCAGCGAAATCATCCGGTAGTCGCCGATCGTGGCGAGCGGCTGGCGCTTGCCGTTCAGTGAATAGCGGAAGCGCCAGACCTTGGTGCCCGTCGTCATGATTTCGATGACGAGGCCGTTGCCGTCTGCGACGCAATACCGGGTAGCGCGGGGTTCAAGCGCGCGGATCTGCGTTTCGGTGAGGGGGGCGGCTAGTTTTGGCATGGCGGATCGTTGATACACGGACAGCGGGGATTTTAAACCGGTTGTCTTTTGTGTACCAAAGAAATGTGCGGATTTAGGTCAACAGAGGAGGTTCGACACGCGGCTCGAAGGCTGGGCAGAAAGGCTGTGTGAAGCCTTGCAGATAAGCCTTTTGCGCGAATCTGGCCAGATCACTCACTTGCCAATACAAAACCGACTGAAAATCACGCCGAGCAAGTCGTCAGAACTGAATTCTCCGGTGATGGAGTTCAGTTGATCCTGCCCGAGGCGCAGTTCTTCCGCAAACAGATCGAGTGCTTGAGCATTCTGATCGGCGTGCGCCGCAGCCGTCGCCAGATGCTCCTGGGCCGCGCGCAACGCAATCAGATGCCGCTCGCGCGCGAGGTAGACACTCTCCGCGCCGGCCTGCCAGCCGGCGATTCGCAGCAGCTCCTCACGCAGCAACGCCACGCCATCGCCTTGTTTCGCCGACAGCCGCACTTCGCTGAGATCGAGATCCGCGTCCAGCGGCGTCACGGTCGGCGCGAGTCCGGTCAGATCCGTCTTGTTCAGCACGCGCACCACTGGCACGCCGTTCGGGAAACGACCGGAGATCGTTTCGTCTTCTGCGGTCATGCCGGTCCGCGCATCGAGCAGATGCAGCACCACGTCCGCGCGCTCGATCTCGCTCCATGTGCGCGCAATGCCGATCTTCTCCACCTCGTCTTCGGTATCGCGCAGGCCCGCCGTGTCGATCACATGCAGCGGAATGCCTTCGATCTGGATGGTCTGCGCGACCTTGTCGCGCGTCGTACCGGCGATCGGCGTGACGATGGCCAACTCCGCGCCGGCCAGCGCGTTCAGCAACGACGATTTGCCGACGTTCGGCTGTCCCGCCAGCACGACCGACAAACCCTCGCGCAGCAATGCCCCTTGACGCGCTTCGCTCAGCACGTGCGCGAGGCGCTCGCGAATCCGCGTGAGCTTGCCGCGGGCGTCGGCGGCTTCGAGAAAGTCGATTTCTTCTTCCGGGAAATCGAGCGTCGCTTCGACCAGCATCCGCAGCGTGATGACTTCTTCGACCAACGCGTGGATGTCGCGCGAAAACGCGCCGTCGAGCGAGCGGCCCGCCGAGCGTGCCGCCGCCTCGGTGCTGGCCTCGATCAGATCGGCGACGGCTTCGGCTTGCGCCAGATCCAGCTTGTCGTTGAGAAACGCGCGCCGCGTGAACTCGCCCGGCTCGGCCAGACGCAGACCGAATGCACGGCCCGCGTCGATGCAACGCTGCAGCACCAGTTGCAGCACGACCGGACCGCCGTGGCCTTGCAACTCAAGCACATGCTCGCCGGTGTAGGAGTGCGGCGCGGGAAAGTACAGCGCGATGCCGCGGTCGAGCGCGTTGCCGGCGTCATCCAGGAACGGCACATAGCTCGCATGACGCGGCGCGAGTGGCTGGCCGGTGAGCGCTTGCATCAATGCCTGTGCGGCGGCCTCCCCGGTACGGCCGAACGAAATCCGTACGACCCCAATTCCGCCTCGGCCGGGTGCGGTGGCAATGGCGACGATCGGATCGGAATCGGTGGCGAGCATGGAAAAGAGGCTATCAGAAGGGATGGAATGCGCAGGAGCGGGCGCCGGGCATTGTAACGCGGGCATCCGCCGGCTCTGGACCCGGGGCGGATTCCTAACGTGCCCCGATTTTCATAAGACAAACGGGGATTTATCTCACGCAAGCTAAGATAGCTTAAGACACACTTGCGACAGATGGACGCGCCGGAGTGCCTAAAACGCGTGCCCCACAAGGAAAAGACGATATTCGATTAAATCGTGAAACACGTTATTAGGTGGCGATTTCAGGCTAAAAATAGCTTATTTGAGCTATAAAGTAGCGCAGTTGGTTGTCCACTGATTATGCGCTGAATTGCACAATCGGGCCCATGCCGACCTCCAAAGAAAAAGCAGCTTTCGCCAAACGGCTGAAAGACTCACTCCCCAAAGACATTAAGGGTGGGACCGATTTAGCCAGGGAATTCAATCTGCTTTATAGCAATGGCCCTGCCGTTTCACCACAAACTGCGCACAAATGGCTCGCAGGTACGACGATTCCAAAGCGCGATAAGTTGCAGGTTTTAGCGACATGGTTGCAAAAAGACGTTCACTGGCTGCACTACGGGCCGACGCCATCCGGCAAGGCTAAACCGCTTGGCCGTGGCGAGAAATATCCCATGACACCGGAAACGGTCGAGTTGGTTACGCAGATGGCGAACCGGTTCGCGGGTTTGTCGCCGCGTCAGCGCAATCTGGTGGAAGAACTGATTACTGAATTTGACGGCGGCACGCAACAGGAAACCGGTACCGCGCCTGAGGACGCGTCGAAAGATAAGGGCCCATCGGCCGAGTCATAAAAAAAGCCGCCCGGTGTAAAACCGGGCGGCTTTTTTGACAGCTAGTTTCTGCTTCTGTCTGCCAGTCAGCGGGCGCTACCACCACCCGCTTCAGCGCAAGACATCAATATCAATCAGGCTGCTTTCGTCTTCGACTGGCCCATCATCCGCGTGATGTAGTACTGCTGGGCGATCGACAGCACGTTGTTCACCACGTAGTACAGCACCAGACCGGCCGGGAAGAAGAAGAACATGACCGAGAACGCGATCGGCATGAACATCATCATCTTGGCTTGAACCGGGTCCGGCGGCGTCGGGTTCAGCCGGGTCTGCAGGAACATCGAAACGGCCATCAGCACCGGCAGGATAAAGAACGGATCTTGCTGCGACAGATCGTGAATCCAGAGAATCCACGGCGCGCCGCGCATTTCAACCGACGACAGCAGCACCCAGTACAGCGAGATGAACACCGGAATCTGAATCACGACCGGCAGACAGCCGCCGAACGGATTGACTTTCTCGGTCTTGTACAACTCCATCAACGCCGAGTTCATCTTCTGCGGATCGCCCTTGAAGCGTTCGCGCAGGGCTTGCATACGCGGCGTGATCGCCTTCATGCGCGCCATCGACTTGTAGCTGGCGGCAGACAGCGGGAAGAACACAGCCTTGATCAGCAGCGTGAGCAGTACGATCGACCAGCCCCAGTTGCCGACATAGCTGTGGATCTTCTCGAGCAGCCAGAACAGCGGCTTCGCGATGATCGTGACCCAGCCATAGTCCTTCACCAGTTCCAGACCCGGCGCGATGCCTTCGAGCATGCGCTCTTCTTCCGGACCGGCGAACAGGCGCGCGGACACATCAGCCGATTGGCCCGGAGCGATCGTCGCCACCGGTTGCTTCACGCCGACGCGATACAGCGTCGGGTCGATCTTCTCGACGTAGATGTCGCGCTTCGCACCTTGCTGCGGAATCCATGCCGACGCGAAGTAATGCTGCACCATCGCGATCCAGCCGTTGTCGGCCGAATTGACGAAGTCTTCCTTGTTCTTGTCGATGTCGCTGAACGTCATCTTCTGGAAGTGGTGCTGCTCGGTGTAGACAGCCGGTCCGATGAACGTGTGCGAGAAGCGCGGCGTTTCCACCGGCGTATCGTCGCGCACCAATTCCATGTAGACCGACGGCGTGACCGGAACCGTACCGACGTTCTCGATCTTCGTGTCGACACCGATCACATAGCTGCCGCGCGTGAACGTGTAGGTCTTGATGACCTTCACGCCACCCTTGACCGGCGACTCGAAGCTGAGCTGGAACGACTTGGCGTCGCCCGTCAGATCGTGCGGCTGGTTCGGGACCGGCGTGTAGATGTCGGTATGGTTCGGGAAATCGCCGCCGAGCAGACCGGTGCGCGCCAGATACGTATGGTTCGCGGTGCGGTCGAACAGCGTGATGACCAGATCGGGCGTCTTGCCGTCGCCTTGCTTGACGAGCGACAGCTTCGACAGCGTGCCGCCGCGAGTGTCGATCTCACCGTTATAGACGTCGGTGCTGAAGCTGATCAGTTGGCCTTGGGCCGCAGCAGCCGGCGCATTGCCCGGCGCAGCTGCGTTGGTGGCCGGCAGATCGGCGGACTGGGTTCCCGGCGTCGTGGTTCCCGGTGCTGCGCCGCCGACGGTCTTGGTCGGGTTGGCGCTCGGGAAGAACATCGACGGGCGTCCGTGGTCGCGTTGCCAGTTGTCGAACAGCATGACAGCTGACATGAAAAAGATGACCCATAGGACGGTGCGTTTGATATCCATGCGTTGTCTCAGTGTCGATGGAACGGCGCGTCAGCGCTTTTCAGAAGTGGGAGGCGGGACGAGATCGATGCCGCCCGCGGAAAACGGGTGGCAGCGGCAAATACGCCTGGCGGCGAGATAAGTCCCGCGCGCGGCGCCATGATACTGGATTGCTTCGCGCGCGTAATCAGAACAGGAAGGGTAAAAACGGCACCGGTTGCCGAGCATAGGGCTCACAGCAACCTTGTAGAAACGCAGTAAAGCGATGAGTACCGTTTGCATGACTGGTGCGGCCTAACTGCGCCGCGCAACGTGGAGTACCGGGCGACGCCCGCGCAGCGTGGCTGCTATAGCTGCAAAGCGGGCGGTCACTTGAGCGTCATTCCGTCTTGGGCGCTTCCGCGGGCGGCGCCTCGCGACGGACAATTTCGCGCGCTGCCTTGTCGAGCAACGCCTCTATCTCGCTGCGGCACAGCGCCCTCAACGGCGGCGACGAGGCGCTCGGCAAAGCTTTCTTGTCGAAGCGCGTGTGCAGACGCAGCAGCACATCCCAACCGCCGAATTCCGCGCGACGCAGCCGGAAGGCTTCACGCGCGAGTCGACGTACCAGATTACGCGTGGCCGCGCGCGGCGCATACTTCTTGCCGATCACGAGGCCTAAGCGAGCGTCGTTGCCGGTGGGCCGGCCGTACACCACAAAGTGCGCGGTGCGGCGCCACGGGCGCAAACGAAAAACGGATGAAAATTCATCCGTTTTCAGTAGCCTTGCGGCTTTGGGGAAGGCGGCTTGCGCTCGCAACGGAACCGAGCCCAGTTGCGGCGCCCCAGCCGTTCCCGCTTCACCGCGGGCTTCGGTCATGACGCGCAATCCGCTCGCCTGCCTTAGATGGCGAGGCGCTTGCGGCCCTTCGCGCGACGTGCGTTGATGACCTTGCGGCCACCTGCGGTCTTCATGCGAACGCGGAAGCCGTGGGTGCGCTTGCGACGGGTGACGGAAGGTTGGTAAGTACGTTTCATGTTGCTCTCACTTGATCGACTGATCGAAAAATAACCGCACGATCATCGCTGAAGCGGCAATGGCCGGAGGTTGTACTGAATTGGTTTTCGCGGAACCCGCTATTTAAACCGGTTTTCCGTTGGCCGTCAATAGTTTAGCCAGATCTGGCCGCGCGCCTTGGGGACTTCCCCTAATGATCAGTCCCTGTGGATAACTCCCTTTCGGGCCCGTTTTGGCGTTAGAATCTCGCCTTACTTCCCAAAAATCTTGCACGCTGCTCCGGCTCGCTTGCCCCGCAAACCCTTGTGGCACAAGCGCCTGGAGCCATCGCGCCTGGTTCGGCCTGGCTGCTCAGGGCCTTGTTGCGTGCGCGCGACAAGGGCAGCGGCGAACCGCCGTGCACACCATAACGACAGCAACTCGATGAACGATTTCTGGCAACACTGTTCCGCATTGCTGGAGCGTGAGCTTACGCCCCAGCAGTACGTGACGTGGATCAAACCGTTGGCCCCGGTCGCCTTCGACGCCGCTGCGAACACGCTTAGCATCGCTGCGCCGAACCGCTTCAAGCTCGACTGGGTCAAGAGCCAGTTCTCCGGCCGCATTTCCGATATGGCCCGCGATTTCTGGCAGACGCCGGTCGATGTGCAATTTGTGTTGGACCCGAAAGCCGGCATGCGCGCGCCGGCGGCGAGTTCGTCGCCGGCTCCGTCGCGTCCGTCGTCCGCAGCGGGGTCGATGGGCGGTGGACATTCGTCCTCTGGCGCGAACGGCGGTGGGGCCGCCGTGGACGCAGCCGTCGGCGCGGTGCAAGCGTCGCAGGCCGCGCGCGCCAACGGCGCGAACAGCGCGATGGCGACCCTCAACGCGAATGCACGCGCTGCGGCTGACCACAACGCAAATGCCCGAGCGGCAGATGAAGATGCCGCCGACCTCGACCTGCCCAGCCTCGACGCGAACGAAGCCGCGGCCGCACGCCGCACGTGGCGTCCGGGCCAAAGTGCCAACTCGAACGGCAACGGCGAAAACGACTCGATGTACGAGCGTTCGAAGCTCAACCCCGTGCTGACCTTCGACAACTTCGTGACCGGTAAGGCCAACCAGTTGGCGCGCGCCGCGGCGATTCAGGTCGCGGACAACCCCGGCATCTCGTACAACCCGCTGTTTCTGTACGGCGGCGTGGGTCTGGGCAAGACCCACTTGATCCACGCGATCGGCAACCAGCTTCTGATGGACAAGGCCGGCGCGCGGATTCGCTACATCCACGCGGAGCAGTACGTGTCCGACGTGGTGAAGGCCTACCAGCGCAAGGCGTTCGACGACTTCAAGCGCTACTACCACTCGCTCGACCTGCTGCTGATCGACGATATTCAATTTTTCTCCGGCAAGTCGCGTACACAAGAGGAATTCTTCTACGCGTTCGAGGCGTTGGTCGCGAACAAGGCGCAGGTGATCATCACCAGCGACACGTATCCGAAGGAAATCTCGGGTATCGACGACCGCCTGATCTCGCGCTTCGACTCCGGCCTGACAGTGGCGATCGAGCCGCCCGAGCTGGAAATGCGCGTCGCGATTCTGATGCGCAAGGCGCAATCCGAGTTCGTGAGCCTGAATGAAGACGTCGCGTTCTTCGTCGCCAAGCATCTGCGCTCGAACGTGCGTGAACTGGAAGGCGCGCTGCGCAAGATCCTCGCGTATTCGAAGTTCCACGGCCGCGAAATCACGATTGAAGTGACAAAAGAAGCGCTGAAAGACCTGCTGACGGTACAGAATCGGCAGATTTCGGTGGAAAACATCCAGAAGACCACGGCTGACTTCTACAGCATCAAGGTCGCGGACATGTATTCGAAGAAGCGCCCGGCGAACATCGCGCGGCCGCGGCAGATCGCGATGTATCTGGCGAAGGAGCTGACGCAGAAGAGTTTGCCGGAAATCGGCGAGCTGTTCGGCGGGCGCGATCACACCACCGTGCTGCACGCGGTGCGCAAGATTGCTGCCGAGCGCAGCACGGACGCGCAGCTGAACCACGAACTGCACGTGCTCGAGCAAACGCTTAAGGGTTAAGCAAGCCGGACGTAAAAATCGACCTGTTTATTTCGGAACTCGCCCCCATTTTAGGGGAGCGGTTCTGTTTTCAGGCACAATACAGGTTTAACCGCCCGGCGGCCGCGGGCGGAATTCACGCCGTGACAGGCGCTGCGTGGCGCCGGCGGGGAGCCGCGGTTGCGCGCTGTAAGGCTGGCAAGTCAGGCGCGCAGGCCGTTATATCAACGAAGGAACTCTATGCAACTGGTCAAGACCGAACGCGATAACCTCCTCAGGCCGCTGCAAACCGTGAGCGGCATCGTCGAACGCCGCCATACGTTGCCGATCCTCGCCAATTTGCTGATTACCAAGAACGGCCCTGACGTGTCGTTCCTGTCGACCGACCTCGAGTTGCAGATAACCACGCGTGCCGATTTTGGCGTGGGCGGCGATTCGGTCGCGACCACGGTGGCAGCAAGAAAGCTCCTCGACATTCTGCGCGCCATGCCCGACGGGCAAGTCACGCTGACCTTGAACGACAAGCGTTTGACCGTGCAATCCGGCAAGAGCCGCTTTGCGCTGCAAACCCTGGCGGCCGACGAGTTCCCGACCGTCGCTCAAGCTAAAGACTACGGCGCGAACCTGGTGGTTCCCCAGAAAACGTTCCGCCAGTTGCTCGGCATGGTCCATTTTTCGATGGCCCAGCAGGACATCCGCTACTACCTGAACGGCATGCTGCTGGTGGTAGATGGTGACCAGCTGATGGCGGTTGCGACCGACGGCCACCGTCTGGCGTTCTCGTCGATGAAGATCGAAGGTTCGTTTGCGCGTCAGGAAGTGATCATTCCGCGCAAGACGATTCTGGAATTGCAGCGTCTGCTGGAAGACATCGACGACACGCTGAAGATCGACATCGCCGCGACGCAGGTGAAGTTCACCTTCGGCCAGGTGGAACTGGTGTCGAAGCTGGTGGAAGGCAAATTCCCCGACTTCCAGCGCGTGATTCCGAAGTCGCACAAGAATCAGTTCTTGATCGGCCGTGAAGAACTGCAGCGTTCGCTGCAACGCGCCGCGATTCTGACGTCGGACAAATTCAAGGGCGTGCGCTGCATCATCGAGCCGGGCCAGTTGAAGATCATGTCGACCAACGCCGATCAGGAAGAGGCGCAGGAAGAACTGGAAATCGCGTACGACGGCGACAGCGTCGATATCGGGTTCAACGTCACGTATCTGCTCGACGTGCTCGCGAACCTGAAGGTCGACATGTTGCAAGTGAGCCTTGGCGACGCCAGCTCCAGCGCGTTGATCACGATTCCCGAGAACGACGAATTCAAATACGTCGTGATGCCGATGCGCATCTAACGCGTCCAAAAACCAAGAACACACCAAGGGGCGCAGCGCCCCTTTGGCGTTTTTATGGTGTTTTGAAAAGTCCCGAGCAGCAACCTTGCAGTAACGCAGAACCGGAAAAAATCCATGACTGAAACGAACAATTCGCAACCCGACAATAGCGGCTATGGCGCCTCGTCCATTCAGATCCTTGAAGGTCTGGAGGCTGTGCGCAAGCGTCCCGGGATGTATATCGGCGATACATCGGACGGCACCGGCCTGCATCACCTCGTGTTCGAAGTGCTCGACAACTCGATCGACGAAGCGTTGGCCGGGTACTGTAACGACATCCAGGTCACCATCCACGCGGACAACTCGATTTCGATCACCGACAACGGCCGCGGTGTGCCGACCGGTCTCAAGATGGATGACAAGCACGATCCGAAGCGCAGTGCCGCTGAAATCGTGATGACCGAGCTGCACGCCGGCGGCAAGTTCGACCAGAACAGCTACAAGGTGTCCGGCGGCCTGCACGGCGTGGGTGTGTCGTGCGTGAACGCGCTGTCGTCGTGGCTGCGCCTTGTGGTGCGCCGTGACGGCAAGAAGCACTTCATGGAATTCCACCGTGGCGTGCCGCAGAACCGCGTGATCGAAGAGATCGACGGCGTGGCTGTGTCGCCGATTCAGGTGGTTGGCGACACCGAAAACCGCGGCACCGAAGTGCACTTCATGGCCGACGAGACGATCTTCGGCAATGTCGAATATCACTACGACATTCTGGCCAAGCGGATTCGCGAACTGTCGTTCCTGAATAACGGCGTGCGGATTCGCCTGCACGACTTGCGCAGCGGCAAGGAAGAAGATTTCGCGTTTGTGGGCGGTGTGAAGGGTTTTGTTGAGTACATCAACAAGAACAAGGCCGTCCTGCACCCGAACATTTTCCACGTCGCCGGCGAGAAGGACGGCATTGCCGTCGAAGTCGCGATGCAGTGGAACGACAGCTACAACGAAAACGTGCTGTGCTTCACGAACAACATTCCGCAGCGCGACGGCGGCTCGCACTTGACCGGTTTGCGTGCGGCGATGACGCGCGTGTTGAACAAGTACATCACCGATCACGAAGTCGCGAAGAAAGCGAAGGTTGAGACGGCCGGCGACGACATGCGCGAAGGGCTCTCGTGCGTACTGTCGGTGAAGGTGCCGGAGCCGAAGTTCAGCGCGCAGACCAAGGACAAGCTGGTGTCGTCGGAAGTGCGCGCGCCGGTGGAGGATGTGGTCGCGAAGGCGCTCGAAGAATTCCTGCTGGAAACGCCGAACGACGCGAAGATCATTTGCGGCAAGATTGTCGATGCGGCGCGGGCGCGCGATGCGGCTCGGAAGGCGCGTGAAATGACGCGTCGTAAGGGCGTGCTGGATGGCGTGGGTTTGCCTGGGAAGCTGGCGGATTGCCAGGAGAAAGACCCGGCGAAGTCAGAAATTTATATCGTCGAGGGCGACTCGGCAGGCGGCTCGGCGAAGCAGGGGCGTGACCGGAAGTTTCAGGCGATCTTGCCGCTGCGCGGCAAGGTGCTCAACGTGGAGAAGGCGCGCTATGACAAGCTGCTTTCTTCGGAACAGATTGTGACGCTGATTACTGCTTTGGGCTGCGGTATTGGCAAAGAGGATTACAACCTCGACAAGCTGCGTTATCACCGCATCATCATCATGACCGATGCTGACGTGGACGGCGCGCACATCCGCACGCTGCTGCTGACGTTCTTCTATCGTCAGATGCCGGACATGATCGAGCGTGGGTATATCTATATCGCGCAGCCGCCGCTGTTCAAGATCAAGGCGGGTAAGGATGAGCGGTATTTGAAGGATGAGGCTGAGGTTAATGCTCACATCCTGAAGCTGGCGCTGCAGGGGTCGGAGTTGTTGGCTTCGGAAGGGGCTACGCCTATCACCGGCGATGCGTTGGGTGAGTTGGCTCGGGCTTATTTGCTGGCTCAGGCTGTTGTGAACCGACTGAGCCGGTTGTACGACGCTGGGGCGCTTGAGGCTGTGATGGATGGGGTTGTAATTGACCTGTCTAGCGAGGAAGCGGCTGCAGTGTCGGCGGCGGCTCTCGAAGCCAAGCTGCGTGATGATGCGTTGAAGCCTGAGGTTAAGGTCACGACGATGTATGACCCGGTGCGTGAACTGCGCTCGCTGCGCGTTGCGCGGACTCATCACGGCAATCAGAAGATTTCTGTGCTGGATCAGGATTTTCAGCTGACCGCTGATTACCAACAGCTGATCAATACCGCTAATACGTTTAAGGGGTTGATTGGGACGGGTGCTGTCATTAAGCGCGGTGAGCGGAGTATGGCTGTTACCGACTTCAAGAGCGCTATGAAGTGGTTGCTGGCTGATGCTGAACGCAATATCTCGAAGCAACGCTATAAGGGTCTCGGTGAGATGAACCCTGGGCAGCTTTGGGAGACGACGATGGATCCGACCGTGCGTCGCTTGCTTCGTGTGCAGATTGAGGATGCTATTGCGGCTGATGGCATCTTTACGACGTTAATGGGGGATGATGTGGAGCCGCGTCGGGCGTTTATTGAGTCGAACGCATTGCGGGCGGGGAATATTGACGTTTGAGTATGTAGGTTGTCAGAGATAGTGAAAAGCGAGTCACTGAGATGAAAAAATCTCTCAGTGTTTGTGGAAAATTAAGTCATTGTTGTAGCCCGGTCGACGACCCATGTCTTCCGGGCTTTTTTATTTTCCGACGCCACAAATTCCACCTTAGAAAAACCAACAGGTTTTAATGCAATAAATATTGCCCATTGCGCCAGTGAAAATAACTTGTACTCTGGGAATGGCCACACCTGCGCGTGCAAAGATGCGTTTCGGAGACTTATAATTGGCGTAGCCGGCGGCACTCGGACGGGGTAGTAGGAGCAGTGAAACCGAAATGCAGTCCATTCAATTGACGACAAGGTGTGGCGCTCGTCGTAACTACGAATGCATTTTCCGATTGAAATAGCGTTCAATGCGGAAGCACTTTCCTGCCACGCGCAAAGAAAGCTCGTTCCGCATCATGGGTTGACTTTGCTGCTTGGATCCAACCGTGCAGGCGAGACACAACCTACGAAAAGCATGAAAGCGGCGATACAGCTGTACGCGGCAAACAAGCAGACCCGGTACGCAGTCAACGGTAGTGAGCGCTTTGTTGATTTGATTGATTGTGCGCCGCTATCAGATGGCCTGAAGAACTATATCCATGTACTGCGCAGGTACCGCAATCGCTGGGTACATGTGGATGATCCTCGGAATGATTCGAGTCTGATCGATAAGCCAGAAGAAGCGGAACGTGAGCCTGAAGGCATGGCGTTCTTTGCTGCGCGTGCCCAGCAAAGGATCATTTATGAAAACCACTGAGCGTGGAACGGCAGCTACCGTCCCGTCAAACTGGCATTGTCAAGTCGCGCTTGGGTTTGCCGCCGATATCAAGCAACATACGCTAGGCACACCCGTTTGCATGTTCGTCGGAGGGTAGCTGTCCGCGCCACACCCACGTTACGCTCACCCAAATCGACATAGTATCGCCACTGGGCTCGGCATGATCTAACTGAATCCTAGGGAAAATCTTGAAGCTCGAACTAACGAAACGTGTTTGGAACGCCTTCGGGCAGATGCTGGAGTTAACCCCGCAGCTGCGGGGATAGCTCTCTGGATCATGTCGACTTTTCCAGCAGAGTGCGCACAAAAAATTGCGGATAGCTTGGTTACCACAACCGATGACCCGCCTTGCGCGACACCGCCAGCGTCGCATTTAAAGTATTCTCCCGCTAGCCGTCGCTAATGTGGCTGCAGTCCACCCTCTGTGCCGGCGTATCTAATAATCTTGAGAGCAAGACATGAGCCGATACTGCGGGGACGACGATTCAAAATTTATCCTAGAGGCGGCCACCCATTGGCGCGATGCAGCTCTACTAGGCAGCGGTTCCGTCCTCACAAGCACGCAGCTATGGACGTCATCGGCGCTGGAACTACTCGATGAGTACTTCGTGAGAAGACCCGATCTTGGCGACGGCACGTTCCTAGAGAAGCTGAAGCACCAACTCGAGCCTGTTGAGGGCACCGCCAAGCAATTGGTAGCGGAGATGATGTGGCTGCTGTACCTCTGCCCGAGCAGCCTGACCGCAGCCCACAAGCGGAAGACTGTGCAAACCGTTTGGGCCTGGTCGGGTGAACCATCGCCGACGGACTCGCGTTGGCTGGATGACGACGTTCTTGCTGGTGTTGGTAGTGCGGGCCCGGGCTTCAATCAGAACCAATGGCGTGAGCTCGTATTCCTCATCAACTTCCTCCGCCGCTTTCGTGAGCTGAGTGCTGATGACCAGCGTGCGCTGACGGATGACGGTTGGAAGTTCGATGAATGGTTGCGCCAAGTCCCGGATTGGGATGCAAGGCAGTTTCGTCACATGCTTCTGTTCCTCCTTTTTCCAGACGACTTCGAGCGCATCTTTGGGAAGAACGACCGCAAGACCGTCGCCCGACACTATACGCAACGCGAGCGGCGCGAAGTCAACCGGATGGACGCGGTCCAACTAGATCGGGAACTGCACGCCATCCGCAAACGCCTCGAGGTAGAGCGAGGGACGACACAACTGGATTACTACGTACCGCCGTTGAAGGGCGAATGGCGGAGTGAAACGTTCGCAGCTGCAACGGAGGGCGTAACGGACGAGCACGTCCGGCAAGCGTTGAGCGAAATCGATCAAGAAGGCGTGCCGCAGGATGCCGAATCCACGGGCTACGATCTGTTCTACGAGGGCAAGCGGTACCCGCCGAAGTTGGTAGTGTCGCTAGCAGTCAAGTACGCCACGGGGGAGCCACTCGATCGCGCTGCATTTTCTGGAGGGGAGGCCTCCTCGGCTTTTCGTCTGCTGCGACGTCTCGGTTTTGATGTTAGCGCGAAGGAGGAGTTTGTTGGAGGAATTCCCGAGTTGTTGGAGCGGTTTCTCAAGCAGGCAAAAGACGGGAAGGAACTGAGTACTCGAGGATATATGAGCGAGTATCGTGGCCTCAAAGTTCGCGTTAGCGTTGGCAAGGGCGACTTTGCCCGCATTCCTTGGATCGCCTTTCTTGGTGAGGGACAGTTGGTCTCCGAGGGCATTTACCCCGTACTGCTTTTCTATCAGGAGCAGCAACAACTGCTGTTGTGCTACGGAGTGAGCGAGGATGGAGCAGCACGTTTGACTTGGGGCGAGCTCGGCGGCGTACAGACTGTCAGAGATTGGTTCAAGGGACGATATGGTCGGACGCCGGGCCGCTATGGCGCTTCCTTTGTCCGCGCGGCTTATGACCTAACGCAGCCATTACCTACGGCGGAACTGCAGCAAGACTTGGACGACGTCATCGACATCTTCAACAGAGTGCTTGCCGTCCGTAGTGACGACACACTGCCCGAGACTGCAGAGCCAGAGCAATCCGATGCACCTCTCGCGGTCAGGGTCAGTCTTCGGGAAGCGGTCGAGGCATTCGGCAATGCTCTGCGCGCTAGCGGTGTACAGTTCGGCGAGCAGCATGATGGGCTTGTTTCTGCCTTCGTCTCTAGTCTAGTCACCAAGCCGCTCGTCATACTGACGGGCCTGTCCGGCTCTGGCAAAACGCAAATTGCTATCCGTTTCGGGGAGTGGCTGGGCAAGGAGCGACTACACGTTGCGGCCGTGCGTCCCGACTGGACCGGTGCAGAGGTCTTATTCGGCTACGAAGATGCGCTCAAGCGGGAGCTCGACGGGCGCCCTGCCTGGGCAGTTCCTGCTCCGCTGGAATTCATCTTGAAGGCGGTTGCGGACCCGCAGCATCCCTATGTGCTACTGCTGGATGAAATGAACTTGGCGCACGTTGAGCGCTACTTTGCAGATGTGCTATCGGGTATGGAGTCTGGGCAGCCATGTATTCCGAATCTCCATAAGGGTGCAGACGGCTGTTGGCGACTGCGTGCCGGCGCGGACTCAAGAGTTCCCTTCCCGAGGAATCTATGGATTGTCGGCACGGTCAACATTGACGAGACAACTTACATGTTTTCGCCAAAGGTACTTGACCGCGCTAACACCTTCGAGTTTCGCGTGCATTCGAACGATCTGTTGATCGAAGTCGTCAAGCCCCAGCCGTGTGAGCCTGGTGATCAGGAACTGGTGAGAGGGCTCCTGAGCATTGCTCGGGACGATAGCTGGCATCGGGATCGTCCAAACGTGGTGACCGGCGAGCTACCCGTTCGCTTGCGGCAGCTGCATGAACTGTTGAGCCGATATAACTTCGAGTTCGGCCACCGCGTGTTCTACGAGGCAATGCGATTCGCGGTCCTCGCGGAAGAAGCAGGAATTGGTGGGCTTAGAGCGATCATGGACCGAATAATCATGCAGAAGATACTGCCAAGATTGCATGGTTCGCGCAGACGTTTGGAGTTGCCTCTGCTAGCGCTCGCGCAGTTCTGTCGAGACTTGCCCGACGCGGTTGCGAGCAACGACTTGCTGCCAACCGCTGCGGTGGAAGAGGCGCCTGAGCAGGGCGCCGCTCTACCGATCGCCTACGCGAAGACCATCCGCATGCTTCGAAGCTTGCGCGCCAATCAGTTCGCCAGCTTTACGGAATAGTCCGTGCGTGCCGTTTCAGAAGCATCCGCTCCTCTCTACGGCCCGACTGGGCAAGTCGTCGCCCTGCTACGCATTGCGGTGCTACCGCGCAGGGGGGCGTCTCCCGGTGCCACCCTTTGGTCCTCCGCCAGTACAGCAGTCTCGATTGCTTCAGCGAGCGGTGTCGAACTGTTGGAGGGCATGGAGTATCGATATTCTTGGGAAGACATTCAAGCAGACATCGACAGTCTGATTGTCGATCCCGAGGAAATCTTCCAACCGGATACCTTAGAGGGAAAATCTGGTCGTCTACGTCCCGGACTGGCAACAGGCACCATACGCGTTGTGCTACGCGCCGACGCCCGCACCATAGGTGAATTGGAGCTCGAAGTTCGGTCCCGTAAGCTCTCGTACCCATCGGAATACCGCTGGATGCTTCGCGATATCGCGGAACAAATGACGGAGCTAGTGATGGACCGCTTCGCGGTCAGCGAAGCGCGCTTTGATCTCGACGACACGCGCGACGCGGTTACCCTCTATCAGCGCTTCACCTTCCTGCGCGCCTTGTTTGAAAGCGAAAGATTTCAGGGCGCGCTTCGCGAAATCATGCGCCGCCCGCACACTGCCTGGGAAACCACGAATGAGATAGTGCGGCCTGGGGCGGGGATGCGGGCGGACTCACACGTACTTCGGCAATTCGCGAGGGGCGGACCTCGATCGGCTTGGCCTGGAGGGCCGATTTCTTCCGTCCCGTCCCACCTAGCGCGTACGCGGACCGAGGCGACACGCGATACACCGCCCAACCGCTTCGTTAAGTTTGCCTTAGAGCACTGGCGCCAGATGCTCGGCGATATTGATCGAGGTCTTGCCGAGACGCAGGCCACGCCCGCTACGACACGTGGGCGCAGGGAAATCGCAGCTGTGACGTCGCAGTTGGAAGAAGTACTTCATCACGACCTGTTTGCTGAAGTCGGCAGGCTTTCACGATTCCCTGCGGATGACCAAGCCCTCCAAAAACGCGAAGGCTACCGGGACATCTTTAAGGCCTATGTGGAGACTGAGTTTGCGGCTCGTCTTTCCTGGCAGTCTTCGCCTGAGGACTATGGCGCAGGGCAGCGCGATGTTGCCACGCTTTACGAGTATTGGGGATTCATTCAGCTGTCGCAGGTGGTGGCCACGCTGGTTGGACAAACCTTCGATATGAGCCCGCTGGTGCAGTCCAGATCGAACGGCCTGACGGTTGGTATCCGTACCGGGGTGGAGACGGTTCTAGCTGGCGTAGTCGAACGCTTTGATCGGCGCATGAAGGTAGAGCTCTGCTTTAATCGAACATATCGCCGTGGCGCAGCGCGCAATGCATCATGGACCAGGCCAATGCGTCCGGACTATTCCTTGCTGATCAGCCCGGCTGAAGGAGAACCAGCAACCTTCGAACCAATCGCTCTTCATTTTGATGCGAAGTATCGGGTCGAGTTCGTCAAAGAGATCTTCGGCGTGGATGACGCGGGAGAGGAGGCCGACACCTTGCAGGCGCCGGTAGGTCTAGAGCGCGGCGGAGCCTTGCGAGCAGACTTGCTCAAGATGCATGCGTACCGTGATGCTATCCGTCGAACAGCGGGTGCGTACGTGCTGTATCCCGGTGGCGACAGAGAAGACATTGGCCTTCAGTATCCGGAATACCATGAACTTCTTCCAGGGTTAGGGGCCTTCGTATTGCGGCCAACTGACAGTGGGAACGCGAGCGGCGTGCCGGCGCTAAGGTGGTTCATCAGCGAAGTGCTGGATCATGTCGCAACCCGCCTGACTAAGCATGAGCGCGGCCGGTATTGGCTGGAAGACGCATATAGCCAGTTCCAGTCAGGTCGGCTGACTCGTGCGCTCGCACCGCCGCTGCCGGATACAAACGTGCTCTTGGGATTCGTGAAGAGCAGCGAGCACTGGAATTGGATTCGGGAACGTAAGGCATACAACGTGAGAGCCGAAGGAAGACGCGGCGGCGTTCATGCTGGTGCGGCGCTTCTGCAAAGCCAACTGTTGCTTCTCTACTGCCCGGCAATGGACGAGGTTGCACTTGCGCGTATTGTTTCTGATGCGGAAAGTGTTTCGATGACCGGCATGGCTGCAATGGGGTATCCGGATCCGCGTGGAAACTACTGGTGCGTCCAATTACAGTGGTTGGAGCAGTCGCAGTGGACTCGGGGACTCTCGTCTTGCGCGATTGACGCGTATGTTCGAAGTCTGGGGTTGGCGTATGGCGAGCCAGCAGGCGCGTTATGGGGCCAAGTTTCGTCGTTCACTAGCGTTGCCGAGTAACGTGTGATTGGGATGGTCTTGCTTAACCCGTAAAGGTGTACGACGGCTCTGCGGAAGGGAAGAGCCGCCGACTAGTGATGAGCGACTAAGCAGATTTAGACTTGGGAATCGCGACTGCGCTTTGAAGTTAGGTCAGCGCTCGAGTGTTCTCGTCTCACACCGGCGTGATAGTCAGCCTACCTTTCTCAACTTCAACCCGAATCTGCCCGCTAATCTCAAACCCCGCCTCCTCCAACCACCTGCCCGAAAGCCGAATCCAAGGCGCCGGCGGCAAGTCTGGAAAAAATTTGACATGAGCGGGTGCGAATGTTTTCATTGGCCGCGGGCGTCTTTGTGCCGAAATGGTCAAGACGCGTTGGGTTACAGGCGTAACTGCTTTATGATTGGCATCAGCCATGATCAACTCCTGTGTTGAGTTGTTTGTGGTCAGCGGGTCGTGTGGGTGGCAGCCCATGCGTCCCGCGCTTCATCTCCTTCCTCGTTCTCCTTGATGCTTGGCTCGGCGCTTTCGCGTCCTCGTCTTTCCTCCAACGAGCCGATCGTTCGGTGATGCTTTATGAACGTAACGCATCGTGATCGTGGGTTATGTTATTAGGCATCCGATGTATTTTCGCGCATTGTCGGTGATTGTGCAACAGCGTCGAATGCTCAATGAACAACAAAACCGGGTGCACATTTTATCGCTAGATTTACGGCAGACTCGCCGTGACAGACGTAGCATGAGATCGAGGATGTCGACGCCCGACCGACGCCCCCGCGAGCCAGTCGGGAGAGACGCCTGCGAACTACCAGGTAAGGATGCGCGATGCGTTATCGGCGCTGGGGAGACGAACGGAGCCCAACCTGGTTAATCCCGTTCGGGTGATACGCCCAAAGCGACGATTTCGGAATGCCGGCAGCAAGCCGCCCCGAATCGGGCCTTGCGTTCCACGGACGGCTGAAGTTTCCGAGCACGACGTCGGCCTGAAGCGTCCCGTCCTTGTTCGGATCGGACCAAGGCCAACAGAAGCCGGCCGTCAACCGGCCCGTCGCGCCCGCTTGCACCTTATCCTTGATCGCATTCTCCAACGCTTCCAGAGACTGAAAAATCCGGAAATCGAAAGCGTCGTGATCGTTCCATTCGAAGCGCGGACGGTCATCGATGCCCAACATCGTGTTTCTCCAGCGAACAAACGCATCTGAGCCGTTGCAGCGGAACTGTGTCTCGAGTTCAGATTCGTACACCGCACACTTGTGCTTCTCCGCGTACTCCCGAATGTAGGCGACGGAGCCGATTTCCCCCGGGCGTACGACCTGATGATCGTCAATGAAAAATACCGAAACACGTGCGGCCGCGATCAATTCCTCCAGTTGCTTCAGGCCGGATTTCTTGTTCGCCGGCGTGAAGCGATTGCTGCTCACGTCCCGGATACGATGTGCTTCGTCAGTGACCAGCACGTCCACCGAATCAGCCTGCGCGTCTACGTAGCCGTTCGTGTACGTAAACAGCTCCTGACCTCGTGCACCAATGATCTTTCGCAGCGTTTCAGTGAACGCTTTGGAGCCGGTCACGTAGTGCGTCGAGTAGTGACTTGATAACAAACTCGCTACGAGGTTGATCGCCAGCACAGACTTGCCGGTGCCTGGGCCACCCTTGATGATGATGATCTGCTTCTGACGGTCATGCACCCCGCGACGCGCAGCGGTCATCACGGCGTCGAATGCCACCTGCTGCTCGTCAAGCAGCGTGTATTCCGGGTTGTTCTTGATCACGGACGCTATCGAAGCCTGAGCAACCCGCCGCACTTTCCACTAAGACAGACGCAACCGCGTCTCAATAAAACCCATCCGGGTTCACCTAAGGTGTGTATCTAAGGACTATTTAACATTCGTAAACAATTCAATTTGCGCCATCCGGTATGTGCTTCGTAAAATCACCCGATTCAGCGGGGCCGCGTGAAAAAACAATTGCGTGCATCCAGCGCCGTTGAAGACGTCCCTAGTCGCGGCCGCGCAGAAGAGCGTCATCACGAGTGGCAGAGCCCGCATCACGATCGAGGACGTCGATGTGGAAATGCGCTGTCCCGGCAAGCCAACAGCTAAAGCTGGACCGCATTAATTCGAAGAGCCTGCAAGCCTCGAGAACCCATTGCCGACCACCTCGCAAGGCAAATCGACAATCAACAACGTGTACAACCGGTCGCGCAAATTTCGATGATTATCAGCCCTCCTTTCTTGCCGACATCTGGCGCGACGTCCAGCAACAGGGACGTCGTCGATCCAATGATGGACGCCGTTGACCAATTCGAGTTGGCGCATGGGATTTACCCGATCGCATTTGATCGGCGCTGGCATACCGGTGTCCATCTGATGCCCGCGACACAAAGCGAACGCGTGCGTGCGATTGCTGACGGCGAAGTAGTTGCGTACCGGGTGTGCCAATCAGCCGTCGCCGGTGGCGAAGGCAACTTGGATAGCAATCCTGGGTTTGTGCTTCTCAAGCATTCAACCGAAACAGGCGATGACCGTTCGATAACCTTCTATTCGCTGTACATGCATTTGCTCGAGCTCGACAAGTATCTAAGCCTCGGCGTGGATGGCAGCACTTTGCCGGAATTCCTGCGGATGCCAACCGCACGTGAAGGACAAGAGGGCGGAGGCAAGAAAGTCTATCGGAAAGACGTTCTGGGATTGTCAGGTCGGTGCCATGGACAGCGTCACATCCACTTCGAAATTTTCATGCTGCCGGATGATTTCAATGCGTACTTCGGCAGTACCCGACTCGACAATAAGCAGCCCACAACTCCGACAAGCAAAGACTACTGGGGGCATAGCCATTACGTTATTCCCGCAGATCAAACTTTTCTCTCTAGACCGCCAGGAGCGGATGCGAACAACAAGCTCAAAGATGTCGAATTCGATGTGCTCCAAGGCGGCACAAACGCGGGTTATGCCTTGCACGTGGAAACGTACTTCCATCACGGCAACAAGTACACGAACGCGTGGAGCGTGGGACAAGACGGCACGCGTACGCTGCTAACGCCTCAGCCGGTGAAGGAATCTGGCTATGAATACGATCTATACGCCCGTGCCACCAAGCTCTACCCGGGCTGCCCGAGCGATGGGCTTGAGCTGCTGCGTTTTGGCAGGATTCTGACGGAACATCCCGTCTTGCAAAACGGCGCAATGAATACGCCAGCCGGCATAGCACCCGGGATAGCCGGCAATCCTCATCCGATCGAGCAGACGAACCCTCGCATAACCTGGATGCGGGTAACGTATGCGCAAGGGCAAGAAGGCTATATCGACGCGGCCAACAGCCGCATCGTCAAGTTGTCTGACGCCGACTTCCCGTACTCAATGGGTTGGACCAAGATCAGCGAGGGAAACACGCCCTACGGTGACGACGGACTGTGCGACATCGATGACCTCAAGAAGCTCATCGGAGAGGTTGCGGTCACATCGCCCGATGCCAAAGAGTACGAGGACGAGGACGCACTAAGCAATTGGGTCAAAAACAATGACGTAGTCCGAGGGAAATTGAAGGGCTTCATCTGCGAGGCACCAACCGCATGGAGCAGCGCGCATAACGATACGCGGTACGCAGCGCTGAACGAACCGGACGGTTTTTATGGCAAGCAGAAACAAACCAACCCAAACGGATACCGTGATTTCCTTAATCTGCTGAAAAAATTCCAGTTTTGGGACAAAACGGGCTTGCCGGACGGAAAGCTTTGGTTTTTTCATCCGCTGCAATTTGTTCGACACTTCAGAAAATGCGGATGGTTGAGCGCCAACGAATTCAAGCAACTTCTGCCTACAGAAGTGTTGCGCGAAGCCTCAGGTCAAACCATGTATTACGAGTCGATTCCCAATTCTTATGCTGTCGGCCCGATCGCGAAGAATCATCGGATTCCTTTAAACAAAGCGTTTCGAAAATATAATATCGTTTCGCCGAGTCGCATGTCCGCCTTATTGGGAAACGCCTTGCAAGAAACGCAATGGCTCAGCAAGCTTCACGAAAGCAATTCCGGCATGTGGTATTACCCGTGGGACGGCCGCGGTTTTTTGCAACTTACCCACCCGGATAACTACATTAAATATTGGGATTTTCGAGGAAAAAAATCGCAAATTTCTCAAGCGACGCGGGACGCAATGGCAATGGCGAAAAACCAGGCGAATGCCAATCGCCCTCACGCGCAGGATTACATCGCCGACGCAGTGAGCGGCGTAACGTTGCCGATGATTCAATGGCGCGAGGACGTTGGAGATAACACGAACATCACCAGGGATCTACTGTCTCCTACGGATAGCGCTGGGTTCTATTGGTCTATGACGGGCATGGCACGCCATGCGGATAAAGACGTCAATCTTCAACGAAGAACAGTCGCGGCAAGGCGTCCGCCTGATCCCCATCACCCAAATGTGCCGAACCCTCCCGTGCAGAAAATCTTTTATCACAGCATGGCGTTTCGCGATGCGTCGGCTGCTGTTAACTTGCCGAGCGCCGTTGGCAACCCCAACATGCATTTCAATGGCTACATCGCTCGCTGCGTGGCTTATGCTCATGCGCTGGCGGTATTGGGGGACATTCTTTTCCCCGACGCGTCAGGCGAACTGCTGCTATTTCCAGAGGGCCGCACGCCGCGGAGAACGTGAATATGAAATCGAAAAACACCGTTGCGGTTTTTTCAATCGTATTCTTTGTGGCTTTGAGCAGTTTTGCTAACGAAAAACTCAAGGCTGCCAGCGAAAGAATTGAAATAGAAGTTCAAGCTTGCAAATTTTCCATCACACCAAGCGCGCATGGAGAAGTGACGATACCGAGGGAAGAAAATGATTATAAATTTGCGGGATACAGCGAAGCCCTTGATTCTAACGGAGTGAGCCAGCGGTTCGGGTTCTCGATTGGATGTGTCGACCGCGTGACGGATAGAAATGACGTGGCTAAAGAACACGGCGGATACTTTGATCCAGAAAAGAAGGCGTGGGTTGCGTACTTTCTTGATGAACAGGACAAGGGCAGTCTCGCCCCTGCAACGCACATTTATGCGGTTCACACTTCCAACGCTAGCGGATTCGCACGCACGACCGATGACGTGATTGGGGATCCGCGTCAGCGTGCGCGTGCATTGTCATACTGTCTGTTTCACGACGCGAAGGCGATTTGCGGAGATGGGCAAGTTATGAACTTATCCGATCAAAAGGCAAACTTTCTCCCGACTGCGCTGAAAATTTTACGCAGCGTGGAGTTTGTCGATGTTAAGCCTTACGATCGGTCCGCCTCGGGCGCCACGGGTACGGTGGCGCCGGTTGGCAAATCTACTCACAAAAAATAGGCGAACAAACGCATCTGAGCCGTTGCAGCGGAACGGTGCCTCGAGTTCAAATTCGTGCACCGTGCACTTGTACTTCTCCGCGTACTCCCGAATACAAGCGGCGGAGCCGATCTCGTCGGGGCGTGCGATCTGATGGTCGTCGATGAGAAATACCAGGACACGTGCGGCCGCGATCAATTCCTCCAGTTGCTTCAGACCAGATTTCTTGTTCGCCGGCGTGAAGCGGTTGCTGCTCACGTCTCGGATACGATGTGCTTCGTCAGTGACCAGCACGTCCACCGAATCAGCCTGCGCGTCTACGCAGCCGTTCGTGTACGTAAACAGCTCCTGACCTCGTGAATCAATGATCTTCCGCAGCGTTTCAGTGAACGCTTTGGAGCCGGTCACGTAGTGCGTCGAATAGTGACTTGATAACAAACTCGCGACGAGGTTGATCGCCAGCACAGACTTGCCGGTGCCTGGGCCACCCTTGATGATGATGATCTGCTTCTGACGGTCATGCACCCCGCGACGCGCAGCGGTCATCACGGCGTCGAATGCCACCTGCTGCTCGTCAAGCAGCGTGTACTCCGGGTTGTTATTGATCACGGACGCCACATAGTCCATCAGCTTCTTGCTAGGGCGATAGCGATTTTCTTCCATACGACGCAGCACTTCCAGACCGTCGCCACCTCCAACCCGATCCACCAGAAACTGGACGAACTCGTCTATGTCGTCGGCGCTGAACGTCGGTGCCGTCTCCAGCAACGCCGAGAATTTAGGCGCCCGGAGCGGATCAGCTGGGTGCGAATGGTAGTTGTGTAAATAGTGTTAGCGGCGGTGTAAAAGCGTCATTAGATGGTATCCGTCAGCGGAACCCGTCGGCGTAGTTCTCCGCGGCTAGATGTCGACGATTTTTCGCAGTAAGGCGTAGGAAACACGCCAGTGACCATCGGTGTCATTGACGGCAATCGAGGCGGTCTTCGCATTCAGCCGAACGATGATGCCGACGCGCTCGCTCAGGTGCTTGTCGGTGAAGCCGACTGTGTCGCCGATGAAGAACTCTTCGCGCTGTGTTCTCGACGGCGGTGTTGGTTCGACGTGCGGCTGAGCACTCGAAGTTTGTGGGATGATCGCCGCATAGAGCACGCCCCAACGGCGTCGAGTTGCGCTGTCCTGAATCACCGCCTGTGTCTGCCGAAGTTCAACGATCGTGCCTTGTGCCGGCGGCCCGAGCGGGTTGTCACCGATGTAGTTGACGGACATCCCCAGATGCAGGCGGTGACGTATTTCGAGAATACGTCTCGGGTCATCAAGCATCTTGCCGATAGCAAGATAGAGACGATACAACTCGGCGCTAGGCGCCTGTCGAAGGGAATCTAGAATATCCATGGTGTCGAGGTGTTCTAACGGGCGAGCGGCAAGAGCTCGTGCACGCGATTGACGGGATACGACGGCAATTGCTCAAGCGTTCGTTCGAGCCACGCGTAGGGCTCTATACCGTTGAGGCGAACCGTCCCGATGAGTGAATACATCGTTGCTGCTGCACGGGCGCCTCGTGGTGAACCTGCAAACATCCAGTTCGACCGGCCCAGGGCAATCGGCCTGATTTGTCTTTCAAGAGCATTGTTGTCCGGCAGGAGGACGCCGCTCTCGGTATATCGGATCAGCGCCTTCCAATGTCGCAACGCATAACCGAAGGCCTTGGCGAGCGGCGCTTGCGGGAGCAAACCGATGCTGTTTGCCTCCAGCCATCGACGAAATTGCGCAAGCACTGGCAATGCCTCGGTTTGCCGGGCCGCAAGTTTGATGTCTGGCGTTTGATCTTTAACCCGCGACTCAATTGCATACAGCCTGGCGATCCACTGCAGGGCTTGCGCTGCGAGCCTCGGGCCTTTCTGAGCCTTGGCAATCTCGAAGAACCGTCGGCGGCAATGCGCCCAACATCCGACCTCGATGATATCGCCTCGCTCGTAAAGCGCACCATGGCCGCTATACGCGTCGGCTTGCAAATAGCCTTTGTATTCGTTCAGGTACAGCAGCGGATGTGCTCCCGCACGTGACTCAGCGAACTCGAACACGACCGCCGGCGGGTGGTCGACCCAGACGCCGTTCTCATTTCTCTGGCCCGCGCCAAGGTAGCCCCATAATCGCGCTGTACGCGTTGACGGGTGGCCTCGCTCGAGCAAAGGCAGTGTCGTGTCGTCCACGTGCATTCGCGGCGCCTTCAACTGGTGGGTGCGCAACCCGGGCATCAGTACCGAGAGTAGCTCGGCCGATGCCAGCTTCCATTCGCACAGCGTGGCGCGTGGCAAGTACACGCCACGGCGCGCGTAGCGGATTTCCTGGCGATTCAACGGCAGATGATCGACATAGGTGTTGACCAGCACATTGGCGAGCAGGCTCGCGCTGGCATTGCTCTTCGGTAGCGGCGACGGCTGCGCGCTTGCAGTCACGATGGTCGACTCGCCATCCTTCTTCACCACGTATTTGAAGCGGATGTGCTCAATGACGGTGAGCCTGGACGGCTCGTAATGCAGTGTCTCGCTGCGTTCTTCGCCGATCCGTTCGAGCGTATCGAACGCCATCTTCTGTTCATCGCTGAGATCGTATTCGATGCATGTGCGGGGCAGCTCCTTCGGCAAAGCAGGACGCCCTTTGCGAGTGTGGCCCGCTACAGGTACTGCGTCGGGCACGGGCGGCACCGGGATATCCGTGGCAGCATCAAACAGTTCGGCCTGGCCGGCCAGGCGCTCGGAACTCACGCCGAAGCGCGCCCGGTTCAGCTGTGCAATCTGATGCTGGAGGATTTCCAGCTGCTCCCACAACGCCCGTGCAAGCCGGTTCTGTTCCAGCGCGAATGCTTGCAGCGCATCGGGCTCGACGGGAAGATCCGCGACAGTGACGGCGGTGGGTGGCATGTGCCCATGATGCCTAACTCGAGCGACGTTTACAAGCTCGGGCTCCCGCTGGAGCACATCACGTCACACGCGTCACCGCCACGGTGCGGTGTGGCTCTCGCGCCGGAATCTCGATGCCTTCTAGCCATGCGTTGAGCTCGGCAAGGGTGAAGCCGCGCTGAGCGAGTAACGAGGGTGACGGGAAACGGCCTCGTTCAAGCCGCTTATACCAAAGAGCGAAGCCAGTGCGGTCCCAATAAAGAATCTTCACCTTGGAGCGGTCGCGCGCCACGAAGACGAACAGGTTGCCCGATGCGGGCTTCTGGGCAAGTAGCGGCTCGACGAGATAAGACAGGCCATCGATCGCCTTGCGCATGTCGACCGGGTCGCGACAGATGTAAGCGCGAACGTCCGAGGCAATCAGCACCGGCCACCTCCGAGTTGTCCAAGCACGAAGCGCACAATGCGCTCGGCGTGAACGCCGGTTAGTTCGATGCGAACGCCGGCGAGCGAGAGCGTCACCCGGTCACGCGAGGGCGATGCCTCAGCCGCTGGCGTTGCTACGGACGGGCCCCGGGGCCCGAGTTCAACATCCGGATTGGCAACGATGAATGCCGCGTCTGCAGTAACCGCGAGCGGCTGTTTGATCTCTTTGACCGGACTTGAGAGTTTCTTGCGCCACAGGCTGAATGTACTTACCGCAAGACCCTGTTCTCGGCAAAACCGCCGAGCGCCAATCCCACTCGCTTTCCACGCCGTAACCATTTCGCACCAGAACGCTTCCCCTTGCCGTGGGCGACGTGTGCCCATTGCCGTTGCAGCCTTAATGTTCTCGTCTTCCATCGCATTGCTCCATTCTCACGAAAGCAATACGTTCGCACTCGAGGGTGCGAGATTCAAGACGGGATCCGTTGACGCTTACGATAAAGCCAGATCATCCGCATATCGCGTATACGTCGCGCCGAGAGACCGCGCCAACCCAGCCAGCCTCAGATCCAACCGAAACGCACACAAATTCGCCAACGCCGACGAAGTCGGCACCCCTTGCGGCAAATGCCGGTTCCGATAAGCGACGCACCTAAGTCTTGTCAACGCATTGGCAGTACGAAACACTTTTGCAACAAAGTACTGGCGAAGAATTCGATTGATAGAGAAGACAACTGCAACTCATCGTTGATGATGTACGGCGGAAAGATCTGAAACAGGACACGACGCTGTCCCACCCGCGCAGAGACGGTATCTGATCGGGACGACAACAACTCTGGTTTGACGCTGCGAAAGCGATCACAACTTTTGCAGCGCTGCCTCCACCCACCCAAACCCGATCTTCTCCTGCTCCAACCTCAAATTTTTTCGCAACCGGTTATCGCGCAGATCGTCGTATAGCATCTGTTCACCTTGAGTAAGGCGCGGCAAATCCCGCAACGTCTGCTTGTCCTCACGATCCCATTGCGATTCGAACGCCATCAGCGTTTGCCGGTCCATCAAAAACGATTCAACGTGAGCGAATTGACGGCGCAATTGATCGAGAATCGCAAACCCATGCGTGTCGATGTCGCCCCAGTAACAAATGCGTCGATACGAAAGCCACGTGGCGTCAGCGAGCATTTCAAAGCCATATCCGGCACCGAAGACAACCATGCTGTCGTCAACTGGCGGAAATGCCAGAAAATTAATTTCGTTTTCCGTGATAAAAATGCGGCTAACGTCGAGCTCCAGGCGAGCAAAACTGGCGGCATCCAGCGTAACGTCCTGCTCAGTGCTGGCGGGCTGAAACAGGGCCTTCTTCGCATCCAGCACACGGAAGCGGATACGCAACGGCTTCTCTCGCAATCCATAGCGCGCGGCGAACTGGCTGAGGCCGGATCGTGCAGGGTCCACCGCTTGCGCGGGCAATACGCAATCCAGCAACTCCGCAAATACACCGCGATGGGTCTCAATGAATTTGGTGTGTACGTCCGCGATATCGATTTGCCGTAGATATATCCCCGGCCGCGGATGCGCCTCCAGCCACACGCACACGTCCACCAGTCGCCCCCAAACATCAGCGAGCTCAAGCGCCCTTAGCGGCCTTTTCGCGAGCCACGGAACAAGCCGTGGCTCACGCGTACGGGTCACATCCAGCAACAATGCGAAACGAGCGGCATCGCGTTGCTTTCCAATCAACGCGACGGCGTCCTCGAAGGAGTCGATCCAGACTTCAACGGGCAGCGCATTGGCGCCGAAGACTCGATGCCGAAACTCCCGCATCTCAAGGCGGCAATGTGCGATTGCCCTGAGCGAACTACTCCATTGGCGAATGTCCTCGAAGCGTTCCGTGATCTCAGCGGACGTAGGACTTTTCAGCACGAGGCGCTTTGGAAACAACGATGCGCCCGTTGCGACACCGGCGAGTAGTTCACCTCGTTCCCAGAGCCTGCTGACCTGCATGCGCAGATCGGCCGGTGTGGTCCAATTCACGTTGCGCTCCTGCCTTTTTCCTCGCGGTACTCTTCGATCGAGAGGTTACGAAGCCTCGATTCGCGTCCCTCCTTGTTGTCGACAAATCCAACGCTGGCAACAAATGGCTCGATGATATAAATCTTCTGCAACGGGGTGACGATCAGCAACTGCAAGTTCAACTGGGCAAACAGCCGCAGACCGTATTGTGCGGACTCGTCGGATCCGCGGCCAAATGCTTCGTCAATAACGACGAAGCGGAACGAGCGCGAGCGCACAGCGCCCCATTCGAGACCGAATTGGTAAGCAAGGCTCGCGGCCAGGATCGTATAGGCGAGTTTTTCCTTTTGCCCGCCTGACTTGCCGCCCGAGTCGGAATAATGTTCGTGTTCGCTATCATCTTCGCGCCAACGTTCGCTGGCGGCGAACACGAACCAGTTGCGCACGTCAGTGACTTTCACCGACCAGCGACGATCCTGCTCCGTCAACCCTTCCCGCCCGCGGAATCGCTCGATGATCTGTTTGACCTGCAGAAACTTTGCTTCGGAATATTGCACGTCTTCCGAGCCGGTGAGCGTGCCTTCGGTACACGAACGCAAGTCGCTCTGAAAGTCACGAATCTCCGCATCCTGGCTCAACTGCGCTTCCAGGACGATATAGCGGCCGGCGTTGTAGTCGATCTGCGTCAGCGACTCGTTGATCAACGCGATCCGTTCTCTGATCGTCTCGCGCTCGCGAGCCAGTTGCGACTGGAAATTGGCCACTTCACGAATGGTGTTCTCATTGAGCAAATCTTTGAAGCGCGCTTCGAAGCGCGGCAGATCATCTGCTTTCAATGTGTCCAGCATGGCGTGATATTCGGCCGCCGCTTCAACGGCGACATCCACTTCCTGCGTCTCAAGCGGGAAAGCAGTGCAATACGCTCGCATGGCGTCGATGATCTTGTCGCGCTGACGTGAAACCTTCTTTTCTTCAGCGTCGATATTGTCCTGCAGCCATTTGCGCATATCGCTCTCGCGATTGTCACAGGATTCGACCGTCAACTGGTGTTTGCCGAGTACCTCGGACCATAACTCGGCGAGTCGAGCGAAGTAAGCCGTATGAGCCGCGTAACCCGGATCGTCAAGAATCGCCCGGGTGTACGCGTGTAGATCATGGGCTATACGCTGCCGTTCTTCCGTGCGCGTGCGTTCCGCTTTGTGCCCATCGAGCTGCGTCTCGATGTCGGCGAGCGCGGCGCTGACCTGATTCAGACGTTGGGTCAGTTCCTGCAACAGGTCTGAAGCCGACTCCAGCCGTGCTTTCTCTTCGCGCAATCCGGCGATTGCTACCGCGACGGCATGCCAGTCAAGTTCGCGGTAGTCCCCATGTTCGTTGAGCAGCGAGAGCGCGTTCAGGCGCGTCTTCAATTCGCTTTGCTCCGCCTGAATCCTGCCGATCAGCGCACCTAATTCGCTCAGTTGTGCCGCCAATTGTCCGGATTGTGCTTCGAGCGCCTGAATTTTTGCGGTATTGGTCCACCCCAGCACGTAGCGCCGGCGGTCGTCCAGTCGATGGCGATCGTCTTTCTCATGCCGTTCGCCCGGCGCCTTGATCTGACCGGCGCGTGTAATGGCGCGTGTCTCGCGGCGGAATTGCTCCTGGGTGTCGCAGCAGACAACATTGAAGCGCTGCGTCACTTCGTACTCGAGCCAGTCATAAAACGGCGAGTCGGGTTTCACCGAAAGCTTTCGGGCCAGCGAGTCGCGATGCAGTTCGGCGCGCTCACGTCTTGCCGATTGCCGCACCCGAAAATAAACGAGCCGCCCCTTGAGGTGGGTCTTGTCAACCCATTCGGTGACAGCAGCGTAATGTTCATCGGATACCAGAAGTGACAGGCCGAAACTACGTAGCAGGCGCTCGGCGGCGCCCTCCCAATCGCGCTCGTCTTCGCGCACCTGCAGCAACTCGCCGGCGAAGCATAGGTCTGCTTCGGGTAGCGCAAGGGCGTTGCATAACGCAGTGCGCATCGCGATCTGTTCCGCCGGGATATTGCTGCGCCGGCTCTTCAGACTATCGATCTCCGCCGCCAGCGCGTCGTGCTCCTGCTTGCCTGCGCGAAAACTCACGCCATGTTCGGTCAGATCGTTTTGCAGATGTGCTTCGTCTTGCTGCGCGGCTTCGATACGCTCGGAGAGACGACGGCGTAGCGCAAGAAACGCAGGTTCATCCCCCGGTACTGGCTCGCCGGCCACCTGCGCGAGATCGTCAAAGCGCTGTGCTTTCTGCTTGCGGCGGGCGCACTCCGCGTCCTTCGATTGAATCTCCCCCTCAAGCCGCTCAAGCCGGTCTCCGCCATTCTCGGCAATATTGCGCCGCAGTTCGCCTTCCTCGATACGTTGCGCGGAGCGCATTGCGTCGAGTCGCTTGACATGCGCATCCTGTCGCTCCCATTCCGCAGCGAGATTCTCAATTCGTCGGTCGAGCAAACTGACCTTGAGATCAGCGGCATAGGATTTAAGCGCCTCCCGACAGGCCCGCAGATCGTCGACCTGCGATACAAGCAGCGCGTGCCGCTCGCAATCCTCGACGAGGGGGCCCAGCCGTTCCATCTGCCGCTTGGCTTTTAACACCGCTTCATGGGCGCGGTTCAGATCGTCAAAGTGACCAATCAACGCAGTCATGCGCGGCGCGACGTCGAACGGTTCGAGCATGTGGCTACGGACAAAATCCGTCAGATTGCCGACCGACTTCATCGAAACCGTTTGATGAAACAACTCCAGCGCCTGCTCGTTCTCGATCCCGAAGCGCCGACGGAACCATGCACCGTATGGCGGAAAACTGTCGAACAACTCCGCGCCAAGCGCACGCAACTTTTTGCGCAGGCCGGCGATGTCCGGTCCGAAGTCGGCAAAGTCTGCTGCGATCGACAGCGCTCGTTCCGCACCGACGAATAGCCGCGCCGGTTGGCCGTGCGCGTCTTTCATCCAGAACACCTGGGCGAGCGTGACGGTTTGGTCATAGCCCGCGTTGTGGAAGCGACCCAGAATGACCGAATAGCTGTTGTGGTCCCGCAAAGCCACGGGTTTGGCGGTGCCGCTGGTCTCGTTGCGTTCCGACTTGTAATGGCCGAGCACGTACGAGCGCAGCGTGCGCTCCTTGCTGTCAGCACCCGCGGCCTTGTTGTAGGCGATACGATGCGCGGGAACCAGCAACGTCGTCACGGCATCGACGAGTGTCGATTTGCCGGAACCGATGTCGCCCGTCAACAGCGCGTTCTTGCCGTCGGGATTCAGCGTCCACACGCGGCGGTCAAAGGTCCCCCAATTGAAGACCTCGAGTTGATGCAGGCGAAAGCCGGATAGTGCGTCGTCGGCAACGAAATCGAGTCCGGGCAGTTGCATGTCAGTCATCGGTGTTCCTTGATGCTCCTGTGCCGAGTTGCGCCTGATACGCCGCGAGCCGTGCGTCGAAATCGGCGAGCCACTGGGCGTCGACAAACGCTTTGAGAATTCGTTGGACTTCAAACGCGGCGGCTTGGCCTTCGCGCTTGCTGGCGACTGGCTTCAGCTTGCGTAAGAAGCCAAGTTCAACGATCTTGTTGACATGCGTGTCGATCTGGTCGATCAGTTTGGCCTCATTGCTGCCTGCGGGTAGAAACACGCGGATCATTTCCACAATCTGCTCGCGCGTGAGAATGAGGCGCGTGTCTCCACCGCCCGCGTCGGACTCGGCGAGCTTCTTGCGCAGCAATGCCAGCATGAGGCTCACCGGAAAAGACAACGGGCGTCTCGCGACAAGACGGGGCAACGCAGGCGCATCGTCATCGCCGTTATCAGGGCGGGAGCGCAGGAACGCGTAGCCCTCTGCTTCGTCGAGCACCAACTCGAGATTCAGCACGGTGACGTAGTCCCTCACGCGAGACTGCAAGTCGAGCAGCGCGCTCCAAAGCGCCGTATCCGCATCCCGGTAAATCACGCCTTTAAGCAACGGAATCAGCAGGCTCGACAGATCGTGCGTCGAGGTTGTTGCGTCTTGTTCCTGTTCCAAAGTCTTTATCTCACGAAAATGACGCGTGGCAAGCTCGCCTGCCGGGTCAGTTGGCTGCCACTGTCGTTCTGGGTACACCAAACGATGGTGTCGCTGACCTGCTCGTCCACCACCGTGCTGAACGTGTCGCCGGCAAGTTGCAGGTAGGCGACCAATTCGGCTAAACCTTGCTGCAGAGGCTGAATGTCGCAAAGCTCGCGCAGCGTTACTTGCGAACGGTCCTGCAGAATATGACGGATATGCCATACCAGTCTGGCTTTGTCGACTACGATCTGGGAGTACAACGCTGCGGCGTCGATGTCGCCATCGCCGGCTTCGATGGTGATGGCGGCGATACGCGGTTTGAGGCTGGGGGCATAGAGTGGACGCTCCATCGGCAGTTCAATTTCCGCCGCCGTGTCAGCGATAGTCATGACCTCACCGGCTGGCGGCGTGTCTCGCAAGACCAGCGCTTTAGCTTCTACACCATGGAGGATATCCATGATGCGGCGGTTTTCGAGCCATGCCTGATCGTCGAGAAAGCGCCGCAACTGTTGCGATAGAAACGCGACGGTGCGCTGCGTATGCTCGCCGGCTTCCAGCCAGTCATAGTGAACCCGCCGCGTGCGCGCATCGGGTTTGAGTTCGGCCACGGGCGGGAGCGCCAGCACGCGGTCGAGCAACTGGGTCAGTTCTTCCTGGCGACTGCTTGACATCAGAAAGTCCCAGAACGCCCTGAAACTGCGTCCCTGGTCCGAATCGGCGATCGCATCGCGCTCGCCCATGATTTCCTCTAGCAGTTCGCCTTTTGCTCCATCCCACAACGCAATGCGCTCTCGCACCCGACGGTCGAGGCCGCGAAAATTGTGCTCGACTTCGCGAAAATCGGTCAGCAATTCACGCGCAATCGCGGTGAATTGCTGGAAGCGATCTTTCAGCGCCGTGTCATCCAGAATCGAAATGTCTCCGGCCTCTGCACGGGCGATTTCCGCATCGATCTCGGCGCGGCGCTTATGGAGTTCGGCGAGACGCGTCTCGGGGTTGCTTTCGCTACCCTCACTCATCTGTTTGAGCAATTCGAATAGAGTCAGCAAGCGCGATTCAGTACCGACGAAACTACGTTCGGTCAATGTGCCGAGCCACGCAATGGCCTTTTCCGTAGCAGGCGTGAGATCGAACTGTGGTTCGTCCGAATTCTGACGATAGAACTTGCGCAGCCAGCCTTTATCGTTGGCGGCCCAGTCGTTTAGATAGTCGGAAGCTGCTTTCGGAAAGGCAGCGGGACCGAGTCGCTCGCGCAATGCATACAGTTCGTCTTCCAGCGCTTCGGCCAGGTCCGCTTGCGATATCACGCGGACATTGGGTGCCACGAATGTTCGATTCAGAAAGCTCGCCACGAGCGGCGCGTGGTCCGAGCGCAGCAACCGCCATGCCGGATGGTTCTGGCGTAAGGCGTCGAGCGTGGAATAGTCGAAGTTCATGGTGCAAGGTGGGAAAGCGGGCGGGCAGCGATCGGGGCACGCGAAACGCGAATGATAGTCTAGCTGTTTCACCGCCGATGCTTTGCGAGTCTCGGCGGGCGCCTGCGTTGAAGACTTTGCCGCATATAAAGCTATCCCCCAACTTCGCCACCTCAAGCCCCCTAATCTGCTTGAGAAATCGGTTGCGCAGGAAGAGCCGACGGCCCCAAGCAGCGAATAGCGTCATTATTAACCGCAATTTTTGCGGAGAATAATTTGAATCTGCGGAGAAAATGGATCATAATCTCCGCATGAATCGCGGAGATTGGTTGTACATCTGGGAATCCCCCGAATGGCCCGCATGGCGCTATGACTTGTCACGCCTTGCGGCTCCGCTCGCGCAGGTGTCCCGAGCTCAAGGGCTACTGTTCGGGCGTCTTGCGGATGTGGGCCTGACGTTGCGCAGCGAGGCCAGTCTTGTCGCGCTTACCGAAGACGTCGTCAAAACCAGCGAAATAGAGGGCGAGCAGCTCAATGTCGCGTCGGTGCGGTCGTCAATAGCACGCAAGCTCGGTGTCGATATTGGCGCGCTCGCGCCAGTCGACCGCCACGTTGAAGGCGTTGTCGAAATGGTGCTCGACGCCACCCTGAATTGCTCCGCTGAGGTGTCGAAAGAGCGCCTGTTTGGATGGCACGCTGCGCTTTTTCCGACCGGGTTCAGCGGTATGTCCCGGATCAGCATTGCCAACTGGCGCGACGATTCAAAAGGGCCTATGCAAGTTGTTTCCGGTCCGATCGGGCGTCAGAAAGTCCATTTCGAGGCGCCCCCCGCAGCACGGCTGGAAATGGAGGCGGATCGATTTCTAGCCTGGCTGAATGCCGATACGGCCGATCAACCGGTGCTCAAGGCGGGGCTCGCTCACCTCTGGTTCGTTACGCTGCATCCTTTCGACGATGGCAATGGCCGCATTGCACGGGCCATTGGCGATCTGCTTCTGGCGCGCGCTGACGGCAGCCCAGAACGCTTCTACAGTTTGTCGGCACAGATCCAGCGTGAGCGGAAAGACTACTACGACATTCTCGAGCGCACGCAAAAGGGCACACTCGATATCACCGAGTGGCTGGCGTGGTTCCTCGATGCATTGCATCGAGCAATCGATCACGCCCAACTCACGCTGAACGTTGTGTTGTCCAAGGCGCGCTTCTGGCAGCGCTGGGCGAGCACGCCGTTCAACGAGCGGCAAGTCAAACTGCTGAGTGGTCTGCTCGACGGTTTTGACGGCAAGTTGACCAGCAGCAAGTGGGCAGCGATTGCAAAGTGTTCGCCTGATACTGCATTGCGCGATATCAGCGAACTAGTCGCATTCGGGGTGTTGAAAAAATCAGCAGCAGGGGGCCGCAGCACGTCGTACGAGTTAGCGGATTGAGCGGATTGAGCGCTACGCAAATAGCCCCACTTATCCACAGCCCCCTCTGGACAACTTTTGTACAACCCACCTGACACGTTGTGGGCGAAACTTTGATAAGACGGCGACCTCATCGAGCCGCTCAAAAGTTTTCCCTGGCTCCTTGCTCCTGTTCGCCCACGCTCCGCAGGGTTATCGATTCCGCAGTCCCTTGATCCGTAAACGAAGATTCAAGTTATCCACAGCCAGGTGCGAGGCTTGTTAACTATTACTACGTATACATATACAAAGACTATAAAAACCAGAGAGGCAACCGCGAACTGCGCTGCACAAGCAAGCACAAAGCAGGCAGAACAAACAGAACCAAGCCAAAACCATCAAACCAACGGCAAACAAATCTCCGTCAGCAACTCAGCCGGCGCAGTCTCCTTCGGGCTATTCAGATACTCTTCGAACACCGGCGCATCCGCCGCTTCACGCCCCGACTGTACGAGCCACGTCCCATACAACCACTCATACGCCGCACGCATATCGCTGTACGGCCCCTTGTGCCGCAACACTGCGTACTCACCGCCTTTCACATGCGCGACCGAAACCGGCGGACTCACCGTCACCGAAGCCTGAACCGGATGCGGCAACAACACCCCAGCCTTCGACCGCAACGCATTCTCTGCAACAACACCCGGATCGTCATAGTAAATCCCGATCATGCGCATCTGCCCAGCCAGCAAATTGTGTTTCGCCATCGAGCCATTCGCCAGATATCCCGCCGCCCGATGCAGTCGCAAGCGTCGCACGGTCGTCGCAACCGTCTCGCCGTACATCGCCTGAAAGATGCGATGCCAGTGATACGGCGACATGCAGGCAATTTCCGCTAGACGATCGATATCCAGCGGTTCGTCGAGGTGATCGTAAATATGGTCCAGCACGCGGCCCAGTCGAGTTTCGTAGCGAGCCCGATTGTCCGATAGGTTCATGATTGAGTAACTGACCTGTGAAAGATTGCCGAATTGACACGAACCAAAGTAACACGTCCCCATTTACCAAATCCTGCGAACTTCGCCCAAACGCGCTCGAACGGAGTTAAGCGTTCACTGACAGACCCACCCTCGAACTTTGCCGAATTTCGATAACACCTCGAATAATGGCTCACTACCATCGGCTGAAGCCTGTCCGCCCATGCACCGCAAAGCCTTGCGGCGTCGAGCAAGCGGCAACATCAGGAGAGCCCGATGAAATCAGAATCCAAAAGTCAGCACGTCGGTAAAGTCACGCATCACGAGTTGAAGCAGACGCTGGGCACGTGGCAGCTGTGGGGGATCGCGGTCGGTCTGGTCATTTCCGGCGAGTATTTCGGCTGGAGCTACGGCTGGGCGAGCGCCGGAACGCTTGGCTTCGTCATCACGGCGGTTTTCATTGCCGCGATGTACACCACCTTCATTTTCAGCTTCACCGAACTCACCACGTCGATTCCGCATGCGGGTGGGCCGTTCGCCTATGCGCGTCACGCTTTCGGTCCGACGGGCGGTTATCTTGCTGGCGCGGCGACGTTAGTCGAATTCGTCTTTGCGCCACCCGCGATTGCACTCGCGATCGGCGCCTATCTGCATGTGCAATTTCCCGGTCTCGAACCGAAACATGCTGCGATGGGCGCGTATCTCGTCTTTATGGCGTTGAATATCGTCGGCGTGCAGATTGCCGCGGCTTTCGAGTTGTGCGTGACGCTGCTCGCGATCTTCGAATTGCTGGTGTTCATGGGCGTCGTTTCGCCAGGCTTCCAGTGGTCGAATTTCACGAAAGGCGGCTGGTCCGGTTCGGACACCTTCAGCATGGGCTCGTTCCACGGCATGTTCGCGGCGATTCCCTTTGCCATCTGGTTTTTCCTCGCGATCGAAGGCGTCGCGATGGCTGCCGAAGAAGCGATGAATCCGAAGCGTTCGATTCCGATCGCCTATGTCGTTGGCATTCTGACGCTGGTACTGCTAGCCATCGGCGTAATGGTGTTCGCAGGGGCTGCTGGCGACTGGACCAAGCTCGCGAACATCAACGATCCGCTGCCGCAAGCCATGAAATTCATCGTCGGTGAACATAGCGGCTGGATGCATATGCTGGTGTGGCTCGGCCTGTTCGGGCTCGTCGCGTCGTTTCACGGCATCATCCTCGGCTACTCGCGGCAGATCTTCGCGCTGGCTCGCGCGGGGTATCTGCCGGAATGGCTCTCCAAGGTGCATCCGCGCTTCAAGACCCCGCATCGCGCGATCATCGCGGGTGGCGTGGTCGGCATTGCCGCGATCTACAGCGACGAGCTGATTCAGTTCGGCGGTCAGACGCTGACGGCGAACATCGTGACGATGTCCGTATTTGGCGCTATCGTGATGTATATCATCAGCATGTTGTCGTTGTTCAAGCTGCGCCGCTCGGACCCGAACATGGAACGCCCGTTCCGCGCGCCGCTGTTTCCGTTCTTTCCGGCGTTCGCGCTGGTGGCCGCGGTGATTTGTCTGGCAACGATGGTCTACTTTAATTTTCTGGTGGCCATCGTGTTCGCGATCTTCCTCGCGCTCGGCTACGTCTACTTCCTGTTGACGCGCCATCAACGCGAAGCGGCGCCGTCGGACGCTTTGCTCGAAGAGTGACGGATCGAGCCGCTGCGCAAGCAGCGGCGATGGAGTCTTAGAGATGAGCTACACCGAGACAATCGGCAGCCGCACTTACCGTTTCGCGGACCTGAAAACCTTGATGGCGAAAGCCAGTCCGCAACGCTCGGGCGACCAGCTCGCGGGCGTTGCGGCGGCGAGCGAAGAAGAGCGCGTCGCGGCCAAGATGGCGCTCGCCCAAGTGCCGCTGCGCACGTTTCTCAACGAAGCGCTGATCCCGTATGAAAGCGACGAGGTCACGCGTCTGGTGATCGACGATCACTCGCCGCGAGCGTTCGCTGAGATTTCGCATCTGACGGTCGGCGATTTCCGCAACTGGCTGCTGAGCAGCACGACCGATACCGACGCGCTCACGCGCATTACCGCCGGCCTCATGCCGGAGATGGTGGCGGCGGTCTCGAAGCTAATGCGCAATCAGGATCTGATCGCGGCGGCGCGTAAACGTCCGGTGATTACGCGGTTTCGCAATACGGTCGGCTTGCCGGGCCGCATGTCGGTGCGTCTGCAACCGAATCATCCGACTGACGACGTCAAAGGCATCGCAGCATCGATGCTCGACGGCCTGATGTACGGCTGCGGCGACGCGATGATCGGCATCAACCCGGCCAGCGACAATCTCGCCGCGATCACCAAGCTGTTGCTGATGATCGATGACTTCCGCCAGCGCTATCAGGTGCCGACGCAGTCGTGCGTGCTGACCCACGTCACCAACACGATTTCGGCGATTGAGAAGGGCGCGCCGGTCGATCTGGTGTTTCAGTCGGTTGCGGGTACGGAGAAGGCGAACGCGGGTTTCGGTATTTCGCTCGCGTTGTTGCAGGAAGCGTATGAAGCCGGGCTGTCGCTGAAACGCGGCACCGTCGGCAATAACCTGATGTATTTCGAAACCGGGCAGGGCAGTGCCTTGTCGGCCGATGCGCATTTCGGCGTCGATCAACAGACGTGCGAAGTGCGTGCCTATGCGGTCGCGCGCAAGTTCAATCCGTTTCTGGTAAACACAGTGGTCGGCTTCATCGGACCGGAGTATCTGTACGACGGCAAGCAGATCACGCGCGCAGGTCTTGAAGATCACTTCTGCGGGAAGCTGCTTGGCGTACCGATGGGCTGCGACATCTGCTATACGAATCACGCCGAAGCCGATCAGGACGATATGGATAATCTGCTCACGCTATTGGGCGTGGCCGGCATCAACTTCATCATGGGCATTCCAGGCGCGGACGATGTGATGCTCAACTATCAAAGCACATCCTTCCACGACGCGCTTTATGTGCGCGACGTGCTCGGCCTGCGCCGTGCACCGGAGTTCGAAGAATGGCTGGAGTCGATGCAGATCACCGACGCGCGCGGCGCGTTGCTCAGTGCATCGCTACAGCAACCGCTGCTGGAAGGTGCGAATGACTGGATGGGGATCGCATGAGCGACTTCCTCGAAAAGAACCCATGGAACGCGCTGCGGCAGTTCACCAATGCGCGCATCGCGTTGGGCCGCGCGGGTAACAGCTTGCCGACGGCGCCGTTGCTGGCGTTCAACCTGTCGCATGCGCAGGCGCGCGACGCCGTGCATCATCCGCTCGATACGGACGTGCTGCATGAACAACTACGCGCACAAAGTTTCAGCACGCTGGATGTGCATAGCGCCGCGCCTGATCGCGAGCATTATTTGCGGCGTCCGGATCTCGGCAGGCGTTTAAGCGATGAGAGCCGCGAAGCGCTCGGGCAACTCACGGTCGATTCACCCGAAGTGGTTTTCGTCATCGCCGATGGTCTCTCTGCATTCGCTGCGTCGAAGCAATCCATCCCGCTGCTGCAGGCCGTTTGCGCAAAACTCGGGGATTGGAAGATCGGTCCAGTTGTGGTCGCACGCCAGGCTCGCGTCGCGCTCGGTGACGAGATCGGCGAACTGCTCAATGCCAAACTGGTGGTGATGCTGATCGGCGAGCGTCCAGGTTTGAGTTCACCCGATAGCCTTGGCATCTATCTGACGTACGCGCCGAAAGTCGGCTGCAGTGACGCCCAACGCAACTGTATTTCGAACGTGCGTCCTGAAGGTCTGGACTATCCTGCCGCCGCGCACAAATTGCATTACCTGCTCACGCATGCGAGGCGTTTGGGCCTCACTGGCGTTGGATTGAAGGACGACAGCGATGCATTACTGACGGGTGCACCAGTAACGCCCGCAGTCAGCGACGATTCAGACTAGACATGCGTGGCTGGCGAGAGCGCGCCGGTAACGCCAGCAATTGGTAGCGATTCAACTAGCGACGCGCAGCTAACGAACCCGCGCGCCATCAACGACGACTCGAGTTCGTGCGCGACAAAGACACGCTACCTAAGCATCCGCCCGTTCTACCGGATGCGCTTCCAACCACGCGTTCTCCTCATCCTCAAACAGTCGCGAGCGCGTCAAGAACCGCAATCCGCTCGGCCGTTCCAAAGAAAACATCCCGCCATTACCCGGCACCACGTCGATGATCAACTGCGTGTGCTGCCAGTATTCGAACTGCGATTCGCTCATGTAGAACGGCACACCAGCAATCGTGCCGAGTTTCACGTCGGACGAGCCGACCATGAACTCACTCTGAGGAAACATCATTGGCGCGCTGCCGTCGCAGCATCCACCGGATTGGTGAAACAGCACGGCCCCGTGATCGGCGCACAACTTATCGATCAAATCGACCGCAGCAGGTGTGGCGATCACGCGGGCCACTTCCTTTTCATCAGCCATCACATGCCCTCGCTGAAAAAAAGCGAGCCGCGCAAAGCGGCCCGCTCGAACAGAATCGCTTACCTCATAAAGCTTAGAAGAAACCGAGCGGCTTATCGCTATAGCTGACGAGCATGTTCTTGGTCTGCTGATAGTGGTCGAGCATCATCTTGTGATTTTCTCGGCCAATGCCCGATTGCTTGTAACCACCGAACGCAGCATGTGCCGGATACGCGTGATAGCAGTTGGTCCACACGCGGCCCGCCTGGATTTCCCGGCCGAAGCGATAGGCGCGCGTACCGTCGCGTGTCCATACACCGGCACCCAGACCGTAGAGCGTATCGTTGGCGATCTCGAGCGCTTCGTCTTCGTTCTTGAAGGTCGTCACGGAAACAACCGGGCCGAAGATTTCCTCCTGGAAGATGCGCATCTTGTTGTGGCCGCGGAATACGGTCGGCTTCACGTAGTAGCCCTTGCTCAGCTCCCCACCGAGCGTGTTGCGCTCACCACCGATGAGACACTCAGCGCCTTCCTGCTTGCCGAGATCGACGTACGAGAGAATTTTTTCCAGCTGTTCCTGCGAGGCCTGCGCGCCGATCATCGTCTTCGTATCGAGCGGGTGGCCTTGCGTGATGGCAGCCACACGCTTCAACGCGCGCTCCATGAAGCGGTCGTAAATCTTCTCGTCGATCAGCACACGCGACGGGCACGTGCATACTTCACCCTGATTCAGCGCGAACATTGTGAAACCTTCGAGCGCCTTGTCGAAATAGCTGTCGTCCTCGTTCATCACGTCGGCGAAGAAAATGTTCGGGCTCTTGCCACCGAGTTCGAGCGTCACCGGAATGATGTTCTGGCTCGCGTACTGCATGATCAGGCGACCCGTCGTCGTCTCGCCCGTGAACGCGATCTTCGCAATGCGCTTGCTCGACGCGAGCGGTTTGCCGGCTTCGAGACCGAAACCGTTCACCACGTTCAGCACACCCGGCGGCAGCAAATCCTGGATCAGTTCGAGCAGGACGAGAATCGACGCAGGCGTTTGCTCGGCCGGCTTCAGCACGACGCAATTGCCGGCAGCCAATGCCGGTGCGAGCTTCCACACCGCCATCAGGATCGGGAAATTCCAGGGAATGATCTGGCCGACCACGCCGAGCGGTTCGTGAAAGTGGTACGCGACGGTGTCGTGGTCGATCTCGGAGATCGAACCTTCCTGCGCACGCACGGCGCCGGCGAAATAGCGGAAATGATCGATGGCTAGCGGGATATCCGCAGCCATGGTTTCGCGCAGCGGCTTGCCGTTGTCGATCGTTTCAGCCACGGCGATACGTTGCAGATTCGCTTCCATCCGGTCGGCGATACGGTTAAGGATGTTCGCGCGATCGGTGGTCGAGGTCTTGCCCCACGCTACCTTCGCGCGATGCGCGGCGTCGAGCGCGAGTTCGATATCGGCTTCGCGTGAACGCGGGATCGACGTGAACGGCTCGCCGGTGATCGGCGACACGTTGTCGAAGTACTCGCCGCCCACGGGCTTGACCCATTCGCCGCCGATAAAATTCGCATACTGCTTTTTGTACGGAAATTCGGTGGTTAGAAACTGCATCTCTGCGTGATTCATCTGTGTGCTCCTCACATGTATGAATGGGCTATATTCGGCGCGATATTTCGCTTGGCCGCGAAAGGCTAGAGCCAGAACTGTGCCAATGCACCGCCCTGGTGAGTTGTGCACGTGCAGCAGGCACGCCTGCCAAGCAGGGCGCGTGACACTGTTCAACTTGCCGAGGAATGAACGTCTCGTTTCTGATCAGTGTGTGCAGACTTGTTCACGAATTGAACAGGGTGTGAGCATGTGCCGCCGCGATCAAAGCAACGTAAGCCGCGAATCGATTCGGCATGAGAATTGCGTTCCGTGTCTCCTCGACAACCCGTTTTTGCAGATCCGGTATGACGATTGAATTCCGAAACGACAGCCTGACAGCACCGACGCCCGCGCAACAGCCGAGCTTTTGCGTGCAGACCTGCGTTGCCTACGACGCCGACGAGCAGGCGCGCAATCTTCACGGCTGGAGCCAGACCTACGACCAGCTGACCGCGGGCCGTTTTGTCGGCGGCCTGACGGAGTTGTGCCTCGACCACATGCAGGTGTTCGTCGAAACGACCAGCCACACGCTGAGGCAGACCTGCGAGGTACAGGAGGACGCTTACTGGTTTGGCATTCCGACTTGCCCCGAAGGGTCCGGTCGTATCGACGCCCAGGTAATCGCGGGCGATGCGCTCGCATTTCGTCCGGGCGGGATCGAATTCGAATTGCTGACCTCGGCGGGCTACGAGATTTTCGGCGTGGTGGTGAAGGGGGACGTCCTGCGCCGATATGCGGCCGAAGTGGAGCGGGTCGGTTTGGCCGACCATCTGCCGAACACGGAAGTCGTGTCGATCGGCACGGATCGCAAGGCGCGCTTGTGCGCATCGCTGCGGCAGCTTCTCGGTGACGGCGCGGCGAACGGCACGCCGCTGTCCGCGTTCGCACGCAACAATTTGCAGGCGTCGGTGCTGGCGTCGCTATTCGACGTGGGCGCGTTGGCGGCGGGGGAGCCGGTTGCAATGCCGGCGCGTGGGCGCCGTCAGTCGATCGTGGCTGAAGCGCGCGAGTACGTCCTGACTAATCGCGAGCGCGCGGTTAACGTGCCGGAGTTGTGCGAGCGACTGCATGTGAGCCGGCGCACGCTGCAATATTGCTTTCAGGACGTGCTTGGGATGGCGCCCGCCACCTATCTGCGGGCGATCCGGTTGAACGGCGCGCGACGCGATCTGTGCAATGCGGCGCCCGCGTCACGCTCGGTTCAGGACGTTGCCGCGGCGTGGGGCTTCTGGCATTTGAGCCAGTTTGCGACCGATTACAGGAAGCTGTTCGGCATGCTGCCTTCCGATACGTTGAAGGCTGGGATCAACGGCCGCGCGCAAACGGACGGCTATTCATTCGCGCATTAAGTGCATGGGGTATTGATGCGCTGAAGTGAAGCGACAAAAAAAGGGCGGCCTGCGGGCCGCCCTGTCTTTTGCCAGTTGTAGTTCCGCGAATGCGTACTACTTGCGCAACAGCCGCAAGCCGTTCGCCACCACCAACAGACTCGCGCCGACATCGGCGAATACGGCCATCCACATCGTGCCGAGACCCATCAACGTCAGCACGAGGAAGACGCTCTTGATGCCCAGCGCCAGTGTGATGTTCTGTACCAGCACCGAATGCGTCGCCTTCGACAGGCGGATGAACTGTGGAATCTTGCGCAGATCGTCGTCCATCAACGCGACGTCGGCGGTTTCGATTGCAGTATCGGTGCCCATCGCGCCCATCGCAAAGCCGATGTCTGCGCGCGCCAATGCAGGGGCGTCGTTGATGCCGTCGCCGACCATGCCCACCGTCGCACCGTCTTTCGACCAGCCGTCCACCGCGTTGAGCTTGTCCTCTGGCAACTGATTGCCGCGCGCTTCGTCAATGCCGACTTGCTGCGCGATCGCGGCTGCCGTGTGCGGGTTGTCGCCGGTGAGCATGGCGGCCCGCACGCCGAGGAGGTGCAACTCGGCGATGGCGGCGCGGCTCGTGTCCTTCACCGTATCGGCGACGGCGAACAGCGCGAGCACGCGTTCGGCATCCACCAGCATCACGACGGTTTTGCCTTGCCCCTCGAGTGTGTCCAGCCGCGCTTCGAGCGACGCCGTGCAGCGTCCGAGCTCTTCGACCAGCCGATGATTGCCGAGCCAATACGGCAGGCCGTCGACTTCGCCGCGTACGCCGCGTCCCGGCAAGGCCTCGAATGCATCGACCGTGACGTTCGACATGCCTTCGGCTTGAGCCGCCGCCGCAATCGCCATCGACACCGGATGATCCGAACGACCCGCAAGGCTCGCTGCGAGTGTCTTGCTACGAACCACATCGACGTCAGCCAGCATTTCAAACTCGGTTTGCACCGGCTTGCCGTGCGTGATCGTGCCGGTCTTGTCGAGCGCGAGCCAGCTCAGCTTGCGGCCCTGTTCAAGGTAGGCGCCGCCCTTGATCAGGATGCCCTTGCGGGCGGCAGCCGCGAGACCGCTGACGATCGTCACCGGCGTCGAGATCACCAGCGCGCACGGACAGGCGATCACCAGCATCACCAGCGCCTTGTAAACCCACTCGTGCCACAACCCGCCGAACAGCAGCGGCGGCAGCACCGCCACGGCCAGCGCGACGGCGAACACGATTGGCGTATAGACCCGCGCGAACTGGTCGACGAAACGCTGCGTCGGCGCTTTGGTGCCTTGCGCTTCTTCGACCGCGTGAATGATGCGCGCGAGCGTCGTGTTGCTGGCTGCGGCCGTCACGCGATAGTCGAACGAACCGGCCTGGTTGATCGTGCCGGCGAACACCGCGTCGCCCACGGTCTTGTCGACCGGCAGGCTTTCGCCGGTGATCGGCGCCTGATCGACGCTCGAGCGGCCCGTGACGATTTCGCCGTCGAGCGCAATTCTCTCGCCCGGCTTCACGCGCACCACCGTGCCCAGCGCGATCGCTTTGAGGTCCGTGAGTTGCCAACCGCCGTCCGCTTGCTGCACGTTCGCCTGTTCGGGCGTGAGTTGCATCAAGCCCTGGATGGCATTGCGGGCGCGGTCGAGCGACTTCGCTTCGATCAGTTCGGCGATCGTGAAGAGCACCATCACCATGGCGGCTTCCGGCCACTGCTGCAGGACCAGCGCGCCGGTGACTGCAATGCTCATCAGCGCGTTGATGTTGAGATTGCCGTTGCGAATCGCGAGCCAGCCCTTTCTGTATGTCGTGAGACCACAGGAGGCGATGGCGAGGACCGCCAGACCCGCAGCCAGCCAGACAGGGGCGCCAAGCCAGCCGGCGGCCTCTGAGCCCACCGCAGCAATGCCTGCGAGCGCCAGCGGCCACCACGGCTTGGCCGGCGCTTGAGGGGCGGCTGCCGCGTCCGGGTTCGCATCGGCCAGTTCCGGCGTGAAGTCGAGCGAACGGATCGCAGCGAGTATCGAGTCGAGGGCATCCGGCGCGTGGACGACGGTCAGCACGCGCTGCATCAGGTTGAAGTCCATGCTGCGCACGTACGGCATGCGGCTGAATTTCTTGCGAATCAGCGCTTCTTCGGTCGGACAGTCCATCTGCATGATGCGGATCGCGGTGCGCACGTCATTGCCGATGGCTTCCGATTGCGGCAGCTTGACCGGCGCGGCTGCGGCGTGCGGCGTTCCGCAGCAGCCTGCCTCGGCGTGGCTGTGCCCAGGGGCATCGCTATGGGTGTGGCCGTGCGCTTTGTGGTCATGGCCGCAACTGTCGTCGTGAGCGTGCGCATGCCCAAGTTCGCGAACACGTGCTTTGGCGCTATGACTGCAGCTTTCGCCGTGCTCATGAGCGTCTTCCTGAGCATGCGCCTGGTGGCCGTGGCCGCAGCTTTCACCATGCCCGTGGGTGTGAGCGTCATCTTCGGCATGCACGTGGACATGCCCTTCATGCCCGTGGGCACGGGCTTTGGCCTGTTCCGGGCGGTCCGCTTCGGCGAGGTTGGCTTGAGGCATGGGTGGCTTCCTGGTTCGATTTGTGGTCTAGTAAACACCTTGAAGCCACTACAAGGTCAAGGCCGCAATCCGGAGGGTCCATGAAAATTGGCGAATTGGCGAAAATCGCCCATTGCACGACCGAAACCATCCGTTTCTACGAAAAAGAGGGGCTGTTGCCCGAAGCGGAGCGCACCGAGGCCAATTACCGCAGCTACACGGCGAGGCACGTCGAACGCCTGCGCTTCATTCGCAATTGCCGTGCGCTCGATATGACCCACGACGAAATCCGTGCGCTGCTGCGTCTAACGGACGCGCCGGCGGACGGCTGCGGCGGCATCAATGCCCTGATTGACGAGCACATTGCGCACGTCGACACGCGCATCGAGGAATTGAAGCAACTGAAAGTGCAACTGACCACGCTGCGCGAGCAATGCCATGGCGAACAGGCCGTCGAAGACTGCGGCATCGTCCAGGGCCTCACCGACATGGACGTCAGCGCGACGCGTGCGCGGCATACGCATCTGGGTTGACGCGTTCCGCCCCTATTGACGGCGGCGCCGATCGCGGCAGTGACGGCATTTACGGCTGGGCCGCGTCGACGGCCCACCCAATCAACAATCGAATCCAGTTGGAGAATCAACGTGTTTACCTGTAGAAACCAGCCCTGCGGCGAGCAGTGGGAAATGTCGGACGTCGTCATCAAGAATGAAGGGCAGGGGCTTCTGTTCCGTTGCCCGATGTGTGGCGCGCGCAATTACGTCGAGCGTTTCGACGGGGAAGATGGCTCCGTGCTGTACGAGCAGATCGAAGGTCGCCCCGCCACCGGCCCCATGGCCGAGTAGTCCCTAGCCTTCAGCCTCTTCAGTCGATAGCGAGCCATCACTCTATGAACAGTCCCACACAAGCCGGCGCGCCGTTTAGCCAGCTACCGCTACCGCCCGCCACGCTCGCCAATCTGACGCAGCTCGGCTATGTCGAGATGACGCCGATTCAGGCAGCCAGTCTGCCGATCGCACTGGCCGGCAACGATCTGATCGCCCAGGCGAAAACCGGCAGCGGCAAGACCGCGGCGTTTTCGCTGGCGCTGCTTAACCGCCTCGACGTGCGCAACTTCGCCGTGCAGGCGATGGTGCTGTGCCCGACACGCGAACTCGCCGACCAGGTCACGCAGGAAATCCGCCGTCTGGCGCGCGCTGAAGAAAACATCAAGGTGCTGACGCTGTGCGGCGGTACGCCGATGCGTCCGCAAACCGCCAGCCTCGAACACGGTGCGCATATCGTGGTCGGCACGCCGGGCCGGATCATGGATCACCTCGAGCGGGGCAGCCTGCCGTTGCAGTCGCTCAATACGCTGGTGCTCGACGAAGCCGACCGCATGCTCGACATGGGTTTCTTCGACGACATCGCCACGGTCGTGAAGCAATGCCCGAAAGAGCGCCAAACACTGCTGTTTTCCGCGACGTACCCCGAAGGGATCGCCAAACTCAGCCAGCAATTCCTGCGCAATCCGAAGGAAGTGAAGCTCGCCGAGCGGCACGACAACACCAAGATTCGTCAGCGCTTCTATGAAGTGACCGAAGACCAGCGTCTGCATGCCGTCGGTCTGCTGCTGAACCACTATCGTCCGGTGAGCACGCTGGCGTTCTGCAACACCAAGCAGCAATGCCGCGATCTGCTCGACGTGCTGCGCGCGCAGGGTTTTCATGCGCTCGCGCTGCATGGCGAACTCGATCAGCGTGAACGCGATCAGGTGCTGATCCAGTTCGCGAACCGCAGTTGCTCGGTGCTGGTCGCCACCGACGTTGCTTCGCGTGGTCTCGACATCGCCGAGCTCGAAGCGGTGATCAACGTCGACGTGACGCCGGACCCGGAAGTGCACGTGCACCGCATCGGCCGCACGGGTCGCGCCGATCAGGAAGGCTGGGCGCTCAGTCTCGCGAGCATGAACGAGATGGGTCGCGTGGGCAGTCTCGAACAGGCGCAAAAGCGTGAAGTCGAGTGGCACAAGCTGGCTGATCTCAAGCCGGCGAGCAACGAACGGCTGCTGCCGCCGATGGAAACGCTGCAGATTCTCGGCGGCCGTAAGGAAAAAATCCGTCCGGGCGACGTGCTCGGCGCGCTCACTGGCGAGGCAGGTTTCGCTGGTTCGCAGATCGGCAAGATCAACGTGACCGAAATGTCGACCTATGTGGCCGTGGAACGCAGCATCGCGCGCGAGGCAATGCGCAAGCTCAGCGGCGGCAAGGTGAAGGGCAAGAAGGTCAAAGTCCGCATGATGGACGACGCCTGATCGTCCACTGGTCGATTAACCGGCTGATAACGGCTGCGATCGCGCGATCGCAGCCGTCCTGCCCGCATCACATTACGTCATACCTCGGCTGTTTTCCGCGCGCCCCGCGCGGCTGCATTTCTTCCGCTAAACCCCCGATTTCATTGCCTTAGCCCGCCCCAGCACGGCATTGCGCGAGCCATGACGTAAACGCATGCCGCGCATGACAAAGTTTCGATTGTGACCGTTCTTTGGCTGATGCCTAATTCATCAAACCGGATGGGACCGCCACGCCGTTGGCAGTTCGCGAATCCGCTGCCGGATGGAGAAAGGGAGAAAAGCCTTATGCAGAGCGCCATGCAAGCCCGCTCGAAACTGCCTGACGTAGGCACGACAATTTTTACCGTGATTGGCCAACTGGCCGCCCAACACGATGCGCTGAACCTGTCGCAAGGTGCGCCGAATTTCGCGCCCGACGCGAAACTGATCGACGGTGTCGCGCAAGCCATGCGCGCCGGTCATAACCAGTACGCGCCGATGGCCGGCATCGCCGCCCTGCGCGAAGCGCTCGCCGACAAGGTCGAGACGCTGTATGGCGTGCGCTACGACCCGTCGAGCGAAGTCACCGTGATCGCCAGTGCCAGCGAAGGCCTGTATTCGACGATCAGCGCATTGGTGCATCCCGGCGATGAAGTGATTTACTTCGAGCCGTCATTCGATAGCTACGGCCCAATCGTTCGCCTGCAAGGCGCGACGCCGATTCCGATCAAATTGTCGCTGACCGATTTCCGCGTGGACTGGGACGAGGTCGCCGCCGCGATCACGCCGAAGACGCGCATGATCATCATCAACACGCCGCACAACCCGACCGCGACCGTGTTCAGCGAGGCCGACATCGCGCGTCTGAAGGCCGTGACGCGCAATACCGACATCGTGATTCTGGCCGACGAAGTCTACGAACACGTGGTGTTCGACGGCGCCGAACATCAGAGCATGGCCTGCGATTCCGAACTCGCGGAGCGCAGCGTGATCGTGTCGTCGTTCGGTAAGTCGTATCACGTGACCGGTTGGCGCGTGGGCTATTGCCTCGCCCCCGCGGCGCTCATGGACGAGATTCGCAAAGTCCATCAGTTCATGGTGTTTTCTGCCGATACGCCGATGCAGTACGCGTTTGTCGATGCGTTGGCCAATCGCGAGAGCTATCTCGGTCTGTCCGCGTTCTATCAGAAGAAGCGTGATCTGCTGGCCCACGCGCTGCGCGAGTCGCGTTTCGAGTTACTGCCGAGCGAAGGCAGCTTCTTCATGCTCGCGCGTTTCCGTGGTTTCTCCGAGGAAAGCGATAGCGATTTCGTGCTGCGCCTGATTCGCGATGCGCGCGTCGCGACGATTCCGTTGTCGGCGTTTTATACCGACGGCACGGACTCCGGTTTGATCCGCCTGAGCTTCTCGAAGGACGACGCGACCTTGATCGAAGGCGCGCGGCGGTTGTGCGAAATCTGATCAACAATATCGAAGAAAAAGGGACCCGTTATGAAGTTGCTCAAGCCTCTATTGGCGCTGGCCTGCGCATTCACGTCGATCGCTGCATCGTCTGCCGCGATCGCCGCCGACACATCGACGCTGCGTTTCGGACTCGAGGCGCAGTATCCGCCGTTTGAGTCGAAAGGGCCGAACGGCGAACTGCAGGGTCTCGACGTCGACGTCGGCAACGCCGTTTGCGCTGCTGCGCATGTGACGTGCAAATGGGTTGAAACCTCGTTCGACGGCTTGATTCCTGCGCTGCAGGGCCGCAAGTTCGACGCGATCAATTCGGCGATGAACGCGACAGAACAGCGCCGCCAGGCGATCGACTTCACGACCGTGGTGTATCGCGTGCCGACGCAGTTGATCGCGAAGCGCGACAGCGGTTTGCTGCCGACACCGGCATCGTTGAAAGGCAAACGCGTCGGCGTGTTGCAGGCATCGATTCAGGAAACCTACGCGAAGACGCATTGGGAACCGGCTGGCGTGACCATCGTGCCGTATCAGGATCAGAACCAGGTTTATACGGATCTCGTGGCGGGGCGCCTCGACGCGACACTCGTTCTCGCGCCGGCCGGTCAGACGGGTTTTCTGTCGAAGCCTAGTGGCAAGGACTATGCGTTCGTCGGGCAGCCGGTGCGCGATGACAAGATCCTCGGCAGCGGTATTGCGTATGGGATTCGCAAAGGCGACACCGCGCTGCGTGACCAACTGAACGCGGCGATCGCGAAGGTCCAGGCCGACGGCACGGTCAAGACGCTGGCGGCGAAGTACCTCGGCAATATCGACGTCACAGCGAAGTAACCTATTGACCGTGCGCGGCGGGCGCCGCATTGCGATCGACGCCGCGAAATTCGTTCTCGGCGTTGACCATGCGGCGCTTGAGCATCGGCACGTTGTTCACGACTCGCAAGCTGGTACGCATGGCACTCAACGCCATTCTTCCAACCACCGGCCGATGTAGCGCACTGCTCGCATCGAACTGCTTGCGCGACTCGGCGACCGCGTGAAAGCCGTAGCGGCGCATTTCCTCCTCGTAACCCGCGACGGCGTCGTGGCCCGACAGCTTGCCCTGCTGTGCATCGGCGAGACGCGTGGCGAGTAGCGCGGCATCGCGCAGCGCGGTGTTCGCACCGACGCCGCGTCCCGGCGTCATCAGATGCACCGCGTCACCCAGGACTGTGACGTTGGTGGTCGGCCACGCATCGACCGGAACCGACGTGCGCACGTCGACGCTGAAGGCGGTGGACGGATCCGATGCGCGAATCAGCGCGCGCAGATTGGGATGCCAGCCATCGGTGATCTGCGTGGCGAGCGCGAGTAACGCGGCTTGTCCGAGCGATTTGGGATCGGCAGGCAAGTTGTGCAATGCGCCCCAGACACCCCACATCAGATAGTCGCGCGTGTTGTCGTAGAGCAATCCAGGCCAATTCGAAAGCAACTCGGCGTCGTTGTTGCCAATGCCGTCCTTCATTCCGTCGCCGTCAGCGCGCCACGGAAATTCCATCACATGCACGATGCCACCAAAGCCCTTCGGCGCGTTGATCAGCGTGATGCCGTCGAGCACCTTCGGCGGCAACAGCGCGCGTGACGTTTCGTCCATGGGCACCTTCGCGCCGATGCTGACGATGCCGGTGTTTTCCAGCCGTGCGTGCGGCAGCAATTGGCGGCGCACCTTCGAGCGCGCGCCGTCCGCACCGATCAGCAGATCCGCCGTGGCGTGGGTGCCGTCCTCGAAATGCGCGGTGACACTGCCGTCGGCGTTCTGCTCGTACGACGTGAAGGTCTTGTCGAAATGCACGTGCGCTTCGAGGCCCGTGAGCAGCACTTGCCGAAGCGTCATCCGGCTGACCGATTTGCCGCCGCTCATCGATTCGTCTTCGAGCGGCACTGTGAGTAATTCGGTCATGCGCTCGGTCAGGATGTTGAAGTGGCCGGGCGTGCGTGCGCAGGTCGCCAGAAACGTCGCATAGAGTTCCGGCGCAAGGCATGCTTTGAGCGACGCGAGCCCGTGCGGATTGATGCCGACGCGATAGCCCTGCAAACCGTCCGCGCGCGTGCGGTCGCGTTCGTAGACATTCACGTTGATGCCGGCGCGCTTCAACCCGTGCGCAAGACAGAGGCCGCCTGTGCCGGCCCCGATCACGATCACCTCCATGGGTTCACGACTCATGACTTCGCCTCCTTTTTTGCGGCAGGTTGGGCCGGCCTGTACTTGGTTTCGCCGGCCGGCAGCGTGAAGCGTTGCGCAATTTCTTCAAGCCATTCCGGACTCCAGGTCAGCGTGCCGGCCTTCAGATCGGCCACTACGCTGCGAACCCAGTTCAGCTCGACAACCAGTTGCGCGCGCACCAGTTCGCCTTCGAGCAGGAAAAGCCGCGGCACCTGGATCTGGGTGGCTTGTTCAGTGGCGTCGTCGAATCGGGTCAATTCCCGTTCAAGTGCGCCGATGCGGGTCTCGAGCTGACGGCACACATCTTCTGGCGAGAGCAGCGGCAGGAAAGAGAGTGCGGCCGGAAACGCCGGGAAATCGCGGGCGGGCTGCGCAAGCTGCTCGCGCAGCCACAGACGGGCAGTGTCGCGGCCGGCTTCGGTAATTTCATAGACCGTGCGCTCGGGGAACGCGCCGTCGCGTTCCGTTTCGCGGATGGCGATCAGGTCGCCGCGCACCAGGCGATCGATCGTTTGGTACAGGCTGTTTCGCTGACCGACATTGATGACCTCGTCCTTGCCGCGCGCTTTGATCAGCTGTTGCATTCGGTATGGATGCATCGGCGCTTCGGTGAGCATGGCGAGGACGGCGAGAGCGAGCGGAGAGTGGCGGACCATGTTCAATATGTCGGGAAGCTAGTCTTTGTTGATCTAGTCATAATATAACTATATTTCTGAGACTGGCAAGCGCGGATTTTCGGAGGATTCGACGAGACGCAATCTCTTCCGCACTGGTCGGCGGCGGATGGCACCGTTACGATGTGGTTCGCGCCGACGTGCTGAGGCGGCGAAGTTGCGATGGGACCGAGCGGATGACCGAGGAGTGCGCGATGAGCGGGACGAATGGCCGGAGTGATTCTGCGGTGACAGTGGCGGCGCCGAAGTTCTGGCGAGATGATGCGTTGCCGTTCATCGAGGCGCGTTCAATCGAAGATGGCCGCGAGGTCTGCTATGCCAAACACTCGCACGAGACGTTCTCGATTGGCGCTGTCATTGGCGGGCGCAGCGTTTATCTGAATCGCCACGCGCGTGAAAGGATCGGCACCGGTGCTGTCGTGCTGATGAATCCGGACGACGTGCACGCGTGCAACCCGGTTGCCGAAGAGCGCTGGTCGTATCGGATGCTGCATGTCGATGTCGCATGGCTCACGGGTTTGCAACACGACCTGGGGTTCAGCGACAACCACGCGTTTCGCGCGTTCTCGCAGACCATGACGACGGACGCCGCGTTGTTCGAGGGTTTGAACCGTCTATACGCGGCTCTCGTCGATGACGATAACGAGCCTATGCGCAAGGAAAGCGCTGCACTCACTTTCTTCTCGGAAGTGCAGCAGAAGTTGAATCCAGCGCCCTTGCCGGATCACGATGCGAGCGGCCAGCTCGCGCGGGCTGCGGAATTCATCGCCGAAAACTGCACACGTCCGCTGAAGGTGGAGGACGTCTGCAAGGTGGCTGAGCTTTCTCCTTCGCATTTGATCCGCGCTTTCAAACAGCGTTATGGCATGACGCCGCACGCCTATCTGATCAATCGACGCATCCAGTACAGCCGCGCACAACTCAGGCGCGGTTACCCGATTGCGGACGTCGCGCTCGATGCGGGTTTTGCCGATCAGGCGCATTTGCAGCGGACCTTCAAGCGGCTGGTCGCGGCGACGCCGGGGCAGTATCGCAGTTGAATGAGTGTGTTCCGCGTTCGCGTCACGCGATCAGCAGATACAGCGCGCTAACCGCGAGCAAAGCCGCCATCACGCGATTGAATAACCTCACGCGCTTCGGCTCCTGCAGGTATCGACGCAGGAACGTGCCGGCATACGCCCAGCTGGCAATCGACAGATAGCAGACCACAAAGTACACGACGGTGAATTGCCAGACGAGCCGGCCGTCGCCATCGGCTGCGTAGGCGCCCATGCCGGCCAATGAAGCGAGCCATGCTTTCGGATTGAGCCATTGCATCGCCGCGCCGTATGCGAAGGATGGCCCGCGGGTGGGCTTGTCCGCGCCGAGCTTGCCGTCATCGACGGCGAGTTTGTAAGCCATGTAAAGCAGGAACCCAACGCCGGCCCATTTGACGATGTCGATCAGATTGGGGAAATGCGCGAGCAACGCATGCAGACCCAAGCCGATGAGCAACAACAGCAGCGTGAATCCGATGGTCGCACCGGTCACATGGCGCATGCTCGCGGCGAATCCATGTTGTGCGCCGGCGCTCAGCGCGACGACATTGACCGGTCCGGGAGAAATCGACGAGGCCAACGCGAAGGCGGCCATGGAGAGTAAGACGGTCATCTGATGCCTCGATACGTGAGTGCGCAGGATTTGCGACGCTCAGCGGTATCGGACGGAAGGGTGGGGCGTATTGAAGGAAATGACTTTCAGTGAACCGTATCCGCGGCGCCGCAGCACTTCTTGAATTTCTTGCCGCTACCACAAGGACACGGGTCGTTGCGGCCGACTTTGGGTTCGGTGCGCTGGATGGTGGCGTCGTGAACGGCCTGGCGATAGGGGAGCCAGAAACGATAGATCGCGGCGATGCTGGCGGGGATCTGTTTGGTGAGGGCTTCGTCCTGTTCCGGCGTGCCGACCAATTCTTCCTCTTCCCGTGTGAGATCCCGGGCGCCCATCAGGCGTATCGGATTCAGCGATTCCCGGCCCTGCTCGCTATCGAACAGCGCTTGCCAATCCGCCCGAACGAGCGTGAGACCTTGCATGAAGCCCACCGCCCACGCTTCGCCGTCGATGTATTCGCGGTCGCTGTCGTCAATGCGGTAAAAGCCAAACACCGGTTCGAACTCATCGGGATCATCCTCCAGGCAGGCGATGATGCCGTTCATGTTCCGCAAGATCAGCCCGAGAATGTGCTGCGCCTGATCCATTGATTCGAATGCCGGAGCGTCATTCTCGCTGGGGCCCCAGACGCCCGGCAGCCAGTAACTGGGCGGTACTGTATTCGGACCGATGGCCATCGCGGTCAGATAACCGTCGAGCCCCTCGATCGTCAGTGTCTCTTCCGACGTCAGGTCGGAAATCAGAAACTCATCGAGTTCGTCGAACTCTTCTTCGGAGAGCGGGGTGGCCAGATTGGCGGGGCTTAACTTTGACTTGGACATAGTGAGGCTCCGGCGCTTCGAATCGTGGGTCCCGATGGCGGGCGGGGATGCAGAGTCGGCGTGCTCGTATGGCACCCGTGCCGCAAAGCGCAAAGCAAAAAGCCCAGTCGCAAGGACCGGGCTTTTTATTGAATCTTTGGTGGGGCGTGACAGATTCGAACTGTCGACCTACGGATTAAGAGTCCGCTGCTCTACCAGCTGAGCTAACGCCCCAAACAGAAGCGAAATTATGCAGTAACTTTCCGAGATTGCCAAGTCCCTTTAGCAGATTTCTTATAAAAATCTTGACCGAGCGCCCCGGCGCGTGCGCTGCCTGCCGTCAGCACCGGAAAGGCGCACGGTTCGCCGTCCCGGTATCATGTCGCGGACACCTGCCGCTCGAAGCCTCGCGCGGCTTTCGACCGGGAACCGCCATGGATGACAAAGAAATTATCGAGCTGCTCGACCGCATCCTCGCGCCTTGGGTCCGCGCGCTCGCGCTGACGCCGGTCAAGGTCGACGAAGAAAGTGCGACTTTGCGCCTGCCGTTTTCCGGTGGGCTGCGCCATTCCGGCGGTGTGATCTCCGGGCAGGTCTTCATGGCGGCCGCCGATACGGCGATGATCGTCGCGATTTCGGCCGCACTCGGTGGCTTCAAGCCGATGAGCACGGTGTCGCTCAACATCAGTTTCATGCGCGCGGTCCGCAACGGCGACGTGCTGATCACCGCGCGCGTGCTGCGCATGGGCCGCAATCTCGTGTTCGGCGAAGTCGAGTTATTCGACGAAGCCGGCAACATGGCCGTCCATGCCACCACCACCTACGCGCTGCTCGACTGACACTGACACCTGAAACGGGTCCGCAAGCCGTATTAGAGGAAAAAGCCAAGATGTTCGATCAGGTCGTATTCGCCGGTGGCGGCAATCGCTGCTGGTGGCAGGCGGGTTTCTGGGACGTGGTGCAGCCGGAGTTGGATATCCGTCCGCGCGTCATCACCGGCATTTCGGCCGGCGCCGCCACCGCGTGCATGCTCTACACGCGCGATTCCGACTGGGTCATGCGCTATTACGAAGACGCGCTGCGGCACAACACCCGTAACGCCTATTGGGGCAACCTGCTGCGTGGCGAATCGGTGTTTCCGCATTACCGGATTTATCGCAAGGCCTTGCTCGATATCTACAGCGACAAGTTTTCGACGCTCGCCGACGCCCCCGAAATCCGTATTGGCGTGTCGCACCTGCCGCGCTGGCTCGGCGCGCGCAGCGCCGTCGCCGCTGGGCTGATCGCGTACAACATCGAGAAATACGTGCGCAAGACGCTGCATCCGACGCTCGGCCAGACGCTCGGCTTTCATCCGGAATTCGTGCGCGCGCAGGATTGCGCGACGGTCGAAGAGCTCGCCGATCTGATTCTGCAGTCGTCGAGTACGCCGCCGTTCACACCGGTTTTGCGGCGCAATGGCCGGCCGGTGCTCGACGGTGGAATGGTCGACAACGTGCCGGTCGGCGCGCTCGACGCCGACGCGCCCGGCAACGTGCTGGTAATGGTCACGCGTCTTTATCCGCGTCCGCAGATGTTCGTCGTGCCGCACGGCGTGCAGCAACGCTTCTACGTGCAACCGTCGCGCAAGGTGCCGATTTCGAGTTGGGATTACACGAGCCCGTCGCAAATGGTGCACGCGTACAACCTCGGCCGTGTCGACGGTGAGGCCTTTCTGGAACGCGTGCCCGATCTGCTGGAAGTCGGCGCGCACGAAGCGCGCTGAGGTGAGCGCTTAGCGGCGCCGCCCGCCCTGCAACGCCTCCGGATTCGCCACGCTGGACGTATCGCCGGCGTCGAAAGCGAGAATGTTCTGGAACGCCGCGGTGAAGTACAACTCGTAGCTCTCGCGTTCCACGTAGCCGATGTGCGGCGTGCAGATCACGTTCTCCATGCGCAGCAGGCTATAGCCCTGCAGAATCGGCTCGCTTTCGTAGACATCGATCGCGACCATCCCCGGACGGTTGTGCGACAGTGCGTTCACCAGCGCGTTTTCGTCGAGCAGTTCGGCCCGGCTCGTGTTCACGAGCAACGCGGTCGGCTTCATCCGCATCAGGTCTTCCTGCTTGACGATGCCGCGCGTGTCGTCATGCAGACGCAGGTGCAACGACAGCACATCGCTCTGCTCGAACAGCGCTTCGCGGCTTTCGGCCACGCCATATCCGTCCGCGCGAGCCGCTTCGCGCGAATGCTCGCGACCCCAGATCAGCACATTCATGCCGAAGGCCTTGCCGTATCCGGCAAGCAGGCGGCCGATCTTGCCGTAACCCCAAATCCCCAGCGTCTGACCGCGCAACACCTGGCCCAAACCGAAGTTCGGCGGCAGCGCCGACGTCTTCAATCCGGACTGCTGCCAGGCCCCTTGCTTAAGGTTTGCTACGTATTGCGGAATCCGCCGTTGAGCCGCCATGATGAGGGCCCAGGTCAGTTCGGCCGGCGCGATCGGCGAGCCGCTGCCTTCCAGCACGGCGATGCCGCGCTCGGTACAGGCTGCCAGATCGATATGGCTTGAGACTTTGCCGGTTTGACTGATCATGCGCAAACGCGGCAACTTATCGAGTAGTTGCGAGCTGATGCGGGTGCGTTCGCGAATCAGGACCAAGGCGTCGACTTCGGAAAGCCGGCTCGCCAGTTGGCCGAGGCCGCGGACAGTGTTGTTGAAAACTTTGACCTCATGGTCGGCCAGCAGTTGAAAGCAGTCGAGCTTGCGGACGGCGTCCTGGTAATCGTCGAGGATTGCGATCTTCATGGTATGTGTCTTGCGGCGCACCGTAGAGGTGCGAAACGGAGTGTTATGCTGACTGTCCCACCATGTGACCTAGGTCACATGCCGGTCTGGCTGAATGCCTTACCGTAGAAGCTGCCGCGTAGAACGGCAGCGCCACGGCAAGGTCGATTGACATCGTTTTTAACAGTTTGTTGCGTGTTGATGCAAGTCGCTTTACAGACGGTTGCAGACGGCCGTGTACAGGCGCCTCCGCGCAACAGGCCGTGTGGCCCACGATGACCTGCACAATTGTGCGTCGGCTTGCGGGAAAGTCGATGCATTGAATTGAACGCCTCTCGCATGCAGCGTCACTGGGCTTGTACCGTTTTTCTATTGCTTTCAAAACGGAGACAAGTCGATGAATCATCCCTCATTTGAAGGACAGCCCACCAACGAGGCGTCCGCAGGGGCGCCCGAGTGGGTCAAACACCGAAAACTGATCGAGTGGGTCCAGCGCGTTGCCGCCATGACCAAGCCCGATCGAATCGTCTGGTGCGACGGCTCGCAGGAGGAGTACGACCGCCTATGTGCCCAGATGGTCGAAGCCGGCACCCTCAAGAAACTCAATCCCGCCAAACGTCCCAATTCCTATCTGGCATGGTCCGATCCGTCGGACGTCGCGCGTGTCGAAGACCGCACGTTCATCTGCTCCAAGCGCCGGGAAGATGCCGGGCCGACCAACAACTGGATCGAACCGGCTGAGATGCGCTCGACGCTCGACGGCCTGTTCGACGGTGCCATGCGCGGTCGAACGATGTATGTGGTGCCGTTCTCGATGGGGCCGCTCGGTTCGCCGATCGCGCACATCGGCGTCGAACTTAGCGATAGCCCATACGTCGTGACTAACATGCGCATCATGACGCGCATGGGCCGCAAGGTGTACGAGGTGCTGGGCGAAGACGGCGCGTTCGTGCCGTGTGTGCATTCGGTCGGCGCGCCGCTCGCAGCGGGCGCGAAAGACGTTCCGTGGCCGTGCAACGACACCAAATACATCGTCCATTTCCCCGAATCGCGTGAAATCTGGAGCTATGGCTCGGGCTACGGCGGCAATGCCCTGCTGGGCAAGAAGTGCTTCGCGCTGCGCATCGCGTCCACGATGGGCCGCGACGAAGGCTGGCTCGCCGAACACATGCTGGTTCTCGGTGTGACGTCGCCGGAAGGGCGCAAGCACCACGTCGCGGCGGCGTTTCCGTCGGCTTGCGGCAAGACCAACTTCGCAATGCTGATTCCGCCGGAAGGTCTGAACGGCTGGAAAATCTCCACGATCGGCGACGATATTGCGTGGATCAAACCGGGTAAGGACGGCCGTCTCTACGCGATCAACCCGGAAGCGGGGTATTTCGGCGTCGCGCCGGGCACGAGTGAAAAGACCAACTTCAACGCGATGGCCACGCTGAAGGAAAACGTCATTTTCACGAACGTCGCGCTGACGGACGACGGCGACGTCTGGTGGGAAGGCATGACCGACGAACCGCCCGCCCACCTGATCGACTGGCAAGGCAAGGATTGGACGCCGGCGAGCGCGAAGGAGAGCGGGCGCAAGGCCGCGCACCCGAACGCGCGCTTCACGGCGCCGGCTTCGCAATGTCCGTCGATCGATGCCGACTGGGAGAACCCGGCGGGTGTCGCGATTGACGCGTTCATTTTCGGCGGCCGGCGTTCCACCACCGTGCCGCTCGTTACCGAAGCGCGCAACTGGGTAGAAGGCGTCTACATGGCGGCGACCATGGGCTCCGAAACCACCGCGGCGGCGGCAGGGCAGCAGGGCGTGGTGCGCCGCGACCCGTTCGCGATGCTGCCATTCTGCGGCTACAACATGAGCGACTACTTCGGGCACTGGCTGAAAACCGGGGAGCGTCTTGAGAAGCTAAACGCGAAGTTGCCGAAAATCTTCTGCGTGAACTGGTTCCGCAAGGGCGCGGACGGCAAGTTCGTCTGGCCGGGCTTCGGCGAGAACATGCGTGTGTTGAGCTGGATGGTCGGGCGCATCGAAGGCAAGGCGCAAGGTGAAGAACATACGTTCGGCATATCGCCGCACTATGAAGACATCGACTGGAGCGGTCTGGATTTCAGCCCCGAGCAATTCCAGCAGGTGATTTCCGTCGACGACGCGGCTTGGCGCGACGAACTTGCGCTGCATGCCAAACTGTTTGACACATTGCAGCAAGGGCTGCCGCCGGCTTTGGCGCAGACCAAGCTCGCCCTTGAAGGAAAACTCGCTGCCTGATTAGGTGAGTATTCACTTCGCCTAGAAGCCGCCTTCGGGCGGTTTTTCTTTTCCGGTCGGACCCCGCATCGCGACTTTTTCCGATTTCGCAATGCTGGGGCGACCTTTGCATCTGTTCGAACAAAAAAGACAGTGCAAGCTGCAGTGCAGCAGATTGTTGCTCATGACGGAACAATCGAGGTTCGTGCGCCACATTGAGGGACGCAGTCGCACAAATATCGACAATATTTCCGCTTTGGCGGGCAACTTCTGCACGATTTTACGAGTCGTAGGAGAATTCTAAGTTCGCTTCACTGGTTTTCACTAATTGTCAGGAAGCTGTAACACGGCAGGAGTTGTCCTATGGATCATTTGCAGTCGATGCGAGTTTTCGTCAAAGTGGCGGATCTCGGCAGTTTTGCCCGCGCTGCGAGCGCGATGGATATTTCCAACGCAGTTGCCACCCGTCACGTTGCCGATCTGGAAGGCCGTCTTGGTACGCGGCTGCTCAATCGCACAACCCGCAGCTTGTCCCTGACCGAATCCGGCCAGGTTTATCTTGAGCGTGCGCGCCAGATTCTCGACGAACTGGAAGACGTCGAGCAGATGGTGGTCGCGCGGAATCACGAACCCGTCGGCACGTTGCGAATCGTCGCACCGGTCGTGTTCGGGTTGCATAACCTCGCGCCCGTGCTGCAAACGTACGCAGAGCGCTATCCGAAAGTCATTCCCGACGTCACGCTGGTTGATCGTCAGGTCGATCTGGTCGAAGAAGGTTTCGACGTGGGCGTGGTGGTCACACGGCAGATGCGTAGTGCAAGCATTGTCACGCGGCGTTTGACCACCGGTTGTATGACAGTGTGCGCAACGCCCGCATATCTGGAAAAGCACGGCACGCCCACGCGTCCCGAGCATCTGCTCGAGCACCCGTGCCTGAGCTTGCCGTCCGAGTATTGGGGCGACGAACGTGTATTCACGGGCTCGGAAGGCGAAGTACGGGTGCGTCCGTCCAACGTGATCGTGGCCAACAACACGGAAATGCTGCGACAGTTCGCGTTGCTCGGCATGGGCATCGCGATTCTGCCGAGCTATCTGATCGGCCGCGACATGACGCGCGGCAGGCTCGTGCGTTTGCTCGGCGATTTCCGTTTGCCGCAGGTCGAGATCAACATCGCGTATCCGAGCCGTCGTCACTTGCCGGCAAAGGTGCGAACGTTCATCGATCATCTGGTCGAGCATTTCAGCCAGACGCCGAACAGTCAGCTCGGTGAGCAATGGATCAAGGACGGCCTTGAGAGGCCTGCCACGTCCGCCGCGCTCGATGCAGTGAATCACATGCCGCCGGAAGCGTTTGATGGCGCTGAGCCGCTGTCACGGCTGCTGGACAGCGAGTTATCGCCGGTGCCGAAGACCTTGGCAAAGACGACGAATCGTCCACGGCCCACTGCTATGTCGCCGCTGTAACGAGTCGGGCGACGGTGCCGGCAGCGCTTGAAGTAAAGCGCAGTCTGGCCGGCAAATAAAAAAGCGCAGTCACGAAAGTGACTGCGCTTTTTTTCAGGCAAGTTCGACGCTGGCCGGAAGTTGAAGACCCTTCCGGCCCACGCGCCCGATTTACGAGCCCGTCTTACGTGCGACCGTTTTCTTGGCCGGCGCCTTCTTGGCAGCAGCGGTCTTCTTCGCAGCCGCAGTCTTCGTAGCGGGCGCTTTCTTGGCTGCGGCCTTTTTGGCGGGTGCCGCCTTCACTGCGACCGGTGCATCTTCGTCATCCGACTCCGGCGCAGCCTTGGCGGCCGCCTTAGCCGCCGCAGTCTTCGCCGCCGTCTTGGCTGACGGCTCTTTCTTCTCGAATTCGAAGCCGATCTTGCCGTCGTTCTGCTTGACGAGGAACGCCTTGAAGTTGCGGCCGGTACGCGACGACTTGAAGTTCGTCAGCAGGTCGGTGCGTCCTTCCTCGAGCAATTTCCCCATCTGCTCGCGCGCGATTTCCTGCTGCAGAATCACCTTGCCCGAGCGGAAGTCGCACGTTTTCGGATTCGCAACCGAGTTCTCGCAGACATAGCTCATGCCGTGTTCGAACACGCGGCCCTTGCACTTCGGGCACGCGCCGACCGCCTGCTGGTCGGAGAAGTCAGGCGGTTCGCCGTCTTCGCCGCCCGAGTCCTGACCGAAGTCGAATTCGAGCTTGTAGTTCTTGATCTCGTCGTCGAGCGAGAGCTTCAGGATCGCCGAGAACGGGCGGCCCATCTTGCTGCGGAAACCCGACAGCGGTCCGATCGTCTTGTTCTGCAATAGCTCTTCAACTTCCGGAATTTCGAACTGACGTCCGCCCGGAATCTTTGAGATCGAGAACTCGCACTTCGAGCACGCGAAGCGACGGTAGTTTTCCTTCACCTGACCGCCGCAATTCGGACACGGCGTCTGCAACGTCGCGTAATCGCCCGGGATCGTGTCGGAATCGTACTCTTTCGCGCGCTTGACGATGGTCTGCGTCATGCGGGCAATTTCCTGCATGAACGCGTCGCGCGGCAGGTTGCCCCGCTCCATCTGCGAGAGTTTGTACTCCCACTCGCCGGTCAATTCCGGTGCGGTCAATTCCTTAACGCCGAGGCCGCGCAGCAGCGTCATCAACTGGAATGCCTTCGCGGTCGGAATCAGATCGCGGCCTTCGCGGATCAGATACTTTTCGCCGAGCAGCCCTTCGATGATGGCGGCGCGCGTGGCCGGCGTGCCGAGCCCCTTGGCCGCCATCGCTTCGCGCAATTCGTCGTCTTCGACCAGCTTGCCCGCGCCTTCCATGGCCGACAGCAAGGTTGCTTCGTTGTAGCGTGCGGGCGGTTTCGTCACCAGTTGCTGGGCGGCGATCTTGTCCGTCTTGACCTTCTCATCCTTCTGCACCGGCACGAGGTTCGCGTCTTCGCCGCTGATTTCGCGGCCATAGACCTGCAACCAGCCCGGTTCGACCAGCACCTTGCCTTCAGTCTTGAAGTGATGGCCGACCACTTCCGTAATCCGCGTCGTCACCCGATATTCGGCGGCCGGGAAGAACACCGACAGGAAGCGCTTCACGACCAGGTCGTAGAGCTTCTGTTCCGGCTCGGACAGATTCTTCGGCGCTTGCGCCGTCGGGATGATTGCGAAGTGGTCGCTGATCTTCGAGTTATCGAAGATGCGCTTGTTCGGCTTCACCCAGCCTTTGTCCAACACCTGCTTGGCGTACGGGAGATAGTTGTTGCTCTCCTTGAGCATGCCCAGCGTTTCCTTGACCGTATCCATATAGTCTTCCGGCAACGCGCGCGCGTCGGTCCGGGGATACGTCAGCACCTTGTGCTTTTCGTACAGCGCCTGAGCGAGACCCAGCGTGTTCTTCGCCGAGAAGCCAAAGCGGCCGTTGGCCTCACGCTGCAAGCTGGTCAGGTCGAACAGCGCCGGCGACAGTTGCGTGGACGGTTTCGATTCTTCCGTCACCGTGCCGATCTGGCCACGGCAGGCAGCAACGATCGTCTCAGCCGCGGGCAGCGCCCACAGACGCGAATCGCGTTTTTCAGGATCGAACTCGTCGCGCTTGAATTTCGGATCGAACCAACGGCCTTCGTAGAAGCCGCCCGCGCAGACGAAGTCCGCCTTCACTTCCCAATAATCGCGCGGCACGAAGCGGCGAATCTTTTCTTCGCGCTCGACGACGATCGACAGCGTCGGCGTCTGTACCCGCCCGACCGTGGTCAGGAAGAAGCCGCCGCCCTTGCTGTTGAACGCGGTCATGGCCCGCGTGCCGTTGATGCCGACCAGCCAGTCCGCTTCCGAGCGGCAGCGCGCCGCATCGGCGAGCGGTTGCATTTCCTCGTCGCTACGCAAACGGGCAAAACCGTCGCGGATCGAACCGGCTGTCATCGACTGCAGCCACAGGCGCTGCACCGGTTGCTTGGCTTTCGCGTGCTGCGCGATCAGGCGGAAAATCAGCTCGCCCTCGCGCCCCGCGTCACATGCGTTGATCAGGCGGTCGATGTCTTTACGCTTGAGCAGTTTGGTCAGCACCTTCAGGCGCGACTCGCTCTTGGCGATCGGATTCAGATCGAAATGCGGCGGAATGACGGGCAAGTTGGCGAAACTCCACTTGCCGCGTTTGACTTCATAATCTTCGGGCGCGGCAATTTCCAGCAAGTGGCCGACTGCCGAGGAAAGGACGTAGTCGTCGCTTTCGTAGTATTCGTCATGCTTGGTAAAGCCGCCCAAAGCGCGCGCGATGTCGTTCGCGACGGAAGGCTTTTCGGCGATGATCAGTGCTTTGGACATGACTCGATGTGAGGTTGGTAGATCCGGGTTGATGGCCTTGAGTGCGCTTAAATTAGCGCCACCCTCGTTTGCGACCTTTGCGACCCAATAACGACCGCTTTATAGCACACGCCGCGAGAGCGACGTGTCAAGTGCCATAAAAAGCGCGCCATGATAATTGCGCGCTCAGCAATTGGGCAAGCTGCGGAAAACGCGGCGTGTATCGCTCGCAACGCCTGTGCCGCAAGGTTCAGCGGCTGGTGGCCACAGTCACGCGACGGCCAGCGCGGGCCGCAATTTGGGCGCTCCGCTGACACCGGGCACGGCCGTCAGATCAGACAACATCCGTTCCACAATCGCCGCCTGCGGTAAAACCGTGCCAAAAAAACGTGTCGTTACCGAGTCTTCGATCAGGATGGTCGGGAAATTTTCGACATCCAGATCGTCGAAGCGGTCCGCATGGGTTTCGATGTCGATCCATGCGAAACAGATCTCCGGATGCTTGTCCGCCAGCCGGTCGAAGGCATCCCGATACTCACGGCAGGTCCCGCACCACTCCGCGCACAGGCAGGCAACGAACAGCGTGTCAGGTTCGTTGACGCGCTCGGCAATCCGGTCTGGGTCGGTGTCGAGATTCAGCGCGGGCATGGTGGTTCCTTGCGTACTTTTGTCAGGTGCTTTGGCGCGAATGTAGCATGGCCGATCCCGAACTGTGGTCAACCCTGATCAATGCGGGGTCAGCCGTGGGTCGCTCGCGTGAAGCGGCCGCCGGGCAGCGCGGTCACCTGGCCGGCGAGTTCGAGTTGCAGCAGCGTGTTTTGCAACGCCGCGTCCCCCATCTCGGTGCGGGTGGCAAGAATTTCAAGCGTGGCGGGGGCATGGCCGAGTGCCTCGAGGAGTTGCAGCGCTTCGGCGCTCATGGCCGGCGGGGCAGTGGGTGATGCGGACGCCCCTGTCAATTCGGTCTGAGCCGCGTCTGATGTTGGTGCGGCTGCCGAGTCCGGTTGATTTGCCACCGAAGCCAGCCCCGCTGAGGGATCCCGCGCGCCCGCGCCGTCCCAAAGAGCCGCCTGCTTGCTGGCGGCCTTCGTTGCCACGGGCTTGGCGAAACCCAGTTCCTCCAGCACCTCATCGGGTGTTTCCACCAGCTTGGCGCCTTGCTTGATGATTCGATGACAACCGCGCGACAACGGCGCGTGGATCGAGCCGGGCAGCGCGAAGATATCGCGCCCCATTTCATTGGCGAGCCGAGCCGTGATCAGCGAGCCCGAGCGCATGGCAGCCTCGACGATCACAACCCCGCTGACGAGGCCGGCGATCAGACGGTTACGTTGCGGGAAATTGGCGGCGCGCGCCGGGGTGCCGAGCGGCCACTCCGAAATGATTGCGCCGTGTGCCGCAATCTTCCGCGCCAGCGCGTGATGCGAGGCCGGATACACGAGGTCCGCGCCGGTGCCGATCACGGCGACCGTGCTGCCGACGCCTTCCAGCCCGCCCCGATGCGCGGCACCGTCGATACCTAGCGCCAGCCCCGACACGATCGTGACGCTGGCTTGTGAAAGCTCACGAGCAAAACGCTCCGCGTCTTCAACGCCCTGTGGTGTCGCGCTGCGGCTCCCCACCAGGGCGACCGCCCTCGTGTGCAACAGATCCAGCCGGCCCTTTATATATAGTAGCGGTGGCGGATCGAGCATGGTTAGCAGCGCGGGCGGGTAGGCAGGATCGTCGAGCGTCACCACGTGGTTGCCGGGCAGCTCGGACCATGCAATTACCGCGTCGAGTTGCGCATTGAAGTCTGGAATGGGCGGCGCCAGCGCAGCGCGAGCCGCAGCTTCGCCCGCGATCCCGGCGAGCGCCTCGGGCGACTGATTGAAAATCGCTTCCGGCAGTCCAAAAGCGCTCAGCAGTAAACGCAGGGCGGCGGGTTTCAGCCCCGGCGCAAACGAAAGCCGCAGCCAGGCGGCGAGTTCAATATTGGTTGCGGGCAAGGTACGCATTGACAGTCGATCCTCTTACAGGGCCAGCGGGCAGGCGGGCGCCATGCTAAAATTTTCATCATCCGAAATAACTACAGCGCCGCGCCCACCCGAGCGGGCTCGTCGTTTAGCGCACGTGGCGCGTTGAATCGAACCGGTTCGACACCATCTATCCTCTGCGTAACGCGATGCGCCCACAACCTGGCCGAATGGCCAACGCTAGCCTTCCACCGGTCAGCGGCGCCGAAAAAACACACTCAAGATCATGGCTTTACTGAACATTCTCAATTACCCGGACAAGCGGCTGCACAAGATTGCGAAGCCGGTCGAAGTGGTCAACGACCGCATCCGCCGTCTCGTCGCCGACATGGCCGAAACGATGTACGCCGCGCCCGGCGTCGGCCTCGCGGCGACCCAGGTGGACGTGCATGAACGCGTGGTCGTGATCGACGTGTCGGAAACGCACGACGAGCTGCTCGCTTTCATCAACCCGGAAATCATTTGGTCGAGCAACGAAAAGAAGCTCTCGGAAGAGGGCTGCCTCTCGGTGCCGGGCATTTACGACAATGTCGAGCGCGCCGAGAAAGTGCGTGTGCGGGCGCTGAACGAGAAGGGTGAAACCTTCGAGCTGGATTGCGAAGGGTTGCTGGCCGTGTGCATCCAGCACGAAATGGATCACCTGATGGGCCGCGTGTTCGTCGAGTACCTGTCGTCGCTCAAGCAGACGCGCATCAAGAGCAAGATGAAGAAGCTCGCCCACGCGATGTAATGCGCGTCCACCTCGTCTACCGCACCCCTTCATGAGTCATTCGCTGCGCGTCATCTTTGCCGGTACGCCGGAGTTCGCCGCGGCCGCGCTGGCCGCGATTCACAGCGCCGGTTTTCCGGTGCCGCTCGTGCTGACCCAGCCCGACCGGCCCGCCGGACGCGGGATGAAATTGCAGGCGAGTCCCGTCAAGCGTTATGCGCAAGAGCATGAGCTGGCCGTCGCGCAACCGACCTCGCTGCGCCGCGCCGGCAAATATCCCGCCGAAGCCGCTGCCGCGATCGACCAATTGCGCGCCACGCCTCACGACGTGATGGTGGTGGCTGCCTATGGTCTGATCCTGCCGCAGGAAGTGCTCGATATTCCGCCGCTGGGTTGCATCAACATTCACGCGTCGTTGTTGCCGCGCTGGCGCGGCGCCGCGCCGATCCACCGCGCAATCGAGGCGGGCGACGCTGAAACCGGCATCACGCTGATGCAGATGGACGTTGGCCTCGACACAGGCGCGATGATCTCCGAAGTACGCACGCCGATTTCCGACGACGACACGACGGCCACCCTGCACGATCGCCTCGCACACGACGGCGCGAAACTGATCGTCGAAGCGCTGATCGAACTTGAGCGCAGCGGTAAGTTGCTGGCAACGCCGCAGCCTGCGGACGGTGTGACTTACGCGGAAAAGATTGGCAAGCACGAGGCCGCGCTCGACTGGCGTAAGCCAGCTGCAATCCTGGCGCGTCAGGTGCGCGCGTTCGATCCGTTCCCCGGCGGCGTGGGCACGTTGGAAGACGGCACGTCGATCAAAATCTGGGCCGCCGTCCCGGTCGAGGCGCAAGGCGACAAGGCGCCAGGCACGATCGCGGAGGTCTCGCAAGAAGGTGTTGTGGTCGCCTGTGGCGAAGGCGCACTGCGCCTCACGCAATTGCAGAAACCCGGCGGCAAGCGCTTGCCGGTGCGCGAATTTTTGGCCGGGGCAACGCTGGCCGCGGGTCAGCGTTTCCTGCTTCCCGAAGCAAAATAACCGCCTTGCGCATACCTTGAACATCGACCGGTCGACTGATGTTCAATAGTTCCGCCGTGGGCCTGCGGCGCGCATAGAATCCTCTATGCAGCGGCCCGCGTTTAGAGGATCCCCATGTTTGGCATCACCCATTTCGAGTTTTTCGTCGTCGCGGTCTTTCTGCTGAACGTGACGCCCGGTCCCGATACGGCTTACATCGTCGGGCGCAGCGTCGCGCAGGGCCGTGGCGCGGGCCTGATGTCCGCGCTCGGCATTTCCGCCGGGTGCTGCGTTCATTCGCTTGCTTGTGCGTTCGGCCTGACGGCGCTGCTGGCCGCTTCGGCCACCGCGTTCACTGTCATCAAGTTCGTCGGCGCTATTTATCTGATCTATCTCGGCGTGCGCCTGATTTTCGCGAAGCCGGAGGTAGACCAGGCGGTGGGCGAAGCGCGCGCGTCCGGCGCGCCGAAATCGCTGCGTCAGCTTTTCCTGCAAGGCTTCTGGACCAATGTGCTGAATCCCAAGGTCGTGCTGTTCTTCGTGTCGTTCTTTCCGCAATTCGTCACGGCGGGCAGCGACCATAAGACGCTGGCGTTCCTTGCGCTCGGCGCGGTGTTCGTCGTGATGAGCATGATCTGGAACAGTTTTGTCGCGTGGATTGCCGGCAGTGTGACCCGGCGTTTCTCGGGCAAGCCATCGGTGAAGAGGTGGCTGGATCGCGGCGTTGGCAGCGCATTCGTCGGCTTGGGCATCAAGCTCGCCACCGCGTCAAGATGATTGAATTTTCCTCACGCGCCCATATCTAACATTTAGCTTACAATCAGCCGCCGCGATCATGCGGCGCAGATATGAACCCGCGTTAGGGCAAGGAGTAGCAGACATGTTCAATTGGGTCAAAACCGCGATGTTGATGGCCGCGATCACGGCCCTTTTCATCGTGATCGGCGGGATGATCGGCGGGTCGCGCGGCATGATGATCGCGCTCGTGATCGCCCTTGGGATGAATTTCTTTTCGTACTGGTTCTCGGACAAGATGGTCCTGCGCATGTATAACGCGCAGGAAGTCGACGAAAGCAGTGCGCCGCAGTTCTACCGCATGGTGCGCGAGCTCGCCACCCGCGCCAATCTGCCGATGCCGCGCGTCTACCTGATCAACGAAGACGCGCCGAACGCGTTCGCCACTGGCCGTAATCCGGAGCATGCCGCCGTCGCGGCCACCACCGGCATCTTGCGCGTGCTATCTGAGCGCGAAATGCGCGGCGTGATGGCGCACGAACTGGCGCATGTGAAGCACCGCGACATTCTGATTTCCACGGTTTCGGCGACCATGGCCGGCGCCATTTCCGCACTGGCGAACTTCGCGATGTTCTTCGGCAGCCGTGACGAAAACGGCCGTCCGACGAACCCGATCGCGGGTATCGCTGTCGCGTTGCTCGCACCGATCGCCGGTGCGTTGATTCAGATGGCGATCTCGCGTGCGTGTGAATTCGAAGCGGACCGCGGCGGCGCGCAGATTTCCGGCGACCCGCAGGCGCTCGCCTCGGCGCTCGACAAGATCCATCGCTACGCGAGCGGGATTCCGTTCCCTACGGCCGAGCAGCATCCGGCCACCGCCCAGATGATGATCATGAATCCGCTCTCGGGCGGCGGCATTGCGAATCTGTTCTCGACGCACCCGGCCACTGAGGAACGCATTGCGCGTTTGATGGAGATGGCGCGTACGGGGCGCTTCGAGTAACGGGCGCACTGACTCGGTGTGACGAAAGGCGAGCCAGCGGGCTCGCCTTTTTTTGTTCGAACCCCACCGCCGGCCTGACCTCGGCGGCCCCCGCCCCGCGCCACGCTACAATGCGTGTTGTTTGCGTCGCGCGCACCGCGTGGCCTGCCTTTGCCGCTTTCATGACTCCAAAGCCTTCTTCGCGTTCTGCTTCCCCATCGGCGCGTCCGCGCGAATCCCGTCTGACGATGCTGCATCTTGCGCCGGAATCGCTCGGTTTCGCGCTCGACTGCGCGGGCCAGGCCGTCGGCGCCGTGCGCCTAGGCGCGGCTTTGCCGGCCGCGCTGCAATCCGTATTCGTACCCGCGCCTGAAGGCAGTGCCGCCGCTGCGCGCGGCGCAGTGCAGGACATCGCGTACCGCACCCTGCGGCGTCTGGCGACCGTGGAGTGGCTGATCGCGAAGCTGGTGAAGAAGGCGCCGCCGCCGCACGTCGGTCATGTGCTCGCCTGCGCGCTCGCCTTGCTCGTGGACGATGAAGCAAACGCCGCTTATGCGCCGTTCACGGTCGTCGATCAGGCGGTGAGCGCAATCGCCGCGCGTCGTGAATTCGCGTTCGCAAAGGGCCTCGTCAATGCCGTGCTACGCAATTTCCTGCGCGAGCGCGAGGCGCTGCTGAGCGCAGCGCAAGCCGACGAAGTCGCGCGCTGGAACTACCCGGCGTGGTGGATCAATGCGGTCAAAGCCGCGTGGCCCGACGCATGGCAAGCGGTGCTCGCTTCGGGCAATACGCAAGGTCCGCTGACGCTGCGCGTGAACGCACGCCGCTCGACTGTCGATGCCTATTTGCAAGTGCTGCAGGACCATCACATCGCCGCGAGCAAAGTCAGCGAATACGCCGTCAAGCTCGCCACGCCGATGGCGGTCGATCGCATCCCCGGCTTCAACGACGGCGTTGTGTCGGTGCAAGACGCCGGCGCACAGCTCGCCGCGCAGCTGCTCGGCGTGCGTGACGGCATGCGGGTGCTCGACGCGTGCGCGGCGCCTGGCGGTAAAACCGGCCACCTGCTCGAACTCGCCAATCTGCAGCTTGTGGCGCTCGAAAGCGATGCATCGCGCGCGCGTCGCATCGGCGAAAACTTGCAGCGGCTCAAGCTCGAAGCGGAAGTGCGTATCGGCGACGCGGGGGCGCCCGCAAAATGGCATGACGACATCGACCAGCCGTTCGATCGCATTCTCGCCGACGTGCCATGTTCGGCCTCGGGCATCGTACGGCGTCATCCCGATATTCGCTGGCTGCGCCGCGCGTCCGATATCCCCGCGCTGGTCACCGAGCAGCGCCGCATTCTCGACGCGCTATGGCCGCTCGTGAAACCAGGCGGCGAGTTGCTCTACGTTACGTGTTCGATCTTCCCCGAAGAAGGCGAGTTGCAGGCGCAGTGGTTTGGAAACAAGTACCAGGATGCTGTACGATTGGACGCGCCGGGGCAGCTTTTGCCCTCAGTTGCCCGCGCGCCCGCCGACACATCGGCCGGTTCCCATGCCGGACACGCCACTGAAGATAGCACCGGCTCGAACTCAGACCACGACGGATTTTTCTACGCGCGCTTTCAGAAACGGTGACCATCAAACGCTTCTTCCCGCTTCGGCTCGCTGCCGTGCTCTGGATCGTGCTGGCCGTATGGCTTGCCGCACCGGGCGCGGCGTATGCCGATTCGATCGCGGTGCAGCGCGCCTCGCTGCAATCGGACAACACCGGCTGGAGCATCGACGCGCGTTTCGACTTCGACCTGAACAGCAATCTCGAAGACGCCGTCAACAAAGGCATTCCGCTGTATTTCACGACGGACTTCGAACTGAGCCGGCCGCGTTGGTACTGGTTCGACGAACAACCGGTGAGCGTGTCGCAGAGCATCCGCCTGTCGTTCCAGCCGCTCACGCGTGAGTACCGGGTGTCGAGCGTGTCGTCGGGTGGATTGCAGCTCGGCTTCACTACGCTGAAAGATGCGCTCGCCGTGATCAAGCACATCACGTCGTGGCACGTGATCGACCGCAGTCAGGTGCATGTGGGGGAGACGTACAACGCATCGGTGCGCATGCAACTCGACATCGCGCTGATGCCCAAGCCGTTCCAGATCGACGCGGTGAACAACCGCGACTGGAGCCTTTCGTCGGAGTGGAAGCGCTTTACCTTCACGGTGACCGAACGTGCTAAATAGAGTGCGCCGAACCACCAGTGTCAGCAGCATCGTCGTGCGCGTGCTGGTGACCACGGTCGCCGTGACGGCCGTACTGCTGCTCGTGCTGCTTGCAGCGGCGAGCGCGAATACCGAATTTTTCGACCGCTATTACCAGTGGCTGTACGCGGCCAACCTCGTGGTCGCGATGATTTTTTTGCTGGTGGTGGCGACGCTCCTCATCATCATCATTGCGCGGCTTAGAAAGGGTAAGTTCGGCACGCGGCTGTTAGCGAAACTCGCGTTCTTCATGGCGCTGGTCGGCGTGGTGCCAGGCGGCATCATTTACGTCGTCTCGTACCAGTTCGTGTCGCGCAGTATCGAGTCGTGGTTCGACGTCAATGTCGAAACCGCGTTGACCTCGGGCCTGAATCTCGGCCGCGGCATGCTCGACGCGTCGCTGTCCGATCTGCAGACCAAGGGCCGCTTGATGTCCGAGCAGCTCGCGAGCGCCGATGCCGCCGGCACCACGCTCACGCTGCTGCGCTTGCGCGACCAGTTTGGCGTGCAGGACGCGACGATCGTCGAACCCACGCGCAGCATGTCGGGCGCGACACCGGACATGCACGTGGTTGCGCAGGCATCCGGCAATTACGCGACGCTCTTGACGAGTGACTTGCCCACGCCGTTGATGATCGATCAGGCGCGTGGCCGCGGCTATGCGGCGATCGAGGGCGAAGTGGACGGCGATCCGAACGCGCATGGCGGCAAGGGTGCGCTGCGGCTGCGCGTCGTGCAGCGCATCCCCGATTCGAACGCGTCGCTGCTGCAGCCCACCGAACGCTTCCTGCAACTCACGCAGCCGGTGTCGCCCTCGCTCGCGCGCAATGCCGATGCGGTGCAGCGCGCGTATCGCGAGTATCAGGAGAAGGCGCTGGGCCGCACCGGCTTGCGCAAGATGTATATCGGCACGCTGACGCTTGCGCTGTTCCTCGCCACCTTCATTGCGATGATGCTGGCGCTTGCGCTAGGCAATCAGCTTGCGCGGCCGTTGTTCCTGCTCGCGCAGGGCACCAAGGAAGTGACCGAGGGTGACTACACACCAAAGCGCGAAATCAAATCGCGCGACGAACTCGGCTTCCTCACGCAGTCGTTCAACGCGATGACGCGGCAGTTGTCCGAAGCGCGCGCGGCGGTCGAGAACAACCGCATCGCCCTCGAGCATTCCAAGGCTTATCTGGAAAGCATTCTCGCGAACCTGACCGCGGGCGTGTTCGTATTCGACCGGCAGTTCCGCCTCACCACCGCGAACCGCGGCGCTGAGCGCATCTTCCGTCAGCAGTTCCAGGAGGTGCTGGGTTCGGCGCTTGAGCAGATCGGCGTGTTGAGCGAATTCGGTGGGATGGTGCGCAAGGCCTTCGCCGATCGCGAGGCCGCGAGCGGCGACGGTCACGACGATCGCGGCCACTGGCAGCAGCAGTTTTCGGTGCCGGTGCCGGGCGAGTCCGAGCCGCTTACCTTGCTCGTGCGCGGCGCGCGTCTTGTGTCGGCCACTGACCGCGATGCGGAAGACATGCAGACCTCCGGCTACGTCGTTGTGTTCGACGATATTTCGGACGTGATCTCCGCGCAGCGTTCGATCGCCTGGGGCGAAGTCGCGCGGCGTCTCGCGCACGAGATCAAGAATCCGCTCACGCCGATTCAGCTGTCCGCCGAGCGTTTGCAGATGAAGCTCGCCGACAAGCTGTCGCCGTCCGATGCCGATGTGCTGAAGCGCGGCGCGACCACCATCGTCAATCAGGTCGCGGCGATGAAGCAGATGGTCGACAATTTCCGCGACTATGCGCGCACGCCCCCGGCGGTGCTCGCGCATCTGCAGTTGAACGAACTGGTCAGCGAAGTCCTCACCTTGTACGGTATCGAGGAAGGCAAGGGCGCGATTCAAGTGGAACTCTCGGACTTGCCGGCGATTCGCGGCGACGCGACACAATTGCGACAGGTGATTCACAACCTGCTGCAGAATGCGCAGGATGCCGTGGCCGACGTCGAACAACCGCGTGTGTTGCTCGAGACGAGGACAGTAGAATACGGAGACCCCGACGCGGAAGGCAAAGTCCACGTCGCGGTGCGTTTGACGGTATCGGATAACGGATCGGGCTTCCCCGCGCGTATCCTCACACGTGCATTCGAACCTTACGTGACGACCAAGGCCAAAGGGACAGGTCTCGGTCTTGCGATGGTCAAGAAGATCGTCGACGAACACGGCGCGCGCATCGACATTCGCAACCGCATGAAAGCGGGCGATGTGATCGAAGGCGCGCAGATTTCGATCCTCTTCCTTCAACTGGCAGACGATGCCGCGGCCCCTGGAGCAGGGGTGCGGCCGGCGCATGGCAATGCGTCGCAGGGAACGACAAAAGCAACAGTGCAGACAAGGGCAGCGTAAATGGCAACCATCCTGGTGGTAGATGATGAAATGGGCATCCGGGAATTGCTCTCGGAGATCCTGAGCGACGAGGGGCATGTCGTGGAGGCTGCGGAAAACGCGCAGGAAGCGCGCGAGTTCCGTTTGCGCCAGGCGCCGGACCTGGTGCTGCTCGACATCTGGATGCCCGATACCGACGGCGTGACCTTGCTGAAGGAGTGGGCGGCGCAAGGGCAACTGACCATGCCGGTGATCATGATGTCCGGTCACGCAACCATCGATACAGCGGTCGAAGCGACGAAGATCGGCGCACTTAACTTCCTTGAGAAGCCGATTGCCTTGCAGAAGCTGCTGAAGGCAGTCGAGCAAGGCCTCGCCCGCGGCAATGCAGCGGGTGCGCCGGGTGGCGCGGTCGCCAAGCCGGTATTGCCGATCAGCGCTTCCACAGTGGCATCGGCGGCTGCGTTGCCGATGCTGTCGTCGGATGGTATGGGCAGCGGCGCGTTGGCCGCGCAAACGGCGTCGATCTCGTTCGACATCCCGTTGCGCGATGCGCGCGATGCGTTCGAGCGCGCTTACTTCGAATATCACCTCGCGCGTGAGAATGGCAGCATGACGCGCGTCGCGGAGAAGACCGGTCTGGAGCGCACGCACCTGTATCGCAAGCTCAAGCAGCTCGGTGTCGATCTCGGTAAGAACAAAGGGGAGTGAACGGCCGCGCAACGCGCGCAGGTTCGGCCCGGCAGATTTTTTCGAGAAGGGGCTTGCCGTGCTGCTGACCCTTTGATATCATTTCGTTCTTCGTTGGCCCGGTAGCTCAGTTGGTAGAGCAGCGGATTGAAAATCCGCGTGTCGATGGTTCGATTCCGTCCCAGGCCACCAGGATTCAGCCCCAGGAAATCGCAAGATTCCTGGGGCTTTTCCTTTTCTGATAGGCATTCGTTGCGGCATGGCTTGCTTGCCGCTGCGGCGGGGCGTGCTCGGCGGCATTGGGCATCGCGTGATAAAATCGCGCCAGTTCAAGGACTTGCATGCGAGCGCGCAGTCGGCGTTCCACTGGCGCGTCACCGCTCCAAACACGTCTTTTCGTATTCTGAAGCGGGGCTTTTTGCACACTCTGCCGCAATACGGCAAGGTCGCAACAGGTGCCGAACCCTTCGCCCGACGATTAACGGTATAAGCGCCCAGCGACTCTGCATGCGGAAGGCGCGGCCTATACTGCTTTGGGCTGGCAGCAATGCCGGCACGCGTCGCGCCGCGTTGCTTGCATGGCGCACCTCGCGCAGCGCGACGTGACACTCATCATTCACGGAGTTTCACGGTGATCCGCAAAGACGCTAAACGTAGCGCTCTGGTGCTGTTTTCCGGCGGCCAGGATTCCGCCACGTGCCTTGCCTGGGCGCTCGAACGTTACGAAACGGTTGAGACGTTAGGCTTCGATTACGGTCAGCGGCACCGGGTCGAACTCGAGTGCCGCGAAGGGTTTCGCCACGCTGTGACGCGGGCATTTCCGGCGTGGGCCGATCGCCTCGGCGAAGATCACATGATCGATCTGTCCGTGCTCGGCTCGATCAGCGATACCGCGATGACGCGCGAAATCGAGATCCACGCCACGGCGAACGGTTTGCCGAATACGTTCGTGCCAGGCCGCAATCTGATGTTCATGACGATCGCGGCAGCCATCGCCTATCGGCGCGGATTGCAGGTGCTGGTCGGCGGCATGTGCGAGACGGACTTCTCGGGCTACCCCGATTGCCGCGACGACACGATGAAGGCATTACAGGTCGCGCTGAACCTCGGCATGGACACGCGCTTCCTGCTCGAAACGCCGCTGATGTGGCTCGACAAGGCCGACACGTGGCGTCTCGCGCACGAGTTGGGCGGCGACGAACTGGTTGAACTGGTGCGCGTCGAAACGCACACCTGCTATGTTGGCGAGCGCGCCGAACTGCATTCATGGGGTTTCGGTTGTGGCGAATGCCCGGCGTGCCGCTTGCGTAAGCGGGGTTATGAAGCGTATCTGGTCGGCGAAAAGGTGATCGAACCGGTCTGATGCTTATGGCCGTTTTACGCCGCTGGCGCACCGTGCGAACGGGCGCAGCACAGGCATTTATTTTCAGGAACACAAGGCAGAAAGCAGCATGACTTACGCGGTCAAGGAAATCTTCTACACATTGCAGGGCGAGGGCGCGAATGCCGGGCGTCCGGCCGTGTTCTGCCGGTTCGCCGGCTGCAATCTGTGGTCGGGCCGCGAAGAAGATCGTGCGGAAGCTGTCTGCCAGTTCTGCGACACGGATTTTGTCGGGACTGACGGCGAGAACGGCGGCAAGTACCGCACGCCTGAAGAACTGGTGCAGATGATCGCGTCGCAATGGCCGGAAGGCGAGGGCGAGCGCTTCGTGGTGTGCACGGGTGGCGAACCGATGCTGCAAATCGACCAGCCGTTTGTCGACGCGCTGCATGCCGCCGGTTTCGAAATCGCCATCGAAACCAACGGCTCGCTCCCGGTGCTCGAGACGATCGACTGGATCTGCGTGAGCCCGAAGGCCGACGCGCCGCTCGTCGTCACCAAGGGCAACGAACTGAAGGTCGTGATTCCGCAGGACAACCAGCGTTTGTCCGAGTATGCGAAGCTCGACTTCGAGTATTTCCTCGTCCAGCCGATGGACGGCCCGTCGCGCGACCTCAACACGAAGCTCGCGATCGACTGGTGCAAACGCCATCCGCAATGGCGCCTGTCGATGCAGACCCACAAGTATCTGAACATTCCCTGATTTGCCGTGCTGACGATTACACGAAAACTCGAATTCGACGCGGGCCACCGCATCCCCGATCACCGCAGCCAGTGCCGTAATCTGCATGGCCATCGCTATGTGCTCGAAATCACGCTGCAAGGCGACCTGGTCGACACCGAAGGCGCGCCGGATCGCGGCATGGTGATGGACTTTGCCGACGTGAAGTCGCTCGCGGTCGAGCATCTGGTCGACAAGTGGGACCACGCGTTCCTCGTCTACGAAGGTGACACGCAGGTGCGCGGCTTTCTGGAAACCATGGCCGGCCACAAGACGGTCGTGCTCGATCGCATCCCCACCGTTGAGAATCTCGCCGCCGTTGCGTTCGATATTCTTGCGAACGTTTACGACGCGCATTACGGCGTGAATCTGCGTCTGCACAAGGTGCGTCTGTTCGAGACGCCGAACTGCTGGGCCGACGTGGTCCGCGACTAAACTCAGCGCCGCGCGACTCAATCCAGTCAACCAACCGCGCGGCCCAACCCCCGCGTTATTGTCACGGTATGATCGCTCCGATAACCACATGGAGCGAGACATGCCGGTCACCGCATTGCGTCGCAGCAAGCATTCAGGCCGTCACGGCCCAGGCGTTGGTCTGTTCCGCCGCGCCAGCGTCCTCAACCGTGTTTCAGGCGATGGTTCCCATCGTCAGGGAGCGCGGCTGTGAGCACCTTCACGAATCCCCTCAAGCAACGTCTGAAAGAAGCCGATCCGCTGTTCGGCCTGTGGCTTTCGCTCGGCAGCGATTCTGCAGCCGAGGCGCTCGCGCACGCCGGTTTCGACTGGCTCCTGATTGACATGGAGCATGCGCCGAACGATAGCGGCGATGTCACGTCGCAATTGCGTGCGATTGCCGCCGCGCATCTGCCGAGCGAGCCGGTCGTGCGCGTGCCCGCCAGCGAGGCATGGCTCGTCAAGCGCGTACTGGACGCCGGCGCCCGAACGCTAATGTTCCCGAACATCGAAAGCGCGGAAGAGGCGGCACATGCCGTGCGTCTGACGCAGTATCCGACCGCTGAGTCGCTCGACGGCGAGCGCGGTGTCGCCGGCGCGGTGCGGGCGGCTTCGTACGGCATGCGGCGCGACTACGTGCAGACCGCCAACGCGCAAATCGCGACCATCGTGCAGATCGAGTCGGCGCGCGGCTTGCAGGAAGTCGAGAAGATCGCGGCGACGCCGGGCGTCGATTGCCTGTTCGTCGGACCGGCCGATCTGGCCGCGAGCCTTGGTCACCTCGGCGATTCGAAGCACGCCGATGTGCAAGCGGCAATGGCGCGCATTGTCAGCGCCGCCGACAAGGCCGGTATCGCCACCGGAATTTTTGCTATGGATGTCGCGAACGCAAAGCAGTCTCGCGATGCCGGTTTTCGTTTTATCGCCCTGGCCGCCGACGTCATGTGGATGTTGCGCGCAACCCGCCAGGCGTTGCAGGAGGTTAGAGCATGAAGGGGATGGTGCAGTGCGTCGCGGTGCGTCTGGCGGTCGCGGCGGTTTTGATGGCGAATGTGACGGCGTATGCGCAGGACAACCGGGCCGCGAAGTCGAACGATCCGGAGACACAAACCGCAGTCGCCGATTACAACGCCGGCAATCTGGGCGCGGCGCTTGCCGAGTTCCGTAAAGCCGCAGAGCACGGCAGCCGGCTTGCCGAGTTCAACTACGCGATGATGCTGCTCAACGGTGAAGGCACCACAGCCAATGTCGACGAAGGCAAGAAGTGGCTGCGCAAAGCCGCCGACGCCAACATGTCGCACGCGCAGTATGTGTACGGCAAGATGTATGACGACGGTGAGTTCGTTGGGCGTGATCCGGTCGAGGCGCACCGGTGGTTCCTGAAGGCCGCGCAGCAGGGGCATGTGCAGGCGGAACTCGCGCTGGCCAACCAGTTCCTCGATGGTCGCGGCACGGCTCGCGATAACCAGCAGGCTTTCGTCTGGTACAAGAAGGCCGCGCAAGGCGGCGACATGACCGCGCAGTACGTGACCGGCTCGTTCTATGAGCGCGGTGGCGACGGCGTGGACAAGAACCTGAACGTGGCGCGCGCGTACTACGCGGCAGCGGCGGCACAGGGCGATCCGGCGGCAAAACTCAAGTATCAGCAACTGAGCGCGCAATTGCGGGATCAGAAGGAAGTGAAACCGCAGTAAACGAAAAAGGGGCGCTCCCGACGGTGCGCCCCTTTTGCTTAGCCTCAGCTTCGTTCTGTTGCCAGCGTTGATTTTGCGCTCCAGGTGCTGCTGCGTTCACCTGCACGGCCTGAGCGCTCCGCTGCGCTAACTCTGCATCAACCGCTTCTGCCGCGCGACGTTCATGATGAGGCCGATTGCGACCCCCAGCGTAGTTAGCGCAGTGCCGCCGTAACTCATGAATGGCAGCGGCACGCCCACCACCGGCAAGATCCCGCTCACCATGCCGATGTTGACGAACGCGTAGGTGAAGAACGCCATTGTCAACGATCCGGCCAGCAGCCGCCCAAACAGCGTCGCCCCATTCGCCGCGATAAACAGTCCGCGCGCGATCAGCAGCATATAGAGCGTGAGCAGAACGATCCCGCCCGCCAGCCCGAATTCTTCGGAAAACACCGCGAAGATGAAATCGGTGTGCTTCTCAGGGATGAATTCCAGATGCGCCTGTGTACCCTTGAGCCAACCCTTGCCGAGTGGGCCGCCCGAGCCGATTGCAATCACCGCCTGAATCGTATGGAAACCCTTGCCGAGCGGATCGGACGTCGGATCGAGCAGCGTACAGATACGGTGCTTCTGATAATCGTGCATCAGCGGCCACTGCACTTCCGGCTGACAGATCTTGTCCTGGAACGCCGCGATTGAAGCGACAGCGATCACACCGGCAATCAGCACCGGCACGATCAGCTTGAAGCTGAGTCCAGCGAAATAAATCACGAAAAAGCCGGCCGCGAACACCAGCACGGCGGTGCCGAGGTCAGGCTGTTTGGCGATCAAACCGACCGGCACAATCAGAATCAGGAAGCCGACCAGAAAGTCGTACCAGCGCATCACGCCTTCGCGGCGCTGGTAGTACCAGGCCAGCATCAGCGGTGTGGCGATCTTCAGAATCTCCGACGGCTGGATCACCACGCCGACGTTGATCCAGCGCTTCGCACCCTTACGCGTGAGGCCGAACATCGCCACGGCAACCAGCAACGCGATCCCGAATGTATAGAGCGGGACCGCGAAGCGCATCAGCGTGGTGGGCGGCACATTGGCCAGCGCCCACATCAGCACGAACGTCAGCATGATGTTGCGCAGTTGGTCTTCCACCCGGCCGGGCATGTCCAGCGTTGCGCTGTATAGCGTGACGATGCCGACGCACAGCAGCAGGAACACGATCAGGGCGAGCGGCCGGTCGAAGCCCACGAACATCCGCTTGATGCGGTCGAGCCAGGCGCGCTTGTCGAATTGCATGCCTTTCTCCTTACTCGTCGATGCCGCCGGAAACCGGCTGGCGTGGCGACGTAGGCTGAATGCTGTCATCCCGCGACGGGGCGGCGGCGGTCGGTGCCGGCTCGCTGCTCGGACGGGGTTTGTGCGGGACGCCGGATTTACGCGGCGCCGGGTTCTTTGCGGTGGCAGACGCGGATGCCGATGAGGCAACGGCCGCCGATGCGCCGGATGCGGCAGCCGCCGCCGCGGCGGTCGATGCACTGGCCGTAGCCGATGCAGCCGCCGCAGCAGAAGCCGCCGCTGCGGCCGAAGCCGCACCCGGCATCGGCAGTGCCGTGAAGCCCGCCGCGACCTTGACCGGCTGCGCTGCGTCCTGCGGCGTCGGCGCGTCACCTACTTGAGGCGCCGACGCATCCTGCGTCGCCGAGGCCGCTGCCGCGACAGCCGCCGCCTCAGCGCCGGGCTTGTTCTTCCCAACCAGGTAGTAGTCGAGCACACGCCGCGCGATCGGGCCGGCCGCTTCCGCACCCCAGCCACCGTTTTCGACGATCAGCGCGAGCGCGATCTTCGGTTGCTCGGCAGGCGCGAAGGCGATGAAGAGCGCGTGGTCGCGCAGGTGTTCGGCGATCGCATGGCCTTTGTAGTTCGCGCCTTGCAGCGAGTAGACCTGTGCCGTACCGGTCTTGGCGGCCGCCTGATACGGTGCCCCGATGAACACCTTCGACGCCGTACCGTTGGTTACGACGCCTTCCATCGCGCGCTTGATGATGTCGATGTCCGATTGCTTCACGGCGATCTTGTCGCTCGGGTCACGCACGACCGGGCGCGTATCTTTCGTGATCGGATTTTCGATGTCGCGCACGAGGTGCGGCTTCATCACGACGCCATTGTTGGCGAGCGTGGCGGTGGCATGGGCGAGCTGGAGAATGGTGAACGAGTTGTAGCCCTGGCCGATGCCCAGACTGATCGTTTCGCCTTCATACCAGCGCTGCTGCTCGGGCTTGCGGTACGCCTTGCGCTTCCAGTCCGTCGACGGCAGGATACCGCGCGCTTCGCCAGAAATGTCGATGCCGGTGATCTGCCCGAAGCCCCATGGCTTCATGAAGCCGGCGATCGCGTTGACGCCGAGATCGTGCGCGAGCATGTAGAAATACGTGTCGTTCGACACCACGATCGCGCGATTCATGTCGACCCAGCCCTGGCCGGAGCGCACGTCGTTGCGGAACGTATGGCCGCCGAAAGTGTACGAACCCGGATCCTGGAAGCCCCAACCCGGCGTGCGCTTATGCAGCGTCAGCGCGGCGAGCGCCATGAACGGCTTGTAGGTCGAGCCCGGCGGATAGGTGCCGTGCAACGGGCGGTTCAGGAGCGGATGGTCGGGCGAGTTGTTGAGCTCGTCCCAGGTCTGCTGATCGATGCCGTCGACAAACGAATTCGGATCGAAGCTCGGCGCCGACACGAAGGCGAGCACGTCGCCGGTTGCCGGTTCGATCGCGACCAGCGCCCCACGGCGGCCCGCAAAGGCCTGCTCGGCGACCTGCTGCAGGCCGATGTCGATCGACAGTTGGAGGTTATTGCCCGGCGTTGCCTGGGTGCGCGACAGCGTGCGCACGGGCCGCCCGCCGGCGGTCACTTCGACTTCCTCAAAACCGGTCTGGCCGTGCAGTTCCGTCTCGTAGCTCTGCTCGACGCCGATCTTGCCGATGTAGTCGGTGCCCTTGTAGTTGTTCGCGTCAAGGCGCGGATCGTAGTGGTCCGGATCGCTGTCGTTCTGATCGCTGGCGTCGTCGATGCGGTCCTGATCGCGCTGCGAAATCCGGCCGATATAGCCAATCACATGCGCTGCGGTCGGTCCGAGCGGGTACTGGCGGAACAGGCGCGCGCGCACTTCCACGCCCGGGAAGCGGAAGCGTTGCGCGGTGAAGCGCGCGACTTCGTCGTCGGTGAGGCGGGTGCGGATCGGCAGGCTCTCGAAGTTCTTCGAGTCTTCCTGCAGCTTCTTGAAGCGGCGCCGGTCGCGTGCGTCGATCGAGACCACGGTGGCCAGGTTGTCGATTACGTTTTCGAGCGTATCGTTCAGCTTCGACGGTGTGAGTTCGAGCGTGTACGCTGAGTAGTTCTTGGCCAGCACCACGCCGTTGCGGTCGGTGATGATGCCTCGGTTCGGCACGATCGGGGCGACCGAGATGCGGTTTTCATCGGCTTGCAGCGAATACTTGCTGTAGTGCCAGACCTGCAGGACCAGGAAACGGAAGCCGATCAGCCCGAAGCAGACGAACACGAACACGCCCGCCGCCGCGACGCGCAGGCGGAACTTCGAGAGCTGTTGCTGAGTGTCCTTGAATTCGGTCATGCGATTCTGCAAAAGGCCACGTGACGGCCATCATGAGTGTGCGCCCAAACCGGCCGGAGCCGGGAGGCATGAACAGCGATGCGTATCGAGCGGGCCGGGTGGCTGGGTTCCATCGGAACGGCCGACGGGCTCGAAGCGTCTTTAAATCGGCCGCGTGTCGTCCGGATCAGCCGGACGGCGCTGCGGCATCAGCAGCAGCATGCTGGCGATCGGCCACAGTGCGGCTTCGACGAAGCCGTCGATCAGGTAACCCCAGCCCGGAAACGCCGCGCCCGTCAGCAGACGGATCACGAACGGCGCCACTTGCGCGACGACCAGCAGCGGCATGACCGCGAAGGTCTGCACACCGATCGACATCCACAGCACGCGGCGATGGATCGTAATCGCGCCGTACGACAACAACGTATACGCCAGCGCGTGCTCGCCGAGCAGGCTGGCGTTGTGCACGTCCATCAGCAAGCCGAGGAAGAACGCGATGCCCATGCCGACCTTGCGCGGCTGGTGCACGTTCCAGAACAGCAGCACGAGCGCCACGAAGTCCGGTACGCCGGCAAGGCGCCCCCACGGCATCAGATTCAGCAAGAACGCCGCAGCGAGGCTGAACGAGATGAAGTACGGATTGACCGGCTGCAGGATGTATTGCGGACGGTTCATGGCTGGGCCCCCGGCGTGGTTTGCGGCTTCGCGCTCTTGTCGGCGGCCGGTTTCTTTTCGGTAGCGGCTTTCTTCTCCGTGGCCGTGGTTTTGGCCGGCGGTTTTTCAGCGGGCTTGGCAGCAGCGACCGGCTTTTCAGCAGGCTTCGCAGCGGTTTTATCCGCCGCGGGCTTGCTATCCGTGGGCTTGCCGCCCTTCTTCGCTTTCGCGTCCTTGGCGGTTGTAGCCGCATCGGGCTCTTCCGCAGGACGCGGCGGCACGTTATTCAGGTAGTGCAGCACCAGTAACTGACGCGCGCCACGCACGGGAGCAACCGGCAAGCAGATCACGCGCGCGAACGCCGTATCGGCCTGTTTGTCGACCCGCACGACCTTGGCGACCGGCAAGCCCGGCGGATAAACGCCGTCGAGCCCGCTGGTGACGAGTTCGTCGCCGGTCTGAACGTCGGCGCTGATCGGCACGAAGCGCAGGTCGAGCGTATCGCCCTTCGGCGTGCCGTAAATCACGCTGCGCAAGCCGGTGCGCACGATTTGCACAGGCACGGCCTGATCCTTGTCGGTGAGCAGCGTCACTTCGGCTTGCAGCGGGAACACACGCGTCACCTGACCGATCACGCCATCTTCATTGACGACGGGCGAACCGTCCTGGACGCCTTGCTGCGCGCCGCGGCCGATCACGACCTTCTGCGTGAACGGATCGCGCGTGTCGTACTGAATTTCGGCGGGCAGCGATTGCGTGGTCGAGCGCTGCGAGAGTTGCAGCAGCGCGCGCAAATGGGTGTTTTCAGCGGCCAGTTCGGCGGCCGTATTGGCTTGCTGCGAGAGCTGGAGATCTTTGGTGCGCAGCTTATCGTTCTCCTGGCGCAGCGTGGCGCTGGTCACGGCCAGGTCGGCAGCGCCCATGAAGATGTCGCGCGGCACCAGGGCTGCGCGTTGCAACGGATAAAGACCCGCGCCGAGCACGCCACGAACGATTTCGAGCGTTTTGAAGCGTGCATCGGAGATCAGCAGGGCGAGCGCCAGCAAGACAAAAAACACCAGCCGTGCGAGAGCGGACGGGCCTTGCTTGAACAGGGGCGGCGGACTGTATTCCATGGTCGGCGCCGGGGGCGTGAGCGGTTGGGTGAGACGGCGGCGCGCGAGGGACGCGCGTTCAGCGCGCGGAGGCTGGCAGGCCCAGCCAACGGCAAACCGGCCCGCAAGGGGCCGTTTGCCTGATCCGCGCTACTGACATGGAGACGGGCTCGCTTACTCGTACGAGAAGATGCTGCCCAGCTTGTCCATGCGTTCGAGCGCCATGCCCGAGCCGCGCACAACGCAGGTCAGCGGGTCTTCGGCGACGAGCACCGGCAGGCCGGTTTCTTCGGCGAGCAGGCGGTCCAGATCGCGCAGCAGGGCGCCACCACCCGTGAGCATCATGCCGCGCTCGGCGATGTCGGCGCCCAGTTCCGGCGGCGTTTGTTCGAGCGCGATCTTCACCGACGACACGATCTGGTTCAGCGGATCGGTGAGGGCTTCAAGAATTTCGTTGCTGGAGATCGTGAAGCTGCGCGGAATGCCTTCCGACAGATTGCGGCCCTTCACTTCCATTTCCTTGACTTCGGAACCCGGGAACGCGGAGCCGATTTCTTTCTTGATGGCTTCAGCGGTTTGTTCGCCGATCAGCATGCCGTAGTTGCGGCGGATGTAGTTGACGATGGCTTCGTCGAACTTGTCGCCGCCTACGCGCACCGAACCCTTGTACACGATGCCGCCGAGCGAGATCACGCCGACTTCGGTCGTGCCGCCGCCGATGTCGACAACCATCGAACCCGTTGCTTCCGATACCGGCAGGCCTGCGCCGATTGCCGCTGCCATGGGTTCTTCAATGAGATAAACCTGCGAAGCGCCCGCACCGTGCGCGGCTTCTTTGATGGCGCGGCGCTCGACCTGGGTCGAGCCGCACGGCACGCAGATGATGATGCGCGGCGAAGGCGAGAACATGCGCGATTCGTGAGCAGTTTTGATGAACTGCTTGATCATCTGCTCGGTGACGGTGAAGTCGGCGATCACGCCGTCTTTCATCGGGCGGATCGCCTCGATGTTGCCCGGCACCTTACCAAGCATCTGCTTGGCTTCCTTGCCGACTGCCTGAATGGTTTTCTTACCGTTGGGACCGCCTTCCTGGCGGATCGAGACCACCGACGGTTCATCAAGAACGATACCCTTGCCACGCATGTAAATGAGCGTGTTGGCAGTGCCAAGGTCAATCGCCAGATCGTTGGAGAAGTAGCTGCGAAGAAAACCGAACATTCAAAATCCTGTCTCGCTTGGGGCCAGCCCTCGCAACGGTTGCGCAGGGCGGCAGCGGAAAAAATAACAGCTTCAACCGGGCGGAAGCGGCGCCACAGGAACTTGAAGCTGCGAGGGAGTCTACCGGAGGCCGGTGCAAGGCCAAGTCAGAAAAATCCGAACTATCTTTGGGAATTGTTCAGAAAGGCCTTGGTAAGTCGGTCCGGGTTTGGGTCGAACGCGTAATGATACCTTATAATTTTGGATGTTTTGAAGGAAACGGACGGCACTTTTTGCCGCCGCTGGCCCCTTTTTCGAGGTCTTCCTCCAGTGTCGTAACCCGCTGTCGCAGCATCGTTTTTCCCGCGCTGCGGCGGTCCACCACATTTTCCGGTGACTGCATGGCTCTGACCCTGACCGATGTTAAACGCATCGCGCACCTCGCGCGGCTCGAACTGGCTGACGCCGACGCTGAGCACACGCTCGTCCAGCTCAATGATTTCTTTGGCCTCGTCGAGCAAATGCAGGCGGTCGATACCACCGGCATCGCTCCGCTTGCCCATCCGATCGAGCAGATCGAAGACGTCGCGTTGCGTCTGCGTGACGACGCGGTGACCGAAACGGTCGACCGTGAAGCCTTCCAGCGCCCGGCGCCGGCCGTTCAGGACGGCCTGTACCTCGTGCCGAAGGTGATCGAGTAAGTGATCGACCAAGACTCGCGAATCAAGCCCAGGATAAAACGCAATGCATGAAAAAAGCTTGACCGAACTGCGCGCCGCATTGGCAGCCAAGGAATGCTCGGCAGTCGAACTGGCGCAGCTCTATCTGAAGCGGATCGACGCGGCAAATAGCCTGAACGCCTTCATTCAGGTCGACGCCGATCTGACGCTCGCGCAGGCGAAAGCGGCCGACGCGCTGCTTCACGCCGGCCACGCCGGCCCGCTGGTCGGCCTGCCGATCGCGCACAAGGACGTGTTCGTCACCAAGGGTTGGCGCTCCACGGCCGGCTCGAAGATGCTGTCGAACTACGAAAGTCCGTTCGATGCGACGGTGGTCGCGCGTCTGCAGAACGCCGGCATGGTGTGCGTGGGCAAGACCAATATGGACGAGTTCGCGATGGGCTCGTCCAACGAGAATTCGTACTTTGGTCCCGTGGAGAATCCGTGGGATCGTAAGGCTGTGCCGGGCGGTTCGTCGGGTGGTTCGGCTGCGGCTGTGGCGGCGCGTCTCGCGCCCGCTGCCACCGGCACCGATACCGGCGGCTCGATCCGTCAGCCGGCGTCGTTCTCCGGCATCACCGGCATCAAGCCGACGTACGGCCGCGTGTCGCGCTACGGGATGATCGCGTTCGCGTCGTCGCTGGATCAGGGCGGCCCGATGGCCCAGACCGCCGCGGATTGCGCGACGCTGCTCAACGCCATGGCCGGTTTCGACGAGCGCGATTCGACCAGCCTCACGCGCGAAGACGAAGACTTCACGCGTTACATCGGCAAGACGTGGAAAGACGACGGCGCGGACAAACCGCTCGCCGGCCTGCGCATCGGCCTGCCGAAAGAGTACTTCGGCGCAGGCTTGGCCGACGACGTGCGCGCCTCGATCGACGCAGCTTTGAAGCAATACGAAGCGCTCGGCGCGACGCTGGTGGAAGTCTCGCTGCCGAAAACCGAACTGTCGATCCCGGTGTACTACGTGATCGCGCCGGCGGAAGCTTCGTCGAACCTGTCGCGTTTCGACGGTGTGCGCTTCGGCCATCGCGCCGCGGAGTATCGCGATCTGCTCGACATGTACAAGAAGTCACGTGCCGAGGGCTTCGGTCCGGAAGTGAAGCGCCGCATTCTGGTGGGCGCGTATGTGCTGTCGCATGGCTATTACGACGCGTACTACCTGCAAGCCCAAAAGATCCGCCGGATCATCGCGCAAGACTTCCAGGAAGCGTTCAAGCAGTGCGACGTGATCATGGGACCGGTCGCGCCGTCGGTGGCGTGGGACCTCGGCGCAAAGGGCGACGATCCGGTGCAGATGTATCTGGCCGACATCTACACGCTGTCGGTGAGCCTCGCCGGTTTGCCTGGCATGAGCGTGCCGTGCGGTTTCGGTGCGGGCGCGAACGCGCAGCGTCCGGTGGGTCTGCAGATCATCGGCAACTATTTCAATGAAGCCCGGATGCTGCAAGTGGCCGACGCGTTCCAGCGCGCGACCGACTGGCACCGCAAAGCACCGGCAGGAGTGTGAGCACCATGGCCAAGCAATGGGAAGTCGTGATCGGTCTGGAGACCCACGCGCAACTGTCGACTCAATCGAAGATTTTCTCGGGCGCCGCCACGCAATTCGGCGCTGCGCCTAATACGCAGGCCTGCCCCGTCGATCTGGCATTGCCGGGTTCGCTGCCGGTGATGAACCGCGGCGCCGTGGAGCGCGCGATTCAGTTTGGCCTCGCAATCGGCTCGACGATTGCGCCGCGCAGCATCTTCGCGCGCAAGAATTATTTCTACCCCGATCTGCCGAAGGGCTATCAGATCAGCCAGTACGAAATCCCCGTCGTGCAGGGCGGCCAGGTGACGATTCAGGTTCCGGCTAACGAAAAGGCGGGCAAGGAAGCGTACGAGAAGGTCGTCAACCTGACGCGCGCTCACCTCGAAGAAGACGCGGGCAAGTCGCTGCACGAAGACTTCGCGGGCATGACCGGTATCGACCTGAATCGCGCCGGCACGCCGCTGCTCGAAATCGTCACCGAACCGGAAATGCGCAGCGCGGCTGAAGCGGTCGCGTATGCCAAGACGTTGCACACGCTGGTCACATGGCTCGGCATCTGCGACGGCAACATGCAGGAAGGCTCGTTCCGTTGCGACGCGAACGTGTCGGTGCGCCCGGTCGGTCAGGCGGAATTCGGCACGCGTGCCGAGATCAAGAACCTGAACTCGTTCCGCTTCCTCGAAGAAGCGATCCAGTACGAAGTGCGCCGTCAGATCGAATTGATCGAGGACGGCGGCACGGTGGTGCAGGAAACGCGTCTGTACGATCCGGACAAGCGCGAAACGCGCTCGATGCGCAGCAAGGAAGACGCGCACGACTACCGCTATTTCCCCGATCCCGATCTGATGCCGCTCGTGATCGACTCGGCGTGGGTCGAGCGCGTGAAGAGCGAGATGCCGGAACTGCCGGTCGCGATTCAACAGCGCTTCGTCACGCAATACGGCCTGACGCCGTACGACGCGAACGTGCTGACGTCGAGCAAGGCTATGGCTGCATATTACGAAGCGGTCGTCCTCAAGGTCGGTCCGTCGAACGCCAAGGTCGCGGCTAACTGGCTGATGGGCGAAGTGTCGTCACAACTGAATCGCGAAGACCTGGACATCGCCGAGAGCCCGGTTTCGTCCGTGCAACTCGCGCTGTTGCTGCAACGTATCGCCGACGGCACGATCTCGAACAAGATTGCCAAGGAAATTTTCCTCGCGATCTGGGAAGAGAAGGCTACCGACGAAGGCGCTGCCGATCGCATCATCGAAGCGAAGGGTTTGAAGCAGATTTCGGACACCGGCGCGCTGGAAGCGATCATCGACGAAGTGCTCGCCGCGAACCCGAAGTCGGTTGAGGAATTCCGCGCGGGCAAGGAAAAGGCATTCAACGCACTGATTGGTCAGGCGATGAAAGCGACCAAGGGCAAGGCTAATCCGGCTCAGGTGAACGAACTGCTGAAGAAGAAGCTGTCCTGAGTTGACCCTCAATTGAAGAGCCATGGCTGAAGCGCGAGCTTTAGCTGTCACGGGCTGTTGCCGGAAACGAAAGTGGGGCAGCGGCCCGTTTCATTTTGCGGGCCCGTTTAAACGCAGATCACGGAGTGTGAATGGCGAAGCAACCCGAACTCGACGACTTCCGCGTACCGTATTTCGACGACGGCAAGAAGAGCATCAAATTCTCGCTTGAGGCTTTCGACCCGGCCGCGAAGCCTTTCTCGACCGGTTCGAAAGATTCCGACCGGGCGCGTTTGTCGGAGATCGGCGCGAAACTCGACACACTGCAGGAGTGCCTGCACGCGCAGCAGCAGCGTCGGGTGTTGCTGGTGCTGCAGGGCATGGACACGAGCGGCAAGGACGGCACGATCCGCGCGGTGTTTCATGACGTCGATCCGCTCGGTTTGCGCATCGTGCCGTTCAAAGCGCCGACGCCCGTCGAACTGGCGCACGATTTCCTGTGGCGCGTGCATGCCCAGGCACCCGCTGCCGGCGAACTGACCATCTTCAATCGCAGTCACTACGAAGATTTGCTGGTGCCGACCGTGCTCGGCAATCTGGATGCCGAAGCATTCGAACGGCGCTGTTGTCACATTCGCCAATTTGAATCGCTGCTGGCCGACAGCGGTACGACTATCGTCAAGTGCATGCTGCACATTTCAAAAGAAGAGCAGCGTCAGCGTCTGCAGGCGCGTATTGACGATCCGAGCAAGCACTGGAAATTCGACGTCTCCGATCTCGAAGCACGCAAGCAGTGGGACAAATATCAGGCGGCTTATCGCGACGCACTGGACGCGACGTCGACCGACTACGCGCCCTGGTACGTGGTTCCGGCCGATTCGAAGACCCACCGCAATGTGATGGTCGCCGAATTGTTGTTGCGCACGTTCGAAGCGCTGAAGCTCGAATATCCGCCTGCCAAAGAATCGCTGAAGGGTATCAAGGTCGAATGACCGTATGCTTTTTGCCCTTTGATCTAACAACGAATCGAACATAAAAGGAACGACATGTTGCGTGTGATTACCGCCAACCTGAACGGCATCCGCTCCGCGGCGAAGAAGGGCTTCTTCGACTGGTTCGGCGAACAGAAAGCCGATGTGCTGTGCGTGCAGGAAATCAAATGCTCGCAGGACGACTTGACGCCGGAATTCATGTCGCCGCACGGTTTCACCGGCTATTTCCAGCATGCGGTGAAGAAGGGCTATAGCGGCGCGGGCGTGTACACGCGTCATGAGCCGGACGAAGTCATTATCGGGTTCGGCAGCGAGGAATTCGATCCTGAAGGGCGCTATGTCGAATTGCGCTTCGGCAAGCTATCGGTGATCTCGGTGTACGTGCCGTCGGGGTCAAGTGGGGAAGATCGCCAGCAGGCCAAGTTCCGCTTCATGGACGAGTTCATGCCGCATCTCGCGGAACTGGCGCAGGAACGCGAAGTGATCGTGTGCGGCGACGTGAACATCGTCCACAAAGAGATCGACATCAAGAACTGGAAGAGCAACCAGAAGAATTCAGGCTGCCTGCCGGAAGAGCGCGAGTGGCTCACCAAGCTGTTCGACGAAGTCGGTTACGTCGACGTGTTCCGCACGCTCGATCAGCGGCCGGAACAGTACACGTGGTGGAGCAATCGCGGTCAGGCGTACGCGAAGAACGTGGGGTGGCGGATCGATTATCAGATCGCGACGCAGGGGATCGCCGGCAAAGCGAAACGTACCGACGTGTTCCGCGATATCAAGTTCAGCGACCACGCACCGCTGACCGTCGATTACGACCACAAGCTCAAGAAGTAAGCCGGTCCCGGACTGTAACGAAACCGCGTGAGCCACGAGCAGGCCCTTGCCTGCAAGCCGCAAGCGTCGCGGTCCACGCAACTCACTCGCTGATCGGTTTGCGACGCGGGCGGCCCATGCCAGCGTAGTCCGGCAGCGCATCGACGCTCTTGCCGATAGCTTTCGCGTATAGCGGCAGCATATCCGGCAGACGCTTGATGATGTCCTGGCGTCGCGCCGGCGTGTAGGGGTGCACGTAGATATAGCCCTGGTCGCGATTGCTGCGCGTCGCCGTAGCCAGCTTGTCCCATAGCGTGACCGCCGCGCGCGGATCGAAGCCGGCGCGCGAAGCGATATCACTGCCGATCACGTCGGCTTCGGTTTCGTCGGTGCCCTCGTACTTCATCTCCAGCAACCGTGAACCGATGCCAAGCGGGGCGGCGCCCAGATCGGCGAGCCCGAATAGCTGCGGGATTGTGCCGGAAGAGTCGAGCTGGCTGGACTGCAATTCGCCGAGCCGCTCGCGTGCATGCTCGCGCAGTGCGTGCGCGATCTCATGGCCGATCAGCATGCCGAGTTCGTTGTCGTTCAGACGCGCGCGGTCGAGCAGGCCGCTGTACACGACAATCTTGCCGCCCGGCAGGCAGTACATGCGGATGTCGGGCGAGCGCACCACGGCCACATCCCACTTCCAGCCCTTCGCCCGCTCGTTCCACTTCAGCGAATAGGGAATCAGCTTGTCGACGATTGAACGAACCCGTGTGACGTGGGCGTCGGTGTCGCCGTACAGGCGGTTCGCGTGGTCTGCGCCGTACACGATCTGGCCGAACTCTTCAGTGGCTTGTGCCTCGAGCATTGGCGACGGGATCAGGTTACGAAACACGAGGTAACCGCCGTAGCGCAACTGCGTGTTTGGAGCACTGTAAGCCGGGAGCGTGGGGGCGTTTGCCGTTGCGGCGGGCGTTGAAGTCGCAGCAGGCGCTTTTGCGGCCGCGGCCGGAGCCGAGGTGGCTGCGGGCGTTTTGGCCGTTACAGGCGCCGGTGGTGACTGCGTTGAAGCGGGCGGCGTGGCGGGCGCGGGTGCGCTGCCGGCGTTCGTGGCGCTGGTCGCGCCGGCTGCCGACGATGTCGCGCTTTCCGGGCTCGCCGTGCTCGGCGCCAATTTTGCCGTCGGCGCTGGAGCATTCGTGGTGGTGGTGGTGGTGGTGGCCGGTGCCGATGCACCGGTGCCGACCGCGGGCATAGCGGTCGCGTAGGCGCTCAACGGCGCCGCCAACGCGAGGCTCGCGTAACCGAAAAGCGCCAATGCCGCACGCAGCACCCCGCGGGACGCGTTGCGCGAAGGAATCCCGGAGACATCCGATCCCGGGCGCACCGCATGCTTTGACTGAAGCACCGTCACGACCGGGTTCTCCAGGGCGCGATGCGCAGCAGAAGCAGCATGCCGGGCAGCCCCAGCGCCGTACACACGATGAAATAGTCGAACCAGCCGATTTTTGCGACCACATAGCCGCTTGCTGCCGATGCCAACGTGCGCGGCACGGAAGCCAGACTCGTGAAAAGTGCGAACTGCGTAGCGGTGTAGCGCGGATCGGTGGTGCTGGCGATGTAAGCGGTGAAGGCCGCCATCGTCAGACCCGTCGCGAAGGTTTCCAGGCCGTAGACCAATGCCAGTGCGACTGAGCGCGGATCGAGCTGCACGGTCCAGTCGATGCCGACCAGCGCGAGCAGCTTCGAGGTGCCTTGGCTCAGCCAGACGGCGATGTCGTAAATCACGGCAAGACCGGGCGATGCCGGTCCGAGATGCGCAAGCCATGCAAAGCCGAGCGTCGACACCATCTGCAGGATGCCGAAGATCCAGAGCCCGCGGCCGATGCCAACCCTCATCAGCCAGATCCCGCCGACGATCCCGCCCGCGAGACTCGCACCGAACGCGGTGGTCTTGGCGATCACACCAATCTGCGTGCGTGAAAAGCCGATGTCGAGGAAGAACGACGTGGACAGCGTGGTCGCCATCGTGTCGCCGAGCTTGTAAAGAAAGATGAAACCGAGCACGAACAGCGCGCCACGCCAGCCGTCGCGTTGAATGAATTCGCTGAACGGCTGCACGATCGCTTCGCGCAGATTCTTTGGCGGCGTGCCGTGCACCTGGGGCTCGCGCACCACCAGCGTCATGATCATGCCTGGCAGCATGAAGGCGGCGGTGACGATAAAAACGGTGGTCCACGGTAAGTGGTCAGACAGAATCAGCGCAAGCGAACCCGGCACCAGCGCGGCGATTTTGTACGCATTCACGTGCACCGCATTGCCGAGACCTTGCTGCGTGTCGCTCAGCAACTCACGCCGGTAGGCGTCGATCACGATGTCCTGGCTCGCGCCGAAGAACGCGACCAGTGCCGTCAACGCCGCCACCGTCCAGATCGAATCTTTCGGCGACACGAAACCTAGCGCAGCGATCGCGCCGGCAACCAGGATTTGCGTGACCAGCATCCAGCCGCGCCGTCTTCCCGGACGCCAGCCCGGAAAACGCGGCACGTAGCGGTCCATCAGCGGCGCCCAGATGAATTTCCAGGTGTACGGAAACTGAATCAGCGCAAAGAGGCCGATTTCCTTCAGATTGACGCCTTCGGAGCGTAGCCACGCCTGCACCAGATAGACGAGCGTGAACAGCGGCAGTCCCGACGTAAAGCCGAGAAAGACGCAGATCAGCATGCGCGTATTCAGAAACGCGCGCCAGCCGGGATGTTCTTCGTGAGCGGTAAGTGCAGGCGCCTCGTGCGGCGGGTTCGACATGTGGATAACTGGGGTTAGCTTTTCTTGACGCGATAGACCGCAAGACTACCACGCCAGTTCACGCCCCATCGCACCACCTGGCCATCGTGAAGCACCACGCGGTCGAGGATCTCGATGCCGACTTCCGGCGCCAACGCCTCGAAATCCTCGATCGTCAGTACCCGGACGTTCGGCGTGTTGTGCCACTGGTAAGGCAGCGACTTCGACACCGGCATGCGGCCTTGCAACACCGAAAGCCGGTGCGCCCAGTAGCCGAAATTCGGGAACGAGACGATGCATTCCTTGCCCACCCGCACCGTCTCGCGCAGGATCGCGGCCGTCTGATGGATGGTTTGCAGCGTCTGCGACAGAATCGCGAAATCGAAGCTGCCGTCTTCGAACAGGCGCAGGCCGTCTTCCAGATTCTGCTGGATCACGTTGACGCCGTTCTGCGTCGACGCCAATACCCCAGCGTCGTTGATTTCGATGCCATAACCCTGCACGTCCAGCTCTTCGGTCAAGAGCGACAGCAGCGAGCCGTCGCCGCAGCCGAGATCGAGCACGCTGGCGCCCGGTTCGACCCAGCGGGCGATCGCGCGGAAGTCCGGGCGCAGAGCCAGATAATCGAGTGCTCGCTGGTTCATGCGTTCACCTCGTTCGCAATACGTTCGTAATAGGCACGCATCAGGTTGTGGTAGCGCGCGTCGTCTAGCAGGAAGGCGTCGTGGCCGTGCGGCGCGTCGATCTCCGCGTAGGTCACCGTGCGCTTGTGGTCGAGCAGCGCCTTCACCAGTTCGCGCGAGCGGGCCGGCGCGAAACGCCAGTCGGTCGAGAAACTGGCGATCAGGTATTTCGCCGTGGTGTGGGCGACGGCGGCGGTCAGGTCGCCGTCGAAGGCTTTGGCCGGGTCGAAATAGTCGAGCGCGCGGGTGATCAGCAGGTAGGTGTTCGCGTCGAAGTAGTCGGCAAATTTGTCGCCCTGGTAGCGCAGGTACGATTCCACTTCGAATTCGACATCAAAGTTGAAGTTGTACGCATCCACCGCGCCTTCCGCGCGCCGCAACGAACGGCCGAATTTCTCAGCCATGTCGTCGTCCGACAGATACGTGATGTGGCCGATCATCCGCGCGACGCGCAAGCCGCGCTTCGGCTTCACGTTGTGCGCGTAGTAGTTGCCGCCATGAAAATCCGGGTCCGACAGGATCGCCGAGCGAGCCACCTCGTTGAACGCGATGTTCTGCGCGGACAGCTTCGGTGTGGACGCAACCACGATGCAATGGCCCACGCGTTCCGGATACATCATGCTCCACGCGAGCGCCTGCATGCCGCCGAGGCTGCCACCCATCACAGCCGCGAAGCGCGTGATGCCGAACTCATCGGCGACGCGCGCCTGGGCGTTCACCCAGTCTTCGACCGTTACGACAGGAAAGGTCGCGCCGTAGGGATTGCCGGTGGCCGGATCGATGCTCATCGGCCCGGTCGAGCCGAAGCATGAGCCCAGGTTGTTCACGCCGATCACGAAGAACTTGTTGGTGTCGAGTGGTTTGCCCGGGCCGACCATGTTGTCCCACCAGCCGATGTCCTTCGGATTGTCCGCGTACACGCCCGCTACGTGGTGCGACGCGTTGAGCGCGTGACACACCAGCACGGCATTGCTGCGCGCGGCGTTGAGCGTGCCGTAGGTCTCGACCATCAGGTCGTAACCGGCCAGCGAGCTGCCGTTCTGCATGAGCAGCGGCTCGGTGAAATGCATTTTTTGGGGAGCGACGATACCGATCGATTCCATTCATTCCGCCATTTAACAAATACAGGGCGGCTAGATTGGCGTCGGCGAGGCACGGAGGAGGAACGATGTGCACGGCTGACGACCTCTTTAGCCGCATTTATAGTGAACCGCGGGAAACGTTCCCGGCAGTTCGCGCGCCCGCAATCGAGTCAGCAAATCGGCGCGTGATAGGTGTTCAGGGTGCTGCGGATTGCGGCCTCGGGTGCATCCAGTGCCGCAGTCAGGCGCAAAGTATAGCGGAAAATTTCATGCGGCAGCGTCGCGGGCGCTGCTGTGCCGCCGCATGTGCCGCGCGGACTACTGAAGAATCAGCAGCAGTTGCGCGTCGGCGTGTTCGGCGGGCGGCCGCGCAAAGCCGCTGCGCACATACCGATGCCATCGGCCGATGATGTAGCTCAGCAGCAGGCTCGCGCGGATCGCCGGATCATAGGCTGCAGGCAGCGGCACGGCGGTCTGCGCGTTTGCGTCGGCGTTGGTGTTTTCGCTCGCGTGTGCGTTTGCCTCCATTTGCGCCAGCCGCAAACACTGCTTCAACGATGCCTCGACCCGCTCCAGCATCTGATTGACGCGTTCAGTCAGCCGCTCATGCTCGCCGACCAGCGCCTCGCAGGTCAGCACGCGCGTCATGCCAGGATTCTTCGCGGGGAAGTTGAGCAGCATCAGCGCAATCGCACGGGCTTGCAGCACGCCGTTGCTTTCTTTGTCGGCAATCTGGTTGATCAGGCCGAAGAGGGTTTGCTCGATGAACTCGATGAGCCCTTCGAACATTTGGGCCTTGCTGGCGAAATGGCGGTACAGCGCGGCTTCCGAGACGCCGAGCCGGGCGGCGAGTGCCGCCGTGGTGATCTTTTCGCTCTTTGGCGCTTCCAGCATCGCGGCGAGCGTCTGCAGGATGTGCACGCGACGCTCGCCCGGCTTCAGGCGCGGCGTCCGCGGCGCGGCCGGCGGGGTGGGTTCGTGTTCGGCTACGGCTTCGTCAGGCTTGTCGATCGGCTGCATGGCTGCGTCCCGTCTGCTGTCCCTTCAATCGAACCGAGCGGGTGCCCAGTCTTAGCGATTTTAACGAACGAATGCAGCGATCGACATAGTGCGGCCGGCCGGTGCCTGGCAGACGCGTCGGTATGCCGTCCGCGTGCGGCTTGCGCGGCAGATGGCCGGTGATCCACACCGTGCGGATGCCGAGTCGCCGGTAGTTTTTCAGATGCGAGCGCGTGTCTTCCACGAGGATCGCATCTTTGAGCGAGACGTGCGCGTCGCGCATCGCGCGGCGCAGCATCGAATGGTCAGGTTTAGCGCGCCAGGTGCGGCGATCGCGCATGTGCTCGATTGCAATCACCTGTTCGAACAGACGCTCGATGCGCAACTCCGCAAGCACCGCGCGTGCATAGGCCTCGGGCGCGTTGGTCAGCACGATCTTGCGACCGGGCAGCGACGCGACGAGCCGCGCGACACCGCGTTCGTGACGGATCATCGAGCCGAGATCGGGGAACGTGTGGACGACTTTCAGAAAGTCGTTGGGATCGAGCGGATGGTGCCGTGTCAGACCGAGCAGCGCTGCGCCGTAGCGTTGCGTGTAGCCGGTGCGCAGACGGTTGGCTTCGTCGATATCGACTCCCAGCGCGTCGATGATGTATTGCGTCATCCCCTGATTGATCGCCGGGAAAATCGCATGCGAAGCGTGATGCAGCGTGTTGTCGAGATCGAACAGCCAGACCGGACTGCCACCTGCGATGTGCGGACGACGGCGTCGGAAAGTGGGGGTGCGCATGATGAAGGCGCCGTTCAGGCGCAGGCAGTCGCTTCACGCAGTGAACGCGGACGACGGTTCGCGAGGCGGAAGGCGATAAAAGAGGGGAGAGTGTTGTTGCGCCGGAGGGCGGCGCGTTGTGTACCGCTGGGTCCAGCGGCAGCGCAACTGCACGGCACACATGGCACGCAGGATAAGCGTGCCGTGTGTGCCGGGTTTGAGGCAGGAATCAATGCGAGCGGATCATCGTGCCGAACGGCTGTTCGGTGAGAATTTCCAGCAGCACCGAATGTTCGATGCGGCCGTCGATGATGTGTACCGAACGCACGCCACTCTTTGCGGCATCCAGCGCCGACGAGATTTTCGGCAGCATGCCGCCGGAGATCGTGCCGTCTGCGAACAGGCCGTCGATCTCTCGCGCCGACAGATCGGTCAGCAGATTGCCTTCCTTATCCATCACGCCCGGGATGTTGGTCATGATCACGAGCTTTTCGGCGTTCAGCACGACCGCCAGTTTGCCCGCGACCAGATCCGCGTTGATGTTGTACGACAGACCGTCTTCGCCGAAGCCGATCGGCGAGATCACCGGAATGAACGCGTCGTCTTGCAGCGCTTTCACGACCGCAGGATTGATTGCCTCGACTTCGCCCACCTGACCGATATCGACGTACTGGCCCGGATTGTCGCGATCCGGCATCTGCATCTTGCGTGCGTGGATCAGGCCGCCGTCTTTGCCGGTCAGGCCAACCGCGTGACCGCCGAAATGGTTGATCAGCGTGACGATGTCCTGCTGCACTTCGCCGCCGAGCACCCATTCGACGACTTCCATCGTCTCTTCGTCGGTGACGCGCATGCCCTGGATGAACGTGCCCTGTTTACCGATTTTCTTCAGCGCCTGGTCGATTTGCGGACCACCGCCGTGCACGATCACCGGATTGATACCGACCAGCTTCAGCAGGATCACGTCGCGCGCGAAGCCTTGCTTCAGCCGCTCTTCGGTCATGGCGTTGCCGCCGTATTTGATGACCACGGTCTTACCGTGATACTGGCGAATGTAAGGCAGCGCCTCGGCCAGAATTTCAGCCTTCAGGGTGGGCGCGATCTGCGAAAGGTCAGGGATCTCGGACATGGCGGCAGGCTCAGGCACGGAACAGTTAAAACAGGGCGAATTGTACAGGACTGGCGCGCTGCAACAGGGTTTTCGATAGCGGCGCCGGTGACGGGCGGCGCGGGCTTTGCGCACTGCGCAATGGACGGCCCGAAGCGGCAGCCGACAATCAAGCTTACCGTCGTTCAGATAGGTCTGTGAATCGGCCGAATGGCCGATGGTCGACTGACGGCGGCGCGCCACTCGTGGCATCATTTCCTGATTCAGGCTGTAGCGAGACCATCCGGCCCGTTATGAAATCGTCAGCTTCCCGCTCCGGAAGCAGCGCGCTTTGTCCGCGCTGCGGTCATGCATTCGATTGCGCCATGCATGGCGTGCCGTTCGACTGCTGGTGCCGTGAAATGCCGGCCCTGCCGGCGGACCGGCTCGATCCGTCCGGCCGCTGCCTGTGTCCTGAATGTCTCGCTGCGGAGATCGCGAGAGCCGTGCAACCGGCGCCGGGAGCCGGTTCACCTTGAAGGTGGCGCGGCTCTGGCGGCCGCGTTGTCCGTTCTATGCCGCGCGGTGCCGGGCCGCGAGCACGCTCAGATCGCGTGCAACAGCCTCCAGCGCCGGATCCCATTGGCCGAACTGCCGCTGCCTGTAGAGCGTCGCGCTCGGATACCACGGGCTGTCGGACCGGTCGAGCAGCCAGACCCAATGCGGATTGACGTCGAGCAGTACCCATGTGCGCTGGCCAAGCGCGCCGCTCAGATGCGCCACGGACGTGCAAACCGTGATGACGAGATCGAGCGCGCTGACAAACGCCGCTGTGTCGTCGAAGCTGGCGAATTCGGCGGTGTAGTCAGACATCGGCAGACCCGCCGCCCGGGCAGCCGCGACGTCCACCTCGGCACCCGGTTGCAGCGAATAGAACGCAACGTCTTGCATACCGCGGAAATGAGTCGAATAGCGTTCCCAACCCACCCGACGGAATGGATTGCGCTGATGGCCAGGGCTGCCGGTCCACGCCAGTCCGACTTTGAGCCTCGTTTCGCCGGCAAGCCTCTTTCGCCACGACTCGCCGGCTGCGGCGTCCGCATACAAGTACGGAATCGCAGCGGGGATCGTTTCTTCGCGCGTGTCGAAGATTAAAGGCAAGCTGAGTAACGGAATTTCGTAGTCGAACGGTGGCAAAGATTCGACGCCACCACCGGCCGAATAGTCGTCTGCATGATCGCCGAGGCTGCGAGCGAGCAGCGCACCCATCTGCGGAAATGAATTCCAGACGAGGCGGCCGCCCTCGCGATGAACACGCTCGCCCAACACGGGGATATAGCGGCTGAATTGCAAGACATCGCCCATGCCCTGTTCACCCCACACCAGCAGCGTTTTGCCGGCAAGCGATTCACCTTGCCAGGTTGGCGCGGGCATCGCGGGACGGTTGCCGCCCAATTCAAATGAGCCATCCCAGCGTGCTTCGTGGGCTTGCCATCCGTGCGTGTAATCGCCGCGCATGAGCTGCAGCATGCCGAGATTCGAGCGCATGGTCGCGTCGTTGGGCGCTAATGCACAGGCAGTTCTTTCGGCGTGCTCCGCTTCGTCCCAGCGTTGCGCTTCACGCAGCGCCAGCGCATAGTTGTTATGCGCCAGCGGGCTATGCGGCGCGCATTGCACGGCTCTTGCGCCTGCTTCGAGCGCGCGCGGAAGATTCAAATTGACGCGGCTTACATGACTGAGATTGGTCCATGTGTCGCCATGGCCGGGGTCGTCATGAACTGCACTTTCCAGTAGTGCGAGTTGCTCGTTCAGGTCGCCACCTGTGAGCGTAAGGGCGCCAGCGAGATTGTTGCGCAACTGCGGCAGTTTCGGATCGATGGCGAGCGCGCGACGATAGGGTGCGATTGCTTCGCTATGCCGGTTCGCCATCTGCAGTGCGTAGCCGAAACGGAAGTGGGCAAGAGCGCGGTGCGGATCGAGTTGGGCAATAATGGCGGCGAGTTCGATCACGTCGTCGTGACGATGTTGCTCTAGCAGCGCGGTGATGAGCGAGTCGATCGACGCGTCGTCGAGCGGATGGCGTTGCGCAGCGGCATCGAGCCAGTTGGCCTCGGCTTCTGCGGTGCCGTTTTGCCGGGCTGTAGCGGCATGTCGCAGGAAAGTCAGGAAAGCTGATGAGGCGGGGGTCTCGCTATCAGGGATAGGCAGCATGGATGAGTTTGGGTGGCGCGAGAACGGATGATGAGCAATCGGTTCGCACAACGCTGTCGCAAAAATCCCATGTTACCGGCGCAAGGCCGTGCGGTAAGTCAGACTAGTCCGAACCGTTAAACTAAAGTCATGCATCGTATAACTAACACCGGCCGGGTCAACCTCGGTCATCTGTTCTGGCTGCGCAGCCTCGCTATCATCGGCCAGCTGATGACGATTGCATTCGTGCAGACCTTCTTCGGCGTGCACTTGCCGTTGCCCGCGATGTTGCTCGTGATCGCCCTCGAAGTGATCTTCAACGGACTGACGTGGTGGCGCGTCTCTCAGCAGCGGCCCGAGTCCAATCTCGAACTGTTCGGCCAGATCTGGGTCGATCTCGGCGCATTGTCGGCGCTGCTGTTCCTTTCCGGCGGCACCACCAACCCATTCGTTTCGCTGTACCTGCCATCGCTCGCGATTGCCGCAGCCGTGTTGCCGTGGTATCTGATGGCGTGGCTCGCCGCGTTCGCCGTGGCCTGTTATGCCGTGCTCGGTTTCGATTCCGTGCCGCTGAATCTCGACAACCCAGCGAACCTGTTCGACTACTTTCGCGCCGGCATGTGGGTGAACTTCATGGTCAGCGTCGGCCTGATTGCGTGGTTCGTCGCGCGCATGTCACGCGCTCTGCGACTACGTGACGCAGCGCTCGGAGAGGCGCAGCAGCGCTTGCTTCATGATGAGCGCGCCGTCGCGCTGGGCGTCCAGGCTGCCACTGTCGCGCACGAAATCGGCACGCCGCTGTCTACAATTGCAATGTTGTCCGAAGAATTGCGCGACGCCGCGCGAACCGATAAGGGGCTCGCGCCGTACAGCGCCGATCTGGAGCTGCTCGAACAGCAAATGACGCTCTGCACTTCTGCGCTTGCACGGCTGCGCAGCCGTGCAACGACCGCGACCAACCGGCAGATGGTCAGCGAGTGGCTAGAGTCGTTCGGCGAGCAATGGCGCTTGCGTCATCCGCATGTGAAGTTCGAGCGGATCGGAGTGCCGCCTGAGGGAGTCAGCCTTGACGATACGGTTGCCGTCAGTCAGATTCTTACGATTCTGCTCGACAACGCCGCGCGTGCGAGCCGCGACCACGTGACGCTGTCGTGCGCGCTTGCGGCTCGCGGCGATCAGATCGTATTCGAAGTATGCGACACGGGCCCGGGTATTCCGGCCGCATTGCGCGGGTCGATCGGCACGATGCCGGTCGACAGCACACAGGGCGGACACGGCGTCGGGCTGTATCTGGCATTTTCAGCGGCGGCGCGTCTGAAGGGATCGATCGAACTGACCGATGTCAGCGAAATCAAGCCGCGCGGCACGCGTGCAGTGTTGAGACTGCCGCTTGGCGCGCGCAAATTATCAGGTGCGGGCCGTCAGGGCGCCACGCCATCCAACACGGAGAAACAGGCATGAGCGATATGAATTTTCTGGTGATCGACGACGATGAGGTGTTCTCCGGCATCCTCGCCCGCGGTCTGACGCGGCGCGGTTATACGGTGGCCGAAGCGCACAACGCGGATGAGGCGATCAAGTTGGCGAACCAGCAGAAGTTCAGCCAGATCACGGTAGACCTGCATCTCGGCAACGATTCCGGTCTTACGCTCGTCGCCCCTTTGCGTGATTTGCAGCCGGACGCGCGCATGCTGGTGTTGACCGGCTACGCCAGTATCGCCACAGCTGTGCAGGCTGTGAAAGACGGCGCCGACAACTATCTGGCGAAGCCCGCCAACGTGGAGACGATCTTGTCGGCGCTGCAAAGCGAGGCGAGTGCGCTGCAAGCTGAAGAGGCGATTGAGCATCCCACGCCGTTGTCGGTTGCGCGTCTGGAGTGGGAGCATATTCAACGTGTGCTCGCGGAGCACGGCGGCAATATTTCAGCCACTGCGCGCGCGTTGAACATGCACCGCCGAACGCTGCAACGCAAGCTGGCGAAGCGGCCGGTCAAGCAGTAAGCGTTGAGGCGTGCCCGCGCTTGCGGGCCGCCAAGAAAAACGGGCTGTCTTTCACAAGACAGCCCGTTTTTTTGTGCCTCACACATGATCGACCGCGCGTGTGGCGCGCGGCTTTAGCGCGGCATCAGTATCAGCATCGACATCAAAGCACGTAGCGTGACAGATCCTCGTCTTCCGCCACTTCGTTCAGCGCGCGATCGACATACGCCGCGTCGATCTGCACCGTCTTGCCCGAGTGATTGCCGGCTGCGAACGAGACATCTTCGAGCAGCTTTTCAATTACCGTGTACAGGCGGCGTGCGCCGATGTTCTCAGTCTTCTCGTTGACCGAGTACGCGATTTCGGCCATGCGGCGAATGCCGTCCTCGGCGAATTCCAGGTGCACGTCTTCCGTGGCCAGCAGTGCCTGGTATTGCTTGACGAGGCTCGCGTCGGTCGACACCAGGATCGATTCGAAATCGCCCACCGACAGCGAATCCAGTTCGACCCGAATCGGGAAGCGGCCTTGCAGTTCCGGAATCAGATCGCTCGGCTTGGCCAGATGAAACGCGCCGCTGGCGATGAACAAAATGTGGTCGGTCTTCACCATGCCGTACTTGGTGTTGATCGTGGTGCCCTCGACGAGCGGCAGCAGATCGCGCTGCACGCCCTGACGCGACACTTCACCGCCGCCCGCTTCGCTACGCGACGCGATCTTGTCGATTTCGTCGAGGAACACGATGCCGTTCTGCTCGACATTCTGTACCGCCTTGGCTTTCACCTCTTCGTCGTTGAGCATCTTGCCGGCTTCTTCGTCGGTGAGGACCTTGAGCGCTTCCTTCACCTTCAGCTTGCGGCGCGTTTTCTTGCCGCCGCCGATATTCGCGAACATCGAACGGATCTGCTCGGTCATGTCTTCCATGCCCGGCGGCCCCATGATGTCCATGCCGACTTGCGGCTGTTCGACGTCGAGTTCGATTTCCTTGTCGTCGAGCAAGCCCTCGCGCAGACGCTTGCGGAAGGTCTGGCGCGTGGGGCTGCTTTCGTCGACGGTATCCGCGGCGCTCGAACTTGCGCCGAAACCGACCGGGCGTGCTGTGGGCAGCAGGATGTCGAGAATGCGGTCTTCGGCCTGGTCTTCAGCCTTGGTCCGCACCTTGCGCATTTCCGTTTCGCGCGTCTGCTTGATCGAGATCTCCATCAGATCGCGCACGATGCTGTCCACATCGCGGCCTACGTAGCCGACTTCGGTAAACTTCGTGGCTTCGATCTTGATGAACGGTGCGTCGGCCAGTTTCGCCAGGCGCCGCGCGATTTCCGTTTTACCGACACCGGTCGGTCCAATCATCAAAATGTTCTTCGGCGTGATTTCCTGACGCAGCGGATCTTCAACCTGCTGACGGCGCCAGCGATTGCGCAGCGCCACGGCAACCGCTTTCTTCGCGCGGCCTTGGCCGATGATGTGTTTGTCGAGTTCCGAGACGATCTCGGCAGGGGTCATGGTGCTCATCGTGTGTCCTTACTCGATCGTCTCGATGACGCGGTTATGGTTCGTATAGATGCACATGTCGCCGGCAATCTCCAGCGACTTCTCCACGATCTCGCGCGGCGACAGCTCGGTGTTGTCAACGAGCGCCTTCGCGGCGGCTTGCGCGTAAGCGCCGCCCGAACCGATCGCGCAGATACCGCCTTCCGGATCGAGCACGTCGCCGTTACCGGTAATGACGAGGGTGGTGGTGGCATCCGCGGCGATCAGCATGGCTTCGAGGCGGCGCAGCATGCGGTCGGTGCGCCAGTCTTTGGCGAGTTCGACGGCGGCGCGGGTCAGATTGCCCTGATGTTTTTCCAGCTTCGCTTCGAAGCGGTCGAGCAGCGAGAAGGCGTCGGCCGTGCCGCCGGCGAAGCCGACCATCACCTTGCCGTTATAGATGCGCCGGACTTTCTTCGCCCCGCCTTTCATGACGATGTTGCCAAGCGTCACCTGGCCGTCGCCGCCAAGCGCGACCTTGTCGCCGCGGCGCACGGAAACGATCGTTGTGCCGTGAAATTGCTCCATATGCGTTCCTCTTTGCAAAACGGGTAGGACGCGGTGGCGCAGCACCACCGCATGAATCCGGGAAGCGGACGGCGCGCAACGCTGAAACGGTCAACTGGCCGGCGCGCGCTCGTGCAACGCATGTCGAGGTTATTTTAGGGCGTGCGCGGTCATATCAAGAGCCGGCAAACGGCATAAGACAAAAACACGGGATTCAGGGCGAGGAATGTGGGGAGGGACACACAAAAGAAAAAAGGCGCACAGATCACCGTGCGCCTCTCGACGAAGCAGCTTAAAAGGGCGCGGAGCCGAAGCCGCGCCGCAGGCGTTCAGTCGCCGAACAGCTTCTGGCGCAGTTCGCGGCGTTCCTGCGCTTCGAGCGACAGGGTAGCCGTGGGCCGTGCGAGCAGACGCGGAATGCCGATCGGCTCGCCGGTTTCTTCGCACCAGCCATAATCGCCCGAATCGATGCGCGCGATCGATTGCTGCACCTTCTTCAGCAGCTTGCGCTCGCGGTCGCGCGTGCGTAGTTCGAGCGCATGCTCTTCCTCGATCGTTGCACGATCGGCCGGGTCCGGCACGATTACTGTTTCGCGCAGGTTCTCGGTCGTCTGGCCGGCATTGCGGAGAATGTCCGCCTGCAGCTGTTCAAGCTTGTTCTTGAAGAAAGCGAGCTGATCCTCATTCATGTAATCCTTGTCGCTCATCTTCAGGATTTCGGCTTCAGTCAAGAGTCGTTTCGTCGTCATCTGGCTTGCTTCTTCAATGTGAGGCAAAACTCTTACATAGTGCCCGCACTTTCGTATTGCCCACAAAGGCGCCACGAGGACGCTGAGCGCTGGGCGGGCACGGACGGTGGACTGTCGGTGACGCCGAAGCGCCTTGCGCCCACGCGCCGGGCGCGCTACGCCAATGCGGGGCCGAACTCCTCTGGAAACCGATTCTCAATTGTTCCTGAGGTATTGCTTGCCGGCAGCGAGCCTTGTCTGCTGTGCCAGCCGGCATTATCGGCGTGATTTCCGGACAAGATTTTCCGGCGCCGTTTCAGGCCCGGCGCGGAGTACGCGCTGACCGGGCAATTCGTTGTCATTCTCCAGTGGGCACGTATTGTAACTGAATCACAATCCAGCACCGCAACTGGTGAAAATCCCCCGGCGGCGCACTGATATCCCGAAAATATAACGCGCGCACGATCAAAAAGCGATGGTCGTGAACGGTTTAATACAGCAGGGTTTTCACGTGCTTTTCACACAGCCGACATTTCAGCTGGCTTTCGGCTGCTGGTTCTGCGTATTCTGTAGACGATTACCCCGTCCCAGTAGGGCGCGGGCCCGTGATCGGCGTGCGTCAGGACGTCGGCGGTGCCGTGCCGCGCCACCTGCACGGGCACCGCCGACGTGACGCTTACGCCAGACAGGCGTCCAGGCCGTCGGTGATCAGGTCTTGCGGCAGTTCGATGCCGATGAACACCATCTTGTTGGTCTTCTTCTCGATCGGCTGCCATTTCGCGGCCAGATCGCTGCCCATCATCTGATGTACGCCCTGGAACACCACCTTACGGTCGACGCCCTTCATATACAGCACACCCTTATAGCGCAGCAGGCGCTCGCCGTAGATCTGCAGAATGCCGCCGAGGAAGTCCTCGAGCTTGTTCGGGTCGAACGGACGGTCGCTGCGGTAGACGAACGACTTGATCTTGTCGTCATGGTGCGCGTGATGGTGATGCGCGTGGTCGTGACCTTCGTGGTCGCACTTGCCGTGGTCGTGATCGCAGTTTTCGTGATCGGCATGGGTGTGGCCGTGCTCGTCATGCGCGTGAGCGTGGTTGTGCGCATGTTCGTCTTCAGCGAGAAAGTCAGGGTCGATTTCGAGCTTCGAATTCAGGTTGAAGCCGCGCAGATCGAAAATTTCCTTGATGTCTGCTTCGCCGAAATTGACGACCTTGATCGCCGCCCGCGGATTCATGTGCAGCAGGCGGTGGCGCAGATCGTCCATGTGCTTTTCATCGACCAGATCGGCCTTGGTGATGAACAGGCGATCGGCGAAACCGACCTGGCGCTGCACCACTTCATGCTCGTCCAGTTGATGGTTCGCGTGCTTCGCGTCGACCAGCGTGATGATTGCGTCGAGCAGGAATTCGTTGGCGATCTGGTCGTCCATGAAAAACGTCTGCGCGACCGGGCCCGGATTGGCGAGACCCGTGGTTTCGATCACGACGCGGTCGAAATCCAGTTCGCCGGACTGCTTCTTCGCCGCCAGATCGCCCAGCACGCGCGACAGGTCGCCACGGATCGTGCAGCAGATGCAGCCGTTGCTCATCTGGATGATCTGCTCGCTCGTGTCCTGCACGAGGATTTCGTTATCGATGTTCTCTTCGCCGAACTCGTTCTCGATCACGGCGATCTTCATGCCGTGCTTTTCGTTCAGGATGCGCTTGAGCAGGGTGGTTTTGCCGCTGCCGAGAAAGCCGGTCAGGATGGTGACTGGGATCATGTTGGTCGCCTGTAAGTACGTGAGTCTGTGCGTAATCGAAATGTGCAGCGCGCAAGCTGCCGCAAATGCGTCTGCGAATCCGGTTTGCCGGGGGTGGCAGCCTGACGGCGCGCGACCCGATCTAGCCGGATATTGAAACATATCTGTCAAGCCGGCGCTGGCGGCGGGAGCGGACCCCTTGCGCGGCGCGCGGGAAATAGCCCTGAAACTATGGGCGATCAGGCGATTTGCAACAGCAGGCCTTTCAGGTATTCACCTTCCGGGAAGGCGGTGAGCAACGGGTGGTCGACCCCAGCGCCGAGGCGCTTGAGAATCCGCGCATCGACGCGCGCATCGGCCGCCGCACCGGACACGATCTTCTGGAACAGTTCGGAATCGATCGCGCCGGAACATGAATAGGTGAACAGCAGGCCGCCCGGGCGCAGCAACTTGAGGCCGGTCAGGTTGATGTCCTTATAGGCGCGCGAGGCGCGGTCCACGTGTTCACGCGACGGCGCGAACTTCGGCGGATCGAGCACGATCAGGTCGAAGCGCTCGCCTTCGTCGTAGAGGCGGCGCAGGGTTTTGAACGCGTCGGCGTCGAGCCAGGTGGCGCGCTCGGCGTCGAAACCGTTGGCGGCCACGTTCTGTTGAGCGATCGCGAGCGCGTCGCCTGACGAATCGATCGACACCACGCGTTTGGCGCCGCCTTTCAACGCCGCGAGCGAAAAGCCGCCGGTGTAGCAGAAGCAGTTCAACACATCGCGATCTTTCGCCAGTTCCTGCACCAGCAGGCGGTTGTCGCGTTGGTCGACGTAGAAGCCGGTTTTGTGGCCGTTGCGCACGTCGACGTGATAGCGCACGCCGTTTTCGCTCGCGATCAGCGCTTCCGACGGTGCTTCGCCTGCCAGTACGCCGGTGATCTGCTCAAGCCCTTCCTTCTGGCGGATCGACACGTCCGAGCGTTCGTAGACGTTCGGGCAGCCGGTCGCGTCGGTTAGCGCGGCGACGATTGCTTCCTTCCACGCTTCGACGCCCGTCGCCATGAACTGGCACACGAGCTGGCTGCGCTGGCCTTCGTCCTCGGCAACGTAATGATCGACGATCAGACCGGGTAGGCCGTCCGCTTCGCCGAAAATCAGCCGCACGGCGCCGGTGTTGTGCACCATCGTTTGACGATGCGCCAACGCGCGCTGCACGCGGCGCTTGAAGAACGCGTGATCGATCGGCTCGGTTTCGTCGAAGCTCCACACGCGGGCGCGAATCTGCGAATGCGGGCTGTAGGCGGCGCGGGCGAGGAAGCGGCCGTCATGCGCGCGCACCAGCACGGTTGCGCCGGGCGCGGGATTGCCGTCGACGCGATCGATCGCGTTGGCGTAGACCCACGGGTGGCGGCGCAGCAGCGATTTTTCTTTCGACGGTTTGAGCGTAACGGTATTCATCAGGGTGTCAGCAGGAGCAATAGGCTGTGTGGAGAAAGAGGCACACGGCAGGTGAAGCGAAGGCGGAGACCGCAAACCGCGAAAAGCCAAACAAAAAGCCAATAGCGGAATCAGTCGCGTTTTTTGGCGCGCGGATGCGCCTGATCGTAGACGTGCGCGAGATGCTGGAAATCGAGCGCGGTGTAGACCTGCGTGGCGGTGATGCTGGCGTGTCCGAGCAGTTCCTGCACGGCCCGCAGATCGCCGCTCGACTGCAGCACGTGCGTGGCGAACGAATGCCGCAATACGTGCGGATGCACATTGGCGGGAATGCCGGCGACCAGCGCCGCGCGCTTGACACGCTCACGTACGACATTCGGCGAAAGGCGATTGCCGCGCGCCGACAGAAACAGCGGATGCGGGTCGTGTTTGACCATCTGGTCGCGCACTTCGAGCCACGCTTTCAAAGCGACGAGCGCCTTGCTGCCGACCGGCACGATGCGGCGCCGGTTGCCCTTGCCGAGTACTTCGACTTCGGCGGAGTCGAGTTTGAGCCAGCCCGCGGAGCGGTAGCCGTCGGCATCGGCAAAACGGGCGTCGAGGCCGACCAGTTCGGACAGCCGCAGGCCCGACGAATAGAACAGTTCGAGCATCGCGTGATCGCGCAAACCTTCGGGCGTCGCGGCGGGCGGGCTCTCCATCAGGCGCGTGGCGTCGTCGACGGAAAGCGCTTTCGGCAGTGCTTTGGCCTGCTTCGGTGCCCGCACCGTGGCGACCGGGTTGGCCGGCAGATCGACGCGTCCCGCGAACCAGCGGTAAAACGCCCGCCAGCACGACAGCCGATGGCTGATCGAGCGCGCTGTCAGGCCGCCGGCGTGCGCCCGCGAAACCGCACCGCGCATATCGACAGCGGTGAGGCTTTCGAGCGGCCGGCCTTTGGCCAGCAGCTTGAGCTCGTCGAGTTCGTGGGTATAGCCGCGCAGCGTATGCGCCGACAGTCGCCGCTCATGCTCGAGATTCGACAGATAGGCGGCGATCGGGTCGGCTTCGGTCACGATGGCCTTTTGCGGGATCGGCGGATCAGCGCGGCAGCAGGCGGCTGAGCGCCGCGCTCGCCAACGCGCCGATCTGCGTCAGGAAATCGGTCGCCATGCCGTCATGGAAGCGGCGCGCGTCAGCGGAACCCATCACCAGCAGGCCGAAGGTGGGCGCCTCTTCCTTGCCTTCGGGGTCGCGCAGCGCGAGCAACGCAATCGATTCAGTGGCGTGCGCGGACTCGCTTGCGCCGCCTGCAGCCCCATCGTCGCTCACGGCCGACACCGCCGGCACGAGCCACTGCGCTGCTTCGAAGCCGGTGTTCGCGCCGCAGTACGGCGTGGTGAGGCTGTTCGCGAAGATTCGCACTTCCTCGCCGACATGGCGCGCGAACTCGGCCTGCGAATACGGCTCGGAGACGTCCCATACGCGCAGTGCCGCTTGCGGCACGTCGAAAATATCGCGCAAACCGGTGGCGATCGTGCGCGGCAGCGCGTACGGATCGCGCTCGGACATTACACGGATGGTCCAGCGATTGAATTTCGACGCGATGCTGTCGTTCTCGTGACCGTAGCGCAGCAGTTCAGCCAGACGCCGTTCGAGATGCTTGTTCTTGTCGCGCAGCATTTCCATCTGCCGCTCCTGCAGCGACACCGCGGCTTTGCCATGCGGGTTCGCAAGCCGGATTGTCGCGAGCATTTCCGCGTGTTCGGCGAAGAATTCGGGGTTGGCGAGCAGATATTCGGCGACTTCGCGATCGTTCATGGTTTCGGCTAAAGGACTACGGGACGACGCCTTCAGGGCGGCGCATCGGTCATGCGTTCGGTCGGCCGGCGAAAGAGCCGCGTGGTCCGGCGCTTCATCGGCCTCTTCATCGGCCTGTTCGAGGCCACGTGTCGGGTACTTCGTGGGCCGATCGCTCGGCCGCTGAATCGGATACTGCGCTGGCGCGGATCAGTCGGCCAGTTCGATCTCGCCTTCGAAGACGGTTGCCGCAGGGCCGGCCATTAGCAGCGGCGCGCCTTCTTGCACGCTGTCCCACGTGATGGTCAGCTTGCCGCCGTGCGTATGCACGAGTACCGGCGCATCCAGCAGTCCACGGCGAATGCCGGCAGCGACTGCCGCGCACGCGCCCGTGCCGCACGCCAGCGTTTCGCCGGCGCCGCGTTCGTAGACCCGCAGCTTGATCTCGCTACGGCCGACGATCTGCATGAAGCCCGCGTTCACCCGCTGCGGGAAGCGCGCATGCCGCTCGATCACCGGTCCTTCGACGAGCACCGGAAATTCTTCGACGTTGTCGACCACTTGCACCGCGTGCGGATTGCCCATCGATGCCACCGAAATCCAGCGCGTCACACCGTTCACGTCGAGCGGCCAGAGCGTGTCGGCGCTCTCGCGGCGGCCTTCGAGACCTTTGGTGGCGAACGGCACGCGCTCAGGTTCGAACACGGGCGCGCCCATGTCGACCAGCACTTCGCCGTTCTCCTGCATGGTCAGCAGGAGGGTGCCGTTCTGCACTTGCACGCGCACGCTGCGTTTGTCGGTCAGACCGCTGTCGCGCACGAACTTGACGAAGCAGCGCGCGCCGTTGCCGCAGTGCTCGACCTCGCCGCCGTCGCAATTGAAGATGCGATATCTGAAATCGACGCCGTCCACGGTAGGTTTCTCGACCAGCAGCAACTGGTCGGCGCCGACGCCGAAATGCCGGTCCGCGAGGGCGCGCACCTGCGCCGGCGTCAGGTTGACCGGTTGGGTGTAGCCGTCGAGCACGACGAAGTCGTTACCCGCGCCGTGCATTTTGGTGAATTTCAGTTTCATCACGCTATTGTAAGTGACGCGCCTGCAGGTGGGCCGAACGCCGCCTTATTTGTCACCTTATTTCCGCGTTCCGGCACTTTTTGAAAACCGGGTCAGTACACGCTCGGCTCGCCAGGTGGACGGGTTTTGAAGCGCTTGTGCACCCAGTAGTACTGCTCGGGGATCAGCGGAATCTGCTCTTCAAGGAAGGCATTCATGCGGCGCGCGTCGGCGTCGTCGTCGCCGGTGGGGTAGTTGTCCCACGGCTTGAAGACCTTCAGCCGGTAGCCCTTGTAGTTCGGCAGCACCTCGCCGATGAACGGCACCACTTGCGCATGGCCGACCCCGGCGAGCCGTCCGACGGCCGTCAGCGTACATGCCGGTACGCCAAAGAATGGTACGAACGTCGAGTTGCGCGCGCCATAGTCCATATCGGCGCCGAGCATGACGGGCTTGCGGTCGCGCAACCAGCGCAGCACGATGCGTGCGCTGTCGGCGCGGCTTGCCATATCCGCGCCGAAGCGGCCGCGCGCGGCTATCGCCACGTCGTCGAGCACCTTGTTGGACATGGGTTGGTAGAGCGCGCCGCACTGCCGGCGCAGTGCGTGATTGATGAACACGGAGCCTGCCTCAATGCCGACGAAATGAGCACCGAGCAACAGGGTGGGCGGCATGTCGGGATCCAGGAGGTCGATCTCGCTATCCACCTGCACCAGCTTTTCGAGCTTCTTTGCCGAGCCGAACCACTGGACGCTGCGCTCAACATAGCTGCGGATCGCGTGGCGGAAGTGTTTCTGCGCGATCTCCTCGCGGTGCTCGGCGCTCCACTCAGGGAAGCACAGGCTCAGATTGATGTGGACGATGCGCTTACGGCTGCTGGGGATCTGATAGAGCAGCCAGCCCAGCCCGTCGCCCAGTCGCGCAACGAAACCATATGGCAGCAATGCCAGAAATTTCAGCAGTCCAATGGCGAGGTGAGCACCAAGACGACTCAGCATGCCGCCCCTCCGTGTAGGGCGTCGAGCGACGCTTTGCTCAAGAAACCTGAAGACGGGTTGAAATACAGCACGAGTGATGACTCTGTGACAATCAAAGGAAGTCGCTATAATAAGGGCTTCGCCGAGTTAATAGACAACTTGCGGGGCGAAGCTGGCGGGTGCGATCCATGGGATAGGCGCTCGCCAGAAAGGTAATCCGCTAAAGCGTCGCCGCTTCAGACTCTCGAAGTTGGCTACGTGAAACTCAACCGTAACCACACAACAGGAGTCCGCAACGTGGCAAACGACTATCTCTTCACCTCCGAATCCGTTTCCGAAGGCCATCCCGACAAAGTCGCGGATCAGATTTCGGACGCCATTCTCGACGCCATCCTGGCACAAGACAAGTACTCGCGTGTCGCAGCCGAAACGCTGTGCAACACGGGTCTCGTCGTGCTGGCCGGTGAAATCACCACCACCGCGAACGTCGACTACATCCAGGTCGCGCGCAACACGATCAAGCGCATCGGCTACGACAACACCGAATACGGTATCGACTACCGCGGTTGCGCAGTGCTGGTGGCGTACGACAAGCAATCGCCGGACATCGCCCAGGGCGTGGACCGCGCACACGACAACAACCTCGATCAAGGCGCCGGCGACCAGGGCCTGATGTTCGGTTACGCGTGTGAAGAAACCCCGGAACTGATGCCGCTGCCGATCCACCTGTCGCACCGTCTGGTGGAGCGTCAGGCGAATCTGCGCCGCGACGGCCGCCTGCCCTGGCTGCGTCCGGATGCGAAGTCGCAGGTTACCGTGCGTTATGTCGACGGCAAGCCGCATGCGATCGACACCGTCGTGCTGTCCACGCAGCATTCGCCGGATATCGATCTGGGCACGCTGCGCGAAGCCGTGATCGAAGAAGTCATCAAGCCGACGCTGCCGGCTGACCTGATCAAGGGCGACATCAAGTTCCTGGTGAACCCGACCGGCCGGTTCGTGATTGGCGGTCCGCAAGGCGATTGCGGTCTGACGGGCCGCAAGATCATCGTTGATACGTACGGCGGCGCGGCTCCGCACGGCGGTGGCGCGTTTTCGGGCAAGGACCCGTCGAAGGTCGACCGTTCAGCGGCTTATGCCGGCCGTTACGTGGCGAAGAACATCGTGGCGGCTGGTTTGGCGTCGCGCTGCCTGATTCAGGTGTCGTACGCGATCGGCGTCGCTCAGCCGACTTCGGTGATGGTCAATACGTTCGGCACGGGCCGCGTATCGGATGCGACGATCACGCGTCTGGTGCAGGAGCATTTCGACCTGCGTCCGAAGGGCATCATCCAGATGCTCGACCTGCTGCGTCCGATCTACGAGAAGAGCGCGGCCTACGGTCACTTCGGCCGCGAAGAGCCGGAATTCACATGGGAAGCCACGGACAAGGCTCTGGCGCTCGCCGAAGCAGCCGGCACCGAACCGGTCGCCGCGCTCGCCTGATAAGCAGGCACGCAGTCCACTTCAGCAAAAAACCCCGCCGGCGCAAGCCGGGCGGGGTTTTTTTATTGCCTTCGAATACGCTGCGCGGTGGGGCGATGACTGCGTCAAGACCGCAACGGCATGTGCTCGCCGCAACCAGACTGCGGACGTGGGACCGTGCGAGACGGACTTGGTGCCTCGCTCAACGGTTCAATTGGCGGTTCATCCGTGGCTTATTCCACTGCTCATTCAGCGGCTCGCAAACGCGAATGCAAACCAGCCGGAGCTGCCGCTCGTCGACATACGGCGCGGGCGTCGGCTCGTGCTCTGCGGCGTGGCGACCGTTGCATTGCGCGGGGCGCTCAAGCGCAGCGGCGTTGGTTTGCGCAGCAGCGTACGCAGCGAAAAACGGCGCGAACTGCCTTGCAGGCGCAGCGCGGAGAAGAAGGTGTGGAACCACGTGCGAATGCCGTCGACCGCTTTGGCTTCGCGCCATTGTTCGCCTAATGCGCGAGTGCGAGTGGCATGGTGACGCAATGCGCGCACAACATGGCGGCGCGCCGGACGCGCCGCTTTCAATGCGGCGCGGGTAAGGCGGGTGCTCAGAAGAGTATGCATGGCTTCACAAGTAGGCAACGTGTCGCGCGACGGAGGGTACGCCAGAAAGAGCACCAAATGTGCCAATGGCGGTGTCGCGATGGACGGCGCGAAAGCCTGGAATTCGAGGGAAAAGGGCACGGAGGACGGCGGAGCCGGTCATAGCGGCCTGTGCGCGCCGCAAAAGTGCGGGAGGAGCAATCAACATGTGTGCAGGCTACACGCGATTCATGACGTCAGAAAGTCGGTTTTTACCCTGCGAATACGGGTTTTTACCGGGTAAGAGCGATGTGCATATTTGCGGGGTCGCGCCCTTTGCGGTCGATTTTCGTGCGTGCTTGCCCTGACAGCGTGCTGTGCAATTCGCCATTTCGCGTGAAAGTAGTGCGTCGTGCCCCAGCTTCTCGAAAGGCGAAACAGCGCGCAGTCTGATCGCGCCCGTTTTACAATCGAGCATCAGCCAGTCGAAAGTAACGGAACACCATGTCACTTCACTCGAAGAAAGAGCAGATTCAAACGTTGCGGGAGCAAGGATTTGTCGTTGTGCCCGGCTTGGTGTCGCCCGAGCGTTGCGGCGAATTGAAGCAGATTGCAGAGCGCCAATTGCAGGAAGCGGCGGCGCCGATCGAGTTCGAAGCGGATCTGCGGTATCCGGGCGCACCGGAATCCAAACATGCGCCGGGCGGCCATACGGTTCGTCGTTTGCTGGATGCGTACGGGCGCCATCCGCATTTTGCGCAATGGGCGACCGCGCCGGAAATTCGCGGCTGGATGGAGTTGTACTTCGGTGAGGAGCCGCGCTTATCGCGGGCCCATCACAATTGCATGATGACCAAGCATCCGGCTTATGGCAGCTTGACCGGCTGGCATCGTGACGTGAGGTATTGGTCGTTCGAACGTGACGACCTGGTGTCGGTGTGGCTCGCGGTCGGGTCGGAGACGGTCGATAACGGCGCGTTGTGGCTTGTACCGAAGTCGCACAACGCTCCCTTTACGTCAGAGCGGTTCGACGAGGCCAAGTTTTTCCGTTCCGATCTGGAAGAGAATCAGGCGCTGATTCGCACCGCGGTTTCGCCCGAGCTCAAGGCCGGGGACGTGGTGTTCTTTCATTGCAACACGCTGCATTCGGCGGGCAAGAACCTCAGCGATCAGGTGAAATTTTCTTTGGTGTTTACCTATCACGGGGCGAGCAATGTGCCCCTGCCGGGATCCCGCTCGGCGGCCAAGCCTGAAATTGCTTTTTAAGTTTTTGCCCTGTGCGGCGCGGATGTTCATCAGTCTCGCGCCGCGTAGGTAATCAACGCGTTACCGCTTGCGCCCGGAAAGCGCCACCCCGGTCAGGCCGGCAATCGTGACGACAACGCCGGCCACAATCAGCATGATCGCCTTGTTGGTCGGCGATCCGGTAAACACGCGAGACACCTCGCTGCTGACCGAGTTGAACGCCTGCCCGCCGAAATACAACAACACGATACCGCCGACAATCAGCGCGATTGAAATCGCCTTTGTCATGAACGCACCTCTCCAATAAGCTTTTGTGATCGGCCAAAGTGTAGGGGAGCCGCAAGCAGCCGTCCATCCCGCATAGTGGGCCTCTGCACGCATCACGTCGATTGGCTACCATAGCGGTCTAGCCTCACCCAACCACAAACATAAAACCTGCACGCCTCCCGCAGCACGTGATTTCCTCACGCCCGTGATCGCCGGGCGACTTCAACATCAAGGACACTAGCAATGGCTTACGAAGCAGCTTCAGAACGCTATTCGGACATGCAATACCGCGTCTGCGGCAAGTCGGGTCTCAAACTGCCGGCACTGTCGCTGGGCCTGTGGCACAACTTCGGCGATACCACGCCGATTTCCACGCAGCGCGATATCCTGCGCACGGCCTTCGACCTCGGCATCACGCACTTCGATCTCGCCAACAACTACGGCCCCCCGTACGGCAGTGCCGAAACCAATTTCGGCCGGCTCTTCAAAGACGACTTCAAGCCGTATCGCGACGAACTCCTGATCTCGTCGAAAGCCGGTTGGGACATGTGGCCGGGTCCGTACGGCCAGGGCGGCGGCTCGCGTAAGTACGTACTCGCGAGTCTCGATCAGAGCCTGCAGCGCATGGGCCTGGACTACGTCGATATCTTCTATTCGCATCGTTTCGATGCCGACACGCCGCTCGAAGAAACCGCGGGTGCATTGGCGAGCGCCGTGCAACAAGGCAAGGCGCTGTACATCGGTATTTCGTCATATTCGGCAACCAAGACACTCGAAATGGCGAAGCTGCTCGCCGAGTACAAGGTTCCGCTGCTGATCCATCAGCCTGCGTACAACATGCTCAATCGTTGGATCGAGCACGAACTGCTGGATACGCTCGAAAAGGTCGGCGCGGGCGCCATCGCGTTCACACCGCTCGCGCAGGGCTTGCTCACCGGCAAGTATCTGAACGGCGTGCCGGAAGACGCACGCGTCAACAAGCCGGGCGGCGGTTCGTTGAAGCAGGAGCATCTGAGCCCGCAAAACATCGAGCACGTGCGCAAGCTCAACGACATCGCGCAGCGTCGCGGGCAAAGCCTCGCGCAAATGGCGCTCGCCTGGGCACTGCGCGATCCACGTGTCACGTCCGTGCTGATCGGCGCAAGCCGCGCAGAACAGGTGCGTGAGAACGTCGGTGCGCTGAAAAATCTCGCGTTCTCGAACGAAGAGTTGGCGGAAATCGACCGCTACGCGACTGAAGGCGGCATCAACCTGTGGGAAAAACCGTCGACGGATCAGGCGATCTGATCGCGCACAGTTTCATGTCGTAGTGTCGTAGAAACAGAAAAAGCCGCCCGTGATGGGGCGGCTTTTTATCGACGCGTTCAAGCGCACACGCTTCCCGCGCAGTGGCAGAAGCGACTGCGTTCAGTCGAATGAACCATCGGCGAAGCGTCCAGGCCGTCTTCGCCAGACCCCGCTACACCAGCGCAGGCAAGCCTTCGACCAGCACGACCGCGAACACCACGCCGATCAGCGCGCCGACCACGCGTAGCGCGTTGTGTCGAAATTCCGTCTTGCAGGGCAGCGCGCCGACAAACAGGGCGCCGGCCAGCGCCATCGGAATGACCAGGATGAAATCGCCAATCGTGAAGTAGGTCGTCATACCCGTCTCCTTTTCTAGTTCCGGCGCGGGCAGTGGCTCTATTTCTGGAGTCATGCACTGCCAACGCTCGATTCGAGATTCGAGTATAGGTGACGCTTAGATCAACATAACAACGCCTTGCGGCGCTGCAGCGCATCTTCGCAGGCTGCCGAACCCAGTGCCGCAAGGGCCGCCGCGATTGTCGCATTGCAGCAAAAATGCAGTGAAAAATGAAGCATTCGCTTACACCGGCCTTACTTTCCGGGTCTGTTTGACGCGCAATGGATTGTTCTCGCCTGACGGAGGTACATCCCCTGCAAGCCCGGTTCCGTACGACGTCCAAGCTCGGTTTCCTCAAAGCCGATCAGCAGAGTCCTCTCATGGCGCGGTCCGTTCGCGCTGACTCAGGCGTGCGGCCGCAACGATGCCGATGACGAGCAGCGCGGCTACCAGTCCAGCGACACCATTCCAGCCATAACCGGCCCATACGTGTCCGCCATAAGAGCCGATCACGCTCGAGCCGACGTAATACGCGAGCAAATAAAGCGCGGCCGCCTGCCCCTTGGCTTCTTTCGCGAGGCGTCCGACCCAGCCGCTCGCCACCGAGTGCCCTGCGAAGAAGCCGAACGTCACGCAGGCGATGCCGGTCGCAATTGCCGCAAGCGGATGCAGCATCGTGAGTGCGAGCCCCAGCGCCATCAGCAGCAAGCTGCCGGTCAACACGCGCGCGCGGCCGAACGTATCGGCCAGACGGCCCGACCACGGCGAGGCGACCACGCCCGTCAGATACACAACGAAAATCGCGCCGATCTCCGTCTGACTCAACAGGTAAGGCGGCGCGAGCAGCCGGTAGCCGATGTAGTTGTACAGCGTGACGAAGCTGCCCATCAGTACGAAGCCGAGCAGAAACAGCAGAGGTAATCCAGGCCGCGTGAATTGCTTCAACAGTGCGGTGCGGCGATGTGCAAAGCCGAGCCCGCGACGCGGTACGAAATGGCGCGACGGCGGCAGCAATGCGCGAAACGCCAGCATCGACAGAATGCCGAGCACGCCGATTGTGCCGATTGCCACGCGCCACGAAAACAGATCCGCGACGACACCCGTAATCACGCGCCCAGCCATCCCGCCGATCGCCGTGCCGCCGACGTACAGCCCCATCGCCAGCCCGAGGCCATCCGGGTGTACTTCTTCCGCGAGGTACGCCATTGCCACGGCGGGCACGCCACCGAGCGCGAGTCCTTCGAGCGTACGCAGCACTAGCAATTGATGCCAGTGCGGCGCGATCGACACGCCGATCGTCAGCAGCGCCGACAGTGTGAGCGACATCGTCATCAGCTTATGACGGCTCCAGCCTTCCGAGACGAAGCCGGCCACGAAGATGGCGAGCGCGAGCGCGGCGGTAGTCAGCGAGAGCGACAAGCTGCTCTGCGCCGGCGTCACGCTGAACGCCGTCGAGAATGCCGGCAGCAATGGCTGGACGCAATACAGCAGTGAGAAGGTGGCGTAACCGGCGAACAGCAGCGCGATGCTGGCGCGCCAATAGGTACGCGTGCCGCGTTCGAGGTAGGGGATGCCGGGGACGTCAGGCGCGGCAGCGGAGGTGGAAGAAGCAGACGAAGCAGGAACAGCCGATGCAGCAGTCCGGCGACATTCCGGCGATGCGGTCACGAAAAAATCTCCTTGGGGAGCGTAAATTACTCAAAGGAGTTAAGGATACGCTGAAAAGGCTGGGCGAGTGCGCGCGACGCGCAGCGAGGCGTTGTCACGACGTGCGCAGACCGGATGTCCGCCGCGGTTCTCGCATCACTGTGGGAATCGCCGTTAACCGTGCGCCGCTGCCTCGCTCGCAGGCGCTGCGGGATGCACGATCTGTTCGTCGGTCGGCAACGCGGACGCGTCCCAACCGCCGCCCAATGCCTTGATTAACGCGACACTCGCAGCCATGCGACGGCGGGCGATCGACACCGCATTCCGTTCGTTGGAGAGCGCGGTGGTTTGCGCGACCACGACATCGAGATACGTGATCGCGCCGTTTTTATAGCGGTTCGACACGACCGCCAGCGAGCGCTGCGCGGCGGCCACTGCGTCGTCCTGCGCGGCGGCTTCCTGTTCGAGCACGCGCAACGCGGCGAGGTTGTCTTCGACCTCGCCGAACGCGGTCAGCACCGTTTGGCGGTACTGCGCGACGCTTTCGTCGTAGTGCGCGCGGGCTTGTTCTTTCACCGATGCACGTCCGCCGAAGTCGAGCAGCGTGCCAGCCAGCGCCGGCCCGAGCGACCACAGACGGCTCGGCGCCATGAGCCATTGGCTGTAGTTGGTCGCCTCGAGCCCACCCGTCACCGACAGGATCAGGCTCGGAAAGAAGGCAGCGGTGGCCACGCCGATCTGCGCGTTCATATCGGCAATGTGGCGCTCTGCCGACGCGATGTCGGGCCGTCGTTCGAGCAAGGCGGATGGCACGCCCGCTTCCGCGACCACCGGCACGGCGATGAGCGGTGCAACCGGCAGGGAAAATGTCGAGGGCGTCTGGCCGATCAGGATCGCGATCGCGTGTTCGAGTTGCGCGCGTTGCACGCCGAGGTCGAGCGCTTGGGCCTGAGTGGTTTGCAACTGCGTCTGCGCCTGTGCGACATCGGCGTCGGTGGCGATGCCGCCCGCGTAGCGGTGTTGCGTCAGTTCGAGTGCTTCCTTGTAGGCCTTGATCGTGTCGTCGAGAAGTTGTCGCTCCTGATCGAGACCGCGGAGTTCGAAGTAGTCCGTCGCCAGTTCGGCCTGCATCGACAGGAGCGCGGCTTGCGCATCGGCGGCGCTCGCCTGTGCTTCGGCCTTCGCGCCTTCGACGCTGCGCGACACGCGGCCCCACAAGTCCGGTTCCCACGAAGCATCGGCTTGCACGAGGTAATCGTTCAGCGTGAGACCGGCGGTCGATTTGTGCAGCACATTCTCCGATGTCCGCGCGCGTGAGTAATCACCGTTCGCGGTGACGACAGGGAAGAAGCTCGAGCGGTATTGCGCGACTGTTGCGCGGGCAGCGCGAAAGCGCGCCTCGGCGGCCTGCACGTTCTGATTCGCGCCGGCGACCTGCTGCTCGAGCGCGTCGAGTGACAGGTCCGCGTAAACGCTCCACCACGCACCGCGCGTGATGGTATCGGCGGGTTGCGCGGGCTTCCAGCCGGTGCCTTCGAGTTCCTTGTAGGTCGCAGCGGTGGTGGCCGGCGGCTTGACGTAGTCGGGGCCAACGGTACACGCGGTGAGTGTGCAGATCGACGCCGCGGCAAGCAGGGCGATACGAAATGCAGAGGTGGGCGTGTTCACGATGCACCACCCTCACTAACGGCCGCCTTCCCTGGCACGATCCGCACTGACGCGCCATTTACGATCGAATCCTGCGGATTCAGAATCACCTGTTCATCGCCTTGCAAACCGGATGCGATTGCCACGCGCGTGCCGAAGTCCGTGCCGAGCGAAACCGGCAGCAGCTTCACTTTGTGCTGCGGATCCACGGTGGCCACTTTCACGCCGTCCGGCCGGAACAGCAACGCGTTGCCAGGCAGCGTGAACGGCGCCGCGCCTGCGCCTAAAGCGAAATGCACTTGCGCGTAAGCGCCTGGCAGCAGGTCGCCATTGCGATTGTCGACGTCGACTTCGACGAGCATGGTCCGCTGTTGCGGATCGACGGCGCCCGCGGTGCGCGCCACGGTCCCTGGATAGTGTTTGGACGGGGTCTCGGTCAGCGTCAGAAACGCCGTCTGCTGCGCGCGGATCTGCTGAGCGTAGGCCTGCGGCACGTTCACATACACGCGCAATCTGTCCGACTGCGCGACGTGGAATAGTTCCTTTGCCGGTCCGCCGGAACTCCCCGCATCGATCAGCGCGCCCACGTCGACATTGCGCGCGGTCACCGTGCCGTCGAACGGCGCGTAGACCTTCTGGAACGATTGTGTCTTCTCCAGTCGCGCGACGTTGAAGCGCGCGGCATCTAGCGTGCCTTTCTTCGCGAGCATGTCGCCGACCTTCTCGTCGGTTTCCTGCTTCGAGACCGATTTGCTTGTCAGCATGTCGGTCCAGCGATCGGCGGTGCTTTTCGCGAGCGCGTAGTTGGCTTCGGCGTTCGCCAGATCGGCGCGGGCGGCGCGCAGTTGATCGTCCACTTCGGGCGTATCGATTTCCGCCAGCAACTGGCCGCTCTTCACATGTGCGCCGATGTCCGCATACCACTTCTTCAGATAGCCATTGGTGCGTGCGTAAATCGGTGTATCGAGAAATGCCTGCACGTTGCCGGGCAGCACGAGGTCGAGCCCCGCCGTCGATTTCTGCGGACGCACGACTTCGACGCTCGTCTGGCTGGCATGCCCGGCATCGCGTTCGAGCGCGGCATGCGCCTCATGGCGCGACCAGATGCCTTGCGCAGCGAGTGCGAGGATCAACACGGCCACTGCCACGATCACCCAGCGCGCGCGCCTTCCTTTCGCCTGGTTGAACGTAGTGTTGGCCTCGTCTGGACGTTTTCCTTCCATCAAGCTTCCCCTGTCAGAATGCCTGGGCGGTCGAAGCCGCCTCTTGTGCTTCGTGTTGTGCGCGTTGCGCCGGTCGTCATGGCTTTTGCACCACATGCTCGGCCGCACGTTGACGCCGCGCCGCGAGCCGCCGGTAGATCATCGAAAACACGACGGGCACGAAGATCAGCGTAGCCAGAGTGCCGACCGTCAAACCGCCGATCACCGCACGCCCGAGCGGCGCATTCTGCTCGCCGCCTTCGCCGAGACCGATTGCCATCGGCACCATGCCGATCACCATCGCGAGCGCTGTCATCAGCACCGGACGGAAACGCGTGAAGCCCGCCTCGATCGCCGCGCGCGTCGCGTCGCCGTGTTCGAGCAGCTGTTCGCGTGCGAAGCTGATCACGAGAATCGAGTTCGCGGTGGCGATGCCGATACACATGATCGCGCCGGTCAGCGCCGGAATCGACAGCGTGGTGTGCGTGAGAAACAGCATCCACACGATGCCCGCCAGCGCGCCCGGCAGTGCCGTGATGATGATGAAGGGATCGAGCCACGACTGGAAATTCACCACGATCAGCAGATACACCAGCAGGATCGCGAACACCAGACCGGCGAAGAGACCAGAGAACGAATCGTTCATGGTCTGCACCTGGCCGCGTACTTCGATGGTGGAGGTTTTGGGGAGGTCGGCTTTGGCGTCGTTGATGATCTTGCTGATGTCGTCGGACACGGCGCCGAGATCGCGGCCGTCGGCGGTGCCGAAAATGTCGATGGTGGTTTGGGCGTTGTAGTGCGTGAGCACCGCGTTGCCCGCTTCGCGTTTCATCGAGGCGAGCGCGCCGAGGATATTGCTGTGGCCGTTCGCATTCAACGGAATGTTCGCGAGCGATTGCAGCGAATCGATCGTGTATTGCGGCGCTTCCGTGATCACGTTGTAGCTGACGCCGTTGCGCGGATTGAGCCAGAACGTCGGCGTGGTTTGCTGGCTGCCGGACAGCGTAATCAGCAGATCGCTCGCGATGTCTCGTTGCGAGAAGCCTGCTTGCTGTGCGCGCGTGCGGTCCACGTCGATAAAGATGCGCGGCAAATCGGCGGGCTGCTGGATGCGCGCGTCGGCGAGACCTGGCACCGTGCGCAGGCGATTCAGCAACTGCGCGGCGAAGGCGCGATTGCCGGCTACCTCTCGCCCGACGATTTGAATATCGATCGGCGAGGGCAATCCGAAGTTGAGTGTCTGACTGACGATATCCGCAGGCAGGAAGGCGAACTGCACGCCGGGGAATTCGTCGGTGAGCGTTCGGCGCAGCGTGCGCACATAGTCGGCGCTCGGATGATGATCGGGGTTCAGCGTAATCAGCACATCCGAATCCGAGGTGCCGATCGTGCCGGTGTTGCTGTACGAGAGATTGATGCCCGAGACAGGCAGGCCGATATTGTCGATGAGCGAATGCAACTCGCCCGGCGGTATCAGCTGGCGAATCCGCGTATCGACGCGATCGGTCACCACGGCGGTTTCCTCGACCCGCATGCCGGTTTTGGCTCGCAGATGCAATGCGATAGTGCCAGCATCGACTTGCGGGAAAAAGTCACGGCCGAGAAACGGCATCAGCAGCATGGACACGCCACAGCAGACCAGAAACAGCGTCACGAACAGACCCGGCCGCGCAACCCGCGCTTCAAGAAACACGCGATAGCGCTCGCGAAAACGTGCGAAGCCACGCTCGAAGGAATAGTGCACACGCATGAACGGATTGCGCGTTTGCTCGGGCGCGTGATGCAGGTCCGCGGGCTTGTGATGATGTCGCAGCAGATACTTGGCAAGCGTCGGCACGAGCGTACGCGAGAAGAAGTAGGACGCCAGCATCGCGAACACCACTGCTTCGGCGAGAGGAATGAACAGATAGTGCGCGACGCCCGTCAACAGAAACATCGGCACGAACACGATGCAGATGGATAAAGTCGAGACCAAAGTCGGAATCGCGATCTGGTGTGCACCGTCGAGAATCGCCTGTTCGAGCGTCTTGCCTTGTTCGAGTTGATGGCTGATGTTTTCGATTGCCACGGTCGCGTCGTCGACCAGGATGCCGACCGCGAGTGCGAGCCCGCCCAAGGTCATGATGTTGATGGTTTCACCGAGCATCGACAGCGCAATGATCGACGTGATCATCGACAGCGGAATCGACACGGCGATGATCAGCGTCGCGCGCCAGTTGCCGAGAAACAGCAGAATCATCAGGCCGGTGAGACACGCCGCGATCAGTGCCTCGCGCAGCACCCCCTGCACGGAGGCGCGTACGAACAGCGACTGATCGGCCACCGGATCGATATTCAGCGAAGCGGGTACGAGATTGCGCAGCGCCGGCATCATCTTCTTGATGCGGTCGACGATTTCGAGCGTCGACGTGTTGCCGCTTTTGTTGATGGTCAGCAAGGCGGCGCGCTGGCCGTTCACGCGCACAATGTTGGTCTGCGGCTGGAAGCCGTCACGCACATGCGCGACGTCGCGGATATAGACGGTGCCGTTAGCGGTGGACTTGACCGGAATGTTATTGAGGCCGGCGAGCGAGTCCGGGCTGGCGTTCAGTTCCACCGAGTATTCCGTCGAACCAATTTTTGCGGTGCCTGAGGGCAGGATCAGATTTTGCGAGGTGACCGCGTTGACCACGTCCATCGGCGACAGATTGCGCTCCTGCAACTTGCGCGAATCGATATCGACCATGATCTGCCGCTGCTTGCCGCCGTACGGCAGCGGCGCGGAGGCGCCGGGTACGGTGGCGAGCTGCGTCTTCAGGAAGTTGTTGCCGAAGTCGAATAATTCCTGCTCGGTGAGCGAAGCCGACGACAACGCGAGGCGCAGGATCGGCACCGTCGAAGCGTTGTAGCGCAGGATGAATGGCGGCGTGATGCCAGGCGGCAGCGAACGCAATTGCGTCTGCGACAGCGCGGTGACTTCGGCGAGCGCTTCATCGATATTCGCGTGCGGCTGAAAGAAGATCTTGATCACCGCGATGCCGTTCAGCGAGGTCGATTCCGTGTGCTCGATATCGTTGACCGCAACCGATAACCCGCGCTCGTAATTGAGCACGATGCGCTTTTCCATCTCGTCGGCGGGCAGGCCGTTATACGTCCAGATCACCGACAGCACCGGAATGTCGATATTTGGGAAAATGTCTGTCGGTGTGCGCAGGATCGTCAGCGGGCCGACGATCAGCAAAAGCAGGGCCAGCACGACAAAGGTGTAAGGGCGCCGCAGCGCCAGACGAACAATCCACATGGCTAGTAAAGTCGATGAAAGCCGGCGCCGCACGTACAGCGACCATGGCGCATGCCGCGGCGCGGGCCAGCGGGCGCAATGGGCGGATTAAGCGGATCGTTCTGGCGGTGCATGATTTTGATATATCACCCCAGCTGGGTTTATGATGATCTCGTTACGACGCTTTACGCCCAGATCATCGGCCCGGCGCGCTGTAATGGGAATAGGGCGAAACGACGGGTGAACAGCCTTGAGTTCGCGCTTTCCATGGCCCCGCAAATCGGGAACAATGACTCGAACCTCTCACGCGTCTTACGCGCAGCAGATTGGGTGCGTACGCAACGTTTTTGGCGAAGCGGCGCTTTTATCATTACCTTGACCGGCGCGGAAACCATAAAGCCGGCTATGGGAGAAACGGGGAAACATCATGCAAATCGGTTCCATTGTCCGCTCGGTGCATATCGCTGTGCCGAAAGACGCACGTGGGATTGTCATGCGCATTCTTGGCGACATGGCGATGGTGGCCTGGTATGCCGGCGAACCCGGCACATCTGAGCATCTGAACACTGAACCCTTTTTCCTTGAAGATCTGATTGATACTGGCGAACAGGTGCGGCCGTCTAGCGCGCAGGTGCATTGACGCTGGTTTGATTCCGATTCATGGTGGTTGCAGGTGGCTGTAAGCCGCAAGGTGAGCCGACGCCCTCGTCTTTGACGGCGGCGCGGCGCACAATGCGGGCATGAACGACGACAATCTCGATCCACAGGACGGCGCCAACAGCGCCGTGCCTTTCGCCCGGCTCAAGCCGGAAATCGTGCTCGACGCGCTCGACAGCGTGCTCAGCAGCGTCGGCGTGTACACCGACGGCCGCATGCTGCCGCTCAACAGCTACGAGAACCGCGTCTACCAGGTGGGGGTGGAAGACGGGCCGCCCGTGGTCGCCAAGTTCTACCGTCCCGAGCGTTGGACCGACGCCGCCATTCTCGAAGAACATGCCTTTGTCGCCGATCTCGCCGCGCGCGAGATTCCGGCGGTGCCCGCACGTGTTTTCGACGGCCGCACGCTGCATACCTTCGACGGTTTCCGTTTCTCGATCTTCGAACGCCGCGGCGGCCGCGCGCCCGATCTGGACCGGCGCGATACGCTCGAATGGCTGGGGCGTTTTATCGGCCGCATTCATGCGGTTGGGCAGACCCAGAACTACACCGAACGTCCCACGCTCGATATCAACACGTTCGGCTACGAGCCGCGCGACTTCCTGCTGTCGCACCGCTTCGTGCCTGACGACGTGCGGCCCGCGTGGGAAGCCGTGGTGAATCTCGCGATTGAAGGTGTCGAACGCGCATTCGAGCGTGCCGGCGATATTCGCATGCTGCGAATGCACGGCGATTGTCATCCGAGCAATGTGTTGTGGACCGACGCGGGCCCGCATTTCGTCGACTTCGACGATAGCCGTATGGGTCCGGCAGTCCAGGATTTGTGGCTGTTGTTGCCGGGCGAACGCGTCGAAGCTTCGCGTGCGCTCGCCGATCTGCTCGCCGGTTATGAAGACTTCTGCGACTTCGAGCCGCGCGAACTGTATCTCGTCGAAGCTTTGCGCACGCTGCGGCTGATTCACTACCAGGCGTGGCTCGCGCGCCGCTGGGACGACCCGGCGTTTCCAGCGGCGTTTCCGTGGTTCAACACGCAACGCTATTGGGAAGACCGCATCCTCGAATTGCGCGAGCAGCTTGGCGCGATGCAGGAAGGGCCGCTCTGGCCGGTTTGAGCGGTCGCTGTTCCGATGGAGCCGGAGGTGATGCGGTGGCGGCCATGCAGCGGCAAGTCATCGCAATGACCGCTGGCGGGGTCGTCCTGGCGCATTGCATCGGCGCTGCCAGGCGCACCGATTTCCCCACGTGCTCAAGCGTCCTTGACGTCTCACGGCGCCTGCGACGCCACACTCGACGATTGCACCAGCGTCGATTTGACGATCACTTCGGCGCGCACGTCGCGCCCGATCGCTTCGATCGCGGGACGCATCTGCGCGAAGTCGCCGGGCGTGCAGACCTCGCTGTCGAAATGGGTGGTGCCGTCGCGTGCCATTGTCACGACGTTGCTGAGCGGATCTAACGTGTACTGCGACTGAAAATCGACGAAGCGGTCCTGGGTTTGCTTGGCTTCCGGCATGTCGAGCACGTGGAAATTCGCCGGTAATTCAATCCGTGCGCGCTCATGCAGCGTGAGGTTGTGGCAGACGAACGGCTGCGTGCGCTGCCGTTCGCCGAGCCAGTAGCGGGTGTCCGCCGCGAGGCCGCCGGCCAGACTCGTCAGCGCTGGAATCGATGCCGCCGCACCCGGCACCACGAGACTTTCGAGCGTGCCTTTCATCGTGATCGTCAGCGGGCCGCCGGCAACGGTGAGGTCGCTGGTGGTCAGCGTGGCAGTGCCGCGCAGATTGGCGCTGCGTAATTCCGCCTGGATCGATTCCTCACGTTGCGCGGGCGTTTGCGTGCGCAACATCGCGCGCGCCTGTTCAGCCGAGGCGCCCGATGCTTCCAGCCGATAGGTGAAGCTTGCCGAACCATCCGGTTCGACCTTGATCGACAGGTCGGTGCTGCGCGTCATCAACTCAGTGGCCGGCGTTTGCGCGATTACGCCCTGATTCACGAGGACGGTAGGCCGGTTCATATCCGACGACGGCAGAAAACCGAATTCGACGTTCGACGCTGTCGAGTCGGCGTATTGCTGCAAATCCGGCAGCCACGTGATGGCGTGATTGATGACGCCGTAGCCCGGCACGCTGGGCAGCGTATAGATCGAGCCGCTGCTGATCAAGGCCGGCTCGTTGCGGACGCCGACCGCGTCAAGCAGCGCGCCATATAACGCCACGTGATCCTTGCAGTCGCCGTAGCGGTTCGCGAGGATCTCGCTTGCACTGTGCGGCACCACCGCGCCGCGCCCGACATAGATCGCCACATAGCGGACGTTGCGGCGGACCCAATCGTACAGCGTCTTGGCTTTGTCGCGCGGGGTACGGTCACGCGCGGTGAGCTTTTGCGCGAAACGCGTGACGGTGACGTCGTGCGCGCTCGGGTCGGCGGCGGACATTCTGTAGCTGGTGGCGAACGTGGCGTAGTCGGGAAAGGTCGAGACCATCAGCCGGTCGCCATACGATACGTACGCGATCGAGCCGCGCTCGAGCCGGCTGAAATGCGCCTTGTCGTAACGATATTCATAGCGAGTGCGGCCGTCTCGCGTGACCGGTTGCAGCGCGGTGAAGCCGCGCGCATCGGCATAAAGCGGCTTGTCGGCGGGCAGGTCGTAGATGAGGTGGAAGTTGTGGGTCGGCGCAAGATCGGGCGGCGTGAAGTCGCTGAACTCGCCCGGCACGATCGGCTGTTTTTGCGTCTTGCGATAGGTGAGGTGCACGCGCGCGCCGGGCTCGACGGCCGGGAACACGATCACCTTTTCGAGGATGTCCTGAAACATCGGCGCGCCGAACGAGCGAGCTTCCTGCACGTCGCGAATCTGATCGGGTTGCACGTCGTGACGCACCCCATCGGCGGTGGTCGTGTACGCCTCAAGGATCTGCACGTCCGCCATGTTGCGATTGAACCAGACGTATTGCTGCGCCACCCGTGCGACGCCTGCTTCGTTGTTCACGTGCAGCGTCATCGAATCGAGCTTCGAGAAGGAACCGTCGGCGTTGACCGTGAAGGTCTGCGTTTCGCCTTCGTTGGTATAGGGGTCGTCCAGTTTGGCCGCAATGCTCGCGCTCGCGGCGTGGAAGCTGGCAAGCCAGCCGAAGGAGGCAAGACAGACCAAAGAGGCGAGGCGCATGGCAGGCAGGTATCCGGAACGGCAACGTTGACGGGATCGCAAGCTAGAGTCTATTTGCGCCGCCTGGATGTCAAGCGGATGCCACGCATTGCGATTGAGCAAATGCCCTAATTGTGTAATGATATCCATTCTCAATTGAAAGGCATCGCCAGCTTTCTGTCACATCTCTCATCCTCTGTGACTGCCAGCCAGCCTCTCAGCCGGACGGCCTGGACCGCAAGCCGGGTTGTCCGGCCTTTCCTTTCGATACCTCTTTTACTGCTGGTGTGAGCGCGCGCCTCGTCGCCTCTTCGCTCTACGCCGGGGATGGCTTAACTTGCTGCGCCTGGAGCTTTGAAGTGAACGCGCCTGACTCGATCGATATGAAGCCTGCTGCTGGTGGCGGCACGCAATACACCGCCCATACGCCGGAGCGCGGTCATCACCTGATGGATGACGCCGAGCAGGCGGCGCGGCGCCAGCGTTCGCGGCGGGCGAACTTCATCAAGTGGTTGCGCAAAGTGCATGGCTGGGTTGGTTTATGGGGCGCGGTGCTGGGGTTGATGTTCGGCGCGACTGGCTTTTTGCTGAACCATCGGGGCGGGCCGTTGAAGGTGTCGTCTGGCGAGCCGCAGGTCGAGGAGATGCAGATTTCCGTGCCGCAAGGGCGGTTGAAGTCGCCGATGGAGATGGCGAAATGGCTCAAGGGCGAGTTGAAGATAGACGGCAAGCCGGGGCGGGTGAAGCGCGAGCCGGCGCATCCGGTGGCTTGGGGGGATCGCAGCACGATGCAGCCGGAGTTCTGGCAAGTCGGAATTTTGGGGCCTACTCAGAATGTGCAGGCCGAGTACTGGGTTGGGAATGGGTTTGTTGCGGTGAAACGGACGCAGAACTCGTTTCTTACGACGATGAATAATCTGCACCGCGGTGTGGGGTTGAGTGTTGGGTGGGTTTTGTTGATCGATACGATCGCTGGCGGGATGATTTTGCTTTCTTTGACTGGCGTCCTGCTTTGGACCGAGTTGAATAAGCGGCGCGTTGTCGGTGTAGTGTTGGTTGGCGGCTCGGTGGTTGCCGCGGTGGTTTGTGGATTGATGTGAGGTTTTTGCCTGTTCGGCGTTTGTTGTCTGTATGCCTGTGGTGTTGGCCTTTCCTTGATTTGTTATTGGTCTATTAGCGTCGCCCCTGTGCGGGGCAGGCACCTACTTTTCTTTGCCTGCTGCAAAGAAAAGTAGGCAAAAGAAAGCAGCTCAAACCGCTAACTCTTAAGTGGGTCCCCTGGCTTGGAGGGGGTAGTGGTGCATCTGGAATCGGTGTTCTCGCACATTCGGCGTGAGTGACAAAGCCGTCATACTTCCGGCGGCGCTGCGCGCGCCGAAGGGGACTCCTCAAAACCGTCGGCTTGTTTTCGCGCGCGAGCTTCACTCGACGCCGTGGCGAAGCCATCGGCTCCCGCCGCGCCCAACCAAAGCCCTGGGTTTCCCTCGCAGACCCATCCGCGACGCACGAGTGCGGAGTGGGAGCTGATGAGCCCTTAGTCACTTACGTCGAATGTGCGAGGGCACGGATTCCAGATGCACCACTACCGCAACTGTGCGGGGGACCCGCTTATGAGCTGGCGGTTTGAGCTGCTTTCTTTTGCCTACTTTTCTTTGCAGCATGCAAAGAAAAGTAGGTGCCTGCCCCGCACAGGGGCGACGCTAGTAGACCACTAAGAAATCAAGGAAAGGCCAACGCCGCAGGCACACAGACGAACAAGCGCCGAGCAGGCAATCAAACCAAGCAAAGCCCAACGCCGCAGGCACACAGACGAACAAGCGCCGCGCAGGCAAAAAAAAGCACCTAAACACTACAAGCAGTCCCCCCCGAAGCCGCAATCTCCCGCGCGGCCTTAGCCCCCTCAACCTGCAACAAAGTCGGCAACGAAACGCCATTCTTTGCAGCCGTGACCTCGGCGAGAATCGAAACAGCAATTTCAGGCGGCGTGCGGCTGCCAATATAAATCCCGACCGGCCCATGCAGCCGGGCCAACTCGGCATCGTTCAGATCGAACTCTTTCAGCCGCTCGCGCCGCGCCTGATTATTCCTTCTCGACCCCAAAGCGCCGACATAAAAAGCCGGTGTCTTCAACGCCTCCATCAAAGCGAGATCATCCAGCTTCGGATCATGCGTCAGCGCAATCACCGCGCACCGTTCATCAAGCTTCATCTCGATGACCGTATCGTCCGGCATCGTCCGCACGATCTTCGTGCCGGGAATACTCCACTCCTCGGTGTACTCCTCGCGCGGATCGCACACGGTGACCTGGTAATCGAGCCCGACAGCGATGTTGCATAGATAGCGCGACAGCTGCCCCGCGCCGATCACGAGCATCCGGTAACGCGGTCCGTGAATCGTCAGCAGACGCTCGCCGTCGAAATGCACGCCGTCTGTCGCCTGCGCCGCGTCGAGCCGCACCGCGCCCGTCACCATGTCGACTTCGCGTGCCACCAGACGGCCGTCCTCTACGGCATGGCACAACTCGGCAATGCCGCTTTGCGGCGTCAAAGGCTCCAGCACGAGTTGGATCGTGCCGCCGCAAGGCAGGCCGAAGCGATGCGCTTCTTCAGCCGTAATGCCGTACTTCACCGCCTCCGGGCGTGTCTGCTCGATGCCCTTCTGCCGCACGCGCTCGATCAGGTCGTCTTCGATGCAGCCGCCCGATACCGAACCCACTACGAGTCCGTCGTCTCGCACCGCGAGCATCGCGCCCTCCGGACGCGGCGACGAGCCCCAGGTCTTCACCACCGTTACCAGTAGCGCGCGATGTCCCTCGTCCAGCCAACGTGCACTGGACTTCAGAACTTCGAGATCCACGCTTTCCATGATTTCTTCCTTTTTGTTCCGTCACCGCCGGACTCAGTGTCCGCAGCTTCATCCAATTCCGTATTTTGCGCCGCCGCTTCAGTTGCTGCAGTGACCCCGTCATCCGCGGCCGTTGCGCCGTCTGTGTCGCCGCCGACCTGCGCGATAAAGCGCTTGAAAAATTCGCCCGCGAGTTTACGCGCCGCACCGTCGACCAGCCGGGAACCGATCTGTGCGAGCTTGCCACCGACCTGGGCAGTTGCCGTGTACGTGAGCCTAGTTGCGGCCTCGCCTTCTGGTTCGAGCGTGACGTGCGTGTTGCCCTTGCCGAAGCCTGCTGCGCCACCCTGACCTTCGAAAACGATGGTGTAGGTGTTCGGCGCCTCGATGTCGGTCAGCAGCATACGCCCTTTGAAGCGCGCCTTCACCGGACCGACCGATGCGCTCAGCACCACCGCGTACGCATTTTCGCCATCCGCGTCGATGCTTTCGCAGCCGGGAATGCAAGCACGCAGGATTCCAGTATCGTTCAGCGCGTCCCATGCGCGCTGCTGCGAAACCGGCAGCATATGGGTTTCACTCAATTCCATGGCATTGCTCCTGCGCGCGTCGTGGCAGATACGGCGAGACGAGGCGCGCGCGTGAGTTGCGCGAGATCGCGGCCGAACGCTGCCAGACTGTCCAGATTATGAACGGGGCGATGCGCGTCGACATACGGCAGGATTGCCTGCACGCCGCGCGCTTTCGGTGAAAAACCGCTGAAACGCAGCAGCGGGTTGAGCCACACGATACGGTGTGCGAAGCGGCGCAGGCGGGCCATTTCGGTGTCGAGCACGTCGATCGCTTCGTGATCGAGGCCGTCGGTGACGAGCAGCACTGTGGCTCTGCCGCTCAGCACGCGACGTGCCCAGCGTCGGTTGAATTCGGCGAGCGCTGCGCCGATTCGTGTGCCGCCTGACCAGTCGACCACCTGTTCGGTGAGCGTCGCGATCGCCACGTCGGGATCGCGCTCGCGCAGCGCGCGCGTCGCGTTCGTCAGGCGCGTGCCGAAAAGGAACACTTGCAGGCGCTCGCGCGATTGCAGAAGCGCGTGGCAGAAGTACAGCACCGCGCGCGAATAGTTGCTCATCGAGCCGGAGATATCGAGCAGCAGCACCAATGGCGGTTTACGTTCCACTACCGCGCGATACTTCCACACGGTCCAGTCGCCACCCGCGCGCACAGCGTGCCGGGCGCTTGCGCGTAAATCCGCATGCGTGCCGTGCGAGGCTGCCTTCAGGCGGCGTGTCGGTTCAGTGGCAAGCCGCAGACGCTGGCCGCGGATCAGATGCCGCAACGTGCGCCATTCGTCAGCGGAAAGCGTGTCGAAATCGCGATGACGCAGCCGTTCTTCGGCACTGAAGGTGACGTGCGCGTGCAGTTCGTGTTGTTCGGTTTCCTGTGGCGCCTTGCTGTGCGGCGAGGGCGGCGTGCGTACGGCAAGTGCGTCGGCGAGACGGTTGTTGCGTTTGGGCGGCGGCAGACCATCGCGGACTTTCGGCAGCAGCAGCGCGCGCAGCTTGCCTTCCCAATCCGGGTCGCGCCAGAACAGATCGAAGGCGGCGTTGAAGAGGTCACGTTCGTCCGGCGCACAGACCAATAGCGCGGCCAGCGCGGCGCGTACATCGTCGCGGCGGCCGAGGTCGACCCAGTGCAGTGCGGCGAGTGCATCGACGGCTTGTGCCGGCGACATCGGCAAGCCCGCGCCGCGCAGCACGCGTACAAAGTGCACGACGTTGCGAGCCAGTGTGGGCGTATCGTTCGGTGCGGCCAACGTGTCGACGGAGGTGGTCATCGCTGTTATCCCGGCACCGCGAGACATTGTGCGATCTGCGCGGCATCGACGCGCGCCAGATCGTCCTGATACTTGAGCAGCACACCCAGGGTGTTTTGCACAGATTGCGGATCGAGTTCCGTCACCGATAGCGCTTCCAAAGCGCGACACCAGTCGATCGTTTCGGCGATGCCGGGTGCCTTGAACAGATCCATGCCGCGTAGCCGATGCACGAAATCGACCGCGCGCCGTTGCAATTCTGCCGATGTTTGCGGCGCACGCGCGGCGACGATTTCCAGTTCACGATCGCGCTCGGGATAGCCGATCCATTGATACAGACAACGGCGCTTCAACGCGTCGTGTACTTCGCGTGTCCGGTTCGACGTCATCACAACCAGCGGCGGCCGCGCCGCACGAACTGTGCCGTACTCGGGAATCGATACCTGGAAGTCCGAAAGCAGCTCCAGCAGAAAGGCTTCGAACGGTTCATCGGCGCGGTCGATCTCGTCGATCAGCAGCACGCGCTGTGCGCCCGGATGATTTTCATCGGGCATCAGCGCTTGCAGCAGCGGACGCTTCAGCAGGAATTCGCTGCGATAGAGCGTGTCGTTGCCGGGCCGCTCGCCAGCGGCTTCAGCCAGACGCAGCGCCATGATCTGACGTGGGTAGTCCCATTCGTAAAGCGCGCTGGCCGTATCGAGTCCTTCGTAGCATTGCAGCCGCAGCATCGACGTGCCGAGCATGCCCGCCGCAGCTTTGGCGAGTTCGGTCTTGCCGACGCCCGGCTCGCCTTCGACAAACAACGGCCGCTCCATGCGCAGTGCGAGATACAACGCGGTCGCGAGCTCGCGGCTTGCGAAGTAGTTTTGGGCGGCGAGTTGCGCGAGGGTGTCGTCGATTGAAGCAGGCTGCATGGCGTTCCTGAATCTGCACGGTGAAACGAGTGAGGCGCGAGACGGCGCGGCCGCGGCGCGACGGATGAAAAAACCATGACCGCGGCGGGCCGGGAACGCGGCTGACGTGCCACGCCGAGGCATGTCATGTCAGCCGCTAACCGCAAGCATCGCTAACCGTTTGCTTTCGTCACCGCGCGCGCGGTCAGCACCGGAATCAGATGCGCGCGATATTCGGCGCTCGCGTGCATGTCGGTGTTCAGGTCGGAGTCGGATACGGTCACCGCCCGCGCGGCCTCGGGCGTGAAATTCGCCGATAGCGCGCTTTCCAGTTCCGGCACGCGAAATACCGAAGACGCCGCACCTGTCACCGCGACGCGCACACCGCTCGCGAACTTCGCGACGAAGACGCCGACCAACGCAAAGTGCGACGCCGGATTCTCGAATTTCACGTAGGCCGCGCGTTCGGGCACCGGAAACTCGACGGCCACGATCAGCTCGTCAGGCGCCAACGCGGTCTCATACATGCCGACGAAGAAATCCTTCGACGAAATCCGTCGCCGATCGGTGACGATGGTCGCGTCCAAGGCCATCGCCGCAGACGGATAGCAGGCGGCCGGATCGTTGTTCGCGAGCGAGCCGCCGATGGTGCCGAGCGCGCGCACCTGGCGATCGCCGATGTGTCCGGCGAGATCCGCGAGCGCCGGCAGCGCGCGACGAACCTCGGCATGATCGGCGACGTCCGCATGGCAAACGGCGGCGCCGATTGTCACCTTGCCGGCATCGACGGCGATCGACTTGAGCGCCGGAATCCGCGTCACGTCGATCAGCTGCGACGGCTGTGCGAGCCGCAGGCGCATGGTCGGTAGAAGGCTTTGTCCGCCGGCAAGAAACTTCGCGTTGCTGTCGGCAGCGATGGCTGCGGCGGCCGCTTTCGGATCCGTCGCGCGTTGATACTCGAATGAATACATGTCGAATGCTCCGCTCAGGATCTCAGTGGGGTTGCTTGGCAGCATGGATCGCGGACCACACGCGATGCGGCGTCGCCGGCATTTGCAGGTCGGTCACGCCGAGCGGCGCGAGCGCGTCGAGGATCGCGTTGATGACCGCCGGTGGCGAGCCGATCGCGCCTGCCTCGCCGCAGCCTTTAACGCCGAGCGGATTGTGCGTGCACGGCGTGCCCTTCGCGGTTTCGACGGTGAAGTTCGGCAGATCGGACGCATGCGGCATTGCGTAGTCCATATAAGAGCCGGACAGCAACTGGCCGCTTTCATTGTCGTACACGCAGCGCTCCAGCATGGCCTGCCCGATACCCTGAGCGAGCCCGCCATGCACCTGGCCTTCGACGATCATCGGATTGATCACGTTGCCGAAATCGTCGACCGCCGTGAACTGCTGGATGCGGCACACGCCAGTTTCCGGATCGACCTCGACTTCGCAGATGTACGAACCCGCCGGATAGGTGAAGTTGCTTGGATCGTAGAACGCGCTTTCTTCGAGACCCGGTTCGAGCACGTCGAGCGGATAGTTGTGCGGCACATACGCGGCGAGCGAGATGTCGGCGAAGGCCTTGGTGCGGTCGGTGCCGGCGACGCGGAACACGCCGTCCTTGAACTCGATGTCTTCCGCTGCGGCTTCCAGCAGATGCGCGGCGATTTTCTTCGCCTTGGCTTCGATCTTGTCGAGCGCCTTCATGATCGCCGAGCCGCCGACCGCGATCGAGCGCGAGCCGTAGGTGCCCATACCGAACGGAATGCGGCCGGTGTCGCCGTGAACGATTTCCACGCTTTCCAGCGCAATGCCGAGCCGGTCCGCGACGACTTGCGCGAAGGTTGTCTCATGCCCCTGGCCGTGACTGTGCGAGCCGGTGAACACGGTGACGGAACCCGTCGGATGCACGCGAATCTGGCCGACTTCGAAAAGCCCGGCTCGGGCGCCGAGCGCACCCGCGATGTTCGACGGCGCCAGACCACAGGCTTCGATGTAGCACGAGTAGCCGAGGCCGCGCAGCTTGCCGTTCTTTTCGGATTCCTGCTTGCGCGCAGCAAAGCCTTTGACGTCGGCGAGTTCGAGCGCACGGCTTAGCGTGGCCTCGTAGTCGCCGGTATCGTAGGTGAGGCCGACCGGCGTGGCATACGGAAACGTGCGGATGAAATTGCGGCGGCGGATTTCGGCCGGATCGAGCTTCATCTCGCGCGCGGCGGTTTCGACCAGACGCTCGACGACATACGTCGCTTCCGGACGGCCTGCGCCGCGGTAGGCGTCAACCGGGACGGTGTTGGTGAAGACCGCTTTCACCTCGGCGTAGATGGCGGGCGTCGCGTATTGGCCGGCGAGCAGCGTCGCGTACAGGATGGTGGGCACGCTCGACGCGAAGGTCGACAGATACGCGCCCATGTTGGCGGTCGTATGAATGCGCATCGCGAGGAACTTGCCGTCGGCGTCCATGGCCAGTTCGGCCTTGGTGACGTGGTCGCGGCCGTGCGCGTCGGACACGAAGGCTTCCGAGCGCTCCGCTGTCCATTTGATCGGACGGCGAATTTTCTTCGATGCCCACGTCAGCGCAACGTCTTCGGCGTACAGGAAAATCTTCGACCCGAAGCCGCCGCCGACATCCGGCGCGATGACACGCAGTTTCGATTCCGGCAGCGACAGCACGAAAGCGGCCATCAACAGGCGCTCCACGTGCGGATTCTGATTCGCGACGTAGAGCGTGTAGCTGTCGTCCTGCACCGAGTAGCTCGCGTTGACCGCGCGCGGTTCGATCGCGTTCGGGATCAGGCGGTTGTTGACGATGTCCAGCGTGGTGACGTGCGCGGCTTTCGCGAAGGCGGCGTCGGTCGCGGCTTTGTCGCCGTGGCCCCAGTTGTAGCAGACGTTGTCCGGCACTTCGTCGTGAACCGCGGCCTGGCCCGGATCGGCGGCGTGCGCGGTGTCGACCACGGCCGGCAGCACGTCGTAATCGACCTCGATCAGTTCGGCGGCGTCTTTCGCGGCCTTGATCGAATCGGCGATGACGAGCGCGACCTGATCGCCGACGTGGCGCGCTTTCGTGTGCGCGATGATCGGGTGCGGCGGCTCGTTCATCGGCTTGCCGTCGGTGCTGTGGATCAGCCAGCCGCACGGCAGTCCGCCGACGTTGTCCGCGGCCATGTCCGCGCCGGTGAAGATTGCGACGACGCCTGGCGACTGTTTGGCCGCAGTGGTGTCGATGCTGTTGATTTTTGCGTGCGCGTGCGGCGAACGCAGGAAGACCGCGTAGGTTTGCTGCGGCAGGACGATGTCGTCGGTGTACTGACCGTTGCCGGTGAGGAAGCGATAGTCTTCCTTACGTTCGACGGACGTGCCGATGAGGTGGGTGTCGGGTGCGTTCATCGTCGTCTCCTCAGGCAGTGGCTGGCGCAGTGGCCGCGGCGTTGGCGTTGGCCGTGCCGGCGGACTTCATGCCTTCGGCGCCTTCGAGCACTGCTTTGACGATGTTGTGATATCCCGTACAGCGGCACAGATTGCCGTCGAGTTGGGCGCGCACGTCGTCGCCGGTGAGATTGGGCTGACGCTCGACGAGCGAGATTGCGCTCATCACCATGCCAGGCGTACAGAAACCACATTGCAGGCCGTGGCAGTGTTTGAAGGCGGCTTGCATCGGGTGCAGGGCGCCGTCTTTGGCGATCCCTTCGATGGTAGTGATGTCTGCGCCTTCGGCCTGGACGGCGAGAATGTTGCAGGATTTGATCGCGCGGCCGTTCAGATGGACGGTGCACGCGCCGCACTGGGCGGTGTCGCAGCCGACGTGCGTGCCGGTGAGGCGCAGCTGATCGCGAAGGAACTGAACCAGCAGGGTGTTAGGGTCGATTGAGGCGCTGATGGGCGCGCCGTTCACCGTCAGACTGATGCTGATCGCCATGAAGTTGTCTCCTTATGGGGTGAAACCGGACCTTTGTTTTTTCCTGCCTTCAGCTGTCTGTTCGTGGGGTCCGATGAGGGGGCTGCGGTTTTTTGCGGTTTTGCGGCTTTTTTATGGGTCTGCCGAAAAGTAAAGCACAAATTGTCTGGGGGCGCTATTGGGTTGTGTGCCTGCGGCGGTTGTTCGTTTGTTTGCCTATGGCGTTGGGCTTTGCTTGGTTTGGTTGCCTGCTCGGCGCTTTTTTCTGTATGCCTACGGCGTTGGCCTTTCCTTGATTTCTTATCGGTCTATTGGCGTCGCCCCTGTGCGGGGCAGGCACCTACTTTTCTTTGCCTGCTGCAAAGAAAAGTAGGCAAAAGAAAGCAGCTCAAACCGCTAACTCTTAAGCGGGTCCCCCGCGCAGTTGCGGCAGTGGTGCATCTGGAATCCGTGCCCTCGCACTCTCAACGTCAGTGACAAAGGGCTCATCAGCTCCCACTCCGCACTGCGTGCGTCGCGGATGGGCCTGCATGGGAAACCTGGGGTTTCGGTCAAGAGCGGTGGGGCCATCGGCTTCGCCTCGGCGTGGAGGGACAGCAAAGGAAACCCGGGGCTTTGGTTGGGCGCGGTGGGAGTCATCGGCTTCGCCTCGGCGTGGAGAGGGCAGCAAAGGAAACTCGGGACTTCAGTTGAGAGCCGCGGTGGTCGTTGGCTTTACCGCGGCGGTATGCCGAAAAAGATATCGGTTTCGCGAAGTGCCACTTGGCGCTCCGGGCGGCTACCAAGCCGCAAAGGATTACGTGCAGGTGTGAATTCGCACTTCGAATGAAGCGCCGACGCATGGCGGAACCGTTGGTGACGCGACGGCGAGCCACCGCGTCGAGTGAAGCCCGCGCGCGAACCCGCAGATGGCGCCAGGAAGTACCCTTCGGCGCGCGCAGCGCCGCCGGAAGTATGACGGCCTTGTCACCAGGGCGGAATGTGCGAGGGCACGGATTCCAGATGCACCACTGCCCCCTCCGAGCCAGGGGACCCGCTTAAGAGTTGGCGGTTTGAGCTGCTTTCTTTTGCCTACTTTTCTTTGCAGCAGGCAAAGAAAAGTAGGTGCCTGCCCCGCACAGGGGCGACGCTAATAGACCACTAACAATTCAAGGAAAGGCCAACACCGCAAGCGCACAGACAAAACGCGCCCCGCAGGCAAAAAACCTCAAATTTTCATTTGGCCAACTTGGAATGCCGCCGCGAATAGCCAAAATAAATAACCATCCCAATCAGCAACCAGACCACAAACGCCACCCAGGTCACAGCCTGAAGATTAACCATCAAAAACAGACACGAGGCGACAGCCAACACCGGCACCACCGGCACACCAGGGCACCGGAATGCCCGCGGCAACTCAGGATGCGTTTTCCGCAAAACAAGAACCGCAATCGACACCATCGAAAACGCAGCCAACGTGCCGATATTGATCAACTCAGCCAGCACATTCAACGGCACCAGCGCGCCAATCAGCCCGAAGAAAATCCCCACGAGCCACGTCGTAAAGAACGGTGTAGCAAACTTCGGATGCACCTTCGAAAGCTTCGCAGGCAACAATCCATCCCGCGACATCGCGAAAATCACCCGCGTCTGGCCATAAGCCATCACCAGAATCACCGTCAACATGCCCAGCACAGCGCCGAGATCGATAAAACCGGCGACCCATTTCTGACCGGCTACCTGCAGCGCATACGACACCGGATGCGAAATGTTCGCAAACTGCGCCGACGGCACAATACCGGTGACCACGGCCGCCACGGCCACGTACAGCACGGCGCACACGCCCAGCGACGCAATGATCCCAATCGGCAGATCGCGTTTCGGATCCTTGACTTCTTCCGCCGCGGAAGACACCGAATCGAATCCAATAAAAGCGAAGAACATCACCGCAGCCGCGCCGAAGACGCCATTCCAGCCGTTCGGCATGAACGGATGCCAGTTCGCCGGCGTCACGTGGAAAACGCCCACGCCGATCACCAGCAGCACTACGATCACCTTGATCCCCACCATGATGTTGTTGATCCGCGCGGATTCACGCACGCCAAGCGACAGCAGTGCGGTGATCGCCATCATCACCAGGAACGCGGGCAGGTTGAACCACGTCTCGTGACCCGGCAAGGCGCCGGGGGCCGCCGTCAGCACGACCGGCAAGCTCACGCCGAAGCCCGACAGCAGCGATTGCAGATAACCCGACCAGCCGACCGACACCGCTGACGTTGCCAGCCCATATTCGAGCATCAAGTCCCAGCCGATGATCCACGCGGCCAGTTCGCCGAGTGTCGCGTACGAATACGTGTAGATGGACCCCGCAACCGGAATCGTCGAAGCGAACTCGGCATAGGCAAGCGCGGCGAAACCGCAGGCAATCGCCGCGATCAGGAACGAGACCATCAGCGCCGGGCCGGCCTGAACGGCGCCCGTGCCGGTCAGCACGAAAATGCCGGTGCCGATAATCGCGCCGACACCGAGGAAAGTCAGATCGAGCGCGCCGAGCGCCTTCTTCAGCCCGGCGTTCTGGGCGCTCGCGGCGATCATGTGCTCGACGCTTTTTTTGCGAAACAGGGACATTGGCGGTGGGTCTCCAGTTGTGCACGCATCTTGCGCGCCGAATGTCGGGGAAACCCTGGATTTTAACGGAACCGCGCCTCTGCACCATTTTGGGACGATGTGTTTACCGTCCGTTGGGAGGGCGGGAAATGCCGGGCGGGGGAGATTCGGGCGTGACGTTTGTCTGCGGATTCGCCGCGGGCAGCGGAGCCTTCGCCCGCAGCGCGCTCAATCTGGGTGGGGATCGCTTTCGTGCGATCGCCTCCGCGACGATCGGCCGCTATTCGGCGATCGCAGAAAAGATGGCTTTAACCGGCCATCGCCGGATTCAGATCGACGAGGCGGTTGCTCATCACATAAAAGGTCAGCTCGGCGTTATTGCGCAGCTTCATTTTTTCGAGCAGCCGGGTGCGGTAGACACTGACCGTCTTCACGGATAGCGATAACGCCAGGGCGATATCCGTCAGCCGCTTGCCGGACGCGAGCATGCATAGCGTCTGGTATTCGCGGTCCGAGAGCTTTTCGTGCGGCAATTGTTCGCCGTCGAACGAGACGTAATCCGCCAGCGCTTCGGCCATGGCCGGGCTGACGTATTTACGGCCCGCCGCGACCTGCTGGATCGCGCCTATCATCTGCGCGGCGTCGACGGTTTTCGACAGGTAGCCGGCGGCGCCTGCCTTGAGCGCGCGGACGGCGTATTGGTCTTCGCGGTACATCGAGAACATCAGTACAGCCACGCGCGGCGCTTTGCGCTTCAGACGCTTGAGCACTTCGACGCCATTCATGTCGGGCAGCGAAATGTCGAGCAACACCACGTCATAGCTGTGCAGGGCGACGGCCTCGAGCGCTTCGGCGCCGCTTTGCGCTTCGGTGACTTCGCGCGCCACGCCGCGGTCGAGCAGCAACTGGCGGACGCCTTGGCGAACCACCGCGTGGTCGTCGGCGAGCAGGATGCGCAGGCTCACGATTGCAGCGCGCGACGTTTGGCGCCCAGTGCGCTCGCCAGCATCGCATCCCACGCAAAGCGTGCACGCACGAGCGTGCCGCGCGACTCCTTGCTGCCCTCGCCGCGGCATGAACCGACCCGCCGTGCGCTGACGTGCAGCGTGCCGCCGAAGGCGGCGCAGCGCGCCTGCATGCCGCTCAGGCCGAAATGGCCACGACGGCTGCGGGCGTTGCGCGCCATACCGATGCCGTCGTCGCTGACGATCAGGGTCAGGTGACGGCGGCCGGTTTCGATCCGCACGTCGGCGGATTCGGCGCGCGCGTGCTTGGCAATATTGTTCAGCGCTTCCTGGGCAACCCGGAACACGGCTAGCGCCGCGTCGGCGGGCAGGCGGGTGAGCCGCGCGTCGGCGGCGCAGACAAAACTCGTGCGCAGGTTCGTGCGCGCGGCGAAGTCGCTGGTCCAATGCCCCAGCGCGCCGACGATGCCCGCCTCAAGCGATGGCGCATGCAGTTCCGCGACGGCCTGGCGGCTTGCAGCGCACACGGCGTCGAGCGAGCGATTCGCGACGGCGAGCGCGGCGGCGCAATGCGGCGGCGCATCGGCGGGCAGCCAGGTTTCGACACCGGCAAGGGCGAAACGCGTCGCGGTGAGCTCGGCGCCGACGCCGTCGTGCAGCTCGCGCGCCACATGCCGGCAGGCAGCTTCCCGCGCCTGCACGAGTTCAGCCGACAGTTCACGCACGCGAGCGCGCAGTTGCGCGAGTTCGCGCTCGGCGGCGGATTGCGGCGCGGCGTGTGCAAGTGAGGGCGGAGTGTGGGTGCCAAACGGGACGACAATCGACGTATCCATGAGTTTCCCTCTCAGGAAGCAGTGTGGACAGCGAAGCGGGTGCGCATCGGCGGCGCGAAGACAAAAGAACGCATGCGAGTCTCTGGCCTCCAGTGGTGTCCTTTACGCGTGGTGCGCGACAGACAAATTGCTACGGTACGACGTAACGAAATTTACATTCTGTAACATGCCGGCCGTGCCACGGTGGGCATGTAAACCGACCGATCGTGCGCCGCGATGATATCTTAAAAAAAGAAAAAATGCAGGCATACCAAGGGTTAGCGCGTACATTTCACGCAATGGTTGATGTTGTGCAATGCTGGGTTTGTAGGAAGAATGCTGACGCTAAATGTCAGGACGATGGCGCCGATTTGTAACTGAGCAACAAAAAAGGAGCCCGAAGGCTCCTTTCTGCTGAGTAAGCGGCGCTAGCCGCTCAATCTGGGCGTCCGTTTAACCCACGAACGCCTTTTCGACCACGTAGTGACCCGGCGCGTTGTTGCTGCCTTCCTGGAAGCCCAGGTCGTCGAGCAGTTTGCGCGTGTCGCGCAGCATGTGCGGGCTGCCGCACAGCATCACACGGTCATTTTCGAGCGAGAAGCCCGGCACGCCGAGGTCGGCGAACAGCTTGTCGGTTTCGATCAGTTCGGTGATGCGGCCGCGGTTCTGGAACGGTTCGCGCGTCACCGTCGGGTAGTACAACAGCTTTTCCTGCACTAGTTCGCCGAGATGCTCATGTGCCGGCAGGTGATCCGTGATGTATTCCTTGTACGCCAGTTCGTCGACGAAACGGCAGGTATGCGTCAGGACCACGCGCTCGTAGCGGTCGTAAATGTCCGGATCTTTGATGATCGACATGAACGGCGCGAGACCCGTGCCGGTGGACAGCAGCCACAGCGTCTTGCCCGGCAGCAGGTTGTCGGCCATCAGTGTGCCGACCGGCTTCTTGCCGATCAGGACTTCGTCGCCGACCTTCAAATGCTGCAAACGCGACGTGAGCGGGCCGTCCTGCACCTTGATGCTCAGGAATTCGAGGTGCTCTTCGTAGTTCGCGCTCGCGAGGCTATAGGCGCGGATCAGCGGCTTGCCGTCGACTTCGAGGCCCACCATCGTGAATTGACCGTTTTCGAAACGGAACGACGGATCGCGCGTGCAGGTGAAGCTGAAAAGCGTATCGGTCCAGTGATGGACGCTCAGGACGGTTTGTGAATTCAGGTTGCTCATGGCTTCTTGGATAGTGCGAAAACAAAGGCGGCCAGTCGTTTGAGCCGGCCGGCACGGCAAGGGCGATGCTGCGCTAACCCGAGCTCGGGAATCACGCGCAATCCGCTATTTTACCGCGCCCGCTGCCAGAGGGCTGCGACGCGGAGGTTGAGCGTGGTGAAGCGGGTTACCGGACCTGGAAGCGTCGGCGCCGGTTAGGGATACGATCGGCGCCGTGAAGTACGTTGGCGTGGTTGCGACCGCGCTTCAGCAAGGGTACGGCGATGGGCGAAAACCGCGCAGGGCGGTTGCCATCGGTTGTCCGGCATGCGCCGGATAGGCGCGGCACACGGGCAACATTTTCAAGATCATACCGAAACCCGCCGTGCGCCGCAGCATTGACCCTGCTGATAAAACTGGCAAAAGCAGCGGGAATGGGTACGAAAGGTCGGGAAATCGGGCCGCCGAGGCGCGATGCGCAGAGTGGGCGGGTTCACTATTGCGTATGCCGTCTCACCGTGCATTGTTGGTACACAAAGGTGACGTGGCGATCGATAAAATAGCCTGAAATCGTTGCGGGACAGGACTCATGGTGTTTTGTGCCTTGATTACGCCAGTGCGCGAAGACCAGGTGGCAGTCGCTTTAACCGCCGCCCCTCATTGCTGTATAAGACTCGCCGCACTTCCTGCTTTGATTACGCCGGGGCCGCCACACGCTTCTTGCCACGCTGCTTCAACACTCTCGCCTGCAACACGATCACAAGCAGCAGAAACACCCCGCGAATCACCGACTGCCAGTACGCCGAGAGGCTAATGAACCCCAGTCCGTTTTCGAAATTCAGCAGATTGAACACCAGTCCGAGCAGCAGCACGCCGGCAATCGTCATCGCGATCGAGCCTTCGCCGCCGGTCAGCAGGGTGCCGCCCAGCACCACCGCCGAGATCGCGAACAGCTCCCAGCCGACGCCTTCGTTCGGTTGACCCGCGCCGAACTGCGCGGCCAGGATCACGCCCGCCATGCCGGCGAGCAGGCCGCTTACCGCGTAAGCCATCACCAGTGTCCGGTCGACGTTCAGGCCCATCAGCCGCGCTGCTTCCTCGCTGCCGCCGATGGCCAGCGAATGCCGTCCGAAGCGCGTGCTGCGCAGCGCTAGCCAGCCGGCTACCGCAGCGACTACCGCGACGATTCCTGGGATCGGCAGGCCGAACAGATCGCCTTGACCGAAGTTGCCGAAGTTCGAGTCGGCGGCAATCGACACAGCGTCGTTCTTGCCGAGCAGCAGCGCGACGCCGTGCGCGCCGAGGCTGGTCGCGAGCGTCACGATGAAGGGCAGGATTTTCAGCCGCGTGATGATCAGGCCGTTGAGCGCGCCGACGGCCATGCCCGCCGCGCAGCCGGCCACGACTGCGACCCAGCCGCCGTAAGCGCTGGTCAATGCGGCGACGACGCTTGCCAACGCAGCCACCGTGCCGACCGACAAGTCGATTCCGCCCGTGATGATCACGAAGGCCATGCCGATCGAGATCAGCGCGAACATCGAGTTATAGCGCCAGAACGAGGTGATGTTGTAGGCCGAGCCGAAATGGTCGTAGCGCACGAGGCCGAGCACGATCAGCGCGACGAGAGCAAGGAGGATAGGAAGGTTCTTTTTCATCGCATCGAGTCCGAAGTATCCCTGAGGCGCTAGCGCGAGCGCCGCTGCACATAAACCGCCGCGACGATGATGCCGGCCTTCACCACCAACGCCGCCGCGTCGGGAATGCCGTGCGCGAGCAGCGTATAACGCAGCAACTGGATGATCAGCGCGCCGATCAGCGTGCCGCCGATATATGCCTTGCCGCCCGTGAGGGCCGTGCCGCCGACCGCCACCGCAGCGATCGCATCGAGTTCGACGCCGAGCCCCACCACGTTTGCATCCGACGACGAATTCACCGAGATCGAGATCAGGCCTGCCAGTCCCGCGAGCGCGGCGCACAGCGTGTAAGCGATCAGCTTCACGGCGGCCGTGGGCACACCGCACAGATAGGCGGCCTTTTCGTTGCCGCCGGTGATCAGCAGATACTGGCCGAACAGGGTCTTGCGCACGACCCACGCGAACACGGCGACCAGCGCAAGCATCAGCAGCACCTGAAACGGCACACCGGCGACCTTGCCCAGTGCAATCCACTGGAACGCGGGGGTGTTGAACGCCTGCAGGCTGCCGTCAGTGACCACCTGGGCGATGCCGCGCCCGGCGATGAACAGTACCAGCGTCGCGACAATTGGCTGGACGGATAGCCTCGTCACCAGCAAGCCGTTGAAGACGCCGCACGCGGCGGCGGCCAGCACTGGCAGCACGAACGCGAGCGCAATGCCGCCGGGCCCCGAAATGTTCAGGAACAGCATGGGCGCGAGCGCGCCCGAGATCGCCATTGACGCGCCGACCGACAGATCGATGCCGCCCGTCGCCACCACCAGCGTCATGCCGATGCCGACTATCACGATCGTCACCACCTGCGTCATGTTGACGTTGAAGGTTTGCAGCGACCAGAAGTGGGGGGTGAAGATCAGGTTGAAGAGCACCATCGCGAGCAACACGATCACTTCGCGTTGCATGGCCAGGTGCCGCCATTTCTTCACTGCCGATGCGGCCGTGGCGCGCGGCGCGGTTGCGTCCGGCCTCTGCGGCGCGGTTTGGGGTTGCGGCGGTTCGGTGTGCAACGACTCAGTGTGCAACTTAAGCGCCATGACGGTCGCCCTCCAACGCGTCTTCGATATGTGCGGTCTGGGCGGCTTCGGCCAGTTGCGACTGGCCTTCGCTGCCGTAGGCGATGGCGTCCATTATCGCTGTCTCGCTCATGTCCGCGCCGTTCAGTTCGGCGACCGTGCGGCCGTCGCGGATCACCACCGCGCGGTCGGCCACCGCCGTCAGTTCCTCGAGTTCGGATGCGGACAGCAGCACTGCGAGGCCTGCATCGCGCAGTTCGCGCACGATCTTCGCCACGTCGGCTTTGGCGCCGACGTCGATGCCGCGCGTCGGTTCGTCGAGCAGCAGCAGAGACGGCTCGGCGGCGAGCCAGCGCGCGAGCAGGACCTTCTGCTGATTGCCGCCCGAGAGTTCGCGAATCGGCTGGTCGGCCGAACGCAGCTTGATACCGAGCGACGCAATGAAACGGTCGACAATTGCCTGCTGTTTCTTCACATCGACCACGCCGTTCTTCGCCAGCGTGCGCAGGCAGACGAGCGTGAGGTTGTCGCGCACCGAGAGTTCGGGGACGATGCCTTCGGCTTTTCGGTCCTCGGTGAGGTAAGCGAGGCCGCGCGCGATGGCGTCCTGCGGCGACTTCAATGCCACCGCCTCTCCGCCAATCGTCAATGACCCTTGTTCGAGAGGATCGGCGCCGAACATCAGGCGCATGGTCTCGGTCCGGCCCGAACCGAGCAGGCCCGCGAGACCCACGGCTTCGCCCGCATGCACGTCGAGCGACACGTCGCTCACCCTCGGATGGGTGCCCAGATGCGTCGCGACGATGGCCTGCTTGCCGCGCCGAGCGAGGTTCGCCTCACGCGCCGCGGCGTCTTCCTGCACGACGGCGGCAAGCGTGCGGCCGAGCATCGTCGTGACGAGTTGAAGTTTGTCCATCTCCCCCATCGTGCTTTGCGCGACCGTCTGGCCGTCGCGCATCACGGTAACGCGGTCGCACAGCGCATACAGTTCGTCGAGCCGGTGCGAGACGAAGATCACCGCGCGGCCGTCGTCGCGCAGTTTGCGCACCACGGTGAAGAGCAATTCCACTTCGCGTTCATCGAGCGACGAGGTGGACTCGTCCATGATGACCATCTTCGTGTCCGACGAGACGGCGCGCGCGAGCGCCACCATCTGCTGGATCGCGGTCGAATAGCGGCTGACCGGCTTCTTCACATCGATCTGCAAACCGAACGATTCGAGCAGGGCGGCGGCGCGTTGCTGCACCGCGCGCCAGTCGATCAGGCCGAAGCGGCGTGGCTCGCGGCCGAGGAAAATGTTCTCCGCCACCGAGCGGAACGGCACCAGGTTGATCTCCTGATAGATCGTGCTGATGCCGGCTTCACGCGCCTGCTTCGGCGTGCGGAAATCGACTTCGCGGCCTTCGAATCGCACGCTGCCCGAGCCGCGCCGATACGCGCCGGTCAGGATCTTGATCATGGTCGATTTGCCGGCGCCGTTCTGGCCGATCAGCGCGTGCACTTCGCCGGCTGCCACGCTCAGGTTGGCGCTGCGCAACGCGGGTACGCCGCCGAAGCTGATGCCGATGTCCTGCATCTCGAGCAGCGGCGGACGGGTAAGGGGAGAGTGTGGCGTCTCTTTGCCGGATTCCGTCACGGGTGTCCTCCTGATGCGTGTGCTGCATGCGTTGCACGTCCGAGCCGCTGTGGCCATTCGTTCGGGCTCTGTTCAGGCAGTGTCGCCGAACCATGTTACGCCGCATAAAAGCGAAGCGACGGCCCGTGCTGCCACGAACGCGTCGCTCCGAACCCTTCCCGTCACCTGCCCCCCGAGGAGAGTGATTCGGGGCGGGGACGTCCTGCGGGCACTGCCCCCAAAGAGGCTTTCTTCGAGGAATGGCGCGTGGACACTCCGCTAAAGCACTGCCCTCAAGCTACAAAAACCGCACGCTCGGCTGCAGCTGTCGATCAATAGCCGTACTGCATGCTCTGCTGCACGTTGCTCTTGTCGTAGAAGCGGTCGGACACCTTGACCCACGTCGGGATCTTTTCGCCCTTGGCGTAGCGCTGGGCGACGTCGCAGGCGAGCGGGCCGAAGAACGGGCTCGACTGCACGCTCGCGCCGAGTTCGCCGGCGGCGATCGCGTCCATGCCGCCCTTGGTGCCGTCGATCGTGACGATCTGGATGTCTTTGCCCGGTTGCTTGCCGGCCGCCTTGATCGCGGCGATCGCGCCAAGCGCCATCTCGTCGTTATGCGCGTAGACGGCGGTCACGTCCGGATGCGCCTGCAACAACGTTTCCATCACCTGACGGCCCTTGTCGCGCGCGAAGTCGCCGCTTTGCGACGCAATGATCGTCATGCCCGGATTCTTCGCGATGATTTCGTCGAAGCCCTTCTTGCGATCGTTCGCCGCGGATGCACCGGTGGTGCCCTCGAGTTCGATGATCTTCGCCTTGCCGCCGGTCGCCTTGACCAGCCAGTCAGCGGCACGATGGCCCTGATCGATGAAGTCGGAGCCGATGAAGGTGATGTAGTCGCGACCCGCCTTGGCCACCGACTGATCGACGTCGCGGTCGACCAGGATCACCGGAATGCCGGCCTTTTTAGCTTGCAGCACGACCGGCGCAAGCGGTTTTTCTTCGCGTGGCGGGAACACCAGCAGATCGACGTGCTGCGCGATCATGCTTTGAATGTCCGAGACCTGTTTGGAGTTGGAGCCGTTGGCGTCGGTCATCACGATCTGCCAGCCGCACTTTGCGGCGACGTCCTTGAAGCTTTTGGTTTCCGCGAGACGCCACGGATTGTTGCTTTCAGTCTGCGCGAAGCCGACTTTCATCGGCGTCTTGTTGACTAGCTTCGGCAGCGCGTCGTCGGCGTGCGCCGTGGCGACGCCGAAACCGATTGCCAGAGCCAGCAGCGAACCTGCCAGCGGACGAATCTGTTGCTTGCGCGCGTGCTTGCGCGACTGCGTGTTGAGCGACGCCATTGTCTTCCTCCAGTACCTGGTGAGGTGTATTTGCTTTTTAGTGTTTCTCCTGCCGGCCGAGCGCTTTCACCCTGACCGGACGTGCCGATTATTTCACCGAGAATTATTATCGGTCAATCACTAATAATATTAATTATTGGCTTTTTTGCCTCGGTAATTACCCTGACCGAGCCGCGTTCGACGAGCGGTCCGTCGAGTTTTACGAGCCGATGCCGAACCGGTGCGCCGGCTTCGCGGTTGTGTTCTTCCTGAAGCAAGGTTTCGACGGCCCAGCGTCCCAGTTCGTAGTTCGGCAGCACCACCGTCGACAGCGGCGGATGCGTGTGACGGGCAATTTCCTGGTCGTCGTAGCCGAGCACGGAAATGTCTTCGGGCACGCGCAGGCCGAGTTGCTTCAAGGCCTCGATCGCGCCGAGCGCGGTCAGGTCGTTGGCGCAGAAGATGGCGGTCGGCGGATGAGTCTCGCGCATCAAGGAGAGTGTCATTTCGAAGCCGACGCCCGAACTCCAGTCGCCGTCGCGTACCAATTCCGGTGCGTACGGCAGGTCGGCGGTGACGAGCGCGGTGCGATAGCCCTTGAGGCGGTCTTTCGAGGCATCCTGCCACGGCTCGCCGTTGATGTAGCCGATCCGCCGATGCCCCGACTGCAGCAGATAGTCGGTCGCCAGATGGCCGCCCGCGACCTCGGCGGGCACCACCGATGAAAACCCGCCTTCGCTCGTGTAGCAGTTCAGCAGCACGGTGGGCACCTTCGAGAGCGCCGCCGGCGGGGTGACCTTGCGGGTGTAGACGGTCGCGTAGATCACGCCGAATACGTGCGGGTTCGACAACGTCGCGTCGAGCACCTGCTTTTCGATGTCGGCGTTGCCGTGCGTCGAGTAGACGGCGAGCATCTTGCCGCTCGCATAGGCCGCGTCGCGCGCGCCATCGATGTTGACCACCGGATGCGGACTGGTGGAAATCTCGTCGGCCAGATAGACGATCAGATTGCGCTCATCGTCCGAAACCGATACCGGTTCGCGCAGCGAAAGCCGGTAGCCGAGATCGTGCGCGGCCTTCAGCACCTTGTTGCGGGTGGTCTCGGAGAATTTTGCGCCGGTCGCGTTGTTCAGAACGAGCGAGACGGTGGATTGCGACACGCCGGTGAGCTTGGCGATATCGGTCATGGTCGGACGGCGTTGAGTCGATTTTTTCATTGTGTGAGCCGCGCTGCAGCGGCGCGAAAGCAGGAGCATGCCGGTGGCATGTGTGGTGCTGACGGTACCACTAATAATATGTGTGCGACAACGCGCGCTAACCCGTCATTTGGGAGTTTTGATAAGACACGGGATGGCTTGTTTAGATCATTTTATTACTAATAATATTGACCGATCCACTTTGGCGTGCGATTCTCGGTCGCGCGGACCCTGACGGTTCGCCGGCCGCGCGCTGTGCGTGGCACGTCATAGGAGACATCGATGCGCGTTCATGCAGCCATCCGCCTGAGGCCCGGCCTTTTCTGACCATGCGCGACGTTTCCTTGAACCCGGTCCGGCCCTTCGTCACTGAGCTCACCGAGCTCACATGGCTCGACGACCCCGTGATCGCCCCGACGCTTGTCACGCTCGCGGCGGGCGCCTTGCGGGTGGTGATCGCGCCTGAAGTAGGCGGCGCGCTGGCGGCTTACTACGAGTCGACGCCTGAAGGCCCGCTGCACTGGCTGCGGCCGGCCACGCAAGCGGCGTTCGATGAACGCGATCCGCTGCGGATGGCGAGCTTTCCGCTCTTTCCCTACTGCAACCGGATTCGCGACGCACGCTTCCAGTTCGACGGCGGCACGGTCGATCTGAGCGGCAATGATCTGCGTTTTGCGCACGCGCTGCATGGCAATGCGTGGCGGCATCCGTGGCGGGTGCGGGCACGCGCGGAAAGTTCGGTGGAATTGCACTTCGAACACGAACCGGATTCGCAGCAGCCCGGGGACTGGCCGTTTCGCTATCGCGCGCAGCAACGCATCGAGTTGATCGGCGGCGCGCTGCGCATCACGTTGTCCGCGCAGAATCTCGGTGACCGGCCGATGCCCTTCGGCATGGGCCATCACCCGTACTATCCGCGCACCGCACAGACCCGCGTCTACGCGGACGTGCAAGCCATGTGGCATGCCGACGCTGACGTGCTGCCCACGCATCTCGGCCCACACCCCGCGATCGAGGCGCTGCGCGACGGCATGTCGCCGGACGCATTCGAGCTCGACAACAACTTTGCTAACTGGTCGCACGAGGCGACGATTGCATGGCCCGACGAACACCGTCAACTGACGATGACCGCCGATGCGCCCTTCGATCACTTGGTGGTATTCGCGCCGGCGAACGATGCGCAACTGTGCGTGGAACCGGTGACGAACACCACCGATTGTTTCAACGCAGTCGGCATGCAGGAACAGGTGGGTGGATGCGTGTTGCTGCCGGGCGAGGAAATCGCCGCGACGCTGGTATGGACGCCGCGAAGAGGCTAGCTCACTCCACCCGCAACCGCGCCATATAGGGCAAGTGATCTGACAGCCACGCGGTTTCCTGCGTCGGCTGGATCCATTCGATCGGCTGCATGCCACGCACGAACATCTTGTCGAGTGCGAGCGCCGGCGAGAAGGCGGGGAATGTGCGGCCCGATTCGCCGAGCAGCGTCGCCACTTCCTGCAAGCCATGTTCCGCGAAGAGCGGCACCGAGTCGTTACGCCAGTCGTTGAAGTCGCCTGCCAGCACCAGCGGACCTTCCGGTGCTTCCTTCGCAATCCAGTGTGCGATCCAGTTCATCTGCCGCAAGCGCGCCGAGCGCGTGAGCGCGAGATGCGCGCACAACAGCGTGACCGAATGACCGCCGAAGGTTGCCCGCGCCACCAGCAAGCCGCGCTTTTCGAAGCGATGCGCGGAGATGTCCCAGCGCCCGCCGAGATCGAGTGGATGTGGCGACAAAATCGCATTGCCATGCCGCCATGACGGCTTGAACACGTTCGGCCCAAGTGCGATTTCGAGTTCGGCGGCGCGTGCGATCTCAGTAGCCTGGCAATGCCAGACATCGCTTAACGGATCGGCGAGCGGCGAGCCGAAGCTACTTGCCAGGATCGGCGAGGGCATGCGCCGCGCCATCGCTTCCTGCAAAAAATACGCGTCCGCATGGGTCGACTGAACCCAGCGCTGCATCGCCTGCCAGGCTTGAAAACCGAGCGGTGTGCGGCCTTTGTGCAGATTCCAGCTCACCGCAATGAAATCCTTGGGCGCTACGCTCTCGCGGATCAATTCTTCGGGGTTTCGCATGCCGCATTGTCCACGTGTTCTGTTGGGGCTTCAGTTATTCGCTTGAGTTCACTTTGAGTCGCGCTGGATTGCCGCCTGTTTGCCTCAATTCGGGCTGTTCGCGAGACTCGCACGCACGCGATAGACCAGGTTCGGATTCTTGTCGACGATCGTCCAGCTGGCCCATTGGCCTGCCGGCACCTTCAGGCCGGGATGGCTCGCGTTCACCTGACGCGGTTGCGGCGGCAGCTTGCAGCCGGTATCGGTTTGCTGCGCGGCGTCTTCCTCGAACGTTTCCTGGGCTTCGATCGACAGGGTGACCGCGTTCGCATTCGCCTGCAGCGGCGAGACCGTCAGCGTGCGCGCCAGATCGATGCTGCCGCCAGGCTGATCTTTACAGCCGACGTTATGCTGCACCACCTTGTGATGCGTGTCCGTGCGCGCCTGGCCGACGGTGGTGGTGCCGTCGAATGAATCGATCTGCTGGCCGTCGCGCATGACCTGCAATTGCCATTGCACGGCCTGCTGGGCCGACCCTTGCGCATTCGCAAGCAGCGAGGTGCCGAACAATGCGGCGGCCAGCACGGCGGCGATACTGTTTTTCCACATAAAAAGAGTCTCCGGTCACTGCATCCGGCAGAGTAGTCAGAGGGCCATCTTACGCCTGATGGGCTGAACGCTTTTCTGACACTTCAAACAGGGCCGGGTTCAGCAACACACTATTTCAGGTGAGGTGGGGCGCCCCCGAAAACAAGCTGTTGTTAGCAGCAGAGCCGCACGACTGCTGGCTTGCACACGAATATGGCCTCGTTACACTGGACTTGAAACGGCGCCCACCAGGTGCCGCAGCAGCAGGACCAGTCAGACGGGGTGAGCCATGACAACAGCAATGGTCAAACAGGAAATCGCCGTGGCGTCTTTCAGCCGGGTATACGACCTCGATCAGGTCGAACACGCGCTGAACGATCTCGGCGAGGGCGCGAACGAGGCGCTGCGCGCCACTTACGAAAAGATGCTGAAAACCGGCAATCTGCGCTTCTGCGTCAAGCCGAACCGGATGCCCTCGATCGACGACCTGATCGAGGCGCTGCCCAACTTTTCAGAGCCGCTCGACGATATCCGCAAGCAGGTCGCCTTGTGTCTCGAGACCGAAGACCGGCTCGAACTGATGCCGATCCTGCTGCTTGGCGACCCGGGCATCGGCAAGACGCACTTCGCCAAGCAGTTGGCGCGCCTGCTCGGCACCGCCTATCAATACGTGGCGATGAGTTCGCTGACGGCGGGGTGGATTCTGTCGGGAGCCTCGTCGCAGTGGAAGAACGCGAAGCCCGGCAAGGTGTTCGATGCGCTCGTGAACGGCAGCTACGCGAACCCCGTGATCGCCGTCGATGAAATCGACAAGTGCACCGGCGATTCGCAATACGATCCGCTCGGCGCGCTGTACGCGCTGCTTGAGCACGACACGGCACAGACCTTTATCGACGAATTCGCCGAGATTCCGATCAACGCCGGCCACGTGATCTGGATCGCCACGGCGAACGACGAGCGCTCGATTCCGGAGCCGATCCTCAACCGGATGAACGTGTACGAGATTCCGCCTCCGGATCGTGATGGCGCACGCCGTATCGCTCAATCGATCTACGACGAGATTCGCTCGGCGCATAACTGGGGTCTGCGTTTTCCCGAAACGCTCGGCGACGCGGCGCTCGATGCGCTGAAGCTGGCTTCGCCGCGTGAAATGCGGCGCGCGATTCTGAATGGATTCGGCGCGGCGCGCATCGACGGGCGGGATCGGATCGAAGCCGGCGACATCCGTCTGGATTACGGAAATCGCCGGAAACCAATTGGTTTTTGAGGTTTTTTACCCTTTTTTTGCTTGAAAGCCGCCTTCTGACGGCTTTTTTATGGCTCAGAATCGGGCGTCCATACGAAAAACACAATAAATGCTTCGGCAATTGTTGCTAATTGTGAGATGCGACTGCATTTCACCACAGGGCATGAGACCGCATCGCGCCCGCATGAAGATCGAGCGTGGCGACCTTCGACGGCGTACACTGACTCCGTCCGGCCTATGCGTTTTAGAGCTTCTCCAGACAGAAATGCCCGCAGTCGTCCGTGCGGGCATTTCTGTCTGTGCAGCGTCGTACAATTTTGTAAGGCGGTTGCGTAAGGCCAGGTGCGTTCGACAGCGAGCGGTGTGCGGTCCTCGATAGCCGCATGCTGTTTTCATCTATATCGGGTGAACGAGGCAGTGCGCGGCGAGGTCAGCCGCGTCAAGGGACATGGATCAAATCGAATGTGTGGTGATCGGCGCGGGCGTGATCGGTCTCGCGGTGGCGCGCGCGCTGGCGGCGCGCGGGCGCGAGGTGATCGTGCTGGAAGCGGCCGAAGCAATCGGCGTGGGCACCAGCTCGCGCAATAGCGAAGTGATTCACGCGGGGATCTACTATCCACGTGGTTCGTTGAAAGCAGCGCTCTGCGTGCGTGGCCGCGAGATGCTCTACGACTACTGCGTCGAGCACAACGTGCCGCATTCGCGCTGCGGCAAACTGCTGGTCGCCACCTCGCGCAATCAGATTCCTCAACTCGAAAGCATCATGGCGAAGGGCCGTGAGAACGGTGTGCTCGACCTGATGCGGATCAGCGGCGACCAGGCGCAAGCGCTCGAGCCCGCGCTCGAATGTGTGGAGGCCGTGTTCTCGCCGCAGACGGGCATCGTTGACAGTCACCAGTTGATGCTGGCGATTCAGGGCGACGCCGAGCGCGACGGCGCAGTGTGCGCGTTCCATGCACCGGTCGAGGCGATCGAGGCGAGCAACGGCCGCTTCATCATCAAGGTGGGCGGCGGCGCACCGACCACGATCAGCGCCGCCTGTGTGATCAACAGTGCCGGTTTGCAGGCGAACGCGCTGGCGCGCACGATCCGTGGCCTCGACGCGCGCCATGTGCCGCCGCTCTACCTCGCGCGCGGCAACTACTTCAGCATCTCGGGGCGCGCGCCGTTCAGCCGTCTGATCTATCCGATGCCGAACGAAGCCGGCCTCGGTGTGCATCTGACGATCGATCTCGGCGGCCAGGCGCGTTTCGGTCCCGACGTCGAATGGGTGGATGCGATCAATTACGATGTCGACCCGCATCGCGCAGATTCCTTTTACGCAGCGATTCGCGCGTACTGGCCCGCGCTTCCCGACGACGCGCTGCAGCCCGCTTATGCGGGGATTCGTCCGAAGCTTTCCGGCCCGGGCGAGCCCGCCGCCGATTTCGTGATCCAGGGGCCGGCCGCGCATGGCGTGCGCGGGCTCGTCAATCTGTTCGGCATTGAATCGCCGGGATTGACGGCCTCGCTGGCGATCGCGCAGCGCGTCTGCGAATTGAGCGGCCGCGCCTAATCGTCGCACCCCGGGTTTTCACCCGGGGTCTTGCGTCACGTGATTTACCGGCACGCTGTGCTCGATGTTCGGGCGCGGCGTCGTACCAATTCGCTTATCTCTATCATTTGAGTCGTCACGCGCGACGGCTTCGTTGCTATCCTTGGGGACCGCTGTCACCAGAACGGCGATCAGTTCAATATAAATGGAGTGAGTCCCCATGAAATCTTCCCGTCGTACGTTTTTGATCACTAGCATCGGTGTGGCATCTACGTTTGCCCTGTCGCGCCAGGCTTTCGCCGACGCACCGAAGGTCGCCGAGACCGATCCGACCGCACAAGCGCTTGGCTACAAGGCTGACGCGAGCAAAGTCGACAAGGCCAAGTTCGCGAAGTATGCAGCGGGCCAGGACTGCGGCAACTGCAGCTTTTATCAAGGCAAGCCGACTGACCCGTACGCGGGCTGCCCGATGTTTGCGGGCAAGCAGGTCGCGAGCACGGGTTGGTGCAGCGCATATAACAAGAAGGCCTGATTTCGTTTCTGCCGCGCATACGCTCAGTGGCGCGGCAAATGCGCTGCAACATGACGGCGCCGGACTGCGGTCCGATCATCGAGGCGTCTGCCGCCCTGCGCGACAGACGCCTTTTTGCTGCTTGAAAACAGCTTGCGCGCTCTTTACACTCCAATGCCATTGCTGCGGGCGGCACGGTTTTTTCTCAGTCACGCTGAGGCGCGCTCACGCACATCTACGCTGAGACGCCGTACCACGCGACATTTTTCGCCGGCTGGAGATTCGAATGGCACCAGCGTCAAGGAGCCTCAACACGCGCGCAGTCGTGGCGGCTGTGATCGGCAATGCGCTCGAATGGTACGACTTCACCGTGTTCGGTTTCCTCACGGTGGTGATCGCACAATTGTTCTTTCCGGCAGGCAACGACTATTCGTCGATGCTGCTAACCACCGCAACCTTCGGCGTCGCGTTTGTCATGCGGCCGATCGGCGGCATCGTACTGGGACTCTACGCGGATCGCGCGGGACGCAAGGCGGCGCTGTCGCTCGTGATCGCGCTGATGACGCTCGGCATTCTGATGCTGGCGATTGCCCCACCGTATTCGGCGATCGGCATCGGCGCGCCTGTAATGATTGTGCTCGGGCGTTTGCTGCAAGGCTTTTCCGCCGGCGGTGAATTCGGCAGTTCCACTGCATTGCTGATCGAAGCGGCGCCGTTCTCGAAGCGTGGCTTCTACGGCAGCTGGCAGATGGCGAGTCAGGCAGCGGCGCTTCTGCTCGGCGCTGTGGTTGGTGCGTTAATTACGCATGGCCTTTCGCCCGAGGCGCTGAAGTCATGGGGTTGGCGTGTACCGTTCATTCTGGGCTTGATCATCGGGCCGATCGGCTTTTATATGCGCCGGCATCTCTCCGATTCGGAAGCCTTTCTGCTCGCGCAAAAAACGGCGCGACGCGCGACGCTCGGCGAAGTGTTCACGAGCCATAGCCGCGACGTGCTGTGCGGACTCGGCGCGGTGATCGCGCTCACCGTGACGATCTACGTGCTGATCAGTTATCTGCCGACCTTCGCGGTCAAGCAACTGAAGCTGCCGTATGCACAATCCTTTTACGCCGTGATCGTCGGCAATCTGCTGTTGACCGTGCTTTCGCCGCTGACGGGCGCATGGTCGGACAGGATCGGGCGCAAGGGGCTTTCGCTGTGGTCGCTGGTACTGACGCTGGTGATCATCTACCCGCTCTTCGCGTGGCTCGCGGCGGAGCCGAGCGTATCGAAACTGATTCTCGTGCAGTCGCTTCTGTCGATTACGCTGTCCGGCTATTACGGACCGTTCGGCGCGTTGATCGCCGAACTGTTCCCGGCTAACGTGCGCTCGATTGGTTTATCGCTCGCGTACAACGTCGCGGTGATACTGTTCGGCGGCTTCGGGCCTTTCGTCGTGACGTGGCTCATCAACACCACGGGTTCGCCGCTCGCGCCGACTTACTACGTGATGGGCGGACTGGCACTGTCGATCGTTGCGGTGGCGTGCATCCCCGGCAAGCGCCATGCGGATCTCGATGCGCAGCGCAAACCGGCTTGAGCATCTGGTCGAGCGGCAGCCAGCGCTGATTCGTCGGTCGTTGCCTGCGCCTCTGCCTGAGTAGACGCCCGAGTCGGCTCGGCGGGCGCCCTTCGTCTAACTGCGTGCCGGGATCAACGGCGGCCGTTTGTCGAACCATGGCCGCGCCGCTTCGAGTTGCGCGGCCAGTCGCAACAGCGTTGCTTCACCGCCGTTACGCGTGGCGAACTGCACCCCGACAGGCAGCCCGCGTGCGTTCCAGTAGAGCGGCACCGACATCGCCGGTTGCCCGCTCAAATTGAACAACTCCGTGCACCCCGCCCAAGAGAACGCCTTGTTCGACGCTTCGGTCAGCAGCTTCTTCACCAAAGGCTCGAGCGGCATGGCGGTGACGGCGCGCATCTGCATGCGCTCCGCGGACGTCGGCTGCATTTCGCCGATCTTGATCGGTGAGCCGGCGAGCGTCGCGCACAGGAGCACGTCGTAACGGTTCAGCAAATCGGTGAGGCGTTCGGTAATGCGGCGCTGTTCTTCGAGCGCGCCTGGCAGGCCGCGCTCGCCGAGTTTGCGGCCAACGTGCGCCATTGCCCACGTCGAGATTTCGAATTCGTCGCGGAGCGGTTTGCGGCCGGTAACGCGATCGGCGTGCAGCACCATTTCTTCCGCCGTCACCGACCAGAGCATCAGGAACGCATGGCGGACCGCCGCGAAATCGATGCCGAGCGAAACCGGTTCGATGTTATGGCCTAGCGAACTGGCGAGTTGCGCGGCGTCGTCGAGTGCGGCGCGCGAGTCGGCGGAGAGCGAGGGCGCCAGCATCGGATCGGTGACGTAGGCAATGTTCAACGGCTTGCAGGGCTCGCGGCTTGCGCCGAGGAACGTGCCCGGCGCGCCGAGCGGCCGGTCAGCGTTGCCTGCCAGCAGATCGAGCAGCAACGCACTGTCGCGCACGCTGCGCGATACCGCGTGATCGATGCCGAGTTCGCCGGCCGCGGCGGTCGGCGTCGCGCGCGGCACACGTCCGCGGGAAGGCTTGAGGCCGAACAGTCCGCAACATGAAGCGGGAATGCGAATCGAGCCGCCGCCATCCGATGCATGCGCGAGCGGCACGATGCCCGCGGCGACCGCCGCGGCCGCACCGCCGCTTGAGCCGCCAGGCGTGTGGTCGAGATTCCACGGATTGCGGCACGCGCCAAACAATTCGGGCTCCGTATAAGGCATCTGGCCGAGCTCGGAGGTGCTGGTCTTGGCGAAGATATTGAGGCCGGCTGCTTTCGCGAGCGCGACGACCGGTGCATCCTGGTTAGGGATGAAGTGCCGATAGTGACGGCTGCCCATCGCCATGCGCAGCCCGGCGACTGCCGCGCCCAGATCCTTGATCAGATAGGGCACGCCCGCGAGCGCCGCTTGCGCGCTTCTATCATCCGTCTGGTTCGCGCCGTTCGCTCTGCTCGCGTCATCTTGCGAGGCACGCTGACGCGCTGCGTCGTAATCCTTCAGGACGATCGCATTGATGGCGGGATTGACGGCCTCGGTGCGGGAGATCGCGATGTCCAGCAACTCGCGCGCGCTTGCTTCGCGGCTTCGAACCAGTTCGGCGAGGCCGATGGCGTCATGGGCGAGATAGTCTGATTGCACGGCGGTGGGGGCCTCGCTATCGAGTGTTGGATCTGCCAGTTACAGCCGCGCGTTACAGCCGTTCACCGAGGAAGGTCAGCGTGCGTCCATGCGCCAGCGCTGCGGCGGGCTGGTTATACGACGCGCGGTCCGAGCAGTTGAAGCCGTGATCGGCGTTCGGATAAATGTTGAATTCCGCATCGGTGCGGCCGGCGAAGCGCTCCTGAATCTGGCCGACAGCCGACAGCGGAATATGCGCGTCGAGTTCGCCGTAGTGGAATTGCATCGGCACTTTGATCTTCGCGGCCTGCTCGAGCTTGTTCTGAATGCCGCCGCCATAGTACGCAACCGCGCCGTCGAGCGTGCCTTGCGCGGCTGCCAGATACGCGAGCTGACCGCCGAAGCAGAAGCCGATCGCCGCAACTTTGCCGGTCACCTCGGGCATCGCGCGCAGCGCAGCGGCGGCTGCGCCAATATCGGCCACCGCCAGGTCGACATTGGTCTTTTGCATCAGTTCGATGCCCTTCTCGCGATCCGCTCCGTCATACGTCAATTCGACGCGCGGCTGCACACGCCAGAACACGTCCGGCGCGAGTGCGACGTAGCCGTCCTGCGCGTACTGATCCGCGACCGAGCGGATATGGCTGTTCACGCCAAAGATCTCCTGAATGATGATGACGGCCGGTCCCTTGCCGCCTTTGGGCAGCGCCAGATAGCCGCCGAAACTGTCGTTGCCTGCGGGAATGTCGATCCAGCGGGAAGTCGTGCTCATGTTGCTCTCCATTTACCCGTGTGTTGATGCGCGGGGTCAGTCTGAATGAATGCCGGAGGCCTGAATGCCTGAAGCGGGCGGTCAGTTTGCCATCAAAAGAAACGCCTTGCAGCGAGGTCACGCGCGGGCTGAAAACGCCCGTAGCGCGGCGCTAATCTCGTAAGGCGATTGAAACATTCTCGATTATTCATTTTCCCGCGCGCGCAGGGCTCGGTACAGTCCAGAGTCAAGGCATCGCCGATGCCGCAGCCACATTGTCGGAGAGGGAATCGATCATGAGCGAAGGCAGTTTTGTGACGCCGTTTGCGGCGCGTTTCGAATTGCGGGTGCCGGTCGTGCAGGCGCCGATGGCCGGCGGCGCAACGACGCCGGCGCTGGTCGCCGCGGTCTCGAATGCCGGCGGCCTCGGTTTTCTGGCGGCGGCAGCGTTGTCGCCCGAGAAGATCGCGAGCGAAGTCGCGGCGATTCGCGCGCTGACGGATCGCCCCTTCGGCGTGAATCTGTTTGTACTGGAGCCGGCCGCGCCGGACGAGGCCACTGTGCGCTCCGCGCTCGAAGCAATCGATCCATTGCGCACGGACCTCGGTTTGCCGCCGGGCCAGCCGCTCGACCGCTATGCGCCGGATTTCCGCGCGCAACTGGAGACGCTGATTGAATTGCGCGTGCCGGTGGCGAGCTTCACGTTCGGACTGCTCTCTGCCGCCGACGTCGCCCGTCTGCATGCAAACGGCCTATATGTAATAGGAACCGCGACTCATGTTGCCGAGGGTATCGCCTGGCGCGACGCGGGCGCCGATGCAATCGCCGCACAAGGCGCGGAGGCGGGCGCGCATCGCGGCACCTTCATCGGTGAATTCGAAGAGGCGCTGGTCGGCACGATGGCGCTCGTGCCGCAACTCGTCGATGCGACCGGTCTGCCGGTGCTGGCCGCCGGCGGCATCATGGACGGACGCGGTATCGTCGCGGCGCTCGCGCTCGGCGCGCAAGCCGCGGTGATGGGCACCGCGTTCCTCACCTGTCTGGAGAGTGCGATACCGCAGGCATGGAAAACCCGAGTGCGTTCGATGTCGGACACGTCGACTTCCGTGACGCGCGCGATCACCGGCCGTCATGCGCGCGGCATACGCAATCCGTTGATGCAACGCTTGAGCGAGTCGGCGCATAAGGTCGCGCCGTATCCGACGCAAAACGCCTTGACTCAAGAACTGCGTCAAACCGCGAGCCGCGCGGATAACGGCGACTATCTGTCTCTATGGTCAGGCCAGGGCGCGCCGCTTGGCCGCAAGCGCCGGGAAGGCCTCGGCGCGGCAGAACTGGTCGGGCAACTCGAGCAGGAGTGGCACGCTGCGGCAGCACGCATCGCCGCGCCCAAACGTTGATTCAGTCTGAATCAGGCGCGCCTCGCAGTGACCCGCGACGCGCCTCGTCTTTAAGCGCAAAGCCTATTTGAACCATTAACGGTTTAACACGCTAAAAGCTTTAGGCTCTCCTGTTAGACGAAACGCTCACCTGGCGGAAACCCGCATGGGCTGGTGCTTTCCAGCCTGTCTATCCAGTCGGAATCGGCCTCTGTTGGATAAACGCTATTAGTGTTCATCCCACTTCCTCAAAAAAGTCCCACAATTTAATTTGATGGCCTACACTTGCGCGCAAGTACGGTTTGCCGCCTGCCACAAACAGGTTGGTGAGGGTGCTGGCCAAGTGCATGAACGATGCAACCGGCGTGGTCGTCCACGGGACTGAGCGACACGTGTAGGGAAGCGGGGGCACAGGGCGATTACGTTGTTTTTGGGACCGAAACTGGAGACTTACATGAACATCAAGATTCAAAAGCTTTTGCCGATCAGCGCTGCGGCCATGTTGTTTGCGTCGTTGGCGACGGGCGCGGTGGCGGACGAGGTCGTCAAGATCGGCCACGTCGCACCGTTGACCGGCGGTATCGCTCACCTGGGTAAAGACAACGAAAACGGCGCGCGCCTGGCAGTTGAAGAAATCAACGCCAAGGGCCTGACGATCGGCGGCCAGAAGATCACGCTGCAACTCGACGCACAAGACGATGCGGCTGACCCGCGTACGGCTACTCAAGTCGCGCAGAAGCTGGTCGACGACAAGGTCGTTGCAGTGGTTGGCCACTTGAACTCGGGTACGTCGATCCCGGCTTCGAAGATCTATAGCGATGCAGGCATCGTGCAGATCTCGCCGTCGGCAACGAACCCGGCCTACACGCAACAAGGTTTCAAGACGACGTACCGCGTCGTGGCGACCGATGCGCAACAAGGTCCGGCACTGGCTAACTACGCATCCAAGACCATGAAGATGAAGAGCGTCGCAATCGTCGACGACTCGACCGCTTATGGCCAGGGTCTCGCCAACGAATTCGAGAAGACCGCTAAGTCGCTCGGCATGAACGTGATGTCGCATGACGCGACGAACGACAAGGCTGTCGACTTCCGCGCAATTCTGACGAAGATCAAGGGCGAAAACCCGGACGCGATCATGTACGGCGGTATGGACGCAACCGGCGGCCCGTTCGCCAAGCAAGCCAAGCAACTCGGCCTGCGCGCCAAGGTTCTGGCAGGCGACGGCGTGTGTACCGACAAGCTGTCGGACCTGGCTGGCGACGCAACCGACAACATCGTCTGCTCGGAAGCTGGTATGGCGCTCGAGAAGATGGCCGGCGGCGCAGCGTTCCTGGCCAAATATCAGAAGCGTTTTGGTCAGCCGATCCAGATCTACGCTCCGTTCACGTATGACGCTGTGTACATCATCGTCGACGCCATGAAGCGTGCGAACTCGACCGATCCGGCGAAGATCCTGGCAGCGATGCCGGGCACGGACTACAAGGGTGTGATCGGTGAAACCACGTTCGACTCGAAGGGTGACCTTCAGCACGGCGTGATCTCGCTGTACAACTACAAGGGCGGCAAGAAGACGCTGCTCGACGTAGTGAAGATGTAAAGACCGCCTGACCGAAGACAGCTTTGTTTGTCTTCGATCAAGTAGTGAAAAGGCACGCGCGCCGCATGGCTCGCGTGCCTTTTCTTTTGGGCATCGGCGTGCGAGGCTGGCGGGTTTGAGAACATTGTTTGGGGGAATGCCGTGACCACTGTGATCCGTTCGATCGATAACGGCTGGCGCCGCTGGATTGCCGAGAATCTGCTGCTCGACGCACCGCCGCCCGCAGTGCAGGGTGCGCTGGTCGGACACGGTTTCGACTCTGCCGAAGCTGTGCGCGAAATCGAGGCAGCACTCGCGAGTCCTTACTTTGAGGGTGCGGCACGGTTGCGCAATCGTTTGCGAAAGCGCGAATGGATATTGTCGGTGTATGGCACGCTCAATCGCATGCGCGCTGGCAGCGGCGTGATTGAAAGACGCGAGCGCTTATCGCGTGACGAATTCTTTGAGCAGTACTACTTTCAGAACCGTCCGGTCATCATCACCGGCGCTTTCGATTTCTGGCCGGCGCGCACGCAGTGGAGTTTCGAATACTTTCGCGAGCGATGCGGCGATTGTGAGGTCGAAGTGCAGTTCGGCCGCGAGTCGGATGCGAATTATGAGATCAATCAGCCGAAGCTCAAGCGCATGATGCGCTTTGGCGATTATGTCGATCTCGTCGAGCGCAGCGGCCCGACTAACGACTTCTACATGACCGCCAATAACACCTCGCACAATCGCGCGGCACTCGCAGCGTTATGGTCCGACGTGCCGGCTATCGGCGAATATCTCGATGCTGGCTCGCCTGATACAGGTTTTTTCTGGATGGGCCCGGCGGGAACGAAGACACCGTTTCACCATGATCTGACCAATAACTTCGTGGCGCAGGTGATCGGCCGCAAACAGATCAAGCTGATTCCGTTGTCCGATACGCCGTATATGGCGAACACGCTGCATTGCTTTTCGCAGGTAGACGGCAGCGCGATCGATTACGAACGCTTCCCGTCTATGCGTCATGCGCATTTGATGGAATGCACGCTCGAGCCCGGTGAATTGCTGTTTCTGCCGATCGGCTGGTGGCATTACGTGGAAGGACTCGATGCATCGGTGACGATGACGTTCACCAATTTTCTGCAACGTAACGACTTCTCGCGTAATTACGTGACGTATCACGAACTGTGATGCGTCGGCGGATGCGCGGGCGCTTTGGATCGTGGCTTTAACGTTCTTGCCACAGTCGTTCTGGATTGGGCCTCTCATACTCCCGCCCGTTGCGGCGATAAAAAAACGGCGAGTCGGTTGACCCGGCTCGCCGCCCCCCTTCGACGCTTTTTTTGCCGCGCCGTTATTTGCCGTCGTTATTCGTATTCGTCACTTCTTCAGCGTCAGACCGCCCAGACCGCCGAGCAAGCCGCCACCGGTTGTGCCGCCCGCCGAGGTCGCGGCACCGCTCAATGTGCCGGTGACCGTGCCCAGTAGACCGGTGATCGGCGCAAGCGGGTTGCTGGTGCCGCTGGTGCCGTTCGAACCCGCCGCTGACCCGAGCGCGCCTGTCAGCGACGACACCGCCGATGTCACCGGAGCCAGCGGATTGCCACCGCTACCCGTCGTACCGCTCAATGCGCCGGTGAGCGAGTTCACCACGCCTGTCAGCGGCGCAAGCGGGCTGCCGCTCGAGCTGCCGCCGATGCCGCCGAGACCGCCGGTCACCGTGCTAAGGACGCTGGTCAGTGGTGCAAGCGGGTTGCTGCCCGAGCCGCCGCCGATGCTACCGAGACTGCCGGTCACCGTGCTGAGGACGCTGGTCAATGGCGCAAGCGGGCTGCCCGAGCCGCTGCCACCGGTCAGGCCGCCGCTCAAGGTGCCGGGCAACGCGGTGAGAATGCTGGTCAACGGCGCGAGCGGCGTGCCGCCCAGCGGATTGCCCGTAGTGCCGCCTGCGCCCGGGTTCAGGATGCCGGTGAGGCCGCCGAGCGGGTTGCCGCTGCTCGAGCCACCTGCGGTCAGCAGGCCACCGGCGGAGGTGACGGTGTCGCCGAGCTTGGTCACGACATTGCCGAGGTTCTGGCCGATCGCGTTGCCGGTCGCACTGCTGACCTGGCTGCCCGCAGCGTCGAGGCCGTGACCGATAGTCGACAGCAGGCCGTTCAGCGGTGAACCGAGGCCGGTCGTATCGCCGACGGTTTGAGTCGTTTGCGCGAGCGTGCTTGTGATCGGCGTGATCGCGGTGCTGAGCGTTTGCGTGACCTGCTGGATCGGGCCGTTCGTCAGCTGCGAGCCCAGTTGCGTGCCAAGGCTGCTGACTGCAGTGCCGACCGTCGAAACGGTGCTGCCGAGCGGCGTCGTCAGCGGACTGAGCGGCGCGGTCGGACCGCTGCCGAGACTGGTCACGAGCTGGCCGGCGCTGTTGACGGCCTGGCCTGCGTCGTAAACCAGGTTGCCGCTGCTTGCTAGTGTCGTGCCGAGCGGGTCGGTGGAATTGCCGAGCTGACCGAGGCCGTTCGCCGCACCTGTGCCGACCGCTGTGACACCGGCACCGAGGTTCGAGACGACGTTGCCGAGCGCGGCGGTAGTGGCCGGATTCGCGCCGGGAACCGGCGTGAGGCCGATCTGGCTGCCGACTGCGGAAACGGTTTGGCCGGCCGCGGCAACCACATTGCCGGTGTTCTGGACGACGACACCGACCGGATTGGCGCTGCTTGGTGTGGGCGTTGGTGTGGGTGTAGGCGTTGGCGTGGGTGTAGGCGTCGGAGTGGGTGTAGGCGTCGGAGTGGGTGTCGGCGTCGGCGTGGGCGTCGGCGTCGGCGTTCCGCTTCCCGAACCAGAGCCCGAGCCGGAACCACTACCCGATCCGCTTGCGATGCCCGGTTTGACTAACGCGCTTCCACAGCCGGTCAGTAAGATCATCGACGTCACGCACATGGCGATCGCCGACAGTTTGAAATTGCGATTCATGGTCTGCTCCCCCGTAATTTGAAAACTGCTGGGGAGCTAACTGCAAGGCCTATGCCATTCGTGTCCGCATGACCAATTCCAATATTAAATGTATACGAATCAACGGGTTGCCATCATTGATGTGAGGCGGTGAACGTGTCGATGCCCTCGATGTGGCGGGGGAACACATCAGCGTGCGGGCCTCGCGTAACGTAACGTAAGGTCGCGTGTTTTCATATGGCGTGACGTCTGCCGATGCAGCAGCAGCGCGCGTCTGCGTCAGATCTTCAAACGCCGCAGCACCTTCGGACCCGCGATCGCGATTAGCGCCGAACACACGGCCACCACGGACAATCCGATCGGCAAGCTGCTCATCTGCGTCACCGCGCCGATGAGTACCGGCCCGAGCAGCAGCCCGAAGTACGCCAGCCCGGCTACGTGCGCGAGTCCTTCGGCCGCGTGAATGCCTTTGACGCTCGCCGCTGCCGCGAACAGCACGGGCATCATGTTCGCGAGTCCGAGACCCATCAGCGTGAAGCCGACGAGGGCGGCGACCGGGTTCGGCAGCAGCAGCGCACCGACCATCCCCGCGCAGGCAAGCGACGCGCTCGCCATCACCAGTTGGGGTGCGCCGAAGCGGGCGCGTACGGCGTCGCCAGCGAAACGCGCTGCTGCCATCCCGCCCGAAAACGCCGCGTAGGCTGCGCTCGCGAGGGCTGGCGTGGACAGCACGACGTCGCGCATGTAGACGGTGGCCCAGTCGTACATCGCGCCTTCGGCGATCAGTGCGACTAGCGCCATTGCGCCCAGCGCCCACAAGGCCGGTGAGCGCCAGCGGTTGGCGCGTGGCGTGGCGGCGTCGGGATGATCTGCATGCGGCACGTGCGGCAGCACCGAAGGGCAGGCCGCGATCAGCACCAGCGCGCTGACTGCCGCCGCCAGCGCAAGATGCACAGCGGGCGCCATGCCACGCGCTAGCAAGGCGCCGCCTACCGCCGCGCCGAACATCCCGCCGACGCTGAACATGCCGTGCAGCGACGACATGATCGGCCTGCCGAGCGCCTTCTCGACAGCGCTGGCTTCCGCGTTCATCGCGACGTCGAGCGTGGCCATGCCGGCGCCGAAGATGGCCAGTACCACCAGCAACATCCAGTAAGCCGGCACGATCAGGATCAGCGCCGCACAGGCCGTCATCACGAGACCGCCCGTCAGGCAGGCGCGACGCGTGCCGACCCGCGCGATCCATGAAGCATTCGCCGCCATCGCGCCGATCGATCCTCCAGCCACGGCCAGCAGCGCGAACGAAAGCAGCGCCGCATTCAGATGGAAGCGGTCGCGCACGGTCGGCACATGCACTCCCCACGACGCGTACATCATGCCGGCGATGAAGAACACCGCCATCGTGGCGATACGGGCGCGCTGCCGTGCGGTGTCGGAGAGATCGCGACGAGCAGCGGGGAGGGCGGCGAATTCGGAAGAGCGGTCGGACACAGAAATCTCGAGGAGGGAGACGCGTAAGAAAGCGCCTTGAAAGCGAATTTCCGATTCTAACGAAGCGCGCTGTCTTATGCTTGGAGCGGATTGATCCACCGCTTATCCATCGAGGGCCGCGCACTTGAACATTCCCGCTCATGCTCCGCTGCATCTGCTGCACAGCGCCGCTATCGGCACGCTCGCTACCCACGCGCGCCAGCCGGAAGGCTTTCCTTATCCTTCAGTGCTGCCGTTCGCACCGGACCCGCAACATCGCCCGATGATCCTCGTGAGCCGGCTCGCCGAGCATACGCACAACCTGCACGCCGACCCGCGCGCCGGCTTTCTGGTGGTCGACGCCCCCGACGGTGACGTGCTGAGCGGCCAGCGCGTGACCTTGCTCGGCACGTTCGAACCGGTCGACTCGACTCCCGAAGTCGTGCAACGCTATCTGCGCTATCACCCCGACGCGGAGCGGTACCTGGTTCTCGGCGATTTCGCGTTCTGGGCAATGAGGCTCGAACGCCTACGCTACATTGGCGGCTTCGGCGCGATGGGCTGGCTCGGCGGCGCCGAACTCGATCCACTGCCGCCACTCGGCTTCGACGAAGAAAACGCGTTGATCACGCACTTCGCTGGTCATTCCACGGGCGCCATGGGACTCCAACTGCTCGGAGTCGATCGATATGGCGCCGATCTGAAGCAGGCAGGTGCGCGCGCCCGTTTCGTCTTCGACGACGTCAAACTCAATACCGAAGCCTTGCATGCGGCGCTTGAAGAATGCATCCAACGCCACGCCAATTAACTTTTGATTGCTGTTTCGGGAAAACACTCATGCGGTAATAGCGGAATGGCGCGCGTGTCGCAATATGCGCTGACGTTTCATGTTGAAGCTCTCATGGCATGAAATGTTGGCGCAGGATTCTCATCTTAAATTTCATTTTTTGATAGTTAATTTAATAATTACTGATGTGCGACCTCGCTTTTCAGCAAAATGCGAAATTATCTATTTGAAAGGATCTGCGTAACATCGCGTTCGAGTGAAATTTTTTGAAACGAATTGGGATTAATTTTACAGCGGCGCTTTTCTAGTCTTTCTATTTTGTGTTAATCTCGCCATCAAATTCCGAGGCATGATCACCTTCAAAGGGCAAGCTGGCTTAAGACTGGCAGTCATTTATCCAAACCACAAGGGAACATATGTCTTCCTACAAGGAACTACTCGCTCAGCGCGAGAAGCTCGAAAAGCAGATCGAAGAAGCAAAGTCGCGTGAATACGCAGAAGTGTTGAATGAGATCAAGCAGAAAATGGCCGATTACGGCATTTCGCTGACTGAACTCGGCGGTGGCCGCGGTGCCAAGGCTGCAAAAGCGGGTCGTCCCCGTGCAGGCGTCGCGCCCAAGTATCGTGACCCGGATAGCGGCAGCACGTGGTCGGGCCGTGGCAAGCCGCCGCGCTGGATCGCAGGTTTGGATCGCGAGAAGTTTCTGATCCAGAAGTAATACAGATCTGGTCAATCACGGGCGCTTATTGCGCCCGCTGTTGCCAGAAAAGAAACCGCGTACCGTGAAGGGCGCGGTTTTTTTATTGCCTCGGCGAATCGTTGTGACTCTTTGTCACACGCGCTCCATGAAACCGGAACGCGAATGCTTTTCGTTTAGATAAGCACCTGATTTAAAAGGTTTTTTTGTGGTCTCTTCAGCGCGTTTCGAGATGCGCCGGGTAGAATGCAGGCATTGAACTTTTCACTTCGTTTCAGAGATGCCTTCCACCGCCGCCATCCAGTCCGCCGCGAAACATAGCGTCGCACGCAAAAGTACCTTTGTCAGTATTGCGCTCAATACGGTGCTGATGGCGCTGCAAATCGTCATCGGGGTGTTTGCGCATTCGCAGGCGCTGGTCGCCGACGGCGTCCATTCGCTAGCCGATCTGATTTCCGATTTTGTCGTGCTAATCGCCAATCGGCACAGCGGCGCCAAGCCCGACGCGGATCACAATTACGGACACAGCCGCTATGAAACGGTTGCTTCATTATTTCTGGGTGCGCTGCTGATTGTGGTTGGTGTCGGTATGTTGTGGCGCGCCGGGACACGTCTCGCCGATTTGCAAAGCATCCCCGCCGTGCATCTGAGCGCGCTCGCGGTCGCGGTGCTGGTGCTGATTTCCAAAGAGAGCCTGTTTCGCTACATGCTGCGCGAAGCCCAGCGTGTGCGTTCAGCGATGTTGATTGCGAACGCATGGCACGCGCGCTCGGATGCCGCTTCGTCCTTGGTGGTCGCGATCGGCATTGTCGGCAGCCTCGCTGGCGTGCGTCTGCTCGATCCGATCGCCGCGGCAATTGTCGGTTTCATGGTGGCGCGCATGGGCTGGACGTTCGGCTGGGACGCACTGCAGGATCTTTCCGACCGCGCGCTCGACGAAGCCGCTTCCGCCGATATGCGCGCGCTGTTGCTCGCGACGCCCGGCGTGCGAGACGTGCATGAAATGCGCACCCGCAAGACGGGTGATTTCGCTCTCGTCGACGCGCACATTCTGGTCGACCCGATGATTTCGGTATCGGAAGGGCACTACATCGCTGAATCGGCGCGCCTACGTGTGCTGACCGACAACCGCGTGCTCGACGCGCTGATCCATGTCGACCCGGAGAACGATGCGGTTGCGCGCCCGACCGTCAATCTGCCGACCCGGGAACGGGTAGTCGCCGAAGTCAACGCGGCGCTCGCCGCGGGCGGCGTGAAGGCCGCGGCGGTCAATATTCACTACTTGAGCACGGGGCTGAATGTCGAAGTGATTTTGCCGGCGCCGGGTTCGCGCACAGTCGAAGGCGACGCACCGTGTCTTGATCGAGTCGATCTCGACGCCCTCAGGCGCAACCTGGGTGCCAGCAAGCTGGGCGTGCTGCAGGGGGTGGACGCAGTGCCGGGCGAAAGCGGCGTCTCGACGGAGGCAGGGTCCGGCGAGGCTATCGCCTCCGCCAAGGCTGCGGAATCGCATAGCGCCACCTGAGACTGACGTCATGCGTGCCGAGCCGCCCAGAGCGATCGAGCGCTGGCCTCACGGCCTCATAGCGGCAATTGCGTATCGAATTTGATCTCGCGCAGCACGACGCTCGTGCGAACTTGCGCGACGGCGGGAATCTTGAAAATGCGTTCGTGCAGAAAGCTGTCGTACGCCTTGATGTCCGGCGCGACGATCTTGAGGATGTAGTCGGATTCGCCAGTCGTGCTGTAGCACTCGGTGACCTCCGGACAGGTGGCGATTTCCCGCTCGAACTGTTCGACCCCGCCCTCGGTATGGCGTGTGAGATGGATATGCGCGAGCGCACACACATGCAAGCCCAGTTTTTCACGATCCAGCAACGCCGTGTAGCGCTGGATCACCCCCGATTGCTCCATGTCCTTGATGCGCCGCCAGCATGGGGTGCTCGACAGCCCGACCTGGTCGGAAATCTCTTGCACGGACCGGCGTGCGTCGAGCTGCAGCAGGCGCAGGATTTTTTGAGAGAAGGTATCGAGTGTCAACTGCGCCTCCGTGTGCGTCGCCGTATCAACGCATGGTAGAGGGCTCGAAAACGAAACGCAATGTAAAACGGCTCCGGCGAGGGAGATTACCTAATTTGCTGGTTCCTCAGCGGTGTTTTGTCCTGAGTCGTCCCCATCTTTAACGCCCGCCAGGGTGGCCGCCTGGACTGCGCGCAGGTCCTTGAGCATATTGCAGAAGAGCGCGCCCTGTTCGATCGCGTCGTCCAGCGCGACATGCGTATGCGGATGTTCGTCGAACCAGTGCTTCGGGAAGCGTGGCTTGATGTTCTTGCGGTACGGCAGGCCGGTCAGTGCGAAGGCCAGCGTCTTGATGTCGAGCGCCGACCACGAAAACGGGCAGCGGCCGACAAATCGCATCATGTACCAGAACATATAGGTGAAGTCGAAACCGGCCGGCATCGCCACGAACACTGGCTTGCCCGGCAATGCTTCGACCCATTCGACATAGGCCGTCAGCGCCGCCAGCGGATCCTGCAGATCCTTGCGGCAGGCTTCCCATGCTTCCGGCTGCGTTTTCCACCATGCTTCCTGCACCGGATGCGGCTTGGCGCCGTCGAGCAATTCGAGATTCGCCGAAAAGGTGGCGATCAGTTGCTTGTCTTCCGTGTACGCGGCGGAGGCGAAACTGAGCATCGAATGCGGGCCGGGAATCGGGCCGTCTGCTTCGACGTCGGTGCTCACATAGATTTCGCTGCTCATGCTTCTACTCCGTCGGCGACGTACGGATTGGTGCGGCGCTCGGCGCCAAACGTCGAGGTGGGACCGTGGCCCGGAACGAAGGTGACGTCGTCGCCGAGCGGCCAGAGTTTTTCGCGGATCGAGCGCACCAGGTCCGCGTGATTACCGTGCGGAAAGTCCGTGCGGCCGATCGAGCCGGCGAACAGCACGTCGCCCACCAGCGCGAGCCGATGCGCGCGGCTGAAGAACACCACGTGGCCCGGCGTGTGTCCGGGGCAATGATAGACCTCGAGGGTCTCGTCGCCGAATTGCACGGATTCGCCGTCTTGCAGCCAACGGTCCGGTTCGAATGCCTCGGCTGCAGGAAAGCCGAAGCGCGTGCTTTGATCCGGCAGCTTGTCGAGCCAGAAGCTTTCGTCGGGATGCGGGCCTTCGATCGGCACGCCGTAGTGCGTGGCGAGCGTTTTCGCCCCGGCACAATGATCGATGTGGCCATGCGTGAGGAACACTTTTTCAACCGTCACCTTCTGGCGCGCGATCTCACCCTGGATGACATCCAGGTCGCCGCCCGGATCGACGACGGCCGCGCGTCCGGTTGCCTCGCAAACGAGTAGCGAGCTGTTCTGCTGGAACGGCGTGACGGGGATCAAGGTGACTTTCATGGATGAGGGCGCCGCTGGAAAAACGTTGATTGTACCGGCGTCTCGTCGACGCTCGTCGAGGGCGCTGAGGCGCCGTCGCAGCGGGATTTCGGCTGCCCATTTTTGCAGCAGGAGTGAAAATTCATCAAGGTTTTCAGTCGCTTGCCATCCCAAAATTTTGTTTTGGGTATAATGGCCTCCATGCACAAGGAATTGTGCATGCCACAAGGCGATGCGTCCCCATCAAAAATGGGCACGCGGATTGCCACTCAAGTATGGGCTGTCGTGCTTTATCGGCGGCCATCAGGTATCGATGCGTTCGATGCACACGTCTTACCCAGCCAGGCGCCGCGCGCCTGCAACGGACTTGAATGCCGTGACGCTGGGTGGGGCCTACGCCGCTGTTCCTGCGCGCTGAGTTCCGCGCGCAAGAACGTGTTTGCCACGTTCGATGGCGGCATGTGGGGTCTGGTCAGGCTGCCGGGGACAGGTTGCGCCAGACGTGAAAATTAACCGTGCGGTAGCGGCTGAATGAGCCGCATCCGGGCTTTGACGTACTGCGCTCTTCTGCGCGGCGCGTTGTCGTCCATTGCCGCCGGAGTCGCAGGCAACACGCTCAACTTTTCGCGTGATGCGGCTCGACAATTTGATTGCACGTCTTATGAAAACTCGGTTATCCCGTGGTCTGGGGACTCTTTTTGCCTTTTTTGCACTGGCCGGCTGCGCCACGCCTCCGGGCGCGAGCACTTCCGCAAGCGATGCACCGCTTAGCACGAAGAATGCGCAGGCAGGCTCCTTCGGCCCGCAAGCTTTTGGTAGCGCACCGGCCTCCGATGCAGCCACCAAGGGCACGCCGCTGGCCGATGCCAAGCCGCTTTCTGACGATGGTTCCGGCGTTTCGGACTTTCATCAGACCGGTCGCGCTTCGTGGTACGGTCGCGCCTTCCATGGCCGCCTCACCGCCAACGGCGAACGTTTTGACATGCACTCGCTGACCGCAGCGCATCGTACATTGCCGCTCGGCTCGTATGTTCGCGTGACCAATCCGGCCACCTCGCTGTCCGTGGTCGTGCGCATCAACGACCGCGGCCCGTATGCGCGCGGTCGGATCATTGACCTGTCGATGGCCGCCGCAAGCGCGCTCCACATGCGCCATGCAGGCACGGCGCGGGTCGAGATCGAAGGTTTGACGCAGCAGGAAGCACGTGCTGAGATGAATCAAACACTGGCGTCGAACTAAGGGTCGAGTGCAGAGAAGTAATGTAGTGGCCGCGGACGCGTCGCAAGCGCGTTCGTGACGCCGGGCTGCACGGCGGCAATTCATGCCGTGTCTGCCAAAAGACGAAGGGCCGCATCGCGCGGCCCTTTTCGTTTGCCTTACCCGTCCGCTTATTCTTCCTCGTCTTTCTTCAGCTCCAAAGCGCGCGTGTAGAGCGCGTTGCGCGACGCCCCGGTGAGGGTCGCCGCGAGTTTTGCGGCGCTGCTCACCGTCAACTCTTCCAGCAGGATGCCCAGCAACGCGTCGTGATCGTGTTCGCCTGCGGTTTCCGGCTGCGCGCCTTCCACCACGAGCACGAACTCACCGCGTTGCCGGTTCGGATCGGCAGCGAGCCACGTTGGCCCTTCGGCCAGGGTGCCGCGGTGCAGCGCTTCATGTAACTTTGTCAATTCCCGTGCGATCAGCAGCTTGCGCTCGCCGCCGAATGCGTCGGCCAGCGCTTGCACCGTTTCAACGATCCGGTGCGGCGCTTCGTAGAACACCATCGCGTGCGGATGGCTCGCGAGCGGCTGCAGTGCAGCGGCGCGTGCTTTTGCCTTGGGTGGCAGAAAGCCGAGGAACGAGAATGTCGCGACCCAGTCGCCGGCCGCGCTCAACGCGGTGGCGAGCGCGCTTGCGCCGGGCAGCGGAATAACCGGGAAACCGGCTTCGCGCACGGCGTCGACGAGTTTCGCGCCGGGATCCGAGATGCCGGGCGTGCCCGCATCGGACACGTAGGCCACGCGTTCGCCCGCTTGCAGATGTTCGATCAGGCGCAGCGCCGCAGCCCGCTCGTTATGCTGATGAACCGCGACGAGCGGTTTCGAGATGCCGTAGCGCGCGAGCAATTGGCCTGTGTTGCGGGTGTCTTCGGCGGCGATCCGGTCCACGAGTCCAAGCACATGCAATGCGCGCAGCGTGACGTCGGCGATGTTGCCGATCGGCGTGGCGACCACATACAGCGCGGCGGCGGGGTACTGCTGCCCTTGCGCGAGTTCGGAGAGAGGAGTCATGAGGCAGAAGACGCAGACAGACAGAACGAGGCCGCCATTGTGCCACCCAATCCACCCGCACAACTTTTCGAGACCAACCGGGTCCAAACTCGTCGGCGCTGCTTTCGAGGCGCGTGCGATGGAATTTTTGCAGCGGCAGCGTTTGCGTTTCGTCGCGCGCAATGTGCTGTGCCGGGGCGGCGAGATCGATCTGGTGATGCGCGACCGTGACGGCACGCTGGTGTTCGTCGAAGTTCGCGCGCGGGCGCAGCAGCATTACGGCGGCGCGGCAGCGAGCATCGGGTGGCAAAAGAAGCAGCGGATCGTGCGTGCCGCACGGCATTATCTGGCAACCCGCAGCAGGCGTTCGCATGACGAGCCCGCGTGCCGTTTCGACGTGATCGCGTTCGAAGCGGGCCGGCTCGTGTGGCTGCGCGATGCATTTCGCGCCGACGAAGTCTGATGTCGTGCGCGGAGAACGTACGTGAGTGCGATAAACTTGCGCTCGCGTGCGGGCCTCGTGGACGACGCCGGCATACAGGAAGCAGCGAGGAAGCAGCGCATTTCGCGATGGTTTTTCGCATGCGCACTGCGTTGCCGGCACGGTCCATCAGAGCGGCACGACTTCGCAATACGACTTCACAACACGGCCGCACACTGCGGTCCATTCGCGGTAGAAAATAGAGACTCGATGTCAGTCGAACGCATTCAACAACACTTCCGCGATAGCGCGGCAGTCAAACTAGAAGCCCTCGAGACCCTGTCGATGCCAATCGCCGCGGCGATCGACACGATGTTCGCTGCGCTTGCCAACGGCAGTCGCATTCTTGCGTGCGGCAACGGCGGCTCGGCGGCCGACGCGCAGCATTTTGCGGCTGAACTGATCGGCCGCTTCGAGCGTGAGCGCCCGGGCTTGCCGGCGATCGCACTGACCACCGACACGTCCGTGCTCACCGCCATCGCAAACGACTACTCATTCGAACAGATTTTTTCGAAACAGGTGTGGGCCCTCGGCCAGCCGGGCGATGTGCTGCTGGCCATCACCACGTCCGGCAATTCCGCCAATGTACTGGCCGCGATCGAGGCCGCGCATGAGCGCGAAATGATCGTGGTTGCGCTGACCGGCAAGGGCGGCGGCCGCATGCAGGAAGTGCTGAGCGATACCGATATCCATATTTGTGTGCCGTCCGATCGCACCGCGCGTATTCAGGAAGTGCATTTGCTGACCATCCATTGTCTGTGCGACGGCATCGATGCCATGTTGCTGGGCGAAGACTGAGATTGATTCCGAAGGAGAGCTAGTTGATGAGCGTATTCCGCGTCAAGAAGACACTGGTGAGAACCGTGCTGGTGGTCGGGTTCGCGGCGGGACTTTCCGCGACGTTGCAGGGTTGCTTTCTTGCCGTCGCCGGCGCGGCGGGCGGCAGCGCGCTGGTGGCAACCGACCGGCGCACGCTCGGCGCGCAGACCGAGGATCGCGAGTTGCAGGTGAAGGCACTGTCGCAGATCAGCCAGAACTTGCCCGACAACGCGCACGTCAACGTGGCGGTGTTCAACCGCCGCGTGCTGCTGACCGGTGAAGTGGCGGGGGACGTGTCGAAGCAGCGCGCGGAGACCATCGTGCGTGGTTTGAACAACGTCAACACGATCGTCAACGAACTGGCGATCATGCCGGCGAGCTCATTCTCGTCGCGCACCAATGATACGTACTTGGAAACGCGCGTGAAGACCGCGCTGATCGCCGAGAAGAACATCTCTGCGAACAACTTCAAGGTCGTGGCTGAGCGTGGCTCGGTGTACCTGATGGGTCTTGTCACGATGGACGAAGGCAATCGCGGCGCCGACGTCGCGAGCCGCGTGCCGGGCGTCACGCAGGTCGTGAAAGTGTTCCAGTACATTCAGCCGCAGGAAGCGGCTGCGGCAGCTGCTGCAGCGGCGACGGCACCGGCAGCCGCTTCGCAGCCGGATGCGAGCGCTCCGACCGTCGGTGCGATTCCCGATTCTTCGGTGAGCTCGCGTCCGCTTGATCAGCAGGCACCGGCGCCGGTCAGTAATTCGAACTCGGTGCATCCGGGCAATCCGAAGGCGACGACGCCATGAAGCGGGGCGTTGCTCTCGTTGCCGCAATATTGACGGTTAGCGCGTTGGCAGGTGCTTTTGCATCTTCAGCGCGTGCGGCCGATACGCCGCGTGGTCAGGTCGTCGCCAACTCGAACGCCTGCATGGGATGTCACGCGGTGGACCGCAAACTGGTCGGCCCGTCGTTCCAGCAGATCGCTACGAAGTACAAGGGCGATGCGCAAGCGCCGGCAAAATTGGCGCGCAAGGTGAAGGAGGGTGGCTCCGGCGTATGGGGCGTGATTCCGATGCCGGCGCATCAATCGATGAGTGATGCTGATATCCGCACGGTGGTGGATTGGGTGCTGGCTGGCGCGCCATCCAAGTGATGTTTTGCCAGTCGTTTTGCCTCCGGGTTTTACCACCCCAGGGGCTTGGCAAAACGCAAAATGCCTGTGCTAGAATTATTTGCACGTTGGGGGGGTAGCTCAGCTGGGAGAGCGTCGCGTTCGCAATGCGAAGGTCGGGAGTTCGATCCTCCTCCTCTCCACCAGGAACAAGTCCAAGGTAGTCCACGAAAGTCCAGAAACCCCGCAGCCAGCAAGGCTCGCGGGGTTTTTTGTGGCCTATAATGTCCGGTACGATCCACTGACATCCGGGGGTATGCAGGGGTACTTTCAGGGGTATCCGGCATGCCGCCAGAGGGTGATACCCCCAATGGCCCTTACCGACACCGCTATCCGGAACACCAAATCTAGCGAGAAGCCGCTCAAGCTGTTCGACGGCGGCGGTCTGTTCCTGCTCGTCGCTCCAACGGGTGGCAAGCTCTGGCGCCTCAAATACCGGTACGGTGGCAAGGAAAAGCTGCTGGCGCTTGGCGCCTACCCCGCCGTGAGCTTGAAGGATGCCAGGGAGCGGCGCGACGATGCACGTAGGCTCTTGGCGCAGGACGTCGATCCCGGTGAAAACCGCAAGGCCCGGAAAGCCGCGACACTGGCCAGTGCGGCCAATTCTTTCGAGGTCATCGCCCGCGAGTGGTTTGCCAAGTACGCACCCAACTGGGCGGAGAGCCACGCCAGCAAGGTCGTTCAGCGACTGGAAAAGGATGTCTTTCCCTGGCTGGGGGCGCGGCCCATAGCGGAAATCGCTGCCCCCGAACTGCTGACGGTCCTGCGCCGGATTGAGGACCGGGGCGCACTCGACACCGCCCTTCGGGCAAAGCAAAACTGCGGGCAGGTTTTCCGGTACGCCGTGGCGACGGGGCGGGCAGAGCGTGATCCTTCAGGTGACCTGCGCGGGGCGCTCGCGCCCGTCAAACATGAAAACTTCGCGGCCATCACCGATCCACCCCAGGTCGCCGAACTCCTGCGTGCTATCGATGCGTTCAGGGGGACATTCGTCGTCAAATGCGCCTTGCAGGTCGCGCCCATGCTCTTTGTGCGGCCCGGCGAACTTCGCGCGGCGGAGTGGGTTGCCTTTGATCTCGACAAAGCGGAATGGCGCTATCTGGTCACCAAGACCAAGACGGAACATCTTGTCCCGCTGCCGGTGCAGGCGGTGGCGCTCCTGCGGGAACTGTATGCCCTGACCGGACAGCGGCGCTACGTGTTCCCTGGCCGCGATCCGCATAAGCCGATGAGCGGGGCGGCGGTCAATGCCGCCTTGCGGCGTCTCGGCTATGACACCAGGACCGAGATCACCGGGCACGGCTTCCGGGCAATGGCGCGCACGATTCTGCATGAGGAACTTCACTTCAAACCGGAAGTGATCGAGCACCAGCTTGCACACAAGGTGCCCGATGCCTTGGGCGCGGCCTATAACCGCACGAGATTCCTGAGCGAGCGTCGGGTCATGATGCAGCAGTGGGCCGACTACCTCGACCGGCTCAAGGCTGGCGCGAGGCTTGTCGCGGGAAAGTCTGGGTCAGCAGGATAAAAAAATGGCTGAACCCGGCTACACACCTCCCTAAAACGCCCACCTCGATACCCCTCGAATCGCTGCTTTGCCTGCTGACGCGTACCCGAGCACATCGCAGACATCGCAGACATCGCAGACATCGCAGACATCGCAGACATCGCAGACATCGCAGACATCGCAGACATCGGCCGCTATATAATTAGTAGTACAATCCATCGACGTCCAGTGCGGTGCGATCAACAAAGCGCGTCTGGGTCCGCGAGTTGAAAGCGACCCATCGCGGCGGCGGCAAAATCGAGCGTGCGTCGCCTATCGAAACGACGGGAGATGGAGCAACTGTGGGCGGACTATCGGGATTCGGTTGATGGTGTCACGTAGGTAATATTGTTCCGCGAGCACGCGGCTTGGCGTTTCTTGATCCGTGCCCCGACGGGGTGAAAAATCGGGGTGCCCCTGCCCGACTGGTGCGGTTTCTGATTCAAGGGGTGCGGGCAAAGGAGGCAAGATGACGACTGCGAGAGCTAAATATGTCGGGGATGGTGCTGGAAAGAAAACACGAGCCTTTTCCGAGAGCCTCAAACAGAATCTTCGCATTTTTTACCCTCAGCAAAACGCTGTGGACTGCCCTGTATTCGGTCACCCCGCCGACGCCTTCGCAAATGAAGTGCTCGCTCAAGCCCACCGATCGGTTTCCGAATTGATGTTTCATGAACTCGACCTCACGAAAGCGGAGATTCTCGCGGAGTACACGGATTTGCTAAATTTGCTGACGAAAGCAAATCGCAAGTTGCGTTCTCTCTCGGTTGATTTAAGCAAACTCTTCGAAATCGATACGGACCCGCTCGAAGTTGCGGACAAAATTTCAAGATTGATCGACCACGTTAAGCGTGCAGAACCAACAATAAACGGACTGCCCACCAAACCCAAGACCAGCGAAATACAGCACGAAGTGGCGGTAGAAATGGCGATCAACGTCCTTCGCGTCGCCAATAAATATGGGATCAAGGTTGTCGCCACTTACGATGCGAACTTTGGCTATACCAGCGATGCGGTGAAAATTCTTAAAGCGATTGGCGATGACATTGGATTTCGTTTCAGCGAGGTGACGTGGAAGAATATCGTCATCCAAGCAAAAAAGAACGCGATTGATATCCGGTAGCGACAAACGCCCGTAAACGCGGGCGCATCAAACTACCAGATTTTTGTTGTCCTAAGAAATACGATGGAGCCGTTGTACAACCATCAAAGGACGGCACGAAATGCATCAACTCCCCGAAACTGGTTACTTGCGTCTCCGCCAGATCATCGGCGACCCCCTGGCAAACCCACCTATCCCCGCACTTATCCCTGTCAGCAAATCCACCTGGTGGGAAGGCGTCCGCACGGGACGCTATCCGCCATCGGTCAAAACGCTTGGCGCACGCATCACGGTATGGCGTGTAGAAGCCATACGCCAACTCATTCAGGAAACGGCGGGAGATGGCGTATGACGTACACGACACGCAACCCCCACCGCTACACGGCACAGCAGTTCGTGGAAGACGCTTCGGCGACGCTGCCATCCGCCTTGCCTCTGATTCATGCGTCTGGCCGTTTAACGACCTGCGGCAGCTGCGGCGCTCAGCACGACGGAACTCGTTTCGGAACGTACATGCGCAGAAAGGAGAAAAAAATCGTCGGCGTTGAGATCGTAGCGGTGTGCAACGCCTGCGCCGCAGGTTGGACGATCCTGGACTGCACAACGAAAAATTTGGGTGAAACAAGCAGCATGTTCGTTCCGGAGGCGAGCTGGGTATCCGCAGCAATAGCCTTCCGCGAACTGGGCTCTGAGGTGGCGAAACGCGGCGGCCTCCCGCATCTCATCGATGTTAAAGGGAGCGGAGATGACTGAATTCAAAACGTCGTATTCCGACCGCCCGCTTGCGTTTTCCTTGTTCGCGAAATTGACGGAAACAACGCCACAACGGACCGGAGACCGTCGCTGGCCCAAGGCTCGCAGAATGTTCGAATCGCATTTTGCAAATCCGCACAAGGATCGGGTTCCTGGCTTTTCTCCTGTGCGCTTCAAGCCCGGAACGACACGCGCAGACATCAACGTCGTTGCCCTAAGTTGCCTCGTGCTTGACCTGGATGACGTCCCTCTGGATGCAATTCGCGGCGCAATCAGTCAATACGAATGGGTGGCCCATAGCACACATAGCCATACGCCTGCGCGGCACTGTTCGCGAGTGATCCTCCCCCTCATGCGCGATGTATTTCCTGCTGAATGGTCCCGATTCTGGTTGGCGGCAAGCCGTGAATTGACAGGTGGTCTTGCGGACAAGGCATGCAAGGATTTGTCGCGCTTCTACTACCTGCCATCGGTGCATCCTGAGCGTGCATCAGACGCATTTCATGAGCATAACGAGGGTACGTGGCTTAACCCCGATGCGTTCCTTGACAACCTCAGCGCTGCGGCAACGGGCGCTGATCCGAGCACCGTCAATTCCATCGCTGGCGTGCAATCACAGCAGGCTGCTGCTTGGGGATCGAATCTCGGTGCAGGGAAAGTTGATCTTGACGCTGATATTTCGGAAGGAAGCCGCAACGACGGACTGACCCGCGTGGCGGGCCATTTCGCGCATGCCGGACTCACCGGAGAAGATCTGTTTGAGCGGGTTCAGGCGCACAATGTCGCCAGGTGCAAACCACCACTCGACCGCCAGGAAGTACGAAAAATCTGTTCGAGTGTTTCAAAGCGCGAGGCCCAGGCGCGTGCGACGGCAGCGGTTACGTTCGAAGCCGCGCTGCTTGGCTTGAACGAACAATTTGCGTGGATTCAAACCCCGCCTGCAATCTGGCGGATCGCGTCAAGGGAATTTATACCGGTCGCCGCATTCAAGATCGAGCAAGGCAACCAGCAATTTTTGTCAGGTAAAACATACGTCGATCTGGGAACCGCGTGGCTCAAATGGCCGGAACGCAGACAACATCCCCGCCTTGCATTCGAGCCGCAGGAACCCGCGATCATGACGGACGGAGCGTTGAATCTGTGGGAAGGATTCGCTTTCGCGCCTGCGGCAGGTGACGCCGGTCCCTGGCTCAATTTGATGGCTCACCTTTTCCCGGACCCGAGTGCGTGCCGGTGGATTCAGCAATGGCTAGCACATTCGATACAACATCCTGGCACCAAGAAGCATTCGGCAATCGTGTGCTGGTCGCGGGAGCAAGGGCTGGGTAAGAATCTGGTATTTGAAGCCTTTGCACGGTTGTTCGGGCGCCATGCATGCGTTGCCCAACCGGGTCAATTGGGCAAGCAGTTCAATGCCTGGATGCGAGACAAGCTCAATATCATTTCAGACGAGACAGGACGGCACGGCAACCAACAGGCTGCAGACCTGATCAAAACGTGGATTACATCGAGTGAAATTGCGACGGAGCAAAAAAATCAGCCGAGTGTAGTGTTGCGCAACGTAACGGATTTCATTTTCTTGGGCAACAACGCTGACGCTGTTCACCTATCAGCCGAAGATCGACGGTTTAGCGTATTCGAGATTACCAGCACGCGGCTGCCTGACGGGTTCTACCGTGACTTCGCCAACTGGCGTGACAGCGCCGCCGGGTTGCCCGCGTTGCTGCACCACCTTCAAACGCTCGACCTTAACGGATTCGATCCGAAAGGACATGCGCCCATGACGAGCAGCAAGCGTGCCATGATTGACGCGTCCCGTTCCGGTCCTGAGCAGTGGCTGCTGGAGACATTCGTTTCCGGCGCCGTCGCACAGCAACACGGACGGGAGCTTTTCTCCGCCGTAGAGCTCTGCCTGGCTTATGAATGGAGCACCAAGCAGAAAGCGACTGTCGAGGTGATGGGGCGCGCGCTTTCAAAGTCAGGAATCCAGAACAAGCGGGTCCGTCTCGCTGGAGCGCAGCCGGTTGTCTATGCTCTTGATAATCACATGCACTGGTCACAGCAACTGAGCTCGGCCTGGGCGATCGAAGCTGCGAAGCCGTCGAAATTGCCCGGTACACAATAGAGATGCGTTTTTTCGCTAACCATGGGAAGACAATGAGTTTGCGCTCGTGCATGGACAAGGAAAGTGCATGCACGCCACCCACACAAACGGGCCTCGTCGTCATGCTCGAACCGGTTTATCTCAAAACACGTTGTCAGAAAGGTAGGGGCATGGATTTTTCAGTTCCAGCGTGCACATGCACACGACCATGCCCAACTGCTCGCACGCCGGAGAGCGCCACCACCATTGCTCCTTCTCTCTTTTGTGCATGTGTGCAAGATATTTCTCTATATAAATTATAAAATCATAAGAAGGGGAACTCCCATGTGGCACGGGGGGGCGGATGCATGGATATATAAGCTTTGGCAGGTTGCTTGCACACGTGCACATGGGAAGATGTGCTTAACCTTAGTCAGATGGAGAGGGAGAAAAATGCGGCGATTCTCGCCTAAGATGCCTGCGTATTTGCAGAAGCTTGCGGCCCAAACATCAGGCATTGAATTGGCCAAAGAGGAATCCCTGCATGTGCAAGTTGGCAATTGGATAGCGACATTGCCGGAGGATGAGCGCGACGGGCCTCACCCGGTGAACGTCTTGCATCAGCATTTCGATGCTGCTCCCCGCCGCCTGCAGAATGCGATGATGCGCCTGGGATACACCCTGAAGCGGTTGCGATATGACGGCGAAACGATCGCGTATTGGCTGCGCTGATCTCAACGCAATAGTGAACCGGCATGATCGGCTGACCGCTTCAACGAGCTTGGCGCTCTGCGAAAGTACTCCAGAATGCCCTGTGGGGGCCGGTCTCGCGGATTCCATAAAGCGACTCCGACAACAGATCGCTGCTGCGCGCGCCGAAGCGTGTAAACCCGGGTTTCGCTGAATCGACTTAATATCGCACTATTGATCCCGACAAACACGCGGGTCGACCGAGTAGCAGACAAACGTGCCGCCGGTCTGGCTGGACGCGGAAATATCGGTGGATGAGCCGACGGAAGCGAAGACGGGGGGCTATGCAGGTGGCATATTTCATAGATCTGTTCTCACCTGAAACTTATGAGGCGTTCGCTTGTTCGTCTCGCGATATTTCAGGGTTTCGCCGCCGTCACGAAAACGTGGCGCAGAAAATCAAACCCGGCGATGTATTCGTTTGCTACCTGACAAAGCTCTCCCGCTGGTTTGGCCTACTTGAAGTCGTCGAAGGACCATTCATCGATGACAAGCCCATATTCCTTCCCGAAAACGACCCGTTCATAGTGCGATTCCGGGTGCGTCCGACTGTCTGGCTTGACATCGAGAAAGGCATTCCAATCCACGACCGATCAGTGTGGGAGAGATTGTCATTCACGCGCGACCTGAAAGAAGGCGGTATCGCGTGGACCGGCAAGGTTAGAAGCAGCCTGGTGCAACTTGGTGAACAGGACGGAGCCTTCCTCGCGGAACTGCTGACTGCCCAGGCCATCGGGGGCAAATCGTATCCGATGGACGAGCAGGACAGACGCAACCTGGCGACGCACACCGTAAATCGCCCCGACAAGGTCGTGGCAGTCAGCGTTCCGGCGGAGGACGCAAGTGCAATCGAGCCAACCGAACGGATTCCGGAGACGGAAGCGCGAGAATCCATCCGCATGCAGGCGCTACTAGCCAATATCGGCGCCAAGATGGGGATGAAGATCTGGATTCCCCGCGCTGATCGAGGTGGCGTTCTGCGAGAGTGGGCCAATGAGGGCGGCGCGCTCCTCGATCGACTGCCGCTCAACTACGACGAGACAACCCTTCGGACGATCGAGCAGATCGACGTTTTGTGGCTCAAGGGGCGATCGATTGTCCGTGCGTTTGAGGTCGAGCACACGACCTCAGTCTACTCCGGCATTCTGCGCATGGCCGATCTAGTGGCACTACAGCCGAACATGAACATCAAGCTTCATATCGTCGCCCCAGAGGCAAGGCGGGACAAGGTCTTTCAGGAGATCCGGCGGCCGGTGTTTTCCCTTCTCGAAAAAGGACCTCTCGCGGAGTATTGCACCTATCTGTCATATGACAACCTTCGCAGGTTGGCCGCGCAAGAGCATCTTTCGCACCTTTCGGATACCGTGCTTGACGCGTACGAGGAGGAAGCTGAGTAGTTTTCCAGGCTGCGGCCGACAGCTCGGCGGTCGTGGTTGCCGCTGCAACGTTGCCGACGAGCACTCATCGGCGAATATCGTTGGTCGCTGTCAGTCGCGAAGGGCCGAAGGCGACCGAGGCTGTGCGAAAACACATGTTGAATGAGGTTCTCGAAAAAATCGGCCCTTCAGATCGCGCTGTATTGGCTTGGTAGTGACTTGGAAAGGGTGAAGCGACACCCGAAAGCCGAGTACTTTTGTGTTTTCACACAACCTCGACCCGTTGAGGTCCTTTGCTTCATCAATCGGCTGTCTGCTCTGCAAGTGAGAGCGGACCTAGTGGGTACGATGGACAGCTTGAGGGTGAAGGGCTTCGCTGCTGAATGGAAGGAGGGAAAGACACGACCTATCGCTCATGCTCCCTTGAAGGAGAATTTCTGAGCAATGTATTTGGCTGAGCTTTCGATATACGGAAACACGGTGCTTTCATTAATGTTCAACTGGTCCAACTGCTTAATGACACTTCGCTTGTTCATTACGGCTATGCGCTGAACCGCAATCTCCGGACTACCCCCCTCATCTAGGGTGGCGTCATCCCCGAAGAGAAGAAATGCACCAGACTGAAACGCAATCCGGTTGTTGGTGTGTTTGCCTTTCACACAAATGACGGACCGCAAGTGGCGAGGGTCGATCCGCCCCTCGAAGAAGGGCTTCTCTTCCTTTATGAAGTGCAACAGTTGCTTGACAGCTTTTTGCCTATTGAACTTGCGCACGTCATTGCTGCTGTAGTCGACGTTGTCTTTCGACTTCTGTGGGAGCCGCGTCAGGTTGGCGATACAGCTGGCCGTGTCTGAGTCGAAGTACTTAATCTGAGTCTGGTCCATGGAGAACACCACGACCTCGCCATCCTGGTCGAGGTTGCTCTTGCAAGCAAAGTACAGGGCAATCAGCGGGTTCGAGAGCTAAGCTCGAATCTGGTGTATGGGGGATTTGAGGCGGGAGATTGAAGGCGGTGGAGGTTTCAGCTGAGAATCTGATTGTCGAAGTCGGAAACCAGCAAACAACAAACC
>NZ_CAJNAT010000007.1 GCF_905220705.1 Paraburkholderia domus
CAGGCATGCACCATTGCCGTGTCGGTCATTGCGGCGCTGCCGTTCACCGGTATACCGCATCTCCGTTTCTCCGCCAACGCCGAGCCCGACGCGGGATTGGAATGCTTCCAAGGTGTTCCGGCCATGCACGCCAAACTGCTCGAACATTTGCAGACGCACGGCCACGCGTGGTCCGCGCCGCATCTGCGCTTTGCCTATTCGGGTGGCTCGCCGCTCGACGCCGCGTTGAAGGCGCACGTCGAAAGCGTCTACGGCCTCCCGCTGCACAACGGCTACGGTATGACCGAGAGCAGCCCGACCGTCTCCCACACGATGCTCGATGCACCGCGCAGCGATTGCTCGGTTGGCGAGGTGATTCCTGGCGTTGACGTGCGGTTCGTCGGGCTCGACGGCGTGGATGCCGCGCCGGGCGAAATCGGCGAACTGTGGGTGCGTGGCCCGAACGTGATGCTGGGTTACTACCGCAGCCCGGAACAGACCCGCGCCGCTGTCACCGAAGACGGCTGGCTCAAGACCGGCGATCTCGCACGGCAGGACACGGACGGCGCGTTGCATATCGTCGGGCGCAGCAAGGAGCTGATCATCCGCTCGGGCTTCAACGTGTATCCGGCGGAAGTCGAGCATGTGTTGAACGCCCATCCGCAGGTGGTGCAGTCGGCGGTGATCGGGCGGGCAGTAGAGGGTAACGAGGAAGTGGTCGCGTTCGTCGAATTGATCGCGGGTGCGAAGGTGTCGCCGGCTGAACTGATCGCGTGGTGTGGCGAGCGTCTCGCGCCATACAAGCGGCCTGCCGAAGTGAAGGTGCTCGCTGCGCTGCCGGCGGCGTCGACGGGGAAGATTCTCAAGCACCGGCTTCGTGAATTCGTCTAACGAGCCTCACCCCCGCGGATGATGCTGCGCATGCAGCGACTTCAACCGCTCGCGGGCCACGTGCGTGTAGATCTGCGTGGTCGAGATATCCGTATGACCGAGCAGCAATTGCACGACGCGCAAATCGGCACCATGGTTCAGCAGGTGCGTGGCGAACGCGTGCCGCAGCGTATGCGGTGAGAGCGGCGCGTGCACATCGGCTGCTGCCGCGTGACGCTTGATGATGTTCCAGAACTGCTGGCGGGTCATGCCCTCCGCGCGGCTCGTGACAAACAGCGCATCCGTCGCCCGCGCCCCTAGCAACGCCGGACGCGCTTCGCGCAAATAGCGTTCGATCCAGCCGTGCGCCTCTTCGCCGAACGGAATCAGGCGCTCTTTCGAGCCCTTGCCCATTACACGCACTACACCTTCGTTCAGGCCCACTTCCACCGTCTTCAGCGTGACGAGTTCGGTGACACGCAAACCGCTCGCGTACATCAACTCCAGCATCGTGCGATCGCGCAGGCCCAAGGGCGTGTCGATATCCGGCGCACCGAGCAGCGCTTCGACTTGCGCTTCAGAGAGCGTCGACGGAAAACGCGGCGGTTGCTTCGCTGAACGGATGCGTACCGTCGGATCGACCTTCGCGCGATGCTCGCGCACCGCCCAGCCGTAGTAGCGGCGAAACACCGAGAGCCGCCGGTTCGCCGAGGTGGATTTGTCTTTCTGACGTGCCGCACTATAGGCGTTGAGATCAGCCTCGCTGGCGGTATCGAGTGACGTGTTGCGGGTTTGCGCCAGCCATTCGCAGAACAGCCGCAGATCGCGCCGGTACGCATCGAGTGTGTTGCGCGACAAGCCGTGCTCGAGCCACAACGCGTCGCAGAAGGCATCGATCGAGGCCGAACTCGCCACAAACAAAGGTGACGCGATGGGCGCGTCTTCAGTCACGGTGTCGCTCATGCGTACGGGATACCTTCATGCGCCAGAAGCCAGCGCTTGACGTTGCGAAAGAAACCGTCTCCGGCGTGATGCGCGAATCCGCCGATGCCGCTCGAACTGACCACCCGGTGGCACGGAATCACGATCGGGAAATAGTTGGAGCCGCACGCCTGGCCGACCGCGCGCGGAACGCTGCCTAGCTGTTTTGCCAGTTGCCCATAGGTCAGGACGACGCCCGGCGGGATGTCGCTGATCGCTTGCCAGACGCGCCGCTGATACGCGGTGCCGACCGCAGCCAGCGGCAACTCGAACTTCGCGGACGCACGCTCGAAATAACGTTCGATCTGCTCGACGGCCTGCTTTGCCAGCAGCGTGTCCGGCGCGACGCTCTGGATCGACTCCGGCAGATAGACGATCTCGCGTACGGCCTCGCCTTCAAGGCGGATGCCGACCTTGCCGAACGGTGCATCGATCACTGCGTTGAACATGCTTGCCTGCTCCGTGATTGGCGCTACTTTACGCCGCTTCCAACGCCCATTCCACATGCTCGCGCACCACGGCGGAAGGATCTTCGACACGTAACTTCAGCGCGTGAACAATCGCCTCTCGCGCATCCACGCTCAAACTTTCGGAAGACGCACGCAGCGCATTACCCATCCCCACCGCCAGATTGCGCAGCCAGCTTTCATAGCCAATGCGGCGAATCGCGCTGCCCTGCATGCGCGTATCAAACTCGTCCGCGCTCCACGCGAACAATTCGACCAGCGTCGCGCGATCGAGCCCGTGCCGCACGTCGAAATCGGCAACCGGTGCAGCCTGCGCAAACTTGTTCCACGGACAGACGAGCTGGCAATCGTCGCAGCCGTATACACGATTACCGATCAGCGGCCGCATTTCCAGGGGAATATTGCCCTTCAGTTCGATCGTCAGATACGAAATACAGAGACGTGCATCGACCTTATAGGGCGCCACGATCGCACCGGTCGGGCATGCCCCGATGCAGCGCGTGCAACTGCCGCAATGCGAGCCCGGTGTTTCGGGTGCATCGTCGGGCGAAATCTCGGCATCGGTTGGCAACGGCACGTCGACGTAGATTTCGCCGAGGAAAAACAGCGAACCGGCATTGCGCTGCAGCAGCAGCGTGTGCTTGCCGCGCCAGCCAATGCCGGCCTTCTGAGCAAGTTCTACTTCGAGCACCGGCGCCGAATCAGTAAAAACGCGGTAGCCGAACGCACCGATCTCCGCTTCGATTTTCTCGGCCAGATGTTGCAAACGGTTACGCATCACCTTGTGATAATCGCGGCCCCGCGCATAGATCGACACCACCGCCGCCGATGGGTCCGCGAGCCGCGCATGCTCGGCCGCGCGCCAGTCTTGCGGTGCGAGCGGCGAGTCCTGCAAAGCGCTTTCGTGCGCCTTTCCACTCAATGTCTGAGCGGGCAAATAGGCGATGCGCGCGGTAATCACACGTCGCGTGCCGGCCACAAGCTCGGCGGGGCGCGCGCGTTTCATGCCGTGTTTCGCCATATAATCCATCTCGCCGTGGCAACCCGCCTCCAGCCATGCTGCAAGCGGTGCTTCGGCAGCGGAGAGATCGGTGTCGCTGATACCGATCTCCCCGAAACCCAGTTCACGGCCCCACGTTTTGATGTTGAGCGCGAGCGCATTCAGCGCCGCTTCATCGAAATGACGCTCGGCACGCGCATCGTCGTTAGACGCAGGCGTGCAGGAAACAGGGGACTCCGGACTTCGGTTCATCACGCCATTTTACGAGAATGCCCGTCAATCCCGATCTCGCGATCCAACCGCCCGCCAATGTCCTGCTCGAACGCTCCTTCGCGCTCGCGGACGAGGCCGCCACCCATGCATTCGGCGAGCGCTTCGCCCAGGCGATCGAAAGCGTGCGCGAGTTGCAGCAAAACCCGCAGCAACGCGCATCGGGTGCGGCGGATGATCAGGCATTCCACGGACTGCAAGTACAACTCGTCGGCGATCTCGGCGCCGGCAAAACCACCCTCGTGCGCGCGACCTTGCGTGGCCTCGGCCACGCCGGCCGCGTGCGCAGTCCCACTTACACACTCGTCGAACCCTACGTGCTCGAGCGGCCCGCTGGGGAACTCGCGCTCTATCACTTCGATCTGTATAGATTCACCGATCCGGCCGAATGGGCCGACGCGGGCTTTCGCGAGTACTTCGACAGCGGCGCCATCTGCCTCGTCGAATGGCCGCAGCGCGCCGGGCGGCTCCTCGGCGTGCCGGATCTCGTCTTCTCGCTCGACCTGGACAGCGGGGGCGACGGCCGGGTACTCGTCGCACGGGCATATAGCGAATCAGGAAAGGCATGTCTCGAAAGATGTTGATCAAACCGTTCCGCTCGATCGAATCAGCGGCTACCGCAACGCATAACTGGCGGCGCCGGCAGATTCTGCGCGCGGGCGCGTCCACGCTCGTGCTCGGCCTGGTCGCTCCGCGTCTCGCGTGGGCGAGCTCGGTGCTGGGTGTGCGGGTCTGGCCGGCGCGCGATTACACGCGTGTGACGATCGAGTCGGATCAGCCTTTGCAGAACGCGCAGCAGTTGCTGCAGGGTCCGGACCGGCTGGTGGTCGATCTGAGCGGCCTCGATCTGGATCAGGCGCTGAAGGATCTGGTCTCGAAGATTACGCCGAACGATCCGCAGATTCAGTCGGTGCGAGTCGGGCAGTATCAGCCGCACGTCGTGCGCATGGTGTTCGATCTGAAGGGCTCGGTGAAACCGCAGGTGTTCACGCTGCCGCCCGTCGGCGCGTACAAATACCGGCTGGTGTTCGACCTGTACCCCGCTGTCGCACCCGACCCGCTGATGGATCTGCTCGCGCAGACCGAGCGCAAGCAGCAAACGTTGGACGAAAACAACGCGCCGCCTGCCACGCTAAGCGGCCCGGGCACCACGCCGCCCACCCCCGACAACAGCGAAGCCTTCTTTGAGCGTTATGCGCAGAACGGCAGTGGCGGAACGGCGCCGGGCGTGCCACGTCCGCCGGTGCGCGTCACGCCGACACCTGCTCCGCCCATCCTCGGCAAGTCCACAACGCCGACGCCACCGATTGCGCCGGTCACGCCGCCCAGCGCGATCGCCCGCAACAAGGGGGGGACCAGTGGCAGCAACCTCGGTGGCGATGACAGCGACGGCGACGACAGCTACGCATTCACCAACCCGAAAACCGGCAAGAGCAACACGGTGCGTCTGCTCACCGTCGCGATCGATCCAGGCCACGGCGGCGAAGACCCGGGCGCGATCGGCGCTTCGGGCACGTACGAGAAGCACATCGCACTCGACGTCGCGAAGAAGCTGCGCGCAAAGATCGATGCACAGCCGAACATGCGCGCCATGATGACGCGCGACGCCGACTTCTTCGTGCCGCTCAACGTGCGCGTGCAGAAGGCGCGGCGCGTGGGTGCGGACCTGTTCGTATCGATCCACGCGGACGCGTTCACCACGCCCGACGCAAAGGGCTCGTCGGTGTTCGCCTTGTCGGAGCATGGTGCGTCGAGCGCCGCGGCGCGCTGGATGGCGAACAAGGAGAACTCGTCGGATCAGATCGGCGGGATCAACATCAAGTCCGCTGACGCCACCGTCAACCGCGCGCTGTTCGATATGTCGACCACCGCGCAGATCCGCGATTCGATGCGCTACGGCAACTTCGTGCTGAAGGAGATCGGCGGCATCAACAAGCTGCACAAAGGTTCGGTCGAACAGGCCGGGTTTGCCGTGCTGAAGGCACCGGACATTCCATCGATCCTCGTGGAGACCGCCTTCATCAGCAACCCGGATGAGGAGCGCCGCCTGAACGACGACGCGTATCGGGAGAAGATGGCCGATGCGATCATGACCGGTATCAAACGCTATTTCGCGGCGAATCCGCCGTTGGCGAAAAACCGCATGACGTAACGCCTCCCCTGCATGACACCGCGTCGCGCTGTGTCATGCAGGCGGTAAAAAACGGCCGCTCGATGCGGCCGTTTTTTCTGCTTCACGCTCAAGAGGCATTCAACGCGCCGGCGAAAGCCGCTGAACGACCCAACCACCGAACACATTGACCGCCAACCCTGCCATCACCAGCAAGGCGCCCACGATCTGCGCTGCCGACAACTGCTCGTCGAGAAACAGGGACGCCGACGCCAGCCCGACAATCGGCACCAGCAGCGAGAACGGCGCCGCCTGACTCGCCGGATAGCGCGATAGGAGCCGGCTCCACAAGCCGTAGCCGATCAGCGTCGCGATAAACGCGAGGTATACGATGGCGAAAATCGACATCGCGCTGATGCCGGACAGCGCCGCGACGATCCGCTGCGGCCCCTCGAACGCGTACGACAGCGCGAAAAACGGCAACGGCGGAATCAGGCTCCCCCACACCACCAACCCGACCAGATCGACCTTGCCGACCTTCTTCGTGACGATATTGCCAAACGCCCACGAACACGCGGCGCACAGCGTGAGGGCGAAACCGGCGAACGTCATCGCGTGGCCGCCTTGCATGCCGATGACCGCGAGACCGCCCGCTGCGATCAACAAACCGACGATGTTCGGCACGCGAAATCGCTCATGCAGAAACAGCGCCGCGAAAATCAGCGTGAAGAATGCCTGCGCCTGCAATACGAGCGAAGCGAGTCCCGCCGGCATGCCGACGTACATCGCAGAGAACAGGAAAGCGAACTGCCCGAACGAAATCGTCGCCCCGTAAGCGAACAGCCAGCGCCACGGCATCTGCGGCCGCTTGACGAAAAACACCGCCGGCACCGCGGCAAGCGAGAAACGCAGCGCACCAAGCAGCATCGGCGGCACGCCATGCAGGCCCACCTTGATCACGACAAAATTGACGCCCCACGCAACGACGACCACCAGCGCGAGCAGCAGATCCCTGGGCGACATCCCCGTCTCCATTTGATTGTTCGATCCGGCAGTTTAGCGGACGTCGCCTCACTCGACAGTGCGTTAAAGCGTAGTTAGCCGTTCAGCCAGTTTTCCACGCGCAGCCCCGGATACGCGGCGAAGTCACGTTCGTTGTTGGTCACCAGCACCACCCCGAGCGCCACGGCATGCGCTGCGATCAGCTTGTCGAGTTGATCCTTCTTACGCTCACGCGTCGCCTCGCGAATCGGACCGTACGCACTGGCTGCCGCACTGTCGAACGGCATGACCAGAATGTCTTCGGCGAGCGCCGCCAGGTTGCGGCGCTCGCGCGCACGGTTCGCCGATACCGCCACGCCGTATTCGAGTTCCGCAAAGGTAATGGCAGACATCACCACATCGCCGACGAAGCATTCCGCAAAGCGCTTCGCAACCTGTTCCGGCTGGTTCTTCATCAGATAGATGCAGATATTCGTGTCGAGCATGTAGCGCGGCATTACAAATCCTCGCGCTCGGCCTGCTCGTGGTCGCCACGTCCTTCGGACATGAAGTCTGGCCCGAATTTGCCGAATTTCTTGAGCACGCCGGTCAGTGGACGCCGGGTTGGACGGATCCGCAATTCTTCGCCAACTCGTTCGATTTCAACCTCGACGTCGGCGCGGTCGAATGCCAGTTCGGCTGGAATACGCACCGCTTGCGAATTGCCGTTGCGGAAGACTTTGGTGAGCATGCTGAACTCCTGCTGCGGATGTACGCTGGATGTACGAGCTAATACTATAGCCATCCGCGGCATCAATGTAAATACATGTGTGTACATAGCGTGCAGAATGCGGGCGTAGCCTCAACCGCAGTAGAATCATCCATAAAGCAAAATCCAACCCACCCTCCCAGCCGAGCCTGCCCCATGACTTCTTCGATCAAAGCAGTCCTTAAACCGCATCTGCGCGACGTCGGCAGTCTCACCGTGCGGCGCGTGCTGCCGGCCATGGCGGCACGCCTGATCGGCCCGTTCATCTTCTTCGACCACATGGGCCCCGCCACGCTCGAACCGGGTGTCGGGCTCGACGTGCGTCCGCACCCGCATATCGGCCTCGCCACCGTCACGTATCTTTTCGAAGGCTCGATCATGCATCGCGACAGCCTCGGCTCCGAGCAGAAGATCGTCCCGGGCGACGTCAACTGGATGACCGCGGGCCGCGGCATCGTCCATTCCGAGCGCACGCCTGCCGAAGACCGCGCGAGCGGCCTGGCCATGCACGGCATCCAGACCTGGGTCGCGCTGCCGCTTGAAGACGAAGACATCGAACCATCCTTCTCGCATCACGCGGCCGACACGCTGCCGGTGGTCAAGCGTAACGGCGTTACGCTGCGTGTGATCGCGGGCAGCGCGTTCGGCGAGACCTCGCCGGTCGCGACCTTTTCCGGCACGCTATATGTGGCCGCGGAGTTCGCCCCGGGCGGTGCCTTCGCGCTCGAACCGGAACACGAGGAACGCGGGGTGTATCTGGTGGACGGCGATCTGGAGATCGACGGCACACCGCTCGAAGTGGGTCAGATGGCCGTGCTCGCGCTCGACGAGACCGTCACGCTTGCCAGCACCCACGGCGCGCGCGCGATGCTCCTCGGTGGCGAGAAGCTGGATGGCGAGCGCTTTATCGAATGGAACTTCGTCGCCAGCTCGCGCGAGAAGATCGAAGCCGCGAAGCTGGCGTGGACCAACCAGGAGATGGGCAAGGTGCCGGGTGAAACCGAATGGATTCCGCTGCCGACAAGAAAATGAGCGCGAACCCGGGCACGTAAAAGTGCGCGCGAGGCGCATTGAATTCGCCGTGCCCGGCCCCACTTAGCCAACAAACCGTTTTATCGACGAGGACGCAATGGACACCACTCTGGCCACTTTCGAACAGGACGTCATCACGGCGTCGACACTGGCCCCCGTGCTGGTCGATTTCTGGGCGCCCTGGTGCGGTCCCTGCAAGACGCTCGGTCCGATGCTGGAAAAGCTCGAAGCCGAAGCCGCCGGCAAATGGAAGCTGGTAAAGGTGAACGTGGACGAGAACCAGGAATTGGCCGGGCACTTCCAGGTGCGCAGCATTCCGCATGTCATGGCGTTTGCAGATGGCCAGCCGGTCGATCAATTTGTCGGCGTGCTGCCGGAAGGCCAGTTGCGCGAGTTTATCGAGCGCCTCGTGCCGCAAGGCGCGGACGCGGCACGTCTTGAAGCACAAGCCGCGCTGGCCGAAGGCCGTCGTGACGATGCCTACAATGCGCTGCAAGCCGCACTCGCCTACGACCCAGGCTTCGACGAAGCGCGCATGGACCTCATCGAGATGCTGCTCGAAGATCACCGCATCGACGAAGCGCGCGATGAAGTCGATCTGCTGTCGCCGAAAACCACGCAAGGGATCGACGCCCGCTTCAACGCGATCAAGACACGACTCGACGCTGTGGACGCGGCTGCTGATCTGCCGCCCACGGACGCACTCGAAGCCCAAGTCGCAGCGAACCCGGACGATCTCGAAGCACGCTTCGATCTGGCTAGCGCACTCATCGCCCGCCGCAAATACGACGGCGCGCTCGAGCATCTGTTAGCCATCGTGCAACGCGACCGCACATTCCGCGAAGATATCGGCCGTAAGACGATGCTGTCGGTGTTCGATCTCGCCGCGCATCAGCCGGAGCTGGTGTCGAAATGGCGGCGCAAGCTGAGCGCGTTGTTGTTTTAATCTGTACGGTGTTCAGGTGCAGCCAAGGAGCCGCACCTGAATGCACTGCGTCCGCCGGTCTTACTGCACGAGCATCCTACCGTTCTAACGCAGCGACACTGTCACCCACTACCGCGTCAACCCGTCGCCTGCTTTGCCAACGCTCGCAACACATGCGCGGCAGCGGCAAAGCCGAAGCTCGCGGTCACACACACGCTCGATCCAAATCCCGCACAGTTCAAACCCACCGGTCCCATGTGACCCGGTGACGTCGTGACGTGCTCCGCTTCCTCGTCGATATCGCAGACGGCGGCTTCCGGATAGATCAGCGGCTCATCGGAATACACCGCACTCACCTTGAACTTCGCCTTCGGACCACGCGGAAACCCATGCTGTTTGCGCAATTGCCCGCGCACTTTCGACAGCAACGGGTCCTGGATGGTCAACGCGAGATCGTCGATCCGAATGCGCGTCGGGTCCAGTTGGCCACCCGCGCCACCCACCGTAATCAACGGCTGCTTCTTCTCGACGCACCACGCGATCAACGCGGTTTTGGTGCGCACGCTGTCGATCGCATCGATCACGTAGTCGAAACCACCGCCGAGCGTCACCGCAAAGTTGTCCGGCTCGACGAAGTCTTCAACCAGCCGGACGTCGCAGAAGGGATTGATCGCCGCGATGCGTTCTGCCATCGCCTCGACCTTCGGTTTTCCGTAGTTACCGTCCAGCGCGTGGATCTGGCGGTTAGTGTTGCTCTCGGCGACGTTGTCGAGATCGATCAAGGTCAGCGTGCCAACTGCGCTGCGCGCCAACGCCTCCGCCACCCACGAGCCGACCCCGCCGATGCCGATCACGGCAACGTGCGCCCCTTCGAACGCGGCGAGCGCCGGCGCGCCGTACAGGCGGGCAACGCCGCCGAAGCGCCGCGCACGATCGGCGGTTTCACTGCCGTCGAGGCTGGTAGTAAGATCGGAATGCGTGGTGGTGCTGGACATGGTGGAAGGCTCGTTTAAAGCAGGCAAAACAGGAAGTGGCAACGCCAAAGCGCTCGCAGCCCGTATTTTGCCTGATCGCGACAATGCACATCGCCGCACTTACTTGATCACGAATGGCCGCAAACGTGGTGACAGGAAAATCCACATAGCGCGGCAGACATTGACTTAGTCGCGGGCAAAGAACTCACGCCTTAGCTATACTGGATGTACTGTAGCGTTCGCATAAGAACATGACCTCACTCGCCGAACTTCGAAAAAACTATTCGCTGGGTTCTTTGGACGTTGCCGATGTTGACCACAACCCGTTTCGTCAATTCGACACGTGGTTTCGGCAAGCGGTAGACGCCCAACTGCCCGAACCGAATACGATGACGCTGGCCACAGTCGACTCGCGCGGCCGGCCGTCGGCGCGCATCGTGCTGATCAAGGGCGTCGATGAGCGCGGCTTTGTGTTCTTCACCAATTACGAAAGCCGCAAGGGCCGCGAACTGGCTGCCAATCCCTACGCGAGCCTGCTGTTCTACTGGATCGAACTCGAACGCCAGGTGCGCGTCGAGGGCCGCATTGTCAAAACCAGCGCAGAAGAAAGCGATACGTATTTCGTGTCGCGCCCGCTTGGTTCACGCATCGGCGCGTGGGCATCGAATCAAAGTCAGCCAATTGAAAGCCGTTCGCAGCTCGAAACGCGCGAACGCGAAATCAGCCTGCAATACGGCGACCAACCTCCGCGCCCACCACATTGGGGCGGTTATCGTTTGGTACCCGAAGCAATCGAATTCTGGCAGGGCCGGCCGTCGCGTCTGCACGACCGTTTGCTCTACACGCGTTCAAGCGAAAGCAGCAACTGGCAAATCTCCCGCCTATCGCCTTGAACCGGGATACAACACCGTACGCGCGTTGCCAACGCAGCAGCGCGCAACGGCCGGATTGCGCCTCGCGGCATGGGAGTTGCGCCGCAGTGAGCAGCGGTCCACACAAGCTTTGCTTTAATTCAACGGACACGGAGAGATCACATGTTCTGGGAGAAAAAGCTGGCGCAGTGGGTGGAAGAGGTAAAAACCAGGGCTAACCTGCCAGCACGCCTTGTGCTGTGGGACGGCCAGCAACATGACTTCGGGCAGTTCGCCGCGCCTCAGGTCACGCTACATGTCAAAAGCGCCACGGCGCTGCCTTATCTGCTCGAACCGAGCCTCGACAATCTCGGCGAGGCGTACGTGAAGGGCAAGATCGACATTGAAGGCAAGCTGTCGGACATCATCAACATCAGCTATCAGCTGGCGCGCAACACCGTCACCAGCGCGAGCAAGCTCGCGCGCGTACGGCGCTATTTCCAGCACTCGAAATCGTCTGACAAGAAGGCCATTCAGTATCACTACGATGTCTCGAATGAGTTCTACAAGCTGTGGCTCGACGAGAACATGGTCTACTCGTGCGCGTACTTCGAAAACGGCGATGAAGATCTCGCCACCGCGCAGATCAAGAAGATCGACCACATCCTCACCAAGATCCATTTGCAGCCGGGGCAGCGCCTGCTCGATATTGGTTGTGGCTGGGGAGCGCTCGTCTTGCGCGCCGCGCAGAAATTCGGCGCTCAGTGCGTCGGCGTGACGCTGTCGCAGAACCAGTTCGATCTCGCTACCTCACGCGTGAAGGCCGCGGGCCTGGAAAACCAGATCGAAATTCGTCTGCAGGATTATCGCGACATCGACGGCCAGTTCGACCGCATCACCAGCGTCGGCATGTTCGAGCACGTCGGCCGCAAAAATCTGCCGGGCTACTTCGAGAAAATCCACGATCTGCTCGTCGACGACGGCGTTGCCATGAATCACGGCATCACGTCGAGCGATTCGGACAGCGGTGAAACCGCGCTCGGCGGCGGCGAATTCATCGACCGCTATGTATTTCCGGACGGCGAACTGCCGCACATCAGCCTTGCCCTCGAAGCCATGCAGCGCGGCGGTCTGGAAGCGGTTGACGTCGAAAGCCTGCGCCGTCACTATGCGCACACGCTGGGCATCTGGGCGGAAAACTTCGAAGCGCATGCGGACGAAGCCCGCAAGCTGGTCGACGACGAAAAATTCCGTATCTGGCGTGTGTACCTCGCCGGCTGCGCGTACGCTTTCGAAAACGACGACGTCTCGATCTTCCAGGTGGTCTGCCGCAAAGCCGGCCGCAGCGCGAAAACCTTGCCGTGGTCGCGCCGTTATATGTACGACAAACCGCTGTGATACGGTTGCGCCGCGGCGATTTGCCGTGGCTGCGTGCCGGCGCTGCGTGCATTGTATGGGCGGGCCGACGCGGCGCAAACCTTAAACAGCAGGTCGAACATCGATGGATCAGAGCGGGACAAGCGAAGTTGAACAGCCGGTGAGCGCCGAGCATGAGGCACAGGCCGACGCCGTGCAGTTCGATCTGTTCGGCATGCCGGTGGCGCAGCCACCAGCGCAGGAATCGCCCTTGAAGGCGGATGCCGGCACCGAAGTTACTCGAGCAAACTCAGCTGCAATTCAGCCGCCCGCTGCCACGGCGCAGAGTAAGCGGCGGCGCCAGCCGCGCGAAAAGGCAAGCGACGCTACCCTCCCCTGGCAGGAAGACGACGCACCTGCGCCACCCGAAACCCGTACCGCGGTCGAAGCCAATGCGGCGTCAACCACCGATACGCCCAGGAAACGCCGCTCGCGCGACGTTCTCACCGCAGCACCCTCTCCTGAACTCCGGGCACTCGCCGCCGAACTGCCGCCGCAGGTCCACCTCGGGACTTCGACATGGTCGTTTCCGGGCTGGAACGGTATCGTCTACGGTGATGACTACAGCAATAGCAAACTCTCACGCGAAGGTCTGACGGCTTATGGCGCGCATCCGCTGCTAAAGACTGTCAGTATCGACCGGTCGTTTTATCAGGCGCTCACCGTCACCGAATACTTGCGCTACGCACAGCAGGTGCCGGCGCACTTCCGCTTCATCGTCAAAGCGCCGATGACGATCACCGACGCCACCGTGCGCGCCGAACGCGGCGAACCGGTCTCGCTGAACCCATGCTTTCTGAACGCGCAAATGGCGATCGACGAATTCGTCACGCCGTGCCTCGAAGGCCTCGGCGACAAAGCCGGGGCGCTGGTGTTCCAGCTCTCGCCGCTGCCCGACCAGATGCTCGCGCAACCCGCGGCGTTCATCGAACGCCTTGCTGAGTTCCTGATAGCGTTGCCGAAGCTGCCTGAAGGCACTTGCTACGCAATCGAAATCCGCGACGCGAGTTTGCTCACGCCACGCTTCATCCGCACGCTAAAAACGGCGGGAGTGCGGTATTGCGTGGGAATTCATGCGCGGATGCCGGACCCGCTGCGCCAGGCGGCGGCGCTCGCGCTGCTGGACGGCGAGCCGGCCGGACCATTGATCGTGCGTTGGAGTCTGCACGGCGGCTTCAAATACGAACAGGCAAAGGCCAAGTACGAGCCGTTCAACCAGCTGGTCGATCAGGACCCGTCGACCCGCGCCGCGCTCGCTGAACTGGCCGCGCGTTATGCGTTGGCCGGCCAGCCGGTGGTGATCGCGATCAACAACAAGGCGGAGGGTTCGGCGCCGTTAAGCTGCGTGGAACTGGCGCGGGAGATTATTGAAGCATATGCGCGCCTGGCTCATGAGCATGAGCATGAGCAAACGGAGTCGGAGTCGGACAAGAGTGGGCAGCGCGAAGACGGCGAGACAAGCTGAGCGGCGCATGTGCATTGCGCGCCGTCCGGCGTCGCCCGGCGTCGCCCGGCTTACCGGGCCGCCAGGCTGAAGCCGAGGCGGCAGCCTGTCCCGCCAATCGGCCTGCCATCAACCCCCACCGCCGCGCCGACTCAGCTCGCCTTGATCCGATGCGCGAACTTCTGACGGAACTTCGCGACCTTCGGCGCCACCACGAACGAGCAGTACCCCTGATTCGGATGCTGCGCGAAATAGTTCTGGTGATACGCCTCGGCCGGCCAGTAGTTGCCGTCAAGCGGTAGCACCTGGGTGACGATCTGACCGTCGTAGATACCTTGTTCGCCGATCTCGCGGATCGCCTGCAGTGCCGTTTCACGCTGCGCGTCGGAGTGGGTAAAAATCGCCGAGCGGTATTGCGTGCCGACATCGTTGCCCTGCCGGTTCAACTGGGTCGGATCGTGGATCGCGAAGAAAATATCAAGAATCTCGCGATAGCTGATTGTCGCCGGATCGAAGTCGACGTTCACGACTTCCGCATGGCCCGTCACGCCGTCGCACACCTGTTCATAGGTCGGCCGTTGAGTCTGGCCGCCCGCATAGCCCGACTCCACCGAGTTCACGCCTTCCACGCCCAGATACACCGCTTCAAGGCACCAGAAACACCCGCCACCAAGGGTGGCGACTTCGCCAGTCTGACTCATGCTGCTTGCTCCTTGATACTCATAGTCGGCCAATGCCGGTCCCGGTTAACCGCAACGCTCATGCCACCACCAAGACTTTCCAGCTTAGCGGTTTTTCCACTAACCGGCAGGGGTCGCGGCCAGTCCACCGCGATTGCAGTTAAAATTGGGACAAATCGACGATTTTCACTATGACTTTTGAATCATTTGTTTCCGGCTGCACGCGCGATGGGTTCAGCCCGGGGTTCACCCGGCTTGGCACCAAGGCTTTCGCCCGATGAAGCACGCCAGCCCGCCCAACTTCGACCAGTCCGCCTTTAAACAGGCGCTTGGCCAATTCGCCACCGGCGTCACCGTCATTACAACGCGCGCAGCGTCCGGCCAATTGATCGGCATCACGGCCAGCTCGTTCAATTCGGTTTCACTCAATCCGCCGCTGGTGCTGTGGAGCCTCGCCACGCGCTCGGCATCGATGCCGGTGTTCCGGGCGAACAGTCACTACGTGGTCAACGTGCTGGCCGCGTCGCAGCTCGATCTCTGCAAACGCTTTGCCACGGTGAAGGGCGATCGTTTCGAGGGTGTATCGCACGCCGAAGGCGACACCGGCATGCCGGTGCTCGACGGTGCGCTCGCGTGGTTCGAATGCCATAACCGCAGCCGCTACGAAGAAGGCGACCACGTGATTTTCGTCGGCGAAGTGGAGCGCTGCGGCGTCCACGAGAATGCCGCGGAGATTGCGCCGCTGGTCTTCCAGAACGCCCAATTTCACGGACTCAAGACGCTTTGAACGCTGCGCCGCTGTGTTTGAACAACGGTCGCAGCAGGTACGAGCCGATGCAAGCTGACCAGCCGCTCACACTCAGCTATGCGGCGCGCTATGCCCGCTGGTTTTCGTCACTAACGACACCGGCACGCCCGAATCTTCCTTCAGCGTTTGCAGCACGATATTCGAACGAATATCCATCACACCCGGCGCCTTATAGAGGCGTTGCAGCACGAAATCCGAATAGTGTTTGAGATTGTGGGCGAGTACCCGTAGCAGATAATGGGTTTCGCCGGTCACGACAAATGCGCCGACCACTTCCGGCCAATCCCGCACGGCCTCCGCAAAACGCTCGTGCCAGTTCTCCTGGTCGTTGCGCATCGACACCTGCACGAACGCCTCCAGTTCGAAACCCAGCACTTCGCGATTCAGACACGCGCGGTAATGTTCGATAACGCCCTGCTCTTCCAGCAGGCGCAAACGCCGTAGACAGGCTGACGGCGAAAGCGAAATGCGCTCCGCCAAATCGAGATTGCTGATCCGTCCTTCTTGCTGAAGCACCGTCAAGATACGGCAATCGGTGGCGTCGAGCGAGATCGCGTTCATATTCGGTCTCCCTTTCCCATTTGACTCAAATTATGTTCCAAGACACGGCTCAGAAGGAGATTTTTTCGCAATCACATTTCGCGCCAAGGCACCTATCATTCCCAGATAGACACAATCTGCCGATGGAGACATGGAAACACTCTGGGACATCACCCCCGCCGTCGATACCGCGACGCCCGTCTGGCCGGGCGATACGCCGGTCGGCATCGAACGCGTGTGGCGCATGGAGGCGGGCTCGCCCGTCAACGTCGCGCGCCTGACGCTGTCGCCCCACACCGGCGCCCACACCGACGCTCCGCTTCACTACGACGCCGAAGGTGCGGCGATCGGCCAGGTGCCACTCGACGCGTACCTTGGCCGCTGCCGCGTGATTCATTGCATCGGCGCTTCGCCTGTTGTCACGCCACAACACCTGACTGGTTCGCTCGACGAGCTGCCACCGCGAGTCTTACTACGAACTTACAAAAGCGCGCCGACGACAACTTGGGACAGCGCGTTCTGTGCGGTTGCACCGGAGACCATCGATCTGCTGGCCGCGAAAGGCGTGAAGCTGATCGGCATCGATACGCCGTCGCTCGATCCGCAGGAATCGAAGACGATGGACGCCCACCACCGGATTCGCGCGCACCGCATGGCGATCCTCGAAGGCATCGTGCTGGATGCCGTCGCGCCCGGCGACTACGAACTGATCGCGCTGCCGCTCAAGCTGACCACGCTCGATGCGAGCCCCGTGCGCGCCGTGTTGCGTGCGCTGCCCGAATCTCGCTGAATTCCCTGATCACACCGCCCTCTCTGACTGGACCATCATGAACAACCGTGACGAAGCACTGGCGCTCGACAGCGCCGACCCGCTCGCAACGCTGCGCGACCAGTTCGCGCTGTCGCCGACCACCATCTATCTCGACGGCAATTCGCTCGGCGTGCCGCCGGCCGCCGCCGCGCAACGCGCGCAGACCGTGATCGCCGCCGAATGGGGCGACGGCTTGATCCGCAGCTGGAACACCGCCGGCTGGTTCGAATTGCCGCGTCGCCTCGGCAACAAGCTCGCGCCGCTGATCGGTGCGGCCGACAACGAAGTGGTCGTCACGGATACGATTTCGATCAACCTGTTCAAGCTTTTGTCGGCTGCCGTGCGGTTGGCGAATGCGCGCGATCCGAAGCGTCGCGTGATCGTCTCCGAGCGCTCGAATTTCCCGACCGATCTGTACATCGCGCAAGGGCTGATCGAACAGCTCGACCGCGGTTACGAATTGCGGCTTGTCGATGACCCATCCGAGCTGCCCGCCGCGATCGGCGATGACACCGCGATCGCGATGATCACGCATGTGAACTACCGCACCGGTTACATGCACGACATGGCCGCGCTGACCAAGCTGATCCACGACAAGGGCGCGCTCGCGCTGTGGGACCTCGCGCATTCGGCAGGGGCTGTGCCGGTCGACCTCAATGGGGTTGACGCGGACTACGCGGTGGGCTGCACGTATAAGTATCTGAATGGCGGCCCGGGTTCGCCGGCGTTCGTATGGGTACCGAAGCGGCATCAGAACGACTTTGCGCAGCCGCTGTCCGGTTGGTGGGGTCATCGCGCGCCGTTCAAGATGGACCCGGCGTATCAACCCGATGACGGTATCGGCCGCTTCTTGTGCGGCACGCAGCCGATGGTGTCGATGTCGCTGGTCGAATGCGGTCTCGATGTATTCCTGCAGACGGACATGCAGACGATCCGCGCGAAGTCGCTCGCGTTGACCGATCTGTTTATCGAACTGGTTGAAGCGCGTTGCGGCGAGTTTCCGTTGAAGCTCGTGACGCCGCGTGAGCATGCGCAGCGAGGTTCGCACGCGAGCTTCGAGCATCCGCACGGTTATGAAGTGATGCAGGCGCTGATCGCGCGCGGCGTGATTGGCGATTATCGCGAGCCTCATGTGTTGCGATTTGGTTTCACGCCGCTGTACACGCGCTTTGTCGATGTGTGGGATGCGGTGGAGACGCTGCGCGATGTGCTTGCGCAAGAGACCTGGCGAGCACCTGAATTTGCCGCCCGCGGCGCAGTGACCTAAGGAGCGCGCGATGACCGATCACATGCAAACGCCGGGATTGCCAGAAGAGAAACCGGTGCAAGGGTGTCCGTTTGGACACGGCAGTGTAGCTGCCCCTTCGGACTCCGCTACGGCCGCTGCCGATGCCGGCGATGGCTGGCATGACGCGCAGCTCGATTTTTCGGAGTCGATGAGTTACGGCGATTATCTGTCGTTGGGGACGGTGCTGGATGCGCAACATCCGTTATCGCCGGATCACAACGAGATGCTGTTCATCATCCAGCATCAGACGAGTGAGTTGTGGATGAAGCTCGCGCTGTATGAACTGCGCGCTGCGTTGAAGGCGGTGCATCGCGATGAGTTGCCGCCTGCGTTCAAGATGCTTGCGCGAGTGTCGCGGATCATGGAGCAGCTCGTGCAGGCATGGAGCGTTCTCGCGACGATGACGCCATCCGAGTACACGGCGATGCGGCCTTATCTGGGTAGCTCTTCAGGGTTCCAGTCTTATCAGTATCGGCAGATCGAGTTTTTGCTCGGCAATAAGAATGAGCAGATGCTGAAGCCGCATGCGCATCGGGCGGATGTTCTTGCCGAGGTGACGGCTTCGCTGGAAGCGCCTTCGTTTTACGACGAGGTCGTTCGACTGCTGGCGCGGCGTGGGTTTGCGATTTCACCCTCCAGATTGGAGAGGGATTGGACGCAGCCGACTGTGCATGATGCTTCTGTTGAAGCTGCGTGGCTGGAGGTATATCGAAATCCTTCGCAGCATTGGGAGTTGTATGAGATGGCAGAGGAGCTTGTCGATCTCGAGGATGCATTTCGACAGTGGCGGTTCCGTCACGTGACGACGGTTGAACGAATTATCGGATTCAAGCAAGGCACGGGTGGCACGAGTGGCGCACCTTACCTGCGGAAGATGCTCGACGTTGTGTTGTTTCCCGAGCTTTGGCATGTGAGGACGATGCTTTAAGGGTCTTTATGCCGTGGTCGATGTCCGATGCATTGACCACGTTCGCGCAACGCACGGCGACCCGTCGACGCATCGGCCCAAATGTAAAGATTGGTTATAATTCGCGCGTTTAGCCGGTGTGGTTGATCGTCTTAAAAAACGGTTGGGTTAGATTTCTGTTTGCCGTTAAACAAAGCGGCCGGGTGTGAGAGCCTGAACGGTAGTTCGCACGACCTGCATTCGTGGGTCGTGCGCTTGCTTCTGCACGTCCAATCAATGGGCGGGTCGTAGTGAGGGGGCCGAAAGGCCCGCCGGTTTGAACTACCGCCGGTCTCTCAAACTCGCTACGTGCCCGCTCACCCCATCTGTTAGAGAGTGTCGGGCGTTTCAGAAACACACCGGAAATCGCACCATGAGCAAACCCGCTAAAAAGACCAAAACTGCATCACGCCCACCTGTTGATGCGCTCCAGTACGAAAAACTTGCACTGTCGGCGTTTGGCGCATGCGACCGGCAAATCCAGCAGCTTGAAACACTGATTGATCTCGCAGCGAGCATCACCCGATGCCCGGCTACGACGGTTGAGGAAAGACGCCGTGAGCGTAACTTGCTGGAACACCTGCTCTATACCGTCGAGCAATACCAGCAGGAAGTTGAATGCGACCGTGACCTGTACCAGGTGATCGCGCTCGATGCGAAGGGCGTTGTTCACAGTCGCATCACCGCCAAACTTGCGGCACAACTTCTTTCAGATGCTGCGGAGGTTGGACGAGAAGCAGGGGAAGCTACAGCTGCAGCCGAGGCTGCGTCGGACAATGCTGTGACGCGTAAGCACGCGCGTGTGAGGACTGCCGCGTGCGCGCGGGCGGAAGTGCAACAGGCGCCAGTGAAGCACTAGGTTGAAGTGGCGGCCACCACGCCGCTGCAATGAAAAAGGCGCGAACTACTCGCGCCTTTTTCGTCCAGCCGACAGCCTTACGCCGCGTAATCCTCGAACTCCCAATGAGCAAAACGAGCAATCTTTTGTGCCGTGCTCACCCAATCATCGCTACCGCACCGACTCACCAGACGCTCAACGGCGCGCTTTATCTGGTCTACATCGTAGTGGGACACGATGAGCATATGACGCCCCCAAGCTGCTCCATCTTTCTCGCCTTCAATGTATGAGTCGAGCCAGGTCGGCGTGCAAACAAGTATCTCGAAGTTGTCTGCTGCCGGCGACCCAGATGTCCCGATTCCCACACGTATCCATGTTCCGAAGTTACTGATATCGGCAGGGCGGAAGTCGTCTAGTGGATCTTCGATTTCAATGGAATCGAACGTCTTGGCTTCTACTTTCATGGCGCGATGTTCAAATGACCGTTCACGTATGGTTGCCCGTTTGGCGTGCTCTTCACTTGGAAATTGGATTGTACCCCTGTATCCGCATACGGAGAGTCCTTCGACTTGGGGAACCGATAGACGCGCAAGCCGTCAGCGCTCACCCAGCCTGATCCGTCACGTGTTTCTCGAAACCCCGGACCGACAAAGTCTTTTCCCAACGCATCAGAGTCCGCGCGTGTAGCAGTCCCCATCCTCGTATTACCCTTCTGGCCGAACAGCTCGCGCAGCATTCCTGCTCGTTCTGCGGTCGTCAGTTGCGGTGGAAGATCTACACACTGTTTAGCTTCCGCTGATGGTTTGCCCCCTCTCCCGATGCCCGCCCAGATCGGGTCTTTGAAAACGTTATAACCTGTATTAGCCCAGCGCAGCGGAATGACGAATGCGCATTCGATGCAGACCGGTTCCAGGCCAGGCTCCTGTACAGATTGCAACGCCTTTAGCAGGCCGTGTAAATTAGCAGGCGGCCCAACGGGGTTGATCCCCGACTCGTAGTTATCCAACCATTGGTCAATTTCGTCGCTGCTTATTGGCGTCGCGTCACCCATAAACGTTGAGCCACCGTTGTTCCTTGCGGCAGTGCCTGTACGGGACACGATTTGCCCATCGGCGGAGTAACTATATTTGAGGGTCAGCGTCCGATGAAGACCCCCGTTCAACGTAGTTGGATACTCGAAATAAGCGAACTGCGTTACCCGCCCTCGTGCGTTATAGGTGATAAGTGCTTCTCGATTGTCGCCAGCCAGATAGGTAGCGCGGTGCGCTGCGTCCCTGCCCATCATGCCCAGCGTCCACCCCGATACCCTATCGGTGGCAAGGCGCAGATTGCCCGTCGCGTCATAGAAGTACAGCCAGTCAGCGGTCTTGCTTCCGTTAAAATATTCAAGGGCCGCTACCGCACGATTTGACGAGTCGTAGGCAACACCTGCTGTCCTTTGCTGCCCAGACGCTTTAGCATCGAACGCGCTTTCTCCAGTTGGATCGCTCGTGGAGAACTCGCTGAATCCCGTGACATTGCCGTTCGCGTCATACACGAATGCCCGCACCTTACCTGGCTGCGCCATCGATGAAGGACGGAGCGTCGTCGCGTCGGCATAGCGAACCGAGGTCACTGATATGCCCGACGCACTGTGGACTACCAGACGAGTGGGACGGCCGGCATTGTCGTAGGTGTACTCCTGACTGCTGCCGTCGATCCCGGTTTGCGACCCAAGATTACCGTCCGATTCCCATGCAGTTTTCGTTGCACCTTTGGTCGAACCGGTGCCCGTAGGGCGCAGCACGCCTCCGGTCGAAGAAAAATGAATCGTGAGGTTGCTTTTCCCATAGCTCAACGTAGTTGCACCGTTGCCATAGGCGAACTGCACGTTGCGCGACGCGTCAGGATGGCTAACGGCGCTCGCACGACCCTGTGCGTCGTAGCTCCACGTCGCGATACGCGTACCGGCTTCATCAATCTCCCCGGTTATTGCATTCTTGAACCGCGCGTCGTCGTAAGCGTAACGTCGAACATTACCGTCAGGCCAGGTGACAGAAGTCAGATTGCTATTGTTGTCGTACCCGTACTGCGTCATGCCGCTGACCGGATCAAGCAGCCGGGAGACGCGCCGCTTGTCGTCGTATTCCAGTCGCACAGTCAGGTCATTGTTCGCGCTTGTTCCTGCTGCATGCTGAGTGATAACTGTAAGCAACCCGCTGCCGTCATAGTTCAGTGTTCGAAGGAATCCGGTTCTGGTGCTCTCTGAAAGCAGGACGCCTTGCGCAGAGTACGTTTCGGTAGTGCCCGTTGTCTGATTGGTTAGCGTCCACCCTGAGCCGCTTTGCGCCAAACTTAAGACGGGACTTCCAGACGCGCGCCACACACCGCTTGACCAACTGAACGTAACGGGCTCGCCATTCTCGCGATAAGCAAGGATCGTTGACGGGCTGCCGCTGTTCGCGTTCGCCAGGCCCAGGTTGCGCTGCCAGCTATGGAACCAGACCGGTCCCATCGCGCCGATATTTTTCGCAAGCGGCGTTGAACGATAGGTTCGCGTGAACACCATCGGTACGTCGTCACCACTCACGAAATCGCTTTCAGTCAGCGTGACGGCACCGCTGCCCGGATAGACGGGATCAGCAACCGGACAGGATTGCTCAGGCTGCGGGTCGGTTTCGCCCGCGCACCATTGCTTGATGAGATCGATGTCGTTAAGACACGAGTAGCCGCCTGGACCACCCGGCGTGTTACTTGCCACGTCGAGGGCACACCATTTAGTGCCGGGTACCGCGCCGGACTTTGCGTAGCGGCTAGTACAGTCGGACGTATGGTCGGCTCTTGCACCGAACGCGACCAGAAGTAATGCGAGCGCGGCCAGTAAACGAGCAAGGTTGACGACAGCCCCGTGAGACGGGTTTCTTGGTTTCATGAATCTCCCTGTTGTAATACGTCGTTAGAAATTCGTACTAATTCGACGTTGCATCAGGGATTCATGAATCCAAAATAGGAAAATTCGGAAAATTTCAACCACGCAACACATCTTCACAAACCTGCCGAAATGACAGGCTTCAGCGGAGGATCGGCGCTATGCGGAGCGCCAACAACGCCCGCATCGAGGACAGTCAAAGAAGGTGGAGAGCACGAGAGTAGATATCTACAACGGAGAGGGAAACGCTGCGCGCGGCGTCGTCGCCCACGACGCCGTCAAATCATTCGCAGAGTGACGCAGGCGCAACTGGCGGTGTGCAGCGCGCGCCAAGGACGCTGTGCATATTCGTGCCTAGGACCACGCTTTTCCACCGCGTTCAGAGCACGCGGGCAAACACATCACCTAGCGAGCGGTATAGCCGCCATCAATCGGCAAGCAAACTCCACTAATCATAGAAGCCGCATCGCTCAACAAAAACATGATCGGTGCAGCAACCTCAGCGGACTCAGCGAACCGTCGCAAAGGAATCGCCATCAAAGCTGGATCGCGCTTAGCAGGATCACTCCATGCCTGCACCGCCATAGGCGTCAACGTAACGGTCGGATTGACGCTATTAACCCGAATACCGAAAGGCCCCAACTCGATACACAAAGCACGCGTAACAGCATCAAGCGCCGCCTTGGACGCCGAATAAGCCAAATGGTCATCGAGCGCCACGAGCGCAGCCTGACTGGAAACATTCACTATGCTGCCGGCGCGCTTCGCCTCGATCATCCCGCGTGCCACATGCTTCGCCACCAACACCGCCCCGCGCGCATTCACCCCCATTACGCGATCGAAACTTGCGCCAGTCGTATCCACGGCACGCTCAAGCAACGCAATCCCCGCGCAGTTCACGAGCCCATCGAACGCTTCAAGTGAACCTAATGCATCATCGATAGCGGCTTCATCGCTCACGTCGAGCGTTAAAGGCTCGCATCCGGTTTCTTCAGCCAAGCGCGCGAGCTCATTCACATTCCGAGCTGCAGCGACCACATTCGCGCCGGACGCGCACAACGCTTCCACCGTCGCTCGCCCAATTCCGCTCGACGCACCCGTCACCAGAATCGAGCGACCAGAAAAATCAAAACTAGCATTCATGATGTCTGCAACCGATGCATGACCGGCTTCAACGCCGGATACAAATCCCTATAAACGCCAAACCGCTGCTCGTACAACGCCATCCGTTGCGCGTTCGGCTCAGCGCGTTCAATCAGCGTGACCCATCCAAGCTGCGCCTCTTCACGCGATACCAGCCCGGCACCGACACCAGCCAGCAACGCCGCGCCCATCGCTGCCTCTACGTCCTGCTCGATCGTATAAACCGGATAGCCGGTAATGTCCGCAATGATCTGCATCCACAAATCCGAATGCGCGGCGCCGCCCACCACGATCAACTTGTCATCCAGCGATTGCGCACCTTTACGCCCGGCTTCGATGTTGTGCTTTAACGCGAACGACACGCCTTCCAACACCGCGCGATACAAATGCGCCCGTGTGTGAAACAGGCTTAGACCAACAAACGCCCCACTCGCTTTCGCATCCCACACGGGGCTTCGTTCTCCCATCAAATACGGCAAGAACATCACGCCGTCCGAACCCGCCGGGATCTGAGAAGCACTCTCTTCCAGCAAGCGATGCGGATCCCCATTCGGCATCGCACGCGCCGCCTCAGTCTCCGCATGACAAAACTGCTCGCGATACCATGTCACCGAAGCACCCGCCGTAATCGCTCCGCCGAATACATAAATATCGCGCTGCCCGTTGAACACATGCGGCATGCTGATTAGCCCATGTCGCGCATCGACAGTCTGATTGATATACCCCCAGCACATACTCGTGCCGATCATCGCGACATGCTGCCCCGCGCGCGTGACGCCCGCGGCAAACGTCGCCACCGCCGCATCCACACCGCCCGCGACGATCGCCGTACCCACATCCAATCCAAGCTGCCCGGCCCACTGCGACAACAACCCACCCACCACTTCGGACGACTCCACCAACCGCTCCGGCATCATCGTCGCGGGAATACCAAGCATGTCGAGCGCTTCATCCGACCAGTCGCGTTTCGCGATGTCGTAAATACCGCCGATATTGCCCGCCGAACTATGATCGACGGCAACCTCCCCAGTGAGCATATAAATCACATAAGCATTCGGCGGCAGAAAGTAACGCGTATGCGCCCACACATCCGGCTCATGATCGCGCAACCACAACATCTTCGTATAACCGTAATAGCTGTCTACGCCATTGCCCGTGATCGCATACAGCCGCTCGAGATCGATGTTGTCACGCACCCACTCGACCTGATCGGTCGCACGCCGGTCCATCCAGATCAGACACGGATAAAGCGGCCGCATATCGCTATCGACGGGAATCCCCGAACCGCCATACAGGCTGCTCACGCATACCGCCTTGATCGACTTCGCCGCGACGCCCGCCTCCTTCGCTTTCCCGACGCACGCGGCGATGCATTCCATCACCGCCTTCAACCACACCGCCGGCCATTGCTCGGCCCATAGCGGCTTGGGCGTATCCGGCTGATAGCTCGACGCGTGCTGCGCGACGATCGCGCCATGCTGATCGACCAGCAGCGCCTTGGTGCTCTGAGTGCCGATATCGACGCCGATGACGTAGTCCATACAGTCTCCGTTTATGTACCGCCCGTCCCGTACTTGCGCAAAGAAAGCTCAGGCGCGCGGCTTCATCAACACCTTGATCGAATCGAGCGAGTTAGCGACCTTGATCGCTTCGTCCCATTCTTCCAACGAAAAACCATGCGTGACGATGCCCTTCGACGTAACGAGTCCGCGCGCCAGCAAGTCGATCGCAATCGGATAACAGTATGGGCCGAGATGCGCGCCACGCACATCGAGCTCCTTGCGATCGCCGATCACCGACCAGTCCAGCGTCGTATCCGCACCGAACACGGAGAATTCGACGAATCGCCCAAGCTTGCGAATCATCTCCATGCCTTGATTGACGCCGATCGGCGCACCGGTTGTTTCGATGTAGACGTCGCAACCATAGCCGTCAGTCAGCGAATGAATGATCGCCAGCGCGTCGTCCTGCTTCGGATTGATCGTCACGTCCGCACCATATTCACGCGCAAGTGCCAGGCGCTCTTCAACCAGATCGATCACAACGAGCTTCTTTGGCGTCTTCAGATGCGCGACTTGCGTCATCATCAAACCAAGCGGACCCGCGCCGGCAATCACCACCACGTCATCGAGCTGCAGGTCTCCGCGATTCACCGTGTGGATCGCACACGCGAGCGGTTCGATGATCGCCGCGTCTTCGAGCGAGATGCCGTCGGGAATCTTGTGGACGATCGCCGTCGGCGGAATCCGCATGTACTCGGCCATCCCACCGTCCGCGACTTCACGCTGGAAGCCGAAGATGTTGTGCACTTCGCACATCCAGTACTGGCCGGATTTGCAATAGCGGCACTTGCCGCAAGGCACGATCTGCTCGGCGATCACACGGTCGCCCATCTTCACGCCGAAGTGCTCGGCCGCGCCTTCGCCGATTTCCTCGACGAAACCAAAGAACTCGTGACCTGGAATCACCGGCGCTTTGACCCACGGGCTCGGGCCACCCCAAAACATCTTTGCGCCCGAATGGCATTTGCAGTCGCTCGCGCAGATGCCGCACGCGGCGATGCGAATCACCAGTTCATGCGCGCGGGCCTTGGGCTTGGACACCTGTTCGACGCGATAGTCTTTCGGTGCGTGGCAGACGATCGCCGTCATGTCCTGCTTATCGGGTTGCGTGGATTGAGTCATTGCATGGTCCTGCTAAAAGAGGGGAAGTCAGTGGAGAGTTACTTTCTGCGGTCGCGGCTGATGTAGATCGCCAGCAAAATAATTCCGCCCTTGATCACATTCTGCACATACGGGTTCACGCCGACCATGTTCAGGCCGTTGTTCAGTACGCCCAATAGCAACGCGCCGATCAGGGTGCCAATGATCGAACCGCGTCCACCAGAAATCGAGGTGCCACCCATCACCACGGCGGCGATGGCGTCGAGTTCGAAGCCGACGCCCGCGTTGGGTTGGCCACTCATCAAGCGCGCGGTCAACACGATGGCCGCGAAAGCGGAGGTCAAACCTGCCATCGAGTACACGATCAGTTTGACGCGCGCCACACGTACGCCGGACAGACGCGTCGCCTGTTCGTTGCCGCCAATCGCGTACACGTAGCGTCCGAATGGCATGCGCTCGAGCAACACCCACGCGATCGCGTAGATCACCACCATGATCACAACGGGCGCCTGAATGCCGAGTATCTTGCCGCTGCCGAAGAAACTGACCCAGTCAGGCAAACCGTCGATCGGATAGCCGCCGGTGTAGATCAGCGCCAGGCCGCGTGCGATACCCATCGTGGCGAGCGTGACGATGATCGGCGGCATGCCGGCGAAAGCAACGAAGAACCCGTTTGCCGCGCCGAAGCCCAAACCGACTGCGATACCCACTGCCAACGCGGCCACCGCATTCATCCCGGCGACCATCAAGCCCGCGGCGAGCGTGCCCGCCAAAGCCATCACCGATCCCACCGACAGATCGATGCCGCCGGTCAGAATCACGCACGTCATCCCCACAGCGATGATCGCGTTGATCGACACCTGGCGCAGCACGTTCTCGATATTCGCGGCGGAAAGAAAGCTGTCGCTCGCGAATACCATCACGACGCAAACCACCAGCAAGCCGATGAACGGATAGAACAGCGTCGAGCGTTTCAACGCGGCCCACGTAAAGCGCACGGGCGCGCCCGGCGTATCACTACTGACGGTCGACGTTTTCGGCGATGAAGAGGGATTAGGCGTGTTCATGGCTTGCTCCACGGGTGCCGGCTGTTGCATAAGTCATCACAGCGTTCGAGTCGATCTCGTCGCCTTCGAGCATCGCTTCGATGCGACCCTGCCGGAATACCGCGACGCGGTCGCACATGCCGACGATCTCCGGCAGTTCGGACGAGATCATGATGATCGAGTAGCCGCGCGCGGTGAGTTCGCGCATCAGCAGATAGATTTCGGCTTTAGCGCCGACGTCGATGCCACGCGTCGGTTCGTCGAAGATGAGGATGTTGGTGTGGTGATTCAGCCAGCGCGCGATCACCACCTTTTGCTGATTGCCGCCTGAAAGTGTCGCGACTTCGGTGTGCATCGTCGGAGCTTTGACGCCGACGCGCTTCATGATGTCGGCGGTGGCGCGCGCTTCGCTGCGCTGGTCGATGAAAAAACGCAGCGAGCGGTATTTGCCGAGGTTGTTGATCGAGATGTTCTGCTTGATCGAGAAATCGGTTATCAGGCCTTCGGTCTTGCGGCTCTCCGGCAGAATGCCGACGCCGGCGCGCAACGCATCGGCGGGATCGGATAGTTTCGCGGCTGTGCCGTTGATGCGGATCTCTTTCACATAAGCCGGATCCGCGCCGATCACCGCCAGCGCCGTTTCCGTGCGGCCCGACCCGACGAGTCCCGCGAAACCGAGAATCTCGCCCGCACGCAGCGTAAAGCTCAGCATCGGGCTGTCTTTGAGCAACTGCAGCTTGTCGACCTCGAGCACGATCTTCGCATCGGCGCGCAGCGCCGGCTTCGGCGGAAAACTATTTTCGATGCGGCGCCCCACCATCATTTCCACGAGGCGGCTCACATCCGATTGCGCAACCTCGGTCATGCCGACGTACTGACCGTCGCGCAACACCGTAATGCGGTCGCACACTTCGAAGATCTCTTCCAGGTGATGCGATATAAAAATCATGGCGACGCCCTGCTTCTTCAAATCACGCATGATCGTGAACAGATGTTCGGCTTCGGCGGGCGTGAGTGTCGCGGTCGGCTCATCCAGAATCAGAATGCGCGCCTCCAAAGACAGCGCCTTGCCGATTTCAACAAACTGCTGCTGCGCGACCGACAGTTCACGAATCGGCACCGACAAATCGATCGCTACACCCAACCGCTGAAAAATCGCGGCTGCCGCGCGCCGCATCTTGCCGCGTTCGAGCAGACCCAAACCGTTCTTCAACTCACGGCCGAGAAACATGTTCTCCACCGCATTCAGATACGGAATCAGGCTGAACTCCTGAAACACGATACCGACACCCGCGGCGACCGCGTCGTGGTAGTTCGTGAAGTGCCGCACTTCGTCCGCAATCGAGATCGTGCCTTCATCCGGCTGATAGATGCCGCACAGGATTTTCATCAACGTCGATTTGCCCGCGCCGTTTTCGCCGAGCAAAGCGTGAATCTCACCACGCGCAATTTCCAGGTGAATGCCTTGCAGCGCCTTCACACCGGGAAAGCTTTTGGTGATGTTGTCGAGCTTGAGTATCGTGTCCATCGGGTGCTCCTCTGCTGCTCGTCGCCATGTCCACCGAAGAAGCACAACGACGAGCGTTCGACTTACCAGCTGAAACCCTTGGCATTACTCTTGTCGATCATCTTCACGTCGACCGGAATGGTTTTCGGCACGTTGGCGCCCCACTTCTTCGCAAGCGCAATGCCGAGCGCGATACGCACCTGGTCGGCCGGGAATTGCGCGGACGTTTCGATGAACTTCGAGTTCGGCTTCTGAATCGCGGCAATCGCTTCAGGCGCACCGTCGACGCTGGTCAACTTGATGTCCTTGCCCGACGATTCGATCGCCGAGAGCGCGCCCATCGAGCCGCCGTCGTTCACGCTGAACACGCCCTTCAGGTTCGGATGCGCCTGAATCATGTTCTCGGTGACGGACAACGCCGTCGCGCGTTCCTGCTTACCGTTCTGCGTATCCACGAGTTTGATGCCGGGCACTTTCGCAAGCGCCGCCTTGCAACCGCGCACACGTTCGAGAATCGGCACCACTGGAATGCCGTCGAGAATCGCCACTTCGCCGCTACCGCCAATCGACTTCGCCAGATAGTCACAGGCCATCTCACCCGCGTCGAAATTCTTGGAGCCGACGAAGGAATCGACCGGGCCATTCGCATTGGCATCGACGGCGACCACCACCACACCCGCTTTCTTGGCTGACGTCACAGCCGATTGAATGCCGGTCGAATCGGTCGGGTTCACGAGCAGGATGTCGATCTTCTTTTGCAGCATGTCTTCGACGTCGCTGACCTGCTTGCTCACGTCGTGGTGCGCGTCGGTGACAACCACCGTCGCGCCAATCGACGCAGCCGCATCGTTCAGCGCTTTTTGCATCGTCACGAAGTACGGGTTGTTCAGTTCCTGAAACGTCATGCCGATCTTGAGCGGCGCCGCTTGCGCAGCCGGCGCGGCGATGAACGACAGGCCGAATGCGAGCGTCACCAGGGCGGCCGTGCTGCGCGCGAAGGTTTTCAGCGATGCCTGCTTCGAAGTGGATTGCGTCACGGTTGTCTCCGTTATTAAAACTGTTCGATGAGATGAGCACATCCCTCACGCTGTCTGGGGACAGCGCGATAGGTGTTGAAACGCGGGTGAACTAGAACGCTTCAGCGTGAAGCGTCACGTAGGAAGGACTACGTCGGTGGATAAGCAGCGGCGACGGTGCGTGGCAGACCTGGCGCAAGCACGATCGCGGGTGCATTGTCGATACCCGCGCCGCGCGCGGCGGCTTCTTCGGAGGCGTCGCGGCTCGCGTCGTTCAGTTGCTGATAGCGGCGAAACTTCGAAGGCGCCATGCCCTTCACCGCGAGGAACTGCCGGTTGAAATTCGACAGGTTGTTAAAGCCCGCCTTGAAGCAGATATCGGTGACGCTCAGTTCATCGTCCGTCAGTAACTGGCATGCGAGATTGATGCGCATGCGGTTGACGTATTGCACGAACGGCAGCCCTGTATGACGGCGGAAGTAACGCGAGAATGCACTCACGCTTTGCCCAGCGAGTTGCGCCAGATCAGATTCGCGCAGATCGTTAGACAGGTTTTTGCCGATATACGACAGCGCGTGATTGATGCGGGTCGATGCGAAGCCGGTCGGGTCGGCCTGATAGGCGGGACTTGCGAGCGTCTCGCGATCTTCGGCGTTCATCAGGATTTCAAGCATCGACATGAACAGCACGAGACGGCGCAGTCCTCGCGCAGCCAGCAATTCGATGAACAGCGGCTGTATCGCGGCGCTCGTTTCTGCACCGAACGACACACCGCGGCGCGAGTCGGCGAGCAGCGCCTCAACCTGGCGCCATTCCGGAAAACTCCCCATGCAGCTCGACACGAACTCCTGCCCAAACTGAACGACCAGATTACGCTGCGCAATCGTCTCGCCTTCCGGCACATCGCTGACCCAGTTGTGCGGCAGGTTTGGCCCCATCAACACGAGGTTGCCAGGCGCAAAGCTGCTGATATGGTCACCAACGAACATCTTGCCGGTCGTCGCCACGATCAGATGGATTTCGTATTCCGGGTGAAAGTGCCAGCGCACCGTGCGATACGGATAGCCGTGCGACCACGCTTTGAAGGATTCGTCACGCCGTACGGCGACGACTTCCAGATCGGGTTGCATTTGTGTCTTCCTCCATGAAGCGGCGTGTTGCCTGTGCCGCTGAGCTTCGTCTTGTATAGCGAAAAGTAGCCCTCAAAAGCCTGATCCACCACTAAAAATCAAACCGCGGACCGATACTTTTTTGCATTCGGGTTAGTCCTGGCGCGGAGAAAGTCAAATTTGATGCAATGCAATACGCACCGCGAGACATATCCCATAACGGGTGGACACCTCGCGAGCCGCGCCGAAAGTCCCGCCACGCCGCGCTGCGCCACGAAAAGCCACTGACGTCGCCTTGACATTCGTTTCGCCGGGTACGATCATTCGCTCACAGACAGAGCAAATGCTCCACCCAAAGAAAAACGCACGCTTCGAGCCGTGCGGTCAAAGACATTCAGGAGACGCACATGAACAGCGGGCAAGGCAGCGGCACGGCCGCACACGTGATCCTGCACATCGGCGCGGGATCGTTTCATCGCGCGCATCAGGCGTGGTATCTCCATCGATTGAACGAGGCAAACGTAGCGGGCGAGCCGCACTGGTCGCTGACCGTGGGCAATATCCGCAGCGACATGAACGCGGTGCTCGAAGCGCTCGCCGCGCAAAACGGCGTCTATACGCTAGAGACCGTCACGCCGCAGGGTGAGCGCGCGTACGAGACGATTCGATCGATCGAACGCGTGGTGCCGTGGACCGAGAGTCTCGACGCGCTGATCGAAGCAGGCGCCGATCCGGCCTGCAAGATCATTGCGTTTACGGTCACCGAAGGCGGCTATTACCTCGACGAACAGGACGAGCTAGACACGGCCAATGCCGATCTCGCGGCTGACCTGAAAGGCGGCCACACCACGATTTATGGCGCGCTCGCGGCGATTCTCGACGCCCGCATGAAGCGCGGCGCGGGCCCTGTCACGCTGCAGACCTGCGATAACCTGCGCAGCAACGGCGAGCGTTTTCATGCGGGTATGAGCGAGTTTCTCGAACGGCGCGGCGCGGACGAGCTGGCGCAATGGTTCGACGACAACACCGCGTGCCCGAGTTCGATGGTCGACCGCATCACGCCGCGCCCGACGCCGGACGTACGCGAACGCGTCAAAGCCGCCACCGGTGTCGACGATGCCTGCCCGGTGATGGGTGAATCCTTCATCCAGTGGGTGATAGAAGACCGCTTCGTCGCCGGGCGCCCCGCGTGGGAAAAGGTCGGCGCGGAACTGGTCGACTCGGTACTGCCTTACGAGGAAGCGAAGATCCGCATTCTCAACGCAACACATAGCTGCATTGCGTGGGCGGGCACACTGGTCGGACTGAACTACATCCACGAAGGCACGCTCGACCCGGACATCAACAAATTCGCCTTCGACTACGTGACCGAGGACGTGATCCCCTGCCTCACGCCGAGCCCGCTCGATCTCGAACGCTATCGCGACGTCGTGCTCGAACGCTTCGGCAATCCCTACATCCAGGACACCAATCAGCGCGTCGCGGCCGATGGCTTTTCGAAGCTGCCCGGCTTTATCGCGCCGACCCTCTCCGAATGCTTCGAGCGTGGCGTCACGCCGGCGGCGACGGCGATGTTGCCGGCGCTGTTCTTCCGCTTTCTCGAACGCTGGAATGCCGGCACGTTGCCGTATGCGTATCAGGATGGCGTGATGGACGAGCGCGTCGCCCGTGGTTTCTTTAGTGCGCCCGATCCGCTAAAGGCGTTCGCCGCAGACCGGCTGCTTTGGGGCAGCATGGCACAGACGCCGGAGTTGGAATCGGCGTTGGCGGGCGCGTTGGCGCGTGTCGATGTATGGCTGGCCAAACGCGGCGCGGCTTGACCCGCGCAGTATCGAACCACGCGAACCACGCCGGTGCCAGGCTTAATGCGCATGGCACCGCTTGCCCTATGCGGCTAAAGTAGCGCATCCCTAACGACGAAGGTTTCGCGCCCATGTATCTCGGCATCGACCTCGGCACGTCCGAAGTGAAAGTCCTGCTGCTCGCCTCCGATGGACGCGTGATCGGCACCGCAGGCTCACCCTTTACCGTTTCGCGTCCGCATCAGCGCTGGGCCGAACAGAATCCCGAAGACTGGTGGGCCGGCACGCGCACGGCGCTGGCCGCGTTGCGCGCCAAACATCCGGACGAGTTCGCGCAGATTCGCGGCATCGGCCTCTCGGGGCAGATGCACGGGGCCGTGCTGCTGGACGCGCAGAATCGCGTATTGCGTCCCGCGATCCTGTGGAACGACATGCGCAGCGACAAGGAATGTGCGGAGCTGACCGAGCGCGCGCCGGAGTTGCACACCGTGGCCGGCAATCTCGCAATGCCCGGTTTCACCGCGCCGAAGCTGCTATGGGTTGCACGCCACGAACCGGAAATCTTCGCGCAAACCGCCTGCGTACTGCTGCCGAAGGACTACCTACGTTTGCAACTGACCGGCGGCAAGGTATCCGATCCATCGGATGCAGCCGGCACGCTGTGGCTCGACGTCGCCAAACGCGACTGGTCCGATTCGCTGCTCGCCGCCTGCAACATGACGCGCGCGCAGATGCCAAGCCTGTGCGAAGGCAGCGCGCCGTCAGGCACTCTGCTCCCCGAAGTGGCGCGCGAGTTCGGTTTGAGCGACGGCGTGATCGTCGCGGCCGGCGGCGGCGACAATGCTACGAGTGCGATCGGCATCGGCGCGACGCAACCGGGCGACGGCTTCGTCTCACTCGGCACGTCCGGCGTGTTGTGCGTGGTCGGCGACAGTTTCCGCCCGAACCCCGCTTCCGCGGTGCACGCGTTCTGTCATGCGATTCCGGATCGCTGGCATCAGATGAGCGTGGTGCTGTCGGCGGCAAGTTGTTTGCGCTGGGTCTGCAAGCTCACCTCCACCGACGAGCCGACCCTGCTCGCCGAAATCGAGGCGCTGCCAGCGGATGCGTTGAACACCGCCCCGCTCTTTTTGCCCTATCTGTCGGGGGAACGTACGCCGCACAACGACCCGTACGCGCAAGGCGTGTTCTTCGGCATGAATCACGCAACCGATCGCGCGTTGCTCGGTTATGCGGTGCTGGAAGGCGTGACGCTCGCGCTCACCGACGGCCTCGATGCGTTGCGCGCGGCCGGCACTGAAGCGAAGGCGCTGTCCCTGCTCGGCGGTGGCGCTCGCAGCGACTACTGGGCGCAACTGCTCGCCGACGCGCTCGACACCGCCACCCGTAAGCATGGTGGCGGCGAGACGGGTGCGGCGCTCGGCGCGGCGCGCCTCGGTTGGTTAGCCGCAGGCGGTGACCCGGCCAGGGTGCTCACCAAGCCACCGATCGAAAAGGAGTTCACGCCGAACCCGCGACGGCACGCCGAACTGCGCAACCGGCTCGAAGCGTATCGCGCACTCTACCGCCACGTTCGGCCTCTGTTCGACCCCGCGCGGCAACCGCTCGCCTAACCGGCAAACCACAGCCAGTTCCCGTTGAGAGGCGGGGACTGGCTGCTATCATCGGCGCACTACAAGCGAACCGTCACCGTGCCCAAGTCCACAGAAAAATTAGATCTTGCTACCCGCGCCGCGTGGCTTTATTACGTTGCCGGCAATACCCAGAACGAGATCGCCGAGAAACTGCAGGTGTCACGTCCAGTCGCGCAGCGGTTGGTCGCCTTCGCTGTCGAGAAGAATCTGATTCGCGTGCGCGTCGATCACAAACTGGCCGATTGTCTTGCGCTCGCCGATCAACTCTCGAAGCGCTACGGCCTGAGCATGTGCGAAGTCGTACCGATCGACAGCGATACGCCGGAGGAAGTCGACCGCAAGCTGGCTGTGGCCGGCGCGCAGGTCATGGAACGCTATCTCGGCGAAGAAAAACCGATGGTGGTCGCTGTGAGCAGCGGCCGCACGCTGAAGGCCGCGGTCGATCAGATCGCCCAGCTGGAGCGTCCGCAGCACCGGTTGGTATCGATGGTCGGGGCGATCGCCCAGGACGGCTCCTCGAACCGCTACGACGTCGCGCTGCACATTTCGGAGAAGACCGGCGGCAAGCATTTTCTGCTGCCCGCGCCGTTGCTCGCCGACAGCGAGGCCGAACGCGCGCAGTGGTGCAATCACCGGCTGTACCGGATCGTCGAATCGCTGTCGGCTCAGGCCGACGTCGCATTCGTCGGCATCGGCAATATTGGGCCGAAATGCCCGCTGCACGAAGACGGCTTTATCACGACCGCAGAAGTGAATGAGTTGGTGCAGAACGGTGCGGTGGCTGAAATGCTCGGCCTGCCGATCGATGCATCCGGCGTGCACGTCGAATCGCCGACCGGCCGGCGCGTCACCAGCATCGCGCTCGATTCACCGCCACGGCGGCCCACCATCGGCTTTGCCGGCGGCGAGCGCAAACGCGAAGCGCTGATCGCGGTGCTCAAAGGCGGCTGGCTGTCGGGGCTGGTGACCGACGAGTTGTGCGCGCGGGCGGCGCTGGAAGCCTGAACGTGGCGGACAAAGACAGCTGCCCTACAACACCGGCAGTCCTTCCGTGATGATGATGCGATACTCACCGCCCTGCAGGCGCGTCTCGCTGACCGCCTGATACGCTGGGCTGCGATACCACGCGATCGCTTCGTTGTAGTTGGGGAATTCGAGAATCAGGATTTCCTCGATTGGCGGACCTTCCACCACTTCTTTTTCCCCGTGGCTCGCGAGCACCATTACCGCATGCTTCTCGAAGACTGCGGGCGCAACCTGTTTGTATTCGTCCAGCTTGGCGGGGTCGAGCGTTTTCTCGCGCGTGATGACAACATAAGCGGGCATGAGCGTTTCCTGAGCGTGAACAACGTGACCGACGGAAAGCGACGCGCCCGCCGCTTTCCCAATCACCTACTCACGCGGCCAGCACTTCGACGATCTTACGCTGGAATGCTTTCCCTTCGCTGTCGAACAAATGACAGTGATCCGGCGTGGCGCCAAGCTTTTGCGTCTCGCCCTTGGCGTGCCGTTCGAGCGGCGGAATCCGCGCGATCAGGCCATCCGGCGAAACGCTCGATTCTGCATACAGATACGCTGCGTCGCCGAGCGATTCGAGCGCCATGGTGCGCGCCGAGATGCCGTCTTCGGTGGTGCCGACGTGCAGATGCTCGGGGCGAATGCCGACGGTGACCTTGTCGCCCTGCTTCACCGCACCCGGTTCCACCGCCACACGCTGCGTCTCGCCGGTTTCGTAGCGCACCGTGACGCCGTCGTGCGTCACCGATTGCACCACCCCTTCCATGAAGTTCATCTTCGGCGAACCGATGAAACCGGCGACGAAGCGATTGGCGGGCGCGTGGTACAGCATGGTCGGGCTGCCGACCTGCTCCACATTCCCCGCCGACAGCACCACGATCTTGTCGGCCAGTGTCATGGCTTCGACCTGATCGTGCGTCACGTAAATCATCGTGGTCTTCAACTCGTCGTGCAGACGCGCGAATTCGAGGCGCATCTTCACGCGCAGCGCGGCGTCGAGATTCGACAACGGTTCGTCGAACAGGAACACCTTCGGCTTGCGCGTAATCGCGCGGCCGATCGCAACCCGCTGACGCTGACCGCCCGAAAGCTGCTTCGGCTTGCGATCGAGCAGATGGTCGATGTGCAGGATCTTCGCCGCGTTACGCACGGCGGCGTCGATCTCCGGCTTCTTGGTGCCGGCGAGTTTCAGGCCGAACGCCATGTTGTCGTACAGCGTCATGTGGGGATACAGCGCGTACGACTGGAACACCATCGCGATGCCGCGCTTGGCGGGCGGCACGTCGTTCACGCGCGTGCCGTCGATGGTCAGATCGCCGCCGCTGATATCTTCGAGGCCGGCGATCATCCGCATTAGCGTCGATTTACCGCAACCGCTCGGGCCGACGAACACGACGAATTCGCCGTCGAGGATGTCGAGGTTGATGTCACGCATCACTTCGTTGTCGTCGTAGGCTTTTCTGATGTTGCGCAGAGTTACGCTTGCCATGATGTGTCTCCGTGTATTGCTGTGTGTTGCTAACGGTGCTTCAGCTGCGTCGGTTGCTTAAGTTGCTTAAGTTGCTTCCATGTCTTCAGCAGCTGCGTTGATTCACTTCTCCATGTGCGGCTCAGATCCTGCTCATTCGCCGCTCATCTGCTCTAACCCGCCGCGGCTACGGCGCCGGTGCTGTCGCGCTCAGCGTCCATTGCGCGACCAGTTCCGGCAACTGCTGCATGTCGTCGAATACGGTACGCGCGCCCGCTGCATGCAATGCGTCGATCTGCGCGTCGCTCGCATGACCGCCGCCGATAAAACCCAGCACCGTCATGCCCGCCGCGGTCGCTGCCGTCACGCCCGTCACGCTGTCTTCCACCACGAGGCAGGCGGACGGCGCGAGGCCGACACCGAGCGCTGCGGCAAGATAGACATCGGGTGCGGGCTTCGGGTTCGGCACCGCATCGGCACAAAAGAGCCGATCGCCGAAGAACCTCACGAGGCCCGTGCGCGCCAGTACGTTCTCGACATACGGCCGGAAGCTGTTGCTCGCGCACGCTTTGGTGAGCGGTACCTGCGCGAGCGCGGCTTCGATTCCAACGACTGTGGGCGCCTGCATCGCCGCCGCTTCGACCGCGCGGCGTATCGCATCGATATCTTCGGCGCTGAGCCTTCTGCCAAGTTGCGCCGCCGTGCCCTCCAACACCTTTTCGATGCGCAAGCCGAGCAGCGGCAGCACCACCGGTTCGACATCGGCATCGGGCCAGCGCGTTTCGAGTTCATGCACCAGCATGCGCGCCGCCACGGCTTCGCTGTCGATCAGCACGCCGTCGCAATCGCAGATCAGAGCGAAATTACTCGCCGTCGTGACTGCCGTCATTTGACCGCCCCGAACGTCAGCCCGCGCACCAGTTGCTTCTGCGACAGCCAGCCGACGATCAGGATCGGCGCGACCGCGAGCAGCGAAGCAGCGGAGAGCTTGGCCCAGAACAAGCCTTCAGGACTCGAATACGACGCGATGAACACGGTCAGCGGCGCAGCGTTCGAACTCGACAGGTTGATGCTCCAGAACGCTTCGTTCCACGACAGGATCACCAGCAGCAGCGCGGTGGAGGCGAGCCCCGGCAGCGACATCGGCATCAGCAGGTAGACGATTTCCTGCCACGTCGCCGCGCCGTCGATCCGCCCCGCTTCGAGAATGTCGCGCGGAATTTCCGCGAAGTACGTGAACGACATCCACACTGCAATCGGCAGGTTGATCAGCGTATAGACGATCACCAGACCCGATACCGTATCGAGCAGGCCACTGTTTTTCCACAGCAGATAGATCGGCACCAGCACGCCGACCGACGGCATCATCTTGGTCGACAGCATCCACAGCAGCACCTTCTGCGTGCGTCGCGTCGGAAAGAAAGCCATCGCGTACGCGGCCGGCACGGCGAGAATCAGGCACAGCACCGTGACGCCCGCCGAGATCAGGATTGAATTCCACGCGAACGAAAAGTAGTTGCTGCGCGCGAACACCTCGCGGAAGCTATCGAGCGTCGGGATGAAAAACAGCGACGACGAATACGCCTGCTGCTCCGTCTTGAACGCGGTGATCGTCATCCAGAAGATCGGAAAGAACAGCAGCAGCGCGACCAGCCAGGCGATCACGCCGGGAATGCCGCGGCGAATCGCGTCGAACGGCGACTTGGTCGGCACGCTCATGGACGTCGTGGTGGACGCCGGTGTAGAGGCAACGTGGCTCATTTTTCGTACTCCCCCTTCAGGTTCTTCGCGAGCATCCGCACAAGGAAGAACGACACGATGTTAGCCAGCACGACAGCCAGAATGCCGCCTGCCGAAGCGAGACCGACGTCGAACTGTTGCAGGCCCAGCGAATAGATCAGGTACGACAGATTGGTGGTCGCAGTGCCCGGACCGCCGCCCGTGGTCGTATAGATTTCGGCGAAGATCGACAGCAGGAAAATCGTCTCCATCATCACCACCACCGCGATCGCCCGTTTCAGGTGAGGCAGCGTGATGTAGAAGAACATGGAGAACGGACCCGCACCGTCGATGCGCGCCGCTTCCTTCTGCTCCTGATCGAGCGACTGGATCGCGGTAAACAGAATCAGGAACGCGAACGGCAGCCACTGCCACGCGACGATCATGATCACCGCCGTCAGCGGATAGTCGGCGAACCAGTCGATCGGCTGCATGCCGATCGCGCGCATGCCTTGTGCGATCAGGCCGTACACCGGGTGCAGGATCATGTTCTTCCAGATCAGCGCACTCACTGTCGGCATCACGAAGAACGGTGCGATCGCCAACAGGCGCGCAATGCCCTGACCGTAGAACTTTCGATCGAACAGGATCGCCATCAGCACGCCGCCGACCACCGTGATCACCAGCACCGAGATGATCAGTTCGAGCGTGTGCCCGATCGACGGTCCGAACGACGGATCGGTGGCGAGATATTTGTAGTTGTCGAATCCGGCGAAGCCCTTGAGATCCGGATTCAGCAGGTTGTAGCGCGAGAACGAAAACCAGATCGTCATCGCCAGCGGAATGGCCATCCACAGTACGAGTACCGCGACCGAGGGCGACACCAGCCAGCGGGCGGAATTGGCTTTGCGGATTTCGCGTTCTTTTTCTGTCTGGGGATGGGCATGCATGAGAGGTAGGCGCAGAGGACGCATGATTGACCACCTGTTCGGTAATGCGCGGGCTGTCCGAGGACGACACCGTTTTAGCCGCATCACTCACCGCGACGCCTGCGGTGTCGCAGCGCGTCATTAGCAAATGCGTGGCAAATAAGTGTCGAGGACGGCCCGCTGTGCTGCGTGAGCCGGCTGACGGGCGTCAGCCGGCGCGTTTCACGTTACGTTGCAGCGCTCGCGGGTCGGCTTACTTCTGATAACCGGCCTGTTGCACAGCGCGGTTCGCCGTTGCCTGCCCGGCTGCCAGCGCCTGATCGATCGTCATCTGACCGGCAACCGCGCCGGAGATGCTCTGACCGACCACCGTGCCGAACGACTGGAACTCGGGGATGCCGACGAACTGCACACCGGTGTACGGCACCGGCTTCAGCGTCGGGTGATCCGGATCCGCCGTTTCAATTGCCTTCAGCACGAAGTCGCCAAACGGTGCAGCCTGCTTGTATTCGGGGCGCGCGTAAGTCGATTGACGCGTTCCCGGCGGCACCGAGGCCCAGCCTTCATCCTTCGCGACCAGTTCGATGTACTGCTTCGACGTGGCCCACGCGATGAACTTCTTCGCCGCGTCAGCCTGCTTCGACGACTTCGGAATGGCCAGCGCCCAGGCCCACAGCCAGTGCGAACCCTTCGGCGTGACAGCGATCGGCGCCGCAGCAAAGCCCACCTTGTCGGCGATTTGCGACTGCTGCTTGTTGTAGAGCATGCCGGCGGCCACCGTCGCGTCGATCCACATCGCGCATTTGCCCGAGGACATCAGCGTGAGGTTTTCGTTGAAGCCGTTCGAGCTCGCTCCCGGAGGGCCGTCCTTCTTCAATAGATCGACGTAGAACGTAATGGCCTTTTTCCATTCCGGCGAGGTCAGTTGCGCTTGCCACTTTTCGTCGAACCAGCGGCCGCCGAAGGTGTTCACCACCGTCGTCGCGTACGCCATGTTTTCGCCCCAGCCGGCTTTGCCGCGCAGGCAGATGCCGTACATGCCGTTCGCTTTGTCCGTGAGCTTGTCCGCGAATTGCGCGATCTGGTCGTAAGTCGGTTGATCGGGCATTTTCAGGCCCTTGGCCGCGAACAGATCCTTGCGGTAATACGTCATCGAGCTTTCGACGTAGAACGGCAGCGCGTACAACTGGCCGCCGCTCGAGAGACCGTCGCGGGCCGTCTTCACGACGTCGTTCAGATCGTAATCAGCAGGCAGGCCGGTGAGCGGCGTGAGCCAGCCGCGCTTGCCCCATTGCGGTGTTTCGTACGCGCCGATCGTCATCACATCGAACTGGCCGCTGCCGGTCGTGATATCGGTGGTGGCGCGCTGACGCAGCACGTTTTCTTCGAGAATCACCCAGTTGAGCTTGATATCCGGATTTGCCTGCTCGAAAGCGGGCGAGAGCTTCTTCAGCTCGATCATGTCCGGATTGTTCAACGTGGCGATGGTCACCGTGGCCGCCTGCGCGTGCAACGCAAAGCATGCAAGCGCGCCGGCACTGAGCGCCTTCAGCGCAGATTGAGTAACGGGTTTCATGTGTTGTCTCCTTTCTCGTACGTTATGTAGTGCTGCGTTTGTTCTACGAAAATGACGAAGGGTGAAGCAGGTCCGGCCCATCTACACTGCTATCCGCTCAGCTCATCCAGTTCCCGCCGTCGACGTTCAGGGTTTGCGCGGTGATGTAGTCTGCATCCGCCGACGCGAGGAACAGGGCGGCGCCGGTCAGATCGTCCGGCACACCCATACGGCCAAGCGGCACCGCTTCACCGACCAGGCGCTTCTTCTCGCCGAGCGGCCGGTTTTCATAGCGGGCGAACAGCGCGTCGACTTCATTCCACATCGGCGTATCGACGACGCCCGGCGCGATGCCGTTCACATTGATCTTGTGCGGCGCGAGAGCAAGCGCCGCGGATTGCGTATAGCTGAGCACGGCGGCTTTGGTTGCGCAGTAGTGCGACACCAGCGCCTCACCACGCCGCCCGGCTTGCGACGACATATTGATGATCTTGCCGCCGCGGCCCTGCTCGACCATTTTCCGGGCGACGCTTTGCATCAGGAAGAACATGCCCTTCACGTTGACCGCGAAGAGGCGGTCGAACACGTCCCAGGATTCATCGAGAATCGGGCGCATATCGAACAGCGCCGCGTTGTTGAACAGGATATCGACCTGGCCGAAGCGCTCCACCGTCTTCGCGAGGATGCGTTCGATATCCTCGCGGCGCGTCACGTCGGCGCTGACACCCAACACACGGTCGCCGTAGGCGGCGCGCAACGAATCGCCGAAACTGTCCGCCGGCTTCACATCGACCAGCACGCAACGCGCGCCTTCGTCCAGATAGCGCCGGGCCACGGCTTCACCGATTCCGCTTGCCGCGCCCGTCAGAATGGCCACCTTGTCTTGCAATCGTGCCGCCACTGCTTGTCTCCGGTTCGTTTCGCTTCTCGAAGCGCGGTGAGCGAACGCTCGTTGCGCGAACAATTGCTCTGTTTGTGATCGAATGATCGGATACGGACCGGGTCATGTCAAGGCGCTCGACCAGATTTCGATGGTGCAGCGCGGCAGGACCACCACGCACCCTCTTACGGTCTCGTTTGACGCTAATACGAGAAATCGAAGGCAGCCAAGCTACTTTCTGCATAAGTCGCTGACAAGAATTTTGGATACGTTATATCATTTCGAACTCGCTCAGCTTTGGGCCGGCGAGCTGCGCGCAGCACCGCCGGTGCGCAGGGATGAACAGATGCACGAACGCCTCGCATGACCACCAAAGCGCGCCGCTCCTAAGGTTTGTAGTGCATTCAACTCTCACGCAGCAGGGAACAACGATGAAGAAATTCGGCTCGATGTTGAACGGGGCGCGCCGTGCGCTGAAGCTGTCGAAGACCGTGGCCATGGGCGCGGCGGCCGCTGGTGCTTTCGCGCTCAGCCATAGCGCCGCGTATGCCGCAGATGCGAAAATCCCGGTGGTGGCAGCGGAAAACTTTTACGGTGACGTCGTGCAGCAACTGGGCGGCGACCGCGTCGACGTGACGAGCATCCTCAGCAATCCGGATCAGGATCCGCACCTGTTCGAAGCCAGCCCGAAGACGGCGCGCGCCTTGCAGCATGCGAGCCTTGTGGTCTACAACGGCGCCGACTACGATCCGTGGATGGCGAAACTGCTGGCCGCTTCGAAGAGCACGAAGCGCACCACGATCGTCGCCGCGGACCTCGTCGGCAAGAAGGGCGGCGATAATCCCCACCTCTGGTATGACCCGCAAACCATGCCGAAAGTGGCGCGCGCGGTGAGCGAGGCGCTCGTCGCGGCTGACCCGGCGCACAAGTCGGCGTACGATGCGAACCTCGCGAAGTTTCTCGATTCGCTGAAACCCATCGACGCCAAAGTCGCCGATCTGCACGGCCGTTACGCCGGCGTGCCGGTGACGGCGACCGAACCGGTGTTCGGTTATATGTCGGACGCGGTCGGCCTCTCGATGCGCAATCTGCGCTTCCAGTTGGCGACGATGAACGACACTGAAGCAAGCGCGGCCGATATCGCCGCGTTCGAACGCGATCTGCGCGACAGGCGCGTTCGCGTTCTGATCTATAACAGCCAGGCAACCGAGGCCCTGACCAAACGCATGTTGAAGCTCGCGCAGCAATCGAAGGTGCCGACCATGAGCGTCACCGAAACCGAACCGGCCGGCAAGACCTATCAGACGTGGATGCTGACGCAGCTCGACGCGCTGGGCACGGCGCTGGCCTCGGGCGATGCGGGCACGGCGGGGGCAACAAGCGCCAAAGGAAAAACCCCATGAACGTGACTGGCCGCAGCACGCCAGCTGATGCATTAACCAACCCATCCAACCGCGGACGCAGCCGCGCGCCCGTGCTCGAACTCGATCGCGTGACGCTCGAACTCGGCGGCCGCACGATTTTGCGCGACACCGGCTTCGTGGTGAACCAGGGCGAATTCATCGGCGTGCTCGGGCCGAACGGCGCGGGCAAAACCACGCTGATGCGCGCCGTGCTTGGTCTCGTGCCGGCCGCGAGCGGCGCGATCCGTGTGCTGGGGCAGCCGGTCGAGCGCGGCAACGCGTCGATCGGATATATGCCGCAGACGCGCAGTGCGCTGGCCGGGCGCCGCGTACGCGGCCGCGATTTCGTCGCGATGGCCGCCGATGGCCACCGCTGGGGCCTGCCCCATGCGGACAGCAAGACCCGCGCGGACGTCGAGCGGGTGCTGGATCTGGTGGGCGGCCGCAAGCTGGCCGAACGGCCGTTATCGGAACTGTCGGGCGGTGAGCGTCAGCGGTTGCTGCTCGCCCAATGCCTGCTCGGCAATCCCAAGCTGCTGTTACTCGATGAACCGTTGATCAGCCTCGATCCGCATCATCAGAAGACCGTGGTGGAACTGGTGCGGCGCGTGCAGCAGGAACTCGGCATTGCCGTGCTGTTTTCGGCGCATGAGCTGAACCCGCTTCTGCACGCGCTCGACCGCGTGCTGTATCTCGGCAGCGGCGTCGCCGCGCTCGGCACCGTCGATGAAGTCATTACGCGGCCGGTGCTGTCGCGGCTCTATGGCTCGCCGATCGACGTGATGCGCGTGAACGGCCGCATCTTCGTGATGTCGGGCGACGTCGAAGTCGAAAAACACGATCACGAGCACGAACACGACGAGAACGGCGGTCATAGCCACTCGCATTCGCACGACCACGGTGGCGCACACGGCCACTCACACCAGCACGACTCACGCGACGGACACACGCACGATGTTTGAATACGATTTCATGGTGAACGCGTTCGCGGCGTCGGGGATCGTCGCGGTGCTGGCAGGCGTGGTGGGCTATTTTCTGGTGATGCGCGGGCAGACCTTCGCGGGCCACGCGCTCTCGCATGTCGGCTTCACCGGCGCGACCGGCGCGGTACTGATCGGCATCTCGCCGATCTGGGGGATGATCGGCTTCACCCTGGTAGCGGGCGTCGGCATGGGCGCGCTCGGCGAGCGGCTCGCCGGACGCGATGTAGCGATCGGCGTGATCCTGTCGCTGTCGCTCGGCTTTGGCTTGCTGTTCCTGCACTTCTTCACCGCCTACGCGACGCAGGTGACTGCGCTGCTGTTCGGCAACGTGCTCGGCGTGAATGCGTCGACGCTCGGCGTGCTGGCGGCGTTAGGCGTCGTCAGTTTGCTGGCGCTCGCGGCGATCATGCGGCCGTTGCTGTTTGCTTCGTTGCAGCCCGAATTGGCCGAAGCCAAGGGCGTGTCGTTGCGGCTGGTGTCGGTACTGTTTCTGGCGATTGCCGCACTGGCGGTGGCAGCGTGTACGCAGATCGTCGGCGTGCTGCTGGTGTTCACGCTGATGGTCGGGCCGGCGGCCGCTGCGCAGAACATGACGACGCGGCTCTCGACCGGTCTCGTTCTCGCGGCCATGTTCGCGCTGATACAGGCCTGGCTGGGTCTGACGCTGGCGTTCTATACCGACTGGCCGACGAGCTTCTGGATCACCGTGCTGTCGGCTGTCGTATATGGCGGGAGCTTGTTGAAGCGTCGTTGAGCGGCGCTTGGCGGCAGCACACTGCGTGCCGCCGCCATCCACCATCGCCCTGCCGAATTTCAGCCGAGCAACACCTGCGCGTGATGCGCGAGATGATCCTCGATGAAAGTCGAGATGAAGTAATACCCGTGGTCGTAGCCTGCATGACGACGCAACGTCAGCGGCTGTCCCGCGGCCTTGCAGGCCGCTTCGAACACATCCGGGTTCAACTGCTCGGCGAGGAACTGATCCGCCAGCCCCTGATCGACCAGAATCCCTTGCGCGAACTTACGCGACGCGTGGGCGACCAGTTCGCTCGAGTCATACTGCCTCCACGCTTCGCGGTCTTCGCCCAGATACCCGCTGAACGCCTTCACGCCCCACGGGCACTGTGAAGGCGCGGCGATCGGCGCGAACGCCGACACCGACCGATAGATCTCCGGGTTGCGCAGCGCCAGCATCAACGCGCCGTGCCCCCCCATCGAATGCCCGAAGATGCCCAGACGTGCACCGTCCACCGGCAGATTCGCGAGCACCGTTTCGCGCAGTTCATCGCGCACATACGAGTACATCCGATAGTGCTTCGCCCATGGCTGCTGCGTCGCGTTGATGTAAAAGCCCGCGCCCACACCGAAGTCCCACGCCGCGCTTTCGCCCTGCACGCCCGCACCGCGCGGGCTGGTATCCGGCGCGATCAGGGCGATGCCGTGCTGGGCCGCGAAGCGCTGCGCACCCGCCTTGACTGGAAAAGTTTCTTCAGTGCAGGTCAGGCCCGCAAGATAGAACAGCGCGGGCACATTCGCGTTAGCCTGCAAGGCCTGCGGCGGCAGATAAATCGAGAAGCGCATCGGCAGACCGATGGTCTGCGAGTCATGCCGGTAAATCCGCTGCTCGCCGCCATGACAGGCATGTGACGACAATAGTTCAAGCATCGACGTGTTCCTTTGCGTGCCGGGTCAGTGGCGCATAAGTGGCGTATGAATCCCGCGTGAGTGCCGTGTTAGTACAGCACGACCGAGCGGATCGACTCGCCCTTCTTCATCAGGTCGAAGCCTTCGTTGATGCGCTCGAGCGGCAGACGGTGCGTGATCAGGTCGTCGATGTTGATCTTGCCTTCCATATACCAGTCGACGATCTTCGGTACGTCCGTGCGGCCGCGTGCGCCACCAAATGCCGAGCCCTTCCACTCACGGCCCGTCACCAGCTGGAACGGACGCGTGCTGATCTCTTCGCCCGCTGCCGCCACGCCAATGATGAACGACTGACCCCAGCCCTTGTGCGTGCACTCCAGCGCCTGACGCATCACCTTGGTGTTGCCGATGCACTCGAACGAATAGTCCGCGCCGCCGTCCGTGAGTTGCACGATATGGTCGACCACGTTCTCGACTTCGTTCGGGTTGATGAAGTGGGTCATGCCGAATTTCTTCGCCAGTTCCACGCGGCCTGGGTTCAGATCGACACCGATGATCTTGTCCGCACCGACCATCTTCGCACCCTGGATCACGTTCAGGCCGATCCCGCCGAGACCGAACACCACCACGTTCGCGCCCGCTTCGACCTTCGCCGAATACACGACCGCACCGACGCCCGTCGTCACGCCGCAGCCGATGTAGCAGATCTTGTCGAACGGCGCATCTTCACGCACCTTCGCCACCGCGATTTCAGGCACGACGATGTAGTTCGAAAATGTGGACGTGCCCATGTAGTGAAACAGCGGCTTGCCATCCAGCGAGAAACGCGACGTGGCGTCGGGCATCAAGCCCTTGCCTTGCGTCGAACGGATCGCCTGGCAAAGATTGGTCTTGCGCGACAGACAGAACTTGCACTGGCGGCATTCCGGCGTGTACAAGGGAATCACGTGATCGCCCTTCTTCAGCGTGCCCACGCCTGGACCGACATCGACGATCACGCCTGCGCCTTCATGTCCGAGAATCGCCGGGAAGATGCCTTCCGGATCGGCGCCCGAGAGCGTGTAGTAGTCGGTGTGGCAGATGCCCGTCGCCTTCACTTCGATCAGCACTTCACCGGCGCGCGGCCCTTCCAGATCCACTTCTTCGATCGTCAACGGGGCGCCGGCTTTCCATGCGATTGCTGCTTTGGTTTTCATCGTGAATGCTCCTGTGAGTCTGTGAATGCCTGGCGCGTCGCGGCGGGATATCGCGCGGCGCGCCGGTGTCGCGGTTCGGTTGCTGCGGTTAAACCATGTGCCAGGCTGTGAACGGAGGATGTTGCTCTCGTCCGGCATCATGTGCCGGCCTATAACGTAGCGTGCGAAAGTCGTAATGGTATTGCAAAGTACGTCGCAGCGTTGTCTGTAGCTGACATCGCCTCGTTTATCGAAGCGGAGTTTCGCCAAACCAGGATTCGACGCGTCCATACAGATCGAGAAAGCGCGCATAACGTTCGGCGAGCGCCGCATCGCCCTGCGGCCCGGCAACACGCGTCGCGCCCGGTGCCAGCGCAGCGAGATCGCTCGCGTGCCAATGTCCGCTCGCCAGTCCACCCAGGATGGCCGCGCCGCGTGGCGCCGCGTTGGGACAATCCACGGCATACAACTCGACGTTCAAAGCATCGGCGAGCAACTGCCGCCAGCGCGCATCGACCGAACCACCGCCCGCGAGTTTCAATGTCGTCACCGTCGCGCCGCTTGCGCGAATCGCGTCGAGCCCGGCACGCAGCGAGAACGCGACGCCTTCGAATGCGGCGCGCATCATCATGCCGCGCGTGTGGTCGAGCGCGAGGCCGAGCCAGCCGCCGCGTGCGGCCGGGTTGAGCCACGGGGTGCGCTCGCCGGTGAGGTATGGCAGGAAGGTGAGGCCTGTTGCAGTGCTTGCGGTCGCGCTTCTTTCATCACCAAGGGCATCACCCGATGCGTTGCCTGAGGTACTACCGGATGCATGGCCGAACGCATCACGATAGGCGTCCGCCCATTCATATGACAGCCAGCCGCGTACGCGTTCTAGCGCCACGCCGACGTTTTGCATCGCCGCCATCCGATACCAGTGATCGCTCGCGGCTCGATAACGATGCAGTCCCTTTACCGCTTGCGGTACATGCTCGGCGAGTACGACGATTTGTCCACCCGTGCCGGTGGTGAGCAAGGCGTCGCCGTCGCTAGCGAGACCACTGCCGAGTGCCGCGCATGGCGTATCGGCGGCGCCCATCGCGAGCACGATGCCGGCGCGCAGACCGAGCGCTTGTGCGGCTTTCTCCGACAACATGCCGCCCGCCGCATACGATGGCGCCAACGGCGCGAACCATTCGTGCGGCAGTTCGAGGCGATCGAGCAGCGCGCGATCCCACGCGCCGGCGGGATCGGCAAGCGCGGTCGCACAGGCGTCGGAAGGATCGGTTGCGACCGCACCGCCTAGCGCGACACGCAGCCAGTCTTTCGGTTGCAGCGCCCAACGCGTTTTACGCGCGGACTGCGGATCGTTTTGCACGATCCAACGCAGCAAAGGACCCGCCATGCCAGGCGCAACCGGATTCGGCTGAGGCTCGGGCCACTGTTCGAGCAACTCCAATGCACGCGTGTCGGGCCAGAGCATCGCGGGGCGCACCGCTTCGCCATTGGCGTCGATCAGAACAACACCGTGCATCTGTCCGGAGAAGCCGATTGCTTGCACCTCTCGACGCAAATCTTCAGGCAACCGCGCCGCCGCTTCGCAAAGCGCGCGCCACCAGGTTTGCACCGAAATTTCGGCCCATCCGGGATGCGGCGTTTCGAGTCCATACGCGACACTCGCCGCGGCCTGCTCGCGGCCGCTTTCGTCGACGATTGCTACTTTGAGGGAGCCGGTGCCGAGGTCGATGCCAAGAAAAGTCATGAGCGATAGAACATCTAATGAGGCTTGGGAAAACGCACACGGAAGGTGCGAATAGCGCTGTATTTTCCATCTTCCAAGGCAGGTTTTCGAGACTCGCCGACAGTCGCGCGGCAGTCTAAGTGAAAACCCTCAATTTGCGGGTTAACCCCGTCAAACGGGCCGCCAGGCGAAAACAGGACTATGCGCACAGCGAGATACACCCCATTGTTTTTAACACATATCACCTGAGGCGACGCCGCGCCGCGCACGCAGAGGCCTCGCCGCTGCATAGGGCTTTGCGCCGATTTGCGCGGCGCGCACATTTCTTTTTGCTTTCAAACGCGCTTCACGCATATCGTCACCGGGAATGCCGGAATAGGCCCCAGTGGTCTTGTTGCGCTTTATCGTTCCGCATACCTTGGAGCCATCCCAAAACGAGATGGTGGAGAGAGACAAAATGCAATCGAACACGGTTCACCCGTGCGACGAGCGACTGCCCGCGGGCCAGTTGCTGACGCTCGGCATTCAGCACGTTTTGGTGATGTACGCAGGCGCAGTTGCGGTGCCACTGATCATCGGTGCCGCGCTCAAACTGCCGAAAGACCAGATCGCGTTCCTGATTAGCGCCGATCTGTTTTCCTGCGGCATCGCCACGCTGATTCAGACCCTCGGTCTGTGGATCTTCGGCATCCGTCTGCCGGTCATCATGGGCTGCACGTTCGCGGCTGTCGGTCCGATGGTCGCGATCGGCACGAATCCTTCACTCGGCATTCTCGACATCTTCGGCTCGACGATCGCGGCCGGCGTCATCGGCATCCTTCTCGCGCCGATGGTCGGCAAGCTGCTGCGCTTTTTCCCACCGGTGGTGATCGGCGTAGTGATCTCGGTGATCGGCCTCTCGCTGATGGAAGTGGGCATCAACTGGGCGGCCGGCGGCGTGGGCAATCCTGATTACGGCAACCCGATCTATCTGGGGCTGTCGCTGCTCGTGCTGATGCTGATTCTGCTCATCAACAAGTTCGCCAAGGGCTTCCTCGCCAATATCTCGGTGCTGCTCGGCATCGTCGCAGGTTTCATCATCGCGCTGGCGCTCGGCCGCGTGAACATGGACGGCATCACGCACGCACCGTGGGTCGGCATTGTGATGCCGTTCCACTTCGGCCTGCCGCATTTCGATCCGCTGGCAATCGCGACGATGGTCACCGTGATGTTCGTTACCTTCATCGAATCAACCGGCATGTTCCTCGCAGTCGGCGACATGGTGGATCGTCCGGTGGACCAGAAGACGCTGGTGCGCGGTCTGCGCGTTGACGGTCTGGGCACGCTGATCGGCGGCATCTTCAACTCGTTTCCGCATACCTCGTTCTCGCAGAACGTCGGCCTGATCGGCGTGACGGGTGTGAAGAGCCGCTTTGTCTGCGCAATGGGCGGCGTGATTCTGGTGCTGCTGGGTCTGTTCCCGAAGATGGCGCAGGTGGTTGCTTCGGTGCCGGCCTTCGTGCTCGGCGGTGCAGGCATCGTGATGTTCGGCATGGTTGCGGCAAACGGCATCAAGGTACTGGCCAAGGTCGACTTCGTGAAGAACCACCACAACCTGTTCATCGTCGCGGTGAGTATCGGCATGGGTCTGGTGCCGGTGGTGTCGCCGCAATTTTTCTCGAAGCTGCCTCCGGCGCTGTCGCCGCTGTTGCATAGCGGGATCTTGCTGGCGTCGGTGTCGGCGGTCGTGCTGAACCTGATCTTCAACGGCGTGAAGAGCGAGAAGAAGGCGCAGTGCGAAATTCGCAAGGCCGGACATGATTTCGACGGACGCGGCGGCAATGATCCGAAGGGCGGCGACGAGATGCTGCGCGCCGCGGATGTGCACTGAGCGTGATCTCCCGCTAGCGCCGATGCAATAGTCATTGCGCGAGCGCTACGAACCAACAAAAAAGCCACGGCATGCCGTGGCTTTTTTTATTGCCGGCTACGCAGGACGGCTCCCTTGAAACAGAAACCCTCCGTGCGCGCCGGCGGTTACTGGACTGAAGCCGGCCTAACCCGCCGACTCAGTCCACCGGCTTAACCCGCTGTAGCCGCCGAAGCCGCCACCGGTGCACTCGCTGCACCGTAATCGACCGGAGCATCGGCCGGACGCGGCTGCTCGCCGTTCCGTTCGATCCAGCCGCCGCCGAGTGCCTGATACAACGTCACCAGGTTCTGGAGGCGCTGCATACGCGCGGTAACCAGCAACTGCTGCGACAAATACAGGTCGTTCTGCGCGGTCAGCACCGACAGATAACTGTCGACGCCGTTCTTGTAACGCAGATCCGACAGATCCAGCCGGCGCTGCTCGGCAAAGGTATTGCGCTCAAGCGACTGGATCTGCTGATCGTATGTGCCACGTGCCGCCAGACCGTCCGCCACGTCGCGGAAGGCCGTCTGGATCGCCTTCTCATACGTCGCGATCTGGATGTTCTTCTGCACCGTGGCGAGGTCGAGATTAGCTTTGTTCGCGCCACCTTCGAAGATCGGCAACGTGATCGACGGTGCGAAGCTCCATGCCGCCGAACCCGCCTTGAACAGACCGCCGAGCGATGGGCTCAGCGTACCGAAACTGCCGGTCAGCGAGACCTTCGGGAAGAACGCTGCACGCGCCGCGCCGATGTTCGCGTTAGCCGCGAGCAGATTCTCTTCGGCCTCCATGATGTCCGGACGACGCGTAAGCAGATCGGACGGCAGACCCGCCGGAATATCCGTGAGCAGACTCTGGTTGTCCAACGACATGCCAGGCGGCAGATCGTCGGGCAACGGCTCGCCAAGCAACAGCACGAGCGCGTTATCCGCTTGCGCCCGCAAACGCGCCTGCGACTGCAGGCTAGCCTGCGCCTGATCGACCACCGTTTCCGACTGCCGCAGATCCAGTTCCGAACCCGTGCCGTTGTCGAACTGCAACTTGGTGATCCGGTACGATTCCTCAGCGGTCTTCAGCGTGTTCTGTGTGACCTTCAGCAGATCGTCCAGCTCGAGCACCGTCATGTACTGATTCGCGACCTGCGAGACCAACGCGATTTCCGCGGCCTTGCGCGCCTGAGCGGTAGCCAGGTACTGAGCCAACGCCTGATCCTTCAGGCTTTGAATCCGCCCGAAGAAGTCGATTTCCCAGGAGGCGTTCAGGCCGACCGAATACGAAGTCGTGACCGTCGAGGGCGTGGACGACAGGTCCCTCGGCGTGCGCTGTTTGCTTTCCGACGCCGCCGCGTTCAGCGTCGGGAACAACGCCGCGCGAACGATCTGGTACTGCGCCTGCGATGCCTGAATATTCAGCACCGACACGCGCAGATCGCGGTTGTTCTTCAGCGCGATTTCGATCAGCCGCTGCAAACGCGCGTCGCCGAAGAAATCACGCCAGCCGATATCGGCGGCCGCCTGACCGTTCGCGGTACGCGCGGCACTCGCCGCGCCCGGTTGCGTGTCGTACACGCCGCCGGCCGGGAAGGTCGCGGTCACGGGTTCAGCCGGGCGGTGGTACTTCGGCGCCATCGTGCAACCCGCGGCGAACAGCGCTACCGCCACTGCAATCAAAGAGTGTTTTTGCATCTCAATGTCCGTCCTTGCCCGAGCCTTGATCAGTCGACCCGCCAGCCGACCCGCCACCTTGCGGATCATGCGGATGGTGCTGGTTGTAGTGTGCGAGCGCCTCATCCGGGTCTTCCTTTTCGCCGCCGAACTTCGCGCGGATCACGACGAAGAACATCGGGATCATGAAAATCGCGAGGAAGGTCGCCGTCAACATCCCGCCGATCACGCCGGTACCGATTGCGTGCTGGCTGGCCGAACCCGCGCCGTTACTGATCGCAAGCGGCATCACGCCGAGAATGAACGCGAGCGAGGTCATCAGAATCGGACGCAACCGCAGACGCGCAGCTTCCAGCGCGGCCTCGACCGGACCCATCCCTTCGCCCTGCTGCAGTTCGCGGGCGAATTCCACGATCAGAATCGCGTTCTTCGCCGACAGCCCCACCGTGGTCAACAGACCCACCTGGAAGAACACGTCGTTCTCGAGCCCGCGCAGCGTAGCGGCCAGCAGTGCGCCGATCACGCCGAGCGGCACCACCATGATCACCGAGAACGGGATCGACCAGCTTTCATACAACGCCGCGAGACACAGGAACACGACGAGGATCGAGATGCCGTACAGAATCGGTGCCTGCGAACCGGACTGGCGTTCCTGCAGCGACAAGCCCGTCCATTCGTAGCCGATACCCGCCGGCAGCTTCGCCACGAGTGCTTCCATGGCCGTCATGGCCTGACCGGTCGACTTACCCGGTGCTGCCGCGCCCTGGATTTCCACCGCCGAGATACCGTTGTAGCGCTCGAGCTTCGGCGAACCGTAGGTCCACGTGCCGCTGGCGAACGATGAGAACGGCACCATGCCGCCGGCCGAATTGCGCACGTACCAGGCGTTCAGGTCTTCCGGCTTCATGCGGAACGGTGCGTCGCCCTGCAGGTACACCTTCTTGATCCGGCCGTCGGTATCGAGGAAGTTGTTCACGTACTGCGACGCCCATGCGATCGAGAACGTCTGGTCGATCGCCGACAACGACACGCCGAGCGCGGAAGCCTTCTCGTGATCGATGTTCACGGTGAACTGCGGCGTATCGTTCAGGCCGTTCGGACGCACCTGAGCCAGCGTCGGATCTTTCGCGGCCATGCCCAGCAGCATGTTGCGAGCTTGCATCAGCTTCTCGTGGCCGATACCGGCGCGATCCTGCAACTCGAAGTCGAAGCCGGCGGCCGTGCCGAGTTCAGGAATCGACGGCGGATTCACCGGATACACCAGCGCGTTCTTGTAGCTCGAGAAATGCATGAAGAGGCGGCCGACCAGCGCCTGCACCTTCTGATCCGAGTGCTGACGCACCGCGTAGTCCTTCATCCGCACGAACACGAGACCCGCATTCTGACCGCGGCCGGCAAAGCTGAAGCCGTTCACCGTGAAGGTCGATTCGACAATGCCCTTCTCGGTGTTGAGCAGGTAGTCAGAGACGTCCTTCAGCGCGCGCGCCGTGGTTTCCTGCGTTGAACCGGACGGCGTTTGCACCAGCACGAACATCGTGCCCTGGTCTTCGTCAGGCAGGAACGACTTCGGCAACTTCACGAACAGCAGGCCGACCGCGAAGATCACCACCATATAGATGATCAGCCAACGGCCCGAGCGCTTGATCACGTGGTGAACGCCCGAGTGATACTTGTCGCGGCTCTTGTTGAACGTGCGGTTGAACCAGCCGAAGAAGCCGGTGGTTTTTTCCTGGTGGCCCTTTTCGATCGGCTTGAGAATCGTCGCGCACAGCGCCGGCGTCAGAATCAACGCGACCAGCACGGACAGCACCATCGCCGCCACGATCGTCAGCGAGAACTGCCGGTAAATTGCACCGACCGAACCGCCCGAGAACGCCACCGGCACGAACACCGCCGACAGCACGAGCGCCACGCCGACCAGCGCGCCGGTAATCTGGTCCATCGCCTTGCGGGTGGCATCTCGAGGCGATAAGCCCTCCTCCTGCATCACCCGCTCGACGTTTTCCACCACCACGATCGCATCGTCCACCAGCAAGCCGATCGCCAGCACGAGCCCGAACATGGACAGCGTGTTGATCGAGAAGCCCACCAGACCCATGATCGCGAATGTGCCCAGCAACACCACCGGCACGGCGATCGTCGGGATCAGCGTGGCGCGCAGATTCTGCAGGAACAGGTACATGACCAGGAACACCAGCACGATACCTTCGAGCAGTGTCTTGACCACTTCTTCGATCGACAGGCGCACGAACGGCGTGGTGTCGTACGGGTACTTCACGACGAGGCCATGCGGGAAGTACTTCGACAGTTCGTCGATCTTCGCGCGCACTGCCTTGGCGGTTGCCAGCGCGTTCGCGCCGGTAGCGAGCTGAATACCGAAACCTGCCGTCGGCTGACCGTTGTACTTGGTGTCGAAGTTGTAGTTTTCGCCACCGAGCTCGATACGGCCCACGTCCTTGATGCGCACCTGCGAGCCGTCCGGATTCACCTTCAGCAGCACGTTGCCGAACTGTTCAGGCGTGTTCAGCAGCGTGGCTTCCGTAATGGTTGCTTGCAGCACCTGCCCCGGCACCGACGGCGTGCCGCCGAGCGAGCCGCCCGCGACCTGCACGTTCTGCGCCTGCAAGGCCGTCTGCACGTCTACCGGCGTGAGGCCGAAGTTGGTCAGCTTGTTGGCGTCGAGCCAGATCCGCATTGCGTACTGCGAGCCGAACAGCGTCACCGTACCCACGCCGTCGATCCGGCTGACCGGATCCTGAACGTTCGACGCGACGTAGTTCGCCAGGTCGTACTTGTTCATGCTGCCGTCTTCGGACACGAACGCCATCACCAGCAAGAAGCTGCTGCTCGACTTCGTGACCTTGGTGCCCAGCTGCTGCACGGCTTGCGGCAACAGCGGCGTGGCGAGCTGCAGCTTGTTCTGCACTTGCACCTGCGCAATGTCAGGATTGGTGCCGGCTGCGAACGTCAGCGTAATGGTTGCCGTACCCGAGTCGTCCGAGGTGGACGACAGATACAGCAAGTGGTCGAGACCACTCATCTGCTGCTCGATCACCTGCGTGACGGTGTTTTCCACCGTCTTCGCCGATGCGCCCGGGTACGTTGCGCTGATCTGCACGGCCGGCGGCGCGATGGTCGGGTATTGCGCGATCGGCAACGTAAAGACCGACGCGATACCCGCGAGCATCAGAATAATGGCGATCACCCATGCAAAAATCGGGCGATCGATAAAGAACTTTGCCATGTGGCGGGCTCCCTGTTATTACGCGCCCGATGCAGCAGAAGCGGGTCGCGCCGTCTGCGTAGCACCGCTGGCGGCCGGCGCACCCTGAGCGGATGCGTCGGAAGCGGGTGTGGCGGGAAGTTGTGCGGCAACGGCCTTGACCTGCTGCCCCGGATGCGCCTTGTCGGTACCCTGGACAATCACGCGGTCGCCGGCCTTCAGGCCACTCTCGACCACCCAGTTCGGACCGTACGTACCCGACGTAACCAGTTGACGCAGCACGACCTTGTTGTCCTCGCCGACGACCAGCGCGGTCGGCTGACCCTTCTGGTCATGCGTGATACCGACTTGCGGCACGACGAGCGCGTTGTCGTTGACGCCTTCCTCGATCCTGGCGCGCACGAACATACCCGGCAGGAGCACCTTATCCGCGTTCTTGAAGATCGCGCGAACCGTAACAGAGCCCGTGCCCTGATCGACCGTCACGTCGGTGAACTGCAGCTTGCCCTTTTCCGAATAGGTGCGGCCGTCTTCGAGAATCAGCGAGACCTTGGCAGCATCCGGGCCGGTCGTCTTCAGGCGCCCTTCCTGCACTTCGCGGCGCAGCTTCAGACCGTCGAGGCTCGATTGCGTCAGGTCCACGTAGACCGGGTCGAGTTGCTGGACCGTGGCCAGCAGCGTGGCGGCGCTCGCCTGCACATAAGCGCCCGGCGTGACTTGCGAGATGCCGATCTGGCCGGTCACCGGCGAGGTCACGTCGGTGTAGCCGAGGTTGATCTGCGCCGTGTCGACCGAGGCCTTGCCGGCGGCGACGTCAGCCGCGGCCTGGCCCTCTGCGGCCACCGCGTTGTCGTAGTCCTGCTTGCTGACCGCGTTGGCGGCAACCAGCACCTTGTAGCGGTTGGCTTGCGCGGTGGTTGTCGCAAGGTTGGCCTGCGCCTTCGCCAGCGTTGCCTTCGCGTTGTTCAGCGCGGCGATGTACGGCGCCGGATCGATCTTGTACAGACGCTGGCCGGCCTTGACCTGGTCACCTTCGGTGAATTCGCGGCGCAGCACGATGCCGTCGACCCGTGCACGCACTTGCGCCACGAGGAAGGCATTGGTGCGGCCCGGCAATTCGGTAATGACGGGCACAGCCGTCGGCTGCACGGTGACGACGCCAACTTCGGGCGTTTGTTGCGGCGGGGCAGATTGTTTTGGTCCGCACGCTGCCAGCAATACGGCAGCCGTCGCGGCACTGATTAAGCGGAATGGAACCCGTTCGACGCGCATGGAGCGACCTCTGTCAAAGACTGAGAATGAAAAAGTGCGCGCATCCCTACCCCGGGGACGACAGCGCACACATGCGTCTTGCGACGCTTGACCGAAAGCCCGTGGATGCCAACCGCACCTGCAGGGGCATCTGAGCGAAATGCGCCATACCGGGGAAATGCCGCGCGGCGCCGCCCATCCAGGCACGGCGCAAGAGCGTTTTGAAAGGCAACAGTGACGGATATTAACCGGTCGTCACGGCTTGGGCTATCCGATCGTGGGATGCTATTATATATACATCCACGAATGCATGTAAAAGTGCATTTGCTTCTCTTGTCGGCAGGGGCCCGCAAGATCGGTTCAAAATTCGCTTAATCGTAGTCAGATTGTCATCGGGCGTCCTTAAAAACGCTCGGGAAAACCCCACAATCAGCGCAGGTCACACCAATATGGTCAGAAGAACCAAAGAAGAGGCGCAGGAGACGCGCAACAGTATTCTCGACGCGGCCGAGCGGGTTTTCTTCGAGAAGGGTGTATCGCGCACGTCGCTCGCCGACATCGCGCAGGCCGCCGGCGTCACGCGTGGCGCAATCTATTGGCATTTCGCGCACAAGAGCGATCTGTTTACCGAAATGTTCGACCGCGTGCTGCTGCCGCTGGACGAACTCAAGGCCGCCTCGCAAGACCCCAATGAACCCGATCCGCTCGGGCGTCTGGTAGAGATCTGTACGGTCTGCCTACGCGACACCGCCAACGACCCGCGTCGCCGGCGGGTGTTCGACATCCTCTTTCTGAAGTGCGAGTTGGTTGAAGAGATGGGCCCGGTGATGGTCCGCTATCAGACCAATATGCGCGAAGGGCTCAAGAAGATCGAAGGCGGTCTGCGCAATGCGATCTCCAAAGGGCAACTGCCGACCGACCTCGACACGCGGATCGCGGCAGCAATGGTGCACGCATTCGTCAGCGGCTCGCTGCGCGACATGCTGTTTCTGCCGGAGGCGACCGATTTCGGCAAGCATGCGGAGCAGATGGTCGCGGGGATGTTCGATGCGCTGCTGCTGAGCCCGGCGTTGCGCACGGGGGATCGGGCGGCGCCGGCCGCCCGATCCCCCGGTCAGACGGGCTAGATACTTACGCGGCAACCCGGCGCGCCCGCGCGTTCTGATTCGACGAGTAGATGTTGCCGAGCTCGAGCGTCGCGCCACCCTGCACCGCCGCGATCCACTGCTCTGTACTCGCCACCGCCGCGAAGTTCGACTGCAGGACCACGCTGAAAACCCGGTGAATCTCCTGCGCGCTTGCAAAGCCCGCGCTGTTCTCATAGGGCAGCGAACCGGTTGCGTCGTGCAGGAATTCGACGGCAAGCCCTGCATGCCACGCGTGGTTGATCGTCGAGGCGTCGCAGTTGTGTGTCATGTAGCCGACGACCGTCAGCGTGTCGACCTGCTGCGCGGCCAGCCAGTCGGCGAGATCAGTGCCGGCAAAGGCGCTCGCCAGCGACTTCTCTATATAGTGATCGTGCGCCCGCGCGCCCACCACCGGATGCAGCTCGGCGCCTTCGCTACCGCGCGCAAACACCGGCGAGCCGGCCGACGAGAAATGTTGCACCACCACCACCGGCACGCCGGCAGCGCGCGCGGCGTCCATCGCGCGGCCGATGTTCGCCAGCGAGGTATGCACATCCGGGTATTCGATCGGCAGATCGCCCGTCACGTATTCGTTCTGCACGTCGATAACGATCAGCGCACGGCGCGGTGTAGTCATGGCGAGACTCCTGTCAGATAAGGATCGCGCTGCTTGGCCCGGGGCGGGCGCTGCATAGGCAGCGGCGATGACTGCATTGTTGGCTCGCTGCCGTTTTCCCGACAGCGACCCGAATGACAATCTTCGCTAGAATCGGGCCATCGTTAGATCATCGTTGAATCTCATAGGGCGACCGCGGCTGATGGCTACACCCACCTCCTCCACGGCGGAGCGCGACGACGCGCCCCGCCACGTCGTCGCGGTAGTCGCGTTCGACCGCATCAACCCGTTCCATCTTTCGGTACCGTGCGTGGTGTTTGGCGAGGACCGCAGCGACGCCGGCTTGCCCGATTTCGATTTTCGCGTCTGCGCTGCCGAGAGCGGTGCCCTGACCACCACTGCCGGCTTCTCGATTGCCGTCACGCACGGACTCGAAGCACTCGCCGACGCGAACACGATCATCGTGCCGAGCTGGCGCGATCCGAACGAGACGCCACCCGCCGACCTGCTCGACGCACTGTGCGCCGCCCATGCACGCGGCGCCCAGCTGGTCGGACTATGCCTGGGCGCGTTCGTGCTGGCGGCCACCGGCATTCTCGACAACCGGCCTGCGTCGACCCACTGGGCGTGGGCGGACGACTTCGCGCGCCGCTATCCGCGCGTGCGGCTCGATCCCGACGTGCTCTATGTCGACGACGGCAACGTGCTGACCTCGGCCGGCACCGCCGCCGGCCTCGACTGCTGCCTGCATGTCCTGCGCAAGATGTGCGGCGCGCAGGCGGCGAACTATGTCGCACGCCGACTGGTGGTCCCGCCGCATCGGCAGGGGAACCAGGCGCAATACATTCAGCAACCGGTGGCGCCGAACGTACGCGGCGACCGTCTGTCGTGCCTGCTCGAATGGGTGAGCGGGAATCTGGATGAAGCGCATACGCTCGACACGCTCGCCGAGCGTGCGTTGATGAGCCGCCGCACCTTTACACGGCGCTTCCGGCTCGCCACCGGCACAACCGTCGGCGCATGGCTGCTGACGCAGCGGCTCACTCGCGCGCAGCAACTGCTGGAAAGCACGGATGAGTCCGTGGAAGTGATCGCGGGGATTGCGGGTTTCGGCTCGACCGCCTCGCTACGGCAACATTTCGCGGAGGCGTTCCGCACCTCGCCGTCCGCGTGGCGGCGGGAATTTCGCGGCGTGTGAGCGCGGGTGAGACCGGCAAAAGAGGGCAAAGCGTCTGGGAGGTGCAAACGCCGCGTGGCCAACGGCGTTTCGTAGTAACCCACCAGGATTTCGTAGTCGCGCGCGCACGACAGCGGCGCGCAAAGCCAGACCGTTAGTTTTCACTAATCCAGCGCGCCACATACAACAGCAGCGCCACCAGAAAAATCATCGCCGCCCACGCCCAGTTCGGGACCACGTGCGGACCGGACTCGTGATGCGACACCCCGTGCGATGTCCCATGCGACGCGCTCGCCGCCCGGCCGGTCAGCGCATTGCCATGATCCGTGCGGGTACGCCGAGCCATACCGCCGAGTGTGATCGGACGGAGGAACACATACTGCCGCCGCGTCGCCGAGCCGCGTGCACGGTTCGGCCCCTGCCCATGTTTGGCGCGAACGACCGCACCAAACTCCGCAAAAAAATCGTCGGCCAGTTGATGCAGCGCGTTTTCGAGCTGGCGCGTGGGCAATTCGGCGAGCGGCCCGGACGAGGTCGCCCAGATCGTGTAGTCGATTCGCGTGCCCCGCTCCCTGCCGATGCCGTGCGAGCCATCGTCTGCGCGCAATCTCACCTCGATCTGCCCGCGCAACGCGCCGATGCCCTCGGCTCGTGCCTTGAAGTTGATGGTGCGGCGCTGCGCGTCCGCCGGTCCGGAATCCTGCCCAGCCACGTGGGCGCGCGCTTCGTAACGCGCGCGCAACGGCCCGAGCGGCACCGTCATGGCGAGCGCATATTCGCCGTGGCTAAGCCGCGTGAACGACTCACAGTTGTCGAGGCTGGCACGCAACAAGGCGAGATCCTGCAACGCGTCCCAAACATCGGACGGCGCAAGCGGAATCCGTAACGCGTCGTTCACTTCCATGGCAGCCTCCCCGGTGAACGCGCGACAGCCGGTCAGGACGTCTGATCGATGCGGTCGACGCGCGATGCGTAAAACGCGAGATACCCTTTTATCCTTATCGCCGGCTCGAGCGGCGTCTCATAGCTCCATACGGCGTTTTCGATCAGGCCGTCTTCGGTACGCAGATGGAAGTAGGAAGCCTCGCCCTTGAACGGGCAGTGCGAAGTATGCGTGGAGCGTTCGAGGCGCGCCATGTTGACGTCGCCACGCGGGAAATAGAACACGTCCGCCAGACCGGTTTCCTTGAGTGTGAGTCCCGACTGGGTGTCGGCCATGGTCACGCCGCCATGAATCACCCGCACCCGGTGGTTGTTGCCGCTGATCGCGATGGTGTGCCCGCCCGTGCTCGCGCCGGGGTTTTCGTGGGGTGTCAAGGCATCGTTCATGTCTCGGCTCCGGGGTGTTGTGTAGCTCAGTGTGCAATCGTGCAAACAGTAAAGCCACGGGGGTGCCCGTGGCTTCATTATCGGCCAAACTTCTGCCGAATGCGCGCCCTTCCTGAATGCCGCCGGGAGCGTCTCGCCCGGCGCCGCTCATGAAGGCGAAAGGCTTATTGCGTGTTCCAATAGAACGCCGCCTTGGCCGTGCCCTTGGCCGGGACCGTCACCGACCTGCTCTGGTCGTGATCCTCGTATTGCGCGTGCACCGTGTAGCGGCCCGGGCGCAGATTGACCAGCATATACGGACCGCGCGAGGTGGCGGTCAGCACATCGCCATCGTGCGCGTCGACGATCCGCACGCGGACGTCGGCCAGAAAATCGGAGCCGGGGCCGGTGAAGCGCAGCGACAACGGCCACTGGCTTTGCGCGTGCTGCAGCGCCGTGGATTCGTCGAGCCCGACGCCGCCGGACACGAACGAAACGTCGCCCTTATGCTGGATTTGGGGTAGGCCACCGCCATTGGCATTGCCTGCGCTACCGTTGTCCGTGGTCGTGCCGCCTGTCACCTGGCCCGCCTGCTGCGCATACGCGCCGCCCGCCAGACCGAGCGTGAGCGCTGCGCATATCGCGGCGGCTACGATCCTTTGATGATTGCGTTGGGTTTTCATCGGTTCGCTCCTTCTTAAGGTGCTTTTCGCTCGGCGTCCCTCGCTGGGTCCCCGGATCAAAACCGACGCAACCTGCGTGCCAAGCCTCAGTTTGCGTCTGGAAACCGCTGCTGCGCCACGCCACGCGGCGCAGAGCGCCCTGTTTCACGGATTTGGAACGGGTGAAAAAATGCCGGTCCGTCGGCACTAAGTGCAAGGACCGGCAAACGTTACTTCATTTCGTTCAATTTCCCGTTAGCCGAGATCGACCGGCACAAAGATCTGCGCGTTATCGCGCTGGATCAGCAACGCGATGCTGTTGCCCGCTCCGGAGATCATCTGCTTCAACTGATCGACGCTCGTGACCGGCCGGCCGTTGACCGCCAGAATCACGTCGCCCGGCTGGATACCGGCGTTTTCGGCCGCGCCGCCCGATTGCTGCACCAGCAGACCGTGCGACACCGACGCGCTGCTCTTCTCCTCCGGCGTCAGCGGCCGCACCGCCACACCGAGACGGCCTTGCAACTGGGTCGGCTGATCGGCCTTGTCCGAGGCCACCTTCGCATCCGACAGCGAACCGATCGTCACTGTCAGGTCCTTGGTGGCCTTGTCGCGCCACACCTGCACGGTGGCCTTGCTGCCCGGCGCCAGACCCGCGACCTGCGACGGCAGATCCGACGAGTCGCTGACCGGCTCACCATTCACCGACAGAATCACGTCGCCCGGTTGCAAACCGCCCTTGGCGGCCGGGCCGCCCGGATCGACCGAGCTGACGAGCGCGCCTTGCGGCTTCTGCATGCCGAACGAATCGGCCAGCGTCTGGTTCATGCCCTGCACCGCGACGCCGAGACGTCCGCGGCTCACATGGCCGGTCTTGACGAGATCGTCCTTGACCTTGATCGCCTCATTGATCGGGATCGCGAACGAAAGGCCCTGGAAGCCGCCCGTCTGCGAATAGATCATCGAATTGATGCCGATCACTTCGCCTTGCAGATTGAACAGCGGACCGCCCGAGTTACCCGGGTTCACCGGCACGTCGGTCTGGATGAACGGCGTGTAGTTTTCGTTCGGCAGCGAGCGCGACTTCGCGCTGATGATGCCCGAGGTCACCGTGTTGTCGAAACCGTAAGGCGAGCCGATCGCGACCACCCACTGGCCGACCTTGCTCTGACGCGGATCGCCGATCTTCACGGTCGGCAGACTGCTTGCGTCGATCTTCAGCACGGCGACGTCGGACTGCTTGTCGGCGCCGACCACTTTCGCCTTGAATTCGCGCTTGTCGGTGAGCTTCACGGTGACGACGTTCGCGCCGTCCACCACATGGGCGTTGGTCAGGATATAGCCGTCACTGCTGACGATGAATCCCGAGCCGAGGCTCGCGCTCGGCTGATCGGGCGCATCGCCGCCGTCGCCGCCTTGCATGCCCGGCATGCCGCCGAAGAAGTGCTTGTAGAACTGATAGAAGGGATCGCTCGGATCGATCGGCAGTTGATTGCCGCCGTTGCCGCCATTACCACCGTTGCCGCGCAACGCAGTCTGTTTGACGACGTGCTTCGCGCTGATGTTGACGACAGCCGGGCCGTAGGTTTCGACCAGACCCGAGAAATCAGGGATACCGGTTTTCGCAGCGGCTTCAGCAGGCATCATCGCGGCCTGCGCCGGCGTGATCACCTGCGGCGCGGGCACGTCGCGATGCCCCGCCACATAGCCGGCGGAAAGCGCCACGGCGACAGCCACTGCAACAGCGCTGCGGGACAAGGTTTTCGCGTTCATCGTGTACTCCTGACTGGGAGAAAGAGGCTTTGGAATGAGATGAAGCGTACGTGGCATCGCTTAAAAGAGTCTTAAGCAGCGCCAGATCGCCTGAAGCCCGTTTTTGAAGCTTTTTTAAGTCTCGTTTAAGCCACTTTACGAACAGAAAGCCTCACACTCAGAAGCGCACTTCGACCTGCAAACCACCCGCCGGAGATTCGTCGAGCTTCACCGCCGCATGGTGTTGCGTGGCGATGCGGCGCACGATCGCGAGGCCGAGACCGCTGCCCGCCACGTCGGTGCGCGCGCGGCTCGCGCCGGCGCCGGCCCGGTAGAAGCGGTCGAACACGCGGTCACGTTCAGCCGGCTCGATGCCCGGTCCGCTGTCGGCAATCCGCACCACGGGATGCCCTTCTTCGACATGCAGACCGACATCGACGCGGCCGCCTCGCGGCGTGTATTTGGTTGCGTTATCAACGAGATTGTTGAACATGACACGCAGCGCGTCGGCGTCGCCAGTCACCGTGGCGGGTTCGCTCGCCTCGATACCGAGATCGACGCCGCGATTCTGCGCAAGCGGCGCGTAAGCCACCACGCAGTCCTGCAGCAACGCGCGCAAATCGATCGCGTTCGTCGCGGCGAGACCATCCGGTTCCGAACGGGCGAGCGCCAGCAATTGCTCCGCGAGACGCGTGGCGCGCGTGACACCCGCCTGCAGATCGGCCAGCGCTTCGCTGCGCGTGGCGTCGTCCTTCGCGCGGGCCACCAGTTGCGATTGGATCTGCACAGCGGCAAGCGGCGTACGCAATTCGTGCGCGGCATCGGCGACGAATGCTTTCTGAATATCGAGCGCGGTGGCAAGCCGTTCGAGCAGGCCGTTCAATGCGCGCACGAGCGGCTGTACTTCGAGCGGCAAACGCTGATCGGGCAAGGGGTCGAGCGCCTCGGGGTGACGCGCGTCGAGCGCGCTGGTCACGCGCCGCAACGGCCGCAGTCCGCGCCCGACGACGACCCACACCGCCAGACCCAATAGCGGCAGCAGAACGATCAACGGCCACAGGGTCCGCAACGCGACATTCGCCGCGAGGCGGTTGCGCACCGAAACCGGCTGCGCCAGCTGCACGACGTTATCGCCGACGATCGCGCCGTACACACGCCAGTCGCCGCGATCCGTATGCTCAGTCGAAAAGCCCAGTTCGGCGCGCGGCGCGAGCGGCGCACGTGGTCGCGAGTAGTACATCAGCACGCCGTTGCGATTCCAGATTTGCAGCACGATGCCTTCGTCGCCGGTGTCGCGCGAACCGAGCACCTGCGAGAACGGTTCCGACGGCAGCGCCGCGGCGATCTGCTCCAACTGGTAATCGAACAGTTCGTTGGCTTCGGCAAGCGCTTGCCGGTAGATCAGCCAACCCGCAATGCCGACGCCGAGCAACACCAGCGCCAGCAGCCAGAACAGCAATTGACGGCGAATCGAACGCATCGGCTCAGGCGTCCTTGGCGATCATGTAGCCAAGACCGCGAACGTTGCGGATCATGTCCGCGCCGAGCTTCTTGCGCAGGGCGTGAATGTAGACCTCGACGGTGTTACTGCCGATCTCCTCGCCCCAGCCGTACATTTTTTCTTCGAGCTGGCTCTTCGAGAGCACCGCGCCGGGCCGTGCGATCAACGCTTCGAGCAAGGCGAATTCGCGCGCCGACAACGCGACCGGTGCGCCGTCGAGCGTGACCTGATGCGACGCGGGATCGAGCGTCAGGTTGCCATGGCGAATCGTCGAATCGCTGCGGCCCGATTGGCGGCGGATCAACGCGCGCATGCGGGCGCCGAGTTCGTCGAGATCGAAAGGTTTGACGAGATAGTCGTCGGCGCCGGCGTCGAGGCCCTTGACGCGATCGGCGACCGCATCGCGCGCGGTGAGGATCAGCACCGGCGTGGCGTGGCCTTTCGCGCGCAACGTGCGCAGCACGTCGAGCCCATCGCGTTTAGGCAGGCCGAGATCGAGCAGCACCAGATCGTAAGGTTGGCTGGTCGCCGCGCTGAGCGCCGCTTCGCCGTCTTCCACCCAGTCGACCGCGAAGCCTTCACCGCGTAGCGCCTTGCGCACGCCTTCGGCGATCATCCGGTCGTCTTCGACTAGCAATATGCGCATGGTTGGGTCGGTCCTGAAACATTTGATGATGCCGCATTCTAGCGCCCGGCCCCGGCGTGCGCGCCATACGACGCTTTTTCACCGCAGCCTCGCGCCATGTCTCTACAATGAGCGCTTTGCGTCGCGCAGCCTGGCTTGCCGCGTGCCCCACGCCTCGAAATTTTGCTTTTTCACCCGTCCATGACGCACGTTTTCCTGTCTTCTCTCGCACGCCGTGTGGCGCTGCGTCCGCTGTCTTCTTCTGTTGCAGACTCCCAGCCTCGCCGGTTCGCGCCGCGCACGGCGGCCTTGCTGTTTGCCTGCGCCGCGCTCGGCTGCGGCGCAGCGCTGCCGCTCGTCGCAGAGGCGCGCGTCAAGGCCACGCATCCGAGCGTCAACGTCACCACGGTGTTGCCGCAGCCGGTCATGATCGGCCTGCAGCGCGCGCACGTGCCCTTGTCGTCGATCAGTGTGGTGGTCGAAAAAGTCGGCGACCGCACGCCGATCGTCGCACTGAATGCCGGCAAGCCGATGATGCCCGCCTCGACGATGAAACTCGTCACCACCTACTCGGGCCTGTCGATCCTCGGCCCGGACTATCGCTGGCGCACGAGTGCCTACGCGGACGGCACGCTCGACGCCAACGGCGTACTGCACGGCAATCTGTACATTCAGGGCACGGGCGATCCGAAACTCGTGCCCGAAGAACTGATCGACCTCGTGCAGAAGATCCACAAATCCGGCATCAATGGCATCGACGGCGCGCTGGTGCTCGACAAGCGCTACTTCGACACCTCCACGCGCGATCTGCCGCCGTTCGACGACGACGCCACCGCGCCTTACAACGTCGGCCCCGATCCGCTGCTGTACGCCTTCAAATCGCTGTCGTTCACGCTGACACCGTCCCCGGATGGCAGCGTCGCAATCGACGTGCTGCCCGCGCTCTCGCAGTTGCAGATCGACAATCAGATGCACGCCGTCAATGGTCCGTGCCGCGGCGACGCCGCCTCCGTCTCGCCCACCGTCACCCCGCAGCCCAATGGCACGGTGGTGGCATCGTTCGACGGCGACTACTCGGTACGCTGCGGCCCGCGCACGATCAACGTCGCGGTGCTCGATCACACCGCGTTCTTCGCGGGCGGCTTCCTCGCGCTGTGGCAGCAAACCGGCGGCACCTTCAGCGGCGCAACCCGCGAAGGCCCGGTGCCGGTCGGCGCGCGCCTCGTCGCTACGCACCAGGGGCCGGTGCTGTCCGACATCGTTCGCGACATCAACAAGTTCAGCAACAACACGATGGCGCGCAACCTGTTCCTGACGATCGGCGCGACGGAAGAAAAGCCGCCCGCCACGCCCGCTAAGTCGGCACGCGCCATCGAGGCGTTTCTGCGCCGCGACAGCGTCGACATGCAATACCTGACGCTCGACAACGGCTCGGGTCTGTCGCGCGACGAGCACATCACTGCGCTCTCGCTCGCCGATCTGCTGCAGCGGGCCAACACGAGCCCGGTCGCCCAGGTGTTCGTGGAGTCGCTACCGATTGCCGGCGTCGACGGCACGATGCGCAACCGCTTGACCAACCAGGGCGCGGGCGGCAATGCGCACATCAAGACCGGTACATTGCGCGATGTGCGTGCGATCGCTGGGTACGTGGCCTCGGCAGATGGCAATAGCTACGTGGTGGTGAGCCTGATCAACGACCCGCATTCGGAAGCCGCGCGCGCCGCACACGACGCGCTGCTCGAATGGGTATATCAGGGACCGTCCCAAGGATTCACGAAGGTCTCCGAACGCGTCGGCGAACCGCGCAGTAGCAAGCCCAGGAAAAACCCGCACAAGCGCGGCGCCCATTGAGGAATCCTTCTAGCAAAGCCGCGCGCCGCAACGCGCCCAAGCGTGTACGCTGTCGGGCAGTGTTTGAGGCGCGCGTAAAACGCAACACGTAGCGCACGAGCCACGCACCCGTTGCGGTCCGCCAATCCCCAGAGGGGATTTCCTTCGGGACGGGGGGGCCTCCTAGGGAGCGTCGCGTGGCCCGATCAAACGATAACGACAACGTCCGTTGCGGCAAACGCAGCGACCAGGGACCACGGAGGAAGACACCATGCAATTCGATGCTGAATTGCTGCTGCTCGCCATGGCGCCAGTCTTTCTCGCATGCATTGGCTGGGAGGCGTGGCACCTGCGGCGCACGCGCCCCGGCGCGCAGCTCTATAGCTGGCGCGACACGTTCTGCAACGCCGCGCTCGCGCTGATGCAGCAAGCCGCCGACAAGCTCGCGTGGCTCGCGATCATCCCCGTTTATGCGTTCTTCTACGATCACTATCGCGTCACCACGTGGCCGGCGACCTGGGTGTCGTTCGTCGTGTTGTTCGTCGCGCAAGATCTGCTCTATTACGTGTTTCACCGCTGCAGCCACCGCGTGCGCTGGCTGTGGGCCGCGCATGTCGTGCATCACTCGTCGGAGCGGATGAATTTTTCGACCGCGTTCCGCCAGAGCCTGATGTATCCGATTGCCGGCATGTGGCTGTTCTGGATTCCGCTCGCCGTGCTCGGCTTTCCGCCGAAGCAGATTGTGGCGATCGTGCTAATCAACCTGGGCTTCCAGTTTTTCGTGCACACCCAGGCTGTCGGCAAGCTCGGCTGGCTCGAATACGTGTTCAACACGCCGTCGATTCATCGCGTGCATCACGCGCGCAACGAGCACTATATCGACCGTAACTATGCCGGCGTGCTGGTGATCTGGGATCGCCTGTTCGGCAGCTATGTCGAAGAAGATCCGCACAACGCGCCGCTGTACGGCATCGTCGAGCCACTTCACACCTATAACCCGCTGAAGGCGACGTTTCACGAATGGGCGTCGATGGCGGCCGATTTCGTGAGCGTGCGAGGCTGGCGCAACAAGTTGCGCGCGCTGTTCGCACCGCCCGCGTGGGCCGCGGATTATCATGCGCGCCGCGCCGCCAGTGCGAGTGCCGGTGTCGCGGCATCCGGCGGCGATACGGGCATTGAAGAAAACCATACGGCCGCGTTTCAAACACCGCGCAGGCCGTAGAAGATTCTGTAAGCTGTCGTCACGCCGCCGACGCGGTGGGCGCTGCCTGCAATACATGGCATCAGGGCCACCCATACGAGGAGATGTAGTCAACATGAATCAAACAACATCGAAGAAGCGCAATTTCGTACGCGTCACGCAGATCGCCGTCGCCAGTGCCGCGTTTGCACTGCTCGCGGCTTGCGGCGGCGGCAGCGATAACAACAACTCGAGCAGCAGCACGCCTGCGGGGGGCGTGAATTTGCAGGTCGTGTCGTTCGGCGACAGCCTGTCGGACGTCGGCACGTATGCGCCGGTGATTCAGGCGAATTTCGGCGGCGGCCGCTTCACGACCAACCCGGGTGAAGTGTGGACGCAGAAGGTCGCGGAGTATTACGGCGGCACGTTGACCGCCGCGTATGTGGGCGGCTTCGGTCAACCGCTGGTTGCGACGGGCGGGTTTGGCTACGCGCAAGGCGGCTCGGACGTCGTCAACGCCCAAGGCGAAGGTTGGGCACCGAACAGCATGGCGGCTACGACGGTGCCGGTGGTGACCCAGGTGGCAAACTACCTGAGCGCGCATACCAGCTTCAACGGGAACCAACTCGTGCTGATCAACGGTGGCGCGAACGACATCTTCCAGTTCTCGACCGCCGCCAATCTGACGGCGCTCGGCACCGCGCTACAGACGCAATACCCGCTGCTGGTGCAGGCCGGCAAATTGCCGAACTCGCAAGCAGGCCAGGTCGAGTTCATCGCCGGCTACCTGCAGGGGCTGCCCAATCCCCAGATCGCGCAGGCCGCCGCCCAGCTTGCAGCGCAAGTCCAGATCATGGTCAACTCGGGTGCGACCCACGTGGTGATCTCGACGGTGCCGGACATCGGCAGTACACCGCAAGGCGTTCAAGCTAACGCAGCCGCACCTGGCACGGCTGCACTGCTGTCGGGGATTACCGCGGCGTATAACGGCATGCTGGTTCAGAGCTTGACGGCCCTCGGCCTGCTGGGTACGGGCAAGGTCATCGTGGCCGATGCGTTCACGTGGATTGATCAGCAGTTGCCGAACTACCAGGCGCTTGGCTTCACGGTGCCCAACACCGGCACGGCGTGTAACCTGACGTCGATGGTTGCCAACGCAACCGCGTACGCCACTGCCAATCCGAGCGCAACGAACGGGCTGACCCCGGCCCAGTACGGCTCCCAGTTCGGCTCGTCGCTGTTCTGCTCACCGCAGACCTACACGGTGGCCGGCGCTGACCAGACCTACATGTTCGCGGACTTGGTCCATCCGAGCACGCACTTGCACGCGTTGTTCGCGCAGTTCGTCCAGCAGCAGATCGCGGCGACAGGTTTAGGGAAATGAGGTTGGCCGCGTAGCGGTAATAGAGTGGGGTTCGAACGCTCGGTTTGCTGGTCAAGCCGGGCGTTTTTTGTTGCCTGTGCGGCGCGTGTTGGCTGTTTGCCTACGGTGTTGGCCTTTCCTTGCTTTGTTAGTGGTCTATTTGCGTCGCCCCTGTGCGGGGCGGCACCTACTTTTCTTTGCCTGCCGCAAAGAAAAGTAGGCAAAAGAAAGCGGCTCAAACCGCTAATTCTTAAGCGGGTCCCCCGCACAGTTGCAGTAGTGGTGCATCTGGAATCTGCGCCCTCGCACATTCGGCGTCAGTGACAAGGCGCTCATACTTCCCGCCTCGCACTACGCGCTCACCGGAAAGGGTCATCAGAAAACATGGGCTTCGTTTGGACTCGGTGGGGCCATCGGCTTCGCCTCGCCGAGTCGGTTCTGCGCTCATAGGCAAACCCGCGCTCCGCGCGATATGCCGCGGTGCTTTGATGTCGTCGCAGTGCCCGTGCAATGGCGGTCCCTAGCCCCAGGCTGTACACGAAAGCAAAAAACAGCGGACGGTTTTATGAAGCACTCTTCGGCGCGCGTAGCGCCGCCGGAAGAATGACTGCCTTGTCACCAGGGCCGAATGTGCGACAGCACAGATTCCAGATGCACCACTGCTCCCTCCAAGCCAGGGGACCCGCTTAAGAATTAGCGGTGTGAGCCGCTTTCTTTTGCCTACTTTTCTTTTCGGCAGGCAAAGAAAAGTAGGTGCCCGCCCCGCACAGGGGCGACGCTAATAAACCACTAACAATTCAAGGAAAGGCCAACACCGTAAGCAAACAGACACAAGCGCCGCACAGACAAAAACCCCAACCGTTCAACCCTGCGCTTCAAAGGCCGCCGCAGCACGCCCTAACCGGTCATTAACAGCAATCCACTCAATCGTATCCGGCAGCTTCTCGATCAGAATCCGCGACACGTTCGCACGATCCAGCGCCCTCAGCAACCCATACAACTCACGCGCATACACATGCGGATCTTCAGGTGCCGCGATGAAATGCACACCTTCCACGTCCGCCCAATGCCCGGCACGCGAAGCCCGCGCGACCAAGGCCACACGCTCATCCGCCTGGCGCGCGGCAAGCAAAGATTCGAGTGCGCCAAATGGCAATAACGCCAACGGCGTGCGCGGCGCATAGTGCGCCTTCAACGTTCCCGAAGCACGTGGTGCCGTCGCATCCGATCCGTCTGGCAACTTCGGTGCTTCACCGAGCACATCGGCGATATCTTGCGGCGTGACGCGTCCCGGCCTCAGCAGCGCCGGAAACCCGCGCGACAAATCGAGAATCGTCGATTCGATCCCAACGTCCGAAGCGCCCCCGTCCAGCACATGAATCGCGCTGCCGAACTCGTCGCGCACATGCTGCGCCGTTGTCGGGCTCACATGACCAAAACGATTCGCCGACGGCGCAGCCACGCCACCATGTCCGCTACGCAACGCGCTGAACGCTTCCAGCAAAGCCTGGGCAACAGGATGCGACGGACAGCGCAAACCCACCGAATCCTGTCCACCACTGACCGCTGCATCAATTCGCGCCGCGCGCTTCAGGATTAACGTGAGCGGCCCCGGCCAGAACGCATCGATCAGGCGCTGCGCCTCCGCGGGCAAATGCTCGACCCAGTAGTTCGGATCGCCCTGCGGCGCCAGATGCACGATCACCGGATGGTTCGCCGGCCTGCCCTTCGCCGCATAAATGCGCGCGACGGCGTCCGGACTCTCGGCGTCGCCGCCGAGTCCGTAGACAGTCTCCGTGGGAAACGCGACCAGACCGCCCGCATCGAGCAGCGCGGCCGCATGCTCGATCTGCGCAGCGCTCACAGACAAGGCGCTCGCGGCGCCCTCGGCGGGTTTCTGTTGATCCGGCATGGCGCTCGCGTCAGCTCGTGATGATGTGCAGGAGCCGCGCGCAATCGCGCGCCGCCGTGCGTGCTTCTTCGAGCGTCGCAGCCGTGAAGTTCACGTGACCCATCTTGCGGCCACAACGTGCCTCTTCCTTGCCGTACAGGTGCAAACGCGCCGCCGGCATCGCGGCAACTTCATGCCAGGGCGGCGTGACCGCCGCACCCTTCGGGCCGCCCGGGAACCAGACGTCGCCGAGGATGTTCAGCATCACCGCCGGCGAATGCTGGCGGGTGTCGCCGAGCGGCATACTGGTCATCGCGCGGACCTGCTGTTCGAACTGGCTGGTCGCGCAGGCGTCGACGGTGTAATGGCCGGAGTTGTGCGGACGCGGCGCCATTTCGTTGGCGACCAGGGATCCATCTTCGAGAATGAAGAACTCGACGCACAGCACACCGACATAACCGAGCTTGTCCGCGATTTGCAGCGCAGCCTGTTGCGCTTGCGCGACCAGCGTCGGGCTTGCATCCGGTGCGGGGACAATGGTGTGCGACAGCACGCCGTCGCGATGCGTGTTCTGCGCCAGCGGATACACCACCGACGCGCCGCTCGCCGCGCGCGCAATCAGCGCCGACACTTCGAACTTCAGCGGCAAGCGCTTTTCCAGCACGCACGGAACGCCCGCCAGCGACGCATGCGCCTCGCGCACTTCCTCGGCGTTGCGCACGCGGATCTGGCCTTTGCCGTCATAGCCCATGCGTGCAGTCTTGAGAATGCCGGGCAGCACAGCATCGAGCTTCGCATCGTCGAGCGCAGCCAGAGCGTCCGATGATTCGATCACCACGTGCGGCGCCACCGTCACGCCTGACGACGCGATAAAGCGCTTCTCGGCGATCCGGTCCTGCGCCACGGCGACACAACGGCCGGCCGGACTCACAAACGTGGTTTTCGCGAGGAAATCGAGACTCGCCGCCGGCACGTTCTCGAACTCAGTCGACACCGCCGCGCACAGCCGCGCGAGTTCGGTGAGCGACGCTTCGTCGTCGTAAGTCGCACGGATATGGCGGTCGGCAACCGCGCCCGCGGGACTATTTTCGTCGGGGTCGAGCACGGCGACGCGATAGCCCATCGCCTGAGCGGCAAAGCAGAACATGCGGCCGAGCTGGCCGCCACCGACCATGCCAAGCCATGCGCCGGGCAGAATCGGTGAAACCGGTGTGTTGTCTGGGTTCATCTTAGTGGTCGGTCACGGCCGGATGCGCATGCAAAACGTGCAATAGCGGCATCTGACCGGGGGTCAGACATGAGGGGACGTCTAAAAACAATCAGCCACAGCGCTTACAGCGCCGGCAGCACCATTGCGTGGGCTGCTTCGTTCTGGCGCACGCGGAACGCAGCCAGCTTTTCCGCATACTCGGGGCTCGTGCCGCTCAGAATCGACACCGCGAACAGCGCCGCATTCGCCGCGCCGGCTTCGCCGATTGCAAACGTGGCGACCGGTACGCCCTTGGGCATCTGCACGATCGAATGCAACGAATCGACGCCCTTCAGATACTTGCTCGCCACCGGCACGCCAAGCACCGGCACCGTGGTCTTGGCAGCCAGCATGCCCGGCAGATGCGCCGCGCCGCCCGCACCCGCGATAATCGCGCGAATGCCACGTTCACGCGCGCTCTCGGCATACGCGAACATCTCGTCGGGCATGCGGTGCGCCGACACGACCTTGGCTTCATACGGCACGCCGAACTCTTGCAGAATCGCAACGGCGTTCTTCATCACTTCCCAGTCGGAACTGGACCCCATCAGCACGCCGACAACCGGCGCGGCGTGCGTATGGGCAGTCTGGACTTCACTCATCTTACGGCTTCCTTGTTTCTTGAGAGCGCCCCCGGACCTGTCGCTTCGCGCCAGGCCCCTGAGGGGGTGAGAAAACTTGGGGGTGGCCCGGCGTTTTGTTCAAAGCGCCCCCTACTTGTCACTTCGCGCCAGCCCCGAGGGGGTGAGAAAACTTGGGGGCGGCCCGGCGTTTTGTTCAAAGCGCCACCTACCTGTCGCTTCGCGCCAGCCCCCCAAGGGGGTGAGAAAACTTGGGGCGGCCCGGCGTTTTCTCACGCAGCGCGGATCTAACCAGGTGCGTGCAATTAGGCGAGCTTATGTCCGGTCAGGCGTTCGAGCGCTTCCTGGTACTTCTCGCCCGTCTTCGTGACCACGTCGTCCGGCAGCTTCGGCGCGGGCGGCTCTTTCTTCCACGGCTGGGTTTCGAGCCAGTCGCGCACGAACTGCTTGTCGAACGACGGCGGATTGGTGCCGACCTGATACTGGTCCGCCGGCCAGAAGCGCGACGAATCGGCGGTCAGCGCCTCGTCCATCAGATACAGCTGGCCGTGGTTGTCCAGGCCGAATTCGAACTTCGTATCCGCGATGATGATGCCGCGCGTAGCGGCATAGTCAGCGGCTTCCTTGTACAGCTTGATCGAGATATCGCGGATCGTGGCCGACAGTTCGGTGCCGATGCGGCGTTCCATCTCGTTGTACGTGATGTTTTCGTCGTGGTGGCCCATTTCGGCCTTGGCTGCCGGCGTGAAAATCGGCTCAGGCAGCTTCTGCGCGTTTTGCAGACCAGGCGGCAGTTCAACGCCGCACACCGACCCGGTTGCCTGGTAGTCTTTCCAGCCACTGCCGGCCAGATAGCCACGCACCACCGCTTCGACGAGGATCGGCTCGAGACGCTTTACCACCACGGCACGGCCCTTCACCTGTTCCACTTCGTCCGCCGCCACCACGGATTCGGGCGCCACGCCCGTCAGGTGATTCGGCACCACATGCTTGAGTTTCTCGAACCAGAAGTTCGCCATTTCGTTGAGCACGCGGCCCTTATTCGGAATCGGCTCGCCCATGATGACGTCGAACGCCGACAGACGGTCGGTCGTGACGATCAGCAACTGGTCGTTGCCCACCGCATAGTTGTCGCGGACTTTACCGCGGCCGAGCAGCGGCAGCGAGCGGAGCGTGGATTCGTAAAGGGTAGACATCGTCGTGGTTCGCTAAAAGTGGGGCAAAAAGTGTGACCGGAACAAAAGGGAAACGCCGTTCCCCGGATGATGCGGGAACGGCGATCGAACGACAACCTGGCCTTTCGGCCAGGTGTTGAGCGTGCTTATAGCTTAGCGGACGACTTGTGCGAGCTCGCCCGACTTGTACTTCTCCGCGATTTTATCAAGCGAAACCGGCTTGATCTTGCCAGCCTGGCCTTCGCAGCCAAATTGCGTGAAGCGCTCGAGACAGATCTTCATCGCGGCTTCGCGCGCCGGCTTCAGGTAGTCGCGCGGATCGAACTTGCCCGGATTGGTCGCCATGTAGCGGCGGATCGCGCCGGTGATCGCCAAACGCAGGTCGGTGTCGATGTTGACCTTACGCACGCCGTGCTTGATGCCTTCCTGAATTTCCTCGACCGGCACACCGTAGGTTTCCTTCATGTCGCCGCCGAATTCGCGGATTTCCGCGAGCAGCTCCTGCGGCACCGACGACGAACCGTGCATCACCAGGTGCGTATTCGGAATGCGCTGGTGAATTTCCTTGATGCGCTGGATCGACAGGATGTCGCCCGTGGGCTTCTTGCTGAATTTGTACGCGCCGTGCGACGTACCGATCGCGATTGCGAGCGCGTCGCATTGCGTCAGCTTGACGAAGTCGGCAGCCTGCTCCGGGTCGGTCAGCAGTTGCTCGCGGGTCATCGTGCCTTCCGCGCCGTGGCCGTCTTCCTTGTCACCCTTCATGGTTTCCAGCGAACCGAGCACGCCCAGTTCCGCTTCCACCGTGATGCCGATCGAATGCGCCGCTTCAACGACCTTGCGCGAGACTTCGACATTGTATTCGTACGATGCGACCGTCTTGCCGTCGGCTTCGAGCGAACCGTCCATCATCACGCTGGTGAAACCGCTGCGGATCGCCGCCATACAGACCGCCGGCGACTGGCCGTGGTCCTGGTGCATCACGACCGGAATATGCGGGTACGACTCCACCGCCGCTTCGATCAGGTGGCGCAGGAACGGCTCGCCCGCGTACTTACGCGCGCCGGCCGACGCCTGCATGATGACCGGGGCGTTGACCTTGTCCGCTGCGAACATGATCGCCTGCACCTGCTCCAGGTTGTTCACGTTGAATGCCGGAATGCCATAACCGTTTTCGGCGGCATGGTCCAGCAGTTGACGCATTGATACGAGAGGCATGCTGTAACTCCTTAGATTGAAACGAATTCTGTGCCGTCGGCATCTTTTTTGGCGATTTTATCGCGAAGCAAGCTGCATACCCTTTCACACGTTCCCTAAAGCGCGTTTCCCCCACGCGCGATTGGAGTCTGTGCGCCGCCTCTCGCGGGGCATGGCAGCCTGCTTCGCTTGGGTCAAGCCTGTGTCGATCGAGCAGTCCCAGCCAAATCAATACGGCTCGCCGACGCGCACGATTTTCAGCGTGTTCGTGCCGCCTGCCTGGCCCATCGGCTCGCCGACGGTCAGCACCACCATGTCGCCGTGCGACGCGTAGCCCTTGCTGACAACGGTTTCCAGCGCCTGCTGCAACGCGGTGTCGCGGTCGCTGCTGGTGTCCAGATGCAAGGACGTGACGTTGCGGTAGATCGCCATCGCCCGTTCGCTGCCAACGCGCGGCGTGAGCGCGAAAATCGGCACGTGCGTCCAGTGACGCGACATCCACAGCGCGGTCGAACCCGATTCGGTCAACGCAACGATCGCCTTCGCGCCCAGGTGGAACGCCGTGAACAGCGCGCCCATGGCGATGGACTGGTCGATGCGCGTGAAGGTGCGGTCGAGGAAATCCTTGTCCAGCTCCGACTGCTCCGACTTCTCGGCTTCCACACAGATCGCCGCCATCGTTTCGATGGTCTGCACCGGGTACTTGCCCGCTGCGGACTCAGCCGACAGCATCACCGCATCCGTTCCGTCCAGCACCGCGTTGGCGACGTCCGACACTTCGGCGCGGGTCGGCACCGGAGCGTAGATCATCGATTCCATCATCTGGGTCGCGGTGATCACGAACTTGTTCGATTCACGCGCCATACGAATCATGCGCTTTTGCAGCGCCGGCACTGCGGCATTCCCCACTTCCACGGCCAGATCGCCACGCGCGACCATGATGCCGTCCGATGCGTCGAGGATGCCTTGCAGCGCCGGAATCGCTTCCGCACGCTCGATCTTCGCGATCATCTTCGGCTTGATGCCGTAGGGCGCACCCGCGATATTCGCGAGCTGGCGGGCCATTTCCATGTCGGTGGCGTTCTTGGGGAACGATACCGCGACGAAATCCACGCCGAGCGACATCGCCGTGCGGATGTCTTCCATGTCTTTCGCGGTCAAGGCCGGCGCCGACAGGCCGCCGCCCTGGCGGTTGATACCCTTGTTGTTCGACAGCTCGCCACCGATCTTCACGGTGGTATGGATCTCGCTGCCGATCACCCGTGTGACGTCCAGCACGATCAGGCCGTCGTTGAGCAACAGCACGTCGCCCGGTTTCAGGTCACGCGGCAGGTCTTTGTAGTCGAGACCGGCGCGTTGTTCGTTGCCGAGTTCGCACTCAGCGTCGAGCACGAACGACTCGCCGGCGACCAGCATGATCTTGCCGTTTTCGAATTTACCGACCCGGATCTTCGGGCCTTGCAGGTCGGCCATGATGGCGACTTCACGGCCAGCCTGGCGGGCCGCCTCGCGCACGAATTCGGCGCGCTGGCGGTGGTCGTCGGCAGTGCCGTGCGAGAAATTGAGCCGCACCACGTCCAACCCTGCTCGAATCATTTGCAGCAGAATTTCCGGCGTACTGGAAGCCGGTCCGATGGTAGCGACAATCTTGGTAGCGCGATGCATGAGTCTCCTCGTCTGGATGGGATCGCTGGAATGAGCGCTGCGAGTCGGATGCGGAGGCTGCGCACCGAAGGGTGCTACGGGGGGCTGCGCGCCGGTTGAAACCAGCGTCGCTTTATGGGGTGAAGCGGTGTTCGACACCGGCACGGGGGATGCCGGTGGGGGTGCGAGTGCGACCTCTTCGTCCGGGAGTTCTGCCGGCGAAAGAGCGGCTTGTCCAGTGGACAATTCCGCTGCCTCGCTGACAGTGGTCAACTCCGCGAGCGCCAGGGGCGACCCGGATTCTTCCTGCTGAGCAATAACCGATTCAACAGATTCGGCCGCGGCCGTCGTGGCGGCGGAGCGCGCTTCGCGCTCCCCTGCCGTTGCTGCTGCGGTGTTGCGCGGCGACTTGTTGCCGCGTGCTTTTGCAGACTTCGCTGAGGGGGAGCGCGTCACCACGTTAAGCCCGCGATTCCAGAACTTCAACAGCGGGCAGTTTCTTGCCCTCGAGGAACTCGAGGAAGGCGCCGCCGCCCGTCGAGATGTAGCTGACCTTGTCGTGGATGCCGTACTTGGCAATTGCCGCGAGCGTGTCGCCGCCACCTGCAATCGAGAACGCCGACGATTTGGCGATCGCGTCAGCCAACGTCTTCGTACCATTGCCGAACTGATCGAATTCGAACACGCCGACCGGGCCGTTCCACACGATCGTGCCGGCTTTTTCCAGTTGTGCTGCGAGCACCTTGGCGGTTTCCGGTCCGATGTCGAGGATCAGGTCGTCGTCTTGAACATCGGCGACGGCCTTCACTTCGGCCTTGGCAGTCGGCGAGAATTCTTTCGCCGTGACCACGTCGGTCGGGATCGGCACCGAGGCGCCGCGGGCTTTCGCTGCGTCGATGATGGCTTTGGCTTCGTTGACCAGATCGGCTTCGGCGAGCGACTTGCCGATCTTCAGGCCGGCCGCCAGCATAAACGTATTGGCGATACCGCCGCCCACGATCAGCTGATCGACCTTGTCAGCCAGCGACTTCAGAATAGTCAGCTTGGTAGACACCTTCGAACCGGCGACGATCGCCACCAGCGGGCGCCTCGGCGCGCCCAGCGCCTTGCCGAGCGCTTCGAGTTCAGCGGCGAGCAGCGGGCCGGCGCAGGCGATCGGCGCGTACTTCGCGATGCCGTGCGTGGTGGCTTCGGCGCGGTGCGCGGTGCCGAATGCATCGTTCACGTAGATATCGCAGAGCTTCGCCATTTTCTGCGCGAGCTCGTCGGAATCCTTCTTTTCGCCCTTGTTGACGCGGCAGTTTTCCAGCAGCACGACTTGGCCCGGCGCCACGTTCACGCCGTTTTCGACCCAGTTCGCAACCAGCGGCACGTCACGGCCGAGCAGCTCAGCGAGACGCTTCGCAACCGGCGCAAGCGAGTCTTCCGGCTTGAATTCACCTTCGGTCGGGCGGCCCAGGTGCGACGTGACCATCACGGCGGCGCCTGCATCCAGCGCGGCCTTGATCGCCGGCACGGAGGCGCGGACGCGGGTGTCTTCGGTGATGTTGCCTTGATCGTCCTGCGGCACGTTCAGATCGGCACGGATGAACACGCGTTTGCCGGATAGCTTGCCTTCGGCGATCAGATCGGAGAGACGCAATACCTTGTTCATGGGCTTTTGTGCATGCGAGTTGATGGGAAGGCGGTGGCGGACGACGCGCTGGCATCCAAGCGCGGCAAATTCCAGCGCTTCGGCACGGCAGCGGCTCCACTGAATCGGGCGCCGGCGGCATGGCCGCGGCTGTCGCGCCATGCAGCGGCGCGCTTATCCCGGAAACCGCCATTTTAACCGATCCACACTGCCTTCTGACCCGCAACCAGGCGAATGTCCCGTATTTGAAGAATGCGCCGCGCATGCCGCAGCGCAGCATTTTCAACCGGATCAATCACATGAAGAGCCGCAGAAGCGTGAACACAAGCATTCCCACTACAATCGTGCCAAGCATGGTGCGCCGCCACAAAAACCACCCAAGACCGCACAGCGTCGCATAAAACTCGTGGTTCGACGGCGCGAACGAGAGCCCGTCCGGCGTCGCCAGCACATCGGGCAGCACGACGGCGGCCAGTGCCGCGGCCGGCGCGTAGCGCAACATCCGCTGCACGCGCGCGGGCAAAACCGTGCGCTCGCCGCCGATTAGAAACATGGCACGTGTCACTGCGGTGACGAAGGTCATGCCAATAATGGATAGCCAGATTTGCGTGGATGTCATCGTGAATCTCCGGCGCTGTTACGGATGCGGCGCAAATCGGCGCGCTCGACCATCAGGTCGGCGGCGCTGCCCGCGACAATCGCCGCGATCACCGCGAGCGGCAGCGCGAGCCGGTACGGCAGGTCGAAAGCAAGCAACGACACCAAGCCGGCGATGCTGACCGCTACCAGCGTGGAGCGCGTGGCAATCGCCGACACCATGATGGGCAGCAGCGCCAGCGTGCCCGCCAGCGCGAGGCCCCAGTTGTCCGGAATCAGGCTCGCCAGCAGGATGCCGGCGATCGACGACACCTGCCACGACAGCCAGCTGCACACCGCCATGCCCCAGAAGTACGCCTCCTTGCCCGGCACGTAGCCAGTCTGAAAGCTTTTCTTCTGAAACAGCAGATAGATCACGTCGCCGTTGAAGTAGCCCAGCACAATGCGCCGCCACATCGGCAGATAGGAAAAATGCGGCGCGAGGCCGGCGCTGAAGATCACGAAACGCGTATTGACCATCGCGGCCGTGAGCAGCACGGTCCAGATCGGCAGCTTCGCGGCGAGCAGCGGCAGCACGGCCAGTTGCGACGAACCGGCGTAGCACAGCAGCGACATGGTGAGCGCCTGAGGCAGCGTGAGCACAGACTTGCTCATCGCGATGCCAGTGACGAGCCCCCAGGAGAAAATCGCCATCAACGTGGGCGAATAGTCGCGCGCGCCCTCACGAAAGGCACGGCGATCGGTATCTGACAGGCGAGCGAGCATGAGGCGAAACGTGGGCGCCAAGCGGCGGCGCAACGAAGGGAGGTCGGCGCCAGGTCGTCAAGCACCCGCTGGCGCATCCGGATTTGAATTATGCGTGCGCCGAATTATAGCGTCCGACATGCGGCCAAATGCCCGTTCCTTGTGCAAAAAGACGCTAAAATAACGTTCTTTCACCGCACCCGCTGGAGAATCGTATGTCAATGGCCGACCGCGACGGCAAGATCTGGATGGATGGCAAGCTCATCGACTGGCGCGACGCCAAGATCCACGTGCTCACCCACACGCTGCATTACGGCATGGGCGTTTTCGAAGGCGTACGTGCCTACAAGACGGCGGACGGCGGCACGGCGATTTTCCGCCTCCAGGAGCACACCAAGCGCCTCTTGAACTCGGCCAAGATCTTCCAGATGGACGTGCCGTTCGACCACGAAACGCTGGCTGCTGCCCAGTGCGAAGTGGTCCGCGAAAACAAGCTGGAATCCTGCTACCTGCGCCCGATCATCTGGGTCGGCTCGGAAAAGCTCGGCGTATCGGCCAAGGGCAACACGATCCACGTGGCGATCGCCGCCTGGCCGTGGGGTGCTTACCTCGGTGAAGACGGTATCGCCAAAGGCATCCGCGTGAAGACCTCGTCGTTCACGCGCCATCACGTGAACGTATCGATGGTCCGCGCCAAGGCGTCGGGCTGGTACGTGAACTCGATCCTCGCCAACCAGGAAGCGATTGCCGACGGTTACGACGAAGCGCTGCTGCTGGATGTGGACGGCTACGTGTCGGAAGGCTCGGGCGAAAACTTCTTCCTCGTGAACAACGGCAAGCTGTACACACCTGATCTGGCGTCGTGCCTCGACGGCATCACGCGCGACACGGTCATCACACTGGCGCGCGACGCGGGCATCCAGGTGATCGAAAAGCGCATCACGCGCGACGAGGTCTATACCTGCGACGAAGCGTTCTTCACCGGCACCGCCGCAGAAGTCACGCCGATCCGTGAACTCGACAACCGCACGATCGGCTCGGGCGCACGCGGCCCGATCACCGAGAAGCTGCAATCGGGCTTCTTCGATATCGTGAACGGCAAGAGCGACAAGTACGCGCACTGGCTCACCAAGATCTAACGCGCGCTGCGCAGGCCCTGGGCCCTCGGGCTTTGGGCGGCGCAACGCACGCACCCTGCATACAACGAGAAAGTCCCCATGAGCGAAATCAAGGAAATGCCGCTGGTCGAACTGTCGGCAAAGGATCTGCCGGCGTACTGTCCGAATCCGGCAATGCCGCGCTGGAGCGCGCATCCGCGCGTCTTTATCGACGTCACGCACGGCGAAGCGAAATGCCCGTACTGCAGCACGCGCTACAAGCTGCGCGACGGCGAAGTGGTCAAGGGTCACTAATCTTGAGCACTGAGCACTGAGCGCTTGCGGCGCTCGTTGCCAGAGCGCCTGCCGCCTGGTTCGTCATGTGACGGGCTGGCAGTGCTTTTGCAGCAGGTAGCGGCAACGCAAGCGCTTCGCAGCAACGCCGCAGCCGCGGCGGGACCGGCCATGCCGGATCCGCGCCGCAAGGCTCGCGACTTTTCCCCTTTTTCACAATCGAACGCCACGCGCATGGCGCGCGCGGCGCTTCGTTTCGATACCGGACACTCACTCTGATGCGTCGCGCGTTGGTTATCGCACCGAACTGGATCGGTGACGCATTGATGGCGCAGCCGTTGTTTGCGCGCCTCGTGAAATTGCATCCGCGCATCGTGATCGATGCGGTCGCGCCCTCGTGGGTCGCGCCCGTGCTCGAACGCATGCCTGAGATTCGCGACGTCTACGCAACCGACCTCGCGCACGGCAAGCTGCAGATGCTGCGCCGCTGGCAACTGGCGAGCGACTTGCGCGATGTCGGTTACGACGCGGCCTATGTCCTGCCGAATTCGCTCAAGTCGGCGCTGATTCCGTGGATGGCGGGCATTCCGCTGCGCATCGGCTACACCGGCGAAAGCCGCTACGGCTTGCTGAACGTGCGTCACGCGAATCCGCGCAAAGACGAGCGCCCGCCGATGGTCGGCCAATACGCCGCGCTCGCCTACGCACCAGGCGCCAAGGTCCCCGACGACCTGCCGATGCCGCGGCTCGACGCGGACCTGAACGAAGCCTCGCGCGTATCCGCGCGCTTCAATCTGGACACGCGCGTGCCGTTGCTGGTGTTCTGCCCGGGCGCCGAGTACGGCCCGGCCAAGCGCTGGCCACCTGAGCATTTCGCATCGCTCGCGCAGATGGTCGGCCAATCGTTCCCGTACACACAGATCGTCGCCCTCGGCTCGCCGAAAGACGCGCCGCTTGCCCAGGCCATCGCCGAGAAGGCGCCGAACGTGCGTAACCTGTGCGGCCAGACCGCGCTGGGCGAGGCTTGCGCGCTGATCTCGCGGGCCAATGCGGTCGTCACCAACGATTCCGGTCTGATGCACGTGGCCGCCGCGCTGCGCCGGCCGCTGGTGGCCGTGTACGGTTCGACCGATCCGCGCCACACGCCGCCCTTGTCCGAGCTTGCGAAGGTACAATGGCTTCATCTCGAATGCAGCCCCTGTTTCCAGCGCGAGTGTCCGCTCGGGCATCTGAACTGCCTGAAGCAGTTGAGCGCCGAGCAGGTGTTTGGCGATTTGCGCGGCATGTTGCTTGCGCAACGTTAAACCCGATTGATTCGACTGATACTTGCACGCAACACCGCACGCTCCTGAGCGCGTCGCGTCATGTTCGCGCCTTGCGGCGCGGGCATTCTCGCGCTTAGGTGCGATTGTCCGGTGCTCCGGACTGTCCCGCTGACCGCTGACCGCTGCCCCGCAACCGCGCGCCGCGCGCCGCGCACAAGAGACTGACGAGCCATGCCACGTTTTGCCCATATCTTCGAAGCCGCCGCCGATACGCTGAACGCCTACTACCAGGCCGTCGCCGAGGTGAATATCGACAGCTTGATGGGCCTGTGGATCGATGAGGAGTTCGTTAGCTGCATCTGCGCCGACGGCTCCCACCTGCACGGCCTCGACAGCATTCGCGCCGGCTTGCAAATCCAGCTCGAAACCGCGCGCGTTTCGATCGAACCGCTCGATATTCGCGTCTACGACAGCCTCGGTACAGTCGTCTACGCCATTGCCGAAGCACACCGCCCGGCTGATCCGAAGGCGACGCCCGCGATGGTGTTCACCACGTACGTCATGGTCCACGAGCGCGGCGAATGGCGGATTGCGCATATTCACGCGAGTCCGATGCCGAATGAGGCCGCCAGCCAGTTCGCCACGAAAATGCGGCATGGTCAGGGGTCGCTGCACTGACGCCTGACCGGTGTTTCCCCTGCTTCACCGGTTTTACCTTTTTGCTTCAACGCTGGCATGAGCACGACGCACGACAAATCCGCTTCTACCGGCGCAACACGCGCCGCGGCCGCTGTTGAGGCCACCGTCGAGCTGCTCTACCGCGCGCCGCTCTGGCTGCCTAACCGGCATGTTCAAACCATTGTCCCGGCGCTGTTTGCGCGCCGCCCGGCAATCGCGTTCCGGCGCGAGCGCTGGGATACGCCTGATGGCGATTTCATCGATCTCGATTGGGTAGTGCATGACGGCAAGCCTGCCTCTGCGCCCGCATCTGCCACGCCCTCCGGAATTCCCGCGGACGACGCTCCGCTGTTCGTGCTGTTTCACGGCCTCGAAGGCGGTTCGACGTCGCACTACGCCGCCACCTTGATGGCGGCCGCGCGCGAGTACGGCTGGCACGGCGTGGTGCCGCACTTTCGCAGCTGCAGCGGGCCGCTGAATCGCTTGCCGCGTTTCTATCATCTCGCCGACAGCAACGAGGTGGACTGGATCCTGCGGCGCTTGCGCGCCACGCATCGCGGGCCGATCGTGGCAGCGGGCGTGTCGCTCGGCGGCAATGTGCTGCTGCGCTGGCTCGGCGAGCGGCGCGAAGATGCGTCGCCGGTGATCTCGGCCGCCGCGGCGATTTCGACGCCGATCGACGTGCATGCCGGCGGCCGCGCGTTGTCGCAGGGCTTCGGCATGGTCTACACGCGCAGTTTCCTGAAGACGCTGAAACAGAAGGCCGAGCAGAAGCTTGGGCAATTTCCGGGGCTGTTCGACCGCGACGCGATGCTGGCGAGCCGCACGATGTACGATTTCGACAACGTGGTGACAGCGCCCCTGCATGGCTTTCGCGATACAGACGATTACTGGAGCAGCGCGACCACGCGACCTTTGCTGCCTGGGATTGCCGTGCCGACACTGGTGCTGAACGCCCGCAACGACCCGTTCTTGCCGGCCGAGGTGTTACCGGCGCAGCACGAAGTTTCGGCATTGGTCGAACTCGATCAGCCCAGGCACGGTGGCCACGCCGGCTTTATGACTGGGCCGTTTCCCGGCCGCATCGACTGGTTGTCGCGGCGCGTGCTCGGTTATCTGGAGCGGTACGTCGATCATGGATGACATCGTCAAGCAGGCATTGGCCAAATGGCCGAATGTGCCGAGTTGCACCGGATGGTTGATGCTGGACCGCCGTGGCAACTGGCGCATGCGGGATGAAGCCGCTCAGGCTAGCGGCACGCCCGGTACGCCGATTCGGCACGAGGCGTTGCTTGGGTTTATCAATCGGAATTACGACGCCGATGAACGCGGGCAGTGGTTTTTCCAGAACGGCCCGCAGCGGGTGTATATCGAGTTGGGCTATACGCCGTGGGTCGTGAGGTTGTCAGCCAATGCCGCTGGGGTGCTGTCTTTGACTGACCAGGCCGGCGGGTCTTTCGAGCCTTCGGCTGTGTTTGTCGATGATGAAGGTGGGATTCTGTTTGTCGATGGCTCGGCAACACCGAGAGTCGCCGTTTTGCATGATCATGACCTTGAGGTTTTTTCCGATCACGCAACGTTGGGCGATGACTCGATGAGCGGGGAGTTTCGCTGGAACAATGGCGTTGTCTTGCCCTTGCAGGGCGTGCAGCGAAATGAAGTTGCCGCGCGGTTTGGGTTTGTCGATAGTCCGGCTGCGTGCGCTTAGGTCTCTTGTCTAATTGCGGCCTGGGCTCTTTTCATCCGTGAGGTTCCGGTCAGATAGCAAAGACCTGAGAGCGCTAACTCTTCTCGTCAAGCCGTTCCTCTTTATAGCGGCTCTCCATCTCATGTAACCGGGCATCGACGGTAGCGAGATCGTAGTAGCCGATCGACTTCAGATCGCGAGCTTCCTTCAGTTGCCGGATGGCCGACGGCCACGCCCCCTCTAGTGCGAATTTTTCGGCCAGCGCCCGATGCTGCGTCAACGCATCGCCACTGCCTGCACTCGCCTGCGCGAGATACAACCACCAGGCAGGCTGATCGGGTTGCGCACGCGTCTCTTTCAACGCCAAAGCCTGCGCATCGGCAAATCGCTTCAAGGTCAGCAAGGTCTGGATATGCATGTCGATCGCGGCGTTCGACTGCGGCCAGCGTTTCTGCGCAAAGTCGGCCAGACGAGCCGCCTCGTCAGCACGTCCAGCGCGTCGCGCGATGTCGGCCGCCAGCACGTCGAGGCTCGGCGAACTGCGCATCGGCGCCCCTTCACCGCGCTCGCTGTCAGCAAACGCAGCACGGGTTGAAACCAGCGACGCCGCGGCATCGTCGTAACGCTCGAGCAGCATCTGCCCGTACGCTATTCCGTACCAATTCGCGGCGATGTTCACGGCCGTACGGTCCTCGATTTCCGAGCGCAGTCGCGAAATTTCATCCGCGTACTCGCTGCGCGAGCGGTCCTGCAGCAAGCGCGCCCTCGCCCGCACAAATCCGTACTCGGGCGCCTGATGCGGTTGCCGGTACGGCGCGCGGCGCGCACGGTCCTCCATGTCGGCAATCCGTTCGCCAGTCAGCGGATGCGTGCGTGCGTAGGCCGGTATGCCGGTGTCGTTCATCGCCGCGCGATCGAGGCGGCCGAAAAACGTCGTCATTGCGTAGGGGTCGTAGCCGGCGCCGGCCAGCAGCAGAAAGCCGACGCGATCCGCTTCATGCTCGGCGGAACGCGAGAAACGCAACTGGTTGTCGACCGCATAGGCCTGGCCGCCAATCGCAATCGCGCTGCCGAGGTCGCCGCTGTGCGCGAGCACGCCCGCCAGAATGCCGAACAACAGGCCGGCGAGCGCAGCATAGCCGCTACGCTCGCCGGTGGTGATCATCCGCGAAATGTGCCGCTGCAACACGTGTCCCATCTCGTGGCCGAGCACGGAGGCGAGTTCGGACTCGGTTTGCGTCGTCACGATCAATCCGGTGTTCACGCCGATAAAACCGCCCGGCAGCGAGAAGGCGTTGATCTGCGTGTCGCGGATCGCAAACAGGTCGAAGTCCGGACGATAGCCGCCGATGTATAGCGCGCTCGCCGCCGCGGCGAGTTTCGCCGCGACCGAGTTCAGGTAGTCGCGCACCAGCCAGTCGTCGAGATAGTCAGGATCGCGGCGCAACTCGCGCATCACGCGCTCGCCGAGCTTGCGTTCCGCTTGCGGTGTTAGCGAGCCAGAGCCGCCGTTGCCGAGATCGGGCAGTTGCTGCGTGACGATCGGGGCGCGCCAACCCGCCGTTCCTCCACTGGTGCCGGACAAGCGGCTCTGCGCGCCGCCATAGACGCCGAATACGCCTTTGGCAATGTCGGGCGGCAAGATGGGGTCGGCGAAAGTGTCGACCGGCCCGCTTTCCAACGGTGGTTCGGCAGACTGCATGTTGAGCGCGAGGCTCGTACTTGGAGCGGCCCGCGATTGCGCGAACGCGCCCGGCGGCGCCGCGAGCGCGACAGACAACAACACAGCGAGAATCCGTTTCGAACGCATCGCGAGGTCGGTATGACGAAGTCGAAAAGCGACGCCCGCCGCTCGGACTAAGATAGCGGGCATAGGGCAATTGTAATCATCTCGACCCGCCCAATCACGCTGCTATGATAGGCGCCCTCTGAAGGAGCCCAACCATGCCTGAACTCACTCATTTCGACGCCGCCGGCCAGGCGCATATGGTGGACGTCGGCAGCAAGCAGGAGACCAAGCGCATCGCCGTCGCGCGCGGCTCGATTCGCATGCTGCCGGAGACGTTCGCGCTGATCCGCGACGGCAACGCCAAGAAGGGCGACGTGATCGGCATCGCACGCATCGCCGCGATTCAAGGCTCAAAACGCACCGCCGATCTGATCCCGCTCTGTCATCCGCTCGCGCTGACGCGCGTGAAAGTGGACTTCGAACTCGATGACACGTTGCCCGGTGTGCATTGCACGGTGCAAGTTGAAACGCTGGGACGCACGGGCGTGGAGATGGAAGCACTAACCGCCGTGCAAGTCGGGCTGCTGACGGTGTACGACATGTGCAAGGCGGTGGATCGTGGGATGACGATCACCGATGTGAAAGTGCTGGAGAAGCACGGCGGGAAGTCGGGGGATTGGGTGGCGGGTTGATGGCGGCCCGCGTCATCGCCCCGCTCCACCTCTACAGCTGAGGCTACAAAACGACAGCGCGACTCAATCCTCGTCGCTGTCGTCGTCCTTATTGACGTCGCCTGACGGCAGCCCGTAGCGCTTGACCAGCTCCGCCTTGAAACCGGTCAGCGTCTTCTGCTCGTCGCACAGCTCATACAGATAGGCCAACTGCGACGGCCAGTCGCTCAACTCCTGAGCAAAAATCTTCAGGCGCTCGACGGTGTCGAACGCCCCTGCCGTGTCGCCGCTCAGTGCTTGCAGCACCGCATACCGGCGCAGCACGGTTTCACCGGGTAGCAGCGCAATCGCCTGCTTGTGCATCGCGAGCTTGTGTTGCAGGTTCATCGAGTTCATCGGCAGCAGCGTCGCGAGGCCGTACTCGCCCCACGCACCGAACAGGAACGACGGGGCCGCTTGATACTGCTCGGCGGGACGCGAGCCGTAATACAGCACCTCGGCGCGCGTGTAGTCGCGATACACCGGATACAGTGCGGCAAGACCTCCGAACACGACCACAGCAAACGCACCGAACGACAGGCGCCCAGGCACGAGGCGCAGCGGCCGTGTCTCGAGCAAGCCGAACACGAACATCGCCGGCAGCAGGAAGAACATGTACTGCTGCGGATACTCGACCAGCGCATGCATAACCAGCACGCCGATCAGCGCGATGCCGAACACGCGTGCGGCGCTTTGCGGCGCGCGCACCACGCGCACCAGCCACGTGATCAGGCCGAACAGCACGATCGCGAGGCCAATCAAGCCCGTCTTCGCGAGCAGGTCGATGAAGATGTCGTGCGAGTTGTTGGCGATCTCGACGCCGCCCAGCGACTTTACATACTCGAACTGGTAGCTCGGAAACTCGCCCCAGCCGACACCCAGCAGCGGATGCGCCTTGAACATCGTCCAGCCGTACTTCCACAGCGCGAGGCGCGGTGCGATCTTGCTGGCGTCCCTGAAACGGTCAGCCGCGGACTCCCCGAGTTCCAGGTGGTAGTGCACATTGGCCCAGCGGATCAACACGTTGACCACGAAGAACAGCACCGCCAATGCGATCGGAATCAGCCATTCGCGATTGCTGCGGCGGAGAAGCGGCTGACTGCGCGTCTGCGCGAAGGCCATCCAGAAACCCGCCACCACGATCACGCCCATCTGCAGCCAGGGGCCGCGCGACACGGTCAGCGCGAGTCCAATCGCGAAGATCGTCGACGCGAGCAGCCAGATGCTGACGGCAATGCGGCGCGTCTGCACGAGGAAGAGCGCGCCCGCCATCGCGAACGCGATATAAGTGGCAAGGTGGTTCGCCTGCGCCATATTGCCGAAAGGCCGGCGCCCGACGGTCACGTTATAGGCGACGACCAGCGGCGACACTCGCGCCTCGAGGTGAAACAGCTGGATCACCTGGCAGAACACCGCAAACAGGCCACCGACGATCAACGCCCCGGCCGCCCAGCGCAGCGCTGTTTCATTCAGCTTGGCGCGGGCAAAACCGTAGCCGGCGTGCGTCGCCATGAATGCGGCAAGCAGGTAACCGCCGCCGAGCCAATTCATCGACGGCTGCGAGACCGGCAGCAGCACCGATTGCGCGACCAGCACGAGCCCGAACAACAAGGGCACCAGCGCGACAACCGGCGACGCAAACGTCACGCGCGGCCTGGCCGTCCCAACCAGCAGCACGACACCCGCACCCGTCAGCAAATACAGCGCGAGCGCCGTGAATTCAGCGTAGAAGGTCGGTATCGGATACGTGTGGCCGACGACTGCATAAGGCAGCACCAACGCGAGAGCCAACAGAATGAGAGACAGGTAGCGCGCAAATGGGGTGGGCATCGAATAACCGGAGGGCGTCAGCAACCGGCGCACTATACAAAAAAATTCTCCTGCTGTGCGCCGGCTGGGCTGAAATATCCCGAAAATCAGCCTTTTACGTTCAAGCGGCTACTCATCCGGCCGCTCATACCACCATTCAGGCGCGGCACTCCGGTGGTGCAAGATTGGACGGCAAGGACGGCGCATCGGCAGGTGCGGGCCCGGCGCCTGGCGCAGGCAGCGAGGAGGCCGTTTTGCCGCCGACGAAACATTCCCAGGTCACCGCGCCCGCCTGCACGGCACCCTTGCTCAAGGCGACCCGCGCAGTTGGCGCATCGGCATTGTCCGGCACCGAGGGCACGAGCGTCAGGGTGTTCGAACCGGCAGGTGCGACGCGCGTCGTGAAAGCAACGGTAATCTGGCCGGTATCGTCGTCGACGTGAACGGATTCGACGTTGCGGGTGGCAGGCGGCGACGCATAACCGCCGCCAAGCGCATTGCCGCTAGCAGCGTTTTCGGACACCGCGAGCCGCGCGGATGCGGCCAGCGAGAGCCCCTCCCCCACGCGACTGCGGGCCAGATAGTCCTGATACGCCGGAATCGCGTAGGCCGCGATGACACCGACAATGGCCAGCACGATCATCAACTCGATCAGCGTAAAGCCGAAACCGAAGCGGCGGCAGGCACGTGCAAGAGGTGCGGTCCAGCGCGCTCGTTCGAACGGGTTCCGTGGGGAAGGCGTGGACTGTGAGAAAGGAGAGTACGGCAAAGTAACGATCATCGGCAGGCTCCTGAAACGAAAAACGCCTGCCCCTCGAATCGGGGACAGGCGTTTCAATCGTAGCCAGCGGCAATCGTTCCACACAGTCAGCCGAATGGCTAACGTTGCGTTGGTGCGGCGGGTGCGGTTCTATGTTCGGGCCAACGCACCGTTGCCGTGGCACGTCCCGCCACTGTTCAGGCTGAGTTCAGCTTAAGCCGCCGCGCGGTGGGCGTTGCGGCGCTTGAGCAGATAACCGAGGATCACGACGAACAGCGCGCCGGCAATGCTCGTGCCGTACTCGGCCACGGGCGAATCCAGGATCGGCCAACGATCGCCTGCCGGGTCATTGATGATCAGGCCGCCGGCGATCCAGCCAAGCAGCGCGGCACCGAGCGTAATGACAATCGGAAAGCGGTCGAGCAGTTTCAGCACCAACTGGCTGCCCCACACGATCAGCGGAATGCTCACCACCAGGCCGAAAATCACCAGCGCGAGGCGGTGCGCCGGATCAGCTGCCTCGGCAGCGCCAGCAATCGCGATCACATTGTCGAGGCTCATCACCGCATCCGCGATGATGATGGTCTTGATCGCCGACATCAGCTTGTCGGCCGGTTTGATGTTCTCGTGGACGTCATGCGCGGGCGCCATCAGACGCACACCGATCCACAGCAGCAGCAGGCCACCGGCGAATTTCAGCAGCGGCACGTCGAGCAGCGCCACAGCGAACGCAATCAGCGCGACGCGCAACACGATGGCGCCGGCCGTGCCCCACAGCACGCCTTTCGTACGCTGCTCAGCCGGCAGGTTGCGGCAGGCAAGCGCGATCACGACGGCATTGTCGCCACCCAGCAGGATGTCGATGACGATGATCTGAATGACGGCGCCCCAATGGAGCGTGGCGAAGAACTCGAGCATGAGCAAAAGAATAAGAAGGAATCGGACGCGCGAGCAATAAAAAAGCGGAGGAGTCTACACTCCCCCGCTTTTTAAGACTGCTCGCTCACGAAAGGGTTTCGTAAGCGTATCAAAAACGCGCCGTGACTGCGCGCGAATTTCGATTTACAGCATCGCCTTCAGAAGACGCGCCATTTCCGACGGGTTCTTCGTAACCTTGATGCCGCATGCGTCCATGATTTCCAGCTTGGCTTCAGCCGTGTCCGCACCGCCCGAGATCAGCGCGCCGGCGTGGCCCATGCGCTTGCCCGGAGGCGCCGTAACACCGGCGATAAAGCCAACCACCGGCTTCTTCATGTTGTCCTTGATCCACTCAGCGGCATTCGCTTCGTCCGGACCACCGATCTCGCCGATCATGATGACGGCGTCCGTTTCCGGATCGTCGTTGAACATCTTCATCACGTCGATGTGCTTCAGACCGTTGATCGGGTCGCCGCCAATACCCACTGCCGACGACTGGCCGAGGCCGATCGCCGTCAACTGGCCGACTGCTTCGTACGTCAGCGTGCCCGAACGCGACACGACGCCGATGCGGCCCTTGCGGTGAATGTGACCCGGCATGATGCCGATCTTCAGTTCGTCCGGCGTGATCGTGCCCGGGCAGTTCGGTCCGAGCAGCAACGTCTTGCTGTTCTTTGCGCGCATGCGTGCCTTGAGCTCGATCATGTCACGCACAGGAATGCCTTCCGTGATACAGATTGCGAGATCCAGGTCGGCTTCAACAGCTTCCCAGATGGCAGCAGCAGCGCCTGCCGGCGGAACGTAAATCACCGACACGGTCGCGCCCGTTTCGGCCTTGGCTTCAGCGACGCTAGCGTAGATAGGAATGCCTTCGAAATCTTCGCCGGCCTTCTTCGGGTTCACGCCTGCAACGTACGCTTCGCGGCCGTTTGCATATTCACGGCAAGCACGCGTGTGGAACTGACCGGTCTTGCCGGTAATGCCCTGCGTGATGACCTTGGTGTCTTTGTTAATCAGAATCGACATGTATTGACCTCTGTTCGTTTGGCGTCGCGGTGGTGCGTGGCGCGGCGGGATGTTCTTCGCCCGCGCCGCTCATGCATCACACGCGCGCCGCCATTCGTAATCCTGGTAACCGCGCTTGGGGTTTGGCTTACGCCTTGCCCGCAGCGGCCGCGACGACCTTCTGAGCCGCTTCTTCCATGCTGTCAGCCGCGATGATCGGCAGACCGGATTCAGCGAGCATCTTCTTGCCGAGGTCTTCGTTCGTGCCCTTCATGCGGACGACGAGCGGCACCTTCAGCGACACGGCCTTCGACGCCGCGATCACGCCTTCCGCGATCACGTCGCAGCGCATGATGCCGCCGAAAATGTTGACCAGAATCGCGGTCAGGTTCGGGTTCTTCAGCATGATCTTGAACGCTTCCGTGACCTTCTCGGTCGTGGCGCCACCGCCCACGTCCAGGAAGTTCGCCGGTTCGCCGCCGAACAGCTTGATGGTGTCCATCGTTGCCATTGCGAGGCCAGCGCCGTTCACGAGGCAGCCGATGTTGCCGTCGAGCGAGATGTAGGCGAGGTCGAACTTCGACGCTTCGACTTCAGCCGGATCTTCTTCGTCCAGATCGCGATACGCGACGATTTCCGGATGACGGAACAGTGCGTTCGAATCGAAGTTGAATTTCGCGTCCAACGCGATGACCTTGCCGTCGCCGGTCAGGATCAGCGGGTTGATTTCGGCCAGCGATGCATCGGTTTCCCAGAATGCCTTGTACAGGCCTTGCAGGATCGCGCGCGCTTGCGGCAGCGAAGCGGCAGGCACGCCGATCTTCGTTGCGAGCTCATCGGCTTCAGCGTCTTTCAGACCGGTCGACGGGTCGACGGCGATCTTGTGGATCAGCTCAGGCGTCTTTTCCGCGACTTCTTCGACGTCCATGCCGCCTTCGCTCGATGCCATCACGACGATCTTCTGCGAAACGCGATCGATCACGAGGCCGACATACAGTTCCTTCTTGATGTCAGCGCCTTCTTCGATCAGCAGACGATTCACCTTCTGGCCTTCCGGACCGGTCTGGTGCGTGACGAGCTGCATGCCGAGGATCTGGTTCGAGAATTCACGAACCTGTTCCAGCGACTTGGCGACCTTCACGCCGCCGCCCTTGCCACGGCCACCCGCGTGGATCTGAGCCTTCACGACCCATACCGGGCCGCCGAGCTCTTCCGCGGCCTTGACCGCATCATCCACCGAGAAGACCGGCTTGCCGCGCGGTACCGCGACGCCGAATTTCCGCAGGATTTCCTTACCCTGGTACTCGTGAATCTTCATGCGTGATTCCCTTCAGTCTGAGAGTTGGATTGAACTTCGTTTCCGCTGCCGTCGTTCATGCCGGACGCGTTGCCGCCCTCACCTGTCTGGCGGGCTGCCCCGTCGCCTGACGATGCCGCGCGATCCGCTGTATACGGAGCGCGGCCATACCAGCGCGGATAAAACTGTTGCACCGCCTCGCCGTCGAAACGCAGCGCGTGGCAGCGTCCCAGCTGGAATGGCGGTTTGTCGTTGGAATGCTCGCCTGTGCTGCCCGACGCACCGTTCCCTGAACTCGCCGTTGCGCCCGGCGCGCTGTCACCGGTGTTCCACACATCGCCGGCGAACGCCTGGATTGCGGCGGTCGGCAAAAGCGCGCACAACTCGGTGAGATGCGTGCAACCAGCCGTGCCGGCCAGCAAACGGGCAGCATCGCGACGGAAGTTGTTGAACAGATTGAGCCCAATGAGGGCACGATAGGCGGGATTGCTGGCTTGGCACAACCCTGGATAGGGCACCCAGTCGGACGACGCTTCGGCGTCGACGACGTTGAGCTTGCGATCGATAGTGATGCGAAGCCAGAGTTCATGGATCGGCTGACCATTGGGCCGGACGCCCGACGCAAGCACCACATCGCGCGGTTTTTCGTCGGTCAAGCACGCTTCCACATCCCACAGGCCATCGGCTCGCTCATAGGCTTCCGCTCTGATCGCGCGACGGTGGCGCAACTGACGGGACACTGGCGGGGAGAGCGGCATGCGGGAAGGAAAGGCCGGATTGGAAAACCCCCGAATTTTAGCATACTGGGTATTTGAGACAGGTCGGAATGCGCAGTGCCGCCCAGCGGGCCGGGGAGCGCGGCAGACGCTATCTCAAAGCCGGGGGCTACTCGCCGCTTCACTCCTCGTCGAACCCTTTGAGGATTTTGCCGATTGTCGCGCCGGAGAAACCGCGCGAGGCCAGAAAACGCGCCTGTTTAGCCCGATCAGCAGCCGTTTCGGGAAGTTGGCCGAATTTCTTCCGCCACACAGCTTGGGCTCGCGCGAGTTCGGTTTCGCGCAGTTGCGCGCTGGCTTCTTCCACCAGCGTTTGGTCGACCGCGTGCTGCTTCAGTTCGCCGACGATCCGGCTCGCGCCCAGCCGCGATGAGCGCCTATGAATCAGACTTTCCGCAAAGCGCGAATCCGAGAGCCAGTTTTCGGCTTCAAGTGCATCGAGCACGGTGTCGAGCGAATCGGTTTCCTCGACGAACGGCTTCAGCTTGCGCGCCAGTTCGGCACGGCTGTATTCACGCCGGGATAGATAGCCAAGTGCCCGGCCTTTTAGCGAACGGGCCGGACGTTGGGATTTTTTTGCCTCGTCCTGCCCTGGCTTCGCCTCGCCAGGTGTGCGGCGCGAGCGGGTATAGGTGGTTTCGGACGGGTCGGGTTCAGCTTGCGCGGAAGATTCAGCCTGAGATTGACGACCTGAAGCGCGATCGTGAGCATCGAACGACTCGAACGGATCGGCCTCGCCAGCTGCGGCAAAGGGATCGGAATCTGATGCGGATGAGCGCCGAGCGGCTGAGTTGCCGGCCGGATAGCGTGGCGAACGCGAGGTGGAACGCCCGAAAGAACTTCCAGACGATTTGCCGAACGAACTACCGGACGGACTGCCGGAGGAATTTCCCGACGGTCGTCCAAACGACCGGTTGGATCGAGAGGTCGGCGACGAGGAAGGCGACGACGAAGAGGGTGACGACGATTCGAACGAATCGTCGTCACCGTCACGCGGGCCGTCCGCGTTGCGTCCAGCGTTGGCAGCATTGGATTGCGGCCGGCCCTTGCGTATCACGTGCGGGTTACTCTTCTTCGTCCGCGACTTCAGCGCCTGCGCCAGCGGTTACCGCTTCCGCCATGGCATTCACGCCGAGCGATTCACGGATACGGTTTTCGATCTCACGAGCGATGTCCGGATTTTCGCGCAGGAATTCGCGCGCGTTGTCCTTACCCTGACCGATCCGTTCGCCGTTATAGCTGTACCAGGCGCCGGCCTTGTCGACGATCTTCGCCTGCACGCCGAGGTCGATGACTTCGCCCTGACGGGAAATACCTTCCCCGTACAGAATGTCGAAAATCGCTTCACGGAACGGCGGCGCAACCTTGTTCTTCACCACCTTCACGCGCGTTTCGTTACCGATCACTTCGTCATTCTTCTTGATCGAACCGATCCGGCGAATGTCCAGACGCACCGACGCGTAAAACTTCAGCGCGTTACCACCCGTGGTGGTTTCCGGGTTGCCGAACATCACACCAATCTTCATACGGATCTGGTTGATGAAGATCACGAGGCAGTTCGTGCGCTTGATCGTACCGGTGAGCTTGCGCAGCGCTTGCGACATCAGACGCGCTTGCAGACCCGGCAGCGAGTCGCCCATTTCGCCTTCGATTTCAGCCTTCGGCACGAGTGCCGCGACCGAGTCGATCACGATCATGTCGATCGAGCCCGAGCGCACCAGTGCGTCGGCAATTTCGAGCGCCTGTTCGCCAGTGTCGGGCTGCGAAACCAGCAGGTCGTTGACGTTCACGCCGAGCTTGCGCGCATACTGGATGTCCAGCGCGTGTTCCGCGTCGATAAACGCTGCCGTGCCGCCGAGCTTCTGCATTTCGGCGACGACTTGCAACGTCAGCGTGGTTTTACCGGACGATTCCGGACCATAAATTTCGACCACACGGCCACGCGGCAAACCGCCGACGCCCAGCGCGATGTCGAGACCGAGCGATCCGGTTGAGACCACCTGGATGTCTTCGACCGCCTCACCTGCGCCGAGCCGCATGACCGACCCTTTGCCGAACTGCTTTTCGATCTGCGCGAGCGCGGCAGCGAGTGCCTTGCCCTTTTCAGCAGTCAGTCCAGCCGAGCCTTTCTTGCTTTCTTCCATGAATCGTCCTTTGCTATGATGAACGGCGTCTGAGGCAGATGTGCGGCCCCCGTTTTCAAGATTCTTGAAGGACAGCACACGAAACTCAGACACTGTATAAAAAAACAGTAGTTTTGGCAAGCGCGATTCTCATGCGAACGCGCATTTTTACCGTCGCGCTGCCCAACTACCCACAATAATTTTCGGAGACCGCTGTGCGCCGGGAGAACACCCCACGGTGCCGGCAAGGCCAGGTTGGCACACCATGCGAATTCTGATTGCCGAAGACGACAGCATACTCGCGGACGGTCTGGTTCGATCACTCCGCCAATCGGCCTATGCTGTCGATCACGTGAAGAGCGGCGTCGAGGCCGACACCGCGCTTTCGATGCAAACTTTCGACCTGCTGATCCTCGATCTGGGCCTGCCGCGCATGTCGGGGCTCGAGGTGCTGCGCCGCCTGCGCGCCCGCAACTCGACTGTGCCGGTGCTGATTCTCACGGCTGCGGACAGCGTCGACGAACGCGTCAAAGGCCTTGATCTCGGCGCCGACGATTACATGGCCAAACCCTTCGCGCTGAACGAACTCGAGGCGCGCGTGCGCGCCTTGACCCGGCGCGGCGCGGGCGGCGGCCCGACGGTGGTGCGGCACGGTTCGCTTTCGTTCGATCAGGTCGGCCGGATTGCCTATGTCAACGAGCAGGTGATCGACCTGTCGGCGCGCGAACTCGGTCTACTCGAAGTATTGCTGCAAAGGATCGGCCGGCTGGTGTCGAAAGAACAGCTCGTCGACCATCTGTGCGAATGGGGCGAGGAAGTCAGCAACAATGCGATCGAAGTCTATGTGCACCGGCTACGCAAGAAGATCGAGCCGAGCGGTGTGCGCATCATCACCGTGCGAGGCCTCGGGTATTGCCTCGAAAAAGCCGCCCTGCCCTCGAACGTGAACCCGAGCGCCGACACGGTCGCGCCGCACGCCTCCGCCGAATCCGAGCCGCCCTCTTCGCCCCCGTCGGCCGCGATGCCGGCGAGCCATCACTATAAATAGAGGACACCCATGTCCGCACGCGCAGACCGCGCCACGGCGCACGCGGCGGACCTCGACGAGGCGCGCGACGAGCGCTACGCCAATCCGTTCGCCCCGCCCGACGAAACCGAAGCCGCCGCCGATGCGCGCCCGCGCTCGCTATTCGGAGAAATTCTGGACTGGATGCTGGCGCCGCTGCTGCTGCTCTGGCCGATGAGCCTCGCGGTCACCTACCTGGTCGCCAAGTCGATCGCCAACGGCCCGTTCGACCGCGCGCTCGAAACCGACGCCTACGTGCTCGCCCGCCAGATCCATCCGATCAACGGCGTGGCGGAGCTGTCGCTGCCCGATTCCACCCGCGACTTTCTGCGCACCGACAACGTCGACAGCGTGTTCTATCAGGTGCTCGGCACCCGCGGCGAGCTGGTGGGCGGCGAGCGCGACATGCCGCTACCGCACGAGGAAGACAGGCCGCCGCCTGGCCTCGTCGAATTCCGTGACGACGTGCTGCGCGGCAACGATATCCGTGTCGCCTACACGACCGTCGAGTTTCCGCAGACGCCCGGCGCGCAGCCGGTGCTGGTGCAGGTCGCCGAGACGCTCGACAAACGCAGCCAGCTTGCCAACGACATCATCAAAGGCGTGATCCTGCCGCAGTTCGTGATCCTGCCGCTGGCGATCCTGCTGGTGTGGTTCGGCCTGTCGCGCGGACTCGCCCCGCTGCATGCCCTGCAGGCGCATATTCGCGCGCGCCGTCCGGACGACCTGTCGCCGCTCGAAGCCCGCCGGGCGCCGCCGGAAATCGAGCCGCTGGTGACGTCGTTCAACGATCTGCTGACGCGCCTCGAACAGAACATGGAGTTACAGAAGCGCTTTATCGCCGACGCCGCGCATCAGATGAAGACGCCGCTTGCCGGTCTGCGCACCCAGGCTGAGCTTGCGTTGCGCCAGGACGCCTCCGCGGAAGTCCACCGCTCGCTCGAACAGATCGCCACCAGTTCGGAGCAAGCGGCGCGCCTCGTCACCCAGTTGCTGGCGCTGGCGCGTGCGGAAAACCGCATGTCAGGCCAGATTTTCACGCCCGTCGAGGTAACCGAAGTGGCGCGCAGCGCCGTGCGCGACTGGGTGCAAGCCGCGCTCGCCAAGCAGATGGACCTCGGCTACGAAGCGCCCGAAGAGCCGGTCGAAGTCGATGGCAATCCGGTCATGCTGCGCGAAATGTTGTCGAATCTGATCGACAACGCGATCCGCTACACGCCGGCGGGCGGGCGGATTACCGTGCGGGTGCGGCACGACGTGACGGCGCGGCTCGTGCATCTGGAAGTAGAGGACACCGGACTCGGCATTCCGGTGGCCGAGCGCTCCCGGGTGGTCGAGCGCTTTTACCGGATTCTCGGCCGCGAAGGCGACGGCAGCGGCCTCGGGCTCGCGATCGTCCGCGAGATCACGACGATGCACGGCGGGGAGTTGACGATCGACGATAACGTCTATCAAACCTCCCCGCGGCTTGCCGGAACGCTTGTGCGTGTCAGCTTGCACGTCCTCGAACGGGCACGGGACTTACCCTAGGGGCACAATGATCCACGCATTGATTGTCGCCATATTGAGATGCGATAATCGCACGTTAGGAGAATTTATCCGCCTGTTTGCGTATTTTGATGAAAAACCCTGCAACACGCCTGAGATAGCCACTTCACCCCTCCACGTCAGTACGCCGTAAGTTTCCACTCCAATAATCGGTTTCACGGGAACGCCTTTGCCGGCGAACCGCGTGCACATATCAATATTGGAGACGACATATGGCTACTGTTGGCGGGCAAATCTCGCACGTGCCGATGACGCACGATGAGAAGCGGGTGATCTTCGCATCGTCGCTAGGTACGGTTTTCGAGTGGTACGACTTCTATCTGGCCGGCTCACTTGCGATCTTCATCAGCAAGAGCTTCTTCTCAGGCGTCAATCCGACTGCCGCTTTCATCTTCACGCTCCTCAGCTTCGCCGCAGGCTTCGCGGTGCGGCCGTTCGGCGCGATCGTGTTCGGACGCCTCGGCGATATGGTCGGGCGCAAATACACCTTCCTCATCACGATCGTGATCATGGGCTTGTCGACCTTCCTGGTCGGCTTTCTGCCCGGCTATGCATCGATCGGCATTGCATCGCCGGTGATCTTTATCGCGATGCGCTTGCTGCAGGGTCTTGCACTCGGCGGCGAATACGGCGGTGCCGCAACCTACGTCGCGGAACATGCGCCGGCAGGACGCCGCGGTTTCTACACCGCGTGGATCCAGACGACCGCCACGCTCGGCCTGTTTCTGTCGCTGCTGGTGATTCTCGGCGCGCGCACGGCCATGGGCGAAGACGCGTTCGGCGTCTGGGGCTGGCGCATTCCGTTCCTCGCGTCGATCATCCTGCTCGGCGTGTCGGTGTGGATTCGCCTGCAGCTGAATGAATCGCCGGTGTTTGCGCGCATCAAGGCTGAAGGCAAAACCTCGAAGGCGCCGCTGACCGAAGCATTTGGCCAGTGGAAGAACCTGAAGATCGTGATCCTCGCGCTGATCGGCCTGACCGCCGGCCAGGCCGTGGTCTGGTACACGGGTCAGTTCTACACGCTGTTCTTCCTGACGCAGACGCTGAAGGTCGATGGCGCGACGGCCAACATCCTGATCGCGATTGCGCTCCTGATCGGCACGCCGTTCTTCCTGTTCTTCGGCTCGCTATCGGACCGCATCGGCCGCAAGCCGATCATCATGGCCGGCCTGCTGATTGCTGCCTGCACGTACTTCCCGCTGTTCAAGGCGCTGACTCACTACACGAACCCGGCGCTGGAAGCGGCTACAGCAAAGGCACCGATTGTCGTGATCGCGAACCCGGACGAGTGCTCGTTCCAGTTCAATCCGGTCGGCACGGCGAAGTTCACGAGCTCCTGCGACATCGCCAAGAGCGCGCTCTCGAAAGCCGGCTTGAACTACGAGAACGTCGCGGCGCCGGCGGGCACGCTGGCGGAGATCAAGGTCGGCGATACGGTGATCAACACGTATGACGGCAAGGCCGCCGACGCCAAGGACCAGGGCAAAGCGTTCGACAAGACCCTGGCTACCACGCTGAAGACCGCCGGCTATCCGCCGAAGGCCGATCCGTCGCAGATCAACTGGCCGATGAGCGTGGTGATCCTGACGATCATGATGATCTACGTGACGATGGTCTACGGGCCGATTGCGGCAATGCTGGTGGAGATGTTCCCGACGCGGATCCGCTATACCTCGATGTCGCTGCCGTATCACATCGGCAATGGCTGGTTCGGCGGCTTCCTGCCGGCGACCGCCTTCGCCATCGTGGCGGCCAAAGGCAACATCTACTCGGGGCTGTGGTATCCGATTGTGGTCGCGCTCATCACGCTGGTCATCGGCATGCTGTTCGTCAAGGAAACCAAGAACTCGGATATTTACGCGCAGGATTGAAACACGCGATGGAGAGGGCAATTTAAAAAAGTTGCTTGCCGGGGGTTGACAGCCCCCGGCCCTATCCTCATAATCTCGCTTCTTTCGGCGAATTAGCTCAGTTGGTTAGAGCGACGGAATCATAATCCGCAGGTCCGGGGTTCGAGTCCCTGATTCGCCACCAGTTGCAAGAAAAAGCCGCTGACTCACAAGGTCAGCGGCTTTTTTGTTTTTGGCTTTCCAAACTGCAACTTCAAGGAGGTTTCTTGATGACGTTCCGCACCACCGCGCTTGCTGTTGCCACCGCATCCATTGCGCTTCTCGCCGCCGCATCGCCGCTCGCCGCCAACGCCCAAACACCATCCGACAGTCAGTGGCGCGCCAGTTCGCTCACGCTCTCGACCTTGCTGCAAGACGGCTACAAAATCGTCGCCGTGGTAAACGGCGCGCACGGCAATGCCGGCCCCGCCGATACGATTTTCGTTCAGCGCGATCAGAGCGCGTTCAAATGCATCGACCCGCAGCAGCCGGACGCGAAATCAAAAACGCCGGCCGCGCCACCTGCCTGCTTCGAACTGGTTCAGCCCTCCGGTGCGTCCGCGGCCTCCGAGGCCAAGTAGTCGCGCGCTTGAGGCAACCGGCGCCGCGCTCACTCGCTGGCGCAGCCGGCCTCATGCATAGCAACCGTCAACAGACTCAGCCACGATCCGGCAATACGATCGCCCTGGCAAGCAGCCATAAAAAAGGAGTCAGCCGAAGCTGACTCCATCAAGTGCCACTCCCCGCGCATTCTGCGCGACACTGCTGTAGTTGCCCTTATCGTCAGCGAGCGCGGCCCACGAATCCGATAGCTCCTTGCCTGCTTCGACGGTATAGCGGCGTGGCACCCGGTCGAGATGCAACTGGTCGTACAAAAGGCGGTGATGAGGCGCGAGGCGGCCCGCGCTTCGAGGTGATACAGATACGCCTGGAGGATGGGCGCGTCGGCGTCCAAAGGCAGTTGTCGCAGATCGGGGGGCGACGGTGCCTCGCCGAGCGGCATCAGCGTGCAGCCCATGTTGCGGCTAATCGCTTCGGAGATCGCCTCACGGCTGCCGATTTCGATCAGCATGGCCGGCGCAACGCCAATCCGCTTGAGCGCGGTCTCGGTGGCCTCACGGGTACGCGAGCCGGGCTCGCGCAGCAGCAGCGTATGGATGCGACGCCACCCTCGTGGCGTCAGCGATCCACGAGGCGGCTGAGATTACCGCGCACCCGTTGCAGCAGCGCGATGAGCTGCTTCGCTTCTTCGTCGGTAAAGCCGTTCAGCGCTTCGAGCGCGATTTCATCGCCCACTTTGCGGGCCTTGCTGAGTGTGCGCTCGGCCTTCGGCGTCATGCGCACCTGGCGCTCGCGGCGGTCCTGCGGATTGGCCGTGCGCTCGATCCAGCCGCCCTCTTCCATGCGGTCCAGCAGGCGTCCCGCCGAGATCGGCGCGACCTCGAGCAGGTCCGCGAGCCGCGCCTGATTGATGTCGCCGTAATGGGCGAGGTTAGCCAGCACGCGGCACTGCGCACGCGTCAGATCGACCGATGACTTCGCGAGATCGTCGAAACGCTTGCCTGTCAGGCGGCCGACGTCGGAAATCAGAAAGCCGAAGCGTTCTTCGAGTTGGGTGGTCATGCGCGGATTATACGAAAGGCTTCCTTTTGTCATCGTCGAAATGGCCGCAATTCAGGCTCCGCATAATTCCTGGTGGGCGCACTCGCTTGCAGCCGATATACTAAGCATGCTTACTATGTCGAAGATCTCACTCCCCCATGTCCTCCGACTCCCCGCCGACGAGCACCGCCGCCCCGCTCAACCGGCCGATGATCACGGTCGCGATCATGCTCGCGACGCTGATCCAGACGCTCGACAGCACGATCGCCAACGTCGCGCTGCCGCACATGCAGGGCACGCTGTCCGCGTCGCAGGATGAGATCACGTGGGTGCTGACCTCGTATATCGTCGCGGCCGCGATCGCCACGCCGCTGACCGGCTGGCTGTCCGACCGGCTGAGCGTCAAGCGGCTGCTGATCTTCGCGATCGGCGGGTTTACCGTGGCTTCGGCGCTGTGCGGATTATCGGAAACGCTGGCGCAGATCGTCGCGTCACGGTTGCTTCAGGGGATTTTCGGGGCCTCGCTGGTGCCGCTGTCGCAGTCGATCCTGCTCGACATCAATCCGCGCGAAAAGCAGGGCCAGGCGATGGCGGTGTGGGGCATGGGCGTGATGGTCGGGCCGATTCTCGGGCCGACGCTGGGCGGCTGGCTCACCGATAGCTACAACTGGCGCTGGGTGTTTTTCATCAACGTGCCGATCGGTGCGTTCGCGTTGTTCGGCGTCGCGACCTTCCTGCCCGCGCGTGAACCGAAGCACGACGCGAAGTTCGACGCGTTCGGCTTTGCCACACTAGGGCTTGCCATCGGCGCACTGCAGGCGATGCTCGACCGTGGCGAGCAACTCGACTGGTTCGGCTCGCATGAGATCGTCATCGAGGCGTTGATCGCGGCGATCAGCTTCGCGTTCTTCCTCGTGCATACGGCGACGGTCGGCAAAAAATCGTTCTTCAAATACGAGTTGCTGAAGGACCCGAATTTCGCCACCGGCACGTTCTTCATCTTCGTGATCGGCGCGGTGATGTATGCGACGCGCGCGTTGCTGCCGCCGATGCTGCAGAACCTGATGAACTATCCGGTCGCGACCACCGGACTCGTCACGGCGCCGAGCGGCGCAGGGACGATGGTCGCGATGCTGTTCGCCGGGCGGCTATTGAAGCGAGTCGATGCGCGGCTTCTACTGCTTGCCGGCTTCCTGATCTCTGCGTTCGCACTGTGGCAGATGATGCAGTACACGATCGTTCTGTCGGCGTCGGACATCGTCTGGCCCGGCGTGATCCAGGGTTTCGGGCTGGGCCTCGTGTTCGTGCCGCTGAGTGCGCTCACCTTCTCCACGCTCACGCCCGAACTGCGCGCGGACGGTACTGCGACGTACAGCCTGATGCGCAACATCGGCAGCAGTATCGGCATTTCGATCGTGCAGACGCTGATGACACGCAACACCCAGGTGTCGCACGCGGACCTCGCCGCGAATATCACGCCGTTCAATCCGGCGATCCAGCCGATGCTGAACAGCGGCTCGAACTACGACATGGCGGCGCTGAACGCGTCGATCACGCAGCAGGCGTCGATGATCGCCTATCTGAACGACTTCAAACTGATGTTCGTGGCCACGCTGCTGGTCATTCCACTGCTGCTCTTGATCCGCCCAGCGCGCCAGGCGCCGGATGCGTCGGTGGCACATGCGGCGATGGATTGAGCACGGCGGCAAAGTAATCAGCTTTAGTCTGTACGGACGATGTGCACACCAGCGGCAACTTCAGAATGAAGCCGTCTCCGCGCCTTGAGCCACATCTCCATGATCGCCACCCCGAATCCGCTCAGCCCTGTCAGCCCGCCCAGTCCTTTCAGCCCCCTGCGCGTCGGGCCGCTCGCGCTGCGCAACCGCCTGATCAAATCGGCGACCAACGAAGGCATGACGCCGGGCGGCATGCCTTCGCAAATGCTCGTGAAGCTGCACGAAAGCATAGCGGCGGGTGGCGCGGCGATGACGACGGTGGCCTACTGCGCGGTCAGCGCCGATGGCCGCACCTTCGTCGATCAGGCCCAGCTCGGCGCCGCCACGCTCGCACCGTTTCGCGCCTTGACCGATGCGGTCCACAAGCAAGGCGCCGCCGCCTGTGCACAGATCACGCACGGCGGCTGCTTCACTTTTCTGCCCGAGCTATCGACTCGACGCCCGCTCAGCGCATCGGGCGGCTTGAACAAAGTCGGCCTGATGAGCGGCCGCTTTTTCAAGCAGGCAATGACCGAGCCGGAGATGGATGCGACCGTGCGCCAATTCGCACAAGCCGCGCGCGCCGCATGCGAAGCCGGCTTCGATGCCGTTGAAATCCACATGGGCCACGGCTACCTGCTCAGCCAGTTCCTGTCGCCGCTCTACAATCATCGTCGTGACGTGTACGGCGGTTCGCCCGAAAAACGCGCCCGCTTTCCAGCCCGGGTGCTGCGCGCCGTGCTCGACGAAGTGGGCCGGGATATGGCGGTACTCTGCAAGATCGGCGTGACCGAAGGCGTCAAAGGCGGTGGCACTGCTGAAGATGCAGCCAGGATTGCTCGCGTTCTCGAAGCGGAAGGCGCGCACATGCTTGTGCTGAGCGGCGGGATGAACGTCGAATCGGTGTGGCAGTTGTTCGGCAGTCCGATGCCGGCCGAGGCGCGCGCCAACGTGTCGAATCCAATCGTGCGATGCGCGATGTCCTTGCAGAAACTCACCGAACCGAAATTCGACGGCTTCAAGGAAATGTACTTCCTCGAGCATTCCCGCAAGGTGCGCGAAGCGGTTCGCATGCCACTCGCTTATCTCGGCGGGGTGCGTTCGCTCGCGAACATCGAACTGGCCATGCAGGAAGGATTCGAGGCGGTAGCCATGGCGCGCGCGCTGGTCTTCGATCCTGGCTTCGTCGAGAGACTGCGCTCGGCGCCGGCGAAACCGTCGGCCTGCACGTCGTGCAACCGCTGTGTGGTGATGATGTACACGCCGGGTGGTACGTCGTGTGTGCTGCATCAGCCGAACGATGCCGCGCTGAATCTGCTTCCCGCGGGCTGACTCACTAACGGAGCCGGCGCGGCGAATCTCACGCTTCGATACGCCCGCGCGTCACCCCCAGCAACCCCGCCATCGCCTCTCGCGCCGCCGCCGCGTCACGATCCCGGATCGCCTCGAACACTGCGGTGTGTTCGGCCAGCGATGCGTTGAACACGTCCGCGCGTTTCGCATTCAGGCGCAACTGCGCTTCCAACGTGCGCTCGATCAGCGTGCCGAGCGGAATCAGCAATTCGTTGCTGCATGCCGTCAGCACGCTCAGATGAAACTGCAGATCGGCGCGCACCCATTCATCGACGTTGCGCGCCCCGACCATCGACGCATGCGCTGCCGCCAGCGCATTGAAGGCGTCGTGCGTGTGCGAGGCCGCCGCCAGACCCGCCGCGTACGGCTCGATCATCTCGCGCATTTCCTGCAACTTGAGCGCAAATGCCATCGGCTCGGCGACACGCGAGTACCAGTCGAGCACGTCGACATCGAGCAGATTCCACGCGTGTTTCGGCCGCACTCGCGTGCCCACGCGCGGACGCGATTCGATCAGCCCTTTCGACGTCAGCGTACGCAGCGCCTCGCGCAACACCGTGCGGCTCACGCCGAAGGTGTCCATCAACTCCGCCTCGCGCGGCAGGATCGAGTCGGGCGCGTAGTCGCCGCGCAAAATCGCGGTCGCCAGCAGATGGGCGACACGCCCATGCAGATCGTGCTGAATAGCTTTCTCCCAGCAGCCTCTCGGCGCTATTGATATCGGACCTGAGCCCGGATGGACCGCGATTATCCGGCATCTCAACCTGCCCACCCACTGCTTCGACGCCGTCTCCCACCCGGTGCCCGGCTGGTACTTCGCCACTATTTGGCCAATAGTACTATTAATAGTACTTAATCGCGCTTTTGTTGTAGCATGTGAATCCTCGAAATTGCCTGCACACGCAGACACCCAGGCCGCAAGGAGACGCACGCCATGAAAATCACCAAACTCGAAACCTTCATCGTCCCGCCGCGCTGGTGCTTCCTGAAGATCGAGACCGACGAAGGCATCGTCGGCTGGGGCGAGCCGGTGGTGGAAGGCCGTGCGCATACGGTGGCGGCCGCCGTCGAGGAACTGTCCGACTATCTGATCGGCAAAGACCCGCTGCTGATCGAAGACCACTGGCAGGTGATGTATCGCTCAGGCTTCTACCGCGGCGGCCCGATCACGATGAGCGCGATCGCCGGCGTCGACCAGGCGCTGTGGGACATCAAGGGCAAGCATCATGGCGTGCCGATTCACGCGCTGCTCGGCGGCCAGGTACGCGACAAGATCAAGGTGTATTCGTGGATCGGCGGCGACCGTCCGAGCGACGTTGCGAATAACGCGCGCGCCGTAGTCGAGCGCGGCTTCAAGGCCGTGAAGATGAACGGCTCCGAAGAACTGCAGATCATCGACACCTTCGACAAGGTGCAAGGCGTCATCAACAACGTCGCCGCCGTGCGCGAAGCGGTTGGACCGAACATCGGCATCGGCGTGGACTTCCACGGCCGCGTGCATAAGCCGATGGCGAAGGTGCTGGCGAAAGAACTCGACCCGTACAAACTGCTCTTCATCGAAGAGCCGGTACTGTCGGAAAACGCGGAAGCCTTGCGTGACATCGTCAACCAGACCAATACACCGATCGCTTTGGGCGAGCGTCTGTATTCGCGCTGGGACTTCAAACACATCCTGTCGGGCGGCTACGTCGACATCATCCAGCCAGACGCGTCACACGCGGGCGGGATCACCGAGTGCCGGAAGATCGCGTCGATGGCCGAGGCGTACGACGTCGCGCTCGCGCTGCACTGCCCGCTCGGTCCGATCGCTTTGGCCACCTGCCTGCAGATCGACGCAGTGAGCTACAACGCGTTCATCCAGGAACAAAGCCTGGGCATTCACTACAACCAGGGCAACGACCTGCTCGACTACATCAGGAACCCCGAAGTCTTCAAATACGAAGACGGCTTCGTGTCGATTCCGCAGGGCCCGGGCCTCGGTATCGAAGTGAACGAGGATAAGGTGCGCGAAATGGCGAAGGTCGGCCACCGCTGGCGCAATCCGGTGTGGCGCCACGAAGATGGCAGCGTCGCGGAATGGTAAGCGTGACTGCATGACGGAGCGCCGCCTGCGGGCGGCGTTTTGTTTTGAACAGCCCGTAACCGCCGCCACAAAAAACCAATCTGACGGTCGACGTCCTGAGTGCAGGCGCCGTCGATAACGAAGAAGGCGTAGTTCGGCCTCGCCGGCGCACACGTTACGGCAGACGTAGCATGCGCCGTCTCAGTTACGTAACACCGCGGACCGAAGCGGTCGAAACACACGCGTCGAGGCAACTCCCCGGCTTGGCCGCATCGCCCGAAAAGCCTTATCCACAAAGGTTTTCCGGCCGTTTGTTCGGCACCGGACATACACATGGCCCGCTCCTTGCTCAAATGCATTCAAACGACAATGCATCGGGGAACATCATGGGCGAATTCCTTCCAGACTATCTGATCCGCGAACAGGCCGCCGTCGGCGCGCTGGTGGTGTTCGGCGTGCTTCGCATCATCGGCGCGATGCTCGCCTATGAACGCGGCTGGCGCATCTCCGTGGTCGAAAAATGCTTTATCGCGGCCGCAGTGCTGTACTGCCTGCCGCAGCTCTTCGATCTGCTGACGCACATGGTCGGCTCACATGCCGCAGGCGCGGAACTGGAAGGCAAGGCAGCGGGCTGCGCGATCGCGCTCTTCTGTGCGCCAATTCTCGGACACCGGCTCGGCCTCGAATAATCGGTTTCATCGAACGGACGCTCACCATGCGACTGGGAAAGAGACCTGCCAATGCAAAGCCCGCCTACCACCCCGGCGACGTCCTGACACTCAAGTCCGGCGGACGTCCGATGACGGCCACCTGGACCGGACCGGTGCTGTTCGCGCCGGGCAACTGGTTGATCTGCCAGTGGTTCGGCAACGACGGCGAACTGCAGCAAGAGATGTTTCCCGAAGAGACGCTGGAACGGGCGCACAACGCGCTCGCTGCCTAGAGGGCAGTAACGGATCAGCCGGCCACCGCCGGGCGACCGTGTGTATTGCGCCGCACGCTCTTGCTGTGCGGCGCTTTTTTTAGTCTCAGCCCAACGCGGCAAATGCCGGCACGCTGTGCGACAACACGGCCGCTGCGACGAACACGCCGATCATCACCAGTGCTTCCAGATACAGTACGTTGACAAACGTATGCGCGTCCATCGTCGAGGCCGTGCGGCGCAAGCGCGGCAGCGCCGAGAGCCGGTTGAGTCCACCGAGCACCAGCGCGAGCGCGATCAGCGAAAGCTTCAGTGTCAGCACATGACCCCACGTGCTTGACTCGATCGCTTCGAACGAGCCGCCCGAACCGCGCACGGCATTGAAGATGCCGGTGAGCAGCACCAGTCCGACGGCCACCACCGATACGTTCGACACCTGCGTCGCCGTGCGGATCAGCATCCCGCGTGCGGTCGACGTGCTGAGCGCGGGCAATACCGAGAGCCCCGCCGCCATCGCCAGCCCGCCCCAGACGCCCGTGACCAGCACATGCAGCGTCTGCATCGCGATCGCAGCCGAGGCCGGACCGGCATCGGCCGCGTGCCCAAGCGACGCCTTGCCCGCCGCAATCGCGATCACCGCGAGCCACAGCAGCGCATTGCGCAGCGTGCCCGTATGGCTGGCCATGGCCGTGCCCAGCAACACCAGCGCGCCGGCGAACGCCACGCTCCAAGCGTAGCCGACATGGGTTTGCGTCAATACGGTAGGCACCACGCCGATGGCCGACGGCAACGCAACGCCACTCATCGACGCCGCCTGATACAACAGCCAGCCGAGATCCGCGAACACCAGCACGACAGTCGCCGCCAGCATTGACCGTTGCGCGCGCAACCAGGCGGGCCGCGCAGGGTTGATCTTGGTCTGCGCGTCTTTGGCGAGCCACGCGCCGAGCAACGCCGAACCGACGGCAAACGCAAACGCGACATTCATGAGCGCGGCCATGGCGACCTGCCCGATCCACAATCCGTCCATGCTCATTTGACGATGAACGCGAAGTTGCCTTGAGTAAGGTGGCCGTCCGTGGCAACCGCCGTCCAGTGCACCCCGTAGCGGCCCGCCGTCAACTGCGGCAGCGCCAGATGCAGCACTTTTGCATCAGCTGTGTCGACTTGCGACTCAGCCGCTGCGGCCGGCTTGCCGCTCGCGTCGCTCAGTTCGACCCTGCTGAAGGCCGGTTCGAGCGGTTCAGTGAAATGAATCGTCACTTCAGTGGGGGCGGTCACTTCGGCGTTCGCCGCCGGCTCGCTCGACACCAGATGCGCATGCGCAAAAGCCGTGGACGTCATCACCAGCGCCGCGGCGCCGAGCGTCAACGCACGCAGCGCCGGACGGGGAAAATTGAATAGCTTCATGTAAGGCCGATAGCTTGTGGAAAGTAAACCGATGGACGTTGAACCGGGGGCGTGGGCGTCGGACAGACGCCGGCGCGCCCGGAAGTGTACGCTTCGATAGTCGGCGCGCGCGTCGGTTCAACCTGCTTTGTTATGCGAGCCGCTGGAAAACCAGACTTGTATCTTTGGCCCCACAGACAAAATCGGGATGGCCGACCCGCCTGCCAGGCGGCGGATGCGCGTCAAACTGTCGCATAGCTGTGACAGCCGGAACCTTCTCTAATGTGGCAAATAGTCACCATCACCCTTCGATGATAGAATGCTGCGTCGCCGCAGCGCCGGCTGCCCTTCACACCGAGCCGCTCGAAGTTCGGTCAGGTCCCCGATTTTGATGGAGTTACGCGTGTCTTCAAGACGCATTTTCCGCCCGTTGCTTGCCCTTCTGCTGATCGGCTCCGCGGGTGTCTATAGCGCTGCGAAAGCGCAGACTCAACCGAAGGCCCCCGATACGATGGAAGCGCGCGTGCAAGGTTGCACGGCCTGCCACGGCTCGCATGGCCAAGGTACCGACAACGACTACTTCCCGCGTCTGGCGGGCAAGCCGGCCGACTATCTGTACAACCAGCTGCAGAACTTCCGCGAAGGGCGCCGCAAGTACCCGCCGATGAACTACCTCGTCACGTATCTTTCTGACGACTACCTCCATCAGATCGCCACGTACTTCTCGCAACAACGTCCGCCGTACCCCACGCCGGCCAAGCCGACCGTGTCGGCGACCATCGTTGCGCGCGGCCAGCAGATCGTCCTGAACGGCGACGCATCCAAACAGATTCCGGCCTGCGCGGCTTGCCACGGCAAGGCGCTGACCGGCATGGAACCCGCTATCCCGGGTCTGGTCGGCCTGCACGCTGACTACATCAGCGCGCAATTGGGCGCATGGCGTTCGGGCTCGCGTCATGCCATCGCACCTGATTGCATGCACACCATTGCCACCCGTCTGACTGACGAAGACGTGAACGCCGTCGCTGCCTGGCTTTCCACGCAAAAGGCCCCACAAAACCCCGTGCCGGCTCCGGCCCGCTCGATGAAGACTCCGCTTGCCTGCGGCAGCGAACCGCAATAAGGCACCGGGAGAGACACTCAAATGAAACGCAAGTCTTTGTTCGCCCTCTCGGCAGTCGTCGTCGTTGCGGCTGCCGCACTCGTTCCCGTCCTGTGGTCGGGCGGCGACAACCTGCATAACGGCACGGCAATGGCGGCAACGCCCGCCGACCAGGCCGCGCTGATCAAGAAGGGCGAGTATCTCGCCCGCGCCGGCGACTGTATCGCCTGCCACACGGTGCGCGGCGGCAAGCAGTTCGCCGGCGGCCTGCCGATGGCTACGCCGTTCGGCACGATGTTCACGCCGAACATCACGCCTGACGACCAGTACGGTATCGGCAAGTGGACCCAGGACGACTTCTACCGCGCGATGCACACGGGCCGTTCGAAAGACGGCAGCCTGCTGTACCCGGGCTTCCCGTTCACGAGCTACACGAAGGTCACGCGCGCCGACTCGGACGCGATCTACGCGTACCTGCGCTCGGTCACGCCGGTCAATGTACCGAGCCGTCCGCACGAACTGAAATTCCCGTTCAACCAGCGCAACATGCTGATTGGGTGGCGCACGCTGTTCTTCCGCGAAGGCGAGTACAAGGCTGATCCGACCAAGTCGGTCGAATGGAACCGGGGCGCATACCTGATCGAAGGCCTCGGCCACTGCGGCATGTGCCACACGTCGATCAACGCCATGGGTGGCCCGGTCAGCTCGGCGGCTTTCGCCGGCGGCTTGATCCCGCTGCAGAACTGGTACGCACCGTCGTTGACGTCGAACAAGGAAGCCGGTCTCGGCGACTGGGAAACCAAAGACATCGCCGATCTGCTGAAGACCGGTGTGTCGAACCGCGGCGCGGTGTTCGGTCCGATGGCTGAAGTGGTTCACAACAGCCTGCAGTACATGTCGGACGAAGACATCAACGCGATGGCCACGTACCTGAAGACGATTCCGCAGAAGAGTGAAGCACCGGAACCGCTGCAGCTCGAAACCTCGGAAAAGTTCGGCGGCGAACTGTTGAAGCAAGGTCAGAAAATCTACGCTGACAACTGCGCGAAGTGCCACGCGGAAAACGGCCTCGGCATGCCGCCGTCGTTCCCGCCGCTCGCGAACAACCAGTCGATCCAGATGCCGTCGGCGGTCAACCCGATCCGTATGGTGCTGAATGGCGGTTACCCGCCGAGCACGGAAGCCAACCCGCATCCGTACGGCATGCCGCCGTTCGCGCAGGCGTTGTCGAACACGGAAGTGGCGGCCGTTGTGACGTACATTCGTATGTCGTGGGGCAACCACGGTACGGCTGTGTCACCGCAGCAAGTGTCTGATCTGCGTTCGGCGCCGCTCGACTAAGCAGCGTTAGATGCACCTGGGGCGCGGCCTGCGAAATAACGCGGCCGCGCCCTTCGTTTTTTCAGGACCGGTATCATGCGGGTGGTATAAACCCTTATGAAACCGCGCAGGAGGTAAGAGCCGTGCATGTCGGTGAGCGTTTCAACAGCATTACCCATCTCGTCGGCGCCGTGCTGTCGGTGGCGGGGCTTGCTACGCTCGTGACAATGGGCGCGCTCGACGGCGACGCGTACAAGGTGGTCAGCTTCAGTGTCTACGGTGCGATGCTGTTCGTGCTGTATGCTATCTCGACGCTTTACCACAGCGTGCGCAACCCGCGCGTGAAAGCTGTTCTGCAGAAATGCGATCATTCGGCAATCTACCTGCTGATTGCCGGCAGTTACACCCCGTTCACACTTGTTACGTTGCGCGGACCGTGGGGCTGGTCGCTATTCGGCGTAAGCTGGGGGCTTGCCGCTCTCGGCATCGTGCAGGAATTGACGCTCGGGCGACGCACCCGCAGCGTTTCGATGGTGCTGTATGTATTGATGGGATGGCTCGCGCTCGTTGCCGTCCGCCCGCTGGTTCAAGCTTTACCAGCAGCGGGTACCGCCTGGCTCGTGGCCGGCGGGATCATCTACAGCGCCGGTATCTACTTCTTCATCAACGACGAGCGCATCCGGCACGGACATGGTATCTGGCACCTGTTCGTACTGGCGGGCAGTCTGTGTCAATTCGTCAGTGTTGCGCGCTACGTCGCGTGACATCCCACGGCGGCGAAATGCAACTTAAGGCCAGTCAACGTGTCTGCATAGCGCGTTGAAGCATTCGGCATGCGTGTCCCGCGTGCCGCCGATTTCTCTGCGACCGGAACTGGGCTTTGGCCTCGAACGCGCCATGCGGGCGTGTTCATGCCGTGCTTGTACCAGCTTGGGCCCATTTGGTGCCGTCTGGTGCCGTTCGCGAAACTGCATTGCAAAGAGCATTTATGTCTTTTGATTCCCTCGGCTTGTCCGAACCGCTGGTTCGCGCTGTACACGAACTCGGCTACACCACCCCGACTCCGATCCAGACGCAAGCGATCCCCGCCGTGCTCAACGGCGGCGACCTGCTGGCTGGCGCGCAGACTGGCACCGGCAAGACCGCCGGCTTCACGCTGCCGATCCTGCAGCGTCTGAACACCATGCCCGCCGTCACCACGGCGTCGGGCAAGCGCGCCGTGCGCGCGCTGATCCTCACGCCGACGCGTGAGCTCGCCGCACAGGTCGAAGAAAGCGTGCGCGCCTACGGCAAGTACCTGAAGCTGAAATCGACCGTGATGTTCGGCGGCGTCGGCATCAATCCGCAAATCGGCGCGCTGCGCAGCGGCGTGGACATCGTCGTCGCGACGCCGGGCCGTTTGCTCGACCACATGCAGCAGAAGACCATCGACCTGTCGCATCTCGAGATTCTCGTGCTCGACGAGGCCGACCGTATGCTGGACATGGGCTTCATCCACGACATCAAGCGCGTGCTCGCGAAGTTGCCGCCGAAGCGTCAGAACCTGCTGTTCTCGGCCACCTTCTCCGACGAGATCAAGACGCTCGCCGACAATCTGCTCGACTCGCCGGCGCTGATCGAAGTCGCCCGCCGCAACACGACGGCTGAGACGGTCGCGCAGAAGATTCACCCGGTCGACCGCGACAAGAAGCGCGAGCTGCTTACGCACCTCATCAAGCAACACAACTGGTTCCAGGTGCTGGTGTTCACGCGCACCAAGCACGGCGCGAACCGCCTCGCGGAACAGCTGACCAAAGACAGCATCAGCGCGCTGGCGATTCACGGCAACAAGAGCCAGTCGGCCCGTACCCGTGCGCTCGCCGAGTTCAAGGACGGCACGCTGCAAGTGTTGGTCGCAACCGACATCGCGGCACGCGGCATCGATATCGATCAGTTGCCGCACGTGGTCAACTACGATCTGCCGAATGTGCCGGAAGATTACGTGCACCGCATTGGCCGCACGGGCCGTGCAGGCGCGACGGGCGAAGCGATCTCGCTGGTGTGCGTCGACGAACTGCAACTGCTGAAGGATATCGAGAAGCTGATCAAGCGTGCGGTGCCGCAGGAAGTGATCGCCGGTTTCGAACCCGATCCGACTGCCAAGCCGGAGCCGATTCTGCGCCGTGGTCAGGGTGGCGGCGGTGGCGGTGGCCGTTCGCCGCGTCAGGGCCAAGGTGCACCGAAACGTGATGGCGCTCAGCGCGATGGCGGCCGCCGCGATGGCGCACCGTCGTCCGCAAAGCCCGCGCAACGTTCGGGTCAGCGTCCGGCGAATGGCCAGCAGCAGCCGCAAGGTGCGAAGCCGGCCGGCAACGGCGGTCAGCCGCGCCGCGACGGCCAGCGTCATGACGGCCAGCCGCGTGCAGCGGCGCACGAAGGCAGCGCCGCGCAACATGCGCCGCGCAAGCCGCAGGGCGCAAAGCCGCAAGGTGGCAATCCGGGTGCTTTGCTGGGTGGCGCCAAGCCACGCAATGACGCACCGCGTGGCGGCCAGCCGACGCGTAGCGGTCAGCGCGGCCGTTAAGTTTCCAGCACTGCCTGCTCGCTAGCTGTGGTCCCAGACTACCGGCTAGCCGCAGCGGCAGCCTGCTTCAGGTGCTCGATCTGCCGTTCCCATCGATCGAGCACCGCCTTCCCGTCCCCTTCCAAATCAAACGTAATGCCGCTTGTCAGGCGCGCATAACGCACGTTCTGCGCCTCCCCTGTGTCGATCGAGCCTATCAGGTACACGAGGCCGCTATCATCCCCTGTCACGCCCGCTAGCGGCGTCAGACGCAACTGCACCTGAAAGAACGCCTCGTCGCAAACGAACGTCAGCGCGGCCAGGCCGCTTTGCGCGATCACTCGCGCCGCCCGGGCCTGCGGCCACAATGCGATGCACAGCGAGCGCGAATCAGGCGCGTACAACTCGCCCACGCCTAGCAGCGACGTGCGCACGTGGCCATTCGCATCGACGGTGAGCAGCGACGCGGTGAACCCCGTCTTGCTCGCCAGCGACGAACCGTCGAACAGCGTTCGGACGGCATCTGGCCACTCGTCGAACACGTCCTGTTCGAGTGGACGTTCGGGTGCTGGGGAGTCGCTCATCGTATCGATCCAGTCGGAAACAGGTTGTCAGCGAGGTGGGCAAGCTTGCGAGAATCAATCATGCCTCGAAAAACAAATGGCCCGCACGAGCGGGCCATTTATCTTCATCGTCATGCGCCGCGGACTCCGCAGAAGAACATTAGCGGAAGAACACGTGCTGCGTGATCTTGGCGAGCGGGTAATGCACGCCAGGCTGAATTTTGGCCGGCAGATCGAGTGGCTTGAGCAGCATCTTCACGCACATGTCCGCCGACAGATTGCGCCGCACCAGCGCATTGATGCGGGCCGCGCGTTCGCGGTTATAGGCCGAATCGTGCACGCGCTCCGGATAACGAATCGCGAAGACATGTCGCAACGCGATCTCCGAGTCTTCGTTCTTGATCTCCATCACGCGGCGCATCAATGCGCCGAGAACCGCAAGACGGCCATTGCCTTCGATCTTGTTGTACTTCTTAAAAAACTTGAAAAAATGCTTGTAGTGACGGACTTCGTCAGTGCGGATGTTGTCGGTGATCTGTTTGAGGACCGGCTCGTCCGAACATTCGCCGATCGCGCGATACAACGTTGCCGTGCCCGTTTCCACCACGCAGCGGGCGACCATCTCGAGCGCGCGGGTCTTTTCGAAGTCTTCAAACGAACAGGTCAGCGAATACTCTTCCATGAAATTGCGGAATGCAGTATCCCAATCGAACTCAGGCCACACGTAGGCCACATACGTCTTGAGCGCGCGGCCGTGCTGCATTTCTTCCGGCTCCCATTCCTGGTTGAGCCAGGCCGAGACTTCCGGGTCGCCGTGGAAAAAAGTGCTCAGATTGCTGGTGTAAAGATCGGTGCCGCTTTCGATAAACGAAGCGGCGCACAACAGAAGCAGCAGGTCCTCGTTAGCGACGGCCTTCTGCCGATCTATGCGGGTGAGGTCGATATCCTCGATCCGCCAGGGCATCACATGGTTCAGCTCAGTGTGCATTGTGTCCTTGCTCCGAAAGCTGTATCGACTCGTGGAGCGCGCTCGGAACCGCCCACTATCGCAAGGGCGGTCCGCCGTGTCAGATACAGCGCCTTGAATTAGAGTTAACCCCTTGTATCTTGCATCTTAGCCGGTGTTTAGCAACTCTGCAGATAACCCAGCACAGACCATGCCGGACCGTCGCAGTTCCAATTTCAAGGTAGTCGAATCCTTCGGTCCGTTACAAGCGGCGCACGCAAGGCGCAAAAAAAGCCAGCTCGAAGACCTGGCTTTGGCTTGAACAGCGTGCGCACGTCAAGCGCGGCAAGGCTCGTTGTGAAGCACAACGGCAGCCGGCAACAGCCTCATGCGGGCTGCACGCTTTCGTGATGCCGGACGCGCCGCATACGCCACGCAACCACGACGAGCGACAACCCCGAGAGCACTGCGGCAATCAGGACATAGTAACTTGGCGCGAGCTTGTCGCCGGTCAAATGAATAAAGGTCTCCACAATCGTCGGCGCAAAGCCACCGAAAATCGTTACGCCGATGCTGTAACCGATTGAAAGACCCGTCGAGCGCACTTGCGTCGGGAAGATCTCGGACATCAGCGCGGGCATCGGCCCGGAGTAAGCTGCCTTGAAAATTCCGGCGGTACCTTGCAGCACCAGAAGCCAGCCGATTGTCGGATGCGACTGCAGCAAAGCGAACATCGGGTAAATCAGCGTGCCCATCAAAATCGACGTGGTCAGCATGATGCGAATCCGGCCGATGCGATCGGACAATGCGCCCATCACCGGCGACAGCAGGAACTGCAAGCCGCCGTTGAGCACCACCACGCCGAACGACGCAGCAGCCGGCATGTGCAACTGCTTGACCGCGTACATCGGCATGTAGAGTTGCAACACGTACACGCCAACCGTGGATTGCGCGACGATGCCCACGGCCAACAGCAGATTCACCCATTGGTTGCTGAACGACGCGCCCTTCTCCTCAAACGTATCCGGACGCTTACCCGCAGACTCACGCGCTTCACGCAACGCGAGGAACTCCGGCGTCTCGTCGAGATGCGAACGGATGTAATAGCCCACCGGCCCGACCAGCAGACCGAAGATGAACGGCAGGCGCCACCCCCAGCTATTGAGTTGCTCGGGCGGCATCCACGCGGTCAGGAGCGAACCAAAGGCCGCCGCGGTGATCGCGGCCAGGCCCTGGCTCGCGAACTGCCAACTCGCGTAGTAGCCCCGACGCGACGCGCTGTGCTCAACCATGAAGGCCGTCGCGCTGCCGAACTCGCCGCCCACCGCGAAACCTTGCACGAGCCGCGCAAGCAGGATCAACACGGGCGCAGCGATACCGATCGACGCGTAGGGCGGCATCACCGCCATCGTGACGGTACCGACCATCATCAGCGCGATGGCAAGCGTGAGTGCCGCCTTACGGCCCTTGCGGTCGCCGTAGACACCCAGTACGACGGCGCCCAACGGCCGCATCAGGAACGAGATGCCGAAGGTGGCGATGGCGAGCAGCGTCGAGAGCCACTCGTCCTGCATCGGGAAGAACTGTTTCGCGATGATGGTCGCGAAGTACCCGTAGACCAGAAAGTCGAACCATTCGAGCGCATTGCCGACCGACGACGAAAACACGATACGCCGCACCATCGCTTTGGACAGCGGTGCGGACGTGGAATGGAGGGAAGCTGTCGCGGAATGCGACGCGGTGGTGTTCATGGTGTCTCCTGCCCTGCCTGAAGCCAGTTGCGCTGAACGCGCATGAGGCGCGCTATGCCGGGCTGCCGCGCGCAGTCCGTTCGGGTTGCGCGCGATGCCTTGCTTTAATTGCGATTGCTTGGTGCTGAGCCAATACGCGACGCGTTATGCGTCGCCACCGGATGCAGCCAGTCGACACGCGGCGGCCGCGTGAACGGCGCCGTGCTTCGACCAAGTCTTTCAGAACCCGGCTGCCAGCCCGTCGCGACGGCTGTCGCTCGCCGCCACATAGCCACGGTCCGGATCGTCACGATCGAGTTTCCAGATGTACTGGCCGGAGCCGAAGTCCATGTACGGATCGTCGACCGATTTGATCGTGTGGCCCAGCTTCTGCAGTGCTGCGGCGGTCTTTGGATCGAGCGTCGATTCGATGTCGATCGTGAAGTCGCGGTTGACCTTCCAGCGCGGCGCATCGCAGGCGGCCTGCGGTTGCTGACCGTAGTCGAGCATCCGCACGATCGATTGCAGGTGGCCTTGCGGCTGCATATCGCCGCCCATCACGCCGAAGCTCATCACCGCTTCCTGTTTGCCGTCCACCTGCTGCGTCAGGAACGACGGGATGATGGTATGGAACGGCCGCTTGCCGCCTTCCACCACGTTCGGCGACTTCGGGTCCATCGAGAATCCGCAGCCGCGGTTCTGCATCGCGATGCCGCTATCGGGCACCACGATGCCCGAGCCGAAGCCCATGTAGTTTGACTGGATGAAGCTGACCATCATGCCGCGCTCGTCCGCGACCGACATGTAGATCGTGCCGCCGGCCTTCGGCATGCCAAAGTCGAATTGCGTGGCGCGCTTATGGTCGATCAGTTTGGCGCGCGACGTGAGGTACGCGTCGTCGAGCATCTGCTCAGGTGTGACGTCCATCGAACGCGGATCGGCGACATAGCGGTAGACGTCGGCGAACGCCAGCTTCATCGCTTCAATCTGCAAATGCTGCGACTCGACGTTGTCGACGGCCAGCTCTTTCACGTCGAACTTTTCGAGGATGCCTAGCGCGATCAGCGCCGCGATACCCTGGCCGTTCGGCGGAATTTCATGCACGGTGTAGCCGCGATAATCCTTGCCGATCGGTTCGACCCAATCCGCGCGGTAGTTGCGCAAGTCGTCGAGCGTTAATGCGCCGCCGCCTTCACGCGCAAACGCGGCAATCTGTTCGGCGATCTCGCCTTCGTAATACGCACGCGGGCCCTGCTCGGCAAGCTTGCGCAGCGTCTTCGCGTGACCCGGAAAGCGCACCAATTCGCTGACTTCCGGCGCGCGGCCGCGCGGCATGAAAGTTTGCGCGAAGCCCGGCAGGTCCTTCAGTTCCGGCACGGCGGCCGCCCATTTGTAAGCAACGATGCTCGCCACCGCATGGCCACGCTCGGCGATTTCGATCGCCGGCTCCATCAGATCGGCGAACGGCAGCGAGCCGAATTTCTGATGCAGCGCTTCCCAGCCGGCGATCACGCCAGGCACGGTCACGGCGTCCCAACCGCGTTTGGGCTGCTTCGCAAGACCGTTTTCCTCACCGTACTTGCGCTTGAAGTAATCGACGTTCCAGGCCGCCGGCGAGACGCCCGACGCGTTCAGGCCATGCAGCTTCGTGCCGTCCCACACCAACGCGAAGGCGTCACCGCCGAGGCCGCACGACACCGGCTCGACCACCGTAATGGCGGCAGCCGCCGCAATCGCCGCGTCGACGGCATTGCCGCCTTTCCACAGCATGCGCAGGCCGGCTTGCGCGGCGAGCGGATGCGAAGTCGAAACGATGTTGCGCGCGAATACGGGCAGACGCGGCGTCGGGTAGGGGTTTTGCCAGTTGAAGCCAGTCATGTCGAACACTCTCGGAAGCGTGGTCCGGCGCGTTCTCGAACGCCGGAAACCATGGAAAACGGATAAAACGTGGAACCATGGATTGCAGCGCGATCTGGCACAAAAAACAAATTCATTTATCAAATGAATAAATGCACAAATGACCTGAATGGGTCGCCGCACGGTCGTCCTGGATCGGAACCGTGACGCACGAGTTGGCAGACAAGACGTGCGATGGTCTTACAATACGCTCACCCTCGTTCACGCATCACCCGCTTCCGGCACAGCGTATCGCGCCGGTGACGGGCAGCGCCGATAAAAATCCACGACCCGAGACACATGACCCGAGACCCCCGCCTGACTCTCAATGCCCGGCAACAGGAACTGCTGGAGTGGGTGCAACGCGACGGCTTCGTGACCGTGGACGACCTCGCGGCCCACTTCGACGTGACGCCGCAGACGATCCGCCGCGACGTCAACTGGCTCGCCGACATGAACCTGCTGCGCCGCTATCACGGCGGCGCCAGTCTGCCGACCAGCTCCGAGAACGTCTCATACACGGCACGTCAGCGGATGTTCCACGAAGAAAAGCGGCGCATTGCGGCGCTAGTGGCCACTCACATTCCCGACCAGGCGTCCCTCTTCATCAATCTCGGCACGACCACCGAAGAAGTCGCACGCGCGCTCAACCGGCATCGCGGCCTGCGGGTGATCACCAACAACCTGAACGTCGCCAGCATGATGAGCGGCTATCAGGAATGCGAAGTGCTGGTGACGGGCGGCATCGTTCGGCCGTGGGACAAGGGCATCGTCGGCGAACTCGCGATCGATTTCATCCGCCAGTTCAAGGTGGACTTCGCGATCATCGGTACGTCGAGCATTGAAACGGATGGCACGCTGCGCGATTTCGATACCCGCGAAGTACGTGTGGCCGAGGCGATCATTCAGCATGCGCGCACGGTATTTCTCGCGGCCGACAACTCCAAATTCGGCCGACCGGCGCTCGTCCGCCAGGGTCACCTGGATCAGATCGACGCGCTTTTCACCGACGCCGCACCGCCCGCCGAGATGAACGAAACGCTCGCTGCCGCCAATTGCCAGGTGTATGTCGCCGAGTGATCCAGGCGTCTTCAGCCATGTTGCAGTGCACGCGAAACTTCGCGTGAAATCAAGGATCTGGCCGCTGATCCAAACCGCCTCTGCGGACCCCAATTGTCAAAGGGAAAATTTACTGGGGCCCCATTGGTGTTTATCCGGCGGTTGACTACACTCCAGTTCCCCGGCGTCCGTTCCGCGTTACGCGGAGTGCCGGTAGCGTGAACCTGTCGTGATAGCCGTACCTCCCGCCTGATCCTCTAGCGGACTTCACTGGCATGAGCCAGTCGCCGAAAAGGCCGTCCGCGTAAGCTTGACATGGAGAGAACGATGCTGAGTCCGCATGAATTCGCCACGTTGTTGCTCGTCAAGGACGCCCCCAATCAAGTCGATATGGAGCGAGAAGAACTCGACGCCCTGCTGGAACGCCAGCTTGTGCAACTCGAACGGCTCGCGTCGGGCAACGAACAATGGCGCGTGACCGAAACCGGCGACAGCGCACTCCGGGCCATCAAGCGTTTCTCATAGCACGTTGAGTTTCAAAGCCGACGACCGGCAGCATAGCGGCGGGTTGCGCTGCGGTGACTTCGCGCGCGCACTCGTCTTTTTAAAGCTGCCGCGTATTCTTTTGCCTCAAGCCATGCTGCCGCTCAAACGGCCGCTTTGTTGTGTCCAATTCATTTACACAGTAAATTGACGCGACGGACTTTCTACCTTCGCGCATGCCAAAAACGCTCTCCTCCGACGACATCCAGCAATTCCGCGAAACCATGCGGCGTGTGGCCGAGAATGCGTTCGCCACGCGCGGCGCGCAAGGCGTGACGATGCGCGAACTGGCGAAGGAACTGGGTTGCAGTGCGATGACGCCCTATCGCTACTTCCGCGACAAGGACGAGATTCTTGCGATGGTCCGCGCCGCGGCGTTCAACCGCTTTGCGGCACGGCTCGAAGCGGCGGCGAACCAAGCTCCCGAGACCGACCGCTCTGCCGTCAGCGACGCCTACGTAGCGTTCGCGCTGGACGAGCCGCATGCCTACCGCCTGATGTTCGATCTGACGCAGCAGGACGGTGCTTACCCTGAACTCAGCGCCGCATCGCACCGCGCCTGGCGCATGCTCGGGGCGCACTTCGCGAAGCTCGTTGCCGCGGGCATTCTGGAAGGCGATCCGCAATTGATCGGCTACGCCTACTGGGCCAGCCTGCACGGCTTCACCATGCTGGCACTCGCCAATCAGTTGCCTTTGCCCCAGGCGCAACAAGCCGCCGGGAGCAACGCACCGACGCGCGAGGCCGTGTTCGCGCAGATTCGCCGGATGTTGTGGCGCGGGGCCCAGCCGCAGCGCGGCTAGGCCGGGTTAGCCCGGGTTTAGCCAGTCAACTCACCACACGCGAATGCCCTGGCGGGAAGCCCCGCGCGAAAGGAGCACAGCGCGACGCTCAGCCCGCGCGCAAGGTCGGATCGGCCGCCGCGCGCCAGCTCAATGCTTTGGCTCGCTGATCGGTGAAGAACGTCACCCACTGATTACGCACTTGCGGGTCGGCACTCGTCCCCAGGCTCGTGTAATGCTGCGCAAGCGACGCCTGGAACGCGCAGAAATCGTCCTTCGACAACTTCCCACGCCGATTCGCCACGTACGCGTCGAACAGCGTTGCGTAGACGCCTTGCGCGTCGTTGCCGTAATCGACCGTCTGGGCACTGCACATCTGCTGCAACGATGCGAACGAGGGCGCTCCCATCGTTCCGTTCAAGCTCGGCGAGCTGACGCATCCCGTCAGGAGCGCAGCGGCGCCGATCATCCAAAGTCCACGCATGAATTCACCTCGAAATGGCTGCTGCCGAGAGTATCGTCCGTGGCCGCGCGTTACGCCACCACCTTAGCCAAGCGCTAGAGGGGTGTCTAAGAAAACCGAACTTTACTTTTTCGAATATGTTCATTAAAGTTCGCAAACGAACACTATCGGTTCGATAGATTTTCCAAACCGTTTTCCAGATACGACGCAGGGGACACAGCAGGTGACGCAAGGCTCGAGATACGATTTGCTCGTCGTGGGCGGCGGGATCAACGGCGCAGGCATCGCACGCGATGCGGCGGGCCGCGGCCTGTCGGTGCTGCTCTGCGAACAGGACGATCTGGCGGCACATACGTCGTCGGCCAGTACCAAGCTGATTCACGGCGGCCTGCGGTACCTCGAGTACCGCGAATTCGGGCTGGTGCGCAAAGCCCTGCAGGAGCGCGAAACGCTGTTGCGCGCGGCGCCGCACATCATGTGGCCGCTGCGTTTCGTGATGCCGCACATGCCGGATCTGCGCCCGGCCTGGCTGATCCGCGCAGGGCTGTTCCTTTACGATCACCTCGCCAAACGCGAACTGCTGCCTGGCTCGCGCGGCATCGTGATGCGCAATCATCCTGCTGGCGCGCCGCTGGTCGACTCGATCAAGCGCGGTTTCGTGTATTCGGACGGTTGGGTCAATGACGCGCGTCTGGTCGTGCTGAACGCTCTGGATGCTGAGGAACACGGCGCAAAGATTCTCACGCGCACCAAGTTGCTCAGCGCGGTGCGCGCCGGCGGCGAATGGCGCGCGCAACTCAAGCGCGCGGACGGCACGATCCTCGACGTACGCGCTGCCTCGATTGCGAATGCGGCCGGCCCGTGGGTCGGCGAATTGCTGCATGGCGCGCTCGGCCGGGAAGCGACGCACAGCGTGCGCCTCGTGAAAGGCAGCCATATCGTCACGCGCCGTATGTTCGAACACGATCACGCGTACATCTTCCAGAATCCGGACAAGCGGATCATCTTCGCGATTCCGTACGAACACGATTACACGTTGATCGGCACGACGGACCTCGAATATCACGGCGATCCGTCGCAAGTGGCGATCAACGCCGACGAAACACAGTACCTGTGCGACTCGATCAATCGCTATTTCAAGCAGAAGATCTCGCCGCAAGACGTGCGCTGGACCTACTCGGGCGTGCGTCCGCTGCTCGAGGAAGAAGGCGCGGACAACCCCTCGGCCGTCACGCGCGATTACTCGCTCGAACTCGACGCGCCTGCCGGCGAAGCACCGCTTCTGTCCGTGTTCGGCGGCAAGATCACAACGTTCCGCAAGCTGGCGGAAGAAGCCGTCGACAAACTCGCGCACGCGTTGCATAAAGGCACGCCTTCGTGGACGGCCGGTGCGCCGTTGCCCGGTGGCGATATTCCGCAAGCCAACTTCGAGCGCTTCCTCGTCGGCTTCAAGCAACAGAATGCCTGGCTGCCCGCCGATCTGGCTCACCGCCTCGCTCGTGCGTACGGCACACGAGTGAAGCATGTGATCGGCAACGCGCGCTCGGTGGCCGACCTCGGCCGCGCTTTCGCGCCGGGTCTCTACGAGGCCGAACTCACTTACCTGCGCGACACCGAATGGGCGCGCAGCGCGCAGGACGTGCTGTGGCGCCGCTCGAAACTCGGCCTGCACGTCGAACCGGGCACGCTCGATTCGATCACACACGATATCGACGCGTGGTTCGCCCGCGAGCCGTTCCGACAGAGCGCGTAGTTAAGCCGCTCAGTTAAGCCTTCTATTTAAGCCACTTAGCCGGACCGCATAGCCAACCTATTCCAACGCGGCCCGTCTACGTGGATGAACACGCATGAACCGAATCGATTTTCACCCCTCGGCTACTGACAAAGCCGGGACGCACAACCCCAAGCTGTTGCAGCCCGCTTAAAACAACAAGCCGTTCCCGTCGCCGGCCAGCAGTCCAGCGATTCATAAAACACATGGAGAAGAGACAATGCAGGATCAGTACATCCTCGCGCTTGACCAAGGCACCACCAGCTCCCGCGCGATGCTGTTCGACCGGCTCGGCAACGTCGTGTCGACCGCTCAAAAAGAATTCCAGCAGATCTATCCGCGTCCGGGTTGGGTCGAACACGACCCGCAGGAAATCTGGTCGACGCAGGCCGGTGTAGCAGCCGAAGCCGTCACGCGCGCCGGTATGAACGGCACCTCGATCGCCGCGATCGGCATTACCAATCAGCGTGAGACCACCATCGTGTGGGACCGCGAAACCGGCCACCCCATTTATAACGCGATCGTCTGGCAAGACCGCCGCACCGCCGACTTCTGCGACCAGCTCAAAGAGCAAGGTCTCGAAGAAAAAGTCCGCGCGAAAACCGGTCTGCCGATCGACTCGTACTTCTCGGCGACCAAGATCCGCTGGATTCTCGACAACGTCGAAGGCGCACGCGAAAAGGCGAAGCAAGGCCGCCTCGCTTTCGGCACGGTGGATAGCTGGCTGGTGTGGAATTTCACCAAGGGCGGTCTGCACGTCACCGACGTGACCAACGCGTCGCGCACGATGCTGTTCAACATCCACACGCTGAAGTGGGACGACGAACTGCTCGAAGCGATGGATATTCCGCGCAACATGCTGCCGGAAGTGCGTGCGTCGTCGGAAGTGTACGGGCCGACCAAGACCACCGTGTTCGCCTCCAAGATTCCGCTCGCCGGCATTGCAGGCGATCAGCATGCGGCCCTGTTCGGTCAGATGTGTACGCAGTCGGGCATGGTGAAGAACACCTACGGCACAGGCTGCTTCCTCGTGATGAACACCGGCGACAAGCCGATCGAATCGAAGAACAATCTCGTCACCACGATCGCCTGGCAGATCGGCGACCAGATCAACTACGCACTCGAAGGCAGCATCTTCATTGGCGGCGCCGTGGTGCAATGGCTGCGCGACGGCCTCGGCATCATCAAGAACGCCGCTGAAATCGAAACGCTGGCGGGCAGCGTGCCGCATACCGACGGCGTGTATCTGGTGCCCGCGTTTGCCGGCCTCGGCGCGCCGCACTGGAACGCCCGTGCTCGCGGCACGATGTTTGGTGTAACGCGTGGCACGACTTCGGCGCACATCGCCCGCGCCGCACTCGACTCGATCGCCTATCAATCGCTCGACGTGCTGAAAGCGATGGAGGCCGACTCCGGCATTCGCATTGGCGAATTGCGCGTGGACGGCGGTGCTTGCGCGAACAATCTGCTGATGCAATTCCAGGCGGATATTCTCGGCGTCGACGCAGTGCGTCCGAAAGTATCGGAGACGACCGCATTGGGCGCAGCGTATCTGGCCGGTCTCGCGGTCGGCTACTGGAAAGACGTCAACGAGTTGCAAAGCCAGTGGGCGCTCGACCGCCGTTTCACGCCTGCTCTGCCGCACGCCGATGTCAAGGAATGCCTCGACGGCTGGAAGCGCGCGATCCGCGCCGCGAAGGCCTGGGCCGACACGCCCTGATTGCTGTCCATCGGTTCCATAAGACACCTTTCGACATAACGAAGCCGCTTATCCCGCGGCTTCCCTAACAACTATATTTCGGATAACCAACCATGTCTCCTTACATTGCGGAATTCATCGGCACCGCGCTGCTGGTGCTGCTCGGCAACGGCGCGGTCGCCAACGTGCTGCTCGCGCGCACCAAAGGCAAAGGCGCGGACCTGATCGTAATCGTGATGGGCTGGGCGATGGCCGTGTTCATCGCCGTGTACGTCACGGCGTCGTACAGCGGCGCGCACCTGAATCCGGTGGTGACGATCAGCCTCGCGCTGGCAGGCAAATTCGCGTGGGCGAAAGTCCCGGGCTACATCGCGGCGCAGATGCTCGGCGGGATGGCAGGCGCCCTGCTCGTGTGGCTCGCGTATCGTCAGCACTTCAACAAAGAGGGCGATGCCGACGTGAAGCTCGGCGTGTTCTGCACGTCGCCAGCCATTCGCAGCGTGCCGCATAACCTGCTCACCGAAATGATCGCGACTTTCGTGCTGATTCTCGGCGTGCTGTATCTGGCTTCGCCGCAGGTCGGCCTGGGCGCGCTCGACGCACTGCCGGTCGGCTTGCTGGTGCTCGGCATCGGCATTTCGCTCGGCGGCCCGACCGGTTACGCGATGAGCCCCGCGCGCGACCTGTCACCGCGTCTGATGCACGCGCTGCTGCCGATTCCGGGCAAGCGCGACAGCGACTGGCGTTATTCGTGGATTCCGGTATGCGGTCCGTTGCTGGGCGGCGCGGCGGCAACGGGCTTGTATCTGTACCTGCACGCGCACTGATCCTGCCGCGCGCATAGGACGCACATTGGGCGCACCAAAGGCACACTAAGGGCGCAAATAAGCGTCGACGGAAAGCGATGGCGCCGCGCACGCGGCGCCAAAGCACGTATCATGATGCTTTCAATCTCAGCGCATGAGCTTGCAGTTGCCTTGCCCGCGCGCCTCTCGCTTTCCGTTTTAAAGCATGATCGACCACCTCATCTGTGACTGCGACGGCGTGCTCGTCGACAGCGAAATCATCGCTGACCGCGTGATGCTCGAAACGCTGTCCGCCACCTTCCCCGGCCTCGACTTCGAACCCGTCGTCAAAACGGCGTTCGGCCAGCAGACCTCGCGCTTCCTTGAAGGTATCGAGAAGTCGTTCGATATCACGCTGCCCGCCGATTTCTTCAATACGATCGAACACAATGTCGAGCTCGCGCTCACAGCGTCGCTCAGCCCGATCAACGGTGTGCGCGACGCATTGCAGCGCGTGACGCTGCCGGCCGCAGTCGTGTCGAACAGCCGGATGGCGCGCGTGAATGCGTCGGTGCGGCGCGCGGGCTTGCAGCAGATTTTTGGCGAACGGATTTTCAGCGCCGAACAGGTGGCGCGGCCAAAGCCTTTTCCAGACGTGTATCTGTTCGCTGCGAAGACGCTGGGTGTGGAGCCTTCGCGATGCATCGTCGTGGAAGATAGCGTGGCCGGTTTGAATGCGGCGCGTGCGGCGGGCATGAAGACGATTGCCTTCGTGGGTGCGAGCCATATCCCCGACGGTTATGCGGATGCGCTGCGCAAGATGGGGATGACGCGCATCATGAAGCATATGGATGAACTGCCGGCGCTGGTCGAAGCTGGCGTGCGCGGTGAGTTTGGCGACGTGCAGTCTTAACGGGCGCAACAATAAAAAAACCGGCTGCGATAGCCGGCTTCAGACTGGTGACTAACCGCACACCACTAAGGCATTAAACCTCGTCGGCCACGCATTCGCGTGCCGTCGCCAGCGCCTGGCGAAATTCCACCAGCTCGGCGATCGTCAGCATCGGCAGATTGTGTTGCGCAGCGAAACGCTCCACATGCGCGCCGCGCGTCATCGTGCCGTCCGCGTTCATCAACTCGCACAGCACGCCGGCCGGCTTCAGACCCGCGAGAATCGCCAGATCCACCGTGCCTTCGGTGTGGCCACGGCGCGCGAGCACACCGCCCGGCTGCGCGCGCAGCGGAAACACGTGACCAGGGCGCACGATATCGGCAGGCTTCGCCTTATCGTTGATCGCAGCACGAATCGTCGTCACGCGATCGAGTGCGGACACGCCGGTGGTCACACCGTCGCGGGCTTCGATCGAGACCGTGAACGCGGTGCCATGACGGCTTTCGTTGTTGACGGCCATCGGCGGCAATTCGAGTGCGCGAATCTTGTCGTCAGGCAGGCACAGGCAGACGATGCCGCTGCACTCGCGGATCAGCAAGGCCATGGTTTCGACGGAAAGACGCTCAGCGGAGACGATCAGATCGGCTTCATTCTCGCGGTCGTGATCGTCTTGCAGGACGACAGCACGGCCATCACGCATGGCTTGCAAAGCGGCAGCGATACGCGGCGGAACTGGCTCGGTGGCGAGCAGGGGGAGGTCAAGTGATGCGCTATCCGCAATCACCGACGGAGCAGGAAAAGTAGCAAAGGACATAGTTGAAACGCTCATCGCAAAAGTTGGGCGAGAAACGTTTCAGGGCATTGCAAACAGACAAAGACGCGCCGTTGAACGCCGCGCAAAGCGACGCTCGCGCACCGCTCCAACCGCTAGCGGCGCCACGGAAACGAACATGACTATCTGCACATCTTCTTCCATCCGGACTCTAACCGTCGGCTCTGGCTTCTCACCAGATCTGCTGACCCCACTGTGCTTTCGATACGCTGAAAGCTGAACGAAGCGGGCGCTCGCGGGCTCACCGGCTCACGCTTTCGCGCTGCCGGCATACCGCCGGTGGGGAATTTCGCCCCGCCCTGAAGACGCACTGATTGCCGGATTGACCGGCTGCCAAAGAATACAACAGTCGCGCGGAACCTGCAGCGCAACCCCTACTGACTAGACGGACATCTCGGCTTTGCAGCCTAACTTCACAGCCCATCCGCCTGAAAAAACCTCATCCGTCAAACCGGCGCGGCCTGGCGTGCCAAATCGTGCGGCGCCGGCACGTCCCAGCGCGGCGGCGTTTCCGCCTTCAGCGTCACGCGAAACGCGCGCGCTTCGGTATCACCGGGATTGCGCAAGCTGTGCGGCTGGTCGGCGTCGAACACGATCGCGTCGCCCGTTGCCAGCAACTGACGCTGGTCGTGCACGCTGACTTCCAGCGTGCCTTCGCTCACCACCAGGTTCACCGTGGTGCCCGGCGCGCGGCGTGTGCCGGCCTCGGTATGTAAGGGCGCGATACGCAGCTCGTGAAACTCGGCGGCGGTCGGCTCGGCGTCGGGATAAAGCGGCCGGGCCGAGTAGCGCCCATTCGAACTGACGACACGCGACGAACGTTCCGCCGGCAAATGCTCAAAGCCGTTGGTCGCATGACGCCGCAAAAACGCCGCCACCGATACCTTCAACGCCGATGCAACCTTGCACAGCACCTTGATCGACGGCACGCTGCGCGCCGACTCGATCTGCGCGAGCATGGCTCGCGAGACACCCGAGGCACGGGCCAAGGCATCGAGCGAAAGTTGGCGCTCGGCGCGCAAACGGGCGAGATTCACGCCGACCAGATGTTCGAGCGCATCGAAGGGTTCAGCGGCACGCGACGACGCAACGGTGTCAGCCGTGGGATCGCGAACCAGCGCAAGCGGGGAATGCATGATTGCCTCCAGGAGCGCCGCCGGACGGCGGGCAAGCGGTTAGTGGAAGCAAGATAGCATCGCGGCTTGCCGCGCCCAACGAAGTTATCTTCACACTGTTATCAGCATTGCGGAGGACGATTCTCGCAAAGCTTGTGCGAATTTTTCATATCGGCGTGTTCGGGCTCAGATGCGCTCGAACATCGAACACGCCCACGCACTCATGCCCATCCGGGAATATCTGCCGCGCCCGGGCATACTCAGGCCCGCTGCGCGACGGCCGACACCGGCGCATCCCTACGCGCCGCGAACCACGTCAGCAGCAACGCCGCCACGCTGACCGCCGCCGCAACCCACGGCAGCGTATCGAGCGAATGACCGTGATTGATCACCAGACCGCCGAGCCACGCGCCGCCCGCATTGCCCAAGTTGAACGCACCGATGTTCAACGTCGAAGCCAGATTCGGCGCCGCAGCGGCCTTCTCGACCACGCGCATCTGCAACGGCGGCACCGTGGCGAACGCCGCAATGCCCCACACAAAAATGGTGATCGCCGCGGCGACCTGCGAATGACTGGTGCGCGCGAAGATCGCCATCACCACCGCGAGCGCCACCAGAATGCCCATCAGCGAGGGCATCAGCGCGCGGTCCGCGAGCTTGCCGCCCACGGTATTGCCGATCGTGAGACCCACACCGAACAGCACCAGAATCAACGTCACGCCACGCGGCGAGAAACCGCTGACCTGCTCGAGAATCGGCGCGATATAGGTGAACACGACAAACACACCGCCGAAGCCGAGCACGGTCATCGCGAGCGCCGTCCAGACTTGCGGGTCCTTCAACACGCGTACTTCATGGCCCAAACCGACCGGGCCGGAATCATGACGATTCGGCACCAGCAGCGACACACCCGCGAGCGACAGCACCCCAAACGCGCTGACGATCCAGAACGCCGCACGCCAGCCGAATTCCTGGCCGACGAAAGTGCCAAACGGCACGCCGAGCACGTTCGCGAGCGTCAAGCCGGTGAACATCAGCGCAATCGCGCTGGCCCGCTTTTCAGCCGGCACGAGCGAAGTCGCCACCACCGCACCGATCCCGAAGAACGAGCCATGCGCGAACGACGTCACTACCCGCGCGATCATCAGCACGGAATAGCTGGACGCAATTGCGCACAGCGTATTGCCGACGATGAACACGCCCATCAGCAACTGCAACGCGAGCTTGCGCGGCATCTTGCTGGTGACCACTGCGAGCAACGGCGCACCGACCGCGACGCCGAGCGCATAGCCGCTCACCAGCAAACCAGCCGACGGAATCGACACGGCCAGATCGCGCGCGACGTCGGGCAGCAAGCCCATGATCACGAACTCGGTCGTGCCGATCGCGAAAGCGCTGATCGCTAGCGCCAGTAATGGAATGGGCATTTTTCTACTCCAGGTTTTAAAGTTGAGCGTGTTTGCGGTGGGCGTGGCGCAGCGCCGTCACGAATTCGATGACCACACCCGGCGCGAGCGCGACAAACAGTTGCAACTCGGCTTGCTGCGGACCCATCTGCGGCACTTCGGCGAGCTGATAAGGCATCTCCGCCGCATACAAGCGTTGCAACAGCGCCTGCCATTCGTCGGCGCTCTCCAGCCGGAAGGCGATATGGTCGATGCGCGGCGCCGCCCTTCCCGTCTGGGCGGGCGCTGTCGCATCAATCAGATGAATCACCGGGCGGCCGCTTGCATACAGCCAATAGCCATCGACCGAAAACGGCGGACGCGCGCCCTCCGTCAGCCCGGCGACGTCGACGAAGAAATGTCGCGCGGTCTCGAGGTCGGCGGTGACGATGGTTGCGTGATCGAGTTGCATGGCGTGGGCTGCACAGAATACAAAGGGTTTACGAGGAGTGCATTGTGAGCGGAACACGTCAATTTGATAATTGGCGTAGCATTTGAAGCATTTTCAAATTATTTTGAAAGATCGCCATGGATAACCTCGGTGACATCCGCCTGTTCGTCGAAGCCGCGCAGCAAGGCAGCCTCTCGGCGGCGGGCCGCAAGATGGGCCTGACGCCGGCCGCCGCCAGCGCGCGCCTAGCCAAACTCGAAGCCGGCCTGAAAGCGCGATTGTTCGAGCGCACCACCCGTCAGTTGAGACTCACGGACGAAGGCCGCCTTTATCTGAACTGTTGCCGCCAGGCGCTGCAATCGCTCGACGACGCCGAAGCCGCGCTGCAGGCCGGCCAGGGCGTCGTGCGCGGCAAGGTGCGCATCTCGGCAACCTCCGACTTTGGCCGCAATCTGCTGATGCACTGGCTCGACGAATTCAACGCGCTCTACCCGGAAGTCACGTTCGCGCTGACGCTATCGGACTCGCTGTCGAATCTGGTGCAGGAGGACATCGATCTGGCGATTCGCTTCGGCGTGCCGCAAGACAGCTCGCTTGTCGCCCGCAAGCTGGCGCAGAACCGGCGGGTGCTGTGCGCGTCGCCGGAGTACATCGCACGCAAGGGTGAGCCAAAGGACCCGCACGATCTGGCGAATTTCGACTGCATCGTGCTCGGCACCGCATCCGGCCCGGTCAATGAATGGCGCTTCACACGCGGCGACGAGGTACAGCACTACACCGTGCCATGCGAAACCTCCCGTGAAACCAACGATGGCGCCGTGGCCCGCGAATGGGCGCGGCGCGGCTATGGGATCGTCATCAAGTCGATGTGGGACGTGGAAGCGGACTTGCGGGGCGACTGCCTGAAAATCCTGCTGCCCGAATGGCGCTATCCGGACGCGCCCTTGCACGCGCTCTACCACCGCAACCGTTTCATGGCGCCGCGCGTGCGCGTGCTGCTGGATTTCCTGAGCGAACGCTTCGCGCAGGTGTCGGACGAACTGGAAGGCCTGCTGGGCTTGCCGCCGGAGCGCTCACGTGCAATGGCCGCGGCAGAAGCCGCACCCGAGGAAGGGCTATAATATTGAGCTACGCTGCAAACGTGCATTGAAATGCGGACCGAAATCGGTCCAAGCGGGTTCAAGCAGGCCCAAGCGCCGCCCCGTGGCCCGTCCGCACGTTTTCACCCCTCTTCACCTTTTAAATGACGCCCCCAGGTTAACCACTGCGACCGGCGAAAATCGATGACCAAGAAAGTTTATGTAAAGACCTACGGCTGCCAGATGAACGAGTACGACTCCGACAAGATGGTCGACGTACTCGGTGCGGCTGAAGGCCTCGTCAAGACCGACACCCCAGAAGACGCGGACGTCATTCTCTTCAATACCTGCTCGGTGCGCGAAAAAGCGCAGGAGAAAGTCTTCTCCGAACTCGGCCGTGTGCGCGAACTGAAAGAAGCGAATCCGAATCTGATCATCGGCGTGGGCGGTTGCGTGGCGAGCCAGGAAGGCGCGTCGATCGTAGCGCGAGCACCGTATGTCGATCTGGTGTTCGGCCCGCAAACGCTGCACCGTCTGCCGCAAATGATCGACAAGCGCCGCGAAAGCGGCCGCGCTCAGGTCGACATCTCGTTCCCGGAAATCGAAAAGTTCGATCACCTGCCGCCGGCGCGCGTCGATGGCGCAAGCGCGTTCGTCTCGATCATGGAAGGCTGCAGCAAGTACTGCAGCTACTGCGTCGTGCCGTACACGCGCGGTGAAGAAGTGTCGCGTCCGCTGGACGACGTGCTGACCGAAATCGCCGGTCTCGCCGACCAGGGCGTGCGTGAAGTGACCCTGCTCGGTCAGAACGTGAATGCTTATCGGGCCGGTATCACGCTCGGTTCGACCGAAATCGCCGACTTCGCTCAGCTGATCGAATACGTCGCGGATATACCGGGCATCGAACGGATTCGCTACACCACGTCGCATCCGAAGGAATTCACGCAGCGCCTGATCGACACCTACGCCAAGGTGCCGAAGCTCGTCAGCCACCTGCATCTGCCGGTGCAGCACGGCTCCGACCGCATCCTGATGGCGATGAAGCGCGGCTACACCGTGCTCGAATACAAGTCCGTGATCCGCAAGCTGCGCGCGATCCGCCCTGACCTGTCATTGTCGACCGATATGATCGTCGGCTTCCCTGGTGAGACGGAAGAAGACTTCGACAAGATGATGGCGTTGATCCACGAGATGAAGTACGACACCAGCTTCTCGTTCATCTATAGCCCGCGTCCCGGCACGCCCGCCGCAAATCTGCACGACGACACGCCGCACGAAGTGAAGCTCAAGCGTCTGTACCATCTGCAGGCTACGATCGAGGAAAACGTGCAGCGCATCAGCGATTCGATGGTAGGCAAGGTCGAACGGATTCTGGTCGAACGTCCCGCGCGCAAGGACCCGAACGAACTCGCTGGCCGCACCGAAAACAACCGTGTGGTGAATTTCCCGGCGCCGATCGCGTCGCACGCGCGGCTGATCGGCCAGATGGTGGACGTGAAAATCGTCCATGCGTACCCACATTCGTTGCGTGGCGAACTCGTGCTGGTGCACGACGACGCGCCCGCAACCACCCACTGAGCGACGCCCGCCCGGCGTCACGAACCCGACAGGATCGATCCTCCGCCTTGAAGACCACTCAGCAGCATCTGGAATTCACCGCACCGCGCGACGACAACGCGCGGCTCGCCAACCTCTGCGGACCGCTCGACGAGAATCTGCGGCAGATCGAGCAGGCGCTCGACGTGACGCTGCAACGCCGTGGCCACCGCATCACGATTCGCGGGCGCGGCGCGAAACTCGCGCTCACCGCGCTCGAAAGGTTCTACGACAATTCGCAGAAGCCACTGTCGGTCGACGACATTCAGCTCGCGCTGGTTGAAGTGCGTCAGCCGACACGCCATCGCGCGAACGGCAACGGCCATGGCGCGGAAGCGGCAGACCCGCGCTTTCCGGGCAATCCGGATCACCCGTTCGACCAGCCCGCCGACAGCGGCGACGACGACCTCGAAGAACTCGGCCCGAAGCTGTACACACGACGCGCCGATCTGCGCGGCCGTACACCGATGCAACGCGAGTATCTGAAGCAGATCATTTCGCACGACGTGACGTTCGGCATCGGTCCGGCGGGGACAGGCAAGACGTATCTCGCGGTAGCTTGCGCGGTGGACGCGCTGGAGCGTGATCAGGTCAAACGCATCGTGCTGACGCGCCCGGCCGTCGAAGCGGGCGAACGCCTCGGCTTTCTGCCGGGCGATCTGGCGCAGAAGGTCGATCCGTATCTGCGTCCTTTGTATGACGCGCTGTACGACCTGCTCGGCTTCGACAAGACCGCCAAGATGTTCGAGCGGCAGATGATCGAAATCGCGCCGCTCGCGTACATGCGCGGCCGCACGCTGAATCACGCGTTCATCATCCTCGACGAGGCGCAGAACACCACGCCCGAACAGATGAAAATGTTCCTCACGCGGATCGGCTTCGGCTCGAAGGCCGTGGTCACCGGCGACACGACCCAGGTCGACTTGCCGCGCGGTCACAAGAGCGGGCTGATCGAAGCGCAGCAGGTGCTGGCGGACGTGCGCGGCATTGCGCTCACGCGCTTCACGAGCGCCGACGTGGTGCGGCATCCGCTGGTCGCGCGAATTGTGGAGGCGTACGATGCGCATTCGCAGAAAACCGCCAATCCGGCGGATTCTCGTTAATCAGCGACGTTAAATTGCGTCGCTTATTTGCCTTAATTCCCACTGGATATGCCGCAGCAAACCAGGCAACAAGTCGACACCGCATGAGCCGCGCACCGAAACTAACGTTGAATCTGCAATTCCCCGCCGCCAAGACCTGGCCGGAACACAAGGCGCTGCTGCCGCGCGCCACCGTGGCCGGCTGGATCAAGGCGGCCCTCTTCGCAGACGGCGAATTGACCGTGCGTTTCGTCGACGCCGACGAAGGCCGCACACTGAACCGCACGTATCGCGGCAAAGATTATTCGACCAACGTGCTGACTTTCGCGTACGCCGAATCGGAAGACGATCCGGTAACCGGCGACCTGATCCTGTGCTGTCCGGTGGTGGAAAAGGAAGCCGCTGAACAGGGCAAGCCGCTGATCGCGCACTACGCGCATCTGCTGGTGCACGGCACCCTCCATGCGCAAGGCTACGACCACGAGGTCGAGGAAGAAGCCGAGGAAATGGAAGCCATCGAAACGGAAATCCTCGGCAAGCTCGGCTTCCCGGATCCTTACCAATAGCCCTTGCCATCACTGTTTAAAGCCACCGTGAGCACGTCCTCCCCTGAAGCCGATACTCGAAGCACGCCCTGCCCGGACTATCCGCCCGCGCTCGGCGAATCGCGGCTGCTGACGGACGAGGAGTTGCGCGCATCGCTTGAATGCACGTTGCGCGACTGGGATCGTCAAAGCGATCTATGGCTGTTCGGCTATGGTTCGCTAATCTGGAATCCCGGTCTGCCCACCGTCGAAGCGACCCGTTCGAAAGTGCACGGCTATCATCGCGGTCTGTATCTGTGGTCGCGCGTCAATCGCGGCACGCCCGAACAGCCGGGCCTCGTGCTCGCGCTTGATCGCGGCGGTTCGTGCTCCGGCATCGCGTTCCGCCTCGCCGCCGAGGGTGCGATGCCGCATCTGGAAGCGCTGTGGCGCCGTGAAATGGCGATGGGTTCGTACCGCCCGGCGTGGCTGCCCTGCGTGCTCGCCGACGGCCGCCGCGTCGACGCGCTCGCATTCGTGATGCGCCGCGACGTGCCGAGCTACACCGGCAAGCTGCGCGACGAGGTTGTCAAAACCGTGTTCGGCTGCGCGTGCGGCCGCTATGGCACCACGCTCGAATACGTCAGCCGCACCGTCCATGCGCTGCGCGAAAGCGGCATGCCCGACCGCGCGCTCGAAGCGCTGCTCGAGCGTTGCCGCGAAGAAAGCCGCGAGGCCGGGCAGGAATAGGGCAACGGCAGGGCAACCACGAAGCAACCGCACTTTTTTGCTCGAAAACGCTTTTCCTCCCGTAATCAGTTAGGATTGACCTATGCCCACCGAACGCGGCCGGGTGGTTTCGTCACATCACTCATCGCCCAGCCCGGCGGGACACGGTCCTGCCATGTGCCTGGTGTATCCTTAATGCTCTGCAACAGCGCGCCCAGTCTCGCCGGGCGCACTACCATGAACGACACGTATCCCAGTCGACGCCAAATCGACAAACCGCAAGAAAAACGCTCACTCCTCGAGCGTTTGACCGACTTCATCTCGCCCGAGCCCGACTCGCGCGCAGAACTCCTCGAAATCCTGCAGGACGCGCACGAACGCAACCTGATCGACGCCGACTCGCTGTCGATGATCGAGGGTGTATTCCAGGTGTCCGAACTCAGCGCCCGCGACATCATGGTGCCGCGCGCACAAATGGACGCGATCAACATCGCGGACAATCCCGCCGAATTTATCCCCTACGTGCTGGAAAAGGCGCACTCGCGCTATCCGGTCTACGAGGGCAATCGCGACAACATCATCGGCGTGCTGCTCGCGAAGGACCTGCTGCGCTACTACGCCGAAGACGAATTCGACGTGCGCGGCATGCTGCGCCCCGCCGTCTTCATTCCGGAGTCGAAGCGTCTGAACGTGCTGCTGCACGACTTCCGCGTCAATCGCAATCACCTTGCGGTGGTGGTCGACGAATACGGCGGCGTGGCGGGCCTGATCACGATCGAGGACGTGCTGGAACAGATCGTCGGCGATATCGAAGACGAATACGATTTCGACGAAGAAAGCGGCAACATCATCGCCTCGCCGGACGGCCGCTTCCGCGTGCGTGCGCTCACCGAGATCGAGCAGTTCAACGAGGCCTTCGGCACGCATTACTCGGACGACGAAGTCGATACGATTGGCGGCCTTGTCACGCATCACTTCGGACGGGTGCCGCATCGCGGCGAAAAAGTCCGCCTCGACGATCTGATCTTCGAGATTCTGCGCGGCGACGCCCGCCAGATTCACATGCTGCTGGTGCGCCGCGACCCGCTCGCCGGCCAGCGCGAGCGCGAAGCACAGCACGTGCAGACCTGATCCGCTTCTTTTCTTCGCTTCTTCAACTCCTCACGCCGACCGCGCAACAATGGCCGACCCGATTACTTCCCGTTCGCGCCGCGGCGTGAGTGCCCCTGCTGCCCGAGAGTCGCGCGGCCGTGCACTGCCTCGCTGGCATTACCTCGTCGCTTTGGCCGCCGGTGCGGCCAATACGCTCTCGTTCGCGCCGACGCCGCATGGCGGCTGGCTCGAACTCGTGATCTTCACCGTCTTCTTTGCATGGCTTACGCGTGCCACCGGCTGGAAAAGCGCAGCGCTGACGGGTGGCGCTTTCGGCTTCGGTAACTTCGTCACCGGCGTGTGGTGGCTGTACGTCAGCATGCACTTCTACGGCGGCATGGCTGCGCCGCTCGCAGGCGCAGCAGTCGTCCTGTTCTCGCTGTACCTGGCGGTGTACCCAGCGCTGGCTGCGGGCATCTGGTCGTTCTGCGCAGGGCATGCACGCAACGGCGCGTCAGACACCGACAAACCGTTCTCGCCGACCTGGCACGGCGCGCTGGCCTTTGCCAGCGCGTGGGCGATCGGCGAATGGTTGCGCGGCACCGTGTTCACCGGCTTTCCGTGGCTCGCGAGCGGTTATGCGCAGGTAGACGGCCCGTTCGCCGGGTTTGCACCGGTGGCGGGTGTGTACGGCGTCGGCTGGATGCTGGCGCTGGTCGCGGCGTTGATCGTGCAAGCGCTGGTGCCGGTGCTGCCTTCGCGCGGGCCATTCAATCTCGCCGACGGCGGTAATGCTGGCAATGAGCCCAAACGCAATATCGCGCGCATCGCCGTGCCGGGCGGAATCGCGGTTGCGCTGATCGCGGCTGGCCTGCTGCTGCCGCTCGCGCAATGGACCCTGCCGGCCAACGCGCCGCTGACGGTGCGCCTGCTGCAAGGCAACGTCAAACAGGAAATGAAGTTTGAAGAAGCCGGTATGCGTGCCGCGATCGACCAGTATCAGCAGATGATTACGTCGAAGCCTGCCGATCTGATCGTCACGCCGGAAACCGCCATTCCGGTGCTCGCACAGCAATTGCCGCCGCAGTTCGCGTCGGCAGTGCGCAGCTTCTCAGATACGACCGGCACCGCGATCCTGTTCGGTGCGATCGGCGGCACCATCACGCCGGAAGGTCAGGTGGTTGACTACACGAACAGCCTGTTCGGCGTCACGCCGGGTACACGCGACGTGTATCGCTACGATAAACATCATCTCGTGCCTTTCGGCGAATTCGTGCCTTGGGGTTTCCGCTGGTTCGTGAATCTGATGAGCATTCCGCTCGGCGATTTCGCGCGCGGCGCGCCCGTGCAAAAGCCGTTCATCGTGCATAACCAGCCGGTGTCCGTCGACATCTGTTACGAGGATATTTTCGGTGAAGAGATCGCGCGGAACATCCGCGAGAGCGATACGCCGGCGGGCGTGCTGGTCAACTCGACCAACCTTGCCTGGTTCGGCGACACCATCGCACTGGACCAGCACCTGCAGATCGCGCGCATGCGTTCATTGGAAACCGGCCGGCCGATGCTGCGCGCCACCAACACCGGCATGACCGCCGCGATCGACGCCAACGGCAAGGTGATCGGACGCCTGACGCCGTACACGATTGGCTCGCTCGATGTAACGGTGCAAGGCACCTCGGGCAGCACGCCTTATGTGACGAGCGGCAACAACACGGTTCTGGCGGTTTCGTTGCTGCTGCTGGCGTTCGGGTTTGCGTTCGGGCCGGGGATCACACGGCGGCAAAACGGCAAGAAGTAAGCCGCAGCCTGATTGCCGATGCAACCGTCAGGCCGGCTATCGCACGCGCCGGTTGAATCGCAGCGGCAATACCGCCTCATGTAAAAACGCGCGCTCCGGAATACCGCGAGCGCGCGTTTTGCAAAAAGTACCGCTTTACCGATCCGTGCTCAGTTCGCCGGCACCGTGTCAATAAACGACTGACGCAACGAAAGCTTCTGGAAATGCTTGTCCAGATTCGGATACCCTTCGCGCCAGTTCAACTCAGGCATGCGGAAATCGAGGTAGCCCAGCGCGCAACCCACGGCGATGTCCGCGAGCGTGTAGTGATTGCCCGTGCACCACGGCTTGCTGCCCAAGCCCTGCGACATCGCGATCAGGCCTTCGTCGATCTTGCGTTGCTGCCGTGCGACCCACGCTTCCACGCGCTGTTCGGGCGTGCGCTGGGTACCTTCGAGGCGAATCAGCACCGCGGCGTCAAGGATGCCGTCGGCGAGCGCCTCCCAGCAGCGCACTTCGACGCGCTCGCGCCCAGACGGCGGAATCAGCTTGCCGACTGGCGACAGCGTATCCACGTATTCGCAGATCACGCGCGAGTCGAACACTGCTTCGCCGTCTTCCATCACGAGGCACGGCACCTTGCCGATCGGATTGAAGGTGTGAATCGTGGTCTCCGGCGCCCAAACGTTCTCGAGGACGAGTTCGTAGTCAATCTTCTTGTCGGCCAGAACGATCCGTGCTTTGCGCACGAACGGGCTGCCGAGCGAACCGATGAGTTTCATCATTACCATCTGCCTTTTCTTGAATTCGGCGAAAGTATAAGTGGTCGGCGGCGTTCCCGAACACGGTGAAGCCGCTTCGCAAGCCGCATGGATGCTCGCTGTGGATGGATTGCAACATTGCCGCGATCCTCGCGCGCAGTCTACCCGGCCAAATGGCCAACGCGGCTGGCGCAACCACATTCTCCCCGCCAGTATCCCCGCAAAATAAGTCTCCGCATTGGGCGCTACAATCGCGAGATGAACCAGCCGACCGAACCCACCATCGCCATCGACGTCTACCGCACGCGCCGCGAGCGCGTACTCGCCGCGCTGCGCGCAGCGGGCGGGGGCGTCGCCATTGTCCCCACCGCGCCGGAAAAGCTTCGCAACCGGGATGCCGACTACCCCTACCGGCACGATAGCTACTTCTACTATCTGACGGGCTTTACGGAACCGGAGGCGTTGCTGGTGCTCGATGCAAGCGCCGCGGCTGGCGAGCCGGCTTCGATCCTGTTCTGCCGCGAGAAGAATGTCGAGCGCGAGACGTGGGAAGGCTTCCGTTTCGGGCCGGACGGCGCGCGCGAGGCGTTCGGCTTCGACGCCGCCTTCGCCGTGAGCGAAGTCGACATGCATCTGCCGGGCCTTCTCGCCGACAAGCCGTCGCTGCATTACGCGCTCGGCACGTCGGCGCAACTGGATGAACAGGTACGCGGCTGGCTCGACGCCGTGCGTGCACAAGGCCGCGGCGGCGTCGCCGCCCCCACCGTCGCGCGTGACCTGATCCCGTTGCTCGACGACATGCGGCTCGTCAAAGACCACCACGAACTCGCCATCATGCGCCGCGCCGGACAGATTTCCGCGCAGGCGCATCGCCGCGCGATGGCGGCATGCCACCCCGGCGTGCGCGAGTACGAACTCGAAGCCGAGCTGCTCTACACATTCCGCAAATTCGGCGCGCAGGCGCCCGCCTACACGTCGATAGTCGCCGCGGGCGCCAATGCCTGCGTGCTGCACTATCCGGCGGGAAACGCGATTGCAAAGGACGGCGACCTGATCCTGATCGACGCCGCCTGCGAGCTGGACGGCTATGCATCCGACATCACCCGCACCTTCCCGGCGAGCGGCCGCTTCACGCCGGCGCAGCGCGAGCTGTACGACATCGTGCTGGCCGCGCAGCAGGCTGCTGTCGACGCCACCCGCGTCGGCGCTACTTTCGACGATCCGCACCAGGCCGCCGTGCGGGTGCTATCGCAAGGGTTGCTCGACACCGGCATCCTCGACCGCGCAAAGCTTGCCTCGGTCGACGACGTGATCGCCGAGCGCGCCTACGCGCCGTTCTACATGCACCGTACCGGCCACTGGCTCGGCATGGACGTGCACGATGTCGGCGACTACCGCGAACGCGGCGCGCCACGCGACGAAGCGGGCGCACTGCCGTGGCGCACGCTGCAGGCCGGGATGACGCTGACCGTCGAGCCCGGTTTGTACATTCGCCCGACCGAAGGCGTGCCCGAGCGCTACTGGAACATCGGTATCCGCATCGAGGACGACGCAATCGTCACGCCGGCCGGCTGCGAGCTGATCACACGCGACGTCCCGGTGGCGGCCGACGAGATCGAAGCGCTGATGCAGGAAGCCCGTGCGGCCCAGGAAGCTGGGAAGTAACCCAGAAGTAACCCAGGCAGTCACTCAATGAAGCAACCCGCAATGAACGACGTCTCCCAGTCGACGGTGATTCTGAAACCCGCCGCGTCCGATCATTCCTTCGATTTCGACGTGACGATCGTCGGCGCAGGGCCGGTCGGGCTGGCGCTTGCCGGCTGGCTGACCCGCCGCAGCGCGACGCAGGCGCTGAAGATCGCGCTGATCGACGCGCGCGAGCCGGAAGATTCGATTGCCGATCCGCGCGCGATCGCCGTGTCGCACGGTAGCCGGATGATTCTCGAACCGCTGCGCTGGCCCGCCGACGCCACCGCGATCCAGCGCATCCACGTGTCGCAGCGTGGTCACTTCGGCCGCACGCTGATCGACCACAGCGAGCACGGCTTGCCGGCGCTCGGCTACGTGCTGCGTTACGGCTCGATCGTGCATGGTCTCGCCGAGGCGGTACACGCCACCTCCGTGCACTGGTTCCGTTCCACCTCCGCCGCGGCGCCGACTCAGGACCTCGACGGTGTCACGCTGCCAATCGAAACCGCAGGTGTCACACGCCATCTGCGCACGCGGATTCTGGTGAATGCCGAAGGCGGCCTGTTCGGCGACCAGAAAACCGCCAGGAGCGCTGATAGCAGCGCCAACGGCGGTACGCGCGATTACGGGCAGACCGCGCTGGTCGGCACGGTCAGCGTGTCGGCGCCACAACCGCATGTGGCGTGGGAGCGCTTCACGTCGCAAGGGCCGATCGCGCTGCTGCCGATGGGCGGCGTGCGTGGTGCGAATTACGCGCTGGTCTGGTGCTGCGCACCCGACGAAGCCGCACGACGCGCGCAACTCCCGGACGACGAATTCCTGCGCGAACTAGGCGCCGCATTCGGCAACCGCATGGGCCGCTTTACGCAAATAAAGGGACGTGCGTCGTTCCCGCTGGGGCTGAATGCGGTCGATACGCTAGTGAAGGGCCATATCGTTGCAATCGGCAACGCGGCGCAAACGCTGCATCCGGTGGCTGGGCAGGGTCTGAATCTCGGTCTGCGCGACGCGCACGCACTCGCCGATGCCTTGTCCGAAGAGGGCCCCACCCCGCTCGCGCTGGCGACGTTCGCGCAACGCCGCGCGCTCGACCGGCGCCTGACGATCGGCGCCACCGACACGCTCGCACGCCTTTTCACCGTCGACTTCCCGCCGCTCGCCGCCTTGCGCGGCCTCGCCCTCACCGCACTCGAATTCGTGCCGCCGGTAAAAACCGCGCTGGCGCGGCAAATGATGTTCGGTCAGCGCCGCTGAGCGCGCCGCCCGCGCGCGCCCCGCAGCCGTTGCAGCCTTTTTAGGCACCGCACGTGAAGCCGCGCGAGCGGTGCCGGTTCTATGAACCGGACCACTTTCATAGAAGATTTAATGAGTTACGACAGACGCAAGTCGGGTGTCGGCTATCTGTTAACGCTAAAATAGCGGTTTTCCCTCGCATTTCGCGAATGCTCCGATTGACAGAATCCGAAAAGAAACTGACACGATCGGCCGCAGGCGCGTCCAAGTCATGCCTACTCTCGGCTCCCACAATCTGCGTAATAACCTGTTCGTCGCCCCCATGGCCGGCGTAACCGACCGGCCGTTCCGGCAGTTGTGCAAACGGCTGGGCGCAGGCTATGCGGTGTCGGAAATGGTCGCCTCGAACGCGCAGTTGTGGAAAAGCGAAAAGACCATGCGCCGTGCCAACCACACGGGCGAGGTCGAGCCGATTGCCGTGCAGATCGCCGGCGCCGATCCGGCCATGATGGCCGAAGCCGCGCGCTACAACGTGGCGAACGGCGCGCAGATCATCGACATCAACATGGGCTGCCCGGCCAAGAAGGTGTGCAACGTGGCCGCGGGCTCTGCCTTGTTGCAGAACGAACCGCTGGTGCAACGCATCGTCGAGGCGGTGGTGGGCGCGGTGGGCATTGGCCCTGACGCCGTGCCCGTCACGCTGAAGATCCGCACCGGCTGGGATCGCGACAACAAGAACGCGCTCTCCGTCGCGCATCTGGCTGAAGCCGCCGGCATTGCCATGCTGACCGTGCACGGCCGTACGCGCGCCGACCTGTATCACGGCGACGCCGAATACGAGACCATTGCCGCCGTCAAAGCGGCGGTGCGCATTCCGGTGGTCGCCAATGGCGACATTACGTCGCCGCAAAAAGCCCGCGAGGTGCTCGCCGCCACCGGCGCCGACGCCATCATGATCGGCCGCGCCGCGCAGGGGCGTCCGTGGCTGTTCCGCGAAATCGAGCATTTCCTGCAAACGGGTGAGTTGCTGCCGCCGCCGCGCATCGACGAAATCCAGCAGGTGATGAACGAGCATCTCGAAGATCACTACGAGTTCTACGGCGAATTTACAGGCGTGCGCACAGCGCGTAAGCATATCGGCTGGTACACTCGCGGCCTTTCTGGCGCCAACGTGTTCCGGCACCGCATGAATACGCTGGACACCACGCGCGAACAACTCCTCGCCGTCAACGAATTCTTCGACGCCCAAAAGGCGATCTCCGACCGCCTCGTCTATGTCGACGAGACGCTCACCAGGAACGACGGCGAGCCGGACCATACCGACCGACTAGCAGCATGAGCAAGAACAATATCGAACAATCTGTCCGCGACAGCCTGGGGATGTATTTCCAGGATCTCGACGGCTCGAATCCGCATGACGTCTACGACATGGTTATTTCATGCGTGGAAAAACCCTTGCTCGAAGTGGTGCTCGAGCAGGCTGGCGGCAATCAGTCGCTGGCCGCCGAGTATCTCGGCATCAACCGCAATACGCTGCGCAAGAAGCTGCAACAGCACGGTTTGTTGTAGTTTTTCGGCGCCCTGCCACGTTTCCCTTCGGCTTTTCGTCTTCATCATGATCAAGCAAGCGCTCATCTCCGTTTCCGACAAGTCCGGCATCGTCGACTTCGCCAAGTCGCTGTCGGACCTCGGCGTCAAGATCCTGTCGACCGGCGGCACCGCGAAACTGCTCGCGGACGCGGGCCTCTCCGTCACCGAAGTCGCCGACTACACGGGCTTCCCGGAAATGCTGGACGGGCGCGTGAAAACGCTGCATCCGAAGGTACACGGCGGCATTCTGGCGCGCCGCGACCTGCCGGAACACATGGCAGCGCTTGAAAAGCACGACATCCCGACGATCGACCTGCTGGTCGTGAACCTGTATCCGTTCGTGCAGACCGTGTCGAAGGAAGAGTGCTCGCTGGAAGACGCGATCGAGAACATCGACATCGGCGGCCCGACCATGCTGCGCTCGGCCGCGAAGAATCATCGCGACGTGACGGTGGTGGTCGATCCGGCAGACTACGCGGTTGTGCTCGACGAAATGCGTGCAAACAGCAACGCGGTTTCGTACAAGACGAACTTCCGCCTCGCTACCAAGGTGTTCGCGCACACCGCCCAGTACGACGGTGCGATCACGAACTACCTGACGAGCCTGACCGACGAACTGCAACACTCGTCGCGCAATGCTTACCCGGCTACGCTCAACCTGGCGTTCAACAAGGTGCAGGACCTGCGCTACGGCGAGAACCCGCATCAGAGCGCGGCGTTTTACCGCGGCCTCACGGTTCAACCGGGTGCGCTCGCGAACTACAGTCAGTTGCAAGGCAAGGAACTGTCGTACAACAACATCGCCGATTCCGACGCAGCGTGGGAATGCGTGAAGACGTTCGACGTGCCGGCCTGCGTGATCGTCAAGCACGCGAATCCGTGCGGCGTGGCAGTCGGCGCGGATGCGAACGAAGCCTATGCGAAGGCGTTCCAGACGGATCCGACCTCGGCGTTCGGCGGCATCATCGCGTTCAACCGCGAAGTCGACGAAGCGGCGGCGCAAGCGGTGGCCAAGCAGTTCGTCGAAGTGCTGATCGCCCCGTCGTTCAGCGCGGCGGCTCGCCAGGTGTTCGCGGCCAAGCAGAACGTGCGTCTGTTGGAAATCGCTTTGGGTGAAGGCCACAACGCATTCGATCTGAAGCGTGTCGGCGGCGGCCTGCTCGTGCAATCGCTCGATTCGAAGAACGTGCAGCCGCGCGAATTGCGCGTAGTCACGAAGCGTCACCCTACGCCGAAGGAAATGGACGACCTGCTGTTCGCGTGGCGCGTCGCGAAGTACGTGAAGTCGAACGCGATCGTGTTCTGCGGCAACGGCATGACGCTCGGCGTCGGCGCGGGCCAGATGAGCCGCGTGGACTCGGCGCGTATTGCGAGCATCAAGGCGCAGAACGCCGGTTTGACGCTGACCGGTTCGGCCGTGGCGTCGGATGCGTTCTTCCCGTTCCGTGACGGTCTGGACGTCGTGGTCGCAGCAGGCGCGACCTGCGTGATTCAACCGGGTGGCTCGATGCGCGATGACGAAGTGGTCAGTGCGGCGGACGAGCACAACATCGCGATGGTGTTGACTGGGGTGCGTCACTTCCGGCATTGATGTGGGCAGGCTTGGCGAGCGACGCGTGCTGGCCGGTGGTGCGACGGTCGCTGGGCTAATTTGAGCGAAACGGCTCGGTGGATTTTCCGCTGGGCCGTTTTGTTTTGGCGGTGGATTTTTTGCGCGGAACGCCGACCGCCGCACGGCGCGTTCGTTGTAGTATCGCAAGCACTTAGTTTTCACCGCCTATGCGGCACCTCATGAGAATTCTCGGCATCGACCCCGGCTTGCGCGTAACCGGTTTTGGCGTAATCGATCAAACCGGACACACGCTCAGCTACGTCGCAAGCGGCGTGATCAAGACCGCCGACGCCGATCTGCCGTCGCGTCTCGGCACTATTTTCGAAGGTATTTCGACTTTGATCCGTCAGCATTCGCCGGATCAGTCGGCGATCGAAAAGGTGTTCGTCAACGTCAACCCGCAATCCACTCTGCTACTCGGACAGGCGCGTGGCGCAGCGATCTGTGGCCTGGTGGCGGGCGGCGTACCGGTCGCCGAATATACGGCGCTGCAGTTGAAGCAAGCCGTCGTCGGCTATGGCCGCGCGACCAAGGAACAAATGCAGCAGATGGTGGTGCGGCTGCTGAACCTCTCCGGCGTGCCCGGCACCGACGCCGCCGACGCCCTCGGCATGGCGATTTGCCACGCGCACGGCGGCACGACGCTTAGTACGCTGGGCGGGATTGCACCTTCGCTGGCGAAGAAGGGTTTGCGGGTGCGGCGCGGACGGTTGGTGGGGTAGGCGCTCAGTTGCTGCTTGCCAGCGCCCGCCGCGCACTCGCTGCGCTACACTCGCCCTTTCTCTTAAGATTGAATCCGCCATGATCGGTCGCATTGCCGGCGTACTGCTGGAAAAAAATCCGCCGCATCTGCTCGTCGACTGCAACGGCGTCGGTTACGAAGTCGATGTGCCAATGAGCACGTTCTACAACCTGCCGTCGACCGGCGAACGCGTCGTGCTGCTCACGCAAATGATCGTGCGCGAAGATGCACATCTGCTCTATGGCTTCGGTACCGCCGAGGAACGCTCGACCTTCCGCGAACTGCTGAAGATCACCGGCATCGGCGCGCGCATGGCACTCGCCGTGCTCTCCGGCATGAGCGTGCATGAACTGGCGCAGACCGTCACGATGCAGGACGCCGCGCGCCTGACCCGCGTGCCTGGCATCGGCAAGAAAACAGCGGAACGGCTGCTCCTCGAACTGAAGGGCAAAATCGGTGCCGATCTGGGCGCGATGGCTGGCGCGGCATCGGCATCCGATCACGCCTCCGATATCCTGAACGCGTTGATCGCCTTGGGTTACTCCGAAAAAGAAGCGTTGGCGGCCGTCAAGAATGTACCTGCCGGCACGGGCGTATCCGAGGGCATCAAGCTCGCGTTGAAGGCGTTGTCCAAGGGTTGAAGGCTCGGGTCATTGCAGGGGCGCCGCGTGCGATAAGCAAAGCTTCGCACACGGCGGCGCGCGCCCCGAAGGAAGCCCCTTTTGGCGTCGCACATCCTGGCTGTTCGGCCGAGTTTCGCAACGAGCGGCACACGGTACAATGAACGGATGATCGAAACCGACAAACTCGCCGCCGAGCGCATCATCGCGGCCACGCCCGTCTCGCCGAACGAAGAAGCGTTCGAGCGGGCGTTGCGCCCGCGCCAGCTCGAAGAATATGTCGGGCAGGAAAAAGTGCGCGGTCAGCTGGAAATCTTCATCGAGGCTGCCAAGCGCCGGTCCGAATCGCTCGACCACGTGCTGCTGTTCGGGCCGCCGGGTCTCGGCAAGACCACGCTCGCGCACATCATCGCGCGGGAAATGGGCGTCAATCTGCGGCAAACGTCCGGCCCGGTGCTTGAACGCGCCGGCGACCTCGCCGCGCTGCTCACCAACCTCGAAGCCAACGACGTTTTATTCATCGACGAAATCCACCGGCTCTCGCCGGTCGTCGAAGAAATTCTGTATCCGGCGTTAGAGGACTATCAGATCGACATCATGATCGGCGAAGGACCGGCCGCGCGCAGCGTGAAGCTGGATCTGCAACCGTTCACGCTGGTCGGTGCAACCACCCGCGCGGGCATGCTGACCAATCCGCTGCGCGATCGCTTCGGTATCGTCGCGCGGCTCGAGTTTTATAACGCTGAAGAACTGGCCCGCATCGTCACGCGTTCGGCGTCGTTGCTGCATGCACAGATTCATCCGGATGGCGCGTTCGAGATCGCCAAACGCGCACGTGGCACGCCGCGGATCGCGAACCGGCTGCTGCGCCGCGTGCGCGATTTCGCCGAGGTGAAAGCGGACGGCAACATCACCGCGCAAGTGGCGGATGCGGCACTCAAAATGCTCGACGTAGACGCGGTCGGCTTCGACCTGATGGACCGGAAGCTCCTCGAAGCGATCCTGCACAAGTTCGATGGTGGCCCGGTCGGCGTCGACAATCTGGCGGCGGCAATCGGCGAAGAGCGCGACACGATCGAAGACGTGCTCGAGCCGTATCTGATTCAGCAAGGCTTCCTGCAACGCACGCCGCGCGGCCGCGTCGCCACGTTGCTCACGTACCGGCATTTCGGTCTCGCCGCGCCGGACGCTTCGAGCCCCATATCCGGTCTGTGGGATTCGGCCGCGACCTGAACCGGATGCGCGAGTTGAAATAACTCGCGCCGCTCAACGCCCCGGTTCCGGCACCCTCTTCTTGAAGCTATCGTCATCGCTCGGCGCCTCGAGATGCGACACGTCTGCCCACGACACGATCGCCGCTTTGCTCGCGTCGTCGGCGTAATCCACCACGTTAACGCTCGTGTTCAGCAACGCGTAATCACGCGGCGCATCGAGCGATAAGCTGCACGCAAATCGCCGCACGCAATCCAGCACACCGCCATGAGCGACGACGGCGATCCGCCCACCCGGATGCGCGGCAACGATCGGCTCGATCGCATGCAGCACGCGATGGTAAAGCGTGCGCTGCGATTCGCCTTCAGGCGGTGCGAAACCTGGATCGCGGGTTTGCCAGTGCGCATATTCATCGGGGAAACGGACGGCGATCTCGTCGCTGTCATGCCCCTGGAACGCGCCGTATGAACGCTCGCGCAAACCTTCGCGCAGCTGCAACGGCAGGCCGAGCGCGTCTGCGATCGGTTGCGCGGTTTGCCGTGCACGCTGCAGATCGCTTGAATAGATCGCGTCGAGCCGCACGCCCTCTTTCACCTCACCCGCGATGCGGCGTGCAAGGCGTTGCGCCTGCGCAAGGCCGGTCGTTGCGAGCGGAATGTCGATGTGACCTTGAATGCGCTTGATGCGATTCCAGTCGGTCTCACCGTGGCGGATAAACAGAATCTGCGTGGTCATGGGATGAGCTTGGGCGCCAGTAGCCGGTTATGCCGAGCCGCTATTGTCGCAAAAACCAGTTGGAGGAGTGGATGCGCGCCGCCGGATGCACCAGACGGCGGCAGTTGATTCTCAAGCGTTCGTCTGCAACCAGAACGTGACCGGCCCGTCATTGACGAGCGATACCTGCATATCGGCGCCGAACTCACCTGTCTCGACGATCGGGTGCTTTGCGCGGGCTGCCGAGACGAAGTAATCGAATAGCCGCTTGCCCTCATCGGGCGGTGCGGCAGGCGTAAAGCTCGGGCGCAAGCCGCTGTTGGTGTCGGCTGCCAACGTGAACTGCGAAACGAGCAGCAAGCCACCTGCGCGCCCGGCGCCGTCGAGATTCTGCACCGAGAGATTCATCTTGCCGGCCGCATCGCTGAAGACACGGTAGCCGAGTACCTTGGCGAGCAGCCGGTCAGCGGCGCCTTCCGTATCACCACGTTCGGCACATACGAGCGCGAGCAGACCCGCCTCGATCGCGCCGGTTACGCGCTCACCCACACGCACTTCCGCGCGCCGCACGCGCTGGATCAGCGCGATCACCGGCTCGACTCCGAATGCAAAGTTCGAGTCATCATCGCGTTATCGCCGAGCCGTCAAGCCGTCAGCGTGACGCGTGCAAAACGACGCTTGCCGACCTGCACGACGTACTCACCGGCCTCGACCTTCAGGCCCTTGTCGGACACAGTCGTGCCATCGATCTTCACGCCGCCTTGTTCGATGTTGCGCAGCGCTTCGCTAGTCGACGGTACGAGGTTGGCCTGCTTGAGCAACTGGCCGATTGCGAGCGGTGCGCCCGTGAGCGTCACGGCTGGAATATCGTCCGGCACGCCGCCCTTCGCGCGATGATTGAAGTCTTCGAGCGCGCGCTCGGCATCGGCTTGCGAATGGAAGCGCGCGACGATTTCCTGACCGAGCATCACCTTGAAATCGCGCGGATTGCGGCCCGCTTCGATCTCTTTCTTAAAGCCGGCGATCTCATCCATCGGACGGAACGACAGCAATTCGAAGTAACGCCACATCAGCACGTCGGAAATGCTCATCAGCTTGCCGAACATGTCCGTCGGCTTTTCGCTGATGCCGATGTAGTTGTTCTTCGACTTCGACATCTTCTCGACGCCGTCCAGACCTTCAAGCAGCGGCATGGTCAAGATGCACTGCTGTTCCTGACCGTACTGCTTCTGCAGTTCACGGCCCACCAGCAGGTTGAACTTCTGGTCCGTGCCGCCGAGCTCGAGGTCGGCATTCAGCGCGACGGAGTCGTAGCCTTGCATCAGCGGATACAGGAATTCGTGGATCGAGATCGGCACGCCGCCCTGGAAGCGCTTGGTGAAATCTTCGCGCTCGAGAATCCGCGCCACCGTATAGCGCGATGCGAGCTTGATCATGCCGTCGGCGCCGAGCGGCATCGACCATTCGCTGTTGTAGCGGATTTCGGTCTTATCGCGGTCGAGCACGAGCGCGGCCTGCTCGAAGTACGTTTTCGCGTTCGATTCGATCTGCTCGCGCGTGAGCGGCGGGCGCGTGGCATTACGGCCCGACGGATCGCCGATCAGCGACGTGAAATCGCCGATCAGGAAAATCACCGTGTGACCGAGGTCCTGCAACTGGCGCATCTTGTTCAGCACGACCGTGTGGCCGATGTGGATGTCAGGCGCGGTCGGATCGAGGCCGAGCTTGATGCGCAGGGGCTTGGCCGTAGCCGCGCTCTTCGCGAGCTTCTGTGCGAATTCTTCTTCGATCAGCAGTTCGTCGACGCCGCGTTTGGTGACGGCGAGCGCGTGACGGACTTCGTCGGTGATCGGGAAGGCGGGGCTGGGCTTGGTGGACTCGGTGCTCATGCTGGAAACGTGAAGTCGCGAAAAAGAAGAGATTGTCCCATAGATGCGCGCCGCCGCACCCACTGACTCGGCCTCAAGCGCTCCGCCTGTACATGATTTCGGCTTGCCGGAGCGCGCATTGGCGTCGTGAGGCTTTATATTCGGCCGCGCTTGGGTCGATAATCTGCTAAAACGGATCGCAACGAACCCTAGAGAGGAGCAGCAACGTGGCGCAAGACCCCGCAGACGGCGTCTACTTTGGATTGATGTCCGGCACGAGCATGGACGGCGTGGACGGTGTTGCCGTCAAATTTGCCAAAGGGAAGCCACCGGTGGTGCTGGCCGAGGCGTTTGTCGGCTTCGCGGCAGGCTTGCGCGAGGCGCTGTTCGCGCTTCAACAGCCGGGCGACAACGAGATCGAACGCGAAGCGCTGGCTGCCAATGCGCTTGCCACACGCTACACGGTGTGCTGCCACGAGTTGCTGAATTGCAGCCGCGTGCCGGCCTCGGAAGTTCGTGCAATCGGTGTCCACGGCCAGACGGTGCGGCATCGGCCGGAAAAGGGTTACACGCGGCAGATCAACAACCCCGCGCTGCTCGCGGAGATGATGCACATCGACGTGGTCGCCGATTTCCGCAGCCGCGACGTTGCGGCCGGCGGCCAGGGCGCACCGCTCGTGCCGGCGTTTCACGCCACGGTGTTCGGCGCGAAAGACGAAACGCGGGTGGTCTGCAATCTGGGCGGCATCAGCAATATCACGGTCCTGAACGCTACCGGCGGCGTTCGCGGGTTCGACTGCGGGCCGGCGAACGCGCTGCTCGACGAATGGGCGCAGCGCCACCTCGGCAAGCCTTTCGATGAAAACGGCCACTTCGCCGCGGGCGGACAGGTCGATCGCACATTGCTGAACGCGCTGCTCGACGAGCCCTTTTTCTCGCAACAACCGCCGAAAAGCACCGGCCGCGACCTGTTCAACGCGCAATGGCTGGATGCAAAGCTCCAACCGTTCACTACCCTCCCCCCCGCCGATGTACAAGCCACGCTAGTCGCGCTGACCGCGGTAACCGTCGCTCGCGAAATCGAACGGCATGCATCGGACGTCAAGGCGGTCTACGTGTGTGGCGGCGGTGCGCGCAATCCGGGAATTATGAAAGCGCTGCAACAGGCGCTGGAGGACAGCGGCGTAAGCGGCGTGCCCGTGATGACAACCGACGCACTGGGCGTGCCGCCGAGCCAGGTTGAGCCGTTGGCGTTCGCGTGGCTGGCGATGCGCTGCGTGGCGCGGCTGCCGGGCAATTTGCCGGCAGTCACCGGCGCCGCTGCTGAGCGTGTGCTGGGGGCGATCTACCCGCGCTAGTCGAAGAACCTGTGTTTAGCTCAGGCAATAAAAAACGGGGCCTGAGCCCCGTTTTCCTTTACAACTTCTCGCCTAACCAGCCGGCCATCAAACCGAGAACGACGAGCCGCAACCACAGGTGGTCGTAGCATTCGGGTTCTTGATGACAAACTGCGCGCCGTTGATGTCGTCCTTGTAATCGATCTCAGCGCCGACCAGGTACTGGTAGCTCATCGAATCGATCAGCAGTTGGACGCCGCTCTTGTTCATGACGGTGTCGTCTTCGTTGACGGCTTCGTCGAACGTAAAACCGTACTGAAAGCCCGAGCAGCCGCCACCCTGCACGAAAACGCGCAGTTTGAGGTCCGCATTGCCTTCTTCTTCGATCAGTTGCTTGACCTTGTCAGCCGCTGCGTCGGTAAAAACGAAGGGGGCGGGCATCTCGGTCACGGGTGTATCGGTGACTGCGTTCATTCGAACTCTCCAAAAAGCTTCTAACCGCTATTGTAGGGCTGATCTCGATATCGTGCCGAAGCCCACAAAATCAATGGGTTCTTCCAACAAATTCGATCGACGGCGCTGATGCCCTCGCCAGCCTGCCTGAGCGGGCCAAATTGCCGCTCCGGCAACAAAATCACTACCGCGAAGCCAGGCCGCGAACCCATAAAAAAAGCCGCCTTCGCGAAAGCGTTGGCGGCTTTTGCAGCGCTCCAGCCCGAAAGCCAGATCGCACACGAAGCGATTAACGCTTCGAGAATTGCTTCCGGCGACGTGCCTTGTGGAAGCCGACCTTCTTACGTTCGACTTCACGAGCATCACGCGTCACGAAGCCAGCCTTCGACAGTTCCGGCTTCAGCGTTGCGTCGTAGTCCATCAGCGCGCGGGTGATGCCGTGGCGAACCGCACCGGCTTGACCCGTTTCACCGCCACCGTTCACGTTGACTTTGATGTCGAACGTAACGCCGTGGTTCGTGAGTTCCAGCGGCTGACGCACGATCATCAGCGACGTTTCGCGCGAGAAGTAATCGGCGATAGGCTTGCCGTTTACAATGATCTCGCCCTTGCCAGCCTTGATGAAGACGCGTGCGACGGCGCTCTTGCGGCGGCCCGTGCCGTAATTCCAGTTACCGATCATGTGGGCTCCCCTTAGATCTCGAGCGCTTTCGGCTGTTGTGCCGAATGCGGATGCGTTGCTTCAGCGTAGACCTTCAGCTTCTTGATCATCGCGTAGCCGAGCGGGCCCTTCGGCAGCATGCCCTTGACCGCTTTCTCGAGCGCACGGCCCGGGAAGCGTTCTTGCATCTTGCCGAACGTCGTTTCATAGATACCGCCCGGGTAACCCGAGTGACGGTAGTACTTCTTGTCAGTAGCCTTGTTGCCCGTGACACGCAGCTTGCCGGCGTTGATAACGATGATGAAATCACCGGTGTCGACGTGCGGAGTGAATTCAGGCTTGTGCTTGCCGCGAAGACGGTGTGCCACTTCGCTGGCGACACGCCCGAGAACCTTATCCGTCGCGTCAATCACGTACCATTCGCGCGTAACCTCATGGGCTTTTGCGGAAAACGTCTTCATGATCGATCCAAAAAAATTGCTGCGCCCAATGTATTTTTTCCTGCTTGTAGTGTGCGCATCGAGGCGCGTGCAGGCTCTCCCTGGTTCTTCCTCCGCGGGCGCGGATGCGGAAAAGCCCTGAATTATAAAGGAATTTGCTACGCGGAGTCAAAACTTGTGGCGTTTGGGGCGAGAATTTGTACGCGGCGACGGCCGGACAGCGGCATTTGACCTTCCTCGTGGGTCGCCGACCGGCATCGGTGACAGGAATGCCCGGACGAAAAAAAACCCGAACTAGCGGTTCGGGTTTAATCCACCAAAGGAGGAGGTGGAGGAGACAGCGGAGGTTGCAGAACTGCTGCAACCGATGGGACTGATTATATGAGGCGACCTTGTGCGACGCAAGAACATTTGCATTGCGAAATTCAATCTCATAATGTGAGATTGCCGCTCGCCGAGCAAAAAGCGATGAATTCCCTTTTAAATCAATCGCAAATGCTTTTTTAAGCAGATGCCTAAGCAGACATCAACTAGAGTAAAACCCCTAAATTCGCCAGGGCATTCCCGAATTGGCGAAACATGCCGCACCGCAACACGCAAGCGGTCATTGTGCATAAGTTCCGGCCAAAGTCCCTTCGGGCGGACACGCGAACACCGGGCTACAATGCCGTCTCGATATCAGCGCAGCGCGGTGGAGCACAGCATGGAATGCAAAGTTAGCTGGATGGGACAAGACGGGATGGCATTCGCAGCCGAGACGGGCAGCGGCCATCTGGTCACGATGGACGGCGCGCCGGAAGGCGGCGGCCGCAATCTGGCGCCGCGTCCGATGGAAATGGTTCTGCTCGGCACGGGCGGTTGCACGGCGTACGACGTCGTGATGATCCTGAAGAAAAGCCGCCAGGAAATCGCCGGCTGCTCGGTGACGCTAAAGGCCGAACGCGCCAGCGAAGATCCGAAAGTGTTCACCAAGGTTCACTTCCACTTCACCGTGACGGGTAAGAATCTGAACCCGGCTACGGTGGAACGCGCGATCAATCTGTCGCACGACAAATACTGCTCGGCCTCGATCATGATCGCGAAGACCGCCGAGCTCACGCACTCGTTCGATATCGTCGCGGGTTGAGCACGGCGCGTCGGCGCAGGTAGCCAAAAGCGCGGGTCAAAGTAAAAATGCCGGCGTCCTTGTGGACGCCGGCATTTTTTGTTGGGTGGCAAAGCAGGCCGATAAGCCGGATTCTGTGCACGCACCACGTCCGAAGACGCGACACGCGTAGCAGTCATTCCTCTAGGCGCGCCATTACTGACGCGCTCAAGCTTCCTACCCGCAGACGTGACGGGGGCCCCGTCCTGCATCTCGAAGATGCTAGCCTGCCTACTTGGAATTGCTCCGGGTGGAGGTTACCGTGCCGGTCTGCCTTGCAGCAGCCGCGGTGCGCTCTTACCGCACCGTTTCACCCTTACCTGATCCCGGCTTGCGCCGGGCCATCGGCGGTTTGCTTTCTGTTGCCCTGTTCCGCGTGTCACCACGGATGGCCGTTAGCCATCACCCTGCCCTATGGAGTCCGGACTTTCCTCGCCCTCTTTGGCCGAAACCGCAGAGGCCGCGACTGCCTGGCCTGCTTTGCTGGGGCGCATTTTAACACTGTGGTGGATACGTGCGGCTTCGACCCGAGCCTACGCGAGGCGACGCTCAAGCCGCTTGAACCAGGACACCTGCCCCGTCGGCCTTTAGCGCGAACGCCGCCCCGCGCGAAATACGGACGTGTCGTCGTAAAAAGCCGGCGATTCGTTCTCGGCGCACCAACCCGGAATCCCCAGCACGGGCAGCGGCGCAAACATGCGGCTCGTCAATGCGTCTGTGCTCCGTAATGCTGTGCTGACGGACTCGTCGAGCCATGCGTCGCGCTCGGCGGTGCCCCACCCGAAGTACTCGGACGGCACGTCGACGATCCACGCGTGGCCCGTGCAGGCTTTGAACGGCGCGATCAGCTTTTCCAGCAGCGCGTGACCGAAGCAGCGCACTTCGCAGCGGGCGCCCCAGACTTCACGGTGAGCCACCAGCAGCGTCTGCCAGTCGAATTCGCGCAATGCCTCGCTCAACGCCGGATCGGCACAGGCGAACAGCAACGCATTTTCGTCGAACAAGGTCAGCGTATCGCGCACGCCGCCGCGGGTCGGACCGACGCCTAACACGTCGATCGCCGCAGACTGCCGCGCGTTCAGCGCCGCCTTGATCCGCGGAAATGCAAACCACATCGACCCGTTGAAGAAGTCATGCAGGTTGTGACGCGTCGGAACGCAGCCTGTCGACGCGATGTGCGCCTCGTAAGCCGCGCCCGGCGGCAGATCGTCCTGCGCAATGAATGCGAGGCGCTGGCCGCGCCCTGTTACCTGGCGCATCTCACCGGCATCAGCATTCATTTCTGCGAGCAAGGCCGCGTAGCTCGTCAGCGCGCCCTGCTGCCAGCGCTCACCGCGCGCCGCGAACTGCGCGAACCATGGCTTGGACCAGTCGATATCGGCGAAACCGAAGCCCACGCGTGCCGCCTCTTGCACCTGCATCTAACGCAACCTCAGACGAGGCGCCAGCCAATCGACTCGCCGCCACGCAGCGGCACAACCGGCGTGTCGCCGACCGGCAATTCAGCCGGCAGCGTCCATTCTTCGCGACGCAGTGTGACCTTCTCTTCGCTGCGCGGCAGACCGTAGAAATCCGCACCGAAGAAGCTGGCGAAACCTTCGAGCTTGTCCAGCGCGCCGGCTTTGTCGAACGCTTCCGTATAAAGTTCGAGCGCATGCAGCGCCGTGTAGCAACCCGCGCAACCGCACGCGTGCTCCTTCAAACCCTTCGGATGCGGTGCGCTATCCGTGCCGAGGAAGAAGCGCGGATTGCCCGAGGTCGCCGCCTCGACCAGCGCCACACGATGCGTCTCGCGCTTCAACACCGGCAGGCAGTAGTAATGCGGGCGAATGCCGCCCTGGAAGAGCGCGTTGCGGTTGTACAGCAGATGGTGCGCGGTAATCGTCGCGCCCAGCAGCCCCGGCGCCACGCCGGCTTCGCGGATGTAGTCGACTGCGTCTTTCGTGGTGATGTGCTCGAACACCACCTTCAGCGCCGGAAATTCGCGGCGCAGCGGCGTCATCACGCGGTCGATGAACACTTTCTCGCGGTCGAACAGGTCGATCGACGAGTCCGTCACTTCGCCGTGCACCAGCAGCGGCATCCCGGTTTCCTGCATCACGTCGAGCGTTTTGGCGCACTTCATGATGTCGGTGACACCCGCGTCCGAGTTGGTCGTCGCACCCGCCGGGTACAGCTTCACGCCGTGCACGAAGCCGCTTTCGCGCGCGCGGCGAATTTCGTCGGGCGGCGTGTTGTCGGTCAGGTACAGCGTCATCAGCGGTTCGAACTTCGCGCCGGCCGGGATCGCGGCGACGATGCGTTCGCGGTACGCCTGCGCCATTGCGGTCGTGGTGACCGGCGGCTTCAGGTTAGGCATGATGATCGCGCGGCCGAACTGGCGCGCGGTGTCCGGCAGCACGGCAGCGAGCATCTCGCCGTCGCGAACGTGCAGGTGCCAGTCGTCCGGGCGGGCGAGCGTAACGGTGTCGATGGAAGCGAGGGAGGCGTTGGAAGCGGTCATGGCGAGAGGGGAACGAGATTCGGCGGCAAAAAAACAAATCGACATACTCAAAGCGTTGCAAATCAGAGCAAATCGCAACGCTAAGGCCTAAACATACGTCAATTTCGCTATTTGGCGCTTCTGGCTCGGTGATATGCTTGGAAAATCATCATTGTAACGGCTCGCCCCGTTCACAGGCTTACCCGCAACATGTGCCAACTTCTCGGAATGAACTGCGCCGCGCCGACGGACGTCACGTTCTCGTTCACCGGCTTTGCGGCGCGCGGCGGCGTCACCGATCACCATGCCGACGGCTGGGGCATCGCCTTCTTCGAAGACAAAGCCTGCCGCCTGTTCATCGACCATCAATCGTCGGCCACCTCGCCGATCGCCGAAATGGTCAAGCGCTACCCGATCAAATCGAAGAATACGATCGCGCATATCCGCAAGGCGACGCAAGGGCACATCCTGCTTGAGAACTGCCATCCGTTCATGCGCGAACTGTGGGGGCGCCACTGGATCTTCGCGCACAACGGCGACCTGAAAGATTATTCGCCGGTGCTAAACGGCGTCTATCAACCTGTTGGCACGACCGATAGCGAGCTCGCCTTCTGCGCGCTGCTGGAAGGGTTGCGTAAGGCTTTCCCCGGCACGCAGCCGCCGCTCGGCGAACTGTTCGAGGCACTCGAAACCCTCACGCGCGAGATCACGCAATTTGGCGTGTTCAATTTCCTGATGTCGAACGGCCAGGCGCTGTTCGCGCATTGCTCGACGCATCTGCACTTCATCGTGCGGCGTTGGCCGTTCTCGACTGCGCATCTGGTCGATGCAGACGTGTCGATCGATTTCGCCAAATACACGACGCCGGAAGACCGCGTCGCCGTGATCGCGACCAAGCCGCTCACCGATAATGAGGTATGGACCGCCTTCCAGCCAGGCGATCTGATTATGTTCCAGCATGGCGACGTCATCGGCCGGGTCAACGTACCGGTACCGCCTTCGGTGCTGGAGAAGTTGCGCAATCCGGCGTTGGATGCATCGGCATCGGCGACGACGATTGCGGCCTCGGTTGAGACGGTGGTCGCGGCCGAGGTCGACCTCGAAGCGGCCGATGACACCGCCGCTTTCGAATCCTGATCTGCTTCACCTGCGTTCACCACCCCGCAGAACGCTTGGCTCACGCCTACATTCGCTGATTGGGGAGCGCGTGACCCGCGCCCGCCTTCGCACAAGCCAGAACGTCAGAAACAAAAAAGCCGCTTCTTTCCGAAGCGGCTTTTTTTCTGCATGAGCCACGCCAACTAGCCAGCGCGGCCCTGCGACAACCTTAGTGCAGGATCTTCGCCAGAAAATCCTTCGCGCGATCCGACTTCGGATTCGCGAAGAAGTCTTCCTTGCGATCGTCTTCCACGATCAAGCCCTTGTCCATGAAGATCACGCGATGCGCGACCTTCTTGGCAAAGCCCATTTCGTGCGTGACGCACATCATCGTCATGCCTTCCTGTGCGAGTTCGACCATCACGTCGAGCACTTCGTTGATCATTTCCGGATCGAGCGCGGAAGTGGGTTCGTCGAACAGCATCGCGATCGGGTCCATCGACAGCGCGCGCGCAATCGCCACACGCTGCTGCTGACCGCCCGACAATTGCCCCGGAAACTTGTCCGCATGCGCACGCAGACCGACGCGATCGAGCAGCTTGTAGCCCTTGGTCGTGGCTTCGTCCTTCGAGCGGCCGAGCACCTTGATCTGAGCGAGCGTCAGGTTCTGCACGATCGACAGATGCGGGAACAGCTCGAAGTGCTGGAACACCATGCCGACCTTTGCACGCAGCTTCGACAGATTGGTTTTCTTGTCGGTCAGCGATTGGCCGTTGATAACGATCTCGCCCTTCTGGAACGGCTCGAGGCCGTTGACGGTTTTGATCAGCGTGGACTTGCCCGAGCCCGACGGCCCGCACACCACCACCACTTCACCTTTTTTGACTTCCGTCGTGCAGTCGGTCAGCACTTGAAACTGGCCGTACCACTTCGAAACATTCTTGATAGAGATCATCTTGCGACCTTTTTCTGAAGACCTTTGACGAGGCTCGACGCGATCACGCAGATCACGAAATAACACGCGCCCGCGAACAGTACCATTTCGACATTCGTACCGTCACGGTCGCCAATATTCGTGGCGGTGCGGAAGAAGTCGGCGAGGCTGATCACGTAGACGAGCGACGTATCCTGAAACAGCACGATACCTTGCGTAAGCAGCAGCGGCACCATTGCGCGGAACGCCTGCGGCAGCACGATGAGGCGCATCGCTTGCGGGTAGCTCATGCCGAGCGCAAACGCGGCATTGACCTGCCCGCGCGGCACGGCCTGAATGCCGGCGCGGATGATCTCCGAATAGTACGCTGCCTCGAAGAGCGAGAAAGCGACCATCGCCGAAGCCAGCCGAATGTCGATATCCGGCGACAGGCCCAGCACGTTTTGCAGCACCTGCGGCACGATCAGGAAGAACCACAGCAGCACCATCACCAGCGGGATCGAACGGAAGATCGTGACATAAGCCTTCGCGAACCATTCGAACGGCTTGAATGGCGAGAGCCGCATGATCGCGAGAATGGTGCCCCAGACGATGCCGATCACGATCGCGATCAGCGTGATCTTGATGGTGACGATAGCGCCGGTCCATAGCGTAGGCAGTGCGCCCGGAATACCGCTCCAGTCGAAATGATGCATCACTTACCTCCGATATAGCCGGGCAACCGGGTCTTGTGTTCGACCCAGCGCATCAGTTGCATCACGATCAGATTGATCAGCACATACGCCAGCGTAACCGCGATGAACGACTCATACGTCTGCGACGTGTAGTCGACCAGTTGGCGCGCCTGAGCCGACAGATCCAGCAGACCGATGGTCGACGCGACCGCCGAGTTCTTGAAGATGTTCAGAAACTCGGACGTGAGCGGCGGCACGATAATCCGGTACGCAACGGGCAGCAGTACATAGCGATACGTCTGCCATTGCGTGAAACCCATTGCCAGGCCCGCGGCGCGCTGGCCGCGCGGCAACGCGTTGATGCCCGACCGCACCTGCTCGCACACGCGCGCGGCAGTGAAGAGCCCGAGACAGATGATCGACGACGAGAAAAACTGCGCGCTCGGCGGTAGTTGCTTGTACCAGTTCCCCATCGACACGGGCAGCAACTCCGGTATCACCAGATACCAGATGAAGAACTGCACGATCAATGGGATGTTGCGGAAGATCGCGACATAGAGCGTGCCGATACCCGACGCCCATTTGTTCGGCACCGTGCGCAGCACACCGAACAACGAACCGACGATCAGCGCGATCACCCATGCCGACAGCGACACGGTAATCGTCACCCAGAAGCCGGACATCAGCCAGCCCAGATAGGTGGTCGGCTCGCCGGTGGAGACCGGACTCAGCAGAATGCCCCAGTTCCAGTGATATGACATGACCAAGACTCCAGCAAAAAGAAACGGAAGAAGCGCGCGGCCCCTTCCGTTTCGTTCAGCGTTTCAAAAAAACAGCTAAGGTTTAATCGATTGCCTTGTCATTCGGGCTCTTGTAGAGCGCCTTCATGTCATCGCTTTCCGGGAAGTTCAGGTTCAGGCCCTTCGGCGGAATCGGCGATTCGAACCACTTCTTGTAGATCTGATCGGCTTCGCCCGAGGTTTCGACCTTCGCGATCGCGTCGTCGACAACCTTCTTGAATTCCGGATCGTTCTTGCGAATCATGCAGCCGTACGCTTCATGCGATTGCGGCGCGCCGACAATCACGAAGTCGCCCGGGTTGTTCGACTTGGCGCGTTCGCCTGCCAGCAGCGCGTCGTCCATCATGAACGCAGCGGCGCGGCCGGTGGAGAGCGTCAGGAACGACTCGCCATGGTCCTTCGCGCTGATGATGTTCATGCCCATGCTCTTGTCCTGGTTCATCTTGCGAAGCAGGCGCTCGGAGGTGGTGCCGGCGGTCGTGACGACGGTCTTGCCCTTCAGGTCCGCGAAGTCCTTGATGCCGGAGTCTTTCTTGGTCATCAGGCGCGTGCCGATCACGAAGATCGTGTTCGAGAAGGCAGCTTGTTGCTGGCGCTCGGCGTTATTCGTGGTCGAGCCGCATTCCATGTCGACGGTGCCGTTTTGCACCAGCGGAATACGGTTTTGCGACGTGACCGGCGTCAGCTTGACCTTCAGATTAGGCATGTTCAGCTTCTGCTTAACCGCCTCCACCACCTTCAGCGCGAATTCCTGCGAGTAGCCGATGACATTCTGCTTGTCGTCGTAATACGAAAACGGGATCGACGATTCGCGGTGGCCCAGCGAAATGACGCCCGTGTCCTTGATCTTTTTCAGCGTACCAGCGTCTTGCGCATGCGCGCCAACCGTAAACAGTCCGAGAGTCGCGAGCAGCAGCGCAGCTTTTTTAATCTTCATGTGTGATCTCCTTAGCAAGAACCGGCGCCAGTTTAGCAAAGTAATTATTCTGAAAGTATTGCTATAAACCATGTTTGTTGCGTGCCCCCGAATCCCCCATGGAGACTTCCTTCGGAGATTGGGACTTCCGCCAGGGCGTGCGCCGCTATGGGATGACAGCGCCCTGACCCGGCAATCCAGATCTGGCGGACACGCAAAGGCGGGCGGCATCGATACGATGCCGCCCGCCGGGTGATGCACGCGGTCTTGTGGACCACGTTGAAGCAAGTTTTTGCAGTGGCCCGCGAGGTCGCGGACCGGCTGTTTCACACCGCTAGATCAAGGATACAGGCCGCGCAATTCGCGCGCTTCGAGAATCCGCTTACACGCGACGATAAACGCCGCGGTCCGCACGGACACCTTCTGTTCGCTCGACACTTGCCATACGGCAGCAAATGCTTCGCGCATCACGCGCTCAAGGCGCTGGTTGATCTCGTCTTCAGTCCAGAAGAAGCTCGAGAAGTCCTGCACCCACTCGAAGTACGACACCGTCACGCCGCCGGCGTTGGCCACGACGTCCGGAATCACGAGGATGCCGCGGTCGTGCAGAATGTCGTCCGCTGCCGTGGTGGTCGGGCCGTTGGCGCCTTCCACGACGATCTTCGTCTTGATCTTGCCGGCGTTCTTTTCGGTGATCTGGTTTTCCAGCGCGGCCGGAATCAGGATGTCCGATTCAACCGTCCAGAATTCTTCGTTCGTGACTGCATCGGCTTCCGGGAAACCACCCACGCCACCGTTCTTCGCCACGTAATCCGCCAGCGCGACAGCATCGATACCGGTCGACTTGTACAGCGAGCCGGTGTGATCCTGCACGGCGACCAGCTTCGAGCCCGCTTCCTGGAACAGACGTGCGGCAATACCGCCCACGTTACCGAAACCTTGCACTGCAATCCGGGCGCCTTCGATGTCGACACCGATGCGGCGTGCGGCTTCGGAAGCCACCACGAACACGCCACGGCCCGTCGCCTCACGGCGGCCCAGCGAACCACCCAGCGCGATCGGCTTGCCCGTCACGACGCCCGTAGCCGTTTGGCCCTGGTTCATCGAGTACGTGTCCATCATCCACGCCATGATCTGCTCGTTCGTGTTCACGTCCGGCGCGGGGATGTCGGTATTCGGTCCGATGATGATGCCGATTTCGCTGGTGTAGCGGCGCGTCACGCGCTCCAACTCGCCACGCGACAGCGTACGCGGGTCGACACGGATACCGCCCTTCGCGCCGCCGTACGGCACGTTCACAGCAGCGTTCTTCACCGACATCCACGCCGACAGCGCCATCACTTCCGACAGCGTCACGTCCTGGTGATAACGCACGCCACCCTTACCCGGACCGCGCGACACGTTGTGCTGCACGCGATAGCCTTCGAAGTGCGCGACCGTGCCGTTATCGAGTTCGATAGGCACATCGACGATCAGAATGCGCTTCGGGCGCTTCAGGGTTTCGAGCCAGCGGGACAGCGAGCCGAGGTACGGCGCGACGCGGTCGACCTGACGCAGGTAGTTGCCCCACGGGCCGAGGTCGTCTTTATTCAGGTAGGAGGGAACGGACTGCAACGTTGATGCGGTTTGTGCGGCTTGTTGCTGGGATGACATGAACGCTCCGGCGTTGATCGAGTGACAGCATTGTCGAAAAACGCCGTTTCGAAATCCAATGCCGTTTCCTTATCCGATTATGTTTTTTTTGCATAACCGTTAAGAAGCTGCAAATTTGCGTCGTGGGGACGCAGGTTTTCAGGCAGCGCCTGCGCCATGCGCCAACTCCTCCGACACTACGTCCCACAACTGCCGCACGAGTATCTGCCGCGCATCGTCGCCTTTCGCGGCCAGCTTGTCGCGATAGAGGCGGATCTCCATGGTCAGCGTCAGCTGCCCCTCGGGCGTGCCACGCGTGGCGCGATCGAGCCGGATCAGCTTGCCGTCGGCGACCGCCTCTTCCACCGCGCTGTAGGGCAGGAAGGCGATCCCATGACCGGCCAGCGCCATCGCCTTGAGCCCCTCGGCCATGTCGGTTTCGTACAGGCGGTCGAGGTACAGGCGCTCCGGCGCATTAGCGAGGATCACTTCGGTCATGCGCCCGAGGTACGCGTTCGGTGTGTAGGTCAGATAGGGCGTGGGCGTTTCGGCTGTACCCGGCAGCGTGTGCCGGGGGCGCCCGGCCCGGCCCGGCGCCGAGAACGGGCTGATCGGCTCGTTGCCGAGCGTGAGCATGTCATAGCGCGCCGGATCGAGCGCAATGGGATGGCTCGGATGGTGATAGGCCATCATCAGATCGCAGCCGCCTTCCACCAGCGCCAAAGCCGCATCGTGCACGTTCAACGCCCGCAGCCGGGTATGGATCGGGCCCATCTGCGCTTCGATGCGCTGCAGCCAGCGCGGGAAGTACGTCAGCGACAGCGTGTGCGGCACCGCGAACTCGATGGTCGCCTGCGGCGTCGCCGTGTGCCCGCGCAGCAGAGCACGCGCCTCGTGGAACTGCGACAGCATGGCGAGCGCCTGCTCGTAGAACACCTGGCCTGCCGCCGTCAGCCGCGTCGGATAAACCGAACGATCGATCAGTTCCGTGCCCAGCCACGCTTCCAAGGCCTGAATCCGTCGCGAAAACGCCGGCTGCGTGACGTGGCGCGATTCGGCCGAACGGCTGAAACTACGCGTTTCCGCGAGCGAAACGAAGTCTTCGAGCCATTTCAGTTCCATGCGAAGCCTGCTGCCAGCGGGAGGGAGGAAGTCAGCATTCTAGCGGCGCGACCGGGACGTGGGGTTCCTCGCCTGGCCTGCACAGAACCCGCGTGCAGAGAACCGTGCGAAATCGGCGCGCCGGAACGACAGGCGAGGCGCGCACGCCCCGCACCGGTTCGATCGTCGCCGAGATCGCCGCCAACTTCGGCCAGCACGCCGCACAGTGGTAAAATTCGCGGTTCCCTCCGTTCCCGATCCGCCTCCTGAGCGCTCACGCCCCCATCATGTCCGACACCCGCCCCGACACCCTGTTCGCGCTGAACGCGCTCTCCCCGCTCGACGGCCGTTACGCCTCGAAAACCGAAGCCCTGCGCGAATGGCTCTCGGAAGCCGCTTTCATGCGCAATCGCGTGACGGTTGAAATCCACTGGCTGATCGCGCTCTCGCACGCCGGTTTCGCCGAAGTACCGCGCTTTTCCGAAGCGTCCGAGCAATTCCTGCTGCAACTGGCCGAGCGCTTCACCGCGCACGACGCCGCGCGCATCAAGGACATCGAACGCGTGACGAATCACGACGTGAAAGCGGTCGAGTACTGGCTGAAGGAATCGGTCAAGGGTCAGGAAGAACTGGAGCGCGCGAGCGAGTTCATTCACTTCGCCTGCACGTCTGAGGACATCAACAACACGTCGCACGGCCTGATGCTCGCCGGCGCGCGTGAACACGTGATTCTGCCGGCGCTGCGCTCGGTACATCAGCGTCTAGTCGCGCTCGCTCATGCCCACGCCGAACAGCCGATGCTGTCGCGCACGCACGGCCAGCCGGCCAGCCCGACCACGCTCGGCAAGGAAATCGCCAACGTCGCCGCGCGTCTGGAACGCGCGATCGACCGCATCGCGAAGGTCGAACTGCTGGGCAAGATGAACGGCGCGGTCGGCAACTTCAACGCGCACCTGTCCGCGTATCCGGAATTCGACTGGGAAGCGTTCTCGCGCGAAGTGGTCGAACAGCGTCTGAAGCTCACGTTCAATCCGTACACGATCCAGATCGAGCCGCACGACTACATGGCCGAACTGTTCGACGCCGTGTCGCGCGCCAACACGATCCTGCTGGATCTGGACCGCGACGTGTGGGGCTACATCTCGGTCGGCTACTTCAAGCAGCGTACGAAGGCCGGCGAAATCGGTTCGTCGACGATGCCGCACAAGGTCAACCCGATCGACTTCGAAAACTCCGAAGGCAATCTCGGTCTGGCCAATGCAACGCTGCGCCACCTCGCTGACAAGCTGCCGATTTCGCGCTGGCAGCGCGATCTGACCGACTCAACGGTGTTGCGCAATATCGGCGTCGCGTTCGGCTACTCGCTGCTTGCGTACGACTCGCTGATCCGCGGTCTGGACAAGCTCGAAGTGAATGCACAGCGCCTGAACGAAGACCTCGACAACTGCTGGGAAGTGCTGGCCGAGCCGGTGCAAACGGTCATGCGCCGTTACGGCATCGAGAACCCGTACGAGCAGTTGAAGGAACTGACGCGCGGCAAGGGCATCACGCGTGAAGCGCTGCAAATGTTCGTGAGCGGTCTGGCGATTCCGCAAGATGCGAAGGATCGTTTGCTCGCCATGACGCCGGGTTCGTATATCGGCAAGGCGGTCGAACTGGCTAAGCGGATCGCTTAACGCTCGCTGATTGCCTCGCTGGCTTCAGGTATGAAAAAGGCGCTCACAAACGTGAGCGCCTTTTTTCATTCTCAACGCGTGAGCCAGGAACTCACCGCAGCGTCATCTGCTTCAACACCTCGTCGACGATTTCTTCCGGCGACAGTTCGATGCTCACCGTGATCGCCTCGTCCGGACCCGGCTCTTCGAGCGTATCGAGCTGGCTTTGCAGCAGCGATGGATCGAAGAAGTGACCGGTGCGCGTGGTCAGCCGCCCGCGTAGCACTTCGAAGGAACCCTTCAGATAGACGAAGCACACGTCCTTGTCAGCGCTGCTGCCGCCACGCAGAACATCACGGTACGAACGCTTCAGCGACGAACACGTGAACACCGCCTTCTCACCCGCCCGCTGCTTCTCTTCGATCGCAGCACGGATGGTTTGCAGCCACGGCCAACGGTCTTCGTCGGTAAGCGGAATGCCGTGGTGCATTTTCTCCTTGTTGGCAGCACTGTGAAATGCGTCGCCGTCGGTGAATGCGCAGTGCAGGCGTTCCGCCAGCATTTCGCCAATCCTCGTTTTGCCGGCGCCCGACACGCCCATTGCGATCAGAATCATCAAAAACTCCTTACACGACCGTCGCGAGCGCGAAAGTCAAACCCAAGCCCATCAGCGAGATGATGGTTTCGAGGAGCGACCATGTCTTGAAGGTCTGCCCCACCGTCATACCGAAGTATTCCTTGATCAGCCAGAAACCGCCGTCGTTGACGTGCGAGAAAATCAGCGAGCCCGAACCGGTGGCGAGCACCAGCAATTCCGGCGTGACCTGCACGCCGCTAGCCGCTGTGATTGGCGCGACGATGCCGCAGGCGGTGGTCATGGCGACCGTCGCCGAACCCGTTGCCAAACGAATCAGCGCGGCTACCAGCCAGCCGAACAGCAGAGGTGACAGGTGCATGGCCGTCGCGACGGCGACGATTTCCTTCGAAATGCCGCTATCCATCAATACGCGCCCGAAACCACCGCCCGCGCCAACGATCAGCGTGATGCCCGCGATCGGTGCGAGACATTCGCCACAGAACTTCTGGATCTGCTCACGCGTGAAGCCGCGGCTCGCACCAAAGGTCCAGAAGCTGACCAGCACGGCGATCAACAATGCCACGTCCGAATTGCCGACAAAATGCAGCAGATCGTTCGGCAAGGTCTTCGGCGTGGAGACGAGGTCGGCCCAACTGCCGATCAGCATCAGAATCACAGGCAAGAGGATCGTGAACAACGTGACACCGAAGCTCGGCAGTTCGCGCTTCGGCGCCGCGCTCTTCGCGTTATTTTGCGCATCGTCACCGTGGCCGAGGAATTGCGCGGCGAGCGGATTGTTCTCCGGTAGCTTGATATACCGGCTGATCAGCAGCGCGAACAGCGGACCGGCGACAATCGCCGTCGGCACCCCCACCATCAGCCCGTACGCAATCGTCTTGCCGATGTCGGCGTGATACGCCTGCACCGCGAGCATCGCGGCCGGGTGCGGCGGAATCAAACCATGCACGACGGACAGACCCGCGACCATTGGCAAGCCGACCAGCAGCAACGATTTGTTGGTGCGCTTGGCGACGTTGAACGCAATCGGAATCAGCAGCACGAAGCCGACTTCAAAAAACACCGGCAAGCCGACGATGATCGCCACGACCATCATCGCCCAGTGAATGTTCTTCTCACCGAACTTGTCGATCAGCGTGGTCGCGATGCGCTCCGCGCCGCCCGATTCGGCCATCATTTTGCCGAGCATGGTGCCAAGGCCGACCACGATCGCAATGTGGCCGAGCGTGTTGCCGTTGCCGGTTTCGAACGATTTGACGATCGTGCCGATCGGCATGCCGGATGCGAGACCCAGCAGCAGCGAAACGATGATCAGGACGAGGAACGGGTAAACCTTGTAGCGGGTGATCAGCAAGATCAGAAGTGCGATGGCGATCACCGCGAAGACCAGCAGCGTACTGCCGTGGACAGCTTCCATGAAGCTCCTCCTTTGCGTTATTGATTCTAGGTGCGGAAGGCGGCTGGCGCCCTGTCTCGCAGCGGCCTGCGGCGGCCTCGAAACCCGGCCAACCGCACGGTCGCTGAATTCTACTGTTTGTCGTCGTTCAAGGCGCGCGAAACCGGCGTGCACGCCGAAAAAAGAGCCCCGCCGCGACAGCCTGGAAGACTGTATCGACGGGGCTCCTGATGCCGGATTCTGCTAGCCGGTTAAAAAGTGTGCCGTTTCAACTCAGTGGGCAGGCGCGGCCAACTCACTGGCGGCACGTGCGAGGCGCGTGACTTCGTCCCAGTTTTGCGCCGCGAGTGCTGCCTTCGGCGTGAGCCACGAACCGCCCACGCACACGACGTTCGGTTGTGCGAGGAAATTGATGGCGCTTTCGGCCGTGATGCCGCCCGTTGGGCAGAATTTCAGTGTCGGAAACGGGCCATAGAAGGCTTGCAGCATCGGCACGCCGCCCGCCTGTTGCGCCGGGAAAAACTTGACGATCTCGTAGCCGAGTTCGAGCGCGGCAATGATGTCGCTCGGCGTCATCACGCCCGGCAGTAGCGGCAAACCCGCATCCTGGGCGGCCTTGTGCATGTCTTTCGTCAGACCTGGCGACACGCCGAACTGCGCGCCCGCTTTCTTCGCCTGGAAACAATGCTCTGGCTTCGTGATCGTGCCGACACCGACCACAATGTCTTCGGCCAACTGACTCGCGCGTTCAATCGCTCCGAGCCCTGCAGCCGTGCGCAGCGTGATTTCGAGCACCTTCACGCCGCCGGCATGCAGCGCGCGCGAAACGTGTTCGCCCTGTTCGACCGAGTCGAACGCGAGCACCGGAATCACCGGGCCGAGGCGCACGATATCGCTTACTGTTTTCGCCGTCATAGTCAGACTCCTTGTTTCTGCAGCTCTTGGCTGGCTTGAGTGGTGCTTGTGTGTTTCTGGGCTTGTCCGCCGTGGTGCGCATGGCGTTCGCCGACCATCGGACCGAACACCGAGGCACCTTGCTCCGCTGGCGCGGCCGCCGCGCGGAACACGCCGAACAATTCGCGGCCGAAGCCGACTTCGTTCTCCGCCTGGTGCTGCGGCAACGCTTCCGGCCGCGCCGCCCATTCAGCTGCATCGATTTCGATGTCGAGCACGCCGGCGTCCGCATCGATCACCAGCATGTCGCCCGTGCGAACTTTACCGATCGGGCCCTGCAACAAGGCTTCCGGCGACAGGTGGATCACCGCCGGCACCTTGCCCGACGCGCCGGACATGCGTCCGTCGGTGACCAAAGCAACGTGGAAACCTTGATCCTGCAACACACCGAGCAACGGCGTCAAACGATGCAGCTCAGGCATGCCGTTTGCGCGGGCACCCTGGAAGCGCACCACGGCGATGAAATCGCGCTTCAACTCGCCGTTGTCAAATGCGGCCTGCACTGCTTCCTGTGAATCGAACACGATGGCCGGCGCCTTCACCTTGCGATGCTGCGCTGCAACCGCCGAAATCTTGATCACACCGCGGCCGAGTTTGCCCTGCATCAGACGCAAGCCGCCGTCCGGCTGGAACGGCTCCTTGATGCCTCGCAGTACCGCTGTGTCTTCGCTCTTTTCAGTGCCCGACACCCATTGCAGCTTGCCGTCGAGCAGCTTCGGCTCTTCCGTGTAGTGGTGGAGACCCTTGCCCGCGACAGTGTTCACGTCTTCATGCAGCAAGCCGCCTTCCAGCAGATTACGGACCAGGAACGCGACGCCACCCGCAGCGTGGAAGTGGTTCACGTCGGCCTTGCCATTCGGGTAGATCTTGGCGAGCAGCGGCACGGCTTGCGACAGCGTGTCGAAATCGTCCCAGTCGATCACAATGCCGGCCGCACGCGCGATCGCGACCAGATGCAACGTGTGATTGGTCGAACCACCCGTCGCCAGCAATGCGACGATGCCGTTGACGATCGCTTTCTCGTCGACCACATGGCCGATCGGCATGTAATTGCCGCGGTCCACGGTCAGATCGAGCACGCGGCGCGCGGCTTGAGCCGTCAGCGCGTCGCGCAGGGGCGTATGCGGATGCACGAACGCAGAACTCGGCAGATGCAATCCCATCACTTCCATCAGCATCTGGTTGCTGTTCGCGGTGCCGTAGAACGTGCAGGTGCCCTGGCTGTGATACGCGGCGGCTTCCGCTTCGAGCAGCGCGTCGCGACCGCACTGGCCAGTGGCAAATAGTTGGCGCGTCTTGGCTTTGTCGTCGTTCGACAGACCGCTGCCCATCGGGCCGGCCGGCACGAAGATGGTCGGCAGATGGCCGAATTGCAACGCGCCGATCAGCAGACCCGGCACGATCTTGTCGCAGATGCCAAGGCACAGCGCCGCGTCGAACATGTTGTGCGTGAGCGCGACCGCCGTGCTCATCGCGATCACTTCGCGCGAGAACAGCGACAGTTCCATGCCTGCGTTGCCTTGCGTGACGCCGTCACACATGGCCGGTACGCCGCCCGCGAATTGCGCAACACCGCCGTTTTCACGCGCGGCTTCTTTGATGATGTCGGGGTAGTTTTTGTACGGCGCGTGCGCGGACAGCATTTCGTTATACGACGACACGATGCCGATGTTCGGCTGACGAATCTGCTTGATGACGAGCTTGTCGTTGCCTTCGAGACCGGCGAAGCCGTGGGCCAGGTTGGCACAGGAGAGCGCGCCGCGCGCCGGGAATTTGCCCTGCGCGTGTTCGATACGGGCCAGATAAGCCTCGCGAGTGGGCTTACTGCGCTCGACCACGCGTTGCGTGACCTTCAACAATTGCGAATGCGGGGAAACCATCGGAGCTCCTTCGTCGCTGGCGTGGGGGCGTGCGCGCACTATGCCAGGTAGGTATCGCGGGAATGTCGGATCAGTCGACGACGCAATCTTAGTAGAAAAACTACATGATCGCAATCACGACTCCTGCTGCATCGCGGCATCTTTTAAAGGCCGCATCGCCTTACTGGCTTTACCTTGGCGACATGCGGACCAAAGCTTAGGGAATACACCTAGCGCTCGATATGTAGTTTTTGTAGCTTTTCCAGCAATCAGATATAGTCCACGCATTCTCCAGCATAGTGCGAGTTTTCCTATGATGCTGTCCCAGGTGGAAGAGATGCGCGACCAGTTGCGGCCGTCCGAACGCAAGCTGGCCGATTACGTAATCGAAGCGCCTCGCGAAGTCCTCGATCTCTCGATGACCGAGGTGGCCGCGCGGGCCGGCGTGAGCCAGCCGACCATCGCGCGGTTCTGTCATGCGCTCGGCTTTTCGGGCTTTCGCGAATTCAAGATTCGGCTGGCTCAGGGCATTGCAGCGGAAGTACCCGCCGTCTACCGTGACGTGCGGCCTGACGAGCCGGCGCCAGGTGTCGCCGCAAAGGTGCTCGACCGGACCATCGGCGCGCTGATCCAGGTGCGCAATAATCTTTCTTCGGATAGCGTGGCGGCGGCGATCGCGCTGCTGGCGCAAGCGCGGCGCATCGAGTTTTATGGCGCGGGCGGATCGGGCATTGCTGCGCTCGACGTGCAGCACAAGTTCTTTCGCCTGGGCATGCCGAGCGTTGCCTATTCGGACCCGCACACGTTCCTGATGTCGGCGGCTTTGCTGGGCGGAGGAGACGTCGTGGTGGCGATTTCGAACACGGGCCGTACGCGCGATATTGTGGATGCGGTGAAGTCGGCGTTGGCCGCGGGCGCCAAAGTGATTGCGATCACACACGGCAATTCGCCATTAGCGCGGCTCGCGACGGTCGGCCTGTTCGCCAACGTCGACGAAGACACGGACATCTTTTCGCCGATGACATCGCGCGTCTCGCATCTGGCGATCGGCGATATTCTGGCGGTTGGCGTGGCGCTGAGCCGCGGACCGGAGCTGGTGGAAAAAATGGCGCAGGCGAAGGAAGTGATTACTCGGCGAAGGATTGATCCGCGAACGTGACGTGCCGCACGTCCTATCCGGACTGAACTTTCAAAGTTCGCATCGGCGCTACATAAAGAATCTGACGCCGACGGCCTTACTCCTCCTCATGCAAAAAAAGACGGGCTCCGATATAGGAGCCCATTTTTTTGCTTTGCCACCGCGCGCAGCGGTCAGGGGGAATATTCCAATCTATTAAAACGGCTTGATTACAACCAAAGCAACCGCCGCCAGCATTCCCAGCACCGGCAGTTCATTGAACATCCGATACCACTTATCCGAGCGACGGTTCTCGCCTCGCTCGAAGGTCCGCAGCAGCACGCCACAATACGCGTGATAGATGATCAGCAACACCACCACGCCGACCTTCGCGTGAATCCAGCCCTGCCCGCGCCCTATACCCACGGCCAGCCAAAGCCACAGCCCGCAAGCGAGCGCCGGCACCGCGATGAACGTCATGAAGCGAAACAGCTTGCGCGCCATCGTTAAAAGACGGGCCGTCGCGGCGGGCTCCGTTTCCATCGCCAGATTGACGAAGATGCGCGGCAGATAGAACAGGCCGGCGAACCAAGAGGCAATCAGAACGATGTGAAACGTTTTTACCCAAAGCATCAGCAGTCCTTTTGCGACTTGTTGGCGTTTCTTGCGCATTGCGCAAAGCAGGTGGCGCCCCGCCGCGCTAACGACGCATGCAGGCCCTCAGCGGATTCGCGCCAATTCACTACGATGTGGCGGTGGCCTTACTGCCGGCCTTCGCCGTGTCCCAATACGACGTACTTCAATGACGTCAGCCCTTCCAGCCCCACCGGTCCGCGCGCGTGCAGCTTGTCATTCGAAATACCGATTTCCGCGCCGAGTCCGAATTCGAAGCCGTCCGCGAAACGCGTCGATGCGTTGACCATCACGCTTGCCGAATCGACCTCACGCAGGAAGCGCATCGCGCGGTCATGGTCTTCGGTGACGATCGCGTCGGTATGCGCGGAGCTGTACGTGTTGATGTGCTCGATAGCCGCATCGATACCGTCGACCACCTTGATCGCGAGCACCGGCGCGAGATATTCGGTGCGCCAGTCTTCTTCGGTAGCATCGACGAGCGGACCCACGCCAGCCGCCGACAACACCGCGCGCGCGGCGGCGTCAACGCGAAGCTCGACTTCCTTGCTGTGGTACAGCTTGCCGAGTGGCGGCAACACTTCCGCCGCAATGCCACGCGCGACCAGCAGCGTTTCCATCGTATTGCAGGTGCCGTAGCGGTGCGTCTTCGCGTTGTCGCAGACGGTCAGCGCCTTGGTGAGATCCGCACGATCGTCGACATACACGTGGCAGATGCCGTCAAGATGCTTGATCATTGGCACGCGCGCTTCTTCCATCAGACGCGCGATCAGGCTCTTGCCGCCGCGCGGCACGATCACATCGACGAATTCCGTCATGGTGATCAGCGCGCCGACCGCTGCGCGATCAGCGGTGGCCACCACCTGGACCGCGTCCTGCGGCAGACCTGCCGTCTCCAGCCCTTCGCCGATCAGTTTCGCCAATGCCGTGTTGCATTCGAGCGCTTCCGAACCGCCGCGCAGGATCGTCGCGTTGCCGGACTTCAGGCAGAGCGCTGCGGCGTCGATCGTCACGTTCGGACGCGATTCGTAAATGATCCCGATCACACCGAGCGGCACGCGCATCTGGCCGACCTGGATACCGCTCGGCCGGTATTTCAGATTGCTGATCTCGCCGATCTGATCGGGCAGCGCGGCAACCTGGCGCAAGCCCTCCACCATCGTCTTCAGCGCCTTGTCCGAAAGCGTCAGACGGTCGATGAAAGCGGCATCGAGGCCCTTATCGCGAGCCCGGGCGACGTCACGCGCGTTGGCTTCCTTCAGCAGCGCGGCGTCGCGTTCAATCGCGCGCGCCACTGCTTCCAGCGCAGCGTTCTTTGCAGCCGTCGACGCCCGCGCCATCGCACGCGAAGCGTGGCGGGCGCGGCGGCCGAGGTCGGTCATGTACTGGTCGATATCCATGGTGATTCTCATGATGCCGCGCACGTCTTTGACATGCGGCGGACAGGCAGAATTAGCGAAAGATCAAACGATTGTAAGACGGGTTGCGGCAGCTTGCTTGATGCGGGATCAGCCGGCGGAGCCTGCTGTGGGCGTTGGGCGACGCGGAGAACCCGGCATAGTCGCACTCACTGCGAGACCTTTTCCGGTCAGCCCGACGGTGCTTGCAACCCGCTCGTACGCTTCTGGCGCGGCTCGTTGCGCGGCTCGCTCGGCGAAACCACGCAAGAGACAACCCGGACCAGCCTGCTCAAACTGGCCTGCGCACTGGCGCTGCTGGACCTGGCCTCACTGGCGGCTTCACCGGCGCGGACTTCGCCGGTGAAGCCACCATCATCGCCAGTTCGAACAAGCCATTCCATGGATCAGGCGGGGGATCGTTGCGGTGATTACCCGGTGTGCCGCCGGACAGCCCCTTTACCTGACGGTCGAGCTTCGCAGCAAGAGCCAGGCCCTTCTCCAGCGCCGCTTCAGTGACGCGCGACAGCGCCGGCCCAATCAACCGCTCTCGCGGCCCCCACACGCGGTTCTCGCGCACCAGCATCGCGAGCGGCTTGCCCGCCGCGACGCCGCGCTTGATCCGCAACAGCGTGCGCACTTCTTCGACCACCGCCCACAGCACCAGCACGGCAGCCTCGCCTTCACCCCGCAAGCCATCGAGCATGCGCGACAAACGGCCGACATCGCCCGCGAGCATCGCCTCGTTCAGCTTGAAAACGTCATAACGGGCGACGTTCAACACGGCATCCTGAATCTGGTCGAAGCTCAACGAGCCGGCCGGATAGAGCAGCCCGAGCTTCTGAATTTCCTGATGCGCGGCGAGCAGATTGCCTTCCACACGCTCGGCGATGAACGCCAACGCACGCCGTCCTTCCTCGCCGGCAGCGACCCGCTGGCCCTGAGCCGCAAGACGCTGACCGACCCAGTTCGGCAACTGCGCACGCTCGACCGGATCGATTTTCAACGCGACGCCGGCATCGGACAGCGCGGCGAACCATGCGGCTTTCTGCGTGGCCGAGTCGAGACGCGGCAACGTGATCATGGTCAGCACGTCGGGATTCACGGCCGCAGCGAGCGCTTTCAGCGCATCCGCACCTTCCTTGCCCGGCTTACCCGACGGAATCCGCAATTCGACCAGTTGTTTGTCGCCAAACAGCGACATCGATTGACTCGCGCCGAGCAGCGAACTCCAGTCGAAACCGCGCTCGACAGTGAACACTGAGCGGTCGGTAAAACCGGCCGCACGCGCCGTTGCGCGAATCCGGTCGCTCGCTTCCTGCGCGAGCAGGTGCTCGTCGCCGTACACGACGTACAGTCCGGCGAGTCCCTTGGCGAGATGCGCTTCGAGCGCGTCAAGTCGCAGTTGCATGGCTAACGATCGGCGAGGTTAATCGAGTGCATGAGCGAGTGCATGAGCACGTGCAGCAAGCTAAACAAGGACACAGCACAACGCTCACAGCGGCGGCGGCGGCAACGGCGCGCGTGGCGCAACCCCCGGCACCTGCTGATCCGGCGCCGGATGCAGCGAGCGCACCAGCGACAGGCGGCGCGTAAGCTGGTCGATCGCGTCGCTTTCCATGTCCGCGAAGAGAATGTCGGCTTCAGTAGCCTTGGCCTGCGAGTACTGGTCGCTGTAGGTCATCGCGCGGTTTAGCGCGATCACGCTCGGCGGAATCAGCACCGTGCCGTCCTTGCCGACCAAGGTGTAGGCCATCGAGAAATTGATCGCATACTCTTCGACGACACCGAGCGAATTCAGCGTTAGCGTGCTGACGCCGCGATCTTCAGTGATCTGCAACCTTGCGTCGGCATTCGCGACGGAACTGACCACCACCGTGTCGCTGCCGCCCTGCACAAGGCGAGTCAGCCGCGCGCCAGCCGCTGCCGAACCGCCGGCGATATAGAGTCGTTTGAATGCGTAATCCTGCTGGCCGCGCAGCTGGAAGCCGCAGGCGGACAACATCAGCACGCTGCACGCAAGCGTCAATAACGTTCTGCGAGTCACATTGGCTCCTGGTTCGCAGTAGATTCCGCAACGCAGACAAGCGCAGCCGCGCGCGGCAGCGTCCTGTCTGCTGTCATGTAGTCGTGCGCCGTCAAACGACCACGTTCACGAGACGGCCCGGCACCACGACGATCTTCTTCGGGGCCTTGCCTTCGCCGAACTTCGCAACGACTTCATGAGCCGCCGCAAGCTGTTCGATTGCTTCACGGGTGGCGTCCTTCGCCACCGTCAGCGCGCCGCGCACCTTGCCGTTCACCTGCAGCACGAGCTCGATTTCGGCCTGTTCCAGCGCCTGTTCGTCGACCTTCGGCCACGCCGCGTCAAGCAGCGAGCCGAATTCGTCGGCGTAACCAAGTTCCTGCCACAACTGGAACGTCTGATGCGGCACGACCGGATACAGCACGCGCAGCAGCACGCTGTAGGTCTCGCGCAGCACCGCTGGTTGTGCGCCCTTCGCGCTGTCGAGCGCGTTGAGCATCTTCATCGTCGCCGACACCACCGTGTTGTACTGCAAACGCTGGTAGTCGAAGTCGGCCTGCTTCAGCACGCTGTAGATCTCGCGGCGCAACACCTTGTCGACTTCGCCGAGTTGCGCGGCGTCAAACTTGCCGCCTGCGCGCAGCGCTGCTTCATTCGTATGACCGAAGCTCCACACGCGGCGCAGGAAGCGGCTTGCGCCCTCCACGCCCGACCCCGACCATTCGAGCTGCTGCTCGGGCGGTGCGGCGAACATCACGAAAAGACGCGCGGTATCCGCGCCGTGTTGATCGATCAGCAATTGCGGATCGACGCCATTGTTCTTCGACTTCGACATTTTCTCGACGCCGCCGAGCACCACCGGCTGGCCGTCCGAATTCAACACCGCGCCGACCGGGCGGCCTTTGTCGTCGAACGAGACGGTGACATCTGCCGGGTTGTACCAGGTCTTCTTACCCGCTTCGCTTTCGCGGTAATAAGTTTCGTTGAGCACCATGCCCTGCGTGAGCAGGTTCTTGGCCGGCTCACCGAACTTGATCAAACCCATGTCGCGCATCACCTTCGCCCAGAAGCGCGAGTACAAGAGGTGCAGAATCGCGTGTTCGATACCACCGATGTACTGGTCCATCGGCGCCCAGTAATCGGTGCGCTCGTCGACCATGGTCTTCGCGTCGGGCGCCGCATAGCGGTAGAAGTACCAGGACGAATCGACGAAGGTATCCATCGTGTCGGTTTCGCGTTTGGCCGCACCGCCGCAGGTCGGGCAGGTGCAGTTCACAAACGCCTCGGACTTCGCGAGCGGATTTCCCGTGCCGTCCGGCACCAGATCTTCCGGCAGCACAACCGGCAGATCCTTTTCCGGCACCGGCACGTCGCCGCACGTCGGGCAGTGGATGATCGGAATCGGCGTGCCCCAGTAACGCTGGCGCGACACGCCCCAGTCACGCAAGCGCCACGTGATCTGCTTGTCGCCGAGGCCGAGTTCCTTCAGATCGGCGGCGATCTGGTCGACCGCTTCCGTGTAATTGAGGCCGTCGTACTTGCCACTGTTGACCAGCGTGCCGTCCTTGTCGCCGTACCATTCTTGCCAGGCTTCGGTCGAGTATTCCTTGCCTTCAAGGGCGACCACCTGCTTGATCGGCAGACCGTATTTCTTCGCGAACGCAAAGTCGCGTTCGTCGTGTGAAGGCACGCCCATCACCGCGCCCTCGCCGTAGCTCATCAGCACGTAGTTGCCGATCCACACTTCGACCTGTTCCTGCGTCAGCGGATGCGTGACGTAGAAGCCGGTGGCCATGCCCTTCTTTTCCATCGTCGCCATGTCGGCTTCGGCGACACCGCCGCGCTTGCATTCTTCGATGAAGGCCTGCAATTCCGGCTTGTCTTGTGCGAGACGGGTGGCAAGCGGATGCTCGGCGGCGATCGCGCAGAAGGTCACGCCCATGATCGTGTCGGCGCGCGTGGTGAACACGCGCAACAGCTTCTGTTCGCCGTCGATCTCATACGGGAAACCGAAGTTCACGCCGAAGCTCTTGCCGATCCAGTTCTGCTGCATGATCTTGACGCGCTCAGGCCAGCCGAGGCCTTCGAGGTCGTTCAGCAATTCATCCGCGTACTGCGTGATGCGCATGTAGTACATCGGGATTTCGCGCTTTTCGATCAGCGCGCCCGAACGCCAGCCGCGGCCGTCGATCACCTGCTCGTTGGCGAGCACGGTCTGATCGACCGGGTCCCAGTTGACGGTGCCGGTTTTCTTGTACGCGATGCCCTTTTCAAGCATCTTCAGGAACAGCCACTGATTCCACTTGTAGTAATCGGGGCTGCAGGTCGCGACTTCGCGCGACCAGTCGATCGCGAGGCCCATCGACTGCATCTGCTTCTTCATGTAAGCGATGTTGTCGTAGGTCCACTGCGCGGGCGGCACGTTGTTGGCCATCGCCGCGTTTTCCGCCGGCATGCCGAACGCGTCCCAACCCATCGGCATCAGCACGTTGTAGCCGTTCATCCGCAGATAGCGGTACATCACGTCGTTGATCGTGTAGTTCCGCACGTGGCCCATGTGCAGCTTGCCCGACGGGTACGGCAGCATCGAAACGCAATAGAACTTGGGTTTGTCGGTGGTTTCCGACGTTTTGTAGGCGTCGATGGCGCGCCATTGCCCTTGCGCGGCGGCTTCGACGTCGGTGGGAACGTATTTTTCGTGCATGGTGATGGGATCGCTGGGTTCGGTGCTTTCGCACCGGACCTGGTGCTCTGCTGGATGAAATGGCGTCGTTTCCCCTTCAGCGGGGGAAAGGGCTGATTATACCGTTCGCGGACGGGTGCGCCGCGTGGCGTGGTGCACGGGAGCGACGGGTTGCGCCCGCGCGGGCGAGGTATCGCTAGCGCCGCTATGGCTTCGCGCCCGGCGGCGGCGGGTCGGTTACGAAGCCGATCCGCTCGAGCCCGGCCTGTTGCGCCGCGCCCATCACCTGCGCGATGACTTCGTAGCGCGTCGAGCGCTCGGCGCTCAGCTGGATCTCCGGCTGATCGGCCTGCGCCTCTTTGCCTGCTTCCACGAATCGCGCGCGCATCTGCTGCAGCGTGATGACGGTGCCGTTCCAGTACAGCTTGCCGGCGGCATCGATTGAAAGAGAAATGGTTTGCGGCGTTTGCCGCGCGGGCGCTGCTGCGACTTTGGGCAGATCGAGCCGGATCGCGTGCGTGAATAAAGGTGCCGTAATGATAAAAATCACCAGCAGCACTAGCATCACGTCGATCAACGGCGTCATGTTGATCTCGGCCATCGGCGCGGCCGTCTGCTTTTTCTCGAGTCCGCCGAATGCCATATCGCCTCCTTCTGTCTTCCAGACTCAGCGGTGCGTCTGAGGGGTCCGGGCCTGGGCTTGCTGCGACTGGGACCGTGGCTGATCCGCCGGCGCGCACACATAGGCATGCAGATCGTGCGCAAAGCCGTCGAGTTCCTCCGACAACTGCCGCACCATCCGCCCGAGCACGTTATAGGCGAGCACCGCCGGAATCGCGACCACCAGGCCGAAGGCCGTCATGATCAGCGCCTCGCCGACCGGACCCGCAACGTTTTCAATCTGCGCCTGACCGCTCGCCGCGATGCTGCCGAGCGCGTGATAGATGCCCCAAACGGTGCCGAGCAGGCCGACGAACGGCGCCGTGCTGCCCACCGAGGCCAGCAGCACCTGGCCGAACTCGAGCCGCCGCTGCGACGCGTTGAGCGCCTGGCGCAATGCCCGCAGCACCCGCTCGCTACGCTCGACGCGCGCGAGCAGCACGCCGGGAATGTCCACTTCGGCTGCATGCAGCGCGGCCTCGGCGAGCGGCGTAAAGACGCGCTCGCGGTCCACGCGCTTCAATGCCGCGACGCCGTCCGACAGCGTCGATGCCTGCCAGAACTGCGCAATGGCCGGCGTGGCCTGACGTTTGGCGCGCGTGAGAATCCAGCTTTTGACGATCAGAAAGCACCAGCTCGCAATCGACATAGCCAGCAGCACATACGCGACGCCATGTGTGATCGCGTCGCTTGTTTCCAGGTAATGGATGATGCCGCTGCCGCCTGCCATCTGACCTCGCCGTTGGAAAGTTGACTACAGAGGAGGAGCGAGCGGAGCCGCAACCGGCCCCGTGACACGCTCAACGCAGGCCGAGCACGTCCTGCATGTCGAAGAAGCCGTTCTTGTGGCCTTCGAGAAAACGTACAGCACGAAGCGCGCCTTGTGCATACGACAGGCGGCTCGCCGATTTGTGCGTAATTTCGATACGCTCGCCGATGCCGGCAAACAGCACCGTATGGTCGCCGACGATATCGCCGCCGCGAATGGCCGAGAAGCCGATCGTGGATGGGTCGCGTTCGCCAGTCACGCCTTCGCGGCTATAAACCGCGCAGTCGTCGAGATTGCGGCCGAGCGCATTGGCAATCACTTCGCCCATGGTCAGCGCGGTACCGGACGGCGCGTCGACCTTGTGACGGTGGTGTGCCTCGATGATTTCGATGTCGTAACCGGTTGCGAAATGCTTCGCGGCGTACTCGAGCAGCTTCAGCGTGACATTGACGCCCACGCTCATGTTCGACGAGAACATGATGGCAATCTTGTCCGCCGCGGCGCGCAGTTGCGCTTTCTGCTCGTTGTCGAAACCGGTCGTGCCGATCACCATTTTGACGTTGTGGCGCTGCGCGGCTTCCAGATGCATCAGCGTGCCTTCGGGACGCGTGAAGTCGATCAGGTAGTCGGATTCGGCGAACACGCGTTCGATGTCGTCCGTCAGCATCACACCTGTCTGCTTGCCGAGAAACGCACCGGCGTCCTGACCGAGTTGCGGGGAATCCGCACGGTCGAGCGCACCGGACAGCGTGGCGTCGGAATCATTGAGGACGGTTTCGATGAGCATCCGGCCCATACGGCCCGATGCGCCAGCAATGGCAATTTTCATGGCTACGAGGGTTCGAAAAGGGTAAACGCGGCAAAACCCGGCAAATGCGGCGACGGGCAGCACACCCGGGCGCCGCACTGACTGGAACAGCAAACACCAGCACAGGTACAGCAGAAAGGCTGACGGGCGCTGCGCACGGTGCATTCCGTCGCAGCGCCCGTCTTAACCGTTCCAGGAGAAAGACAGCGTGCTTAGCCGCCCGTTCCCGTAGTAGTCGACGAAGAAGACGTCAACGGCGCGTTATGCGTCGGGCCGCCATTGCTGCTTTGCGGGCCCGTCGGTCCCACCGGATTCTCCTGCATGCCCGGAACCTGCGGCGGCGGCGGACGCGTGAACTGGAACTGCGGCTGCCCCGCGCTGGTTGGGCCTTGCGACGGAATACCGCCACCATTGGCGGTCGGCGCGGTCGAGCGCACCGACGACTGCGTTTTGCCCGACGGCGTTTGCACCGCGTTGGTCAGCCGATTGGCGGCCTGCGCGGCTTCAGCGTTAGCGTCAGTTGACGGCGCTGCCACCGCGGCGGCGCCATCGACCGACGGCGAACGCGTGGTGTCCACGGTAGCTGGCGCCGCAGCCTCTGTCGCGCTGGCGCCGGTTGCAGCGCTTGCCACGTTCGGCACGGCACCCTTCTTCTTGCCGAGCTTGTCACCGTCGATTTCCGCCAGTAACTCGAGGTTGGACGGCAGATCTTCGCCACCCGACCAGCTGGCGACGCGGTCGCCCGCGAACATGATCACGAAGTCACGCTGCTGCACGACGTTAGTCGAGCCGCGCTTGAAATAGAACACGTAGTCCCAGCGGTCCGCGTGGAACATGTCGGTCAGAAGCGGTGTGCCGAGCAACTGCTTCACCTGCGCGCGCGACATGCCAACTTGCATCTGTGCAGCCGCTTCTTTCGAGACGAAATTGCCTTGCACCACCGTAATACGGTACGGCGTGATGCTTTGGGCAACGCGCTGCGTCAGGCTGTCGTAAGTGGAACATCCGGCAAGAACCGCGACAGTCGCAACAGCGATCAAGGTACCCCGCATGCGGCTCCCCCGGTAGATCAATTGAGATTTTGAAATCATTTCACTCACCGTGCGGGCCCGCTGACGAGCCGCGCGAGTTTCATTCCATCGAAGATGACCAGAACGGCAAAAACACATTACTATGAGAGCCCAGCATTGTACTCTAGGGATCCCTTGTCATGACCAATCCAACCGATCTCAAGAATATCGGGCTCAAGGCGACCCTTCCGCGCCTCAAAATCCTTGAGATTTTTCAGCACAGTCCGGTGCGCCACCTGACCGCTGAAGACGTCTACCGCAACCTGTTGCACGAAGAACTCGATATCGGCCTGGCAACCGTGTATCGCGTGCTGACGCAGTTCGAGCAGGCCGGCTTGCTGTCGCGCAGCAACTTCGAATCGGGCAAAGCGGTGTTCGAATTGAACGAAGGGTCGCATCACGACCACCTCGTGTGTCTCGATTGCGGACTCGTCGAAGAGTTTTTCGACTCCGAAATCGAAAGCCGCCAGCAATCCATCGCGAAGGAACGCGGCTTCAAGCTGCAGGAACATGCGCTGGCGCTGTACGGCGCGTGTACCAAGGAGAATTGCCCGCATCGCAAGCACTGATGCGGTGCCGGCCGCGTCGGGGGTGCGCGGTTTAGTGGGCAACGAGAAAACCCGGCCGATGAAAATCGGCCGGGTTTTTTTACGTGTGCGACGCTTCCTCAGCGCCGGGACACCAGCGCTTCTTTGAACGTGCGGCATCGCCGCCGTGTGGCGACTTCCGCCTATTCTGCCAACGCGACGCTCGCTTCGAATACCAACCGCCACGGCTCGGCTAACGACAATTCGTCGCAGTTGGGTTGTTCGCCGCCACGATCCACCACCGCAAAATCGCTCACCTTCTCGAGCGCGAGCAGCGGATGATGCCAAACGCCTTTCGCATAGTTCACACCCTGCCAGCCCTCGCTCCAGAACGCTCGCATCTGCGCCGGATCGAGCTCGCCCGCCGGCGCGACGACCACCAGATAGCGGCGCGCCGTCAAGGGAATGAAAGCCTGACTGCCTAGTGGATGCCGCTCCAGCATCGTGATTTCGATCGGCAGCGCGCGCGGTTGCGCCCGAAACAGATTGATCAGCGGCCGGCCGCCGTTCTCCGTCACGTCGACGTTCGCGAGATCGTGATAACGCTCGGTCGTGCCGCCGTTGATCGGAAAATGACGTGCGCCGTCCAGTTCGATGACGTCGCCGAACGGCGCGAAGGCCGCGCGCGTCAGACGTTCCAGATGCAAGGTCTTCATCAGTGACTCCGTTAAGCGATCTCGCCCCACAAACGCAGGCGCGATACGCCGCCATCCGGGAAGATATTGAAACGCACATGCGTCACCGGTCCAAGGGACGCAATGCCGTCCGCGAACGTGTGCACATGGTCCATCTGCAGCTTCTGTTCGCCGATCAGCTCCGGCCAGAACATTGCCTGCGTGACGAGCGAATCATCCGTGCCACCCGTCACCGAGGCTGCCTGCAGCGAACAGCGATCGGGGTAGTTGCCCTTGAAGTGCGCTGTGTCGACTTCGATCTTGCGAATCACGCCCGGCCGCGCGAGCGCGACGATCGCCCAATCGTTGCCCGGTTCGCGACGGCGTCGCGTTTCCCAGCCATCGCCCATATTCACGCCGCGGCCCGGCATCAGAATCTGCGAGGCCGGCCCGAAATGCTGGTTGTTGGCGGCGACTAGGTACGCGCCGTTTTCGATCGCAGCGAGATCCAGCAGCGTGCCACGCTCGACGCGCTCCCAGTCGCGCTTCGGCTGGCCGTACACGCGCAGGCGCGCGAGGCCGCCGTCCGGATACAGGTTCACGCGCAGATGCGTGAAAGCACGGGCGTCGCTGACTTCGACGTAATGGTGCTGGTTGCCCTGCAGCGTGGTAGCCGGCACGAGCGTTTGCCAGTCGGCGTTGTCGGGCGGAACGTCGCCGTCTACGTAGCATGCGTCGATCGACGCGGCCGGCGGGAAGTTGCCGGTGAAGTGGCTCGTGTCCAGATCGACACCGTGTACGACGCCTGGCCGCGCGAGCCGGATCACGCAGTGGTCGTGGCCCGTGGTGCGCTTGCGGCGCGTCTCCCAGCCGTCCATCCACTTGCCGTGGTCGTCGTACTTGCCGGGAATGAACACCGCCGGCTGCGGCTCGAGCATGCGTTCTTTCGGCGCGAAGAATTCGTCGCTCGCGTAGAGCGCCTGCGCGCCCAGACGCGGGTCGGCGAGGTTCATGTAGCGACGGGTGAAAGCGGGAGCGTTGGGGTCGAGGATCGGATTAGCCATAGTCTCAGTCAAGCAACGAAAAGTGAGAAAGAGTCGGCGGAGTCAGCGCATCCGCCGGGGCAGAACACGCGCCGCGTTGGCGCGCTGTCGATTAGCGATGGATCTGGCACAGTGGCCACCTGATCGTGCTCTGTCAGACGGCCGGTGCGTGTTCGCCAGCGGCGGGCTCGACGCCGGTTTCTTCGCCAGCGGGCACATAGCGCAGCGCCGCGTCACGATTCAACACGCGATGGGCGCGCGCCCGGTCAATATCGTTTTCCCACACGGCGACCACCACTGTCGCCACGCAATTGCCGATCAGGTTGGTCAGCGCGCGGGCAATGCCGACGAACCAGTCGACCGGCAGAATCAGCACGAGGCCGAGCACGGGGATTGCCGGAATCGCGGACAGCGTCGCAGCGAGAATCACGATTGCCGAGCCAGGAATACCGTGCGCGCCTTTCGACGTCACCAGCGACACCAGCACCACCACGATCAGGTCATGGATGGACAGCGGCGTATTGGTAGCCTGCGCGATGAAAATCACCGCAAGGGTCAGATAGATGGAGAAGCCGTCCAGATTGAAGGAGTAACCGGTCGGAATCACCAGCCCGACAGTCGAATCCTTGACGCCCATCCATTCGAGCTTGCGCATGATCTGCGGCAGCACGGCATCGGACGAAGCGGTACCCAGCACGATCGACAGCTCTTCGCGCAGATAGCGGATCAGCTTGAAGATACTGAAGCCGGCCAGACGCATCACCACACCCAGCACGACCGCCACGAACACGAAGCAGCTTGCGTAGAACACCAGCACCAGCATGCCGAGTTGCTTGAGCGACTCGACGCCATAGGTGCCGGTTGTGAACGCGATCGCACCGAGTACGCCGAGCGGCGCGAGCTTGATGATAAAACCCATCACGCGGAAGAACACCTGCGAAAGCTCGTCGATCAGGCTGTTGACGCGCTGCGCCTTATTGCCCAGCAGCGACAGCGCCGAACCGAACAGCACCGAAAACACGAGGATCTGCAGAATGTCGCCGGTCGCGAAGGCGTTGATCGCCGTGTCCGGGATGATCTTCAGCAGAAACCCGGCCGTGTCCTTGAGGCTCTTCGCGTGCTCGGTGTAGGTCGACAGCGAAGCAGGGTCGAGCGAATGCAGGTTGATGTTCATGCCGACGCCAGGCCGCGTTGCGTAGGCGAGCACCGCGCCGATGACGAGCGCAATCGTCGTCATGGCTTCGAAGTAGACCACCGCCTTCAGCCCGACGCGGCCGACTTTGCGCAGATCGCCGGCATTCGCCATGCCGCTCACCACCACGCAGAAAACGATCGGCCCGATCACCATCTTGATCAGCTTGAGAAAGCCGTCGCCGAGCGGGCGTAGCGATTGGGCGAAATGCGGGAACACGGCGCCGAGCACAATGCCCGCCACCAGCGCTATGACAACCCGGCCAAACAGTGAATTGAAGAATTTCAACACGGCTTCCTCCTGGTTACGAATCACATCTGTTCAGACTGGTCCGACCAGTTCTGTTATCTCGAATAGTAGGAAGCCGATATACTGGCGTCAAGGATTCATTGAATAGCGTTTACCCGCTTCTTTTAAACCGTTTCGAGGTCGAATTACACACGTTAAGCAGGCCGTCGTACGAGCGTTCAGAACGCGTATTACAATGCTGGTCAGACCGCGCACCCAAGTGAGCCACGATGAAAAACGTTCCGCATACCGTCACTGATGCCGCCATCGCGACCATCCGCGAACGGATCGAAGCGGGTGTCTATCCGGTGGGCAGTTTGCTGCCGGCGCAGCGTCAGCTCTCCGAGGAACTGGCGATCAGTCGCGCATCGCTGCGCGAGGCGCTCTCGACGCTCGAAGCGCTCGGTCTGCTGATGATCCGTCCCGGCAAGGGCGTTTATGTGGAAAGTGCGCAGGCCACGGCTGCGCAATCGTGGCGCTTCGCGGAGCAGTCGTCGCTGCCGGATACCTATCAGATGCGTTTCGCGCTGGAGGGCTTTGTCGCGCGCATGGCGGCGCGGGCTGTCAGCGATTCCGACCTCGCCTGGTTCGAAGACAACATCGCGGCCATGCAGACCGCGCTCGCCTGCGACGAACTCGACGAAGCCGCCCGCCTCGACTACGACTTCCACATGCGTATCGTGGGCATTGCCGGCAACGCGGCAATCGAATCGATTCTGAGCAGCGCCGCGGAGATCATGAAGGAAAGCCAGCGGATGCCGTTCTACCGGCGCGAACTGGTGCTGTCCACGTACACCGAGCATCGAGCGATTCTCGACGCGCTCAAGGCGCGCGATTCCGCTGCCGCCGGCAAAGCGATCGAAACCCACATCTCGAACGCCGCGCAACGCGCCGGCGTCTACTTCCCAACTCCGCAGGCGTAAAAAAAGCCGCTCCGAAGAGCGGCTTTTGCAGTTGCCCTGCCGGCCGAACAAAGCCGCAAGGCAAGCGAAGTGAAACAGCCTACTTCGCGTTGGCCAGCGCCACCGCGGTGTCCAGCATGCGGTTCGAGAAGCCCCATTCGTTGTCGTACCAGCTCGACACCTTCACCAGACGGCCCGACACCTTGGTCAGCGTTGCGTCGAACGTCGACGAAGCCGGGTTGTGGTTGAAGTCGATCGAGACCAGCGGCGCCTCGTTGTAACCGAGGATGCCCTTCAGCGCGCCTTCCGATGCTTCCTTCATGATCGCGTTGACTTCTTCGACCGTCGTGTCGCGCGCGGCGATGAACGACAGGTCGACGACCGACACATTGATCGTCGGGACGCGAATCGCGTAGCCGTCCAGCTTGCCGTTCAGTTCCGGCAGCACCAGGCCGACCGCCGATGCAGCACCGGTCTTGGTCGGGATCTGGCTATGCGTAGCCGAACGCGCGCGGCGCAGGTCTTCGTGGTACACGTCCGTCAAAACCTGGTCGTTCGTGTACGCGTGGATCGTGGTCATCAGACCGTTCACCAGGCCAATCTTGTCGTTCAGCGGCTTGACGAGCGGTGCCAGGCAGTTGGTCGTGCACGATGCGTTCGAGATCACCGTGTCCGATGCCTTGAGCACGTTGTGGTTCACGCCGTAGACGATCGTTGCGTCGACATCCTTACCGCCCGGCGCCGAGATGATGACCTTCTTTGCGCCGCCCTTGATGTGCGCGCTTGCCTTTTCCTTGGTCGTGAAAAAGCCCGTGCATTCCATCACGACGTCGACGTTCAGCTCGCCCCACGGCAGTTCAGCCGGGTTGCGGTTAGCCAGCACGCGGATCTTGTCGCCGTTGACAACGAGGTAGTCGCCGTCCACCGTCACTTCGCCCGGGAACTTGCCGTGCGCCGTGTCGTATTGCGTCAGGTGAGCATTCGTCTTGGCATCGCCAAGATCGTTGATGGCGACGATTTCGATATCGTGCTTCTTGCCGTTTTCATAGAAGGCGCGCAGCGTGTTGCGGCCGATCCGGCCGTAGCCGTTGATTGCGACGCGAATCGTCATGGTCTATCTCCTGATGGCTGAAAAAAAATCGTCCATGTGGGTCTGATTTGCCGGAATTGCCGCGCGTGGGGTCCGCGCGGCAGCCTCGAACGCAAATCAGCCGAGTGCGGCTTTGGCCGTCTCTACGACGTGCTCGACGGTGAAGCCGAAATGCTTGAACAGAACACCAGCCGGGGCCGATTCGCCGAACGTGTCGATGCCGACCACGCCGCCTTCCAGACCCACGTACTTGCGCCAGAAATCCGTCACACCCGCTTCGATCGCGACGCGGCGCACACCCTTCGGCAGCACGCGTTCGCGGTATTCGGCGTCCTGCTTGTCGAACACGTTGGTCGACGGCATCGACACGACACGTGCAGCAATGCCTTCGCGTGCCAGCGGCTCGACCGCGTTCAACGCCAGTTCGACTTCCGAACCGGTGGCGATCAGGATGATCTTGCGCGCGACGATCTCGTCATTCCAGTCGCGCAGCACGTAACCGCCCTTCTCGATGTTGGCGATCTGCGCGTCCGTGCGCTCCGAGAACGGCAGGTTCTGACGGCTGAAGATCAGGCACGACGGGCCGTGATACTCGACCGCGTGGGTCCAGGCCACCGCCGTTTCGACCGTATCGGCCGGGCGCCACACTTGCAGATTCGGAATCAGACGCAGGCTTGCGACGTGTTCAATCGACTGGTGGGTCGGGCCGTCTTCGCCCAGACCGATTGAGTCGTGCGTGAACACGAAGATCGACGGCGCCTTCATCAGCGCGGCCACGCGCAGCGCGTTGCGGCTGTAGTCCGAGAACGTCAGGAACGTGCCGCCGAAGGCCTTGAAGCCGCCATGCAGCGCCATGCCGTTGATCGCAGCGCTCATGCCGAATTCGCGCACGCCGTAGTTCACGTAGTTGCCGGCGGCCTTGCCTTCGGCGTTCACGCGCACCGGCTTGGCGGCCTTCCAGTTGGTCAGGTTCGAACCGGTCAGATCGGCAGAACCGCCGAGCAGTTCCGGCAATACAGCCGACAAACCTTCGATTGCCTGTTGCGATGCCTTACGCGTCGCGACGGTTTCCTTGCGTTCGTTAGCGCCGGCGATGATGGCCTGGGCCTTTTCCTTCCAGTCGGCGGGCAGTTGCTTGGCGTCGCGGCGCTTGAATTCAGCGGCTTCCTGCGGGTATTTGGCTGCATACGCTGCAAACGCCTTGTCCCAATCAGATTCGTTACGTGCGCCGGCTTCCGTCGCGTCCCACGCTGCATAGACTTCTTGCGGGATCACGAACGGCTCCCACTTCCAGCCGATCGCTTCGCGCGTTGCCGCGATTTCCTTGTCACCGAGCGGCGAGCCGTGCGAATCGTGGCTGCCCGCCTTGGTCGGCGCGCCTTCGCCAATCACGGTCTTGCAGCAGATCAGCGTCGGCTTGTCCGATTGCTTGGCTTGCTTGATGGCGGCGTCAACCGCGTCGACGTCATGGCCGACCACGTTCGGGATCACGTTCCAGCCATACGCTTCGAAGCGCTTCGGCGTGTCGTCGTGGAACCAGTGGACCACTTCGCCGTCGATCGAGATGCCGTTGTCGTCGTAAAAGGCGATCAGCTTGTTCAGCTTCAGCACGCCCGCGAGCGAGCAGGCTTCGTGCGAGATGCCTTCCATCAGGCAACCGTCGCCGACGAACACGTACGTGTGGTGGTCGACGATCTTTGCGTCAGACTTGTTGAATTCGGTGGCAAGCAGCGATTCGGCGAGCGCCATGCCGACTGCGTTGGCCAGACCCTGGCCGAGCGGGCCGGTGGTCGTTTCGACGCCCGGCGTGATGCCGTATTCCGGGTGGCCCGGCGTCTTCGAATGCATCTGGCGGAAGTTCTTCAGCTCTTCCATCGGCAAATCGTAGCCGGTCAGGTGCAGCAGCGAGTACAGCAGCATCGAGCCGTGACCGTTCGACAGAATGAAACGGTCGCGATCGGCCCATTGCGGGTTCTTCGGGTTGTGACGCAGATGGCGCGACCACAAAGCCACACCGATTTCGGCCATGCCCATCGGCATGCCGGGGTGACCGGAATTCGCTTTTTGAACGGCATCCATGGACAACGCGCGGATTGCGTTGGCCATCAGGGAAGTGGGTGCGGGAGACGGGGTCGTCATGTCGAGTCCGGGGACAGAGTCAGAAAGCGGTGCGCGCTACAGGCCCGGATGCTCGAATGCCAGTCCACTTCGGCGCACGGTGCGGCGCCGGGAGACGCGAAACGGGCAGAGCAAACGGACAAGGCTAAAAGCGTGACATTCTAACAGAACGTTGCCCCCCACCCCGCTCGGGAAGCCGCCTGGTTGTGTGGGCGGCGCCACTCGGCGGGGCCACGCGGCACATCTGCCCTTTACAATTGGGCAACCTGAACCTACCGCGCTCCAGACGGAGCCCGCCATCCGTGAGCGCTCCCCTGCTGTTCCAGCCAACCGCCGACGCAGTCTACGGATTTCCGAACGCGCGCCGGCTTGCACGCGTCGATTCGCCCTACCAGCGTATCGAGGTATGGGACACGCCGCAGCTCGGCCGACTGTTTACGCTCGACGGCCGCCCGATGACCGCCAGCGGCGACGAATTCATCTACCACGAATGCATGGTGCATCCGGCTGCGCTGGCGCATCCGTCGCCAAAAGCAGCGTTGGTACTGGGTGGCGGCGATGGCGGCGCCGCGCGGCAACTGCTGAAGCACCCAGGCATCGAACGGATCGTGGTGGCGGAGCTCGACGCCGAAGTCGTGCGCATGACCAGCGAGTACCTGCCCGACGTGCAGGGCCGCGCTTTCGACGATCCGCGCGTTGAACTGGTAATCGGCGACGCCGCGGAATACGTCGTGAAGGCTGGCCAGGCGGTGACGGCCCAAGCCGCAGTGGAAGCGGCACGGGCCGCGGCACCGGATGCAAACGTGGCCGCGGATGCAGCATCGGCACCCGCAGTAGCTGCAACTTCAGCCGCTGCACAGTTCGATCTGGTCGTGTTCGACCTGACTCCGCCGGACTCACCCGCCGCCGGCCTATACACGCCGGACTTCTACATGCAGCTCAAACGCGTCATGAGCCCGACCGCCGCGCTCTCACTCCATCTCGGTTCTCCTTATTTCCACGCTGAGCGCATCGCCCGCCTGCTCGACGATCTGCGCGACACATTCGTCATCGTGCGCACAATGAGCACCTTCGTGCCGCTTTACGGCTCGCTCTGGATGATGGCGACCGCCAGCGACACGCTCGACGCCGCTGCCGTCACCGTCGGATCACTCACCGAGCGCCTTGCCGCGCGTCGAATCGGCACGTTGAAGCACTACGACCCGGCCCTGCACGCCGGACTGTTCTCGGCATCCCGGTCTGTGCGCGATAAACTAAGTCAATTCTTAAAGCCATCAAGCTAACGCGTGGGCAAAATGCACGATTCGGTCGGCGCGCGCTATCGGTGTATCGATACGCGAACGCCCGCCTGGCCTCGCAGCATGCATCCCGCAACCCCAAAAGATCCGGAGAACCCCATGACCGCCCCCCGCCCAGCCGGTGTGCCCTGGTTGACCCCCTATCTGACGGTGCGCGACGCGCGTGCCGCCACGGCGTTCTTCGAGGCTGCATTCAGCTTCGAGGTACGTGATAGCGTCCAGGACGACGGTGTCGTCATGCATGTCGAGATGACCTACCAGGGCCAGCTGATCGTGATGTTCGCGCCGGAAGGCGCGTTCGGCTCGGCGGCGAAAACACCCAAAAGCGCGGGCGCGATTGCGCCGCAATCGTTCTATGTCTATGTCGACGATGTCGACGCGGTTTACACGCGGGCGCTAGCCGCCGGCGCAAAATCGCTGAGCGAGCCACAGGATCAGTTCTGGGGCGACCGGTTTGCCCAGGTCGAAGACCTGGACGGTTACCGCTGGGCGCTCGCTCGCCACCTTTCGTGAACTAATGAGTATTTTTCTGATGCCTCGCTTCTTCGTCGGTACGCCTCTCAAGCCCGACGACATCATGCAGTTGCCCGATGACGTCACGCGCCACATCCTCGTGCTGCGTTTGCAGCCCGGCGATTCGATCGTGCTTTTCAACGGTGAAGGCGGCGAATACAGCGCCGAACTCATCGAGGTCGAACGCCGTTCAGCCAAAGTGAGAATTCACGAATTCCGCAATATCGAAGTTGAAGCGCCGTATCACCTCACTCTCGCTCAGGGCATTGCCGGCGGCGACAAGATGGACTGGCTCATCGAGAAAGCGGTCGAACTTGGAGCATCATGTTTCGTGCCACTGACCACCACGCGCAGCGTCGTGCGTCTTTCTGGCGATCGCGCGCAGCGGCGGCATGTGCACTGGCAGGGCATCGTGCGCGCCTCGTGCGAACAATGCGGGCGCAATCGCTTGCCGGAAGTGATGCCGGTGCGTGAGATCGCCACGTGGCTCGGCGCACTGCCTCGCACGCCCGAAGAAGGCGAAATGCGCATTCTGCTGTCGCCGCGCGCCAGCATCAGCTTTTCAGCGCTGCCCGCCAATCCTCCCTTCGGACGCGTGACCGTGCTGGTCGGCCCGGAAGGCGGTTTTTCGGCTGCGGAAGAAGCTGCTGCAACCGATCACGGATTTACCGCCGTGGGTCTCGGTCCACGCGTGTTGCGCACGGAAACCGCCGGCATCGCCGTGCTTTCGGCGCTGGCGGCTCGCTGGGGCGCCTGGTAAGCCGACTTTCAAGCGCCAAAAGCAAAGGCCCGCCAATTGGCGGGCCTTACTCTTTCTTTTGCTGCAGCAGGCAGTGCTCAGGCACCCTATTCGCGCATACCTTAGGCAAACGAATAGAACACCCGGAACGCAACCTTACGCTCGGCCCAGAACTCGGACGCTTCGCGGAACACATCCAGTAGCGTCTCGCGCCCTTCCTTGTCGAACTTCTGCGCGACCGGCAGCTGCTCGAGCACGATGACGAATCCGGGCTGCGCGCCAGCCTTGTGAACCAGATCGGTCAGGCAATCGTAGAGCGCGTCGTAATTCTTGCCGAAATGCTTCGGAAACAGGAACGACGTAGCAATGGTCTCCAGCACTTCCTGTTTGGACTGAGCATTCGCGCAGTACGCGTACAGAAAATGCTGGCCAAGTTGATTGGCTTCGTCAGCGAGATCCTGCACGCGAAACGCGCGGATCGACTGTACGATGTTCGGTCGTACGGTCTTGAAAAGACTCATGGGCTCCTCGTTCGAAGAAAGCACAGTGCTGGCTTCGCTCTGGTTATCCCGGCCTTGGTCGCCGGCGCGCATCCGCATGACGCGCTGGAACAAATTGCCGTCGCCGGCCGCGAAAAGATCCGTCGCGACTCCGGAGTCGTGCGCGTAGACGTTGTCGCTCATGCCGTTCATCCCGATGTCATTCAACAATACGATTAAAACTGGTGTAATGGTCGTCCGAGTAGTAACAGTTGTCGATCCGCTGTAGCGGACCTCCGCAGACGATACGACGCGCCCCGCGGTTTCGTGAACGAGGCGTGGGAACGGTGTATTCGTGGTAATAGCCGCGCCGATGCGGCGGCAGCAACCGTTCGCGATTGCCGAATACGATGCCGTCCTTCTCATACGGGTAAGGCCCGCCCGCGGCAATCAAGTTCAACGTATTGACCGCTTCGCGCGGCAACTGCGCCGCCACGATGGTGCCCTGCACCTGTGCTTGTGGTTCGGCGGGTGCCGTGTAGTCGCGCGCAAACGCGCCAGGCACGGAGCCCGATAAAGCGCAGAGCGTCAAAGCACCGATCAGCACGCCTTTAATGCGCTGCCACTTGCGTGCCATGAATCAAGGTTCCCCGCTGTTAGATCACGAGTTTGACGACCATGAAAGTCGTAAGGGTATCGCTAAAACCCCACAGAATCAACGTTCACCGGACAGGCAAAAGCTTCCAATCGCGCGGAAAAGAGCCACGGAACAGGCTTTGACGACTTTTGACAGAATATTTAGCCTGCGCGAGCTAAAATTAACTTGATGACGCAAATGGGGATGGTCCCAGACCCGCAGGGCGCCCGTTGCGCTGCCCATTTCCTGTAGTGAAAGCCTTGCAGTTCCTGCAGTCTCTCGGAGGCAGAACGGTCTCATTCAGCTTTTTTAGGGTGGCAATCCCCTGTTCACCCGCAGGCGTGCCCATTGCGGGCACGCCTTTTTTTGCATGGCGCTTTAGTCACGACGCCACGCTTCAGCCCCTGATCAAGGATCAGCGGGCCGCGATCACATCCGCCACCAGCAGCGCCGTCATGTTGACGATACGGCGCACCGTGGCCGAAGCCGTCAGCACGTGTACCGGCTTGGCCGCGCCAAGCAGCATCGGACCAATCGCGATGTTGTTGCCCGCGGCGGTCTTCAGCAGGTTGTACGAGATGTTGGCCGAGTCGATGTTCGGCAGCACCAGCAGGTTCGCGTCGCCTTCGAGCGTCGAGTCGGGCAGCACTTCCCGGCGCAGATTCGCGTCGAGCGCGAGGTCGCCGTGCATTTCACCATCCACTTGCAATTCCGGCGCACGCTCGCGCAGGATCGCCAGCGTGTCGCGCATTTTCTGCGCGGTCGGCGCATTGCTCGAGCCGAAATTCGAATGCGACAGCAGCGCGACCTTCGGCTCGATACCGAAGCGGCGCACTTCCTCCGCTGCCATGATCGTGATCTCAGCAAGCTGCTCCGGCGTCGGATCGACGTTCACGTGCGTATCGACCAGGAAAATCTGGCGATTCGGCAACACCAGCGCGTTCATCGCCGCATAGACCTTCGCGCCTTCCTTCTTGCCGATCACCTGATCGATGAAATGCAGGTGGCGATGCGTGGTGGACACCGTGCCGCAGATCATGCCGTCCGCCTCGCCCTTTTCCACCATCATCGCGCCGATCAGCGTGGTGCGGCGACGCATTTCGAGCTTCGCCATCTGCTCGGTGATGCCCTTGCGGGACATCATCTTGTGATAGTCCTGCCAGAAATCGCGGTAACGCTCGTCGTGGTCGGTGTTCACAACCATGTAGTCCTGCCCCGCGACCAGACGCAGGCCGTAACGCGCGATGCGCTGTTCAATCACCGCCGGACGGCCGATCAGGATCGGCTTTGCGAGCTTTTCGTCGACGATGATCTGCATGGCGCGCAGCACGCGCTCTTCTTCGCCTTCCGCGAATACGATGCGCTTCTTCTCCGGCTCGACGCTGCGCGCCAGCTGGAAAATCGGCTTCATGGTCGTGCCGCTGTGATACACGAACTGCTGCAGATGCTGTTCGTATGCGTCCATGTCCTCGATCGGACGCTCGGCGACGCCTGAATCCATCGCGGCCCTCGCCACCGCCGGCGCGACCTTGACGATCAGGCGCGGGTCGAATGGCTTCGGAATCAGATAGGCCGGACCAAACGACAGATCCTGAATGCCGTACGCCGTCGCGACGATATCGCTCTGCTCCTGGCGCGCCAGTTCGGCAATCGCATTGACCGCGGCGATTTCCATTTCCCGCGTCACCGTCGTCGCGCCCGCATCCAGCGCGCCGCGGAACAGGAACGGGAACACCAGCACGTTGTTCACCTGGTTCGGATAGTCCGTGCGGCCCGTGCAGAGCACGGCGTCCGGACGCACTTCGAGCGCCAGTTCCGGCAGGATTTCCGGGGTCGGGTTGGCCAGCGCCAGGATCAGCGGCTTGTCAGCCATCTGCTTGACCATGTCCTGCTTCAGCACGCCGCCAGCCGACAGGCCGAGGAAAATATCCGCGCCGCCGATCGCCTCAGCGAGCGTGCGCGCGTCGGTTTCGCGTGCGAAGCGTTCCTTGTCCGGGTCCATCAGTTCGACGCGGCCCTTGTAGACCACGCCGGCCAGGTCGGTGACCGTGATGTTTTCGAGCGGCAGCCCGATGTCGACCAGCAGATCCAGACAGGCCAAGGCCGCCGCCCCCGCGCCGGACGACACCAGCTTGACCTTCTTGATGTCCTTGCCGACTACCTTCAAACCGTTGGTGATCGCTGCCGCGACGACGATGGCCGTGCCGTGCTGGTCGTCGTGGAAGACCGGAATCTTCATGCGCTTGCGGCATTCGCGCTCGACGATGAAGCAGTCCGGCGCCTTGATGTCTTCCAGGTTGATACCGCCGAAGGTCGGCTCCAGCGCGGCGATCACCTCGACCAACTTGTGCGGATCGGACTCGTTCAGCTCGATATCGAACACGTCGATGCCGGCGAACTTCTTGAACAGGACAGCCTTGCCTTCCATGACCGGCTTCGAGGCAAGCGGCCCGATGTTGCCCAGACCCAGCACCGCGGTGCCGTTCGTGACGACGCCGACCAGGTTGCTGCGCGCGGTGAAGCGAGCGGCGTTCAGCGGGTTTTCGACGATTTCCTCACACGCGAACGCGACGCCAGGCGAGTACGCCAGCGCGAGGTCACGCTGGTTGATCATCTGCTTGGTCGGGGCGATCGCGATCTTCCCGGGGGTCGGGAACTCGTGATAATCGAGGGCGGCTTCGCGAAGTTTGGTATTGACGGGAGTCGACATAAGGCGGGCTTCTAAGGGCGGATTAGAATAGATGTTCGACGGCATTGTAGCCCCAATTGCCGGCTCAATTCCTTCAATACGGGTACAACTGCCGCGACTGAAACATAGCGAAAGGCGGACGCGGCGCGCTTAAGGCCGGCCACGAATTGAACAGGCGTTGAATGCGAATGGCGTGTTTACCCGCGAGCATCTCCGTACAATGCGCGCCGTTAGGGACTTTTTGTTGCACTTACCCGCTCACCTACTGCCACCATGCTCTCCGAGTTTTCGCTGATCGATCGCTTCTTCGCCCGCCGCGCAGCCGCCGCGCCGTCCCGTACTGCAGAAGGCGAACTCGGCATTGGCGACGATTGTGCGCTGCTCGCGCCGCGACCCGGAGAAATGCTCGCGATATCGACGGATATGCTGGTAGAAGGCCGCCATTTCTTTCCCGATATCGATCCCGAGGCGCTCGGTCACAAGGCACTCGCGGTGAACCTGTCGGACCTGGCCGCCATGGGTGCGCGACCGCAAGCATTCACCCTGGCGTTTTCCTTGCCAAAGGCCGACGAGGCGTGGCTGACCGCCTTTAGCGATGGCCTCTTCGCGCTGGCTGAGCGCTACGGCTGCGATCTGATCGGCGGCGACACGACCGGTGGGCCGTTAAATCTGTGCATCACCGTGTTCGGCAGCGTGCCGCCGCAAGCCGCGCTGCGCCGCGACGCCGCGCAACCCGGCGACGACATCTGGATCTCCGGCACGCTCGGCGACGCCCGCGCGGGCTTGGGCGTGCAACGCGGCGAGTGGTCGGCCGATGCCAGCGACACTGCGACGTTTCGTCGCGCCCTCGAGCGTCCGGAGCCGCGCGTCTTCCTCGGTCTCGCGTTGCGAGGCATCGCGCATGCCGCGCTCGATCTATCGGACGGGCTCGCCGGCGACCTGCTGCACATCCTGGAGCGCTCGACGATGCGCGCCACCGTCGACATCGACGCAGTGCCGCGTTCGGCCGCGCTGCGCCGACTCCCACCCGAGATCCAGCAGCGCTGCACGCTGGCCGGCGGCGACGATTACGAACTGTGCTTCACCGCACCGATTGCCGCGCGCGCCAAGGTCGAAGCAGCGAGTCGCGAGGTAGCGGTGCCGGTCACCCGCATCGGTACAATAAGCGCTCTCCAAATAGCGGCCGACCGCCCGGCGATCGCCTGGCGCGATGCCGCCGGTGCGCCGCTCACTCTGACGTTGCAAGGCTTCGACCACTTCCATGCAGACTGATCCCCCGCTGGTCCCCGCCGACGATCTCGTCGGCCATTCGCAGCCCAACGCGTCCGGGCCGCGCGCGCCGCGTCCCCAGCCACGCCGCGCCACCGCGCGTTTCATGTTGTCGCATCCGCTGCACATTCTGTCGCTGGGTTTTGGCAGCGGCTTGTCGCCGGTTGCGCCGGGCACGATCGGCACGCTGTTCGCATGGGCATCGTTCGCCGTCCTGAGCCGTTACCTGACCGTGATCGAGTGGGGCGCGCTCATTGTTGCGGGCTTCTTCGGCGGCATTGCGATTTGCGGCTTTACCGCGAAAAAACTGGGTACTGACGATCCGTCGCCCGTCGTCTGGGACGAAATCATCGCGTTCTGGCTGGTGCTGCTGATGGTCACGCCGGTCACGCTGACCGGACAGTTCGTCGCATTTATCGTATTCCGCTTCTTCGACATGGTGAAACCTCCGCCAATCGGCTATTTCGACCGCCGACTGAAAGGTGGCTTTGGCATCATGTTCGATGACCTGGTCGCCGCGTTTTTCACGCTGCTCGTGATCGCGCTCTGGCGCATGTCGGTTTAACCGTTGAGCGCTGGCCGGCGCTGGCCGGGCTTCGCGCACCGGCTGCCGGCTGCCTCCTGCAGCAGTTCCCCGTTTTCCGGATTGACGCCATGCCTACCGATTCCGTGGTTCACCAGCTCGCGATTCGCGTGAGCAACCGCCTGCGCGACGAACGCCTGATGCTCGTCACCGCCGAATCCTGCACAGGCGGCATGGTGGCGACCGCGATCACCGATATTTCCGGCAGCAGCGGCTGGTTCGAGCGCGGCTTCGTTACGTATTCGAATCAGGCGAAGTCCGAAATGATCGGCGTACCGGCCGACCTGATCGAAAAGCACGGAGCGGTCAGCGAACAAGTGGCGCGCGCCATGGCCGAGGGCGCACTGCGCAACAGCCGCGCGCAGGTGTCGCTGTCGATTACCGGCGTCGCCGGCCCGGGCGGCGGCACGGACGCCAAGCCGGTCGGCATGGTGTCGTTCGGCTGGAGCAATCGGCTGCATACGTCGGTGGAGACCAAGGTCTTCAAGGGCGACCGCGAGAAGATCCGCGTGCATGCCGCGGCGCACGCGCTGCGCGGCCTGCTGGCCTTGCTCGACGAGCGCGAACATTAACTTCCGGTTCAGAACCTGAGACGCTGCTCCCGATGCCCAAAACGTCTACTTCACACGCAGCCAAAGACGCGTTGATCCACCGCTTCGATCTGAAGCCGCATCCGGAAGGCGGATTTTTCAGCGAAACGTATCGGTCCGCGGAGTCCGTACGCCGCGACGACGGTTCAACGCAGACGCGCTCCGCGTCCACCGCGATTTACTACCTGCTCTGTGACGGCGCGCATTCGGCGTGGCATCGGATCAAGTCCGACGAGGTCTGGCATTTTTATGCCGGCGAGCCATTGAACGTCCACGTGCTCGACGAAGCGGGCTCGCTGATTACGCACAAGCTGGGCAATGCGTTGACGCATTCGGATGCCGTGTTTCAGGCCGTGGTGCCTGCAGGTCTGTGGTTTGCTGCGGAATGCGTGGACCCCGCGACGTTTGCGCTGGTGGGCTGCACGGTGGCGCCGGGCTTTGAATTCAGCGAGTTCGAGCTGGCGGATATCGAAGCCCTAAAGGCCGGCCATCCGCAGCATGCGACGTTTATCCAGCGGCTGAGGCCTGCTACCTGACCAGCATCGACAGAAGGCAGAGGCTCGGGCCAGCCGTCTGACCAGCCCGAACAAAAACCGCAGCCGATTCAAAGGCCGTCTTTCACGACGACCACCCTCTATCACCGAAACGCATTGATCCGGTCACGCGTCTCCATGGCGGCCTTAGCTGCGGCCTCAGCGAAATCGTCGCCCTTGCCGGCGTAGATAATCGCCCGCGACGAGTTGATCAACATGCCCGTGCCGTTCGCCGTACGGCCGGCGTTCACCGTCGCCTGAACATCGCCGCCTTGCGCGCCGATGCCCGGAATCAGCAGCGGCATATCGCCGACGATTCCACGCACCACCTCGATTTCCTTCGGGAAGGTCGCGCCGACCACAAGACCCAATTGGCCGCTCGCGTTCCACTTGTCCGCCGCCAGTTGCGCGACGACCTGGTACAGCGGACGCCCGCCCGTTTCCAGAAACTGCAGATCCGAACCGCCCGGATTCGAGGTCCGGCACAGGACGATCACGCCCTTGCCTGCGTGCTCCAGATACGGCTCGATAGAATCGAAGCCCATATACGGATTCACCGTCACCGCATCCGCCTGATAGCGCTCGAACGCTTCGCGCGCGTACTGCTCGGCCGTGCTGCCGATGTCGCCGCGCTTCGCATCCAGAATCACCGGCAGGCCCGGATGGTTCGCATGAATGTGCGCGATCAGCTGCTCGAGTTGGTCTTCCGCGCGATGGGCGGCGAAGTACGCGATCTGCGGCTTGAACGACGACGCATACGGTGCGGTCGCGTCGACGATGGTGCGGCAGAAGTCGAAAATCGCCTCAGGACGGCCCGCGAGCGCGCCTGGGAATTTGCTGGGCTCAGGATCGAGGCCGACGCACAGCAGCGAGTTCGTGCGCTGCCAGGCGTCGTTGAGTGTCTGGATGAAATTGGACATGGTGAGTCTCGCGGCGAGCCGATAGCGGAAGAGGCGGGTATTTTACCCGTCCTGCGCGGTAAGCCGCGGCCACGCGTCATACCGGTTCGCGCCGGCGCGTGGCGAGTGCGCCGTGCCGCTCCGCCCTGCTCGCCGGCTACTGTCGCCGTCGCGACCCGCGCGTGCCCGGCATCGAGCGCAAACCCGTTCGCTCGACGGTGAAGCGGAACGTGCGCGTCAGGCGCTCGCCGTGACGCAGCATCGTCATCCCGTTCTCACACGCGCCGCCTGCCAGATTTACCGCGTTGATTGGATGATCGACCGGCTCGAAGCAGAAGAAGTCTTCGCCCGGCGGCGTATACAACACGTAATAATCGGCTTCGGCGGCGATATTCAGCAACAACCTCCGCTTCGGCCACACCACCGCCGCCTGCCCGCTCCAGCCCGTGAACGCGTGATTGACAATAATTTCCGGCAGCGGATACGCCACGCCGAATTGCCACGCGGGCGGCGCCGGCACGTGACGCACCGGCAGCCAGTCGTCGCCGGAGAGCCACAGGCCGCCGGCCGCCGCAGACAGTTCGGTATCGGCGTCACGCACGAAAAATGGATGCACGCCCAACCCGAAAGGCAGCACCTCGCGACCGGCATTCTCGATGTCCAGCGTGATGACGAGCGTCGGACCGTCCAGCGCATAGGTTTGCGTCGCGCGGAACGCGTACGGTTTGCCGTCGTGGCGATCGAGCGTCAGACGTACATTTTCGCGGTCCGACTCCGCGACCTGCCACGCGGACAGCCAACCGTCGCCATGAATCGGCAAGGGTTCGTCGGCGCGATTTTGCGGCACCTCGACACGCCGCCCCGCCACATTGAAATGACCGCCGCCGATCCGGTTCGAATAGGGCAACAGCGGATAGCAGGCCAGCTGGTTCGGCTGGGTATCGGCCGCGACATGACGGCAGCGCCGGAAAATCGGCGTGAGCGCGCCGTCGTTGCGCCAGTCGAAACGGGTGACGCCGCCGCCGAGCGTCGGCGCGACGTCGAGTCGCAAATGCGCGTTGGCAAGCGTGATGCAAGCGAGTTCGCCGCCGCTCGTCTCACCGACCGCAACCGCAGACGTACTGGGACCCGGATGCACCGGATTGGCCGCCGCGTTGAGTCGCGCGCGTCGGCTCTGGGAAGAAGCGGAAACAGGATTCGCAACAGTCATATCTGGCTCCATCGAGAGGCGTGGGACGTTGCCGTCATTGCTGACGGATGCTGTTGGGCGATTTTTTCACCGGTCGCCTCTGGGTCCGAACTGCATGCTGCCGATTTGCTGCCGTTCTGCTGGCACTGGGTTTGCGACTGAGTTTGCGACATTAATTGCTGATTTACGTTCAAAATCACTGATCTGCGGCGCTCCAATGCCGCGTCGACACTGAGGCTGGGTCATTCTGCGCTACTCCCGCGAGCCTTGGAACACCGGTTCCGGCAAACCTCGTCGCCCGGGCGTTGCGATAAACACGCCGCCCGCATGCGCGTCGCTCGCGAGCGCCGCCGCGTCGAGATCGACGCGCGCACTCGTGATGTACAGCATGTCCAGATGCGCAACCCCCGCAGAAAGTGCGCCTGGAGGACCGCCGAATGCGACGCAACTCGGCTGCACGGTCGGCACGTCGACGCGCTCGGTCTCCACCCCGTCGGGGCCATATCGCACCACGCGCCCGCCACCCCATTGCGCGTTCCACAAACCGCCGTCACGGTCGACGGTCGAGCCGTCGGGCTCGCCGGTGGCGTCAGTCAATGTCGTGAACACGCGGTCGTTGGCAATGCTGCCGTCCGCGCGATAGTCGCAGACGCGGATTTCACGCGTCGGCGAATCGCAGTAGTACATCGTCGCGCCGTCAGGACTGAACGCGATGCTGTTCGAGATTGCCGGTGCGGGTAACGGCAAACGCTCCAGCGACAAATCATGATTCAACCGATAAAACCCGCCGACCGCTTGCAGCGGCGAGCCTTCGTCTTTCGTGCCGAATACGAAACGGCCCCGACGGTCGCAGCGGCCGTCGTTCACGCGCGTATTCAAGCCCGGTTCGACGTCGACGATACGTCGCGTCACGCCAGTTGCCAGATCGAAGAACGCCAGATGCGTCGCTAGTCCGAGCAGCAGGTAGCGCGGATCCGCGCACAACGCAAACGTGGCGAGACGCTCGGGCATGAGCCAGGACATGCTTTGTCCGTCGCTCGGGTCATAGCGCCACAGGCGCGCGCCTTCGATATCGGTCCAGTAGAAGCGGCCCGTTCTCGCGCACCACGTCGCGCCTTCGCCGAGCGCGCATTGCGTATCGAGCAGCAATGCCGCGCGAGGCGCTGGCAGACCTGTACGCCCACCCGCACTCACGCCCAGCCTCCGTCGACGACGATGTCCTGCGCGGTGATCATCCTGCTGTCGTCGGCGGCGAGGAACAGCGCCATGCGTGCGAGATCGGCGGGTTGCAGTTCAGCGTCGATGCACTGGCCTTCCTTGATCGAGCGACGCCCCGCATCGTCGAGCCACAAACGCTTCTGCTTCTCCGTCATCACCCAGCCCGGCACCAGTGTATTGACGCGGATGTTGAAGTGACCGAGGTCGCGCGCGAGGCCACGCGTCAAACCCTGCACCGCCGATTTCGACATCACGTACACCGGGTAGCCGCCGTTCTTCAGCATCCAGCTGATCGAGCCGAGGTTGATGATCGAACCCGCGTTGGCGGCTTTCATGTCCTCCATGACCGCCTGCGCGGCGAAGAACTGATGACGGATATTCACCGCGATGCCTGCGTCGAAAAACTCACGCGTCACTTCGCCAATCGCGTGGCGTTTGTCATTTGCCGCGTTGTTCACCAGCACCTGAATCGGGCCGAACGCAGCCTTCACGTCGGCGATCGCTTTCTGCAGCGCGTCGATGTCGGTCAGATCACACGGCAAGAATAGCGGCTTGTGTTTCGAATCGCCGAGTTCATCGGCGAGCGCGTCACCCGCAGTCGCATCGATATCGAAGAACGCGACGCGCGCACCCTGCGCCGCGAAATGCTCGACGAACGATGCGCCGATACCGGTCGCGCCACCCGTGATCAACACCGTTCGGTCGACGAGACTCGGATAGCGGGCAAACGTGCTGTCCGCGAGACGGTCGTTTGCATTGGCCGGAGACGACATCGTTCGATTCCTTTTAGAGCAAAGTGAATAAGTTGCGAACTGAGTCGCGGGTTCAGTCGCGCGAGCCGCGGTTCTTCAACTGGTCGAGCAGCACAGCGGCGAGCAGAATCGCGCCACGCACGAGATACTGATAGAAGGCGTCGATGTTCATCAGGTTCATCACGTTCTCGACCGTACCCATGATCAGTACGCCGATGACGACCCCGGAGATTGTCGCGCGACCGCCGAGCAACGACACGCCGCCCAGCACGCAAGCCGAAATCACGTTCAGCTCGAAGCCTTCCGCTGCGTTCGGCTGACCCGACGTAATCCGCGAAGCCAGAATCACACCGGCCAGTGCAGTGACGGCACCTTGAATCAGGAAGATATAAACGCGCGTGCGTTCGACATTGATACCGGCGAGACGCGAGGCCTCCGGATTACCGCCGATTGCCAGCGTATTACGGCCGTACACGGTCTGATTGAGCATCACGCCGAACACGATGAAGCACAGCAGCGTGACCCAGATCGGCAGCGACACGCCGAAGAAGCTCAAGCCGCCCAGCGCGATAAACGTATCCGACGACACGCCCACCGCTTGCCCGTGCGACACGATAAAGCCGAGACCGCGGACGATTTCCATCGTTGCGAGCGTCGTGATCAGCGCGTTGATGCGCAGATACGCAATCACCGCGCCGTTGACGAAGCCGATCACCGCACCCGCTGCCACAGCGGCAATGATCGCGATGAACGTATTGCCCGTGGCGTTCAGCACCATCGCGCACAGCACACCGGCGAACGCGACCGTCGACCCCACCGACAGGTCGAAATCGCGCGAGGCCAGACAGAACATCATCGTGCACGCGACCATGCCGATCTGCGAGATCGACAGCGCAAGACCGAGCATGTTCTCGATCGAGAAGAAGTGATCGACGGTCAGCGACATCGTAATGAACATCACGATGAAGATCAGAATCAGGCTGTACTCGGTGATCTGCTGCCACCATTTCGCCTTGTCGTTCGACTGCGGAATCAGCGCTTCGGCCGCGCCTTTGGCGGCCTGTTGCGCGAGGTTTTCTCTGGCTTGCATGTTGAAGACTCCTCCCGTTCCCCACGGGTTGCCGGACTTTCGTCCAAATAATGTTCAGGCCGCTTGCTGCGCGGCTGCGGTTTCGGGCAGCGCGGTCGAGCTTTGCGGCAACGCGAGGCTCAACACCGTTTGTTCCGTTGCTTCCTTGCGTGACAGCTCACCGGAAATGCGTCCCTGACGCATCACGACGATCCGGTCGGACACGCCGAGCACCTCCGGCAATTCCGACGAAATCATTACGATGGCGCAGCCGCGCTCGGCAAGCTGATAAATCACGTTATAGATCTCATGCTTCGCGCCGACGTCGATCCCGCGCGTCGGTTCGTCGAGGATCACCACCTTCAGATCAGGCTCGGCCAGCCAGCGCGACAAAATCGCCTTCTGCTGGTTGCCGCCCGACAGGAAGCGAATCTTCTGGCGGCGACTTGGCGTCTTGATCTTCAGCAGCTTGATAAAACGGTCTGCGGTTTCCGCTTCTTTCTTGCGGTCGAGGAACATCCCCGCGCGCAAATAGTGGCGGCGGCAACTGATATTGATGTTCTCCGACACGGTCGCCATCGCGACGATGCCCTCTTCCTTGCGGTCTTCCGGACACAGCACGATGCCGTGTCTGATCGCCTCGCCCGCGCTGCGCACCTTGATCGGCTTGCCGTCGAGCACGATTTCGCCGGCCTTCTTGTGATCGGCGCCGTACACCAGATGCATCAGTTCGCTGCGGCCCGCGCCCACCAGACCGAAGAAGCCGACGATCTCGCCGCGCCGCACTTCGAAGCTGGCCGGTTGCGCTAGCGCATGCCCTTCGATCGCTTTCGCTGCGAAACGGACCTCGCCGAGCGGGCGTGCCGAGTAGTTGTAGATGTCGGCGATTTCACGTCCGACCATTTCGCTGACGATGGTGTCGCGCTTCACGCCTTCGAGCGTCGGATGCGAAGCAATTTTGCGGCCGTCGCGGAAGATCGTGCAGGCGTCGCACAACTCGTAGATCTCGTCCATGCGGTGCGAGATATAGATCATCGCGCGGTTGTCCGCGCGCAGATCGCGCACCAGCTTGAACAGCACTTCGGTCTCGCGATGCGACAGCGAACTGGTCGGTTCGTCCAGTGCGATCACGCGTGCGTTACGCAGCAGCGCCTTGCAGATTTCGACCATTTGCCGCTGCGCGATCGAGAGCTTTCTCAACTTCGCGTTCGGGTCGAGCGCCACGCCCATCGCCTCGAGACGTTCACGCACGAAGCGCTTGGCTTCGCGCTTGTTGACCCAACCGAGCGAGTTCGGCAACTGGCCGAGCAGCAGATTGTCCGCGACCGTGAGATCGGGCACGTATTGCAGTTCCTGGTGAATCACCGCGATCCCCGCCGCGATCGACGATGCCGCGCTCGTGAAGCGCACCTCATTGCCGTCGATCATCACGCGGCCCGAATCGGGCTGGTATTCACCACCGAGAATCTTCAGCAGGGTCGATTTCCCTGCGCCGTTTTCGCCCATCAGGCCGTGCACCTGGCCGACGTTGACGTCGAAGGACACACCGTCGAGCGCGCGCACGCCTGGAAAGACTTTGCCGATATTGTCAAAACGTAGCGTCGCTGACACTTCGCCTCCTGTCCCATGCAACTTAGTTGCTGCTTCGTGTGAACCGTGCGTGTTTTGCGAGGCAGTCACGCCAGCGGCAAACACGGTCTGTCTCAACTGCCGATCTTGTATTGCTGTTGCCGGCGCGCCCAATCCTTGGAGAAACGACGCGCCGGCAGTTCACTTCATTGCACCGCGATACAACAACTGCTTAATTTGCCGCGAGGCCCATCTTCTGGCGCACTTCGGCGACGTTGTCACGCGTGGCCAGCATGCCGGTCGTCAGCGTGAGCATCGGCGGTTCCTTGCCTTGCGTGATCCAGTCGTACATCAGCGTCGAGGTTTCTTCGCCGTGGCGCTTCGGGCTGATGATGACGGTGCCATAGAAGCCGGTCGGCGACGGCTTCTTGAACTCGTTCAATGCCGACTCCGAACCGCCGATCCCGATACCGATCATGTTGTCCGCCTTAAAGCCGCGGCCTTCCGCTGCGCGCACGGCGCCGAGCACGCCTTCGTCATTCAGCGCGTAAGCCACCCAGTGCTTGAACTGCGGGTTCTTCGTCAGCGCGATGTTGGCGGCGTTGAACGCGTTTTCCGTGTCGGTTTTCGCTTGCGGTGCTTCAACCACGTTGGCCTTCGGGAAACCGGCGGCGACGAGCGCGTCGGTTGCACCGGTGGTGCGGTCAACTGCGGTGGGCAACTGGTTGTAGGTCACGTCGATCGCGCCGACGTCCTTCATATCCCAGCCGCGCTTCTTGATTTCCGCAGCCAGGCCGTCACCCACCTGCTTGCCGATGTTGTACGCCGAGATGCCCATATGCGGCACCGATGCGATCGGCTTGCCCGCGCCGTCGACGAGTCGGTCGTCCACCGTCATCATCTTCAGGCCGTCGGCCTTTGCCTTGGCGACGATGCCCGGTCCGAGCTTGACGTCAGGCGTGCAGATCACAAAGCCTTGCGCTTTCTGAGCCGACAGGTTGTCGATTGCGCTCATCACCTTCTCGCCCGACGGCGCGCCGATCTTCACCAGCGTAAAGCCCTTTTCCTTGGCGGCGATTTCGGCGAACTTCCATTCGTCCTGGAACCACGGTTCCTCCGGCTGCTTCACGAGGAAGCCGATCTTGACCGGATCAGCGGCCTGCGCCACCGGTGCGTTGAAGAGCACACCCGTCGCCGCTGCTGCCAGCGTGAGGAAAATTCTTCGTTTCATGATGCGTGTCTCCTGACTAATTGATAACGAGAAGGTATCGGCCGCGTCTTCTTGTACCGGTTGTGACACACGCGGCCAGCGCGTCGTCCGGTGAAACTTTGATGCCGCTTATTGCCTGTTCTTGCCTGTTCTTGCTGTTCGAGCTACTGGTCCTGCTTCCTGTTGCGTGCTGGTCCGCTACATTCAGTCGTGATACAGCGCGGAACGGCCGCCATCCACGGTGATGCAGGTGGCGTTGATGAACGGCGCTTCATCCGAAGCAAGAAATACCGCGGTCATCGCCACTTCTTCCGGGCGCCCGATGCGCTTCATCGGTTGCAAATCGAGCGTCGCCTGTTGCGCGGCGGCCGGATCGGCCTGTTCGTTCCACCAATCGTGCGTCAATTGCGTTTCGATGTACCCCGGCGCGATCGCGTTGACCCGCACGTTGCGCGGCGCGTATTCGATGCCGAGTGCACGCGTCAACCCGAGCACACCATGCTTGGCCACCGGGTACGGAAAACATCCCGGAATGATCTTGAACGCATGCGTCGACGCGATATTCACGATGCTGCCCGCGCCGCGTTCGACCATGCCCGGCAACACCGCGCGACACCCGTTCCAGACGCCGTCGAGATCGACCGCGAAGCAACGGCGCCAGTCGTCGTCGGTCATCGTCAGCGGGTCGCAGAACACGTTGATGCCGGCGTTATTGACCAGCACGTCGAGCGCGCCGAACGCGCGTTCGGCCTCGCTCACCGCGCGCTGAACCGAGGCCGATTGCGTCACATCCGTCTGCACCGCCAGCACACGTCCGCCGGTTTGCGTCTTGATCAGCTCCGCCGTCTGCCGCGCAGTTTCAATATCCAGCTCAGCCAGCACGACCGCAGCGCCTTCGCGCGCAAACGCGAGGGCGATCGCCGCACCGATGCCACGCCCGGCGCCGGTGATCAACGCGACTTTGTCGGCGAGCCGCTTCATTTCTTCGCGCCTGCCCGCGCGATGCGCAAGCCGTTGATGAACGCCTTCGCGTGCGAGGCGGTCACCGCCGCGCTCTGCCCCGGTTTGTACAGCGCCGAACCGAGGCCGAAGCCATTCGCGCCGGCGCTAAGGAACGGCCCCATGTTGTCCGGCGTGATCCCACCCACCGGCACCAGCGGCACTTCCGCCGCGATCACCGCGCGCCACGCCTTCACGATCTGGCAGCCGAGTTGCTCGGCGGGGAACATCTTCAGCACGTCAGCGCCGTTCTTCAGCGCGATGAAGGCTTCGTTCGGCGTCGCCACGCCCGGCGCGCAGGCCATGCCCAGTGCCTTCGCAGCGCCGACGACCTCCGGATCGCTATGCGGCATCACGATCAGTTCGCCACCTGCCGACTTCACGTCGTTGACGAAACTCGGATGCAGCACCGTGCCCGCTCCGACGATCGCATCGGCTGGCAACGCCTTGCGGATCGCCGCGATGCTGTCGAACGGCTGCGGCGAATTCAACGGCACTTCGACGATGCGAAAACCGGCCTCGTACAACGCCTGACCGTGCTCAGCGGCGTCCGCGGGTGTCACGCCGCGCATGATCGCGATCAGCGGACAGATCTCGAACGCCGCGATCAAACCCGCGTGCGGCATGTACGGAGCGGGCAGATTGATGTGAGGTTGCATGTCGGTTCCTTGTTTCGTGAGCGGCGGCGCTACCGCTTAGCCCGCATACGCCGCTTGGGGCGTGGGATTGACGAGCCCCGCCTGGGTAGCGATGCGCCACAAGCCGCGCTCGGTGGCGTGCTTCACCAGCTCCGCATGCGTGCAGCCGAATTGCGCAAGCGCCACGCGATAGCGCTCGCATAGCGCTTCGTTGCCGATCAGGCGCAAATGCTGCCCGGCGAGCGAGTTTTGCTGCTGCGTGAGCACGGCTTCGAGACCGGCCAGTTCGTGCCCGATCAGCAGGCCCGACAGATAATCCGGCTGCTGTTCGCGCGACAGTTGCCCGGTAAGGCCAAGCGTGCGAGCGCTGAATACGGTTGCCAGCATGCCTGCCTGACCTTTGTCGCGAGCGATGTTCACCCCACGCAGGAATGCCTCGGTATCCGGACGATCCGGCGTGACCATCGTGCGGCCAAGGATGGTGTGCTCGCGCAATGCGCCGAACACTTCACCGGTCATGAAGGTATGAAAACGTTCGATGCGGCCCGCCTGCACGACGGCCCATTTCGCGTGGGTGCCGGGCAAGCCGATCAGTGCGCGCCTGGCGTTGTCCGCTGCGTCCGCGTCCTGACCAAGCGCGCCGAAGATCTGAGTTTCTTCGCCGCGCATTACATTGGGCAGCTCACCCCGTTGCAGGACGCCCGGCACGATGTGCAGCGTCGAGCCGCACGCGGCTTTCACGTGCACGATGCCGGCCACCAGCGCATTGGCATTCGCCGGCGCGTCGACGTACGGTGCTTCGACCCAGCCTTGCGCGCTGCCGACCATACCGGCTGCGATCACCGGTACGGCGGGCGCCTGTGCGAGCCAGGCGCCGCACGCGTCGTCAAAGGCGTCGTCGAAGCCACCTTGCTCGGCGCTGCGCGGCAAATTCATGATGCCGGCCGTCGATGCCCGCGTCGCCAACACTTCGCCGGCCGCGTCGTACAGATACGCGCGCAGCGACGTCGTGCCCCAGTCGAGCGCGATGAGCGCGGCGTGCTGGAGCTTGGCGTCGGTGGCCGCGGCGGTGTTCACCCGATTGACCGCTTGCGTGTGAGAACCCGCTCGCTTCATCGCTTGATCCTGCGCGTTGCTGGTTGCGGGGCGCGCCAGCCGAGTTCTTCCGAAATCGCACGCGCTTCGCGCTGCACGACCGGAATCAGTTCATCCATGCGTTCGAGCGACATGTACGGAATCGTGCTCGCAACCGACAGCGCCGCCACCACCGCGCCCGATGCATCGCGCACCGGCGCTGCGACGCAACGGATCGACGCTTCGTTTTCTTCGAGGTCGAAGGTGTAGCCGCCGGCGGCATAGTTGGTCATGCGCTGCATGAAGGTCTGCGCATCGGGACGGTTATCCGGCTTGAAACTAACACCGGCGAGCGCGCGCCGTGACGCTTCGAAAAGCGACTGCCACATGTCCGGCGTGAGATCGAGCATCATGGCTTTGCCGATACCTGTCGACGCGAGCGGCATCCGGTGACCGACGCGCGAGCGCATTTCGAGGCCTCGGGTGCCGGGGATCTTGTCGATGTACAGGACGTCGTCGCCATCGCGCACGCCGAGGTGGATCGTGTCGAGCGTCTGTTCAGCGAGCGACTCGAGATGCTGACGCGCGACTGCGGTGAGCGGCATCTGTTCCAGCGCGATAGTGCCGAGTTCGATCAGTTTCGGGCCGAGCAGATAGCCGCCTTGCACTTGCCGCAGATAGCGCGCCTGCACGAGGCTGCTGACCAGCCGATGCGTGGTGCTGCGGGTCGTGCCGAGCGCAGCGCCGAAGGTGCGCAGATCGCGTACGCCGGCGGCGGCAGCTTCCAGAATCGCCAGACCGCGCAGCAGGGTTTGCGTGCCGGCTTGCTGAGGCGTGATGTCGAGCAGCGTGCTCGGCAATGCGATTTCGTCGGCCACGGGCGGAGGCTGGACGCTGACGCGTGAAACTTTCGCGGCGTTGGCAGCCTGTTGCGGCGCGGCTCTGGAAGCGTGATCGGCCTGCGGCGCCAGATTGGCTTCAGACTCGCTTACGGTGTGAGTAGGCATCGCTTTGTTCATGGCGATTCGCTCTTGGATGGTTTTTTGCGCTTACAGCGCGGGGCCGGAGGGGAGGCCTGTTTTGCTCGCGGCACAGTGCGTGTTGCCCGTGGCGCGGGCATGCGGTTGCTGCCTTTGGGTCTTAGGCATGGTTTGGCTTGTCTCCGGTTTTTTTCTTGCTGTCGCTGGTCGTGGCCGGTTTTTTCGGCTCACGGTGCGTGATGGGTTGGATTGTAGGGCGGTTTTTTGGAAAGCTCCAATATGTGAGTGTTGGATTCATATAATGGGATTTTTTGCCCTGTCGGGGTAGGCCTACGGCGTTGGGGTTTGCTTGGTTTGTTTCGTTTGATTGCCTGCTCGGCGCGTATTGTCTGTATTCCTACGGCGTTGGCCTTTCCTTGATTTGTTAGTGATCCATTAGCGTCGCCCCTGTGCGGGGCAGGCACCTACTTTTCTTTGCCTGCTGCAAAGAAAAGTAGGCAAAAGAAAGCAGCTCAAACCGCTAACTCTTAAGCAGGTCCCCCGGCTTGGAGGGGGCAGTGGTGCATCTGGAATCCGTGCCCTCGCACCCTCAACGTCAGTGACAAAGGGCTCATCAGCTCCCACTCCGCACTGCGTGCGTCGCGGATGGGTCTGCGAGGGAAACCCGGGGCTTTGGTTGGATGTGGTGGGGCCATCGGCTTCGCCTCGGCACGGACGGGACCGCCGGGAAACCATAGGCTGCGTTTGCGCAGAGCGGCCTTCGGCCGTGCCTCGGCGAGGCGCCAGAAAATGTATCTGGTTTGGGATGTGCCACTCGCCGCTTCGAGCGAGCGACAAGTCGTGGGAGCGCACGCAGGTGTGAATTCGCACTTCGAATGAAGCGCTGGCGCATTGCGGGAGTGTTGGTGATGCAACGACGAGTCACGGCGCCGAGTGGCGCGCGCGCCGGAAAACGAGCGGACGGTTCTATGAACTACGCCAGGCGATGCACGAGAAAAAGCGATGGTTTGGCGAAAGGCGCTTCGGCGCGCGTAGCGCCGCCGGAAGTATGACGCCTTTGTCACTGACGCTGAATGTGCGAGAACACAGATTCTAGATGCACCACTGCCCCCGCCAAGCCAGGGGACCCGCTTATGAGCTGGCGGTTTGAGCTGCTTTCTTTTGCCTACTTTTCTTTGCAGCAGGCAAAGAAAAGTAGGTGCCTGCCCCGCACAGGGGCGACGCTAATAGACCACTAACAAAGCAAGGAAAGGCCAACGCCATAGGCACACAGACAACACGCGCCGAACAGGCAAAAACCAAACCTTAATCGGGCAATTCCGCCGCCCCCATCCGCCGCGCAATCACGCGCGACCGCTGAGCCAGATACCCTGAGCCCCTGTGCTCATCAAAATACTTAGGCTGCGGCAGCATCACCGCCAGCCGGGCCGACTGCCCAGCAGTCAATTTAGCAGCCGAAGTCTTGTAGTAATAATGCGCGGCCGCCTCAGCGCCATAAACCCCATTCCCCCACTCAACGGAATTGAGATAGATCTCAAAGATCCGCTGCTTATCCATCAGGGTCTCGAGCATCCACGTGATGATCAATTCCTGGCCCTTACGGATATAACTCTTCTCACGAGACAGAAACAGATTGCGCGCCAGCTGCTGGGTAATCGTCGACCCGCCGCGAACGATCTTGCCCTTGGCCTTATTCCGCTCCCACGCCTGCAAAATGGCGTCCGTCTCATAGCCATTGTTATTCACGAAGTTCGCGTCTTCGGAGGCGATAATCGCCCGCTTCAGATTGTGCGAAATCTGCTCGTACGGCACCCACGTATGCTGCACCGAAAGATCAGGCCGATCCTGCGACAACCGCCACGCATCCGACCGCATAAAAGCGGTCGACTGGGGATTCACGTAATTCCACACCGCGATCTGCGCGAAGTAAAACGCCTGCGTCGCAAGCCACGCAATCGCCACCACGGTGCCCAGATAAAACATCCATCGCACCGGACCTGGCCGGCTCGCGCGCCGCGTTGCTGTCATCGTGGTTTGAGTCCTCGAGTCGGTGAGTTCCGGGGGTCTAAAGCCGCCGTCTACGGGTGCGGCGGCGCCGTCAACAACGCTCGCAATTCAGCCAGCACCGGTGCGCCGTCGGGCCGCACGCCTCGCCACACGTAAAACGATTCGGCTGCCTGCTCGACCAGCATGCCAAGGCCATCGGCGCCGCGCGCTCCCAGCTTCTGCGCGTGTTCCATAAACACCGTCGGATGCGCGCCGTACATCATGTCGTAAGCGAGCGTACCGCTGCCGAACGCGCGGTCGTCACATTCGGGCAACGAAGCATCCAGACTGCCCGCCGTCGCGTTGACGATCACGTCGTACTCGCCGGCTTCGATCGCTCGCGCGCTGCCGCCACTCAGACGACAAGCGGCGGCGCGCGCAGCCTGCGCGAACTGGTCGACGAGCGCTTCGGCCTTCGCCGCCGTACGGTTGACGATCGTCAGCGTATGCGGCGCGCGGTCCAGCATCGGCAGCACGACGCCGCGCGCAGCGCCGCCCGCACCGAGCAACAAAATCCGTGCGCCCTTCAACGACACACCGAGATTCACTTCGATATCACGCACCAGACCGAAGCCGTCCGTGTTGTCACCGTAGACTCCGCCCGCGTCGAACCGCAGGGTGTTCACTGCGCCCGCCGCCGCCGCGCGCGGCGACAGCGTGCTGGCGAATGCGTGCGCGTCGAGCTTGAACGGCACCGTCACGTTCAGGCCGCGACCGCCTGCGTCGATAAAAGCACGCACATGCGGCACGAAAGCATCCACCGGCGCGAGCAGGTGACCGTATTCGATCGGCTCGCCGGTTTGCGCGGCAAAGCGGCCATGAATGAACGGCGATTTGCTATGGCCGACCGGATTACCGATGACCGCGTAGCGGTCACGTGAATCATTGACGCTCATCGTCCCGGCTCCGCGGCATGCTGCTGATCGGCTGTCGCGTCGGTCGCGCCAGCGGCATTCTCGGCATCGCCCGGCTCAGCCGCACCGCCGTCGAGGTCGGCTTCCGCCTGAGCCTCGGCTTCACCTTCGGCACTTTCTTCCGCCACGTCGATGATTTCCTCTTCACCCTCGTCGGCTTCTTCAGCTTCGCTGCCGCTCGTCACGATGGGCGCGTCGAGCACGTGCAGCAGGCGCACGGATGCTTCGACGGTCAGTTCGTCGATCGACATCACTTCCATCTGCAAGCGCGTACCTCGTGCGTGCACGCCGAGACCCGGCACATGCAGCAGAAGTGGAATCTCTTCGAGGCGCACAAGATCGCCCTTCACCACCGATGCCACCACCTGCTTCCTGTTCTCCTGCTTCAGCCAGCGCAGGCACCAGAAGTACTCCATGCGGCGCTGGTGATCGGCATACGCCGTGTAGGTGTCGTCGAAACCTTGCACGACGGCGAACAGATCGGCGTCCTTCGGCTTGAACGGCGCGGCGAGTTTCGCGGTCACGCCATGCTGCACGCAGGCGAGCAACTGCCACTGGTTCACGAGGTCGACGTAACGGCGCAGCGGCGACGTGCTCCACGCATATTGCGTGACGCCTAAGCCTTCGTGCGGCGCCGCATTGGTCTGCATACGGGTGCGTTTCGGCCCGGTCGGCGCGCCGAACGCGCGCTGCGAACGATAGATGCCCGGCACGCCGTGGTCGTGCAGGAACGCACCCCACGACGAGTTGGCGAGAATCGCGAGTTCCGCGACAATCGTATCGAGCGGCGACCCGCGCCGGCGCGGCGTGATCGTGATGTGCTCGCCTTCCACGTAGAAGTTGAAATCGGTGTTGCGCTGCACTTCGCGGCGCAGGCCGTAACCGGCGCGCGCGGTCTGACGCTTTTCGAACAACGCCTGCGCGAACGGCCACAGCACGGCGATGTCTTCCTTGTGCGGATATTCGCCGGTGCCGGCGGCAAGCGCCTCTTCAGTGACCAGTTCATCCAGCGTGTTGTGGCGCAGATTGTTCTTCACAAACACGCGCTCGGCGCGCGTTTCGCTCGCCACGATTTCCTGCGTCTCGCGGTTGATGATCACATACAGCGACAGAGCGGGCCGCAAGCCACCCTCAGCCAGCGTGAACGCTTCGACGACGCTATCGGGCAGCATCGTGATCTTGTCGCCCGGCATATAGACGGTCGACAAACGCGTGCGCGCGATCGCATCGACATCGTCGCCACGCGCGATGCCGAGCGCCGGCGCGGCGATGTGCACGCCAATCCGCACGCGGCCGTCGGCCAGATGCTCGACCGAAAACGCATCGTCGATCTCCGTTGTGGTGATGTCGTCGATCGAGAACGCCTCGACATCGGCTTCCGGTAGATCTTCCGGCAACGCGCCGACCGTCACCGGCGGGAAACCGGTGCCGTGCGGGAAAAACTCGGAGAGGAATTTCGCCTCGTGCAACGCACGTGCCGAAGGAATACCGCCGCATTCAAGCATCAGCCGCGCCTGCGAGATACCGCGTGCCGCGGCCGCGCCTTCGAGCGCCTTGTATTCGATCGTGTTCTTGTCCGGCCTGGTGAGCAAAGCCAGCGCCTTGCTGCCGCTGAAGCCTTCCGGCAGACGGCCTGCCTTCAGTTCATCTTCGTACCCGGCTTGCACCAGTGCCTGCTGGCGCTTGCGCTCCAGCCCGGCGAGCGCCATCTTGAGCTGCTCCTGCGGCGCACGCTGGTACATGCCGCGGCCCTTGCGGCGGAAGTACACCGGTGCGCCGTGCATGCGCAGCACCAGCGCCGCGCGCTCGATCGAACCGAACGATTCGCCGAAGTACTCGGCGCCCAGCGCGGCGAACGGGAATTCGTCATCCGGCGCGCATTCCCACAGGAAGTCCAGATCGATGTCCTGCGCGGCGGCGTCCGCCTGTTGCATCAACTCGCCTGCGGTCGGCTTTTCGAATTCGATCAGCACATCTTTCGCGCGCACTTTGGCGCGCCGGCCGCCCGGCAACTCGACCTGGAAAGCATCGCCCTGACGCGACAGCACGCTGCCCGCCTTGAAACTGCCCGATTCCTCGAAGAAAACGTTCACTCAATACTCTCGTTCTGACTTGCATCTGCCGGCGCGCCCGATTGGGTTCAGCTATCGGTCACTGCGTGCGCGGCACGGCAACGTGTTCGTGGTAGTGGATCCGCGGCGCGATACGCGCGCGCCGGCGGCATGAATCTGGTGATCCGCAACGGCCTCGCTGCAGGATCGTCGGCACTGTCAGGCCGCCTCGCGCGGCGCCGGCGGCTCGACGTCTTCGGCATCGCAAAAGGCCAGCACCTCGTCGACGTACTGTGCGAATTCGCTGATCGCGTGGTCACTCCCTTCGATCAGCGTAGTGCGCGCGCCCGGATAGTGCGCAAGCATTTCGCGGTAATCGAGCACTTCGTCACCGGTCGCGGCCATCAAATAATAGCGTTCGGGCCGCGTGATCGACGCGACGCCAAGCGCGCGCAGCTCGTCCAGATGATGCGGTTCGACCGTGATGCTGCCGCCGCCGTGCCATAACGGCTGCTCGCCGAGATAGGCGCTCAGGTCGCGTTGCGGCACGACCGCCGGGTTCAGCAGCACCGCCGGCCAGCCGTGTTTCTCGGCGAGGTACGTGGCGAAGTAGCCGCCGAGCGAACTGCCGATCACCGTCACGTTTTTTGGTTTCGCGGCCGCCACCAGCGATTCGGCGAGCGCAACGGTCTCGAGCGGCGAGACCGGCAGCATCGGGCAGCACCATTCGTCGCTGCGGCCCAGTTCGACGAGGCGAGCCGCCAGCACGCGCGCCTTGAACGAATTGGGTGACGAGCGGAAACCGTGCAAATAGAGAATCACGACGTGCCTCGCACGGAAAGTGCGTCGAGCAGCTTCTGATGCACGCCGCCGAAGCCGCCGTTGCTCATGACCAGAATCTGGTCGCCGGGGCGCGCTGCGTGAACCACCGCTTTGACCAGCGCGTCGAGATTGTCGAAAGCCTGCGCTTTGCCGCCGAGCGGCGCGAGCGCTTCGCCGAGATCCCAGCCGAGTGCGTCGCGGCCAGCCGGCGCGCCGTAGCCGAATACCAGGTCGGCGTCGGCCAGACTAGCCGGCAGTTGCGCCTTCATCACGCCGAGCTTCATGGTGTTCGAGCGCGGCTCAAGCACGGCAAGGATTCGCGTGTTTTCGTGGCCGACGCGCGCCCGCAGTCCAGCCACCGTGGTCTCGATCGCCGTGGGGTGATGCGCGAAATCGTCGTAGACGGTCACGCCGTCGACGCTGCCGCGCACTTCCATGCGGCGCTTCACGTTCCGGAAACTCGCCAGCGACTTCGCGGCTTGCGCCGGCGGCACGCCGACGTGGCGCGCCGCGGCGATCGCGGCCAGCGCGTTCATGCGGTTGTGCTCGCCCTGCACCTGCCACTCGACTACGCCGACGCGCTCGCTGTTGTGATACACGGCGAAACGCTCGTCGACCGGCACGCCGTCTTCCGCCGGCAAGGTTTCCCAGCCCCCTTGCACACCGAACCGCTCGACTTCGCTCCAGCAGCCGCGTGTCAGTACGCGCTCCAGCGCGTCTTCACGACCATTCGTGACGATCCGGCCGATGCCCGGCACGGTGCGGATCAGATGATGGAATTGCGTCTCGATCGCCGCCAGATCCGGGAAAATGTCGGCGTGATCGAACTCGAGGTTGTTCAGGACGGCGGTTTTCGGCCGGTAGTGGACGAACTTCGAGCGCTTGTCGAAGAAGGCCGTGTCGTACTCGTCGGCCTCGATCACGAAGAAGCTGGAATCCGTCAGCCGCGCCGACACGCCAAAATTCAGCGGTACGCCGCCGATCAGGAAGCCCGGATTGAGACCCGCGTCTTCGAGCAGCCAGGTCAGCATCGAACTGGTGGTGGTCTTGCCATGCGTGCCGGCCACCGCCAGCACCCACTTGCCGTTCAGCACATGCTCGCCGAGCCACTGCGGACCGGAAACATAAGGCAGGCCACGATCGAGGATCGCTTCCATCAGCGGGTTGCCGCGTGAGACCACATTGCCGATCACGAACAGGTCGGCGTTGAGGCCGTTCAACTGCTCAGCGTCATAACCTTCGATCAGACGAATGCCTTGCGCCTCGAGCTGCGTGCTCATCGGCGGATAGACGCCGGCATCGCAGCCCGTCACGGTGTGACCCGCGCCGCGCGCGAGGACCGCGAGACCGCCCATAAACGTGCCGCAGATACCGAGGATGTGGATGTGCATAAGCCTGTCGTGCCGCGCGGGCGTATTTTTGCGAGGGATGGGGGTGCAGAGGAGCGGTCGAAACGACCGTCCACAAAGGACGCTATTGTAACCGACGCCTTCCCATCGCCCTATGAACGGAGCCGCCAGGGTGGCCGCCCGCCTCGCCCACGTCAGGCACCCTGTGCGAACCGCCCAGAAAGGGCTGACATCAATCTCTAGTATGATTGAGAGATGGTTCGCAAATCACATTTCGATCCGCAGCGCGTGCGCGAGGAAATCGCCATCGCGGCTGCCCGGATGATCGCTGAAGACGGTCTGGACTACGCAACGGCCAAGCGTAAAGCGGCACGGCAGGTAGTCGGCGAGAGCCGTGTCGCCGGCGAATGGCTGCCGGATAACGATCAGATCGAAGAAGAAATCCGTGAATATCAGTCACTTTTCCAAGGCGACAGCCAGCCGGCGCTGTTGCGGCGGCTACGCCGCATTGCGATCGACTGGATGGAGCGGCTCGCGCCGTTCAATCCTTATCTGACCGGCGCGGTGCTCGGCGGCACTGCCGGTGAACACTCAGATATTCACCTTCAGGTGTTCTGCGACAATCCGAAAGAAGTCGCGATCTACTTCCTGAACGCCAACATCCAGTACGACGTTTCGGAAACGCGGCATTTTGCCGGTCGCGGCTATGTCGAGACACTGAGCTTCCTCTGGCGCCCCACGAATGAAGGGCGCGATGCGGAGCCGGCCGGCGTCCACGTGGCCCTGTACGAAACCGACGACTTGCGCGGCGCGGTCCGGGCCGACGCGCGCGGCCGCACTGCGCGGGCAAATCAGCAGGCGGTCCAGGCGCTCCTCGACAGCAGCAACGTCACCCCTTCAACTAATTAGACAGACCTGGAATGAACACGAGACGGATTCTGGCAGGCGCGCTGGTCGCGATCGCCGCTGCGGGCGGCGGGGTGCTGGCCAATCATTGGCTGAACGGCAGTCCGGAAGTCGCCCACGCGGCGCAGCCCGGTTCCACGCAAAGCGCCGTCGAGCAACTTTGGGGCGCACCCGTTACGAACGTCGAGGGCAAGCCGCAATCGCTAAGTTTGCTTAAAGGTCACCCAATCGTCGTCAATTTCTGGGCGTCGTGGTGCGGACCGTGTGTCGAAGAAATGCCCGCTCTTTCGCAACTTCAGCGCGAATATGCGAAGAAAGGGATCCAGTTCGTGGGACTTGGCGTCGATTCGGATAAAAACGTCCAGGCATTCCTGCAGAAGGTGAAAGTAGCCTATCCGGTCTATGTGACCGGGTTCGGCGGCGCCGACCTCGCGCGCGCGTTCGGCAATGCTGCCGGCGGCCTGCCCTTTACCGTCGTAATTGACGCAAATGGCAACGTTCGCTCGACAAAATTAGGGCAAATCGACCCGCAAGCGCTGAAACAGACGCTCGACGCGCTCTAAATTTCACATTCTTTTGACGATCAGATAGGGGCAAAAGGCGCAAAAATGCGCGCAATTTGCCTAAATTTGAGAGAAGATGGTCGCCCAGAGAAGCGGCGAAAGGTCGCCGACATCGTTCCGAACGCGCAGGAAACTAGACAAGTTTCTCTAATCAGCGCTAAAGTGCGCCCAATTCCACGGAAAAAGAAGCGACCATGACGCGACTGCTGGTACTGCACGGCCCCAACCTCAACCTTCTCGGCACCCGGGAACCTGAGGTCTACGGCCGAGTGACGTTGCCGCAGATCGATCAGGCGCTGGCGGACCGCGCAGCGGACGCCGGCGTCGAACTCGCGTCGTTCCAGAGCAATCATGAAGGTGCTCTCGTCGATCGCATCCAATCCGCCCGGACTGAGAAAACCGATTTCATACTGATCAATCCCGCCGCGTACACGCACACCAGCGTGGCCATTCGGGACGCACTGGCGGGGGTCGGCATCCCGTTCGTCGAGATTCATCTGTCGAACGTACATCGCCGCGAACCGTTCCGGCATCACTCGTATTTCTCCGACCAGGCAGAGGGCGTGATTTGCGGCCTCGGCTGGAAGGGGTATATGTACGCGCTCGAATTCGCGCTCGACCGGCTGTCCGCCGGCTCGTCGCGCGGCTGATTCCAAACACGTCTAATTTGCGCCGGCTGCGTATGCGCCGGCACTTTACGCATTGAAAGGGGCTTCCTGATGGATCTACGTAAACTGAAAACTCTGATCGACCTCGTCTCGGAGTCCGGTATTTCCGAACTCGAAGTGACTGAAGGCGAAGGCAAGGTCCGCATCGTCAAGAATGCGCCGCCGGTTTACGTGCAACCGTCCGCTTCGTATGCTCCGCAATACGCCCAGCCGGCACCGATGGTAGGCGGCGAAGCGCCGGCAGCAGCAGGCGCCCCGGCTGCGCCGGCCGTCGCCGCGCCGCAAGGCCACGTGGTGACCTCGCCGATGGTCGGCACCTTCTACCGCGCACCGTCGCCGGGCGCCGAACCGTTCGTCCAGGTCGGCGACACGGTCAAGGAAGGCCAGACGATCTGCATCATCGAAGCGATGAAGCTGCTCAACGAAATCGAGTCGGACAAGTCCGGTGTGGTCAAGGAAATCCTCGTCGACAACGGCCAGGCGGTCGAGTACGGCCAACCGTTGTTCGTGGTCGGCTAACGCGGCACGCTTTGCGCTTTATTGCGCCTGCCGCCCGTGCGCCTGCCCTCCCGGGGCGCGCGGCCGATCCTCTGAGGCTGCCTGCGTTGTGATCAACCCGGCGCCCATTGATGAGTCGAAAACCCGCTATGTTTGAAAAAATCCTTATTGCCAATCGTGGCGAGATCGCGCTTCGTATCCAGCGCGCCTGCCGCGAACTCGGCGTCAAGACCGTCGTCGTCTATTCGGAAGCCGACAAGGAAGCCAAGTACGTGAAGCTCGCCGACGAGGCGGTCTGTATCGGCCCGGCGCCTTCGAATCTGAGCTACCTGAACATGCCGGCGCTGATCAGCGCGGCGGAAGTGACGGACGCCGAAGCGATCCACCCCGGCTACGGCTTCCTGTCGGAAAACGCTGACTTCGCCGAGCGTGTCGAGCAGTCCGGCTTCACCTTCATCGGCCCGCGCCCGGAAACGATCCGGATGATGGGCGACAAGGTGACCGCCAAGCAGACCATGATCAAGACCGGCGTGCCCTGCGTGCCGGGTTCTGAAGGCGCGTTGCCCGACGATCCGAAAGAGATCGTGAAAATTGCCCGCCAGGTCGGCTATCCGGTCATCATCAAGGCCGCTGGCGGCGGCGGTGGCCGCGGCATGCGCGTGGTCCACACCGAAGCGGCGCTGGTCAACGCGGTCAACATGACGCGCGAAGAAGCCGGCCGTGCATTCGGCAACCCGCAGGTCTACATGGAGAAATTCCTGGAGAACCCGCGGCACATCGAAATCCAGATCCTGTCCGACTCGTTCAAGAACGCGATCTGGCTGGGCGAGCGCGATTGCTCGATGCAGCGCCGTCACCAGAAAGTGATCGAAGAGGCGCCGGCACCGGGCATCGCGCGCCGCCTGATCGACCGTATCGGCGATCGCTGCGCGGACGCCTGCAAGAAGATGGGCTACCTCGGCGCGGGCACGTTCGAATTCCTGTACGAAAACGGCGAGTTCTACTTCATTGAAATGAACACGCGCGTGCAGGTCGAGCATCCGGTGACCGAACTGATCACCGGCGTCGACATCGTGCAGGAACAGATCCGCATCGCCGCGGGCGAGAAGCTCGCCTTCCGCCAGCGCGACATCGTATTCAAGGGCCATGCGATCGAATGCCGGATCAACGCGGAAGATCCGTTCAAGTTCACGCCGTCGCCGGGACGTTTGACGTCTTGGCACATGCCGGGCGGCCCTGGCATTCGCGTCGATTCGCACGCCTACAATGGCTATTTCGTGCCGCCGAACTATGATTCGATGATCGGCAAGCTGATTGCTTACGGCGCGACGCGCGAGCAGGCAATCAAACGGATGCGCATCGCACTGTCGGAAATGGTCGTTGAAGGCATTTCGACCAACATCCCGCTGCACCGCGAGTTGATGCTGGACGCGAAGTTCGTCGAAGGCGGCACCAGCATTCACTACCTCGAAAACCGGCTGGCCGCGAAGCAGCAGGCTGCACCGGAAGAAGCGTAAGTCATGAGTTACCGGGAATTGATCGCCGAATTGGCACGCGAGCACGCGGAGGAGTTCTCCGACGCGCTGCTCGAGTTGGGTGCGCTGTCCGTATCGGTTGAAGATGCGGACGCCGACACGCCCGACGAACAGCCGTTGTTCGGCGAGCCCGGTCTCACGCCGGATCGCACAGCGTGGCAGCGTTCGCGCGTGATCGCGTTGCTCGCGCCGGAACACGAGCCAGCGGTGCTGCTCACCGCTGCGGCCAATGAGGTGGGGCTGGAAACTGCACCATCGTTTTCCGTGCGTGAAGTCGAAGAGCAGGATTGGGTCCGTCTCACACAATCTCAATTCGATCCGATTCCGATCGGCGAGCGCATCTGGGTCGTTCCCTCGTGGCACGATGCACCGGACCCTGACGCACTCGTGCTTGAACTCGACCCTGGCCTCGCATTCGGAACCGGCAGCCATCCCACTACACGTCTGTGTATGGAATGGCTGGAGCAATCGGTGAAGCCGGAGCAGTCCGTGCTCGACTACGGCTGCGGCTCGGGTATCCTCGCGATCCTCGCGAAGAAGTGCGGTGCCAATCCGGTGTACGGCATCGATATCGACCCGCAAGCGGTCGAATCGGCGCGTCACAACAGCGAGCGCAACCGGGCGGAAGTCACGTACGGTTTGCCCGACGAATGCCCCACAGGCGAGTTCGATATCGTGGTCGCCAATATTCTGTCCAATCCGCTCAAGCTGATGGCGTCGATGCTGTCGTCGAAGGTCAAGCCGGGCGGCCGGATCGCGCTGTCAGGCATTCTGGCGCGCCAGGCGGACGAAGTGGCGCAGGTCTATGCACGATGGATCGACATCGGCATATGGCGCGAACACGAAGGTTGGGTATGTCTAACGGGAACACGCCGCGAAAGCCATTAGAATAAGGCGTATTGTCCAACCAACAGCCTTCGGCTTACCGGCTCAATATGCTCCTGGCGACGCGTTGCCCCTTCTGCGAAACCGTCTTCCGCCTGCAACCGGCGCAGCTCGCGCTGCGCCGCGGCCTCGTGCGCTGCGGGCATTGCCATGAAGTATTCGACGCATCGAGCAGCCTGTTCGAAGTGAACGAAGGCGGCGACTTCTCCACCGCCAAGCCGGTTGCCGCGGCCGCGGCGATCGAGGCTTTGTCCGGCGTACGCCCCAAAGGCCCTGATTTCAGCGCCGAAGCATGGGACCCGTGGGCACCGGCGCCCGACGCCGCTATCGACAATCGTCTGCTTCACAACGCCAGCAATCTGCCGCTTACGCCAGTCTCCACCGGCGCAGGGGTCGCGGTCACGCCGCGCCATGCTACCGAGCCGGAACTGCCGGCGAGCGCCTTCACCGCGCCCATTCCTCCCGACGACGAACCCATTCTCGCAGACGTCCCTGCAGACGCCCCGCTGGAGCCTTTCGCTCGTCAGGCCAATGCGCCTGCGGAGGGCGCGCCGCGGGTCTGGCACAAGACTGAGCGTCCTTCTGAACATCTTGCTGACGCTGAAGAGCCCGTTCTGAACGAGCCGGCCACCTTGCATGGGATTCCGGACAATGAACCGCATTTTGGTGCGGCCGGCTCAGACGGGGGCGCCTCAGGCGCGGCCGGAACGAGTGGCTTGGGCGCAGGCAGCGGCACGAGCACGGCCGGCCTTGCCGCAGCCACATTGGGATCAAGCGGCGAACCCTTCGCGGTTCAGCCGGTGCATGACGGCGTCGATCCCTTCCCGGTGGTGCGTGAAACTCGCGCGGCCGAACCGCGCCACCTCGGCTGGATCATCTTCGGCTCGGTGGTCACAGCGCTGCTGGTTATCGCCCTGCTCGCGCAACTCGCCTGGTGGCAGCGTGAAACGGTGCAGGTCAACTTCCCACGTTCGCAGACGCTGTATGTAAAGGTCTGCGCGCAGCTCGGCTGCCAGATCACGCCGCCGCACGACATCGACGGTTTGCAGGTCGAACCGTCCGATCTGCGACAAATCGACGGCCCGCACAAGCTGGAATTGAAGATGCCGCTGCGCAACCGCTTCAATGTTGCGCTGGCCTACCCCGCCATCGAACTCACGCTGCTCGACGACCAGAACAATGTCGCCGTGCGCCGCATACTGTGGCCGCAAGACTACGTCGCACCCGGCACGCCGATCGCGGCCGGCCTGCCGGCGCACACGACCCAGACCATGATCGTCCATCTCGACACGGGCAATGCGGTCGCATCCAATTTCCGCGTACAGATTTTTTATCCGTAACGCATCCTCGCGCGCCCGGCACTGACCGGGCGTGTTCACCGTCATTACTGACGAATTTTCGGAGCACGACAACATGAGTCAAGTTACGCTGGGTGGCAACCCGATCGAAGTAGCCGGCACGTTCCCGAGCGTGGGCCAGAGTGCCCCCGCCTTCTCGCTGGTCGGTAAGGATCTGAAGCCGCTGTCGCTTGCCGACTTCGCCGGCAAGCGCAAGGTGCTGAACATCGTCCCGAGCCTCGACACGCCGACCTGTGCCACGTCGACCCGCAAGTTCAACGAAGCCGCAGCCAAGCTGAGCAATACGGCTGTGATCGTCGTGTCGGGTGACCTGCCGTTCGCCGCATCGCGCTTCTGCACGACCGAAGGCATCGAAAACGTCGTGACAGCGTCCACGTTCCGCGGCCATGAGTTCGCGCAAGCCTATGGCGTCGACGTGACGAGCGGCCCGCTGACGGGCCTGACGGCACGCGCTGTGGTGGTCGTCGACGAAAACGACAAGGTTGTGCACGCTGAGCTGGTTGGCGAAATCAAGAATGAGCCGAACTACGACGCAGCACTCGCCGCGCTGAAGTAACACCTGCGCGCACGAACCCCGGCGCCGCGCTTCATGCGCGGCGCTGTCACGTCGTCGCGCGTATTTTCTTTATCGATTTTTACAGGAACGCTCGCCTTGGCTACGCTGATTTGCGGTTCGCTCGCCTACGACAACATCATGACCTTCGAAGGCCGCTTTCGGGATCACATCCTGCCGGAGCAGGTTCACATCCTCAACGTGAGCTTCCTCGTGCCGACGATGCGCCGCGAGTTCGGCGGCTGCGCGGGCAACATCGCCTACTCGTTGCATCTGCTGGGTGGCAACGCGCGCATCATGGGGACGCTCGGCGCGATCGACGCGCAGCTCTACATGGACCGCTTCAAGCAACTCGGCCTGTCGACGGAAAGCGTGCTCGTGGTGCCGAACACCCACTCCGCCCAGGCGATGATCACCACCGACCTGGAAAACAATCAGATCACCGCGTTCCATCCGGGCGCGATGATGCAGTCTCATTTGAATCGCGCCAGTGAAGCGACGGGCATCACGCTCGGCATCGTCGGGCCCGACGGCTACGACGGCATGATCCAGCATTCCGAGCACCTGGCAGCGGCCGGCGTGCCGTTTATCTTCGATCCGGGTCAAGGTTTGCCGCTGTTCGACGGTGAGTCGCTGCGTCGCATGATTGAACTTGCTACTTACCTGGCTGTCAACGATTACGAAGCCAAACTGGTGAGCAACAAAACGGGTTGGTCGATCGAAGAGATCGCCGGCAAGGTCGAGGCGCTGATTATCACGCTCGGCGAACAAGGCGCGCAGATCCATCACGCCGGCGGCGTCGAAGAGATTCCGGCAGTCAAGGCACGGCAAGTGCTCGATCCTACAGGCTGCGGCGACGCGTTCCGCGGCGGCCTGTTGTACGGCATCGAGAACAAGCTTGGCTGGGCAACCACCGGGCGTCTGGCGAGCCTGATGGGCGCGCTGAAGATCGAACACCAGGGCCCGCAAAACTACGCGCCCAGCCGGGCGGAGATCAACGAACGGTTCAAGCAGGCGTTCGGATACGACCTGCCGTAATACCGCAAGCTATTGGAGTTAGGGAATGAGAATAACGAGTCACCTGGTAGTGGCCGCTTTAATTGCCGGTTCGCTGGCCATGTCGGGGTGTGCGTACAACAGCAGCTCTGCAGACGTCTACACGGCGTCGCAGGCACAGCGCGAAGAGACGGTCCGCATGGGTACGGTCGACAGCGTTCGGGCCGTGAAGATCAGTTCGAACAACGGCCAGCCGAGCGGCTTGGGCGCGATCGGCGGCGGTGCGTTGGGCGCCGTAGCCGGCAGCGCGATCGGCGGTGGTCGCGGCTCGATCGTGACGGGCATCATCGGCGGCCTGGCTGGCGCGGTAGCAGGCAATGCGGTCGAGAACGGCGTCGCGGTACACGACGGTCTTGAGATCACCGTGCGACTCGATAACGGCGACATGCGTGCGATCACGCAAAGCGCCACCGGCGAAATCTTCCGCGCCGGCGAGCGCGTCCGCCTGCTCTCCAGCGGCGGCGTCACGCGCGTCACGCACTAAGTTTCCCCTCTCGCGCGGTCGCGCTTCACGCGCCACCGCGGCGACCTCAAACGCATGCCCTCCCCTGTGTCGACCGGAGTTAGCGCTTTAGCGGTTACTCCGGTCCCACGCAGCGCGTCGACCGGAGTTAGCGCTTTAGCGGTTACTCCGGTCCCATGCAGCGCGTCGACCGGAGTTAGCGCTTTAGCGGTTACTCCGGTCCCATGCAGCGTGTCGACCGGAGTTAGCGCTTTAGCGGTTACTCCGGTCCCATGCAACATGGTGGCGGTGCATGCGTTTTTTTTCGCCTGTCGGTTTTGAAGCCGCTCTTGAAGCCGCTCGTTGAAGCAGGCGCCTTCGTGAGACAAAAAAAATCCCGTCGCCAGAAATCCGGCAACGGGACCCTGACCGAGTAGCGCTCGGTCATGCTGCTTCAAGCGCTACTCGATCATCGACACAGGGTACGACGTGTCGAAGTACTTCTACAGCTTACCGGCCAAATTACGGACGGCTGCCCGTCGGGAACGGCCATGCCGCTGCCGGGTTCAGCGCGGTCTTCACCGTCGCCGCCGGTGCGCTCGAGACAGAAGTCGCAGCGGGTGCAGGAGCCGCCTTCTTGGCGACAGCCTTCTTCGCAGGAGCAGCCTTCTTCGCAGGAGCAGCGGCCTTCTTCGCGGCAGCCTTCTTGGCAGGCGCAGCCTTTTTAGCAGCAGCCTTTTTCGCAGGCGCAGCTTTCTTGGCAGCAGCCTTCTTAGCAGGCGCAGCCTTCTTAGCCGGTGCGGCCTTCTTTGCTGCGGCCTTCTTAGCCGGCGCTGCCTTCTTTGCTGCAACCTTCTTCACTGCGGCTTTCTTAGCCGGCGCTGCTTTCTTTGCCGGTGCGGCCTTCTTTGCTGCAACCTTCTTCACTGCGACTTTCTTGGCTGCAACCTTCTTGGCCGGAGCAGCTTTCTTCGCTGCAACCTTCTTAGCCGGTGCTGCCTTCTTCGCTGCAACCTTCTTCACTGCGACTTTCTTTGCAGCGACTTTCTTCGCCGGAGCGGCCTTCTTAGCCGGTGCAGCCTTCTTTGCTACAACCTTCTTGGCTGCGGGTTTCTTAGCTGCGGCTTTCTTAGCAGTTGCCATCATTTTCTCCTTCAGGTTTTCAGATGAGAGTCAGTTCAAACTACACCCTTCGTCAAAACCCGCTTCCCGCGGACGCTTCTCAGGGCGCGCGCTACGAAGCGGGCTATTCATCGGCGTACGCAGGTGCTGCGCGCTTACGCTAATGAATGCGGTAAGGCGCGCGGTGCCAATGGGCACCGCGCGCCAGATCAGGTCGATGCTGGATCTCAGCACCGGCAATTGCTTGATCGGGCCGCCGACGCTAACGCCAGCGGCTTTTTCCGGGGGGAAGTTTGCCCATCCCACTGAAGGGTTCGCAAAGTGCCAGCCATGTTTGTGGGCCGCGAAGGCACGCGGCGCACCGGGCACAATTTGCATCAGGCGGTTCTGCTCCTAACTAAATTGCCGCGGCCGAAGCCCGCCGGCATCCCCAAAATGAATGCATCTGCGACACGAACCCGGATCACTCCCAGGTCAGCGCGCCGCCAGTCTGATATTCGATCACTCGCGTCTCGAAGAAGTTGCGTTCCTTCTTCAGGTCGATCATCTCGCTCATCCACGGGAACGGGTTTTCCTCGTTCGGGTACAGCGGATCGAGACCGATCTGCTGGCAACGGCGGTTGCAGATGAAGCGCAGATAGCTCTTGAACATCGACGCATTGAGGCCGAGCACCCCGCGCGGCATCGTATCTTCTGCGTAACGATATTCAAGTTCGACCGCTTGCTGGAAGATCTCGCGGATTTCCGCGCGGAACTCAGCCGTCCAGAGTTGCGGGTTTTCGAGTTTGATCTGGTTGATCAGGTCGATGCCGAAGTTGCAGTGCATCGACTCGTCGCGCAGGATGTATTGGTACTGTTCCGCCGCGCCGGTCATCTTGTTCTGGCGGCCGAGCGCCAGGATTTGCGTAAAGCCGACGTAGAAGAACAGGCCTTCCATCACACAGGCGAACACGATCAGCGAGCGCAGCAGCGTCTGGTCGGTCTCGAGCGTGCCGGTCTTGAAGCCCGGATCGGTCAGCACGTTGATGTACGGAATCAGGAATTCGTCTTTCGCGCGGATCGAGGCAACCTCGTGATACGCGTTGAAGATCTCGCCTTCGTCGAGGCCCAGCGATTCGACGATGTACTGGTAAGCGTGCGTGTGAATCGCCTCTTCGAACGCCTGGCGCAGCAGGAACTGGCGGCATTCGGGCGCCGTGATGTGGCGGTAGGTGCCCAGCACGATGTTATTGGCGGCCAGCGAGTCAGCCGTCACGAAGAAGCCCAGGTTGCGCTTGACGATGCGGCGCTCGTCTTCGGTCAGACCGTTCGGGTCTTTCCAGAGGGCGATGTCGCGCGACATGTTCACTTCTTGCGGCATCCAGTGATTGGCACAACCAGCCAGATACTTTTCCCAAGCCCACTTGTATTTGAACGGCACCAACTGATTGACGTCGGTCTGGCCGTTGATGATGCGCTTGTCGGCGACATTGACCCGCGCTTCGGAAACCGCAGCCGTTCCGGCAGCGTGAGCAGCGGCAATGCCTTTTTCGAAAACGTCTTGAGACGCGAAGACGTTTCGGTCCGAGGGAGCGTGAGGAGCGGAACGCGTTCCGACTTGCGAACCGACAGCCGATCCCGCAGCGTTGCGCAACACATTCTGTTGCGTAGCGCTCGAGGGAGTTACGGCAGTGATCTCGTCATCCCAGTTGAGCATAAATGTCACCATCAATTTAGAACGGTTTGTACCATCTTTTCACGAGCGATAAAAGAGTTCGCTGATGAAAAATCCTGTTTTCGATTCGCGTTGCTACGTTCATACAACACTTTGTTCAACAGACTGTGTGTGTCGCCTCATGTGAAGCGTGTTGAACGAGTGTCGTCGAGGTGCTTCACGAGCTCGAAGAGCAACGTGTCGAAGCGACGTTTCGCTGCTCTATCTATCTGTATTGCGGAGTGTGCTTGCAGCGTTTTGCGATTGCTTCCTGCTGCCTCGCTGACGTGGCGGTTGCCTCGTGGTTACCGGTTCGTCAGTGCTAGCGAGGTGGAGTTCAATGCAATGTCGAGCGATGCATCTGGCCGGCTGTGTCGATCGATCTTCGGCCGGAGCGTTTGCTGAGCGCTTCATGTCGAGCGCTTCGTCTGTGCTGCCGATTGCTGACTGCGTCATCTACCACTTGCTTACCGCTTGTCTACCGCTTCACGACTTCAGTCGCTTGCCATGCTTCGCTGCTTTTCGATGAGCGGCGCAACGTCGATTTCGCTTCGCAGCGCCGCTCATCCATTTCACTTCTGCATCACTTCTATCAGGCTCGCTGATCGCTGCATGCGGGTCTTTACCTACAACCCTTAGTCAAGCAGCGATCCTGCTGCCTGCTTCGTGCTCGCCAGGCAATTGCCAGGCGCTTACTGACAAGCCTCGCACTCGTCGAAACCAGCATCGCCCGGACGCATCATGCACACCGGACCATCCGCTTCCGGCGCTGCTTCGACGACTGCTGACGTGGCCGCTGCAGCCTGAAAGCCGCCCGGCGTTGCGCCGCCTCCGTTCGCGCCGAAGCCACCCGCTGCGCCGCCTGCCGCGCCACCCGAACCTTCGCCTCCGCCCGAACTCACCGCGTTCAGTTGACCGTGCGCCACCGTCGACTTCTCGACGTGCGTCGCCGCCATCGTGCGGAGGTAGTAGGTCGTCTTCAGGCCGCGCACCCATGCGAGCTTGTAGATCTCGTCGAGCTTCTTACCCGACGCGCCGCCCATGTAAATGTTCAGCGACTGCGCCTGGTCGATCCACTTCTGACGACGCGACGCCGCCTCGACCAGCCACACCGGATCGAGTTCGAACGCAGTGGCGTAGATCGCGCGCAGGTCGGCCGGGATGCGGTCGATGCGCGACAGCGTGCCGTCGAAGTACTTCAGGTCGGCGACCATCACTTCGTCCCACAGACCGCGTTCCTTCAGGTCGCGCACCAGGTAGTCGTTGACCACCGTGAATTCGCCCGACAGATTCGACTTCACATACAGGTTCTGGAACGTCGGTTCGATACAGGCCGACACGCCGATGATGTTCGAGATGGTCGCCGTCGGTGCGATTGCGACGCAGTTCGAGTTGCGCATGCCGTAGGTGGCGATGCGCGAACGCAGTTCGGTCCAGTCCATCGACTCGCTCGAATCGACTTCGACGTAACCGCCGCGCGCTTCGGCCAGCAGCTTCACCGAGTCTTGCGGGAGGATGCCGCGATCCCACAGCGAGCCGCGGTAGCTCGAGTAACGGCCACGTTCCTGCGCCAGTTCCGTCGACGCGTAGTAAGCGTAGTAGCAGACCGCTTCCATCGACGTATCGGCGAACGCAACCGCCTCTTGCGACGCGTACGGCGTGCGCAGCAGGTGCAGGCAGTCCTGGAAGCCCATGATGCCCATGCCGACCGGGCGATGTTTCAGGTTCGAGTTACGTGCCTTGGCGACCGCGTAGTAGTTGATGTCGATCACGTTGTCGAGCATGCGCATCGCGACGCTGACGGTGCGCTTGAGCTTGTCGTGGTCGAGCGCCAAGGTGCCGTCGGCCTGTTCCTTCAGGTGAGCGACGAGGTTCACCGAGCCCAGGTTACAGACGGCGATTTCGGCGTCGCTGGTGTTCAGCGTGATTTCCGTGCACAGGTTCGACGAGTGGACGACGCCGACGTGCTGTTGCGGCGAGCGCACATTGCACGGATCCTTGAACGTGATCCACGGGTGGCCGGTTTCGAACAGCATGCCCAGCATCTTGCGCCACAGTTGCGCCGCCGGCAGCGTCTTGAACAGCTTGATCTCGCCGCGCGCGACCTTCTCTTCGTAAGCCGTGTAAGCCGTTTCAAATTCGGCGCCGAACTTGTCGTGCAGGTCCGGGCAGGTGGACGGCGAGAACAGCGTCCAGTCGCCGCCTTCCATCACGCGCTTCATGAACAGGTCGGGAATCCAGTTCGCCGTGTTCATGTCGTGGGTGCGGCGACGGTCGTCGCCGGTGTTCTTGCGCAGCTCGAGGAATTCCTCGATGTCCAGGTGCCACGTTTCCAGGTACGCGCAGACCGCGCCCTTGCGCTTGCCGCCCTGGTTGACCGCCACCGCCGTGTCGTTGACAACCTTCAGGAACGGCACCACGCCTTGCGACTTGCCGTTGGTGCCCTTGATGTGCGAACCGAGCGCACGCACGCGCGTCCAGTCATTGCCGAGGCCACCGGCGAACTTCGACAGCAGCGCGTTTTCTTTCAGCGCTTCGTAGATGCCGTCGAGGTCGTCGTCGACCGTGGTCAGGTAGCACGACGACAGTTGCGAGCGATGCGTGCCCGAGTTGAACAGCGTCGGCGTGGACGACATGAAGTCGAAGCTCGACAGGATGTTGTAGAACTCGATGGAGCGCGCTTCGCGGTCGATCTCGTTCAGCGACAGGCCCATTGCGACACGCATAAAGAATGCCTGCGGCATTTCGATCCGCACGCCGTCGTGATGCAGGAAGTAGCGGTCATACAGCGTTTGCAGACCGAGGTAGCCGAACTGCAGGTCGCGGCTGTTGTCGAGCGCCGCGCCCAGGCGCTTCAGGTCGAACTGCTGGAGCTTGTCGTCGAGCAGGCCGGCGCCGATGCCGCGCTTGATGAACTGCGGGAAGTACTCGGCATAGCGGTCGGCCATTTCCGTTTGCGTGACTTCCTCTTCGAGGATCTCGCGGCGGATCGTGTGCAGCAGGATGCGTGCGGTGACCTGGCTATATGCCGGGTCCTTTTCGATCATCGTGCGGGCAGCCAGAATCGCCGAGTCGTAGACCTGGCCCATCGGCACGCCGTCGTACAGATTCTTCACCGTTTCCGCGATGATCGGATCGGCGCTCACGGCGTCGCCCAGGTTCGAGCAAGCCAGTTCGATAATGCCGCGCAGCGCAGCCATGTCGAGCGGACGCGTCACGCCGTTGTCGGTGACGTTCAGACCCGGAGTGTTGGCGACGATCTGGTCGTCGTGACCGCGCGCCTGGGTGCGCTTCTCGCGATACAGCACGTAGGCACGCGCGACGTTGTGCTCGCCGCCGCGCATCAGCGCGAGTTCGACCTGATCCTGGATGTCTTCGATATGGAACGTGCCGCCGTTCGGGCGGCTGCGCACGAGCGCGCGCACCACGTTCTGCGTGAGTTGCTCGACCAGTTCGCGCACGCGAGCCGACGCCGCGCCTTGACCACCGTTGACGGCCAGAAATGCCTTCGTCACAGCGATGGCGATTTTCGACGGTTCGAACGACACCACGCTGCCGTTACGACGGATCACCTTGTAGTCGGCGTAGGTCACTTGCGGCGCGAGCGCTTGTGCGCCTTGTGCCTGGCTGAAAGCCTGGCCAGTCGGTGAGCCCTCATAGCGGGTCGTCGCGTTGTCGGTGGTTTGCATGTGCAAAGCTCCTGGTCTTGGAAATGTTGCGGAGAAAGCCGCGGATTAAAACGAACGCTGCGCCGCCGCGTGCGCAAGCGATGGGGTGCAGGAAAAAGGCCGGCAGAGCCGGGTGGCGGGATGCGACAGCGATGAAGCCTGGTTCGAATTGATAACGGTCTTCATCATGTGTGTCGCGATCACTTGCTATGCCCTTTTCCTGAATGTTTCTGGACGCTGCCGATTCTCTCTACCGGCCACGCCGCAGGAATATTTTTTCGCTGCCTGAAATGCTTGCGGCGCCATGCTCGGAGAGCGGACGCCGCTGACTTATGCACCCAGTTGTGCACTTGGTTATTCACATGGTTATGCACAACACAACACAAGATATAGTGCAAAACTGGATTTGTGGCACCAAGTATAGTGGAGATTCGAGACAGGTCAAATCGATTTATTTGCTTTCGAAGTCTTGACTTTTGCATCGCGTGGCGCGAATGCAGCGCGAAGCCGACTCCCCGGAGAACAAGGCGGCGCCTTGTTCTCCTCGCATCACGCGAACTCGCGCGAAGGGTCGTTACGGCGTTTTGGAAAACTTGAGATAGGGGAAGTACTGATCCGCTAACGCGGTGTCGCGCTGCAGACGCGGCCACTCGAAATGGGGACCTGGATCGGTCTTGCGGCCGGGGGCAATGTCCGAGTGACCGGCAAGCCCTTCGACCGGATAGCGGGCCTTGAGCGCCGTCACAAGTGCGCCGAGCGTGCGGTATTGGGCCGCTTCGAAAGCAGTCGTGTCACTGCCCTCCAGCTCGATGCCGATCGAGAAATCGTTGCAGCGTTCGCGGCCGAAAAAATTCGACGGGCCGGCGTGCCATGCGCGCTCGTTGCAGGACACAAATTGCTCGAGCGCGCCGTCGCGATGGATCACGAAGTGCGCCGACACCCGCACGCCGCGCAAATGCGCGTCGTAGTACGGGTGAGCGTCGCAGTCGAGCGTGTTCAGGAACAGTTCGGCGATCGCCGTGCCGCCGAACTCGTTCGGCGGCAGGCTGATGTTGTGGACGACGATCAGCGTCGGCACAGCCCCTTCGGGCCGTGCTTCGAAATTCGGCGATGGCAGTTTGCGTGCGGCGGCGACCCAACCGTCGGCATCGACGGCGAACTCGACGCTCATCGAGCGTCGCGGCCCGTGGGTCGCGCGCCGTGACGCTGTGCGTGCGCGGCGCTGCAGAATGGCTGCCCGCCTACCACCACGGAGTCGCTCTTCGGCGCGTGCACGCCGCACTCGGCACAACGGATCATCGGCTCGGCGAGCTGCGGCTGCGCTTGCGCCGAGGCGGCCCCACGCGCGCCACCATTCGGGCCGCTCTGGCCTTTTGCATCGGCGCCTCCCGTGCGTTGCGACGCTTGCGCGTCATGACGACGAAGCGCCTTGACCAGCCATTGGCCGACGATGAACAACAGGATCAGCAGAAAAATTTGTCGCATAGCAGGGGACTCACACTACAGCACGGTGCAACAGCACCTCGAATACAAAACGGCTGCCGACGTACGCCAGCAACAGCGCGACGAACGACGCCAGCACCCAGCGCAATGCCGCACGGCCGCGCCAGCCGGAAACCTTGCGCGCGGTCAGCAGCGCGCCGAACATCACCCAGGAAAGAATCGCGAAGACAGTCTTGTGATCGAGCTGCAATGCGCGGTCAACCAACTGCTCGCTGAACATGATGCCCGAGAGCAGCGTCAGCGTGAGCAGCACGAAACCGGCGCCGATCAGACGGAACAGCAGTTTTTCCAGTGTCAGCAGCGGCGGCAAGGTATCGAGCCAGCTCGACAGCCAGCCGTTGCCCGCCGCAGCCGCATTCCGTTGCGCCGCACCGCCGCGCATTGCGTGCAGACGCCGCTCGACCAGCAGCATCAGGATCGCGTGCAGCGCCGCGATCGCGAACAAACCGTACGCAATATTGGCGATCAGGAAGTGCAGCTTGAACATCGGCGCAGCCGAATACGGCAGCACGCGCACGCCGTTGAAGGCCAGCGGCAATAAAGAAGCGACGAAGGCAAGCGGCAACACCAGAAGGCGCAGCCCGTCGAGCGGAAAGAAAAAGCTCTCGATCCAGTAGATGCCGGCGCCGAGCCAGAACATGGCCGACAACGCGAACGCGAAACCGAACACCATCGCGTTTTGCGGGAAGATGGTGGTATGCAGCAGCACGCCGTGGGCGAGCAGCGCGACGAACAGCAGCGCGCGGCCCGGCGTGCTCATGCCCGAGGCGGCCGACGAGGCCGGCATGCCCGCGGCGACAGGCACCGGCGGCACGCTCTCGAGCATGGGGCGCACGGCGGCGTGCCGGTGCGAGCGCCAGCCAGCCACGGCGAGACCACCGTAGAGGAGCGCAGTGAGGGCATACAGTACAATATCCATATTCGAAGTTTACACTAGGCCCCTGCTCCGCGACGTCTCCCGCATCGCGCCCCGCTCCGGCCGCACTGTTCATCGCTCCCCATGCTCGACAATCTGACTCAACGGATGGCGCGCGTCGTCAAGACGCTGCGCGGCGAAGCCCGGCTCACCGAGGCGAACACCCAGGAAATGCTGCGCGAAGTGCGCCTCGCGCTCCTCGAGGCGGACGTGGCGCTGCCCGTCGTGCGCGAGTTCATCGCCAAGGTGAAGGAAAAGGCGCTCGGCGAGGAGGTCATCAGCAGCCTGTCGCCGGGTCAGGCGCTGGTCGGCGTGGTGCAGCGCGAGCTGACCGCGATCATTGGCGGCGACTATGAAGGCAAGGCGGTCGAGCTCAATCTCGCCGTCACGCCGCCGGCCGTCATCCTGATGGCGGGTCTGCAAGGCGCCGGTAAGACGACCACCGTCGGCAAGCTCGCCAAGCTCCTGCGCGAAAAATACAAGAAGAAGGTCCTGACCGTTTCCTGCGACGTTTACCGCCCGGCTGCTATTGCGCAGTTGAAGATGGTGACCGAGCAGGTGGGCGCGGACTTCTTCCCATCGGAACCGGATCAGAAACCGGTCGATATCGCGATCGCCGCGGTGGACTGGGCCAAGCGCCACTACCACGACGTGCTGCTGGTCGACACGGCCGGCCGTCTGGGTATCGACGAAGCGATGATGGCCGAAATCACCGCGCTGCACAGTACGCTGAAGCCGGCGGAAACGCTGTTCGTGGTCGACGCGATGCTTGGTCAGGATGCGGTCAACACCGCGAAGGCCTTTAGCGACGCATTGCCACTCACCGGCGTCGTCCTCACCAAGCTCGACGGCGATTCGCGCGGCGGTGCCGCGCTCTCCGTGCGCCACGTGACGGGCAAGCCGATCAAGTTCGTCGGTGTCGCCGAAAAGCTCGACGGTCTCGAAGTCTTCTATCCGGATCGCATGGCGAACCGGATTCTCGGCATGGGCGACATTCTCGCCCTCGTCGAGGAAGCGCAACGCGGCGTCGATGTCCAGGCCGCGCAGAAGCTCGCCGACAAGGTCAAGAAAGGCGGCGACTTCGATCTGAACGATTTCCGCGCACAGCTCACGCAAATGAAGGGTATGGGTGGCCTGTCGTCGCTGATGGACAAGCTGCCGGCCCAGTTCCAGCAAGCAGCCGCCGGTGCCGACATGGGCCAGGCCGAAAAACAGATGCGCCGCATGGAAGGCATCATCAATTCGATGACGCCGCTGGAACGCGCCAAGCCCGACCTGATCAAGGCCACCCGTAAGCGCCGCATCGCCGCCGGTGCGGGTGTACAGGTGCAGGAAGTCAACCGCATGCTGAATCAGTACGACCAGATGCGCACGATGATGAAGAAGCTGAAGGGCGGCAATCTGCAGAAGATGATGCGCGGCATGAAGGGCATGATGCCCGGCATGCGCTAAGCTTTAGCAAGACGGCGGCGCGCGTGCTTCCATGCACGAAGAACGGCACGCGCGGCTGACTCCGGATTTGTGCGGGTTTATTCTGTACCGCACGCCGCCGTTCTCACCCACACTATGTATACAGTTACCGCCCGTCAGACGTCATGAACCGCGAAGAAGCTCTCCACATTTTTAGCCACTCCGAAGAAATCGTTTCGGCCGACGACGTCAACGCGTCGATCAGTGGCATGGCCACTGCCATCCGCAACGAAATGAGCGAGGATTTCCCGCTCGTGCTGTCGGTGATGGGCGGCGCGGCGGTGTTCACCGGCATGCTGCTGCCGCACCTCGATTTCCCGCTTGAGTTCGACTACATCCACCTGACCCGCTACCGCAACACCACCAAGGGCGGCAACGAGATGCAGTGGCGCGTGGCGCCGGCTGAGTCGGTGAAAGATCGCGTCGTGCTGGTGCTCGACGACATCCTCGACGAAGGCGAGACGATGGCCGCGATCCGCGACCGCATTCTCGCGATGGGTGCGAAGCGCTTCCTGAGCGCGGTGCTGTGCGAGAAGATCATTCCGAAGGCGAAGCCGCTGCGTCCGGATTACTGCGGTTTCGAAGTACCGGACCGCTACGTGTTCGGTTGCGGGATGGACGCCAAGGGCTACTGGCGCAACCTGCCGACGATTCGGGCGTTGACCGAGGGCGCTTAAGCCTTGGTCGCTTTAGCCGCGCCATTCACGGCGCGCATCGGCGTAAAAAAAGCGGCCCGCGGGCCGCTTTTTGTTTGTCAGGCTTGTTGATAGCACTACTGCGCTGCTGCGCTGTCCACCGCCTTGGATCTCACTCAAAGTTGATGCACAAAAGAGCGGATACCGCCGAGCATCATTTCGACCGAGATCGCCACCAGCACCAATCCCATCAGCCGTTCGAAGGCCATCATCGCGCGCTCGCCGAGCCACGCCTGAATGCGCTCCGCCAGCATCAATACGATCGCGCAGACGACCATCGTGACGGTCAGCGCGCCGATCCACTCGAACATCTTGCCGGGCGCCTGCGACGTCAGCAGCATCACCGTCGCGAGCGCCGACGGTCCCGCCAGCGCCGGAATGGCGAGCGGCACGATAAGCGGCTCGCCGCCCCGCGTGTCGCCGCCGAACGGACCGTCCGGGTGCGGGAACACCATTCTGAGCGCGATCAGAAACAGCACGATCCCGCCGCCGATGCGCAACGACTGGTCGGTCAGACTCATCATGCGCAAAAAGCCATCGCCGACCACCATGAAGACCAGCAGAATCGCGAAGGCGATCGCCACCTCACGGAGAATGACGATCGTGCGCCGCTTCGGCGACACGGTCCGCAGGCAACTGACAAAGAGCGGAATATTGCCGAGCGGGTCCGTGATCAGAATCAGCAGGATGGTCGCGGACAGGAAGGTGTACTCCACCGTCCGCTCCGCTTATTGCGCCAACGCGGCGCGAACTTTACCGATCACCGTTTGCGCGGCGTCTTCGACCGGCAGCAGCGTCGCCTCAGCGTCGCGGCGGCCCTGATACTCGAGCTTGCCGTCCTTGAGTCCACGATCGCCGATCACGAGACGATGCGGCACGCCGATCAGCTCCCAGTCGGCGAACATCACGCCAGGGCGTTCGCCGCGGTCGTCGAGGATCACGTCGATGCCCGCTTCAACCAAAGCCGCATACAGCTTGTCGGCCTGCTCACGCACCGCTTCACTGCGGTCGTAACCCATCGGGCAAAGCACAACTTCGAACGGAGCGATCGATTCCGGCCAGATGATGCCCTTGTCGTCGAAATTCTGTTCGATCGCCGCGCCCAGAATACGCGTGATACCGATGCCGTAGCAGCCCATTTCCATCGGCTGCGGCTTGCCGGTCTCGTCGAGACAGGTCGCGTTCATCGCTTCCGAATATTTCTTGCCGAGCTGGAAAACGTGGCCGACTTCGATGCCGCGGCAGATGTCGATCACGCCCTTACCGTCCGGCGACGGATCGCCTTTCTTCACATTGCGGATATCGGCAACGACCGGCTCCGGCAGATCGCGACCCCAGTTCACGCCGGTGGTGTGGTAATCCACTTCGTTCGTGCCCACCACGAAGTCGCTCATGTTCGCGACCGTGCGATCCGCGACGACCTTGATTGGCTTCTTCGTGTTGATCGGGCCGAGGTAACCCGGCGGCGTGCCGAAGGTCTCGATGATCTCAGCTTCGGTCGCCATGCGGAAGTCCGCCAGACCCGGCAGCTTGCTTGCCTTGATCTCGTTCAGATCGTGATCGCCGCGCAGCATCAGCAACCAGATGGTCGGCTCGGCGCCTTCGTTTTCCGTGGCGAGGATGATCGACTTGATGGTTCGCTCGAGCGGGATGTTCAGCAGCTCGGCCACGGCCTCGCACTTTGCTTTGCCCGGCGTTGCGGTCTTCTTCATTTCCTCGGTCGGCGCGGCACGTTCTTTATAGAGCGGCAGCGCTTCGGTCGCTTCAACGTTCGCGGCGAAATCCGAGGTCGGGCAATAGGCAATCGCGTCTTCGCCGGTGTCGGCGATCACGTGGAATTCATGCGAACCGCTGCCGCCGATCGAACCGTTGTCCGCCACCACAGCGCGGAAATCCAGACCAAGGCGCGTGAAGATACGCACGTACGCGTCATACATCTTGCGATACGACTCGCGCAGGCCTTCTGCGTCTTTGTCGAACGAGTACGCGTCTTTCATGATGAACTCGCGACCGCGCATCACGCCGAAACGCGGACGGATCTCGTCGCGGAACTTCGTCTGGATCTGATAGAAGTTCACGGGCAACTGGCGGTAGCTCTTGATCTGGCCGCGCGCGATATCCGTGACCACTTCTTCATGGGTCGGTCCGATCACGAAATCGGATTGTTTGCGATCCTTGAAGCGCAGCAACTCAGGACCGTACTTTTCCCAACGGCCCGACTCCTGCCAAAGTTCCGCCGGCTGCACCGCCGGCATCAGCAGCTCGATCCCGCCTGCCCGGTTCATTTCTTCACGCACGATGGCTTCCACCTTGCGGATCGAACGCAGGCCGATCGGCAGGTAGTTATAGATACCACCGGCGACGCGGCGGATCATGCCGGCGCGCACCATGAGCTTGTGGCTGACGATCTCGGCGTCGGCGGGCGCTTCTTTCAGTGTGCCGATAAAGAAACGGGAAGCTTTCATTCAGATTTTCCAAAAGCGGCGGCTCCGGAGGGACCGCCCGAAAGGTGAAAACGGTGGGGAAATCGACACAGACCCGGCACGGACTCGCCGACCACCCGGCCAAAGTCTGACCAAGCCCCGGCAAACACCCTGCGCACACCAGGTTAAACCCCGGCAAAACCGGCCCGATCGCGGCGCTGAAGCCACCGCGCAAAGCCTTTGCAGCAAGGGATAAGGCACGGAAAGACTGACAGGCTACCGCAAACGCGGGCGTTTTGCGGCGAATCGTTCCAATCTGGTGCGAATCGGTGCGTCGGGTCCGTTATCTGTTTATAATCAAAGCAATTTTAAAGGATTCGAAGGTGGTTGTATGCTGGATCGTGAAGGCTTTCGCCCGAACGTCGGCATCATCCTCTTGAACGCGCACAACGAGGTGTTTTGGGGCAAACGGCTCCGTGAACATTCCTGGCAGTTTCCGCAAGGGGGCATCAAGTACGGAGAGACCCCCGTGCAAGCGATGTATCGGGAGTTACACGAAGAAACCGGGCTGCTTCCTGAGCACGTCAAGGTGATCGGTCGCACGCGCGACTGGTTGCGTTACGAGGTGCCTGACAAGTTCATCAAGCGCGAAGTACGCGGTCATTACCGCGGCCAGAAGCAAATCTGGTTTTTGCTCCGGATGGTTGGACGCGACTGCGACATATGCTTGCGCGCCACCGACCACCCTGAGTTCGATGCGTGGCGCTGGAACGAGTACTGGGTGCCCCTCGACTGTGTGATCGAGTTCAAGCGGGATGTGTATCAGTTGGCGCTGACGGAGCTATCCCGTTTCATGCGCCGAGCTGCGCCGCGTGCGGAAAAACCTGGCGGGCACCATGGGCCGCGTTATCCCCGGATAGCGTCGTCAATGGAAAGTCCGCCGGATTCGACGATGATGACGGTCACCACCTCGGTGACCACACTCAGCATCGAAACGTCGGTTCACACGACGTTCGCGTCTGATTGCGGTCCGGGCTCCGGGTCGGTAGCCGAAGTTGGCTCCGCGTCGGAACACGAAGACGAATCGGAGCGCGAAACCGCCGGCTCGCTGTTCCGCCCTGGCGTGCGCAATTAACAACTCTGTGCGGCTGTCCACGCCGCCTCTGCTGGTGCGGCTCAATGAGCCGCACCAGTGTTTCGAGGAAACCATATTGAAAGCACTTGCTCTCGTCGTGGCGTGCGTCGCCACCGGCGCCCTGCTGGCTGGCTGCGCCAGCAAACCCACAAATAAAGACGACAGCGCGTTTACCTACCTGCTGGACCGGCCGACCAACTGGGTGGAAAACAAGGTGGACACATTGCCGCCGCTGCCGCAAGACTCGAACCTTCTTCCTTTCGAAGTATCCGGCAACACGCCGTTGCAGTTTTCCGTCGATAGAAATTCGCTCTCCGTCGGCACCGATGGCGTGGTGCGCTACACGGTGGTTGTGACAAGCCCAAGCGGCGCGCGCAACGTGAACTACGAAGGGATTCGCTGCGACACATATGAATGGCGCCAGTACGCGGGGCTGAACGCCGATCACGACGGCTGGGATCAAACCGTCGCCAACGACTTCAGGCGCATCGAGAATGGCGCCCTGAACGCCTATCAGGCAACGCTGTATCAGGATTACTTCTGCGCGAACAAGATGCCCATAGGCAACGCGAAGCAGATTGTCGAGAACATCCGCTACAAGCGTACGCAGACCTCGCTGATTCACTAAGGCAGTTTTCGCGAGCGCACTTCGAATCGGGAAGCCGCCGCAGATGTGAAAAAGCCGTTCCAGCTCACGCGGGAACGGCTTTTTTGTCGTTGGCGCATACCCTACCAGGAAATCAGACCAGCACGAGGTTGTCGCGGTGGATCAACTCTGGCTCCAGCATGTAGCCCAGCACCGATTCAATCTCGCCGCTCGGACGCCGCTGGATCAGCTTGGTTTCCGCGCTGCTGTAGTTCGTCAGGCCGCGCGCCACTTCACGCCCTGCCGCGCTTAGGCAAGCGATCACTTCGCCGCGCGCAAACGCGCCCTGCACACCGACAATGCCGATCGGCAGCAAGCTCTTGCCGCCCTCGGTCAGCTTTTCGACTGCGCCGTCGTCGATCACGACATGACCACGCACCTGAAGGTGATCGGCCATCCACTGCTTGCGCGCCGCCATGCGTGCGGTGCGAGCGATCAACTGCGTGCCGATCGCCTCGCCCGAGGCCAATCGTGACAGCACGTCCGCTTCACGCCCACTCGCGATTACCGTATTGGCGCCGCTGTGTGCCGCGCGTTTGGCCGCGAGAATCTTGGTCAGCATGCCGCCACGGCCCAGGCTCGAACCGGCTCCGCCCGCCATTGCTTCGAGCTCCGGCGCACCGGCGTCAGCCTGCTGAACGAGCGTTGCGTTCGGATCCTTGCGCGGATCGGCGGTAAAAAGGCCTTGCTGATCGGTGAGGATCACGAGCGCATCGCCTTCGATCAGATTCGCGACCAAGGCGCCCAGCGTGTCGTTATCGCCGAACTTGATTTCGTCGGTGACGACCGTGTCGTTCTCGTTGATGATCGGCACGACGCCGAGACGCAGCAGCGTCAGCAACGTGGAGCGCGCGTTCAGATAGCGTTCGCGGTCAGCCAGATCGGCGTGGGTCAGCAGAATTTGCGCGGTCTGGATCGAATGCTCGGCAAAGCGGCTTTCGTAGACTTGCGCGAGACCCATTTGACCGACAGCCGCGGCTGCCTGCAATTCGTCGATTTCGCGTGGCCGCTTGGTCCAGCCGAGCCGCTGCATGCCTTCCGCAATGGCACCCGAACTGACCAGTACCACTTCCTTGCCTTGCGCGCGCAGTGCGGCAATCTGAGCGGCCCAGCGGCCGATCGCAGCATGATCGAGGCCGCGCCCGTCATTCGTGACGAGGCTCGAACCGACTTTCACCACCAATCGCCGTGAATCTGCGATGACTGAACGCATTGTGCGCGGTCTCCCAAGATGACGCGTGATGCATGCCGGCGGCCCTCGCAGGCGCCGGCGCTCAGGCTTGTTATTACTGCGGGTCGGCGCTGGAGTCGTCCGGCGCAGCAGCCGGCGCGTCCGGTTTCTCGCGGAAACGCACGTCAGCGGCGAGATCTTCAGCTTCGGCCGCGCGCTGCGCGTCCGAATGCGCGGCGATGTGGTCATATATCGCGTAGCAAAGACTCTCGCAGCCCTGGCCGGTCAGCGCCGAGATTTCGAACACCGGGCCATCCCAGCCGAAGCCTTCGAGGAATGCCGACACGCGCGCTTCGCGCTCGTCTTCGGGCACCATGTCGAGCTTGTTGAGCACGAGCCAGCGCGGCTTCTCATAGAGCAGCTCGTCGTACTTGCGCAGCTCGTTGACGATCGCCTTGGCTTCCGCGACAGGATCGACGGCTTCGTCGAACGGTGCGAGGTCGACAATATGCAGCAGCAGGCCGGTACGCTGCAGGTGACGCAGGAACTGGTGACCCAGCCCGGCACCTTCTGCCGCGCCTTCGATCAAACCAGGAATGTCGGCGATCACGAAACTGCGGCTCGGCCCGACTCGCACCACGCCGAGATTCGGCGCGAGCGTCGTGAACGGATAATCCGCGATCTTAGGCCGCGCGTTCGACACCGACGAAATGAAGGTCGACTTGCCAGCATTGGGCATGCCGAGCAGACCGACGTCGGCCAAGACCTTCAATTCGAGGCGCACCATGCGGCGCTCGCCAGGCTTGCCATCGGTTTTCTGACGCGGCGCACGGTTCGTGCTGGATTTGAAATGCAGGTTACCGAGGCCGCCCGCGCCGCCTTGCGCGATTTGCACACTCTGGTTGTGCTCGGTCAAGTCGGCGATCAGCTCGCCGGTTTCCATATCGCTGATGGTCGTGCCGACCGGCATGCGCAGCGTGATGTCGTCGCCGCCCTTACCGTAGCAGTCCGCGCCGCGGCCGTTTTCGCCGTTGCGCGCCAAATGTTTTTTCGCGTAGCGGTAGTCGATCAGCGTGTTGATGTTGCGGTCCGCGACCGCGATCACGCTGCCGCCCCGCCCGCCGTCGCCGCCATCCGGGCCGCCGAACGGAACGAATTTCTCGCGGCGCATCGACGCGCTGCCATCCCCTCCGTCGCCGGCGATGACTTCAATCCTCGCTTCGTCAATGAACTTCATGCGTAACTCCGTCCCGTGGTGTGCTGCTAGATGGTGCTGCTTGGGTTGATGCTATCTGATGCTGCTATTTTGCCGCGCTCGCTGTGTGCTGATCAATCGACCAATCGGCTAACCACGCCGACATGACGATTCAATCCGCCAATCCTTCGGACAAAAAGCGCCGCAATAAAAAGGGCCCCGCGAACTTCGCGGGGCCCTTTTCCGGTCCTGAAGCCCGTGCCTGAGTAAACTCAGACTGCTGCCGGGACGACGTTGACCATGTGCTTCTTCGCTGCGCCCTTCGTCGAGAAATTGACGTGGCCGTCCGTCAGCGCGAACAAGGTGTGATCCTTGCCGATACCGACGTTTTCGCCCGGGTGCATGCGCGTGCCACGTTGACGCACGATGATGCCGCCAGCGTTGATGGCTTGACCGCCGTAAACCTTGACGCCGAGACGCTTCGATTCAGAGTCGCGGCCGTTGCGGGATGATCCGCCTGCCTTTTTGTGTGCCATTTGATTTGCTCCTTAACCGTTGCGCTTACGCGTTGATCGCGTCGATGCGCAGTTCGGTATAGTTCTGGCGGTGGCCGCCATGCTTCTGGTAGTGCTTCCGGCGACGCATCTTGAAGATGGTCACTTTTGCGTGACGACCTTGCGACACGACGGTAGCCTTGACGGAAGCCCCACTGACCAGCGGCGTACCGAACTTAATCGATTCGCCTTCGCCCACTGCGAGAACCTGGTCGAGCGTGATTTCAGCGTCAATGTCTGCCGGTATCTGTTCTACTTTAAGTTTTTCGCCGACGGCAACCTTATACTGCTTGCCACCGGTTTTTATGACCGCGTACATTGAGAACCTCACTCTGTGTTCATTTTTCCCACGCACCGCGCGCGGAAACCCGTGATTATACATAGAGTTAGCTGCTCGGTCAAAACTCATTGAGAGTCCCCGTGCGCCTTGCCGTCAGGCCCCGGCACGCGGCGCTGCCGCTGCCTCCGTCGCGCCGTGCCGCAGCCTGCACCCCGGAACTGCCACGATTCGCCTTATAATTCGCGGCACTACCCAATTCAGCCACCATGTCGTCGACCGCCACCCCCTCCTCCAACGCCGCCAGCCTGCTCGCTCCGATCGCCGAAGACATGCAGCAGGTCAATCGCGTCATACGGCACCGTCTGGCGTCCGACGTGATGCTGATCAATCAGATCTCCGAGTACATCATCAGCGCCGGGGGCAAACGGCTGCGGCCCGCGCTGCTGCTGCTGGTGGCAGGTGCGCTGGGCGAAACCACGGGGCATCGGCACGAGCTGGCCGCGGTGGTGGAATTCATCCACACGGCCACGCTCCTGCACGACGACGTGGTCGACGAATCCGATCTGCGGCGCGGCCGCCAGACGGCCAACGCGCTGTTCGGCAACGCCGCGAGCGTCCTGGTCGGCGACTTCCTGTACTCGCGCTCGTTCCAGATGATGGTCGGCGTGGGCAAGATGCGCGTGATGGAAATCCTGTCGGAGGCGACCAACATCATCTCCGAGGGCGAAGTGCTGCAGTTGCTGAACATGCACGACGCCGACGTCGACGAAGCGCGCTACATGCAGGTGATTCGCTACAAAACCGCCAAGCTGTTTGAAGCTGCCGCCCAACTCGGCGCGGTGCTGGCCGGTTCGGACGCGAAGACGGAAGCCGCCGCGGCGGAATTCGGCCGCCGCATCGGCACGGCGTTCCAGATCATGGACGACTGGCTCGACTACACGGGCACGGCCGAATCGATGGGCAAGAACGCCGGCGACGATCTGCGCGAAGGCAAACCCACGCTCCCGCTCATTTATCTGATCGAACGCGGCACGCCGGAGCAATCGGCGCTCGCCCGGGAAGCCATCGAGCAAGGCGGCACGGACCGTTTCGACACGATTTTCGAAGCGATCACGCGTTCCGGCGCTTTGGATCACACGCTTGAGTGCGCGAAGCAGGAAGCGCTGGCCGCAGCTGCAGCAATTTCTTCATTTCCCGATTCCATTTTCAAAGATAGCCTGCTAGAATTATGTTCTTACTCGACGGCAAGACAGTCTTGAACGAGACTGAAACACCGTAAGAGTCCAGCAGTACAGATCGGGGTGTAGCTTAGCCTGGTAGAGCGCTACGTTCGGGACGTAGAGGCCGGAGGTTCGAATCCTCTCACCCCGACCAGATTTGCCTTGTTAGTTCAAGGCTCGAAAAACCGCCCAGCTTGCTTGGCGGTTTTTTGTTTTGGGCCGTCGGTTTGGGCGCATTCGACTATCTGCGTCAGAGCGCGTGGACATCCATCAAATTGCCGAGCGATACCACAGCCTCGCGCGTCTCTGGAAATTCTGGCCGCCTGCTGCTCCGCCCCCCCTCCTGAAAGGCCCCCGGCCTGCTCTGGGTTTGCCGCCCGCCGCTGACCAATGCGGCCGCAAGCACTCACGCATCCGAACAGAACCGCACTGCTCGGGATGTCGGCTCGTTGATTGGGTGCGGGGCGCAAGCCGCGCCCCGCGCCTAGTCCCATCCGTGCAAACTTCGGCTCGAGAAATTTCTGGATAATGCGATTTTTCTATCGCATTAATCCGTTAATATTTTTTACAAGTCAAATTTTATCTTTAAATCGCAACACATCCGCATTGATCTCAAAGCGTTTTACATCAACGCCACGCCACACTTATCCCATCTTGATAATTTTTAGCGCAAGTTCTTTTAAAAAAACCAACTGACCGACTTGCCATTGCGATGGAAGCCGAATAACATCGCATCCATCAAATCACCCTCACCATATATTTTGGCATCCTTATGAATATGCGCCCGTCCACACATGTCATTTGCGCGCCCATAGCGGCTGCGTCAAACGCATAAGGATCAATCCGGGCAACCGACACACGAGCACCCGCTCCAAGAAAAAGTCTGAATTTTTCTTAAATAAAGCCGCGCCGATTAAGACGATTCAAGAACAGCCTTAAAACCGTTATTCATCGAGTCAAAGCGACCTAATCGACATTAATTTAATACTGATTCAGATCAATTATCACACTGCTCAGGAGCATCCATTTGACAAACACGCTCTCACTCGATCAAATCGACTCCCTTAATCCTGAGCAGCCATGTGGAATCGATCTGGAATATGACGCCGCATTCACGGCGTTACAGCAAGCCGCCACCGGCGCTCGCGAGCAGCAGTTCGGCGACACCCTGATTCCTGCCGTCGCGCCGGACTGGCATCACGTCAAAACGCTGGCCGTCGATCTGCTTGGGCGCAGTGTAGATTTGCGAATCATCACGCTGTTGACTCAGGCGTGGACTGAAATCGACGGTTTGCCCGGTTACGCGAAAGGTCTCGCCCTTGCCGCGGAAACACTTGAACAGCAGTGGGACAACGTCCATCCACAGTTGCGGATCGAGGGAGAGTTCGATCCGCTGGTCCGTGTCAACGCTGTCGCTGCGCTGACCGACTCGAAGGGCGCAGGACGCGCCGCCCGCGACGCAACCTTGCTGCGCTTGGGATCCGGCGATCTATCGTTGCGCGAAGCCGCGGCGATCCTTGAGGGCAATCCGGGCGCCATTTCGGGAAACGGGCCGTCATCGCCCGGCGGTATTCAGAAGACGGCATTACGTGCAGCACTTGCCGCTGAGCAAACTCAACTGACCGCTGTCCCGCAACTGCTCGATTCGATCGAGCGAATCCGCCAGCAGATCACCACGAAGCTCGACATCTCCTGGGTTCCCTCGGCAAGCGCGGTGGAAGACCCGTTACAGACCGTGCAAAGAGCGATTCTTGCGTCAAGGGTCCGAGGCGATCCGCAGACCCCGAGCGGAGTCGAGCCTGCCGTGAAGCAAGCCCATTCAGTCGCCGCACATGTTGCGCGCGCGCCCGTCGTGTGCACGCCAATCGGGTCACGCGAGTCTGTCATGCGCGCACTGGAAGACGCTTGCGTCTATCTGGAGCAAACAGAGCCGAGTCATCCCGCACCGCTGCTGATCCGGCGCGCCCAGCGTCTGATGCAAATGAACTTCTACGACATTGTCCGCGATGTGGCGCCCGCAGCATTACCTCAGCTGGATGTGCTGGCCGGCCGCGCACAGAGCACCTCGGACAACCTGAACGGCTAGGGCGGCACGCACCGGCTAGTACGCCAATCAAATTAAGCGGAGAACTTCAGATGGGCAATTCGAACGCTTCAAGAGCAAAAGCGACCGGACAAAAATTCATCGCACGCAATCGCGCGCCGCGGGTTCAGATCGAATACGACATCGAGACCTACGGCAGCGAGCGCAAGGTGGAAATACCCTTCGTGATGGGCGTGATCGCCGACCTTGTCGGCAAATCGACGCAGCCGCAACCCGATCTCGAACAGCGCAGATTCTTCGAGATCGATATCGACAACTTCGACGGCCGCCTGAAATCGATCAGGCCGCGCGTCACGATGCAGGTCCCGAACAGCATCTCAGGACAAGGGTTGCTAGCCGTGGATCTCAGCTTCGAAAGTCTTGGTGATTTTTCGCCCGACGCCATCGCGGCCCAGGTCCCTGCGCTCAATCAGTTGCTGCAAGCGCGTTCGCAACTGTCGAATCTGCTGTCGTATATGGACGGCAAGAGCGGCGCGGCGGAACTGATTACCCAGGCACTGAAAAGTCCGTCGTTGCTCAAGGCGCTGGCGGACGCCCCGAGTTCGCCGAATGCCGGGGATGCGGCCGGAACCGCAGGCGCCGAGCGCCAATAACGTGAATAACGCGAGGCATTCCTTCCTCTCAGGATCGTTCGAAAGACTGCAATGAATCATACAGAGTCCCCCTTGCCACAACAGTTCATGCCGACGCTCTCGGCTGAGCGCTTTTCCGCTTCTCTAATCAAGGAGTTCAATCCGCGCACCGAACAGGCGCAGCAAGCCATCGACGGAGCGATGAAAACGCTCGCGTTGCAGGCACTGGAAAACGCGGTGGTCATGTCCGACGACGCGTACCAGACGATTCAGACCGTGATCGCCGAGATCGACCGTAAGCTCTCGGAGCAAATCAACGCCATCATTCATCACGAGGATTTCCAACAGATCGAGTCCTCCTGGCGCGGGCTGCACTATCTGGTCAACAACACAGAGACCGACGAACTCCTGAAAATTCGCTGCCTGCCAGTGACAAAGACAGAGTTGAGCCGGGTGCTCAAGCGCTACAAGGGTGTCGCCTGGGATCAAAGCCCGATCTTCAAGAAGGTCTACGAGGAAGAGTACGGTCAATTCGGCGGGGAACCACTCGGTTGCCTCATTGGCGATTACTACTTCGATCACAGTCCGCAGGACATCGAGACGCTCGGAGAAATGGCGAAGATCGCGGCAGCCGCTCATTGCCCATTTATCACCGGCGCGTCGCCCGCAGTCATGCAAATGGAGTCGTGGCAGGAATTGTCGAACCCACGCGATCTCAGCAAGATCTTTCTGAATTCCGAGTACGTCGGCTGGCGCCATCTTCGAGACATGGAAGACTCCCGCTATCTCGGCCTCACCATGCCGCGCTTTCTGGCTCGCCTGCCCTACGGCGTTCGCACCAATCCGGTCGATGCTTTCAACTTCGAAGAAGACACCGACGGCGCCAACCATGAGCGCTACGCATGGATCAATTCTGCCTATGCCATGGCGACCAACATCAACCGTTCGTTCAAACACTACGGCTGGTGTACATCGATTCGCGGCGTCGAATCCGGTGGCGCCGTCGAGGACCTACCCGCTCACTCGTTTCCAACCGACGACGGTGGCGTCGACATGAAGTGCCCCACGGAAATCGCCATCAGCGACCGCCGCGAAGCGGAACTCGCGCGCAACGGCTTTATGCCTTTCATTCACCACAAGAACTCCAACCTTGCGGCGTTTATCGGCGCCCAGTCATTGCAACGGCCCGCGGAGTATCACGACGCCACGGCCACGAACAATGCGAGGCTCGCGGCACGACTGCCCTACCTGTTCGCGTGCTGCCGCTTTGCGCACTATTTGAAATGCATCGTGCGCGACAAGGTCGGCTCGTTCAAGGAACGCAGCGAGATGGAAACATGGCTCAACAACTGGATCATGAATTACGTGGACGGCGATCCGGTCAACTCATCGCAGGACACCAAGGCGAGAAAGCCACTCGCAGCAGCGTCCGTCGTGGTCGAAGATATCGACGACAACCCAGGCTACTACAGCGCGAAATTCTTTTTACGACCGCATTATCAATTAGAAGGGCTAACCGTATCACTACGCCTCGTTTCACAATTGCCCGCGCTCAAACACGGTGATTCAGCAGCGCATTCGTTTTGATCATTGCAGTCGCTTCAATCAATAGGAAGGTGGAAATGTCAGTTGATATGTATATGCGGGTGGACAGTGTAACGGGCGAGTCCAAAGACGCCAACCATAAGGGATGGATCGACATCCAGTCCTATACATGGGGCGCAACGCAACCCGGCAGCATGGCGACCGGCAGCGGCGGCGGCATCGGCAAGGTGAGCTTCAACGATTTGCAGGTCGAAACCTTCATGGACAAGGCCGCGCCCGCAATCCTCAAATACTGCGCCAACGGCAAGCATCTGCCGAAGGTCGAGATTTCCGTGTGCAAAGCTGGCGGCTCACAAATCGAGTATCTGCGCATCACCTTGTCCGAGGTGTTGGTGACGACCGTACAGCAAGGTGCGGCGAAGGGGTCCGAGGCTGTCAGCATCACCTACTCGTTCCAGGCCGCGAAAGTGCGCAAGCAATACTGGGAGCAAACGGACCAGGGCACCAAAGGTGGAGAAAGCGTGCTCGCCTGGGACATCAAGGAGAACCGCGAGGTCTAGCCGCACCATCAACCGGCACGACGTGCGGGCACGGCAGCAAGCGCCTCCCCCGCACTCCCGTGAACCAACCCGAGCCTTTTTGTGAGCCCAATGCTTCCTTCCGTCCCACTGCGAGATCACGCCACAAGCCGCACGCGTGCGCAGGTCGAGCCGCTGCCCAACCTGCTTGATAGGCTGATCGGCCAGCGGCCGCAGTCATCAGGTGAAGGCAACGCTGCATTTGCGTCTTCGCGTGTTGAACTGCGCGACACCGTACTGCGCGACTTGAGCTGGCTGCTGAATTGCGACAACCTCGAAGCAACCGACGATCTCGCCGCTTACCCGCACGTGCGCAATTCCGTGTTGAATTTCGGCGTGCGCGCATGGGCAGGCGGTCGAGCGTCAACGATCGACTGGGACGAGATGGAAAGTTCGATTCGCGAGGCGATCGTTCAGTTCGAGCCGCGCATTCTCGCGGAAAGCGTCGAGGTGCGTTGCCATGTACGCGCTCAATCCTATTCCGTCCTGTCGCTGGAAATCACCGGCCGGTTGTGTCCGGCCACGGCACCCCAATCCTTCCAGTTTCGCTCGGACGTCGACATTGAGAGCAGCCACATTGCACTGCGTCCGCAGGAAGCCACGTAATGGACGCTCGCCTGCTCGACTACTACAACCGGGAGCTTGCGTACCTGCGCGAACTCGGCGCTGAATTCGCGGCCGAATTCCCCCAGGCCGCCGGACGCCTGGGCATGCGCGGTATCGAAGTGAGTGATCCGTATGTCGAGCGGCTGCTCGAAGGCTTCAGCTTTCTCACCGCGCGCATCCAGTTGAAGATGGACGCCGAGTTTCCGCGCTTCTCCCAGCGCCTGCTCGACGTGGTGTATCCGAACTATCTCGCCCCGCTACCGTCCATGACGATCGTCGCCATGCAGCCGAACCTGCGCGAAGGTAGTCTGGCATCTGGCTATACGCTGCCGTCAGGTACGTCGCTGCGCGCCAACCTGACGCCTGGCGAGCAGACCGCGTGTGAATTCCGCACCGCGCACGACGTCACGTTGTGGCCGCTGCGTATTACCGATGTCAAACTCGGCGGCGTTCCCGCCGATCTGCCGCTGCCGCGTGGCGATGTGGCTGGCCGCGTGCGTGGCGCGCTGCGTATCGGACTGGAAACCAGCGGCGTCGGCAATCTGAGCGAGTTACCGCTCGATTCGTTGACGTTTTTTCTCAGCGGTGCGGACAATCAAGCACTGCCGCTGCTGGAACTGGTGCTTGGACATGGGCTTGGCGTTGTCTGCCGCGGGTCCTCGGCTGCGGGAGGCACTTGCACACCGCTTGATAGCCAAGCAATCCGCCAGGAAGGTTTCGATGCGGCGCAAGCGTTGCTGCCGTATGGTTCGCGCTCGTTCCAGGGATACCGGCTGCTGCACGAGTATTTCGCCTTCCCGCAACGCTATCTGTTTTTCAGCATCGGCTCGCTGCGACGCGCACTGCAAAACGTCGACGGCACCACATTCTCGCTGACCGTCCTGCTCGACGAAGCATCACCCGAACTCGAACGTTCGGTCGATCTGCGCAGTCTCTCGCTGTTCTGTACGCCGGCCATCAACCTGTTCCCGAGGCACACCGACCGCATCGCCGTCACAAGCCAGCGGTATGAACATCATGTCGTGGTCGATCGCACTCGGCCACTGGACTATGAAATCTACGGCATCGAGAAAGTTACGGGGCATCGACAGCGTGACGGCGGGAACTGTGAGTTCCACCCTTTCTACGGCCGCCTCTCCAACGACATCGCCGATCAAGGCCGCTACTTTTCGATGCGGCGCGAAGCGCGGCTGGTCGCCCCGCGCGTCCACGCGGCCAGCGACGCGGCAAACCGCGCGCCGCGCAGCAGTACAAGGTCGGCGTATGCGGGCAGCGAGGTGTTCGTATCGCTGGTGGACCAGTATGAGGCGCCGTTTTCGGACGACTTGCGGCACGTGTCCGTCGATGCCCTGTGTACTAACCGCGATCTCGCGCTGCTGATGCCAACCGGCGGTACGAGTGATTTCAGTCTGCGCACGTCAGCCCCTGTCACCGCGATCCAGGCACTTCGAAGACCTACACCGCCACAACCGCCCCTCGCCGAAAACGAAATTACGTGGCGGCTCGTCAAGCATCTCGGACTCGACTACCTCACGCTGACCGATCTGGACGGCGTGCAGGGCGCGCAGGCTTTGCGCGAATTGCTCGAACTGTATGCCGGCTCAGCCGAGGCGGGTGTTCTGCCGGAAATCGGCGGTTTGCGCAGCGTTCGAGTTGAACCGGTCTGCCGTCAATTGCCTCAGGCGGGTCCGCCGATGTTCGGCCGTGGCGTGGGTGTGACCGTGCTGTTCGACGAAGCCTCTTTCGTGGGCGCGAGCACGTATCTGTTCGGCGCGGTGCTCGAGCAATTTTTTGCGCGTCACGTGTCATTGAACAGCTTCAGCGAACTCGCGGTAGCAACGCTGCAACGAGGAGAAGTGAAGCGATGGCCACCCCGCGTCGGACGCCGCCCAACAGCATGAGCAGCGCAATCGCCCATTCATTGCCGGCGCCGCACGGAAGTCAATTGATCGAGCACTTCTGGCAACGCGTCGCCGAAGCGCCACACAACTACGACCTGTACAACCTGTTGCGCTGGCTGGATGCACGTGCCGCCGGTCCGGCGCCGCTGGGACGCGCATCGCATCCCGCCGACGAACCGTTGCGGATCGGCCAGTTGCCCTCGCTTGCGTTCGCGCCGGCCACGCTCGCCGCCGCAACTGGCCCAGCAGAAAACACGAAGCCGCGCGTCCTGATTCACAGCTTCGGGCTATTCGGACCGAACGGCCCGCTGCCCCTGCACCTGACCGAATTTGTGCGCGAGCGCGCCCGACATCACGACGACCACGCGCTGACCGCTTTCGCCAATCTGTTTCATCACCGGCTGATCCTGCTGTTCTACCGCGCCTGGGCCGATGCGCAACCTACGGTCAGCCTCGACCGTGGCGACGGCGGGCGTTTCGATCGCTATCTGGCGAGCCTCATCCATCTGGCACGGCCGTCGGCCCGCCGGCCCGACACGCTGTCCGACCACGCCAGATATTTCATGGCGGGTCATCTGGTGCGGCAAACGCGCAACCCTGAAGGGCTGCGGAACATTCTGCGCACCTGCCTTGGCGTACCGGTCGAGATCGTCGAATGGATTCCGCAGTGGCTGCCGGTCGAAGAGTCTGAACGCACCACGCTGCGCACTCGCGCGAACACCCGCCGACTCGGTGCAAACGCCATGCTCGGTACGGCGGTTCGCGACGCACAGACGAAGTTCGAGATCCGACTCGGACCCTTGTCACGCGAGGAGTACGCAGCTTTGTTGCCCGGCACCCGCTGCGCGCAGCAGTTGACGGATTGGGTACGCCACTACGCCGGTGTGGAGTGGTCGTGGGACGTGCGCCTGCTCATGGCCGCGAATCAGGTCGCCGGCACCGTACTCGCCGCCAGCCGTCCTCTCGGTCTCGCCACTTGGCTCGGCACGCGGACCAGCACGCTGGCGGCCGGCGATCTCGTCTATCAACCCGAAGCCCGAGCCGCCCGTGTGGCGAACGCTCAGCCCGATCTTTGAAGAAGCCGCCATGAACCACATCATCACCGCGCACACACCGCTCGATCCGCAGACGCTTCGATTCCGTTCGCTACGCGGCGAGGAGACGCTGTCGGCGCTGTATGAATTCAACGTGGAACTGGTGAGCCCGTCCGCTTCGCTCGATATGAACGCGCTGCTCGGCAAGCCACTGACGCTCCACATCACCACACTCAACGGCCGTACGCGCTACCTCGGCGGCCAGATCGTGCGTTGCGAATTCGCCGGGCGCGAGACCAATACGCCGCGCACCTACATCTATGCCGTCACGCTGCGGCCGTGGTTGTGGTATCTGACGAAAACCACCGACTGCCGCATTTTCCAGAACCGCACAGCGGTCGAGATTCTGCGCGAGGTCGTCGACAAATATGGCTTTACCGTCGAAGAACGCCTGCTCGCAAGCTATCGCCGCTGGGACTATTGCGTACAGTACCAGGAAAGCGACTTCAACTTCGTTAGCCGGCTGATGGAGCAGGAAGGCATCTATTACTACTTCCGCCACGAAGCCGGCCAACAGGTGCTGGTGCTTGCCGACGACACCAGCGCGCACGACCCGTTGCCGGAGCACGCAACACTGCCGTATCAGTCTCCCGACCGCCTCGCGCTACCGCGCGAAGAAGGCATCGACCTGTGGCGCCCCGCCACCCAGATGAGCGCGGGCGCCTACGCCGTCGACGATTACGACTTTCGCAAGCCGCGAGCCGATCTCTCGCAGATGCGAGCCCAATCTTCGAGTGCCGAGCATGGCGGCTACGCCAGGTATTCGTGGCAAAACGGCTACATCGAACCGGAGCAGGGCGAGCATTACGCGCGCATGCGTCTCGAAGAGGAGCAGGCACAAAACGCACGCGTGCAGGCTCACACCCGCTTGCGTGAAGCCGCGCCGGGTTATCGCTTCACGCTGCAAAACTGCCCGCGGCAAGCCGAAAACCGTGAATATCTGCTTGTAGGCGTGAGCTACCGCCTGCAGGAAGGCGGCTATGCAAGCGGCAGCGGCCACGCGCAATACGAATTCGATCTCGTCGCTCAGCCCTCGTCGCTGCCGTTTCGAGCGCCGAGCACCACGCCGGTGCCCAAGGCCACCGGTCCACAGACCGCCGTGGTGGTAGGCCCTGCAGGCCAGGATATCTGGACCGACCAATACGGCCGCGTGAAAGTGCACTTCCGCTGGGACCGCTACGGCACGGGCGACGAAAACAGCTCGTGCTGGATTCGCGTGTCCGACGCGTGGGCCGGCGCCGGCTTCGGCAGCATTCATATTCCGCGAATCGGCCAGGAAGTGGTGGTCGATTTTCTCAACGGCGCACTCGACCGTCCGGTCATCACCGGGCGCATTTACAACGCCGATCAGATGCCGCCTTTCGCGCTACCCGAGGCGGCCACGCAAAGCGGCTTCGTCACGCGTACACCAGGCGGCAGCAGCGCCAACGCGAACATGCTGCGCTTCGAAGACAAACAGGGCGCGGAGCAAATTGCACTTCACGCTGAACGCAACTACGACGTCTCGGTCGAGAACAACGCGACGCGTCAGGTCGGCGGTAACGAAGCCGTCACCGTGAACAACGATGCCACGCGCGGCGTCGGCCGTGACTACACCGTATCGGTCGGCAACGACCTCGCCGCGTCGATCGCCAGCAACGAGACCCGCAAGGTCGGCAACAACTACCAGGCGGAGGTTGTGAACGACGAGACGCATGCCGTCGGTCGCAACTACAACCTGAAGGTCGCGAACGATTCGATCCACACCGTGGGCAACAACCACGCGCTTGAGGTCACCAGTAACCTGACGCAAAGCGTGGGCTGCGACCACAGCCTGAGCGTCGCCAGCAACTCGACAACCAGCGTGGGCGCCAACTCCACAAGCACCGTCGGCGGCAACTCGGCCGTCACGGTCAGCGGTAGTTCCACTTCGATCGTGATAGGTACCCAAACGCTCATCACCACGGATCAGATCGCGCTGACCGGCTCGGTCGTCGCGGTGACCGGGTCGAGCATCGCAGCTATCGGCTCGAGCGTCAGTGCGACCGGATCGAACGTGAATGCGACGGGGTCGATGGTCGGTGCCACCGGCAGCGCGGTGTCCACGACCGGATCGTCGGTCAGCAGCACGGGATCGAGCGTTAGCGCGGTCGGCGTGTCATTCACCACCGTCGGATTTTCGGTGACCTTCTGATATCCGATGAAAATCATCAAACCCACTCCCGTCGGCATCCTGACCCGCGCGTACCGTTCGGCCGGCAGCGAACATCTTGGTATCGCGATACCGGTGATGGTGACGCTCGGCGATGCGCCTCGCCTCGTAAGCGAGTCGGAGTTGTGGAATACCGTTGGCGAAGAACTGTACGGCTATGCGCTCGACGCCGCATTGCCCAAGCAGCATGCCGAGTTTCTCGTAGCGGGACGCGCCTACGGCAAGTATTGCGACGCGGCCAATACGTGCCGTGTCGACGTTCGCTTTGCAGGTCTAAGCAAGCAATTGCGGGTGTGGGGCGCGCGTGAGTGGAACGGCGATGTACCGTCGCAAGCCGCGCCTTTCGAATGCTTGCCTGTCGACTGGCCACTCGCCTATGGCGGCCCGGGCTGCGCCGACAATCCACGCGGAATCGGTTTTCCCCCAAGGTCGCCGGAGGGAGCCTCGCCGCCTGCTCAGATCGAGCACCCGGACACGCCGATCAGCACGCGCGAGCGCCGCGCCACGCCGGCGGCTTTTACGCCGATCGCCGCTGACTGGCCGCAGCGCCGCGCGCTATACGGCGAGATGGACCCGCAGTGGCTCGAAGAGGACTGCCCCGGTTTTCCGCGCACGATGGATCCGAGCTATTTCAACGTTGCGCCTCCGGATCAGCAATTCCCCCACTTCGCTTCGCTGCCGCCAGGCGCTGCGTATGAATTGATCCATCTGCACCCGGATCGCCCGAGGTTGGCCGGCACCTTGCCGCCACTGCGCGCGCGCTGCTTCCTGCAGCGCACACACGAGTCTGAATTGTCCGAAATCGTCATGCGGCTAACGACTGTGTGGTTCATTCCGCACCGGGAACGGGCCATCATGATTTTTCACGGCACGGCCCGAATCGAAGAATTCGACGCGCAAGACGTCGCGAATCTGCTGCTCGCCGCCGAATACGACCACGACGCGCGCAGCGAGACGCACTATCGGCGCGTGTTCGATCTTCGCATGGACAGCAAACGCGGCGCATTGCACGCCCTGCGCGACCATGACCTCGCGCCACAAGCACTGCTAGTTGCCACGGACGGCACACACGCCGAACCATCGATCGGCGCATTGCAACGCAATCTGCGGCAGCGCGCCCTTGAGCAGACCAAACGCGCTGCCGCGAGCGGCGTCGTCATCCCTTCAATGGAACCGGCCGCCGCACGGACACCACGTCTCGACGAACTGGCCGAGTTCGTCGAGCGCAACGAACAACTCGCCGAGGCCCAGTTGGCTGCGCTCGAACAGACGCGTCAGCGAATCGAGGCCGAGCACCCCGGATTCGAGGCGGACCGCAACGCGTCTGCAAGACGCGGGCCGCCCCGTTCTTTCGCGAGCCATCGCGCCCCGCACGATGCGCCGTCTGGCATGCAAGAGCTGGAACGGGAGGCAGAGCGCAAACTGCGCGCGGCCTACCTGCAGGCAGCCCACTATCAGGAAGCCGCACCGCGACTCGACAGTGCGGCGTCCACCGTGCTGCGCGAACGCGTCGCCGCCTGCCGTGGCCGCGGCGAATCGCTTGCCGGCCTCGATCTCACCGGCGCCGATCTGAGCAGAATGAATCTGCGCGGCGCTGACCTAGCCGGTGCGCTGCTCGAAAGCGCCGACCTGAGCGGCACCGACCTGACTGGCGCTAACTTGCGCGACGCGGTTATTGCGCGCGCCGCCCTCACCGGGACCGTGTTCGCCAAGGCCGATCTGACAGGCGCCAACCTGGCGCTCACCGATTGTGAAAGGACCGACTTCAGCGAAGCCGTCCTCGACCGCTGCCTGTTCGAACGCGCAGTCTGGCGGCACTGCAACGCGAGGCGTGCATCGGCGAAACAAGTTCAGTTCAGCGGCTGCCGCTTCGACACCGTTGACTTCAGCGAAGCCAGGCTGAGCGAACTAGTCTTCATCGACCAGTCATTCGTCGACGTGATCCTGCGGGCGGCGAAGCTTCGCAAGCTCGCGTTCATCCAATGCCGGCTCGAGCGCGCCGCTTTCACATCCGCAGACATCGAAGGCTTTGGTTTCGTCGAGACCGTCGCAGATCAGATTCGTTTCGACCACGCGCACCTTCGCAAGGCGTGTTTCGCGAAAAACACCGTGCTGGAACGCGCGGACTTCTCTCAGGCGTTGCTGATCGAAGTTAACTTGCGGCAAACACAGGCCCGGAACGCGTCTTTCAGCGCTGCAACGATCTCCCAATGCGACTTCTCGGATGCCGATCTGCAGCATGCAGACCTGCGCGATGCGAAGTTCGACGGCGGCTATATGGTGCGCGCCGACCTGACGGGCGCCAGCCTCACGGGCGCCGACCTGATTGGTGCGCAAATGCGCCGCGCGGTGCTGCACGGCGCCAATTTCGACGAAGCAAACCTGTTCCGCGCCAATCTCGCCGAAGCCGGGATCAGCAAGTCCACACGACTCGATCGTGCCTATCTCGAACAGACCATATTTCATCCGTTGCGCAAGGCGACCCCATGATGTCCGAGCGCGAACAATTGCAGCGGGCGGTACGCAACGGCGAGACGATAAGCAACCGGTCGATCGGCGCACTGGCTCTGGAGCAGTGCGACCTGTCGGGCGGCATCTTCGAGAACGTTGTATTCGACGGCACACGGCTTTCGCAAGCCCGCTTCGCCGAGAGCATCTTCAACGAGTGCGTGTTCACCAACGTCGACCTGCACGGCGCGGATCTGTCGAAAAGCGTGTTCATCAACGGTGCGCTGATCCGCTCGGATCTGTCCGGCAGTCTGCTCGACGAATGTCGTCTGAATGGAACGTGCGCCAGCGGGACTCGCTTCAGTGACATGCGCGCCAGAGGCTTCGTGTGTCTGCATACCGACCTTCAGGCGTGCCGGTTCGACGGCGCGCAAATTGATCGAGGCTTCTTTGACGAGACGCCGTTGCGTGGGGCTGATTTCTCCCAAACCCGTCTACAACGGTGCTTCTTCTACCGGCTCGATCTGCGAGACGTCGCCTTTGCACGCACGGGATTCGATCGTGTCGTGTTCACGGAATCGAACCTCGGCGGGCAGCATCTGAGCGGCCAGACGTTCGTCCGCTGCCAGTTCGTCGCCGTCGACCTGAGCGGGGCCGATCTCACGTCGGCCAGTCTGGCCAACTGCAATTTTCAGGGCGCGAGGCTCGAACACGTGGTGCTTGAGCATGCGCAAGCGTCATCCGCCATTTTCTTCGACGCGGACGTCAGTCATGCACGGTGTGGCCACGCGCGATTGGACAACAGCATCTGGGTCGATGCACGTGTGCGACACACCGACTTCTCAGACGCCGATTTATGCGGCGCTGTATTTCAACGTGCCGATGCCGCAGGCGCGCGCTTCGTTCGAGCGCGCCTGAGTGCGGCTGACTTTTCATACGCCGAACTAGCCGGTGCGGATTTTCACGAAGCGGCATTCGCACGCACTGCCTTTCACGGCGCCAAGGCCGCCGAACCAGCGAACCATCCCGGCCGGCCAGGCGTAATCGACCATGAACCCGCCTTGGCCGCCGCGCAGGAATGGTCGAAACACCGGGACGCTCGCCGACGCACATTCCCCAAGGAGCAGTCATGACAACAACCGCAGCGCAACGGCGCGTGCCTGCGCCGGACACCGGTTCCGAACGCACCGACAACAGTATTGGCACGGTAATCGCCGTCCTGCATGACGACGTATTGCTGGTGACCGGCGACGATGGCGCACTGCAGACATGCAAGCGAGCGTTCAGTTGCCTGATTGCGCCGGTCATCCGCGATCGCGTGGTGGTCTGCAGCAATGGTCCGCGGCACGGCTACGTGCTCGCAGTACTTGAACGTGTGACGGGCAGCGAGACGCGCATCCACATCGAAGGCGACCTGCGCATCGACGCAGCCGGCGACGTGCACCTCAGTGCGGCGCGCAACATTGCATTGAACAGTGAGCGCTTTGCCGTCACGACGCACGACGCAGAACTCTCGTCCGCAAAAAGTACGTTCGTCTGCGATGAACTCGAAGGGCGCGTCGGCCTCGTGCGTCTGCTCGGCAAAACCATCGAAGCAGTGGTCGAGCGCGTCGTGCAAATCAGCAAGACCAGTTTCCGCTCGATTGAAACCATCGACCATCTGCGCGCCGCACATATCGACTACGCAGCGTCCGAAAGCGTGCGCCTGCACGGCAAGAACACCCTGCTGAGCGCCGAGCACCTGTCGAAGCTGGATGCCGAACAGATTCACCTGGGATAGGAGAAAACAATGGTGATGGTCAACTCGAGCGCAGGCGGCGCCAACGACGCCGTATGCGTGAACCTGACGCCGCCTGTCGGCGTCCCGATCGCTTACGACAACAACGCGCAGCGTCCCCAGGCAATTCCCAATGTCAGCAATATCCTGATCGCCGCCGCTCCAGCTCACAACCTCGCCACCATCATCCCCGTCACGAGCGGCGATGCACCGGGCTCGATGGGCGGCGTCATCTCGGGCACCGTATGCGCGAGTTCGCGCAACATCAACGGCGCCAACACGGTGTTGCTGCACGGCATGCCGACCACTCGCATGACCGACCCCACCCAGCAGAACGCGACCAACGCGATCGGCACCGGCACATCGCCGAGCCAGACGCACATTCTGAATCTGGCCGGCTAAGCGCCTCACAGGATCGCACCTCGATGAAGCGCTTGCGCCTTTTTCTCGCCTTAAGCGTCGCCCTTCTAGCCGGCGCATGCGCAACGCAGCCCAAGCCTGAAGCGCGTGCCTGCGACCTGTATTTCGAAGCGGCATTCAACGTAAATCCTGACGGCCAGGGCCGGCCTGCGCCGATTCTGGTCGGCCTTTACACGCTGAAATCGACCGCCGCATTCGAAGCGAGCGACTTCCCGTCCTTGCAGGATCGCGCCAAGGCGGTGTTGGCCGACGACCTCGTCTCGTTCGAGCAAATCATCCTGCTGCCGGGAGAGCGCAAGCTGATCCAGCGAATCGCCGACCCCGGCGTGCGGGCGCTCGGTGTCGTCGCAGGCTATCGCGAACTCGACCGGCACACCTGGAAAGCAACCTACGCACTCCCCGCCGACGGCGCGGGCAGCACGTTTTCATTCTGGCCGTTCACTCACGAGCGGCTTGTCGTGCAAGTGAAACTCAGCAACGGCCTGATCGTTAGAACCATGGACTGGGCACACCGATGAAGTACGAACACTCGCCACTCAAAAACGGCGGCGCGGCCCGCAGCAAAGTTGTCTGGTCGGAAGGCATGTTTCTGCGGCCCCAGCATTTCCAGCAGCTCGAACGTTACGTCGAAGCCTATGTACAGCAGCGCTGCCTGGCATCTCAAGGCGCGTTCTGGGGTTTCCATAGCGTCGAGATCGATCACGATGCACTGGCGCTCGGCAAAGTGGCGCTCTCGAACGCGCAAGGGGTGCTGCCCGACGGCACACCGTTTCTGCTGATCGAGCCCGACGACTTGCCGGCGCCGCTCGACGTCCCACCCGACGCAAAAGACGTCACGGTGCTGCTCGCACTTCCACGCAGGCGAGCCGGTGCCGACGACACGATCTTCGAAGAGCATGCCGGATCGCTCGCGCGTTACGCCGTGTATTCGCGCGACATCGCCGATAGCAACGCGGTTGCGCTGGGGCCTGCCGCCGTGCAACTGGCCCGGCCGCGCATGCGTCTCATACTCGCCTCCGAGCTCGACAGCCAATGGCATGCCATCGGTTTGCTGCGCGTACTGGAGCGGCGCAACGATCGTCAACTGGTGCTCGACAAGCACTACATTCCACCGATGCTGAGCGCGGACCAGCACCCGGTGCTTGGCCAATACCTGCGCGAACTGCACGGGCTGCTCGAACAGCGGGGCGAAGCGCTCGCGCAGCGTCAGTCCCGGCCTGGCCGCGGCGGTGTGGCCGAGCTCGCGGAGTTTCTGCTGCTCGCGCTGATCAACCGTGCGCAGGCCGAGACATGGCACGCGCTGCATACGCCCCACCTGCATCCGGAGCACCTCTTTCTGCAATGGCTGCGCCTTGCGTTCGAGCTGTCCACCTACACCACCGACGAGCGGCGGCCGGCGCTATATCCCAGCTATCAACACGACGATTTGCAAGGAAGTTTCGGGCCCCTGATGGCCGAGTTGCGTCGCGCGCTGTCGACCGTTCTCGAACAGAACGCCATTGCACTCGAATTGCAGGAGCGCGCGCACCGCGTCTGGGTCGCACAGATTCCTAGTGTCGAGCTTCTGCACCATGCCGGTTTCGTGCTTGCGGTGCATGCGGATCTGCCCGCCGAGACCGTGCGTACACGCTATCCGGCTCAAGTGAAGATCGGCCCGGTCGAGCGGCTCGCGGAACTGGTGCACCTGCAGTTACCCGGCATCGCCATGCGCAGCTTGCCGGTCGCGCCGCGGCAGATCCCCTACAACGCGGGCTATCACTATTTCGAACTCGACGGCGGGGGCGAACTCTGGAAACAGCTCGAACAGTCCGGCGGCCTCGCTTTGCACGTGGCCGGCGACCTGCCGGGATTGACGATGGAATGCTGGGCAATTCGCACCTGATCTCATGTATGCAAAAGAAAGGCGAATAAACATGTCATCCGTTGCAGCCGCGTCAGCGCAATACACAGGCACACCGCAGTCATCGCCGGCTTCCGCGTCAGCGCCCGGGTCCCGGCTTGAGCCACCGTTCGCGCCATCTGTTGCGCCCTCCTCGTTTTATGCATCCAACCCGCTGGTCGTCGCCGCGCAACCGCTGCTCGACGCGCTTGCGCAGATCCGCCTCAACCCGAAGGTGACGCCGGAGCGGCTGCGGGCATTTCTGGTCGCGGAAATCAGTCGCTTTCAGACGCGTGCCCAGCAGGCGGCTGTATCGATCGAAACGATCGTCGGTGCGCGCTATTGCCTGTGCACCGCGCTCGACGAAGCCGCCGCGCTCGCGCCTTGGGGCGGCAGCGGCGCATGGTCCGCGCACAGTCTGCTCGTCGCGTTCCATAACGAAACGTGGGGCGGTGAAAAGTTCTTCCACCTGCTCGCTCGTCTATCGACGCAGCCGCGTGAGCACCGTGACCTCATCGAACTGCAATTTTTCTGTCTCGCGCTGGGATTTCAAGGACGCTATCGCGTGATTCAGAACGGCGCCGCGCAACTCGAAACGCTGATGCGGCGGCTGCACAAGTTGCTGCACGAGACGACAGGTGGATACGCGCAGCCGCTATCGCCACATTGGCGCGCCACCGACCGCACGCCGTCGCGAGCACTACGCCGCGGGATGCCGCTATGGATGTGGCTGGCAGGCGCCGCCTTACTCGGCTGCGCGAGCTTCATCGCATTCCTGCTCGCAACCAATGCATACGGCGATCGCACGTATGCGGCGGTCAATGCGATACGCCTGCCCGAGGTGACGTCGGAGCGTGCGCTCAGCCGCGGCCCGTCACTGACAGCGTTGCTCGAAGCCGACGTGCGGAGCGGCGCCCTTGCGGTGCGCGACGAAGGCGATCGCAGCGTCATCGCCCTGCGTGGCGACGGACTGTTCGACTCCGGATCGGCTGTCGTGAACGAGGCCGCGTTGCCGGTGCTCAGTCATATTGCCACCACCCTCGATCGCGTTCCGGGGGACATTCTGATCACTGGACACACGGACAACCAGCCGATCCGCGATCGCCGCTTCCAATCGAATCTCGCGTTGTCACTAGCGCGCGCCGAAGCCGTGCGGCAATGGCTGACGTCGGCCGGTCTCGACACACGCCGCGCCGTAAAAGTCGCCGGACGTGGCGACCAGCAACCGATCGACAGCAACATGACGATGGCCGGCCGTGCTCGCAACCGGCGGGTCGAGATCGCGGTATATCCCACCTTGCCCGCGCGCCAGGACCTTGCCCCGACGGCGGACCGATGAATCTCTTGAAACGTATTTCCGGATGGCTCGCAGGGCTGCTGCGCCAGCTCGATTGGGCAAGTCTGGTGTGGATCGCGCTCCTCATCGCGCTGATCTGGGTCGTGGGTTCGATGCTGGCGATCGGCGATACACGTCCTTTGGAGACAGAAAGATCCCGTTACGCGCTGATCGCCCTAGTCCTGCTCGCCTGGGCCTGGCGGCTGGTCCGGCGCATGCGCCAGTCAGGACTGCCTGCCCCGTTGCGTCGCGCACCTTCGGCGCCGCAGACCGACCCCGCCGACGACGCGCAACGCCAGCGCCTCGACGACCTGCGCGCGCGCTTCAATCATGCGCGCTACGTGCTGCGGCACGCCGCCGTCCCCGACGGCCGGCCAGTCGAATGGTTCGACAGACTGACCGGGAGGCACCTGTACCGGCTGCCGTGGTACCTGGTCGTGGGCAGCGCCGGAGCGGGTAAAACGGCCGCACTGCTCAATGGCGGCCTCGAACTGTCGATCGCCGAGCAGGCCGCGCGCGCAGCCCGCCGGCGCGCGGAGCCGACCCGCGAGTGCGACTGGTGGTTCAGTAACGATGCGATTCTCGTCGATACGCCCGGCGCCTATCTCGACGCGGCCGATACCACAGAGACCCGCGACGCCGAATGGCGCGAGTTGCTGACCTTGCTCAGGCGGCATCGTCCACGTCAGCCGTTGAGCGGGGTCATCCTTGCAGTCGGCATAGACGCGTTGCTGACACTCGACGAAGCCGGGCGCGCAGCCTACGCAACGCGCCTGCGAAAGCCTCTGCAAGTGATGCAGCACACGCTCGGCATGCGCGTACCCGTCTATCTATGCATCACCCGGATGGATCGTCTCGACGGTTTCCGCGCCTACTTTTCCAGTCTGAATCGCGACGGCCGTGCGCAGGCGTGGGGTGCCGCATTTGAATCCGGCGACGGTTCGCCGGCTGAGACCTGCCGTCACGCTTTTCAAGCGCTGTTGCAACGCGTGGCCGATGGCTTGCGCGACGTGCTGATCGTCGAGCCCGACGCCGACAGCCGGGCGCGCGCCTTTCTCTTTCCGCAACAGTTCGCGAGCATCGAGACACCGCTGGTCGATTTCTATGAGGTGCTGTTTCGACCGTCGTCGCTTGAAACCAATCTGCTGTCGCGTGGCGTCTATTTCACGAGCGCGCAGCAAGGCGGCCTTTGTATCGATCGCGCGCAGCCGGTGACAAAGCTGCAGATGGGCATAGCCGATTCGCCACCTGCGCCCGCCGAGCCGCCGGGACAGCTGAGCTACTTTCTGAAGCAATGGCTGCGCGATGCCGTGTTCGCCGATGCAGGATTTGCAGGTCCAAGCCGTGGCTCGCAACGCCGGCGTCTCATTGTCCACTCGGTTATCGCTGCGGTGGTCAGTGTTGGGCTGCTCGGACTGCTGGCCGTCTGCGCAATCAGTTATGCGCACAACCGCGCCTACCTTGATGATGTCTCCGCGCACGTGCTCGCGTTCAATCAGCAGGCTGCGCGGCCCATTACGCTCACGACCGGCGACTTGCAACCGTTATCGCCGATGCTCGACGCGCTGCGGGCCTTGCCGCGCAGCGAACAGGTCGACCCCGACGCACCGACTGGCTGGCGTTACGGTATGGGCCTTTATCAAGGCGCCAGGATCACCGAAGCAAGCAACGCGCTCTACCATCGCGCACTCGACGAAAAACTGCTGCCGCAGGCCGCTGCACGCCTCGAGCGCATGCTGGCCGACGCAGCACCCGACGACACCGACTATTCGTATGAAGCGCTCAAGGCCTATCTGATGCTTTACGACGCATCCCACTACGACGCCGGGTTTCTCACTGCGTGGCTGACCCTCGACACCGCCGGCGCGCTGCCCGCCGATTTGACACAAGACGAGCGCACGCGTCTGGAAGCGCATCTCGCGAACCTGTTCGCGTCGCGCGTCGTCGTATCGCCTTACGCGTTCAACGCACCGCTTGTCGACGCGGTACGCGCAAGGCTCGCGCGCGAATCGCCCGCGCAACGCGCGTACCACCAGCTACGCCGCGAACTGCTGCGCACCATGCGCAACGCACCCGTCTCGGTGGCCAGCGCCGGCGGTCCGCAAACGGCGTTGGTATTGACACGCAGAAGCGGCAAGCCGCTTACCGACGGCATTGCGGGCCTCTACACCTATCACGGCTACTGGGATGTGTTCGAGCCGCGCGTTACCTCGGCGACTGCCCGCTTGCAAAGCGAAGACCCATGGGTTCTCGGTACGCGTTCGTCGCCGGCAATGGATAACGCACACGTCGCATTGGAAATCCGGCGCGCCTACCTGAACGACTACATCCAGGTGTGGGACGCTTATCTGAACGACCTCAGCATCGTGGATAGCCAGTCGCTTGCGCAAAGTATGCAGATCGCGCGCACCTTGTCGGCGCCCGACTCGCCGCTCAAGCAATTCCTGCAAGCCGCCGCCGATGAAACAACTTTGCTTCGGACGCGCGGCGACAGCGAGCTGCCCGCTCCGGGAGCATTACAAAAACGCATCGGTGAAGCGAGGGAATCGCTGAGCGCAATGTTTGGCCGTGCTTCGCCGGCGTCGTCGTCGCCTCCTGCCGACGACAAACCGGAAGGCATCGTCGACAGTCACTTCGAAAACTTGCGGCGTCTGATGGCAGGCGGCAGCAATCCGGCGGGTGGCACGCCGCTGGAAAGCAATCTGCGTGTGCTCGACGAGCTGTATAGCTATCTCACAGCCGCCGACGCTGCCCTGGCGAGCGGCAGTCCGCCACCACAAACCGACGTCTTCAATAAGTTGCAGGCTGACGCAGGGCGTCTACCCATACCGCTAAGAAAGATTTTTAGTGATCTGTCACAGGCGAGCGCGGCGCAGGTGAGCGGTGGAGCACGGCGCAATGTAGCGTTGGATGCACAAGGCAGCCTCGGCCCGGCGTGCCGTCAGGCCATCGCCGGGCGCTATCCGTTTGCGCGTGACTCGAGCCGCGACGTCGCTCTGAACGATTTCACGCGGTTGTTCGCATCGGGTGGGCTAATGGACAGTTTCTTCCAGAAGAATCTGGCGTCGCAGATCGACGTGCGCGACGGCCGCTGGACCTTCCGGCGCGACACCAGCGGCAGAGCCATTGCGGACAGCCGTCTGATCGGCGCTTTCCAGAACGCGGAGACGATTCGCAACGTTTTTTTCGCCGCAGGCGCGGCGACACCGTCGCTGCAGATCGAACTGACGCCGTTGGAACTCGACCCGGGCATCACACAATACACGCTGGATGTCGACGGGCAGACGATGCGCTATGCGCACGGACCACCGCTGCCGATGGCGGTCAAATGGCCGGGGGGGCGCGGCGTAGGCCTTGTCAGCCTGCAAATCAGCACGCAAAACGGTTCCGACGGCGTGCAGACTCAGGGGCCGTGGGCGCTCTATCGACTCTTCGACAAGGCGCGCATCGCACCGGGCGCCGCGCCCGAAAGCTTCACTGCCACCTTCGATTTCGGCGGCCGGAAACTGGCGCTTCGCGTGACCGCAAGCAGTAGTTACAACCCGTTCCAGCTACCTCAAATGAAAGCCTTCTCATGTCCGTGAGAATCGCTCGCTGCAGGAAACACGAAGATGCTCCAGCCAACTCTTAAGCTCACTATTCTCGCCAGCCACGGCAAAGCGTTTGCGAACGGCGCGTGCGCAAGCTTCGATGCACAGGGCGGCAACATCGGCCGCGCAGCCGGCAACGTACTCAGACTTCCGGACGACCATGCCGTCGCGGACCGCCACGCGGCCGTGCGGGCGCACGAGGACGCGTGGCACCTGCTCAACACCAGCGGGCACGCAACGCTGACGGTAAATGGCAAGCTCGTCGCCGCGGGTCAGGAAACCCGCGTGCGGTCAGGCGATATCGTCAATATCGGCGGTTATGTCTTGCAGGCAGCCGAGACGTTGCCGCCGACATGGGACCTCCAGCTGCAAAGGCCCTCGAGCGCCGCTTCTCAGGACTTGAACCCGTCACGAGCAGACAGTGCGGACAAGCCGGGCATGCGAGGAACGCCGCCCCTGGATCCTTTAGGATTCGGCCGCCTGAACGGCCTGACGGACGACGAGCCGCCTTCCGCCGGCCTGGACGGGCTACTGGATATGCCAGTCGACCCGCTTGCGCTGTTTGGTTCTCCGCGGAGTGGATGGAGTCACGCGAACGATACGAATTCATCGGACTTATTCGCCGACGTTGCCGGCAGCTCGCCAGCCAGCGGTTTTGAAGCCCCTCTCATGGACGGACTACGCGGTTTCGCCATGCGGGACGATGCACCGGGACAAGGTTCGCCTCTGCGCGTAAAGATCGCAAAGGCGCATTCGCCCGACCAAACGAACAGCACGCCAGCCAAGATCGCAATCGCAGCAACGCCCTCTGTCCCGGCGTTCGACGACCCTGCTCAAGCGATCGAACGTACCGCTCGGGTAGCGCCGATGGCGGTTCCGCAATACGGCGAACATTCGCAAGTAAAAGCCGCGTTTCGCCACGGTGAGCCAGTCAAACTCACCCCGGCGAGCGTGCCTGAGGGTTTGACGGACTTAGCGCAGGCACCGCGACGGGACAGCCGCGACGGTTCGGCGCCCATGCTGCTCGCGCTAAGCGAGGCATTTCTGGAGGGTGCAGGCGTGCGCCCCGACGGGCTCGCCGAAGCGACCTTCACGCCCGACTTCATGCGCGCCCTAGGCGTGTTCGTGCGCACGCTGAGGGAGCGGTAGGCGCACCGCCGCCGCGTTTCGGGCCACCCAAGCGGGCGGTTCGTCCAGCCCCCTCTGCTATATTCTCTCCATCCCGTCCTCTATCCTTCGCTACGCGTGGAACAACTTCCCTTATGGGCGCAGATCTGCGCCGTCTTTCTGCTGCTTATCTGCTCCAGCTTCTTTTCGATTTCCGAAACGGCGATGATGGCGATCAACCGTCATCGTCTGAAACACCTTGCCAACCAGAATGCGCTCGGCGCAAAGACCACTCAGGGTCTTCTGGCGCACACCGACCAGCTGCTGAGCGTGGTACTGATCGGCAACAATCTCTTCAACACGATCATTCCGGTGCTCACCACCTCGATCGCACTGCATACGTTCGGCCGCAATAACGTCGTGCTGTCGATCGCGACCGGCATCGTCGCGTTCCTGATCATCGTATTCGCGGAAATCACGCCGAAAATCGTCGGCGCGACGTTCCCTGAGAAGATCGCCCTACCGGCCAGCCTGCTGATCGCACCGATGATGCGGATCGGCAAGCCGCTCGTCTGGTTCGTCAATCTGTTCGCGAACGCGATCTTGCGCGTGCTGCATATCAATACCAAAGGCGCGCACGATCAGCGGCTCTCAACCGAAGAGTTGCGCACCATCGTGCTCGAATCAGGCAGCTTCATGCCGACCAAGCACCGCAGCATTCTGTTGAACCTGTTCGACCTCGAGAACATCTCCGTCGACGACGTAATGATCCCGCGCCGCCGCATCGAAGCGCTCGACTTCGACGCGCCGTTCGAACAGATCCTGCATCAGCTGGAAACCTGCTATCACAACAAGCTGATCGTCTATCAAGGCGACATCGACCGGGTGCTCGGCGTGCTGCACGTGCGCAAAACGCTGGCTGCCCTGCACAACCAGGAACTGGAGCGCGAGACGCTGCGCGAGTTGCTGGCCGAGCCGTATTTCGTGCCGAGCGGCACGCCGGTATTCCAGCAACTACAGTACTTCCAGGAAAGCCGTCACCGCACGGCGCTGGTTGTGAACGAATACGGCGAGTTGCAAGGGCTGGTCACGCCGGAAGACATCATCGAAGAGCTGATCGGTGAATTCACTACGTCGATTCCGCGTAGCGCCAATTCGCGCGGCGGCTGGAACGAGAGCGGCGAATGTATCGTTGCGGGCAGCATGCCGTTGCGCGAACTGAACCGCTGGCTGCATCTCACGCTGCCGACCGACGGACCGAAGACGCTCAACGGGCTGATTCTCGAAATACTCGAAGAGATTCCCGACGGCGACGTGTGCGTGCAGATCGGTGAGATGAAACTCGAAGTGATGCGCAGCGACGACCAGGCGATTCGCACCGTCAAACTGTTCAGACCACCCGCTCGCGCGGGCGCAAAAGCCGTCAAGGCCGCGCGCAGCTAAGCCCTGCACGGCGCAGCATTACACATGGGCGCAGCGTGCGCCATTAGCCGATTGGCTGAATGGTGGTGCCAGCGGGCTTACCGGATGATCGAGTCGTCATGTTCTACAGGCGGCTCATCACCGGTCTCTCATGCAAGATCCATTTCAACACGCGGCGTCTTTGCGGCCCGTCGTCTTCGATAGCGAAAGCCCGCCCAGACCCAGGCACAATGCCTTTGCGGCCGATGCCAGTGTCAGTGCCAACCTCAACCCGAGTCTCGCCGATTCCGACAACGCGCCTGCCGTGCGCCTGCTGACCGACACGCTGCAGGAGGCAACCCGCCGCAATGCGTCGGACCTGCACATCGAGCCGGCGGAGCATGGCTGGCGCATGCGTTTGCGCATTGACGGCGTGCTGCATGAAATCCCTCAACCCCCTGCGCATCTGCGCGACGCGTTCATCACGCGCGTGAAGGTGCTGGCGCGCATGGATATCGCCGAGCGGCGCGTGCCGCAGGATGGCCGGCTGCGCATTGCCACGTCACCCGGCCGCGTCGAAGACTATCGCGTCAACTCCCTGCCTACCCTATTCGGTGAAAAGCTGGTGTTGCGCCGACTCGACGCGCTACCCACCGATCTTTCGCTCGACTCGCTCGGTCTCGATCTGCAGCAACGCGAAGCCGTCGATGCCGCGATTCGCGCGCCGCACGGCCTTGTGCTCGTCACCGGACCTACCGGAAGCGGCAAGACGCTGTCGCTTTACTGCTTCCTTCACATGCTCAACGACGAGGCGCGCAATCTTTGCTCAGTGGAGGATCCGGCGGAAATTCAGCTGGCGGGTATCAATCAGGTCAGCGTCCGCGAAAAGGCCGGCCTGACATTCGCGGTGGCGCTGCGCGCGTTTCTCCGTCAGGACCCTGATGTGATCATGGTTGGCGAAATCCGCGACGACGAAACCGCTGATGTTGCCGTGAAGGCCGCGCAGACCGGCCACCTCGTCCTGTCGACCTTGCATACGAATGACGCGCCCGCTGCCGTCGCGCGCCTGATCGACATCGGTGTCGAGCCGTACAACCTGGCCGCCGCGCTCAGGATGGTGACGGCACAACGGCTTGTGCGGCGGCTCTGCCTGGCGTGCCGCGCACCCGCGCAGCAATCGGTGGCGGCGCTGCGAGCAGCCGGTTTCGCCTACGATCAGCTCGACGGCTGGCAACCATTCGCCGCGACCGGATGCACGGCCTGCCACGATATCGGCTATCGGGGCCGTGTCGGGGTCCATCAGGTGATGCCTGTCTCCGATGCGATGCGTGAGTTGATCGTGGCACGCGCAGGCACCCATGAGCTGGCCCGGCTCGCGCAAACTGAACAGGTCGCCACCTTGCGCGCCGCCGCTTTGGCGCGTGTGCGCGACGGCACCACGAGTCTCGCCGAAGCACTGGCGGCAACCGAGGTCGCATGAGCATCGCGACGACTCATTCACCGCCAGCGGCCGAGATGCGTTTCAGATGGCGCGGCGTCGATGCCGACGGCGTACAGAAAACCGGTGCGCTCATTGCGCCGGACGTCAGCACCGCGCGAGCCATGCTCAAGCGCGAAAAGCTGTTCATCGTAGAACTCGCGGCGCGCGGGCCGGCGCCGCGGCCCCGAACCCGCGCCACCGACGTCACGGTGTTCACCCGCCAGCTTGGCAGCCTGCTACGCGCCGGTTTGCCGCTCGCACCTTCGCTGGAACTGCTGGCGCAGGCGCAGGGTTCACGCCGGCAAGGCATGCCTCGGATCGTCGGCGCGCTGGCGCGCGACATCACCGGTGGCCTGCGCTTCTCCGCGGCATTGCAGCGGCATCCTCGGCAGTTCAATGCGTTGTACTGCCAGCTCGTCGAAGTCGGCGAAGCAGCCGGCGCGCTGCCGGCCGTCCTCGCCCGGATCGCCGACGACCGCGAACGCGCCGCCGCGCAGCGTGCCAAGGTGCGCGCGGCGCTAACCTATCCGGTCGCGATCCTGTTGCTAGCGATTGCAATTACCGCGGCGCTGCTGGTGTGGGTCGTGCCGACCTTCAAGCAGATCTTCGACGGCTTCGGCGCGCAATTGCCCGCCCCCACGCAGTTCGTGCTGGCTTTGTCCGCGGGAGCAGCGCGATGGAGCATTCCTCTAGTCGTCGTGATCGTGGCAGCGAGCTCGGCGGTGACATTTCTGCTACGACGTTCCGAAGCAGCGCGTATCCGGTTCGCGCGCTTATCGCTGACAATGCCGGTCGCCGGTCCGTTGCTGCGCACCTTGTGCGCGGCGCGCTGGAGCCGCGCGCTCGGCACCTTGCTGTCGGCCGGCACACCGCTCGCGGACGCGTTCGACTCACTCACTCACGCCACAGGCAACGCTTTCTTCGATCGTGCCACCGTGGAAATTGCCGCCCGGCTGCGGCGTGGCGAACGGCTCGCCGCTGCAATGCGCGCGGCGCACTGCTTTCCACCGGAGGTCGTGCAGCCGGTTGCGGTTGCCGAGGAGTCCGGGGCGCTCGACACGATGCTGATCGATGTGGCATCGCTTGCCGATCGTCAGGTAGACGAAAAGATCGGCACGCTCTCGAGCCTGTGCGAGCCGCTTGTCATCATCGTCCTGGGTTCGCTGGTCGGCGGCCTGGTGATCGCGATGTATCTTCCCATTATTCAACTCGGCAACGTGGTGTAGCATCGCAGCCGAATCCCACCCTTTTTATATGCAGGCCACTATTCCGCTCGTGTCAGATACTTCTTCCAGCGTGCTTTCGGGCCTGCTGCCCGGTCACTTCGCAACCGGCCTCGGGGTCGCGTTCGGCAGCTTGCCCAGCGGCGTGCAGATCGCATTCGCGATCGTATTCGGTCTGGTGATCGGCAGCTTCCTGAACGTCGTCGTGCATCGGGTGCCGATCATGCTGGAGCGTGCGTGGCGCGAGGAGGTCAGCGAAGCCACCGAACAACCACTCGAAGGCGACGGCTTGCCTGCACGATACAACCTGTGGGCGCCGCGCAGCGCATGCCCTCACTGCGGCCATGTGCTCGGCGCGTGGGAGAATCTGCCGGTGCTGAGCTACATGCTGTTGCGCGGGCGCTGCTCCGCCTGCAAAACACGCATAAGCTTGCGCTACCCGCTGCTCGAAATTGCCAGCGCTGCTTTCGCGGCAGGAGCGCTCGCGCTGTATGGGCCGACCGGCATGGCACTCGCCGCCTTCGGACTTTGCGCCGCACTGCTCGCGATGAGCGCGATCGACATCGATACGCATCTGCTGCCTGACTCCATGACGCTGCCGCTTCTGTGGGCCGGCTTGATCGTGAACTTCAACGGCATGTTTGCGAGCCTCCACGATGCCGTGCTGGGCGCGATCTTCGGCTACCTGGTGCTGTGGGCCGTGCATTGGCTGTTCCGGCTGGTGCGTGGTGTCGAAGGTATGGGTTATGGCGATTTCAAGTTGCTGGCCGCGCTTGGCGCATGGCTTGGCTGGGCGGCGCTACCGCAGATCGTGCTGATCGCAGCGGTCGCTGGCGCGGTAGTCGGTCTTCTGGCGACGTGGCGCGGCCGCATGCGCTTCGAAGAGCCGCTGCCGTTCGGGCCATTTCTCGCGGCGGCCGGTGCTGTTACGCTATTTCTCGGCACACCGCTTTACTTGGCATTGGGAGGCTGAGGCATGTTTGCTGTGGGATTGACCGGTGGCATCGGCAGCGGCAAATCAACCGTGGCCGAGCTGTTCGCCGCGCACGGCGTACCGCTCGTCGACACGGACCTGATCGCGCACCGCATCACGGCGCCGCATGGCATTGCGATGCCGCAGATCGCCGCGGAGTTCGGCGATTCGTTCGTTGCGGCAGACGGCTCGCTCGACCGCGCCCGCATGCGCACGCTGGTGTTCAGCGACGACGGCGCGCGCAAACGCCTTGAAGGCATCACGCATCCGTTGATTCGTGCGGAGACTGAGCGCGAGCAGCGTGAGGCGCAAGGGCCGTATGTGATCGTGGTGGTCCCCCTGCTGGTGGAGTCCGGTAGCTGGAAGACTCGCGTGAATCGTGTGCTGACGGTCGATTGCAGCGTCGAAACGCAAATCTCGCGCGTAATGAGTCGCAACGGGTTCAGCCGCGAACAGGTGCTGGCGATCATCGCCCGCCAGGCAACGCGCGAAGCACGCCTCGCCGCAGCCGACGACGTCATCGACAACGACAACGCGCCGTTCGGCGCGCTCAAGGCGCAAGTCGATGCGCAGCATCGCGTCTATCTGTCGCTAGCGGGTGCATGACGATACGCGGACCGAAGCACGCAAAAAACCGCCCGAAACACGTGAAAAAAGTTGCAAAAGTGCGCTGAAAAAGTGTGTGATTGCTAGGGTAGTCTCACGGCATTAGAATGTTCTGCATTCCCGTCACCGACCACGCCCGAGGCGAGCCCGCTTGATCCTTTACGAGTATCCCTTCAACGAGCGAATCCGGACGCTATTGCGCCTCGAAGATCTGTTCGAGCGCTTCACGTTCTTTCTAACTCAGGAAGACGCCAGGGAACATCACGTCGCACTGACAACGCTGTTCGAAATCTCAGAGGTTGCGGGTCGCGCGGATCTGAAGTCCGATCTGATGAAGGAGCTCGAGCGCCAACGGCAAACGCTGGCGCCGTTCCGGGGCAATCCGGGCATCGAGCAAAACGCGCTGGAGGCAGTGCTAGGAGAGATCGAGCAGACCTTGGCAGGGCTTTCACAGATGCAAGGCAAGACTGGCCAGCATCTGGCAGACAACGAGTGGCTCGCCAGCATCCGCAGCCGCGCGATCATCCCGGGCGGCACCTGCAAGTTCGATTTGCCTTCGTACTACGCATGGCAGCAGATCCATCCCGATCAGCGTCGGCAGGACATCGCCAAATGGGTCACGCCGCTGCTGCCGTTACGCGATGCGGCAACCATCGTGCTGCGCCTCGCACGCGAATCGGGTCAGGCGTCCAAGGTCATGGCGATGCAGGGCAGCTATCAGCAGATGCTGTCTGGCCGTTCTTACCAGTTGATGCAAGTACGCGTGGCACCTGAATTGCGGGTGATTCCGGAGGCCAGCGCAAACAAGTACATGCTCTGGGTGCGATTCACGGTGCAGGACGGTGATCTGCGGCCGCGCGCGGTGGATGTCGACGTGCCGTTCCAGCTCACGCTTTGCAGCCTGTAGCCAGCCTGTAACGCTCATCTCGCAGAACCGAATCATGGGGCCGCGCCTTTAAAGCGGCGAAAAAAGCCCCTATATTCGTTACTTGTTCCGTTTCCGATTGAATGCCTGACCGTATGCCTACCGTCGTCAAATGCCCCACTTGCGGGAAGGATGTCCGCTGGACCCCTGAAAACCGCTTCCGCCCGTTCTGCTCCGACCGCTGCAAGCAGATCGACCTCGGCGCCTGGGCCGCTGAGAAGTACAAGATTGGCGGCACGGATGAAGAAGCGCCGTCGGATGAATCACCAGCCGGGGATTACAACCCCCACTGAGCACTGCCGGCTGCAGACGCACGCAGCGGCATGCTGCAGTCGCTCGGGACGACGCTGTGCATGCAGCGCCGCCTGCAACCACGCGCCATTTTTCTAGTTTTTCTCAGCTGCGAGCCATTCCAGCACGGGAATCGTTGCCGGCAACAACGGCGAGACGTCAGCCGGCAGTGTCTGCCACACAAGCGCTTGACCTTCCCGGCCATGCGGTTCGCCGGTCCACTCCGTCACCTTGCAGAAAAACAGTCGTACATAGGCGTGCGGGTAATCGTGTTCGAGCGTGTGCCAAAGATGGCTCGCCTTGACGTCGATGCCCAGTTCCTCGTGCAACTCACGGGCTAGTGCGGCCTCAACCGACTCGCCCGCTTCCAGCTTGCCGCCCGGAAACTCCCAGTACCCTTCGTACGGCTTGCCGGCCGGGCGCTGCGCCAGCAGATAGTGTCCGTCCGGCTGAATCAGCACGCCGACGGCGACTTCAGTCACCGGGCGACCCGCCGTGTTCTTCTGCGCGTCGCTCATGCCGGGGTCTTCCGGCCGGACCAGTCGCGCGCAAATTGCCACGCGACTCGCCCGGAGCGCGAACCTCGCTCCAGCGCCCACACCAGCGCATCGCCGCGTGCCGCTTCGACTTCTGCGTCGTCGCAGTCGAAATGCCGCAGCCAGTGGCCGACGATCGACAGGTAGTCGTCCTGCTTGAACGGATAGAAGCTGACCCACAACCCGAAGCGCTCGGATAGCGAAATCTTTTCTTCAACCAGTTCGCCCGGATGGATCTCGCCGTCGGACGTGTGCTTATACGTCTCGTTGTCGCTCATATATTCGGGCAACAGATGGCGGCGGTTGGACGTTGCATAGATCAGCACGTTGTCTGACTGCGCAGCGACTGAGCCGTCCAGCGCAACCTTCAGCGCCTTGTAGCCCGATTCTCCGTCTTCGAACGACAGGTCGTCGCAGAACACCACGAAGCGCTCCGGCCGCTGCGCGATCAGATCGACGATGTCGCCGAGATCATGCAGATCGTCTTTGTCAACCTCGATCAGGCGCAGGCCGTCTTTCGCATAGGCGTTCAGGCAAGCCTTGATCAGCGACGACTTGCCGGTGCCGCGCGCGCCCGTTAGGAGCACGTTGTTGGCCGGCTGCTTGTGCACGAACTGACGCGTGTTCTGCTCGATCAAGCCTTTCTGGCGATCGATGTTTTGCAGGTCGTCGAGCGTGATCGACGAGATGGCGGGGACCGGCTGCAGGTAGCCACGCCCTTGACGCTTGCGCCAGCGAAAGGCAATCGCCGCCGACCAGTCGATCTCCGGTGTTGCGGGCGGAAGCATCGCTTCGAGGCGGACGAGCACGGCTTCGGCCCGGGTCAGAAACTGTTCGAGTTTGTCCATGGCTGTGAGATAAGTGGCCAAAGCGGCGGCCAGAAAACCGCGTAATGAACCTGGTTACGAACGATAGTCGGCGTTGATGCTCACGTAGTCGTGCGACAGATCGCAAGTCCAGATCGTGGCTTGCGCATTGCCGCGGCCGAGTACCACGCGAATGCCGATCTCGCTCTTTTTCATGACGCGCTGGCCGTCTTCCTCACGGTAGGCCGGATTGCGGCCACCGGCGGTGGCGACCAGCACGTCGTCCAGATACAGATCGATCTTGCCGACGTCGAGATCGTCCACGCCGGCGTAGCCGATGGCCGCGAGAATGCGGCCGAGATTGGGGTCCGATGCGTAGAAGGCCGTCTTCACGAGCGGCGAGTGGCCAATCGCGTAAGCGATCTGGCGGCATTCGCCCACGCTCGAGCCGCCTTCGACATGCACGGTCATGAATTTGGTCGCACCTTCGCCATCGCGCACGATCAGCTGTGCGAGGGCTTGCGCGACTTCGGTCACCGCGTCGCGCAGCGCTGCATAAGCGGGCGAGTCAGTGGAGGCGATCACTGGCAGGCTCGATTTGCCCGACGCGATCAGGATGAACGAATCGTTGGTCGACGTATCGCCGTCGATCGTGATGCAGTTAAACGAGCGGTCCGCCACGTGCTTGACCAGTGCGTCGAGCACCGGTTGCGCGACGGCGGCGTCGAACGCCAGGAAACCGAGCATGGTCGCCATGTTCGGCTTGATCATGCCGGCGCCCTTGCTGATGCCGGTGAGCGTGACCGTGTGGCCGTCGATCGTGACCTGGCGCGAGGTGGCTTTCGGCAGCGTGTCCGTGGTCATGATCGCCTGGGCGGCGTCGTACCAGTTGGCTTCCTTGCGGTTCGCCAGCGCGGCCGGCAGACCTGCCTTCAGACGATCGACCGGCAGCGGTTCCAGAATCACGCCCGTCGAAAACGGCAGCACCTGTTCCGGTGTGATGTCCGCGAGGCGCGCGAGTTCGGCGCAGGTTTCGCGTGCCGCTACGAGGCCCGGTTCGCCCGTGCCCGCGTTCGCGTTGCCCGTGTTGATCACGAGTGCACGAATCGGCTTGCCGCCCGCGCGCACGCGCTCCAGATTCTCACGGCACACCGTGACGGGCGCCGCGCAAAAGCGGTTCTGCGTGAACACACCGCCAACCGTCGCGCCGTCGCCGACGGAAATAACCAGCACGTCCTTGCGGTTCGGCTTGCGGATATTCGCCTCTGCCCAGCCCAGCGTGACGCCGGCGACGGGGTGGAGTTGAGCGGGATCGATCGAAGGGAAATTGACAGCCATGGTCGCGACCTGTCGAAGAAAATGCCGGCAGGCGCCGGCATCGATGGAAACGGAAACTGATGGTTCGAGCGCGTTGCCGAACCACCGCGAAATCACCAGCAAAGCACTGTGTGAAACGAAGCGGCGCGCTTAAAGCGCGCCGCTTTCGGCATTATGCGATCTTGCCGTGACACTGCTTGTACTTCTTGCCGCTGCCGCACGGGCACGGGTCGTTGCGGCCGACCTTCGGCACGCTGTCCGCGCTCAGGTCCGACGCGACGGCGTGCGAAGAGCCGTGGCTCATCGCGTCGCCGATCATTGCGGCGGTAGCCGCTTCCGCAGCCGCAGGCGCCGCTACTTCGGCGAATTCGGCGTGACGGAACTCGACGTTTTCGAGGTGGCTGCCTTGTTCTTCGTACTGCTCCGCGGCCTGCTCCAGTTGTTCCGGCGACTGGATCTGCACGTTCATCACCACGCGGGTGACTTCGAGCTTCACCGCGTCGAGCATGGCGGCGAACAGTTCGAACGCCTCGCGCTTGTATTCCTGCTTCGGATTCTTCTGCGCGTAACCGCGCAAATGGATACCCTGGCGCAAGTGATCGAGAGCGGCCAGATGTTCGCGCCAGCTGCGGTCCAGCGTTTGCAGCATGATCGAGCGTTCGAACGCGCTGAACGATTCGCGGCCGACCTGTTCGACCTTCGATTCGTACGCTTCGTCCGCGGCGGCTTCAACGGCTTCGAGAATTTCGTCCGCGCTGATCGAGTTCGATTCGTTGATCATTTCCTGGATCGCGAGGTCAAGCTGCCACTCGTTGCGCAGCACTTCCTCCAACTCGGGCACGTCCCACTGCTCTTCGATGCTGCCGGCCGGCACGAACTGGTGAACGATATCGGCGATCACACCATGACGCATGGCGCCGATGGTTTCCGTGATGTCGTTCGCTTCGAGCAATTCATTACGCTGCTGATAGATCACCTTGCGCTGATCGTTCGACACGTCGTCGTATTCGAGCAATTGTTTGCGAACGTCGAAGTTGCGCGCTTCAACCTTGCGCTGCGCCGATTCGATCGAACGCGACACGATGCCCGCCTCGATCGCCTCGCCTTCCGGCATTTTCAGGCGGTCCATGATCGCGCGCACGCGGTCGCCCGCGAAAATGCGCAGCAGCGGATCTTCCAGCGACAGATAGAAGCGCGACGAACCCGGATCGCCCTGACGACCCGCACGGCCGCGCAACTGGTTGTCGATCCGGCGCGATTCGTGACGTTCAGTGCCGATAATGTGCAGACCGCCCGCGGCCTTCACCTGATCGTGCAGTGCTTGCCATTCGTCGTGCAGTTTCTGAATACGGCGTTGCTTCTCGTCGTCAGAAAGCGTTTCATCCTTTTCGATGAAAGACGCCTGCTTTTCGGCGTTGCCGCCGAGCACGATGTCGGTACCGCGGCCGGCCATGTTGGTCGCGATCGTGACGCGCTTCGGACGGCCCGCTTCAGCGACGATCTCAGCTTCACGCGCGTGCTGCTTGGCGTTCAGCACTTCGTGCGGCAACCCGGCCTGCTTCAGCAGATGCGACAGCAGTTCCGAGTTTTCGATCGATGTCGTGCCGACCAGCACAGGCTGACCACGCTCATGGCAATCGCGGATGTCGCGGATCACCGCGTCATAGCGTTCCTTGGCGGTCTTGTAGATCTGATCCTGCTTATCGATCCGCTTCGGCGGACGGTTGGTCGGGATCACGACCGTTTCGAGACCGTAGATCTCGTTGAATTCGTACGCTTCAGTATCGGCCGTACCGGTCATGCCGGAGAGCTTCGCGTACATACGGAAGTAGTTCTGGAACGTGATCGACGCGAGCGTCTGGTTCTCGCTCTGAATCTTGACGTGTTCCTTCGCCTCAACCGCCTGGTGCAAGCCATCCGACCAGCGGCGGCCCGACATCAGACGGCCGGTAAATTCGTCGACGATCACGACTTCGCCGTTCTGCACGACGTAGTGCTGATCCTTGAAGAACAGCGTGTGTGCGCGCAGCGCGGCGTACACGTGGTGCATCAGCGTGATGTTCTGCGGCGCGTACAGGCTTTCGCCCTCGCCGATCAGGCCCCATTCGGAGAGCAGACGCTCTGCCTTTTCGTGACCCGATTCCGTCAGGAAGACCTGGCGGCCTTTCTCGTCGAGCGTGTAGTCGCCCGGCTTTTCCACGCCGGTGCCGTCCGCCTTCTCTTCACCGATCTGACGTTCGAGCAGCGGCGGCAGCGCATTCATGCGCACGTAGAGTTCGGTGTGGTCTTCGGCCTGGCCGGAGATGATCAGCGGCGTGCGGGCTTCGTCGATCAGGATCGAATCGACTTCGTCGACCACCGCGAAATTCAGGGCCCGCTGCACGCGCGCGTCGGTCTCGTAGACCATGTTATCGCGCAGGTAGTCGAAGCCGAATTCGTTGTTGGTACCGTACGTAATGTCAGCGGCGTACGCTTCCTGCTTCGCGCCATGATCCATCTGCGACAGATTGATGCCGACCGACAGACCGAGGAAGTTGTACAGACGCGCCATCCATTCGGCGTCGCGCTGTGCAAGGTAGTCGTTGACGGTGACGACATGCACGCCACGGCCGGACAGCGCGTTCAGGTACACCGGCAGCGTGGCGACGAGCGTCTTGCCTTCACCCGTGCGCATTTCGCCGATCTTGCCGTAGTGCAGGACCATGCCGCCGATCAGCTGCACGTCGAAGTGACGCATTTTCAGCGTCCGCTTGCTGGCCTCGCGGCATACCGCGAAGGCCTCCGGCAGGAGCTTGTCGAGCGACTCGCCACTCGCGACGCGCTGGCGGAATTCACCCGTTTTGGCGCGCAGTTGGTCATCCGTCAATTGCTCGATCTGCGGCTCGAGCGCATTGATCGCCGTGACGGTCTTTTGATATTGCTTGACTAGCCGCTGGTTGCGGCTGCCAAAAATCTTCTGTAGAAAACCGGTGGTCATCGGATCGGTGTCTGCGTCGCGGCTTCGGCTGGTTCGCGGCGTGCAGTTCATGCACGTGCGCTCCGGGGTCAGAAGGGCCTCGGCGGCTTAGTCCAAGAGTGAATTCGAATCGGGCATTTTAGCACGCGCCCCCGCCCGCGCCTGTGTCAGCGGTGCGACGGCGGCAAGGCACAGGAAGCCCGCCGCAGCGACGTCCGACGGTACGGATTGAGGCGGGTCCGCGTGCATCCCGCGCGGTACAATCGCGGTGTGAGCGCACATAGGGTGCGAACACACCGTCACGATCAAACATGAGCCGTTTTCCGTCCTTTTCAAGGCCGCCGCCCAAGCAGTTCAAAGCGCGCCGCCCGCAGCCCGTTGCCGAAGTGCTGAATCGCACCGACGCGTTCGCGGCCCTGCGCGCGGGCGTCGAGCAGATTGCGGCGCTGGAAAAGGATCTGCGCGAGCTGCTGCCGGATTATCTGGCCACGAGCGTGGAGCCGAGCTTCATCAAGGAAGGCGTGCTGACCCTGTTTGCCGCACACAACGCGCTGGCCGCCCGACTGCGCCAGATTGAACCGCGCTTGCTGTCGGATCTGCAGCAGCGCGGCTGGCCGGTCAATGCGCTGAGGATTCGCGTGCGTCCGCAGCCTTTGAAGGAGCCGCCGCCGGTCAAGCAGGCGCGCATGACGCCAGTCGGTGCGGACGCGCTGCACGCGCTGTCCGAATCGCTCGCGCCGTCGCCGCTGCAGGAGGCTTTGGCGAAAATGGCAGCGCGGCATCGGAAAAATCGCTGAACAAAAAATAAGCGGCCCAGATGGGCCGCTTATTTTTCATCCATTTGCCTCGGATATTTCATCCGAAGGTGCTACGCCGATTACGCGAATGCCGTCTGCGTTTCGTACGCGAAGCCGCGCGGCGCCTTCTGCGTGTCGTCGAACGTGACGACTTCGTACGCATCTTCATGCGCCAGCAACTCGCGCAGTAGCGCGTTGTTCAGGCCGTGGCCCGACTTGTACGCGGTGTACGAAGCCAGCAACGGATGGCCGATCACGTACAGATCGCCGATCGCGTCGAGCATCTTGTGCTTCACGAATTCGTCGTCGTAACGCAGGCCGTCGTTGTTCAGAATGCGGTATTCGTCCAGCACAATGGCGTTATCCATGCTGCCGCCGCGTGCCAAACCGAGTTCGCGCATCATTTCCACTTCATGCGCAAAGCCGAACGTACGCGCACGAGCGATTTCCCGCACATACGACGTATTGGCGAAATCCACTTCCAGCGCCTGGCCGGTCTTATCCACAGCCGGGTGACGGAAATCGATGGTGAATTTGAGCTTGAAACCGAAATACGGATCGAGACGCGCGAATTTATCGCCGTCGCGGATTTCGACCGCCTTGGTGACCTTAATGAATTTCTTCGGTGCGTTCTGTTCTTCAATACCGGCAGACTGAATCAGAAACACGAACGAGCCAGCACTTCCGTCCATGATCGGAATTTCTTCAGCGGTGACGTCGATATAAAGGTTATCGATGCCAAGGCCTGCGCATGCGGACATCAAATGCTCGATGGTCGACACGCGCGCGCCGTCTTTCTGCAGTACCGAGGCCAGACGCGTATCGCCAATCGCCATCGCCGATGCGGGGATATCCACCGGCGTGGGCAAATCCACGCGCGAAAACACGATGCCGGTGTTTGCCGCCGCCGGGCGGAGCGTCAGTTCGACTTTCCGGCCGGAGTGCAGGCCGATGCCGACTGTCTTGACGATTGATTTGATAGTGCGCTGCTTCAACATTGTGATCTTCTATTCGATTGAAAATCCCAATCGGGACTTTTTATTCCATAGCGCGAAGTATACTCCAATACCCTAAGGTGCGTCGTTGCAGGGAACGTATCAATCTGTTTCGCTGCATTACCCAATAGGCGTCCGTCAGGAAAGCGTGACGGGCCGATGTCCGGAACGGAGGCGTTTCCGGTCATCGGCCCGCGTAACGGCCTGTCACAAAAGCGTCTTATGCGCCGTTGCCCTTATACAACGCGGTGACCGCGCAGGTTCGAGGCAAAGGCGTCGCACGCAAGCGTGACTAGCTCAACGTAGCGAGGATACTCCCTGCATCGCTGACTTCGAATTTGCCGGCAGCCTCGACGTTCAACGTCTTGACCACGCCGTCGTCGACAACCATCGCGTAGCGCTGGGAACGGATTCCCATGCCGCGCGCCGACAAATCCTGCTCCAGACCGAGCGCCCGCGTGAAAGCCGCGCTGCCGTCCGCCATCATGCGCACCTTGCCCGAGGCGTGCTGATCGCGTCCCCACGCGCCCATTACGAACGCGTCGTTGACGGACACGCACCAGATCTCGTCGATGCCAAGCGCGCGCAACTGCTCGGCGTGCTCGACGTAACCCGGTACATGTTTGGCCGAACAGGTCGGCGTGAACGCACCCGGCAACCCGAAGATCACCACGCGCTTACCCGCCGTCTGCTCGCGCACGTCGAAGCTGTTGGGCCCCAGCGTGCAACCCGCCCGCGCGTCTTCGACGAACTCGAAGAGCGTCGCGTCGGGCAGCTTTTCACCTGTTTGAATCATGCTCAGTCCTTTGCATCGATGCGAAGCACGCTCGCACGTCGTCGTGTCGCAGTGAATTCAGCGTCTGCCTAACGACAGGCTCCGCCGTCCGGCGACAGTCGCCCCTTCCGCTTCGCGAATCCGAAGAGGGCACTTGTCCTTGCCGCGAATCAGACGATACGCGGCTTGTTCGCCGTTCACCCGCCACGCTCGTGCATTCGTCCGCCAGCGCTGCTAAAGACAGCGCGGCAACGAAAGCCTGCTCGTGCGCTCAGTCCGCCTGCTTGCGCAGGAATGCCGGAATGTCGTACGTATCGACGCCCTTCTCTTGCAGCGCCTGCACGTGCGAAGCCGCCGTATCGCGCGACGTGCGCCACACAGCCGGCGTATCCAGCGCGCCGTAATCGGCCGTACTTGCATGCGACGACGACGGTGCGTAAGCGGCGTGCGTGCTGATCGGCTGGTTGTCGGTGCCGGTACGCAACAGCGTCATCGGTGCCGATTGCTGCTTCTTCGCCGCACGGCCCAGACCCGTTGCCACGACCGTCACGCGCAGCGCGTCGCCCATTGCATCGTCGTACACCGCGCCGAAAATCACGGTTGCGTCTTCTGCAGCATAGCTCTTGATGGTGTTCATCACTTCGCGCGTTTCCGACAGACGCAGCGAACGGCTCGACGTGATGTTGACCAGCACGCCACGCGCGCCCGACAGATCCACCCCTTCCAGCAGCGGGCTGGCCACAGCCTGCTCGGCAGCCAGACGTGCGCGATCGACGCCGGCAACCGTCGCCGTGCCCATCATCGCCTTGCCTTGCTCGCCCATCACCGTCTTCACGTCTTCGAAGTCGACGTTCACCAGGCCGTCGACGTTGATGATTTCCGCGATGCCGGCAACTGCGTTGTTCAGAACGTCGTCTGCGCACTGGAAGCACTTGTCCATCTCGGCATCATCGCCCATCACCTCGAACAGCTTGTCGTTCAGAACGACGATCAGCGAGTCGACGTGATCCTCCAGTTGCTGCGATCCAGCTTCTGCGACGCGCATCCGCTTGCCGCCTTCGAATTCGAACGGCTTGCTGACCACGCCAACAGTCAAGATACCCATTTCCTTGGCGATCTGCGCGACCACGGGTGCTGCGCCCGTGCCCGTGCCGCCGCCCATACCGGCGGTGATGAACACCATGTGCGCGCCGCGCAGTGCGTCGGCGATGCGCTCACGTGCTTCTTCGGCTGCTGCGCGACCCATTTCCGGCTTCGCGCCAGCGCCCAGACCCGTGTTGCCGAGCTGGATCACCGCGGAGGCGCGCGAACGCGACAGAGCCTGCGCGTCCGTGTTCATCACGATGAAGTCGACGCCTTGCACGCCTTTGTTGATCATGTGCTGAACGGCATTGCCGCCAGCGCCACCTACTCCGATCACCTTGATGATGGTGCCGTTCGTTTCGGTTTCCAGCATCTGGAATTCCATGTTGCCTCCGTCAAGATAAAAAATTACAGCCACTTCGGCCGTTATTCGGCAGGAGATCGGGCAACCTCCTGTCGCGCGCCAGCCGCCGGCACCAGCGCGTATTTACGTAAAACCGTTCAAAACCAGAATTCGTTAGAAGTTGCCGAGGAACCAGTCTTTCATTCGCGTGAAGACCTGGCCCATCGACCCCGACTGCACCGCGACCTTGCGGCCGCGCATCCGTTGCGAGCGTCCTTCGACGAGCAGACCCATCGCCGTCGAATAACGCGGATTACGCACGACGTCAGCGAGACCACCCGCGTATTCCGGCACACCGATGCGCACCGGCTTCAGGAAAATGTCCTCACCGAGTTCGACCATGCCGAGCATCATCGACGCGCCGCCGGTCAGCACCACGCCGGAGCTCAGCAGTTCCTCGTAACCCGACTCGCGCACCACCTGCTGCACGAGCGAAAACAGTTCTTCGACACGCGGCTCGACCACTGCCGCCAATGCCTGGCGCGACAGCGTGCGCGGACCGCGCTCGCCGAGACCCGGCACTTCGATCATTTCGTCCGGATCGGCCAGCGCCTGCTTCGCGATGCCGTAATCCACCTTGATGTCTTCCGCGTCCGGCGTCGGCGTGCGCAGCGCCATCGCGATGTCGCTCGTGATCTGGTCGCCGGCAATCGGAATCACCGCCGTATGACGGATCGCGCCTTCGCTGAAGATCGCGATATCTGTCGTACCGCCGCCGATATCGACCAGCACCACGCCGAGTTCTTTCTCGTCTTCCGTCAGCACCGCCAGCGACGAAGCGAGCGGCTGCAAGATCAGATCGTTCACTTCGAGTCCGCAGCGGCGCACGCACTTCACAATGTTCTGCGCCGCGCTCACCGCACCGGTGACGATATGCACCTTCACTTCCAGACGGATGCCGCTCATGCCGATCGGCTCGCGCACATCTTCCTGGCCGTCGATGATGAATTCCTGCGTCAGGATGTGCAGCACCTGCTGATCGGTCGGGATGTTGATCGCCTTCGCCGTCTCGATCACGCGAGCAACGTCCGTCTGCGTGACTTCCTTTTCCTTGATCGCCACCATGCCGCTCGAATTGAAGCTGCGGATATGGCTGCCGGCGATCCCGGTAAACACGTTCGTAATCTTGCAGTCGGCCATCAACTCGGCTTCTTCGAGCGCGCGTTGAATAGACTGCACGGTGGCTTCGATGTTCACCACCACGCCCTTCTTGAGCCCCTTCGATTCGCTCTGGCCGAGGCCGATCACCTCGTAGTGACCCTCGCCCTTCAACTCGGCGACGATAGCCACTACCTTCGACGTCCCAATGTCGAGGGCGACCAGCAGATCTTTATAGTCTTTACTCATAGCGTGCTCATTGCGTGTGATGTCCGTTTACTTCTTGCCCTTATCGGGTTCGCTGATAAAGCGCATGCCAGCGGCACGAATCGCGAAACCGTTCGGATAGCGCAAGTCCGCATACTCGATATCCTTTCCCCAACGTTGCGTCACCGCGTTCCACGCCGCGGTCAGGCGCTTGCTGCGATCGAGCAGCGTCTCCTGATTACGTTCGCGCCCAAATTCCACCTGCATCCCGTTCGACAGCTTCACCGTCCACGCGTAACGCGGCGACAGCGTCACTTCTTCGGGCGTTGCGCCCAACGGCGCAAACCACTTCTTGAAGTCGCTATAACGCGCGACGACTTCCTTTGCCGTACCGTCCGGGCCGTCGAACGCGGGCAGCTCTTCTTCGAGCTCGCCCTGGTTCGCCGTGAACAGTTCGCCGTCGACGCTCACCAGTTGATCGCTGCCCCACGTTCCTAGCGGTTTGTACTCTTCAAGCGTGACAGCCAGTGCGTTCGGCCACACGCGCCGCACACTCGCGTGACGCACCCACGGCATCTGCTCGAACGCCTGACGTGCAACGTCGAGATCCACCGTGAAAAAGTTGCCCTTCAACCGCCCTACTACACCGGCGCGCACCGTCGGCGAATTGATGTGTTCGGTGTCGCCGTCGATCTGGATTTCGCGCAGCGCGAAATTCGGACGCTGGATCAGCCAGTAACCGCCTGCCGCCAGCAGCACGAGCACCAGCACCGCATGCAATGCGTTGGCGGCGAGATTGAGCTGGCGAACGTTGTTCCACATGGTGTTGCTTTCGGGTTACCCCAGTTAGTCCTTCAGCGTCAGCGCCAACACGCCGACAACCAGTTCCAGATAGCTGATGCCCACCGCACGCGCCGCTTTCGGCGGCAGCGAGTGATCGGTCATCCCAGGCGCCGTGTTCACTTCCAGGAAGTACGGGTTGCCGTCGGCGTCGAGCATGAAATCTGCACGGCCCCAATCGGTGCAGCCGAGCACGTCGAACGCGCGGCGCGCCAGCACTTTCAGACGCGACTCTTCGTCAGCCGCCAGGCCGCACGGAATCAGGTACTGCGTGTCGTTGGCGATGTACTTCGCGTGGTAGTCGTAGAACTCGCCGGCTGGCACGATGCGGATCACCGGCAGATCCAGATCGCCGGCAATGCACGCGGTGTACTCGCCGCCGCCTTCAATGCTCTTTTCGACCACGACGATCTTGTCGTACTTGACCGCTTCGAGCAGCGCTGCCGGCAATGCGTCGGCGCTTTTCACCTTGATCACCGCGACGCTCGAACCTTCGCTGGCCGGCTTCACGAACAGCGGCAAGCCGAGCTTCGCGACGATGTCTTTCGCGCGCGCTTCGTAGTCGTCGCCGCGCAGTACCGCTTCGAACGGTGGCGTCGGAATGCCGAGTTGCTGCCACACGAGCTTGGTGCGGAACTTGTCCAGACCGAGCGCCGAGCCGAGTACGCCGCTACCCGTGTAGCGAATACCGTAGAAGTCGAGCGCGCCCTGAATCTGACCGTTCTCACCGTAGCCGCCATGCAGCGCGTTGAACGCGCGCACGAAACCTTCATCTTTCAACGCGGCGAGCGGACGCTCGGCCGGATCGAACGGATGCGCGTCGATACCGGCGTCGCGCAGACCTTGCAGCACGAGGCGGCCGGAATTGAGCGACACCTCGCGCTCGGCCGAATCGCCGCCGAGCAACACTGCTACTTTGCCGAATTGTTTAGGGTCGATGCTGCTCATCTCACTCACACCTTCGTTTCTTGCGCGAGGCGTCCCGGCACACCGCCGATCGAACCCGCGCCCATCGTGATCACCACATCGCCGTCGCGCACCACTGCTGAGAGCGCGTCCGGCACTTCATCCACCGTATCGACAAACACCGGTTCGACCTTGCCCGCCACGCGCAGCGCTCGCGCCAAGGCGCGACCGTCCGCGGCCACGATCGGCGCTTCACCGGCTGAATAGACTTCCGTCAGCACCAGGGCATCGACGGTCGACAGCACCTTCACAAAATCTTCGAAACAATCGCGTGTGCGCGTGAAACGGTGCGGCTGGAATGCCAGCACCAGACGACGTCCCGGAAAAGCACCGCGCGCCGCCGCCACCGTTGCCGCCATTTCGACCGGGTGATGACCGTAGTCGTCGACCAGCGTGTACGCGCCGGTAGGTTTGCCTTCGGACAAGACCGGCACCTCACCGTAGCGCTGGAAGCGTCGGCCCACGCCGTTGAAATCTGCCAGCGCTCGCTGGATATCGGCATCTTTCACTTCAAGTTCAGTCGCAATTGCAATTGCGGCCAAAGCGTTCTGCACGTTGTGCTCGCCAGGCAGGTTCAAAATGATGTCGATCGGCGCCGCGTCTTCGCGCATGGCCGTGAAATGCATCTTGCCGCCGCGCGCTTCGACGTTGACCGCACGCACCTGCGCGTCCGGTGCAAAGCCGTAGCGGATGATCGGCTTCGACACGAACGGCAGAATCTCCCTCACGTTCGGATCGTCGACGCACAGCACTGCGATTCCATAGAACGGCAGACGGTGCGTGAATTCGATGAACGCCTGCTTGAGCCGCGCGAAGTCGTGGCCGTACGTGTCCATGTGATCGGCGTCGATGTTCGTGATGACCTCGATCACCGGGAACAGGTTCAGGAACGACGCATCCGACTCATCCGCTTCGGCGACGATGAAATCGCCCGTACCCAGACGCGCATTCGCGCCCGCGCTGATCAAGCGGCCGCCGATCACGAACGTCGGATCGAGACCGCCCGCGGCCAGCACGCTCGCCACCAGCGAAGTGGTCGTGGTCTTGCCATGCGTGCCGGCGATCGCGATGCCCTGCTTCAGGCGCATGAGTTCCGCGAGCATCACCGCGCGCGGCACGATCGGAATGCGGCGATGACGTGCGGACAGCACTTCAGGGTTGTCGCTGCGCACCGCGGTGGAGACGACCACCGCATTCGCGCCTTCGATGTTCTCCGCCGCGTGACCGATCGCGATGCGCGCGCCGAGTGCGGCAAGGCGATCGGTGATCGCGTTGCTCGTGAGATCCGAGCCGCTCACCTGATAGCCGAGATTGACCAGCACCTCCGCGATGCCGCTCATGCCGACACCGCCGATGCCGACAAAGTGAATATGTTTGACGATGTGTTTCATTGCTTTCCTTCTGGGCTCGCGCCCGAAATCGAACCCGCCACGGTCGCGCAAATCTGTGCGACCTGTTCCGTGGCGTCGGGTTTCGCGAGCGAGCGCGAACGCTCCGCCATCTCCGCGAGGGTCTCTCGCGTCTGGCTGTGCAACCAGTCGGCGAGCATTTCCGCTGACAGATCGCGTTGCTGCACGACCAGCGCCGCGCCGTTATCGGCGAGGAACGCTGCATTAGTGGTTTGGTGATCGTCTACTGCAAATGGGAACGGCACGAAGAACGCCGCCACCCCTACCGCTGAAATCTCCGACACCGTCATCGCGCCCGAACGGCAGATCACCAGATCCGCTTTTGCGTACGCGCTCGTCATGTCGTCAATGAAAGGCACGAGTTCTACATCGGCGCCGGCTTGCAGGCCCGCTGCCGCGTAGTTCTCACGCAGCGCTTCAATATGCTTCGCGCCCGCCTGATGCACGATGCGCGGTCGTTCGGTCGGCGCCAGCAGCGCGACCGCGCGCGGCACCACTTCATTCAATGCCGCCGCGCCCAGACTGCCGCCTACCACCAGCACATTCAGCGGACCGCTGCGCTCTGCGTAGCGTGCTTTGGGTGCAATTGCGCGCGCAAGTTCCGCGCGAATCGGATTTCCTGTCCATTCGCCGTGCGGCAGCGCATTCGGAAATGCAACCAGCACGCGTTTGGCGACTTTCGCGAGCACCTTGTTGGCAAGACCCGCGATCGAATTCTGTTCATGCAGCACCAGCGGCCGACCGCTCAACGCGGTCATCAAACCCGCCGGAAACGTGATGTAGCCGCCCATGCCGAGCACGACGTCCGGCTTCACACGACGCAACACGCTCAAGCTTTGCGAGCAGGCACGCAGCAGATTCAGCGGCAGCATCAGCTTGGTTTTCAGGCCCTTGCCGCGCAGTCCGCCGAAGCGCACGTATTCCATCGGAATGCCGTGCTTCGGCACCAGCGTCGCTTCCATGCCTGCGGGGTTGCCCAGCCATACGACCTTCCAGCCCCACGCCTGCATCAGGTGCGCGACCGCGAGCCCCGGGAACACATGTCCCCCGGTGCCACCGGCCATCACCATCAGCGTGCGTTGCGGCACAGCGGTCATACCTTCCCTCCGCGCATGAGCAAAAAAAGAATTCGTTTTGGCTTCGCCGAAATCGTGTACTGCTGCATGGGGGTCATACCTTCCCCCCACGCATCAGCACACGATTTTCATAATCCACGCGCATCAACACGGCCACCGCCACACAGTTCAGCACGATGCCCGACCCGCCGTAGCTGACGAGCGGCAATGTGAGACCTTTGGTCGGCAGCAAGCCAAGATTCACGCCCATGTTGATAAAGGTCTGCGCGCCGAACCAGATGCCGATGCCCTTCGCTACCAGCCCCGCGAACGTGCGGTCGAGTGCGAGTGCCTGACGGCCGATCTCGAACGAGCGGCGCACGATCCAGTAGAACATCAGGATCACGACCAGCACGCCGACAAAACCAAGTTCCTCGCCGATCACCGCGAGGATGAAGTCGGTATGCGCTTCCGGCAGATAGTTGAGCTTCTCGACACTGCCGCCCAAGCCCACGCCGAACCACTCGCCGCGCCCGAAAGCGATCAGTGAGTGCGTCAATTGATAAGCCTTGCCCTGTGCGTAACGGTCGTCCCACGGATCGAGGTAGGCGAAGATCCGCTCACGACGCCACGGCGACGCCCACACCAGCAAGCTGAACGTGCCGACCGCGGTGGCTACCAGGCCACCGAACAGCTTGCCGTTCACGCCGCCAAGGAACAGCACGCCCATCGCGATCGCCGCGATCACCATGAATGCGCCCATGTCCGGCTCGAGCAGCAGCAACGCGCCGACGAGACCCACCGCCACCGCCATCGGCAGAAAGCCCTTGGCGAAGCTCTGCATGTATTCCTGCTTGCGCACCGTATAGTTCGCCGCGTAAATCGTCACGGCCAGCTTCATGATTTCCGACGGCTGCATGTTCGTGATGCCGAGCGGAATCCAGCGACGCGCGCCGTTCACGCCCTTACCGATATGCGGAATCAGCACGATCACCAGCGCGGCAAGCGAAAGCAGAAAGAGCTTCGGCGCGTACTTATCCCACGTCGAGATCGGGATGCGGAACGACACGACGCCGATCACCGAGCCCATCACCACGAAAATGATCTGGCGCACGAGGAATGCGTAATCACGGTACGACGCGTACTTCGGCGAATCGGGCATCGCGATCGACGCCGAATACACCATTACGACGCCGAGGCCGAGCAAGGCGACGACGACCCACAACAACGAGTGATCGTAGTCGAGCATCCGCGAGCGCAGCGGACGCACGCCGTTCACGGCGCTTGCGAGACCACTGCCGCCGGTGCGGCTGGAGGTGCGACCCGCGCTACCTGTATCGCCGTCGCCTGCACGAGCACCGGCAAGGCGCGAACCGAAGCGTTCCGACCAGCTCATATCATCGTCCCCCGTTCGGCCGCGATGTCTTCCACCGTGCTGCGGAACACCGCCGCGCGATGTGCGTAACCCTTGAACATGTCGAAGCTCGCGCAAGCCGGCGACAGCAGCACGGCATCTCCCGGCTGCGCAAGCGCGGTGGCTGCACGCGTCGCTTCTTCGAGCGTCGCGTGGTCGGTCATTGCGATGCCGGTGTCTTCCAGCGCGGCGCGAATCTGCGGTGCATCGCGGCCGATCAGCATCACGGCGCGGCACCAGCGCATCACCGGCTCGGCGAGCGGCTCGAAATCCTGGCCCTTGCCGTCGCCGCCAGCGATCAGCACCGCGCGCTGCGCGAGACCGTCCAGCGCGGCAACCGTCGCGCCGACATTGGTGCCCTTGCTATCGTCGACGTAATCAACGCCTTCAATCGACGCGATCAATTCCACGCGATGCGGCTCGCCACGGTATTCGCGCAGGCCGTGCAGCAGCGGCGCGCCCGGCAGACCGATCGCGCGTGCCAACGCGTACGCGGCCAGCGCGTTCGCGGCGTTGTGCAAGCCGCGGATACGCAACGCGTCCGCCGGCATCAGGCGTTTGAGCGCGATGTTCTTCGGTGCCGCCACTTCGTTCTTGCGACGGCGCGTCGGCGCCGGTTCGTCGCTGGCGTCGCGGTCGTGCGCTTCGACCAGCCAGATCATGCCGTTGTCGCGCAGCAGGCCATAGTCGCCGTCGTTCTTCGGCTCGGTCACGCCGAACGTGACCATCGCTGCTTCGCTGCCCTCAGAAGGCGCCAGCGCCATCACGCGGGCGTCATCGCGATTCAGCACGCGCACGGTGTGTGTACCAAAGATGCGGCCCTTCGCAGCGGCGTACGCATCGAGGCCGCCATGCCAATCCAGGTGATCTTGCGTAATGTTCAAAACGACCGCTGCATCCGGCGTAAACGTATGGGCGGTTTCCAGCTGGAAGCTCGACAGTTCCAGTACCCACACGTCGGGCAGCGCGGTGTTGTCGATGGCTTCGCTGAGCTTGTCCAGCGCGGCCGGGCTGATGTTGCCTGCCACTGCGACCTTCTTCCCGGCGCGTTCGCACAAGAGCCCGGTCAGGCTCGTCGTCGTGGTCTTGCCGTTGGTGCCGGTGATCGCGATGACCTTCGGCGCGTAGCCGCTTTCACCGAGCGTCTTCAACGCTTGCGCGAAGAATTCGAGTTCGCCCCACACGGGGATGTCCTGCTCACGCGCCGCCGTGATCAGCGGCAGCAAATCAGCGGCGAGCGGCGACAAACCCGGGCTGATCGCCACGAGTTCGACGCCTTCGAGCAACGAAAGCGAGAACGGACCGCCGACGAAATCGGCATCGATGCTGTGCGCTTCCAGCGCGGACAGGTTCGGCGGCACCTCGCGCGTATCGGCCACACGAAGCCGACAGCCGTGCCGCGCGCACCAGCGCGCCATCGCGAGACCGGATTCACCCAGTCCCAGCACGAGCACCATCGGCTTTTGCCGATCCCGAAACTTCTCGCCAAACATCGCCTGCTTCCCCTAAATACGACTTAACGCAACTTGAGCGTGGACAAACCGAACAGACACAACATCAACGTGATGATCCAGAAACGCACGACCACCTGCGTTTCCTTCCAACCCGACAATTCGAAATGGTGATGCAGCGGCGCCATCTTGAAGAGACGCCGCCCTTCGCCGAAGCGGCGCTTGGTGAACTTGAACCACGTGACCTGCAACATCACGGAGAGCGTCTCCGCGACGAAAATGCCACCCATGATGAAGAGCACGATTTCCTGACGCACGATCACCGCGACGGTGCCGAGCGCGCCGCCTAGCGCCAATGCGCCGACGTCGCCCATGAACATCTGCGCCGGGTGCGTGTTGAACCAGAGGAACGCGAGACCTGCCCCACCCATCGCCGAACAGAAGATCAGCAACTCGCCCGCACCGGGGATATGCGGAAACAGCAGGTACTTCGAGTAGACCGAGCTACCCATCACATAAGCGAACACGCCGAGCGATGCGCCGACCAGCACGACCGGCATGATCACGAGGCCGTCGAGGCCGTCGGTGAGATTGACCGCGTTGCTCGCGCCGACGATCACCAGATACGTCAATACGATGAAGCCCCACACGCCGAGCGGATAGCTGATCGACTTGACGAACGGCAACAACAGATCGGCGCGCGCCGGCAAACCCATCGACAAACCGCTGCGTACCCACGCCATGAACAGGTCGAACACGCGTACGTTGCTCGCTTCCGATACGCTGAACGCCAGATACACCGCAGCGAACAGACCGATGACCGACTGCCAGAAATACTTTTCGCGCGACGACATCCCGCGCGGGTCCTTGTAGACCACCTTGCGGTAATCGTCGACCCAGCCGATCACGCCGAAGCCGAACGTGACCAGCATCACGATCCAGATGAAGCGGTTCGTCAGGTCGGCCCACAACAGCGTCGCCACGGCAATGCCGAGCAAAATCAGCACGCCGCCCATAGTAGGTGTACCGGATTTGACGAGGTGCGATTGCGGACCGTCTTTACGAACGGCCTGGCCGACCTTCATCGCGGTCAGCTTGCGGATCACCGCCGGGCCACAGACGAGCCCGATCAGCAGCGCGGTGATGGTAGCCATCACCGCACGGAAAGTCAGATAACTGAACACGCGCAAGAAGCTTGCGTCATTCTGCAGCCATTGCGCCAGCGCCAGTAGCATGCTTCGGTCCTTCTATTTCAATGTGCGGCGGGCGTGTTGCCCGCAGCGTTGGGTTGTGGACTCGTTACGGCGTCCACCACGCGTTCCATTTGCATGAAGCGCGAGCCTTTCACGAGAAGCGTTGCAGCAGCGCCGAAACCCGCTTGCTGCAATTGCGCGACCAGCGTGCCGATATCGGCCACGTGATGCGCGCCCGTGCCATACGCGGTGCAGGCGTCGCGCGAGGCGTCGCCCATGGCGTACAGCGAGTCGATGCCACGTTCTTTGGCGTAGGCACCGATTTCGCGGTGAAACGCCGGGCCGTTGTCGCCGACTTCGCCCATGTCGCCCATCACCAGCACGCGCGGTGACTCGCACGAGGCGAGCACGTCGATCGCGGCGCGCATCGAGTCGGGATTCGCGTTGTAGGTGTCGTCGATCACAGTTGCGCCAGCGAGTGTGCCGAGCGCTGCGCGCTTCACCTGCAAACGCCCCTTCACGGCGCCGAACGATTCGAGGCCGCGCTTGATCGCGTCGAGCGACACGCCTGCGGCAAGTGCGGCCGACGTCGCGGCCAACGCGTTGTGCGCGTTGTGGTTGCCCAGTACTTGCAGCGTCACATCGACGTGGCCTTCCGGCGTGTCGATGCTCAGAACATTGCCCGCGAACGTGCCGGTTACGGCGGCTTCGGTCACGCGCTCGGGGGCATTCAAAGCGAAATCGATGATGCGATTGCCGGTTGCCGCGACGCGCCAGATGCTTGCGTATGCATCGTCAGCCGGGAACACGGCGACGCCTTCTGGCGTGAGCGCGTGAATCACGCTCGCATGTTCGAGCGCGACGGCTTCGACCGTCGCCATGAATTCCTGATGCTCGCGCTGTGCGTTGTTCACCACCGCGACCGTCGGCTCGGCGATCTTCGCGAGCAGCGAGGTTTCGCCCGGATGGTTCATGCCGAGTTCGACCACCGCCAGTTGATGCGCGGCGTGCAGACGGAACAGCGTGAGCGGCAAGCCGATATCGTTGTTGAAGTTGCCGGCAGTCGCGAGGCGTGCGTCCCCGCCGACCGCGGCGGCAAAGATCGACGCGATCATTTCCTTGACCGTCGTCTTGCCATTGCTGCCCGTCACGGCGACGAGCGGCATGCTGAAATTGCGCCGCCAGCCACGCGCGAGTGCGCCGAGCGCGACACGCGTATCGGCCACGCGCAAAGCGGGCACGTGCCAGTCGTCAGGCGTGCGCGTCACCAGCGCTGCCGTGACATTGCGCGACGCCACGTCCGGCAGAAAGTCGTGCGCGTCGAAACGATCACCCTTGATCGCGACGAACAGGTCGCCCGGACCGGCGCTCCGGCTATCGGTCGAAACACGTTCGAACGTAACGCTATCGTCACCCAGCACGGTTGCGCCGGGAATCAACGTGGCGGCTTCACGCAGCGAGAACATCTTCACTCGCCACCTCCGCGTGCGTGCGTCGCCCGTGCGGCGAGCGCAAGGCGAGCGTGGTCCTGATCGGAGAAAGCGCGTTTCTTGCCCATGATTTCCTGTGTTGCTTCATGCCCCTTGCCGGCCAGCACGATGACGTCTTCGCGCGCGGCGCAGCGGATCGCTTGCAGGATCGCGCTCGCGCGGTCCTCGATACGGCGCGCTTTCGACGCGTCTTTCATGCCTGCGGCGATCTGCTCGATGATCGATTGCGGATTTTCGCTGCGCGGGTTGTCGCTCGTCACAACGACGCCGTCGGCAAGCTTCTCGGCGATCGCGCCCATCAGCGGACGCTTGGTTGCGTCACGGTCTCCGCCACAACCGAACATGCAGATCAGTTCGCCGCCGCGTGCGGCCGCCATCGGGCGCAATGCTTCGAGGGTCTTTTCCAGCGCGTCCGGCGTGTGTGCATAGTCGATCACGACGAGCGGCTCGTCGTTCTGCAAGCGGCCGCCGAGGCGTTGCATGCGACCATTCACCGGCTCGAGCTTCGCGAGTTCGGCGAGCGCCGCGTCGAACGGCACGTCGGCGGCGAGCAATGCGCCGAGTACACCGAGCAGATTGCTGACGTTGAATGCGCCGAGCGTTTGCACCTCGACTTCGGCGTTGCCCCAGTCGGACGTGGTCAGATGAAACGCGGTGCCGGTCGCCGTTGCGCGCACGTTCGACGCGAGCAACAACGCGTCGGCTTGCGGCGCGTCTTTGAGGGCTTCGTCGAGACCGTAGGCGATCGTGCGTGCATGGCCCTTCGTGCTCGCGAGCAGGCGGCGGCCGGCGGCATCGTCGCGGTTAATCACCGCAGCGCGCAATGCCGGCCAGGCGAACAGACGCGCCTTGGCGGCTTCGTAAGCTTCGAACGTGCCGTGATAGTCGAGGTGATCTTGCGTGAGATTCGTGAACACGGCGATGTCGAACGCCGTGCCGTTCACGCGGCCTTGATGCAACGCATGCGACGACACTTCCATCGCCACCGCTTGAGCACCCGCGTCGCGCAGCTGCGCGAGACTGCGTTGCAGCTGCGGCGCGTCGGGCGTCGTGAAACCGGTATGTACGAGTTGCCCCGGCAAACCGGTGCCGAGCGTACCGATGATCGCGCAACGTTTGCCGAGCGCGGTCAACGCCGCCGAGATCCATTGGCTGCAGGAGGTCTTGCCGTTCGTACCGGTGATGCCGATCGCCAGCATGCCGTCGCTCGGATCGTTATACCAGGCGCTCGCAATCGAACCGGCGAGTTCGTTCAACGCCGGCACGGCCAGGGTCGTGGTCGGATCGATCGCGCCGCTAAAGCCTTCGGGCTGAACCAGTACGGCTGCCGCGCCACGCTCGATCGCACCGTCGATGAACGGGCGGTTGTCCGCGCCGTCGACCGCATAGGCGAAAAACGCGTCGCCCGCCGCAAGCGAGCGCGTGTCGGCATGCAGATGCGCGCCTGGCTGCACGCGAGCGTGCAGCCAGTTGAGTGCTTCGGCGATTTGCCGGTGCGCTGGATGCTTCTGACGCAGCGCGCTCATCGCACAACTCCGGGATGGCTTTTCGCGTTGGCGGAAATCGTCATCTTCTTCGCGCCACCGCTGGTGGAAAGTTTCTTGACCGTTGCGGGCGAGGGCGGTGCGCTCGGCGCGGCAGGCGCCGAATCGTCCGACACGACCATCTGTTTGACGGGCATATCCGGCGGCACATTCAGCGAACGCAGCGTATCGCCGGCGATCGCCGAGAACACCGGACCGGACACCTGACCGCCGAAGTGGCTACCCGCCGTCGGTTCGTCGACCGACACGGCAACGACGATGCGCGGATTCGGCATCGGCGCCATGCCGACGAACGAAGCGCGGTACTTGGAGTGGTCGTAGCCGTGAGCACCGTGCTTGTATGCGGTACCGCTCTTGCCGCCGACGCGATAGCCCGGCACGGCCGCATCCGGCGACGTGCCGCCCGGCGCCGTGACGGTTTCGAGCATCGCGCGCACTTCGCGAGCAGTGGTGGGCGCGAAAATCTGCGGGCCCGTTGCCGGCTGATCGCCCGGCGTGCGGAAAATCGATACCGGCATGATCTCGCCGTCATGCGCGATCGCCGTGTACGCGCGGCCCAACTGGAACAGCGACACCGACAAGCCGTAGCCGTACGACATGGTCGCCTGTTCGATACGGCGCCAGCTCTTCCACGGACGCAAACGACCGGCGGCCGCGCCCGGGAAGCCGACCTTCGGCGCCTGGCCGAGACCGATGCTGGTGTACATGTTCCACATCTCTTCGGGCTTGAGCTGCATGGCGATCTTCGTCGCGCCGATGTTGCTCGACTTCTGGATCACGCCGCCCACCGTCAGCACGCCGAACGCGCTGTCGTCGGTAATCGGCGCACCGTCGAGCACGAAACGGCCGCCGCCTGTATCAACCAGTGTAGTCGGCGTGACGCGGTGCAGATCGAGCGCGAGCGACACCGTGAACGGCTTCATGATCGAGCCCGGCTCGAAGGTGTCCGTGAGAATGCGGTTGCGCAGCTGATCGCCCGTGAGGTGCGAACGGTCGTTCGGGTTGTACGTCGGGTAGTTAACTAGCGCCAGCACTTCGCCGGTCCGCACGTCGATCACCATCGCCGCGCCGGCCTTCGCCTTGAATTTCTCGACGGCCGCTTTCAGGTTCGTATAAGCGATGTACTGAATCTTGCTGTCGATCGAGAGATCGACGTCCTGCCCGTTGTGCGGCACGACCTGCTCGTCCACATCTTCGATGATGTGGCCCATGCGGTCTTTAATGACGCGGCGGCTGCCCGACATGCCGGCCAGCAACTTCTGGTCCCCGAGTTCGACGCCTTCCTGGCCTTCGTCTTCCACATTGGTGAAGCCGATCAGGTGAGCCGTGATTTCGCCTTCCGGATAGAAGCGCTTGTACTCGTCGCGCGCATAAATGCCGGGGATATCCAGCGCCGTGACTTTCGCGGCGACGTCCACCGGTACCTGGCGCTTCACGTAGACGAAGTTCTTGTCTTCCGACAACTTGGCGCGCAACTCCTTGTTCGTCATGTCGAGCAGCTTGCCGAGCGCGGTCAGCTTGTCGGCGCCCAGGTCGTCCGGCACCGAATCAGGAATCGCCCAGATGGCGCGCACCGGCAGACTCGTGGCGAGCACGAGGCCGTTGCGGTCGAGAATCTTGCCGCGCGTGGCCGGCAATTCGAGGCGGCGCTGATAGCGGATTTCACCCTGCTTCTGATAGAACGCGTTGCCCGGGCCCTGAATCCAGAAGGCGCGTGCGGTCAGCGCAACAAACGCCATGAACAGCATGAACACGACGAGTTTCGAGCGCCACATTGGCAGGCGCACCGACAAGATCGGATTCGCCGAAAAGGCGACGCTTTTGCGAGCCGACGATTTTTTCATCGCACGCCTCCGCGACGGGTCGCAACCGGCGCCGAGGCAGGGCCGGAAGTCGGGATCGGCGCGTCCTCAGCCTTGGCGGTGCCGGGGTCGAGCGTCAGGTACTGGGTGCGCCCGGTTGTGACCGATTGCATCTTCAGAGAATCAGTGGCGATCTGCTCGATGCGCGAAGTCTTGGACAACGCGCTCTGCTGATATTGGAGCTGTGAATAATCCTGCTGCAGCTGACGCTCCTGCGATTGCGCGCGCTGCAACTGGATAAAGATCTGGCGCTGCTGATTGGTTGCGTTGACGACAGATAAAGCGCAGCCCATCACAATCATCAGCAGGAAGATATTGAGGCGACTCATGGTGCAATCCGCTCCGCCACACGCATCACGGCAGAACGGGCGCGCGGGTTCGCGGCGACTTCAGCGTCGCTTGCGAACACGCGGCCGATGATTTTGAGCGGGGGGCTCGGCAGATCGACGGCACGGATCGGCAGACGGCGATCGACCGCAGGCGTACTGGCGTGCGCCTGCATGAATCGCTTGACGATCCGGTCCTCGAGCGAATGAAAGCTGATGACCACCAGCCGCCCCCCTTGCTCCAACAGCGACAACGCTGCTTCTAAAACGACTTGCAGCTCCGCAAGCTCTTGATTGATGTGAATCCGTATAGCTTGAAAGGTGCGGGTTGCCGGATCCTTGCCCTTCTCACGGGTTTTGACGACGTTAGCCACGATTTGGGCAAGCTCGCCCGTGCTGACGAGAGGCCCAAGACGGTCGGACTCTGCCCGGCGAGCAACAAGCGCCTTTGCAATCTGAAAAGCAAACCGTTCTTCCCCATAATCTCGTATCACCTCCGTCAGTTCCTGCACCGTGGCCCGTGCCAGCCAGTCAGCAGCAGACTCGCCGCGTGTCGGGTCCATCCGCATGTCGAGCGGGCCGTCGGCGCGGAAACTGAAACCCCGCTCCGGATCGTCGACTTGCGGCGACGACACGCCCAGATCCAGCAAAACGCCCGACACCCGCCCTACCCCGCGCTCCGCAATTGCGTCACGCAGCGAAGCAAAGCTCTCGTGCACGATGCCAAAGCGCGGATCCACAATCTGCTGAGCCGTAGCGATGGCGAGCGGGTCTTTGTCGAACGCAATCAGACGCCCCGACTCACCCAGCTTCTCCAGCACCAGGCGGCTATGACCGCCGCGCCCGAACGTACCGTCCACATAAACGCCGTCCGCGCGCGTAACCAGCGCGCTGACCGCTTCTTCCAGCAGCACCGTGCGATGCTGCAATTCGTTTCTCATCGCAGGTGCCATATATGTAGTCCGCGATCAGAACGTGAAATTCTTTAACGCTTCGGGCATGCCCTCGGCGATCGCTGCCTGTTCCTTTGCTGCGTAAATTTGTGCGTCCCACAATTCAAAGTGACGACCCATGCCGAGCAAGTTCACTTCTTTCTCCAGCGAGCCCGCCGCGCGCAATTCCGGCGACACGAGCACGCGGCCCGCACCGTCCATATCGACGTCCATGGCATTGCCGAGAAAAATGCGCTTCCACCAGGCCGCGTTCATAGGCAGCTTGTCGACCTTGTCGCGGAAGATCTCCCACTCCGGGCGCGGAAAGAGCAACAGGCAGCCGTCCGGGTGCTTGGTGATCGTCACCCGGCCCTCTGCCTGTGTTTGCAGCGCATCCCGATAGCGAGAGGGAATCGACATCCGCCCTTTCGCATCGAGCGTCAGCGCCGACGCCCCTTGGAACACTTCGCTCTCCCTGTCGACCGGAGTTAGCGCTTTAGCGCTTTACTCCGGTCCCATGCAACATAGTTGCTCGCGGCGTTTTTGCGCCGGCTGCCCGATTCGTGAAAATCTACCCGAAACCGCCTGTGAGATCACACAAAAATACACTTTCTCACACTGTCTCCCACTTTAGAGGAACGCTAAACGGGGGTCAAGGGAGATACGCGCTTTTCGAGCGAATTTTGTTTGTTAGAACAAGGACTTAGCGTGACTCCTTCACGTCAGACATAAAACGGAAAACCGTTATAAATGAATGAGCTAGTGAAACTTGTGAAGGTGATACGTGAAAAGTGCGAGGGAAAGGCGCGGAATGTAAGAGATCGTGAAGCGGGATCGGGAGGTGTTTGCTGGCGTTCCGGGCATTTCGGGCGGACGGCGCGTGAGGCGCCGTCCCACACTCAGGCGATGCGTGAGCAGAGGTCCCGACTTATATGTAATAGGCGGTGCGTGTCATGACTTTCGATACTGCACGCATCAGCGCGCGCGCGGGGAACGGCAACTCGACGCCGCCTGCGTCCATAGCCGATTTACCGTGTTCCACTTCGTCCACGCGCATCTGTTCGACGATCGCGCGCGACTCACGGTCTGCCGCAGGTAATTGATCCAGATGGCTATCCAGATGCTGTTCGACCTGACGCTCGGTTTCGGCCATGAAGCCGAGACTCACCCGATCACCCAGGCGGCCTGCTGCGAGGCCAATTGCCAATGCACCTGTATACCAGAGCGGATTCAACAGACTTGGACGCGAATCGAGCGCTTCGAGGCGTTTGGCGGTCCACGCCAGATGATCCTCTTCTTCGATGGCAGCATGATTAAACACGGCCCGCAAAGACGGCGACCGGGTAGCGAGTTTCTGAGCCTGGTAAAGCGCCTGCGCGCACACCTCACCGACGTGGTTCACACGCATCAAGCCGGCCGCATGTGCGCGCTCCGCCGGCGAGAGTTCGATAGGCTCCGCCGCCGATTCTTGCGGAATCGGCAATGGACGACTCATCCGCGACACGCCGGTCATTGAGCGTAAACCCCGATCAAACTCGCTAATCAACTCGTCCAGAAACATTCAGCACCCCCTGATTCGACAACCGCCTCGCCGCACTGGTAGCCCCGTGCGACAAGGCTTTGCGGGGCAAAACCGGCTTCACGGAGACCTTGAATTCAAACGATTCTGGCGGCCAATTTCTGATTTTAGACCATGTTGCGTAAACGAAACAGGACTCGTCCTGGCCGTCTCCTTTTTCTTTGTGCCATGTATGCCTTTTGTTACATTACGTGCAACTTCTCGCGAAGTTGGACAAGCAAGGCCTCAACGCTAGACAAATATTCGCCTTGTACAAAAGATTCGTAATCCTTGGAGATCATTCGATGAAAAAGTCGCTTCTCGCTCTCGCCGCACTGGGCGCATTTGCAGGCGTCGCTCATGCTCAGAGCAGCGTGACCCTGTACGGTATCATTGACGAAGGCTTCAACATCAACACCAACTCGGGTGGCAAGCACCTGTACAACCTGTCCAGCGGCGTTCTGCAAGGTTCGCGTTTCGGCCTGCGCGGCACGGAAGATCTGGGCGGCGGTCTGAAGGCAATCTTCGTGTTGGAAAACGGCTTTGACGTGAACACCGGCAAGCTGGGTCAAGGCGGCCTGATGTTCGGTCGTCAAGCTTACGTCGGCCTGTCGAGCCAGTTCGGTACGGTCACGCTGGGTCGTCAGTACGACTCCGTGGTTGACTACGTCGGTCCGCTGGAAGCCGGTGACCAATGGGGCGGCTACATCGCTGCTCACCCGGGCGACGTCGACAACTTCAACAACGCGTACCGCACCAACAACACGGTTAAGTACACGAGCGCGAACTACAACGGCCTGACGTTCGGCGGCACGTACAGCTTCGGCGGCCAGGCAGGCAACTTCTCCGGCAACCAGATCTGGTCGTTGGGCGCTGGCTACAACAATGGTCCGTTGGCCTTGGGCGTCGGCTACTTGAACGCACGCACCCCGGCAGCTTCGGGCGGCCTGTTCAATAACGGCGGCACGATCGCGCCGAACACGTTTGCTACGCCCACGGCCGCCGCCAACTTCGCCGTGACGTCGCCGGTTTATGCCAGCTACGCTTCGGCTAACACGTACCAGGTGGTCGGTGCGGGTGGTGCATACACGTTCGGCGCCGCAACAATTGGCCTGACGTACTCGAACATCAAGTTCTCAAACCTGGGCATGGCGTTCGCACAGCCGGACGTCAAGGGTCAATCGGCTACGTTTAACAACGCGGAACTCAACTTCAAGTATCAGTTGACCCCGGCATTGCTGATCGGCGCTGCATATGACTACACGCGCGGCGCGAGCATCGACGGCGCATCGACTGCCCAGTACCACCAAGGCGCAGTCGGCGTGGACTACTTCCTGTCCAAGCGTACCGACGTGTACGTGACCGGCGTGTACCAACACGCTCTGGGCGAAGTGCTGAATCAAGCTGGCACTGGTGTGGTCGACGCAACGGCAGGCATCAACGGCCTGACGGGTTCGTCGAACCAGAACCAGTTCACGGCTCGCATCGGCATCCGCCACAAGTTCTAATAAGTCGTAATAAAGCTGTTTGCCTCAAAGGCGCCTTCGGGCGCCTTTTTTTATGGCCGCACGCTGCGTAGGTCGACTGGTTTGCGTGGAGACGACGGCTCAAAGAGAAAAGCCCGGCCGACTTTCGTCTGCCGGGCCTTTCTCTTTTTTCCCGCTATGCGTTACTTCGTGTCGGCGCTGTTCAGGCAGATGGGCTTGATGCGCATGACACGCTTAAGCCCGGCCGTCGCGCAACTCGCGACGCAGAATCTTGCCGACATTGCTCTTGGGCAGTTCAGTACGGAATTCGACGATCTTCGGCCGCTTGTAGCCGGTCAACTGCGTTTTGCAGTAGGTGAAGATGTCCGCATCCGTAAGCGCCTGGTCCTTTTTCACGACGAACAGCTTTACCGCTTCGCCCGAATGCTGATCCGGCACGCCGACTGCGGCGACTTCGAACACCCCTGGCATCTTGGCGACCACATCTTCGATCTCGTTCGGATAGACGTTGAAGCCGGAGACCAGAATCATGTCCTTCTTCCGGTCGACGATCTTTACGAACCCATTTTCGTTCATCAAGCCAACATCGCCCGATTTGAAAAAGCCATCCGGCGTCATGACCTTGGCCGTTTCGTCCGGGCGGTTCCAGTAGCCCGCCATCACCTGCGGGCCGCGGATGCAGATTTCGCCGGGCTGGCCAAGCGGCACCTCGTTGCCTTCGTCATCGCGAATCGAGATTTCCGTCGACGGCAACGGCAAACCGATCGTGCCGCTATATTCCGTGACGGTAACCGGATTACAGGTGACGCATGGCGACGTTTCCGACAGACCGTAGCCCTCGATGATCGGCGTATGCGTAAGCTCGAACCAGCGTTTGGCGACGGCTTCCTGCACCGCCATACCGCCGCCATTTGCTGCAATCAGCTTCGAAAAATCAAGTTTGTGGAAGTCCGGGCTGTTCAGCATCGCGTTGTACAGCGTGTTGACAGCGGGAATCGTCGTGATCGGATAGCCCTCCAGCGCCTTGATCATGCCGGGGATGTCGCGCGGATTTGGAATCAGCACGCCGAGGCCGCCGGTACGGATCGTCAACAGCCCGCAGACCGTCAGCGCAAAGACGTGATAAAGCGGTAATGCGACAACCGTAATGAACTGGTCGATGTCCGTGCGGTTAGCACGAACCGGATCGAGCCAGATTTCCGACTGCAGCACATTGGCGATCAGGTTCCGATGCAACAGCGTTGCGCCTTTGGCCACGCCGGTCGTACCGCCCGTGTACTGTAGAAACGCGACGTCGTCCGGGCCTTGCTGGACCGGCTTGAAACTCTGGCGGCTACCCTCGGCAATCGCCGTGTTGAACTTGACGTGACCCGGCAGACTCCACGCCGGCACCATCTTCTTCACGCGCCGCACGACAAAGTTCACCAGCGCGCCCTTCACACCCATCAGATCGCCCATTGCGGCGACGACGACGTGCTTGACCGACGTATTGCGCACGATCGCCTGCAGCGTGGTAGCGAAATTTTCGAGCAGGATGATCGCTTCCGCGCCGCTGTCCTTGAGTTGATGCTCGAGCTCCCGCGGGGTGTAAAGCGGGTTCACGTTCACCACTACATAGCCCGCGCGCAAGATCGCCGCAATCGCCACCGGATATTGCAGCACGTTCGGCATCATGATCGCGATGCGCGCGCCGCGGGCAAGGCCCTTCGACTGAAACCACGCGGCAAGCTTGCGCGAAAGCGCGTCCAGCTCGCCGTAGCTGATCTCCTTGCCCATGCAGACGAACGCCGGTTTGGTGCGGTGGTCGCGGAAGGCTTCTTCGAGCAGTTCGGCGACGGACGAATAGCGGGTCGGGTCAATCTCTGCGGGAACGCCGGGCGGATAAGATTTCAGCCAGATTTTGTCCATGCAGCGTCTCCTCATTATTTTCGAATGGTCGTGCTAAAAACGCATCGTAGCATGGGCACCCCGTTGCTATTCGCGAAAAGCGGCTGGGTTAGACTGCAGCCTCGAACCCTTTGAGGGCCGCAGCTGCAAGATTTTTGAGCGTGTTTTCAGGCGCGCTCGACTTCGACGAGGCAGTCGTAGAATGTGGCCGATCCACCCAGATCGGTGAGCGCCTGGCTGGTGACCTGGTTGGCGTTGCGGCCGTCGGGCGCGAGCTTCTTCCACCAGATCGACAGGCCGACCACGAGCCCTTCGCGTGCCTTGTCGGTGACACGGGCGCGCGCCTGCATCGAGCCGCGATCGTTGAATATGCGCACCTGTTCACCGTCGGCGATGTTTCGCTGCTGCGCGTCGACCGGGTGGATATCCAGGTGCGGCTCGCCTTCCGTCGAGCGCAGACTTTCGATGTTCACAAAGGTGCTGTTCAGAAAGTTACGGGCAGGCGGCGAGATCATCGCAAGTGGATAACGGGCGGCTAGGTCGGGCGCGCCGTCGGCGGATTCGTAAGGCGGCAGATAGTCCGGCAGCGGATCGAGCCCTTGCTGCGCGAGGCGCTCGCTGAAGAACTCACATTTACCTGACGGCGTACGAAAGCCGCCGTCGGCGAATGGCGCATCAGGAAGGTTCAGCTCTGCCCAGCCGGTTTGCTTTAGCGAGTCCCAACTGACACCTTCGAGCGTTTTGTCGTTCCAGCGGAATGCCGACTGTGCGATAACGTCATCGCTTTCGTAGAGCGCCGGCTCCTGCAGACCCATGTGGCGCGCCAGGCCACGAAAGATCTCCGTGTTCGGGCGCGCATCGCCGACCGGCGCGATCGCCGGCAGGTTGACCATCACGTGCGTATGCCCGTACGACTTATGCACGTCGAGGTGCTCGAGTTGTGTCGTGGCAGGCAGAAGCAGATCGGCGTAGTCCGCGGTGTCAGTCTGGAAGTGCTCGAGCACGATCGTGAACAGGTCTTCACGTGCAAATCCCGCAGCGACCCGTTCCGAGTCCGGTGCGACCGCCACCGGATTGGAGTTATAGACAATGATCGCTTCGACTTTCGGGCCGAACGCGGCGTCGCCCGCGTGCATCAACGCGTCGCCGATTGCGTTCATGTTGATGACGCGCGAAGCCGTGGCGGGCCAGCCTGGCATCAGGTCTGGACGCTGCAACGCGTGCGAATCCACCGGCGCCCACCCACCCGATGACAACAACACGCCACCCGCCCGCTCGCGCCATGCGCCGGTCAGCGAAGGTAAGCAAGCGATTGCGCGCACAGCGTTACCGCCGCCACGCACCCGCTGCAGGCCATAGTTCATCCGGATCGCGGCCTTTTTCGTGCTGCCGTAAAGGCGCGCAAGATCGACGACCACCTGCTCGTCGACTCCGCAAATTTGAGCGACACGTGATGGCGGATAACTGAGCGCCCGCGTCTTGAGTTCATCGAAACCAAGCGTATGGGCGGCAATGTAGGCGTGATCAAGCAGATTTTCCGTGATCAACACGTTGATCATGCCGAGCGCTAAAGCACCGTCGGTTCCGGGTTTCAGTGCAATGTGCTGGTGGCATTTTTCCGCCGTCAGCGACCGGTACGGATCAATCGCGATCAGCCGTGCACCGCGACGCTTGGCTTCCTGGGCGCGCGTCCAGAAGTGCAGGTTCGAAGCGATGGGATTCGAGCCCCAGATCAGGATCACTTCGCTTTCGGCGAAAAACTCGGTACGCATGCCGAGGCTGGCGCCGTAGGTGTATTTCAGCCCCGCCGCACCGGCGGCTGCACAAATCGTACGGTCTAACTGTGATGCTCCGAGTGTGTGAAAGAACCGCTGCGCAATGCTGTCGCCCTGAACCAGACCCATCGTGCCGGCGTAGCTGTACGGCATGACGGCTTCCGGCACTCGGCTCACGATCTCCGACAGCCGTGCTGCGGCTAGCTTGAACGCCTCGTCCCAGCTAATCGCTTCAAAGCGGCCTTCGCCTTTGCGACCGACGCGCTTCATCGGTGTCGTCAACCGATGCGGATGGTGCACCCGCTCGGCATAGCGGCTGACCTTGGCACATAGCGCGCCTTGGGTCGGAGGATGATCGGGATCGCCGACGACCTTGATCACCCGTCCACCCTCGATGGTCACGCGCATCGCACAGGTATCAGGGCAATCGTGCGGGCACACCGCGCGGGCGAATTCAGTCGGAGCATTCATCGGCGGGCCGTCCAGGAGAGCAGTAAGCGGTGGGGTGATCCCGAATTTTATTACGTCCGTTGCTCGCTGACCTGCATGGTGCCGCCAAAAATGCCTTCGGCGTAGAATCAGTTATCAACGTGCCCGGGCGATATGGCCCCGAGCGATTCCACGCAAAGCTAAGCACAAGCGCACCACCATCCCATCATGAAACTGATCCCGGAAATCCAGGCCGCCCACGGCGAAATTCAAACCCTGCGGCGAACGATTCATGCGCACCCCGAGTTGCGTTACGAAGAAACAGCAACAGCGGATCTGGTTGCCAGGACACTTGAGTCCTGGGGCATCGAAACTCATCGCGGATTGGGCAAAACGGGCGTAGTCGGCGTACTGAAGCGCGGCAACGGATCGCGCGCAATTGGCCTGCGCGCCGACATGGATGCGCTGCCAATTCAGGAGCTAAACAGCTTCGACCATCGCTCACAGAACGACGGCAAGATGCACGCGTGTGGCCATGACGGACATACCGCGATGCTGCTCGGCGCGGCGCGACATCTGGTCAAGCACGGCGATTTTGACGGCACGATTGTGTTCATCTTTCAGCCGGCAGAAGAAGGCGGTGCCGGCGCACAGGCAATGATTGACGATGGCCTGTTCACGAAGTTTCCGGTCGATGCAGTTTTCGGAGTTCACAACTGGCCAGGCATGCCGGCCGGCCACTTCGGCGTGACCGACGGCCCGATCATGGCATCCAGCAACGAATTTCGCATTGAAATCAAAGGCGTGGGTTCGCACGCGGCGTTGCCGCACAACGGTCGCGACCCCGTGTTCACGGCGGTTCAGATCGCGAACGGGCTACAGAGCATCATCACGCGAAACAAGAAGCCACTCGATACCGCAGTACTGTCGATCACGCAGATCCACGCCGGCGACGCCGTCAATGTCGTCCCGGACGATGCTTGGATCGCCGGTACCGTGCGGACTTTTACCACCGAAACGCTCGACCTGATCGAAGCACGGATGCGCAAGATCGCCGAGAGCACTGCCGAGGCCTACGATTGCTCGGTCGATATCCACTTCCATCGCAATTATCCGCCGACCATCAACAGTAGCGAGGAGACCCGCTTCGCAGCGGCGGTTATGAAGGAAATTGTCGGAGCGGAAAATGTCAACGACGCGGTCGAACCGACAATGGGCGCCGAGGATTTTTCGTTCATGCTGCTGGCGAAGCCGGGCTGTTACGCATTTCTCGGCAATGGCGACGGTGGGCACCGTGACTCTGGGCATGGTGCCGGGCCTTGCATGCTGCATAACGCGAGCTATGACTTCAACGACGAGCTATTGCCGATCGGCTCAACGTACTGGGTACGGTTAGCAGAACGATTCCTGGCACAAGGGGAATAGAGGCAGTTGGTTATACGTGAAGCGGCGATTTCCGCATCGTCGCTTCGTAAGCACTACGCGTATCGATGCACAGCTTTACCGATGTACTGCGCCAGTCCGGCGAGAGCTTACGAGTCGTTGATTTTTTCTGGCCGTAAACGCAGAAACCCCGCCTTTGAGGGCGGGGTTTCTGGACATGCGTGGGAGCCTGACGATTACCTACTTTCACACGGGAATCCGCACTATCATCGGCGTGGAGTCGTTT
>NZ_CAJNAT010000008.1 GCF_905220705.1 Paraburkholderia domus
AGCAGCGTCACCTGCTTGCGATCTTCACCTTCTATGAATCGCTTCATCCGGTCACCCATGCTGAATGCGTTAATCCAGTTTAGGCGATCAGCGCGTTTTCACACAAGCTCGACCCTGAGCGGACAATTTTCACGCTGCACAGCGGACGTTCACGCCCGCGCTTTTCAGGACGATTGACCAACTCGGCCGTCAAGTAGCTTATGGCCGTGACCGTGAAACAAGGACCTATTGTTACAACGCAGAATGGTCTGTTTGCATATTTCACTGCATCTGCACCCGGACTATGCGCAAACCGGGAACCTTGACTTGGTCGCTTCGTGAGATCCATCGCCCGCCCGACCAATTTCACACTGTGTATCTAATCGAATGTGTTCCAGCGCACACAGAGCGATGGAACAAACCTTGTGCAGCATCTATGCTGCTCGGACTGTTGCTGATAATTCATTTACGTGAAATCGCTCCAAATGCGATCTTCGTGAGTGCGCCACAAAGCGGCTTCACATTTTGCTTTCAAACGGCCTCTTTATTTCTTGCGAGATAATGCTGATGGCTTACAATGAGATCCTAGAACTACACCCTCGAGACCTGCGAAAACGTGTGTATGTGGTAACAATACTGATGATCCTTGTAGGCGCATCAGCTGTCGTTTACGAATTTTTACCGCAATGGATCCATTCCCCCCAGTGGCTAAATAGTGCGAGAGGATTAGCTAATGCTTTTTTTGCAGTTTTCGGCTCAATTCTGGCGGCGGCTCTTGTGCCACTTTCCATTCACTTCTATAGTGATTTGGTACGAAAGAAAACGAAGGCAAAATTCACTGGCTTCTTTTTTCTGCCCCCAAGTCGAAAAGCCATCATCGTTCTTCCGCGATTCAAAATTGAAAATTCGACCGGCGTCTCGCAAGACACCGGCGTTAATAGCCTATGCCTGAAGGAAGTAAAAGAACTGGATCGGGCTTGTGTATCAATCGACGATCTTGTCGCGGCGCGGCATATTTCGGCAATGTTTGCCGAACATCAGATGCCTGTGCCAAGGATATTTTTTGATGATGACGTGTGGGAAGTTGTTTTCGGAAAAACGAATACGGACGACGATCGGCACAAGGAAATTCGCGAATGCAAGACATTCATCGTGGTCGGACTATTTTCTAACGCGATTTCCACTGAGTTAAATAAATCATTAGATGCGGACCGGTCCTTTAGGCTATCAACCTTAGAAGATGCAAACAAAGGCGACAGGCACGTCGAAATCGCCCCCATGGAAAACACGTCTCCCGAGCAGCTCCGGAGATGGGGCGCTGAGGAGAGTTCCGTCTCGAGTGGAGCTCAGCGTGGCAGCTTTGGTTTGATTGCCCGACTTTCTTTGCCCGGGGAGCGAGTCGCGCTACTGGTCGGAGGCGGAACGGCTCGGGCGACACGCAAAATGGCATCGCACTTGCGGCGGCATTGGTTGCAGCTTTACGATCTTCGCGAAATGGAACGCGATGTCCTGATGGGTACGAACTCTTTCTCGATGGAATTCGCGGTGTCGGATGTATTAGGTAGTAGGCCTGTACGCGGCCGCGCTTACTACCGGTCCGACGCGATCGAAACGGAGAGTCACCCGGTCCGATAGGAATGCCGAAATTGGGCGCTTTCCGACACATTACGATCGAATGTGTGCGAGAGATTCGTGAAGGTATGTTTCCTTTAGCGGCCTGATTCAGCAGATGGCCGGGGTAGCACGCAGCGCTCGATTGCCAACGATCCAGCCCTTGCTGTCGACCGGCCGAAATTGGCCGAACCCGGAAATACGAGGTCGCCTCGAACACCGCGATCCCTGGTTGAAAGCCGAACTTCCGCAGACGACCCACAAGGGTCATCCGATTGTCCGCATAACGGACATTCGATTTATCATCTCAGCCATGATCGAACCATCAGCCGCGATGAACCAAGACAGCGTATTTCCGCATCCATCGGCCGTGCGCGCCACAGTGGCCTATCTGCTCAGTGTGACGGCAGCCACTACCTATATCATCGCCTCAAGATTTCCGCATGTAATCGTACAGCGAGCTTTGGGTGGGCTGCTTTACCCCCTCTGGCAAACACTTTTAGTTCTTCTTTCAGACTGCGGTCTTATCGGCGTCATTTGGTTACCAGCGGCGTTCTTTTCCGCTTTGCCGTGCGTTCTGCTCAACCTCCTAGCTTCCCGGTACCGTATTCGAAACCCTTTCTTTTATGTCTTTGTGGGATGTGGTTTAGCGGTTCTCGCTGTCACTCCCGTAATCTCGGCAACATCTGGTTGGACGTGGTACACAGATCCCCCAAACCCTCCACCGCCCCCGACGTTTTGGCAGGAATTCCATTCAATCGCAAACGTATTCGCAGTTGCGGGTGCCATCGCAGGCCTAACGTACTGGTTCGCAGCAGGCCGCCATTTTCGCCGGAAGTACAACCTTACCGACAGCAAATAAAGTTGCCGCTGCGCCAAACAGCGCAATTACACGTCAGACGTCGAAGCTCGTCGTCCCATCAAGAAGCCCAATATGGCGATTACGAAACAGAACGCGGTGACGCGTGCCGTCGATATCACGCCGTGTGTAACGTTCTCTTCCGCTCGCTCTTGTGTAAGTTTGTAGACTTCGCCGCCGTTCGAAGTTAAACGGACCGGTTGAGGGCCACAAAACTCCACATGCAAGACAGAGCCGGACGACAGACCTTGCAGAATCTCCACTGGGAGCGGGCCGTGAGTATGTGCGCCTTGCGCCGCTAACAGAAACGAATTGCCTTCGTTGACCAGGAATGTTCTCACTCCGCCGAATCCCTCACGGACATACAGCGTCCCATCCCGGCCAACCACATGGCATGGCAGGCCAACAGGTTTTTCCTGCCATAAACCGATCGTGATTGAAAGCGCAGTCACGCCGCCCAATATCCCGAACAGATACAAAATTGTCCCCAGTATTTTCATCGTCGCTATCTTTATGTGTGGTTCCGTCTGTCCCAGCCGATGCCGTCACGCCAAGTTCAGAGTGCGATTCGCGGGCCATTGTCTTCGATATAGCCTAGGCTGTCGATCGACCGCTCCTGGCCGCACTGAGTCCGACGACGACCGGCTCAGGACGACCCTGAAGGGACGGTCGCCGTTGCGTAAAGCGGCCATTCGAAGGACATAACTATGAGCAAATCTGCAATGTGATATCTGCCCCGACAACAATGCGACCATCTTCAGTCGCAAATGCATTTTTCACCGTCTGCCCTGTAGACCGCTCGATGAGGGAGACACGCCTGCCCGACGACTGAAGATATGTTTGCCCCCAGTCCAGGAGCATGAGCAACACTGGCCCAAGGCTTTGGCCCTTCTCTGTAAGAACGTATTCGTTCCGTTCTCGCTCCCCCGGCTCCCGATACGGGCGCGAAATCAAAATGCCAGCATTCGTGAGCAAATCAAGCCGACTGCTCAGCGCATGTTTTGACGCTCCAATGTCTTCGCGTATCGCGTCGAAGCGTGTCACGCCATAGAACGCCTCGCGAAGAATCAGCAAGACCCAACGATCGCCGAGTAGGCCGGCCGCATGTGCAAGACCGCATTCGTTTATCGCAACGAGCGGGCGATTTCGCTGTCTCCCAGCGTTTAGTGATGCTTCCTTTGACACACTCCGTCCTCCAGTGCTAATCTAAGTCTGAAAATCAGACTTAGATATTTTACTCAATTTCTTTGGAGTGGTGTATGCCTTTTGTCCACGTGCACACGATCACCGGCATTCTCTCGGATGACCAGAAAGCCGAGATGCTCAGGCGAATCACTGATTTGATGGTCGAAATCGAGGGGCATGGAGATCCGTCATTTCGCTCGTCAGTGTGGGTAAAGCTCGACGAGCATGTACCCTCGCAATGGAGCATTGGGGGCGTGATTCCTACGCCCGGAATGATCGCGTCAAAGTTCCCTCCAATCGCATAGAGGACTGCTTTTCGCCTTGACCTCGAATGACCGTTCATGGCCGCACTGAGCCCGACGACGACCGACTCAAGACGGTAGAGTCGAGTTGTGGCGCCGTAGCATTAGGTTCGGTTTGTCTGTCGCCGCCCCTTTCGTCCGGAGGTATCCGGCCATCGAATTATGTGGAGTAGGACGAAGCATCGTCTGGCCGCCAAACACCATGATCGCAAGTACACGGTACCACGCGATACCACGATGGTGTGCCGGGGCTGACTTAGTGGCTTCCTCCGCAGTTTTCTGGCTATTAAAGCCTACTCGAAGGCGAACGAACGCTAATGTTTTCGCAGTCAAGGCGCTCGGCTGGGATGGCCACGGCGCAAAGTCGCTCCAGCTCGATACAGAGGCGAAATCCGTTCCTCAACTTCTCGGATTTCGGGTATAACTGCTTCAGATTTAGCTTATGCGCGAGGTCTATCGTGAGGATCGCCCACCTTCGGCAGTTCCTAATCCAGAACGGCATACCTGAGGACCAATTTCAACGACTCAGCAGCTTGGCGGAAGAGCTGCCCGAGTCAAATATCGCAGCTGAGATTGGTGGACTGGACGAAACGGAGGCCGCGACCTTGCTGTCCCGCCTCCTTCGGAAATTGGCGCCGGCTATAGGCGTGTCGTTCGATCATCCTGACGTACTAAGTCAGCTTGGATTTCCAGTGTCAGAGCCGGCAGCAGCAACAAGTCCAGCAGCGGCTGCTTCTGCAGCGGCGGACGCTGCTTCTGCAGCGACGGACGCCAATCACTATGCAGATGGAAATGCCGGATAGGAGCGGATCATGGAGCATAATTGGCCCGCGCTGATTAAGGCTGCAGCGCTGCGAATCGCTGGATTGAAGCGTTATTGGAAACTTATCTCCGGATTTGTCTATCGGGTCTCTTTGCTCGCAGAAACCCGCGAGGCCAAGAAGATTGAGAACATGATCAAATACCTTGACGGGGTATCCAAGACCTTAACAGTCTTGAAGAAGAACGGAGTTCCGGATGAAAAAATTCAGGAACTTGCAATTGAACTCAACGTTCCACTCATCCAGGCCAATTTGGAGGGGATGATAATTGCACGGAAGTTTGTCTTAGCACCAACTAGTCCGGAGGCTTCCCAAAATGCCTCTTCGCGGGATCCCTCGTCCGACTCCAGCAAGCCCTCGTCAGGGGATCCCCCACCTCCACAAGCGCCTTAACTCGAGGCACGTCCGGCGTCGGCACGTTGTCGGTGGTCTGGTATGTGCAGCGAGTGCATACCGTCGGAGGGCTGATGCCGACCGCACCGTGTCCGGCAGAACACGAAATCGGTAGCTCACCCTATCTTGCGGATTACGTTTTCTATCGATAATAGGCGCCGCGCCTTCGACTGAAGGTGCTTGCACAGGGGATCGATATTGGTCCGAATGGTGCCTGTCTTGCCCGGCACTTCCACCGCGCGGTCAAACCGTTTGGTGCGAGGGCTCCCATTCGCGGTTGTTAACGTGCGAATGTCAAAATGCGAACTCGTAGCGGCCTCACCAACGCCGATCTCCCGATATCGGCTTCAGCCGAACGAGCTCCAGATGGCATCGTCCGACCAAGGCCCGCTGTCAGCGGCGAAGCCGACATTCAAACGTCCACGCAATGGCCCGAATGAACGTCCGTTGCTGGCCGCTCATTGCCTGTCGCCGATCGGCGGCACGCGCCTCAGATGGATGTGAAAACGCATTGATCGCCTAAGCTGAATCAACGCACTGAGACCGAGTGACTCATGAAGCAATTCGTCGAAGGCGATGACCGCAAGCAGGTCGCACTACTTCCCGAATGTGTCGATGACTACATCGGACAGGACAACCCGGTCAGAGTCATAGACGCCTTCGTCCCGGAATGTCGGCAGTGATTCCGCAAACTTTAGCGCGTACCGAGACGCTCCATGCACACGTAATGAATGCCTCGCACGATTGGCGACCCATAGTTACCCGATGAGGGATCACCATCTGAGCAGCTCGCGCAACCGGGCAATTATCCAGTTCATTTCGACTACGCTGCACCAGTCCTTGCCGGCGATAGCTTCCCAGATGCGCTGCAGCACCACATCGTGAGAATTCTGCGGGTACTTTGCCGCGCCCTTTCGGGCGGGCACAACCAGTTGCTGCGCCAGGTCCTCGCATATCTGCCATCGCTCCATTCGCTCTTCTTCGGTCAGTCCGACGACAAACCGGCCGTTGATCATGCGCGCCGCCAGCTTCGGCTGTGCGCCAGCGAGCGCGGCAGGCGCGGCATCACGCGGAAAGTCGTCAGGTGCCCTCATCATTTTCGCCTCAAAAAACACGAGGTGGTGATTTGTAGGACGCGGTCGATACGTTCAAGATCCCTATCAAGCTCGAACGTGGAAACCCGGAATATACGGTATGAATCTGGCCCTGCTGGGCAATGCTGCCGGACGCTCGCAGCAGCCCTCTTCTGCCAGTCCAGAGTCAAGATTACGCCAGGTGTAAAAGGAATGGCGCGACCTACCGCATGACCATCACGGGCGTCGTGGCATTTCCCCCATATTCGAGAAAACTGGACGAAGCGATCCGCCGCCTGCAGAGTTTTCAAAGCAGCGCCCACTGTCGTCCGACGCACCCTGCGTTGCGTCCTTATGCAGGGAACATCTGGCACCCTTATAGTTCTTTCCTATCTCAAATGTTGCACCGCAACGCGTATTTTGCCGTTGGAGCAGACTTTGTTGTCTGTTAACGCGTCGTTAGCGATTGGTGCAGACTTTGTTGTGCGCCCATACCAGCACCCAAGAAAATAACGCGTGGCCACTTCATCTTAAAAGGTTCCAGCCATTATCAGGGCTGTGCTAAGCCAGCTGATTCAGCGCACTTTTTTTGATGGTCCGATGAGGTAGCGGCCCACCTCGAACGATGTGTCTTTGTTTTGCAGCAACCGTGATCGACGGTTCGCGAAGAAAAGCTCGGAATTAACTTGAAGATTCTCGTCACCCAAGCCAAACATCGAAACGAGAGCCTGGACAGAATGGAAGGTAACAATCAAGCAATACCCGCGTACCCTTTCTCGCCATATTCACCATCGTGATATCAGTCCGCCGGACGAAACCGACATCACGACGTACAACTTCGTTTGGCATGAAAAAGCTATAGTTCATCTGGTTCGCGAAGACTGCGTTGTCAATTAACGGGATCGATCTTTGCGGCCGCTGCCAGCAGCCCTTCCACCGCTTCGCTCCTGCAGGCTATTGAGAAATTTTCTCCAGCTCAATACCCTTCGTACGCGGCCCCATCAACCCAATGGCGAGCATTACAATCAGCATCGCACCGGCGATGAACACGAACACGCCGGTCGTGCCAAACTGCTTCAACACGGCGGCAATCAAAAACGCTGTGAAGATCGCTGAAAAACGGCTCCATGAATAGACGAACCCTACCGCGCGCGCGCGAATGCTGGTTGGAAAGAGTTCGGTCTGGTAGGCATGGAAGCTGTAGGAAATGATATTGCCGGCAAGCGTCAGACACACCCCGAGGCTCACCAGCAGCACCGCGCCCGATGCCTGGCTGAACCACAGCCCGCAGACAATATTCACGGCAGCCATCACCACAATCACAGTCTTGCGCTCGAACCGGTCGCCGATGAAAAGCCCGATAACCGGACCTACTGGCGCAGCCAAAGCGATCACGCTCGAGTACATCAGGCTTGTGGTGATCGTGATGCCCTGCTTGATGAGCAGCGTCGGTACCCAGTTCGCAAAGCCGTAGAAGCCCACCGTCTGGAAGATGTTGAAGATCGTCATCATCAGCGTGCGGCTGCGGTAAGGGGGCACCCACATGTCGCGGAAGCTACCACGCGGTGCAACCGGCATCGGCGGCGCGGGCGGCGGCAATTCGCGGCCATACTCTGCGCGCACTTTCGCTTCTAGCTCGGTCATTACGCGATCCGCTTCCGCTAGACGCCCTTGTTGTGCGAGCCAGCGCGGGCTTTCCGGTAACGCGCGACGAATCCACCAGACAAACACTGCACCGTGCGCGCCGATCAGCACGACCCAGCGCCAGCCGTCCAAGCCGAGCAATGTGCGCGGCACCAGCAGATACGACAGGAACGCCACCACCGGCACCGCCGTAAAGCCGACTGCCTGCTCGCATGCGAACGCGCGCCCTCGGATCTGCTTGGGCACCAGTTCGGAAATATACGTGCCGATCGTCACCAGCTCGACGCCAATGCCGATCCCCGCAACGAAGCGCCAAAAATTCAAACCGGTAGCCGATTGTTGAAAGGCCATGATGACGTTGGCTGCAACGTACCAAAGCAAAGAATACGTAAAGACTGACCGCCTTCCAAATCTGTCGGCAAGAAATCCGCACGCAATAGTGCCAACGAATAAGCCCGCAAACAGTGCAGCAATAAAGCTCGCGATTCCGGTAGAACCAAAGAGGCCGTGAGTCGACGACGTCAGGAGGCCACTCTTCACCAGCCCAGGCGCGACGTAACCGGTGTACAGAAGATCGTAGAGTTCAAAGAAAAACCCCAGACTCAACAGGATAACTAACTTCCAAATGGTCCGGGTAGGCGGCAATCTATCTAACCGTGCCGAAATTGCACCTGCATCGACGATGCAGGTGCTTGGGTCCAAATTTGTTGTGCTCATAATTGATCAGTTTCCAGATAGTCGGATGTCCGACGCTATTCACTGCTTGAGAACTGCGATTGAGCGCGGGGAATCAATGCCGCTCGTCTTCGACTTTCATTTAAAAGTGCGGTGCAGCAAAGCACTGGATTTCACACTATGAAATCAAAAAGCTTGATTTGCCGGCAACAACGAGGGGTTAAAAATTCAGATTTATCGCCCGACGAGGCCGACAGCAAAGCCAGAGGATCCATTCTTAACCCCCTTAATTCCACACTCACAGGCCACGAAGCGCCAGAAATTCAAACCCGTCGCCGTGTCCTGAAAGGCCATCACGACGTTGGCCGCCGTGTACCACAGCAGCGAATACGTGAAAACGGCGCGGCGTCCGAAGCGATCCGCCAGAAAACCGCATGCGATCGTGCCGATGAACAACCCGCTGAACAACGCGGCGATGAGACTCGCAACACCGGTCGAGCCGAACAGACCGTGCGTCGTCGCGGTCAGCAGGCCGCTTTTGACGAGGCCAGGCGCGACATAGCCCGAATACAGCAGGTCGTACAGTTCGAAGAAGAAGCCGAGGCTCAGCAGCACCACCAGCTTCCAGATGGAACGCGTGGCGGGCAGCCGGTCGAGGCGCGCGGAGATGCTGCCGGCGTCGAGCGTCATCTCGGCCACCCGCACAGTCGCGTTTGCGGAAGACGCCGCGCCGCCGGCGCTGCGCGCGACGGACCCGGCGTGATCGGGGGATGCCATATAGTCTGTCTCCTGGTGATACGGGTCATGCTGGCGATGCACGATGATGCTCGCCGGCCCCGGTCTTGTGCCGGGCTGTCGTACTTTCGCGTGTCACGCGCACCACGATGCCGGGCCACAAGGTCCGGCCAGCATTCTAGCCGCGTGCGTGCTTCAATTGTTCGAAGGTGGTGATTTTTCCGGCCAGCGCGCTCGCGGCGACGGTGTACGGACTCGCGAGCCACACATTGCCCGGCCCGGAACGGCCAGGGAAATTGCGGTTGATCGCGCTGATCGTCACCTCGTTCGCATTGGCCGACTGCCCCGGTCCGCAATTCGCGCACGACCCGCAGCCCGGCATCACGAGCGTCACGCCCGCACGCTCGAAAACCGGCAAATAGCCTTGGCTCTCACAATACGCGCGCACTGCCATGGTGCCGAATTGCAGGAAGAGACGCGTGCCTTCGGGCACGCGCATGCCCCGCTCCACGCCCCAGCGCAATACCTCGTGATAGAAGTCGAAGTCTTCGCGCTTGCCCGCCGTGCATGAGCCGCCATACGCGATATCGATCGCGACGTCCTGCTCCAGCTGCGGCGCCGGCACGCCGTTGCCCGGATCGCCGGGACGCGCGAGCATCGGTTCGATCGCGGTGGCGTCGATGCGGATCGTGTCGCGATACGTGGCGCCTGGATCGCTTTTCATCCAGTTCTCAAGGGTGAAATCGACGCCGCGGCGCGCCTTCAGAAACGCCACCGTGCGTTCGTCCGGTTCCACGATGCCCGTGAAGCCGCCCAGCTCGGCGACCATGTTGGTCAGCGTCGCGCGCTCGTCGATCGACATTGCGCGTACCGCCGCGCCGCCGTATTCGAACACGAGACCGATCGCATCGCCCGAGCGGATCGCGTCCATCTGCAACAGATGCAGCACGACGTCCTTCGCGGTGACGCCGTCGCGCAAGGCGCCGTCGATTTCAATGCGCAGCGTCTCCGGCACTTTGCAGCGCACGTAGCCCGTCACCCAGCTATTGGCAATTTCCGTTGCGCCTGCACCGAATGCAAGGCAGCCGAGCGAGCCCGAATGCGGCGTGTGCGAGTCAGTGCCGCACGCGACCTGTCCCGGCAACGCGTACTGCTCGGCCATCAGCGCATGGCAGATGCCTTCAGAACCGGGCGAGTTATCGAGCGCGCCGTGCGAGCGCACCGGATAATCGCGCGAAAACGACGTGTGCCCTTCCATCAGATTGGCGACGCCCGGCAGCAATCCATCGCGGACGTGCGGAATGCTTTGCGAGGCAAGCACCAGATGATCCTGGAACGCGATGATGTGATCCGGCGCATGCAGCGGCGCGGGCTTGCCGAACGCGCGATGCATCAGATGCGCGCACATGCCGGTGAAGTAGTCGTGGCTGAAGCGCCAGTCGGCGGCAATGAACACGCCATCGCCGCGCCGCGCGCTTTCAATGCCAGGATGAAGATGGCGCTCGATGATCTTCTCGACCAGCGTCTTCGGCTCAGCGGCGTTTGCGGCGCTGGTGGCGCTGGTGGCATTTGCCGCGTTGGCCATCTCCCGCACGCGCGGCGCGGGCCAGTTCGCGAACTTGCTGTACGCAAGCAGGCCACCGCTGCGAATGATCTGCTGCGTGAGCGCATCGCGGCCTTTGAGAAACTCGTCGATCGGCACCGCCTCGCCCGCGATCAGACGATCGAGCACGGAGAAATCGGTGGTCGTGAGGATGCCGATATTGTCGCAATTCTGCTGGTAGATACGCTCGAAACTCTCGGCGACGATCAAACGAATGCCCGCCGACAACTCCGCCAGCGGGCTCGATTCGCGCGACGAACCCTTGCCGTAGCGCTTACCCGCCACGGTCACCTGGAAGCCGCCGTCCCTGACCGCATGGCGGCCGATCGGCAGGCGCTCGCCCGCCTTGAAGCCGACGTATGGATACTGGCCGAGGCGCTCGTCATAAGTCAGCATGACGGTGACTGGCGTGATTTCGTCGGTAGACACGTTATCGCGCAGCGCGCCTGCGGTAGCGCGCGTGAAATTTTTGCCGGCGAGTTGTGCCTCGATCACCGCGGGGTCCTGGGACAGGTACAGCACGCGGCCGTCCAGACGAATCGTGTCGCTCATATGCATTCTCCTTGCGCTCACTATACGGCGCGCGTCAGCGATGCCGAAGTGCCGGTCCAGCAAGGCAGACGTCTCGTTTGGAGAATGATGCGGGGCGTCCCGCGGGCTAGGGCTTGCTGCCGAGAAAGCCCACCAGCGCCGCTGCGCTCGCGCTTAACTGATCACGCGACTTGAAGATCATGATGAGATGCCGCACCGCCCAGGCGTCGCTCAAGGACAGCAACCGCACGTCGAGCGCATTCACGTAGAGCAGCCCGACCTGCTCGGGCACGACGGCTATGCCAAGGCCGGCATGGACCATCCGGCACAGCGCATCGAGGCTGCCGACGCGGATTTTTACGTCGAGCTGCCGGCCCGCGCTGGCCGCCTGCTGCGCGAGAAGCTGCGTGAGCGCGCTCTCGCTGCGCAGGCCGACAAAGCTGTCGGCAAGCAACGCCTCGAACGCCACGCGCGGCACGTCAGCGAGACGATGACCGCCCGGCACCAGAACCACCAGCCGGTCTTCCCGATACGGCACCTGCTGGAAGGCTTCGCTGCCCGCCACCGGGTTGCAGATGCCGAAATCCGCGCCATGCTCGCCGACGATACGCAGCACGTCCGCGCTGTTCTCCTCTTCCAGTTCGATCGACACTTCCGGAAACACGCGCCCGAACGCCGCCACGTCCTCCGGCAAAAACTGCACGATCGACGAGAGATTCGCCACCAGCCGCACCCGCCCCTTCGCTCCCGACGAAAAGCGCGACAACTCGGCGCTCATCTGTTCGATGTTGCCGATGATCGCCTGCGCATAACGAAGCACGGTCTCGCCGACCGGCGTCACCGTAATACCGCGCGACTGCCGCTGAATCACCGGCAAGCCGATCATTGCTTCGATCTCGGCGATACGCCGGCTCACCGCGGAAGACGCGATGAACTCGCGCTCAGCCGCGCGCGCGATGTTCTGCTCCTGACAGACGGCGACGAACAGGCGCAACGAGGTGAGGTCGAGCTTCTTGAGGAGATTTTCCATGGATGTTGCGCTTCACATTGGGCACAGACCCAACGCTAGCATAGAGGCGCTCATTGGCCTCATACCCGCTTCCGGATTGATTCGGTTGATAGCGCGCGTCGCGTCCCTCGCGTTCCAATAGGGACGAAAAAAAGCGGGACGCAAGCGTCCCGCTCTCTTCTCACCTGGTGCTGATGCTTACGCGTCCAGATAAGCCACTTCGCCATGCAACTCAGTATCGAGCCCGTGCTGCGCGGCCGCGTCACCCACCTTAACGGGTGTCACGCGGTTGATCAGCCATAACATGCCCCACGTGAACACGAACGCCCAGACGCCGGACACGAGCACCGCCACGCATTGCTTGACGAAGAAAGCGCCGCCACCCAGCAACAGGCCGTCCGCGCCATTCGGATTCCACGCCTTCGACGCGAACACGCCGAGCAGAACGGTGCCGACCAGGCCACCCACGCCATGCACGCCCCAAACGTCGAGCGCGTCGTCAAGGCCGAGCCGGTTTTTCAGCGCAACAGCGTAGTAACAGATCACCCCCGCAGAAATCCCGATCACGGCGGCGGTGCTCAACGACACATAGCCGGCTGCAGGTGTGATGGTCGCGAGGCCGGCGACCGACCCGGTCAGCAAGCCGATGAATTTCGGTTGCCGTGCGTTGGCCCATTCGATCAGCAGCCACGTAATGGCAGCGAAGGAAGCGGCGACGTCGGTGTTAAGGAAAGACGAAGCCGTGATGGCGTCGACGCGCAACTCGGAGCCGGCGTTAAAGCCGTACCAGCCGAACCACAGCAGGCCCGTGCCGAGCGCGATCAACGGCACGTTATGCGGCTTGTGCGTGACAGTCTGACGCCGCCCCACATACAACACCGACGCTAGCGCGGCAAATCCGGCCGTATTGTGGACCACAATTCCGCCCGCATAATCCAGCACGCCCCACTTCGCGAACAGACCATCCGGACTCCATACCATGTGCACGAACGGAAAATACACCAGTACCAGCCAGCCGGTCAGGAACAGGAAGTACGCCTTGAACGTCACGCGATTGGTGAACGCACCCGTGATCAGCGCCGGCGTGATGATCGCAAACATCATCTGATAGGCGACGTGGACCACCAGCGGAATGCCCGCATCGTTGCCCGTGTACATGCTTTGCAGCGTAATGCCGCGCAGGAACGCATAGTAGGTCGGGTCACCGATGATGCCGTGCCAGCTTGGGCCGAAGCACATCGAGTAGCCAAACGCGAACCACAGCACAGTGGTCCATGCGAGCGAAATGAAGCTCTGCATCATGATCGCCAGCACGTTCTTGCGCTCGACAAGGCCGCCGTAGAAGAACGCGAGACCCGGCGTCATCAACATGACGAGGCTCGCGCAGAGCAGCATGAAAGCGGTATTGCCGACGTTGATCGGCATGGTTGCAGGAAGCACAGCTTGTCTCCTTGATTATCGTCGTGACATGTGCCCCGGCAGCGCGAGGCACTGGCGTCGAAAAAGAGCCCTTCAGTGCGGAACTTGCTTGCAATTTGTAGGGTTCATCTGTTTTCGCGCGCTTGTGGCAGCCGAAAAGTAGTCCCGCGCCGGATGCGGCGCAATACGGCTGGCCAATATAGTGGGATTCACCTTAGCCATATGGCCACTGCAGGCCACTGCTGGCGACCGTTCGCCACCGTTAGCGCGCTGTAAGCGCGGGTAAACCACGTCCATTCGACCGGCTCGATTGAGCCTGGCGCAACATCGGGTACCCCATCGAACCTACGCGGCGTTCGGCAACGAACCGGGCGCGATGCGTTTGAGTCTGCGCGTCGCCGTCATGCGAGGTCGACCGGCCTCTGATTGCCATGCGTCCGCAAAAGCGTCGCTTTTTCGCGTCAATCTTCACGAACCCACAGCAATCACCGCGTCCGCCATCCCGACCCAAAAACTCCTATGATTTGAAAGAGATATTTCTTACGAAGCGACATTTCATCACTTCGCGAAACAGCTTATTGTAAAAAAGTAAAAAGACTTTGGAACCGGTTCCATTTACCATGGCGCCGAAATCCGACGACTGTCCGTGGGGCGTCATGGCGCGCTCCCATCTCGTGATAAAGAACAATATGGCTCAATCTCCTCTCAGTTCCCGCCGCGGCTTCTTACGCACGGCCATTGCGCTGGTTCCCGCCGGGACCCTCGCCGGCTGTGAAGTCAAGCAATCCGCCACAACCGTTCAGGGCTCGAACGGTGCCGCCTCCGCGGGCCAGGCCTCCGGCGCCGACTACAAGCCGCATTTCTTCGACGCGAAGGAATGGGCGTTCATCCATGCGGCCGTCGATCGCCTGATTCCATCGGACAGCGAAGGCCCGGGTGCGGTCGAAGCCGGCGTACCCGAATTCATCGACCGGCAGATGGATACGCCGTACGCGCACGGCGCGCTCTGGTACATGCAAGGGCCGTTCGCGCAAGGCGTGCCGGAACTCGGCTATCAGTTGAAGCTCGTGCCGCGCGATCTGTACCGGCTCGGCATCGCTGCGGTGAACGCCTACTGCACGAAGACCTACTCGCATCCGTTCGACGCCCTCGACGCGCCCACGCGCGACACCGTGCTCGCCGCGCTGGAGAAAGAATCGATCGATCTCGCGGAAGTCCCGGCTGGCGTCTTCTTCGGCCAGCTGCTGCAAAACACCCGCGAAGGCTACTTCTGCGATCCGATCCACGGCGGCAATCGCGACATGGGCGGCTGGAAGATGATCGGTTTCCCCGGCGCGCGCGCCGATTTCATGGACTTCGTCAACCAGAACGGCCAGGCCTATCCGTATGGCCCCGTGTCGATTGAAGGAAAGCGCACCTGATGACTACACAAACCAAACCGCACGTCGACGCGGTGATCATCGGCTTCGGCTGGACCGGCGCGATCCTCGCCAAGGAACTGACCGAGGCGGGCCTCAAAGTGGTGGCGCTCGAACGCGGCGAATATCGCGACACCTATCCGGACGGCGCGTATCCGAACACGATCGACGAACTGACCTACAACGTCCGCAAGAAGCTCTTCCTCGATCTCTCCAAGACCACCGTGTCGATCCGTCATAACGTCGGCGATACGGCCCTGCCCTATCGGCAGCTTGCCGCGTTTCTGCCGGGCGAAGGCGTCGGCGGCGCGGGGCTGCATTGGTCGGGCGTGCATTTCCGCATCACGCCGGAAGAGCTGCGTCTGAAGAGCCACTACGAAGAACGCTACGGCAAGCGCTTCATTCCCGAAGGAATGACGATCCAGGATTACGGCGTCAGCTACGACGAACTCGAACCGCATTTCGACTTCGCCGAGAAAGTGTTCGGCACCTCGGGCCAGGCTTATAAGGTCAACGGCAAGGTGGTCGGCGACGGCAACGTGTTCGAAGCGGCGCGCAGCGACAACTTCCCGCTCGCCGCGCAGTTGAACACATATTCGGCCGAGCGCTTCGGCAAGGCCGCGCGCGAACTCGGATTGAACCCGTACCGCCTGCCTTCCGCGAATACGTCGGGTCCGTACACGAACCCGTACGGCGTGCAGATGGGACCGTGCAACTTCTGCGGATTCTGCAGCGGCTACGCGTGCTACATGTATTCGAAGGCATCGCCGAATCTGAACATCCTGCCGGCGCTGAAGCAGTCGCCTAACTTCGAACTGCGCTCGCGTTGCCATGTGCTGCGCGTCGAACTCGACGACACGAAAAAACGCGCCAAGGGCGTGACGTACGTCGATCCGGCAGGCAGCGAAGTGTTTCAGCCGGCCGATCTCGTGATCGTCGCGGCGTTCCAGTATCACAACGTTCATCTGCTTCTGTTGTCGGGCATCGGCAAGCCGTATGACCCGATCTCGGGCGAAGGCGTAGTCGGCCGCAATTTCGCGTATCAGAACCTGTCGACGATCACCGCGTTCTTCGACAAGGACACCTTCACCAATCCGTTCATCGGCGCGGGCGGCAACGGCGTCGCCGTGGACGACTTCAATGCCGACAACTTCGATCACGGCCCGCTCGGCTTTGTCGGCGGCTCGCCCTTGTGGGTGAATCAGGCCGGCACCAAACCTATCAGCGGCATCGCGACACCGGCCGGCACGCCGAACTGGGGCACGGACTGGAAGAAATCGGTAAAGGACCACTACGCGCACACGATTTCGATGGATGCACACGGCTCCAACATGTCGTATCGCGACGTGTTCCTCGACCTCGATCCGACCTATCGCGATTCATACGGCCAGCCGCTGTTGCGCATGACCTTCGACTGGAAGGACAACGACATCAAGATGGCGCGATACGTGACCGGACAGATGCACAAGATCGCGCAACAGATGGGACCGAAGGCCATTAACGTCTATACGCGCGAATTCGGCGCGCACTTCGATTCGCGCCGCTACCAGACGACTCACCTCGTCGGTGGCGCGATTATGGGCACCGATCCGAAGACGAGCGTGCTGAACCGTTACCTGCAAAGCTGGGACGTGCACAACGTGTTCGTGATGGGCGCCTCAGCGTTCCCGCAAGGCATCGGCTATAACCCTACCGGCCTCGTCGCCGCGCTCGCCTATTGGTCGGCGCGGGCGATTCGCACGCAGTATCTGAAGAATCCCGGGCCGCTGGTGAGCGTATGAAGAAAAACATCGATATCAAACGCCTGGGGCGGGCATTCAAACGCGCGGGCGCAGCGTCTTTCTGCGCGGCGGCTATCTTGTCCGCTCCGCTCGCCGCGCAAGCAGCAACGCCCCAACCTCAAGCCGACGCGGCGTTGATCGCGCACGGCGAATACCTCGCGCGTGCGGGCGACTGCATTGCGTGTCACACGGCGCAATCGGGCAAGCCCTTCGCGGGCGGCCTGAAGTTCGACACGCCGATCGGCGCGATCTACTCGACCAATATCACGCCCGATCGCAATACAGGCATCGGCTCATGGACCTTCGCGCAGTTCGATCGCGCGGTGCGTGCAGGTGTACGGCCGAACGGCGACACGCTGTATCCGGCGATGCCGTACCCCTCGTATGAGCGTTTGAGCGAAGACGACATGCACGCGCTGTATGCGTACTTCACGCAAGGGGTCGCGCCGGTGAACCAGGCGAACCGCGCGGTGGATATCGTCTGGCCGCTGTCGATGCGCTGGCCGCTCGGCATCTGGCGTTATCTGTTCGCGCCTGATCCCGTCGCGTTCGACGCGAAGCACTATGCCGATCCAGTGATCGCACGCGGAGCTTACCTCGTGCAAGGCCTCGGCCACTGCGGCGCCTGCCACACGCCCCGCGCAATCACGATGCAGGAACGCGCATTGAGCGATCTCGACGGCTCGGTGTTTCTCGCGGGCGGTGCGGCGATCGACGGCTGGGTTCCGTCGAACCTGCGCGGCAATCCGCGCACCGGCATCGGCGCATGGAGCGAAGCCGACCTCGTGCAATTCCTGAAGACCGGACGCACGCAGCACAGCGCGGCATTCGGCGGCATGACGGACGTCGTGCAGCACAGCATGCAGCACATGAGCGATGCCGATCTCACCGCGATCGCGCGCTACCTGAAGACACTGCCGTCGACCGATCCGAAGGAAACGCCGTACGCGTACGACGATACGGCGGCTCACGCCCTGCGTACAGGCAACGCCACGGCGCAGGGCGCCGCCGTGTACCGCGACAACTGCACCGCCTGCCACCGCAGCGACGGCCGTGGCTACACGCGCGTGTTCCCGGCACTGGGCGGCAATCCGGTCGTGCAGGGTAAGGACGCGACCTCGCTGATTCATGTGCTGCTGGCCGGCAACACGCTCGAAGGCACGAAGACCGCGCCGTCCTCGTTCACCATGCCGGCGTTCGGCTGGCGCCTGAACGATCAGGAAGTCGCCGACGTCACGAACTTCGTGCGCAACAGTTGGGGCAACACCGGTTCGACGGTCAGCGCGACGGATGTCGCGAAGGTCCGCAAGACCGTCACCGTGCATGCGCCCGACATGCCACCCGGCGCTGCGCTAAGCCATTAGTATCGCGCCCGCTCTTGCAACACGTCCGCGGTCAGGACGCGTTGCAAGAGCCGCGCAAGCCGCTTCCCCCGCTTCACGCAATCTGCTCCGTTGTTCAGGAGCGGACCGCGTGCGTGCGGAAAAAAGAGAGATCGCCATTCAGGCGACTTGAGATAGACGATCCAACCGAGCTATAACCAAGATGAAAAAGCAATTGATTGCTGCACCCCTGCTGCTGTCTTTCGCCGGCATTGCGTCCGCGCAGAGTTCCGTCATGCTGTACGGCATCGTCGATGCGGGTATCACGTATCGCAGCAACGAGCGCATCGGCTCCACCGGCGCTTACACGGGACACTCGAACGTTGCGGTAACGAGCGGCAACCTCTCCGGCAGCCGCTTTGGTATCAAGGGCCAGGAAGATCTCGGCGGCGGCTGGAAAGCGCTGTTCCTGCTTGAAGACGGCTTCGACGTCACGAACGGCAAAACCGGTCAGAACGGTGGGCTGTTCGGCCGCCAGGCGTTCGTCGGCATCGGCAGCCAGCAATACGGCACAGTCACGCTCGGTCGTCAGTACACCTCGCTGAACGACTTCGTCGCGCCTGTCGCGCCGGTGGCCATGGTCGGCGGCTACGGCGCGCATCCGGGCGACATCGACGATCTCGATCAGACCGCGCGCGTCAACAACTCGATCAAGTACACGAGCGCGAACTACTCGGGCTTTACGTTCGGTGCGCTGTATGGCTTCGGCGGTCAGCCGGGCAGCCTGAAGCAGCAGAATACATGGAGCGTGGGTGCCGGGTACGACAATGGCCCACTGCATGTAGGTGTCGGCTACGAGCGTTCGGATAACAGCAAGAACGGGCCGAAGGACTCGACGTACGGCAAATGGAGTGGCACGGACGACGGCCTTTTCAATTCGTCGATCAATGAAGGTTACGCGAGCGCGCAATCGCAACAGATCATGGCTGCAGGCGCCACGTATGATTTCGGCCCGGCCATCGTCGGTGTCAACTACAGCAACGTGCAATACCGCTCGGGCGCCGATTCGTTGTTCAACGGGCATGCGACGTTCAACATCGCGGGCGTGTTCGGGCAGTGGACGATCCGCCCGGCCGTGCAACTGTTCGCAGGCTATAGCTATACGCGCGGCGGCGAAGTGGAAGGTGTGGATGAGCGCGCGCAGTATCACAACGTGACGCTCGGTGCGCAGTACAACCTCTCGAAACGTTCAACGGTCTATCTGATGGGCGGTTATCAGCACGCGTCCGGTATCACGCTGGATGCGCTCGGCAATCCGGTCGCGGCGACGGCGTCGGTCAGCGACAAGGGCAACGGCCACTCGTCGGACACGCAGTCGCAGGCGATCGTGAGTATTGGTTTGCGGCACCGGTTCTGATGAGCTTGTGCGGCGCCGGAGCGGTTGGCCGGCGCCGCTGCTTTGCCCACCGCGCTGGAATGCGTCACCACTGTCCAGGAGCGATTGCAGCGACTTTCCGGCAGTGGATTGGTGAGAAAGCAGCCGTAGTGATCGGCTTGCCTCTCGCGCTCATTGCTGTTGCTGCACTGCGCTGATCATCTCAAGATGTCGCGCCTCTGTCTCGTCGTCTGCGGGAAACATGCATTCGATGCGCAGCTCCTGCGCCGCGACGGTTTGCGGTGTGCCTACGGTTGCGACCATTGAAAAGTAGTTCAGGACCTTGCCGTCCTTGACGAAGCCAATGGGTATCACCGGCATGGCTGCTGTAGTAGCGGACCCGCTCCCCGCGGTACGCTGGGACGGCTTCAAATCAGCTTGCACATCCGGATATGCACGTAGCGATTCAAGCAACTCCTGCGTCTGATCGTCGACCACGCGACCGACCGACTCCCGATAGACGCGTTGAATCAGGCTATTCGCCACCGCTTGCCAATCGGCAACGAACGGACGCATCCCATCTGGATCGAAAATCAGATGCAGCATGTTGCGTGGCCCTTTGCGCGCAGCCATGTCGATGAAGCAATTGAAAAAGCGCGGCGCGGAATCGTTGGTCAACAGCACGTTCCAGTAGCGATCCATGACGAGCGCCGGAAACGGCTCGTGTTGGCGCAACATGCGCCCGAGCGCGTGGGTGACGCTCTGCATTTCCTGTGCGTTCCAGGCGCTATCGGCATACGTCGGCGCATAGCCCGCTGCCAGTAGCAGCGTGTTGCGTTCGCGCAGAGGAATGTCGAGCGTCTGAGCGATATCCATCAGCATCTGGCGGCTCGGCACGCTGCGGCCGCTTTCGATAAAACTGATGTGCCGCTGCGAGACACCCGCATTGAACGACAAGTCCAACTGGCTGATGCCGCGCATGTCTCTCCAGTGACGCAACAACGCGCCGAGGTCATTCGGCGGCGTCTTCCTTTCGGGATTCGCAGGATTCATCGCTCTCTTATCCGCAAGTCGGTATGGATCAGGTCTGGCGATCGGCGGCGCCGGAGAATCATCTATTCCCGGCACCAACCGGTCGATCGAACCGCGCCGGTCAGCATACTCCCTCGCGCTGACCGGGTCTTTCCAGACGGGATCTACGCGTTCCAGACGTATTCCTGGAACGGTGCCTCCAGAGGAGGCTTGGTGATGTTGCCCGCGTAGTTCGTAATCGTCGAGGCGGCCACTACCGTGAGAACTTCGAGCACCTGGTCCTGACGGAAGCCGGCCTCGAGAAACTGGTTCACGTCATGGTCACTCAGGTGTCCGCGCTTCTCGATCGCTGTTTTCGTCAAGGTCGAGAGTGCCGCATGCTTGCGATCGGCAGGCGCACGGCCGTCGCGAATCGCTTCGACGTCGGCGGGTGAAAGTCCCTCTTTCAGTGCAAGCGCGGTGTGAAATGCAGCCGCCCATGAACAGGCGTTGGTCACCGCGTTAGTCAGCAACAGCGTCTGTATCTGCGCTTCCGTAAAGGTGCCCGAATGAACCTTCTGGAAAATACCGATGAAGCCGCTGATCAGCACCGGCGATTCAGCCATGGCTCCCGCGATGTTGGGGATAAGGCCGAAGTTTTGCTCGAGTTGCCGCAGCACCGGCTTGGATTGTTCGGGTGCGGATTCAATCGTATGAATGTGAAACGTCGACATGGTGTGTCCTCGATCATGAACGCTGCTCGGGATGAGCTGTGCGATGACCGAAGATTAGGTGGATGCGAGCGGCTCGCCAATTACCTCGGATGTAATAGGTTTGCGTCTTCCCGGTATCGAAATGAAAAGCCGCCAGGAGGATGCAGCGCCGAGGCGAGCCGTCTTACACCGCTTCCGGCACCCTGCGCGATTTCAGAAACGCTTCGAGTGTTTCGCCTCGCATGCTGGCGTACATGCCGAGATTCGTGATCTTCACCACGCGCGCGAATTTCTCGAGCACGAAGAAACACACGCCATACCGAATCAGGCCGATCCAGTCCGCGTTGTCGACGAGCCCGCGTTCTTCCGCCGTCAGGCCGGCGGCATCGTAGGCGGCAGTCCGGTTCTCCAGCCAGAGCGTGCGCGCCGGTGCTTCGCGCATCTGCCAGAAGAAGCGGTTCAGGCGCATTGCTTTCATACTCTGGCGGATATCGAACGGATACGTACCCGTCAATTCTTCGACGCCGATCAGTTGCGGGTTCATTGCGCCACCTCATCTTCATAGAGCGTCACGGCCATCGCGGTACTCGTCGCAAGGTAATAGTTGCGATGCAGCTCACGAACCTTCGGCCCCAGCGCGCCGCGCATCGCCAGCCACATGATCGTCTCCACACTTTCCGCGCCGCCGAGGCGCACGTAGTCGACATGTTTCATCGCGGCAAGACGCTGCGGGTCATGGACGATCAGATCGAGGAACTCCATGTCCCAATCGGTATTGTTGAAACCGCTGCGCTCGCCGTGGACCTGGTGAGACAGGCCGCCGGTGCCGACCACCACGACACTCAGATCCTGCTCGAACGACTCGATCGCGCGGCGCAGCGCCTGACCGAGACGGTAGCAGCGGTTCGCCGTGGGCAGTGGATATTGCAGCACGTTGACTTCCATCGGCACGAGCGACATCGGCCAGCCGCCGTCATGCGGCACCATCAGCGAGAGCGGCGAATTGCATCCGTGATCGAGCGCACGGTCCTGAAAAATCGTCAGATCGAACTCGTCGTTGACGAGCTGTTCCGCAATGTGGATAGCCAGGTCGGGATGGCCCGCGATGTCCGGCAGCGGGCGCTTGCCCGCGCCCTCGTCCGCGAACTCATGATTGGCCGACACGCCTAGCGCGAAAGTCGGATAGCAATCGAAGAAGAAGCTATTGGCGTGGTCGTTGTAGAACATGACCATCACGTCCGGCTTACGCTCGGCGAGCCAACTGGCCACCGGTTCGTAGCCTTTGAAGAGCGGCGCCCATGCGGGATCGTTCTGCTTACCCTTGTCGTATGCCATGCCGATCGTGGGCACATGCGACGTGCCGATTCCACCAATGATCCTTGCCATATCTCGCTGCCTTTCAGTGCTTCGTGCTGTGCGCAAGCGCGCGTCAATCGGATAGGTCGCGATTGCAACCATCGTGGGATACAACAATATGGATCATGCAGGTTTGCTGAAAGTGCGGGTAAACCACATTCACACCGATTAAATTGCCCGCAAGCGCCCTGAATGCCAGTGGCCGGTGGTCGGATAAGCGCCGGAAGCCGCACCGGATATAGGATTTTGGGTATCCCGGGTGAGCGTATCGCGTCCCGGCACATCTTCCTCGCTATCTGCCCGCGATAAACAAAACAGATGCCCATGAAACGAAGTCGCAAGCCGCTTGCCAAGCGTGGTGCGAGACCTGATGCGTCGCTATACTTGATGGCGTCAAATGAGTCGAGACCCATGAACGAGATCACCCTGCACACGATCGCGAGCGCGTTAAACATCCGCGAACCAGCGCGACACCATCCGTGAGCAACAAAGAACTTCTCAACCTGGCGCAACTGCGCGCATTTCGACTCGTTGCCGATATGGGTAGCGCAACGCGTGCAGCAGCGGCCTTGTTTCGCGCCCAGTCGGCGGTGACTCGTTCGGTTCAGGAACTGGAGTCGGTGCTCGGCGAGCCCCTCTTCGATCGCGGTCCCTCGGGCATGCTCCCGACGCCGGTTGGCCGCGCCGTGCTGCAGCGTTGCGAGCGCATCTTCGCCGAGCTGGAAGAACTCGCGCAGTGGTGCCTGGCGAGGCAGGCACGTCGGCGGCCGACCGCGGAAGGTGCGCTGCCGGCTTATCTGCTCAACACCCGGCGGCTTCAGCTTTTCACCGCGTTGGCGCGGCATCGGCATATGCCGAGTACGGCGAAGACCTTCGGCATCAGTCAGCCGGCAGTGAGCACCGCGATTCGGGTGCTGGAAAGCGGCTCCGGTTTGAGTCTGTTTCATCGCGGCCCGCGCGGGATCCTGCTCACAACGGAGGGGGAGACGTTTCTGCTTCACGTGCGCCGCGCGCTGAACGAATTACGGCATGTACCCGACGATATTGCCGCTCTGCACGGCAAGATTCAGGGTGCGGTGACTGTGGGCGCGTTGCCGCTCGGGCGCACGCTGCTTCTGCCCAAGGCGATCGCGCGAATGACCGCGGAGCATCCAGGCGTGACGGTCGTTACTGACGAAAGCGCTTACGAGGCGTTGGTCGCGGGCTTGCGTGCGGGCGATATCGACTTCATTCTCGGCGCACTGCGCGACAACGACGCCAGCAGCGGCCTGAAGAACGAGCGCCTGATGTCGGAGGACATGGTGCTTCTCGTGCGCCACGATCACCCGCTCACTCACGCGCGCGATCTGACCATCATGGATCTGCGCGACGCGCAGTGGGTCTTGCCGCGCAGCAATGCGCCGGCTCGCGCGCTATTCGAAGCGCAGTTCAAGCGAATGAAAGTGAAGCCGCCCATGCCCACCGTCGAGACGGCCGACCTTGCGGTGATTCGCGGGCTGCTGGTCGGCACGGACATGGTCGCGGCGCTGTCGGCGCAGCAGTTGCACTATGAGGTTCAATCTGCCCAGCTAGCGGTGCTCGGCGTGCAGTTGCACAACACCCGGCGCGACATAGGATTGACCGTGCGCGCGGCAGGCACGCCCTCACCTGCCGCGCGTGCGTTGATCGACGCGATCCGCCTGTCGGTTGTCGATGCCACGCGGACGATCAGTACCACCGCTAAATAGTCGCTGCGCCGGCGGGGCTTTCACATCGGTGATTGCGGCAAGTCGCACGCACAAACTCCTGGCTAATGAGGCGAGTCCCGGGACCGGCGCCGCGCTGCTTTCGCGCTCTCTCATAACCCTCGCACATACCGGGGCATCTGCCGTATCGCTAGCTTTAGCGCGGCAAAACCACTGGAAACTGGAATTCTGAATTACAAAGATGGCCAGAATATGCTGCTGCCGCCTTGGTCGAATAGTGACGATCAATACAACGGAAGCAGATTATGAAGAGCCAACCACTTTTGTTCGCCCTGTTCGCGGTCGCCGCGCTCTGGAATGTCAATTGCCAGGCCGCGCAGCCGGACTACGCCTATTCGACGACGGTGCGTCTTTCCGACGGCAAAACGCTGGACTGCGCGGTGAACGAGCCCCTGACCGCCGTGCGCGACTCCAGCACGACGCTCACCCGACGCGAAACAACGGAAGCCGACGTATTGGCGACTTCCCGATTGCGCCTGCTCAGCGGCCCCACGTCTGAGTACCCATCACCGTACACCGCGCCCAACGTCACGTGCGGGGCAACCGGTTGACGTTGAACGGCATGACGGCACTCGTGCTGCTTATTCGGTGCGATGCGGAACATCGTCAGGAAAAGGATACGGGGCGTGAGGCCCTGGCCATTCCGCCGCCGGTGGACCGCTTAGCGCATCGCAGCCGGCTAGCGTCGTCAGAAAGCTGCACGTGAGCAAAGCGGCGCAAATGCACCAGATTGCTGTTCGAGCATTCATCGCACACCTCCTTGCATCTGGTGCATACACTACTTCTTGGACCTCCAATCGGTGTGGCAGGTTGCACTTGCGCCGGTTCGACCGTCATATAGCCGGGCTGCTGCGAGCGGCGTCATACAAATACGGTGCGATCTGATTCCGCTTCTGTCCGCTGGGTTCCCCTGCGGACGGTTTGTCCGTTTCTTGCAGCCGGAACACGGCCACCGCATCGACGAGCGCCCGCGCCTGATTTTCCAGCGATGCCGCAGCAGCGGCGGCTTGCTCGACTAGCGCGGCGTTCTGTTGCGTCGCGTTGTCCATCTGCGTCATTGCGGCATTGATCTGATCAATACCGCGCGACTGCCCTTCGGAAGCTGCGCTGATCTCGCTGACGATGCCAGTCACGTTGCGGGCCGCCGTGACGATTTCGGCCATTGTCTCGCCGGCGCGAGTCGCGAGTTCGGTGCCGTTCCTCACCTTCGCCACCGAATCGCCAATCAGCTCCCTGATCTCCTTCGCCGCAGCGGCCGAACGCTGCGCGAGCGCGCGCACTTCGCCCGCGACCACCGCGAATCCGCGTCCCTCTTCGCCGGCACGGGCCGCTTCGACGGCCGCATTCAAAGCGAGTATGTTGGTCTGGAACGCGATGCCCTCGATCGCGCCGATGATATCGACGATCCGCTTTGAACTCGACGACATGTCCGCGATCAGGTCGACAACCTGCCCGACAACGTCGCCGCCGCGGGCCGCGATCTTCGACGCATTTTCCGCGAGCGCACTGGCCTGCCGCGCGCTATCGGCATTCTGCCGAACCGTCGCCGTCAGCTCCTCCATGCTCGATGCGGTCTCTTCCAGGGTCGCCGCCTGCAACTCTGTACGCGCCGACAGGTCGGCATTACCGCTCGCGATCTCGCCTACGCCGTGCGTGATCGCCGCCGTTCCCTCACGCACCTGACTCACGGCAGCAACGAGTCCCGCCTGCATCCGGCCGAGTGCAGCCGTCAATCGTCCCATTTCGTTGACGCGCAGCGTTGCGACCTCGCTTGCCAGATCACCCGCAGCAATGCGCTCGAAATGACGAATAGTGGCATCGATAGGCCGCACGATCGAATTCGTCAACGCGGATCGCGCGAAGAGACCGAGGGTCATGGCGGCGGCCCCGATCGCGCCGAAGAGCCAGAGCAACTTATGAAAATGCTGTTGCGCCGCTGCAAAGCGCGATTTTTGCTGCTCTGCCTGAAAATCTTCGAGCGCGAGCGCGGCATTCCGGTAGGCACTAAATAGTGTGTCAGGCGCCTGTCGTTGCGTTGTCCGAAACGACATGAAATCGTTCTGGTCGAGTGCCGCGATTTCAGGGGTCAGTGCCTGCTTCATCAATAGCTCGCGCTTTGCACGCAGTGCATCGGTCAGCTTTCTCTCAACCTCATTCGACGGTGGTTGCGAGGCATAGGCCGCCAGTTCGCGATCACTAGCCGTCTGCTCGGCATGCACTCGCGCGAGCACCGCATCGGTTGGCTTTCCTTGCGCGACGAGCGTTTCGTACGCACCGAGATCGACCCGCACCTGCAGAAGCGCTTCACTGCTGGCGCCAAGGTGCCGCAGCGCTGCGGTCTCGTCGGTGTACATCCTGTCGAGTGCCGTGTTGGCCGCTTCCAGGCCCGCAATCGACATCGCGATCACAAGCATCAGCGCCGCCGTATAGCCGGCAATCGTGATGGTTAGAGCGGTCCGGATAGTGGTATTTCTGAACATAGCTGTCTTCCTCGACCCGCTGAGCAGAAAAAAAGAAGCGGCGAACGGACAAGTCCGCCGCCGCCAGTAGGAGCATCGATGAATGGATCAGTGCGAATCCGATTCCCGGATCAGAAGCGAGTGCGCACGCCCGTTGTCAGTTCGACCTGGTTGTTCGAGCCGAAAGTGGTTCCGACGGTGTAGCCGCCATGCAGCTTCATGTAGTCGCCGGCCAGATACACTTCAGTACGCTTGGACAGGTGATAGAACGCCGACCAGTACAGCGTTTCCTTGTAACCGTTGTGGAGGCCCGACGTCGGATCGAAAGCGCCGATGTTCGCGTTCGGGATATCGCCGTCACTGTTGTAGGCGGCGTTCTTCACACGCATCTGCTGATAACCGAGTTCGTAGTCGAACGCCCCCTTCGGCGACAGTTTGAGCGACACCGTCCACGCGTTGTCCTGACGCTGACCGAGCGCGCCCTGATTGCCCAGGTAACGGAAGTAACCCGCATTGGCGCGCAGAATGCCGAACGTGTAGTTGCCACCCACCGAGAACGACTGGTTTGTAAAGCCAACACGATTCACGTGGCTATAGTAGCCCGACAGGTTGAACGGTCCGCCGTTGTACCCGAGCGCTGCCTGGTAGTTGGCATTCGAACCGAAACTCGTTGAGTTACCGAATGCGTAGCCTGCGCTGGCGAAAATGCCATTGTCGAACAGCTTCTTCCATGCCACGCCATTGTTATAACGTGTGCCGGTTGCGCTGGCCGCATAGAAAATCATCTGCTTGAAGTTATTCGAATTGGTCCAGCCGCCCTCTTCCGTCGTCAGGCGCGCGGTGCCGTACGGGTCGCCGTAGATCGCCGATGCGTCGCGCGCGATCGTGTTCTGGAAGCCAGCCGTGATCTTGCCGAACGTGTCGTTCTCGATGCCCACCCATGCGTCACGGTCGAAGATCTGGCCCGGATCTTCCATCTGACCGTTGGCGACAACGTATTCGCTTTCAAGCCGGAAGATGATCTTCGAACCTGCGCCGATATCTTCGGCGCCCTTCAGGCCCCAGCGGCTGCCGCTGAACCACGGTTCGCCGCCGATACCCATGCCGATCACATGATCGCCGTTCGCATTCGCATGCGACTGATAGGTCGGTACGCTCAGATCCATCAAGCCGTACAGCTGAACACTCGATTGGGCGTGCGCGCCGGTTGCAGCAAAGGCGCCTGCCGTAACGGCCAAAGTCAGATACTTTTTCTTCAAGATCGTCTCCTCAGATTACTACGTTAAAGTTTTCGTTTTCGCCGTCTGCTGCGACTGCTGCCCGGAGATCGGGACAGCTGCCCCATCAACCGATGACCGTAATCCTAGTTTTCCCAATCCTTCACGCCGCTTTCCCGTATTATTTGTACAACTAAGTGCATTTACTGATATACGATCGGAAATCGGCGTTACTTATGCGGGATCGTTGCTGCGCAGAATGTGGCCGAGGCCACGCAACGTCGTGATCTGCGCGCTCGACAGGCATAGGTGCTTGCGCAAACGGTGAAACCCCATGCCGATGTTCAGTGCACGCCGCTGGCGCAGCCGATCGGTGTGCGATCGTTTCAACATTTGCCAGCGACGCGCTATCGAAATCCGCCGGTTTACTTCGAACCGATGAACTCGTTGGTGTAGGTTTTCGCCAGCTCGATATGCTTGCCTTTGACCGACGGGTTGAACGCCGACAGCACCTTCAGCACAGTCTCCGGACCGTCAGCAGGCATCTTGCCGTCCTTGGTAAACATCGGAAGCGACGCTTTCAACGCGCTCACGTAAAGCGGCTTGTCTTTCTGATAGTCGTCAGGCATCTTGGCTGCAATTTCTTCCGCGCTATGCGTGTGGATGAATTGCATCGTGCGAACGAACGCGTGCGCGAGCTTTGCTGCTTCAGCCTTGTGGGAATCAGCCCATGCCGCCTGGACGTAGAGGCTCGACGCCGGGTAGGTACCGCCCAACGCCGCCTTCGTGCCCTCGACCGAGCGCATGTCGACGAGCACCTTCGCGTCGCCGGACTTCTGCAATGCAGAGACGGTCGGCTCGGTCGTCATGCCGGCGTCGATGCGACCTTGTTTGATCGCCGCGATGAAGCTGGCGTCAGCGCCCACCGGCAGCATCGTGTATTCCGTGGACTGGATGCCGTGTTGTCCGGCAAGGTATTGCGTAAGGAAGCTTGTCGAAGAACCAAGGCCAGTCACACCAAGCGTCTTGCCCTTCACGTCAGCCATCGATTTGACCGTTTCGGCCGCTTTGGTCGACACCATTTCGACTTCGCCCGGCACTTGCCCGAATACGACGATCGCCTTGACGTCCTTGCCTTTGGTTTGCAGATCGATCGTATGGTCGTAGAAACCGACGACAGCCTGAACGGCGCCGGCCAGCAGTTCGTTTTCAGCGTCGACGCCGGCCGGCTGCGACAGAAGTTCGACATCGAGCCCTTCATCTTTGAAATAGCCGAGCTGTTCGGTCAGGCGCGCCGGCAAATAGATCAGCTTCGTGATACCGCCGACCATGATCGTGATCTTCTCGCCGTCGGCGGCTGTCGCTTGCTGCGAGGCAAGGCTGAACAGCAGGCCGGAAGCAATGGCGATATGGCGCAGCATGCGAAAGCGAGGGGTCATCGATAGTCTCCGTTATTGTCTGGCGCGGCGGAATGCCGCCCATCTGCATCGATTGGGCGATTCTAGGGGAGCGAATCCTTCCCTCGGCTTACACGGAGACTCAGGTTCCATACGGGATTTCCATGAGAAGCGAGCACGCGGTGAGGCAAAACCTGAGTACGAATGTCGAGGTTCGGCTTATATTTGAAGAATGTGTTTACATCCGGTCTTTTGCACGGTGAGACAGGATGGTCGGAACGTTACCGAGCGACGGGGTAAAGAGAGGGCCTATGCTGGGCGCACAAAAAAGCCAAGGCGGCGAAGCCTTGGCTTGGAGGATTCTGCTGGTTGAGAGATCCAGCAGAATCTGAAGGCGCCTACTGCGCCTTGGAACGCAGCAGGCGGCCAGGTTCCGCAACAACAACCTGGCGAACGCAGGAGCTCAATGCCTGGCGTTACGCCAGTGCGGCCAGTAGTGACGGTGATCCAGCTGCCCAAGGCGCCTTCGACGCAGTTGTTCCCGGTAATAATGAGCGGCGACGAACACGGGTGCCATCGCCAGCACGAACGAACCCACAACGATTCCCACTGCTTCACTCATCGCAACCTCCATTGCAGAACGATCGGCCTTCACTGCAGGTGCTGCCCCCCGTTGATTGCAATGTTGGCTCCGGTCACAAAACCCGCTTCGCGCGAGCACAGGTACAGCACGAGTGCGGCGACTTCGTCGGGCTCTCCGAGCCGGCCGACCGGAATCTGCGGAATGATCTTCGTCTCGCGGATGTCCTCAGGCACCGCCATCACCATCTTCGTCGCGATATAGCCGGGCGAGATCGTGTTCACGGTGACACCTTTCTTCGCCACCTCAAGCGCCAGCGATTTCGTGAAGCCATGCACGCCGGCCTTGGCCGCCGCATAGTTGGTCTGGCCGAAGCCTCCCTTGGAACCGATGATCGACGATACGTTGATGATGCGACCCCAGCTACGCTCGACCATGCTGTCGCACACCGGCTTCGTCATGTTGAACACCGAATCGAGGTTGGTCCGGATGACCGCGTCCCAATTGACCTTGTCGAGTTTCTTGAAGCTGGCGTCTCGCGTGATGCCGGCGTTGTTGATCAGAATGTCGACCGCTCCGACCTCCTTTCTGATTTGCGCCACGCATCTTTCGCACGAGTCGTAGTCGGCGACGTCGACCGTGTATGCGAGGAACTGACGTCCTTGCGCCTCCATCCGGCCGAGCCACTCGTTCGCACCGGTGTTGCCCGGCGAACAGGTGACCACGACCGCATACCCGGCGTCATGCAGCTTGATGCTGATCGCTTCGCCAAGTCCGCCCATTCCACCCGTCACCACTGCGATCTGCTTTGCCATTGAATCGTCCTCATAAAAGCTGGCGTCATGCCCATCCCGAGCAACACGACTTTCAGTACATGAACTGGATGCTGGAATCCTGGATTCCTTATCCATCAGGAATCCTTTATATATTACATAAACCTTCACCACGGGCATCGCTGCCCGCGTTAGTTCTATCGCTTCGCGCCCGTGGCTACGGGAGCCTGTTCGCCGTTGCTTCGCACAGCCTTTGACGCTGTGACTGCATCAAGATTGCTGCCGGCAAACTGCAGGGCCTGTTGCCCCGTTTTCTGCAGCGTTTCACACAAGGTCGTGGTGGCGGCAATCGCGGATTTCCACGCAGCGATCGCGGCTTCGGAACCTGCGGGCGTGTGCTTCGCCGCTTCCTCGACGAGTGCCTGCATGCGATCGTTATACCGCTCGTAGTGTGTCAGTGCGAGTTGCGTGAGTTCAGCCTGAGTGGTCGATGTGATGTCGAACACTTGCCGGCCGTATGAAAGCGATTTTTCCGCGCTGGGTCCGATGAAACCCGCTTGCAGCGTGAACCATTGCTGCGGCTCCGTGCCGGACACCTTCGTCAGGTTCTCCTGGGTCTCGGCCAGCGTGGCCTTGACGGTCTGCAGGTTCAGAGCGACCAGTTTTTCGACAACTTCAAAGGCCTTTCCGGCCACCCCAAAAAACGCGTCGACGTTGGCCTTCGCGTTAGCAACGTGCTCGGGACTCAATAGAGTCATGGTTGAATTCCTCAAAATTCGGTCCGGCACGCGAAGCCCCGATTGGACGGGTGTGTTGCGGCGGATCGTAGTGGTGGGTAAATCGAAGCGGATGCCGCAGATGCCTAGCGCAGCCGGGCAACCGCCTTGAGAATGGAATCGCCTTCGCTTGTGATCTGAGGACGTGAGCGTCCTGAAGCGAGGTTTTCCAGTGATATGAGTTGCCGCTCGAACAGGGCGTCGAGCTCGGCGCGGCCTAGTTCTATCTGGTCCGGCGCGTTCTTGATGAGCATTAAGGTAGCGAACTCATGGGGACTCAGCATATCGTCTCCTCGATTTAGTCTATCTGCGTGGGGAGCATTAATTACCCCCTCCAGCCTGAATGCCCGGCAAATATTTCTGCCGCCTCCGTAGAGTGATCAGTCGAGAAATCACGTTACGGAGACGCCATCATAACTGTTAAATTTTCAATTGCAATATGCGGGATGCGTTTTATTAACACGGCCGTTTCGTCTGCTGAATTTTTTTGTCTGATGAATATTCCGGCGTCGCGCCGGCCACGCTCGGCGCCGGCTCGCCCCCATCGGATGCCTGCCTGGCATGGCTGGCAGGTCGGTCAGGCCACGCGCCAATGTCTGGATAGATGCTTAATTAACGAAATCAATTCACTTTGATTTCATTGGGCTTGTTTATATTTGAATATTCTATTTATAGACTGGCACTGTATCGCGGCGCCCATACTACGATATTGCGAACTATTTATTACAGCTCGCATGAGTTTAAAAAATAGTCGGTATTCCGATCGACACAAAGGGCTTCTGACCCGTTTATCGGATGCACGGCGCATCGATACCGTCGACCGTATCGAATCAGAACAGGTGATGTATCCCGCTCAGAAACACCGCCTGCCTTCCGCCTGACGCCGCGCCGATCCCAAGCGTATTCGCCACCGCCCCACCACCCGCGGTCTCGAACATCAGATCCGCGTAGACCTGCGTCGCTTTCGACAGCGAATACACGTTGGCCACGGTGAACTGAGTCCAGCGATGCCCGGCGAGCGTCGCGGTCCACGCCCCCGCCGCGATTTCCTCCGCAGGCGTCAGGCGCACGTTGACGCCGCCGTCGACGGTACGAAAGTGCTCGCTGCCACCGTCCGACTGGATCCGCACATCCGTGGCAAGCGCATGCAGCGTCACGCGTTCAAAGCGATACGATCCGCCGATGCCCATGTCGCGCACCTGTTTTGCATTGAAGGTTGCGCCGGGCGCGATTGTCTGCCCTTCGAACGACGTCAAGCCGAGCCCGTTGGAAAGCGGCAGCAAACGATCGCGGTACTCGGAATACACCGCCACCAGCTTGAGCGGCCCGTTTGTATAGTTAGCGCCGAAACTGATGGTCCGCCCATTGGTGTTGCTGGCCGACGCGCCGGGAAATCCGTAGAGCGCGCCGAAACTCAATCCGCTGTAGTTCGCGCTCTTCCATTTCACCGTGCTCGACAACTGCACCGGCAAGGTGCTTCCAAGGCCATCGAGGTTGCCGGGATGAAACGCGGAGAAGTCCCCGAGCAGTTGACCGGTCGACACCGAGCCGAGCCAATCGAAATTCCAGTCGGTCTGACGGCCAAGCGTCATGGTGCCGAACACCGGATCGGACATCCCTACGTAGGCCTGACGATTAAAGAAGGTACTGCTGCTGGCAGATGCACCGGTCGTCGTAACAAAGCCGCTCTCGAGCCTGAACACAACCGACCGGCCCGCACCGATATCTTCGACGCCCTGAAAGCCGAAACGGTCGGCCTGGAAAGTACCCTGCTCGGCGATATAAGCATGGGCGCCGTGCAGGTTGCTCACGTAGCCGAGGCCTGCGTCGAGACTTCCATACAGCGTGACACTGCTCTGGGCATAGGCCGTTGTAGAAACGGCGAGCGCGACCAGGCACGCGACGTCCGTCGCGCGGAAAGCGAAATTGGTTTTCATGGAATGTGGGTTGAAGCGTTCGAGGAAGGACTGCGAGGGCGTGCGTGAAAGCGTTAAAGCCCGGGATCAGGTTGTCTGGATCTTTTCTGCCGGTCTGAGACGCCACGCGCCGAAAACCAGATTGACGACGATTGCAGCGAGCGTCCCCGCCGCCATGCCGTTGCCCAATACGATCTGCAGATAGCCGGGGAACGATGCATACACATTGGGGACCAGAATCGGTATCAGCCCCACCACGAGCGCGGCGGCAAGCGTGTACTGGTTGCCGCGTTCATGCAGATCGACCTTGCCGAGCAGGTTGACGCCCATCACACCGATCATCGCGAACACGATCAACGCCGTGCCGCCCACCACCGGTGCGGGAATCGCGTAGGCGAAGCGCCCGAGCGGCGCAAACAGCGCGATGACCATCAGCATCGCACCGGCCGTTGCGGTCACATAGCGCGAGCGCACGCCGGTGGTCTGCACGACGCCGATATTCTCCGCACTGGTGATGATGAGCGAGGTGCCCAGCAGCGAACCGAGCAGCGACGCCACCGCATCGCCGCGAATGGTCCTCGGCACATCGCGGTGCATGTCGATCTTCTTGCCGGTGATTTCGCCGACGGCGACCGTCTGCCCCGTTGCCTCGGCCATCGAGATGGCACTGAAGATCAGCAGCGGCAGCGCGGCGAGCACGTCGAAGCGCGGCATGCCGAACGGCAGCAGCGTCGGCAGCATGAAGAGCGGACCGCCCCACATGCCGCCTGCGGGCATCAGCCCGAATGCCCACCCTGCGCCCGTGCCGATCGCGAGGCCGATCAACACGGCAAGCCGCCCCGCCGCGCCCTTGAACAGGCGTGCCACCGCCAGCGTGGCCACGATCGTGAGCAGCGCGAGGCCAAGCGACTGCGGGCGCGCGAAGCCAGGCGTTCCCGGCTGACCAACGACGATACCGGCGTAAATCTTGATGAGACTCACCGACACGAGCAACAGCATCGTTCCCACCACCACACGCGGGAAAAACCGCAGGCAGCGCGCGAATACCGGCAGTACGAGCCAGTAGAACAGGCTGGTGAGAATCGCCGCGCCCGTGGCGGTGCGCAAATCCGTCTGCGTGGCGATGACGGCGAAGAGCATGGCGGGCGCGCCGCCCGGCACCATGACGAAGGGCAGCCGTGCACCGATCGACCCCGCCCCGAGCGATTGCAGCAGCGTGCCTGCGCCGCAGACAAAGAAAGTCGCGCCGATCAGTTGCACGGTCAAGTCCGATGAGAGCGACAACATCCTCGACACCAGAAAAACCGCGGTGACGGGCGAAGCCGCCATCGACAGGACATGCTGCAAGCCGAACAGCACGAGTTGCCACGCGGGCAAGCGCGTGTCGACGCTATGTGTGGCTGGGTCTGAATTCACGTTACCCCCCGGGGGATCGAAAGCGCTGCGTTCAGGCGCGCAACCACGGCAATTGCTCGCGGCTGTAGCGGAAGGTCTGGAAGACGCTGTTCAACTGGCCGGGGCCGGTTTTGCGCGCCGCTTCGTCCGGGTACTCGCCGAACCAGGGAATCACGTATTCCCACACCACCTCGCCTGCGGGCGTCACTTCGAAGAGGCGGCCCGTCGCCGACTCGGTGATGTGCGTGTTGCCATTCGCGAGTCGCTGCGCGTTGCCCATGAAAGCGCTGTAGAACGCATTCACCATATCGTCGGCGTACGACCACACCACCTCGTTGTTCGAGGGATCGATCTCCAGCACGCGTGAGAAAGCCACGTGCGCGCCGGTGCGGAAATTGCCGTTGTCGAACGTGAGAATGTTGCCGTTGGCAAGCGCCACCGGTGCATGCTGGTGGGACACCACGCTCGGCGGGATGTGCATCGTGACACCGCCGGTCTTGCGGTCGACGGCAATGATGCCCGACGTGGTGCGCAAACTCATCAGCACCTCGCCCCGCGCATTCACGCCGAGCCCGTTCACGAGCGGCCAGTGATACCGGCCGAAACCGGGTGCGATCGGAAAGTCCGCGGGCTTGAGGTGCTCCCACGCTTTCCATTCCCACACCAGTTCGCCCGCGCGATTCACTTCGCGGATTACGTCGGCATACATGACTTCTTCAGGGCCATGCGCGGTGCCGCCCGGCACGCGTTCGGCAAAGCCCGCCGGCACCGGCGCACACGCGGCGTAAAGCAGATTGCCGTTGGCGAGCCACTGCGCGTCATGGTGATGTGCAGGATCTTCGTAGTGCCAGACTACTTCGCCCTCAGGCGTGACTTCGGAGAAATCGCCGCCATGCCACATCGACCACGGCGCGTAGCGGTTTTCCGACTTTGCGTGGCTGCCGTTGTAGCCGAGATTGCCGTTCGGCAGAATCACCGCATGACGTCCGGGCCGCACGGGCATCTTCCACTCGTGAACGACTTCGCCTTCCATGTCGACGAGATAGACATGGCCGCCCGCTGTTTGCGGAGCGATAAGCGTATACCCGCCAGCGGAAGCCCTGGGGTCGTGAGCAATGAGACCGACGCCGCGGCGCCGTTGGGTAATTTGATCGACTGTCGTAGTCACGATTCGCTCCGTTAAGATGATGAAGTGAAATCTAGGCTATCCGGCCCGTCAATAAAATCTGATTATTCTTTACGGCCCGTATGGAAAAACTATACGGTCAATTTATGCGTCCAATATCGCAGACATTCCGTTGTTTCGACGAAGTAGTCAGGCGCGGTTCGATCCGCAAAGCGGCCGAATCGCTGCACCTGACCGCTGCCGCGGTGCACCAGCAAATCCTCAATCTGGAAGAGCAGGTCGGCGCGCCGCTCTTCGATCGTTTGCCGCGCGGCATGCAACTCACCACGGCCGGGGAGATCATCGTTGCTGCGGTGCGGCGCGGGCAACGCGATTTCGATAACGCGATGACTCAGGTGGAAGATCTGCGCTCGCTGCGTCGCGGGCATATCAATCTGGCGGTGTCGCATTCATCAGCCGAGCAATTGGTGCCTGAAGCCATTCAGGCGGCCATGAAAAGCTATCCGGGGGTGACGTACAGCGTGCGCTCGGGCAACGGCGAGAGCATCCTCAAATGGGTGGGGACCGGCGAAGCCGACATCGGCTATGGTCTGCGCCGCAAGCCACCCCCTGGCGTCGTGGAAGTGCGTGCCTTCTCGCAGCATCTCGGGCTCGTCACGCCGCCTCTACATCCGCTGACGAAGCTCGGCAAGCGGCCCCGGCTGCGCGACTGTCTCGACTACCCGCTCATCCTCATGACGCCGGATACGGAGTTGCGTGCAATGGTCGATCAGATCGATCACCGCGAACAACGCAAGGCGCGCCCGCTGGTGGAGACGAGTTCGGTTTCGATGGTGCGCCGGCTCGTTGCGGACGGTGTCGGTATCGGCTTTCTGATCGCCGAGAACGTGGCGGAGGACGTGACGCAGCGCAAGCTCGCGTGGACGCCGCTCGCCGATGCCGGCGCGAAGTCGTTCAGTTGCCTTTATCAACGCTCGGATCTGACCACGACCGTCGCGATGAGCATGTTCCTGCAGTTCCTCGGCCACGCGATCGAAGCGACCGAGAGCCAGTTTCACACCTCGGGGCAATCGGGGCGCAAGCGTGCACAGCGCATTAAGTAAGGAATCCGAATGCAATAAATTCGGTTCTGCCCGTTCGGTCCCATGGCGCAGCGCTATACTTCTGCTTCCCTCGTAGCGACATGACCCACGACTCCACCATGGAAAACGTCACCTTCCGGACCGCAGTACTCGCTGACCTTCCTGCCATCATCGACCTGTTGGCGGACGACAAGCTCGGCAGCCAGCGCGAAACAGTCAGCACCCCGCCGGACGAACGATATGTTGCGGCGTTCAAGGCCATCGAAGCGGACTCGAATCAGCAGCTCGTCGTTGCCGTCGACGGAGAAACCGTGATTGGCACACTGCAACTGTCATTCATCCCCGGCATCGCTCGACGCGGCGCATGGCGCGGGCAGATCGAAGCCGTGCGAATCGCCGCCGCGTACCGCAGCACGGGCATCGGCCAGCATATGTTCGAATGGGCAATCGCTGAGTGCAAATCACGCGGCTGCGCAATCGTGCAACTTACAACCGACAAAGGCCGCCCGGACGCGCACCGGTTCTACGAAAAACTCGGCTTCGTTGCGAGCCACGAGGGTTACAAGATTATTTTTTAACGCTGCAGAGCTCGGCAGCTTCCTCAGTGGAGAATCGCTCCACACACGCCTGCCTCACTCTCTCAACGGCCGCGGACCAGCTTTCGCCCGCCGCCCGGCGAAACAGCCGCAGCGTGTGCGGATACCACGGCGAATCGCTTCGCTCGTGCATCCAGCGCCAGTCGACGTCTTTCTCCGGCAGCATCACCCAGCACGGTTTGCCCAGCGATGCGGCCAGATGCGCCATGGACGTGTCCACGCAAATCACCAGATCGAGTTGCTCGATGATCGCGGCACTGTCCGCGAAATCGTTCACTGCCGAACCGAGTTCGAGCAGCGGCTGACCGGCGGGCGGGTTTTGCGCCTCATCCTCGCCCTGGCCTTTTTGCAGGCTCACAAAGCTCAGACCCGGCACGTTCCAGAGCGGCGCGAGCGTAGCCAGTGTGGGTATCGACCGGTTCGCATCGTTATGGTGTTTCGCGTTGCCCTTCCAGACCAGCCCGATCTTGCGGCCGGGCGGCATACCTTCGAGCATCGGCCGCCACTTTTCGACGAGCGACGGCTCGGCCGCGAGGCGAACCGCGCGCGGAATCGTGTCCACCGTCGTGCGCAAATGCAGCGGCGCGCTCAACAGGCTCGTCCAGCAGTCGTAGGTGGATGCGGCCACGCGAGCCAGTGCCGTGTCGTGATCGAGCACGGCGTCCACGCCGTCCACCGAAGCCATCAACCTGTGTAGAGCAGGCACGCACGCAAAGGCGATATGCGCGGCCCCTTGTGCCTTGAGCAAGGCGACATAGCGGCTGAATTGAACCATATCGCCGAGCCCGTCTTCCTGCCAGATCAGCAGGGACTTGCCGGCGAGCGTGTCGCCTTGCCACTGCGGACAGTTCACCATGGAGCGCGTCTTGTGATGCACGAAACCCGGCAGTTCGTAACGGCACTCATACAGCCGCCAGCCCTCGTCGAACCGGCCCATGCCGAGCATCAGCACGGCCAGACCGAAGCGGGCCTCGCCGTAATCGGCACGTAACGCGAGCGCCCGAAGGTAGGCGGCTTCGGCTTCAGGCAGCCGCATGAGTTGAGCCAGCGCAGTCCCGAGGTTGTAGTGAGCCTCAGCCAGATCCGGACGAAGCGCGAGCGCTTGCGCGAAGGCCTCGAGGGCTTCCGGCAAACGGTCGAGCACACGGAGCACGCCGCCAAGATTGTTGTGTGCATGGACGATGTCGGGCCGCAAGCGAACCGCCTCCCGGTAAGCCATTTCGGCCTCGGGCAAACGCTCGAGGTTGGACAGCGCGAGACCGAGGTTGTAGTGCGCCTCCGCATAGTCCGGACGATGCGAGATCGCCGCCCGGTAAGCCGCTTCAGCCTCGGGCAGACGCTTGAGATCAGCCAGCACGGCACCGAGGTTGAGGTGCGCCTCCGCGTAATCCGGGCGAATGGCCAACGCGAGCCGGCAAGCCAGTTCGGCCTCGGGCAGGCGGTGCGCGGCCTTCAGCGCGCCGCCGAGGTTATTGAGCGCCTCGGGGTACTGAGGCTTGATGGTCAGCGCCTGCCGGTACGCGGCGTCCGCCTCGTCAACACGGCCGAGTTCCATGAGCACGTTGCCCAGGTTGTTGTGCGCCTCGGCATGGCTGGGCAGCCCTATCAGCGCGTGGCGATAGGCCACTTCTGCTTCTTGCGGGCGGCGCAGTTCGTGCAGCACGATGGCCCGGTTGTAGTGCGCGTGGGCGTAGTCGGGACGAAGCGCGACTGCCTGACGATACGATGCCTCCGCCTCGTCCTTGTATCCCATTCCGTAAAGCACGGCGCCCAGATTGTTGTGCGCGTCGGCCTGAGCAGGCCGCAGCGCAACCAGTTGCCGATAGACCGCTTTAGCCGCCGACAGGCGCCCGACCGATTTGAGCAGCATGCCGAGACTGCTGTACACCTCGGCGTAGCCGGGTTTTGCGCGCAGACACTGGCGCCAATAGTTTTCCGCGTCCGTGAGACTGCCCAAGCCGTACGAACAGGCCCCCGCAATATTCAACGCGTCCGCCCGCGAGTCTTCCGCTACGTCGGCGCGCGGTTCGAGGATCGGCTTCACCAACGACCAGGCCTCGGCGAATTGCCCGGCTGAGCAAAGCGACGCCGCCTGCTGGTTGATGTCGGCTATCGAGGATGCGCGCGTCGGCGTGGATGTCATGAGTCGTGGTAGCTGGGGTCGGCGGCATTCAGGCCGGGGCAATCGCGGGTTTCGCGCCCTGTCCGGCGCTTTACGTATCCGCGCATCTGCGTAGGGATCGCGAAGCGCCGACGCGAAAAGCGGAACATGCACCACGCAGCTTACGGGAAACGGCTGACCCGTAACGCCCGGAAATGAGCGGGTTTCGGCCTTCTAATCCACCGCTATAAACGGAATCACACGAGAAAAGAACGCGCGGCAATGCTAGAATCGCCCGCGTCTTTACGCTCACCATCATGACTCTACACTCTCGCAACCGCATGACCGCATGGCTTGGCCTGATCGCCATGTGGCTCGTCGTGTTCGCGCCGGTCGTGAGTCAGATGCTGGTCTCGAACCGTGCGCACGAGCCCTTCGCCGCGCTCTGTTCGGCGCTCCAGCCGCGCAACCAGAGCCTCGCGAGCCAGTCCACCCATGCCAGCCCGGCGCCGCTCAATCTAAGCCACGACGACGCCTTCGGCGCATGCGGCTACTGCCACCTGCTCCAACATCACGTCGCGATGCCGAGCGTCGCGGCCGTCGAACCGCCGGCCGTACTCGCGCTGGCCGGCACCGCGCCGCCCGCCCTTTCCACCCGCTTCACGCCGCTTGGCGCGTTCCCGTCCGGACGCCCGAGAGACCCACCCGCCGTTTCCTGATCGCTGTTGTTCCTGATCGCGCATTTCGTCGCACCCGTTGAGGGGGCGCGCGATCGCCTGTTCAATGCATCAAGGAAATGTTCATGTTCAACTTCGCTCTGCGAAGGCTGCCCTTTTGCGCCCGCGCCGGCGCCCGGCGCATTGCATCCGGTCGGCGACCGCTGTCGTATTTTCCGGCCTGTCTACCCGCCATCGTTCCGGCGTTCGTGCCGGCATTTTTCACCGCCCCCGCTCACGCGGATAGTGTGCCCGCCGATGCCACCCTGCCCGCTGTGAGCGTCAGCGCGAGCGCCGTCGCCACGCCGCGCGCCATCGACCCTAATCTGCCGGCCTCAGTCGAGACCGTGACTCGTGAACAGTTCGACAACTGGAATGTCGTCAACACCGAAGACGTGTTGAAGTACATGCCGAATCTTGCCGTGCGCAAGCGCTTTATCGGCGATCTGAATTCGATCATCGCCGTACGCGGCACCAGCAATACGCAAAGCGCGCGCGGTCTCGTCTATGCAGACGGTTTGCTGCTCAGCAATCTGCTCGGCAACAGTTATTCGTTCCCGCCGCGCTGGTCGATGGTGTTTCCCGACGAAATCCAGCAGGTCGACGTGATTTACGGGCCGTTTTCCGCGCTCTATCCGGGCAATTCGCTGGGCGCCACGGTACTCATCAGCACCCGCATGCCGAAGAAGTTCGAAGCGAGCGCCGACGTCAAAGCCTTCACCCAGCATTTCAGTCTGTTCGGCGTAAATCAGAATTTCAACGGCAGCGAAGCGAGCGCGTCGATCGGCGACCGGATCGGCAAGTTCTCGTATTTTCTGGGCGTGAATCACCTGGAAAACACGAGCCAGCCGTTGCAATTCGCCACGCTCGCCAAGTCCAGCACGCCCGCGAAACCCGGCGACACAACGGTTACCGGCGCGTACTTCTACAACAACCAGACCAATACGCCGACCGCGGTGCTCGGCGTGAACGGCGAAGGGATCGAACACACTGTGCAGGACCAGTTCAAGCTGAAAATGCAGTACGACTTCACGCCGACGCTGCAGGCCGCCTTCACGCTCGGCTACTGGCACCAGACCTATAACAGCGCGACGTCGAGTTTCCTGCGTGACGCGAACGGCAACCCCGTATACAGCGGCAAGGTCGCGATCGGCGGCTACGAGTACACGATTCCGGCCGCTGCCCTCGCCCCGAGTCTCGGCCACAGCGAGAACTGGTTATACGGGCTCACGCTGAAGACCCGCAACGCCACCGGCTGGAACGGTGAAGCGATCGCTTCGTACTACGACATTGGCAATAGTGTGGCGCGCACCGCGAATTCAGGTGCGCCGGGCAACGGTCCCGGCACGGTGATTTTCGGCGACGGTACCGGCTGGAAAACGCTCGATCTGCGCACCACTTACACACCTGTCACGCCGCAAGCGGGGTTGACGAATCACGCGCTGAGCTTCGGCTATCACTACGACAACTACTTCCTCGACAACGAGAGCTACAACACACTGAACTGGCGCGACGGTGCGGCCACGTCGTTTGCCAATGCGTTCGCGGGTAAGACGCAGACTCAGGCGCTGTACGCACAGGATGCATGGCACTTTCTGCCGCGCTGGAAGCTGGTCTACGGCGTACGGTATGAGGACTGGCAAGCCTATGGCGGCTCGCAGGCGCTGCCCGGTAAATCTTTTCCGTACAGCGACGTGAACCAGCATCACTTCTCGCCGAAAGCCTCGTTGTCGTTCGATATCACCGACGATCTGACCTTGCGCGCTTCCATTGGCCGCGCCTATCGGTTTCCGACCGTGGGCGAGATGTTCCAGGGGCAAATCAACGGCTCGTCGATCATCAACAACAACCCGAACCTGAAGCCCGAAGACGATCTCTCGAAAGAGTTGACCGCCGAATGGGCGCACTGGAACGGCGTGTTCCGCTTCTCGCTGTTTCAGGACGATGTGAAGAACACGATCTTCAGTCAGACCGATACGACCGTGATTCCGAGCGTGACGAACTTCCAGAACATCGGCAAGGTGCGCTCGCGTGGCGTGGAAACGAGTTACTCGGGACAGGACGTGTTCGTACGCGGCCTGGATCTGCTGGCAAGCGTGGCCTACACGCAGTCGAAGATCATCGCGAATGCGCAGAACCCGGCGACCGTGGGCAAGTACTTCTATCGGATCCCGCTGTGGCGCGCCAATCTCGCCGCGACTTATCACATCGACGAACGCGCGGCGGTTACGCTCGCCGCGCGCTACTCCGGCCGCGAATACAACACGCTCACCAATACCGACACGAATCCCAATGTATTCGGCGGCACCAGTTCGTACACGGTAGCGGACGCGAAATTTACGTTCAAGCCGACCAAGCTGAGTGAAGTCGGTATCGGCGTGGACAACCTGTTCGACGCGCGCTACTTCGTCTATCACCCGTATCCGGGCCGCACGTTCTACGTGGAAGCGAAGCTGCGCATGTGAACACGCGATCGGCATGCGCCATTTGCACTCGCCTTGTAGTCGATGCACTCGCGAGTTGCAAATCAGCGCATGCCTCGCTGCACGAACAAATCGATCGACCCATTTTTGCTTCAGGAGGATTGAATGTCCACCACCACTGCTCAACGCGCGACCTCGACAACCGGCACGGCGAGTGCCGGCTACCGCACGCTCTGGCGCTGGCACTTCTACGCGGGTCTCTTTGTGATGCCGTTTCTGGTCGTGCTTGCGATCACCGGCACGCTGTATTGCTTCCAGCCGCAAATCGAGCCGCTACTTTACCCGCACCGCCTGATCGTCGAACCGCAAGCCACGCCCAGGCTGACTGAAGATGCATTGCTTGCCAAAGCCCGCGCGGCGATGCCGGCCGATGCGCGCGCGGTCACGGCCCCCATCGCGAGCGCAGCGGATCGCAGCACCGAGTTCATCTTTCGCCTCGCAGACGGCGAAAAACAGAGCGTCTATCTGAACCCGTACAGCGGCGAAGTATTGGGCACGCTGAGCGTCGAGCGCCGTTTCATGCAGGTGGACCGCATGCTTCATCGCAAGCTGCTGCTCGGCAAACCGGGCGAGTTGCTGATGGAGCTGGCCGCGTGCTGGACGCTGGTGATGATCGGCACCGGCGTCGCACTCTGGTGGCCGCGCGAGAAAACCACCGCACGCGCCGCGCTAGTGCCACGGCTCTCGCTACAAGGGCGTGCGCTTTGGAAGAACCTTCACGCCGTGATGGGGATCTGGCTTGCCCTTGGCGCGCTCGTATTCGTGCTGAGCGGCCTGCCGTGGACGGGTTCATGGGGTAAGCAGTTCAAGGCGCTCGCGACCGCCGCCAATCTTGGCGCGCCGCCGGGATCGTGGGGCGGCCTGCCGTTGCGCTCCGCACTGCCAGGCGCGCGCGCCGATGAGCATGCGGGCACCACGGATACGCCAGCGAAAACGCAGCCAGCGCACGCATCAATCGATGAACACGACGAGCACAGCGCACACGCAGCGAACATGGACTCGATGCCGGGCATGGTCATGGACGACCTGCCATTGCCGCTCACGCCATGGGCGGTCGGCAACACGCTCGTGCCGCAATCCGCCGATGCACATCCGGCGCAAGCGCTGCCGCTCGGACGCGTCGTTGCTCTCGTGGCCTCGCTCGGTGTCTCGAGCGGTTACGACATCGTGTTGCCCGCCTCTGCTTCGGGCGTCTACACCGTCTCGTACTTTCCCGCCGACCCGAAGGACGAGCGCACGCTGTACATCGACCAATACAGCGGCGCGGTGCTGAAAGACATCCGCTACGGCGACTACGGCGCTGTGTCGAAGGCCGTGTCGTACGGCACGTCCTTGCATATGGGCCGCTATTTCGGCCTCGCCAATCAGATTCTCTGCGCCGCGATTTCGCTTGGGCTAGCGGGAATGGCCGCGACCGGCTGTGTGATGTGGTGGAAACGGCGGCCGCAGCGCTCGCTCGGCGCACCCTCGCGCGAGCGCGCCGCGCCGCCGATGCGTGGCTGGAAAACCGGCCTCGTTCTGCTCGGCATCGTCTTCCCATTGATGGGCGCCACGCTGCTCGCGGTGTGGCTCGCCGATCGCACGATTTTTGGCCGCGCCATGCGGCAACCTGCTTAAACACTCATTTCCGCTGTCGAAACCCAGGAGCACATCATGAAGACATCGCACAAACTTCTACTCGCCGCCTTGCTGTCCGGATCGTCCATTCAGGCGTTCGCCGGCGCCGCGGCAACCACAAGCGTATCGGACTGCTGGATCCGCGCTCTGCCGGGCAATCTGCCATCGGGCGGGTATTTCAAGGCGAGCAATGCCGGTGACCAACCGGTCAATCTCGTCGGGGTCAGCTCCGGCGCTTTCGGCATGGCCATGCTGCATCAGACGCAAAGCCAGGGCAGCACGTCGTCGATGGCGATGGTCGATCAGGTGGCGGTGCCCGCGCATGGTTCGCTCGTCTTTGCACCTGGCAACTATCACGTGATGCTGGAACAGCCGAAACAGCCGCTCAAGATCGGCACGACGGTCCCGCTGACGTTCTCGTTCAGCGACGGCGAGAAAGTCACCGCCGCTTGCATGGTAAAGAGCGCCGGCACGATGGCGCCCTGATGTCCCGGGACGCATTGGACGGCTGCAAGGCCGTTCGGTGCGTCCCGATCGCAGAGCGCGCGGTGCGAGCAATCCCCATTGCGCCGCGACTGACCGCGAAAAGACCAACCACAGGCATTTTCGGCAGGCCTTGAACGTGCCAAAGCCCCGCACAAACGGTCCGCACAGCCGACCGTTGCATGGCTTTCTCGTTTACGATACATTTTGCTCGATTATGATCGTTCCGCAATGAGACAAGGTGAAGTCATGCAACGAACGCGACAAGATGCAATGGACGGGCTTCTCCCCGAGGAGCGGGCGCGGCTGATTCTGGAACGGCTGCGGGCGCACGGCCGCGTATTGGCGTCCGAACTCGCAGCTGAACTCCAGACATCCGAACACACGGTCCGCCGTCACTTGCGCGAGCTGGCCGATCAGGGCCATTGCAAACGCGTCTACGGCGGCGCGCTGCTGATCTCGCCTTCCGGCAAGAGCGCGTCGGTCCGCATGGGCGAAGCCGTGGACCGCAAGGCCTGTCTCGCCGTCGCCGCTGCATCGATCGTCCGGCCGAGGCAGATCATTTTGCTGGACGCCGGGTCGACCAACGTCGCCATCGCCACGGCGCTCCCGGACAACGCGGATCTAACCGTCGTGACGAACTCGCCAGAAGCCTGCGCACGCCTCCTGAACCGGCCGGGGTTCGACATCATTCTCATCGGCGGGCGCATTACCCAGAACGCGGCCGGCTCGACCGGCGCCACGGCCTTGCTGCAGATCCAGCAGATCAAACCCGACCTGTGCTTCCTGGGCGCGTGCGCGTTCGATCCAGACGAAGGGGTCGCCGCGTTCGAGGCCGAAGACGCCGAATTGAAACGGGCGATGGTCAAAGCGAGCAGCCAGGTGGCCATCGCCATGACGTCGGAAAAGCTGATGACCGCGGCGCCGTTTTCCGTTGCGCCGGCATGCGCCGTGGACTATCTGTTCGTCGAAGCGGACGTGACGGCCGAGCGGCGCGCCCTACTCGAAGCGGTCTGCGACAACGTGATGGTGGCGCGCTCATGAAGGCACTCGCTCAACCACCGGTCAGTACGCCGCTCATGAAGCCGCTCAAAGAGCGTGTGGCCACCCTCGGTGTGTTTCTCGCCAACGGATTCGGGATCGGCGCCTGGGCGGTCGAAGTGCCGCGCATCAAGGAAAGCCTGTCCCTCAGCGACGCCTCGTTGGGCATCGCGTTGTTCGCCTTTGCGCTGGGGGCCATCGTCGCGATGCCGCTGGCGGGACAGTTGGCGCCGCGCTTCGGCAGCGGCCGGGCCACCGCGCTGCTCGGCGCGGCGTTTGTCGTGGCGCTGCCGCTACCCGCCTTCGCGCCGAACCTGGCAACACTGTGCATCGTGCTCCTCGCGCTTGGCGCGGCGAACGGCGCGCTCGACGTGTCGATGAACGGCCACGCCAGCACGATCGAAACGCAATGGAAGTCGCCGATCATGTCGTCATTTCACGCATCCTGGAGTGCCGGCGGACTGCTCGGCGCGGCAACGGGCGCCATGCTCCAGAAAGGCGGCGTCGGCGTGATGGGCGGTCTCGTCCTGCCAGACCTGTTCATCGCCGTCCTCATGGTCGCCGCCGCGCTACTCGCGTTGCGCGATCTCGGCCCCCGGGCGGCCACCTCCTCCAATGGTTTTGCGCTGCCCAATGCCGGTGTGATGAAACTTGCGATGCTCGCCTTCCTTTGCATGCTGGTGGAAGGCGCGGTCGCCGACTGGAGCGCGGTGTACCTGCGCTCGGCCTTGAACGAAGAAGCCAGTGTCGCCGCAGTCGGTTATTCCGCGTTTGCATTCTCGATGGCCGCTTGCCGCATTGTCGGCGACGTCTCCGTGCGACGCTTCGGTTCGAGCAAGGTGATCGGCTTCGGCGGTCTGTTGGCGGTGGCGGGGCTCGCGCTGGTGTTGAGCCTGCCGACCGTGTTCACGGCTTGCGCGGGTTTCGCGATGGTCGGCGTCGGCCTTGCGAACATCGTTCCGGTCATTTTCAGTGCCGCGGGCCGCTCGACTTCCACGCCGGCTATCGGCGTGTCGATGGCGGCCACGGCGGGCTACGCCGGCTTCCTCGTCGGGCCGCCCCTGATCGGACTCGGCGCGGGCTTGCTCGGCTTGCGCCTTGCGTTATGCGTGCTCGTCGTGGCTACCTCGATCGTCTGCCTGCTGGGCGGCAAAGCGGTGCGCAGCGCGAGGCTGGCCTAGAACACGATCGGCATGCGAGCGCAGCGGCCAGCTCAGCGCGCCGAGCAGCGACCGCGGTTGCGCGCCGTCGTCCAGGCCCGTGGCCGGCCATTCGTGCTTCGCCGGCACCCACAACGTGCCGAACAGGTGGTCCCACAGTGGCAGCAATTGCGTGAAGTTGTGGTCGAAATGCTCGGAGCGGTTTGAGTGATGCAGGCGGTGGTATTGCGGATTGTTGATCCACATCGTGAAGCGACCCAGGTCGACGCGCAGGTTCATATGCGCGAAGTAATTGCCGAACATGAAAATGATCGTGGTCACGCCGACGATCCAGGGCTCGACCTTGAACAGCACACCCACCACCGGATAAAGCAGGCAACCCTTGATGAGCACTTCGAACCAGTGATGCCGGAACGTCACCGTGATATTGAACTCGGCGGCACTGTGGTGCAGCGAATGCAGCTTCCACAGCACGGGCCACGCATGTTGCAAACGGTGAAACGCATATTCGAGCAGATCGAACGTCATTAGCACGATCACGATGGAGGCCAGCGCGCCCCATCCCCGCGAGGCCAGTACGACGCAGCCGCCGCCGAGCGCATTGACGATCGCGACGCTGGCCACCGCCATCAGGGGCCGCATGGCTTCCGCGAGCGCCAGATAGAGCGCCGCATAGACGACGTTAAAGCGCATCGCGGCGCGCGATTGCAATAAGTCGGCCGGCCAGCGTCGCTCCAGCACCGCGCCCACGGCCAGCATCACCAGAGCGAGCGCGTAGCCGTGCAGCCAGTGGCTCGCATGGCTCAACAGTTCGGCAAACGGGCTCGACGCAAACATGGGATCCCCGGTAAATACGATGCGCTCAATTGCTCTGCCAGCCGACCTGGCGGCCATGATCGGGAACAGTCAGCCCACGGCATGGATCGCCGGCGGCCCGATCAACACGGCCGGATGCGTCGGGAGAATGAAACACGTCAGAGAAAGAGCGGCTTTAACGCGATCTTGGCAGTCTGTTCCGCGGCACGCAAGCGTCGTTTGGTGCGCAGGTTCTCGGTATAAACACGTAGCGACCAACATGGAGTGGTTTGCTACGTGCTCACTTATCGTGTCGCTCAATATTCCACGAGGATAGTGACGCGACGATTCGCGGCTCGCGCTGCCGCATCGTCACCGATGATCAGGGGGAAGTTGTCCGCCCTGCCGATTGCGGCCATTCTGTGAGGTTCGATTCCTTTGTCGGCAAAAAATCGAACCACGGCACCGGCCCGCGCCGACGACAGCTCCCAGTTCGATTCGTACTTCGCGGTCGATATCGGCACACTATCCGTGTGTCCCTCGACGAGGATGTTGTTCTTTGATCGGTCGCGCAGTAGCTTGGCGATCTGATCCAACACCTCGAACGATTCTGGCAACAAACGCGCGTCGCCCGAGTTGAAGAGAACTTTCGCGTTGATGGCGATTTCCACGCCCTGTGAGGCATTCGAAATCGTAATCTGCCGGTTGTCCTGAAGCGGCGCCAGCAACGAAAGCAGTTGCCGCCTCGCGGCATCGGGTACGCCGGGAGCATGCGTGCTGACGGTGGCCGTCTCCGCTTTCACCTCATGGCGCGCAAGCGCCTTTATTTCGAGCTCCCGGTTTTTCGCCAACTGCAGCGCATAAAGCGCAAGGAACAATACCATCAGCGTGGTGACGAGGTCCGCATAGGAAATCAACCAGCGCCCGGACTGCGCCTCGCCGTCGCCGTCGTCGTCGTAGTGCCGATAGCCGGATTTGTCCGCCGTAAGGCGCCTGTTACCCGAGGAGGTGTTCATGCTCGAAACGTCTTTTTTCGAATTGCGTTTGAATGGGCGTCTCGCGTGTTTTAATCAACCGATCGAGGCCGGCTCCGAGACCGATTAGCCGAGCAACTCAGCCGATCTTTCCCGGACGTCGCCCGCGAGCCGCGTTTCGATCGTGTGGGGCGACTCCTTGCGCGATATCGCAAGCAGGCCATCGAGATACAAACGCCTGAAACGCAATTCGCTATCCACCTGCGCCCTGATCTTTCCGTACAACGGCAGAAACACCAGGTTCGCCAATGCGAGACCGTACAGCGTTGCCACAAAAGCAACGGCAATACCTTGCCCGAGTTGCGCCGGTTCGAGCATATGACCTGTGACCTGAATCAGGCCGAGCACAGCCCCCAGGATGCCGAACGTCGGCGCATAGCCGCCCGCCTGCTGCCATATCCGCGCGGCCGCCATGTGATTGCGTTCATAGGCATCCAGTTCGCGCTGCAAGGCGTCTTCCAGCACGGCAGTGGATACACCGTTGGCCAGAAGCTCCAGGCCGCGTTTGGCAAACGGATTGATCCCGCCCGCCTCAATCGACTCGAACACGAGCATGCCGTTCAGCTTCGCCTGATCGCCCCACTCGAGCAGGACGGACAAGCTTTCCCGGTCGACCTGCCGCGCTCTCACAAAAGCGAGGCGCAGTTGCTTCATGCCGTCGTAAAACCTGGCCCACGTGTTCTGGATCATCACCGCGCCGAAGGTACCGCCCACGACGATGACGAATGCCTCCAGCTGAAATAGCGAGGTGAAGTGCCCACCCTCGAGCGAGAAGCCGGCCACGATGGCCGTCACGCCGAATAGCGCGCCGAATAGCGTCAAAAGATCCATACATCCTCTCGAACGGCCGCCTGACCATCCAACCTGATGTGAAGGCGGCCTATTGCCCGTTCACCTGGCCTCAGGCATCCAGATTGGAAAGCGACGCTGCCGCGGCTGCCGGAGATTTGATCGTGCGTACGGTCTCGATGAATCGCTCCTCGATCTCGGCAATCTCGAGCGGATCGATCTTGATTTCACGCCGCATGACCCACGACACCTCCTTCTTTCGCGCCTCGGTCATCACCGAGAACAAGCGATCGCAGACCGGCTCGCCCGTCACGGCGGAAAGCAGTTTCGCGAGGTCATAGGTGTCGAAAGCGCTCACGGCTTCGAACAGGGTTCGCTGGTCGACGAACTCCAGATCGGCCAGAGACTTCAGCTCGCTTGCGCCACGGGGATTGCGCCGGGAAAAATACGTGATGCCCTTTTCCTCGACGTAGTTCAATACCTTGGTCTTGCGGAACGCGAAGATATCCTCCGCGATTTCCGCATTCGAGAGCTTGTTGAGAATCAGAGTCTTCTCGACGCCGATCAGGGCTTCCAGGTCGGCCAACTCGATCAGTTCCAGTTCGCTATTAATCGAAATGTCGAGATCGTGGTCCGCCACCTGTTGAGCCCGTTCCGTGATCCGCACGGGATCGAAGGTCACGAGCTGCCGACCGGTTGCACCGTCTTGCGCTGAATATCGCGCCGACATGGTGCTCACGCGATCGGAGCGGCCCGGTTCGAGCGTCACGAGGTTGAGTTTTTCCATGCGCTTGAGCATCGCCATCACATGCGGACGGGAATGACCGGCAATCGCGTGGCACTTCTTGATGACTTCAGGCAGGGGCACCGAGAACTCCTCCCCCTGAGCGCGGCGCGCGCGTCCGTCCACCCGATCCGCGCTCTCGGTACCCGCCATCAGCGACAGAACGTGCGCGTACGAGAGAACACCTGGCAGAAAATCAGCATGGGTATTGGTGGCAAGGACGTCGTCCTTCTTCTTCACCCGTCGAATCATGGTGCGCACGATATGGCGAAGCAGCGGCGATACGCGCTCGAGCTCTTCTTCCACGACGTTTGCTGCAATGACGGTCAATTGACAGAAGCTAAGGGCTTTCGCGGTGTGTGCGCGCGGCTCGGCCGGCAGCAACGACGCTTCGCCAAAAAACTCGCCCTTGCCGAGCGTTGCGAGGATGACCTTTTTTTCGTCGCATTGGGTGGAGATTTCGACTTTGCCGTCCGCGATCACGTAGATGACGGCGTCGCCTGCGAAGCCTTCGGCATAGATGACTTCGCCTGGAGCCGCTGCGCGCGACCATGGCGATCGTTGGTGATTCAAGATTCATTCCCCCGAAGAGCTATTTCCTCGTGCATTCCGTGCCTTCATGAGCCACGGGCATGTCCGATGGTCCTGACTTATTTGACTGGATAACGACATGCAAAACGCAAATCTTTAACCGTCCGATTCGTCAGACTTAAACGCTGCAATAGCGCAAACGTTTGCCACAGCTTTAGTCCCGACCACCGCCTCGCTCCGCCGCCGCACTCGCGTGGTACTCTCATCGTTGAAACCGGGTGCTTTTGACGGACCCAAAAAGGACAGGCAAGAAAACTAGCGGGGTTGGCATGGCAATGCAATTTGGCGCCTTAAAGGCGGTGTTCTTTGACGTTGACGGCGTGCTGCTCGATTCGCTTCCGCAACACCTCAAGTTTTGCGCAGACAAGGCACACGAGTATGGGTTGAAGCATTTGGCCATACCCACCGTTCACGACTTCAAACGCATGATTGCCGAAGGCGTACGGGTCAGCCCGATGGTCGAATTTTTCCGCGCGCTCGGGTTCCCGCCTGCCTTGGCCGAACGGGGCACGCGCGACTACGAAGAACAGTTCATGCCGGACTATCGGCCGGACCTGTTCCCTGGGGCGGGGAATCTGCTCCACGCCCTGCGTGATGCGGGCCTCACACTGGGACTTGTCACGTCCAACACACGAGCGAACGTCGAGCCGGCGCTCGGCAGATTCATGCAGTACTTTGATCCACGTTGCCTGTTCTACTTCGACAGTTTCCCTGTTGCGAAGAGCAAGAATGCATGCCTGATAGAAGGGACACGCGTACTGAATGTCAGCCCCTCCGATTGCTGCTACATCGGCGATCAGCCGGCGGACCAAGTCGCGGCGCACTCGGCTGGTTTTGAATTTCTGGGCGTATCGTACGGCTGGGGGTTTTCGCCGGACGACCCACGAACGTTTACGGTCGACAGTCCGTCGGCCATCTTCAATGCGTTGACAGCCACCCAGTCCAGCCGACATTAATTTCCACCTACCATTCGGGCAGGTAAACAAAATGCTGCCATGGAAACCACGGGTGAGAAGAAACGAGCCGTCCGAACTCGATAAGCTACGCTTCGACTACGCATGGAAATGGTTCAGTTTCCATGCGGAACAACGCACCAAGATGTTCAACTTCATGTTGGTCGGTTTGGGCGCGCTGGCCACCGTCGTTGTCACCGCCATCAACGACCATCTCGTGCTGGTCGCGCGCTTTGCGTGTGGGCTTGGCTTCGTAATCGCACTCGTGTTCTGGCGTCTGGATGGACGCAATCGAACTTTGTACGACTACGCGGGCGACATACTGATCGACCTTGAAGACAAGGTGATTTTTGGTCAAGGAAGGACACTCAAAAACCGGGACAAAAAAATCGTTACGTATGGAATATATCAACGCGTCAAGCTACTCAATGAGCTCAATGAAATAAAACCCTGGTGGAAACGTCGCTTGCTTATAACCTGGGCTGGCGTGGCTGGGATCGTCGAAGGAAAGCATCGCCACCTCATGCCTGCCGTCGCGTTGATGTTCGCGATATTTTTCGCCATCGTTTTCGTCAAAGCAACGACCTTCTCTGAAGTTGTTAAGAATACGCCAACCGGCTGTTGCACTGACTCGTCATGCAACCCAGCATGTCATATTGGATTCACTTGGCCGCCCATTGCGCCTGCGCCACCGCCCCCTCAGGTGGTCCCTCAAGCCACGCTTGTTTCATCGGTCAAGTTCACGGGTTTCGAGAAGGGATTAAATTTGCTTGAATGCGACGAGCACGACAATGCCGACAAACTCAATCAACTCCGTGCGGCAATTCATGACGCGCAAAAACTCAAACTTCGCGTGGTCGTATTTTTGATTGGCAGCACGGATCGCACACCACTATCGCGGGAACTACGTAAGCAATTCGAGTCGAATGCCGGTTTGGCACGGGCCCGCGTGAGCACCGTGGAGCGTTGCCTCGACGCCAGACAGGAATCGGACGCGCAGCCTCAATCAACCCAACCCGAGATGGTGCGGCTGGTTTCCGGTCCCTCCTATGTGCCTCCAAGCCAGGAGCCGGCTGAAGTCGTAAAGGAAATGATGGCGGCCGATAGAGGCGTTGCCGTTCTCGTCATGGGTTTTCCAATGGGCATTGCTAGCACACAGCAGTGATCACGTGGAGGCTGCTATCGAGAATCTGGCGAAGCGGCCTTCAATCCTGCGCCCCCGCTCATCCCCCTGCGCCCGTGCGCAGACGCTGCAGCAATTCACGGCCCTGACGGGTCAGTTGCAGCGTCGATCCTTGCGGATCACGCTGCAGTATTTCAACGAGCTCGTAGCGGCGTAACGCCAGTACGTCCGGATCGAGAGTCTCCAACCGCTTGTCCGTGTCGCCAAGCAGCATAAGCGTCGCGAGTTCGTGATGACTGAGCATCCGGCACCTCCATTAATCGATACATGGGCGATGGGGATATCCTAGAGACGCAACACTACAGTTTGGCTACGGTTGTGTTTCCGTGGATTACCTGCAGCGCTGTAAGCATGCGCGGCAAACCGCTGCTGCGCGTTGCGGCAGAGGCGGTGCGCGACGTGAGTGCGCAAAGAGGCGCAAGACTTTCCGCACGGTCCGTAATTGGGGTCTGCGTATCGGTCGAGGGACCGGCGGGTCGAGTCTGTCGCCGGTCATGCCATCATTCGGTTTTACAAATCCGCTTAAGCGTACAGCGCCCTCCTCCTTCCGCATGACGCCTTCAAGGCAACGTGATCGGCACGGGACGCGTCAGCAGATAGACGTAGAGATTGAAGAAACGATTGTTGTCGAACTGCGTGACGTACGTGATCTTCTGCGGTGACGCGCCAGGTGCTGGTTGATCGGGGTAGACCATCACGTGCCCCTGGTCCTCGCCGCTCGTCGTATCGATATCGAGGTAAGCGCTCTTTGTTTGCGTGGCGTAGGTCGGGTCCATGAAGTAAGCGATCGTCAGCGTGTCGTACAGGTTAGTGTTATCACCGAACGCGCCGGCGTTGACGATGCCATACGCCTTGGTCACCGCGGTCTGCTTGTTCGGGTTGCCCACGATCTGATCGAAGATGCTCTGGGTGAGCGGCACCGTATCCGTGACGTCGAGCGGAATGACGGCTTGGGGAATCGTCGTTTGAAGAATCGTACGTACGGCAAGCGGATCAAACCACCAGTTGAGCTCCCCCACTGCATTCGCATTGCCCGGCACGGCCATCGCACCGCCCATGTAGACGATCTGTTTGATCAGCGGCACGATCTCCGGCGCCTTCATGATGGCCGTGGCGAGATTGGTGGGCGGCCCAACCTCGAGAATGGTGACCTGATTCGGATAGCGCTTGATGGTCTGAATCATGAAATCCGCAGCGCTTTGTGCCTGCAGTTTCGTCGACACCGCGAAGCCATCAGGCGGCGCGACAAGCTGGGACTGTTGGGTCGGTTCCGGCCGGCTCCACGCACCGAAATAGCCTTGCGGATTGGCGGCCTGCTGTGCACGAATGCTCGCCACATCGTATTGCAGTGGATAGTCGGCGCCGCCGTAGACACCCACCACGTTCTGCACGCCCATGCGCTCCACGGCCTTCAACGCATCCGATTCTTCCTGGAGCAACCAGTCGTTGCCGGTCACGACGGTCAGCCCTAGCAGGTTGACCTTACCCTGCCCCATCAACTGCGTGGTCATGGCGAACAGCTGGCCGTCGTCGCCCATCGTGTTGAAGTCTGAATCGATGATGACCTTCGGCGCATTAGCTAGCGGATCGGTTGCCGTCACGCTGCCCCCACAAGCGGCAAGAAGCATCGATATAATAAGGATGCCTATATATTGTAATTTCATGTTTCGTCCATTCCTTCCAGTAGAGATCGCGACTAAACCAAAGGAACACCGTCCGGAGACGGTGCCGGTCATTCAACGTCAAGCTACCCAGAGTTGCAGGTCGAACTGCCTCATGTCACAACAGGCATCCGTTTCAGGCTGCGCTTTCGACTTCCGCGCGAGTCGGGATCGACGGCTGCGCACCGGCGCGTGTAACGGAAATCGAAGCCGCGCGTTGCGCGAGGCTGATCGCCCCTTCGAGCGGCTGCCGGGCGGCGAGTTGCGCGGCAAAGACGCCGATAAAGGTATCGCCAGCCGCGGTCGTATCGACCGCCCGGACCTGCGGCGCGGGAAAATGCATGCCTTCGCCGCCTTCCGGCAACAGATAAGCCCCTTGCGAGCCGAGCGTGACGATCACATTGCGAGCGCCGCCACGTTGCAACTCCAGCGCCGCCCTTCTCGCGCCGCTTTGCGACTCGACCGGCAGGCCAGCGAGTATCGCGGCCTCGACCTCGTTCGGCACGAGGTAGTCGACGAGCGGCAGCCATTCCGCGGGTAGCGGACCGGTTGCCGGAGCCGGGTTCAGCACGGTGATCTTGCCCATTCGCCGGGCGAGAGCGAGCGTTGCGTGAACGGAATCCCAAGGCGTTTCCAGTTGGCAGACCACGACGTCGCTAGCCTTGATCGCCGCTTCGTGACGCGCGACGTTCTCAGGCGTGAGTTCGCCGTTACTGCCCGCGACCACCACGATCGTGTTCTGTCCGTCGTCCGACACGGTCACCATTGCAACGCCGGTGGGCTGTGCCGGGTCGACCTCGATACCCGCGCAGTCGATACCCTCCGCTTCCAGATCCTTGACCCGCTGGGCCCCGTTCGCATCCGTCCCCACGCGTCCGATCATCGCCACGCGCGCGCCGATCCGGGCGGCCGCCACTGCCTGGTTGCCGCCCTTGCCGCCGGCAACCTGCGAGAACTCATGTCCGCCAATCGTCTCGCCGGGCCGCGGCAAATGCGGTGCGCGGGCGACCAGGTCGGTATTGATGCTGCCCACCACGAGCACACGGCCCTGCTTCGCTTCTTTTGACACGTTCACTCTCCTGCTGACCATCCACGATGGGTCGCTAATGGTCAATTTATGCGGCGCGACGCCGGCTTCTATAAGTATCCAGCACGACGGCCACGACAATCACAGCCCCCGTGATAATGCGCTTGGTCGGCTCGGTCGCCCCGATCTGGGCAAGGCCCGCGGCCAGCACCGAGATGATCAACACGCCAAAGAACGTGCTGATTACCGAGCCGCGACCACCCATCAAACTCGTTCCACCGATCACGACGGCCGCGATCACCTGCAATTCGATGCCCTGGCCGGCGTTCGGGTCCGCGGCCTCAAGGCGCGAGATCTGGAACAGGGACGCCAGGCCGGCCAGCAGGCCCATCAGCGCGAAGACTGCAATCTTGTAGGGACGCGGATTGACGCCCGCGAGGCGCACCGCCTCCTCGTTCGTGCCGATGCCAACCAGATAGCGCCCGAACACCGTGCGAGTCAGTACCAACTGCGCCGCGACCATCACGACGATGGCAATCAGGAACGCGGGAGAAATGCCGAACGCAATCGGGTTCGACAGGAAATCGAACGCATCGCCGATATAGGCCGTGCGGGAGTTGGTCAACTGATACGCGAGGCCGCGCGCTGCCTCGAGCACGCCGAGCGACACGATGAACGACGGAATCCGCCACGCCACGGTAATCGCGCCGGTCAGGCAGCCCGTCAAGGCCGCCCCCGCCATGCCGAGCAAGGCGGCGGGCAACGCCGGCCAATGCCACTGCAAGGCCGCGACACTCGTGAGCGCCGCGCCGAGCGCCAGCACGGAGCCGACCGACAGATCGATCCCGGCGATGATGAGGACAAAGGTCATGCCGATCGACATCACGACAAGATCGGGAATCTGGTTCGCGATCGTGCTGAAGGTGTCATAGCTCAGGAAGTGCGAACTCAGCAGCGAGAACAGCACAATCATCCCGAGCAACGCGCCGAGCAGGCCGAGGTAATTCGACAATCCAAGGCGCGTGCCGATCGGCTTCGCGTCTTTGGGCGGTTCGTTCTGCAACGTAGGCAGGCTGGTTGGTCCGGTCATGCTTCAATACTCCACAGATTTTTTCTGGGGTGCCCTTGCGTCGGGCGCCGGTGCGTCGGGCGCCGGTGCGTCGGGCGCTTTCGCGTGGGGCGCCCCTGCGTCGGGTTCGATCGGATCGTGCAACAGCGCGTCGCGTTTCGTGTAGCCTGCGAACGCCGCTGCGAGCAGCGTGTCCTGGGTCCAGCTTCCGCGCTCGAACATGCCCGTCATCTGTCCTGCCGACATCACGCCGATCCGGTCGCAAATCGACATTAATTCGCGCAGATCGCTCGACACCACCACCAACGCGCGCCCTTCCCGCGCGAGCGCGCCCATCAAGGCATAGATATCGAACTTCGCGCCGACGTCGATGCCGCGCGTGGGCTCGTCGAACAGCAGCACCGTGCAATCGCGCGCGAGCCAGCGGCCGATCACCACCTTCTGCTGGTTGCCGCCGGAGAGCTCGGACACCGGCTGCGACGGCCCCGAACTGCGGATGCTCATTGCATCGATCTGTTTGCGCGCCAGCGACGCCTCACGACGGCCGTCCACCACGCCGTTCTTCGACACCGCACGCAGATTGCCGAGCGAGATATTGGCTGCAATGGGCTGCGTCAGCAGAAGGCCCTCGCCTTTGCGGTCCTCCGTAATCAGCGCGATGCCGCTCTTCACGGCATCCGATGGCGACGAGACCTTCACGGGCTCGAGCGAGCCGCCGTCATGTGCAATCGATACCGTGCCGGCATCCGCGCGATCGGCGCCGTAGATGAGCCGCATCAATTCCGTGCGGCCCGCGCCGATCAGGCCGCTAATGCCGAAAATCTCGCCCGCCTTCACCTCGAAGGACACATCGCGCACAACCGGCTCGCGCGTCATGCCCGCGACCTTGAACGCCACCTCGCCGATGCGCCGCTCGCCGAGGTCGATGCGCTCGCCGATATCACGCCCGACCATCAGCGTCACGAGGCGGTCGGCTGAGAGATTAGCCATCTCATCGACATGCACGAGCCGCCCGTCGCGCAGCACGGCAGCACGCCGCGCGATACGCTTCAATTCTTCCAGTCGGTGTGAGATGTACACCAGCGCCACGCCGCGCGCCTTGAGCCGCTCGACCTGCTCGAACAGCAGGTCCACCTCGCGGGCAGTCAGCATCGCGGTGGGTTCGTCGAGGATCAGCACGCGGCAATCGCCGATCAGATTGCGTGCGATCTCGACCATCTGCTGATGCCCGATGCCCAGCGTGCCCACCAGCGTGTCTGGATCGATCGCATCGAGCCCGACTTGCGCCATGGCGTGCCGGGCGTCCTCGCGCAGCCTCGCGCGGTCGATCCAGCCGAACATGCCGCGCTGCGGCAAGCGGTTCAGGAACAGGTTCTCCGCCACCGAGAGAGTCGGCAGCAGGTTCAACTCCTGCATGACCATGCGCACGCCGAGCGCCTCGGCGTCCTTGCGGCTGGCCGGCGTGTAGGCCGCGCCGTCAAGCGTCATCGAACCGGTAGTCGGTGTGACGAGACCGCCGACGATCTTGGACAAGGTGCTCTTGCCCGCGCCGTTTTCGCCGGTCAGCGCCAGCACCTCGCCTGCATACAGGTCCAGCGAGATATCGGCGAGCACAGGCCCGGCGTAGGTCTTGCCGATGCCATGCACACTCAGCATGGGCGGGACATCAGCAAAGGATAGGTTGGGAGTAGACATCAGATTGATAAAGCCAGACAAAGACCAGGCGGCGCGGCCCGCAAACGACGCAGGCCACGCGTTATGCCAGTCTTACTTGGTGACCAGATCGACAGGCGTTTCGACGACGCCCGACAATTCCGACTGCTTCTTGTGTTCGGCGAGTGCCTTCAACGCCGTATCGATACCGAACACGGCCTGTCTGGCGGCGTACTGATTGGCTGTGGCAAGCACGCGGCCGTCGGCGAGCATCGGCTTGATCGCGTTGATGTCGTCGTAGCCCACCACCTGCACCTTGCCGGCCTTGCCGGCCGCGCGCACGGCCGATACCGCGCCGATTGCCATGTTGTCATTGCCGCACAGCAGCGCCTTGACGTCCGGGTTGGCGTTGAGAATCTGGCTCGCCACGGCGTTGCCCTTATCGATTTCCCACTCGCCCGACTGCAGCGAGACAACCTTCATGCCGCCCGCCGCCATGGCCTGCTTGAAGCCGGCCGAGCGTTGCTGCGCGTTGGTGGTGGTCGAGACGCCTTCGATAATGGCGACGTTGTCGCCCGACTTCAGGTGCTTGGCCAGATAGTCGCCCACCTTCAATGCGCCCTTCGCGTTATCCGGGCCGACGAACGGGATGTTCAGGTCTTTCGACTTGAGCACGTCCGGATCCAGCTTGTTGTCGATATTGACCACGATGATGCCGGCATCGACCGCTTTCTTGAGAACCGGCACCAGCGCCTTGGAATCGGCCGGGGCGATCACGAGTGCGTCGACCTTCGACACGATCATCTGCTCGACGATGCGAATCTGGTTAGCCGTATCCGTTTCGTCCTTGATGCCGTTCGTGACGAGATCGAATTTCGTGGGGTTCTGCTTTTGATAGTCTTTCGCGCCGGTTTCCATGGTCAGGAAAAACTCGTTCGCCAACGACTTCATCACCAGCGCGACTTTCGGCTTGTGTGCGGCCTGAGCGAACGCTGCGGGCATCGGCAGAATCGACACTGCGAGGAAGGCTGCGCTGGCTATGATGGCGCGACGCCGCGCCGGTTGGAAATGACGAATCATTGATGTCTCCGTATCGCTCGTTCGGTCTACGTACTGATAGCCGTTGAGTCGTGTGATGGGCAGGTTCGCCACACCCACCGCCGGCTGCTGACGAAACCCTCAAGTTTCTTTGCCAGATGCAGGGACGAGTATGGCCAGATCCAATGCTATCCTCGCGATCCACGTTATGCTATGCCTAATTTCAAAATCGAGCGTTTCAAAAATGGAACACGTAGACTGGGACGACCTACGGATTCTGGTGGAGATCGCGCGCGGCGGCACCATGCGAGCGGCCGCGGCGGCCTGCGATCTGAGCGCGCCGACCCTGTCGCGCCGCCTGACCGAGCTTGAGCGGCGGCTGGGCGAGCCGCTCATCGACCGGGTGCCGTCGGGCTGTACGGTGACGGCATTTGGCGCGCGCGTGCTGGCCTGGGCCGAGCAGATGGAGGATCTCGCCCACCAGATCGAGCGTGCCGCGGACGTGACCGGTGGCGCAGGCGCTCACGGCACCGTGCGGATCAATGCCGTCGAATGGCCGTCTTACATTTTGCTTAAATTGCTCGGTTCGTTCCAGGAGCGGCTGCCCGGCCTCGCCATCGAAGTGCTGACCTCACGACGGCCGTATAGCCTTGCCCGCCGTGAAGCGGACATCGCGCTGTGGTCCGAATGCCCCGACGAAGGCGATCTGTATGTCCGGCGAATCGGCAAGATCCGCTTTGGGTTGTTCGGTTCGCGCGACTACTATCTGCGTCACAAGGCAGCGATCACGAGGAAGGAATGGGACAAGCTGTCGTTCGTCGGCTATGACGACCGGCAGCCTGATCACCCGGCCATGCAATGGCTAAAAACCCTGCCTGGCGCGCCCGCACCTTCGCTTCGAAGCAGCTATGGCATGGGCGTGTTCGACGGCGTGCTGGGGGGCTCCGGACTCGGCGTGCTCGCCCAACTCGCGGGCGACACGACGAGCGATCTCGTCTGCATCGAGAAGCACATCAAGGCGCTCGATCAGGACGTGTGGATGGTGCTGCATCCCGCCCTGCGCGACAGCGAGCGCATCCGGACCGTGGCTAACCTCATTGCCGAAATATTCCGTTAGACCGGGGCCTTGGCGCTGGCGATGTTCCGGCAGCTTCGAGGGGCAATACAACGTCTGCCGCAATCGGACGGCAAATGTTGCGACCTCGGCTGACGACGAAGCGGGCCAAGGTGTGGTCGTTCAGGCGATTCTGGCTGGCACAACGACGTCCACGCAGTTTTCTCGACGCTTAAACAAGCAAAGTCAAGGTATCGAACAGCGCAAGGTCTTCTTTCCTGGCCGATCGTGCATGCTTGCGGATCACTTGCAGCAGACACTCAATAAAGCAACGGGCCGCGCCGCCGAGCGTGCTGTTTCGACGCGTGACAATGCTCAGTTGTCGCGAATCGAACTTCTCATTCAGCGCGAGCGCCACCAGTTGACCTTGAAACAGCGGCGCGGTCTGGAGGACGGTTGGGCACCATGTGCACATGTCGGCGCGCTCAACCAGCATCTGCAGTGTTCCTAGCGACTGTGCCCGCACAATGCGGCTCGCTTCAATCTGCGCCCCATGGCGCGTGAACAGATACTCGATAAGCGCGTCCTGACCGTCAGGCGCGAAATTCAATGCCCAGTCCTGATCCAGCAATTCATGAACCGAACGGCAGTGCTGACGCGGATGCCCCCGGCGAACCATCACGGCCGTCTCGTAGTTTAAAACCGGTTCGCAGGAAAACTCCTGAGTGGCAGTAGACGGATGCAACTGCCCGATCACAAAGTCCATGTCGCCTGCTCGCAAAAGCGGCTGCGCAACGGCCATCAGGCTCTCGAACAGTTCCAGTTGAATATCGGGCATTCGCTTGCGAAACAGCAATACCGTCTCGGCCAGAAACGTCAACGTGATCCACGGTGTCACACCAACGCTAAGCCTTCCCTCAGCCCGGCCGCGAAATCTTGCCAGGTCGTTCTGCGCGTGCTCCAACTGATTGAGGACCAGTCTCGCGTGCGTTAGCAACGTCTTGCCATATTCGGTAAAGCTGATCCCTTCGGGCGCACGTATCAGCAACGGCAGTTGTTCGGTGGCTTCGAGTTCGCGCAGCGAGCGCGTGACTGCGGCCTGAGAAATCCCCAATGACCGTGCTGCCGCCCGGATGCTGCCCGTTTCCGCACTCGCGACCAACGCCTGCAATTGATGAATCTTCACGAAACCACCCCGACAACAAATGGTTGTCAGCATAACAAAACTGCGGCTTCACCCTCGAAATTTAGCTGAATAGCATTCCGTCCAGTGCTGACAGTTGCGACGCCCAAAGCCCGGACGGCCGGGCGCGGCGACCGGATCTTTCCGCTCTTCAAAGGACTTCATCGATGGTTAAAGACTTCGTTTTGCCCGGCATCGCCGCCATTCAGGAGGAAATGATCGGCTTGCGCCGCCGCATTCACGCATATCCGGAACTCGGCTTTCAGGAAGTCGCAACCGGTGAACTGGTCGCCGAATGCCTGAGCAAGTGGGGCTATCAGGTCACGCGCGCCATCGGTAAAACCGGCGTGGTCGGCACACTAAAGAACGGACAAGGGCCGTCCCTCGGATTGCGCGCCGATATGGACGCGCTTCCCATCCACGAAACGACCGGCTTGCCTCATGCCAGCAGGAACGAAGGCATCATGCACGCATGTGGCCATGACGGACATACGGCCACGCTGTTGGCCGCAGCAAAGTACCTGGCCGAAACGCGGGCGTTCTCCGGCAGGCTGAACCTGATCTTCCAACCCGCTGAAGAAGGCCTCGGCGGCGCGCAAAAGATGATGGAAGACGGACTCTTCGAACGCTTTCCGTGCGATGCCGTTTTCGCGCTCCACAACGTTCCGGGTTATCCGGCAGGTCATCTGGGCTTCTTTAGCGGCGCATTCATGGCCTCAGCCGACACCGTCACCGTGCGGGTGGTGGGTCGCGGCGGCCACGGCGCCGTACCGGACAAGACGATTGATCCGATCGTCGTATGCGCGTCGATCGTGACTGCGCTGCAAAGTATTGTGTCGCGTAATGTGAGCCCGCGCGATCTTGCCATCATCAGCGTCGGGTCGATTCATGCAGGCGTCGCGTCGAATGTGATCCCGTCATCGGCGCAGATGCTGTTGACCGTGCGCGCGCTTGCGCCGGATGTTCGGGACCTGCTAGAGCGCAGGATTTGCGAACTCGTCCACGGGCAGGCGGCGAGTTTCGGCGCACAGGCGGAGATCGACTACGTCAGGTGTCATCCAGTGCTGATCAATCACCGCACGGAAACGGATTTCGCGCGCCAGGTGGCGGCGGACTGGTTCGGCACGCAGTCCATGATTGACGGCCTCGAACCCTTCACCGCCAGCGAAGACTTCGCATGCATGCTCGAACAATGCCCGGGCAGTTACCTCGTGATCGGCAATGGCGACGGCGAACGCAGTTGCGCACTACACCACTCCGGCTACGACTTCAACGACGACTGCCTGGCCGTGGGCGCCACCTATTGGGTCAAGCTGACCGAACGTTTTCTGGCAAAACCTGTGCGTACGGAACCTAAGCAGTTCAACAACGACGTTGAGGAGAAACACACGTGAAGAAGACACTTACAGCAATCTCGATCGCTTTGATGGCGCTGTCCGGTGCCGCCAGTGCCGCCGACTGGTCCGGCAAGGAGATCCGGCTGGCGGTTGACCCAACTTACCCGCCGCTGGAGTTCAAGACGCCGGACGGAAAAATGACCGGCTTTGGCGTGGACATCGCCAATGCGCTCTGTGCCGAGCTTCATGCGCGGTGCGTATGGGTCGAAACCAGCTTCGACGGCATGATCCCCGGACTGTTGGCGAGAAAATTCGATGCGATCTCGTCTTCGATGACCATCACACCCAAGCGCATGCAGCAGATCGCGTTCACGAACAAGATCTCCAACGCGCCGGCGCGACTGGTCGTCAAGCGTGACTCCGATCTACTGCCGACTGCTGCTTCGCTAAAGGGGAAACGTGTCGGTGTCGAACAGGGCTCGAGTCAGGAGGACTACGCCAGAGCACAGTGGCAACCGGCTGGCGTGCAGATCGTCTCGTATCAGAATCAGGATCAGGTCTACACGGACCTGATGTCAGGACGGCTCGATGCGGCATTCCAGGCATCGATCGAAGCGAACGACGGGTTTCTCAAGAAACCCGAGGGCAAAGACTACAAGTTTGCCGGCCCGGCTTTGGACGATCCGAAGTATTTCGGTCTCGGTGACGGTCTTGGCCTTCGCAAGGAGGACGTCGCGCTGCGCGATGCATTCAATCAGGCACTGGCTGCCATACTGGCAAACGGGACCTATGCACGGATCAACCGGAAGTATTTCGACTTCGATATCTACGGGGCAAAGTGAGCCTGACCTGAGCGCTCTGCTGCTCTATTTTCGATTCCGCTGAATCGTCGGCTTGGTCAACGAAAATCGGGCATAAAAAACACTATATATTTAGGATGACAAATTGAATAAAACGATTCTTTGTATTGCAATAACGTCCGCATTTTCGACGTCGGTTTTTGCGCAGAACAGCGTAACGCTGTATGGCGTGATTGACGAGGGGCTCGACTTCACGAACAACGTTGGCGGAAGCCACGTGTATGAAATGGCGAGCGGCTATGCACAAGGCAGCCGCTGGGGGCTGAAAGGTGCCGAAGATCTGGGCGGCGGCCTCAAGACGATCTTCCAGATCGAAAGCGGCTTCAACGTCAACACCGGCAAACTCGCGCAAGGCGGTCTCGGGTTTGGACGCCAGGCCTATGTCGGTCTTGAGAGTGAGCAGTACGGTACGGTTATGTTCGGCCGTCAATACGACTCAGTGGTCGACTATCTTGCGCAGACGACGGCCAACGGCAACTGGGGCGGCTATCTGCTATCCCATCCGTTCGACAACGACAATACGGATAACACGTTCCGCGTCAACAACACGGTCAAGTATGCGAGTCCGGAAATCGCCGGCTTCCAGTTCGGCGGCACGTATAGCTTCAGCAACAGCACCGGCTTCGCCAACAACCGGCAGTTGAGCGTTGGCGCACAGTATACGAACGGCGGGTTGTTGATCGCTGCGTCCTACCTGAATGCGGACAATCCTGGCGCCACGTCCGGTGGCGCAATTGCCGGTTCGAGTTCGACAGTCGCCGCGGACGCGAACTTCCAATCGGAGCGCTTGCGCATTTTTGGCGCAGGGGTCAACTACACAATGGGCCCGGCGACGCTTGGTTTCGTCTATACCAACACGAACATTAGTAATCCGACTGCGAATGTCGGCTACCTCAGCGGACAGGAAAGCATCGAACCGACTAGCGGCGCGCTAGCAGGCGGCACGTTGACCAGCTTGAAGTATCAGAATTTCGAACTGAACGGAAAATATCAGTTCACGCCGGCGTTCTTCGTAGGTGCGCAATACGTCTATACGCTGGAGAACTTCGATGCAACGACAGGCAGCGTGCGGCCGAAGATTGACACCATCGGCTTGATGGCGGACTACAACCTGTCAAAGCGCACCGATGTCTACGTCCAGGGTGCCTTTCAAAAGATTGCAGGCGAGGCAACCGGATCGGCTTTGGATCAGGCATACGTACCCGGTGCGCAGGACCTGTCTTCGTCGTCGCGTCAGTTTGTCGTCCGTGCTGCGATCCGGCACACGTTCTAACCCCAAACCCGGCAGTTTCCGGGCGGCGCTGCGCGAGCTTGCCTTGCGTAGCGCGCTCCCTCACCCCTTCGTCGCCCCAAACGTCAACCCGGCCACGAAATGCTTCTGCATCGCAAAGAACATCGCGACCGAAGGCAAGGCCGCAAGAATCGACCCGGCGGACACAAGATTCCACGCGGTGGTCCACTGCCCCTTCAATGCCGCCACGCCTACGGTAATCGGCGCAGCATCGTCACCTTGCGTTAGACACAGCGCCCAGAAGTAGTCGTTCCACACGAACGTGAACACGAGGATAGCCAGCGCCGCAAGCGCGGGCCGGATCAACGGCAAGACGATTCTGAAGAACACCGTCCACTCGTTCGCGCCCTCGATCCGCGCCGCCTCGACCAGTTCAAACGGCAACTGCTTGATGAAGTTCCGCAGAAACAGTGCGCAAAAACCGGTCTGAAACGACACGTGGAACAGAATCAGTGCGCTCACGGTATTGAACAGGCCGAGCTGCAAGGACAGATCCCGCACGGGGATCATCAACACCTGCACCGGGACAAAATTGCCCGCAACAAAGGTTGCAAACAATGTCGAATTGCCGCGAAACCGATAGATCGCCAGCGCGAATCCCGCCATCGCTGCAAGCGCAATCGAGCCCACCACGGCGGGCACGGTAATCAGCACGCTGTTCCAGAAGTAATGCAGCATCGGCGAGGTCGTCAGCGCCTCGCGATAGTTATCGAACATCGCGAAGTGTTTGGGCCAGCCCCAGTAGTTGCCCTCGCTCAGTTCTTCCGTCGAACGCACCGAAGTCACGAGAACCGCGATCATCGGCAGCAGCCAGATCAGCAGCGCGAGCGGCAACGTCAGTTTGTACACGCGGCGCGTTGCCGGCTTCCATTTGTCGATCGGGATCGGAAACATGACCGGCTCCTTATTGCTCGGTGCGCAGCATGCGGCGCAGGTGATAAACGATGTACACCAGCATGATCCCGAACAGCACGACCGCCACCGCCGCGGAATAGCCGATGCGGTAATACTTGATCGCCTGGTCGTACATGTAATACGCGAGCACGGTTGAACTTTCGAACGGTCCGCCGCCGGTCATCACCGAAATCAGATCGAAGCTGCGCAACGCGCCGATCACCGTGACGACGATCGCCATGAACGTGGTCGGCCGCAATTGCGGCAGGATTACGTGCCACAGCATCGACCAGCCGCGTGCGCCTTCCATTCGCGCAGCCTCGATCTGCTCGGCGTTCAGCGAGGTCAGGCCGGTCAGGTAGAGAATCATGCAATACGCGGTTTGCGGCCACAGTGCCGCGAACACGATCCCGAGGGTCGCGTAACGAGGATCGCCGAGTACCGGCACGCCGTGCCCGAGAATCACCGCGAGCAGGCCGAAGGTCGGGTCGTAGAACCACGAGAAGATCAAACCGACCACCACGCCCGATAGAACGAACGGCGCGAAGAACAGCGATTTGACGATGCGGATGCCGGCCACCGCCTGGTTCAGATAGAGCGCGACGGCAAGCCCCATCGGCGGCGCGAGCAGAAACAGCAGCAGCCAGATAAGGTTGTTCTTTAACGCCGTGTAGAACGTGGGCGCGTGGAACAGCTCGACGTAATTCGCGAGGCCGATGAAAGACGGGTCGGTCATCCCGTCCCAGTTGAAAAAGCTCAGGCGGATGGTCGAGATGATGGGCCACACGACGTAGATCGCCACCATTACACAGGCCGGCGCAAGAAACAGGAAAGCGGCTCGCCGCTGCCGGCGTGCGGTCGGCGATGGACGGCGCCGGCGCGCCACACGAGGCGGCCCGCCGCGCAATGCACCGCCCGATGCCGGCACACCCGATGCCGGTACGCCCGATGCGGGCGAGCCAGGACCGCCGGATTCGGCAGGACCACCAACAGAGTGGCGGGTGACGGAGTGCGACACGATCATTCTCCTGTCGACCAGAGTTAGCGCTTTAGCGCTTACTCTGGTCCCATGCAATTTAGTTGCGGATCGAACGTAGCAAGTTGGCGCTCAAACAGGCGGCCCGGGACCGGGCCGCCTCCCCTCACTTCTTGTAGATCCGCTTACGCGTCTGCTCGAGTTGCGCGAGCACGTCGTCGAGCTTCGACGGATCGGAGACGAATTGCTGCATCCCCTTCATCCCTTCATCGGCCATTTCCTTGGTCATGTCGCGATCGTAGAACTGCGCAATGCCGCCCTTCGTGTTCGAGAGAATCTGGAAGCCGATCTTCGAGATCGGATCCTCAGGTTCAGGCGACTTGCTGTTCGCCGACAGCGAGCCGAGCCCGACCGCCAGCTTCGCGCCATTTTCCGGCGTCTCGACGAACGCCAGGAAAGCATGCGCGTCTGCCTTGTTCTTCGCCTTGGACGGAATATGCAGTGATTCGACCGGACCATCTTCGGCGGTCGGCACGTTCGCGTCGATGATCGGGAACTGGAAGTAGCCCATTTGCGGCTTCACGTTCGGCGGAAAACCGGCGCTGATGAAGGTGCCCATCAGCATCATCGCGGCCTTGCCCTGGAACAGGAACGGCTGGACCGAATCCAGATCGTAGGAGAGCGAATTGTCGATGAAATAGCCGGCGTCGATCAGTTGCTTCCACGTCGTATAGACCTTCTTCACACGCGGATCGGTGTACGCGATGTCGCCCGCCATCAGCTTCTGATGGAATGCGTTGCCGTTCAGACGCAGGTCGAGATAATCGAACCAGCCGGCCAGCGTCCATGAATCACGGCCTGCTACGGCAATCGGTGTAATGCCCGCCGCTTTCAGCTTCTTGCAGTCGTCGAGAAACTGGTCCCACGTTTTCGGTTCGCTGGTAATGCCGACCTTCTGGAACAGATCCTTGCGATAGAACATGCCCCACGAGTAATACACGGTCGGTGCGGCGTACTGCTTGCCCTTATACGACGACGCTTCCTTCGTCGACGCATACATATCGTTCCAACCGTTTTTTGCCCAGTCGCCGCTCAGATCTTCGAACAGGCCGCGCTGCGCGTAATACGCCATCCGCTCGCCGTCATGCCAGTTGACGATATCGGGCGCGACGGTGGAGAGCCAACCGGGCAACTGTACTTTGTACGCTTCTTCGTCGACGAACGACACCTTCACGTCGGTACCGGGATGCGTTTTCTTGAAGTCGTCGATGATCGACTGCCAGACGGCGCGTTGACTCGCGCCTTTGAACGCGATGTTGACCTCGAGCGTGCCCGCCTGCGCCGTGCTGACGACGGACGTCCCTACGGCCGCCGCGGCCAGCGCGAGTGCCAGCAGAATCTTGCGTGGTTTCAGTGCCATGTTGCTGTCTCCTTTATTCCTTGATTTTGCGTCGTTGTTGTTACTGCATGGAATCCTTCGCTCAGCGCTTCAGATCATTTGTTCGATCGATAGACGGCCACACCCTGCGGTTCGATCGCGCGTGAACCCATCACGAAAGCGTCATCGGCGACATTGGCAAGCGTGTGTGTCTGATCGCTGTAATTGAACACGTAGGTCAGCGCACCGCGACGGCTGAACCGCACGCTGTCGCCGAGCGGTATCGTATCGACACCTGCTTCCTCGGCGATCTGCTTCAAAAGGCGCACGGTGAGCGCCTCGTCGAACAGGCTCGCGAGGTAATGAAACGCACCACTCTTCACGTAGGCGGGATGGCCGTCAGCGAAACGGGCACGCACGTCGGGCGAAGCCGCTGCATCGCCCTCGCCTTCGATGAAATCGCGCCAGTGGCGCGCGAGGCCGTCGTCCAGGGCCGCGTCCTCGCTGCCCACCAGCCGCACGGTTTCGGTCACATTCGGCCGCATCGATTCAACGCGCCACACACGGATCGGCAGCACAGAAACGAGTGCGCCCGGCGGCAGGTTCGCCGGAATCTGCAGATCTGCCGTCTTCGAACCGGTGCGAGGACCCAGCACGACTTGCGCGCCCGAGCTTGCAAGTCGCGCGGCGAAATCGGCAGGCACAACCGGCAGCGGCGGCACGACGATCAGACGATAGCCGTCGAGCGGCGCATCGACCGGCACGATATCGACATCCAGTCCGAGGGCACGCAGCGCCGAGTAATACTCGAATGCGAAGCGCGGATAGTGAAAGTCCGCACCTTGAGGATGAATCTCGAAGAGCCACTTCGCTTCGTAGTCGTAGACGAGTGCGACCTTCGAGCGAATCGCCGCATTGGCGTCGGCACCCGCAGCGAGCACCGAGCGAATCTCCTCAGCGACCTGCGCGGCTTCATTACCGCCGACGTCAAGCCGGTTATCGGGCGTATTCAAACCGGCATGCATCTGCTCCTGCGCAAACGGCGCCTGGCGCCAGCGGAAATACGACACGCAGCCGGCGCCATGCGCGAACGCCTCCCAACTCCACAGCCGCACCATGCCAGGCAGCGGCGCCGGATTCCACTGCGCCCAGTTCACCGGACCGGGCTGCTGCTCCATCACCCAGAACGGCAGCTTCGACATGCCGCGATACACGTCATGATTGAACGACGCGAAGTCGGGATGCCCGCTGCGCAACCAGCGCGCCTTCACGTCTGGCGCAAACCACTGCTCTTCGAGCGCGCCGAGCGGATAGCTGTCCCACGCCGCGACATCGAGATCGGCCGCCACCTTGTAGTGATCGAACTCGGTAAAGAGCTGCATGAAGTTGTGCGCGACCGGCCGCCCCGGCGAATGCGCGCGGATGATCTCGACCTGCATGCGGTTGTAGCGTGCCACTTCGTCGGAGGCGAAGCGCCGGTAATCGAGCCGATGCGAAGGATGCGCTTCGGTCACGGTCGCCACCGGCGCGTCGATCTCGTCGAAGCTGCGGTATTCCATACTCCAGAACACCGTGCCCCACGCACGGTTCAGTGCATCGATCGTTTGATAGCGCGCCTTGAGCCACTCGCGAAAGCGCCCCACTGCCGCCGGCGAATAGCTGACTACCGTGTGATGACAACCGAATTCGTTATCGGTCTGCCAGTACGCGACAGCCGGATGCCTGCCGTAACGCTCGGCGACTGCCGTGCAGATCCGCTGCGATGCGGCGAAATACGAAGGCGATGAGAAATCGTAATGACGGCGTGAGCCGAAGGCGCGTGGGCGGCCATCCGCGCCGATCGGCAAAATATCCGGATGACGGTCGATCAGCCACTTGGGCGGCGTCGCGGTCGGCGTGCACATGACCACGTGCAGACCGGCCGCGCCAAGTACGTCGATCGCGCGATCGAGCCAGCCCCAGTCATATTCGCCAGGCGTTGGCTCCATCCGGCTCCACGCAAACTCGGCGATCCGCACCTGCTCGATGCCGAGTGCTTTCATCCGGCGAGCGTCGTCTTCCCACATCGACTCCGGCCAGTGTTCCGGGTAATAACAGACTCCAAGGCGCATCCGAATGTCCTCTATGCGTAGTGTTCGACGGATTCGAGCGAAGCGGCGGCGAAGCCGTCTTCGGTAAACAAATGGCATGCGCGGGCGGGGACACGCAAGCTCGCGCGGTCGCCCGGCGCGAGGCGCGTGTCGCCCGGCGCTTTGGCGATCAGCACGGCGCCGCCGGGCTGATCGAGGTGAACATAGCTGTGTTCGCCGAGCTGTTCGACGAGGGATACGGTGCGGGTCAGAACGGCGTCCTGCGCGTTGTCAGATGCTGTCGCGTCGATGAATTCCAGATGTTCCGGGCGCACGCCGAGCGTGACGGCTTGCGACTCGTGGAGCCCGTCTCCACTGACCGGCACGTGCACGTTTTCACCTGTGTGATCGAGCGTCACGATCACGCCGTGCGGATCGACCGACGCCACCCGCCCCGGCAAAAAGTTCATGCGCGGCGACCCGATGAAACCGGCGACGAAGCGGCTCTTCGGACGGTGATACAACTCGAGCGGCGCGCCGATCTGCGCAATGCTGCCGTAGCGCTCGGTGTCCTTGCCCGCGTGCAGCAGCACGATCTTGTCGGCGAGCGTCATCGCTTCGATCTGGTCGTGCGTGACGTACACCACGCTGGCTTTGGCGAATTGCTTATGCAGCCGCGCAATTTCGATGCGGGTCTGGCCACGCAGCGTCGCGTCGAGATTGGAAAGCGGTTCGTCGAACAGAAACACGCCCGGCTCGCGCACGATCGCCCGGCCAATCGCCACACGCTGCCGCTGGCCGCCGGATAGTGCCTTCGGCCGGCGCTCGAGCAGGGCATCCAGTTGCAGGATGCGCGCGGCTTCCCGCACCTTGCGGTCGATTTCGTCTTTCGGGGTTTTAGCGAGCTTGAGGCCAAATGCCATGTTCTCGAACACGGTCATATGCGGAAACAACGCGTAGCTCTGGAACACCATCGCCACGCCGCGCTGCGCCGCCGGTACGTCGTTGACGAGGCGGCCGGCGATCGACAGGTCGCCGTCGGTCACGTCTTCGAGGCCCGCGATCATGCGCAGCAAGGTGGACTTGCCGCAGCCGGACGGGCCGAGAAATACGCAGAACTCGTTCTCGCCGATCTCCAGATCGACATCGCGGATCACCAGCGCGCCGTCGCCATACGCCTTCTGCACGCCTCTCAACGAAATGCTCGCCATCGCATCGACTCCGTGATTTAATCGGCTCGATGTCGGAGATTAAGCGCTTAATCAGCAGGACCTAAAAAATCGACCGCATGCGATCGGTTGGTCTTGCCTGTCTCCGATATCGTTTTGTCTGTGCGGCAAATGGTGCCGCGCCTTGCGCTGCGATGCAAATATCGAACAGCCATCCCAAATATTGCAAAGCCATGCCTACCCTCAGCGAAGTCGCGCGTCACGCCGGCGTCACCCCTGCCACGGTATCGAACGTACTGCGCAATCGCGGCCGGGTCGGCGCGACCACCCGGCAGCGGGTGCTGGACGCCGTCGACGCGCTCGGCTACCGCCCGCATCTCGCCGCCCGCGCACTCGCCGAAGGCCGCGCGCCGACGTTGGCGTTGATGGTGTCGAGCATCGCCAATCCGTTCTATCCGGAATTCGCGCTCGCCGTCGAACACGCGGCGCGCGGCAGCGGGCACTTCGTGATCATCTGCAATACGAACGAAGATCCGCTGACCGGGCGGGCGTATCTCGACCAGATTGCCGGCACGCTTTCCGAAGGCGTGCTCGTGACGAATGCGAACCTCGATTTTGCGGACCTTCATGCAACCGAAGCGCGCGGCACGCCGGTGGTGCTGTGCATGTGGGAACGCCCCAATGAGCCCCCGGGGCTGCCGTGTGTGGCAGTCGATTTTCGTCTGGCTGGCGAACTGGCCGGCACGCATTTGCTGACGCTCGGCCATCGGGGGATCGGTGCGATTGTCGGCAGCAAGGCCTCGGGCATTCACGCGGCCCGCTACGAAGGTTTTGTCGATGCAGTGCGTGCCGCCGGCGCGCCCAAAGGCCGGGTCAAGCATGCGCCCGATACGATACAAGGCGGCTACACCGCGGCGCGCGCGCTGCTGGAAGCCGATCTGACACTCACTGCGATCTTCGCGACCAACGATCTGCCGGCGCTCGGCGCGATGCACGCCGCCGCCGACCTCGGCTTGAACGTGCCAGGCGATCTGTCCGTGATCGGCATTACCGATATTCAACTGGCGCGCGAGTCGCGGCCCGCGTTGACGACGGTCGCCGTGCCGACCGTCGAAGTCGCCGGCCTCGCGGTATCGCTGCTGCGCGAGTTGATCGAATCGTCGTACGGGCAAGCGGGTGGCCAGGTCGCGACAAACGTGCCGATGCGGATTTCCTCCGCGCCGCAACTCGTTATACGCGCTTCGACCGGCGCGCCGCGTCCGAGGTAATGTGGCCGTAACAGCATCGGGGACGTTACGTAGCGAACCCTGCATGCGCCCGCCCCCGCCTCCTGGTCCACCGCCCGCAAACGCCCGTATCAAGCGGTTCCACGGCAAAATCACCGCCTCAATCAGTCCATCCATGCAGTTGGCACGGTCCCTGCAATAAAGCAGGAAAAGGCCGAGCGCCGGCATGAATCCCATGCCTCCCGCGCTCCCCCAACCGGCCGGGCCAAGGCCATAACAAGCATGGATACTCAAATGATTGCCGATCTTCTGCTGGACGCTGATCTCGCCGAACAGACCACCGACGCAGACTCGACCTTCGCGCAGCGCCATCCCTTGCAAATCGCAGTTTGCCTGCGCAAGCTGATGGCCGGACAAGACTTCGTGACGGTGGAGTTCAACGGCCGCCAGATCGTCACGCAAATGCTTGATGTCGATTCGCGCAATGCCCGCTTTATCTTCGACGCCGGCAGTACAGAGCTGGACAATTACGCGCTTCCGGCTGCACGTCAGTTGATTTTCCGCAGTTTGCCAGGTGGCATTCGCACGGAGTTCATGACGCTCAACGCAGACCCAATCCAATTCGAAGGACGCCCGGCTTTCGAGGCAGCTTTCCCTTCGCTCCTGTACTACGTTCAACGCCGCGAATTCTTCCGCGTGCAAACGCCCGTGCTGGATCCGTACATCGCTTGTGGGCCGTATGCGGATGGCGACGGCGGCTCGTTCCGGATGGAACTGCAGGATCTTTCATTGGGCGGCGTGGCGTTGAAAACCGCCGACGAGCGCTTCGGCTCGCTTGAAAGCGGCACTGTATTGCGCGACGTCACGCTGCAACTCGGCAGCTTCGGTACGCTTCGCCTCGATCTGGAAATCGTCGCGCCCCGCCAATTGACTACGCCGAAGGGCGACCGGCGCTTCGTGATCGGCTGCAAGTTCGTGCAGACGCCGGGGTTGGCTGAGCGGACCTTGCAGCGCGTCGTCACTCAACTCGAAACGAAGCGTCAAACGCTCGCGCAGCGCAGGTAAGTGCCTTCAGGCACGGTCGTCGCGATTCTCGCGGTTTGACCAGATTTGCAGTCATCGCCTTAAAAATGGCTACTTTCGTCCGCTACTGAGTACCTTCGCGACGGCAGCCCGTGTCGTCGCTAAAGGTCGTTTAAGACTTCAATTCGCTTACAAGCGAGCCAGGACTTTCCCCAAGTCCCGGTGCTCGATCTTGCATCGCATCACTGCCGCCAAGCCCCGTCACGTAAGGCCCACCGCCATGGCGGCCGCATCGGCACGTTAATGTCCGTCCCGATCGCGTCCTTGACGAACGTCGTCATGCCTGCTGTACTAAATCAACTAAAGTGATTTAAGCAGCCAGTTTCGGACTGCCTCGAAATCGCTTCAGGTTCCAAACCAGATTGCAAACAGGTAGCAAACAGGTGGCAAACGCGCAGCGTTCGCGTGCGCCACCGCCCGCAGTTCACAACGTCGTGGCCAATAACCGGAGGAGCGTCCCATGAATCTGAATTCCCGCAGGCATCCTGTCGCCAGGAAAATCGTGTCGATGTGCGTCGCGGCATCGGCCGTGTGGTGTGCGAGCGCGAGCCAGGCGGCCGACCAGCCCGTCGTCGGACTCATCACCAAGACCGACACGAATCCGTTCTTCGTGAAGATGAAACAGGGCGCCGAAGCGGCTGCCTCGAAAGACGGTGCCAAGCTGATCACCGCGGCCGGCAAGTTCGACGGCGATAACGCGAGCCAGGTCACCGCCATTGAAAACATGATGACGGCTGGCGCGAAAGCGATCCTGATCACGCCGAGCGATACCAAGGCAATCGTGCCGAGCATCAAGAAAGCGCGCGCCGCCGGCGTGATGGTGATCGCACTCGACACGCCGACCGATCCGCAAGATGCCACGGATGCCCTCTTCGCCACCGACAACTTCAAAGCCGGCGTGCTGATCGGCAAGTACGCAAAAGCCGCCATGAACGGCAAGCCCGCGAAGATCGCCACGCTCGACCTCGCGCCCGGCGTCTCGGTCGGTGTGCTGCGTCATAACGGCTTCCTGGAAGGCTTCGGCGTGAAGGAAGGCGATCCGTCGATCGTCTGCAGCCAGGACACCCGAGGCGATCAGGCGAAGGGCCAGACGGCGATGGAAAATTGCCTGCAGAAATCGCCGGATATCAACGTGGTCTACACGATCAACGAACCGGCCGCGGCGGGTGCGTATCGCGCGCTTAAAGCGGCGGGCAAGGACAAGAGCGTGATGATCGTTTCCATCGACGGCGGCTGCGAAGGCGTACGTAATGTGAAGGCTGGCGCGATTGCTGCGACCTCGCAGCAGTATCCGCTGAAGATGGCCTCGCTTGGCGTGACGGCGGGTGTCGACTATGCGAAGACTGGAAAGAAGGTCTCCGGCTATCAGGATACGGGCGTGACGCTGATCACCGATAAGCCGATGTCCGGCATCGACAGCAAGGATACGAAGTTCGGCCTCGACAACTGCTGGGGCAACAAGTAACGCGCGTTGAACGGCGGCCCGCTCTGCTGGGCCGCTCAAGTATCGCCGGACGGCCGGCCCCGGATGACCGGCCTCCCGGATCGCCGGCCGCCGTTTTTACCGCGTGGTCTGCCCACCACGCTCATGCATTGAGGACACCTATCATGTCGACTCCTTCCGCGCCCGTCGGCCACTCGCGCCCTTTCACCGACCGCTTGCCGTCGCTCGCTGAAATCGGGCCGCTAATCGCCCTGCTGCTGGCCTGCGGCTTCTTCATTTCGCAGAGCGACCGGTTCCTGTCGTTCCAGAACCTTTCCCTGATCCTGCAACAGACGATGGTGGTCGCCGTCATCGCCATCGGCCAGACGCTGATCGTGCTGACAGGCGGGATCGATCTGTCGTGCGGGATGGTGATGGCGTTTGGCTCGATCATCATGACCAAATTCGCGGTCACGCTCGGTGTGCCGCCGATTCTCGCGATTCTGTGCGGCGTCGCCGCGAGCACGCTGTTCGGCGCGCTCAACGGCGTGCTGATCACGCGGATCAAATTGCCCGCCTTTATCGTCACGCTCGGTACGCTGAACATCGCATTCGCGCTCACGCAGATTTATTCGAACGCAGAGAGCGTGTCGAATCTGCCGGACGCGATCATGTTCCTCGGCAACACGTTCAAACTCGGCCCCGCCGACGTCACCTACGGCACGGTGCTCACGCTGCTGATGTACGTGGCGACGTGGTTCGTCTTGCGCGATACCGTGCCCGGCCGGCATCTGTATGCGCTCGGCAATAACCCTGAAGCCGCGCGCCTGATGGGCCTCTCGTCGCAAAAGATCTTGCTCACGGTGTATTCGCTGGCCGGCGCGATCTACGGCATTGCCGCGCTGCTGTCAGTGTCGCGCACCGGCGTCGGCGATCCGCAGGCAGGGCAAACCGAGAACCTCGACAGCATTACGGCGGTGGTGCTGGGCGGCACAAGTCTGTTCGGCGGACGCGGCTCGATTTCCGGCACGCTGCTCGGCGCGCTGATTGTCGGTGTGTTTCGTAACGGCTTGACGTTGATCGGTGTCTCTTCGGTCTACCAGGTGTTGATCACCGGCATGCTCGTGATTCTCGCGGTTGCCGCTGACAAACTTTCCCATCGTCGCGGTTGAGCACTCAACCGCAATTATCCTGCATGGAGACTGTCATGCCGACACCTACTTCCGCCTCTGCCGTGATGCCCGTTCTGCAGGCGCGCGGACTCGTCAAACGCTACGGCAACGTCACCGCACTCGACGGCTGCGATTTCGAAGTGCTGCCCGGCGAGATTCTCGCCGTGATCGGCGATAACGGCGCGGGCAAGTCGTCGTTGATCAAGGCGCTTTCGGGCGCCACCGTGCCCGATGAAGGCGAAATCCTGCTCGACGGCAAGCCGGTCAAATTCCGCAGCCCGCTGGATGCACGCGCTCAAGGCATCGAAACCGTGTACCAGGAACTCGCGGTGGCGCCCGCCATGAGCATCGCCGAAAACCTGTTTCTCGCCCGTGAGCTCGTCAAGCCGGGCTGGCGCGGTTCGATCTTCAAGATGATCGACAAGCGCCGCATGCTCGACGAAGCCACTGCGCACATGAAGGATTTGCAAATCGGCATCCGTTCGATGCGCCAGGCGGTCGAAACGCTCTCCGGCGGCCAACGTCAAGGTGTGGCCGTCGCGCGCAGCGCGGCGTTCGCGCGGCATGTGGTGATTCTCGACGAACCCACGGCCGCACTCGGCGTAAAGGAAGGCAACATGGTGCTCGAGCTGATCCGCCGCGTGCGCGAGCGCGGCCTGCCGGTGATCCTGATCAGCCACAACATGCCGCACGTGTTCGAAGTCGCGGATCGCATCCACATCCAGCGGCTCGGCCGGCGTGCTGCGTTGGTCAACACCAAAGACATCCACATGTCGGAGGCCGTGGCGATCATGACGGGCGCGAAGGAAGCGGACGTCAAGGCGATTGCATGATGCATGCATCCCGCTGAGGGGCACACGACGATGGAAACCACCGGGACACGTTCACTTCTCAAACGCACGGTCGGCTCGAATCAGGTCGGCATGCGGCAGTTCAACGAACGGATCGTCCTGCAGACGATCCGTTTGCACGGACCGCTGCCGAAAGCCGAAGTGGGCCGTCTCACACGCCTGTCGATGCAGACGGTGTCGATGATCGTCGACCGTCTGATCGACGACGGCCTGCTCGAGAAGCAGGCGCGCGTGCGCGGCCGCATCGGTCAACCCTCGGTACCGATCGCGTTGCGCGCCGACGGCGCGTACACCATCGGCATCAAGGTGGGGCGCCGCAGTCTCGACGTCCTGGCGATGGATTTCGCCGGCCACGTGGTGTGTCGCGACGTATTCGAATATGCCTATCCCGACCCGCGCACGCTATTCCCGGCGCTCGAAAGCAAACTGGCGCGCGTGAATCAGACGCTCGGCGCGAAGGCGAACAAAGTGGTTGGCGTGGGCGTGGCGGCGCCGTTGTGGCTCGGCGGCTGGCGCGATTTTCTCGGCGCGCCGCCCGACGCGCTGGAAGCGTGGCACGAGATCGACTTGCGCAGCCGTATCGCGACGATGACGGGCTTGCCCGTCGAGTTCGCCAAAGACACCACCGCCGCCTGCGCGGCCGAACTCGTGATGGGCCAGGGGCGTGGGATTCACAATTTTCTCTATCTGTTCGTCGGCACGTTTATCGGCGGCGGCCTGGTGATCGACGGCCGTCTGCATGGCGGGCCGCATGACAACGCTGGTGCTGTCGGTTCGATTCCGTTGAGAGACGGCAGCACGCGCAAACCGGCAACGCAGTTGCTGCACGCGGCGTCGGGTTTCGTTCTGGAAAAGCTGTTGATCGACGCGGGTGCACCGTCCGCCGCCGCGCATGATCATCGCGCGTTATCGCCTGAACTGTGGCGGCAGACCGAACAATGGCTCGATACCGCTTGCCCTGCGATCGCCAGTGCGTTGACCAATGCGGCTGCCCTGCTCGACCTGGAAGCGGTGGTGATCGACGGCGAGCTCGACCGGCAACTGGTCCGCGAAATCATCCGCCGAACCGAACGTGTGCTCGATCGCTTCGAATGGGAGGGAATGGTGCGGCCGCAACTATTGGAAGGCACCATCGGCGCCGATGCGCGGGCAATGGGCGGTGCGATTCTGCCGTTGTACGCACATTTCGCGCCCGTGCACGAGCTGTTCCTTAAGCCGGCAACGGACGCGGAATATTAGGCGCCAATGCTCATTGTGTGGCCACCTTCGCTATAGAAGCGGTTTTGGCAGGCGGGTTTTGCAGCAACGGCTGCAAAACCGGCGCCAGCGACTTGAGCAACTGCACCGACAGCGCACTCGTGAAGTCGTAATGGGCCGCATAGGGCTCATGCACCCAGGCGGTTAGCGTGCCGTAAAAGCGGTCTCCCATCACAAACACGAAGGTTGCGCTGCGGTTCACCTTGCGCGACTCGATCAGGCGCGCGCCTTTGGCCCACACATTGAAGCGCTGATCGCCGGTGCCAGTCTTGCCGTAAATCTCAAGTGTCTGACCATCAGGGAACGTCATGCCCTGCGCGAGACGCTTAGCCGTACCGCCCAGTACAACATCACGCAACAGCCCCCTGACAACTCCAGCGATCTCCGGCGACAACTGCTGCTGCGGCGCCACCGCCGCGCGCTGGAAATGCGTTTCGTACGGCGTGTCTTTCGCGAAGTCGAGTTGCGTGAGAGTTTCGGTCGGCACCTTATTGCCGCCGTTGGCAATCACCCCAATCAGTTGCGCGAGCGCGGCCGGCCGGTCGCCGGACGCGCCAATCGCCGCCGCATACGACGGCGTGAGCGTCGCGAACGGATAACCGAGCGCCTGCCACGACTTGCCGATCGCATCGTACGCACGCAGTTCGACCATTCGCTTGATGCGGCGGTCCTGAGTGGCGTGATAGCGAGTCTTGAAGAGCCACGAATAAGTCGACAGGCGCACGTCGCGGCTCGCGTTTTCGATCTGGTCGAGCGTCGCATCGGGATGGGCGCGCAGATAGTTGAGGGTCCACAGTTCCAGCGGATGCACGCTCGAAATGTAGCCGCGATCGTTCAGATTGAAGCGGTCGATCGCATACTTGTCGTACAGGTTCGCCAGATCCTCGTCGTCCAGCATGGAGGCCGCCGGCGTGTTCTTCAACGCGGCACGCATCTTCGCGTTGAACCATGCATTCGATTCGTCCGGTGCGACGCTGCGCAACACCGTCGCCACTTTAGGCGGCGATTTGCGCACGCCGAGCAGCAGCAAGGTCAGCTGCTGTTCAGGCGTTTTGCCGTGGTACTTCGTGTAGAAACGATTCATGTACACGCGGCTTTCCTGGTCGGCGAAACGCGTGAGATACATCTTGCGGATCGCCGGATCGCCCAACCATTGCGACGACGGTCCGGTCGTCTGCACCATCTCGTAGTGGACGATATCGCGCATCAGCCGCACGAACACCAGATTCACCGAATGCTGGAATGCGCGGTGCACGGTGAGAATGCGGCTGTTGTCGTCGGAATCGAAGTTGTTGAAGCTCTGCGCGCCGCCGCCCGTATAAAACGTTTCGCCCGGACTCGCCGAGTATTTGCGTTCCACAGCCGCATCGAGCATGGCTTGCAGCGAGCGATCCGAGGTATGCGCCAGATAATCGAGCGCCCAGCGCGTAAGCTGGTCATTCGGATCGGGCTTCACGGCTTTCAGCTCCGCTGTGCTCAGCGGGGCATAACGCGCATGCAGGTCGGAGACGATCTGCAAATACGTCACCACGGTACGCATTTTCGCGGTTGAACCGAGATTCAGCCGCGCGCCCGAGTTGATATCGAACGGCTGGTTGACGCTGTCGGTTTGCACCCGCACGAGGTTCGCACCGTCACGCCGTTCAAACAGCGTGAAGCTATAGGCGATTCTCGACGGATCGTCGGAGGCGCGCAGCATCTCATAGCCGACGATCCCGGCGGCTTTTGCGCCATCGCGCGTCGCGGCGGCGGCGAGGCGTTCACTCACGGCTTGCTGCACGGCATTGTTGAGCGTGCCCGTTGCCTGCAAGTCGAGCCGGTCGAGTTCATAGAAACTCGGAATGCCGAGCGCCGCCAACAGATGCGAGCGCATCGACGTCACGGCCTTGCGCGACACGAATGAGTCCGCGTTCTGCGTATTGTTCGGTGTGTGCCGCAGATCCACTTGCGCCGACAGTGCGGCATCGCGTAGCACAATCGTTATGACACCGCCGTTCGCCAACAACCGTATATAGCTATCCGTCAGACGTTCGAGTTCGGCGTAGCCGTGACGCAGGTAATACGACGGCGCGCGCTGCGCGATCATCAGCGAAAGTACCTGACGAAACGCCTCGCCCTGCTCGGCAAGATTCGCTTCTGTCGACGGTGCCTTGAGAATGCGGTTGACGTCGTTGAAATCGCGGCCGTACCAGGCGGCCAGACCATCGCCAATCCCGTTGATTTCGCCGATACCCGGTTGCGCGGCAAGCGGCACCGAGTTGAGGTAATGGACGACAATCTGCTGGCGCGCGGGCATGGTCTGCGGGCCATTCAAATAGGCGCGTACCGAGGCCGATGCGATTTGCCGCAATTTCTCCGGCGGCGTTACCGTGCGCCCGCCCGCCGAGTGGCGGAACTTCTCGATCTGCGTAGCGAGCGTGCTGCCGCCGGGCGTCGACTGATGCCGGTTGAACACGCGCGCGCCCTGGTCGACTAGCGCGCGGCTAAAGCGCCCCCAGTCGATCGCCGGATTACGGTTCGGCTGATCCGGATCGAGCAGATAGCGGTCTTCGATAAACAGCAGCGAATTGACGACAAGCGGCGGAATCGAATCGAAGCTGTCATACACGCGGCCCGGAAACTGTGCACCAAAGAGCGGCGCGCCGGTACCGTCGAAGAGTTGCAGCCCCGCCTGATCTTTTTCCTCGTAGGGAATAAATAAACCGTTATCGGCCAGCGACAGCATCCGCTCGGAATCCCGCGACTGTGCGCTGATTTCAAACCCGCGTTGTAGCAGTCGTTGCTGGAACGAAGGCAGCAACGCGTAGCCGAGGCGGCTGTCGTAGGGGCCTTTGTCTGCCTGCGGAAATCGGATGGAATGACTTGGACCGCTTTCGACGGAGAAACCTACGTCGCGCGTGAGTTCGGAGAGATAGCGCGCCTGCAGTCGCGATGTTTCGATCTCGACCTGGATAAAGCGGGCCGCCAAAGCCAGCGCGAACAGAAACGCCGCTGCCAGCCCCCATTTGAGCCACTTCCTGACGGGCGCCGTGCCTGTCGCGCGTAGCGGTAACCGAACCAGTGGCCGATTCATGGCTGCTCTCCCCGAGCGTGCGCCATGCTCTTCAATTCGGCGCACCTTCGATCAAGTGTAGCGCGGAAAACGAGCATGCAATCGGTTCAGATTTACCCGAGAGTGTCGCCGCAGCAACACCCCATCACAAGACATGGCGAAGCGCCGATTAGCGTGAGATGATAGTGGACGTCTTTCGTAAGTCGAAAACCGCTTCTTCAGGCGGTTTTTTGCTTCTGCATCGCCTGATTCACGACTTGCCCCGACTTTCGGCTCCGCAACAACTCGATGAACTGCTCAGCCGGCGGTGACAGCACGCCGCCTTTGCGCGTCACAATGCCGAAGGTTTGCGACGGCGACTTCAGTTTGACCGGCACAAAGCGCAACATTTTCTGCCGCACGAACAACTCGGCGATCGCGGTCGGTAAGAGTGACACCAGATCGGCACTGCTTTGCAGTAACGCAACTGTCACAAAGGTGGAGGCGGTCGAGATCGGGTTGTCCGGCATCTCGAGCCCAGCCAGATCCATCTCCCGTTCGAGCAATGCGTGCAACGGCATATGCGACGGATACATCACCCAGCGGTGGCCGGCCAGGTCGCGCAGTTTCACTTCCTTCCTGGGCAATGGCGGATGGCCGTAACCCACGACCACGGATAAGGGCTCGTCATCGAGCGGATGGTAGTGATATTTCGACGGATCGGCGGCGACTGCCGCACGGCCGATCACCAGATCGAGCCGGCCTTCGTCGAGCTGCAGCAGCATGCGCGCGCTCGTGTCTTCCATCACTTCGATCGTCAGGCCCGGCTGCCCGGCATGCAGATCATTCAGCGCCGGCACGACGCACTCGGGAATCGCACCCATGATCGCCCCGATCGCGAGACGGCCGCCGCGCCCCGAGCGTATCTCGGCGACGTCCTGGCACAGCGCAGTGAGGTCCGTCGCTACCAGCCGCGCGTAGCGGATCACGCAGTGGCCGAGCTGGTTCGGAATCATGCCGCTCTTCGAGCGCTCGAAGAGCGGCGCCTCGAGCATCGACTCCAGTTCCTGTAAGGCCTTGCTGGCGGCCGATTGCGTCATCGACATCGCGCCGGCCGCTTTGTGCAGCGAGGTGTGGTCGTCTAGCGCGATCAGCAATTGCAGTTGCTTCATGCGCAGTCTCGACAGCAGAACGTTCAGGGTGTCTTTCATGGCTTGCCGCGAACCCGCGGGGGTGAGTCGCAAAAGCGATCACAAGATGGAAACAATTCAATATACCCGCCGTGCACGCCGCCGTATAGTCAGCCGTGGAGACATTCAAAGACCCACGCCTGACCACCTCAGCGCAACGCACATTGCCATGACCCAAACACACAACCCAGCTCCGATGCGCGGCGTATTTCCCGTCGCGCCGACCATCTTCGACGAGGCCGGCCGTCTCGACCTGGAAGGCCAGAAACGCTGCATCGATTTCATGATCGACGCGGGCTCCAACGGCCTGTGCATTCTGGCCAACTTCTCCGAGCAGTTCGCGCTGTCCGACGACGAGCGCAACACGCTGATGCACCTGGTGCTCGAGCACGTCGCCGGCCGCGTGCCGGTGATCGTCACGACCACGCATTTCAGTTCGCACCTGTGCGCTGAACGCAGCCGCAGCGCGCAGGCTGCAGGCGCCGCGATGGTGATGATCATGCCGCCGTATCACGGCGCGACGATCCGCATTGGCGAGCGCGGCATCTATGAGTTCTATCGCACGGTGTCCGACGCAATCGGGATTCCGATCATGATCCAGGATGCGCCGGTGAGTGGCACGCCGTTGTCCGCAGCGTTTCTCGCGCGCATGGCCCGTGAACTGCAGAACGTTTCGTACTTCAAGATCGAAGTGCCGCAGGCAGCGAACAAGCTGCGCGAACTGATCGAACTGGGCGGCGCTGCCGTGGTGGGTCCGTGGGATGGCGAAGAAGCGATCACGCTGATGGCCGATCTCGATGCGGGCGCAACCGGTTCGATGACTGGTGGCGGCTACGCGGACGGCATCCGTTTGATCGTCGACGCCTATGCGGCGGGCGACACCGATGCGGCCGCCGCCCACTATCAGCAGTGGCTGCCGCTCATCAACTACGAAAACCGCCAGGGCGGCCTCGCGTCGTGCAAGGCTTTGATGAAAGAAGGCGGTGTGATTCGATCGGACGCGGTGCGCCATCCGTTGCCGCCGATGCATCCGGCCACGCGTGCAGGCTTGCTGAAAGTCGCGCGGCGGCTCGATCCGCTGGTGTTGCGCTGGGGCGGTTAATGCAGGCCGGCAGCCCGCGCGGGAAAACCACATATAAGGCCAGGCTGAAAGTGAGTACCATAGGCTCGCAAGCTCACCACACCACTTTCCATGACCGCCAATCCTCGAGAACTGACGCCGGAAACCCTCGCCGAGTTGCTCGAACGCATTGCCAAGGAAGACACCGCGGCACTGCGCGAGCTATATGATCTCGCCGCCCCGAAACTGTTTGGCCTTGCGCTTCGTATATTGAGCAAGCACGAGTGGGCCGAAGAAGTATTGCAGGACAGCTTCGTCAATATCTGGCGTTTTGCCGGCGACTACCGCCGGGCACTGTCCGCTCCGATGACGTGGATGTCGGCGATCGTCCGGAACCGTGCTCTCGATCACCTGCGGCGGGTGAGCAAGCAGGAAACAGAATGGAGCGATGCGTTGGACGATCTTGTGGCGAGCGGCGATCCGGATCCCGAAGCACTGACCGCGGTCAGCCTGCAGGCACGTCTGCTGGCCGGCTGCATGCAGCAGCTGGACCCGGCGCAGCGTCAGGCGGTTGCGCTCGCCTACCTGCGCGATCAGAGCCATAGCGAGATCGCCGAAGTGCTGACCGTGCCGCTCGGCACGGTCAAATCCTGGATCCGGCGCGGCCTTGCCAAGCTGAAGACCTGCCTGGGAGGTGAGTGATGAATCTCCATCGCTATCCTCAGCTGGTCGATATGCTGGCCGCCGAGTATGTGCTCGGTACCTTGCGGGGTGGCGCCCGGCGTCGCTTCCAACGGTACGCGGACCACGATACGGTCATTCGTCAGGCCGTCGAAGAATGGCAGCGGCGGATCTCACCGTTGGCCGAACTCGCGGAGCCGCGCATGCCGCCCACCGCCGTGTGGGATGCCATCGAGCGGCGCCTCGGCCTGACGTCGGTACGTGAAGCGGCGCGTGAGGCGGCACGACCGCGCACCGTGGTCGAAAAACCCGCGCGCCCGTCCGGCAGCATTTTCGAGAGCCTCGCGTTCTGGCGTGGCTGGGCAATCGGCGTGACAGGGTTCGCCGCGGTCGCCGTGGTGGTCGCGGTGCGCTCGCTGCTGCCGTCCGGTGTGACGCCCTCCACGGCGCCGATCGTCGCGCAACAGCCGGAAACGGCCGTTTCGCATGTCGCGGTGCTGAATGACAAGGAAACGCATCCGGTCATGCTGGTCGCGTGGGACGAAGCTCACTCCACCATGACGCTGCATCCGCTCGGCAAGGTCGATTTGCCGGCCGGACGGGCGATGGAGCTGTGGGGCATTCCGGCCAATGGCCATCCGGTGTCGCTCGGCATGCTGCCGGACAGCGCCAACGGCAAGGTAACGGCCGGTCAGCAAAAGCCTGAGCGCTACGCGGCGCTGGCGGTCTCGATCGAAGCGCCGGGCGGCTCGCCCAATCACAACGCGCCTACGGGTCCGGTGGTGTTCAGCGGCAAGCTGCTGCCGGTGTCCTGAACCGGTTGAGCACCAGCGAGCAAGGCCGGTATTCGCTTTTTTGCGGATGCCGGCCTTCTGTTTAACCGATCCGAAGTGCAAGGATTGTCAGATGGCTGGACGCGGGCGCACCGTTGCCGCTACCCTAGCTGCATGCAAAGCTTTTACGAAGCCACCGTTGCCCGCTCTGCCGGGCGCTCGTCCGCTTACGCGCCGCTAACGGGGCGGCGCAGCGCCAACGTCTGCATCATCGGCGGCGGCCTCGCGGGTTTGTCCACGGCGTTGGGACTCGCCGAGCGCGGCGTCATCGACGTCGTCGTACTCGAAGCCGAACAGGTCGGCTTCGGCGCCTCCGGCCGCAACGGCGGATTCGTGTTCGGCGGCTACAGCCTCGATTGCGCGGATCTGCTGAAAACCCTCGGACCAGCCCGCGCGCGCGAACTCTATACTCTGACAACCGACGCCGTCGATCTGATGCGTAAGCGCATTCAGCGCTACCGCATCGATTGCGACGTGACCGATGCCGGCGTGATCCTCGCCAACTGGTTCGACGAACCGGCAAGGCTCGACACGCAACGGCGCCTGATGCGGGATTCGTTCGGTGTCGAGTGGGAACCCGTGGCGGCTGCGGCGCTCGCGTCACAACTGAAGACGAGCCGTTATCACGGCGGTCTGTTCGAGCGCAACGCGTTCCACTTTCATCCGCTGAAATATGTGCTCGGTGTCGCTGACGCCGCAGCTAACGCGGGCGTACAGATTCACGAAAAGTCGCCCGTTGTGCGCTTGCGGCCTGAAGGCTCGGATTTCGCGGTGCATACGCCACACGGAACTCTCGATGCGCGCCACGTCGTGATGGCCGGCGGCGGCTATGCGCGCAATGTCTATGCACGGGTCGAACGCGCGGTGTTGCCGATCGCCACCTACGTGATGGCCACCGAGCCGCTCGGCGCGCGCCTGAAAGACGCGATGGACACCCGCGCCGCCGTCTACGACACGCGCTTCGCCTTCGACTACTACCGCCCGCTGCCCGACACACGCATCCTGTGGGGCGGCCGCATCTCGGTTCGCGACCGCGCGCCTGAGGTCATCGCGCGGTTGCTGCGGCGCGATCTGCTGAAGGTCTATCCGCAGTTGCACGACGTGCGCATCGAACACGCCTGGGGCGGCCTGATGAGCTACGCGCGGCACAAGATGCCGCAAATCGGCCGCAGCACGGACGGCATCTGGTACGCGGTCGGCTTCGGCGGGCACGGCATGGCGCCCACCACCGTCTCGGGCGAATTGCTGGCGGCGGCCATCTCCGGCGAACGGCCGGTGCCCGACGCGTTCGCGGCCTTCGGCCTGACGCGCACCTATGGCGCGCTCGGTCTCGCGGCCGCGCAACTCACCTACACCACCATGCAGACGCGCGACGCCCTCGCCGCCCGGCGCCCCTCAATCCGGCAGACGCCGTGACCCGACTCAACAGGCGGATCAATATGCGGCCGCTTATGCCGGAGACCCGCTCCTGAGGCCGATTTCGCCATGCTAGAATGCGCCGTCACCGCCGCTCGAAAATACGATGAAAAAGGGAAGCAAGGCCGCCGAGCCTGATACCACCGGCATCGCGTCCAACGCTCCGCGTGCCGACGCCCGACGCAAGTACGATCCCGAACAGACGAAGCGCAACATTCTCGAGGTTGCGACCCAGGAGTTCTCCGCGATGGGGCTAACGGGTGCGCGCGTCGACGCGATCGCGGAGCGCACGAACACGACCAAGCGCATGCTGTACTACTACTTCGGCAGCAAGGAAGGGTTGTACCAGGCCGTGCTGGAAAAGGTGTACGGCGACATTCGCGCACTCGAACAGGATCTGCACGTCAGCGAACTCGATCCGATCGAGGGCATGCGCGCGCTGGTCGAGTTCACGTTCGACTATCACGACCGCCAGCGCGACTTCGTCCGTCTCGTGACGATCGAGAACATTCACGGCGCGAAGTACGTCGAGCAGGTGAAGAGCTTCAAAGGCCGCAACGTCACCGTCATTCATACGATCGAAGATCTGCTCTCACGCGGTATCGCGGCGGGACTGTTCCGCAGCGACGTCGATGCGATCGATCTGCACCTGATGATCAGCTCGCTGTGCTTTCACCGCGTCGGCAATCGCCATACCTTCGGTACGGCGTTCGGCCGCGATCCGTCGCACCCGCGCCTGCGTGCGCGTCATCGCGCGATGATCGTCGACGCCGTGCTGCGTTTCGTACGCAAGGAAGACTAAGGCAAGACTGAAACGAAAGAAGGGGGACGTGGCATCGCCACGTCCCCCTTCTTTATTGCATCAGGCTGTTGGACCAAACCGTGCGGCTCAATCCACCAGCACGATCCGCTTGATATCGCCGACGATAAAGATGTACGACAGCGCGCCGATCAACGCGACCGCGCCGATGAACACCAGCGCACCGACAAACGAGCCGGTTGCCGCGACGATGAAACCCACCACCAGCGGCGTGACGATACCGGCCAGATTGGCGGCAAAGTTGAAGATGCCGCCGGTCACACCGAGCAGACCGTCCGGCGCGATGTCCGACACCAGCGTCCAGCCTAGCGCCGCCATCCCCTGCGCGAAAAACGCCACCGACAGAATCGCGATCACCACCACGTTGCTCTCGACATAGTTGGCGAGAATGATCGTCGACGCGAGCAGCAGGCCGGCAATGATCGGCAGCTTGCGCGCCACATTCGGCGACTTGCCGCGACGCAGCAGCCAATCGGAGAAGATGCCGCCGAACATCACGCCGATCGACGCGGCAATGAACGGCATGATCGCGAAGAAGCCGATCTTCAGCCATGCCATATGGCGTTCGGTGGCGAGATAGGTGGGGAACCAGGTGAGGAAGAACACCAGTGTCGAGTTGCCGGCGAACTGGCCAAGGCAGATGCCGGTCAACTGACGATGCTTGAGCAGGCGTCCGATGGTGCGCCATTCAAAACCGCTCTTGGCCGATGCAGCCGGTGCGCTGGAAGAATCGGCATCTTTCTTCCCGTGTGTCAGACCGCCGCCTGCTTCGATATAGTCGAGCTCCTCCTGATTAGCGGAAGGATGATCGTGCGGCTCGCGATAGAACATCCACCAGATCACACCGAACACCAGACCCACACCGCCCACCACGTAGAACAACGAACGCCAGCCGAATGCGCCCATCAGCATGAACATGAACGGGCTGAAAAACGCGAGGCCGATATATTCGCCGACGGTATATGTGCCGGTCGCCATTGCGCGTTCGCTCTGCGGAAACCATGTGGCGACCACACGGCTATTGGTCGGAAAGCACGGTGCTTCCGACACGCCGAGGCCAAGCCGGAACACGAACAACGCGCCGATGCCATGCACGAGCCCTTGCGCCAGCGTGAACAGCGACCAGAACGTCATCGACAGGAAATAGGTCAGCTTGCTGCCGAAGCGGTCGAGAAACAGCCCGCCCGGAATCTGCGACGCTACATAGCTCCACGAGAACACGGAGAACAGCAACCCCATCAGCGCGGCATTGATGCCGAGTTCTTTGGTCAACTGCGGCGCCGCGATGCCGAGCACCGTGCGGTCCAGATAGTTGATCATCGTGCCGACCGCTAGCAGCCCGAGAATCTGATAGCGGGCTTTCGAGCGGCGCGCGGTGCTCGCCGTGGCATTCGTTTGGGCCGTTGCATCGGCGGGGGTGGATTGAATGGGTTGTGGCATGGCGTCTCTGTCTCCTCGGTCTGGTTGTGTACCCGGTTGTGCACGGCTCGCGTGCTACCGGTTTAGCGTCCCCCGGGGGGACTTCCTGCGGGGCGTTGCAACAAGGACTGGAAATGCGTGTAAACGCGCTCGGCGTCGGGCTCGAGACCCGTGAAGATACGCATCGCGTCGACCGCCTGATACACCGCCATGCCGCCGCCGCTCAGCGTGCGGCAGCCGAGCGCTTCCGCTGCCTGCAATAACGCGGTGCGGATCGGAAAATAGACGATATCCGCTACCCACAAATCGCGGTGCAGCAATTCGACCGGCAATGGCAAGCCCGGCAATTTCGCCATGCCAGTAGGCGTCGCATGAATCAGGCCATTCGCGGCGGCGAGCGAATCGGCCAGCGAACTGCCGGCGCTGACGGCGGATGCGGGGAAACGCTTCTGCAATTCCGCAGCTAGCGATGCGGCGCGCGCGGCGTCCACGTCGAATAGCGTGAGCGTTTGCGCGCCCATCGTCAGCGCGGCATGCGCGACCGCCGCGCCCGCGCCGCCCGCGCCCAGTTGCACGACGCGCTCCAGCGACACATCCGGCAGTCCGCGCTGGAATGCACGCGCGAAACCGGACCAATCGGTGTTGTGGCCGATACGTTTGCCGTCCTTGAACAGGACTGTGTTGACCGCGCCAAGTGCGCGCGCGTCGTCGGACAATTCGTCGAGCAGCGGGATCACGGCTTGCTTGCACGGGTAGGTGATGTTCAGTCCGTTGTAGCCCATGCGTTCGGCGGCGACGAGCAAATCGGAGAGCGCCGTGATGTCCAGCTTCAACGCTTCCAGATCGATGCGCCGATACACATAGTGCAAGCCGAGCTTGCTGCCCTCCTCCTCATGCATCGCCGGGGTGAGCGATCCGCCGATACCCGAACCGATCAGGCCGACGAGAAACGATTTTGCGCTCGCTTGAGTGTTCGCTTGTGCGTTCATTTCGCCGCCCTATTCTTAAGGATGACCGCCATCCGCTCCAGAGCAAGCACATAGCCCTGCGTGCCGCAGCCGACGATGATCGCCTCGGCCACCGCCGACACGTACGAGTGGTGCCGGAACGCTTCGCGGCGATGCACGTTTGAAATATGCACTTCGATGACAGGCTTTTCGATCGCGGTGAGCGCGTCGGCAATCGCCACCGAGGTATGCGTGTAAGCCGCCGGATTGATCACGACGCCGTCGACCTTGGTACGCGCCGCATGCAGCCAGTCGATGAGTTGATGCTCGGCGTTCGACTGACAGAAGTCGACCGACAGATCCAGCCGGTCGCCCGCATCGCGGCAGAGTTTCGCGACGTCGTCGATCGTTTCCGAGCCGTAGATGGCCGGCTCACGCGTGCCGAGCAGGTTGAGATTCGGTCCATTGAGGACCAGCACTGATGCAAAACTCATGACGACCACTCCTGCAAAGATAAGACATAAAGCGGGCCACAGCACGCGCCGCGGCGCTACAACGTAAGCGCAGTGTGCGCGCATTGGCCGCAATCGTCATTCGGGGTTTATACGAATTTGTACCATCTAGTTAGTTTGTATAAACTGTCGAAAATTTCGGTTAACGCGGGTGTTTTCAATCTTCGAGTTGCTGGCCGCGGGTAACTAGCTGGACCATTTTGCGCATTGCAGCATGGCGGACCGCAAAGTATGCGGACGCTGCACAGCGGCCGTTTCGCGCCGTCCCAACAGTCGTTTCATCGTTTTTGCAGGAGCCGTTCATGCAGCGTTCGATTGCCACCGTGTCGATCAGCGGGACCCTCATCGAGAAGCTGACCGCAATCCAGGCAGCCGGCTTCGAAGGCGTCGAGATCTTCGAGAACGACCTGCTGTATTTCGACGGCTCGCCCGCGGACGTGCGGCGCATCGCCGAGGATCTCGGGCTGAAGATCATGCTGTTCCAGCCGTTCCGCGATTTCGACGGGGTGAGCCCGGAGCGCCTCGAGCGCAATCTGGATCGGGCGAAGCGCAAGTTCGACGTGATGCACGAACTGGGTACGGACCGGATTCTGGTGTGCAGCAACGTCTCGCCCGATACCATCGGCGACGATTCGCTGATGACCGACCAGCTGGGCGCGTTGGCCCGCGCGGCCGAAGCGGCCGGCGTAATCGCCGGTTATGAGGCGCTTGCATGGGGCAAGCACGTGAAGACCTACCGCCATGCGTGGAAGCTGGTCAACGCGGTGAATCATCCAAATCTCGGGCTCGTGCTCGACAGCTTTCATACGCTGTCGCTAAACGATACGGTGGACGCGATCGCGGACATTCCGGGCGACCGCATCGCCTTCGTGCAAATCGCCGACGCGCCGAAGCTGGCCATGGATGTGCTCGAATGGAGCCGCCATTACCGCTGTTTCCCGGGTCAGGGCGATTTCGACCTGGCAGGTTTCACCGCGCAGGTCGTGAAAACCGGCTACTCAGGGCCGCTTTCGCTCGAAATTTTCAATGACGGCTTTCGCGCCGCACCGACCACCATCACCGCGGCGGACGGCCATCGCTCGCTGTTGTTCCTCGAGGAACAGACTCGCGCGCTGCTTGAGTCCACGCAGCAACCGGTCGGCAAGCTCTATCAATCGCCCGCTGCGCCCGCTCATGTCGGCTATCAGTTTCTCGAGTTTGCCGTCGACCACACGACCCGCGCGCATCTCGTCGACTGGCTCGGCAAGCTGCGCTTTCGCCAGGCCGGCCAGCATCGTTCGAAAGATGTGACGCTGTTTCAGCACGGCGCGGCGTCGATCGTGCTGAACGCCGAGCCGGATTCATTCGCCAACGCCTTCTTCCAGCAGCATGGGTTGTCGCTGTGCGCGTCGGCGTTTCGCGTGGACGACGCCAATCAGGCGTTCGAACGCGCCGCCGGGTTCGGCTACGCGCCGTTCTCAGGGCAGATCGGCCCGAACGAACGCGTGCTGCCCGCCGTGCAGGCGCCCGACGGCAGCCTGAACTATTTCGTCGACGAGACGCCGGACCAGCCCACCCTGTTCGAAGCCGATTTCGTGCTCACCGACGTCAATGGTCCGGCCGAAGTGGGGCCGCTCACGCGCATCGACCACGTCTGCCTGTCGGTGCCGGCGCCTTCGCTGGATACGTGGGTCCTGTTTCTGCGCACTGCGCTCGGCTTCCAGGCCGAGCCGGGCGTGCTGGTGCCCGATCCTTATGGGCTGGTGCGCAGCCGCGCGCTGCGCAGTCATGACGGAACGGTACGCATCGTACTGAACGCGTCGGTGGACCATCACACGGCGGTAGCTGAGGCATTGCACACTTACCATGGCTCGGGCCTGAACCACGTCGCGTTCAGCACGGGCGATATCTTCAACGCAATTCCCGAGTTCGTCGCCGACGGCCTGCCGGTGCTGCGCATCCCGCGCAATTACTACGACGACCTCGCCGCCCGCTATGCGCTGCCAGACGAGACGCTCGAGGCGCTGCGCGCGCACAACATCCTGTACGACCGGGACGAACGCGGCGGCGAGTTCTTCCACGCGTACACAGAACAACTGGACCAGCGCTTTTTTATGGAAATTGTCGAGCGGCGCGGCGGCTACGACGGCTACGGCGCGGCCAATGCGGCTGTGCGGCTCGCGGCGCAGGCCCAGCGCCGCAAATAGGCGCGTTCGGCCAGCCACGCCACAGGACGGCGGTATTCGGCCTGCCGTCTGCTGATTCCGGCAGATCGGGCACGGCGCATGCTTCATCGGCTCAGGCGGGCGCGCCGCACCGATATAATGGCGGTTGATCCGCGGCCCGGTGCCGCGCGCACTCAGCCCCACACGGGCATCGCGCGCACCGTCGTCCGAATGAAACGCCAGGAGAGATATGAAGAAGTTTGCCGTAGTCCTGTCAGTTCCCCTGCTTCTCAGCGCTTGCGCGTACTTCCAGAAGAACCCGGATGCCGGCGAGCCCGTTACGGACACCACCACGCAGCGCTCGGTCAACGACGTGGTCGCCTGCCTGACGCAAGTGGCAACCAGCCACAACGCCGCGTTCAAGTCGGCCGCGATCCCTCAGGGCCAGATGCTCGACTTCGGCGATTCGAATATCGTCAAGGTGCGCAGCGACAATGGCGCGACCACCTATCGCTTCTACGCGGGCACACGCCACGTAGGCAATCTTTGGATTGAATCGGCGAGCAAAACCTGCGCGCCGTAAGGTAAGCAAAGGTAACAATCGGCCAGGTGTAACGGTCGGTAACTTGTTCCGGCGCAATCATAATGTCACGGTGTTACAGGACAATGGTGTCTTAAGAATCGTTTAAGACTTCATCCGCATGATCCGTTCGACACTATCCCGCACAAGGTGCGCTCCATGAACCAGCCCGACCACAACACGAATGAGACGACAGCGCCAGCGAAGCGGCCCACGATTCTGCGCCGCCTGCTGAGCCACCACGAACTGGCGACGCTGCTGCTGTTGCTGCACGCGCCGATCGACGCGTCCGCGAAACCCGAGATTCCGCAGCTTCACGAAGCCGGCTTGATCGAAACGGTTTCCGGCCAGGCAGGCGCCTCGCATATCCGTCTGACACCCGAAGGCAACGCAGTGCTGCGCGGGCTCGGCGTAAAATAAGGCGGGTTTTACATTTTAATTACGCCTGCCATACGCCGTACCCCGCCTCACGCAGTCCAATCGCCAATTCCACTTCCATATCCTGTGCGCCGCGGTAAGGCATTGGATTGAATACTTCATACAACTCGGGCACGAGGCGCAGGCCGTAATCGCGCACGTAGCGATTTGCCTGAATGCCGGCTTTGTGCCGGTCGAATCTCAGATCCGGGTCCAGTCCCGTCATTCCTACATACACGCATGGCTTGTCGAACCGGTAATCCGGATTCGCGCGGCGAAAGCGCGCCTCGTTCCAGACCTTGTCGTCGAGCGCGACAACGTAGACGTAGTAATGATGCTTGCGACGAACCATGTGGGCGGCAGATCAGCTTCGCGAGGTTCCGTGCAGCAGCATGCGGTACTCCGTCGGCGTGATGCCGACGGTCGCCTTGAATTGGCGCGTAAAGGCGCTGTGGTCGGTGTAGCCGCAGAGCGCGGCGACATCGGTGACCTTGTCGTGCGAAACCAGCAGCGCGGTGGCGGCGTCCAGCCGCGTTTTCAGCAACACCTGGCGCGGCGTCAAATGAAACACTTTGTGAAAGTAGCGCTCCAGTTGCGCCACCGACATATCCGCCATGGCAGCAAGCTGTTTCAAATTTAACGGCTGCACGTAATTTTCCTGGATGGACTGCACCACTGCAGCCAGCCGGCTGTAAGCAGGATGACTGCTTTCGTCCGCTTTCAGATCGCGGGAGATGCCGGCGAGGCCGACCACCTTGCCCGCCGGATCACGCAACGGCTGCTTGCAGGTCAGGCACCAACCCGGCTGGCGGCCGGGATACAGGTGCAGTTCAAGTTGATCGATCATCTGGTTGCCGACGTTGATGATCGCTTCGTCCTGTGCGGTATAGATGCGGCCGAAGCGGCGCGGGAATACGTCTTCGGCGGTCTTGCCGAGCAAAGCGGCCTTTTCCTTGAAACCGCAGCGCGAGGCCAGCGTGCGATTGACCAGTGCATAGCGAGCGTGCGCGTCCTTGACGAAAAACACGACGTCCGGCATCGCGTCGAACACGGGCTCGAGCAGCGTGAAATGCGACAGCATGCCGGACAGCGTTGCGTCGTCCGGTTCGAGCGGATGAGCCAGCGTGTTCATCGTACGGGTTCCGTGGTCGGTGCGGTTGTGCGTTGGTCGGCGCTTGAGTCGATGCGCTCGCCGAGCGCTCAACAGTGCATTTGCGCGCGCGTTTGCCGGTACGTTCGTCCGTACGGCTACGCAGGCGGGCGCCTGCGGTTGATTATAGGGCCGTGCGGTTGGTGACAATATCCAGGGGACGTACGGTGCCTGGGTCACTCGGCCGGCTGCTGCTCCGCGCTCGCCGCCATCAAGGTGCCGATTTGCGCAGGGCTGAACGGCGGGCGCGGCGCTGCGGCCTGCCAGCCGAAATACAGCCCAGCCGCTGCGCCGCAGATTCTCCCCTGGCATGCGCCCATTCCGCAGCGGGTATGCAGCTTCGCCTCGCGCCAATCTGGATAGGCGCGCACCTCGCCGATGCTGACGTCTTCGCAACGACAAAGCAGCGTGGCATCGTCGGGTAGCGTGCGCGCGGCCGCTTGCAGCGCAAACGCCGCTTCGACGCGCTTGCCGAAACGCCGCCAGCGGGCTCGTTGCACATGCAGCGCGCTGCGGCTTGCGAGGGCGCCGCTTGCCGAAAGACCCGCGATCTCACCTTCCACACCCGCCAGCTCCGCGCCGCCGACGCCCGTGCTTTCGCCTGCCGCCAGCACGCCTTCGACCGAAGTCCGCTGCTCGCCGTCGACGACGATCTCACCCGCCTCGCTGATGGCACAGCCCAGCGCTTGTGCAAGCGTGATATTCGGCACGAGTCCATAGCCGCAGGCGATGCGCTCGCAGTCAAGCGTCAACTCTCGCTGCCCGCGCCGAATCGTCACGCGCTCGACGCGGCCATCTCCATGCGCTTGCCGGACGATGCTGCCAGTCCAGTAACGCACGCCCGCGAAGCCGCGCGTCATGGCAACGGCCTGCCGCAACTTCGCCGGCTCGCCCAGCAGAGAGACTCCGAAGCGCGCAACCTCGAGTGCCGACGCCTGCTCAACGACCGCCACCACCTGTGCTCCGGCAGCACGCGCGGTGGCGAGCGCGGCGACCAGCAAAGGTCCGCTGCCCGCAATCACGATCCGTTCGCCGCGCACCGGCATGCCGCCTTTGATGAGTGCCTGGAGCGCGCCTGCACCCGTTACGCCGGGCAGCGTCCAGCCGGCAAATGGTAATAGCCGCTCGCGTGCGCCGGTCGCGAGGATCAACCGATCGTAGCTGACAGACACGCCACCCTGCTCAGCTGACTCAAGCAGCAAACCGCGCGGACCCAAAGGCGCGATCACGCGAGTCGACGGGAAAAGGGTGACGTTGTTTTGCGTCTTCAAGGCGGCGAGCAACCCGTGCAGCGGCGCTTGCGGCGGATGGCCCGGACCTTGCCGCCAGATTTGGCCACCGGCGCGCGGGTTATCGTCGAGCAGCGCGACCGTGGCGCCTTCGCGCGCCGCTGCCTGCGCGGCGGTCAACCCAGCCGGACCGGCGCCCACCACAACGATATCGAAGTGCTGCTTCATCGCGTGCCCGTGGTGGTTGTGGCAGTGGTACCCGTGGCGTTAGTCCCCCTGCCCACATTGGTCCCGTTCATCCCGCCGTTCTCGCTGGCCGCGTTGAATACGTCGGTCGCATCGGTCACGTTGGCCACGCTGGCAGTCGCAGTGGTGCAAACCACCTGCCCTTCGCGGCAAAGCGTCTGACACGCCAACGCATACAGCCGGCCGTCGATAGTGACGCGGCATTCCTGGCACACGCCCATCCCGCACAGTGCTGCGCGCGGCTGGCCGCTCACCGACGTCCGCGTGCCGCCGACGCCCGCAATGACAAGCGCCGCGGCCACCGTCGTACCCGCTTCAACCTCGACGCTTCTACCGTCTATCGTCAAATGGAGGCGTGCTGCATCAGCGTTAGACATGGGCCACCTTTTGCGCAAAACGAACCGGCAGATACGGCTCGACAGGAATCGGCGCGGCGTTCCCAGTGATTTGCGCGGCGAGCAATTTTGCGGTTGCCAGTGAGGTCGTCACGCCAAGACCTTCGTGTCCGACAGCGAGCCACGCGCCAGGTGCAAAATCGCCTGCCGGACCGATCAACGGCAAACCATCAGGCGACGCCGCGCGAAAGCCGGTCCACGCGCGGATGCCATTGAGCGTCGGCAGGACCGGCAGATACTGCGCGGCGCGCTGCAACATCTGAGCGAGCACCGGCATGTCGACAACGGGATCGGTTGTATCGAACTGGCGCGAGGACCCGATCAGCAGTTGGCCCGTGGGGCGCGGCTGCGCATTGAATGCCACGGAGGTGCCGGCCGCATGGTGCGCGCTCTTGATGTAGCCGAGTTCGAGCAGTTGATGGCGAATGAGTTCGGGGTAACGGTCAGTGATCAGCAGATGACCTTTCTTCGGCTGCAACGGCAGCGACGGCAGCAGTTGTTGAGCGCCCAGGCCATTGGCAACGATCACATGCGCAGCGCTGATGCGCTCGCCATCGGCCAGCGTCACGCCGCCAGCGCTGACTGCAGCAACCCGCGTGCCGAGCCGCACACGGATATTCTCGACTCCTGATGATTGCGTCAGCAGCCATTCGGAAACAGTGGGCGCATACACGATACTGTCGTGCTCGATCCGCAAGCCGCCCGCCATCGATGCCGCCAGCGCCGGCTCACATGCCCGCAGCGTAGACGCGTCGAGCAGTTGTGCGGAGATGCCCTGCGCTTCGAACGCGGCATGCATGGTGCAGGCGGCTTGCCACTCTTCCTCGTCGGCGGCGACCCATAAGGTACCGCAGCGCGTGAACGCGTCGCGCATGCGCAACTGCGGCGCAAGTGCCAGCCACAACTCGCGCGAATAGCGGCTCAAGGTGAATTCCGCGGGAGAGTCGTTCATCACGACAATATGGCCCATGCCCGCCGCCGTCGCGCCGCCGCCGATGCCCTGTGCGTCGAGTACCTCGACGCGCATGCCGAGCGCGGCCAGTTCCGCCGCGCAAGCCGCGCCGACAATGCCCGCCCCGACGATCAACGCATCCGCTGTCATGCCGTGCGGATGCCCCACGCGAACGGATCGCGCTCGTCGAAACACAAACGCCCTTCGGCCATGATGTGCGCGTGGCCGGTGATGGTCGGAATCACCGAGACACCGTCGGCGGCGTGACGATAGCTCGCCTCGAATACGCTGCCAATGATGCTCTCCTGCCGCCACACCGCGCCTTCGGGGAGCTTGCCGTCGGCGGCGAGGCAGGCGATTTTCGCGCTCGTGCCTGTACCGCACGGCGAACGGTCATACGCGTTGCCGGGACAGAGGACGAAACTGCGGCTGTCGATGCCGTCGCGCGAGCCGGGTCCAAAGAGTTCGATGTGATCGATCAAGGCGCCGTCCGCGCCGGTGATACGCTGCGCGGTCAGCGCATCGCGAATTGCCGCGCTGAACGCGGTCAACTCAGCGATACGCGCCGCCTCCAGCGTGCGCCCGTGGTCGGCGACGAGAAAGAACCAGTTGCCGCCCCAGCCGATGTCGCCACTCAACATGCCGTAGCCCGGCACGTCCACCTGCACGCCTTGCCGGTAGCGATAAGCCGGTACGTTGCACACGGCCACACTGCCGTCCTCGTTGAGGGTCGCTTCGACGATGCCGACCGGCGTCTCGATCCGATGACGTCCCGGCCCGATCCGCCCCATATGAGCGAGCGAGACGACAAGACCGATCGTGCCGTGCCCGCACATGCCGAGGTAGCCTACGTTGTTGAAGAAGATCACGCCGGCCGCGCACGCAGGGTCGTCCGGCTCGCACAGCAGCGCGCCGACCACCACATCCGAGCCGCGCGGTTCGGTGACGATGCCCGCGCGCCAGTCGTCGAAATGCGTGCGAAACATGTCGAGACGCTGCGCCAGCGAGCCGCCGCCAAGCTCCGGGCCACCCGACACCACCAGGCGGGTCGGTTCACCGCCGGTGTGCGAGTCGATGATGTCTAAGGTTTTCATGATGCCCATGGTAGGAATACTGGGCGTCGGAGTCTTGGTGCGCTTAAGCGTAGATTGTGACGATTTCGGCATAATCATTCTGCCCGCCCGCCAATCTGCCGACCTTTGAAAACGGGCAGGATCCACACTTGAACACCGCCCAACAGCCTGACTAAAGAGGGCGTGCAAGGCCATGCCGATAAGACTTCGACACACTTTGCGTCCTGTCCTGAAAAAGCCAGCTTGCTCGATCAAGCTGGGCTTGCAGGCATAGTCATTATGCTGAAATCGTCATCCGCCGCGCGTGAATCACGCAAGACGGGCGCATTTTCCCTGCTTACACTTCGCTTCGACTCAACACACTCAGGAGAGCAGTCGTGGCGCATATCTGGGAAGGCGTATTGCCCGCAGTTACCACCAAGTTTCACGCGGATTTCAGCATAGATCGCGAATGGACCGGCAAGAATATCGAGGCACAGATCGACGCGGGTGTGGACGGCATCATCGTGTGCGGATCGCTCGGCGAAGCGTCGACGCTCTCGCTGGACGAGAAGCTGCAAGTGCTCGACATCGCCGTCGAGGCCTCGCGCGGCCGCGTGCCGGTTTTGCTGACGATCGCCGAGAACAGCACGCTCGACGCGTGCCGCCAGGCCGAAGCCGGTAGCCGGCACGGCGCAGCCGGTTTCATGGTACTGCCCGGGCTGCGCTATCTGTCGGACCGGCGCGAGACGTTGCACCATTTTCGCAGCGTCGCCGATGCAAGCGCGCTGCCGCTGATGATCTATAACAATCCGCTTGCCTATGGCGTCGACATGACGCCCGACATGTTCGCGGAAATCGCCGACGAAAAGAAGATCGTCGCGATCAAGGAATCATGCGGCGATGTGCGGCGCGTGACCGACCTGATCAACGTGGTCGGCGACCGCTTCGCGATTCTGTGCGGGGTCGACAACCTCGCGATGGAAGCGATATTGATGGGCGCGCACGGCTGGGTGGCGGGTCTTGTGTGCGCGTTTCCGCGCGAGACGGTCGTGATTTACAAGTTGCTGAAGGCGGGCCGTCTTGAAGAAGCGCGAGCGATCTATCGCTGGTTTGCGCCGCTGCTCGCGCTCGACGTCTCTGCGAAGCTGGTGCAGAACATCAAGCTGGCCGAGACGATCGTCGGGCTTGGCACGGAGCCGGTGCGGCCACCGCGGCTGCCGTTGGCCGGAGATGAGCGCAAGGCGGTGGAAGCGTTGATCCGCCGGGCGATTGAAGCCCGGCCGGCGCTGCCGCAGGTTTGAGTTGCGGCAAGTTGATGGGTAGCCGCTCCCGGTCGCGGTGCGGCGGATGACGCGCCGGTCCGCCTAGGCGCTACGCCGATGTCCCGGCCGGCCGCGCATCGAGCGGCGCGGCCGGCGTTGCCACAGCCGGCATCCGCGACCCGTGCGCGGTCGGACCCGCTCAGGCCGCCTGCTTTTCCGCACTCGCTTCGCCTTGCCGCAAATGCAGCAGACGATAGCCGCTCTTGTAAACGGGTTGCAGCCGGAAATCGTTTTGCGGCTCGATCTCGAGCAGCAAACGCAGGCGCGACACGTGGCTGTCGATCGTGCGGGTGAACTCACGGAACTCACGTCCCCACACCATCGCGAAGATATGGTCGCGCGACATCACGCGGCCAATGTTGGAAAAGAATAGCGACGCCAACCGGTATTGCGTGCCCGATAGCTGGACCGGCCGACCGCGCAGCATGACGAGCTGGCGATGCGTGTCGAAATGGTAGGGGCCGACTTCGAAGTTCGCGGCGCTGAAACGGTCCGGATAGGCGCGGCGCAGCAACGCCGTAACACGCTCGCGGAACTCGCCCGGGCGCAATGGCAGCCCGACATAGTCGTCTGCCCCACTGGCAAAGGCGCGCACCACGCTGTCCTCCGACGTCTCCGTCGAAGCGAACAGGACTGGCAGGCGGTCGCCGCCGACCGCGCGCACCGACCGCAGGACCTCGGCGCCGGACAGGCGAGTGCCTTGCCAGTCCAGCACCAGCATATCCACGGTGGAACGAGCGAGCGCTTTCGACATGGTCAGACCGTCGTCATAGGCCATACAGGTATGGCTGGCGCTCATAAGGATCTTTTCGATCGACTGACGCATGAACGGGTCACGCTGAAGAATGGCAATGCGCATGGGATAACTCTTAACTGATAGCTCGGACGCGATTCTCAGAGGGACGCCCAAGCCATCCCATAGGAGCATTCCTAATTTGCACATCAATCGCCCCGCTCCGACACCGATGCGCGGCATTCCTACACTCAACCGCTGCGGCTCGCACGACGCGCGGCCCTCGTGGTCCAGCCTGCCGTCGAAAAGGCGCGTCGCGGGGAACTTTTTCCAATCTAATTAAGTACTTCCCGAAGTCAACGGCTTTCATCCTGTAAAATCCGCGGCCTGGCCCCAGTCGTCATCGCGCTGCCCCTACCTGGGCCGGCGCGCCGGTGTCCCGTGCTCTACCCAGCGCTTGCCACACTTCTCGCCCGACGACCGCCGACTTTCCACGCGCTACGTGTGGTTCCCAATTCAAGACAAGACACAAGCAATGCAAGCGACAAATCTGGGTGGAGCGCAGGCTGTCACCCCACGCCCTCTTGGGCGAAGCGATTACAAGACACTCGGTCTCGCCGCGCTCGGCGGGGCGCTGGAGTTTTACGATTTCATCATCTTCGTATTCTTCGCGCCGGCGATCGGCCAGCTGTTCTTCCCCGCGGCGATGCCGGACTGGCTGCGTCAGGTGCAGACTTTCGGCATCTTCGCGGCGGGTTATCTGGCACGGCCGCTCGGCGGCATCATCATGGCGCACTTCGGCGACCTGTTTGGCCGCAAGCGCATGTTCACGCTGAGCGTGCTGCTGATGTCGGTGCCGACGCTGATGATGGGTCTGCTGCCCACCTACGCCAGCATCGGCGTGATGGCGCCGGTATTGCTGCTAGTGTTCCGCGTGATGCAAGGCGCGGCCGTCGGCGGCGAAGTGCCGGGCGCATGGGTGTTCGTCTCGGAACACGTGCCGCAGCGGCACGTTGGTTATGCATGCGGCACGCTGACGGCCGGCCTGACGGCAGGCATCCTGCTCGGCTCGCTGATTGCATCGGCAGTGAATCGCAACTTCGCGCCCGCGGAAATCTCCGCGTACGCATGGCGCATTCCGTTCCTGGTCGGCGGCGTGTTCGGCATGTTCTCGGTTTATCTGCGCCGCTGGCTGCATGAAACACCAGTGTTCGCTGAACTCAAGCAACGCAAGGCGATCGCCGCGGAAGTGCCCCTCAAAGCCGTATTGCGTGACCACGGTCGCGCCGTGATCGTGTCGATGCTGCTTACGTGGATGCTGTCGGCCGCGATCGTGGTCGTCATTCTGATGACGCCGACGCTGCTGCAGAAGCAGTTTCATATCGCACCGGCCACCGCGTTGCTGGCGAACTGCGTGGCGACGCTGTGCCTGACGATCGGCTGCGTGATGGCGGGCTCGATCGCGGGCCGCATCGGCGCGGGGCGCACGATTTTCATCGGCGGCCTCGCGCTGGCAGTGACGTACTACGTGATGTTCCAGCAGCTTGCCGTCGATACCTCGGCGCTGGTGCCGCTGTACGCCGTGGCCGGCCTTTTCGTCGGCGTGATCGGCGCGATTCCGTTCGTGCTGGTCAAGTCGTTCCCGCCGGTCGTGCGATTCTCGGGCATCTCCTTCTCGTACAACGTCGCCTACGCGGTGTTCGGCGGCCTCACGCCAATCGCTGTTTCGCTGATGATGAAGTCAAACCCGATGGCCGCGCCGCTGTATGTCGGGGCGATCTGTATTGTCGGGGCATTGACTACGTTGTTTATCAAAGACGCACCGCAAGCGCGCTGATCAAGCTTTTTCGCAACGGCGCGCCGCGTGGTGCGCCGTTGTTTGTATCGGCTCCGCGCCCCGCCTTCCCCGCAGTTCCGGGCACATCGACACTTCACGTCAGCCCGAAACATCGTGCGCTGCATCTGCCTACGATGTGTCTTATGAACTCTCCCAATACACCCTCCTCGCCCGCCCTCGGCCGCATTCTTGCGACCGTCAGTGTCGGCTTCGTCGTCACGCAACTCGACGTGACCATCGTCAACATCGCGCTGCCGAAGATCGGTGCGGACCTGCATGCGAATGTCGCGGGGCTGCAATGGGTCGTCGACGCGTACACGCTCGCGTTCGCGGTGCTGATGCTTTCGGCGGGCGCGCTGGGCGACCGGCTCGGGACACGGCGCATGTACGCGGCCGGCATCGTGCTGTTTGCGCTCGCGTCGCTCGCCTGCGGCCTGGCGCTCGATGCCACCGTGCTGGTCGCGGCGCGCGCGTTGCAAGGCATCGGCGCGGCCGCCATGCTGCCAAACTCGCTGGCGCTGCTCAATCAGTCATACGGCCATGATCCGAAGCTGCGGGCGCGTGCCGTCGGGCTGTGGACCGCCGCGGGCGCGATTTCGATCGCGGCCGGACCGGTGGTCGGCGGTGTGCTGATCGCGGCGTTCGGCTGGCGCAGCATCTTTCTCGTCAATTTGCCGATTTGCGTAGTCGGGTTGATAGCGACTTTGCTCTGGGTGCCGCGGCGTGAATCGGCACGGAAAGAAGCGCGACGCGCGACGGCGGCTCCGGCTGCGGCTGCGGTTACGACTGGGACTAGAAGCGGGACTAGGGCCGGGACTCCGGCTACCGTTGGGGCGACTACAACAACGGCTACAGCCGAGGCAATCCCGCGTGGCATCGATCTGAGCGGTCAGACCCTTGCGATCGTCGCGCTCACCGCCTTCGTCGCCGCTGTGATCGAATTGCGGCCGCTCGGCCTGAGCCATCCGCTGGTAGCCGGCGGTTTCATACTCGCGCTAGTCGCGACCGGCGCCTTTATCGCCGTGGAATCGCGCGTCGCGACGCCGATGCTGCCGCTCTTGCTGTTCAGCAAGCGCACCTTCAATGCGGCGGTGCTGTTCGGCATTTGTGTGAATCTGACGTACTACGGCATGGTGTTCGTGCTGAGCCTGTACTTGCAGCGCGTACGCGGCTATACCCCGCTGCAGGCGGGCCTCGCTTTCCTGCCGTTGACCGGCGGCTTTCTGCTCTCGAACGTGGCGAGCGGCTGGGTGGTCGGGCGCTTCGGCGTACGTGTGCCGATGATCGCCGGCGCGATCACCGCGGGGCTCGGCTATGGCCTGCTGCATTTCGTCGATGCGTCCACACCGCTCGTCGGCTTGCTGCTGCCGTTCCTGCTGATTCCGTCCGGCATGGGCCTCGCGGTCCCGGCGATGACGACCGCCGTGCTGGCCTCCGTCGAAGCGAAGCGCGCCGGTACGGCGTCCGCTGTGCTGAATACCGCCAGGCAGGCAGGCGGGGCAGTCGGTGTAGCCGCCTTCGGCGCGCTGGCGAGCGGCGCAGCCGCCACGCAGATCGTCTTGGGGATGCAGGCCGCGACGGCCATCTCGGTTGGTCTGCTGGTGCTCGGTGGCGTAATGGGTTGCCTCGTACATCCGGAGCCGCACGCATCGACCTCGAAACCGCACGGGATCGAGCCTGGGCAAGTTGGCAAACCGCGCTGATCGTCTCGTCGCTTTGCCCAGCGCGAATTGGCGAAGCGCACTGAGCGTCCCGCCTCGCTTCGCCGCGAGTGCAAAAAAAAGACCCCCGCGATGCTTACGCGCCGCGGGGGTCGACTTTTTACACTAATACGGCACTAGCAGGCGCGATACAACACCCTGCTACCGCACGGCTTACAGCGACGCTTCCTGAATCGTGCCGGTGTCGATCGCGCGCTCGATCAGTCCTTCGTTTTGCGCCTTGGCGATCGCGTCGGCGATCAGCTTTTCCGGCTGTTCGATTTCGGCCTTGATCGTGCTGATAAGACCGGATGCATCCAGAACCACCAAGGTTTTCGCTGAATCGGCAAGGCTGATGATGACGCGATGCGGCGTAGGCCCTTCGCCGAGACTTGCGCACAACTGCGTCACCTTGCCACCAATGGTTTGCTCAAAACTTTGAATCATTATTTGCTCCCTTGATTACAGCCAGAATCAAAAGCGACCTGCTCAGACTACCTCAACTGCGTGATCAGAGATGCAGCCCGCCGCGCGGTGAACGCGCGCCGTCGATACTGATACGGCCCGCTCCGGTCACGAACAACAACAGGAAACCACCGGCGATACCGATATTCTTCCAGAAGTGGATCACCATATCGCGCTGCAAGGCGGGATCGGTAACGTTCCAGAAATCGTGACCCAGCACCGCGGTCGCCACGGTGTAGACGGCCATGATGAGCGCGAGTGGGCGGATCTTGAAGCCGACGATCAGCAGCAGACCGCCGAGTGCCTCGACCGCTGTTGCAATCGGTCCGGCGACCTGTACGAACGGCACACCCTTCGAATGCAGATAGCCGACGAAGCCCGCATAGCCCAGCAGTTTCATCACGCCACCCCATAAAAACAGCACGGCAAGGGCGATACGCGCGATAAGGATGACGCCGGAATCGACGGGACGCGTCATGAGGGGCTCCTGTAAATGAATAAGCAGGAGACCCGGCCAGGCGGCCGCAGTTCCCCACTTTGCATCTGAGAATATGTGCATTGCCCGCCTTTTCCAAGCGCGGGCGGGTGTGAACGGCGCAAATCGCGCCGTATCAGAGGAAGAAAAGAGGTGTCCGGGTGCTCGGCGAGTGTCCGTGCTATTGCTGCGGCGCATCCGGCGCCAGCAAGACACCTTTTGTGAACACGAAGCAGCCATAACCGCGCTCTTCGCCGGTGGCGATCACGCAATAGGCTTTGCGTGCCCGCTCATAGAAAGCGAAACGTTCGACCGAAGCAAACGGCACCTCGCGCCCTTCCGCCGCATTGATCTCGATCTGCGCCTCGCGCTGAACGGCCGGAATCGTATTCGGCTCGCCCACCACTTCCATTCGCGCGGCAGGGCGTTCGATGAAAGTATCCAGCGGCATCACCGACAGAATCGCGCGAATTGCACGCGCTGCGTTCACGCCATCGAGACGAAGCAGCTTGCCCAACACCGTCTCCTGCGCGACGGACGCGCCCGGGAAGTTGGCGTCGCAAATCACCAGTTCGTCGCCATGCCCCATTGAGCGTAGCGCATGCAGCACATCGGCATTCAGCAGCGGGTCCAGATTCTTCAGCACGGTGTCTCCTTGAGGTCCGATTGGCGGCTAGGCGCCCGGGTTCGAACGGTTTGTCCTTGTAGCGCGTCGCGATCGATTGTAGCAAGACGATGACGCGCGGTCCGTTGCCGGCGGTCCGTCGTCAATCCGCTTTTCTACACGATGCGGCGAGCGACATTGTGGCGACACTGCCACCGCAACCATCCGACCAAGGCGAGCAGCACAAGACCCGCGCCACCCAATACCGGCTCGCGCCAGGCCAGCAACGCGGTGAAGGTGAACGCGCGTGTACCGGCCAGCAGAGCGAAGCCGGCGATCGCGCTGGAGAGCGCGTCGACGGCGCCCGACAGGCGTGCGACCGTAAGAACAGTACTGGGAGCCGTGGCGGCAACGGACTCGTGCATGATTGTCTCCGTGAAAAAAAGCGGGTGGTCAGGCGGCGGCAGGCACCTGGTCGAGAAAACCAGTCACCGCCTGCAAGCGGCCGTGCGCATCGAGTACGCCGAAGTCGGATCCCTTGACGATCGCGTCGCCGGCCGGCGTGCTGAGTTCCCACGAAAAACGCAGCCGGTTCGCGAAGCCGTCGACTTCCGTCGTGCGGTGAAACGTGTGATGCGGAAAGCGTTCATGCACCGCACGGATCATCGCGTCGATTCCGTCATGGCCCGCGCCTGCCAGCAGCGGATCGCGATAGTCGGCATCGGCGGCCCACGTCGCGGCGATCAGTTCGCGGCGGCGCACTGCATCGGTTTCATTCCATGCATCGAAATAACGGTCGATCAGATCGGTATGCGCATTCATCTCAGACTCCTTGATTTGCATGACTGAGCACTACGCTCGGCAGACACGTTGTATGCGGCGGGCTCGGAGTGAAGATTGACGCCTCGAGCGCGGCACGTCGATTACGTGGGAGGTAAGCATCCAGATGCGCCACGGTGCAAAACCGTCGCTTTTTGCCGATCGGATTGGCCATTCGGCCGAATCGTCACAGGCCGCTTCGGCCGCTAACCTCATGGGAAAAATGGAGGCCGCGAAGCGTTGATACGCGGCATGTGACGAACTGAACGGGTGCGGACACGAGCCGCTTTTTAAATATGGTTTTTACACTTGCAATGTCGTATCCAGCAGGATACACTCATCAACAAATCGGTTCACCGCCTGTGTACACGGTCAACCGCACCGAAGAATTCGACAGTTGGCTTGCCGGCCTCGCAGACATGAGAGCGAGGGCAAAAATCCTGGTGCGGGTCCGGCGTGCGGAGCGGGGTCATTTCGGCGACGTAAAGCTGCTGGAAGACGGTGTGTCCGAAATGCGCATCGATTGCGGTCCCGGCTATCGGGTCTACTTTGCGCGCGAAGGGCGGCTGGTGTACCTGCTGCTCTGCGCTGGCGATAAGTCCACGCAGCCGACCGACATCAAGCATGCCAAATCAATGTGGGCAGCAATCAGAAAGGAACTGTCATGAGCAAAGTCAAAACCGCACGGTTCGACGCATCACACTACCTCGATAGCGAGGAGATGATCGCTGAATATCTCAACGCAGCGCTGGAAGAAGGCGACGCCGACCTCCTCCTCGCCGCGATCGCCGACATCGCAAAAGCGCGCGGCATCGCAAAGGTCGCGGCCGACGCTGGGCTCGGGCGCGAAAGCCTCTATAAAACACTCGCGCCCGGCTCCAAACCGCGCATGGATACGGTGTTCAAACTGCTGCGCGCGCTGGGCATCAAGCTCAACGCCGTGCCGGAAGGTGTGGCGCCCGCCTGATTCGCGCTTATTGTGTTGCCGCCTGAGGCAAGGCCACGAATGGGCTGTGTATTCGCGGGTGCTCCTACGCTTTCTCGGGTGTTTCGGGGTATTCCCGGGTATTCCATTACCTGTCAGGTAATGGATCGCCAACACGCTTTGGCTATCATCGGCAACATGAACACGCTCTCTCTTGCGCAAACCATTCCGTCGAACGCGCCGACGGCAAGCCGCACGATTGGCGATCTGCTCCGCGAATGGCGGCAGCGGCGAAGAATGAGCCAGTTGTTGCTCGCCGCGGAAGCCGATATTTCAACCCGGCATCTGAGCTTCGTCGAATCAGGCCGTGCGGTGCCCAGCCGTGAAATGGTCATGCATCTGGCAGAGCGACTCGACGTGCCGCTGCGCGCGCGCAATTCGCTGCTGATCGCGGCGGGTTATGCGCCGCTGTTCCGAGAACGTCCTTTGACAGACCCCCAGCTGACCGCCGCGCGCGAGGCTGTCGAGTTAGTGCTTAAAGGTCACGAGCCGTATCCGGCACTCGCGATCGACCGCCACTGGACCATCGTCGCCGCAAATAGTGCGCTTGCGCCGCTGCTTGCGGGCGCAAGCCCTGAACTGCTGAAGCCGCCAGTCAATGCGATGCGACTGAGCTTGCATCCGGAAGGTATCGCAGCGTCGATCGTCAATTGGCATGCGTGGCGCGCGCACGCGCTGTCCCGACTCCAGCGGCAAATCGACGTGAGCGGTGACGACACGTTGAGCGCACTGCGCGACGAGCTAGCCGCGTATCCCGCTCCGCCCGGTGCAGAAGTGGCCGACCAGGACGACACCGCGAGTAATCAGATCGCCGTGCCACTGCGGCTGCGCACGCCGATCGGGGTACTGTCGTTCTTCAGCACGACCACGGTATTCGGCACACCAGTGGATGTGACGTTGTCGGAACTTGCCATAGAGGCGTTCTTTCCCGCCGATCAGCAAACCGCGGCGGCATTGCGCGAGTTTGCCGAAAGCCAACGCGCCGAAAACCAAGGCGCTAAGGCCGTGAAACCCTAGCGCGACTGCGGAACGGCAGAATCGCAAGCAACATTGAACGCTGAGTTGTTACCGCTTGCACCGCCGTTCAAACCACACGGAGAGACGCACTTGACCAACAACGCCCTACTGATCCGTCAACTCGGGCCAGCCGACCGCGAGGCCTACTTCCAGCTTCGCCTGCGTGGACTGAAGGCACATCCGGAGTCGTTCGGTCAGAGCTACGAGGAAGCGGTGGCCAAGGGCGCGGCACGACATGATGCGATGTTGCAAGGCGCGCGCGCAGCCGAAGGCGACTTTTTGCTCGGTGCTTACGCGTCGGCCGATGCCCCGTTGATCGGCGTGGTCGGATTGGTGCGCAACTCGCATGACAAGGAACGGCACAAGGCCTCTGTTGTCGGTATGTATGTCGCACCGGAAGCTGCGGGCCGCGGAGTCGGCCGCGCGTTGCTTAATGAGTTGCTGGCGCGAGCGGCACAGATAGAAGGTCTTCGGCAAATCCAGTTGATGGTGAGTAGCCGGAACGAGGCGGCGCGCGGACTCTATGAGTCGCTTGGCTTTCGCAAATATGGCTGTGAGGTCGAGGCGCTAAACGTCGGCGGGGTATTTCACGACGCCGATCTGATGGCGCGCTTCATGTAACAGCGTTCGGGTACCGGTCCTACCCTCGGGGCGCGCGCGCCGACCGTTACGCATCGCTCTGGAAGGCGCCCTTCCGCTCGCTGATCGCGGCGGTGGTCAGCTACCTGATGCTCGGCTAAAGAGCCCGTCTGGCCTCAGGTTGTAACATCCGTGTCCATTTCAGCTGCATCGTGTCAGGCAGCTTGCACGGCTGACTGTGGCTGATCGCCGCCTTCGCCGGCAGCGTACTCGGTACACGTCTGCGCCCAGCGTTTGGCCTCGAAGTCGAACGGATCCCCGCAAACGATTGCTGGAAGTTACAAATGCAGCCTCGTTTGTAACTGGGGCTGCATCAACTTGTTACACCTTTGCTTTGTCCCCACAGTAGCGCCAATGAGCGGTATTTATTACTTTCAATTACCCTCGCTTTCTATTTCCTTTCCGATTCAGTCCTGATTTTCCGACTCTCGATCGGGTGTGCATCTTTGCTCAGACGAATGACTCAGGTACCCGTGGTACAAGGGTTTCCATGGATCAGACAAATTTTACGAGCCACAAAAAACCTGCTAAGCATCATCTATTACGGGACCGTGAAAGAGTTACCGAAATTTGATGCATCTTTTCGAGATATTTTTTTGAGAGGGGATTGATTTCTTGTTTTACCCTTCATACAATTCGTCCCAAGCTGTTACGAAATGTAACGTGATGTATCAAAAAGTCGCCGTCTGTATCAGGTGGTGACATGTAGCCGGAGGACAACGTTTCCGGCGAGGCACAAAAGACATAACGGCAAAAAATGCCGACATAGTAATTCGGGGCTTCGGAAACACAGAAAATGGACCGTAGCAGCGAGACGCTGGATTCAATCCGCGAGATCAACTTGTCTTACATCATGCTCGCGCAACGTATGTTGCGTGAGGACAAACCGGTCGGCATGTTCCGGCTGGGTTTGTCGTCGGAACTGGCTGATTTGCTTGCCGGGCTGTCGCTCGCGCAGATCGTCAAGCTGGCCGCTTCCGATCAGCTTTTATGCTTCTTCCGCTTCAACGACCACGCGATGTTGTCGGCGCTGACGCAAACGACGAAGCATGCAGCAGTTGCACCGACTCACGCGGCGATCCTGCTTGCAGGCCAGCCTGCTGAGCAGTTTGCTTAATCGAGGTGACCGCGATGCTCAAGCGTAGCCTGACGGAAGACGCACAAGAAGTATTTCGTGCGATCGCGCTGATTGAACTCGGCGCGCGCATGCAGGTGCTCGAAAGCGAGTTGACGCTTTCGCGCGACCGCATGATCCGCCTGTACCGCGAGGTCAAAGGCGTATCGCCACCCAAGGGCATGCTGCCTTTCTCGGCGGACTGGTACATGACGTGGCTGGCGAACATCCACGCGTCGCTGTTCTACAACACATACCTGTTCCTGAAAAACGAAGCGCGCTGCTCGCACCTGGATGCGCTGACCAAAGGGTATCGGCTGTATCTGGAACATTGCCAGCACAGCGACTCCGAACCGGTGCTGGATCTCACGCGTGCATGGACGCTGGTGCGTTTCTTCGACGCCGACATCCTGCAGTTGACAAAATGCTGCCGCTGCACCGGCAAATTCGTCGCGCACAAGCACGACTTGCAACACAACGTGGTATGTGGCGCCTGCCAGCCGCCGTCGCGCGCCGGCAAGACCAAGAAGGCCGCCGCCGCTCGTCAGGAAGCGCTCGAAGCAGCGCAGATCGCGCAAGCCGCCTGAGTTGAATTGAATCGATGAGGGCCGGTCCAGCCTGATTCGAACCGAAGCACCCTTGAAAAAGGTCCGCCATTACGCGGACCTTTTTTATTTGGTTTTCGCCCTGACGCCGGACACCTGATATCTGAGACCCGGCACTCCCCAGCTACCTCCTACCGCAGCATCAGTCCACCAGCCCCACTGTCTGCACCACCAGCCACAGGTTCGCCGCACTGATCACCACGAACAGCGACCAGGCGAGGAGCCGCGTCGGCAGCCGGTTGGCGAATTCGCCCATCAGCGAACGATCGTTGGTCATGCGGATCAGCGGATAAAGCGCGAATGGCAGTTGCAGGCTCAGCACGACCTGACTTGCGACCAGCAGTTTGCCGACTGCACCGTTGCCCATCATCTGCACGCCGATCAGCGCTGGAATCAAGGCGAGAGCTCGCGTGATGAAGCGCCGCTGCCAGCACGGAATTTTCAGTTTCAGAAAGCCTTCCATGATGACCTGCCCTGCTACCGTGCCGGTGAAGGTCGAACTTTGTCCCGACGCAAGCAGCGTGATCGCGAACAGCACCGCGGCGAAGCCTGTGCCGACGATCGGCGCCAACAGCTTGTAGGCGTCTTCGATTTCGGTAACCTGATCGTGGCCGGTCGCATGGAACGCGGCGGCCGCGAGAATCAGGATCGCCATGTTGATCAGCAGCGCAATCACCAGCGAGACGATCGTATCGATGCGCGACATGCCGATCGCCGACCTGATGCTGGCCGGATCGCGCTTGACCGCGCGCGTTTGCACGATCGACGAATGCAGATACAGGTTATGCGGCATCACGGTCGCACCGAGAATGCCGATTGCCAGATACATCGGCTCGCGGCTGCTGAGCGCCTGCCACGAAGGAATCAGTCCTTGTGCCACTGACGGCCAATGCGGCTTCACCAGCGCCAATTCGATGATGTAGCCGACGCCGATCGTCGCAATCAAGCCAAGCATGATCGCTTCGAGATCGCGGAAATTCTTGCCTTTCAGGCCAAGCACGATCAGCGTGTCGAACGCGGTCAGCAAAACGCCGGTGGTCAGCGAGCATTTGAAGAGCAGATGGAAGGCTAGCGCGCCGCCCAGCACTTCGGCCAGATCGCAGGCCACGATCGACAGTTCGGCGAGCAGCCATTGAAAGCGCGCGGCACCGGGCGAATAACGCAGCCGCGACAATTGCGCGAGGTCCCGCCCAGTGGCGATGCCGAGACGCATGCTCAGGCATTGCAGCGCCATCGCCGCAAGACTCGACAACATCACAACGAACAGCAGGCTGTAGCCGTAACGAGAACCCGCCTCGATATCAGTGGCCCAGTTGCCGGGGTCCATGTAGCCGATCGAAATCAGCAGGCCGGGTCCTGCGAATTGCAGGATCTTTTTCCAGAACGGCGCGCCTTGCGTGACGGCAACCGAGCCTTGCACCTCGGATGGGCAAAACGGCGCCGTTGCGGTGGTCGGTAGTTTGAACTGCAAGCCGATGGTCTCTTGAAGAGGATAAACCGCGACACATCATGCAGGCTGCCGCGAACCGCCTCAAGTGTACAAAGAAACCTCCGGCAATGTCCCGCTCAGCGCATAACGGCCGACGTCACGCACGCGATAGTCGAGCGGATCGTGCAAGGTATGCACGCGCGCGTTGCGCCAGAAGCGGTCGAGCGCGAGCGGCGCGTGCGTGGCGCGCGCCCCACAGGCGTCGAACAGTTTTTCGCTGACATCGAGCGCGGCACGGTGCGCGACAATTTTCGCTTCGGAGGTGGCGAGCGCCACGTGTGCGCGGGTCTCGGCGTCAAAAGCTGGGCCCTGTTGCCACGCGTCTTCGAGGGCATAGGCGGCACGCGCGGCCAGCGCTTCGGCGCTCACCGCCTGCAGGCGCATCTCGCCGAAACGCTGGATCAGGTAAGGATCGTCGGTGGCTTTATCGACATCGGACGTGATCCACGGCTTACCGTGCTGTGTGACGTACGCACGCGCTTCTTCGAGCGCACCCTGCGCGATACCGACGAACAGATTGGTCAGCACCTGCTGCGAGATCAGTGTGCGCAAACTCGCGTATGGCGTGTCGGCCCGTTCCAGCACCTCATGCGGTTCGACCAGGACCCGCACAAAGGAGACGCTGCCGCTATCGGTCTGCCGCTGACCGATCGGATTCCAGTCTTCGTGCACAGTAATGCCCTCGCGCGTGGTCGGCACCACGGCGAACACCGCCTTGCCGGTGGCCGCATCCTGCGCGGAAACCGTCATCATGTGCGAACCACGCGTGCCCGAACAAAATCCTTTCTGTCCATCGAGACGATAGCCGCCGTCGCTGGTTGCGCGTGCAACCAATCGCGTGTCGAGCGGATTGACCGCATTGCCCCACCACCAGCGCCCTTCCACTGTGCCGCTCAGATAGCGGGCACGTTGTTCCGGGTTGCCCCAGACATTGACGCTGACCACCTGCAAGCACGTAAAGCCCAATAGATGTGCCAACGCGCTGTCGACTCGCGCGATCTTGCGGATCGTCTCGTAGATCTCAGGCCAGCGCGCGCCGGGACCGCCGAACTCGCGCGGCACTGCGAGCGTAAGCAGCCCTGCGTCGGCGATCCATTGTTTTTCCTGCGCGGCATGGCCGCCGTCGCGATCGCGCTGAGCCGCGCTGGCATGCAACGCGGCGAGCAAGCCGGCGAGATCGCGCACCACGGGCGCAAAGTCAGCTTGCCGCGTTTGCAGCGCCTCAGGGTGGCGAGATTCGTTCATTCAATATCCACGAGATAGGGTTCAGCGAGCGGAGCGTGGCTTATCAGCGTGGCTGGCTCGCGTTCGATCGGGCTTGTGAGAATCTCGCGTCGCCATCATGCGCGTTGTGCAAGCCGTCGTACGAAGCGATCGCCGGCGAACTGCACCGCCGTGACGATCACGATCAGCAGCACGATCACCGTCACCATCACGGTGGTATCGAAACGCTGATAGCCGTAGCGGATCGCCAGATCGCCGAGGCCGCCGGCGCCAACCGCGCCCGCCATCGCTGAAGAACCGATCATCGCCACCACGGTGATCGTGAAGCCGCCCAGAATGCCCGGCAGCGCTTCAGGCAGCAGCACGTGCCAGATGATGTGCCGGCGTTGTGCGCCCATAGCCTGCGCGGCTTCGATCAAACCGCGGTCCACTTCCCGCAAGCTCACTTCGGCCACCCGTGCAAAAAAAGGAATCGCCGCGATACTGAGCGGCACGATCGCCGCCCATACGCCGATCGTCGTGCCGATCAGCAAACGCGTGAGCGGCAGCAGCGCGACCAGCAGAATGATGAACGGCGTGGAGCGGAATACATTGACGAGTGCGCCGAGCGTGCTGTTCACCACACGTTTTTCAAAGATGCCGCCGCGTGTCGTGGTAACCAGCACCAGTGCGAGCGGAATGCCGACCAGGGCCGCAACAAAGGCGGATACGCCGACCATGACGATCGTGTCGCGAATGGCGTCGGCAAGCTCCGAGAGCCAGAGATCAGACATAGCCGAGCACCTCGACATGATTGGCGTACCGACGCGCGCGCTCAAGGAGCGTCGCGACCTGCTTTTGCACCGTGCTGTCCGCATTCGCGCGCACGTCTGCCGACACCACCAGACGCCCTTGCGCACGCCCCTGAATCCGGTCGATGCCGCCATGCACGAAACTCACCCGGCCACCGTCAGCGCTCAATGCAGATGTCAACCCGCTTAAATCCGGTTCGCCCGCATCGCTGCCGGTAAAGCGCACGTCGAGCAGAATTCGTGCATCCACTTGCGCAATCTCCGGCAACGGTTTGACGCGCGCGGCCAGATCCGCAGGCAGGTCATGCACCAAAGTACGCAGCAATGCGCGCGTCGAGTCGTGCCGCGGGTCGCCGAACACCTGCCACACCGGACCTGTCTCCACCACTTCACCGCGCTCGATCACCGCCACCGTATCGCAGACTTCGCGAATCACCTGCATCTCGTGCGTAATCAGCACGATGGTCAGGTTGAGCCGCTGATTGATATCGCGCAGCAACGCGAGAATCGCTTGCGTCGTTTCAGGATCGAGTGCGGACGTTGCCTCGTCGCACAGCAGAATATCCGGGTCGGTCACCAGCGCGCGTGCGATCCCGACGCGCTGCTTCTGGCCGCCGGACAAGCTCGCCGGATAGGCGTCGCGCTTGATCGACAGGCCGACCAATTTGAGCAATGCGTCGACTTTTTTGTCGATTACCGCTTTAGGCACCCCGGCGATTTTCAGCGGCAACGCGATGTTTTCGCGCACCGTCTTCGCGGAGAGCAGATTGAAATGCTGAAACACCATGCCAATGCGCCGCCGCAGCGTGACCAGCCCGCGTTCGTCGAGTTCGCCGACGCTCACGCCATTCACGCGCACAGCGCCGGAACTTGGTTTTTCCAGACCGTTGACAAGCCGCAACAGCGTCGATTTTCCTGCGCCGCTGCGACCGATGATGCCGAACACTTCGCCGCGCGCCACCTTCACCGTCACGTTCGCCAGCGCCGCGGTCGACACACCGCGGGTGTTGGCGAACACTTTGCTCACGTCGTCGAATACGACGGCGTCTTGCGCGGCATCGGCCGAAACGTGATTCAAGGCGAGGGACGGTGCGTCTTCAATGAACTGCGGCACGTCGAAAAGATTAGCCATGCTTCGCTCCTCTCATGCTTCCACAGTGGATTGCGCGCCGCTTTGGGCGTGATGCCGATGCTGCGCGCCGGCATGCACCTCAGGCAGTCGCGCGCGGCCGCCTCCAAATAGCTTTTCGCGCAGCGTCGGCGCCGGATCATAGTCTTCCTTATAGACGCCGCGATTTTGCAATTCCGGCACCACCAGATCGACGAAGTCTTCGAACGACTCGGGCATGACAGTACGCGTCAGATTGAATCCGTCGACGCCGGCCTCTTCGATCCACGACACCAGTTCGTCCGCGATCTGCTGCGGCGAACCGACTACGGGCTTCGCGCGACCGCCGAGCGTCATCTGTTCGAGCACCTTGCGTTTGGTCCATACGCCGCTCACGCTCTTCTTCGAAATCGCTTCGACCGCCGATTGCATCGACTCGGTCTTCACATACGAAATCGGTTCATCCAGCTCGTACTGCGAGAAGTCAATGCCGGTCGAACTGGAGAAATGCGCGATCCCACCTTCGGCGCTCGCATAAAGCCGGTACTCTTCGAGTTTTTCCTGTGCGGCGCGCTCTGTTTCGCCGACTACAACGGTGATGCCGGCGAAGATCTTGATATCGTCAGGCGCGCGGCCAAAGCTCACCGCCCGTGTTCGAATGTCGTCGACAATGGAGCGCGTGAGCTGCTTGTTCTGCCCGCCGACAAACACGCATTCCGCGTGACGTGCCGCGAAATCGACACCCCGGCTCGACGAACCCGCCTGATACAGCACCGGCGTGCGTTGCGGCGACGGCTCGCTCAAATGAATGGCGTCGATCGAATAGTACGGACCGTCGTGTTTCACACGATGCACCTTGTCAGGATGCGAGAAGATCCGTGCCGCGCGATCGCGCACCACCGCGTCGTCTTCCCAGCTCTGCTCCCATAGCTTGTAGACCACATCCATGTAATCGTCCGCGCGATCGTAGCGATCGTCGTGGCTGATCTGTTGCGCGAGACCCATGCCGCGCGCGGCGCTGTCCAGATAACCGGTGACGATGTTCCAGCCCACCCGGCCCTTCGTCAGATGATCCAGCGTCGACATGCGGCGCGCGAACAGATACGGCGGCTCGTAAGTCAGATTCGACGTGACACCGAACCCGATGTGCTTCGTCACATGCGCCATCGCGGGCACGATCAGCGAAGGATCGTTGATTGGAATCTGCACCGATTCGCGTAGCGGGGTTTCCGGGCCACCCTGATAGACGTCGTACACACCGACGATATCCGCGAGAAAGATCCCGTCGAACTTGCCGCGCTCGAGCGTTTGCGCGAGGCTCGTCCAGTAGCCGAGGTCGGTGTAATGCGCCGAACGGTCGCGCGGATGCGTCCACAGGCCATGATTGATATGGCCGACCGCATTCATGTTGAACGCGTTCAGCAGGATCTTTTTCTTCGCCATCGTGCGGCTCCTCGCCTTTTACAACGTTGCTTGCTGTGTGGCTTGATTGCGTAACTTACCAGGCGACCGCGTAGAGATTGCCAAAGGCATCGTCGAGCGCGGCGCGCACAGCCGGCGAATGCTGATAGATCGAGATGAACTTGCGGATACGCGGGTCGTTGACGCTTTCCGGGCGTACGACCCACTGGATCGCGTAGTTCTTGTTTTCCACACCGTCGAACAGCAATGCGCTATTCGGATCGGTGGTGCCCGCGAGCTTGATGAAGCTCGGGTAGCCTTGCGCGAGATCGACGTCATCCAGCGAGCGGGCCAATTGCGATGCCTCGAGCTGGACAATTTTCAGATGCTTAGGGTTGTCGATGATGTTAAGCGTGGTGGCGCGATAGTCGATGCCCGGCGTCAGCTTGATGAGACCAGCACGCTGCAGCAACAGCAGACCGCGCCCTCCGTTGACGGGATCGTTAGCAATGGCGACCGTGGCGCCGTCTTTCAATTCGTCGAAGCGTTTGATCTTTTTCGAGTACAGACCGATCTTCATGATCGTGCCCGGCGCGATCGCGACGAAGTTATAGCCGCCCTGCTTCTTTGCATTCTCGAGAAACGGAATGTGCTGGAAATAGTTGACGTCGATATCCTTGTTGGCGAGCGCCGCGTTCGGCGTATTCCAGTCGGTGAACTCGATGATCTTCACGTCGAGCCCTTGCTGCTTCGCTTCGCGCGCGGCCACTTTGAGCGCCTCGATTTGCGGGCTAGTGGCGATACCGATTTTCAACGTGGGCGTGTCTGCCGCGGATGCGGGCGCAGCAATCAACGCCAGCGCAAGGCCGAACGCGCCGAAGAAGGTCAGCGTTCGCGCCTTGAAAAAGCGCCGTGCAGTGTTCAGAGAAATACGCATGATGAACTCGTTAGGATTGGGGCGTGGTTTGTTTCAAGGCGAGCGGATCAGCGCGGACAGCGACAGGTCGGACAGGTCATCGCCTCTCTCCAGATGAGGTGCGAATCATGATAGACGGCGGTAAACCAGCGGTCTACGAACGGATTTTGGGAAGGAAAGCGGGAAAAATGATTTGGAGGTGCCAGGATCGCCAGTTGGACTTGAACACCGCAAAATCCTGAAACAAGCGAAAACCGTCGACCACGCCGAGCGCGATCAACACAGCGTTAACGAGAAACGCCGGATGCGCTTTCGCGCGATCCGGCGTTCTACAGCAATGCCCCAGCAAGCGGGCAGCCAACTCTAGCGCTTCGCCACCTGATCCACCGACACCGAAGCAGAAGCAGATGCAGATGCAGCAGCCGGACCCGAAGCCGGCGCGACCGCGCCCACTGCTTCATCGCCCGCAGGCTTCACATCGCCCCAGCCGCCGCCCAGCGCGCGAATCAGATTGACCGTCGCCACCGCTTGCGTACCCGACAGATGACTCGCCTGCAGTTGGGATATCAGCACCTGCCGTTCGCCGTCGATCACATCCAGATAGCTGACCGCGCCTTCCGTGTACTGCGTGCGCGACAGGTGCGCCGCGCGCTGCGAGGCCACGACCGCATCGTTCTGCTCGCGAATCTGATCGTCGAGCAAACGCAGATCGGCCAGGTTGTCTTCAACCTCACGGAACGCCACCAGCACCTGCTGACGATATTGCGCCACGTCCTCGTCGTACTTCGAGCGAGCTTGCGCAAGGTTCGCCTTGCGGCGGCCACCGTCGAACAAAGGCACCGTCAGCGCAGTGCCGGCGATCGGCCCGAGAAGGAATGCGCGGCTCGACCACTTGAACAGATCGCCGAGCGTCGCCGATTCAAAGCCAGCCCCGCCCGTGATATCGAGCTTCGGGAAAAACGCCGACTTGGCCAGACCGACCCGCGCATTCGCCGCCATCATCGCCCGCTCCGCCGCCGAAATGTCCGGCCGACGTTCGAGCAGCGCCGAAGGCAAACCTGCCGGCACACGCGCCGTCACCGGCACAAGCGGCGCTTCCGCGAACGAGAAATCCGCCGGCGGCTTGCCGAGCAGAATTGCCAGACTGTGCTCAGAAGCCGCGCGCTGGCGCGCCACGCCCACGGCATCCGCACGCGCACTCGCCAGTTCGTTGCGAGCGCGCGAAACATCCAGCTCACCGATATCGCCTTCCTTGAACCGGCGCTCCACCAGCTTTAGCGTATCCTCGCGCAACGCCACGGTACGGCGGTACAGATCCTGATCCGTATCGAGCTCGCGCAACTGGAAGTAGTTCTGCGCGACGTCAGCCTGCAGCGACAACTGCACCGACCGGAACAGCGCTTCACTTTGCTGCTCGTCCGCACGCGTCGCGTTCACATTCGAACCGACTCGCCCGAACAGATCGGTTTCATACGACGCCCCCACCTGTGCGCGCCAGATCGTGCCCGTCGTGCCGCCCGCGCTATCCGGCTGGAATTGCGACGCCGCTGACGCACGTTCACGCGTCGGCCCGAAGCCCGCGTCGAATTTCGGGAACCAGTCCGACGTCGCCGCCTGCGTGACCGAACGCGCCTGTTGCACGCGCGCCGCAGCCGCCTTCAGATCCTGATTCGCGGCAGCAGCCTGCTCTTCCAGCGTGTTGAGCTGCGGGTCGCCGAAAATCGTCCACCATTCGCCGCGATGCGCGTCGTCGGCGGGTTGGGCCTGCTTCCAGGTCCCCGTGTCCTGCGGCGATGCGGCGGACGTAGCCGATGTAGCGGACGCACCCGATGCAGCAGCGGGCGCTTCCTTGAATGCAACCGGCGTATCCACCTCCGCCCGCTTATACGTCGGCTCCACGGAGCAGGCCGCGAGCAACGCCAGCAGCAAACCGCTGGCAGCCGCTCTGCCCCACCCGCTTAAAGATTCAAAACGATTCATTTTTATTTTCTCCTCAGGCTTCCGTCGCCGGCGCCCCAAGGTGCGGCGCGTCTTTCTGCGCGACGTGAATCGTCCCGCCCGCCAACGTACGCAACACCACATAGAACACAGGGGTCAGCATCAGGCCGAACAGCGTCACGCCGAGCATGCCGAAAAACACCGCGATACCCATCGCGTGACGCATCTCCGAACCCGCTCCGCTCGAGAGCACCAGCGGCACCACACCCATGATGAAGGCAATCGACGTCATCAGAATCGGACGCAGACGCAAACGGCTCGCTTCGATCGCCGCCGCCAGCGGCGTACGCCCGTCATGCTCCAACTCCCGGGCGAACTCGACGATCAGAATCGCGTTCTTCGCCGACAACCCCACCAGCACCATCAAACCGATCTGCGTGAAGATGTTGTTGTCGCCGCCCGTGAGCCACACACCGGTCAGCGCGGACAGCACGCTCATCGGCACGATCAGGATCACCGCGAGCGGCAGTGTCAGGCTTTCATACAACGCAGCCAACACGAGGAACACGAGCAGCACGCTGATCGGGAACACCCACAAGCCCGCATTGCCGGCGATGATCTGCTGATACGTCAGGTCGGTCCATTCGAGCTTCACACCATGCGGCAAGGTTTCCGCTGCTACGCGTTCGGCCGCGGCTTGCGCCTGGCCCGACGAGTAGCCCGGCGCCGGTCCACCGTTAATGTCGGCAGCCGTATAGCCGTTGTAACGCACCACCATTTCCGGACCGTACGTAGGCGTCACCGTCACCAGCGACGACAGCGGCACCATGTCGCCCGCGGCATTGCGCGTCTTCAGTTGCAGGATGTCGTCAGCACGTTGACGGAACGGCGCATCTGCTTGCACCCGTACCTGATACACGCGACCAAAGCGGTTGAAGTCGTTCACATACAGCGAGCCCAGATAGATCTGCATCGTGTTGAAGACGTCAGTGACCGGCACACCGAGTTGCTTGGCCTTCACGCGATCCAGATCGACATTCAACTGCGGCACGTTGATCTGATAGCTGGAGAAGGTCGGCCCGAGTTCAGGCGTTTGCGCCGCCTTCTTCACGAAGGCCTCCGCTGCCTTGTTCAACTCCGCGTAACCCACCGCGCCGTGGTCCTCCAACTGCATCTTGAAGCCGCCGAGCGTGCCGAGACCCAGCACCGGAGGCGGCGGGAACACTGCCACGAACGAATCCTTGATCGCGCCGTACTGCTGGTTCAACGCGCCGGCAATCGCACCGGCCGAGAGCTTCTTGCTGCCGCGCTCCTTGAAAGGCTTCAGCGTGACGAACACGATGCCCGCGCTCGAGCTATTGGTGAAACCGTTCACCGACAAACCCGGGAATGCCACCGCGCTTTCCACGCCCGGCTGCTTCAGCGCGATCGCGCTCATATCGCGGATCACTTTTTCCGTGCGGTCCAGCGATGCACCGTTCGGCAATTGCGCAAACGCAATCAGGTATTCCTTGTCCTGCGCCGGCACGAAGCCACCCGGCACGACACGCGACATCAACACCGTTGCGCACAACAGGATCGCGTAGACCGCGAGCATCGCGCCCTTGCGGCGCAGCACGCCTGTCACGCCACGGCTGTATTCCGTCGAACCACGATGGAATACCTTGTTGAAGCCCTTGAAGAAGCGGCCCAGCACGCGATTCATCACACGCGTCAGGAAGTCTTCCTTGGCGCCATGGCCGCGCAACAGCATCGCGGACAAAGCCGGCGACAAGGTCAGCGAGTTGAACGCGGAGATCACCGTCGAGATCGCGATGGTCATCGCGAACTGCTTGTAGAACTGGCCCGTCAGACCGGTCATGAACGCGAGCGGCACGAACACGGCGACCAGCGTCAGCGCGATGGCGATAATCGGCCCACTCACTTCCTGCATGGCCTTATAGGTCGCATCGCGCGCACTGAGCCCGCTTTCGATGTTCCGTTCGACGTTCTCCACCACCACGATCGCATCGTCCACCACGATCCCGATGGCAAGCACCATCCCGAACAATGACAACGCATTGATGGAAAAGCCGAATGCAAGCAGCAACGAGAACGTACCGACAATCGACACCGGTACCGCAATCAACGGAATGATCGACGCGCGCCACGTCTGCAGGAACACGATCACCACGATCACCACCAGCGCAATTGCTTCAAGCAGCGTGTGGATCACCGCCTCGATACTCGAGCGCACGAACTGCGTGGGGTCATAGACGATCTTGTATTCGACGCCCGCCGGCATGTCTTCCGCCAGCTCCTTCATCGCCGCGCGAACCTGATCGGAAATCGCCAGCGAGTTCGCACCCGGCGCCTGATTGATGGCGAGCGCGACTGCCGGCTTGTTGTCGAGCAGCGAACGCAGGCCGTATTCCGACGCTGCCAGTTCGACACGTGCGATATCGCGCAGATACGTCACACCACCATCCGGCGCGGTCTTGACGATGATGTCGCCGAATTCGCCCTCAGTCTTCAAACGGCCACGCGCATTCACCGACAACTGCAATTGCGTGCCCGGCACCGAAGGCGATGCGCCGATCACACCGGCTGCCACCTGAATGTTCTGCTCACGGATTGCGTTGACCACTTCGGTCGCCGTCAACCCGCGCTGTGCGACTTTCTGCGGATCGAGCCAGACACGCATTGCGTAGTCGCCCGAACCCCACAACTGCACTTCGCCCACGCCCTGAATCCGCGCAAGCCGGTCCTTGACGTTGAGTAGCGCGTAATTGCGCAGATACGTCATGTCGTAGCGGTTGTTCGGCGAGATCAGGTGGACCACCATGGTCAGCGTGGGCGAACTCTTGATGGTCGTGATGCCAAGCCGCTGCACGTCTTCCGGCAGGCGCGGCAGCGCCTGGTTGACGCGGTTCTGCACCAGTTGCGTCGCGAGATCCGGATTCGTGCCGAGCTTGAAGGTCACCGTCAGCGTGAGATTGCCGTCGCTATTGGCTTGCGACTGCATGTACAGCATGTTCTCGACGCCGTTGATCTGCTCTTCGAGCGGCGCCGCAACGGCCTCCGCGATCACTTTCGGATTGGCGCCCGGATATTGCGCGTGCACCACCACCGAAGGCGGCACCACTTCCGGGTATTCCGAAATCGGCAGCTTGAAGAGCGAAATGATGCCCCCCAGCAGGATCAATACCGATAGCACGCCGGCAAAGATAGGCCGATCGATGAAGAATTTGGATATGTTCATAGGAAGCTCTTAACGTTGGAGCAGGCGTACACGACGGCTACGTAACACGGTTACGTAAGCGCGGCGTACGAGGCTCACGAATTCTTGTCTGCCGCTTTCGCACGCGTCTGCGCGAGCGGCGCGCCGTTCGGATCCTGATCAGCGGTCATCGGCACCATATGAGCGCGCACTGCATCGCCCGGACGCACGCGTTGGATGCCGTTCACGACAATCCGGTCGGTTGCCTGCAAACCGTCTTTGACGACGCGCAGATTGCCCTGCATGCTGCCGACCGACACCTCGCGATACACGACGTGGTTGCTCTGGTCGACCACCAGCACGAATTTCTTGTCCTGATCGGTGCCCACCGCTGCATCGTCGATCAGCAGTGCCGGATGCGGCGCGCTGCCGCCCACCTTCACGCGTGCATACAGACCTGGAATCAATGCACCATCCTGGTTATCGAAACGCGCGCGCACCCGGATCGTGCCGGACGACGTATCCAGGCGGTTGTCGACAGATTCAATCGTGCCGCTGCGTGAGTAGCCGCTTTCATCCGCCAGACCCAGGTCAACCGGCACCTTGCTGCCATCCTTCGCGCGGCTCAGAAACTGCAGGTAGGTTTGTTCGTCGACGTCGAATGATGCATAAATCGGCGAAACCGACACCAGCGTGGTGAGCGGCGCGGAACTCGCGCCCGCCGCCACCACGTTGCCCACCGTGATTTCCGCACGCGACACACGGCCCGCTACCGGCGCGACGACGTTCGTGTAGCCGAGATTGATGCGCGCGGTCTCGACGGCGGCTTGCGCGGCCTTCAGGTTGGCACTCGCTTCACGCGCAGCGTTCTGCTTCTCGTCGTAATCGCGCTTGGCGATCGCGTTGTCGGCGATCAGACGTTGCGCGCGTTCCCAATCGCTTTGCGTGTAGCCCGTACGCGCTTGCGCTGCGGCGAGTTGTGCTTCGGCGCGATCGACTTCCGCTGCGTACGGACGCGGATCGATCACGAACAGCGTGTCGCCTTTCTTCACGAGCGCGCCGTCCTTGAAGTTGACTGACACGATCGTGCCCGGCACCTGCGAACGGACGTCCACTTTTTCGACCGCTTCAAGGCGGCCCGAATAGCTCTGCCAGTCTGTGATGGTTTTTTGCACCACGGTGGCCACATCGACCTCCGGCACGATGGTCGGCGCGGCGGGCGAGCTTGCGTCGACGCGAATCGCGCCGAACGTGCCCAGCCCGGCCACCACGATGACGACTAGAGCGGCAATCGCCACACGGCGACGGGAAAGAGGAAGGATAGTCATGTGAAGCTCCCGGTATCGTTGATCAAAGTTCTGCTTATTGGTGTCTCAGCGATGGGCGCGCGCATCGAAGCGCCACTGAAAAAATCGCACCGCTTCCTGCAATGCCGGCGGATGATCGGCCAACGCGGCGTGCGAGACGCTGGGATAGCGCACCACCTGGGTCAGCACACCCGCGTCGATCAGACTGCTCGCGTATTTCTCCGCTTCCACATGCAGCACGTCGTTTTGCGCCGTCGCGATCAGCGTGGCCGGCAGGCCCGCGAGGCGCGACGATTCAAGCGGCGCGGCATACGGATGCATGCGTTGCGACGCTTGCGGCAGATACGCGCGATAACACGCCGCGCATTCCTTCGCGGTGATGTCCGAACCCAGGCGCTGTTCGTCGCCCAGGCGCGTAAGGCTCGGATCGAGCATCGGTCCGAACAGCGCTTGTGCGGCGATGCGCACGTCGCCGCGATCGCGCGCGATGAAAGCGAGGCAATTGGCCAACTGCCCGCCCGCATCGTGGCCCGCCACGCCGATCTTCTTGCTATTCCCGCCAAACGCGCGGGCTCTTGTCTGCACCCACAGCGCCGCGCGATGTGCATCTTCAGGCGCCGCCGGAAACGGAAACTGCGGCGCCAGCGAATAGCCGACCGAGACGACGAGAGCCGGTAAGTGTTCTGCGAAATACCGCGCGGCGTAGTCGGCCTGATTGATCGAGCCCTTCGTAAAACCGCCACCGTGGAAATAAAGCAATACCGGCAGTGCGGTTTTCTGTGACTGCCGGTACAAACGCAACGTAATGTCCTGCGCGTGCCCTTCGATCTGCACGTCAGTGACGTCGAGTGCCGTGCTGTCTGGCTGTGCCGGGCCGCTGTTGGCGGGCACAAAGGAGTACGGCGGTTTAAATGCATCCATGTCGAGCCGCGCAATGCGCATAGAACTTCAATGGTGCGAATTGTGGGTTCGGCAGACTCGTAAATAAATGCCTATAATCCGGCAACACAATTCGGCGCCCCTGAACAATCGAATGCGATTGCTCTGCGGATTCGCTGCAGATTCGATCCCTGCTCAGAGCGCCCGCCCCTTTTAGGAGGTTTGCAATGGACCGGCTTCAGGCCATGCAAGTGTTCACGCGCGTCGTCGACACCAACAGCTTTACCCGTGCGGCGGAGACGCTCGACCTGCCGCGCGCATCGGTTACTACCATCATTCAGAACCTCGAAGCGTTCCTCGGCACACGTCTGATGCACCGAACCACGCGGCGTTTGTCGCTGACGCCGGACGGCGCTGCGTATTACGAGCGCTGCGTGCGCATCCTTGCGGACGTCGAAGAGACCGAGGCCAGTTTCCAAAGCGGCAACAAGAAGCCGCACGGCAAGCTGCGCATCGACATGCCCGGATCGATCGGGCGCCTGCTGGTGATCCCTTCGCTGTGTGAATTCCACACGCGCTACCCGGACATCGACCTGCAACTCGGCTTGACGGACAGACCCGTCGACCTGTTGCAGGAAGGCGTTGATTGCGTGGTACGAGTGGGCGCGCTACAGGATTCGTCGCTCGTGGCGCGGCGTATCGGTCTGTTCGAGGGTGTGACATGCGCGGCCCCCGACTACATCGAGCGCGCGGGCATGCCGACTTCGCTCGAAGACCTCGAGAATCACAAAGCAGTCAATTATTTTTCGAGCCGCACGGGGCGCACGATCGATTGGGCCTTTATGGTTGATGGCAAAGAAATCGAAGTGAAGATGAAGGGCATTGTGTCGGTGAACGACGCCGATGCCTACGTGACTTGCGGACTGGAAGGCTTCGGCCTGATTCAGCCGGCGCTCTTCATGGTGCTGCCGCATCTGCGTTCGGGTCAGCTGGTTGAAGTGCTGCCGGAGCTGAAACCTTTGCCGATGCCAATTTCCGCAGTCTATCCGCACAGTCGCCATCTGTCGCCTAAAGTCCGTGTTTTCGTAGACTGGATTGCCGAGCTGTTCGACCGCTGCCCGTTGCTTAGCGGACGCGGCAGTCTCGACGCGACATGCACCAAGCGGACTTTCGAAGAGCGCGAATCTGCTCCGATGCTCGATACGCCGGTGATAACGGAGTGGGTTGCCTGATTCTCGCGAGCTCGCGAGTTGAAGTACAGAAACTGGAACAGTGAATTCCAACCGCGGCTCTAATGCCGCGGTTGCGCGGCAGATGCCCGCCAGTTGCCTGATTGCCGCGCGCGTTATCGCGATTGTTCTGGAATCGCGACAATTCATTTCGCGAAAGTGCGATTTATCCGAATCGCCTCGAAGTCTACATTTCACCCTGTCGCAGCGCTGCTTGCGCTGCAAATGAATCGACAGGAGTGGATCATGAAACGCAATCTCTTAGCAGCTCTGGTTCTTTCGCTGCTTGCCAGCGCACCGGCCTTTGCTCAAAGCAACGGCGGAGGCATTGGGCGTGCAGGCACATACGACACGCAACCGGCGCCGACCACTGGCGGCAAAACCCGTGCTGAGGTTCAGGCCGAGCTGGTCGCGGCGTATCGCGATGGCTCGCTGCCTGCACTGAATCGTACTTCGTATCCGAATAAAGGCCTGATCGGTCAGACGCAGGCTGCGCGCATTGCATTGCAGGAAGACAGGAGTGGCGACGTGACACGCGTTGCCAATGGGCAGTAATTCTGGCTACGCCGTGATGGTTCGGGTTCCGAAATGACTTTTTCCATCGCGGCTGGATATTTGGACTCTTTACAAAGGAGCATGTCATGACACCGTCTGAACTTGATCATTGGGATGTGGATGCGCCTGTGTGGGCGCCGTATCGGGCGCCGCAGCAATAAAGGTTTGGGTTTTTTTGCCTTGGCGGCGCTTGATTTTGTTTGCCTGTGGTGTTGGCCTTTCCTTGTTTTGTTAGTGGTCTATTAGCGTCGCCCCTGTGCGGGGCGGCACCTACTTTTCTTTGCATGCCGCAAAGAAAAATAGGCAAAAGAAAGCGGCTCAAACCGCCAGCTCATAAGCGGGTCCCCTGGCTCGGAGGGGATAGTGGTGCATCTGGAATCTGTGCTCTCGCACATTCGACGCTCGTGACAAAGCAGTCATGCTTCCCGCCTCGCACTTCGTGCTCGCCGGAAGGGTCAATCGTGCAAAACCATGGCTTTTGTTTAGACGTGGTGGGAACCATCGGCTTCTTCTCAGCGAAGCGCTAGCTGAGCTAGTGCTTCGGAAATGTACCCGCGCCGAACGTGGCCAGCGGCATACGAAGTACGGCTGGGCGCCGAAGACGGCAAGCGGCTTTTTGAAGTATGGCGGGCAAGGAGCACAGCAGCCAGCGCGGCGAAGTCGCACGCGCATCCAAAATGGCAGACAGATTTGTGAACTACCACCGAGCGTAAACGGTTAGTAGTTTGAGAGCCACCGCCGAACGTAAAAACGGTGAGCGGTTTAAGAACCACCGCTTCGGCGCGCGCAGCGCCGCCGGAAGTATGACGGCTTTGTCACCAGGGCCGAATGTGCGAGGACACAGATTCCAGATGCACCATTAGCCCCTCCAAGCCAGGGGACCCGCTTATGAGCTGGCGGTTTGAGCCGCTTTCTTTTGCCTACTTTTCTTTGCGGCATGCAAAGAAAAGTAGGTGCCGCCCCGCACAGGGGCGACACTAATAGACCAATAAGAAACCAAGGAAAGGCCAACGCCGTAGGCACACAGACACCAAGCGCTGCGCGGGCAAAAAAACCGCTACCTCTTAGGCACCCCCTCCCGCCACTCACTCCAATGCGTGGCAATATCCTGCACAAGCGGATTCCCAGACCTGTACAGGTTCTCAATAGCAATCGTAAAACCCCCTTGCGCAGCATAGTTAAGCAAATTATCCGCACTAGTCTGCCCATCGTATGGCCGATCGAAATCGGACCCCGCCCGCAGCACCGCAACACGATTCAAATCGACCTTATGAACAGAGGCCGCGCGCTTAAGCGCCTCATACGTCGCGTTATCCTCCTGCTGCGTTGTGCAATAGACACCGTTGCCATCGGTCAGAATTTTGGTCCAATCCCGCGCCCGCTGCCCGAGCAACGTCCCTGACCACCAGGTATCGCCCGCGAGCGTATCGCATTGAATGACGGTAGGCGGCCGATTCGCCGGTGCATAGGAATATTTGGCCCGCGCAGCCTGCGCTTGCGCATTATCGGAAAGCACAACGCTACGCGACAGAGCAAACGCCGTATCGGCCAGCTGAGTATTCAACTGAAACACCTCCGTTCGATAGTCGAGCGGCGGCTTATCCGTAGGGCTCTTGGTATTGATCCCAAGGTACCCGGTATTCCAGCCAGGCGGAATCTCCCGCCCATCGATCTCCCACTGAATCCCAAAGTCGACCAGATACTTCGCCCACGCGGCGGACCCGACGGTGCCCTGCTGCGGATCGATCCCCGCAATGCCGGCAACCATAAAGTACGTATGCCGCAAATCGAAGCGCGGCGAGAAGATCAACGCCATGATCGACGCGGCAGCGTTGCTATGCCCCATGCCGGTGGTCATGACGCACACGTCCTGCTTATTGCAATGAACCGTCGGGTAGTCAGGCGATAAGCCGTCGACCGTAATCTCGCGCCACGGCCCGAGCCGATCAAGCCACACCTGCCCCTCCGGCCCGAACATCGAAATGATCATCACCTTGACCGGCCGCCCGTGCGAGCCGCCGTCGCCCTGCGAAAAGCCATCGTTGTCGTCCGCGCTGGCGGGGCCGGGTGTAAAGGCGGCGCATGCCGCGAGTGCAATGACAGAGATTGCGCCAAGTGTGCGAGTCAGCATCGTGGTCCTTCCTTTTTGCCTTTGATGCAGATTGGGAGAGGGGCTGCTTGCAAGCCGAAAGAAGTATAGATGTGACGAAATTATTTTCCACTACATGTTGCGGTATTTCACTAAGCCCTATTGGTCCCTGCCGACCCGCGCGTTCGGCCGGCCCTCTGCACGTCAATGCGTCCCTTCCTATAATGGAGAGCCGTCAGCATGCACAGCGGTTGCGCACTTCAACACAGGAGCACCACGATGGATTATGTGAAACTCGGCCGCACCGGCCTCGATGTATCGCGTCTTTGTCTCGGTTGCATGAGCTACGGCGTGCCCGCTCGTGGCACCCACCCCTGGTCGCTCGGCGATGAAGCGGCACGCCCCTTTATCAAGCAGGCGCTCGACCACGGCATCAATTTTTTTGACACCGCCAACGTTTACTCGGACGGCACCAGCGAAGAAATCGTCGGCCGCGCGCTGAAGGACTTTGCGAAGCGCGACGAGATTGTGCTGGCTACCAAGGTGAATAGCCGCATGCATCCGGGTCCGAACGGTGCAGGCCTCTCGCGCAAGGCGATCATGGCGGAAATCGACAACAGCCTGAGACGCCTCGGGACGGATTACGTCGATCTGTACCAGATCCACCGCTGGGATTACGACACACCGATCGAAGAAACCATGGAAGCGCTGCACGATGTCGTGAAAGCGGGCAAGGCGCGCTATATCGGTGCATCGTCGATGTATGCGTGGCAGTTCGCCAAGGCCTTGCACGTGGCTGAACGCAACGGCTGGGCGCGCTTCGTGACGATGCAGAACTACGTGAACCTGCTGTATCGCGAAGAAGAGCGCGAGATGCTGCCGCTGTGCGAGAGCGAAGGCATCGGCGTCATTCCGTGGAGCCCGCTGGCACGCGGACGCCTGACGCGCGACTGGAACACTGAAAGCGCACGCTCGGAAACCGACGAATTCGGTCGCACACTGTACGCGCATACCGAAGACGCGGATCGCCGGATCGTGGAGCGGGTCAGCCAGATTGCCACGGAAGGCGGCGTGCCGCGTGCGCAAGTCGCGCTAGCCTGGGTATTGCAGAAGAAACCGATCACGGTGCCCATCGTCGGTGCGACCAAGCTGCATCATCTGGACGATGCGGTCGCGGCACTGTCGCTGAATCTGAGCGCGGATGAAATCCGTCAACTGGAAGAACTGTATGTGCCGCATGCGGTAACCGGATTCAAATAAGCGGCAAATGCACCGGCCTGCGGCCGCAGAAAGAGGCGCCTGAGCGGAGACCTGCGTGGAATCCGCCGCCCCCCCTGATGGCCGGGACGTGCCCCGCAAGCGGGACAACGCATCAAACCCGCGGCACGTCCGGTTCAAAAAACACCCAGCGCACCTGCGGAAACACCGCCTGCAGGTCCGCTTCAATCACGTTGATCGCGTCGACCATCGCGCGGCCGCTCGCGTACTCGATCATTTCGGCCTGCACCGCCACCACCACGTGACGCCCCCATTGCAGCGTAATCATATTGATGATGCTGCGAATCTCGGAGCGGGCGCGCAGATGCGCTTCGATCGCGCGGCGCACTTCCGGGCTTGCCGATTCGCCGACGATCATCGACTTCACTTCGCGCGCCACCAGCCACGCGATCACCATCAGCAACACACCCACGCCGATGGAGCCCAATGCGTCGTAGACGGGATTGCCGGTCACCATCGTCAGCAGCACGGCGACGAAGGCCATCGCAAGACCCGCTAACGCGGCAATGTCCTCGCCGGCCACCACCAGCAGTTCGGACTCGCGTGTTTCGCGAAACCAGCGCCACAGGCCTTTGTCCGGATGCGTCTTGCGGATTTCCTTAACCGCGCCCCACAACGAAAGGGCTTCGAGCACCACCGAAACGCCGAGTACGACAAGCGCCACATACGCATATTGCAAAGGCTCACGCGCAAATAAGCGATGCACGCCCTCGTACACCGAAAACGCGCCGCCGACAAAGAACAGCAGCAACGCCACCAGCAGCGAATAGAAATTGATCTCGCGGCCACTGCCCATGGGATGCAGCGGACTCGCGGGCTTGCGTGCTTCACGCAAGCCGAATAGCAGCAGCAACTGGTTACCGCAGTCGGCGGTCGAGTGAATGGCTTCGGCGAACATCGAGCCGGACCCGGTGAACGTGGCAGCAGCGAACTTGCAGATGGCGATGCCGAGGTTGGCGGCGAGCGCATAGAAAATGGCTTTCGGCGATTCTTCTTTCATCGTCGTGGAGAGGGTCCGTGAGTTTGCAAAGCGCTTTCGGTTGGCAAGAGTCCGCATTATGGACATGCCAGGCGGCATGCGTCCAACCCCGGCGCTGTTTTGCGCCGGGGTTCATGACGTATGCCGCGCCGCTATCCTCTCTCGCGGTCTGTCGTGCTATGCCCTTTCGAGCGCGGCCATCTCACGCACGATCACCAGCAACATCGACAGGCTCGCGCCGCCGGTGGCCCGCAGATCGGCTAGCAGACGCGCATAACGCTCCAGTTGCGCGGCGCGCTTCTCACGCCACGTCTGAACCAACGCATCCGGCGTCGACGCCTCATCTGCGTCGGCCAGCGCGCTCGTGGTCAACGCGCGTTTCAGGCGTGCGAGTTCGGCCAGCGCCGTGGCGCGCGCCAGCATGTCCCAGTGCGTCGGCGCCGGCAGCGAGGACGCGCGCTCGCTGATCCAGCTGTAGTTGAGCAGCGTGCCAAGCGCGAAGTAGACGCCCGCCACGAGTTCGAGACTGCGCCCGCAAGTCGCCGCGACCTCGGCGATGTCGAGCAAAGCCGCCGAGATTTCGCCGCTGGCGATTCGCACCGCCAGTTCGCCATCGACACCCGCGTCCACCAGCACGCGTTGCCGTTCGGACAGCGCTTCCAGATCGGCGATCGGCAGCAGCGCGGGCCATTGCGGCGCGAGGCGTTGCGCCGCGTCGCGGCAACGTGCGAGCAAGCCGGCGACATCGCCGTCGCTGACCGCCCCCGATTGCAACTGCCGCAGGAACCACAACGCCGAGCGTTCGACGAGCCGCGCCACTTCGACGAACATGCGCGCCTGCACATCGTCGGCGACACGGTTATCGAGGGCGTCGATACTGCGCCACACGTCGTCGAGATCGAACACGTCGCGCGCCATGATGCAGGCCCGTACGATGTCGCCAGGCTGCGCATCGGTCTCTTCCATCAGGCGATGCACGAACTCGCAGCCCACGCGATTCACCAAGGCATTGGTCAAATGCGTTGCGAGAATTTCGCGCCGCAACGGGTGACGTTGCATCGGTTCGCTGAAGCGCTGCCGCAACGGCTTCGGAAAGTATTCGATCAGCATATCGCTGACGAGCGGATCTTCCGGCATCGACGATTCGAGCAATGCGTCGTACAGCCACATCTTGCTATAGGCAAGCAGCACCGCGCGCTCGGGCGTGGCCAAGCCTTGTTTCGCGGCCTGGCGTTCGGCGACTTCCTCATCGGTCGGCAAGAACTCGATCACGCGATTGAGTCGGCCCGCACGTTCGAGGTAACGCATCAAACGTGCTTCAGCGTCGAGCAATTCGACGCCGTAGCGGCCCGCAATCGAGAGTGCCTGGGTCTGGTAATAATTGTCCTGCAAGACGAGCAAGCCGACTTCATCGGTCATCTCTGCGAGCAGCGCATTGCGCTGTTTTTCGGTCATTTCGCCGTCGGAGACGACCAGTCCCAGCAGAATCTTGATGTTGACCTCGTGGTCCGAACAGTCGACACCGGCGGAGTTGTCGATCGCATCGGTATTGATGCGGCCGCCGCGCTGCGCGAATTCAATACGTCCGAATTGCGTGAGACCGAGATTGCCGCCTTCCGCTACGACCTTGCAGCGCAGATCGGCGCCGTTGACGCGGATCGCATCATTGGCGCGGTCGCCGACCTGCAGATGCGTTTCGCGGCTCGCCTTCACATAGGTGCCGATGCCCCCGTTGTAGAGCAAGTCGACAGGCGCCTGAAAAATCGCGCGCATGAGTTCAGTGGGCGCGAGCGCCGGCGCGCTGATGCCAAGCACCGACTGTACCGCCGGAGACAACGGAATCGTCTTGGCGGTACGCGGAAACACGCCCCCTCCGGCAGAGATCAGCGACGGATCGTAATCCGCCCAACTCGACCGGTCGAGCATGAAAAGGCGTCCACGCTCGGCAAGGCTTACCGCAGGATCCGGATTCGGATCGAGAAAGATATGCCGATGATCGAACGCGGCCAGCAGCTTGATATGCGGCGACAGCAGCATGCCGTTGCCAAAGACATCGCCCGACATATCGCCGACGCCGACCACCGTGAAGTCGGTCGTTTGCGTATCGACGCCCATTTCGCGGAAGTGCCGCTTGACTGACTCCCAGGCGCCGCGCGCGGTAATCGCCATTTTCTTGTGGTCATAGCCGACCGAACCGCCCGACGCAAAAGCGTCGTCGAGCCAGAAACCGTATTCCTGCGAGATAGCGTTCGCGTAGTCGGAGAACGTGGCGGTGCCCTTGTCGGCGGCGACCACCAGATAGGGATCGTCGGGATCGTGACGCACCACATCCGGCGGCGGCACCACCGCCGTGCTCGCGAGGTTATCGGTCAGATCGAGCAGGCCACGCAGGAACGTCTGATAGCAGGCGATCCCTTCGCGCATCCACGCGTCGCGGTCGGTCTGCGGCGGCGGATTCTTCACGACGAAGCCGCCTTTGGAGCCGACCGGCACGATCACCACGTTTTTCACCATCTGCGCCTTCATCAAGCCGAGCACTTCAGTGCGGAAGTCCTCACGCCGATCCGACCAGCGCAGCCCGCCGCGCGCGACACGGCCGCCGCGCAAATGCACGCCTTCCACGCGCGGCGAGTACACCCAGATTTCGAACATCGGCTTCGGTTCGGGCAAACCGGGCACTTGCGCAGGATTGAACTTGAACGACAGATACGGTTTCGGATGGCCGTCGGCGTCGAAGCGATAGTAGTTCGTGCGCTGCGTGGCCTTGATGACGCCGAGGAATTGCCGGAGTATTCGATCCTCGTCGAGGTTCGGCACCTGATCGAGCGCACTATCGATCGTCTTCAACCAGCCGTCGACGCGAGCCTCGCGCGTATCGCCGAGCACCGGATCGAAACGTGCAATGAACAACTCCACCAGCATGCGGGCGATCGCCGGATTGCCGGTGACCGCGCGTTCGATATAAGCGTCGCTGAACGTCGAACCCACTTGCCTCAGGTACTTGGCGTAAGCACGCAGAATCGTCACCTCGCGCGCACTCAGTTGCGCGCGCAACACAAGGCGGTTGAAATCGTCGCTTTCGATTCCACCGGTCCACACCTGTTCGAATGCATCTTCGAAAAGATCCTTCACCCGTTCGATATCGAACTCCGCATCGTCCGCGAGTTCGAGGCCGAAGTCGTGAATCCACGCAGGCGTGGCGTCGAGCGCTTCGATCAGATAAGGCCGCTCTTCATCGACACGCACGCCGAGATGTTCGAGCATCGGCAAGCTGCGCGACAAAGCAATCGGCAAACCCGCACGATAAACCTTGAAACGAAACGCGCGTGGCCCCGCTTCGATCGGGCGGTACAGGTTCATGGCGAGCCGCTCGGTGCCCTGCACGCGTTCTATCAACTCGATATCGCGCACCGCGGTGCGGGCCGGATAATCGTCACGATAGCCGGGGGGAAACGAATCCGCGTAGTGTTGCAGGAGACGGTTGCCCTGTTCCTCGCCGAATGTGTCGAGCAATGCGTCAGCGAGATCGTCCTGCCAGCGGCGCGTGACCTGAACGAGCCGCGCTTCGAGTTCGCGCGTATCGACTTTGGGCATGCCACCCGGTTTCGCACGCACGACGAAGTGAATGCGCGCGATGGCCGACTCCGATAACAGCGGCGTGAATTCGACACTTTCCCCGTTGAATGCGTCGGTCAGCAGGTTGGCAATGCGTCGCCGCAGATCGGTGTTGTACTTGTCACGCGGCACGAACGCGAGACACGACACGAAGCGGTCGAAACGGTCGCGCCGCACGAATAGACGCGTGCGCTGATGCTCCTGCAATCGCAGCACGCCCAGCGCGATATCGTAGAGCTGGTCTTCGTCGGCCTGAAAGAGTTCGTCGCGCGGATAGGTTTCGAGTACCGTCACCAGTGATTTGGCCAGGTGGCCCTTCGGCAGGAAACCGGCCCGCCGCACGATGTTCGCGCATTTGCGCCGCACGATCGGAATTTCCGAGGTCGAAACCAGGTACGCGGTAGACGTATACAGGCCGATAAAACGCCGTTCGCCGCTCACCTTGCCGTCCGCACCGGTCAGCTTGATGCCGACGTAATCCAGATAGCCCGGCCGATGCACCGTCGCGCGCGAGTTGGCCTTGGTCAGGAAAATGGGCCACGCGCCGGAGATGATGTCGGCGGCCGCCGGTGACAACGGCGTGACTTCGAGCGCGCCTGCGGGACGCATCGCGTCACGCAGGATGCCGAGTCCGGAGCCCGGTATCGCGCGCAAGCCAAAGCCGATATCGTGCTGCACCAATTCATAGTCGCACTGGCCAAGAAACGTGAAATGATCGGCCACCATCCATTCGAGGAACGCTCGGGCCTCGATACCTTCCGGCCCCGCCTCGCCGGCCTTCATGCCTTTGACCGTAGCGCGCGCGAGTTCAACGATCTTCGGCCAGTCTTCCACTGCGGCGCGCACGTCGTGCAGCACCCTGGCGATCTCGTCACGCAATTCGTCGAGCTTCGCTGCGTCGCCGCAACGGTCGACTTCGAAGTGAATGAACGAGGCAAGCTGCGAGCGCGTATCGGCTGCATCTTCAGCGCCTTGGCCCACGCGCACGATGCTGCCATCAGGCCCGCGCCAGATGCGAAACACGGGATGCACGACTGAATGCAGTGCGAGCCCAAGACGGTTGACCGCCATCGACACCGAATCGACCAGAAACGGCATGTCGTCGTTGACGATCTCGACCACGGTGTGATCGGAATGCCAGCCATGCTGCTCGAGTATCGGGTTATAGACGCGCAGCCGCTCGCTGCCGGGCACGAAGCGCTGTGCAGTCTGCCAGTGCGCGAGCGCCGCGCCGTAAAGATCGGCAATCGAACGGCTTTGCAGGTCGTCGGCGTCGACGAAATCGTAGTAGTGACGCAGGAAAGGCTCGACGACTTTGAAGGTCGGCTCCGGCAGCCGCCCACGCGCAAATTCGATGACATCGTTCAGGAGGTGCGTGACGGCTTCTTCATTCTTTGCTTGCATGATCAACTCCCCTGGCGGGCGGCAATAGCGAGTATCGCTTGATTCGCATGCATCGTCTGAACGGGGATTATGCGCCTGCCACCAGAAAAGCGATGCGCGAGTGGCCTTAGGTTATACCCGCTGCCAGTCGACGTGCCGTGCTCGGCCCCGCGGTTTGTTTAAAGCACGGTCTTCGGCTCGCCGACCTCTTGCATCAGCCACTCGCGAACCTGTTCACTGGTCCACTCCGGGTCGTCGTGCGGCAAGTCATGACCGGCCCATTGATGCTCTAGATGCGTTGCGCCCCACGCCGCCGCGAGCTTCGCCGAACACACCGGGTTGACCAGCTTGTCGGCGCGCGAAGAAAGAATCAGCAGCGGGCACCGCGGCTTCGCAGCCGCTGCACTAAAGCGCGCGGCGGCCCAAAGCTGGCGTAACGCATTACCCCGGCTCACTGGCGCGCTTCGGCGAATTTCGCTCCATGCATCGAGATCGGCGCCCAGCGTTTCAACGTTATTGCACGTCAGTCGATGAATGCCGCTTTCCGGGCGCGGCGCATTGCGCCAGTGCGATGCGACGCCCAGGAGCCCCGGCCATGCCGACGGCCGCAAGCGCTCGTGCATCCGGCTGAACGGCCGCATACTGGTATTGATCAGCACGAGCCGCTCGATCTCGCCGGGATGCCGTTGCGCCCAGTCGGTCGCCACCATGCCGCCAAGCGACATCGCCAGCACGCGATAGGGACCGGTTGCGCCGGTTTGCAATGCAGCAATCCGCACGAAGCCCACCATATCCTCGACCGCAGACGGCGCGCGCAAGTTCGCGAACTCACCGTTGCCCGGCAGATCGAGTAGCAACAGGCGATCCGCGCCGATCGCCTCGCGCAGCAAGCCGGGAAAACGGCCCCAATGGCGTGTTTCGCGCGTCAGTCCACGCAACAGGATCCACGTGCTCATGAAGCTTCCGGTTTATACCAATGGTCGATCGCGCTTTGCAGCAATTGCTCGCGACGATTGCCTTGCGGCAGCCAGCGTTGCGACGAGTACGCGGCGCGCGCGAGGAAATCGAGCAGATTCGCATGGCGCCGCAGCACGCGTGCGGTGCGATGCTCCTTCACCGGATTGAACATGCCCTGACGCGAAAACAGTTGGCGCGGATTCTTCTTGATCCACAGCCACGAACCGAGTTCGAGCGTCATCGGCAGAAAGATGTTCGGCGCCGGCGTGCGGTCATACGCGAAGTCCCACAGATCGCCGTGCAACAGATACTGGTGGCTCTGCGGTTCGAAAGCGTAGCCATGATGCGGATGCGCGCGCTCGAACATGGTTTTCAGCACGTACATTTCCGGCAGATGCGGCATCAGCTTGCGCGTGCGCGCGTAGGGAAACCAGATGCTGTCGCGCCAGCCGTAACCCGAGTGGCAGTCGAGCGCGATGCTCAGGGGCCGCCCGGCCATTTCCGTTTCGACCACCCGCAGGAGCGCCGCCGCTTCCGGCTCCATCGGTTCCCCTTGCCGGCCGCGATACCAGGGCAGCCAAGCGCCAACCCGCTGGCCGCCGGCGAGCAGCGGCACGCGTTCGTCGGCATTCTGCGGCGCATTGCGCATCAGATCGACACCGTTGGGATTGGCGCGCGTGGAAGCCCACATACCGCCCGGATTGACGATCGGCATAAAGATCAGACGAATCGACTGCAATTGCCGCACCAGCAGTTCGTCCCATTCCAGGCGCGCGAGCAGCGCGCGCATGTAATCGAGCACGAGTTGCGAACCAATCCGTTCGAGCCCGTGAATGCCGCCAAAAAAACCTATCGCCGGCGCGAGCGGATCGGTCGAACCGATACTCGCGGTGTGCACGCAGAATTGCCGGCCACGCACCGTCGTCTCGCAGACGGTGCGGATCTCGAAGCTGGCGCTGCCCTGGTCGAGGATCGTCTTGAGATCTTCGTACTCCGCAAAACTGTCGGGAAGAAAGCTCAAAGGCTGCATGACGACATCGAAAGGAACTGCAAGGTTATTGGGGACGGCACACCGAATGGCTCAATATAGCCTGGCTGCCGGCGATCATGCGCATCCGGCGCCGCCCAATGCAAATCGTGTCATACGGGTGTCACTTTTAATTCGAACGAGTGACTTTTAATTGCCTTCCTGGCGACGCAAAAAAGACATAAAAAGATATAGTCGTCTAGACGTTGCGATGCCTTCACTCAACCGTCACAGACGCTTCCTAGAATGAGCCCCACACATCCCGGCAATGGCCGGATGCATCAAGGGGTACTTATGGAAGCAATTCGGGAAGCAATTCGTATCGAGCGGTTGAGCAAGACGTTCAGCAACGGCCGCAAGGCGCTGGACGAAGTCGATCTGCGGGTCGAGCCGGGCGAAATGGTTGCATTGATCGGCGCCTCGGGCTCGGGCAAGTCGACGCTGCTGCGGCATATCGCGGGCTTCACCGCCTCGGATGCGCAGCCGTCGCAGATCTCGATTCTCGGCCGGCCGATCCAGCAGAACGGCCGCATTGTGCGAGAAGTGCGCAGCATTCGCCGCGATATCGGCTTCGTGTTCCAGCAATTCAATCTGGTGAACCGGCTTTCCGTGGAGAGCAATGTGCTGATCGGCGCGCTCGCGCGGCTGCCATTGTGGCGCCGCCTCACCGGGCGCTTTCCGGGTGCCGAGCGGGCGCGCTCACTGGAAGCGCTCAATGAAGTCGGTATCGGCGACCACGCGCGCGAACGCGCCGCCAACCTCTCCGGCGGCCAGCAGCAACGCGCGGCCTTGGCGCGAGCACTGGTGCAACGCGCTCGCATCGTGCTCGCCGACGAACCGATCGCATCACTCGATCCCGAGTCGTCGCGCCGCGTGATGGAGATGCTGCGCACGCTCAACCGCGAGCATCAACTGACGGTGCTGGTGTCGCTGCATCAGGTCGACATCGCCATGCAGTTTTGCCCGCGCACCGTTGCACTGCGTCGCGGCATGGTGGTCTACGACGGCCCCTCTGCCGCGCTGAGCCCTGCCCTGCTCAAGAAACTCTACGGCGACGACGCCCGCGAACTGCTTGACGAGGCCAGCGCCGATAGCACAACCCATCATGCGGACAACAACACGAACGAGGGCGGCACCAGCGCACCGGCGCAAGATGCCGCGCCCACCTCGACGCGCTATGCGTTCGCCCTCAATCCGGCGCACTCGAACTGAGCGCGTCCACCCATTCTGTTCACTCAACCGGACCTCAAAGCGATGAAATTCCTGCGTTCACTCATCACGCTGACCGTCGGCGCGGCCGCATTCGCCTGCGTCGCCAGTGCACAAGCCGAAGACCTCAACCTCGGCATCATCTCGACCGACTCCTCCTCCGTGCTGAAAGAGCGCTGGGCGCCGCTGATCGCGGACATGAACAAGCAAACTGGCCTGAACGTCAAAGCGTTCTTCGCGACCGACTACGCCGGCATCATCGAAGGAATGCGCTTTAACAAGGTTCAAGTCGGCTATTTCGGTAATGCGTCTGCGATCGAAGCGGTGGATCGCGCGCAAGGCGAAGTGTTCGCGAAGGTCCTGTATGCGAATGGTGACGCCGGTTACAAGTCGGTGCTGATCACCAACGTGAACAGCCGCTTCAAGACGCTCGACGATGTCTTCAAAAACACCAAGGACGTCACGCTCGGCTTCGGCGATCCGAACTCCACTTCGGGCACGCTGATCCCCGGTTATTACCTGTTCGCCCAGCACAACGCACCGGTCAACACGTCGTTCAAGGCCGTGCTGCCGTCGAGCCACGAAGCGAATCTGCTGGCGGTTGTAAACAACAAGATCGACATCGCGACCAACAACACCGAGGAGCTCGACTCGCTGAAACAGCAGCATCCGGACAAGTTTGCACAAGTACGCGTGCTGTGGACGTCGCCGCTGATTCCGTCGGACCCGCTGGTATGGCGCAAGGACCTGCCGCAAGCCACCAAGGACAAGATCCGCAACTTCTTCGTGAACTACGGGAAGACCGATCCGCATGAAAAAGCGGTGATGGCTGCGATTACGGGCTACGCCGGCTTCGCGGCATCGTCGGATGCGCAGTTGCTGCCGATCCGCCAGGTCGCGTTGTTCCAGCAGAAGCAGAAGATCGAGAGCGACACGCATCTTTCCGACGACGACCGCAAGACCCAGCTGGCCGCACTCGACGCAAAGCTGAGCGCGCTCAACACCGCCGTAGCCAAGCAATGAACACGGTTGATCTGATCACGTCGCCAACGCGTGCGAGCGAAGCGCTCGCCGCACGGGCGGCGAGCCCTGCCGCCACCACTGCGGGCAAGCGCAGCTGGCTGTCGCTCATCGGCTGGATCGCCGTGCTTGCCGTGCTGGGTGGCGCATGGCACGGCGCCGATATGCGTCCGCTGGACCTGCTCTCCGACTCCGGCAACATGGGCCAGTTCGCCAAGGACTTCTTCCCGCCGGACTTCACCGAATGGCGCAGCTATTTGCACGAGATGTACGTGACGCTGTCGGTGGCGGTGTGGGGCACGGCTCTCTCGCTGGTGTGCGCGGTGCCGTGTGGACTGATGTCCGCGCACAACATGGCGCCGATGTGGGTCGTGCAGCCGATGCGCCGCATGATGGACGCGTGCCGCGCGATCAATGAAATGGTCTTCGCGATGCTGTTCATCGTCGCGGTGGGACTCGGTCCGTTCGCCGGCGTGCTGGCGTTGTGGGTGCATACCACCGGCGTGCTCGCCAAGCTCTTCGCCGAAGCGGTCGAGGCAATCGATCCGCGTCCGGCCGAAGGCGTGCGCGCCACCGGCGCGACCAGTCTCGACGAAATCATTTACGGTGTGCTGCCGCAGGTGCTGCCGTTGTGGATCTCGTACGCGTTATATCGCTTCGAATCGAACGTACGCTCGGCGATGGTAGTCGGCATGGTCGGCGCAGGCGGGATCGGTGTGGTGCTGTACGAGGCGATCCGCTCGTTCGATTACGCGCAGACGGCCGCGGTGATGATCATGGTCATCGTGGTCGTGACGGTGATCGATCTGGCGTCGGCGTGGTTGCGCGAACGCGTGACGTGACCGCTTCACGATTCCTGAACGCCAAGGGGTTGGCGAAACGCGCTTCGCCAACCCTCATTCAGGTCGCTTCGATGCTGTGGGCCAAGGTGCGAATGCGCCGGCGTGCGTTCCTGTATCGAGGTTGAGATGCGGATTCCTTTTGCCACACAACTCACTTTTTTGCCACATAAAGCCCCTTCACTTTAGTCGTCCACCCCACCATTCCGGTGTTCTGCTGGAATAATCACGTGCTTGCGGCCGGTCTCTGGCCTTCTTTATCCCCTCCCTGATCTCCGATGGACACCTTTGTCGTTTTGCTGGTGCTGTTCTCCGCGCTGCTTCACGCCACCTGGAACGCGTTTCTGCATCTATCCGAAGACCGCGTATGGCTGCTCGGCATGATGGCGATTCCGTATATCGCCGTGAGTGCGGTCGGTGTGATCGTGCTGCCGCTACCCGAACCGGCGGCCTGGCCTTACATCTTCGCGTCGGTAGTACTCGAGTTCGGCTACCTGCTGGCGCTGATTCGCGCGTACAAGAGCGGCGACTTCGGACAAATCTATCCGATCGCGCGCGGCCTTTCGCCGATGCTCGTGTTCGTCGGCGCACTGGTGTTCGCGCACGAATCGCTCAAACCGTTGGCGGCGACCGGCGTAGCGCTGGTGTCGCTCGGCATCGTCTCGCTGGCGTTCCGCCGCGGCATGCGGTTCTCCGGCGAAAGCGTGCCGTTTGCGCTGCTGACTGGCTTCTTCATCGCAACGTATTCGGTGGTCGACGGAATCGGCGCGCGCGTGGCGGGCAACGGCCTGAGCTACATCATGTGGGTCTATCTGATCTGGAATATCCCGCAGTTTCTGCTCGCCTGGCATTGGCGCGGCGGCGCCAAGGGCCTTTTCATTGGCCGCGCGGTGGTGCTCAAGGGCATCGCGTCCGGCGCACTGGCGTTGACCGCCTATTGCCTGATCATCGAGGCCTACCGCTATCTGCCGATCGCGATGGTCTCCGCGCTGCGCGAGCTGAGTTCGATCTTCGCGGTGCTGATCGGCTGGCTGTTCATGCGCGAGAAGCTGACCACGCGACGGATCGTGGCGTGCGCACTGGTTACGCTCGGGGCGGTGTTGATTCGGATTTGAACCCCTGAAGCACACGTCCGAGGTCGTTTCGTTTATTGCGATTTCGTTTATTTCGATTTACAATGCCGTATTCCAAAGGAACCGTGCCATGAACACCTCGATCCACCCCACGCCGCTCCCGTCAGCGCAAGAGGCTGAGCTCGCCCGTGTCTCCGGCCGGAACCTGTCGGTCGTGCTTTCAAGCCGCGCCGAAACGCAACAGTTCGACTTCAAGGACAGCAAGGGTGAAACGCGCAGCGTGGAGTTGCCGACATCGGTCGTCCGTCTAATGGTCGATGTCCTCGCGGAAATCGGCCAAGGCAATGCTGTGTCGATCATCCCTATTCATGCCGAACTGACCACGCAGGAAGCGGCCGACCTGCTTAATGTATCGCGACCATACTTCGTGCAACTGCTGGAGAAGAAGGAAATCCCCTTCCGGAAGGTAAACACGCATCGGCGCGTGCGCTATGAAGACGTGATGGCTTATAAGAATCGGATCGATTCGGAACGCCGCAAGGCGCTGGACGAACTCGCGGCGTTGTCGCAGGAAATGGGTCTGGAATAATCGATGTCGTCACATTTCTCAGCGATCTACGACGCTTGCGTTCTGTACTCCAAACCATTACGAAACCTGCTGATGCGTCTGGCGCTAACCGACCTTTACCGGGCGCGCTGGACCCCGGCTATTCACGACGAGTGGACACGCAATCTGATTGCAAACCGTCCTGACCTTGACCCCGGCAAGATCTATCGCGTGCGCGATCTCATGGACGCGCACGTTCGGGACGCCTTGGTCGACAACTATGAGCACCTGATCCCGGCCATCGATTTGCCGGACCCTGATGATGCTCATGTCGTCGCCGCCGCCTTGCATTGTGGCGCCGAACTCATCGTCACGTTTAACCTGAAGGACTTCCCGGCCGATACTTTAAGCACCTTCAATGTGGCCGCTCAGCATCCCGACGACTTCAACACCGATCTCTTCGATCTGAATCAGGCTAAGGTTCTCGAAGCGATGGCTGAGCACAGAAAATCGCTGAAAAACCCGCCCAAGTCTGTCGAAGAATACCTCGACACACTTGCCAGTCTGGGTCTCACGCAAACAGTTTCTATGGTTCGCCCATACAGCGTGGCGATCTGAAAAAAACGCCTTCATCCACGCCCGAGTCTCCCGCTCACGCAAACTGCACAAGCGTCGCGTCGATCGCGTCCGCCAGCGTATTGAACGCCGGCGCGATCTCCTCGTCCGGTACGCACGCATAGCCGATCAGCAAACCCGACGGCGCCAGCGACGGTTGTGCGTAATATCCCGACAAAGGCCGCACGACGATATTGCGCTCCAGCGCAGCGGCCGCCACCGCGCGGTCGTCGCTGCCCTCGGGCAATTGCATCACGAGATGCAAACCGGCATCGCCGCCCACGGCCGGCAGCGCATCGCCATAACGGTGCGCGGCGGCATCCAGCAGGGTCTGCCGACGCTGCCCGTAAAGCGTGCGCATCTTACGGATATGCGACGTGAAATGCCCTTCCGCGATGAACTCCGCGAGCATCGCCTGCTGCAACAACTGCCCTTCCCGATACAACTCCGCGCTTGCGGTCGCGAAGCTCTCGGCCAGCGCCTCGGGCACAACCAGGTAGCCGATGCGCAACCCCGGAAACAGCGTCTTGCCGAAGCTCCCCACGTAAATCACCTGCCCGGACGTATCCAGACCTTGCAGCGACGCCAGCGGCCGACTGCCGTAGCGGTATTCGCTGTCGTAATCGTCCTCGATGATCCAGCACTGGTTCTGCCGCGCGTACTCGAGCAACATGCGGCGCCGCGCGAGGCTCATCACCATGCCGAGCGGATATTGATGCGACGGCGTGACGAGCATCAGCTTCGGCGGCTGCGCGAGATCGTCGACGGAAGGATTGATGCCTTCTTCGTCGACTGCTATCGGCCGCGATTGCAGGCCGGACACGTGCAGCACGCTGCGCACGCCCCAATAGCAGGGATCTTCGGTCCAGATCAGGTCGCCCGGATCGGACAGCAGACGCACAGCCAGGTCGACCGACTGATGGATCCCTGTCGTGATGATGATTTGCTCGGGCGTGCAACGCACCGAGCGCGAAGTCCGCAAATAGTCGGCCAACGCGTGCCGCAGCAAGGCCAACCCGCCACCCGGCGCGTAGGTCAGCAGGTCCGGGCGCAGCCGGCGCCAATACTTGTTGTGCAGGCGGCTCCACACGCGCGCCGGAAACTTCGTGACATCCGGCACCCCGGGCATGAACGCGCCCCATTGCCGCTTCGACACGCCCGCACCCGCGATGAGCCGCGCGCCACGCGTCGACAGCGCCCGGTTACCCTGCAACGGCGGCGGCAAAGATTCAAGCGGCGCAGCCGGCGCCTCGGCCTCGGGCGCGCCGACGATCTCGTCCGGCGCGCTTTCTGCGACGAATGTGCCGCGACCGGTCGCCGAGCTCACATAGCCTTCCAGCACCAACTGCTCGTACACCTGCGTGACGGTATTGCGCCCGATGCCCAACTCTTGCGCCAGCAGACGCGATGACGGCACCTTGCTGCCCGCCGGCAATTCGCGCGACAGGATCGCCTGCTGCAACAGCCGATGCAGCTGACGATAGATCGGCTGGCCATTGCCACGGTCGAGGCGCTGCGCCAGCCAGTCTGACAAAACGCTCGCGCGCATGATTGGCTCCTACATTTTTATTGAAATGGCTCTGAAGTTAAGAGCCAAATCTCATTATAGTCGCTACATGTGCTGCGCTGAGCGCGCGACGTCGGCCGGCGGCACTCCACAAACCGAGGAGCGAAGGAGATAACCATGAAGAATGCTGAACTGAAGAGCCGCAAAGACGCCGCCACGCCGCGCGGCGTCGGGGTGATGTGCGATTTCTATGCCGAGCGCGCTGAAAACGCCGAGTTGTGGGACGTTGAAGGCCGCCGTTTCATCGATTTCGCTGCGGGTATCGCCGTGTGCAACACCGGCCACCGCCACCCGAAGATTCTGGCCGCGATCCGCGACCAGCTCGATCATTTCACGCACACGGCGTATCAGATCGTGCCGTACGCGTCGTACGTCGAACTGGCTGAGAAGATCAACCAGCGCGCGCCGGGCGACTATCCGAAGAAGACTGCCTTCTTCACGACCGGCGCCGAAGCCGTCGAAAACGCGATCAAGATTGCGCGTGCCGCGACCGGCCGTCCGGGCGTGATCGCGTTCACGGGCGGTTTCCATGGCCGCACGATGATGGGCATGGCACTGACCGGCAAGGTTGCGCCGTACAAGATCGGCTTTGGTCCGTTCCCGGCGGACGTATTCCACGCCCCGTTCCCGAATCCGCTGCACGGCGTGACGACCGCCGACTCGCTGAAGGCGATCGAGTTTCTGTTCAAGGCCGACATCGATCCGAAGCGTGTCGCGGCGATTATTTTCGAACCGGTTCAGGGCGAAGGCGGTTTCTACGCAGCGCCGGCCGACTTCGTGCGCGCCTTGCGCAAGCTGTGCAATGAGCATGGCATTTTGCTGATTGCCGATGAAGTACAGACCGGGTTTGCCCGTACCGGGAAGTTGTTTGCGATGCATCACTATGATGTGGTGCCTGATCTGATGACGATGGCCAAGAGCCTGGCGGGCGGCATGCCGCTGTCGGGTGTGGTTGGGCGTGCTGATTTGATGGACGCTGCCGCGCCTGGCGGTTTGGGTGGCACGTATGCGGGTAACCCGCTGGCGGTTGCTTCCGCACATGCTGTGCTCGATATCATCGATGAAGAGAAGCTCTGCGAGCGGGCCACGGTTTTGGGCGACCGTGTCAAGGCGAAGCTGATCGCGCTTCAGAGCGAAGTTCCGCAGATCGCCGATGTGCGCGGGCCGGGCGGGATGGTTGCTGTTGAGTTCTGCAAGGCAGGTGGGACGGAGCCGGATGCTGACTTCACCAAGCGGGTGCAGACTCGGGCGCTTGAGCGCGGGTTGTTGCTGCTGGTTTGTGGTGTTTATTCGAACGTGGTTCGGTTCCTGTTCCCGCTTACGATTCAGGATTCTGTCTTTGATGAGGCGATGGGGATTCTTGAAGCGGTGCTTAAGGAAAGTGTTGCTGTAGCTGTTTGATGGTTTTTTTTGGCCTGCGCGGCGCTTGTTGTTTGCCTGCGGCGTTGGCCTTTCCTTGAACTGTTTGACTGCTCGGCGCTATTTTGTCTGGTTGCCTGTGGCGTTGGCCTTTCCTTGTTTTGTTAGTGGTCTATTAGTGTCGCCCCTGTGCGGGGCGGCACCTACTTTTCTTTGCATGCCGCAAAGAAAAGTAGGCAAAAGAAAGCGGCTCAAACCGCTAATTCTTAAGTGGGTCCCCTGGCTTGGAGGGGGTAGTGGTGCATCTGGAATCCGTGCCCGCGCGCATTTCGCGTCAGTGACAAAGGGCTCGTCAGCTCCCACTCCGCACTGCGCGCGTCGCGGACGGGTCTGCATGGGAAACCATGCGCTTCGGTTGGGTGCGGCGCGCGTAGCGCCGCCGAAAGTATGACTGCCTTGTCACTCACGCTGAATGTGCGAGAGCACGGATTCCAGATGCACCACTGCCCCCTCCAAGCCAGGGGACCCGCTTATGAGCTGGCGGTGTGAGCCGCTTTCTTTGCTTATCTTTCTTTGCGGCGGCAAAGAAAGTAAGTGCCGCCCCGCACAGGGGCAACACTAATAGACCACTAACAATTCAAGGAAAGGCCAACACCGTAGGCAAACAGACAAAAGCGCCGCGCGGGCAACCCCCCCACATTTAAAGACCTAGGAGCAAACCCCAAAATGCCGACGCTAGTCCTAAAAGACCCCTCCCTTCTAAAAACAAACGCCTACATAGCAGGCGAATGGCAACCCGCCGCCGACGGCGCGACCTTCGAAGTAAAAAACCCAGCCACAGGCGAAACAATCGCCACTGTGCCCCGCATGGGCACAACCGAAACCCGCCGTGCAATCGACACGGCAAACGCCGCATGGCCGGCATGGCGCGCAACCACCGCCAAACACCGCGCCACGATCCTGCGCAAATGGCATGACCTCATGCTGGAAAATGCCGACGATCTGGCAAAGATCCTGACCACCGAACAAGGCAAGCCCCTAGCCGAAGCCAAAGGCGAAATCCTCTACGCCGCCTCGTTCCTGGAATGGTTCGCGGAAGAAGGCAAACGCGTCAACGGCGACACCATCCCCACACCGGCAGGCGACAAACGCATCGTCGTGACGAAAGAACCGATCGGTGTCTGCGCAGCCATCACGCCGTGGAACTTCCCGGCAGCAATGATCACCCGCAAGGTCGGCCCAGCGCTCGCAGCAGGCTGCCCGATCATCGTCAAACCGGCGGAAGCCACGCCGCTGTCGGCCCTCGCCCTCGCCGTGCTGGCCGAACGCGCCGGCGTGCCGCGCGGTGTGTTCAACGTCGTCACCGGCGAGCCGAAAGCCATCGGCGCGGAAATGACGGGCAATCCGATCGTGCGCAAACTGTCCTTCACCGGCTCGACGCCGGTAGGCCGTCTGCTGATGGCGCAGTGCGCGCCGACGGTCAAGAAAGTGTCGCTCGAGCTCGGCGGCAACGCACCGTTCATCGTCTTCGAAGACGCGGATCTGGATGCGGCCGTAGCCGGCGCCATCGCATCGAAATATCGCAATAGCGGCCAGACCTGCGTTTGCACGAATCGCTTCTACGTGCACGATAAAGTCTACGATGCATTCGCCGAAAAACTGCGCGTCGCCGTCGAGCAACTCAAGGTTGGCCGCGGCACCGAAGATGGCGTCACGCAAGGTCCGCTGATCAACGAAGCCGCCGTGCTCAAGGTCGAATCGCATATCGAAGACGCCCTCGCCAAAGGTGCACGCATCGTCACCGGCGGCAAGCGCCATGCGCTCGGTCACGGTTTCTTCGAGCCGACCGTGCTCGCGGATGTCACGCCGGCCATGAAGGTCGCGCGCGACGAAACCTTCGGGCCGCTCGCGCCGCTGTTCCGCTTCTCGTCGGATGAAGAAGTGATCCACCTCGCCAACGATACGGAATTCGGCCTCGCGTCGTACTTCTATAGCCGCGATATCGGCCGCGTCTGGCGTGTCGCCGAAGCGCTCGAATATGGCATGGTGGGTATCAACACCGGGCTGATTTCCAACGAAGTCGCGCCGTTCGGTGGCGTCAAGCAATCCGGTCTTGGCCGCGAAGGCTCGCATTACGGCATCGACGACTATGTCGTCATCAAGTACATGTGCGTCGGCGGGATCTGAGCCTTTGCTGTAACGGCTCGAATATTTGACTTACACCGGAAGCTACGCTGACAGAAATCCTGTTGCGCGTAGCCTCAGGTACCTGGGTGCAAGCGCTAACAAAAGATGCGGCCGCCTGCTCGCTACACTGACGCGGACGGTCTTGCACCTACCCACGCGCGCTGCACTCGCTGCCCGAAGATGAAACTCAGGCCAGAAGGCCCTACGCTTCGCGACGCGCAGCCTGCTCCCGGATGGCGGCTATGAAGCTCTCTACGCTCCAATGCTCTGTTAGCGCCTGTCGGAATAGTCCCTGCTGGCTCATCGGCGCGAGCCCACCCCGCGGCGGGTCCCTGTCGAGGTTCGTCGGAAACGGATAACCTTCGGCGCACGACGCAATCACCGCGTCAGCCTCCTCCGACGTGATGCTCGCCGTACGCATTCGGTCAAGCAGGACCGGATACAGCACTTCGCACATCTTCGTGCGATTCAGCGACTCCATCGCACGCCCGTAGGCCGAGGAAATCTGCAGGAGGTTGGCCATACGTTGAACAGAGGTGGTCCGGTTGGAACCGGCCGCATGAAAGAGCGCGGGATTGAAGAACAGCGCATCGCCCCTTTCGAGAGGAAGCTGGACGTAGTGAGTTTCAAAGTAGTCGCGGAAGTCCTGGCGACGCCATGCGAGATACCCCTCTGCATAGCGCTGCGAGAAGGGCAGCAGCTTGGTCGGCCCGCTCTCCACTGGCATGTCACTGTGCGCAATGGCCCCTTGCAGCGTCAGAAAGCGGGACATCGCATGAACATGCGCCGGATAACGCTCGACCTCCGGGACAGACTGAAATCCAAGGTGGTAATCCCTGTGCGCCTGTTGCGCCTGCCCGCCGGGGCGTACGACGTTGACCTGCGACGTCATCTGGAAGTGAGGACCCAGCCACGCCTCGGCTATCGCGCACAGTGGCGGGCACGCAAAGTAGCGAGCGAACACCGATGGGGCACGCAGGCATAGCTTTTCCTGCGCATTCCAGATACGGTCATTCGCGCCTGCCTTGGCGAAATGGTCTGCAGCGGCGGCGCCGGCTTCACGCTCATCCCGAATGACCGACTCAAAGACCCTGGTCGCTTCATCGAGCGGTGCTGTGTCGGCATAAACGCGCTTCAGCACCAGCACACCCGCACCCACATCCAACACACTCGCCCACTCGACCGCCAGGTCTGCACGCTGCGTTGCATCGCCAAGGGTATCAACGAGCTTTTGGCAGTCGTACACCGGAACGCGGTCGACAGTCTGAGCGGCAAACCTCAGGCCGTCGTCATCTCGAGGCGGCCGAAGGGCAGCGACAAAGTCCCGGAGGGAGCAGTCCTGCTCCCGGTACCAGTGGCGCAACCGGGCGTCACGGCGCGATTCAGGGGCGTTCATGGTGTCTCCTTCTGTTCTTACGACAACAATAGCCCTCCCGCGGACGGCTGCGTTACCATTAACACCTCAAAAACACCCGATTTCGCGGGCGGTAACTCACGTGGCCTGCAACGTTGAGCGTGCAGAACGACCGAGTTCCGATGCGGCCTCACATGCTCCGACTAACTCTAAGTGCCTGCGCGAGGCTAAGAGCGCCAACTACATCGTTCATGGCTCAAATGCACAGCGGCCTTGCTTTCACTTCAACGTGAAAGCAAGGCCGCTGTGCAAGGATGTGAATCAGGCGGGTGCCAAGCTATCGCTTGCACCGCCGCCGATCAATGACCGAAGTTGGCGACCGGAACCGAATAGGAGCTCGACGTCGTTTCGGTGTGGCTGCCTGCTTGCGACGAACCGTTCGTAGCCGAGCCATAACCGCTGGCTTGAGCGGTGCCGTTTTGTGCTGACACGCGCGCTTCGGCTGCCTGAAGGTTTGCCGGGTAGTCGTCCATATTCGCTGTCGACGGGTTGTAGCCGGCCTTTTCCAGCTGAACCAACTCAGCGCGCACCTGGGCGCGGGTCACCGGCTGGTTGGATTGGGCAAAAGCGGCGAGCGGCGCAGTGATGAGAGCGGCGATGACAACAGCTTCGATTAGGGATTTCATGACGACTACCTCCAGAGATTGTTTTTTGCCGTGCCGCAAACCTGTTTGTTCGCAGCCAGTAGACACAGTCTAGGAGTCAGCGAATTTAGGGTAAACCCCTAACAAGTGAATTCACTGTTGTTGGAATCGGCACAATCATCACGAAAGGTCATTGAAAGCACGGTGATAAAGCCGGCTCTAGAAGTTCGAGGCCTCGCGCGTAACGCACCGACTGCCCTGGACGAGCGCGAGCGTAACTGCTTGTGCGCAGCGAAATCAGCTTTCCGACAATGCAGGAACCGATACCTGCGTTGCCTCGCCTGATGACAAAACAGCGCCGCCATTTCGGCCGCCCATCACCTGCCGGTCGCTTCTCGGACTCACGCCGAACCGCGCGCGATACGTCCGCGAAAAATGCGAAGGAGACTCGAATCCGCATGCGACACAAATCGATGTGATCGACATGTCGGTCTGTTGCAGCAACTCGCGCGCCCGGGTGAGGCGCAGTTGCAGATAGAAATGCGTCGGCGTGTCCTTCAGCGACGCACAGAACAGCCGCTCCAGTTGCCGCCGCGTCACGCTGATCTCCTGTGCGAGTTGGTCGGGCGTGAGCGGCTCTTCCATATGCTGCTCCATTGCGCCGATCACCTGAATCAGCTTGCGGTTATGCACACCGTAGCGCGCCGCAATTTCCATCCGCTGATGGTCCGAACGCTGCCGGATCCGGCTCACGACGAATTGTTCCGATACCGCCGAGGCCAGCGCTGCACCGTGCTTGCGGCCGATCAGGTCGAGCATCATGTCGATCGATGCCGTGCCGCCCGCACAGGTAATGCGCCGCGCGCCGATTTCGAACAACTCCTGGCTTGCGTTCAGCGAGGGAAATCGCTCGCGAAACGCCGATAACGCTTCCCAATGCACGGTCACGCTGTCCGAGCCACGGAGGAGCCCTGCTTCCGCGAGGACGAAGCTGCCCGTATCGATGCCGCCGAGCGTCGCACCGGCGCGCTCGAGTCGCTTCAGGCAATCGCCGAGCGCGCGCGTATAGCAGGCTAGCGGTTCGAAGCCCGCGACGACGAACACCGTCTGCGCCTCATGGACATCGACGACGGCTGCCTCCGCATTAATCGAAATGCCGTTGCTGGCCGCGACCGGCGCGCCGTCGAGACTCAGAATGCGCCAGCGGTAGAGATCGTCGTGAAAGCGGTTCGCCACGCGCAAAGGCTCGACCGCCGACATGAAGCCGATCGCCGAAAAGCCCGGCAGCAGCAGGAACGACATATCTTCGGGCATCTTGCGCAAACTCGATCAAGGACACTCAGGGACACAAGCCGCAGGCGGACGCGGGATTCCCGGCGAGCGTAGCAAGCAGCGCGCGAGCCGGCAAGGCGCACCAAAATTCACTGCACAAATCGATGCTGCACCGCAATGACGAACGATGCTGGTTTTCCCTCGTTGTCGCGTGGGAGCAAGAACGGGTCGCTGGCGGTCGCTTTGGCAGGAATATGGGGCATTAACGTTACGCCATCCATGCAGCTCAAGCATGACTCAAGCCGTAGCGCGCAGGTTCGGGAGCCACCCTGTTCTTCTCGCCGCGGCCCGGTTCGAAACGCGCTGTTTAACGTGTCCGAAGGGGGAACGTCATGAAGTTACGCGTCAAAGCCTTGCTTGCCCATCTTGCCTGTCTGGCGGCCGCCATCGCTGCACCGCCGACATTCGCCCAGGATCCCGCCACTTGCCGCGCAGTGCATTTTGCCGACATCGGCTGGACAGACATCACCTCGACCACTGCGCTCGCATCGACCGTATTCGAGGGACTCGGCTATCAGCCTGTCACGACCGTCGCCTCAGTGCCGATTTCGTTCGCAGGTCTGAGGAGTAAACAACTCGACGTGTCGCTCGGCTACTGGTGGCCCGTGCAAGAGAAAGCGATTGCGCCGTTCGTCGAGTCGAAATCGATTCAGGTGCTGCAACCGCCTAACCTGACCGGCGCTAAAGCGACCTTCGCCGTGCCGAATTACGAATATGACGCGGGCCTCAAGACGTTCGCCGACATCGCCAAACACCGCGATCAGCTCGACGGCAAGATCTATGGCATCGAACCCGGCAGCAGCGCAAACGCGGCCATTCAGAAAATGATCGCCAACAATCAGTTCGGCCTCGGCGGTTTCAAGCTGATCGAATCGAGTGAAGCGGGCATGCTGGTTTCGGTGGATCGCGCCATTCGCGAGAAAAAATGGGTGGTGTTTCTGGGCTGGGAACCTCATCCGATGAATATCCAGATCGACATGAAATACCTCACTGGCAGCGAAGGCGTATTCGGTCCGAACGACGGCGAAGCACGCGTTTATACGCTGACGTCCCCCGACTTTCTGACGCGTTGCCCGAACGCGGGCAAGCTGGTGAGCAATCTGCGCTTTTCGACGCAACTGGAGAACGTGGTGATGCAATCGGTGATGAACAAGGAGAAGCCCACCGACGCCGCCAGAACGTATCTGAAGAAGAACCCGCAAGTACTGGATGCGTGGCTCGCGGGCGTGAAGACCTATGACGGTAAAGACGGCTTGCCGGCAGTGAAAGCCTATCTCGGGCTTTGACAGCGGCTATGACGCGGTCCGACTTGCATCCATCGAGTCGCGCATTTCAATCCACAGGAACTAGCACGCATGAATCATGAAGTCATTGTGACCTGCGCGGTCACCGGCGCAGGCGATACGGTCGGCAGGCATCCGGCCATTCCCGTCACCCCGAAGCAGATCGCCGAAGCCGCTATCGAAGCCGCGAAGGCCGGCGCCACCGTCGCGCATTGCCACGTGCGCGATCCGAAGACCGGCCGCGGCAGCCGCGATCCGCAGTTATATCGCGAGGTCGTCGACCGGATCCGCTCGTCTGGCACCGACGTGATCATCAATCTGACGGCGGGCATGGGCGGCGATCTGGAGATCGGTCCGGGCGAAGACCCGATGCGCTTCGGTGCGGGAACCGACCTCGTCGGCGGACTGACGCGGCTCGCGCACGTCGAGGAACTGCTGCCGGAAATCTGCACGCTCGATTGCGGCACGCTCAATTTCGGCGATGGCGACTACATCTATGTGTCGACGCCCGCGCAATTGCGGGCCGGCGCGCAGCGCATCCAGGAACTCGGCGTGAAGCCGGAGCTGGAGATCTTCGATACCGGGCATCTGTGGTTCGCGAAGCAATTGCTCGCGGAGGGTTTGCTGGACGCGCCGCCGCTGTTTCAGATTTGCCTCGGCATTCCATGGGGTGCACCCGCCGATACCACGACGATGAAAGCAATGGCCGACAACCTGCCGCCTGGCGCGCAATGGGCTGGTTTCGGCATCGGCCGCATGCAGATGCCGATGGTCGCGCAGGCAATGCTCCTCGGCGGCCACGTGCGTGTCGGCCTCGAAGACAACATCTGGCTCGATAAAGGTGTGCATGCAACGAACGGCACGCTGGTGCAACGCGCGGTCGAGATCATCGAACGGCTCGGTGGCCGCACGCTGACACCTGCAGAAGGCCGCCGCAAACTCGGCTTGCCCGCGCGTGGCGAGCGGCAGTTGGAGCGGCGTGTGGCTGGACAGTACGCATGAATAGGCCGCGTACCCGTCGCGCTTGTTACAGCGCGCTTCGGAACCTGAGAACTCATCGGTATAGGAAACATCAGCAATGGCAGTGATCGTCGATATCAAAACATTTGCGGCCATCGGCGCAGGCGTAATCGGCAGCGGCTGGGTGGCGCGCGCGCTCGCGCACGGGCTCGACGTCGTCGCGTGGGACCCGGCTCCTGGCGCGGAGAAACAGTTGCGCGAGAACATCGCGAACGCGTGGCCGGCACTCGAGCGCGTCGGCCTCGCCGAGGGCGCTACGCCCGACAGATTACGTTTCGTCGATACGATTGAAGCCTGTGTCGAACAGGCGGATTTCATTCAGGAGAGCGCACCCGAGCGCGAAGAATTGAAGCTCGCCCTGCACGAGCAGATCAGCCGTGCGGCGAAGCCAGACGCGATCATTGCGTCATCCACGTCCGGCCTGCTGCCCAGCGATTTCTACGCAAGGGCGGTAAATCCGCAGCGCTGCATCGTCGGGCATCCGTTCAACCCGGTGTATCTCCTGCCGCTCGTCGAAGTGCTCGGCGGCGAACGTACCGCACCGGCAACCATCGATGCCGCGATGCAGATCTATCGCTCGCTGTCGATGCGGCCGCTTCTCGTGCGCAAGGAAGTGCCCGGCTTTATCGCCGACCGTTTGCTCGAAGCGCTGTGGCGCGAAGCGCTGCATCTGGTCAACGAAGGTGTGGCGACCACGGGCGAAATCGACGATGCTATCCGCTTCGGCGCGGGAATCCGCTGGTCGTTCATGGGCACGTTCCTGACCTACACACTGGCGGGCGGCGATGCGGGTATGCGCCACTTCATGCAGCAGTTTGGACCGGCTTTGGAACTGCCGTGGACTAAACTGGTAGCACCGCAGCTGACTGACGAATTGATCGATCGGGTTGTGAACGGAACGTCTGAACAGGTCGGGCCGCGCTCGATCAAGCAGCTCGAACGGTATCGGGACGATTGCATTACGAGTGTGCTGGCGGCGATTGGGGAAGCCAAGGCGCGGCACGGGTTGCTTCCGTCGGAGTGATGCTGCGTGCTGGAAGACGCGCCGCCCCGCAGGATGCGTCGGCGGCACATGATCGCCGCGGTCAGTGCCATTCATAGGAATGAAGGAGACGATTGCATATGCACATGCCGCACCATGCTTCGGTGCCCTGCTATCACGACACCGTGCGCGCCGAGTGGGTCGACTATAACGGCCACTTGCGCGACGCGTTCTACATGCTGATTTTTAGCTTTGCGACCGATGCGTTGATTGACGAAATCGGTCTGCCTGATTCAGTGCGCAAAGAACGTCGCCGCTCGATTTATACGCTCGAAGCGCATATCAACTACCTGCATGAAATCAAGGAAGGCGCGCAGGTTCGCATCGATATGCGCGTGCTTGGGCATGACGCGAAACGGTTGCATCTTTACCTCGAGATGTTTGCCGATAACGGCGTCGAACCGGTGGCTGCAGGCGAACAGATGCTGCTGCATGTCGATACCAGTGGCCCGCGCGCTGTTGCCTTCGACCCAGATGTCGAGGCGCACGTCAGGGCGTTGGCAGAAGCGCAGACTGGATTGCCGGCGGCCAGGTTTGCTGGCCGCGTGATCGGATTGCCTGTCAGGACGCCGCGCAAGGAAAATGAGGGAAGCGAGCATGCTTGAGCCTGAGATCGCTGCGTTCATCGAACGGACGGCCGCCATCTATTCCGGGCATTCGACGTCATTGCCGCCGAGCGAGCAGCGCGCGATTTACGATCGCTATGCAGCTGCACTCACGCCGCCCTTACCTGCAGGCGTGACAGCCGAAGACGCTATGTTCCAGGCGAGCGCCGGGCATCCGATCAGGCTGCGGCTTTATCGGAATCGTAGCAAGGCGAGCGGGACACACGGCGGCACCGTCTTGTATTTTCACGGCGGCGGCTTCGTGCTCGGGTCACTAGAAAGTCATCAGATCGTGACGGCACGTATTGCCGCGGATACCGGCCTCGATGTGATTGCCGTCGATTACCGGCTTGCGCCTGAACACCGCGCTCCAGCCGCCCATGACGATTGTCTGGAGGTCACGCTCGCGGCATTGGACGACCGATTACCGTTTGATTCACTAGCGAAAAGTGCGCTGCAATTGGCGGGCGATAGCGCCGGCGCCAATCTCGCTGCCAGCATCGCTATGCGCTTGCGCGATGGCGGTGTTCAGGGCGTACGCGGACTTGCGCTGGTCTATCCGATGCTCGGCACCGAGCCACAAATGCCTGCGCGCGAAACCGAAGCGCACGCGCCGATGCTGACGCTTGCCGATGTCCACGCGTTTCGCGATCTGTATTGGGGCGAACGCGCACCCTATCCAGCGTGGACGGTACCGCTCGATGCGGCGCGCTTCGACAGACTCCCGCCGACGCTGGCCATAGGTGTTGAACACGATCCGTTACGGGACGATGCGAGGGTATTTGTCGAACGCGTCAATGCAGCCGGTGGACAGGCCCGGTTGTGGATTGGAACCGGGCTCGTACATGGGTGCTGGCGCGCGCTCGAATCGAGTCCCGGTGTAAAGGCGCTGCATCACACTGTCTGCCAGTTTCTAGGCGCACATTCCGCCGTCTCGTGATGCCCCGTCAATCCGCCACGGGCGAATCAACCCATTCACGTCTCACGTCTGTGCCGCTCCCCCACTCCGCTTGAACGAACCGGCAAAGAAGAGCACCTGATACTGCACGGCATTGTCCCAATACTTCCACGTATGCCCGCCGGGCCGCTCCGCATAATCATGCGGCACGCCAAGCTCGACAAGCCGTGCATGAAGCATCCGATTGGATTGAACGAGCGAGTCGTTCACCCCGCAATCGATCGTCAGCGCAATATGCGCATTTCCAAAACTACGCGCGTGCTCAACGATCGCCTCGTTGTTCCAGAAATCGGCGTGACGAGTCGGATCCCCAAACACCTGATCGATCCCGGGCTCATCCTCGCAGCCGCGCGGATCGACCGCGCCGCTAATACTTCCGGCAGCACCGAATTCGTCCGGCCGGTCCAGCGCGATATGCAACGCCCCGAACCCGCCCATGCTCAATCCCGTAATCGCACGTCCCTGCTTCGTTGCAATCGTCCGGAAATGCGTATCGATATAGCCGACGACTTCCGTCCCCACATAGGTTTCGTAACGGCTGCGCGGATCGACAGGGCTGTCGATATACCAGCTCTCGTGACCGCCATCCGGCATGACGAGGATCACGTGATAGCGGTCGGCCAGTTTGCCGATGTGCGAATTCGCGGTCCAATCGGTGTAGTCACCGCCTGAGCCGTGCAGCAAGTAGACAACGGGGAAGCGATCGGCCGCTTTGCCGTGCGCGTATTGGTCGGGCAGCACCACAGTCGCCTCGAGCGACTTATGCATGGCGGCGCTGGGAATGGTGACGACCCTGGACTGAAACGCCCAGACCGGGTTCGTGAAAAGCAGCGTCAGAATGAGCCAGAACACGCGATTCGTTTTCATGGTTTGTCGCTCTCCCTTTCTATGTGTCCGAAGAACACTGTCCGGCATCTGGCGGCAAAATTCTGAGGACGACTCTAGCAATGGCGACTTACAACCAAATTTCAGCGAAGCATACGGTCTCGTCAGCTTGGCGCCGCTCCGAGGGGGAGCCGGACCGGCCCAAGCCAGACATCTATTCAACGGTTGCGCCCCGCAGGTGAATGCAGGAACGGCCATGCGTTTATTCAATGTGTGCTGAAAAGCCGATCCGGTCCGGCGCAACATCAGGTCGCAACGTAAGTTCCGGGATGTCGTACGCCCCGGCGTTCTGCGGGCGAAACGGTATCGGCGCAGTCTTCCACAGGTCATCGAGACGTTGTCCAAGCGCGTCGCAAACCTCAGAGAACCGGGCTTCGTCGACCCGGCTTGTCCGATGGACCACAAACGGTGGCAACACGTCGAAGCCAGGGTAATACAGAACCCCGTGCTGAATAGGGAACAACACCTCGTCGATCGGCCCGTTGATACCCCTCGGGCTGTAATGAGACTCCCATCCCCCGGTTGTCACGATCAGCATCGCCCGCTTGCCCGCCATGTTGCCTTCCCCGTAACGGTCCCCCCAGCGCGCGTCGGAGTGCTCGCCTACGCCATACGCGAAGCCATATGCATAGACGCGCTCCACCCACCCTTTCAGGATCGCCGGCATCGAAAACCACCACAGCGGAAACTGCAGAATCACCGCATCCGCCCACCTCAGCTTCTCCTGTTCGAGTGCGATGTCCGGACTTTGCCGGCCGTCCTTGAAAGCACGCTTTGAGTCGAGAGAAGGATCGAAGCGCGCGCCGGTTTGCCTATCCAGGCTGTCGTTTGCATCGAGCGATGCCTTCCAGTTCATCGCATACAGATCGGATACCTGGACGACGTGCCCGGCATCCTCGAGACGCTTGATCGAAAAATTCTTAAGCGACCCGTTCAATGACCGGGGTTCCGGGTGCGCGTAGACGAGAAGAACTTTCATGACCTGACCTCCATTGCAAGAAAAGAACACGATAGGTCTCCATCCGGTATATTGGAAATGAATTGCCAACATGTCAGGTATTGCAATGAATAATCTCAGAAGACTGGACCTCAACCTGCTGGTGACACTTGATGTCCTGCTCTCGGAGCACAACGTGACCCGCGCGGCGGAACGCTTGAACTTCTCTCAACCTTCAGTAAGCGTGCATCTTGCCAAGCTTCGGGACGTCTTTGGCGATCCGCTTTTGCTGCCGGGGCCACGAGGCATGCGCCCCACGGCAAGGGCTGAGGAATTGCGCGAGCCTTTGCGCCAGGCGCTCGACGCACTTGAGCACGCCGTGTCGCCGGCCAGCCCGTTTAATCCAGCCGAAGCGACGCATACGTGGCGCGTTGCTGCGACCGACTACGCCGAATCGACAATCCTGCTGCCCATGCTGGCCGGTTTGCGCGCGGCGGCGCCCGGCACCCGGCTCGCGATCGTGGAAGCTGCCCCACCACGCATCGCGAAGCAAGCGGAACAGGGGGACATCGATCTGGCATTCCATACCAGCGAAGGTGCGCCGCCCGGATTGCGCCGGCGGGTGCTTTTCAAGGAGCGATATGTACTGGTGGGCCGCGCGAATCACCCGCGCCTGAAGCGACGGCCAACGCTTGCGCAGTTCTGCAAACTGGAGCACGTGATCGTCTCGCCGGATGGTGGCGGGTTCAGCGGCGTCACGGATGACGCGCTGGCTGAGGTGGGTCTCACGCGCAGGGTCGTGCTGTCGGTCCCGCACTTCCTGTTCATGATGTCTGTCCTCGCGAACACCGACCTCGTGGCGATGTCGCCAGCGCGCTTGGTGCGCAACAACAGCGCGCTCAGGATCGTCGAGGCGCCGGTTGAGGTACCGGGTTATGAAATGGCGATGCTCTGGCATGAGCGCTCTCATCGCGACCCGGCACATCAATGGCTGCGAGAGTGCATCGCCGACTCGGCGGCGATGTGAAAACGCGTAAAAGTTCCGAGGTCTAGGTCGACGTCAACGCAACGTCATGACGCCACACGCGGCCGACGTGCTTTGCGCACTGTTTTCAATCGGCTCTCACTTGCCGGTTTCCTGCGTCAGTTCAGCGTGGTATCGCCCGATTCTATCGCGAGACCTGAGTCGACCCGGCAACGCGCCGCCCTTCAACCGGGTATCCAGGATCGGTATAGCCCGGTGTGGAAGCATGGCCAGGCGCAACGAGGCTATCGACCAGTTTCTCGTCCTCCGGTCCGAGTTGCAATGTCAACGCGTCGACATAACTGTCCCACTGCGCTTCGGTCCGCGGTCCGGCAATGGTGCTGCTGACGAGCCGGTTCTTGAGAACCCACGCGAGAGCGAGCGCAATCGAAGTTGTGCCGCGCTGTGCTGCATGCTCGGCGATCGTCTGGGCGATTCTGAGCGACTCCGGCCGCCACTCGGTTTGCTGGATTCGCTTATCGCCGCGGCCCGCACGCGAATCGGCCGGCGGCGTAGCGTCGACTGCATATTTTCCGCTGAGCACCCCGCGTGCGAGCGGGCTATACGGGACGACACCCAAACCGTAGTGTTCCGCCGCCGGCAGTTGCTCGACTTCTGCCGTGCGGTCGACGATGTTGTAAAGCGGCTCGCTGGCGACCGGCCGGTCGATTCCGAGCTGGTCGGCAAGACGCGCGATTTCGGCAATGCGCCAGCCCCGGAAGTTGGACACGCCGAAGTAGCGGATCTTGCCCTGACGGATCAGATCGCCGATGGCGCGCACGCCCTCTTCCAGCGGCGCATCGGCCAGCGCCCGGTGAAAATAGAGGATGTCGATGTAGTCGGTGCCGAGCCGCTTCAGGCTCGCTTCGACAGACTGGATGATCCACTTGCGCGACTGGCCTTGTTCGTTCGGCCCCTGCGCAGTCGGATAACCGAACTTGGTGGCCACCACCCAGTTGTCGCGACGCTCTGCGATGGCCCGCCCAACGATTTCTTCCGAACGACCGGCATGATAGACGTCGGCCGTGTCGATGAAATTGACACCCTGGTCGAATGCTTTGTCGATGATCCGCTTCGAGCTAGCCTCGTCAGTCTCGCCACCGAACATCATCGCGCCGAGACACAGGGGCGAAACCTTCAGGGCACTGCGGCCCAGATACCGATAGTCCATTACGTGTACTCCGTTCAGGCCGCGCCTGAGAGTGAAATTGCTGAAAGACTCGAACCGGCCGATCAAGCGTCACGGCTTTCGAAAACGCGCCGTGCGATCGGCAGCGCCGTGTTGGCCGAAAATCGCCGAATGCCTTGCGTGCAGCGGTGGGTTCATTAGCCATGAAGTCATCTCCGGGTCAGATCCAGGTTGCGATCTGCCGCACAAGGACGCCATCAACCCATGCCGGCTCGATCGCCCAGGACGCTAAATTTACTGGCTGCGGAGGCCGGTGACTAGACGGTAGAATCGGCAAACACCTATGAGCGAGATTCATGAATGGCACGCGAAAACCTTAACGATCTCCTTGCATTCCTCGCGGTCGCACGCGAACGCAGCTTTACCAAAGCTGCGGCGAAGCTGGGGGTGTCGCAATCGGCGCTAAGCCACACCATTCGTGGGCTCGAATCGAGGCTGGGTATCCGTCTGCTGACCCGGACCACGCGAAGCGTCGCGCCCACCCCAGCCGGCGAGCGGCTGCTGGCCACCGTGGGACCAAGGTTCGATGAGATCGACGAAGAGCTCGCGGCGTTGAGCGAGCTTCGGGATAAGCCCGCCGGCACCATCCGCATCACCACGGACGAACACGCGGCGAGCTCGATACTTCAACCGAAGCTGACGCAACTTTTGTCCGAGTATCCGGACATCAAGGTCGAGGTCGTTATCGACTTTGGCTTGACCGATATCGTCGCGCAGCAATACGACGTTGGCATACGTCTCGGCGATCAGGTGGCGAAAGACATGATCGCGGTACGTATTGCGCCTGACATGCGCATGGCAGTCGTCGGCGCGCCCGCCTACTTCGCGAAACGTTCGCGCCCCAAAGCGCCTCAGGACCTGACCGATCACAACTGCATCAATCTTCGTCTACCGACTCACGGCGGCTTATATGCCTGGGAGTTCGAAAAGTCCGGTCATGAACTGAACGTTCGTGTGGAAGGCCAACTTGTGTTCAACGGAACGAACCAGATGCTCAATGCCGCGCTGGCCGGATGCGGTCTTGCCTATGTCCCGGAGGACCTGGCACGACCGCATATCGCCGCTGGACAACTCAAGCAGGTTCTCAAGGACTGGTGCCCGACCTTTCCGGGCTACCATCTTTATCACCCGAGCCGTCGTCAATCTTCGCGGGCTTTGGCTGTGCTGATCGATGCGCTGCGCTTCCGGGCTGGCCCATCCGCGCAACGACATCGATAGCACCGATCCGATGCGCGTGCTGTTCGCAATCCAACAGGGGCCATCAGCCTTGCGCATTCCCTCTGCCGATCGCATCCAGTTCAGCGCGCACCTCGTCGGTCAAGCTCAAGCGTGCTGCCTGCATGTTTTCACGCAGATGCCCGAGCGACGAAGTGCCCGGGATCAGCAAAATGTTAGGCGCGCGATACAGGAGCCAGGCGAGCGCCACCTGCATGGGCGTCGCGCCGATCGTTTGCGCGATCGTGGACATCGCTGACGATTGGATCGGCGTGAATCCGCCAAGCGGGAAGAATGGGACATAGGCGATCCCCTGGCTCGCCAGTTCATCGACCAGTGCATCGTCTTCCCGGTGAACCAGGTTGTAATGATTCTGCACGCAGACGATCTCCGCGATGCCCTGTGCCTCGGCGACCTGGGTCGCGGTCACGTTGCTCAACCCGATATGGCGAACGAGCCCCCGCTGTTGAAGTTCGGCAAGCGCCGCGACCTGCTTTTCAAGCGATCCTTCAGCAGGCGCATGCACGCTGCCCATGATTCGCATATTGACGACGTCGATCACGTCGACACCAAGATTGCGAAGGTTGTCGTGAACGCCGCGCTCGATATCTTCCGGCTCGAGCGCCGGCAGCCACGATCCATCGTTGCCACGGACCGCCCCCACCTTGGTGACGATCACGAGGTCATCCGGATAAGAATGCAGCGCTTCGCGAATCAGCTGGTTGGTGATGTGAGGACCGTAGAAGTCGCTCGTATCGATGTGATTGACACCCGACGCCACCGCTTCGCGCAGTACGGCGATCGCTGCGTCACGGTCTTTCGGCGGTCCGAATACGCCGGGTCCGGCCAGTTGCATGGCGCCATAGCCCATGCGTTGCACGGCGTGGCCAGCCAGCGGAAATGTGTTCACGGGGGTGAAGTTCGACATAGCGCGCTCCTTGATGTGAGGTGTTGAGCGGAGTATGGCGGGGATTGCGTTGTTCGATAATCCAGCCTAAATTGCACGGGTTGTTAAACATTTTGAACAACGGCCATGGAATTCAACGATCTCGCCGCATTCGTTTCTGTCGCGCGCGCTGGCGGCTTTCGCGACGCCGCGCGCGTCAGCGGTGTCTCCGCCTCCAGCCTGAGCATTGCTGTGCGCCGTCTCGAGTCGAAGCTCGGTATGCGCCTGCTCAATCGAACCACGCGCAGCGTGGCCCCGACCGAAGCTGGACTACGTCTGATCGAAAAACTGACGCCATTGTTCAGCGAGATGGAAGCCGCGCTGGACGTCCTGAACCGGTTCAGGGACAAGCCGACCGGCACGCTCAAACTCAACGTCCCGTCAAGCGCCGCACGCATCGTATTGCCGACCATCATCCCCCAGTTCCTGAAAGCCTATCCCGACATACGTGTGGAGGTCGTGGTGGAGGATGGCTTTGTCGATGTGCTGTCGATCGGTTGCGATGCAGGCATTCGCTATGACGAGCGGCTCGAGCAGGACATGATCGCGCTTCCAATCGGGCCACGCGTGCAGCGTTTCGCAACGGCCGCGGCGCCGGACTATCTCGACACGCATGGCAGACCCGAGCATCCGCGCGACCTGCTCTCTCATGCGTGCTTACGTGGCCAATTTGCCGGCGGCACCACGCCGACCTGGTATTTCGAGCGTGATGGCGAGGTAGTGCAGTTGAATCCGTCGGGACCGCTCCTTGTCAGACCCGGCGCGGCAATCGACCTTGCAGTCAGTACCGCTGTCGCGGGAGTGGGGGTGATTCACCTGTTCGAGGACATGCTGCGCCAGCATCTCGATAGCGGTGCGTTGGAGCCGATCCTGGAGCCGTGGTGGCAGCGTTTTTCGGGGCCGTTTCTTTACTATCCGGGCCGTCGTCACTTGCCGGCACCGTTGCGCGTCTTTGTCGATTTCCTGAAGGCGGGTGCTTAAGCGGATACGCCGGCCGTCAGCCGCAAGCCTACGCGCCGCGACGTATGCCTGACAAGGTGCAGGCATACGTCATTGCGGATCGTAACGCGAGACAGGTCAGAATGCGTGACGCATCCCCACGGTAACCGCCACTTGCGAGTTCGACGACGACGGCGAAAGCGTGTTGATCATGGCGTGCGCGAGCACGGAGTCCGCAGGCGCACCGTGTACGTTCTGATAGACGCCTTCAAGATAGAAGTCGGTGCGCTTGCTGATCGAATAATCGGTCTGAAGCATCGCCGTATTCCATCCCGGCGACGAGCCGTTGTACGCACCATGCGTGTAGGTATACGCGCCCGATACGCTCAACGCAGGGGTAAGCGCATACTTGACGTTCGCTTCGTAGTTGTCGAGACGCAACGAGCCACTCAGGGTTCCGGCGGAAGAGTCGTTTGCACCGAGGTACGTGCCGGTTCCGAAAGAGAAGACGCCCGACGCATTGTCCAGCTGCGTATGGCTCCAGACCAGGCCAACGGTAGCCGGTCCGAACGTGTAGTTACCGCCAAGCGACCAGATACGCTGGCGCTGCGCGAGGAAGTTCGCGCTGGTATCGCCCGTGGTAACGGCACCGCCCGCGTTACCCGCGTTGTTGAATTGCAGGTATCCGGCGGCAAGATTGACAGGCCCTTGTGTGTACGAAACGCCGAAGCCGTATGAGCGGTTGTTCGCAAAGCTGCCTGCCTTGTTGCTGAAGGCATACATGGTTTCGAAAGTGACGCCGTGGTAGGTCGGGCTCGCGTACTTGACCGTGTTGTTGACAACGACTGAGTCCGCAGCAAGGTTGTCGTTTTCGAACGGATGCGCGGCCATGTTGCCGCCCCACGTGTTGGACCCTGCCGTGAGCGGACCGACCAGGTCGTTCATCACGTCAAACTGGCGGCCGAACGTCAAGGTGCCGTATGGATCGCTTTGCAAACCGACCCACGCCTGAGAACCAAAACCGTCGCCGGAGAAAGCCTGAGCGCCGTTATTCAGCAGGAACCCCTGCTCCAGCTTGAAGACCGCATGCAAGCCGCCACCGAGATCCTCCGAACCCTTGAGACCGAAGACCGTGTTTTGCGTCGAACTGGTCACTTCCTGCCAGTTGCTATGGCCGCCCTGATTGTTCGTGTAGATCAATCCCGCATCGATAAGACCATAAAGCGTCACGCTGCTTTGCGCATGCGCCGAAATAGCAAAGGCGCCGGAAAGCGCGACCGCGAGTAAAGATTTTTTCATACCTGTTGGCTCCGTGATTTAGCGGTGAGGGTGTAATCAGTTGTGTGTGTTCGATACCCACTGGCGAGCGCGTTGACCGCCAACAGGACCTACGGACGGACAGGCACCGCATTCGCGCGCCGGTAGCGCGCGAATGGCGAGAACGTCCAATATTGTTTGCTGATTATTGCGTGCAGCGTATTCCAATGACTTGCCAATGGCGCATGCCGACTACAGTATGGTTTTCAATAGAGTTACGCAGGCGCGTCTTGCAAGCGCCGCCAAAAATAAAGAGTGCGATGATATGACGCCTGATATAAATAGCGCGTCAAAAATAAGTTGGCGTGGCGCCAAAATAACAGTGTCGTCGATGCGACGCCGGCTCAAACGTCATGACCGTCTCGCCCTGGTTACGCAAGAGGTGTTCCACCATCAGCAAATGGCGGTGATAATGGGGTAGAACCTTCATCCCGACGCACCCAATATGACCGAAACACGCCCTAGCCCGCTGCGCAAATTTGCCGATTTCGTTCGCGAGCAACGGACCCGCCTGACCGAGCAATGGATGAAAGCCGTATTCGGCGACACCGACCTCGTCGAAGCGGACAAGCTCACCTATCAGCAGCTCGCCGATCACCTGCCGGAAATTCTCGAAGGACTATGCCGCGCGCTCGACGTCGAAGATCTCGAACGCGTCGAGCCGGCGATCGAACGCAATGCCAGAAAACACGGCATGATCCGCTGGCGTCAAGGCTACCGGATCGAGGAACTCGTGCGCGAACTCGATCTGTTTCATCGGGTGCTCAGCGACGCGCTAGAAGAATTCGCAGGCCAGGACAGCACGTTCACGCGCCGCCATGAAAACCGGGCGCGGCGCCTCGTCGCCGAAACATTCAGCATGGTAACGGTCACGTCGATCCGTGAAGTTGTCAGCGAACGGGACCGCAAGATCGACGAGTACACCGGCAGGCTCGAGCGCGCCAATCATGAACTGACACTCAAGCAGCGGCTGGTCGGCGATCTTTACGAGTCACGCATGCAGATCACCCGCAGCGTGGTCCACGATCTGCGCAATTTTCTGAACGCGTTTTCCATTGCGCTGCAATTGATCGAACGGGCGCCTTCAAAGGCCGATATGGCGTTGACGCTGGCCAACCGGCAGGCCTCGGATATGAAACAACTCGTCGACCAGATGGTCGAGTACTCCGTCGTGCTCGGTGAGAGTACGCAGCTCACGCGCGAGCCCGTTGATGTGCATGCACTTTACGATGAACTCGTCGCCTCCTCGCGTCCGGCAATCGAAGCCAAAGGACTGAAGTTGCGCGCCACGTTCGATCCGGCGCTGTCCACTGTCACGTCCAATCGTCTCAAGCTCAAGCAGATTGCAGTCAATCTCCTCTCCAACGCAACGAAGTACACGAAGTCCGGCGAGATCGAACTTGCGTTCGCAGCGGCGGGTGCGAAGCACTGGTCGATTCGCGTGTCGGATACCGGCGTGGGCATTGCGCCTTCGGATACGGACCGGGTATTCGACGAATTCGAACGCGCCGCGGGCGAAGATATTCCCGGTACCGGCCTCGGCCTCGCGATCGTCAAGGAGCTTTGCCGCGTGTTGAGCGGTCAGATCGATTTTGCGTCACGCGAAGGCGTAGGGACCACGTTCGAAATCCGCTTTCCGCTGGAGCTCGCTGAAACCGAATAAACGCCTGCTGGCACCTCACGGCTTCAAGCACGAGCGGGAAACATGCGTTCGTTGGTGCGCCCAATTATTACGATTAACAAACAAAAACATTTTATTTCGTAATAAATAATCGATTAACTCACACGGGCCTTATTCCCGAACGGGTTGACATCCGCACGGATACAGCGTTTTCCGAAGTCACAATTACGGAAATCCGTTGCATCCTTGACAAACTCTGGTGGCGTCACCTATTTTTCATCTGCCGCCAATATAGGAATAACCGCTTGCGGAAAAATATCCCGAAAAGAACCGGAATATCCAGACCGGATATTTAGTTATTCTACGCATTTTGCATAGAGATCTGAATCTATGCGCTTTGAAGTAAGTTGGTCTCAACCGCTGCATGCCGACAATGCATCATCAATATTTCGAACTCCGATATATCTTCATCGGCGAGAGCGGCCTTTGTGAAATGGTATCTGAACCCACCACCAAGGATAGAGATGAAACGAGACGAGCGTCTTACCGGCCATAGCCTTCATCGCCAACATCGCCAGGGCAGGCTGCCGGGACTGGGAACTTTAGCGGTCGCGATCATGCTGCTTGGAGGTTGCGGCGGAGGGGATGGCAGTTCGCCCTCCGGCACGGCTGTGAGCATGCAGCAGACAGCAGCGAATCAACAACTCACCGCGCAACAGGCCGCGCAGTCGCAAGCGCCAACAGGCAATCAAACCTATATCGACCCGGTCGCCTATTCGGGCAATGCCACCGATGGCCTCGCACCGGCTCAGGCCTCGGAAAAAGCGGCGGTCATGCACTACCAGTGGACGTTAGGTAGAACGCCGATCAACTACACCACGACAACAGGCCATTTGACGGCCGCCGATTCGAGTGGCAACCCCGAAGCCACAATGTCCTATGTGGCGTACACCGCGCCGAGCACGAACGGCTCACCGCGGCCTGTCACATTCGTCTACAACGGCGGCCCCGGTTCCTCGTCGATCTGGCTGCGGCTCGGATCGTTCGCGCCGACGCGGGTCGCCACGCCTGACCCTGTGTTCGGGAACTGGCCGAATTATCCGCTCGTCGACAATAAGGACAGCATGATCGACACCACGGACATGGTCTTCATCGACCCGCCCGGAACAGGTCTTTCCGAGGCGATTCTGCCGAATACGAACCAGAAGTACTGGACGACCGACGCGGACGTCAACATCATGCGCGACTTCATCCAGCGCTATCTGACGGTCAACAATCGCAGCAGTTCGCCGATCTATCTGTACGGCGAATCGTACGGCACGCCTCGCACCGATATGCTCGCATTGGCGCTTGAATCGGCGGGCGTGCATCTGACCGGCATCGTCCTTCAGTCTTCAATCCTGAACTATTTCGCAGACGCGATCGAGGCCGTCGCCATTACGAACTCGACGAGCGCGCTGGCATTGGATACGGATACGTTGGCCGGCTATTTCCCCGGCTACGCCATGGTTGCGGCTTATTTCAACCAGGTATCGCCCACTCCGCTCAATCAGGACCTTTACGCGTACCAGGCGGGCCTGTTCGTCACGGCCGAATACAACCGGTTCAGGCGGTATTCGCAATCGTGGGTGCTCAGTCAGCTAGGCATACCGGATGCGCTGGGTACACCGGTGTTTCCCAACGCCAAAACGCTTCAGGCGTGGACCTTGCCATCCAGTTTGACCGTGCAGGCGCTGCAAGGCTACTTCGGCGCCAACCCGTTCTCGACGAGCCTCCTGCCCGGCACGACGATCGGCCGGTACGACGGACGCGTGTCATTGCCGAACTCGGATCCGCGTCTGCAAAACGACGGGGACCCATCCGACATCCTGATCTCCCAGCCGTTCACCACGGCGCTGGCGACGCAGATGCCTGACTACCTGGGATACACGGCGCCGAACGCGACCTATTTGCCGCTGAACGACAACATCATCAATGTCTGGGATTTCTCGCACGACGGACAGCCTCTGCCTGACACGATCCCGGATCTGCTAGGCGCGCTGACGCTCAACCCGCAACTCAAGGTGCTCTCGGAAAACGGCTTTCATGATCTGGCCACACCGTTCTTCAATACCGAGAAGCAACTGGCGCGGCTGCAAACGGTACCCGGTCTGAATCCGGACTTGCAGGTCAACTTCTTCCAGGGCGGCCATATGATCTACCTGGATGACGTTGCCCGCCCGCTGATGAAACGGGATCTGGTGCGCTTTTATCGGGGAACGCCGCTTCCGGATGCACTCGCGCTCTGGACGCTGCCCGCGCCGTGGCGTGACGAAAGCCCCGCCAGTCAGCCAACCGCCACTGCCACGGCGCAAGCCACGGCACCCTGACTGAACTGACGCGATGTGCCTCGTTCGCGATACTCTATTCACTCAATCAATGCGAGTCATCATGTCTCTTTTCGATATGTTGCGGCGTGTTTCCCCGTTGATCGCCCTCGGCTGCTTTATTGGCAGCGCGCATGCGTTACCGCCGCAAGCGGTGGCGCCCGCGACGCCGCCAAGCGGGGCCAAGGGCGTCGACGGTCCGTTCTTTCCTCAAAACCGTGCCGCCCCCATCGCGCCGTCGACCGGCACGGCACTGCAGCAGGAAGCTCAACAGCGGCTCGAAGCGCGGCTGGGAGCGAACACGGCCCTTAGCAATGGCGCGGCGGTCACGAAAGCTCAAGCCCAGACCGAGGGACTCGGCTATGTCGCCAAGCACTTCGACCAGATCGATACAAGTCATAAAGGAAGTGTGACCATGAGCGACGTCAGGCAGTATCTGCAGCAGCAGGGGCGATAGCGACTGGCGATTGGTCAAGGCATTGCTTCTTCGGAAGACCGTCTTTGACAGGTGCGAATGGCCGCTCCGGCCATTCGCCCGTCTATCTCGCCCCGGCGTTCCCGGCCGCCCGCAAACATCCGCTCATTGCGCCGCCGCGGTCGCTCAACCCGCGCACCACGACCTCGGACGATTTGCCATCACGTCTCGCCAATTCGGCGAGGTCGAGCAACGCCGCGTATTTTGCCGAACAGTCCTGTGCGGGTTCAATCGCTCGGTGCACGGCGTGCGTTTCAATATTCGTGATGCCCTCACCCACCGCAATCGCCACGCCTGCAGCAACGATCATCGTTGCCAACGCGCTTACCTTGCATAACGTCCGTGTGCGTACCGCGTTGAAACGTGACCGGACCGCCTTCGCACTTCCCTGCTCGCTCATCCAGGCCGGACCGGCTTGCCCGGCCGCCTCGCTCGTTCTCGCCCGCACGTTTTTACTCATGACCAGTGCGCCGGCACCCAGACATTCCCCACCCAGTGTCCCGGCACCCACACTGCAGGGCGCGGCGCAGGCGTCACATAGACAACGCGCGGTGCAACATACACAGCAGGCGGCGGGGGCGGCGGAACGTAGACAACCGGAGGCGGCGGCACATACACAACCGGAGGCGGCACGACAACAACTGGCTTTGGCGCGACGACGACCGTCGTGCTGCCCGTCGTGACGACGCCGGTGGTCGTGACGGTCCCGCTTGTCGTCACCGTGTTGCCGTACGTACCTGTCGCGCTCGTCGACGTCGTAACGACGCCCGGTGCGACACGCGTTGCCGTGCCGGAATGATTGACGGTCCCACCATCAGACCCCGTCACCGTACCGGAACGCGAGCACGAAGCACCCGCGCAACTGGTCGATGCTGAATGGTTGACCGTATTGCCGTTCGAGCCCGTGATCGATCCGGACGACGAATACTGGCCAGGCGCAGTTTTGGTCACATCGCCCGACGTGGTGGCTGTTTTGCCGTCCGGTCCGGTAAGGTTGCCGGTGTGCGAACACGTGCCGCCTGCACAGTTGGTATCGCCGTTGTGCTGGACCTGGTTGCCGTAGCGTCCCGTCGCGGTGCCTGAATTCGAGAACTGGCCCGGTGCGTTGCGGGTCACCGTGCCGGTGTTGGTCGCCAGGCCGCCGTAGGGACCGGCCACGCCGCCCGCATGCGAACAACTGCCACCGCCACACGAGCCGTAACGCGCGCCGTTGTAGGTACCGCGCGAGGTGTACGCGGTACCGTGCTGCGACCAGGCGAAAGCCGACGCGCTGCCGAGCGCGAGCACGGCGACGGTTGCGCTGAGCACGAGCTTGCGCAGCGTGCCGCGTACGGATGCGATGGGTGTCACGGAGGCAGAGAAAGCGTCGGTGGTTGGGGCGGCGAACGAACAGTTTTTCACGGTATGTCCTTCTTGATTTCGGGCCACTTCTGCGCACTGCGGCGTGGCGACGAACGGACTATAGAAGGACGCGTGGTTTTAATCAGCAATGAAGATATGTCACCCTGTTTCACCACGACAGAGGCCTGCTGGGCAAGGCTTTCCGGGCGATTTAACTGGGTCGCGACATAGTCCGACATAAATTGTTGCGGGTCGAACTCCGCCCGTGCCGCAAGCAGCGGCGAGCCCGGCAGCGAACCATGTTCGACACCGCCGCGACACTTTTCCGAAATACGCATGTCGTAGGGTTCGATGAACGGAACGGCACAAGCCGCTTGCGTATCACCCCCGCTTACTCTTCCTCAAGAGGCGCATATGTCGGCAAAACGCGAGTCGAAATCCAAAGCCAAGGCGAAAGAAAGCACGGCGAAAGCTGAAGGGAAACGAAAATCGGCCGGCAAGGCCGCGGCATCCAGCAAAAGGGCCACCGCGCCCGCTAGTGGTTCAAACGTGCCAGCCAGTACCGCCACCGCGGCCGCGCTCCGTCCACGGTTGCTGGAGCAGCCCGTGTTCGCCCAGCCTCAGCCGACCGCGGACCCAACGGTGTTTCGTGTGCCCCATCCGTCGGACGATGCTGCCTACAAGGAAATCGACAAGCTCAATGCAGAGCACAAACTGTTTCCGTTGCCGTTTCCCGCGCCGAGAGGTGGCGTGGAGCCCCAACTCACGCTGGCCCAAGTCATGGGTAACAACGCAACCGCCATCGACCGAATCACAGCCGCCGGACAACTGGTATTTCATGCGCTAGGTGATTGCGGCAGTACGAAAGGCCCGACGACCCAAAACGAAGTGACCGACAAATTGACCGCCGACTTCAACGAAGCCAATACCAGCGAGATACCCCAATTTGCCTTGTTTCTCGGCGACGTCGTCTATAGCTTTGGCGAGGGCAAGTACTATTACGATCAGTTTTACGAACCGTATCGAGACTATCCGGCGCCGATCCTCGCCTGCGCCGGCAACCATGACGGCATGGTTTCACCGGAAGCGCACGCTACGAGTCTCACCGCGTACCTGCGAAATTTTTGTGCGGAGACGTTCGCCGTGACGCCCGAAGCCGGCGGACTGTCGCGCACCGCGCAAATCCAGCCCGGCGTGTTCTTCACATTCGATGCTCCGTTCGTGCGCGTGCTGGTGATTTACAGCAACACGCTCGAAGATCCCGGTGTGATTTCAGACCCAACCATCGGACGCACTCAACTCGACTTTCTCGATGCCGCGCTCAAGCGTGTCAAAGCCGAGAAGTTCACCGGCGCGCTGCTGATCGCGGATCATCATCCGCCGTACAGCGCGGGCGGACACGGATCGAGCGTCGATATGCTGGCGCAGATCGACAAGGTCTGCGAAGCCAACGGCGTGTGGCCGCATGCGTTTCTTTCCGGCCATGCGCATAATTATCAGCGCTTCACGCGCACACGAAATGCGGACGGCACGCAGATCCCCTACCTCGTATGCGGCAACGGTGGACATGGTTTGGTCAAGCTAGCCGCCCAGGGTGCGCCAGCTATCCGCGCGCCGCAAATCATGCAGGCGGCGTCGGCCACCACGGATCAGGTCGTGCTCGAAAACTACGACGACACCAACTTCGGTTATCTGCGCGTGATCGTCACCGCGGCGCAGTTACGTATCGAGTATCACTCGGCGTCCGACGGTCTCAACACGAAAGCGCCGAACGACTTCGTCACGATCAACCTCGCCGAGCGCAAAGTGGCTCATTTCGTTGCGTCGGATATGGGGCATCCGACTGCGGCCAAGGCCGTGCGCGCATTGATGCGTCGTTAGTGCGTCGCTTGTGCGTCGCTTGTGCGTTGTTGGTGCCGGGACTTCGCGCCGTACGCCCGGCTCCGATACACGTCACCTTGAGCCTCGCGCCGATGCCTGGCTCAAGGTGTTAGGACTACGCTTTTCCGTAAACCCGCGTTTGCACAAAATCACCTGTTTTTGCCGGGGCAAAACGATGTAATCTCTCGGTTTTCTTTCTGCGTCAAAACAGATGAGTCGAGCGTCGGCGAGCGAACAACACCAACAAACAGCGGCACACCGGCGGTGCCGGCCTACCGTTCTTCGTTTGCACTGTACCGTGGTACTGCTGACGTGCGGGATTGCCGCCTTCGCACGCCCCACCCTCGCCGCCGAATCCGCGTGCCGCGCCGATGCCGGCCCGGCCGGCCGCCCGTCCGTCGGTCTCGTATTGTCAGGCGGAGGCGCTCGCGGCTATGCACACCTCGGCGTCCTGAAGGTGCTCGAGGAAAACCGCATTCCGGTCGATTGCATCGCCGCCACCAGCATGGGCTCGGTGGTCGGCGGCCTGTACGCGAGCGGTATGACGGCGCAGGACATGCAAAATCGCCTCACGGGAATCAACCTCGCGGACATCGCATTCGACGTCACCGAACGCGCCGATCTGCCGCAATCGCGCCGCGAAGACGAGCGGCTGTATGTGAACAGCCTGTCGCTGGGTTACGGCGCCAATGGCTTCCGTTTGCCGGTCGGGCTCATCCAGGGCAATCGTTTGCAAGCGCTGCTGCAGGACTGGACGTCCGCGGTGCCGGGCAACGTTTCGTTCGACCGCCTGCCCATCCCCTATCGCGCGATCGCGACCGATCTGCGCACCGGGCAGAAGGTGGTGCTCGATCACGGCTCGCTGCCGCAGGCGATTCGCGCCAGCATGGCGTTGCCTGGTCTGTTCGCGCCGGCCGATATCGACGGGCGCACCCTGGTCGACGGCGGCATCGTCAGCAATCTGCCCATCGAAACGGCGCGCGACATGGGTGCGAACGTCGTGATCGCGGTCGATATCGGCTCGCCGCTGCGGCCGCTGGATGCGCTGGCCTCGCCCGCCGACGTGATGCAGCAGATGATCGGCATCCTGATACACCAGAACGTCGCACGGCAACGTGAACAGCTGCAAGCCGGCGACGTACTGATCGAACCGGCGCTCGGCTCGCTGAGCTTCACCGATTTCGCCAACGCGAGCCAGGCAATCGCGGCCGGCGCTGCCGCCACGCGCGCGGCCATGCCGCAGCTTCAGCATCTGGCCCTCTCACCCGCCGACTACGCCGCGTGGCGCGCCCGGCACGCGGTGCCCGCCGCGCATCCGGTGCAGATCACCAAGATCGAGATCGCGTCGCAAGGCGTGGTGCCCGAAGCACGCATTCGCGCCGCGTTGCACGTCAAACCCGGCGACGTGTACGATCCGGCCGCGCTCAACAAGGACTTGCTGGCGCTGTCCACCGCGGGCGACTTCGACAGCGTGAGCCAACAGCTCGTCGACGACGGCGACGAGCACACGCTCGTGATTGCCGCGCAGCAGAAACAGTGGGGACCGAACTTCCTGTTGTTCGGGCTGGGTTTGTCGAGTAGTTCGACAGATGAAGGCGGCTTCCGGCTGCATCTCGGTTATCGCCGGCCGTGGCTCACTCCGTCAGGGCTCGAAGGGCGCGTGGACGGGACTGTCGGCAGCGATCTGATCAACCTGCATGCGGAACTGCGGCAGCCGCTGTCGAGTTCTTTCGGCTATTACGTCGCGCCCTATCTCGAGTTTCAGCGCCGCTACGCCAACCTCTACGACGACTCCGGCAACGTCAAGATCACGCAATACAGCTTGCAAACCGAACGCGTCGGGCTCGATTTCGGCCTGCCACTCGCGCGGCTCGGCGACTTCCGTATCGGTGTGGCCTACGCGCATGGCTTCGCGTCGCCGCAATACAACTTGCCGCTCGAGGATGCGTTTAACTCGCCGCTACTGTTCCCCGATATCTACGGGCGGCAGCTTAGCGCGCGCGCGCGTCTCGTGATCGATCAGCTCGACGATCCGCTGTTTGCTCGCAAAGGTTATTTCGGCGAACTACGCGTAGAACGTTCGTTGTTCGCGGGCAGCGACAGTTTCACCGAGGTGTATGGCAAGAGCCTTGTCGCGGCGAGCTATGGACGGCATAGCATCAATGCGAGCATCGAGGCGGGTAACGACTTTGGCGGCACCAATCTGACGAACCCGTTCGGCTTCACGCTGGGCGGTTTCCAGCATCTGTCGGCCTACGCCGCCGACCAGCTGTCTGGCAATTCGATGGTGTACGGCCAGGTCACGTACATGAATCAGCTCGCTACCTTCAACGCGTCGCCGATTCGCGGCCTGTTTGCTGGGGTAAGCCTTGAAGCCGGCAACGTCTGGACCCGCGATTCGGAGTTCGGCAGCGGACCGCTGAAGCGCAGCGTGACGGTTTTCACCGCGATGACCAGTTCATTCGGACCGATATATCTCGGCGTAGCGTTCGCACCGGGCGGCCGCCATAACTTTTACTTTCAGCTGGGACATACCTATTGAGGCTGCGCAGGCACGACGTATTTCACGCCATCGTGCCCACCGGCCAGCTCATTTCGAAGCGCGCGCCGCTCAGCGTCAATGGATCAGTGACGGCAATGCGGCCGTGGTGCGCGCGCAGCACCTGTTGCGTAATGGCGAGACCCAACCCGTAGCCGCCAGTCTGACGATCGAGCCGTACGAAGGCGTTGAAAATGCGCTCGCGTTGGTCGGAGGGCACACCTGCTCCGTCGTCTTCCACATAGATTTCCACGTTGCCATGCTTGACGCTCAGACCGACCATGATCCGCGAATGCGCGTATTTGCTGGCATTGCGCAGCAAGTTACGCATCGCGTAGGACATGAGGCGCTTGTCCATCACTACGCGTAGCGACGTGTCGACGTCGACTTGCGGGACGAGTTGCTTGTCCGCGTAAAGCAGCGTGGCGTCGGTGATCTGGCTGTCGAACCATGCCGCGAGCGACGTGGATTCGAGGTTCGATTGAAGAGAGCTGTATTCGAGGCGCGCGTAAGTCAGGCTCATGTCGATGAGCTCATCGAGTTCGGTGACGTCCTGGTCGATGCTCGCCAATGCGCTGTTGTATTCGGCTGCGGAAGCAGGTTCTCGCAAGTTTTCCAGTGCGAAGCGCACGCGGGCCAAGGGTGTGCGGAGCTCGTGGGAGATGCCGTTGGTGAGTTCCCGCTGTGCGGCGATCAGGCGTTCCATGCGCTCGGCTAAGGCGTTTAACATGCGGGCCAGTGGGCCGATGATGACGCTGTGCGATTCGCGGGCTCTTGTGTTGAATCTGCCGCCTGTGAAGTCGATTGCGCGTTCGCGCACCATGACCAGGTCTAGCCAGACTGGGCGCATCCAGCGGTAGGCTGTTATTGCCGGCAGCAGTAGGGTCACCAATGCGATTGGTATTGACGCTTTTGCTGTTGCTAGTGTTTGCCAGATCGATGGCGAGGTTTTTAGTGTCAGGCTTAGGGTTGTTATTGATGCTGCTAGTACTAGCAGTGCTAGCGTCAATAAGCGCGTGTAGACGCGGAGGTATAGTCTCGACCAGCTCGGGATTCTGTCTGCTCTGGTGTCCGTCCAGGCGCGGCGGAAACGGTGCCAGCGCCATTTGCTATAGCGGTAGGGGGGTAGCTTTTTTTGCTCCGCTTGGGGTGGCATTTTTGTGTCTTTGCTTCTCTGTTTTGCGTTTGTGGTCTATTAGTGTTGCCCCTGTGCGGGGCGGCACTTACTTTCTTTGCCGCCGCAAAGAAAGATAAGCAAAGAAAGCGGCTCACACCGCCAGCTCTTAAGCGGGGCCCCCGCACAGTCGCGGTAGTGGTGCATCTGGAATCTGTGCTCTCGCACATTCGGCGCTAGTGACAAGGCAGTCATTCTTCCGGCGGCGCTTCGCGCGCCGAAGCCTTCTTCTTGAAACCGGCTGGTATTTGGCTTGGTTTCTCCCGCCGCCAGTGGTTCGCTGTGTCTGGCCTGTGTTTTTTATGCCTCGCTCCGATTTGCCTCTTACGCCCGTTGTACAAATTCCAGTGTTCGCTCCGCTACCGTGTCGCGCTCGTTGTCTAGTGTGATCATGTGGTAGCTGTCGGTCAAGCGCACGAAAGTCACTGCGCGGGTTCCCAGGTGCTCGCACACGAATTCCGCGGAGCGGATGCTCGTCACCTCGTCTTCTTCCGAATGCATGACCAAGGTCTCGCATGTTACGCGACCTAAAGCCCGCTTTACCGCGAAGCGCATCCAGTCGACCTGCTCGATCGCGGCCAACGGGACGTACGGGTAGTGGACGCCGCTCCCCTTCTGCAAATGGCGGCGGATCAGGTTGCGAATGCGCGCGTTCTTGATGCCAAACGGTTCGCCCTCGGGTACGCGAATCAGGCGGCGCAGTCCCGGCACGCAATACATCAGGTAGCGCAACGGACGCAGGCGTGAGCCGCCCCAGCCGTCGAGGAATAACGGTGGCGATAGCAGAATCAGGCGCCCCGTCGTCATGCGCTCGCGCGCACTCAACATCAATGCAAGCAACGCCCCCATCGAAATGCCCGCGACGTCGACTCGCTCATAACGCGTCATCAGTTCGCGGTACGTGCGGCTCAGCAATTGCATGTAGTCGCTCAACGTCACGCGGCTCAACGCGTCAGGGTTCGAGCCGTGGCCCGGCAGCGACGGCAAATGCACCTCGCAACCGATCTGCTCGAACTTGCGGTCGAGCGCGCCGAAATCATGGCGCGTGCCACCCAAACCGTGAATCATCAACACAGCATGGCGGGAAAGTGGGGAAACGCGAGCGGACATCACTAAGCCTGTCGTTGCACAAGCTTGCGATGCTAATCATCCACGCCTCGCATGACTGTCGATTTGCTACCGCGTTTGTGGAGTTTTGTCGGCCGTTATTTCGACGTATTACTCAATCGAAACTCAACTGCAACTCACCCGAACTTCAAACGGCAACGCTACTGGGACCGCTGCCAACGTCTTCAATCCCATGCCAGCTTGCTGAACTGATAGCCCTTGCCTCGCACCGTCTTGATGCGCTGCGGCGTGCCGGCGTCGTCATGCAGCTTGCGGCGCAGCTTGGAAATCCCGCCGTCGATCGTTCGGTCAAGGCCGTCGAATTCGATACCGCGCAGTTGCCGCATCAACTCGTCGCGGCTCACCACCTCGCCCGCGCAACTCACCAGCGCCCACAACAAATCGAATTCGGCCGATGTCAGATCGGGCAGGCTGCCGTCCGGCAGTTTGACCGTGCGGCTGGCCCGGCTGATCTCGAACTTGCCGAACGTGTAGCTCTCGGGTTGGCTGGCCTCGGGGGCGCGCGCGGTCACGCGGCGCAGCTGCGCCTTGATACGCGCCAGCAGCACGCGTGGCTCGACTGGCTTATGCACGTAGTCGTCCGCGCCGAATTCGAGGCCCAGCACTTCGTCGAACTGCTCGTCGCGCGCGGTCACCATGATGATCACGCCGTCGAATTGCTCGCGCGCCTCGCGGCAAATCTGGAAACCGTCCTTGCCGGGCAGGTTCACATCGAGAATCACAAGGTCCGGGCGGCGCTTGAGAATGGCCGGCACGGCGTCGTTGCCGTGCAGCACGGTCTCGACTTCGTATTCGTGTTTACGCAGATAACCCGCAACCAGCGCGGACAGGCGGTCATCGTCTTCGACAAGCAGGATCCGGAATGGCATGGGACGAATCGCTCAGGGCTGACTGTTTCAATATCAATAGCGGCGGCAGCGGTCACACGAGTCCGCTCGACGCACAGCATAGCGGATGCGCCGCACATCATGCGACACGCTCGACAAAACTCGACAAACACATAAGCAATTCGACATGGACGCGCGATCCGCGCCGCTAGCATCCCCCCGGTTGAAATAGCCAAAGGATCTGCCGTGATGACCGTTTCCAACGAAGGGGCTCAGGCCCGCTCGCCGTGGTTCGCGAGAGCCGCTGCGTCGCTTGCGGTCATTCAGCAAGCCGCTCATGCACTCTACCCCGGCTCCAGTGTGTTTCATCGCTGGCGGCGCATGCGTCTGTGGCTGCGCTCGCTGATGTCGTGGCGCTCGACGCAAGTATGGCTCAAACGCTGCGCGATTTCGCCTTTGCACGATCTGGTGCAACGTCATCCCACCGCACTCGAACGGATGCATCGGCCCTTCCTGCATACGCGTTTCAGTCCGCGCGAACGACTCATGGCGAGCCTCGATCATCACGCGCTGACACAGCAGCGCGTGCCGCAACTCGCCGCGCGCATCGCCGCAGTCGGCTCCGCGCCGATCGCCTCTTTCGAGGTGGGCGCCGAGCGCTGGCATGTGTCGCTCGAGTCGATCGAACAGTTTCAGAAGGAAGGTGACTGGACCTTATGCATCCGCGATGCGCGGGACCGGCGCATCGTCTCCTGCACCTTCAGTCTCGCCTATCTCGGCGGGAAAGTGCGGCGGCCACGTCTTTGCATCGGCTCCGTGCAGGGTCCGGACAGTTCGGTCAACGGCCGTGAGCTGTTTCGCGCGCTCACCAAACGGTGGCACGGACTGCGGCCAAAAGTGCTGGTGATTTACCTCGCGCAATGTGTCGCCGCGGCGCTCGATGCGGGTGGCACCTTCATCGTTTCCAAGCAGGCACACATCTATGCGAACTGGCGCTATTGCCTGAGAAAGCGTCGCGTGGCCGCCGACTACGATCGACTGTCGATCGAGTGCGGAGCGCTCGCACGCTGGAATGGCTGGTTCGTCCTCGCACCGCCGGCGCGCTATCTGGCCGAGCGTCAAGGTGACAACACCGGCGACGCCACCCGTCGCAAGCGTTACGCATTGCGAAACGCACTCGCCGCGCAGATTCGTCTCAGCGTCGCGTCAAGCAAGACGCATCGACCCTGCGTGCCTCGTGTTGTCGCTTGAATCCATTGCAATTTTTTATTGACAAGACATGCGGCAAAACGGCACACTCATTCTCATGTTGACGCACACCTCCATCGCCTTCGCGATTAAAAACCCAACAATGCATGCCATGATCGGCAGGCATTTGGGAGTATGTGCGCGTTAGCAGTCTGAATCTGCAAAACAAGACCCAAAGGCCCCGCCGGTAACGGAAGGGGCCTTTTGTTTTGTGGGTGCCTCCGTCCGCCGGCTCGATGACGGAGAGCAAGATGGATCAGGCAAGCCCGCAGTGCATGGATGACGACTCAAGTCTGTCTGCCTGGCAACAGGACGAGCGTCTGCCGAAAGTAGTCGTGCATTTTTCCGTAGTACCCGGCGCAACGCTGACGTGGCGTGTCAATGCCGATAGCACGCTCCGTGTGCACGGCGCGCGCTTATGGCTCACACGCATCAACTCGCCTTATGATCATTGGCTCGAACCGGGCAACGAGTTCCGGCTGCAACGCGGCGAACGCGTATGGCTCAGCACGGATGGCGAACGCAACGCGCGCGTATCGCTGAGTTGTGCGCTGCCTGCGAGGCGTGGTCTCGTCAGGCGTTGGCTGGGGCGGCTCGCAGGGTTGGGCCTCGGAGCACCGGCGGCTCGATAGCGTGCCTCGCCGCGACTCGATGGTCGAATTTTCGTAGCGCAGAAAAGCAAACACCCCTGCAATGAGGGGTGTTTGCCGATCGGCCATGCCGGATTCGAAGAGACCGGCATGCCGGTTTGCGCGGCTGCATGAGGTTGCTTAAACGCGGGTTGCTTGAACGCGCGCCGCTTACTGGCTTGGCATTTACTGCGGCGTCACCTGCACGGCCGCTGCCGAAACGAATACCGCGTGAATCGTATCGCCGACCTTGACGCCCTTCAGATCGACGTCCGGTCCGACCTGGAGCGTTTGCGTCTGATACGCGCCGCGCAGCGTGACAAGGCGCTTCTTGTGATCGATCTTCTGCACGGTGGCGAGTACTTCAATCTGACGCGCGGATTCAAAGCCGCCAGAGGCCGGAGCATAAACCTGCGTATCGACGCGCGCACGAATGCCCTTGTCCGCGCCGGTGACCTTGTCGGCCTTCACCAGCAACGCATTCTTGTACAGCACATCCACCCGATCGCCGACGTTCAGTTTATCGAAGCCGGCGACTTCCTGGCTCACCAGCACGACCACCACGTTGCCGCCCGGCCCTTTGAGCGTGAGCGTGCGGGTGCCCGGATCGATACCGACGATCTGCGCCTTCACATGCACCGGTTGCACTTCGCTGACGACGCCCTGTGCGGTCGTGGCCATCGCATCTTGCGCCCACGCCGGTTGCGCTGCGGCAAAAGCCGCTACCATCAACGCTGCTCCAATCGTCGCTGCCTTCATTTACGCTCTCCTCGAGAAAATGTTCGATCTGGCGTTATGGCGATCTGAAACCACAGGATGCCGATTAACGCCATGAATGCATACAGCTTCAGGGTGGCAATTACTCAATAGGTGCGGCGCAATGATTGTACATGCCTTACAAGAAGCCAAGATTGTTTATATCGTGATTATCAAATCAGTGGACAGCATGATGAGAAATGGCGTGGCACGGTGTCGCAGCGGCATCTTGCCGTCTAACAGCACAGCTTTAACCCGCCCGGCCATCCATATACGGCGACAATGCGTGATATGCGTACAGCATTAAACACATACTGTATGACAGTCCGATGGCTCATTATTCTTTTTATCGACGGCATTCGCTGCAATGCAATCGAAGGCCGTCACCAACACCAATTAAACCGAAATTCAATAGCCGCCGAATCCATGCGCTGCGAAAAATAAAACAGCCCCGTCGCCTGAGCGAAGGGGCTGTTCATCATGCGGCCACAGGAGCGCTATACGCACAGCCGCAACGCTAACGACGCTGCGGCGCTTTCCTGCACAAACGCTCAACCGTTAAACGCGTTCGATAGCGATGGCGATGCCTTGCCCGACGCCGATACACATCGTGCACAGTGCAAAACGGCCTTGCGTGCGATGCAGTTGATACATCGCGGTGGTCACCAGACGCGCGCCGCTCATGCCGAGCGGGTGGCCGAGGGCGATCGCTCCGCCGTTCGGATTCACGCGCGCGTCGTCATCCGCGACGCCGAGCGTGCGCAGCACCGCAATACCTTGCGAGGCGAAGGCTTCGTTCAGTTCGATTACGTCGAATTGATCGATGGTCATGTTCAGGCGAGCCAGCAACTTCTGCGTGGCGGGCGCCGGACCGATGCCCATGACGCGCGGTGCGACACCTGCCGTTGCGATGCCCAGCACGCGGGCACGCGGCGTGAGGCCGAAGCGCTTCGCGGTGTCTTCATTGGCAAGCAGCAAAGCCGCCGCGCCGTCGTTCACGCCCGACGCGTTGCCCGCCGTGACTGTGCCGTCCGGGCGCACCACGCCCTTCAGTTTGGCGAGCGTTTCAAGGCTGGTTTCGCGCGGGTGTTCGTCTTGCAACACGGTGATCGGATCGCCCTTCTTCTGCGCGATGGTCACGCCGACGATTTCCTGCGCGAGTGTGCCGTCGCGTTGCGCGCGTGCGGCTTTCTGCTGGCTGCGCAGCGCAAACGCGTCCTGATCGGCGCGGCTGATCTTGTAGTCGGTCGCGACGTTTTCGCCGGTCTCCGGCATCGAATCCACGCCGTACATCTGCTTCATCAACGGGTTCACGAAGCGCCAGCCGATTGTCGTGTCGAAGATGTCGGCCTGGCGCGAAAACGCGCTGGTAGCCTTGCCCATCACGAACGGCGCACGGCTCATGCTTTCGACACCGCCTGCCAGCATTAACGCAGCCTCGCCCGACTTGATCGCGCGCGCGGCGATGCCGACGGCGTCCATACCTGAGCCGCACAGGCGGTTCACCGTGGAGCCCGGCACGCCTTGCGGCAAACCGGCCAGCAACAGCGACATGCGCGCGACGTTGCGGTTGTCTTCGCCGGCCTGGTTCGCGCAACCGTAGATCACGTCGTCGATCGCGTTCCAGTCGACGTCCTTGTTGCGCTCCATCAGCGCTTTGAGCGGCACTGCGCCCAGATCGTCGGCGCGAACCGACGACAGCGAACCCGCATAGCGGCCGATGGGGGTGCGAATCGCGTCGCAAAGGAATGCTTCGGTCATGTGATGTCTCCAGTTGGTGTGCTGCATGCGCTGCGCCACTTCCGGCATCCGTTAGCGGAGCCGGAAGCGTGGCGCCTGGCGCGAGCCGGATGCTTTGCAGCATCGACCCGCCGAGTCGGATTGGAAAACAGCCGCATAGCAGCCGTCTTTTCAATTCAGCTTAGCGCAGGATGGTGAACGATGGGCCAAGGATTGCGGCCACTTGTTCTATACACGAACACAAGGTCATATATCGAACAACCAGGCTCGATAATAGGCGTGTGCGCGAAACCATGTCAAGCAAAGCCAACCGCGGACCAGGGAATACGCGCAGGCCGGCGGCCTCATTGCAATGGCTGTGTATTGGTCGGACTATTAAGGCGCTCGTGCCGGCGACAGCGCTTCTCCGCCCGCCGGCGCGAGGCGTGGGGCCGTTCTAACATTCAGGACGCCCTTGAAACACCCGCCCCGGCACGCGCGCAATCAGCGGATCTGAATCTTCTCGTTCGCGATATAACCACGAATCACGTCGGCGAAGCTGCGCTCGCCGGTCAACCCGAGCCGCTCGGCACGCGAGGTATCCCACTGCCCCGGCCAGCTGCCGACAATCTTCTCCACCCGCGCATCCGGCTCCCACACGATCCGCTTCGCTGTTTCGTCGCCCGCCACTTCGCGCAGCGCGGCCACCATCTCGTCGACGCTCACTGAAATCCCCGGCAGATTCAGCACGCGCTGGTTGCCGAGCGCTGCGGAATCGATCTCGAGTCCGGCGATCAGGCTTTCGATGGCCTTGCGCGGCGACAGCAGCCACAAACGCGTCGTGCCCGCTACCGGGCACACTGCCGCTTCGCCGTTCAGCGGCTCGCGAATGATGCCGCTCGCAAACGACGAGGCCGCCGCATTCGGCTTGCCCGGCCGCACACTAATGGTAGGCAGCCGCAACACCCGGCCGTCGACGAAACCCCGCCGCGTGTAATCGTTGAGCAACAACTCCGCGATCGCCTTCTGCGCGCCGTACGACGATTGCGGATTCAACGCGGTGTCGTTCTGCACGACTTTGGGCAAATCGCCGCCATACACGGCCACTGAACTCGTGAACACCACCCGCGGTGTGTGCCCACGCTGCCGGCAGGTTTCCAGCAGCAAGCGCGACGCGTCCAGATTGATGCGCATGCCGAGATCGAAATCCGCCTCGGCCTGCCCGCTCACGACCGCGGCAAGATGGAAGATCGCCGCGGTCTTGTCGTCGATCACGCTGTCGAGCACGCTGCGCTCAGCGATGTCGCCCACTTCCGACCGCACGCGGTTGTCGCCGAAATCGCTTCCGTGCACCACGTCGAGCAGCACCAGTTCGGTAATCGTTTGTGGCCTGCCATGCTCATCCTTCACCGAGCCGCGCGCCAACAGTTCGCGCGCAAGACGCTGGCCGAGAAACCCTGCACCGCCGGTAATCAGTACTTTCATGATGTGTTTTGTCCTTGCTTCATCCTTGTTGGCGAGCGTCGTTCAGATACGGCTTGAGCCAATCGAGTCCCGCTGATGTGCCGGCGCGCGGCCGGTATTCGCAACCGATGTAGCCGTCATAGCCCAGTGCGTCGATCAGATCGAACAGATACGGATAATTCAGTTCGCCAATGTTGGGCTCATGGCGTTCCGGCACGCCGGCGACCTGAATGTGGCCGATGCCTGCCATATCGCGTTTCAGCTTGACTGCAAGGTCACCTTCGACGATCTGGCAGTGGTAGCAGTCGAACTGCACCTTGAGATTCGGCGCGCCCACTTCCGCGCAAATCGCCTGCGCATCGTCCTGCCGGTTCAGAAAGAAGCCCGGCATATCGCGCGTATTGATCGGCTCGATCACGACGGTGATGCCGTCCTCTTGCGCGGCCTTTGCGGCATAGGCGAGATTCGTCAGATACACCTCACGATGCCTCTCCCGCGACTGATCCGCGCCAATCAAACCGGCCATCACATGCAGTTTGCGATTGCCGAGCACGCGCGTGTAATCGAGCGCGGTTTCGATGCTGCGGCGAAATTCGTCTTCGCGGCCCGGCAGCGAAGCAATGCCGCGTTCGCCCGCGGCCCAGTCGCCGGGTGGCGCATTGAAGAGCGCTTGAGTCAGACGGTTCGCCTCGAGCCGCGCTTTGATTTCGTCGGCACGGAAATCGTAGGGAAATAGAAACTCCACTGCCTTGAAGCCGTCTTTTGCCGCAGCGGCGAAGCGATCGAGGAAAGCGTGCTCGTTGTACATCATGGTCAGGTTAGCGGCAAAGCGAGGCATGGCAGCAACTCCTTGAAAACGGTTTCGTTCAGCGCGTGGAAGCGGCAATGAGCGCACGCTCCGCGAGCAGCATTTCGATGCTCGCAATTGTTGGTTTTCGCCTCTTCGAGCGAGGCCGCGATGGCGAGATCACCAGCATGTCAGTCCGTATCTGCCAGTGTGGCAGCGCCACCTGGCTTTGCTTTTGTCAGCGCCTACCAGCGCGCGCCGAACACAGTCCGCAGTTCTTCGAGCGCCGCATCATCGAGTGGCGCGGGCCGCGGGTTCGTCATCAGCCACAGGCGCGCGGTCTCTTCGAGTTCCTCAAGCGCATACGATGCCTGCGCCACCGAGCGCTCCCACACCACCGGGCCGAGGCGCTCGAGCAAAACCGCGCGAACCGTGCCCGCGAGTGCGGCGATCTGCTCGGCCACTTGTGGGTCGCCGGGACGTTTGTAACGAATCAGCGGGACGTGACCCACTTTCATCACGTAGTACGGCGTGATCGGCGGTAAAACATCGTTGTCATGCCATACACCGGCGAGCGTCAATGCGACGAGGTGCGTCGAATGCGTGTGGACAATGCCGCGCGCCTCGCCGTTGCGTGCATAGATGCCCCGATGCAAGGCCAGCGTCTTCGACGGTTTGCCGCCGGACACCGTGTTGCCGTCGAAATCGACCTTGGCAATAGCGGCCGGATCGAGCCGGCCGAGGCAGGCATCGGTTGGCGTGATCAGCCAGCCGTCGTCGAGGCGCGCGCTGATGTTGCCGGCGCTACCCACTGTGTAGCCGCGTTGATAGAGACTCGCACCGGTCACGCAGATTTTTTCGCGGATTCGTGCTTCGTTCGTCGTGTGGAGTGCGGGCGTGCCGGTCATTGCACAGCTCCATCGAGGTGACGCAATGCCTTTTCGAAAAAATCGATCGTGCCGAAGTTGCCGGATTTCAATGCGAGCGCGAGCGGTTCGGTGTCCGTCGTTGCAGTAGCGGGCACACCGGGATCGATCTGCGCGCCGATACGCAACGTGTGCACGTCGAGCGCCTGCACCACGGCGCCCGAGGTTTCGCCGCCCGCCACCACGAACTTGCGCACGCCGCGCTCACGCAAACCGCGTGCGATCGACGCCAGCGTGGATTCGACCAGATGCCCTGCTTCGTTGACACCGAGTTCGCGTTGCACTGCCTTGACTTCGTCGGGCGTGGCGGTGGCGTAGATCAGCACGGGTTCGTTTTTATCCAGGTACAGCTGCGCAAACGCCAGCGCCTGCTCGACCACCGGCTCGCCGCGCGCCGCCGCAAGCGGATCGATGCGGAACGCGGGGCGCGTTTGGCGCCAGGCCGCCACTTGCGCGTTGGTCGCTGTCGAGGCGCTGCCGGCCAGCACCGCCGACAATCCTTCGGCGCGCGGCAACTGCGCGGCATCCTTGCCTTCTGCGAGCAAACCGGCGCGACGGAAGTTGGCGGGCAGACCTAGCGCAATACCGGAGCCACCCGTGACTAGCGTGAGGTCGGCACATGCCTCGCCGAGTATGTAAAGATCCGCGTCCGATACCGCATCGGCAATCGCTATTCGCGCGCCGTCGCCACGCAGCGCATCGAAGGCTTTGCGTACTGTCGATACACCTTTTGCCACTGTGTCGTATCGCACGAGGCCGACTTTCGATCCGGTCTGCCGCTGGAGCACGCGCACGAGGTTCGCATCGCGCATCGGCGTCAACGGATGATTTTCCATGCCCGATTCGTTCAGCAGCTTATCGCCGACGAACAGATAACCGCGATAGATCGTGCGGCCGTTCTCGGGAAACGCCGGACAGGCAATCGTGAAAGCCGTTGCGCCAGCCTCAGCGGACAATGCGTCGAGCAAGGCATCCGCGACCGGGCCGATGTTACCGGCGTCGGTCGAATCGAACGTCGAACAGTATTTGAAAAAGAACTGACGGCATCCTTGCGCGCGCAACCAGTCGAGCGCGGCGAGCGATTGCGCGGCCGCGTCGGCAGCGGGAATCGTGCGCGATTTCAGCGCGACGACCAGCGCGTCGGCTTCAACGACATCGTTCGACGCGGGCACGCCGATGGTCTGTACCGTGCGCATGCCGCCGCGCACCAGCATGTTGGCGAGATCGGTGGCGCCGGTGAAATCGTCGGCGATACAGCCGAGCAGCGCGCGTTTGGACGGGGTGGTCATGGCGGGCTCCAGCGCTTATTTCGCCGTCGGCACGTCGATGCCGGGGAAAATCTTGATCACCGCTGAATCGTCCTCACCACCGTGACCGGCAGAAGACGCCATCATGAACATCTGATGCGCCGCTGCCGACAAGGGCAACGGAAACTTCGAGCGGCGTGCGGTATCGAGCACCAGGCCGAGATCCTTGACGAAGATATCGACCGCCGAGAGCGGCGTGTAATCACCGCTCAAAATGTGTGGCACACGGTTCTCGAACATCCACGAATTGCCCGCGCTGTGCGTGATGACCTCGTACAGCGCATCCGGATCGACGCCTTCGCGCAAACCGAGCGCCATCGCCTCGGCGGCCACGGCGATATGCACGCCGGCCAGCAACTGATTGATGATCTTCACCTTCGAACCCGCGCCGTGCGCCGAGCCCAGCCGGTAGACCTTGCCCGCCATCGCGGCAAGCACGTCCTCGCACGCTGCATAGGCGGTGTCCGGGCCGGAAGTCATCATCGTCATTTCGCCGGACGCGGCGCGCGCCGCGCCACCGGACACCGGCGCGTCGAGCATCTGCAAACCAGCGGTTTCAATACGCTTACCGAGTTCGATCGCGAAGTCCGGTGCCACGGTTGCGCTCGCAATCACCACACCACCGGGTTTCATCGCGGCGACCGCGCCTTGCGTGCCGAACAGCACGGCTTCGGTTTGGGCGGCATTCACGACCAGCGTAACGACCACTTCGCATTGCGCGCCAAGCTCGGCAGGCGACCCACAGCCGACGCCGCCAGCCGCAACGAACGCTTGCAAGACCTCGTGGCGCAGGTCGCACGCGTGAACCTGAAAACCCGCGCGCAGCAGCGAGCGCGCCACGCCCATGCCCATCGCTCCGAGTCCGATGACGCCTACATTTCTGGACATGCCTGACTTCTCCGTTGGTTAGCCGCAAGCGTCCCGATGGAACGCAACCCGGCCCGACCCGAGCCGGTTCAGCTCAGCAAATGCCCGCTTCCGCGAGCCGCCGTGCCGCGTTGTTCATATGGGTGCTCGCCGCGTTACGCGCCGCCATCGGGTCTCCCGCCCGAATCGCCGCGACGATGGCCGCATGCTCATCGCGCACCTGACGTGAAAAGTCATCGCGCAGCGCTTCGTTACGCCGCGTCACAACGGTGCCGGCTTCGAGGTACTGATTCAGGAAGGTGAGCGTCTTGAGGAAATACGGATTGCCGGTGGCCGCGGCGATTGCACGGTGAAACGCGACATCTTCGGCGACGCCGTTCTTGCCTTCGGCCACCGCTTCGTCGATTCTGGCGAGCGCGGCGTCGATCGACATCATGTCCGCGTCGCTGCGGCGCATAGCGGCCTCCGAGGCGACTTCCGCCTCGATCGCCCGCCGCAGCGCGAGGATTTGCAGCACCGAGCCCGCTTCAACCGCCTCCGCGTAATCGATACGCAGCGGCCGGATCGCGCCGTGCGCGGCAATGAACACGCCGCTGCCCTGGCGCGGCTCGACCACGCCTTCATTCTTCAACCGCGAAATCGCCTCACGGATCACCGTACGGCTCACGCCGAACTGCTGCGCCAGCACCGCCTCGGTCGGCAGCTTGCCGCCGCGCGCGAAGGTGCCTTTGTCGATCTGCTTGAGCAACTGCTGCGCGACGGTATCGCTCAGCGCGCGCACAGGGATCTTGTCGAACATGGATGTCCCGATGGATCATGTTGTCGGGTCATCATACAAATTTGAGATCCTGGCTGCATCCATGCAAACCCTGATTTTTTTGTGCAAAAGCGGGCAAAGTTGGCGAAACAGAAGGCTTAAGCTATCGTCACGCCTTTGCGCAGCATCGCGCCCGCTGCACCGCGCGAACGCTGTGCACCCTTCTTCGAATGCATCTTTCAAGGTCCATGAGCAAAGCCCTGCCGCCGTCTTCTGCCGTTCCTGCCGACGCCGAACCGGCCTCGGACAAACCGGGCGACACGTATGTGCAGTCGTTCGCGCGAGGTCTCTCGGTGATTCGCGCGTTCAATGCCACCCATCCCGAACAGACGCTCACCGACGTCGCCGCCGCCACCGGCCTGACACGCGCCGGCGCACGCCGCATCCTGCTGACCCTGCAGACGCTCGGCTACGTGGAGGCCGAAGGCCGCCTGTTCCGCCTCACGCCGAAGATTCTCGATCTCGGTTTCGCGTATCTGACCTCGATGCCGTTCTGGAATCTCGCCGAACCGGTGATGGAAAGTCTGTCGGCGCAGGTTCATGAGAGTTGCTCGGCGGCCGTGCTCGATCGCACCGAAATCGTCTACGTGCTGCGCGTGCCGACCCACAAGATCATGACCATCAACCTGTCGATCGGCAGCCGCTTGCCGGCGTATTGCACGTCGATGGGCCGTGTCCTGCTGTCCGCGCTCGACGACGAAGCGCTCGACGCAACCCTGAGTTCGACGCCGCTCTACGCACACACGCCGCGCACGGTGACCGACAAGGAAGAGCTGAAAAAGCTGATCGCGCAGGTCCGCCGCCAGGGATGGGCGATCGTCGATCAGGAACTGGAAGGCGGCCTGATCTCGCTGTCCGCGCCGATTCGCAATCGCCAGGGGCGCGTGATCGCGGCGATGAATATTAGCGGCAATGCTCAGCGCAATTCGGCCAAGCAGATGGTGAAGGCGTTTCTGGAACCGTTGCAGCAAGCCGCGCAGACGGTCTCGGAGATGGTGGCGCGGCGCGGTTGAGTGATAAGCGAAGCCCCGATGAGGGGCAACGCAATCAATCGATCGGCTTATCCGCCGTCTCTTTCAGCATCGACACCGCGATCAACGACACGACCACACACGCCGCCACGTAACCGGCCGGCGCCAGCTTGCTGCCGGTCAGTTTGATCAGCCACGTCGCGACCAGCTGCGCGGTACCGCCGAATACGCACACGCTCAGCGCGTAGGCGATCGAAATGCCGGTGGCGCGCACACGCCGCGGGAACGACTCGCACATCAAGGCGAATTCCGACGCCGATCCCATCGAGTAGAACAGTAACATCAGCGCGGTCGCCGACATGATGACGGGCAACTGCGGGAAGCGGTTGATCAGCATGAAGGCTGGAAACAGCAGCAGCACCAGCACGCCGCGTCCGAACAGAATCGGCCGCTTGCGGCTGCCGATACGGTCGGACAGCATGCCGAACAACGGACACGTGATGAGCATGACGAACCCCGACGCAACGCCGACCAGCATCGACAGCGACATGGGCAGGCCGAGCGTGTGGATCGCATAAGTCGGCATGTAGAAAGTCAGGATGTAGGTCGAGACCGTGCCGCCCATCACCGTGAGCGTAATCAGCACCAGCGGACGCAGATGCGCCGTGAAGAGTTCGTGCAGCACGCCGCGCTCGATGGCGTGGCTGTGCGTGCTTGCGGGATCGTCCGCGAGACGGCGGCGCAGGTAGATGCCGACCGGCGCGATCAGCACGCCGATCAGAAACGGAATGCGCCAGCCCCAGCTTTCCAGCGACTCTTTCGGCAGAGCGGCCGAGAGCGCCGCCGCGATGCCCGACCCCATCAGCGCCGCGCCGCCTTGCGTCGCCAGCTGCCAGCTGGCGCGAAAACCACGCCGTGTGCCGCCGCCTTGTTCCAGCAGGGTGGACGTCGCCGCACCGAACTCGCCGCCTTGCGAGAAGCCTTGCACGAGACGCGCCAGCACGATCAGCAGCGGCGCGGCGACACCGATCTGCGCATACGTCGGTGCGATCGCGATCGCACCGGTACTCGCCGCCATCAGCATGATGGTCAGGTTGAGCGCGGCCTTGCGGCCTTTGCGGTCCGCATACACGCCGAGCATCACGCTGCCGAGCGGCCGCGTGATGAAACCTGCGGCGAAGGTCGCCACGGATAGGAGCAGCGAGGTCGTCGGATCCGCCGACGGGAAAAACAGCTTACCGATGATCACGGCAAAAAAGCCGTACACGGTGAAGTCGAAAAACTCGAGCCAGTTGCCGATCACCGCTGCGGCGATCGCGCCGCGGCTCGTGGTTCGGGTGGCGTCGACGGTACGGCTCGCATCCGTTGTGGCATTCATCGCGGGTATTCCTCGTTGTTATGGTTATGTGACTGGCAGTGCGAACTCAATGCCAGCTCGTCGGATCCTCATTTACGACTGAGGCACCTCATTAGCGCCTCAGGCTCCTCATTGCCCTCTCATTGCCCCCTCATTGCCCCAGATACCGCTCCACCAGCCGCGTCCAGAAGGCCGCGCCGACCGGGAGATTGCGGTCGTTGAAGTCGTAATGGGGGTTGTGCACCATGCAGCCGTCTTCGCCCGCACCGTTGCCGATTCGCAGGAACGTGCCGGGCCGTTTCTGCAGCATGAAGGCGAAATCTTCGCTGCCCATCAGGATGTCGGTCTGCTCGACTACTTTATCGTCGCCGACCAGCTCACGCGCCACCTGCACCGCGAAGTCCGTTTCGGCATCCGAATTGATCACCACCGGATAGCCTTCGATGTACTCCACCACCGCCTTGCCGCCATAGCTCGCGGCCTGGCTTTCGGCGAGTTCGGTAATGCGTTTTTTCAGCAGCGTGCGCACTTCCGGGCTGAACGAACGCACACTCAACTCCAGCTTCGCGCTGCTCGAAATCACGTTGTTCGCGGTCCCCGCATGCATCGAGCCGACCGTCACCACCGCCGGCTGCGACGGGTCGACGTTACGCGCGACGATGGTCTGCAACGCCATCACGATGCTCGCCGCCACCACCACCGGATCGACCGTCAGATGCGGACGCGCCGCATGACCGCCGACGCCTTCGATCGTGATGATCGCCTTGTCGCCCGCCGACATGAACGGCCCCTTGCGGAACAGCATCATCCCCGGTTCCTCGCCCGGATGGTTGTGCAGACCGAACACGGCGTCGCACGGGAAGCGCTCGAACAGGCCGTCGTTGATCATTTTCATCGCGCCGCTGTCGATGCCGCTTTCTTCGGCCGGCTGGAAGTACAGATGCACAGTGCCCGAGAAATTGCGTGTGGCGGCGAGATGCTGCGCGGCGCCGAGCAGCATCGTCGTGTGGCCGTCGTGGCCGCATGCGTGCATCTTGCCGTGCGTGCCGCTTGCATACGGCAGGCCGGTTTGTTCGATGATCGGCAGCGCGTCCATGTCGGCGCGAATGCCAATGCTGCGCGTGCCGTCGCCCAGCTTCAGCGTGCCCACCACGCCGGTTTGACCGACCCCGCGCGTGACCTGCCAGCCCCATTGTTCGAGCTTCTCAGCCACCAGGGCTCCGGTTTGCACTTCCTCGTAGGCGAGCTCCGGGTGGTGATGGATGTGATGGCGGATCTCGCGCAGGCTTTCGGCGGCAGGCACCAGGTCGGACACTTCAGTAAAACGCGCGGCTTCGCTCATCTATCGCTCCATGGGAATTCACGCCGCATCACGCGGCAAACAGGCAAGCACTATAGCCACGCCGTTTTGTTCGAATAAGATGCTGTTTTTTTCACCCCGATTAACAAGCTTTATATACGGGATTACCCTCATGAAGCTGCAGCAACTGCAAGCGTTCGTCGCCGCCGCCCATCACCGCAGTCTGCGCGCCGCCGCGCGCGAGCTCGGCGTGACGCAACCGGCTGTAACGCATACGATCCGCGAGCTGGAAAGCGCGCTGAATGCCGAGTTGATGGTGCGCAGCGTGCGCGGCATCGAGTTGACGGCGTGCGGGCTTGCGCTGTTGCCGCGCGCAGAACAGTTGCTGGGCGATATGCGCCGCACCGTCGAAGCAGTCGAACAGGTGAAGGGGGAACTGGCCGGCAAGGTCAGTGTGGGCACGATGCCGTCGATCGCGTTGACTGCCCTGCCCCACGCGGTTTCGAAGTTTCGCCGGGCGATGCCGCTGGTGAATCTGCATCTGGAAGAAGTCACGATCCCGGATGCCGTCGCGCGTTTGCGTAACGGCGCGCTCGATATCGCGGCGATCCATCATGTGCAGGCGCTCGACAGCGATCTGGTGCAAGCGCCGCTCTACTCGACGCAGTTCGTCGTCGCGATGCGCGCCGGGCATCCGCTGGCGAACGTCACGCGTCTGCACGACCTGCTCGACGCGGAATGGATCGTGACGGTGGGCGCCGATCACTTTCCGCATAGCGTGATGATGGCGATGTTCAACGCGCACGGCCTGCCGGTGCCAAAACGGCTGGTGCGGGCGCCGTCGTCGTTCGCGGTAACGCTCGGGCTGGTGTCGCAAACCGATGTAATCGGCTGCTTCACGCGGCCGCTCGCACAGATGGTCGCGCCGCTGGGCATACGCGTTGCACAGATTGAAGAAGCGCTGCCGAATTACGATCTCAGCATTATTTCGCGGCGCAATCTGTTGCCTACACCCGCGGTACTGCAGTTTGTGTCGTGTTTGCAGGAAGCCACCCGGGAGCGGATGTCGGCGGCCGGGTAGTCGAGCTTATCGAACGTTGTGAACCTTACGAACCTCGCGAATTTCGCCTACATCGGCCTGCGCCTGCAAAAAAGCAATCAGTGCGTGCCCCGCTTCTTCCAGCGTCCCGGAATTGTCGATCGTCGTACACCGAATCCCTTCCGGCAGCGAAAACGGTGCCCGTCGTGCAAGCCTGGCCGCAACCTGTTCCGCCGACTCACGCGCCCGCGCGCCAAGCCGTGCTTCGAGAATATGTGGCGCTGCGTCCACATGCACGACTTCCGTCTGCGGATAACGCGCCAGCGTATGCTGCAAATGCTGACGCGACCCGTTGACGACCACCGTGCAACCGCGAGCAAGCCATGCATCGAGTTCGATGCCGATGCCATAACGCAGTGAGTGGCTCGACCATTCGAGCGCGAACAGGCCGAGTACCGAACGCGCCGCGAACTCTTCGACGCTCAACGCAATATGCTCTTCACCGTTACCGCTCGGCCGCGTGATGTAGCGATGCGCAAACAGAATCGGCTCGCCCATCAGGTGGCGACGCGCAAAGACCAGCAATGAATCCTTGCCTGCGCCGGACGGCCCCATTACATAGATCAAACGACCTGCCATTGTTAGGTCACCTCGCGGGTCTGAAACGGCACGCGCTGCCATAGGACAAACGGCTCGCCGGGCGCGGGTTCGACAAAGAGCGCCGCATGATCGATAGCGAGCGGCCCGAGCGCAGGCGTTTTCGCTTGCCACCATGCAACCAGCGTCGCGCGCTCATCCGCATCGGCGAGAGAACTGGATAGCGTCATGTGAAAACGGAATTCGTCGAAGACGTACGGATAACCCCATTCGATCAGCAATGCGCGTTGCCGTTCGCTCAACGGTGCCGCGAGACGACGCGCGAGGTCGGCGGCAGACGGCTTGGCGCGCAATCCGTGGAACGTTTGCAGCGCACTGGATGCAAGGTGACGAAGGTTCGCTTCGCCATCCGGGTCGGCCGGGCGTAGTGCGACGAAATCGCCGAGCGTCGCAGCTTCGACAGGTAGTGCGAATGGGCTTTGCGTGCTGGCCCAATCGCGCGCCGCACCCAGCAGATCTTGCTGAGTCGCACCTTCAGCAAGACGGAACGGTGCAACCAGCGTACCGTGCCAGCCATAGCGCCGCGGCGCTTCGGTCAGATCGGCCAGAGGGCGCGCCAGGTCTTCCGGTTGCGGCGAGACACATGGCTCGCCGCTTTCCGCATCACGCCCCAACCATGCCGAACCCGCCTGCCACCACGCCGACTCGCGCGACGGCGCGTAATACACCGCGAAACGTGCCTCGGCGCCCCATGCCGCGCCGCTCATACGTCCTGCTCCACCAGCAACTGCACACGGTCCGCCGCGAAATGCGTGAAGCCGTATTTGATCGGTGTGCCTTCCAGATCGACGTCGACATTTTCGACCCATAACACCGGCTGTTGCCGGTTGATATTCAAACGCCGCGCCACTTCCGGCTCAGGCAGCACGCTGCCAATACGGCTCCACTTACGCAGATAATCGCTCACGCCCAATTCAGCCATCGACCTCGTGATGCTGCCGGTACGCTCGAGTACCGCTGGCAAATCCGGAAAACGCGCGGCCGGATACCAGTTGCGTGCGAACGTGAGCGGCACACCATCCGATTCGTGCAGCGTCTCGATCCGGTAGACCAACGCGCCCGCCCGCAAGCCAAGCGCCTTCGCGACACTCGGCTCGGCCTTCACGCGCGCGGCCGACAACATCGTGCCCGCCGCCGCGTGATTCTGCTGCCGCAAGTTTTCTGTAAACCGCGTGCGCCGGCCAATCGTATAGTCGATCGCGCCGGGCTGCACGAACGTGCCACGCCCCTGCTCGACGCTGACGAGGCCCAGTGCGGCCAGACCGAGCATGGCGCGGCGCACGGTATGCCGGTTCACGTCGAAGCGTTTGGCCAGTTCGCCCTCGCTCGGCAGACGGCCTTCTTCGCCGAAGCCGCTCGCGGCGATTTCCGCCGCCAGAATCTGCTCGATCTGCCGCCAGACGGCAACGCCCGCGCCGCGTTCGAGCAGCGTGCCCGGCGTCGCGTTGTCGTTCGATGTCATGGTGCTGTCATTCCCTTGGGTTCAAATATTCGTATGTTGTGCATTGTAGTGCGCAAGCCGTGATGGAAATGTGAAACGGCAGATCTGCGCTATAACGCCGGACAAGCATACCCCTAAACGTCTAGACGTTTAGACGAATAGATGCTTAAATGATCACTCGCTGGATCAACAGGAACTTCGATGAGTGCCACTTCCGCCTCGCCTTCCTCCGCCATGCGGCGCGCATGGATGGCCGTACTGGCCCGCACGCCGCGCGCCGATCTCGAAGCCGCACTGGAACGCGCGCTGCAAGGCGTCCCACCTCCCACTTACGACTGGCTGCGGCCACCCGAAATCGGCCTCGCGATGGTGCGCGGCCGCGTCGGCGGCAGCGGCGATCCGTTCAATCTCGGCGAAGCCACCGTCACACGCGCCACGTTGCGCTTGCGCGTCACCGGTGACGCAACCGCCGCCGTCGGCGTTGCATGTCATCTGGGCCGCGACCGCCGCCGCGCCGAACTGGCGGCGCTAGCAGACGCGCTGCTGCAAATGCCCGAGCACCACGCTGCCTTGCATCAGCAATTGATCGGACCGTTTGCCGAACAGCAGGCCGCTGAACGCGCTGCGCACCGGCAGGATGCTGCGTCGACACGCGTCGAATTCTTCACGATGGTCCGGGGCGACTGATGGAAAACTCACAGATTGCATTGTCTACTTCATTGGCCACCTCATTGGCTACCTCATTGGCCACCTCATTGGCCACACTAACGCCTGGTTTTGCAGACCCGGTCCACGACACCCAAGCGGTATTCCGCACGTTGCTCGACGCGCTGTCGCGTCCCGGCACGGTGGGCGTCGTCGAAAACGGCTTGCCGGAGGTGCGGGCCACGCGCGCCGAGTTCGCCGCATTCGCCACGCTGCTCACACTATGCGACTACGCCACGCCGGTATGGCTCGCACAACCCGATACGGCGCTCGGCTCGGCACTGCGCTTTCATACCGGCGCGCCGCTTGTCGACGAACCCGGACAGGCCGCCTTCGCCTATATCCACGACGCAAGCGCAATGCCGGCGCTGGAAACCTTTCCTGTCGGTGAAGCAGAATCGCCTGAGCACTCTGTGACGTTGCTGATCCGCGTCGAAGCACTCACGGGCGGCACCCCGGTCGTACTCAGCGGCCCCGGCATTCAGCACACCACGACGATCTCACCGATCGGCCTGCCCGAGCACTTCTGGCGCGAACGCGCCGCCCTCGCGCCGCTCTTTCCGTGCGGCATCGATTGTTATCTCGTCTGCGCCAGCATGTTGATCGGCCTGCCGCGCACAACTCAAGCGAAGGTGAACTGATGTACGTTGCCGTCAAGGGTGGAGAACGTGCGATCGAAGCGTCGTGGCGTCTGCTCGACAAGGCGCGCCGCGGCGATACGCGGCTGCCCGAACTCAGCGTCGCGCAGATTCGCGAGCAATTGCGCCTCGCCGTCGCGCGAGTGATGGCCGAAGGCTCGGTCTACGACGAAGAACTCGCCGCGCTCGCGATCAAACAGGCCGCAGGCGATCTGGTCGAAGCGATCTTTCTGCTGCGTGCGTACCGCACCACGTTGCCGCGTTTCGGCTACACGCAGGCGATCGATACGGAGGCCATGCAAGTGGAGCGCCGCATTTCGGCGACGTTCAAGGACGTGCCCGGCGGCCAGTTGCTCGGCGCGACTTACGATTACACGCAGCGTCTGCTGGATTTCGCGTTGCTCGCCGAAGGCGATGCCGGAACCGATGCGGCCGCAATCCCGTCCTCCCCTCAAGCCGCTCCGTCCGCGGCAGAGGCGATGCCGCGCGTGGTCGCGCTGCTCGACAAGGAAGGCCTGATCGAACAGGAGTGCCCCACGCCGCAAGCGCCGGAACCCGGCGACCTCTCGCGCGAGCCGCTCGCGTTTCCCGCGAGCCGCGCCACGCGTTTGCAGAATCTCGCTCGCGGCGACGAAGGCTTCCTGCTCGCCATGGGCTACGCCACCCAACGGGGCTACGCGCATTCGCATCCGTTTGCCGGCGAGATCCGCTTCGGCACGATCGCCGTCGAAATGGAACTCGACGAGTTGGGCGAGACGGTCGAAATCGGCGACATCGATGTCACCGAATGCCAGATGATCAACCAGTTCGCCGGCAGCGGCAACGTGCCGCCTGCCTTCACGCAAGGCTATGGCCTCGCGTTCGGACACTCGGAGCGCAAAGCGATGGCGATGGCGCTGGTGGACCGCGCGTTGCGCGCTGAGGAGCTCGGCGAAACGCTCGCGTCGCCGACGCAAGACATCGAATTCATGCTCTCGCATAGCGACAACGTCGAAGCGTCCGGCTTCGTTCAGCATCTGAAATTGCCTCACTACGTCGACTTCCAGTCCGAACTCGAACTCGTGCGACGCCTGCGGGCCCAACACGGCGTAGAGGATAAAGATCAGGACAAGGATCAGGATCAGCAGGAGCAAGCCGCATGAACGCGCCGGACACTTCACTCACCACGGCTTCGTACGACAGCGCCGCGGACGGCTACAACTTCGCCTACCTCGACGAACAGACCAAGCGCATGCTGCGCCGCGCGTTGCTCAAGGCGGTCGCCGTGCCGGGCTATCAGGTGCCGTTCGGCTCGCGGGAAATGCCCTTGCCTTACGGCTGGGGCACGGGCGGCATTCAGGTAACGGCGGCGATCATCGGCAAGAACGATACGCTGAAGGTCATCGATCAGGGCTCCGACGAAACCACCAACGCGGTCAACATCCGCCGTTTCTTCGCACGCACCACGGGCGTGGCGACCACGCGCCGCACGACCGAAGCGACGATCGTCCAGACACGTCACCGGATTCCCGAGGCCCCGCTCACCGACACGCAGATTCTGGTCTATCAGGTGCCGATGCCCGAACCGTTATACAAGCTGGAACCGCGCGCTACCGAATGCAAGAAGCTGCACGCACTGGCCGACTACGGGTTGATCAGCGTGAAGCTGTACGAGGACATCGTCCATCACGGCAGCATCGCCACCACGTACGACTACCCGGTGATGGTCAATCACCGCTATCTGAGCTCGCCGTCACCGATTCCGAAGTTCGACAACCCGAAGATGCATATGAACCCCGCGCTGCAATTGTTCGGCGCCGGCCGCGAGCGGCGTATCTACGCCATACCGCCCTACACCGCCGTGCGCAGTCTCGACTTCGACGATCATCCGTTCGAAGTGCAGAAGTGGCAGCATGCGTGTGCGCTGTGTGGATCGACAGAAAGCTTCCTCGACGAAATGATCGTCGACGACGCCGGCAAGCGCATGTTCGTGTGCTCGGATAGCGACTACTGCCATGACCGCCGCGGCGATCAGGACCTCGAGCTGCCGTCATACGAAACGCGCAAAGGAGAAACCGCATGACGCCGCTGTTGAGCGCCCGTTCGCTCACCAAACAATATGGCGGCCGCAACGGCTGCAGGAACGTCAGCTTCGATCTGTATCCGGGCGAAGTGCTGTGCATCGTCGGCGAATCCGGCTCGGGCAAGACCACGCTGCTCAACGCACTCGCCCTGAAAACCGAAACCGATAGCGGCTCGCTCCACTACACGGCCACGCATGGCGAAAAGCTCGATCTGCTTGCGCTGTCCGAACCGCGCCGGCGTCTGTTGATGCGTACCGAGTGGGGCTTCGTGCAGCAGAATCCGCGCGACGGCCTGCGTAGCGGCGTCTCCGCCGGCGCGAATATCGGCGAGCCGTTGATGGCCGTCGGTGCCCGCCACTACGGCAAGATCCGTCACACGGCGACGCAATGGATGGAGCGCGTCGAACTCGACGCCACCCGCATCGACGAATTGCCTTCGGCGTTTTCCGGCGGCATGCAGCAGCGTTTGCAGATCGCGCGGAATCTCGTCACCGGTCCACGCCTCGTCTTCATGGACGAGCCGACTGCCGGTCTCGACGTCTCGGTGCAGGCGCGCCTGCTCGATCTGCTGCGCACGTTGACGTCCACCCTGCATCTGTCGGTATTGATCGTGACGCACGATATCGGCGTGGCGCGCCTGCTTGCGCATCGCTTGATGGTCATGCAAGGCGGCGAAGTGGTCGAAGCCGGGCTGACGGACCAGGTGCTCGACGATCCGCAACATCCGTACACGCAAACGCTGGTTTCCTCGGTTCTGCCGGTTTGAGGCTCACAATGCGATCCATTGAAACAAGCAAGGAATCCCACGCCGTTGAACGCGCGTTCATCGACAACAATGCATTGATGCTGCGCGCGGTCGGCATTGGCAAGACCTTCACGCTGCACGGCCAGGGCGGGGTGCAGATCGAAGCGCTCGCCGGTGTGTCGCTCGATGTTGAACGCGGCGAGTGTGTCGTGCTGGTCGGGCCTTCAGGCGCCGGCAAGAGTACGCTGCTACGCTGTTTGTACGGCAACTACCTGGCCAGTACAGGCTCGATTGCAATTCGCGACGCGGCGGCGGATGACAAGCCGCCGGTGTCCATCACCGGCGCCGAGCCGCACGACGTGTTGCGCCTGCGCCGCGGCGTGGTCGGCTACGTCAGCCAGTTTCTGCGCGTGATTCCGCGCGTGCCGACGCTTACGCTCGTCGCCGAACCGTTGCTGTCGCGCGGCGTGGCGGAAGATGAAGCCCGTGCGCGTGCCGCTGCCCTGCTGGCGAGGTTGAACGTGCCCGAGCGGCTGTGGTCGTTAGCGCCGGCCACCTTTTCCGGCGGCGAACAGCAGCGCGTAAACATCGCCCGCGGGTTGATCGCCGGGCACCCGGTGCTGCTGCTCGACGAGCCGACAGCCTCGCTCGACGCGGAGAACCGCGACGTCGTCGCCGATCTGATCGTCGAAGCACGCGAGCGAGGCGCGGCAATCGTCGGGATCTTTCACGACGAAGATACCCGCAACAAGGTTGCCACGCGCCGCCTCGAACTCCAGCCGCCGCTGCGTCACTAATTGACACGAAACGGCACTAAACTGAACCACTGAGCTGAAACACTGAGCTGAAACACTGAGCTGAAACATTGAGTCGAAGCACCGGGTCGAAACACTGCGCTGCGACACTCAAGACAGACTACGGAGCAAGTCGATGTTGATCAAGAACGCTCGCATCGTGACGCGAGACGACGTATTTACCGGCATGCTACGCATCGAAGACGGCGTGATTCGCGACGTCGAGCGCGGCACGACCTCGGCGCGCGAAGCGGAAGATTGGGACGGCGACTATCTGTTGCCGGGCCTGATCGAACTGCACACGGATAACCTCGAAAAGCATCTGGCGCCGCGTCCGGGCGTGCAATGGAATACCGATGCCGCCTTCGTGATTCACGACGCGCAAGTGGCGGCGGCCGGCATCACCACGGTGTTCGATTCCCTCGCAATCGGTTCGCGCTCGAACGTCGGGCTGCGCGGCCGCGATCTGCAAACGCAATGCGCCGAATCCCTCACGCGCTTCTCCGAACGCAAGCTGCTGCGCGCCGAACACTTTCTGCATCTGCGCTGCGAAATCGCCACCGCCGATGTCGTGGATGTATTCGATTCGTTGTGCGCGCATCCGCTGCTGCGGCTTGCCTCGGTGATGGATCACACGCCCGGCCAACGTCAATGGCACGACCGGGAACAATGGCGCCGCTTCCAGGAGCGCAACGGCAAGCTGACTGACGAACACGTGGCGACCGCGCTGGCCGAACTATCCGTGGAACAGGAACGTTATGCCGACGCGCACCGCCGCGAGATCGTGGCGCGCTGCAAGCAGCTCGGCATTCCGGTGGCAAGCCATGACGACACGCTGATCGAGCACGTCGAACAGGCCAAGGCAGAAGGCATCGTGCTGGCCGAATTCCCGACCACCCGCGTCGCCGCCGAGGCGGCACGCGAGCACGGCATTTCGACCATCATGGGGGCGCCGAATATCGTGCGCGGCGGCTCGCACTCCGGCAACGTGTCGGCGCTCGAACTGGCGCAGGCGGACTTGCTCGATATTCTGTCGTCGGACTACGTGCCGTCCAGTTTGATGACTGCCGTGTTCGAGCTGGTTAGCAAGGCCGGCTGGACCCTGCCGCGCGCAATGGCGACTGTGTCGGCCGAACCGGCTCGTACCGCCGGCTTGCACGACCGCGGTGCAATCGCACCGGGTTTGCGCGCGGACTTCGTGCGGGTGACGATGCTCGACACGCTGCCGGTGCCGAGAGCGACGTATCGCGCCGGCGCGCGGATCGTCTGACGATGTTTTCAGGCCTCGCTGGGCGTGGGCAGCAACGGTTCTACCGCGGCCCAGCGCGTCCAGCGGGGGGTGCTGTCGGGCGCTTCAACGCGCAGCGTGCGGGAGCCATCGCCAAACACGAGGGATTCGATATTGAACGCGCTTGCCTCGGGAACGCCCGCTTCGCGCACGTGTCCGAATTGATAGGTGAAGCTGAGATTGCCTTCGCGCAACAACTCGAGGTAAGCGTCAAAGTCAACCGTTGATGAACGTGTGGCCCAACGATTCAGGAGGGTGGCGGCGATTTCGGCGTCGTACATTCTGGACCTCTCTGGACATAAGCCGTATCCCGACTATAGCTGAAAAGCAGACATCGTGGTGCACCGCACCATTGCCTGCTCACCACACTCCTGCCTATGACTGCTCGCGCTTCAAACCATCATTTCCCGCGCATGTCTTGCGTCATCTGCGCCTACAACGAGGCGCCCCGCATCGGCACCGTGCTGGCCGTGGCCTGCGCCCACCCTTTGCTCGGCGAGATTATCGTGGTGGACGACGGGTCGACCGACGGCACGGCTGAAATAGTCGAAGGCTTCGCGTCCGTACGGCTGATTCGATGTACGAAAAATTGTGGCAAAAGCGCCGCCATGGCAGCCGGAATCGCCGCGGCGCGAGGCGAGCTGCTCATGCTGCTCGACGCCGATCTGAAAGGGCTGACCGCCGAGGGTATCAGTGCACTTGCCACTCCCGTTTTGCAAGGCAAGGCGCAAGTCAGCCTGAGCCTGCGCCAGAACAGCCTGCTGGCGTTTCGCGCCATCGGCCTCGATTTCGTCTCCGGCGAACGGGTCGTCACCAAAGCGCTGTTGAGCGAAGTCCTGCTGGAAGTTCACGGTATGCCGCGCTTCGGGGTCGAGGTGTTCATGAACCGTCGCATTATCGAACGCAACCTGCCCATCGCGGTCACTCACTGGCCCCATGTCACTCAAGCACGCAAAACCGAGAAGCTCGGCTACTGGAAAGGCCTGCGTGCGGAATGGCGCATGATCGCCGACCTCTTCAAGGCTGTTTATCCGCTCGCGCTGATTTCACAGACCTTTCAGATGCTTCGCTTGCGCATTGACCATGGCCCACGGGCGAGCTTTGCGGCACGCATGCGCAGAGTGCCCGATAGTCCGCGGTGAAGCGCTGATCGAAGCTGGCGAACCGCGCCGCCCTGTTTGCTCGCAGCCTCAAGATTTCAGTCAGCGGGCGACAATGAGTTGCGTCCCCTCGTTGCAAGCGCAACAAAACCCACCGCGCCCAGCATCAAGGGACTGTAAAGCGTCGCAAAGCGCCACAGCACCAGCGCTGTCGCGATGCTCGCGCGGGGCACCCAGGTCGCGAATGCGGCAGCCAGAGCGATATCGCCGGTGCCGCCGCCCGCGGGCACACCGGTCCACAACGCGGCATGCAGGGCGACCGCCTGCACGGCCAGCACGAAACCTAACGGCAGGCGGTAACCGAGTTCGCGCAAGATAAACCAGAGGGCGCCATAGCGAAGCAACCACTGTAGCGTCGTCAGCAGGCACAACGCGGCAAGCCGCCACTTGGACCCGGCAACCAGTTCCAGCCACTGCCGGCGAACACTGTGGAAAAACCTGCTCAACCTCGCGCGGCGCTCGTTGAGCCAATGGACGCGCCGGCCGGCGGCGTCCAATGCCGCCGCCACACGCCGACGGTTCATCCAGCAAATACCGATCAGGCATGCAGCGCCGGCCAGCACGCCGAACACGAGCGGCGCACTCTCGCGCGGAATCGCTTGCGTCAGCGGCCCGAATGCAAACAGCAGGGAAACCGGTACGGCGGTCGTGAAGAACGCGAGATCGAGCGCCTGGTCCGCGCCGACGACCGTCGTCGCAAGCGACCAGGACGCCCCAGCGCGCTGCAGCAGGCCGATGTTGACGCCATAGCCCGCCGCGCCAAGCGGAGAAGCCAGGAAGGCGAAATCGGTAGCCAGCGTGATGGCCAAAGTGCGCAGGAAACTCACGCGGAATCCGAGCGCGGTCTGCATCAGATGCAGCTTGCCGGCCTTTGCCATGGCGCTGACCGCAGCACTCGCGGCAAGCGCGGCGAACACGTATAGGGAAACATCTCGCAGCCCGGCGAATGCCGCGTGCGAATTGAGAACGAAAGGCGCGCCGACGGCGAGGCCGATACCGGCAAGCGCCACCAACACGGCCGCTTTACGCGTATGTGATCTGATCAACGAGGGCCTCAGCAAGTCCAGCGTGGCCCTGCTTTCTCCGCACGATGCAGCATGCATGGCGCTACGTCGCGCGTGAAATCGAGGCCGTCCGAGGCCTTATGGTAATCGGCCGAAGCTGCGTTTTCGTGACTAGCAACTAGCGACTAGCAACTAGCGGGCTGGGGGATGGCAACTGCCCCCATGCGGCCAGTACCTGCTGAATGCTGCGCGCGTAGGCGTCGCGCTGCTTCGGCGACTCCGAGTGGTACGCGCCGATTGCCCGCCAGGTATTGCCGTATTTGACCATCTTCTGCTTCAGCAGCCATGCGGCAACATAGACGTTCACACACGGGTCCGTCAGCGCACGATGCGGTACACCCTCTCGCGCGAGATCGTCGAAATGAATCGAATTGATCTGCAGCTGACCGACGTCGATTGAACCGTTCGCATTCTGATGTATCGCGCCCGGGTCCCCCTTCGATTCGTACCAGGCGACGGCACGCAATATCCAGGGATTGACGCCTTGGTAAGCCGCGGCCTCATTGAAACAATCGTCGCCCGCGTGTGCCGCACTGGCCATTGACAGCCACGCCAGCGCAATACAGAAGTTTTTCAAGGACACGATTCATCCTTCCGCGTGATCGCGATAAAAATAGGGGCTGCAGACCACGGGCCGAATTATTTGACCAAGGCCTGATCGATCTGCCGCTGCACGGAGTCGAGGTACGCGTGCGAAGCATCGGACACGACGAGCCGGACAGCCGGCATTGGCGGTCCTCTGCGCTCCTGCATCTGGATCGGCACATGCGACTTCTTTCGATGCGACGCCGGCTTCACCGGCAAGTCATCGTCGCTGCCGCTCGACGGAGGCAGCATTGCAAGCGTTGGCAACGGCGGATAAACCTTGTCCGCCGCGGCGGGAAACGCGTTGGCCGACTGCAGGTCCGTTCTGGGCGGGTCCGCGAAAGCCGGCGCCGCGAGAAGCGTTGCCACCGCCAGCAAGGTGATTCGAAACATCGCGATGGCCTCCTTCATTGCACCGTCCGGACTGACACGCTATAGGGCTGACCCAAGCCGGCGGTCCGGTTTTCGAAACTCACCTTCGACATGCGCTGCGCGGGCACGCCCTTCCAGACCGCCTGGTTCAGGTACGCGAAGTCCTGGCCCAGCGCCGTGACGAGCACGACCGTGGATTGCGGCTGCGCGGCAGCTAACGCGCCGGCCTTGGCGAGTACGGCGGAGAGCTGCGGGTCGTGTGCTCCGAGCGCATCCGGCGGAATCTCGAAGCTGATGACCTCGTTCGGTGCCTTGTCGGGGCGTGCGGCATTCTGCGCAGGCATCTGTGCGCATCCGGTCAACGCGAGAACGGCTACCAAAAACCACACCAGTCGCTTCACATCCTTCTCCAGTCAATCCCGTTGCTGTAACGATGTTTTCGGCAGGCCCACGTCAAAAGTTGATAGGTCGAAAACGCATTTGCGAAAATCAAACAGAGTTACCTCAAGATTCGCGCAAACGATTGCGCCGACGCTCGACGAAGCATCGATCGAGGCAAACTTGCCTCGGGTTTTGAGTGGACTATTCGTATGATTATTGCAAGGCTGGAGACGCCGCGAACCGGGGTTCCGCGGGTCGTGCGCGTGTGAGACAAACTGACGAGCGCAGCGGGGGTGCCACGCACATGGCCGTAAGTGAGCGGGCGGACTATCGGCGCATCGGCTTACGTCGATAGCGGCACGCGCTCCGGTTCGTCCGCATCGAACCACGCCGGATTGCGCTCGGCAATCGGACCGAGCGACATCAGAATCTCGCGCAGATGGCTGCGCATCGCTTCTTCAGCGGCGCTCGGGTCGTGCGCGCGCAGGCCCGCCAGAATTTTCGCGTGCTGCTTGATCAGCAGATCGAGCGGCGATACATCCGGCAAGCTCAGATAGCGCACCCGATCCATCTGCGCCTTGATGTCCTGAATCGTTTCCCATGCCGCCGTGCAGTCGATCGCCTGTGCGATCGCGTAATGAAACGCTTCATCGAGCGCGAGGAAAGCAGCAGTGTCGTTAGACTTCGCTGCGAGCTTCTGGTCGCGAAGATTGTCGGCGAGTGCCTGCAACTGCTCGTCGGTGATCGACACGGCTGCTTTGCGCACCACCGCCGTCTCGATCGCTTCGCGAATGAAGCGCCCTTCCCGCACCTGGCGCGGCGAAATACGCTTCACGAAGGTGCCGCGCTGCGGTAATACCTGAAGCACCCCCGCTTCGACTAGCTTGATAAACGCCTCCCGCACGGGTTGCCGCGACACCTGAAACATGTCGGACACTTCCTTCTCCGAGAGCGGCGTGCCGGGCACCATCTGCCCCGCGAAAATTGCCTCGCGCAACGCACGGAAAATCTGCTTGCCGATCGGCTCGTGCGAGTCGAACGAGACGCTAGCGGTCAGATCCGGCAGTTCGGCACGCGCGCCGGCCTGCGCGCTCGCGCGCCGTCGTGCGCGAGGCGCGACAGGCTTGGCATCGGATGAGAAAGAAGACGCGTTGGCGTGGAGGTTCTTGGTCGGCATCGGGCAAAGCAGCGAATAGCAGCGAATGAATGGCGAGGGAGACGGCACGCACCATGAATACCTCTTGGATGCGTCGCACCATACTACCATGCACGTTTCATGTTCAACGCGCTCGCGCTCGGCTCGCGAATCCACACCAGCGAACACACCGCGCCGAGCACGGCAATTACACCCGCCAGCACGAACGCACTGGTGTAATTACCGTGCGTCGCTTCGACGATGAAGCCGGTCACCGCCGGTCCGATCACGCCGGCCAGATTCGCCAGCAAGTGCACAAAGCCGCCCACGCCGCCGACATGTTCGCGCGGCACGATGTCCTGAATCACGGCCCAATACACGGCGCCCGTCACATACAGGAAGAAGATCGACACCGACATCAGTGCGACAGCCCCCTGAGTACTGGCAACGCGCCCCGCCAACGCGACGCACACCGCCGCCGCGCCCAGACAACTGCCCAGCACGATTTTGCGCGACAGCAGCGGCTTGCCGGTCAGGCGCAAGATAAAGTCCGAGATGAAGCCACCCGCCGCGAGTCCAATGCTGCCGAGCAGCCACGGGATCACCGTCGCGAAGCTCATGTCGCGCAGGCTCAGGTGATGCGCTTCGGTCAGATAGGTCGGGAACCACGACAGGAAGAAAAACAGCACATAGTTGTATGAGAAGAACGCGAAGGCCGTCGCAAGAATGATCGGCTTGCGCAGGAAGTGCCGCAGGCCGAGCCTCTCGCCGTCGGCCGAATGCGCAATCGCATGTTCATCGGCCTGACCGGCGCGGATGAGTTCGATCTCGTCAGGCGTGGTGCGGGCATTCTCGTGCGGATGCTCGGTAGTCGTCGCCGCCCACAATACGAGCCACGCGAGCCCGAGCAGCATGATCGCGACAAAGGCCCAGCGCCAGCCGAACTGCACCGCCATGAAGCCGACCACCGGACCCGCCAGCGCGCCACCGAGCGGTGTGCCCGAACTGATCACGCCAATCGCGCTTGCGACTTCCTTGCGCGGGAACCAGTTATTGACCATCTTGCTGTTCGACGAACTGAACGGGCCTTCGCCCATGCCGAACAGCACACGCAGCACGATCAGCGAACCGATGCCGCTTGCCAACGCGGTCGCGCCGCAGAATACCGACCACACGCCCATCGCGGTGCCGAACACGCGTTTTGCACCGACCTTGTCCGACAGCACGCCGCCGACAAAATTAAACAGCGCGTAGCCGATAAAAAAGCTGCTGAACACGATGCCCATCTGCGCATGCGAGAAGTTCAGGTCTTTCTGGATCAGCGGTGCGGCAATCGACAGCGCCGCTCGATCGAGGTAGTTGATGACGCCGGCCAGAAACAGTAGCGCGACAACAAACCAGCGTTGACTCTTGATCATCAGGTGTCTCCTTCGGGTCGCCTCTGGGCGGGCGTTTGAATAGCTTAAGTAGCTTGATTGGCTTGGCAAGGCGCAGCGCCTGGTGCAGCGCACTTATGCCACGGTCGATGCTCAGTCGAAGTTCAGATGCACCTTCATCGACTGCGAGCGGTCGAGCGCCACTTCGAACGCACGATTCGCTTCGCTCATCGCGAACGCATGCGTCATAAGCGGTCGCAAGTCGACCTTGCCGGAGGCGATCTCCTCGGCGGCGATGGCGTATTCGTCCGTGAAGCGAAACGAGCCTTGATAGCGAAGTTCTTTCGACATCACCAGGTTCGCCGCCACCGGCGACTGGCCGGCCGGTAGATTGCCGACCTGAATCACCGTGCCACCGGCACGCGCCGCACGCAGTGCCGTATCGAGGCCGGCGGGACTGCCCGATGCCTCGATGACCACGTCGAACGTGCCGCGTTGTGCGGACCATGGGTCGATCGTCGAGCTGTCCGTCGCGTTCACGATCTGATCCGCGCCGAGTTGCTGCGCGACCTGCAACGCGCGATCCGAAAGATCCAACGCGACCACGCGATGCGCGCCGGCGCGGCGCGCCACGCTCAGCAGAATGCAGCCGATCGGCCCGCAACCCACCAGCAGGACACTCGCGCCGACGAGCGAACCCGCCTGCTTCACCGCATGCAACGCAACGGCAAGCGGCTCGGCCATCGACGCCTGCGCAAAATCAACGCCATCCAGCACAGGTACGCATTGCCGCGCCGCGACGACGATGTACTGACGGAACATGCCCTGCGTATGCGGGAACGTCGATGCGCTGCCCATAAAACGCATGTTCAGACAATGATTCGGCATCCCGCCGACGCAAAAGCGGCACGTCCCGCAGGCGAGCCCCGGATTGACGGCCACGCGCTGTCCGGGCATCAGACGACTCTCCGCGCTCACGCCCTCGCCGAGCGAATCGATCTCACCAGCCACCTCATGTCCGAGTACGAACGGCTCGCGCACCGCGAAATCGCCGCTTTTGCCTTTGAAGTAGTACGACAGATCGGACCCGCAAATGCCGCCGGCGCGCACGCGTACTCGCACCTGGCCGGGGCCGGGCACAGGCGGCTCGACTTCGTCGATGCGGATCAGTTTGGGTTCGTGAAGCACGGCTGCGAGCATGGAGGACTCCGGTATGGGAAAGGTCGCGCGCTCAGTGCTGCGCAACAGAAGATGAAGATGACGACGCGAGCGCTTGTGCTGCCGTGTGCGCCTCTACCGGCTCACCGCCGCCCCAATCATGGAGATCGCCACCGCGGCGCCTGGGCGCCGTCTCCGGCAATGCAAAAAGCGATGCAGCCGACACGATGCCGAGCACCGCGACATAGAGGATCAACGCGAGCGAATTGCCATGCGTGACCTGAATCAGTTTGACGGCCAGCAGGCCGAGCACGCCGCTGCCGAGCAAGGAGCCGATCTGCCAGATCAGCGCGATACCGCTGCACCGCACACGCGCCGGGAACAGCTCGGGAAAAAGCGCCGCTTGCGGTGCATAGCAAAGGCTGTGGCCCACGCTAATGGCGAGAATCATCACGCACTGGATCGCCATGCGATTGCCACTATCGATCGCCATGAAGAACGGCACCACCAGCGCCACGTGCAATAGCGCACCCGCGATAAAGGTCGGTCGCCGCCCAATGCGATCGGACAAGGCCCCGGCGAGCGGAATCGTCACAAGCTCGAGCGCGACCGCGACGATCACCGTTTCGAGCAGCATGCTTTGCGCGATGCCGTGTGCTTTACCGTAAGCGAGCACGATCATCGTGTACATCGCAAAGGCGCAGGCCTCGATCAGTTTGGCCCCGACACCTTTGACGATCGTAGGACCGAACTGCCGCACCACTTCTACCACCGGGCGCGAAGCCACGGCCTTGGTGCGCTGGATCGTCGCGAAGATCGGCGACTCTTCAGTGCGCAAGCGGATATACAGCCCCACGGCAACCAGCAGCGCGCTCGCGAGAAACGGAATGCGCCAGCCCCAGTCGAGCAGTTGCGCCGGCGTCAACGTCGCGCTGAGCAGGGCGAACAGACCTGACGGAATCAGGAAACCGGCTGGCGCGCCGAGTTGCACGAGGCTCGCGAAGAAGCCGCGCCGCACAGGCGGTGCGTATTCCGCCGTCAGCAATACGGCGCCCGCCTGCTCGCCGCCCACGCCAAAGCCTTGCAAGACGCGAATCACGATCAGCGCGATCGGCGCCCAGATTCCAATCGACTGATAGTCCGGTAGCAGGCCGATCGCGAACGTCCCCAAGCCGACGATCAGGATCGTCACGATCAAGGCCTTCTTGCGGCCGACGCGATCGCCGAAATGACCGAACACGATGCCGCCCAGCGGTCGCGCCAGAAAACCGACCGCGTAGGTGGCGAAGGCGGCGAGCGTGCCGATCAACGGGTCAGCGGAAGGAAAGAACTTCTGGCCGAACACCAGCACGGCAGCCGTGCCGTAGACGAAGAAATCGTAGTACTCGGCCGCGGTGCCAATGGTCGAGGCGAAGGCCACGCGGCGCAGCATGGCAGTGCTGGCCGGCGCGGCGGCTTGCGGACGTGCTGGGTTCACGCGTGTCTCCATGATTGTGTAGTCAGGTTGGTCGAGCGAAATCAGCTCACCAGTTCCACAGCGTCCCGTCTTCGAGACGCGCGACCGGCAGATACGCGGGGTCGTAGGGATACCGCGCGGCGGCGGCTTCGTCGATATCGACACCGTGGCCCGGCGCTTCGCCGGGATGCATCATGCCGTGATCGAAGCGCCAGGCATGCGGGAATACTTCGAGCGCTTCCTGCGGAAAGCCCATGTATTCCTGCACGCCGAAATTCGGCACCCAGAGATCGAAATGCAGCGCCGCCCCCATGCACACCGGCGACAGGTCCGACGGCCCGTGACAACCGGTTCGCACCTGATACAGCGACGCAAAATCCGCAATACGCCGCAGATGGGTAATGCCGCCCGCGTGCGTCAGGGTCGCGCGGATATAGTCGATCAGTTGCTCCTCGATCAACTGTTTGCAATCCCAAATACTGTTGAAGACTTCGCCGACGGCGATCGGCGTGACCGTATGTTCGCGAATCAGCCGGAAGCCGGCCTGGTTTTCCGCGGGCGTTGGGTCTTCCATCCAGAACAGGCGATACGGCTCGACCGATTTGCCGAGGCGCGCGGCTTCGATTGGCGTCAAACGGTGGTGTACGTCATGCAGCAAATGCGTATCGAAGCCGAATTTATCGCGCACCGCTTCAAAGAGCTTCGGTACGAAGTCGAGATACTTTTCCGACGACCAGCTCTGTTCCTCCACCGCGCCCTTGGTGGCCGGCTCGTACATGCCGCTGCCTTTCGACACGCCATAGACCGAGCGCATATTCGGCACACCGCATTGAATGCGAATGGCCTGATAGCCGGCTTCGATGTGTTCCGCGTAACGGTCGAGCGCTTCGGGAATGTCGCGGCCGGTGGCGTGGCCGTACACCATCACGCCTTCTCTCGACGCGCCGCCAAGCAGCTTGTACAGCGGCATGCCCGTTACTTTGCCGAGAATGTCCCACAGCGCCATATCCACCGCCGCGATCGCCGTCATCGTGACAGGGCCGCGGCGCCAGTACGCGCCTTTGTAGAGGTATTGCCAGGTGTCTTCGATACGGCCGGGATCGCGTCCGATCAGCAACGGGCACACGTGGTCTTTCAGGTACGAAGCGACCGCGAGTTCGCGGCCATTCAGCGTTGCATCGCCGATGCCGTATACGCCTTCGTCCGTGACGATTTTCAGGGTGACGAAATTGCGGCCTGGGCACGTGACGATCACGTCGGCGCGAACGATCTTCATGACATCTTCCTTGCAGAAGCAAGTCGCGAACCACGCGGCGCGGCGGCATGGGACTTGCTGTTTTCATGTCGGTTTCGAGCGGCGGTTGGCGTGGCAAATGAAATGGAAAATGAACTGGAAAATCGCATTCATCAACCTGCCTCAAGCCGTTTGAACGATGCTACCATACAAGTATAGCGACACGTCAAATCAGGGTTTTCCCGCTGAACGGCGTCGTTTCGAAGACATTTCCGCTACTTGGATTTCATGACATGACCTCTGCAGACCCCTTGCCTCGCCTCGTCCGCCACGCACTGCCCACGCTGCACACGCATCTGTTGTCGCCGCAATGGCAGGAGCCGCGCATCGGCATCGTTCATCTGGGGATCGGCAACTTCCATCGCGCGCATCAGGCGCTCTATACGGAAGAGGCCATGCTTGCCGCGGGCGGTGATTGGGGAATTTGCGGCGTCACGCTGCAAGGCGATGTCGGCAAACGCGACGCGCTGATGGAGCAGCAAGGCTTGTATAGCGTGGTAGAACGCGGACCGCGCGGCGCAAAAGTGACGGTCGTGCGCGCGCTGCGCGAAGTGCTGGCCATGCCGCACGATCACGCAAGCCTGTTCGCGCGCCTCGCGGATCCACTAGTACGAATCGTCTCGCTGACCGTCACCGAGAAAGGCTACTGCCGCGACCCGAAAACCGGCGAGGTCGCGCTCGACGATCCCGCCGTTGCGCACGATCTGACACACCCGCTCGCACCGCGCACGGTGCCGGGCATTCTCGTCGCGGCATTACGCGAGCGCCGCGACAGCGCGGCCGGTGAACCATTCACGGTGCTCTCGTGCGACAACCTTTCCCATAACGGCGCCGCGTTACGCCAGGTAGTCTGTTCATTCGCACGGCAACGCGATCCCGAGTTGGCCGACTGGATCGCCGCCCACGTTGCGTTTCCGTCGACAATGGTCGACCGTATCGTACCGGCGACCACCGACGCCGAGCGCGCCACGGTGGCCGACGCGACCGGCTATCAGGACGCCGCGCCGGTGCCGTGCGAGCCGTTCCGGCAGTGGGTGATTGAAGATCGTTTCCCCGGGGGACGTCCTGCATGGGACACAGTCGGCGCGCAACTCGTCGACGACGTCACGCCGTTCGAACTGGCGAAGCTCCGCATGCTGAACGGCACGCACTCGACGCTGGCCTATCTGTCGATGCTCAGCGGTTTCGACACTATCGACGCCGCGATCGCCGACCCCGCCATGCGCGATCTCATTCACGCGATGATGACGCAAGAAATCGCGCCGACGCTGACCATGCCCGCGTCATTCGACCTGCCCGCCTATCGGGACGCTTTGCTCGAACGCTACGCGAATCCGGCACTGAAACATCGCTGCGCGCAGATTGCGATGGACGGCAGCCAGAAGATTCCACCGCGCCTGCTCGCCACGATTTCAGCGCGGATCGACGCAGGCCAATCGTTCACGCGCCTCGCGCTGGCGGTAGCGGCCTGGATGACGTTTTTGCGCGGCCATGCGGACGACGACACGCGTTACGAAATCAGCGATCCGTTGGCCGGCAGGTTGAAGACGCTCGCGGCATCCGCGCATGGCGAACCGCAGGCGTTGATGGACGCATTACTGTCTGTACGCGAAGTGTTTCCGGCGGATCTGGCCGCGCGTCCCGAGTTCAGAAAAGTGCTTCGAGACGCATTGCAGTTGCTTCGCGAAAACGGCGCACGAGGCGCTATTGCCGCGTCGCGATGAGTCCGCAGCACAGCGCGGTTCGACGCGCCGATTCGACACATTGCGCCGACGCTTTTTTTCACGGGCGGGGTTGTAAGCGCTTCTCATCGGCGCTTCAGGCAGTCGGCTCCGCCTCGCGGCCTTCCGTTGCGCCTTCGCTCGCCTGCTCCTGCTTGCGCCTCTCCAGCACATCCCGGTAGCGTAGATACGCACACCGTCCACCGGATTTGGCCGCATACATGGCCGCGTCGGCGTTGAGCAGCAGTTCCTCCGCTGTGGCGCTATCGTCCGGATACTGGCTGATGCCGATGCTCGCGCCCACCGTCATGCTTTGTCCGTCGATCAGCAGCTCTTCGTTCAACGCGCCCATGATCCGCGAGGCAATCCCCGGTGCGGCCTCCGCGGAGCGCGGCCCCTCGATCAACACGATGAACTCGTCGCCGCCGAGGCGCGCGGCAACATCTGCCGTGCAGAGCACCTCCTTGAGCCGGCTCGCCACCGCAGCGAGCACTTTGTCGCCAATCGAATGGCCGAACTGATCGTTGATCTGCTTGAAGCGGTCGAGGTCGACGAACAGCACGGCGAGCGCTTCCCCACGCCGCGTCGCCTCTCCGATCGCGGCCTCGAGTTTCTGCATGAACAACATGCGGTTCGGCAAGCCGGTCAGCCCGTCGTGCGTGGCGAGATGCACGAGCTCACGCTGCTTGTTATGCAGCACATCCATTTGCGACTTGATTTCCCGGCGCAGACGATCGAAGCAGCGCGCCAGCACGCCGATCTCGTCGGTACGTTTGAGCGGCAACGTCTCCATCGCGTGCCCGGCGAACAGATGGGTGGCCGCATACGCGAGAATGTGCAAAGGCTTGGTCAGCGCACGCGCAAACAGAATCGCGAGGAACAACGCCAGCACGCTGAAGATCAAGACCATGCGAATGATTCTGATACCCAGCTGGTTGGCGCCGGCCAGCACATGATCGAGCGGCTTGCCGAGGCCGAGCACGATAAAACGGTTGCCCGCGGAGGCGCCGAACGGTCTGCGCACGAAAGCGAGCACCTGACCGGCCGCCTGCCTCGGCCGCACGAGACCGTTCAGCAAAACTTCGCTTTTTGACTGATCGAAGAGCGGCTTGGTGGCCGAAAAACTGTCCTGCATCAGAACGCGGCGGCCCTTGTCGAAGCCGAACGTTTTCGAGGCGTCCGGATGGACCAGGAAATCCCCCCATTCGTTGGCGAGATAGACCTGATAGTCGCTCGGCAAATCACTCTGCACGCGCTTGAGCAGATCGTCCACATCGACGTCGATAATAACGACGCCCACCACGGCTCCACTCGCGTCCGCCACGGGTGTGCCGAGCCGCAACGTCGGTTTGCCCTCGGCGGCATGCGTACCGTACTCGTGATTCACCGAAATCGGCGACGTATAAATGCGCCCGGGCGAGAACGCCAGCGTGTCGAACACATACGCGAACTGGCCTTTTTCCTGCAGGCTGTTCCCCTCGACCCGCACCAGGCCATCCGCATCGCGGTCGAAACGAATCAGCTCGAGTCCGTAGTGCTGACGGGTAATCAAGCGGATTTGCAGGTACTCGGGGTGGTGCACCATGAAGCTGGCATACACCTGCGCCAGCTGTTCGCGCGGCGCATTCGGGCCAATGCCGTCATCGGATTGCGCGATATCCGCCGAAGACGGCATGCTGGCGAGCACCTGCGCATCTGCGCCGACATCGTCGATCGCCACGGAAACGCGCTGGCCTAGCAGTTCCGTTGAAGTCAACAGGCTGCGTTCGGCTTCGCTCACCAGCATCGTACGGTTGGCACGATACGCGTAATAACCGGTCGCGCCGGACGCGAGCACGCCGATGCATGCAAGCAGAATCGATAGTTTGAACGTCAAGCCGGGACGTATCATCAAAAGAGCTCCGACCTGTCGCCGGACACGATTCTGTTCCACAGTTCTTCGCGCCGCTGAATATCTTCCACCGGGCCAATCCAGACGATGTGCGCGTTGTCGCTGTTTTCCGCCGGCGCCGTCAACGTGTTGGCAAGCCCCTGGCGTTGCGTCAACAACGCACTGACGCCCGGTTCGAGCATGTAATTGATCCACGCAAGCGCGAGCGACTGATCCTTGGCGGCTCGCGTCATCGACCAGCAGTCCAGCCACGCGAGCGCCCCTTCGTTGGGAATTACGTAGCCCACGTCAGCGCCGGCGCGGCGCAGCGATTCAACCTGCTGGGTGCCATAGTTACCGAACATCAAGGCAACTTTATGCTGGATGAAGAACGCGGTCGCCTCTTCCGGCAACGTGTAATAGGTCAACAGGTTGCGGCGCAGATCCACGAGCTTGTGAGCGATCACGCGCATCTGCGTGGCATCGAGCTGGAAAGGATGGCGGTATCCCAGCGCCAGCGCGGTGAACGAGAAATTATGCTGGGCGCTATTGAAGTCGAGAACCTTGCCGCGGTAACGCGGGTTCCACAACTCGCGCATCGAGCGCGGCGCAACGGCGAACTGCTTGCGGTCATAGATCAGCCCCATCGACGAATACGTGAATGGAACGGCGTACACATTGCCTGCCGAGGTCAGCCCTTCAATCGACGAGCGCGCCTGAAACCGCGGCAACTGTCTTTTCGTATTCGGCAAACGGGCCAGATCGAGCGGCGCCAGCAGATTCGCGCGGGTATAGCGACCGATTTCAACCGTATTGGCAGCGAGCACATCGAACGGCGGCATGCCCTGGGCATGCATCTGCGCCCATAGCGCCTCGTCGGAATCGACCAACGTGACTTCGACCTTCGCGTTGTAGCGTGCTTCGAAAGTCTTGACGACGTCGGCGTCTGCATAACCGGGCCATGCCAGCACACGCAGAACTTTATCGGCGGCCACGGCTGAAGCTGACGACAAAAGGCTACAGCAGAAAACGACATTTATCAGCAGCGTCAAAAAACCGGAAAACCCGCCGCAGCGCAGCGAATTCGCACGCACCACGGCGACTGCAATTCGACGCCGCAAGCCTGGTTTGAAACAACGCATTTCATCTGCCATGGAAATCATGCACATATACAACACCGCTTAGCAGAAGGCCGTTACGACGAGCGCAGACAGGCGCGCGGCGTTTAACCGCGGGCGTAGTGCTCGATGACTTTGTTCAGACAGATACCGGTACGCTCATACGCTACGATGGCGGGCGGGCAGAGCGTTGATAATAGCGCCAAGCAAACCATTTTTGGTTACCTCCACGCTTCAATCGAGAAAAACAGCTTGTCACGCGTGATTTAACAAACGTGCTCATCCGTATTTAACGGTAGTTCCTGAGAAATCTTTAACTCATCGTCAGGCAATTGAAACAAACGTGATCGCCGTAATAAGTGGTAGTTAATAACGGCATTCTCAATGCCGGATTTGCAGGCACAACGCATTGCGCGAAGTATCCGGGCCAGGCCCCGCCATTAGCCAACTTCTTTACGAGGCGGTTACAGCGACAGGCGGCATGAGAAAACCATCCAATACGCATTGGCGGTGCAGTCGAATCTTCACCACATCCCGGCTTTAGAAGCTAGCCTCGCGCGCTATCCGGTGTTTCACTAGCTACCCATTCTTTTTGAACTGATAAGCTTGGCGCGCGCTGCTGGCCGCCCCGGCCGGCAGCTTCAACCCAAGCCTGGTCGTGAGTCGCGCCGGGCGTCCCGCAGCGGCACAACCGCATACGGGAGTATTTGAACTACACCGAGGAGTTAAACAGTGAAAAAACTGCTAGCGGCTTTGACGGTTGCTCTGCTTGCTACCGTCTCGATTGGCGCACACGCTAAAGATTGGTCGACTATCCGTTTCGGCGTTGACGCCAGCTACCCCCCGTTTGAGTCCAAGGGCTCGGACGGCAAGCTCGCGGGCTTCGACATCGACCTCGGCAATGAAATCTGCGCGCGCCTGAAGGCCAAGTGCGTGTGGATCGAAAACGACTTCGACGGCATGATCCCGGCCCTGAAAGCGAAGAAGTTCGACGGCGTGCTGTCGTCGATGTCCATGACGCCGCAACGCGCTGAGCAGATCGCCTTCTCGTCGAAGCTGTTCAACACGCCGACGCGCCTCGTCACGAAGAAGGGTTCGGGCATCCTGCCGACCGCCGATTCGCTGAAGGGCAAGGCAGTTGGCGTCGAGCAAGGCACGATCCAGGAAACCTACGCGAAGACGTACTGGGAACCGAAGGGCGCGAAGGTCGTGCCTTATCAGAACCAGGACCAGGTCTACGCGGACTTGCTGTCGGGTCGTCTTGACGCATCCCTGCAGGACGCGGTCGAAGCCGAAATCGGCTTCCTGAAGACGCCGCGCGGCGCGGGCTATGAGTTCGCCGGCAAGGATATCGTCGACGAGAAGATCCTCGGCAACGGCGCAGGCATCGGCATGCGCAAGGAAGACACCGATCTGAAGGCGAAGGTCGACAAGGCTATCGCCGACATCATCAAGGACGGTACGTACAAGAAGCTCGAGAAGAAGTATTTCGACTTCGACGTGTACGGCGGCTAAGCCAGCCACGCGCGTCTGACGACGCGCTTGCCGGCTTGCAGGCAACGGGCTCCGCACACCATGCGGAGCCCGTTTCGTTTGCGGGGCCGCTTTGCCGCACTACCCCGGCGACGATCGGGCCGAACAGGACTGCCCGCGTGCCGCGCGTCATCCGGACGACGCCGCATTAAGCCACACGTCGCGTCATATCGGCTAAGATCGTGCGATTGAGGCGCCGCGAGCCAGCCCGCCAATGACCGACCGTGAAACACCCTTTCTTCCTGTAATCAACGACATAGCGCGGCATGCCCCGCTTGCCCGCGGATTTGAAAACCATGCAAACCCAAACCCATCCGCTGATCGCCCCGACACTCGGCACCGCCCGTAATCTGACGAGTTTTCACTATGGTCCAGGCGGCGGGCAGAAGATTTACATCCAGTCGTCGCTGCATGCCGACGAGTTGCCTGGCATGCTGGTCTCGTGGGCGTTGCGCCGCAAGCTCGCCACACTGGAAGCCGCCGGCAAGATGCGCGGCGAAGTCGTGATCGTGCCGGTGGCCAATCCGATCGGCCTGAATCAGCATTTTCTCGGCCATCTGACGGGCCGCTTCGAGACCAACAGCGCGCAGAACTTCAACCGCAATTTCTACGAACTGTCGGCGCTGATTCAACCCGGCATCGAAGCGCGTCTGACCGACAACGTCGACGCCAATCGCACGGCAATCCGCGCGGCAATGCGTGAGGCGCTCGGCGCGCAAGCGCCGGCAACCGAACTCGAATCGCAACGTCTGGCGTTGCAAAAGCTTTCGTATGACGCGGATGTCGTACTCGATCTGCACTGCGACTGGGAAGCCGCGATGCACCTGTACACGAACCCCGATCTGTGGCCGGAAGTCGAGCCGCTCGCCTGCTATCTGGACGCCAAGGCATCGCTGCTGGCGCTGAATTCGGTGGGTAATCCGTTCGACGAAATCCACAGCTTCTGCTGGTCGGATCTGCGCGGCCGTTACGGCGACCGTTTCCCGATTCCGAACGGCTCGATCTCGGTCACGATCGAACTGCGCGGTCAACGCGAAGTGTCGTACGAGTACGCAGAGCGCGACGCCCAGGCGATCATCGAGTACCTGACCTCGCGTGGTGTCATCGACGGCACGCCGGCGCCGCTGCCGGCGCTCGAATTTGCCGCCACGCCTTTGGCCGGCGCCGAGCCGATCGTCGCGCCGATCAGCGGCGTGCTGGTTTACCGCTGCGAAGTCGGCACCTGGGTCGATGTCGGCCATGAGATCGCGGATATCGTCGATCCGTTGACCGATCAAGTCGTGACGCTGAAGAGCAGCGTGGCCGGTGTGCTGTACGCGCGGCATTTGACGCGCTTCGCAACGGCCGGGCTGGAATTCGCGCGTATTGCCGGCGCGAAAGCGTTCAGAAGCGGGTCGTTGTTGAGCAACTAAGGAGCAACTGCAGCCTCGCTCCCCTGCAAGTGCCTGCGGAAGCTATGCCTGCAAAACAGATCGCCCGCTATTTCAGCGGGCGATCTGCGTTTACGGGTCTGTTGTGAAACAACGAATTGCTTGAAAACGGCTGGCAAACCGTTTATGAAACCGCTCAGAAAGCGGGAATGATCGCGCCTTTAAACTGCGTGTCGATGTACTTGCGCACTTCATCCGATTCATAAGCCGCGACCAGCTTCTTGACCCACGGCTTGTCGCGATCCTGCGCACGCACGGCGATCAGATTCGCGTACGGACCTTTGAGGTCTTCGATCGCGATCGCGTCTTTGGTCGGCTGCAAGCCGGCCTTCACCGCGTAGTCCGTGTTGATCGACGCCGCGTCGAGGTCGCCGAGCGCGCGCGGCAATTGCGCGGCGTCGAGTTCGACCAGCTTGATCTTCTTCGGGTTCTCGGCGACGTCGAGCGGCGTGGCGTTGACGCCGTTCGTGCCGACGCCCGGCTTCAGCTTGATCACACCGGCCTTCTGCAACAGCAGCAGCGCGCGGTTGCCGTTCGACGGATCGTTCTGGATGCCGACCTTCGCGCCTTCCGGCAAGTCCTTGAGCGACTTGAACTTCTTCGAATAGAAGCCCATTGGCGACACGTAGGTCAGGCCGACGTTGACGATCTTGTAGCCGCGCTGCCTGATCTGGCTGTCGAGAAACGGCTGGTGCTGGAAACCGTTGGCATCGAGGTCGCCGGCATCGAGCGCCGCGTTCGGCTGCACGTAGTCGTTGAATTCGATGACCTTCACATTCAGTCCTTCGCGCGCCGCAACCTTGGTCACGACCGACCAGATCTGCGCGTCCGGACCGCTCATCGTGCCGATCTTGAGTTGTTTGTCGTCAGCATGCGCAAACGTTGCCGTCAGCGAAACGGCGGCGATAGCGAGCAGATTCTGGATGATTTTCCGGCGGTGCATGCGTTTCCCCTCGAGCAGCTTTGATTGATAGGCGCGGATCGTCGCATGCAGCCGATGCACCCGAAAACCAATCGTTTTTCACACGCTTATATGCACGTTCTGGAAAAAGCTTATGAGGAGCGTGCCTTGCGTGAGTTCAGCCAGCAAAGCTATGTGAGTGTCGCGCCGGCGCTACAGATTACGAAAATAAGCAAAGCTGTCACATACCTTACTCTGCGTTCCCTTAAATTTCGGGCCATCGCACGACCCTGCCAAAGAGCACGGCTTCGCGATCGCTTAATTTTTAATCGGAGAAAGTCTTGAACAAGAAAGTATTGACCGCCGCTACTCTCGCCGTCTTCGCCAGCGCCGCCCACGCGCAAAGCAGCGTCACGCTGTATGGCCTGATCGATGCCGGCATCAGCTACGTGAACAACTCGAAGACCGCCACCGGTCACGACAACCTCTTCAAGTACGACGACGGCGTTGCTCAAGGCAGCCGTTGGGGCCTGCGCGGCACCGAAGACCTCGGTGGCGGCCTGAAGGCACTTTTCGTGTTGGAAAACGGCTTCAACAGCGGTAACGGCACGCTCGGCCAGGGCGGCGCGCTGTTCGGCCGTCAAGCGTTTGTCGGTCTGTCGCAGAACAACATTGGTTCGCTGACGTTCGGTCGCCAGTATTCGTTTTCGACGGATTATCTGGGCGGCAACTACTCGACCGGCGGCCAAACCGTCGCGGGTAACTACGCTTATCACATCAACGACGTCGACCAGCTGACCTCGAGCCGCATCAACAACTCGGTCAAGTTCAGCAGCGCGAATTTCGCGGGCCTGACCTTCGGCGCTATGTACGGCTTCTCGAACACGGCTGGCGGCTTCGCCGGCGTGCCGGGCACCGGCACGACCGCGGCACCGGTCGCAGGTTCGTCGCGCGCATACAGCTTCGGCCTGAACTACGCAAACGGCCCGTTCGGCGTGGGCGCAGCGTACACGGACATCCGCTACCCGGGTCAGGCAACGCCGGCTTTCTCGACGTCGCTGGCTAACGTGACGTTCCCGACGGTCGGTACGGGCCAGATCCAGGATCTGCGCACGTTCGGCGTTGGCGGCCGCTACGCGATCGGCGCAGCCACGCTGTGGGCGCTGTACACGAACACGCGTCTCGCCCCGATCACGGGCAGCGCGACCACGTTCGCTGCATACGAAGCGGGCGCGAAGTACGCGTTCACGCCGGCGCTGACGGCTGGTGCAGGCTACACGTACATGCACCTGAGCGATGCCAACACGGGCCACTGGAACCAGGTGGACCTGAGCGTCGACTACGCGCTGAGCAAGCGTACGGACGTGTACGCACTGGGTATCTACCAGATCGCTGCCGGCCACAACGGTACGCAAAATCTGCAAGCGCAGATCGGTTCGAGCACGAGCTACTTCAGCACGTCGGGCACGGGTGCGGACAACCAACTGGCATTCCGCGTCGGTATCCGTCACAAGTTCTAAGCGAGTCTTTCAGGCAGGGAGCAAGCGCTCCTTGTCTCAAGGTTCTGAAAAACGCCCTGCGGGGCGTTTTTCTTTTGGGGGGACCGGTTTGTCAGGCACCCGCCAATCCTCGGCAACATCCCCTTTAGCACCCTCTCCTGGGCCGCACTCGCGGCCTCTGCGCATGCGATCCGGCGTCACCGGAACACGCTCGCCTGATCATATGCAAGCAGGTCCAAGCGCGATCTTGTATAGACATTAACGCACAGACTTCATCGTTTAAGGTGTATATACCGCTTCGTCGAGCGACGTACATTCGGCCGACAAAATTTGATCAGCAAGCGCTGAAAACCCATCAAATCCTTACATTTAGCCAATAGCGTACGAGAAAACCCCACTTGCTGCGCAGGATATTGACCGGATATCTTGTATAGACAAGTTGCGCTGACCAGCGCGTCATGTACCCTGAATTCGATACATCTAGACAACATAGATAGATCGAAGACCGGACGCTGCGGGGACTCGAACCCCTGCGCCCGGCGTCACGAAGTCCCTTTCTGGAGATGTCATGAAGAAGCTTGCCCTGTGTATCGCGCTCGCAGCCATCGCAACTGGCGCATACGCAAAAGACTGGTCCACCATCCGCTTCGGGGTCGACGCGAGTTATCCGCCGTTCGAATCGAAGGGTACCGACGGCAAACTGACCGGCTTCGACATCGATCTCGGCAACCAGATCTGCGCGCGTCTGAAGGCCAAGTGCGTGTGGGTCGAAAATGACTTCGACGGCATGATTCCCGCGCTGAAGGCGAAGAAGTTCGACGGCGTGCTGTCGTCGATGTCGATGACACCGCAACGCGCCGAACAGGTCGCCTTCTCGTCGAAGCTGTTCAACACGCCGACGCGCCTCATCGCGAAGAAAGGCTCGACCCTGCAGCCCACGCCGGAATCGCTGGCGGGCAAGACGATCGGCGTCGAACAGGGCACGATTCAGGAAACCTACGCCAAGACCTATTGGGAGCCGAAGGGCGCCAAGGTCGTGCCGTACCAGAACCAGGACCAAGTTTACACCGACCTGCTCTCGGGCCGTCTGGACGGCGCCTTGCAGGACGCCGTGCAGGCCGACATCGGCTTCCTGAATACGCCGCGCGGCGCGGGCTTCCAGTTCGCAGGCAAGGACATCGTCGACGCGAAGATCCTCGGCAACGGCGCCGGCATCGGCATGCGCAAGGACGACGTGGACCTGAAGGAGAAGATCGACAAGGCCATCGCCGACATCATCAAGGACGGCACCTACAAAGCCATCGAGAAGAAGTATTTCGTCTTCGACGTCTACGGCAGCTAAGCGGTAGCTGAGCACCTTTCGTCGGTCCACCCGCCGTATGCCATGGTTCAGCGTCACTCGTTGCGCCGGCCCGAATCGCCGGCGCCGAACGGGGACGCTGTGCAATCGAGGATAGCAATACATGTTCTTTCACGGTTTTGGCCCGCTTCTCCTTGCGGGCACATGGGAAACAGTCAAGCTGGCGGTGTTGTCGCTGGCTGCCTCGTTCCTGCTGGGTCTCGGCGGCGCCGCGGCGAAGTTGTCGCCGAACCGCGCCCTCTCTCACCTCGGCACGCTCTACACGACGCTGATTCGCTCCGTTCCCGATCTCGTGTTGATGCTGTTGCTGTTCTACGGCATTCAGATCCTGCTCAACAATCTGACTGACGCCCTCGGTTTCGATCAGATCGACATCGACCCCTTCGTGGCCGGCGTCATCACACTCGGCTTCATCTACGGCGCGTACTTCACCGAGACGTTCCGGGGCGCCTTTCTCTCCGTTCCGCGCGGACAGCTCGAAGCAGGCTTCGCGTACGGCATGAGTTCGTGGCGCGTCTTTACCCGCATCATGTTCCCGCAAATGATGCGCTTCGCTCTGCCTGGCATCGGCAACAACTGGCAGGTGCTGGTCAAGGCCACCGCGCTGGTCTCGATCATCGGTCTCGCCGACGTGGTCAAGGCGTCGCAGGATGCGGGCAAGAGCACGCTTGAGTTTTTCTTTTTCACGCTGACGGCAGGCGCGATCTATCTGGTGATCACGACGGTGTCTAACCTTGTGTTGATCTGGCTGGAAAAGCGCTACTCGACAGGTGTCCGGAGGGCCGCACTGTGATCGAACTCGTCAGGCAATACTGGCAGTCCTACCTGTACACCGATGGTTACCGGTACAGCGGCCTTGTCGTCACCTTATGGCTGCTGGTCGCGTCGATCGGACTGGGTTTCTGCCTCGCCGTCCCGTTGGCGGTGGCCCGCTCGTCGCGCAACCGCTTCATCTCGGGACCGGTCTGGCTCTACACGTACGTGTTCCGCGGCACACCGCTCTACGTGCAGTTGCTGCTTTGCTATACGGGGCTCTACAGCCTTCAGTTCGTTCACTCGCACGCCCTGCTCGATACGTTCTTCCGTAACGCGATGAACTGTACGCTGCTTGCTTTTGCGTTGAACGAATGCGCTTACGCCACAGAGATATTTGCCGGCGCGATCAAGTCGACCGCGTATGGCGAAATCGAGGCCGCACAGGCTTACGGGATGTCCCGATTCAAGCTCTACACCCGGATCATCCTGCCATCCGCGTTGCGGCGCGCACTACCCAACTACAGCAACGAGGTCATCCTCATGCTGCACGCGACGACGCTCGCTTTCACGGCCACTGTCCCTGACATCCTGAAAGTGACGCGCGACGTGAACTCGGCAACCTACGCATCCTTCCAGGCATACGGCATTGCCGCCGTGCTATACGCCTGCATCGTATTTGCGCTGGTATGGGCGTTCCGCAGAATGGAAACACGCATGCTGGCCTATTTGAAGCCGCAAGGGCATTGAACCTGGCTACCCTCAGCCAAGATGGAGTGTATCGAGATATGTATAAGCTGATTGTCGACGACCTGCACAAGAAGTTCGGTGACAACGAGGTTCTGAAGGGCGTGTCGCTCAAGGCGAAAGCCGGCGATGTCATCAGCATCATCGGTTCGAGCGGTTCAGGTAAAAGCACGTTTCTGCGTTGCATCAATTTTCTTGAGCAACCTTGCTCGGGGCGCATCACCCTCAACGCAGAAGAGATTCAGACCAAGCCTGATAGAAACGGCTCCTTGCGGGTGAGCGATCACAAGCAGTTGCAGAAGATGCGCACCAGGTTATCGATGGTATTTCAGCACTTCAACCTGTGGGCACACATGACCGTGCTCGAAAACATCGTCGAAGCGCCCATCAGCGTGTTGGGGTTGAGCCGGGCTGAAGCGGAAACACGGGCTCGCAAGTATCTGACCAAGGTCGGGCTCAACGCCAGCATGGAAGGCAAGTATCCGGCCCATCTTTCTGGCGGCCAGCAACAGCGGGTAGCCGTTGCGCGAGCGCTGGCAATGGAGCCTGAAGTCATGCTGTTCGACGAACCCACGTCGGCGCTCGACCCGGAACTGGTCGGCGAGGTTCTGAAGGTGATGCAAGCCCTGGCTGAAGAAGGCCGGACGATGATCGTGGTCACGCACGAGATGGGATTTGCCCGCAACGTGTCGAATCACGTGGTCTTTCTGCACAAGGGAAAAATCGAAGAAGAAGGCCATCCTCAAGACGTTCTGGTCAACCCGAAAAGCGAGCGGTTAGGCCAGTTTCTTACCGGCAGCCTCAAATAACGTTGCCGCTCGGGGCACTGAAGTGCCCCGGCGATTCCACCGCCTGAATCCATGCAAACCAGAACGCATCCGCTCATTTCGCCGACACTCGGCACCGAACGCCACCTGACCAGTTTTCACTATGGTCCGACTGGCGGCCAGAAGATCTACATTCAGTCGTCGCTGCACGCCGACGAACTGCCGGGCATGCTCGTCGCCTGGCGTCTGCGCAAGCATCTGGCTGCCCTTGAAGCGGAGGGCAAGCTGCGCGGCGAAGTGGTCCTCGTGCCGGTTTCGAATCCGATCGGTCTCAATCAACACCTGCTCGGCTCCCATCTCGGCCGCTTTGAAACCCATACGGCGCAAAACTTCAACCGTCACTTTTACGATCTGACGGCCTTGGCGATGCCGCGCGTCGAAGGGCGTCTGACGAGCGACATCGACGCAAACCGCGTTGCCGTGCGCGCCGCCATGCGTGAAGCACTCGACGAGCAGACACCCGTCACCGAACTCGATTCGCAACGTCTCGCGCTGCAAAAGCTCTCTTACGATGCCGATGTCGTGCTCGATCTGCATTGCGATCTGAATGCAGTGATGCATCTGTACACTAACCCGGATACCTGGGAAGACGTCGAGCCCCTCGCGCGTTATATCGGCGCCAAAGCATCGCTGTTGACGCTGAACGCGGCCGGCAATCCATTCGACGAAATTCACAGTTTCTGCTGGTCCAATCTGCGCGCGCGTTACGGCAAGCAGTATCCAATTCCCAATGGTGGCATCTCCGTCACAGTGGAATTGCGCGGTCAGTGCGACGTTTCATATGAGTTCGCCGAACAGGACGCCCAGGCGATCGTCAACTATCTGAGCTATCGCGGCGTGATCGACGCTGAAGCAGCACCACTGCCCGCGCTGCTGTTTCCCGCCACACCGTTCGCGGGTTCGGAATCGATCCTGGCGCCGGTGAGCGGCGTGCTCGTTTTCCGCGCGGAAGCGGGCGCATGGATCGAAGCCGGCCAGCCGGTCGCAGACATCGTCGATCCGCTCACGGATCACGTCACGACGTTGAACGCGACGACCACCGGCGTGCTCTATGCACGTCTTCTAGTTCGGTTTGCGTCGGCCGGGATGGCGATTGCTCAAGTCGCTGGCGCGACTGCGTTCAGAACGGGTGCCCTGCTTCTGGATTAAGTCTGTGGAGCGTCTAACGGCTTGGATGTTTTGTCGTGCCCGGCCCTCGCGCCAATCGGTGCGGGCGTAAGTTGCCGAGAATAAGATAAGCTTGGGCAGTAAAAAGCGGTAATTGGATACACGGAAGCGACGGCGCGCCAACTCGTCATTCGCCCAATACTGAGCGGCGAGATCGTTGCCGCCAGTCTCCCATTGGGGGATCGCATCCTTATCGTCCTACCTTGCCACGGAATCACGATATGCTCGCGAATGGGATCTCCTATAGCCGATTCGATGTTTCAGGGCTGCCGCCGCAACGGCAATTGCTGGCCTATTGGGAGCAGCTCGGCCAGGTTATCGAGGTCGTGCCGTCGCGTGGGCAGGTTCGACAGCCCTTTATCTGCATCAACAACCGCTACGACATCGGCGAATTCCGTATCAGCGACACCTATACCGATCATGTCGTGATCGAACGCACCGTCGCCCGCATTTCACGCGATAGCGCGCGCGGCATCGGTTTTACCATCTTCCTCGACGGTGCAACTCATTCGGCAACCACGCTCGCCAGGAAGCGGGAGTACCCTTTGTGTGGGGGCAGCGTACTTGCCACGGACTTTGAACAACCCGTACGTTTGCGTCGGCAGGCGTGCCGGTACATCACGCTGGTTGTGCCCTCCAACCTGCTGCAGCACGTGTTCTCTGATCCGGCAGCCATACACGGACGCGCGCTCGACCCGAGCAAGCCTGCCACGCGGCTTATCGTCGAGCGGGCCACGACGCTAATCGAAAACTTCCGGTACATGCCGTTCGAGGAGGGTCATCGCAAGCTCGCCGGCCTCGTTGAACTGATCGCGGCCGCATTCGGCGAAGAGGCTGGTTTGAGTGGCAACAAGCGGGCCGTCGGCCGCGCGCTCATGTTCGACTATACGCGACGCTACGTTCGCGCAAACTTACAGGAATACGAACTATCTCCCGATAGTGTAATTGAATCGCTGGGGCTCCCGCGCAGCACGATTTATCGGCTATTCGAACATGAAGGTGGCCTGGGTGCGTATATCCGTCATCTTCGCTTACGCGCCGCGGCAGACGAACTCGTTCGATTTCCGAGCGTTCCGATCAAGGATGTTGGCTATTCAGTCGGCTTCAAAAGTGCATCCGACTTTGCGCGTGCCTTTCGCCGCGCATACGAGATGACACCCCAAGAAATGCGCCTGAACGACCACCGATATTTTCACGCTGAATAGCGGTAGCCGGCCGTATCGGCGCCTCTTACTGAGCGGATTCAACCAGTAGGCATCAGCAGGCGCAAAAATCCCGCAACTTCAGGCATTTGAAGTCTGGTACGCTGCGGCCTTTGCTACCGATTGCACCTGACTCGATGGAAACTCCTTTCAATGATCGCGGCGTGTCGGTCACGCGTAACGCACTCTCGTCGGCCGGCCAGGTCTTTCCGCTGCGCGACATCGTCGACGTGCAAGTCGTCACCGTGCCGAAAAACAAAGCGCTGCCGCGTGCGATCTCGCTGCTTGGACTCGTCGGCGCTATTGTCGGTGGGATATTTCGCTCGCCGGTCGGCATGGTGTGCGGCACGATGCTGGTCGTGGTCGGCTGGCTCACTTGGGCAACCCAGGACGTCACGCATCGTCTGATGGTGCAGACCGCGAATGGCCTGCGTGAGGCACTCATGAGCACCGATCGCGAATTCGTCGAGCGCGTCGGCGCGGCCGTGCACGAGGCGAAGGCAGCCGCTGCGGCAACGAAAGCCTGAGCGGCCGCCGTCCGCAAAACGCCAGGCGTGGCGCGTTAACACAAATTTGATTCGTAACGCGGCAGCTTTTGCGCGTCGTTGAGGCGCGCGCCGCTAGAGTGGTTGGGTGTCAACAACGCGCGCCGCCTCGCCGAATCGGCGCAATCATGATGCTCACGTCCGTCGCAACGCCTGGAATCTCCGTCCCGCGCGCACCGCGCGAATCACACATTCCCCGCCGCACGCATGTCGTCGTTCCGCTCGTCATCATCGACGTCACCGTGCCCGGCACTTCATCTGCGCATGGACGGCGCGCGTTGCATGCCGCCCTGGGAGACGATCTACGGCTCTATGTCGTCACCGTCGACCAGCAACACGAGCGCGTTACCTTTCGTGTCGAAGTCACCTCGCGTACGCTCGACGACGTGATCGGCCTGCTGACGACCGCCCTCGACCGCGCCACGCTCGGTCGCGCGCAAGCCACCGTGATCCGCCGTCCGCGCATCTATTGACATAGGTCAACGCTTGCGCGGGCAACTGGCTAGCCGCACCCCAAATCTTTACACATCTTTGCAATTGCCCATGGGTGGCCGTGTAGAGTCGCCGCTCCTGTTATCGCGTGTCCCCTCCCGCAGGCCCCCGCAAGCGTCCCGGTTTCCCCGCTCACGCCGTGGCAATCCAGTGAGATTGCCTCCAGTGCTGTCCGAGTTGTCCAACCCGCAGCTCACGATGCATCGCCTTCGCCAGGGACCGCCCTTTTTGCAAAGCGTGATCCTATGTTCCTGTCGTCTCTCGATGCCGCGCGCCGGCATGCCGGTCTTCATTTCCGTCTCCAATTTCGTCGTTCAGCCGCAGCGGCGCTGGTCGCAGCCGGCGCGCTCGCCGCGCTGACCGGCTGTTCCACGACCTTCCCCACCCCGACGCCACCCGCCTCCACTGCCGCATTGATCAACGGCGGCAACGACGGCCTGCTGATTCCGTTGCACGTGGAGCGTGCCGATGAAGATCACGCACGCCTCGGCCTGCCGGTCCAGCTCGACGGCAAAGCGGTGTACATGGCGCTCGACACGGGAACGCAAGGCGCACGGGTATTGAAGTCGGTGCTGCCGGGTTCGAACTATGCAAGCGGCGGGAATGTGACGTCCTTGTCATTCGCGAACGGCGTCGAGATTCTCGGCTCGGCCGTCAAGGTGCCGTTCAGCGTGGCCGGCACCACGCCAACACCGATCGCCGCGCAAGCGGTGGACGTCGTGCGCTGCCTGCCGAACGCGCGGAAGTGCGTCGGCATGGATGGCTACACGGGTGAATTCGGCTGGGCGTTTTCCGGCATCGTCGGCGTCGGCGCCGCGCAGCCGGACGACAACAGCTACACGCAACCGCTGCGCGCATTGCCCGGCAACATCGGCCAACGATATCTGGTGCATTCGAACTTCGCGAAGCCGTACATGGTGCTGAGCCCCTCAAGCACGATTACGAAGGACTACACGATGGTGCCGATGACGGTGTCGAAGGACGGCACGGCGCAATGGCCGCGAGGCTGCGTAAATGTGGGCGGCAAGATGACCTTCTGCGCGCCGCTGGTGTTCGCAACCGGCAGCACCGGCATGATCCGCATCGAGACGGACAAAGCGCCTAACTGGACCGGTGACGGCGATGTCGGCAATGTGCTCGATCAGGGCAACTATGAGACGGCGATCGGCACTGGACCGTGGGTGCACCGTTACGAAACCGCTCAGGTGACAATCGTCAAGGCCAAGCCGGACGCGAACCGCATCGTGGTCGGTTTGATGGCGATGCAGAACATCGACGTGCTGTTCGACTTCCCGCGCGGGCAGTTCGGTTTGCACGCAGCGAAAGAGAGTGAACGATTCGCGCCGTGAGATTCACTGATCGATAAAAAAGGCCGTGCGAAAAATTTCGCACGGCCTTTTTTTCATTGAATGAGCGCCACAGACGCGCCCGCGTCATTCCATACTGAGCGGATTCACGTGCCAGATATTGCGCGCATATTCGCCGATGGTGCGGTCCGACGAAAACTGCCCCATGCCCGCGACGTTCTCGATCGCACTCTCGGCCCACGCGCGCTTGTCGACGAAACGCGCATCCACCTCGTCCTGTGCTTTTGCAAATGCGGCGAAATCGGCGAGCACCATATAGTGATCGCCCCAATCCACCAACGTGTGGAAAATATCCGAAAAGCGCAGCGGATCGTCTGGCGAGAAAAAGCCCGTGCGAATCTGGTCGAGCGCCATATGCAGCTCCGGATTCTCCTCGTACACTTGCCGCGGCCGGTAGCCGCTGGCGCGCAGGCTGTCCACTTCGTCAGCGGTATGGCCGAAGATGAAGATGTTGTCCCGCCCCACTGCGTCGCATATCTCGATGTTGGCGCCATCCATCGTGCCGATCGTCAACGCGCCGTTCAACGCGAGCTTCATGTTGCCGGTGCCCGACGCTTCGGTGCCGGCCATTGAAATCTGCTCGGACAGATCGGCCGCCGGAATGATCAACTCGGCTACGCTCACACCGTAGTTCGGCACGAACACCACCTTGAGGCGATCGCCGATCAACGGATCGTGATTCACTTTCTCGCTGACGTCGCCGATCAGCTTGATGATCGTCTTCGCCATGCGATACGCGGATGCCGCCTTGCCGGCGAACATCACCACGCGCGGCACCCAATCGCGCTCGGGGTTCGCGCGAATCTGGTTGTAGCGCACGATCACGTGCAGCACGTTCAGCAACTGCCGCTTGTACTCGTGAATGCGCTTGACTTGCAGGTCGAACAACGCATCGGGATCGAAGTGCAGTTTCGTGTGATGTGCGAGTCGCTGCACGAGCCGCAGTTTGTTCTGCCGCTTCGCTTCGCGGAAGGCGTCGATAAACGCGCTGTCGTTGCGCAGATTGCGCAGTTGTTCCAGCTCGAACAGATTGCTGCGCCAATGCGTGCCGATCTGCTGATCGATCAGGGACGACAGCGACGGACTCGCCTGCGCCAGCCAGCGCCGCGGCGTGATGCCGTTGGTGACATTGGTGAAACGGTCCGGATAGATACGCGCGAAGTCGGCGAAGATATCGCGTGTCATCAATTGCGAATGCAGCTTCGATACGCCATTCACCTTGTGACTCGCGACGATCGCCAGATACGCCATCCGCACACGCCGCTGGCCATATTCGTCGACCAGCGAAATGCGGCGGATCATCTCGCCGTCATGTCCTGATTGCTCGCTGACATGCTTGAGAAAGCCCGCATTGATCTCGAAGATGATCTCCAGATGCCGTGGCAACAAGCGCGCGAGCATTTCGACATCCCACGTTTCGAGCGCTTCGGGCATCAAGGTGTGGTTCGTGTACGAGAAGATCTTGGTGACGTGCTGCCATGCCTTGTCCCACGGCTGATGATGAACATCCACCAGCAAACGCATCAGCTCCGGAATCGCCAGCACTGGGTGCGTATCGTTCAGATGCACCGCTACCTTTTCGGCGAAGCGCCCGAACGTGCTATGCGTGCGCTGATAGCGGCGAATCAGATCCTGCATCGTCGCTGAAACAAAGAAGTATTCCTGACGCAGCCGCAGTTCGCGGCCGGCCGGCGTCGAATCGTCCGGATAGAGCAGCCGAGACACGTTCTCAGACATGTTCTTGGTGTCGACCGCGTTGCGGTAATCGCCGCGGTTGAACGCGCCGAGGTCGAGCTCTTCGGTTGCGCGCGCGGACCACAGGCGCAGCGTGTTCGTCGCACTGGTCGCGTAACCCGGAATCACCGTGTCGTAGGCCGTAGCGTTCACATGCTCGCTATCGATCCACTCGACATGCTCGCCACGCTGCACCGTGCGCCCGCCGAAGTGCACCATGTACTTGATCTCAGGTCGCGGAAACTCCCACGGATTGCCGGCGCGCAGCCAGTAGTCCGGCGCTTCGACCTGTTCGCCGTCGACGATCTCCTGGCGGAACATGCCATATTCGTAACGAATACCGTAGCCGAAGCCCGGAATGCCGAGCGTCGCCATCGAATCGAGAAAACAGGCGGCGAGCCGCCCGAGGCCGCCGTTGCCGAGCGCCGCATCCGGCTCGATATTGATCAGCATCTCCATGTCGACGCCGAGACTCGCGAGCGCCTCCTTCATCTGATCGTGAATGCCGAGCGCGAGCAACGCATTCGTAAACGTGCGGCCGATCAGGAACTCCATCGACAGGTAGTAGACGCGTTTGACGTCCTGTTCGTACTGCAGGCGCGTGGTCTTCATCCAGCGCGCGACCAGCCGGTCGCGCACGGCGAGCGCCGCGGCGTGCAGCCAGTCATGCGGGTGAGCAGTGACGGCGTCCTTGCCGACGCCGTACATCATGCGATTGGAAATTGAGCGCCGTAGCGCGTCGACGGTACTGTTGAGCTGGTCGAATTCCAGATCGACGGCTGTCATCGAGGCCTCCGGGGAAAAAACGACGCGACATACGCGAACCGCATAGATGACGGACGGGAGGCGCGTGTCGGTCAGGCGGGTTAACAAACAGAGTACGACATTTTACGACTCACGCACACCGGCGAGCGCGAGCGGGTGCTCACGCACATGCCATGCCCGCCGATACGCGGCGCTTCACCGGTTTTGCGCACGTACGCGGTGCAGGCCGGCCTGTGCGCAGCACTGCGAGCGTGCATCGGCCCGCAAAACAGGAAAACAAATGGCGGACAGTGGAAGGCGCCTCCATGCCTCCATAGGAGGCAACTCGATTATTTTTTCGACGTGTGACTTGCTGATGAATGCGTTGACCGGTTCGGTCCGTGGTCAAATCGGAGCGCCTCGTCTGCTGAGCCGTTTTGCCCGAGTGGTGTGTGACAACGCGGCAGCGCGCCGGTTCGAAGAGGCCGCGCGAGCTTGACCGTTAGTTGCATTATCGAAACCCAATATAGCGCCCCGCCCCGCTGGACTCGCAGCACGATTTCCACGTCTCTGTAACAATCACTACATTCGCCACGCGTGTCGCCCTGACTGCTGGACTCAGGCCGCGCGCCGTCCCCTCCACGCAACCCTGCCGCTTGCGCGCCGCGCTGTCCCTCCGACGTGTCCGGCGCTGCGGCATGCATAACCCGACGAGCCACGCCTTGTCCGACAAACCCAGCGCCACCCGTGGCGCCACGCTCGACCAGACCCTTCCAGCAGACGGCCCGATGTCCGCCGCCAACCGCCGCGCCATGGCCGCAATCATGCTTGCGGTTGCGCTCGCCACGCTTGATACCGCGATCGCCAACACGGCCCTGCCCGCCATCGCCGCGGATCTGCACGCGGCGCCTGCCGCGTCGGTGTGGATCATCAACGCCTATCAGCTCGCGATGGTCGCGACACTGCTGCCGCTCGCGGCGCTCGGCGACATCGTCGGGCATCGCAGGATTTATATCGGCGGCATTGCGCTGTTCACGCTCGCGTCGCTGGCGTGTTCGCTCGCTTCGACGCTGCCGATGCTGGCCGCCGCGCGCGTGCTGCAAGGTCTCGGCGCGAGCGCGATCATGAGCGTCAACACGGCGCTGATCCGCTATCTGTACCCGCCGCATCGGCTCGGACGAGGTCTCGGCACTAACGCGCTGATCGTCGGCGTGTCGTTCGCAGTCGGGCCGACGGTGGCCTCGCTGATTTTGTCCGTTGCCGCCTGGCCGTGGCTGTTCGCGGTCAACGTGCCGCTCGGCCTGCTGGCGCTGGCCTTCGCGTGGCCCGCGCTGCCCCACACCGAGCGCGGCAAGCACAACTTCGACCCGATTGCGGCGCTTCTCAACGTGATCACTTTCGCCGCGCTGATCTTCGCGCTCGGCGAAGCGGCCCAGCGCGCGTCGACGCAACTGGTGCTGAGCGCGGCGGCGATCGCCGTGGTGTTCGGGGTGTTGCTGATTCGCCGTGAAGCCGGTCACCCGGCGCCGATGCTGCCCGTCGATCTGTTCAAGCGGCCGGTGTTTGCGCTGTCGGCGGTGACCGCGGTATGTTCGTTCGCCGCACAAGGGCTGGCGTTCGTGTCGCTGCCTTTTTACTTCGAGGACGTGCTGCATCGCAGCCAGGTCGAGACCGGCTTTCTGATGACGCCGTGGCCCGTGGTGGTCGCGCTGGCCGCACCGCTGGCGGGCAGTCTGTCCGACCGCTATCCCCCGGGCTTGCTCGGTGCGATCGGCCTTGCGGTAATGTCAGCGGGGATGGCATCGCTGGCGTTGCTGCCGGTGCATCCGCATGTACTCGACATCGGCATCCGGATGGCGATTTGCGGCGCAGGCTTCGGTTTTTTCCAGTCGCCCAATCTGAAGGCGTTGATGGCGAGCGCGCCGCCCGAGCGTAGCGGCGGCGCCAGCGGCATTGTCGCAACTGCCCGGCTGCTCGGACAGACCACCGGCGCTGCGCTGGTCGCGCTCAGCTTCGGCATCGCCGGCCGGCATGGGCCGACACTCGCGCTCAGCGCAGGCGCATTCTTCGCCGGCGCGGCGAGCCTTGCGAGCGGACTGCGGCTGTTCGCGCCGTCACACCGCTCGGGTGTGCACGCGAAAGCGTCGGCGGAATAAACAAAGCGGGCGCACTGCTGTGGCAGTGCGCCCGCTTTTTCAACCCGCTTTCCCTGCTTGACCAGTCGATCAATGCGCGGCGAAATACCCCTTCACTGCGGCAATAAACGTATCGATATCCGCGCGTGACACGTCCTTATGCGTGACGAATCGCGACGCGTACAGCATCTGCGTAAGGATGCCGCGCTCGTTGAGCCACGTTTCGAGCGGTGCGCAATGCTGCTGCGGAAACTGTGCGAACACCATGTTGGTCGCGATCGACTGCACCTTGACATGGTCGATCGCTTCCAGACCGGCAGCCAGATGCGCGGCGTTCGCGTGATCGTCGGCAAGACGTTCGACGTTGTGATCCAGCGCGTACAGGCAAGCCGCCGCCAGCACGCCGGCCTGCCGCATGCCGCCGCCCAGCACCTTGCGCCAGCGGTGCGCCACGTTGATCAGCGCCTGGCTCCCGACCAGGACCGAGCCGACCGGTGCGCCCAGTCCCTTCGAAAAGCAGATCGAGATCGAATCGAAGAGTTCGCACAGCGCCGCGACCGGCTTGCCCGATGCAACGGCCGCGTTGTAAACCCGTGCGCCGTCGAGGTGAGTCGACAACCCGCGCTGACGCGCCAGTTGCACAGCCTCTTCGACATAACCCGCCGGCAACACCTTGCCGCCGATGGTGTTTTCCAGCGCCAGCAGCCGCGTACGCGCGAAGTGGTTGTCGATCGGCTTGATCGCGGCGGCGATCTTCTCGAGCGGAATCGACCCGTCGGCGGCATTCTCGAGCGGCTGCGGCTGAATGCTGCCGAGCACCGCCGCGCCACCGCCTTCGTACTTATAGGTGTGCGCCAACTGGCCGACGATGTATTCGTCGCCGCGCGCGCAATGCGCCATCAACGCCGCCAGGTTGCTTTGTGTGCCGCTCGGGAAGAACAAGCCGGCTTCCTTGCCGGCGCGTTCCGCGACCGTTGCTTGCAGACGCAGCACGGTAGGGTCGTCGCCCCATACGTCGTCGCCCACGTCGGCGGCCGACATCGCCGCGAGCATGGCCGGGGTCGGACGGGTTACGGTGTCGCTGCGCAAATCAATCATGGTGAGAACCTTGTGTGTCCCGGTTTGTGTGTGGATGACATCATCCACCCGACTTCGGTAGCCACGCAAGCGGATCGACCGGCTGACCGTTCTGGCGCACTTCGAACTGGATCGACGCCACACCCCGGCTATCCACACCGACTTCGCCGATCGTTTGCCCTTGTGCGACAGCGTCGCCTTCCTTGACCAGCAGGGTGCTGTTTTGCCCGTAGGCGGTAATCAGCGAGTCGTCGTGCTTGATGATGATGAGCGGACCGTACGCCTCGATACCCGTGCCCGCGTAGACCACCCGCCCGGTAGCGGCCGCCTTGACCGGATCGCCCGCATGGCCGCCGATCACGATGCCGTTCGACTTGCCAGGCGCAAAGGCTTTCAGCACGGGACCACGCAACGGCCATTGCAGCACGCCTTGCTGCGGAACGCCGGCAGCGCCGGACGCGCCAGGCGTCGCGACCGAACCGCTCTGACCGGCAACATTGACCGGCGGTGTCACCACACTACCCGATGCCATCGGCGGAGCAACCCGCAGCACCTGGCCTGGATTGACCGCCGAGTTCGACGCGAGGCCGTTCCACGCCGCAATCTCCTGCGGCTTGCGGCCATACGCCGACGCTATGCCCGCCAGCGTGTCACCCGGATTGGCGCGATAGTAACCGGCCGGCACAGGGACCGTGGCAAGCGTAGTCGGACGGGACGGCGCGCTGCTGTAGAACGGCGTGCTTTCCCACGGCATCGACGTACAGCCGCTGAACATCACGCCGAGCGTGGCTGCAATCAGCAATCGGGCCGCCGTGAACTGCCATTGTCTTGTCATGTGATTTTCCTCGACACTTTGATTCAATCAGATTCAACCAGCCCGGAGCATTTGTCGTGCCGCACGAAGCGAGCACCACGGCGCTTGTCCATTATGTTGCCATGCGCACCGGCAACGGCTTCGCCACAGCATCGGCCTGGAACGTCAAACACTACCCTCGGCCTCGACCACCAGAATGCGCGCCACGCCGATCGGGTGCGCGACATGTTCGGTGCCCACGGACGCGTAGAACACATCGCCCGTTTCCAGAATGGCCGACTGCTCGACGCCGCCTTCGCGGTATCGCATCTCCACGCGGCCGTCGAGCACGGCGAACACTTCCTCACCGTCATTGACATGCCACTTGTATGGCTGATCGGTCCAATGCAGGCGCGTCGTGATGCCGCCCATGTTGGCGATATCTAGCGCGCCCCACGGACGCGTCGCGGTGAAGCTCTTGCTGCGAATGATCTTCATGGTGAATAGCAGGTTGAGAAGCAGACGCTGTCGACGCGTTATCCGTGCCGCATACCCAACCACTCAGTCTGGCTGGATCATGCGTTTCGGCCGGCCCCATTATAGGTGTTGCGGCAGGCACGACCGTGGTCACGAGGCCGCACGACCGTATTCGTGTGACTATTGAATCCTTTCAACCCTCGCCTATACTCAGTCATGCTGCCGCAACGCACCGTAAGCAAAACGCCTGGATCTACGAGGAGTTGGGGATGAACAAAGCCACCTTTCTGGCCGTGCAACTCAACGTGGACGATATTGCGGCGTCGCCCGGTCTGGTCGAGTTGTTGAACACACATCTTGTTTTCGCGGCAGACGTTGCCGAAGCAGCCGACGCGCTGGTCCAGCTGGCCAGCATCGCGGGATTGTCGAGCGGCGTCGAAGCCAGCGTCGAAATTCCCGCCGTCGCGATCGAACGGCTGCGCGAGGCGCTCGACAATCTCAGCGGTTACGACGAATCCTGGTTGCTTGCCCTGGAACCAAGCCGCGCGCTATTCGATGAAATAGGCCGCCGGCATCGCTCCCTGCATTAAAACGGCGTTCGCGGAAAACGCATCCGCACTGCCGCGCACCCCGGCACTTACAGCCAAGCGCCGCAGGTCAGCGCGCGCGGTGTGCAGATGGCTGACTCATCAGCTCAATCTAACCAGCAACGAAGGGATTCCGCATCTGCCGAATCGTTGAATCGTTGAATCGCGCTTTGGACCCAGTGGACTAGCGGCTGGGCAGAGCCGTAAACGACAAAACGCCGCCCGGTAATCCGGTCGGCGTTTTTTATTGCCCGCTGCCTGTTAATCAGACAGCGCTTGCATCAGCTTCGACAAATTAGTTGCCGAAGTAGACCGAGTTACGGTCGTTGCCGCTCACCGGACGGCCGGCTTGCGAGCTGCCTGCGATCGGTGCGCCGTAGCCGCTGTTCACAGCTTGAGTGGTGCCGTTCTGTGCATCGACGCGAGCTTGTGCAGCTTGAAGGTTGGCCGGGTAGTCGACATGATCGCCGATCGGGTTGTAGCCGGCCTTTTCGAGTTGCACCAGTTGGGCGCGCACTTCAGCGCGGGTAACCGGCTGGTTCGATTGGGCAAACGAAGCAACAGGAGCGACCAGAGCGGCGGCGACGACAACTGCAGAGATAAGAGTCTTCATGATGTAAACCTCCAGAACTTGTATTTAATGCGCTTTGGACCTGTTGTCCGTAACGCTTAAGTAGGAGTTTAGGAGTGTCGACATCTAGGGGAAACCCCTTAATCGATGAAACTCTATTTCGAATTTCGCAACAGTAGGCGGAGTACTACGCCGCCACGCTATCTGTCTAATAGCTTTCAGCAATAATTGCCCGTCTCGATTTGCATTGCGATTTCAATCGTTCACGCAGCCCGGCGCGCCTTACGGCAAGCGCGCACCGGGCCACGATTCAAATGCTCAGCTCCAGTTCGCGTGGAAGCTGCCCGGCTTGTCGATACGCTCGAACGTATGCGCGCCGAAGAAATCGCGCTGTGCCTGTACCAGATTCGCCGGCAGGCGTTCCGAACGATACGCGTCGAAATACGCGACCGCCGACGCGAATGCCGGCACCGGCACGCCCGCATTGATGGCGGCAATCACGACCTCGCGCAACGCCGACTGATAGTTCTTCGCGATGTCGCGGAAGTACGGATCGAGCAACAGATTGGCGATTGCCTTGTCTTTCGTATAGGCGTCCGTGATCTTCTGCAGGAAGCGGGCGCGGATAATACAGCCGGCGCGGAAAATCTTGGCAATCGTGCCGTAATCGAGATCCCACTTGTACTCTTCCGATGCCGCGCGCAGTTGCGCAAAACCTTGCGCGTACGAGATCACCTTGCTGAAGTACAGCGCACGGCGCACCGATTCGATGAACGCATCGCGCACAGCACCAAGCGGCTTGGCCGCCGGTCCTTCCAGCACCTTGCTTGCGGCCACGCGCTGATCCTTCAGTGACGACAACACACGCGCGAACACGGCTTCCGTAATCAGCGGCAACGGTGCGCCAAGGTCGAGCGCGTTCTGGCTGGTCCACTTGCCTGTGCCCTTCTGCGCCGCGCGATCGAGGATCACGTCGACCAGATCCTTGCCGGTTTCCTCGTCTTTCTTGCTGAAAATCTTCGAGGTGATTTCGATCAGGTAACTATCGAGTTCGCCCTGATTCCATTCGGTGTAGACCTTGCCCAACTCTTCGTTTGACAGGCCGACGACCTGCTTGAGCACTGCGTAGCTCTCGGCGATGAGTTGCATGTCGCCGTATTCGATGCCGTTGTGCACCATCTTCACGAAGTGGCCCGCGCCGTCCGGTCCCATGTAGGCGACGCACGGCTCGCCGTCCGGCGCTTTGGCGGCGATTTCGGTGAGGATCGGGGCAACCAGGTCATACGCGTCGCGCTGGCCGCCCGGCATGATCGACGGGCCTTTCAATGCGCCCTCTTCGCCGCCCGACACGCCCGTGCCGATAAAATGCAGGCCGGCTTTTGCCAGTTCCTGATTGCGGCGGATCGTGTCGGTGAAATGCGTATTGCCGCCGTCGATCAGGATGTCGCCCTTGTCCAGCAGCGGTTTGAGCGAAGCGATGGTGGCATCGGTCGGCTCGCCTGCCTTGACCATCAGCAGAATGCGGCGCGGCTTTTCCAGCGACTCCACGAACTCTTCCAGCGTGAAGGCCGGGACCAGCTTCCGGTCCGGATATTCGGCGATGAGTTCGTCGGTTTTCTCGCGGCTACGGTTGTACACCGACACCGCGTGGCCGCGGCTTTCGATGTTGAGCGCCAGATTGCGGCCCATGACCGCCAGCCCCACCACGCCGATTGCCTGTTTGCCCATGTGAATTCTCCAGAGTCCAAATAATGTCGAGACGCCGCGCCGGAAGGAACGTCGGCGGGACGTCGAGGGTGAAAGGATAAAAGAAATGCCGGCTTGCCGCTCGCTGGCGCTCATTTGCACTTATGGGCACTCAACGAACGGGGCTTTCCACTGCGTACGGGCCTCACGAGACACTTTATGCAGCACTTGCCGAAGCGCTTTATGACGCACCGCACGACGCCACACAGGCACCGCAGGCAACCGAACGTCTGTCAGACCTGCGCCGCGTCCGGGCGTTTCCTGAAAACGAGACTGAAATTGTTGGCCGGCATCGCGATAGGCTCGTCGCACACGAGTCCGACCGATGCGCCCAACGCTACCACGGCTTCCATATCGCGCACGCCCCACGCGAGGTCGCGGCTGCGCAATTGTTGATCGAAGGCATCGTTGCTCGGCGAGGTTTGCGCGCCGCCGCGTTTGTATGGACCGTACAGATACAGTACACCGCCAACGGCCAAGTGGCGGCTCGCGCCGGCGAACAGTGCCTGCGTCGCGCTCCACGGCGAGATGTGAATCATGTTGATACAGACCACGGCGTCGAGCTTATCGAGTGGATTCACACCCCAATCCGGCTGATGCACATCCAGGGCGAGCGGTGCGCGCACGTTCGTCAGCCCCTTATGCGCGATCCATGCGGCAATCGACGCACGCGCATCCGCATCGAGATCGCTCGTTTGCCAGTCGAGCCCAGGCAACGCGCCGGCGAAGCAGATAGCGTGCTGACCCGTGCCGCTCGCGATTTCCAGCACGCGGCCGGCGGCCGGCAGCACTTCACGCAATACAGCGAGGATCGGTTCGCGATTGCGTTCGGCAGACGGCGAGTGTTGCCGCAGCGCCGGATGGGAATCAGTCATGTTCACCTTGGTTCAATACAGGGTAGTGCGCACGCGTTCGGCGAGTTCACGGTCATAGGTCACGGCATCGAAACTCGCGCCGTTGATGCGCCGATGGATCTCGCCCGCACTCGGCAGACGCGAACGTTCGACATGATGCGCCGGGTCCCACAGTTTCGAGCGAGCCAGCGCCTTCGAGCAATGAAAGTACACCGTGTCGACGTCGATCAAAAGCACGGTGCGCGGCAGTTTACCTTCGACGGCGAAACTGTCCAGCCATTCCGGATCGTTGGAAATGCGCCCGCGGCCGTTCACGCGTAAACTTTCGCCGACACCCGGAATGATGAACAGTAGCGCCAGATGCGGCTCGGCGATGATATTGCGCAGACTGTCGATGCGATTGTTGCCGATGCGGTCCGGCAGCGCGAGCGTGCGCTCGTCGATCACGCGCACGAAACCCGGCGCGTCGCCGCGCGGCGAACAGTCGAGGCCTTCGGGACCGGCGGTGGCGAGTACGACGAAGGGCGCGACTTCGATGAATGCGCGATAGTCTTCGTTGACGTAGGGAATCTCTTTGCGCACTGCGCGTTCGTGGGGCTGACCGTAGATTGCTTCGAGCTGTTCGATCGTCGTCAACATCGGCGTTCCTTTGGCGGGACGGTTGCTTTTCGTGAGAGCTGTGCTGCGTGGGAATGAGATTATCGGCGATTTACGCGAGCCGCGCGCGACCCTGGCGGCCCGCTCAGTCGAGCGCCAGACGACCTGCCAGCGCGGTCAGCGCGTCAGCACAGGGCGCGGCGATTTTCAGCGACAGCAGCGCATCGGCGCGCGTGCGCCCCAGATTGATCGCGACAATCGGCTTACCCTGCTTCTGCGCCCACACGCAGAAGCGGTAGCCCGAATAGACCATCAGCGACGAGCCGACCACCAGCACCGCGTCGGCCGCGTCCAGCGCATGCGAAGCCGCTTCGACACGCTCGCGCGGCACGCTTTCGCCGAAGAACACCACCGAGGGCTTTAACAAACCACCGCAGTTCGTGCACGCCGGAATGCGGAAAGCTTCGAGATCGTGCCACTCCAGATGTGCGTCGCCGTCGGCGGCGGTTTCGGCGGTGACGTTCAGCAACGCGGGATTGTCGGCTTCGAGCGTCCGCTGGATCGACGCGCGCGAATGCTGCATCCCGCAGTCCAGACACGTCACACCGTCGATGCCGCCATGCAGTTCGATCACTTCGCGGCTGCCCGCCCGTTGGTGCAAACCGTCCACGTTCTGCGTGACGAGCGTCGGCACATGACCTGCGGTCTCGAGGCGGGCCAATGCGGTATGCGCGGCATTCGGCTGCGCGTCGGCCACCACCGGCCAGCCGACCATGCTGCGTGCCCAATAACGCTGGCGCATCGCGGTCGTGCCGAGAAATTCCTGCAGCGTGATCGGCGGCGAACGCTTCCATTCGCCGTTGTCGTCGCGATAGCCAGGAATGCCGGAGTCGGTGCTGATCCCCGCGCCGGTCAGCACGAACAAACGCGGATAGCGCTGCACGAAGGTATGCAGGTCGTCCAGCGTGTGCGATTCGTTGAAGGGTTCGATGTGCGCAGGCTGAAGGTCGGTCATGGCGGGGACAGGGTATGGCTGCGGCCTTGGCGTGAAACCTGAACGCCGCTCAGCGGCGCGTGCGTGGTTTGCTCGGTCGCACGTGCGCCTTCTGCGCCGTCTGCCGCGCTTGCCACTCGGCGAGCGCTAACTGATAGCGTTCGAGCGCTTCATCGTAGAGATCGAAGACACACGGATTGCAGCCGCTATGACAACAATCGTCGAGATCGGGCTGCACGGGCGGCACCGGCTGCGGGTCGTCCTTGGGTGTGGCTCGGGGCACGGCGAATCGATTTCCGGAAGGCGGGAAGCGCTCAGTATAAGTTGATCTTCCGCGATGCGTGCGGCGGCGGGTCGACATCAACCCGCGACATCAACTGTCGCCTCTGGCCCGTCCCTTCAACCCGCTCACGGCACGAACGGCCAGCGCCGCGCTCAGCCCCTGCCGACGAACGGCATCTTGCTCGCCATGATGGTCATGAGCTGCACATTCGCCGACAGCGGCAACTCCGCCATCTGCAGCACGGCGTCGGCAACGTGCTGCACATCCATCAACTCGTCTTTCAGCGTGCTTTCATTACTTCTGGTTACCGTCCGCAACAGCGTCGAACTGCGCATCAATGGTATCGTTTGCCGTTGCGCGCCACGCGCGCGATTCAAGGCCTTCCCAGGACGGAGGAAGGGAGACAGGAAGCACGCTTTATGAACGAACTCTTCACGCCGCCGCAAGGCGGTGAGATCTCGCCGCAGCGCCGCTGGCCGCGCACCGGCTATCCCGCGATGCTCACCGCCACCGCCGCATGGCACGTTTTCGTGCTGGGCGGATGGCTGCTGGCGCCCGCCGCGTGGCCGTGGTGGCTGGCCGCGATCTTCGTGAATCACGCTATTTTCACCGTGGCCGGCCTGCTGCCGCGCACCTCGCTGCTGGGCCCGAACTGGACGCGGCTGCCCGCTGACGGGCGCAACGCAGACGCGATCGCGCTGACCATCGACGACGGTCCCGACCCGGTCGTCACACCGCAAGTGCTCGATCTGCTCGACGCCTTCGATGTGCGCGCGACCTTCTTTTGCATCGGTGCGAACGCACAACGCTACCCCGAGCTCACACGCGAAATCGTCGCGCGCGGCCATGCGCTGGAAAACCATTCGCAGATTCACGTGCACACGTTTTCAGTCACGTTTCCGGGCGCACTCACGCGCGAAATCGAGGCTGCGCAACGGACCTTCGAGACCTTGAGCGGCGAACGACCAATGTTCTTCCGCGCCCCGGCGGGCTTGCGCAACCTTTTTCTCGAGCCCGTGCTGCGCAAACTCGATTTGCGGCTCGCGGCGTGGACACGGCGCGGCTACGACACGCGCGAGCGCGATCCGCTAGTCGTCGCGCATCGGCTGCTCAACGGCCTTGCCCCACGCGACATTCTGCTGCTGCACGACGGCAATGCCGCGCTCACAATAGAGGGCAAACCGCTGATACTCACGGTCCTGCCGCGCGTGATCGACGCGGCTCGCCGCCAGCACTTGCGCTTCGTTACGCTGCGCGAAGCGCGTGTCGACGACTGAAACGAGCGCTGTTTCCGCGCGGCTCGGCCGCCGACACCCAGCGAGCCACGCAGGCGCCGTACAAGCACCACGCAAACACCACGGCTACACGCGGAAATCCGCCGCCATGTCCTCGTCCGTGCGTGCCTCGAGCTCGCCGCTGCGGCAAGCCTTCAGGAACACGTCGTAGTCACGTTCCACCTGGTCCGCGTAGCTGGTGGCATAACCGGTGAGTGCTTCCGCGAACTGATCGCTACGGCCGATATACGCGCTGACTTCGATCGCCTGGCCACTCGCCTTGGCATGCGCCCGCGCCATGATCCAGCCGCAGAGCTTCGCATAACCTTCCAGCAGGTCCGTGTCGAACAACTCGATGTTCGCCGACAGTTTCATGTCACGCAGTTGCCGAAAGTAGAAATGGCGCCCTAGTGGTCCGCTCGCCCAACCGAGAAAGATATCGCTTGTGGCTTGCAACATACGCTGCCCTTGCACGACGCGTTCGCCCTCGTGCTTGACATGCGGCGACTTGTAGTACTGGGCGATCACGGACGGCCGCGCTTCCTTGATCTGGATGAACAGCGGCTTGCCCATATGATCGACGTTCAACATCACGAGGCAACGTGTCCCCACGCTGCCGACGCCCACCACCTTGAACACCAGGTCCTGTGCCGTGAAATGACTGAGCAGGTCACGCCGGTCGTGCGACATCGTCTTCAGGTACTCGCCCCACATGCGTTCGAGCATCTTGCGCCAATTGGCGCCTCTGAATGCTTCGGCTTCTTCCGGCGTGAACAGCGTGTTCGCGCCTAGCACGTGGAACAGCGCCGGCGGCGCGTCGCGGATCGTCCAATGGTCGCCGTCGCGTTCGGCCATTTTTTCCATCAGGCTTTCGTGGGTACGATTCGCCGCCTTCTCCATGCCGCGGCGCACGATGCGGCGGCGCTCCGGTGTCAACGCCGTTTCGGCCATCAGGTCGAAGGTGATGCGGTCGTACCAGAGTTCGAGCGCGCCACACTGCGCGTATTGCGCCATGCGGTCGCGGTATTCGGTGGCGGCTGTCATCACCAGATGCTCGGCCGTGCCGCGGCTCAGGCGCATGTGACGCGCGGCGACCACGAGGCTCGCGGTCAGGCGTTTCAGGTCCCATTCGAAAGGACCCGTCGCGACTTCGTCGAAGTCGTTCAGATCGAATACGAGCTGACGCTCAGGCGTCGCGAACCCGCCGAAATTCATCAGATGGCCGTCGCCGCAAATCGGCATGGAGAGGCCGGTGTCGGCGACCTGACTCAGGTCGTGCGCCTGAATGATGGCGGTACCGCGAAAGAAGGTGAACGGCGACACAGACATGCGCCCGTAGCGCAGCGGCACGAGCTTCTCGACTCGCCCCTCGCTGCTTTGCTTAAGCAACTCGATCGGGTTGCGATGCAATTCGCCTACCGTACGATGGCTCGAACGTTTCGAGTGCTCACGGGCGGCACGGCCACGGGCCTCCCGCTCGGCGATGGTGCTGGCTTTCATGCGCCTCTCCGGTTTTTGTATGATTGTTGACTATCGGTTATAGAAGACTGCTTCTGCTGGCACAGTGAGCCATCACCAACGGTAGCCCACACCGCCGAAAATCACATCTGAATCGCGATCATAGCGTGTCACGACGCGGTTCCATTCGATCCGCGTATCCCAGTGATCGGTCAATCGATACGAGCTGGCGATCGTGACAAGGCCGGAAAACTTCCCGGCGCCCGGCCCCGGCGTCAGGCTGTTCTCGTTTTCGTTGATCGCGTAGTAGGCGCCGACGCCGAGCCCCAGCGAGACCTTATCATTGAAGAACGCACGGGTCGCCCACAATTGGCTCGTGAAACCGTCGCGGCGCGCCGCCTTGCTGCTGCCTTCGTGAAGATAGCCGACCGTCACGTCGAGATATTTCGCCAGACCGCGCCGGTACTCAATCGCGCCGCCTAGCGCAGTCGGCGAACTGGTCGAATTGATGATGGTTTCGCCGAGGTACACCGCGACCTCGTTGTTGGTGACGTTGTGCGTACTGCCGCTCGCCCAGTCGCGCGGACCGGGGGTGCCCGGGGCATCGAGCTGATAGCCAATACCGAACATCACGCTTGTCGCATCCGGCCCGCGTTGCACATGCACGCGATTCAACTGCAGTTGCGTGATCCAGCGGCTCGACGCGTAGTACGCCGCGCGCACGCTATACACGACACCCCAGCCGTGGGTGTCCGAATAGCTTCCGCCTTGCACGGCCGTGGTGGTGTCGAAGTAACGGTACGGGCCGACGCCCGCCTGCAAGACGAACTGCGGGTTCCCCACGGGAATACGGCCCCATAGCTGAATCATCTGGCCGTCGCGATGATGATCAGGAATGTGCCCTTCATTGAGCCACGTGAAGCTCGTGGCAAAGTATTGCCCGAGTCCTTCCTGATAATTGAATGCCCACGTGTAGGTGTTCGTGTTGCCCGCGCGCGAGCCACCGCCGAAAAGAGAAAACTCCTGAGCATGGGCCGCGTTGGACGCGAACATGAGTCCGAGACCGGCAACGCAGGAAGCCGCTTTGATTGCCAGCTTAAGGTTCGCGGCAGAATTCAGATTCCGCATGCTTTTTTGCATCTCCGGATGGGTCACTGCCGGCATTCGTGATCCGACGAGAAGCCGCGTGGCGGCTTTGAGCGCCGGGACCGGCTTCGTTACAAATTGTTTGCAATGCTAGCAGACCGCCCGGTAAAAATGCTACGCCATGCATTTTGGATAAACCGTCCGCGCCGCGCCGTCCTCAATCATCTTGTCCGCGAATATCCGCGTTTGGTTGCAGGCGCAACGATTGGCCACTATGAGGACAAAATTACCGGAATTCGATTTGATGGACTAACCAGTTGGTGAATATTTTATTTTCCACGTGCACTTGCACTTCAGAGAAAAGGGCATTCAAGAATCAGATTCGCATTTCGATCACCAATGAAGGCTTGCGCATCGAGATCGTCGATTCGCAAAACCGGCCGATGTTTCCGTCCGGCAGTTCGAAGTTGCAGCCGTACGCCGTGACGATCCTGACGCAAATTGGCGCTGCGCTTAACGATGTGGAAAACCGCATATCGATTGCCGGCCACACCGACGCGGTGCCTTACACGGCCGGACCCGAGGGCTATTCGAACTGGGAGTTGTCCTCAGACCGAGCCAACGCCGCACGCCGCGCATTGGTAACTGGCGGCATGCACGGCGAAAAGCTGCTGCAGGTGCGCGGGCTCGCCGATGTGTTGCCGCTGAACAGCAATATCGCTGACGAACCGACCAATCGGCGCATCAGCATCCTCGTGCTGAATAAAGCTGCCGAACTTGCATTCTTCCATGACGGCGGCCGCACCGCGATTGATGAGACTTCGCCGCCGAGTTCGGCGATTCCCGAGGTCATTGGGCGTTTGCAGCCGGTTAGCGTTTCGCGTAGCAGGCCATAGCGTTTTGTATCGGGCAGAGGTTGAATTCAGATCGGCCTCGATTCGCGCGAGTGATGGTGCCTGGTGCAAAGCGAATACGGTGTGTATAGAATCGTCTGCATGCGCCCTGCCCCTCCTCGACAACACGAGCCCGAGCTTCCGCTCCATACGCCCAGCGTATCTTCCGTGACGCTGGCGGCGATCATTGCCGTCCTCGCGTGGATTTCCCTTGTTGCACAAGCCGAGCTGACCATTGACCACACGCTTGCCCGCGGGCTCAGCGTGCTCGATGGGATTGCGCGGATGAGCAGCTACCTCACCAATTTGACGGTATTGGCCTGCGCGGTCTGTTTTACGTGCGTGGCGCTACGCGGGCGCAGTTCGGCGATCGTGCGTTTTTTCCGGCAGCCTACCGTCGTGACCGCGGTCGTTGTCTACATGGTTTTTGTGGGGATCGCCTATAACCTTCTTCTGCGCGGGTTATGGTCGCCTGCCGCCTATCGGCTGCTGCTCAATGAATCGATGCACAGCGTTTTGCCCATGCTCGCGGCGCTGTACTGGGTGCTATTCGTACCGCGATTTCACCTGCGATTGCGGCATTGTTTGCTATGGCTGGTCTACCCCGTCGCCTATCTCGCCGTTACCTTCTGGCGCGGAAGTTTGTCGGATTTTTATCCCTATCCCTTCATCAACGTTGACGTGCTTGGGGTCAGGCATGTTGTCGTCAATTCTGCCCTGTTGTTCGGCGGCTTCGTGATGTTGATGGCCGTGTTCGTGGGAATTAATTTTCGGCGTAGACGCTAAAAAAGTACGCCGCCGGCTAGCCATCGCACGTCACAGACATAGGCACTGAACAACCCATGGTTTTATGAAGCACTCATCGGCGCGCGCAGCGCCGCCGGAAGTATGACTGCCTTGTCACCGGGGCGGAATGTGCGAGAGCACGGATTCCAGATGCACCACTACCGCAACTGCGCGGGGGACCCGCTTAAGAATTGGCGGGTTGAGCCGCTTTCTTTGCTTATCTTTCTTTGCGGCGGCAAAGAAAGTAAGTGCCGCCCCGCACAGGGGCAACACTAATAGACCACTACCAATTCAAGGAAAGGCCAGCGCCGCCGAATACCCCCCCCAACAGCGCCAGCCAAACACCCCAACTTCAAACAGCTGCCACAACCCTCCGCGGCGACAAAACCGACACAACAAAACTAACCACAACATTAGCCGCCAACGCGATCAGTCCAATATAAAGCGGATAAGTCGCATCACCGATATGCAAAGCAAACACCGGCTTAAGCCCTTGCGAAATAGCCAACCCGGTCCCGAGGACAATCCCCACAAGCCACCCAAGGAACAACCCCGGCGTATTCAGCCGCCGCGTGTACAAAGAAAACACAATAGCCGGGAAAATCTGCAAAATCCAGACCCCGCCCAGCAACTGCAAATCGATCGCATACTGCGTAGGCAAGAACACGATAAACAACAGCGCGCCGAACTTCACAACCAGCGAAACGATCTTCGCGGTAGAAGCCTCCGCCTCAGGCGTAATATTCGGCGAGACAAGTGGACGCCACAAATTCCGCGTGAACAGATTAGCCGCGCCAATCGACATGATCGCAGCGGGCACCAACGCGCTGATTGCAATGGCCGCGGCCGCAAAGCCGACGAACCACGACGGGAACAGCGTGTTGAACAGCGCAGGCACCATATCGGACGCCGACTTCACATGCACGCCGGCCGCAATCGCCATATAACCGAGCAACGCAATCAACCCCAGCAACAGCGTATACGCCGGCAGAAAAATCGCATTCTTGCGCACGGTGTTCGCCGACGCGGACGACAACACCGCCGTCATCGTATGCGGGTACATGAACGCCGCCAATGCCGAGCCCAAAGCAAGCGACGCATAAGCGGTAAACTGCGCGGGCTTCAGAATGATCCCCGTTGCGCCGCCCTTGGCCTTGAAATACGTATCGGCGGCATCGAACACATGCGCGTAGCCGCCGAGCTTCGCCGGAATCAGCCAGACCGCCGCGATCACGACGATGTAGATCATGATGTCCTTGACGAACGCGATCATCGCCGGCGCCCGTAAGCCGCTTGCATACGTGTACAGCGCAAGAATCACGAAGGCGACGATCAGCGGCATTTCGCCGGTCACGCCGAGCCCCTTGATCACCACTTGCATACCCACCAGCTGCAGCGCGATATACGGCATCGTCGCAACAATGCCCGTGATCGCGACCGCAGCGGGGAACCACTTGCCGCCGTATTCCCCTTGCACGTAGTCGGCGGCCGTGATGTGATTCTTCGCTTGGGCGATCTTCCACAGCTTCGGCATCACCGCGAACACGAACGGATAGACGATGATCGTGTACGGCAGCGCAAAAAAGCCATACGCACCCACCGAATACACCAGCGCGGGCACCGCGATCACGGTATAGGCGGTGTAGAAGTCGCCGCCCACGAGGAACCACGAAATCACCGTGCCGAACTGGCGACCGCCCAGGCCCCACTCGTGCAATTGCGTCAGGTCGCCCCGCTTCCAACGCGCGGCAAAGAAACCAATCACCGTGACAAGAACAAAAAAGGCGATAAAGACGGTCATCGCGACCGGGTTCACAGGATTCACGTCGCTCATTTGACACCTCGGTACACAACGTAAATCAGTAGCGAGGTCAACGGAACCCACAAGAACTGATACCAGTAGAAAAACGGAAAGCCGGCGAACGAGGGACGCGTGTCGTTATAAAACGGCAACCACAGCAACGCGATGTACGGGATCAGCAAGATAAGCCATAGCCATGAACGGCCGGCGGATTGGGAGGTCTCCACAAACTTCTCCTGAGTCTATTATTGAAACCGCGCGCCATGACTTGTGGCCGGGTACGCGGAAAACCGGTTACCTGATATTAGACGGCAAAACCAGAGTTTGCTTTTTGTGCGACAAATGCAGGGCCGGCGTGAACACCCCACCAATGCGCACCGCAACAACGCACGCCGTGAGGCACGGTACGTCGTGGGGATGTAGTATTCGCTTTCGTGAGCGTCCTCACAAGCGCGCAACTACGTAAGCCGGCTACGTAATACCACGTAGCCCGTCGGCCGCCCTTTCAACGATGAAACTCAAAGCAAAGATTGTCCTGCTGGCCATCGTGCCCTTTCTGGCGGCCATCGCCAGCATTGAAATCGGCGTGCGCCAGGAAGCCACGGCGCTCGCCGAAACGCAGCATGCGACCACCCAGGCCGCGTACATGGCCAGCAAGGAAATCGAACTCAAACACTACGTCGAGCTCGCGACCACGGCGATCGCCCCGCTCTACAACGCCGGCGGCGACAACGCGCGCGACGATGCGATGCTGCGCACCCGCGCACTCGACGTCCTCCAGAAAATGGATTTCGGCAAGGACGGCTACTTCTTCGTCTACGACATGCACGGCCGTTCGCTGATGCATCCGCGCGAGCCCGATCTCGTCGGACGTGATCTATGGGCGCTGCGCGATCCGCAAGGCACGCCGACGATCCAGCAGCTGCTCGCCGCGGCCTCGCGCGGCGGTGGTTATGTGCGTTACGTGTGGCAGCGTCCGTCGACGGGCAAGCTCGCGTCGAAACTCGGCTATGTGGTGCCGCTCGAGCGCTGGGGCTGGATGATCGGCACCGGTATCTACCTCGACGATGTCGACGCCACGCTAGCGCATATCGATCAGGGCGCGGCGGCCAACATCGACCGCACGATGCAATGGATCGATGCCATCGCGCTCGCCGGACTCGCCGTGATCGCATTGTGTGCGCTGGTGCTCAACGTTACCGAATACCGCAGCGCCGATGCAAAACTGAAGCGGCTCGCGCAACAGGTGGTCGACTCGCAGGAAAACGAACGCGCGCGTCTGTCGCGTGAATTGCACGACGGCATCAGTCAGATGATGGTCTCCGTGAAGCTGCTGCTCGAATCGGCGTTGGCGCGTTTCGAACGCAGCGACGTGCGTGTGCCTGCAGCGGAAGCCGCGCTATCGACCAGCGTGGCGCGCATCGGCGATACCTTGCGTGAGGTGCGCCGCATTTCCCACGCACTGCGGCCTTCGATGCTCGATGTCCTCGGGGTGGCGGCCGCACTGGAGCAACTCACACGTGAGTTGAGCGACGAGTCGGGCATCCAGATCGGTTTCACGCAGATCGCACACACCCATGCGGCGTCTTTGACGGAAGCGGTAAACACGGTGCTGTTCCGTATCGCCCAGGAAGCGCTCACCAATATCGTGCGGCACGCCCACGCGTCCAGCGCGGCACTGGCGCTGGAAATATCAAACGATGCCGTCACGCTGACGATCTCGGACAACGGGCGCGGTTTCGACGTCGCGCACGCACTCGTCAGTCCACGCGCGGGCGTGGGTCTGCGCAATATGCGCGAACGGCTGGACGCACTGGGCGGCAAGCTGTCGCTCAGCTCGCAAGCCGGTCATACGATCGTTACCGCGCGCGTGCCGGTGGTAGCGGCTGCGCCTCGATCGCCGGCCTTGCAGGAAATCTGACCATGAACGAAACATCCTTCGCCATTGCACGTTTGATTCTGATCGACGACCACCCGCTTGTGCGCGACGGTTTGCGCGCCCGGCTCGAAGCCGTGCGCAACATCGAAATCGTCGGTGAAGCGGGCAATGCGCAGGAAGCGCTCGATCTCGCCGCCAGCCAGGAACCTCATCTGGTGCTGATGGACGTCGGCATGAACGGCATGAACGGCATCGCGCTGGCCAGTCTGTTCCATGAGCGATTCCCGGCGATACGCGTGCTGATGCTGTCCATGCATGACAACCTCGAGTACGTGACCCAGGCAGTGCGCGCCGGAGCCAGCGGTTACGTGCTCAAGGACTCGCCCGCCACTGAAATCATCCAGGCAATCGGCGCGGTACTGGAAGGCAGGACGTTTTTCAGCGCGGGGCTGGGCGCGCGCCTGATTCAGGCATCGGCGATGCAATCGCCTATTGAGCGGCTCACGCCACGCGAGCGCGATATTCTCGATGCGCTCGCGGAAGGTCTCTCGAGCAAGCAGATCGCTCAACGCAACGAGCTATCGGTGCGCACCGTAGAGACGCATCGGCTGAATCTGAAACGCAAGCTCGATATCGAAGGTCAGGCCGAGTTGATCAAGTTCGCTGTCGAGAATCGTCGTAAGGGCCAGTGAGGTCATGAGCCACCGCGGCATGATCTCCATTACGTAGTCGAGAATCAAAACCGTCGATCCGTCTCTCCCCGCTCAACCTCCCGGAGCCAAAGACGATGAAACGCCTGATCCAACAGCGTCTGGTCAGCTTGCTGCTCTGCGTGGCGGCAACGCACGCCCACGCCGAAGCGCAACGCGTCAATCGCGGCCACGACCCGTTCTTTCAGATATCCAAGGCAATCAGCGAATGCCCCGTGCCTTTAGGCCCCCTCGAGACCGAGCAGGAATGGCTCGACGACAGTCATTACCGGATCGAGCGCGGCAATAGCTGCTGGGTGGAGGGCCGTTGTCGGCTGTCGAACGCGTACCTTTACGATGCAGAAATCGCCGACGCTGTCCAACGGCGTCTCACCAATATCAACTACGCCACCCACTGGCGCGAACAGTCGACGCTGTGGCTCACCCTGCAACGCCGCTTCATCTATGTGCAAGGCTGCGTCGCGCCCGGTTTCGACAAACAGACGTTCCTCGCGGAACTCGCGAAAACCGCGGACGTCGATCGCGTGATCGACGACACCACAACCAACCCGCACGCAGCATCGCCACCCTATAAAACGCTGGCAGATCCGGACAAACCTGTGATCGATCCGGGCAACTAGCAACAGTATCTCAGCGGCGCCAACCGCTAATCTAATCAGCAGCACCGCCACGGTCACTATTGTCCCGAATGATTTGTGCGATCAGCGCATCCGCATCGCGCGAGACGTTATCGTGAACGCGGGTGCTTTGCGTCGCGGCCGGCGTATCGTTGCCGATCAGTTGACCGCTGCGCACATGCGTATCCACCGACACCTGCATCGACAGGCCCAGCCGCAACGGATGCACCGCGAGTTCGGCCGGGTCGAGCGAAATCACGATCGGCACGCGCTGGACGACCTTGATCCAGTTACCGGCTGCGTTCTGCGAAGGCAGCATCGAAAACGCACTGCCTGTGCCCGCCGAAAAGCCTTCCACACGGCCGCGATACACCACTTGTGAGCCGTATACATCCGACACGATGCGCACCGGCTGCCCCACGCGCATGCTGCGAATCTGGCCTTCCTTGAAGTTCGCCTCGACCCACAGACGCTCGAGCGGAATGATCGACATGAGTGCCAGCCCGGGTCCGACCTGCTGGCCGATCTGCACCGAACGCTGCCCGACCGTGCCGTCGACGGGAGAAACGACGGTGGTGCGCTGCAGATTCCGATAAGCGAGCCGCAATTGCGCGGCGGCTTGCAGAACCGGCGGGCTGGCTTCGACCGGAAATTTTCCGCCGAGCGCACGGGCGGCGTCGAGTTGCACTTGCGCTGAGGCGAGGTTCGCTTGCGCGACTGCTACAGCTTCGCGGGCACGCGCCAATTCTTCCGGCGACACGACTTCGACCGATGCATGATCACGCGCCGCCAGCGCACGCTGCGCCAACGCGAGTTCGGCGCGGCGCGCGTCGATTGATTGCACGTAGAGCTTGCGAGAGATCGTCGCGTTCGCCACCTGGCGCACGGCGAGTGTCAGTTGCGCTTTGGCCTGCGCGAACGCGGCGGCCGCTTCGGCATCGTCGAGTTTGACAAGCGGCTGGCCCGAGCGTACCTGTCGCGTGTTGTCCACCAGGATATCGGTGACCGTGCCGGGTATCTGCGCGGCGATCTGCACGATGTTGCCCGCCACGTAGGCGTCGTCGGTCTCTTCGTAGAAGCGCGCGCTCAAACCCCAGTACGTCAGCCACGCCACGCCGGCGAGCGCCACCACGCCGAAGAAAAGGGCAAAACGGCGCCGCCGCGCTGCCCGTTTCGAATCGTACGCGTCGTTCGTCATGCCCGCCGCGTTTGCCGCATTTGCCTGCCCCTCGATCCAGCCGGCGGCATGCTGTGCCTGTTTATCGTTGTGCATTCAATCGAAGTGCGTGTCCGTGATGCGTGCGTGAGAGGGAAAGGTGGTTTGATAGTGAGAAATCGGTACGCCGGCCACCTTGTGTACGTCGAAGCCGCCACCGAGCGCGCCGACCAGCGCGACCTGCAGCATTCGGCGGCGGCCCTGCAAATCGACCTGCTGCGCGCGTTCGTCGAGCAAGGAAAGGTCAGCCAAGGTCACGTCCTTCTGCATGCCGATACCGCGCCGATGCCGCTCCTCGGCGATCGCGACGATGCGTGAGGCTGCGTCCACCGCACGAGTCTGCTCGGTAGCAAGCGTGTCGACCGTGCGCAAGGAAGTCAGCTGGCGCGCGACCTCGCCGAGCGCCTCGTCGACGGTTTTGTTGTAGAGGCTCACCGCGGCGTCGACATTGGCGTAGTCGCCTCCGAGTTGCGCGCGCAACCGGGTCCGGTCGAAAATCGGCAAGGAGATCGCCGGCCCTACCGAGCCGGCCATCGCAGCACGCGAGAACAGCGCAGCGGGCGTCAATGCTGTCAGCCCGGCAAAGGCGACCAGGTTCACGTCGGGATAGAACTGCGCCCGCGTGGCGTCGATGCTGGCGAGCGCCGCTTCGGCCCGCAAACGCGCCGCCACGATGTCGGGCCGGCGGCCCAGCAGATCGACCGGCAGTTGCGCGGGCATCGGTGCATCGGCAGCCGCAGCCAGTTGTGGACGATGCAGCGATAAACCTCGCTCCGCGCCGCGCCCCGTCAGCACGCCGATCTGCAACTCGGTCAACTTGATGCGTTCATCGTTGAGCGCCTGCTGCGAAGCGAGACGGCTTCGCTTGAGTGCGGCGTCGGCGGCGTCGTACGCGTTATCGAGGCCGCGTGCACCGCGCTCCCGCAACACCGCATCGACGCTCTCCGCGGCCTGTTGCTTTTGCAGCAGAATGTCCTGCATCGCAAAGGCGCGGTCGAGCTCGCAATAAAGCGTCACGAGCGCGACCGTCAACGTGAGCCGCGCCTGCTCCGCATCGATTCGCGCTGCATCGCGCGTGGACAGCAGGCTGCCCGTCAGCGCGGCATTCTTGCCCCACAAGTCGAGCTGGTAGCTCAAGCCTGCGAACAACGCAGCCGGCGAGACCACCGGATCATTGAACAACTGCACCGGAATCTGCTGGCCGCCGACGGATACGTTGGCCACGTCGTCCGGTTGCGGCAAACGGGCCTTGCTAACCGTCGCGCCCGCTGTGCCGGTGAGGCCGGTGAGTGAAGCAAACTGTTCGAGCTGCGCCTGCGCGGCGCCCACCCTCGCCTTGGCGATCTGCAGGTCGGGATTGTTCTGTAACGCCTCGGCGGTCAGTTCATCCAGTTGCGGATCGCGGTAGCGCTTGACCCAGTCGGGCGTGGGCCATGCGCCGTTGGCGCCTGGTCCGATGGTCTGGAGAAGTGCATCGGCGGAGGGTTTGATCGGCTTGACGTTTGCGTGCAGACCCGAATCGCTCACGCAACCCGTCAGCGCCGCTGCAATCAGCAGCGAAGGCAGCATCAAGGCGCGCGGCATGGGAAATCGCATAGGTTGCCTCACGAGTGCCAGGTACGATGCATCGCGCGCGCTCATGCCGCGGGCGTGTTCATCACGCCATGGCTCGCCGTGTTGGCCGCCTTAGCCATTTTGGCCGCGAGTCGCGGACGCGTCCGCTCAAGCGGCCCCATTCGTCCGAAGAGTCCATCGAAAAAGCCCAGCACGATCGCATTGAGCTTAGCCAGCTTGTCCTGTTCCAGCAGCACGATCTGCACGACTTGCCAGAGCGTCAGCACGTTCGGCACGATCGCCACCGGCAACCGTAGTCCGTATTGCAGCGCCAGCTGCATCGCGTTTCGCGCGCTGTAATAGCGGCGGAAACCGGGGTGATTCATCGTCGTCAATTCCAGGGAGCCCAGTGTGTGACGGCGCCGCGAGCCAATCCGATGCAGTAGTACGAGTGACGGCACCACGTACACGGGTACATTGGCCAGCAATGCGCGCAAGCAGTACTCGGTATCGACGTGGTCGATAAAAAGCGCTTCGTCGAAACGGCCGAGCCGTGCGAACGCCTCGCGCGAGATGACGCAGCCAGACGAAATCAGAAAGGCACAGCGCTGCAGTGCGGCGTCTGCGTGTATCGGCAGCCTCTCCACCGTCAAACCGCTCGTCGCGAGTTCCGGCAGAAAACGTTGATCGTTTTCGTCGAAGATACGCGGACCGGCTAAAAATGCCCGGCCACTCATCGACGCACACCGATCGCGCATTACCGTGAAATACTCGGCAGGCGACTCGGAATCCTGGTCGAACAGCGCAACCGCATCCACGCCTGCTTCGAACAGCACGCTCAAACCGCAGTTGAAGGCGCCGGCAATGCCGTTGCGATTGCCGTGATGCAGCAGCGCGACGCCCGCTTCGCCCAGCATCATCGCGGCACGCGCATCCGGCACTGGCGAGTTGTCGACCACCAGTAACCGGTCGCACGCCGAACGCATCGCCACCGCACGCGCAAGCTGCTCCTCGCTCGGATGAAACAGGATGATCACTGCACCCAGGATTGTCATTGGAAGCTGCTCCTCAGTGACCTAAAGCCATCGCCGCGCTGCGCTTCGGGCGCGTGAGCCACATCATCGCGGCGAGCACGAGACAGGTGATGCTTGCCATGTAGAACATGTCGCCAGTTGCCATCATGTAAGCCTGTTGCTGCACGACGTGATGCAAGGTGGTGAGTTCGCGCGCGCCGTCGATGCCCATGCCGTGCAGACTCTGCACGAAGCGCTGCGTGTTGCCGGACGATTTCGTCACGGACTGCGCAACGACGTCGTAGTGATACAGCGCGCGGTTATCCCATAGCGTGACGCTCATCGCCGTGCCGAACGCCGCCGATAGCGTGCGCAAAAAATTCGACAGGCTGGAAGCCGCGGCGAGCTTGTCGTCGGATACGCGCGAGAGCGTCGCCGCGGTCAACGGAATGAAGAAGCACGGCAAGCCAATGCCCTGGATCAGACCCGGCGTGATGATCTGCGTGAAGGTCATGGTCAACGTGAAATGCGCGTCCCACCACAACACCGCCGCGAACACGAGAAAGCCGAAAGTTGCGAGCACACGCGCGTCGAACCGCGCCGCATAAATGCCGACCAGAATCGAGAACACCAGCGCGAGCACGCCTAGTGGCGCGGTGGCGAGTCCAGCCTGGTACGCGGTGTAGCCCATCACAGCCTGTAGCCAGAGCGGAAAGATCACGCCGACCACCGAGAAGCTCATCATGCCGAGCGCAATGATCAGCACACAAAACGAAAACGTGCGGTCGCGAAACAGGCTCAGATCGATCACCGGGTGCCGTTCGCCCGCCTCCCAGATCAACAGCGACACGATCGCCAGCCCGGCGACAATCGCGAGCGTCAGGATCAAAGGCGAATCGAACCAGCCGCGATCGTGACCGAGATCCAGCACAGTCTGCAGCGAGCCGACGCCGATGACCAGCAGGAGAATGCCAGGGAGATCGATCGGTGCCGCCCTGGCAGCGGATGCATCGCGGCGCAGCAGCGTCATGCACACGCCGAACGAGAAAATGCCGATCGGCAGATTGATCAGGAAGATCCACGGCCACGAGAAATTGTCGATGATCCAGCCGCCGACCACCGGGCCGAAGATCGGCGCGAGCAGCACCGTCATCGCCCACAGCGCCAGTGCCACAACGCGCTTATCCGGCGGAAAGGTACGCAGCAGGATAGTTTGGGAAAGCGGCACCATCGGCCCGGAAAAGAGCCCCTGCAACGCCCGGCATACCACCAGCAGGTGAAAGTCGCCGGCCACACCGCACAGCAGCGACGTCAAGGTGAAAAGGATCACTGCCCCGAGGAACAACCGGGTTTCGCCGAGCCGCCGCGAGAGCCAGCCCGTCAAAGGCACGGCGATGGCGGCGGCTACGGAGTACGAGCTGATCACCCAGGTGCCCTGACTGTTGGATACGCCGAGGCCGCCGGAAATAGCCGGCACCGCGACGTTCGTGACCGTCGAATCCAGGACTTCGATGAATGTGGCCAGCGACAGCGCGAACGTCAGCAAGGCAAGTCGCGCGCCGCGCATGCCGGGTACGCTACGCTCGTCGCCGAGGCCAGGGCCAGGGCCGACGCTATGCGCCTCGTGAGCCGACGCGGCGCGCTTCGGCAGCGGCGTAGCGGCGCTCATGCGCTATGTCCACTGCAGGCCAATGCCAGCGAAGACGTGTTGCCGACGGTTTGGGTGCGCACACCGGTCGGCATGAGACCTTCGATATAGCGTGCGGCCGCCTCGCCACCATCCGGCGACGATGCGAGCCGGTCGTGCATGCGCCCACACTGCGTCGCGATCGCCGGGCTGCCGAGCACATCCTTCAATGCGCGCGCGAGAGCGTGTGGCTGCAGCGGCCTATCGAGCCGAACACCGCAACCGCTCACGACGACGCGCTGCGCGTTATCGAACTGGTCGTGCGCGAATGGCGTCACCACTTGCGGGATGCCGGCAGCATACGCCAGCGCTGCCGTGCCGATGCCGCCGTGATGCACCAGCGCCCGGCAGCGCGGCAACAGCTTCTGCAGCGGCACGTAACGCCGCTTGAGCAGTACACCCCGCGCATGTGCCCGCAAATCCGCCTGTGCGGCGGCCGCGTCGGCTGGCAGCGCATCCGGCGTCAAAAGAATGCCCCGGAGCCCGCTTTCCATCAGCGCCGCGTTCACTGCATTCGCGTAGCGATCGTGATCGATCAAGGTCGAACCCGCCGTGAAAACCACGGGCCGCTCGCCGCTGGCGAGAAAAGCATCGAGTTGCGGATCGGATGCATGCGCGCTCGTGTCGTTGAATAGCGGAAAACCACTGAGACAGCGCGGCTCTGGCCAATCCGGCTGAGCTTGCGCGAACCATTCCGGAAAGAGACACAGCACGCCTTCGGTCGAATGCAGCCACTGGCCGAAAATGCGACGCGCCGGTGCGAGCGCCAGTTCCGCACGCAATGCATTCAATGCGGGGCCGCAAACCTTGTCGAGCGCCTGCCGCTCGATCAGCCGCAGCAGCGGCGCTTTTATTGCCAGCGGCAAGCCACGCGGAATGGTCAGCCGGGGATGTGTCGGCGGCGCATGCGCGGAGAGCAAGGTCGACGGCGACACCTGCACCGACACGAACGGCACGCGATACAACTCCTGCATGAGCCGTGCGGAAAAGGCCCATAACGTGCCGACCAGCACGGTGTCGTTGTCGACCAGCGCAGCCAGCGTGTCGAAATGCGGACGCAGCGTCGGTGCAATCACCGCCCACAAGGTACGAAACGACGTACGCGGATGCCACAGCGCCGGGTTCGCCATCGCGGCCTCATATTCGGCTGCGGTGCCGATCGGCACGAACGCGAAGCCCTGCCGCGTAACCGCTTCCGCGAACGGCGGATGCGTACAGAAGACAATCTCATGGCCGCGCGCAGCCAACGCCGCGCCGATACCGAGCAAAGGATGCACGTCGCCCGCCGAGCCGATCGCGGTAATGATGACTTTCGTCATGCCTATGGCTCAGAAGAGACCGGGAATCAGCGCGGCGACGTCGCGACGATACTGCGAATACGCGCGACCGAAGTAGCCCGTCAACCAGCTCTCTTCGACCCGCACCTTGTACGCCAGCGACGCGAAAATCATCAGCAGCCCAGCCACGCCCCGCCATTGCGCGCCAATCAGCACGGCGCCCAGGAGCGCCAGCAGGCAACCGGTATAGATCGGATGACGAACCAGTCCATACGGTCCACTGCGCACCAGTTCATGGCCTTCCTTCAGCGTGACCGACACGCTCCAGTTGGTGCCGAGATGCAGCCTCGCCCATACGGAAAACGCGAGACCAGCCAGCAGCACGGCGAAGCCGGCAACCTGCAGCGGCCCGATCGAATGCGGATTGACGGACAACGCCGCTGTATTGAAGTCCGGCAGCACAATCAGCGCGCCACCGCCGATTAACGGAATCGACTGTAACGTGCGCGATCGCGATGCCTCCTTACGCGCGGTCTCCTTGACGCGGTTCGACGTCGCGACCCAATACAGCAGCCACAGCGCCCACGGTACGACAATGGCGATGCTCTGAGCGATATTCACGGTAGTTCGACCTGTTGGAACGAGTGATCGGCGGCAGCCTGCAACGCGATGTTCGCGACGCTCGCGATGACGGGTTGCTGCACCGGCATGATGGGCGAGCGGGCGGCGAACGCATCGAAGCAGTCGAGCGCACGGGCTGCCGCCTGCACCGGCGCGGCGCCGAAGTAATCGAGAATCGCCGTCCTGACCTGGCGCAACGCGGGTCGGCCTTCGAGATCGAGAAAATGCCCGGCCTGCTCGATCGTGAGAAACTCGGCGCGCTTCAGATGCGCGCTGAGCGAGCGGGCGTCCTCAGGCGTGGTGTATTCGTCGAGCTCGCCGTTGAGGAATTTCAGTCCGCATTCGATGTTGCGGAACTCATGCAGATAGTCCTCTGGACGGATGGCCAGAATCTGGTCGACGTGAAACGCCACCTGATCCTGCTCGTCGCGCGGCAGCGTCGAGAGGTAGCGATAGTTGTAGAGCTTCATGATGCGCGGCAGATGCCGGCCAACGGTATCGTTGAGCAGCTGCGCGGCCTTCAGATTTTCGCCGGCGGCGATATGGTCGCGTGCCGCGGTCACGTAGGCGGTCATCGCCTCGTTGAGGCGCGGCGAGAACGACGCAATCACCGCGCGCCTCACGCTGGTGCGTGCTCGCGAGAGCGCCAGCAGCGACGCCACCCCGCCCCACGACACCGACAACAGGAAGCTCGGCTCGAATAAGCCTATTAGATGCAGCAGAATGTCGACTTCATCGTCTTTTGTAAGAACGAAGTCGCACACGTTATGCGCTTTCGATTGACCCGCATAAGGTAAATCGAAACAAATTGGGTTATAGCGTTCGCCGAGGTATTTGATTGTCTGTCCGAACGACGCCGTGGTGGCCAGCGCGCCGTTGATCAGAATGACACTCTCGAAGGCCGGATCGAATACGTGACGTTCAACGTAGACTTTCAGGCCCGCCGGTAGCGGAACAAGGAGTTTTTCGATGGGCATGGCGTATTCGCATGCACTTGCGCGTAGCAAATGCGTACCGATACCGCGCCCGCACTCGCGGACGCCTTGCGGCCGTACTACCGGGGATCAGGCCCATGCGATTTGCCTTTGCGCCGGCAAATCCGATCCGCGACGACCGCTGCTGCACCGAAAACACGCATCACTCGATGTGATACCTGCCGACTCTCCCTGGCGCGTGCCTGAACTCAGGTCCGCTTCAATCGAGCGTTCGATGCCTCGTAATATATTTATATGTAATTGCGAAAACGTTGCTTCAATCTCTGCAGCACGCCATTCGTTGACGCCAGTCTGCCCTCACTGCGTGAAGGCTTGATGTCAATATACGATGACGGGATGCTTTTTAACATGTTTCAAAAATAAAAGCCAAAAAAAATCATCGAGCATATGTTCGAAATGGGCGGGGAAAATCTTATTGAAAGGAAACGGTATCGCGTTGCGCAAGCATTGCATCACGCTGCGTGTGTGCGTACCCGTTGCCAGGACCGCGCAAACTACTGGCAGCACTAACGGACGAGTGAGAACGCCTCTCGCATGGCGATCTCGCCCGCGCCATACACGCCGACCACCGTATAGTCCGACGCCACGCATTCGAACGTAGAGCCTTGAAACGTGATGACAAAATGACGCTGCGCGGACCCGTGCGGGGTGACGGCCGAAATCTCGGCGGCCAGCGACGAATTCATCACTTCGTGAACCGAGTACCCACTGAGCCCAAGCGAAGCGAGTGGATGGATCTCGAGATCGACATCGCCAGGCGGCCCCAGCCGATGAAACACGGTGTCCGGAAACAGCACGGTGCAAAATGGATCGTCGTCGGAATCGAATGGCCCAAACCGCTCGAAATCGGATTCAGCAATCGGATAAGCCAGAATCACCCGGCGATCACTGGCGACGATGAATGGTTCGGCGGCGTCGGCGGCCGGATGAGGAACAGTGTCCAGCAGGACGACGTGGTCTTCCTGCTGGGTTGAGTCGAACGTACTAGTCATCTACTTCGCGACTCCGTTGCGCTCACGCGCCGGCTTGCACCGACGAGGTTTGCGGCGCTGCGGCGGCGCCCGTCGCACCGGCTTTGCCTTTGCTACCTGTCTTGCGACCTGGCGCTTTCTTCGCCACAGCGGTTTTCTTCACAGCAGCCTTCTTTGCAGCGGTTTTCTTCGCGGCAGGCTTGGCAGTGCTTTTCTTTGCCACTGCTTTTTTACTCGCCGCAGTGCCCTTCTTCGCAGCCGTTTTGGACGCTACTGCCTTTTTCGCCGTCACTGTTTTCTTGGCGGCGACATTGCTGGTCGCCGCGGCGCTATCGATCAGAAATTTGGTGCGGTCTTTAACCGTTGCGAGCCATGCCGGCGCCGGACCACGTCCGCTCCACGTGGCGCCGGTTTTCGGATTGAGGTACTTGGGCGGCTGCGCGCCTTTAGGCTGACCTTTGCTTGCGGCTTTGGCGTGAGTGACCGCCGCCTTTGCCACGGAGCCCAGTTCGCTTGCACCTTCAATCAGGAATTGCGTCCGGTCTTTCACGGCGGCAATCCAGGCCGGTGCGCGCCCGTGGCCCGTCCATGTCGCGCCGGTTTTATTGTCGCGGTATTTCGGAATCGACTTCCCTGCGCCGGCGGCTTTTGCCTTGCCACCCGCAGTACGCCCATTCAAGGCGTGCGCGGCGCGTCTCGCCTTTGCCTTTGCTTCGATATCCGCAGTAGTCAGGCCGTGCTTGAGCATCAACTCCCGAATCTGATCGACTGCGGCTTGTGCTTTCCTGGCAATAAGGACGTCAGCTTGCGCCTGGAGCTTCTTAAGCTTTGCTTGGATTTGCTCTAACGTGGGCATTTGATTGCTCCTTATGTGGTAATCGATCGAACTATGCCATGAATAGCGCGAGAAAGGCAGATCTATGTGGCTATAAAGACATCAGGTTTACACCGGAATGCATCCAGTGGAGTACGAAGCGTTCGGATCCACTACTCGATAGCCGCATTCTTTAGTCCTTTCGTTTACTGGCCAGCTGCTCAAGTTGGAGTAAAAACGACAACCTGACGGTCGGCGATATACCTCACGCTGCGCATGAACCGGTACTGTTGATCGTCGGCGCTTATCCGGTTGAGTCCCAACTGCGTCAATGCCAGCATCTCCTCGGCCTGAAAAGCGGCCACTACGCCGTGGTCCGCCAGATCCTCCAGAGCACCGGACGGATTGCCGACATAAACACTGCGCACCTGCGAGCCGATCCGCATCAGCACCACGCTTTCTCCTTTATCGAGCGCCAGCTCGAGATAGCTGGCAAGCGTTCGTAATGAATCCGGCGTGCAAGTCTGGGTCTGATAGATCGCAGCGTTCGATTGCGTCATTTCTGTTTCCCCGTCACCCACGTCAAGAAAAGCCGGCCGCTGTGCAATGCGGCAATAGTTGCTTCTACTATAGGCAAGCATCTCGAGATTCAAAGGGTGGCAGTTCATTTATTTTTGGCTGGTAACCCCGCGTTACCAATCTCGCAGCGCTGTTTCACCTGTGTCCGGACCACCCTTCTACACTCCGAACCGTAGTCAGAAGCAAAGCAGTGGCAACCCAGTAGCATCGGATGCATCCCACCTGGATGTGCAAGGAGAAGGGAAATGAACAAGAAGATCGTTGGCGCGGCACTTGGTCTGGCAATTCTGGCGGCATCGTCAGTGGCATCGGCGCACGTGGATGTGGCCGTCGGAGTTGGTATTCCGGTCGGCGTCTATGCTCCGCCTCCTCCGGTCTATGTTGCGCGGCCGGTCGCCTACGGTCCGGCCCCGGTCGCGGTCGCCTATGGCGGCTACGACGACTGGCGCGCGCGGGAGTGGCGCGAACGCCGCGAATGGCGCGAACACGAGTAGCGCCGCGAGCAATGGCGCGAACACGAATGGCATGAACGCGGCCGCTGGGGCGGCTATTGAAATAGCGCGCAAAAGCGCCACTTTCGAAAAACTCAATAGCAGGGTACTTTCAGATGAAAGCTGGTTTTATCAAGGCCGCCCTCGTGGCGGTCGCACTGACTTCAGTCGCAGTCGGCACGGCGAACGCGGCCGGCTGTATGAAAGGCGCGGTTGTGGGCGGGGTCGCCGGCCACTATGCCGGGCACCATGCGGTAGTGGGCGCGGTGGGCGGCTGCCTGGTGGGACGACATATTGCGAAGAAAGAAGCGGAAGAACGTGCCGCGCAACGTCAGCAAGTGAGGGCGGAATAGCCAGGAGTCTTCAAGCGATCCGCAGTCCGCGCGACGGCAGAATCTCCTGTGTAATCACGAAACGGTGCTCTTTGACCGCGTCGTGAAAGCGCCGGTAATCACTTTTCTCAAAGACGTCGCTCCACTCGGGGCGGTCCCCACTGTCGTCGTCGGATCGCAAACCGGTGGCGTTGTATTTCCAGGAGCCGAGTCCCTTGGGGACATAGTCGGGAATCGACTCTTCCAGGCCAGGAATGACGCCGGTTTTCACCGCTTCGCAAACGGTCTGCAGGCGCTTGTTGTCATCCAGGTTCCGATTGGTGTCGAGAAGCTTCGTGAGCGCGGCTTTTACATCTTCAGGCAAACCGGGCAGGGATTCAAAATCTTCCCGCCCCGCAATGTAGGCACGCACCGCACGGCAAGTCATCTCGGCCGCCTGCACGAACTCCGGCAGATTGTGCCTTTTTACACGTACATTTCTGCCGTCGACGTAATGCCACTTCGCCCACGGCTGATCGGGATAGTGCAAGGCGGCACCGTGACCGACCGGCAGTGCGAGCGTCAGCACATCTTCCTCGATGCGCTGAACCAGATGCCGCGTGGCGCGGGTAAGGTGGGCAAGCCAGCCTTCACGCGTGCAATCTTCCGCCTCCAGCAGGCTAACGCGGTTCGTCTGGCTTTCGATACCGGCGAAGCCCTGGTGGGCCCATGTATCGACGTATGTGTGAAGCGTCACACCCAGACGGTATAACGCCGTGTCAGTGCCCCGTTGCCGGATCGCCCGGCGGACCACCTCGCGAGCAACGGCGCTATCCGCCCGGCACACCGCCTTATCTTCGAGCGTCTCCCCTATACCCGCGGGCAGAAAATGAAAGGGTGTCCACACCAGCCGGTTCTGGTCGTTCTCCGTGTTGGTATAGTCAAATAGCTTGTGCGCGGTGGCAAAACGCTCGAAAGTCTCTCCGCCCGAAAAACGCAGTATTCCTGACGTGGTCGCGTCGTCGACATACTGGCAGGCATGCGCCACGGTGAGTGCATCGCTGGCCGTCATGCCGCCGATGCGGGCGACGATATAGACCACACCGTAGTGAAAGTCGATGTTCATGGCAGGCGCTCCCGACGCGCAACAAATGACAGCCCGTTCTTCCGGAATGCGCGAAGCGGCTGTTGTAGCGCCGGCGCACGCGTAGAAGGTAAACGACCGAGTACGGCGGAACTTTAAAAAAGACGCCGCCCGCCGATCATATTGAGCAGTGAATTCGGCAGGTCGATTCCCGCTGCCCATGCGATGTACGTTGTGCTACCGAATAGCGCGGCGACAATCAGATGCTGAATTTTCAGGTCAATTGTTTGCACGGTCTGGCGGCTCATATATGCTTTGTCTAATTGGACAACCACCCACAATGCGAAACGGCATACTTTGTCGCATTGCCGCTAATTTGAATTTTCTGACCACTTGCACATTAGCGGAAGAGGATACTGCAATGAAACTCAAAGAATGGAGAGAGGGCGCAAGTCCAGAGCGGCGTAGCTTGATACGCAGCAAACTTCACGTATTGCTGGCCACTATCGGAACGCTTTCTTCTGTCGCCGGTATCGGCGTGGCCCTCGACGGCGGCCTTGAATTCAATCGCACCAAAGTGTTCGTCGGCGTCGGCATTATCGTCGTTTCCACTTTTGTGTATGTGTCGATGCTATTTACGCCGGCCGAGTAAGACCAGAACTTCGCTTCTTTTAGAAAAACCCGGCTATCGAATATACGTCAAGCTTGCCAGATAGCGCTTTAGAAAAGACGGTTGGGAAGATTTCTCACGGATAGATTTCAGTGAGCCAATGCCGTGCGCCCCCAAAAAACCCCGCTTCGATCTCCGGAGCGGGGTTCAGTCGCAGCGCGCTTCGCGCCGTATTACTTGACGATACCAACGAGCTCGACTTCAAACGTCAGGTCGCTATTCGGCGGAATCGGGCCGACGCCGCGCTCGCCATAGGCGGTCGCCGCCGGGCAGGTCAGCTTGGCCTTCTCGCCGACCTTCATCTTTTGCACGCCCTGCGTCCAGCACGGAATCACGCGATTGAGCGGGAAGGTTGCCGGGCCGCCATGCTTCTCCGAACTATCGAACTCGGTGCCGTTGGCGAGCGTGCCGCGATAGTTGACCTTTACGACGTCGTTAGCGGCCGGCTGCGCACCCGTGCCCTGCGTAAGATGTTCAACAATCACGCCGGAAGGCAATTTTTCAGTGGTGGAGGCGGCCATTGCCGTTGAAGAAAGAACAGCCGCGGCGACCAAAGCAACGATAGATTTCAAAGCGAGTCTCCAGGTGGGTAGTGCGTGTCATTGTAGCGGATGACATGTTGCGTGCCGCCGCCCGGCGATTCGGCCAGTCACGGACGCAATGGCAATTAGGCGGCCAGGCTTGTGGCACAAAGAATGCTGCTTGCTGACGAGCGACGCGTACCGCCGCCACCCGGCGCGCACGCGCGCTGTCTATATATGCGACTCAACACGGGTTCCTTTGCAGGCGGATGACAATGACCACTGAAAACCTGGAACCGGAACTTGTCGTTGAAGATGTCGCCGAACGCTCATGGATGAAGCGGCTGGGCCCCGGCCTGATCACCGGCGCAGCGGACGACGACCCGAGCGGCATCGCCACCTATTCGCAGGCCGGCGCGCAATTCGGCTTCGGATTGCTATGGACGTTGTTGATCACTTACCCGCTGATGGTGTCGATACAGCTGGTCAGTGCGCGCATGGGACGGGTGACAGGGCGCGGGCTCGCAACCAATCTGCGCCGTCACTACCCCGCTCCGCTTTTGTATTTCGCGGTACTGCTGCTGCTCGCGGCCAACACGATGAATATCGCCGCCGATCTCGCGGCTATGGGCGCGGCCGCCAAACTGGTGATCGGCGGCCCGGTCCAACTCTATGTCGCGTTGTTCGGCACGGCGTCCCTGCTGATGCAGGTATTCATTCCCTACGAACGCTACGCGAGCATTCTGAAATGGCTGACACTCTCGTTATTCGCCTACGTCGCTATTATCTTCGTGATTCCGATCGATTGGAAAGCAGTCGGCCTGAGCATTGTGAAGCCGCCAGTTCAATTGTCCGGCGACTATCTGACCACCGTGGTCGCGGTGCTCGGGACGACGATTAGCCCCTATCTCTTCTTCTGGCAAGCGTCGCAGGAAGTCGAGGAAATCCGCTCGGAACCGGCGCAGCGAGCGCTATTACGCGCGCCAATGCAGGCGTGCGCGCAACTGAAGCGGATCAACGTCGATACGTGGGTCGGCATGGCCGTTTCGAACGGCGTGGCGTTTTTCATCATGCTCACCGCCGCCGCCACGCTGCACGCGCACCACATCGAAGTAAAAACCACCGCCGATGCCGCCAGTGCGCTCAAGCCGATTGCCGGCAACATGGCGTTTGCGCTGTTCAGTCTCGGCATCATCGGCACGGGTCTGCTAGCGTTGCCGGTGCTCGCAGGTTCGGCAGCTTACGCGGCCGCGGGCACGATGAAATGGCGTAACAGCCTCGCGTTGCAGGTGAATCTGGCGAAGCAGTTCTATGGCGTGGTCGCCGTGGCGATTCTCGGCGGCATTGCGCTCACGTTCATTCGCCTCGACCCGATCAAAGCACTGTATTGGAGTGCGGTGATCAACGGCATCGCGGCCGTGCCGATCATGGTGCTGGTGATGGTGATGGCGGCCAGCCCCAAAGTCATGGGCCAGTTCGCCGTAACCGGCTGGCTACGCTGGCTCGGTTGGATCGCCACCGCCGCAATGGGGCTCGCGGCAGTCGGCATGTTCTGGCCGACATGATTGCGCGTGTAGCGTTATTCGACGTCCTCGCTGAGCAACGGCAATGGCCCGCTTCTGGCAATCTCGCGTTGCGTCAGTTGCGCGGCTTGCAGCTCCATCCGTTTGAGCAAAGCGTCGAGTAAAACCGCTTCCTCATCGCTCAGGCAGGCCGCGAACTCCGTGTTGTAGCGTTGCCCGCTCAGGCGTGCCTGTTCATAGGCGATACGGCCGGCTTCGGTGAGCGCGAGCACGGTCACCCGCTTGTTTTCCGGCAAGCGCGTTTTTGCAATCAAACCCTTCTTCACCATATTGGCGACGCAGCGGCTCGCCACCACCATGTCGAGCGCGGCCAATTCGGCGAGCCGGGTCAGACTCGCGTCCGGGTACTTGCCGACGAACGCGAGAATGCGCCAATCGCGCCGGCTGATGCCGAGCTCCCGCCGGAACATCAGACCGACACCCTGAGTCGCCAGACGCGCCAGGTTGTGAAGCCGGTAGAGCAGAAATTCGTCGATGTGCTCGGGATGCTTCAGTACGGGTGTCGATTGAGGGTCGGTCGCGGGCACGGTGAGCGTACGTCTAATAAGAGGTTGGCGGCCATTATGACGCCCTTTGGCGGCAACGGCCTCAGCGCATTGTGCGTCCGCACATATATTTGATTAGGTCAATCGTCGGGTTCGTTTCTAGCATCGACGCATCTCCCCGGTTTCTTCTACTTCAGGCCGCAAGGCCGCAGACGGTGCTTATAGATGGCGGACACCCGCAACGTTCTCTTCATCATGTGCGACCAGCTTCGCCGCGATCATCTCGGCTGCTACGGACATCCCTACCTTCGAACCCGTCATATCGACGCGCTGGCCGCGCGCGGCGTGCGTTTCGACAATGCCTTCGTCAGTTCCGGCGTGTGCGGTCCATCGCGTATGTCGTATTACACCGGCCGCACGATGAGCAGTCACGGCGCCAACTGGAACCGCGTGCCGCTCTCGATCGGCGAAATGACGCTTGGCGAATACCTGCGCCTGAATGGCCGCTCGCTCGCGCTGGCCGGAAAAACGCACGTGATGGCCGACGGCAACGGCATGCAGCGGCTGGACATCGCGCGTCAAAGTCCGCTCGGGCAGCGCCTCTCGACCGGTTCGTTCGACGAACTCGACCGCTATGACGGTCACCACGAACCCGGCAAGGAGAGCGGCTATCCGGCCTTTTTGCGCAAACACGGCTACGTCAGCGACAAACCGTGGAGCGACTTCGCGATCAGCGTGGAAGACGAGAGCGGCACAGTGCATTCCGGTTGGAAAATGCGCAATGTGCGTTGGCCGGCGCGGGTAGCCGAACCGCATTCCGAAACGGCGTACATGACGAATCAGGCGATCCGCTACATCGAGCAGCAAGGCGACACGCCGTGGGCATTGCATTTGTCGTACGTAAAGCCGCATTGGCCCTATGTCGCGCCGCGCCCTTATCACAACCTGTATTCGCTCGACCAATGCCTGCCGCTCGCGCGCAAGCCCGCCGAACTCGACAATGCACATCCGGTTGTGGCCGCGTATCGCGCTCATGAAGAGTGCGCGAATTTCGCGCGTGAAGAAGTGTCGAACACCGTGCGGCCGGTTTATCAAGGCTTGATCCAGCAGATCGACGACCATCTCGGCCAACTATGGGACACGCTCGAACGGCTCGGTCGCTGGCAAGACACCTTGATCGTGTTCACCGCCGACCACGGCGACTTCCTCGGCGATCATTGGCTCGGCGAGAAGGAACTGTTCTACGACACCGTGCAACGCGTGCCGATGATCGTCTACGATCCGTCGACGCGTGCCGACGCCACCCGCGGCAGCGCCGAGACGCGCTTCGTGTCGGGCATCGACGTGGTGCCGACGGTGCTCGACGCACTCGGCCTGCCGGCCCATGAAGAACGTGTCGAAGGAAGCTCGGTTCTGGCGCTCACGCGTGGCGAAGCGGACCGCGCCGAAGCCTGGCGCGATTACGTTGTCTCCGAACTCGACTACAGTTTCCGCGGCGCGCGTCTTGCACTGGAACGCAAGCCCGATGAATGCCGCGGCTGGATGGTGCGCGATACGCGCTGGAAATACATACACTGGCAGGGCTACCGTCCGCAACTCTTCGATCTGGCGAACGATCCGGACGAATACGTCGATCTCGGCGCCGATGCCGGTCACGCCATCGTTCACGCGCAAATGCATGCAAAGCTCGCCGACTGGTACGGCTCACTGAAACAGCGCGTCACGATCGATAACCCGACTGTCGAAAGCAAGACCGACACGCACAAGGACTGGGGGGTCTTTTTCGGGGAGTGGTAGTACAAGGGAATTGGCGGTAAAGGCGCGGATGCAGTCTCTAACAGGGCCTCAAGCAGAGCATCAAGCAGAACCTCAAGCAGAACCTCAAGCAGAGTCTGACTCAGCGCCTCACAAAATCATCATATGCGCCCGGTGCAACGTGCCAGGCCGCCAGGAGACACCATGCAGCGCTCGTCAGCCCTTACGCCCGATGACGCGATTTATCGCAAGATCGCGCGGCGTATCGTGCCGTTTCTGTTCATCTGCTATGTGGTCAATTTTATCGACCGCGTCAACATCGGCTTTGCAAAGCTGCAGTTCCTGCAAGATCTGAAGCTCGACGACGCCGTGTTCGGTCTCGCGGCCGGGATGTTCTTCGTCGGCTATCTGGTGTTCGAGTTGCCGAGCAATCTGCTGCTGGAGCGCATCGGCGTGCGCAAGACGCTCTTGCGAATTATGGTGCTATGGGGTGGCTTGACGGTGCTGCTGATGTTCGTCAAAAGCGCGAGCATGCTGTATCTGCTGCGTTTTCTGCTGGGCGCCGCCGAAGCCGGCTTTTTCCCCGGCATCATTCTGTATCTCACCTACTGGTTTCCCAATCGACAACGTGGGCGCATCACGAGCCTGTTCATCATGGCCGTGCCGTTGGCGGGCATCATAGGCGGCCCTCTCTCCGGCTGGATCATGGTGCATTTCCATGACATGCTCGGCTTGCACGGCTGGCAGTGGCTGTTTCTGGTCGAAGGCGTACCGGCCATCGTGCTCGGTGTCATGGCAATGCTCTATCTGGACGATCGTCCGACGCATGCAAAATGGCTGAGCGAAGCGGAAAAGGCCCACGTCGCAGCCGCGCTCGAAGCGGATCAAAAACAGCGCGGCGCACACCTTGCGCCGCCCATGCGCCTCGCCGACGTGTTGCGCAACCCGCGCATTTACCTGCTGTCGGCGATCTATTTCTGCGTATTCATGGGACTCAATGCGGTCGGCTTCTGGATCCCGACGCTGCTGCGGTACGTCGGCGTGCAACAGATCGGCAATATCGGCTGGCTGAGCGGCGCGATTTCGGTTTGCACGGCAATAGGGATCGTGGCGATCGGACGCAGCTCGGATCGTCACGCCGAACGGCGCTGGCATGTGGCGGGCTGCGGCTTCGCGGTGGCCGGCAGTTTCCTGCTGCTACCGCTCGCCGCGCATAGCGTTCCCTTCACCGTCGCGCTGCTGGTGGTCGCGTCGATCTGCATCTACGCAACGCTGAGCATCTTCTGGACGATTCCCACCGCCTATCTGGATGGCGGCGCCGCTGCAGCCGGTATCGCGACGATTACCGCGATCGGTGCAATCGGCGGCGCAGTGAGCCCTTCGTTAGTCGGGATGCTGAGGGCCGAAACTGGCAGCGTCTACGCCGGCTTTGCCGTGATTGCAGTGCTCCTGATCGCGGGAATGGTTGCGCTGCTATGGGCCGTGCCCGCGCCGCACCGCGATAAAGTGGGCGCGGTGCGGCCCGCTGCGTTGAAGTAAGCAGCGGCAACGCGCTGTCAGTCGAGGCGATGTACCACGTAACCACCCGCCGTCGTATCGGCGTGCGCCTTGAAGTCCGCAAGCACCGTCTCGCGTTCGCGAACATCGGCAAGTACGGCCGGATCGAGTAGCGCGGTAATCACTTCTTCCCGTTCGCGGCTGGCATCCTCCACCACGTTGCCATACATGCAGCCTTGCGTACCCGGCCGGTAAATTTTCGTCTCGCTGCTGTAGAGATGCTGCTTGTGATACGGCTCGATCAGCTCGCCGGAACGATTGAACACCAGCGAGGAAATATGGAGGCCGCTCACGCCATCCGCACAACGTGTTGCCGCACCGACGATCACGGCAATCTCGCGCTGACGGCAGACGTCCCGAATCGGCTCGAGCCGGGCGTCGTGTTCGTCGAAGGCGTATTTCGCGGGGTCGCCGGCAATCAGATCGGGCTCATAGCCGCTTATGAATTTCTCGGGGAAGACCACCAGTTTCGCGCCACGATCGGCGGCAAGGCAGGTCAGTTCGACCGTTCTGGCAATGTTTGCCGTTACGTCGCCGGAAACCGGTTGCGCTTGTGCAGCCGCGATTCGCAATGGTGCTTGCGGTAGCGGGGCCTGTTTGTTGTTCAACGCGAACTCCGTTGTAAATGGAACGTTGCGGTATGCCCGCCGGGCTATAGCTTTGGCGTTTTCATCGGCGAGCGAGGCCTCGGCATTTAAACATGGATGGCATGCGTCATCCCATCGACGGAATTGCCTTTGGGTTGAAGGCGAATCTGTCGATGGGATTTTTTGCTTTTGGGATTATCGCGCGTTGGGTTTTTGCGGCTTTTCTATTTTATGTTTGCGCGGAATGTGTGGGCGCGAGGGTGAGCGGATGGTCGGCTATCCGCTCGCGTGATCCCGGCCGGGACTTCAGCGCGGGAGGCCGTTTGCTGGCCGCCGCGCGCTGAGGAGAGCCCGCTGCGTCAGTGGCCGTGGCCGCCGTAACCGCCGCCTTGGCCGCCGCTGCCGCCGCCGTGGCCTTGCCCGCTGCTGCCTTTGCCGCCGTCGCCGTGGCCGCCAGCGCCGTGACCACCATCGCCGTGACCGCCATCGCCATGACCGCCGTCGCCATGGCCGCCAGCGCCGTGACCACCAGCGCCGTGGCCGCCGTCGCCGTGGCCGCCGTCGCCGTGACCGCCATCGCCGCGACCGCCATCGCCATGACCGCCGTCGCCATGGCCTCCATCTCCGTGGCCGCCATCGCCATGACCGCCGTCGCCATGACCACCATCACCGTGACCGCCGTCGCCATGACCGCCGTCGCCGCGACCTCCATCGCCATGACCGCCGTCGCCATGGCCACCATCACCGTGACCGCCGTCGCCATGGCCACCATCACCGTGACCGCCGTCGCCATGGCCACCATCACCGTGACCGCCGTCGCCATGGCCA
>NZ_CAJNAT010000009.1 GCF_905220705.1 Paraburkholderia domus
GAGCGTGGACTTGCCGCAGCCGGAGCTGCCGAGCAGCGCGAACAGTTCGTTCTTCGCAATGCTCAGGTTGACGTTATCGACAGCGACACTGTCGCCGAATTTTTTCACGACATTTTCGATGCGGACGAATTCGTCCGGTTTCGATTTTGTCGTCGGTGCGGGGCGGGCCATCTGGGCGGCGCCGGCCGCGCTTTTTAAGGTCGTCGAGTTCATGATGTAACCATTCCTTGCGGATCGCGGGCGCAAGTGTCTCCATACGAGGCGCGGAAAGCGGCTCGCAAATGCGCTGCGATCGGAAAACATGGGACTGCGCGCGGGTGGGACTTTTAATGCGCGCAGGCTGACTACCGTTACTGCCATTCATGCGCTCAGGGTTCGAGCGATCCCTGAGCGCGGGATCGATTCTTTATATCGGGGTTAATTAATGACCGGTTTTAAGCTGTGCCCAAAGACGGTTTTCCAGGCGCAGAATATCGGTCGGCATAGGCTTCATCAGCGTCATCTTGCTCAATACTTCGTCGCCCGGATAAACGGTCGTATCCTGTGCGACGCCCGGCGTGACGAACTGGCGCGCGGCCTTGTTCGCGGTCGGGTAGAACACTTCGTTGGTGATCGCGGCGTTGACCTTCGGATCTTCGATGTAGTTGATCCACTTCAACGCGGCTTCAGGATGCGGCGCGTCTTTCGGGATCACCATCACGTCGAACCACAGCAAACCGCCTTCCTTGACGTTCGAGAATTTCACCTGATACGAACGCTTGGCTTCAGCGGTACGGCGGCTGGCGATACCGACGTCACCCGACCAGGCCACCGCGACGCAGACGTCGTTGTTGGCGAGGTCGTTGATGTAGCCGGACGAATTGAATTGGGTGATATACGGGCGGACTTTCTTCAGCACTTCGAATGCGGCCTGATAGTCCGCGGGGTTCGTGCTGTTCGGGTCCTTATGCATGTATTGCAGCGTCGCGGCGAACACGTCGACCGCCTGGTCGAGGAACGACACGCCGCAGCCCTTCAACTTCGATAAATTGGCCGGGTCGAACACGAGCGCCCAGCTATCCACCGGTGCATTGGCGCCGAGAGCCTTCTGCACGGCCTGCACGTTGTAGCCGATACCGTCGGTACCGTAGGCCCAAGGTACACCGTACTGGTTGCCCGGATCCGCGTCGGCGATCATCTTCATCAGCACAGGGTCGAGGTTCGTCAGGTTCGGCAGCTTCGATTTGTCGAGCTTCATGTACACGCCGGCCTGAATCTGCTTGGCCATGTAATTCGACGTCGGCACCACGATATCGTAGCCAGAGCTGCCCGCGAGCAGTTTGGCCTGCAACGTATCGTCGCTATCGTAGTTGTCGTACTTGACGTGGATGCTGCTCTGCTTCTCGAAGTTAGGAATCGTGTCCTTCGCGATGTAGTCCGACCAGTTGTAGACATTCAGTTCCGAGTCGGCCGCAAGGGCCGGCGTAACCGACAACGCCGCAAAACCCGTGAAGGCGAGAAGCGCGGCCCCCGCGACCGCATGACGAAGATGACAAACGCTCATGGTTTTTTCCCTTGATGTGAAGAACCGGCATGAGCGCGTATCGTGGGTGTGCTCATGCCGGAACGAACTGCCGTTACGAAATTCCGAGTTGTTGTGCAGTCGCGTCGATGGCGTATTTGGCCTTCGCAACGATCTCATCGATTTCCAGCTTGTTGATCACGAGCGGCGGCGAGAGCAGCATCCGGTCGCCGGTGGCGCGCATGATCAGGTTGCCGTTGAAGCAGAAGTCGCGGCAGATCGTGCCGACGTCTCCGCCATTGGCGAAACGCTTGCGCGCTTTCGGGTCTTCTGCGAGTTGCAGACCGGCGACCAGACCCGCGCCGGAGATTTCACCGATGATCGGGTGATTGGCAAAGGTGTCACGCAACTTCTTCTGGAAGTAGGGACCCGTGTCGGTTTTGACGCGCTCGACGATCTTCTCGTCGCGCAGCAGCTTCAGATTGGCAAGCGCCACCGCCGCGGCCACCGGGTGGCCGGAGTAGGTAAGGCCGTGATTGAAGTCACCGTGCTCGATAATCGCTTTGGCCACGCGATCATGCAGGCCGACCGCGCCCATCGGCACATAGCCGCTCGTCAGGCCCTTGGCCAGCGTGATCAGATCCGGCTCGAAACCGAAGTGCTGATGCGCGAACCATTCGCCGGTCCGGCCGAAGCCGCCGATCACTTCGTCGGCGACCAGCAGGATGTCGTACTTGCGGCAGATGCGCTGGATTTCCGGCCAGTACGTCGAAGCCGGGAAGATCACGCCGCCGGCACCCTGGAAAGGCTCACCGATAAACGCGGCCACGTTGTCCGCGCCGATTTCGAGAATCTTCGCTTCGAGTTGCTGCGCGCGGGCCAGTGCGAATTCTTCCGGCGTCAGATTGCCTTCTGCTTCGCCGAAGAAATACGGCTGGTCGATGTGAACGATGTTCTCGACCTTCGAGGGCATCTGTTCGTGCATGTAGCCCATGCCGCCCAGCGTGCCGCCTGCGATCGTCGAACCGTGATAGCCGTTCTTGCGCGAGATCACGACCTTCTTCGAGTGCTTCTTTTGCGTCGCCCAGTACTGATGGACGATGCGCAGCACGGTGTCGTTGCCTTCCGAGCCGCTGTTGCAATAGAAGAAGTGGTTGAACGGCTCCGGCGCGAGCTCAGCGAGCATGGCCGACAGTTCGATCACCGGCGGGTGGGTCGTCTTGAAGAAGGTGTTGTAAAAGGGCAGTTCCTGCATCTGCCGGTACGCTGCGTCGGCCAGTTCCTTGCGGCCATAGCCGACGTTCACGCACCACAAACCGGCCATACCGTCGATGATCTTATTGCCTTCCGAATCCCACAGGTACACGCCCTGTGCCTTGACGATCACGCGGCTGCCGCTGCGGTTGAGCGAGCCCATATCCGAAAATGGATGGATGTGGTGCGCGGCGTCGAGGGCGCGGTATTCGGCGGTGCTGCGTTGCGTGGCTTGCACGTTCGCGGCGGGTTGTACTGCCGGTTGCACGTAAGCGACTTCTTCTGTTCTGTAGCTCATACTGCCTCCAGTTTTTCTACGTTTGCGGATGACGTCTTTGGGACGAGGGTTTGAGACCCTGCCTTAAACGTGCAGCAGCAAATGCCGGCGTTCCCACGAGCTGATCACGCGGAAAAACGCTTCGTATTCGGTTTCTTTCAGTGCGAGGTAGGCCTTGACGAATTTCTCGCCGAGAATCTCGGCCATCGGTTCGCATGCGCCCATCAGCGTCAGCCCCTCTTCCAGATTGCGCGGCAACTGGTAGGGCAGTTCGTAACCGTCGCTGAGCAGCGGCTCGGTCGGTTCCAGCTTTTGCGTCATGCCCAGATAGCCCGCGGCCAGCGTCGCTGCGATCGCCAGATACGGATTGCAGTCCACACCCGGAATGCGGTTCTCGATGCGGCGTGCAGCCGGGCCCGAATGCGGAATCCGGAAGCCCACCGTGCGGTTGTCGTAACCCCACGCCACGTTGATCGGCGCAGCCATGAAGCGCGACAGGCGGCGATACGAGTTGATGTACGGTGCGAAAATCGGCATCAGCGCCGGCGTGTATTTCTGCAGACCCGCGATATAGCCGGTGAACATCGACGTAGGCTTGCCGTCCGGACCGGTGAACAGGTTCTGGCCGGTTTCTTCGTCAACAAGGCTCTGGTGCATGTGCATCGCCGAGCCCGGTTCGCCTTCCATCGGCTTGGCCATGAAGGTCGCGTACATCTTGTGGCGCAGCGCGGCTTCACGCACCGTGCGCTTGAACAGGAACACGCTGTCGGCGAGCTTCAGCGGATCGCCGTGCATGAAGTTGATTTCCATCTGCGCGGCGCCGACTTCGTGAATCAGCGTGTCGACTTCCAGTTCCTGCACCTCGCAGTATTCATAGATGTCTTCGAACAGCGGATCGAATTCGTTCACGGCTTCGATCGAATACGCCTGACGGCCCGTTTCCGGACGGCCCGTACGGCCGATCGGCGGTTGCAGCGGCAGATCGGGGTCCTTGTTCATGTCGACCAGATAGAACTCGAGCTCGGGCGCGATGACCGGCTTCCAGCCTTTGGCCTTGTAGAGTTCGAGCACGCGGCGCAGCACACGGCGCGGCGAGATCGCGACGGGCGTGCCGTCGAAGTGAACGCAGTCGTGGATCACCTGGGCGGTCGGATCGACGGCCCATGGAATCATGCGGATGGTGCTGGCGTCAGGAACGCACACCATGTCCGGGTCGGTGACGCCGGTGAGCGTGCCGTCTTCCGGATAGTCGCCTGTGACGGTCTGGATCATCACCGCCTGCGGCAAGCGCATGGACTCGCCGGATTCGAACTTGCTGCGCGGAATGATCTTGCCGCGTGCGATCCCGGCCATATCCGGAATGATCGCTTCGATTTCGGTGACGCGGTTCTTTTTCAGAAAATCGTCGATTTCATGCATGGTTATTCTCTCAGTTTTGGTGCGCGACCGGCTCAGGCATGCGTGGCAGCGGCGGATGCCGCGCCATAGCCGGCCTTGGTGCGCATTCGATCGCGGCAGGCTTCGCCGAAGGCGCGAAAGATCGCGGTGGAAAGCGCGTCGTTGGCATGCTTCCATTCCGGGTGCCACTGCACACCCAGCGCGAAGGCACGCGCATCTTTCACGCTCACCGCTTCGATCAATCCGTCCGGCGCGGTGGCTTCTGCCACCAGACCCACGCCCAACCGCTCGACGCCCTGACCGTGCAATGAATTCACACGCGCTTCATTCGTGCCGCCCGCGAGGCGCTGCAACAAGCCGCCCTGCGTCAGCGTGATCGAATGCGACGGTGCGTATTGCACGTCGAGGTCGTCTTCCTTGTTCTCGCGATGGTCGTTCAAGCCGGCCACCGCGTGAACGCTTTGATGCAACGTCCCGCCGAACACCACGTTCATTTCCTGGAAGCCCCGGCATACCGCCAGCACCGGCACGCCCGCGGCGATCGCCGCGTTCAGAAGCGGCAGCGTCGTCGCATCGCGTGCGGCGTCGTGCAGCGTGCCCGGCGCGCTGGGATGGCCACCGTAGCGGTGCGGCTCGACATTCGAGTAGCTGCCGGTAAACAGTAAGCCGTCGACAGCGTCGAGCAGGTCCGCGGTGGACTGACGCTCGCCGAGCGCCGGCAGCAACATGGCCAGCGCCTGCGAGCCGTCCACGATCGCGGCGATGTACTTCTCGCCGGTGACGTGCGATGGGTGGACTCCCATCATCGTTCTGTCGGCGCTGATGCCGACCAGGGGTTTGTTTCGCATAACGAATAGACGTGTGTGTTCCCCGCGGGATGCGGCACGAACAACGTTAAACACAGCGCGGCACGATTCCGCAGCCGGGCGCAAGGCGCCAGACCACCGGGGCAGTGCAGGCGGTCGTCGTCAACTGAACGCGCCGCGCGTGATAGTCAGATAGGCCGTTCGATTCAATCCGCTGCGGTGTGCAACTGATTTGATCCGCATGAAACGCGCAGGCGGCAGACGGCACCGCACATGCACAAACGCATGGCTCGAAAGAGCGCGCTCACGCAAACGAACGAATCGAACGGCAAAAAGGGGGGAGGCGCTACGGCAGCAGCGAGGCGACTTCGTCCGTGCGCACGGCAATGAAGGCGCGCGCGGAGATAGAGTTGTGGCGTCGAACTGAACGGCGGGACAGGATCGTGAAGACGGACAGAAAGCGGCGGAACGTAAGGCTGCCGTTGCTGCCGTCGGCGATGGCGCCGTCAGCGCGAGGACAACTCGCCTGACTTCGATTCCATCTCACCAAAGGGCCTCGGACTCTCACGATTACACTCGACTAGCGACGTTGAAAGTATTGAACGCTTGCTCGAAAAACGCACAGGGCGTTTAAAGAAACATTACGCTGGGATGATCGCCTCTGACCGATGCGAACTGGGTTCGCTGCATCAAAAAACCCACTTTCGTGCTGCATTTGTGTTTCGTGACGTCGGCATGACGATCGCCTGAGAACCATCGTATACGAGCCAATAAAGCCGTCAAATCATTTTTATAAAAGATTTATCAGGGCTTTCCCGGGGGTGTCGCTAGAATCCCTGTCCGTGGGAACATTCGTTGCGCAAGTCATATTTCGGAATGCTTTCAGGGGTTTTCCCCAGCGGCGCGAAGATTAAAGTGATTAGAATATTCAACACTCGCGGGCGCACATTGCCCGAGCTCACGCATCCCGAACGCCCCCAATGTCAGAGAACCAAGCGATGTCTATAGAAGTAGCGACCCGCCTGCAATACATTCGTAAGAAAAATGGCCTGTCTCAGCGTGAACTGGCGAAACGGGCGGGGGTGACTAACGGCACGATCTCGTTGATCGAACAGAACCGCGTGAGTCCGTCAGTGGGCTCGCTGAAGAAACTGCTCGAATGCATACCGATGAGTCTGGCTGAATTCTTCACATTTGAAGTCGAGGTGGAACGCTCCGTCGTGTCGCGCCGTGCCGACATGCCAAATCTCGGCAATGAGTCGATCGAATACTACCTCGCGGGCTCCAGTATCAAAGACCGCAACATGGGCATTCTGCGCGAGGTCTATCAGCCTCTGTCGGATACGGGGCCGGAGATGCTGGTGCATGACGGGCATGAGGGGGGGGTGGTGGTCAGCGGTCAGCTCGAACTGACGGTGGACGGCGTCACGTGGCTGCTCGACCCCGGTGACAGCTACTACTTCGAAAGCCGTCTACCGCATCGTTTTCGCAATCCCAGCGCGGAGCATCTCTGCGAGGTCGTGTCGGCAAATTCGCCGCCTACGTTCTAAAGACTCCGCGCCAACGCGCCGCGACGCAATCCCAAGCCGCCAGAAGTCGATGCCGGCGTGCGTCGAGCGCATAACATTGAGGCATCCTGATGGACAAGAAATCTCTCGCATTCTGGCAAGACAAAGCCGCTACGCTTTCGATCGAAGGCCGTGCGTTTATCGACGGCGAGTATCGTGACGCCGCAGGCGGCCGCACGTTCGACTGTCTGAGCCCGATCGACGGCAAGTTGCTTGCCAAGGTCGCTGACAGCGGCGCAGCGGATGTCGACGCCGCTGTGGCAGCCGCACGCCGCGCGTTCGACGCCGGCGTGTGGTCCGGCCTCAATCCGCGTCAGCGTAAGGCGATCCTGTTGCGTTGGGCAGCGTCGATCCGTGAGCACATGGACGAACTTGCGTTGCTCGAAACGCTGGACGCAGGCAAGCCGATCGCCGACACCACCACGGTGGATGTGCCGGGTGCGGCCTATTGCGTCGAATGGTTCGCTGAAGCCATCGACAAGGTCGGCGGCGAAGTCGCACCGGCCGATCATCATCTGGTAGGCCTCGTTACGCGTGAAGCGATCGGTGTCGTTGCGGCAGTCGTGCCGTGGAATTTCCCGATCCTGATGGCGTCATGGAAGTTCGGCCCGGCGCTCGCCGCGGGTAACAGTGTTGTACTCAAGCCGTCGGAGAAGTCGCCGCTTACCGCGATTCGCCTCGCTCAACTCGCGCTGGACGCGGGCATTCCCGCCGGCGTATTCAACGTGGTGCCGGGCGCGGGCGAGCCGGGCAAGCTGCTGGCGCTGCATCAGGACGTGGACTGTCTCGCCTTCACCGGCTCGACCAACGTCGGCAAGCTGATCATGCAGTACGCCGGCCAGTCGAACCTGAAGCGCGTCTGGCTCGAGCTCGGCGGCAAGTCGCCGAACATCGTGATGCCCGATTGTCCCGACCTCGACCGCGCGGCGAACGCGGCGGCCGGCGCGATCTTCTACAACATGGGCGAAATGTGCACGGCGGGTTCGCGCCTGCTCGTGCATCGCGACATCAAGGAGGTGTTCCTCGACAGGCTGATCGCCGCCGCGCGCAGCTATACGCCGGGCAATCCGCTCGATCCGCAAACCTCGATGGGCGCGATCGTCGATAACGTGCAACTCGAACGCGTGCTCGGTTATATCGAAGCGGGCCGCGCCGAAGCGAAGCTGTTGCTGGGTGGGTCGCGTGTGAAGCAGGACACCGGCGGCTTCTATATCGAACCGACCATCTTCGAGATCCCGGCTGCCGGCGCAAAGGTTGCACGTGAGGAAATCTTTGGACCGGTGTTGTCGGTGATCACGTTCGACACGGTTGAAGAAGCGATCAGGATCGCTAACGACAGCGAATATGGTCTTGCCGCTGCCGTCTGGACCTCGAACCTCACCACCGCGCATGAAGTGTCGCGCAAGCTGCGTGCCGGTACGGTATGGGTCAATTGCTACGACGAAGGCGGGGACATGAACTTCCCGTTTGGCGGTTACAAGCAATCGGGCAATGGCCGTGACAAGTCGTTGCACGCGTTGGAGAAGTACACCGAGCTGAAGTCCACGCTGGTGCGGCTGCGCTAAAGGATTCGCAAGCCAGCGCGGCGGCCTGCAGGAACGCAGCCGCCGCGTTCCCAATGAATCCGAGGCCGGCATGTTGCACGCATCACCTGGAAGCTTCGCGTGCAGCGCCGGCATGTTTATCAGGTATCAGGTCATCTATGACTGAACTCGTTTACGGCGACGGCGCGATCCGTCGATCGTCGCTTTATGGCTCATCGATCGAAAACACCTATGCGGGTGTGTTGTCGTTCATGCGTCGCAAGTACACCCGCGAACTCGACGGCGTCGACGTCGTGGTCTCCGGCGTGCCACTCGATCTGGCTACGACCTTCCGTTCGGGCGCGCGTCTCGGCCCGGCGGCGGTGCGCGCGGCGAGCGTGCAATTGTCGGAGCTGCATCCGTACCCGTGGGGCTTCAATCCGTTCGACGATCTCGCCGTGACGGACTACGGCGACTGCTGGTTCGACGCGCACAATCCCATGACGATCAAGGAGTCGATCGTCGATCATGCGCGCACGATCCTGCGTTCGGATGCGAAGATGCTGACGCTCGGCGGCGATCACTACATTACGTATCCGCTGCTGATTGCGCATGCGGAGAAGTACGGCAAGCCGCTTTCGCTGATCCATTTCGACGCCCACTGCGATACCTGGGCCGATGACAGCCCGGACAGCCTGAATCACGGCTCGATGTTCTACAAGGCGGTGAAGGACGGATTGATCGATCCGAAGACCTCGGTGCAGGTCGGCATTCGCACGTGGAATGACGATTTTCTAGGGATCAATATCCTCGATGCCGCGTGGGTCCACGAACATGGCGCGCGAGCGGCAGTGGAGCGGATCACATCGATTGTCGGCGAGCGGCCCGCGTATCTGACCTTCGATATCGACTGTCTCGATCCGGCGTTCGCGCCAGGCACGGGTACGCCCGTGGCCGGCGGCTTGTCGTCGGCACAGGGGCTGGCCATCGTGCGTGGGCTCGGTGCGCTGAATCTGGTGGGTGCGGATGTGGTGGAAGTGGCGCCCGCTTATGACCAGAGCGAGATCACGGCGATTGCCGCCGCGCATATCGCCTGCGATCTGTTGTGTCTTTGGCGGCAGCGGAAGGTCGCTGAACGCTAGTCACAGTCACGCGGCCTGAGGAACGACCGGCTCAGCCCATCGACGACGATCGATCGGGTTGACGCCGGCCTTCGCGCAAGCCGAGCGTGTAGGCAACGAGCGCGCCGCTCATGATCGCCAGCTGCCACATCAGCATGTCGCTGCCGCGTGCTTTCATGGCAAAGCCGGCGATGAGCGGCCCCACGATCGAACTCGCGGTGAAGGTGAGCGACACCAGCCGCATGTTGCGCGTGAGCGCGGCTTTATCGCTGCAGGCCGCTGCGACCATGCCGAGCGTAATGTACGCGCTGTTCATGCCCCCGAGCAGCACTGCGCTGGCGTCAGCCAGCCATGAGGCGAGCGCGGCGAGCGAGAAACCGCAGATCGCCAGCGTGCTGAGGGCGGCGCAGACGATCACCGTGGCAGCCAGGCCCGCGCGATCGGCAAACCAGCCGACCGGAAATTGCAGCGCCATGCCGCCGACACCGAATAGCGTGAGTAACGTGGCCGTCTGCGTGGTGTTGAGGCCGTGGGCGTCGGCAAAGAGCGGGAAGAGGCCGTAGAGCGCGCCATCGCCGATCCCGCCTGCCGCGACGACCACCATGCCGAGGCTCACCAATGGGCCGATTGGGGCGCATTTCCCGATCCTGCGTCTTCGCGCAGGCGGGGCTGCTTCAACGACACGGCGCCCGTCATCCGCCGTGGTCAGCCATAACGGAACGGCCGCTGCAAAGGTGAAGGCCGCGCCGGCCGCGAACGTGATGCGCGCGTCGACTGCGCACCACACCGCCAATGCCGGGCCGATTACGCCCGCGCTGGCGATCAGCGCCTCGTGAACGCCCACTACACGTCCACTCGACTCAGCCGGCACAAGCCGGTAGAGCCACGTTTCGTTGGCGATCCAGCGCAACCCGATGCCCAGCCCGGTCAGCAGGCCGGGCACGAGCCACAAGGGCCACCACAGCGCGTTCATCGTCGCGAACGCAACGATCGTGGCGGCGAGACCGAGCGATACCGTGCGCTTCGCACCGATGCGTTCCACCAGCCACGGCGCGATTAACAACCCGGCCAGCATGCCGGTCCATTGCGAAGCGGAGAAGAGGCCTGCGCGCGGTGCGTCGATGCCCTGATGCGCCAGCCAGACGGGCAACACCATGAAGCCGATGCCGAACTGGCCAATCTGCGACAGCGCCGAGACCGAGGTCAGCGCGGCGATTGCCGCCCAACGCACCGGCGCGGCGGCATTCATGGGTTGCGCCGCGCGGGCATTGGCAGGCCCTGTTCGCGGCATTCGACCGGGCAGCCGGCTTTCAGGCACGGACCGTCGTCGCACAGGCGGCACAGTTGCATGGCGTGGGCCGGATCGCGGGTCTCGTTCCACAGGATCTTGATCAGCAGGCTTTCAAGCACCTCGCGCTCGCGCTCGTCCAACTGCCCGACGATGCGCTGGAGCATCCGGTCGCGTGCCGTTTGCAGACGTTTGGCTTCACGCTTGCCGGAAGCGGTCAAGGCGAGCGCGACGGCACGCTTGTCAGCGCCGGATTTCTTTTCGACGAGCCCAGCGTCCACGAGACCCGCGACAGCGCGGACCGCGGCCGGATGCGAAAGATCGACCGCCTCGCGCAATACTTCAATGGATGAATCGGGATACTGGCCGACAGCGTTGAGCATGGCGCGGGCGGTGGGGCCTGCAAGCGCGGCTACGGCAGGCTGCGCGTTCATCTCGTCCGTGACCAGTAGGGCGAGCACGCCAAGCAGGTTTTCTGTGCGCTGCGTCATAGGGATGCCTCAATGTGTGCAACGTGCATATATGCATGTTGCACACATTGAGGGTAATGCGCAAGCGGTTTTTTGTGTAGCCCCGTTGTGCTCGAGGCGTGGGTTCAACCTCCCGCCGCTCCCATTGTTATTTCGCCAAGCGTGCCCGCACGGTGTATTCGCCCTCGTCGCCCTCGTCTTCCGCCATATGGGCCATTGCCGTAGCAAAGTCGGGTGGCAGCGGCTCGACCGGATAACCGCGTTTTTCCCACGCATCGAGGCCGCCCTTGAGTGCGCGGACGTGATGGATATTCTTTCGATGCAGCTGGTTCACGATCCGCTTGGCCGTCGCTTCGTTGGGACATACGCAATAGACGACGATCGGCCGCTTCAGTAACTCGGGATGCAATGGTTCGGGTGAATCGAGATCCAGCAACTGTGCGCCCGCGATCCGGTGCGATTCCTTCGCGCGTACGCTGTGCGGCCGCGCGTCGAGGATCAGCGGCGGTTCGTTGGACTTCATCAGTTCGTCGAGCTGGTCAGGCGAGATGCGCACATGCGCGAGCCAGCGGCGAAACTGCCAGCGGCGCACCCAGCGATAGAGGAGCACGGCAATAAAGATTGCGGCGAACGCGTCGAAGATCGTGCCGCCGTGATGGCGCACCAGCAGGACAAGCTGCACGATCTGATCGTGTAGCGCCGCGCCGCCGATCACCCACACGCTGGCCCACAGCGTGGCGCCGACGAAATCCCACAGCAGAAACACACCGATATTGATTGGCGTCGTGCCGAGCAGCGGCGCTGAGATCAGACCGAGACCAGGCAGGAACTTCGCGATGGTAAGAATCGGCGCGCCGTACCTTTCATACGTATTGCGCGCGACGCGCACGGTGGTGTCGAGCGAGAGCGAGATGCGCACCAGATGATTCAGCAAGCGCCGGCCGTATGTCCGCCCGGTGAAGAACCACAGCGCATCCGCAATCAGCGTCGCGCCGACGGCGGCGCCCACGACGCTGGCGTAAGAGGTTTGTCCCATGGCGGCCATCGTTCCGCCGAGGATCAGCATCGGCGCCGCTGGAATCGGCATGCCCAGTTGCGTGATGAGCACGCTCATGAACACGGCCCACACACCCAGCGAGGGTGGAATAGCAACCGGAAAATGCCACACAGCCACGCTCCTCTTGAGCCAACGAAAGGGATTGAAACAGCCCGCGCCCGGTCCGCACGCGGACGGCCTGCGTTGCGCACGCGTCGTGCAGGTTCGATTCCCGCCGAACAGCGGCCCGCCGCCCGGCGCATTCAGCCGACCGGTACGAACGTAGCGGCACGAGTGCGAATTTAAGCACAGGTTGGCCAAAGGGCGCTGCGGGGCGGGCCGAATGCCTGAAAAAGTTCAAGGATATAGGGCGATTGGAGGTGCGGCGATGGGCGAGTGACGTGTATCCGCATGGCGCGGGCTGTGTTCCGCACCACGGTTGCTACAATCGTTTTACACATACAGATACAACGGAGACACCCCATGGCAACTCTTCAGCCGATCAGCCGCTACCCCGTGCCTGAGCCGGGTAAGTGGCCGGACGACATCCGCGCCCGCATCCTCGAAGTGCAGGAGAAAGCCGGTTTTGTCCCGAACGTATTCCTGACGCTGGCGCACCGGCCGGATGAATTTCGCGCTTTCTTTGCTTATCACGACGCGTTGATGCTGAAAGAGGGCGGCTTGACCAAAGGCGAGCGCGAGATGATCGTCGTCGCCACGAGTGCGGTGAATCAGTGCCTGTATTGCGTGATCGCGCACGGGGCGATTCTGCGTATTTACGAAAAGGCGCCGTTGCTTGCGGATCAGGTGGCCGTCAATCATCGCAAGGCGGATATCCCGGCGCGCCAGAAGGTGATGCTCGACTTCGCGCTGAAAGTCTGCCGCGAATCCGGCAGCGTCGGCGATGCCGACTTTCAGACGCTGCGTGAGCACGGCTTTTCGGATGAAGACGTGTGGGATATCGCGGCCATCACGGCATTTTTCGGTTTGTCGAACCGGATGGCCAACGTTATTTCAATGCGCCCGAACGACGAGTTCTATCTGATGGGGCGCGTGCCGAAAGCCCCGGCGGACCCGCCGCGAAAATAGTTCACGCGCTCGCCGGCTCGGGGTGAACGGCGGGCGTACTGACGGCCTTGTCGTCGATCGGGAAGTGCAGCATCGCGGCGATGAGTCCGGCGGCGACCGTTGCCTCCCACAGCAGCGAATACGACCCGGTCAGATCGAACACCAGACCGCCTAGCCATGCGCCCAGAAACGAGCCGATCTGGTGGCTTAGAAAGCAGACCCCAAAGAGGCTGCCGAGGTGCCGCGTGCCGAACACTTTCGCCACGAGTCCGCTCGTCAGCGGCACGGTCCCGAGCCAGGTCAGCCCCATCACGGCCGCGAAGATGACGACCGAAGCGGAGGTCTTCGGCAGCAGGAAGAAGGTGCCGATCGTCACACTGCGAATGAGGTAGAGCCAGCCGAGCACATGGTGCTGCCGGAACCGGCCGCCGAGCCAGCCGCATGCCCAACTGCCCGCCATGTTGAACAGGCCGATCAGGGCGAGCGCCGTTGCGCCCAACCCGACAGGCATATGACAGAGCGTCAGATATTCGGGCAAATGGGTGGCGATGAACGCAAGTTGAAATCCGCAGGTGAAGAAGCCGAGCGTCAGGAGCCGATATCCGCGATGCCGGACCGCCTGAGCAAATACCGTGCGAAGCGGTGCAACGGGCGGCTCATGGACCTGCGTGCCGACATTCGCGCGCCGGTCGAGCACGATGCCGAGCGGCGCAATCAGCAACATCAGGAAAGCGAGCACGAAGAGCGAGGTGGCGATGCCCGAGTTGAGCCGAATGCTCTGCACGAGCGGGATCATCAGCACCTGTCCTGCCGACCCGCCTGCGCTAACAAGGCCCATTGCCATGCTGCGTTTTTCCGTGGAAGCGATGCGGCCGACCGCCGGCAACACCACGCCGAACGTCGTGCAACTGACGCCGATGCCGACCAGCAGACCCATGCCGACGATCAGCATCGGCCCCGACGGCGCGACTGCTGCGACGCCTAGACCCGCGGCGAATGTCGTCGCGCCGAACGCGACTACGGGCGCCGAGCCGTAGCGGTCGGCGGCGGCGCCCGCGAACGGTTGAGCGAAACCCCACACCAGGTTGTGCAGCGCGATGGCGAAAGCGATCAGCGTAACGGGCAGGCCGCGGTCGAATGAGAACGGACCGATGAAGAGGCCGAAGGTCTGCCTGATACCCATGGCGGCGCTCAGAATCAGCGCGCCAGCGATGATCACGAGGGTCGTTTGACTCAACGGGACTGCGAAGCGTTTGCGAATTGTCGTGGACATGGTTCTGATCTCCTTCGACACGATGGTCGCAGTGAGCGTCAGAAGCGGCAAAGGAAAAGATTTTGACGACAGGTGAGCGAGACTCACCTGTTCAGCTTGGATGCGTGGTTCAGTGGCTGGCGCGGCGTAATCCCGTGCCGGCCGCATCAGATGGATGGTCGAACTGCTCAGCCTCGCTGAGCAGCCACCGCTTGAAGTCGAACAGTTCCGGGCGTTGCTCCGCGCTATCCGCATTTTGTGCGGACACCAGCCAATAAGCCGTGGAGGAGGCGATCGTTTGTGGACTGGCTTCGACGAGGGCGCCGCTCGTGAGATCGCGATCCACCAGTGGCCGTCTGCCGAGCGCGACGCCAAGGCCCATGCTCGCGGCTTCGAAAGCAAGCTGAATCGTGTCGACGCGCAGTCCATCGTTCAATTCGATACCTTCGATGGCGGTCCCGTCTATGGCGACCCCGTCCAACCATGCTTGCCAGTCCTCGCTCGCCGAGTTCACGTGAATGAGCGTCGCGTGGCGCAGATCCACTTTGCCGTGCTCGTCGCGCAGATGGTCCAGGTAAGCCGGGCTGCACACCGGCACGAGGCGTTCGCCGAACAGACGCGTCCAGGCGGTCCCCGCGACGGGGGCGCGGCTCAGGCGAATGGCGAAATCGAAACCGTCGACGGGAAAGCCGACCTGACGGTGCGACGTATCGACGGTGACGTTTGCATCCGGCCAGCGCGAGCGAAAACCGGCGAGGCGCGGCAGCAGCCAGCGCGACGCTAACGTGGGCGCGCAACTGAGCGCGATTGGGCGATTCGCGCGGTGGTTCGGCAGGCGCTGCGTGCCGATCGCGATCAGCGAAAACGCTTCGGATACGTACGACAGATAATCGGCGCCTGCCGCCGTGAGCGAAATGCCGCGCGGTTCGCGCACGAACAGTTCGACGCCGAGCGACTGCTCCAGGCCGACGATGCCGTGACTAATGGCGCTCGGCGTGACGTTCAGTTCCGCGGCGGCGAGCTTGAAACTCTGATGCCTGCCGGCCGCCTCGAAGAAGCGAAGCGCTGGCAGGGGTGGCAGGCGAAGCGGCATGGTGCATCCCCAAGGACGGCGCGGCGGGCGCCGTGACGGTGCAATAGCGCGCCGGCGCGCGCATGCTGTTTCGGGAGAGGATACCTTGCAATGGGGTTTCGATCGATGTCGGCGCGTAGGCCCGGGGTTGTTCACGCGCTCAGGCGGCTGCGGCAGCGACTGGTATCCGAAGCTGGAATACGGCACTGCGTCGTGCTGATTCGCACGAGGCAGGGGAGGACAGCATCTACGTCTCGACGGCCTCACCCTGCCCGAGCGTCGTCTGCAAATAGGTCGAGACGGCGCTCGCCCGCATCGGTCGCCCGAACAGATAGCCCTGCATCGCGCGAGCGCCCAGCGCCTTGACGACGTCGGCTTGCGATGCCGTTTCGAGTCCTTCCACGATGCATTCGAGTCCGAGATTTCTGCACAGATCGAGCACCGACTTGACGATCTTCTTCGACGCACTATTGGAATCCACATCGGTCATGAAGCTGCGGTCGATCTTGATCGTATCGAAGGGCAGGCGATGCACGTAGCTCAGGCTCGAATAGCCGGTGCCGAAATCGTCGAGTGAGACGCGGCAGCCGGCTTGCTTGAGCATGGTAAGCGAGCAGTGGGCCTGTTCGAAATCGCGCGTGACCGCAGTTTCCGTGATCTCGAAGTTCACGTGATGCGCGGGCACACCGCTGCCCAAAACGATATCGACCAGACGACGAGCACGCGGCGAAGTCGAAATATCGATCGCGGAGAGATTGAACGACAGGTAGAGATCGGACGGCCAGCGCGATACTTCCTCGAGCGCTTTGCGCAGCAGCACTTCAGTGACGCGCAGAATCAATTCGGTACGCTCGGCAATCCGGATGAATTCCTCCGGCTTGACTGCGCCTAGCCGCTCGTTGTGCCATCGCCCGAGCGCTTCCATGCCGATGGTGCGTTGCGTGAGCACGTCGTAAATTGGTTGAAACTCGAGGAACAGTTCGGACTCCAGGTCCGCATGGCGGAGTTCCTGAGCGACGAGACTCGAGCGCCGGATGCGCGTCTCATGTTCGGTCGAGAAGATCACCGGCGTGCCGCGCCGGCCTTCCTTGCCGACATACAAGGCGGCGTCGGCGCGTTCGAAAACCTGCTGGACTGTCGTGCCCGCATCGGGAAATGCGGCCCAGCCGATCGTTCCTGTTAGCTCGGCGACATTGCCGGCTACCCGGTAGGGCTGGCTGAGCGCTTCGCAGATGCGGGTTCCCAACTCGACGAGCGTCTCGTTTTCCAGTTTGTGCTGGGCCAGCACGCCGAATTCGTCGCCGCCGAGGCGCGCGAAGAAAATGCCCGGCTCGGCGAGCGCCAGCAGTCGCACGCCGACTTCCCGCAGCACGAGGTCGCCGCATGCATGTCCGTAGATATCGTTGACCTGCTTGAAGCCGTCGAGATCGATCAGCCCGACATTGAAGCCGCCGCCGGTGCCGAGCGTCTGTTCCGATAGCGCGCGCAGCGAGGCGAAGAAGCTGCGCCGGTTCGGCAGGTCGGTCAGGCTGTCGATGCTCGCGAGCCGGAAGTTGTCGTCGCTGAGTCGTTGCGTTTTCTGCTGGCTCACCTGCAATTCGCGCTGCGCGTGTACTACGCCGGCAAACGTCCGGTAATAGAGTTCGATGATGAAGGCGAGTGCAACCCCGACCAGCGTCATGTCGATGGCCATCGCGATGAAGACGGGAGAGCGCGTGGAAACCAGGAAGGTCGCAAAGCTTAGGATAACGATCGAGAGCAGAAGCAGGGCGGCCGCCCGCAGATGCATGAGGCAGAACACGCAGCCGACCAGCGTCGTCGCCATGTAAAACGCGACTTGTGCCTGCTCATAGGCGGTGCCGTAAGGAAACAGTAACAGTGACCAGCTGCTGAAGGCGACGGCGAAGATGCCTGAGAGCCAGATCAGCTTGCGCAGTTCGGGCACGGCCTTGTCGTGCGTCAGAACCCGGCGCCGGACGCGCCACCAGCGCACGCAACGGATGACGCACAGCGTGCAGAGGGCCCCAGGGACATAGATGGACAACCATGCCGGCGCCGATCCCAGATGCGTGACGGCCACGGCCATCGTGTTCACGATCAGGATGAAATAAAGCAGCGGTATCTGGCGGCCGAATGCCTGGAGTTGCGAGCGCACGAGTTCCGGGTCGCCTTCCGCGACCGATAGCGCTTCCCTCAATCTGCCTAACCGAACCATTCCCGTCCCTGTAACGTTTGCGCCGCACACGCAGCTTTGTATATCGGCCTCGCCGGCGAGACCTTGAGGGCGTTTCAGTGGAAATAAAGCGCGCGCGCTGAATGGCCGGTAAATACGCCCTGAAAGCGCGGCGGCGATAAGTCATTTGTGCCGCGTCAGCGTGCACGAGATCTGCCGGTCCTCGACGTAGGGGCGTTGTATGACTTCCCTGTTCGCCCATGGCGCAGGCAGTTTCTGCTAGCGAGTCCTGCGTGAATTTTCGTGTTAGAGCGGGCCGCCGTGGTGGCGCAAGACCATGCGGCGAGCATCGGGCATGTTGCAATATGGAGAATTTTTATTGTTTTATTGTTCCGGGAGTTTTTATTGTTGAGCGTGGCCCAGTGCTAAATATCGAATCTTTGCGATCCTCCATAACATAGTAAAAAAACGTGGCTGCAGCCGGTTTGCCGTCACTAAAGCACTGAAATTGCAACGGATTGTGATACGCCGCGGAGAGCCGTAAAGCGGCAGAAATGCGTAAGCACGCGATTCTTATAGGACTTTGGGACAAAAAAACGTCAAATTGCCGCTGGGCGGGCGATACAAGGCTTACATCCAAGGTTTGCGCGAATATGCGCCTATGCGTTAGTGTGTCGGTCCCGGCGCAACAGATGTGGCGCCGGTTCCATGATTACCATACGGGAAGTGCTATGAACAAACAGGAACTGATTGATGCAGTCGCCGCAGCGACGGGCGAAAGCAAAGCGGCCACCGGCCAAACCATCGACGCTATCGTCGAAGCGGTGACCAAAGCCGTGGTGGGTGGTGATACGGTGCAACTGGTCGGTTTCGGTTCTTTCTCGACCGGCGCGCGCGCAGCACGCGTGGGCCGCAATCCGTCGACCGGTGCCGAGATCCAGATCGCCGCAGCCAAGACGGTGAAGTTCACCGCCGGCAAGGCATTCAAGGAAGCCGTCAACGCGTCGTAATGCAACGCGCCTTGCGCCGGAGCATCCACGCGCGTTGCCGTAGTGCGCGGCGCCCGATGCATCGGGCGTGAGGAATCACGCGCTGCCCAATCCCGGTGAACGCGTTTTATCGGTGGTTGGTGCGGCGCGTGTGGTGCGCGTTGGCACCTGGTTGGTGCTTACGCCGCCGTTGTTTGCTTCTGGTTTTGCGTCATGCACGCTCGCCTCCCGGCCGGTGGTTCCGGTTGTTGGTTGCGCGAGATCGTGCAGGCCGCGTCGGCGAGTTCAGCCCGCGCGTCGTTTCCGGGTCGCTTCGGCCAGCGTCTCGAGCGCCGGTTCGGTTTGCGCCCAGCTCACGCAGGCGTCCGTAATCGATACGCCGTAACGTAGCGGCACCCCGGCCTTCAGATCCTGACGGCCTTCTTCCAGATGACTTTCGAGCATGACGCCGATAATGCGGCGCTCGCGTTGCGAGAGTTGCTGTGCCAGATCCTGCACCACCTCCAGTTGACGCAAATGCGATTTGCCTGAGTTCGCATGCGAACAGTCGATCATGACCTGTTCGCGCAGGCCTGCCGATTTGAGCGCCGCGCAGGTTGCTTCGACGGACGCGCTGTCGTAATTCGGTCCCTTCTTGCCGCCGCGCAAGATAACGTGCGCGTCGTCATTGCCACGCGTTTCGAAGATCGCGGCCATCCCCATCTTGGTCATACCCATGAACGCATGACTCGCGCGTGCTGCCACGATTGCGTCCGCGGCGATTTGCACACCGCCGTCCGTGCCGTTCTTGAAGCCGATCGGGCAGCTCAGCCCCGATGCGAGCTGCCGGTGACTCTGGCTTTCCGTCGTGCGTGCACCGATCGCGCCCCACGCAATCAGATCCGCGATGTACTGCGGACTGAGCAAGTCGAGAAATTCGGTGGCAGTGGGCAAGCCGAGACCGTTGATGTCGAGCAGCAGTTGCCGCGCGAGACGCAGACCCTCGTTGATGCGGAAGCTGCCATCCAGACGCGGGTCGTTGATATAGCCTTTCCAGCCTACCGTCGTGCGCGGTTTTTCGAAGTAGACCCGCATGACGATCAGCAGATCGTTCTTGTAGGTTTGAGCCGCGACCTTGAGCTTGTGTGCGTATTCGACGGCCTGGTCGTGATCGTGAATCGAACACGGGCCGACGATCATCACGAGCCGGTCGTCGCGGCCGTGCAGAATGTCGGCGATTTCAACGCGGGTTTTCTCGACGAGCGTCTGCACCGCCGGCGGCACTGGCAACTCGTCCTGAAGCAGGGCGGGGGAAATGAGCGGACGTACCGCGCCGATACGCACGTCGTCGATGCGCGTGGTGTCCTGGGTGGCGTCGGCCGAGCCGACTTCCTGATCGTGCAAGGGATTGTCGATGGCGCTCAAAATATTCTCCCGGACTTTGGATGTTGAGACGGCCTCGCGGCCTGAATGTGTGCGTGTCGGTACAACTGGGGATAACTGGTTAGCTGCCGGGATTATGACACTCGCGCATGCGGGCCGGATGACCGTTATTCGAGCCGTTTGATCAACGCCATGGCGGCGGCCGGATTGCGTTCCTTGAAGCCGCTGATGACGTAGAGGTAGACGTCGCGTGCCGTGGCTTTTGCAGGGACTGCGGCCGAGGTTTCCAGGCCGTCCGGCGTCGTGCCTGCGGCGAGTTGGCGGGCGCGTTCGGCCCAGGCGTCGAGGGCTTTGGTCGAATATCCTTTGGCTTCCTTGTCGCTTGTACCCATGATGCGGGCGTAGACGAATGGCGCGGTGATGTCGGCGATTTGCGGGTAGTTGCTGTCGGCTGCCAGCACGATGGCGACTTTGTACTTTCTGGCTAGCGCGATGAATTCCGGGGTCTTGAAGGTGTCGTTGCGGACTTCGATTGCGTGTCTTAGTTTTTGGCCTTCTATGCTGGCGGGCAGCAGTTTCAGGAAGGCTTCGAAGTCTTCCGGGTCGAACTTTTTGGTGGTCGCGAATTGCCAGTTGATCGGGCCTAGCTTCTGTTTTAGCAGCAGCACGCCGCTGGCGAAGAAGCGTTCGATGGTTTCGCTGGCGTCCGCCAGGACTTTTCTGTTGGTTGCGTAGCGGGGCGCTTTTAGCGAGAAGACGAAATCTTCCGGGGTTTCCTGATACCACTTTTCATAGCTTGCTGGTTTTTGCAAGCCGTAGAAGGTGCCGTTGATTTCTATCGATGTGAGGTTTTTGCTCGCGTGTTGGAGTTCACGGCCTTGCGTGAGGTCTGACGGGTAGAAGGTGCCGCGCCAGGGGGCATAGGTCCAACCGCCTATGCCGATTCGGATTTTGCCGGTTTTTGGGGATGGCATTGGGGGTCTCGCTTTCCGTGGCTTTTGGGGGGCTTCGCCGGGAGGGTAGATTAGCGCATTTTGGTTTTGGCCTGCTCGGCGAGGTTTTTTTTGTTTGCCTGCGGCGGTGGGTTTTGGTTGGGTTTTTGCCTGCTCGGCGCTTGTTTCTGTGTGCTTACGGCGTTGGCCTTTTCTTGATTTCTTAGTGGTCTATTAGCGTTGCCCCTGTGCGGGGCGGCACTTACTTTCTTTGCCGCCGCAAAGAAAGATAAGCAAAGAAAGCGGCTCACACCGCTAATTCTTAAGCGGGTCCCCCGCACAGTCACGGTAGTGGTACATCTGGAATCTGTGTCCTCGCACACTCCGCGTGAGTGACAAAGCAGTCATACCTCCCGCCTCGCACTCCGTGCTCGCCGGAAGGGTTCATCATGCAAACCCATGGCTTCGTTTGGACGAGGTGGGGGCCATCGGCTTCGCCTCGGCGAGGCACCCACGCAATTGGAGGGCGAGTTCTGCCAGCGGCCGCGGCGGCGATCAAAATGCGAGAGCGAAACTGCAGCGATGGGTCGGTGAATTACGCGTCGGCGCGCGCAGCGCCGCCGGAAGTATGACGCCTTTGTCACTGACGCCGAATGTGCGAGAGCACAGATTCCAGATGCACCACTATCCCCTCCAAGCCAGGGGACCCACTTAAGAATTAGCGGTTTGAGCCGCTTTCTTTTGCCTACTTTTCTTTGCGGCATGCAAAGAAAAGTAGGTGCCCGCCCCGCACAGGGGCGACGCTAATAGACCACCAAGAAATCAAGGAAAGGCCAACGCCCTCAGCACACAGAAACAAGCGCCGCGAAGGCAAAAAAAACCACTATTCGCCGCCAGGCGCCCCCCTCGTGACCTCCTCAAACCGCCGGTTCGCCTCAGCCACCTCAGCCCTGAACTGCTGCAAAGCACTAACCGCCACATCAGGCGGCGTCAAAGCCGCCCACAAAACATCGATCAACTGATCCGCGGTAGCGTCAATATCAATATGCCGGTTCGCCAGCGTGGCGTCCCAAAGCACATGTTCCATCGGCCCGAACACCATCGACCGCAACAGCCTCAAGGGCATATCAGCCCGAATCTGCCCAGTCTCCTGGCCCTGCGCCAACACCCGCATCAACGGCGCCGTATACCGCCGCTGCATCTCGGTCAGCGCCTCACTCAACTCATGATGCCGAGCCCGGCCCTCAGACAACACCAGCGCACACAGGTCAGTGCCATTGACCAGCATCAACCGCAAATGCGTGCGCACAATAAAGGCAAACTGCTGCCGCACATTGCCGTCACGCGGCAACCCGGACTCGATCGCTTCAATAATCTCGTCGTACCAGTCGCCGATCACCCGCGCGCATAACTCGCGCTTGCCGCGGAAATAACTGAATACCGTCGCCTCGGAAATGCCCAGGCGCTGCGCAATCTCCGCCGTCGTCGCGCGCTCGTAACCCTTCTCGGAGAACACGTCGCGTCCCGCCTGCAGTATCTCTTTCACGCGCTGCTGCGACTTGCGCCCGGCCGGCTGGCGGCGCGAGGCAGGTAACTCAGCCTTCAAGGCAACCGTCATATGAGTCCAGTTCAGATTTGTAAGGCCAAAAGCCTCGATGACGCCAATCCTATCACGTTAGGGCGGCTCCAGAAGCCCGTCAGACTGTTTATGAGTAAAACTCAAAAATACCTATTGACGCTTACGTAAATCTAGCGTGAAATGCGTCTTGAACGTTTCGCGCCTCGTGTGGGGTGGTGAGGGCGGCCCATAAGGCCGCCGTCGTCCGCTGAGCCGCACTCAGACGAGCCGGCGCCCACCCACGCTGGCCGGCCGCCAATGAACTCTGGAGACACAGCAATGAGCAACCTGCCCGGTTTGCAATTCCCGCTCGGCGAAGAAATCGAAATGCTGCGCGACAGCATCGCCGGATTCGCCGCCAAAGAAATCGCCCCGCGTGCGGCTGAAATCGATCGGTCGGATCAGTTTCCCATGGACCTGTGGCGTAAATTCGGCGACCTGGGCGTGCTCGGCATGACGGTCTCAGAGGAATACGGCGGCGCGAATATGGGCTACACGGCGCACATGATCGCGATGGAAGAAATCTCGCGCGCCTCGGCATCGGTCGGTCTCTCGTATGGCGCGCACTCGAATCTGTGCGTCAACCAGATTCATCGCAACGGCACGGCCGCGCAAAAGGAAAAGTATCTGCCCAAGCTCGTCTCCGGTGAGCACATCGGCGCACTCGCCATGAGCGAGCCGAATGCGGGCTCGGACGTCGTCAGCATGAAGCTGCGCGCGGACAAGAAGGGCGATCACTATGTGCTGAACGGCACGAAAATGTGGATCACCAATGGCCCGGATTGCGACACGCTCGTCGTCTATGCCAAAACCGATCTCGAAGCGAATTCGCGGGGCATCACCGCGTTTATCGTCGAGAAGGGTATGAAGGGCTTCTCGGTCGCGCAAAAACTCGACAAGCTCGGCATGCGCGGCTCCCATACCGGTGAACTGGTGTTCGATAACGTCGAAGTGCCGGAAGAAAATATCCTCGGTCAGCTGAACGGCGGCGTGAAGGTGCTGATGAGTGGCCTCGACTACGAGCGCGCCGTGCTCGCCGGTGGCCCGACCGGCATCATGGTCGCGGTCATGGACGCAGTCGTGCCGTATATCCACGACCGCAAACAGTTCGGCCAGTCGATCGGCGAATTCCAGCTGATTCAAGGCAAGGTCGCCGATCTGTACACCACGCTGCAAGCGTGCCGCGCCTATCTCTACGCAGTGGGCCGGCAACTCGATACGCTCGGCAACGGACATATTCGCCAGGTGCGTAAGGATTGCGCGGGCGTGATTCTCTACACCGCTGAAAAAGCCACCTGGATGGCCGGCGAGGCGATCCAGATTTTCGGTGGCAACGGCTATATCAATGAGTATCCGGTCGGTCGTCTGTGGCGCGATGCCAAGCTCTATGAAATCGGCGCGGGCACGAGCGAAATCCGGCGCATGCTGATCGGTCGCGAACTGTTTGCCGAAACGGCTTGAGCCACAGCACTCGCGTCACTGCAGGCCTACAAAAAGCGTGTAACCGGAGAAGCCACGCAATGCCGATCATCGAATCAAAGCTGAATCCGCGCTCGGATGACTTCCGCACCAATGCGGCTGCGCTCGAAGCGCTGGTCGCCGATCTTCGCGCGAAGGTCGAGAAGCTCGCGCTGGGCGGCGGCCAAGCCGCGCGCGACAAACACACCGGCCGCGGCAAACTGCTGCCGCGCGAGCGCATCGAGAAACTGCTCGATCCGGGCACGCCGTTTCTCGAGTTCTCGCAACTCGCGGCTTATGGCATGTATCACAATGATGCGCCAGGCGCAGGCGTCATCACCGGCATTGGCCGCATCGCGGGGCAGGAGTGCGTGATCGTCTGCAACGACGCGACGGTCAAGGGTGGCACCTACTATCCCGTCACCGTGAAAAAGCACGTGCGGGCGCAGGAAATTGCTGCCGAAAACCATTTGCCGTGTGTCTACCTGGTCGATTCGGGTGGCGCGAATCTGCCGAATCAGGACGACGTATTTCCCGATCGCGATCACTTCGGCCGCATCTTCTTTAACCAGGCGAATCTGTCCGCGGCAGGCATTCCGCAAATCGCCGTCGTGATGGGTTCGTGCACGGCAGGCGGCGCGTACGTGCCGGCGATGAGCGACGAATCGATCATCGTCAAGAATCAAGGGACGATTTTCCTCGGTGGCCCGCCGCTCGTCAAAGCTGCAACGGGTGAAGTGGTGAGCGCGGAGGACCTCGGCGGCGGCGACGTGCATACCCGTTTGTCTGGCGTAGTCGATCATCTCGCGCAGAACGACGCGCATGCATTGGGGATTGCGCGCAGCATCGTCGGCAATCTGAATCGCACCAAGCAGGTGCCGGTGGCCTTGCAGGAACCGAAGCCGCCGCGCTACGACGTGAAGAGCATGTACGGCGTGATTCCCGTCGATACGCGCAAGCCGTTCGATATTCGCGAGGTGATCGCGCGTATCGTCGACGATTCCGCGTTCGACGAATTCAAGGCGCGTTACGGCACCACGCTCGTGTGCGGCTTCGCGCATATCTGGGGGCACCCAGTCGGCATCATCGCGAACAACGGCATCCTGTTTTCGGAGTCGGCGCTAAAAGGGGCTCACTTCATCGAACTGTGCTGCCAGCGCAAGATTCCGCTGGTCTTCCTGCAGAACATCACGGGCTTCATGGTGGGCCGCAAGTACGAAAACGAAGGCATCGCGCGCAACGGCGCGAAGATGGTGACGGCCGTGGCCACGGCGAAGGTGCCGAAGTTCACGGTGATCATCGGCGGATCGTTCGGGGCGGGCAACTACGGTATGTGCGGCCGCGCGTATTCGCCGCGCTTCCTGTGGATGTGGCCGAATGCGCGCATCTCGGTGATGGGCGGCGAGCAGGCGGCGTCTGTGCTGGCCACGGTCAAGCGTGACGGCATCGAAGGCAAGGGCGGTTCGTGGAGCGCGGAAGAGGAAGAGGCGTTCAAACAGCCGATCCGCGACCAATACGAGCATCAGGGCCACCCGTACTACGCAAGCGCGCGTCTGTGGGACGACGGCGTGATCGACCCGGCGCAAACCCGCGACGTGCTCGGTCTCGGCCTCTCGGCGACGATGAACGCGCCGATCGAAGACACGCAGTTCGGCGTGTTCAGAATGTGACAGCGCGCTACGAGAGAGGAATTGCAACGATGCAATACGAAACGCTGAATGTCGCTTTCGTTGGCCAGATCGCCACGGTCACGCTGAATCGGCCGGACGTGCGCAACGCGTTCAACGAAACGATGATTGCCGAAGTGACGTCGGCCTTCACAGCCTTGAACGCGCGCGACGACGTGCGCGCGGTCGTGCTCGCCGCGAACGGCAAAGCATTCTGCGCGGGCGCCGACCTGAACTGGATGAAGAAGATGGCCGGCTACTCGGACGAGGAGAACCGTGCCGACGCGATGCTGCTGGCGAACATGCTGTCGTCGATCTATCGCTGCAACAAACCGGTGATCGCGCGTGTGAACGGCGACGCGTATGCGGGCGGCATGGGTTTGATCTCGGCGTGCGATATCGTCGTCGCGGTGGAGAGCGCGCGTTTTTGCCTCTCGGAAGCGCGTCTCGGTCTGATCCCGGCGACCATCGCGCCGTACGTAATCCGCGCGTTGGGCGAGCAGGCGTCGCGGCGCTACTTCACGACCGCCGAGCAGTTCGATTGCGCGACGGCCTTCCGCCTGGGCCTCGTTAGCGAAGCGGTCAGCGCGGAGCAACTCGACGCTGCCGTGCAGCAGATCGCCGAAACGCTGTGCGCAAACGGTCCGCAAGCGGTGCGTGCCTGCAAGCAACTCGTGCAGGACATCGCTGGGCGCGAGTTGAATGAGGCCATGATCGAGGACACGGCGGCACGCATCGCGCGTACGCGAGCCGGTACGGAAGGCCGTGAAGGCGTCGCGTCGTTCCTCGAAAAACGCACGCCGTCCTGGCGCAGTTGAAACGCCACGAAGGCACCCATTCCGAGGCGCATGCAGGCCTCCACCAGAACAACACAGCCCCGAACGGGACAATCACCGAGACATCTCATGTTCAACAAGATCCTGATTGCCAACCGTGGTGAGATTGCGTGCCGCGTCGCCGCGACCTGCAAGCGGCTCGGTATCGCGAGCGTGGCCGTGTATTCCGATGCGGACGCCAACGCGAAACACGTGGCCGCATGTGATGAGGCGGTGCACATCGGCGGATCGACCGCGGCCGAAAGTTATCTGCGCTATGAGCGCATCATCGCCGCAGCACGCGCGACGGGCGCTCAGGCGGTGCATCCGGGCTACGGCTTCCTGTCCGAAAACGAAGACTTCGCGCAAGCTTGCGAAGCGGCCGGCATCGTCTTCATCGGACCGCCGGTCGAAGCGATCGCCGCAATGGGCTCGAAGGCGGCCGCGAAGGCACTGATGCATGCGGCCGCCGTGCCGCTCGTGCCGGGTTATCACGGCGACGATCAGGATCCGCAGTTGCTGCATCGCGAAGCCGATACGATCGGTTATCCGGTCTTGCTGAAGGCGAGCGCGGGTGGCGGCGGCAAGGGCATGCGCGTCGTCGAACGCACTGAAGACTTCGCGGCGGCATTGGCATCGTGCAAACGCGAAGCGGCCAGCAGCTTCGGCAATGATCGCGTGCTGATCGAAAAGTATCTGATGCGGCCGCGTCACGTGGAAGTACAGGTGTTCGCGGACCGTCACGGCGGCGCGGTATATCTGTTCGACCGCGACTGCTCGGTGCAGCGGCGTCACCAGAAAGTGCTGGAAGAAGCGCCGGCGCCGGGATTGTCGGCTGAAATCAAGCGCGAAATGGGCGAAGCGGCGGTGGCCGCAGCGCGTGCGGTGAATTACGTCGGGGCAGGCACGGTCGAGTTCATCATGACCAGCACGGGCGATTTCTACTTCATGGAGATGAACACGCGCCTGCAGGTCGAGCATCCGGTCACGGAAATGGTGACGGGCCAGGACCTGGTGGAATGGCAACTGCGCGTCGCTGCGGACGAACCGCTGCCGCTCACACAGCAACAGCTTAAACTCGACGGCCACGCGATTGAAGCACGCATTTATGCCGAGCATCCGGCGCGCGGTTTTCTGCCCTCCACGGGTACGTTGAAGCATCTGCGCATGCCGGAAGGCGTGGAGTTCGTGATCGGCGCGGCCGACTCGGGCGAGCCGGGCCGCAAGGCGCCGGTACGCATCGACAGTGGCGTGCGCGAAGGCGACACGATCACGCCGTTCTACGATCCGATGATTGCCAAGCTGATCGTCCACGGCGCGACCCGTGAAGAGGCGCTCGCGCGTATGAATCGCGCGCTGCGTGCCTGCGAAGTGGTCGGTCCGCACACCAACGTCGAGTTCCTCCAACGCATCGTCACGAGCCAACCGTTCGCGACCGGCGATCTCGATACGGGCTTGATCGAGCGTCATCACGATGCCCTGTTCGCACCCGTGAAGAAGCCTTTCAAGGAAGCACTGGCGCTCGCCTGCGCCGCGTTGCTGACGCGAGAAGGCGGCACCGCGCACGGCGCGTCGCCGTGGGATGCACTATCGCACTGGCGCCTGAACAGCGGCTATACGCAGATGCTCGGCTGGCGCAATATCGACAACAACAGCGGCAACGAAAGCGAAGGCGTTTTCACGGTCACGTTTGCCCGCGACGGCGCCACGCAAACCCTCGAACACGACGGCGTGCGCGAGGACTTCACATGGTCGGACGGTACAGGCCTGCACGAATACCGTGCGACGATCGGCGATGCGCGGGTCACAGGGCGCGTTTTCATCGACGGCGATACGTTCCACGTGTTCTGCCTCGGCGAGGCGTTGGCGTTCGAATGGCAGAACCTGCTCGCGCATGCCGCGGATGCTGAAGGCGGCGAAGGCCGTTTGACCGCGCCGATGCCGGGCAAGGTGATCGCCGTGCTGGTCGAACCCGGCACGGTGGTGGAGAAGGGCACGCCGCTGATCGTGATGGAGGCGATGAAGATGGAGCACACGATCGGTGCGCCGGCGGCAGGCACGGTGCAGGAAGTGCTGTACGCGGTCGGCGATCAGGTCGCCGATGGGGCGCAGCTTCTCGTGCTGAATGTAGGGTAACCGCGAGGCCTAAGCGAGGCGCGCGTAGCCGGCGGCACGCGCTTCGTCTTCGAGTTGCTCGATCCGTTCGTAGTCGCTGAGCGGCAATGCCGAGAAGCCCTTCAAACGCAGACGTTTGGCGCGCTCGGGCTGTGCAAGGTGCGCTTCGTTCAGTGCCTCGCGCAGCGTCTCGATCGTCGCCGACGGCACGTTGTTGGAGGCGATCAAAGGCAAACCCGGCGATGGGGCCGTCACACCTATTTGCCGAACGTTTTGCGCCAGCTCCGGCAATTCATCGCAGACAAAAGCGAACGTCACGCAGTCGATGGCAGCGACGTCCGCACGATTTTCGACCACCGCTTGCAATGAGCCAAGATGCGAGCCGGTACGCAGGGCAGTGCTGAAAAACGCACCATCGCGCGCAAGCGGCGCCACCGCGTGGCGAAACACATTCATACCGCTATTCGAGTCGTCCTGATTGTAGGCGGCACGTGCGCCACGGCACGCCGCGAGCGAATCGAACGGAGCCTCCGCCCGCGTGACCAGTACGCTCGAATAATCCGCGCCTTCGCAGCCCGGCGCATCGAATTGCGGCGTGGCGATCAACTGAACCTGCTCGTTTAACCCGTGCATCAATGGGTAGCCGCAGGTTTGCGAGAGCAGCACATTAGGACGTCGCCAGAAGCCATGCAGTTCCTCATCGGGCTCGACGATGTGACACGCCGGCTTCACCATGCGCAAGACGTCGTCCAGCCACTCGCGCCACGCCGTAGCGAGCGCGGGCGTCACGTTGTACATCGGCAGGGCGGCGATCCAGGTCATGGACGCGATTCTGGCATACCTAATGTCTGACCATTCGGAATTCGTCCAGACCCAGGCGCACGGGCTCGGTCTGGTTGAACGGCCATTTACATTCCACCACCTTCAATATTTCCAGTTGCGAGTCCTCGAACGCGACGAGCAAATCCTTGCGCCGCTTGCTTGCGGCCCCGCAATAGGTCATCAGTGCCTCGGCGCTGACCTCGAAGACCTGCACCTGATCGTCATAACAGACCCGGAACGCGACGGTTGCGCATTCCGTGACACAGGGCCTGAATCCTTCATCGACATATACCGACATGGCAACCTCCCGCCGCACGCTTGAGTGGTCAGCATGACAAGCCGTAAGCTTTCGGTCTGTGGGAAAACCGGCATTCGGTGTGAAAATGCCAGGCAACCGCTTCACCTTGCCGGTCGGAAGCAGACCTCACCCGCATCGAAGCATGCGTAATCCGATTTTGCGCCAGGATGCCGGCTCCGTCATTCAGAGTTCTAGCGATAGCCCGTCCGTCGCGGCTATGTCATCGGCAACTGGCCGCCCCATGCAGATGAGGGCATGGCCTTCGTCGATGGTGGCGTCGGCGGGTTCTTCGTAAGCGACGCGGCCGTTCAACACACGCGTGGAGCATGTGCCGCACATCCCGGACCGGCAACTTGACTGCGCGGCGATGCCGCACGCCTCGGCGAGTTCGAGAAGCGTGCCGTCCTTGGGCAGCCATTGAACCGTGCGGTGCGATCGCGCGAACGTCACCGGTATGCCACCCACAGCGCTTTCCGGCACGTTTGCGGGCCGCGAGCCTTGTGCGTCTTCCCGCACCGCCGGTGGGTTTGCGGGCGAGCGTTTAATGGTTGCCGGTCCAAACGCCTCAAAGCGGATTCGGTTATCGGCGACGTTGAGCGCGCGCAATCCTTCATACATTTCACGCATGAACGACTCGGGACCACACAGATAGAAGTCGTAGTCGTCGAAGGGCAGCGTGCGCTTGATTTCAGCCATGCTCACGCGACCGGCCAACGTGCCGGAAGGCGCATGGGCGGTCGGGTCGGCAGCGCTGTCGAACAGATGCATCGAGATCGCCGGATGGCGCGCCGCGAGCTCCTGCAGATGTGCACTGAACGGCCGATCGCCGTCGCTTCGCGCGCCATGGAAGAAATGCAGCGGCTTGGGCTGCCCATGTGGCTCGCGCGCTGCAATTGCGTGATGCAGCATCGTGATCATCGGCGTTATGCCAATGCCCGCCGAAATGAACACGGCGGGGCGCGGGCTGGCTGAATCGTAGGTGAACGCGCCGCGCGGTGCCATCGCTTCGACCTGCATGCCGGCGGCGAAGCGTTCATGCAGCCAGGTGGAGCCGACTCCGTCGCGCTTCACGGTGATCCGGTACTGCTGCCGGTTGCTCGCGTCGGACAGCGTGTAGGTGCGCGTCAGCGGCTTGTCCAGGCCGTCGACCGGCACACGAATCGGTAAGTACTGGCCGGGCTCGTACGCGGGCAACGGCGTGCCGTCCGTCGATTCGAAATAGAACGAGCGGATCATAGGCGTTTCGTCATGAACGGCGGCGATTCTGAGTTTCTTCCACGGCGATCCGAGCGGTGGAGCGGGCAGCGAGGCGCGCCGTGAAGCCGGCGTTACGAACTGCGGCGCATAGGCGACCTCGGACCAGTGAAACGGTAACGCCTTGCGGCTGCGCCGCACTTCGGTAATGCGAAACCGTACGAGGCGCTCAGCCAGGGGAAACTCGGCCAGTTGCGGACCGTCCCAGACGATCTCGGCGAGGGCCGCGATGTACAGCAGGTCGCCGCTCGCGAAGTCGACGAACAGCAAGCCGGCGCGCGGATCGTGGAGCAGATTGCCTAGCGTGTTGAAAAAGCGATTGCCGCTGAAGTCGGGTGTTGTCAGTGTGGTGGCGTCGTCGACGCGCACAAAGCCCGGCATGCCGCCGCGATGCGAAACATCGGCGCCGCGCGCCGGGCCCGCTTCTTCGCCGACGTTCGCGCTTGCGATAAAAAACGTATCCGCGTTGGCCAGCAATACGCGGTCCGCGTCGCTGAGTTGCGTCGCCGTCTCGACAGGCGTCCGCGTGCTGGTTTCGCCGCGCGCGACAAATGTCGGCGTACGGCTTTGAATATACTTCGCGCAGTTGCCGAAGCTTTGCATGACCTCGAGCATCACCGTATGGCCATCGACCGACGACACGACGCCGTTGACGCGATTGCGCCGGCGTGTCCGCGCTTGCAGCCCCAGGCCGCCTATCATCATGCCGGGCTGCCAGCGGCCCGCCAGTGGATCGCCCGCTAAACCGCCGCCGTCGATCCGCAAGGTGCGCGCGTCAGGGGACGACACAAAACCCGGTTCGGCCGCGCGCAGGGTTGCCCACGGCTGGCCGTTTGCGTCGAGGCCGCCGAACACCATGAAGGGCTGCTCGGAGAAAAACCGCCGATGCTGATCCGGCATGTAGCGGCGGATGCCTTGACGGCCGCTCGACTCCGCTTCCTCGTTCACGCCTGCATATCGCTGTGCCGCCCGTTCGGCGGCGTGAAAAGGCGACTCGCCGGCGTCCCAACCGCGCGGCGTGCTGGGAGGAAGTTGAGACATATCGGCCTCTGCCTGTTACGGCGTATGAGTTTCTCAGGTTATGCGGCGACCAGTCCCGCTTTCGTCGCCGGCATCGCAATGAAGCGCGGCAGCGCTTCGACACGGCGCAGCCATGCCCGGATGTTCTGGTACGGCTCCAGCGATATGCCGCCTTCCGGCGCATGCGCGATGTACGTGTGCGCGGCGATGTCGGCAATGCTCACGCGGTCTCCTGCAGCGAAATGTTTGCTGGCAAGCTCTGCGTCGAGCACGTCGAACAATTTCAGCGCAATCTTCTGTGCGGTCTCGAGATTGAGTGGCGCGCCGAATACCGTGACCAGCCGGGCGGCGCACGGCCCATAAGCGATCTGCCCGGCCGCGAGCGAGAGCCAGCGTTGCACGGCGGCGGCGCCCAGCGCGTCGTCCGGCAGCCATGACGGGTCGCCGTAGCGTTTCGCCAGATAGACGAGGATGGCGTTGGAATCGAACAGTACCGTGTCGCCATCTTCGATCGTCGGCACCTGGCCGAACGGATTGAGCTTCAGGTATTCCGGGCGGCGATTGTCACCGGCACGCATGTTCAGTTCGATCACTTCAAACGGCAGATCGAGCAGCGTCAGGAACAATTTGACGCGGTGTCCATGCCCGGAGAGGAGCGTGGTGTGAAGGCGGATCGGCTGGGCGGGCTTGGCGGCAGACATTGAACGCTCCTGAATCGGGAACAGGCGACAACCGTCGACTGGAATGAAGTAAGCCTACCGACTCGCGACGCAACGCAGAAGACTGCTAAGCTAGAAAACATAATCAATCAAAGATGGACAATCGGCGAATGGCAGATCTACGGGATGTCAATCTGAACCGCCTTGCGATTTTTGTTGCAGTGGTGGAGGCGGGTTCCTTTACCGCGGCCGCGGCGCGTCTCGGACTCACGAAGACAATGGTCAGCACGCATCTACAGCGGCTCGAGCGCGAGATCGGCGCGGGTCTGCTGGTCCGCACGACGAGGCGACTCAGCGTGACCGAAAGCGGGCGTGCCTTCTACGAGGCAAGTTGCAAGATATTGCTGGCGGCCGAGGAAGCGCTATCGGTCGTGTCGGGGGAGTCGGCCCCGTTGCGAGGCACGTTGCGCGTGAGCGCGCCGATCGACTATGGGGCGTTGGTGGTGACACCCGCGCTGGTCGAGATGCGCCGAACGTATCCGGAACTCGACATCGAACTGGTTTGCAACGACCACTATGTGGATCTGATCGCGGAGGGTATCGACGTGGCAATTCGCCTGGGGCAACTTGCCGACTCGGGCTACCGGGCGGTGAAGCTCGGCGGTTTCGTCAAATGGATCGTCGCGAGTCAGGAATTCATCGATACGTGGGGTAAGCCGAAGACCCCGGCTGCGCTCGCGGCCATGCCCCACGTCGCATTGTCTGTGTTGCCGCATCCGCTGACGCTCGATCTGCAGCGTGCGAAAGGCGCAAGACAAAGCGTGCGCTGCGAGAATGTTCTGCTGGTGAATACGGCCGATGCTGCACGTGCGGCGACGCTCGCGGGTGGAGGGTTCGGATTGCTGACTGATTTTTCGATCACAGCAGACGTGGCGTCGCGTCGGCTGATCCGCCTGCTGCCTGATTGGGCCGGCAAACCCAAGGGCATCTACGCGGTGTTTCCGCCTACCCGCTATCCGACGGCAAAGGTACGCGCGCTGATTGACGTGATCAGGAGAAGGCTTGAATCGCAGGTGGACGGCTAGCGCCGGACAGATTTTTGCTTTCCGGATTCGGGTGGACGGATCTGCGGAAGGTCGGGGTCGTTCGCCGCCGCCTGTTCCTCGCGCGCATATTGCGTGGGCGGCCGGCCGACGTGCCGTGTGAAGGCGACGCTGCCGATCCTGCGCGAGACGCCGGGCGCCTGTATCGTCAAAGTGTCGAGCGGCGTTGGGTCGCTGACGGCCAACTCGGATCCGGCTTTCGCCTACCGCGCGATCTTCGGCCCCGTCTATCCTGCGTCCAAAACGGCGCTCAACGCTTTGACGGTCGCCATGGCAATCGAGTTGGAGTCGGAGGGGATCAAGGTCAACGCCGTCTCGCCGGGCTTCACCAAAACGAACCTCAACGGATATGCGGGCACGGAGACGGTTGAACAGGGCGCGCGCGAGGCGGTACGCGTCGCGCTGCTGGGCCCGGACGGTCCCACAGGAAAGTTCACGCGCTGGGAAAACGAAACGATCCCGTGGTGATGCAGTCTCGAGCGCGAGATCGAGGGGATCGATGGATTGGGCGAGCGCAAATGCAGATCGGCCGTTCGCCTGAACCATCGATCACTGCGGCGCGTTTTCCGGCCATCGGATCGACGCTTGATTCCGCTCCGGTCGATCAACGAAGGTGGCTAGGCATACCGCGCTTCGTTGAGGTCGGCGATGAGCGTTGGCCCGGTTGGATGCCAATCCAGCCGGGCCTGGGTCAGCGCGCTGGAGGCCGGCATGTCCACGTCGGCGAACATTGCCATCCATCCAAAATACGCTGCCGCTTCATCCGGCCTGATCGAAACGACGGGCAAGTTCAGACCCCGGCCAAGCGCCTCGGTGATTTCGCGGCTACTGATCCCTTCTTCGCCGACCGCATGATACCGGGCCCCCTGTTCGCCCTTTTCTACGGCGAGCCGATAGAGCAGCGCCACGTCGGAGAGATGGCCGGCCGGCCAACGGTTGCGGCCTTCGCCCACGAACGCGCAGACGCCTTTCTCCCGGGCGATCGCAATGAGCGGTGTGATGAGACCCTGCTTGAACGGGTTGTGAACCTGCGGTAGACGTACCACCGACACGTTGACACCTGCCTCCAGCAGCGCATTTCCAGCCAGCTCGGATGCGATTCGCGGATGTGGACGACTGGTATCGAAGACATCTTCGGTCGCCGGTTGACCATCCTCACCGCTACCAAAGGCGGTCCCGGAGGTGATGATCAGAGGGCGGTCGGAGCCGGCGAGCGCGGAACCGAGTGCCGCGATCGCACGCTTGTCCTTTTCGCAATTCTCCACGAATCTTGAGAAATCGTGATCGAATGCCGTGTGGATGACGGCATCTGCTTTTGCGGCGCCGCTGCGCAGGCTCTCCGGATCCTCCAGGGTTCCGCGATGCACCTGGGCTCCTGCATCGATAAGCGTTTGAACTCCGGCATCCGAACGCGTCATGCCGATCACCTGATGACCCGCCTTGATGAGTTCCGGAACGATGGCCGCGCCGATGAAGCCTGTCGCACCGGTCAGAAAGATACGCATAGTGAAACCTCCTTGGTTGTGAAGGCTACTATCCGACCGTTTCTTGTTCTATTGAAGTAGTGACGTCATCCTATTAAAAGGACTAACAGGATCCCGATGCCGGCAGGCCAGTTGCGTGCACTTCCTCGTCGACCCGTGTGACCGCTCGATATGCAGTCATTTGGGATCAATCTCTGGATTGCTGACAATGTACGCTCGCTTTAGCCGGTTCATCACCCGTAGTTGCGTTGACTCTAAACGCCTAATGGTCAACATCGTTGATTTAAGTCAACGGCATAAAAAAGGCACGAAGTGCGGGACCGGGCTACATCAATTCCGTGGCTCCGCGTTCGCCGTTACGACTGCGACGTGCGCGATGCCCGCATGGCTGATTTTTGCGAGCAGATTCGCAACAGCGCCGAATGATTGGCTTTGATCGGAACGCAGGTTCACCACAGTACGGTCACTCAGCGTTGCGATGCGCCGGAGCGTCGGCTCAAGTTGATCCGGGGCGATCTCACGGTCGTCAATCGCGAGCTTGCCGTGCGCATCGAGGCTGACTGTCACCGCGTGATCGCGCGGTTCGGGTGCGCCGGCTGCAACCTTCGGCAGATCGATATGCAGTGTTCTTGTCAACATCGGAGCCATGACCAGAAGAATCACGACGAGCACCAGCATGACATCGACAAGCGGCGTGATATTGATTTCAGCGAGCGGTTCATCCGCCGCTTTTGCATTCGAACGTGAAATCATGTGAGTACCTCCGCCCGATGAGCGCTGGTCATTGCGCGAAAGCCATTGCGCTGTGCCACGTTGACGAGATCCGCGGCGTAGTCTTCGAGATCGGCGATCGAGACGTGAACGCGCCGCACGAAGAGGTTGTAGGCCAGCGCCGCGGGGATCGCAACGGCGATTCCGATCCCCGTCGCGGTCAGTGCCTGCCCGACCGGGCCGGCGACCCCTTCGATCCCGCTCGCGCTGCCCACAGCGACCGCGTGCAACGCGTGGATAATGCCGAACACCGTGCCGAACAGCCCGATAAACGGCGCAGTGCTGGCAATCGATGCAAGCAGCGTCAAGCCACGTTCAAGCGCGCGTCTTTCTCTCTGGATCTGCTGGTTCAGGTAGCGATCGAGCAGTTCATGTCGGTCCCACGCCACGAATTCCGCATTGGCCGCCACCGTCTCCGCTGGAGCGGTTGCCGACCACGCGCTGAAACCGGCGCGCGCAACGCGCGCCTTCGGACACTCCGACGCGTGTGACGGGCTACCGGGCATGCCCGACGGATCACGCTCGGCGGCACTCCAGAAAAGCGCAGTGAAGCGCCGATTCTCAGAAGCAAGACGCCAGTACGCGCAGCCTTTGTACAGAATCAGCAACCACGTCAGCAACGAACAGAGCGCGAGCATACAAAGCGAAGCGTCAACAATGAGCTGTGTGGCGAAGTCGGACATGTTCATGGTTAAGTTCCAAGTTTGAATTCGATGGGTACCTGGACCCATCCATCGATCGCCTGATCGCCACGCCGCGCCGGCGCAAAACGCCAGTTGGTGACGGCTTCGCGTGCGGCGTCGTCGAGGGACTCGTGCCCGCTCGACGACGCGAGTCCAACGTGGTCTGGGTGGCCGCTGGCCAGCACGTGGACCTTGAGCAGTACGGTGCCTTGCCAGCCGCGTTGTTGAGCCACGCCGGGATAGGTCGGTGGTGGATTGCGGAGGTAAGCAGCGCCGAAACTGGGTTCGGTAAGTGGTTCCTGCGCGGGCTGGACGTCCGGTGATTTTGCGGTCGACGCATTGACTGGTTCGGGTTCGGCTTTTGTGGATGCCGGTTGTGGCATCGCAGTCGCAGTCGTAGGCGAGAGTGAGGGCGCGGGCTGCCACTTCGACGCCTTATTCGGCGCAGTCTTCTCGGGTGGTTTCGATGGCAACGCCGGAGCGGTGTTTCTCGCGCCAGCGCTATCTCTTGCGCGGCGCGGCGAGATCGCGGGCGGTGATGCGGACGACCTCATAGCCGGCGGAAGATCGCCAGCGCGGGCTGCGGGTTGCTTTGAAATCGCGGCCGGTGACGGTACAGCTGCCCCAACGTCGAATTGCAGGTCCAGCGCACGCGGGGCCGTGTATTCCTGGTTTTCCACAGACACGCGCCATGCCTGGAGCGCAACCGTGCAATGGACGGCAAGCACGACCAGCGCAATCGCATGCGCACGCGCTCCCCGAAGTTCGTCGAAAGCGCGGGTGGTGTGCGGCGGCAGTCGGCTTGCTGCGACGCGCACGGGTGGGTTAGCGTCCACGGCGCGCGCCAGGCCACGCATTCTGCGCCGCGCCGCGTTTGCACTTCTCAGCGTTGAAGTGATCATGCACGCCACCCCCAGTTTCTGATTGCTATTCGGATCGCAACATGCGTGCCGGACGTGAGGACGCGCATGCGGCCTTGTTTCGATCAGGTGCAGTCCGAAGGTGTGCGTTCAGTGTCCTCGTTCGGAACACCGTTGTACCAATTCGACACAGATGTCCCATGAGTGAGGGCAAACGCGATACAGCGTTCGACATCGCGTTCCATCGCGGCGATGTCCGGCATCGATGTTGCTTGGAAGTGAGCGCATCGAAAACCGTAGTGAAAGAACATACCGCGCGAGGCCATGAAGCCGATGCGCGCCACGGAGGAGACACATGAAGTCGCATCGCGACGATTGGCGGCGTACGCGCATCGCCGCCGCCATTGCGGGCATGCTCGCAATGGCTCAGGGTACTTATGCCGTAGCGCAAGACGAACCGGCGTCGTCGCCTTCACAAGTGATGCCGGTGGTGACCGTGGTCGGCACCGCACCGCTGACCGGACTCGGTATGCCGCTCACTGAAGTACCCGCTGCCGTGCAGGTCGTTAGCGCGAAGGACATCGAGGCGCAACACCCGAATAACATCACGGCCTACCTGGAGCAGAACGTCACGAGCGTGACGCTCAATTCGAGTCAGGGCAACCCTTATCAGCCGGACGTCAACTATCGTGGCTTCACCGCTTCGCCGCTGTTGGGCACCCCCCAAGGCCTGTCGGTGTTCCAGGACGGCGTGCGGGTCAACGAGCCGTTTGGTGACGTGGTCAACTGGGACCTGCTCGCGCAATCGGCGATCGAGCGCATCGAGGTGATGCCCGGCTCCAATCCGCTATTTGGTTTGAACACGCTAGGCGGCGCGATCGCAATCACCACCAAAAATGGCCGCGACAACCCCGGCGGCAGCGTCGAAGTGGAGGGCGGCTCGTTCGCACGCAGAAGCGTGGTTTTTACGCAGGGCGGCCAGCTGGGACACTTTGACTATTTTGTCACCGCCAACGATGAGGCGGATCAGGGTTGGGCTGACCATAACCCCAGCCGCGTGAAGCAACTATTCGGCAAGGTCGGCTATACGGACCCGCGCACCACTGTCGAGTTGAGCCTCACCGCAGCCGACAACCAGTTGCAGGGTACCCAGACCATTCCGCGTTCGTTTCTCGACAATCCACGCCAGGCCTACACATATCCCGACGAGAACCAGAATCGCGCGATCATGCTGAACCTGTCCGGCAAGCATGATTTCAGCGATGCATTGCAGCTCTCTGGCGACGCGTATTACCGGCACTACGACAACGATAATCTCAGCAGCAACGTCAATGGAGATTACGGTTCCATCGATCCAGCGACGGGCGCGATCAATACCGTACCTGCGCAAAACGCCCACTCCGTGATCTCGCAGGATAGCTATGGATTCGCGCTGCAATTGAGCGTCACCGGCAAAGTCGCCGGGATGGACAATCAGTTGATGGCGGGTGTCAGCGGCGATTTTGCCAACACCGGCTTCACACAGTACACGCAGGACGCGCACTTCACCCAGGACCGCCAGACCGTTGGGACCGGCGGCTTCACCCTGCAAACCGACGCGTCGACTCGCAACAGCAATCTCGGTGTGTTCGTGACAGACACGCTTTCGTTGACCCGCACGATCACGCTGACGGCCTCCGCGCGCTATAACCACGCTAGCGTCGATATCGAGGATCTCAGCGGCATGCAACCCCTGTTGAACGGCTCGCACAGCTTTTCGCGGATCAATCCGGCGCTGGGCTTGACATATAACCCGGTTCCCTGGCTGACGGCCTATGCGAACTACAGCGAGGGCATGCGTACACCGACCGCTATCGAGCTGGCCTGCGCCGATCCGGCCGCGCCCTGTTCGCTGCCGAACGATTTCATCGCCGATCCCGCGTTAAAGCCGGTTGTATCGCGCACGTTCGAGGCGGGCGCGCGTGGAACGCTATCGTCGGCGATTCATTGGAGCGCGGCAGTGTTCCGTACCGATCTCCAGGATGACATACAGTTTGTCAGCAGCAATGGGGCTTCGACCTCGACCGGATATTTCCAGAACGTCGGCACCACGCGGCGGCAAGGGTTCGAAATCAACGCACGCGCGCAGACAGGTCCGCTAACTGTGAACGCGGGCTATACGTATCTGCGCGCAACCTATCAGAGCAGCTTTGTCGAGCAAAGCGCGAGCAACTCGAGCGCCGATGGTCAAGGCAACATTACGATGCACTCGGGCGATCGTATCCCCGGCATTCCGGAAAACACGCTGAAACTGCGTCTGGATTATGCGGCCACCGCAAAATGGAATGTGGGCGCAAACATACTCTATCGCAGCTCGATATTCGCCCGTGGCGACGAGAACAATCTGGACAGCAACGGGCGTATCGCGGGCTATGCGATTGTCGATCTGGACACGACCTATCAAGTCACAAAGCAGCTGCAGCTGTTCACGCACGTGAACAATCTGTTCGACAAGCGCTACGCGGACTTTGGCATCCTCGGGCAGAATTTTTTCAATGGCCCGGGCCATTCTTTTTCGCCCGATGCCGTGACCAACGAACAGTTTCTCGGTATGGGCGCGCCGCGTGGCGTATGGGTTGGTTTGCGGTATGCGTGGAAGTAAAGCGGGGATGGTGGGCGGCGTGTAAAACCACCGCTTGTCTGGAGCGGGCCTCACGCCGCTCCAGATCTGTCCGTAGTGCGTTAGAAGAAACCGAGCGGCTGCTCGCTATAGCTGATGAGCAGATTCTTGGTCTGCTGATAGTGGTCGAGCATCATCTTGTGGGTCTCGCGACCAATGCCGGACTGTTTGTAGCCGCCGAATGCCGCATGCGCCGGATAGGCGTGATAGCAGTTCGTCCACACACGGCCGGCCTGAATCTGACGGCCGAAGCGATAGGCGCGTGTGCCGTCGCGTGTCCACACGCCGGCGCCGAGACCGTACAGCGTATCGTTGGCGATTTCGAGTGCTTCCTCTTCGTTCTTGAATGTCGTCACCGAGACCACCGGGCCGAAAATTTCTTCCTGGAAGATACGCATTTTGTTGTGACCGCGGAAGACGGTCGGCTTCACGTAGTAGCCCTTGCTCAGTTCGCCGCCGAGGGTATTACGCTCGCCGCCAATCAGACATTCAGCGCCTTCCTGCTTGCCGAGATCGACGTACGAGAGGATTTTTTCGAGCTGCTCCTCCGAAGCCTGTGCACCGATCATCGTCTTGGTGTCGAGCGGATGCCCCTGCGTGATTGCGGCGACGCGCTTCAAGGCGCGTTCCATGAAGCGGTCGTAGATTTTTTCATCGACCAGTACACGCGACGGACATGTGCAGACTTCACCCTGATTCAGCGCGAACATCGCGAAGCCTTCGAGCGCCTTGTCGAAGTAACCATCGTCGCGATCCATCACGTCGGCGAAGAAAATGTTCGGGCTTTTGCCACCGAGTTCGAGCGTCACCGGAATGATGTTCTGGCTCGCATACTGCATGATCAGACGCCCTGTGGATGTCTCACCCGTGAAGGCAATCTTCGCGATACGCTTGCTTGTTGCGAGCGGCTTGCCCGCTTCGAGACCAAATCCGTTGACCACGTTCAGCACGCCCGGCGGCAGCAAGTCCTGAATCAGTTCCATCAGCACCAGGATCGACGCAGGCGTTTGCTCGGCAGGTTTGAGCACGATGCAGTTCCCTGCGGCCAGCGCGGGCGCCACCTTCCACACGGCCATCAGGATCGGGAAATTCCACGGAATGATCTGACCGACCACGCCAAGCGGCTCGTGGAAGTGATAAGCCACGGTATCGGCATCGATCTCGGAGATCGTCCCCTCCTGTGCGCGAATGCAACCGGCGAAATAGCGGAAGTGGTCGATCGCGAGCGGGATGTCGGCGGCGAGCGTCTCGCGGATCGGCTTGCCGTTGTCGATCGATTCGGCAAACGCGATGCGCGAGAGGTTCTGCTCCATGCGGTCCGCAATCCGGTTCAGGATAGTGGCGCGCGCGGCCGGCGAGGTATCGGCCCAGGCTTTGCGGGCGCGGTGGGCGGCATCGAGGGCGAGCTCGATATCTTCTTCAGTTGAGCGCGGGATCGACGTAAAGGGTTCGCCCGTGATAGGCGAGACATTGTCGAAGTATTCGCCGCGCACCGGCGGAATCCACTGGCCGCCGATGAAATTGGCGTACTGCCGCGCATACGGAAATTCGACATCGAGAAACTGCATATCTGCGTGATTCATACCTGACTCCTCCAATGATTGTGTGACTGGTGTCGATGGAGAAGGTCTGCGCTGGCTCGACGTATCCGCCGTGCTGACGCTCTTCATCGTGCGGAGCCTTCAGCGAGAAGCGTGCCATTGGGCCTTGTCTGCAACGCGACAGGCGTTACGGACCTGAGGCCACGCATACCCTGTGCGTCGTATGCGTGGCGACGCATGGCGCGACCCTGTGTGTCGCTCGGTCCATCGGCATGGCGGCTGTCCTTTTTAGCAACACATTGTCGTGTGACTGCGCCAACGTGCAACACCGTTGTTATGCCGTGACGATCGCTTCACTGCCGAGCCGCGTTCTTCGTTCGTGAGCCACCTTGGCTCGCAGCGGCACGGCAGCCAATGGCATGCGACTTGCCTTGAATGGTTCGCAGCCAGTCTGCGTTCACTAGACGATAGCGCCGCCGCACGGCCTCGCGTCAACAATTCAACAGCAACCATCTTGCATGGGACCAGAGTAAGCCGCTAAAGCGGCGACTCTGGTCGACACAGGAGACAAGGATGAAAGCACGTTTAGCTTCGGCGAAGCGGCCCACGGCGTTTGCAATGAGCGTGGCCGCTGCCGTCAGTCTGGTATTCGCGTCCGCTGCAGCGGCCGACGACTATCCAGCCGTCACCTATGAGCGCTTGACAGCCGCGCAAAGCGATCCCGGCTGGCTCACGTACTACCGCACCTACAACGGCCAGGCGCATTCACCGCTCAAGCAAATCGACGCAGCCAACGTCAAGAATCTCAAGCAGGTATGGAGCTACAAGTTTCCCGCGGATCTGCAGCAGGGGTTCGAAGCGACGCCGATCATCAATGGCCGCTTTCTGTTCGTGACCACGCCGAAGGACAATGTTTATGCCTTTGATGCTGTAACCGGCAAGCAACTCTGGAAGTTCGAACCCAAACTCGGTGCCGAATCGTTCAAGACTGCGTGTTGCGACGTGATCAACCGCGGTGTGGCGTTGTACGGCAAGAATGTCTACGTCGCGATGCTGAGCGGCGACGTGGTTGCGCTTGACGCGCAGACCGGCGCGCTTGTCTGGCGCAAGCAGATGTTCGAGCCGGGTCTGGGTTATGCGTTCTCGCTGGCGCCGCTCGCACTCGACGGCGCAGTAGTGGTGGGCAGCGCAGGCGGCGAATATGGCGCGCGCGGTTTTATTGCGGCGTTGAATCCCGATGACGGCAACGTGCTGTGGAAGCGCTTCACGATACCGGCGGCCGGCGAGAAGGGCGGTGATACATGGCCGAACGGCATGCAGGATCATGGCGGCGCGCCGGCCTGGCTGACAGGCACCTACGACGCCGCATCGAAAACGCTTTATTGGGGGGTGGGCAATCCTGGCCCGTGGCTCGCCGATCTGCGTCCGGGAGACAACCTGTACTCCGACTCGCTGCTTGCTCTCGATCCAAAAACCGGCAACCTCAAATGGCACTACCAGTACACGAAGCACGACACGTGGGATTACGACGGCGTCAATACACCGGTGCTCGCCACGATCAAGTACCAGGATAAGGAATACGACGCCATCATTCACGCGGACCGTAATGGCTTCTTCCACGCGATCGACCGTGGCACCGGCAAGCTGATCTACGCGAAGCCGTTCGTGACGGCAAGCTCGGTCACGGGCTACACGGCAGACGGCGCGCCGATTCAGGACGCGTCGAAATATCCGAAGGCGGGCACGACAATCGAGACCTGCCCGAGCTTCCTCGGCGGCAAGAACTGGTGGTCGGTCTCATACGATCCGGACAAGCATCTCGCGATCGTTCCGGCGTTGCATGCGTGCATGTCACTGTCGGGCAAGTCGGTGAACTACATGGAGGGGCTGCCATACCTTGGCGAAGGGTTCGAAATCAAACCGGAACCGGGCAGCAAGGGCTATGGCGAACTTCAGGCTATCGATGTCAACACCGGCAAGAAAGTCTGGAGTCACTGGAGCAAGCTGCCGTGGAATGGCGGTGTAGCGACCACGGCGGGCGGTCTTGCGTTTAGCGGATCGCTGGACGGCCATCTGTACGCGTTCGATGAGGCGACCGGCAAGGTGCTGTGGCAAAGCCCGAAACTTGCGAGCGGGATCGTCGCTCAACCGTCGGTGTTCGAGGTCAACGGGCAAGAGTACGTCGCCATTCTCGCCGGTTACGGTGGCGCGAACCCGATCTGGGGTGGGCCGATGGCGAAAGCGGCAGAGAAGGTTCCACGCGGCGGCACGCTCTATGTGTTTGCGCTCAATCACAGCTGATGTTGATATGGCTGCCACGACAGTTTGGCCGGGCCGACATGGGCGTAGCCTTCCAGCCGTGGCGGCCAGGCCTTTTCCGGAAGCAAGATCATGAAGACTCGACTCAATTGGTTCGCTTTTGCCAGTGTCCTGTTGGCCACCGGCACCCTCACACCGGGACTTGCCAGCGCGGGTGCAGGCGTGCGCGTTTGCACGTTTCCCGGCAGTCCATCGATCGCGCTCGACGAGGCGGTCGCGCGCGAAGCGCTTCGCACCGCCGGTATTTCGCTGTCGCTTGCTCCCGGAGGATTCGACGGTAGTGATGACGACGGTGTTTCGCTGAAGGAGCTCAACAAAGCGCTTGCGCGAAAATGCGACGTGATTGCCGGCTTTCCGCGTTCGACAATTGCCGATGGCTCGGGCAGCAAGATGACCTTCTCGCGCGGCTATCTGCGCTCTGGTTACGTCAGCGTCACCACGCGCGACGCGACCGCGCCGGCCGGCGGTGCGGAAGTCGTTGCGGCTACCTATGCGAGCCCTGCGCAACTCATCGCGGTACAGCAACCCAACGTCAAGCTCGACCTGGAGAATACGGCGGCACTCACGGTCGACGCCGTGGCGAGCGGGCATGCACAACGCGCGATCGTCTGGTACCCGGCGGTCGTGGCTTATGCGGCCACGCATCCCGAGCAGCATTTCCGGATTTCGGGTGCCGCCTCGCCGTATGCCGACTGGCAACTGGTGTTCGCGTTCGGGAAGAACGGCGCGGCGTTGCAGCCGCGCATCGACGCCGCGCTGCAGAAGATGGCCTCCGATGGCCGGCTGGCAGCCTTGACCCGCAAGTGGATGCTTCCCGAGGCAGATCAGGCCGCCAGGCCATCCGTGGCCACGTTTGCCTATCGCGACGGCCCCGGCCGCAACGATGCGGCGTGGCGCATGATGTCAGCGGCCGATCACGGGGCGCAGCAGGGGCACTTCATCAAAGTCGACGCGAGTGCGGCAGGCGACGCCCCTGGCTTCGACCGCGCGCAGGTGGCGCACGGCAAGACCCTGTACTCGAGTGCGTGCGCGAAATGCCACGGTCCTGGCCTGCAAGGATTGAATGCGCCCGCGTTACGCGGTCCGGCCTTTGCGCCGGCGGCAAACGCGAAGCTGACCATCGGCGGGGTGTATGGATACATGACGAACAATATGCCGGCTGACCGGCCCGGCAAGCTGAAACCGCAGGACTATGCCGACATCATGGCGTTCCTGCTGTATTCGAATGGCTATAGCGCCGGCGCCACCAAGTTGACTGACGACAACGCCAAAGCGTCGAAGACACCGCTCAACGCCGGCACTTCGCAATAGGCTCGAAGGCGTCAACAGCGTTGGTTGGCGCCACAAAAACGGCCCGGCGATTTTCCGTTGTTCACGGATATCGCCGGGCTTTCTCTTTTCTCGATGCCGCAATCTCGTCCCGAATCACCCCAAACTCCCGAATCACCCCAAACGTAACGAGTTATCCCTGCTGCGGAAAATCAGTGGTTGCGCTTGAGCGTCCCGCGCCGGCCGCCGTGCCAGAGTCACGGCCTGTTCGATTTGCCCGTGATGCGCCGATTTTGCACACACCGGGTCGGCGGCTGCAGTGTCTCCAGTCAGCAGATACGCCTGACAGCGGCAACCGCCGTGATCGGTCTCGCGCTCGTCGCAGCTCCGGCATGGTTCGCGCATCCAGCCATCGCCGCGAAAGGCGTTAAACGCATGGCTGTGGTACCAGATATCCGTCAACGCAGTGTCCTGCACGCGGGGCAGGTCCAGACCCGGCAGCGAGCGCGCTGCGTGGCATGGCAGCGCGGTGCCGTCCGGCGCGATGCCGAGAAATACCGAACCCCATCCGTTCATACAGGCCTTGGGGCGTGATTCGAAGTAGTCGGGAACCACGAACAGGATGCGGCAGCGATCACCGACGCGTTCGCGGTATCGGTTGACCGTAGCCTCGGCCTCCTGCAGTTGTTCGGACGTCGGCATCAACTGCTCGCGGTTGAGCATTGCCCAGCCGTAGTACTGCGTGTTCGCCAGTTCAAGGTAGTCGGCACCCATCTCCAGCGCCATGTCGATAATCTGCCCGACGTGCGGCAGGTTATAGCGATGCAGCACGCAATTGAGCACCATCGGGTAGCCGTGCGCCTTGATGAGGCGCGCGACACGCTGTTTCAGGTCGAAGGTCTTCGTGCTGGAGACGAAATCGTTCAGTTCACGCGTCGAGTCCTGAAACGAGAGCTGGATATGGTCGAGACCTGCCTCTTTCAGACCAGCGATGCGCTGCTCGTTAAGTCCGACACCCGAGGTAATCAGATTCGTATAAAAACCGAGTCCACGGGCATGGGCAACCAGTGTTTCGAGGTCATCGCGCACCAGCGGTTCACCGCCAGAGAACCCGATTTGCGCGGCGCCCATGCGGCGCGCCTGCGTGATCACGTCGCGCCACGCGTCCGTGTCGAGTTCCGCGCCGTGACTCGCGAAATCGACGGGGTTGTAGCAGAACGCGCAGTGCAGCGGGCAGCGATACGTGAGCTCCGCCAGCAGCCACAGCGGCGGGGACGGGCGCGTGCCCAGAGTGTCGGTCGTTGTGCTCATGTCAGTCCAGCCAGCCGCGTTGCCGCGCGTGATCGATGAAGCGATACACATCGGCGGCAAGATCGGACGCGTTGAAGAGGTCTTCCAGTTCGTCGATGATGTCGTCCAGTTCCCGCGTTCCGTCACAGCGCGCGAGAATTTCGCCGGCACTTGGATTGAGCTTGACCATGCCTTCTGGATAGAGCAAGACGTAGGCATCCTGAACGTCTTCCCATTGCAGACGGAACATCGTTCGCAGATGCGGCCGCAGACTGGCGTAATCGTGGCGCGGGGCGTTCATACGGGGTACGCCTTTTCGATCGCGTCGAGCATCGACCACAGAATGTCGAGCTTGAAGCGCAGGATGTCGAGGGCACGCTGTTGCGCGTCGGGTGTCTTGAAGTGGCTGAGTGTGACGGCGAGTCCGTGTTCGACGTCGCGCTGGGCAAGCGGAATGCGGCTGCGAAAGTACTGCAAACCTTGCGCATCGATCCACGGGTACAGGTCAGGCCAGCCGGCCAGCCGGTCGCGATGGATCTGCGGCGCGAACATCTCCGTGAGCGAAGAGCAGACCGCTTCCTGCCATGGCGCACGCCGCGCGAAATTGACATAGGCGTCGACGGCGAAGCGCACGCCGGGCAGCACGTGCTCGAGCGACCATAACGCGTTGCGCTCGATGCCGACCGCGTCGGCGAGATGCGCCCATGCTTCAATGCCGCCAGGATTGTCGCCGTGGCCATCGTGATCGTGCAGCCGCTCGATCCAGAGGCGGCGCGTCTGCCGGTCCTCACAATTGGACAGGATTGCAGCGTCCTTAAGCGGGATGTTGATCTGGTAATAGAAGCGGTTGGCAACCCAGCCGCGAATCTGCTGCGGCGAGCACCGGCCGCTATTCATCAGCACATTGAACGGGTGATGAATATGGTAGTGCACGCCGAGCGCGCGCAGGCGCCCTTCGAATTCGGCCGGCGGCCAGGGGGCGGCGTGAGTAACGGCGGTGGGCAGAGGGGCGTTCATGGCTATACCTGGAATTGCATCCCGTCGCGTGCCACTTCGATACCGCGTGCGCGTATCACGGCGTGTTCGGCGGAGTGCGGGTCGAGAATCGGATTGGTGTTGTTGATGTGAATCAGCACCTTGTGTGTCGCGCTGGGCAATGCATCGAGTAGTTGAACCATGCCTGGCTGGCCACGGTGTCCGCACTGCGCAAGATGGCCCATGTCGGCCGCCAGGTGGGTCGACAGACCAAGGTCGATCATCTCCGTGGCGGACCAGAACGTGCCGTCAACCAGAACGAGTTGAGCAGAGCGCATCGCATCGAGCACGGGTTCCGGTGCGCTCGCGAGACCGGGCGCGTAGAAGACGCGTGCGCCGCTAGCAAGGTCTTCGATGAGTAATGCGATGTTGTCTCCGGGTGCGGCTTCCGTGCGACGGGGGGAATAGGGCGGCGCTTTGCTCTCAATCGGCAACGCGGTGAAACGGATGCCTGCCGCAGGGGAGATTGTGAACGGTTGATCGAGCGTGATCTCGTGACGCTCGACACCGCAGTAGTGTTCGAGCAGTGGAACCAGCGGTAACCCGGTGGAGAGGTCGTCGAACACGGGAGCGCACGCATACAACGGCAGGGGCGTGGTGCGTTCGCGCAGCATCAGCAAACCGGTGACGTGATCGATCTGTGCGTCGATCAGCACCACGGCTGCGATGGCGCTATCGCGGATCGAGCGGCCGGGTTGCAGTTCCGGATTCGCGCGCAATTGAGCGAGCAGATCCGGCGAGGCGTTGATCAGAATCCAGTCTATGCCGTTATCGCTCACTGCAATCGACGACTGGGTACGCGGCAACACGTCGCCGGTTTGATAACGGGCCCGGTTGCAGTTCGCGCAGTTGCAGTTCCATTGGGGCAATCCGCCGCCTGCGCCTGAACCAAGAATCTTGATCTTCATGAGCGATACTCCGGGCGCCGTCACGCGCACTCACTGAGAGAGGCGTGCGGCGCTTCATCGTTGCTTCAGCGATTGGCGATGTACATCGTGATTTCAAAACCGAAACGCAGATCGGAATAAGCGGGGGTAGTCCATTGCATGGTTGTCTCCTTGATTGCGACATGTGATTGAGAAACCGCATTGAGTAAGCGGTCATATCGATCGAATGCAAAGTCTGTGCCGGGCCAGTAACTCCGTACCGCCTGGGCATACCAAGGCCGACACATGTTTGGCATGCCGAACGGATGCGTTTTTGTGAATGAATGCGAGGCTTGTCACGCAAAATCTCACCGTACATATCGATGAAACCTGCTACGCACTGTTCAATTCGAGTACACCGTTGTTGCAAATTGGAGCACTTGTGGCACAGGCGCGTCAGGTCGCGTCGTCGGTGTCGCCTGCACACTGCGCCGGCAGCTTGCGATATATCGTATTACGTGAGACCCCAAGCGCACGGGCGGCGGCCGACACGTTGCCGCCATGCTGCGCTACGGCCTTGGCGATGACGCTGACAGCGACATCCTCCAGGCGTCCACTTGGGAGCTGCAATGTGTCAACCGCGCCTGTAGGCGCTGCAGCAATGGTGCGCAAGCCGTCGAAAAAGTCATCGGGCAAATGCTCGCGACGGATCTCGCCGTCCGCATCGACCATCGCGGCAGCTGTACGCAGAAGATTGCCGAGCTGACGAAAGTTTCCCGGCCACGCGCACTGCTCGAACAATGCCATCACGTCTTGGGCGACGCTCAGGCGCTGCACATCGGCGCTTTCGGAAGACGCGCATTGCAGCATCTTCTGGATCACGGCGGACAGATCCGTGCGCTCGCGCAGTGGCGGTAATTTGACCACCATGCCGTTCAGGCGGTAATACAGGTCTTCGCGGAACCGGTTCTGCGCGATCATGTCACGCAGGTCGCGGTGGGTCGCGCAAATGATGGCGATATCGACCGGTATCGACTTCGAGGAGCCAAGCGGATTGACGAGGCGCTCCTGCAGCACGCGCAACAGCCGAACTTGCAGCGGATAGGGCATGTCGCCAATTTCGTCGAGAAATAGCGTGCCGCCGTTGGCCTGCAGTAATTTGCCGGTAGCGCCTTTGCGCCGCGCGCCGGTGAACGCGCCTTCCTCATAGCCGAACAGCTCGGATTCGATCAGCGTTTCCGGGATCGACGCGCAATTCACCGCGACGAAGGAACCTGAGCGTCGCGGCGAGTCGTTGTGGATCGCCTGGGCCAGCAATTCCTTGCCGGTACCTGTCTCTCCAGTGATCAGGATTGGAATGTCTTTGCCGATTACTTTGCGGATTTTGGCGATCACGGCGGTGATCTGCGGGTCGCCAGTGTCCAGATAGCTGAGTTTCGATAGGGCGCCCGCGGCCGGCGCTGGCAACTCGACGCGGTGCGCCGTGCGTGACTCACGACGCTCCTGCTGCGGCCAGCGGTCATCGGCGTGTGTCGCGCGCCGGAACTCGACGTGTGCGCAGACCACCGAGCCGTTGTTCAGATTCAACGACAGATGCCGGTCCCGGCTGACTCGCAGATGGTCGATCAGTTGCGCGCTTGTGAGACCGAATAGCGATGACAGGGTATGCGCGCGCAGGCCGGCGAGCGGCATGCCCAACTGGAATTGCGCACTGCGATTGGCCGACAGGAAGCGGCCGTCGCAGGTAAACGCGACGATGCCCTCCATCAAGGTACCGAGAAATTCAGGGCGACCATGAAAAGCAATCTGCAACGTTTCGCGAAAGGTATTGGTAAACAGATGGTTTTCGATCATCTGCACGGACATTTTCGCTAGCGCCATGGTGTGCTGGTGATAGCTGCGATGATCGCCGGTGACGTCGAGCACGCCGATCAGATCGCCATACGGATCGAGGATCGGCACACTGGAGCAGGTTAGAAAGCGATTGGCTGCCAGATAATGTTGTTCGCCATGGACGACCGTCGGACATTGCTCGGCCAGCGCTGTGCCGATCGCATTCGTGCCTTGCCGGTCTTCAGCCCAGTTCGCGCCTGGGCGCAGTGCGACTTTCTCCGCCCGCCGTAGAAAGTCATCGTCGCCGATCGAATGAAGGACTAGCCCTTGGGCGTCGGTCAACACGATCATGCTCTGCGTGTTGACGATCTGCTCGTGCAGCGTTTCCATCACCGGTGTGGCATGCGCGCAAAGGACACGGCTTTGCTCCAGCTTCAACGCGAGTTCGGCGGCCGGTAGCACGTCATAATCCGGCCGCATCGAGGCGCTCAGACCAAAGGTTTCGGAGCGTTCGTGGGATTTCTGAATCGACGGCGTGAGCCAGCTAGGCTCACGAGCCGCGATTGATGTTGCGGCGGGATAGACCTCATCGCGCATTGTCTCCTCCTGCGGGTCGGCCCCGGTCGTTTGCCGGGGTTGTGCGGATACTAAGGCAAGCAAGTCTCGCGCCAGGCCGGCGGTAATCGCGCGCCGGCAGCGCATCGTCGCCGTTATGGTTGCGCCACGGCGGGTGGTCGCCCAAGCCGGTTCGCCGCAGCCGCTCGGGCGATGCGGGATTACGCATATTCATCCCGATGCGCATAAGTGGTTTGATCTGAATCAATGCCAGTGAAATGCGCCGCCCCATCGGCAAAACGTTGGCTTCGCGGCCAGGTCCACCTGCGCCAGTGTCTTCACCATTGATACAAATCAATTCACGTGAAAGGGAGGCGCAGATGATGGATTTGCGGCTGCCGTCAGCCCAGATTAGCGCGTCTTAGCGTGGTTCCCGATGAAGCTGGGTCGGGACTTGAAGCCCGACATTCCTGTGGAGGTAGCCAATGGGAGTCGGCATGCAAATGACGGACCTCAGTTTCGCTGGATCTGCGCCAATCGAAGCCGAAGCTGGCGTGCAGTTAGTGCGCATCGGGCGGATGTTGCGTCGGCTGCGCAGTTGATCCGTCGTGAGGCCTGCCGTGCTGAAGGAGTTCGTAATCGACTTGCAAGAGAAGGTGATCATGTACAAAGATATCCTGGTGGCACTGGATGGCAGCCACGCCTCGAAGGGGGCGCTCAAGGAGGCTATCCGGATGGCGAAGGTGGCTAACGGAACGGTGACGGCGGTGTACGTGCTTGACCGTTTTGCGATGTTTGCCTATTCGGCCAATTACGACCAGTTTGCGATGGTCGAGGCATTACGTGTTGAAGGTGATCGAGTACTGGCGGATGCGCATCAGGAGGCGACCGAGAGCAACGTTGTGTGCAAGGTCGATACGGTCGAGACGGACAACATCAGCGAAGATGTCGCTAGCTGCTTGCTGCGTTACGTACAGGGGCGCAGCGCGGATCTTGTCGTAATGGGTACGCACGGACGCCGCGGGATGCAACGCATAAAGCTAGGAAGCGTCGCCGAGCGGTTTCTTCGGTCCTCGACCTGCCCGGTGTTGCTGGTTCGCGACGCAATCGTTCCAACCTGAGCTTTGCGAATGCGAGGCAGCAACTAGATGCCTGACATCGTCGTAGATCAAATCGAACGAGAGCGTGCAAAAGTTGGGGAAGTCGATTTCGTCAGGCCGCCCTGGCTTACGGCATGGTTGCACGGTCTGTTCTGTTCGTTGGCCGGTGCCGGCCGGGCGATGCTGCGTCGATGCATTTGCCGTGACGCGAGCCAGCTGACTGCCCTGGATGGTCTTGTCAAACTTACACCATGTCGCCGCCGCGCTTGTTGTTTCTCACAGCTTGCCATGTGCGGAAAGAATTTCGAGTGCCCGCACCGCCTTCTTGAACGCACATAGAATAGCCGCTTCAGCGCTGTCGTATACGCAACGTACGATGCGTCTCAGTGCGTGCGCGGCAGTCCGGATTTCAAGCCGAACTTCGTACAGACTACATCCCGAGCGCTGGCGCAAATGCTCGATCATGAGTCGACAATCCGAGAGGTAGCTCCCGTACGGTTCAAGGCGCAACAATTGCACGGCTGCTTCTGCCTCCAAGGACGCGGTTCCCGAGAGGCCGAGATAGGTTATCTGCATACCAATTCCCATCGTCGACTCCCAGTCTAAATCGCTAGATCTTGCGAACGGTGTGTAGCCGTTCGCTGGATCATTGCACCGATCGGGTCGGGTTGGTTGACTCTGATCAACGAAATGAAGGTACTTACCTGCCGGTCAGCTGTTCTGTCCGAGGATGCTTTTGTAACTCATTTGATCGCTCCGGGCTACGCTCGAGATCGGCACTGCCTTTGATGCAGATCATAGGGTTACTCGTCACGCCCTTTATATTTTGTTCCATGGGACTCAGGCGATCGCAAGTTGAGGATGCCGCATCCACGGGTAAGAGGGGGGATATGCAAACGTCGGCTCCGCAAAACGCCGTAAAGATAATCCTTAGGGAACACCAGCAGCTATCGATGGTCATCACCGGGATGCAACGCTTTGTCAAGCAGCTCGGTGCCGGCTTCGATGCACCTAGGCCGATGATGCTTCGGTCCATGCTGTTTTACATTAGCGAATATCCCGAGCAGCTGCATCATCCCAAGGAGGAGCGCTATCTGTTCGCGCGCTTGCGGCATCGTGCCAACGACCTCGACAAAACGATCGACGAGCTCGAGAAACAGCACGCTCAAGGCAAAGTGCGATTGCGAGACATCGAACATGCGTTGACCCGATACGAACTGGCCGGCGAGTCCGCTCTCGCGGTATTGCGCGAGATGGTCGAAAAATACGCCGTGTTTTCCGCAAATCACAAGCGTCTGGAAGAAGACGTGATTCTACCTGCCGCGCGTCAATGGCTGACGGAGGTGGACTGGAGCGAACTGAATGAGGCGTTTGGAAAAAACCGCGATCCGTTCGCCGGGGTCAAGGTCGAGGCAGATCTCGGCCGCCTCTTTGCAATGATCGTCAGGGCCACCCGGGAACCTTAATTGTCTTCGCCGACTGAATTCTGGCCTAACGGAGGGTCAAAATTTGGTGAATATCAACATACATGGGGCGCCGCCCCTTGCTGCCGGGACTCAAGGATCTGCTGGTCAATCTGCTCAAGCCGGTTCTTCAACGGCTGCAATCGAGATTGATCCGCTTCAACGAACGATCGGGGAACAGCGCATATCGAGGTACCGCAACAGGTAGGCATGTCCGGAGGTCGGGCACCGCCCGGGGACGGCTTGCGTATCAGAAAACGGGAACCTCGAACGATGGACGCAACCCATCCGAGATGGCGCTTGTGAGAGGATGCAAATGGACATCAGTTCAAGAGATTTTCACGTGGGGGAAGCACAAGCCGTCAACCTTCGAAAGTGGCCAACGGTGAGGGAGCCGAGTTACACATCAAAGGAACACTATCAACGGCTGCTGGCGCAGCACGTTGCGAAGCTTAGCTCGCTGCAACAGCTTCTTTACGCATCGAACCGCTATGCCATTCTGCTGATCTTCCAAGCGATGGATGCTGCGGGAAAAGATGGAGCGATCAAGCATGTGATGTCCGGCGTAAACCCGCAAGGCTGTGAGGTATACAGCTTCAAACACCCGAGCGCCATGGAATTGCAGCACGATTTTCTCTGGCGAACCACCCGTAACTTACCGGAACGAGGACGGATCGGTATCTTCAACCGGTCCTATTACGAGGAAGTGCTGATCGCCCGCGTGCATCCCGAGATTTTGCGCAGCGAAGGCGTGCCGGGTGTGCAGAATGGCCGCGGTGCGGTCTGGCGCGACCGCTATCGCTCCATCGTCGACCTCGAGCGGCACCTCTGGGCAAACGGAACACGCATCATCAAGATCTACCTCCATCTCTCGAAGGAGGAACAGCGCAAGCGTTTCCTTCAACGTATCGATGAGCCGGAAAAAAACTGGAAATTCAGCCTTGCTGACATCGAGGAGAGGAAGTTCTGGAACCAGTACATGAAGGCTTATGAGGAGTGCCTCGGCGCGACCAGCACCGAGCATGCGCCCTGGTATGTCGTGCCTGCCGACGATAAAGAGAACGCGCGCCTGATCGTGTCGCAAATTCTCCTCGATACGCTCAACGAACTCAAAATGACATACCCCAAACCAACCAGGATCCGCCGCGAGGAATTGCAGGCCATCCGCAAGCAACTCGCGAAGTGACGATGCCGATTGCCTTGCCTCAACCCGGTGATCAACACGAGTCCGGCCGCGAGCGGAATGCGCGTTGCCAGACTGCCTCCGGCCATTCCTCCTGCCACGGCCGCAATGACGGCCGCAGACGAGGACGTAGCCGATGCGATCGCGAAGCGGCTACGCCCGAGCAGGCCATGGCCGACGAGACTAAGGTGGTAGCGTGTTTCTCGCGAAGCACAGTGAAAATGTCCCTCCGGGTATCGATGGGTGGCGTCGCCAGCTAGCCTCGCAGAACTCGCGCTACAGCGCGTACTGCAAAGCCAGGTCGAAACCGATGACGACTAGCGAACAGCCTAGGCCTGCAAGGAGATTTGCGACCCGATGTTCGAAATCGTGATCCCGGCTCATCCATGCCCCAATCAGGAAAATGCCTTCAAAGACAACCTGGAGCGCAACGAAAACAAGCATCAGCAGAAACTCGTAACCCATGAACCTGAAGTTCGCGAAATTCATCCCGTAATCGAAAATCCACCTGCCTACCCGATGCGCCTCATATATCAGCAACAGGATCGGAAAGAGGTAACTGGCAACATAAGTCGGCACGCTTGCGTGCCGTAGTTCCAGGTGAAAGTGACGAACAGCTTGCATATCTCCTCCCGCGTTGGCGTTTGGCGCTCAAAAAAACTTTGTTCAATGACGCGGCCACGGATCCCACTGATCAGCATTTGCGTCACGTGACCGGCCGTCCATCGCAACGCACGGCCGAACTGCTAACTTTCCGTCTCAGGGATCGTCTTGACGATCATCGAGAATAATTTGCCGAGATCGTCTTCAAGTTTTACTCCGTCGAATGGATCGCGATTCGCTCCAAAAGCGGCGTCGATTTTTTCCCAGTCTTCGTTTGTCAGCAGACGTCTGGCGGCCGGCAATATCAACGTCTCTTCCATACACCGGTGGTCTGCATGGAATTCGGCATACGTATCCACCATGGCTCGCAGTTCGCGAAGGGCGGGCGCCCCCTTCAATTCATACCGGGTCAGCGCGTGCTCGATATTCCTCAACCGCACGTCACCTTGAGCATGTTGAGACTCCAGTTCCGTAAGGACGTGGTCAAATTCATCCGTCCGATCCCGCAGCGGCGTGAACAGATAGCGATCCTCTTTAGGATGGTGCACCTGCTGAGGGTACTCGCGGATGTAATAAAGCATTGCCCGTAGCACCATGAGGCCCGGAGCGGGCATACCCGCTGCCAGCAGACCCACAAAGCGCCGCATGCCCTCTATCACGGTCGACATCTGCTCGTGTTCGTGAAGGATGACGGCTATGGCACTGCGCGATCCCACAGACTGCATATCAAACTCCGCAGAAGGACATGAAAAGCATTGGCGAATCGATTTTCTGCTTAACACCAACGGCATGAGCAAGAAGCTGCGCCGATACCTTAATGCTAGGCATCCGCCGCTCGACATCAAAGCGCAGCAACGCCACTGCTTTGATGGAGATCAACGGTGGTGCGGACATGGTGGTCCATTGGGTCAGCGCCAGCCGACCCCATGAATGGGCACCGCTTATCTGGATTGCGGATAGATGGCAATAGGAGAAGATTCGGCCGGACAGTTCCAATACCGTGAAAGAGGCGAGGAGCGCGACGACGAGTAAAAGTAAAACCAATATTGAATAGTAGATACCTTTCGTTACGGTGGTCCCTACCCTGGCGATGCTACACAACGATTGGGTTGACGCCGGGATTTAGACCTGGATTTAGACCCTGGTCAAACGGAAGCATGGAACGGCGCAGAAGACAATGCAGTTCACCGCCGGCAAGGCATTTATACGGGAGCAGCGGCCAGCGCGAAGCAGCGGTGTTGCAAAAAATATTCTACCGGCGCTGCGCGAGCATGTCGTCGACGACCGGAACAGCAGCGAGAGTAAGAAGTACGACAGCAAGGGGAATGGTCGCCATAAACCCCAGTTGCTTGAAGCCTACGGCGCCTGTCAGGCCGCCTGCGAGAAACGACAATAACAGCGATCCGAGGATACGCAGTTTCTGGCGATCTGCACGGACTGCGCTTCCGCTCGTTGCGCCAATGTTCCAGTAAAAGAACTTGCCGAGTTCGATGCCGATATCAGTCACCAGGCCGGTGACATGCGTCGTGCGTATCTCCGCTTTTGAGATCTTTGTGATCATGGCGTTCTGCAGACCCATCACATAGCACAGAAGACAGACGGTCGCCGGCACGAAAAGGACGCGATGGGTCTCGAGATGTGTGCCAAGCAGGCCAAAGCAGAGGAGCAGCGTAGCCTCGAGCATCAACGGCATTGCATACAGGCTGTGCAATTGCCGGCGACGCCCCCAGTTGATCATGATTGCGGACGTGGCGGCCCCGAAAAGGAACGACAACAAGGAGCTCAGTCCCGTAACGACGGCATTGATTTCGCCGAGCGCGAGGTTGTCGGCGAGCGACGACACAATGCCCGACATGTGTGATGTGTATTGCCCCACAGCGAGGAAGCCGCCGGCGTTGGCCGCGCCGGCGACAAAAGCTAGCGATCGTCCCAGGCGCAGATTCGCCGCGTCGCTGCGCTCAGGTTTCGTGAATCCTCGAAGATAGTTGATCGGCATGCCGACATTTTATCCGTATTCGCGGCGCCGCACGATAGCCGCCGCCTGCTTTCAAGCGCTGCGGAGTCCCTCGGTGACCGTTACGGTCACGTCGATCTCCTGAGCGACGGTTCCCACCGGCAGCACCGTACGTCCATGTGTCTCGTTGATGATTTCCGCCGCCGACAGGTAGAAAGCCAGCAGCGCCGTCAGCAGGCCGAGGTAGCCGCCGGCGTGGTGCAACCACACGAGGCCGGTCCATTCGCTCGCTGCCAGCACGAAGAAAGTGACCCACAGAGACAGAAACACCAGTTGCAATGCGCGCGGCGCACGCCATGTCGCGACCCACATATAAAGCGTGAACACGCCCCACAGGAACAGATACCAGCCGACGAACGCCGCGGGCACGGTGCCGTGCAGGAACAGCACGAAGAGGGCGAGCGACCACCAGAACGCACCATAGCTCAGAAAGGCCGTCGCGCCGAACGTATTGCCGCGTGGTATTTCCATGAGTCCGGCGAGTGCCTGCGCGGTGCCGCCATAAGCGAAAGCGACGGCGAGCACCATGCCCATCGAATCGCCGCTGAACCAGCCGGCGTTGATCATGCTGAGCAGCCAGGTCGTCAAGGCAAAACCGGCCAGGCCGAGTGCAGCGGGATTAGGGGCTTTGATATTCATGATGAATTCCTCATGCAAATAGGAGTAGACATGGATTGCGCGACCGTCGTGAAGACGCGCGCCGCGCAAGGGTCACATCGCAATCGAACGTCGGACCACTGGAGCGTTCAGACCGAATCGGCGAACTGGGAAATCACAGCGGGATTCTCGACAGTCGACGTGTCCTGCGAAATTGCTTCGCCTTTCGCGACTGAGCGCAACAACCGGCGCACGACCTTGCCGGAGCGAGTCTTGGGCATTGCGTCGCCGAACCGGATGTCTTTCGGTTTTGCGATTGGACCGATTTCCTTGGCGACCCAGGCGCGCAACTCGTCCGCTACGCGCTTCACCTCAGCACCGGTGGGCCGCGCCGTTTTCAGCACGATGAAGGCGACGATGGCTTCTCCGAACGTTTCATCCGGACGCCCGACGACCGCAGCTTCGGCGACGAGCGGATGGGCCGCCAGTGCCGATTCGATTTCCATCGTGCCCATGCGGTGGCCGGACACGTTCAGCACGTCATCGATACGACCGGTGATCGTGAAGTAGCCTGTGTCGCGGTCGCGAATCGCGCCGTCGCCGGCGAGGTACAGCTTGCCGCCGAGCTCGTCGGGGTAGTAGCCGTTGCGAAAGCGCTCTGGATTGCCCCAGATCGTGCGGATCATTGACGGCCACGGCTTGCGGATGACGAGCACGCCGCCCTGCCCATTGGCCACTTCATGGCCGGTTTCGTCGACGATCGCCGCGTCGATGCCAGGCAGCGGCAGCGTGCACGATCCCGGCACGAGCGGGGTAGCGCCCGGCAACGGCGAGATCATGTGGCCGCCCGTCTCAGTCTGCCAGAACGTGTCGAGTACCGGACAGCGGCCGCCGCCGACATGTTCGGCGTACCAGTTCCATGCACTCGGGTTGATCGGCTCGCCGACCGTACCGAGAATGCGCAGGCTGCTCAGGTCGAAGCTGCGAGGATGCACAGCGGTGTCAGCCTCGGCGCTTTTGATGAGAGACCGGATGGCGGTCGGCGCGGTGTAGAAGATGCTGACCTGATGGCGCTGGATCATGTCCCAGAAACGGCCGGCATTCGGATAGGTGGGCACCCCTTCGAAGATCACCTGGGTTGCGCCGACGGCGGTAGGGCCATAGCAGATATACGTGTGACCGGTGATCCAGCCGATGTCGGCGGTACACCAGAAGACATCGGCCGGCTTGATGTCGAAGGTCCATTTCATCGTCATGGCGGCCCACAGCAGATAACCGCCGGTACTGTGCTGCACGCCTTTGGGCGCGCCGGTCGACCCCGAGGTGTACAGCACGAATAGCGGATGTTCGGCGCCGACCCATTCCGGCTCGCAGGTATCCGGCTGGTTTCGTTCGAGCTCGTGCAGCCACGTGTCGCGTCCCGCGATCCAGGGGATCCGGCCGCCGGTACGCCGATAGATGACGACTGTTTTGACGGCTTCGGCGCCGCCCATCGCAAGGGCTTCGTCGACGATTGTCTTGAGCGGCAGTGTCTTGCCGCCGCGCACCTGTTCGTCGGCCGTCATCACTGCCACCGCGCCGACATCGACCATCCGTTCGTGTAGCGATTTGGCGGAAAAGCCGCCGAACACGACGGAGTGCGGCGCGCCAATACGCGCACATGCCAGCATGGCGGCGACGCCTTCCACCGACATCGGCATGTAAATCACCACCCGGTCGCCTTTCTTTACGCCGCGCGCGCGCAGTGCGTTGGCGAGTCTGCACACGCGGTGATAGAGCTCCTGGTATGTGACGCGAGTGACCTTACCGTCGTCGGCCTCGAACACGATGGCCGTTTTGCCGGCAAGTCCGTTGGCAAGGTTGCGATCGAGGCAGTTGTATGAAGCGTTGAGTTCGCCGTCTTCGAACCATTGATAGAACGGTACGTTCGAATCGTTGAGGACCTTCGTGAATGGTCGGCGCCACTCGAGATGCTCTCTGGCAAGGCGCGCCCAGAACGCTTCGTGATCGCGCTCGGCCTCGGCCACGAGCGCATGGTAAGCCTCCATGCCGTCGATGCTTGCGTGCTTGAGCGCGGGGATCCGCGCCGCCGTAGTGTTGAGGTCATTAAGCTCGATGGTAGACATCCAGTGTCTCCTCACGTGAAAGTCAGGGATAAGGCAACGCCTGGAACGGCGAGTCGCCTGAAGGAAGGCTCTTGATGGCCGTGGTGCCGGTGCGTGCGTAGAGGTCAACTATGACCGCGCGGCCGATCGTCGGGTTGATACACATCAAGGGAAGGACTGGGTGGAAGAGCGGCCGGTGCTTGATGCAAATCAATCGCAATACCTCCGGCGGGGCGATGATGAGTTCGTCATTGACTGTTCGAGAATGTCACGCCGGTACGGAGTCGTGTGCTTTGAGCATAAGGGGGCATCATGGTCCAGGCAGAACCCAGAATCATCCTGGCGGCGGTGGCCGTTTTTACGGCATTGGCGGGTCTGGGTGCAACTATCCGCGGTTTGCTGTTCGACAGTTCCGCTTTTATCCACTATGGTGCGCTGGCTCTGATTGTCGGCGTTGCCAGTTTCGTTATCCTGCTGATGCCAACGACCGGAGACGACACTTAGCCCATCGCGCGTGAAGCGCGTGCCTACGTCGGTGTTGTTGCCCGCTTCAGGCTTTGACCGTGCCGCATGCCCGAGCCGGCGTATCTGATGATGCCGCGTGCTCACTCGGTTCGAGCCGCAAAGCGCCCCAGCCGAGTGGGGCAAACACGCGCCCGCCCGCGAGTTCGACCTGCTCCACAAATGACTCGAGCGTGATGCCCGCCATGATGTGAATCGGTGCATTGCCGGCAAAACTTTGCGTACGCAGCCATGGCATCTCGCCGCGATTGATTTCGTTGGCGCTGCGCTCTTTGCCGTCATAGCCGAGATCGGGGGGATACAGCGGACCATCGAAGGCGACGGTCAGGATCTGCTCGGGACTATCGCTATAAGGGGGGGCCGGCGTGCTGTTCATAAGGCACGCGTTCCCAGCCGTCGCCCCATTGCTGGTCGAGCGTCAAACGCGTGAAATAGGCCCAGGGCGCGCGCACGAAGCAGAGACCGTACGCATGACGCACGCCGTCAAGATTGGCAATCATTCCCACAGTAGCACCTCATGCTGGTGGCAGCGCCAACAACGCTCACGGGTTGTCGTCGGCGGCGAAGATGCCGTCTTCCGGCTCCGTGTTCTCGTTGTCGACACATTGCACGTGCCAATGGCCCGTTATCAGCGATCTGCCCGCATCCGAGCACCATTGCGCGCGTCCGGTTTCGCCCTCGAATGGCCCAGACGTGGCGTTCAGATCGAGCCCTTCGAGTACGCAGCAGGGCGTCGAATCGTGCGGCCCGCAGACGAGCGTGTTGCCGCAATCGACGTGCAACGCGCCCCATTCGGGCAGATCGAGCCCCATATGACCTTCGCGTGACCATTGACGTTTTTCATTGTCGAGCCACAGGATGGCGAATGCCATCGGATTGACACGATCGAACGTGTCGAGGTGGATGGTGAGACGCATGAGGTTCTCCGTACATTTCACGAACATGTGCAAACGAACTGGGTGGCTATTGACTTAAAACCCACTGGACCAACGTGTGAGCATCTTCCGGTGTCAACGGGCCGCCGCGATCCGCGGGCAGCGGCATTGCCATGTCGCCCCAGTGGGCCTTGCCGCCGAGTCGCAGCTTGTGCTCAAGCATCACGCTCGCGTTTGGTACGTCGCGATAACGGTCCGCAATCTGCTGAAACGAAGGTGCGAGAAAAGGCGCATCCCGGGTATGGCAGAACATGCAATGCTGTTGATCGACTAGCGCGGTCGGTTCGGACTGAGCAAGCGCTGCGCCGCTTGCTGCCAGCAACAGCGCAAGTGCGCTTGTAGTGAGATAGTGCAGATGCGGGGCATTCACGAGACACACTCCAGGACAGGTTCTGAGTTCAGTGTAGGGTCGGTGCCGCCCGCGCGATTGACTCAGATCAATCGCCTTTCTCATGTGCGCGGACGTTCGCTTCCCGGCGTGCCGCCCAAGAGGTCACTTGACCTGAGTCAAGCCTGATCGTCGGCGAAAATAGGGTGACCGGCAAACAAGGCCTATTCTGTTCAAAGACGGGTGCCACGCGTGGCGGCACTCTCTTCGCTTTGCCACGCGGGCATTGCAGTCGCTCGCATGACGGAGCCTTAAGAGCCGCGCCTATCTTCAGGCTGTTGTCATGCATATTCATTTTCCCCAGGAACGTCCGGAATATTGCGCTCGCGATCTGGTCATCGCCTTTCCGGCAGAGATCGGCGGCGAGCGGGTTCAGTGCGCGATTACCGCGGAAGCACTCGAAGATCATTTTGGCGCAGCGTCGTTACGTGAAGACGACCTGATCGCCGCGTTCGATACTCATCGTTATCCGATCGAACAGGCGGCGCGGCGCTTGCTGGACGAAGTGGGCGCCAGGCCGGTCATGCTGCACAGTGGCTACTTTCGCTTTTGCGACTGAAGCGGCCGTCAGCGGGCCGCTTCGTCCCTACGATACGACTTCGGCAAGCGGACGCCGCGGCGAATGAGAAGGCTGCCGACCTCGGCCGATACGCAGTAGCAATTGCGGCACGCCGTCCAGATTCAGGGCAGCACGCAATGTGTCGCGCAGGGAAGTCACTTCGATCGGCTGATTCAGATAGGACGCCGTGAGGCCCTCGTCCGCGGCGGTAAGCAGCACCCGTTCAAGCGCCTGACCTGCCGCCAGCCACGCTGCGGCATCGTCCGCTCCGGTGGCGATACATACCAGTAGCGGCGAGCCGGTGACCAGCGTGTGATGGGCGGCCGCCATGCCGCCACCCTCGTCGAACGTGCGAATCACCGAACCTACCAGAGGCACCGCGAGATCGAGCAGGATGCGCATGCCCGGCGACAACGCTGGCATGCCATCCTGACTGCGTTTTGGATGGATCCAGCTCGCGAGTTCGCGCCTGAAGCGAGGATCCTTGAATTGCGCCCGATCGGCTTCAGCGATCAGCATGGCCAGGCGCTCGCGAATGACCGCGTTCCCGGCGCAGACGATATCCGCGCCCTCGGCCGCGCCCGCTTGCTCGAGCCTCAACTGGAGTTCGACCGGGATGAGCTCGTCAGCGAAGGTTTCGCGGGTCGTGACGCGCCGCGGTATTGCGTCGAATAGTGGTGCAAGGCTGGCGTCGCAACGGCCATCGCGCAAGATCCGCAGATGCGCCAGCACGTCCACGTCGGCAGGCGAGGGAAACAGCGTAATCGCGTAGGCAAGACCGAAGCGGCTCAGCGCAACGCGGAGATTGAAAAGCGCCGCGCCGCAACTGATGATCAGCTCGCGGTCAAAGGGATCGATCACCGGCAGCGCCCGCAAACGGTCCGCGCACAGCGTGACGCAGTCACCGTCGACGATGAAATGCCACGGCTGCGTATTATGGTTGGAAGGCGCCAGCACTGCGTATCGCAGTGCAAACCGTATTTTTTCTTCGATGCCGGCATTCGGGTCGAATTGATGTTCGTCGATAGACCAAGCCGAGTCCTGGGGAAGTGCGTTCATTTATGGCCTCCTGCGCGTTTTCCGGATCGGCCGAACCGTGCATGCGCTGCCGGTTGTCGGATCACGTCGTCAAGCCATCGTGTCAGATGGCCTTATGCGTGGCTTGACTCAGGTCAAGCGCTAATGGTCGTATCGCAGTGAAATGAATGACGGATCTAACGCAGCACCTTTCCGGCTCGCTGCCGTGGTTCCGCGGTGCGAGCCGCGATTGGCCAAAATGCGGCGTACGCTGGCAAAAAAAGAGGCGGCTGGCTGCGCCGCCTGAACACGATTACTCTTTCCACGGACCGCCGTTAAAACTCCGTGCCGACTGAAGCTGCCGCGCAGCGCGCCATGTATCTCACTCTGGGACTAGACGCGCGCGAGGCCATCAAGGTCGAGAATCCTGATCTGCTTGCCATGCGTATCGACAAGGCCATCCTTCTGAAACTTCGAGAACATGCGGCTGACGGTTTCGAGTTTCATCCCGAGGTAGCTGCCGATCTCCTCGCGTGTCATGCGTAAATTGAACGTGGCCGGCGAGTAGCCGCGTGTCTTGAGCCTTCCTGACAGGTTCAACAGGAAGGCGGCGACCCGCTGGTCGGCGGACATCGTGCCGAGCAGCATCATGAGTGTCGCTTCGCGAACGATCTCGCCGCCCATCAGACGATGGACGTGCTTCTGCACGACCTTCACCTCGCGACACATGGCTTCGAGAAGATGAAACGGGATGATGCAGACGTTGCTGTCCTCGATGGCGATCGCGTCGCAACTGTGCTGCCCGGAGCAGACGCCGTCGAGACCGAGTGAATCACCGGCCAGATGAAAACCGGTGACCTGTTCCCGGCCGTCGCGATGCATGACGACGGTCTTGAACGAGCCGGCGCGGACCGCATAGATGCTCTGGAACGAATCGTTGGCGCGGTATAGCGATTCACCTTGTTTGATCGCGCGGGAAACGCCCATCAGCGACTCCATGCGTTCCAGTTCGGCTGGCGTCAGGCCTTGCGGCATACAGATCGAGCGCATCGAGCAGTTCGAGCAGCGCGCGGCGGCCCTGGCCGGTACTGACGGCGCGAGTGCGGAATGGCCTGATGCCGGCAATGGGATACGCTGCAGCGGCATGATTTCAGAATATTCGGCGACGTCAGACATGGTGAACTCCTGTGTAATTGAGGCCACGTGCGCAACGCTCGTGGGCAATCCGCTTGATCGTGTCGCATGCAAGATCGAATTCGCTCGTCTTGTCGAAGAAGTACTGTGCGCCGGCCGCGAGGCACGCCTGCCTGAACCCCGCACCCGAATGATTCGTCAGCACGATCGTGATCACCGGCGAAGTGCTGTGCGCGAGGCTATGCAGCACTTCCAGACCGGTGCCACCGGTCAGGCGAAAATCAACGACCACGACGTCGGCTCCGGTGGCGTCGATACCGGCGAGCGCGGCACCTGATTCCTCGGCTTCGCCGGCGATCTCGACACCATCGATCGCGCGAAAACGCGTCGCCATTCGCCGTCTGATCGGGATCGTGTCTTCAACGAGGAAAACGCGTAGTGCTTGCTGGGACAGGCTTGAGTTCATGGCTCGAAGTATCGGCCGCGCTGTCTCAAAATAAAATCAGCGGCGAACGAGCTTCGGGTAGGCGAGCGCGAAGGTGTGTAGGGAATTTCCTACACAGGGCGAACGCGAAGGTGGAGATAGCCGCGCGATCGGCGGATTGATGTGATGATTCGGTCTGGCTCTGCGGCCCGAGCGCCGCGCCGGATCTAGATTTCGTCGTCTTCCCCGAGCAGCTTGTGGCGCAGCGCGTAACGCACCAGCGCGGCTTCGTGCGGCATCTGCATTTTTTCGAGGATGCGCGTTTTATAGGTACTCACCGTCTTGCTGCTGACACACAACTCCGCGGCGATTTCGGTGAGGGTCTGGCCCGCGGCGATGCGGCGGAACACATCGAACTCACGGTCGGACAGGCGCTGATGAGGCAATGTGTCGACAGGCTCGTTCAGGCTCTGCGCAAAACGCTCGGCCATCGCGAGGCTCACATAGACGCCGCCAGATGCGACTTTGCTGACCGCAGTGACCAGTTCGGCACTGGCGCTTTCCTTGGTTAGATACCCGGATGCGCCCGCCTTGAACGCGCGTACCGCATACTGCTGCTCCGCATGCATGGTGAGCACGAGGATCCGCAGCGCCGGCTTTTCCTCCTTGATCTGTTTGATCAGTTCAACGCCGTTTCGTCCCGGCATTGACAGATCCAGCACGAGCACATCCGCAGCGCTCGCGCGGATCAGCGCAATCGTGCTAACGCCGTCGTTGGCCTCGCCGACCACCTCGAAGCCGCTCGCGCCTTTCAGGATATGCCGCAGGCCGTCACGGACCAGAGCGTGATCGTCAGCTATCAGCACACGCGTCATGTTTGCATCTCCTGCTGTTGCACTGCAGCGACTGGAAAGGTAACAGTTAACTTGAAGCCGTTGCCGCTGGAAGTATGGATTTCGACCGTGCCGCCCAGCATGTGCGCACGCTCGCGGATACCGAGTAAGCCGAATGATTTCTCGGCGGAGGCGGCGGTGTGGCTCGCGCCCTGGCCGTTGTCCGCGATTTGCAACACGCAAACGCCGCCCTCGACATGCACGGTCAGCGTGACGAGCGTCGCTTCCGCATGCCGGGCGACATTGGTCAGCGCTTCCTGGATGATACGAAAGAGCGTCGTCGTGCCCGTCGGCGTAAAGTTGATGTCGCCGACTTCGATCCGGCGCTCAACATCGATGCCGTAGCGGTTTGTAAAGTCATTGGCGAGCCATTCGATCGCCGGAATCAGACCGAGATCATCGAGCATGACCGGGCGCAGATCGGCCGCGATACGGCGCACCGACGCGACCGTCGCATCGATCAGCCGGCGCATCCCACGCAGCTGCTGCAGCAGGCGCGGTTCAGCGGTGGTTTCAAGCCCCTGTTCGACCGACGAGATGTCCATCTTGAGGGCGGTCAATTGCTGCCCAAGGTCGTCGTGCAGCTCGCGTGCAATGCGGGTTTTTTCTTCCTCGCGAACATTCTGGAGATTCGCCGAGAGCTCGCGTAGTTCCTCGCGCGATTGCCGTTGCGCATCTTCCGCTTTTACCCGTTCAGTGATGTCGCGCAGCATAACCGTGTACAGCTTGCCATCGCCGTCGCGGATCTGCGAGATCGACGCCTCGATAGGAAATTCTTCACCATTGGCCCTTAAGCCGAACAGCACACGCTGCCTGCCCATCTGCCGATCGGAAACGCCGGTGACGCCAAACTGTTCGACGTGCCGCTCGTGTCCCGCGCGAAAGCGCTCGGGAATGAAGCGCGAGAGCGATGCGCCGACCGCTTCCATAGCGGTGCATCCAAAGACGCGCTCTGCCATTGGATTGAAGATGACGATGTTCTGCCGTTCGTCGACGGTAATGATGGCTTCCATCGATGACCGGATGATGCCCATCATGCGTGCTTCGTTCAGGTTCAACTGGCTGCGCGTCTCGCTCGTCGCGGCAGATCCGGCACCGCGCCCGCTGACGATCAGGAAGGCCATGGCGCTGAACAGGCATGCTGCCGCAACGCCGGCGATCAGCACAGTGGTTTCCGCAAATTCGTCCTCGGCTCGCAGATAGCGACCGCTCGCCGTGTAGGACAGCGTGATAGGCACCCCGCCGACGCGCAAGGTGTCGGCTTTACGGATGACCGGCGCGGTGTCCACCAGGTCGTCGTCTCCCGCGGCGGACGAATAAAGCAGCGTAGCAGGGGTTCCGCTAAACACCTGCAGATCAATGCGCCGCTGCCGGGCCAGGGCGTTATCGAACAAACGGCCGGTGTCCAGCGCCGCCACCAGTAGCCGCTTGACGCCCGTGCGGCGCGCTTGTGGCGTCGACGGTAATCCAGCGTCCGAGTAGACCGGAAAATAGACGTAAAGACGAGGGTGGGGGTTCGAGCCGATATCGCCAAACGGCCCTGCGTCCGCGTCGAGCGCGCTTGCCCCTGTGTCGATGGCATGCAGCAACGCCATACGGCTCGCGGGACTGCTAGCCAGGTCGTAGCCGACCGGCATCGCATCGGCAGCGGCCGGCGCCATCTGGGTAACCGGTGCGACCGGTTGCGGCGTGACAGCTTGTCCGGCCACGTTACCGATGCTGCCCGTCAGGCGGGCAACACCTGCGGTGTCAACGTCAGCATAGCCAAGCGCGCGGACCACGGACGACGTTTCGTCCAGATCGAGTTGCGCGACATATCGGCGCCAGGCGTCGGCATCGGTTGCCGGCGCGACGGAGAGCAAGCCGCGCGCACCGCGCAGCAACGATTCACCGGTGGTGAACTCGCGCTGCAGATCAGCGGTGATATGCGCAGTATTCTGACCAAAGCGGCTGTTGGCAGCGCGCAATGATTGTTCGCCGACCCAGCGCCACGCACCGAGCGCAGCCACAAGAACGACAGCAAATGTGACCGCCGCGACAAGCATGGGACGCCGCTCAGGCGGGACAACCCGTATGGGGAAAGGCAATTTTTCAGCGAACGGCGTCTTACCGCGAAAGGGCATGTGCGCCTCATTGGATGGTGGGCAATCCGCCACGCCGGCTGATGGCGCAGGCGCGGCGCGGATCGGGAAACATCACCGTGATTTTCGCTAGTTGCGGCCAGCCAGAACAACGCGTGCGCTGCCTATTGTGCGCGGTTTGCACGGATCGTGCCAGTATGCAGCCAACTCACCCAGAAAGCCGCAGTGCACGAATGTTGACGGACAGCGAGCCGTCGGCGCTTGATCCTTATCAAGCGCATTCTGAGCTGCGAATCGCAGACTGAAAGTATTCCGCTGCCTGATAGCCGCAGTCACTCGAGACGGGGGCGAATTCAAGGAGAGGGTCATGTACAAACGGATTCTTGTAGCAATCGACGGCAGCCAGGCCGCGAAACTCGCGCTCGACGAAGCGCTAAAAATCGCCCAGGCCGCGCAGGCGACGGTGACGGCGGTATTTGTCGCCGAACATGCTGCGCAAATGGTCGACGTAGGAACTGGATTGGTGGAGGAGCAGGCAACCGGTACAGCGGCGGCAGCAGCAGCGATGGCGACGCTCGAAGACGCCCGCGCGCTTTTTGAACAGCGCAACGTGCGTGGATTGACCCGGACGATTGACGCGTATGGCGAAGACATCGTCACCGTCCTCTGTCATGTGGCAGAAGAATGTGAAGCCGATCTCATCGTAATGGGCACGCATGGGCGGCATGGCATCGGCCGGATGTTGCTTGGCAGTGTCGCCGAGGCGTTTGTGCGGCGTGCCGGGATGCCCGTTCTACTGGTTCGGCGCGAACGGGACATGGACGAGATCCCGTCGTACCTATAAGTGTGCGGTGGCGCGCCCGGGGAACCGAGACTCCCAAAAAAGAAGCGCCCTGAAAACCGGGCGCTTTAATTTGCGCGAGGGCTTTTTTCGCGCAATTCGTGACTTGTCAGATCAATGCGACATCAGCACCGGCACGGTCATTGACTCAAGTATGGTGCGTGTGACGCCGCCGAGCAGCCGTTCCTGCCCGCGCGTATGCCCATAGGCACCCATCACCAGCAGATCGATATGATGATCGGCCAGCATGTTCAGCAGCAGCGCGCCCGTGGGGACGCCGGCCACCTTGGGCGCGGCCGAAAATCCTGCCTGGATGCCGTGGCGTTCAAGCCAGGCGGCGACGTCGATGCCTGCTGGCGCTTCACTATCCGGGCGCCGCTGCACGGTCATGACGGTAACGAATTTCGCGCGTTTGATCAGCGGCAAGGCATCCGCCACCGCCCGGGCGCTCTCCCGGCTGCCGTCCCACGCGATCAGCACGCTTTCGGCAAACGAACGGACAGTCCCGGCATAGGGCAGCACAATGGCGGGGCGGCCCGAGGCCATCAGCACGTCCTCGACAAAATGCCGTGCGATATAGGACGAAGGATCGCCCGGATCATCCTGGCCGAGGATCAGGAGGTCGGCGTGGCGGGCGTGCAGGATCGCTGCTTGTACCGCAGGCCCTTCTGGCGCACGCCATTCCACGCTGCGCCCGGCTCGTTCGCCCGCCGTCAGGAAGCGCGCTTGCGCGCCTTTGAGATTGGCATCCTGTTGCGCTTTGCGAGTCGCAATCAATGCGCGTTCGCCGTGAAGAAACATCGGCTGCGTCAGATCCTGACAAACCACATACAGGCCAATCAGATGCGCGTCGTGCCGACCAGCCAGTTCAAGTGCGAATTCGATCCGCGCGGCGCTATGGGTGCTGTCGTCGAGATGCACCAGCAGGGTTTTGCAGGTCATGACGGCTCCTTGATGAGGGCGGCCGTCAGTGCGCTGCTTGCCACGTGCTTGCCGACCGGGACGTGTTCGACAAACACAGGCTGCAGTTGCACGCCGGCGTCGCGCGCGAGCTTCGATGCCGCGTCACGGGCTCGCGCGGACGTTTCACTGCCGTCTACGGCAACCAGAGTCTGTTGATACATGATGAACTCTCCTGAATGGACCTGACCCGAACCCTCGGTTCATCAATGCGACATCAGTATGGCGATGATCAGATCGGCGCACCGGCCGCGATGCGGCACGGCGAGGTTGGCCGGGGCGTCCATGGCAATCCACTCGCCGGCAACTTTCGCACGGCTCAGTTCCGCATGAAAGAGCCTATCGAGCGCGCTGCGGCGTTCCGCGCGCAGCTGTTCGTGCGTACCGTAGTATTCGGCGGTTCCGGCCATTACATAGAGCGAGCGCGGATCGGGCGTGAACACTGCAAACACGCCGGTCAGATGGGCGTCGAACTGCTTTGCGAGCCGCAGGGCGAGTTCGAGCCTGGGATGGGCGCGCTGGCTCGTATCCAGGTGAACGACGATGGTCTTGTAGGTCATTGCGACGCTCCAGAAGTGGGTGAGTAGCACATGAACACGTGATCTGAGTCTAGGAGCCGGGTACTCGCCGGCGTTGATTCAGATCAACGGCGCGGTAGCGCGCGAGACTTCATCTGGGTGCGCCGACGGCGATCCGGCCGATCTTGATTTACTCGCACGTGACACGCGTGCCTGCCGTGCCGCTCGCCATCGCTTCGATGCGATCGATCGAGCCGATGACTGCCGGCCGGCCGGTGCGCGAGACGAACTCGCACGCCGCCTCGACCTTCGTTCCCATTGAACCGGCCGGGAAAGACATCGACCGAAGCCCCGCCATTGACACCTCGCGCAGTACACATTCGCAGGGCGTGTGCCAGTCGGCATAAACCGCATCGACGTCGGTCGCGATCAACAGCAGATCGGCGCCGACGTCGGCTGCAAGCAGCGCGCTGCACAGGTCCTTGTCGATCACAGCCTCCACGCCGCAGCGCGTCCGGCCATCTGCTGCGACCGTGACCGGAATTCCGCCGCCGCCGGCCGCGATGACCACGGTATCGTGGTCGAGCAACCAGCGAATGGGCTGAAGCGCCGCGATGCGTCGCGGTTTCGGCGACGCGACGACGCGCCGGAAACCGGCGCCGTCCCGAGCGACGGTCCAACCGGTGCTGATTACCAGACGTTCGGCCTGCGCCTCTGTGTAAACGGGACCGATTGGCTTGGTGGGGTAAATGAAGGCGGGGTCGTCTGCGTCGACCTCTACGCGCGTCAGCAACGTCGCCACCTGGCGGTGGGGCGGCAAAGCGTTGGCCAGTTCCTGCTCGAGCAGATAGCCGATCATGCCTTCCGACTCGGCGTCGAGCACATCCAGCGGCGCCGCACCAGCCGCACCCGCGGCGGCGGCCTGCAATGCCAGCAGACCGACCTGAGGGCCGTTGCCATGCGCGATGACCAGCTGGTTGCCGTCGGCAAGCCGCGCTATTTGCTGTGCGGCGCGGCGGATATTGGCGATCTGGTGGGACATCGTCATCGACTCGCCACGCCGAAGCAGCGCGCTGCGGCCCAGTGCGATCAGAATACGCATGATAGTTCCTTAAGCGAGTGTCGCCACGAGTACCACCTTGTGTGCATGCGGTTTTTGGCCTGCGAAAACACAATCGGCGCATTCCGCGATGATCCCTATTCCTTGTCTTTTCCCGGCTGTGTACGAGATACATTGATTAGGTCACTTCGGGACGGCTGACTGATTGATCTGGATCAGCGATTTCAGGGCCGGACATCGCCGTTGCCGCGCAGGGATGAATGTCTGCATCGCCAGCCGTTCCGGGCAGTTCGACGGATTCGAGATAGGTGGGCACCTCGCAGCGCCATTGAAGCGTTTCTTCGATATGACGCCGCAGTGCATCAGCAGCGGCAGGCTCGCCGTGGGTGACGAACGTTCGCTCCGGCGGCACGGAGATGGAGTGAAGCCATGTCGTCAGCTCGTGGTAATCCGCATGCGCGGACAGCGACGAAAGCGTGACCACCGAAGCCCGTACAGGCACATAGTCGCCGTGAATCTTGATCGCGGGCGCATGGGCGGCAAGCGCCGCGCCGCGTGTGCCGGCAGCCTGGTAGCCGACCAGCGCGATGGTATTGCGGCTATCGGGCGCAAACGTCTTCAGGTGATGCACGACCCGCCCGCCGGTCGCCATCCCGCTGCCGGCGATTACCACCATCGGACCGTGCCGGGCCGAGACGGCTTTGGATTCGTCGACGGTGCGCACCATCTCGGCCGCGCTGCTGATCGCGTTGGCTTCGGTCATCGTGAGGCGATGCTCGCCGACGTGATGCCGGTACAGTTGCGTGACGCTCGATGCCATCGGGCTGTCGAGAAAGACCGGTACATTGGCCATCCGGCCAGATGCCTTCAGGCGGGCGATGTAGTGAAGGATGGATTGCGCGCGGCCGACCGCGAAACACGGAATCACAACCACACCGTCGTGCCGGAAAGTGCGTGCGAAGAGCTCGGCGAGTTCGGTGGCCGGATCGCCCGGATCGTGCAGACGATCCCCGTAGGTGGACTCGACCACCAGATAGTCGGCGTGTGCAAGCGGCATGGGCGCGCGCATGATCGGATCGTTCGGACGGCCAACGTCCCCCGAGAACGCGATCACCTTGCCTTCCATGCACACCACAATGCTGGCGGCGCCCAGAATGTGCCCGGACGGCAACAGCCGGAAGCACGCTTGTTCGTTCAGTTGTTTTGGTACATCGAACTCGCGTGGCACGAGCAACTGCAGCGCCTTTTCAGTGTCTTCGAGCGTGTATAACGGCAGCGCCGGATGATGTTTCGAAAATCCATGCCGGTTCGCGAAGGCGGCCTCTTCTTCCTGCAGTTTGGCGCTGTCGCGCAACATCACTTCGCACAGGTCGCGGGTGCCACGGGTGCAATAGACGGGTCCCCGATATCCCATCCGCGCGAGGACCGGCAGGTAGCCGCTGTGATCAAGGTGGGCATGCGTCAGGATCACCGCATCGAGCGTTTCGACCGGAACCGGAAACGCCCCCCAGTTACGCAGACGCAGATTCTTTGTGCCTTGAAAGAGCCCGCAGTCGATCAGCACCCGAAGGCCGGCTCCCTCCAGCAGATATCTCGAGCCGGTGACCGTTTCGGTCGCACCTAGAAAAGTCAGTTTCATTGCGCCACCTCGAATGGCAAGTGAACCGCACGCTTCGTCAGACCGCCGCGCGTTGGGCCAGGCTCTCGTAGAGCGCTTCGGCGAAGCGCCTGAAGGCGTGAAGCGAGCCCGCGATGCTTTGGTATTTCTCCCGGCCGATTTGCCCGTCCAGCGTGATCAGCATGCCGGCCTCACGGGCCAGTGCGAGGATTTCATCGAACTCGCTCGCGGCGTCACGCATGTTTTTGGGGCGGGCGGCCGGCGTTGCGGTGTTGGCGGAAGAGTTAGCGTTTGACATGGCCGGTCTCCTTACGGGTCAACTTAGGCGCTGTCAGTGAGGACGTCGCCGGGGCAATCGATTCCTGCTTGTCTTGAAAATCAGTATTGGTCAGCGGCCGGTCGAAACAAATCAGATGGCGCTGAGCTTCGCGTAGGACGTCCTACGTTCGTGTCAGCATTTCCCTACACGAGATGTGCCGTGATCACGGCTGAGTCCGTTGCTTGACATGGATCATAAGAACCCGCTCATGCACACCTATGCTCTAGGCATGCACAGCGAATCCCGCATGTGAACGCGCGGCAGGGGATAGAGAGGTTGAAATGCCCGAAGCGAAAGTTCTTGTCGTCTATTACTCGCGCACAGGTACCACACGGCTGCTTGCTCTGGCGATCGCGAAAATGCTATCCGCGGATCTCGAGGCAATTTGCGATTGCAGCAATCGGACAGGCGTGGCTGGCTATCTGCGCTCGCTTGTCGACGCCATCAGCAAGCGTCCCGTCGAAATCGTTCCAGCCGGACACGATGTCGCTGCGTACCAGCTCGTTGTGATCGGCACGCCGGTCTGGGCCGGTTCCGTGTCCGCGCCGGTTCGCTCGTATCTCATCGAGAATCGCGCGCGGTTTGCGCAGGTAGCTTTCTTTTGCAGCTTCGGCGGACGAGGCGCTGATCAGGCCATGAGGGAAATGCGCGAGCTTGTGGGCCGACCAGCAGTTGCCGAATGCAATGTCACAGCCGCAGAAGCGCGGAAAGATGCAAATGGCGCGTTGGCCGTTTTTGCCCACGTGCTCAAAGGACACATAGCCAGATTCAAAGCGCTTGCATGGATGTGCTGACTCGTCAGGAGATTGAGCGCGGCATTTCTCACCGGTTTGATGGAGATCAGTTAATCGAGTGACCGCGGCGGTATCTTACGACTGTTCGAAATCGGCCGCATGGAGGCCCAACAATGTCAGCGCATCTGGCAACCTCGTCCTCGATAGCCCCACCGGCCGCAAACGACGGGTATGTGGTCGCCGTACGTGGCGCGGTCGTCGACGTGACGTTTGCCGATGACATGCTGCCGCCGGTGAGCGACGCACTCATCATCCTGTCCGACGACCTCGCACCGGTGCTCGCCGAGGTGCAAGCCCACTTGAGCGAAACAACGGTGCGTGCGCTGGCGCTGCAATCCACCGCGGGATTGCGGCGCGGCGCCCGCGTAAGCGTCTGTGGCGGGCCCATCGAGGCGCCCGTCGGCGAGGCTGTGCTAGGCAGGCTGCTCGATGTGACCGGTGCGACATGTGACGACGGCGAAGCCTTATCCGCACAGACCGAACGCCGTCCCATTCATCGCGCCGCGCCGCCGCTCGCGTCGCAGAAAGGCACCACCACGCTGTTCACAACGGGCATCAAGGTGATCGACCTGCTTGCGCCGCTCGCCCAGGGCGGCAAGGCCGCGATGTTCGGCGGGGCGGGAGTCGGCAAGACAGTGCTGGTCATGGAATTGATCCATGCGATGGTGGAGCGCTATCAAGGAATCTCCGTATTCGCGGGCGTTGGCGAACGCTCACGGGAAGGGCACGAAATGCTGCTCGACATGCGCACATCCGGCGTGCTGGCGCGCACGGTGCTGGTCTACGGGCAGATGAACGAGCCGCCTGGTGCGCGCTGGCGCGTGCCCTTTACAGCGCTGACAATCGCCGAGTACTTCCGCGACGAACGCCACCAGAACGTTCTCCTGCTTATGGATAACGTCTTCCGTTTTGTGCAGGCGGGTGCCGAGGTGTCGGGCCTGCTGGGGCGCATGCCGTCCAGAGTCGGCTACCAGCCCACGCTTGCAAGCGAAGTCGCAAGTCTGCAGGAGCGCATTGTGTCGGTAGGCGACGTGTCGGTCACTGCAATCGAAGCGGTGTACGTGCCGGCCGACGATTTCACCGACCCCGCAGTGACCGCGATCGCCGCGCACATCGACAGCATGGTCGTGTTGTCGCGCGCGATGGCCGCCGAAGGCATGTATCCCGCGATCGACCCGATCGCATCGTCGTCGATCCTGCTCGATCCGCTTGTGGTCGGCGAGGAACACGCGAACGTCGCCATCGAGGTGCGCAAGATCATTGAACACTACCGCGAGCTGCAGGATGTCATCTCCTTGCTCGGTATCGAGGAACTGGGTGCCGAGGACCGCGCCCTCGTGGGGCGTGCCCGGCGCTTGCAGCGCTTCCTGACCCAGCCGTTCGCCGTCACCGAAGCCTTTACGGGGGAAGCGGGCCGTTCGGTGGCGCTTGCCGACACGATCGCCGGCTGCAAGGCGATTCTGGCAGGCGAGTGCGACACGTGGCAGGAAAGCTCGCTATACATGATCGGCACACTCGACGAAGGCCGCCTCAAAGAGCAAGCCGCAGCGCAGGACGGCGTGGCTCTGGCCACGGCGCAGTTGAAATGAGTGGCACACCCTTGACGCTTACCCTGGCGACGCCGTCGCAGGTGTGGTTCGACGCTGTCGAGATCGTCTCCCTGCGCGCGGAAGATGAAAGCGGCTCGTTTGGCATCCGGACGGGCCATGCCGACTTCGTCACGCTGCTGACGCCGTCGGTAGTCCGCTGGACGTGTGCGGATGGCTCGATCCACTACTGCGCGGTAGATGGCGGGGTGCTACTGGTATCGCACGGAACGGAGGTTTCCATTGCTTGCCGCGAAGCGGTCCCCGGTGACTCTTTGGAAGGCCTCGAAACAGGCGTTCGCGGCCGCCACGCCAGCGAGGCCGATGCGGCGCGGCGCGCCCGCGTCGACCAGTTGCAGTTGCATGCTCGCGCCGTGCGTCAGATGCTCCGTTATCTGCGGCCGCGCGCGGGCTCCGACGGCACGGCCGCAGATAGCGTTGGAGGAATGCTGCCATGAACGGGCGCCACACGGACGAGCGCAAGCAGCGGGACGAACGGATCGCCGGCGCCGCCCGACAGGCCGCCGAGCGCGATTTGCGCGGGCGCGAGGAGCCAGAGCCCTCGCTCGGCAGCCGGCTCGGGCAGATCGGCGTCCTCGGCTGGGCCATTGTCCTGCCGACCCTGATCGGCCTCGCGCTGGGACATTGGCTTGACCGGATGTTCGGCACTCGCGTGTTTTTTTCGGCGCCGCTGCTGATGATCGGCGCTGCAGTGGGCTTCTGGTCGGCATGGAAATGGATGCATCGCCAGCAACGGAATCACCATGAATAGTCCACTACCGTCGATGGCGACCCAACTCGCGCTGGGGCTCGCAATCGGAACCTTGGCCGGCGCATGGCACTTCGTGTCGCTGAGCTGGAACTGGCCGTTGTTTGCAGCGGGCAAAGCGATGGCGGCGCTGGCCTTGCAGCTTGCCAGATTTGCGCTCACCGGCGCGCTGCTGCTGATGCTCGCGCATCCCGGCGCGCTCGCGCTGCTCGCGGGCATGACGGGGTTTCTGCTGGCGCGCGGAATCGCGATACGCCGCTACGGAGGTGGCCGATGATCGCCTCACCGCTGGCCACCGCACCGTTGCTGCATATCGGTCCGTTATCCATCACGGAGCCGGTACTCGTCACCTGGGTGATCATGATTCTGGTGACCGTGGCGGCGGCCTTGTTGAGCCGAAGCTTGTCGCTCGCGCCGACCAGGCTGCAAACCGCGCTTGAACTGCTGGTCGTCACGATCGATCGGCAGATTCGCGACACTATGCAAACCGGGCCCGCCACTTACCGTGCGTTGATCGGCACGCTCTTCATCTTCGTGCTGATTGCCAACTGGTCGGCGCTCGTACCCGGGGTGACGCCGCCGACCGCGCATATCGAGACCGATGCCGCGCTGGCGCTGATCGTGCTGGGCGCGACGGTTTTCTACGGCATCCGCACGCGCGGCACGGCCGGCTACCTTGCGGCATTCGCCGAGCCGAGCTGGATCATGATCCCGTTGAACGTCGTCGAGCAGATCACGCGGACGTTCTCACTTGTCGTGCGTCTGTTCGGCAATGTGATGAGCGGCGTGTTCGTGATCGGCATCGTCCTGTCGCTCGCGGGTCTGCTCGTTCCCATTCCGCTGATGGCGCTGGACCTGCTCACCGGCGCTGTCCAGGCCTATATTTTTTCCGTGCTGGCGATGGTTTTCATCGGTACGGCAATCAGCGATACCCATCAACAGGCCACTACAGAAAATAGTGAAATATCATGAATAACCTCATCGAAGTTGTCAGCATCGCCGCCGCCGCGCTCGCCGTGTCGTTCGGCGCGATCGGGCCGGCGCTTGCCGAAGGCCGCGCGGTCGCAGCCGCGATGGATGCGATCGCACGGCAGCCGGACTCGGCCGGAACCGTGTCGCGCACGCTCTTTGTCGGGCTTGCCATGATCGAAACGATGGCGATCTATTGTCTCGTGATCGCCTTGTTGCTGCTCTTCGCCAACCCGTTCGTCAAGTAGGCGGCGGCCATGCGAATCGATTGGTCCACGCTCGCGTTGCAGACCATCAATGCGCTCGTGCTCATATGGCTGCTGGCGCGCTTCCTGTTCCGTCCGGTCGCGGACATCATCGCCGAGCGTCAGAAAGCGGCGCAAGCGCTGATCGCGGACGCTGACGCAGCGAAGCACGCTGCAACGCTCGAGCGCGATGCGGCGGTTCGCGAGACGCAGCGGCTTGTCTCCGCTCGCGCCGAAGCCATGAAAACGATCGCTGCGGAAGCTGAGAGCGAGAAGGCTGCGCTGCTGGCCGCGGCGCACGCTGACTCGGACAGGCTGCGCGCGACAGCCGCCGCCGAAACAGAGGCGGCCTGCCTGGAACAGGGAAAACTTGTCGCAGCCCGGGCGAGCCAACTCGCCTGCGACATCGCGACAAAGCTGCTTGACCGGTTGCCTGAAAGTGCGCGGGTGAGCGGTTTTGTCGAAGGTCTGGTTGACGGGGTCATGCAACTGCCCGCACAGGTTCGCGCGGAACTCGGCGTAAACGGTGTTGCGCTTTCGCTGTCCGTACCGCGCACGCTTAGCCAGCAGGAGCAGGAGAGCTGCCGCGCCGCGCTGGCAGGCTGTCTGAACAGGCCGATATCCCTCCAGATTGCGGTCGACCCTTCGCTGATCGCAGGCATGGAATTGATGGCTGCGCACGCGGTGGTGCGCAACAGTTTCAAGGCAGATCTCGCGCAGATCAGCGCGGCTTTGCAGAGTAGCGACAATGGGCCCCGCTGATATGACCGGTGATCCCTGGCTTGCGGACCAGCGCGACACACTCGCCCGAACCGTTGTGAAGCCGCAGGCGCAGACGCTCGGCCGCGTTGAACGTTTTGGCGATGGCATTGCATTTGTCTCGGGACTGCCGGATGCGGCCCTGAACGAACTGCTCCGTTTCGAGAGCGGCGCGACCGGCTTCGCACACACGCTGGACGCGGACGTCATCAGTGTCGTGCTGCTGGACGACGGCACGTCGGTTGAAGCGGGCTCCTGCGTAACCCGCACCGGCACCGTGCTCGAAGTGCCGGTCGGAGACGGGCTTCTGGGGCGTGTGATCGATCCGCTCGGGCGACCACTCGACCGCGACGATCCCATCGTTGCCGATAGGCGCATGCCGGTCGAACGGCCTGCGCCGGCGATTATCGAGCGCGACCTTGTCAGCGAACCGGTCGAAACGGGCGTGCTGCTCGTCGATGCGTTGTTCGCGATCGGCCGCGGGCAGCGCGAACTCATCATTGGCGACCGTGCCACGGGCAAGACCGCTTTAGCGATCGACACAATCGTCAACCAGAAGCATTCGGACATGATCTGCGTCTATGTCGCGATTGGCCAGCGCACGACCGCTGTGCAGCGGGTCATCGAATCGGTGCGTCAGTACGGTGCGCCCGAGCGCTGCATCTTCGTTGTCGCCGCCGCGGCGTCAGCGCCGGGATTGCAATGGATCGCACCTTTCGCGGGCTTCACGATCGCCGAGTATTTTCGCGATCGGGGACAGCATGCATTGATTGTGGTCGACGACCTGACCAAGCATGCCGCGACGCACCGTGAATTGGCGCTGCTGACGCGCGAGCCGCCGGGACGCGAGGCCTATCCGGGTGACATCTTCTATGTTCACGCCCGCCTGCTTGAGCGCGCGGCGAAGCTTTCGGCCGGGCTGGGTGGCGGTTCGCTGACCGCGCTGCCGATCGCGGAAACCGACATGGGCAACCTGTCCGCGTATATCCCGACCAATCTCATTTCGATCACGGATGGTCAGATCGTGCTCGACGGGGCGCTGTTCGCGGCGAACCAGCGTCCGGCGGTCGATGTGGGCTTGAGCGTCAGCCGCGTCGGCGGCAAGGCGCAGCATCCGGCTTTGCGAGGTGTGTCGGGACGGCTGCGCCTCGATTACGCGCAGTTTCTGGAGCTGGAGATGTTCAGCCGGTTCGGGGGACTGGCGGACGTGCACGTCGCCGGCAAGATAGCTCGCGGGGAACGTATTCGTGCGTTGATCGCGCAGCCGCGCTTCAGCGCGTTAAGCACGCTCGAACAGATCGCACTGCTGTCAGCACTGGCGGATGGGGTGTTCGATTCGGTGCCGGGCAGGATTGTCGCGCAAGTGCGAACACAACTGGCTGGGCATCTGGAAACCCAGCGCCTGCAAGCCCAGATTGCGCAAGGCTTTTCGCTGTCTTCACCGGCGCCGTTGAGCGCCGGCGTGCAGGCGGTGCTCGTCGCCGCGGTTCGTGAATTGGTGCAGCAGCTCGCGCCAACGGCCGCTAGCGGCACGGCAAGCGTCGAGAATCGGCCATGAGCGGAAAACTCACCGAAATCGAATCGCGCAGCGCGACCGCCCGGCAACTGGATGCCGTCATTGGCGCGATGCGTGGCATTGCGGCAGCACGCTCGCGCGAAGCGCAAGGGCGGCTGCCTGGCATCCGTTCGTCGGCTTTGACAGTTGGCGCTGCGATCGGTGCCGTGCTGGCCCACGGTTCAACTGAACCTGCGCGCATGCCGGACCACGACGCGCGGATCGTCATCGCGCTGTGCGCGGAACAGGGTTTTGTCGGCTCGTTCAACGAGCAGATCATCGATCAGGCGTTGTCTCGTCTGGCGTCGGCGCCGTGCGAACTGCTGCTCGTCGGTACGCGCGGCGAAATTGTGGCAAACGAACGCCGGCTGCCGTTCGCGTGGAGTTCTCCCGCGGCCTCCCATGCCGACGATGTGCCGTCGCTCGCGAGCCGGGTCACTGACGCGCTCTATACGCGTCTTGGCAATCGAGGCGCGACTCACGTCTCGGTCATTCACGCAGTGCCGGGCATCGCCGTGCACTGCGAGATCGTTGAACACAGCCTGATTCCGTTCGATTTCTCGCGATTTTCTGTTGAGCGGCGCGTCCAGCCGCCGTTGCTCACATTGCCCGCTGACCATCTGCTTGCCGGACTAGTCGAAGCCTACGTGTATGTCGAGTTGTGCGAGGCGTTGATGCTGTCGTTCGCTGCGGAAAACGAGGCGCGCGTGCGCGCGATGCTGGCCGCGCGCGCCAATGTGAAGGAGACGCTCGCCGAACTCACGCAAAGCTACCGGCAGGTTCGTCAGGACGAGATCACAGCCGATATCGTGGAACTTGCGGCGGGTGCCACGGCAAGTTTTTGATCAGGTTCGGACGCAACCGCGATCGGGCTGCCTGCGTCTACGACGGCAGCAGCATCAGGACAGCTGCCGCACCCATCACCAGTGTAGCGATCGAGCCCAGAATGATGAGCGGCCGGCTCGCCGTGAACGCGCCCATTACCGATTTTCTGGACACAAGGATCAGAATCACAAGCATCAGCGGCACGGCCACTACGCCATTGATGACGGCGCTCCAGAACAACGCCTTCATCGGACTGATCGGCGAATACTGGATGGCGAGCGCCGCCAGCACGCTGACGGCGATGATGGCGTAGAAACCGCGTGCATCGCGCACCTTGCGCTCCAGCCCCTCGCGCCAGCCCATCGCTTCGGAGAGCGCATAGGCGCCGGACCCCGCCAGCACCGGTACGCCGATCAGTCCGACGCCGAGAATACCCAGCGCAAAAAGCACGTACGCGAAGTTGCCGGCAAGCGGTCGCAGCGCGCTCGCGGCTTGCGCGGCCGTCGTGATGTCGGTCATGCCGGCCGCGTGCAGGGTGACAGCAGTCGCGAGAATGATGAAATAGGCCGTGACGTCCGAATAGAACATGCCGCTCCAGGTGTCCCAGCGAATGCGCCGAAGCTCCGTGGGCGCAGCGCGCGCGTCACTCACCAGCGCAACGTTAGCGTCATGAGCCTGCATATCTTCGACTTCTTCGGCAGCCTGCCAGAAAAACAGGTAAGGGCTGATCGTCGTGCCGAACACGCCGACGACGACTGCCGCCGTATTGGCGTTCAATGTAAGGTGTGGCCAGAGCGTGCGCAGCGCAACTTGGCTCCACGGCACATGAACCGTAAACAACACGGCGGCATAGGCGAGCAGCGAGACGGTCAGCCACTTCAGAAAGAACACGTACCGATGGTAGGGCACAAGCATCTGCAACAGCAGTGTTCCAAACACGAAGCAGGCGGTCATCAGATGGCGATCGATGCCGCTCACAAGTTCCGCGACTTCGCCCATGGCGGCGACGTCGGCGGCGATATTCAGGACATTGGCGACGAGCAGCAACAGCACGACGCCCTGAAGCACGACCGGTGGAAATGCGATCTTGATATTGGCGGCGAGCCCCCTGCCGGTCACCCGGCCGAGGTTCGCGCACATGGACTGCACAGCGGCCATCAACGGGAAGGCGAGCGGCATCGTCCAGAGCATGTTCAGACCGAACTGCGCGCCTGCCTGCGAGTAGGTGGCGATGCCGCTCGGATCGTCGTCGGCAACCCCGGTGATGAGGCCGGGGCCGACGCGTGCCAGCGGATGCTCCTTCAGACGTCCAAGAAGCGCATGAAAGCTTTTGGTCTCCGGCGACCCGTTGATGTCCACTGCTTTACCTCGCTGAGAGACGTTGGCATGGTTTTGTTCGAGAGCGGCGCACCTTGGCGCACGGTTTCAGCGGGAGGCGGCATAGTGACCGCTAGTGGTCACGCAACGTTGAAAACGCCTTGTACACGATTCGCGGGTCGTGCTGGCCCTTGTAGACGTCCGGTGCCGCAAGATCGAGTCCGAGTAGCGCGTACACCGCGTTTTGCGCGGAACGAATCGAGTATTCGACGGTGAAAACGACATCGTTGGGTAGCTCGCAGAACTGGCCCGTGAACGCAAGATTTTGCCAGCCGTCAGGCGTCACGTCCGGCCGGTCGCCCTCGCTGCGCGGCATGAACTGGCTCGTGATGAACGGCATCAGACAGGGAATGCAGTTGGCGTGTTCGAGAATGCGCGATGCCTCTGCTTCGATACCCAAATGACCAAGAATTTCGGTCAGGATTTCACGACCGGTGCATGCCGACATGGGCTTCCCGACGAAGTCGCCGGGCTGGTCGACCCGCAAGCCGTAGCCCCACAGCACCTGCACTTCCGCGGGTTGACCGATGAAATGCGGCTGATGCGGCAAGACGATGGACGCGAGCCAGCTCGACTCGGCAAACGTAATCAGGCCGCCTTCACCCGGCACATTGCCGGTCAGGTCGCGGATCAGCCGGAACAGCGTCGGGTCGCGCAACGTCACCGTGAATGACAGCCACTTCGACTCGTCGATATGGTCCGCGAAAACGGAAGGGTGGCCGAACTCGGGGCGGCCCGCAGCGATCGTCTTCCACAGGGGCCAGGCGCCCGTGCCGTCGACGGTATTCAAAAGGGCGGGTTGGTCCATGCCGCCAAGGCTGGAACCCGCTGTCATCGATCCCAGCGTGACGATGACCTTGTCTGCCGCTCTGACCGGTATCTCCAGACGCTGAAGTGCAGTTTCGCAAACGATGCCGCTGACCCGGTTCTCCGCGCTGCTTTCGTCGAACAGCAGATCGGTGACCCGGGTGTTCGGCCGGAACGCAACGCCATGCTCGTCCAGCCAGCGGCGAAGCGGCCGAATCATCGAGTCGTACTGGTTATAGACCGTGCGCATGATGCCGTGCAACTGGTTGAATCCGGAGGACATATGCGCGAAGCGAAGGAGATAGCGCCGAAACTCGACCACGCTATGCCACGGCTGGAACGCGAATGTCGTACACCACATCAACCAGAAATTTGTCTCGAAGAACGACGCATCGAAGTGATCGGATATCCGGCTGTTGCCGAGCATGATTTCGGGTTCGATTGAGAGTCGACCCAGTATCAGCAGATGCTGTTCACCCATTCCGTAAACGGGCGAATCTTCACGTTTGCCATTCCTGACGAGCCGCGCCCTTGATGAGGTTCTGGTGGTTTCGTTCCAGTCGAATATCTCCTGCGTCACGCTTTTGCTGCCGTCGAGAGTCGGTATCGACGAGAACAGCTCATAGGTACACAGATACTTGCTTTCGAGCATGCGCCCGCCGCGTACGATATAACCGCATTCCGCGGAGCCCGCGCCGTCCAGGCTGCCACCGGGCTTGTCGAGCGCTTCCAGAATGGCAATGTCGCGGCCGCGCACGTGCCCATCGCGGATCAGGAACGCCGCTGCCGCTAACGAGGCGATGCCGCCGCCGACGAGGTAAAACTTGCCGTCCTCTGCATCGTAGCTGTCGATTCCGGCCGTCAGGGACCGTTCGGGAATCTGGTCTGAGTTTCGCACGTGGATATTCCTTTTAATGTTCGTCGCCATCCGAATGTCGCGGGCTGCCCGGATGCACACCCCGGACGTTGATCCAACATACCCGCCGCGCCGGCATTCCGATTGAGTTGGATCAAGCAGAGCGGTCATCAGGGCGTGCCCGGTTGCCTCACATAGCGCGATCTGGTTCGCGTGCGGACGTTTGCGGGCGTTGTTTCGGCACATCTCGCAACCTTATGATCCGTATCAAAGCCTGCCGAGGCCGAGCTCATACGCTGGAGCAGCAAGTGGTGTTATCGCGATTCCCGAAGCGGCGATGTCATGAACGGGCGCTGGACGGGATTGGCGTCGTAACCTCGGAGGCGGTGGCGAAATGAACGATGGTTTTCGCGTGGCCGGCCTGGACGGTATCGATCCGCATGACGGCGCACGGGCGGTGCGCGCGTGGCGTTGGTTGCAGTGGATCCTGTTTGGCGCCAGCCTGCTCGCCATTCCCGCCTTTTACCTCGAACTGGCCGTTGACTCGCCCATGCTTCATCAGGTGGGCCGGGCGCTATACGTGTGCATGGTGGCCGGTTTTGCCACTTCGCTGGCCTGGATGGCGCATCTGAGCCGCAAACCCAGGCGGTTCCTCATGCGAAACCGCTACGACGTCCTGATCGCGGTTGGAGCTGGGGCCAGCGTCGCATGGGGCATCACCCCCTGGTCGTCACTCGAGTGGGTTCTGCGCATTCTGTTCATGGGACTGGTGGCGGCGCGAATAGTGGTGTCGCTGCGCGGATTCTTCTCGCCCAACCGATTGTTTCTGCTGCTTGCAACGGCCGCGGCTCTGCTTGCCTCGGCGGGCGCCGGGTTTTACTGGCTCGAACCGGGCGTGCACACCTACGCTGAGGGCGTCTGGCTCGCATTCGAAAGCAGCGCAACAGTTGGGTACGGAGATATGGCACCGACTACGCCGGCATCGCGCGTCTTTGCCGCGTTCGTCGTGTTGCTGGGCTACGGTCTGCTATCGCTCGTATTCGCCAGCATTGCAGCCATCTTTGTCGAACAGGAAGAGCGTCTGTTGCGCCGTGAAATGCATCGCGACATCAAGACTTTGCAAGCGGAAATCGCCTCACTGCGCAGAGAAGTATGCAGCCTGGGCGCCAAAGCGCATGTCGATGACGGCTCCGCCGAGCGAGACCCAACTTCTGACGCACACGACTGATCCATATAGATCCGCCGATGGGCGGCGCCGCGCGGGCAGAATGATATGTGTTGATACAAGTCAATCGTTCAACACCGTTCGCGCCGATGATTCAATCATGCCGCCCGTCGTACGTTGCTACCGTGGTGGCCTGACTTCGAAGAGATGCGCGCTCGACTGGCCACGTACACCCGGCGAACGAATTTGAAGTTCCGCAAAGGAGTGGTGGAATCAGCAGCGTCGCTGGACCCTGCCGGCAACGATGTATCGCCGATCTTCCTGTAGTCGAGAAAGAAGCCGGCCTCACCTGAGATATCGCGGCACGTCTTGGAGAACAGAGATGGGTGTCGGCATGCAAATCGTTTATCTCGGCTTTGCCGGGACGTCGCAGATCGAGGGCGAGGCGGCTACGCAACTGGTGCGTCTCGAACGGTTCAGCAGGTCTATCGCGGGTTGTCACCTGGCGATCGAGGCTATTCGTGAACGGTCGGGCGTTGCCGGAGTCAGCGCACCCGCCGCCGAGATCCGCTGTCCGGTTTTCGACGCGCGGCTTGATCTGATCATGCGTAACGGAGAGCTCGTGCCGATAGAGCATTGCCTGAACGCGGATCCCAATATAGCGGTGCGGGCCGCATTCGATGTCGCCGAGCGGAAACTCGACCGACGCCCGGTTTGACCGCTGCGCCAGGCAAGCTTGCGTCCGTTGCGGCGCTGTGCCTGTTTTTCCCGACACTCCATGAGGAGGGAGTCATGTACGCAAATATTCTGGTGGCAGTGGACGGCAGTGAAGCGTCGAAGTATGCGGTAAACGAGGCCATCCGGATCGCCAAACTGACAGGTGGCAAGCTGACGGCGGTGCATGTGTTGGACCAGTCTGCGGCGTTCACATACGCGGGTGCCTGCGATCCGCATCTGCTGACCGACACAGCGCGGCAGGTAGGACGCCGGTTCCTCGATGAGGCTTGCGCAAAGATGCAGGCGTTCGACGTGAAGGGTGAATCCGAGATCATCGAAACGCAAGGAATCGGCGAGGACGTTGCCAGTTGCCTCGCTCGCTGCGCCGCTCGGCTCGGTGCCGACCTTGTCGTGATGGGCACGCACGGGCGGCGCGGCATACGTCGCATGGTGGTGGGCAGTGTCGCGGAACGTTTCGTGCGGCAATCGACGTGTTCCGTGTTGCTGATCAGGGAGACGTGGACCGGTGCCTGAATGTTGTTCAGGCGGGCGTGGCGGCCGTTCACCTTCCACATGTGCCGCGTAGCGCCGCACAATTGATACACATCAATCGCTCTCTGGGAGCATCGCGTAGATTGAACGGACTGCCGCCGCGAACTCGTCGCAATGAAAGCCGCTCGCGAAGCAGTGCCAGGCGCGCGGGACCGGAAGGATTTCGGTGCGGGTTGCCAGGCGATGCTGCGCGATTACATCGAAACAGGAATGGACGCAGCATTTCGAGCGGGCGCTCAAGGGAGCGCTGGAAGGGCGTGCGCCGTTCGCGGTGCCGCCGTTTGTGAAACTCAACGGATCGGCGCAAGGAGAACACCATGTCGGCTAAGCGGGTTGCTTTTGTCACCGGAGGAATGGGCGGGCTCGGCGCTGCCATCAGTCGGCGTCTGCACGATGCCGGCATGATCGTTGCCATGTCGCATTCCGAGCGCAACGATCACGTCGCCACCTGGCTGATGCACGAACGCGACGCCGGCCGCCGCTTTCACGCCTACGAAGCCGACGTGACCAGTTTTGACTCGTGCGCACATTGCGCCGAGCGCGTCCTGAACGAATTTGGTTCGGTGGATATTCTCGTCAACAATGCCGGCATCACGCGCGATTCGACCTTTGCCAAGATGAACAAGGAAGACTGGGATCTGGTTCTGCGCACCGATCTCGATTCGCTGTTCAATATGACCAAGCCATTGCTAAAGGGGATGGTCGAACAACGGTTCGGACGCGTCGTCAACATCGGTTCGGTGAACGGCGCTCGCGGCGCGTTCGGTCAGACCAACTATGCGGCAGCCAAGGCGGGCATTCACGGCTTCACGATGTCACTTGCGCTGGAGGTCGCGAAACATGGCGTGACGGTCAACACGGTGTCGCCTGGCTATCTGGCGACTGCAATGACCGCCGCGATTCCCCAGGACGTCATGGATGCCAGAATCTTGCCGCAAATACCCGTCGGCCGACTCGGTCAACCTGACGAGATCGCGGCGCTGGTTTCGTTTCTCTGTTCGGACGACGCGGGTTTTGTCACAGGCGCGGATTTCGCGATCAACGGCGGCATGCATATGCGATGACCTTGGGAATGCTGCATTCGAACGATGCGTATCGCTTGATACATATCAGTCGTCGCGGCGCCCACCATCCTGAAGTCTGTCATAGAGCATGCTCGTTTCGATCAACGGAGGCAGCACATGAAAGCGCTCGTGTATCACGGTCCTGACAAGAAATCGCTGGACGAACGGCCCATTCCGCAACTCGCCGCCCCTACCGATGCGATTGTCAAGATGACGCGCACCACGATCTGCGGCACCGATCTGCACATTCTGAAAGGCGATGTGCCGACTTGCGAACCGGGGCGCATTCTCGGCCATGAAGGGGTCGGAATCGTGCAGCAGGTCGGCTCGGCGGTGTCGTCGTTCAAGCCCGGCGACCGGGTGTTGATCTCGTGCATTTCGTCGTGCGGAAAATGCGATTATTGCCGGCGTGGCATGTATTCACACTGCACCACCGGCGGCTGGATTCTCGGCAACAAGATCGATGGAACCCAGGCCGAATATGTGCGCATTCCGCACGCCGAGACCAGTTTGTACCCGATTCCCGCCGGTGCCGACGAAGAGGCGCTTGTGATGCTGTCGGACATCCTGCCGACCGGTTTCGAATGTGGTGTTCTGAACGGCAAGGTGCAGCCCGGCAGCACGGTGGCGATCGTCGGCGCTGGACCGATCGGCCTTGCAGCGTTGCTGACCGCTCAGTTTTATTCGCCGGCACAGATTGTGATGATCGATCGCGATCCGAATCGTCTTGAAGTCGCGAGCCGCTTCGGCGCCACGGCATGTATCGATATCGGGCGCGCCGATCCGGCCGCCGAAGTGATGAAGCTGACCGAACAGACCGGAGTCGATTGTGCGATTGAGGCGGTCGGCATACCCGCAACGTTCGAGTTGTGCGAAGCGATAGTCGCACCCGGTGGCGTGATCGCGAATGTCGGCGTGCACGGCGTAAAGGCCGATCTGCACCTCGAAAAACTGTGGGATCGCAACATCGCGATTACGACGCGCCTCGTCGATACCGTCAGCACGCCGATGCTGCTCAAGACTGTTCGCGCCGGCCGCATCGATCCGGCGAAACTCATTACACACCGTTTCCGACTTGAGGATATGGCCAGCGCTTACGACACGTTCGGCCGCGCGGCCGAGACGCGCGCATTGAAGGTAATCATCGAGGTGACCTAGGCCGCGTCGCTTCGGCGCCGCGTCATATCGGCGGCTGCACGTAGAAGCGCCGCTGTATTTTTGCGAGCCATCAAGGAGCAGGCAATGAAGTCGGACACGGAATTGAAACGGCAGGTCGAGGACGAACTGGCGTGGGATCCGGCAGTTGACATCACGGATATCGGCGTTGAAGTGCGCGACCGTGTGGTGACGCTGTCCGGGCACCCAACCAGCTACGCCGAGAAACTCGCGGCGGAAAAGGCTGCGCAACGGGTGGCCGGCGTGAAGGCGGTCGTGGTGGAAATGGACATCCGCCTGCTGCATACGGATGTACGGACCGATGAGGACATTGCCAACGCTGTTCGCACCATCCTGCGTTGGACCGTCGGCCTGTATGAAGACGCTGTCAAGGTTCAGGTCGAGAAGGGCTGGGTGACGTTGAGTGGCGAGGTGGATGGTGCTTATCACAGCCACGTCGCCACGCGGACCGTTTCGCACATGCGCGGTGTGACGGGCGTGTCGAACATGATGCGTATCGGCGGTGCCGTCGCCGCGCAGGATATCGGCAATCAGATTAGCGAGGCACTGCAGCGCCATGCCGAGCGCGAAGCGAGACACATCGCTATCAAGGTACATGAAGGTACGGTTACGCTGACGGGTAAGGTCGACTCCTTTGCCGAAAGGTGGGCCGCACGCGGGGCGGCATGGTCGGCGCCAGGCGTGCATGCGGTCATCGACAATCTGACAGTTGAATAACGTGCCGTGAGGGGCCGGGCGCGCCTCTTTGGAGCGGCTTGGGCTTCGCGCGGCCGAAAGATCAGGAGTGACTCATGGCACTTTCGGGTAACGTCTGCGACAGCGATTGGTCGGTGTCGGCGCTCACGCATCAGACGACTGGCGGCTTCGGCTGCACGATCCAGCTTAGCCACAATGCACCGGGTGGCGTCTTCAACCACGAGTTCAAACACGGCGGCATTTTCCCGACCGAGCGTGACGCGGTGCTCGCCGGGTTGCGCGAAGGCATGGTCTGGGTGCAGCTCAAGTTGTCGAAGACGCTATCGGTTTAGGCGGGTGAAAGGCGCGTGCCAGGCGCGTGAAATGATCCATGTCAAATGGCAGGACCTCTTCCGCGCATAACCTGAATAGACACGAAGCCAAATCGCTGGTCGATTATCACGTCGCTGCGCCTGGCACCCACGAAACGCGTGGTGCGTGTGGTGTCGACGCGTTTGTGCAATCTGGCCGGTGATTGCATTGCCAGGTGGCGCCGTGGCGATGATCTGGGTTCGTAGGGGTAACCGGGAATGAGACAGTTCAGGAGACTAGCCATGCGTGCATCCGATGTAATGACCAGCAACGTGATATCCGTCATGCCCGACATGACCGTGCGCGAAGTTGCGAAGATTTTTGTCGATAAAGGAATCAGCGGCGCGCCCGTTGTAGATGCCCAAGGGCACGTCGCAGGCATGATCAGCGAAGGCGATCTGCTGCGCCGGGTAGAAGTCGGCACCGACGCACACCAGCGTTCGTCGTGGCTTGAGTTTTTTTCGTCGACTGATGACGCCAGAGACTACATCAAGACGCATGCACCGAAAGTTCGGGACGTGATGACTGTCAAAGTCGTTTCTGTGAGCGAAGACACGCCGCTGAGCGAAGTGGCCGGCATTCTGGAAAAACGGCGTATCAAGCGGGTTCCCGTGATAAGGGCGGGTCAGGTTGTCGGTATCGTGAGCCGTGCCAATCTTGTTCAGGCATTGGCCAGCATTCCCGATGAGCCGTTGGCGGACGCAGTCCTCTCGGATGCGGATATCCGTGCGACGCTAATGGGGGAACTGGCCGGCCATAAATGGGCCTTCGCCGGACGCAACATTGTCGTGAACGAAGGTGTTGTGCACCTGTGGGGCACTTTTCACTCGATGGAGGCAGTCGAAGCCGTTCGCGTTGCGGCAGAAAGCATTCCTGGAGTGAAGCGGGTGGAAGACCATACCGAACCTTACCCGGTGATGCCGGGAATATAAAAGGTCAAGCGCGAATTGTCTCGATGCGCCAGTCTCGTGATCGGGACGCGCGATTCTCAGGGCATAAGATCATGTATCGCAAGATCGTATTGGCCGTGGACGGAAGTGACGCATCGAAGCGCGCGTTGGACGAAGCGCTCTACATTGCTGCGCTTGCTAACGGGTGGCTTCATGCCGTCTATATCGTCAATCCATGGTGCGTTTCACCGTATGCCGGTTATTACGACCCGGAGGCGCTCCGCAAAGTGCTCCGTGAGGATGGGCGGATTACCCTGGAAGCTGTGCGCAAGGCTATGGCCGAACGTGGGGTGGCGGGCGATACCGAAATCGACGAAACGCTGAGCTCGGCGGACGATATCCCGAGTTGCCTGCATCGGTTCGTACAACGCCGCGGTGCCGAGCTTGTCGTGATGGGCACGCACGGCAGGCACGGCATCGGCAGGGCGGTGCTTGGCAGCGTCGCGGAGCAGTTCCTGCGCATGGCGACGTGCCCGGTGATACTGGTCCGAAGCGGCGGCACTGACTTACAGCAGACGCGAGTCCCTGCTCCTCATGGGTCTGCTTTCAGATGAAATACAAAGACTATTACGAGATTCTGGGCCTTGAGCGCGGCGCGTCTCAAGAGGATGTCAAACGTTCGTATCGCAAGCTCGCGCGCAAATACCACCCGGACATTAGCAAACATACTGATGCGGAAGACCGTTTCAAGGAACTGGGCGAGGCCTATGACGTGCTCAAGGATCCGGAGAAGCGTGCGGCCTACGACCGTATGGGCAGCGAATGGCGAAACGGCCAGGATTTTCAACCCCCACCGAACTGGGACGAGGGCTTCGAATTTAGCGGAGCCGGCAACGAGGCCGGCTCGCAAGCCGACTTCCATGATTTGTTCGAGTCGATATTTGGCGGAGCACGTGAAGCGCGTTCGCGACGGCACGCCTTCAACGCGCAAGGAGAGGATCACCACGCGAAGGTGCTTATCGATCTGGAAGATGCCTATCGCGGGGCCAAACGGTCGATTTCGCTGCAAGTGCCGATGATCGATACACAAGGCCATGTCACACTTGAATCGCGTACGCTGGATGTTTCGATTCCAAAGGGCATACGCGCCGGGCAGCATCTTCGTCTGAGCGGTCAGGGAGCGCCAGGCGCGACACCCGGAACCGCCGGCGATCTCTACCTGGAAATTGGCTTTCGGGAACACCCGCGCTTTCGCGTGAACGGGTGCGATGTTTCACTCGAGTTACCTGTTACCCCGTGGGAAGCGGCGTTAGGAGCGCACATTGCGGTCCCGACACCTGACGGTTCCGTCGAAATGACGGTACCGCCGGGTTCGGGCGATAGCAGGCGCTTACGGCTCAAAGGCAAAGGGATTCCAGCAAACCCGCCAGGCGATCTGTATGTGATCTTGAACATCGTACTACCGCCGGCCGACAACGATAGTGCGAAGGCGGCTTACGACGCGATGCGACAGGCATTCAACTTCGATCCCCGCGCGCACTTTTATGGGTGACCATCGTGAAAGAATTTACTACGTCAACCTATTTGCAAGGACAGGTTGTCGGTGAGGATGTGGAGTTCACGCTCATCGAATTGAGCCGGGTAAGCGGTGCATCGGAAGAAGAATTGACGCTTTGGGTGTCGGAAGGCGTATTTGAGCCAAAAGGAGCGGGGCCGCAGGAATGGCGCTTCAGCGGCGCGTCGCTGCGTCGTGTGCGTACCGCGCGGCGGCTCGCACGCGACCTCCGGATCAACCCTCCAGGCGTCGCGCTCGCACTTGATCTGCTCGACGAGATCGATGCATTGCGTGCGCGCATGACGCGCGCTCACGGCGTGTGAGCGCTTCTGCGCAATTGCGCCTGCCGAATGATTACCGGCAGGAAAGTGACATTTTGGGTTGGCGCGGTCCAGTCAATATGGGAGCAGGTAGCAGGTGACTCACTCGCCGTGGCCCCAGTCGAAGTACCGGATAGGTATACTTAATGCTGATAGATCTGTTCGATTTCTTTGGCAAAATGCGCGGCCAAATTGTGTCGTTTGAGCTTTAAGGTCGGGGTCAACAATGTATTCTCGATCGTCCATGGTTCAATCGACAGGATGACTGCACGCGGCTGAGCGTAATAGGGGAAGTTGCGTGTCAGTTCCTGGATGAGCATAGAGACGGCTTCTCGCGCAGCGGGTGAATTCAAGCTGGCGGGATCCAGTCGATCAAGTCCCAAAGTCGCGGTCAATTGGCTCCAATAGCCGTTGGCGAGTACAACGGCGCAGCTGATGAACTGGCGGTTGTCGCCAAACGCGTATGCTTGCTCGAATGAGCTGTCAGCCATGATGGCCAGCTCCAGATCGACGGGTGCAATTTTCTCGCCAGTCGACGTTACGATGATTTCCTTGAGGCGACCCAGGATGCGGATACGACCCGCTTCAATCGCGGCCTGATCGCCGGTGCGCAACCAGCCGTCGATAAATGCTTTGGCGGTATCGTCATCACGCTTCCAATAACCGCGCATGACGTTTGGGCCGCGAACCTGCAGTTCCTTGTTTTCGCCTATGCGCACTTCTATACCCGGGAGTGGGCGACCTACCGTCGCAGGATCGTTGTCCTGGAGCGTGTTGACCGCCACAACGGGGGACGTCTCGGTCATCCCGTATCCTTGGATGATGGGTACGCCCAGGCCGAGGAAGCAGCGCGCAATCTGTTGCGGCAACGGCGCCCCGCCAGCCACAGCCACGCGTAGCCGCCCGCCAAATTGGCTCTGCAGTGTCTGCGCGACCAACGCGTTCAACAAAGGCCAGGTGCACGCATCCAGGATTGCCTGCGTGGGGCTTCCATCCGCTAATCCCTGCGTGCGAACGAATCGACGCCAGCCAACGGCTTGTGCGGCGTCAAATAGCCAGGACTTCACTGCCGATTTCGCCAACGAGGCTTCGACACCGGCGAACACACGTTCATAAATTCGCGGCACCGAGATCAGAATTGTTGGCTTTACGGTCTTGAGATCCTCCGATAGTTGCTTGACGGAGCGTGCAAACGCGACACAGCACCCTGCTGCGATCGGAAGGTAGTACCCGGCTGTTCGTTCGAATGTATGTGACAAAGGCAGGAATGACAGGAAAACGTCGCTCTCCCTGGGAACAATCCGTTGCAACGCGGCCTTGACGTTGGACACGACGTTTTCATGAGTGAGCATCACACCCTTTGGCTTGCCTGTCGTGCCAGACGTATAAACCAATGCGGCAAGCTCATCCGGAGCGGCTTGCTGAACGTCTTGACCTGGTACTGTGGAGGTGGCGCTGGAAAGCCACTCTTTCATGGTCAGCACGGGCAAGTTACCGGTCATCGCCGTGTCCGGCAGTTCCTTCTTGAGCACCACCACTTGTAGCAAAGATGGTAGAGAAACACCCGTGCTGGCAATGGCCTGCCATTGAGTATCCGAAGCCGCCACCAACAGCGACGCATTGCTGTCGCTCAAGATGTAAGCGATGCTGGCGGGATTGTCGAGCGCATGCATGGGCACGGGGACACACGCAAGCGCGAGCGCCGCCTGGTCGAAGCAAACGGCATGCAGTCCGTTGGGTAGCAGAATGGCGATCCGCGCACCACGTGGTAATGCCAGGCGTGAGAGTGATGTCACAAGGCGCGCGACGCGCTCACCCGCGTCGTGCCACGTGAAGCTGGCCCACTGCGCGGTCGCTTCATCGTATTGCCGATATGCCTCGGACTGCGGGGTTCGGGCTACGCGCCAGGCAAAAAGCGCCGGGAGCGTGCGAACGGAGGAGAGATCCGACGATTGTGCTGATTCGAGTTGGGTCGCCATTACGTGAGCAAGATCGATAGTGACGTGTTGTTCTGCTTTCACAATCTCAACCTCAACCGTTCGCCTAGCGGCGGCGGTTGCCGAGGAGTCGCATCAGCATCAGGAAGATGTTGAGAAAGTCGAATCTGTGCTGCGCCAAGGCTAATGCTTTCGATGCGGAAACTCAGGAACATGACCAGCCCCAGCGGTGCGAGCAGCACAACCCAGAAAAGGGGCGTTGCAGCCACTGACACATAAAAGCCACTCATCGCTGCGACGTAGGCAATCACACCCGTGAGTGCCAGGTCCCCGGCCATGTAGTTATAGACGCGCAGCATATACTGCCGAAGGCCGAGGTCGCTGCTGTCCAACCCACGCCGTGCTTCTTTTTCTCGAGCGTCGCTGGCGACGTAGTTTCGCATGATTAATCCTCCTGAGATCGCGAGCTTGGCGGCCTCCCGTCTGCACCGTCATTCGCACAGCCAATCTCGCACAGCCAATCTCGCACAGCCAATCTCGCACCGCGAGTCGCTGGGCACCTTGATGCACATCAAGGTCATCCCGGGCGGCGCGCCGCCTGAGTGGTGTCTGCGGCGGACGATGTGCAATGCGCGGAGATCAGCAATGCCGGGCAAGTGGCGATGCGCAGAACAGAATGAGAAGATAAGGCGCCGCTCTCAATGCGACATCAGCACTGGCACGGTCATCGAGCGCAGAATCGTGCGCGTGGCGCCGCCCATTACCAGTTCGCGCCAGCGGGCATGGCCGTAGCCGCCCATCACCAGCAGATCGACGCCGCCGTCGGCCACCTGCGAGAGCAGCACCTCGCCGACCGAGCCGCCCGGTCCGGTTTCGATGTCGGCGATTTCGGCGCGCACGCCATGCCGGGCAAGCACGGTGGCGATGTCCGCGCCGGGAATCCGGGCGCGCTCGCCGTCGTGCTCGCCATTGACGGTAAGGATCGTGGTCTTTTTCGCCGTGCGCATGAACGGCAGCGCGTCGTGCACGGCACGGGTGGCGGCGCGGCTGCCATCCCACGCAACCAGAACCCGTTCGCCTGTCGACCTTTCATTACTCGCATACGGCACCAGTAACACTGGGCGTCCACAAGACAGAATCAGGTTTTCCGGGAAAAAGTCGCCGATATACGATTCCGGATCAGCCGGATTGTCCTGGCCGGCCACGATCAGGTCGGCGCAGCGGCCCGCGCGCGGGATGGCGAGACTGGCGGGTTCGTCGACGGCGACCCATTCGCCAGGAACCCCCGCGCGCCGGAGTTCGGCGTGAAACAGCCGTTCCAGCGCCGCGCGGCGCTCCGCACGCATCGCTTCATGCTGCTTGTAGTACTCCGCAGTCCCGGCCATCACATAGAGCGAGCGCGGGTCCGGGCTAAAGAGGGCGAACGCGCCGGTCAGATGGGCGCCGAACTGTTTGGCGAGGCGCAGCGCGATTTCGAGCCGCGGATGGGCGTTCGGGCTGGTGTCCAAATGGACAACGATGGTTTTGTAGCTCATGGCAGTCGCTCCAGGAAGAGAAGGTGACGCGTGGATACGTGAGCCTGAGTCTAGGAACGATAGCGATGGCGCAGTTGACGCAGATCAAACGCTACTCCGACGCCCCGCGCGAGTGTGTGGTTTGACCAGGGTCCTATGCCGACGGTCGTCGCCGCCGACGCATGCCGACATGCACGTCGCCAGCGTCTGTGCGTACCCATCGAGGAGCAAGGCACGTCGGAAATCCGTGGTCTGGTCATAGACGACACGCCGTTGATGCAAATCAATGGCGTGGGTTCGTTTTCGGACACGATGGTTACTCATGTACGCAACGCAAAACGCTGCCCCTTGGCTCGAAAAAGACAGCGCCGGATCAGAGGTCTGATCCGGCGTGGGCAGCGGCCATGGGTTCCCGAGATGAATGAGCAGGCGAAACACGAAGCCATCGTGGCGACCGGCCTGACCAAATGGTTCGGCGACGGCAGCACGCGGACGACGGCCGTCAACAGCGTCGACTTTGTCGCGCACTTCGGCGAGATCTTATTTATCGTCGGACCGTCGGGAAGCGGCAAGACCACCTTGCTCAGTATGATCTCCGGCATCCTGCGCCCCAATGCGGGCACGGTGAGTGTCAACGGCGACGACATCTGGACATTGAACGACGACCAGTTGGCGGATTTTCGTCTGAATACCATCGGCTTTGTCTTCCAGGACTACCATCTGTTTCCACGACTGACTAGCGCCGAAAATGTCGCGATCCCGCTGATCCTGAAACATCGCGACTGGAAAGAGTCCATCACGGCCGCGGGGAAATACCTCGAAGTCGTGGGTCTGAAAAACCGCGGCGAGATATTGCCGGTCAAGCTCTCCGGGGGCGAGCAGCAGCGCGTGGCGATTGCCCGCGCGATCGTGGGCGGCCCGCAGATCCTGATTCTCGACGAACCCACCGCTTCGCTCGACGGCGACACAGGAAGGATGATCATTGCCTTCGTCAAGGAGAAGATCCTCGATCAGAATCGTTGCATCGTTATCGTGACGCACGATGCACGCATCAACGAATACGCTGACCGGATCATTCATATGGAAGACGGGCGCATCACCGGTCTCGACAAGGGCACAGAATGAGAACCAGGATCATTTTTGCGCTCTCGATCCTCGGCATTCTGGCGGGGCTGGCCGGCGCCTTTGTTTTCGGCATGCAACGCAAAGCTGAACCGCCCGTGTTCACGCCGGTGAGTAATCCGTATGCGACGGCGATCTACGCGGATGGCATTGTCGAAAGCGAACAGGTAGGTGGTCAGAACGTCAATATCTATCCGGAAGTGTCGGGCCCAATCACGCAGGTACTGGTGCATGAGGGCCAACAGGTCACGGCGGGAACGCCCTTGCTGAAGATCGACGACTCCGTGCAGGTCGCCACCACCGAGCAGTTGCGCGCGCAGTCCGAGGCGGCGTGGGTTGCCTTGCAGGAACTCCAGGCACAACCGCGCAAGGAAACATTGGCGGTGACGAAGGCGCAGGTCGATCAGGCGCAGTCGAACCTCAAAGCCGCGCGCGATCAGTATGACAAGCGCCTTGCCTCTTACCAGATCGACAACCGTTCGATCAGCAAGGACGTGGTGGATACCGCGCAAGACGCGGTTGCCCAGGCGCAGACCACGCTGGAAGTCGCGCGGCGGCAGTACGAGCTGACGCGGGCCGGAGCGTGGAGTTACGACATCAGCAACGCACAGAAGCAGTATGAGGCGCTCACCCAGTCCTACAAGGCCGCTAGCGCACTGCTGCAAAAATATACCGTCAAGGCCCAAGCCGATGGGATCGTGTTGGCCCTCAACGGAACGCCCGGCAGCTATGTGTCGTCGCAGGGCGTGTACGACGCCTACACACAGGGATTCGATCCGCTGATCGTCATGGGCGCGTCGCAGGACTATCTGTCGGTGCGTTGCTACATCGACGAGATTCTCGTCTCGCGGCTGCCGGCTCCTGGGCACATTCAGGCGCAACTCTCGGTGCGCGGCACCGACGTCAAGGTGCCGCTGGAGTTCGTGCGTGTGCAGCCCTATGTCTCGCCCAAGATCGAGCTATCCAATCAACGCCAGGAAAAGGTCGATCTGCGCGTGTTGCCGGTAATTTTCCGCTTCAGGAAGAAAGACCTTCCGATGGTTTATCCGGGCCTGCTGGTTGACGTCTTTATCGGGCCCAAATAATGTCTTCTCTCATCCAGACATGCGGCAACGCGCTCGAGTCGCGCATCTTGCGGCGCTCCGCATTGCGCGGGGTTATGCCGGCCGTGTTGCCGGGCATGATGGCCGCGGTCGTGCTTGGCGCCTGCGCGGTAGGGCCCGATTTCAACCACCCGGCGCCGCCCACCGTGCTCGCCTACACCCATGAACCGCTGGCTAAGGTGACAGTCACCGCAGATAGCGAGACACAGCGTTTCACGCCGGGCGCCGCAGTGCCGTTCGACTGGTGGCGGCTGTTCGGATCAGCGCAACTCGACGCGAGCGTGGACGAGGCGCTCGCCCACAACCCGACGCTCGAGGCCTCCGAGGCGAGCTTGCGCGAGAGCCAGGACAGCCTGCGTGCCGGCTACGGGGTGTTTTTCCCACAGATTGGCGCCCAGGTGGACGGCGTGCGCGAGCGCACTGCGCCGCAAGCGGCCGGCTCGGCGGGGCAGGGCACGATCTTTAATCTGATTACAGCGAGCGGCACCATCAGTTACGCGCTCGATGTATTTGGCGGCAAGCGCCGCACAGTGGAAGGATTGCAGGCTCAGGCCGACTACCAGCGCTACCTGACCAAGGCTGCCTACCTCACCTTGTCGGCCAACGTGGTGAACACCACTATCGCCCAGGCGGCCTATGCCGCGGAGATTCGCGCGACGGAGCAATTGATCGGTCTCGAGAAACAGCAACTCGAGATTACCGAAGCCCAGGTGCGCGCCGGCACGTCTGCGTATGCGAGCGTGCTGAGCGTGCGCAGTCTGATCGCCGCTAACCAAGCATCCCTTGCCCCCCTAAGGCAGAAGATCAGCGAGGCAGACCATCTGCTTGCGACGCTGGAAGGCGCGTTTCCGTCCGAAGCGAACCTGCCGGAAATCGAGTTAAGCTCGCTCTCGCTGCCCAAAGACCTTCCCGTGAGCTTACCTTCCGAACTGGTTCGGCAGCGCCCGGACATTCTGTCTGCAGAGGCGCAGTTGCATGTGGCCAGTGCAAACATTGGCGTAGCGACCGCCGCGATGTTCCCGAGCATCAGCCTGAATGGGACTTACGGTGCGGGCGGAACCAGCTTCGGCAATCTCTCGACGGACAGCTTCAGGTTCTGGAGCATCGGTCCGTCGATCACGATTCCGCTATTTCAGGGTGGCAGCCTGTGGTATGGCCGCAAGGCGGCAATCGACGCGTACCAGCAGTCGCAAGCCAATTATCGGCAGACCGTGCTGGCTGCTTTCGCGCAGGTCGCCGATGCGCTGAAGGCGCTGGAATACGACGCGCAGGCCCTGGAGGCGCAAGCGGAAGCGCAGCGCGACGCGGTAGGGGCGTTGTCCCTGTTGCAGGCCAGTTACCGCGCAGGAACGGTTGGCTACCTGGACGTCCTGGTCGCCGACGTGCAACTCCACCAGGCGACCATTGCCTATCTCGAGGCCGTCGCGCAGCGCCATCAGGACACGGTCGCCTTGTTCGTCGCACTCGGCGGCGGATGGTGGAACGGGCAGGAGCAGGCGAGCGGAGGTCAGTGATCATGAAGTACAGTGGCATCATGCGGATCGGCTTCAAGTTGCTGGTCAACGACCGGGCGAAGTTCTCCGCGTTGCTGATTGGCATCACGTTCGCGGTATTCCTGATGATGCAGATGACCGCGATGTTCGCCGGCATCCTGAACCGCGCCTATTCGACGGTGACCAATATTGGTGCGTCGATGTGGATCATGGATCCGGCCGTCAACACGCCGACGAGCCCGATTCCGTTGCCCGACTACCTGCTGGACGCGACGCTTAGCATGAACGGCGTGGCCTATGCGGTGCCGCTCTATATCGGCGGCGCGCAGGTCAGGCTCGCGGACGGCAAGTATCAGGCGGTCAATGTTGTCGGGCTGGACGACGCCAGCCTGTTCGGCCGCCCGGAAATCCAGCAGGGCAACATTCTGGATATCTATGCCGACGATGCATTCATGGTGGTAAAGGACTCGGAGTTCTCGAAACTGGAGAACCCGAAGATCGGCACGGCATTCGAGCTCAACGACCGCCGTGGGGTGATTGTGGGCGTTGCGAGAGTCGCCACGAATGGACTGAACGGCGTGCCGACGCTTTACACGACCTACAATCGCGCAATCCAGTACGTTCCGGGAACGCGCTTCACGATCTCCTATATCCTGGTGCAGGCGAAGAATGGCGCCGCGATTGCCGGCATCAAGCAGCAGGTGGCCAAACTCGGTTACCTTGCGCTGACCAAAAATGAGTTCAATCAGCGCATTGCGAACTACTACACGTATCAGACGGGTATCGGCACCAACATCCTGTTGATGACGGTGATCAGCTTTATCGTCGGGCTGTCGATCTCGGGCCAGACGTTTTACACGTTCATTCTGGAGAATCTCGACAAGTTCGGTGCGCTCAAGGCCATCGGCGCGAAGGGGCGTGAACTGGTGTACATGATCCTGTTCATGGCGACCTTCACGGCGCTCACGGGGTATGGTCTGGGCGTCGGTCTGGTCACCGTGGTGATTTCGCTAGCCAAGGTCTCGGTGCCCAACTACGCGGCGATTACGACGTTCTGGAATCTTGCGCTGGCGTTCGGCATGGTTGTGCTGATTGCCGGGATCTCCAGCTATATCGGCGTGCGCAAGGTGCTCACGATCGAGCCGTTCGATATCTTCAGGGGATAGCGTTCCCGATCACCGGCGATTGCAAAAGCCCAACCTCGACGAGCCTGGGTTGAACGTAAGCAGCAGCGGGGTGCTCATGATCGGACAAGCCCTCGTCGGTTATGTGCCGCCACCAGCTTGGCGAGGGCAGCAGAGGCCAGGCGCCCTCGCAGGGTGTCGGCGCGGCTGGTCAGGATGATCGGAATACGCGCGCCAAGCACAATGCCAGCGCCGTCGGCGCCGGCGAAGTACATCAATTGTTTGGCCAGCATGTTGCCTGCTTCCAGATCGGGTACGAGCAGGATGTCAGCCTGACCGGCGACGGGCGAGTTGATGCCCTTGACTTGTGCTGCGGCCAGACTGATTGCATTGTCGAAGGCGAGCGGCCCGTCGACCAGGGCACCGGTGATTTGGCCGCGCGCGGCCATCACGGTGAGCGCGGCGGCGTCGAGCGTGGTCGGCATTCTGGGGTTGACCGTTTCTTCGGCCGCCAGCACGGCGACGCGCGGCACTTCAACGCCCAGCACATGCAAAAGATCGATCGCGTTCTGGCAGATATCGCGTTTCTGTTCCAGCGACGGTGCAATGTTGATGGCCGCATCGGTGACGATCAGCGGCTTCGAATACGCCGGCACGTCCATCGCATACGCGTGGCTGATCCTTCGCCCGGTTCGCAGGTTCGACGAGGATGCAACCACGGCGGAAAGCAGTTCGTCAGTGTGCAGGCTGCCCTTCATCAACGCGTCGACCTTGCCGGCGGCGCCCAGTTCGACCGCGCGGGCGGCAGCTGCATGGCTGTGCTCGACGGCTTCGATCGTGACGCCGTCGAGGCTGACCTGGGCGGCCTCAGCGGCGGCGCGGATCTTCGCCTCGGGCCCGACCAGCAGCGGGTCGAGCAGGCCTTCGTCACGGGCCTCGATGGCTGCCCTGATCGCATCCACCGAACACGGATGCACAATCGCCGTGCGTAGCGCGGGACTGGATCGGGCGTTGCGAATGAATGCCTCATACCGGTCGTGACGACGCACCGCGATATCCGGACGGACCGTGCGCGGCCAGATGACCGGCGTATCGGGTGCGACCACGGTGGCGGTGCCGAGCAGCACCACCTGGCCCTTCTGGTTGGTGCAACGTGTATCGAGCAGGACGATGTGCTTCTCGACGCGTTTCTCCTTCACGGTAACCGTGGTGGTGATGATATCGCCGGGCACGACCGGACGCTGGAACTGCAGATTCTGGTCGAGGTAGATGGTGCCGGGACCTGGCAGTTTCGTGCCGAGCACGGCCGAAATGAGGCTGGCGGTCCACATCCCCTGCACGACCACGTGCCCGAACAGATCGCCCGATGCAAAGACGGCGTCGGTACGGGCTGGATTGACATCGCCTGACATGGCGGCAAACAGGTCGATGTCGTTTTGCTCGGCGAGCCTGACGAGCGAAGCGGATTCGCCGATTTCAAGCTGGTCGAAGGTTCGATTGCGCAACAGGATGTCGTCCATTGTGAGCCCCTCAGTGCTGAAAGACATAGGTGCCGGGCGCATCGCCGAGTGGCCCCCCGTGCGCATCGGACGCGGCAACGGGCGGTGCGACGCGCTGCGGGCTTGAATGAGCCTTGAGCCAGTCTGTCCACGCGGGCCACCATGAGCCTTGCTGCGATGTACTCGCAGCGAGCCATTCGTCAGGGCTCACGCACAGATCGTCCGCCGCCGTCCGATAGGTCCGGAAATGGCGAAGCGCGTGCCCAGGCTCGCTGACGATCCCGGCATTGTGTCCGCCATTGGCGAGAACGAACGTGATCTCGGTATCCGACAGGTTGTGGATCTTGTAGACCGAATGCCACGGCGCAATATGATCGCGTTCCGTCGAAACCACGAACAGCGGCACGCGAATGTTGCGGATCGATACCGGACGGCCGTCGACCTCATACCGGCCGCACGCCAGATCGTTGTTCAGGAAGAGGCGGCGCAGGTACTCGGAATGCATCCGGTACGGCATGCGCGTGGCATCGGCGTTCCACGCCATCAGGTCGATCATCGGCGCGCGTTCGCCCAGCAAATAGTCGTGGACGATACGCGACCAGATGAGGTCGTTCGACTGCAGTAGCTGGAATGCCCCCGACATCTGATCGGGGGAAAGATAGCCCTGCGACCACATCATGCTTTCGAGGAAATACACTTCGCTGTCGTCGATGAAAAGCTGCAGTTCGCCTGGCTCGGTAAAATCTGTTTGTGCGGCAAATAACGTGACCGAAGCCAGCCGGTCATCACCGGAACCCGCCATCGCTGCCGCTGCGATGGACAGCAAGGTGCCGCCGAGGCAATAGCCGGTCGCGTGAATCTTGCAGTCCGGGACGATGCTCGAGACGGCGTCGAGCGCCTCCATCACGCCGAGTTGCCGGTAATCATCGAGGCGGAGTTCGCGGTCGTCGGCATCCACGTTTCGCCATGAGATGCAGAACACGGTGTGTCCCAGTTCGACCAGATAGCGAATCAGCGAGTTATGCGGCGAGAGATCCAGGATGTAGTACTTCATGATCCACGCTGGCACGATCAGGACCGGCTCGGCCAGCACCTTGCTGGTCGTGGGGCTGTATTGAATGAGTTCGATCAGGTGATTGCGAAACACGACCTTGCCGGGCGTGGCGGCGAGATTGACCCCGACCTTGAACTGATCGAGTCCCGCCGGCGGTTGGCCGCCCGCCTGCCGGGCCGCGTCTTCGAGCGCGTTGCGCACGCCGTCGATGAGGCTTAGGCCGAGCGTCGAAGCTGCGTGCTGCGAGACCTCTGGATTGGTGAACGGGAAATTCGTCGGCGCCACCATATCGAGCAACTGGCGGGCGCTGAACGACACCACGTCCTCATGATGGTGAGTGGTGCCCGGCACGTCACGGGTTGCGACATTCCACCATTGTTCGGTCAACAAAAAGATCTGTTGCCAGAACCGGTAAGGTTCGGTTTGCCATGATTCGGCCACAAACCGGCTATCGCCTGCAGACGGTTCTGCCAACGGCAGCGCGTAGCAACCGAGCGCGGTCCGAACCATGTATTCAGTGATGCGCTGCGCGTTCTGGGCGCAGAGCGACGCAAGTTCCAGTTGCTTGCCAGGCGCCGCCGCGAGATGAATGAGCCAGTCGGCAAGCGCTGCTCGTAGCGACGCGGGCGACAGGCCCCCGGTCATGCGCGCGATCATGGCTTCTTTCGCATGATCGAGCGCACGAAAGGATTCGGTGGCGGTGGATACCGCGGGCCTATAAAAAAACGTGGGGTTTTCAGCGGTGGCCGGCTTGGCGCGGGTGTCCATTTCAGGTTCCTCAGGTTCTACGGCGCTTGGCTTACGATGAAACGGCTGTGTCGGCGCGGCGTCCCTTCCGGCGTAGAACGCACGTCCTGTGCGACAACCTCCACGGCACAGAGGGCGCCGACGGCGAAGTGTTTCAGTGCACGGTTTTGACGCACTCTGGTGTGGCGCCCCGTTCCGGATTGTGCGCAGCAGCAAGCGCTTTCGTAGAGGACTGTAGCTTTCCGATGGCCGCCGTGATTGATCTGAGTCAATCGAGTCACGCGCGGCTGCTCGCGCGCGGCAGCTTCTTATCTGCGCGAGCCGGTTGAACTCCGTCGCCTGCCACGGTCGATAGGTGACATCTTCGCGAGAGGCGCTATTTGTGCTTTCGAGCCAGCTCAAGAAGGTGGCCCATCCGCGCTAACTACCAACTGATGCCATTGACACGCGACGCGGTTGACCTTGGTCAATTATGGCGACGAACCTGCACGTAGACTAGCTTCCACGATATACGCGAGCGGCGGCACTTTAATCGGTCATATGGTCCGCTGACAAGCTATCAAAGAGCAGAATTATTCTGCGATGCCGCAGCCGGGTTTTGCTATCTGTCCGCCTGTCTTCTCGGGAGTCCTTGCTGCGCCGGCGACTGTCAGCGCGAGACTCGATCCAACCATTTTGTGCGCTGAGCGAGCTGATATGAAATGCATGCGCCTGCCGGTTGTTTTGGCCAAGGCCCTGTTCCTGTCGATGACGGTCAGTCTTGCGGCCTGCACCACGGCAAACCAGATGATTGCGTTCCGGCATACCGAAACGCAGCTTGAGGCGGCGCGAGAACAGGCGTGGGTGACCTGTAGTTCCCGCGCGGCGTGCGATGAGATATGGAACCGCACGCGGCTTTATGTGCAGCTTTGCTCGAGAACGGCGATCAGCCGCCTCAATGATTCGGTGATTGAGACCGAAACGCCTCACGAATCGGGCGTTGCCTATTTCTGGGCCGAGCGGACCACCGATGAGAGCGGCACGACGACAGTCCGGCTAAAGGGCATGTGCCGCGGCATGTACGCGAGTGATGGGGACCCGGCATGGACTTACGGAATATGCGCGGACCAGATCAGGCGTGCTGAGATGAGTTTTCGCGGGGTAGTCGGCGAAGTGCAGTGACGTCCACGATATTTCCTTAAGGAGAGACTTATGCGTGCCATCGACGTAATGACCCCGGCGGTCGTGGTTGCAGCACCTGAAATGACTGTGCGGGCGGCGGCAAAACTGCTTGCGGATAATCACATCAGTGGCATGCCTGTGGTTGACACGGGAGGGCAGGTCATCGGCATGATTAGCGAAGGCGATCTGGCCCGCATGGTCGGCGATGAAATCAGTCGTCTGTCGGCCGGTGCGCGTGTCCACGACTATATTCAGGTGATTGCGATCAAGCGCGTATCCGACAAGGTGAGACAGAGCGCCTCCCGCGACCGTGCCAACGGCAACCATCAAGCAAGGGCGGTGTGAGATGCGGGCAATGGTATTCGACGATACCGGGAGCGCCCTGCGCGACCTGCAGGTTCCAGATCCCGTGCCGGCTGCGGACCAGTTGCTGATCGACGTCCACGCATGTGGCATTTGCCGTACCGACCTGCACCTGATTGACCACGAGCTGCCCCATCCAAAGCGCCCGGTGATCCCGGGCCATGAAATCGTCGGCACCGTTGCGGAAGTGGGGGCGGGAGTCAGCGGTTTTAGTGTGGGGGAACGGGTCGGCGTGCCATGGGTCGGCCGTACGTGTGGTCACTGCCGTTACTGTCTCTCCGGCCGCGAGAATCTGTGCGACGAGCCTGGTTTTACCGGGTATACGATCGACGGCGGTTATGCCGAGCGCACGGTCGCCGACAGCCGTTACTGCTTTCATCTGCCTGAACAATATTCAGACGTGGAAGCGGCGCCACTGCTGTGCGCGGGTCTCATCGGCTATCGCACGTTGGCCATGGCAGGCGACGCGCAGCGGGTCGGTATCTACGGTTTTGGGGCGGCCGCGCATATCGTCGCCCAGGTCGCGCGTCATCAGGGGCGCACGGTTTATGCATTCACGCGTGACGGCGATCTGGCGGCTCAACAGCTCGCGCTGCGGCTCGGCGCGACGTGGGCGGGCAGCAGTAACGAAGTGGCGCCGGACGAACTCGACGCAGCGCTGCTGTTCGCGCCCGTTGGTGCACTTGTGCCGATCGCCCTGAAGGCGGTGGTGAAAGGCGGCATTGTGGTGTGCGGCGGTATTCACATGAGCGACATCCCGTCTTTTCCGTATGACTTTCTATGGGGCGAGCGTCGCGTGGTGTCGGTGGCCAATCTCACGCGCGAAGACGGGCTTGCGTTCATGCGTCTGGCCGCCAGGATTCCACTCGACATCGAAACGACGCGTTATCCGCTCGGCGAGGCTAACCGGGCGCTTGCCGATCTGCGCGAGGGAAAGCTGACGGGAGCCGCGGTGCTGGCAATCCGCTAACGGGATAGCCAGGCGCGATTCCGTGCAAGTGCTTGCCGGCTCATCCTGCGGCGCCAGGACGTGGGCAAGCCCGTCCTGGTTGTGACGGAACCCGGTGCGTCATCCCCGTTGCCGGCGTTGCCCGATCATTTCCGCCAGCCCTCGATCTGCGCTCGTTGCGCGTCTGATGATTGGAGTGCCGCTATCGCCGTGGGGAGATCGAAGCGAATGCCTCGCGGTGTGACCGCCGGCCCGAGTCCTGCATGAACGCCATTCCATTGCACCAAATCGAGTTCAAACTCGACACGAGCATTGCCACAGGCGCTGTGATCCATATGAACGATCAGGAACCAGCAGATCAGGTCGACGCCTTTTCGTGTTCGGCTGCGCCGGTGGTGCCGGTGGCAACTTCGGGAACGCCGTGCGAGGAGATCATCAGAACGGGACACTGCGCAATCCGCAAAAAGCGCTCCGCGACGCTGCCGAGCACGAGTCGCCGAACGCCGCGCCGTCCGTGCGTCCCCATCACGACGAGGTCGGCTTTCAGATCCTCGGCCGCATGAAGAATGCCGTGGGCGACATCGAAATCGCCGTCAACCAGATTGGTTTCGATGATCCGCGGCGCCCCCTGGACATTGTCGTGCTTCATCCGTGCAAGCGCGTTGTCGGCCACGTGTTTGCCTTCCGCCAGGAACGCGTCACGTACGATGCTCGGATCGTAGCCGGGGGCGTCATAGACCATCGGTGGCACGTCGACGACATAAAGTGGCTGCAACTCAGCGCCGGACTCGCGGGCGAGTTGCAGGGCGGCGTCGAACGCTCGTGTGGATGTTTCACTGCCGTCGATGGCGGCAAGAATGTGTCGATACATGTCAGACCTCGTCAATGGGAACGGTATGCATTCATCTTGGCCAACGAACGGCTGAGGAATACTGATCTGGATCAAGCCGTATCGGTTACGGTGCGAACGCAGGCGGATTCAGGCGGCGCTCTGGCAACCTACCGCGTCCCAGCCGCTCGTCTGCCAGGGGGGCGTGCCGCTGCGACCAGCGTGTTCTACCGGCCCCCCCGGATGCAGGCGGATCAACAACGGTTTCCAGTACATCGCCTGCTGAAAGGCGCCGAGCGGTACGTCCGTGTCGAAAGCAACCGTCAAGGCGGCTTCGTCGGGTGTGAGCGGCTCTTCGTTCGCGAGTTGCCTGACCAGCACCGCTGCGTTGGCGTCGGACGACTGCCCTGGGTCCGTTGCGCGTTTGCGTACGCGCTCGGCCAGCTGCCGGGCAGACGTGTGGAAATCCAGCAGAAACACTGGTACGTCGAACGCGCATGCCAACTCGATGAAGGACACACGATGCCGCTGTTTCAGGAACGTCGCGTCCACTAGTACTGGATAGCTTGCATCGAGCATGCGGCGCGTAATCGCTAGAAGGGCATCGTAGTGTGAGTCGATCGCTTTGCGCGAGTACGCAACAGCGGGCAGGGCGTGATGATCTGGCGGCGCGAACGGATGCGCACGTTTGCGCTCGGTATCGCTGGAGAGGCGGATTGCGCCGATACGGGTGGCAAGCGCCTGGCTCGCCACCGATTTGCCGGAGCCGGAATAGCCGTGACAGAGCAGCAGATACGGCTGCGGCGCGCTTGCTATCCGGGCGGCGCAGTCAACATAGTTCCGGGCGCGCGCGAGACCGTCCGCGGCGGACGACCCACGCACCTTCAGTACTTCGACAAACGCACGCACCAGCGCCCGGTAAACGATATAGAAACGCAACGCCGGAAGTGCCCCGAAGTCGCCAGTCCGTTGCAGCCAGCCGTTCAGGAGCGCTGACGCGAGATCGTCGCGGCCATGCGCCTGCAGATCCATCAACGGGAAGGCGAGGTCGCTGGCGACGTCGATCCAGCGCAAGGCGTCGCTGAATTCGATGCAGTCGAACATGACAGCGTCGTTGCCTCTGCGCACGATGTTATCGAGGTGCAAATCGCCGTGGCATTCGCGCACGAACCCGCCGATGCGACGCGCTTCAAAATGCCCGGCTAGCCGCACCGCTTCTCTTTCGCACCACTGACGCACACCAGCGGGCACGAGCGTGCTCGCTTCCCGCTCGAGCGACGTCAGCACGGCCTCCATCTGTGCGTGCAAGCACGTCGTCGCCCCCAGCGTTTTGCGCGGTGGGTTCGAAGCACTGGAGCGGTGAAACGCTGCGAGATGTTCGGCCACATGGTCGATCTGCACGACATTCAGTTCGCCGCGCGTGAGCAGATCGGAGAACAATTCTCGTTCGTCGAATCGCTTCATCCGGACCGCATGCTCGACAGACGTCCCTCGTCCATCCACCTTGAGTATGCGTCCGAGGCGCGCGACTGGCACCACGCCGAGATAGAGCCTGCGAGCGAGCCGCCGGTTCAGCCTCACTTCTTCTTTGCAGGCGTGCCGCCTTGCGGCCATGTCGGTGAAATCGACGAATCCCAGGTCGACAGGCTTCTTGATCTTGTACGCAAATCGCCCGGCCAGATAGATCACGGAAATGTGGGTTTCGATTCGCCGGATCCGCCCCGCCGGATGGCGATACGAGCAGGGGCGTTGCAACGCTGCGTCGATGCGCGACCAACCGCGGCGGGCGATGCGTTCACGATGCTGCGCATGAAGCGGCTGGCGAATGGACGCGGTTGATCGGGTAAGCATGGATGACTCCGCAGATTCAAGAGGGCATTTCCAGCATAAGCAGACTCCGGCCCCCGGAATTGATGGAGGTCAGTGTTTTGCGAACCGTTCCGGTTACGCGCGTCAATTGATACATATCAACGGACGCTCTATGTACAGGCCTAAAGTCGTTGATGCCGTGGTTATTTGATGCTGTGTGACATCCATGGCGATCATGGACTATTTGAGGAGTAGCTACGATGAGCAACTTGACACGTTATGACCCGTTCTCGATGGAACCGGTATCGGATCTGTTTCATGGTTTGTTCCGTCCTCTGCGCGGCATCGCAACGGGCGACGACACGCCGCTCCTGGACATGAAGCTCGACGTGACGGAAAGCGATACTGCGTACACGGTCAAAGCAGAACTGCCGGGCGTCGATAAAAAAGACATCGATGTGAAGATCGACGGTAACACCGTATCGATCAGCGCAATGGTGGAACGCAACAAGGACTTGAAGGAAGGCGAGCGGGTACTGCGACGCGAACGTTATTCGGGCGTAATCAGCCGGTCGTTCTCGCTGGCGAGCGAAGTGGATGAAGCGACGGCGGCGGCGCAGTATCAGGACGGCGTGCTGTCGCTGACGTTGCCGAAGAAGGCGGCTTCAACACAGAAGCGCCTGCAGATCAGCTAGCTAAATGGCGGCAGGGTGCGCGTTGGAGTTGCGCACCCTGGCTATTGAAGGCCGTTGCGCCGACCCTTGGATTGGCCATTCCAACGGCCTCCAGGCGGCCTGCCAATCTCAATCTCAAGCGTGCTGCCTGCTCGGCAAGCCGACGGTTTGCGCGAGGAGCGGCAGTTCATCCTCATTGAGCCGCAACGCGTCGGCGAGGAGCCGATGATTGATCCAGCCGCGGATCACGTTGACAAGCCCGGCTGATGCGCAATAGAGCGCTACGTTCTGCGCAATCGCGCCAGCGGTGACGGCTGAAAACCGTTCGCGCTGTTGCTGCTGCATCTCCTGCAGACGGGATGTCCGGACCACATACACCAGGTCGAGCGGCGCCTTGCCGACGAAATCCTGATAGCCGGTTAGATTGCGCGCATCGATGGCGTGCTTGAGCAGCAGTTGATGGTTGGGCGCATCGTAACGATAGACTCCATTGGGCAGCGCCACATAAATGTCGATTTCGTTGTAGGCATGTGGCGATGGCGCGGTGCGCCCGCCGCTGATCGGACGGTTGACGCCGTCCGCAGCCCACAGCAATTCTCCGAGCGTGTCCATTGACAGCGGGGTGGGTGCGAATTCACGGGTGCTTGATCTAAACGAAAGCGCCGTCATCAGCGGTAGACCTGAACGCTGGTCGGGCGGTGGCAGCGCGATGGTTTTTGGCGCAGCGCCCTCAGCCGATCCGGGGCGTGCATCAGGCAGGGTTTCGTAGGTCAGAAATTGCATCTCAGTCATCTCAAACTCCTCTTGACGTCACATGGATCCGGTTGGCGCATTGCCATCTTCACGATAGTTCGAGCGCTAGCGCACCCCTTGATCTCAATCAAGCCACGAGTGGTGGCGGGTCATGCGCTCAATCAATCCCAGCAGACTTACCGCCTTGCGCAGGCACGCAACACTTTGTGCCTGACGCGGCTATCGCGTCAAAAGCGATCGCAACACCGTCACCACGCCTTCGCGCATCGTCTCCGACACGTCGCCGCTTACCATCCGCTGCGCCAGGCCTTCCTATCGAGGGGCCGGTAGCTTTGACATAGATCAACGCAGTCCTTTGCATAAGCCCGAGACTGGGAGGAATCCGTAGAGTTCAAGACGCATAAAATCGCAAGAGAATGAGTAAAGAGGCACGGTGCCGCGTACGCCGAATCGTTCCGCTAATCGGACTGCGTCGGAACATCGTGTCCCATGCATTCATCGAACAAAAATGGTGCCAGGCGGAGGTAGCGGGGTGGCGCGCAACGCACGAGGTAGCGCCAGACGAGCTTGATTGCGTGGCCGGGCGGTGTAGCCACCGCGCAATACCTGCTGAAGTCGCGCGGATCTGATGCTGCCGCAGGGTGTGTGGTAACACTTGATGGAGATTCACAAATGTCTTCCGTCAGTCAATTAGATCAGAATGGTCCCGCGACGCGCGACAAGCTGAGCAATAAAGACTATGAGAAAGAACTTCGGCGATTGCACGTCGAATTGGTTAATCTTCAGCAGTGGGTCGTGCGCGAAGGCGTGAAGGTCTGCCTCGTGTTCGAGGGGCGTGACGCGGCGGGTAAGGGTGGCGCGATCAAAGCAATCACCGAGCGCGTTAGTCCGCGTGTGTTTCGCGTGGTTGCACTGCCTGCGCCCAGCGAACGCGAAAAAAGTCAGATGTTTATACAGCGGTACGTGCCGCACTTTCCTGCGGCTGGCGAGGTGGTAATTTTCGATCGCAGTTGGTACAACCGTGCGGGTGTCGAGCGTGTCATGGGGTTTTGTTCGGAGGATCAGGCGGTTCGCTTTATGAACGATATCCCAGGCGTCGAGAAGGCGATGGTCGACTCGGGCATCATCCTGTTGAAGTACTGGCTCGAGGTCAATCCGGACGAGCAGACACGGCGCATCAAGGCTCGAATCGAGGATGGTCGCAAGGTGTGGAAGCTCTCTCCGATGGACCTTGAGTCCTATCGCCGCTGGTACGACTATTCACGTGCGCGTGACGACATGTTCGCGGCGACGGATTCGGAGTGGGCGCCGTGGTCAGTGGCGATGTCGGACGACAAGAAAAAGGCTCGGCTGAACATTATCCGTGATCTGCTCAGCCGGATTCCGTACGAGAAGGTGCCCCCGCAAGAAGTGCGACTGCCCAAGCGGCAGAAGCGCGGAGACTACCAGGATCCTGAGTATCCGTTCAAGATTATCCCCGAACATTTTTGACAGAGGCGATCTCGCGTCAAGCACATGCGCGTTGCGCCGATTCTTATGCCGAGGCCGAGCCTCATGGGATCAAAGGTTCACAGGATTGAAGGCCGCGACGAGGGCGATTTCAACGCCGCATGAATGATTTCGTAGAGTTTGCCCACGACGAACTACGGCCCGTGCTGTTCGATTGTCTGGCGGAATGCGAAGGTCGCAGAGCCTGACACTAAACTGGAAAAGCACCCTTGTCTGATCATCGGTCCGCAGACCGGATGAGAACGGGCATCGGCATGGAGGAGCATCATGGCAGATTTGTGGATTGGCAACATCGAGACAGGCACCAGCGATCAGGAGATCCAGGAATTCCTGACCAGGTATGGGTTTCCGCCCTTCGACGGCATCAAGCATATTCCAGGCGAGGGTTCACGGCCCGCGGTGGTGGTGAACTTCGAAGGCACGGGTCCGGAAATGCTCCGTCGTCTGCAGCCCCGAGTGCACAATATGTTCTGGAAAAACCGAAAAATAAATGTCCAGGTCATGAAGGACCGCTCCGAGTGAAGTAACGCCGAACGGAGACCAACATGGGCATTATGAATTGGCTGCGAAGCAATGACGACGCTCGCACTGACCGGCAAGAACCGGAACAGGTTACGGAAGCCATCGACCGGGTCATGGCGCTGAATCCTCGACTGGGAATGGTACAGCGCTGTCGGGAACGTCTGGGGCCAGCGGTCGCGGCATCGCTCCGATATGCGACCGGCCTGGTCGCATCCCTACCTGCACCTCACGAAGCCAGCGCACGCACGTGGGCGTCGGATCTCTACATGCGTGCCTTTTTCGCCAGGCCGGAAGACCTGACGGGAAGGATTAGCCGCTCGGAAGAATTACGTGTGTACTTCGAACAGAATCCGGACTCGGAACACGCTTATGCGGTGCTCGGAATGGCAATGACTGAACGTCGCGTACTAGGCGTCGCCCTTGAGGGAAACGCGGTACGTCGTGATGTCGCGCAAACTACTGTTTGCTTTAGTGACCACCGTGTAAGGATCTGCGGCCGATCGGAATCGGAATTGCGACGGGAGATCGTACGGCGAGTGATCGACCAGCTAGCGCTCACGGGGCTGGCCAAACTGGCGAAAGATCGTCGTGATGCACTCGACAAGGGCCGCGCATTGCTCAAGACACGCTTACTGTTGCTACAGCGTGAAGGCACAGGCATGCGTTCCGTGTGTGGGGGTGGTGCTTCTGTTGCACGCGAAGAACTTGTTCAACTGCAGGCACAGATTGACGATAACTCCCGGCGTCTCGGTGACCTGAGAGTTCCAACGGACGCCCTTGAGCGTCAACTCGACGGGGTCTGCCAGGTTCTGATGGAACCAGGCAAGCACGTCCACCTTACCAAAAAGAAAATTCGATTGGACCGGATGAATGTAGTGCAGACGAAGGACAGTGTGCAAGCCGCGGATGAGCTCGAGTTTCACATTGCGCACATTCCGACCAGGCCGCCCCAAGTGCGTGCGATATCGCTTGTGCGGTTTGCGCGCGCCGAACTGCTGCCGGGAGGATTGCTTCTCGATCAGGCAATGCGCGAGCTATAACCGCTGGGTTCTACATGCCTTCCTTCGTCCGTCGAACCACACAGGCCCGTGTCCGAAGGTCGTTTTTTTGCCCGTACCATAGGAATGGCCCACCGATCATCACCACGATCACGCATCGCCGGGATCAGCTTTGCTTGGCGCGAATGATCCCCGCGATCGACGCATTGGCTTCGATCGGTCCGAAGTGCGCCTCAAGCCCGGCTGCGCGCAGATCTTCGCGCACCGGACCGCGGGCGTCGGCGAGTTCCAGCACGATGCACCGTTGAGCCAACTCGTCACGTAGTTGTACTAGCATCTCCGAGCCGGCCAGGTCGACGGCGGCGACAGTGGACAAGCTCCAGATCGCGAGCTTGATCGTTCCAGTTTCCTGTGCCAGCCATTCGAGAAAGCGGTCGTACAGGAACTCGCAGTTGAAGTACAGGATCGCTGCATCGGCGCGAAAGACAAAGACACCGTCGGTGCGAAGGTTCTCCGGGTTGATTGCGATGTTGCCGTAAAGTTCGGTTCCAGGGACGCGTCCAGGCAATGCCACAGGCGGCTCGGACGCGCGCCGCAACAGCAGTACGATGGAAATCACCGCGCCAATCAGCACGCCGCGCAGCAGACTCGTGGTGAGCACGCCAACGAGTGCCGCCGCAGCGATCGCAAACTCTCTGCGATCGAAGCGCCAGAGCCGCTTCATTTCGTCAAACTTGAACAACCCGGCCACCGCGACGAGGACAATCGCTGCCAGCACCGGTTGCGGCAGATTGCGTAGCAGGTCCGAAAAGAAGAGCACCACGACCAGGATGATCAGTGACGCGACGAGACCCGAGAGCGGTGTGCGTGCGCCGCCGCTTTCGTTCACCAGGGATTGCGACATGCCGCCGGAAACAGGGAATCCCCGACCTAGGCCGGCGCCGACGTTCGCGGCAGCAAGGGCCAGGAACTCCTGATTCGCGGCAAGCCTGTAACCATGCTTGTGTGCAAACATGCGACCGATGGCGATCGTCTCGACTGCCCCGAGCACAAAGCACGCCATTGCCAGCGGCAGCAGGTCGTCCACGTCGCTCCAGTGCACGGCTGGAAGCCCAAGCGGGGGCAGCCCTTGCGGAATGGTTCCTAGCAGTTTCACGCCCTTTGCACCGGCGTCCATTAGTGACGCCGCCACAACGCCGCCGATTACGACCAGCAGCGCCACGGGCCTGTTCTTCAGGAACGCCTGTCCGAACACGAGCACTACCGGCGCAACGACGCCCATCGCAAGCGCTGTTGGATTTGTCTGGCGCACCTGCGTGAAGAAGTCGGCCATACGCTCCAAAAAATCGCCATGGCCGCCCTTGAAACCGAACAGATTGGGCAACTGCGTGCTGCCGATGAACAACGCCACGCCGGTCTTGAAACCGACGAGCACGGTTTCGGAGATGAAGTTGACGATCTTGCCGGCTCGCATGAGCGAAGCCAGGATCGCCATCCCGGTTACCAGGAGTGCCGTGCAGGCTGCGAGTGCGCCAAAACGGGTGACATCTCCGCCCGTGACTGTGCCCAACGATGCGCCCACGAGTACCGAGAGCGCTGAAGTGACGGTGATCGATGTGTGGTTAGAACCGCAGAAAAGCCAGAAGAGCAACCCCGAGAAAACAGGCAGGCATAGAGTCCCGCCTCAGGGGGACGGTTCGCCAGAGACGCATCGGCCACGCCAGCCGGCAACAGATACGCGGCAAGTGTGATACCGGCGAGCACGTCGGCACGTAGCGACGCACCCTTAAGCACCCGCAGCCACGTCGCGGCAGGCAACAATCGAACCAGCCACGACACTTTCGACTTGACGCTGGTAGCAGGCATCGCCAGGACCCTCCGGGAGGAACTAGATTGGATACGCCGTCCATCGCATTCCCGCAGAATACGCGCACGCCGGGTCTGATCAAAACCCACTGCGCCTGCGTCCGGGGGGCTCGCCTCCTGCGACCTGCAGCGTCACCAGTCGCGCCGGTACAATGGCCGGGTAGAACTGCGATGCACCCGAGAAAACTCACGGAAGGGGCGCCTGAGTGTTTCAGCGCGCCTCCGCATTTTTTCGGCCAGAACCAGGCGGCTCATGCTCCGGCGCACCGTTGTTCAACTTCGCAATCGCTGTTGCGTAGCGGCCGATCCCAGGAAGCGCGGTGAGTCCGTGAGCGAAAATGCTTAGCAATACTGTCGCAGCGACGGCAAGCTTGATGGTCGATTCTCCCGGCAGGTTTGTTTCCCCCTCGAGATAGACGAGTCCCAGGACGATAGACGCCAGTCCCCGCGGGCCGAACCAGCCCATAAATAGTACGGTCGACCGGCTAAGGCCTGTGCCTCTCAGCGCAATCGCCACCGGAGCCATGCGAATCAATGTCAGGCTCAGTACGCCGTAGGCCACGATGGCAAAGGTGAAGCCGTCCCAGAACCGGGTGACGAGCAAGCCGAAGAGGAAAAAGACAACATAGTTGAAGAGTTGCCCCCATTCCTCGGTGAACTCGACGCTGTGTTTGCCAACCTCGCTGAAGCCCACGTGGGCAGAAAGTCCGGCAACGAATGCCGCAATGAACATGCTAGCGCCGATGGCTTCCGAAGCAAGCACGCAAGCGAGCGGCAGGGCCACCACACCTAGCTGCGCGAGCGGTTCGGCCATCCATTCCTTGCGGCGGGCAAGCCCTAGCAACCAACCGCCCGTAAGCCCGACGCCAAGTCCGACCAGCGTTCCGTAGCCGATCTGCTGACCGAGAAAGCGTGTGAGCACTGAGCCGCCGCCGCCGCCCTCCTGGGCCAGCGCCAACGCGATAAAGAACATCATGAAGGGGACGGCGAGCCCGTCGTTAAGACCCGCCTCAACATTCAACGCCTGGCGAATACGTTGTGGCACAAGCTTGCTGTTCACGATCATCTGTCCGAGCCCTGCGTCGGTCGGAGCGAGAATCGCGGCAAGGATGCCCGCTTCCCACCAGGTGAGGGTCCTGAAAACGATCATGGCGCACAAGGCGCCAAGCGCGATCGTCAGAAGCATGCCCGCGCTTAACAGGCGAACCGGCAAATTGGTGTGCCCCTTGAGCATACGCGGGGTAACGCGGGAAGCGTCGGTGAAAAGCGTCATGACCAATCCCAGTTCGGCGACCAGCAACAGGCTTTTCCGGTCAAGCGCCAGTTCGTTTAGCGCCTCAGGTGAAACCGCCATGAGTGCACCGGCCGCGGTGAACAGGATGGGCGCGGTGAGGATCGTCTTCTCCAGCCACCGCGATACCAGGCTATAGAGGAAAACGATCGCGATGAACGCGGCGATAAGGACCATCAGTCTAGTCTCCGATTATGCGTGGCCGCGCTTTTACCGAATCCGCGCGTAACGACTTAGCGACGACATCATCATTCATTAGATGCCGGGCGGACCCGTGGACATTGACCTGAATCAACTACAGGTTGGTGACTCGGCGCCCCTGTTCCACGTTGGAATGGCGACGCCGCGTCAAAGATCATTGGCGGAAAGCGGTAGCCGCTTGCCGATGCCCGGGCGTGCTGTACGTTCGGCCGCGGCCAAAAGGCGTGGTTTTCCAACCCGAAAGGCCAGCAGCAGTTGTTCGGGGCTACCATCCGTAGCACCCAGGCACTCGCAAACAACCTCAGCCGGAAGCGCAAACGCACAATATCCCCAGCCGAAACCGTAGGCCGAAAACCAGATAGCCGAATCGATTGACAAAATCGGCTCTGTAAGGTCTGTGATGGGCTGTTCCATACGTTTCGCCTTCCTGAATGTAGTCACCTTGCGGAACCTGCACGCGGCACTCGCGTTTGCTATGTGTGTGTCCAGGTGGATGTCTTACGTATTCATCCACCTAAGGCCATGACGGCCGCAATCAGTGCAGCACCCAGCAACGCCATCGCGAATCCGGTCCGCGCTGGCTTTGCATACCCTGCGTACTGCCCAAGCTTCATCCCCGTGAAAAACAGCATTCCTAACGTGATGATCCGCGACAGGCGCATGGCCAGCATGACGTTAGTCGTCAGCAGAAACGGGAGCACCACAGGAAATGTGGCTATGACAACCAGAAAGAAAACCCCGCACGCCTCGAGAAAATCTCTGGCGTGCAAAACGGGTTGACCGTCAAACTCTAGCGTGAGCAGTCGGCGCCGCATTCCCTCAATTTCCTCCGGGCCACTTACGCGTGCGACATGCGCCGGCAACGACCTGCCAATCAACCGGCATGCAGTTTCTGGATCTGCCCCACACGCCTGTCTTGCTATAAGCCGATTGTGCGTGCGCTCGGTCGCCGTCCGCATGAGGTACATCACCGCATCGACCAAACCCCACGCGAGATTGCAGCCAAGCGCGGATAACGTGACGGTGCGCACCTGGGTTTGCCCAGCCGTGGCAATAGACAGTGAGCCGATGATGGTGACAGCCATGATCAGGCCAAACAGGATTTCCGAGATCCGGTCGATCGGATCAAGCAGCCTTTCATATTCTTCATTCCAGATGCTCATTCTATTTCTCGCTCTGCTGTACGCCAGATGCCTCGAAGGTGCGCACCGACGAGTCGGTCGAGCAGATGGTTGCATCGCCATCCACTGGTGTCGCCCCGGGACCGGCGGGTTCTGATTCCGCTTCACCGTCAGCGAGCCATGCCTGCATCAGCGTGTATGTGACAGCAAGGATGACTGGGCCGATAAACAAGCCGACTATGCCAAACGCGATCAGGCCACCAATCACGCCGACGAGAATCAGCACCAATGGCAAGGCGATCGCCCGACGGATCAGCACGGGCCGGAGAAAATTGTCTATAGTCGAGACGAAAATTGCCCAGACGAGGAGCAGGATCGCGGCAACCTGCGCTTCGTGGGTGAACAGCCAGGCCACGCTGCCCAGAAGCGGCAGCAGCGGACCGATCTGCGCAAGGCACAGGATGAACAGAAGCGCGGTCAGGATCCCCGCAAACGGTACGCCGGCGATCCAGAGCCCAAGGCCGGCCAGGGAGGCTTGCACAAGTGCAGTCACCACAACGCCGAGCGCCACCGCGCGAATTGACAGACCCACGAGTCGCACGATCGCCTCGCCATTGTCTGGCGCAACGCGGCGTGCGAGCCGGGTCGTGGTCAGCGCGGCGACTTCACCCTTCGCGTAGAGCAGGCCGCAGATAACCAGGGTGAGCATCAGGTGCAGCATGACCGAGCCGATGGAGCCCATATGGGCTATCAGCCACAACGCCGTGCTTTTCGCATAGGGCTGAAGCGTCGCCAGGATGCCGCCAGGTCCCGCGTCCGATAAGGTCTGCCACTCCTTCGCGGCACGTGAGCCAAGCACCGGGATGGCCGAGAGCCAGTGCGGCGGCGGTGGTAGTGCGAAGGTCGGCAGACCCTTCACGAATGTCATGATATCGGCCGCGTGCGCGCTAAGTGTCGCCAACGCACCGTAGCAAGGCAGTACGATCACAATCAGCAGTGAACACAGCATTACTGCCACGGCTGGCCCACGGTGGCCGTGCAGGTGGTGCTGCACCGAGAGCAGCACTGGCCACGTCGCGGTGACGATCGTGGCCCCCCAGACGAGTGCGAGGAGGAATGGGCTGAGGATAAAGAGGCTGCCACAGACCAGTAGCAGCAACGCGGCCGCACCGAGTACAACGCGTGCTACATCGACGTTTGGACGCGTGTTCACAATCCGCCCGTACGAGTCAACTGATAGGTGAGGATGTTTCATTTCCAGCCTTTCTCAACACTGAAGGCACTGGCCGCAATCGCGCCGCAGGTCAGGCTTTCCGACCAACGCTTTTCGCAAATTGAGCGTAGTGCCGACCGGATTCCAGAATTCAGCATAAGACGCCGCTCGCCTGGAATCTTGCGCGAGATCAATATCAGAGCGGATCGCTTTAGTGGATCTCACGATCGGCATGACGGCGCCACGCGTGCCGCGGAGAAAGCGCCGCCAAGTAGAATTTGGAGCGCAACTATGAGGACAAGGAAGCGAGTACAGACACGGACTAATAGTCGAGGCGACGACGTAAGCCGTGGGGGCTATCGTGCTGCGATCGGGAGGGGTAGCGGGAGCCTACCGTCTTCGCGATAGTGGCACAGGTTTTCATCGTAGAAACCTTATCTAAATGCTGCATGCGTCAAGACGGTTCCGACGACACGCTTATTGGGAATCCTGGGTCCTGAGCACGTCCGGGGAGGTTAATTCTCCGAAAAAATCGCTGAAGGCGAACGAGTGTCGCTCGGTCTGAACGTTGCTATTTTGCGCCGAACCATTTGTCATAAATCCGCTGGTACGTGCCGTCCTCGCGCATGGAAAGCAACGCACCATTGACCTTCTTGCGCAGCGGGCTGTTCAATGGGAAAACGAAGCCGACGTCATTTTTGTTGAACTCAGGACCGACCATCTTTACCAGACCCTTGCCCTCATGGGCTGAGTAGTAATCCAGGCCGGCCGAGCCTTGGACGACGGCGTCTACCTTCCCATCCAGCAGCGCCTGATATACCTCGCTCGATTGCGAGAACTCCTGCACCACGGCGTTGTGCTCGCGCAGATAGGCGACGGGCGTGCCGCCGACGAGGGTGGCAACCCGCTTGCCGGGCAAGTCTTCCGGTCCGTTGATGGCGCCTTCAATCTGATTCACCGTGAGCGTCGTTGTCAGCTGGGCAGTGTAGAAGGCGATGAAAACGATGCCGATAAACATCCAGAGAACGCCGAGCGTTCGGGTGAACCATTGACGCGGACTTTGATCTCCCTGCGTCAGCAGGGTCGTGGCAGCCCAGTGCATCGCATGCAAGATGCCGGGAAAATAGGTTCCGCCGGTAATCGTTTCGCCCTCCTGCCGGCGTTCGAGGAACCACATGATATGCGCTGCGAGTACGACGAGAAAAAGGGCGGCGCCGAGCCAGGCGAGGCTCGTCCGCGAAAACACCAGTTCCAGCAAGCTCCTTAGTAGGGCAGGTGCCGCGGCCTCCCCCTTATCCCGCACCATGATCTGAAGGCCTACCTCCATGATCGGATAGGAGAAGTCGAATTCCCGGTCACGCTCCGTGCTGTAGAACAGGCCGGACACGGCGATATCAGCATTGCCCGAGCGCAAGGAGTCGAACAAGGTCTTGACGTCGGACGTCATCTGATAGCGCGTCTTGACGCCGATTCTCACAGCGACCTCGTTCCAGAGTTCGATGCTGAAGCCGTTCAGCGCCCGCCCTTGCTGCATCACGAATGGAGGTAGAACAAATGTGGCCACACGTACCGGTTGATCGAGGGGCTGTGCCCACGCCCCGGAAATCAACACGGCCGCCAGCGACACCATCGCGACGAGGCGGCTAATGATGGCTGACATGTCTCCCCCTCTTCTAACCGCAGTCTCGTTTGCCGGGAAGCACTTCGCCTGGCAGTACGACCGTCCCGCACGGCTTTGTCGCGGCAGCCGGGCTTTCATCATGCTCTATCTCGTAGCGGGTGCCCCTGTACCTGCACCATCAAGCGACGGCTTGGGCGCGATTTTTGCCCCGACGTCCTGCAATAGCCGCTGGAACTCCGGCGATGCCTTGATGATCGTTGCTGCAGCGGCGCGCAGCCGGTCGACCGCCTCGGCCGGGAGGGAAAAAGAGGTGGGCAGTTCGTTCAGATAGTCCCGCTCTGCCTTGTCCGTGAGCCGGTTGAACGAGACGTCGATCGTATAGATCGTCACGTCTGGTGTGCGCACATCGCTCGCCACTTCAGGATCCTTGCTCTTGGTAAATGCAGGCGACTTCCGAAGCCTGCGCATGGATTCCCACTGTGCCTCGGTGTCCTTTAACAGTTCAGTCGCCTCGTACGAATAGTGGTCAATGGGAACCCCCGCGGATTTCAGCAGAATCTGCACCGTGCCCGGCGGGGATTCCGATTTGTCCCATTTCGTTTTTGGCGAGGACACTGAGTTGACGACAAAAACAACAACCCTGCGTATATGATCGAGTGGTGTGGGCTGATCGATCGAATACAGCGTCTCCATGATTTCCAGTGCGTCCAGCACGCTCCGCATCCCGAGGTTGTCTGAAATTCCGCCGTCTACGAGATGCAGGTATGGCCGGTTGGCGCTGTCTTCGAACGCCGCTTGCTCGCTCATATGGCGAGTCGTGCGTGCGGCAGGCCTCGGCGGGTTGTCCGCGGCGACAAATGGCTTCACCCAGGAAGGGGGCGTGTAGCCACAAGTACCGCCGTAATTGTTGAGCGTAACGGGCGATAGCACTACGGGTACGGCAGACGACGCCGCCGCGGCACGCGAGAGATGCATTGGGCCCAGATCGGAGCAGAGCACATCGAAGGTGCCTTGTGTAAAAGGCACACTGGTGCCCGTGGAAATATCTGTGGCCGACGCGATGATTAACGGGCCTTTGCCGCGATTGAGGTCGTCAAACGTCGCTCCGTTGAACAGGATTTCGTCGTATAGATCGGCCGCCAGCTCGGAGCGGCCCCATCCACGTGACCAGAGGGACGGCCAATGAACTGGATTAAGCGTGCGCCACGTGATTTCGCCTTGCACATTGCGCTTGAGGAAGCGCTGCTCATAATCGTCGAAGAGCTTGTCACCATAGAGGCCGTAGGCGAGCGCGGTGAAGCTTCCCCCTGACACGCCGGTAATGATGCTCACATTGTCAAGCAGACGTGTTGTGTTGCCTTTCGGTCCGGTGACTTCGGTCTTGCGCAGGAACTCCAGGACCCCATATGAGAACGCCGCTGCGCGTGTGCCGCCGCCGGAAAAGGCAAGGATCACGAGGTTTCCGTTGTCTGTGGAATATTGCGGGCGCGTCACAAGCCGATAGCCGCCAGCCGGATCGATGCGCGTTATCGGCGGATTGATTGGCCGGGTCGCGCAACCGCCGAGCAGGAGCAACAGTGCAAACAAAAGCAATATTGAGTTCGGCCGTCGCATCGGAGGACCTCCGGATCACCTCTTACAGATGCCATACCTCTCGATCCCAAGAGCTGCTGCACCATATACGCTGGCAAGCATGCCTTCTCCTGAGTTAGCGAGGTCCATGGTCCTTTCTCACTGCGAAACTAGGCCGGATGTGACGCGCTTGCAATTGGACCATGGTCCTATCCGGCCTCGGCGTTAGCGTTGCCCCTTGGTCGTCCTTGCCGCCTGGCTCTCCGATACCAGTCTGGCTGTTGAACGTGGAATGTATTTCCGCGTTACGCGTCCTGTGCAACGACATCGGGCGGCGCCCGGACGCTCAACATGGTTTTTACAGAGCGTGTCGACACCAACATACCCGACGGTGCATCCCGGCGCAGTTCATCGCTGCGCTTCGAATTGGGCTTTTATCTTGCCGTTGCGGATCGCACGCTTCAGCAAATCGTGATCCGCTTCGGTCTGATCGGCGTACGCGACGGAAAAGGCTGCAAGCGCCTCGTCGAACACATCGCTCTTGCCCAGATAACCGCTGATCACGGAGGCGTCCCCGGAGCGCGCGTGGGAGAGCGCGAGCGACTGACCGCACCAGTCAGCGAAAACGGTCATCTCCGCTTTTCCGAACGCCTCGACGGCAGCTTTAATCTTGACGTCGCGGAGTTGGCGAACATAGAAGTGACGCCCTGCCGTTCCCTCGCACCACCCCAGAAAAATATCACTCGATGGCTGCATCAGCCGGTGGCCGTTGACGACGCGCTGTCCGTGATTTGGATAGGCGCTTTTGTCCGCGTAGGCCTCCAGAACGGAGGGTCGCGCCTGCTTGATCTGAAGAATGAGCGGATCGCTTGCGCCGTCCATCAACAAGGCCACCCAGCAGCGGGTGCCGACGCTCCCGACCCCAACCACCTTGATCGCGGCATCCAGGAGCCTGAAGCGATCGAGTATCACGTGATGGGCGGGTGTCAGACTTTCGCGGTAAAGGGCATAGGCCTTCAAGATACCGGCGTCGATTTTCCCCGCGAGATGGCCTTTCATGTGGAAGATGGTCGGAGGCTGGTCCTTGATGAGCGCAGTATGGTCCGAACCCTCAGCGAGCTTGGGAAACACTTCCTCCGCGATGCTGGCCCGGCGTTCCTTTTCGAGGCGCCTGATGGCGCGGCGGCGTATGTCCGGCTCCCGGATGCCTGAAATCAGCGTTTCGATTTCAAGGGCAAAATACCAGAGGTCCAGCGATTTCATTTCACTGAACTCGGCCATGTGTTCGCGGTACGATCTGACGCAGGTCAGGACTGCGTCCATTGCTGTGGATTCGCTCAAACCGTTGTCCCGGCAGGCGATCACGAAGCTCGCAGCGAGGCGCTTGATATCCCACTCCCAGGGGGCGGGGAGGGTCTCGTCGAGGTCGTTGATCGCGAAGATAACGTTGCGTTCAGGTGTGGCAAAACCGCGGAAGTTGACCAGGTGCGCATCTCCGCAGCACTGGACATGCACGCCGGTGCTCGGCGTCGACGCGAGGTCCTCCGCCATGTTGAGCGCCGCCCCCCGATAAAAGGTAAACGCTGACTGGGCCATGCGCCCGTGGCGGAGGGGAACCAGTTCCGGGATGCGCCCTTTGTCGGATTCTTTCACCAAGTGCACGGGATCTGGCCGCCTGGAAGGTGGATTCCAGGCCGCATGCAACTCGCGCGGAATTTTCTTTCGCAGCGTCTTTCCGAAAGCATACCGTTCGGTTCGCGGATGCAGATCCGGCGCGACGGGTACTTCCCCGGAATCGCCTGGCTTAGCCCCTTCAAGTAATCTCAAGGAAACCTTTTGCATGGAAATCTCCCCAATTTTTTCAACGATAGATCTTCGCCATCCTCAGCAATTGACGCAGGTCAAGCGACTGGATACACGAATCGCTTTCGGCCGACCGAATCGGACAGTAATCGGTCTCGGTTGCAGTCGGCACAATTGCGTCGACGACGGGCCAAGTGGAGGCGAAAGAAATATTTTCCTTTCCCGTGTGTGCCGCGGTATTCCAGCCGATTCCATCGATCTGTAATCGCACGCATGAAGCCTCCGTACGTGCTGAACTTCTCCGGAAACAGATCGTCCTTCCGTTCACCATTGGCGCGCGCGTGCCGCAGTGCGCAAGACCGGTTTTTCTCCTGACGGGTCACTTGATTTGGATCAACGTCCATCCGGTCCTTACGCTTAGTCTGAGGCTGCCTGCATCGACGATGCAGGGAAGTAGCGCCGATCGGTCTCTCACTACGCCGTAGTCCTCGTTAGAGGCTTACTTGGGGCAGTTCCCAGAAGAACAGGAAGGTTCAATGCGCACCCTATGTCTAGTGCTGGTTGCTGTCATCGTGCTATCCGTTTCCGGATGCGGTTACAACGCTATCCAGACTCAGGATGAGCAGGTGAAGGCAAGCTGGTCGGAGGTGCTCAACCAGTACCAGCGTCGCGCTGACCTGGTTCCGAATCTCGTGAACACGGTGAAGGGCTACGCAAGCCAGGAACGCGACGTGTTCATTAGCGTGACCGAGGCGCGTGCCCGGGTCGGTTCCGTGCAGGCGACTCCCGAGCTCATCAACGACCAACAGGCGTTCGCCAGATTCGAAGCGGCCCAGGCACAGTTGTCGTCTTCGCTATCGCGACTTCTTGTCGTCTCTGAGAATTACCCGCAGTTGAAGTCCGATGCCAACTTTCGCGACTTGCAGGCGCAGCTCGAAGGAACCGAAAACCGCATCACCGTGGCCCGAAACCGCTATATCAAGGCAGTGCAAGACTACAACACGACCGTGCGGTCGTTCCCATCCAATCTCACCGCTAGCCTGTTCGGCTACAAGGAGAAACCTAATTTCTCGGTGTCGGACGAGGCTGCGATCGCGCATCCTCCACAGGTCGATTTCAGCACGGCGCCCACGCCGGCCAGTGGAGCGGCAAATTGAATATCCTCAAACCCCTCAGCATGCTGCTGCTCGCCGTCCTCGCATTCTTGCCGTGCGGTGCCAGCGCGGACGTGGCGATTCCCGCATTGACCGCGCGTGTCACCGACGAGACGGCCACGCTCACCAGCGAACAGCGTTCGACGTTAGAACAGACATTGCAGGCGTTCGAGGCTAAAAAGGGGAGCCAGATCTCCGTGCTGATTGTGCCCACCACCCAGCCGGAAACCATCGAACAGTATTCGCTGCGCGTGGTTGAGCAATGGAAGCTGGGACGCAAGCGCGTTGACGATGGCGTGCTGCTGATCATCGCCAAAGACGACCGGACCCTGCGCATCGAAGTCGGCTACGGGCTCGAGGGAGCGCTTACCGACGCAACCAGCAGCCGCATCATCAACGAGACGATTGTTCCGAGATTCCAGCAAGGTGACTTTTACGGCGGTGTGACGGCCGGCGTCGACGGCATCATGCACGTCGTCGATGGCGAGCCTCTGCCGTCTCCGGAACAGCATGCAGGTGGCGCGTCCGGGCAACTCGCGCGCTATCTGCCGATTCTTTTCGTGCTCACCATGGTCGCGGGCGGCGTGTTTCGAGTGGTACTAGGGAGACTACCCGGCTCTGTGGTAACGGGCGGAGCCGTCGCGGTCGTCGCGTGGCTGTTGTCGGGCACACTGCTCATCGCCGTGGTGGCAGGTGCGATCGCTCTCGCATTCACCTTGCTCGGCAGCGGCCTTGGCGCCTACGCCGGGGGGCGTGCGATCGGCGGACAATCCGGCCGATTCGGCAGCGGCTCCGGTCGCACGATCTTCAGGGGCGGTGGCGGCGGATTTGGCGGCGGCGGTGCATCGGGCAGGTGGTAGCCATGGACCTCAAACGTATCGTCAAGCATTTGTTCGTGACCCGGTGGCACGTGAATCGTGCTTTTCCGACTCCGACACTGCACGCCATTGAAAAGGCCATCCAGGAAAGCCATCGGGCCCACATTGGGCAGATCCGGTTTGCAGTCGAAGGTGCGTTGCATATCGGGGCGCTGCTGGACGGAATGTCGGCGAGGGAACGTGCAATCGATGTCTTTTCCGAGTTGCGAGTCTGGGATACCGAACACAACAACGGGGTGCTCATTTATCTCCTGCTAGCCGATCACGATGTGGAGATCGTTGCGGACCGCGGGGTGCATGCACGGGTGAAAGCCGGTGAGTGGGAAGCCATCTGCCGGCAGATGGAGGCCGCTTTCAAGCTGGGCAACTATCACGCCGGAGTACTCCGGGGCATCGAGGAGGTGACGGCGCTGCTGAAAAGACATTTTCCAGCGCAACAGGAAAAACGCGACGAATTGTCGAGTAAGCCGGCCGTGCTTTGAGTGGTAGCTCGCTCGAAGCGGCGGCAGGAAACAGTATGGCGCTGCTTAAACACGTTGAGGCGCTTGCGTTTGCCCTGAAGCCATTGGGGCAGCGCCAGATTGAATACTCCTCGAACGGGAGTTGAATTGATTCGTAAGCCCTCTGCCAACCTTGCAAGGAACGACCATGAATGCCGATGCCGTTAGCAAAATATTTTCAGAATTTGATGACCTCACCTCGAAAAGCGATGACGCAAACGTCCAGTTTCTGATTCGGGCGATAAAGCTCCATGCGGAGCTGACGAATGCCAGGCTCGTGTCCCTCGAGCAAACCATGCTTGCGTTGCTGAAGAAGTGAGCGAGGTAAGCTGATCGCGGCGTGACCGCACTGAGATTCTGCCGCCACGCCTTCTGGATCGGTCCACGGGCACTTCCTCGATGCGAAGTGGTTCTCCAAACGCGTGGACGACAGCAGCTTTCATCGACTGGGCCATAGGATTTTCCGGCAGGGGTGAAGTGCCCTCAGTATCGGCGTGGAGTCAACCGGAGGATTGACGTGGATCAGGAATCGAGCGGGGCAGACTGAATGACGGACTCAGGGCCTAGCGCGCAGCAGTAGCGGATGATCTTGCCTGGCCGTGCCGCGATTGGCCTAGCTGGCGAAGCGCTTGAGCAACGCCGGTTCGATAGCCGCCGCGGCCATCAGGCCGCCCATGAATGCCTCTGCGATGCCGGGCCCTGTCACGTCCTGTCCAGCAAGCAGCAAGCCGTGGACGGGCGTGCGCACGCGCAATGCGGCGCTCGTCAAACGGGTTGCCGTCATCTCAAGCCCATACATGGCGCCACCTGCCGCGCGCAAGTAGCGTTGCTGCGTCAAGGGCGTCGACAGTTCGCGGAAGCGAATCAGAGGCGCGAGGGCAGGGAAGTGCGCGCAGAATCGCGCCAGCAGTCGTTTTTCGATTCGTCCCTTGAGTTCGAGGTACTGCGCGGAACGTCTCCCTTCTTGCGTATCCAGCCAAGGGGCGAAAGCTCGTGCATCGCACAATGCGATCACCTCGGCGGTCGGCTTGCCCTTGCACGCCCGGTCTTTCATTGAGGGGAACGACACGAACAGCCCGGGTGGATCATCTTCTTCCACGTTGCGCCACACCCGGCCAATCTCCGCGCTTTCGTAGATCCATACATTGGCGCCGGATGCGCCCGCCGCAGCGATATCGCCGTCGAGGCCGATGTACAGCGCCAGGTGCGCAAGACCCGGGCGCAAGCCGCGCAGCGTATCCTGCCACGCCGGTGCTGTGGCGGCGTCGAGGCAGGCGACGGTGTTGGCGATTCCCATCGCCGATATGACGTGACTCGCAAACTCCGTCCGGCGCGCGCCGCCTTGGCTAAACGCCACACCGACCGCACGGCCGCCGGTCACAACGATGTGATCCGCCGTGGCGCCCAGCTGCAGCGCACCGCCGGCCGCTTCAATGACCGGCACGAGCGTCTGCGCAAAGCGTCCCGGACCACCGGCCGGATAATATGCACCGGCGTTGTACGAACCGGTGACGAGCGCATGCTCGAGCATCGGCGCGCTATCGGGCGGCGCACCGTAGTCGGCCCAGCGGGCCCCGAGCACCGCACGCAATTGCGCGTCGGGCACTTCGGCCAAGGCGCTGGCAAGCGTGCATTGCGCCCAACGTTCGACTTCGTCGCCGTGAATCAGGCGCATTCCCCAAGCGAGCCAATGCGGCATGCCGCGCATTGCGAACATCGCAAAGGCCGAATGCCGCGCGGCTTCGCAGGCGGCGAACCAACGCCCGATCGCCTTGTGCTGCGCCGGAAAGCGCGCGAGCAGAGCTGTTACATCAATGCGTCCCGAATCGGTGGGCGCCTTGGCTGCCCGATCACTACAGAACAGCGCGTCATGCGACGCTCAACTCGTCCACCACCCACCGCACGCCTTTCGCTGCCCACGCCACGCCGCACGCTGCACGCTTTTCCGCCAACGAATCGACGGTTCCGGTCAACCTGACGACACCATCGTGCACATTCACGTTGACGCGCGCCGACTCGCGCTGTGCCCGCCGCGCCAGCGCGTGGCCTATCTGCGTGCGGATATCGGTGGCAACCTCAGCGCCGCGCACGGTGATCTGATTGGAAAGGCCAACCACATCGCGCATGCGGCTCACTACCGTTTCGGCCGTCTGGCGTTGATAGCCGTGGTTGACTTCTCCGCTGAGCGTGACGCAGCCGTGGTCCACGACTACCTGTATTGCGTTCTCCGGCACGCCTTCCTGCCATTTCAAAGTGGACATGACCGCTGCGGCCAGCTCTTCATCCGTGTGCTTCGAAGGCGAGGGCGGCCGCACGACGAGTTCCAGCACCACCGCGCGGCTGTCAGCCACACGCTGGGCGGCTTTCTGCACGGCGAGTTTCTGGGGATAGCTCGACACGGAACCTTCGAGTGTCACGACACGACCATGAACGGTCACGTTGATATTGCGGGCATCGATGGCGGAATCCCACAGCAACTCCTGTTCGATGTCATGCTTGAGCGCCTCATCTGACTTCATCTCTCTCTCCTGGGCAACGCATCCCGCAACCCTGCGCGATGCATAGGTTATAGGGTCGCGCAGCTCACGCTAAATATATTGATACCGGTCAAGCACGCGTCTTTTACACGCGAGCGAACGCTCTGGAATCGACCGCTACTCTAATGTGACCAGCGGATGATTGGAGATGCCGCCGGTTTGTGCAGAAGCGAACGGCCATCTCAGCGGCTCGACACTTCACGATAGAGCCGCTCGACATCGGCCTGCTTGCAAAGCGCTGTGCCGGCAGTCAGCAGTGTTGCCGATGCTGCGGCTACGCCGTAGTGAAAAGCCTCATCGAGACTGGCATTGCGGTTGAGCGCCCAGACCATTGCAGCCACAAAGCTGTCGCCCGCCCCTATGGAGCTGGACACCTGTACGGAGAGCCCCGTTGCCCGCAAAAAACGCTCGGCGGTCACCAGCACTGCGCCTTGCTCGCCGAGCGTCAGGGCCACGATCTGTGCGCGCCCGTCGCGGACCAATTCCTCTGCTGCGGCGAGCCATTCAACCTCGTTGACGAGTGGTTGCCCCGTCAGGCCGCGCAACTCATTCAGGCTCGGCTTGACGAGCCACACGCCTGCTTCGAGTGCGGCGGCAAGCGCGGGGCCCGACGTGTCGAGAACAACACGTGTGCCGGGCGCGCAAGTCGCGCGCGCGATGCGCGCATAAGTATCGACCGGCGCGCCGGGGGGCAAGCTGCCGCTCATCACCAGATAGCGCGGCGGCGCCCCCAATGCATTGATCTGGTCGATGCATCGTTGCACGTCGCTTTCCGCGACGGTGGGACCCGGCATCACGAAGCGGTACTCGCGCCCGGTCGACGTCTCCTGAACCGAAAAATTTTCGCGTGTTTCGCCGGTGATCTCAATGCCGAGGCCGGCCAGATGTTCCGCATCGATCAGTTGCTGCAGCTCCTGACCGGTTGCGCCTCCGTGGAGATAGAGTGCGGCGCTATCGCCCCCCAGCCGATGCACCACGCGTGCCACGTTGATCCCGCCACCGCCGGGGTCCCGCTGAGCGGCACTGCATCTGAGCTTGCGTGTGTCGATGATCTGTTCGACAGACGTCGCCACGTCTACCGCGGGATTCAGCGTTACCGTCACAATGTCTGCCATGATCAATCCTGTTGTGGAGCCTGCGGTGAAACGGGCCTGTCTATTCAGCGAGATCGGAAAGTACGGTCTCTTCGGCGGTCGCAACGCGGCGCTTCACCGCGATGAAACTGTCGGGACTCACCGACATCGAATCGATGCCGCATTCCACCAGAAAGCCGGCAAACTCGGGTTGATCGCTCGGCGCCTGTCCGCACAAGCCGACATCGGCGCCGACCCGGTGCGCCTGGGTGATCACGTTCTGGATCATCCAGCGAACGGCTTCGTCCTGTTCGTCGAACAGTTCCGCAAGCTCTGCTGAGTCGCGATCCACGCCGAGGGTCAACTGTGTCAGGTCGTTGCTGCCGATTGAAAAGCCGTCGAAGCGCTGTGCGAAGGCCTTCGCCAGAATCACGTTCGACGGGATCTCGCACATGACATAGACCTCGAGCCCGGCCTCGCCGCGCCTGATGCCGTTCTCGGCCATTACTTCGAGCACGCGGTCGGCTTCTTTGGCCGCGCGGCAGAACGGGATCATGACGACGACGTTCCTGAAGCCCATCTCTTCACGCAAGCGGCGAATGGCCCGGCATTCGAGCGCAAAGCCTTCCCGGTAGCGCGGCGAGTAGTAGCGCGACGCGCCGCGGAATCCGAGCATGGGATTCTCTTCCTTCGGCTCGAATTCGGCCCCGCCAATCAGATTCGCGTATTCGTTGGTCTTGAAGTCGCTCATGCGGACGACCACGGGATGCGGGTACTGAACCGCCGCGATCCGTCCGAGGCCTCGCGCGAGCCCGACGCCGTCAGCTAGAAGGCGCCACCAGCGAAAGGCCGCCGCCGGGTTGGCCAGGTTCAGCATGACCTTGGTGCGGGTCGTGGGAATACTGTCAAAGTCGATGTCCTCGACTTCGTAGTCGGCAATACCTTCGTAGACAAAACCCTCGCGACCTTCCGCGCAACAGACGGTCACTTCCTGCTCGTTGTGCAGCAGATGAGTCGCCCTGGCCGCCCCCACGATGGCCGGCAAGCCCAGCTCACGACTCACGATCGCCGCGTGCGAGGTGCGCCCGCCGTGGTCGGTGACGATGGCAGAGGCGCGCCGCATGATGGGCACCCAGTCGGGGTCGGTCGTGCGCGTGACGAGAATGGCGCCGTCGATAAAGCGGCCCATCTCGCTGGGATTTTCGATGACGCAGACCCTGCCGCTCGCCACCGCTTCGCCGACGCTGACCCCGGCCAGCAACTGGCGGCCCTTTTTCCTGATGTGATAGGTCTTCACTGCACTTGCTTCGCGCCGTGACTGAACGGTTTCCGGGCGGGCCTGCACGATGAACATCTCGTTGGTCTGGCCGTCCTTGGCCCATTCGATGTCCATCGGCTGTCCATAATGGCGCTCGATGACACAGGCCCAGCGTGACAAGGCCAGGATTTCCTCGTCGCTCAGAACGAAGGCAGCGCGCTCCGCTTTCGAAGTCGGGACATTCTTTGTCGGGTGCTCGCTGTCGTTCGTATAGAGCATCTTGCTGCCAGTTGATGTGCATCAATCCCGCTGGGACTACGGCTCAGATGGATAGGCGTGCTGCAAACCGGGCACGGGCCGGTGACCTGAGCGTGACGGTTTCAATCACGTAGTGGGCGAAAAATCAGCCAGGCTGCCACGCTGGTCAACAGCAGCGCGATCAGCGCGACGATCCAGAATCCATGATTGTCGTATTTCAAGGGCAAGCCGCCTATGTTCATGCCCAACAAACCGGAGATCAGGTTGACCGGTAACGCGATCACGGTGACAGCGGTCAGGATCAGCACGCTGCGGTTAGTGTGCTCGGCCACGCGGTCGGCGATTTCCTCTTCGAGCAACTTGATGCGCTCCTGAAGTCCGGCTATGTCGCGCAACGTCAGTGAAAATTCCTCCGCGGATTGCCTGAGCGATTGGGCATCTTCTTCCAGCACCCAGCGCGGCGGCCGGTTGACGAGGCGGAACAGCGCGGCGGGTTCAGGCGCCAGTAGACGACGCAGGCGCACCAGATCGCGGCGAATGCCGCCCAGGCCAGAACGGGTTGGCAGTCTGCCGGCGAGCAGCGTTTCATCCACGTCGTTGGCGGCCTGCGCTGCCGTGCGCACAATGCCGATGAGTACATCAGCCTGTTCCTGCAACAGATGGATCAGGAGAGCCATCGGGCTGCGGAACGTTTCCCCCGCCTCGACTGCCTGTCTCAACTGACTGACTGAGCGCAGCGGGGAACTGCGCACGCTAATCAGACAGTGAACACCGACGTTCACCCACAGCGTCGCCACCTTGAGTGGCGTATTCCGCTCAAGGTCGTACTCGACATCGTTAAGGACGGCGATAAGGGTCTGATAGACATGCGTAATTCGTGTTGAGCGAGAGCCTTCCCTAAGGGTATCGCCGAACGCCTCGGGTAGTTGCACATGTTGCAGCGGCCAACCCTCCAGTACGGTAGGGATGTCGTGAAAATGCAGCCAGATGAATTCCGGACTACTGTCGTCACGATGCTTCAACCATTTGATTGCTGTGTTCGCGTCGATCTCGCGGCCCACGCCGCTCCCCGAGAACAGGTAGCCGCGGTCCAGCGGGAAATGGTCGGTGTCTTGCGCCGACATAAGTTCGGTGGCCATTCAATCCTCCATTTTGCCGGGGCCCTGATCCCGCGTCACGCATGTATCGGCTTGCTTCACGTATGAGCGCTTGACGGCGGCCCAGGCTAGCTATGATCGGGATTGACTACGGCCAGACTAAGCTTGCGCAGAGGTTAGTGATTGATATTTGTCAAGAGCCAGGACCTTCAGTGGGCTATCGTGCGTGAAACGATTCCTGAAGCCAGATCAGGTGAAAGGTGATGAAGCATTACGATGTGTTCAATGGTGACGCCGACGGAATCTGCGCGCTGCACCAGCTGCGTCTCGCGAAGCCATTGCGGTCCTTGCTGATAACGGGTGTCAAGCGCGACGTGGCGCTGCTCAGCCGCGTTCCCGTCAGCCCGGGCATATCGGTGACGGTACTGGACATTTCTCTGGACACCAATCGGGCCGCGTTGCTCGCGTTGCTTGAGCACGGAGCCAAAGTTGAGTACTTCGATCATCACTTTGCCGGCGTGATTCCCGAACATCTCGATCTCAGCCCATACATTGACACCACACCCAATGTTTGCACGAGCATGCTCGTGGACCGTCATCTCGGAGGGCAACACCGACTCTGGGCAATCGTTGGCGCCTATGGCGACAACCTCGCGCATGCGGCGCAAACGCTTGCCGAAAACCACGGGCTCCAACCTGACCAGATCGAGCAACTGCGTGAACTGGGGGCGTCGCTCAACTACAACTCTTATGGAGACAGTGAGGCGGACCTCCTGATTCCACCTGCGAGACTTTACGAAACGCTGTGCGCTTACACCGACCCATTCCAGTTCGCGGCGAACGAGCCGGTTGTGCAGGCGCTGTGCGAGGCGCGACGACACGACATGGACCTGGCGCTGGGACTGCTTCCCAGCGCTGTCCTTTCGGGCGGGTCAATGTATGTGTTGCCCAATAAGGGATGGGCTCGAAGGGTGCGTGGCAGCTTCTCCAACTTTCTAGCGACAATGTCACCTGATCGTGCCCACGCCGTGCTTACCGTGAGCGGTCAGGGAGGCTATACGGTGAGCGTGCGCGCACCACTTGCGAATCCTTACGGCGCGGATGAGTTATGCAGGCGGTTCGCAAGTGGCGGTGGCCGGCTCGCCGCGGCCGGCATCGGTCGGCTTTCGCATGATCGCCTGGGGGAATTCACACTTGCGTTCGACAAAGCGTTTGGTGGGGGCGTTGCTGTAACCGGTGACACGTTGCCGCCTTGACCGCGCGTCGTCTACAGTGCAAAGCACGCGCCGAATTTGTCACACCAGTATCAGTTCGTCTCGTGTGTTCCGGTCACTGCACACTCGAAGTGCAGCGCCCTGGTAGACGCCTGGCGAGTTTGCGCGCTTTTTCACGCTGTACCACCATCAGGCGACGCGCGCTGGTTCCTCTGGTGTCGGATTGCATACGGCGCTCGCGGAGGAGGGCGTGGCTTCTACGGCAAAAAGCACCGGCAAAGTGGCCTGCAAGGCCTGAGCGATAGAGACGGAAAGCCGATGCCGGCTTAGGTCGCTGGGTTTGCCGGTGATGTCAAACGTGCTGTAGCACAGATTGGTGCTGCCATCGTCCGAATAATCGCCGGTGTCTGCGATGAGAAGACTGATGATTGTTTCGCCCAGCTTCACGCCATCTCCCGGAAGGCACAGGCGAATCCGCGCGAAGAGATCGGGACAATCGCGGGATCGGTCCAGCACGTGCTCATACAGGGGCGACAGCGTGAGGCCGTGAAGGGTGACGGTAAAACCGTGCTGGTCGTTCAATGCCTTGTACGCGATCCCTTTGAGTGCAAATCCCGGGTCCTCGTTGGGAGTCTCGAGCGCGAGCGCAAGGGTCCGCACGGCGGCATCAAGCGTGGTTGCGCGGTCCAGCAGATATACAACTTCGTCGGTGTGGTGGGACATGGAGGCCTCTATCTGATATCGGTGAACACGTTAGCGAGGCTAATCGCGTTTGATTGATCGTCTGCAGTCGAAGACGGGGTGAAATAGCAAAGTCTCACACCTGAAAAGCAGTTTTAGAGCCTCCCAGTCTGGGCCTCGCCTGTAGGAAGTTTGCCTCAGGCAGCGATCCAAGCCCCAAGCGGGAGTGGCGGATTGCCGGGAAAGCTGGCCGCTTCTGCGGCGTCGCCTATCGACAATGAATGCCAGTAAGTTCACGCTACCGCCATGCGCCGAAACGGATTCACAAAGCCATCCGGCTCACAGGCCCCATGGCGAGCGCATTTTTTTCGCCGGTTGATCCCACCTTAGATGCCGCGTTGAAAGGGAGGATTGATACAAATCAACCCGTCAGAAAGTTCGAGAAATCCAGATTGGCGGGAAGGGTCGCTTCACGCACTGAGACGGCCATCATTTGACTAAATGTGGCCGAGGGTCATACATCCCGCGACTTTGGCTGGCCGGAATCGGCGGGTCTATGGACAGATCTGTCCGATTTGCGGGTGCTTCGGCGAAGCGGGCTCGAGGGTCGGATGGGGAAGTGTGCGCCGCGAATGATTCGACCCACAGGGAGGCCCGCTTGCGCTGAGTCGGGCCGGCTGCGCGCACCGACAGTCAATTCGAAAGCAAAACCTCCGGAGATCGAATTGGAACCGTACAAGCAACTGAGCACACTGACCCACAGGCTCTTCCGTCAGGTCGTAGAGGCGGCCCCCAGCGCCATGGTGATGGCGGATGGCGACGGCCTGATCGTCCTCGTGAATGCGCAGACGGAGAAGATCTTCGGCTATTCGCGCGAAGAACTCTTCGGCCGCACTCATTGCCGTCATTGCCGGTTTCAAACGCGTCGCTGAAGATGTTAGCGACGCGTGTCTGGATTCCATACCTTCGAACCCGAGACCGACATCCGCAGATACATCGAGTCGCGGTCGCGGATCTTATCGGGCTTGTCTTGCGGTTTGGCGTTCAGCAGTAGCGGGCAGGTTAGCTTCACGGAGCGCTCCTCGACGGACGACTACCATGATTTTTACCCGAAATTTACCCGCAAAACTGTCGGAAGCACATGGATCACCCTGGATCAAACCGGATAGATCCCCATAAACCGGAGGCGCAACCGAAGCGAACGCATAAAGTTTCAGCCATTCGCCGTAACCCCGTACCAGAAAGCCTCCTGAGCGTTCTATGTATTGCTGCCGGGACGTTTCATAGACCTTCCGGAGTGCAAACCAGGGGACATGAGGCAAGTCATGATGAACCAGATGATAGTTGTTGTTCAGGAACAGCAGCCGCCAGAACCATGCTGCTTCGTTGATGACGGTGCGATGCTCGTGCGCATGGGCCGCGCGATGTTCCTGAAACGAACGGATCGACCCCAACGACAATGATCCATATCCCACGCCGACGATAAACACCCACGCAGGGATTCCGCAGGCGCGTTGAAGCCACATCGTCAGCGCGGCTAACGCGGCTAGATGCGTCAGCCATATCGGACCATCGCGCCAATCGCCGCGTTTGATTCTGCGGAGCGCATCGACACCCGTTGCAGCAATGGCAAAAGCTGGCCCAACCAACAGGCGGCCGATAAACGTATTGCGGAACGTCAGTAGCGCGCGAATCGCAAAACCCGCACGTTGCCACACACGCTGACTGACGAAGTAGCTTTCGGGATCGCGTTCGGGAAGCGTCAGATGCGGATCGTCGTGATGCTGAAGATGCGAATCACGGTAGACGCCATACGGAAACCACACCGCGAGCGGCGCAAATCCCAGCAGTGCGTTGAAACGTGGCGAACGCGTCGGATGACCGTGCAGCAGTTCGTGCTGCAGGGACAGGTACCACGTGCCCAGTAGCGCCAGCAGCGCGGTGGTCAGTGGCAAGCCGAGCGTGCGCGCATGCGTCGCCACACCGAACCATCCGCCATAGATCGTGACGATCAACAGCCATGTCGGCCATTGCGTGCGCCATGTCCAGCTTGCCGCCTGCCGGGCGAGTGCTTTGCGTTGCGTGTCGTCGAGGTAAATCGCCATCGGCTGGATCGGTCGGAATGCAGGTTTAGACCGATCCTACGGACCCATTCACGCGGCTAGAACCAATTTGTTCAGCAATACATCTGCGAAATCGTGCAAAGGTGCGGGAAGTTCAACCGCTGTCCGCGACGCGGCACGCATGATCGAGCAAGCCTTCCGCCGTACCGCTGCCGTTGTCGACATCCAGGCCGCTATTCACGACGAGCCAGCCGTCCTTCTCCGCCGATGGCCCCGCGCCGGTCACGAGGATGGTTTGCATGGCCATCGCCGCGGTGCCGCTGTTGTCACGCGCGACGATGCGAAACGGATTGTTCGCCTGCGTGAGCGAGGTGACGCGCATGATCCGGTAGCGCTGGCCGTCGAGCGTATCCCAGCGCCACTCGCCAGGCGTGTCTTTCGCGTGGCGCGCGAGTGCATCGCTCACGCCGCTGTGCATGCAATCGATATGAATATGCAACTGGTTTTGCGAGCGGCGATATTGCGAGTTGATCTCGAGGCCGAGTTGATTGTCGGGCAAGGTCCGCTTCACGGACTTCTCGACGTAAAGCCGCGACACCCATGCGTCGTCCCAGTAGTTCTGTGCATTCGGCGCCAGCACAAGCGGGCTTTCTATGCCGGTGACGCGGTCGGTCGGAATCAGCAGATGCTGTGAGCGGCCGACGATGTCCTTCAGAATCACATAGCGTTTGTCGAGGTCGACGACCGTGCATTGGCCCGGTGTGCCGGTAGCCTGTTGCGACGGTACGCAGCGCAGATCGACGATTTTCCAGAGCGCATTGGAATCGATTGCGGCAAGGCGTGCGCAGGAAGCCGCGGTAAAGGCGACCGCCAATGCGGCGACGGTTCGCAGAAGGGTTTGTCGAAGACGGGGCGGTTTTGACCGTGTCATCGGAATGCGGATCGGCACTTTTTTGTTGGTGTTTTCAACGGTACTTTCAATGGTGCCTGCGACGGCATCTTCAAAGCCGTCAGAGCACAGGCGCGGGCAGCACGCCGAGCAATTGCTCAAACGCGATGCCGATCGCCAGCAGTCGCCGGTCGTCGCCAAGCGGGCCATCCAGTTCCAGCCCGACCGGCAAGCCGCTGGTGGTCATCCCGGCCGCCAGCGACAAGCCTGGAATGCCGGACGTGCTGGCCGGGTCGGTATTGCGCAGGAACGCGTCCATCGTATCGATCGGCGCGGCGCCATCGATCGAGACTGTCGACGAGCCGTTGAGGTCGTCGATCGGCACCGCGGCGAGGCGCGTGGTCGGGAACAGCAGCGCGTCTAGATGCTCATCCGCGAAAGTCGCCGCGATATACCGCTGCAAGCGCGGCCGCCATTGCTTCAATGCTGCGTCGTAATGGGCGCCGAGTACGTCGGCGAGCACGCCGTCGTAGATCGCGCGGACGTCCGGGCTTGCAATGCGGGCCGCCATTTCGGCCACTGTCTTGACCGGCGCATGGTTGGCGACGAGCCAGGCGAGCACGTCTTCGCGCGGCTCATGGATCGCAATGGGACCGCCCACCCGGCCGTTCAAGGTTTCCAGTTCGCTCATCGCGACGGGCACGAAGGTGACGCCCGCTGCGTCGAGGCGGAGCAAGGCGGCGCGCGCAACTTCTTCCACCTGCCTTTCCAACCCTTCCCAGAGCGGTGCGGGCAAGCCGATACGCAAGCCGTTCAGCACGAGCGGGGGCAAGGGGCCTGCTCCGGTGATCACGCCGTCGAGCAACGCGATATCGGCGACCGTGCGCGCCATCGGGCCGACCGTATCGCGCGTATGGCTGATCGGCACGACGGCATTCGGGTCGTGATAGCGCCGCTCGGCGCCGCCGTTACCGACCGACGGACGAAACCCGGCGATGCCCGTCAACGCGGCCGGAATGCGGGTCGAGCCGCCGGTGTCGGTGCCGAGACCCGCGGGCGCAAGGCGCGCGGCGATCGCGGCGGCGGTGCCGCCCGACGAGCCGCCGGGGATCAGGGTGGGATCGTACGGATTGCGCACCGGCCCGGCGTGGGTGGCGAAGTTCGTGCTGGTGATGCCGAACGCCAGTTCGTGCATGTTGGCTTTGCCGAGCACGATCGCGCCGGCGTCGAGAAGCCGTTGTACCGAAGGCGCGTTTGTCTTCGGCACGAAGCCCTCTAACGCGGGCGTGCCCGCCGAAGTCTGCAAGCCGGCCGTGTTGATGTTGTCCTTCACGACGATGGGCAAACCGGCGAGCGGCAATTGCGCTTTCGCTTCGGGCGGCAGCGCGTCGATGCGCTGCGCCGCGGCCAGCGCACCGTCGAAGTCTAGCGTGGTGAGCGCATTGAGGCTGGAGAGGGCTGCTGCGCGCGCCAGCAGCGTGGCCATGTAGTCGGCGGCTTTGAGGTGCCCGGACTGGATCGCCGCGACCGCCTCTGTTGCGGTTAGCGCCAACTGTTCATCGACGGTCCATGTCATCGCCGGCGTCTCCTTGATATGAAGTGTCGCCTATTCTGGCACAGCCGTTTAGATACCGATGTCGAGTGGCGCAAGGCAGCCTGTGTTTGCCTCGTTGCCGGTCGCCGGCTCTCACGGCGACTGGCCTTCTGGTTCTACGCGCTGGACTGACGTGAGCGCTGCTATCGGCGCTATCGGGAGATCCTGCCGGCGTTATTGCCGACTGTCGATCCACATGCGTCCCCAGCGGAACGCATAGGCGAGCGCGTGTTCTTCGTCGAAGAAATAATCGAGCGCGTCGAACGAGTAGGCCTGACCATGGCTTGCAGAGGTTTTCTCGATGGTCAGATTGGCGGCAAACAGGCCATTGGGCAGCCGTTGTGCCGCCGGGGCGACTTCGTAGCCCTTGTAGCGGATATGTGAATTCATGATCGTGGCAGTGTGTGTGCCCGCGTGTATTGCTAAGGAGCCGGCACGCGGGACGCAACCCAGTGCGTCAGGCAACCGGTGGGTGAGCGGGCAGGATCAAGCGTAGGCCGCGCCACGCAGCGGGTGAACCAATCTTTCCTCGTAAGCAAATCAGCGAGGTTCGGGAACGGTCTTCACAAGGCCGGATCGGACCATAGTCGCTGAGTGTCAACACACTATCCGGCCTGGTTGGCGGATCGTCTGTTATGTGGCGCACGGTTTGGAGTGGGGTGCTGCGGCCGCGCCGAGGAAACTGGCTGGTAAGGGAGGTTCGTGGACCGCAAGCCGCGATCCACGATGTCATGCGATTCGCGCCTAGACTGAGTGCAGCAATCGGGCGGGTTGCGCTTCCTTGACTGCATGGCCGAGCGGCGCGGCCGTCGGCACGCGATGCGCGTTGAACGCCAGTGCGAATTGCGCGGCCTGCTGGCCGACCGTGGCGAGCTGATCGACGACTTTGGCGTCGGAACAGGTGTCGACGGTGTCGAAGCGCGTTTCCAGCGTGTTGATACCGGCGCCGAAAGGTGTGGGCCACCCGCGCAACGCGTGGACGATCGAGCGTAGGGACGTCAGGACGGAGCCGGCAGCCTGCCACCCATAAGCTGTGACGATACAGCCGACCGCTCGGCCATCCAGATACGGCCGCTCGTCGGCGCGCAATTCTTCGAGCGTGTCGAGCGCGTTCTTGACGAGGCCCGAGACGCCGCCGTGATAGCCAGGCGTCGCGATGATCAGGGCATCTGCGTGGCGCACGGCTTCGATCAGTTCGAACTGTTCGTCGGTGCGTTGAGGATCTTCCGGGGCGTAGTGGGGCAGACTATGCAGAAAGGTGCCGCCGAACAGGCGGGTATTCGCGCCCGCGGCTTCCGCGCCACGCAGCGCAAAGCCGAGCGCGCGCTCGGTCGACGACGCCGCGCGTGTCGTGCCGCCGATGCCGATGACAAGCGGCCGGCGGTGATGATCGAAACTGGTCAACGAAATGCTCCTTCGGTAGCGGCTCACGGGACGCTGGCGCGGGGCTGCGCGTAGACGTACCGGGGCGAACCGGACTTTGAAGTGTCATCTTAATGACCGCCGCGAGCCGGGCGAAGCGACTTTTTGTTCTAACGATATAACCGTCGGGGGTATCGGCGCTCTGGCGGGCTGCCTGGTGGAGGCTTCGAAGCCGATACGCAGCCTCGTGCTATGCAGTTGAAGCCACGCCGGATAAGCATATGGCGAACCATTGTTTGGGGGCGCGATGACGCACGGCTATGATCGAGTCGTCTCCTCCATGACATCTCCTTGACATGGGACTCGGCCTCGCTACGTCAGTGGCGGGGCCTTTTTTTGTCTGGCCTTTCAGCGGCGTAAGCGCGTGCCGCTTCACGATAAAGCCGTTTTTTGCATGCTACGATGGTCCGCGAAGCGATTCCCGGCGAGATCAAGCAAACGATGGCAACCCTATATGACACGCTTGGCGTGCACGTGCACGCCACGGACGAAGAAATCAAGCGGGCCTACCGCAAGGCCGCGATGAAATGGCATCCAGATCGCAATAGCGGCGCCGAAGAAGTCGCGCGCGCCACCTTCCAGGAAATCAAGGACGCGTACGCGATCCTCTCCGACGCCGCGCAGCGCAAGGTGTATGACGCGGTCTACGCGGAGCAGATGCGCGGCTGGGAAGCCCAGCGTACCCGCCAGCAAAAAGCCCAGGCCGAACGCGAGGCGGCGGCGCGTGCTGCGGACGAAGCGGCCTATGCGGAAATGGTGTCGCTCGCCATGCGTTTCGCCGACGACGGTCACAATCGCGACGTGCTGTTCGGCGTGCTGCTAGGCCGTCGATGCGAGGCGCAGCGCGCCGCGCAGATCGCCGACAGCGTGTCAGCCTTGCAGGCGTCGCGGCGCGAGGCGGAGAAGGCGGAAGCCGCAGCCGAGGCGGCAGCAAAAGCGGCGGACGTCCCTGACGTTTCAGCCCGAGCGGAGGCGACTACCGCGAACGATGATGCCGCTAATCGCGGCACACCCCCTAACCACGGCAACTCAGGCAAGCGTGAAGAAAATGCAAACGATGCCCATCCCGCCGGCGTATTGGGCGGGCTCTGGTTTCAGTTTCTGAACGGTTTGCGGTTTTGAAGAGACGCCGTGCGCGCTAAGCCTGCCGCGCGTGTTTCGTACCGATCGAAAGCGCGATCATCGCGAGAACGACGTTCGAACTGAAAATGGTGGCGGCCAGCAGGCCCACGCTCGCCATCAGCTTCGCGGTCGACAGCATAATGAAAGATTCGACCTTGCGCTGCTACACTTCGTCGCGAATGCAGCGCCCGATGCCCGTGGTTGACCGTCCTGGTACAAATTCTCGTGGCGCAACAAATTAAGTCATCGTAGTGTCACGGGGGCGCAAGACCGAGCTGGCAGAATGACCCAGAGAGATAAAAAAACACGTGTACGGGGTGAGCGTGACCAGAAAATACAAGGTGCTGTTTCTCTGCCGCGAGAATTCAGCACGCAGCATCATCGCCGAAGCTTTACTGCGCGAACTGGCTGGACACCGGTTCGACGCATTCAGCGCGGGGCCGGAGCCGGCCGCGCGGGTTCATCCCATTGCAATCGCGCAATTGCGGCCCGGTATTTCAGACCTCGGCGCGCTCAGTCCGAAAAGCTGGCTGGAATTCACGGGCGAATGGGCGCCGCGGATGGACCTCGTCATCGCCTTGGACGCGAGCGTCGCGGGGCATCATGCGCCGCTCTTTCCGGGGGAACCTGCGTTGTGCAACTGGACATTTTCCGATCCGCTCGCCGACGGAATGCCAGAGCCTGAGCGTGTCCGTTTGTTTGAAAAGGTGTTCTGGCAAATCGTGCGGCAGATCAGCACATTCATTGAATTGCCGCAGTATGCGAGGGCGCGGGAGACTGCCGCGAGCGTCGAGTCGTCCGTTTGCGTTAGCGACGCGTTGTGAACCTCCCCGGCGTTTCTTCTGGCTGAGCGACGCCCGAGGCGAAGCGCGCGGGGCACAACCTGTCCTCGCCAGCGCGAGTGGCGCAAGCACGCCCGCGTCGACGAACGTGCCGAACCTGTTGTTGCCATCAGAAAAGTACGGGGTGGTGCCTTTACGCTAGCGGTTTAACAATCAGACGGCTTAGCGGTTGTTCTGGCGCGCAAGCGGGCTGCCTGCGAACGGGTCGTTTAGCCAATCCACCTGTTTTCTCGGCTGCGGGGCGGGTGCCGGCGTGGCCGATAATTCGAAGTGGTCAATTGATTGACCTGCGCTGATTGCCTGTTTAAGCCATTGGGGCATTTCACCCTGGCCGTCCCAGCTATCTCCCGTTGCGCTGCGGTAGCGCTCGGCTTTTTGCCCCTTCGGTTCGGCCGCCAGTACGGCTGCGAGGTCTTCTGGTTTGATACCAAACTCTTCCATGCGATGGCGGAGATACGCAATCATGCTATCTCGCTTCCTTTCGTCCATAAGATATTCGTCCTTCTAAAGCGTCCGGCGTTCTGTCAAACACAGATTGCAAGGGGACACCGCGAAAGCGTTGAGCCCATGCAAATGGGGCCCGCTCGCGGTGAGGTTGTTGATCGAAGGAAATCCCAGTGGCAGCGTCAAAAACAGTGCCCCATAAATTGCGTTACTGCATATACCCGGCCAGGCCGCCTATCCGGCTGGCCGCGCCAATCAGTGAATGTTCAGGCGCTTCGCCGCGCGGCAGGTACGGCTGGATAAGCCCTGCGGCCGCTATGGAAAAAACGGTGATGACGATGCACTGATTGCGAATGGCCGGTCTCATGCCCACGCTCCGTCTCTCGCCGGTGCCTCGCGCGGGGCTGATTATGTGTGTTATTCCACCATCATAACGCACTGTTCGCGTGAAGCGCGCGCCGGCCCGGCTGATTTTGTTGCTGCACGTTCCTGATCGAGCTGCGACCGACGCTGCCAACGCAGCCGGTGCCGCCGGGATTGAAATCCTGAGTGGCCGACCTATAACGAAACAGCGGAGCAACAATCTGCGTTTCCAGCCTGGTGGCGACCGCTTCCGGCAAGCCGCGCGTGCTCGCCCGACATCGGTTTCAGGTTTGGCAACTATTTACTCGTTTAGTTCGGTGACTCGCCGCAGCAGTCCCGCATGCGCATTCGCCCGTCCATCGGTTCGATTTGGTGATATGACGTTTTTTCGCGGATCAATTCTTTTTGAAGGGGATGAAAACTGCTGCGCCGGATTCGAGGAGTCTGGACATGAAACTACGTTTATTGATGGCGTTGGCAAGCGCCGCGCTCTTTCTGGCGCCGAGCACCGCCGGCGCACTGGACAGCCAGCAGGGCGAAGCTGTGTCGGGCCAGGTGCTGATGCAGAACGCGAACGAATCAGCGCAGGACACCACCGACATGTCGTTTGGTGAAACGGGCCGGACCATAATGCCGGCCGTTCAACCGGTGCAGAACGTCTCCTATGGCGGTGTGGCCGCAGGCGCGACGGAAGCGGGAGGCCGAATGGAGCGGCCGTGCTCTTCCGGGCCGCAATGCAGGATCTATTTTGGTCAATAGCAGGGCGGCAGTTCAGGCGGCGGCGGGGAGCAGCCCGCACCGCCTCCAACCATTCCGCGCGCCGCACCCTGATCGAATACCCACACGCCCGACTGCAATTTTACGGAGTGGCCAGCGGGCGATTTAATACGATGTTAAGGTGTGTTCCGTTCAGGTTTTCACCCGTTGTCTTTTCCGATCGCAATCGTAAGCAGGCCAATACCGCCTGCTTTTTTATTCATGATTTGCCGTTCGTGAATTGATTAGTCCGGCGTGACTGCTCCAATCCCACTCGTTGTTTAGTTACTCGCAAACAATACTATGCTGATGGAAGATAATCTGCCGGCGAGCCTTGCCTCGCCGGACGATAGCGCCTCGTCGTCTCTACGTTCGTGGCTCGCTGTTGTGGCCGTTGCAATCGGTGCATTCGCGTTCGTCACCACGGAGTTTTTACCCGTTGGATTGCTGCCGCGCATCGCGGCCGATCTGGGCGTGCTGCCTGGTACCGCAGGATTGATGGTCACCGTGCCGGGTGTGATCGCCGCCATCTCCGCGCCCGGTTTGATGCTGGTGGCCGGACGGATGGATCGCCGGCGAGTATTTCTGTTGCTGACGGCCTTGCTGCTGGCGTCGAATCTGATTTCCGCTTTCGCGCCCGATTTTCTGTTCATGCTGCTTGGGCGCGCGCTGCTCGGTGCGGCTTTGGGCGGATTCTGGACGCTGGCGACCGCTGCATCGGGGCGCCTCGTTCAGCCGAAAGATTCGGCCAAAGCCATGGCGACGATCCTGACCGGCGTGACCTGTGCGACGGTGATCGGTGTGCCGCTCGGTACGTTCATTGCCAGCTTCGCGTCATGGCGCGCTTCGTTTATGGCAACCGGCGTACTTGTTGCTATCGCGCTCGTGGCTCAGTTCGTCTTCGTGCCGTCCTTGCCGTCGACAGCCGCATTGCGGCTGCGCGATATGGTGGCGCTGCTGCGCCGGCCGCATCCGCGCAGAAGCATGCTGATGGTGGCGCTCGTTTTCGGCGCGCATTTCTCTTCGTACACGTACATCACGCCATTCCTGTTGGGTAACGCGAGCTTCACGATGCCGACGATTACGTGGCTGCTGCTCGGCTTCGGCATGATTGGTTTCTTCTCGAACTTCGCCGTTTCATCGACGGTGACGCGTAACCTGAAAATGTCCGTGGGCACAATGGTTTCTCTGCTCATGTTCGCGCTGCTAGCCATGCCGCTCTTGCAACAATCGCCGATCGGCGTCGTCGCGCTCGTACTCGCGTGGGGCGTTTCGTTCGGAGCGCTGCCGCTGTGTTTCAGCATCTGGATTCAACGTGCCACGCCGGATTCGCCGGAAGCGGGCTCGGCCCTGTTTGTCAGCATCATTCAGGTTGCCATCGCGCTGGGGTCCCTCATTGGTGGTGTGGTGGTCGACCATGTCGGCATTTCCGCCGACTTTCTCTTCGGTAGCGGGTTGGCATTGCTGGGGCTCGCGGCGCTCGCGAGTTTTGGGCGGCGCGAGCAGGAGGGGAGTGTGGAATCGATAGCGTGTCCGGCGTGTTCGGACTAATAGCCGCTCGGTAATCAATTCGGTTCTGAAATCGCGGCTGGAATGCAACGCGAGCCAACCCGCACCGTTGGCTCCGTGATGTGTGGAATTGTCACATTCGGTTGCTATACAGGAGGGGTAATCCTGGTAGGAGACCGATTTGGACGTTCGAAAGTCAGTGTTACACGTCGCAAGTGCAACGAAGCATCCGTTTGAGAGCTGCTTTGTCGACCTTGGAGGGCATTCCGCGGAACGCGCCCTCACTGTACTCACTGCAGCGGTGCATGCTGCTCAACGCGAAATGAATGCCTTTGATTGGATTACCGACGCGCTTCCTGGTGCGACGCTCAAGCCGGCCCTGGCATTCGGCACGGTTGGCGAACTTTATCGGTCATACACCAGACCCGCTGAGCTGGGACGCCTGAAGGGCGTGCTGCGTTCATGACCACTGGCTGGCAGCGGCGTCATTAAAGCTTGCGCGGCGTGAGCTGTGCCTGTCTCCGCGCTCGAACATTTACCCACGCAACGCTTAAGAAGTTCGTATTCCAAACCGTTATCCTGTCGGTCTGACGGACTCGAGGCCACGTATGGTAGGGCCGCACCCAATCGTTCTAACAGCGGGCCGCCGCGGCAACGTCACACCATCACTATTGCAGGGTTGACGTTCAACCGGGAATTCGCCCGCAAAGCTTTCGCTGCAATTGCCGTCACTTTCATTCTCTCGGCGATTGGCATCACACGTTTTTGGCCCACCGCCAGACCTCCGAGCAGGAAAATTCGCTCAGCACGCTGCGGGAATCAGGGCGGCTGAAACAGGACCTCGACCAGGTCCAGCAGATAATGCTCGACGAACATGGCGAGCTCTACACGCTGGTTAGCACGCGTCCGTTTTACAAGCGCGCTGCCTGCAACTTTCCAATTGCTCGACCATATTCCCGAAATTCCCGAAGGTATTGCCTGGAAGGACGCCAGGCACCGCTATGTTGGCGGTAACGAAATTTATGCGCGAGATGCCGGTTTGCCCTCGAGGGACGCACTTACTGGCTTGAGCGACCACGATTTGCGCTGGGGCGACGATCCACGCGCGGCGCAGACCGAAGATATCCGGGTTATGTCAGGAGAGCTCACCAGGCGGCACTTCGAGCGCACGGCGGCAGCCGTTGATGGAACGGAAGTCTGGATTTCCGAAACGAAGCTCCCGTTCGAAGATCAGAACGGAGCGGTTGTCGGCGTTCTTATCGCTTACGAGAACATCACCGCCCGGCGCAAAGCTGAACTGGCGCTCCGTCTTCAAGGCCGAGCGATAGACGCGAGTATCAATGGGATTGTGATCGCCGAGGTTCGGCAAGATTTGAACATCGTGATTTTTGCGAACGCCGCGTTCGAGCGTATCACGGGGTACTCATCCGGCGACGTGACAGGAGGGGACTGCATGGGTGCTCCGCACCGCCTGTCTACAGGTAAGCAGGTGGCGGGAGCAGGGCCTCCCTTCGATTCGTGTCTCGGTGAACGTTTCCCCGCTTCAGTTGGAGCGCTCCGACATCGTTAGCGTGGTGCGTGGCGCATTGCACGACGCGGCCTGTCCTGCCGAATTGCTCGAGCTGGAAGTGACAGAAGGCGCGCTGATGCGCAATGCCGATGACGCGGCCCGGGTGCTCCATGACTTGCGCGAACTCGGCGCAAAAGTCGCCTTCGATGATTTCGGTACCGGCTATTCGAGCTTGAGCTATCTGAAGCGCTTCAGTATCGACCGCATCAAAATTGACAAGGTTTTTGTGCATGAAATCGGCCGCGGGACAGAATACGAAGCGCTGACACTCGCCGTCATCGCAATCGCCGAGGCTTTGAAATTCGATGTTATTGCGGAAGGCGTCGAAACGGACGTACAGCGAGGATTCCTCGTTGAGCACGGATGTATCGAGGGGCAAGGTTTTCTATACAGCGCCGCTGTTTCAGGAGAAACCATTGCAAGCATGCTTCGATCGTCGACTTCAGAGGCTGGCTATATCGAAACCGGTCAGGGGATTCCTGCGGGCACTTGAGGTGCAGGTGTGTCCGCTTCGACCACGCGTCTTGTCACAGTACCCGGGCAGCGCTGGCGTTAGGGTGGACCCTTCAGCTCTTCGGTGTACCAGAGTTGCATCTCTTTGAGCAGAGCGACGTATTCTGTGATGCCGGCCGTTGCCGACGCGGAAGTGGCTGCCCGATTCACTTCGTCCCAGAGGGAATCGAATTTGTCGAGTGCAACCACCCGCGGCAGATGGTGCGCAGTCAGGGTTTTGAACGCTAGCCGGAGTTCCGCTGCGCTTCGGTGGACGGCCGGTGCATGTGAAGCAGACATGGAGCAGCTTTTGGCGTGGGGTTTTTACCAAATATAGCGAGCCAAAAATCGACCGCAGCGATTCAATGCGGACTTTTCAGATCAGACGAAACGAAGGTCGTCGGACAATAATGTCGAGCAAGATTGCGAGGATGATGCGCTTGGGTTAGGGCGTTGTACGTTGTAGGATTGACTGGGTAATCAACAGTCTCGCCGTTACGTCGCACATGCTGGCTTGTGCCTTTTTCTTCACTTCGTCTCCTTGGGAGTCCGCACAGATGAATTCCGCACTCCACGCAACGGATTCCGGTCACCAGTGGGATGTTGTGGCAGGTGCCGGCGGACGCCAGGACAGCGCGCTCTCCGCTGAAATTTCTATTGCCGAGGCCTTCCCGTTACTCGCGGCGCCACTGATTGCGCAGGTCGAGCAGCGGGTAAGCGCGCTGAGTGCCAGCGTTGACGGGGAAAACCTGCACAAACTACGCGTTGCGTTGCGTCGACTGCGTACGCTGTGGTGGGCTTATGAGCCGTACCTCAACAAAAAAGAAGCCCGGGCTCATCGCCGCGACCTCAAATCCCTTGCCGATGTTGCCGGGCAGACACGCGACTGGGACATACTGAGGCAGGTCCTGACTGACGACAAATCGATGAAGCATACTTTTACAACGCTTCTCGAAAGTATCGACCTGTGCCGGGGCGACGCTTTTGTATGCAGCCGCACAACGATACAGAGCGCAGGTGCAGACCAGATGCTGCAGAAACGCGTGGGTCGTGCCGTTGAGCAGCTTCAGGCGCCAGGGTTTGACGAATCGCTTCCTGTTTTCGCGCGCAGGCGCGTTGACGCTGCCGGGAACTCGCTGGATAACAAGTTTCGGCGGGCCGTTACGCATCAAATCCCCGAGTACCCGGAACTTCATAAGCTTCGTATCGCCGGGAAGAGGCTCCGTTATTTGCTGGAATTCTTTCTGCCCGTTCTGGATGATTGCGACCCGGCAAACATCAAAATCCTTGCCGATCTGCAGGACGAACTGGGGAAGCTTAACGATCTGGTTGCGAGTGAAGCGCTGCTCCATAAACATGCGGCGGAGCTTGGAAAATCAACGGTTGTGGAACACGCGATTTATTATGTAAGCGACCAGAAAGTGCATTATATGCAACATGTGTATGAACTGCTGCACACCGTCAATGAGACGCTGGCTAAAAAGTGTTCATGACTGCATTCGATCAGGTCGATTGTGCAGCGCGCGGTGGTCAATGCTACAGATTCTGCGTTTTTCCGCGATTATCCAGGGGCAAAGCATTACCCCTGTGAATTCAACGCGTCGCCTGGGTCCTTGTTCTTCCGTACCTATTCAGCGACTGGCTTGCCAGACGCATCCTTCACTTTCGAACGCCATTGCGTGCGAATCTCCGTCGTTACCGAATCGGGGAGCGCGATATAGTCAAGGTCCTGTGCGGCCTGAGTGCCGTTTTTGAAGGCCCAATCGAAAAACTTCAATGTTTCCTTGCCGTGGTCAGACTTGTCCTGTGTGGTATGAAGCAGCACAAAGGTTGCGCCGACAACGGGCCAGGCGTCCTTACCAGGTTCGTTTGTGAGGATCTGATAGAACGTCTTTGACCAGTCGGCACCGGCCGCCGCAGCCTTGAACGTCTCTGTCTTCGGCTGAACGACAGTGCCTGCAGCATTTTTCATGGCGGTGTATGCCATCTTGTTTTGCTTTGCATAGGCCCATTCGACGTAGCCGATAGCACCAGGCAAGCGCTGGACAAAAGCCGCGACCCCGTCGTTACCTTTGCCGCCGGTTCCAGTCGGCCAGCTCACGGTCGCGCCTTCGCCCACCTTGCTTTTCCATTCCGGATTCACCTGGGTGAGATAGTGCGTCCAGATGAAGCTAGTTCCCGACCCATCGGCTCGACGAACCACGGCGATATCCGTGTCGGGTAGTTTGACGCCGGGATTCAATGCGCCGATTGCCGGGTCGTTCCACTTTTTGATTTTGCCGAGATAGATGTCGCCAAGCACAGGGCCTGACAAAATCAATTCGCCCGGCTTCACACCCGGCACATTAGTGACTGCCACCACACCGCCCACGACTGTCGGAAACTGGAACAGGCCGTTCTTCGCGAGTTCGTCGTCCTTCAGTGGCGCATCTGAGCCAGCGAAGTCGACAGTTTTGGCGACAACCTGTTGACGCCACCCGACGACCCGATTCCTTGATAGTTGACCTTGCCGCCACCGGACTTCTGGTAGGAGTCGGCCCATTTCGTATAGATGGGTGCAGCGAACGTGCTGCCGGCGCCAGTGATGTCGGTAGCAAATGCTGTTGAGCTGGAAAGCGCTCCGCTCAAAATGGCCATTGCAATCAATGCGAGCTTCATGAGCGGTCTCTCCGAAAGGTTTGTAGGGATGCTCGCTCGAAGCTAGACCCGCATGATGTCAATTTAGTGACCCTCCATGACATGACAGCGCCAACGCAGCCCATTCTTGCCACCGGCGACTTTGACCTGCCGATGGCCTTCACGATCGCGCGCTCTGGTACAAGCGGTGTAGAACTACGGCCCGGTGACTGGTTTGCCCACGCTATCTTTCGTATTGACGCCCCATTGCGAACGGATTTCAGCCACGGCTGATTCTGGCAGCGGAATGTAGTCCAGATCCTCTGCCACCTTGTTGCCGTTTGTGAATGCCCAGTCGAAGAACTTCAGCGTTTCCGCGCCGTGGTCGGCCTTGTCCTGGGTCGCATGCAATAACACGAAAGTGGCACCAACCACGGGCCACGCATCCTTACCCGGTTCGTTCGTCAGGATTTGAGAGAAAGTCTTTGACCAATCGGCGCCGGCAGCCGCAGCCCTGAATGTTGACGCCCCTGGCTGGACAACGGCGCCCGAAGCATTCTTCATGGCTGTGTAAGCCATGTGGTTCTGCTTGGTGAAGTCCCATGCGACATAGCCTATCGCGCCTGGCACTCGCAGGACGAAAGTGGCTACACCTTCGTTGCCTCTGCCGCCGGCTCCGTGTGGCCACCGCACGGTCGCGCCTTCGCCAACCTTGCTCTTCCATTCCGGATTGACCTGCGAAAGGTAGTGCGTCCAGATGAGGCTCGTGCCCGACCCATCCGCACGACGGATTACGGCAATGGCGGCGTCCGGCAGTTTCAACGTTGGATTCAACGCGGCGATGGCGGGAGCATTCCAGTTGGTAATTTTGCCAAGGTAGATGTCGCCGAGCACAGGGCCGGATAAGATCAGCTCCCCGGGTTTAATGCCTGGAAGGTTGACGACCGGCACGACACCACCTACGACGGTCGGGAATTGGATTCCCCGCGTTTGGCGCCCACTGATGAGATTTGTCTGTGTTTTGGAGCAGCAGGATTTCAAGGGCGCGTTATTGAAGCTCTCAATGGATTTCAGCGAACCTCGGGGTAGTCAAAGAGTCATGAAACGTCGTTCAGATGCTTCGCAAAGGAGCCTGAAGAGTTGCAAAGAGAGGAGGTGACGACGTGGTAGCCGCGCGCATCACGGTGGGCGGCGAGGCGTTATCTCATCCGTGGCTGTCGATCCACGCTCGTGCCCAGTCAAGTCCGGCATGCTGGGCTTGCTCTTCGGTATCAAAATAGCCAAGGACGCCGGATGCCTCAACGAGCTTGTTGTGTCGAGTGATAGTGCCACTTGCCGCAAACCGTTCCGGTTGGAGGATGTCCTCCTGCTGCAAGATAGCGTGACCCCAAACGTTGTAGCCGTTATAGCGCTCTGATTCCATCAGCGTGTGACCTCGGCGGAAATACTTCGCGAATCGACCCGAAGTATGTTTCCTTCTGGCGTTAGCTGACGCGGAATCTCCAGCATCTCTGGTTCGGCTGTCGGCACGGCCTGCTGTATGTGGCTTTGCTTCACCACGAGTTTCACTGAAGACATCGGCGCGCGCCGAGCATGGACTTTCACCGCATGAGGGGCGACGTGCCGTTGGACTGCGAGCTTGTGCGCAGCACCGACCCTGTGCGGGGCAGTCGCACGAGCCTCGGGCGGATTCCAGACCTCCGTATAGCCGCCAGCAGCGTATGCGACCGGCGCGAGTGCAGTCATCAGTACGGCCAATCCAATTCTTTTCACAAGTTCTCCTTGCCTGCCTTTCGTTGAAGCCATTCTTTGCAACCAACACCCTGTCCGACGCACCCGCCATCGCATCCGGTGCAATATTGCCGGTCCCGTATGTCAGCGCTGACGCGCCAGACATTGTCGTTCGCCAGACTTGCCGTGCCAACAGCGTGACCATTTTCGCAGGCGTAAAACGTCGGCTCGCCAGCTTTGCCGCGCCGGAGCGCATCATCAACGGATTCGTTGCCGAAAACAGAGCGAAGTTTTTCTATGAACGCCGCCATTTCCGGCATCGGATGGCCATCCTTCCGAACGCATGCATCCATGGCTCAGCCCCGATTAAAAGTGCCAGTTCACTAGCGCGCATCTGTGTTTGAGTGCTGTATAAATATACAGGTTTTTCGGCGCGCCATGTGTATCGCTACGATTCTTGCAACGCCGCAATACAATGGAAGCCTTTCCCGTGGATGCGATATCGCCGTGACAGATCCGCTCAACCTGGACTCTCGCGCTCGGGCAGAATCTCTCATCTATCCGTCCCATGTAAAGCAGGCGCCATGATGATTTCGGTCGTGCTGGATTCCACCATTACGTGCCCGACCTGCGGGCATAAAAAAGACGAGACGATGCCCACCGACGCCTGTGTGTGGTGTTACGAATGCGAGCATTGCAAAGCTGCGTTCAGACCGAAACCTGGTGATTGCTGTGTCTACTGTTCGTATGGCACCAACAAATGTCCGCCGATGCAGCAGTCGGGCCGGTGCTGTGAGCGCTGACGTTAAAAATGAGCAAGATTGAGCGCCTGCGATTGCCTGAAAACGATGAAACGTTCGGCGGCAACAAGATATTCGACCTCTTTCAATATTCGCCTGCTGTCTCGGCGAAGGGTCTTGTGTTCATTGCAGGGCAGGTCGGGCTGCGAGCGGATGGGACCATTCCCGTGTCGGCTGAAGAGCAGATTGATTTGGCGTTCAAGCGTGCCGAAGTCATTCTGCGGAATCTCGGTCTCGATTTCACCGATCTCGTTGAGCTGGTTTCGTACCACATGGACGTCACGTCGCAACTCGCCGATTTTCGGGCCGTCAAGGAACGTTACATCCGTTCCGACTTCCCCGCATGGACGATCCTCGGCGTGGCATCGCTGGCGCGTCCCGAGTTGTTAATCGAAATCAAGATGGTCGCGGCGCAGCGGAAATAACGTCGAAGTTTTTCTGCACGCTTGCCGGCTTGAAAAGGCAGGGTTCATCGCATCTGATGGCAACTGCAGTCGTGGACCACCTAGGCGACACTTTGTGGGTGCATCGTCGCGCCAGTTAATTTTCCCCCAGCCTGTCGCTGTTGCGCGTCGATGCCTGCATCCGTGTGCCACCGCGACAGCGGCCTTTCCGGTACGCGACATCGACGCGGGGTGTCATGAGCGATTCGATGAACGTTGTGGTCATCGCCTAGTGCCGGTCTTGCCGAACGCCGCGCAGATTTTCACGAACGCGTTTGGCAACCAGGACGGTAAGGTAGTCCAGGATTCTCGCGCCGTCGCTGTATTCGGCCCAGACGTCCACATACATTTTCGACACTGTCTCAGTAGGTGTATTGGTGTCAGCGGCGATTGTCTTGACGACATGTTCAAAGTCGGGTGGGGCCATGGTGTGCTCCTGGCTTTCGAAGAGAGAGACGCGCGGAAAGGCGATTAGACGATGTTGTCGGCCTGCATGCAAATTGAATCGGCCTATCGTTGAGGGAAGAGCAGTGCCATCGTTCTATCTGCATAGATTGTTTCGTATACCTGATCAATGATGTGCTTACTGAAAAATTCCGTACGGGTCACTGGCGATCTGTCGAACGCACGCATCGAGCGCGCACGGAGCAAATCCAATCGTTTCAGGGGCTTGCGCCGCTTGCTCGTGAATTATCCGCAGCCTTGCAACGAGATTGTGTGGACAACTCGGGGGCCGTATCTGTGGGGTGGTGGCGCCAAACCAGAAGCGCCCAAAAACTGTATATACTGTTTATATCGTTTGTCAACCAGGGCGATGGCCATGCCCGAAGCCAGCATCATGAAGCCGACCGAACAACGCGACGTAGTCGCGCTGCCTTTTGTTCGCGGGAACCACGGCATCGTGCAACCGGGTATTGCGTCACAGGCAAGTTTGTCCGCAGTAACCACGGCATCGTGCAACCGAGCATTGCGCCACAGGCAAGTTTGTCGGAGGAACGAAGATGTCGGATAAGCATCTTTCCAGCAGGTTTGACGTCGACCTCAACCTGCTTTTAACCCGGTTGCTCGAAATGGGCGGCTTGGTGGAGGCCCAGATCGCGCGCGCGATGGAGGCACTGAACACGTTTGATTTGGCACTTGTTGAGGAGGTACTGGAGAGCGAACACCGGCTCAACGCGATGGAAATAGAAATCGACGAAGAAGTTAGCAACGTCATCGTTCGTCGGCAGCCCACCGCTCGTGACCTTCGACTCCTAATGGCCGCCTCGAAGTGCATCACCAACCTCGAGCGTGCTGGCGATGAAGCACGGAAGATCGCCAAGCGAACACGCCGCATTGCCATGGAGACCGCCGCGCAGCCCGTTAACATTTCTGAAATCAAGGCCTCCGGCAAAATGGCCGCAGATATTCTTCGTCATGCGTTGGATGCATTTGCACGAATGGATACCGTTGCGGCCGCACAGATTGTCGGTGACGACGAAGCCATCGATAACGAGTTCGAGGCGTTCGTGCGCAGGCTCATTACGTCCATGACGCAAGACCCCCGGATAATCCCGATGGGGCTTGACTATCTGTCCATAGCGAAGGCCATCGAGCGTATCGGCGACCACGCCACCAACATTGCTGAGCTTGTCGTCTACATCGTCAAGGGTACCGACGTGCGCCACGTGCCCCGAGAGCAGATTGAGCGTTACTGAACAGTATTCGCGACCTCAGGCAGGTTTGATTTGCGAATGACGCAGACCGAGGCATCCCGCCGGGCGATCCGCTTTTGTTATCGCCCCCTCCAATACACGGATTGTTAGCGCATCGCACCGCTCGTATATTTGCTGAACGAAAGCAGAGCCATCACGGACAGCAGCAATACAACAACTGAAAGGCAAGCCTCTCGGGCCTGTCACAGGAGCACAGCGATGAATCGAATCGATCTGGAGGGGCGTGTTGTCGCCATTACCGGCGGTGCGCGCGGCATTGGCTACGCGGTGGCTCAACGGGCGCTGAACTCGGGCGCGTCGGTCGCTCTATGGGACATCGACGCCGAGCGCCTGGCGCGCAGCGAGCGCGAGCTCAGCGAACTGGGCAAGGTAACGGCGGTCACGGTCGAACTCACCCAGGAAGCCTCAGTTGTTGAGGCGGTGGCACAAACAGTCGCCGCGCATGGCGCGATCGACGTGCTGATCAACTGCGCCGGCATCACCGGCGGCAACGGCGCGACGTGGGAGCTGGACCCCGAGGTCTGGCGCCGCGTGATCGACGTGAATCTGATCGGCCCCTATCTGACTTGCCGTGCGGTCGTGCCGCAAATGCTCAAACAGGGCTACGGCCGGATCGTCAATATTGCCTCGGTGGCTGGCAAAGAGGGCAACCCGAACGCCTCGCACTACAGCGCCTCCAAAGCCGGGCTGATCGGCTTGACCAAATCCCTCGGCAAAGAGCTGGCGACGAAGAACATCCTCGTCAATGCAGTTACGCCCGCAGCGGCCAAAACCGAGATCTTCGATTCGATGTCGCAGCAGCATATCGACTACATGCTCTCGAAGATTCCGATGAACCGGTTCCTGCTGCCGGAAGAAGCGGCGTCGCTGATTCTCTGGCTGTCTTCCGAAGACTGCGCGTTCAGCACCGGCTCGGTATTCGACCTCTCCGGCGGCCGCGCCACATACTGAGTCATCACAGCGTCACCTGAGCAGTAGCCGTAGCCGTGCAAAAGGTAAAACCCGCAGAGCGCGACCCTTGTACTCTGTGAAGGAGACGACATGAATCCGGATTCGCCCGCTTCGCTGGAGGCGATCAACAGCAAGGTCATGCGCCGGCTGTTGCCCTTTTTGCTGCTGATGTACGTGCTGGCGTTTCTCGATCGCGCCAATATCGGCTTCGCGCAGAAGGCCTTGCAGCACGATACGGGTTTGTCCAATGCGGCTTTCGCCTTCGGTGCGGGCGTGTTCTTCGTCGGCTATGCATTATTCGAAGTGCCGAGCAATCTTTTGCTGCATAAGGTCGGCGCGCGCGCGTGGATGTGCCGGATCATGGTGACCTGGGGGCTTGTCTCTGCGGCGATGTGTCTTGCGCATACGCCGACTGCTTTCTACTCACTGCGTTTTCTGCTCGGTGTCGCCGAAGCAGGTTTCTTCCCTGGCGTGATCTATTACCTGACCCATTGGTTTCCGCAAGCGGCGCGAGCGCGCGCGGTGGGCGTGTTTTATTTCGGTGCGCCGCTGGCGTTCATCTTCGGCAGTCCGTTGTCGGGTTCCTTGCTCGAATTGCATGGCGCAATGGGCTTGGCCGGCTGGCAGTGGCTGTTTCTGATCGAGGGAACGCTGGCCTCATTGGTCGGCGTATGGGCGTTCTGGTATCTCGACAACCGCCCTGAAGACGCGCGTTGGCTCGCTGCGCAAGAGCGACGCACCTTGCGCAGCGCGCTCGACGACGACGCGCGCGCCGCATCTGCTCATGGGCCACATCACATTCTCGCAGCGCTGTTGGACCGCCGTGTGTTGCTGCTATCGGCGATCTATCTGCTGATTCAGATGAGTGTCTACGGCGTGATCTTCTATTTGCCGCAGCAAGTGGCCGCGTTGCTCGGCACGACAGTCGGTTTGCGCGTGGGCCTCGTCGGCGCTGTGCCATGGCTGTGTGCGCTGGCGGTGACGTGGTATGTGCCGCGTCGTGCGGATCGCACAGGTGGCCACCGGCGCTGGGCGGTCGCGCTGCTGGTGCTCGCAGGCCTCGGTATCGGCGCCTCGGGGCTCGCGCATAACCCGTCGATCGGCTTGATCGCGCTGTGCTGCGCGGCCAGCGGTTTCATCGCGGCACAACCGCTGTTCTGGACATTCCCAACGCGCTACCTCACGGGTGCCGCGGCGGCGGGCGGGATTGCGCTGATCAATTCACTGGGCGGCCTCGGCGGATTTATTGCGCCGAGTCTGCGCACCGCTGCGGAACGGGCGTTTTCGTCGACCTCGGCAGGGCTGATCGTATTGGGCGTGTCGAGTCTGCTGGCGGCGCTCATGATCGGCACGCTGTTGCGTCGTGATGGCGCACATTCGAGCGGGTCGTTCCAGCACTTACAGCACCGCGCCCGCTAGGCGTATTTTCGGCTGCGCGTTCGACGCACCAACAACGGAGCCCATTTCATGGCCATGCCTACTATCCGGCACGTGCGTGCCTTCATCGTCCGCGGTGGCGGTGCGGACTATCACGATCAACCCGACGGACACTGGATCGACGATCATATTTCGACACCGATGGCGCGGTATCCAGAGTATCGCCAGAGCCGCCAGTCGTTCGGTATCAATGTGCTCGGCACGCTGGTCGTAGAGATCGAAGCGAGCGACGGCACGGTCGGTTTTGCGGTGACGACGGGCGGCGAAATCGGCGCGTTCATCGTTGAGAAACATCTCGCACGCTTTCTCGAGGGGCAGCTCGTTACCGACATCGAGAAGATGTGGGACCAGATGTATTTCTCGACGCTGTACTACGGCCGTAAAGGCGTGGTGCTGAATACGATCTCGGGTGTCGATCTCGCGTTGTGGGATCTGCTCGCCAAAGTCCGCAAGGAGCCGGTGTACCAACTATTGGGCGGTCCGGTGCGTGATGAACTCCTGTTCTACGCGACCGGCGCGCGTCCGGACCTCGCGAAGGAGATGGGTTTCATCGGCGGAAAATTGCCGTTGCAGCATGGTCCTGCTGAAGGCGACGAGGGCCTCAGGAAGAATCTGGAAAAGCTAGCCGAGATGCGTAGCCGTGTCGGTGACGACTTCTGGCTGATGTACGACTGCTGGATGAGCCTCGACGTACCGTATGCAACGCGGCTCGCACAGGCGGCGCACGAATACGGTCTGAAATGGATCGAAGAGTGCCTGCCGCCGGACGACTACTGGGGTTACGCCGAACTGCGCCGTAACGTGCCACGCGGCATGATGGTATCGACCGGTGAGCATGAAGCGACGCGTTGGGGTTTTCGCATGCTGCTGGAAATGCAGTGCTGCGATCTGATTCAGCCGGATGTGGGCTGGTGCGGCGGCATTACCGAACTCATCAAGATTTCCGCGCTCGCCGATGCCCACAATGTGATGGTGGTGCCGCATGGATCGTCGGTGTATAGCTATCACTTCGTCGTCACGCGGCACAACTCGCCGTTCGCGGAATTTCTGATGATGGCGCCGAAGGCGGATGAAGTCGTGCCGATGTTTACGCCGCTGCTGCTCGACGAACCGATCCCGGTAAATGGACGGATGAAGGTGCCGGACACGCCAGGGTTCGGCGTTCGGCTCAATCCGGAATGCGCGCTGGTGCGGCCTTATCCACGCTGAACGCGTTGAATACGTATTGAAGGCGAGTTGGCCTCGCTTTCAACTCGCAAGACACAGTATTGATCCAGCCAACAGGAGAATGACGTGCTGCTCAAGGACAAGGTCGTGATCGTTACCGGTGGCTCGCGCGGCATCGGTCGTGCGATAGCGGTTGCGTGCGCAACCGAAGGCGCGGATGTGGCGATCAACTACTGGGGTGATAACGACGCATCGTATGGGCGCCGTTCGGCCGTCGCGGAAGTCGTTGGCGAAATCGAAGCGTTGGGGCGGCGCGTCATCGCGATCGAAGGCAACGTTGCCTTACGCGAAACCGGTCACGAGCTCGTTCGCCACACGGTCGAAGCCTTCGGCAAAGTCGACGTGCTCGCGAGCAATGCCGGCATCTGTCCGTTTCACGCTTTTCTCGATATGCCGCCTGAAGTATTGGAGTCGACGGTGGCAGTCAATCTGAACGGTGCGTTCTACGTCACGCAAGCTGCCGCGCAGCAGATGAAAGCGCAGGGCACGGGCGGCGCGATCGTGGCGACGAGCTCGATCAGCGCCCTGGTAGGCGGTGGCATGCAAACGCACTACACGCCGACCAAAGCGGGCGTGCATTCGCTGATGCAGTCATGCGCGGTGGCATTGGGGCCATACGGCATTCGTTGCAATTCGGTGATGCCCGGCACGATCGCGACCGACCTGAATGCGGAAGATCTCGCCGACGAAGCCAAAAAAGCCTACTTCGAAAAGCGTATTCCGCTGGGCAGATTGGGCCGCCCGGAGGACGTGGCCGATTGCGTGGTATTCCTGGCTTCCGACCGCGCGCGTTATGTAACCGGCGCCGCGCTGCTGGTAGACGGCGGCCTGTTCGTCAACTTGCAGTAGCGCGCGATGCCGGCGTCAATGAACCGGTGCGGATACGATCACAGGCGTGCTCACTGCGGAGACGGAATCGTCGCGTGCGAGCTTGCGCGAGAAGCCGCGCAGCAAATCGATAAAGCGCAGCGCCGGTTCAGCGAGGGCTTCTTCCTTGCGCGTGAGAATGCCGAAACCGGCGAGGCTCTTGCCGATTTCGAGCGGCAGCGCGACCAGCAGCTTGCCGCGCACATGATCGCGCACGACCGACTCGGGCAGCATGGCCACAGCGTCGTAGTTCTCGAGCAATTGCAGCGTAGCGAAAATCGACGCGCACTCGGTCAGGTTGACCGGCGTCGCAAGGCCCGCGCGCGCGAGTTCCTCTTCGAACAGCACGCGCGCCGGACTGGTAACAGGTTGTGCCACCCACGGCCAGTCGATCAGCTCCCGCAGTGTGATGTGCGAGCGCTGCGCCAGTGGATGCACCGAACGCACGACCAGCAGCAATGTCTCGCGTGCGAGCGGTTCGAAACTGAAATCGTTGTGTTGCAACGGACTGGTCAGGCGTCCAAGCGCAAGATCGATTTCGCGGCGATGCAGCAATTGCACGACCTGGTCGCTGGTTTCGCCAAGAATGCGCACGTTCAGCAAAGGGCTTTCGGTTTTCAGCGCGGCGACGGCCATGGCCAGCAGATCGGGCGCGGCACCCATGATGGCGCCGACGGTCAACTGTCCATGCCCGCCGCGGCGTTTGACGTCGAGGTCCTCGGCAAAACGGGTCAGCTCGGCGAGCGCGCGCCGCGCATACGCCAGCGTGACCACGCCGAGCGGCGTGGGCGTCATGCCGCGCGCGTTGCGCTCGAACAGCAGGAAGCCGAACGCTTCCTCGATGTCGCCGAGCATGCGGCTCGCGCTGGGTTGCGCGACGTTGATCGCCTCGGCGGCCTGATGGAGATTGCGCGCGTCGTCAAGCGCGACGAGCAGTGCGAGATGCTTGAACTTGAGCCGGTTGACGAGTGCGATGGCAGCTGAATGTTGGCTCATGGTTCCGGTGCGATTCGGTTTGTGGATCGCCCAATCCCAACAACGGATTGAGATGCTATCGACGCAGGAATTATAGTCGTATCAGACGCTTCTCAGCGAAAGCGCCCGGATACGACGGGAGACAGGCCGCAATGGAAACAATCGCTTTCCGGATGGTGCTCAACCCCGGCATGCGCGAGGAATACGAACGACGTCATGCGCAAATCTGGCCCGAGCTGGTTGATGCATTGCACAACGCCGGTGTGCGCGACTATCGGATCTTCTTCGATGCGGACTCGCACCACCTTTTCGCCGTTCTGACGCGCAGCACGAATCACACGATGAACGCGCTGCGGCAACTCGACGTCATGCGCAAATGGTGGGATTACATGGCCGACATCATGCAGACGGCCCCTGACCATACGCCGTTTCAGCAACCGCTTGAACCGGTCTTTCATCTGAATTCGCTTAGCTCATTTAACCGCTGACGTTGCTGACTGTGCTTAGCCCAATGGGCGGAGGGTGTCGCATGCAGGTTGTCGATTCGCATATCCATCTGTGGGATCTGAAAACGCATCGCTATCCGTGGCTGGAAAACCCGGGCGTGTCGTTCGTGGGTGACGCGCGGGAGTTGAAGCACGACTATCTGCTCGACGATTTGCTCGGCGAGGCGGGCGATATCGAAGTGCTGAAACTGGTGCACGTCGAAGCGAATCACGATCCCGCCGATCCGGTCGAGGAAACCCGTTGGTTGCAGTCGATCGCGGATCGTCCGGCGTCGCGCGGCATGCCCAATGCGATTGTCGCCGCCGTGGATCTGTCCGCGGCAAACGCACCGGAAATCCTTGAAGCGCACGCGTCGTTCGCCAATACGCGTGGCATCAGGCAGATCCTGAACGTGCACGAGAACAAGCTGTTCGATTACGTTGGCCGTCATTTCATGCGTGAGCCGCAGTGGCGCGAGCATCTTGCCTTACTGCGCCGTTACGACATGTCGTTCGATCTGCAACTGTATCCGGCGCAGATGGAAGAGGCGGCTGCGTTGGCTCGCGCGCATGGCGATACGATTTTCATCATCAACCATGCGGGCATGTTCGTGGACCGCAGCAGCGTCGCCGGTTATCGCGCGTGGCGTGACGGTATGCGCGCGCTCGCGGGATGCAGAAACGTCGCGGTGAAGATCAGCGGACTCGCCATGTTCGATCATCAGTGGACCGTCGAAAGCCTGCGGCCTTATGTGCTCGAAACGATCGATACGTTCGGCGTCGAACGCGCGATGTTCGCGTCGAACTTTCCGGTCGACCGGTTGTTCGGTTCTTACGTGGATTTGTGGCGCGCGTACGCGTCGATCGTCGACGGCGCGAGCGTTGCTGAGAAAGAAGCGCTGTTTTGCCGTAACGCGGAGCGCTTTTATCGTATCTGACACATAGCATCTGCCCCATCGCATCTGACCCATCGCATCTGACGCATTCCCGAAAGCGAAAAAAGAAGGAGACAAGTCGTGCAGCCATCCCCATCCGCGGTGCCCAGGCTCGAACTGCGGCACGCGAGCAAATCATTCGGCCGGGTCCGTGCGTTATCCGACGGCGATCTCGCGTTGTGGCCGGGCGAAGTGCATGCGCTGCTCGGCGAAAACGGCGCGGGTAAATCGACGGTCGTGAAGATTCTCGCGGGCGTGCATCAGCCGGATACCGGCGAGCTGCTGGTCGACGGCGTGGCGCGCCGCTTCGCTACGCCTGCTGAAGCGCGTGACGCGGGCCTCGCGGTGATCTATCAGGAGCCGACGCTGTTCTTCGATCTCTCGATCGCGGAGAACATCTTCATGGGGCGGCAGCCGGTCGACCGGATCGGACGTATTCAGTATGACGCCATGCGTCGCGAGGTGGATGGCTTGCTGGCCTCGCTGGGGGTCGATCTGCGTGCGGATCAACTGGTGCGTGGTCTGTCGATTGCCGATCAGCAGGTGATCGAAATTGCGAAGGCGTTGTCCTTGAACGCGAACGTGCTGATCATGGACGAACCGACTGCCGCCTTGTCGCTGCCCGAAGTGGAGCGGCTCTTTGCGATTGTGCGCAAGCTGCGCGAGCGCGATGTGGCGATTCTGTTCATCACGCACCGGCTGGACGAAGTGTTCACGCTGACGCAACGCGTGACGATCATGCGCGATGGAGCAAAGGTATTCGACGGCCTCACCGCCGATCTCACCACCGAATCCATCGTCGCGAAGATGGTGGGCCGTGACCTGGAGACGTTCTATCCGAAAGCAGACCGGCCACCGGGCGAAGTGCGTCTGTCAGTGCGTGGACTCACGCGGGTGGGCGTCTTCAAGGACATTTCCTTCGACGTCCGCGCCGGCGAGATCGTCGCGCTGGCGGGCCTTGTCGGCGCGGGTCGCAGCGAAGTCGCACGCGCGATCTTCGGCATCGATCCGCTCGACTCGGGTGAGATTTCGCTTGGCGGCAAGCGTCTTACCGCAGGCAGTCCGGCCGCAGCGGTGCGTGCGGGCCTCGCGCTAGTACCGGAGGACCGTCGCCAGCAAGGGTTGGCCCTGGAGTTGAGCATTGCGCGCAATGCCTCGATGACGGTGCTCGGGCGTCTCGTCAAACATGGCCTGATTTCCACCCGCAGCGAAACGCAACTGGCCAATCAATGGGGCACGCGTTTGCGCCTCAAAGCGGGGGATCCGAATGCGCCGGTGGGCACGCTTTCCGGCGGCAATCAGCAAAAGGTCGTGCTGGGCAAGTGGCTAGCCACTAACCCGAAGGTCCTGATCATCGACGAACCCACACGCGGCATCGACGTCGGCGCCAAAGCCGAGGTGTATGGCGCGCTGGCGGAACTGGTGCGCGACGGTATGGCCGTGCTGATGATTTCGAGCGAACTGCCGGAAGTACTCGGCATGGCCGATCGCGTACTGGTCATGCACGAGGGGCGTATCAGCGCGGATATCGCGCGCGCCGAAGCCAACGAAGAACGCATCATGGGCGCCGCACTCGGCCAGCCGATTCCACCGTTGGGGGCCGCCGCATGATGCGCCATTCTTCTACCCACCCCGCGCCGGTTCAGGCGCAGGTCCCCAAGCGCACCGGCAATGCGCCGGGCGGCTTTATCGCAAGCATCGCAAAGAGCCGCGAAACGACGCTCTTCGTCGTGCTGATTCTGTTGATTGTGGGCACGGGGCTCGCGAAGCCGCAGTTTCTAAACCTGCAGAACCTGCGTGACGTGTTGCTGAACGTATCGATCATCAGCTTGCTGACAGCCGGCATGACGGTGGTGATCCTGATGCGGCATATCGATCTGTCGGTAGGGTCGACGGTCGGCATTAGCGCGTATGCGGTCGGGAGTCTCTACGTTGCGTTTCCGCATATGCCGGTGATCGTCGCGTTGCTGGCCGGACTTGCGATCGGGCTGGTGGCGGGCGCTATCAATGCGTTGCTGGTTGCCGTGGGGCGTGTGCCGTCGCTGGTGGCGACACTCTCCACGCTCTACATTTTCCGCGGTGCGGACTATGCGTGGGTACACGGCGGGCAGATCAACGCGACCAGTTTGCCCGATGCGTTTTCCCGTCTCGCTACCGGCACGTTCTTCGGCATACCGACGCTCGCGCTGATCGCGATCGTCGTGCTGGCCGGTCTGGCTGTCTATCTGAAGCAGTTTCGCGGTGGACGCGAGCACTACGCGATCGGCTCGAATCCGGAAGCGGCGCGGCTGGCGGGCGTGAACGTCGAACGTCGCGTCATGGCGGGCTTTCTGCTGTCCGGTGCGATTGCCGGTTTTGCGGGCGCGTTGTGGCTGGCGCGCTTCGGCACGGTCGATGCAAGCACCGCAAAGGGCATCGAACTGCAGGTCGTTGCCGCCGCCGTGGTGGGCAGCGTCGCGATCACCGGCGGTGTGGGCACCATTCTCGGCGCCACGCTCGGCGCGCTCGTGCTAGGTGTGATCAGCATCGCGCTCGTCGTGCTGCACGTCTCGCCATTCTGGGAGCAGGCGATCCAGGGCGCGCTGATCGTCGCAGCGATTACCGCCGACACCTTGCTGGCCCGTTCTGTCGCCAAACGCATGATGAGGAAACGCGATCATGGCTAAACCCGATTCCGCGCTGCTCACGCGCAAACGCGAAACGCCTTTGCAATGGGAAGTGTTGCTGGTCGTCGTGCTGGCCCTGTCGCTCGCACTCGGGCGATTGCTGTCACCTGTCTTTCTCACCGGTGCGAACGTCAGCAACATCCTCGCCGATCTGACCGAGATCGCGTTGATGGCGCTGCCCATGACCCTGATTATCGTCGCCGCGGAAATCGATCTTTCGGTGGCATCGGTGTTGGGCGCGTCCAGTGCGTTGATGGGGGTGCTGTGGCACATGGGCTTGCCGATGCCGGTTGTCATCGTGCTGGTATTGATTGCCGGCGCGCTGGCGGGCCTGCTGAACGGCCTCGTGATCGTGAAGCCGAATCTGCCTTCGCTCGCGGTCACTATCGGCACGCTGGCACTGTTTCGCGGCCTGGCGTACGTGCTGCTCGGCGACCAGGCGGTCGCGGATTTTCCGGCGGCTTATACGGCGTTCGGCATGGACACGGTCGGCTCGACCTTTATTCCGTTGCCCTTTGCGATCGTGATCGTCGGCGCGGTGCTGTTTACCGTGCTGCTGCAATCCACGGCGTTCGGCCGCAGCCTCTACGCAATCGGTGCAAATCCGACCGCAGCGGCTTTCTCCGGTATCGAGGTGGCGAAAATCAGGTTGCGTCTGTTCGTGCTGTCCGGCGCGATGAGCGCGCTGGCGGGTGTCGTCTATACGCTGCGGTTCACCAGTGCACGCGGCGACAACGGCGAAGGTTTCGAATTGTCGGTGATCGCGGCGGTGCTGTTCGGCGGTGTGAGTATTTTTGGCGGACGCGGCTCGATGTTCGGCGTCCTGCTGTCGCTGCTAATTATCGGCGTGCTGAAAAACGCGCTGACGCTCGATGATGTATCGAGCGAAACGTTGACGATCGTCACCGGCGTGCTGCTGCTCGCATCGGTGCTGATTCCCAATCTGGTTGCCCGCTGGCGCGCTGCGCGTGACCGGCGGTTCATCGCGAAGTCCGCTTCATCTTTATAACGTCCTCTTAAAACCGGCTCCAAAAGAAATACTTAATACCAAATACCGACAACCCGGACAGCCTTTCGTCCAACAACAAAGCAGGAGACGCCTCATGTTCAATCCCCTACGTCACACCGGCAAGACTGCGCTGTGCATTGCTCTGGTTGCGATCAGTTGTGCCGCGTCCGCGGCGGGCCTGAAAAGCGGTCTGAAGATTGCCTTCGTGCCGAAGCAGATCAACAACCCCTATGAAGTGATTGCCGACGACGGCGGCATGGCCGCGATCAAGGAATTCAACGGCGTGGGCAAGGTAGTGGGGCCGTCGGATGCGGGCGCCTCGTCGCAAGTGCAATACATCAACACGTTGATTACGCAGCGCCAGGACGCGATCGTGATCGCGGCGAACGACGCGAACGCGGTCGTGCCATATTTGAAGAAAGCGATGTCGCAAGGCATCAAGGTCGTGACCTTCGACTCGGACACCGCGCCTGAAGGACGTCAATTGTTCGTGAATCAGGCGAATGCGGAAGGCATCGGCCGAGGTCAGATTCAACTGGTGGCGAAGCTGATGGGCGGGGAGGGCGAGTTCGCGGTGCTGTCGGCTACGCCTAACGCGACCAATCAGAATACGTGGATCAAGTGGATGCAGGAGGAGTTGAAGAAGCCCGAGTACTCGAAGATCAAGCTCGTGAAGATCGCATACGGCAACGATGACGACCAGAAGTCGTTCGTCGAAACGCAAGGTTTGCTGCAGGCGTATCCGAATCTGAAGGCGATCGTTGCGCCGACCACGGTGGGCATTGCAGCGGCGGCGCGTTATATCTCGTCATCGTCGAGCAAGGGTAAGGTGCAGGTGACCGGCTTGGGCACACCGAACCAGATGCGTGCGTTCGTGAAGAACGGGACGGTGAAGGCGTTCCAGCTTTGGGACCCGAATCAGCTTGGATACCTCGCGGCTTATGCGGCAGCGGCGCTGGCCTCGGGAACGATCAGCGGCAAGGAGGGCGAATCGTTTGACGCCGGCAAGCTCGGTAAGCGCACGATCGGGCCGCAAGGCGAAATCATTCTCGGACCGCCGACCACGTTCGATGCGAGCAATATCGACAACTTCAACTTCTAACCAGCGAGCGGGGCGCCGCTGCGCCGGGCGCCGTCGCGCAAGGTGCGCGGCGTCAGGCAATTTGCGGCCACCGTACTCAACCTGGCACTCTGTTTGGTACGGGATATGCGTGCCGGACGATCGAGCCGGAAGCCGCTGCGGATGTACGCAGGAGGCTTCTGCGCCAACTTTAAGACCTATACTTTGAATCGGTGAATCGCCCGTGGGCGTAGTGGGTCCGAACTGCTATCTTGGGTGATAGCAGTTCGAACAGCGAGTAATCATTACCGGACTTTGATGGTTTCGGTTTTCGGCGAGGGCGACGGCGAGCAGTCAGAACGGATGCCGTACACGGAGACTAATCCCTGCTTAGAGGTGCATGATGATCGGAATGACGTGGCTTGTTGTGGCTGACGGAGGTCGCGCGCGTTTTTTCCAGACGCCAGGACTGACGATCGACTTGCATGAGAAAGAATCTCTCATCAACACCGAGTATACGGGCACGATGCTCACGGAAAAGGACCGCGAGAAATTCGCAAAGCGCGTTGCCGAATATCTGGAGGCCGGCCGGCTCCATCAACTCTACAATCGTCTGAGACTCGCCATCGAGCCAAAATTTCTCGGCATGGTCAAAGCCGATCTCAGCGAGGAAACCCGCCGAATGATATTCGAGCAAGTGAGCGAGGATCTGTCGACGCTCAATACCCGGGAAATTGAGGCACGCCTGCGGCGACACTGATCAGCTGTCTTTGGTGTCATATAGCATTCACATAGAGTGAATTCGGCCTTGCCGCGGATCGTGACCTGGCAGGGCCTGTGCGCTACTTATGCGCTGGTTTCCGAGCCACCCGATTCTTCGGCATCACGGAACCAGCGTTCCGCATGAGACCGCTCGGCAACCCAGGAGCGAGACTCCGGCGTGTTGAACTCCTGATCGATGAACCGTCGCCCCCATTCGACCCCATCTCTTGCCGCTTCTTCTTCGGTTAGCCACTCGGGTTGAACGGTTTTGGGGCGAACATCAATGATGGTTCGGGCGCCGTGACTCACACTCACACTGGCGATCCAGGCGCCGAGCTGGTTACGCTCAGGGTGCACAGCGATCTCGAATTCGCCGTAAGAAACAGTGCGTGCTGGCATCGTTCTCTCCTTTGCAGCGTTCAATGATTGATATCCGCTCGCAATGCAGCATGCGCGCTTCTCTCCAGCGTCATCATGCCGTAACCCCGGCAGTCCGGCACGTGGATATTGAGGTTATATGGCAAACCGGCAGACGTATTTCACCAATATCTAACATCGGAGAAACCCATGTTCCCCTAGGTATGACTTGCTCATAGACTTCGAGTACAAAATGAATCTTGAGGCTCAAACTTTTCGGTTGGCGGGAGGTTTTATGGCACAGAATGAACTTTCATACCGGCGGTTTCTGATTGCCGCAACGATTTCACCGCTGCAGGGTAGCCGGGGGATCGCCACAGTCGATGTCACGACCTCAGATGCGGAGCGCATCGCCGATCTTGGAACGGAACGCTTTCTCCATGTGGAACGATGGGTTGAAAGAAATGAACCCGCGTTCCTTCAGGTCGTTGTGGACGAGTGTAAGGTCGCTATCGACCACTACGCGGACAACGTCGACGATAGTTGACTCTGCCGACTCTCGCATGAGGTGCTCCATGCAGGAATTCGATTTCTACATCAACCTGAAGAAACCGACACTCGGACTGTATGTGCGTCAGGGCGCGGGTCTTCCGGACCTCGTTGACACAAGTGAGTGGCAATTCGATGGACATGTGTGGCAGAGCGAGCTGACACCGGACATCCTGAAGGGGCTCGAGACCAATGGTCACGCATTTCAGGAGTTGGGTGCGTGAGCGTTGATGCCATAGCGAGTCGCGCGCGCTGTTCCTGAACGGCCGCGCATCGATTCACTGCTGTCATTCGACCCCGACGATCACGCTCGAGGCTTTGAAAATTGCGGTGGCGGATTTTCCGGCCGCGAGCGCAAGGCGTTCAACGCTATCGTTGGCCGAGATAGCACTTCGATCTCTACAAATTAGTACTATCCTAGCCTTAGGGTGGATGAATGCGCCTTGTCGTATGGTCGTCATTCGGCGCGAATCACATGTCGGCCATGACGAGGGAGAGAATCATGCCGGAGCAGCCAGTCAAGTTGAGTGACGATTTCATTGCGCAGCAGCGCAAGCGCCTCATGTCATTACGCCAGCAACTCCTGGGTGGAGAGGAGAATACGATCGCGGACGAGCGGGCGGCCCAGGAGCAGCGTGGCGACGAGGCCGAAGAGTTCGAGGACGTAGCGCAAGGCATGGCACAGAATGAGGTCAATCAGGCACTGCACGACGTGAACGATCAGCGCATCAGCGATATCGGGCGGGCGCTGCAGAAGATCGACGAGGGTACCTACGGTCTCTCGGATGAAAGTGGTGAGCCGATACCGAAAGCCCGGCTCGAAGTGACTCCGGAGGCTATCCTGACTGTTGAAGAGCAGAGTCGCCGCGAGGCCGGCAAATGATCGCGTAGCGCGCCCAGTGTGCGACCTCGCTGGGCGGCGCGCATGTCAAAGATCCAGATTGTCGCGCTGAGACGCCTTGGGCAGATGCCGCCAATGCCTATCATCGGAAAAACCAATATTCCCTTATCTACGAGCCACTCTTAGAATCCAAGTGCGGATTCAGGGGTTCGTTATGCTAATCATACTGAAGCCGACGTGGTAATCGATCCGCATTCTTCAGACAGCGTTCGTTGAAAACGGACAGGGTAAAAACCTCGCAAGATGCCGCGCTTGATGCGCCATCGCTATCACGGTTCTCCGCTTATTGAACAAAACAAACAGACCGTGGATGGCAGGTCTGGAGTGTTCGCAATTCACCTGGACGCGTCCTATAACCTTTGAACTAGCCGCACGTTTTAACCGAAAAAGGTGACTCTCGATGCCCGCCCTCTGCGAAATCTGTAACGCCCGTCCCGCTGTCGCCCGTGTAACCGTTGTGCAAAACGGCGAACGGAAATCCATCTCGATCTGCGACTACGACTACCGTCAATTAATGCGTCACCAAAGCATGCTCAACCCATTCGATTCACTGCTCGGGGGAAGCGGTCTGTCGCGCTTCTTCGGCGGCATGGAGGATGGGGCCGAAGACGAAGATGCTGGGTACGCCGCCGAGGTGCCGCGCGAATCGGTCGATGCGACCGATGCTTTCAGTGAGCAGACGCTCGAATTGCTGCAGCGCGCCGCGGAGAAGGCCCACGAGCTTGGCCGCAGCGAACTCGACACCGAACACCTGCTGTACGTGCTCGCGGACACCGACGTGTGCGCGGCACTGCTGAAGGAGCTCAAGCTCTCGCCAGAGGACATCAAGGGGTATATCGATCAGCATGCGCAAAAGGGAACCGCCGATCCCGACGCGCCGATGGACAAGATGACCGTCTCGCCTCGTTTGAAAAAGGCGTTCCAATTTGCGTTCCAGGCGTCGCGCGACCTGGGGCACTCTTATGTTGGCCCGGAACATCTGCTGATCGGACTTGCGGCGGTGCCGGACAGCATTGCAGGCACGCTGCTGAAGAAATATGGCGTGACGCCGGAAGCGTTGCGGCAGAAGGTGGTGAAAGTCGTGGGTAAAGGCGCGGAGGACGGCCGTGTCGACACGCCAACCGGCACGCCCAACCTTGACAAGTTCGGACGCGATCTCACGGCCATGGCGCGTGAGGGCAAGCTTGACCCCGTGCTGGGTCGCGCGCAGGAAATCGAGAGCACGATCGAAGTGCTCGCGCGGCGCAAGAAGAACAATCCTGTGCTGATCGGCGAGCCGGGTGTCGGCAAGACCGCGATCGTTGAAGGGCTGGCCCAGCGCATCGTCAATGGCGACGTGCCTGAAGTGCTACGCGGCAAGCGGCTCGTCGAAGTGAACATCAACTCGATGGTGGCAGGCGCGAAGTATCGCGGCGAATTCGAAGAACGTGCCAAGCAGTTGATCGATGAAGTCACGGCCAAGAAGGACGAACTGATCCTGTTCATCGACGAACTGCACACAATCGTCGGCGCGGGACAAGGCGGGGGTGAAGGCGGTCTCGATATCGCGAACGTGCTCAAACCCGCGCTTGCCCGTGGCGAGCTCAGTCTGATCGGCGCGACGACTCTCAACGAATATCAGAAGTACATCGAAAAAGATGCGGCGCTCGAGCGGCGTTTCCAGCCGGTGTTGGTGCCGGAACCGACGGTCGAGCAGACCATCGTCATCCTGCGTGGCCTTCGCGACAAGCTCGAGGCGCACCACCAGGTGACCTTCGCCGACGATGCGTTTGTTGCCGCCGCCGAACTGTCGGATCGTTACATTACGTCGCGTTTTTTGCCCGACAAGGCCATTGACCTGATTGACCAGGCGGCGGCACGCGTGCGCATCGGCGCGACCTCGCGTCCGGCGGCCATCCTGGAGCTCGAAGCCGAGATCGCCCAACTCAAGCGCGAGCAGGATTATGCGTCGTCGCGCAAGCGCTTCGATGAGGCGAAAGCTTTCGAGGCACGGATCGGCGAAAAGCAGGAGAAACTCGACGAACAGATGGAGACATGGCAGCGCAAGACCGGCTCGGAAACGCTCGAAGTGACCGTGGAGTCGATCGCCGAAGTGCTGTCGCGTCTCACCGGCATTCCGGTCACGGAGCTTACGCAGGAAGAGCGCCGGAAGCTTCTGGAGATGGAGAAGAAGCTGCGCGAGCGCGTGATCGGCCAGGATGACGCGGTGATTGCCGTGAGCGATGCCGTGCGCCTGTCACGTGCGGGCCTCGGCCAGGCGAACCGGCCTATCGCGACGTTCCTGTTCCTCGGACCGACCGGTGTCGGCAAGACCGAACTCGCGAAGGCGCTGGCAGAAACCGTGTTCGGCGACGAGCAGGCGGTCGTTCGTATCGACATGTCCGAGTACATGGAGCGTCACGCGGTCGCACGGTTGATCGGGGCCCCTCCGGGCTACGTTGGTTATGACGAGGGCGGGCAACTGACCGAGCGCGTCCGGCGGCGCCCTTACTGCGTGATCCTGCTTGACGAGATCGAGAAGGCGCACCCCGACGTGTATAACGTGCTGCTGCAGGTGTTCGACGACGGGCGGCTGACCGACGGCAAGGGCCGGGTCGTGGACTTCAGTAACACGATCATCATTGCGACGAGCAACCTCGGCGCATCGATCATCATGGACAACCTCGAGAAACCCGAGGCGGATCGCGAGGGTGAGAAAGCGATCCGAGAGGAATTGATGGGCGTGCTCAAGGGACACTTCCGGCCCGAATTCCTGAACCGGATCGACGAGATCATCGTCTTCCATGGGCTCTCGCGCGACAATATCCGCTCGATCGTGCAGATCCAGCTCGAACGGGTCGTGCGCACCGCCGCTGCGCAGGACATTACCCTCAAAATCGACGAATCGGTCATTGATCACCTTGCCGAGGCCGGCTATCGGCCGGAGTTCGGTGCGCGTGAGTTGAAGCGCCAGATTCGCCAGGAACTGGAAACGCGTCTTGCGAAGGAGATGCTCGGCGACGTCCTGAAGTCGGGCGACACGGTCGATGTCAGTTACGACAAGGAAAGCGGCGAAGTGAAGTTCAGCAAGAGCGAGACGCCGCCTCCTGCACCTAAGGCGGCGGACGGGAAGGGGGCTAACGGGCGTGCGAAGAAAAAGCCGTCCAAAGAGGTCGCCAACCCCGAGCCAACTGAAAGCGCCGCCTCGAAGGAGTGATGTCTCTGCCACAGGCTGGGAGACGCCGCCGCGTCACCGCAGACGGTGTACGGGCTCCCAGCCTTGTCTGGACGGGCGGCGATGTCACTGCACATGTACTGTGCATGCCCGCCACCGGTCAATCTGTACCCTTCGCGGCGCAGCAACCCAACTAGACTGAACCCGTATCCAGGCCTTATGCCGTGATGCGGCGTAACTCAACACAAGAAAGCCTTAAGGGATCCTAAGGCTATGCATGGAGTCTCATATGACCACGCGACGCGAAGTTCCAGGAATCCGGCCGTATGACGCACCCGCTGGAGGGTGGGGGGCGCTTCGAGCGACAGCGCAAGCCGTCCGCACCCAGATGGAAAGCATCGAGGCGCCGATCACCTTGATGCGGACCAATCAGCCTGACGGCTTCGATTGTCCGGGTTGTGCCTGGCCGGACAAGGAGCACAAGTCTACGTTCCAGTTCTGCGAGAACGGCGCAAAAGCGGTTACGTGGGAAGCAACGACCAAGCGGGTGACGCCGGAATTTTTCGCAAACAACACGGTGTCAGCGCTGCTGCAACGCACGGATTTCGAACTGGAAGATCTCGGCCGGTTGACGCATCCCCTCGTTTACGACCGCGCCACGGACAAGTTTCTGGCTGTCGAGTGGGAGAACGCATTCGCTCGCATCGGTGAAGTACTTCGAGGACTGTCTTCTCCGGACGAAGCCGAGTTCTATACGTCAGGCCGGGCGTCGAACGAGGCCGCCTATCTCTTTCAATTGCTCGCACGAGAGTATGGGACGAACAATTTCCCTGATTGTTCGAACATGTGCCACGAGCCGACCAGCGTTGGCTTGCCCCAGTCGATCGGGATCGGCAAAGGCACGGTATCGCTGGATGATTTCGACAAGACCGAACTCATCCTCTCGATCGGCCACAATCCCGGGACCAATCACCCGCGGATGATGGGCACACTCCACGAATGCTCGCGGCGCAACGTTCCGATCATTGTGTTCAATCCGCTGCGCGAGCGCGCGCTTGAGCGCTTCGCCGATCCGCAGAGCGTTATTGAAATGGCGACTTTCGGATCGACCCGGATCGCGTCGACCTATTTTCAGCTCGACGCTGGTGGAGACGCGGCCGCGCTCAAGGGCATCATGAAAGCGCTCCTGCAGATGGATGCAGAACAGGGCAACACTGTCCTGGACCACGAGTTTATCGCGACGCATACTCAGGGTTTCGACGCGTTTGCCGCCGATCTGGAAGCGACGTCATGGGAGGATATTGAAAAGGCAAGCGGACTCACCCGTGAAGATCTCGATGAAGTTGCCGTTGCCTACGCAAAATCGAATGCGACGATCGTCACCTACGGCATGGGCGTTACCCAGCATAACAAAGGCACCGCCAATGTCCGTCTGATTGCTGACCTGTTGTTATTGCGCGGCAACATCGGCAAACCCGGTGCTGGCATCTGTCCTTTGCGCGGACATTCCAACGTGCAGGGAAACCGCACGGTCGGTATCACCGAAAAGCCGTCCGCCACCTTCCTCAAGCAGATCGAAGATGTATTCGGCTTCACGCCGCCCGCTGCGCACGGGCACGACGCGGTCCAGGCGATGCAGGCAATGATCGCCGGCACGGCCAAGGCCCTGATTTGCCTCGGCGGAAATTTCGCTGTTGCATTACCCGATTCCGATCAGTCCTTTCCCGCAATGGGCAAGCTCGATCTGAGCGTCCATCTCGGTACCAAGCTCAATCGCTCGCATCTGTTAGTGGCAAAAGAAACATATGTGCTGCCTGTTGTGGGCCGCACGGAACTGGATATCCAGGCGACCGGCCGGCAATCCATTACGGTCGAGGATTCCATGTCGATGGTCCACGCTTCTTCGGGCAAGCTGACGCCTGCGTCCGAGCACCTGCTATCCGAACCGGCGATCATCGCCGGTATCGCGAAAGCAGCGTTGCCGAACAGCAAGGTGGCATGGTCGGACCTGGTTGCCGACTACGACAAGATTCGGGACCTGATCGAGCAAACCGTGCCGGGATTCGAGGCATTCAATGAACGAATCAGAGTGCCGGGGGGATTCCGTATGCCGCTTCCCCCGACGGAACGCGTGTGGCCCACACCGTCGGGCAAAGCGATGTTCTCGGTGTACGGTGGTGTGAAGGAAGACGCAGATGTTCTCGGCGCTGAAAATGTCCTGCGCCTCATCACGATCCGCAGCCACGACCAGTACAACACCACGATCTATGCGCTCGACGATCGTTACCGGGGCGTGTTCGGCCGGCGTGACGTGCTGTTTATGAACGAAGACGATCTTGCCCAACGCGGACTCGAACATGGTGATCTGGTCGACATTGAAACCATCTTGCCGGGCAGACAGCTTCGCCTGAAGAAGATCACGGCTATCGCTTACAACATCGCGCCGGGTTCGGTGGCGGCCTATTATCCGGAAGCCAACGTGCTGGTGCCACTCGACTTCATTGACAAAGAGAGCGGCACGCCTTCGTACAAGTCTGTTCCTGTGCATGTTGTGCGCTCGGCAGAAGCTTGACTTGAAGCGATGACGGGCCGATCAACCGGATGTGCGCGTCCAGTTGATCGACCCGCAGGATACCGGGCGTGAACGCTGTTCTGGCAGCGGCACCCGGTGGTTTCCGCCTGTCCACATTCTCGTCGCATGCGTGCGATTCCGCTTCGTCTGCTTATCAGTAGAACTTGCCTTATCGCGATCGATGAGCCGCGCAGTTGTTCCGTCGCCACATGGCGTCCGTCTTGACGCAGATGCTGTTTTCACCTGGAGCCATTGATCAATCATGGAAATTTTCGATGCATTCCACCTTGCCAGGTTGCAGTTTGCGTTCACGGTTTCGTTTCATATTATTTTCCCCGCGATCAGTATCGGCATGGCGAGTTTCCTCGCCGTGCTGGAATGGCGCTGGTTGCTCACCGGCGACGTTGCCTACAAGGACATGTTTCTGTTCTGGTCGAAGATTTTCGCGGTCGGCTTCGGAATGGGGGTGGTATCGGGTGTGGTGATGGCCTACGAGTTCGGCACCAACTGGAGTGGATTTTCCAGCTTTGCCGGCAACATTACGGGGCCGCTCCTGACCTATGAAGTGCTGACGGCGTTCTTTCTCGAGGCCGGCTTTCTCGGCGTCATGTTGTTCGGCTGGGAGCGTGTCAGTCCACGCGCACACTTCTTCGCCACGCTCATGGTGGCGGTGGGCACGCTCATTTCCACATTCTGGATTCTCGCGTCGAATAGCTTCATGCAGACGCCGCAAGGATTCGCCGTCGAGAACGGTCGGATCGTACCGGTCGACTGGATGAAAGTGATTTTCAACCCGTCGTTCCCGTTTCGCCTCGCGCATATGACCATCGCCGCGTTCATTGTCGCGGGCTTCATCGTCGCCGCCTGCGGTGCGTGGCATCTATTGCATGGCCGGCGCGACAAACCTGTCACGCGTAGTTTTTCCATGGCGCTCTGGATTCTGCTTTTCCTCGCGCCGATCCAGATTGTGGTGGGCGATGCGCACGGCCTCAACACACGCGAATATCAGCCGGCCAAGATCGCTGCGATCGAAGGGCTGTGGGAAACCGAGAAGGGCGGTACGGCGCTCAATCTGGTCGGCCTGCCTGACATGGATGCGGAAGTGACGCGCTACACGATCCAGATACCGCACCTGGGCAGCCTGATCCTGACTCATAGCTGGAACGGAGAGATCCGCGGGCTTAAAGAGTTTCCGCCGCAGGACCGCCCGTACTCGCCGATCATATTCTGGACCTTCCGGATCATGGCGGGTCTGGGCATGTTGATGCTTTTGACGGCGCTGCTCGGTTTGCTGCTCAGACTGCGCGGCCGCCTCTACGAGACGCGCTGGTACCAGGTCCTCGTGCTGTGCATGGGACCTTCCGGAATTGTGGCACTTCTGGCCGGGTGGATAACGACGGAGGTCGGCCGCCAACCGTGGACGGTCTACGGTGTCTTCCGTACAGTGGACTCCGTCTCGCCGGTCAGTTCGCAGCAAGTCGGCGTTTCGCTGCTGATCTTTGTACTGGTGTATTTCCTGGTGTTCGGCATGGGGTTCTACTACATGATGAAAATGATGAAGCGCGGACCGGAGGAGCATATCGACAGCGGCAAGTCGCGCAGGTATCCGGTGCTGCGCAATCGCCCGCTCGACGCGCTGGAAGGAGAGTGACACCATGCAAATCGATCTCCCTGTCGTGTGGGCCGCTATCATCGGACTCGGCGTTTTCATCTACGTGATGCTGGACGGGTTCGATCTCGGCATCGGTCTGCTGTTTCCGTTCTTCGAGGAGAAAGGCGATCGGCAAGTGATGCTCAATACCATCGCGCCGGTCTGGGACGGTAACGAGACGTTCCTCGTGCTCGGCGGCGCCGGGCTTTACGGGGCGTTCCCCGTGGTCTATTCGACGCTGCTGCCGGCGAACTATCTGCCGCTGATCCTGATGGTCGTGGGCCTGATCTTCCGCGGGGCAGCCTTCGAACTGCGTGCCAAGGCCGTGAGGACCCAGCATGCGTGGGATCTCGCCTTCATTGGCGGTTCCGCGCTCGCGGGGCTCTGCCAGGGCATCGTGCTGGGCTCGCTGCTGCAAGGCATCAAGATCGTCGATGGTCGTTTCGCCGGCGGCCCGTTCGACTGGCTCTCGCCGTTTAGCCTGTTCTGCGGAATCGGTGTGCTCTGCACGTATGCGACGCTCGGCTGCGGCTGGCTCATCCTGAAGACCGATGGTGAACTGCAGCGCAAGATACGCGAGGTGATGCGGCCGCTCGTGAGCATCCTGCTCGGGGTGATGGTCATCGTGAGTCTCTGGACCGTGATCGGCTTGCCGGCGGTGGCGTTTCGCTGGTTCGGGAGCGGCAATCTCGGCTGGTTCCTGCCGGTGCCGATTCTTGTCGTCGCCTGTGTATGGGGCGTGTTCCGTTCGATTCGGCTGAAGCACGAAGCAACACCGTTCCTTCTCGCGCTCGCGCTGTGCTTTCTCGGCTACAGCGGCTTGCTCATCAGCATCTGGCCGAACATCGTTCCGCCGTCCCTGACGATCTGGGAAGCCTCGTCGAGCCACTCGAGCCAGTTGTTCGCACTGGTTGGCACGGTGATTGTGTTGCCGATCATCCTCGTCTACAACGTGATGCAGTATCGCGTTTTCCGCGGCAAGGTGCGGGAAGGGGACGCCGGCTACCACTGAGGGTGACGGCGCAATCAGACTACCAAAAAGAGCACATCATGATAGTAAGACCAGGGGAAAACTGGTTCCGGCTGCTGTTTATCTGGAACGGGTCCGTGTTGCAGTCGATTATTCCGCAGCTGGTGTTCATGGCGATCGTCAGCAGTGTTGCTGTCCTGACGCAAGGGCGCATCTTCGGCGAGAAAATCCCACTTAATACCGCGCCGTTCACGTTATTCGGCCTCGCGCTTGCGATCTTCCTTGCGTTCCGCAATAACGCAAGTTACGAGCGGTTCAATGAGGCGCGTCATCTCTGGGGCAGCATCCTGATCTCGGCGCGCGCGCTGACGTCGCAAATGCTGTGTTACGTGCCACGAGGCGATCACAACGTTCATATGGCGCATACACTGATTGCGACCGTGTATGCGCTGAAGCACCAGTTGCGCGGAACCGACCCGACTCCTGATCTCCTGCGCTTTCTTGGACGTACGCGAACCGAGGCATTGCAGCACACCTGCTACAAACCGACGGCGTTGCTCAATGACATTCGTCGTGACTTCGCCGATCTGCACGTTCGGGGATTGATGTCGGATACGAAGCTCTGGATGGTCGACGCGCAGATCAACGAGCTGGGACGGACTGTAGGAGGATGTGAGCGGATCGCATCCACGCCCATTCCGTTTGCCTACAGTGTGCTGCTTCACCGTACCGTCTATGCCTATTGCGTGTTGTTGCCGTTCGGTCTTGTCGATTCAACGGAATTCTTTACGCCGCTTCTTTGTGTTTTCATTTCGTATACGCTGATTGCGCTCGAAGCGATTGCCAGCGAAGTCGCCGAGCCGTTTAGTCTCGCACCGAATGCGCTAGCGCTTGACGCCATGACCCGCAACATCGAACGGTCGGTTCTCGAACTATGCGGATGTGAACTTCCCGCCGAGGTCGTACCGGTGCGCTCGTACCAACTGACTTAGGGTGCGTTTTTTGACGCATCCGGTCAGTCTGCCCAGTGGTACGCGCGTCTGCCTCGCCGTCGCACCGGAGACGACGCATCGAACTGTACCCCTGGAAATCCGTGCAGACTGTGCGTCCCATACGCAGGGCCGACGCACTATCCTGCGAGAAGGTCGTGCACAGATCGTCGGCTCTTCCGATCAGAATAAATGACTGCCGTCGCTCTGTATCCCGCCGCACGCCGTCCATTTACGGATAGATCGTGAACATCATCGACCACTCTATACTCGCCGATACGGCATCCCGCGATAGCGGATCCGCCGGCGGTGTCACGTCCACGCTCGACAAGCTCAACCGCCCACTGCGGGATTTACGTCTGTCCGTCATCGATCAATGCAATTTCCGCTGTACTTACTGCATGCCGCGGGACACCTTCGGCACAGACTACCGGTTCCTGCCGTCTTCGGAACGCCTCTCGTTCGAACAGATCCTTAAGCTCGCGAAAGCGTTCGCGCTGCTCGGGGTGGAGAAGATACGCATCACCGGCGGCGAGCCGCTGCTGCGGCGCGGGCTCGAATCCCTGATCGAACAGCTCGCGAAACTGACCACCGAAAGCGGCAAACCGATGGAGCTCGCGCTGACAACAAACGGCTCCTTGCTCGCTGCGAGGGCGCGCTCGCTGCGCGACGCCGGCCTCGGCCGCGTGACGGTGAGCCTTGACGCAGTGGATGACGCTGTATTCCGCCGGATGAGCGACATCGACATGCCCGTGTCGCGGATACTGGACGGGATCGAGACCGCGCGTGCAGTGGGACTCGCGCCGATCAAGGTCAACAGCGTGATCGAGCGAGGCGTCAACGACAGCCAGATTCTGCCGCTCGTGCGGCTGTTCAAGGGCACCGGCGTGGCCGTGCGTTTCATCGAGTATATGGACGTTGGCGGCGCGGCCGGCTGGTCGAATACGAAGGTGATCACGGCTCGCGAGACGCGCGACATCGTCGAATCGGCGTTCCCTCTGGTGGCTGTCGTCGTTCGTGAGAAGACGGGCACTGCCGTCAACTATCGCCATGCCGACGGCACAGGCGAAGTCGGATTCATCGCGAGCGTATCGCAACCCTTCTGCGGATCGTGTTCGCGCGCTCGCGTATCGGCTGACGGTCAATTGTATTCGTGCCTTTTTGCCACCCAGGGCACGGACCTCAGGCCCTGGCTCACCGATACCGCCTCGGTCGAGCAGTTGGCAGTGGCCGTCCGCAGCCGGTGGATCCAGCGCGACGACCGCTATTCCGAGCTTCGCTCGACCCAGCGCAGGACGGGACCCGGGAAAGTCTATCCGACAGTCCGCATGTCGCTGGTCGGCGGTTGACGCCTCGCCAGCCCTCGCGAAGCAGACTCAGACCAGCGTGCCGCTAACGCGCGCACATCGCGACGAGCTTGCCCACGGTAATCACCGCCTGTTCGATTTCGCTCGACCAGGGGCTGCTGTAATTGAGGCGGATGAAGTTCCGATAGGTCGTCTCCGAGACCGAGAACATGTAGCCAGGTCCGATGGTGATACCCTGGTCGAGAGCGAGGTTGTAGAGCCGCATCGCGTCGACCTTGAGCGGCAGTTCGATCCACAGCACGTATCCGCCCGCAGGGTTGGACATGCGCGTCCCTTCAGGAAAGAAACGCGAGACGGTTGCCTTCATCAGGTTGGCCTGCTGCGCATAGGTCCTCCGAACCCTTCGCAGATGATGCTCGTAACCATCGCGCTCAAGGAATTCCGCAATCGCCATTTGCGGAATCGTCGGAGAGGTCAGCGTGTTCAGAAATTTGAGTTTCTCGACCTGATCGCGATAACGGCCCGGCAGCGCCCAACCAATCCGGTAGGCTGCCGTGAGCGTCTTCGAGAAAGAGCCGCAGTGAAGTACCAGCCCCTTCGTATCGAAGGACTTCAACGTGCTTGGGTGCGTGCTGTCGAAGTGCAATTCATTGTAGACACCGTTCTCGATGACCGGAATGTCCCGCTTCGTCAGGAATTCCACCAGTTCGCGCTTGCGTTCGTCGGGCATCAGAAAACCCAGCGGATTCTGGAAATTCGGCATGACCATGCAGGCTTTGATGGTCTGCGACTCCACGATCGAGGCAAGCGCCGCAATATCGATGCCGTGCTCCGGATGAGTCGACACCTCGATCGCTTTCATGCCCATCCGTTCGATTGCATGGAGCATCGCGTAGAAGGTCGGTGACTCGACGGCGATCACGTCGCCCGGCTTCGCGACTGCCTGAAGGCACAGATTGATCGCCTCAGTCGCGCCGACCGTGATGATGATCTCGTTTGGATCGACGGCCATGCCGTTCTCGAGGTAGCGACGCGCGATCTGGCGCACGAGTGCCGCATTGCCGGGTGGGAGCGCGTCCGTCACGCCCCAGCGCGTCTTGCCCCGTCCCGCATCGTAAGCGTAGCGGTTGAGCTTTTCGAAGGGAAACAGACCTGGATCGGGGTAGGGCGAACCGAGCGGCACGGCATCGTCGACACCGATTGAGCGCAAGGTGGAAAGCACTAACCGGCTGACGTCGACCGGCGACGATATCGGGATCGGTTTCGATGGCCGGAGTTCGAGCGTTTTCCGTTCGCCTCCGACGCCCCGAAAGTTGACGAAATAGCCGGACTGGGGCCTGGCCGTTAGCAAGCCACGGCTCTCGAGCAGCAAATACGCGCGGATGACCGTCGTCACGCTGAGCCGATGCTGCTGGCTGGTCTGCCGTACGGATGGGAGGCGTTCGCCATGACCGTACACGCCTTGCCGGATCAGCTTCTCGATGTCGTCGGCAAGCTTCTCATAGAGATTCATCGGACGATTCCCTTAGTGTTTCGCTGCCATAAGTTGTACCGGTCTCTCCGATGGCTTATACGCGTTCGCGCCGCTGTGCTGCCGCCTGGTGCCGAGATCGTAGCAGAACTGTACTGACGCGAGCCGGCCCGATTTGTGCACTCTACGACCGATGGCCCCGCCTTAACCTTTACTCCATCGAACGAACATTGCCTGGTCCCCAAGTTGGGATCTTTCGACGCGTAACGGTTGGTTTGAATTACGCGCGATCGGCACACAGGGAGGTTGGGCACCATGAATCTGCTAGAAGCCATGCGTATTTACGTCAGGGTGGTTGAGCGAGAGAGTATCTCCGGCGCGGCGAGGGACCTTAATATCGGGCAGCCGGCCGCAAGCGAACGCATCGAGCGGCTCGAGAAGTACCTCGGGTGCCGGCTCCTGCTGCGCAGCGCACGCGCTTTCAATTGCACGCCCGAAGGCGTCATCTTCTACGAGCGCAGCAAGCGGATTCTGCACGCCGTGGAACAGGCAGTCGCCGAAGTGTCGAGCGACGAGCAGGATCTGAAGGGCACGATTCGCATCGCGGCACCTCACTGTTTTGGCGAGACGATCGTGCCGGAGGCGTTGACGCTGGTGCGCGCAGCCTATCCGCAACTGGATCTGGAACTGGTGCTGAACGACCGGATCGTCGACCTCGTGACGGAGGGCGTAGACATTTCGTTTCGTCTTGGCCAGCTCGGAGAAGGGGCATTCATTGCCCGTCAGCTTGGTCAGGTCGGACGTGTGCTCGTTGCAGCACCTGGCTATCTGAATCAGCACGGCCCGATCACTGAACCGTCTGAGTTGATGAAACACCCGTTCATCCGGGTCCAGGGCATGTTCGGCACGGAACAGTTGCCGCTCAGACACATGGCGACCGTGGTGGAGAGTGCGCCGATCCGTACCGCAATCAAGACCAGTCATTGGCGGCCCATGTATGAAATGATCCTCTCGGGCGCCGGCATCGGGGTGCTGGAAGAGCCGGCGTGTGTCGATGCGCTAGCAGACGGCAGACTGGTCCACGTACTGCCGGAATTCGAGGTGCTGCCCTTCGATGTGAATGTACTGATCCAGGCGCAACGTCCGGTACCGCCGCGGGTACGGATGATTGTGACGATGTTAAGAAAGTGCACTTCGGAAATCCTGGAGAGAGTGCACGTCGACTGCGGCGAAGTGACAAGTCGCTTTGAAGTACTTCCCGACGAGGCTGTGTCAGCGCTTCTGAAACCGTCGTTGCGGGCCTGAGCCCCTAAACCGATAGTAGGAATCGGAAATGAACGTGTGGCAGCTTTGACCGGGATCGCTATCTCTTTTAGGCAGAGGGCCGGAGCAAGCGTTCTACATGGTTGGAACGATCGGCGAAGCCTTTGAAAAGGCCAAACCGATCATGTAAATCGATGCATCGTCAGATGCTCATTCCGCTTGCGGCAACGACACCGACGCCTCGCTCGTCAGCATCAGGAATGTCAGTGTCTCGCACAGATAGAGGCGCACTACCGTGTCGGTATGGCTCACATAACCGATCGACAGCTCTTCGCCCAGGTGTAACTCGAAATCGCCGCCGCGCATGGATACCACGCTGCCGCCTGCGAGCGCGGGCGCCCAGATGATGTCGCCATTCACGATCCGCTTGATGTGCTCGATAACCGGATAGCCCTGATCGCGCGCCTCGCCGAGCGCCGTGTACGCATCGGCGCCGAGCAGCACGGAGTAGGGCCCGTCGACACCGGCAAGCCGCAGCTGTTCGAGCGCATTGCTAATCGTGTTCGGATAGTCGCTGACGTCGGCCGGCAGCGCGAGCGGCGGATTCGACGAGCCTTCGCGAATCCCGTCTATGTCCGCAGCCTTGTATCCATCGAAGATCGCACGATCTTCGGCATAGGCGAGCTGCTTTGCTGCTTCCTTCGCGGGCTGCCAGTCTGCATCTTTCGCGCCGCGCACGACGCTGTCGATCGCTTCGCGCTGCAGCTCGAACGGCACCGTCAACTGAACGAGGCGCTTCACCTCGGACAGTTTCGCCGTGACGCCCGCCTGCGGTGCGGCGATCGCGATCTGGTGCCCCGTGCCGACGCCGGACAGTTCCGTCCCGCCGGGACCCTTGACGTCAACCACCCGACGGCCGGCGACGCTGCGCTTGAAAGTGCGCGCCACTTCGTCTTCGATCTGCGACCAGGCGGCGCGGGAGATTGGAGCAAGCTCGCGATGCAGGTTATTCATGTTGAGAGATTCCCTTGAGAGAGCCAATATTCAGCGAGCCGTCGTGACGCGGCTCGGCGGACGAAGACGCATCGGACCGCGGCTCGACAGCGGCGGCAGCTTGCGGATCGCGATCTGCGAGCGCGTCGAGCAAGGTGGCCGACGGGACGAAGAAGAGGCCGCCCGTGACCGCGCGGCTGTAGTCGAGCAGCCGGTCGTAGTTACCCGGCGGCCGGCCAACAAACATGTTCTCCATCATCTGCTCGATCGGCTCGGGCGAACGGGCGTAACCGATGAAGTAGGTGCCGAACTCGCCCATGCCGGGGCGGCCGAACGGCATGTTGTCACGGAGGATTTTCACTTCCTCGCCGTTCTCGGTGATCGTCGTGAGCGAGCTGTGCGAACACGACGGTTTGACCGCTGCGTCGAGCTCGATATCGGCCAGTTTCGTGCGACCGATAATGCGTTCCTGAGTTTCGACCGAAAGCGCGTTCCAGCCATTCATATCGTGCAGGTACTTCTGCACGATGACATAACTGCCGTCCTCGAATCCGGGATCTTCGTCGCCGATGAGCGTGGAGTCGACGGCCTTACGCCCCTCCGGATTCTCGGTGCCGTCGACGAAACCCACCATGCTGCGCAGATCGAAGTTGCGAAAGCCATGCACTTCGTCGACCACGGAGACCGCATTGCCGAGCCGTCCTACCAGCTGCGTGGCGAGCTCGAAGCAGAGATCCATCTGATCCGCGCGGATGTGCAGCAGGATATCGCCCGGCGTACCCACGGCGCGGCGTTCGCCCTCGCCGAATTCTCGAAAGGGGTGCAGGCATGCTGGGCGCGGGGCGCCGAACAGCGTGTCCCACACGTCGGAGCCGAAGCCGACAACGCACGACAGGTTGCCGGAGGGGACGCGCTTGCCGACGGAGCGCACCAGGGCGGCAACGTCGCCGCACCACGCGCGCACTTGTTCAGCAAGGTCCTGGTCACCCGTAAAGGTTGCGACGATGAAGATCGCGCTACGGGTGATGTTATTACATACGGCTTGCGGTTCTTGAATGTCTTTAGGCATCGGATTGAATGGGGATAAACCGTCATTGATTCCAGGAATGGAGCGAATGCCTCTCCGCCTTCGTAATTGCCTGCCTGAGGTACCCGAGATGTTATACCGGCCAGGCACCTTATGGAAAGTGCACAAAGGCCTTCAGTGAGTTCGAATGCGGCGTCTCGAAGCCGGACTGACGATCAGATTGCGTTTCGCATGCTCGCTGGCTGACATCGTGCAAAGCGCCGTCAGGCGAGGTCGTGCGCCGATAGCGTTGGACATCATTTTGTCGCAAATGTCTGCCTCTCCTTCAATACTTCATATCGGGCCCGGCGGCCTTTTATTCTCCTGTCATATCGTTACCATCCGTTTATCCGCTGACGCTAATAAGGCGGTGTCAAATAATTCGCATTGCGAATGGAGGTTGGGTGCGGTGAATCTGCTCGAAGCCATGCGCATCTACGTCAGGGTGGTTGAGCGTGGGAGTATCTCCAGCGCGGCAAGGGACCTCAGTATCGGGCAGCCGGCCGCGAGCGAACGCATCGAGCGGCTCGAGAAGTACCTTGGCTGCCGGCTCCTGCTGCGCAGCGCGCGCGCTTTCAATTGCACACCCGAAGGCGTCATCTTCTACGAGCGCAGCAAGCGGATTCTGCACGCCGTGGAGCAGGCGATCGCTGAAGTAACGAACGAAGGGCAGGCGCTCAAGGGAACGATTCGCATCGCGGCACCCCATTGCTTTGGCGAGACGATCGTGCCTGAGGCGTTGACCCTGGTGCGTGCAACCTATCCAGAACTGGATCTGGAACTGGTCCTGAACGACCGGATCGTCGACCTCGTGACGGAGGGCGTAGACATTTCGTTTCGTCTTGGCCAGCTCGGAGAAGGGGCGTTCCTTGCCCGTCAGCTTGGTCAGGTCGGACGTGTTCTCGTTGCAGCGCCTGGTTATCTGAGCCAGCACGGCCCGATCACTGAACCGTCTGAGCTGGTGAAACACCCATTCATTCGGGTCCAAAGCCTGTTCGGCACGGACCAGTTGCCGCTCAGACACGTAGCGACCGTTGTGGAGAGCGTGCCGATCCGCACCGCAATCAAGACCAGTCATTGGCGGCCCATGTATGAAATGATTCTTGCGGGTGCGGGCATTGGGGTGCTGGAAGAGCCGGCGTGCGTCAATGCGCTCGCAGAGGGAAGGCTGGTCCGAATCCTGCCGGGTTTCGACCTGCCGTCATTCGAATTGAATCTCTTGAGTCAGACACAACGCCAGGTCTCCGCGCGAGTACGGTTGATTGTGATGATGCTAAACGCTTGCACGCCGGAAATTCTCGCCAGGGTGCGCGCGGAGATCGATGCTCACTTCGACCGATACCACGCATCGGAAATAAACAAATGGCACGCGCTGCGAAAATCACTATCTTTGATAGACAACGTCAGTGAGTCGAGGAGCTTTCAAATGGCACAACAGTTGATTGTCGCGGTATTCGACAGCGTGGACGTCGCCGAAAGAGCCGGTCGGGATTTCAGGAATTTTGAGGAAAAGGACCTTGGTTTCAAAATCGAGAGTGGCGTGCTGGTTCAAAAGGACGCCGCAGGCAAGCTGATCCTGCTCGACAAGCAGACGCGGCCGTTTTGGGGGACAGTGATCGGTGCGCTAACGGGCGGCTTGATCGGAATGCTTGGGGGACCGGTTGGGGCGATGCTTGGCTTCACGATAGGGGTGAGCGGGGGACTGGCTGAACACGCGATCAAGGACACGCTCGACGACGATCTGGTCGCATCGATATCCAGTAAGCTGGCCCCCAACCGTGTGGCGTTCATTCTCGAGGCGCAGGAGGCGTCACCGTTTGAAGTCGACAATATCGTGCTCGGTTATGGTGGGAGCGTTTTTCGCAAACCACTTCCCTGATCGCGAGCGCGGAGCGCGCGGATGCGCATGGATGTAGACTTCAGAACAAACCAGACGGGTGGCGCCCAAGATATTCGCTGACAACAGCGATGCCGGCATCCGTGCAGCATGGTTCGGTCCAGGCTTTGCCGTGAGCATTCTTCAGGAGTATCCGGACATGACCCTCCCTACCAACGAAGCGATCACCCGTGAAGCGATTGAAGGGATCTATCATGCCTTCGAGCAGAAAAGCGTCGCGTTGTTACGAAAGGTCGTTACGCCTGATTGGGAATATATTCCCGAGCCCGTCGGGGCGGCGCCAGGACCTGAGCAGATGGTTCAAATATTCGCGAACATCGCCACGGCGCTGCCGGATATGAAAATCACCCTTCTGGACGTGCTGATCCATGGAGACCGGGTGGGCGTTCGTGCAGAGGTCAGCGGCACTCAAAGCGGGGAGCTACTTGGTATTGCTGCCAGTTCCAAACACATTAGTTTCGCGATTCACTCTTTCCACCAGATGCGTGGAAATTTAATTGCCAAGACATGGCACCTCGAAGACTGGCTATCGGTGTTCCGGCAACTTGGACAGTTACCGTCAACGCTCGAGCGGTCTTGAGTCGTATCAGGATGGACGCATAAGCGCCGAGAAAAGTGTCAATGCGAGTGATGCATTGCTGCCGCGACCAGAAGATGAAACGGGAGCACGAGTAGTGCCGTCCCGCCGACGCCGAGCAGCCACAATGCAACGAACCATAGCAGCCCGTGGCGAGACGTCTTGCGGGTATCACGGCTTGCTTGTGACATGGCATGTCTCCTGTCGACATAGGCACTAGATAAAAACGACGCTGGCGCTTGTTCCATTTGGTTGATCCATTCTAGGCGAATGGACTGCCCGAATCCATCTAAAAGCAAACGGAGCGAGGCGCGCCGAAGGATTGACCTTCGCCGCGCCTCGCTCCGTTTGAATGCTTCAGATGCGTGGGTGTTCTGGATACGTTACCCGCTCCAGAGGCCTCAGAACCGGTGCTGAATCCCCGCCGTCACACCCGTTTGCGTATCCGCCGCGCCGGTCAGATCGCGCGACAGGCTGACCGCATTGTCATGCTTGGCCATCGCATAACCGCCCGCCATATACAGCACCGTCCGCTTCGACAATGCGTATTGCGCGCGCAGCGAGAACAACGTCGGATCGGCGTCGCTCGCGTCCTTGATGTCCTGATGGTAGACGGCGGCAAACAGCGAGAAGAAAGGCGTCACGTCGTATTGACCGCCGAGCCAGTACATATCGCTGCGCAACGTCGGCGCGGCAGTGTGGAACGTACGCCGATAGTTGCGATACCCGGCCATCGCCTTCACCGCGCCGAAGTCGTAGCTCAAGCCTGCGTGAATGCCTTGAATGTAGTTGGTGGTATCCGCGGGCGTCACGCTATCGTTGGCGCCGTTCTGCCGGTCGAACGTAGCGACGACGGCAAACGGTCCGTTCTCGTAGCCGAGACCAAAGTCGTATTTGGAACTCGACTTCATGCTGCCCGGCACGTTGCCGAAACCGTACATGGCGCCGAGCTTGAAGCCGGAGAATGTGCCGTCATAGCGCACGGCGTTAGACGAGCGGGAGAACAGACCGTCCTTGCGACCGCCCGTCGCGGTGGATGACGTCGCCCACGAGTAGTTCGGCGCGTAACCCATCGGGTCGAACTGCAGCATGTAGTCGTAGGTGGTCGTGAAATTGCGGCCGAGCGTGATTTGCCCGAAGCGGTTTTTCAGGCCGATCGTAGCGCGGCGGTCGAAGATCGCGCCGGTGCTGTCGTCGAACTGGCCGTTCGCGATGTTGATGCCGCTCTCCAACTGGAAGATCGCCTTCAGTCCGCCGCCCAGGTCTTCGACACCACGCAGGCCCCAGCGCGAGGTGTTCTTGCCGCCTGAGACGAGGCGCGTGGCGCTGCCGTCCTTGCTCGCGTGATTCACGTATTCGACGCCCGCATCGACGATCCCGTATAAGGTCACGCTCGATTGCGCATGCGCCGTTGCTGCAAATCCGGCGAGGCCGGCGCACGTCACGCCGAGGGTCGCCTTCGTCATACTCCACTTCATCAACAGTCTCCTGTGGTTGGTTTTTTTGCTTCGGTTGGGGATACGGTGCTGCTGAGGCCATCAACGCGTGCTAGCTCGCCTGTGCGAAGGCCCAGCAGTCGTTGGCGGGGAATTCGATCCAGTGGCGGCCGGCCGTTCGCGGCACGTGGCCGAAGGCGCGCAGGCGCAGATCGCCGCAATGGAACAGGTACTCCCAGCGGTCGCCGAGATACATCGACGTGATGAGCTCCGCCTCGAGGCGGTTTGCGCCCGGACCGTCGGCAACCTGCACGCGCTCGAGGCGAATGACGGCCTGCGCGTTTTGCCCGGTGGTGAGCGCTTCGCGCGCCTGAGCCTGTAATTGCCAGCCGTCCCCGGCGAGCGTGACGCGTTCGCCGTCGACTGCCGCAACGCGCGCGTCGATCCGGTTATTGCTGCCCATGAACTCGGCGGTGTAAAGCGAGCGGGGCGCGCCATACAGTTCGGCCGGCGTGCCTTCCTGCTCGATGCGGCCGTTGCGCAGCAGCAGGATGCGATCGGACATCGCCATCGCTTCGGTCTGGTCGTGCGTGACGCACAACGCGGACAGGCCCAGCGAAACGATCAGTTCGCGCAACCAGGCGCGCGCTTCTTCACGCAGCTTGGCATCGAGATTCGACAGCGGCTCGTCGAGCAGAATGACGGGCGGGTTGTAGACCAGCGCCCGCGCAATCGCCACACGCTGTTGCTGGCCGCCGGAAAGCTGATACGGGTAGCGCGCAGCGAGATGGCCGAGGCCGAGTTGGTCGAGCGCAGCCTGCACACGCTTTTTTTGCTCAGTGCTCGACACGCGCCGCAGCTTCAGTCCATAGCCGACGTTGTCCGCCACGGTGCGGTGCGGCCAGAGCGCATACGACTGAAACACGAGACCGAGCGAGCGTTGCTCGACCGGCAGATCGACTTTAGATTCACCGTTGAAAAACACCTTGCCGTCGAGTTCGATACGGCCCGACGAGGGTTGTTCTAGTCCCGCGACTGCGCGCAGCAGCGTGGTCTTGCCGCTTCCCGACGCGCCCAGCAGGCACACCACTTCGCCGGGGTTCAATTCGAACGACACGCCCTTCAGGATCGGGTTGTCGCCATAGCTGAGAAATAGGTTGTCGACCGAGAGCTTATCCATGCAATTTCACTCCGAAGCGCAGGGCGACGCCGAGTCCGACGCCGACCATCGCGATGTTGATGACAGAAAGCGCCGCGACCTGATCGACTGCGCCAGTCGCCCACAGCGACACCAGTAGCGCGCCGATCACTTCAGTGCCGGGCGAGAGTAAATAGACGGCGGTCGAGTATTCGCGCTCGAAGATCATGAAGATCAGGAGCCATGCCGCGAGCAGGCCGAAACGCACGAGCGGCAGCGTCACGTCGAGACTCACGCGCGCCCGCGTGCCGCCGACGCTGCGTCCCGCTTCTTCGAGTTCCGGGCCGACTTGCAGCAGCGCGCTTTGAATCAGGCGCATGCCGTACGCGAGCCACACCACCGTGTACGCGATCCAGATGCTCCACATGGAGTTCTTCAGTTCCTTCAGGCCCGGCACGAAGAGAAAGATCCACAGGAACGCGAGACCGGCGAGCAGGCCGGGCACCGCGCGCGGCAGCAGCACGAGGTAGTCGAGCAGGCGCGTCGCCCAGTCGTTGCGGCGATGGCCTGCAAAGGCGACCAGCGAATAGAAGCCCACCGCAAGTGCGCCGCCGATCACGCCGATGCCGAGCGTATTGAGAATCGCGCGGACCAGGTTGTCCTGTTCGAACAGTTCGGTGAAATTGGCGAGCGTCAGCACTTCGGCAAGGTTCACGCCTTCGCCCCAGTTGGTGACGAATGCACGCAGCGTAATGCCGGAGAGCGGCACGAACACCGTGAGCAGCAGCCACAGCGCGACGATCGCCAACGCAACCCAACGCCATGCGCCGAGCGGCAGCACGGTCTGACGTCCCGCTTTACCCTTGACCGTAACGAAGCGGTTCGCGCTCTTCAGTAAGCGTCGTTGCAGCAGCACGAGCGGGAACGTGATCGCGACGATACACACGGCGACCGCGGCCATCAGGTGATACGAAGGCACGCCGAGCTTGTTGGTGAGCTTGTACAGATACGTTGCCAGCACGAGGTGGCCTTCAGGGTCGCCAAGTACGAGCGGCAGGCCGAACACTTCGAAGCCGAGGAAGAACACCAGCACGCCGGCGAACAGCAACGCGGGCAGCGTCATCGGCAGGCTGACGTCGAGTGCGACACGGAACGGCCGCGCACCCGCAACGCGCGCCGCTTCTTCGACATCAGAGCCGAGATTGCGCAGCGCCGCCGACGAATACAGATACACGTGCGGCACATGCGTGAGTCCGACGATCACGGTGATCGCGAGAATCGAGTACACGCTCCATGGCGCTTCGGCGGTGCCGAACAGTTCCTTCCACCAGACCGAATAGAAGCCGACCGGTCCAGCCGCGACCACATAGCCGAACGCGAGCACCATCGGCGAAACGAACACGGGGGTGAGCAGCAGCGGTTCGAGCCAACGGCGGCCAGGCAGATCCGTGCGCACCATCAGAAATGCGAGAATCCCGCCGAGTGGGATCGAGATGAACAGCATCCCGCCCGCGATGATGAAAGAGTTCTTCAGCGCGGACCAGAAGTCGGGGTCGCTGAAAATGAATTCGAAACCGGCAAGACCAAGCGTGCGTTTGGCGTCGAAGAACGGCGCGTTCAGCACGCTCTGGAACAGAATGAAGCCGAGCGGCAGCGCCACCGCGACGGTCAGCACCGCGACGACGAGCCAGCGCAGCAGCCCCGCAAACGGCTGCAGACCGCCGCGCGGCAGCGCGCCTATCGTGCCGCCGTCGACCGCGAGTGGTGGTGCGTCGCGGTGTCCGGTTGCGCTAGTGGAAAGCATGAGTGTCCCCCTGCAGCGTAAAAGCCGCATATCGACAGGTAGTGAAGGAAGGCGTGGCGTCCGCGCGTTTCAGCGCCGACGCCGTCAGGTCAGTCGAGGCTTAGCGTTTGATCGACTGTTGCCATTGTTTGAGGAATTCAAGCCGCTTGGACTGGTCGAGGTAGACCAGCAGGCCGGCGCCGATCGGGATCGGCTTGAGCGAGTCGCCGAGCTGCTTCGTCAGACCGGCCATCGACGTTTCACCTTCGACGTCAGCGCGAATCGAGAACAGGCTTGCCTGGTTGGCGAGCAAGGTTTGACCGCGTTGCGAGAGCAGGTAATCGACCCACAGCTTCGCGGCATTCGGGCTTTGCGCCTTCTTCGAAATGGTCACGAGGCGGCTCACCACCAGCGTGTAGTCCTTCGGGTAGACGTAGCCGATCGACGGGTCTTTCTTCGCTTTGCTGAGCGCGTATGAACCGAGAATGTTGTAGCCGATCAGGTTCTCACCCGAAGAAATGCGCTCCATCATCGCGCCGGTACTCGATTGCAGCTTCGGACCGGTTGCGCCCATTGCTTTCACGAGGTCCCACGTGACTTGCGGATTGACGCGTGCGTCTTGCGTCAGATAGTTGAAGCCGACGCCGGACTTTTCGATGTCGTACGTGGTGACTTTGCCCTTGAACTGATCCGGCTTGCTTTGCAGCAGCTTGATCAGATCGGCGCGCGTTTGCGGCACGTCGCCCGCGGGCAGGAGGCGCTTGTTGTAGACGATCGCAAGGGGCTCATACGTGGTGCCATACGCCTGCTTCTGGTACTGCGCCCATTGCGGCAACTGCTTCGCTTCGGGCGATTCGTAGCTGGCCATCAAACCGTCGTTGACGAGCTTGACCTGCAGGTCCATCGCCGAGCTCCACAGCACGTCGGCGCTGGTGCTGCTGGCCGCGTTTTCGCTGATGTAGCGGTTGTACAGCTCGGTGCTGTTCATGTCGTTGTATTCGACCTTGATGCCATACAAGCTTTCAAAGTCCTTGATGAGTGGGCGTACCAAGGCCGTGTCCGTGACCGAATAGACGATCAGCTTGCCTTCCTTCTTTGCCCCGTCGACGGTGGCCTGATAGTCGCTGGGATAACCGGCCGGAAAGGCGGCCCATGTTGAGTTTGCGGCGAATGCAACGGCTACGGCGAGATACTTCAAAGAGATTTGCACGTCTTCCTCCAGAAAACATTGTGTTTGTTTTGTGTAGGCGAATGGTAAGAGAGGCGTGCTTTCTGAATGCTTTCAGTTTTCGAAAGAAATGCGTCACAATGGTCGAATTCGCCTCATGGATTTCCCTGGGATTCTGTTTATGCGTGTGCTGCTTGTCGAAGACAATCCAATCCTTTCCCGCTCGCTGACCGATGCGCTGACCGGCGCGAAACTCACCGTCGACTGCATGCATGACGGTGAGTCCGCCGACCATGTTTTGCGCACGCAGGACTACGCGCTGGTGATTCTCGATATCGGTTTGCCGAAGCTTGACGGCCTCGAAGTGTTACGCCGTCTGCGCGCACGGCGTAACGCGGTGCCGGTATTGATGCTGACGGCGCATGGTTCGGTGGAGGAACGCGTGCGCGGCCTCGATCTCGGCGCCGACGATTACCTCGCCAAGCCCTTTGCGCTCACCGAACTCGAGGCGCGTGCGCGCGCATTGTTGCGCCGGAGTCATGGCCAGGAGCCGCTGCATGCGCAATGCGGCACGCTGCTTTACGACAGCGTCGACCGCGGTTTCACGCTCGATGGCGAGCCGCTCGCGTTGACGCCGCGCGAACGTTCAGTGCTCGAGGTGCTGATCCTGCGCAACGGCCGCGCGATCAACAAGGACACGCTCTCGGAGAAAATCTTTGGACTCGATGAATCGGTGAATGCCGACGCCATCGAAATCTACGTGCACCGCTTGCGCAAGAAACTCGAGCGCAGTTCGGTCGGTATCGTGACGCTGCGGGGGCTCGGCTATCTGCTGGAAGCGAAGGACGCATGACGCGGCCGAATCTGCGCGTTAGCGTCGCGCTCTGGTTGTTGCTGCCGCTGCTTCTGCTGCTCGCCTTCGACGCATGGCTGACGTATCAACGCGCAATGAATGCCGCACACGTGGCCTTCGATCGCACCTTGGAGTTTTCGCTGCGCTCGATACGCGACGGCATCCGTTTGCGCGACGGGCAGATCGAAGTCGACTTGCCGTATCTCGCGCTGGAGATGTTCGAATCCAACGGCGGCGGCAACATCTACTACCAGATTCGCGAGGAGGGTGGCCGGGTGGTGACCGGCTATCCGGATCTGCCGTCAGGCACGAAGGCGCCTGCGGATCCCTACAGCGTGCAGTTTTATGACGACATGTTTCGTGGCCGTCCGCTGCGCATCGCGATGTTGCGGCTGCCGGTTCACGACGTGCCGAGCGCGCAAACGCGCGTGGTGCTGGTGAGCGTCGGCGAAACGATCGAGCAGCGCCAGGCGTTGGCGCGAGAGATTCTGACCGGCTCGTTGCAGCAGGAATTCTTGCTGGTCGTGCTCGCGTTAGGGATTGTGTGGCTGGGTGTTGCACGCGGCTTGCGGCCGCTGAACCGGTTGTCGGCCAAAGTCGCCGCGCGTGCTGAAGACGATCCGACGCCGCTCGATACGGTCGGCCTGCCGAGTGAAGTCGCGCCGCTGGTCGATTCGATCAATCAGTACATCGGCCGCACGCAGTTGATGCAGTTGTCGCGCCGGCGATTTTTTAACGACGCCGCGCATCAATTAAAGACCCCGCTTGCGGTCATTCAGGCGGAATCGGAACTGGCGCTGCGCGATATCGACGGCGGTGACGAGGTCTCGAACGGCAGTCGCCGGCAAGGGGTGCATTTGCGGCGGCTGAATCGTGCGGTCCAGCAGGCCGTGCGCATCGTGCAGCAATTGCTCTCGCTCTCGCGGCTCGATGCGGACAGCGGCTATACCGTCAAGCATGCCGCCGTGCCGTTGCATAAAGTGGCGCGCAGTGTGACGCTCGACTGGTCGCCGGTGGCGCGCTCGCGTGGCATCGATCTCGGCTTCGAACAGGACGCACGTATCGACGTGATGGGTCAGACCGATCTGCTTGCGGAACTGGTCGGCAACCTGATCGACAACGCCATTCGTTATTCGGGTGACGGGGCTGTGATTACCGTGCGCGTCGCGTGCGAAGGTGAGCAGCCGCTGCTGCAGGTGATCGATAACGGGCCGGGGATTGCCGTCGGCGAGCGCGATGCGGTGTTCGAGCGGTTCTATCGCAGCGAAGCGACGCAGGCTGTCGAGGGTAGCGGCCTGGGTTTGTCGATTGTGCGGGAAATCGCGCGTGTGCATGGCGCGCTGATTGCGTTGAGCGACGCGCCTGGTGGCGGACTTGTAGTCAGCGTGCAATTTCCGGCGCTAAGGGTCGCGTGACGATCACGCCGCGACTCGCAACCGCAACGCTATGCGCGGATAGTGAAGCGCTGCGCGTAAGCCTTGGACGCCGTGTCGCTACCCCACACCTGACCGTCGATTAGCACTTGCGAACGCTCATCGTTCGGCACCGCTATGCCGACGCGCGCGGCCGCTTCGCGATACAACTGCGTCTGATTGATTTGCGCCGCGATTTCGGCGTAATCCGCGCGCGCGTCGATCATGCCCCAGCGTTCGAACTGCGTGAGGAACCAGGCACCGTCGGCGGCGCGAGGGTAGTTCACTGCACCGTTGTCGAAGAACCGCATGGGCAGGCGCTGCGGCGCCGAGGCTGCGATTTCGTTGCCGAATCGCGCCGCGATCAATGCTTCATCGATACCGATGAATTCAGGCCGCGCGAGCCAGCGTGCAATTTCCTCTCGATGACCCGCACCGTCGAGCCAGCGGCACGCTTCGAGCATCGTCTGCACGAGGGCCCGCGCGGCGTTCGGATTGGCGCTCACAAAATCTCGCCGGCATGCCAGTACTTTCTCGGGATGATCGGGCCATACCTCGCTCGTGTAAGCGACCGTCCTGCCGACGCCTTGCGCCTCTGCCATCGCATTCCACGGCTCGCCGACGCACAGACCGTCGAGCCTGTCTTCGGCGAGCGCGGCGACCATTTGCGGCGGCGGAATCACGACGCTCTCGATCTCGCGCAACGGATGCACGCCTTGCGACGCGAGCCAGTAGTACAGCCACATCGCGTGCGTGCTGGTGGGAAAGGTCTGCGCGAACACCGGCTTGCGGCCGAGCGTCGCCAACGCCTGGCGCACTGTGCCGTGCTTGGCCAATGCATCGGCGAGACGGTTCGACAGGGTGATCGCCTGGCCGTTCTGATTGAGCACCATCAGCACGGCCATATCCGTTTGCGGACCGCCGAGGCCGAGTTGCACGCCGTAGACGAGCCCGTAGAGCACATGCGCCGCATCGAGATCGCCAGACAGCAGTTTGTCGCGCACGGCGGCCCATGAGGGCTGCCGGCACAACTCGAGCGTCAAACCATGGGCGTGGCCGAATTCGAGCAGCTTCGCGGCGACGAGCGGCGCGGCATCGGACAGTGCGACGAAACCGAGCCGCAGATGGGTTTTCTCGAGCGGCGCAGGCGCGGACGATGGGGTGAGGGGGGCAGGAGAGTTCATGAGCAGCGCTTCATTTGAGCGAGTCGGCCGACGCGACGATGGCGCGCGCGACTTCGGCGAGTTTGACGCCCTGGTTCATTGCGCGCTTGCGCAAGGTGGCGTACGCGGCGTGTTCGGTGATCTTCTGTTGATCCATTAGCAGGCGTTTGGCGCGGTCGATCACCTTGCGTTCGGCGAGTTCGCCCTCGACTTGCGCAAGGCGTTCGCGCAATTGCGACTCCTGCGCAAACCGTGCGAGCGCAACTTCGAGAATCGGTGCGAGCCGCTCCGTAGCGAGGCCTTCGACGAGGTAGGCTGTGACGCCCGCACCGACCGCATCGCGGATCAATTGCTGGTTCGCGTCGTGACTGAACATCAGCACCGGACGTGGCGCGGTGGCGTTCATGACGGCGAGCTGTTCGAGCGTGTCGCGCGACGGCGATTCCGTGTCGATGATGATGACGTCCGGCCGCTCGCTCTGAACCACGCGATGCAGCGCTTGCGGCGTCGCCGTAGAGGCCAGCATCTCGTAGCCGAGCCGCGCGAGGGCGTCGCGCAGATCGCCTATCGGCTTGTCGGTATCGGTGACGAGGAGAACACGCAGCATGGGGTGTGGTTTGTCGACGGCTGGCTACTGATAAAGCAATAGGTATGCCAGTGGACGGGGCGCTGGGATGAAAGGTGCGCAATCACGGACTTACAAACGGGGTGGGTAATAGGGGCTGCACACGCGTGGGGCATGCGAGGGGTATGCACCGAAGCGGCGCGCGTCGTGAGCACGAGGCGGTGGTAGTTCCAGACACGGTCAACGCCATGACTCATAGCTGCGCGGCGAAAATAGAAAGCTCACCAGAATCATCATAGTCACGCCGGTGAGGAGCATTGCCCACGTGGTCGAAAACGAGCCACTCATTGACCGAAGCGCGCCAGCAAACATCGGCGCAATTGCTGCGACTACGAACCCGACACCCTGAGTAAACGCAACCAGCCTTCCTGCGACGCGATGATCGGCCGAATGATCCATGGCTGTGACGAGCGTCAACGAGAAGGTCCCGCCAAGTCCGGCGCCGGCAATGCCGACCCAGACTAACGGCGCCGCATCCGGCCACAAGATCAACCCAAGCAACCCAATGAACTGGGCAGACAGACCTAGAACCAACCATGGCCGCCGATCCCGAAACGACGCCGCGGCCAGCGGAAGCAATAGAGCCGCTGCGGCCTGAAACACCGTCATGCTCGCAAGCAGCGAACCGCTATCCGCAACACTCACGCCTCGCTGCTGGTAGAACGCTGGCAGCCACGCGACGAGTGTCGTATAGCCACCGTTGACGATTCCGAAGTAGAGGCCAAGCGTCCACGCGCGCCGCTTGCGCCACAGCGGAAGCGGCGCAGGGCTCGCAGGAACGGGCTGCGCCGCAGTGCCAGTCGACGGCTGAAGATTCAAACCCAACCAGCAGATCAGTGCGATCAAGGCCGGAATAGCCCACACCGCGAGCCCGGCATGCCACGACCCCATCGCGTTGCTCACCCACGGACTCAAGCGCGCCCCGAGCCCGCCGCCTCCCATGATCGACGCGGAGAAAACCCCCATCGCCAGCGGCACCCGCGCGTGGAAACGCTGCTTCATGACAGCGGGCAGCAGAGCCTGAATCGCCGCGACGCCGACGCCCGCCAGAGCCGCCGTCAACAGCAAGGCCGCGCCGCTCGCAGTCGCCCAGCGCGCGCCGCAAGCCAGTGCGATCGCCAGTAAACCGAGCGCAACACCGCGCGTTTCGCCGATCAGCCGGGTTAGCGCGCCGGCGCCGAATGCACCGATGCCCATCGCGACAACCGGCAGGCTGGTCAGCAACGACGCGCCGTAAAAGCTCAGCCCGGTTGCGTCGCGAATCGTCGTCATCAGCGGGCTGATCGACGTCAGCAAGGGCCGCAGATTGACACCGATCACCACAACCACACCTAACCATAACGCGTCACGCCACGTGAGCGCGTGCGATGCGGGGTTGGCGTGAGTTGCGGTCGGGCTGGCGCTGGAGTGCGAATTCACAATGGACCTGAATGTGAGAGTGGGCGGCGCCTTGCGAGCGGGAGGAGGACGTTGCGCGACCGGCGGCAAGACGGGTAACAAGGCTCGAGCAGGGTGGAGAAAGACCGTGCTAGACTGTTTTGGTCAACCATAATAACCTAAAATGGTTAACCATTTTTCTGATGTCTGGTATAAGTCCACGAGCCCGCTGATGGCGTCTGCCAGCCCGCGTCGCTACAATGCCGGGCGATATCGCTCCGTTCTCCATCACTGAATTCATGGCCTCCCGTTCCTCGCAGGCGCCGTCCGCCGACGCCGGCATAAGCATCCGCAGCGCATCCGAAGACGACTCGATCAGCGTCGAAGAGCGCATTTACGCATCGATTACCGCGGCGTTATTGCAAGGCCGTTTGCGGCCGGGCGCGCAACTGGTCGAGCGCGATCTCGCGGCGGCATTCAGTTGCACGCGCGGCGCGCTGCGCAAGGTGCTCGCGCGGCTGGGTTTCGAGGGCAAGCTGGTACTCGAGGCGAATCGCGGCGCGTTCGTGCCGTCGCCATCGGAAGAAGACATTCGTCAGGTGTATCGCGCCCGGCAGATTGTCGAGGCGGGCATCGTCGCGGCTTTGTGCGGGAGCTTGAGTGCGGCTCACAAGCGCCGCCTGCGCGCCCATGTGCGCAGCGAAGAGAGGGCGTCGCGCGCCGGTGCAATCGAGGAATCCGTGCGGCTCGCCGGCCAGTTTCACGTGCTGCTGACGGAACTGGCGGGTGGTACGGAATTGCTCGGCCTGGTTGGGCAACTCGTCGCGAAGACCGAGTTGTACAAGGCCTTGTTCGACCCGTCGAAGGGTTCGACCTGTTCAGCGGACGAGCACATGCAAATCATCGAAGCGCTCGATGCGGGAGACCTGCGCACGGCGCTGGCGGCGATGCGCGAGCATCTTTCTGAGTTGGAGGAGCGGGTGGTTGAGCAGGTACGCAAGAGCGCCGCCGGAGAGGATCTCGGTGCGGTGTTCGGGGCGTAATAAGAAGCGGCTTAATGCGCGAAGGGCGCGAGGGTGCGAGACAGCCGGCTGCGGAAGGGCGCGCGGGGCGCCGAGGCGGGCGGTAGTTGAGGCTATGCGCAAGGCGATTCAGCAAAGCGATCGGCGAGGCAAAGCGCGCAACGGGTACAACTCATACGACGCCGCAGCGCGCCGCTCAGGCTCGAGTCATCGAGTCAAGCCGGAGGAGGCGCGCGAAAGGCTTCGCGAACAACGAACAGCAATGGGCCACGCAATAACCGTCAAGAAACGGTCAACGTGCCGCCAGCCTTAACGGCGACGGAATTGCGTATTGCGTGCGCCGCCGCCACCGGTGGCGCGCTCGTCTTTGTGACGGAAATTGATCCGGCCTTTGGTCAGATCGTAAACCGACAGTTCCAGCGTCACGCGGTCGCCCGCGAGAATACGGATGTGGTTCTTGCGCATGCGTCCGGACGCGTAAGCGCCAACCACGACGCCGTTGTCGAGCGTCACGCGGTAACGGCTATCCGGAAGTACTTCGTCGACGATACCGTCAAGTTCAAGCAGTTCTTCTTTCGCCATGCATAACTCCTGGTCGATGGGATAAGTGGGTGTTGGCCGTACGGCTAAGCCGCCTGGCGCAACATCTGATACGGTTGACAGTTGGCTTTCAGCCCAACTGTGTTGCGGTAACAGCGGATTTGCTGATAGTACCGCTCAAAGATCGGCGACGGACTGGCCGTCTACACGGCCGTCGATCAATTGCTCGGCGTGGGCCATGCACGCAATGCGCGCCTTGCCCGTGCCGTCGAACGGAAACAGATACTGCAGACGGAACACACGCCCGTCGGCTGCCGGATTGGCGCCCACGCGGCAGATGCGCACCGACGCGTCGTAGCCTGCGTCCGGATTGCGGCTCGTCTGACCGTCCGCCGGGCGGCGCGGATAGACGAGCGGGTGAATTTCGTAACCCTTGTACGTCTTGACAACTGAATTCATGAAGCACGTGTCCTGTATTACGTGGCCCCCGTGTCACGCGTGTTACGCGCGGCACAACAGGCCCGGCAGCGCAGCACCTTAGGGCGCGCCGCCATGGAAAAAGGTTGGCACAGGCCCGATGGCAAGGGCATGAGCGCGGCCGCGCAAAATCGCGGATTCGATGGAGAAGAAACACGCTGATGTCGCGCAGACATCGGGCGCGTAAATGAACCACTCAGCTGCACAACTCGCGACGGCGAATGCAGGCGGCGCATTGCCGGAGTGACGGGATCGCCGACAGGCAGCGGTCGAACAGTCGGGGGTGGTGCGGAGACGCCGATTGAAACTGCCGCTTGTACTGCTGATGCAGAATGCAGCTATTCCAATATGATGCACTAAATGGGGCTAATTGGATAGCAAAAAGTTCCGCGTGCGGGCAAACCGCCCAGCCGGCGGGGTGTTGGGCAAGAAAGGCTTACCGCGGACGGCGCGCCAGGGTGTGACCGGCACGCCGTGTGAGAGGTCGCGCCGTGACGGCGAGGGCGGATGAGCGTCAGCGGGTGGTTTCGGCGACGCGCTTCTGCAGCTCGCGTGAAGCGGCGAGCGGAATGCGTGCATCGTCCCAACCGGCCAGCCATTCGACCTCCTTGGACGTAAAAACCTGCCCGTGATTGCGCAGCGTGTATTGCAACGAATCGATGATGTGATTGCGGATGATTTCCGGCGTGCCCTCGTCGTCGAGCACGGCGCGAAACGCTTCTAGCGTGGCCATCTGTTGCTCCGTGAAATAGTTGGTTCTTTTATCGCACGAAAAAAAATCGCTCGCCAAGCGGACAAAAATCGCCGGGTGCGGACGCAACAACCGGAACAGGTGGGGAGCATGCCGTCGAGCGCCCATCAAAGCCCTAAGCGCGATGCGGCCCCGCAATAAAATAGCCGTCGCGCTGTCTCCATGCCGTCGCGTTCGCCGCCGCCCATTGGGGTCGTTACAATGGCGAGTTGCCGCGCCTGGCTGCCCGGCCTTGTTGTGCTTGCCTTGCCGCCGGCCTTAACCTCGGCATCCCGATTAGCTCATTTGGGCTAAAGCGGCGCCGCATCCCTCGAACACTGCGATTTCCCAATGCGCAAGACAACCGTCTCTCCCGTGAAAGACCTGCTGCTGGACCGCTACGCACCGATTGCAGACGGCATCGCGGCGCTGTTCTATCCGTGTGCCGAAGTCGTGATTCACGACCTGCGCGATCAGACCATCGCGTATCTCGTGAACAACCTGTCGAAGCTCGAAGTCGGCGGCCCCTCGGTGCTCGATGAAGTCCACTATGCGGCACGCGGCCGGACAATCGGGCCGTACGAGAAGCTGAATTGGGATGGCCGTCGCATGCGCTGCGTGAGCAACATTCTGTTCGACGACGACGGCAAGCCGGCCGGCATGCTGTGCGTCAACTTCAACATCGCGGTGTTCGAAGATGTGCGCTCCACGCTCGATCTGTTCATCAAAGGCGGCAATCTGACGGACGCGCCCGCGGAGGAGTTGTTCCGCGACGACTGGCAGGACCGCATCAACACGTTTCTGCACACCTGGCTGCGCGAGCGGCAAATTGGCCTCAATGCGCTCACGCGTGAACACAAGCGGGAAATCGTCGAGGCGCTGCATGCGCAAGGCGCGTTTCGCGGCCGCAGTTCCGCGAACTATGTAGCCGCCGTGCTGACGATGGGGCGCGCCACCGTCTACAAGATTCTGAAGCAGATGAAAGAGGGTGGCTGACGGTCCGCACATGACGTAACGAGACGCGCCGACTCACCATTGCATCGTCGTGTCGATCCGTGTTCCCCGCTTGATGAACAGGGTGACAGGCGTTTTCTCGCAGATTTCGGCAAGGCGGGTCCGCTGGCTATCGTCGAGGGGGCCATCGACAGTCACGGTGCGCCGAATGTATTGACCCCCGTCACGCTCGACGTGCAATTCCGTGGCGACTTTAATCCGGCCGCCCGGCCACGCTTTTTTCTGCATATACATCCTGAGCGTTGCGGCGGTGCATGCCGCGAGACCCGAAAGCACGAATTCGAAGGGGGCCGGGCCGCTATCCTGCCCCCCTTCGCGCGGTCCTTCATCGCCAAGCAGGCTGTGCGTGCCTGCATCGACTTTGACGACATAGTTGGGTGAATCTGCGTCCGAGATGGCGGTTGCGATCGCGAGAGTCATCAGTATCCTCACCTGGAATCGCCGCGCCTCCGCATCAGCGCGGCTTGTTCGCCCGGCCTTCGGTCTCAGCGCGCAGGCGCGCCTCCTGGGCCCGTAACTCCGGCGTCAGTTCCGCGCCGAAGTCGTCTGCATCGAACAGCGGTCGAATTTCAATCTCGGCGTCGCCTTCCATGGGGTTGGGGCAGCGCCTGACCCATTCGACGGCTTCTTCCATCGACTTGACTTGCCACAGCCAGAACCCCGCGACGAGTTCCTTGGTCTCCGCGAACGGTCCATCGGTCACGGTCCGCTGGCTGCCTGAGAAGTGTACCCGTTTGCCTCTCGCACTCGGGTGCAAGCCTTCGCCGGCGAGCATCACGCCTGCCTTGACGAGTTCTTCATTGAAGTTGCCCATTGCCGTCAGCAATTCCGTGCTGGGCATTGTGCCGGCCTCGGACTGACTCGTCGCCTTCACGATCACGATGACGCGCATTGTCGTTTCTCCTTGAGTGATTTGTTGGAGCCGCGTGGCCCCGACGTCTAATCAGGGTCGATGGGCGGCGCTCACTCATACGACGAACCCGAGCAGCAGAAATCGACACGGTCCAGCACCCGTCATCGTCCTCTTGCATCGCGCGACGCGACAAGGCGCTTTTAGTCCGCACTTGCATTGGTGAAAATTTAATGTTAATTTTTCATGAAATTAACGATTGATTTTTTCACGGAGCAGACCTGATGTTCCATCAGTCCGCCGAGCACGTCGCTAGCTACTACGCGTGCACCTATCCGGGCCCAATTCCACTGCGCCCCACGTTGGAAGATCGCCTGGATACCGAGGTGTTAATCGTCGGCGCAGGTTTCAGCGGCTTGCACACTGCGCTGCGCCTGGCTCTCGCAGGTAAGCGTGTCACTTTGCTCGAGGCCAGCCGGGTGGCCTGGGCGGCATCCGGGCGCAATGGTGGCCAGGCACTGCTCGGCTGGTCCTGCGACATGCCTCCGCTGGAGGCGGCGCTGGGACTGGAGCGTGCCCGCCAACTCTGGGACAGCATGCGCTGGGCTGCCGGCGAGATACGTGAGCTGCCGGAGCGGCATGCCTTTGACGCGGACTACCGTGCCGGCAGTCTGTGGGCGGCGGTGCTGCCGCGCCGCGTTGGTTCGCTACAGGAGGCGCAGCGCGACGCCGCGGAAAAATGGGGCTACGACCGGATGCGCTTCATCTCTCGCGAGGAGATGCCTGAGTGGATTGCGAGCGATCGCTATCATGCGGCGCTCTACGATCCGGAGGCGGGCCACCTGAATCCGCTGAAGTTGGCCCAAGGCCTGGCAGCGGCTATCGAGCAGGCCGGTGGACGGATCTTCGAGCAGAGTCAGGTGCTGGACTATCACCAAACGTCTGACGGTTTTGTTGCGCGCACCGACAAGGGCGAGGTGCGTGCGGACGTGCTGGTGCTCGCCTGCAACGCATATATCGACAGCCTCGATCGCAAACTGGCGAGGCGCATGCTGCCGGTCGGCACGTATCAGGTTGCCACTGCGCCGCTGGAGCCGGACGTGGCCCGCTCGCTGCTGCCGCGCAACAGCTGCGTCATCGACAACCAGTTCGTTCCCGACTACTTCCGCTTGAGTCCGGATAATCGCCTGCTTTTCGGCGGCGGCTGCACCTACGCGGGCGGTATTCCCAAGGATATTGCGGCGGCTACGAGGCCGTACCTGGAGCGGACGTTCCCGCAATTGCGCGGGGTCGAGCTGCAGTTTGCCTGGGGCGGCCATATCGATATCAGCATGAAGCGCACGCCGGATATCGGCCGCCAGGGTGAGCGCTACTGGCTCCAAGGCTATTCCGGGCACGGCGTGCTCCCCACGCTCGCCGCAGCACGGGCGGTCGCCGACGCCATCCTCGGTGACGACGAACTGCTGGACCTGTATCAGGCCATCAACAATCCGCCTTTTCCCGGCGGAGCGTTGCTGGCCGCGCCGCTGGAGGTCATTGGGAAGACCTGGTATCGTCTGCGCGATAGAGTCTGAGGGAAGGAAAAGAAGATGAACAAGCAGGAAGAGATTGAAGGTCTCGCGATATTGATTCGTGACTTGCGCAAGCACAAGAAGGTGACCCTGGGCGCATTGGCGGAAAAGATTGGCCGCTCAGTGGGTTTCCTCTCCCAGATCGAGCGCGGCCTCTCGCGTCCGACTGTGGGTGACCTGACCGCCATCGGTGAGGCGCTGGGCGTGCCCACCACCTATTTCTATAATTTGAGCAAGCCGCGCGCGCTGCCTTGGGTCACGCGGCCAGACGAACGCCGGACTCTCTATTACGCCGAGGGTGTGACTGACGTGCTGGTGTCGCCGAACATGTCGGCGGGTTTCTCGATGCTGGAAAGTCACCTCGCGCCCGGCGCCAGCAGCGGTGATAGGCCTTTGAACGATAGCGACGAGCAAGGCGGCTTCGTCCTCGAAGGCGAGTTGACCATCTGGCTGGACGACGAGGAGCAACCGGTAACCCTTGGCCCTAACGATGGCTTCCAGGTGCCGGCGCACGCGCGGTTCCGCTACGCCAACCTTTCGGACGAACCGACGCGGGTACTTTGGGTGTTTACCTAGAATTCAGGCCGAACCTGGGCGCAGCAGGGCACGCTGCGCCAAATCAAAATTCGGATGACTAATGAACTGAGTCGCGCGTGCTGCATCCCTTTATGCTGCCGATCTGACTGCCTCTGTCTACGGCAACTTTGAACTGACTCTCAATCATCACTTTTTGCGTGAGAAGGACAACAACATGACTTCCCCCAGCGCCGACCTGCTCAGCGAAGTGCGCGCCTTCCGCGCGGCGTATCCCGAGGTGCGTTACGTCGACCTTATTTGCCTGGATATCCCTGGGCACTTCTATGGCAAACGATACCCCGTGGACATGCTCGAGAAGGTCGCTGCCGGCAGCCTCCTGAAGCTGCCTCAGAACTGCATTCTGCTCGGTGCGCAGGGCGGTTTGTACCCGATCGGCGACTATTGCTTCAACGACGGGGATCCAGATGCGGTGCGCCGTCTGATTGCCGGCACCCTCAAGCCGGTGCGATGGGAGAGCCAGCCTTTGGGGCAGATGTTGATCAGCTCGGACGGCACCGCGGCGCCCATCGAGTTCGAACCACGCGAGGTGCTGGCGCGCGTGCTGAAACGCTTCGAACGGCGCGGCATCCGCCCGGTAGTGGCCTTCGAACTGGAGTTCTACCTGTTCGACGCCAGGCTCGTGGACGGTCTGCCGCAGTTCCCACGCGACCCGTTCTGTGACGACAGGGACGACCAGCCGAACATGCATATCGAGCGACTGTCGCGGTTCTCCGGCGTGCTCAACGAGATGGTCGACGCCACGCGCGAGCAGGGCGTGGATGCCACCGTGATCACGGCTGAACTGGGACCGGGGCAGTTCGAGATCAACTTTGGCCACAACGACGATAGTCTGTGCGCCGCGGACTGGGCCGCATTATTCTGCCGCAGCACGCGCGGCGTGGCGATGAAACATGGCTACCGCGCCAGCTTCATGAGCAAGCCTTATCTGCATGCGCCGGGCAGCGGCATGCATGTGCACGTGAGCCTCTACGATGAGGCCGGCAACAACCTGCTGGCGGTAGACAATCAGCGGCCGTTGCGCCATGCGGTGGCCGGCTGCCTCGCTCTGCTGCCGCATTGCATGCCAGTCTTCGCTGCCAATCACAATGCCTTTCGCCGCTATGGCTGGAAAGCGAATGCTGCCAGCCGTGCAAGTTGGGGCTTCGAAGACCGCGACGCCTGCATTCGTATTCCCGAATCGGATGATCGCAACCTGCGCATCGAACACCGCGTGGCGGGCGCGGACGCGAACCCTTACCTTGTGCTGGCTGCGATCCTCACCAGCATGGAACACGGACTGGACAGCGCTCGCGAGCCAATCGCGCCGCTCAATGAGGACCGCAGGAGCGGGATCGATTTTCCGAAAGACATGCTCAGCGCCGTCGCGGCGATGCAGAATCATTCCGTGGTGCGCAAGGGAATGGGCGAAGAGTTCGTGATGGTCTACTGCGAGAACAAGCGGCAGGACCATCTGGATTTCTTGAACGAGGTGAACGCGCGGGAATACCGCTGGTTTCTTTGAGCGGCAGCGCTATTTACCGCTCAGGCAGCTGTGCATCGCGACTGTCGATGGCGATAACGTGAACCAGCATCCGTGATCTGTCTTGCGTCGACACGGGTTTAAAATGACGGTCGCAACAAAACCACGTGCTCTGTTTCGGAGCACGTCGGTCCGCTTATGAAAATTCCGTTGATCGGAACAGGAGTAGTTGAATGGTGCGTTATCGACACTACAAAGGCGGCATTTACGAGCTGGTTTGCGAGGCCACGCTCGAGTCCGATCTGACGGTCACGATGATCGTCTACAAAGCGAGCAATGGTACGATCTGGACGCGTCCGGCTTCGGTGTTTTTCGAGCTGGTCGAAATCGACGGCACCAAGGTGCCGCGCTTCGCACCGATCAACTAGGCGGACCCGTTCAAGCGAGTGCAATGACGATCGCACTCGAAGAACGTGTACTGCAAGGTCAACACAAACAGGAAATCTGAATGCGTCTTTTGCTTGCCATCCTTCTTCCGTGGTTCCAGTTCTTCACGATCGGCCGGCCGTTTGCCGGGATCATCTGCCTGATCTTGCAGATCACGCTGATTGGCTGGATTCCGGCCGCGATCTGGTCGGTGTATGCGCTGAGCCAGTACAACACCGACAAGAAAATCGCCCGGGCGATGGGAAACGGGCGGTAAGGCGGAATGCGATATCGTCCGCCGAGATGGTCTGCGGCGGAGGACATGAAGGCGTGCCTGCTTCCAGCGCTCGCTGCAAGCAGGCGATCCGGCCTTGGCGCTGATGCCTGGCTGGCGGCGCATACCGGCTGCATTAGCGCTGCGGTAATTCAACCGTATCCGGCGCTTCGATTACCACGTCGGTTTCCGCGATTGCCACGCATGGCAGGATGTACCCTTCCGCTTTTTCTTCCCGGCTGAGTCCTGGCCACTCGATCGTATAGCGCACGCGTCCCGAGGTCATTTTGCACATGCACGTCCGGCACGTACCGTTGCGGCACGAGCGCGGCAGGCGCAGATTCGCAAAGCCGGCGGCTTCGAGGATCGTGAGCGAATCGGGCGCTTCAAAGCTTTGGCCGAGCGGCTCGATGCGAACGAGAGGCGGGCGGGTAGGGTCGGACATCGTGTGAGTCGGTGACGGATTGCGCCACACTTTACACGTTCACAGCGAACGCCCAAGCCCCCGGCGCCACCGTTTCAATGCATCGTGTTCCCACGCCGCAGATACCGATACACCGTATTTCGCGCAAGCCCCAACTCGCGAGCCGCCGCCGACACATTGCCGTCGAGTCGAGCGAGCGTCTGCGCGATCAAGGTCGCCTGCCAATCCTCCATCCGCGCGGGCGATGCTTGCACGGGCGCTGCCGGTTTTTCCTGGCCGTCGTCACGACCATTGCCGTTGCCTGAACACGGCACGGGCGGTTGGGCGCCTTCGTCGGTCGGCGCACCCCCACAATCCTGCAGAAAATCCTCCGGCAAATCCTCGAGTTCGATCTGCTCCGCGCCTTCGGCCATGACGCTTGCGGTGCGCAGCACATTAGCCAGTTGCCGCAGATTGCCCGGCCAGCGGCATTGCGCAAACCGTTCCAGGACCTCGTCGGACACGCGGCGTGGCAAACGCTCACCATCCGGCTGCAATTCAAGCATGCGCTCGACGAGCGCCGCGAGATCGCTACGCTCGCGCAGCGCCGGCAAAGTGACGACGAGGCCGTTGATCCGGTAATACAGGTCTTCGCGGAAGGTACCGGCTTCGATCATCGCGCGCAGATTGCGGTGGGTCGCGCAGACGATGCGCAGATCGACCGGAATCGCCCGCGTGCCACCGAGCGGCACGACGGTGCGTTCCTGCAGCACACGCATCAACCGCACTTGCTGAGCAAGCGGCATATCGCCGATTTCATCGAGAAAAAGCGTGCCGCCGTCGGCCTGCACAATCTTGCCGACGCTGCCACGTTTTTTTGCGCCGGTGAACGCACCGTCTTCATAGCCGAACAACTCTGCCTCGATCAGCGTATCGGGCAGCGATGCGCAATTCAGCGCGATGAACGGCGCGGCCCGCCGCGGCGAATCGTGATGGATCGCGCGCGCGAGCCACTCCTTGCCAGTGCCGGTTTTGCCGAGTACGAGAATGGGAATATCGCGTCCGCGCAGCTTGGCGACTCGTCGCAGGATCGCGGCGACCGTTGCATCGCCGGTATCGAGCGTTTCGAGTGTGGCCAGTGGCGGCGCTTCGCAGGTCCGCGCCGCAGCACGCGTGCCGCTGGAAGTGGCCGTGCGCGCCGCGTCAGGAAAGCCTTCTGCCGAAGCCACATAGCGCGGCACCGCAAATTCGCCGCGTGCGACCACCCGCACGCCGCTCGGCAGTGTCAGCACGATACTTTCGCCTGGTGCGCGAGCGATCTGTTGCAGGAGCCGGGCGAATGCGATACCGAACAGCGCATCGAAAGTTTGCCTTTGCAGGTCGGCGAGCGGCTGCCCGAATTGAAACAGCGCGCTGCGATTCGCGGACAAAAACGTGCCGTCCGGCGCGAATGCGGCGAGCCCTTCGTATAGTGTGCCGATGAATTCCGCGCGCGCGTGAAAGTGGACGCGAATGGCGTCGACGAATTGATTGGAGAACAGATGATTTTCGATCATCTGCGCCGACATCCGCACGAGCGCGAGCGTGTGCTTGTGAAAACCACGCGTGTCGCCGCTGACATCGAGCGCGCCGATGGTGCGTCCAAAGGGATCCGCAATGGGCGCGCATGAACAGGTGAGGATCCGGTTCGCGTGCAGGAAGTGCTCGCCGGCGTGGACAACAGTCGGCTGCCCGTCGATCAGGGCGGTGCCGATCGCGTTCGTGCCGCGATCCGCTTCGGCCCATGACACGCCCGGACACAACGCGACGCGATTGGCTTTTTCGACGAAGTCGCTGTCACCGAGACTGTGGAGAATCACGCCGTGATTGTCGGTGAGCAGCACCATGCTTTGCGTGTCGACGATCTGCGCGTGCAGCGTCTCCATGACAGGGAGCGCGTGGGTATAGAGCGACTGGTTGCGATCGACGAGTTCACGCAGCGCGAGGCGGCGCAGCGGTTGAAAGTCCGGCGTTTCCGACGCACGCAGGCCGACTTCGAGCGAGCGGGCATGAGCTTGCGCGATGACATCTGGCCGACCGATGGCGGGCGGCGTAACAGACCGATGGGTCAAGGCATGTCTCCGGTTATCGGACCCGGCGGGTGCGTTGCCCGCCGTTGCGTTCCGCAGTGCAACATACGCACATGCGGTCGAACACCGATATTACAGGACGAAACGGGACCCAGGCGAAAGCCGCATGGCGGGGAAAAATCGAGTCGTGTGGTGGAGAAGCCGCCCCCAAAACACCTTGCCAGGCACCAAAATCAAGCAAACGAAAAGGAAAACTTGCGCCGCGCCCGAACTCGTCTACAGTGAATCAAATCACCTCCGCTGGACGCGAAGTACTACGCTCTCGCAGCCGTGGGGTGACGGACCCGCACCACCAGCATCCGACCAGGAGGAAAAGCGCTGCACGTGCGACCAGACTCAACCAGCGTGCGCAGTACCAATCGACCCAGCGCCGCACCCAACCCTTAGGTGAACCCCATGCAGATCCTATTCCCGAACGAAACTCCTGAATATTCAGGTCGCGAACTTACCTTGGCGTTCCCGGCGATGGTTGATGGGCAGAGGGTGGAGTGCATGATCACCGCTGAGGCGCTGGAAGATCATTTCGGTGCCGCATCGCCGCGTCTGGAAGACATGGTCGGCGCATTCGACGCGCACCGGGCCCGGATCGAGGCGGCCACGAGGCGTCTGCTATCGGAAACGCGGGCGCAATGTCTGGTGCTGAGGAGCGGCTACGTACGTTTCTATGAAGCGAACTGGCGCAACTGAGCGAATCCGCGCCTGCTGGGTTTCGGCCCGCAAGCACGCCCGAAAATAGCCCCGAAATTAGCCCCAACGAACGGGTTAAGGAAGAAAGCACAACAAGCCGCGCAAGAGCAACACGAGACGCAAACCCAAGCGCGGCGTCGGCACCCTAACTGATCCTCAACTGGCCGCGGCCATTTGCGCCGCCCAGGTCCTCGCCCGCGCGGCTGTAGCTCCAGATGCTGCGAGTTCGAGCGCCAACGTCGCACGTGCCAAAGACTGGAATCCGGTCAAACCATCCGCCGCAGTGTCCGGTCCTTGAACACCACGTGATGCGCAATCGCCGCAAGCGCGTGCAATCCGATCACCCAGTAAAACGCATTACCCAGCCACTCATGCGCTGTCTTGAGCAGTGGCCGTGCAATCGGATCCGCGCCGACCAGCGTGTAATTGATGTTGACCCAGGCCAGCGTCACCGGATGCCCACCGGCATTGATCATCAGGATGCCGAGCAGCGGCTGCGCGAAGATAAAGAGGTACAGGGCGAGATGCGCGGCCCGCCCCAGAAACGTAAGCAGCCGATTGCCTTCGATTTCCGCGGGCGCGCCGGCCCACAGCCGCCATAGCAGGCGCAGGACCGCCAGCCCCAGCACGAGGGTGCCGGCGCAGTAATGCACGCTGCTCCAGAACGCCCGGCTGTCGGACCCTTTCGGCCCGCGTATTTCGATTGCCAGATAGGCGAGCGCGACCAGCAGAAAGATCGCCCAGTGGAAGAAAATGGCGGGCGTCGTGTAACGGTCCGAGGCGCGGCTATAGGGCGACATGCAGGGAACTCCTGTGACCAGTTCGTTGGTTTTTATCAATCATCGGATGATAAAGGGTGCCCGGCCAGAACGGGCGCCTTCAATAAAACGATTGTTGATCCAGACCGAACGGTGGCCAAACACAGCGGCAATGCCGCCGTGCTCATTCGCTGCCGAGGTAGAAATACCGGAACAGGAAAATCGCCGCAATGATCCACACGACCAGTTTCACTTTGCGCGCCTGCCCGGTCAGCAGTTTCAGGCCGGCATACGAGATGAAACCGAACGCGACGCCATTGGCGATCGAGTAGGTGAACGGCATCAGCAGGGCGGTCAGTGCAGCCGGCACGACTTCGGTGGCGTCGTCCCACGGCAGGTCGAGCATTTCGCGCAGCATCAGGCACGACACGTACAGCAGGGCCGGCGCCGTCGCGTAGCCGGGCACCACGCCCGCCAGCGGCGCAAAGAACAGCGCCGCGAGGAACAGCAAGGCGACGGTGATCGCCGTCACGCCCGTACGGCCGCCGGCTTGCACGCCCGAGGCGCTCTCGATATATGCCGTGGTCGACGACGTGCCCAGCATCGAGCCGGCCAGAATCGCCGTGCTGTCGGCGAGCAGAGCGCGGTTCAGCCGGAACATCTTGCCTTCGACCAGCAGCCCGGCGCGATTGGCCACGCCCATCAGCGTGCCGGTCGCATCGAACAGTTCGACGAGGAAGAACACCAGGATCACGTTCAGCACGCCGCCGGAGAGCGCGCCGCGAATGTCGAGCTGGAACAGCGTCGGTGTGATCGACGGCGGCGCGGAGACGATGCCGTGGAACTGATTGCCGCCGAAGAAAAAGCTCAGCACCGTCACGCCGACGATGCCGATCAGGATCGCGCCGCGCACCCGCAGATAGTCGAGCGTGACGATTGCGAAGAAGCCGACCACCGCGAGGACCACATGCGAGTTGTGCAGATCGCCGAGCGTGACCAGCGTGGCCGGATTGCCGACCACCACGCCGGCTGACTTCAGCGAAATGATCGCGAGAAACAGACCAATGCCGCCGGTGATGGCGATACGTATCGAATGCGGAATGCCGTTGACGATCACCTCACGCACCCGAAATAGCGTGACGATCATGAACAGGCAGCCGGAGATGAACACCGCGCCGAGCGCGGCTTGCCACGTGAAACCCATGCCTTTCACGACGGTGTACGCGAAGTACGCATTCAGGCCCATACCTGGCGCGAGCGCGATCGGGTAGTTGGCGTAGAGACCCATGATCAGCGAGGCCAGCGCGGCCACGATGCAGGTCGCGACGAACACCGCGTCTTTCGGCATGCCGGCGTCGCCGAGAATCGCCGGATTGACGAAGATGATGTAGGCCATCGTCAGGAAGGTGGTCAGCCCGGCGAGCACCTCGGTGCGCAGGTTGGTGCCGGCGGCTTCGAAGCCGAAGTATCGTTTTATGGAGTCCATGAGGCGGGTCTCTCGTTGTTCAAAAAGCGTTTCTTGTGGTTGATACGGGCAATGCGTCGCAAATAAGCATGGCGACCATGCCGTCCGACACGGCACAGATGCGCCACGCAGCCAAGCCTACGGGCGGATTGTAATCATGATTGGCGGCAGCGAACCGAATTGCGTGACTGCGGGGTTGGCCAAAGGGGCGAGATGATACCTTGCCAGCACGCGGGGCGGAGCGGCAAGCGAATTTACGACGTCGCAGTGGCGAGCAGCGGGTTTTCGGGGGAAGGGGGCGGGAATGTTCGGCATGCAAGGCCGACGTCGCCTGCGACCGTTGCAGTCGCGGGCGGCCCGGCATGCCGCTTCAAGCTTGGGATGAGACCGATTACTGCGACATGCCCCCGCCCATCTGCTGCGCCCGTCGCATGGCGACGATGCGGCCCGCGCGTTGCGCGTTGTCCGGATAGTCGATCCAGTCGAGTGGATCGTAGCCGGCCGCGCGCCATTCAGCCAGATCGGCCTTCACCTGGGCCCGCGTGAGCGGCGCCGACGGGTCGTAAGGCCGTGAGGTCTGCGCAAACGCAGTGCTCATACTAACGGCGGCCAACAGCGCGCCGAGTCCAACCAGAGAAACGATTTTCATGACTAGCTCCCATGGAGCGGTTAAAAACGACCCCTTTATGTTAGTTTTCATAGGCCTGTCGAATAAGTCGATTAACGGCAATGCACCGTTTCACCCCGTGATCCAAAGCGGGCCAATGTGAAGCGGCGCGTCCCCCGGTTCAGGAGGCCGACGGCTTGCTGAAGCGATCCAGCACCGCGCTCAGCAGATCGATCGGCAACGGAAATACGATCGTCGAATTCTTGTCGGCGGCGATCGTCGTGAGCGTTTGCAGGTAACGCAGTTGCATGGCCTGCGGCTGCCGCGCGAGTGTCTGCGCCGCTTCCAGCAGATGCTGCGAAGCCTGCAATTCACCTTCCGCGTGAATCACCTTGGCGCGCCGTTCGCGCTCGGCTTCGGCTTGACGGGCGATCGCGCGGATCATCGTTTCATTGATGTCCACATGCTTGATCTCGACGATCGACACCTTGATGCCCCACGCGTCGGTTTGTGTATCGAGCACCTTCTGGATATCGGCGTTCAGTTGCTCGCGAGCGGCCAGCAGGTCGTCGAGTTCATGCTTGCCGAGCACCGCGCGCAGGGTGGTTTGCGAGAGCTGGCTGGTCGCTTCGAAATAGCGCGCCACCTGGATCACCGCCTTCTCCGGATCGACTACGCGGAAATACACCACCGCGTTCACTTTGACCGACACGTTGTCACGGGTAATCACGTCCTGCGGCGGTACGTCGAACACGACGGTGCGCAGATCCATGCGCACCACCTGCTGCACGATCGGGATGATCAGGACAAGGCCCGGCCCCTTGACCTTCCAGAAGCGCCCGAGCATGAACACCACGCCGCGTTCGTACTCGCGAAAAATCCGTATCGATGAAGCAATCAGTGCGGCCGCCAGCAGAATCAGAATGCTGCTGAAGCCAAATGTGAAACCGATCATGAGCGTTCTCCTTGTTGTCGTGCTTCCGCGGGCTCGACGGTCAGCGTCAGTCCACGCCGCGCCGTGACGCGCACCGCGTGACCGGCCGCGACCGGGGCCGTGCTGGACACCCGCCAGCGTTCACCGTGGACCTGAGCCCAACCGGCCAGCATGCCGCCCGCTGGTGCGTCTGCCGTTGCGTCCCCCTGCAGCAGGCCGCCGTCGAGCACGACGCCGAGACTGCCGATCAGCCCTTCCGAGCCGGTCACCACGGGCCGGCGTCGCGCCCGCAAGGCGAGCCTCGATACCCCGAACACAAACGCGACGCTGAACACAGTCACGGCCGCGATCAGGGGCAGCGGAATGCCGTAGCCGGGCACGTCGGTATCGATCAGCATCAGCGAGCCGATCACGAACGCGACCACACCGCCGAAGCCGAGTGAGCCGAAGGTCGGCAGAAATGCCTCGCCGATCAGGAATGCGATGCCGAGAAAGATCAAGCCGAGCCCGACGTAATTGACCGGCAGCATCTGCATCGCGAAGAGTCCCATCAGCAGACTGATGGCGCCGACCACGCCTGGCAGCACGAAGCCCGGATTGGCGAACTCGAAGAAGAGGCCGTACATGCCGATCATCAGCAGAACCAGCGCGACGTTCGGATCGGTGATGACCGCAAGGAACTGGCTGCGCCAGTCGGCTTCGAGCGTGACCACGGGCGCATTGGCGGTGCTGAGCTTGACGTCGCCGTGGCTCGTGTTGATCGTGCGGCCGTCCACCTGGCGCAACAGGTCGGGAATGTCGCGCGCATTCAGATCGACCACGTGCTGCGCGAGCGCTTCGCTGGCCGACAGGCTGACCGCTTCGCGCACCGCGCGTTCGGCCCAGTCGGCATTGCGTCCACGCATCTGCGCGAGGCCGCGGATGTAGGCGGCCGCGTCGTGGACCTGCTTGCGCAGTTCGGTGGATTGGGTGTCGAGCGGAAGGGCTGCGCTAGCCGAGTTCGCCGCGTTCGTCGAGTTCGCGGAATCGGCTGAGGCAGGCGCTCCGGGGCCGTTCTTTTGTGCGCCGGCGCCGCCACCGGCTCCGGCTCCGCCGCCGGGCAACCCGGGCATACCGCCGCCGCCCGCAGGCGGCTCCGCACCGCCGATGCCCATCTGAATCGGCGTCGCCGCGCCGAGATTGGTGCCCGGCGCCATTGCCGCTATATGGCTGGCATAGATGATATAGGTGCCGGCGCTCGCCGCCCGCGCGCCACTTGGAGCGATGAAGGTGGCGACCGGCACCGGCGAGCCGAGAATCGCCTTGATGATCTGCCGCATCGACGTATCCAGTCCGCCGGGCGTATCGAGTTGCAGCACGGCGAGTTGCGCACGGTCGTCGGCGGCGCGTTGCAGGCTGCGTACGATGAAGTCGGCGCTGGCCGGACTGATCGCGCCGTTCACCGGAATCACGATAACGCTATTCGGTGCGACGGCGGCCTCGGCGGCCCAAACCCGCGGCGCGTTTTCGCATAACGCGAATCCGAATGCCAAAAGCATGCCGAACGCGGTCATGCCGCGCATCAACCGGCCCACGACTCCGCCACGGATAAGCGCAGGGCGCGGACCAGACTGCCGGAACGGGAGGCGCGGATACGTGCTCATCGCTGACGGCTGCCGCACCATGCCGACGGGTATCGGCCAGCGCGGGCCGATACCCCAGAAAGGCTGGCCTGCTCCTAACAGCTTAGTCCGATTCCGTGCGACGCGTGAAATCCGCACGCGCCGGCCGGTAATCGGTCGGCCGCATGCCGGTCCACTTGCGAAATGCGCGATGAAACGCGCTCGGTTCCGCGAAACCCACGGCGGTGGCGATGTCGGCGATCGTGCGATCGGTGTCCTGCAATTCGCCAATTGCGATGTCGCGCCGCAAGTCGTCCTTGATCGACTGGTAGGTATAGCCTTCCTGCTTCAGACGCCGCCGCATCGTCGCTTCAGCGACGTGCAGGCGCAGCGCCATCTGGTCCGCGGGGGGCCAGCCGGCCATCGGCAGCGCGCGCAGCATCTTGCGCACGCGCGCGGCGAGCGAGCCGGGATTGCGGTACTTGACGATGAAGCTGCCGGGCGCATCGCGCAGGAACGGCTTGACCGACTTCGTCGTTTGGATGACCGGCAGTTCGAGAAACGCCGGCGCAAGATCGACATAGGACTCAGGCTGTTCGAAGGTCATGTCGTCGCAGAACATCAGCCGGTATTCATGGGCGGCCGGCGGTTCCGGGCAACGAAAGCGCGCCTCGAGCAGGGGAATGCGCCGCCCCACCAGCCAGCACAGCAGGCCGTAGACAAGAATGAAGTAGGTCGCATAGGCGAACATCGCGGGCGGCTTGGTGCCTTCGCGCTGGACGAATCTGAGCCGCACACGCTGCGCGTCTGTTTCGATCTGTGCGCCAAGATCGTCCAGCACCAGCCGCATGAAACCGACCGCCCGCGCGAGCGCCTGCGCACCGTTACGCGCGGTCAGCGCCGTTTGCGTCATCGCGATGAAGCTGCCGCTTTTCATGCGGTGCGAGTCCTGGCCGAAGAATTCATCGTCGAGCGCGCGGGCGATGCCGGCCCACAACGCGCCGTATTGCGCCGACGACACGCGGCTCTTCGGTGACGCCAGCATCGGTCCCGCAATGCCGGCGGCTTCAGCAAGCGGTAGCGCATCGAAACCGCGCGCTTGCGCCAGCGCCAGGGTCTCCTCGACCATGCTGACGGAGATCGTGCCCTTGTCGTCTTTCATGTTCTTCATGTTTTTCTTGGTCGTCTGGCAAACGCGCTCAACATTTTTCGTGTGGCGATTCGCTAAGCCTTTGAAATTGTGGCCTGAATCAACGTTGCATGATGCCGGTATGGCAAATGCGCTCACCCAGAATGATCGGGCAGAGCATCGAACCTGTCCAGAAGCTTCCCTACACTTGGCCTTAACCGATCGCGGGCCGCATCGTCCGGAGACACCACGGCGAGGCCGGCCACCCCCGCGATGCGTCGCAATGACGAGGCAGCGCCTCGCCGCCGCGACGCGATGCACCTAACAGGATCGAACGATGGACACCTTCTACACCGACGAACAGCGGATGATCCGCGACGCCGCCCGCGACTTCGCCACTGAGCGCCTCGCGCCGCACGCCGGGCAGTGGGACCGCGACGCGAAGCTGCCGGCGGAAGTCGTGACGCAAATGGGCGAGCTCGGCTTTCTCGGCATGATCGTGCCGCCCGAGTGGGGCGGCGTCTATACCGACTACGTGGCCTATGCGCTCGCCCTCGAAGAGATCGCCGCGGGCTGCGCCGCCTGCGCCACGCTGATGAGCGTGCACAACTCGGTCGGCTGCGGGCCGATCCTGAACTTCGGCACGGACGCGCAAAAAGACCGCTATCTGCAAGACCTCGCCACGGGACGCCGCATCGGTGCGTTCTGCCTGACCGAGCCGCAAGCGGGTTCCGAGGCGAATAATCTGCGCACCCGCGCGGTACTGCGCGACGGCAAATGGATTCTCAACGGCAACAAGCAGTTCGTGACCAACGGCGCGCGCGCCAACATCGCGATCGTGTTCGCCGTCACCGATCCCGACCGCGGCAAGCGTGGTCTGTCCGCCTTCATCGTGCCGACCGATACCCCGGGTTTCAACGTCGGCAAGCCGGAGCACAAGCTTGGCATTCGCGCATCCGACACCTGCCCGATCTCGCTCGACGATTGCGCGGTGCCCGAAGCCAATCTGCTTGGCGAACCGGGCGAAGGCCTGCGCATTGCGTTGTCGAATCTCGAGGGCGGGCGCATCGGGATTGCGGCGCAGGCGGTCGGTATCGCGCGAGCCGCATTCGATGCCGCTCGCCTCTACGCGAACGAACGTATCCAGTTCGGCAAGGCGCTGAAGGACCACCAGACCATTGCCAACATGCTCGCCGACATGGCGACCCGCCTGAACGCCGCGCGTCTGCTCGTGCACCACGCGGCGCGCTTGCGCACGGCAGGCAAGCCGTGTTTGTCCGAGGCATCGCAGGCCAAGCTGTTTGCGTCGGAACTCGCCGAGGAAGTCTGCTCGAAGGCGATCCAGATTCACGGCGGCTACGGCTACCTTGAAGACTATGCGGTGGAACGCCACTATCGTGACGCCCGCATCACACAGATTTACGAAGGAACCAGCGAAGTGCAGCGAATGGTTATCGCGCGCCATGTTTAAACGCAAGCTGGAAGGCGTTTGAGCGCAAAATAGCCTGCTAGTAAGGCAATAAACAGAGCGCATACCGCGCCACCAGCATGGAATTGGAGACGACGATGACTGCAGCGAAGGGCTTTCTCGAAGCGCGCGACCTGTTATTGCGCCATCGAACCGACTACGACCGCGCCTACCGCGAATTCGCGTGGCCGACGCCAGGCCAGTTCAACTGGGCGCTCGACTACTTCGATGTGATCGCGCGCGACAATGACAACCCGGCGCTGTGGATCGTCGATGATCCGGCCAGCGACGGATTGCGTCTGTCCTACGCGCAGATGTCGGAGCGCTCGTCGCGCATGGCGAACTTCCTGCGCGGGGTTGGCGTGGGGCGCGGCGACCGCTTGCTGCTGATGTTGCCGAACCGCGTCGAACTTTGGGACGTAATGCTCGCGGCCATGAAGCTCGGCGCAATCGTCCTGCCGGCCACCACCCAGCTTTCCGCCGACGACGTGCGCGACCGGGTGCAGATCGGCGGCGCGCAGTTCGTGGTGGTCGATAGCGCGGAACTGGCCAAGTTCGACGCACTCGACGTGCCGCTCACACGCATCTCGGTCGGCACGCCGCGCGATGGTTGGATCGATCTTGCAGCGGCCTATGATGCGTCGCCGCAATTTACCCCCGAAGGCGTGACGCACGCCACCGATCCTCTGCTGCTGTATTTCACCTCGGGCACTACATCCAAGCCGAAGCTGGTCGAGCATACGCACCAGAGTTACCCGATCGGCCATCTGTCGACCATGTACTGGATCGGCCTGCAACCCAACGACATCCACTGGAACATCAGCTCGCCGGGTTGGGCCAAACACGCATGGAGCTGCTTCTACGCGCCGTGGAATGCGCAAGCCTGCGTGTTCGTTTTCAATTTTCCGCGCTTCGTGCCGAAAGACACGCTCGACGTGCTGGTGCGTTTCAACGTCACCACGCTGTGTGCGCCGCCGACTGTGTGGCGCATGCTCGTGCAGGAGCATCTCACCGACTATCCGGTGAAACTGCGCGAAATCGTCGGTGCGGGCGAGCCGTTGAATCCGGAGATCATCGAACGCGTCAAGCATGCGTGGGGCATCACGATTCGCGACGGCTTCGGCCAGACCGAAACGACCTGCCAGATCGGCAACCCGCCGGGGCAACCGGTGGTGCCGGGCTCGATGGGCCGTCCGCTGCCGGGCTATAAAATCGAACTCCTCGATGCCGACGATCAACCCGTCACCGAAGGCGAAATCTCGCTGCCTTTGGCCGAGCGTCCGCTCGGTTTGATGACCGGCTACGCGAACAATGCAAAGGCCACCGCGCAAGCCATGCGCAACGGTTTCTATCACACCTCCGACGTCGCATTGCGCCGTGATGACGGCTACTACGTCTACGTCGGCCGCGCCGATGATGTTTTCAAGTCGTCCGACTACAGACTGAGCCCGTTCGAACTCGAAAGCGTGCTGATCGAACACGAAGCGATCGGCGAAGCGGCTGTGGTACCGAGTGCCGATGCGCTGCGCCTGTCGGTCCCCAAAGCGTTCGTCACTGTGCGTCACGGCTATGAAGCCGGTCCCGAACTCGCACGTGCGGTCTTCGCGTTCTCGCGCGAAAAACTCGCACCGTACAAGCGGATTCGCCGCCTCCAGTTCAGCGAGTTGCCTAAAACCATCTCCGGCAAGATTCGCCGCGTCGAATTGCGGCGTCGCGAAATGGAGCGCGAGGCCGAGCCCGCGCGCCTGCCCGGCGAGTATTGGGAAGAAGACTTCCCGGATCTGCGTTAATTATTTTTTGTTCCCAGTCACTGTCCGGCCGCCAGGCGGCCACTGCACAGGAGTGCCAGCATGAGCGCAATTGCTTCGAACCAGGTCGCCACCATCAAACTGCTGATCAACGGCGAGTTCGTCGAATCCAAAACCACTGAATGGCGCGACATCGTCAACCCGGCTACGCAAGAGGTACTCGCACGCGTGCCGTTCGCCACCGCCGATGAAGTGAACGAAGCAATCCGTTCGGCGCACACCGCGTTCAAGACGTGGAAAGACACGCCGATCGGCGCGCGCATGCGCATCATGCTGAAGTTTCAGGCGCTGATTCGCGAGCATTCGCCGCGCATCGCCAAGACGCTGAGCGCCGAGCAGGGCAAGACGATTCCCGATGCGGAAGGCGATATCTTCCGCGGGCTCGAAGTGGTCGAGCATGCCTGCTCGATCGGTACCTTGCAGCAAGGTGAATTCGCCGAGAACGTCGCAGGTGGTGTGGATACCTACACGCTACGTCAGCCGATTGGCGTTTGCGCCGGTATCACGCCGTTCAATTTTCCCGCGATGATCCCGTTGTGGATGTTCCCGATGGCGATCGTCTGCGGCAATACGTTCGTGCTGAAGCCTTCCGAGCAGGATCCGCTGTCGACGATGCAACTGGTCGAACTGGCGCTCGAAGCCGGCGTGCCAAAGGGTGTGCTGAATGTCGTGCACGGCGGCAGGGATGTGGTCGACGCGCTTTGCACGCACGATCTGGTGAAAGCGATTTCGTTTGTCGGCTCGACGGCGGTTGGCACCCATGTTTATCGCCTCGGGAGCGAACACGGCAAGCGCGTGCAGTCGATGATGGGCGCGAAGAACCACGCAGTCGTGCTGCCTGATGCGAACCGTGAACAGACCTTGAATGCGCTGGCCGGTGCAGGGTTCGGCGCAGCAGGACAGCGTTGCATGGCGACTTCGGTGGTCGTGCTGGTCGGCGCGGCGCAGCAATGGCTGCCCGATCTGGTCGCGAAGGCGAAGACGCTGAAGGTCAACGCGGGTAACGAGCCGAATACGGACATTGGGCCGGTGGTTTCACGCGCGGCGAAGCAACGCATTCTCGGCCTGATCGAAACGGGTGTGAAAGAGGGCGCAACCTTGGCGCTCGACGGCCGCGACGTGAAGGTTCCGGGCTACGAGCAAGGAAACTTCATCGGCCCGACGGTGTTCACCGATGTCACCACCGAGATGGAAATCTACCGTCAGGAAATTTTTGGTCCGGTGCTGGTGGTGCTGAATGCCGCCACGCTCGATGACGCGATTGCGCTCGTCAATCGCAATCCGTTTGGCAACGGCGTGGGCCTCTTCACGCAAAGCGGCGCGGCGGCGCGCAAATTCCAGAGCGAGATCGATATCGGGCAGGTCGGCATCAATATTCCGATTCCGGTGCCCGTGCCGTCTTTCAGCTTTACCGGTTCGCGTGGCTCGAAACTTGGCGACCTCGGGCCGTATGGTAAGCAGGTTGTGCAGTTCTACACGCAGACCAAGACGGTAACCGCCCGCTGGTTCGACGACGATACCGTCAACGACGGTGTTAATACGACTATCAGCTTGCGCTGAGATCAAAGGTTTATTGCTTTGCATGGGATGGGAGTAAGCGCTAAAGCGCTAACTCCCATCGAGCTTTGCATGGGACGGGAGTAAGCGCTAAAGCGCTAACTCCCATCGAGCTTTGCATGGGACGGGAGTAAGCGCTAAAGCGCTAACTCCCATCGACAGGAGACGACACCATGAAAATTGGCTTTATCGGACTGGGCAATATGGGCGCGCCGATGGCGCTCAATCTGCTGAAGGCAGGCCACGCGGTCAACGTATTCGACCTCAACGCGCAAGCTGTCCAGGCGCTCGTCGATGCGGGTGCTAAAGCGGCAAATTCGCCGAAAGCCGCGGTGACCGACGTCGAATGCGTGGTGACGATGCTGCCCGCAGCCGTTCATGTGCGTAGCGTGCTGATAGCGGATGACGGTGTCTTCGCCGGCATCGCGGAAGGCGTGACGATCATCGATTCGAGCACGATCGACCCGGCGAGCGTGAAGGAGTTTGCCGAACTTGCGGAGCAACGCGGTAATACCTTCGTCGACGCGCCCGTTTCGGGCGGCACCGGCGGCGCGGCGGCGGGCACGCTGACCTTCATGGTCGGCGGCAGCGTGAGCGCGTATGAGCAGGTCAAACCGGTGTTGTCGGCGATGGGCAAGAACATCGTGCATTGCGGCGAGACCGGCACCGGCCAGGTCGCGAAGATCTGCAACAACCTCGTGCTCGGCATCACGATGGCGGGCGTGGCCGAGGCCATGTCGCTGGGCGAGGCGCTTGGCATCGACTCGAAAGTACTGGGCGGCATCATCAATACCTCGACGGGCCGCTGCTGGAGTTCGGACACGTATAACCCGATGCCCGGCGTGATCGAAACCGCGCCGTCCACGCGCGGTTATACCGGCGGCTTCGGCACTGATCTGATGTTGAAGGACCTGGGCCTCGCCACCGACGCCGCGAAGTTCGCGCGTCAACCGGTGTATCTCGGCGCGCTCGCGCAACAGCTTTATCAAACAATGAGCACGAAGGGCGCGGGTCGTCTGGACTTCTCGGCCGTGATCAAGCTCTATCGCAAGGACGGAGACGCGTCATGATCGAACTCGACTACGCACACGACGGCGCTGTCGCGCTGCTGACGCTCAAACGGCCGCCCGCGAATGCTTTCACGCCGGACGGCTTGATGCAGTTGCAGCACACCGTTGAGCAGCTGAACGGCGAGGCGCGCGTGCGGGCGATCGTGATCACGGGCGACGGCCCCAAGTTCTTCAGCGCGGGCGCCGACCTGAACACGTTCGCCGACGGCAATCGCGAAGTCGCGCGCACAGCGGCGACGCGTTTCGGCGCGGCGTTCGAGACCTTGCAGAACGCGCGTCCGGTGGTGATCGCCGCGATCAACGGCTACGCGATGGGCGGCGGGCTCGAATGCGCGCTGGCCTGCGACATTCGCATCGCCGAGCAACACGCGTTGATGGCTTTGCCCGAAACGGCGGTCGGTTTGCTGCCGTGCGGCTGCGGTACGCAGACGCTGCCGTGGCTGGTCGGCGAAGGCTGGGCCAAGCGGATGATTCTGACCGGTGAACGCGTCGATGCGGCAACCGCATTGCGTATCGGTCTCGTCGAAGAAGTGGTGGAAAAAGGCGCAGCGCGCGAGGCCGCGTTGACGATGGCGGCGCGTGTCGCGACCCTTAGCCCTCAAGCGGTCGGCTTCAGCAAGACGCTGATCCACCAGGGGCGCAACGGCGTGCCGCGTGCGGCGGCCCTGGCGGTGGAACGGGAACGCTTTGTCGACCTGTTCGACGGCGCCGACCAGCGCGAAGGCGTCAATGCATTCCTCGAGAAACGTGCGCCGCGCTGGCAGGTGACGCAGGCCGTAGCGCACGCCGAACAGCGTGCCAATGGCGAGCAGGAGAACCTTCGATGAGCGCCGTGCAGAGCGTCGCGCTCGATACGAGCGTCGAAGCGGAGCGCGAGATTCTGTTTCGCGTCGTCAACCGTGTGGCGATCATCACGCTGAACCGGCCGGCCGCGCTCAATGCGCTGTCGCACGCGATGGTGCGCGAGCTTGCCGTCCTGGTCGAACATTGCCGTACCGATGACGGTATCGTTGCGCTCGTGCTGAAAGGCGCGGGCGCCAAGGGTTTTTGCGCCGGCGGCGATGTGCGTGAGGTACACCGGCTCGCCAAGAATGGCGACAGCCGGTGGCTGGCGTTCTTCGTCGACGAGTACCGGCTCGACTATGCGTTGCACACGTTTCCGAAGCCTGTGGTTGCTTTGCTCGACGGTATCTCGATGGGCGGCGGCATGGGGCTCGGTCAGGCTGCGCGGCTGCGCATTGTCACGGAGCGCAGCAAGATCGCGATGCCGGAGACGCGCATTGGCTTTCTGCCGGATGTGGGGGCGACGCGTTTCCTTGGTGTGATGCCGGCGGAGGTCGAACTGTATGTCGGGCTCACGGGTGTGACGTTGTCCGGCGCTGACGCGTTGCGCTTGCAGTTGGCGGATCTGTGCGTGCCGGCGGAGTGGCTCGGGACTTTCGAAGAGCGCTTGCAACGCATGCCGCACGCGGGGGATTTGATGGCGGCGTTGCGTGGGGTGTTCGAGCCGCCGTGCAATATTATTCCGCATGCTGCGTTGGGGCCTTTTACGCAGTTGATGTTGAGGCATTTCGATCGGCGCTCGAGCATCGAGCGGATCGTCGCGACGTTGCGTCAGGATCTGGAGCGCGAGCCTGCGCGTGAGGTGAAGCAGTGGCTGCAGGCTGCTTATGATGCGATGGTTGGGCATTCGCCCACGATGTTGTATGTCACGCGGGAGGCGCTACTGCGTGGGCGGCAGATGAGCCTGGCGGACTGCTTTCGAATGGAGCTGGGTATTGTTAAGCGGGTGGTCGAGGAGGGGGACTTCTGCGAAGGTGTGAGGGCCCAATTGATCGATAAGGATCGTAAGTGCCGGTGGGCGCCTGCGACGCTTGCTGAAGTGCGGCCGGAACGGGTTCGGCATTTTTTGGCTTCGCCGTGGAAGAGGGAGACGCATCCGTTGGTGGGGTTGGGGGCTGATGCTGGATGAAGTAGATGGTGCTTGTTCTGCTTGTATGCCTGCGGTGTTGGCCTTTCCTTGAATTGTTATTGGTCTATTAGCGTTGCCCCTGTGCGGGGCGGCACTTACTTTCTTTGCCGCGGCAAAGAAAGATAAGCAAAGAAAGCCGCTTCACACCGCTAGCTCTTAAGCGGAGCCCCCGCGCAGTTGCGGTAGTGGTGCATCTGGAATCTGTGCTCTCGCACATTCGGCGCTAGTGACAAGGCTGTCATTCTTCCGGCGGCGCTGCGCGCGCCGATGCGGTGCTTCTAACGCGCCGTCGGCGCGCTCGTTATTATCCTTCTCCGACTGTGTCGCCTCGCAGTATGCCTGTCGGGGGTAACACGCTCTGCGCGCCGTGAACCCGGGAAATCCAGAGTACGCCGATCAGCGCGACGGCTACGGCTACCCAGCCTACTGTCCCATATCCTGTGATTTGCCCGGTCGACGAACTGCTCAGCATCAAGCCGCCAATCCATGCGCCACATCCCGTGCCCAAGGCCTGCAGCGCACTGTTGGCGCTTAGAAATGCACCCCGGCGGGAGGGCTCGGGTACGGTTGTCAGCAGTGCCTGCATGGGTACCATTCGACCGGATAGCAGTACCATGAAAAACGGGAAAAACATCACGAGCGCGTAGAACGGTAGATCCGGCAGATGCGTCACCAACAGGACGGGCAGAAACGAAAGTACCGCCGCAATCCGGAATACGCGCCGCGCGCCGAATCGGTCAGCAAGTCTGCCCACGCGGCGCGATGTGAAGAACGTTGCCGCGCCACCCGCCATATACAGCCACGACAACTGCGTCGGGGCCACGCCGTGATTGGCAACCAGGATCGGCGAGATAAACGGGATCACCAGCATATGCGCGATCATCATCATGAACGTCAGCGCAAACGCATTCATATGTCGCGGGTTGCTCAACAGCCGCCATAAATCAGGCAGCACTTCGCCAAGCGCGGGCTGGCGGCGGCTCAAATGTTCGGCAAGCGAAGGGACTAGTTGCCAACCCGCCACCCAGACGAGTAGCGACAGCACCACCAGCAAATAGAACGGCGCGGCCCAGTTGAAGTGCGCGCCTAGCATCACGCCTGCCGGCACGCCAGCAATCGCAGCCAATGAAAAGGCGGTCATGATCGTGCCGGTCGCGGCGCCGCGGCGTTGCACCGGAATCACGTCGCCGACGATCGCCATGATCACGGAGCCCAACACGCCACCCGTTATGCCCGCAAAAGCACGTGCCGCAAGCAGAAGGGGGAAGCTGCTCGCCAACGCGCAGGCGAGATTCGATAGCGCGAACAGCGCATAGACGGTCAGCAACAGACGACGCCGGTCGAAGCGGTCGATATAGGTCGCCGCGAATAAACCCGACAGACCCGAACACCACGAATACGCCGATACGGCCGTCGCAAACGCGGCGGGTGTGATACTGAACGAGAGCATGATCTGCGGCCCGAGCGGCATCATCACCATGAAGTCCATGATGATGGTGAACTGCGTCAGCGCAAGCAGCCATAGCAAACGGCGCTCATGCCTTGAGCTTATTGAATACATCGGTCAATTCCCTGTTTTTGTTCGACGCACGCCGCTCAGGAGGTTTACCCAATGCGCGCAGTTCATTGCGCGCACGCTTCGGGCAGTCAGTCGTCGAGTGTTTCATGTACCGCTTCGGCACCCTGTTTCCAGTAGCTGGCCGCGCGAATACGCGACTTGTCGACGCCACGTTCCGTGCACAGGTGGTAACGCACCGCACGCATCGTCGCGGATTCGCCGGCGGCCCATACATAGCCTTCGCCGTCTTCAGGCAAGTAGATTTCGCGTACCGCTTGCAGCAAAGCCTCGCCGCGATAGCCCGATTCGCCGCGGTAGCGCCAGACCATATGCAGTTCGGCCTGCGTCGCGAATTCGATCTGTGCCGACGGATCGGCCACTTCGATCACCGCCGCGACGCGTGTGCCGGCAGGCAGCTCTTCGAGGCGGCGGGCAATGGCCGGCAGCGCGGTGTCGTCGCCGATCAGCAGATGCCAGTCGAAACCGGTTGGTATCACCAGTGAGCCGCGCGGGCCGCCAATGCCCAGGTACTGGCCCACTTTGGCTTGCGCCGCCCACGTTGCAGCCGGGCCCGCCTCGTGCATGGCGAACTCGATGTCCAGTTCGCGCGCTTCAGCGTCGAAGCGGCGCGGTGTGAAATCGCGAGCGATCGGCCGCGGCTGGCCGGCGGGAAATACAGGGCCGTCAGGGCCGGCTTCGGGCAGCAATGGTTTGTCGGCGCCGGGCTCGGGGAAGAACACTTTGATGTGATCGTCGAACGAAGCGGAGACGAAGTCGTGTAGATCCTCGCCCGTGAAGGTGACTCGAATCATGTGCGGGGTCAGTGCGTGAACCTCTTTGACCTGCAACAGACGGAACTTCAGCGGATGTCGCACGCGATGGACGGCCAGATCGGCCCGGTTGTCATTTGCCAGCATAAGGGTGCTACTCCTGTTGGTTTGTCTTGCGTTCGAAGATGCTCATGGGCACCTTCGAACGCGAGTGCCGGATAGCGCGATTTCAGGCGGTCGGTTCGCCGCTGCCTTCACTGCCGGGATTGCGTTTGCCTTCGATTTCATTGGCCGCGCGCATCAGGATCGCGGCGATGCGGCGCTGTTCGGCGGCCGGCACGTTGTCACGGCGCAGGAGCGCATGCTTCAGCGCGCGGCGCGCTTCGCTCAGTTCGGGCAACCAGCCGCCTTCGCTGATGTCGGCCGGCTCTTCACCGGCAAACGCACGGCGCACGGAATCCATTTTTCGGGCGATATGTGTCAGCTTGGCGAGCATCAATTCGACGCGCTCGCGGTTGGCGGCCAGGTACTCGCGGCCCGCTTCCGACAGTTCGTAGCGCTTGCGGTTGCCTTCGAGCTGCACGGTCACATAGCCCAGTTCTTCCAGATACGTGAGCGCCGGATAGACCATGCCGGGACTCGGGCTGTAGAAGCCGTTCGAACGCGTTTCGAGCGCCTTGATCAGTTCGTAGCCGTGGCTCGGCTGCGCGTCGATCATCGAGAGCAGCAGCAATTGCAGGTCGTCGGAGCTGAATTTGCGGCCGCGCGGGAAACCATCGCCGTCGCCACCGAAGCCGCCCGGGCCGCCGCCGCCGAAGCGTCCACCGCGGCCGCCGCCGCGATACTCGTCGTGGCGGCCGATCGCGTGCCATAGTGCGTGCAGGGAGAAACGGTCGTGGCCGTGGCGGCCAAAGCGGTGGTCGTGGCCGAAATCGCCGCAGTCGTCGCGTTCACCTCGGTCGCCATGGCCGCGTTCGTCGCCGTGAAACTCGTGTCGGTTGCCGTGGCCACGATCATGGCCGTGGAACCCGTGCCGTTCTCCGCGGCCGCGTTCGTCGCCGTGAAACTCGTGCCAATCGCCACGTCCGCCGTGACGCCGTTCGAAACCTTCACCGCGCGCTTCGTTGCCGAGCTCGTAGTGACGGGCAAACGCATGCCAAAGCGCATGCAAAGACGGGCGGTCATGCCCTGCGAAGAAACCTTCGTCCGCGCCACGCGAACGGGAAAAACGATGTTGATGACGCATCTTGGGTACTCCCATTTGTGTCTTAAGATGTGTCGTAAGATATATATCTAAAGATAGTTTGTCAAACTCATTTTTTTGCATCGCAAGTCGCCGGAAGACGCTTTACATGCCATCGAGTCATGAATTAAATGACATTCATGCTCTCGTGAAATCGCCAGGAAGCGCCGAGAATCTCACTCAACGCGGCATTGGCCGTGTTCACGGAGCGACGGACATGTATGCAATTACGGGTGTGACAGGGCAGGTCGGTGGCGCGGCGGCGCGCGCCTTATTGGAGGCGGGGCATGCAGTGCGCGCCGTCTTACGCGACAAAAGCAAGGCCGCGGAGTGGCGGGAGCGGGGCGCCGAAGTGGCGGTTGCATCTTTCGAAGATGCGGACGCACTCACCGCGGCGTTCAGCGGTACGGCCGGCGTCTTCGTGATGGTGGCGCCGAACTTCGCGCCGCAGCCGGGTTATCCGAACGCGCACGCAGCGGCGGCGGTGCTGAAAGAGGCGCTGTTGCAGGCAAGACCTGAGCGCGTCGCGGCGTTGTCGTCGATCGGCGGGCAACGGGAGTCGGGTCTCGGTCTCATCACGCAAGTGCATATTCTCGAAGGAGCGCTCGCGGATCTGCCAATTCCGACGGCGATTTTGCGGCCCGCGTGGTTTATGGAGAACTCGTTGTGGGATATCGCGCCGGCACGCGAAACGGGCGTGATGTCGAGTTTCCTGCAACCGCTCGGCCGTGCGTATCCGATGATCGCAACCGCGGATATCGGCCAGGTGATTGCTGAAACGCTTGCTCAGTCGTGGCAGGGTCGCCGCGTGATCGAGATTGAGGGGCCGCGGCGCTATACGCAAGATGACATCGCCGCGATGCTCGGCGGCCTGCTCGGGCGCTCGGTAAAGGCTCAAGCGGTGCCGCGCGATCAATGGGAAGCGCTGTTTCAGTCGCAAGGCACGGCTTGGCCCGCGCCGCGCGTCGAGATGATCGACGGCTTCAATTCAGGATGGATCGATTTCGAAGACGGCGTGAACGAGCGGGTGATGGGCAGCACCGCTTATCAGACGGTGCTGGCGGAGTTGGTCGGGCGTGCGGGCTGAGCCGTAACAGCGCCGTGCCGGTTCTGTACCTGGGTGGGAGGCGTAGCGCTGATTTAGACCGGGGAAGTGGCTCCAGCGAATAAACATTCGCATTCGAAAGTCATATACTGGCTTGATCTGCCTGCTATCTCTCTCGCACGGGACGAAGCCATGCTGACACGCGACGACATCCGGGCGATTCCGCTGTTTTCAACACTCCCTGACAACGAACTGAACCATCTCGCGCATACGTCGGCAGACCTGCATCTGTGTGCGGGTGAATTCGCGGTTCATGAAGGTGGGGAGCGCGCGCTCTATGCCGTTCTGGCCGGCAAGATGGAAGTCGTCAAGACGTTCGACGGTATCGAGCGCACGTTGGGCTGGCGTCTGCCCGGAACCATTTTTGGCGAAGTGCCGCTCGCGCTGAGTTCGCCGTTTCCAGGCGCCTATCGGGCCGCAGAGCCGTCGCGTGTAATGCGCGTGGACGCTCAGCATTACTATGTACTTGCCGCCGCGTCGCCAGAAATTGCATTCAAGATGGGCACCCTTGCGCGCGAGCGTATCGGAGGGCTGCAAGGCCTCTCCGCCGAGCCGCCCAAGCCCCGCGTGACCATGATTGGAAGTCGCTGGGACAACACTTGCACCGCGTTGCGCCAGTTCCTCGCCCGCAACCAGATCAGCTATGACTGGATGACGCCGGATGCGCCCGAACTGACGACGCGCTGGCCTGGAACCCGTCCGTCAGAGGAGGATTGCCCGGTGTTGCGGCTGGTCGACGGAACGGTGCTGAGCCGACCTGCGACACGCGAGCTTGCTGGGTTGCTGGGTCTGCAGACGCGGCCGCGCCTCGCCGAATACGACACGGTGATCATTGGGGGCGGCCCGGCCGGTCTCGCTGCGGCCGTGTACGGTGCATCGGAAGGTTTGCGTACTATGGTGCTGGAGCGCGAAGCGCCAGGCGGGCAGGCTGGGACATCTTCACGTATCGAGAATTACCTCGGCTTCCCCAACGGCGTGTCGGGAGACGAACTCGCGAGCCGTGCACTGCAGCAGGCAAGTCGGCTCGGCGCAGAGATTCTGGTGACGCGGTCCGTTGTTCAAATCGATGTCGACGGGCGTAACGTTCACCTCGACGGAGGCGACGTCATCCGGGCGCGAACGATCATTCTCGCGACAGGCGTCACGTGGCGCCGCCTCTTGATCGACGGCTTCGACCGGTTTATCGGTAAAGGAATTTACTACGGCGCGTCACGCAGCGAGGCGAGCGCTACTCACGGACTCGACGTTTATTTGATCGGTGGCGGAAACTCGGCCGGCCAGGCTGCTTTGTACTTTGCCAATCATGCGCGCATGGTTACGCTTGTCTTGCGAGGCGATTCGCTTGAGAAGAGCATGTCTCGCTACCTTGTCGAGCAGCTTCGCGAGAAGTTAAACGTAGCAGTGCAACTGCGATCGGAAGTAGTCGGTGCATACGGCGATACCCATCTGACCGCGATCGATATACGCGATGGACTGAGCGCAGAAGTGCGTCGGCACGACAGTGGCGGATTGTTCGTGTTCATCGGCGCCGATGCAGAGACCGAGTGGTTGCCGACGGAAATCGCGCGCGATGCGCGCGGATATGTTCTCACCGGTGACGACGTCGTCAAGGCAGGACGCTGGTCTCATAGCCGGGATCCCTACCTCCTCGAATCGAGTGTTCCTGGCGTGTTTGCCTGTGGGGATGTGCGATTGAGCCCGGTCAAGCGCGTCGCTTCAGCGGTCGGCGAGGGCAGCATGGCGATCGCGTTCGCCCATAAATATCTTCAGCACGACGCCGGATAGGACTGGGTGCGATGGTGAGGTGTATGCGTGTTTGTCGTGCCTCCACGAGTGCCAGCGGACATTCACGGCCGTAGGCAAAGTCGCACTGGCATTCCACTCGGCACCATCGTAAATGCGGTCACCTCCCGAATAGAACTCATATCGACTGCAAGCCGCGAAACGAACCCGGCCGATAACATCGAAATGACAAGCCGCATTTCGACCGTCGAAAGATGCCGACCAGGACATACCCGCGGTCCCCCGCCAAACTGCAAATGCGCACGCGTCTCGTGCGCCCCCCGCTGCGGTGTTCGTTCATGCATCCAACGCTCCGGATCAAATTTGTCCGGATGCTCGAAATTGCTTGCGTCGAGCATGGGGGGGCGCGTCAAGAAGAACATTCTGGAACCCGCAGGCAAGTGAATCCCGCGATGCTCGACGTCCTGCAGCGGCTCAAATGCATGAATGGGAATTACGGGCCTGAACCGACTCGCTTCAGTGCACACGGCCTCGCACAAGTCGAGCGTCTTGAGTGTTTCGTAAGTCGGGCACACGCCAGCGGCTCCCAACACGGCGCGTGACTGGTCTGAAACCCGACTCTGCAACGTATCGTCGGAGCTCAGATACAAAAGCGCCCACGCGATCGAATGCGCCGTGGTGTCTTCACCCGCGAGCAACATGGTCAGCACGTTGGCCGCCACTTGGTCATCGGTAATCCCAGAGCCCGGTGTGTCGCGAAACTGCAGCATGGCTTCGAGTAAATTGCAGGGTTCGTCATGAGGTCTGTCTCGAATGCGCTCGCGCGCACGATTGATCGTCAAGCGCACGTAGCGATGCACTTCGGCCAAGGCGTGATCGAGCCGGTGATCTCGTGGCAGTTTGACGTATCGCCAATAGGGGAACGGGGCGTTTATCCGGTTCATTAGCATGGGAAAAATCAACGCCAGATGTTCCTGAATGACGTTGCCGTCCTGCTCCAGGGTTCCGGGATCGTCGCCGAACGCGAGCGCGCTGGTGACATCGACCGTATAGCGTTTGAGATCTTCAGTCATCTCGACCACGCGGTTACTACGCGCCGCACGTTCCCACCGTACTCTGAGACGCTCAGTGATGGCCGCCATGGTGGGATAGAACGCCTTGATATGCGCTACGGAAAGGGCCTGCATCACCAGCTTTCGTTGCGGCTCCCATGCGGCGCCCTCGACTGAGAACACGCCGTTGCTACCCATCTCGTCAAGATTCTCCTCAATCGGCGAATACCGCCGATATCCGTTTGGTCGCTCGCGCATAATCGAATGACACAACTCCGTGTCGTCCCAGACCGTCACAGGCCGTGAGCCGATCTGAAAACGATAGGGTGTGCCAAGCTCCCGTGCCCACCGCTCGAGAATGAGATGCACGCGCGATGGCGTCAACTGGTGCGCATTTCCAATCAGCGGGAGGCCTCGAGGGGCCGGAAGATCGGAGATTTCACGTAACTTCAAGGTTCCTGCCGACGTAATAGCCATGTTCCATCTCCGTCAGGAAACCTTAGCAAAGGTATGAAGATCGTCGTCGTTTTGGCGACATCGCACCGTCAAAGCATAGGTCATGCGTCGAGTTGCAGGTCTCTCCTACGAGCCTTTATCTAATGCGTCTACGCCTTTCTACTTCGCCGCCGACGCCACATGAAGATTCAAACCGATGTATGAAGACGTTGACGAATAATGGCAGACCGGACATTCTTCCTTGCGCGCGTCAACCGTTCAGGCGAGGGCCATGGAGATTAGCTGAAGCGGACCCACTGATTTTCGGCGTCCAGCAATTTTCGGAAGAACAGAAATTAAAAGCCTGGTCCGGAGTAACCAGCACCAGATATGGCTTCACTTTACGGGTCCATGGCCTTATTCATAGTCACGGATCCGGGACGGCATGAGGTACCCCGATTGCTCGCCATTCAGCACCGAAGCCAAAACACGCATATCAATACCGCCGCCCGTCAGTACAGCGGCAATGCGCTTGCCAGCAAAGTAAGGATGGCGGGCTGCGGCAAGTGCGACTGCACCCGCGCCCTCGACGACGAGATGATTGCTTTTCTCCAGGCACCGGATGGCTTCAGCCGTATCCTCAAGCGTTGATACGACAACGCCGTCCACCAACGCGTTGAGGTATGGCCAATTTGCATCGAGCACAGTCGATACACCGATGCCCGAGACCATTGGTGTCGAGTCGACTGGAACTTCGACGATAGCGCCAGCCGCAAGAGAAGAATAGAAAGGAGCCGCTGCCTCGGTCTCGCACGCATACATTTGTGCGCGGGAGCCCCAACGCATACATGCCAGCGCAATGCCTGTTATCAGTCCTCCGCCTCCGAAAGGCACGAGTATCACGTCGACGTCTGGCAGGTCCTCCAATATCTCCTGTCCGATAGTCGCGTCTCCAATGACGACATCGCGACATGCACATGGATGCAGAAACGTACCTGTTTCGCCAGCAGGTGTTTCACCGCACAGTATTGCCCACCATCTTTCGTAGTCGACTTCAATCACCCGGGCGCCCAGCGTGCGAAGTGCCTCGATCTTGCTCTTCGCTGCTGTATCGGTGACGTACACCCTGACGTCCGCGTCCCGAACCCTCGTTGCTTCTGTCACCCCGAGGGCGAAGTTCCCGGCGCTCGCCGTATAAACACCGTTCGACAGTTGATCTTGAGTAAGTCTGGATACTGCATTCAACGCGCAGCGTATCTTGAACGATCCTCGCGGCTGAAGATTCTCAGGTTTGAGAAACACGCTTCGATCTGTGGCTGCTGCGTACGCTAACAGTGGGGTGCGGACGACGGTTCCCCGGATCGACTCGGATGCGCGCTCAATGTCGGCCCGGGAGACCTCTCCCAGATAGGTTGAGCCGACGCCGCCTTCGAGCGGCTTGCGCGTATGGTGCAGGGTGCCCGCAATGCTCATGATGTCCTCGCGTTTGCATACGTTGAAGAGGTTGGCACGTGCAGAAAGGGGGCAGGTGAATCGCAATCCATGCATCCATGCTGCTCCCCGGTCTCGGAGGAGGTCGCTCAACAAACCATACTGGACGTTTGTCGACGGGAGCCAAGCACTCTTTCAAGTGTCGTGCCGCCTTTTCACTTGTCTGACCGTAGATGCGAATTCGGGCTGGCGCAATGTACGGCGACCAGATGTATTGAGGCTCTGGCCGTCACCTATACTCAGTGTCGTTGACACGGCAGCGCTCGCAGGATTTTCGATGGGAGACATGGGTGAGCAATTCCATACTCTTAAACGGTGAGACACCTTTAAGCGGTAAATGTCTCGACAACACTTTCGGAAATTTTCAAGCTAGTTGTCGCCTCAACGAATAAATTTCAGGCGGCCTTTCTCTCCTGGTTAGGGCGTTGCGGGGCGACATCCTGGTTGTCAATGCGATCCGGGTTCAGATGCACGGCATCTACACGCTGCCAGTTTCGCGTGCGGCCCTTCCATCGAAGCGGATTGCGCTGCCGGGCGGTCTTG
>NZ_CAJNAT010000010.1 GCF_905220705.1 Paraburkholderia domus
GCCAGTTATGGAACCAGACCGGTCCCATCGCATTGCCGGAAGTGCCGGGCGACACTGAACGATAGGTGCGGGAGAACACCATCGGCATGTCGTCGCCGCTGACGAAATCCGCGCTGTCGAGCGTAACGGCACCGCTGCCCGGATAAACCGGATCGGCAACCGGGCAGGACTTTTCAGGCTGCGGATCGGTTTCGCCCGCGCACCATTTGTTGATGAGATCGAGGTCGTTCAGGCATGCATAGCCGCCTGGCCCACCCGGCGAATTGCTCGCAGCGTCGATAGCGCAGAACTTGCTGCCCTGGATGGCACCTGATTTTGCGTAGCGTGTGGTGCAGTCATTCTGGTAGTCGGCGTTCGCGCCGAACGCGACCAATAACAACGTGAATGCGACGAGGAAGCGGCACAGCATGCCAGCCGTTCCTCTCTGTGGTTTCCAGTCTTTCATTTCGCTCCTTTTATTGTGAGATTCGCCATTGACGGCGTAAGCACTTTTAAGGAGATTGAAATATTTTTAAATCCGACAATTCCGAAAAATCTGATTGCGCGGATACGCGCGAAAAACGTTACAGATGGTGAAGAAAGTCTTGTAAGCACTGTTAAAGGCGCGTTTACTCTGGTTTTTGTTGCCGGGGAAAAGCGATGGAGCAAGACGTGTTCGGTATTCAGGATGAGTTTGGCGATTTGCGCGATCCGCGCAGCCGCACGCCGGCTAGTCCGACGGACATGCTGGTCGTGGTGGTATGTGCAATTCTCTCGGGAGCCGATATTCGGATGGCGATTCAGATATGGGGCGAAGCAAAGCTGTGCTGGCTGCGGAGGTACCTGCTGCTTGATTGTTTACAACGACGGCTCCGGGCGGAGTCAAGGCCAGATGACGCGAGATGGTGCCTGCGAAAGGAGGGCGCGTATCGGCGCAGATACAGTAGAAGCCAGAAGTAGTGGTAGACCTATCAAATGAAAAAAGGCCGCCTCGGGTGCGAGGTGGCCTTTCTTACCGTGTTCGGCTTTTTGGCGTTAGTTCGGCGCAGCGTGCGCGTTTTGATCATGCGCGCAGCTATGCTCGCAGCCGCTCTGATCCAGCGGCATCTGCTGTGCCGCTTCTGCGCGAACGCCGAGGCGTTCGAGCAGTTTGCGGTCCGCTTCCGCTTGCGGGTTGCTGGTGGTCAGCAACTGATCGCCGTAGAAAATCGAGTTCGCGCCAGCCAGGAAACACAAGGCCTGCAACGCTTCGTCCATCTGCTCGCGGCCAGCCGACAGACGCACCATTGCGCGCGGCATCGTGATGCGTGCAATCGCGATCGTACGGACGAATTCGAACGGATCGATTGCTTCGGTGCCGGTCAGCGGCGTACCTTCCACTTGCACCAGGTTGTTGATGGGTACCGATTCCGGATACGGCTCCATGTTCGCCAGTTGCGCGACCAGGCCGGCGCGCTCACGGCGCGATTCGCCCAAACCGACAATCCCGCCGCAGCACACGTTGATGCCCGCATCGCGCACGCGTTCCAACGTATCGAGACGGTCCTGATACGTGCGCGTCGAAATGATCTGGCCGTAGAACTCCGGCGATGTATCGAGGTTGTGGTTGTAGTAGTCGAGACCCGCTTCGCGCAGACCTTGAGCCTGATGCGTTTCCAGCATGCCGAGCGTCACGCAGGTTTCGAGGCCCATCGCCTTCACGCCGCGGATCATGTCCTTGATCGGCTCGAGGTGACGGTCCTTCGGATTGCGCCACGCCGCACCCATGCAGAAGCGCGTCGCGCCGTTTTCCTTGGCGACCTTTGCTGCGGCCAATACTTCATCGACCGGCATCAGCTTGTCGGCTTGCAAGCCTGTGTCGTGATGCACCGACTGCGGACAGTACGCGCAATCTTCTTCGCAACCGCCGGTCTTGATCGACAGAAGCGTCGACAGTTGCACGGTGTTGGCGTCGAAATGTTCGCGGTGGGTTTGCTGCGCGCGGAACATCAGATCGTTGAACGGCAGTTCGTACAGCGCGACGATGTCAGCGACGCGCCACTTGGCTACCTGCTTGCCGCCTGCTGCAGCGTGGTTGGCGTTGTGGTTCGAGGCGGCCGTCTCGGCTGGCGTCGGAGCGATGTTCAGTTGCGTCATGTCGTCAATCCTCATGGATGGATGTAATGGGTTTTCAGCGCTGCGCGTGACGCAGCGTCTGCAGGAGTCGGTTGATGTCGAGTTGATCTGCCGCGAGCTCCGGCGAAGCCGGGTTCAAATGCGGCACGATGCCGAGCAAGGGCGCATCGTATTCGCGCCCAAGATGCTCGCGAATCGAGGCGATGTTTTCGTCGGGGAACGTCATGTCCGGATCGATGCGATTCGCGACCCAGCCAGCGAGCGTCAGCCCGCGCGCGGCGATCGCTTCGGCCGTGAGCAATGCGTGGCTGATGCAACCCAGGCGCATGCCGACCACCAGCACGACCGGCAGCTTCAGCGCGACGGCGAGATCGGCGGTGTCCTGCGTCGCGGTCAGCGGCACGCGAAAACCGCCGACGCCTTCGACTACGACGATCTCGGCTTGCTTCAATGCTTGCGCGTGGCAATCGACGATGTGGTCGATATCGAATGTGACGTTTTCCAGCGCGGCGGCGATATGCGGCGCGGCGGGTTCTTTCAACAGATACGGCGTGCGAATCTCTGGCGGCAGCAGGACGCTCGACGCGGCGTCGAGTTGATCGGCATCTTCGTTGTGCAACACGCCGTTCACTTCGAACGCGCCCGCGGCGATCGGTTTCATCGCGGCGGCTTGCAGGCCTTCGCGAACGAAGCCGCGCAAGAGCGCGGCGGACACGAAAGTCTTGCCAATTTCCGTATCGGTGCCGGTGACGAAGAGAGACAGCGCGTTTTGATTCGAGCTGCTCATGCCGCTTTTGCCCCGAGTTGTTGCAAGCCCGCTTCGAGCCGATCGAGATCCGCCTGCGAATGCGCGGCGGAAAGCGAAATGCGCAGCCGCGACGTACCCGCCGGCACAGTCGGCGGACGGATCGCCGGTACCCAGAGACCCGCGCGATCGAGCGTGGCCGCGATGTCCAGCGTCGCCTCGTTTGCGCCGATGATCAGCGGCTGCACGGCAGTGTGCGAATCAACCGGCAGCCACGGCGTTGCCTTCAACATCGCGCGTGTACGTTCGATCAATTGCCGAAGATGGGCACGCCGCGTATCGCCTTCTTCGCCACCGATAATGCGCAGACTCGCCGACACCGCATGCGCCGCAGCCGGAACCGAAGCGGTTGTGAAGATATACGGACGCGCGCGCTGCACGAGCCATTCGATCACGGTGCCGTGCGCGACGACGAATGCGCCCGACACACCAGCAGCTTTACCGAGCGTGCCGATCGAGATCAGATTTGGCGAGCGCAACGCGGCCTCCGCGATCGCGCCGCGGCCTTGCGGACCGAGCACACCGAAGCCGTGCGCATCGTCGACGATCAGCCATGCACCGTGCTGCTCTGCAAGTTCAAGCAGACGCGCCAGGGGCGCGACATCGCCGTCCATGCTGAACACCGTATCGGAGACGATCACTTTGACTTCAGCGTCCGAGGCATCGAGCATCGCGCTCAGCGCTTCCATGTCGCAATGCGGATAGATCTGCACTTCAGCGCGGGACAAACGCGCGCCGTCGATGAGCGATGCGTGATTCAACGCGTCGGAGAACAGCGTCGTGCCACGGCCCGCGAGCGCGGTAAGCGTCGCGAGATTCGCCATGTAACCGGTGCTGAAGTAGAGCGCGCGTGCGTTGTCGACGAAGCCGCCGGCGAATTCAGCCAGATCGTCTTCGAGCTGCGCATGCGCGCGCGAGTGGCCGCCTAGCAGATGCGAACCACCGCTGCCGGCGCCGTAACGCTGCGCACCTTCCGCGATTGCCGCGATCAGTTGCGGATGCGCCGCGAGCCCGAGATAGTCGTTGCTGGCGAAACCGATGATCGCGCGGCCGTCGACCGTCATGTGCGCTGCACATGGCGTGTCGGCGGTACGGCGACGGCGGCGCAGACCGCGCGCGTCGATTTCCTTGAGGCCTTCTGTGAGTGTGTCGAGCAGGTGCATTAACGGGTTTCCGCGAGAGTTGCTTCGAAAGTTTCGCGCGTGCGCGAGGCGAGCAGCGCGATTTCTTCGTCGTCGAGGATGTATGGGGGCATCAGATACACCGTGGTCGAAATCGGACGCAGCAGCAGTTCACGCTGCAACGCGTTTTCGAAAAAACGGCGCGAAAATGTTTTGGCTTGCTGAGCGTCGTCGATCACTGCATCGAACGCGAAGATCGTGCCGCACTGACGCAAATTGCGCACTTGCTTATGTTCGGCGAGCGGCGCCAACGCGGCCTTCAGCGTCGCGGATTTCTGTGCGTTGACCGCGAGCACGTTGTCGCTGGCGAACAGATCGAGCGTCGCGAGCGCCGCTCGGCAGGCGAGCGGATTGCCCGTGTACGAATGCGAGTGCAGGAAGCCGCGCGCGGTATCGTCGTGATAGAAGGCGTCGAAAATTTCAACGCGCGACAGCACGATTGAGAGCGGCAGATACCCGCCGCTAATGCCTTTCGACAGACACAGGAAATCCGGCCAGATACCGGCTTGTTCGCATGCGAAGAACGTGCCGGTGCGGCCGCAACCGACCGCGATTTCATCGGCGATCAGATGCACGCCGTATTGGTCGCAGAGTGCGCGCAATCCGGCGATATACGACGCATCGTGCATTGCCATGCCGGCCGCGCATTGCACGAGCGGCTCCACGATGAGCGCGGAGATTTTCGTGGCGCGTGCTTCGAACAACGAGCGAACGTGTTCGAGCGCGCGGCGCGACACATCGGCTGCGCTTTCACCTGTTTGCGCGAGGCGCGCGTCGGGCGATGCAACGACGTGTGCGTTGCGGATCAGCGGGTCGTAAGCGTCTTTGAAGAGCGCCACATCGGTGACGCCGAGGGCGCCGACGGTTTCGCCGTGGTAGCTGTTAGCGACGCAAACGAATTCCTGCTTGTCGGTGAAGCCGCGATTGCGCCACGAGTGGAAGCTCATCTTCAGCGCGATTTCGACGGCCGATGCGCCATCGGACGCGAAGAACGCGTGACCGAGTGTGTTGCCGGTGAGGGCGCTGAGGCGCTCCGCAAGTTCGATGGCTGGCTCGTGCGTGCAGCCCGCGAGCATTGCGTGTTCGAGCGTATCGAGTTGATCTTTGAGTGCCGCATTGATGCGGGGATTGGCATGCCCGAACAGGTTGACCCACCAGGAACTGATCGCGTCCAGATAACGCTTGTCCGCGCGGTCGTAGAGCCACGCGCCTTGACCTCGTGCGACCGGGATTAGCGGCAGGCGCTCGTGGTGTTTCATCTGGGTGCAGGGGTGCCAGACGGCACGCAGGCTGCGGGTGATCCAGTCTTCAGGGGATGCTGACTTTTCCAAAGGGTACTCCGAGGTGCTTTTTTTGCCGTTGCACGGCTGGCTTTTTAGGGCCTATTCATTCGCGCTGCGGTTTCTTGTGTGCGCTGCGCGCGGCCTTGGGGAGGCTTGCGGGGTCGAGATTAGCGGTTTATTTCGTGCTGTGCACTAGGGCTGGACGGTGAGGTTTTGCCGGCGGCGCCGGAGTTTTGCGCTGTTCGATGCAGGTGGTTTCAGTTTCCTTCGGAAGGTCGCTGATCGATGGAGTTAGCGACGACAAAGTAGTTGGTGCTTATGGGCGGGAATTTGGGGTTTGGGGTGGGACTTTGCCTCCGGCGGTGGGGGTGGTTTGGGTTTTGGCTGCTCGGCGCTTGTTGTCTGTATGCCTGCGGCGGTGGCCTTTCCTTGATTTGCTATTGGTCTATTAGCGTCGCCCCTGTGCGGGGCAGGCACCTACTTTTCTTTGCCTGCTGCAAAGAAAAGTAGGCAAAAGAAAGCAGCTCAAACCGCTAACTCTTAAGCGGGTCCCCTGGCTCGGAGGGGGGAGTGGTGCATCTGGAATCCGTGCTCTCGCACCTTCAGCGTGAGTGACAAGGGGCTCATCAGCGCCCACTCCGCACTGCGTGCGTCGCGGATGGGTCTGCGAGGGAAACCCGGGGCTTCGGTTGGACGCGGTGGGGGCCATCGGCTTCGCCTCGGCGAAGCGCCGAATGAAGCGCGAGTGCGAAACCGGAGTGGTCGGTTTTATGAAATGCTCTTCGGCGCGCGCAGCGCCACCGGAAGTATGACGGCTTGTCACCAAGGCGGAATGTGCGAGGGCACGGATTCCAGATGCACCACTGCCGTGGCTGTGCGGGGGACCCGCTTATGTGCTGGCGGTGTGAGCCGCTTTCTTTGCTTATCTTTCTTTGCGGCGGCAAAGAAAGTAAGTGCCGCCCCGCACAGGGGCGACGCTAATCAACCACTAACAAAACAAGGAAAGGCCAACGCCACAGGCAAACAGACAATACGCCCCGAGCAGGCAAACAGAACAAGCAAAGCCCAACACCGCAGGCACAAAGACGACCAAACGCCGAGCAGGCAAAACCCTAACCCTTAATTCCGGCTAGCAATAGCCGGCCGACCATCGGCAGACCCAGCCGAAGAAGAATCCGCCGTCTGCGAAGACCCAGAACCCCATACAACGGAGTTGTCCACCGCATACAACCGGCAACGCGCCGAACTCTGCTTCTGGCAATTGGCAATAGCCACCGACATCGGATCATCGCCGCCCTCGGCCCAGGACCATGCCCCCGTATCCGACACAGCAAAAGCCCGGCTAGGATACTGATGCAAGAAATTCCGATATCCGTTACGGCCAGCTTCGTCGACAAACGGTACAGAGTCGACCGCATCGACAGCAGCAAACCCGCTTGCCTTCGGCAAAGAAGGATCAGACACGCGATATTGCACGCCAGTCGGCATCCCAGCTCGAGCCAGGAAGGCTTCAACCGCAGGCCACCAGATCTGCACGCCATCACGATCGCCCACGAGCCGATGCGCGTCATTCTTATAGTTGCCGAAATCCACCATCTTCGCACTCGCACCATGTGCGGAATACGCGGCATACATCCCGGCCACCAGCGGCGCCGTCCACACCGAGTCGTTATCGCCATACAACCACAGCGACGGCACCTTCGTTTTCTCGCCATACGCGCCGAATGCGCGCGTCAGGTTGCCCTGCCAGTCGGCGCACGCGTCCTGCCGCAAACCGCCCGAGAAATTGATCAAGGCCCGCACACCCGGTGCAGCCTCAGGGCCGTACGCCATCGTTGCCAAGCCGCCGTGCGAGGTGCCGGCCACCACGATGTGCGTCGCATCCACGTATGGCTGCTTCGACATGAAATCGATCGTGGCGGCCACGTCGCCGGCCTGGCCGATGCCGTTGCGTTCGACGTCGCACCCGTCCTGCTGATAAGTACCACCCGAATGGCCGAAGCCCTGGCGGTTCGGCGCCACCACCACATAACCCCGGCGCACGAATTCGCGCGCGAACGGCAACGGGTCGCTGCGCTCCTGCGTGCGCGGGTCGCCGGGAATCTTGCCGTGGTTGAAAACGATCATCGGAAACGGGCCTGCGCCGTCCGGTTTGTAGATCGTTGTTTCGAGTGTGACCGTGCCGGCAGCGTCGACCGGTACGCGGATGATCTGTTCGTTGAGGCCAGTGGTGGTCTGATAGACGTCGTCGTCGAGCGCAATGCGCGGCACGTGTGCGCGGGTGAGAGGCCCCAACTGGGTGTCGGCGAGCGGGTCGGCATGCGCGAGCGCGACGGCGCACATCGCCGTTACACACGTCACCGCACACTTCGTCAGAACCTTGCTGAACACCATTAACACACCTGCCTCAAAAACCTGCCCTGAACACCGTGATGCTTTGTCTGTCGAATGTCGTCACTGACAATTGCCTTTCATCAGCGTTTTCGACAAACAAAAACACACTCGCGTACGGAGTGCGCTAAGCGCACGCACGCTAATCGAGATCGCACGGGATGAACCCAAACGGCCGACGCGACCCCACGCGCCGATGATGAGCGCCACACATGCTGCCTGGAACCGCTGTCGAACCCCTACTGGTGGGCTATCGGCACGGCGCCTGCGCATTTGCGGAACCGGTATGGACCTATTCTCGCAACGTGGCGTCACAAACCTACGGCCTCATCCTGGCACGACAATTTTGTTTTGTGCAATCAAGGAGAACCCGCGGCGAAAAAATTGCCGCGTGCGGATCAGGGCACGTTCGCCTGCCGGGAGACAGCCAAACGCTTGCCCCGCGGTGCTTGGCTGGACGAAGTAATTTGTCGTATCACGCGCGCTGTAGCGTCGAGCCAACACGAAAAAAAAGCCCTCGTTTGAGGGCCATATGTGAACGCCGTGGGATGTGGGTCGCTGCGTCGTGTAAGGCTACGAAAGGTTGGGCCTATTCGCTCACATCGCCATCGACATAGCGCCAGCGTCCGTCTTCACCACGTAGAAAGCGGCTCAACTCGTGCAACCGGTGGGCGCGGCCGCTTACCTTATAACGTGCGACGAATTCAACGGTCGCATGATCGGCATCGGTTTCAGCGAAGGCCTTGATCTGGAGTCCGAGCCAACGCGGTGCGTCGGGGGCAGCAGGGTCGGTGTCGAGATCCGTGGGGCAGGTGTGCGGCGCCCAGGTGGCGCGCAAATAATCCGTTGCGCCCACAACGTACGCGCTGTAGCGCGAGCGCATCAGTTCGAGCGCGCGCGGCGCAATTTCGCCGCCGTCGATATAGCGGCCACAGCATTGCGCGAAGCGCGGCGGTTTGGCGCCGTTGCGCTGATCGGGCGCAGCGCCGCCACAGGGGCAGTCGGACGGTCGTTGCGTTGACAACAATGGCTTATTCATCAGACTTTCAGCCAAGGCCGCGCGCGATTAGAATTTTCTGGATGTCGCTGGTGCCTTCGTAAATCTGGCATACACGGACATCGCGGTAGATGCGTTCGACGGGGAAGTCGCTCAGATAGCCGTAGCCGCCATGAATCTGCAAGGCTGCCGAGCAAATGCGCTCGGCGGCTTCAGATGCGAACAGCTTGGCCATCGCGGCCTCGGTCAGGCAGTGCAGGCCGGCGTCTTTCAGCGAAGCCGCGTGCCAGATCAACTGACGGGCGGCTTCGAGTTGGGTTGCCATATCGGCGAGACGGAATTGCACGGCCTGGTGCGAAAACAGGGGCTGGCCGAAGCTCTCGCGCTCCTTCGCGTACCCCAAGGCCGCCTCGAACGCAGCGCGCGCCATGCCCACGCTCTGCGCCGCGATACCGATGCGCCCGCCTTCGAGCCCCGATAGCGCAATCCGATAGCCTTCGCCTTCCGCGCCGATCAGATTCGCGGCCGGCACGCGGCAATCTTCGAAAATAATCTGCGCCGTGTCCGACGAATGCTGACCGAGCTTTTCTTCGACTCGCGCGACGATGTAGCCCTTCGTATCGGTCGGCACGATGAATGCGCTGATGCCACGCTTACCTGCGGCCTTGTCGGTCACGGCCATGACGATCGCGACGTTGCCGTTCTTGCCGCTCGTGATGAACTGTTTGACGCCGTTCAGCACGTAATCGTCGCCGTCACGTGTCGCAGTAGTGCGCAGCGCGGATGCGTCGGAGCCCGCTTGCGGTTCGGTCAAACAAAACGCTCCGAGCATCTCGCCGCGCGCGAGCGGCGTGAGCCACTCGCGTTTCTGCTCGTCGTTACCATAGCTCAGCAGAATGCTGCACACCGGGCAGTTGTTGACGGAAATTGCGGTCGAGGTGCCGCCGTCGCCCGCCGCGATTTCTTCGAGGATCAGCGCGAGCGCCAGCGCGTCCATGCCGGCGCCGCCGTACGCTTCGGGCACCAGCACGCCATATGCGCCGAGTTCGGCGAGCTGGCGATGCACGTCCTTCGGAAAGATGCGCTCGCGGTCCCATTGCGCCGCATGCGGCGTGACCGCTTCGCGAACGAACGTGCGCACCGCGTCGCGGACCATCAGGTGGTCCTGATCAAGCACCATGGCTTGGTCTCCTTGTTAGTCTCTCCATTTGTCTCTTCACCAGTCGAGCGCCGTGCCGTCGTATTGATAGAACCGACCATTGAACGCTTCATGTGCGGCCGCTGCCTGCGCAAGCACTTCGCGCATGCCAGTGACGCTGCGCGCCGGATCGATCGCCGCCTGCGCGCCACCCATGTCGGTGCGCACCCAGCCGGGATGCAGCGAAATACATGTTGCGTGCGTTGCATCCAGCGACGCGATCTTCAGCGCGTCGTTCAGCGCTGCCTTGCTCGCCCGATATAGCCAGCCGGTCGTGCCGCTTGCGTCACCGATACTGCCCATTTTGCTCGAAATCACCGCGAACACACCGCCGGCTTCTTCGACGAGCGGCAGCAGGACCGGCATCAACTGCATCGGTCCGCGCACGTTGGTGTGCATGACCTGGTCGAAGTCTTCGGCGGTGATCGTCTCGATGTCCTCGGTGCGGGGGCCGTACACACCGGACACCAGCACCGCCGCGTCGAGCCGTTCGCCGTCGAGCTTCCAGCCGAATGCGGCGATTTCTTCGGGCGCGGTGACGTCGAGTGAAAAGGTCTCCGCGCCGAGCGCCTTCAGTGCGTCGAGCGCGGTGCCGTCGCGCGCGGTGGCGAGCACGCGCCAGCCGCTCTTCTTGTACTGCCGCGCAAACTCCTGGCCGATGCCGCGCGATGCACCCACGATCAACACTGTCTTCATCGAATCACCTCAAGCCCCTGGAAACTGCGCGTTAAACCAGTTCAATACCCATCGCGGTCGCTTCGCCACCGCCGATGCACAGCGTCGCGACGCCGCGCTTCAGACCGCGCTTTTTCAACGCGCCGATCAGCGTGACGAGAATTCGCGCGCCCGACGCGCCGATTGGATGACCGAGTGCGCAGGCGCCGCCGTTCACGTTGACCTTGTCATGCGGTAGATGATGTTCCTTCATCGCGGCCATCGTGACCACCGCGAATGCCTCGTTGACTTCGTACAGATCCACTTCGTCGGCACGCCAGCCGTTCTTCTCGAACAGCTTGCGAATCGCACCGACCGGCGCGGTGGTGAACTTCGCCGGTTCCTGGGCGAAGGTGGAGTGGCCGACCACGCGAGCAAGAGGCTCGACGCCGAGACGCTTCGCGGTCGATTCACGCATCATCACGAGCGCCGCGGCTCCGTCGGAAATCGACGACGAATTCGCCGCCGTCACCGTGCCGGTTTTGCTGAACGCGGGCTTGAGCGTCGGAATCTTGTCGAGGTTCGCTTTGAACGGCTGCTCGTCGTGATCGATGGTGACGTCGCCCTTGCGGCTTTCCACCTTCACCGGCGCGATTTCCCATGCAAACGAGCCGTCTTCGTTCGCGCGCTTCGCACGATTCAGGGACTCGACGGCGAACGCATCCTGCGCTTCGCGCGTGAAGTCGAACGACGCCGCGCATTCCTCGGCGAAGGTACCCATCAAACGGCCTTTCTCGTAGGCGTCTTCGAGACCGTCGTAGAACATGTGGTCGATCACCTGGCCGTGGCCCATGCGCATGCCGTTACGCGCCTTCGGCAACAGGTACGGCGCGTTCGTCATACTTTCCATGCCGCCGGCGACGATCACGTCGACCGAGCCCGCAGCCAGCATGTCGTGAGCGAACATCGCCGCGCGCATGCCGGAGCCGCACATCTTGTTGACGGTGGTGCTGCCGGTGCTCAACGGCAAACCGGCGCCGAGTGCGGCCTGACGCGCGGGCGCCTGACCGAGGCCGGCGGGCAGCACGCAACCCATCACTACTTCGTCGACCTGCTCGGGCTTCAATCCGGCGCGTTGCACGGCGGCTTCGATCGCAACCGAACCCAACTGCGGCGCGGTCAGCGACGCGAAATCGCCCTGAAATGCTGCCATCGGCGTGCGGGCCACGCCTACGATTACGATCGGATCAGACTTTGTCTCGCTCATGTTTGCCTCACTCATCTTTAAACTCCTTGATCACACCTTCGACGATCGCCGGCACGTCGCCGAGCTGGACCGCATCGGCGGCCGCCGCATCGTTATCTGCCTGGTACGCACCGCCGGCCGATACGGCCGCGATGCAGCGTTTGTAGGTTGCATCGAGTGCCGCCGGATCGTTGACGCTCATGCCGAGGTCGCGCACCTTGCCGTCGTGCACGCCATATACCCAGCCATGCACCGCCAGTTCCTGGCCGCGCGCCCATGCGTCGTTGATGATGGTGGTGCGGCATACGTTCATCACCTGCTCGATCGCGTTGAGTTCGACCAGACGCCGATGCCGCGCCTCGCCGATCGGCCACTCTTCGATCAGCGCGGCGTGTTTGGTGCGAACGTCCTGCACGTGATGCAGCCAGTTGTCCGCGAGGCCCACGCGCCGGCCGTGCAGCGCCGCGGCGACACCCGAGCAGCCATAGTGACCCACCACCATGATGTGCTTGACCTTGAGCAGATCGACGGCGAACTGGATCACCGACAGGCAGTTCAGATCCGTATGCACCACCACATTGGCGATATTTCTGTGCACGAACACTTCGCCTGGTGGCAGGCCGATGATCTGGTTGGCCGGTACGCGAGAATCGGAACAGCCGATCCACAGATACTCGGGTGTCTGCTGGTGCGCGAGACGCGAGAAGTACTCCGGATCTTCGGACAGTTTGCGGGCCACCCACGCGTCGTTGTTATCGAACAGGTGGGCCAGCGGATTGGCAGCGGGAGAAGCGTTCGTATTCATGGTGAGTCTGGGCGGTTGCTCGACCGATTGACCGGTCGATGTCGTTACATAAGGTTCGGACGATGCATTCAACAATGCGGGCGGCGCATGATGCGAATGCGGTTTAAGCCGCGCGCACGGTACGCTCATCTGCCGGGTTCTCCGATTGTCCGGACGCCGCATTGGCGAATCGTTCCGGATAGCGGATGCAGAAGCGCACGCTGCTGTCGTATGGGAAAAAGTCGGGCAGTTCGCCTTTTAATAGATGATCCTTGTGCCGTTGCCATAGCGCTGGATCGAAGAAGTCCGCGTGATGCTGCATGAAGGACCGGCGCACGCGTGGGTCGCCGAGCAAGAACGTGCCGTATGTCTCCGGGAAAATGTCATGTGGACCGACCGAGTACCACGGCTCGCCCGACATTTCGTCTTCCTCGTTACGTGGCGCCGGCACGGCGCGCACGTTGCATTCCGTCAGGTATTCGATTTCATCGTAGTCGTAGAACACGACGCGGCCATGACGCGTCACGCCGAAGTTCTTGTACAGCATGTCGCCAGGAAAAATGTTCACCTGCATCAATTCCTTGATCGCGTTGCCGTATTCCTTGATGCCGTGATCGATGTCGTCGTCGCTGCCGTTGTGCAGGAACAGATTGAGCGGCACCATCCTGCGTTCGATGTACATGTGGCGAATCACCAGGTTGTCACCGTCGTATTCCATCAAGGACGGCACTTCCTTTTCAAGCTCGCGCACTAGCGCTTCGTTGAGCCGCGAAACGGGCAGCGCCACGCTCGAATATTCGAGTGTGTCGGCCATGCGGCCCAAACGGTCATGCCGTTTGACGAGCTGATACTTTCCCTTGATCTGCTCGCGCGTGGTTTCCTTCGGCGGCGGGAAGTGGTCCTTGATCAGCTTGAATACGTACGGAAACGACGGCAGTGTGAATACGAGCATCACCAGCCCCTTGATGCCGGGCGCAATGATGAACTGATCGCTGGAATGCTTCAGGTGGTGCAGCAGATCGCGATAGAACAGATTTTTGCCCTGCTTCTGCAAACCAACCGACGTATAGATTTCCGCCTTCGGTTTGCCCTGCATGATCGTGCCGAGAAACTCGACGTAAGCCGACGGTACTTCCATATCGACCAGGAAATACGAATGCGAGAAGCTGAAGATGATCAGCAACTGGTCGCGTTGGAGTAGCACCGTATCGAGTGCAAGCACGCCGGGTTTGACATGACGCAGCGGCACGGCGAACGGCAGCAGCAAATCGCCGTTGATGATCCGGCCAACGATATACGCCGACTTGTTCCGATAGAACAGTGACGAGAGCACGTGAATCTGAAAATTTGGCGCTTCGTCGAACACGCCGAACGCATCGTGGATCGTCTGCATCACGCATTCGACGTCGCGCTTCAGATCTTCAAACGGTGGTTCCAGCTGGAAGTTGGTGACGATGCGTTCGAGCGTCGCGGCGAGGCCGTCCTTGCCGGGGTAGTACGCGCGATAGGTCGGCTTCGCCGCCGGTTCGTCATTCTCGATGTATTCGGTCGAGATCGCCGGGCGCACGAAAATGAAGTCGTTGTTGAAATACGAACGGTGCAGGATTTTGCAGCACACCGAATTGAAGAACGTCTCCGCGCACTCGGGCTGACGGTGCGTGGTCAAGAGACCGATGTAGTGGAGCTTGATCTGCTGCCACACTTCGTCGTCGATATTCTCGGCGTCGTATTCGTCTTCGAGCAGAACGACGCATTCCTCGACGCGTTCGTCATACGAGGTAATGCGTTCGCGCGCCAGCGTTTGCAGGCCATGCCAGTCGGCAGCTTCGAAGAGCGTTTTGGCATGGATCGCGGCGTCGCGGAAAATCCGGTAGTGTCGATCGAATCCTTCGAGCATCGTCTGGGCGACGTCAAAGCCGATCTGCGACGACAACAGTTTGGGGAAGTGATTCATGTCGACCGTGATTCGTCCCATGTCGTGAAGACACCCATGATTGTATCGTCCGGGTGGGCCCGCGACGCATCGCGCCGCTCTCCGCTTAGGCGGACCGGGTTTCGCGTGCGCCGCTCTCCAGCAACGCTTTCGCCTGAGCTTCGTATTGCGCGAGATCTTCGAGCGTCGCGTTCAGATCTTCCAGTTGACGTTCGAGCACGTCGCGATGGCGTGCCACGGTGGCAAGGAAGGCGTGCAATTGCGGTACGGTATCGGTCGGCGATTCGTAGACATCGAGCAGATCGCGGATTTCCGACAGCGTGAAGCCGAGCCGTTTGCCGCGCAGCGTGAGCTTCAGGCGGGTTCGGTCGCGGCCCGAATAGACGCGCCGTAAGCCGCTCGATCCCTCACGGCTCGGTGAGAGTAAACCCTGATCTTCATAGAAGCGGATTGCCCGCGGCGTGACGTCGAATTCCCGCGCGAGCTCGGTGATCGTGTATTGCGTGTTCATCGGGGCATTCCGTGGCCGGGCAGAAAATCGGATTGAACGATAGAATCGACGTTTACGTTATCGTCAACTTGAGCGAAACGCAACTACGGCGCAGTACGGCACCGGTATGTCCCGACCGGGCCGCAACCACGCCGTCCGGCATCGCATACCTCGCCATGCCGGACGGCCGACGGAGGAAGACATCCACAATGAATGCACTAGAACATCAACTCGACTACCCGTTCAACGACACCCTGCCGGAAGCGGGCCACGCGATGGAAGTCTCGCCCGGCGTGTTCTGGCTGCGCATGCCGCTGCCCTTCGCACTCGACCACATCAATCTGTGGCTGCTACGCGATGAAATCGACGGTCAGCAAGGCTGGACGGTAGTCGACTGCGGCATTGCGTCGGACACGATCAAGGAGAACTGGGAGAAAGTGTTCGACTCCGTGCTCGACGGTCTGCCGGTGCTACGCGTGATCGTGACGCATTGCCATCCGGACCATATCGGCCTCGCGCACTGGATTTGCGCCGGCGGCGACAAGAAGCGCTGGGACGTGCGGTTGTGGATGACGCTCGGTGAATACATGCAGGCACGCGTGATGGCGGCCGGCGACGGATCGAATGCGGGCGGCGAGGGCGCGGCACAGCACTTTGCGCGCCATGGTTTGAACGACGAGGCGTCGCTCGACAAACTGCGTAATCGCACGAGCTACTACTCGAGCCTCGTGCCGGCGATTCCCAGCCAGTACCGTCGCCTGCGCGAAGCCGATGGCGTGAAGATCGGCGGCAAGACGTGGCGCGTGGTGACCGGTTTCGGCCATTCGCCGGAACATTGCGCGTTACATTGCGAAGAAACGGGCGCACTGATCTCCGGCGACATGGTGCTGCCGCGTATTTCGACCAACGTCTCGGTGTTCGGCATGGAGCCGGAAGGCTCGCCGCTCGCGCTGTATCTGGAATCGCTCGGCCGCTACGAGACAATGCCCGAAGACACGCTAGTGCTGCCGTCACATGGCAAGCCGTTCCGCGGTGTGCACACGCGCATCAGGCAACTGCGTGAGCATCACGATGCGCGTCTGGCGGAAGTGCGCGAGGCATGTGCGGAGAAGCCGCAGAGCGCAGCGGATATCGTGCCGCTGATGTTCAAGCGCCAACTCGACATCCATCAGATGACGTTCGCGCTCGGCGAAGCGTTGGCGCACTTGCATCTGCTATGGCTGGCCGGTGAGCTGACGCGCACACAGGATGCGGATGGCGTGATCCGGTTCGCCGCGGCTTGACGGCTGGGACAGGCGGCCACGCATCGTCGCGTGGTCAATCCACCTTGACCGGGTGGAAGCGCCAACCCTCGATGGTCCATTGCATCGTATGGGTTGGTCGCAATGCTTCAAGGAACCCCGCATCATGCGATACCGCAACGATGGCGCCTGGAAAATCCGTTAGCGCGTCTTCAATCGCCAGCACCGATTCGAGATCGAGGTGATTGGTCGGCTCGTCGAGCAGTAGCAATTGCGCCGGCGTGCCGCGCCATAGTGCGCACGCAAGCGCCGCTTTCAGGCGCTCGCCGCCGCTTAGCTGCCGGGTGGGTTGCGTCGCGCGTTGCGCGTCGATTTGTAGCAACGCTAAACGGCTGCGCAACTCGCTCTCTGCAAGTGGCGTATCGAGCAGGCCCAACTGTTCGACGATCGAGCGCTCGGCGTCGAGCAGGTCGAGACGCTGATCCAGATAGGCGCATGGCACGTGCGTTGCCGACTTTCCGTTCAATGGAGCGATCTCGCCTGCCAGCAAGCGCAGCAACGTTGATTTGCCGCAGCCGTTGGGACCTGTCATGGTGACGCGTAGTGGGCCGGCGGCTGCCCACGTTATCCGCGCAGACGGATCGTCGGCACATAGCCACGGCAGTCTTGCTTCGTCGAGCGTGAATACCTGCCGGCGCGCGGGCACGACGGCGCCCGGCAGTGAGAGCATCACCGCGCTCTCAGGCACCACGCGCGCCGCGGCCTCGCGGACTTGTGTGTCGAGGTCAGTTTTGAAAGCCTGCTGTGCGCGGCGGACGTGACCCATGATGTCCGCCACGGCGCTCAGTCGTTTGCCTCGCCTGAAGCGGGATACATTTGCGGTTTCCCAATAGCGCCGTGCGCCCGCCGCGCGACGCTGGGTCGTGTCGTGCTCGCGTTGAAGCCTCTGCCGATCGCGAGTGCGTTCTGTGCGGACATGGTCGAGTGCGGTTTGCGCCGCGTCCTTCTCCGCTTCACGCTGAGCGCGGAAGAGGTCGTAGTTGCCGCCGTAGATGCGTGGCCCCTGTGGCGTCAGTTCGACGATACGCTGCACGCTGCCCAGCAACTGGCGATCGTGACTGACGACGATCAGGCCGCCGGGCCACGCGTCGAGCATCGCGTGTAACCAGACCCGACCGTCGTGGTCGAGGTGGTTGGTGGGCTCATCGCATACCAATAGATCGGCCTCTGACAGCAGTGCGCCGATCAGCACGATGCGGGCGCGCTGGCCACCGCTCAGCGAATCTGCTGAATCTGCTGCATCGAGTTCGGGCAGCCCCGCTGCGGCCAGTGCCTTCTGAAAGCGCGTGGCAAGATCCCAGCGATTGCCGACGAGGTCGAAATCTTCAGCGTTGGCCGAACCGGCCGCGAACCGCGCCAGCGCGTCGAGCGTGTCGGCCAGTCCGGCAGCCTGCGCGACAGTTTTTCCTACGAGTGCGGGTGCGTCCTGACTCACGAACGCGACGGAACCGAACCGCTCGATCGCACCCGCGGACGGCGTGAGTTCACCGCAAATCAATCTTGCCAGCACGCTTTTGCCCATGCCGTTGCGTCCAGCAATGGCGGTGCGCGCATGGTCGAATGTGAGGTCGATGGAGTCGAGCAACAGCGCTCCATCATTGAAATGGAACGATACGTGATGCAGTGAAACGAGTGGGGACGATGGCGTGACATGAGCCATAAGCACCTCCGAAAATGTGTTGAAACCTTCGCAGAGGCGCGTTGAGCGTCCTGATGCGAAAACATTTTGGATGGCTTAATTGTTCACTTTGGCTGATGTCCGGTTAGAGGAGAGGGTTCACAGTATAGCGAGCGATCTTTCGGCGAGGCAAGACTGCATCGTGTGGTGCGTTGTCGCGGTGACACACGTCTTCGACATGCCACCGCCGCGCAGCGGCGCAATAGAAACAGGCCCGGTGCGACGCAACCGGGCCTACTGGCATTTGATTCCGAACCGTGCCGCGGTCTTACTGCACCGCCACCGTCCCAAAGTTCTGCCGTCCGAACGGACTCACGTGATAGCCGCTCACATTCGTGCGCGTGATGGCCGCTGCGGTCGGGTAACCCAGCGGAATCCACAGGGCCTGATCGTGGATGATCTGCTGCGCCTGTTCATACGCCTTCGCGCGTTTGGCCTGATCGGGCGTCGTCTTGCCGTCGGCGATCAGCTTGTCCAGATCCTGATCGCAGAAGCGCGCGAAATTGATCCCCGACTTCACGGCATTGCAGCTGAAGAGCGGCGACAGATAGTTGTCCGGATCGCCATTGTCGCCGGCCCAGCCCATGAACAGCGTGTCATGCTGGCCTTGCTTCGCCTGCTTGATCAGCTCACCCCATTCGATCACCTTCACATCCGCTTTCACGCCAATCTTCGCGAAGTCGGCTTGAAGCAGTTCGGCGCCGGCTTTCGGATTCGGGTTCAGCACGCTGCCGTTCGGACGCACCCAGATCGTCGTTTCGAAGCCGTTCGGATAGCCCGCGTCGGCGAGCAGCTTCTTGGCCTTCACCGGATCGTACGGCCATGCCTTGACGGCCTTGTCGTAGCTCCAGGTATTAGGCGGATACGGGTTCACGGCCGGCGTCGCGGTGTTGTCGAAGATCGCCTTCAGATAGGTGGTGCGGTCGAAAGCCATGTTCAGGGCGGCGCGCACCTTCTGATTGTCGAGCGGCTTCTTCTGCGTATTCAGCGCAACGAACGCGGTCATGAACGCGGGCGTCTGCACAATGGCGAGCGATTTGTCGCTCTTCGCTTCGGCAAGATCTTGCGGCTTCGGTGACAAAGCAATCTGGCATTCGCCTGCCTTCACCTTTTGCGCGCGCACCGTGGCGTCCGGCGTGATCGCGTAGATCAGGCGGTCGATCTTCGGTTTCGCGCCCCAGTATGTCGGGTTCACGTCGTAGCGGATCACCGCGTCTTTGGTGTAGCTCTTCAATTCGAAAGGACCCGTGCCGATCGGCTTCGAGTTCAGATCGACCTGATTGCCGGCCTTGAGCAACTGGTCGGCGTATTCTGCCGAATAGATCGAGGCGAAACCCATCGTCAGGATCGACACAAACGTCGCGTCCGGCGCGTTCAGTTCGAACTTGACGGTGTTGTCATCGACCTTGCTGATCGACTTGATGAGTTTCGGCAAGCCCATCGACTGTGCATGCGGAAAGCCGCTTGCGCCCGCCACCTTGTGCCACGGATTGCTGTCGTTGAGCATGCGGTCGAACGTGAAGACGACGTCGTCGGCATTCAGCGCGCGGGTGGGCTTGAAGTAATCGGTGGTCTGGAACTGCACGTTCGGGCGCAGATGGAACGTGTAGGTGAGGCCGTCGGCGCTCACGTCCCACTTGTCGGCCAGCGAGGGTACGACTTTCTTCGCGGCCTCGTCGTATGAGACCAGCGAGTTGAAGATCACGTCGGCGGATGCATTGGTCGTGACGAGCGAATTGAACTGCACGACATCGAAGCCATCGGGGCTGGACTCGGTACAGACGGTCAGCGGTTTGGCGAGCACGAGCGCGGGCGCCGTGAACAGTACGGCGGCTGCGAGCAGTTTGAAGCGCATAGGATCTCCCATAACAAGCGCAGTCAGGCAGTGCGTCTGGTTGTGTAGTTGTATTCCGTTGACGGGCGGCGACCGGTCTGGCCGTCGTCTTTATTGTGATACGTTTCCGGCGCTGGCGCATGGTTTGGCTGCTGCGGTACATGCACATCCCTGCCTTCGCGAAAGCTTATCGAAGGGTGGTTGCGGCGACAACAATTTAATCCGCATATCCATATGGAGTCCGAGCGTTGGGACGCAGTGGCTCGGTGGTCCGGCTCAGCGTGAGCGCTCGGTACCGGCGTTCACGGTGCGGCAGCGCGCTGCAACAGATAACCGATGCCGTCGATGGCTCGCACGCCGTACCACGATACCAATTCACCATCGATCAACTCAATGCGTTTGCCGGCCAGACGAGGATCGCGTTTCAACGCGTCGCAATGCGTTTGCGTAAAGCGATAAGGCTCGCTGGAGAGCAGGATGCGATCGACGCCGGCCAGCCACGGCGCGCGCTCGAAGTCGAGCGTCGGATAGCGCGCCGCGCCTGCCGCTCCGCCCTCCACGTCAGGCAGCGTCTGCCAGTTCACGAGTCTCAGCATCGCGGCGATATAGGTATCGCGTGCGACCGTCATCCATGGTTCGCACCAGATCAGGTACAGCACGTTTTGTGCAGGAAACGCCTGCGCGGCGGCCTCGTGCAGACGCGCTTCGAGCGCCTCGCTCAAGCGTTGCGCTTCTTGCGCGCGGTCGAAGATCGTGCCCAGCAGCGAGTACAGCGAGAGATTGTCCTGCGGTGTCAGCGGATGGGTGACGATGATATGCGGCACGAACGCACGCAACTGCTCGATGGTATCGCGCTCGTTTTCGTCGATATTGACGATCAGATGAGTGGGGCGCAAAGCCCGAATCGCATGGATATTGACGGCCTTGGTGCCGCCGACCTTGCGTACCTGCCGCACCTTGTCATTCGGATGTACGCAAAAACCGGTGCGCCCGACGATCTGCCTGTCGAGGCCAAGAGCGAACAGCAATTCGGTGATGCTCGGCACCAGCGAGACGATGCGCGCACCGGGGCCCCCCATTTCGTGCGCGACGCCGGCTGCATCGACCGCACGCGGCTGCATGATTTATTCGGCGACGGCGCGGGGCTTGCGCGGCGCGCGTTCGAAGGCGAGATCGTAGAGCCGGCGCGGCAGCACATGCAGCAGCATCGCCACCACGCGCATCTGCCACGGGAACACCGCGAAGGCCGTCTGCCGTTCGATCGCCCCGGCGACTTTCGACGCGAACCGGTCGGCATCCATCAGGAACGGCATTCTGTACGGGTTGTGCTCGGTCATGGGCGTACGGATATAGCCGGGCGCGATGGTGACCACGCCGACACCCAACAGGCGCATCTCGACGCGCAACGCCTCCAGATACTTGAGCGCGGCTGACTTCGACGCGCTGTACGCGCCCGACCCCGGCAAGCCACGCACACCGGCGATGCTGGCGATCCCGACCAGCGTGCCTTTCTTCGCGGCGACCATCGCGGCGGCGAACGGCTCAAAGGTGGCGACCATGCCGAAGTAATTGATATCCATCACTTCGCGGAAGGTGCGCAGATCGCCGTGCCCGGTGACCGCGCCGCGGCTGATGCCGGCATTGGCGATCACGACGTCAGGCATTCCGTGCTGCGCGATGAACTGCGCGGCCGCTTCGGCGAGTGCCTCGGCGTCGCGGACGTCGACGGAATAGGTGGAGATGGAATTCTGCGGATGGGACTGCTGGAAGGCGGCGAGGGCATCGCCGCGGCGGGCAACCAGGCCGAGAATCGCGCCGCGCCGCGCATATTCGGCGGCGAGCGCGAGGCCGATGCCACTCGAAGCGCCGGTAATGAAAACCTTCAAGCGTGAACTCATTCCGGCGCCTCTGCTTTACATCTTCTTGGCGCGGACTTGCTGCACCAGATAGTCGAGAACCTGAATCGTGCCCGGCAGGCTGTTGGTCGCAGCAGGACCCGTTTCATACTTGCCTTGCACGGCGAGCGTCGGCACGCCGTCGATCTTGTAGTCGTCCATCAGCTTCTTATCCTTCTGCAACGCGCTTTGCGTCGAGAACGAGTTGTACGCGTCCATGTACTTCTTCGGATCGACGCCGTTCTTCGCGAGGAACTTGGCCTGGTCTTCCGGCGTCAGCAGATAGTCCTTGTTGACGTGGATTTCGTTGAAGACCTTCGGCGTGAGTTGCGTGGCGAGGCCGAGTGCGTCGAGCGCGTGATACATCTTCGAGTGCGGGATGAAGTCGTCGCGGAAGGCAACCGGCACGCGCTTGAACACCACGTCCGGACCTTGCTTCTTCACCCATGCTTCGAGGTACGGGTTGAATTCATTGCAGTGCGGGCAGCCGTACCAGAAGAATTCGGTGACTTCGATCTTTCCGGCCGGCACGTCCGTAGGTTGCGGCGTGGGCAGCACGGTGTAGTCCTTGCCGGAAACCGGCGCTGCCGGCGATGCATGCGCCGTGGCGGCAACCAGGCCCAGTGAGAGGAACAGAATGCTCAGCAGTTTTTTCATGTTTTGTTGACCCAAGTAGGCGGTAAAGCGGTGGCGCCACGCAAATGCCCGTCACCGTTTTCAATGTCGGCGTTAGACGTTCTAGTCGTCCGTTGTGCTTGTCGGTTGTGTTTGTGACTCGCGCCGCACGCCGATAGTTCGGCGGCGGCGCGTTCCGGCAAATCACCGTTTGTTTATTGATTGCTTATTGCTTCGTGAAGCGGATCACGGCTGTATCCACGCCCGCGTCGGACAGACGCTGACGGCTCGAATTCATGTCTTCGAACTTCGAGAACGGCCCGATGCGCACGCGGTAGTACGTCACGCCGCCTGCATCGCGCTGCGTAACCTTCGATTCGAAGCCCTGGAAGGCGAGGCGCGCGCGCTGCTGCTCGGCGTCGGCCGAGGTCTTGTAGGCGCCCACTTGCAGGAAGTAGCCGGTGTTCGCGTCACCCGCCACCGGCGCCGCGCCCGAACCCGGCTTGGCGTTGGCAGCCGTGGTGGCCGTGCTCTTCGGCGCCGAGCCTGCCGCCGTGGCGGCCGGAACGCTTGCGACTTGCGGCTTCTTCGCCGGTGCGGTGGCCGTGCCGTTGCCGTTATCCTGCGCGGGCTTCGGTGCGACCGCCGTGCCGTTCGTGTTGCCGCTCGCCGGCGGCACTTCGACGATTTGCGGTTCTTCCAGCATGCCGGACTGTGTCTGCGAGTTGGTCTGACCCGGTGCGGTGTTCGGCGGTGCCGGTTGCGCGGCTTGCGGCACCGGTTGGCCAGGCGTCTTGCCTTGCAGCGGACGGTTCGGGTCGTATTGCTGCGCCTGGCTTGCACCGGTGTCGGGCGCTGCGGGCGGCGCGACCTTCGAAACGAACGGCGTAGGCGCGCGGGTGATATACAGCGCCACCACTACCGCGATCGCGAGACCGACGATCAGGCCCAGCACGATGCCGAGAAAAGTCCCCCCGGTTTGTTTCGATTGCGATTGCTTTGTTGTGCGGCGTGGTTTTGCCATCGTATGAATCACCTGCAAAAAGAATCCTGGAACGGCCGTCGATTATAACGACGGCCGCATGCATGTTGCGCCGGAGGACTTACATCTTGACGGGAGCGGAGACGCCGATCGTCGCGAGACCGTTGGCCAGCACCTGACGTGTGGCCGCAAGCAGCGCGACGCGTGCATTGCGCTCGGCAGCGTCGTCGACCAGCACGCGTTCGGCTCTGTCATTGTAGAACGAGTGGAATTCTCCGGCGAGGTCGCGCAGATAGAACGCGACCGCGTGCGGCGCGAGTTCGTCGGCCGCATGTTGCAGCATGTCCGGGAACTCGGCGAGCTTGTTCAGCAAGGCCATGGCGCGTTCGCTGGTGAGCGGCGATACGTCGACCTCGGCCAGCGTGCTTTCGTCCGTGCTGTAGCGCGCCTTGCATTCCGCGATGACCGAGCAGATCCGCGCATGCGCATACTGCACGTAGTGCACCGGATTTTCGTCGTTCTGTTTCAACGCCAGGTCGATGTCGAACACGAATTCCGTATCCGCCTTGCGCGAAATCAGGAAGAAGCGCACGGCGTCGCGGCCGCGGCGAATCGTCTCGTCGTCGATCAGGTCGACGGCGGCTTCCGAGCCCGGCGTTGCGCCGCCCGACCATTCGATCAGGTCGCGCACCGTCACATAGCTGCCGGCGCGCTTGGAGATCTTCACCTCTTCGCCGTTGCGCATCACCGTGACCATCTTGTGCAGGATGTAGTCGGGATAGCCCTTCGGAATGCCGACGCCAAGCCCTTGCAGGCCGGCGCGCACGCGCGCGATCGTGCCGTGGTGGTCCGAGCCCTGAATGTTGATGACCTTGGTGAAGCCGCGTTCCCACTTGGCGACGTGATAGGCGACGTCCGGCACGAAGTACGTGTAGGTGCCGTCGCTCTTGCGCATCACGCGGTCTTTGTCGTCGCCGTCGTCGGTGGTGCGCAGCCACAGCGCGCCTTCCTGTTCGTAGGTCTTGCCGGCGGCGATCAGCGCCTCGACGGTCTTCTCGACCCGGCCTTCCTTGTACAGCGACGACTCCAGGTAGTACTGGTCGAACTTCACGCCGAAGGCTTGCAAGTCCATGTCCTGCTCGCGGCGCAGGTAGGCGACCGCGAAGCGGCGGATCGCGTCGAGATTCTCGATTTCGCCCGCGCCCGTGACCGGCTCGCCGTCGCTTGCCGCGACGGTGACGCCGTTCATATAGTCTTGCGCGATCTCGGCGATGTATTCGCCGTTGTACGCCGAGGCGGGCCAGCCTTCGTCATCGGGGGTGAGGCCGCGGGCGCGCGCCTGCGTCGACACGGCGAGCGTGTGAATCTGCACGCCGGCGTCGTTGTAGTAGAACTCGCGGTGCACGTCAAAGCCTTGCGAGGCCAACACGTTCGAGAGCGCGTCGCCGAGCGCTGCCTGGCGGCCGTGGCCGACGTGCAGCGGGCCGGTCGGGTTGGCCGAGACGAATTCGATCAGCACGTGCTTGCCGGCGTCGCGCTGCGAACGGCCGAACGCGTCCTTTTCAGCGAACACGGCGGTGATCACCGCCTGCTTGGCGGCCGCCGCGAGGCGCAGGTTGATAAAGCCGGGGCCGGCCACTTCGGCGGCATCCACGAGACCGTTGGCTCGCGGCTGCGCGAGCAGCGCGTCGACGATCTGCTGTGCCAGCTGGCGCGGGTTGGCGCGCAGCGGCTTGGCGAGTTGCATCGCCACATTGCAGGCGACGTCGCCGTGCGCGGCCACCTTGGGTCGCTCCAGCGTGATCGTGGGCGAGACGAAGGCGGCTTCGTTCGCGCCTTGGGTTGCTTCAGCAACCTGCTTGACCGTGTCGGCGAGCAGTGTTTCGAGGGTATGTTTATGTGCGGGCAGCATGCTTGTTGCGAGTCCAGTGAGGCAATCCGGTGATGCGGAAGAAGCGGCGACCGCGCGCAAGGCGCAGCCGATTCGTCAGAAGCGTGGAAAGCGGCGATGCACCGGCCGGGACGCGCCCGGCACCTCGGGGCGCCATCAGCCGCGTCGCGCGCAACGCGGTTAGCGCCATGCGCGGCGGCATGCCGAGGCGGCCGCCGCTGCGGCCTGGTGCGGCTGCACGTGGTTGCGTGCCAACCGGCCCAGCCACGCCACCTGCGCTACGCCGCGCGCGGCGCATTGCGGCACGCTTTTCCGTCCAGACAGATTTTAGCAGGTGCTAATATGTTCAATGAGATGCCCACCAAGGGCCGTGGCCGCCGTGCCTGATCGGCGTGTCAACGTAACGCGCGCCGACGGCTGGCTTACAGCCGTCCTCGCGTCAATCCAACATAACGAAAAAGGGAACCGTCATGCTGATTACTTTCAAATGTCGCGCCGCGCCGGACGTGATGATGCTTGAAAATCTCGCACAGTACCTGGTTGGCATTGTCGGCAAGCGCCTGGGTGAGCGAGGTGTCATCACCCACGACGAACTGAGCGTCGCGATCACCAAACTCGAATCGGCGATCAGCGTCGACAAACAGGAACGTGCCGAGCACGAGGGTCATTTCCACGAGGGCGAAGAGGGCCACGAGCATCATGAGATTCCGCCCGGACTCGCCCAGCGCGCTTATCCGTTCCTCGATATGTTGCGCGCTGCGCAGAAGGAAAACGCGGATATCGTCTGGGGTCTCTGATTCCGGAGCGGTCCGCCAGAAGTGGTGTTCGCCGCGCCTGGCGGCGCGGCGCAGACTGTGACGCATCAATGCAAAGAGCCCGCATCAACGGGCTCTTTGTTTTTCACGGGTTTTGACGGCCCGTCTACCGAATCTGCTTACTGGCTGGCGGCGTCCGCCGGTGCAGCCATAGGTGCCGACGCACCCTTTTTCATTTTCTGCTTCTTGGGCTTCTTGACGTGCTTTTCCGTAGGCGGCGAATAGGAACTCACCGAGCTGGCGGGCTGGGCCAGCGCCACCGAGGCGCTGGCGGCGAGCGAAACAGCAGTCAATAACAGCGTCAGCTTCTTCATACGATTCTCTCCGATGACGATTGCAATTTGATAAGCCGACGCGTTTTGGCCGCATCTGGCGGGTTGAAACTATTTCAGTCTACAAAGCCGAAAATTGCACTGCCGCAAATATTCAGCCTAGCGTGCCCGATATAGTAGGTTTCCCGCCCCGCAAGGCTTACAGCAAAGGCGCGAGAGCCCGTTCGGCGTCTGTTTTCGACAACGCCATCCGTTTTGCGTAGTCCTCCAGCTGGTCCTGGGCGATCTTGCCGACCGAGAAATAGGTGCTGTCCGGATGGGCCAGGTAGAAGCCGGAAACGCTTGCCGCCGGCAACATGGCCAGCGATTCGGTCACGCTCATGCCGATTTCAGTGGCTTGCAGCACGTCGAACATGTCGCGCTTCACCAGGTGATCCGGGCAGGCCGGATAGCCCGGCGCCGGGCGGATGCCGTGGTATTTTTCGGCGATCAGGTCGTCGTTCGAGAGGGTTTCGGTGTTCGCGTAGCCCCAGAGATCGCGGCGCACGCGGGCATGCATCGCTTCGGCGAAGGCTTCGGCGAAGCGGTCGGCGAGCGCCTTGAGCATGATCGCGCTGTAGTCGTCGTGATCCTTTTCGAACTGCTTTTCCTTCACGTCCACACCCAGACCCGCCGTGACCGCGAACATGCCGATGTAGTCGGCCACGCCCGAATCCTTCGGTGCGATGAAGTCGGCGAGCGAGCGGTTCGGCCGCATCACGCCGTCCACGACCGGCCGCACGCTTTGCTGGCGCAGATTGCGCCACGTCAGCGCAACTTCCGAACGCGATTCGTCCGTGTAGATTTCGATGTCGTCGTCGTTCACCGTGTTGGCCGGGAGCAGCGCGATCACGCCGTTAGCCTGCAGCCAGCGGCCCTGGATCAGGCGTGCGAGCATCGACTTGCCGTCCGAGAACACGCGGCGGGCCGATTCGCCGACGATTTCGTCGTTCAGGATCGCCGGATACGGACCCGCCAGGTCCCAGGTCTGGAAGAACGGACCCCAGTCGATGTAGTTCGCCAGTTCGTTCAGATCGAAGTTCTTGAACACGCGGCGGCCGATGAACTTCGGCTTGACCGGCTGATAGGCTGCCCAATCGACCTTGGTTTTATTCGCACGCGCTTCGGCGAGCGTGACCATCGGCAGGGCTTTCTTGTTGGCGTGCTGGTTGCGGATACGGTCGTAGTCGGCCTTGAGGTCGTCGACGTACTTCGCCGCGCCTTCGTCGGACAGCAGGCTCGACGCCACGGAAACCGAGCGCGATGCGTCCGGCACGTACACCACCGGCCCTTCGTAGTGCGGTGCGATCTTCACGGCAGTGTGTACGCGGGAAGTGGTGGCGCCGCCGATCAGCAGCGGTATCTTCTTCACGCGGAAGTAGTCGTCGCGCTGCATTTCCGAGGCGACGTAGGCCATCTCTTCGAGGCTCGGTGTAATCAGACCAGACAAGCCGATGATGTCCGCTCCCTCGACCTTCGCTTTGGCGAGAATGTCGTTGCACGACACCATCACGCCCATGTTGACCACTTCGAAGTTATTGCACTGAAGCACCACCGAAACGATGTTCTTGCCGATGTCGTGCACGTCGCCCTTCACCGTGGCGATGACGATCTTGCCCTTTGCACGCACGTCGGCGCCGGCTTCGGCCATCAGCTTCTTTTCTTCTTCGATGTACGGGATCAGATGCGCGACCGCCTGCTTCATCACGCGCGCCGACTTCACGACCTGCGGCAGGAACATCTTGCCCTGGCCGAACAGGTCGCCGACGATGTTCATGCCATCCATCAGCGGGCCTTCGATCACGTTGATCGGACGGCCGCCGGCTGCGGCGATTTTCGCGCGCACTTCCTCGGTGTCTTCAATGATGAAGTTCGTGATGCCGAGCACGAGTGCATGCGCGAGCCGCTTTTCGACCGGCTGGTTGCGCCACTCGAGGTTCTCTTCCTTTTTCGCGGCGCCGGTTTTGAACTTGTCGGCGATTTCGAGCAGACGATCGGTGCCGTCTTCACGGCGGTTCAGCACGACGTCTTCGACACGCTCGCGCAACTCCGGATCCAGGTCGGCATATACGCCGAGCTGGCCGGCGTTGACGATGCCCATGTCCATCCCGGCCTGAATCGCGTGATAGAGGAACACGGTGTGGATCGCCTCGCGCACCGGATCGTTGCCGCGGAACGAGAACGACACGTTCGACACGCCGCCGCTGATTTTCGCGTAGGGCAGGTTTTCCTTGATCCAGCGCGTGGCGTTGATGAAGTCGACCGCGTAGTTGTTGTGCTCTTCGATGCCGGTCGCAATCGCGAAGATGTTCGGATCGAAGATGATGTCTTCCGGCGGGAAGCCGACTTCGTTCACGAGGAAATCGTAGGAGCGCTTGCAGATCTCGGTCTTGCGCTGGTACGTATCGGCTTGGCCTTTTTCGTCGAAGGCCATCACGACAGCCGCCGCGCCGTAACGGCGGATCAGGTTCGCGTGATGACGGAACGCTTCTTCGCCTTCCTTCAGCGAGATCGAATTGACGATCGCCTTGCCTTGCACGCACTTCAAACCCGCTTCGATCACTTCCCACTTCGACGAGTCGATCATGATCGGCACGCGTGCGATGTCTGGCTCCGACGCGATCAGATTCATGAAGCGGACCATCGCCGCTTTCGAATCGAGCATGGCCTCGTCCATGTTGACGTCGATGATCTGAGCGCCGTTTTCGACCTGCTGCCGCGCGACCGCGATCGCGTCGTCGAACTGGTCGTTCAGGATCATTCGTGCGAACGCCTTCGAGCCGGTCACGTTGGTGCGCTCACCGACATTGATGAAGAGCGTCCCGGACGTGACGTTGAACGGCTCGAGGCCGGAAAGGCGCATGGTGTGATCGGTCATGGCGTGTGTGCGGTTCGGTTGCGTGCGGTTACTTGCGTCGGGTGCGATAGCTGAAGTGCGGCGGATCAGGATCGAGCCGCTGGACTCAGGCTGCGTCGCGATATTGGGTCGGCCATTGGCGCGGCTTCACTTCAGCCAGCGCTTTGGCAATCGCCGCAATATGCTCCGGCGTCGTGCCGCAGCAGCCGCCGGCGATATTCACGAGGCCTGCCTGCGCGAATTCCTTCAGCAATCCCGACGTATCCGCCGGCAATTCGTCGAAGCCCGTATCGCTCATCGGATTCGGCAAACCGGCGTTCGGATAGCACGACACATAGGTGTCGCACAGTTTCGCCAGTTCGGCGATGTACGGGCGCATCAGTGCCGCACCCAACGCGCAGTTCAAACCGAAAGTGAGGGGTTTGGCGTGGCGCAGCGAGTTCCAGAAGGCCTCGACGGTTTGTCCCGAAAGAATTCGACCCGATGCATCGGTGACGGTGCCCGAGATCATGATCGGCAAGCGCTCGCCGGTGTCTTCGAACAGTTCGTCCAGCGCGAACAGCGCGGCCTTTGCATTGAGCGTGTCGAAGATCGTTTCGACGAGGAACAGATCACAGCCGCCGTCGAGCAAGGCCTTAGCCTGCTCGTAGTACGCCGCGCGCAGTTCGTCGAAAGTTACATTGCGTGCGCCCGGATCGTTCACGTCTGGGGAAATGCTTGCCGTCTTCGGCGTCGGTCCGATCGCGCCGGCGACGAAGCGCGGCTTGTCGGGTGTCGAGTACTTGTCGCAAGCGGCGCGTGCCAGCTTCGCCGATTCGAGATTCATCTCGATGGCGAGGTCTTCCATCCCGTAGTCGGCCTGCGCAACGGTCGTGGCACCGAACGTGTTCGTCTCGATGATGTCCGCGCCCGCCGCAAGATATTGCTCGTGAATCTCGCCGATGATCTGCGGCTGGGTGATCGACAGCAACTCATTGTTGCCCTTGATGTCACGCCCGTAGTCCTTGAAGCGTTCGCCGCGATAGCGGGCTTCGTCGAGCTTGTAGCGCTGGATCATCGTGCCCATTGCGCCGTCCAGAATCAGGATGCGCGACTTGAGCAGCGCGGGCAGCGCCGTGCCGCGCGTGTAGGCGTCGTCGGGACGGACTGGCGTGGCGGATTGAGCAGGCTGGTTCATGGCGGACAAGGGCTTGCGCCGGCTTTTTCGGGAAACTTGCCATTGTAGCCGCTGCGGGGCGGTTCCGCCGGGCGCGGGCCCGGCAGGCGGATGCGCGGCAACGATGGCCCTGGCTGTGGCCGCAGCGGAAACAAACAGCGGAAACGACAGTGGAAACAAAACGGCCCAGTCAGGAGAAAGCCTGCTGGGCCGCGTTACTACTGCTGACCGACTTGTAAGGGCCGCCGGCTAAGCCGGTCGGCGCGGTCGATAGTTGTCGCCAAACCGTTACGTTAAACCCTTCAGTTAGTGAAGAATCACCGGTTGATGCATCAGGCTGTCGAATTGCCCGAGGAATTCGTCTACCTCATCCAACGACGGTTCCTCTTCGATCAGCTTTTGCACATGCTCGCGAAAACGCGCTGCCATTGCACCGTCAATGTAGATTTCGCGCTGCATGTTCTTGTCGACGATCTCGTAGCCACCTGATTTCATGGCCAGCGGGCCTTCCTGCGGCGGAAACTCGACGACACAATAGTTGGGGCTGTTATAGATCATTTGCATGGCGACACTCCTTATTTCCGTTGGCTCCTGGCCATTCCTGCGCCATAGGTGGAGCTTGTGGTGTGGAATTCAAGGGGTGGGTCCGGATTGACGCTTGTAAAGTTCCGAACCTACCGGTTAGACCGGCTTTCCAAGAAACGTTTCAAGCAGTGCAGCAAAACGGTGAGATTGCTCGATGGGCGCAAGATGAGCAGCCTCGAGCATTTCGAACTGCGCGCCTTGGATGGCGTCTGCTATTGCCTGCGTAGCAGCAGGTAGCGTGCCCGTGTCGTGGCGGCCTCCCACGGCCAACGTCGGGCAACGTATTGTTCCCAGCTTACCGCGTAGATCGAAATCGCGCAGGGCTTCGCACGCCATGGCGTAGCCTTCTGACAACGTATGGGTCATCACGTCGCGGATCTGCTCGACTGCTTCGGGGTGCGCGGCCTGGTAATCGGGCGTCAGCCAGCGGCTCAATGTCGCGGGCACCAGTGATGCCATACCCTCCGTGCGCGCCGTCGCCGCACGTTGGTCCCATAGCGCGCGGCCTTCGGGCGGCGTGCCGCTCGTGGTGTCGGCAACGGTCAGCGTGTCGACGCGCGACGGATGGTCCAGCGCGAATTGCTGCGCGATCATGCCGCCCATCGACATGCCGACAAGATGCGTGGTGGGTGCGCCAACTGCGTCAAGCAGCGCGGTGAGATCGCGGGACAGATCGGCGATGCTGAACGGTTCGCTCGATACTGCCGTCTTGCCGTGGCCCCGCAGGTCATAGCGCAACACCGTGTAGTTGTCACGAAAATAGCCGGCAAGTTGATCCCAAACAGACAGATCGCCGCCGAGCTGGTGAATGAACGTCAGCCACGGGCCGCCGCCTTCATTGCTCAGCACATAGCGCGTCTCGATACCGTTGATTTTCACTTGCATGCGGACTCCTTGGAGGGGGACGCAGTGGAAAGGGCCGTTTGCGCGCGCATCTCCTGTCCTCACTATACATACGCAGCGGCCGCGCGAACGGGTGCAGTTCATGGTGCGAGTGAGCCCCGTCGTAGAAGTTTCAGCGACTTGTTCGAGACCCTACTCGGCTTCAGGGTTTTTCGGGCGAGTTGCCGGGAACGGTCGAGTCGGCCGGTGAAGAGGGGGCGGTGTCGGGCATCGTTGCCGGCGTGTTAGCGGGCAACGGGTTTGCCGGATTGTCAGGAGAAGTATTGCCGCTGCTATCGGTGCTGCCAGAGCCGCTGGTGCCGTCGGCCGGACTGCCGGCGTCGTCTGCATTGAGCTTGCCGCGCCACACCAGTTCAAATTGCGTGCCGTTCGGCTCGGTCTGCATGATTCGCGCGGGGAGCCAGCCAAGCGACGGCGCGAGCCATACGTCGATGCGGCGTAGATCGCCATCATGGCGAGGCAAACGTTTGAAGTGGCGCGTCTCGAGGAAGCCCTGCGCGGTGCGGATGGTCTCGTCGCCGATTGTCTCGACTGGCCAGTTCTCGCCGCTGTCGTTGTCGACCACAAAGAACTGCCGCGTCACGCCTGGCTTGTAAGCGGCAGGGTCGCCGCGCACGAGGCTGGCAAGCTGCATGACCATGCTGAAACGGTCCTGCGCGCCGTCGGGCAGCGGCAGCGAGGCCGGGGTGCGCGTGAAGACGATCACTTTGTCGGTGCGATTGAAGATCGCCACGTCTTCCGGGCGGCGGCCGCGCTTTTCGATGTATTGATCCGGTGCGAGGCCGAATGCGTCGATGTGGCCATGGCTCGAGTACACGAACGTGCCGACGAACGGCAGCGGCACGGAGACGACCATCTCGTAGCTCTGGGCGTTGCTGGTCCAGTGGATGGTGCCGGGCTGGTTGCGCACGCCGTTGTAGTACGTGTCGTACTGCAGTTCCCCGGATGGCGGAACGGAGAATTTCACGCCCTCTGACGCGTGAGGCGCACTGGCGGCGGCGGGGGCGCTGGCCGTACCGGCGGCGGTTGCGCTTGCATTGGTGTTGGCATCAGCGTGACTCGCTGCAGCCGGTGCGCTTGCCACGACATCCGATGCGGCCGCGACCGCGGGTGCCTGCTTGGCTGGCTGCGTCGCTGTCAACACGTGTTCGCGCGGCTTGCTCGCAGCTGCCTTGTGCGCGGGAGCTGGCGCTGCAGCTTGCTGTGCGTCGGTAGCGGGTTTGCGTTCGATACGTTCGGGCGTCAGCAGTGCAACCTGCACGGGGACATGCTCGTTGTCAGACGGATTCAGCGTTGCGCGGTTGCGCTCGACCCATTGCGCCGCAATCCAGTGCAGGACCGCCACCACCAGCAGAACCGCAATCCATCGCCACACCCGCAAACCGCCGCGCGGTCCGGCGGGCGGCGTGCGATCAGGGCGGCTAGTGGTGGACGGTGATGACATCGGCAAATGAATTCGAACGGGTCGTCGGTGATGGATAGTTTCGAGGCGTCAGCGTGGCGCCGCACTATACCCGAGCTCGTACGAGAGTTTTTGCGCACATTCGCGCAGCGCCGTATCGATCTCGCCGCCCCAGCGGATATCGAACGCGCCTTCATGACCGAGCGCGATCAGTCCCAAAGCAAGATCGCCGGTCGAGTCGAACACCGGCATGCAGAACGCGTGGATGGTCGGCAGCAACATGCCTTCCACACGCGCCGCTTCGTGCTGCCGCACTTCCGCGAGCACCCGCTCGACCTCTTCACGTGAGCGCGGGCCGCCCATGTGCGACGAGCGGCGCGAATCAGCCAGTTCACGCTCGAGCATCGCGGCGGTCTTGCTTGACGGCAGATAGGCGGCAAACAGCAGACCGGTGGCGGAACTGAGCAGCGGCATCACGTCGCCGAGCTTGAGCGATGCTTTGGCTGGATGACTCGATTCCATCCAGTGGACCATCGTTGGCCCCTGATTGCCCCATACCGCGATGCCCACCGTCAGATCGAGCCGGTCGCGCAGTTCGGCAAGTGCAATGCGCGCAAGCTTCACGCCGTCGACGCGGGCAAGCCGCGCGAGCCCCAATTGCAACGCGAAGCCGCCCAGCTCGTAACGGCCCGACAGCGGATCCTGTGCCACGACGCCGAGGCGCAGGAAACTCACCAGATAGCGGTGCGCTTTCGCCGGACTCATAGCCGCGCGCTGCGCCAGATCGCGCAGCATCATCGCGCGCGGTTCGTGGGTCAGCACCTCGAGCAATCTGAACCCGACTTCGATCGACTGGATGCCGGAGCGCAGCTTTTCCTCGCCGGTCTCGACGGTTTCGTCGTCGGACTCGGGCGTTTCGAGCGGTTCAGCGGAGTCGGTGTCGGTACGGATCGCGCCGGAGCGGGCAATTGGAGGCATGAGCGAGGCGCATGGAGCGCGTTCAAAAACAATGAGAAAGGCGTTAGGCGCGACGGCACTTGGGCCGCGCCGATTCACCATCGTAGAATAGATTCCTTCTATCGTCACTAATACGGTTCAATTCCCTATGAAACTTGCCACGCTGAAGGACGGCACGCGCGACGGTCAGCTGATCGTCGTCTCCCGCGACCTGCACACCGCGGCCGTCGCCGACGCGATCGCGCCCACCATGCAGCGCGTGCTCGACGACTGGGCTTTCTACGCGCCGCAACTGCAGGACTTGTACGACGCGCTCAACCAGGGCCGCGCGCGCAACACCTTCCCGTTCGATGCCAAAGAATGCATGGCGCCGTTGCCGCGCGCATTCCAGTGGGCCGACGGTTCGTCGTACGTGAATCATGTGGAGTTGGTGCGTCGCGCGCGTGGCGCGGAAATGCCGCCGGAGTTCTGGACCGATCCGCTGATGTACCAGGGCGGCAGCGACGACTTCATCGGCCCGAAAGACGACGTGTTGTGCGCGTCTGAAGAATTCGGCATTGACTTCGAAGCGGAAGTCGCGGTGATCACCACCGACGTGCCGATGGGCGCCACCCCCGACCAGGCGCTCAGGAGCGTGCGGCTGGTGACGCTCGTCAACGATGTCTCGCTGCGCAATCTGATCCCCGCGGAACTCGCGAAGGGCTTCGGCTTTTTCCAGAGCAAGCCGGCGACCTCGTTCGCGCCGGTGGCGGTGACGCCCGACGAACTCGGCGAGAGCTGGCGCGAAGGGCGCGTGCACCAGCCGATGATCGTCCACTGGAACAACAAGAAGGTCGGCCAGCCCGACGCCGGCACCGACATGGTGTTCCACTTCGGCCAACTGATCTCGCACGCGGCGAAAACGCGCAACCTGCGCGCCGGCGCGATTGTCGGTTCGGGCACGGTGTCGAACAAGGACGCGAAGCGCGGCTATTGCTGTATCGCTGAAAAGCGCTGTCTTGAGACGATCGAGCACGGCGCGCCGCAGACCGAATTCATGAAGTTCGGCGATACCGTGAAGATCGAGATGTTCGACGAAGCAGGCAAGTCGATTTTCGGTTCGATTGATCAGGGTATTGCGCCGCTGGATTGAGGCGGCGATTTGGTGCAGTACGCGGCACCGGGACCGGGTCCGAATGAGCTTTGTTGTCTAACGAAAGGGTTTCGCCCGATGCCGACGCCACAACGCGCCGCTACACTGACTGGCGCGGCGGCGGCCTCGGGATAGCGGCTGTCTGTCGATCGCGAAGCCAGCGCAAAATGAACACGAACCGCACTTGAGCAGGACACAAGCAGCACATCGGCAGTACATCAAAACGAAAAACCGACGTGAGGAGACAGCATGCCGCGATTTGGATCCCTGGAACAAAGAACAACTCAATGCAATCGCGTATCGAGCGTGCGCGCGATGCCATCGCGGCGCGGGCTTGCCCATCTTGCCGCCGCGCTGTGTGCCGCGCTACCCGCCTTCGCCCTCGCGCAGGTGAAGATCGGCCTCGTGTTGTCGCTGACCGGGCCGGCTGCGTCGCTCGGTATTCCTGCGCGCGACACCGCCACGCTGCTGCCCAAACAGATCGGCGGACAGAGCGTCGAGTACATCGTGCTCGACGACGCGTCCGACACCACGCAGGCCGTGCAGGACACCAAAAAGCTGATCTCCGAGAATCACGTCGACGTGATCATCGGTTCCTCGATTACGCCGAATTCGCTCGCGATGATCGACGTGGTTGCCGATGGCGAAACACCGATGATCTCGCTGGCCTCGTCGGCGAAAATCATCGAACCCGTGGATGCCAAACGCCACTGGGTATTCAAGACCCCGCAGACCGACGCGATGATGGCATCGGCGATCGCCGAGCATGCGAGCACGCACGGCGTCAAAACGATCGCGTTCATCGGCCAGGCCGACGCGCTTGGCGAAACCTTCTACACCGAAGTCGCAAAGTTCGCGCAACTGCATCACATCAGCATGGTGGCGAGCGAGCGCTTCAATCGCACCGATCCGAGTGTGACCGGCCAAGTCCTGAAGATTCTCGCGACCCATCCGGATGCGGTGGTGGTCGGCGCGGCCGGCACGCCTGCCGCGCTGCCGCCGAAGACGCTCAGGGAGCGCGGCTACAAAGGGCTGATCTATCACAATCATGGGGTCGGCAATAACGACTTCCTGCGAGTGTGCGGCGCCGATTGCAACGGCACGTTCCTGCCTGCGAGCCCGGTGCTGGTCGCCGCGCAATTGCCGGCGGACCATCCGGCCAAACGTCTCGCGCTCGACTACATCGCGCGCTTCGAAGCATTGCGCGGACCCGGCAGCGTGTCGGCGTTCGGTTCTTACACATGGGATGCCGGCATGCTGCTCGGCAACGCGGTACCGATCGCGCTTAAGGCGGCTGCTCCAGGTACGCCGGAATTTCGCCGTGCATTGCGCGATGCGCTGGAAGCGACACGTGGTCTCGCGGACACCAACGGTGTGGTCAACATGAGCGCCACGGATCACCTCGGACTCGATCAACGGGCGCGCGTGATGGTCGAAATCAAGAATGCGAAGTGGGTTTATCAGCCGCAGTGAATTTGCGCGCGGTTTGCGCTGACGTAGCGCGGAAGGTGCCGAATGCGCCCTTAGGGCGGCGGTTTCAACAGACACACCGATAGACGGATTGCTCACCATGTCCCAGGCACCACACAGTAACGACGCGTTTTACGCGCACTACCAGTCACTGCAATTGCACCGCCATCCGCACGGCGTGCTCGAAGTCGTGATGAGCGGCGAGGGCGCGAACAAAAGCGGGCTTGCCACCGCTAACGCGCGGATGCACTTCGAACTCGCCGAAATCTGGCGCGATATCGATCGGGATCCCGAAACGCGTGTCGCGATCATTCGCGGCGAGGGCAAGGGCTTTTCGGCCGGCGGTGACCTGCAACTGGTCGAAGACATGGCAACCGATTTCGATGTCCGCGCACGCGTGTGGCGCGAGGCGCGCGATCTGGTCTACAACGTGATCAATTGCAGCAAACCGATTGTCTCGGCGATGCACGGACCGGCGGTCGGCGCGGGGCTCGTGGCCGGATTGCTTGCCGATATCTCGATCGCGGCGAAGTCGGCGCGCATTATCGACGGCCATACGCGCCTCGGCGTCGCCGCCGGCGATCACGCGGCCATTGTCTGGCCGCTGCTGTGCGGCATGGCGAAGGCGAAGTATTACCTGCTGCTGTGCGAGCCGGTCAGCGGGGAAGAGGCTGAGCGGATCGGTCTCGTGTCGCTTGCCGTCGACGAAAACGACCTGCGGCCCAAAGCATTCGAAGTCGCGCAAAAGCTGGCCAAGGGCTCGCAAACGGCGATTCGGTGGACCAAGTACGCGCTGAACAACTGGCTGCGCTCGGCGGGGCCGACGTTCGACGCGTCGCTGGCATTGGAGTTCATGGGTTTTGCCGGGCCGGATGTGCGCGAAGGCGTGAACTCGCTGCGCGAGCGGCGCGCGCCGGATTTTGGCGGCGCGGACCCGTGGAGCGGGCCGTCGCGGCACGCGCCGGGCGGCGGTCGCTCCTGAAACCGGACGCCGGCGCGTATTGCGCAAAGCCGCGCTGGCCGGCACTTGAGGTGGTGTGCGAGTAGGGCAAACAGCAGCCCAAACTAAGCGCGATTCACAGGGCCACGCGCGGTATGATCGAATCCGATGCGCGCGGGATGGCGCTATTTCCTTCCCTTTATGCAGCGAGGCGACAAGCATGACCGATACATCCGGCACCACGCCGCCCTTTCCTGGCTTTCCCGGTTTTCCGCCCGCTGAAATGCTCGAACGCATGTGGGGCATGATGCGCCTGTCGCCGTTCGGTTCGGCTTTGTCTGGCGCGCAGTCTGGCAGCAGCCTCGGGCCGTCGCTGTCGATGATGTCCGACATGATGGCGCCGCTTACCAACGTCGAGGAACTCGATAAACGCATCACCGACATGCGAGCGGTCGAGCAGTGGCTCAAGCTGAATCTGAACATGCTGCAGTCCGCCATTCAGGCGCTCGAAGTGCAGCGTGCAACGCTCGCGACGCTGCGTGCGTTCGGCGCGTTCGCTCAGTCGTCGATGGCGCAGCCGGCTTCCGCGGCTGCTGCGCCGAGTCCCTCGCCGACCGGCTGGCCGCATCCGGAAACCTCCTCGAGTTCGGCCAGTGCGAGCTCGCCGGACTCCGCCGAGTCGGCAACTGACGAAGCCGAGGCCGCCGCGACGCCCCCGTTCGACGCCTCCGGCTGGTGGAATCTGCTGCAATCGCAGTTCAATCAGATCGCTCAGTTTGCGATGACGCAGCCCACTGCGGCATCCGGCGGCTCGGCGACGGACTCGCCGGAAGGCGCGGCGAGCGCTTCGGCATCGGCCGGGAAAGCGGCTGACGCGCCGGGTGAGGCCGCCGCTGACGCGCCGTCCGCAACCAAACGGCCGGCGGCGAAGCGGGCAGCGACGTCAACTTCAACGTCTACCGGGCGTGCAGGCAGTTCAGGCGCCAGTCCGCGAGCAACGAAAAAGCCTATCTAGCGGCAGGAATGAAACGGAGCAGCCCGACCCACGCCGTGACGTGCAGAGCCTGACGGGTTGGCGAGTCAAACGCAATGAATTCGCCACCTGTCATGGTTTTGACCCCGATCGTCGGCCACACTCCGCGAATCGGGGCGTTTATTGAGAGAGGTCAAATACGCACTGGAATGGTGTCTGTCAAGGCGCGGAATCCGTAAAGTCAGCGTGCTATCATTGTGTAAGCTTCATTTGGCTTTTGGGCGTGCACTGAAAACAAGCAATCCAGCCGCCCTTGCTCCATTCGCCTCCGGTACTCCCGGTGCAGGGCTGGACGGTGCGGATTCATCGCAAGCTGGCTCGACCTCAGGCATAGGGTATCCCTCACCCACGGTTGGCCGCGCAGCGCGTAACTTCTGGTTAGGCGCGCCGCGCAAATGCCGGACTTCTTTGCTGCCCGGTGCATCTGGGCGGCCGATTACCGCGTAAAATTGAATGCTTGGCCGATAAACGATGCACAAAACGGTGCGCTTCGTTCGTCATAAGCAAAAGTGCTACACGAAGTAGTTACAGACACAGACAGTATGCGCAGAACAGGGGTGGGACTATGAACACCATGCTTTATCCGGAACTTTATAAATCGCTCGAATCCGTTCGATGGGACATGGAGAAAGACATTCCCTGGGACAAGTTCGATGCATCGCTATTGACCGACGAGCAGGCCGCGACGATCAAGATGAATGCGATCACCGAATGGTCGGCGTTGCCCGCCACGGAAATGTTCCTCCGTGATAACCATCACGACAGCGATTTCTCCGCATTCATGAGCGTGTGGTTCTTCGAAGAACAGAAGCATTCGCTGGTGCTGATGGAATATCTGCGCCGTTTCAAGCCGGAATTGTGCCCGACCGAAGAAGAGCTGCACGCCGTGCGCTTCGAATTCGACCCCGCGCCGCCGCTCGAAACGCTGATGCTGCACTTCTGCGGCGAAATCCGCCTGAATCACTGGTATCGCCGTGCTGCCGAATGGCACACCGAGCCGGTCATCAAGGCCATCTACGAAACCATTTCGCGCGACGAAGCGCGTCATGGCGGCGCGTATCTGCGCTACATGAAGAAAGCGATGGTGCAAACCGGCGACATCGCGCGCGCTGCATTCGCCAAGATCGGCGTCCTGATGGCATCGGCGCGCCGTACGGAAAAGCCGCTGCATCCGACCAACCTGCACGTGAATCAGGCGCTGTTCCCGCGCGATACGATTCAATCGCGTCTGCCGGATCCCGAATGGCTCGAACGCTGGCTCGACGAGCAGATCCGTTTCGACGACGGCTGGGAAAAGAAAGTGGTTGAGCGGATTCTGCACAACCTGTCGATTCTGTTCGAGCGCACGTTCAATACCGCGCAGGAATTGAACCGTTATCGCAAGGAAGTCGTCGCGCGCTTGCAGGCCGATCAGAAATCGGCTGAACAGCCGGCTTGATGGGTTGATTCGCGGTTTTAAAGTTTCAGGAACGGCCCGGCAGGCGTGAGCTTGCCGGGCCGTTTTGCTTCCTGCCGTTAGCCGTGTATCGTGGCGGCACTTCTTTTTTCTTTGCGACTTCGTCATGGCCGCCACTTTTGAACGCAAGATTTTTACGCGCGATGCGCTGGTGAAGCTTCGCGCTTCGATGTCCGCGCCGGTTGTATTTACCAACGGGGTGTTCGACATCCTGCATCGCGGGCATGTGACTTATCTGGCCGACGCCAAAGCGCTCGGCGCTTGCCTGATTGTCGGCGTCAATAGCGACGCTTCCGTGCGCATGCTAGGCAAAGGGGATGACCGGCCGATCAATAACGAGGCTGATCGGATGGCTTTGCTGGCGGCTCTGGAAAGCGTCGATTACGTCGTTTGCTTTGGCGAGAAGACGCCCGTGGAACTGATTTCGGCGCTGCGGCCGGACGTACTCGTCAAAGGCGGCGATTACGACATGGATGCTTTGCCGGAGTCGGCCATAGTACGGGGATGGGGCGGGAAGGCTTTGGCGATTCCCTTCGAGCATGACCGGTCGACCACCGCGCTGCTGAAGAAGGTTCGTACGCAGGGGTGATCTTTACCGAGGCAGCGCCGATGCCGCTATCGCCGGCGTCGGCGCCGGGCCGCCTACGACCGCCTGGTCGGCGGCTTCGGCTGCTGTGACGGGTTGCACCTTCAACCACTCCGCATGGAGCTGGCGGTTCAGATGGTTAGGCTCGCGGCCTCCGGCTGTGGGCGCCGGGCCGAATACGCCGCGCACCGCGACGAATGCCAGCATGTTGGCAAGAAACAATATGGCGATCAGCCAGCGCAGCATCGTTAGTATTCCCCGTCCATAAGTTCAGCCGCCGCTATCCGTATGGTCGCGACTCAGGCGTCGTGGTCCATCGCGCTTTCGGCAGCAATCAGAGCAAGCCCCGACAGCACCAGCGAATCGTGGCGAGTATGCGGCACTTTTAGTGCACTTGTCACTTCGTCCACGGCGCCGCCGCTCACCACCAGGCGCACTGGTACCTGCCATTCGTCCTGCAGATCACGCCACATGCGCTCGATCAGACCGGCTTGCGCCAACGTGCATCCGGCTGACAACGAGCGCGGCGTATCGGTCGCGAAGAACGGGCCGTGGCGTTCCGGATCAGACACGGTGTCCGCGTCGAGCAAGCCGCGCGCCGCGTTGGCGTCGAGCGTAGGAAGTTGTGCCGTGTGCTCGCCTAGCGAGCGCATCATCAAGGTCCAGCCCGGCGCAATCAGGCCGCCGACAAAGCAGCCGTCGGCACGCAACGCTTCAAGCGTGGTTGCCGTGCCAAATGTAGCAATGAGCAGATTCTCGCCAGGAAACGCCGCGTGCGCGCCAATCAGGCCAGCCCAGCGATCGCTGCCGAGTGCATGCGGTGTCGTGTAGCTATTGGTCACGCCGCATTGCTGCGCGCAGGCGCGGATCGTCGTGCGTGGCAGTTGCGGCCAGTGGGCGTCGAGTAGTGCGGCAATGCGTGCCGCGACATTTTCGCCTGCGACGTTTGATAACCATGCACCACCCGGCGCCGGCATTTTCGACCAGTCTGGCTCGTCAGCGCCGCCATGCGCGAGCGCGCCGGCCGCGATTTGCGTGCCGTCTCGCCGTACCAGCGCCCACTTTATGCGGCTATTGCCCGCGTCGATCAACAGATAAGGCGCGCCGCTCGTCATGCAGCACCGTCGGCCAGACGCAGCGAAACGTCACCCGTTGCGACGGTCAGACGCCCTGCAGCCGTGTTGAGCAGCAGTTGCCCGCGTTCGTCGACGCCCGCCGCTACGCCGCGCGCCAACTCTTCACCTTGCTCCAACAGCACGACTTCGCGGCCTGCGTAGGCGTGCACGGCGTTCCAGCGCGCCTGGAACGGCGCGAAGCCTTCAGCGCCGAAGCGCTGCAGCGCGGGTTCGAGCGCGTTCAGTTCCGCCGCCAGCGTATCGGTGAGGTTCGCATTCGGCAGGGCGCGCTGCAGCGCGGTCGGCACGGTGCCGCGTGCTTGCGCGGGCACGTCCGCGTTCAGCGCGCCGACCTTGGCGGCGAGCTCGTCCGCGCCCTTCACATTGGTGCCGATACCGATCACCACGGCGCTCGCGTCATCCGTGCTCCACGCGGTTTCGATCAGGATGCCTGCAAGCTTGTCGCCTTCGAGCAGGACGTCGTTGGGCCACTTCAGTGCGATTTGTCCAGGGCCCGCGACCGGCAACGAGCGCAGCCCGTCGACCAGCGCCACGCCCACCGCGAGACTCAAACCCGCCAGCCCCTCGAGCGGGCGCGGCAGCACGCACGCCACCGAAAACAGCAGCGCATTGCCCGGCTCCGCATACCACGGACGGCCGCGGCGGCCGCGGCCCGCAGTTTGCAGATAAGCGACCCGCACGATCGGCCGCGGCAGCGCGTTGGCTTTACGCGGCAATGCTTTGACGCGCGTCATCAGATCGGCGTTGGTCGAGCCGGTTTCCTCGACGATCTCGATCGGCCAGTCATGCGCGTGCGGGCCGAACAGGGCGACGGCGCGTTCGCGGTCGATGCGCCAGTCGGAAGCCGCGGCGGCTTGGGGTGGGGTCTTGGAAGCGTTCATGTCTCATATTGTAGCGACAGCGAACGCTGCGGGCCCGCGAGCACAGTTCATCCGCCGCACCTTCGTTACAATGGCCCCTAATCCGATAACCAGATTGCAGCGATCCTTGAACTACGACACTCCGCCCGGCCTTGAAGTCGCGGCAGGCAGCCAAGGCAAGATCGTCCGGCTTTCGGGCCAGTGGACGGCGCTCGCGCTCGCGCGCGACAAGGCCACCGGCCATGTGATCCCTTCGTTGCACTCGCTGGTCGGCGCTGAAGGCATCCGCCAATGGGATCTGTCGCGTATTGACCGGATGGACCACGTGGGCGGCCAGGCGCTGTGGCGCGTCTGGGGTCACAAGATGCCCTCGGACACCACGCTCACCGACACGCAACGCGACATTTTCGAGCGCATCGCGCTGCTCGACACGGTGCGAGAAAAGGCCGAGCCGGTGGTCAAGTTCGACCCGTTCACCCGACTGGGCCTCGCGATCTTCTCGTTCTTCGAGCATCTGTACGGCGGATTCGGCATGCTCGGGCAGGTCGTACTCGATCTCCTCGCGATCCTGCGCAAACCGAAAATCACGCCATGGACCGAAATCTCCGCGAACATCTATAACGCCGGCACCAAGGCGTTGCCGATCACCGCGCTGGTTGCGTTCCTGATCGGCATCGTGCTGAGTTACCTGTCTGCACAGCAACTGCGGCTTTTTGGCGCGAATCAGTACATCGTCAATATTCTTGGGCTGTCGGTGATTCGCGAACTGGGGCCGGTGCTGTCGGCGATTCTGGTGGCGGGCCGTTCGGGCTCGGCGATTACCGCGCAGATCGGCGTGATGCGCGTCACCGAAGAACTCGATGCCATGCGCGTGATGGGCATCCCGCACGGCCTGCGGCTGATCCTGCCACGCGTGGTCGCGCTCGGCGTGGCCATGCCGCTCCTCGTGATGTGGACCAACATCATCGCGTTGACGGGCGGCGCGCTCGCCGCGAAGATCGTGCTCGGCATCGACATGAGCTACTTCGCGCGCGCATTGCCCAGCGTCGTGCCGGTCGCGAATCTGTGGATCGGTCTCGGCAAGGGCGTCGCGTTCGGCATGCTGATCGCGATTGTCGGCTGTCACTTCGGCTTCCGTATCAAGGCCAATTCGCAGAGTCTCGGCGAAGGCACGACGACCTCGGTGGTGACCTCGATCACCATCGTGATTCTCGCGGACGCGGTGTTCGCGATCCTCTTCCAGAACGTGGGGCTAGGATGATCGCGCCACTCACTCAGGCCGTACGCGGCCAACCGGTGCCCGAGATTGCGGAGCCGGTGATCGAGGTGATCGACATCACCAAGCGCTACGGCCGTAACATCGTGCACCAGCATCTGAACTTCGACGTGCGGCGCGGCGAGATTGTCTCGATCGTCGGTGGGTCGGGCTCGGGCAAGACCACGCTGGTGCGGCAGATTCTCGGCCTGGAGCGCCCGTCGTCGGGAACCATCAAGCTGTTTGGTGAGGACATTGCCACCATTTCGCCGGATACCGCGCTACTCATGCGCAGCCGCTCCGGAATGCTGTTTCAACGCGGCGCGCTGTTCTCGTCGCTCTCGGTGTTCGACAACATCGCGCAGCCGTTGCGCGAACTCGGCAAGGTGCCCGAAGACCTGCTGCGCGACATCGTGATGCTCAAGCTCGAGATGGTTGGCCTGCCGTGCAAGCATGCGTCGAAGATGCCGTCCGCGCTCTCCGGCGGGATGATCAAGCGGGTGGGTATCGCGCGTGCCATTGCACTCGAGCCCGAACTGCTGTTTCTCGATGAACCGACTGCCGGCCTCGATCCGCAGGCGTCCGACGAATTCGTCGAACTGATCTCCGCGCTGCATCGCGCGCTCGGTCTGACGGTGGTGATGGTCACGCACGATCTCGACACGATGATCGCGCTGTCCACCCGCGTCGCCGTGCTGGCGGATCGCAAGGTGCTGGTCGCCGCGCCGGTTGAAGAGGCGGCGGGCGTCGATCATCCGTTTATCCGCGAATATTTCCTCGGCCTGCGCGGGCGTCGCGCGCTGCAGGCGCTGCCGCCGGAGCGCCGCGCGAAACTGCCGCGTGCGGCCCTCGAATCGGCATCGTCCGAATTGCCGCTGTGAACCAGGGAACCTGACAATGGAAAATAAATCACATGCCTTCTGGGCAGGGCTCTTCACGGTGGCCTTGCTGGCTGCAATCGCAGTGGCGGCTTTTTTGTTCAACGTCGACCGTTCCGTACGGGTGCCATACGATCTGATTGCGCGCACCAATGTCACGGGGCTCTATACCGACGCGGCGGTGCGCTATCGCGGGCTCGACGTCGGCAAGGTGCAGTCGATCAAATTCGATCGGGATCATCCCGGACAGATTCTGATCCGTATCCTCGTCGACACGCACGCGCCGATTACGCACTCCACGTTCGGCAGCCTCGGGTTCCAGGGCGTGACGGGTATCGCCTTCATCCAGCTGGATGACAATGGGCGCGATCCGACGCCGCTCGCGTCGTCGCCGAAAGAGGTGGCGCAATTGCCGATGCGTCCGGGCTTGCTCGATCAGTTGCAGCAGCGCGGCGAAGTTTTGCTGCGCAAACTCGAAAAAGTCACTGACGACGTCGACAATCTGTTGTCGCCGGAAATGGTCAGCCAGTTGCACGGTACGGCTGCGAGCATTCAGAAGGCTGCTGACGGCGTCGCCACGCTGACCCAGCAGATGGCGCCGGTTACCGGCAAGCTGCCCGCCACCATCAACCAACTGGATCGCACGCTGGCCTCGACCAATCAGTTGATCACCAGTCTGAACCGCCCGGACGGGCCGTTCGAGACCAACCTCAACAAGGTCGGGACGGCGGCGCAGCAAGCGGGTGACGCGCTGGTGTCGATGGACAGTTCGATCCAGGAATTGTCGGCGCGCGTCGGTTACGACACGCTGCCGCGTGTCAATTCGCTCGCCGAAGACGTGCGCTCAGCGGCCCGTTCGGTGGACCGCGCTGCCGACACATTCAGCACCAATCCGCGCAGCGTGCTGTTCGGTGCGCCGAGTGCGGCGCCAGGCCCCGGCGAGGCTGGCTTCATGTGGCCCGCCGCCCGCACCGCTGCGCAAGCCGCTAAATGAAATGATTTGAAGGTTTTGAAGAAGGAACATGGTTATGTCACGCTCGATTCACCGATTGTTGTCCTCGAGCGCCGCGCTGGCGATGCTGCTCGCGTTCGGCGTGCTGGCTGCGGGATGCGCAGGCAACCCCGCGGCGATCTCGGATATCCGCTACGACCTCGGGCCGCCGAATCCGGCGGCTTCGGCCGGCACGCAGCCGGCGGTGAAGGTGCTCGATGTCAGCGCGCCCGACACGCTCGAGTCCGATAAGCTGATTTACCGCCTCAGCTACGCCGATGCGCAGCAGACGGCGTCATACGCGAATAGTCACTGGACCATGGCGCCGTCGCAGTTGCTCACGCAGCGGCTGCGAAGCGCGCTGAGTTCGCGGGGCACCGTGCTGACTGGCGCTGATGGCGTGCGGGCCCCAGTGCTGAAGGTCGATCTGAGCGAGTTCGAACAGGTCTTCGATAGCCAGTCGGAAAGCCACGCTGCGGTCACCGCGCGCGCCACGCTGACGCAAAGCGGCAAGGTAATCGGTCAGCGCACGTTCATCGCGCGCGCGCCGTCCAGTTCCGCAGACGCCGCCGGCGGTGCCCAGGCGCTCGCTGCAGCCAGCGACGACCTCGTCTCGCAGATCAGCGCGTGGCTCGGCGTGCAGGCGCTGGTCGCCGCGCAATGACCGCCTGGCAGCGCACGCAACGGAGCGCTGCATGAGCGTCAAACCCTGGCAGCGCCGTCCTTCGGCGCTTGCCCGGCAGGCGCTGGGGCTATATGCGGCGCTGATTGTCTACGGTTCGTGGTATCCGTTTTCCGGCTGGCGTTCGCTCGGCCTCGCTCCGTTTGCCTATCTGTCCGATCCCATGCCGCGGTACCTGACGGCGTTCGACGTCGTCACTAACGTGCTCGGTTATATGCCGTTCGGCGCGCTGGTGGTGCTCGCGGTGTATCCGCGCTGGCGCGGTGCGCTCGCGGTCGCGTTGGCTTTCGTGCTCGGCGGGTTGCTGTCGGGCGTGATGGAAGCGGTGCAAACCTATCTGCCGACGCGCGTTGCCTCCAACCTCGATCTGGCCGCTAATGCGCTCGGCGCGCTGCTCGGCGCGGCGATCATATCGCCGGCCACCGGCGCGTTGCTCGACCGCGGTTTATTGCGGCGTTTGCGACTCTTGTGGTTCGAGCGCGACACGGCTGCGCTCGCGTGTCTTGTCGCCTTGTGGCCGTTCGCCACCATGTACCCGGCGCCACGTCTCTTCGGTCTGGGTAACTGGCCGCGCGCGCTGTGGCTGAGTTTCGATTCGACGACGCAAGATGCGCTGCTCGCATGGACGCCGCCCGCCTGGCACGTCGGTGCGTGGCCGGCGCTGGTTGCCGCCTGGCTGCCGGACGACGCCTGGGAAACCGTCATCACCACGCTCAATCTGTTCGCCGCGCTCGCGCTGGCCTCGCTGCCGGTGCGCCGCCATGCGCCGCTCATGCGGCTATTGATCGCGTTTATCGTCACGACCTTGTGCGTCAAGGCGGGCGCCACCTTTCTGCAATCGCAATCCGGTCTTGCGTTCGACTGGGCGACGCCTGGCGCGCTGACGGGGCTCGTGTGCGGCACCGTCGCGGCACTGTTGGCACTGCGGCTGCGGCGCAGGTCGCGTGCGGCGCTCGCGGCCTGTGCGCTCACGGTCGCGCTGGTGTTCGTCAATCTGCTGCCTGTGAATCCGTATTTCGATGCCGTGCTGGCCGACTGGCGCCAGGGGCGGTATCTGCACTTTAACGGCCTCGCGCACTGGATCGCATGGATCTGGCCGTACGCGGCGCTGGTGTGGCTCGCCTATCGCGTCGAACAGGTGTGGCTCAAGCGGCGCGTGAAGCACGCATGAAGCAGGGGCGGCGCATGCGTGCCGCCGAAGAAGTCGCGCTATGTCGGGCAGGGCGCACGCAACGTGGTGCAGATCCCGCCCGCCCGCGAGTCGCCGTCCGTCCACCGCTCAGCGACCGCCAGTCCCGCTCGCTATAATCGTTCGCACAACAGGCGCGCCGCAGCGCTTCCAGCGCCATTCCTACTCTTACAGTCTCGCCCCCGGACATCATGGACTCCTTCTACAAGTACCACGTCTTCTTCTGTCTCAACCAGCGCGACCCCGGCGCGGAGCGTCCGAGCTGCGCGAATTGCAACGCGCAGGCGATGCAGGAGCACGCGAAAAAACGCGTGAAGCAACTCGGCCTCGCCGGCCCCGGCCAGGTGCGGATCAACAAGGCAGGCTGCCTGGAGCGCTGCGAACTGGGCCCGGCGCTCGTCGTGTATCCGGAAGGCGTCTGGTACACGTACGTCGACGAGAGCGACATCGATGAAATCGTCGATTCGCACCTCGTGAACGGCAAGATCGTCGAGCGTCTGAAAATCGATCAATAAGTCTCGCCATGAACATCCATACGAAGAAGTATTTGATCGACGGCCCGGTCGGCAAAATCGAGGTCGCGCTGGATCTGCCCGACGAAATGCGCGAGAACGGCGCCGCGCCGCGCGGCATCGCGCTGGTCGCGCATCCGCACCCGCTGTTCGGCGGCACGATGGACAACAAGGTCGCGCAGACGCTCGCGCGCACACTTGTGCAGTTGAACTATGTGACGTACCGCTCGAATTTTCGGGGTGTCGGCGAGACGCAAGGCGAACATGACGCCGGTATCGGCGAGCGCGATGATCTGCGCGCCGTGCTCGATCACATGCGCGCGCAAGCGGGGCGGGGCGATCTGCCTCTGGTGCTGGCGGGTTTTTCATTCGGCACCTTTGTGCTGTCGCACGTGGCAGCGAAGTTGCGCGAAGAAGGTCAGGCGATCGAACGGATCGTGTTCGTCGGCACCGCGGCGAGCCGTTGGGAAGTCGCACCCGTGCCGGAAAACACGCTCGTGATTCACGGCGAAACTGACGAGACCGTTCCCATTCAGTCGGTTTACGACTGGGCGCGGCCGCAGGAATTGCCGGTCGTGGTGATTCCGGGGGCAGAACATTTTCTGCATCGCAAGCTGCACGTCCTCAAGCGGATCATCGTCGACGCATGGCGTTGATTAGCCTGCCGCGCGTGTTTTCCGGGGTACAGGTGCGTGAAAACGCAAATTAATCGCCGCCCTTTGGTCAAAGATACCAGGATAGCGCGCGTATAATGAGCGCTCTTTTTTGGGCGCAGCATTGCCCACCCGGCAGTTCGCGCGACGCGTAGCTTCTCTCTCGCGCGCAGCGGTGCCGGATGCGAGGCGTGCTGCGCGAACCGATCGCGTCGCCGGAAGTCCAATGGGCGCCGCGCCGTTTTTACGGCATGACGCCCGCCGACCGGCTCCTCCAAACTGTGCGCCCTGCGCGCGAAGTATTTTTCCGCACGAATCGACCCTATGCGTTTCTCCACCTCCGGCCGCACGTCATTCCCTTCAGTTTCTTCTTTCGTTCCCCCTACGCTTAGCCGTGCCGTAACCCTCGGCATCGTGCTGCCGGCCACGCTTGTTGCAAGCACGGCGTTCGCGCAGGTGCCGCCGCCCGCGGTGAACGCGCGCTCGTGGGTGCTCGTCGACGCCACCAGCAATCAGGTGCTCGCATCGGGCAATGCCGACGAACGCGCCGAGCCGGCCTCGCTGACCAAGCTGATGACCGCGTACCTCGTCTTCGAAGCACTGCAGACGAAGAAGATCACGATGGACCAGACGATTGAGCCGAGCGAAGCGGTGCGCCGCGTCAAAACCGACGAATCGCGCATGTTCATCGAGGCGAACAAGCCGGTGACCGTGCACGATCTGGTGTACGGCATGATCATCCAGTCCGGTAACGACGCGGCGATCGCGCTGGCCGAACTGGTCGGCGGCAGCGAGTCGCAGTTCGTCAACATGATGAACGCCGAAGCGCAGAAACTCGGCATGACGCACACGCATTTTGCTGACGTGAACGGTATGCCCGACCCGCAGCACTACACCACGGCGGGCGACCTCGCGATTCTGTCGGCGCGTCTGATCCGTGACTTCCCCGACTACTACAACATCTTCTCGGTCAAGGAATTCACGTACAACAAGATCAAGCAGCCGAACCGCAACCGCCTGCTGTGGATCGATCCGACGGTGGACGGCCTGAAGACTGGTCACACGCAAGCCGCCGGCTATTGCCTGATCGCCAGCGCGAAGCGTTCGCTGCCGGGCACGACCGACGGCTCGCGCCGTCTCGTCGCGGTGATGATGGGCGAGACCAAGGAACACGACCGCGTGCAGGACGCACTGAAGATGCTGAACTACGGCTACACCGCGTATGACACGGTGCGGCTGTACAAGGCGAACCAGGTGGTCGGCACGCCGCGCGTCTACAAGGGTGCGCAGGACACCGTGCAGATCGGCGTGAAGGGCGATCAGTACATCACCTTGCCGAAGGGCATGGGCGACAAAGCGAAGCCGCAGATCGAGCAGATCGATCCGCTGATCGCACCGATCGCGAACGGTCAGCAGGTCGGCACGGCGAAGCTGGTCGCCGACGGCAAGGTGCTGGCGCAATTCCCGATCGTCGCGCTGCAGGCTGTACCGCAAGCCGGCGTGGTCGGCCGCGTGTGGGATTCGCTGATGCTGATGTTCAACAAGAAGAAGTAAGAGTCCGATTGCGATGACCGCTGTTTCCGATGTTTCGCTCGACCCGATCGTTTATCTGAACGGCGAGCTGGTGCCCTTGTCCGAAGCGCGCGTGCCGGTTCTCGACCGCGGCTTTATTTTCGGCGACGGCATTTACGAAGTCGCGCCGCTGTATCCCCACGCGGGCGGCCGGACGGCGTTTCGCTTCAGGCATCATCTGGCGCGCCTCGCGCGTTCGCTGGACAAGATCGGCATCGTCAATCCGTTCGACGCCGCCGGCTGGCGCGAGCTGATCGACCGCGTGGTCGCGGCCAATGAGGCGGATGCAGGCCTGCGCGCCGATCAGGACGCGATTGCCTACGTTCAGATCACACGGGGCGTCGCAAAGCGCGGTCACGCGTTCCCGGCAGGCATCCAGCCGACCGTGTTCGTGATGGTCACGCCGCTGAACCTGCCGGGCGCAGCGCAACGCGCGCAGGGCGTGCGCTGCGTCACCGCTGAAGACCGTCGCTGGCTGAATTGCGACATCAAATCGGTGTCGCTGCTCGGCAACGTTCTGATGGCGCAGTACGCGGCCGAAAACGACGCGTTCGAGACGATCCAGTTTCGCGACGGCATGCTGACCGAGGGTTCGTCTTCGAATGTCTGGATGGTGAAGGACGGCGTGATGTATGCGCCGCCGCGCAGCCACAAGATTCTCGAAGGGATTCGCTACGGGCTGATCGAGGAGCTGACGGGCGAATGCGCCATCCGCTTCGAAGCGCGCGAGATCGCCGAAGCCGAGTTGCGGGCAGCCGACGAGATTATCGTCAGCTCCGCCACCAAGGAAGTGCTGCCGGTTACCCAACTCGATGATCAGCCGGTTGGTGACGGCAAGCCGGGCGCGGTGTTTGCAGCGTTGTACGCTGCCTATCAGCGTGCCAAGGCCAAGGAAGCGCAAGAAGCGCACGAAGCGCAGCAAGGAGTAGAAAGTGAATCCCGCGAAAGAGTCATTGCTTGAATTTCCGTGCGACTTTCCCATCAAGATCATGGGCAAGTCGCATCCCGAGTTCGCCGAGACGATGGTCACGGTAGTTCGGCAGTTCGATAACGAAGTCGATCCCGAGCGCGTCGAAACGCGACCATCCAGTGGTGGCAATTACACCGGTTTGACGGTGACCGTGCGCGCGACGAGCCAGGCGCAGCTCGACGATATCTACCGCGCGCTCACCGGCCATCCGATGGTGAAAGTGGTGCTTTAGCACACTGTCCGAGCAGGCGCCGACTTTGACTTTGGCGCCCGCACTGCAGGCCGTGCCACTGATGCCTCGTTTTACGGCGTGACGCGCAATGCGTCCGCCGTTAGATCGGCGCTTGCCGCGGGCCCTATCTCGCAAGCCCGCTCGAAAAGCTGTTTGAACCGTCCCACTTCTTCGAATACCCAATCGCGGAACGCCTTGACTCGCGCGGTTTCGAGCATCTGCGGCTGGCAGATGAAGTAGTACTGCCACGGGCTCGGTCCATCCACATCGAACAGCCGCACCAGGCGGCCTGCTGCGATCTCATGCATCGCCAGCGAGCGGCGTGTGAGCGCGATCCCCTGACCGTCGATGGCCGCCTGCAGCAGATTCGACGAATCCTGATACAACACGCCACGCTTCGGCTCTGGCCAGTCGGCGAGCCCCGCGGCGTCGAACCACGGGCGCCAGAGTTCGTCGTCCGAGCGCAGCAGCGGGACTTTGGCCAGATCGGCCGGCGTTTGCGGCAGCTTGCCGCCGTTGAAATTCGGCGCACAGGCCGGAAAGAAGATTTCCTCCAGCAGCAACTCCGCGTGCAGCCCCGAATATTTGCCGTAGCCGAAGCGGATTGCCACGTCGACATCGTCGCGCGCGAAGTCCGTGAGCGCGTTAGTGGACAGCAGTTCGAGGTCCCACTGGGGATGCGCCTCGATAAAGCTGCCGATGCGCGGCGTCACCCAGCGCGCCGCAAACGATGACAGCATGGACACGACAAGGCGCCGCTCGCGGTCGCCGGCGCGGATTTCGCGAGTGGCGTCGACAAGCGCCGTCAGCGCGCTGCGCACGCGCGTGGCATAGCGGCGGCCCGTGTCCGTGAGCCGGACACGCTTGCCGTCGCGGGCGAACAGTGTGATGCCCAACTCCGCCTCAAGCGCGCGGATCTGGTGACTGACAGCGCCGTGCGTGACGAACAGTTCGTCGGCGGCGCGCGAGAAGCTCTCGTGGCGGGCAGCGGCTTCGAATGCTTTGATGGCATTCAGCGGAGGGAGTTGCCGGAGGTCCATCGCAATATTTCTCACATAGAGGTGAAAATAGATCGTTTTGCGTAAACCCTTGCTACACCTACGATTGTAGCCATGAAACGAACTTTGGCGAGGGCATCATGCGAGAAATTTCCTCTAGCATCGGGTTTGAAATCCGCAACGGCGAAACCATTCCTATGAAGGTGGCACGCAGCACCAAGCTGGTCGTGCACGGCGGCGCGGTGTGGGTCACGCGCAGCGACGACACGGAAGACTACTGGCTGCAGCCCGGCCACACGCTGCGGCTGCGGCGCGGTGAACGGTTGTGGTTGAGCGCCGAGGGCAGCACGCATGCGAAAGTCGCGTTTTCGGTGCCGACGCGTTGCGATGAACGTGCGCTGAACTGGCTCGCGCGGGTCGGCGAACGGCTGGCGGCCCGCATGCGTGGAGGTTGGCGCACGGTGTGAGCGCGGGCGGTGCCGTGACGCGATCACGGACCGCCACTGCAACTGGGCGGCGCGCGGGTGGGAAACGAACCTGCAACGCGACGCTAGCCAATACCGGCGCGTCCGGCGGAGATTCCCATATTTCGGTAAACTGCCGGGATCATGTGTACCACCCCGGTTTCCCCGTCTCCCTTGCCCGCCACGGCGCCGCTTACGCTGCGCTGGCTTGGCAGCGAACCTTACGAAGCCAGTTTCGACGCGATGCGCGCGTTTACCGACGCGCGCACTGCCGATACACCCGACGAAATCTGGCTGGTCGAACACCCTCCCGTCTTTACGCTCGGCCAGGCCGGCGACCCGGCGCATCTATTGGCCGCCGATAGCGGCATTCCGCTTGTCAAGGTCGACCGGGGCGGGCAGATCACGTATCACGGGCCCGGACAGGTGGTTGCCTACCTGCTGCTGGACCTGCGCCGACGCAAGCTGATGGTGCGCGAGATGGTCACGCGGATCGAGCAGGCCGTGATCGACACCCTCGCGGCGTATAATCTCGCCGGAGAACGCAAGGCGGGCGCCCCCGGTATCTACGTGGCGCCCGGGCCGGACGCCGGGCTGCACGCCGGCGCCAAGATCGCCGCGCTGGGTCTGAAAATCCGCAACGGCTGCAGCTATCACGGCGTGAGCCTGAATGTGAACATGGATTTGAAGCCGTTTCTGGCCATCAATCCGTGTGGCTACGCGGGGCTCGAAACGGTCGATATGGCAACGCTGGGCGTTGCCGCCGGCTGGGACGACGTGGCCCGTACCTTTGCAGCACGCCTCACCGCAAACCTCGACGGCAGTCCCGCGGCCGTCGCCCAACCGCAGGCCGGTGCTCTCACCACCTGACTGGACCGAACGAATGACTGACGTTACCGCGAACCTCGCAGCTTCTCCCGCACCCGATGCCGTGCCGGCTTCCGCCGCTGCCTACGACGCCACCGCGAAGCAGAAGGCGCAAGCCAAGACCGCCCGTATTCCGATCAAGATCGTCCCGATCGAAAAGCTGAAAAAGCCGGACTGGATCCGCGTCAAAGCGGCCACCGGCAATTCGCGCTTCTACGAAATCAAGCAGATTCTGCGTGAGCACAACCTGCACACGGTGTGCGAGGAAGCGAGCTGTCCGAACATCGGCGAATGCTTCGGCAAGGGCACCGCGACGTTCATGATCATGGGCGACAAGTGCACGCGCCGTTGCCCGTTCTGCGACGTCGGCCACGGCCGCCCCGATCCGCTCGACGTGGATGAGCCGGGCAATCTGGCACGCACCATCGCCGCGCTGAAGCTGAAGTACGTGGTGATCACGAGCGTCGACCGTGACGATTTGCGCGACGGCGGCGCGGCTCACTTTGTGGAATGTATCCGTCAGACGCGCGAATTGTCGCCGGAAACACGCATTGAAATTCTGACGCCGGACTTCCGCGGCCGTCTGGATCGCGCGATCGGCATTTTGAACGCCGCACCGCCCGATGTGATGAACCACAACCTCGAAACGGTACCGCGTCTGTACAAGGAAGCGCGCCCGGGTTCGGACTACGCGCATTCGCTGAAGCTGCTGAAGGACTTCAAGGCGCTGCATCCAGACGTCGCGACCAAGTCAGGCCTGATGGTCGGCCTCGGTGAAACCGAAGAAGAAATCCTGCAGGTGATGCGCGATCTGCGCGAACACAATGTGGACATGCTGACGATCGGCCAGTATCTGCAACCGTCGGAACACCATCTGCCGGTGCGCTCATACGTGCATCCGGACACGTTCAAGATGTACGAAGAAGAAGCGTACAAGATGGGCTTCACGCACGCCGCGGTGGGCGCGATGGTTCGCTCGAGCTACCACGCTGACTTGCAGGCGCATGGAGCAGGGGTGGTTTGACTGGTTTAGACGGAGTCGTTGTCTGAAGAACAAAGCCCGCACTTGTTGCGGGCTTTGTTCTTTTTGGCACGCGGGTTTTTGCCGCCCGAGTCATGCATTGGCGGTCTACCCGCGCGAGTTACCTGTAATGCCGTGCGAGCAGCATGCAAATCGAGGCGAGCGTTCCACCGATGATCGTGAAGGGGTACATGAAGAAGATAAAGCGCTCGCGAAATGCGCGGTTCTCGATGACATAGTCGATCAGATTGGGCATGTGGGTTCTCCCTGTGAGGCACGGTGAAAAGTATAGCTCAGCGGTTGAAAATTATTTAGGTTAACGAATAATGAGATATGGAGAAAGAGGTCGAAACGATTGCCGTCATCAACAGTGAAAGCCATATCAGTCCTCGGTCACGGGTTATCTCGCTGGCGTCATATACCTGGCGGGATGCCGCATCGGCTGCGGCGAACGACACGAGTATGGACGCTGCAACGATAAGCAGCACGTGCCAGAGTAGTCCTGCCAACATGAAAGCAAGCATGCTGTTTGTCGACGCTTCGCTCAACGCGCAACCGATCTCATAGCAAGCGCTGGCGCACATCGAAATGACGACCCATAGTAACTGTCCGTCCCGAATGGCCTTTGTTGCAATGCCTTTCGACGCGTGCCGATAGAATCGCGAAAAGCTCAACAAGGGCAGCAGGGCGATCGGCGCGAACACCGGTACGCCGACACTAAAAAACAACCAACTCAAGCGGCTAAGTAGAACGATCATAGGAATACTGAAGTGTGGGCAATGCAGAGATCATCCCGCTGCGCTCAATGCTCGGTCAATCCGCCGAACGGCCAGCTTGCGCTAAGGCACCCCAATCCATAATCATTCGCTAGAAGCCACTCACCGCCCATCGCAACAGTCGTGCCGATCCAACTCAACGTGAAAAGCAATGCTCGAACAGCGTCATTAGCAATCGTGGATTAATTAGAACCGCCGCCGGATAAACTCCCTATAGTCGAAAGCCTCCCAGACAATACCCACCAAAGGGGCTTCTCGATGAACCGCTTCCTTCGTCCGCTCGCCGCGTTCGCTACACTGCTCGCGCTGTCCGCGCCGCTTTCTTCCGTTGCACACGCCGACACCAAAGAAGTCGTGATCGCATATCAGGACATGGTCGTGCCGTGGCGCTATGCGCAGGCGACCGGCGAAGTCGAAAAAGCCACCGGCTACAAGGTCACTTATCGCAAGCTCGGCAGCGGCGCGGACGTGATCCGCGCGCTGGCTTCCGGCTCAGTGCAACTCGGCGAAGCAGGGTCGAGCCCGATTGCAGCCGGGCTATCGCAAGGCGTCGATATTTCGCTGTTCTGGATTCTGGACAACATCAACGACGCTGAAGCGCTGGTCGCGCGCGACGGCTCGAACATCACCAGTGTCGCCGGTCTGAAGGGCAAGAAGATTGGCGTCCCGTTCGTTTCGACCTCGCACTTTCATACGCTGGTTGCCTTGCAGAACGCCGGCGTGAATCCGTCCGATGTGAAGATCGTCAATCTGCGCCCGCCTGAAGTCGCGGCGGCGTGGGAGCGCGGCGACATCGACGCGACTTACATCTGGGACCCGGTGCTGGCGAAGGTGAAGAAGAACGGCAAAGTGCTGATCACATCGGGTCAGGTTGCGCAGCAAACCGGCAAGGCGACGTTCGACGGCTTCGTTGTCGACCGCAAGTTCGCTAGTCAGAATGCCGAGTTCGTCGCGCGCTTCGTGAAGGTGCTGGCCGCGACCGATGCGAGCTACCGCGATCACACGTCGGCATGGACCGCGACGTCGCCGCAGGTCGAGGCGGTTGCGAAAGAGTCCGGCGCCACCGCTCAGGAAGTGCCGGCGAGCCTCGCGCTGTATGCGTTCCCGACACCGGCCCAGCAGGCATCGACTGCATGGCTTGGCGGCGGTGCGCAATCTGGCGCGGCTAAATCGCTGGCCGCGACTGCTGCATTCCTGAAGACGCAGGGCACGATTCAGAATGTGTTGGCCGACTACTCGACCGGCGTCGATCCTCAGTTCGTGCAGCGCGCGGCGCATTAACGGTTGAGCATGGTTATCCATCGGCATGATGAGGCACGGCGATGAGCAGTCTTGAGATCCGGCGGCTGCACGTCGCCTACGAAGGCGCACGCGGCGCGGCGCCGCACGTCGCGCTCGCCGACGTCGATCTGCGCATCGAACCGGGCGAGTTCGTCGTTGCGCTGGGTGCATCCGGTTGCGGCAAGACGACCTTGCTGAACTGCATCGCCGGTTTCATTCAACCGACCGGGGGCGAGGTGCGTTTGAACGGCGAGCCCGTGCTTGGGCCGGGCGCGGACCGCGGCGTCGTGTTCCAGAAGTACGCGCTGATGCCCTGGCTCGACGTGCTCGACAACGTCGCCCTCGGCTTGCGTTTTCAGCGTGTACCGAAGGCGCAGCGTGAGCGCATCGCGCTGGAGATGCTCGCGCTGGTTGGGCTCGAGAAGCATGCGCGTTCGCGGGTCTACGCGCTGTCCGGCGGCATGCAGCAGCGCGTGGGTATTGCACGCGCGCTGGCAAGCGATCCGCAAGTGCTGCTGATGGACGAGCCGATGGGTGCGCTCGACGCGATGACGCGCGAGTCGATGCAGGAGCTTGTGCTGGACGTATGGGGCCGCACCCGCAAGACGGTGTTCTTCATTACACATAGCGTGGAGGAAGCGCTGTTTCTGGCGACTCGCCTCGTCGTGATGACGCCGGGGCCCGGCCGTATCGCAGAGAGCTACGACCTGCCATTCGCACAGCGCTTTCTCGAGACCCGCGACGCACGCGCGATCAAGTCGTCGCCGGAATTCATCGACTGGCGCGAACGGTTGGTGCGCCGTCTGCACGAACGGAATGAGCGGAATCAGGAAGAGGTGGTGTTGTGACGGCTTCGCGTGGATCTTTGGGCAACGTGCCACTGACCCAGGCCAGCGAACCGCCCGGACGCAAGGCGCGGCCGGTACGCGGCTGGCGCTTGCCGGGCGAAGGGCCGACTGCGGCGCTGAGCGCGGTCTCGGTAACGACGCTCGCAGCGCTATGGTGGCTCGCCACGCATCTGCATTGGCTGCCTCCGCTATTCCTGCCGACGCCCGAGGCCGTTTGGGCCGCGTTTCAGGACGCCTGGCACGGACGTATTCAAGGCGGCTTGCCGCTCTCCGAGCATCTCGCATGGAGTGCGCTGCGCGTATTCGGCGCGTTCGCGCTGGCCGCGATCACGGCGGTACCGGTCGGGATCTTGATGGGCGTGAGCCGGGTTGCGCGCGGTTTGCTCGATCCGCCGCTGGAGTTCTACCGGCCGTTGCCACCGCTTGCGTATTTGCCGCTGGTGGTGATCTGGTTCGGTATCGACGAGACGGCGAAGATCGTTGTGATCTACCTCGCCTGTTTCGCGCCGATTGCGATGGCGGCGCGCGCCGGTGTGCGCAGCGCGACGGTCGAGCAGATTCATGCGGCGTACTCGCTCGGTGGCCGCTTCGTGCAGATCGTGCGCTATGTGGTCCTGCCGGCGGCGTTGCCTGAGATCCTGACCGGCTTGCGAATTGCGATCGGCTTCGGCTGGACCACGCTGGTCGCCGCCGAGATGGTCGCGGCGACCGCTGGTCTCGGTCAGATGGTCCTCAACGCATCGAGCTTTTTGCGCACCGATGTGGTGGTGATGGGCATTGTGCTGATCGGACTGATCGCGTGGTTATTCGATCTCGGCATGCGTGCGCTTGAACGGCGGCTGGTACCGTGGAAGGGGCGCGTGTAGCCAGCCTGGCCTCAAGCAAACAATTCGATCACCGGCCAGCCGCGCTCCGTGGCAATGGCGCGCAGACGCGGGTCGGGATTGGCCGCGACCGGATGGGTGACGCGCTCGAGCAAAGGCACGTCGTTGATCGAGTCACTATAGAACCAGCTCTGCGGAAAATCTTGCAGGCGATGTCCGAGCGAAGCCAGCCAGTTCTCGGTACGGGTGATCTTGCCTTCGCGGAAGGTTGGCACGCCGACGGCGTGTCCGGTAAAGCGCGCCAAAGGATCGCCGCCCTCGGTGCCGAGATCGATGCCCAGTAGATGTTCGAAGCCGAGTGCCTTGCCGATCGGCTTCGTAATGAACACGTTGGTGGCTGTGACGATGCAGCACAGGTCGCCGGCTTCGATATGACGTTGCACGAGTTCCCGCGCGGCCGGCAGGATGGCCGGCGCAATCACCGCCTCCATGAACTGCGCATGCCACGCGTCGAGCTGCTCACGCGAGTGGCGAGCCAGCGGCGCCAATGTGTAGTTCAGATAGGCGGTCATATCGAGCGTACCGGCCACGTACTGCCGGTAGTAATCGTCGATCTCTTCCGCGTGCTGCGCAGCGCCTTCTATGCCCAATCCGGCGATGAAGTGGGCCCACGCCTGATCGCTGTCGAGCGGCAGCAGCGTATGGTCCAGGTCGAACAGCGCAAGGTTGCGGCTCATCCAGAGTCCTCGTGATGAAGTGGGCAAATGAAGTGATCGAACGAATCGCGTTCCGCACGATGAGCCGGTGCACAGCGATCCGCAGGTTGGCACGAGCGTATATTTAAAAGCACAAAATTACAATAAGGCAGAAATGTGCAACACTACTGTCATAAACGCCCCGGGTGCTGGTTCGCGCGGCACGCGGTTCGAGTGATGGCAGCAGGAACGGATGCGCAGTGCCTTATGTTGATCCTTCTTAACCTTCTGGCTGGTGTGGCGCTCCTCGTGTGGGGATCGCACATCGTACGTACCGGCATCCTGCGCGTGCTCGGCGCCGATCTGCGCGGCGTCCTCGGGCGCAGCACCAGCAGCCGCTGGCGTGCCTTCCTTTCGGGCGTTGGTGTTACGAGCCTCGTGCAGAGCAGCAATGCGACGGCGGTGATCGCCACGTCGTTTGCCGCGCAAGGTCTTCTGCCGCTCACCAGCGGCCTCGCGATCATGCTTGGTGCCGACGTCGGCACCGCACTCATGGCACGGCTGCTCACGCTCGATTTGTCATGGCTGTCGCCGATCCTGATTCTGTTTGGCGTGCCGCTCTTTCTGTCGCGCAAGCAAACCCGCGTCGGCCAGATCGGGCGCACGCTGATCGGGCTTGGTCTGATTCTGCTGGCCTTGCATCTGATCGTCGAAGCCGCCCAGCCGATGATGCACGGCGCCGGCGTGCGCGTGATGTTCGGCGCGCTGACCGGCGACACCATGCTCGACGCGCTGGTCGGTGCAGCGTTCGCGATGCTGTCCTATTCGAGTCTTGCAGCGGTCCTGCTGACAGCGACGCTTGCCTCGTCCGGCGTGATCTCACTGAAGGTGGCGCTGTGTCTCGTGATCGGCGCGAATCTCGGCAGCGGCTTGCTGGCGCTGATGGGTACGCTCGCGCAGAACACGGCGGCGCGGCGTATGGCCTTGGGCAGTCTGGCGTTCAAGCTGGCCGGCGCGCTGCTCATCCTGCCTTTCGCGCCGCTGCTTGCGCGCGGGCTGCCGGTGCTGATCGCAAATCCACGCGAAGCGGTGGTCGGCTTTCATGTGATCTACAACACGCTGCGTTGCTGCGCCTGCCTTTTGCTGATCGATCCGGTGGCACGCATCTGCACGCGGGTGTTGCCCGAGCGGCCGCAAGCCAACGGCGAACTGCGGCCGCTGCATCTGGATGCCGCCGCGCTCCCTACACCCACGCTCGCACTCGCGTACGCCGCGCGTGAGGTGCTGCGTATCGGCGACATTGTGCGCACCATGCTCGATAACGTCGCCGACCTGATCCATAACAATAGCCTCGAAAAGGCGCGCGAAACGGTCCGTATGGACGACGACGTGGACCAACTCTATGCTGCGGTCAAAAGCTATCTGACGTTGATCTCCCGCGAGCAACTCGACGAGGCCGACAGCCGCCGCTGGACCGACATCATCTCGCTGACGATCAACCTGGAGCATGCGGGCGACATCATCGAGCGGATCGTCTGCGATATCGAGGAAAAGAAAATCGCGCACCGCCTGTCGTTTTCGGAGGAGGGGCTGGGCGAGCTCGACGACCTGCACGCGCGGCTCGTCGGCAATCTGCAGCTTGGCCTGTCGGTGTTTCTGAATAACGATCTGCGTTGCGCCGAGCGGCTGCTGGCGGAGAAGGAGCGCTTTCGCGATCTGGAGCGCGCGTATTCATACAAACACCTGGACCGGCTCGCCGGGCAAACCTTGCGCAGTATCGAAACCAGCGCTTTGCATCTCGATCTGATCAGCGACATGAAGCGACTCAATTCGCTGTTCTGTTCGACGGCCTATCCGGTGCTCGACGCAGCTGGCGCGCTGCGCGATACGCGCTTGCGCAAGCGCGTGCTCGACACGATGTATGTGAAGGAGTAGGGCGAGGCCCTAGGCCCTAAGCCAGAACGATTTCTTCCAGCTTCTTTTTTAGCGCGGCAAAGTCGGCGGCTTCGGCCGCCTTTTTGTTGGTGACCAGCACATCGATCCGATCGACCGGACAGTACGAAATCCGGCTGCGCTGCCCGATCTTGCTGTAGTCGGCGAGGATCGCCACGCGATCGGCGTTAGCGACCATGGCGCGTGCCACTTCGGTTTCAGCGTGATCGTAGTTGGTCGCGCCATGCCGGTGATCGATGCCGACCGGCGAGAGCAAGGCCATGTCCGCACGATAGCGCTGGATGTCGAGCACGGTGGTGGCGCCGGTGGTCGCCATGGCGCGATCGCTGATCGAGCCACCTAGCAGAATGACTTCGTTGGCCGCTTCCGTTTGATCCACGGCGCCGCGCATTTTCAGCGCGACGTCGATGGAATTGGTGACGATCGTCAGGTTCGCCAGTTTCGCCAGCTCTTCAGCGAGCGCCGCGGTGGTGGTGCCCGCATCGATGAAAAGTGTCTGGCCGCTTGCGATCAAACCGGTGGCCGCCTTCGCAATCGCCGTTTTAGCTTTGACACGCATGTGAGCGCGCTCGGCGATTGGTGCCTCGTCGGCGGGTTTGATCGCGCCGCCATGCACGCGCTTCAGTTCACCGAGTGCTTCGAGGTCGAGCAGATCGCGCCGCACGGTTTCGCGCGACACCCCGAGGTCCGCCATGATCCGTTCGGTCGACACGCGTTGAAGCGTAGACAGCAACGCGCGAATTCTCTGATGACGGTCTTCCTGCCACATGCATTTTTCCTTGGATGCGAACGCTCGCTGACACGGCTTTTTTAAAGTGCCATCGTGGACACGGATGTGTGTCCGGACTATGTCAAGCGTACTACTTTAGCCCAATTGTGTTGTATTTTTTTGGCAGCTTGCAAGTTTGTGTATTTCACCTTAGCCTTCGCAGATCGAAGCGTTGCGCCCATTTCGAACATCAAATGTTCGGAAAGGAATTGAAATGTCCGATTTCGAGCATTTTGCGGCGCTTTTTGGCAATTTGATTGACTCATGTCGTTGCCATAATGAATCTTGGGATCTGCCGTCTGAACAATTCGCTGCTGCATGCGGCGCTGCCTGGAAGTCGCACGGTTCGGCATCCTGACCATAAGATAGCAGGGACGTCGCGGGTGTGGCATTGGCCTCATGGCCAGCTATCGCAGCGCTGCCCATTGGCGCGATACTACGTGCGGGGCTCACGCGTAGAGGCTGCAGGGCGCAGTTGTTGCATGGCAGTGGTAGCCGGGAACGTGTCGAGAGCATATTAACCCGCTCTATCTGGAAGGTAACGAGACGTGGGAAACGGGATTGATCGCACCTTAACCGCAAACTGGCTGTATCCGAAGCTGGTTGCGCATCGCTGCGGCGGCACGCTGGCGCCGGAGAACACGCTGGCCGGTTTCGACGCGTGCGTGCGCTACGGCTACCGCATGGTCGAATTCGACGCCAAGCTTTCCGCTGACAACCAGCTCTTTCTGTTGCACGACGACACGCTGGAACGCACCACCAACGGTCATGGCGCCGCTGCTGAACACACGTGGCACCAACTAGCCGCGCTCGATGCCGGCGCCTGGTTCGGGCCGCAGTTCGCCGGCACGCACCTGCCGACGCTCGCCGAGGCCGCGGGGCGTTGTGCGCGAGATGGCATTGCCGCCAACATCGAAATCAAACCGTGCCCGGGGCGCGACGAGATCACGGGGCAACTGGTCGCAAGCGGTGCGCTGACTCTGTGGCAAGGGCAGACTCCGCTGCTGTCATCGTTTTCGTTCGAGGCACTTGCCGCGGCGCGCGATGCGGCGCCCGTATTGCAACGCGGCATGCTGTTCGAAGAAGTCCCGGCGGACTGGCTGCGCATTGTGCGGGAACTGGATTGCGTGTCGTTGCACGCGAGCCACCGGTATCTGAACGAGCGGCTGGTCGCCGAGATCAAGGCCGCCGGATTACGCGTGCTGGCCTACACGGTGAACGAGCCTGAGCGTGCGAGGCTGCTGGCCCAATGGGGCGTCGACATGATTTGTACTGATCGCATCGATATACTGGAACACGACATGTTTCAGGCACCGGCAAAGCCGGCCTGAGCATGGCGCGGGTACGCGAGTGCGAGCTTGCACAGGCGCGCGCCCATAGAGCTTGAAACCAGAAATTTCCAAACGTAGCAATTTCGGCAGAGGATGGGGAAGACTATGAAGCGCACCGCGTTAGCTCGTTTACTTTCGATGTCGGCCGCTGCGGGCGTTGCCGCAGCCGGCGTGAGCAGCGCCTCGGCCGCGCCGCTCGACGCACTGGTCGCAGCCGCCAAGCAGGAAGGCCAACTCACCGTGATCGCGTTGCCGCACGACTGGTGCAACTACGGTCAACTGGTCGCTGGCTTTCAGAAGAAATACGGCATCAAGATCAACGAGCTGAATCCGGATGCGGGTTCGGGCGACGAAGTCGAAGCCATCAAGGCGAACAAGGGCAACAAGGGCCCGCAAGCGCCTGACGTGATCGACGTGGGTCTGTCGTTCGGTCCGACCGCGAAGGCCGAGGGTCTGCTGCAGCCGTACAAGGTCGCTTCGTGGAACTCGATTCCGAAAGAGTCGAAAGATGCCGACGGCTATTGGTATGGCGATTACTACGGCGTGCTGTCGTTTGAAGTGAACGCTGACATGATCGACAAGGTGCCGGCCGACTGGAGTGATCTGCTCAAGCCGGACTATAAGAACGCCGTTTCGCTCGCGGGCGACCCGCGCACGGCCAACCAGGCAATCCAGGCTGTGTTCGCCGCAGGCCTGTCGCAAAGCAAGGGCGACGCGAGCAAGGCCGACCAGGCCGGTCTCAAATATTTTGCCGACCTGAACAAGAGCGGCAACTTCGTACCGGTGATCGGCAAGGCCGCATCGCTCGCGCAGGGCACCACACCGATCGTCGTGCGTTGGGACTACAACGCGCTGGCCGACCGCGACACGCTGAAGGGTAATCCGAAGGTGCAGGTTGTGATTCCGAAAACGGGCGTGGTCGCGGGTGTGTACGTTCAGGCGATCAGCGCGTACGCACCGCATCCGAATGCCGCCAAGCTGTGGATGGAATACCTGTACTCCGACGAAGGCCAGATCGGCTGGCTGACCGGCTATTGCCATCCGATGCGCTACAACGAACTGGTGGCGGCGAAAAAAGTGCCGCAAGCGCTGCTCGACAAGCTGCCGCCGCCGTCGTCGTACAAGAATGTGGTGTTCCCGACGCTGTCCCAACAGGACGCCTACAAAGACACCATCACGAAGCACTGGGACGAAGCGGTCGGCGCGAACGTCAAGTAATCGTCGTGGTGCAGGCGGGTGCAGGCGGGTGCGGCGGCAGGGGAGCAGAGGTCGATCGAATTCTCTACACGCCGCCGTTTCTAACCGCAATGTGCAGATTCGAAGGTGGCGCGTCGCCCGACGAGAGCGGCGCGTCACGCGTTAGCCAGATTGCCAAAGGTGAGCTATGAGCGCTTCATCGGATGCCGGAACGGTGCAGCCGGAATTACTGGTTCCACCTGCGCCCACGCCAACACCTCGCGTCGGCGGTCCGGGCCGCGCGTCGCAACTCCTCGCCTGGATCGGCGTGGTGCCGTTTTTCACCTTCGCACTGTTGTTCCTGATTTTGCCAACCGGCTTTCTAATGGTCGGCGCATTTCAGGATCCGCAAGGCCACTTCACGCTCGCCAATTTCCGTGATCTGCTGCAGCCCACGGTGATGGACGCCTACTGGATCAGCTTCAAGGTGAGCGCTGCTTCCGCACTAGGCGGGGCGTTGATCGGCTCGCTGCTCGCGTGGGCGGCAGTACAAGGCAAATTGCCGGGCTGGATTCGTCCTACGTTGATGACGTTCTCCGGCGTTGCCTCGAATTTTGCCGGCGTGCCGCTCGCGTTCGCCTTCATCTGCACGTTGGGGCGCGTTGGTCTCGTGACTGTATTACTGAAGAAGTATCTCGGCTTCAATCTGTACTCAACAGGCTTCAGTGTCCTGAGCTTCTCCGGGTTGACACTGACTTACCTGTACTTCCAGATTCCCCTGATGGTGCTGATCGTCACGCCCGCGCTCGACGGCCTGAAGCGCGAATGGCGTGAAGCCTGTGACTGCCTTGGCGGCACGGCCTTCCAATACTGGCGCCACGTGGCGTTGCCGGTGTTGTGGCCGAGCGTGCTCGGCGCGACGCTGCTGCTGTTCGCCAACTCGTTCGGCGCCGTTGCCACGGCTTACGCGCTGACCGGCAGTTCGCTCAACATCGTCACGATCCTGCTGTACGCGCAGATTCGCGGCGACGTGATGCACAACCAGAACCTCGGCTACGCACTCGCGCTCGGCATGGTGCTGGTGACTGGGCTGTCGAACGGCGGCTACATCTGGTTGCGTTCACGCGCAGAAAGGGGGCGCCGATGAAAAGCCAATCGCGTGTGGGCGCGTGGACCGCGATGATCGTCGGTTCGCTGTACTTTCTGATTCCGCTGCTCGCCACATTCGAATTCAGCCTGCGCATGAAGCGCGGCGTTTATAGCTTCGAAGCGTATAGCGTCGTGCTGAGCGATCCGCGTTTTCAGGCCTCGTTCGGCTATTCGATCCTGATGGCGGTGCTGACGATTATTGTTGGCATATTGCTGGTGGTGCCGACTGCGTACTACGTGCAGTTGCGCCTGCCGAAACTGCGGCCGATTGTCGAATTCATCACACTGTTGCCACTGGTGGTGCCGGCGATCGTGATCGTGTTCGGCTATCTGCGTATCTATAACAGCAGCTCGATTCTGCCGCTCACCGGTAACGAGCGCGCGACCGACCTGTTACTGGTGTTCGGTTACGTGACGCTCTCGCTGCCGTACATGTATCGCGCGGTCGACGCTGGTTTGCGCGCGGTCGACGTGCGCTCGCTGACCGAAGCCGCCGAATGTCTCGGTGCGAACTGGCCGACGATTCTGTTCAAGGTGATTTTCCCGAATATCCGCTCGGGCATTCTGTCCGGGGCGTTTCTCACCTTTGCCGTCGTGATCGGTGAGTTCACGCTGGCGAGTCTGCTCGACCGCCCCGCATTTGGCCCGTATCTGCAATTGATCGGTGCGAACCGCGCGTATGAACCGTCGGCGCTTGCGATCATCGCGTTCGTGATTACGTGGGCGTCGATGGGTTTGATTCAGGTATTCGGTTCGGCCCGCGCGCTTAGCGGCCAGAAAATTTGACGGACTCATTTGACCGACTAAGGTAGCGAATCATGGCATTCCTTGAGATCGAAAATCTGCACAAGTCCTTCGGGGCGAACACTGCGCTGCATCACTTCGACATGAAGATCGAACGCGGCGAATTCATCACGTTCCTTGGACCGTCCGGCTGTGGCAAGACCACGGTGCTGCGGATGATCGCCGGCTTCGAAACTCCGACGCGCGGCATCATCCGGCTGGATAACAAGGACGTGACGCACCTTCGGACCCGGCAGCGCAAAGTCGGCATGGTGTTTCAGTCGTATGCGCTGTTTCCGAACATGACGGTCGCCGACAACATTGGCTTCGGACTGAAGATCACGCACCGTCCGCAGGTGGAGATCAACAAGCGCGTCGAGGAGATGTTGCAACTGATCAAGCTGCCGCATCTCGGCGCGCGTTATCCGTGGCAGTTGTCGGGCGGCCAGCAGCAGCGCGTGGCGTTGGCGCGCGCGCTCGCCGGCAAGCCGCAGGTGCTGTTGCTCGACGAACCGCTCTCGGCGCTCGACGCGAAGATTCGCATTTCGTTGCGGCAAGACATTCGCGCGTTGCAGCGTGAGTTGGGCATCACGTCGATTTTCGTGACGCACGATCAGGAGGAGGCGCTGTCCATTTCCGACCGCATCGTGGTGATGAACGAGGGGCGAGTCGAACAGATCGGTTCGCCTTTGGATATTTATAACTACCCGCGCACGCGCTTTGTCGCGTCGTTTGTCGGCACGCTGAACATTCTGGCGGGCCATGTGATCGACCCGAAAACCGGCAAGATGGCCGTCGACGGTCAGGAGTTGACCACCACGCAAGAACTGCCAGCGGACGACGCCGGCAAGAAACGCATGCTCGCGCTACGGCCGGAAGCAATCGTGCTGGAGCCGGCCGCGCCGGGCCGCAACACACTGAACGCGACCGTCGAAGAAGTGAATTTCCTCGGCGCGGTGGTGCGCATCCGAACGCGCGTGAAGGATGCGGTCATTTCGCTCGATGTGTTCAACGACCCGAATCGCGGCTTGCCCGAACGGGGGCAGCCAGTGTCGCTCGGTTTCTCGCACGAGAACCTGCTGGTGCTGGAAGAGGGCGGCGCATAGAAGCCAAACCGCAGTGCCTGACTTGTGCGAGGGCCGCGCGTACGGACTGAGCAGTTCTCGTGGCGCGTGCGAAAGCCCCGCGTACAGGGTGGGCGGTTTCGGCTGAAATAGGCGAAAGCCGCAGCCCGCAAGGTTCTCCGGGTTTTCCCGGGTTCGCGGTCTTTACAAATTCCGGATTCCCCGACACGCCTCGTCCGGATTTCCGGAATCCCGGACGCCGCGCGCCATAGCGTGCTAAAAAACCTATACAAATCAAAGCAATTCGCTTCGCATCAAGCTGGCATCGACCTTGCAATTTAGATCGCGCGGCCGCAACGGTCCGACAACTAAAGCAAGGAGACAACGATGTCTGATTTCCCTTCCCGGTATTTCTGAATTCGTCGTCTTGTCGCGGCCTAATGCCGTGCACAGGCGTGACGATTTTTCGTTCGCATGATGCGCAGCGTGGCAGGCCTTGAGCTCATCCACATCGCAGGAAACATCGTGAAGAAACCTATCCACAAAGTGCTGTACGTCCAGGTGATCGTGGCGATCATCATCGGCATTGCGCTCGGCCATTATTCGCCGGACTTCGCCATCGACATGAAGCCGCTCGGCGACGGCTTCATCAAGCTGATCAAGATGGTGATCGGGCCGATCATCTTCTGTACGGTGGTGACGGGTATCGCCGGTATGGAAGACATGAAGAAGGTCGGGCGCGTCGGCGGTAAGGCGCTGCTGTACTTCGAAGTCGTCTCGAGCTTCGCGCTGGTGCTCGGTCTGATCGCCACGCACGTGCTGAAACCGGGCGTCGGTTTCAATATCGATCCTGCCACGCTCGACGGTAAGGCCGTTGCGTCGTATGCCGCGAAGGCGCACGGCCAGACCACGGTCGACTTCCTGATGCACATCATTCCGGACACGCTAGTGTCGGCGTTCGCACAGGGAGAAATCCTGCAGATCCTGCTGATCGCGCTGCTGTTCGGTGCGGTGCTGGCCACGGCCGGTGAGAAGGGCAAGGTCGTCACCAACTTCATCGACGGGCTCTCGCATGTGTTGTTCGGCGTCGTGCGCATCATCACGAAGCTGGCGCCGATCGGCGCGTTCGGCGCGATGGCCTTCACGATCGGCAAGTACGGTATCGGCTCGCTGCTGCCGATGCTCAAGCTGATCGGCACGTTCTATCTGACTTCGATCGTGTTCGTGGTGGTCGTGCTCGGCATCATCGCGCGTGCGGTGGGCTTCAACATTCTGCGGTTTGTCGGCTACATCAAGGAAGAGATGCTGATCGTGCTCGGCACGAGCTCGTCGGAAGCCGCGCTGCCGCAACTGATGCTGAAGCTCGAAAAGCTCGGCTGCTCGCGCTCGGTGGTGGGTCTCGTGGTGCCGACCGGTTATTCGTTCAACCTCGACGGCACCAACATCTACATGACGATGGCGGTGCTGTTCATCGCTCAGGCCACTAACACGGACCTCACGTGGACGCAGCAGCTCACCTTGCTGGCGGTGACGATGCTGACGTCGAAGGGCGCGAGCGGTGTCACGGGGGCAGGCTTCATCACGCTGGCCGCAACGCTTGCTGTCGTGCCGACCATTCCGCTGTCGGGCATGGTGCTGATTCTCGGTATCGACCGTTTCATGAGCGAATGCCGCGCGCTGACGAACATCGTCGGCAACGGGGTGGCGACGGTGGTCGTGTCGGCATGGGAAAAGGAACTGGACCGCAACAAGCTGAACGCCGCGTTGCGGGGTGAAGTGGCGGTCAAGGAGCCTGCTGGGGTTTAAGCCGCATCGGCCACGACTTCCGCCGGCACCCTGATCATGGTCGCGGACACCCACGTATGAAAGCGGTGTCCGCGCGCCGTGACCCCGCGCCGTCGGCCGACGAAGCTCGCGCCGACGGCGCGTCGCCTTATGCCACAATATCCGATCCTCACCGATCGGGAATTGCCAACGTGACGCGCCGCCTGCTGATCCTCTTCGCGCTCGTCGCCGGGTTCGTGGTGGCGTGCGGGCTCACGTACAGCATTGCGTGGCAAAGCGGGATCGACAACTTGCGGCGCAACGCCGCGGTGCGCGTCGATCGCACGACCAGCGCGCTGAAAAGCACGCTTGAGCGCTACGAATCGCTGCCTTATCTGCTGGCCGAACATCCCATCGTGCAAGACGTGCTGGTCAATCCCAGTCCAGCCAACGTCGAACGGGCCAATCTCTATCTCGAAGACCTCAACCGCCACGCGCGGGCAACGGTCACCTACATCATTCCCCTCGACGGCTATTGCGTCGCCGCGAGCAACTGGCACGGGCCGGGCAGCTTCATCGGCGCGGGCTATCAATTCCGGCCGTATTTTCTCGACGCGGTGAAGGGCGGCGTGGGCCGCTTCTTCGGCATCGGCACGATTTCGCAGGCGCCGGGTTACTACATCTCGCAGCCCGTGCGACGAGACGGCAAGATCGTCGGCGTGGCGGTCGTCAAACTCGATCTCGAATGGTTTCAGGGCGTCGATGCGTCCGAGCCTCTGGTTGTCACCGACGACCACGGCGTGATCTTTCTGTCGTCGATGCCGGCGTGGAAATATCACACGATCCGGCCGCTGTCGGGGCAAGTCGCCGACTCGATCTACCAGGCGCGCCAGTACGCACAACAACCGATCGCACCGCTGCCGGTCACGATCGAGCGCACGCTCGAGGGCAACGCGCAGATCGTGCGCATCGGCGGGGGCCGCTATGCGCCGCGCTATCTCGCCTCGCGACGCGGCATGGGCGAACCGGACTGGCATCTGATTACGATGTCGCCCGTCAATCCGGTCGATGCCGACGCGCGCAACGCGACCATCGTTACCGGCTTCGGATACGTGTCGCTGGTGTTGCTCGCGTTTTACTGGAGAATGCGCCGCGCACGCGTGCGCGAAGTGATGCGCAGCCGTTCTCTGCTGCAAAAGGCCTACGCTGAATTGAACCAGCGAGTGGCTGAGCGCACCGCGGATCTCTCGCAGGCGAATGAACAGTTGCAGAAGGAAGTCGCCGAGCGTACGCGCGCCGAACAGGAACTACGCGCCGCGCACGATGAGCTGATTCAGGCAAGCAAACTCGCTGCACTCGGTCAGATGGCAGCCGGCATTACGCATGAATTGAATCAACCGCTCGCGGCGTTGCGCGGCTTCTCAGACAACACACGGGTGCTGCTTGAACGCGGCGATCAGGCGTCGGCGCGTGAAAATCTCGAAGCGATCGCGGCGCTCACCGAGCGCATGGGCAAGATTACCAATCAGCTGAAGCTGTTCGTCGGACGCGCGCGGCCGCGCAGTGCGCGCGCCCCGATCATGCGAGCATTGCGCAACGTCATCGCGCTGCTGCAAAAGCGTTTGCAAGGCGTCGAAGTCGAATTCGTTTTGTTCGACGCCGACACCGGCGCGCGCAAGCCGCTGAATCTCGCAGACGACCACCCCGAACTGATTGCCCATTACGACGATCTGCGGCTCGAACAGGTGTTGATCAATCTGCTCGGTAACGCGCTCGACGCAACGGTGGGGATGACGCCGCCGCGCATTTCGATCGAGATCGAAACCGCGGAGTCGAGTTTGTCATTCGCTGTGCGCGACAACGGTCCAGGCATTCCCGACGACGTGTTGCCGCGTCTGTTCGAGCCGTTCTTCACGACGAAGGAAATGGGGCAAGGGCTGGGGCTCGGCCTTGCGATTTCATCGTCGATTGCACGTGATTGCGGCGGCACACTGGTGGCGCGCAACGCACCGGACGGCGGTGCATTATTCGTGTTGACGCTGCGCCGCGCGCGCGTGCAGACGAGTCACACATCGGACCCGCTCACCACGGGTTCCTGAATCAAACGAGAACGACATGCTGAACCACGGCTTGCAAGTGCTGTATATCGAAGACGACGAACTGGTACGGCGCGCCAGTGTGCAGAGTCTGCAACTGGCGGGCTTCGACGTGATCGGCCATGCCTCGGCGGAATCCGCGGCGAAGATGATCAGCGCGGATTTCTCTGGTGTGATCGTTAGCGATATTCGCTTGCCTGGCGTGAGCGGTCTCGAACTGCTCGCGCAGTGCCACGAACGCGCGCCCGACGTGCCGGTGATTCTGGTCACCGGTCATGGCGACATTTCGATGGCGGTGCAGGCCATGCGTGATGGTGCGTATGACTTTATCGAAAAGCCGTTCGCATCCGAACGTCTGATCGAAACCGTGCGGCGTGCCCTGGAGCGCCGCAAGCTCGTGCTGGAGAACCTCGCGTTGCGCCGTGAACTGGCCGGGCAGAACACGGTGGCGCCGCGCATCATAGGCCGTAGTCCGGCGATCGAGCAGGTGCGGCGGCTGATCGCGAATATCGCGCCGACCGACGCGTCGGTGCTGATCAACGGCGACACGGGGGCGGGCAAGGAGTTGATCGCGCGCAGTCTGCATGAACTGTCGCCGCGGCGTGACAAGCCGTTTATCGCGGTGAATTGCGGCGCGCTACCGGAGCCGATGTTCGAGTCGGAAATGTTCGGCTACGAACCTGGCGCATTCACCGGCGCGGCAAAACGCCGGGTCGGCAAGCTTGAACATGCTTCGGGCGGCACGCTGTTCCTCGACGAAATCGAGAGCATGCCGCTCGCCTTGCAGGTCAAGCTGCTGCGCGTTCTGCAGGACGGCGTGCTGGAGCGGCTGGGCTCGAATCAGCCGATCCGCGTGAATTGCCGCGTGGTGGCCGCTGCAAAGGGCGACATGGCAGAGCATGTCGCGGACGGCTCGTTCCGTCGCGATTTGCTGTACCGGCTCAACGTGGTGACGATTGCGCTGCCGCCGCTGGGCGAGCGTCGCGAAGACATCGTGCCGCTCTTCGAGCATTTCCTGCTGGATGCGGCGGTGCGTTATCAGCGCCCCGCGCCAATTCTCACCGACCGGCAGCGTGCCAGCCTGATGCAGCGCGAATGGCCAGGAAATGTGCGCGAGCTGCGCAATGCTGCCGACCGCTTCGTGCTCGGAGTCGCCGACGATCCGGTCATGTCTTTCGCCGACGAGGGCGCCGCGACGCAACCGTTGAAGGAGCGTATCGAGCAATTTGAGCGAGCGGTGATCGCGGAGGCGTTGGAGCAGGCCGGCGGTGTGGTCGCGGCCGCGGCAGACAAGCTGCAGCTTGGAAAAGCGACGCTCTACGAGAAGATCAAGCGATATGGCCTTGCGGCCAAAGGGGAGGGGGAGCGGTGAGGATTTGGAGCGCCGGCGGCGAGGTGCGACGCCGACGCGTTTGAATCAGGTTGACTCAGTTTGGATCACGAAGCGCGATCGCGCTCGGTCATCAGGCCGCGTTCAGCGCTTTTTCCAGCAGCTGGTCGAGTTCCGCGAATTGCGGCTCGCCGACGTAGCGCTTCAGAATCTTGCCGTCCTTGTCGACCAGGAACGTGGTCGGCGTGAGCTGGACGTTGCCGAACTGCTTGGCGGCCGAACCGTCGTCCATCGCTACCTTGAACGGCAACTGGCGCGTTTGTGTGTAGTTGGCCACGTACATCGGCGCGTCGTAGTTCATCGCGACGGCGACGAATTCGAGCCCTCTGCCCTTGAAGCGGTTGTAGGTCTGGACCATCTGCGGCATTTCTTTCATGCAGGTGTCGCAGCTGGTCGCCCAGAAGTTGATCAGGTAGACCTTGCCTTTCAGGTCGGCGGTCGAAACTTTCTGGCCCGAGAGCAACGTGAAGGTCGCATCGGGCACGCGCTGCTGACCGGCGAACGCGAAATAGCCGGCAATCGCAATCGCGATGGCCACGACGGCGATGATGATGTAGCGAATCGGATTCGCGCGCCGTGCGGCGGTGGACGGGGTGGAGCTCATGAACGGAACCTCGAGAGTCGCGCGGACCGCGCGGGACAGTGCGTTGGTTTGGATTGTTAAATCCGGTGCTGCTTGGCGTCGCTATTGTAGCCCCATTCCGGCTGCACGGCAGAGAGCGGCCCGGGAGGGGATAATGGAACTTTACGTTCTTGTCAGCCCGATCTTCTGTCCCCATGTTCCGTACCGCTTTTCGCTTCCTCGCCCGAATCTCGATAATCCCGTTTGGCCGTCCTGTCAGCCCAGTTAGCCGCCTCTCACGTTTCTTCCTGGCCGCCGGCCACCCGGCCGGCACCGCTTCGCGCTTACAGCGGGCACGCGCGGCACTTGGCACGATCGCTTGTGCGCTGGCGTTGGGCAGTGCCTTGGCAGCGTGTTCGCCGACCTTCGATTGGCGCACCATCATGAATAACGACAACGGCTACACCGTCGACCTGCCGGCCAAGCCGGGCAACGATCAGCGCGCAGTCCAGATCGACGGCAAGCCGATGCAGATGGCGATGCAGACAGCCGAAGCCGGCGACGCCGTGTTCGCGGTCGGCACGGTGATGCTGCCGAACGACGACGCAGCGACGCAGCGCGCCGCCCTCGAATTCCTGCGCACCGGTCTCGCCCGCAATGTTGGCGCCGCGCCGGACGCGCATGCGGTGCAAATTCCGCTCGCCGCCGGTGGTCAGGTGCTGGGTCTGGAAATGAAGCTGACGGGTGAGGCCGGTTCGCAACACGAAACGCGGACTGTCTATGCGCGGCTGGTTGCTCACGGCCGGCATGTGTATCAGGCGGCCATCATCGCTTCCAAGCCCCTGCAGCAGGAGCAGGTCGATCAGTTTTTCTCGTCGTTTCAACTGTATTGAGAGCCGTGGTTTTGTGCGATCCGGCGCGCGATGGATTGCTGGGTACAGTGAAAGTTCCTTCGCAGCATCGCGCGCTAATTCCCGGTTTACGTTGAAGTTTTTCCGTTACCCACAGGTGCTGTGGATAACTCTGTTGAGAACTTCGCTTTTTTTGCCGTAGATGCCCATCCCGTGCGCATTCTGTCAGGTGGAGTCCGCTCAGGACAGTCGAAAAAATCCAATTGAATCAATGTCTTTTGGATGCATGCTTCCGTGTGCCTTTCAGATGTTTCAAAATCTGTCTGGAACGCGCACGTGTGCATAAGTCAAGTCTTGACAGCGGATTTTTCGCCTTATACCGACCCCAAAGCCCGCCGATATTGAATGGCTTCGCCGATCTGCGCGGCGCTCGGCATGGCGGAGCCGGCCAGATCGGCGATGGTCCGCGCCACCTTCAGGACCCTGTAGTAAGCACGCGCTGACCAGCCGAAGCGCTCACTGGCCTGGCGCAGCAAAGCTTCACCCGCCGAGTCGAGGTGGCAGACCTCGTCCACTTCCCGTCCGCCCAGCTCCCGATTGGTTTTGCCTTGCCTCGCCAGTTGCCGCTCGCGGGCGGCATTCACCCGAAGCGCGATCGAGGCGCTGGATTCACCTGCGCTGGTGGAACGTGCCGACAACTCCGCTGGCGTGAGCGCAGGAATCTCGATCTGGATGTCGATCCGGTCGAGCAGTGGCCCGGACAGTTTGCGGAGGTAGCGCGCCGCGATTTCCGGCGTGCAGCGGCAGCGGCCGTTGGGGTCGCCTCGCCAACCACATGGACAAGGGTTCATTGCGGCGATCAACTGACAGGCTGCCGGAAAATCCGCTTGCAAGGCGGCACGCGAGATGGTGATGCGACCGGCCTCGAGCGGTTCGCGCAGGGTTTCCAGCACATGGCGGTCGAATTCCGGCAGTTCATCCAGAAACAGCACACCAAGATGCGCCAGGGTGATCTCGCCGGGTTGCGGCGGATTGCGCCCGCCGACCAGCGCCGGTGCGCTCGACGAATGATGCGGCGCCCGAAACGGCCGTTGCCGCCATTGCGAAGGTGAGAAGCCAGCGCGGCTGGCGGACAGCAAGGCTGCCGAGCTGAGTGCTTCGTCGTCGGTCATGGGTGGGAGCAGGCTCGGCAGGCGAGCCGCGAGCATCGATTTGCCCGCGCCAGGCGGCCCGACCAGCAAGACGTGATGGCCGCCGGCCGCGGCGACCTCCAGGGCTCGGCGCGCGCCGCGCTGGCCGATCACGTCGGTCATGTCAGGAACGGCGGCGGGTGCGGTTTCGCTGAGGTCGGGTGCCGCAACAGGGTAGAGCCGGGCGTCGGGCGCTCCGGCCAGATGTGCGCACAGCGATGGCAGATCGGTCGCACCGTAGACCTCGACACCGGGCACGAGCGCCGCTTCGGCCGCGCTTGCGGCGGGCAGATAGAGCTGCGGAGTGGTTTGAGCGAACGTCTCGGGCGTCGCCGGTTCGGCTGAAGTGATATGAGTAGACGACGAAGCAGACACGCCGCCCGGTGCGCCATGAGAAGCGCCGCTGCGAGCTGTCCCGCACGCCATCGCGAAAGCCCCTCGCATCGGCCGCAGCGCGCCGGTCAGTGACAGTTCACCGGCGAATTCACGGTGTAGAAGGGATTCGGCCGGAATTTGCCCGCTCGCCGCCAGAATGCCTAAAGCGATCGGCAGATCGAAACGGCCGGACTCCTTGGGCAAATCGGCTGGCGCGAGATTGACGGTAATGCGCCGCACGGGGAAATCGAAGCTGCAGTTCTGCAGCGCCGCGCGCACGCGCTCGCGGCTTTCGCGCACTTCCAGATCGGGAAGGCCAACGATCGAAAAAGAGGGTAAACCGTTCGCGAGGTGAACCTCGACGGTTACTTCGGGCGCGCGGCCAGAGGCCGGCGCGCGACTGCGCACCACGGCAAGCGACATGTTTTCTCCCGTCGGACGGCGCGCCGAAGCGCGCACGAGTCCCCTAAAACGCTGATGACGTCACGGCTTGCTTGCCAGTGATGCGCAGCACTGCGCAGCTAACGCGCTGCGCGCAAAGTCTTAGGACGTTTGGGTCGTGACCGGCAGCTTCTGCTCCAGTTCGGCAACGCGGCGCTCCAGTTCTTCGAGGCGCGCACGGGTGCGCACCAGTACCTGGGTCTGCGTATCGAATTCTTCACGCGTGACCAGGTCGAGCTTGGAAAAGCCCTGCGACAGCATGGCTTTCACATTGCGTTCGACATCTTTGGCCGGCGAGTTCTTGAACAGATCGCTCATGCGGGCCTGGAAATCGTTAAAGACATCGTTCGGTTGTTTCATGGTGTTCCCTTTGGTGCACAAAAAATGTGCATGTTTCGTTGCGTCTGTGCTTTGTCACGTTGAATGGGCCGTCTTGGTGCATGACCGGTTGACTGCCGCTGCCGCATGAGCCCGTTTGGTGCGCGCTCAAACGTTAAAAGCCTTCGAACACTCTAGCAACGATCCATGCGCCGCGCCAGCATGCCCCGCCAACGTTGGCTATCCGGCCAGGGCCGCTTGCGCCCCTTTTGCAGCGTGCCCGGAGGCGAAGTCTGACACAACATGGCACGCGAGTTGCTGTTACTGCCCGGCGCGCACTGCCGGCACCTTTTTATCGGGAGTGGGACGAGACCACGCGGGCGGGTTACGGGTACGCAAACAGGTTACGCAACGGGTTACGCAACTAAGAGAGGGATGTCATGAAACTCATTACCGCAATCATCAAGCCGTTCAAGCTCGATGAGGCGCGCGAAGCCTTGTCGGCCATCGGCGTCTCAGGCATCACGGTGACAGAAGTCAAAGGCTTCGGTCGTCAGAAGGGCCATACGGAACTGTATCGGGGCGCTGAATACGTCGTCGATTTCCTGCCGAAGGTGAAGATCGAGGCCGCGGTCTCGGACGACATCGTCGATCAGGCGATCGAGGCGCTCGAACGCGCGGCACGCACCGGCAAGATCGGCGACGGCAAGATTTTCGTCACCCCGATCGAACAAGTGATTCGGATTCGCACCGGGGAGACCGGCGCGGACGCTCTGTAATACCAAAAGATAGCGACACAGATAGCGACAAGAGGAAACGAAGATGCGCAAATTATTGATGTCCTTGCTGATGGCCGGTTCGCTGCTCGCGGGCGGTATCGGCGCCGCCCTCGCGGACGACGCTTCCGCCCCCGCAGCCGCCTCGGCCGCTGCTTCCGATACGACGGCGAGTGCGCCGGCGCCTGACGCTTCGGCCGCCCCTGCTGCCGCTGCGGCTTCGGCACCGGCCGCAGACGCGTCCGCCGCACCGGCTGCCAGCGCCGCAGCCGCACCTGATGCATCGGCCGCATCCGCTGCCGCCGCACCGGCAGCCCCGACCGCGCCGTTCTCGGTCGATTCGTCGAAGATCAATTCGGGCGACACTGCCTGGATGCTGACCTCCACCGCGCTCGTGCTGTTCATGACGATTCCGGGTCTGGCGCTGTTCTACGGCGGCATGGTCCGCAAGAAGAGCGTGCTCGCGATCCTGATGCAAAGCTTCGCGATCACCTGCCTCGTATCGATCATCTGGGTCGTGATCGGCTACAGCCTCGCCTTCACGCCGGGCGGTTCGTTCATCGGTGGTTTGTCGCGCTTCTTCATGCAAGGCATGAACTACATCCACGGCGACAAGGCCACGACGCTGACCGTCAGCCACCTCGCACCGACGATCCCGGAAACGGTCTACGTCGTCTATCAGATGACGTTTGCGATCATTACCCCGGCACTGATCACGGGCGCGTTTGCCGATCGTATGAAGTTCTCGGCGATGCTGGTGTTCATGACGCTGTGGTCGATCATCGTCTACTCGCCGATCGCGCACATGGTCTGGGAACCGACCGGCTGGCTGGCTAGCGCGGGCATCCTCGACTTCGCGGGCGGTACGGTGGTGCACATCAACGCCGGTATCGCGGCGCTGGTCTGCGCACTGGTACTCGGCAAGCGTGTCGGCTACGGCAAGGAAGCGATGGCCCCGCACAACCTGACGCTCACGCTTATCGGTGGCGCTATGCTGTGGGTAGGCTGGTTCGGCTTCAACGCGGGTTCGGCAGTGGCCGCAGACGGCCGTGCTGGTTTCGCCATGTTCGCAACGCAAGTGGCAACCGCAGCAGCAGCACTCGCATGGATGTTCGCCGAATGGGCAACCAAGGGTAAGCCGTCGGTACTCGGTATCGTGTCGGGCGCCGTGGCAGGTCTGGTGGCGATTACGCCGGCTTCGGGCTTCGTCGGTATGACGGGGTCGCTCGTGATCGGCATCGCCGCAGGCGTGATCTGCTACTGGTCGGCAACGTGGCTCAAGCACAAGCTCGGTTACGACGACTCGCTCGACGCGTTCGGCGTGCACTGCATCGGCGGTATCGTGGGTGCGCTCCTGACCGGCGTGTTCGCGGTCAAGGACATCGGCGGCGCGGACGGCAGCGTCATCCTGCAAGCCAAGGGCGTGCTGACGACGCTGATCTACAGCGGCGTGGTGAGCTACATCCTGCTGAAGGTCATCGACATGGTGATGGGCATCCGCGTGACGGAAGAAGAGGAACGCGAAGGCCTGGACGTGAGCCTGCACGGCGAACACGTCGAATAAGGATATTGTTGGTACTCGCCGTCGAGCTCCAGGGCTTGACGGATCAGATTCAAGCGCAGCGATTTTTGGCCCGCCTTTATGGCGGGCTTTTTTCTTGTCGCTTATCTTGCTGACGGTAGTTTTCCGCGCCTATCATGACGATAGCGAGAATGCATCCGCATCGGCTTGCGAATGGAGAAAGCGTCCCCAAATGGACAAAGCATTTGCTCTACAATCTTTTTTCTCCAGTCTGCGAGTGATCAATGGTTCCGCACCTAGTTACGGCGTTAAACGGCCCGCTGCTCGACCTCGAGCGGAAGATCCTCGACGCTACGCCCGCCATCGAACGCTGGTTCCGGCTCGAATGGCAGGAGCACACGCCGCCGTTCTACTGTTCAGTCGATCTGCGTAACGCGGGTTTCAAGCTCGCGCCGGTCGACACCAATCTGTTCCCCGGCGCATTCAACAATTTGCCGCAGGAAGTGCTGCCGCTCGCCGTGCAGGCCGCGATGGCGTCGATCGAAAAGATCTGCCCGGACGCGAAGAATCTGCTGGTGATCCCGGAGCGCCATACGCGCAACGCGTTTTATCTCGAGAATGTCGCACGTCTGGCCGCCATCATGCGTCAGGCCGGCTTGAACGTGCGTTTCGGCACGCTCGACGAAAGCATCGTCGGGCCGGTCACGATCGCACTGTCCGATGGTCAGAAGCTTGTGCTCGAACCGCTCGAACGTTCGCAGCGGCGCCTCGGCCTGAAGAATTTCGACCCGTGCTCGATTCTGCTGAACAATGATCTGTCAGGCGGCATTCCGCCCGTACTGGAAAATCTGCACGAGCAGTACCTGCTACCGCCGCTGCACGCAGGCTGGGCCGTTCGCCGCAAATCGACGCACTTCTCCTGTTATGACGACGTCGCGAAGAAGTTCGCAAAGATGGTCGAAATCGATCCGTGGATGATCAATCCGTACTTCGCGCATGTCGAAGGGGTTGATTTCCAGGAGCGCACGGGTGAAGAAGCGCTTACAGATGCGATCGACGGCGTGCTCAAGAAAATCGCCAAGAAGTACCGGGAGTACGGTATCTCCGAGAAACCGTATGTTGTCATCAAGTCGGATGCCGGCACGTATGGCATGGGGGTCATGACCGTGCACGACGCGTCGGAAGTAGCCGCGCTCACCAAGCGCGAACGCGCCAAGATGGCCGCCACCAAAGACGGCCTCGAAGTGCATGACGTGATCGTGCAGGAAGGCGTGTACACCTTCGAGCGGATCGGTGAAGAAGTCGCCGAGCCGGTCGTGTACATGATCGACCGTTACGTGGTGGGCGGCTTTTACCGCGTGCACGGCAGCCGCGAGCGCGATCAGAATCTGAACGCGCCCGGCATGCACTTCGTGCCGCTCGGTTTCGAGCATACGGCCCTGCCGGATGCGCACGCCAAGCCAGGCGCGGCGGTGCCGAACCGCTTCTATATGTACGGCGTGGTGGCGCGGCTCGGGTTGCTGGCCGCATCGGTCGAACTGGAAAAGACCGATCCGGAAGCCATTCAGGTTTAAGCCTCGCGAGGTGGTCGATGGCGGCATGCGTGCCGCCATCGTCATTTTCAGCGACTAATATTGACGATCAATGCCAAGCCCTAAGGGCGCACCGGAATCCTCATGGACATTCTTTTCATTGCCGATCCGCTCACGCAGTTCAAGATCTACAAAGACTCGACCTACTCGATGATGGCCGAAGCCGCGCGCCGCGGTCACACGCTCTACACGTGCGAACCGAAGCATCTGGCGTGGACGGGCGGCGACGTCGAGGCGAACGTGCAGCGCTTTGCGATCGTCGGCGACGTGACGGACCTGCATCGCGACACCTGGTACGCCGCTGACGCGGCCGCGCCAAAATCGCTGAAGAGCTTCAGCGCGGTGGTGATGCGCAAAGACCCGCCGTTCGACATGGAATACGTGACGTCCACATGGCTGCTGGAATTGGCCGAACGCGGCGGCGCGCGCATCTTCAACAAGCCGCAGGCAATTCGGGATCACTCGGAAAAGCTGGCGATCGGTGAGTTCGCACAGTTCGTCGCGCCGACTTTGGTGACGCGCGATGCAACCCGTTTGCGTGCCTTCCATGAAGAACACGGCGACGTAATCCTGAAGCCGCTCGACGGCATGGGCGGCATGGGCGTATTCCGCGTGAAGGCCGACGGCATGAATCTCGGCTCGATCATCGAGATGCTGAGTCACGACGGCGCACGCTCGGTGATGGCGCAAAAGTTCATCCCCGAGATCACGGAAGGCGACAAACGCATCCTGCTGATCGGCGGCGAAGCGGTGCCGTTTTCGCTCGCGCGGATTCCTCAGGGCAATGAAGTGCGCGGCAACCTCGCGGCGGGTGGGCTGGGCGTGGCGCGTCCGCTCACCGAGCACGACCGCAAGATCGCCGAGACGCTCGCGCCAGTGCTCGCCGCGCGCGGTCTGCTGCTGGTTGGGCTGGACGCGATCGGCGACTGGCTCACCGAGGTGAACGTCACGAGCCCGACGTGTTTCCGCGAGATCATGGATCAGACCGGTTTCGACGTCGCCGCGATGTTCATCGACGCCTTGGAGCGCGCGGCAGCTTGAGGCGCAGCCCTTGAATGGCCGCCATGCCCCCCAAACTGTGTAGTAAATCCGCATCAAGCGAAACACCGGCTTTGGCGCGAAAATGGGCCTGATACAATGCCCGCTCTCCCGCGCCAAGCCGAATCGATGGCATCTGCCGGACGCTGCAGGCATGGATTGCGGACTGTAGACGGGCTGTTTTCCGCCTGCGCCGTAGCGGTAGCAGGCGCCGCGGGCCGCTCGTCAGATGATGCGTTCCGGCCCTCGCGACCCACGGCCGGTCGAGGGCGCTTACGAATCGGGCTTCGTCCCGGTCCACGGTTCGGGGCCGTTCTTTTGCAGTAAGGCTGACATGGCAGGCATTCTGATCATTGCGCACGCTCCGTTCGCCACCGCGTTGCGCGATTGTATTTCGCACATCTACGGTGGCTTGCCGGCTCGCATCGGTGTGATTGACGTATCGCCGGATTGCGATCCTGAGCAACAGGTTGCGTTTGCGCACTCGGAAATCGAGCGGCTCAAGGAAGAAAACGGCGCACTCGTGCTCACCGACATGTTCGGCGCCACGCCGGCGAATATCGCCGGGCGGCTCGCTTCGGTGCCGAATGTCCGTGTGCTGTGCGGCGTCAATCTGCCGATGCTGGTGCGCGCGGTCTGTTATCGCGCTACGCCGCTCGACACGCTGGTCGACAAAGCGCTCGCCGGGGCCACCAAGGGCGTGCACGCAATCGGGCCTGCCACGCCGGCGCCGGTTGCGCCGCCTGCGGAGTCCGGCGATTGCTTGCCGGCTTTGCCGCCCGCTGCTGCTGCCCCGGACTGCTTGCCTGCCTTGCCGCCCGAGGCTGACCTGACTCAGAAAGCTGGCTCGACCGGGTTGTAAGCGGATCGCACGGCTTTATACGATTGCGATCGGGTTATAGCCCGGTCGCAACTGGTTTGCAGTTTCACCTTTCACCACAACACTTACCCGCGCTTCGGACCATCACATGCTGCAACAGGAAACGACTATTGTGAACAAGCTGGGGCTGCACGCGCGCGCGTCAGCCAAGTTGACGCAACTCGCGGGCAACTACCAGGCGGAAATCTGGATGAGCCGCAATGGCCGCCGTATCAATGCCAAGAGCATCATGGGTGTGATGATGCTGGCCGCGGGTATAGGCAGCACGGTGCTGATCGAAACGGAAGGCACCGACGAAAAAGAAGCCATGGACGCATTGCTGAAACTGATTGCCGATAAATTTGGCGAAGGTCAGTAAATTCCTGCGTTGCCCTTGCTTGAAGCAAAATGCCGCGGCTGTCCGCGGCATTTTTTTTAGCGCGCGACAATTAGCGCTTGAGGGGCGTCGGGGCGTATGAGCCGGCAGTGCCGGCGGCGTGTGGAGGGTTCACGTTGCCGGAACGCAAGGTGATTGAAGGGGCATTTTCGTGGCCGGTTACGGTTTTCGTGCTGCGCTGCACACAGCCCCGGCGTACCTGCAAAGGGCGCGGAATTTATAATGGCGAAGAGAGTCTGAGAGCATTGCAGCGGTTTGCCGCGGCATTACACAACTAGAGGAGGTGCGCGTGTCCTTCACGCTGCATGGAATTCCCGTGTCACGCGGTATCGCCATCGGGCGGGCATATCTGATCGCCCCGGCTGCACTTGACGTAGACCACTATCTAATCGAACCCGCCCAGATCGAGGGCGAGATCGAGCGCTTTCGTGTGGCCCAGCAACATGTGCACTATGAGCTCGACGCGTTGCGCGCCGATCTCGCCGCGGATGCGCCGAGCGAAATGGGCGCGTTCATCAACGTTCATTCAATGATCCTGAACGACGCAATGCTCGTGCAGGAAACCATCGACCTGATCCGCACGCGCCGCTACAACGTCGAGTGGGCGCTGACCGAACAACTCGAGCGCCTGTCGCGCCATTTCGACGATATCGAAGACGAATACCTGCGCGAGCGCAAAGCCGACATCGAACAGGTGGTGGAGCGCGTGCTGAAGGCGCTCGCCGGCGCTTCGGTGGCGCTGGTGGACGGTGTGCACGGTGCCTGCGACGAGATGATCGTAGTCGCGCACGACATCGCGCCGGCCGACATGATGCAATTCAAAACGCAAACGTTTCAGGGTTTCGTCACCGATCTCGGTGGACGTACTTCGCATACGGCGATTGTTGCGCGCAGCCTCGGCATTCCGGCCGCGGTCGGTGTGCAGCATGCGAGCCAGCTAATCCGTCAGGACGATCTGATCATTGTCGACGGCGATCACGGCATTGTGATCGTCGATCCCGCACCGATCGTGCTGGAGGAGTATTCATACCGCCAAAGCGAAAAAGCGTTGGAGCAGCGCAAGCTGCAGCGGCTGAAGTTTTCGCCGACGCAAACGCTCTGCGGCACGCGTATCGAACTCTGCGCGAACATCGAACTGCCGGAAGACGCGCGCGCCGCGGTCGATTCGGGCGCGACTGGCGTGGGCCTGTTCCGCACTGAGTTCCTGTTCATGAATCACAAGCACCAGTTGCCGGAAGAGGAGGAGCAGTTTGCTGCCTATCGTCGCGCGGTCGAGTTGATGAACGGATTGCCGGTGACGATCCGTACGATCGACGTCGGCGCCGACAAGCCGCTCGATTCGATGGCCGGGGGCGATGGCTACGAAACCGCGCCGAACCCCGCCTTGGGGCTCAGGGCGATTCGCTGGAGCCTCTCGGAGCCGCAAATGTTCCTGACGCAACTGCGCGCTATTCTTCGCGCGTCGGCGTTCGGCAAGGTGAAGATTCTGATTCCGATGCTTGCCCACGCGCAGGAGATCGATCAGACGCTCGATCTGATTCGCGAAGCCAAGCGTCAACTGGATGATGCCGGCATCACCTACGATCCGAACGTGCAGGTCGGCGCGATGATCGAAATTCCGGCCGCGGCGATTGCGTTGCCGCTATTTCTCAAGCGGCTCGATTTCCTGTCGATCGGTACTAACGATCTGATCCAGTACACGCTGGCGATCGATCGTGCGGATAACTCGGTTGCGCATCTGTACGACCCGTTGCATCCGGCGGTGTTGCATCTGATCGCCTTCACGCTGCGCGAGGCGAAGCGGGCCGGTGTGCCAGTGTCGGTGTGCGGCGAGATGGCGGGCGATCCCGCGTTGACGCGTCTGTTGCTCGGCATGGGCCTCACCGAGTTTTCGATGCATCCGAGCCAGTTGCTGGTGGTCAAGCAGGAAGTCCTGCGTTCGCATCTGAAGACACTCGAGAAGCCGGTGGCCGACGTGCTGGCTTCCTTCGAACCGGAAGAGGTACAGGCGGCGCTCAAGCGCGTCGTGCTGGCTTGAGACTGAAAACCCGGATTGGTGGGTTCAAATGAAAACGCCGCACACTATGTGCGGCGTTTTTTTCACCGTCTTGCCTCGGCTCAGACCTGATGCCGTTGCCCGCATACCGGGCAATCCGGCTGGCGCGCAATGCGCATCGTGTTCCATTCCATTCGCAACGAATCGAGCATTGTGAGGCGGCCCACCAGCGGCGTGCCGATTTCGCCGATTACTTTCAATGCTTCCGCCGCTTGCATCGAACCGATGATGCCAACGGTGGGCGCGAACACGCCCATGGTCGAGCATGCGACTTCCTCGAACGGCTGGTCTTCCGGAAACAGGCAGGCGTAGCAGGGCGACGCTTCATCGCGGAAATCGAAGGTGCTGATCTGGCCGTCGAAGCGCAGTGCCGCGCCTGACACCAGCGGCACACCGTGTTTCACGCACGCCCGATTGATCGCGTGGCGCGTGGCGAAGTTATCGCTGCAGTCGAGCACGACTGTGGCGTGCGGCACCTCGCGATCGAGCCACGCATCGTCGACGCGTTCGGCGACCGCGTTCACCACGACCTCAGGATTGATCTGGGCGATCGCGTCGCGTCCGGACTCCACTTTCTTGCGCCCGACCGATGCGGTCACATGCAGAATCTGCCGCTGCAGATTGGTCAGGTCGACCGTATCGGCGTCGACCAGCGTCAAGCGGCCGACGCCTGCCGCCGCCAGATACATCGCCGCAGGCGAGCCCAGGCCGCCCGCGCCGACGATGATCGCGTGCGCGTCGATAAAGCGCTGTTGCGCCTCGATGCCGATTTCGTCGACGAGGATGTGGCGGGAATAGCGGAGCAGTTGATCGTCGTTCATGGCGGGCGCGTGAAAGATATCGCGCAATGAGATGTAGGACCCGGACAGCCTACAACTGCGCGTTTTCGTCGTGCTTATTTTAATCGCGCGGAGGGCGGGTATTCGTGCGGGGTATTGCCGCGTGTCTTCGCAGCCCGAAGCTGCTGCGAAGACACGTAGGGTTTTGCTGCTTAGTTGCTTTGAGCAGGCGCCGAGGCCGGGACCGATGCGCCCGGCACCGGTTGCGTCGGCTTCACGGCGACCGGCGCGGACGCCGACGTTGCCGGCTTGTTCTGCGCCAGACGCCGCTCGGTCAGCGACTTCGATTCCATAACCGGCTTGCCTTCCAGCTTGTTCAGCGCCTGTTGCAGCATGAAGTCGTCGGTCGAACCGAACTCGACCGGCTTGCGCTCACGATCCTTCTGACGCTGTTCCGGCGTCTTCTTGTCGTTCTGCTCTTCAAGCTGGCGCAGTTGGTCCATGCGCTCCTGTTCGCGCTGATCCGCTTCCTTCTTCTCGTTCGGATCCTGCGTGTTCGCAAGGTGGTTCGAGTAGTCGACTTCGCGGGTAACCAGTGCGTCGTCCGGATCGCCTTCCGCATACTGATCGACCGCAATGTCAGGACGGATGCCCTTGTTCTGGATCGAACGGCCGCTCGGCGTGTAGTAGTACGCCGTGGTCAGACGCAGTGCCGTGTCCGCCGTCATTGGGCGGACGGTTTGCACCGAACCCTTGCCGAAGGTGGTCTTGCCGACGATCAGCGCACGATGCTGATCCTGCAGCGCGCCCGCAACGATTTCCGAAGCCGACGCCGAGTAGGCGTTGGTCAACACGATCATCGGCACCGTCTTGAAGATCGGTGCTTCGTCTTTCAGCGGATCGCTGTCGAACGATTGCAGGCGGTAGTTATCGTACGTGTCGCGATAGACCTGTTTCGAATCCGGAATCTGGCCATTGGTGGACACCACCACCGAATCCGCCGGCAGGAACGCACCGGCCACGCCGACCGCGCTTTGCAGCAGACCGCCGCCGTTATTGCGCAGATCGAGCACGAGACCCTTCAGGTTCGGCTGTTGACGCGCGATGTCTTGCAGTTTGGCGGCCAGATCAGGCGTGGTGCGTTCCTGGAAGCTGGTAATGCGGATATACGCGTAGCCCGGCGCCAGGATCTTCATCTTGACCGACTGGACCTTGATGATCGCGCGCGTCACCGTGAGCGGGAACGTGCGGTCGTCGGTCTTGCGGAAGATGGTCAGCGTGACCTTGGTGCCCGGATCGCCGCGCATCTGCTTGACGGCCTGATCGAGCGTCATGCCGCGCACGGGTTTGTCGTTGATGCGGGTGATCAGGTCGCCCGGACGGATGCCGGCGCGGAATGCAGGCGTGTCTTCAATCGGCGAGATCACCTTGATCAGGCCGTCTTCAGACGAAATTTCGATGCCGAGACCCGCGAAGCGACCCTTGGTCTGCTCCTGCAGTTCTTCGTAATCGGTCTTGTCGAGATACGACGAGTGCGGGTCGAGGCTCGACACCATGCCCTTGATCGCGGCGGTGAGGAGCTTCTTGTCGTCGACCGGTTCGACGTACTCATGCTTGATTTGCCCGAAGACTTCGGCAAAGAGCCGGAGTTGGTCCAGCGGCAACGGTGCAACGGCGCTCGAGGCGGCGCTGGCGGGTTGCTGGGCCGAGGCGGAGAGTTGCAGGGTGGCAAATACGCCGGTAGCAAGGCCCGCGGCAATCAGGCCGATATTTTTCAGGTTCTTTCGCATAGAGTCTGTTGCGGTCGGAAGCGCGTGGCAGCGTCGATAGAGATGGGGACGGACAAGTATAACTGCACACCCGCCCAGTCAGGGCGCAGCACAGGCAATCGTGATTCGACAGCGCGGGCCGGCCCTGGTTCGTGAGATCGGCGCGGCGGTGGTGAAGTAATGTGCGGTAACAGTCGGATGGCGGCCGCCAAGGCGCGCGCGGGAGATGCGGGCCACGCCGGCCCGTGCGTCTTGCCGGTCGGCGCGGCCCGTTTGCCGCAACCCTGCTGCATTGTTCACGCAGGGCTGCGGCTCGAGGGTGGGCTTAGCCCGCCTTGCCTTGCTTGGCAACAGCGGCTTGCGCCTTCGCGATCGCGTCCTGGTCGCCCAGATAGTAGCTTTTGATCGGCTTCAGGTTTTCGTCGAGCTCATAGACGAGCGGCACGCCGTTCGGGATATTCAGGCCGACGATGTCCGTGTCCGAAACGTTGTCGAGGTACTTCACCATGGCGCGGATCGAGTTGCCGTGCGCGGCGATCACGACCTTGCGGCCCGACTTGATGGCCGGCGCAATCGACTCGTTCCACAACGGCAGAACGCGCGCGACGGTATCCTTCAGGCACTCGGTGAGCGGCAATTGTTCGCGCGGCACCTTGGCATAGCGCGGATCGCTGTAGGGCGCGCGGTCGTCCGACGGATCGAGCGCTGGCGGCGGCGTGTCGTAGCTGCGGCGCCAGACCAGCACCTGTTCGTCGCCGAACTTCGCGGCGGTTTCCGCCTTGTTCAGGCCCGACAGCGCGCCGTAATGGCGTTCGTTCAGACGCCACGAATGCACCACCGGCAGATACATCAGATCCATCTGGTCCTGCACGTGCCACAAGGTGCGGATCGCGCGCTTGAGCACCGACGTGTAGGCGATATCGAAGGTGTAGCCCGATTCCTTCAGCAGCACGCCCGCTTGTTGCGCTTCATGATTGCCTTTTTCGGTCAGGTCGACGTCGACCCAGCCAGTGAAGCGGTTTTCCTTGTTCCACGTCGATTCGCCGTGGCGGATGAGAACGAGTTTGTACATGAGATTGCCGGTCGGTAGTAAGGAAGCGGTAAAGCGTTGCGAGGGTCCTCTAGAGGAGCGTCGCCATCGCGTCAGACGGTTATTTTATAATGGGTGGATTGCCCTTTTCGATTTCTCTCTTTTTCGGCGGATTTTCCGTGAAGTTTTTCACTGATTACACAAACCTTGTACTGATCGCAATCGTCCTCATCTCCGGTGGGTTGCTGCTGTGGCCGACGATCAGCCGGCGTGGCCGCGGGGGCCTGTCGGCCGCTGAGGCGACCCAACTGATCAACCGGCGCAATGCGGCGGTCATCGATCTGCGCCCGTCCGCCGACTTTGCCAAGGGCCATCTGCCCGCGGCACGGCACCTTGAATTTGCAGAGTTGCAGGCGAAAGTCGCGCAACTCGTGAAGAACAAGAGCAACCCGGTGCTGCTGGTATGCCAGACCGGCCAGCAGTCGAACAAGGCAGCGCGTATCGTGCAAGATGCCGGATACGCGGAAGTCCATGTTCTCGAAGGCGGTGTCGACGCCTGGCAGAAAGCCGGTATGCCGGTTGTGAAGCAAGGAGCAGCCAAGTGAACAAAGTGATCATGTATAGCACCCAGGTGTGCCCGTATTGCCAGATGGCCGAACGTCTTTTAAAGTCGCGCGGCGTCGAGCACGTTGAAAAGGTACTGATCGACAAGGATCCGGCACGTCGTGAAGAAATGATGACCCGGACCGGTCGCCGTACCGTGCCGCAGGTGTTCATCGGCGAGACGCATGTCGGCGGGTACGATGACCTCTCCGCGCTCGATCGCGCGGGCGGTTTGATGCCTCTGCTCGAAGCTGCCTGAATCCGCGCGCCGTCCGGCGCGTGAATGAGGCAGGTGAAATACAAGTCGGCGCATGCTGGCCCTTCAAGGACACCTTCGAGGGCAGGCGATGCGCCGCAACGATCTGGCGGCCCGTGGAGCCATGGGCCGCCGCCATGCATACCTATCAGGGAATCATTCAATCATGTCCGACGAGAATAACCAGCCGTTCTTCAACATCCAGCGCATCTATCTGAAGGACATGTCGCTCGAGCAGCCGAATTCGCCGGGCATCTTCCTCGAGCAGGAAATGCCGTCGGTCGAAGTCGAAGTCGACGTGAAGGCCGAGCGCCTCGCCGACACCGTGTTCGAAATCCTCGTGACAGGCACGGTCACGGCCAAGGTGTCGGACAAGGTTGCGTTCCTGATCGAAGCCAAGCAAGCCGGCATTTTCGACATCCGCAACATTCCGGCTGAGCAGATCGATCCGCTGGTCGGCATTGCATGCCCGACGATCCTGTTCCCGTACCTGCGCTCGAACATCGCCGACGCGATCACCCGCGCAGGCTTCCCGCCGATCCACCTCGCCGAGATCAACTTCCAGGCGCTGTACGAGCAACGTCTCGCGCAAATGGGCGGCCAGGAAGGCGCGGCGCAAAACGGCGTCACGCATTAACGCGTCCGTTCGGTGCCGGCTATGAAGGTCGCTGTCCTCGGCGCCGGTGCATGGGGCACAGCCCTCGCCGGCCATCTGGCCGCACGGCACGACACGGTGCTGTGGGCGCGTGAACCCGCGCTCATCGCCGATCTCTCCGCTTCGCACGAAAACGCCCGCTATCTGGCGGGCGTTGCTTTGCCGCCGTCCCTTCGCTATGAAGCCGATCTGAGCGCAGCGCTCGACCATGCGCTCGCCGACGATGCGTTATGCGTCGTGGCGACGCCCGTCGCCGGTCTGCGGGCGCTGTTCCGGGCGATGCACGACGCGGGCAAAGTGCCGGCGCATGTGGTGTGGTTGTGCAAAGGTTTCGAAGCCGACTCGCAGTTGCTGCCGCATCAGGTGGTCGCGGCTGAACTGCCGGGGCATGGCAGTAACGGCGTGCTGTCGGGCCCAAGCTTCGCGCGCGAAGTCGGGCAGGGTTTGCCGGTCGCGTTGACGATCGCGAGTACCTCATTGACGTGCCGCGAGCGCACGGTTGCCGCGTTTCATCATGGCGCCATGCGCATCTATACCGGCGACGATATCGTCGGCGTGGAAGTGGGCGGCGCGGTGAAGAACGTGCTGGCGATCGCCACGGGGATTTCCGATGGCCTCGGCCTCGGTCTCAATGCCCGTGCGGCGCTGATTACGCGTGGTCTCGCTGAAATGTCGCGCCTGGGCGTGACGCTCGGCGGACGGGCGGAGACGTTTACCGGTTTGACCGGCCTCGGCGATCTGATCCTGACCGCCACGGGCGATCTGTCGCGCAATCGTACGGTCGGCGTGCAGCTCGCTGCGGGCCGTACGCTCGACGATATTCTCGGCGGCCTCGGTCACGTGGCCGAAGGCGTGCGTTGTGCGCAAGCTGTACTGGCGATCGCCCGCGCTCATGCGATCGAGATGCCGATCACGCAGGCGGTTTGCGCCGTGCTATTCGACGGTGTGGCGCCCCGCGACGCCGTCAGTGCCTTGCTGCGGCGCGATTCGAAAGCAGAATAAGTCTCGTCTTTCAGCCGTTCGGCGCAAACGCGCTGAACGGCTGCCTGCCATCGCTGTCCACGTCTTATCGACGCTCCGGTCCAGCGAGGTTTTTCATGCTCAGTTTCAACCATTGCACCCTGGAAGCGCGCGCGGTCGACATCACGACACTTGCCGTGGACGCGATCGTTAACGCCGCGAATACTTCGTTATTGGGCGGGGGCGGTGTGGACGGCGCGATTCACCGCGCGGCCGGCAGGGAATTGGTGCATGAATGCGAGGCGCTCGGCGGCTGCGCGACTGGCGACGCAAAGATCACCGCCGGCTACCGCTTGCCGGCCAAACATGTGATTCACGCAGTCGGACCGGTGTGGCGGGGCGGTGCGCATGGCGAGGCCGATCTGCTCGCTTCCTGTTATCAGCGCTCGCTCGAGGTGGCGCATCAGGCGCATTGCACGAGCATTGCGTTTCCCGCGATTAGTTGCGGCATCTACCATTTTCCCGCTGACGAGGCGGTGCGGATTGCCGTCGGCACCGTACTCGAAACCTTGCCGCGTACGCCGAAGATCGAGCGCGTGGTGTTCGCGTGTTTCGACGACGCCATGCTCGCGCTTTACGAAGCCGAATTGGAACGCCGTCAGGCGCCGCCGTCGAAGCCAGTCTGACGCCACGCTTCGAACACGACCACGGCGACCGTATTCGAGAGGTTCAGGCTGCGGTTGCCCGGCCGCATCGGCAGACGCACGCGCTGCTCGTTGGCGAATTGATCGAGCACCGCGTCAGGCAGGCCGCGCGTTTCGGCGCCGAACACGAACCAGTCGCCGAATTGAAACGCATGCTCGTGAAACCGGCCCGAGCCACGGGTGGTGAAGGCGAACATGCGCGCTGGATCGGGGGCTTCCTTGGCGACGAATGCTGCCCAATCGGCGTGCACGTTCATCTGCGCGTACTCGTGGTAGTCGAGTCCGGCGCGGCGCAACTTGGCGTCGTCGAGTGGAAAGCCGAGCGGCTCGATCAGATGCAGTCGCGCGCCGGTATTGGCGCACAGGCGGATGACGTTGCCGGTGTTCGGCGGGATTTCCGGTTCGACGAGAACGACATTGAACATGATGAGACCAAGTAGAGACTAGTTTTTCGGCGTGCGCAGGGCGACGAAGTTGGTGACCCGTCGCGCACCGGCGGCTTTAAGCGTACGCGCCAGCGCTTCGAGCGTCGCACCGGTCGTCATTACATCGTCGACGATGCCGACATGCAGACCTTGCACCGGTTTGGCGACCTCGAATGCGCGGCCCACGTTCAACCGGCGCGCGTCCAGATCGAGCCGCGATTGCGGCGCGGTGTGGATCACCCGACGCAGCAAGGTGGCGTCGCTGCGCACGTTCAGCGCGCGGGCCATGGGCCTGGCAATTTGCCAGGCCTGGTTGTAGCCGCGCTCGATGAGACGTTGGCGGGCCAGCGGCACGGGCGCGAGCACATCGGGTTTTTCGGATGCGTCTACCCATGAATCCCCCGCGAGACGAGCAAGACGTTGCGCGAACTCGCGCGCCAGCATCAGCCGGGCGCGGAATTTGAGGCCGAGCGCCAGGGCGTCGAGCGGCTGGCGGTAATCGGCGAGCGCAAAAGTCGCCTCGAACGGCGGCGGCTCGCCGATGCAATCCGCACAGCGATATTGCGCCTGGCCCGCCCAGCGCTTTCGGGACAAGGGAACCGCGCACACCGTGCAGCGCAACCTGCCTTCGTTCCAATACGATTCATCGCAGCCGGCACACAACGTCTTATGCGACAAATTGCCGCAGAGCGCGCACAGGTTCGGCAGCGCAGCGTGCATCACATGCGGCCATGCCGAATACAGGCCGCGCGTGAAACGTGCAAAACGTGCGTTCGAGCCGCCGGGAGATGAAGAATTTTTTCGGAATGGCATGATTGGACCGCCCGCGAAGGCCTTTCACGCTGAATGGGAGGAAGCGAGCGAGTATACTTCGTGCTCTACGCCAGTACGACACCCATGCCCCCAACTTCGTCTCAATCTGGCCGTCCGGCCTATGATTCCCGGCGCCTCAGGCAGATTTTCGACCGCCGCGCAGCGACCTTCGACAACGTCGCGTTCCTGCCGCGCGAAATCGCGCAGCGCATGCGCGAGCGCCTCGACTACATCAAGGTCGCGCCGGCAAGCGTGCTCGACGCCGGTTGCGGCGCGGGCGAAGACATCCCCGCATTGCGTGAACGCTTTCCCGAGGCGCCGGTGTTCGGCACCGACTTGTCGCATGGGATGCTCGCGCGCGCGCTGCGTCACGATTCCGGCGACACGAGCTGGCGGCGTTTTCTGCCGGCAACGCTCGGCAAGGCGCTCGGCGCCCGTGGTCCGCGTTTCGCGCAGGCCGACTTCTCGGCACTCCCGTTCGCGGCCGGCGCCTTCGAATTCATCTGGTCGAATCTCGCCTTGCACTGGCACTCGCGCCCCGATCTCGTGTTTCCTGAGTGGCAACGGGTGCTGAAAGTAAACGGCCTGCTGATGTTCAGCACGCTCGGTCCCGATTCGCTGAAGGAATTGCGTGGTGCCTACGCGGAGGTGGAGGCCGCGCACGGCGTCGCTTCGCGCAAGCATGTGATCGATTTCGTCGATATGCATGATCTTGGCGACATGCTGGTCGAGAGCGGTTTCGAGATTCCAGTGATGGACCAGGAGACGCTCACTATTACGTATAAGTCGCCCGAGTCGCTGCTCACGGACGTGCGCCGCTGGGGCGCTTATCCGTTCGAACGCGAGGCCACCTCGAATGCCGTAGCGCGTAGGCTGCACAAGGCTTTGTTGGCGGCGCTCGAAGCCCGCCGGCGTGCCGACGGCACGATTGCGCTGACCTTCGAAGTGATCTACGGCCACGCCTGGAAAGCCGTGCCGCGCACCACGGCTGAAGGTCATGGGATCGTGCGGATCGAGGATATCGGACGAGGTTCGTCGAGGAGTCGGTGAGGAATCACCGAAGTGGTAAAGAGGACATCTGTTATGTCTGAAATTACCACTTCAAAAGACGCGCGAAAGCTGCGTCAAAACGGCGCGGAGGCTTGTCGCACCTGGCTTGTGAGCCGATTGAGGCTTGCTTGTGGATGCTATGGATCGCGCCTATAATGCGTCAGTTTGTCGCCCGGAGTTCCCACATTTGGGGCGGCGGGCCCGAGGCACAGGGCTGCAACATGAAGTGACGCGGCGGTGATTGAGTGGCCGTTCGGCGGTCGCGAGCAATGGCCGCAGGCGGCGTTGGTGACGGTCGGCAGGAGGCAGCGATGGAAGCATCAGATCTGCTGGCGGATTCAGAACCAGTTCTGAAAGACTGGACGATGAAGCGCAACTGTTCAATATCGCCGCAGCAGTTTGTATGTTTCTACGTGTCGCTTGCGTTGTTCTCGTTGGCAATTGCTTTCATGCTGGTTCTGGTCGGCACCTGGCTGGTGTTGCCGTTCACCGGTATCGAATTGCTGGCGGTGGGCATCGCGTTTGCCATATATGCGCGTCATGCTGTCGATTACGAGCGCGTCCGGCTGTTTCAGAACCGGCTCGTGATCGAGCAGGTCAGCGCCGAGCGGCTCACGCAGTTCGAATTCAATCCGCGCTGGGTGCGGATCGAACCGGGCGCAACGCCGCGTGACCAGATCAAGCTGGTCTCGCGCGGCCAGACGATCATGATCGGGCAACATCTCGCGCAGTATCGGCGCGCGCAGTTCGCAGGCGAATTGCGTATGTGGCTCACGCGTTGTTAGACGTGTTGAGACGCGCGGCGTTCACGGGGAGCGCGAGACAGCCTGCCAGCGGGGTCGAGGGTTTGAATGGAAATTTTGGGTAAGGAAGCTATGAAAACAATCAAGCGAGCCCTCATGGGCGTGCTGGCGATGAGCGGACTGCTTTTCGCCGGTGCCGCCCTGGCAGTGGGCGATGTTCCGGGCGGCCCTGCCGTCAACGAGATCAATCTCCAGCCGCCTGCGACGAAAATCGCTGAGGAGCTCTTCAGCCTCCACATGTTCATGTTGGTTCTTTGCCTGGTGATCTTCGTCGGCGTGTTCGGCGTGATGTTCTATTCGATCTTTGCCCATCGCAAATCGAAAGGTCACAAGGCTTCGAATTTCCACGAAAGCACCACCGTCGAAATCATCTGGACGATCGTGCCGTTCATCATCGTCGTGCTGATGGCGCTCCCCGCCACCAAGACTGTCGTCGCGATGAAGGACACCACGAACGCCGACGTCACCATCAAGGTTACCGGCTACCAGTGGAAGTGGGGCTACGACTACGTGAAGGGGCCGGGTGAGGGCATCAGCTTCCTGTCCACGCTGGCCACGCCGCGTGCGGAAACCGATGGCCGCGAGCCGATTTCCACCACGTATCTGCAGGAAGTCGACAACCCGCTCGTCGTCCCGGTCGACAAGAAAATCCGCATCATCACCACCGCGAACGACGTGGTCCACTCCTGGTACGTTCCGGCTTTCGGCGTGAAGCAGGATGCGATTCCGGGTTTCGTGCGCGACACGTGGTTCAAGGCTGACAAGACCGGCACGTTCCGCGGCTTCTGTACCGAACTGTGCGGCAAGGAACACGCGTTCATGCCGGTGGTGGTCGAAGTGCTGTCGGCAGACGACTACGCGAAGTGGGTCGACACGCAGAAGCAGAAAATGGCCGCTGGCCAGGACGATCCGAACAAGACCTACACGATGGCCGAGCTGATGGAGCGCGGCGGCAAGGTGTACGCATCGAACTGCGCGGTCTGCCACCAGCCGACCGGCAAGGGCGCAGGCGTATTCCCGGCGCTGGACGGCAGCAAGATCGCCAACGGCCCGATCGCCGAGCACGTGAGCCTGGTGCTGAAGGGCAAGAACGCGATGCCGTCGTGGGCGCCGACGCTGAACGACGTGGAAATCGCATCGGTCATCACGTACGAACGTAATTCGTGGGGCAACCACACCGGCGACATTCTCCAGCCGAAGCAAGTGCTGGATGCGCGCAACGGCAAGCTGCCGGAAGGCGGCAATCATCTGGCCGACGCAGGCGCAGCAGCGAGCGGCGCGGAAGCGGCTTCGGGCGCAGCGGCAGCGTCGGGTGCATCGGGTGCTGAAGCGGCTGCAGCCGGTTCGGACAGCGCGGCAGCATCGCAGGCAGCGGCATTGCCTGCAAACGTCTACTTCGAGACCGGCAAGAGCACACTGCCGGCCGACGCGAAAGCAGCGGTCGACGCGGCCGCGGCCTACGCGAAAGCGCACCCGGACGCAAAGTTCACGCTGTCGGGCTTCACCGACGCTACCGGTTCAGCCGAAGTCAACGCGAAGCTTGCGAAGACGCGTGCTGAAGCTGTGCGTGATGCGCTGAAAGCAGCCGGCATTGCCGAAGACCACATCATTTTGAAGAAGCCGGAAACGATCACGGGCGGCACCGACGCGAAAGAAGCCCGGCGTGTCCAGATCAGCCCGGCTGCCTGACGTGTTCATGGTCAGCACCGCAGAATTCGCATTAGGAGATTGTCATGTCTAGCATCGGACACGATGTAGTCGCGGGCCACGAGCACGTGCACGGCGACCATGCCCACGAAACGCCGCATGGCTGGCGTCGTTGGCTGTTCGCAACCAACCACAAGGACATCGGTACGCTGTACCTGATCTTCTCGTTCACCATGTTCCTCTCCGGGGGCGTGATGGCGCTGATGATCCGTGCCGAACTGTTCGAACCGGGTCTGCAGATCATGCGCCCCGAGTTCTTCAACCAGTTGACCACCATGCACGGCCTGATCATGGTGTTCGGCGCGATCATGCCCGCCTTCGTCGGCTTCGCGAACTGGATGGTGCCGCTGCAGATCGGCGCATCGGACATGGCTTTTGCGCGGATGAACAACTTCAGCTTCTGGCTGCTGCCGGTGGCCGCAGTGTTGCTGGTCGGTTCGTTCTTCGCACCTGGCGGCGCGACCGCCGCGGGCTGGACGCTGTACGCGCCGCTGTCGACGCAGATGGGCCCGGGCATGGACTTCGCGATTTTCGCGATCCACTTGATGGGCGCTTCGTCGATCATGGGCGGGATCAACATCGTCGTGACGATCCTGAACATGCGCGCACCTGGCCTTACGCTGATGAAGATGCCGATGTTCGTCTGGACGTGGCTGATCACCGCGTACCTGCTGATCGCCGTGATGCCGGTTCTGGCCGGCGCGATCACCATGGTGCTGTTCGATCGCCACTTCGGCACGTCGTTCTTCAATGCGGCAGGCGGCGGCGACCCGGTGATGTACCAGCATATTTTCTGGTTCTTCGGGCACCCCGAGGTGTACATCATGATCTTGCCGGCGTTCGGGATCGTGTCACAGGTGATCCCGGCATTCTCGCGCAAGCCGCTGTTCGGCTATAGCTCGATGGTGTACGCAACCTCGTCGATCGCGATTCTGTCGTTCATGGTCTGGGCGCACCACATGTTCGCGACCGGCATGCCGGTGACCGGCCAACTGTTCTTCATGTACGCGACGATGCTGATCGCCGTGCCGACGGGTGTGAAGGTGTTCAACTGGGTCGCGACGATGTGGCGCGGTTCGCTGTCCTTCGAAACGCCTATGCTGTTCGCGGTCGGCTTCCTGCTGGTGTTCACGTTCGGCGGTCTGTCGGGCCTGATGCTCGCTATGGCGCCGCTCGACATCCAGTATCACGGTACTTATTTTGTGGTGGCGCACTTCCACTACGTGCTGGTTGCGGGTTCGCTCTTCGCGCTGTTCTCCGGGTGGTACTACTGGGCGCCGAAGTGGACCGGCTGGATGTACAACGAAACGCGCGGCAAGATCCACTTCTGGGCGTCGATGTTCTTCTTCAATCTCGCGTTCCTGCCGATGCACTTCGTTGGTCTCGCAGGTATGCCGCGTCGCTACGCTGACTACCCGGCACAGTTCACGGACTGGAACCAGGTCATCTCGATCGGCGCGTTCGGCTTCGGTCTGGCGCAGGTTTACTTCCTGTTCGCGGTTGCACTTCCGGCCTACCGTGGCGGCGGCGAACTTGAAAAGGCTGGCGACAAGCCGTGGGACGGCGCAACGGGCCTCGAATGGACCGTGCCGAGCCCGGCTCCGTTCCACACGTTCGAAAACCCGCCGACCGTCGAATAATCGGCGTTCAGTGAGGTTGCCGGTTCCGGCGGCACATTGCCGGAACCGGGCTGTCACTCCAGCAGTGGCGGCACCCATGTAGTCACGAAAGTATTCAGAAAGTCGAGCATGACGCGCAATCCTCAAGAAAGACGTACGCCCGAGCAGGTTCGCGCGGGCAACCGGCGGATCGGTATCGTGATGTTTGTCATCGCCGCGGCTTTTTTTGCGAGCGTCATCATTCATCAGAAGTGGTTCACCTGACGCGGTACGCGGTGGTTCGAGTCTGTGTGCAGGATTGTTGAGGATTGAGATGTCGACGCAACCGCCGGCTCAGGCCGATCGCTCTTTTAACCGTTCGATGCTGATCAAGCTGTTCATCGTCGCATTGATGATGTTCGGTTTTGGTTTTGCGCTGGTGCCGATGTACCGCGCGATCTGCCAGATCACCGGCATTAACAACCTCGTGCAGCGTGATGCCACGGCGCGCGAGGCGAAGAATACGCAGGTCGACATGAGTCGCACGATTTCGATCGAATTCGATGCGAACGCGCGCGGCCCGTTGGGTTTCAAGCCGGAGCAGCGCAGTCTCGACGTGCATCCGGGCGAAGTGACAACAGTGATGTACGAGGTCAGCAACGAACAGGCGCGCACGATTCAGGCGCAAGCCATTCCGAGCTACGCGCCGAAGCAGGCAACCGAGTACTTCAAGAAGATCGAGTGTTTTTGCTTTACGCAGCAGACGTTGACTGCAAATCAGACAAAGCGGTTGCCGGTGGTGTTTGTCGTCGACCCGAAGTTGCCGAAGGATGTGAAAACGATCACGTTGTCGTACACATTCTTTGAGTTGAATACGCCGGCAGCGGCGACGGCCGGGAGTGCAGCACCCACGGCCAATACGGCGGCAACCACCGCCAATCCCGCCTGACGGTTTTAGCCGTGGGCGAAGGAAGAAGACGTAATGAGCGATAACAGCGGCGGCCCGCGCAAGAGCAGTTTTGGCCAGTCGATGAAAGCCGTGTTCTGGTCGTTTTTCGGGGTGCGCAAGCGTCGCGATCTGGAAGCGGACGCCACGCAGTTGAATCCGCTGCATGTGATCGCGGCGGCATTGATCAGTGCGGCCATCTTCATCGGCGTGCTGGTCCTGATCGTGCGCGCGGTGGTGGGCTGAAGCGGTCAGGCTTACGGGTAGTACAGGGCGAAGCAAAGCCCACGAATTAGAGTGAAGCGGTGCGGTATCGACGCGCCGCCGAAGATACAGCCGGAGATTCCGGGACAACTGGACTGAAGTGGAGAATCAAGAATGAGCGGTCAAAACGAGAGCCCGTACTATTTCGTGCCGCATCCGTCGCGGCATCCGATCAGCGCCGCTGCCGGGTTGCTGGTCATGCTCGGATCGCTTGCGGCATGGATCAACGACCATGACTGGGCGCCGCTCGGCGTCGCAGTGGGTCTGCTGTGGCTGCTCTATACCTTGTGGCATTGGTTCGGCGACGCGATCGCCGAGTCGGAAGGCGGCATGTACGGCAAGAATGTCGACAAGTCGTACCGCTGGAGCATGAGCTGGTTCATCTTCTCCGAAGTGATGTTCTTCGGTGCTTTCTTCGGCGCGCTCTTCTATGCACGTGAAATCGCGCTGCACCAGCTTGGCAGTCTCGACTACAAGCTGATCTGGCCGGATTTCTCGGCGGTGTGGCCGAACAACGGTCCTGCGGCGCTGGTCTCGACCTTCAAGTCGATGCAGCCGTGGCCGGTGCCGACTATCAACACGGCGCTGCTGCTGTCGTCGGGCGCTACGTTGACGGTTTCGCACCATGCGCTGCGTGAAGATCATCGCAAGAAGGCGATCATCTGGCTGGCAGCTACACTCGTGCTCGGCGTCTGCTTCCTGTTCCTGCAAGGCTTCGAGTATTTCCACGCCTACAACGAACTCAACCTGACGCTGGCCTCGGGCGTGTACGGTTCGACGTTCTTCCTGCTGACGGGCTTCCACGGTTTCCACGTGTTCCTCGGCGGCACGATGCTGGCCGTGGTGCTGGTGCGGATGATCCGCGGCCACTTCACGGCGGAACATCACTTTGCGTTCGAAGGCGCCGCGTGGTACTGGCACTTTGTGGACGTGGTGTGGCTCGGGCTGTACATCGTCGTGTACTGGCTGTAACGCAGTCTGGCCTGCATACGTGCTGGAAACCGGCTGGTTTCCGGAATGTGCGCAGGCCCTTCGCGCATCGCCTGCCAAGGGCGCGGCGCACGAGCAGTACGCAAGTTATGCAGCGCCGCCCTCGACCCTGTCAGGGCGGCGTTTTGTTTGGTGAGTGTGGTGACGTGAAGTTTTTTCCGCCGAGCTCAACGCCCGTAAGGAATACCGGTCGACTGAATCCAACCCATCCAGTGAGCGAACAGGATGAACAGGAACAGCGAGATCGAGAGGCCCACCCGCGTGGCGAGCGACCAGACCATCCGCTTGGTTTTGCCCTTGTCATGCATCATGAAATACAGCGCCGACACCATGCTGGCGATGATCAGGACGAAGGCGATGGGAACGAGAATGTGCATGGAACCAACTGAAACCAGGAAGCGCAGAGGCAAGACGTTTATTATCGCACTGCGCGCAGGCGTCTGCCGTACGTTCCAGACGATGCCACAAGCCGTTCTGGAGCTCGTCCGATGAAGTTCCGCCTGGTTCCCGCGCTGTTGATTCTGTTGGTCATCGTGGTGACGGTGCGGCTTGGTTTCTGGCAGCGCGATCGTGCGCATCAGAAGGAAGCGCTTCAGGCGCACATCACGCAGTTCGAAGACGCGCCCGCGCAGCCGGTAACCGCTACGCCGGTCGACCTGAAGGACATCGAATTCCATCGCGTGAAGGCGCGCGGCAGTTTCGTCGCGGATAAAGTCGTCTATCTGGATAATCGCCCGTATAACGATCAGCCGGGCTTTTACGTCGTGATGCCTTTTAAACTGGCCGACGGCGGTTACGTGTTGGTCAATCGCGGCTGGTTGCCGCGCAACATGAACAATCGCGAGACCATCGCACCGTACGCGACGCCGCAAGGCGAGGTCGAGATTGAAGGCATTGCGCGTGCCGATGCCTCGCGTGCTTTCGAGTTAGGGCAGGGCGGATCGGCCGCGCATCAGACGATCCGTCAGAATCTGGATACGGCGGTCTACGCTGCGGAAACCGGGCTGCCGTTGCAATCGTTCGTGATTCAGCAATTGAGCGACGACGGCGACAAACTGGTGCGTGACTGGCCGGCGCCTACCACCGGTGTCGAAACCAACTACGGCTACATGTTCCAGTGGTGGGGCATGGCGGCCGCGGCCCTCGCCTTTGGCCTGTATGCCGCGCGCCGCGCCGCGAAGAAAGAGCACGCGCCTGGCGCATAACGCATCACCCGCGGTTTCTCGTACCCCGAACAGGGGCCTCGAAGCCGCGCAATCATTGAAAGAGGTCCTGTAGTGTCGACGCAATCCCCCCGTTCGCCGCAAGCCGGCAAACCCGCAGCTCCGAAAGTGATGCCTGGTCAACCCAATGGCGAGGGCTCGTGGAAGCGCGGCCGCTGGATGCTGCTATTGCTGGCGATCATCTGCGCTGCACCGATTGCTGTGTCGTATTTCGTTTATTACGTGGTCAAGCCGACCGGCGGCAGCACGAGCTACGGCACGCTGGTCGAACCACAGCGGCCGATTCCCGACTCGCTCGTCGTCACGGGTGAAGACGGCAAACCGCTCAAGCTCGCGTCGCTGCGAGGCCGCTGGCTGATGATCTCCGTCGACAACAGCGCATGCGACAAAGCCTGCGCCACCAAACTGTATTTCATGCGACAAATCCGCGCAGCTCAGGGCCCGGAACGCGAGCGCGTCGTCGAAGTGTGGCTGCGCACCGATGCAGGCAACGTGTCCGACGTGATACAAAAGGCCTACCCCGACACCGACATGCTGATCGCTGATCCGGCACAGGTGTCCGCATGGCTGCCGACCGACGCCGGCACCAAACTCACCGACCACATTTACATGGTCGATCCGAACGGCAATCTGATGATGCGTTTCCCCAAAGATCCGAACCCCAGCAAGATCAAGGTCGACGTGACCAAGCTGCTCAAATGGTCGAGCATCGGCTGATGTCGCAACAAGGGTAAGAAAGATGTTCGTATTGCAACTGGCCCTGATCGGCTTGTGTATCGCGTTGTTGCCGCTGTCCTATGTGTGGGTCAAGGCCGACGACAACAAATTCCGCAAGCTGGTGTGGCTCACCACTTTCCTGACGCTCGATCTGGTGATGTTCGGTGGCTTCACGCGCCTCACCGACTCCGGTCTCGGCTGCCCGGACTGGCCGGGCTGCTACGGCACGTCGTCGCCGTTCATCGCGCACGCCGCGATTAGCGCCGCGCATCAATTGATGCCCACCGGGCCGGTCAGCATGACCAAGGCCTGGATCGAGATGATTCACCGTTACTTCGCAATGGCGATCGGCGTGCTGATCATCGCGCAGACCTTGATTGCCTGGACGGCCCGTATCAAGCGGCGTCCGCTGCACGTGTCGCCGTGGTGGCCGACTTCGCTGCTGCTGCTGATTCTCGTGCAGGGCGCGTTCGGTGCGTGGACCGTGACCATGAAGCTGCAACCGGTCATCGTGACGACCCATTTACTGCTCGGTCTCGCGTTGCTTGGCACGCTCGGCTGGCTGGCCGCGCGCCAAACACCGCTGCCGGCTTATGAGCCCGAAGCCGCGCGCTGGCGCGCGGCGGCGATTGCCGGTCTCGTGCTGCTGGTCGTTCAGATCGCTTTGGGCGGTTGGGTCAGCACCAACTACGCCGTGCTCGCCTGCACGGACTTCCCGACTTGCAACGGCCAATGGGTTCCGCCGATGGACTTCGCGCACGGTTTTCACCTGTGGCGCGCGCTCGGTATGACCGGTGACGGCGAGATGATTACGCAAGATGCGCTGGTCGCCATCCACTGGACCCACCGCACATTCGCGATCGTCGTGGTCGCTTATCTCGCGTGGTTCGCGCTGAAACTGCGCCGTTTCGAGTCGCTGCGGCGGCCGGCGAACGGCGTGTTGCTGGTGGTGTTGATCCAGTTCATCACCGGCCTGTCGAACATCGTCCTGCAATGGCCGTTGCCCATTGCGGTCGCGCATAACGGGGGGGCCGCAATCCTGCTGCTTCTGCTCGTTATGTTAAACTTTCGGATCGCTTATAGCCGTCCCGGCCGCGCCGTGTTGCCTGCGCGCGATGCCGCGCCAGCGTGACCCCACATGGACAGCACAACTCTCTCCCAAACGCCCGGTAGCCGGGTCTCCCAGTACATCGCCCTGACGAAGCCGCGCGTCACGCAGCTCGCTGTGTTCTGCGCAGTCATCGGCATGTTTCTGTCGACACCCGGCATGGTGCCGTGGACCGTCCTGATCGGCGGCACCGTCGGCATCTGGCTGCTGGCCGGTGCGGCGTTCGCCATCAATTGCCTGATGGAACAGAAGATCGACGCGAAGATGCGTCGCACTTCATGGCGGCCATCCGCGCGCGGCGAAATTACGACCCCGCAAATCCTGCTGTTTTCGGCCGTGCTTGGCGGGCTCGGCATGTGGACGCTCTACACGTTCGCCAATCCGCTGACCATGTGGCTCACGCTCGCCACGTTTGTCGGCTATGCAGTCATCTATACGCTGCTGTTGAAGCCCGCCACGCCGCAGAATATCGTGATCGGCGGAGCATCGGGCGCGATGCCGCCGGCGCTGGGTTGGGCCGCTGTCACCGGTCACGTGCCGGGCGATGCATGGATTCTCGTACTGATCATTTTCGTGTGGACACCGCCGCATTTCTGGGCGCTCGCGCTGTATCGCCGCAAAGACTACGAAAATGCCGGCCTGCCGATGCTGCCGAATACGCACGGCGAAAAATACACGCGTCTGCATATTCTGCTGTACACCGTGATCCTGTTCGCGGTCACGATGATGCCGTTCATCTCCGGCATGAGCGGCGTGGTGTACCTCGCGGCGGCGGTGTTGCTCGGCGCCGTGTTCCTCGCGTATGCGTGGAAGATCTATCGGGAATATTCCGACGACCTGGCGCGTAAAACCTTCCGTTACTCGATCGTTTATCTGTCGCTGCTATTCGCCGCGCTGTTGATCGACCACTATGCGCGCGTCGTGATCGGCGCGTAAGATCCATGCTTACACAACGCTTTGTGCGCACGGCGCGTGCCGCCGCGCGTGTCACCGTGATCGCTTGCGCACTCGGCGGCGCGTTGCTGGTGGCGGGCTGCGGCAAGCAGCCGCCGGCATTCCAGAACCTCGACATCACCGGCAACACTCAATTCGGGAGCGACTTCTCGCTGCCCGACACGTCCGGCAAAATCCGTACGATGGCGGATTACAAGGGCAAGGTAGTGGTGCTGTTCTTCGGCTACACGCATTGCCCGGATGTCTGCCCGACCACGATGGCTGAGCTCTCGCAAGCGCTCCAGCAACTCGGCCCGGAAGACGCGAAGCGTGTGCAGGTGCTGTTCGTCACCGTCGATCCTGACCGCGATACGCCGGCCCTGCTCGCGCAATACGTGCCGGCGTTCAACCCGACGTTCGTCGGCTTGCGTCCGGCGGACCAGGCGCAACTCACGAAGATCACGAAAGACTTCCGCGTGTACTACGCGAAAGTGCCAGGCAAGACGCCCGATAGCTACACGATGGACCACACGGCGGCGAGCTACGTGTTCGACCCGGACGGCAAGCTGCGTCTGTTCGCACGCGACGGCCAGGGTGCCACGCCGTGGGTGCACGATATCAAGCTGCTGCTCGATTGATGCATTGACGCGGACGGTCGCGTGCTTTTGCCGCGCGGCCGTATTCATTTTCTTTCGCTGTAATCCTCAAGCCGGCATCGGCAAATTCATTCCCGGCGCCAACCGCGTCGCCTTGAACTCCGTCACCTCATAACGCGCGAGCTTCTGCTCGGCGAACGGGTCGCTGGCGAGAATCTCATCCAGCTTATCGCGCTCGATGCGCACCGCCAGAATGATGCCGCCGTCGCGCGGCACCTTCGGCCCGGCGGCCACGAATACTCCTGCTTCGAACTGCTTTGTCAGAAATGCGCGGTGCGCTTCGAGTGCGTCGTCGACGCGCTCAAGCGATGCGGTGTAAATCAGATTGATGACGTACATGAGCCTTCTCGTAAGCGATTGAATGGTCCCGCCTGAATCCGCGGGCATGGGCCTCCGATTATCTGTCAGCGGACGATTCGTTGCGTACAGCCAACCTCGGCTCATCTCTCTCCCTTGTCATTGCTTCCTTACAGGTTGCCTCAAGTCGAACGGCTGCCATGCCGATATACCTGAGGCAATCGTTTGCGCGTTAGACATGTAAGCACGTTCGCGAGCCGCGAGCGGATTGCAACTCAGACCGCAAACTGAATACGAATCACACGAGAGAGATCACAACAATGAGCAGGATGAGTTTGAATCGCAAACTATGGCTGTCGCTCGCGCTCGTCTGGCTGGGGCTGCTTGGCGTCGGGCTGTGGAGCGCGGTCGAAACGCGCAGCACGATGCTGGCCGAGCGCAAGGCGGGCATGGTGAACCTTGTCGGCGCGGCACAGGGCGTCGTGAACGGCTACTACGCGCTCTCGCAGGGCGGCAAGATGAGCGAGGCCGACGCACAGCGCGAAGCGCTCGCGCGTCTTGCGACGATGCGCTACGGTGAATCCGGCTATCTGTTCGTGATGGACTCGAAGCCTGTCGTGCTGATGCACCCGACGCTGCCGCAAATGACCGGCAAACCCGTCGGCGATTTCAAGGACCCGGACGGCAAGCTGCTGTATGTGACGATCGTTGACGCGGCCAAGGCGACCGGCCGCGGCTTCGCGGAGTATCGCGGACGCTTGCCGCACAGCGAAACCGCGGTGCCGAAGATCAGCTACGTGGTGCGTTTCGCGCCATGGGACTGGAACATTACGAGCGGCGTGTTCATCAAGGACATCGACACGGTCTACTACGAAACGTTGCTTGGCCACCTGCTTGTCGTGCTGGTCATCGGTGCGATCATTTCACTGGCGATGGTGCTGATCATTCGCAATGTGCGCGCGAGTCTTGGCGGCGGGCCGGACCAGGCGGCGCGATTGGCTGCGAGCATCGCCAAGGGCGATCTCACCCAGATCGTCGACGTTCGCCCGCAAGACAAGACCAGCATGATGGCGGCCATGCACGACATGCAGAACCGTTTGCAACGGACCATCAGCGAGATCCGCCACTCGGCAGAATCGATCGCCTCGGCAACGCAGCAGATCGCCGCTGGCAACGGCGATCTGTCGCAACGCACCGAGCAGCAGGCAGCCTCGCTGCAGGAGACGGCGGCGAGCATGGAAGAGCTCACCGCGACGGTCAAGCAGAACGCGGACAACGCGCGTCAGGCGAGTGGCCTCGCACACAACGCGTCGGACATTGCGATGCGCGGCAACGACGTGGTGAGCCGCGTTGTCGGCACGATGGGCGAAATCAACGACAGCTCGCGGCAGATCGCCGACATCATCGGTGTGATCGAAGGCATCGCTTTCCAGACCAATATTCTGGCGCTGAACGCGGCGGTCGAAGCGGCGCGGGCCGGCGAGCAAGGCCGGGGTTTTGCGGTCGTCGCCGGGGAAGTGCGCAGTCTCGCGCAGCGCTCGGGCACGGCGGCCAAGGAGATCAAGCAGTTGATCGGCGCGTCGGTGGAGCGCGTGCAAAACGGTTCGACACTGGTCCAGCAGGCAGGCACGACGATGGGCGAAATTTTGCAAGCGGTGCAGCGCGTCACGGACATCATGGGCGAGATCGCGGCGGCGTCCGAGGAGCAGAGCAGCGGCATTTCTCAGGTGGGCCGCGCGGTCACGCAGATGGACGAAGTGACGCAGCAGAACGCGGCGCTGGTGGAGCAGGCTGCGGCTGCGGCGGCTTCGTTGCAGGATCAGGCAGGGCGTTTGCGCGACACCGTGAGTGCGTTTCGCGTGAGCGGCGCTGCGCAAGGCGCATAACGATATGCGATCGTGATATTTCCCATCTCGCCGGGCATATGAGACCATTTGCGGTCCAGTTGGCGGCGCGCGGCCATTAGCACTCAACCGCAAGGCTGCCGCCAGCTTTCACCCGAATCTGACATCGATCAGAAAAAGCGAGAATCACATGCAGCGCAGAAACATCCTCAAAGCCCTCTCGGCAGTCGTCACCAGCGCGGCGATCGTCACCAGCGTCGGCGCGCACGCCGACGACAAGGTCATCAAGGTCGGCACCATCGGCGGTCCGGACGCGCAAATCTGGGAAGTTGTCACGAAAGTGGCGAAGCGCGAAGGCCTGAATGTGAAGGTCGTCGAATTCAACGACTACGTGCAGCCGAACGCGGCCCTCGACGCGGGCGACCTCGACGCCAACAGCTTCCAGCACCAGCCGTACCTCGACAGCCAGGTCAAGCAACGCGGCTACAAGATCGTCAATGCAGGCCTGACGTACATCTCGCCGCTCGGAATCTATTCGAAGAAGCTGAAGTCGCTGAAGGATCTGGCGCAGGGCGCAAAGATCTCGGTGCCGAATGACCCGTCGAACGAAACCCGCGCGCTGCTGCTGTTGCAGGCGCAAGGCGTGATCAAGCTGAAGACCGGCGCGGGCACGAACGGCAATAACGCAACGCCGCTCGACGTCGCCGAGAATCCGAAGAAGATCAAACTGGTCGAGCTCGACGCCGCACAACTGCCGCGCTCCCTGTCGGATGTCGACGCTGCGGCGATCAACACGAACTTCGCGCTGGCTGCCGGTCTGCAGCCGACCAAAGACGCGATCGCGCTCGAAGACATCCACAGCCCCTACGCGAACCTGATCGCCGTGCGCGCGCAGGACAAGGACAAGCCGTGGGTCAAGAAGCTGGTCGCGGCTTACCAGTCGGAAGACGTGCGCCAGTTCATCAAGACGCAGTTCAAGGGTTCGGTGGTGCCGTCGTTCTAAGCGACCGCTTTCAACCTGAACCGCAAAACAGAAACGCCACGGTTGCAAGCCGTGGCGTTTTTTTATGCTTCACGCATTCGTTGACGGGACTACAACGCCAACTCCCATCGCTCGATCGTCAGATCCTTGCCGAAGCGCCGCTCCGCCGATGTAGCCGCGAGCTGGAAGCCGGCGCGTTCGCATAGCCGCCGTGGCTCCTGAAGCGTGCTGGCAGTGGTCAGCGTGAGCCTGGTGTACCCCGTGCGCCGGGCGAACCGCACGCATTCGCTCATCAATTGCGTGCCGATGCCAAGACGCTGTACGTCCGGTTCGACCCACAAAAGCCGCACGCCTGCCACGGTCGTCGAAACTCCGACGATGCACACCGAGCCGACCACCATGCCTTCCTGATCGGCAACCCAGCACATCTCGCGCACTCGATCGTTGCGTTGCGAATAATCGGCGACGACGCGCGCGAGCAAGCCTTCGAACGATTGATCCCAGCCATATTGCGCGGCGAACCACTGCGCCTGCCGATGCACGAGCCAGCCGCAGTCGCCCGCACGAGGCTGCCGAAGGATCACGAGTTCGTGGCGCGGCTTGCTGTCGAGCAACCGCTCGATCACCTTCATCGAGGCGATCAAGTGTTCCTGGGAGAGTGGCGCGAGGCCGTTCAGCAGCGCCGATACTTCTTCAATGGCCGCCGTATCGAGCGGCGCGTAGGCCGCGTGACCGTTGTCGGTGAGGGCGATCAGCGACTGACGCGCGTCCGAGTCGGAAGGGCGTCGCGTAATCAGATTGCGTCGTTCGAAGCTGGTCAGAAGGCGGCTGAGGTAGCCGCTGTCGAGGCCGAGGCTGCGTCCGAGCACGGAGGCCGTCTGCGCGCGTCCGCGGGACAGTTCATGCAGAACGCGTACTTCCGTCAGCGAGAAGGCGCTCTTTGCCAAATGCTCATGCAGTGCGCCAATGTGCTGGGTATAGAAGCGGTTGAAATGGCGGACGGCCTGAGCGCGTCGCAGCGCCTCGGAATCTGTCAAATGCGGCTCCCCGGGGAATTTTTATGGCTTGCTACACAGCACTATATTGGAACGGAACCCATTAAAAAAGCCGTGTGGCTAAGCGGGATATCGAAGTGGTATCGGAAAGGTATCGATTTCCGGGCTTCCTGCTAGCCAGCAAGAGAACCAATATGGACCACGCTTGCACGGTCCCGTGTCTCGAATACGGGTAAATCCCGATCCCTGTAAACCGCTCTCCAGCGCCCCTGGATTGCCTTCAGAGGCTTATCCAGCAAGGCTTTCCGCCAGTCCATACCAACATAATACCAGTCTGTTGACTGGTATTATGTTGGTTATATAATGGGCTCTCATTTTCGTAGGCCGCACTCTTCAAGACGACCGCCGGAGCCCCATGGAAACTCGCTGGTCCGCACTGATGCCTGACGCCCGCAACGTCACGCCGCTCTATTTGCAGCTCGCGCGCAATCTGGCGACGGCGATCCACTGTGGCGTGTGGTCGGCGGGTGAAGCGCTGCCTTCGGAGCGCACGCTCTCGGATGCGATCGGTGTGTCGCGCATCACCGCGCGCAAGGCGATCGAACTGCTGGTCGAGCAAGGCTTGATCCGGCGGGCGCGGGGCGCGGGCAGCTTCATTACGCCGCGCGTCGAAGACCCGCTGTCGCGGCTCACCGGTTTCACGAAGAAGATGCAGCAACGCGGTTTCCGGCCGGACTCGGTGTGGCTTGAGCGCGATATCCGCGCCGCCAACCGTGATGAGCTGGTGCACCTCGGCCTGTCGCCCGGTGCGGCGGTAGCGAGTCTGCGGCGCCTGCGGCGCGCGGACGGCATCGTGATGGCGGTCGAGCATTCGGCACTGCCCGCGGCGATCGTGCCCGACCCGCTTGCCATCGGCGTGTCGCTTTACAGCTATCTCGAACAACGCGGCGCTGCTGTCGTGCGCGCCTTGCAGCACTTTCGCGCGGTCAATGCTTCGAGCGAGATCGCCTCGTTGATGGATATCGAACCGCGCTCGGCGCTGCTGGTCATTACCCGTATCGGGTATAGCGCGGACCAGCGTGCGATCGAATTGACCGACACCTATTGCCGCGACGATTACTACGACTTTGTCGCTGAATTGCGCACCTGATTGGCGTGCTTGATTTGCGCACCGGCGCAGGCCACGCGGGCCGCCGCCACGTGCGGCGCCATCGAGCGAAATTCAGCCACACCCCGCATTACGCCTCACCAGAGAGACTCATGCTGACCGGAAACATACTCACCACCGATGGGTGGATTCACGGCACGCTCGAATACGAAAACGGCCGTATCACGGCGCTGACAGGCGAACGCGTCGATCCGTCGAAGAACGACGCGCCGTACATCCTGCCCGGCTTCATCGATCTGCACGTGCACGGCGGTGGTGGCTCCGACGTGATGGAAGGTGGCGACGCGATCGAAACCATCACCCGCACGCATGCGCGCTACGGCACGACCAGCCTGCTCGCCACCACGATGACCGCGCCGCGCGACGAGCTGATGAGTGTCGTCGCGGGTCTGGGCAACAACGCGCGCATTCGCACGCCAGGCGGCGCGCGCGTGCTCGGCGTCCATCTGGAAGGTCCGTACATCAATCCCGGCAAGCTCGGCGCGCAACCCGACGCAGCCGTGTCGGCCGTGATGGACGAAGTGCTGAAGTATCTGTCGATCGCGCCGATCCGCGTGGTCACGCTGGCGCCGGAAATCGCCGGCCATATGGAGATCATCTCCGAGATGGCGGCGCGTGGCGTGCGCGTGCAGCTCGGGCATTCGCTCGGCACCTACGACGACGCCGTCGCCGCGCTCAAGCACGGCGCGTGCGGCTTCACGCATCTGTTCAACGCGATGTCGCCGTTGCATCACCGCAATCCTGGCCTCGTCGGCGCCGCGCTCGCGCACGCCGAATTCGCCGAAATCATTCCCGACTTGCTGCACGTCCATCCGGGCGCGATCCGCGCCGCGCTGCGCGCGATTCCGCGTCTCTACGTGGTGACGGACAGCACCTCGGCTACCGGCATGCCCGACGGCGAATACCGCCTCGGCAGCCAGCACGTGACGAAGTGCCTCGGCGGTGTACGTCTCGCCGACGGCACGCTCGCTGGCAGCACGCTGACGATGGATCAGGCGCTGCGCAATCTCGTCTCGATCGGCTTGCCGATCGCCGATGTTTCAAACCGTTTGTCGCGCTACGCCGCCGACTACCTCGGCATCGAAGACCGCGGCCACATCGCACGCGGCGCGTGGGCCGATGTGGTCGTGTTCGATCGTGAACTGGCGTTGACCGCGACTTACGTCGAAGGAGAATCAATTGTCGAATATGCTTAAAGAGGCGCTGGCATCCGCTGAAACGGTTGCCGCGCAACTCGCGGAACCCTCGCGCGTCGAGGCGCTGGCGGCGAAGCTCGCGCAGCAACCGCGTCATGTCGCGCTGACGGTCGCGCGCGGCAGCTCGGACCACGCAGCGAGTTACTTCGCAAGTTTGACGATGAGCCGCCTCGGTGTGCCGGTCGCCTCGCTGCCGATGTCAGTTGCGACGCTTCAGCAGGCGCCGCTTCAGGTGCGTGATCAGCTCGCGCTGGCGTTCTCCCAATCGGGCAAGAGCCCGGATCTGGTCGGCACGATGGAAGCGTTGCGCAAGGCTGGCGCGTTGACGGTGGCCGCAGTGAATGCACCGAGCTCGCCGCTGGCGGACGCATGCGAATTTCATCTGCCACTCATGGCCGGTCCGGAACTGAGCGTCGCGGCGACCAAGAGCTACATCGCCATGCTGTCGATCTCTGCGCAACTCGTCGCTCACTGGCAGAAGGACGATGCGCTGCTCGGCGCGTTGAACACGTTGCCCGACGCACTCCGGACCGCAGGCAAGCTGGACTGGTCGAAAGCAGTCGATGAACTGTGTGGCGTCGAACGCATGATCGTGATCGGCCGCGGGCTGGGTCTCGCGGTCGCGCAGGAAGCCGCGCTGAAATTGAAAGAGACCTCCGGCATTCAGGCCGAAGCGTTTTCGAGCGCGGAAGTGCGGCATGGTCCGATGGAGCTGATCGACCAGGACTATCCGCTGCTGGTATTCGCACCGCGTGGTCCCGAACAAGCCGGCTTGCTGCAACTCGCCCGCGACATGCAGGCGCGCGGCGCCCGCGTGCTGCTCGCCGCACCGCACGACGTGCCGGAAGCGACGTTGCCGCTCGCCACCACCGCTCATGCAGCGCTCGATCCGATCGCCGCGATCCTGTCCTTTTACGTGATGGCCGCCGGCCTTGCCGCCGCACGCGGGCGCAATCCTGACGCGCCTCGCCATCTCAACAAAGTCACCGAAACTCACTGACGAGAAATCAGATGCGACGTGTCGAGGAGTCCCGCTTGATGAGCCATTCTGAAGGCCATATTGTTTTGCTCGCGCCGATGACCGGTCCGGTCGTGCCGCTGGCGAACGTGCCCGACCCTGTGTTTTCGGGCGGCATGTTCGGCGACGGTATCGGCATCGATCCGCTCGAGGGGCGACTCGTCGCGCCGTGCGACGGCACCATCACCCATCTCGCGCGTACCGGTCACGCGGTCACGCTCGCGACAGCCGAAGGCGTGGAGATTCTGCTGCACATCGGCATCGATACCGTCGAGCTGAATGGCAAGGGCTTTGCGCCGATGGTCGCGCAAGGCGCGCAGGTGCGCACCGGCGACGTATTGATCGAATTCGATCAGGATCAGGTCGCGCTGAACGCGCCGAGTCTCGTCTCGGTGATCGCGATTGCCAATTCGGATGCGTTCGAGATCGTCGAGCGTGCACAGGGCGGCATGCTGAAAGCAGGCGAAACGCCGTTGTTGATGCTGCGCGCTCGCGGCGGCGAGGCAGCGCACGCAGCGCGCGAGGCGAGTGCGACCAACGTGACCGAAGAAGCGCGTCAGCAAGTCACGCTGATCCACGCAGGCGGTTTGCATGCGCGGCCGGCGGCGCGCGCTCGTGAAGCGGCGCGTGGTTTCGATGCGCGTGTCGAAGTGCGCTACGAAGGGCGTAAGGCGGCGATCGAGAGCGTGGTCGGTTTGCTCGGTCTCGGCGCGGGCGTCGGTGCGACGGTCGAGTTGCTCGGCGTCGGCTCGCAAGCCAAAGCCGCGGTCGAAGCGATTGCCCACGAATTGACACGTGAAGCGCACGGCGAAGTCGAAGAAAAGCCGGCGCGGCAAAGCTCGCCAGCGCCGCAAACAGCGGTCCACGCAGCGGGAGAAACGCTCGCGCCGAATACGCTCGCGGGCGTGTGCGCGTCGCCGGGCGTCGCGGTCGGCAAGCTGGTGCGCTGGGATGATGCGGATATCGATCCGCCGGAAAAGGCGAACGGCACGTCGGCGGCTGAAAGCCGTTTGCTCGACAAGGCGATCGCTACCGTCGACGCCGACCTCGGTACGACGGTGCGCGATGCGTCGCAACGCGGTGCGGTGGGTGAGGCAGGCATTTTCGCGGTGCATCGCGTATTGCTCGAAGATCCGACGCTGGTCGACGCCGCGCGCGATCTGATCAGTCTCGGCAAGAGTGCCGGCTTTGCGTGGCGCGAAGCGATCCGTGCGCAGATCGCCATCCTGACCAATATCGAAGACGCATTGCTCGCGGAGCGCGCAGCCGATCTGCGCGACATCGAAAAGCGTGTGCTGCGTGCGCTCGGTTACACAAATGCTGCGGCGCGCACGCTGCCGGATGAGGCCGTGCTGGCGGCTGAAGAATTCACACCGTCGGATCTGTCGTCGTTGGATCGCACGCGCGTCACCGCGCTGGTGATGGCGCGTGGCGGTGCCACTTCGCATGCGGCGATTCTCGCGCGCCAGGCGGGTATTCCGGCATTGGTAGCCGTTGGCGATGCATTGCATGCGATCCCAGAAGGCACGCAAGTGGTGGTGAATGCCACCACCGGCCGCCTCGAATTCGCGCCGACCGAGCTCGATGTCGAGCGTGCGCGTCTTGAGCGTAGCCGCCTTGCCGATGTGCGCGAAGCGAACCGCCGGACGTCGCAACAGGCGGCCGTGACTGCCGATGGCCGGGCGATCGAAGTCGCCGCGAACATCGCCACGCTTGAGGACGCAAAGACCGCAGTCGACAACGGCGCCGATTCCGTTGGCCTGCTGCGCACCGAACTGCTGTTCATTCACCGCGCCGCAGCGCCGACCACCGACGAACATCGCCAAAGCTACCAGGCCATCGTCGATGCATTGGGTGGCCGCACTGCAATCATTCGCACGCTGGACGTCGGCGCCGACAAGGAAGTCGATTACCTGACGCTGCCGCCCGAACCGAATCCGGCGCTCGGCCTGCGTGGCATCCGCCTCGCACAAGTGCGCCCGGATCTACTTGACGATCAGTTGCGCGGTCTGCTCGCGGTGCAGCCGCTCGGGGCCGTCCGCATCCTGCTGCCGATGGTGACGGATGTCGGTGAATTGATCCGCATCCGCAAGCGCATCGACGAATTCGCCCGTGAATCCGGTCGTACCGAACCGATCGAAGTCGGCGTGATGATCGAAGTGCCCTCGGCAGCCTTGCTCGCCGATCAACTGTCGCAGCATGCGGATTTCCTGTCGATCGGCACCAACGATCTGACGCAATACACGCTCGCCATGGACCGTTGCCAGGCCGATCTCGCGGCGCAAGCTGACGGCTTGCATCCGGCGGTGCTGCGTCTGATCGCGGCGACCGTGCAGGGCGCGAACAAGCATGGCAAATGGGTTGGCGTCTGCGGCGCGCTGGCGGGGGATCCGCTGGCCATGCCGCTGCTCGTCGGCCTCGGCGTGACCGAGCTCTCGGTGGATCCGGTGTCGGTGCCGGGCATCAAGGCGCGCGTGCGCAACCTCGATTATCAGCTGTGCCGTCAACGCGCCCAGGATGCCCTGGCGCTCGAATCGGCGCAGGCGGTAAGAGCAGTGAGCCGCGAAACCTGGCCTTTGGACTGAACCCCACACAGTCCTCAACCAGCTTCGCAAAGTCATTACGTACAGGTACAAAACTTAACGACGACAGTCGACCACGAGACAAGGATTGGAGGTATCAATGGATGGGAATCCGTTTCTGAAGATTCAGCGCCTGGGCCGCGCGCTGATGCTGCCGATTGCAGTGCTGCCGGTTGCCGGTTTGCTGCTGCGATTGGGTCAACCCGATGTGTTCAACATCAAGATGATCGCCGACGCCGGCGGCGCGATCTTCGATAACCTGCCGTTGCTGTTCGCAATCGGTGTGGCGGTCGGCTTCGCGAAAGACAACAACGGCGTGGCTGGTCTCGCGGGTGCGATCGGTTATCTGATCGAAGTCGCGGTGATGAAGGACATCAACGACAAGCTCAACATGGGCGTGTTGTCCGGGATCGTGGCGGGTATCGTCGCGGGCTTGCTGTACAACAAGTACAAAGACATCAAGCTGCCTGACTACCTTGCATTCTTCGGAGGGAAACGCTTCGTGCCGATTGTCACAGGCGTGGTTTGTCTGGGGCTCGGCATCGCGTTCGGTTATGTGTGGCAGCCGGTGCAAGCCGTGATCGATACGGCCGGCCACTGGCTGACGACCGCAGGCGCGCTCGGCGCGTTTGTGTTCGGCGTGCTGAACCGTTTGCTGCTCGTCACGGGCCTGCATCACATCCTCAATTCGCTGACGTGGTTCGTGTTCGGCTCCTTCACGCCGCCGGGTGGCGTTGCGGTGACAGGCGACCTGCACCGTTTCTTCGCAGGTGACCCGACCGCCGGCACGTTCATGACGGGCTTCTTCCCGGTCATGATGTTCGGTCTGCCGGCCGCGTGTCTCGCAATGTTCCATGAAGCGCCGAAAGAACGCCGCGCCCTTGTTGGCGGCCTGTTGTTCTCGATGGCCCTCACGTCGTTCCTGACGGGCGTGACCGAGCCGATCGAATTCAGCTTCATGTTCCTCGCACCGGTGCTGTATGTGATCCACGCGTTGCTGACCGGTCTGTCGCTCGCGATCTGCTCGGCGCTCGGCATTCACCTCGGCTTCACGTTCTCCGCCGGCGCAATCGACTACGTGCTGAATTACGGCCTGTCGACCAAGGGCTGGTGGGCGATTCCGATCGGTCTCGTGTATTCGGTGGTGTATTACGGCCTGTTCCGCTTCTTCATCCGCAAGTTCAATATGGCGACGCCGGGCCGCGAGCCCGCCGCCGAAGAGGAACAGATCGAGTCGTTCACGGCTGGTGGTTTCGTTTCGCCGGTTGCGGGCGCCGCTGTGCCGCGCGCACAGCGTTACATTGCCGCGCTGGGTGGAGCGTCGAACCTGTCTGTGGTGGATGCCTGCACGACGCGTCTGCGTCTGTCGGTGGTCGATTCCAGCAAGGTTTCGGAAACCGAACTGAAGACGATCGGTGCGCGTGGTGTGCTCAAGCGTGGTTCGACCAACGTGCAGGTGATTATTGGACCGGAAGCGGACATCATCGCTGATGAAATTCGCACGGTGATCGCGCAAGGCGGTGGCGATGCGGTGAAGCCGGTCGCTGCTGCTGCGCCTCCTGTCGCTGCCGCTCCTGTGGCGTCCGCAAGCGGTGCTCAAGACGGTCCGCTCGGCACAGATCCACTACGTTGGCTCGCCGTGTTCGGCGGCGCGGGCAATGTGGTGTCGCTGGATGCTGTGGCGGCAACGCGTCTGCGTATCGTGGTTCGTGATCCGTCGGCCGTCGATCGTCAACGTCTTGCTACGCTCGATACGGCGTGGGTTTCGGCCGACACGTTCCATATCGTAGTTGGAGACGCAGCTCAGCGCTACGCCGCACAACTGGCGACGCGCCTGTCGCCGGGTACGAGTACAGACATCGCGCCGCAACCCGCGTAATTTCATTGAGGCTTCGGGCTGGGCTGGCTTCAGTCTTCCGTTCAGTTCAAGAGCCGCGATATTCGAAAAAGCCCCCGGGAATTCTGGGGGCTTTTTTTATGCACGACAGACGCGTTGCGGCGCGGCGTGGTGTGGTGTGACACAGCGGCGCAGCGATGCATGTTATGCGTAACGATGGACCGCCTTGAAACCGATTGGGTAAGCTAATTAATGAGATGCGAGCGCCTTGTCATGCCGGCAAGGCGTTTTCGTTCGTGCCCAGGAGTTGCTCATGTCAATGCGATCAGCAATCTGCTTGTTCTTCCTGTTCTTCTTGCCGGCTGGCGCCGTCTACGTGGGTGGCCAGTTCAATGTTCAATGCGCCTATTCGCATACGCTGCCGGACGACGCGATCATCTATCCAGGGCAACCAGGCCGGGCCATGGTGCACGATTTTTTCGGCAACACAGGCGCCGATGCATACAGCACGTACTACTCGTTGAATAACAACAAGGTGACGACGTGCGATGTCGCGGCCGATCTTTCATCTTACTGGGTACCGCAGTTGAAGCGGGCGTCAGGGATTGTTGTGCCCGGCTATCAGAAGACCTACTACAAGAACGATCAACCGGTGATTCCGCTGCAGACGATTCCCGCAGGGCTGGAAATGCTGGCGGGTGATCATCGATCGTCCACGCCGAAACCTCAGATTAACTACCTTTGCCGCGGTGGCTCCTACACACAAATCGCGCCGACTAACTGCCCAGTCGTAACGGACAGCAAGGGCACGTACGCGCAGCTCAATATATCGGTCCATTTTCCGGATTGCTGGGACGGCCGGACCCTGGTGCCGAACATGGCTAGCCACATCATGAATATGGCATACCGGCAGTCCGACGGGAAATGTCCGGCTGCTTATCCCGTCAAGATTCCAGAACTGCAACTCAACGTTGCGTACGACCTTGGGCAGGATCCTGATCTTTCGACAGCGCAGTTGTCGATGGACCCGATTCTCGTGAATGGCACGTGGATGCCGCAATGGGGAAGCCTGTACACGGCACACGGCGATTTCATCAATGCCTGGAAGGCCGACTCCCTGCAATACGCAATCGACAATTGTTCCAATCAGGATATCGCGTGCAGCAACAGCATTCCGACGTATTACTCGAAAGCTGGCGCAGATGCGTGGATGGACGGCGGCGGCGTCGTGCATGCGAGCGATGCCACGCTGACCTCGGACGGGGGAAGTGTCGTGTTGATTAAGTTTCCGACACCTACCAACCTTAAAGACTATCCATACACCAGCTCATTCTTGCAGACGTTGGCCCAGAACGTCACGGATACCGACCCGGTAATGCTGGATATCTACGCTGCCTCCACCAACTGGGACGATACCGCCAACTTGCCTGCGGCTACTGCCTGTAACACGAGCAAGCGGATCGGCGGCATCTACCTGGACAATGCGTTGCAGCCGCGAAACAGCGACATCACTGGCTACGTCGCATCACAAGTGTCTGCGGGTGCGCCGCAAATCGGCGTTTGTATTCGCAATGCGACTGGCCGTACCGTTCAGATTTCTTCGCGTGACGGTACTCGAACACCGGGGCTGTTCATGAAGTGATGTCGGATGCTCGGGAGCAGGCAAGCGCAGCATTCCGTTGCGCTTCGCGCAAATAAAAAACGGCACCTTGAATCAAGGTGCCGCCTTTACGTTTACCGGCCGCGCCTAACGGCATGTGGCCGGTAACGGATGCGTCAACGCGTCTTTTGCTTGCCTGCTTCCAAAGGCCGGCGCGATTCCAGCCACATCACGTTGATGATGCCGAACGCCAACGCCACGCCAATGCCGAGAAGCCAACTGAAATACCACATCGCAAACTCCTGTAAATCGTATTGCTGATCAATACATTGAATGGTGATTTTCTTCGAGCGCCGCGGCGGTCACCTTGCCTCGCATCACGCGATACACCCAGCTCGTGTAGATCAGAACGATCGGCAGGAAGATGATCACGGCGATCAGCATGATCTGCAGCGTCAGGCGGCTTGAGGTGGAGTCCCACACGGTGAGGCTGCTGCGGCCGTCGAGCGAGGAGGGCATGATGAACGGGAACATCGAAAAACCCGCCGTGAGGATCACGCCGGTGATCATCAGCGAGGTCGACAGGAAGGCGCTCTTTTCAAAGCGCGAGCGCGCCAGCAACAAGGCGAGTACGCCACCGACCAGGCCAGCCACCGGTGCGATCACCATCCACGGATAGTTTGCGTAGTTGGTGAGCCACAGGCCGGGTGCGCCGATCACGTTCTTCAGCAATGGATTGGCAACCGTATCGAGCGGCGCGGCGTCGACGATCTGATAGCCGCCGATCATCGTAGCGATCAATGCACCGGCAAGCAGGAACAGCACCACGGTGGCGAGCGAAGCGATCCGCAGCGCCAACGAAGCACGCTCGGCGACGATGTCGTCTGCTTTCATCTTCACGAAGGCTGCGCCGTGCGCGGCCAGCATCGACACGCTAACGAGCCCGCACAACACGGCGAACGGGTTGAGCAGCGCGAAGAAGCTGCCGTGATACGTGACGCGCAGATCGGTGTCGAACGAGAACGGCACACCTTGCAGCAGGTTGCCGAACGCCACGCCGAACACCAGCGCGGGTACGAAGCCGCCGACAAACAACGCCCAATCCCATGCGCTGCGCCAGCGCGGGTCTTCACGCTTGCTGCGATAGTCGAAGCCGACCGGCCGGAAGAACAGCGAGAACAGCACCAGCAACATCGCGAAGTAGAAGCCGGAGAACGACGCGGCGTACACCAGCGGCCAGGCCGCGAACATCGCGCCGCCCGCTGTGATGAGCCACACCTGATTGCCCTCCCAAGTCGCGCCGACCGTGTTCACGACGATGCGCCGCTCGGCGTCGGTCCTGGCGATGAACGGCAACAGAATCGCCGCGCCCATGTCGAAGCCGTCGGTGAGCGCGAAGCCGATCAGCAGTACGCCGATCAACACCCACCAGATCAGTTTGAGGGTTGCGTAATCCATGATGATCTTTCCCTTGGAACAGAGTGGCGGCGAATCATGCGGCCGTGTTGGTCGGCAGCGGCTGATTCAGCGGCTGTTGTTGTTCGTGGTGATAGCGTCCGGTGTGCAACGACGAAGGCCCAAGTCGTGCGTATTTGAACATCAGCATGATTTCGATGATGAACAGCACGGTGTAGAACACGACGAAGCCGGCAATGCTCAGGTAGAGATCACTCGGTGTCAGGCTCGAGGCCGACAATGCGGTCGGCAGAATGCCGGCGATGGTCCACGGTTGACGGCCGACTTCAGCGACTATCCAGCCGAATTCAGCAGCAAGCCACGGCAACGGAATTGCCCACACAGCCCAGCGCAGGAACCAGCGGCGCTTTTCCAGCAACAAGGAGCGCTGCGCGCAGAACCAGAACGCCAGCACGAAGGTCGCAAGGAACAGGATGCCGAGGCCGACCATCAAGCGGAACGAGAAGAACACCGGCGCGACCGGCGGAATCGTCTTCTTGGCGGCCTGCACGATCTGATCTGGTGTGGCGTCGGTGACGTTCGGAGTGAACTGCTTGAGCATCAAGCCGTAGCCGAGGTCCTCCTTGTGAGCGTCGAAAGCGGCCTTGACTTCGTCAGTGGCGTCGCCCTGTTTAAGCCTTTGCAGCGCGGCATAGGCGAGCATGCCGTTCTTGATGCGCACTTCGTTCTGCGCCATCAGTTCCTTCAGACCGACCACCGGTTCGTCGATCGAGCGCGTGGCGATGAGGCCGAGCGCATACGGAATGCGGATCGCATAATCGGTGCGTTCTTCCTTCTGGTTCGGAATGCCGATGATCGTGAAGGGTGCGGGTGCGGGCGCCGTTTCCCATTCGGATTCGATAGCGGCCAGCTTGACTTGCTGAACTTCGCCGGTGCGATAGCCAGATTCGTCGCCGAGCACGATCACACACAACGTCGACGCCAGACCGAAGCCGGCGGCAATCGCGAACGAGCGCAAGGCGAATTCGGTGTCGCGGCGTTTCAACAGATACCATGACGACACACCGAGCACGAACATCGAAGCGGTCACGTAACCGGCCGATACGGTGTGCACGAACTTCACCTGAGCGACCGGATTGAACAGCACCGAGAAGATGCTGTCGAGTTCCATGCGCATGGTCTGATAGTTGAAGGTGGCGCCGACCGGATTGTTCATCCAACCGTTGGCCACCAGAATCCACAGTGCCGACAGATTCGAGCCGAGCGCGACGAGGAACGTGACGCTAACGTGCTGCACTTTCGAGAGCCGCTTCCAGCCGAAGAAGAACAGGCCAACGAAGGTCGACTCGAGGAAGAACGCCATCAAACCTTCAACGGCCAGCGGCACGCCGAAAATGTCGCCGACATAGTGCGAGTAGTACGACCAGTTGGTGCCGAACTGAAATTCCAGCGTGAGACCGGTGGTGACGCCCATCGCGAAGTTAATGCCGAACAGCTTGCCCCAGAACTGGGTCATGTCCTTATAGATCTGCTTGCCGGTCATCACATAGACGGACTCCATGATGACTAGCAACCAGGACAGACCGAGCGTGAGCGGCACGAACAGAAAGTGATAAAGCGCCGTGATGGCGAACTGGAGGCGCGATAGTTCTACGACTTCGCTAACGGGCATGTTGATCACCTTGGGACGGATGCGAGGCAGGCACGGACAGCAGCGCCTGCGCGACTTGTTCAGGCGGCAGCGACATATGCTCCGCCTGCGGATGATTGAAGAACGCGTACTTGAGCGCCATCAGCAGTACGAATTTGATGGCAAGGACGATGGCGATATCCCGCGCCAGCGTCGGACCGCGGACCCAGGCGGCGAACCGTTTGCGCAGGCTCGAGCGAGGGCTTTTATTGCGATTCAGGGCTATGGTCATGATCGGTCGAAGGCGACTGCACGCCGGTGAGTCCGGCTAAATCCAGGCCGCCCGAGCGGTCCGGCGAGTGCATCCCGATTCTAGGAGCAACGACCTTGCGCGCGTGAGTTCACCACTGCGGCATTGGGTCGCGAACGTCGCTCCGTGCGGACAGTATTGCTAGGACGTTTGTGATACGTCAAGAAACACGTGTTCGGCAGACATGTTCTTGAGTGAGCACGCGCGTTTGCGATTGAGCGTGCGCATCGGCGAGAGGGCATAAAAAAAGCCCTGCCTTCTTGTGAGGGCAGGGCTTTGCAGCTGAACAGCGCGTGCCGGACGAGCCGGTACGGCTAAAGAGTTTAAGTGGCTCTTTTGAAAACGGAGTGGGTAACGGCCTTCAGCGGGCATGCGAGTTGAAGGCGGAGAAGTCGAGTTTGCCTGCGATGAGAAACAGGACCGTTCGCATGGTTTCGAAGCGAGCGTATCCGCGTGCCTTGCGCTTGGCGGCCTGAAACAGTCCATTGATGGCTTCGATGAAGCCGTTCGTCTGGCGGGTCTGGGTCCAGGCGACGATGCCGTCGAAGTGTCGGCGAATCAATCGCACGACGTCCTTCATCGGTTCGACCTTCGAACGCATAACGTTGGTGCACCACTGCTGCAGCATGTCGGAGACGACATTGATTTGCTTGCGCTCGAGAATCTCGCGCAGTTGCTCGCGATATAGCCATGCGCGGGCGGTGCGCTTCGTGGTGTACTGACTGACGAGCGCCTCGAGGTCGGTCAATTGCGTCAGGTTGAGTTTGTTCGAGTCTTTGAGCAGCGTCCAGCGCATGCCTTTGAGTTCCGGGTCGACCTTCTGTTGCTGTCGACGCACGGTATCGAGCGCCTTGGACGCGTGAGCGACGACGTGAAACTTGTCGAAGGTCAGCCGCGCATCGGGGAGATGCTCATTTACGCCCTTGATGAAGGCCGGTGACATGTCAATGCTGACCGAGTCGACTTGCTCGGGCTTGCCACCGTGTTGGCCAAGATAGGCCGCGAAGCGTTCAATTGTGCTGGCATCCTTGCCGGTCGTCACGAACACGACGCGCCGCGCCTGCATGTCGGCCACCAGTGTTAGATACTCATGACCGCGCCGGTACGAGGTTTCGTCAATCGCCACCGTCGTCACCTCCGACAGGTCCGCCGACGCGAGCGCCAGTTCCACATAGCGCGAGCAGATGGCGTGAACCCGGTGCCACGACAGGTTGACGATGCGCGCCACGGCAGCAAACGGCATCTGCTGAGCGAGCATCAGCACGAGCGCCTCGAACAGCAACGTGAAGCCGCTGAGTTGGCCGACCCAATCAGGTTCCACCAACCGTACCGAGCCGTCCGGCAAGCGCACACGCGGCACACGCACTTCCAGATAGCACTCGTGCTGAAAGAAATTCAAATGGCGCAGACGCTTGATTTGCGTGTCGTGCACGGGGTGCTCGCCGGCTACGTCAGCATAGGCAAACCGGCTGCCCGCGACGAAGTCAACGGCAATCGTGAGCTGGCGTTTGCCGGTATCAAAGTCGACGCTTTGTACGTACCACGGGGCCCTGATTCCCAGGGCGGCTTCAAACAGTTGGTTCGTCATTGTTCGTTTCGTCTTGCAGGGCTGGTTGCAGCATTCTGCCGCAACCAGCCATGACTCAGCTTATCGAAACCGTGCGCCTCAAGGGTTCGCTGCGCCGGGCTTACGCCCGCCCTTGACCCGCCAAACCACCCACTGAGAATTCAAAAGAGGCGTTTAAGTGTTACGCATACTCGGCCAGCGCGCCACGCATTTTCTTCATTGCGCTCGCTTCGATCTGGCGAATACGTTCCGCCGACACGCCGAATTCGTCGGCCAATTCGTGCAGCGTCGAGCCGCCCGAACCGTCGTCTTCCACCTTCAGCCAGCGTGCCTCGATGATGCGGCGGCTGCGGGCGTCCAGCGCATCCAGTGCGCTCGCAATGCCGTCGCTTTGCAGCTTGTCGCGCTGACGCGAAGCTAGCACGGCAGTCGGCTCGCTATGGGAGTCGGCGAGGTAGGCGATCGGCGCGTAGGACTCTTCGCCGTCTTCGACCTGGCCCTCCAGCGCGATGTCGCCGCCGGACAAGCGCGTTTCCATCTCCGCCACTTCTTCGCGCTTCACGTTCAGCTCCTGGGCGAGACCTTCGATCTCGTCCGGCGTGAATGCGCCCAAGCCCTGCTTGTGGCTGCGCAGGTTGAAGAACAGCTTGCGCTGCGCTTTGGTGGTGGCGACCTTCACCATCCGCCAATTACGCAGAATGTATTCGTGGATCTCAGCCTTGATCCAGTGCATGGCGTACGACACGAGGCGCACGTTCTGCTCGGGGTCGAAGCGCTTCACGGCCTTCATCAGGCCGATATTGCCTTCCTGGATCAGGTCGGCGTGCGGCAGTCCATAACCAAGGTAATTGCGCGCAATCGACACGACTAGCCGCAGGTGCGACAGGACGAGGCGGCGTGCGGATCCGAGGTTGTCCTGTTCGCGAAATTCGGTGGCGAACTGGCGCTCTTCCGTCGGCGTCAGCATCGGAATCCGGTTTACGGCCTGGATGTAGGCGTCGATATTGCCCAATTGACCGGGCAACAGCGAGGAATGCGAGAGCGCCAGTGCACCTGCCGAAGCGGCCTTAGCCGACGACGGGCTCAAAGTACTCGGAAGGGTCATTGCATGGCTCACGTAGGAAACTCCTTTGGAATCAGACAAAAGCGTATTCAGTTAACGACTCCAGCGTTGGATGTTAGCACTCTGATTTGCCGAGTGCTAATACTTAGAGGCAGTAGGGGCATCCAAGTTCCGCAAATTCCTATTGAAATTTGCGTTCTAATAGTCATGGTATACCCTCTTAAGCGTTCATGTTGAGACCGTGGAATTTACCTAACGAAGCATTTCCATTCTTATAAGTGACGGATATTTTCTAAAATTGAAGTGACAAATTGCGCGAATTTGGTTTTCTTCATACGATCGGCCCGACGTAAATTATCTTTAGAATAAACGGGTCAGTGTCCCCTGACCAACGTTCGGCTAGCCCGGTGTCCCATGAAGAACAAAAAAAACGTTTGGCGTGGTCTGGCTCTAAAAGGCGCTTCGGCGGCTGTTCTGTTAGCCGCCTCGGGACTAGCCTCGGCCGACCAGTTCGGTGTGCAGGTCGCGGCCGGCGTGGCGAATCACGATCTGAAAAAACTCGATCTTGGCCTGGTCTGGGATCCGGATCTGACGTGGTGGCAAATCGGCGATTGGCATTTCTCGCTGATCGGCGAAGCACACGTGGCCTGGTGGCATACCAGCGAAGGGAACGTGCACGAGAACATCGGCGAAATCGGTGTGACGCCGATCATCCGCTTCATCAAAGCCTCAGGGGCGATTCGTCCTTTTATTGAGGCGGGCGCGGGTATCCGGCTGCTGTCGAGTCCCACAATCTCGTCAGACTACACAGTTTCCACAGCGTTCCAATTCGCCTCCATGGCGGGCATCGGCGTGCAGTTCGGCAATCGTCAGCAGTATCTGGCGGGCTACCGCTTCCAGCATATTTCCAACGGCGGTATCAAAGAGCCCAATCCTGGTATAAATTTCAGCCAGCTATATTTGCAATATAACTTCTGACGACCGTGGCCACGTTCGGCTCACCGGTGCGAGGGGCTGAGCAATGGCGGCAAAGATAATCGAAGCGATTCGCGGGCTCGAGCGAGAGCGCTTTCGTGCGATGGTCGACGGCGACGGGCAGTCGCTCGATGCGCTGCTTGCGGATAACGTGAGCTATGTCCATACGAACGGCAAGCGCGAAACGAAGCGGCAGTTCATCGACGGCATTACCGCGGGGCGCCGCCGCTATCGGCAGATCGAAGTGCAGTCGCAAGAAGTGCTGCCGGTGGGGCGTGAGACTTGCGTTGTTACCGGGCGCGCGCTGATCGAAATGGAAGCAAACAACGGAGCGTTGCTGTTCCCGATCGCGTACACGGCAATTCACACGCAGGAAGACGGGCAATGGCGCCTGATCGCCTGGCAGGCGACGCGTTGTGCGATCGAGTGAGCCTTTTGAGCTCACGTCGTCTCGTTAGTCACACTCGGTGAGCGCCTTCTGAGCGCTCGAATGGCACGAGCAGGCGGGGTTCACCGCCCACCCCGCTTCAAGTCGCTCAAGCAGCTACGCGCTGCAGATCCTCATCGCTTCGCACCGGCCGCCTCGCCGTATCACCCGCATACGGATGCCGCGGATGCACTGGAATCTGGTTGCAGCGCTCGACCACGCGCCGTACTGCGTCGATATCGGAGAAATCGAGGCCCGGCTCGATGCCCTGCGCGCAAAGGTTCATCGCGACCGTCACGAGGTCCACATTGCCGGTGCGCTCGCCGTTGCCGAACAGACATCCTTCGACGCGGTCCGCGCCGGCCAGCAGCGCCAGTTCGGTTGCGGCCACTGCGGTGCCGCGATCGTTATGCGGATGCACCGACAGCACGATGCTGTCGCGATAGCCGAGATTGCGGTCCATCCATTCGATCTGGTCGGCGAACACATTGGGCGTCGCGGCCTCGACGCTCGCGGGCAGGTTGACGATCATCTTGTGATCGCGCGTGGGTCGCCACGTCTGCGCAACGGCGTCGCATACTTCGCGCGCGTACGGGAGCTCGGTCGCGTTGAAGGTTTCGGGCGAATACTGGAACGTCCAGTGCGTATCGGGCCGCGCTTGCGCGTGTTCCTTGATGATGCGTGTACCTTCCACGGCCAGCGCCTTGATTTCGTCCTTCGACTGGTTGAAGACGATCTTGCGAAACGACGGGCAGATCGCGTTGTAAAGATGCACGATGGCGCGCGGTGCGCCTTCCAGTGACTCGAACGTGCGCGCAATCAGTTCCGGGCGCGACGGCACGAACACTTCGATCGTCACGTCGTCGGGAATGCGCTTTTCTTCGATCAGCTTCCGGACGAAATCGAAGTCGGTTTGCGAGGCCGACGGGAAACCGACTTCGATTTCCTTGAAGCCGATCGCCACCAGCATCTCGAAGAATTCGAGCTTTTGCGCGGCACTCATTGGCTCGATCAGCGCCTGATTGCCGTCACGCAGATCGGTGCTCATCCAGATCGGTGCCTGGTTGATCGTAAGGCTTGGCCATTTGCGCCCGGTGAGGCGCACAGCGGGGAATGGACGGTATTTCTCAGCGGGATTGCGCAACATGATGAACCTCGTTCGTTGTGTCGTATGCGAAAGGGTGTGGCCTCGAGCGGCGGGCGGGCTGCCACGGATGCACGGCCTGCCAGCCGGTGGCTAGCGGCAACAACGAGCGGGCGCGAACAAACAACGTCGTGGTGACGGCGAAAACGAACGTGGATGATGCCCATGCGACGTGCATTTGACCCTCGCGCTTCGTCCGAACGGTAAACGGACGAGTGCAAACGACTACAGGTTGTGAAGAACTACGGTCGGGGGTGAAACGGGAGCTGCGGAACTGCTTTGAGGACCGCGCTTTGGGCAACTAATCGGAGTGATTCAGGCTGCCAACGCGCGGCGCCACGTCTGACTTACGCTAGACGTAGCGATAGGGGCCGCGCTAGGCGGCCGGAGGTAATTCGGAGGGGGTTCGGAAAGGAACGCATAGGTCTAATGTATGACGGCTCGCGGCGGCGTGTCAACCCGCGTCCCTCATATTCGGCGCGTGAGTGCGCCGCCGCACGTGCTGCGTCGCACTCACGCCGCGCACATCACACGGCGGTTTTCGCGACATCGACGATCAACTCCACTTGCCGTTCGATCGCGCTCGGCACGGGCGCTTCGCCGCGCAACACGGCGCCGATCCACGCGGCCGTGGTGGGGGCGTCGCGCGCTTCGGGCAAGTCGACTTCAGGCGCGTCGGGCGATGAGCGCTCGTGCGGCACGCGCGTTTCGCAGATGCCGTCGTGCAGCCAGTCCACTTGCACCTGGCGCCGCGTGTCGGCCACCGCTTCGCCTTCAGTGCCGCGCGCGAGCAAGGCGCCGCCCTCTGCGGCGTCCAGGTGCGTTTTGAACAGCTGCGTGAGACTGTCACGATACGGCGGATGCGTGTAGTTCACGAGCCGCAGCCCCGCGGGCGCGAAGGGTTGTAGGATTTTCACGAGCGTATGGGTCGAATTGCGCACGCCCATGCGCCGCCGCAGCGAGAGAAGGCGCGCGAGCTTCGGCGCGAGGACCTCGATCGGCGCGAACGCGAGCCGACGTTCGGCGAGACCGTCTTCGATATCGGCGTGCGATTGCGCGTGCGGGATCTGCAGATGCGCGAAGATTTCAGCGCTCGTTACGCGGCCCGGATCTTCGGTGACGCCGTGCACCAGCACCGGCACACCCTCGCGTGCCAGCAATAGCGCGAGCAGTGGCACCAGGTTGGGCTGTTTGCGCGCACCGTTGTACGTGGGTATCGACACGGGCCGGAATGCTGCATGAGGCAAATGAATCGGTTCGAACGACGCGTGCGCGCCGGCCAGCATAGCGGCGAGTTCGTCGGCGGTTTCGCCCTTCACACGATACGCGAGCAGCACCGCACCGAGTTCGAGATCGGACACGTGGCCGTCGAGCATTGCGGTGTAGAGCACGCGCGTATCTTCGGCGGTCAGCGCGCGGGCGCCGTTCGGGCCGCGGCCGATTTCCTTGATATAGCGGGCGCAGGGGAACGGATTGGCGGTGTCGGCGGAGTCGGTCATCGGGCGCAGTTGGGGGCGGGCTTGCCTGGTGCTTTGGGCAGTCGGCAATGGTATTCAAAGGATGCTTTTCGGTGTCAGTATCGCATCTAAAGCGATCCGGCGAGACGATGCGCGCCGGGACCGCCGGCGGCGCGCCTATGCCGATCCGCAGCGCCGCACTTGGCTGCGCGTTACACTCAACGTTTTATCGCCGCGCGGGCGCGGCACAATTCGAAAAACGGAGAACGGGATGAGTTACGTATTTGCACCCGCACCGGTAGTCGCGGTGCCGGTCGTGGGGTCCAGCGAGCAGTTCGCGGTGCGTCGCATCTACTGTGTGGGCCGCAACTACGAGGCGCACGCGCGCGAGATGGGGCACGATCCCGACCGCGAACCGCCGTTCTTCTTCACCAAGCCGGCCGATGCCGTGCTGTATGTCGCACCTGGCGCGACCGGCGAATTTCCCTATCCGCCGCAGTCGAAGAACGTCCACTTCGAGATGGAGCTCGTGGCGGCGATCGGCAAAGGCGGCAAGAACATTCCGGGCGAAAGCGCGCTCGACCATGTGTACGGCTATGCACTCGGTCTCGACATGACGCGCCGGGATCTGCAGGCCGAAGCGAAGAAGCTGGGCCGTCCGTGGGATACCGCGAAGGGTTTCGATCATTCAGCGCCGCTCGGCCCGATTCATCCGGTCACGACGGTCGGCCATGTCGGCAAAGGCGCGATCTGGTTGTCGGTGAACGGTGAGGAAAAACAGAACTCGGACGTGTCGCAACTGATCTGGTCGGTGGCCGAGACGATCGCCTATCTGTCGACGTTGTTCGAACTGCAACCGGGCGATCTGATTTTCACCGGCACGCCGGAAGGCGTCGGCGCAGTGGTGCAGGGCGACCTCATGAAGGGCGGCGTGGACGGGCTCGGCGAGCTCAGCGTGCGCGTTGTCTGAAGAGCGGTTGGGGGAGGCATACAACATGAAGCTTTACAGCTATTTCCGGAGCTCGGCGTCCTATCGCGTGCGCATCGCGCTGAACGTGAAGAATCTGCCGTATGACTACGTGCCCGTACATCTCGTGCGCGACGGTGGCGAGCAGTTGAAGCCCGAGTACCGCAAGGTGAACGTGGACGGCATCGTGCCCACGTTCGTCGACGGCAACGAAGTGATGCCGCAGTCGCTCGCGATCATCGAGTATCTGGAGGAAACGCATCCTGAGCCGCCGCTCCTGCCCGGGACGCCGGCCGACCGCGCGTATGTGCGCTCGGTAGCGTTGCAGGTGGCGTGCGAGATTCATCCGCTGAACAATCTGCGCGTGCTGAAGTACCTGAAACACACGCTGTGTGTCGACAGCGACGCGAAAGACGCGTGGTACAAGCATTGGGTCGAAGCGGGTTTTGCGACGCTCGAGGCGCATCTGGCGGGCGATTCGCGTACCGGCAAGCTGTGCTTCGGCGACAGCCCGACATTGGCTGACACGTGTCTGATTCCACAAGTGTTCAACGCGCAGCGCTTCAACGTCGACACGGCGAAGTTTCCGACGATTCAGCGCATCTACGATCACGCGATGCAGCTCGACGCATTCGCTCGTGCGGCGCCTGGTGTTCAGCCCGATGCGGAATAATGCATTGATTTGGATGTAAAAAGGGCGCTCGGAAGGGCGCCCTTTTTACCAGGTCTGGCGACGAACGTTGCCGTGCTCAACCGCCCAGCAACGCGTCCGAAAACTCTTCCGCGCTAAAAGGCTGCAAGTCCTCGACCTTTTCGCCGACGCCGATGAAGTACACCGGGATCGGACGCTGCCGCGCGATCGCCGCGAGAATACCGCCCTTCGCCGTGCCGTCGAGTTTGGTGACGATCAGGCCGGTGAGGCCAAGCGCGTCGTCGAAGGCTTTCACTTGCGCGAGACCATTCTGGCCGGTGTTCGCGTCGATCACCAGCAGCACCTCATGCGGCGCGCCATCTTGCGCCTTGCCGATCACGCGCTTCACCTTGCGCAGTTCTTCCATCAGATGCAGCTGGGTCGGCAGACGGCCGGCCGTGTCCGCCATCATGACGTCGATCTTGCGCGCACGCGCGGCGCCAACCGCATCGTAAATCACGGCTGCCGGGTCGCCGCTTTCCTGCGACACCACTGTCACGTTGTTGCGTTGGCCCCAGATTGCAAGTTGCTCGCGCGCGGCGGCGCGGAACGTGTCGCCCGCAGCGAGCAGCACCGACTGATCGAAACTCTGCAGATGCTTGGCGAGCTTGCCGATGCTGGTGGTTTTGCCCGCACCGTTGACGCCCGCGATCATCACGACCAGCGGTTGCGCGTGGCCGAGCATCAGCGATTTTTCCAGCGGCTTGAGCAGATCGATCAGCAGCGTGCGCAGTGCCGCTTTCACCTGCTGAGGATCGGTGAGGCGCTCGGTGCGTACTTTCTCACGCAGGGATTCGAGCAGGAACTCGGTGGCTTCAACGCCTGCATCCGACATCAGTAGAGCGGTTTCGAGTTCTTCGTACAAATCCTCGTCGATCTTCGTGCCGACGAAAATGCCGGTCAGGCTCGAACTCGTTTTCGATAGACCGGTCTTCAGGCGAGTGAGCCACGAACGCTTCGCGTTCGCGTCCTGCGTTGGCGGCGGAACGATTTCGACGGATTCGAGCGAGGGTGCTTCCGGTTCGAGCTCGTTTGTGGACGCCGCGGCAGCCGGTTGCGTATCGACGCTCACGGGAGCAACCGGCCGCGGAGCGGACGGCGCGACGGGCGCTGCCGGCGCCTCTACGGCGGGTTCGGGCGCCAAGGCTTCCGGCGACGTCTGCGATTCTTCTGGCGCGTTATCGGACTCTTTCGAACCCTTGAATCGTTTGAAAAAGCTGAACATGATCTGGCGTGGTGAGAGCGCGCGCCGATGCGCGCAGCCGGGACAAGCCCGTGGGAGCGGCAGGCAGCGTTGCGATGCGGGATGCAAGGCGCTGGAAGCCGCACATTTTATCAGGCGCGCCGCCGCCCGTCGTATTGGCCGAACGGCCAGGCTGGACGCCGTGCGCCCCTGTGGTAACGTTGGCGCTCCAGTCCGCACCCATCGGCGTCGCGGGCACCCCTATAACGTACTCGAAACTGCATGCCCCGTTCTGCTCCTTCACGCGCCCACGGCGCTTCGTCCAAAGGCGGCAAAGCGCACGCCATCCGTATCATCGGCGGCGACTGGAAGCGCACGCCGCTGCCCGTGCTCGACCTCGACGGCCTGCGCCCCACGCCCGACCGCGTGCGCGAAACGCTGTTCAACTGGCTCGGCCAGCGACTGGACGGCCAGCGCTGCCTCGATTTGTTCGCCGGCAGCGGCGCGCTCGGCTTCGAAGCCGCCTCGCGCGGCGCGGCGCGGGTGCTGATGGTCGAGCGCAACGCCCGGGCCGCCAGCCAGTTGCGCGCGAATCAGGAACGCCTGTCAGCGCGTGCGATCGAAATCGCGGAAGCCGACGGCTTGCGCCTCGCCGCGAGTCTCGCACCGGGATCGTTCGACGTGGTTTTCCTCGATCCGCCGTTCGGCGGCGATCTGCTCGACAAGGCGCTCGCTCTGGCCATACCGCTGCTGAGCCCCGAAGGTTTTCTGTACGTGGAAGCCGGCGCTGCGCTCGAGCTTGATGGGAACGAGATGCTCACCGGTTGGGAAATCGTGCGGCAAGGCAAAGCGGGCGCTGTCCACTTTCATTTGCTGCAGCGCGAAAATAAGGAATAATGCGCGTTCCAAAACAAGCAGCGGGCGGGTTATCGTCACGCGTGCGGTCGGTGCCAAATGCGTCGCGTCGACGCTTTGACGTGCCCATTTGTCTGAAGAGAGGAGAAGTCTCATGGTAGTCGCCGTGTACCCGGGCACGTTCGACCCGCTGACGCGCGGTCACGAAGACCTCGTTCGACGCGCGTCGAGTATTTTCGACACGCTGGTGGTGGGCGTTGCCGACAGCCGCAACAAGAAGCCGTTCTTCACGCTGGAAGAGCGTCTGGACATCGCTCATGAAGTGCTCGGGCATTACCCGAACGTTCAGGTGATGAGCTTCAAAGGGCTGTTGAAGGACTTTGTCCGCAGCAATAACGCACGCGTGATCGTGCGTGGCCTGCGCGCCGTCTCGGACTTCGAATACGAGTTCCAGATGGCCGGCATGAATCGCTATCTGCTGCCGGACGTCGAAACCATGTTCATGACGCCGTCCGATCAGTACCAGTTCATTTCAGGCACCATCGTGCGTGAAATCGCGCAATTGGGCGGCGATGTCAGCAAGTTCGTGTTCCCGTCGGTCGAAAAACGGCTGAAGGATAAGGTTGCTGCACTGGATTCGAATGACGGCGCTTCGGCGGGACAACCGTAACCGGCGTAAACTGTCGGATTGACGGATCAAAGCCGGCTTCGGCCGGCGCGAAGTGAGAGAAGTATGGCCTTGATGATTACCGACGAGTGCATCAATTGAAAATTGGGGCCATATCATAGATTGACCGTGCCTCAAGGCTTTCCAGCATTTTCGATTGCGCCGAAATCATGTTTTGCAACACCTACGCAACATCGGGAGCAAAACATGGCCACATTCAGTCAACGCAACGGCCGTTGGCAAGTGAAAGTAGTTCGTAAGGGATTTCCTACCCAGTACAAATCGTTTGCAACGAAAGCGGAAGGGCAGATTTGGGCACGTTCTGTCGAAACCGCAATGGATGACGGAACGTGGGTCGATCCGGCCAGCACGACCGACATAACGTTCGGCAAGCTGCTGGAGCGCTACCGAGAGTCGGTTACGCCGTCAAAGCACAGTCGTCGCAGCGAGGAATACCGTATCGGCAAAATGATGCGGCAGAAAATCGCTGAGTACAGTATGCGCAACCTCACGACCAGTGTGCTCGCTGACTACCGAGATCAGCGTCTAAAGGGCGCATCGAATTCGAGCGTATGTCGAGAGCTTGCAACGATAAGCGCAGTTATCACGCACGCGCAACGCGAATGGGGCCTCAGTATGGCCAATCCGGCAAAGCTCGTGAAGCGACCGCGACTACCGCCAGGTAGAAGTCGCATATTGAAACCAGGTGAGATTGATCGCCTGATGCATGAACTGAATGCCGAACGGCACAATTTGCGCCGTAAATGGTTAGTACCACTGATTAAACTGGCTCTCGAAACAGCGATGCGTCAGGGGGAATTGTTATCTCTGCTGTGGAAGCACGTTGACTTTGAAGACCGTATTGCATATCTGCCTATGACAAAAAACGGAAGAGACCGGTATGTGCCGTTGAGTAGTGCAGCGATCGCGGTTCTGGATCGCCTTGAGCGAGTTGAGGAGCGTGTTATCCCCATCAGTCAGAACGTCGTTTTGTGTGCATGGCCGCGAGCTTGCAAACGTGCGGGTATCGAAGACTTCCACTTCCACGATCTGCGGCATATGGCAACAACAAACCTAGCGAAGAGGCTGCCGAACGTTATCGAACTCGCTTCGGTAACGGGACATTCCAACGTGCAGATGTTAAAGCGGTATTACCATGTGTCTGCAAGGGAGCTAGCTCAAAAGCTCGGCTGAGAATGAAAGGGCGACTCCCTCCTGTTCATTCTGCAAGGTTGTGTACAGAGTAAACAGTTAGGAGAGGCGCAAAAGTTGTTGTCTGTCTGCGCCTCGCCTCTGAATCTGTCACTGAAGAACCGTCGACGACAGATCCGATCGGATTAGATTGGCTTGGAGTTGACTTTCGCTAGTTGCTGTTGCGTCTTCTGTAGTTTCAGACGCAGGCCCGCTGCCTTCGCTGCTCGCGTTGCACGCTTAGCTGCTTTTTTTTGCGCATCGACCTGCTGTGTCTGCAGATCAACTTCGCCAATGATTTCGATGTATCGCATGATTGCTACCTCCTTTACGGATATTTATGAACGCGAAGAGGTAGCGTTGTCGGTCAGTTTGCTGCGAAACCCGATCGCATCGTCGCGCTAATCGCCTCAAGCACTGCGTCCAATTCACCTTCTGCAACGGCAGCCTTTAATGCGTCGAGCGTCGGAATCAAATTGTCGGTTGCACCGACTTCGATGCCGGTCTTGCCCTTCGCCAGTTCCAGTACCTTTGCACCATAGCGGACTTGCAGGCAGAGCTTGCCGTTTTCGGCGGTGAACCACCATGCACGAACGCGTTTTTGTACCTCCACGTTACGGCGTTCGCCGGTTTCTGCATCCTTCACGGAACGGAACTTCGTGGGCGAGAACGACTTTCCTTCCTGTTGCGCTTTCGCCAGTTCCGTCTGTTCCCAGATTTTCGCGATCAGGCGGTTACGGCGCTGCACGATTTGCGGCAAAGCACCGGGACGCTTCGTTGCGACCAGCTTCAGGTTGTTCAGCGCGCTCATCTACTTCTCCTCTGGTGTGTATGTACAGAAGAGGATGTGTTCCAGTTACGAAGAGATCAACAAAAGAATCGATTGCGCGTACTTATAGTGGTGTTAATTTCATTGCTCACCGTTGCTTTGCTCTTTGGACTTCAGTCTTGCTCTGCGTAATCTTTGACGCTCCGCTCCGGTCATAGCGTTGCCTGTTTTCGGGCGTCCTGCTTTCTTCTTGCCAGGCTCTGCCATGCCAATTGCTTCTACGGTGCAGCAAGGGAAATACCGTTGCAAATAGTCAGCGGACTTCTTGTCCATCACGATTACTGTCTTCGGTGTGGGGTCGACAGGATCGCGCAGACTGGTGCGCATGATCGTTTGGTACATTACCTGATGGCTCTGAGCTTGTTTCAACTCTTCCGGTGACACGTCGTTGACCTTCATGAAGCCGACGTCTGCATACTTGCTATTAAGTGCGCTCATGAAGACGGCGTTGTGCACCTTCACGTACTTGTTCAAACCGTGACAGATATTGGGCACGCGCATACCAAAATCGAGACCAGTCTTGTCATCGTTGTTAGTCGCATAGATGTAGCGTTGGCCATCCATCAGCTCTTCGACCTTGGCCTTTACCGCAGCTTGAATAGATTGGCCATCGTGCCTGCTATCACGGAAGGTCTTTGACCAATCGTTCTCGAACATGTATTTGATCGTCAGCAGATGTCCGTTTTCATGTAGCTGTGCGGAAAGCTTTGCCGAGATGGCGTCGTGGTTTGCGAATTTGACCTGCTTGGACCAGAGCTTGTACAGTACCGACTCAGTGATCATGGCTCCCATGATCGTTACCGACTTGTACTTTTCGAACGCCTGCGGACGCAAAAGTGAATAGGTAGTTAGCGACTGTTGACCCATCTCGTCGCCGTTGACGATCTTGTTCCAAGAATCGACTTGAGCATATGTGTCCCAAGTCGTATCGTTGTTCAGTCTGTCACACACGTCTTGGTAAATCTTGTCCTGATCGTCGTTGAAGCGGCATTCAGCCATGCGCTGAATTTCCGTTTCGCTGCCGTGCTTCGTCGAAAGCAAAGCGTAATTGTCCTCTGGCGTATGCAGAACGACATGGCTAGTGAACGTGCTGTGATTCACTGGCAGTTTTGCGGACCATGAAGACTGACATTGAGGAATTTCGTCGATGATAATCATCCAGTCTTTGGCGTTATGCCAGTACGGCAGCGACAGAAAGGATTGGTGAGTGATCAGCAGGACCTCCCCTACGCCTGGCGCTGCCGCACGCAGATGGTCCTGAATCTTGTCCTTTACCTGACCGCTTACGCACTCTGAGTGCAGCTTTCTTATCTGGACGCGGTTTGTGTTGTGCCTTTCTAAATTCTCTTGAGTCTGGTCGATTAAGACGGTAGACGGCTGCACCAGTGCAATTTTCGCGCCGAATGCTGCTTGCGGAAGGGCGTAATTAATGGCTTCTCTTGTCTTTCCCGAGCCAGCGAGGGCATCCACGGTATAGATTATCATTGTTATTTTTGCTTTATAGTTCAAACAGCGTTGTGCTGTCGCTACTGGTTTCTCTGGGACCAGTTGTGAGCGTCCTGCTCACGCTTTATTTATCTTGGTCTCTCGGAACTGTGTAACGGCCTCTATCTATCTAGAAGAGTAATTTCGTTACATGCCGAAAGCTATCTGCCTGAGCGGAAGTACAAGTAGGGGAAGACAACCAACTCATTATCTTCCGGTATTGCGCGAGCTAGGCGAGTGGAATACCAGAAGCAATGGGTTACGTTGTCCTGCAGCAAAGCGACGCCGGAGCTTTGCTTGCAGAACACATAACGCGTTAGTGCATAATTGCGATGAAAATGCGTTGGGCGCAGGGCTTCTTCGTCACAGGTTCCTCTGAAGCACCTGTGCCTCGACACATTTTTTCCCATCTGGGATGCATCGCAAGCTCGCATACCCAGATCCATAAAATATGCTCGGCATCTCGTTCCTCAGAAGGAGTCCTTCTGCAGACAGCTTGCGCAAATGCGCTTTGCCCTAAGAATACAGGGCGCTATTCGACGGTTGAGACCGTTACGGTCACGTTCAATAAATAGAAGGTCGGAGGCGGAACGCTCCCGGATTGGCTTGTTAAATTTTATAGCTAAAATTCTCTAAACTGAATCCTCGCCTCGGCGGGGATTCAGCACTTCAGCGCGACGGCAGCGCGAATCAGCGATAAGCCTCGCGCTATCCTAGGCAGGAGCTACATCTACGGAGACGCGGTTAATGTTGTAACGCGTTACCGATAATCCTCTCGCTTTCGCCGGACTGAACAGCGCCAGATTCATGCCGCTACTGACAGAGCTGCGAAATGCGACACCGTCGTAACCGCTTTTCTTGATGAATTCACACAAATATTGACTCGGTATATAGTCAATCGCCGCGCTTCGAGGAAGGACGGGGCGCGTGAGTTCTTCGCCTAGTTTCTCTAGAAAAGGAATGTCGGCACGCAATTGCCCGATTGCGCCCGCGTCGCCCAGAACAAAAGGGGAGACGAGTTTGCGTGGGTCGCGCAAATCAACGGCGGCTAAGGGCGGGAGCACTTGAAACTCCGCGACGCACGCGACCTCTCCAGTGTGGGGGCGTATCTCTGCTGCCGCTGTCTCCGGCAATGACCCCAAGTAGAGGTATGGAATTCCGACAGGGTTGGCGCGTCCATGGGTCGCGTATTGTTTGGGCGGCGGCTGGCATCGTGTATCGGCGGAGTCGGTTCCAGATCGTGATTGTCGATTAAATCGAGACTGCTGGCATTGAGACAGGACGACGTGCGCGAAGTTGTACGTCCCACAACGACCCCGATCCAGCTACCCTGTCCGCAGGAACGTCGGTTCTCTGGCGGCACGGCCGCCTGTTGGCTCTCAGGTCCCCCCGATAGCCGTATGACAGCAATTGCCGACGCCACATAGCCGCAACAATGTCGGGCGCCTAGACAGACCGCGACCTAGGGCTAAAGCTTTCTGGCGAATTGCCGTTTACCCGTAGGCGCGGAGTTATCTAACTATGCGCTAGCGGGACATAACCACGAAAGCTCTCGCCAGGAGCGCCGCACTTCTCATCGTTGCTGAGTCGGTGGGCATCTGGTGGGCACTGAGGATCGGGCTCGTATAAGCCGCTAGTGATGGCCGCCCAGAAGTAAAATCCAAACCACAATCAAGAATATGACTCCCAGCAAAAGATTCGTCTCGATACTGACAACGGTGGTGCTTTCATGTTTTTTCGCAGCAGCATGCAGCAAGCGCCTCGAATACAGCCGCCTCGACATGCAATATAAACAACAATGCTTTGGCGATATGACGGTCGAATGCAGAGATCTGCAGATTCGTCGTGTGATTGCCGCCGAAGAAGCCAATTTAGAGCAAGTCAAAAGCATCAAGGACAGGTACATTGAGTGTCGTGGAGAAGCAGATTACGACGAATTGCAATCACTCATCCATAAACACATTGACTACCTCGAAGATTTGCGCCCCAATTTCTTCGCGCGCCACTTTATGGCTTCAAGAGAAATTGAACTGCCCGATGATGACTTTCCCGGAAGATCACGTCTGCAAGATTTGGGACGCCCCTCATGCCATCCGCAGCCCGCTACGCAAGAGGGCAGTACCGCTGACTATTCTAGTCAGCCTGCTACGGCTTCGGAGCCGGCATCCGAGCCCGATACCGGTCTTGCCACCCGAGTTCCTCAGCCGGAACAACCTAGTTCGGCATCTGCCGCAACGGCAATACCTGCCGCAGCTAGTGCTGTAACGGCGAACACGGCCCCGGTCGACGCAACCAGCTCGCTGACTGCAGACGGCCCCGCCGCACGCCGTTGCGGTTGGATTGAAAACAATTTGCCCTCAAGCCTGACTTTACGCGACCGGGATGGTACTTGGAATATTGTCGGTGCTACTCATTCGGGCGAGTTTGCGAGTCCCGACGGATTTGATCAAATGCCGTCGACGAGCAAAGTGATTTTTGTGGCTGTTTGACTGTGGAAACCAACAGGCAAGCGATGCAGATTGTGAAGATTTTCGGCGGTTCGCTCAAACCGGTGTCCGCATGCCAGAACGACAAGAGCATCCAATAGCCCGTTCTCGCTCTTACGTATAAAGGCGTCAGGACGAAACCGACTCCTTCGATCATCCAGCTGACTCCACCATCAACGGCCGCTTGAAAGCGGCCGTTCGTTCACCACAACGTGCGAAGATTTCAGACCGCAAGTTACTGCTAAGAATGTTCGAGAGCGGGACGACCGACATGTCTCGACGGTTTCGCGAACGTGCGCAATGTGCGATGCGGCATCCGGAATCCGGCAAAAAGTTAGCTGACGCTCAGGCGCCGGTATAGATCGCTTATTGGAATTTGCTGAAGACGTCGCGACGCAATACTTCTTGCGACCGAATGTTCCCTTGACGGGCCGCCTTCGTGAACCATTGCCACGCTCGCTCCGGTTCGCGCTCCAGATAGTGCATGCCAAGGTTGTGCTGCGCTGACGGGTGACCGCTTTCCGCTGCCATGGTGAGCCATCGCAACTCGGCGGCGCGGTCGTCGCTGCAACTCAGGCTCATGAAAAATTGCGCCTGCACCTCTCCCGCATGAGCGCGAGCTTCGCACCATGTGCGGCGGTCGGCGAAGTATCTATTCAGAACCCAAACCAGCGATTGAACGGCTGTAGCGCTCACCAAGGTGAAATTGATGCATGAGTCGCCGAACCGTGTGATCTGCTTACTCGATGCGTTAAATCCACCGTTCCATCCGGACCTGTAATGGTAGTCAGTACTGTCGCTGAACATCTCTCTGAAGCTGATTACCTCATCCGTGATAATCAAGCCATCCGCTCCGCCCTGAAAAACCGTGTCGTCAACGAGCAGGTAGACGTTCTTCGGCGGATTTGCGGAAGCAAAGCGTCGCCCTGCTAGCGATTTCGCCAGCTTCTTTGGCGAGATGTCCGCTCCAAAATGAAAGCGATCCCTGTCATTTCGATCCAGCTCGAGATCTTTTAGATAGTTGGGCAGGAATGGTTCATCGCCGGAGGCAACGTGGCAATGCGTATCTTCCCCGCGTTGGTCTGTTCCCTCGGAAGCCATCGCCTGCGCCACCATTTCCGTCAGCTTGCGGCCGACGCCTTCGGCTTCACGAAGTAGTTCGACGGTCGTCTCTGCCGATACCCAGAATGGACCGCTCCCAAGGAATCCCTCGATGAACGCCGTCCTCGAACAGTTCAACTCGACCTGAAGCGGCCTGTGCTGCGGCACGCCAATGATGCCGGCCAGAACGCTCATAACCAGTTCGTTCGTCGCCCGCAACTCGAGGTGAAGGTCGCTTTCCCTCCGGCAGAACTCGTCGAGCACAAGTTCGAATTGACGCAGCACGAATCCCTGCAAGTTGTGAAAATCACGGCCCATTCCATCGATGAACGATGGCGGGAGTGTGGACATCGAATGGAAACTCAATACCGCAACCAGATACTGTGCGCATCCGATCGCCGTGTTGATCTCGCTATAGCGACCGACAAATTCGAGCGAGCGCAACGTTTGGCTTACCAGCTTCGTGCATTCTCTCGAAGTGAAGCTCATAAGATCGATCACAAACGCGTCGTCTGCTTCGATCGGCCCCTTTTCACATTGATCGTCCACGAGATCCGACTTTGCGTTTTGGAAGTCAATCGCGAGTTGTCGCTGGATACGAGCGACTCGAGTGCCCAGATCATCGAACGAATCCTGCCTTTGAGCCGACGCCCCTGCTGCGTCCCGCTTTTGCGCGCCTCGAGGTTTGAAGGTCGACCAATCGCCACGGCTCTTCGTACCCGATTGCGCATGCGATCCTGTGCCGCCAGCAGAGGCGTCGAGCATGGCATCGTAGCGTTGCCGCTTGTCTGCGTCGCACAGAACGGTGTAGGCCTCGTTGATCTCCTGCATGTTTGCTGTAGCCCACTTCTGGGTGTCCAGGTCGGCATCAGCGTACTTATCCGGGTGATACTGGGTTCGTCTGCCTTTGAACGCCAATTCAATCTCGCCTTGGCGCGCGGTAGGCCGAATCCCCAACACATCGTAATAGTTCTTTTTCTCGCTCATCTCGGCACCCAGTCGTCAGACTTAGTTATATTCGGCGGCGCAATTTAGTGCATCGCCAACCAGTTCTCGTTGGAACTCGGGAGTGGGCGTCAGATTGAGTCGCATCAATTCATCGGTCGAGTGCCGGTCCTCGAGCTTCGAGAGCGCGCATTTGCATACCTTGACTTTCGCCTCGGTCTCGACGGAAGTCGACACACAAGCACCTATGAAGCCCTTCTCAAAATCGGATTTCTTACTGGAGCAGCCGGTAATGAACGACATCGAGCAGACGGCGATGGCCGCTGTAATCAGATATTTCATTGGATCCGTGACTAGTCGATTGTTGACAGAGGGTCCGCATGGGGCCCTTTTTCCGACCCTTGTATGTCTAGTCTGGCGAACGCACGAAAAAGATGAGAAACAGGACGAAGCCAACGATAATCAGGCCGCCGATTAGATGGCCAACAGCAGGAAACAAAATGGTCGGCCACACCAAACCGCGCCCAAGGTTGTACATGAAGCCCCTGTAGCTGTAGAGACCGAACATCGATCCGTAGAGTCCGAAGAGGACCGCGATGCCGAGGTAGGCGCCGATAAGCTTGCGTCGGATAGACAAAAGGTTCTCCTTTTAGTGTTTGTAAGTGGTGGGCAGATGAAAAGAGCAAAGCGCCGTCATGGGTGATAGATCTGTCCGGCGCAAGAGCCCAAAATATCGCCCTCGTCAGTAAAGTAGATAACGGATCCTATTTCTACTTCTTTAGGGTACGCGCTTAAAAGATGAGAATGGAGATGAGATCCGATGCACGTCGGCCCTTTTTCTCAGTGGAACCTCGGGGAGCGAAGCTGTTTGACGTTTGTTCCACGGTGTCCGCATGACGGGCGATCACCAGTGGGCTGTTGGTCGTTCCGCCGGCCTCTGAACCGAATACGTCACTCAACGTGCAGGCGTGAGGAGTCGCGGCGATTGTTGACGATCGTGCAACTACGGTCGATCGTCTCTTGCGGGTGGTATTTCTGCCTAACCGTTGCCCGCCTGCCGGCAAAGTCCGCTGGGTGCGCCCAGTTTTTGCGAAAAATGCAGCGGATTTCGTTCAACGTCGGCCGAAGTGCTGCTGCGCGCAACGGATCAACCGGTCCGCCAGCCGCTTCGAAGGCAAGCGACCGTCGCAACTGCGTGTGTTGGGTCATTTCTCAACTGTTTTTTTTCAAATAGCGGCGCCCCTGAAAATCAAAGCAAATAGCAAAAAGCTTTGGTTTCGGCGTAAGCGCTTGTTTCCTATGAGGATCCGGACTCGTCAATGATCTGTTGATTCTCTTAACCAAAGAATGCACCCTCTGGCGTGTGGAATTCATTGGTTTCGGAGATCACCACGTGAAACAGGCCAAGACTTTGACCGACAAGGAACTCAAGCAGGTACTTACCTACATTTCGTTGAACCGGCACGCAGCGCGCAATCGAGCAATGCTACTGCTGACGCATTGGGCCGGTATGCGTGTAGGCGAGGTCGCCGCCTTGCGTATTGGCGACGTGCTGAACGCAGACAACTCGATTAAATTCGAAATCCGCTTGCTTGCGGAGCAGACGAAAGGGCGTCACGCACGAACCGTTTTTATCGGCCAGCGACTTCGCAAAGAACTGGCGTCGTACGTCGCGACGCTGAAATGTCGGTCAACCGACAAATCGCTGTTCGCTACACAGAAACGGGCTGGATTCTCCGCGAATACGCTGTGCCAGTACTTCCATTGGCTTTACAAGCAGGTGGGGATTGACGGAGCGAGTAGCCATTCTGGCCGACGCTCATTCATTACGAATTTAGCGAACAAGGGTATCGGCGTACGCGTGCTCATGTCACTTGCGGGGCATCGGGACATCTCGACCACGCAACGTTACATTGACGTCAACGATGAGATGCAGCGTAAAGCAGTGGATCTCGTTTGATGAAATGACACATCCCATGCGTCGACAGAAAATGTCGGCAGCGTGCCTTGGCGGTTAGGCACGAGAGCGGGCCGGAACCGGCATACGTCTAGGGAGTCGGTTGGTCGTGCGGCGAAAGATGCGTCGGCTCGCCGACACTCACGATTCCCTATAAGCATCTCGGCCATTCAAGTGAGGTATTGGCATCGCCGAGTTTGCGCCGTCTGCAAGTTAGATCTGCTTGCGCCTCCCTCAAGGACACTCGGCTGCCTCTCCCAAGGCGCTATCGATTGTGGAGGGGCTACGCTGATCTCGGCACTTAGCCCACTCGACCGCATGGGGCGCTCCGGCAAAGCGTGCAGGGACGGAAAAACAGTGATTCAGCCCCAATATCGCGCATTGACCTAAGTTAGGTGTGTGTCGATAATGTACACATTGTGTATCCAGGAGGTCGCCATGAATGCCGAAGCGGGGCTTCGAATTCGCGTTGACGACGCCTTACGACGCGACTTTATCGCGACTTGCAAAAGTCAAGACACCACTGCTGCTCAGGTCTTGCGAGCGTTTATGAGGTCGTACGTTGAGCAGTACGGGTCAAAGGTAGTACAGGGGCATTTGTTTGAGCAGCGTCAGTGAAGCCAACAAACAAGCTAGGTGTTGGTAGACGCCCGATCTCCGAAAGTCCTTCGAGTATGTGATATGAAAAAATTAACGAGTATCTCGCTGTTTGCCGGTGGTGGCGGAATGACGGTTGGCGTTGGGCAAGCCGGATTCGATACGCTTTTCGCGACTGATATTGAACCTTCAGCCGCAAGTACATTTCAAAAGAACCTTCCTCAAATTCCGTTTCATCTAGGCGACATACGTCGGCTCACGCGCGAGCAGTTGGAAAAACAGTTGGGCCGGAAAAAAGTCGACTTTGTCGTAGGTGGCCCGCCGTGCCAAGGTTTTTCCACGATCGGTGACCAGAATCCGGCTGATCCAAGGAATGGCCTCTTCTGGTGCTTCGCCCGAGTCGTAGAGTGGTTAGCACCCTCTTGCTTCCTAATGGAAAACGTCAACTATTTGCGTACGCAGTATGGCGGCAGGTACGAAAGGGAGATTATCGCAGCTTTCGAACGGCTTGGTTATCGAGTGTGGGTTACCACCTTGAACGCAGCCGACTACGGCGTCCCGCAAGTTCGCAAGCGGGTATTCTTTTTCGGTTCGCGTCTCAAAGGGGAATTCAACTGGCCGACGCCTACTCACGGTGCCGGCCTTCTTTCCTATTCGACAGTAGGAAGCGCAATCGACGATTTGCACGCTCCCAACGATGACATTCCCAATCACTCGTTTCTCCGACACGGTGAAACGGTCGTAGCGCGCTATCGTTTGATTCCGGAGGGCGGACGGATGCCGCCACCTTCAGAACTGCCGGAAGAAATTCGACGGAAAAATTTTGGAAATACCTATAAGCGGTTGCACAGAGGCCGTCCGTCGCTAACGCTCGTGCCGGGAAACAACGCATTTCCTGTTCATCCCGTCGAACACCGCAGCTTATCGCCCCGAGAAGCCGCCCGCATTCAAACATTCCCCGACGACTACGTTTTCGTGGGCTCCCGAGCCGAGCAATGCAAGCTGGTAGGCAATGCAGTCCCCGTTGAACTGGCACGGCACCTGAGCGAAGCAGTGAAGGAACATATCGAAGGACGCGCGAGTACGAGCGTGAGCAAAGCGAAGGCAGACAGCGAGCCTAAACAGCTGGCTCTTCTCGACGGCGCACCGGATGGCAGGCGCACGCCTCGGCGGTCGGGACTAACTGCTGTCAGCTTCTTCACCGGTATCGGTGGACTCTTGCTCGGATTTCGAAACGCGGGTTTCGATATCCTCGGCTCTTACGACATGAAAAATAGCGTCGAGCGCAACTTTTCATTGAATTTTCCAGATATTAAGCACACTAGAGGGGACGTTGCGCAGTTAACTCTGCGAGATGTCAAACAGCACATCGGCGCTGAGGAAGTGGATGTGGTCTTTGGAGGGCCACCATGCCAAGGCTTCTCCATTTTCGGACGCCGCCGTTTCGTCAACACGCAGAATCATCGCCCCGAAGAAGATGAGCGAAACGAGCTTTCGCTGAAGTACATTGATCTGGCGATTGGACTGAGTCCGAAGGCAATTTTTTTGGAGAACGTAAAAGGCTTTGTATCTACCCGGCGCGGAGAATCGAGCTACCTGTTGCAAGTTGAAAAGCGCCTGCGCCGTGCTGGCTATCAGTTCGAACATCGCGTGATTAACTGCGCGACCTACGGTGTTCCGCAGCTACGCGAGCGGTTTATTCTGATCGCATGGAGGAAGGGGCTTGAATTTCAATGGCCCGAACCAAAGCACGTTTCCGAACCCAAATCGTGGCAGCGACGATTTGTTACGGTGGGCGATGTCATTACCGATCTCATGGATCCCAGCACCCACGGCGATGAATTCAGTCACGCGCCGATGAACCATAAGGAGCTTGTGGTCGAGCGGTATAAATTGATTCCCGAAGGAGGTCGCCTTCCTGAAGGTGGCCTTCCGGAAGAACTCAGGAAAGGTTACCGTTCGGACAACGTAAAGAACTACAGCCACGTGTATCGGCGGCTCGCAATGAATGCACCGGCCACCACCATGGTTCCTGGGCACAATGCGTTTCCGGTGCATCCTGTTCTGCACCGGACGCTAACGGTCCGGGAGGCCGCGCGCATACAGACGTTTCCAGACTGGATGCGATTCATCGGTACTCGGCAGCAACAATGCACACTGGTTGGTAACGCGGTTCCGCCCTTGCTAGCCGAGATATTAGCAAGCGCGATTGCCAAGGCAATCAAGGGAAATTTCGTTTCGCTTGGCTACAAACGCGACGTATATGACCTTGCGACGACGGCATGAATACCCATGATGTGCTGGCGTATGCCGTCGCAACTCAAGCTGTTGAGCGTCTAAGGACCGCTGTATCGCCGTGGAACACATTGTTCTCGGCGGACGCCTACGTGACGGCATCGAGGGTCTGGCCTGTTCCGGACTTCGTCATTGTAGACAACGCTAACGGTCTACAAATCGCGGCCGAATTCAAGCCGCCTCAGCAGACCAAGCGCGAATATTTAACCGGTTTGGGGCAGGCCATCGCATATTCGCTCGACTTCCATTATGGACTTCTCGTCCTGCCGGAAATCGCGGACGACGGCTACCGCATAGCGGAGCATGTCGTGCACGTTATGAAACAGAATACGATGCACGACGTGCCGGTCGGAGTACTCAGCTATGACCCAGCGACATTTTCCCCGCATAAGCCTGACTTTACCGAAGCCCATTTTTTCAGTAAGCGGATATCGGCCCCGCCTCACGTCGCCCAGCTCGACTCAAGCTTCTACGCGAAATGGCGAGAGATGTCGCCCGAAGAGTCGTTGCGGCTTTTGAAATATTGCTACGAAGAGATGGGAAGTGGAGCAGCGGCCACGTCTACGATTCTAACTCGCGCATTTGGCCGTCTCTGGATTGACATTCAAAGCGGTTTCCTGCGTCACTGGGGTGGTGGCACCAGAAGATATCAAGACACGGTAAAAATGAAAGGAAACGTTCTCAAAAACTACAAAAATTTCCTTTTTCACATTGGTTGGATTGAATCAGATGGTGCATTGACTAAAGGCGGCTTGGAGGCTCTTCATACCGGAACGCTATATGGAGCCGGTTCGCGCCCATTCCTAGATACGACCGCAACGGCTGTGCTGGGCGAGGGAAAGCATCTTATATTGTTTAATGCGATTAGCGAGTATCAAGATACCGTGGGCGGCGACTTTCCGGAGGAGCCGAAATGGCTCGAGAACCTTGAGGACTTTCTCGAAGCGAAGGGCTTGCTCAAGCGAAATCCAGAAAGATCAGCTGTCGCAGTTGCTGGGTCAACGCGGCAGTTTCTCAAGGCTGAGAAGCAGTTATGGCGGCAACTGGAACTTATAAAGCCGAATGGCCCTCGAGTGTTCCATCGAGGTCGGGGTTTGATATTCAATTGGTCGAGAATTGCCGAACTGCTAAAATCGACGGGGTGATTACTTCGATGGCGAGTGACCGTCCGCTAGCCGTCTGCGGCATGTGATTAACGCCTTATCTGCTTCGACTCCAACGTGTTGAGCGCTTCCCTGAAAATCGCCTGAAGGCCGGGCAGCGCTTTTTCTAGAACATCGTAGAGGCCCATGTCATGGGCACGCTGCTCAAGCGTCGCTCGATACAGTCGGGCAGATTCGCATCTTGCGTCAATGGGCACAAGAAAGTATTCGCCGTTCTGGTTTTTCGTGGACTCGATGTCCCTGGCCAGTCCCTGCTCCTGCAAATCGAACGCGGCGCCGATTGCCTGGCCGCGACTACAACCGAGCAGCAGATGCAATTTATCGAGTGAGATTTCGCCGGTGGACAGTCCAACGTCGAGCGCCTTTGCTGCGAAGACGGAGGTATTCATCGCTTTTGCCAAGGCGGTTGCGTAGCGCCCGTGATAAAGCGACATAAAATTGTGGAAGCGGGTAATCGCAAGCATGTCGCCTTCTCTGATGATATGGACTCTATACTGATGCGGATATCAAAATCACCAAAGCCGCATCGGTATAAAGAGGGTAGCTATTGGGTGGCACATCATCAAGAAAAGAGTGACATGGAGGGCGCGTCCGTCCGTGTACTGCGTTGCGCTGAATACGTATCAGCCGGCTCGCGAACGTATCCGGCGCTGCAGGGAATTGTCGGCTGGGCCGACAATTCCGCCAGTGGACTCAAGACGTAATCGATTCGCCAGCCTCGGCCGAGGAGTTCTCGCCTGCCACCTCGTTATCGGCGACATCGCTTTTCGGCTCAATGTCTTCGATCTTGTGACCTTTCAGTTCGTTGTAGTTCGAGTCCTTTTGAAGCGTATAGAAAATCACCTTCTCGCCGTCGTACTTGATCGCGATCGGACGCCAAGCTCCGGCGCTGGGAATCAAGTCGATCATGGATTCCGGCAAATCGGCGCGGTCGTAGTCTCCGACGTGCATCCATGACGCTTCGAGCGCGGCATCGAAAAGAGCTTTTTCTTTGCCTTTGGCCGCCCGTTTAGCGCGCTGTTGCTGCTCCTTCGCGTCCTTTGCATCCCGTTCGTCCTTGTTGACCTTTTTGACGATATCGCTCAGATTGCCATTCGTCTTGACCCAATCTGCGAAAGATTCCTCCGTCTGCCCTTCGGCATGTGCACGTTTCAAAACTTTGGCATCTGCCGACGCTTGCTTGCGATCATTTTTCCGCAAGATCGTCGAAAACAGGTGATATTCGCTGGTAGCCTTCGACTGGCGCTTCCGTTCGCACAGTTTATAAAGCTCATCCTTAAGCGTATCAATTGCGACGGTATCGTCTGCGACCGGGTTAAAATACTTGTGACGGAGGCCGAGGATTTTAGCCAGAGCCTTAATCGCAAGCCCTTGAGTCTTGTTGCTGTATGCGGTTTCCTTCGTCTCAAGTTCACGACCAGCGTCGCCGATCACTGCAACGTCGGTTCGGAAGAGCGGGAGAACCGTCTCCTCATCGAAAGGTTCTGGGGCGTCGTTAGCAGTATTTCGCGTGTCAGCATGGGATTGCGCCGGTTGCTGCGTCCCGTGCTCGTTTTGCAGCGTCTCATTGGCAGAGGTCGGGGCAACCGACATTTCGCTATTCTGGTTGCCAGCTTGCTCGGTATCCGTTTTCGGAACGATATCGGATTGATTGAGAGAGGCCTGCTTTGCGCCAGCACGTGCGCTCGGCTTGATAAAGTGCAGAAGGCGTTGACGAGTAATGAAAGCATTGCGGTGTTGGGCTTGCATAATCTGTTCCTTTAAAGTTGGTTAATGTCGATCGTTAACCGAAAAGTGTGATTTAATTTCCGGAAAACGCGTGATTCCGCAGGCGTGGACGACGTGCCACGACTGATAGTGCTTTTGCTGCTTTAGGGGTTTGTTGCCGCTTTACTGCTGTATCGAAATCGTTATTGATTCGACGAGATGAAGTGTAGATTGGTGGGGAGCTTGGCGGTATTGGCACGTGCTTGCAACTGCCAACTTTCGGCGAGTTGCAAGCAAATGTGGACGTTCGTGAAGGTCGCGCGGGTGCTAGCCTGTGAAGGCTAATTCTCTGAACCAACGACGAATTGTACTTGGTGAGAAATCTTTCCTATCTTCTTTGCCGTAGAACGGATCACCCTCCTTCGCATAGCGTTCCCGCTCACGAAGGTATGCATTGATTTGTGGAGCCAGCTCTTCCGCAGCCCCGTTTGCACCCCTGAAATCGTTCAGATGACGCTGTGCTAATTCAAGGGCGAACTCCTTTACGACGCGCTCGGGAGCGTGCTTTGCGCTAGCGCCGCTTTGAGCATGCTTTGATTTAGATTTTTTAACGGCGCGTCCGACTGAGAGGGGTATAAATCGCGCGCCATAGGCTCGTCCGAGGAACAATTGGGCTCGGCACATGCAGACCCATGCCTTATGTTCGTCACCAGCTTTGTGCGCTCTATATGCCTTGATTGCAAACGCGCAGCCGATGCGAATCAATGAGAGAGGGTCATTTACCTTGTCGAGGTTTTTCAGTTCATCTCGTACATGATCCGGATCGAGGTTTCTCTGGGTGCTCAGGGCCTTGAAAATCTGGGTTTTGAATTCGTCAGCGACTTTCAGCCGATTGTTCTCGTCGGCGTCGAACACCTCGCGACCAATTGCCTTTCTTTGAAGTTCTATGTAGCAGTTGGAAAATCCCTTCATGCTCTTTCTATAGATCGATTCGATCGATTCGTGATATTTGTCTTCGCTCATGCGGGGTGTGTGTGAAGTGTCGCCTGCCAAACTTATAATCGTACGCTAGGTCGATCGAGGAGCACCAGCTCATACGGGCACTAGTGTTGACTAAGCGTGCAGGCCGGTTGGCAAAGGCGTTTTGCCGCGCTTTCCGGCTTTGCACTTGCTCCGCTGCGAAGGCAAGCGACCAGACGCTTGGCGGCTCTTCTGCCAAGCCGTGGGGCAAATTGTCGGTCACACCGACAGTTGCGGGCAATCAGCAACGCACGGGCTTGGTTTTGATGCGACGGGGCACGTCTGCACCTACGTGCGGTCGTTCGAAGCGCAGCTTGTGGGAATGACTGACGTTTAGTACGTTTTCTAGCGCTGTACTTGCTTCCGCTATCAAGCCATGCAGCCAGACGCTTGGAGGCTCTTCTGGCAAGCCTGGGCGTATTTTAAGTGCCAGGCAGTTGTCGATTTAATCGACTTGTGGTGTTGTCGCGGTCGCACTGCGATTCCTGCCCCCGCGCCTCGACCGGATCAAGTTGATGTTCATCTCGCCCGTCGGTGCGCCGGCGTAGGGGGCTCGATCGTTTCGACGGAGGCGTGCGGCGCTACCTGCTACTGCCACTGCCGGCATGTCGAAACGCCGCGGAATTGGGGCGCGCACAGAAAAGAACTAGCTCTGCTGATTTTGCAGGCGGACGAGATCGACGGCGATGCGGAATGCTAGCGATGTTTCCGCCGAGGCAATTCGTCATTCAACGTAGCACCCGACCGTTCGTCCGCCACGAATGAAAGTCCCGAGACGACCGCTAAAGGCGCCAGTTGGAGGAGCGGATAGAAAAGGCGGCTGCGGGGAGACGATACTTGTCACAATTTGTACTATGATGCGGCAGCCTCTCCTAAAAAAACAGAGCACTTATCGGCCGGTCCGCTATGAGACTCAATAAAACGATCGAAAAATTCGAGCTTTACATACTCTCTCTGTGGTTCTTGTTTTTGTTGATAATCGTCGTAACGATTGACATTCCAGTTTGTTTCAAGGATGAATGCAAGTTCATTGGCTTCGGAGAGTTGATGGCGAGGAATGTCGTCCCGATGGTAGCAACTTTGTTTGTGCTCCTGGGCGTTCTCTATTACTTGCGATTTGATTACAAGATAGCTGGAAGCAAGTCGATTCCCATCACGATAGTTTCGGCGGAAGACATTAATTACGAGCACCTAACTTTTCTTACAACATATATTATTCCTCTGATTTGCTTCAATCTCACTAGCGCGCGGTACTTGATTGCTCTAGGTCTTTTGCTAATCGTCATTGGAGCGATTTACGTTAAGACGGACAAGTTCTACGCTAACCCGACATTAGCGATACTTGGCTTTCGCCTTTACTCTGCGGTTGTTCGGAAGAGAACAGGTGATGAGGTAAAGGTAGTGTTAATTACTAAAGATCGCCTTCAGAGCGGTGGTCAAATACAGTTCTTGGAACTGGATGATCGAGTTTATTTCGCAAAGGGGAAAGTATGAGTATCGATACGCTACGGACATCAATATCGGGGGTAATTACCAATGAAAATTGCGGGGCGGAATTTTATTTCCTACTTGAAGATTCTGGGCAAATCAGTATAAAGCGGGCAGACATTGATGAGGGAGCACAGGTCGAATTAACGCAGAACTTTATTGACTCCATTAGCAGCACGATTCTGCTAAATGATGAACTTTCACTGCTCGACATCTCCAGTGCAGATGATCGTGCTCACGCCATTTATCGCTACGACCTCCCAGACGTTCCGGAACAGATTTCCCATTTGGCAACTGTCCTTCAGCGCGACGACTTCCAGGTGTTTAATTTTGCGTCAGATGACCTCAATCACCTTAAGGGTATTTTGATCATCCTTGGCCACGGCGATCAGCAATTGGCGATCTATAAACACCAATATCCGGTATCGTTGCTAAAGCGTGACAGCGCATTCTTTCGCATGATTCGAAATCAAAGTCGACTGGCGAAAGTCGACGACGATATTCTGCGAATCAATTCGAAATTCGAATTCATGCGCGTTAATGACGAGTACTACATAGTGGACATCAAGACCTTGGAGCGTTTTTTTGGTTTCCACGACGCAGTAAGAAACATTGCCACACAGGGGATAGCAAATATTGCGGCGGCTGGACTGATCGCGGACACCTCGCCTTTGGCGGAAAGGCTTGATGACATTTCATTTTCGAGGAAGCTGGTTCGTGCCGCTCGTGCTTCTCCGGTTCTGGGCGTCATCCCGAACGATCAAGTAATTGCATTTGTTAGCGGCCATCCGGCCCTTCGTGGCAAGTTTAAGTTAAGCGATGACGGAAGCGTGATTAAGCTAGAAACGAAAGTTTCTCAGAATCTATTCCTCAAGCTGCTGAACGATGATTTTTTGCAGTCTGAGCTCACCAAGCGTTATTACGCAAGCCTTGCAAAAGACGCATTGAATTCGGAGGCATAGTGCTCTAAGGCCATGGTGACCTGTGAGTCAGTCGAAAAACCGAAGTCGATTTCGGCTATTCGAACAACGAGAGCCTGCCCACTTCGACTTTCCGCGACAAAGACATGTCGGCTCAACCGACAACTCGCGATGCCGTGTAGACATCTCAGATATTGCTTTGGCCATGCCCAAGCGCTTGCGGTCGGCAATGGCGTCTCGGCGCGGTCGCTGGCTTGCTACGCTCTGCAATAAAGCCAAGCGGCCAGACGCTTGGTGGCTCTTCTGGTAAGCCTGCACGCAGCCTACGGGACAGGCAGTTGTCGTGTTAGCCCATTTATGACGGTAGCGGGTGCACGACGGTTCCTGCGCTTATGATTACCTGTTTTCGGAACGGCCCAAAAGGGCTGGAGACGACGCCCTCGGTTGATGGAGAGTCCGCACCATTCGGCCCAGAAAAGAACAACATTTAAGGATATATTTGTGCAGCCCGGCAAGACTTCTATAACGCAGTTGTTCAACGCTCAAGCTCAATATCTGATTCCGGTTTTTCAGCGGGGATATGTATGGGCCCTCGAAAAGCAGGTGGCCCCGCTCTGGGCCGACATCGAAGACCGCGCTCTCAAATTTATCGAACGGAGTGCGGAAAGCGCTAACGTGCCAGTGCATGCGCTCAAACCGCTTCAAAAGCATTTCCTCGGTTCGGTGGTCTTAACTCCTGTGACAGGCACGTTCGGGCGCGTCGCGGCCTTCGAAGTAATTGACGGGCAGCAACGTACGACGACATTGCATCTATTGCTGCTCGCCTTCCGGCATGCAGCAATGCAGGTAAATGCTTCTGCTGTACCAGCCATGCTGGATAGCTTGGTACGCAATCCAGGGCCGTACACGGAGAAAACTGATCACTTTAAGGTTTGGCCCACGCAAGCCGGGCGTTCCGAGATGCGGGCGCTGGATGGCGCGACAGACTGTCTGTCGATATGTCAACAATATCCGGTTAAAGAGGGGAAGCTCCGGCTGGAACGGCCGCTGATGATTCAGAGCTATCTTTATCTCTACCACGCCTGCTTGGCTTTTCTGCAGGGTATTGAATTGGGCGACCCGGTGAGTGAGGAAAGCGATCGAACGCACTCCGATTGTCTCATTCACGACATCCGTAACAAGAATGTGATTCCTGCGGTAGGCGACGCAGTGCTTTTGCAGCCTCATCGTGCTGAGGCGCTTTATATGGCATTGACGGACTTGGTTCAGATCATGACTTTGACGTTGGAGGCGGAAGACGACCCGCAAGTCATTTTCGAGACGTTGAACGCACGAGGCGAGCCCTTACTTGCTTCTGACTTAGTGCGGAATTTCGTTTTTCTCGACGCTGCACGCCGGGGGCAAGACGTGGGCTCTCTTTATGAGACGCGTTGGCGAGATTTCGACGAACAGCGGGATCAGCACCAAACTGTATCGGCTAATCGGTATTGGCGAGAAAAGGTCCGGCAAGGGCGCATCACGTATCCACGTATCGACTTGTTTTTCTTTCATTACACGGTTCTCCGGCGCGGGCAGGAAACCAAGGTTAGCCATGTATTCCAAGGCTTTAAGGACTGGTGGCAGGGTGAGTCGCGCGATATCGACACGGAGCTGGCCAGAGTGGTCCAAAGTAGTCGACATTTCCGCGAGTTGATTTCACCAGATGGCGATGATTATTTGGCGGAGTTTGCACGGTTAGTAAGAGTGCTGGATGTCAGCACGCTCACACCAGCGTACTTAGCTCTTCGCGAACGGTACTCGAAAACTGATCCGGAACTGAAACAGGCGGTGGGTGACTTGGCATCGTACATTACGCGACGAGCCATCTGCGGATTCACTACCAAAGGCTACAACAGAATCTTTTTGCGTTTGCTTACTGAGGTTGTCGCATCCGATACTCCTGCCGAATCCCTTCGCAGCTACTTGCTAAAACTCTCGGGTCATAGCCAATGCTGGCCGACTGACGCTGAGTTTAGCGAGGCTTGGTTGAGTCGCCCGGTATATGAGCTTCTTCGGCCCGGGAAGGTAAGTGCGGTCTTGCGGGCCGTCGAACTCGCGTCGCGCACGTCCAGGCAGGAGACGACGTGGACTCCTCAAATCGAAACGTTGACCGTTGAACATGTTATGCCGCAGTCTTGGCAAAAGACCACTTACTACACGTTGCCAGACGATGATCAAGCGATGATCGCGGCACGAAAGGTGGCCGTTCAGTCGTTCGGAAATCTTACGCTGCTAACTCAGCCGTTGAATAGCTCTGTTAGCAATGGCCCTTTCGCGGATCGGATCGAGGGTGAGAACACTGTCGCGGGGAAACGCACGAAGTTCCTCGAAAGTCTGCTGCTGCTAAACGCCTACTTCCAGCACAACACTGTTGCAAAGTGGGATGATGAAGAGATCAGCAAGCGAGGTCAACATCTTCTCGGGAAGGCGCTGAAGATTTGGTCGCGTCCATAACATTCGCGCCGCGTTACAGCGGGAAAGAGGAAATGGCCGGAAGGCCCGAAGTTCTGAGACTCGCATTTGTCGGCCAACCGACAACCTGCGCTGAAACGACGTTCGCTGCTTGTTGCCTGAGGCTGGCTGGATCATTCCAATCTCAGGTGAACCGAGGTCGGATCGATGACCCTGATTTCGGAGCCCATGGAGATTGCGTCGTTCGGGCACTCGGGCTCGCATACGTCGCAATTGTGTAGAAACGTCTTGCTGCTCATGGCTTGGCATGCTATCTGGACTTTGCGCGCTGCACAATTTGCAACACCTGTGCAACTCAGCCGCAACACGCAAACATGATTTTTGGGCAATCATGCGCAACCGTCGATAGGCTGAAAAAGCTATAATGTATTGTTTTTTCTAGGAAAGTTGGTGGCAGTATGGCCCTGATGATTACCGACGAGTGCATCAATTGCGACGTGTGCGAGCCCGAGTGCCCGAACGACGCGATTTCGATGGGCCCGGAAATCTACGTGATCGACCCGAAGAAATGCACCGAGTGTGTCGGCCATTTCGACGAGCCCCAGTGTATTCAGGTGTGTCCGGTCGAGTGCATTCCGCGCGACCCTGAGCATCTGGAGACGGCGGAAGGTTTGATGGCGAAGTATCACGCGCTACAGGCGGCGAAGGGCGCGTGAGTGTTGAATGACGATTGAAAACGGCGAGGCACCTGCCTCGCCGTTTTCTTTTGCGGCAACGCTTTCTGATGAGCGTGCGTGGTTATGCCGATCGTTTATCCGACGTAAGCGCCGAAAATGTCGCGCAGTGCATCCAGCAGAATGTCGCATTCGGCGTCGGTGCCGACTGAGATTCGCAGATGCTGGTCGATTCGCGCCGCTTTGAAGTGGCGCACGAAGATTTCCTTGTCCCTTAGCCGTGCCACGAGCGTCGCCGCGTCGTAGCCTTCGTGGCGCGCGAACAGCAGATTCGCCGCCGACGGCACTACCTCGAAGCCGAGTGCCGTTAAGCCAGCAGCCAGCCGCTCACGGCTCGCAATCACTCTGGCGCAGTTGTCGCGGAACCACGCATCGTCCTCATAGGCAGCGACGGCCGCGACTTGCGCCAGACGGTCGAGCGGATACGAGTTGAAGCTGTCCTTCACGCGGTTCAGCGCGTCGATCAGTTCCGGATTACCGAACGCGAAGCCGACGCGCATGCCGGCCAGCGAACGCGATTTCGATACCGTTTGAATGACCAGCAGGTTGGGATAGCGGTCGATCAGGGTGATGGCCGACTCGGCGCCGAAATCGACATAGGCCTCGTCGATGACCACGACCGATTCGGTATTTTTCGCCACCAGCCGCTCGATATCGGCGAGTGGTAGCGGTCGTCCAGTCGGCGCGTTCGGGTTCGGGAACAGCACGCCGCCGTTGGGTGCTGTGTAGTCGTCGACCTTGATGGCGAAGCTGTCGTCGAGCGCGATGGTCCGATAGTCGACATCAAAGAGCCGCGCGTAGGTCGGATAGAAGCTGTACGTGATATCCGGGAACAGCAACGGCGCATCGTGCTTCAGCAATGCCTGAAAGGTGAGCGCGAGCACTTCGTCCGAGCCGTTGCCCACGAACACTTGCTCCGCACGAATGCCGTGGTACGCGGCTACCGTTTCGCGCAACTTTCGCGCGGTCGGGTCGGGATAGCGCCGCAGCGACTCGCCCGCACCGCTCAGTTCCTTCTGAATCGCTTCAAGCACGCGTGGCGACGGCGGATAAGGATTCTCGTTGGTGTTCAGCTTCACTGGATGCGCAACCACGGGCTGCTCGCCCGGCACATACGGCGTCAGACGGTGAACGATGTCACTCCAGTAGCGGCTCAAGCGATTCTCCTGTCGAAGGCGATACGGGGATTCGGGTGCGGGCAGGGCGCGCTCAGGGATTATTGCGATGCAGTTGCATCGTCGCCCGTTCAAGCTCGCCCTGGATGATCTGCGGCATCACGGCCAACGAACGTTCAATCGACGCATCGATCACGTCCTGCTCTTCCCGTCGCGGCGGCTTCAGCACGTAATTGGCGACGTCTGGCTTGGCGCCGGCGCGCGCGCTTTCGGGAATCAGGTCGCGCGGATGGCCGATGCCGATCCGCAGCCGCCAATATTGTTGTGACGACAGATGCGCGGTGATGTCTTTCAGGCCGTTATGGCCGCCGCTGCCGCCACCGAGCTTCAGCTTGACACTGCCGGGCGGCATATCGAGTTCGTCGTGCGCGACCAGAATTTCGTCCGGAAGAATCTTGAAGAACTGCGCGACCGCCACGACCGACTGCCCCGAGCGGTTCATATACGTCTGCGGTTCCAGCAGATGCACTTCTTCACCGTGAAGCCGGGCCTTCGCATAGAAACCGTGGAAGCGCCGCTCGTCGCGCATTGTCGCGCCTGCTTCGCGCGCCAATTGATCGACCAGCCAGAAGCCGGCATTGTGGCGCGTCGCGGTGTATTCAGCGCCCGGATTGCCGAGCCCGACGATCAGCTTGATCATGATTGTGTAGGTCCATCTGGCCTAGGAGCCGAACGCGGCCGAGCCGAAAAAAACCGAAAAAAAACCCGCCGGGGCGAACCTCGGCGGGTCACATCGACCGTTTTACAAAAACGGATCGAGAGGATTGCTCGCTCAGTGCAGCTTAGGCAGCCGGCTTTTCGCCTTCGCCTTCAGCAGCAGCGGCGTCGCCTTCAGCGATTGCGCCAGCCGGGATCGTTGCCAATGCGACGACCGGGTTTTCTGCTTCAACGTGAGCAACCAGTGCCACGCCTGCCGGCAGGACGATGTCCTTAGCGTGCAGCGAGTGACCAGCTTCGATCTTCACCAGGTCGACTTCGAGGAATTCCGGCAGTGCCGACGGCAGGCACTCGATTTCGATTTCGTTGATGACGTGCGAGATCACCGCGCCCGACAGCTTCACTGCCGGGTTGGTTTCCTGGTTCATGAAGTGCAGCGGCACCTTGGTGTGCAGCTTCTTCTTCGCGTCGACACGTTGGAAGTCCACGTGCAGCACGAGCTGACGGAACGGGTGGTATTGCACGTCGCGCAGCAGAACCTGTTGCGACTTGCCGGCCACTTCCAATTCGAGGATCGACGAATGGAAAACTTCTTTCTTCAGCGCGTGCCACAGCGCGTTGTGGTCCAGTTCGACCAATTGCGTTTCAGCACCAGCGCCATATACGATGCCCGGGGTCTTGCCCGAGATACGCAGGCGGCGGCTCGCACCCGTACCTTGCAAAGAACGCTCGAAAGCGACTACTTTCATATTGAATCTCCAATGCACTGCCCGCGACCAGGCAGTAAAAACGGGGCCTCCAAGCCGTTATGGCTGAGGCCCCAGAGCGATGGCACGAACCTTCGTTCGTTCATGCCAATTGTGCAAAAGCGCAGCGTGCGGTACTGCAACGCGCGCTGCGCCTTCGCAAATACTTAACTTTCAGCGAACAGCGACATCACCGAATCGCCGCGGCGAATCCGCGAGAACGTTTCGGCGAGCAGGCCGGCGCTGGTCAGCGAACGGATCTTGGCGCACGAGCGGGCTTCTTCGCCGAGCGGGATCGTATCGGTGACAACGAGTTCGTCGAGTGCCGAAGCTGCAATACGCTCGCCTGCACCGCCCGACAGAACCGGGTGGGTGGCGTAAGCGAATACCTGCTTCGCACCGCGTTCCTTCAAAACCTGAGCTGCCTTGCAAAGCGTGCCTGCGGTGTCGACCATGTCGTCCATGATCACGCAGGTGCGGCCTTCGACTTCACCGATGATGTTCATCACTTCGGCGACGTTCGCCTTCGGGCGGCGCTTGTCGATGATCGCGAGATCGCAGTTCAGTTGCTTGGCCAATGCACGGGCACGCACCACGCCGCCGACGTCCGGCGAAACGACCAGCAGGTTCTCGTAGTTCTGCTTGCGCAGATCGCCGAGCAGCACGGGCGTAGCGTAGATATTGTCGACCGGGATGTCGAAGAAGCCTTGAATCTGGTCGGCGTGCAGATCCATCGTAATGATCCGCTCGACGCCGGCGATTTCCAGCATGTTCGCCACGATCTTCGCCGAGATGGCGACGCGCGCCGAACGGGGGCGTCGATCTTGACGGGCATAACCGAAGTAGGGGATGGCTGCGGTGATCCGGCCAGCGGATGCGCGCTTGAGCGCATCGACCATGATCATCAGTTCCATCAGATTGTCATTCGCCGGCGCGCAGGTGGACTGCAGGACGAATACATCCTTGCCACGCACGTTTTCCTGAATCTCGACCTGGATTTCGCCGTCCGAGAAACGGCTAACCATTGCTTTGCCGAGGGGAATACCGAGGATATTGACGACTTCCTGTGCAAGCGCGGGATTTGCGTTGCCAGTAAAAACCATCAGGCCGTCATGGCTGCTCATCGTGCACCTACTTCAGGCTGGGGGCGAGGGAAATGCGAGAAATTTTGGCAGGGGAGGAAGGAGTCGAACCTTCGAATGCCGGAATCAAAATCCGGTGCCTTAACCAACTTGGCGACTCCCCTACACTAACTTTGAGCTTCACCGAACGAGGGAGCGTTCGACGATGCAAAACTTTATGACGCGAAAGTAAAGAGTGGATGCTGATCGAGACCTGCAGTCACTGCGCTGTTCCATTCGCCCGGCAGTTTGGCTTGCGCCGCTTCTGCTTCAGCTTTACTACGGAACGCTGCAAATACACTTGCACCTGATCCAGACATCCGCGCTGGCGCGATGTTTTCAAACCACCGCAGCACTTGCGCTACTTCCGCGTATTTTCCCACGACAACCTGCTGCATGTCATTCCGGCCAAAACTTTCTGGCCATTCAGTGTTGCAGCTAAGTTCTGCAGGAAAGTCCATAATTATGAGGGGTTTCGAATCTCTTGTCAACGTTTTTTCGGAAAAAATCGCTGCAGTTGGAACCTGAACCCTCGGCGTCACTACTAGGAAATGGCGCGGCGGCAATTGTACAACGTCTAAAGCTTCTCCGACACCCTCTGCGAACGCATTTTTCCCAAAAATAAAAAACGGCACGTCGGCACCGAGCTTCAAGGCCAGCTCTTGCAACTCCAGTCGCGGCAAATCGAGCTTCCAGAGACGGTTTAGCGCGAGCAGCGTGGTGGCCGCATCGGAACTGCCGCCGCCGAGGCCCGCGCCCATCGGCAGACGCTTCTCGATTTCAATATCGACACCCGCGGGCGAGCCCGTATGCGCCTTCAGGAGCGTTGCTGCGCGCACAGTGAGGTCGTGTTCCGGCGGCACGTCGGCGATTTCGGTGCTGCGCGTGATGAGCCCGTCGTCGCGCCGCTTGAAATGCAGGGTGTCGCCCCAGTCGAGCAACTGGAAGACGGTTTGCAGCGTGTGATAGCCGTCCGGCCGGCGGCCGGTGATGTGCAGGAAGAGGTTGAGTTTCGCTGGCGCGAGGCAATCGCGCAGCGAATCGGTCGTTTCAATCATGAGTCAGGGTTGCATGCGCCATAGCGGCGCCGAAGAAGCGGCAAGGGTCGTGCAAACAGGCGCGACTACTGATCCAGCACGAGCTTGATGTCGATCGGTGGTTGCGAACGGCTCAGGTTCACGCGCTTCACGCCGGTTGCCGGCGCATCGGCATACGCCAGGTAGTCGATCGTCCAGCCGTCCTGCGTGATCTGCTTCAGACGCGAGGGCTGCTCCGGATCCTGCTCAGTCCTGGCACGCGAAGTCGGCGCCGGCGAAGGCTGCAGCCAATAGCGCAGCCCTTCGACTGGCAGCGTGAAGCCGAGCGCGTTCTGCATCAGCGTGGAAACGTTGTCGGCGGTGAGCGGTTGGCGGTTCGGCAGTTCGAGCGTGGCTGATGCAGGCGACGAAGTCACGATCGCCAGCGTTTGGCCGAGCGGATTGCGCAATTGCAGTGTGACCGTGTCACCCGTTTCTTGCCAGGTGAAGTTGCCATAGGCATTGCGCTGCTGGCCGTTCTGATCGTCGTACTGGACCGCGAAACGACCTTGATAAGCACGCGAAGTCTGCGCTGTGACAGATGTCGCAGCATTCGACATGGACGGCCCCTGCGGCTTCACCGATGCACAACCGGTCAATGCGACAACCGCTGCCGCTACGAGTCCGAGCGCCGCGCCACGCGGCGCCCGGGGGTAGGAAATCAAGCGGGAAAGACGCATCAAAGATCGTTTACCTGAAGACGTTGCAGCGTTTTAACAAGCGTGTCGTTGTCCGGTTCCAGCTTGCGTGCGTCGCGGAACGCGGCGCGGGCCTGATCCTGCGCGCCGGTTTTCCACAACACTTCGCCGAGGTGCGCGCCGATTTCGGCGTTCGGCTGGAGGTCGTATGCTTTGCGCAGCAACTTGATTGCATCAGACGTTTCGCCCATCCGGTACTTGACCCAGCCGACGCTGTCCATGATGAATGCGTCGTTCGGCGCCAGCGATGACGCCTTCTCGACCAGCTTGTCCGCTTCCGCGAGGCGCTGATTGCGATCGGCCAGCGAATAGCCGAGCGCGTTGTAAGCCTGCGGGTTGTCCGGCTGCGTCTGAATCAGCTTGCGCAGCTGCGCTTCCATGACGTCGTAATGGCCGTTCTTCTCGGCGGCCATAGCGTAGTCGTAGGTGAGATCGGGATCGTCGGGGTAGGCGGCCGTTGCCTGTTGCAGGCGTGCTTCCGCCTCCGGGTAGCGCTTTGCGTCGAACAGAATGGCTGCGTCGGTGCGTGCAATCAGCGCCTGATCGCGTGGATCGGGTGCCGGCAGGCCGGCCAGCAGCTTGCGCGCGTCTTCAGTCTTGCCCTGCTTGGCGAGCAGTTGCGCACGCGTGATCTGTGCCGGCACGTATTGCTGGCTCGACGGCGAAATCTTGTTCAGCCAGTCGCCCGCCGTCGCTTCGTTCTTCTGTTCGAGCGACAGCTGCGCAAGATAGATATACGCCTGGCCCGGATCGGCCCCCGGCGTTTTTTCAGCTTGCTGCGCATACTGGGTGAGGTAGCTCTGCGCGTCGTTGAAATTCTTCTGCTGGATCTTGATCAGCGCGAGCGCCATTAGCGGCGTGAGCTCACTCGCGTTGTTCTTGTGCATGATCTCGAACTGCTTTTGCGCGTCGTCCAGACGGTCGCTCGCGAGATACATCTGCGCGAGCGCGAGACGCGCGTCATGCGATTTCGGATTCTGCTGCACGAACTTTTCGAGCGACGCAATACCTTCCTTGCGCTCCTCCGGGCCCATCTGCGACAGCGTCAGCGCGGCCGGCAAATAGTCCGGCTTGAGGGTGAGCGCCTGTTCGAGCGACTTGCGCGCGCCCGGTGCGTCGTCTGAAACGAGCTGCTGGCGTGCGATGGCCAGTTGCGCCTCCGGCCGGTTCAGGTCGTTCTTCAGCAGGTCCTGCAGCACATGCAAACCGCCGATCCGGTTCGGACCGCGCGAGAGCAGCAGCTGCAGCGCCAGCATTGCGCTGCCGCGATTGTCGGCAGGTACTTTCGCGAGTTCACGGGCGAGGATCGGCGCGGCTTCATCAGGCTTGCCGGACAGCACGAGCAGCGACGCGTCGAGTTGCGCGGCGCGTTCCGAATCCGGCGCATACTGCTGCCACAACTGCGCGGCGGCCAAAGCGTCCGACGGGCTTTGCGCGGCCAGCGCGATTTCCGTGGCGCGTTGCGCCATGCGCGGATCGTGCGTGTCGCGCGCGAGCGCGAGGTAGGTCTGATAGGCGGGCGCCGGCTGGTCGCGTTGCAACGCGACTTCAGCAGCGAGCACCTGGAATACGATCTGGCTGGACAGCGGCACGCCCGGCAGAGACTTCAGGTCTTCTGCCGATGCAGGGCCGAGCGGGTCCGGCAGGGTGACGGACGTGTCATCCGAGTCCGGCGATGGGTCCTGCGCGTGCGCGGGCACGGCAGCTAGGGCCCAGACCGCGAGCGCGGCGGCACCGAGCATGCGGCGAGCGGACACGGCGTGCGGCACGCGGGATGCGCTAGCCGGGCGCTTCGAAAACAGCTTCACGAAGGACAAGTTCATGGAAATCCGTTCAATGTTTCGGACGATTGTAACGCGCTCGCTACAATACGCGCACAACCAACGACGCAAGTTGTAGACCAGTTAGACATGCCAGAGTTGCCAGAAGTTGAGGTTACCCGAAGGGGAATCGAACCGTATGTGTCCGGCCGCAAGGTTGAACGCGTCGATGTACGCACGCCCGCGCTGCGTTGGCCGATTCCGGCGGACCTTGCGAAAACCTTGCGCGGCAGCGTGGTGCGCAAGGTCGAGCGGCGGGGCAAGTATCTGCTGTTCGAAATCGACGCCGGCTGGTTCATTGTGCATCTGGGCATGACCGGCACGCTGCGTGTGCTGCGCCATGTGCCGAAGCCGCCGGCCGCGGCAAAACACGATCACATCGACTGGATTTTCGACGAATTCATTTTGCGTTATCGCGATCCGCGGCGCTTCGGCGCAGTGCTGTGGCACCCGCGTGAAGCCGGCGACGTGCTCGAGCATCCGCTGCTCGCGAGCCTCGGTGTCGAGCCGTTTTCGCCGGCGTTCTCCGGCGCGTTGATGCACCGGCTCACGCGTGGGCGCAAGGTATCGGTGAAGCAGGCATTGCTGGCGGGGGAGATCGTGGTCGGCGTGGGTAATATCTACGCATCCGAAAGCCTCTTTCGCGCCGGTATCCGGCCCACCACCGCGGCGGGCCGCGTCTCGCTCGTTCGCTATGATCTGCTGGCGGATGCTGTGCGCGTCACACTCGCCGCAGCGATCGAGAAGGGCGGCAGCACGCTGCGCGATTTCGTCGGCAGCGATGGTGAAAGCGGCTACTTCCAGCTCGACTATTTCGTTTATGATCGCGCGGGGCTGCCATGCCGAGTGTGTGCAACGCCGATCAAACAGATCGTGCAGGGGCAGCGTTCTACCTACTTCTGTCCCACCTGCCAGCGCTAATTTTTCAATGCCTTCTCGCATAAGTCCGTCCGCCCCACCCGCTGTACCCGCTTTTCCAGTCATGTCTGATTTTTCCGCGCGGCTGATTGCGTGGCAGCGCCAGCACGGCCGTCACGATCTGCCATGGCAGAACACCCGCGATCCGTATCGCATCTGGCTGTCGGAAATCATGCTGCAGCAGACCCAGGTGTCGACGGTGATTCCGTATTACGCGAAGTTTCTCGCGCGTTGTCCGGATGTAGCCTCGCTCGCCGCCGCGCCGTCAGACGATGTGATGGCATTGTGGGCCGGCCTCGGCTATTACTCTCGCGCGCGCAATCTGCACCGTTGCGCACAGACGGTAGTCGAGCAGCACGGCGGCGTGTTTCCCGCATCGGCCGACGCGCTTGCGGAATTGCCGGGCATTGGCCGCTCGACGGCGGCGGCGATCGCCTCTTTCGCGTTCGGCGCGCGCGCGACGATTCTCGACGGCAACGTGAAGCGCGTGTTGGCGCGGGTTTTCGGCGTCGAAGGTTTTCCGGGTGAAAAGAAAGTTGAGAACGCGATGTGGACGCTGGCGGAATCGCTGCTGCCGTCCAACGCGTCGGACGACGATGTCAGTGCGTACACGCAGGGCCTGATGGACCTCGGCGCAACGTTATGTGTGCGAGGCAAGCCGGACTGCCTGCGCTGCCCATTCGCCGCCGACTGCGTGGCCAATGTGACCGGACGTCAGCGTGAACTGCCCACGGCACGACCGAAGAAAGCTGTGCCGACGCGCCGCACATGGATGCTGGTGCTGCGCGACGGTAACGCCGTGATGCTGGAAAAGCGTCCGCCTTCAGGTATCTGGGGCGGTTTGTGGAGCCTGCCCGAAGCCGCTGACGAAGCCGCGCTCGCCGCGCGTGCACGCGCCTTCGGTGGTGACGGAGAGGTCTCGCCGCTCGCACCGCTGACGCACGTGTTCACGCATTTCAAGCTGGATATCGAACCGCGGCTCGCTGAACTGGATCGCGGCGTGGGCGCATTGGCTGTGCTGGGCGACGCGGACACCGCATGGGTCGCGTTAGGCGATCTCGACTCGTTCGGTGTGCCCGCGCCGGTGCGCAAGCTGCTCGATAGTCTGCACGGCTCGCTGCTCTAGCCGACCCAGAGCAAAAAGCACGTCAAATCAAAGCAGCTGATGCTGCTGCATATAGTGATGAACTACGTCGATTCGCGCGCCGGCGTCTTGCAATTCCATCAGCTTTTGCCTTGCACGAAGGGCGATCGGCAACACTTCCGCGAGACGGTTCGACACCCATGACGGATCTTCCAGCCTGAACGGTTCCGCGAACGGCAAGCTGTCCGGGTCGCGTTCCCGAATCGTTGCGATGATCCGTTCGAGCACTTCCGCGCATGCGCCGAATTTGGCCAGTTGCTCATTGCCCTCGAGCGGTATGTCTTCTCCGAGCGGCTCTGCCATACCGACCAGCAAGCCGCTACTCTCTACGCGATGCGACAGCAGGCGAAACCGCCGCGTGCCGCGCGCCCGAATCAGCAGCATGCCGAAGGCTTCGACATCGCACTCTTCAATTTCGGCGAGACAGCCAATTGCTTCGGGCACCGAAGGCTCTTCTTCGCGCGCCACTTCTGCGCCGCTTTTCAGCAGACAGACACCGAATGGCGTTTTTTCACGCAGACAGTCGCGCGCCATATCGAGGTAGCGCGCTTCGAAGATCTTCAGCGGCAATAGTCCGTCGGGGAACAGCACCGTATGCAGCGGGAACAGCGGCACATCGGCAAGCACAGTAGCAGAGGACATGGCGCAACGCTTCGAGTTGAGGCCGCGCGGCGCGGCCGGTTAAGCCACTAACTTGGATGATTCGTCGGCATTCACCGGCGCATCGCGGTGCCGCACAATGACATTCGCTGAAGCTGCGAGACGCGCGGCGAGCGTCTCCGCAATGAACACAGAGCGGTGCTGGCCGCCTGTGCAACCAATCGCGACCGTCAGATAACTGCGGTTGTCGTCACGGAAATGCGGCAGCCATTTGGCGAGAAACTTTTCGATATCGTCGATCATTTCATGCACGACCGGCAGCGCGTCGAGAAAATCGATCACCGGTTTGTCGAGGCCGGTGAGCGCCCGCAATTCATGATCGTAGTACGGGTTCGGCAGCGTGCGTACGTCGAAAACAAAATCGGCGTCGAGCGGCACGCCGCGTTTGAAGCCGAAGGACTCGAACATCAGCACGAGCCCCGCATCTTCCTGCTCGATGAAGCGTTTGACCCATGCACGCAGCACGTTCGCGCGCAGATTGCTAGTGTCGATCTGATGGCCGAATTCGGCAAGGCCCGCCACGAGTTCGCGTTCGCGTTCGATCGCTTCGGCGAGCGACGTCAATACGCCGACACCTGCATCTTGCGCCGTGGAACCGGACAGCGGATGGCGGCGGCGCGTTTCGGAGAAGCGTTGAATCAGCGACTGCGTGCTTGCGTTCAGGAAGAGTACACGTACGTCGTGGGCGCGCGACAGGTCGCGAATCATTGCGGGCATTTCATCGAGCGAAGCGCTCGAGCGCGCGTCGATGGCGACCGCGAGGCGTTCATGGCCGTCGTCGGCGAGAAAGTTGGCCAGTTGCGGCAAAAAACGCGGCGGCAGATTGTCGACGCAGTAATAGCCTGCGTCTTCAAGCGCGTTCAGGGCAACTGACTTGCCGGAGCCGGAAATACCGGTGATCAGGATTATGCGCATGGAATCGTGAAATCCGTACAGTTCATCATAGCATCTGGTGCGCGTGCCGCCGCAGCCTGCCGTTGGCTGCTGGCGTGGCACGGTGCCGCGAATTCAGATCAATTTGCCGGGAAACTGGCTGTCCGGGTCCTGCATTGCAAGGCGCTGGCGATCCATGAAGTCGCGCAGCGTGTCGATGCCGCGCAGTTGCAGGATCGTGTTGCGCACGGCTGCTTCGACCAGAACCGCGAGGTTGCGGCCGGCCGCCACCTGAATCGTGACTTTGCTGATCGGCAAACCGAGGACGTCGACCGTTTGGCTCTCCAGCGGCAGCCTCTGGAACTCACCGTCGGGACGGCGCACCAGTTGCACGATCAGTTTCAGCTTCATTTTGCGGCGCACTGCGGTTTCACCGAAGATTGTCTTGATGTCGAGCAGGCCGAGACCACGCACTTCGAGCAGGTTTTGCAGCAGCGGCGGACAGCGCCCTTCGACAAAATCCGGCCCGAGGCGCACGAAATCTACCGCGTCATCGGCAACGAGGCCGTGGCCGCGGCTGATCAGTTCCAGCCCGAGTTCGCTCTTGCCGAGGCCGGAATCGCCGGTGAGCAGCACGCCCATGCCGAGAATGTCGAGAAACACGCCGTGCAGCGTGGCGCGCGGCGCGAGAATGCGCGACATGTAGAGACGCAGGCTGTCGATCACCGCGGCAGCGGACATTGGCGTGGTGAAGAGCGGCGTGGATGAGCGCGTGCAGCGCAGCACCAGTTCCGGCGGAGCGGCGACACCGCCCGCCACCACCAGAAACGGCGGCTCCAACGCGATCAGCTCGGCCATGTGGCGCGAGCGGTCTTCGTCGGTTTGGCGCTTGTAGTAGTCGATTTCGGCGTCGCCGAGTACCTGGATCCGGTTTGGGTGGATCAGGTTCAAGTGACCGACGAGGTCGGCGCTCGACGTGGCATTGGCGACGGATTCCGAAGAAAAGCCGCGCTCCCAGCCTTCATGCCCCGTCAGCCAGCTCAACTTCAGCATGGCGGCGTTGTCGTCGAAAATGCTTTGGGCGTTGATGCTGGACGTATCCATGAGTCAGTGACTCCAGTGTGGGCCGCTTGCCGGACGAAGAGGTGGCCGCGCTAACGCGGACCGTTTGCCTTGCCAGGCTGTACCCGCGCACAGGCGGGTAACTGGTCGAATAACCGGCGTGCGGATAACCGCCGATGCATCAAGGTTGCCACTGAGTGAGCAGGCGATGCAATGATTCGCGGTCTTCTTCCGTATGCAGACGCTCGCGGGCCTCGCGATCGGACAGCAACTGGGCGATTTCCGAAAGGATTTCGAGGTGCTGCTGGGTGGCCTGCTCGGGAACGAGCAGGAAGATCAGCAGCGAGACCGGCTGGCCGTCGGGCGATTCGAAGGGGATAGGTTCGGCGAGGCGGACGAACGCGGCGAGCGGTTGCTTCAAGCCTTTGATCCGGCCATGCGGAATCGCGACGCCTTCGCCGAGCCCCGTCGATCCGAGGCGCTCACGCGCAAACAGATTGTCAGTGACCGTGCTACGGGCGATGCCGTTCTGGTTCTCGAAGATCAGGCCCGCTTGCTCGAATACGCGCTTCTTGCTGGTGACCGATAGTCCGACGACGACGTTCTCGAGGGGAAGAAATTTGGCTAAACGATTCATGTTGACAGGCGAAAACGTGGCCTGGGTTCTCCTCGCTGGGGCGTTTGAGTGGTGTTCCATTCGTTTGATGCTCGCGGCGACGTGCGTTGGAGCCCGAAAGCGCAGGACTCCGGCCGACCGATTTCCGTTTGAGCTAACTTGACCCCGATGGTAACCGGAACATTATAGAACAGGGTAGCAACGGATGGTGCGGCGCGCCATCTATGCATCATGGGTTTCTTTGCGGGATTGATCCGATCTGCGCGGCTGCGCGAGAAAGGCGGCCTGAAACGAAAAACCGCCCGGTCTCGGGCGGTTTGGCTGGTTACACACAAACAAGGAAAAACGAAGGAAAGTAAAGAACCCTTCTAATGTTCCTTATTGCGGCGGCACGTCCAGTAGCGGCGCCGGCTGGTACTTGATCGCATCGTGCTGATGGCCTTGCAGGCGATCCTTGTGGCGTATCACTTGTCGGTCAAGCTTGTCGATCATCAGATCGATCGCAGCGTAGAGATCGCTGTCACAGCTCTCGACAAAGATATCTTTGCCCTTGAGATGCAGGTTGATTTCAACCTTTTGACGCTTTTCCTTTTCCTTGTGGTTGTCGACCGAGAGGACCACACTGCCGTCGATTACCTGATCGAAATGTCTTAGCACCCTATCCAGTTTGGTGATCACGTATTCGCGCAACGCAGGCGTTACTTCGAGGTGGTGTCCACTGATCTGCAGATTCATAGTGCTTCTCCAAGCTAGAGGCCGCTTGTTCCGCACGATGACGAAGGTCCGGTCGATCTGTCGGCTTGCCTGAGTCGCCCCCCGGTGACTGACTTCTGGCAGGTCGCATCGGCCGGCCTGTCCGCCAACTGCGGAGCGGCCGGTAAATGCCCGTCGCGGGAGGCGGCGGGCTACAGAGACTTGCGCAGGTTGACTGCCGGAATCTTGAGCGCTTCGCGATACTTCGCAACGGTACGCCGTGCGACCACGAAGCCCTGTTCCGCCAGCAGTTCGGCTATGCGGCTGTCTGAAAGAGGAGATTTCGGGTTTTCCGCTCCTATCAGTTGCTTGATGAGCGCGCGAATGGCCGTTGAAGAGGCCGCGCCGCCCGTGTCAGTCGAAACGTGTGATCCGAAGAAGTACTTAAATTCAAGCGTCCCGAATGGGGTCAGCATGTATTTACCGGTTGTCACACGGGAGACCGTTGACTCGTGTAGGCCCAGCGTATCAGCAATTTCTCGCAAAACCAAGGGGCGCATGGCAATTTCGCCGTGCACAAAAAAACTCTTTTGACGCTCGACAATGGCCTGTGCGACCCGGAGGATGGTCTCGAAACGTTGCTGGATATTTTTGATCAGCCAGCGCGCTTCCTGCAGTTGCTGGCGCAACGATCCGCTGCCTGGATCGCCCCGGTTATTGCGCAGAATATTTGCGTACAGGTGGTTGATGCGCAGCTTCGGCACCACTTCCGGATTGAGTTCCGCCTGCCAGCCCTGTGCCGTTTTGCGCACCATGATGTCCGGCACGACATAGTCCGCTTCCGCCTTGCCGTAAGCGGCGCCGGGAAACGGCTCGAGCGAGCGGATCAGAATATGGGCATCCCGCAAATCGTCGTCGTTCGCCTTCAGATGCTTGCGCAGGCGTGTGAAGTCGCGTGCCGCGAGCAGTTCCAGATGGTGGGCGACGATGTCGAGCGCAAGCGTGCGCGTAGGCGATTGTTCGAGCCGCAGCAATTGCAACTTGAGACATTCCGACGCGGAGCGCGCGCCGACCCCAGCAGGGTCGAAGCTGTGCAGCAGCGCAAGCGCGGCGTTCATTTCGTCGAGATCGACTTCGAGCTCTTCAGGCAGGTCGGCCAACACTTCGTCGAGCGTGGCGGCAAGATAGCCGTCGTCGTCGAGCGATTCGATCAGGAAGGTGATCAGCGCGCGGTCGCGCTGGCTCGCCTGGGTGACGCGAAGTTGCGCCATCAGGTGGTCGCGCAGCGAGGTGCTCGATTCGTGGATTTGCAGCGGCGGCAGATCGTCGTCGTCCGAGGCATTGCCGGAGCGGCCGTAGTCGCCGAGATCCCATTGCGATGCGTCACCGTTGTTGTCGCTCGCAAGGCCGTTGTATTCGTCGACACCTTGCGGCTCGCCGTTCTCGGCGCGCTCGCTGCTGCTGGTGGACGACGACGTATTGCCGCCCATCTGATCAGGCGGTGCCGAGGAATTGGGTGACTGTGCGATCAGCGAACCGTCGGCCGCCACGCGCAGGGGGCTCGCGATCCAGTCGTCCTCGTTCTCGAGGAGCGGATTCTGCGAGATCGCCATTGCGACTTCCTGCTGCAGTTCGAGCGTGGACAGCTGAAGCAGCCGGATGGACTGCTGCAGTTGCGGGGTCAGCGCAAGATGCTGCGATAGGCGGAGTTGGAGGCTGGCTTTCATGGCAAGTTGAGATTCATTGTAGAGAGTTTGCCACGACCGCGATACATTGCGACATTCGCAATTACGCGTGCGCCCGTTTTCGGCGGCGCTGGGCGCCGGACGGCCCAGGTCAAAAATGCTGATGTGCAGGTGCCGCAAAAGGGCCGGCGAACGCGCGTTCGCACCGCCGGCAATCCCTTGGGCACTTACATGCGGAAGTGTTCGCCCAGATAGACGCGCCGCACGCTTTCGTTTTCGATGATGTCGCTCGGCGCACCGGCGGCCAGCACGCTGCCGTCGCTGATGATGTAGGCGTGATCGCAGATGCCGAGGGTTTCGCGCACGTTGTGGTCGGTGATCAGTACGCCGATATTGCGCTGCTTCAGAAATTTGACGATCTTCTGGATTTCCAGCACCGCGATCGGATCGACGCCCGCGAACGGTTCGTCGAGCAGAATGAAGCTCGGATTGGTGGCCAGCGCACGTGCAATTTCAACCCGCCGACGCTCGCCGCCCGACAGCGACAGCGCTGGATTCTCACGCAGGTGGGCGATCTGCAGTTCGTCGAGCAAGGCTTCGGTGCGGCTCGTGATGGTGTCTTTGGTCAGCCGCTTGCCGTTGTCTTCGTGCTGCAACTCCAGCACCGCGCGAATGTTTTCCTCGACAGTGAGCTTGCGGAACACCGACGCTTCCTGCGGCAGATACGACAAACCCAGCGACGCGCGCTTGTGAATCGGCAGCAAGCTGATCGACTTGCCGTCCAGATCGATTTCACCTGCATCGAGCGGCACGAGGCCGACGATCATGTAGAACGAGGTGGTCTTGCCGGCGCCGTTGGGGCCAAGCAGGCCGACCACTTCACCGCTTTTCACGTCGAGCGAGACGTCTTTGACGACCGTGCGCGTGCCGTAGCGTTTCTTCAGATTGCGGACCACCAGTGAACTGCTGGTGCCGGCCGGTTTGCGATTGGGGAGGGACGCGGAGGAACTCACTGGTTCGGTGCTCCCTGGATCGTGGCGGATGGCGCGAGCGTGGCCGATGCGCCGTTCAGCGGCGCGGCGCCGCCATTGCGCGGCGCCAGCATTGCGCGTACGCGGCCAGTCGGGTTGCCCGGGCCGGCGACGTCCTTGCCTGCCTTCGCGGTGTAGAAGTCGCTCTGGCCGTCATACGTAATGACGCTGCCGTGCACCTGGTCCATTACCGTCGAAAGGCCTTGCAGGCGCTTCACGGTGGCGTTGGTGGTAAGCGTGGTCAGATCCTGCTTGCCGTCGTAGTCGATGCGAATCGCCGTGCCTTCGATGTATTCATCGAGGCCTTCGCGCTTCTGGCGGAAATACGACAGATTGCCGCCGCTCGACGTGCCGGTCGCGTATTGATAGCCCTGCGGGTCTTGCGTCACTTCGACTCGATCGGCCTTGATCACGATCGTGCCTTTGGTGGCGACCACGTGGCCGGTGAAGATGTTGACCTGCTTGAGGTCGTCGTACGTCATGTTGTCCGCTTCGACGTTCAGCGGCTTGTCCTTGTCGGCGCGGTCGGCGTGCGCCAGCGGCGCAAAGCCGGCGAGCGGCAATGCGACGATTAGCGCAGCGAGTCCGGCGCGGCACGCGGACAGGGTGCGCGTGCGGCCGGTATCAAAACGGGGGAACGATTCGTTCATGCAGTCACGCCTGGAATGGATTACCCGGGTTGCTTGGGCGAGCTGGCGGAGCCATCGGACGCGGCAATCGCGCCCTTCACATTGCCGAACAGCTGAATTACCCGGGTGACGTTGTTGTAGTTCATGCCGCTGGCAGTCATCACAGACATGCCGCGCTGAAGTTTAACCGGCTTTTCGGTCTCGATCACATCGTCGTTGACCAGCACCCTAAAATGCTGCGAATCCGCTTGCATCTGCGGATCGCCGTTGCCGGCGGCCCGCACGATGCGCGCGTTGTCGTACAAGTTGACGATCGAGGCGTCGCCGTTGACCGTGCCGGTATCGCCGGTCGCGGTGACGATCGGCTTGCCCGGCTGGAACGCGCGCATAGCCGGCTTGACCAGATCGCTCAGCTCGTCGTCTTCGTAGTGGATCAGGCTGGTAGCGGTCAGGCGGTATTGTGTCGAGCCCGATTGATCGAGTTCGGAAACCGAAAAGTTGTCCGCGAAGTAGTCGGGCGTGTGCTCCTTGGGGCGCACCACGCTTTCGTTCTGCCGCGGCAGCGTGGCTTGCAGCAGCCACCATGTAATACCGGCGAGCGCCGCCATCGCGACGACCGGAATCAGTGAGGTCCAGCGAAACCGATTCATCCGACGAGGCCTCGCTGTTCGCCGCTACAGGCTGCCGCGAGCAGCGCCTCATATTTGTGCTGCGCGCGCAGCAGGGTGTCGCAGACTTCGCGCGCGGCGCCGTGGCCGCCGCGCGCCTCGCTGACCCAGTGGGCGCGCGCGATCACTTCAGGATGCGAATTGGCCGGTGCCGCTGCGAAACCGACCTTCAGCATCACGCCGAGATCGACCCAGTCGTCGCCCATATAGCCGCATTCTTCCGCTGTCAGGCCGGTTTGCTTGAGCAGGTCGGCGAACGCCTGGGGTTTGTCTTGTACCCCCTGATAGACGTGGGTGATGTTCATTTCCTTCGCCCGCGCCGCGACGATGCCCGACTTGCGCCCGGTGATGATCGCCGTTTCGATGCCGGCCTGGCGCAGCAGTTTCATGCCGTGCCCGTCCATCGAGTGGAATGCCTTCATCGTGTCGCCTTCCGCCGTAAACAGCAGGCCACCGTCGGTCAGCACGCCGTCGACGTCGAAAATCATCAGCTTGACGCGGCTTGCGCGTTCAGTGGCGGTAAGGGGGGCGACAGCCATCAGATCACCTTCTTCGAGAACAGGTCGTGCATGTTGAGTGCGCCGATCAGCTTGCCTGCTTCGTCGACGACCAGCATCTGATTGATGCGGTGGCGCTCCATCAGTTCCACGGCTTCGACAGCAAGTTGATCCGGACCGATAGTGCGCGGGCCGGCGGTCATCACCGAGGCAATCGACAGTTCGCGGAAATCGCCGTCGCGTTCGAGCACGCGGCGCAAGTCGCCGTCGGTGAAGATGCCGGTCACGTGTTCGTTGTGATCGACGATCGCCGTCATGCCCATGCGCTTGGCGGTCAACTGGAACAGCGCGTCGCGCACGGTCGCGTCAGGCGTTACCTTCGGCACCTGGTCGCCGGTGCGCATGACGTCGCGAACATAAGTGAGCAAACGCCGGCCGAGCGCGCCACCCGGATGCGAGCGGGCGAAGTCGTCCCGGCCGAAGCCGCGCGCGTCCAGCACCGCGACCGCGAGCGCATCGCCGAGCGCGAGCGCGGCGGTGGTGCTGGCGGTCGGCGCAAGATTCATCGGGCAGGCTTCTTTCGACACACCGGAATTCAGATGCACGTCGGCCAGTTGTGCGAGACTCGACGATGGACGGCCCGTCATCGCAATCAGCTTCGCGCCGATCCGCTTGATGAGCGGCAGGATCGCCACGAGTTCTTCAGTTTCGCCGGAATTGGACAGCGCGAGGAACACGTCGTCTGCCGTGACCATGCCGAGGTCGCCATGACTGGCTTCCGCCGGGTGAACGAAGAACGCCGGTGTGCCGGTGCTGGCAAGCGTGGCCGCCAGCTTGCGGGCCACGTGGCCGGATTTGCCGATGCCGGAAACGACGACGCGTCCACGGCAACCCAGGATGAAGTCGACCGCCCCGACGAAGCCATCGTCGAGTTGATCGCGAAGCGCGCGCACGGCGTCCGCTTCGATGTCGAGCACGTCACGAGCGAGCGCGAGTGCCCGGTCGCCATTGATTTTCGCTATCATTCGCGGAGTATAGCAAAGGCGCTTGTTCGCCGCGCCGGGCCTGATGTGCCAAGCCGCTGCCTTTATTGCTGTTTTTAACGGCCCCACAACCTTGTCGCACGGCGGTTAGCGTGCGTGGTTCCGCTGACGAACGAGGACGCTTTACCGATGCGTTTTTGCCGATGATTTCCCCGCTCGAAATGACGCTATTCCTGCTGCTGGCATCGGTGGCGGGCGTGGTGCTCTTTCGCTTTCTGAATCTTCCCCCGATGCTGGGCTATCTGACGGTCGGCATCGTGGTCGGGCCGCACGCGCTCGGTTTGATTCCCGACTCGGTGGGCGCACAGAACCTCGCCGAATTCGGCGTCGTGTTCCTGATGTTCTCGATCGGGCTGGAGTTTTCGCTTTCCAAATTGCGCTCGATGCGCCGGCTTGTGTTCGGCCTCGGCCTGTTGCAGGTGATCGGCACCATTGCCGTGGCGGTCTCGCTCGGCTTCGTGCTGGAGCGCTGGGTGCACATCACGTGGCAGGCGAGCGTGGCGCTGGGCGGCGCGCTGGCCATGTCGTCAACGGCGATCGTCAGCAAGATGCTGGCGGAGCGGCTCGAGATCGAAACCGAGCACGGCCGCAATATCTTCGGCGTGCTGCTGTTCCAGGACCTGGCGGTGGTGCCGCTCTTGATCGTCATTGCAGCGCTGGGCGGTAATTCGGAAAATATTGTCAGCGCGCTCGGCGTGGCCGCGATCAAGATCGTCGTGGCGTTGGCCCTATTGTTAATAGTGGGGCAGCGCTTCATGACGCGCTGGTTCAACGTGGTCGCGCGCCGCCGCTCGCAGGAACTGTTCATCCTTAATCTGTTGCTGGTGACGCTCGGCGCGGCGTTCATCACGGACAAGTTCGGCCTGTCGCTCGCGCTCGGCGCGTTCATCGCCGGCATGTTGATCGCCGAAACGCCTTACCGGCATCAGGTGGAAGAGGACATCAAGCCGTTTCGCGATGTGCTGTTGGGGCTCTTCTTCGTCACGACCGGCATGCTGCTGAATCCGCGTGTGATCTGGGAACATCCGTTTATTGTGCTCGGCTTCCTGATCGGGCCGATTTTGCTGAAGGCGGTGATGGTAACCGGGCTCTCGCGCCTGTTCGGTGCGTCGCCGGGTGTCGCGATGCGCACGGGTATCGGCCTCGCGCAAGCCGGCGAGTTCGGCTTCGTGCTGCTGAATCTGATTCTCGACAAGCATCTGGTCGACGCCACTTTGTTGCAGGCGATTCTCGCGGCGATGCTGCTATCGATGCTGGCCGCGCCGTTCCTGATCCAGAACGCGGACCGTATCGTGCTGCGTCTGTCGTCGACTGAATGGATGATGCAGTCCTTGCAGATGACGCGTATCGCGACGCAGAGCCTGAAGCAAAGCGGCCACGTGATCATTTGCGGCTATGGCCGGGCCGGGCAGAATCTGGCGCGCATGCTGGAGCATGAAGGTTTGTCGTACGTCGCGTTGGACCTGGACCCCGATCGCGTGCAGGCCGCGGCGGCTGCGGGTGAGTCCGTGGTATTCGGCGATGCGGGGCGGCGCGAATCGTTGCTTGCCGCCGGTATCCATCGCGCCGCAACGATCGCGATTACCTACGCGAACACGCCGTCGGCATTGCGCGTCTTACACAATATTCACGAACTGGCACCCACGTTGCCGGTGATCGTTCGCACCGTCGATGACGCCGATCTGGAAAAGCTGCTGGCCGCCGGCGCGACCGAGGTGATTCCCGAAATCGTCGAAGGCAGCCTGATGCTGGCCTCGCATACGCTGGTGCTGATGGGCGTGCCGATGCGGCGCGTGGTGCGGCGGGTCGAGGAAATGCGCGATGAGCGCTACGCGCTGTTGCGCGGCTATTTCCATGGTGCGGACGACGTGGAAGACGACGACCGTCACGAACAGGTGCGGCTACAATCGGTGCCGGTCGACGAAAACTCGGACGCGGTGGGCCGAACGCTGGCGGAGCTGGGCCTGTTCGAACTGGGCGTCGAGGTGACGGCGATTCGCCGGCACGGCATTCGCGGCGTCGAGCCGGACCCGTCCACCAAGCTGCGCGCGAGCGACATCGTAGTGCTGCGAGGCCTGCCCGAACAGTTAGCCGAAGCCGAAGAACTGCTCTCGAAGCATCGCCGCGCGGGCGCTACCGCGGCCTAGCGCGTACGGTCGGCTTGACGTGGCTTCGTGTCGTCGGGCCTGGCCGGCTGTACCTGATTTAGCCTTTCATCGGACCCGTCGAGGTCCATCCGGAGACATCATGTCCAACGCGCTCGCGAGCGCGCCGCTCGATGCGGCCGATTACATCAAAAGCCACATCCGCACGGTGCCCGACTGGCCGTTGCCGGGCGTGCAGTTTCGCGACATCACGCCGCTCCTGCAGGAGCCGAAGTCGCTGCGCGTGCTGATCGATCTGTTCGTCCAGCGCTACATCGACGCGAAGCTCGACTACGTCGCCGGGCTGGATGCGCGTGGTTTCATCATCGGGCCGATTCTGGCTTACGAGCTGAACCTGGGCTTCATTCCTATCCGCAAGCAGGGCAAGTTGCCGTATAAGCGAGTCGCGCAATCCTACGAGCTCGAATACGGCACCGCGACCGTCGAGATTCACGAGGACGCCTGCAAGCCGGGCGATCGCGTTGTGATCATCGACGATCTGATCGCCACCGGCGGCACGATGATGGCCGGCAAGATTCTGCTGGAGCGGCTCGGTGCGGAGGTGATCGAAGGTGCCGCAATTATCGATCTGCCTGAACTTGGCGGCTCGGCCCTGCTGCGCAAAGCGGGCTTGCCGCTCTATACGGTGACTGAATTCGGCGGCCATTGATCGCTGTATGCGAACTTCTTCCTGCACACAAGGACGGTAAGAAAAGATGCCCAACTTCCTGTTGTTCCTCGCTACTTCGATCGCCATCACGATGGCGCCAGGCCCCGACAATCTGCAAGTGCTCGCACGCGGCATCTCGCAAGGCCGCGCGGCCGGCCTCGTCGCCGCGCTCGGCTTTGCGGCCGGCATTACATTCCATACCACGTTGGCCGCGCTTGGCGTGGCTGCATTGCTGCGTTCGTCGCCGGTTGCGTTTGAAGTGATCAAGCTGGCCGGCGCCGCTTATCTGGTCTGGATCGGCATCAAGGCGCTGCGCAGCCAGGGCCTCGCCACCGCGCACGAGCGTGCGCCGCAACCGTTGATGGCGGTGTTTCGCCAGAGCATCCTCGGCAATCTGCTGAATCCGAAGGTGACGTTGTTCTTCGTCGTGTTCCTGCCGCAATTCGTGCAGCCGCACGGCTCGCAAAGCGTCACGGTGCAGATGCTCGAACTCGGCGTGTTGTTCATGTTGCAGACCGTGGTGGTGTTTTCGTTGTTCGGCGTGTGCGCGGGAATGATCGGCGGCTGGCTGAAGCGTCGGCCGCGCGTGGGCGTGTGGCTCGATCGGCTCGCGGGCGCGACGTTCATCGCGATTGGGATTCGCGTTGCCTTGCGTGATTGACAGAGAGACCGCTTGAGCGGCTGACTAAGCGACTAAGCAAGCGCCGACAACCGGGGGCGCCAGAAGACCAGTTTGGAGCTTTAAATGACTTTGCCTTGCATCACCGCCGCGCGCCGCTTCGACGTAGACGCGCATCTGCCGTTCTGGATCGATGCCGAGCAGGTCGGCTGGATTCGCTCGACCGATGTGCCGTCGCTCGTGCGCTGGCCCGATGTGTTTGAGATCGATGGCACGCGCGTGACACTCGCGCCTGCGTTCAACACCGTCGATCTGCGCAGCGCGGCGCTCGGTTCGGTGATCGGCGCGCTTGCCGCCGAGGGCCGTATTCCTGGCTGGCGCAACGAGACTTACGCGATCCGCAATGCGTTCGATGCGCCGCCGCTCGCCTATATCGAACGCGCGGCGTCGCGCTTCTTCGGCACGATGACCTACGCGGTGCATCTGAACGGCGTCGTAGAATACGCGGATGGCGCGCCGCAGTTGTGGATCGCGCGCCGCAGCGACACCAAGGCGACCGACCCGGGCATGCTCGACAATGTCGTGGCAGGCGGGATCGGCTGGGGCTTCGGCATTGAGGCGACAATCATCAAGGAGTGCTGGGAAGAAGCCGGCATTCCCGAGGAGATCGCCGCGCGTGCCACGGCCGGCCGCACCGCGCATGTGCTGCAATCCTTGCCGGAAGGCACGCAGGCCGAACAGATTTTCATCTACGACCTCGCGCTGCCGGGCGATTTCGCGCCGCGCAATCAGGACGGCGAAGTGGGCGAGCACCGGCTCGCGCGCATCGACGAAGTGGCGCGTTGGATAGAAGAGGGCGCGATGACTGTGGATGCGAGTCTCGCCACGCTGGATTGCCTGCTGCGCCGCCACTGGATCGACGAAGACGCGTGTCCGGGCATCGAGACGCTGTTCGCGCCGCCGGCGCTTGCATAAGCGCTAGTCAGGCGCCGGTGCGACGAACAAGCCGGGTCATGCCGTAGCGCGCTGCATCGAGCAGGACACACCGAACAAACCACGCACTGAAGAAGGGAGTCACCCAGGTCATGTCGACCGATCACAGCTTTATCCTCAAACTGTCGTGCGCCGACCGGCCCGGCATCGTCCACGCGGTTTCGGGCTTTCTGTTCGAGCGTGGCAGCAATATTCTCGACTCCGCGCAGTTCGGCGACAGCCGCACCGGCGAGTTCTTCATGCGCGTGCATTTCCAGCAGGTGGGCGGCGACCCGGGTCTGGACGCGTTGCGTACGTCGTTCGCGACGCTTGCTGAGCAGTTCGGCATGCGCTGGGAATTGCACGACGCGTCGGTGAAGCCGCGCGTCATCATCATGGTGTCGAAGATCGGCCATTGTCTGAACGACCTGCTGTTCCGCTATCGCACGGGGCAATTGGGTATCGAGATTCCGGCGATCATCTCGAACCACAAGGAGTTCTATCAACTCGCGGCCAGCTACGACATTCCGTTCCATCACTTCCCGCTGATGGGCGGCACGCCCGACGCGAAGGCCGCGCAGGAAGCGCGTGTGCTCGAAGTGATCGACGAGCATCAAGCCGATCTGGTGGTGCTCGCGCGCTACATGCAGATTCTGTCGCCGCAACTGTGCGAATCCCTCGCCGGCCGCGCGATCAATATCCACCACTCGTTCCTGCCGAGCTTCAAGGGCGCGAAGCCTTATTACCAGGCGTTCGACCGCGGCGTGAAGCTGATCGGCGCAACCGCCCACTACGTGACGACGGATCTCGACGAAGGTCCGATCATCGAGCAGGAAGTGGAGCGTGTCGATCACAGCATGACGCCGGAGCAACTGACTGCGATCGGCCGTGACGTTGAATGCGTGACGCTCGCGCGTGCGGTGAAGTGGCATGTCGAGCATCGCGTCGTGTTGAACGGCAGCAAGACGGTGGTGTTTCGCTAAGCCGTAGTTGATGCGCTTGCGGCGGGGGCGGCCAAACCAAGGCAGCATGGCCCCGCTGCAAGCCTGCACCGAATGAGTCCGGTGAGCTCTCGTCAGATCAGGACCGCAGCGCGGTCCTGCCCGTATCCTGTGCGTGCCGTGTGTTTTGTGTCGAACGGCGCCGTGCATTCAGTTTCTTTAGCCAGATCAGCAGTCCCGTCGCGCTCAGCACAGCGACTGCAATCCCCAGCGCACTAATCAGAATCCGCCCGCCGAGACCGAGGATGCGTCCCGAGTGTAGCGGGAATTGCACCTGCATGAAGATGTCGCCCGCCGTGCCCTTGCCGGGAATCTGCGCGCCGAGTAGCTTGCCGGTAGCCGCGTCCCAATACATCCACGGATTGCCGAGACCGATATCGCCGTGATCGTTGCCGGTTGCGTAGAAGCCGACGCCGTAGGCGTGCAGGAATTCCGCGTAGTAGATGCCGCCCGGCGGCACCTTCAGGTTCTGCGCCTTACCGGCTTGCTCGGCCAGTTGCACGATGCGCTCGCGGCTCAGTACCTGGTCGCCAGGCTCGGGCTTGCGCAGGATTTCGGGGTTGTTGACCGGATTCGGCGTGAGCGTCGAGAACAGCGACACGATGGGCCGAACGACCGGCGCTGAGAGATTCATCGACACCGAAGTCAGCGCAACGATCACTAGCAAGCCCCAGACCCACACGCCGCCCGAGCGGTGCAGATCGAAGGTGAGCGCATAGCCGCCGCGCCCAAGGCGAAACGCAAACGACTTGCGCCATGCCTTGAAGCTCGGAAACGACAGCCATAGCGCGATGATGCTGTCGAACAGCCACACGATCCCGACGATGCCCATCAGCCACGTGCCGATATCGACACCACCGGTGAACGGCAATTGCAACGTGTAGTGCAGCTTGTAGATGAACGGAATCAGATTGAGCCGCGCAAGCGACACGGCGCCCCATTCGCGCCGCCCCTCTACGTCGCCGGTGCCGGGGTCGACGGCGATCTGATTGAAGTCGAGCGGGTAGGGCTGCTGCGTAGCGGGGTTGGTGCGCGGCAGCACCATCATCTGCAGCGTATGGCCGGGCTCAGCGGCGAGCGGCAGATACGTCACCTGCAGGCGCGGTTCGGCCGCTTCGACGCGACGTGCCAACTCGAGCCCCGACAGGGCCGGGCCAGCGGTGCGCGCTTTGAAGAACGACGGGTTCAGCGCTGCATCGAGTTCGTGATCCCACGCGATGATCGCACCGGTCAGGCCGGCGACAAACAGAAACAGCGCAATGGCGACGCCGAACCAGCGGTGCAGACGGACGAGCTGCCGCCTCATGCGTGAGCCGGCGGAAGGGAAAGAGAGGGGAAACGGCGAGTCACGGCCTTGCATTGTAAATGGGAATTGTTCGCATCTTATGCGAATCAGGTGGTCTCCTGCAAGTTTTCAGTAAGCGGTGCGCGCGGCGCGGAGTTGGCCTCCTGAAGACTGCAGATACAAAAAAAGCGGCACCGAAGCGCCGCTTTTTGCCCGCGTCCGCTAAGCCCGTATCTAAGCCCGCCTCTAAGCCCGCCTCGCAGTCTGGCTGACGCTCACACCAGCCGCAAATAAATCAATTCCCGCTTGATATACGCATAGAAGATCGGCGCCGCGACCACGCCGGGAATACCGAACGCGGCTTCCATTACGAGCATCGCGATCAGCAATTCCCAGGCGCGCGCTTCGATTTGACCACCGACGATACGCGCGTTCAGGAAGTACTCCAGCTTGTGAATCAGGATCAGGAATACCAGCGACATGACCGCCGCCGGAAAGCTCACCGAGAGCGCCACCGCGACGATGATCGTGTTCGAGATCAGATTGCCGATCACTGGCAGCAAGCCGACGATAAACGTCACCAGCACCAGCGTTTTGGAGAGCGGCAGCGTGTCGTGAAAGATCGGCAGGATCACCAGCAGGAAGATGCCGGTGAAGACCGCATTGATCGCGGAAATCTTGACCTGAGCGAATACGATGCGGCGGAAGGCGTCGGCAAAACGGGTCACGCGCGTGACGAACGCCGTGGACAAGGGTAGCCGTTGCATATGCTTCTGCGCCCCGACTGCGATGATCGCGCCGATGATCATGCCGATCAGGATGTGCGTGAAGCCGCGCGCCGCGGTCTTGCCGCTTTGCTGCAACATGTTTGCGTGCGTCTGCATCAGCTCGGCCGCTTTCGCTTTCATCTGCTCGGTATCGACCGGCAGAGTGTTGGCGATAAATTGCGGAATCCGTCCGCGCGCCTGGTCGATCAACTGCATCGCCTGGTCGAGCAGATTCTGCACGCTCGGCACGTCGTTTTCAAAATGCTCGATGATGCCGAGCGTCAGCCCCGTTAGCGCGCCAACTATCACCGTCGAGAGAATCACCACTGCGAGCCAGCGCGCGCGTTGACTCGACATATGCCGTTCGATGCGCGGCGCGATGGTGTGCACGAGTTGAAACACGAGCAGCCCGGCCAGCAAGGCGCCGAGCAGCTTCAGTTCGATGACCGCCCACATGCCGATCAGCATCAGCACGTAACTGCCGATTTCGACCGCCGACAGCTTCGGCAGGCTCATGTCGCTAGTCAGCCTGACCGGGCGTGGGCGTAGGTCCTGCACTTGCCCGTCGTCGCTCGCCTGATTCCGCTTGGCCATGGCTTATTCCGTCTCCAACCCGTGTTGTGCAGCGTTACTTTCTACTGGCAATGCGTTTCAGCAGCGGCGCCAGATACTTACCGGTAAAACTTGCCTTTGACTTGGCGACCTGCTCCGGCGTGCCTTGCGCAATGATCTGACCGCCGCCGGCTCCGCCTTCGGGGCCGAGATCGATGACCCAGTCGGCGGTCTTTATTACATCGAGATTATGCTCGATGATCACGACGGTATTACCCTGGTCTCGCAAACGATGAATGACTTCCAGCAGCAATGCGATGTCGTGAAAGTGCAGACCGGTGGTCGGCTCGTCGAGGATGTAGAGAGTGCGACCCGTGTCGCGCTTGCTCAGTTCCAAAGATAGTTTGACGCGCTGCGCCTCGCCGCCCGACAGGGTGGTGGCCGACTGGCCCAGCCGGATATAGCCCAGACCCACGTCCAGCAAGGTTTTCAGCTTGCGCGCGACGACCGGTACGGGCTTGAAGAACTCGTAAGCGTTCTCCACCGTCATGTCGAGGACTTCGCTGATGTTCTTGCCTTTGTATTGGACGTCCAGTGTTTCGCGGTTGTAGCGCTTGCCGTGGCAGACGTCGCAGGGAACGTACACGTCCGGCAAGAAATGCATCTCCACTTTCAGCACGCCGTCGCCCTGGCAGGACTCGCAGCGGCCGCCTTTCACGTTGAACGAGAAGCGGCCCGCTTCGTAGCCGCGTTCCTTCGCCGCCGGCACGCCCGAGAACAGTTCGCGGATCGGCGTGAACAGGCCCGTGTACGTGGCCGGATTCGAACGTGGCGTGCGGCCGATCGGCGACTGGTCGACGTTGATGACCTTGTCGAAATGCTCCAGCCCTTCGATCGATTCGTACGGCGCCGGCTCGGTAGACGAGCCATACAGGTGATGCGCGACCGCGTGGTACAGCGTGTCGTTGATCAGCGTGGACTTGCCCGAACCGGACACGCCGGTCACACAGGTCAGCAGACCGACCGGCAGATCCAGCGAGACGTGCTGCAGATTATTGCCGTACGCCTCGACGATGCGCAGGCGCCGTTCATCCGGTTCCTTGCGCTCGTCCGGGAATTCGATGTTGCGAGCGCCGGACATATACTGCCCGGTCATCGATGCCGCGTTCGCCTCCACCTGCTTGGGCGTACCTTCGGCGATCACCATGCCGCCGTGCTCGCCCGCGCCCGGTCCCATGTCGACCACGTAGTCGGCCATGCGGATCATGTCTTCATCATGTTCGACGACGATCACCGAATTGCCCAGGTCCCGCAGATGCTTAAGCGTGGCGATCAGCCGGTCGTTGTCGCGCTGGTGCAGACCGATCGACGGCTCGTCCAGCACGTACATCACGCCGGTCAAACCGGAACCGATCTGCGAAGCGAGGCGAATGCGCTGCGCTTCACCGCCCGACAGCGTTTCCGCGCTGCGTTCGAGCGACAGGTAGTCGAGCCCGACGTTATTCAGGAACATCAGGCGTGCGACGATTTCCTTGACGACCTTGTCGGCGATCTCGCGTTTCGAGCCTTCGAGCCGCAGCGTCTGGAAATAGCCGAGCGCGTCGCGCAACGGCCAGCCGCTGATTTCGAAGATGCCGCGCGCGTCGCTATTCGAGCCGATCCGCACGAAACGGGCTTCCCGACGCAGCCGCGTGCCGGCGCAGGCGGGGCAGGGCTGGTTGTTCTGATACTTGGCGAGTTCTTCGCGCACCGCGACCGAATCGGTCTCGCGGTAACGCCGTTCCAGGTTCGGGATGATCCCTTCGAATACATGCTCGCGCACGGAAGTGCGGCCGCGTTCGTTGATGTACGAGAACGGAATCTCCTGCTTGCCCGAGCCGAACAGCAGAATCTTGCGGACTTTCTCCGGCAGATCTTCGACGGCTGTGTCGATGTCGAACTCGTAGAACGCCGCGAGACTTTGCAGCATCTGGAAGTAGAACTGGTTACGCCGGTCCCAGCCCTTCACCGCGCCTGCCGCCAGCGACAGCGACGGATGCGCGACAACCCGCTTCGGATCGAAGAAGGTAATCTGGCCGAGGCCGTCGCATTCCGGACACGCGCCCATCGGGTTGTTGAACGAGAAGAGGCGCGGCTCGAGCTCCTGCAGCGAATACGAGCAGATCGGACAGGCGAACTTCGAGCTGAACAGATGCTCCTTGTCCGTATCCATTTCCAGCGCGATTGCGCGTCCGTCGGCGAGACGCAGTGCGGTTTCGAACGATTCGGCGAGGCGCTGCTTCATATCGCCGCGCACTTTCAGACGGTCAACGACGACGTCGATCGTGTGCTTGTCATTCTTTTTCAGCTTCGGCAGCGAGTCGACGTCATAGATCTTCGCGACGCCCTCATTGGCCGTGCCGCCGCCCGAGCGCACGCGAAAGCGGATGAAGCCTTGCGCCTGCATTTCCTCGAACAGCTCGACGTGCTCGCCTTTGCGGTTCGCCACCACTGGCGCGAGGATCATCAGCTTCGTCTCTTCCGGCAAGGCGAGCGCCGCATCGACCATTTGCGAGACGCTTTGCGCTTCCAGCGGAATTTCGTGGTCCGGACAGTACGGCGTGCCGACCCGTGCGAACAGCAGCCGCAGATAATCGTGAATTTCGGTGACGGTGCCGACCGTGGAGCGCGGATTGTGCGAGGTCGCTTTCTGTTCGATCGAGATCGCCGGCGACAGGCCTTCGATCAGATCGACGTCCGGCTTCTCCATCAATTGCAGGAATTGGCGGGCGTAGGCGGAGAGGCTTTCGACGTAGCGCCGCTGTCCTTCCGCATAGAGCGTGTCGAACGCCAGCGACGATTTACCCGAGCCGGATAGGCCCGTAATCACGACGAGCTTGTGACGTGGGAGGTCGAGATTGACGTTCTTCAGGTTGTGGGTGCGAGCCCCACGGATACGGATTTGTTCCACGCGTTATTCCAAGACTTGGCCCGTGACCTGGCGGAAAGAGGAGGAGGCTAAACCTGCTACTATAACGACTTTTCAAGACCGCCGTTACGGCTTCCTGACAGCCCGATCGGGTGCCAAGGCAAGCTGTAAGGCAGCGGTCCAGCGCCGCGGGGAAGAGGTCTAACTGGGGCCATTTACCGCGAGTACAAGGCGCCGCGAGGCTCCAGGCGAGTGTGCAGCAAGGCCGTCGGGCCAAATGCCGCGCCGCATGCTTGCCGCCGTCCAGTCTTCCCGTGGTATGCCGCCTGGTTGTGGCCGTCCTGCGGGGAAGGCCCGCCCGCGGTGTGCCGCCCAGCCCATTCAAAGAACGCTCCCGATGTCCAATCCGTCCGCTACATCCTCACGCATGAGCGCGCCTGAAATGCGCGCGACCGTGTCGCTTGCCGCCATCTTCGCGCTGCGCATGCTTGGTCTGTTCATGATCATGCCGGTGTTCTCGATCTACGCGAAGACCATCCCCGGCGGCGACAACGTGCTGCTGGTGGGTATCGCGCTTGGTGCGTACGGCGTGACGCAGTCGATGCTGTACATCTTCTACGGCTGGGTCTCCGACAAGGTCGGCCGCAAACCGGTCATTGCAACCGGCCTCCTGATCTTCGCGATCGGCAGCTTCGTCGCGGCGGGCGCGCACGATATGACGTGGATCATCGTGGGCCGGGTGATTCAGGGTATGGGTGCGGTGTCATCCGCGGTGATTGCGTTCATCGCCGACCTCACCTCCGAAGAGCATCGCACCAAGGCGATGGCGATGGTCGGTGGCAGCATCGGTATTTCGTTCGCGGTGGCGATTGTCGGTGCGCCGATCGTGTTCCAGTGGGTCGGCATGAGCGGCTTGTTCACGCTGGTCGGCATCTTCTCGATTCTGGCGATCGGCTTGGTGCTGTGGGTCGTGCCGGATGCGCCCAAGCCCGTGCACGTACGCGCGCCGTTCGCCGAGGTGCTGCATAACGTCGAACTGCTGCGCCTGAACTTCGGCGTGCTCGTCCTGCACGCCACACAAACCGCACTGTTCCTCGTCGTGCCGCGCATTCTCGAAGCCGGCGGCCTGCCGGTCGCGTCGCACTGGAAGGTGTATTTGCCGGTGATGGGCCTCTCATTCGTGATGATGGTCCCGGCGATCATTGCCGCGGAAAAACGCGGAAAAATGAAAATCGTGCTGCTGTCGGCGATCGGTCTTATCCTGATCGGACAGTTGTTGTTGGGCGTCGCACCGCATACGATTCTGAGTGTGGCGGCGATCCTCTTTGTCTACTTTCTCGGCTTCAATATTCTTGAAGCGTCGCAGCCTTCGCTGGTGTCGAAACTGGCGCCGGGAACCCGCAAGGGCGCGGCCGCCGGCGTGTACAACACCACCCAGTCGATCGGTCTTGCGCTGGGTGGGGTGGTCGGCGGTTGGCTGCTCAAAGTTGATGGTCAGAGCGCGGTCTTTTTCACTTGCTCTGGGCTGGTGTTTTGCTGGCTTATAATCGCGGCAAATATGAAACAGCCGCCGCGCAAGAAGGCGTAACCGAACTCACCCGGCGGCGAGCTGAGGCGCAGTTCCGGTCTCCGGCCCACAGGCTTGAGACGTGAATCGTGCATTGCTGCGCTGCCCGCAACGGAATCAACAGGAGAAACTCATGGCATCCGTGAACAAGGTCATTCTCGTCGGCAATCTCGGAGCCGATCCGGAAGTCCGTTATCTTCCGAGCGGCGACGCAGTGGCGAACATCCGCCTTGCGACGACGGATCGGTACAAGGACAAGGCGTCCGGCGAAATGAAGGAAGCAACCGAATGGCACCGTGTGTCGTTCTTCGGCCGGCTTGCTGAAATCGTGTCGGAATATCTGAAGAAAGGTTCGTCGGTGTACCTGGAAGGGCGCATCCGCACGCGTAAGTGGCAGGCCCAGGACGGCACCGACCGCTACTCGACCGAAATCGTCGCCGAGCAGATGCAAATGCTGGGTGGCCGTGGCGGCTCGATGGGCGGCGGTGGCGACGAAGGCGGTTACAGCCGCGGTGAGCCGTCTGAGCGTAGCGGTGGTGGTGGTGGCGGCGGCCGTGCGGTCTCGGGCGGCGGCGCTTCGCGTGGCGGCAGCGGTGGTGGCGGTGGTGGTTCGAGCCGTCCGAGCGCGCCGGCCGGCGGCGGCTTTGATGAAATGGACGACGATATTCCGTTTTAGGCCCTACTAACGCTGGCGTTAGACGCGTGAAATGCATAGAACCCTGCTTTCGAGCGGGGTTTTTTTATTGGGTCACGGGCGAGTCGGCCGCCTGTTTGACGGCGCAAGGCGGTGCCGTTCACGTAGCGCTTCCTTCGATATTTAGCGTCGCGGTACGCTGCCGGACAGCGATTTACTGCCACCGAGGGTAAACCTTCCAGCAGGGCCCGGCGCGCCTCAGCCGTCCGTTTTTGTCTGGATCGCGGACTGCCCCCACAAACCCGTCTTGACTTTCACTTACTTGCCGCCAATACTGAATCCATACTTTGTACGGACAAAGTGACAAAGACGTACAAATCACCCTGAACAGGAGACAGACATGGAGTCCGACGTCGCAGTAAAAACCCGCATCCGCGCCAGCTATGGCCGCTACCTCGAAGATTTCCACGTAGGCGACATCTACGAACACCGGCCAGGGCGCACCATCACTGAAGCCGACAACATCCACTTTTCGCTGCTGACGATGAACTTCCATCCGATGCATTGCGACGCCGCCTATGCGGCCAAAAGCGAGTTCGGCCGCCTGCTCGTCAATAGCGGCCTGACGGTTGCGGTGGTGCTGGGGCTGTCGGTGAACGACGTCAGCGGCAAGGCGATTGCGAACCTTGGCTGGAAAGAGATCCGTCTCACCGCTCCCGTGTTTTGCGGCGACACGATCTACGCGGAATCCGAAGTACTCGAGAAGCGCGAATCGAAATCCCGTCCGGGGCAGGGCATCGTCACTGTGCAGACTCGCGCGTTCAAGCAGGACGGCACGCCGATCATGGACTTCGTGCGCAGCGCACTGGTGCCGACGCTCGGAAACGGCGTAGGCGACTGACACGCCTGCACGGCTCGAATCGCTGCGACACCGAGCCCACGACTCGTGGTCAGACAAGGCAAACAGCAGCACACAGCGCCAACCTGCCGGCAAGAGCAGGCGGCGCGCGAATCCCGGCGGCGCCCGAACAACGCGCCGCAATGCGGCAAGCGTAAGCAGAGCGGCATGCACACCAAGGAGACAAAGGTGGCTATCGGTATCGTCAACTCGGGCGCGCGACTCGATCGCCTGCCTATCGCGTCCTTCCACTGGAAGGTTCTAGGGCTCATCAGCGCCGGGGCCTTTCTCGACGCCTTCGACATCTATCTCGCCGCCGGCGCGCTGGGCGCAATGGTGAAGTCGGGCTTCTCCGACCTGAGGCTGAACGCGCTGTTCATCTCGGTGACCTTTCTCGGCATGCTGATCGGCGCCGGTTTCGCCGGTTATCTGGGTGACCGCTTCGGGCGCCGCTCGTCATATCAGACCAACCTGCTGATTTTCGGCATCGCGTCGATCGCAGCCTGTTTCGTCCCAAGCATGAGCTGGCTGATCGCCTTGCGGTTGATCATGGGCATCGGCCTTGGCGCCGAACTGGTGGTCGCAGCCGGCACCTTGTGCGAATTCATTCCGCCCGCTTCACGCGGACGATGGACCGCCTTGCTCGCGTTCATCATCAACTCCGGCTTGCTGGTGTCGACCGCAGTGGGTTACGTCGTGATCCCGCATCTCGGCTGGCGCTATATGTTCGCGATTGCGGGCGTCGGCGCGATCATCGTGTGGGTGCTGCGCCATCGCATGCCTGAATCGCCGCGCTGGCTCGAATCAGTGGGACGCGCCGAAGAAGCCGAGGCGACGGTCTCGGCGATCGAGCACCAGGTGCAGCGTCAAAAGGGACCGTTGCCACCGGTCGCTCGCACCGAAAGTCTTGAAGTACCGAAAGCGCCGTTCTCCGCCCTGTTCTCGCATGCGATGCTCGGCCGCACGCTGGTCGCCGCATTGACTGCAGTCGCGGTGAATATTTCGGTGTACGGCTTTGTCGCGTGGCTGCCGACCTTCTTCGTGAAGGAGGGGTTGACCATCGTGCAGTCGCTCGGCTTCACGACGTTGATGGCGTTTGGCGCGCCGGGCGGTGCGGTGATCGGCTTTCTTTGCGCGGACCGCCTCGGCCGTGCGCGTGGTCTCGTGGTCTTCGCAATCGCGACCATCGCGGTCGGCTTCGTCTATCCGATCATGCACGCGGGGTGGGCGATCAGCCTGGTCGGCTTTGTCTTGATCACCTGCATCTACACGGTCGCGACGCTCGGCCTCTTTGCCTACATTCCCGAACTGTTTCCGACAGAGTTGCGCTTGCGCGGTACCGGCACGGCGGGCGTATGCGGGCGCGCTGCATCAATGACGACGCCGTATTTCGCGGTGCTGCTCTACAACTCGTTCGGCGTGGCCGGCGTGCTGGCGATGGTCAGCGGCGTGCTGGCGTTGCTGGTGGTCGGCATTCTGTTGCTGCGTGTCGAGACCAATCAGCATGCGCTCGAGCAGATCTCGCCGAGCCTCGAAACCAGCACCGATCCGATGCCCGCTACCCAGCAAGGATAAATCCTCATGACTTCACTGATTCCCGCCGCCACGCTCTCCGATCAGTTCGCGCGCTTCGGTTTGAGCCTTGCATTGCGCGACATTCCGCACGCGGTACAAACGCGCGCCAAACACTTGATTCTCGATGCTGTCGGCATCGCCGTGGCGTCGCGTGGATATGCGTATGCGGATGTGTCGTTGGCGGCATTCTCCGAGCTCGGCAGCGGCTCATCACCGGTGATCGGCTACGGCAGGCGTCTCGCCCTGCGCGATGCCGCGGTGATGAACGGCGTGCTGATTCACGGCCTCGATTTTGACGACACGCATTCGCGCGGCGTGATCCATTCGACGACCAGCGCATTGCCCTGCGTCCTGGCGCTTGCCGATCGCGACGAAAAGAGCGGCGCGGATCTGCTCAGCGCATATATCGTCGCGATGGAAGTGTCGACGCGCGTCGCATCCGCCGCGAAGGGCGGCTTTCATCAGGCCGGTTTTCATCCGACGGGTCTGGTCGGCGCGTTCGGTTGCGCGGTCGCGGCGGCGCGTTTGCTGCATCTGGATGAGCTTCAGGTTGCTCACGCACAAGGCATTGTTCTATCGATGGCCGCCGGCAGCCTTGAATTCCTCGAAGACGGAGCGTGGACCAAGCGCGCTCATCCGGGTTTCGCTGCCGCGTCCGGCATCACCGCTGCGACGCTCGCGAGGCACGGCTTCACCGGTCCGCGCTCGGCCTATGAAGGACGCTTCGGCCTGTACGCAAGTCACCTCGGCAAGCGCCTCGACGAAGCCGATCAGCAACTGGCGACCGAAGGACTCGGCAGCACCTGGCAAATCGACGAAGTCGCGATCAAACCGCTGCCCGCTTGCCACTTCACGCACGCGGTGGCCGATGCGGCGATTGCGTTGCATCGCGAGCATGGTTTTTCTGCGGACACCCTCGACTCGATAAAGCGCGTGGTGGCCAAGGTGCCGCGTGGAACGGTCGAGGTCGTTTGCGAGCCGCTCGAACCGAAGCGCAGACCTGTGACCAGCTACGACGCGCAATTCAGCGTGCCCTACATCGTCGCCACCGCCTTGCTCAAAGGCCGCTTCACGCTCGACGAACTCGAACCGGCCGCGCTCGCCGATCCCGCGGTGCTGGCGCTGGCTGCACGCGTCGATTACGAAATCGATCCTGATACGACGTTCCCCCGTCACTACACCGGCGAAGTCGTCGTAGAACGCAGCGACGGCACACGTGTCGCGCATCGCGAGGCGATCAATCGTGGTTGTGCCGACCGCCCCGTGAGCAACGACGACATCGTCACCAAGTTCTACGCGAACGCTCAGCGCACCGTATCTCGCAGTACCGCTGAACAGATCGCTCAGGCCGTATTGCAACTCGATGAACGCCCGGCGCACGCACTTGCCGACACGCTCGCCGGATCCACCGAATCTTCAAGGACGTCATCATGACCGCCACAGAACTCGACACGCTGGACAACGATCAACTGATTCTCGATGCACTGGACCGCTTCCTTGAAACCGAAGTGCGGCCCCACGTTCACAAGTTCGATCACGACGACATCTATCCGGCAGAGATCGTCGAGAAGATGAAGGAGATGGGCCTGTTCGGCTGCATCATCGATCCCGAGTACGGTGGCTTGGGCCTGTCGACGCGCACATACGCGCAGATCATCACGCGGATCGCACGCGTGTGGATGTCGGTGAGCGGCATCATCAATTCGCATCTGATTCTCGCGATGCTGGTGCAACGCAACGGGACGCCCGAGCAGAAGAGCAAGTATCTGCCGAAGTTCGCTACAGGCGAATGGCGCGGTGGTATCGGTCTGACGGAGCCCGACTGCGGCACCGATCTGCAGGCGATTCGCACCACCGCGAAACGTGTCGGTGACGAGTACATCGTGAATGGCAACAAGACCTGGATCACCAATAGTAAGCACGGCAATACGCTTGCGCTGCTGGTGAAGACAGACCCAACCGCAGAGCCGCGTCATCGTGGGATGAGTCTGCTGTTGGTGCAGAAGGGCCCAGGCTTCGAAGTCAGCCGTCAGCTCGAAAAGCTCGGCTATATGGGTATCGATACCTGCGAGTTGTCGTTCAACGATTTTCACGTCCCCGCCGATGCATTGATCGGCGGCGTGGAAGGCAAGGGCTTGCAGCAGGTGCTCGGCGGACTCGAACTCGGGCGCATCAATGTTGCCGCGCGTGGCGTCGGCATTGCGCAGGCGGCGCTCGAAGAATCGATCAGCTATTCGCAGCAACGCAAGACCTTCGGCAAGCCGATCTGCGAGCACCAGGCGATTCAGTTGAAGCTCGGCGAAATGGCAACGCGCACCGAAGCCGGCCGCCTGCTGGTGGACGCCGCGGCGCAGAAGTATGACCGCGGCGAGCGCTGCGATATGGAGGCCGGTATGGCGAAATACTTCGCCACCGAAGCCGCGCTGGAAAACAGCATCGAGGCCATGCGCATTCACGGCGCGTACGGTTATTCGAAGGAATACAACGTCGAGCGACTGTATCGCGACGCGCCGCTGCTGGTGATCGGCGAAGGCACTAACGAGATGCAGCGCATCATCATCGCCAAGCAGTTGATCGAACGGAGTCCGGTATGAGTCTGCCCCTTTCCGGCGTGCGCGTGCTCGCCATCGAACAGTATGGCGCTGGGCCGTTTGCGACCCAGCATCTCGCCGACCTCGGCGCGGAGATCATCAAGATCGAGCATCCGAGCAATGGCGGCGATGTGGGCCGCGCCGTCGGCCCGTATTTTTTCGGCGAAGGCGATAGCCACTTCTTCGAAGCGTTCAATCGCAACAAGTGCAGCTTGACGCTCGATCTGAAGAAGCCCGAGGCGCGTGCAGTTCTGCTGGACCTGGTCGCGAAGAGCGACGCCGTGTTCAACAATCTGCGCGGCGATCTGCCGGTGAAGCTCGGGGTCACCTATGACCAGTTGTGCGAGGCCAATCCGAAGATCGTCTGCGGGCATCTATCGGCGTATGGCCGCACCGGCAGCCGCGCGGCATGGCCGGGCTACGACTATCTGATGCAGGCTGAGGCGGGCTATCTTTCAGTGACCGGTGAACCGGATAGTCCACCGGCGCGTTTCGGTTTGTCGATCATCGATCTGATGACCGGCACGACCGCGGCGATGGCGTTGCTCGCCGGTCTGGTGGACGCAAAGACCTCGGGCAAGGGGCGCGATATCGACGTAAGCCTCTTCGACGTTGCGCTGCATAACCTTGCCTACGTCGCGACGTGGTATCTGAACGGCGGCGTGGTGACGGGGCGCGAGAATCGCTCGTCGCATCCTTCGCTGACGCCGAGCCAGTTGTACAAGACGCAGGACGGCTGGATCTTCCTGATGTGCAACAAGGAGAAGTTCTGGGGCGTGCTTGCCGAAGTGGTCGACAAACCGTCGTGGGTCACGGATCCGCGCTTCTGCAACTTCCAGGCACGTCTCGAGAATCGTGAGTTGGTGCAGACCGAACTCGACGCGGTGCTCTCGACCGCGACCACCGCGCAATGGCTCGAACGGTTCGGCGGCCGCGTCCCTGCCGCGCCGGTGTTCGACGTTAAGGAGGCGCTGGAGAATCCGTTCGTCGCCGAGCGCGAATGCGTGGTGGATGCCGAGCATCCACGCTTCGGCAAGATTCGCGGCGTGGCCGCGCCGGTGCGGGTCGATGAACCACTGCCGATGCGCGCTGCACCGGATATCGGTCAGGATACCCAGCGCCTACTCGACGAGTTGGGCTACAGCCCGGAAAGGATTGCTTTGCTGAGGGAGGCGGGTGTGGTGCAATAAGGCCGGGCGGGTACAACTGCCCGCTCCTTCACTTCATTGCACACCGAGATGGCCACCACGACAGTCCTTGGGCAACAGCCGCGCTACATGCATCTGGCACAGACGCTCCTCAACGAGATTCAGGGCGGCCGGTTTCCTGTCGGCGCTTTGCTGCCCACCGAGTTCGAGTTATGCGAGCAGTTCGGCGCTAGCCGCTTCACGGTGCGACAGGCGATCAAGCAACTGGAGCAGCGCGGCCTCGTGGACCGGCGGGCCGGCATCGGTACCCGCGTGAAGGCGACGCAGAGCGAGACCGCATACCGTCAGGTGATGGAGCGGCTGAGCGATCTGCATCGTTATACCGCCGACACCGAGCTGGAGATTGCATCGACGCAAACAATCGAGATCGACGATGCGGAACTGCTCGAGCGGCTCAAAGCGAAGCCGGGTGAAACGTGGCTGCTGGCCGAAGGTATTCGCCGAACGCCTGGCAGCGTCGAGCCGATCTGCCACACGGAGGTGTATATCCACCCGGCGTTTCGATCGCTGACGGGGCTAATCGGCCGGTCTCACGTGCCGATCTACACGCTGATCGAAAAGCAGTTCGGCGAGCAGATCACCGAAGTACAGCAGGAAATCCGCGCGATCGCGATGCCGGCGAAACTCGCACCACGTTTGAACGCGAAGGCGCGTTCGCCGGCGCTGTGGTTGTGCCGCCGTTATCTGAACCGTCGCGGGCAACTGGTGGAACTGACGATCAGTGTTCACCCGGCCGATCGCTACAGTTATTCCGAAACGTTTCAACTCGACTGGCACGCGAACTAGGCAGCATTGAACCGCGTGCTTCTGAAGGAGAGCAACATGGACGCACGCAGTTATCTGTTCGTTCCGGGCGACCGGCCCGAGCGCTTCATGAAGGCGCTCGACGCCGGCGCCGACGCGGTGGTGATCGATCTGGAGGACGCAGTCGCGCCAGCTGCCAAGGAACATGCGCGTGAGGGCTTGCAGCGTTGGCTAATGACGGCGGATCGTTCGCGGCTGATTGTTCGCGTGAATGCGGTGGGCACGCCGTGGCACGCCGAAGACGTGGAGATGGTTAGCCGCTCCGGCGCTTCAGTCGTGATGGTGCCGAAGTCAGACAGTGCGCAGCAACTTGCCGATGTTGTTGCGCGCTTGCCGTCGCAGGTAAGGATCGTGGCGCTGATCGAGACCGTCGCGGGCGTGGTCGCGATGCGCGAGATTGCCGCCGTGCCATCGGTCGTGCGGCTTGCATTCGGTACGATTGATTTTTGCGCCGACGCCGGGATTGAGGGGCTGGGCGTTGAGCTGGATTACGTGCGCTCGCAAATGGTGATCGAATCGAGGCATGCGGGGTTGGCTGCGCCAATTGACGGTGTAACGTTGGAGCTCGATAACCTTGAGCGGTTGACTGAGCACGTTGCTACTGCGCGGCGCTTTGGGTTCACCGGGAAGCTTTGCATTCACCCTAAGCAGGTGGACCGGGTGAATCGCGGGTTCGCTCCGAACGAAGAAGAGCGGCGCTGGGCCGCGCGGGTGTTGGCCGCTTGCAGCGAGCATCCGGAAGGGGCGTTCGCAGTGGATGGCAAACTGGTTGATAAGCCGATCGTCGATCGCGCCAGGAGAATTTCCGAGTTTGAAGTGCAGGCGCCGTGATCGTTTTTGCCTCGTGCGGCGTGGCTCTTCCGAACACCGCAAGCATGCGGAAGAAGGGACGGCCAGCGCCGCGGGAAAATCGACAATGCCGTCGTCAACGGTAACAACCTCTCACCGCCTGAGGTGCTCGAGCGCATCTCTCATCGGCGAACTGGAAATAACAATCGGTCCTGTGAACGGTGTATCCAGGTCGGCGATCACATAGATAGCAGAAGCAATCGACACGGCCCCAAGCGAGATCATGACCATCGCCAACGCATTGCGCGGCGCGATCAATCCGAAGCTGAGAAAAATCACGCACAACCAGAATGTCAGCGTCATGAAGAACGGCCGGGAAATTGAACTGTGCGCTTCCTCGATGATCTTCCATCTAGCATCCACCGTTCGCCGATATTGCGTCAACGCATCATCGAGCGCGCGCTGTTGTAAAGGATCATACGCCCGCAATTGCCGCAACTGCCTGCCCACCGCGGTCAGCATATCGCCGAGTCGCACGTTCTCCAGCTTCTGCGAACTGTCCTGCGTTCCGATATTCCTCGGATAATCATCACCGGCCGGAGCCGGCTCGCCGGGCCACGTCGAAGCAATTGCGGCCGCGGTGTAGACGCGCAGCAGGTGCCGGGCCTCATCCGTATCGCCGCCGTATTCCCGCATGGTCGTGTCGAATTCGATCAGGTCGGACGCAAAGGTCCGCAAATCATTCGACTCGGTATCGAAACTGGTTTTCGCGGATGCCGTCATCAATCCGAGCACCAAAGCGGCAAACGTCACCAGCATGCCGATAACCAGTTGGATGAGTTGCACGGTCTCGTGCGCCTTATGCTCCTCGGGCAGCAGCGGTCGCACCCACACACCTAGAGCGGTTCCGACGAGCAATAAAGCGAAAACCAGCAGAGCCGAGCCTATTTCTGACATAGAAATGCTCCGGAGACGCGTGCCTTGTCACTTTCTACCAACCGCCGGCCGCCGACCACCCGGGTAGTCCCGCAGGTGCCCTTTCGCAGGCGGCCGCTGACTTCCGCTCGCATGCTGATGTATCGCAAAGGTCCGCGCCATCAGCCATAAAGTTTTCTGTAATTTCGCCGTAGACCATCTATGTGGCATTCGCTTAAATTTCGAACAAAAGTTGCGAACCTGGCCGTATGGGCTTGGGCGCAGCACGCGTGGCCGAGGCTAATTTTCTGAACATCCGGTCAGGCAGCCCAATGGAGACAAGCCCGATGCTGAAAAATCTGTCGATTCGAACCTGCCTTACCTTGATGATCGTGTTCTTCGGCGTCGTGCTGCTGTTCGGTGCCGCCGCCGGCCTGTTGTCGTTGCGTTCGAGCAACGCATCGCTGCAGCAGATGTACACCGTGGACACGCCCGCAGTCGCCGATCTCGAGGGCAGTGCTGGACAGTTGCTGCGCTTGCGTCTGGCGCTGGCGACCTACGCATCGTTGGTCGACCTGAACGATCAGGACGGCGCGAACGCCGTGCTCAAGCGTTTTGATCAGTACCAGAAAGCATCGAACGATCGCCTTGCCCACTATGTGAGCCGCGCGAGCGCGGATGCCGACGAACAGCGCCTGATCAAGGACATGCAGGACAAGCGCGACACCTTCCTGCACGAAGGCGTCGATCCGGCACTGGCCGCGCTCAAGTCTGGTGACAGAACCGCTTTCGAGCAGTTGCAGGCGCACAAACTGCCGTCGCTCTATAGCGCGTATGAAAAGGCCATGCTTACGCTCGAGCAATTGCAACTCGATCACGGCGCGCAGCGCTATCAGGATGCACAGGACCTGTTCTACGCGATTTGCGTTGCGGTGGCGATTGGCATAGCGCTGTCGCTGCTGGGCTCCTTGATCGGGCGTGCGGTCATGGTGCGGGCGATTGTTAGCCCGGTCGATGCAACCATTGCGCAGTTTCAGCGAATTGCCAACGGGGACCTGACCAGCCAGATCGAGGTGACCAGCAATAACGAAATGGGTCGTCTCGCCGCGGCGTTGCGCAAGATGCAGGACTCGCTGATCGAGACGGTAAATGCCGTGCGTCACGGTACGGAGTCAATCGACACGGGCGTGAGCGAGATTGCGGCGGGCAATACCGATCTGTCGCAACGTACTGAGGAGCAGGCGGCGTCGCTGGAAGAAACGGCGGCTAGCATTGAAGAGTTGACTTCGACGGTCAAGCAGACGGCGGACAACGCGAAGCAGGCGAGCTCGTTGGCGCAGGGGGCGTCGAGTTTGGCTGCACAGGGCGGTGACCTGACCGAACAGGTGGTGGGCACGATGCATGGCATCGTCGACGACTCGCGGCGGATTGCCGACATTGTCGGCGTGATCGAGGGGATTGCTTTCCAGACCAATATTCTCGCGTTGAATGCGGCGGTTGAGGCGGCGCGCGCCGGCGAGCAAGGGCGTGGGTTCGCGGTGGTGGCGAGCGAAGTGCGGTCGTTGGCACAGCGAAGCGCGGCGGCGGCCAAGGAGATCAAAGGTTTGATCGATGCTTCGACGGCGCGGGTGGAGGCTGGCTCGCAACTGGTCGAGCGCTCGGGGGCGACGATGACTGAGATCGTCGAGGCGATTTCCCGCGTGAGTTCGATTATGGGTGAGATCGCGGCGGCGGCGATTGAGCAGAGTACTGGGATCGATCAGGTGAATCTGGCGGTCGCTCAAATGGATGAGGTTACGCAGCAGAATGCCGCGCTGGTTGAGCAGGCTGCTGCTGCGGCTAGTTCGCTGGAGGAGCAGGCTCGCAGGTTGACTTCCGCTGTGGCTGTCTTCCAGACGGGGAGTGGGGGTTCTGCTTTTGCCGGGCGGCGAGGTGGGGCGGGGGCTGCGTCGGGGAAAGTTGGCGCGGGTGAGTTTGTAGCGGCTTGATGCGGCGTAGTGTGCTGAAGGGTGATCGAGCGCTTGCCTGCGCTGCTTGAAAAATCGGTACATTGTGCGCACCGGGCCAAATGTAAAGATTAGTTATAATTCGCGCGTTTAGCCTGTTTGGTTGATCGTCTCAAAAAATAGGTGCGTTAGATTGTTCCTGCCGTTAGACAAAACGGCGCGGGTTTGACAGCCCGCAGCGAAGTACGGCACTGCCCGCGAAAGTGGGTAGTGCTCACCTATGCGCGCCGTGTTCAATGGGCGGGTCGTGGTGAGGGAGCCGAGAGGCTCGCCGGTTTCGTATTTCGCCCGGTCTGTCAACCTCGCCACGTGCCCGCTCACCCCATCTTTCAGCGAGTGTCGGGCGATTCAGGAACGAACCGGAAATCGCACCATGAGCAAATCTACCAAGACCCCTCAAGCACCCTCACGCGCGCCCGTTGACGCGCTCCAGTACGAGAAACTCGCGCTCTCAGCTTTCGATTTATGCAACCGGCAGTTGGATCAACTTAGGCGATTGATTACGCTTGCGGCCTCAATACGTAGGACTTCCTGCATGACAAGAGAAGAACGGCAAAGCCAACAGGCGTTGCTGGAACTGCTTGTCGAAACTGGCGAAGGATACGAGCGCGAGATTGAATGCGACCGCGAACTGTACCAGGTGATCGCGCTTGATGCGAAGGACGTGCCTCATAGCCGCATCACGGCAAAACGTGCCGCGAGTCTTCTGTCTGAGGCAGTGCGGAAGAAATCAGATGACAAGCTGAACGCGAAACCCGCGGATACCGCGCGACCCAAGCCGGTGCGCACAAAGGTCGCGTCGCGAGCGGAAGCGGGCGCACAGGTCTCTGCCGTTTCACATTAGCCGGCACTTGCGGCCACCACGCAGGAGCAATGAAAAAAGCGTGAGCAGCGCGTAAGACATCTTGCAGAAAAAGGCCCGCTGAGTGCGGGCCTTGCATCACGTCATTCGCGGTTAAGCGCCACGAAGGTCAAACCAAAATCCCTCACTGCATAGCCGCGTAATACTTCGCCACGCTATCAATCTCCGCCGAAGTCATCTGCCTTGCCACGTTCCGCATCTGCTCATTGATATCGTTATGCCGCGCACCGGAAGCAAACGCCCGCATCTGCGCAGCGAGATAAACAGAAGACTGCCCACCAAGCCAGGGCGCCGCCCCCTTACGATCCAACTGCCCATGACAAGCCGCACAAGGCGCGATATTCCGCTGCGGATCGCCCTGCATCGCAAGCTTCACAGCATTGGCATCCGGCCCCACGCCAGAAGGCAAAACCTCGGCAGCGGGCGCCCGAGACAGGGAAGCATAATAAGCCGCCAGATCATGCAAATCCTGATCGCTGCGAGCCGCGATAATCGGCTGCATCACCGCGTTCTGCCGCACACCGTTCTGATAGTCGCGCAACTCTTTATAGACCACGTCGGCATACTGCCCGGCCAACGCGGGCGCCGTCACCTGCACTGTGCCCATCACGCCATGACACATCGAGCAATTCTGTGTCGCAATCGTCGCGCCGCGGCCAATCGAATCCGCGTCGGCTCGCACCCGCCGCAAAGGCGGCAGAACCACCACTTCGCTCGGCGCCGGGCCGGAGATATTGGCGCCGCCGTACCAACTCGACGGCGCGCCCGCAGCGCTGCAAATCGTCGCCCATAAGCCACGCTCGCTAAATCCGCTATTGGCTGAAGGCAACCAGATGAAGCCGATCAGTATCGACACGACGGCAATCGCAATCGTGCCGCCCAGGCTCACCGTGAACCACGGGTTGCGCAAGCTGAAGACGCGTTCCTGACTCATCGCTGCGCTCCGACGACAACTGCCGGCACCGACGTCTGCGGCAATCTGAGCAACTGAACGATCGGCACACTGTAGTTGACAACCGTCAGCCCGATCATCAACGCCACCCACAAGCCGAAACTATTGAGCGCGGCCGGCACGTGCTCCACCGGCTGCACCGCGCTCGCGAAGCGGAAACTCTGCTGCTGCACCTGCGGCCCGAATTGCGACTTCGCGAGGATATAAATGAACAGCACGCCAGACACCACCAGGATCAGTCCGCCCACCGCCGACATGCCCACCCAGAACGCCTGCGATTCCATCCCCGGCATGTTGTAGTCGTAATACGCCATGCGGCGCGGCGCGCCGAGCAAGCCGACGTAATGCCACGGCAGCGTCGTCACCATCATGCCGATGAACCACAGCCACAATTGCGTCCGTACCAGCTTCGCCGACGCGATCGCGCGGCCGGTCAGTTGCGGCCACAGTTCGTACGCGATCGCGAAGTACATGATGACGATCGCGCCGCCGAAAATCAGATGGAAGTGTCCGGTCACCCACTGCGTGTTGTGCACCGTCGAGTTCAACTGGTAGCTCATGTTGATCAGGCCGCCGGCACCGCCGAGGCCCAGCATCACGAACGAAAACGCGATCACCAGCATCATGGGGTTTTGCCACGGCAGCGCAGTCAACCAGCCGAATGCGCCCTTGCCACCGCGCAGCCTGCCAGCGATTTCCACCGACGCGCAGATGGTGAACACCGTAAGCAACGTCGGCACCGACACCATGCCGGTGAACACCGCATGCAGGAACTTGAAGCCCGAGCCGACCTGCGGATCGGCGAACAGGTGGTGAATGCCGATCGGCATCGCGAATACCAGGAACAAAATGAACGACACGCGCGCCATCGAATCGCTATAGAGCCGTCCGCCGATCGCGCGCGGCACCAGCGTGTAGTACGCGATGTAAGCGGGTATCAGCCAGAAATAGACGATCGCATGCAGCGTCCACGAAAACAGGATGCGTGATAGACCCGCGTCGATCGTGTTCGTTAAACCGAAAGCAACCGGCAAGATCTGGAACAGGATTTCGAGTGCCGCACCGATCGCAGTCCACGCCCACAGATACGCGCCCGCCACGTTGGCGAACATCGCGAGCGGGATGGGCTTGCCGGGATTGGCGCGCTTCCAGACTCGCAGATTCACGTGCATCAGCGCAACCCAGATCCATGAGCCGACGACCACCAGCACCACACCGAGGTAATAGAACGGACTGCCGATCATCGGCGGATAGAAGGTGTAGAGCACCGAGGCCTTGCCGAGCGCGACCGGGACCATCGCCATCACGGCGCCGACGGCCAGCATGAAGAACGCGGCCCATGCCCATTTGAGACCGACGAGCCGCTGCGCGAGCGCGAGTTCGACAATCGCATAGCCGAAGCCCATCGATACCAGGGTGGGCAGCACGTATGCCATCACCGAACCATGCGCGGTCACCGATCGATAGTAGAGCTCGGGGTCGCCGATCCACGGCACCAGCGGGCTGCGTACCAGCATCTGCCAGGCACCGAGCAGCAGTGCGATCAGAAACGCGATGAAGGCGAGCCAGAAATGCGCGAGAACGAGTCGCTTAGCGTGAAACACAGCTGAGTCTCCGTGATTGTCGGGCTTGCTCGAAGAACGTGGCCTTGTCGACTACCTTGACGTGCGCCCACATGGTCTGGTGGCCGAAGCCGCAGAACTCGTGACACGGCATGGTGTGATCGGCGGCTTTGTCGAAGCGTGTGTTCAGCGTGGAGACATAGCCGGGCACGACCATCGTGTTGATGTTGGTATCGGTGACGAGCAGGCCGTGAACGACATCGGCACTGGTAGTGCGGATCGTGATCGGCGTGTCGGCGGGCACCAGCAGACATTGCGGTGTGAACGAATACTGCTGCGCGATGAAACGCACGACCACCGAGCCATCTGGCTCGACCGCGCTGCCGAGGTTGTCTTCGACGAACTCACCGGACAGTTGCAGGCGCGAAGGATCGATCGTCTCGACCCGCGACGGCGGCATCATCGCCCAATGGAGGCCCGAGAACACGATGACGGCGAGCATTAGAACGATCAGCGCCGAGGCGAAAACCGCCCAGCGGCGTTCCGCGCGTAAGGCGACTTCGTGGCCGCTGCCCGGTTGGTGATTGGAATCAGTCGACATAGTCAGTGGATGACGCCGCGCGGCAGAAAGACAAGAAAGTAGAAGCCGAACCAGATCGCCATGACGATCAGCGTGGCCACACCGGCCACGGCGATTGCGCCATGCGGGCCGGCCGCGACGACGCGTTCCACTTCCTCATCCGTAGGTGGGGCCGCGCTGTGGGTATCGTTCGCTTCCATCTGGAGATTCTCCGGTGCAGCGGTTCAGGTTCAGTGCAGCGGCGCCTTGCGCAACTCGTTGACCTCGCGGGACGTCACCGGCTGGCCGTGGTTGCCCCACGCGGTTCGGATATAAGTGACGACGGCGGCGGCATCGGTGTCGTTCAGTTCCTGACCGAAGGGCGGCATGCCATACGGTTCGGGATTGCGCGTTGTGCCGGGCGGAAAACCACCGTTGAGCACGATGCGGATCGGGTTGACCGCCGAGTCCATTTCGATCGACTGGTTACGTGCGAGCGGCGGGTAGTGCTGCAACTGGCCCTCGCCGTTCGCCCCGTGGCATAGCGCGCACTTGTCGGCGTAGATCTTTTCGCCGAGTGCGAACACGTTGGTGTTGGTCGGCGCGGACGGCCCCGATTTGCGGCCGCTCTTGTCCGGTAGAGTCTTGAGATAGACCGCCATCGCCTTGACGTCTTCTTCTGTCATGTACTGAAGGCTGTGATAGGTGACTTCGCCCATCGGCCCGTACACGGCGCCACGATCGGAAATGCCCGCCTGCAGCAGGTCGACGATGTCTTTGATGCTCCAGTCGCCGAGACCGCCGTCCTTATCGGACGTGAGCGACGGCGCATACCAGTTCTGCACCGGAATCAGACCGCCGGCGAACTGCTCGCTTTGCGACGAGCCACCGAGCATGTTGATCTTGGTGTGGCACATCGTGCAGTGCCCGAGCCCGTCGACCAGATATGCGCCGCGATTCCACTCGACCGACTTGGTCGGGTCCGGCTGGAACTCGCCCTCACGGAAATAAAGTGTGCGCCAGCCATACAGCAGCTTGCGCTGGTTGAACGGGAAGCGCAGCGTGTGCTTGTGGTTTGGCTCGCGTACCGGTGTCACCGACTTCAGATAAGCGAAGATCGCGTTCGAATCTTCACGAGTGACCTTGGTGTATTGGGCGATCGGCATCGCGGGGTAGAGCAACGTGCCGTCCGGCGTGCGGCCGGTGCGCATCATTTTGAAGAACGCGTCCTCACTCCATGTACCAATGCCGTACTGCGCGTCCGGCGTGATGTTCGGCGAATACAGCGTGCCGAACGGCGTTTCCATTGCGAGGCCGCCAGCGAACAGTTTGCCGCGCGGCGCTGTGTGGCAGGCGACGCAGTCGCCGGCGCGCGCCAGATACTCGCCACGTTTGACGATGTCGGGGCGGGTGTCGGCTTTGTCGCCAGTGGTTGTCGCAGTCGTGGCGGCAGGCACGGCTTCGGCGGCGCGTGCTTCAGCAATTAGCAACGTATGCGGCGCGCCGGGAAACGCGGCGCTGCCGGCGACGATCAAGCCGGCGATCAGCAAGCCGGATACGAGCGACACAACGGTGCAACGGCGCTTGGTCATGGCATACGAAACAGGGCGAATCGATCGAAGGGTCGGCCTCATTGCGGTTGGCTCCCGCATGCGAGCGGCAGCCGCTCAGCGGACGCCGGCGCGGGCCGCGGATCGGCGGGGCGCGGCTGCCGCGCGAGCCAGCTCGATACCGCAGTGATGTCCTTGTCGGTCAGCTTGACGGCGATCGAATGCATACAGTCCGGCGCAAGCGCGTGACGGGTGCCAGAGCGCCACGTGCCCATCTGTCCGGCGATGTAGCTCGCATGCAGGCCGAGCAGGCCCGGGATGCCAGGTTGCGTCCCCGTCATGCGTGCTCCATGACACGCGATGCACGCCGGGATCTTGCGCGCCGGGTCGCCTTGGGTGACGAGCCGTTGTCCGGCTGCGAGCACCGCCGGTGCGACGGCGGTGTGATCGGCATTGGGGTAGGGCGGTTGCAGGTCGGCAAAGTACTGGCTGATCTTGCGCAGATAGTCGTCGGGTAGAAAGGCGAGCAGATATCCCATCGGCGGATAGGTGCGGCCACCGTCACGGAACGCGGTCAGCTGATTGAACAGATAGTCGGCCGGTTTGCCGGCGATACGCGGGAAGTAATCGTTGTTCAGGCCTTGGCCTTGCACGCCATGACACGAGGTGCAAGCGCGCACGCGCTCGTCCATAGCCGAGGGCATCGCGGCTGGCGCGTCAGTGGCTGCGAACGCCGCGCCACGCCACATGACGTAAAACACCAACAGGATCGAAAATCCGATAGTTCTACGATGCACGCCAGGCCTCGTCGGGGGAACGGTTGTTTTCGCTATTAATTTCTTACGCGCTTGCTCACGAACATGGATTCGATGAACGATGCATGACAAGCCTGCCAATTTTTCTTTTATAACGACTGCATGAACAGCAAATCGAAGCTGACTTATTAAGGAGGCGCAGTGCTGAATCGATACGACGATGCAATTGCTTTATAAAACGGTGATCTGCCTGAGTGTGCCAGTGGGTGGCGGCTTTCGGGCTGCGGTAATAACGCTTGATGCGTCCGGCAGATGGTTAGCAGGTTGCAGGAATTTATCCAGTGCGTCAATAAAAACTGACAGGCCAATCGGCAGCGCACGTGAACAGCATAGGTGCCGCATCGAGCACCTTCAATATTTATTCTGGGCCTGGTTTGAGCGCGGGCGGCATCGTCGAGCTTGATCGACGCGCTGCGCTACGTTTCTGCCGAGATTCATCAGTCGCCGTACGCGCATCGATGCCGCGCACGTCAACTAAAGAGGCGCATCAACGCCGTGCGTGCATTGCTGACGCGTTCGCTTTCGCCGATTCGCCCCGGCAAGAGATGAAACTCGACGGCAGGCAGTGCGGGCAACCCGACACTCGGCGGACAGGCCACCACGCCCCCACCGATCGACGATTCGTTCAGGCAGGAAATGCCCAGCCCGGCCTTCAACGCCAGTTGCAGGCCGGCCACGCCGGACGCCGAATGCGACACCAGATACGGCACCTTGTGCTCGTCGAGAAGCTTCACGACAAAGCGCTGCAACTGGCAGCTCGACGGCAGCAATACCAGCGGATAAGGCGTGGCCGGTCGCGGACTGGCATCAGCCGAGCTGACCCACAGTAGTTTCTCCCGCCTCACCACCGTGCTTTGCGCGTCGACGCGCCGGCTATTGGACCTGGTGTTCCCGGTAACGAGTCGCAATGAGAGGCCGATATCGAACGATGCATCGTCGTCGGCGCTGCTGTCGATCACGGCACTAGGCAGCACGGTGACGTGCAGTTTCAGGCGCGGGTGCTGTTCCGAAAACGTCTTGAGAATGCGCGCGATGTCGAGTGGACGATAGTAGTCGGTGATGGCGATGCGCAGTTCGCCGTCGAGCGAGCGGCCGTGCAGGTCTTCGAACGCCGCCTCGCTCATGGCGATGATGCGCCGCGCGTGATCGAGCAGGCGGCTGCCGGCCGGCGTGGCCGTCACACCCTGCTTGCTGCGCACGAACAGCGGCTGGCCGGCGCGCTCCTCGAGTTTCTTCAGCTGCTCGCTCACCGACGACTGCGACAGGAACACACGCTCTGCACCCGCCGAGACGCTGCCCGATTCGGCGACGGCGACGAAGGTGCGCAACTGTGTCAGGTCAAATCCGCGTTGGCTCATGATTCGTAATTTCCGATGGAAGTCATCTGAATTTCCAGCTTTTCCGATGATTAACCCAGCCGTAGCATACCTCCAATTCATTCATTGCAGAGGTTGTCATGGGAAACGAATCGATTGCTGCCGTACGGGTTTCGGGTACACGTGCAGCAAGTCATCGATGGAAGGTGCTGGGCGTCGGCTTTGCGGCGAACGCAAGTTTTTCGGCCGCTTTCTCTGGGATTCCGACCACGGCCGTGTTTTTACGTTCGGGCTACCACCTCGGTAACGAAGGGCTGGGGCTGGTGCTCGGCATGCTCGGTTTGGGCATTGCGGTCAGCGAGTTGCCATGGGGCCTCCTGACCGACCGCTGGGGCGACCGGCGCGTGCTGCTGCTCGGACTTCTATCGACTGCCGCGGCGCTAGCCGGGCTGGCATTGTTCGTAGTGCCGTCCGGAGTGCATGTGCCGGGCGTGGCGACGCTCGCGCTCGGCCTGCTGCTTGTCGGCCTGCTCGGCGGCAGCGTCAACGGGTCGAGTGGCCGCGCGGTGATGGCCTGGTTTCGCGAAGGTGAGCGAGGCCTCGCGATGAGTATTCGGCAGACCGCGGTGCCGGCGGGCGGTGGCCTGGGGGCGCTGATCTTGCCGGTACTCGCTTCGAGATTCGGGTTCGCCAGCGCGTACACCGCGCTGGCGTTTGCCTGCGCGATTACCGCGGTGTTCGCATGGTGCTGGCTGCATGAACCTCGGCATGCCGAGGGGAGTGGTGTGGCCGCGGCTCCTGGCGTGACGGCTGCGGGTGCGGTGCCGGCGAAGGTTTCACCGTTGCGCGATATTGGCATCTGGCGTGTGGCGCTCGGCGCCGGCGCATTGTGCGTGCCGCAGCTTGCGGTTGTGACGTTCGGGACCGTCTTCCTCCACGACTTCAGCCGCGCCGGTGTGCTGGCGATCAGTGTGACGATGGCGGCTGTGCAAACGGGCGCCGCGATTGCGCGGGTCTGGAGCGGTGCGTGGACCGATCGCCGTGGCAATCGACGCGCTTACATGCGCGCCTGCAGTGTGCTGACCGCTGTGCTGTTCGCGTCGCTCGCCTTGGTGACGGGTTTGGCCGGCACGCACCACGCGGCGACGACAGCGGTGTTCGCGCTGATGATCGTGCTGGGCGGCGTAAGCGCGTCCGCGTGGCACGGCGTCGCCTTCACGGAACTCGCGACGCTCGCGGGGACGAGCCGCTCAGGTACCGCACTCGCGATCGGCAACACCTGCGTCTTTCTCACGCTGTTCCTAACGCCGCTCGCGATTCCGCCGTTGTTGTCGGTGGGTTCATGGCCGATGGTGTGGGCAGTAGCCAGCGTGTGTGCATTGATCGCGCTGCCGGTGTTTCCGCGCGCGGCTTGCGCAGGCAAGCTGGTGGCGGCACGCGCTTGTGATGCCACATGATGGGGCAATCGTGGCCGGCGGCGTGCTGCTTCCGGTCCTGTTCGTTATTTTCATGCGATGGGAGCGGTGGACGCGCTCTCATCGCTGCATTGCTTTTTTAGCCGGAAATAAACAGCGAGAAAGAAACTTCCGCGCATTCAATTCGCATAATTGCACATTCCTGCTTTGATAGTTTCACGATGGGCTCTCAAATTATTGGCAGGTTTCGGAACGCTCCGATTTTCGCCCGGTTGTAGCGGTGGTTTTATGGCCACCCTTGGCACGTCCTCACACGCCAGGATGCCGTCAAAGAAAGTGCGAAGCAAGTGGGATTTATCCTGCAAATTCGCCGACTACGCTTACAACAACCGAGAGAAATCATAGTGAATCTTCGAGTCATTCTGGCGGACGATCATCCTTTCGTTCTGCTTGGCGTTCGGACTGCACTAGAAATGCATGCCGGTGTCACCATTGTCGGCGAAGCGGCTACGCCTGATTCTTTGCTCGAACTGTTGCAGAGCACGCCATGCGACGTGCTCGTCACCGACCTGACGATGCCTGAAGCATCCGGCGCAGTTGGAGACGGCCTGGATCTTGTCAGGCGAATCCGATCTGGCTGGCCATTGTTGCGCATTGTCGTGATGACGGCTCTGACGAATACCGCGATCCTGCGTGCCATCGTGTCAGACGGCGTAGTCAGCACGCTCAGCAAAACGGAAGCAATGAACGAGCTCTGGCAGGCGATCGAGGCGGGCTGTAAGGGAGATGTCTATGTCGGCCATTCCATCGTCGAAGCACTTGCACGGCCCCTGGATGAAGCCTGCGATCTGCCTCCGGTTCTACGTTTGTCCCGCAAACAGGCGGAAGTGATAAGAATGTTCGTACGTGGCCAATCGATCTCCGAAATCGCGGCGACACTCGGATGTCATCGTCGAACCGTTACCCGTCAAAAACGCGAGGCAATGGCTAAACTCGGTGTCGCCAACGATCCCGGTCTCTTTGCTTATATTCGCGCACATGGAGTTTATGAAAGTTAAATCGTATACCTAATCAATTGATCGATCGAACTCATTGAGCTATTTCAGAGCGATCTTATGTTTATCCTCCGAAATATGTTCAATGATCGCGGCAGGGCCAGTTGTTCCGGAGAGAGCGACAGGGAATCTAGGTAGGGGGGAGAAAAAGACGATGATTGACAACGCTGAATCAAGCACACCTGTTCGAGCCATCATCGCGGACGATCATCCACTGGTTCTGCTGGCGATCGAGAATCTGATGGTGGGCTATCCGAATATGCAAATCGTTGGCCGGGCTGCCGACGCCACAGAACTTTTCAAGGAGGTCGATCGTATTCCATGCGACCTCGTTCTCATGGACCTCTACATGCCAGGAGGCCTCTATGGCGACGGACTGGAAACGGTCAGGCAGCTCAAGTTGCGCTATCCCGATGTTCCACTGGTCGTACTCACCATGGAAACTGAAGCTGCCGCGCTTAAAAAGGTCATCGCGCTCGGTGCCGATGGGCTGATTAGCAAACGCGACCGGATCGATCTGATTCACGTGGCCGTCGTTACGGTGCTGGCTCACGAGTGTTATCTTGGGCCAGCGGTGCGATCGATGATTGCCGACGCAACGGTCATGCAGCGGCTCGATTTTGTCCGGCAAATGTTGTCGCGCCGCGAACTGGAGGTGTTCACGCTATACGCTTCCGGGCTCGGTGTAACGGAGATCGCTACGCGCGTGGGGCGCAGTGTCAAGACAATCAGCGCTCAGAAATGTACCGCGATGCGCAAGCTCGCTCTGCACAGCGACTCGGAATTGTTCCGTTTCGCCGTCGAGCACGGCGTGATCTCTGAAGATGGCCTGAGGAACCGGCGCTGAGCCGACGAGACGTCATGCCGGTCCGGTGGCGTGGCGACCAGAAGATGCACTTGGCACGTCCCGGGGATGCACGTCGCGTGCAGGGAGTGTCAGTCGATAAGACAACAAAAAATGACACAAAAGATCCGCGTCATCGTGGCCGACGATCACGATTGCGTTCGTGTTGGCGTGATGCGCCTGTTGCAAACGGCACACCACATCGAGATAGTTGGTGAGGCACCCGATACCCAAACGCTGGCCGAATTGCTCGACACCCATGCATGCGACGTCGTCGTGTCGGATATCGGCATGCCAGGCATTGACGGTGCCAGCAACGTCGTATCTTTCCTGCGTCGCCTGTTCCGGGTTCGGCCGCATCCCTGCGTCGTCGTGCTGACGATGATCTGCCATGCGCACATGCTTTCCGGACTGTTGCATCTCGGTGTGGCCGGAATCGTCGACAAGCGTGATACCGCCACGGCGTTGATCGAAGCGATCGAGGCAGCGATTAGCGGCCGCGTTTATTTATCGGATCAGGCGCGCGTCGCGATAGATGCATCCGAAGCGCCGCTGCAACCGCGCGCGGGCGTACTAAGCGCGCGCGAATGGGAGGTCTTCCAGCTTTATGTGCAGGGTCTGACCGTCAGCGAAATCGCGATACGTCTGGAGCGCAGCGGCAAGACCATCAGCACGCAGAAGCGTAGCGCGATGCGTAAGCTCGGTCTCGAGACGGAAAACGATCTGATCGACTATGCGAGACAGATAGGGTTGACCTGACAGTCGTGTGAGAGAACTGACCCTCGATTCTTTCGTTAGTTCTTAGGACTTTAGGAGTCTTCTGATTGGTTTGATGACATTGCCGCTTCATAGTTCTGAATTAGCTGAGGCTCGATTTCCACCGCGCTCCTGACGAAAACAGTCATTTCGCCATGCTGAGCAGTGTCGAGCCTGGAAAATTCAGGCAGATGTCTGGCGGTTGGAGTACGACGCCGTCTGCCATTTGTACAAATACTGGGAGGCGGGATGGTAGCGCTAGGCAAGCGGTTATTGGTCGAAGGGGTCGGGACGGCCTGGGTGGTGTTCATCGGCTGCGGCAGCATCGTATTGAACACCGGCGCGATCCAGCAAGGCTACGGCGTGCTGGAGGTGTCACTCGCATTCGGCCTCGCGCTTGTCACGGCGAGCTACGCTTTTGGCGCCATCTCTGGCGCGCACTTCAACCCGGCTGTAACGATCGGCTTCACGGCCGCGCACCGTTTCCCGGTTCGGGATCTACTGCCCTACATTGCCGCCCAGATTCTCGGGGCCATCGCAGCCGCAGCGCTGCTCGCTTACGTGGCGAGTGGCCGCCCCGGCTTCGACCTGGCCGCGAGCGAATTCGCGGCGAACGGTTTCGGCGACCATTCTCCGGCCGACTATCAACTTCATTCTGCGCTCGTTGTCGAACTTGCACTGTCGTTCGCTTTCGTCATGGCAGGTCTGATGGTGGCTTGCCGGCGACGGTTGCGGTCGATCGCACCGCTGATTGCCGGCGCGTGTCTGGTGATCGTATACATGGTGTCGATCCCGGTTACTAACGGCTCGATCAATCCCGCTCGTTCTACCGGTCAGGCGTTGTTCGTCGGCGACTGGGCACTCGACCAGCTTTGGCTGTTCTGGGCTGCGCCGTTGCTGGGCGGCGTCGCGGCCGGCGCGCTGTTTTCATTTCTCTGTGGCAAGTCCGGCCGGCATGCTTCGCCGCTCGCTCACAGGCAGGGCGATGTCGCGTGAGCGCAGCCTGATTTCAATTCGTGGGACCCTCTATGAAACTCCAACGCGCTGTCGCGGTTGGGCGCATGGTGCGACTTGTATCGCGGTGCCTGCTTGTAGTGTTCGCGTTTGTCATCGCGCAAATGCAATCGGCGGTGGCCCAGCCGTTCGCCAGTCCGCCGCATGTGTCAGTCGTCGGCGCCTTTCCCGCCACGTTGACCGTCGGCGTTCTGGCTAACGGGTGGTTGCCGTTCGACGGGCTTCAGGACGGTCGGCCAACCGGGTTGAGCGCGGACTATCTGCGCATGCTCGTTGGGCCGAATGTCGTGATCCAGTCCAAAGCGTTTCCCGATATGCCGCAACTGCTGGCCGCGGCCTGCGCCGGCAACGTCGATCTGGTCATGAGCCTCGCTCGCACGCCCGAGCGGGAGCGCTGCTTGAGTTTCACCGCGCCGTACTTTCGAGCGTCGGCGTCGGTCGCGGTCCGCCGCGACGGCGATGCGTATGCGAATGCCGCTCAGCTTGCCGGTGCGCGCCTCGCGGTAGAGAAAGGATTTGCGCTGGAACGCTCGTTACGCGAGCGCTTTCCACACGCCCAGCTCGAAACTTTCGCCAGTACGCACGCGGCGCTCAAAGCGGTCGCGCAGGGCGATGCCGATGCCTATCTCGGTTTTACTCCGGCCGTTCAGTACGCGCTGGCCACCGAGGAATTCCGCGGACTGCAAGTCGCTTTCGAGGAGCGCGGCAGACTCGCCGACTTGCGCTTTGCCGTGCCACGCAGCCGGGCGGCGTTGCGTGACCAGCTCGATCGCGCGCTCGCATCAGTGAATCCAGCCGACGACACGGCGATCCGCGTGCGCTGGCTATCCGGCAGCTTCGACGCCCAAGCTGCGTCTACTGCGCGGCGCCTCGTACTGACACCGCAGGAGCAAGCCTGGCTCCGTTCGCTACCGCCGTTGCAAGTCGGTTTCGATAGCGGGTGGCCGCCTTTCAGCTATGTCGATGAGTCTGGTCATCCTGCCGGCATAGCAGCCGAATATCTGGACTATCTGAGCCGTGCGCTGGGCGTCGCGTTCAACCGCGCTCATACAGCCGACTGGCCCGCGACAATCGAAGCCTTCCAGCACGGCGATCTGGCGATTCTGGCCACCTCCTCAAGCAACGATCCACGTCTGAAGAGTGCGCTGCACACCCGTGCATACGAAAGCTATCCGCTTGTGATCGTTGGTCGTGAAGACGAACCGGCCGCGCGCGCGCTCAACGATTTCGCGTCGCGGCGGATTGTGGTCTCGTCGCATATCGCCGGCTCGATCCCGCTCGCGATCGACAATATTCCGGCCGCCAACATTGCTGTCGCGCCCAGTTTGGACGACGCTCTCAAGATGGTCGAGAACGGCCAGGCAGACGTACTGGTTGGCAACGTAGCCGCTGTTGATGTCCTGCTCAAGCAGCATTACGCCGGTGTGCTCAAGATCCTCGGCACGGTCGGCGAAACCGACGCGCTCGGCTTCGCGGTGCGCCCTGATCTGGGCCCACTCGCCGGCCTGATCGACCGCGCATTGCTGGCTATGCCGCTGGCTGAGAAACAGCGCATCCGTCAGAAGTGGGTGACCGGCAGTACGGGAGAGCAGGGAACATGGAGCGTTACCGCGGTGCGCCTTTTGCCGTTGCTGATCGGCATCGGTCTCATATTGCTGGTCACGCTGCGCGCATATGTGCTGTTGCAACGCGAAGTCAGGCTGCGCAAAAAGACCGAACGCGAACTGGCGCTACAGTTGAACTTCCAGGAAACCATGATGGAGATGGTTCCCTATCCGCTCGTCGCCAAAGATCTGAATGGACGCTACATCGCGATCAACCGGGCGTATGAAGAAGCGTGTGGTTTACGTCGTGACGCGGTGATCGGGCGCACGGCCGTGGACGTCCAGACCTGGGGCGAAGCCAACAGCCGCGTTCTGGATGAGCTCATACGCCAGATGCTGACAGACGGCGAACCCGCACAGGCTGAACTCCAGTTTGAACGTGGTACCGGCGACCTTCGGCACGGCCTGTTCTGGACACGGATCTGTCGCAGCGGCGACGGCAAGCCGATCTGTGTGCTCGGAACGATGGTAGACGTTACCGATATCCGGCGTGCTGAAATGCTCGCGCGCGAAACCGAGCGGCGCCTTTTCGACGTAACGCGCTCATTGCCGGCCGTCGTATTTCAACTGCACCGCACCGCGGACGGCGCGTATTCCTTTCCATATATTGGCGGCGACACGCGTCATCTGCTGGGTGGCGACCGTGCCTCGTCGGTTAGCCGCGAAGAGATCGACTTCGGACGCGTGTGCGAAGAGGACCGGCCTTTCGTGCTGGCCGAGCTGGAACGATCGGCGCGTTGCGAAACGCCGGTGAATATGGAGTTTCGCTTCGGAGTCGGGCATGAGCTCAAGTGGGCACGTGCGGAACTGGCGCCGCGCCGCGAGAAGGATGGAAGCGTTGTGTGGAGCGGCTATTGGGTGGACGCGAGTGTCGAGCACGCGCGGGCCGAGGAACTCGCGCGAGCGCGCGACGTGGCCGAAGCCGCATCACGCGCAAAAGACGACTTTGTCGCGATGATGAGTCACGAAATCCGTACGCCGATGAACGGCGTGCTCGGGCTTGTCGAAGTGCTGGAGCGCACGCCGCTCAACGCGGATCAAGGTGAAATGCTGAGCATGATCCATGAATCGGCGGGTGCATTGTTGCAGATTCTGGACGACCTGCTCGACTATTCGAAGATCGAAGCGGGCCGGCTGACTATCGAAGCCGAACCCATCGACATGCGCGAGCTGGTCGACAATGCCGTCGGTCTGCTCGCGGGCCGCGCCCACGAAAAGGGGCTGAAGGTACGGGTGGATATTGCCTCCGAAGTTGCGGCTACGCTTCGTGGTGACAGCGTGCGATTGCGGCAGATTCTGTTCAATCTGCTTGGCAACGCCATCAAGTTTACGCCGCAGGGCGAGGTCGATGTGCAGGTTGCGGTCGTCGACCAGACCTGCGACGGCCAAGCGATCGAGATGATCGTCCGGGACACCGGCATCGGTATTCCACCGGAGGTGCAGGCGCGGCTGTTCGAACCGTTCGTGCAGGCGGAATCGTCGACCACACGCCGCTTCGGCGGCACCGGTCTAGGCCTGACAATCTGCCGCAAACTGATCGATCTGATGAATGGCACCCTTGAATTGCATAGCGAGCCAGGGGTCGGCACGCGCATGACTGTGCGCCTCACCATGCCTGTGGCATCGCTGAGTTACTCCGTTAGCGGCTTGCGCGGCAAGCGCGGCGTCGTGGCGACGGGTGACGCACGGGTCGCGCAGGCGCTGATGCATTTCGGCCAGGCTCTCGGACTCGAGTTGCGCCGCATGTCGCCCGATGCGGCCGAGCTTGGCGATCCGGCCGCCATGGCAGGTGTGGATATGATTTTCGCGAGTGAAGATGTGGTATTGCCTGCAAACATCGGGCCCGGTACGCCGATCATCTGCCTGACCGAGAAGCCGAAGCCGACCGGCTACCGTATTCTCGACAACAACGTGCGCGTCAGTATCAACCCGATCTCGTGGCGCGGCCTCGGCGCGGCGTGCGCCGCGGCGATGACGGGGCTGCCTTCGGTGGCGCCGCGTTCTGCGGGCATGCCGCGCATGGCTGAAGGCGCTTCCGTGCCGCCGGACCGCGAACGGGCTATTGCCAGCGGACGACTGATCCTGGTTGCAGAAGACCATCCGGTCAATCAGGAGTTGATCCGTCATCAACTGGCCTTGCTCGGTTTTGCCTGCGACGTGACGAACGACGGTGTCGAGGCACTGGCCGCGCTCGAGCAAACCAGCTATGGATGTCTGATCACAGACTGCCACATGCCGAACCTATCCGGCTATGAACTGGCACGGAGCATCCGGGAGCAGGAGCAGGGTGGTGCGCACCATCTGCCGATCCTGGGTATTACTGCGAACACCGCGCCAGAAGACCTGAAGCTATGTCGCGACGCGGGCATGGATGACTGCCTTGTCAAGCCGACGCGGCTTGCTACGCTACGTGACTACCTGAGCCGTTGGTTCGGTACTGACAGCGCATGGCAAGCTGCGCCTGCGGAAACTGTCAGCGCGCCGCCGGTTTCCGTGCCGGATGCGCGCGGCGGCCCCGAGCCATTCGTCCCAGTCGACCTGGGTCACATGACGCAGTTATGGGGGAGCGAATCGACTGTTAAGGCATTGCTCGATTCGTTCGTTTCGTCGGTGCGCGACGACGTGCAGGCATTGCCGCCGCTACTCGAGTGCGTCGAGGTCGAGCGTCTGCGCGAGTGGCATCATCGGGTGGCGGGGGCGGCGAGCGTGTTGCAGTACCCGCCGCTGCTTAACGCTTTGGAAGACTACCACCGGGACATCACCGTCAAGACCCCGGAACGCTTGCGCAGTGACGGGCTGGCGTTGGCGAGTAAGTGCAATGCGATGCTGGATGGAATCGAGGAGCAGGCTGCTTTGCTTGCGTGACGTTTTGTCGCACGGCAGCGAGGCTGCGGCGCCTTGCTCGGGTGATCGCATTGGCGCCCTCGAGCGTGAACCCGGGCGGCGAATCGGGCGGGCGAAAAAAAACGCGGCCGAAGCCGCGTTAAAGATTTGGAGACATCCCTCGATGAAGGAGTCACTTCTCGCAGTCGGGAGCATAACCGGGACTGCGTAAAAGATTCATTACGAATTGCGCAATTAACTGTTTGTAAATATCGATGAAAGCGTCGGCCCGGCTCTGTTTCGAAAATAGTCGACGGTGAATTCGACAAATGAGCGCGTTTTGGCGGACACGTGCCGGCGTCCAGGATACACCAACGAGACTTCCTTGTCGGCACCTTTGATTCGGTAGTCCGGCAACACCTGCACAAGCGCACCGCTCATCAGGTCCGCCGAAACATGATTCTCCGGCAGGATGGTAATACCCATGTCGGCGAGCGCCGCCTGGCGCAACATTACCGCGTTGTTGACCGCGTAAATGGCCTCCATGTTGGCGGTTTCTTCTATTCCGTTGGTGTCGACGAAACACCATTGCGCGCTGTGAACATTGGTTGACGGCGCCAGAAGTGGGTGCGCCGCAAGTTGCGCAGGGGCGGCCGGCATGCCGCGCGCGGCGAGGTAGGCTGGCGTTGCAACCGCCACCGAGCGGACCTTGAATAACGCACGCTTGATCAATGTGCCGCCTCTGACCTGCCCCGGGACCACGATGCCGACGTCGAAACCCTGTTCAATCAGATCCACTGGCCGGTGCAGCAGTGTCACCGACAATTTGACCCGCGGGCACTGCAAGCGATAACGCTCCAGCAGCGGTGTCAGTCCGAACAGTGAAAACGACGCGACAGCCATCAGTTTCAGTGTGCCGGACGGGTCGTTCGCACGCTGGGAGACGCTGGACTCCATCGCTTCCAGTTGTTCAAGGAGTTGCCGGCAGCCGTCGGCATAGGCGAGGCCCGCTTCGGTTAGCGACAGGCTGCGTGTGGTTCGGTTGACGAGTCGCGTATCGAGGTGCGTTTCGAGCAGGGCGACATAGCGTGTCACCACCGCATTGGAGATATCCAGACTCGCTGCCGCGCGCCCGAAGGAACCGTTTTCGGCGACTTTCAGAAAGACGCGCATGGCCTGCAGCTGATTCATCGTGACAATGGGCTTGAGCGGGAAGTGCCAGGGTGGGGCAGTCTTCGGTTGAGCGCGTGAGAGGCTCGTGCTGGCTACCGCAGTTGCCAGATGCAGGAAGGCGACGCACGTGTGAGGGGGCATGGTAATAGCTGCAAAAAATATTCGGCACGAGAACCTGCCGAATGGCTGCTGAGAGAATTCAGATTGGGCGATGTTGTGGAGTCGCAACGCTTTAATTAGATAAGTAAAGCTAAATATATAACAAGATAAATGGGTCGCCTTGTGGATCAGGGTTCGCCGATATTCTCCGGCTGGGTTTTCGACTAATTCAAAAAATCTTTTGTGCGAACGCGCGTGGTGTTCCTGAAAGTTGGGCACCTAAACTCCGCTCTGCAGATCAAGTTGGTGTGCGGTGAACGCATCCTGGGATGCAGCCCTTATCCAGCCTTCAATCGCGCTATGCAAATGAATCGAGTCGAAGACTCAATAACCACACGTTATCTGGAACAACATGAAAAAGATTCTGATTCTCGCGGCGGTCTCCGCGACGTTCGCCAGCGCCGCCAATGCGCAAAGCAGCGTGACGCTTTATGGCATCGTCGATGCTGGCTTCACGTATGTGAACAACGAAGTGTCGGCTAGCGATGCTTCGAAACACTCCGCCGCATACAACCTGACGAGTGGCAATCTGTCGGGCAGCCGCTGGGGCATGCGCGGTCGTGAAGATCTCGGCGGTGGTTACGCGGCCATCTTCACTTTGGAAAACGGCTTTAGCGTGGCCAACGGCGCCAACGCGCAAAGTGGCCGCAGCTTCGGCCGTCAGGCGTTCGCGGGTATTTCGAGCGACTACGGCACGGTTACGCTGGGCCGTCAGTACGACTCCGTTGTCGACTATCTCGGCCCGCTGACGGCGACCGGCACCTGGGGTGGCACGTACTTCGCACACCGTGGCGATAACGACAACGCCAATGCGTCCGTGCGCATCAACAACTCGGTGAAGTACCAGAGCGCAAACTATGACGGCTTCTCGTTCAGCGGCCTGTACGGATTCTCGAATCAGGCAGGCGCCTTCGCGAACAATCGCGCCTATAGCGCGGGCATGGGCTATTCGAATGGTGGCCTGAAACTGGCGGTAGGTTACCTCCAGGCTCAAGGTCTTGGCGGCAATGCGAACGGCGCGATCCAGGACGGTGCGCCGAACATTGGTGTGGCGGGCGAACGTCAACGGCAGCGCACGTGGGGTGCCGGGGGCAGCTATGCATTTGGCCCGGCAACGGTCGGCCTCGTCTACACGCAAAGCCGTTTCGACTTCGCGTACAACGACGCCTCTGTGCGTTACAACAACTACGAAGTCAACGCGCGCTATAACCTGACGCCGGCGCTCGCATTCGGCGCGGCTTACACGTACACGCAAGCGTTGCAGCGCGCGCCGGGTACGTCGAACGGGTCGAGCCACTGGAATCAGTTCGGCCTGCAGGCTGACTATGCGCTGTCGAGGCGCACCGACCTGTACGCTGAAGGCGTCGCGCATATCGGCGCGGTCGGCGCGCAGGTGTTCGGCACCGACGCGCCGTCGTCGGGCAAGAACCAGGTGGTTGTGACGACGGGTATCCGTCACCGCTTCTAAAGCATTGCTACACGAAGAAAAAGGCACCGCTCGCGGTGCTTTTTTCGTTGGTGCGTGCGAGCGCCAGGTGCTGCGATGTCGTCGGGCGCTGGCGCAAACGGGCTCGACGGATTTGCACTAGTATGTGGTGGCTCTGCGCGTGGCCGAAATGTCGGTGCGGCGGTGCATCAAAGTCCGGAGAAGACCATGATTGCGCTTCGAAAACTGAATTTTTCTGTGGTGGTGTGGGCGCTGGCGTCGGGCGTCGCCTTCGCGGATACGGTGGCGTTGAAGGCCGATCTCGAGCCCTCGAGCGAAGTGCCGCCGCGCGTGAGTCACGGGCACGGCATGTTGAACGCCACGTTCGATACGTCGACCAGGTCCCTGCAATGGACGGTCACCTATGAAGGGCTGAGCGGCCCGGCAAGCGCCGCGCACTTCCACGGTCCGGCGCCGGTCGGGCAGAACGCCAAGGTCCAGGTGCCGATCGCAAAGGATGCGCTCGCGAGCCCGATCAAAGGATCGACGGCGCTCACCGAACAGCAGGTGACGGATCTGATGGCGGGGCAGTGGTACTTCAACGTCCATACCGAGCAGAATCCGACGGGCGAGATTCGCGGGCAGGTTTTGCCGGCGAACTAGGCAAGAGGAAAGTCGCGCGCGGTGGCGCGGGCGCCTTGTCAGGATTAGAAGCCGTCATCCACCGGCGCGGTGGCGAACGCACGTACCATGAAGGGACACTATCGAAGGAGCGTGTCCCAATGAGCTGGCAAAGCGCACTCGCGTGCTGGTATCTGCGTAGGCAGTTTCGACCGCAAACCCTCAAGCCGGGTATCAATGTCGAGAGAGCGCGTGAACTCACAAGCGGGCGCGCCTGGTCGCCGCGTGTGCCGGGCGGCTGGCGTCTGCGCGAGTCGTATGGACCGGACGATCGGCCGCTGCGGGGTGAGTGGATCGAGCGCGCGGACGACCTAACCCTTTCCCGGAGCGGCCCGATCGTGTTGTATTGCCACGGCGGCGGTTATTACTTCTGCTCGCCACGTACGCATCGCTCCATCGTATTCGGCCTGGCCACGCGTGCGAATGCACCGATCTTTTCCGTCGACTATCGGCTCGCACCGGAACACCGCTTTCCGGCCGCGCTCGACGATGCGACCGCAGCCTACCGTCAGCTGGTCGCGGACGGCACGGCGCCCGAGTCGATCGTGATCGCGGGGGATTCCGCGGGCGGCGGTCTTGCGCTTGCTACGCTGATTGCCTTGCGCGACGCCGGCGATCCGCTGCCTGCCGGCTGCCTGCTGTTCTCGCCGTGGACCGATCTGGCCGCCACCGGCGCCACCATCCGCACCAACGACGGCCTCGACCCCATGTTCAGCGGTCCAGCCATTGGACCCGCAGCCAGGCTCTATCTCGGCGAAACGCCCGCCACGCATCCCTACGCTTCGCCGCTCTATGCCGACCTGCAGGGCTTGCCGCCACTCTTCATCATGGCGGGCAGCACCGAGGTATTGCTCGACGACTCGCAACGCGTTGCCGACAAAGCGCGTGCGGCGGGCGTCGACTGCGAATTCGAAGTGTGGAAGAAGATGCCGCACGTCTGGCCACTGTTCTCTCCGTTCATTCCCGAAGCGAACCGCGCGCTCGACCGCGCCGCGGCTTTTGTGCAGCGTGTGACGAGCGGCGCGACGAAGGCCGCTCAGCCATCCAGGGTGACGTCCATCGCCTGATAGGCGGCCTCGACCGTTTCGTGGCCGTATCGCCGCTCCAATCGACGCACGGTGAAGTGGCCGTGCGCGACCTGCTGGAAGTGGTCGATGAACACCGTATTGACCATTGCGCCGAGCACCGCGCCAATCGCCGGAATCGACTTGGCGGCAATCTGCTCGCTCACCTGCACCGAAAAGCGCGCGGCAATCGTGTTGAGCAGACGCAGCAATGCCGCGGAGCCATGCGCGGAGAAGCCTTTCGTGGCGATTTCTGATGAAGCCTTCGACACCGCCTGCGCCAGCGCGCCGCGCATGATGAAGTAGCCGAAGTCGGCGTCCTCGTCGGCTTTCGAGGTGCCGCCCATGCCGAGCACTGTCAGGCATTGCAACTGCGTGTCGATCGACGTCAGATCCTCGCCCTCGCTGCGCGCGATGTCGCAGATCGAGCGGAACATCAGCGTGGTCGTGACCGGCAACTCGACGGGCAGCGCGAACAGACCGAAGGCGCCGCCGGCCGCGCCGGTGGTGGCCACGGCGAACTTGTGCAGCAGGTTGCTCGGCTTGTCGGGCACGATCAGTGGCGAGGCGCCGGCCTGCCGCCCCAGCGTGCGCAGCGCGATCGAGAGGCACTTGCGCAACGCCAGCTCTGTCGCATCCGTCACCTTCTCGTTTGCAAAAGCCGGCATGCGCGAGAGCAACTTTTCGAGCGGCGAGCCGACGATGCTGGCCAGTTTCATCGCCAGCGCGGGGCTTTCCAGTTCGTGTTTCGCGCGTCGCAGCGCGCCCAGGTCTTCGTCCGATAAGGATTGTGATGCGAGCGAACCCGGCTCCATGTGCCTCCCTGGCGTCATGTTGTTGTCCATTCTTCAGTCGATTGCCGGTGCGGTGAACCGCATCGGCGGGTTCCAGCTTAGAGCATCACCTCGTGGTATGATTCCCAATCGTTTGACGAGTCAACTGTTGCTCTATCAAAAATGGCTGTCCATACCGCGGCCCACCACTCGAGTGGGCAAGTTTTACCTTTCCGTGAATCGTTACTGGCGATGCTCGGCATTTCCTTCGTCTCGATGCTGGTCGCACTGGACCAGACGGTGGTCGGCACCGCGTTGCCCACGATCGTTTCGGAGCTGAAGGGTTTTGAGCTTTATGCGTGGGTCGCCACGTCGTATTTGCTGACCTCCGTGATTACCGTGCCGATCTTCGGCCGGCTCGGCGATTACTACGGGCGCAAGCCATTTGTGATCGCATCGATCGTCGTGTTCACGGCGGCTTCGGTGCTGTGCGGCGCCGCCAACAACATGCTGTTCCTCGTGCTCGCGCGCGGCTTGCAGGGCATCGGCGGCGGCATGCTGGTCGGCACCGCCTTCGCGTGCATCCCCGATCTCTTCCCCGACTCGGTCGTGCGACTGCGCTGGCAGGTGCTGATGAGTTCGGCATTCGGTATTGCGAACGCGGTGGGGCCGTCGCTCGGCGGCTTTCTCACGCAGTACTACGGCTGGCGCTCGGTGTTCTATGTGAATCTGCCGGTCGGCTTGCTATCGCTGTTTTTCGTCTGGCGCTTCCTGCCGCATCTGCGACACGTCGAGCACGAAGGCAAGATGCGGCTCGATTGGCCCGGCGCGCTGCTGATCGCGGTGGCGCTTGGCTCGCTGCAGTTGTTTGTCGAGTTGTTGCCGAAGCACGGTGTCACGTTGAGCGCCTTCGCCCTGCTCGCCTTGAGCGTCGCCTCGGCGTACGGGTTGTGGCAGTGGGAAAAGCGCTGCCCGACGGCGATTTTGCCCGTCGACATGTTTCGTAATCGCAGTCTGGCTGCACTCTTCACGCTCGCCGTGCTGGGCGGCTTCACGATGTTCTCGTTGCTGTTCTACGCACCGTTGCTGTTCCAGGGCGGCTTCGGGATGTCGCCGAACGAAGCGGGGCTCGTCATTACGCCGCTCGTCGTGTTCATCACGATCGGCAGTATTGCCAACGGACGTATTGTCTCGCGTGTGCGCAATCCGAATCTGATGCTGCATATCGGCTTCGCGCTGGTGGCGCTGGCGTGCCTCGGTGTGGTCGTCGCGACGCGCTCCATGCCGCATTGGCTGTTAATGTCGTTCATGATGGCCGGTGGCCTCGGTCTCGGTTTCGTGATGCCGAATCTGACGATCTTCGCGCAGCAGACAGCCGGCCGCGAACACCTCGGTATCGCCACTGCGCTGCTGCAGTCGCTGCGGATGATCGGCGGGATGATCGGCACGGCGCTGACCGGCACGCTAATCAGTCATATGTACGCGAGCGGCGTGCGCAGCGCGCTGGAAAACGATCACGCGTCGCAGTGGTTCTCCGATCTCGGCGACCCGCAAATCCTGATCAATCGCGACGCACAAACCACCTTGCTCGGCCAGTTGACGCATGCGGGCCACAATGGCGCGATGCTGCTCGAGAGCGCCCGCGAGGCGCTCGTTTCAGCAATTCATCTGGGTCTCGCACTGGCGGCGATCATCGCCGTGGTGTCCGTGTGGCAAAGCCGCCGTGTGCCGCCGATCAAGCTCCAGCGCAAGGTCGAGCCGGTGATTCACGCGGATTGATTTTTTTTAGCCTTGCCCTTTTTACTGACAGATTATGGAAGAACAGGATCGCGTCGCCGTCATGCAGCAATTCGGCCGCACTTATAGGGCGTTCATGTCGGCGTTCGAGGCCCAGGTCGGCCATCCGTTGCCGCGCTGGCGCATTCTGCTCGCGCTGTACGAGCAGGCCGGCGAGTCGTCGCAGAAGCGACTGGTCGAGCGCTTGCGCGTCGATCCGGGCGCGCTCACGCGGCAGTTGAAAACGCTTGAGGGTTTGGGCTGGATTGCTCGCAGCATGGATACGCGCGATAACCGCGTGACCAATGTGCGGTTGACCGAAGCGGGGCAGTCGGCGATCGAAGCCAGCCTGCCTGCCCGCAACGCTTTTTTGCACGACACAATAGCGGCGTTGCCCGACGATGCGCTGAGCGCGCTGTCGGGGGCTTTGATGATGCTGGAAGTGCGGATCGGCGAAGTGGCGGCATCCGCCAATGCTGCAAGCGCGGACTCTGCCGCTCCTCTGCAAGCGCTAGACGCGGCTGGCATGGCCCGGGCACGTTAGATCACACAGACGAACGAGCGTCGATTTAGCGCCACGGCCGCTGCGAATCACACGACCTGAACCGAGGTCATGAACGTCACACGTGTCACGAACGGCGCGCCGCTTCACCGCGAAGCGCGCCGTTTGCGTCAAGATCAGAAGAACGTTTCGATCACTTCGGTGACGCGATACGACGGATCGACCACCAGTACCTGACGCCATTTGTCGAACGTCAGGCACGGATGCGAGATGTCGAACGCGATCATGTCGCCCACCTTCAGATCGGCGCCCGCTGGAATCCGCAGATACGCGTGCTGGTCCATCAAGCCAAAAATCTCCCAGCCTTCGCTGGCCGCGATATCGCGCGGCGCTTCGGTGCCCGGACGATAGTGGCGCGACGGTTCAGGCATGCCCGCGTCGAATGCGGAATCGCGTTTGCCCAGACCGATGATTGCGCGATCCGGTTCCGGAATCGATTGCACGTACGCCCACAGTTGCAGCGCCGGCAACAGGCCTTCGCCCATTTTCTTTGCGACCGGATTGCGCGCGAAGATATCTGTTTGCGCCTTGCGGTAGACACCGACGTCATGCGTCAGATAGCAGCCGGGCCGCAGCACGACTTCGACCTTGCCGGTCTCCGAAGCCTTCACGAATTCTTCCGCGACCACGTCGTACCAGGCCGAGCCGGCGCCTGACAAAACGGCCGGCGTGCGGGCAAAACGTCCTTCTTCGACGAGCGCGCGCGTCACAGCGACAGCGCTCTGCAGGAACTCGCGCACTTCATGTTCTTCTTTCAGCACGCCTTCATACAATTCGACGCCCGCCAGCTTCAACACATCCGGATAGCGTGCGATTGCCTCGAGCACCGCGTTGCGCTGTGCTTCGTCGCGCACGCCGGTACGGCCGCCCGGCACGCCGAGCTCGAGCAGCACCTGTAGCGGCTTGCGCACCGAGGTGAAAAACTGCCCCAGTTGCTCGACGCCCTCGACCGAATCGACGAGGCAGAAGAACTCGAAATCAGGGTCGCTCAGCAACTCGGCGATCATCATCATGTTGCGGCGGCCGACCAGCTGGTTGGCCATCAGGATCCGCGAAACGCCGCCGTGATAGGCCGAGCGCACCTGATGCGCGGTGGCGAGCGTGATGCCCCATGCGCCCGTTTCGAGTTGACGGCGAAACAGCTGCGGCGCCATGGTGGTTTTGCCGTGCGGCGCGAGCTTGACGCCGTATTCCGCGACGAACGCCTGCATCCACTTCAAGTTGTGTTCTACACGATCCGCGTACAGCACCGCAGCGGGCAGGCTCACGTCTTCGTTCAGCAGGTTCCACTCGAGGCGCGCGGCATCCGTAAGTTGGATACTGGTGCCCGGAACCATGCCCAAGCCCTTGCTATAAGGATCAATCGTTGCGCCCTGATAGTTTGTAACTTTCATGTCTCCCTGCTCCATCGTCCAGTTAAATTGAATCAAAGTTGACTTTACTATGTTACCGAAAGTACGATGGTTGAAGAAATGTTATTTAATACCACGGCTTGCCGGAGGCGTTTTGTAAGCCTTCGCGAGACCCCCACAGTCCGCAATGAACTCAACCGCCGAACCGCTGGCTTTCGACATCGTCGCGCGCATCGCCGAGTGCGCGCCGGAATTGCGTTCGGCCGAACGGAAGGTTGCAGCACTGATTCTCGACGATCTGACCGGTGCATCGCGTGCCAGCATTGGCGCGCTCGCGCAGCAGGCCGAAGTGAGCGTCGCGACCGTGACGCGCTTTGCCAAGGCGGTCGGTTGCCGCGACGTACGGGAGTTGAAGCTGCGGCTCGCGCAGGCGGCCGCCGTCGGTCAGCGCTTCCTGCAAGCGGGCGGACCCACGGATGCGCCCGAGCCCATCGCCACCCGCGTGTTCGACGAACTGCAGACCGCGCTTGCCCATAACCACCAGTTGCTGCGCCAGGCGCCTTTAGATGAAGCGGCGGCCGCGTTGCGCGCCGCGCGAATGATCTATGTGTTCGGCATGGGCGGTGGCTCGACTGCATTGGCCGACGAGATGCGCTTCAGGCTCGTGCGCCTTGGCCGGCCGGTTGCGACCTATCAGGACGGCTTGTTGCAGCGCATGGTGGCGAGCACGGTATCGCGTGAGTGCGTGGTGATCGCGTTGTCCACCACCGGGCGCGTGCCTGAGATGGTCGAGAACTGCAAGATCGCGCGCAGCTACGGCGCGACGGTGATCGCTCTGACCGCGCCGGCTTCGCCTTTGGCCAAACTGGCGGATTGGGTGATCCCGATCGTCGCCTTTGAAACCGATTTCATTTACAAGCCATCGTCGTCGCGTTACGCCATGATGATGGCGCTCGATGTACTCGTCACCGAACTTGCCGTCAGTCAGGGTGACGAGAGCCGCGAATTGCTGCGCCGCATGAAGCACGCGCTCGACGCGCACCGTGGTGGCGGCGATCGACAACCGTTAGGAGACTGATCCATGCATTCGCATCCCGAAGCCGCCGATACGCTGATCGTTGGCGCGCAACTGTACGACGGCACGGGCGCACCGCCGGTCGAACGCGACGTTGCGATCCGCGACGGCCGCATTGCCGCGATCGGCAATCTGTCGAACTGGCTTGCTGAAGAGGTGATCGAGGCCAACGGCCGCGCGCTGGCGCCCGGTTTCATCGACGTTCATACACATGACGACACGCACGTGATCCAGTCGCCGCAAATGCTGCCGAAGATCACCCAGGGCGTGACGACGGTGATCGTCGGCAATTGCGGGATCAGTGCGTCGCCGGTGTCGCTGAAGGGCGATCCGCCAGATCCCATGAACCTGCTCGGCGAACGCGACGCGTTTCAATACCCGACCTTCGCTGCCTACGTCGAGGCGGTGAACGCCGCGCGTCCCGCGGTGAATGTCGGCGCGCTGATCGGACACACGGCATTGCGCAGCAATCAGATGGACCGGCTCGACCGCGCGGCGACCGCGGAGGAAATCGACGGAATGCGGGCGCAGCTCGAAGAGGCGTTGTCGAACGGCGCATTGGGTTTGAGCTCGGGACTCGCGTACGGCTCAGCGTTCTCCGCGCCGACCGAAGAAGTGATGGCGCTGGCTGAACCGCTCGCCGCCGCTGGCGCGCTTTACACGACGCACATGCGCACCGAGTTCGACGCGATTCTCGACGCAATGGACGAAGCGTATCGGGTGGGCCGTCACGCGCATGTGCCGGTGGTGATTTCGCATCTGAAGTGTGCGGGGCCGTCGAACTGGGGGCGCAGCGAAGAAGTGCTGAAGTCGCTCGAGGGCGCGGGCCGTTTGCAGCCGATCGGCTGCGATTGCTATCCGTACAACCGCAGTTCGTCGACGCTCGATCTGAAGCAGGTCACGGGCGACATCGACATCACGATTACGTGGTCGGAGCCGCATCCCGAGATGGCGGGCAAGCTGATCAAGGAAATTGCCGCGGAGTGGGGTGTCACGCAACAGGAGGCGGGCAAGCGTTTGCAGCCGGCGGGTGCGGTGTATCACAACATGTCCGAGGAGGACGTGCGGCGCATTCTGTCGCATCCTGCGACGATGGTCGGCTCAGATGGTTTGCCGAACGATCCGTTGCCGCATCCGCGCTTGTGGGGCGCGTTTCCTCGCGTGCTTGGGCATTACGTCCGTGACGCCGGTTTGCTGCCGCTCGAAGAGGCGGTGCGCAAGATGACCAGCTTGTCGGCGCGCCGGTTTGGCTTGGCGCAGCGGGGCGAGGTGCATATCGGTTATCACGCGGATCTGGTGTTGTTCGACCCGGCCAGGGTGCGCGATGCGGCGACGTTCGAGAAGCCGCAGCAGGCGGCGGACGGGATCGATGCGGTGTGGGTGAACGGTGTGTTGACTTACCGCGACGGCGCGGTGACCGGTGAGCGGGCAGGGCATTTTGTGGCGCGCGGCGCGGCGTCGAAGGGTGATGCGCACGGCGCGTTTTGAATTTGGTTTTCTGATCAATGCGGCATGCGTATTTGTTGGCGCGTGCCGGACTTTTTAAGGAGTTGGATGATGAAGCGATATGGCGTTGAAGGTGGCAAGGGTACTGGTGGTCAACATATGCCCTTTGCTCGGGCAGTCGAAGCGGATGGCTGGTTGTTCGTTTCCGGGCAGACGCCGATGGAGAACGGTGAGGTGATCAACGGCGGGATCGTTGAGCAATCGCACAAGGCGATTCAGAATGTTTTCGCTATCCTGAAAGAAGCCGGGTATGGGGCGGAGCATGTCGTTCGCTGTGGCGTGTGGCTCGATGATCCGCGTGATTTTGCTTCTTTCAATAAGGTGTTTCGGGAGTATTTTGGCGAGAATCCGCCAGCGCGGGCCTGTGTGGTTTCGTCGATGGTGATCGATTGCCGGGTTGAGGTTGATTGCGTTGCGTATAAGAAGCCTTCGGCTTAGACGGTTTTTTTTGTTCGCCGTAGGCGGTGGCTAGGTTTTTTTGTCTGTATGCCTACGGCGTTGATCCTTTCCTTGATTTGTTTGCCTGCTCGGCGCTTGTTCGTCTGTATGCCTGCGGCTTTGGCCTTTCCTTGATTTGTTATTGGTCTATTAGCGTCGCCCCTGTGCGGGGCAGGCACCTACTTTTCTTTGCCTGCTGCAAAGAAAAGTAGGCAAAAGAAAGCAGCTCAAACCGCTAACTCATAAGTGGGTCCCCTGGCTTGGAGGGGGTAGTGGTGCATCTGGAATCCGTGCCCTCGCACCTTCAGCGTGAGTGACAAAGGATTCATCAGCGCCCCCTCCGCACTGCGTGCGTCGCGGATGGGTCTGCATGGGAAACCCGAGGCTTCGTTTACGCGTGGTGGGAACCATCGGCTTTGCCTCGGCGAAGTGCCGAATGAAGCGCGACTGCAAACCATAATGGACGGTTTTATGAAGTGCGCTTCGGCGCGCGCAGCGCCGACGGAAGTATGACTGCCTTGTCACCAGGGCTGAATGTGCGAGGGCACGGATTCCAGATGCACCACTACCGCAACTGCGCGGGGGACCCGCTTATGTGCTGGCGGTGTGAGCCGCTTTCTTTGCTTATCTTTCTTTGCGGCGGCGGCAAAGAAAGTAAGTGCCGCCCCGCACAGGGGCAACGCTAATAGACCACTAACAAAACAAGGAAAGGCCAACACCACAGGCCCACAGAACCAAGCGCCGCGCAGGCAAAAAATCAGAAAAAGACCAACGCCGCAGGCATACAGAAGAACAAGCGCCGCAGGCAAAACCTCCCCCTTATTGCCGCGCCAACCGCAAATTATCCGGCATCGGCAAATTGTAATTCGTGCGGAACGGATTAATATCCAGCCCGCCGCGGCGGGTATACCGCGCATAAACAGCAAGCTTCACCGGCCGACAGGCCTTCATCACATCGATAAAAATCCTCTCGACACACTGCTCATGAAACCCGGTGTGATTCCGATAGGAGATGATGTACCTCAGCAAACCCGCATGATCGATCTGCGGCCCGACGTAATGAATTTGCACGCTGCCCCAGTCAGGCTGCCCGGTCACCGGACAATTGGATTTCAGCAAGTTAGAGAACAACGTCTCTTCGACAGGCGCTTCATCAAGCGCAGCCTTGAGCAACGAAGCATCAGGCTGATAAACATCCGTGTCCAGATCGAGCCGGTCCAGCGACAAGCCTTCAAACTCTTCCATCTGCAGCTTGCCGAATTCATACGGCGCAGCCAGATGAACAGAAACGGTCGCGCCACACGAAGCGGAAACATCGCGCTTGATCGTGTCACGCACAATTTCCATCGACTCGAACGCGGTCTGCGCAAACGACCCCAGATAAAGCTTGAACGACTTCGACTCGACAATATTCGGCGAATCAGCCGGCACAAAGAAAGTCGCCACCGCAATCTGCGGCTTGCCGCGCGCGTTCAGCCAGGAAAGCTCGTAAGCATTCCAGATGTCCGTGCCGAAAAACGGCAACTGCGCGCCGATCCCAATCGCTTCGCGTGCATTCTTCCGGGCAATCGGAAAGAGCAGCGAAGCGTCATATTGTTCGGTGTAAGCGGAAGGCTTACCCAGCGGTGACTGTTCAGGTGTCATGATGCGTTCACGATGCCACTCAGCACGTGCCCCGTCGCCGTCACGACGCGGGCCGATTCGCAATGGCCAATTTGGTCGTCGAAGAAAAAGTCCGGCTCGAACTCGCGCAAAAATGCGCTCTTGTCGAGGCCGCCGAGGAACATCGCTTCGTCGATTTCGATGTTCCACGCCATCAAGGTACGGATCGCGCGCTCATGTGCCGGAGCCGAGCGCGCCGTTACCAATGCCGTACGAATATGCATCGGTGCGGCTTCGTCCGCGAGTTTCTGCAACCGGTGCAGCGCTTCGAGCAACGGCTTCAAAGGCCCATCTGCGAGCGGTAAATCCTTGTTGTGAATCTCATGGCCAACGAACGCTCGCAGGCCATCTTTCTGGAACACGCGCTCGGCTTCGTCGGAAAACAGCACGGCGTCGCCGTCGAAGGCAATCCGGATTTCGTCCGGATACTTACTCGCCATTTTCGCCGATTCGGGCAAGACGCGCGCGGCCGGAAATCCCGCAGCCAATGCATCGCGCACATCCTCCTGATTCGCGGACAAGAACAGCGACGCGTTCAACGGCTTCAGATAGCCAAATGGTGCGCGCCCACGGGTAAACACGCCACGTTCGATCGCCAGCCCATATTCCCTGCATGAATGAAATGCGCGCAATCCGCTAATCGGATCGCTGCGCGACAGGATCACGACTTCGACCCGGTGACCGCCTGCATTCAACGCGAGCAGCTTGCGGATCAGCGGAAACGCGACGCCCGGTTTGGCGGGCACGGCCAGCCGCTCGCGCTGCAACGCCTCGTACGCCTGCAGATCGCCGTCCTCGTACACGCGGTTCTCTTCCTCGAAGTCGAACAGCGCGCGCGACGAGATTGCCACCACCAATTTGTCGACAAGCGAAATAGCCATCTGCGCGTTTCAGTCCTGAAAGTTCAAGCGAGGAACAAGCGATAAACAGGATTCTGCGTCTCTTCCCAGTACGGATACCCGAGCGTCGCGAGAAAGCGTTCGAACTCGCTGTTCTCGCTCTCCGGCACCTGGATGCCA